>CAWFTE010000001.1:0-19816 GCA_963818675.1 uncultured Solirubrobacterales bacterium
GGCTGTCGGAGGTGCATATGACGACGCGGATCGTCTGGTCGAGGGCTGGCGGTGGTCGCAAACCCGTTCTCGTGATCGTGTTCTTGGTTGTCACGGAACATGGTTGGGTGCCTCACAGTCACGCTGGGTGCGCAGGTGACGTTCGAACGCTTCGTGGTCGCGTTGGGGATCGAATTGCTGCGCGCCGCCGCGTACGAGCTCCCGGACGGATTGCAGTTGGAAGAGGAGGCGGGCCTTGGCTTCGGGGTCGGTCCAGTTGGCGTAGTCGAACATGCCGACCCAGGCGCCGAGGGTGGCGAGCAGCTCGACCTGGATCTCGTCTTCCCACCAGCCGGTGCGGAGCGCGAGCCGGTAGCGGCGGTCGAGGTGCGCGGCCTGGGCGTAGAGCTGCTGGAACCAGTTCCACCGTTGCTCGGCCACATCGAGACCGCGCCAGCCGGCGACCGCGACGTCGGCGGTCATTAGCACGTCGGCGTGCGCACTGGTGCGGCCGAAGCTCCCGCTGGTCATGCGGCGTGCCTGAGTTTGCGGTCGTTGAAGTACAGGCGCAGGCGCAGCACGGTGGGGGGCAGGCTGCCGTAGATCAGCAGTCCGTGCTCGGGTTTGATTTGCCGGAGCTGGTCGGCGGGCGCGAGCGGCCGGCGGCGGATGGGCGCGCCGGGGTCCGAGCGGTCTTTGACTTCTTCGTCGCCGACTAGCTCGGAGAAGTAGCGGAGGGTTTCCATGTCGGCGACGCCGGAGAGCAGCAGCCTGGCTCGATGGTTGTTGATGACGGTCAGCGCCTGGTCGCGGTAGCGGGCGCGGGCCTGCGCGATGTCGTGGAAGATCGAGATGAGCTGGATGTTGTGCGAGGCGGCGGTGGAGGCGATCTCCGCGAGGTTGGGCAGCGGGACGGCGTTGCCGAGCTCGTCGAGGCATACGAGGAGCGGGGTGGGCAGCCGCCTGCCGGGGGAGCGGTTGGCGGTTTCGTAGGCGTGGTCGAGCAGCTCGGTGAGCAGCGCGATCAGGATCGGCCGCAGCAGCTTGGAGCGGCGCGAGTCTGAGATCAGGTACACGGTGTTCTGGCCGGCGAGCAGACGGTGGCCGGTGATGTCGGTGCCGTTGGCGGAGCGCACCACCGTGGGGGAGCGGTAGGCGGAGAGCAGGATCTGCGCGGTGCCCTCGATCGATCCTTTGGTCTCCCCGGGGAGCTGGCAGAACGCCAGGTGCGCATCGTGCGCCTGCTGGGCATCGGCCCGCTCAAGCCCTGTGCCGCTCTGCTCGACGAGCTCGTGCATGATCCGGTCGAGCTCGCCGCCGCCCTGGCCGTATACCCAGCGGACGACCTCGCCCATCCCGCGGCCGGTGCGCGCGGCCGCGTACAGGAGCGGCGCGAGCCGCTGCTCGGCGGCCTGCGGCCAGAAGCTCCCCCCGGTGACGGTGCTGGTGTCCATCTCGCCGGCGGAGGCCATCCGCTGCGCGGTGTGGAGCGCGCCGTTCCAGCTGCCCGTCGCGGCGAGCGGCGACCACGTGTGACTCGGCTGGTCCCACAGGGCGAATGGGTCGAACACGAGCACCTCGCCGCGCCGGGCGCGGGCGGCCAGTGTCGCGTCGAGGAGGTCGGGTTTGATCGACACGACGATCGTCGGCCCCGCCCACTCGAGGATGTTCGGGATCGCGATCCCCGCGGACTTGCCCGACTGGGTCGGGCCGAACACGACGAGTGCGTGGCGATCCTCCGTGCACAGCAGCCGCGTGCCTCTGTAGCCGAGCGATAGTCGGTGCCCGGTCGCACGCGCCGACGTCTGCGTGCCCGCGGTGGCGGTTAGCGTCTCGTGCCGTTTGCGGCGCGTGCGGCGTAAGCGACCGAGGTCGACCGTGCGGGCCCAGCGAGCGCCGTGGCGCTTGGAGTCGCTCAGGCCGCTGGCGCGAGCGCGCTGGCGGAGCTTGATCGCCGCCGCGGCCGCGATCCCGAGCAGCACCGCCAGCAGCGCCAGGGTGAGGTAGAACCCGGCGGGTCCTGGTAGGCCCGGGCGCAGTCGCGCGGGGAACCCCTGCCGGGGGTCGGAGAGATGCTCGGCGACGCCCGCGAGCGCGTGTGGCAGCGCGCCGGGGGTGAGCCGCGGCCACCCTGACCCGAACAGCGCTCCCGCCGCGCCCGCCCATAGCCATAGCCCCGCCTCGAGCACCACGACCAGCGCCGCCACGCCGATCGCCGCCAGGTCTAGGATGCCGAGCCCTCCGCTCGCGCGTCTGCCGTTCATCGCGGCGCCTCCGCGCTCGGCGCGACGCGCGTACTGCAGCGCGCGCTCGTCGCTGTACGGGCCGCGCTCGCGCCCGGCTGCGACCTCCAGCGCGTACAGGCACATCGCCTTGACCGTGCGCTCCTCGTCCTCGGCCAGCCCGTTCAAGACGATCGCGTGGTCGGCGACGACCAGCGCCGCCACGCGTCCTTCGTAGATGATCTTCTGAAGACCGCTCACGCCGCTGATCCTGCCGCCCCGCACGCCGCCAGGCCCCCGAAGGGCCCGTTGTTGCGATGAAACGTTGCAGTGTTGTCACACAGCTGTGACATCCGGCTGCGAACCGGTCTGGCGGCGGACCGTCGGTGTCGTTCGGCGGTCGCCGTCGGTCGCCTCGCTCCATGCATTCCTGCTGTGGCGGCGATCTCGCTCACGAATTCTCCGCGGGGGCTCGTGCGGGTCACCTGGTGAGCCTCCAGCCGACGCCGCGGACGTTTTGCACGAGCGGCTCGGCGCCGGCCTGCTCGAGCTTGTGGCGCAGCCTGGTGGCGTGGGCGTCGATGGTGCGCTGTGGTCCGGCCGCTTTCGGGTCATAGCCCCATACCTCGCGGGTGAGCTCGGCGCGGGTGAGCGCCTTATAGGGTTGGCTGGCGAGCGTCTGCAGGAGGTCGAACTCGAGCCGGGTCAAGCTGACCGGCCGGTTGTCGACCTGGGCCACGCGCGCGTCGCAGTCGACGGTCAGGCTTCCGACGCGCAGCATCCGCCGGCGTTCCTGCTCGCCGGCGGTGCGTCTGGCGAGCGCCTCCAGCCCGGCGGCGACCAGTAGCGGTGAGCTTCGGGTTGGTAGCGCGACGTCGGCGCCGGCGCGGTAGTAGCGGACCGCGGCGGAGTCGTCGTCGGCGCCGACGACTAGCACCGGCAGGCGGCTGTCCGCGCGCGGGATCTCGCCGGCGCGGAGCTCGCGGAGCACCCCGATCGTCTCGGGCCCGTCGCCGGCGCTACACAGCACCAGCGCGTCGGGCGCCTCGGCGAGCTTGATCCGCGCCGCTTGCGCTGTGCCCGCAGCGTGTACCTCGTAGCCGTCCATCAGCAGCTGGTCGGCCCGCTCGCGCAACAGCCGCTGGTCGGCCTCGACGATCACAACGCTGCGCACCGGATGCTCCTTGCCGGGCTCAGACTCGGTTCGGTGACCGCGCCCGGACGCGTCGCATCGCGCGCGCTGACGAACAGCGCCGCGGCGCTCACCGCCCCCGGCCCCGAAGCGTGGCTGCCGGCCACGTGCACCGGGGCGTTGCTCGTGACCGCATGGGCGCGCGGTAGCGCGCTCGGGTTGTTGCCGGCGCGCAGCCAGTCCGAGAGGTCGTAGCCGTCGTCGCGGCTCGGGTCGAGGTCGACGATCGCCGCTCGCGCTCCGCGCGTTTTGAGATCCCGCCAGATCCTTATCGCGGCCTCGCGCCCGGGTCGATCGGCGTCCATCACCACGGTCACCTCCCGGCCGCTGAACGCGGTGGCCCATTCTGCTCGCCAGGCGTGTGTTCCCGGGACCGCGACCGCCGGCAGCCCGGCCGAGCGGGCGGCGAGCATGTCGCTCGGTCCCTCGACCAGCACGACCGATCCCTCCACCAGCGTGCGGGTGGGGGATCAGCCCCAGCCGGCTCCCCTTCGCCGCCAGCACCTTCGGCTTCTGCCGGGCGTCGAGGCGCAGCCGCAGCACCCCTTGCAGCGCGCCACGCTGGTCGGTGATCGGGACGGTGATCCGCTCACCGTCGAACCCGATCCCCCACCGCCGCAGCGTCTCTGGCTCCCAGCCGCGCTCGCCGCGAAGACGGGCCAGCAGCTCGGGGTTGTCGAGTAGCGCCCGTGCCCACCTGCGCACGTCCTCGCCGCCGCACGACAACGACGACACGGGTCGACCGCGGGTGGGACCGATGGGCGGCGGGAGGAGGGATGCGCTTGGGGGGTTCGGTCGCTGGCGCCGGTGCAAGGTGAGGTCTCGCGTGGGCGGCTTGTGCGTGCGGTGCGTGCGAGGGATCCAGGCGACTGGTCGCGCGCCTGCGCCGACGGCCTCGTCGGCGACCGGGCTGGGGTTGGGCGACGTTCGGTCAGCCCGTGCGCGATCATCAGCTCGATCGCCTCCCTGGGCGAGCGGCCGACCGCGAGCGCCGCGTCGTAGGCGCCGCCGTGCGCGCCGCACCCGTGGCAGTTGAACGCCCCCGAGTAGAGGTTCACAGAGCAGGACGGGTTGAGGTCCTGGTGCGCGTGCGCATCGGGGTGGGCGAAGCAGCGGACCGGCGCCTCGGTGTGCGCCCAGCCGGGGAGCGGTACGCCGAGCGCCGCGTAGAAGCCACGCACGTCCCCACCCGGCAGCGTCGCGTTCACCGCAGACCTCCGTGTGTCCGGGCTTCGAGCGGTGGTTGTGGCTCGCGCCCGAGCTGCCAGAGCCTCGAGGTGTCGTGGATTCCGAGGCGCTTCTCGGTTCCGGTGAGGGTGACGTGGAAGGGGATGCCGGGCCGGTCGCCGACCTTGATCAGGAACTTGCCTTGGCCGGGAGGGGCGACGGTGGTGGCCTGGCCCCAGGGGGGCGGGTCCTGCCAGGAGGTGATCAGCCGCAGCTCCGCGTCCGAGAATCCCTTGATCGCCGCGCAGGTGTTTGTGCTCCTCGGGTGGGAGCGCGCCGCAGATCAGCATGCCCGAGCGCTCGATGAACCCGAGCGCCTTGCGCTGCTCGTGCTCGCGCGCGACCGACAGGAGGTCCTTGATGGTGTGGGTGATCATCACCAGCCCCGTCCCCCACTGGCGGTTCAACCTGGTCAGCGAGTTGACGCGGTCGACCATCCCCGAGTGTCCCGCGGACAGGACGCGCCACAGCTCGTCGAGGATCACCAGGTAGTAGCGCATCGGCATAACCCCGGCCTGGCCGAGCGCCGCGCGGGTGTGCACGGCGCTAAAGCCGACCCCCCAGCAGGTGGTGAGCGCGGCGGCGACGAGCTCGCTTTGATCCTCGGGGATGCTCGAGACGTCGAACACGGCGGGGTGGTCGAGGTCGATCCGCCGGGTGGTCTTGCGGCTGAACATCTCGCCGATCCGCCCCTCGTGCAGCAGGCCGCGCAGCGTGCGGATGAGCGGCGCGGTCAGCTCGTGGTAGCGCTCGAGCGAGCCCCGGTCGTAGGCGGCGTCCCGGACGCGCTCGGGCGCGGCCTCCAAAAGTTCAATGAGGTCGCCGAGGACCGGCTCGCCCGCGTGGCGTTCGTCGAGCACGCCGAGCGCCACCCCGAGGATGGTGTCCTCGTGATCTGAGAGCGGGCCGTGGCGCTGCAGCGTCGCCAAAGCGGAGATCATCGCCAGGCGCCGTCCGCGCGCGTCGGAGAGCAGCTCCGATCGCAGTTTCGAGCGCTCATGGCGGTCGAGGTGGCCGGCGCCGGAGTCGAGCAGGGCGACGGCCTCGCGGGTGACGGACATGTCGAGCGGGTTGAGGTAACCGCGTCCTCGGCCGAGCGGGATGACCTCGCCGCCGAGCGCGCGGATGAGGTCCGGGTAGTCGGGTTTGAGGTCGCCGAGGACGAGCGGGATCGCGCCGAAGTACGCGCACCCGGTGGCCATCCGTCTGACCACGGTCGACTTGCCGAACCCCTCGCGGGCGAGCACGAACGCCGTCGGCGCGGGGATGAACCCGGCGCGTTGAAACCACGAGATGGGGTCGCCGCACACGGTCGCGCCGGAGAACAGGTGCCGGCCGAGCGGCGCGCCGATCAGGGGCGCCCCGGCCCCCACGCTGTAGGGCCACAGGCCGCACACCTGCGCGGTCGTGCCCCGCCACTCGCGGGGAGGCTGCAGATAGGAGCAGCGCCCGCCGCCCGGGCCGGGGAAGCCGCGCAGCGGCGGGACCATGTGGGCGCCGCGGTCGGGGACGTCCTCGGGCCGCTGATCGGCGGTGGGGCCGAAGCGGCCCCGGTCCACGCGGTCAAGCAGCGAGTTCAGACGCTCGAGCATCAGAACGCGTCCTTGATCACCCTCGGCAGCGACTGGTACTCGGGCAGCCACACCCCGCACGGCAGCGCGGCGGCGAACGCGGAGTCCTGGGAGTGCGCGACCACCCGCAGGTTGATCCGCGCCGTGGGGCTCACGTTCTCGATCGCCGCGACCGCCGCGGCGAGCCCGTCCTCCTCCATAACGGAGGCGGTGAGGAGCATCCCCACGCCGATCAGCGCCGCGCCCCGCGCCTCCTCCGCCGCGGTCGCGTGCGCGGACTGCACCTCGCGCTTGTCGCGCGCCGAGGGGTTGCGGCGGGTGTTCACCCGGAACTCGGCGGCGTGAACGTCGTTCTCGACCATCCGCGCCGCCTCCGCCGGCGACAGGACGCGGTAGAGCAACGTGACCCGCTTGCGGGGGACGTCGCGGTGCGGCGCGAGCAAGTCCTGAAGGACGGTCTCGACGACGGCGGTGCGCGGGGCCTCGGCCATCTCCCAGGTGACCGAGATCGCCCCGTCGTGGTGATAGCGACCTCGGCAGCGCCTGCGCGCTCGCGGGCCCCACGTCCTCCCAAGAGAGGGCCGCGGTCTTGCCGGCCGCGCGGGCGTCCTCGATCGTCTCCGCCGCGGCGGGATCGTAGGCGGCCCTGACGATCTCGCACAGCCTCTGCGGGTCGACGGGGGCCGCTCCGCCGGCGCCCGTGTTCGCCAGCGCGCCGTACAGTCCTGGGAGCCGCACGGCGATCTCCTGTGCCTTCTCGGTGGCGGAGAGCTTGCGCCCCCCGGCGGCGTTCATCCGGTAGGTGAGCGCGATCCGCGCCTTGAGGTCCGCGGCCCCGGTCGGGTACGTGTCGCGGATCTCGTTCATCACCTCGTCGGAGTACAGGGGCGAGGCGTCGCTGCGCCGGTTGGCGAGCATGTGCCGAAGGCGCGTGCCGGGATCGGGAGAGGACTCGATCGAGATCTGGCAGGCGATCAGCCCCGGCTCGCGCGACAGCGCCGCCAGCCACTCGCCGTGGTGCGCGACCCACTGGTCGACCTGTCGCTGATCGGCGAGCGAAGCCCCGTCGGGCTCGGACTCGAGAACGACGGTCATGTGGCGCACGTGGGGGTGGCAGAGCGACCGCGAACGGCCGGCCGTGCGCATCCTGGGTCTGCGACAGCTGCGAGGCGGCGAGCAAACCGGGGAGCCGGTGAGTGCCGCACGCAACCAGCCCCAAGGGTCCGGAGCGGTAGGTGTTCTCACGCCTGACGCCGGGCGCGCGCACCCCCCACCCAGCCGCCCAGCCGCTGCAGCCTCGTGTAGCCGTCGTACGCCGGGCGGAGCAGCAGGAACAACGGCGGGACGGTGAGGGCGAAGAACGCGAGCCCGGGGACGAGCCCGGCGATCATCGAGATCAGCGAGGCGCTCACCACGACGCCGACGGTGAGCAGCGTCGGCGCCAGCCCGAGCCGCCACAGTCCCGAGGACCTCGGTCGCCGCCAGTTGCCGTACGTACGGTGAGTCTGCGCCTGCGTGTGCATCGTTCTCCTATCCGGTGTCGATCAGGTCACGGCGAGGTGCCGATCCACGACTTCGGCATCTGACACCACCGCTTGAAGCTCTCCGCCCACGGGGTCAGCGACCCGGGCGCGGGGTTCGCCGCCGCCCCGTCGCCCATCTGCGCGGCCAACGTCCGCTGATCGGAGGTCGGCGACCCCCAGCCGATCTCGATCCCGGTTCCGCAGGCGGCGAACCGCGCCACCGGCTGCCCCTGCCCGAACGTCGCGCCGATCGTCTCTGTCGCCGGGGTGATCTGCTCGGCGACGTACCAGTACTGGTCGCCGTCCTCGGTCCCCGACTGCTCCTGGGTGAAGTGGAACAGCATCAGCGGCTGCATCCCGCAGGGCCCCTCGAACCACGGCAAGATCTCGACCAGCGTCGACGCCGCCGGCGCATAGATCGGCGAGCCGACCGGAGCCGAGGCGTCCACGCCCATGTCGTCGCGCTCCTGCACCCACGGCGGTGAGGGGATGGGGTCCTTCCCCGATCCGAACCCCGCCGCCTGCGCGCACCCGCCGTCCACGACCGCTAGTGACACCGGCACGCTCATCGCCGAGGGGCCGCCGGCCTGGGCGAGCGCCATCACCGCGTACAACCTGCGGTTGCCGTCCTCGCACAGCGACCCGGGGATCACGTCCATGTAACCCACCACCCCCCGGCACAACTCGTACGTGGTCTCGAACATCTCCGCCGCCGTGCCCGGGTCCGGAGCCGTGTCCATCCTCGAGAGCAGGCTGCTGTAGCGGGTGCGCAGGTCGTACTGGAGATAGGAGAGCTGGCCCTGGTCGGAGGTGGGTGACAGCCCGTGGGAGGTGGCGTACGTGACCATTTGGCCGTACCAGCCCGGGTTCCACTGCGCCAACCCTCCCCCGGCCTCCCGAGGGTTGAGCTGGCTCTCCTGCTCGAGGTTCCCGACGATCCCCGCCGCCGCGTCGGCCGAGTCGCCCTGGGACTCGAACCACCGCACCATCTGACCCGCCGACAGGTCCCCCGGCGGCGGCGGAGCGATCGGGCCCTCGAGGGACGGAGCGCCGCACCCTCCCTGGCCGATTAGCAGCAGAAACAGGGGTGAGAGGAGGAGGCACCCAACCAACAGCAGCGCGAGCAGGAGCGCGTACCGCAGGCCCCGGTTCGCCTCGGCGCGCGTCATCGCGCCCCGCAACCGTCGAGACGATCACACCGACCAACGCCGCTACGGCGGTGACAGGCAGGGCGACACCGAACACACGCCGTCTCCCCCGCCGCGCGCCGTACACCATGTAGCGATCCCTCATCAGCGCCTCTTACTCGTCCGACCATGACTCGTCGGTCCCGGTCGGGTCGTCTCTGCCGCTCGACTCCGGCGGGTGAAATGACCCGCCCTGCGAGTGAGGTGAGATGTCACCGACACCCGGGGGCGCATCGCCCGGGACCGCGAAATCCACATGCGAGCCTCCAACGCCCCCGCCCTCGGGTGGCGCTCCCGCCTCGCGGGTGCCCGAGGGCGTTGCCGACCCGCCACCGCCGGCGGCGTCTCAGCGCCGGTCGCGTTCGTGGGCCCGCTGGGGCTGGCGTTGGCGCCGTCCGATCCCCTAGTCCCGTCAGATCCCGATTGCAGCCCGCAGGACCTGGCACCTGGGCTCCAGCGAGGACCTTTCGCCCCGGTCCCGCCTGCGCCTGACGCGGCGGCAGGCCCGCTACCCCGTCCGCCAACCGCATCAGCCCCGGACGGGCCGCCGGCGGCTCCACTCCCCTGGCTGGCCGTGCTGGCGAGCTGCTGCTCGACCGCACCGGTCGCCATGACAGCCCCGCCCGCGCCTCCGGTCGCGCCGAGCACCATCGCGCCGGTCGGGATCGCGCCGATCGCCGCGCTGGTGGTCGCCGCGGCTCCCCGGTGAAGCGTGAAGTGCTCGGCCGCGGGGAGCGTCAGTCTCAGCAGCACCGGCAGCGCCAGGACCGAGACGACCAGGAGCGCCAGGCCGTCCATCACCGCGATCACGTCGGTGCCGGCGGAGAGCCGGAAAGCCGCCGCGTAGCAAAACGCCGCTGCGAGCTTGTACAGCGCGAGGGCGACGATCCACCCGGCGATCCGGCGAAGCCACCGCTCTCCGGTGGGGACGTTCGAGAACGCCGCCGCGAGCGGGATAAGCCCGCAGAGGATCACCAGCACGCCCCCGCGAAACGCCATCAACACGAACTCGACGAACGACGCGACCAGCGCGATCGCGCCGATGATGATCGCCAGCATCGCGCTCGCTCCCGTGCCCGCGAGCCCGAGCAGGAACCCTCCCTGCGGCTGCAGCGTGGCGGACCCGACCGCCTGCGTGACCAAACCGAGCCCTTGGGCGAGGTGATCCCCGAAATTGGATCCCGTCGTCGCCTGCGCGATGATGTAGTTCGCGAACCCGTCGCAGGTTGTGATCACCATCGCGGCGAACGCGACACCGCCGGCGGACGCGAGCGCGTACACGAACAGCCACCTGGTGAACTCGCGCGCCTCGCTATGACCCGCGTCAGCGACCGCGATCTTGGCGCCCCCCACGATGACCGAGCCCACCGCGAGCGCGGCCGTGATCGGCAGCAACTCGCTGCTGCATCCACGCCGCCGTGCCGGTGGCGTTGCCGGAGGAGTCGACCAGCGTCGGGGTGGGAGTGTTCATCCACACCGTGGAGAGCCACTCGATCGCCCGCGTCAGCGACCCCAGCACGGCGTGGGCGAACACGGTGATGATCCCCGCCGCCGCCGAGCTCGCGGCATCCCCCAGCACATTGCCGATGCTCGAGAAGATGTCGCCGAAGATGTCGGCCGGCGACGATCACGACAGCCTCCACGCCACGTAGCCCGCCAACGACGGGTCAACGATCGAGCTACTGACCGACCCCGAAGCCGGAACGTCAAGGCGCCAATCGCCCAGGGCAGGCACCCACACCATGGGTGTCGTGACCTCGACGTCCCCCTTGCCGTACACGTCGAAGACGACCTCGATCACCGCCTCCCGCGGCGTGTAGCTCATGTACTGGTAGCCCGCCAGAGACAGACCCGGGGGGAGCTCGTCGCTCCCCAGCGCCCGGGGCGTGACGTTGACCGCGAGATGGCGCGCGACCTGCGTCGCGCTGGCCGCCGTGCCGCTCGCCCACACATCGATCGCCGCGAGCAACGCGCCGCCCGGCGAGTGCTGATAGCAGTAGAACCAGCCGCCGCTCTGATGCTCGGGACCGAGCGTCGCCGGAGCCTCCGGGACCTCCATGTTGCCGACCTGATGCCAACCGGTGATCGCCGGCGGGCGAGACCTGCAACCGACGAGACGTCCTGGCTACCGGCCGGCAGAGAGCAGCCCGACGTGCGGGCTGGAGCAGGCGCCGCCGCTGCGGCCGCCGATCGCGTGGCCGATCCCCCGCCGTCGAAGATCAGGGCGGCTCCCCCGCCGATGACAATCGCGGCGAGAAGCCCGGCCGACAAGACACCGATCGGCCTGGACCAGTAGGCGCGACGCGCACGGCTGCGGACACTCATCGAAGCCACCCTCTCGTCAGTTGCCTGGTTTGCTCGGGCACGCGGCGTCGGCCAAGGCGATTTCAGGTCAGCGCTCCGACCAAGGTCGGAGCCGCTCCGATGACCGCGCAGCCCGCGAGCGACATCCACAACCCGGCGTGGTGACCGCTTCCGTAGCCGCCCGACTGGTGCGCGTGAGCGAGCTTCCCGCCGCTGTACAAGACCCCGGCGAGGCCCACACCGGTGGCAATCCACTTGCCCCAATCAATGAGGTTCGAGAGCCCGGCATTGAGCCCAGGAGGCGCGGACGGGCTCCCCCCGGTACCGCCGCAGCGATGTGAAACAGAACAGAGTGGAGCATCTAAACCTCCGTTAGAGCTGTGATTTGCGAGTGGTTCGAGCGCCGGCACCGGCCGCCGCTGCAGACCCGCCGCACCCGCGGTACAAGCCCGGCTCGGTCACGCACGATGGGCGCTCCCCCACACCGCTCCCCACGCCACGAGCGCTGCCAAGCGGCGCTCCACGATCGCGCATCCGGGACGAGCGGCGATCGACGTCCGACCTCGCCTCCGATCCCGCGGCGCTCGCGCCATCTCAGCCCGCCCAGCAGCAGTCGTGCCGCCTGCTTGGCCGCGCCGTCGGTTAGGTTCCCTACATCCTCTGAGACGCTCATCGAAACGTCACTAACCTCCGATCGAATTCATTTAGAAATGAACTCATGGCACTCTAAGAAGCCGTCCGGACGGAACCGTCGCGCCCCTTCGCGGGGGCCGACCCGCCCGCAAGCCCCCGACACCCCCGAACTCGCCGAGCGCCGAGCACAGGCGCCAGCTGCCCAGGCTTTGATTAAGGCCACCCGCCGGCTATTCGCCGAAGGCGGCCCCGAGTGGGCGACGGATAAACGGATCCACGACACCGCTTCGCGCCCAGGAGGCCGCAAAGGCTTTCCACTCGGCACGATCCGCTACTACTTCGCCGGCCGCGAGCAGCTGCTCGTGCACGTCGCCCGCTACGAGCACCTGACCGAGCTCGATCGCGTCCGCCGAGCGCTGCGCTCCGTGAAGACCAGCAACGACCTGCCCCGTACGCTGCGTCGCCTCGCCGAGGACTTTGAGCACTACCAGGTGCTGTTCGGGCTTCTCACCGAGGCCCGTCAAATGCCGGAGCTTCGCTCCGCTCAAGAGGCGCTATGGCAAGACTGGGTGGCAAAGCTCACCGAGATGGTCACCGAGCTGCAACAGCGCGAGCTCCTCGGCGCGGAGCACGACCCATACGCCGTCGCGGTCCTGTGGAGTTCGATCACTTCCGGCTTGGCGGCTCATCGTCTCGCGAATCCTGACATCGATCTCCGACCCGCGCTCAACCTCGCCCAGGGCTACGTCGGCTCCGCGCCTGGACGCGTGCGGCCCCACGACCTTAGTAACGGGTCATAGCCCAAAGCCATCTGTCCCACGCGTGGTCGACGCCTGACATTGCTGCTGGCCGCGCCGTTGCTCGAGCGAGGCTCGTTCCTGCGGTGTTCACACGTCTTCTGCAGGCGATGAACTCACATGCAGAAATGGGCCGTTGGGACCCCCTCGCCGTCCTCGTACTCGCCAGCGCGTTGGGGCTGGTCGCGCTCCAGCTGAGGGGCCGGCGGAGCCACGAGTCGTATCAAAACGCCGTCGTTTCGCGCATCGTTCGAGTTGCATAGGCGTGCCTGCGCAACACCCTCATGGCGGCGCCCGGCATCGCTCTTCTTCCTGTCGTCCGCTGCGAGACTGCGCCGCGAGGCGCCATATGACCGGGTGGGGTTGAGAGACCCCGCCCCCGGCCGCCGTAACGGTCGGGTGAAGCCGAACTCGTCGTCGAGGAAGAATCGCTCGGCGGCGGCAACGGTCTGGCCGCCATAGGTCATGAGCTGCGGCTTCACGCCCTACAGAGCCCGCTGCCGGGAGAGTTCGGCCCCGGTCGTCGCGCGATCGCGTGCTGGCGGCACACACGCGACGTGTTGTGGGAAGGGCTATGGTGGCGCAGCGGGAAGGAGAAGATCGAGCGACGTGTCGCAGCGCCCGCACGGCGCGGCCCAGCATTCAACACGATGCGCGAACTAAACTAAACTAACTAACTAACTAATCTAGCCGACGCCCTCGAAGCTGTTGGAACAGTTCGTGGACCCCGTGAGCACGGACCTCCGCGCCGAGCGGCTGCTGGGCTGCACGCCGCCGGCCTCGAGCTCGCCCGCGCCGCCATCGACTACAACCCCTGCGGGTCTCGTGGAAGCCCCTCGGCGGCCCTCGCCGCGGCGCCCGCCTCTTTGGACCAGGAGGCCTAGAACCGGCTGCGCTGCGGCCGGATGTGCGGCTGGCTGACCTCAAGCGGCCATGACAGCCCCAGGTCGACTGGCACGCGCGCCGCCGGCCAGCGGGTGATCAGGTCGACCAGTGGGGGAGCCAGCAGAACCGCGTTGGCCGGCGGCTCCTCCTCGAGCACCAGCCACGCCCACGTCAGCGCCACACGTAGCACCAGCGGCTCATACGGACGCTCGTAGTCCCGGTCGGGCTTGGGTGTGTCGCCGTGGGCGAAGATCGGCTGAGCGACCTCCGCCGGACGGCCGCGATAGCTGCCGCCGTGCAATTGCGGCAGCAGCACACCAGCCAGCTCCCCGGGCTGCAGCCGTGCGGGCCAGCTCCGGCTGGTGTAGGACACGCGCTCGCGCCGCCAGCGGCGCTCGCGCGCCTGCCGCCACGCCTGATAGCTCTCCGGGGCCGCGACCTCGACGATCGGCTGCACGCGCCAGACTTCCAGGCCGGGCGTGTTGGCGCGGTCAGCGAGCTCGCCGACCGCGCGCTCAAGCTCCTGGCCCGATCGGCGGCGCTGCCGCGGCGAGCGGAGCTTGACGGGGCGCTCTAACGCACGCATAGCGCTTTGACCACCGCGATGATCATCGTTTTGATTTCGAGACGATTCTGTCCGCATGCGACGTGGCGCCCACCCCGGAGTCGCGCTGCGGCTCGAATCCTGCGTTGATCAGCACCGCATGGGTCGCCGCCATGTGCGGTGAAGGAAGTACTTTTGGGTCGCGAGTACCAGGGCCCTCGCGCGGGCGTTGCGAGAGAGAGCTTAGCCAGTCTTGTGTCCTTCGATCATGTTCATCACCGCATTCTGGTCTTGATCGAAGACGAGGTCGCAGTGGGGGCAGTGGATGAGATGGTGGGGGGCGGTTGCGATCTGTCCCGGCAGTTGTTCGCCGCAGACGTGGTGGCGACGAGTGGTCAGGGCTGGGTTGACGTATGAGATGGTGCCGCCCTGACGCTGCACCGCATGCTCGATGGCGGTGACCAGCTCCCCAGGCGCGCTGAGCCTTGCTTGTGCGCGAGCCTGCCGTGCCTGGGGCGGGTCGGGGAGTTCGCGGGTCGGGCGGCGGGTGGTGCGGTGCACGAATCGCTCCTCGACGATCGCGTGCGGCCATGCGCGCACCAGGGTCGCGGCAGCCGCGCGCCACGCGTCGCGGCGCCGAGAGAGCAGCTGGTCGCGTTCGTTGGCCTCCCATTGCCACAGCCGGCGATCGGCGCGCGCCCAGCGCTGGACCTGGGCGGCGAGCAGACCGCAATCGCGGCGGGAATCGATGCGCTGCGCCAGCTGGGCCATTTGACGCGGCGAGCGCCAACTCAGGACCTCGGCGGCGCTCAGCTGAAGTGCCGCAGCCGAGTCGGGATTCTGTTCCAGCCAGGTGGCGATGACTGTTGCGATGCGCCGTAAATCGCGAAGACGACCCGACCGAAGCTGCCGGACGCGTGCATCCAGCGTTCGCCAGGAAGCAGGGATTCGGATTTCGCCCTCGCGGCCGCCGGGTGCGGTACGCAGTACGGCGGCCAAATGCGCGGGGACATTGAGGGGGGCCCGTGGTTTCCCTGTCGCGCGCCAGTAGGCAACGCGTATCGACCAGTCGGGCATCGACCGCCAGCCAAGGTCCAGAGCGATGCCGTTGCCGCCTGCAGGGCGGGGCGCGGGCATCGTCAAGGTGAGGTTCACGCTGATGCGCGGCTGTGCGGCTAGCCGCGTGATGACGACCTCGGCTGACGTGATCTCGGCGTCCTCTGGCACGGGACGGTGAATCTGGACTGGGATTGCCCACATGTTCGGCGTCCCGTCGGTGTACGTCCCGATGCGCAACGCAACGACCGCGCGCCCCAGATGACGCCGGTCTGCGCGGCTTAGAGATTGCCAGCGATCGGATGGGAAGGCCACGACAGCAGGCAAGGCGAGCACGCTGCGATGCGGGCTGTCTGGCAAGCAAAGCAGCTCGGCGGTCCGCGCAGGCCTTCCGGGCTTGCGCTGGACCTGAACCGCGATGCGGCCCGAGCCATCGTACTCGTGGAGGCGAAAGAGGGCGGGGCGGCCGTGCCTGCGTTCGGCGCTGACCGCTCGGGCAGCGATGGCGTGTTTGCGGTCGATGGCGTTGTACGTAGCCCAATAAAGGCCGCGATTTTGGACGTACTCCGCATACGCGGCACGGCGGCCCGCGCGCTCGTGCTCGTGCAGAGCGTGAAAACTGGGAGCGAGGGCGGCGTAGGCATCGTTCTTGACCTGGCGTTCGACGCCCTTGCTTCGCTTGTGCAAGGTCCGCGCCTCGCGGATCTGGTCTCGCAGCGCGGATACCAGTGGCGATCGGAAATTCGTCGCGCGCTCCTCCGCGGCCTTCGCTACGAGCTCGTCGACGCGGCGCCGCGCTTGCTCGCGCCGGCGGCCAGCCGCGGCGACTTGCGGTTGCTGTGCCCAGAGATTCGCGACTGCCTGCTCGCGCTCAAGCGCGAGCTCGACGAGTCGCTCGCGTAGCTCGTGAGCTAGCTGGAGCTGGCGCTCGACCTCGACCGGAATGTCCGCGCCCTTCCTGGCGCCATAGCGCCAGACGAGGGCTCGACGTGCGACGTCATCGTCCAAGGTCTCGCTCGAAAGCCACCGGCTGTCCGTCCATACGCCTGCGGGTTTGGGAATGACACCAGTGGGGGGTCAAAGCGCGCGCGTCATCCCCATGTAAAAGGTAGACGCTAGCTTTTCCGCAGGATAGTGAACCATCCACTTGACGACCGCCGCCCGCCCACAGATCCGGCGCTATATATCGAGTGGCTCGTGCGGCATTACTACGAGCAACTGCGGCCTGGGCTGCTAAGGCAGTTCGCGGACCGATGGCCGTATGACGGGGAGGCGATCCTCCAGGAGGTGTGGACGCACGACATTCCGAAGCGCGTCAAGAAGGGGCAGCGGATAGACCTGCCGCCGACGAAGCTGATCGCAAAGATCATGCATCGTCGCGCCTGCAAGATCGAGAAGCGCGAGGCCATCCTCGCACAAAAGGGGATCCCGATCCCAGTGGCACCAGAGATGCCCGACGAGACGGTCCTCGAGCGCGAAGAGACACGCGAGCTCGATCTTCGGGCTCGTGCCCAGCTCGGTCCGAAGCGGTACGCGATCGCGGACTACACGCGCCGTCGAGGCGCGACCTTCGAGTCCACTGCGGCGGCCCTTGGCCTGTCCACGCAGCAGGTGTTCCAGCAGCAGAAGCGCGCTCGTATCCAGCTCGCGCAGGTCTACCAGAGCATTACCGGGAGGGCGCTCTCTGTCCTCGGAGCACCGGCGGCGATGGTTGCCCGTCACTGGCGAGCGCTTAGCCACGCCGTCCGTCCCGCAACCATGAAGACGGCCGTCGTGAGCACCACCGTCGCGTCGCTGGCGGGGGTCGGCGCCATCGTGGTGACCGGGACTCTTCATCATAACAGGCCCGGTCGGCCACAGATGCCTGAGCCCAGGCCGGCGCGCCTCGCGCATTCGGCGCCGCGCTACGGGGCTCACGTCGCCCACGCGGCGCCTCGCCACGCGGCGCCCGTCTCCTACGCGGCGTCGGTGCCACGCGGTGCGCCACGCCAGCAAACACGCCTGAGCTCGAGGGCGGTGACGCCCGCGAGCATTACACCTCCCGCGATTCAGCGCCATCAGCAGCGGGTGCTTGTCGCTCAGCAGGGTCGGGCTGCGTACTACGCCTGGCTGGCGAGGCAAGAGCAGCGGGCATACGAGCAGCACCAACCGAGACCCTCGACCAATCAGCGCCGTCAGGAGCGGGTGCTTCTCGCTCAGCAGGGTCGGGCTGCGTACTACGCCTGGCTGGGGAGGCAAGAGCAGCGCCGCGCCACGTACCACTTGGCGACAGCGACTCGCTGCCGCAGGTCTCCACGAGCTGCTCCGCGGGGCCGCACGTCTTGCGGGCCAGGAACGCGCTGATGGGACTGTCCGTCCGGATACGAGCGATCGTGAGCGCGATCAGGGTCGCGCAGCCCGTTGAGCACCTGTTCTACATGGTCGCGACGCTCGCAGCGAAGCTCGCTCTATCCGAGCGCACGATCCGGCCTACCTGGATCGCGGTGAGATCCCGTGGTTTCGAATCGGCCCTCAGCGACGGATCCAGGGGGAGGAGATCATCCCCCACAAGATCTGTACGGAGACGTTCATTCTTTGATTGCAGTAGAGGCATCCCGTTGCTTGCGTCATGGTGGCGACGTGGCTTTCGTTGAGGCGTTCCTAGCCGATCCCTCCAGCATGGATGAATTCGTCGCCCGCCTTAGCGACAGGGTTGCAGCGCGCATCCTCGAGGCGATGAAGGCAGAGGAGATGACCCTTAACACGATCTGTACGGAGACGTGGCTGGACGCGCGGCAGGTCGCGCGGCGGCTCGGCGTGTCTCGCGAATGGGTATACGAACACGCGGACGAGCTTGGTGCCTCGAGAATTGGCGGCGGCCGTCGCCCCAGGCTCCGGTTCCCCGCGCATGCTATGGAGTTCGGGCACGATCGACGCACGGACTCCCGCGAAGCGAACCCGCCGGACCCTCCGAGAGGACGAACCAGCGGCCTGATCCCGATCCATAAGGATTAGCTCGTGCGCATAGAGTCGGTAGCGCTGATCAATCGAATGGAGGGCGAAATGACCGTCGGGAGAACAAGAAGCGCAGCTCGCGGAGCCGCCCCAGTCGGCTCGATTGTCAAGCGTTATCGCGCGCGGGACCGCCAGTACACCTACGGTTTACGCGTCCGCGCCTACGGAGACCGCTACTGGATCCCGCTTGGGACCGAGCGCGAGGGCTGGAACGACGTCCGTGCCGCGGATCGCCGGGACGAGGTCGCCTCCCTCATGAGCCGTGGCGCCTGGCGCCCGCCGAACAGCTTCGAGCTCGATCCGCGCGAGAAGAACCCGGGCTTTCATGAGTTCGCGAGTGACTGGCTCAAGCGCTACCGGCGAACGGTGGATGAGTCGAGCGCGGACAAGGTCGAGTACCTGCTAAGTCACCATCTTCTGCCGTTCCTGCACACATACCGGCTGGACGAGATCGACTACGCCGTGCTCTCGGCGTACGTGGCGCACAAGCTCGAGCGAAACGAGGAGATCGAGGGCGCGCGTGAGGCCGGCGTCACCCTTCGAGATGCGGCGGGCCGGCGCCGACGGGCGCTTAGCCCGCGCACGATCAACATGACCCTGGACCTGACCGCCCGCATCCTCAAGGACGCGGTGAAGCGCGGCCTGCTGCAGGGCAACCCGGCGAACGACCGCGACCTCCGTCTGAAGGTGACGCAGCGAAAGGGGAACTTCCTCGAAGCGGACGAGCTGCTCTCGCTGATCGAAGCGGCGTCGGCGATCGACGACCCGGTTTCGCGCGAGACGCTCGGCCGCGCCGAGCTGGTCCGAAGGATGCGGGGCGACAACCGAATCTGGAAGGAGATCGCCGCCGAGCTCGGAGTAGCGGAGAGCACCGCGATCTGGCTGGCTGGCCGCTACCGCAGGGACGGCCGCGCCAGCGCTCGCCGCGGGATCATCGCGACGCTCGGCTGCGCTGGGCTTCGGAACACAGAGGTGTGCGACCTGGACCTCGGCGACCTCGACTTCGCTCACGGCGTCATCCAGGTGCGCGACTCGAAGACCGAGGCGGGAATCCGCCAGGTGCACATGACCCCGTGGCTTCACGACGAGCTGCTCGCCTACCGCGCCACCCGGCCCGACGCACAGCCCGACGAGCCCGCCTTCCCGACACGCAACGGCGGGCGCCGAGACCTACGCAACATCAACCGCAGGGTCATCGCGCCCGCCGTCCGCGCCGCCAACGCACTGCGCGCCGAGCGGCGAGAACCACCGCTGCCCGGCTCGATCACCGCCCACACGTTCCGCCGGACGTTCATCACGCTGATGCTCGAGGCCGGCGCTCCCGTCCCCTACGTGCAAGGGCAGGTAGGCCACGAGGACCCCAAGACCACCCTTGAGATCTACGCGCAGGTGCTCAGGCGCCGGGACCGCCGGCGCCACGGCGAAGCGTTCGACGCGCTGATGGCCGACGCTATTCCGTCAGCCGCGTCGATCATGATGCGTGGTAATCCTGACCGACCGGAAGGCCGAGACGTGCTCGATTTGCCGACCGTTTCGGAGGGATCTGGCCACAGGAACGATGGAAACCCGAATCTGTGGCCAGAAACGACGAGCTAAGCAATGAGCTTTACCACAAAAAACTGGCCATTTGCGGGGACTTCGCGAAGCCCTCTGTCGGACTCGAACCGACGACCCCTTCCTTACCATGGAAGTGCTCTACCAG
>CAWFTE010000002.1:0-3495153 GCA_963818675.1 uncultured Solirubrobacterales bacterium
GGGTTCACCCTGTGCAGAGATGAGCGCGAACATCACCGCCCCCGGCTATTGGGCTGTCCTCGGTCCCCAAGGCAGCTTCGGGCTCGTGCACTTCAACGGCACAGGCCTCGCGCAACAGCTCCGCGATGCCGCGTACCTCGGCACCACCCCCACCGAGGTCAATCGCTACTGGGACCAGGCCGCCACCCAGCTCAATGCTCCCGGGATGTTCGAGACCACGCCCGCAGATGTCCTCAGCCAAGCCAATTCCCACGGCGGCGCCGCCCTGTTCGCGAAGACCCCCTCGAGCGCTGTCTGGGATCCGCTCCCCACGGTCATCGTTGGCGCCGCCACCGCGCTGATCGCAGCGCCGGGCCTCCTAGCGGGCGGCGCGGCTGGCGAGGCGGGGGCCGCCGAAGCTGGAGCGGCGGGCGGAGCGGCCGGGGCAGCCGAGGGCGCGGCGGCCGGATCGGCCGCGAGCGGCGCGCTCGACGCGGCCGCCGGCGCGGGCTTGGTGGCCGGCCTCGGGGCGCTGGCTACCAACATGTTCGACACGATCGTCAAGGACGCGAAGAACGCCGGCGTGCTCATGATCGCGCTCGTGGTCGGCGGCGCGCTCATCATCCACGGACTCAGCGGCTCCCCCGATCCGAGGCGACTGATCCGAGGCGACTGATCCCGCGATGACCGCAACTAGGCCCGCGCTCCGCCAGCGTGGTAATCAGGCAGGCGCTCCGCTCGCGGATGACGGTCCCGGTGGCTCGGATTGTGGGGCCGCCGAACGGGCGTTGCTCAGCGCTGCGGATCCGGGCGCGCTAGGTCCGCCGGCGAATCCGTCTCGCCAGCGGCGGCCAGGACGTCGAGGAAGCGGAGGTGGCGGCGGCCGTGCTGGTCGCGGCGGTGAGACAGCTCCCCCTCGGTCGGCGCGGCCGCGGACCGTCTCGGGAGTTGTGCCGAGCAGAGTCGGCCGCTTCGCGCACGGTGAACTCGAGGCGGCCGAGCGGGAAGTAGTAGCGGCCGGCGCGTTCGCGGGCAATCTGCTCGAGCTCGTCCCGGGGCGGCTGCGCCGGCGGATCGAGAGCAGCGGTGCGTCCACGCGGCACGGCGCCGAGGGCGAGAGGTCCGCCTCGACGAGATCGGAGCTCGAGCAGCTTGCCCGCGAACGCGAGCGGCACCCACCAGTCCTCGTGCTCTCCCTGCCGCCGCGCGCCGGCAGCGGCCCCGAGGCCGGGATCGCGGGCCGGTGGCTCAGCGGCGAGCTCGGGCGCCGGGCCGCACTGGCGGCGGCGCGTCCCGTTGGTCGCGCAGCGCTCGCAGCCCCGCCAGCACCGCCGCCTGTTGGCTTCCGTGCTCGCGCACGGCGTCCTCGAGCATGTGCTCAGCGCTGCGAATCCGGGCGCGCTAGGTCCGCCGGCGAATCCGTCTCGCCAGCGGCGGCCAGGACGTCGAGGAAGCGGAGGTGGCGGCGGCCGTGCTGGTCGCGGCGGTGAGACAGCTCCCCTCGGTCGGCGCGGCCGCGGACCGTCTCGGGAGTTGTGCCGAGCAGAGTGGCCGCTTCGCGCACGGTGAACTCGAGGCGGCCGAGCGGGAAGTAGTAGCGGCCGGCGCGCTCGCGGGCGCCCATCTCGCCGCGGCGGGCGCGCGCTCGGGCGCTGTCGCCCGAGATCCCGAGCAAGTGGGCGGTAGTGGCCGTGTCGACCTCGATCTGGTCGAGGCGAACCTCCTCGCCCTCGGCGCCGTGCCGCGTGGACGCGCCGCTGCTCTCGATCCGCCGGCGCAGCCGCCCCGGGACGAGCTCGAGCAGATTGCCCGCGAACGCGGGGGGCACCCACCAGTCCTCGTGCTCTCCCGCGCCGTCGCGCGCCGCCTAGCGGCCCCGAGGCCGGATCGCGGGCCGGTGGCTCAGCGGCGGGCTCGGGCGACGGCTCGCCGGGGCGCACTGGCGGCGGCGCGTCCCGTTGGTTGCGCAGCGCTCGCAGCCCCGCCAGCACCGCCGCCTGTTGGCTTCCGTACTCGCGCACGGCGTCCTCGAGCAGCGAGTGGTCGTCGGGTCCGATGCGAACGACGATCTGACGGCGGAATCCGGTGGGGCCGCTCACGCTCCCAACGATACGCCCGCGTTAACGCATGCATGCTTGCTAGCTCGGTTTTCCGGAACCTCTCCGGAGGCTGTTTGCGGTACGTGTTAACGCCCCGGGGCGCTAGGGTGGCCCCCCGCTCCGGAGCCCGCGAAGCTCCGGAGCTTTCCGGAGAACTCCGGAGCTTTCCGGAGCTCTCCGGAGCCCCGCCTACAGGGAGCGCGGGCGTGGCCGAACCCTCCTCTACGGTTCAAGAGCGTCCGCGGTGTTGTGTCGCACCGCGGGCCGGGGCGCCCCGGCGGGCCCTCACATATCCAGGGCGCGCCGGGGCACCCACCCCAAGGGCTCAAGCCGGGCGCGAAGTCCTCGTCGAGCCGGCCGTGGTAGCAGTTGCAGCCGCGGTGCGCCAGCTTGAGGTCGCCAATGCGTAACGCCGCCCTCTGCGCGCGGGACGAGGTGCTCGACGCTGAGCTGCTCTTTGCTGTTGGGCAGCGCGACTGGATCGATCGCGCCGCCACAGAGGCAGCAGGTCAGCCCGTCGCGCTTGACCAGTGCACGGACGACGCGCGCATGATTGCCGGCACCTCCGAGGGGCCTCCTCTTGCGCCTCTGAGCTTCGGACCGACTTCTCGTGCAGCGCTCGGGTTGCTCGGATCGGTCGCGCGGACGGAGGCCGGGCGGCAATGTCGCGGCCGTCATCGCGGCACCGGGATCCGCAGCGAGTAGCCGCCTCGGGGCGGTAGCGCGGCCGCTCGGGCGGAAGCCGCCAGACCTGCGATCCGCGGCGCGAGGTCGACTTGTCCAGGCCGCCGCGCTCAATAGGCCCTCGGCGGCGAGCGCCAGGCAGTGGTCGTGCACGGTGTCGGGCGCCAGCTCGAGCAGCCGCGCGAGCTGGGCCTGGGAGGCGCGGCCGCCGAGCGCCTCGATGGCATCGAGCACGCGCCGCGGCCCCTCGCCGCGCGGCGCCTGGCGGACTCGCTGACGCGCCGGCGCATGACCACGGGCGGGGGCGCGACCTTCCAGATGAGAGACCGATTGCGGTCAAAGCCAGCTCGGACGATGAGCTCCCGCTCGTGCAGCCGGTGCAGATGCTTGAGCACGCGTCGGGGTGCTCACTTGAGCGCACGGCGCAGCTGAGCCTGTGTCGCGCTCCCGCCATTGGCCACGATCGCGTCGAGCACCCGCTGGGTGCCCTCGCCGGGCGGCGCGGGCGGCGGCTCGGGCGGATCGAGCCGTAGCGTCGCGGGCCGGCCGCTCGCGGGAGCGTCCGGCGGAGAGCGCCGCCGGTTGCTCGGCGCCGGCGCCGGGCGGGCTCGCCGGGCCAGTTGCGAGCGCCGATCGGTCGAGCAGCTGCTTGGGCGAGAGGTGGTCGATGTAGCGGGCGGTCATGGCGAGGTCCTCGTGCCCGAGCTGCTCCTGGATGAGCCTCACCGGACGTCCTCGAGGCTGAACTCGGACGCGTGTGTGTGCCGGAGCCCGTGGGGGTGCACCCGCTTGGTCACCCCGGCCTTGCGGGCGTAGCGCTTGAGCATGTGCCGGACCGCCGAGGCGTTGACCGGCCCGCCGGGCTGCCCGTGCCGGACGGTGCAGAACAGCGGCGCATCGGGACCGAGTCCGAGCTTGGCCCGCGCGGGCAGCCACGCCTCGAGGTAGCGGCAGGCCATGCGGTCGATGGCCGCCACGCGGCGCTTGGCGCCCTTGCCCTCCAGCACGGTCACCGCGCCGTAGCCGACCCGCTTGACGAGCTCCAGGTCGACGTCCTTGGGTCGAAGCGCGAGCGCCTCGGCGACCCGCAGCCCAGCACGCCATAGCACGACGATAAGCGCCCGGTCGCGAATCGCCGCCGGACCGCCGCGTGGGAGCGCGTCGAGGATGGCCTGTACCTCTTCCGGCGTCAGCACCTCGACAGGGAGCGGCGCCCCTTGTTCGCCGGCGCGCGCCCGAGGCGGTACTCGGGCAACGTCACGGGCGAGCGCTGGCGCCCGGTGCGATCCAGCAGCGGCTCGGCCGGCGGCGGCCGCGGCGGCGAGCTGCCTCAGCCGCTCGGCGGCGGCCTCGTTCGGCGAGCTGCTCCTGCTCGCGAGGATCGGGAAGTGCCGCAAGTTGCGAGCGCCGAGATCGCGAGCGGGAAGGCTGGCGGGCGCGGCCGCGTAGGCTGGGCCTGCATGGAAGGGGTACCTCCTTCTGTGCCGGGCCCCGGGGCGTTCACGCGCCGCCGGGGCCACCTCAGTTGTGGGGGACGATCCTACATCCGCCCGCTGGCCGGCGCCAAGCTAGCTTGAGCTTGAAGCCCGCCGAGCCGGGCGACGGCGCGCACTTGAGCAACCCGACACCCGGCGGACCCCGCCGAGACTCGAGCGCAAGGCCGTCGGGACGCGTTCCGCCCATCCAGAGATCCGAGGACGCGGGGCATGATTTGGATGCTGTGAACAGCGTTTCCGGTGCCAGTGCGACCGCTCGCTGCGAAAGCGAGAGTTCGCATACTCACGGGCACTCCGGAGGCGAGTCCGGCTTCTGCGGCAAGTAGACCAGCTCGATCTCGTCTTTCAGCCGGCAGTAATGAAGGTCGCAAGCCACGAGCGGCCAGCCCCTGGCCTTCGCGGTCGCAGCGATCCACAGATCGTTCTCGCCGATCTCTCTGAAGTATCGAGCGCGAAGGTTGACGTAACAGTCCAGAACCTCAGGATCGACCGGCACGAGGAGGTAGGCAGCCAAGGCTCTCTCGCCCGCGCGATCCGCGATTCGCTCCAACCGGCCCGGATCTGCCCCGATCGCACCTCACCCAGCACGAACACAGTGATAGCTAGGACAGCCGCCTCAAGACGGCGTCGGATCGATTCGGGCCAGTGAGCAGTCACGCCCGGCCGTACTGATTCGAGGGCCACGAGACTCACGAACGACGTGTCGCACAGGATGTGCTCGGGTCCGTCCGAATCGCGCGGGGCTTCAGCCACGACCTCAGTCTTCGAGGATGCTCGCTAGGTACCTGTCGATGCCCTCGTCGTCGGGAAGGTCGGCGATGCTGAGAGCCGCCAGTCCCTGCGGACCTACTATTCCTTGCTCGCGCTCAAGGTCGACCGTGGGCACCGGCACGAAGGAGAACAGAGGCGTCCGCTCGTACTGCGGAAGGCCCTCGACCGACTCGAGGCGAAGCCTTCCCCGGTTCGCCCGCTCACGGATTCCCCACCCCTTGGCCTGCACCTGTCTGGTTACAAGTTGTACGACTTGTGGCTCAAGCTCGCGCGGGTACACGCAGTGCCAGTTGTAGCCGTCGGTCGCACGAATTTCGACACGCGGGGTTCCCTCAGTCGCGATTAGGTGCAGCCGTCCGAAAACGACCATGTAGCGCGGGTCCGGCTCTACGGCGTTAGCGCGTCTCAGTCTTGTGATCGTGGCCGCGTTGACGACTCCTCGCTTGCGGCGCGCGGGCGCTTTGATCGTGAATCGTCCGTCCTCGCCAATTGCTCGAAGAGCCTCCTCCAGGTCGTCGACGACAGCAGGATCCAAGGCGCCGGCTTCGATGGCGTCGAGCAGGCTCTTCATGTTTTGAATAGCAGGCCCTTCGGTCGCGATCTTCAGCGCGTTCTCGTCCGTGTCAGGGACTGCCTCCTCTACCTCGAGGATGGCCGAGCCAACCTTGTACCCGACCAAGCGAAAACTCGTGGCAGCCATGCTCCGGGCATCGGGGTGCCCACCCCGCCGTATCTGATACTCGCGCGCGTCTCCAACCGCTCGAAGTCGCGTAACGCCGCGCGAAGAGCCTCGATGAACTTTTCTAGGCTGTCGAGCTCGATCCCACGCTTCGCGTTCTCTCCTTCGAGGTCGAGCGTGATCTTCCTACGGCGACGAGCCACGGCTAAGTATTTGCGGCGACCGCGTGAAACCCGCTGTCCGGCACCGAACTTGCAGAGTCATTGGAGCGTCCGGCATGAGACAACCCTACAGCGCGGACGAATGGTGAGAGCCACCGCACCGCGAGCGAGGAGTCGCATGACGGCGAGACCGGCCGCTGACCGACAGATTCCGAGGATCGCCCTGGTGGGGCGAGCTGGGCAGCGGCGGTGCCCGCTGGCCGAATGCTGCCGAGTCACTGCCCCGCGCACGCAGACGCGGCGTCCGGTACCAGCTCGATCGCTCCCGATCGCGATGTCGTGGAAGGACTGCGCCGCGGCCGAATACGGCACCGCGTTCTCGATGTGTCGCAGCGCGCACGAGCAACCTGTGGCGGATCCGTTGCGAGTGCACGTTGCTATGAACGCGGACTCGAAGCTCGCCGGGTAAGTCGAGGCGTACTGCGGGGAGGTCGAGCTGCTCGTCGTCGCGGGCGGCGGTGGCGGTGCGCTAGTTGTGGTTGGCGGCGGTGCGGTCGCGGTGGACGAACTCGTGCTCGACGTGGTCACCGTGACCGTTTGGGTGGTCGCCGAGCTGGCGCTGTCGTGCTCGTCTGCATAACCGTCTTGGCGGCACCGCACGCGGTCAGACCGACCGCGGTGATCGCGGCTGCCAACAGCTCGCCCCTCATCCTGAACTCCCTGATCTGGTTTTGAACCGGCCCCGGTGGAGCGACCCTACGCCCGGGTTCACTTACTTTGGGTGAGCGGTCAGAACCCGGACGTCGACCGAACCTGGCTGTGAGCCTTACCTGGCTGTGAGCCTCACGACGCGATCGTCTCTGCCTCGGAGTCGCCGCCATGCCAGATGATCGCCACGCGGCCGTCGAAAGGGCCCCTGCCCCGTATCACGTCGATCCGCTCCACCGTGGCATCGAGCGCACGCTGGAATTGGTCCGGATCGTCGAGCTCGTCTGCAAGGGGTAGCTGGCGGCGGCCGGTGTGTCGCGCGGCCTCTTCGCGGTACGCGGCCTCCAACTTGGCGACCGCGTCGGCCCGGGCCTGACACCCCGCGCGGTACGCCTCGATGCCGAGCGCGCGCTTGATCTCGAGGTCGGTCGCGAACTCGAGCCGGTCGGCGCGGGCCTGCTCGATCTCGGCCTCGACCTCGGCGAGCCGGTCGCCGACCAGGGCGCCCTCGGCGGTCAGACCCTTCAGCAGCGACCGTAGCTCGTCGCGGACTGTTCTCTCCAGCGGCTCGGCGAGGCACGACGCGGGAGCTTCGCATTGCTCGCCCTCGTTCCACTTGTAGCCGCAGCGGTAGCGCCGCGGAGCGACTCCGTCCTTGCGGGCGTGGCCGATCTGGCCGACCAGAGGCCCGCCGCAGCTGGCGCAGCGCGCGATGCCCGACAGCGGGTAGTCGAGGCTCCGCATCCGGGGCTGTACCCGCTCGACTTGAGCGGCGATCCAGGTGCCGAGCGGCACGAGTGGCTCGTGGGCCTCGGGGTTGACGAGATCGTCTCCGTGACGCGACTCGCCGAGATAAACGCGGTTGGTCAACAGCCGGCGGGCATGAAATGTTGTCCACCGGCCGGGCAGGCGACCTTTGAGGTAGCGGGCCGCGGCGTGGATCCCGTCGCGCGCTGCGAGCCGGTATGCATCCCGCACGACCGGAGCAGTGTCCGGGGCCGGCTCAGCGCGCCGACTCGCGGGTGGTTCTTGTCACGGATCTTCCGGTAGCCGACTGGGGGCTTGCCAATGAACGCACCTCGCTCGACCGCGCGCCCCCGCGCCGTCTCCCACCCCTTCGACAACTGCTCGCGCTGTAGGCGCGCCATCGCCAGCAGGTTCGTCAGTAGGTATTCGCCCATCGGTCCGGAGGTGTCGAGGTTCTCGTCGGAGAACGCGATCCGGGCGCCGTGCTGGCGGATCAGCTCGATATCGGCCTCGGCCGGCCCTACGTTGCGCGCGAAACGATCAACGCGCCAGCAGATCAGCCCGCGGGTCTGCGTCGCCTCGATGCGGCGCATGCAGGCGCGGAGGCCCGGCCTGTTCTGAGTCCCTCCGCTTTCGTCGTAATCCTCATGCCAGGCGGCGATGCGCACGCCGTTGTAGTCCGCCCAACGCTGGATCGACTCGCGTTGCACGTCCGGGCTGATGTAGCCGGCCCCCTTGCGCCCCATCGTTCGGGAGACCCGGATGTACCCGTCCATCACGTCCATGTCCTCGCCCCTTCGCGCTCGTTCGGTCACGGACTGAGACTGTAGGATGTTTTTAGCACGTTCTTGTTCAAGCTCGAGCACATGCTCAAAGACGTCCGTCTCTGCCTGGAGGAGGGCCAAGCGGCAGGCGTGGGGTTCCCATTCGCCAGCCTGACCAGGGAGATCCTCAGTGCGGCGATGGGCCTGGGCCACGCCGAGGACGACTTCGCGGCCATGATCGACGTGCTCGAACGCGGCGCCGGAACGCGGCTGTAGGCACCGGAACGCGGGCCGGCGCCCGCCCGCGCCCGAAGCTACGCATCCGAAGCCGCAAATTCCGGGTGATTTGCAGCGACATTTGGGGATTTCGTAAGAGTCCCGTAAAATCGCCATTGCCCGCCGCTGCCGTTGCCTCTGTACGCGACGGGACTTCTGCCAGTAAATCTCCGTCTCCCCCCCACCTAATACATGCCGATTGCTTTCAAAGAATGGGCCGTGACCGTGCGGGCCCTAGCCGAGGGTGAGCAGCTGCTGACCCTGCGCAAGGGCGGCATTCGTGAGCCCAGCAAGCACTTCAAGCTCGAGTACGACCGGTTCTTCCTCTATCCGACGTTTGACCATCAGCGCTCCGACCTGGTGCGGGAATCGCATCAACCGGAGCTGGCCCGGGCGCTCGAGGAGGGCGTCTGGAGCGACGGCGAGCCGCCGCCGCACGCCCTCCACCGGGAGGGCGCGATCAACCAGCCCGACCGGGTACGGATTCGTGCCTGGGCGGAGGTCTCCGCGCACTACACGATCACCGATCGCCGGACCGTCGACGCCCTGTCGCCGTTCTACGTGTGGACGCCCGACTACGCCGAGAAACGGCTGGCCTGGAAGCGGCGCCACCCGCTCCACGTGATCCTGCTCCGGACCTACCGGATCCCCCGGCCGGTCACGGTCAAGGTGCGTGACGAGTACGGCGGCTGTCGCTCGTGGCTCGAGCTGACGCGGGACCTGCCCTTCGAGGGCACGCCCGTCCTCTCCGACGAGGAGTTCGAGCGCGCGTCCGAGGAGATCGCGGCGATCGCCGCGGATCGCCAGCCAGTCATGGTCTAGGTGGCTGCGCCGAAAGGCGCAGCCCCCACAACAACATCGCTATGCCCTGGGTCGAGACCACCTCGCCGTCGTTTCGCGCTCGCCACGAGGACGCGGACTCGAGCGACGTCGAGGCGGTCCTACGCTCGCTCGAGCTCACCCGGGACGCGCTGGCCGAGTACTTCCCGGACACGCTCGAGGACATCACCGTGGTCTTTCACCGCGGCGGGCTCGCGCTGGCCATGGCCCGCCCGCTGGTGCCGCTGGCCCGCCTGGCAACCGCGCCGGCGGCCCGCCGCTACGTCGCCGGCTGGGCGGGGCGGGATGAGCTGCACGTGCTCACGCCGGCCGCCTTGCGCGCTCGGGCCGCGAACGTGACCGGCTCACGCGAGATGCTCGAGCTCACCGCCGCCGCGCTCTACGCCCGCGCCGTGATCGCCGAGAACAACCGCGATCTCCCCCGCCGCCCCCACGCGCTGCGCCGTGCCACCGAGCTCAGGTGGGCGTGGCTGTTCGAGGGCGCTGCGCGGTGGTTCTCCGGCCAGACCGAGCACGCGCGTGCGGCGATCGCACGCCGGCTCAGGGAGGGGGCGCGGCCGAGCTTTCCTCCCGGGCTCCGGGATGCTCCCCTGCTCGGCGGCACCTTGATCGACCTGCTCGTGGCCGAGCAGGGCGAGCACGCGGCGGTCGAGCTGGCGACCCGGCTTCATCCCCAGGGCGCCCGGGCCGCCGTGCGCGCGGCCTTCGACGGTCGGCCGCCCGCCCAGACCGAGCAGGCCTGGCACGCGCACCTAGCGCACCTGGCTAGTGGATGACGTCGAAGACGAGCCAGACCACGAGCGCGCCCAGCGCGAGCGCGCCGAGCAGCTGGACGAGCAGGCGCGCCGGCGTGGTCACCGGGCGGGCCGCCTGCGCCGTGGACGGGATCAGCTCGGCCTGAAGCAGGACCTCACGCGCCGTCTCGACGCCCGCCTCAGGGACCAGCACATCGCGCGGGCCGGCGGCCAGGAAATCCGGGACGTCGAACCCGGCGGTGCGGCGCAGGATGCTCGGAACGCCCTCCTCGAGCAGCAAGCCCTGGATGAACTCGGCCTCGGCGAGGTTGCGGGCGCCGGCCACGCGGACCAGCTCGCCCTCCGAGAGCTGCGGCTTGAGCTTGCGCGCCCGTGCATGCCGTTCGCTGACCGGCTCGCCCGGCGCCTCGCCGCCGCTCAGCGAAAGCGGGATCCCGCAGTCGGGACAGAAGCGCTCGTCGGGCGGATAACTAGAGCCGCAGCCCAGGCAAACGACCGCGTCCGACTTCGCCTTCACGGAACGACCAGTTCGATCTCTGACGGGCGACCTTCGCTGATCTCCCAGGTCCGGACCTCGGGCATCTCGCCGCCCAGGCCGACGATGATCCAAAGGACGCCGGGCCAGCCCTTGGCGAAGTTGATGTCGGTCTGCGAGGGCGCCGGAGCGGTTCGGAGATGGGAGTGGTAGATCGCGCCGACGTCGAGTCCCGCGTCCTCGATCTCGTTGGTGAGCTGCAACTGCTCCATGCTGTCGATCGAGAACCGGAGTGGGCTCGCCTCGGCATTGCGAGCCCGATGCACGGCGACCGCCTCGCCGTCCCGGGACGCGACCACGCCGACGCATTCGTTGGGCGCCTCCTCGCGGGCGTGGGCGATGATCTCGTCGTACAGCTCCCGGGCGATCCTCATCGCGGATCGAGCGTACCAGGGCCATTTCCGCCCGATCATGTGCGGATTGTCGCTTGATTTCTCCACAGATCCGTCCAGAGCACTGAACCGGTTGCGGCAGAGCGCCGATACCGAAAACGTGGACTCCCGCGTCAGGCTCCTCAAGCAGATGGTCTCCGAGTCGCTGTACGCGGTGGACGAGGCGGCAGTGGCCGACGCAGTGCTGGCCCGCGCGCGCCTGCGCCAGACGGTCGCCGCTCCCGAGCTCCGCTCGGAGCGCTCCGAGCGCAGCGGGCAGTCGATCCGTTCGTTCCGCCGGACCCGAAGCGCCCGCTCCTTTCGCCTCACGAGTGGTGAGGTGGGTGCGGCGGCGCACCACCGCTGATCAGGTCTTCCCCTTGACGTAGTCGACCGGGACGATCCGGTCGAACCTCCCCGGGTGCAGCAGCGATCCGATCGCGGCGGCGTGCTGGGCCTCGACGCCCATGACCGTGGCGCTGAGCCCCACCAGTCGCGGGTCGCCCAGGCTCTCGAGCGCCTGATCGTAGGCGCCGATCGTGATCGCCTCGATGTCGTAGAGGAAGTCGAGCGTGATCCGTTCGTCGTGAAGCCCGGTCAGGCGTCCCGAGGAGTGGCGCGCCTTCAGCTCCGCGTCCGCCTGCACGACCGTCGTGGGGCCGGCCGGAGCCGGGGCCCCCAGCCGGGCCAGCTCGGCCTCGAGCGCCCGGACGTGAGCGCGTTCATGTTCGAGGATCAGCGCCACGACCGGCTCGGCGCGCGGGCCGAGGAGCCCATCCTGGAGCACGCGCCCGTAGCAGTAGACGCCCAGCAGCTCGGCGGACAGGATCTTGCTCACGAGCTCTGCCTCGCTCGGAGCCGAGGCTGCCCGCGCCGCCGCCGCGCCGCCGACGCCAACCGCGCCCGCGCCGGCGGCCCCAACCGCGCCCGCGCCGGCAGCGCGCGCGAGAAGCTCACGGCGACTGAGCCGGCCGGCCTTCACAAGTCCGCAACCCTACTCGCGGCCGCTCATAAACGGCGCCGGAAACGGCGCCTTGCCAAGCAGCGAGCGCACGATCGAGATGTGCTGCGCGTCGTTGGCGAAATACTGGGTGGTGAGCTGCCTGACCTTCGCCGGGCCGAGGCGCGGGATGGCGTCGATGTAGGCCGAGATCTGGAGCGTCTCGACCGTGTGCAACAGCCGCAGGACATCAGCCGAGGTGCGCGGGTTCCCCAGGTCATAGGTGTCGCGGGGCTTGTTCGCCTTCCCTCCCGCCTCTCTGACCAGGAGCGAGAGCCCGTCGACGTGCCCGAGCTCCTGGGAGAGGAACTGCTTGGCCGCGCGCGCCTGGGGCCGGTGCAGCAGGGGCAGGCCCGCCGTGTACGCAGCGACCGCCAGATACTCGAGATCGACCAGGTGGTTGAGCAGCTCGACGTCGGTCTGCCCGACCGGCGGATCCCGCTTGATCTGGTCCTTCAGCGAGTCCCCACCGCCGCATCCGGCGAGCGTGACCGCGCCGGCCCCGGCCATGCCGGCGCCGAGGAAGGCCCGCCGGGATCTCACCACCAGACGGTGGAGTCCAGGTTCTCGATCTCCTCGATGGGCCGGGTGTAGATGCCCGAGGACAGGTACTTCCACCCGTCGTCGGCGACGATGAACACCACGTTGCCCTCGTCGAGCTCGTTCGCGATCCGTACGGCCACCCGCGCGATCGCTCCCGAGGAGACGCCCACGAACAGCCGCTCCTCGTCGAGCAGCTTGCGCGTGAACATGATCGCGTCGGTATTGGTGACGAAGATCTTGCGGTCGAGCAGCGAGAGATCGATGATCGGCGGAATGAAGCCGTCGTCCAGCGAGCGCAGCCCCTGGACGGGCTCGCCCTGCATGGGCTCGGCGGCGACGATCTTGATCTGGTCGCCGAGCTCTTCCTTGAGCCGGCGCCCATTGCCCATCAGCGTCCCGCCGGTCCCCAGCCCGGCCACGAACGCCGCGACCTCGTCGAGCTCCTCGAGGACCTCGAGCGCGGTGCCGTTGTAGTGGGCGAGTGGATTGGCCTGGTTGCCGTACTGGTAGGGCATGTAGTACGAGGCGTCCTTCTCGGCCATGTCGAGCGCCCTCTCGACCGCTCCGTTTGACCCCTTGGCGCCCTCGGAGTAGACGATCTCCGCGCCGTACATGCGCAGCAGCTCGGTCCGCTCGCGGGTCACGTTCTCGGGCATGACCACCTTGAGCGGGTAGCCCTTGCGACCGCAGATCATGGCCAGCGAGATCCCCGTGTTGCCCGACGTGGGCTCGAGGATGGTCGCCCGGGGGCTGATCAGCCCCTTCTCCTCAGCGTCCTCGATCAGGCTCCGCGCCACCCGGTCCTTGACCGAGCCAGTCGGGTTGTGCGACTCGAGCTTGGCCCAGATCCTGACGCCGGGCTTGGGGCTCAACCGTTTGAGCTCGACCAGGGGCGTGTGGCCGATCGACTGGACGATGTCCCCGTATCGCCCGCCACACGGCTTGTTCTGGAGGTGCTCCACGGCCATGCTTCAGGAAGTGTAGCGCTGCAGGATCGACCGCCGGAGCAGGCGGTGCGGAGGACCAGAGGACCGTGAGCCGCTCTCCGCGGGCGAGCTCACGGCCCTCAGCTTGTCGGGTCAGCCCCAGGTGTACGGGGTGGTGGAGGTGGTGGTCGTGCTCGAGCTGGAGGATGTGCTCGAAGTGGTCCCCGGCTTCGGCGACGGCGACGGCTTCGGCGACGGCGACGGCGACGAGGACTGCTTGCCCGGAGCGCCGGCCTTGACGATGTGCCAGATCGAGCCGAAGGTCTTGAGCTCGTCCCCCGTGGCCTGCTTCTTGTTGTGCGATCCGATGTCCGGCGTGAAGTAGTACAGCGGGTGCCCGTTCAGGGTGAGCTGCAGCTGACCCTGGTTGTGGAAAGTCCCGAGCTTGCCGCCGATGCCCGGCGCCTTGCTCGCTCCCTTGGCCGAGCTCGGCGACACCGGCGGCCAGAAGCCCCAGCAGTTGGTCTTGGCGTTCGTGGTCTTCTTGCAGATGATGTGGTGCGTCGTCTCGCCCTGGAAGGTGTAGACGGCGTAGCCGTTCGGCCCCACCGCCACCGACTCGTGGACGTTAACCGCCTTGACCCGGAACGCCTTGGTCGGGTCGTTGGTGACGTGGACGTTCTTGGCAACGCGCAGCGTGAACGACTTGGCCAGCGCGAGGCCGGCCGTGGCCCCGACCGCGAGCAGCGCCAGGGCCAGCAGCACGGAGAGGGGCGGGCGCCGGCGTACCGGATGGAGGAATGAGCGCATCGGGCTCCCTTCGGAGATGGACGTACGCCCGGTAAAGACGCCGCCCGCCGCGGAACCTTCCCGCGTTCGCGCCCGGCGGGCATGGATGCCCGCCGGAACGGCCCCACGGACGCTGAGCGAAGCGAAGCCCCTAAAACGCCCCGCCGGCCATGGCCGGCAGGATCACCAGCGTGTCGCTCTCGCCGACCGCGGTGTCGAGTCCGTCCAGCACGCGCACGTCCTCGTCGTTCAGGTACACGTTCACGTAGCGGTTCAGTCCACCGTCGGGCGAGAACAGCTGGCCCTCGGTCTCGGGATGGATCTCCACGACCGACTGGAGCACCTCGCCGACGGACGAGCCCCCGGCCGTCAGCTCCTTCTCACCGCCGACCGACGGGCGCAGCACCGGGGGGATGCGGATCGTGGCCATCGCGCGGGAACCCTAGTGAGCGCCGGCGCAGAACGCTTCGTAGTCCGGGAAGACGCCCATCTCCTCGTCGGTGATCGCGTCGGGGTCGCGCGAGCAGATCGGGCACTCCGGGTCGCGCCGGACCTTGACCTCGGTCGCCGTGGCGGCGAGCGCGTCGTACATGAGCAGCCGGCCGATCAGCGGGTCGCCCTGGTCGAGGATCAGCTTGATCACCTCGGTCGCCTGGAGCAGCCCCATCGTGCCCGGGAGCACGCCGAGGACGCCGTTGGCCCCGCACGAGGGAGCCAGCTCGGCCGGCGGCGGCACCGGGAACAGGCAGCGGTAGCACGGCCCGTCGTAGGGCTTGAACACCGACAGCTGCCCCTCGAAGCCGAGGATCGCCGCGGAGACGACCGGGATCCGCAGGCGCACGGAGGCGTCGTTGAGCAGGTAGCGCGTCGGGAAGTTGTCGAGGCCGTCGACCACGATGTCGTAGCCGGACATGACCTCCATGATGTTCTCGGCGCCGAGGCGGAGATCGTGCTTGACGACCTTCACGTCGGGGTTGAGAGCGGTGATCGTCTGCTCGGCCGAGTCGACCTTGGACACGCCGACCCGGTCGGTGGAATGGATCACCTGGCGCTGGAGGTTCGAGACGTCGACCACGTCGTTGTCGACGATCCCGAGCGTGCCCACGCCGGCGGCGGCCAGGTACAGGGCGGCCGGGGAGCCGAGCCCGCCGGCGCCGAGCAGGAGCACCTTGGCGTCCAGGAGTCGCTGCTGGCCCTCCATCCCGACCTCGGGGAGGAGCAGGTGGCGGGAGTAGCGCTCGCGCTGCTCGGGCGTGAGCGTGCGCGGCATGTCTACCTCGTAGCCGCGATCCTTCCACAGCGTGAAGCCGCCGGTCATCGACTCGACGTGCTCGTAGCCGAGGTCGTCGAGCAGCGTGCGCGCCGCCCAGGCCGAGCGGTTGCCCGAGGCGCAGTACAGGACCACGTGGGAGGCGCGGTCGGGCACAGCACCCTCGATCCGGGACTCCAGATAGCTCTTGGGCACATGGATCGCGCCGGGGATGTGGCCCGCCGCCCACTCCTCGGGCTCGCGGACGTCGACCAGGACGGCGCCGTTCGAGGCCTGCTCGCGGACCTCGGCCGGGTCGACCTCGTCGATCCGGCCCTTGATCTGGCGAAGTACTTCGGCTCCGGAGGGGCTCATGGCTGGAAAACTCCCAAAAGGCGGTCGCTATTCAATACTTCAGGGAGTATAGCGGCGCGGAGCGGCCGCGAATGCACCGCGGGGCGCCCCTGAGATCAGAGGCGCCCCGCTAGACCAGGACCCAATCGAAAAATCTGGCAAGGCCCCCGATTTTCGGCTTCGAAGGACACTTGTGGAGGCCTTGCACGAGGATTATCGGTGCGCGGCCCGGCGGCCGATATCGGGGCAAGACCCCATATGCACTCCCGTTCGCTGCTCGCTCAAGTCGTCGCGGTAAACCTGCTGGTGATCGCCGCGACGGTTTTCCTGGCCACGCTCCTGGTCGACCTGCGCCTGCACAGCTTCGCGCCCGGCCAGGGGCTCGTGTTCGGAGGGGCCATCATCGCCACCTCGCTCGGCAACTGGGTGCTGCTGCGACGCCGCTTCGATCCGCTCGACCGCCTGATCTCCTCGATGGAGGAGATCGACCTGGCCGCCCCACAGCAGCCGGCGCCCACGGCCACGGGGGCCAGGAGCGCCGACGTGCAGCGCCTCGAGGCGGCGTTTCACCGGATGATCGGCCGCCTGGAGGCCGAGCGCCGCCAGGCCGGGCGCGCCGCCATCCGGGCCCAGGAGCGCGAACGGGAGCGGATCGCCCGGGACCTCCACGACGAGGTCAACCAGGCCCTGACCGCGGTCTCGCTGCGCCTCCAGGCCACGATCGAGCAGGCTCCTGATGACCTTCAGACCGAGCTCGTCGAGACCAAGGGCCTGGCCACCCAGGCCATGCAGGAGCTCCTGAGCATCGCCCACCAGCTTCGTCCGGCCGTGCTCGACGACCACGGGCTGGTCGCCGCGCTGCACAGCCAGGTGGGCCAATTCGCCGAGCAGACCGACATCGCCGCCACGTTCGACGCAGACGGCCGCCCCCCCGAGCTCACGCCCGAGCAGCAGCTGGTCCTGTACCGCGTGACCCAGGAGAGCCTGTCCAACATCGCCCAGCACGCGGACGCGAGCCGGGTCGCGGTTCGCCTGTCGTTCAATGGCGCCACGGTGCTCCGGATCAGCGACGACGGCCGGGGCTACGGGGGCGAGCGCGCCGGGGGGCTCGGCGTGCTGGGGATGCGCGAGCGGGCGCTCCTGGTGGGGGGAAAGCTCAGGATCGGCGCCGGCGAGCCGCACGGGACCTGCGTGGAGGTGACGCTGCCATGAGACTTCTCGTTGCCGACGACCACGGCATCGTGCGTGCCGGCATCAAGCTCCTGCTCGAGCGCCAGGCCGACATAGACGTGGTGGCGGAGGCCGAGGACGGCGTCGAGGCCGTGGAGCAGGCGCTCGCGTCGCGCCCCGACCTGTGCATCCTCGACGTCGGGATGCCGCGGATGACCGGCCTGCAGGCCGCCCGGGAGATCCGCTCACATCTGCCCGAGGCGCGCGTGCTGATGCTCTCGATGCACGACGACGAGCACTACCTGTTCGAGGCCCTGAAGGCGGGCGCGTCGGGTTACGTGCTCAAGCGCGAGGCCGACCAGGACCTGGTGGGCGCGGTCCGGGCGGTGGGGCGCGGCGAGGCGTTCCTGACCAATGCGGCCGAGCGCTCGATCATCCGCCAGTGGATGGCCGACGGCGCCGAGGGCCCGGTGATCCCGCTCACCCCGCGCGAGGAGGAGGTGGTGAAGCTGATCGCGGAGGCGTTCACCAACGCCCAGATCGCGAGCATCCTCCATCTGTCCGAGAAGACGGTCGAGTCCCATCGGGCCAACGTGCTGCGCAAGCTGGGGATGCGCGACCGGGTCGAGCTCGTCCGCTACGCGATCCGGCGGGGGCTGGTCGAGCCCTAACATCGCGCCGGTGCGGCCACCGGTCAGCGACATCGCAGCGCCCCCGTTTCCGACGGGCCTCACCTGGTTGGGCAGCCCCCCGCTGCGGATGGAGCGGCTGCGCACCCCGGTGCTGATCGAGTTCTGGGACTTCTGCCGCCCCAACTCGATTCGCACGCTCCCCTACCTGAAGGCCTGGCACGAGCGGTACGCGCCCGCTGGGCTGCGAGTGATCGGGGTCCACGCGGCCGGGTTCGAGCCGGCACGCGATCCACAGGCGGTGGCCGCCGCGGTGGCGCGGCTCGAGATCCCCTACCCGGTGGTGCTCGACGAGCGGATGGAGATCTGGGGGCTCTACGGCAATCTGGGCTGGCCCGCCCGCTACCTGTTCGACGCCCACGGCGTGCTGTTCGAGTACCACTACGGCGAGGGCGCCTACGACGAGACCGAGCGCGCGATCCAGGAGCTGCTCGAGCTCTCCGGGACGCAGCCGCTCGTCCCGCCGGAGCGTCCCGAGGACGTCCCGGAGGCACGGCTGGCGCTTCAGTCAGACGACGTCCACGGGCCGTACTCGGGCCCGTACGAAGCCGGCGCGGTCTGGGCGGTCCTCGACGGGTCCGGGTCGGTGACCGCGAACGGGCGGCGGATCGAAGTCGCGCATCCCGGGTGCTACGAGCTGCTCCGCCACGAGCGCCACACCCGGGGCGAGCTCGACCTCCAGCTCGGCGCGGGCGTCCGCTGCCACGGGGTCTGCTTCCTGCCCGGATTGATCTAAATACCGTCGAGCAGGTTGACGAGGCGCGGCGGCCCGCTGTCCTCGAGGATCGCCGCGAACCCCGGGCGGTAGGGGCTGCGCTGCGGCGCCGGGCCCATGAAGCCGGGCTCGTGCAGCCAGCAGCCGGTGTTGAGGATGCGCGTGCCGCCATGGGCGGTCCACTCGGCGAGGTCGTCGCCCGGGAGCGGCCCGGCGCGGTGCGTGTGGCCGAAGATCGCGTGCGCGGATGTCACCTCGAGCCGCTCCAGGACCTCTGCAAACGCGCGCAGGCCGGCCCTGCGCAGCTGCGGCGAGGACAGATCGGCGCTCAGCGGACCGATCCCCAGGCGGTTCAGGGCGCCCACCGCCACCGGAAAGCCCGCCACCAGCGCCCGCCGGCGCCAGGGGCGCCGCCCGCTCCCGTCGGTCAGCACGCCCCAGGCCCGGGTCGAGGGATCGTGGCGTCCTGCGCCCACGTGCGCACCGCCGCTCTGCGCGACCGCGTCGACCCATGCGTACATCGGTCCGAGCTGCGCCTCGTAGTCCTCGGCCCGGCGCGGCCCGCCATCGTGCTCGGCCACCACCCGAGCCATCACCGCGGCGCTCAGGCGCTCGAGCATCGGCACCGTGGTGTGGCGGTCCCCGTAGTGGCCATGTGTCGCGTACACGTCCTCGCGCAACCAGACGCCCGGGTAGAACGCCCGCACCCGAGCCGGCGCGAGGCACTCGGCGACGCTCCAGAGCGGATCCGCGGAGGAGATCTCAATCGCTGACTGAAGCCCGAGCGGCGGGGCGACGCCCTCCCGGGTGCGGCGTTCGAGCCACGCGGCGGCCAGGTGGTGGTCGTGGTTGCCGGGCACGATCAGCACTTCGCCCTCGGGGCCGAGCGCGCCCCCGATGTCGCGGAGCACCGGATCGGCGGCGCTCAGGGCTCGGTGAAACGGCCCGTGGCGCAGCTCGAGCACGTCGCCCAGGAGGATCAGGCGACCGCTGCCCTCCAGGGCCGCGAGCAGCGCGCGGCGGGCGGTCTCGTCGGCCCTCAGGACATCGCTTTCGCCGCGCGTCCCGAGGTGCAGGTCGGAGATGACCAGCGTGCGCAGAACCCGGGTCTACGCCGACGCGGCCAGGGCCTGGCGGATCGCCTTGGGGAGCATGAAGCGGACGTCCTCCTCGACGACCTCCAGCTCCTGCACGTCGATGGTGCCGCGGGCGCGGAAGAACTCGACGAGCCGCTGGACCAGCCCCTCGGGCGCGCTCGCGCCGGAGGTGATCCCCACGACCCGCTTGTCCTCGAGCCACTCCTCGAGGACCTGGAGCTCGTTGTCGATCAGGTGCGATTCGGAGCCCTCTTCGCGCGCCACCTCGACCAGCCGGTTGGAGTTCGAGGAGTTGCGCGAGCCGATCACCAGCACAAGGTCGCACGCCCGCGCCAGCTGCTTGACCGCCGCCTGCCGGTTGGTCGTGGCGTAGCAGATGTCATCGGTGCGCGGGCCGACGATCGCCGGGAACTTCTCGCGCAGCCGGTTGATGATCGCTCGCGTCTCGTCGACCGACAGGGTGGTCTGGGAGATGTAGGCGATACGGCTGGGATCCTCGACCTCCAGCGCGTCCACATCCTCCTCGGATTGGATCAGCACGATCCGCTCCGGCGCCTCGCCCATGGTCCCCTCCACCTCTTCGTGGCCCTCGTGGCCGATCAGCACGATCGTGTAGCCCTGGGCGGCGAACTTCTTGGCCTCGACGTGGACCTTGGTGACGAGCGGGCACGTGGCGTCGATCGTGTGCAGGCGGCGACGGCCGGCGTTCTCGTGGACCCAGGGCGCGACGCCGTGGGCGGAGAACACGACGGTGGCGCCCTCCGGAACCTCCGCTTCGGAGTCGACGAACACGGCGCCGCGCGCCCGAAGCTCGTCGACCACGTGCTTGTTGTGGACGATCTCCTTGCGCACGTACACCGGCGCCCCGTAAAGTTCGAGTGCGCGCTCGACGGTCTGCACAGCTCGATCGACGCCGGCGCAATAACCGCGCGGGGAGGCGAGCAGCAGCGTGTCGGGCGCCGGGGCCATGCAAAGAGTGTAGGCGGAGAAATCCACGGCCTGTGCCGTGAGGCCTTACTCTTGCCCTTGCCCCCGGACCTTCAGCGACGCCATGCCTCAGAACCATCTGGATCGCCTGACCTCGATCGACGCCACGTTCCTCCACCAGGAGGGTGCGACCTCGCACATGCACATCGGCGCGGTGCTGATCTTCGACGGGTCCCCGCCGGAGTTCGCCGATTTCCTCGATCATGTGCGCAGCCGCCTACACCTGGTGCCCCGCTACCGCCAGAAGCTCTCGACGCCGCCGCTCGAGACCGGCCGCCCGCTGTGGGTCGACGATCCGAGCTTCAACCTCGAGTACCACATACGCCACGCCGCGCTGCCCTCGCCCGGCACCGAGGAGCAGCTCCTTCAGCTCACGGCCAGGGTGCACTCGCAGCAACTCGACCGCGCTCGGCCGCTGTGGGAGATCTGGCTCGTGGAAGGCCTCGAAGGCGATCGCTTCGGGCTGATCTCCAAAACCCACCATTCGCTCGTCGACGGCGTCGCCGGCGTCGACCTCGCCACCGTGCTGCTCGACCTCGAGGCCGCCCCCGCTCCTGCGCCCACCGACCTCGAGCCCTGGCAGCCGAAGCCCGAGCCGACCGGGGCCGAGCTGGTGCTGTCGGGCGCGCGCGGGATGGTCAACACCCTGGCCGACCTGATGCTGCGCGCGCTCCAGGCGGCGACCCGCCCCGCCACCTCCCTGACCGTGGTCAAGGACGCCCTCGAGGGGCTCGGCGAGATCATCTGGGCCGGATTGAACCCGGCGCCGCGCACCCCGCTCAACGTGGAGATCGGGCCGCACCGGCGCTTCTCCGTGGCGCGCCAGCAGCTGAGCGACTACAAGGAGGTCAAGGATGCTCTCGGCGGGACCGTCAACGACGTCGTGCTGACCGTGGTCTCCGGCGCCCTGGCGCGCTGGCTGGACTCGCGCAGCGTGCGCACCGAGGGGCTCGAGATGCGGGCGCTGGTTCCGGTGTCGGTGCGGACGAAGGACGAGCACGGGACCCTGGGCAACCGCCTGGCCGTCATGCGCGGGCCGCTGCCGGTCTACATCAAGGACCCGGTGGCGCGGCTGCGCACCGTTCGCGAGGCCATGGACGGGCTCAAGGAGTCAAAGCAGGCCGTGGGTGCTGCGACGATGGCCGCGGTGACGAACCTGGCGCCGCCGACGGTTCTCGCGCAGGCCTCGCGGCTGCAGTTCTCCACGCGCCTGTTCAACCTGATCGTGACCAACATCCCGGGGCCGCAGCTGTCCCTGTACGTGCTCGGCCGACAGCTCCAGGACCTGTTCCCGGTGGCGTTCCTGCCCAAGGACCAGGCGCTCGCGATCGCGATCATGTCCTACAACGGCGGCATCGACTACGGCCTGCTCGCCGATTACGACGCGCTGCCCGACGTCGATGAGCTCGCCCAGGGGATCGACGACGCCCTCCAGGAGCTGCTGGCGGCGGCGCGCGAGCAGGCCGGCGCCGGCGCCCGTGCCGGCAGGGGCACGAAGAAGGCCAAGGCCGCGCCGGTAGGGGCCTCGAACGGCGGGGAGGCTCACGGGCCTCACGAGGAGGCGAGCGCCAACGGCGTGGCGAGCAACGGCGCGCCGGCGCCGATAGTCCCCGCCGCGGCGGCTCGGCCCAAGCACGGTCCCGCGGCCGACATGCGAGCCAAGCGCTCCCGCAGCCGCAGCGGGACCGGGCGCTCCAAGCGCCCACAGGGTTAGCTGCTAGCGGGCGCTGCGCGCCACGAACGTGGTGGCGTGGGCGGGCCACGCCTGGTGGTTTCCCGCGCGGTCGACCGCGACCAGGAAGAACGCGTAGCGATGGCCGGGAACGCCGTCGAACACGAAGCGCCGGCGGGCGGTCCGGGCGACGAGACGCCACCGGCCGCGGTCGACCACGTACAGCTTGAACACCGCGATCCCGGATGCGATCAGCCCTGGGCGCTGCTGGTCGTGGGCCGACCAGGTGAGCAGGAACCGGCGACGGCGACTCACCGCGGGCGCGTGCAGGCGAGAGAACGGGGCCAGGCGATCGACGCGGCGGATGGCCTGGATCGCCGAATCCGCGTCGAGAATGCCCCAGCCCAGGTTCGCCGTCCAGCCCACGCGCGGTGGACGGTGGGCGCTCCGCTTGATCGCGCGCAGGATGTCGCTCAGCGAGGCGTACGGGTTGAGCACCCGCATCATCGCCCCGACCGCAGCCACCTGGGGCGCCGCCATCGATGTGCCGGCGATCGTCGCGTAGCGGTCGTCGCCCCTGAAGTCAACCCGGCAGGCCGAGGCCGGCCGCTCCTCGAGCGTGGTCGGATTGGCCGGGTACGCGCCGAAGATGCCCGCCCGGGGTCCGTTGCAGGGGAACGCCTGGTTCTGTCCGGGCCTGAAGGCCCCGTAGGCGGCGAGGGAGATCTCGCTCCCGGAGCCGGCGAACGGGGCGCGGGTCCCGTCGTACTGCGCGGCGGTCACGTCGAGCCCGAGGCCCTTCGCGATGTCCGGGCCGGTCCCCTTGGGCTGCAACACGTTGCCTGGGTCGCCCTGCTCGGTGCCGGGTGAGTCGGCCGCCGCCGCGACCAGCACGACCTTGTGGGCGGCGGCGTAACGGAGCGCTCTGACCTCGGACGCCGGCGCGGGCGCCGAGGTGGGCACGGACGGCCCGAAGCTCATGTTGATCGCCTCGACGTGCCGGTTGGTCGCGTCGACGATCGAGGCGGCGATGCTCGAGTCGCTGAAGTCGGTCTTCTCGACGACCAGCCGGCAGTCATAGCCTGCCCCGGCCAGTCCCAGGTCGTTGTTCGTGTCGGCGCAGGCCAGGGAGGCCACGTCCGTGCCGTGCCCGACCTGATCGGTCTCCGCCGGGCCGGTGTCGTCGGAGCGGGCCTGCTGGTCGAGCGCGATCGCGATCCGGGGGCGCAGGTCCGGGTGGCCGCCGTCGATTCCGGTGTCGATCACGCCCACGCGCGCCCCGTCCCCCCTGGCGACGCTCCAGGCGGCGAAGAAGCCCTGCTTGGCCAGGTACCACTGCCAGGGAACGCCATTGCTCGGGTCGGTCGCGGTGAGCGCCGGGTCGTCGGGCATGAGCCGGGGGACGTACCGGCGCTCAGGCTCGACCGAGGCCACCCCCGGCAGGCGCCTGATCACGCTCGCGAACGCCGCCGGCGACATGCCATTCGGTGGGCGCACGGTGACCAGGCCGATCTCCGGCACCGACTTGCCGGCCATGTAGCCGGCCAGCCCCGACGCCGTGGCGTCGGTGGCGGCGCGCGTGGTCATCGTGGTGGCCGCCGGCTGGTCGAGCAGCACGAGCAGGTTGCCGGTGTCGGTGGCCGCTGGTGGCGGTGGCGCGGCGGCGGCATTCCGCGCGGCCGCGGCGGCATTCGGCGCGGCGAGGGCGGCCACCACGCCGGTGATGAGCGCGGCTCGCCCGCTCAGAAGCCGAGCGCGAACTTGGCGTCCTCGCTCATCCGGTCCGGCGTCCAGGGCGGCGAGAACGTCATCGTCGGCTGCACGTCCTGCACGCCGTCGAGCTCGCCGACGAACTCCTCGATCTGCTCGGACACCTGCGGCCCGATCGGGCAGCCGGGGCTGGTCAGCGTGTAGGTCACCCGAACCGTGCCGTCCTCTACCTCGACGTCGTAGATCAGCCCGAGCTCGACGAAGTCGAGGCCCAGCTCGGGATCGATCACATCGCGAAGCGCTTCGGTGACGTCGTCGGCGGAAACCATCTCGCGGTCAGTGTAGAGCCCGCCCGGCGCCGCGTAGAGCCCGCCCGCCGCCGCGTAGAGCCCGCCCGCCGCCGCGTAGAGCCCGCCTGGCACCGGTGCCCGCGAGCCGCGCGGCATCAGATATCAAATTTCCCGTTGCAGCCCTTGCGACGGACTGGGCGGTTTGTGTAGCTTTCCGCCATCGTCGATTTCGATGACACCGTCGCAACGCTGCGCTGCTGCGGTGACGAGGACCGGTCGACGCAGGGCATCCGACGCCCCGCGATCACGCGTGCCATCCGCGCCCAGACCGATGTCGTCGTCGACCTCAGCCAACTGGTTTTCGCCGACTCGTCGGTGATGCTCGACCTGGCCATGCTCGCCCGGCGGCTGCGCGTCGTGGGACGGACGGTTCGCCTGCGCGGCGCACAGCCTCAGATCGTGAAGCTGATCCAGATCGTGGGCCTCCATCGCCTGCCGGGCATCAAGCTCGAGGGACCTTGGCCGGCGCTGGCGTAGAGCCTGAGTAGGCTTACCCGCCATGCAAACGCTCGCCTTCGGCGATCTCGCCGCGGGCGTGTGGGGAGCCGCATGGCTCTCCGGCGACCGCGCGTTCGTATGCCTCGGGGATCCCGAGGCCCGTGCGCTGCCCGCCGCGCGGCTCGAGGGGAGCGACGGGGACGAGGAGTGGCGACTGCTCGGCGACGGGAGCGCCCTCAGCGCCTCTCCGGTCGGCGAGGAGCTCGCCCTGGCGGACGGCGACGGCGCGCCGGCAGGCTTCGAGCAGCTGTGCCGGGTGCGAGGCCGCCTGGCGCTGGGCGGCGCCGAGCAGGAGGTGGATTGCCTTGGCCGGCGAGCGATTCGAACGGCCGAGTTCGATCCCAAGCGGGTTGACTCGGTGCGCGACCTGTCGGCCTGGTTCGAGTCGGAGGAGTGCCTCGCCGTGGTCGCGTTGCGGCCCTCGGGGGCGCGGGGTCACGACGCCGACGCCATAACGGCGGCGGTGCTCGCCCCCGAAGCGAGCGCCGCGGTGGCCGATCCTCGATTCTCGACCACGTACACCCGAGCCGGAGCGCCGATCCGCTCCAGCTTGGAGCTGTGGCTGGGCGAGGACGAGGAGGAGTACCCGCGGCGGGCGGCCGGGGAGGCTGTGGGTCCGCACGCGTCGCACCTCGACGGCGGCGTCAACGTGCAGGCGTCGCTGTTCCGGTGGTACAGCCGGGCCGTCGAGGGGGCCGGCGTCTACATCCTGGCTCGCCGCGCGTGAGCCCCATCCAAGCCGTGATCAGCGACTTCGGCGGGGTTCTGACCTCGCCGCTGCTCGACTCCTTCCTTGCCTTCCAGGAGCAATCGGGCATCTCGCCGGCGGCGCTCGGGCAGGCGCTCGCCGACATCTCGGCCCGGCACGGGAGCCATCCTCTCGCTGAGCTGGAGACCGGCCGCATGTCGGAGCGGGCATTCCTGGATGAGCTCGGACGCGCGCTCAGCGCCCAGCTCGAGCGCGAGGTCGAGATGCGCGGCTTCGGCGAGCAGTACTTCGAGCATCTGCAGCCGAACGATGAGCTGATCGACTACATGCGCCAGCTGCGCGGCCGCGGCTATCGGCTGGCGATCTGCACGAACAACGTCAAGGAGTGGGCGGATCGCTGGCGCGCGATGCTGCCCGTCGAGGAGATCTTCGACGTGGTGGTCGACTCCGCGTTCGTCGGCACCCGTAAGCCCGAGTCACGTATCTACGAGATCACCCTCGAGCGCCTGGACGTCCCCGCGGCGGCCGCGATCCTGGTCGACGACATCGACGTGAACTGCGAGGCGGCGCGCAAGCTCGGCATCCAAGCCATCCAGTTCCAGTCCAACGAGCAGACGATCGGGGAGCTCGAAGCGGCGCTGGCGTAGCGGGTGAAGCTCAGTTGTCGACGCCGAGCCGGTCCCAGCAGTAGAGCTCGAGGCACTCGCGCGCGAGCTCCACGCAGCGCGCCTGCGACAGCCACGGAAGCACCGTGTCGAACGCCTGGTCCTCGCCCACGCCGGCCTCGAACGCCTCCTCCCCGCGGAAGCTGGCGGCGATCTTCAGCGCCTCCCGCCGGTTCTCCCCCAGCGAAGGGAAGACGTTGACCAGGAACTCCTTGTTGGGCAGCGGATGGCCCACCTCGAGCGACGCGTGCCACGCCGCGAGCATGGAAAGGTCGTGTTCGTCGAGATCGGCCACGGCCTTTGCGTAATGCGACTCGAGCTCGGACTCCGGGATCTCGTCGACCCAGGCCCGCACGACCTCACCCAGGATCTGGCGGCGCGCCTCGCGACCCACCGAATCGGCGATGACCCGGATCGCGTTCTGCGGTTCGATGAAGCACAGGGGCATGTCGGCTCCCGTCGCGGGACTGCGTACGCGGCGGAACGGTAGGCGGTGCCCCGGACGTAACCTCCCCGGCCGTGCCCACGCGCGGGAGTCTCAGCGCACGGCCAGCTTGTCCGCACGCGAGGCGGCCCGCGCGTTGCGCGCATCGCCCCCGAACACCGCACGCAGCAGCACGTTGCCCTTGTGGGCGAAGTGGTGGCGCAACGTGAACTTGGACAGCCTGCCGATGACCGACGTGGCGATCGTGCGCCAACCCCTGGCCGTGCGCTGCTGAAGCGCGATTCGCTCGCCTCGATGCGACGGCGCCACGCGGCCGTGCAGCGTCACGAGCCGGCCGGCGATCACCCACTTCACGAGCGTGACCCGCGCGCTCACACGCTGCGCGAGCGTCGTGCTCGTGGCGCCGGCGGTGCTCGCGTACCAGGCGGTGTTCGTCGTCACGGTCCCGGCACCCCGGACGAACGCGTAGTCGCCCGGGCCGTTGGTCGTCGTCTGGGCCACTCGGGTGAACGCCGACTGCCCCGGCAGCTTCTGCCACAGGGAGACCGACGTGCCGGCCCCGCCGCCGAGCAGCCGCCCCGAGATCGTCACCGGCTGCCCGTCGGTCGACGGGTTCGGGCTCGTCGCGATCGACAACTCGTCGGACGGCGGGCTGGGGGTCAGCGCGGGCGGTCGGGGTCGGGCCGCGCCCGCAGTCGCGTCCCCGGACGCACAGCACGCTCCCGGGCAGCATCCGGAGGCACCCGGACAGCATCCCTGGCTGGCATCGCCCCCGGCGACCGGCGGCCCACAGCACGGCACGCCGGCGGACCGAAAGCCCAAGGGGCAGACGATCGCACCCGCGGAGCCAGACCAGGCGCCCAACGCCAGGACCGTGAAGACGAACAGCAACGGTACGAGCCGGCGAAGCATCACAACCTCCCAAGGCGGGTTGTTCATCGTAACTCCGCCGCGCGGCGAAAGACGTCCCCGAGCGTCCGCCGCGCGGCGAAAGTCGTCCCCGAGCGGCCCCTGGCCAGCCAGCTACAGGCCGAGAGCGTCGCGCGCGGAGCTCAGGGCACGTCCTTGCGCGTCCGAGTCGGGCTGCATGACGCCGCCGCTGGTCCGCCGAGCGCTCTCCCAGTTGTGCAGCCCCAGGTCGAGCGCCGCCATCGGCACGCCGGCCGCCTGGGCGAGCTCGCCCGCGCGACGCTCGAGCAGCAGCGGGTCGCCGATTCCGAGCGCCCGCTTGGCCGCGAGCGTGACCTGATTCTCGCCCCCGAACTGCAGCGCGCTCGGATCCAGCTCGAACAGCCCCAGCCATCCCAAGCTCACGAGCAGCTCGTAGCGCGCGTCCCGGTGCAGTCCGGGCAGCGCCAGGCGCTCGAACGTGCGAGCAAAGCGGCGCTCCCGCGTCCACACGGCCTCGCCGCCGAACGCCGCGGCCTGTGAGCCCGCCCGCTGCGCCCACGTCCGGTAGGCCTCGAGGGTGCGGGTGCCGCGGGACGGGTCGTGGGCGGTGCGCTCGCCGGTGCCCACGCCGTCGAGCAAGGGCACTTCGTCCCCCGCCCACGCGGTCCGCACCCGGGCGATCTCGGCGAACGGGTCCTCAGCCGCGTCTTCGCCATCGAGCGGCCCGATGTAGGCGATCAGGAAGGCCAGCCACGTCCGCTCTTCGAGGTCGCCCTCGGAGGCCACCTCGGCGTACAGCCCCGGCGGCTCGCTGGCCAGCGTCTCCAGGCGCGCAGCCGCGAACGCGAGCTCATCGGCCAGCCGCTCGGCCTCCACGCTCGACTTCAGCCCGGGCACGAGCGGCGACGTATAGCCGTCGTCGGCCCCGCGCTCGAGCCGGCGGACCCGAACGCCGCCCCCGCCGCCTCCGCCAGGACGCGCCGAACGCGTGCGCCCGCCGCCGCCCGTGGCGCGCGCGGGGGAACGCGTACCGGTCGTTGGGCGCGGCTGGCTGGCCCGGGGCGCGCTCGAGGACACCACCGGCCGCAGCTCGATCGACTGCTCGCGGGAGCAGATCGGGCAATTCTGGATCAGATGGTTGTGGCGGCAGAACGTGGGCATGGCACGGGCCTCGCCATCCATCCTCGCACGTCGCCGCGCAACGGCTGTGCTTAACAGGCCCGGGGGGCCCAGATCCATCTGGGCCCCCCGGAGAGTCAGGGAAGTGGGGGCGCAGTTCCCTGACCGACAGGGGCGAGTTTCCCCGTCCCAAGCCTCGTCTAAACCTTAAACCTGCGTTACCGGCGCGTCGAAATGCGCCCGGATTGCCCGCACGCGATTAGCCTAGCATGCCCACGGGTCCGTAGCGCGAAACCTTCGGCACCCGCGTTGCTAAGCAACGGCCAACGTCGCCTCAATGAGTGCGGGTCCCGGGTCCGCTGAAGAACTCCTCGCCGGCCCGCACCGTCCCGGCCGCCTCGGCCTCGTGCCTCAGCGTGCGATCCGCCTCGCCGCTCCACGCCCCGATGGCCAGCATCTCCCGATCGGCGTCCATCGGGCTGCCGCCCAGGTCCCGGTTGACGATCCGGGCGCACTTGCGTCCCTCGGCGATCGCGGTGACGATCAGCGACTGCCCGATCCGGGCGTCCCCGCACGCGTAGACGCGCCGCTCGGACGCGCGGTAGGTCTGCTGGGTGCGGACGTTGCCGCGATGGTCGATGTCGAGCCCGAGCTGCTCGACGAGCCCTTCGTGCTCGGGGTGCGAGAACCCGATCGCGATCAGAGCCAGATCCGCCTCGAGCACGAACTCGCTACCGGGGACTGGCGTCAGGTCGCGCGAGGAGGTTCCGGTCACCTGGCGCGCGTACACGTGGCTGACCGCGCCGTCCTTGCCGCCGAAGCCGGTCACCTCGGTACCCCAGCGGCGCTTTCCCCCCTCGTCGAGGGCATAGGTCGAGACGGTGCGCTTGGGCGGCAGCGGCCAGGGGTGACGCGGATCGCGCCCGTTCTCGGGGAGCGCGGCGTAGACGTCAAGCATGATCACGCTGCGCGCGCCTTCGCGATGCGAGTTGGAGATGCAGTCCATCCCCGTGTCGCCACCGCCGATCACGATCACCTTCTTACCGCGCGCGCTGATCTCGCTGTCCGGCTCGGTCGCCCGGTAGCGCCGGCCCTCCTGAGCGGCCACCCACCGGTTGCGCTGATACAGGTAGTCCATCGCGAAGTGGACCCCGCGGAGCTCCCGGCCGGGCGCATCCAAGTCGCGCGAGACCCGCGACCCGATCGCCACCACCACCGCGTCGTACTGGGCCTGTAGGTCCGCCGCGCGGATGTCGCGTCCCACGTCGATGTCGTAGACGAACTCGATCCCCTCCTGCTCGAGGATCTCCACGCGCCGGTCGATGATCCGCTTCTCGAGCTTGGCGTCCGGCACTCCGAAGCGCATCAGCCCCCCGGGCCCCTCATCCCGCTCGTAAACGGTCACGCTGTGGCCGCTCTTGTTGAGCTCGGCCGCCACCGCGAGGCCGGCCGGGCCCGCGCCCACCACCGCCACCGTCTTGCCGCTCCGCCGCGCCGGCGCATCGGGCACGACCCATCCTTCCTCGAACGCGCGCTCGGCGATCGCCATCTCGATCTGCTCGATCGTCACCGGGTCGTCGTTGATCGCCAGCACGCACGCCGACTCGCACGGCGCCGGGCAGATCCGCCCGGTGAACTCGGGGAAGTTGTTGGTGGCGTGGAGCTGGTCGATCGCCTCGCGCCACTTGCCCCGGTAAACCAGGTCGTTCCAATCCGGGATCAGGTTCCCCAGCGGGCATCCCTCGTGACAGAACGGGATCCCGCAGTCCATGCAGCGCGCTCCCTGGCGCTGCAGCTCGTCCTCGGGCTGAAGGCCGAAGTACTGCTTGTAGTCGTGAACACGCTGACGCGGGTCGCGCTTGTCGAAGCCGACCCGGTGAATCTTCAGGAACGCGCCGAGCTCGCCCATGAGATCCTCAGTCGCCGGCGGAGGCGCCGCTCGCCTCGACCGGCTCCTCCTGCGCGGCCCGCTCGGCCAGCGCCCGCTTGTAGTCGCGCGGCATCACCTTGACGAAGCGCTCTCGCGCCCGATCCCAGCTCGCCAGCAGGTTGCGCCCGACCAGCGAGCCGGTGCGCATGATGTGCTCCTTGATCAGCGCCTGCACCTCGCCCGCGTCGTCGTCGCTCAGCTCCTCCAGGTCGACCAGGTCGAGGTTGCAGCGGCGCTCGAACCGCCGGTCCTTGTCGTACACGTAGGCGATCCCGCCGCTCATGCCGGCGGCGAAGTTACGCCCGGTCGGGCCGAGCACCACCACCCGACCGCCCGTCATGTACTCGCACCCGTGGTCGCCGAGGCCCTCGACCACCGTGTGCGCGCCCGAGTTGCGCACCGCGAAGCGCTCCCCGGCCAGACCGCGGAAGAACGCCCGTCCGCCGGTGGCGCCGTACAGGACGGTGTTCCCGACGATCATGTTCTCCTCGGCCCGGAACAGCGCGCTCTCCGGCGGGCGCACCGAGACGATCCCGCCCGACAGGCCCTTGCCGGCGTAGTCGTTGGTCTCGCCGCGCAGGGCGAAGGTCACGCCCGGGGCGAGCCAGGCGGCGAACGACTGACCCGCCGAGCCGCTGAAGGAGATCTCGATGGTCCCCTCGCGCAGTCCCTCGGCGCCCTGCCGGCGGGCGATCTCGCCGGACAGGATGCCCCCTACGGTGCGGTTGACGTTGCGCACCGGCACCGGGCCGAAGCGCACCGGCTCGCGCCGCTCGAGCGCCGGCGCGCACCGGTGCACGAGCTCCCAGTCGAGCGCATCGTCGAGCACGGGCACCTGGGGGCGGGTACGGCGCCGGGGCGTGCCAGCGGGCAGGTCGAGCGTCTTCAGCACCATCGCCAGGTCGACGTGGCGCGCCTTCCAGTGCTCGATCGCCTCGTCGGTGTCGAGCAGGTCGGAACGCCCGATCATGTCCTCGAAGCGCCGGATGCCGAGCGAGGCCATCAGCTCGCGCACCTCCTCGGCCAGCAGCATCAGGTAGTTGACCACGTGGTCCGGGGCGCCGCGGAAGCGCCGGCGCAGCTCGGGATCCTGCGTGGCGATCCCCACCGGGCACGTGTTCAGATGGCAGACCCGCATCATGATGCAGCCCATCGCGATCAGCGGCGCGGTGGAGAAGCCGAACGTGTCGGCCCCGAGCAGCGCCCCGATCACCACGTCGCGGCCGGTGCGCATCCCGCCGTCCACCTCGACCGTGATCCGGGAGCGGAGATCGTTCAACAGCAGGGTCTGCTGGGTCTCGGCCAGCCCGATCTCCCACGGAATCCCGGCCGCCTGGATCGAGGACTGCGGCGAGGCCCCGGTGCCGCCGTCCTGACCCGCGATCGTCACGTAGTCGGCGTTGGCCTTGGCCACCCCGGCCGCGACCGTCCCGACACCCACCTCCGAGACCAGCTTGACCGAGACCGATCCGGACGGGTTGGCGCAGCGCAGATCGTAGATCAGCTGCTTGAGGTCCTCGATCGAGTAGATGTCGTGGTGCGGGGGCGGCGAGATCAGGCCCACCCCGGGGGTCGAGTTGCGCAGCCAGGCGATGTACTCGTCGACCTTGTGCCCGGGCAGCTGACCGCCCTCGCCGGGCTTGGCCCCCTGAGCCATCTTGATCTGGAGCTGGTCGGCGTTGACCAGGTAGTGGATCGAGACCCCGAAGCGCCCCGAGGCGACCTGCTTGATGGCCGAGCGGCGCAGGTCGCCGCTCACCTCGGGGACGTACCGCGATGGATCCTCGCCACCCTCGCCTGTGTTCGACATCCCGCCCAGGCGGTTCATCGCGATGGCCAGCGTCTCGTGCGCCTCGCGCCCGAGCGCGCCAAGGCTCATCGCGCCGGTGGTGAACCGCTTGACGATCTCGGTGGCCGGCTCGACCTCTTCGAGCGGGACCGGGTCCGTCGAGGGCCGCAGCTTCATCAGCCCGCGCAACGCCGCCCGGCGGGTGGCCTCCTGGTTGGCCATCCCGGAGAACTGCCGGTAGGTCTGGTGGGGATCCCCGTTCTGCCCGCGCACGGCGTGCTGGAGCGCGGCCACCGTGTCGGGGTTCCAGATGTGGCGCTCGCCGTCGCGCCGCCACTGGAGCACGCCGCCCACCGGCAGCACGTCGCGCCCGGTGCGCGGGTAGGCGCGGAAGTGGCGCTCCATGGCCTCGGTCGAGAGCTGGTCGAGTCCGACCCCGCCGATCCGCGACGCCGTGCCCGTGAAGAACGCCTCGATCAGCTCCTGGTCGAGCCCCACCGCCTCGAAGATCTGCGCGCCGCAGTAGGACTGGATGGTCGAGATGCCCATCTTCGAGATCGTCTTGAGCAGGCCCTTGCCGATCGCCTTGACGATCCGCTTCTCGGCCTCCTCGCGGTCGAGGTCCACCGGCAGCAGCGAGCGGTCGGCCAGCTCGTCCAGCGACTCGAACATCACGTAGGGGTTGATCGCCGCCGCGCCGTAGCCGATCAGGGTCGCCATGTGATGGATGTCGCGCGGCTCGCCGGACTCGATCACCAGGCCCGTGCGCAGGCGCGTGCCCCGGCGCACCAGGTGGTGGTGGACCGCGGCGACTGCGAGCAGGCTCGGCATCGCGACGCGCTCCGGGCCCAGGTTGCGGTCCGAGAGGATCAGGATGTTGGCGCCGTTGTCGACGTACCGGGCCGCCTCCGCGCACAGGTCGTAGACGCGCAGCTCCATCCCGTTCGGGCCCTGCTCGATCGGCCAGGTGATGTCGAGCGTGGCCGCGTCGAACACGTCGTGGGAGACCTGGCGGAGCTTCTCGAGCTCGTGGTTGCGCAGGATCGGCTGGTCCATGACCAGCTGGTGGGCCTGCTCGGGCACCTCCGAGAGCAGGTTGACTTCGGCGCCGACGCCCGCCTGCAGCGACATCACCACGGACTCGCGCAGCGGGTCGATCGGCGGGTTGGTGACCTGCGCGAATAGCTGCTTGAAGTAGGAGAAGAGGGGCGGCTGGCGGTCCGAGAGCACGGCCAGCGAGGCATCGTTGCCCATGCTCGCCACCGGCTCCTCGCCGGTCGAGGCCATCGGCGCGATGACCATTCGCAGGTCCTCCTGCGAATAGCCGAAGGCCAGCTGCTTGGAGCGCAGCGGCTCGATCCGGGGCGCGCGCGGCTCGCGCTCGGGCAGGTCGGCGATGTGCACGACCGACCGCTCGTACCACTCGCCGTAGGGCTTGTGGCTCGCCGCGCGCCGCTTGACCTCCTCGTCCTCGACGATCCGGCCCTCCTGCAGGTCGAGCAGGAACAGCTTGCCCGGAGCCAGCCGGCCCTTGCGCTGGATGTGCTCGGGGGCGACCGTCATCACCCCGGTCTCCGAGGCCAGCACCACGTAGCCGTCGGTGTCCTGGATCCAGCGGCCGGGGCGCAGGCCGTTTCGGTCGAGCACGGCGCCGGCCATCCGGCCGTCGGTGAACACCACCGCGGCGGGACCGTCCCAGGGCTCCATCAGGCAGGAGTGGAAGTCGTAGAAGCCCTTGACGTCCGGATCGAGGTCGCGGCGGGTCCGGTAGGCCTCGGGGACCATCATCATCACCGCGTGGGGAATGCTTCGCCCGCCGAGCACGAGCAGCTCGAGGACGTTGTCGAAGATCGCCGAGTCCGATCCGCCCTCGCGCACCACCGGGATGACCTTCTCGAGGTCCTCGCCGAACAGCTCCGAGGCGAGCTGCGATTCGCGCGCGCGCATCCAGTTGATGTTTCCGCGCAGCGTGTTGACCTCGCCGTTGTGGGCGATCATCCGGTACGGGTGGGCCAGCTCCCAGCTCGGGAAGGTGTTGGTGGAGAAGCGCGAGTGCACGAGCGCCAGCCGGCTCGCCAACCGGGGATCTCTCAGGTCTGTGAAGTACCGCGGGAGCTGAGGGGCGGTCAGCATGCCCTTGTAGACCATCGTCCGGCTCGAGAAGCTGGGCAGCGACAGCTCGCTCCCGGCCCCGCGCTCGATCACCCGGCGGATCACGTACAGCTTGCGCTCGAACGCGTCCTGGTCGCTCGCAAGGTCCTCCGATGCCTCGATCAGGACCTGGCGGATCACCGGCGCCGCCAGACGTGCCGTCTCCCCCACGTGGCGCTCGTCGACCGGTACGTCGCGCCAGGTGATCGTCCGCTGTCCCTCCTCGGCGATCGTCTCCTCGATCAGCTGCTCGAGCGCCGCGCGACCCTCCGGATCGGTCGGCAGGTAGCACACGCCGACGCCGTAGCGGCCCGGCTGGGGCAGGTCGATGCCCGCCACCGCCGCGCGCAGGAAGGCGTCGGGGATCTGGAGCAGGATGCCGGCACCGTCGCCCGTGTTGGGGTCGGCTCCCTCCGCTCCGCGATGCTCGAGGTTCTCGAGCGCGTCGAGCGCCTTCTCGACCACGGCGTGGCTCGCCTCGCCCCACAGCTTGGCCACGAGCGCGATGCCGCAGCCGTCGTGCTCGTTTGCGGGGTCGTAGAGGCCGGTGGCCCCAGGTGGAGCTAAGCGCTTATGCATGAGAAGAGGGGTCCCGGACCGGACGGGAGCGGCTTGGTGGCGGAGGCCGCGGCCCGCGAAGATTATCAGCGAGGTTAGCGGCGCGTTAGCGCTTGGCCTTGGCGGGCGCCTTGCCGGCACCGCCCGCCTTGGCAGTGGCCCGGGCGCGGCTGCGCTTGGCCGGCGCGGAAGGCTTGGCCGGCGAGGACGGCTCGGCCGGCGTCGCCGGCGGGGCACCCCCCGGGGCGTCGGCGGAGCCCCCGCCGTCGGAGCGCACCGCGGCCAGGCTGGCCTCGAGCGCGGCCATCAGGTCGGGCGCCGCGGCCGGCTCCTCGGCCTGCGGCTGGACGGCGATCTCCTCGCCGGCGGCCTTGCGCTCGATCATCTCGAGCACCTGCTCGCGGTACTCGTCGTGGTACTTCTCGGGCTCGAAATCGGCCGAGAGCGTGTTGATCAGCTGCTCGGCCATGGCCAGCTCGCGCGGGGTCGCCTCCGCCTCGCCCACCGACTCGAGCTCGTCGAGGCGGTCGGGCGCCAGCACCTCGTCCCCCCACAGCATCGTGGTCAGCGTCAGCGCCTCGCCTGTCGGCCGCAGCGCGCAAAGCTGCTGCTTTGAGCGGATCACCACCCGGCCGATGCCGACCTTGCCCGACTCCCGCATCGCGTCGAGCAGCAGCCGGTAGGCCTTGGCGCCACCGGCGGTCGGCGCCAGGTAGTAGCTGTGGTCGTAGTAGATCGGGTCGATCTCGGCCAGGTCGACGAACTCCTCGATGTCGATCGTCCTCGTCGCCTTGGGATCGAGCGCCTCGAGCTCCTCGTTGGTGATGACCACGAAGCGGTCGGGCGTGATCTCGAACCCCTTGACGATGTCCTCGTACGGGACCTCCTCGTCGGTGGTCGGGTCGACGCGCTTCTGGCGGATCCGGGCGCCGGTCTTGCTCGAGAGCTGGTTGAAGCGGACGGTCTTGGGCGAGGTCGCCGTGTACAGCTTGACCGGGACGTTGACCAGCCCGAAGCTGATCGCACCTGACCATATTGCGCGGGCCATGGGAGCCTTTGTATACCGAACTCGCCGAGCCTGGCAAGTCTTGAGCGGCGGCTTGCCGCGCTCAGAGGAGCTCGGCGATCGCCGCCGCCGCACGGCCGGCGCCGCCCGCCTCGGGCGGCCGGGAAGCGGAGGTGTCTGTTCCCAGCGTCTCGAGCGCGAGCGCCGCGAGTCGTTCCGGCGTCGTCTCTGCGTAGTCGACGCGGCGTCCGGCCCGGTGGACGTCGAGTCGGTGCGCCACGTGATGCACCTGCTCGAAGTGGTCGGCCAGCGGGAAGTACAGAAACGGCCGGCGGGTCAGCGTCAGCTCCATCGTCGTGCCCAGCCCGCCTTGGGTGATCGCCAGGTCGGCCACTGCCAGGTGTTCGTGTAGGTCGTGCACGTAGTCGCGCATCACCAGGCCCGGGTGCGCCGCCAGCGCCGCGGGGTCGATCCGCGGCCCGGTCACCACGGCGCAGCGGGCTTCGGGCCGCTCGGCCGCGATCAACGGCCAGGCCGCCGCCGCCTTGCGCAGCAGGGCCTCCCCCACCGCGGTGCCGCCCACCGTGCAGATCACGAGCGGCCGCTCGGGCTCGTAGCCCAGACGCTCGCGCGTGCCTCTCACATCGGCGTAATCGGCGGCGTCGAACGAGTTGATATAGCCGGTGGCCGCGAAGTGCTCCCGGGTCCAGTCGCGGATCTCGGGCAGCCCGGGGCCGAAGCGCTCGGGCACGATGTCGTCGTAGTCGCCGATGTAGAGCGCGCGGTCGCGCACGCGCGGAAAGCGCTCGATCTGCTCGATCATCTCCGCGTTGTAGTCGCTGGTCAGCGCGGACTCCCGGGAGTCCGCACGCCCGTCAATAGGCAGGAAGCCGACGAAGTCCGTCAGGAAAGCGAACGCCGCCGTCTTCAGCGAGGGGTTCTCGTGCAGCTGGTAGTCGACCTCCCACGCCTCGTCGCCGACCCACAGGTCGTAAGCCCCGTCGCGCACCACCTCGAGGAACAGCATGAAGTTGGCCACGAAGATCTCGTCCATCTCGCGGAACGCCTGGAAGGCATGGAGCCGGTGCTCGCCGGCCGAGCGCTCCCAGTGGGCGGATTCGCTGGCCAGCATGGCACTGAGCGGATGGATCGTCTCGCCAGCGTTCTCGAGCACGCGGGTGACCGGATGCTGGGCCAGCCACTCGACCTCCAGTCCGGCGATCCGCTGCCTGAGCTCGCGGGCGATGGCCAGGTCGCGCTGAGCGTGGCCGAGCCCGATCGGGCTCGAGATGAAGAGCGCGCGCGGCGGGCGCTCGCGCGCCATCGCCCGGGGGATGGTTCGCCTCCGCGGTCCCGGCATATCCAGGAACCGCCCGATCTCGAGGTTCACCCGCACCGCGTCGCGACCTGGGATCCCGTGCCCACCGGCCTCGAACTCGACCATCTCCCACTCCGGCCGGGCTTCGGCCAACGCGCGGCTGGTGGCGATGTCGGCGATCCGGTCGTCACGGGCGTGCATCAGCAGCACGGGGCTCCTGATGCGCTCGATCAGCTCATCGACCGGGATCCGGGGCATCAGGCGGTGGTTGGCCACGCTCGCGATCAGGATCTCGGGCGTCGTCTCCTTCCCCCACCCGATGGCGTCCTCGATCGGCTTGGTGCTATGCGGCTCGCTGAACACGTTCTCCATGAAGAAGCTGAGCCAGCCGTCGTAGTCCCCACGCCAATAGTGGGCGTTTCGCTTCTCGAGCCCTTCGTATGTCTCGCGCCGCTCCCAGAACGACGGGTCCTCCGCGAACGCCCACTCCGGCGCCACCGGGTTGATCGCCACCAGCCGGGTGACGCGCTCCGGGAAGCGCCCGGCCATCCACAGGCCGTAGGACCCGCCCATCGACAGTCCTACGACGTGAGTCGCCTCGACGCCCAGGCGATCGAGGAGCGCGATGCCGTAGTCCACGACGCGGTCAAGCTCGAACGCCGCCGCGTCCTCGGTGCGCTCGCCCCGCCCGATCCCGGGTGGGTCAAAGGTGATCACGCGAAACGATCGCGCCAGGTACGGGACCTGCATCTTCCAGATCAAGCTCGGGACGATCTGCCAGGTGGGCACGAGCAGGACCGCGGGCCTCCGGGCATCGCCAAAGACCTCATAGCCGATCTCGAAGCCGTGCGCCCGAAGGTGACCCGACTCGGCTGGGGCGAGCGCGCGCATGAGCTGTCCGCGACGATCCTAAGCACGCAAGTCCGCTCGACGCAACCGCACGCCGATCTCACGTCATGCCGCACCCGCACGTTCAAAGGGCAGTGAGCCTTCCACCGTTTCAGCGACTGCTCGAGGCCCACGGCCACGACGTCCACCGCTTCCTGGTGGCGCTGGTGGGACGCCTCGACGCCGACGACTGCTACCAGGAGACCTGGCTGGCGGCGATGCGCGCCTACCCGGGCCTGCGCGACGCATCGAACCTGCGTGGCTGGGTCCTCACGATCGCGCACCGCAAGGCGATCGACCACGCTCGACGCCGCCGGCGGGCGACCCCGGTCTCCGAGGTCCCGGAAGCGATCGCTCCGTCGAGAGACGAGCACGCCCCAGACGACGACCTGTGGGCCCTCGTCCGCGGGCTCCCGGCCAAGCAGCGCACGGCTGTGGCGCTCAGGTTCGTTCTCGACGCCGGCTACGACCAGATCGCCGCGACGATGGACACCTCCGAGGAGGCCGCGCGGCGGAACGTCCACGAAGCTTTGAAACGACTACGGATGGAGTACCAGCCATGACTGCTGACCTGGAACAGGCCCTGCGCCTCGTAGAGGCCCCTCACGAGCTTCCCAACCTGAGCGCCGCCGCGGCAGCCGCCGGGCTACTCGACGTGGCCTACGCCACGCTCGACTCGCCGGTCGGCAAGCTGCTGCTGGCGGGCACGCCGCACGGCCTGGTGAGGTTGGCCTACGTGGAGTTCGAGCAGGAGGACGCGGTGCTCGAGTCTCTCGCCGCCAGGGTCTCACCGCGCGTTCTCGCCTCGCCTCGGACGCTCGACCCGGTGCGCTTCGAGCTCGACGAGTACTTCGCGGGCCGGCGCCGGCAGTTCGACCTGGCGCTCGACTGGCAGCTCGTGCGCGGCTTCGGCCGGCGCGTGCTCGAAGCCACTGCACGTATCCCCTACGGGTCCGTCTCCACCTACAAGCAAGTGGCGGGCGAAGCCGGCAACGAACGCGCCTCCCGCGCGGCGGGCAACGCACTCGGCGCGAACCCGCTGCCGATCGTGGTCCCGTGCCACCGGATCCTCCACTCGACCGGCGGCCTCGGCGGGTACACCGGCGGCCTCGAGCGCAAGCGGACTCTGCTGGCGCTCGAAAGCGGCCAGGCCAGCCTCGTCTGAGCGCTTCGCTCTGTGCGCGATGTCATTTAGGCGCGCGCGGACGGGGGAAGACCTTGAGCATGGCCGACCGGGCGCTGAACAGCCAGCTACCGCCCGGACCGCGGCTGCCCGCTCCGCTCCAGCTGCTGGGAATCTGGAAGCGTCCAACCGCCTCGCTTGAGCGAGCGCGTCGGCAATACGGCAAGCGCTTCACCGCGCGACTCCCGTTCCAGCCGCCGTTCGTGATCCTGTCCGATCCGGCTGACATCAAGGAGCTGTTCACGGCACCTCCCGACGTGGTGCACCCGGGCGAGGGGGCGCGCGTGCTCGAGCCGATGCTGGGCTCCAATTCGGTGATCCTGCTCGACGAAGGGCCGCACCTGGAGCAGCGCAAGCTTATGCTGCCGGCCTTCCACGGCGAGAAGATGCAGCGTCTGGCCGGCCTGATGATCGAGCTGGCCGAGCGCGAGCTCGCCCAGTGGCCGGTCGGCGCCCCCGTGACGCTCCACCCGCGCCTCCAGCGACTGACGCTCGAGATCGTCCTGCGTACGGTGCTCGGGCTGGAGGAGGGCCAGGCGCTGACCGAACTGCGCGACACCCTGACCGAGTGGCTCGAGTTCAGCGACAACCCCCTGTCCGTGCTGCCCGTGCTCCAGCGGTTCCTGGTTCCGCTCCACCCGCGGCTCCGCCGCTTCCCGGAGCTGATCGAGCGCACTGACCGGTTGATCTTCGCGCTGATCGACGAGCGGCGCGAGGACCCTCGCGACCGCGACGACGTCCTGGCCATGCTGCTCCGGGCGCGCCACGAGGACGACTCGCCGATGTCGCCGCAGGAGCTCCGGGACGAGCTTCTAACTGCCCTCGTGGCCGGCCACGAGACCACCGCATCGCAGCTGGCCTGGGCCTTCGAGCGCCTGAGCCGCGAGCCGGACGTAGCCGCGCGCCTGACCGCGGAGCTCGAGGCCGGTGAGAGCGACGACTACCTGACCGCAACCGTCCAGGAGATCCTCCGGCTGCGTCCGGTCCTCCCCAACGCCGAGCCACGCCTGACCAAGCAGCCGGTGACGATCGGCGGCTACGACTACCCGCCCGGCGTCGCGCTGCTGGCCAGCGCCTACCTGGTCCACCACGACCCGGAGATCTACCCCGAGCCCTACGCCTTCCGGCCCGAGCGCTTCCTCGAGGAGTCGCCGGGCACCTACACCTGGATCCCATTCGGCGGCGGGCGCCGGCGCTGCCTCGGCGCGAGCTTCGCTCTGCAGGAGATGAAGATCGTCCTGAGCTGCGCGCTGCGCCGGTTCGAGCTGGCGCCGGGCTCGGCGCAGCCAGAGACGACCGGCCGTCGCAGCATCACCTTCAGCCCCTCGCGCGGCGCCACCGTGGTGCTCCGCGAACGCCGGCGGACCGCGCCGGCGGAGCGCGTTCCGGGCGGCCTCGTAGCAGCCTGATTCGGGTATCACAGCGGCGTGGACATCCTGCGCCCGATCAGGATCTACGACCGCTTCCAGCAGCGCCACAAGGCCCTGGCGATTCCGATGGCCGTGGTGCGAAAGTTCGGCAACGACCAGGCGGGCAGCCTGGCCGCGCTGGTGGCCTACTACGCGTTCTTCTCCCTGTTCCCGCTGCTGCTCGTGATGACCACGATCCTCGGGTTCGTGCTCCAGGGCCATCCGGGAGTCCAGCGCTCCGTCGAGAACTCGGTGCTCGGTCAGTTCCCCGTGATCGGCGACCAGATCAGGGTGAACGCTCTGAGCGGCCGCACCTCGGCGCTGGTGATCGGCTTGATCACCGCGACGCTCGGCGGCCTCGGCGTCACGCAGGCGGCGCAGAACGCGTTCGACAAGGTGTGGGCGGTGCCGTTCAAGGACCGGCCCGACTTCCTTCGCTCGCGGCTGCGCGGGCTGCTTCTGCTCCTGTGCCTGGGGCTCCTGTTCATCCTCTCGACGGCCGCCTCCGGACTCGTCACCGGCCTCGGCGGCCCCGCCGTGCGCGTGGGGACGATCGTCGTCTCGCTGCTGGTCAACTTCGCGCTGTTCCTGGCGGCGTTCCGCTTCCTCACCGCATCCACGGTCGGCACGAGCTGCCTGTGGATCGGCGTGGCCTTCGCGGCGGTGTTCTGGGAGATCCTCCAGGTCCTGGGCGGGGTCTACATCAACCACGTCTACCGCCACGCCCAGGGCTTCTACTCGCAGTTCGCGCTAGTCATCGCGCTGATCGTGTGGCTCCACCTCGGCGCTCAGATGACCCTGTACGCGGCCGAGATCAACGTCGTGCTGGCGCGCCGGCTCTACCCACGGAGCCTGATCGGCCCCCCCGAGGCGCCCGCCGACGAGCGAACGCTCCGCGCGCTCGCCAAGGTCGAGGAGCGCCACGAGACCGAGGAGGTCGACGTCCACTTTCACCCTCCGGCCTGATCCGTTGGGGCGGCCCAGCGGCGTTTAGAACAGCGTGTCGGGGGCCTCGCGCCGGGTCAGCTCGAGCGGCCACGAACACAGGCCTCCCTCGGCCGGGCAGCCCTCGCAGATCGCGCGGTGCGGCGTGTCGGTGACCTTGAACGCGCGCCGCAGGACGCCGGCGGTACGAGCTCGGAGCGCCGCCTCGAGCCGCTCCAGGCCGGCGCTTCGGAACGTCGCGCTGACCGGCTCCTCGGGCCGCTCGAGGAAGAGGTGCGCCACCTCCACCTCGGCCGCGCCCGCGCGCAGTACCGCGAGCGCGTAGATCAGCCGCTGGGTCGCGTAGCGCCCCTCGACCACGTCCGCCGGCGCGCGGCCCTCGAGCCGGTCTGACTTGTAGTCGACCACGAGCATCCGCCCGGGCTCCCGGGCCAGGACGTCGAGCGCGCCGGTGACCAGCACGCCGCCGGCGAGCGGGAAGGCGAAGCGCTCCTCGCGCCGCACCTGGGTGGCCCGTCCGAGCCGGTCGCACGTCGAGCTGCGCGCGAACGCCGTCACCGCCTCGGCCAGCTCCTCCGCCTCCTGCGGGCTTGCCGGCGCCACGCCCTCCCGGCGGCACAGCGTGGCGATCGTCGCCGCCGTGGGCGGGATCGGACGGCGGAAGTCGAGGCGCTCGAGCAGGGCGTGGAGGAGCAGGCCCCGGTCGGTTCCGGACAGGCCGTGAACCTCCATCTCGCCTGGCGTAGCCCGCGGCGGGAGGCCCAGCACGCGCTCGGCGTAGAAGCGGTAGCCGCAACGCTCGTACGCGGCCAGCGAGGAGTAGCTGAGCGTGGGGACCGGCCGAGCGGTCGACGGCGTGCTCGCCAGCACGCTCGCCGGGCGCTCCGGGGCGGCCGGAGCCGGGGCGGCCGGGGGCGCCGGGGGGGCGGGGGGCGCCGCGATCTGCGGGGCGGGCGCCGGCGGGAGCGGATCCTCCACCTCTCCGCTTCCCATGAAGCTGAAGCGCACTCCCGCCTCGGTCACGCCGGAGCGCTCCTCCAGGCGCGCCGGGAGATCGTCCAGGAGCGCCGGCCCGATCCATGCGATCGGAGACCCGGATTCCGGCCAGGCCTCCAGCTTGGCCGCGCCGCTCAGGATCAGCCGCTCCTTGGCACGGGTCATCGCCACGTAGAACAGCCGGCGCTCCTCGCGCGCCTCGGCCTCGAACCGCTGCTCGCCGAGGGCGCGGTAGTCGAGCGCCGGCTCGCGCCTCGCCGTGCCCGGGCGGGCCAGACGCAACCCGAACCCCCCGTCGCGGCCGACGCGCACGACTTCCGCCGGCCAGCGCGGGCCTCGGCCCAGGTCGGCCACGCACACGATTTCGAACTCCAGCCCCTTGGCCCGATGGATCGTCATCAGGCGCACGGCCTCGAGCGACTCGCTCTCGATCGGCGCCTCGCTCTCCCGCGCCGAGCTGGCCGACCATTCGCTGGCGCGCCGGCGCACCAGCTCGAGGAACCCGCGAAGGTCCGGCCCGGCCTCCGCCTCGTGCTCGCGCGCCAGGCGCATCAGCTTGCGCACGTTGGCCAGCCGCCGTCGACCGCCCGGCATGGCCAGCACGGCCAGGTCGTAGCCGGTCCGCTCGAGCGCCCGGTCGATCAGGACGTCGATCGAGGCGCGCGCCGCCGCGCGCCGCTCGGCGGCGAACCACCGCGCGAACTCCGCCAGGGCGTCACGTTCGGCCAGCTCGTCGAGCAGGTCCTCGGGCTCCTGGAGGACCCACCATGGATCGCGTCCGGACACGCGCGCGGCCGCCGCCAGCACGACCAGGGCATCGAGCGAGACGCCGACGAGCGGCGAGGCGAGCACGGTGTAGAGCGCCTCTTCGTCGCGGGGGTTGGCGAGCGCCCTCAGGTAGCACACCAGGTCGACCACCTGGGGGTGAGACCAGTAGCCCCGCCCGCCGATCACGTACGTCGGGACTCCGCGCCGCTCGAGCTCGCGCTCGTAGGTGCGCAGATCGCTCGTGGCCCGGGTCAGCACCACGATCTCGGACGGACGGGCGCCGCCGTCGACGAGCTCGCGCACCCGGGTCGCCAGCGCGCGGGCCTCGGCCAGCCGCCACGGCGAGGCAAGTCCCTCGGGCGCCCAATCGGCGCCCTTGTCGATCACCAGCAGCTCCGTGCGCGGGTCCTCGGCCGGGGGATCGTCTCGTCCGGGGAGCGGAGGCTCGAAGCGCTCCCCGAACTCCTGCGTGAACGCGCTCGCGATTACCTCCAGGATCTCTCGCCGGGATCGGAAGTTCGTCCGGAGCGTGGCCCGGCGCCCGGCCGCCGCGAGGCGCTCGGCCCGGTGCTCGAACAGCTCGACGTCGGCGTGCCGGAAGCCGTAGATCGACTGGTAAGCGTCGCCGACCGTAAACAGATTGTCGCTCGCGATCGACTCGATCAGCTCGAGCTGGACCTGATTGGTGTCCTGGAGCTCGTCCACCATGATCCGCTCGAAGCGCAGGCGGTAGCGCTCGCGGAGGCTTGCGTGGGAGCGCAGCAGCTCCCGGCACATCAGCTCGAGGTCCTCGAAGTCGAGCGCCGAGCGCTCCCGCTTGCGCTCGGTGTAGAGCCGGCCGAACTCGCGAAGCAGGCGGTCGAGCAGGTCCCGTGCCGGGACGGCCCACCGGTGCTCGCACGCGGCGCGAAACGCGCGCACAGCCTCCCCGTAGGCCTCGCACACGGGCGTGCTCAGCGCCGCGCCGTTGCCACCCGGCAGCGACAGCGCGCCCACGTCCCCCGGCCATGGATCGGCCTCGGCGAGGACCTCCTCGACGCGACCCAGCCGCTCGAGCGCCAGGACCACCTTGACCGACGGCGCGTCGATGGCCCCCAGCTCACGCGCCGCGGCGGCCGCGGCCGCGCGCAGGGCCTCGCGAGGACCTGCGTCCAGGTCGGGTGGGAGCTCGAGCGGCGGGAGCCCGGGCTGGAGCTCGCCCCGGGAGCGCAGCTCCGCATAGGTCTGCGCGATCGCGCCGCGCAGCGTTCCGGCGCCGTAGCCCGCGATCAGCTCGACGCCGCCGGGTGCGTTCTGCGCCAGGTCCTCGAGCGCGTCCTCGAACGCCGCGTCGGCCAGCCGCTCGGCCTCGGGCTCGTCCAGCACGGCGAACGCGGGATCGAGGCCGGCGGCCAGCGCGTGGGCGCGCAGGACCCGGGTGCAGAAACCGTGGATCGTCGAGATGAACGCGCCTTCGGTCTGCCGCGCCGCCTCGTCGGCGCCCAGCTCGCGCAGCCGGGCCCGGATGCGTTCGCGCATCTCGGCCGCCGCCTTCTCGGTGAAGGTGATCGTGAGGATCGCCGAGACGTCGACGCCGTCCTCGAGCACCGCCCGAACGAACCGCTCGACCAGCACCGAGGTCTTGCCACTCCCGGCGCCGGCGGCGAGCAGCAGATCGCCCTGCCGGCGCTCGATGGCCAGCCGCTGCTCGTCGGTCCAGGCGTGGTCGCTCGGGCGCGCGCGCTCTGCCGCGCGCTCTGTGGGTCCCTCCCCCGGCGCTCCGCCGGCCTGCACTGGATCGCTGGGCGGGCACACGATCATGTGCTGCGGCAGATCCCCGGGTACTTGCACCCGTCCCGCGAGCACGTCTCGGGACAGGGCCGCAGATCGCCCGCCCGCAGCCGCGCGGCGAGCGCGATCGCCCGGCCCGCCGCCTCTTCGAGCTCCGCGTCGAGCTGCTCGCGCGAGCGAGCGTCGTTGGAGACGAGGCAGCTCCCGGCGCCGGCGCGCTCAAGGACGAGACCACGGGCGCGCAGGTCGTTACCTCCCAGCGGCTGGTACACGCCGGCCACCGGCTCCAGTCCGAGCAGCTCGCGCACCGCCAGCATGTACAGCGCGACCTGGAGCTGGCGCTCGGACGCCCAACGGGCGCCGGCGTGCTCCGGGCGGCTCGATCCGCTCTTGTAATCGCGGACGATCGCGCGGGACCCGTCGTCGGCCACGTCGACGCGGTCGATCACGCCGCGCAGCCGGATCCGCTCGGCGCCGGAGCCGAGGATGAGCGGCGACAGGGCGCCCTCCTCCTCGGCGAAGCCGAAGCGCAGCTCGACCGCCCGCGGCGTCCAATCGCAGTCGTCTCTCGCCTCGTGCGCCAGGTAGCGCCGCAGGTCGGCTTCGATCGCCCGCCGCGCGGCGGCGCGCACGCCCTCGGGCCGGCCCGCTCCGAGCTCGGCCGGGAGCTCGTCCAGGACCTGCTCGAGGATCTCCAGCGCGTCCGGCAGCGTCTCCGGCGTCACCGGCTGGCCAAGCTGTTCGAGCACCTGCTCGAGCACGGCGTGCATGTAGCTCCCGCGCTCGAGCGCGTCCGAGTCCGGATCCAGCGCGGCCGGCTGCAGCTCGCGCTCGACCAGCCATTTCACCGGGCAGTCGGCGAAAGACTCGAGCGCGCCGCCCGAGAGGATCTCCCGGTGGCGGACGTGCCGGAGGGCGACCTCGGAGAGCCGGGTCAGCGCCGGCGCCGGCTCGCCCGCCGGCGCGGCGCTCGCGGCCGCCTCGGCGCGGGACCGCTCCCGGGGCGTGGGGGCATCGTCGGCGGACCACACCACGTCGGCCAGGAGCCGCTTGCGCCTTTGCTCTGCCCATCCGGGCGCTAGCAGATCAGCCACGTCGGCGATGAACGGCGAGGCCAGCGCGAGATTGCCCTCCTCGTCGGAGCTCCGGTAGCTCAGGAGGACCAGGTCGGTGGCGCGGGCCACGCTGGTGTAGAACAGGTACCGCTCGCGGGCCAGGGCGTCGTCGTTGCCACCGGTGGCGGCGGAGCCCAGCCTGAGCCCGGTCTGCACGGCCAGCTCGCGCCGGTCCTCGTCGGACAGGAGCGGGTCGGGCGAGCTCAGCCGGGGGAACTCCCCCTCCTGGAGACCGCACACGAACACGGCCCGGAAGCGCCGCGCCCGGATCGCGAGCGGTTCGCTGAGCAGCACCCCGTCGCTCCGCGCGCCGTCGCCTGGGACCGGCAGCTCCGCCAGCAGCTCGATCAGCTCCGCGCCGGCGGGACGTTCGTCGAGCTGGGCCAGCTCGTCGAGCGCCTCGAGCGCCGCGGCCACCGCCCGCGCATCCCGCTCCTCATCTGAGCCGAGCTGGGCGGCGGTCCCGCGATGGGGCGCCGCGAGCAGCCGGCGCGCGTGCCGCGCCAGCTCGGGGGCGGGGTCGGACGCCTCGCGCAGGGCATCGATCTCATCGAGCTCGAAGTCGAGCCGCGCCGCGGCCTCGGAGGCCAAGCGCACCCGCGCGCGACTGACCTCGGCCTCGAGCCGGTCGGCCACCTCGGGGCGCTCGAGCAAGCCCGGCGCCCGCAGGTAGTCGAGCAGGTCCTGGGCGCCCGCGCGCTCTGGATCGAGCCCGCACCGGGCCAGCCCGAGCAGGCTCCGCCCCACCGCGGTGTGGCCGAAGGACCGTTCGTGCGCCGGCGCGAGCGGGATCCCGTACTGCGCGAACACCTGCTCCACGAGCGGCGCCACCGCCGCCGGCGAGCGGTACACCACGGCGATCTCCTCGGCCCGCACCCCGCCGCGCAGCAGCGCCAGCACCTCCGCCGCCACCAGCTCGGCCTCGGCCCGCTCGCCGCCGGCCTCCAGCAGCCTGACCGCGCCGGCGGGGTCGATCCGCTCGCTCACCGGCTCGAACAGGGCGCGCTCGAGCTGGTGCAGCGTGGCGCGTGCCGCCGGCGCGTAATGGCTGTCGACCGGCGGGAGCTCGTGGACGGCGCGCGCCAGCCCGCGCAGCTCCTCCACGACCTCCGCGCGCGCCGACAGAGCCGCCCGGCCCGGCTCGTAGGTCAGCGACAGCGTGACCTCGGCGCCGGCGACCGTGGCCAAGGTCTCGACCGCGTCGCGCTGGAGCGCGTGCAGGTCGTCGAAGCCGTAGAAGAAGACGGCGTCCGAGCCCCACCGGCCGGGCTCCGCGCGCAGCGCGTCGAGCGCCCTCCAGGCGTACAGCTCGCCGTCGACGGCGTTCAGCCGGGCGAGCTGGGCCGTGTACCGGTTGTAGATCTCGGCCAGGTCCGGGGCGTGCGCCGGCCGTCCCGTTGTCCAGGCGCGAACGCCGGCGGCGAAGCGCTCCGGGTCGATCAGGGACCGCTCGAGATCGGCGATCAGCCCGCCGGCGGCGGCCGCGAACCCGGGCGTCCGAGCCGCGTGGCCGAGCCTCGGCAGGCCGGCGCCGGGGGCGGCGCCGGCGATCGCCCGACGCACCACCCGGTCGCGCTGAAGCGGTGTCAGGCGCCACGCCACATAGCCCGTCCGGCGGGCGATCTCACGCGTCAGGCCGGCGAAGGTCAGGACCGAGCCGAGCAGCGCGCCCTCGCCAGCGAGCTCGCGCGCGTAATGCGCCGCGTCCTCGGCCGTGGGCACGATCAGCAGCGCCCCCCGGGGCGCCGCCGCAGCGTACGCACCCAGCACCTCGCCCGCCTTGGCCGAGTTGGCGGGTCCGAGTACGAGGGTCAGCGGCATGCCGCCAATAGTGGCGCCGGGGGAGGACAACGCCGGCCCCGGGCTCTTAGCCGTATGGGCCCGGCCCCGAGCGATCCCCCCGACTTTTCCGGAAATAGTTTCCGGAAAAGTCGGACGCATCGGTGGCGCGAGCGGGCGATCGCCATTCTCGCGGATCGCCAGCACCGCGTCGTGGCGACCTGGCAGCTAAAGCCGCTCGGGTTCATCGACGACGACCTCCGGTACCGCTCCAAGGTCGGCCGCCTTCACCGCAAGTATCGCGGCGTCTACGCGGTCGGCCACAGCAAGCTCACGCCACAGGGCCATTGGATGGCCGCCGCGCTCGCCTACGGCCCCGACGCGGTGCTGAGTCACTGGAGCGCGATCGCGGCCTGGGGTCTCGGCACGAGCCCCTGGAAGCCACACGTGACGACACCGCACAAGCAGCACAGCCGTCAGGGCATCGTGGCCCATACCGCAGCGCTCCATCCAGAGGACGTAACCCGGCGCGACGGTCTCCCGGTGACGAGCGTCCCCCGGACGATCCTCGACCTGGCGGCCAAAACCCATCCCGACCGGATCGGCCGGCTGATCGAGGATGCCGTCCGCGCCGGCGTGTTCGACCTGAGGGCTCTCGAACGCGCAATCGCAAGGAGCCCGCGGCGCGCCGGCGTGCCCAGGCTCCAGGCGGTCCTGGCCGACTACCGAGGTGCCCCGGACCTACGGTCGAATCACGAGCGCGCGTTCCGCAAGCTGATCAAGGACCTGCCCGAGCCGCATTACAACATGCTCGTCGCCGGCGTCCTGTGCGACGTCCATTGGCCGCAGTGGAGGCTCACAGTCGAGATCGACAGCCGCCCGTTCCACATGACCCCGCGCGCCTTCGAACGCGACCGGATCCGCGACGCAATCCTTCAAAAGGCCGGCTACCGCGTGCTGCGGATCACCGAGAAGCGGCTGTACGGAGAGCCGGCCGCGGTACTCGCCGACGTCGTCGCCCTCAGCCGGACGTGAGGCTTCGCGCGGCGGGCCCCACACCGCGGTGGTCGACCGTCCTCGGGGCGCCCGCGTGGTCGGGCGGCCCGAGCGACCTCTACCCGGATGGGGTCGGCGACACCGAGTACCTCCCGTGCACGGTCACAACGCCGACCGGTCCACCGCGCGCTACGAAGCGGTGAAGGTCGCGCTGATGACGCTGAGCGCGCCGGCGGTGGCCTTCAGGGAGTAACCGCTGCCGGCCGTGCTGACCTTACAGCCCGAGAAGGTGGTCACCCCGGCGCTGAACGAGGGCGAACACCCGGTGAGTGTCGAGCCGCCGGGCCCGGTCTTCTTCGACAGCGCCGCGGTCGTGCCGAAGCTCGTGGCGACATTGTCGTACGGGTCCTCCGCCTTGACGACGGGCTGGGTACCGAACGCACTGCCATGGGTGACGTTCCCGGGCTGGGTCGTGAACACCAGCTGCGAGGCGCTCGCGGCCGAGACCGTGAAGGACCCGGAGGTGCCGGTCACGCTACCCTGGGTCGCGGTCAAGGTGGTGCTCTGGGCGTCGTACAACGTCAGCGACGCGGTTCCCACGCCGCTCGTGAAGGTGACCGAGGCCGAACGGGTGGGCTGCGTGCCGCTCGGCGCGTTCGACGGGCCCGAGAAGGTGACCGACTGCGAGCCCGTGTAACCGGTGGCGGTATTGCCGTACACATCCAGCGCGGTCAGGGTCTCGTTGAACGCGGTGCCGGCGGTCTGGGTCGCCGGCGTGGGCACCGTAAACGAGTTCGCCCCAGCCGGCGCGACCGTGATGCTGTTCGTGATCGCGGCGGCGTAGCCGTCCGTCGTGTCGGTGACGTGGATCGTGGTCGTCTGGGCGTCCTTCAAGGTGACCGAGGCCGTCGCGACCCCCGCGCTGAAGTTCACGGTCCCCGGGTAGGTCGGCGTGCCCCCGCCGGGAGCATTGTTCGGCCCGGTGAAGCTCAAGCTCTTGGTCCCCGACAACGTGCCCGTCGTGTTCCCCCAGGTGTCCTCCGACGTCAGCGTGACGCTGAACGCCGTACCCGCCACCTGTGCCGCACCTGCGGTGGCGCCGATCTGGTGATTGGCGCCATGGTCCACGGTGAACGTCCCGGACGTGCCGGCCACGCTGCCCTGCGTCGCGGTCAGCGTCGTGCTCTCGGCGTCGTACAAAGTCAAAGACGCGGTTCCCACGCCGCTCGAGAAGGTCACCGACGCAGAGCCAGTCGGCTGCGTCGCATCCGGAGAGTTCGACGGACCCGTGAAGCTCACCGTCTTCGAGCCCGTGTAGCCGGTATCCGTGTTGCCGTAGGCATCCAAGGCGGTCATGGTCTCGTTGAACGCGACGCCGGCAGTCTGCGTCGCCGGCGTGGGCACCGTGAATGAGCTAGCGCCGGCCGGCGCCACCGTGAACGAGCCCGAGGCGCCGGTCACGCTCCCCTGGGTCGCGGTCAAGGTCGTGTTCTGGGCGTCGTACAAGATCAGCGAGGCGGTTCCCACGCCGCTCGAGAAGGTCACCGAGGCAGAGCGGGTCGGCTGCGTCGCGTTCGGTGAGTTCGCCGGGCCCGTGAAGCTCACGGTCTGCGCGCCCGAGTAGCCGGTAGCCGCGTTGCCGTACGCATCGAAAGCGCTCAAGGTCTCGTTGAACGCCACCCCGGCGGTCTGCGTCGCCGGCGTCGGCACCGTGAAGGAGCTCGCTCCCGCCGGCGCCACCGTGATGCTGTTGGTGGTCGCGGCGGCGAAGCCGTCGCTCGTGTCCGTCACGGTGATGGTGGTCGTCTGGGCGTCCTTCAAGGTGACCGAGGCCGTCGCGACCCCGGAGCTGAAGCTCGCGGTCCCGGGATAGACCGGCGCGCCTCCGCCGGGAGCATTGCTCGGCCCGGAGAACGTCAAGCTCTTGGTCCCCGACAACGTGCCCGTCGCATTGTCCCAGGTGTCCTCCGCCGTCAGCGTGACGTTGAACGCCGTGCCCGCGACCTGTGAGGCCCCAGCGCTCGCGACGATCTGATGGTTAGCGCCCGCGTTGACCGTGAAGGACCCGGAGGTCCCGGTCACCGGGCCCTGGGTCGCCGTCAAGGTCGTGCTCTGCGCGTCGTACAACGTCACCGACCCCGTCCCCACGCCGCTCGAGAAGGTGACCGACGCGGGATAGGTGGGCGCCGACCCGCTCAGAGAGCTCGCGGGCCCCGAGAACGTGAGCGCCTGCGACCCGGAGTACGCGGTGACCGTGTTGCCCGCGACATCCTCCGCGGTCACGGTGACGTTGAACGCGGCGCCGGCGGTCTGCGTTCCCGGCGTGCCCACGGCGAAGTGATCGAGCGCGCCCGAGGCGAGGGTCGCGCCGCTGCTGGAACTGGTCGACGTCCATGACTGCCAGACCGCGGTGACGGTGTAGTTGTAGGTGCCACGGGACAGGCCCGAGTCGGTGCAGGTGGTGCTGGCCGTCGCGCTCGTCGCCGAGCTCGGGCAGTTTCCACCCACCGTTCCCCCGGCCCGGGTCACGTAGTAGGTGACCGTGCCGCCGGCCGGGGCGGTGACCGCAGACCAGCTCAGCGACACCGTGCCTGCGCCCGGCGTCGCGCTGGTGATCGTCGGAGCAGCCAGGGCGCCCACGACCGCGCCGGCGTTGGCGGACCCGGTGTCGGTCAGGTAGCCCAGCGCGCTCTCGGTGAGCACGCTGACGAGAGCCAGCGCGACCAAAACGATCGTATGCGCGGCACGCCGGCCTCGGTCGATGCGCCGGGCTCGGGCCAGCCTGACCTTGAGCTTGTGTGAGCGGTTGCTCCGCACGGGCCACTCCGAAAGAGAAAAGATCCCGGGGTCACCGCGGCGAGCGCGGTGACCCCGGGAGTGTCGGGTTCTAGGAGACGGTGACCGTGACCGAAGGCGCAGCGTTCTGGCACGCGTTCTGGTTCGTGCCGCTGTCCTGCATGGTCAGGTCGATCTTGCCCGCGTACGTGCCGCCTGCAGCGACGTCCGCGGGAAGGCTCGGGTCGGTGGCGTCGACCGTGGCGGTGAACCAGCTCGCCAGACAGCCGACGATGTCGGCGCCGGCGGCGGTCTTCGCGTCGCCGTTGCCCTCCGCCGGAATCGAAACGGTGACGTTGGTCACAGCCTGCTTGCCGCTTCCGTTGTTGGTCGCCGTGAACGGCAGGTACTCCGTGTCGTTGTTCGCACCCGGATACAGCGCGGTGAGGGCGCCCGACCACGTCGGGGTCCCCTCGCCGATGCCCCACTGAGACGACGCACCAACCGTGCCCGATCCCGTGCCGCTGTTGGAGCTTCCGGTGAAGTACGCGATCGCGGCCCCGGCGACAGCCAACAGTGCGATCGCCGTGACCAGGGCGACACCCTTCTTAGATAGTTTCAGGATCATCTCGACCCCTTTCAAACGCCCCTGGTGGGGCGGTCACACTGGCGGCCGAGCTATCTCGATCCTCGAGACCTCAAGCTTTGCGTCCCCAGCTCACGCTGGGTTTGCCTTTTGCAGTTGGCTTGCTGCCCCGTCATCGGTCAGCCAGCGAACAATTAGAAGCTCGCTGGACGGATGTTCGAGGCCGCTTAGGCGGCCGCGGGCGTCTCTTCGGCCGCCGCCGGAGCGGCCTCTTCGCTCTCGGGCGGCTTGGCCCCCTCGCGCGCCCAGGGCTCGTCAAACTCGACCCGCCACTTGCCGTCCTCGGTCTGCTGCAGGGCGAGCCGGGCCCGGAAGGTCTTTCCGGAGCGGCCCTTGAACCCGCTCACCGCCTTGGCCGTGCGGCCGGTCTTGATCAGCTCGCGCGCCACCGCGATCGGTAGCTGCTTGCCCGCCTTGGACTTCCAGATCACGAAGCCGCAGCCCGGGTCGTCGCGCGACCAGCACGAGTAGCCCTTGCGGTTCTCCACGATGTCCCGCCCGCACACCGGGCAGGGCCCGAGGTTGGCCCGGGGGATTCGGACGTCCTTCAACGTGCGGTCCAGCTCGGCCACCGTGTCCTGCGTGAAGCGCACGATGTCGCCCATGAACGCTTCCCGGGAGTCCGACCCGGTCTCGATCCGAGCCAGCCGGTGCTCCCACTCACCAGTCAACCCCGGCGAGGTCAGGGCGTGCTCACCCAGCAGCCGGATCACGTTCAGGCCCTTCTCGGTGACGACCAGCGCCCGGGCGTCGCGCTCCACATAGCCGACCTGGATCAGCCGCTCGATGATTGCCGCGCGGGTTGCCGGAGTGCCGATCCCGGAGTCCTTCATCGCTTCGCGCAGCTCGTCGTCGTCGACGAGCTTGCCCGCCGTCTCCATCGCCGCCAGCAGCGAGCCCTCGGTGTAGCGCCGTGGCGGCTTGGTCTCCTTCTCTGCGGAGGAGACCTGCTCGACGGATACGCGCTCGCCGTGCTCGAGCCGGGGCAGTTGCTGCTCGCGCCCCTCGTCCTCCTCCGCGGAGCTCCGATCGACATCTGCAAGCTCGCCGTAGACCCCCCGCCAGCCGGGTACGAGCATGAGCTTCCCCCGGGTGCGGAATACGTGTCCGGCGACCGTGGTCTCGACCCGGGTGTTCTCGAACACCGCGTCAGGATGGAACACCGCGAGGAAGCGCCGGACCACCAGGTCGTACACGCGCCGGTCGTCCTCGTTCATCTTGTCGATCGGGTGGCGCTCGGCGCGGGTGGGGATGATCGCGTGGTGGTCGGTGACCTTCTCGTCGTTGACGACCCGCCCCAGCGGCAGCACGTCGAGACCCAGCACGTACTTCGAGGCGGCCGCGTACTCCGGCTGATCCCCCACCAGCGAGGCGATCGGCTTGATCTCGGGGATCATGTCCCGGGTGAGGAACCGCGAGCTCGTACGCGGGTACGTCAGCGCCTTGTGCTCCTCGTACAACCGCTGCGCGGCGGCCAGCGTACGCCGGGCGGCAAACCCGAACCGGCTGTTGGCGTCGCGCTGAAGCGAGGTCAGGTCATAGAGCAGCGGCGCCCGCTCGCGGCGCTCTGACTTCTCGAGCTTGGTGATCTCCCCGCTCTCGTCCTGGCACGCCGCGACGATCGCGGCAGCCTCCTCGGCGCTCGCCACACGCGGATTCGCCCCCGCGTGATAGCGCCCGTCGTAGCGCCGCGGCCGCTCGACGACCGGATCGAACGACGCGTCCACCACCCAGTAGGGCTCGGGCGTGAACGCCCGGATCTCCTGCTCGCGCCGGGCCAGGATGGCCAGCGTCGGCGTTTGCACCCGGCCCAGCGAAACGGCCCCGTCGAACGAGGACCGGAGCCGGATCGTCGCCGCTCGCGTGGCGTTCATCCCCACGATCCAGTCGGCCTCCGATCGCGACCTCGCGGCCGCCTCGAGCGAGGCCAGATCCGCCGCCGGGCGCAGCGCGTCGAACGCCGCACGTATGGCCGTCGTCGTCATCGAGTTCAGCCACAGCCGCTGCACCGGCTTCTTCGCGCCAGACTTCTCGTACAGGTAGGCGAAGATCAGCTCGCCCTCCCGGCCGGCGTCGCAGGCGTTGACGACCAGGTCGACGTCGTCGCGCCCGAGCTGGCGCTTGACCACGGTCATCTGCTTCTTCGAGCGCTCGTCGCGCACGACGAGCTTGAACCGGTCCGGCACGATCGGCAGGTCCGCCATCCGCCACTTCTTGAAGCGGTCGTCGTACTCATCCGGATCGGCTAGCTGCACGAGGTGCCCGACCGCCCAGGTGACAACGTGCTCAGGTCCCTCGAGGTAGCCCTCGTGCTTGGCGAAGGCGCCGGGCAGGACCCGCACCAGGTCGCGGCCCACGGACGGCTTCTCGGCTATGACCAACGTCTTCGGCATGAATTCGGGGAGGGTAGCGCCCGCGGACCACGCGTCCGGTGCAGCGCCGAACGCATCGCCGCGTGACGGCGCTCAGGCGAGCTGGGCGTCTCGCAGCTGCGCCACCCGCCGCGCCACCGCCGGCAGCTCCGACACCGCGGCGATTCGCGCCGAGGAGGCGACCAGCTCGGCGGCCCGCGGACCAGGGCCGAGCGCCTCGGCGTAGTCGAGCTGAGTGTGGGCGACTAGCACAGGCGCCTCGAGCCCCCGGTTGTCCTCCAGAGCCCGCTCGAAATGCTCGGCCGCGTCACCCGCCCGCCCGAGCAGCGAGGCCAGCCGGCCCAGGAACCGCGACACCGACCCCAGGGCCGTGACCGCCATCCCCACCACGACATGCGACGCGGCGTAGGGCAGCAGCTCTTCGTACAGCAGCGCCGCCCGGTCGGCGTCCCCGAGCCCCACCGCCAGGTCGCTCAGCATCGCCATCGCGATCAGCCAGTCACCGTCGCGCGGAATGTCCTGATAGTCCTGCTCGGCGAGGCCATCGGCGAGCTCCGTCGCAGCCGAGATGTTGCCGGTCTCGCACAGCAGCATGGCCAGCGTGGCGCGCCACGCCGGACGGTCGGGATGGGCATCCACGAACTGGCGGGCCGACTGCTCGAGCTCCGCGAGCCGGTCCTGCTCGCGGCGGATCGCCAGAAGCTGGATCGCGAAGTACTGCGGCGCGGTCACCGACTCGGCCGAGGCACCGGCCTCGACCGCGTCCGCAGCGAGCCGCTCGGCCAGCTCCAGCCGGCCGGCCAGCAGCGCCCGCATCGAGCGCCACACGATCGCGTTCCAGACGTACAGCGGCTGGCGCAGCCGCTGGGCGCCGGCGCTGAACGCCTCGATCTGCGCGTCGACCGCGGCGCGATCGCCCCGCTCGAGCAGATCGACGACGAGCCACGCGTGTGCCTGAAGCTCGAGCTCGAGCGAACCGACCTGGCTGGCCATGGTGAGCATCCGCGTCGAGGCGTCGAGCCGCTCGGTCAGCCGGTCGGGCGACCACAGGGCTCGCCGGCGTGCCGCGCAGGCGTAGGCCATCGCCTCCGGGTCCCCCAGCTCCTCGGCGATCTCCCACGCCTCCGAAGAGCACGCCTCCATGCGGTCGCGCACCCGGGAGAAGTAGATCGCCCCGCATAGCCGCGAGAGCAAGCGCACGCGGGTGATCGTCCGCTCTTCGCCGCTCAGCGCGAGCGCACGCTCGAGCATCGCGATCAGCTCCTCGTCGACCACCCCCGGCTCCTGCACATACTCGCGCGAGAGGCCTACGGCGGCTCGGGCCAGGCGCTCGGCGTCGCCCAGCTGGTCGGCCACCGTCCCTGCCTCGAACAGCGCGCGCCGCGCCAGGCTCCGCTCGCCGCTGCGCACCCGAGCCTCCCCCACGAGCAGCAGCAGGTCGCAGTGACGCTCCACGGCGTCGGGCTCGAAGCGCTCGAGCACCTCGAGCGCTCGGGTGTAGTGCTCGGCCGCCTCCTCGTGGGCCAGCATCGCGGTGGCCTGGTCGCCGGCCCGCGCGGCGTAGGCGATCGCCTTCTCGGCATCCTGCGGGCCGGCCGCCCGGGTGAAATGGAGGGCCAGGGAGGGCAGGCTCTCCCGCCGCGAGCTTTCCAGCGCCTCGCCGACCCGCCGGTGCGTCGACGCGCGCCGGGCGGCGGACATGCCCTCGTACAGCGTCTCGCGGATGAGGGCATGGGAGAAGCTGTAGCGCCGGCGCTCCGCACTGGTCTCGACGATCAGGGCCGCGGCCAGGGCCTCGTCCAGCGCGTCCAGGAACTCGTCCTCGCTCAGCCCCACCACCTGCTCGAGCAGCGCCGCCTCGAAGTCGCGACCGATCACCGACGCTACCCGCAGCCACTCCGCCGTGCGCGGCTCGAGCTGCGCGAGCCGGCGCGCGATCACCTGCTTGACCCCCTCGGGCAACCCCACGCGCTCGAGGTCGGCCACGCCGGCGCCGGCGATCGGCACGCCCGCCTCCCCCAGGTGACGCACGATCTCCTCGATGAACAGCGGGTTGCCCTCGGTCTCGGCGAACAGCGCCCGGGCGAGCTCGGGCGACGGCGCCTCGCCGGTGCGCAAGCGAACGAGCTCCGCCGTCTCGTCCCCGTTCAACCCGCCGAGCTCGATCTCGGTGACCAGCCCCTCTCGGCGCAGGTCGCCGAGCGCCCCCGCGAACCCGCTCGGCTCACTCTCGGTCTGCCGGTAGGCAACGAGGACGAGCAGCCGCTCGGGATCGGGGGCGCGGGCCAGGTGGCGCAGCAACAGCAGCGTGGGCCGGTCCGCCCACTGCAGGTCGTCCAGCGTCAAGAGGATCGGCGCGTTCTCGGAGATCGCGCTCAGCAATCCGACCACGGCTTCGAACAGCCGGTAGCGCTCGGTCTCGGGCTCGCCCCCTACGAGCGGCGGCAGGTCGGGGACGCGCCGGCGCAGCTCGGGCACGAGCCGGGCCAGCTCGGCCCCGTACTCGCGGGAGGTGGCCCGAAGCAGACGTTGCGGCGCGTTCAAGAAGTAGTGCCGGAGCGCCTCGAGGAATGGCTGGTAGGGGGCGACGGTCTCCTCCGAGGCGCGCCCCGCCATGACGACCGCGCGTTCAGAATGGGCCGTGCGCGCCAGCGCCGCGGCGAGCCGAGTCTTGCCAATCCCGGCATCGCCCGCCAATAGCACGATCCGCCGCCGCCGGGCCGCCGTCCCGGCCCCGTCCCCGGCTCCTGCCCCGGCCCCGGCCCCGGCCCCAGCATCCGTCTCGGCACCGGCATCGGCCCCGGCCCCGCCCTCGCCCGGATCGACCGGCCGAGCACTCGCCGCCTCCCACAGCCGGCCGAGCTGCGCGAGCTCCGCGCGGCGGCCGACCAGTGGCGCCTCCGCGCGCGCGAGCAGCTCGGGCGGGAGCGGGACCACCGGCTCGGGCGTTGGCTCCCGGCGAATCTGCCCCCGGCGACCCCCCGGCGTCAGCAGCCGCCCGTGCACGGCCATCGCCTCGGGCGAGGGCGTGGTCCCCAGCTCGTCTCGCAGCAGCGTCCGCAGCCGCTCGAACGTCCGCACTCCCTCGGCCACGTTGCCTTGCGCGGCCAGCGACTCCATCAGCAGCACGTAGCCCGACTCGCGGTAGGGCTCAGACTCGATCAGCGTCCGGGCGGCCCGCTCGACCGAGCCGAGCTGGGTGCCGCCGATCGCCAGGCCGGCCCGCCCGATCACCTCCAGCGCCCGGAGGCGGACCTCGTCGAGCTCGCGCCGGGCCGGCTCGAGCCAGCTCGCCTGGGCCCCCGGCATGAGCCGCCGGCTCGCGACGTTCAACGGCACCTGAGCCAGCCCCCAGGCGGCGCGAGGGTCTCCCTGCTCGAGCGCTCCGAGCGCCCGCTCGACCTCTGCCGCGGCCGCCTCGACGTCGATCCACACCGGCTCGGGCAGCTCGAGGATCACCTCGTCGCGCCCCGTAACCGCCCCCGAGCCGATCGCCGAGCGCAGCCGCGAGAGCAGCGTGCGCAGCGCCGCGTCCTCCGACTGGGGTGAGCGATGGGGCCACAGCGCCCCGATCAGCTCCTCGCGGCCCACCGGCCGGGAGCGGTTCAGGACCAGGTAGGCGAGCAGCAGCCGGACCTGGCGACCCCGCAGGTCCTCCGCGACTTCGGCGCCCTCGATCTCCACGGACAACCGCCCGCAGAGCTGGATTCGCGTCCTCTCAGTAGTGCGTCCTGCCATTCGGCAACGTTGTGGAAACGTATCGACAACGTGAAAGGTGTTTCGTATCGGGCGTGGACACCGGGGTAACACCGATAAGCGCCCTCGGCGGGGCGCGTGAGGTGGAGCTAGGCCGCATTGACCAAGGACAGATCACGACGATCAACGAACGGCATCGAAGGATCGCCTACTGCGAGTGCGGGGCGCAACTCGCAGGCGGCTCCAAGGAGGAGCTGTTCGACGCGGCCCAGCAACACCTCGCTCATCATCACCCCCAGCTCCTCGGGGCGCTGGAGCTGGACGTGCTGATGCAGATGGCCGAGGACGTGGGGGGCATAGACGCCTAAGGGGCACCCGGGGCATGACACCTGGGGGCGGGCGGTGCGCAGAACACCGCCCGCCCAAGGGTGGTGACCGAGCGCCCCTCTCAGCTGGTACAGCCTTCGGTGCTCACGCTGCCGGCGCGCGCCGCGCCCGCCGCCAGCGCAGCCCGCGCCAGCGCGTTGGGAACCGCGAAGCCGCCGTCCCCGCCGGTCGGCCCGACGATCGCCGCGAACACCGTCGCCACCACCTGCCCGGCCGAGTCAACCATCGGACCGCCGGAGTTCCCGGGCCGCACGCGTCCGCGCAGGGTGGTGATCCGGCGCACCACCGGCCCGTTGCCGTACGCGTCCTCGGTGCTCACCAGGCTGGTCTGGCCGATCCGCCCGGGCTCGACGTCGAACGGGCCGTCCTCGGGATAGCCGAGGATCGCCGCGGCGGTGCCGGCCCGCGGATCCGAGGCCAGCCTCAGGCTCGGCTCGTGCAGCCCGGGCACCCGGAGGATGGCGATGTCGTTGTGCGGGTCGAAGTCCACCGCGTGGGCGGACAGGCCGGGCCCGTTGCCGCCCGGCTCGACGACCGTGTCGGACTCGCCGGCCACCACATGCGCGTTGGTCACCACCAGGTCCGGCGCGGCGACCCAACCGCTGCCCTCGATGCCCAGGCCGCACGCCGTGCCCACGATCCGGACCACGCTCGGGAAAGTCCCGCGCACTCCCGGCACCCCGAGGATGCCGCCGGTCGGCGGCGGGACGTCGGCCGCCGGACCGCGAACCGAGGGGAGCGGGTCGAACCGGGCCAGCGCGTGCAGGATCGGTCCGGACGGCGGGAGCAGCTGGTCCAGCTGCTTGAGGATCGCCGAGCGCTGGATGTCTCGCCGCAGCGTGAACGAGCTGGTCGACTGGAGCGCCACCGAGCCCACGATCCAGGCGATGCCTAGCCCCACGGCGCCGGTCAGGAGCCCGCCGAGCAGCCCGTCCACCGTGCGCAGGCCCGAGAACCGCACGGCCGCGCGAGCGCGCATCCCCAGCCCCTCGAAGCTCGTGGCCAGGACTCCGCCGACGATCAGGGCGCCGACCAGCCCGAACAGCGGGGCGTACGGCGAGCGCGAGCCGCTCGGCAGCAGCAGCGGACCGATCCGCGTGCCCAGAAACGCGCCGGCCGCGAACCCGACGAGCGACAGGACGCCGACGATGAACCCCTGCATGAATCCGTACAGGGCGAGCAGCACCGTGAACGCCACGATCAGCCAGTCGACGCCGGTCACGGGCTGGAGGTTATGGCGTCGCGGTTTGGAGCCGCGCTCCTCCCGTCGCCGGCACGGATTTGGCGCCGGACGCCCCAGCTTCTTCTACCTTTCGCAGTCACAGGTGGCACAGCGGGTCTTGATGCAGGCGGGAGCGGGGCGCAATCGACGCCGGCGCAGGCCCGTGCCGGCCCGGCCCCTGGCGCTCGCCGCCGTCGCGGCGGTGGCGGTCGCGGTGCTGGTGGTCGTGCTCACTAGCACCGGTCCGAACCTCCGCCAGGCGGCGACTCGTTACGCCCGGGCGTGGACCCGAGGCGACTACCCGCTGATGTACTCGCTGCTCGACCGGGGCTCGCGCGGCGCGCTTTCGGAGACCGCGTTCACGGCCGCCTACGCAAAGGCCGCGGCCACGGCGACCACCACCTCGCTCCAGCTGATCCGCGTGGGAGCGATCGACCACGACGTCGCGGCGTTGCGGATGCAGGTGCAGACGCGGCTGTTCGGGCGGTTGCGGGAGACGCTGGAGCTGCCGCTGGTGGCCACCGGCTCCACCGTCGACGTCCGCTTCGTCCCGGCGATCACCTTCCCCGGGCTGCGCCCTGGCGAGCCTCTGCACCGTGTGGTCGGGCTGGCGCCCCGCGCTGCGCTGCTCGCAAAGGACGGAACTCCGCTCGCCCAGGGGCCTGACCGCAGCTCGCCGATCTCGGGGGTGGCGTCGGGGATCGTCGGCGTCTTGGGACCGATCCCGCCCGCCGACCGCGACGCGTACGCGGCGCTCGGTTATCCGCCGGACGCCAAGGTGGGGCTGGACGGACTCGAGCGGATCTTCGAGACTCGGCTCGCGGGCGTCCCGGGCGGCACCCTCCTGGCCGGAGCGCGCACGCTCGCACGCCGCGCCCCCACCCCGGGTCGCGACGTGACGACCACGATCGACCCCGCGATCGAGCAGGCCGTGATCACCGCGATCGGCTCCAACTACGCCGGCATGGTCGCGATGGACCCGCGGACCGGCGCCGTGCTCGGCGTGGCCGGGGTCGGCTTCTCGGCGCTTCAGCCGCCCGGCTCGACGATGAAGATCATCACCGCCACCGCCGCGCTCCAGGCCGGGATCGTCCACCTGGGCGACACCTTCCCGATCGCCACCAGCGCCACGATCGAGGGCTACACGCTCCAGAACGCCAACGGAGAGGCGTGCGGCGGCACTTTCCTCAACGCGTTCGCGGTCTCGTGCAACTCGGTGTTCGCGCCGCTCGGCGCCCGGCTGGGTGGGGAGCGCCTGGTCAGCATGGCCGAGCGTTTCGGCTTCGACCAGCCGCCGCCTTTTCCCGACGCGGGCGAGAGTCGGATCCCGTCGGCCAGCACGATCGGCGATGCCCTGGCGGTGGGGTCCTCGGCCATCGGCCAGGGCAAGGTGCAGGCCAGCGCGCTCGAGATGACCGACGTGGGCGCGACGATCGCCATGGGCGGCCGCCGGCCGATCCCCACGCTCGCCGCGGGTCAGCCACCCCGGTTCGTGGATGTCACCACCCCGGCCGTCGCCGGCCTCGTGCAGAGGATGATGGTCGCGGTGGTGCAGTTCGGGACCGGGACCGCCGCGCAGATCCCCGGCGTCACCGTAGCCGGCAAGACCGGGACCGCGGAGCTTCGCAACACCGCGCTGCCGGGCAACTCGAGCGCCGCCAATACCGACGCCTGGTTCGTCGGCTATGCGCCGGTGGGTGCGCCGCGAATCGTCGTTGGGGCCCTGTTCCCGAACCAGGGGGCGGGCGGGGCCGCCGCGGCACCGCCGGTCCACGACGTGCTCGCGGCCGCGCTCAAGTGAAGAAGCGGCCCCGCCGCGACACCACCCGCCCGCGACGTGCTCGCGGCCGCACTCAAGTGAGGAAGCGGCCCGCCGCTCTAGGGCCGGTACGCGCCGAACACGCTCGACTTATAAGCCCCCTGCGTCCACGCGGCGAGCGCTTGGCCGGCCGGACCGAAGGCCAGCGTCACCGCCGAGGCTCCGGGGATCGAGGAGATCGTCGCCGGCGCGCCGAACCGCGCGCCGGCCCGCCGGGCCGACGCGGTCAGCACGTGCCCGCCGGACACCCAGCCCACGAGCGCCTCGCCATTCGGGGACACCGCCGCCGCCGGATCCTCGCCCACGTCGATCGCTCCCAGCCGCTGGGGCGCCCCGAAGCGCCGCCCGGCCCCGCGACTGACCTCTCGCACGCTGCACACCCCCACCGGGTCGCACGTCTTCCAGGCCAGGACCTGATCCCCGCGGGCGTCGGCGGCGAGCGTCACCCCTGAGGCGAGCTGCCCGGGAACCGCGAAAGTGCGCGCCCGGACCCGCCCGGCCAGGTCGGCGACCGCCGCCTCGGCGCGGTAAGTGCCGGAAGCGTCGTACCAGCTCTCGGTCCAAGCCGCGGTCGCCCCGGCAGCGCCCCCGGCCAGCGCCAGCTCGTCGATTCCGTGGCCGGACGGCACGCTCAGCATCCGACGGCCGAAGCGCGGCTCGCTGTTGGCGTTCCCGGTGGCCAGGAAGATGCCGGTGGCAGGGACGTTGGCGTATGAGGCGGCGGTCTCGGTCCAGGCCACGGCGCTGCGGCCCCCCTGCAGGGGCGCGCCCGCCACGCTCTGCGGCGCCACCCTCAGCGAGGTCAGGCGGTGTGGCGGCCCGAACCGCCCGACCACCCGTCCCTGGGCGACCCAGGTGCCTTCGCCGGTCGCGACCTCGGCCAGCATCCCGGACCTCGGCAGTGCCACCAGGTCGCCCTGGGCGACGCCGTCGAGCCCCGTCAGCAGCGTGTGCTGATTCCTGAACCTGCCGCCGGTGAAGGTGAGCGTCCACACCGAGCTGCAGCAGGTGAACCCGGTGGGGCTGGCCCCGGTCAGCAGCTCGAGCGCGGCACCGTCGTAGTCGAGCGCCAGCACCTCCTGCACACCTGGCACCCGCCGCGGCCTGAAGATCCTGCCTGCCGGCGAGCGAGCGCTGAGCAGCGCCCGCGACACCCAGGGGAAGTCGATGTTGTAGACCCCGAACGCCACCGTGGCCTCGCCCGAGGGCGCGAACGCGATCTGCGCCGGCAGTACGTCGCCGGTGTAGGACGGGCTCAGCGGGAACGGGCGCGACCACGGCCCGGGGCGAGCCACCGCCGGCGCTGCCCGCGCGGCGGAGGAGAGCGCGGACCGACCCGGCGCCGCCGCGCCGGCGGTCGAGGCCCCCAGCAACGCCGCCACGCCCAGAACCACCGCCGCCGCCACGGCCCCCAGCCCGGCCCGCGGCCGGTTGCTCCTCACCTCGCCCGCGCCGGTCAGAGGTCGAGCGAGATGGTCGAGGCGGTCGACTCCCCCGGCGTGTGAATCTCGAGCGTCAGCGGCCGGTTGGCGTAGATCGAGATCGGGAGCTTGAACAGGACGAGCCCGCCGCCGGTCGGCCCGGCCGAGGCGGTGGTGTCGGGACCGGGCTCGGTCTCCAGGTGCCCGAGCGTCTGCACGCTCCATGCGTACTGGTTGACCGACGAGTCGAGCGGCACCGGATAGAAGCGGTTGCCCTGGGTGTCGACAATGTCGAAGCTGTCACTGGTCATCTGCGGGATCTTGGCCGTGTTCTGCGCCCACAGGAACACGCCGTACCAGACCTCGCCGGGGGTCGGCGGCGCAGTCCCCGCCGGCAACCCGACCAGGTACTGGTGGTCCTCGACCTCGTACTGGTTGAGCACGCGCGAGACCTGCAGCTGGTACTCGATGTGGCCGCCCTTGACGTAGAAGCCGTTGTTCTCGGCGGTTGCGTCGGACGGGTGCTTGGCGCTTCCGCACGCGCCCAGGCCGAGCGCCACCAGCGCGGCGAAGAGCAGGACACGGAGACGGCGGGACCTCACGCGAGGCCGAAGTCTAGTTCCGTCCCGCCACCGACGCGCGCACCCCACGCCCCCGGTTCTCCTCGAGGATCGAGCGCAGGCGCCGCATCGCCTTGGCCGCCTTGCGCCGGCTCCAGGAGCGGCCCCCGAACGTCTCCATCAGCCGATCGGACAGCATCACCGGCGCCGTCTCCAGCGTGTACTCCACCTTGGTGGTGTTGCCGGGTCCGGGCGACAGCGTGTAGGTCCCGAGCATCCGGATCCGGTTGTACTTGCCGCTCCGGCCGCGCTCGACGATCTTGAACGGCGGCTGGACCTCGGCGAAGGCCATGTCCGCCCACGAGAAGCGGTTGAGCGGCGCCTTGATACGAAAGCGCGCCCCGGCGCCCCGACCGACCGGGTCCTCGCGGGTCAGGTGCCAGTCGACCAGGTAGTGGTCTGTGAACTCTGCGTGGTTGGAGATGTCGGAGAGGTACTCGAACACCTCCTCGCGCGGCTTCGCGATCGTCGTGCTGACCGTGAACGGCTCCACGCCCGGGATTCTAAGTTGCCGCTAACGGGGGGCGACCGCGCGGCGGTCGACGATCTTCATCGTCTGCCCGAACTCGGGGCCATGAACCACGCGCGAGCGCGTCCGCCCGCCCGCGTGGTCGATGAGCGCCCGGCACAGCTCGCACACCACCGCTTCGCCGTCGCACACGTACACGCGCTCCCCGACCAGCGGAGTGCGCCGGCACTCGGCGCAGCGCTCCCGTTCGGCGTCGCGTTCGTGCATTCCCCGCCGCAGCAACGCCAGTTCCAGATCGGGTCCGTCGTACACATCCGCGCCCATTGCAGAGGCCGATTTCGGCGGCGCATCCCGCGTTCCTCCCTCTTAACGCTACGCAAACATCAGCGTTTGGAAGGGTGTTTCGAAGGGCATCATCGTCTTTACCGAGCGTTTGACGCAGGGGCTATCATGGCGGGACCGAGTTAGCCGCCTCGGCGAGTTTGCAGCCCGTACACAAGGAGATCGCGCCCCTAATGAAAGCTTGGATGTCGGGCAATGTTGCGGGGACCGGAACCTTTAGATGCACGGATTGCGACTATCCCGTCTCGCTCGACGCCGTGGACGAGCTCCCGACGTGCCCCAACTGCGGCGGCACCGAGTTCGTCCGGGCATCGCTGTTCACGACCGCCCAGACCAGCGTCGTGGAGATGCCGCCGGACCTGGAGGACCAGGACTGGCTCGAGGAGCTGCGTGAGGGACTGACCGAGCCCGGTCAGTACCTCGCCTATCGCACCGATACAGACGACGTCACAGCGTTCGCACTCCAGCGCGAGTGGACGCGGATCGGCCGCAGCCTGGCCGCCGACATCCGCTTCGACGACCCGACGGTGTCGCGGCGCCACGCCCTGATCGTTCGCCAGCCGGACGGCCTCCGGGTGCTGGACGACCGCAGCCTGAACGGCGTGTTCGTGAACGGCGAGCGGGTGGAGTGGAGCACGCTGGCGGACGGAGACGAGATCGTCATCGGCCGTCACCACCTCCACTTCGTCGATGTGCCGGCGATCAGCGGGATGCGCTACAGCCATCCCGTCGAGCGCGGCGCCACGACCTGAGTCGCTTATAGTTGCGCCGTCCATGGCGGCGACGATCGCGGTTCTCTCCCAGAAGGGCGGCACCGGCAAGACAACGGCGGTCCGTACGCTGACCGACGTCCTTCGCCGGGTCGACCTGAACGTCCTCGCGATCGACCTGGACCCCCAGGGCAACCTGGCTGACTACTTCGACGTCGACCCCGACGCCTCGCCGACGATCGGCGACGTCCTGGCCGGCCGGGCCAAGGCCCGCGACGCGGTCCACGGCGGGATCATCCCGGCCAACCTGGGGCTGGCCGAGTCCGAGCTCGCACTGGGCGGCAAGATGGGCCGCGAGCTCACGCTCAAGAAGGCCCTGAACGACGTGCGCAGCGACTTCGACCTGATCATGGTCGACTGTCCTCCCTCGCTCGGCCTGCTCACCGTCAATGCGCTGGTCGCCGCCGACTACGCGCTGCTCTCGGCCGAGGCCCAGTACTTCGCCCTCCAGGGGGTCGAGCAGGCACTCGAGGTGATCGACCTGGCCCGCGAGAGCCTCAACCCCAACCTCGAGTGGCTGGGCGTGATCCTCAACATCGCCGACATGCGCACCCGCCACTCGCGCGAAGCGTTCGAGTCCCTGCGCGAGCACTTCGGCGAGAAGCTGATCGACACCACGATCCGCGCCTCGATCGCCTACGCCGAGTCGGCCGAGCGCGCGATCTCGATCCTCGACTACCGCCCCGACCTGGCCTCCGACTACATCAACGTGGCCGACGAGGTCCTCCGGCGGCTCGACCTCGAAGGGCCGCGCCAGCGCCTCACCGAGCTGGCCGGTCAGTTCGCCGCGACCTAGGCTTCGACTGATGCCATGTTTGCCCGCTCACCGGGCAAACATGGCGTCACCCGCTCAGACAGACCGCTGGTAGGACCGAAACGCCCGGGTCGCGAACGCGCCCGTCACCGCCAGCAGCGCCACGAGCAGCCCTGCCCGCCCGAGGACCACGCCCCAGTCCGGGTTCGACGCCACCGCACCCCGGCCGGCGACCACGGCCCAGTTGACCGGGTTGAAGTCGGCCACGTGCGCCATCCAGTGCGGCATCAGCTGCGGCTGGAGGAAGGTCGAGGACAGGAAGGTGAGCGGCAGGACGATGAACTGGACCGCGCCGATCAGCGCCTCCTCCTGGCGCATGATCAGGGCGAAGCCGTTGGACAGCGCCCCGAACGCCGCGCCCAGCAGCGCCGAGACCGCGAACAGCGCCGCCACGCCTCCGGGGCCGCCGGGGAAGTCGGCGCCGACGATCAGGGCGAGCACGACGATGATCACCGACTGGATCACCACGACGACCGCCTCCTTGAGGATCCGCCCGGCGATCAGCGCCTCGCGGCGCACGGGCGAGACCAGGAAGCGCGCGGTGACCCCGCGGTTGAGGTCCTCGATCAGCGCCATGCCGCTCCAGGCCGAGTTGAACATCGCGGTCATCACCACCACCCCCGGGGCCAGGAAGGCGATGTAGGAGCCGCCGTGGAAGCCGGGGATCTCCACCACCTTCTTGAACAGCGCCCCGAACAGCAGCAGCCAGATCACAGGTTGGACCAGCGTCACTCCGACGAACCAGGGCTGGCGCCACAGCTCGCGCAGGTGTCGGACGGTCATGTACAGGGTGTGCCTGATCAGCGTCATCGATCTGCCTCCTCGAACGTGCGGCCCGCATACCGCAGATAGACATCGTCGAGCGAGGGCCGCGCCACCCGCACCGACGCCACCGCCACGCCCCGGGCCTCGAGCGCCTGGAGCACCGCGGGGATGGCCCGCCCGCCGTCGTCGGCCCGGGCCCGGAGGTTGCGTCCCTCGACGACGATCTCGCGGATCCCGGCCAGACGCGCCAGCGCCTCGTGCACCGCGCCGTTGGATTCCGCCTCGAGCTCGACCTGGATCGCGTCGCCCCGCAGCTCGCGCTTGAGCTCGTCGGGCGTGCCCTCGGCGACCACCTGGCCGCGGTCGACAATGGCCAGCCGGCCGGCCAGCTCGTCGGCCTCCTCCAGGTAGTGCGTGGTCAGCAGGACCGTCTTGCCGTGCTCACCCGCCAGCCGCGCGATCTCGTGCCACATGTCAGCCCGGACCTCGGGGTCGAGACCGGTCGTGGGCTCGTCGAGGAACAGCACGCCGGGGTCGTGGACCAGCGCCATCGCGATGTCGAGCCGGCGCTGCATCCCGCCGGAGTAGCCGCGTGCGATCCGGTCGGCCGCGTCGCTCAGCCCGAACCGCTCGAGCAGCTGCGCCACCCGCCGCTCCAGCGCCGGGCCGCGCATGCCGTAGAGCTGGCCCTGGAGGCGGAGGTTCTCGCGGCCGGTGGCCTGGACGTCCACGCCCGAGCCCTGCGCGACCACCCCCACCGTCCGCCGGACCCGTTCGGGCTCGGACACCACGTCGATCCCGGCCACGCTCGCCCGGCCCGCGTCCGGCGTGGTCAGCGTGGTCAGGATCTTGACCGCCGTCGACTTGCCGGCGCCGTTGGGCCCGAGCAGCCCGAACACCTCCCCCGGCGCCACGCTGAACGACAGCCCGACGAGCGCCTTCACGCCCTTCGCATACGTCTTGACGAGGCCCTCGGCCTCGATCGCCGAATTCACATGTACCTCCTGGTTACACTTCTCTCACACAGCAAATATCTTAGTAACTAAGAGACTTAATTGTCAAGCGATCGTTCGCGGCGCCGGCGCCGCCCCAACCCCAAGGTCAGTCCCGAGCGGGAGCGGCTCTATGAGGAGCTGGGCGCAGAGGTGCGCGCCAACCAGCGCGCCACGGACATGGTCGACGAGCTCGTCTGCCAGATCCTGCGGATCAACCGTACGGACGCACGATGCCTCGACATCCTCGAGGAGCGGGTGATCATGACCGCCGGCGAGCTGGCGCGAGAGAGCGGGCTCACCACCGGCGCGATCACCGCGGTGATCGACCGGCTCGAGGCCGCCGGCCTGGCCCGGCGCGTGCGCGATCCGACCGACCGCCGCCGGGTGCGGGTTGTTCCCACGCCCGACGCCGAGGAGCTGGCCACTGAGCTCATGGCCGAGCCCATGAGGGAGCAGTGGGAACCGCTCGGAGCGCTCTACACCGACGAGCAGCTGCGGCTGTTCATCGACTTCACCCGGCGCGGGCGCGAGATCCAGGAGCGCCACGCCCAGTGGCTGCGCGCGCGGCTGGACGCGCGCGAGCGCTAGACGAGCGACCGCACGTCCGCGCCCTCGGATTCGAAGGGCGCCCGGATCATCCTCGCCCACCCCCGCGTGGCGCGTCGAAGGGCGTCGGTCACGGCGCCCGTGTGCTCGACCTGGCACCACACGAGCACGCTCGGCCCGGCGCCCGAGAACGTAGCGCCCAGCGCCCCCGACTCCCGCGCCCGCTCGACCAGCTCCGCCGAGCGCGGGTAGAGGTGGGCGCGGTAGGGCTGGTGGATCCGGTCGTCGAGCCCCTCGACGATCAGCTGCCAGTCGCCGGTGCCGATGCCCAGCATCAGCAGCGCCCCGTGGGCGATGTTGAACACGGCGTCGTCGATCGGGACGTGGTCCGGCAGCGCGGCCCGAGCCTCCGAGGTGGGCACCGGCTGCTCGGGGACGACGAGGATCGCCTCGAGCCCCATCGGCGGCTCGAAACGGTGAACCCGCGCGCACCCGTCGCACACCACGAACCCGCCCTCGAGCGCCGCGGCGACGTTGTCCGGATGCCCCTCGAGCTCACTGGCCAGCTCGAACACGTTCGCGTCGAGCTCGAAGATGTGATCGGCGGCCATCAGCCCGGCCACAATTGCGGCCGCGCTCGAGCCCAGGCCGCCCGTCAGGGGGATCTGCGAGGTGATCCTGAACTCGAACGCGTCGGCCGGATGCAGGCGCTCGAACGCGCGCACCACCAAGTTGGAGCGGTCGCGCGGCACGTCGAGCTCGGTCTCGACCGCGAACGTCCCGGTCTCCACCACCTCGAGCTCCAGGTGCAGCGAGAGCGCCGCCGCGAACGCGTCGAACCCGGGCCCGAGGTTGGCCGAGGTCGCAGGCACGCGCACCAGCCGCCGGCGGGCGAGCGTCATCCCAGGACCACGCGCTCGATCGCCCCAAGCTCCGGGTCGCACGCCACGACCGCGCCGGCCTGCTCGAGCGCGGTCTGCGGGTCCTTGAGGCCGTGCCCGGTGAGCACGCACACGACCCGCTGGGCCTCGCGCGACCCATGGGAAAGCAGCCCGGCCACGCCGGCGGCCGAGGCGGGCTCGCAGAAGATCCCCTCGCCCGCCGCCAGGAAGCGGTACGCGCTCAGGATCTGCTCGTCGCTGACCGCCGCCACCGAGCCGCCCGATGACGTCATCGCGTCCATGGCCTGCTCCCAGCGGGCCGGGTTGCCGATGCGGATCGCGCTGGCCACGGTCTCGGGGTGCTCGACCGGCGCGCCGTGCACGAGCGGGGCGGCGCCGGCGGCCTGGAAGCCGAACATCCGAGGCCGGCGGCCCAACTCGGCGAAGCCCCGCCACAGCGAGGTGATGTTGCCGGCGTTGCCGACGGGCATGAACACCGCGTCGAGCTCGCCGGCCAGCGCCTCGTCGATCTCGAACGCCGCCGTCTTCTGGCCCTCGATCCGGAACTCGTTGATCGAGTTCACGAGCGAGATCGGATGCCGGGCGGTCAGCTCCCGGACCAGCCGGAGCGCCTCGTCGAAGTTGCCCCGCAGCGCCACCACCCTGGCTCCGTGCATCAGCGCCTGCGCGAGCTTGCCGGTGGCGATCTTGCCCTCCGGGACGATCACCGCGCAGCGCAGCCCGGCCCGGGCGGCGTACGCGGCGGCCGAGGCGGCCGTGTTCCCGGTCGAGGCGCAGATCACCGCCTTGGCCCCCTCGCGCACGGCGGCCGACACCGCCGCGGTCATGCCGCGGTCCTTGAAAGAGCCGGTCGGGTTGGCGCCCTCGAGCTTCAGCCACACCTCGGCGCCGGCGCGCTCGGACAGCCGGGGCGCGAGCACCAGCGGCGTGGAGCCCTCCTCCAGGCTGACCAGCGGGTCCTCGGCCGCGAACGGGAGGCGGTCCCGGTAGCGCTCGATGATCCCCGGCATGGGCGGCAGCATGCCAGAGCGGCCGCGAGCCCGGGCGTGCCCCGAGGTTCGTCCGCTTTCCGGTGCTGTCCTCAAGCGGCGCGGGCTGACGCACGACGTCGAACGGCATGGGGGTCCGTTGCCCATGCCCGCGTGCCCGTCGCGCTGCGCTCGTCGCGTGCGCGCTGTTGCTGTGCCTGCTCGGGTCCGCAGGCGCGGACGCGCGAGCCTCACGAGCCTCACGGGGCGCGGCTCACAAGGCGCATAAGGCGCACCCGGCCCGCCGGCACGCTGCTCCGAAGCGCCGGATCTGCAAGACCGTCATCCGTCGCCGCCACAAGCGCGGGCGCGTCTGCCGGGCGGCGAAGAAGCCCCTGCGCCACCCGAGGCGTCCCGTAAGCGCCGCCGCCGCCAAAGCGGCCGCCAAGGCCGCCGCGCCCGCGCCGCAGGCCGGCGGGCGCTACATCGACCCGAGCTTCTTCGGTCAGCACCTCGAGAACTTCCCCTCGTGGCCTGGGATCCTCGCGCCCCCCTGGGCGGTGAAGACGATTCGCCTGTGGGACGCCGGGGTCGCCTGGTGCGAGCTCGAGCCTACGCCCGGTCAGTACGACTGGGCGACGCTCGACAGCTGGCTCGACTATGCGGCCGCCACTGGCGCCGACCTCGTGTACACGTTCGGGGACACCCCGGGGTGGGCGGTTCCGGGCGGCCAGGGCGGCTGCAGCTCATCCGAGCAGAACCAGGCCCCGGATCCGTCGGCGTGGCAGGGCTTCGTAAGCGCGCTCGTGCAGCATGCGGCCGGGCGCATCAAGTACTTCGAGCTCTGGAACGAGTGGGACTACAACTACTTCTGGTCGGGCGGCGTCACGGCGATGGTCGACATGGCCGAGCAGGCCGCCGCGATCATCCACGGCGCGCATCAGGGCCTGATGGTGCTCACGCCCTCGGTCACCCCGTACGACGGCAACGGCGCGCTGGAGAGCTTCCTTCACGCCGTCCCACCGACGAGCGGAACGATCGACGTGGTCGCGGTGCACACCTACACGCAGAGCTCGCAGGGCGAGGGCCTGTGGCCCGAGGACACGCTGTACGGGTGGATCGGCAAGGTCCGCGCCGCCATGCAGGGCGCCGGCTACGCCGGCTATCCCCTGTGGAGCACCGAGGGCGGCTGGGGGGCCAACAGCTGGTTCAGCGGCTACGCCGATCCGGCCGGCCAGCGCGCGTTCGTGGCCCGCTACGACCTCGCGCTGCTCTCGCTAGGCCTCGATCGCGCCTACTGGTACGCCTACGGCAACCCCGCCTGGGACACCCTGTGGACCTCGAACGGGCTGACGCCCGCCGGGACCGCCACCCAGACGCTGCTCGGGTGGCTGTCGGGAGCCACGCTGGCCGCTCCGTGCTCGGAGGATGACACCGGTCTGTGGGCATGCGACATCACCCGCCCCGGCGGATACAGGGCGCGCATCGAGTGGGTGCAGTCGGGCATCCGGACGGTGCCTGTTCCCTCGGGGTACACGACGCTGCGCACGCTCAGTGGCGAGAGCGAGCCGGCGCCCCGGACGACGACGGTCTCGATCGAGCCAGTCCTGGTCGAAAGCTAAGCGACGTCGAGCACGACCTTGCCGGCCGCGCCCCGCTCGTCGATCAGCGTCAGGGCCTCGGCGGCCCGCTCGAGCGGGAACCTCTTGCCCACCACGGGGCGCACGAACCCCTGCTCGATCAGGTCGTCCAGCGCGCTCCCGATCTCGCGCGTGACCTCCGGTTTGGGCAGCACGTAGGCGCCCCAGCCGGCCCCGATCACCTCGGTGTTGTTCAGCAGGAGCCGGTTGACGCGGACCTCGGGGATCGAGCCCTCGGTGAAGCCGATCACCACCACCCGCCCGCCCTCGCGCAGCGAGCGCACGCTGTCGGTGAAGCGCTCGCCGCCCACCGGGTCGAACACCACGTCCACGCCTCCGCCGGAGATCTCCTTGGCCTGGTCCTTCCACGCTCCGTCCGAGCGCACCACCTCGTCGGCGCCGGCCTCGCGCGCCACCCGCTCCTTCTCGTCGGTCGAGACCACGCCGATCGTCCGCGCGCCGAGCCCCCGGGCCACCTGGAGCGCCGCCGTGCCCACCCCGCCGGCGGCCCCGTGCACGAGCACTGTCTCGCCCTCGGTCAGCCGTCCGCGCAGCTTCAGCCCGAAGTACGCCGTGTGGTAGTTCAGCACCAGGCCGGCGCCCTGCTCGAACTCGAGCGCCTCGGGCAGAGGGAAGCTGAAGTGCGCGGGCGCCACCGCCACCTCGGCGAACCCGCCGAGCATGCAGAACGCCGCCACCCGGTCGCCCGCCTTGACCGGCGCCCCTTCCGGCGCCGAGCGGACCACCCCGCCGACCTCGCTGCCCGGCACGAACGGGACCGGGGGCTTGACCTGGTAGAGGCCGCGGCTCTGGAGCACCTCGGGGAACGAGACGCCGGCGGCGCGCACGTCGACCACCACCGGCGCCGAGTCGGATGGCTCGGGCTCGGGCACGTCGTCGCGCAGCTCCAGTGCCTGGGGCCCGTCGAGGCTGACTATCTGGACCGCGCGCATCGCCGCGGCACCCTAGCCGAACTCCTCCTCGAGCACTCGGATCGCGCGCGGTGGCGCCCGCAGGACGTCGAGGGCGCCGAGCATCTCCATCGCGGCCGAGAAGCGCGACTCGAGCACGGCATGCACGACCATGACCAGCCGCGCCTGGTCGCCGAGCCCTTTCTGCACGACCGACTTGACCGAGACGCCCTGCTGCGCCAGGACCTGCGCCACCCCGGCGAGCACTCCGGGCCAGTCGGCCACCTCGAGGTGCAGGTAGAACGCCGAGACCACGTCCTGCACGATCGGGAGCACCTGAGTGGTGGGCGGCGTGGAGGCGGGGGGGATCATCGCGCTGATCACGTCGCCGAGCACGGCGCTGGCCGTCTGGGATCCGCCGGCGCCCGGCCCGGACATGGTGATCTCGGTGATCGCCTCCGATTCGACCGTGACCGCGTTGAACGGGCCGCTGACCGTGGCCAGGGGGTGGCCGGGGTACAGGAAGGCCGGGTGCACCCGCACCGAGAGCCCGCCGCCGATGCGCTCGGCCGTGCCGATCAGCTTCAGCTCGAGCCCCAGCTCGCGCGCGTACTCGAGGTCGTCGGGCTGGATGTGCTCGATCCCCTCGTAGCGGACCTGATCGAGGTGCACGGGCGTGTCGAAGGCCAGCCTGGCCAGGATCGCCATCTTCGCCGCGGCGTCGCGCCCGGTCACGTCGTCGGACGGGTCCGCCTCCGCGTAGCCCAGCCGCTGTGCTTCGGCCAGCGCCTCGTCGAAGGTCATGCCGGTGCGTGCCATCTCGGTGAGGATGAAGTTCGTGGTGCCGTTGACGATCCCGTGCACCCGGTCGATGTGGGCCGCGGCCAGGGATTCCTGGAGCACCCGGATCACCGGCACCACGCCGGCGACCGCACCTTCGAAGCGCAGCTGCACGTCGTGCGCGCGCGCGGTCTCCCACAGCTCCTCGCCGTGTTGGGAGAGCAGTTGCTTGTTGGCCGTGACGACGTGACGCCCCTCGCGCATGGCGCGCAGGAGGTACTCGCGCGCGGGCTCGATTCCGCCGATCAGCTCGACGATCAGGTCCGAGCGCTCGAGCAGCTCGTCGAACGATCCGCCCTGCCGCCGGGTCAGCACGCCGGAGAGCTCCGGACGCAGCCCGGTCAGCCGGGCCACGCGCTCCGCGTGCTGGGGCAGCAGCGCCGCGAACGCGCTGCCCACAGTTCCGTGGCCCAGCAGCCCGACCCGGAAGACGCTCTCAGACGACGTCACGTGCGGCGAGATCCTCGTAGGTCTCGCGGCGGACCACGACGCGCGCCGACCCCTCGCGGCAGAAGATGACGGGCGGTCGCGGCACGCCGTTGTAGTTGTTGGCCATCGAGTAGCCGTAGGCGCCGGTTACGGGCGTGGCGATCACCTCGCCCGGCGCCGGATCGGCCAGTGCCACGTCGCGGACGATCACGTCACCCGACTCGCAGTGCTTGCCGGCGAGGTGACAGCGCTCGGTGCCCGCCGCGAGCGCGCGATCGGCGACCAGCGCCTCGTAGCGGGACCCGTACAGCATCGGGCGCAGGTTGTCCGACATGCCGCCGTCCACGGCCACCCAGGTCGAGACGTTGCGCTTGACCGTCTGCACGGTGTAGATGGTCACGGTCGAGTTGGCGACGAGCGCCCGGCCGGGCTCGAGCAGCAGCCGCTTGTCCATGCCGAGGGACTCGTGCACGATCCGGACCACCGCGTCCACGTAGTCCTCGACCCGTGGTGGCTGCTGCTCGGCGGTGTAGGCCACCCCCAGCCCTCCGCCCACGTTGTAGACCGGGAAGTCTCCCAGCTCGGCGATCGACCGGATCGCGGCGCGGAACGGCTCGAGCTCCAGTATCTGCGAGCCGATGTGGCAGTGCAGCCCGACCAGCCGCAGGTGGGGCACCGCCGCCAGCCGCTCGATGGCAAGCCGCGCCTCGGCTGGCGAGAAGCCGAACTTCGAGTCGGCCTGGCCGGTTGAGATCGCGTGGTGGGTGTCCCCGGCGACCCCAGGCGTGACCCGGATCAGGACCTCCTGGACGCGGTCGTCATCGGCCGCGATCCGCTCGAGACGGTCGAAATCGTCGAAGGAGTCGAGCACCACGTGCCCCACCCCGGCATCGAGCGCCTGCGCCAGCTCGCGGTCGGACTTGGCGTTACCGTGGAGATAGATCCGCGCCGGGTCGAACCCCGCGCGTAGGGCCAGGTGGAGCTCGCCGCCCGAGGCCACGTCGCACGCCAGGCCCTCCTCGGCCAGCACCCGGTACACCGCGGTGCACGGAAAGGCCTTCGAGGCGAACAGGACGTCGTGGTCGCGGTGGCGCGCCGCCAGCGCGTCGACGAACGCCCTCGCGCGGGCCCGGAGGTCGTCCTCCGCGACCAGGTAGGCGGGGGTGCCGAGCTCGCGGGCCAGCTCGACCACGTCACACCCTCCGATCTCGAGGTGCCCGCGTCCGTTGACCCGAGTCCCGAGCGGATATACGTGCGAGAGCTGCGCGGCGGTGGCAGTCATGGCGCCGCCGATCATGCCATGCGCCGCGCCGGCCTGACATGATCGCCCGGTGCCTCGGCGACGAGTGGTCACGGTCGCGCTGCCCACCGAGATGGACGAGCTGGACGGGCTGGCCTACTCGCTGTGGCTGCCCGAGGGCGACGGCCCCGCCCGCGGCGGCGTGGTGATCCTCCACGGCGCCGGGTCCTGCAAGGAGAACCATCACGACTTCGCCCGTGCGCTCCTGGCGGTGAACATCGGGGCGATCGCGGTCGACCTGCGTGGCCACGGGGCCAGCGCCGGGCCACTGGACGACCGCGTGCTCGACGACATCGCCGCGATGGCGGCCTACCTGCGCGGGAGCCTGGGTCCGAGTCCGCGGGAGAGCCTGGGCCCGAGCCCGCGGGAGAGCCTGGGCCCGAGCCCGCGGGAGAGCCTGGGCGGCGCCGAGGCGCCGATCGCCGTGCGGGGCTCGAGCATGGGCGGCTACCTGGCCCTCCTCGCCGCGCCGGTCATCGGCGCCGCGGCGGTGGTGGCCATCTGCCCGGCCGGCGCCGCCGGCCTCAGACGCGGCTTGGCCGAGGGCCGCTTCGCCTTCGAGGTCAACGCGCCGGCGCTCGACGCGTTCCTGGCCGCCCACGACCTCGAGAACGTGATGGCGACCCTCCAGATGCCCGTGCTGCTCCTGCACGCCGAGGGCGACGAGCAGGTCCCGGTGGAGCACTCGCGGGAGCTGGCGGCACGGCTGAGCTCGCATGGCAGCCGGTTGATCGCCGTCCCGGGCGGCCATCACCGCTCGATCCAGCACGATCCCGAGATGCAGGCGGTGAGCCTGCGCTTCATCGAGCGGGCGCTGCGGGAATCAGTGACCGGGCAGGGCGCTGTCGGCGGTTGACAACGTGCCGGCGGCGAGGGCGGCGGCGCTCACGACCGTCCGGGCGGCGGCCGGGCTCGTCCCCGCCACCGCGCCGGCGACCGCGTCAGCCGTCCCCGTGACCGGCCCGCCGCAGCCTCCGGCGCAGCTGCCCGCCGGCGAAGCCGGACGAGTCACGCCTGGGCCCGCGGGCACGCGGACGAGCACGGGCCGCGGTGCCGCCTCGACGGCCGAGCCGCCCCTAGCGCGCGTGCGCCCGCCCGGCCCGCTGACCTTTGGAACTGACGCGGCCCGCGGCCCGCGCCGGCCTGGCCGCGGTGCGGCTGTGCTCGTGCGGATCGGCCCGGCGAGCACGGCCAGACGACGGCCGGCCGGACTCGGCGCGCCGGCAGGTTGTGCCGGGGAGACGACGACGGCGGCCGGCGCGGGCTCGGTGCCCACCTTGGGCCAGCCGTGGAAGGCGACGAACGCGCTCGCGAGAACGAACAGCAGGGCGGCTCCGGCGACCAGCGATCCCGCTGTGCCCAGCCCCGCCAGATATGCCCGCATTGCACGCACCCTGCGCTCTCTTTCGGCTCCCGCGCCGCGGAGGTTTAGCACCTCGCCGCTCATGGTGCCGCGACGTGATCCGTCTCGCGCCCGCCCCCACCGCGCCGGATTCATCGCTAATCCTTCAAGACCCGGCTACCGGGTCTGCCAAGATTATCTCCACCATGGCCGCACCTTCTAAGCAATTCGGGCGCGATACCGGGCTCCAGACCCGGATGCTGCTCACGATATTCCTGCTCGGGCTCGTCTACGCCCTTCTCATCGGCGTCCTGATCGCCGCCGGTGCCGGCGCGGTGACGATCGCGGTGGTCGCGGGCCTGCTGTTCCTGGTCCAGTTCTTCACCTCGGACAAGATCGCGCTCCTCTCGATGGGCGCGCGCGAGGTCAGCCCGGCGCAGGCGCCGGAGCTGCATACGATCGTCGAGCGCCTGTGCATCCAGGCCAACCTGCCCAAGCCGCACGTGGCGGTGGCGCAGACGCCGATGCCGAACGCGTTCGCGGTGGGGCGCTCCCCGAGCAGCGCCACCGTATGCGTGACCACGGGCCTGCTCAATCTCCTCACCCCGGCCGAGCTCGAGGGGGTGCTCGGCCACGAGCTGACCCACGTGCAGAACCGCGACGTGATGGTGATGACGATCGCCAGCTTCTTCGCGTCGATCGCCGCCTTCATCACGCAGTTCGGCTTCTTCTTCGGGGGCGGCTTCAACAGCCGCAACAACAACAACAACGGCCCCGGGTTCGCCGTCGTGATCCTCGTCTCCGCGGCCGTCTACCTGATCTCGTTCCTTCTCCTCCAGACGCTCTCGCGCTACCGCGAGTTCGCGGCCGATCGCGGCTCGGCGATCATCACCGGCCGGCCCAGCGCCCTGATCAGCGCGCTGATGAAGATCAGCGGGAACATGCAGCAGATCCCCCAGCGCGACCTCCGCGCGGCCTCCGGGGAGCTCGCGGCGTTCTACATCTTCCCGCCGAAGGCCAAGCAGTCAGTCGCCAACCTGTTCTCAACCCACCCGCCGCTCGAGGCCCGGATCGCCCGCCTCCAGCGGCTGGAGGCCCAGCTCCAGGGCACCGCCGCATAGGTCGCGGCGCGCGCGGGAGAAGCCGGCTCGGTCGCATGGGGTTCCTCGACGTCCTGACAGGCAAGCGCAAGCTGGCGAAGCCGGCACCGGACCGCCTGTTCGCGATGAGCACGGCCTACGTCACGTTCGAGACCTCGCTTGGCATCACCACGCGCGGGACCGCGGCGATCGTGTTCCAGCCCCTGGCCACCGCCGATTTCGAGGGCATCGTCCGGGACATGGAGGAGGTGGTCCGCGCCACCGCGAGCGACAGCGGAACCACCGTGGCCACCGACGACGACACTTACGGCTTCCGCTGGCTGATCCTCCGCGGTGGCGACTTCGACCAGCTCGTGGTCGGGATCAACGCGGTCAGCGGCGCGCTCGAGGCCGGCGGCTATGGCGAGCGGGTGCTGTGCGCGGTGTTCGCGTTCGTGGACAGCCGCAAGCGGCCTCTGTACTTCATCTACAACTACAAGCGGGGCTCGTTCTATCCGTTCGCCCCCGCCGGCGGCGACCAGCAGCGGGACAACGAGCGCGAGCTCGTGCTCAAGGCCCAGATGGCGAACGAGCTGCCGCTCGAGCCCGAGCTCGACCGGTGGTTCCCGCTCTGGGGCATCCCGATCTGAGCTACTGAGCGCGCCGTGCCGGCGCCACGGCCCGGCCCTCGGCTCTACCATTACGGTCCCTTGCGGCGCTCCGTGTCTCTCGCCACCGGGATTGCGTTGATCCTGGCCGCCGCGCTCGCGACGGCGGCGCCCGCGTCCGCTCTGCCCGGTCCGAGCACCCTTGCCACCGGCTTCGGCGCCGACACGCTGGCCTTCGACGGTGCGCAGCAACCCGCCTGGTTCTCGCGCCTGGCGCAACTCGGGTCGAGCTGGGTGCGAATCCCGGTCCCGTGGAACGCGATCGCGCCGGCCACCCGGCCCCGAGGCTTCAAGGCGGCCAATCCCGCCGACCCCCACTACAACTGGTACTCGGTCGACGCCTACCTCCGCGACGCCGCCGCCTTCCATCAGCACGCGCTGCTGATGCTCTCCTCACCGCCGAGCTGGGCGCTTGGGCGCGGGGCGCCCCGGGGCGCCTTCCCGGGCACCTGGCGACCCAGCCCGTCCGCGTTCGGTGCCTTCGCCCATGCCGTTGCCGAGCGATATTCGGGCCGCTTTCCCGACCCTTTCCGCCCCGGCCACAAGCTGCCCAGGGTCAGCTACTTCCAGGCCTGGAACGAGCCGAACCTCCCGACCCTGCTCGAACCGCAGTGGACACGCACCCAGGGGCGGTACGTGCCCGCAAGCCCGACTATCTACCGGGCCCTGCTCAACTCGATGTACGCCGCGGTCAAGTCGGTTCAGCCGCGCGCCCATGTCCTGGCGGCCGGCCTCGCCCCGTACGGCGATCCCCCGGGGGACGCCCGGATGCACCCGATGACGTTCCTCGACGGGTTGCTCTGCCTGAGCGACCCGGGGCTCCATCCCCAGCCCTGTCGTCATCCGGCGCACTTCGACGCGGTCGACATCCACCCATACGGCGTAACCCCCACCCACCGCGCGTTCAACCGCGATGACGTGAGCGTTGCCGACATCGGCAAGCTCGCGCGGGCGCTGGCGGCCGCCGGACGGACCGGCCGGGCGCTGCCGGCGGGGCCCAAGCCCATCTGGGTGAGCGAGATCGACTGGGACTCTGCGCCCGACCCGGGGGGCGTCTCGCTGGCGGAGCAGGCGAGCTACCTGTCGCGGGCGTTCTACGTCCTGTGGCGTCAGGGCGTGAGCCACGTCATGTGGTACGAGCCCCACGATCTGATCGGGAATCCGAGGGGAAGCGCCCTCGACGGCGGCCTGTTCACGAATGGCGGCCAGCCCAAGCCCTCGAGCGTCGCGTTCGGATTCCCGTTCGTGGCCCTGCGTGGCGCCGGCGGGCTGACCACGCTGTGGGGGCGCGCCCCGCGCGCCGGGCATGCCACGGTCGAGGTGGCCCGCGGAGCGACCTGGCGGCGGCTGCTCACCGTGACCACGACGCGCGGCGGCGTGTTCTACGTCCGCCGGCGGCTCGGGACCGGGCTGATGCTCCGCGCGGTCAGCGGGGCCGTGGCCAGCTACCCGTGGGTCACGGGCTGAGCGCTGAAGTACGGGGCGTAATAGAACACGCCGGCCTTCGGGCGTAGCCGGCGCGCTCGCAGGTAGTCACGGGCGGCGCGGCTCAGCTCGCCCCGCTCGGTCTCGACCCGGGCCAGCAACAGCCAGTGCACGAAGTTCTCGGGCTCGTGCGAGGCCGCGCGGCGCAAGTCAGTCGCCGCCGGAGTCAGCCGCCCGGCCGCCTCCAGAACCAGCCCTCGCTGCTCGTACGGGCTCGCCGCCCACGGCTCCGCCCCGACGGCCGCGTTTGCCCACGCGTAGGCGAGCCCGGCGTTCCCCGCGCGCTCGGCGCTCTGGCTATGCCGGAGCGCCGCGGTCGAAACCAACCCCGGAACCTGGACGGCGATCGCGCCCGCCGCCGCGAGCGCGACGGCCAGCCGCCCAGCGAGGCGAAGGCGCGGGCGCCCTCGGGCCGAGCGCGCCGAGGCGATTGCCGCGCATCCCAGCGCCATCACCGTCACCGCGGTGGACTGCCACATCCAGTCGACGCTGGCCTGGAGCACGTACACGAGGAAGGCGGCGAGCAGGGCAGCGGTCACGCCGGCGGTGCTCGAGCGCCGGGACCGGCGCCGGGCCCGCGCGAGGAGCGCCGCGCCCGCCGCCAGAACCGCCACGATCAAGACCAGGCCGGGGACGCCCAGCTCGGCCAGGTTCTCGAGCTCGAGCGAGTGCGCGTTCCGGATGAAGTCGCCGGTTGCCCCGTGCTGGTCCCAGAAGAACTCGAACGTCCCGGCTCCGGACCCGGTGACCGGCTTGGCCTTGAACGCATCGACCGCGGCCCGCCAGTAGAAGTAGCGCCCGCCACCAAGCTGGGTCAGTCGCGAGGCGGGGTTCGCCGCGCTCTGCGCCACCACCGGATGGCGGAACTCACGCCAGGCCTTGCTGGCCACCCGGGGACCGAAGGCGCCCGCCAGGATCACAAGCGCCAGCAGGACCACGCCGGCGATCGTCCGGCCAACCCGCCGAGGAAGCCGGGTCCGGTCGAGGTCGACAATCGAGGTCAGGAGCGCGACCGCACTCGCCAGCACGATCGCCACCGCGATCGCCACAGCCACCCCCGCGGCTCCGCGCGTGCCCGTGCCGTTGGCGATCTCGGGCGCATTGCGAACCACGAGGATGGCGATTACAGCGCCGCCGGCGGCCGCCGTCGCGTGCACGAGCGCGGTCAGCCGGTTGCGGCTGAGCGCGACCACCGCCACCGCCGCCACGACAGCGCCTGCCACCGAGGCACGCGAGTAGGACATATACGCCGCCAGCGCCGCCACCGGCACCAATCCCAGCGCCACGGCGCGCCGCGCGCGCACACGATCGTGCGCGCTCCAGGCCACGCCGATCGCCATCGACATCGACGCCCAGGCCCCCACCGCGTTCCAGTACCCGAACGGATAGGAGAGTCGGTTGGCGACGCCTCCAGACAGCCCCTGGAACGCGTTCGCCGGAAACGCGCTCGGCACCAGTCGACTGAGCACGGCCAGGCCACACACCGCGAGCGCCGCGAACGCGAGGCCCGCCGCGGCCGCCCGCCACGTGCTGCTATCGAGCGCCGAGGCGATCAGCGTGACGAGGCCGGTGTACGCGAGGACTCGGGCCACCTCCGCCGTGGTCCGCTCGCTGCTCACCGACCAGGTGAGGCTGAGCGCAGTCCAGGCCGCGTAGGCCACGAGCGCGCCGACCAGGAGCAGCGTGGGCCGGGAGAGCCGGGCCCGGGGAAGGACGCGCAGGGCATACCCGGCGCCCACCAGCCACCAGATGACGAGGCCGTACTCCTGGCGTACCACGATGTCGTAAGCCCCGCCGGGGAGCGCGTAGACCAGCAACAGTCCGGCTCCCGCCAGAAACGCCAGCGCGCTCGGCAGGCGACCCCGGAGCGCGTTTGCGCCGGCGCCGCCGCGGCCCGCGTCCCGCTGCGCAGACCGGCGCGCCCCGGCGTACTCCTCGACTACCATCGACCTCGCGCCGTGCCCCGAGCCGCGAGACATTCGCTGCTGTCCCTGCTCACCGTCGCCGCCCTGCTGCTGGTCCAGGCGAGCTCAGCCGCGGCGGCGCCCGGCCAGCCGGGTGGGCCGTGCTCAGCCGCCACGGTGAGCGCGATCAACCAGTACTGCGAGGACATCCCGTCGCCCACCGGCGGCCATCCGGCGCAGCCGGGCACTCGTGCGCTCGCCGGCCGGCTCCCGCCGGCCGAGGTGAGCCAGCTTCGCGGCCCCGGCGCGAACCCCGGCCCCGGCGCGGGCGCAAGTGGCGGAAGCACCGCGGCAACCGACCGCGTCACAGGCAACGGTGAACCAGGACCGGGCACACCTCGGGCGGGTGCACACGCGGGTTCGACGTCCACAGAGACACCGGCTGCGACGGCGCGAGGTCGCGCCGGCCTGCTCAGTCTGCCCGCGCCCGGTCCCCGCCTGCGCATCCCCGGCAACTCGTCGCCCCACGTCAGCGATTGGTCGCTGCTCTCGGGTCTGCTCATCGCCCTGGCGGTGGCCAGCCTGGCCGCCGCCGGGCTCGTGTTCGTCGCACGCCGCCGGCGCCCTGCCGGCGGGACCTGACCGGATCCCACGAACGAGCGGGCGGCCGTCACCATCGCTCGATGATAGGTCGCCGGTGACACAAGACGCTCCGATAAGTGCGCCTGAGGTCTCCGCGGCGCAACCAACGCTCCACGGCGGAGGCTTCAGTACGCTTCCCCGCGGTTTCCCTCTTTGCCCAGTCTCCTGCTCGACCGATTCGTGTTCACATCCGATAGATGACGACTCGTCGGGCAGTGGCCCTCGGGCTCGGGAGAGTCGGTCTGCAGCGCCCTGCGCTGCGCATCTTCGAGTGGAGCCGTGCAGCTCGTGCACTGCCGGAGCTACTCCTGCGATCGCGAAAGCACGGCACAGACGGCGTACCTCTCCCCCCGCCTCTTCTGCGCGTCCAGGTCACCGGAACCGCAGACGTCGACGAGTTCATCGCGCAGAGTCACCGGGCCGCCGCGACGATCCGCAACACGCTCGGCCGAGTGAACAAGGAGTTGGAAGAGCTCGGCGCTGTGCTCGATTTCGGATGTGGCTGCGGGCGAGTCATGCGCCGATGGACCGAGGCGAGCGGTCCATCGTTCTTCGGCAGTGACTACAACCCAGCCCTCGTCTCCTGGTGCCGCGAGAATCTCGACTTCGCCCAGTTCGAGGTCAACGCCCTGGAGCCACCGCTTCCGTTCGAGGACGAGCAGTTCGACCTCGTGTATTCGCTCTCCGTGTTCACTCACCTCACCGAGCCGCTTCAGCACCGCTGGATGGCCGAGCTTCGGCGCGTGACCCGGCAAGGTGGACTCATCTTGTTCACCACGCGCGGCGACGCCTGGGCCTGGAAGCTTACGCCGGACGAGCGAGCGAGGTATGACCGGGGAGACGTGGTTGTCCGTTACGGCGACGTCACCGGCACCAATCTCTGCGCGACATTCCATCCGTGGCAATACGTGTCCGGCCGGCTCGCGAAGGGTCTCGTTCTTCGGGAATCACTCGCTGCCGCACTTGCGGACGGGGCTCAGGACGTGCACGTGGCCGAGCGTCCCAGCGATTCACCGTAACGTAGCCGAGCGGCTCTGCGGCACCTGTTACTTGCGACAGATGACGGCGAAGCTGGCGGGATAGAAGTCGGAGACGATCGTCACCGACGAGAAGCCGGCGGCAAATGGCTCGCGCCAGAAGTCGTCGCCGTACTCGGTATGCACCAGGTACTCGTACTTTCCCGCCGAGCCGTGGAAGCTCGGCGGGAGCTCGCGGCGCGACCGCGAAGCGCGCCCGATGACAATCGGGATCGTGTAGCAGGTGTGGCCTCCGCGCCGGGTAACCCGGTAGCACTCCTTCAACCCTCGAAGGGGATCGGGCACATGCTCGAGCGTGTCGCTGTGAACCACGAGGTCAAAGGTGTCGTCGCCGTACGGTAGCGCCTGAATGTCAACCGCCGGATAGTCGCCGTAGACGTTCCTGGGAAAGGTCCTGAGCCACCGGCGAAGGCTTCCTGGTTGGTTGAGCTGCAGCAGCCGGAGCCGCGGGTGTAGTAGCCCCAGAATGGGCAGTGGCAGCCGGGACCCGAGCGCGCGCTGGATCGCGGTTGCGAGCGTCTGTGACCGCAACGTCGCGCGGCATGCGCCACAGCGCCAAGACTCGCGGCTGTCGAGCCTCGCCACCTCCTCTGGATCGATCTCCCACTCGTCGATCAACTCCGGCCAGTAGACCTGCGGGCCGCGCACGGCGCGACGCATCGCACAAATCGGACAGCGCCTGGTGCCTGGGTTGACACGTCGCACGGATCAGTATTTCAGCTGCACGGCCTTCAGCACCCGCTGTACGTTGCGTCCGAGGCGCGTCGGTCCGCTCCTGAAGCGACAGTTGTGCTTTCGCGCGAGGTATCGCCACTCGTCGGCATCGGTCGGGCGAACCACGGCGCACTGCTGCGCGGGGTGTGTCCGCCACTCCCCAACAACGAATGGAAGGTAGCGGGCAGTTCCCTGGTCGAGGACGGTGAGGTAAGCATCGAGGTCCATGAGCAGGCGGTAACGCGTGTCGAATCCTCCGCGCAGCAACGACCGCCGGAATACCACGCTTGACACCAGCAACGGGTTGTACCCGAGACGCATGCAAAACGTAGCGCCCCGGTAGAGTTTCAGTATTCCCGTGCTCGCTCCGCGCTCGTCGATCAGCGCCACGTCGCCGTAGAGCAGCCCCACGCGAGGGGGAGAACCGCGTGCTTCGTCGAGCGCTCGGAGAAGGCCGCCGTCATGGTAGGAGTCGTCCGCGTTCAGCCAGCAGATCCAGCTCCCCGCGGCCATCTCGAGCCCGGTGTTAAGCGTCGCGCTCAGCCCCATGTTCCGGCTGTGCTGAATGAACCGACGGTAGGGCGAACCATCCAACGTCGCCGCGATCACAGCCGCAGAGTCGTCCGCGCTGCAGTCGTCCACCACGATGTGCTCGATTGCATCGTTCCCTCGGGCCACGGCGTCGACGCTCGCCAGGCACCGCGGCAAATAGCGAGCGTAGTTGTAGGACGGGGTGATGATGCTCAGGTCAGGCACGCGACCGCAGCAGTTGGGCCGCTGAATCGTAGCCACGCGCCGCCGCGTCGCGCGGCAGGATCGCGCATGCGCTGCCGCATCATCGGCGTCCTAGCTGTAGCCTCGTCCGACGACGATGCGGGAGGTCATCCCACATTGAACATCGCCGCGCGGCGTGTCGGCTGGGGGTTCTTCGATCAGGCACTATCGAGCGGCTCGAACTTCGGCCTGAGCGCGTTCGTCGCGGCGAGCGTCAGCGCCCGCGCCTTCGGTGCTTTCACCATCGTCTACGGGGTTTACAACCTGGTGGGCGGCTTCAGCGCAGGCCTGGCGTCGGTCCCGCTCGTCGTGACCTACAGTGCCGCCCCGGTTGAGCGGTATCGCGTGGCCGCACGCTCGGCCGTCGGGTCCGCTTTGGCTGTGGGACTCCTCGGCGGACTGGTGTGCCTTCTGGCGAGCCCTTTCATTACTGCGGCGGTTGCCGAGCCACTGCGCGCGTTGGGCGTGGCGCTGCCTGGACTGCTCGTTCAGGACGCCTGGCGTTATTCCTTTGTCACCGGCGGCCAACCGTCGAAGGCGGCGGCCAATGACGGGCTGTGGACCGGGCTTCAGCTGCTCGGCAGCGGGGTCCTGCTGGCAACCGGCGCGGTCTCGACTCTGTCTATGGTGCTTTTGTGGGGCGGCTCGGCGACCGTTGCGGCCGTGTTTGGCTGCTGGCAGGCCAAGGTAGTGCCGGCGCCGCAGCAGGTGCTTGCATGGCTGAGCGAGCAGCAGAAGCTCACCTGGCGCTACGCAGCTGAGGCGGTGGTGCATCGGTCCGGGGCCTGGGTCGCCCTTGCGCTCGTCGGGGCGGTCGCGGGCCTCAAGGTGGTGGGCGCCCTCCGCGGGGCGATCCTCCTGGTGACGGGTCCACTCAACCTGATTCTGGTCGGTGCTACGTTTGCCTTCGCTGCCGAGGGAGTGCGGTTGTTGCACCGTTCCCCAGAGCAGCTGCCCCGTGCTATCCGCCGACTGAACGCGGCGACCACCGGCGCCGCGGTCGCGTGGTGCGCAGTCGTGCTCCTCCTTCCGGGCGCCGTAGGGGCTCATGTGCTCGGAGACACCTGGCATCAGGCCGAGCCTCTTCTGCCGGTGTTCGCGGTCTACATGATCGCCCTGTCGGCCTCCCTGGCCCCCAACCAGGGAATGATGGCCATGGGCGCCGCTCGACGAAGCCTGTTCACGCAGGTAGTCGGTCTGGCCTTGGACCTACCGTGCATGGTCGCGGGCGCCGCCCTCGCGGGAGCGCCTGGAGCAGCCGTGGCGGCCGTCGTGACGACGACGCTCCGCACGTGCCTCGCTTGGATTCAGTTCCGTCGTGCGCTGAGCGACCCGCTGGCTTCTGCAGTCCTCACCGGCGATCGGGCGGTGCGGGTCGCCTGATGCGCAGTCGCGGCGACGCCCCTTTGAGGATCCTCGTCGTCGGCCAATGTCCGCCGCCGTTCATTGGTCAGGCGTTTTCAATCGAGTCATTTCTCAAGGGGAGCTACACGACGCTCGAGGTGTTCCACGTGCGCATGGCCTTCTCGCGGAACATGGACGATGTCGGCAAGCCGCAGCTTCGCAAGCTCGCTCACCTGTGCGGGCTGATCGGGCGCATCCTTCGCGGTCGGGCACGGACGCGCGCACAAGTGCTCTATTACCCGCCGGCTGGACCCGATCTCGTGCCTGTCCTTCGCGATGTGGCGATCCTGCTGTGCACGCGTTGGGTCTTCCGTTTCACCGTGTTCCACTTCCACGCTGCCGGGCTGTCGGAGATCGAGCCCCGCCTGCCACGACCGCTTCGCCTCCTCTTTCGTGCCGCCTATCGTCGGCCCGACTTGGCGATTCAGACCTCCGCGCTCAATCCGCCGGACGGACGCGCGGTTGGCGCGCGGCGCGTGGCGATCGTCCCCAGCGGCCTTCCCGACCATCCGCTTGCGCAACGCCGGCGCCTCGAGCCGAGCGGTCGCACACCGGTCCTGCTTTACGTCGGTGTGCTGCGCGAATCCAAGGGGTTGCTCGTGCTCGTCGATGCGTGCCGCCGCCTGCTGGGGCGAGGCTATGACTTCCGCTTGCACTTGGTGGGGTCGTTCGCCTCGGACGAGTTCGAGGCGAGGCTCAAAGCCGCGCTGCGCGAGGCAGCGTTGACCGATCGAGTGGTCTTCCTCGGCGCTCTCTCCGGCGAGGCCAAGGCGAAGGCCTTCGATTCGAGCGATATCTTCTGCTACCCAACCTACTTCGAGGCCGAGAGCTTCGGCCTCGTGCTCTTGGAGGCAATGCAGTTCTCCCTGCCGATCGTCGCCACACGGTGGCGCGGCATCCCCTCTGTGGTAGCCGAGAACGAGACTGCGATCTTGGCCCCGGCCGCAGACGCGGTGGAGTTCGAAGCCGGGCTCGCGACGCTCCTCGAGGACCCGCAGCTTCGCCTGCGGATGGGTCGCCTCGGTCGCGCCCGGTATCTCGATCGCTTCACCGAAGAGCGCTTCCGGCACGAATTGGAGACGGTGCTCAGCGCGATCGCCCCATGAGGATCGCGCTCTTCGATCACGTCGTCTCCGTTCGCAGTCCCGCCGGAAGCTGTGATGTCCGCGTGCTGGAGGCGCTTCGGGACGAGCACGACATCACCGTGTTCGCCAGCGAGCTCGCGCCGACCCTGATCCACGGCTCTGTCCATCACGTCGCGCTGCGGTCGGTTCGTCGTCCGGCTCTCGCGGCGTTCCTCGTCTATCTCGTTCGCGCGTGGGCTTGCTACAAGCGGCGGTGGCGGCGCGGCGATGAGTTCGACCTCATTCACGCGACCGACTGCAGCTTCCCCTATGCGGATGTCTGCTACGCGCATTTCTGCCATCGGGCTTACCTGTCCGAGGTCTGGCCTCTGGTCCGGGGACGGCTGACGCCGCGCGCCGTTCACTCCTGGTTGACGCACGCTGTCAGGGCGCTGATCGAGGCTCGTCTAGCGCGCGGCGCGCGCGTGATCGTCGTTCCGTCGGAAGGCCTGGCGCGAGAGGTCATGCGTGTATATCCGAATGCGGCTCGGAAGGTCTGCGTGATCCGCAACACCGTGGACGTCGAGCGCTATGAACGGCCACGCGCCTTCGACCGCGATGCCGTCCGTGAGCGGATGCGAACGGCGGAAATACACACGGCGTTCGTGTTCGTCGCGCTGGGCCACTTCGAGCGTAAGGGACTGCCGATCCTGCTCAGGGCGTTGGCGACCGATGAGCTCGCGCAAGCCCGCGTATGGGTGATCGGGGGTGAGCGGGGCCTCGTGGCCTCGTACGTTGCAGCCGCCGAGCGGATGGGCCTTCGCGATCGAGTGCAGTTCGCTGGCAGGACCGACGACGTACGCCCTTTTCTCTGGAGCGCAGATGCCTTCATCTCGCCCTCGCACTACGAGGCGTTCTCCCTGGGCCTTCTCGAGGCAGCCGCGGCCGGCCTTCCATTGCTGGCCACACGGATCTCGGGGTCTGAGGAGCTCCTCGAGAACGACGTCAACGGGCTCGAGCTCGAGCCGACCGTGGACGGCGTACGTACCGGGCTGGTCCGCTTCGTCAGCCTCGATACCGCTCGCCGAAACGCTATGGGCCTTGCCGCCCGCGAGAGCGTCGAGCCGCTACGTCCCGAGCGCTTCGCCGAGGCCTGGCGATCGCTCTACGCCTCGCTATAAGCAGCCCGCTCGGGCAAGGGGGCGCCGGGTCGCCCTGTCGGGATCGGCGGGCCGCTCCGAGCGTGCGCCTGAGCGCTGATCGGGTCGCGCACAGCGCTCGCGGCGTAACAAAAGGCAAGTAAGGCGAAGCCGAAGCCTGGCTCAGGTCCCGGAATCGCGAAACCGGTCGCGGCCGCGGACATCGTGAGCGCGTAGACGAATACGATCGGAAGGACCCGGCTCGCCAGCAGGTGCTCTCGGTTCAGGCTTATCAGGCGGTTAGCCACGGTGACGACGAGGACCACGCCAACCGTCACGCCCACCAGCCCGAGGGAGATGAGCAGCTCGAGCCAGGCCCCGTGGGCGTCGCCCGCCCACGTCACGGACGAGGCCAGCAGCACGCGATCGGCGCTGAGGCCGTAGCCGAAGAGCCACTGTGCAGGGGTGTGCAACTGACCCAGCGCGAACGACCACAGGCCGAGCCGGCCGTTCAGGCCGAACACCTGCTGCTGACTTTCGCCGCGGTACAGGTACTGGGCGATCGGACCGCCGAATTGCGAAACCACCAGGAGGACAACGACCGCAAGAGCGCCAAGACCGGCAAACCGAGCCAAGCCACGTCCCCTGGTCAAGAACCAGATCCCAAAGAGCCCCCCCGCGATGAGCCCAGCGAACGGGGTTCGCGACTGGCCGAGGTACAGACACACGGCGAACATGCCAATGAGAACCGCGCGGGCGCTAGGGCGCAGTTCAAGCTCGGTACGTGTCGCAAACACCGTCACCAGCAGAGCGAATCCGATCTGTGCGGTCGCCACGAGCGGATGCACGCCGGGCCACGTGAAGCGCATATCTCCGGGCAGTACTCCAGCTGCGATGCCGCCGCGGTGAGGGAAGACGAGCCCGATGACGCACAATCCGGCCACGAGGAAAACGGCCGCGCGCAGTGACCGCTGCAAGACCGAGCGTCCCAGCGCTCGATCGGCGACGTGGATGCCGACGGTTACTGCAGCGAGCAGATAGACCGTCACGAGCTCGAACGAGAAGCCCAGTGTGGTGGTCGCGGCAAGCGACCACGCCGCAGAGATCAGCGCAACCACGGGCAGCACGAGCATGAGCCACGAGGACCGAAGGGTGAAGCGATTCGCCCGCAACGACCACACTGCCACCGCGGCGATCGCGGCATGCGTGGCGAGATCGACCACGTTCTCGGGCGACGGTGCTCCCCCGACGGCACTGAGCGAGGTTCGACCGAGCGTGAAATGGCCGATCGGCCGGATCATCACGTACGTCCACGCCAGTACGACCCAGCGGAACCTCTTGTCGTCCAGCCTGACGGGGCGATCGAACGACCGCGTGCAGAGCAGCACGCCGATCAGCATCAGCACCGCGGCGCACGCGGCGGCCGCTGCGGCGTGCACGGCGGTGAGCGCACCGATCCCGCTCGCTGCGGCGACGGCCGCCACTCCGCCCGCCGCGCGTGGGCCGGCTCGCGGTCCGTCCGGCCGCGGGCGAGCGCGAAACGAGGACGCGCGCATACGCGCGAACAGCTTAGTAGGCGCCGCGCCGGCTGAGCACGGCGGGAATGGTCTTCAGCAGGATCGAGAGGTCGAGCAGGACGGACCATCGCTCCAGGTACAGGAAGTCCAGCCGCACCAAGTCATCGAAGTCGAGCTCCGAGCGTCCTGACACCTGCCACAACCCGGTGATGCCCGGAAGCACCAGGTACCGCTTCTTGTGCCATTCCTCCAGCCGCTCGAAATCACGCATCGGCAGCGGTCGCGGACCGACCATCGACATCTCGCCGCGGATCACGTTGATCAGCTGCGGCAACTCGTCGAGCGACAGGCGCCTGAGGCAACGGCCGACCGGCGTAAGACGGGGATCGCGCCGGATCTTGAACAGCGCCCCCGACTTCTCGTTGAGCTGCTCGAGCTGGGCCTGCAGCCCGTCGGCGTACTGGTACATGGTCCTGAACTTCAGGCAGTGGAACGGCTTCCCGGCGATGCCGGGACGGATCGAGCGGTAGATCACCGTGCCCCGGGAGCTGAGCTTGATCGCAATCGCGATGGTAACCAACAACGGAGCCAGCACGATCAGACCCGCCCCCGCCACCAGCACGTCGACCGTTCGCTTGAGCGCGTAGTCGATCCCCTCGAACACCGGCGGACGCAAGGTGAACAGCGGCACGCTCTGACCCGGCACGAACTGCGCCCGGTCGAGCAGCACCTCCATCGTCGACGGCGCGACATGCACGGTCACACCCCTGCGGTGACACATGTCGACCAGCTCGACCGCATGCTCCTGGTCGAAGTCCGGATCGGCGATGATGACTTCCTGCACCCTCTCGAGCTCCACCACGCGTGGAAGGTCTTCGAGCCGTCCCAGGGAGCGCAAGCCGTTTTCGCGGCATGGGGAGGGCGATATGTAGCCGACGATCTCGACGCGGGTCCGCGACAGGCCCGACAGCGCTTGCGCGACCGCGCCGATCTTCCGTTCAGGGCCGACGAGCACCGCCCGGCGGCTGTAGCCGGCTCGCTCCAGCAGCCACCCGGTGACCTTGAGGTGGAGCGCGCGCAACGTCGTGATGTACGCGATTCCGAACAGAAGCGATCCATAGAAGATGTAGTAACTGGAGAAATGTTGTCCGCTGGCCAGCGCGAACAGCAGCGAGACGATCGTGACCTGGAACAGCGCGGTGGCTATCTTGACCAGGCCGGGGCGGCGTGGGCGGTCCGCGTACAGATCGACCCGCGCGAACATCAGCACCGTCACCAGGTAGGCGAATGCGCCCCAGCTTCCCGTCTGGCGCCAGGCCCCCTCGAGATCGGCGTTTCCAAGGATCGCTTGCTTGACGACCAGTGCCGTGAACAGCGCGGCGACCACGCCCACATAGTCGAGCGCCAGCAGCGACAGCACCCGGGCGACCCTACGTAGCGTGTGCAGCCGCAGCAGAAACGCGAGTGCCGGGGGCCGCTTGCGCCTCATGTCGAGCGGGGGCAGGATCACGGGTTGCTGGGCTGGCCCACCGCCGATACCTCGGACGGTGTGATGCACGTCAGACCGCGATGTGCTGCCGGGCACCGCGCGCCTGCTCGCCGGTGGCGGGCGAAGTGACCAGGGGCTCTCGTTTCCGCTGGCGTTTCCTGCGCGGCGCGACGAGCGTCCTAGCGAGTACCTGGTCGAAGATCCAGCGATAGGTTTCCGCCAGCCCCGTCCGGAGGCTAATGCTCGGCTCCCACCCGAGTCGATCGCGAATCATGGTGTTGTCGCTGTTGCGCCCCCGCACGCCCTTGGGCGCATCGAGAACGTAGCGCCGCCGTAGCTTCACGCCGGCGATCTCCTCGACGAGATCGACCAACTGGTTGATCGAGACCATCTCGCTCGAGCCCAGGTTGATCGGCTCCTCGACGTCACTGTCCATGATCCGACGCGTGCCTTCGACGCAATCGTCGATGTACATGAAGCTCCGGGTCTGCTCCCCGTCACCCCATATCTCGATTTCTCGCTTTCCTGACAGGCTGGCCTCCGCCACCTTCCGGCACACGGCCGCGGGCGCCTTCTCGCGCCCGCCGTCCCAGGTTCCGTGCGGCCCGTACACGTTGTGGTAACGGGCTACGCGCGTGATCAGGCTGAAGTCCTCGCTGAAGTGGCGGCACATTCGTTCGCTGAACAGCTTCTCCCAGCCGTAGCCGTCCTCGGGCTCCGCGGGATAGGCGTCACTCTCCTTGAGTGCGCAGACACTGGCGTCGAGCTGCTTCTCGCGCGCGTACACACACGCGGACGAGGCAAAGAAGTACTGCTTGACGCCCGCCGTGAGCGCAGCCTCCAGCAGGTGCGTGTTGATCAAGACCGACAGCATGCACCGGGCTTTATTGGCCTCGATGAACCCCATCCCGCCCATGTCCGCGGCGAAGTTGTAGACGGCGGCGGCGCCACGAAGCGCTTCATCACAGGCATCGGCCCGGCGCAGGTCGAGCTCGAGGTTCTCGGCGCCCGACACCACCTGATGCCATTGCCCAAGCGCCTTGATGTCAGCCGCGCGAACCCGCGCTCCCTGTTCGGCAAGCCGCCGCGCCACGTGCCCGCCGATGAAGCCGCCAGCTCCGGTCACCACGATCAAGTCGCGTTCCATCGCATCCTCCCGCGAATTTCCAGCGTGTGCGCCCTGCCAGGGCGGCCCAAAGAACCTACTACTTCAAAGTAGCCTTTGCGCCGATTCCCCGTGCAAAACCGAAGAGTCGTGCAAGCCGCACAGCCCACCGGTGTCCGCTGCACATCCGAGATTTAGGTGCGTCGCGCTGTAGCTATTCCGCGTTGGAATTCGGCTTCCGTCTCACCGGCGCGGTCTCCGGATGAAACAGCTCCCGCGGTTGAGGCACGCTGAGATACGGATTCTCGATGTACCGCCGAGCCGCTACGGGCGCGGGGCTTGCACGGCGCGGGTGGTCCATCACATGAAGAAACAGCGTCTGTTTGATCCACGCCGGCCGCCGGAAGATACGGCGGTACTCGAGGAAGGGGTGGTGCTCGAGGCGCCGTTTGGGCATCGCCTGGTTGAACTCCCCGATCGCGAGCATCGCCCCCGCGGCCGAGTTGTGCCCGTCGAGCGCGACATCGTCGACGTACACCACCGTGCGAGGCAGGTAATTCGTGGCCCCTGCCTTAAATAGCTCGAGTGCCTCGACCGTCGAGGACCAGTAATCGACGTCGAGCACTACGAAGCCGATAGGCGAGGCCGGGCTTACTCGCTCTAGAAAACGAGGAATCGTGGCGTGCAGCGGACCGAGATGAAGCTGGCAGCCCTTCGGCAGCACCGAGGCCAGCGCGTCGGCGTCCATCGCGAAGTCGCCCGCACCGTAGAGATCGGGATGATCTCGATAGTCGACCGGGGGCGGCATGCCGGTGCCCGAGTCGAAGCCGTGGACGTCGCACCGGATCCCGGTCGTCTTCGACACCCGCTCGGCGATCGCGGCAAGGTTCATCAGGCCGGCGCCGCTGGCGACTCCGATCTCGACCAGCGTGACCGCCGGCAACCCGCAGGCTTTCGCGATGTCGGCGGCCTCCAGCGCGCCGAATGCGTAAGGCTGGCGGACCACCAGATCCCACTCCACCTTGGTCCGGAACGACCCGAGTGCAAGGACGGGAGCCGACAATAGGTTGAGGTGAAGCGGCTCCGTCAGGCGTTCCGTGAAGATCCGTCTCCACACTCGACGCTTCGCCAGCTTGGTTCTGAGCAACCGGCCTGTGGTCAAGCGGGACCCTTCAGTGGCTCGTCTTAGTGGCTTCTGGGTGGCCGGCGCACATTACACTCCGCGCGGGTGCGGATGAAAACGAGAGCCGGCATGGATGCTCCGGTGCTCAGCACCGCCGTAGACCGCGGCAACGACGGCCATGCCGCGCTTGGTCTGCGGTCGACGACCCTATTCGACATCCCGCTCGCCCAGGTGACCTACGACGACCTGGTGGCACTCGTCAACGACCGCCTCGCGGTACCGAGCGCCCGGTCGCTCACCATCGATGCGATCAACACCATGGGCCTGTCGGAGAGCTGCCTGGACCCGAGGATGCGCGGGGCGTTGTTCTCATACGACGTGATCGCGCCGGATGGCATGCCCGTCGTCTGGTGCATGAACGCGAAGGGGGCCGGGCTGCGCGACCGTGTATACGGCCCCTACCTGGTCGACCGGTTGCTGAGCGGTCTCGTGCACCCTACGCGCGTTGCGCTGATCGGCGGCTTCGCGCCGGTGCACGGCTGGCTGAGTGAGCACGCCCGCGCGCGCTATCCCCACGCCGAGTTCACGCTGATGTACGACGCGCCGCCTGGCCCGGTCGATGACACCTACGTAAGCGACTGCGTGGCGCGCATCCGTCAGAGCCGCGCGGAGCTCGTGTTCGTGTGCCTCGGCGTTCCCCGGCAGTACTACTGGACAGAGCTGGCCCGGCGAGACCTCCGCGGTGCAGTGTGCGTCAGCGTCGGTGGAGCATTCGATCTGGTTTCCGGGTCGAAGCGCATCGCGCCCGAGTGGATCCAGCGCGCCGGGCTGACTTGGCTACACCGCGTCTGCCAGGAGCCGAGACGCCTGGGTCCGCGCTACCTCAAGTACAACTCGTTGTTCCTGTGGCTCCTGCTCACGCGGGAGCTGCTCCCCCCCACGCGTACGACCCCGAACCGTTGACACCCCTCGCCGCTCACGACATCTCCTCGGGCGCCTACTCGTGGACGGGCCGGCGCGTGTTGATCACGGGCGGCGGCGGCTTCGTCGGCAGCTATCTGGTCGACGACCTCTTGGCCCAAGGGGCGCACGTGCGCGTGGTCGATGACCGCTCCACAGACGGCACGGGCGACGCCGAGGTGATCCCCGGCGATCTTCGCGACGCGGAGGTCGCACGCGCCGCGGTGTCCGGCATGGACGTGGTGATGCACCTCGCCGCGCGCGCCTACGGGATGCTCCGCAGCATGGAGAACAACCCCGAGGTCCTGCGCGATAACAGCGTGATGTCGTTTCACGTGCTCGATGCGTGTGTGCAAGAGGGCGTGGATCGCGTGCTCATGGTTAGCTCGAGCTGTGTCTATCCGGATGATGCGCCGATACCGACGCCCGAGCTTCCGGTGCATCACGGGCTGCCGGAGAGCGTCAACGAGGGCTACGGCTGGGGAAAGCGGCTGCTCGAGATCCAGTCGCGCTACGTCTACGAGAAGCACGGCCTGCCGATCGCGATCGTGCGTCCGTTCAATGCGTACGGCGGTCGCTACCGCTGGCAGGGCGCCGCGTCTCACGTCGTCCCCTCGCTGGTCAAGAAGGTACTTGACCGCAACGGCCCGGTCGTGGTGTGGGGATCCGGCCGCCAGTCACGGGATCTTCTCCACGCGCGCGACTTCGCGCTCGGCTTTCGGCTGGCAACCGAGTGCGCGGCCGACTGCGACCCCGTCAACCTCGGTTGCGGCAGCTCGATCAAGCTGGTCGAGATCGTCGAGAAGGTCGCGGAGCTCGCGGGCGTGCGGATTGAGCTGGAGTTCGACCGCTCCAAGCCCGATGGCCGGCCATGCAAGCAGGCCGACGTAACCAAGCTGCGGGCGAAGGTCCCGGCCTTCCGGCAGACCGTGAGCTTGGAGGAGGGACTTGGCGAGATGATCGAGTGGTACGAGCGCAATCGACGCGGCGGAGCGTTCGTCGAGTCGGCAGCAGGGTCGCTGGCGTGACGCGATGAACTGCGTGAACTGCAACCCCCGCCGTGGCCGCTCGTTATGCTTGGTCGGGACGATCTGCGGTGAGGCTCGGGCGCGTCACCGCGCTCGAGTTGACTTATGAACCGCGCCTCCGCGCAATTCAATCTGCGCTACGCGCTCCGGGCGCTGCGGCGTCGCCTGCCCCTCTTCTTGCTCTGCGTGCTGCTTGTTCCGGCGGCGGCGGTGCTCGTCTCGGTCGTTCAGACGAAGCAATACACGGCGACGGCGACGCTCTACTTTCGCAACCCGCAGTTCGACCAGATGATCTTCGGCTCCGCGCTGACCCAGCCACAGCCCGACCCCACGGTGGACCAAGCCACCGACCTCGGTCTGGTCTCGCTCCCGCACGTCGCGGCGTTGACCGCTGCGCGTCTGCACATGACCGAGAAGCAGGTGGAGTCAGATGTGAGCGAGAGCAACTCCGGGCAGTCCAACCTCGCCATGATCCAGGCGACCGCGAGTAGCCCAGAGTTCGCAGCTACGCTGGCCACGACCTACGCGAGCGAGTACATCTCGTTCCGGCGAAACGCCGATCGCACCGTGATCTCGTCGGCTGAGCTCCCGCTCGAGCGCCAGATCGGCACGCTCCCCCCGGCGCTGCGTAACGGGGGGCTCGGGCAATCCCTTCAGCAGCGGCTGGGCCAGCTGAGAGTCCTGGGCTCGCTGCAGACGGGCAACGCCGAGCTCGCACAGCCGGCGGAGATTCCCCGGGGCCCCTCCTCCCCCAAGCCGGCGCGCAACGGCGCGCTCGGGCTCTTCTTCGGAATCCTCATCGGCATCGGACTGGTTCTCGTCGCTGAGGCGCTCGATCGCCGCCTGCGCGATCCGGCAGAGATCGAGCAGATCTTCGAACGTCCGGTGCTCGCCACGTTGCCGGAGAGCCGCGCGCTCAGCAGGCTCGACGCCGACCTCGACACGGTTCCCGAAGCCGAGGCCTTCCGCATGCTGTGGGCCACGCTGCGCTACTTCACGCTCAGCCGTGACATCCGCTCAGTGCTGATCACCTCGGCCGATCGGGACGACGGCAAGAGCACCGTGGCGTGGGGACTCGCCGCGGCAGCGGCCAACGCCGGCAAGCGCGCGCTGCTGGTCGAAGCGGATTTGCGCAACCCCACGTTCGCCGGCCGACTCGAGCTGCACGCTCCGATCGGGCTGACCAACGTGCTGGCGGGCGATCTCCCGCTGCCCGACGCCGTCATGCGCTACCGCTTCCCCCGCGCGCAGGACGATCCGCGCCCCGCGCAGTCGATGGACGTCCTGTTCGCCGGGCCGCGCCCGCCCAACCCCAGCGACCTGTTGCAGTCGCATCTGATGACTGACGTGCTGACCGCGGCTACCGACCACTACGAGCTGGTCGTGGTCGACACTCCGCCAGCCGCTGTGGTGTCCGACGCGATCCCGCTCATCACGCTGGTGGACGGGGTGATCGTGGTGAGCCGTCTCGGGCGGACGCTGCGCGATCACGCGCACCGGCTACGCCAGCGGCTCGAGCATCTCGATGCGCCCACACTCGGGATCGTGGTGAACTCGGCCCAGGAGGCCCAGCCGTACCCGTACGACTACGAGTACGGCGAGCCACACACCCCGCGCACTGCGAAGCCCACCCCTAATAGCAACTGGTCGCCGGCGCGCGCCGAGCGCGAGGCGGGCGCTGGGAACGGCGTCCCCACGAGCGTCGGGCGCGCGGACGTGGAGGGCGCCGAGCCGGGACCGCGCGATCGCTCCTGAGAGCGCGGGCCGCCTGCGCGGACACCCGAGCGACCCTGACCCGGTCAGCCCGGGATCAAGCCCTCGCCGGTGAACTCCTTCCTGGCCTCCTCGAGCGAGACGTCGGGGGGCGGGAGGATCAGGTCGGAGGGACCGAGACGGTCCTCCGGGACCGGCTGGCCGTGGCTGCGGACGTGCTCGAGCAGCCGGGCGAACACGTCGTGGAACTGCTGCTCGTCGCCGGACTGGCAGGCGGCAACGGCCTGGTTGTCGAGCGTGTTCAAAACCTCTTCGTCGTTTTCCAGCAGCTCGTACTGACCCTCCGTGGAGATCCGGATGATCACGGAGCCTGTCCGTCGGCGGGGCCGGGCTGCCGGGATGCCGCGGCCCCTCCGGGGGGTACCGCGCCGGCCGCATCGCCTGCGCTCTCGCCGGCCGCGGCTTCGCTGGGCGTGCCGCCCGCGCCGAGCTCTCCGGCGGGCGCCGAGCCCGTGCCGAGCTCGGCCTTCATCCGCGCCAGCTCGCTGTCGACCTCGCTGGTGCTCGACAGCTGGCGGAGCTGACGATCGATGTCGTCCTCACCCGGGGTCAGCGTGGTCAGGTCCTCGAACGTGCCGGCCGCCTCGAGCTCCTGAACCGCGTCGGCGCGGGCCTTCATGTTCTCGGTCTTGTCGAGCGCGCGCTGCATGGCCAGGCCCACGTCGGCCATCTCCTCGCCGACGCCGGTGGCCGCCTCGGAGATCCGGACCTGGGCCTCGGCGGCCGAGTACTGCGCCTTGATGACCTCCTTCTTGGAGCGGAACTGCTCGATCTTCGAGCGGAGCTTCTGCTCGGAGGCGGTCATCTGCTCCTGCTGCTGCTCGAGCTGGGCGACCTGGCTGTCGAGCGATTGGAGCTCGGTCTGGGCCACGTTCTTGCGCTCGAGCGCGACACGGGCCAGCTCCTCGTTGCCCGAGGCCAGCGCCTGGCGGGCCTGGGTGTCGAGCTTCAGGACCTGCTGCTGGAGCTTCTCCTCCTGGAGCTGGAGGCGCTTCTTGGAGGTGACGACGTCGGCAATGCCCTTCTTGACGTTCTGGAGCAGCTCGATCTGCTTCTGGTAGCTGTACTCGAGCGTTTCGGCGGGATCCTCGGCCCGGTCGAGGAGCTTCGAGATCTTGGCTTTGACGACTGTCGACATGCGCCCGGAAAGGCCCGGCATCGCATCCTCCTTGGCGGGTTACTGGACGAGCCTCCAAGCGTAGCGGGGCGAGGCGGCTGGGTGCACGCGCCTTGCCCCACGCGGCGACGCTCCCGGCGCTCCCCGCTGACGGGCTCGCTAACGTGAGCGCGCGATGCGACGGACGGCGTTGGTTGCGACCCTCTCGACCTGCGTGGCCCTCGCCCTGGCGGCGTGCGGCGGCGGCGGCGGCACCGAGATCATCCGCGTCCCTGAGGTGGGTGTGGTCGCCCACACCCGGCAGGCGGGGCAGAAGCTCGGCTTTCCCGCCGTGGCCACCAAGAACACGACACGCGTAGCCGGCGCCGACCCGGTCGCCGACGCCGCCGGCGTGGCGCTCGCCGTGTACCCCTCGACGGTGGCCGGGACCCACCCGAGCGCGGTCACGATCGCCCCCACCGACGACTGGGAGGCGGCGCTCGCCGCCTCGGTCCTGATGGCCGCGCCGACCAAAGCGCCGATCCTCCTGTCCGGCAACTCGCAGCTGCCGTCGGCCACCACCGACGCGCTGGCGCAGCTCTCGCCCACCGGCTCGGGCGGCGACGCGGCCGAGGTGATCCGCGTCGGCGACGTCCCCGCCCCGCCCCACCTACGCTCGGTGGCGATCACCGGCTCTGACCCGTTCGCCCTCACCGCCGCGATCGACCGCTTCGCCAGCGCCACCGCCGGCACCGCCAGCGCGGACGTGGTAATCGCCTCGGCCGACGACCCGGCCTACGCGATCCCCGCGGCCGGTTGGGCGGCCGAGAGCGGCAATCCGATCCTGTTCGTCACCGGCTCGAGCATCCCGAGCCCCACCCGGCAGGCTCTCCTCTCCCACCAGCACCCCCACATATACGTGCTCGGCCCGTCGAGCGTGGTCCCGGACAGCGTGCTCAAGCAGCTCGGCAAGTACGGGACCGTGATGCGCGTGGGCGCGCAGGATCCGGCCGCGAACTCGGTCGCCTTCGCATCGTTCCGCGACCCCCCGTGCCCGAACGCGCAGCCGTGCGTCCACGTGCCCGGCAGCTTCGGCTGGGCGCTGCGCAGTCCCGGCCACGGCTACACGTTGCTGAACTCCAACCGTCCGCTGGATGCCGCGGCGGCCGCCCCGCTGTCGGCGAGCGGGAGCTTCGGTCCCGAGCTGGTGCTCGACGACGCCGGCACGCTTCCCTCGTCGATCCTCAACTACTTCCTCAACTACGCCACCCCCGGCTATACCCAGGAGGGACCGACCGCCGCCGTCTACAACCACGGGTGGGTGATCGGCGACCAGACCGCCGTCGCAGTTCCGGTGCAGGCCGAGATGGATAGCCTTCTGGAGGCGATTCCGCAGCAGAGCACCCAGAATCCGCAGACTCCGCCGAGCGCGCAGCAGACCACGCCGAAATGAGCCAATCGGAGCATCCAGATCGACTGAAGCCGGGTCGGGAGGTCACGGTCGAGGACGTGCGCCAGCTGATGGGCGCCTCCACCCCCCACTTCGCGCTCCAGCTCAGGGAGCGCATCCGGACGTTGATCCGCGCCCTCCCGGGCGACCATCCCGCGCGAGTCGAGGGCGAACGTGAGATCGCGCGGCTGAACCAGATCGCCTTCGCGGGCGAGATCCGCGGCCACGAGGCCGAGGCCGGACTCGATCCGCTGCCCAGCGTCGAAGGGCTGCAGGCGGACGGCGTGAGCGGCTGACCCGGCTCGCTCCGCGCAGATCTCATGAGCGACTCGCGATCCATCTCGATCATCGGCCTCGGCCGCGTGGGCCTCCCGCTGGCTCTGTGCTTCGCCGACCGCGGGTACCGCGTCCTCGGCGTCGATCACAACCCCGTCGTCCTCGAGTCGGTACGGGCGGGGCGGATGCCGTTCGCGGAGTTCGGGACCCAGGAGCTGCTCGAGCGTGTGCTGGACAGCGGTCGCCTGACGCTCGCGGAGCGGGCCGCGGATGCGGCCGAGGCGGATGACATCGTGCTCACGTTGGGCACCCCATCGTTCTCGCACGTCGAGAGCGACCTGCGCCAGGTCCGCGCTGCGGTCGACGACCTGCTGCCGCTGCTGCGCCCGGGGCACGGCGTGATCCTCCGCTCCACGATCGCCCCCGGGACGACCGAGTTCGTGGCCGGGTACATCGAGAAGCGCCGCGGCCTGCGAGTCGGGGAGGACGTGTTCGTCGCGCACGCGCCCGAGCGGATCGCCGCGGGCCGGTTCCTGGAGGAGATCACCTCCCTGCCCTGCATCATCGGCGGCGTCGGCCAGGCATCGACCGACCGAGCGGCGGCCACGTTCGAGGTGTTCGGCGCCCCGATCGTCAGGACCACCCCGGTCCAGGCCGAACTGGCCAAGATCTGGACCAACATCCTGCGCTACGCCACGTTCGCGCTGCCCAACCTGCTGATGATGGATTGCGAGCGCTACGGCGCGAACGTGTTCGAGGTGATCGAGCTGATCAACCGCGACTATCCCCGCGGTGGCATCGCCATGCCCGGCATGACCGCGGGAACGTGCCTGCGCAAGGACTTCGCGTTCTCGGAGGAGCGCAGCGCCGCTCCCGGAATGCTCCTGGCCGTCTCGCGCGTGAACGAGTCGGTGCCGCTGTTCCTGGTCGAGGGGGTCAAGCGCCGGCTTGGTGGGCTGTCCTCGCGCAAGGTGGCCGTCCTCGGGCTCACCTTCAAGCGCGACACCGACGATGAGCGCGACTCGCTCTCGCACAAGCTGATCCGCCTGCTCGAGCGCGAGCTGGCCGACGTGGCGGTGTGCGACCCGCACGCTCGCACCCCGACGCAGTCGCTCGCGGAGGCGGTCCAGGACGCCGACGTCGTGATCGTGGCCACCAACCACTCGGACTTCGAGGGACCGGCGGCAATGCGCGAGATCGCCGCGCGGACCGGCGCCGACTGCCTGCTCGTGGATCCCTGGAACGCGCTCGGAACGGGCCAGGTGTTCCTGTACGCGGCCGAGACGCGAGCCTTCAAGGGCACGCCCTCGCGCCACACGGTCTAGTGCGCTCGGTCGCGAAGAAGCTCCGGCTGTCTCCGGGCTCCTTCCACAGCCCGGGGACAGCCCGACGATGAACCGGGTGCTGGTCACCGGGGGCGCCGGCATGATCGGCGCAGCCGTGGTGCGCCGGCTGCTGGCCGATCCGAGCTACGAGATCCGCGTGGCCGATCACCGCCCGCCCCCCACCTGGATGCGCGAGGGCGCGGAGATCCATACCGCCGACCTGCGCGACCACCACGGTGCGCGCGAGGCGATCGACGGCTGCACCCACGTGATTCACCTGGCCGCGATCGTCGGCGGGATCGCCAACTTCCACAAGCTCCCCTACACCCTGACCGAGGTCAACAACGCGCTCAGCGGCGCGATCGTCCACGCCTCGGTGGACCAGGCGGTCGAGCGGTTCGTGTACGTGTCCTCCTCGATGGTGTTCGAGCGCGCCACCGAGTTCCCCACCACCGAGGAGCATCTCAAGGACTGCCCGACCCCCCGCTCGGCCTACGGCTTCTCCAAGCTCGCCGGTGAGGTCTATGCCCGCGCCGCCCGCGACGAGCACGGCCTGCGCTACACGATCTGCCGCCCCTTCAACGCCTACGGCCCGGGCGAGCTGCCCGACCTCGCCGAGCCCGGCATCGCCCACGCCGTTCCCGACCTGATCGCCAAGGCCCTGGCCCATCAGCGCCCGCTGGAGATCTTCGGCTCCGGCCGGCAGACCCGGACCCTGACCCACGTCCGCGACATCGCCGACGGGATCGTCACCGCGATGAGCTCCCCCGGCGGTGAGAACCAGGACTTCAACATCTCCGCCTCCGAGGAGCTCACCGTGGCCGAGATCGCGGCACTGATCTGGGAGGAGTGCGGCAACGACCCGGCCGAGCTGGAGCTGCGCCACCTCGAGAGCTTCGAGGTGGACGTGCAGCGGCGCTGGCCCTCGGTCGAGAAGGCCCGGCGCCTGCTCGGCTGGGAGGCCCAGGTCGACCTGCGCGAAGGGCTGGCCGAGACCGCGGCGTGGCTTGGAGAGCGCCTCAGCGGCGCGTCACGCTGAACGTACACCCCCGCTCGCGCAGCTCCGCGAACATCTCCTCGGCGTCCAGGCAGCGCTCCGGCGGCAGCACGCCGGCGCCGGCGCCCGTGAGGGAGCCCCGGGCGAGCAGCCGCACCGCGGCGGCGGCCGGCGCGGCGGTCGAGACGATCGATCCCCCGATGCCGAAGTGGGGCTCGGTGACCGCGCGAACGGTCACGCTGGCCCCGCCCTCCGCCACGGCCCTGACCAGGTGAACGGACACCGTCCGCTCAGACGCCGGCGCCGCCTCGCGCGCCGCCGCCTCGATCTCGTCCCCCGAGGCTCCGCGGAGCGCGCGCAGCCGGCTCTCCACAGCGGGCGCCAGCGACAGCCGGAAGCTCGCCTCCTGGCAGCCGAAGCTCTCCCCGAACGTGGCCAGCTCCGAGTGCAGCGTGTAGACGGTCTCGGCCACGCCGACCGGCTCGCCGAAGTCGACCGACCCGCCCGGCGCCAGCGGGTCGATCTCCACCGGTGCTCCGGCCCGCAGCACGACCGGCCTCATCGTCAGCTCGTCGAGCAGCGTCTGCAGGGCGTAGGGCGGCCGAAGGCGCCCGTCCTCGTGGGCGACCGGGTCGCGCCCGGCGGCGGCGACCTCGATCATGCGCACCGCCCCGCCGTCCATCTGGCGCACGGCCGCCGAGGCCATCAGGTTGGTCTTGCCCGGGCTCGAGCCGATCCCCAGCACGGCGAGCAGGCCCGCCCGGCGAAACTCGCCGTCCAGCTCGAGCTGGCGGGCGGTCATCCAGTACAGCCCGCCCAGGTCCAGGTAGTGGCATCCGGCGGCGAGGGAGGCCCGCATCGCGTCCAGGTTGACCCGGTAGGACGCGGTGTTGACCAGCACGTCGACGCCGCCCAGCACCGCCGCAAGCGCGTCGGCATCGCGCGCGTCGACCTCGTGCGCCCCGGCCCGCCCGCCGCCGTGACGCGCCGCCACCGCATCCGCCCGCGCTCCGTCGAGATCGAGCAGCCGCAGCCGCTCCACCTCGTCGGACTCCGCCAGGTCGCGCACGATCGCCGGCGCGATCGTGCCGCCGGCGCCGAGCACCGCCACGGTTATCGCATCGGCCACGCAGGCACCGTACCGCCCTCTCCCTTAACCGGCGGGTACAAAGCTCGGCCCGCGCTTGGGCCACACATCACTTGCGCCGGGACCTCCGGCGGCAGAGAATTGCCGCCGCCGATTCGAGTCGAGGAGAGGGCGCGATGGAGAGCGCGACCGTCACACAGCCCCCGGTGGCGGGGGTCCAGGTCGAGGACAAGGGCCTGAAGAAGAACGCGATCACGTTCGTCTCGAACGTGGTCATCGGCGTCGCGTCGACCGCGCCGGCCTACAGCCTGGCGGCGACCCTCGGGTTCGTTGCCGCGGTCACGGGTCTCGGAGTGCACGCCCCGGCGGTGATGCTCGTGGCCTTCTTCCCGATGGCCTTCATCGCCGCCGCCTACTACTACATGAACCGGGCCGACCCGGATTGCGGGACCACGTTCGCGTGGATGACCCGCTCGATGGGCCCATGGCTCGGCTGGCAGGGCGGGTGGGCGATCGTGGTGGCCGACGTGCTCGTGATGCCGAGCCTGGCCTCGGTCGCGGGCAACTACACCTTCCAGCTGTTCGGGACCACCAACCCGAGCAACCTCGACGTGACGCTCGTGGGCATCGCCTGGATCATCGTGATGACCGCGATCTGTTACATCGGGATCGAGCTCTCGGCGCGTACGCAGCAGTTCCTGCTGGGGATGGAGTTCGTGACGCTGGTCGTGTTCGCGGTGGTGGCGCTGATCAAGGTGTACACGAGCCATCCCGCGCACGCGATCCAGCCACAGGCGGGATGGTTCAACCCGTTCTCCTCCGGCCTGAGCGCGATCGACGGCGGCATCCTGCTGGCCGTGTTCGTGTACTGGGGGTGGGACTCGGGCGTGAGCGTCAACGAGGAGACCGAGAACTCGAGCACCGCCCCGGGCCGTGCGGCGATCGTCTCCACATTCGTACTGGTGGGGATCTACCTGCTGGTCACCACCGCGGCCCAGGCCTACGGCGGGCTGGCCAACCTGGTCAACAACCAGAACGACGTGCTGGCCCCGCTCGGCAAGGGCGTGCTCGGCTCGCCGCTCTACAAGCTGCTGATCATCGCGGTCCTCACCTCGGCCTCGGCCTCCACCCAGACCACGATCCTCCCCACCGCCCGCACGACGCTGTCGATGGCCCGCTGGAAGGCGCTGCCCCGGCAGTTCGGCACGGTGCATCCGCGCTTCCTCAGCCCGGGCTTCTCGACCATCTGGATGGGCATCGTCTCGACGCTCGTCTTCATCCTGCTGTCGGCCACGAGCCCCAAGAACCTGATCCCCGATGCCTTCACCTCGCTGGCGCTGACGATCGCCTTCTACTACGGGTTCACCGGGTTCGCCTGCGTCGTCTTCTACCGCCGCCACCTGTTCACCAACCTGCGGAACTTCCTGTTCATCGGCCTGCTGCCGTTCATCGGCGGGGCCGTGCTGATGTTCGTGCTGATCAAGGCCGTAGTCGACTACTCCAAGCCCCACGCCGGCTACGCAAAGCCGTTCCTGGGGATCGGCTCGCCGATCGTCATCGCCCTCCTGATGATCATCGTCGGGCTGATCTGGATGGTCATCCAACGCGTCACCATGCCCGAGTTCTTCAAGGTCAACAAGCCTCAGGTGGTCGACCCGGCTGTCGTGGCACAGGCGCCGGCGGGGCGGGCGGAGGCATGAGCAGCGGCGTCGTAGTCGGCTACGACGGCTCGGACTGCGCCAAGGCGGCGCTCCAGGCGGCGGGCGAGGTCGCCCGGGCCTATGGCGAGAAGCTCACTATCGCCTTCGGCTACGGGCTCTCGCCGGTGGGCGGTGAGCTGCACGACTACCACGCCGCCCTCAATGACCTGGCGCGCACCCGCGTCGAAGAGGCCGTAGCCCTGGCCGGCGCGACGGACGGCGAGGCCGACGCGGTCGTGGTCGCGCTGGCCCCGGCCGAGGCGCTCGTCCACGTGGCCGGCGAGCGCGACGCGCGGGTCATCGTGGTCGGCACCCGCGGCGAGAGCCCGTTCAAGGGCGCGCTGCTCGGCTCGACCCCACACAAGCTGCTCCAGCTCTCGGACCGGCCCGTGCTGGTCGTCCCGGCGCACGAATAGCCGTCGCGGGCGAGCGCTAGCCTCGGCCCGCAGATGCAGCGCGCAACCGTCCCTGTCGCCGAGAGCACGCTTCCCGGCCCGTTCGAGGTCGGCGCGTACGCCGCGGGCCTGAAGCGGCGCCTCCAGCAGCTCGCCCGGGTCCAGCTCGTCGGCGAGGTCTGGGGAGTCCGGCTGAGCCGGGCCCGCGTCTACTTCGAGCTGCGCGACATGCGCGGCGCGCTCCCGTGCTCGATGTGGCGCACAGACTTCGACGCCGCCGGCGTGACCCTGTCCGACGGCGTCCGGGTGGTGGTCGGCGGCGGCTGCGACTACTACGCCGGGAGCGCCACCTCCTCGCCGGCGTTCACCTTCGCGGTGAGCGAGCTGCGGATCGCCGGCGAGGGCGACCTGCTCGTGCAGCTCGAGCGCCTGCGCCGGCGGCTCGATTCCGACGGCCTGTTCGAGCCGCAGAAGCGCCTGCCCCGGCCGCGGCTGCCGCGCACGATCGGGGTGGTCACGGGCGAGCAGGGCAAGGCGCGCGACGACGTCCTGGCCGGCCTGGAGCGACGCGGCTGGGCCGGGCGGGTGGTCTGGGCGTTCGCGCCGGTGCAGGACCGCCACGCGGCCCCGCGCATCGCCGCCGCGCTACGCGAGCTGGCGGCGCTCCCCGAGGTCGACGTTGTGATCGTGGCCCGCGGGGGCGGCTCGCTCGCCGACCTGTTCGCGTTCTGCGACGAGACCCTGTGCCGCACGGTGGCGATGCTGCGCGTGCCGGTGATCTCCTCGGTCGGCCACCACACCGACCGGCCGCTGATCGACGACGTGGCCGCCATAGCCTGCTCGACACCCACTCACGCCGCGGAGACGGCCGTGCCGATCGACTGCCGCGCCGCCCGGGCCGAGCTGACCGCCGCGGCCCGCCGCCTCCACGGTCACGCGCGCCGGGCCATCCTCGACCGGGCCCGATCGCTCGCCCATCTGTCCCGAGCCCCGCGCCAGCACCTGGCCCGCCACCGTCGCCACCTGCACCAGCTCGCGCGCGAGCTGCGCGCAAGCGCGCGCCGGGCGGGCGAAGAGGGACGCACCCGGGCCGGGGTCCACCTGCTCGTCCTGCGCCGGAGCGCCGCGCGCGCCCGCGGCTCTGAACAGGCCGATCGCCGGCGCTCGCTGGAGCGGCTCTCGATGGCCCTGGCCGCGCACGACCCGGCCCGGACGCTGTCCCGCGGATACGCGCTGGTCGAGGACCGCCTCAGCGGCGAGCCGCTCGCGTCCGCGCAGGCGGCCCGCGAGGCGGGCGATCTCACCCTGCGCTTCCACGACGGCGCCGTGCCGGCCCGACTCGACGAGCGATGACCACCGAGCCAAAGTCCTACGAGTCGGCGGTGGCCCGGGTGGAAGAGATCATCAGGCGCCTGGACTCCGGCGAGGCCGGTCTGCGCGAGACGCTCGAGCTCGTCAAGGAAGGCCGCGAGCTCGTCGAGTTCTGCGCCACCGAGCTCGAGGCGGTCAGCCGCGGCTTGGAGGAGCTCCGCCTCGAGGAGCTCGTCGCCCGGCTCGAGGCGGGCCGGTGAGCACCTTCGATCTGCTCGCCGACCTCCCGGTGGAGGTCGAGGGGTACGCGCTCGAGGGGCTACGGGCGGACGTCTCGAGCGGGTTCGAGCGCCTGTCGACGATCGTCCACCTGCACGGCGGCGGAATCGAGGGCGTGGGTGAGGACGTCGTGTACGAGGCCGAGGACCACGTGGCCCTCCAGGAGGCCGGGCCGGCGCACGACCTGGCTGGCCGCTACGCCCTCGCCGAGCTGTGCGAGCTGATCGACTCGCTCGACCTGTTTCCCGTCCCCCCGCAGCGGGAGGTCTCGCGGCTCTACCGCCGCTGGACGTTTCACAGCGCGGCCCTCGACCTGGCCCTGGCCCAGGCAGGCCGGCCGCTGCACGAGGTCCTCGGCCGCGAGCCCCGCCCGCTCACCTTCGTGGTCTCCCTGCGCCTGGGCGAGCCGGCCACGATGGCGCCGGTCGAGCGCCGGCTGGCGCGCTACCCGACGCTGCGCTTCAAGCTCGACGCCACCAGCTCGTGGACGCCCGAGCTGATCGCGGCGCTGGTGGGCACCGGCGCGGTCGACTCGGTCGACTTCAAGAGCCTCTACCGGGGCACGGTCGTCGACCAGCCGCCGGATCCGCTCCTGTACCGTCGAGTCGTGGACGCATTCCCGAACGCCTGGCTCGAGGATCCCGATGTGCTCACGGCCGAGACGGCCGCGGTGCTCGCCGAGCACCACGACCGGATCACCTGGGACGCGCCGATCCACTCGATCGACGACATCGAGGCGCTGCCCTTCCCGCCTCGGATGGTCAACATCAAGCCCTCCCGGGTGGGCGGCCTGGCCAAGCTGTGCGCGACCTACGACTACTGCGCCGAGCACGGGATCGAGGCCTACGGCGGCGGCCAGTTCGAGCTCGGACCGGGGCGCGGCCAGGCGCAGTACCTCGCCTCGCTGTTCCACCCCGATACCCCCAACGACCTCGCGCCCACCGGCTTCCATCAGGACGACCCGCCGCCCGGACTGCCCGCGAGCCCGCTCCCGCCCGCGCCGGTCCCGGCCGGGTTCCGCTGGCAGGAGCCCGCATGACCGGCCCCCTGGACGGAGCCGTCGCGCTGGTCACCGGTGCCTCGAGCGGGATCGGCGAGGCCACCGCGGAGGCGCTGGCGCAGGCCGGCGCGTCGGTGGCGATCGCCGCCCGGCGAGCCGATCGCCTGGAGCAGCTGGCCTCCCGGATCGATGGCCGCACGCTCGTGCTCGAGGCCGACGTGACCTCGGAGCCGGCGGCGCGCGAGGCGGTGGAGCGCACCGTGTCCGAGCTCGGCCGGCTCGACATCCTGGTCAACAACGCCGGCGTGATGCTGCTCGGTCCGGCAGTGGGAGCGCCACTCGAGGAGTGGCAGCGGATGCTCGAGGTGAACGTGGCCGGGCTGCTGTACTGCGCCCACGCCGCCCTCCCGCATCTACTGAAGGCTGCCGAGGATGGAACCCGGCAGGTGGCCGACATGGTCAACATCAGCTCGGTGGCGGGTCGCGTCGCGCGCCAGGGCAGCGGCGTCTACAACCTGACCAAGCACGGGGTGGGCGCCTTCAGCGAGTCGCTGCGCCAGGAGGTGGCGGGCCGCCACCTGCGGGTCTCGCTCGTCGAGCCCGGCGCAGTCGCAACCGAGCTCTCCAGCCACAACCGGCCCGAGATCCAGGCGACGATCAAGGAACGCTTCGCCGAGGTCGAGCGTCTCGAGTCGAGCGACATCGCCGACGCGATCCTCTACATCGTCACCCGGCCTCGGCACGTGGCGGTCAACGAGGTCCTGATCCGGCCTACAGAGCAAGCCGACTGACAAACGCCGCGTCGCGGGGGCCAGGCCCGGGTAACGGATCGCCTAGCGAATGATCCTCGCGATCGACCAGGGGACCACCGGCACGACCTGCTTCGTATTCGACGGGGAGGGCCAGCCCCGCGGGCGGGGCTACTCGGAGTTCGAGCAGCACTTCCCGCGCCCCGGCTGGGTCGAGCACGACGCCAACGAGATCTGGGAGGTCACGGTCCGCGTGGCCAAGGAGGCGCTCGAGGACGCCGGCGTGAAGGGCTCCGAGCTCAAGGGAATCGGGATCACCAACCAGCGCGAGACCGCCGTGGCGTGGGACGAGCGTACGGGGGAGCCGCTGCACAAGGCGATCGTGTGGCAGGACCGCCGAACGGCCGGCCGGTGCGACGAGCTCAAGGAGGCAGGACAGGAGCCGGTGTTCCGCGAGCGGACGGGGCTCGTGCTCGACGCCTACTTCTCGGGCACCAAGTACGAGTGGCTGCTGACCAAGGGCGAGGTCGACAAGCGCGCGCGGCTGGGCACGATCGACTCGTGGCTGGTCTTCAAGCTGACCGGCAACCACGTCACCGATTACTCCAACGCCTCACGCACGCTGCTGTTCAACATCCGCGAGCGCCGCTGGGACGAGGAGCTGTGCGAGCTCCTCGGGGTGCCGGTGGGCTCGCTGCCCGAGGCTCGCCCCAATGCCGAGGTGTACGGCGAGACGAGCGAGTTCGGAGGCTCCGTACCGGTGTGCGGGATGGCCGGCGACCAGCAGGCGGCCCTGTACGGGCAGGCCTGCCTCGAGCCGGGCCTGGGCAAGAACACGTACGGCACGGGCAACTTCCTGCTCCAGAACGCCGGGGCCGGGTCGCCCCTGCTCGAGCGCGGGCTGATCACCACGATCGCCTGGGGCATCGGCGACCGGGTCGACTACGCGCTCGAGTCGAGCATGTTCGTGACCGGCGCCGGCGTTCAGTGGCTGCGCGACGGGCTCGGCGTGATCGACAACGCGGCCGACACCGAGGAGCTGGCGAGCTCGCTCGAGTCCAACGAAGGCGTGTACTTCGTGCCGGCGCTGACCGGCCTGGGCTCACCCCACTGGGACCCCTATGCGCGGGGGACGATCATCGGCCTGACCCGGGGCAGCAAGGTCGCGCACCTGGCGCGCGCCGCGCTCGAGGCGATCGCCTACCAGAGCGTCGACGCCGTCCGGGCCCAGAACACCGCGCTCGGCGTTCCGCTGGAGGAGCTGCGCTGCGACGGCGGGGCTACGCACAACGCATGGCTCATGCAGTTCCAGGCCGACATGCTCGGCGTTCCGGTGGTCGTGCCCAAGATCACCGAGACGACCGCGCTCGGGGCCGCGTACTTGGCCGGCCTGACCGCCGAGATGTGGACCGAGGACGAGCTGCGCGGGATGTGGGCCGAGGACAAGCGCTACGAGCCCGACATGTCCGAGGAGCAGCGCCACGCGCTGCTGGCCGAGTGGCGCCGCGCCCTCCAGCGCGCCGGACATTGGGTCCTGGAGGATTCCTAGTGCCCGACCGAACGGTCACCCGCGAGCTCCCCCGGGCCCCGGTCGACCTGCTGATCGTCGGCGCCGGGATCAACGGCTGCGGGATCGCCCGGGACGCGGCGCTCCGGGGCCTGCGCGTGGCCGTGGTCGAGCAGTCAGACGTGGCCGCGGGCACCACCTCGCGCTCCACCCGGCTGATCCACGGCGGCCTGCGCTACCTCGAGCACCTGGAGCTCGGGCTTGTGCGCGAGTCGCTTCACGAGCGCGAGCGGCTGCTCAAGATCGCGCCCCACCTGGTGCACCCGCTCTCGTTCTTCATCCCGATCTACGAGCGCGACCGGCGCGGGCCCTGGACGATCCGCGCCGGCATGCTCGCCTACGACGCACTGTCGTTCGGCAAGAGCGAGGAGCGCCACCACATGCTGGGCACCGACGATGCGCTCGAACGGGAGCCCGGGATCGCGCGCGAGGGCCTCAAGGGCGCGGCTGTGTACTTCGACGGCCAGGTGGAGTACGCGGAGCGGCTCGCGCTCGAGAACGCGCTCGACGCCTACGACCACGGCGTCACGATCCTCACCCACCGGCGCGTGGCCTCGCTGATCGTCTCCGACGGCCGCTGCCGGGGCGCCGCGCTCGACGGCGGCGGCGAGATCCACGCCGACGTCGTGGTGAACGTGGCCGGGCCCTGGGTCGACGCGGTCCTGGGCGGCCTTGGCCAGCCCCGCCTGATCGGGGGCACCAAGGGGACGCACCTCGTGGTCGGGCGCTTCCACGGGGCGCCGTCCGACGCGCTCTACGTCGAGGCCGACGACGGGCGCCCGTACTTCATCGTCCCCTGGAACGACCTCTACCTGATCGGCACCACCGACACCCGCTACACGGGCGATCTGGATCACGTGGTGGCAAGCGACGAGGAGATCGAGTACCTGATCACCGCCACCAACGAGGTGATCCCGGGAGCCCGGCTGACCCGCGAGGACATCCTCTACACCTATGCCGGCGTCCGCCCGCTGCCGGAGACGGAGGGCAGCGAGGGGTCGGTCACGCGGCGCCACATCGTCCACGACCACGCCCCGGACATCGATGGGCTGCTCTCGATCGTGGGCGGCAAGCTCACCACCTACCGCCAGCTCTCCGAGGAGGCGGTCGAGGCCGTGTTCGCCAAGCTCGGGCGCGAGGCCCCGTCGTGCGGGACCGCCCAGCTCCCGCTGCCCGGTGGCGCAGTGGCCGACTGGGAGCAGTTCCGCGAGCGCTTCATCGGCTCGGCCCGGGTGCCGCGCCCAGCGGCCGAGCGGCTGTTGCGGATCTACGGGGCCCGGGCCGAGGACGTGCTGGCGAGCGGGGAGTCCGACCTGCTCGAGGTGATCGACCCCTCGACCGGCGCCATCGCGGCCGAGGTCGTGCACGCGTTCCGGGCCGAGTTGGCCCGCACGCTGACCGACGCGCTGACCCGGCGAACGATGATCACGCTCGGGGCGAGCTCCGGCGTGGGTCCCGATGAGGCGGCCGCGCGGGTGGCGCAGCGCCACCTAGGATGGGACTCCGAGCGGGCCCGGACCGAGGTGCGGGACTACCGGCAGGCGCTGGCCGACATGCGCCCGCGGGCGCTCGAGGCGGGCCAGGGGCAGGGCCGGGCCGCCGCCTGATTCAGGTTGTACTGCCGTGCTGCGCCGAGCTCTTCTCCTCGGCGCCGCGGCCCGACTCGACGATCTCCGGATCGGGCTCGGCCCCCCGCGCCACCAGCTCGGTGCGGATGAAGAAGTCGTAGATGCCCGCCCCGAGCACGCCGCCGACGAACGGTCCCACGATCGGGATCCACATGTAGGCGCCGATTCCCGGGAAGCTCCCGGGTATCGCGACCTTGCCCCACCCGGCGATCCAGGCCAGCAGGCGCGGCCCCAGATCGCGGGCCGGGTTGATCGCGTAGCCGGCGTTGGCCCCGAAGCTGATCCCGATCGCGACCACGACCAGTCCCACGAACAGCCCGGCCAGGTTGGCCTTGACCGGGACGTTGTACTCGTCGACAAGCGCGAACAGCAGCCCGACCAGGAACGCCGTCCCGATTACCTGGTCCGCGAAAGGCCCCACCCAGCTCGTGAAGTACTTGGCCGGGAAGGTGGCGAAGATCGAGAAGCTCTTGACCGAAGTGGGCTGGCCGCGCACGATGTGCTGGGCGTGCTCGAAGGCGGCGATCGCGCCCTTGTAGTTGGCATAGATCAGTGCCGCCGCCACGAACGCACCCGCGACCTGGACCACGATGTAGAGCGGGACCTTGGCCCACGGGAAGCCGCGCCGGAGGGCCATCGCCACTGTCACCGCCGGATTGATGTGACCCTTGCTGATCCCGCCGGCGACGTAGTAGCCAAACACGACCGCGAGGCCCCAACCCCACGCGATCAGCAGCCAGTCGCCGGCCGCCACGAACGCGGAGGTGGTCCGGGCGGATTCGGGTAGCGCCGCCACCGCCGTCGCCACCGCGCCGTCGCCGAACGCCACCAGCACGAACGTGCCCAGGAACTCGGAGATCAGCTCGCCGAGGAGCGTGGAGCGCCACGCCGCCTCGCGCCCGAGAGCCCGGGCAACGGGCGAGCGCGAGGCCGTAGCGGTGGCCATGGCGACCGTCTACCCGGGTGCGCTCACTCAGACGCGGTGTGATCGATTTGGCCCGGATGCGGTGCCAAATCGATCACCCCGGCTGCTACACGCGCTGGATCAGCGTCCCGGTGCCGAGCCCGCCGCCGCAGCACATCGTCACGAGCCCGACCTCCTTGTCGGAGCGCTCGAGCTCGTGCAGCAGCGTGGTGATCAGCCGGGCGCCGGTCGACCCGAGCGGATGGCCGATGGCCATCGCCCCGCCGTTGACGTTGACCCGGTCCATGTCGGGCTCGAGCTCGCGCCGCCACGCGGCGACCACGGGCGCGAACGCCTCGTTGATCTCGACCAGGTCGATGTCGTCCATCGTCATCCCGTTGCGCTCGAGCAGCCTCTGGGTGGCGGGGATCGGCCCGGTCAGCATGATCACCGGATCGACGCCCACGGTGGTCTGGTCCATGACCCGGGCCCGCGGCTTCAGCCCCAGGGCGTCGGCCTTCTCGCGAGCCATCAGCAGCACGGCGGCGGCGCCGTCGGAGATCTGCGAGCTGTTGCCGGCGGTGATCCTCCCGTCGGGCTTGAACGCCGGCTTGAGCTGGGAGAGGGCCTCGAGCGTGGTTTCGGGGCGGATGCCCTGGTCGGTCATGTAGGTCGAGCCGTTGACCTTCATCGGCACCATCTCACGCTCGAACCGGCCCTCCTCGGTGGCGCGGTGGGCAAGCTGGTGCGAGCGCAGGGCCAGCTCGTCGAGCTCGGAGCGGGGGATCTCCCAGCGGTCGGCGATCATCTCGGCCGACAGGCCCTGCGGGATCAGGTCGTAACGGTCCATCAGCTCCTTGGGCCAGGGCGAGCCGACCTGCTCGGTCCAGCTGAACCCGACGCCCATCGGCACATGGCCCATGTGCTCGACGCCCGAGCCGATGGCCACGTCGTGCACTCCGGAGGCGATCAGCGCCGCAGCGAAGTTCACCGCCTGCTGCGCGGAGCCGCACTGGCGGTCGACCGTGGTGGCGGGCGTCTCGACCGGCAGTCCGGCCTGGAGCCAGGCGTTGCGGCCCACGTTGAACATCTGCTCCCCGTACTGCTGAACGCACCCGGTGATCACGTCCTCCACCTCGGAGGCCTCGATTCCGGCCCGCTCGATCACCTCGCTGTAGCAGCGCCCCAGCAGCTCGTTGGGATGGGTGTCCTTGTAGTAGCCCTTCTCCTTGTGGCCCCGCCCCACGGGGGTGCGCACTGCCTCGACGATGACGACCTCGCGACCAGTACCTGACGGCATTCACATGCTCCTTTTCGCGGGCGGCTGCCCGCTCGATGCTTCATAACTCAACTGTCCCGTACTGTACCCGAGGCAAATTCGGCGGCCCCGCCGCCGCTGGCCATCTCGGCCGGCGGCAGACCGGCCGCCGCTGACCCAGATTCAGATGGCAGGAGGTGCCTTGGAGGAACGACTAGGAATCGCCGGCGCGGGCACGATCGCGTGCGGCCTCGCTGTGGCGGCGGCTCGAAGTGGTGCCGAGGTCCTGCTCTGGGCCCGCTCGAAGCCGTCGGCCGACCGCGCTCGCACCACCGTGTCCAAGACCTGCGAGCGGCTCAAGGAGGAGGCCGTCGATCCCGATCGCGTGGAGATCGTGACGAGCATGGACGAGCTCGACGGCGCCACCTTCCTGGTCGAGGCGATCGTCGAGCACCACGGCATGAAGGCCGAGGTGCTCTCGGACCTGTCCGCCCTCAAGGGCCACGCCGGCGCCCAGGCCATCCTCGCCACGACCACTTCCTCGCTGTCGGTCGCCGAACTCTCCCAGGCCACAGGCAGCCCCGAGCGGTTCGTCGGCTTTCACGTGTTCAATCCGGTCACGCGGATGAAGCTCGTGGAGCTGGCGTTCCCCGATGAGGCCACTGACGACACGCGCCAGCGCGCGCGGGCGCTGTGCGAGACGCTCGACAAGACGCCCGTAGAGGTGCCGGACATCCCCGGCTTCGTGGTCAACCGGCTGCTCTTCCCCTACCTGTTCGACGCCGTGCGCCTGCAGTCCGAGACGGGCATGGCGGCCGGGGACGTCGACGAGTGCATGAAGCTGGGCGCCGGCATGCCGATGGGCCCGCTCGCGCTCCTCGACCTGGTCGGGCTCGACGTGGCGCAGTCGATCGGCGAGGCGATCGGCACACCCGTGCCGCCCGACCTGGTCGAGATGGTCGGCGACGGGTCGCTGGGGCGCAAGACCGGCCAGGGGTTCTACAGCTACAACTGAACCTACTCCTACGAAGCATTTAGCGTTCGTTCAGGTCCGGGGAGCATCCTTCGCATCGCGACGTACCTCATAGCAGCACCTCCTCCCCAGAAGCAGAGCCGGCCCGCCCCCAGCGGGCCGGCTCCTTTTAAGGGGATATGCGCCGGCCCTGGTAACGAAGCCGGCCCACGGCCAAAGCGGGGGGCCGGCTTCATCTCTCCTCTCAACCACCGGAGCCGCGTCTCACGTGCGAACTCGCGTGGCCGTTGCCACGGGTAAATGTAACGAATGGAGCGAGCTCGTGCGGCGGCCTACTGCGCCTGCCCCGGGGCCACGTCGGAGCCCGCGCCGGCACGCCGGCTGGGGCGCTGGCGGATGCGCACCGCCTCGATGCGGTTCTGGCGCACTGATTCGACCTTGATCGAGTAGCCGTTGGCCGAGATCGTGTCGCCGCGCTTGGGCAGCCGGCCCAGCTCGGCGAACACGAACCCACCCACCGAGTTGTATGCGTCTGTGTCGACCGGCAGCTCGAGGCCGTAGTCCTCGAGGTCTGTCACCGCCACGTGGCCGCGCACGAACCAGTCGCCGTTGGCCAGCCGGCGCACCGCCCCGCCCGCCGGATCGGTCTCGTCGGCGATCTCCCCCACCACCTCTTCGATGATGTCCTCGATCGTGACGATCCCCGCGGTGCGCCCGTACTCGTCGATCACGATCGCCAGCTCGGTCCGCTCCCGCTGCAGATCGGCCAGGAGGTCGTCGAGCGGCTTGGTCTCGGGCACGATCGGCGCCTCGCGGACCTGCGGCGCGAAGTCTGCCTCCAGCCCCTCGTTCATCATCCGCTTGACGAGCTGGTTGACGTGGACGATGCCCTTGACCCGATCCTGGTTCTCCTCCTCGGTCACCACCAGCCGCGAGTGCCCGGTGGACACGCATCGCTTGAGCGCCGCCTCGACCGTCTCGCTCAAATCGACGGTGACCACGGCGGGGATCGGCGTCATCACCTGGCGTGCCTCCTGCTCGTGGAGATGAAAGACCCCGGTGAGCATGCTGGCCTCACCCACGTCGATCTGGCCGCCGGTCTGCGACTCGGCGATGATCCGCTTGAGCTCATCCGGCGTCCCGCCTTCGGGCTCGGCATCCGGATCGACTCCGAGCGTCCGCAGCATGCGGTATGAGACGGAGTTGATGACCCAGATGAACGGCGTGAACAGCTTGCGGGAGAGGTACAACGGCCGGGCGATCCGGCGGGCCAGGCCCTCGGCGTGCTGGATCGTGTAGAGCTTGGGGACGATCTCACCGACCACGCTCTGCGCGGTGATGATGATCAGGTAGGCGACGATCACGGCGATTACCACCGAGGCGGCGTGCCCGATCGCGGGACCAAGCGGGTTCTTCAACGCGTGCTCGATTGCCGGCTGGCCGAGCGCGCCGATCCCGATCGAGGCCATGGTGATCCCAACCTGGCAGGCCGAGATGTAGTCGCCGATGTGCTCGATCTCGTGGAGGACCAGCCGGGCGCCCCGCTGCCCCTCCTCGGCCATCGCCTCGAGCCGCGGCCGGCGCGAGCGCACGAGTGCATACTCCGCCACGACGAAGAATGTGTTCACCAGGACCAGGACCCCGGCGAGGATGATGAACAGCGCGGTCACCGCGCGGGCAGCGCCTCGTAGCTCAAGTTCCCGGGGCTGATCTCCCTCAGCGCGGGCGTGCCCTCCGTCCGCGCGCTGCTACTTCGCGATGGATCGTCGTCGGTCATGCAGCGACGGGGCGAACGGTAGCAGCCGACCGGGCGCGATATAACCGCTCCATGCCAGACCTCGCGGACGGCTCGACGATCGCCGGGTGCACGATCGAAGCCGTCGCCGGACGCGGCGGGATGGGTGTCGTGTACCGCGCCAGGCAGGTGGCGCTGGGCCGCCGCGTGGCAGTCAAGGCGATCGCGGGGGATCTCGCCGGGGACGGCGACTACCGCGAGCGGTTCGAGCGCGAGTCCCGGATCGCGGCCGCGATCGACCATCCGAACATCATCCCGGTGTACGAGGCCGGCGAGTCCGACGGGACGCTGTATCTGATCATGCGCTGGGTCGACGGGACAGATCTGCGAACGCTCCTGCGCTCGAGCGGACCGCTCGCGCCCGTCCGTGCCGTCCGGCTGCTGCGGCCCGTGGCCGCCGCACTGTCGGCCGCGCACCGCGCCGGGCTCGTGCACCGCGACATCAAGCCCGCCAACGTCCTGATCGCCCGTGGCGACAGCGAGGACGAGGAGCACGTGTACCTGACCGACTTCGGGATCGCGCGCCGGACCAGCGGCGAGTCGGCCATGACTCGCACGGGCATGTTCGTCGGGACGATCGACTACACCGCGCCCGAACGGATCGAGGGCGGCAAGGGCGACGCCGCCTCCGACGTGTACTCGTTCGGCTGCATGCTGTTCGAGACCCTCACCGGGCACGTGCCATACGACCGCCCATCCGAGGTGGCGAAGGTGTTCGCCCACATCAACGATCCCGTGCCGTCGGCGCGCGCCGAAGCTCCGAAGCTGCCCGACGCGCTCGACGCGATCATCGCCAGGGCAATGGCCAAGGATCCCGCGCTCCGCTTCGCCTCGGCGCACGAGCTGGCCGGCGAGCTCGGCGAGGTGCTCCACGAGCTCGACACCGAGGAGCGCGCGCTGCTCGCGGGGCCCACCGCCCCCGCTACCGCCCCAGCCGCCACTTCCCCTGCCGCCCCGGCCACCGCGCCCGCTACCACCACCATGGCCTCTCCCGCTGCCCCGACCGCCCCCGTGCCACCCGCGCCTGCGCCGCCGCCACCCCCTTCCCCCCTTGATCGAAGCGAGATGCGAATCCAGCGCGTGCGCCGGCGCTGGCCGATCGCGCTGCTCGCGGCCGTAGTCGCGGTGGCCGCCATCGTGGCGATCGTGATCGCGGCCACCGGCGGCGGTGGCACGTCCAACGCCGGCGGCACGATCAGCGGCGCCGGCATCAGCGAGGGGCCGACGGTCGATATCGGCGGGTCCCCGGCAGCACTGTCGACGGGTCCGGGCGGGAACGTGTGGGCCTCGCTCCCCGACGACGGCGAGGTCGTCCGCGTGAGCGCGGCGGTCGGCCACGCGCGAGCGTTCTCGGTGGGCGGGCACCCGAGCGCGATCGCGGCGAGCCCGATCGGGCTCTGGGTCGCCGGCTCCGGCGCCGGGCCCCTGGCCCGCTTCAACCTCCGCACCGGCCGTCTCGAGCGGACGGCCCAGCTCACGAGCGCCCCGAGCCTGCTCGCGATCGATCCGTCCGACTCCTCGGTCTGGGCCGTGGACTCGAACGGCGCCGTCGTCCATCTGAGCGCGGCGGGCGCGACCCTGGGCGGGCCGACCGGCGCCGGCCTGCGGCCGGCCGCGGTCGACGCGGGCGAGCCGAACTGGCTGTGGGCGGCCGCCCCGCGAGGGCTCGTGCGGATCGGCAACGCCACGCCCGCGACCACGTTCGACGCCGGCCCCGATCCGGTGGCGGTGGCGCTCGACGCGGGGGTGTGGACCGCCCACGCGGACGGTCACGTGACGCGGTTCGATCCCCGCCCCGGCTACCTGAGGGTCAACACCGACCGCACGGTGGCGCCCGAGCTCGATGCGATCGCGGCGGTCGAGGGCGGCTCGGCGGTGTGGACGATCAGCAAGCAGACGAAGACGCTCTACCGGCTGTCGATCTCGCCGGGCGCGCCGGTCTCCGGCACCGTCACGTTCTCCAGCCCGCCGGTCGCGCTGGCGGCGACGGACGGCGGCGTGTGGGTCGCCACCGGCGACGGGAAGGTCGCGCGGGTCGCCGGTTAGAGCGCGTCGAGCTTCGCGGCCATCTCGAAGTCCGGCTCGGTCAGGCCGCCGGCCGAGTGGTTGGTCAAGGACAGCCTGACCTTGTTCCACCCGTGCAGCAGGATGTCCGGATGGTGGTTGGCCTCCTCGGCTTTCACGGCCACGCGGTTGACGAACGCCATCGCCTCGCCGAAGTCCTTGAACTTCCACTCCCGCCTGATCTCATCGCCTTCGCGTTGCCAGTCGCTACCTTGGAGCCTGGAGTCGATCGCTTCGTCGCTCAGCAGATCTGCCATAACGTTTCACCGCCTCTATGCGAATCGTCAGCCTCGTACCGTCCGCCACCGAGATGCTGTTCGCGCTCGGCCTCGGCGCCGACCTTATCGCGGTGACGCACGAGTGCGACTATCCGGAGGCGGCGCAGGAGCTACCGAAGGTGACGCGCGACGTCCTGCCCGCCGGGCTGAGCTCGGCCCAGATCGACGCCGCGGTCAAGGAGCGCACGCTCGCCGGCCAGTCGATCTACGAGCTCGACACCGACATGCTGCGCGACCTGCGCCCCGATCTGATCGTCACCCAGGCGCTCTGCTCGGTTTGCGCCGTGTCCTACGACGACGTCCGGGCGATCGCCGAGGAGCTCGACAGCCGCCCGCACGTGATCTCGCTCGACCCGCATACGATCGGCGAGGTGCTTGGCGACGCGCGCACGCTGGCCCAGGCCACCGACCGTAAGGACGCCGCAGTCGAGCTGGTGCGCGGCGCCTCGGCTCGGATCGACCGGATCCGCTTGGCCGTGCGAGGTGCGCGCCGGCCCCGGGTCGTGGCGCTGGAATGGCTCGACCCGCCCTTCGCGGCGGGCCACTGGACGCCGCAGCTGATCGAGTATGCCGGCGGCGAGGACGTGCTCGGGTTCCCCGGCGAGCACTCCGAGGAGCGGACCTGGCAAGAGATCGAGGCCGTCCAGCCCGACATCGTGATCGTCATGCCCTGCGGCTACGACGCCGAGATCGCCTACCGCGAGGCCGAGATGCACCGCGAGCATCTGACCGCGCTCGGCGCCGGCGAGGTGGTGGCCGTCGATGCCGCCTCCTACTTCTCGCGCCCGGGGCCGCGGATCGTCGACGGCCTCGAGCTGTTGGCCCACATCATCCACCCCGACCGCGTGCCCGAGGCGCCGGGCGGCGCGCTCACGGTCGAGCTGTGATCGAGCCCGGCCTGGAGTCCTCGCGCGAGTTCGTCGTCGAAGGAGTGCTGCTGACCGACGTGGGCGGCTCGCTTCCGGCGAAGGTGCTCTCCACCCCGGCCATGATCGGGATGATGGAGCGCACCTCCTCGCGCATGCTCATGCCGCACCTGGAGGACGGCCAGGCCACGGTCGGCTTCGAGGTCCACGTCAAGCATGTCGGCGCCGCGCCCGAGGGCGCGCGCTGCACGGTAAGGGCGCGCCTCGACGAAGTAGTCGACGGGCGAAAGCTCCGCTTCCACGTGGAGGTCGTGGCCGAGGACGGGCGCACGATCGGGGTCGGCACACACGAGCGACGAGTGATATCTCGCTGAAGGTCGAGTGACCGCTGCCGGCTCCGGGCCGGCCCACTCACTCCGTCGGGCGCCACATGCGGAAGACCCGCTCGACCACCGCGTAGTCGGCGGGCCCGCCGCAGCGCGCGATCGGCCTGAGCGCGGCCGTGTCGACACCCTCGCCGGCGATCGCGCGCTCCTCGAGGTGGACGCCGATCACCTGGCCGACCACCAGGTGCTGGTTGGCCGGCTCGCCGTCCACGTCGCGGAGCTCGACGTGGTGCACCACCCGGCACTCCATCGAGCACGGGCTCTCCGCCACCCGGGGCGGCGTGACCAGCCGCGAGGCGGCCATCGTCAGCCCCGCTCGCTCGAACTCGCTGCGCCCCCGGGGCAGCGGCGCCGAGGTCTCGTTCATCGCCTCGCGAAGCTCCCAGGTGGCGAGGTTCCACACGAACTCGCGCAGCTCGCCGGCGAACGTGGAGGAGTCCTTGGCCCCGAAGCTCGAGAACGCGAGCATCGGCGGCTCCTCGCCGATGGCGTTGAAGAAGCTGTACGGTGCCAGGTTCACGGCGCCGTCGGCGTTCGTGGTGGAGATCCAGCCAATCGGCCGCGGCGCGACCAGCGCCTTGAACGGGTCGTGTGGTAGGACCGAGCGGTCGCGCGCGTGCGGCTCGTAGAAGATCAAGTCAGGCCGAGGCCGGTGGGGGTGAGCCCGTGCAGGCCGGCCACCGCGATCGCCCCGACCACGCTGAGCGCCCCCACCGCCACGCACCCCGCTAGCGCCAGCCACTGCTGCCGGCGCCGCTCGGCGAGCTCGAGGACCAGCGCGCCCGTGATCAGCCCGGCTACGAGCCCGCCCAGATGCCCGCCGATCGAGATGCCCGTGTACGTGAGCGAGAAAACGAGGTTGATCAGCAGGATCGGGCCGAGGCCGCTCTGCCAGAACGGGATGCCCCGGTTGCGAGCGACGACGATCAGCGCCCCGAAGACGCCGAAGATCGCGCCGGAGGCGCCGACCGTCGGGGCGAGGGGCTCGAACAGCAACGCGCCGAATGAGCCGGCCAGCAACGACGCCAGGTAGATCGCCGCGAAGTTGAGGCGTCCGATGGCCGGCTCGAGGGCCCGCCCGACGAAGTACAGCGACAGCATGTTGACCGCGATGTGCAGCAGCCCGTCGTGCAGGAAGCCGCTCGTGACGATCCGCCAGTACTGATGCTGCTCGGCGATCAGGGGGCCGAAGAGCGCGCCGTGGACATACACGCTGCCCCCGCCGCCGCCCCCGAGCGGCGCTCCCGCGCCGGTCTCGGCGAGGAACGCCACGACGTTGATCACGATCAGCGCTCGGGTCACCTGCGGCGCGGTGGGCGCCGAGCGGATCGTCTTGACCTTGGTGCGCTCGCGCGCGCATTCCGGGCAGCGCATGCCGACCGAGGTCGGGGTCATGCAGTCCGGACAGATGGGGCGACCGCACGAGGAGCACGAGACGCCGGTCTCGCGCTTGGGGTGGCGGTAGCACACAGCCATCGCTGCGGACGCTACCAGTAGGGTCCGGCCGCCCTATCGGCGCCGGGGGAGGATTCGCCGGGCCTCGTCGCGGAAGTCGTGGAGCGTGTGCTCGGCCAGCTGGAGGAAGTTGGACGACTCCTGCTTGCGCGTCCGGTGGCGGGAGCGCACGCGGAGCACAACCAGCGCGGTCCCGGCGCTGGCGCCGATCATCGCCGCCGCCACCGGGCGACCCCAGTTGCGCGGGTTGCGCATGGAGGAGAGCTCCCATGCCTCGAGCTCGTCGTGGGCCAGCTCAGTCAGGTTGACCAGCGCATGCTCGAGCCGGTTGTGCAGGTCAGCGCTCGGCTCAACGGGGGCAAGCGCCTCGCGCAGGAGCGCCTCGAAATCGGCCGCGCCGCTGCTCACGATGGAGTCTCCACCTTCCCGTCGCTGACGATGCCCTCGAGCTGGCGCACCGCCCGATGCAGCAGCACCTTGGTGGCGCCATCGGAGCGGCCGAGGGCGCGCGCGATCTCGCGGTTGTCCATGCCCAGTGCGAAGCGCATGATCAACGCCTCGCGCCGGTCGTCGGGGAGCTGCTGGACCCCGGCGAGAATCGACTTGAGCTCCTCGCGCCCCTCGACCAGCGACTCGGTCGTGTGCGGCGTGGAGATCATGCCGGCGTCGTCGATCGCGGACTCAGGCTTGCGCGAGCGGTCTCGGTAGAAGTTCGCGGCCAGGTTGTGGGCGATCCGGATGAGCCACGGGCGCAGCGGACGGCCCCCGGACTCCCTGAGCGCGCGCTCGAAGTGGCGGTAGGCCTGGAGGAACGTCTGCTCGGTGAGGTCCTCGGCGTCGTAGTGGTTGCCGACCCGGTAGTAGCTGTAGGAGTACACGTCGCGCAGGTGGGCGCGGTACAGCTCGGTGAAGCGCTGATCGAGCTCGGCTTTGTTGCGGGGTAGCGGGTCGTCGGGCACGGCATGGGGAGCCTACCTTCGGGGCCTCAGGCCGCGCGGGCGGACCGGCGGCGCTTCGGCTTCGTAGGCTGGGTGACCGCCGCGGTCCAGCGCTCGGGCTCGATCCGGCCCTCGACCAGCGCGGCCAGCCCGTCCAGGGCCGGTGCCTCCAGGTGCTCCTGCTTGGCCACCGTGGCGAGCAGCGGCACGGAGTCGACCGCCTCGGCCGCCTGCCCGAGCGCGCGCCCGATCTCGGCCGCCGGGATGCCCTGAGCGAGCATCTCGCCGGCGCGACGATTGCGGCTGGTATCGCTGACCACGGTGGCGACCAGGTCGCCCGCGCCGGCCAGGCCAGCGAAGGTCTCCGGGCGGCCGCCCCGCTTACGCGCGAGCTTGTCGATCTCCGCGAACACCTTCCCGGCGGCCGCCCCGGCCACGTTCGGACCGGCAATCGAGGCCGCCGCCGCGGCGAGCGCGGCGGCGTTCTTAGCGCAGCCGGCGAGCTCCACGCCGGTCACGTCGCTGGTGAGGGTGACGTCGAGGCCGGCGGTCTGGAGCGCGTCGGCCAGCTGGCGGCTGAACGCCTGGTCGAGCGAGGCGAGCACGACCGAGGCGCCGTGCTCGAGCACCTCGGCGGCATGCGCCGGACCGCCGACCACGGCGACCGCGCGGGCGTTGCACCGCTCGGAGACGAACGCGGAAGGCAGCGAGCCGAGCGGCGGGACCAGGCCCTTGCAGACCACGAGCACGCCGGCGCGCCGCGGGATGCGTTCGCCATGGGCGGCCAGGACGCTGGGCAGGGCGCGCGCCGGGACCGCCAGGCACACCAGGTCGTGGCCAACGAGCTTCAGCTCGGAGGCTCGCTGGACGTGCACCGAGTCGGGAAGCTCGATGTCCGGGAGGTACTGGTCGTTGCGGCGGTCGTGGTCGAGCTTTTGGGCCTGCTCGCGCGTACGGGCGCCGAGGTCGACCTCGAACCCGGCCTTCGAAAGCGCCACCGCCAGGCTGGTCCCCCACGAGCCCGCACCGATGATCGCGGCACGGCGGATCGGCGCCAGTCCGCCCAGCCACTCCCACTGGAGCATCACGCAGGGCCAGATCCGCTCGGTGACCGCGCCGGCGAGGTTCGGGGACGGGTTCTCGATCTGCGGGAAGCGAAGGGCACGTCCGGCGCGGATACGAATCTTGTGCGGGCGGATCCGCCAGCCCTTTCGCACGCTCTCGGTCCCGATCACCGCGACCGGCACGACCGGTGCGCCCGTCTCCAGAGCCAGCCTGCCCACCCCGCGCTTGGGCTTGCCCAGCGCGCCGGGACGGATTCGCGTTCCCTCGGGGAAGATCAGCACGATGTCGCCGCGATCGAGGATTTGCTTGGCGGTCCGCATCGACTCCTTGTCCGAGGCGCCACGATCGACCGGGAAGGCGCCCAGTGCGTTGAGGATCCACGCCTGCCAGCGGCGTTGGAAGAGCTCCTTCTTGGCCACGTAGTACATGGGCCGGCCGGCCATCGTGGCGATGATGAACGGGTCCAGGAAGCTCCGGTGGTTGGCGGCGACGATCACCGGCCCGCGCCTGGGGATGTGGCTGCGGCCGATCCGCGCCAGCCTGAAGTAGATCCGGAAGAAAGGAAGGAGCACGGCGCGCACCGGCCAGTAGACGAACGGATTGACCCCACGCTCACGCGCACGCCGGTGCAGGACCTCGTGACCCATCGCACATTGGCGTACCCGCTCGGAGGTCGCGCGTTACAGTTGAAAGCGCTTGAGTTCCAGCCTCGATCCGACTCGAACCCTGCGAGGGGCCATCTGCGGCGCGGTGGCAGCGGCGCTCTGGGCCTTCCAGCAGCCCCTGGACAAGCGCGTATTCGCCAGCGGCTACGACGATGTCGAGCTGCTCGGTAAGGCCTTCACCCAGGCCGACGGCTGGTACGCGGCCGGGTTGTTCCTGCACATTCAGAACGGCGCGCTGTTCGGGGCGGTGTACTCAAATGTGGCGCGGTCGCTGCCGTTGCCGGCGGTCTTGCGGGGGCCGGCGGCAGGCCTGGCCGAGCACGTCCTGCTGTGGCCGCTGGGCGCGGTCAGCGATCGGGTTCATCCGGCGCGCCGCGAGCTGACGCCCTTGCGCGGGAACCGGAGGGCGTTCGCACAGGCGACATGGCGTCACTTGCTGTTCGGCGTGGTCCTGGGCGAGCTCGAGCGCCGGCTGAACGCCGGGCCGGAGCCGGCGCCGCCGCAGCCCGAGGCCGCGTATTCGAGCAACGGCCATGGCTCGCTCGAGACCGCGCTGTCCGTCGGATCCATCGAGGGTTCCTAGGGTCCTGCGGGCCGCCCGATCTAATTGAGAGTCCTCGTCACCGGCGCATCCGGCTTCGCGGGCGGCTACCTGGCGCGAGCGTGCTTCGAGGACGGCGATGAGGTGATAGGCCTGTCCCGCCGCGGCACCATGCCCCCCGGTGTTGCGGGCTCCTCGGACCGCTGGCGTGGGTTGGCGGTCGACCTGCTCGACCTGGCTTCCTTGCGGGCGGCGATGGCCGACGTGCGCCCCGACGTCGTCTACCACCTGGCCGCGCTGACCTCGGTCGGGCGCTCCTGGGAGGCCCCGGTCCGGACGGTCCAGGACAACGTGGCCGGGTCCGCCAACGTGCTCGAGGCCCTCCGTCTCGAGGCGCCTCGGGCCCGCGTACTGTGGGCCAGCACGTGCGAGGTCTACGGCCCGCGGGCGGACCTGCCCGTGAGCGAGGACGCGCCAGTGGCACCCGCCAATCCCTACGCGGTGTCGAAGGCCGCCGGCGACCTGCTTGCGGCGGTGTACGCCGACGCCCACGGGCTGGAGCTGATCCGGGTGCGGCCGTTCAACCACGCCGGGCCCGGCCAGCTGCCGATCTTCATCCTCTCCTCGCTGGCGCGTCAGGCCGCCGCAGCGCGCCTCGAGGGCGCATCCACGATCCGGATCCTGACCGGGAACCCCGACACGCGCCGCGATTTCACCGACGTCCGCGACGTGGTCCGCGCTTACCGGTTGCTGGTCGTCGACGGCGAGACCGGCGTCTACAACGTGTGCACCGGCCAGTCGGTGTCGGCCGCCGAGCAGGTCGCGCTGGTGTCTGAGCTGATCGCGCCGATCTCGATCGAGCACGTCATCGATCCGGCCCGCGTGCGCGCCCACGAGGTCATGGACCTGCGGGGCTCGAACGAGCGCCTCGCGCGTGCCACCGGATGGCGACCCGAGATCCCCCTGCGCCAGACCATGGCCGACACGATCGCCTGGTGGGAGGGCGAGCTCGGCGGTGGCGGTGGCGGTGGCAGTGGCAGCCGTGGCGGTGGGGCGAGCGCGGGCGCGGGGCCGAGCGCGAGCGGGGCGGGCGACCCGGACGACGCCGCGGGCGCGGGTGGCGCGGGCGACCCGGGCGACGCCGGCGCCGTGCGACACTGAGCCGGCCGGCGCCCGCCTAGCTCAACTGGTAGAGCACTTCACTTGTAATGAAGGGGTTGGGGGTTCGAGTCCCCCGGCGGGCTCTGCGAAAATGGCTGCTAATCGCCCAGATTCGGCAGCCGTACGAGCACGACCAAGGGACCCTAGGGTCAGGTTCGCTGGCCCTAGGACACTGCAACGCAGCGCATGTCCTTGCTCTTCGACGATCAGCGTTCGCTCTCCCTCGAGGATCGAGTCCGGGCCACCCGCCGAAGGGTGGGCGTGTAGTGACGCGCCTGACTGCCCAGCGCGCAGACGCGGCCGGCTCCGGCGCGCGGCGAGGCGGCAGGGCTCGGCGACAAGGGATATCGATCCAGAGCGGCGAGTCCAGGCCGCACGGGGCTGTCTTACTCGTCGCGCTGATCCTGACCGGGCTCTCGATGCGCACCGCGGTGACCAGCGTCGGCGCGGTGCTCGACTCGTTGCAGTCTGGCCTGCGTATGTCGCCCGCAGTGTCTGGGGTGGTGACCACGCTGCCGGTGATCTGCTTCGCGCTTGTCGGCTCCACGACGCCGCGACTGTCGAGGCGGATGGGTGCGCACTGGCTGACCGTGGCGGCGCTGGTCACGATGACCGCGGGTCTTCTGGCCCGGGTCGCGGTGAGTGGCGCGTGGGCGTTTATCGGGCTCAGCTTGCTCGCTCTGACCGGCGGCGCGATCGCCAACGTGCTGATGCCCACCCTGGTCAAAGAGCACTTCCCCCACCGCATCGGGCGGATGACCGCCGTCTACACAACGGCGATGGCAATCGGTCAAACGCTGGCGGCGGGCCTCAGCGTTCCGATCGCTTCGGCGGGAGGCGGGTGGCGAACCGGGCTGGGTTCGTGGGCGCTGCTCTCGGCCGTCGCAGTGATCCCATGGCTCTCGGTGCTGCGCCGCACTCGCCCGAGCGGAGCGGCGAATGCCCGGCCGCCGGTGGATCGAACGGTGCGGCGGATGCTTGGCAGCCGAACGGCGTGGGCGGTGACGATCTTGTTCGCGTTCCAGTCATTCCAGGCCTACGACGCGTTCGGCTGGTTCGCGAAGCTCATGACCGCCCACGGCGTCGGCGAGAGCGCGGCCGGATGGATGGTGGCCGTGCTCAGCGCGATGCTGATCCCGATGTCGATCCTCGCGCCGCTCGCCCCCGCGCGCTGGCATCGCCGGGTGGTACTTGGCCTGTGCGGCTGCAGCACCGCGGCTTACCTCGGCTTGTTGCTTGCTCCGGTCGGCGGTGCCTGGGTGTGGATGGTGCTCACCGGGATCGGGATGGGCCTGTTCCCGTTGACCCTCACCCTGATCGGGCTGCGCTCCCGAGTCCCCGCCACGACGGCCTCGCTCTCGGCGTTCGTTCAAGCGATCGGATACGTGCTCGCCGGCAGTGGGCCGCTGTTGTTCGGCATCCTTCACGGCGCGACTGGCGGTTGGACGCTGTCTCTTGTGTCGATGCTCGCAGCGGTAGCGATCGCGCTCGTCGCGGCCTGGTTCGCCTGTGCGCCGCGATACGTGGACGACGAGTTGTAAGCCGGAAACCCGGCCGCCCGCCCTATCCGGACACCGCCGACTAGGCCACACAGGCGCCCGAGTTGGCGGTCACGCCGCTCCTAGGTGACGAGTTCGGAGGCGTGGTCTTAGCGCCGAGAGCGCTCAACGGCCCACCTGGTAGGTGATATGCGTCGCCTTCGGGGAGTGGATCACGTCGACCGGCTCCAGCCCGGGATCCTCGACCCCCTGGAATAGCGCTTCGCCCTCGCCGAGTAGTACCGGCGCGATGTCGAGCACGAGCTCGTCGATCACGCCCGCCGCGAACGCCTGGCGCACGGTCGAAGCGCCGCCCGCGATCAGGACCTCCCGGTCGCCCGCCGCGGACACGGCTTGTGCGTAGGCGGCGTCGAAGCCGTCGGTCACGAAGTGAAACGTCGTACCGCCCTCCATTTCGATCGGCTCGCGGGCGTAGTGCGTGAGCACGAATACGGGCGCGTGGTAGGGCGGCTCGTCACCCCACCACCCGCGCCATTCCTCGTCCCACTCGCCGCGGATCGGGCCAAACATGTTCCGGCCCATCAGGTAGGCACCACGTTGCATGGCCAGGTGCTCGCGGGAGCGGGCGTCTCCCGCGTGGAACGGCTCAGCCAGATGCCACTGGTGCAGCCGCAGGCCGCCGATACCGATCGGGTTCTCGCGATCCTGTCTTGGCCCAGCGATGTAGCCGTCGAGGGAGATTGACAGGTGAGCGGATGTCTTTGTCATTGGGGAAGAGACGGTCGCAGGCCAAGAAAATCATCGCACCCGCCGGCTCCAGCGCACCCACACCTTCAAGTCGCACTTCGAATTCCCCCAGCCCAGCGGGCCCCCGATTCTTTGGGAGGAGAGCTTTCAGGTACAGGTTGTGCCAATCACGCGCTCTCGCTGACGAGCGAGTCGACGAGCACGGCGTACACGTTGATCGGATCGGTCTTTCCCTTCATCAGCACCGCGCCTTGCGGTTCGACCGCGATACCGTCACCGAGGCCGCCTCGCGTGTGCTCGTCGATGAGGATCGGCCGCTTAGCGACCTTGGTGTGCGACTCGAGTCGCGCCGCGACATTGACGGTATCGCCTACGCACGTGTAGGTCGCCCGTTGGTGAGTCCCGGCATAGCCGGCGACGACCCGTCCCGACGCGATACCGACACCGATCTGGATCTGCACCTTGCCGCGCGCCGCCTGCTCCTCGTTGAACAGGCGGATCAAATCGATCATCTGCCGCGCTGCGAGCACAGCGGCCCGGCGATGGTCCTCGCGCGGCAAGGGCGCGCCGAAGATCGCCATCAGGCCGTCGCCTGCCATGAGGCTCACGATCCCGCCCTCGCCGTTGATCGCGTCCATCATCAGCGTGTAGTAGTCGTTGAGCAGCGCGATCGTCTCCGCGGGGTCTTGGGCCTCGGCGATCGTCGTGAACGAGCGGATGTCGCAGAACATCGCCGAGGCGTCGACGTACTTGCCGCCGAGCGAGAACCCCGACGTGAGGAGATCCTCAGCTACCTCCCTGGTGGCGAACTTGCTGATGAGTTCGCGCTGCTGATCGCGCAAACGCTTCTTCTCGAGGCTCGCGTTGATTCGCGCGTTTAGTAACACGGGGTTGACCGGCTTCGTCAGGTAGTCCTCCGCGCCCATCTCGAGGCACCGCACGACACTGTCGAGCTCATCGAGCGACGATGTCACGACCACAGGGATGTCGCGGAGACGCGGGTCGCGCTGGAGCTCCTCCAGAACTCCGTACCCGTCGAGCTCGGGCATCAGGACGTCGAGCAGCAGCAGGTCGAAGCGCCCGCCTCGCAACAGATTGAGCGCTTCTGCGCCGTGTTCGGCGAACACGACGGCATGCCCGTCTTGCTCGAGCCCGCGGCCGAGCAGGAGCCGGTTGACCCGGTTGTCGTCGGCGATCAGGATCGCGCCGGCCGTGGGCGCGGAGCCGCTCACGAAACCGGTTCCGACCGAAGGGAGACGAGGGCAGCCTGGAGCGCCCGGTAGTCCTGCTCGATCTGATCCACAAGCTGCGAGACGCCATCGAGGCGGCCATCCCTGGCGTGCTGTTCGACGGTGCGGCAGAGCTGCGCGAACTCCAGGGCGCCCAGCGTCGAGCCGTTCGACTTCAGCGTGTGCGCTGCCCGGCGGAGCTCCTCGGTGTCCTGGCGCTCGAGCGAGTCCCGGACGCTAGTGATCAGCGTCGGCGCGTCCTCGAGAAACAGGTCGACCACCTCGGTGAGGAACTCGACGCCGCCGAGGTCTCGCAGGTTCTGGAGGGCGCCCGCCTCGAGACTGATCTCGTTCTCTCCCGGAGGCGTGTCACGGTTCCCGAGTGGCCTCGCCCGGTTCAGAGCCACCGCCAGCTCGTCCGCCCTGATCGGCTTCGCGACATAGTCGTTCATGCCGGCCGCGAAGCAGGCCTCGCGATCCTCGGGCAGCGCGTTCGCGGTCATGGCGATGATGTGCGGGCGGCTTTCCGGTGGCCACCGCTCACAGATCCGGCGCGTAGCGTCGAGACCGTCTAGCTCCGGCATCTGCACGTCCATCAGGACGACGTCGTACGGCCGCTGCTCGAGCGCCTCCAGCGCCTCCAGGCCGTTCGACGCGACATCCGCCTTGTAGCCGAGCCGCTCGAGGTGGCCGAGAGCAACCTTACGGTTCATTGCGTTGTCCTCCGCGAGCAGGATCCGCAAGGTCGACATCGCGTGCTTGCCGTCGGCGGCGACCTGGGCCGTCTCTTCTCTCGCCTCGCCCGTGGACAGCACCTGCAGGAGCGTGTTGTAGAGCTGCGACGCTTTGAGAGGTTTCGCGAGCTGGGCCGAGAAGACGCCGGACCACTGGTCCTCCGGCAGGCGCCCGAGGGAGGTCAGGAGCACGAGCGGGAGGTCCTGCTGGCTCTTCCGCCTCCGGATTTCTGCCCCCAGGGCGAGCCCGTCCATCCCCGGCATCATCATGTCCAGCACGGCCACGTCGAACGGCTCGCCGGCATCGACCAGCGCCAGAGCCTCGGCGGGCAGCTCGACCGAGAACGGCTCCATCCCCCACGAGCGGGCGTGCCGGGTCACGATCTCCCGGTTCGTCGCGTTGTCGTCGACGACGAGGATCCGCTTGCCGGCGAGCTGCGGCAGGCCCTCCTCGAGAGGGATCTCGCTCGGCACCTTGGCCGCCGTGGCGGGCAGCGCGATGCGGAAGGTCGAGCCGCTCCCCGGTTCGCTCTCGACGGAGATCGTGCCGCCCATCAGCTCGACGAGGCGCTTGGAGATGGCGAGGCCGAGCCCTGTCCCGCCGAAGCGGCGCGTCGTCGAGGTGTCCACCTGGCTGAACGAGGTGAAGAGCCTGTCCATTCGGTCCGGCGGGATCCCGATCCCGGTGTCGCGCACGAGCAGCTCGAGTTGGTAGGAGCCCGACTCCGACGGATCGGCGTAGATGAGGATGACAACCTCGCCCGCCTCGGTGAACTTGACCGCGTTCGAGAGCAGATTCAGCAGCACCTGGCGCAAGCGGGCCTCGTCGCCGAGGATCCCGGCCGGCGCGGCCTCGTCGATCAGGCACCCGAGCTCGATCCCCTTCTCCCACGCTCGGGGCGCGACTATGTCCAGCGCTCCCTCGACGCACGCGCGCAGGGAGAACGGCTCGCGTTCGAGGCCGAGCTTCCCGGCCTCGATCTTCGAGTAGTCGAGTATGTCGTCGATCACGTGCAGTAGCGCGTCTCCGCTGCTGCGCACGACCTCGGCGAACTCGCGCTGCTCGCCGGTCAGTTCCGTGCCGAGCAGGAGATCGGTCATCCCGATCACGGCGTTCATCGGCGTCCTGATCTCGTGGCTCATCGTGGCGAGGAAGGCGCTCTTGGCCTGCGTTGCCGCCTCGGCTTCCTGGCGAGCGCGCTGGAGCTCGCTGACGTCGTGGTAGATGCCGAGGAAGCCGACGTGGGAGCCATCCACAGCCAGCGGGACGAGCATCAGCTCGACGTGGACCAGGCTCCCGTCCCTGCGCTGGCGCAGGGTGATCCGCTGCGCCCGCCCGGCTCGCATCGCCTCCCGCGTGATCTCGCGGCCTTCCTCGCGGCCGGACTCGCCGAAGACGAGGTCGTCGATCGGCCGGCCGACAGCCTCCTCCGCGGAATATCCGAACAGCCCGGCCGCAGCCGGGTTCCAATCGGTCACCCGCTCCTCCGCGTCCAGGACGACCACCGCGGCAGGACTGATCGAGAGGAGCGACTCGAGGTACCCCCGTTGGCGCTCCACCTCGGCGAACAGACGGGCGTTGTGGATCGCGACTCCGACGTTGGCCGCGATCGTCGCGAGCAGGCGGGAGTCGGCGTCGCCGAACCGGCCCTCCTCATCGATGCTCTGAACACTGATAACGCCGATCGCCGTATCGCCGACGAGGATCGGCACGCCCAGGTACGACCGCACCTCTGTGCCAACCGGGTCGTGCCCCTCGAACTGCGGCGAGCGGTTCAGCAGCAGCGGCTCGCGTGACTCGAGGATGCGGGACGTCAGACCCTCGCCGTACGTCATCGGAGCCTGCTCACCGCGGTCGCCGCTCTCGTAGTAGTAGACGAAGTCGATCCGTCCGGACGGCTCGTCGTGGAGGGCCACGTAGGCGATGTCGGCCTCGAACGTCTCGCGCAGCTGCTCGCCGACGAGCCCGATCAACGCGTCGAGATCGAGCTGCGACGAGAGCGCCTGGCCGACCCTGTTCACCGTCGCGAGCTCGGCCACACGCTGGCGCGTCTCGTGCACCAGGCGCGCGTTGTCGAGCGCGACGCTCAGGCTGCTGGCCAGCGTCATCAGAAGCCGCTCGTCGTCTTCGCCGAAGGCGCGTGTCCGGTCGACATTCTGGAGCGAGATCACTCCCGTCGCGCGGCCGCCGACGACGAGCGGGACGAAGAGCCCTGACTTGGGCGGCTCCCCGCTCAGTACTGCGGGGTTGCCATAACGCTCGAGCAGCTCGGGCGTGCTCTCCTCGATCAGCAACGGCTCGCGCGCTTCCATCACGTGCTTGCGGAAGCCGATCAGCTCGATCGGCTCCTCCGCGAAGCGCACCTCGCGCTCGATCGCGTACGGGAAGTGCAACAGGCCGGAAGCCTCGTCGTAGACCGCTATGTCGACGACCTGCGCGTCGAAGACGTCGCGGATCTTGTCGCCGACGAGTTCGTAGATCGCCTGCGGATCGAGCTCGCCGGCGATCGCCGCCTGGACGCTGTTGATCAGCGCAAGCTCGGCGTTGCGCTGCCGCGTCTCGTGGACGAGGCGCGCGTTCTCGAGCGCGACGCTCAAACTGTCCGCCAGGGTCGCGAGGAGCCGCTGGTCAGACGCGCTGAACGCGTGTGTGCGGTCGACGTTCTGAAGCGAGATCGCGCCCGTCGCGCGAGCGCCGACGACGAGCGGGACGAACAGCACTGACTTGGGGGGCTCCCCGGAGAGCACGAAGCTGCCGTAGCGCTCGAGCACCTCGGGCGTGCTCTCCTCGATCAGCAGCGGCTCGCGCGTCTCCATCACGTGCTTGCGGCAGCCGACCAGCTCGGACGGCTCGTCCGGGAAGCGCACGCCGCGCTCGATCGTGTACGGGTAGTGGACGAGACCTGACGCCTCGTCGTAGATCCCGATGTCGACGACCTGCGCGTCGAACACGTCGCGGATCCTGTCGCCGACGAGGTCGTAGATCGCCTGCAGCTCGAGCTCGCCGGCGAGCGCTTCCTGGACGCTGTTGATCAGGGCAAGCTCCGCGTTGCGCTGGCGTGTCTCCTCGATCGCCTGCGCCCTCGAGAGAGCGACGCCGACATGCTGGCCAACGAACGCGAGCAGCTCCTCGTCCTGCTCCGTGTACCGGACGCTCGACGCGTAGGACTGCACGACGAGGACGCCGACCGTGCGGCCGTCGGCCGACTTGAGCGGTACTCCCAGCCAGTCCTCAGCTCGATCGCCGATCGGGTCTATCTCGCCGAGCTGGGCGAGCTGCTCGATCCGCGCTCCTGAAAGATGCTGTCGCTCCCCCGTACCAAGCAGATAGGCAGTCACGCCGCCGCTGTCGAACTGCTCCCACCGGTTCGGGTCGGGGACGTCGGTGTCGACCTCGTCGACAAAGTAGGGCCAGCTGATCAGCCGGCGCTCGTCGTCGTAGAGCGCGATGTAGAAGTTGTTCGCGTACATGAGCTCGGCGACGACCCCGTGGATCCCCCGGAAGAACTCCTGGAGGTCGCGGGCCGCGCTCGCGAGCTCGGCGATCCGATACAGGGCCTTCGACGCCGCCGCGCGCTCGGTTTCGATGGCCTCGAGCTCTGTCAGCCGGCGGCGCGCCTCGGCGAGCTCGAGCGAGCTGTCAGCGGAGCGATTCATCCCGCGTCGATTCCGAGGCTGGGCATGACGGAAGTATCCCGGAGGGCCGAGAAGCCGTCCAGGCGCGCTCGTGATGAGCAACCGTCAGTTGAAGAATTCCTCGAGTAGATCACCGCGGCCAGGTCTTCGATCTCCCGTTCGATCGCGTATGCGCCGCCTTTGTCGCTGTCACCGCGCCCGCGTCGGTCGTATTCGTACACCGTGTATCGCTCGGCCAGCCCGCCGGCCAGTGACTTGGCCGAGGACCGGTCGGTGAAGGCTCCCGTGATCAGCACCAGCGCCGGCCCCTGACCGGAGCTGCCCACGGCAATCATGGTGCCGTCGGTCGACCGTACCCGTTGCATGATTCTCTCCCGTTCATCGTGCGCCGCCGTTGCCAGGGCGCGCCAGCAGTTGCACCATCGGTGAGACCTGCAGCGAGGCCCGACCTCATCGGTCGCCGCCCCCCGAGCGACGCGCCGGCGGCAGACGTCCGCGCTAGACGCCGGGGTCGGCGATGGCTCCCAGATCTGTGAGGAGATCGCGCAGCCGTTCGAACGGCCCCGGTCCCAGCCGTCGCGCCCATTCGGTTTCGACATCGAGCACGATCTCGCGAATCGCGCTGATCACCGAACGCCCTCGGGTGGTGAGCCGAATCCGCTTGGAGCGCTGATCGTCGGGGGCGTCCTCGCGGGTCAGGTATCCGAGCTGCTCCATCTGCCCCAGGAGGTAGTTGACGGCCTGTTTGCTCATCCGGGTGCGTGCTGCGAGCTCTGAGGGCCGTAGACCTTCCGGCCCGGGATACTGAAGGACGGTCAGGTGGGCTGGGACTAGATCGGTGTATCCGCGATCGTGCAGTCCGGAGAGCATCCGTTCGCGAACGATCTCCCACGGCATGCGCAGCAACGCGCCGATCAACGGCGGCGTACGGGTGGGGTCGGTACGCGATGTGGTCAAGTCGCTTGACAGTGTATCCCGTCCGTGCAAAGATCGTAAAGTCTTTTGACCAGTCATAAAGAGGGAGCTCGAATGCACCAAACCGCCTCGACGACGATTCAGGTCGGACAGCTCGCCGTCCGCTTCCTGGTCGAGGGAACCGAGTCGAACGGGACCGTGACCGTGTTCGAGTGCGACGTTCCCGCGGACGCCCGCATGCCGGCGCCGCACAGCCATGACGGCTTCGAGGAGACGATCTACGGGCTAGCGGGCGTCTCGAGGTGGACCATCGATGGCAATACGCTGGAGATCGGACCGGGCGATGCCGTCTGCGTCCCGCGCGGAGCGATCCACGGGTTCGCCAACCAGGGCGCCGCGCACGCAAAGTTCCTCGCGATCGCGACCCCCGGCGTGTTCGGGCCCGCCTATTTTCGCGAGATTGGCGATGTCCTCGCCGCGTCGGCGGGCGGGCCGCCAGACCACGCGGCGATCGGGCAGGTGATGCGCCGACACGGCCTCACCCCTGCCCCTCCGGCGACAAGCTGACCCCGTAACCACCAAGGAGAAACCGATGCCGATCAGCATGACCCAGCATGCCCCCCAGATGCCTGCCGAGGCCTACGAGCAGATCATTGCCAACCTCGCACAGCCACTGCGCGAGTCCGACGGGTTCATCTCCCACGCCGCCAAGATCACGGCCAAGGGCGTCACGGTGACCGAGGTCTGGGAGACCCGAGAGCAGTGGGAGCGCTGGTTCAACGCATCCGTCAGACCACACCTGCCCGCCGACGCATCCGAGCCAACGGTCACCAAACTGCACCACGCACTCGGTCGGTAGGCGCTCAGCACCGTCGTGCGGCAGGCCAACGCGGCCAGCAGGGACCTGCCAGGTGGTCGCCGTGCCCCCAGTGGGCGTCCCGCAATTGGCGCCATAAGCGCAACGCTTGAGAAGGCGCGGTCGAGACCTGCATTCGTTCTCGCACGGGCCCGGACGCAGACGTGCATACGTGGCTTCCCTTGTCCGGAAGGCGCAGTCTCCGAGCCCGGGTTTGTTGCCGCCGCGTTGCTCCTTCTGCCTCGAAGCGAAAGCGCCCGCCAGGCCGGGCCGCAGCGCTGGTAATCGTCCCGGTCGGAAGGGCGCGGACCGCGAGCCGACGGTGCTCCTGTTGCCGAGCTGCGCCGGCGAGCTCGGCTCATCGGCATGTTGGTGGCGTCGAAGTCGGACGGCGCGGCTGCGTAGTGCGCGGTCGGGTGGGGCAGGTGCACCCCATGAGCGCAAATGGCAGCGCCCCGGACCACGTGGTCCGGCGCGCGGATTGGGTCGTCGACGTCGGACCCGGGGCGGGAGAACAGGGCGGGCGCGTGCTCTACAGCGGACCGGTGGCACCGCGCGGGACCATTGTTCCTCTCGACGCGCAGATTTCGCCGAGGCCGGGTTTCTTCCCGGCTGGGCGCCCCGAGCCCGCCGATCACGTCGCGGTGGACGCCGAACGACGGCCTCGGGGCACGATCCGCGCGGAGCGGGGCATCCGAGGAGAACAATCGCCTCCGTCAGTAGCCGGTGCTCGTGTGAACGCGCTTTCGCTCCGCGTGGTGGACTCGACCCTTCTCCTTCAGGGTCGCGCAGGCCTGGGCGATGTCTTCGGCCAGTGCAGTGACGAGCGAGCGGCCGAGCGTCTCTTTCACGAGGACGCGCATGATCTTGACGTGGTCGGCGTCGGGCGGAAGCGTGTACGCCGGCACCATCCATCCCCTCTCGGATGCGAGCTGCGCGGCGACGTCGAACTCGTCATAGCTGTGCTCGCCGTGGAGCTGGAAGGCGACCAGCGGTAGCTGCTCGACGTCCTCGCCGCCGATGATCGAGAACTCGCCGATCGCGGCGATGTCTTCGGCCAGCTTCCGGGCGTTGGCCTGCATGGTGTGCATGATGTAGCTGTACCCGTCGTGGCCGTAGCGGACGAAGTTGTAGTACTGCGCGACGACCATCGCCGAGCCGGTTGAGAAGTTCAGTGTGAACGTCGCGTCGCGCTTGCCGAGGTAGTTCTCGTAGAACACGAGGTCTTCCGCGAGGTCGGCGCGCTCGCGGAAGATGAGCCAGCCAACTCCCGGATACACGAGACCGTACTTGTGGCCCGAGACATTGATCGAACGAACCTGAGGAAGGCGGAAGTCCCACGGCGAGTCCGGGTACAGGAACGGCCAGACGAAGCCTCCGCTGGCCGCGTCGATGTGCATGGGCACATCGAGCCCCCGCCGATGCTTGAGGTCGACCAGGCGCTCGTTGATGCCGACGTAGTCATCGGCGTGGCCGGTGAACGTGGTTCCCAGTACCGCCACCACGCCGATCGTGTTCTCGTCCACATGCGGCTCGACGTCATCGGGCCCGATCGTGTACTTGTCCGGCTTGAGCGGCACGATGCGCGGCTCGACGTCGAAGTAGCGGCAGAACTTCTCCCAGACCACGTGCACGTCGCCGCCGAACACCAGGTTGGGACGGTCGAGCGGCTTGCCCGCCGCCTCGCGGCGCTTGCGCCAGTTCCACTTCAGCGACAGGGCCCCGAGCATGATCGCCTCGGAGGATCCCTGCGTGCGCGCGCCCGTTGTCTCCCCAGGGGCGTGGAAGAGATGGGACAGCATGTGAATGCAGCGCTGCTCGAGCTCGGCCATCCGGGGGTACTCTGCGTGGTCGATGAAGTTGCGGTGAAGGTTCTCCGAGATCAGACGCTGCGCCTCGGGCTCCATCCACGTGGTCACGAAGGTCGCCAGGTTGCGCATCGGTGAGCCCTCGATCACGAGCTCCTCCGCGACCAGCCGCATCGCGTCGAGAGCCGGCATGCCGACGTCCGGCAGCGTTTCCGCGGGAGCCTCGTTTCGAAGGAAGCGGCCGCCGTAGCGCGCCTCGAGCGCATCGAGATCTTCGCGGTCGGCGCCGGTGCGGTCGGTTACGGTCATCTGCTGCTCCGTTCTGAGTGGTCTTCGTTCGAGCTTGCACTCGAATCTAGACTCCGGCACCGGCGGCGCATCCCCCGGATCGGATGATGCGCGGCGAGGCGCCACCGGCCACCGTGCAGGCATGCCTGAAGGGCTCGGGACAGCCGAGGTCGGCGAGGAGATCGCGGAGCATCACGACCATGCCGAGCATGCCGCCCACGCCGGCGGGTAAAGCGCGACGCCGACACGAACGAGAGGGTCTGCCCGATTGCCTGACCCATCAGCCGGTCGCGCCTACCCTTGCCGGGCCCGCCAGACCGCGCTCAGCGCCGGCACGGTCAGGTCGCGATCGCGTGCCGGCGCGTATCTCGAGCCGGGACCGCGCCGAGGTCACCGCCGAGGTCACCGTGGGCCTGGAACTGGTGCCGAAGACCAGCCATTCCCGCCGCGGCCAGCGGCATGCGCGCGTCGTCACGCGTGACGAGTTGACGCTAGATTCGCCGACGCCGCCGGCCGGGTGTGACCGCGGCGGCCACGACCGCGGTTCTCGCGACCGGGGCGCGACCCGGCGTCACCGCCCTGGCCACGACCGCCGTTTTCGCTACAGGCGCGCGGATGACACCGACTCGTCCGACACGTGCTCGTCTCAGGGGCATATCAGTCTCCTCCGGTTGGGACTGCCTCATCGGCCTCGATCGAGGCGATGATGGCCTGAATCGGAATCGTTCCGTTGGCGATCATCTGGCCACCGGAACGCCGCGCCGCAGCTGCGAAGGGCGCTGCCCACAGGTTCTCCCAGATGAGCACACCGGCCGTGCTTCCCGGGTCCATCGCAACGGCGAGGTGCCGCACGTCCTCCTCGGCCAACAGCTCCGCCAGGCGGGCCTCGATCGCCTGCAGCTCTCCGAGCTCGCCGACGTCGGAAAGCTCGGCGGCCTCGACTGTACCGTCCTCGTGCTTGGTCAGGATCAGCGCATCGATCACCCGGATCGTCCCCGCGTCGACCAGACGAATCAGCTCAGCCGCCATCTCGCCGGTGAAGTTGCTCGCGCCCGCCGGAAACTCGACCACTACATAGTCAATGGGACCGAGCTCATCTAGCGGTGTGTCTGTCATTCGTTGCGCCCTTTCGCGGGTGTGCTCGCATGGAAGTCCGCGCCCGCCGAGACGGCGATGCGCCATACGCCGATGCGATGGCGCTCGACCGTTCACGGCGCGCTTCGCGAGCGTCCCAACCGGACAGGCCGCGGTCATCACCCCAATCGGATGACCCCATGGCCACTCCGGCCCCACCGCCAAGCGCCGGGCGCCTGCGGCGGGCGTCGTGCCGCGGCTCGGCTGGGAGCACGCTGGTCAGGTTTATGCTCTTCGCCCGGAGCCCGCGATGGGGAATCACCTGACTCAGAAGCAGATCGACGACCTCCGGGGAGAGAGTCGTTGGCCCCCCACGATCGTGCTTGGCCTGGCGATCACCGTCCCTTTGCTCCTGCCCCATCGCTTCAGCCTAGTGTCGAAGTGGATCGAGCCGGCACTGCTCGCCGTGCTCCTCGTGGCGCACATCATCGTCGACCCAGGACGCATCGACCGGCAGTCGAGCGCTACCCGCGCGATCGGTGTCGGGCTGCTCGCCGTGCTCGTCGTCGGGGCCACGACACAGGCGGTCGTGCTGACGGTCGAGCTGGTGAACGGCAACAAGGCGCTGAATAACCCCCACGCACTGCTCTCGTCCGGAGCCCTGGTCTGGTTGGAGACGATCATCGCCTTCACGTTTGCCTACTGGGAGATCGACGCAGGCGGCCCGGCCGTGCGAGCTCATCGCACCGCGAAGTAACCCCCACCTGGCGTTCCCCGAGCATATGAACCCAACTCTCGCGCCCCCCGACTGGCGGCCGCTGTTCCTCGATTACCTCTACCTCGGCCTCACGAACGCAACCGCGTTCAGCCCGACCGACGTCATGCCGCTGCGGCATTGGGCCAAGCTGACCATGGGCGTGCAGGCGTTGATCTCGCTGATCATTCTCGGTCTAGTCGTGGCACGCGCGGTGAACATCCTGACCTGAGAGAGCTGCGACCGTAGCGCGAGACGCCATCAGCGGCGAATGACGCAGAGCGGCCCCAACGAACATGCCTCCCGTGTGACTGGCATGTCGCTGCTTGGGATGCCGCCCGCCGCGGGGATGCAAGGCTGCACCCTTGTAGCTCCGCCGCTTCGGGTCCGGGAGCAGCAGCATCACCGTGACCGCAGCGAGCAGCGACGGGTTGAACATCGCCAGCAGCGACAGCAGGAAGACGTCGAGTAGATCGCTGCTCATGGTGCGGGCTCTGTGGGCTGGGCTTCGCGGCCCGCACCCATGCTCGGTATGACCGATCGAACCAGCCCGGAGTTCCTTCGCCATCACCCCGAATGGATGAGCGCCCCGCTCGACTCTCGCGAGCGTCGGATGCGCCGGCGCTTCGATTTCAACCGTGGATGGACGCGCCGGTTCGGATCACCCCGCCGGTTCGGATCACCCCGTTTGGATGATTGATTGGGCGTGGCCGGGTGCGAGGCTTGGTCGTTCCTTCGACGAAGGCGTGGTGGTGCCGCTCAAGCACCCGCAGAGCTCAAATGGATCGTCTAATAGTCTGCTGCCGTTGCCGCCGGTGTCGATGCTCGAGGGCGAGAGGGTTCCGCGGCCTACCTTGCCTGAGGGTGAGCTTCCGCCGGAGGCGGCTTATCAGATCATTCATGACGAGTTGATGATCGATGGGAACGCGCGGTTGAATTTGGCGACGTTCGTGACGGCGTGGATGGAGCCGCGCTGCGCGGCGTCGTCCGCCGCGGCGTCACCCACGACCTCGCCGACCTCCTCATCACCGACCCCAAACGCGAACTCGCATTACTCGACAAACATTCCGCCGCCGTGCACACCAGCGAGAACTCCACAAGCTTCCACCACTAACACGGCCATGACATCGGGCGGCGAGATGCCGCTTGTCGACGGCGAGGATTTTTGGCGGTGCGCTCGTCGTGATCCGTGCAGGCGCCAAGGAAGCGTTCTTCGGCGTCGGGTTGGGTCACCGCGACTAAAGAGATACCGCACTACGACAGAAAGGAGCGGCCCATGTGCCGCTGGCTCGCATACTCCGGTTCACCAATCCTCATAAAAGACGCGCTCTACGAGGGCCCGAATTCGCTTGTCTCCCAGAGCCTGCATTCGCGACTCGGGGCCGAGCCGACCAACGGGGACGGGTTCGGCGTCGGCTGGTACGGCGCCCCCGATACCCCGGGCGTTTTCCACAGCACGGAGCCGGCATGGAACGACAGCAACCTGCGTGAGATCGCGGGCCACATCAGCTCCCCATTGTTCTTCACCCACATCCGAGCCGCGATCGGCAGCGAAGTACAGCAGACCAACTGCCACCCCTTCCGCCATGGCCACTGGCTGTTCATGCACAACGGCTACATCAACGAGTTCGCGACGATCAAACGAGACCTCGCCCTAGCCGTCGACCCATCGCTTTATTCGGAAATCAAAGGCCAGGCAGATACCGAGGTGCTGTTCTACCTCGCGCTCACCCTCGGTCTCGAAGACGACCCGCCCGCGGCCGTCGCCCAGGCAATCGGACTCGTCGAGGCGGTCGCCGACCAGCACGACGTTCCGCACCCGTTCCAGGGCACGATCGCAACCACCGACGGGGAGACCATCTGGGCATTCCGCTACTCCAGCGAGAGAAGCTCCCGATCTCTCTACTACACCACTGATGTCCCCACGCTGCGCGAGCTATACCCCCAGCGGCAGATATTCCAGGAGGTCTCAGACAATGCACGGCTCATCGTCTCGGAACCGCTTGGCGACGTCCGTGGCGTTTGGAACGAGGTGCCAGAGTCCACCTACGGCGTCGTCGGTCCCGATCACGCCGAGATGCGAGCATTCGAGCCCAAGGCGCCAGCTCCCGCCGTCCTCGCCGGCGTGAAGTAGCACGGCTACCTCAACCCGCCCCGGATGCCGGTGGTCGCTCCGCCGGCGCCAGGGGTCGAACCGGCAAGAGGACGCTCGCCGACGACCGCGCGGCTCGACACCGGTCTGCACGAGACGCGAGGACCATCATCAGTCCAGGGCAGCGGCGAGATCGCTCGCCAGCATGGTCGGGCTCGGTCTACACGGGCTGGTTGACGCCGGCGCGATCAGATCCAACCTTGACCGAGTTCCCTACCAACGGTTCGACGTCGGCTATGTCAGCCGAGTGACGCCCGTCGAGCCAGCGCTGGGTCGGCAGCGGCCATGGGAGTAGGTCCAGGTCGAGCTGCATCGAGTACGCCGGAGGATCACCCGATGGGGATGATGCTCGGGCGGCGACCCTCTGTGACGCTGGTAGCCGCGCACGGCGCGATCCATTAGTCCGAGACAAATGAGGCTTCTTCGATGAGCAAGTCATTCCAGGGCGTCGTCAACGTCGACATTCGCGATTCCGTCCCGGATTGGGCGCCGTTCGAGGCGCCGAAGGCTCCCGAGGGAGCGCCGAGCGTTCTGTACATCGTGCTCGATGACGTGGGCTTTTCGCTGTTGAGCAGCTACGGTGGCCCGGTCCCGACGCCGAACATCGATCGGATCGTCGCCGACGGCCTGCGCTACACCCAGATGCACACGACCGCGTTGTGCTCGCCGACGCGCTCGTGCCTGCTGACCGGGCGCAATCACACCCGCAACAGCATGGCGTGCATCACCGAGGCGGCGATCGGGTTCCCGAACGCCAGCGGGGTGATCCCGCCGGAGAATGGGCAGATCCAGGAGATCCTCGGAGATGCGGGCTGGAACACGTACATGGTCGGGAAGTGGCATCTGTGCCCCGAGTCGGAGATGAACCTCGCATCTTCGCGGCGGAACTGGCCGACCGGCCGCGGGTTTGAGCGCTTCTACGGGTTTCTCGGCGCGGAGACGAACCAGTGGTATCCGGACCTTGTCTACGACAGCCATCCAGTGGATCCGCCGCGCTCACCGGCGCAGGGCTATCACCTGACCGAGGATTTGACCGACAAGGCGCTGGAGTTCATCAAGGACGCGAAGGTGGTCGCGCCCGACAAGCCGTTCTTCCTGTATTACGCGCCGGGGGCGTGCCATGCGCCGCACCACGTGGCGAAGGAGTGGATCGACAAGTTCAAGGGTCAGTTCGATATGGGCTATGAGGCGATGCGCGAGCAGACGCTCGCGCATCAGAAGGAGCTGGGGATCGTCCCGCCGGACACCGAGCTGCCGCCGATCAACCCGATCGCCGCCCAGACCGGACCGGACGGTCAGCCCTTCCCGCCGCTGGACATGACGCGGCCGTGGGATTCCCTGTCGGAGGAGGAGAAGCAGCTGTTTCGCCGGATGGCGGAGGTGTATGCCGGGTTCATGGCGCACGCCGATGATCAGATCGGGCGGCTGCTGGACTATCTGGAGGAGACCGAGCAGCGCGAGAACACGCTGATCGTGTTGATCTCTGACAACGGCGCGAGCGGCGAGGGCGGACCGAACGGGTCGGTGAACGAGAACAACATCGGGAACGGCATCCCCGATTCGATGGAGCAGAACCTCGCGATGCTCGACGAGCTCGGTGGCACCAAGACCTACAACCACTACCCGAATGGTTGGGCGATGGCGTTCAACACGCCGTTCAAGATGTGGAAGCGCTACGAGTTCAACGGCGGCACGTCGGACCCGTGCATCATCTCATGGCCGAAAGGGATGAAGGCCAGGGGTGAGATCCGCGAGCAGTACCACCACGCGATCGATCTCGTCCCAACGATCCTCGACTGTCTGGGCGTCGAGCCGCCGGAGGCGATCGGCGGTCATTTCCAGAGCGACTTCGACGGCGTCAGCCTGCGCTACAGCTTCGACCACGGGACCATGCCGACCGCGCGAGCGACGCAGTTCTACTCGATGCTCGGCTCCCGGGCGATCTGGCATGACGGCTGGAAGGCCGTCACCACCCACCCCACGATCAGCGGCTGGAGTCACTTCGGTACCGACACCTGGGAGCTCTACCACACCGACGTCGACCGCGCCGAGCTGCACAACCTCGCCGATCAGGAACCCGAACGGCTCAACGAGATGATCAGCCTGTGGTACGCCGAAGCCGGTCGCAACGGAGCGTTCCCGCTCGATGACCGCTCAGGCATCGAAATCCTCACGACCCCGCGTCCGCTTCTGAGTCCGGCGCGGAAACGCTACGTCTACTACCCGGACCTGGCGGAGGTCCCGGAGTCACAGGCGGTCAACACCCGCAACCGTTCCTACGGGATCGGTGCGCTCGTCGACATCCCCGCCCCCGGCGCCGAGGGCGTGCTGTTCGCCCACGGCTCGCGTTTTGGCGGGCACGCGCTCTACATCAAGAACAACCGCCTGCACTACGTCTACAACTGGGTCGGCCATTTCGAGCAGAAGATCGTCGGCAGTGAAGACGTGCCGGTCGGCGAGAACCTGATCCTGGCCGCCAACTTCGTCAAGGACGGCGAGGACCCCCCCGGCGTCTCGACCGGGATCCTGTCCCTCTACCACGGCGAGACGAAGGTCGGCGAGGAGCGAATCAAGACCCAGCCGGGCAAGTTCGCGATCGCCGGCGAAGGCCTCTGCGTGGGACGCGACGGTGGCGAACCAGTCACCCCCGACTACCCCGGCCCTCACCCGCACGAATTCACCGGCGGCACCATCAACCGCGTCGCGATCGACGTCAGCGGCGAACCATACGTCGACCTCGAACGCGAGGCCGCCGCCATGCTCGCCCGCGAGTAGTCCGCGACGACGGGCTAGCTTCGCGTGACCCACTCCGGACCTACGGCGGACGTCCGAACGCCTCAGCGTGAGCGTGTTGACTTACGCTGGCGCCAAATGATGCGCGAGGAGATGGTCGAGATTCCTGCCGGGAGATTTCGGATGGGGTCGGAGAGCTTCTATCCCGAGGAACGGCCCGTACGCGAGGTCGAAGTCGACGGTTTCGCGATTGACGCTGGTCCCGTCACCGTCGCGCAGTTCACGCGGTTCGTCGACGACACCGGCTACGCCACGGTCGCCGAGCAGCCTCCCGACCCCGCCGAGTACCCGGACGCCGACCCCTCGCTGCTGGTCGCCGGATCGGCGGTATTCCACCCCACCGCGCACCCCGTCCCGCTCAACGACCCAGCCCGCTGGTGGTCGTATGTCCCGGGTGCCGACTGGCGCCACCCGTCGGGACCTAACAGCGAGAACACTGAGCGCCAACAGCACCCGGTCACCCACGTCGCCTACGAGGACGCCGCAGCCTACGCGCGCTGGGCGGGCAAGGAGCTGCCCACCGAGGCCGAGTGGGAGTACACGGCACGGGGCGGTCTCGACGGCGCGATCTTCGCTTGGGGGCGCTGATCCCGACCAGGAATAGCACCGTGGCCAGAAACACGGTGTCGCGGATGTACTTGTCCGCCGTTGACCCCGCGTTGGAGCCTTCGGCAAATGCGGCGTCGGCCTGCGCGTCGTAGGACCGGGCCGCGAAGGCGGTGAACCAGGCATTGAACGAAGCGGAGTCGAGCGTCCGGGTCACGATCCCCTCGAGGTCGGCGCGGTTCGCTTTCGTACGTGCAGCCGATGCTTTGGCCAGCGTCACCGAAGACTCGGTGTCCCCACTTAGCCGCCGCGAACCCCGAGTACGCCGCAAGGACAGCCACGAGCGACCGCAGCAGCGCCTCGATGATCGACAGCCAGCGATCATGATGGTCCTCTTCCTTCTCGACAGCAGCGTGCTTCTTATGCTCGGCGATCTCCTTGCCGACCTCGGCCGCCGAAAGACCCTCGGGCACAGGTCACCCGCCAGCGTTCTCGCGGGCAGGAACCCTGCCCGCGTGCTCGGACTGCCGATCGACCCTTGAGCTGGCCACGTTCGCGAAGTGACGCTACGTCGCCGCCTCGGCCGCCACATCGCGCGAAAAGGATGACTTCGCGAGCCGCGCCCCAGCCTTGGATCTACGACGGCGGCGAGGAAGCACCTCGCTCGGCCGCTCCACCCCCCGACGGCGCCCGGTGCCATCACGAGCAGTAACCGTTGTCGTCACTGCTCTGTTCGCTGCTCGGGACGAGCTGGGGGAGCTCGCGCGGGCGTCGCGCCAAGGCTCGAGCGCTAGCCGAAAGCTCCAAAGCTGCAAGCACGAGAGCGGTCACGACCCAGGTGGAGACGGTCGCTGGCGCTCCAGGCGAGGCAGCCACGCTCGGCCCGGCACATGCCGACCGGTCCCGGACCCGCAATCGTGCCCGGACGCGCATCTCGTCGCCAGCGTCGCGCGTCCTGCCTTGCGCGGTCAGCAGGGCTCGGGCTTGATGTTTTGGCGGCTAGCGTCAGGCGGCTTGGAGCGCCGGGGCCAAGTCCTCGGCTGTGGCCTCGACCGTCTCAGGGACGGTCACGATGAGCCGCCCGTCGCGGTCCAAGACCTGACGTGCGTTGATGACTGTCAGGCCAACGATCCGCTGGGTGCCTGGCGCGAAGCGAACAACGTGTCCTTCGGGCGTTTCTTCGCCTTCGCCGGGCTGCGGGCGACCAACGTGCAGGTATAGGACGTCGCCGTCGGCGTCATAGTCGGCATGGTCGAACTCCAGCGGACCGATACGGATGTTCACGGCTTCCATCGCTTTGGATCCTTCCGGTTGGCTAGCGCAGTGATGATCCGCGCCGGCTGCTGCTCATAGCTTACGACCGCCATCAGCCAGCGGCTGGGCCCGACGTTGCGCCGGTAAAACCGCGTACGGGCGGGAAGCGTGTCCGGTTCGACGTGATCGGGCGTCGCGACTGTTTGCATTACAGCATCGAGTTGATCGACGAGTTCGGGATGGTCGCGAGCGATCTTGTCCTCCCAGACTCGGGCTAGCAGCACGACCTCGTGGCCATCTGGGTCGGTGACGGTTGCAGCGCGAGGGTCGTCGGTCCCCATTCAGAGCAGGCTGCCGCACTGCTCGGACGAGCAGCGTCGCAGCGGCGGCTCGGTTCGAATAGCAGCGCACGTTCAACCCATCCACCAAGGGAGGATCCATGGGGTAAGACGCCGCTTCGCGCCCCACCAGCTCCGGCATGCTCACGCGGTCGAGATGGCGCACGAAGGCGTCCCGATCGTCGTCATCCAGCGCCAGCTCGGACATTATGCGGGTGATCGTGTCAAGCGAGCCGCGCGAGCTCGCGCTCGTCAACGCGTGGGCCCGCCGGAGCGGGGATCCCGGTTAGATGGTTAGTAGGACTCGCGTGATCATCTTCAACGCGCTGCGCAGTACGAGCCCGAGCCCGAGGCGGGCACCCACGCCGACGGCTGTGTTCGCGGCACGGAGTGCGGCGGCAAGCGGGAGATCGCCGACGCTGATCGGAACCGCAACGAGGACGAGGCCGGTCCATCCGATAGCGCCGAGCGGGATCGCCCACCGGCGGCCGATCGCAAGCCCGAACAGCAGCATCGTCCACGGCCGGCCATCGCCGACGACCTCGGCCAACGCCGGCCTGCAGATCAGACGGTAGGCAAATGCGCGTCGGGTCGGCCGGCGCTTGCCGACCGACCCGCGCCAAACACCTTCGGCTGGCGAGAAGGAGGACGGCGCCCGTGGGGTGGGTCGTGTCTCGCTTTCGTGGGATCGGGCGCTTCGGGGGCGACGACGAGTCACCCGCTGATCGGCTGGCTTGCGGCTCCGTCTGGGGCGGCGGGCTCCTCGACTTGGGGCACGACGATTCTTGAGGCCACGGCCGGAGTGACGTCGGGGTAGAGGGCTTTGATCGCGAGTATGGCTAGCGCGCAGCCGACGAGCTCGCCGACGATGAACCCGGGGACTGAGGCCGGCGCGATCCCGGCGAAGGTATTGGAGAACATCCGTCCGATGCTGATCGCGGGGTTGGCGAAGCTGGTTGAGCTGGTGAAGAAGTAGGCGGCGCCGATGTAGGCACCGACGGCGGCCGGGACGGAGGCAAGGCGCTTGGTTCGGGCGAGCGAGAAGATCACGACCAGCAGCCCAAGGGTGGCGATCACCTCCGCGAACACGTGCGCGGGGCTTGCCCGGTGCTTGGTCGAGATGCTGACCGCGGCCAGGGCGAACATGCCGTTGGCCACGATCGCGCCCGTGATGCAGCCGCCGATCTGGGCCGAGATATAGGCGAGCGCGTCACGCCAGCTGATCCCACCGAAGGTGGCGTCGGCGAGCGAGACCGCCGGGTTGAAGTGCCCGCCCGAAACCGGACCGAACATCAGGATGATCGCGAACAGCCCGGCCGCGGTCGCGGCGGCCACCTCGAATAGCTGCAGGCCGGTGTCGTGGGGTGAGAGTCGTTGGGCGGCGATGCCGGCGCCTATCACGACCGCCGCGAGGAAGGCGGCGCCGAGGAACTCGGCGAGCAGACGTCGTGGGAGGGGGATGTTCATGCCCTGGGTGTCAGCTTGTGGTCGGGCTCGGTGTGCCGAGTTCCGCGAGCAGGCCATCGATTCGCCGGGCGATCTCGTGGCGGGTTGCGCGTACAGCGTCGACGGATTGGCCCTTGGGGTCCTCGAGTTCCCAGTCGAGGTAGCGCTTGCCCGGTATGGAGGGACAGGCGTCGCCGCATCCCATCGTGACGACCACGTCGGCCCATTCCGCAAGGTCGCGGGTGAGCGGCTTCGGAGTCTCGCCGCGCAGGTCGATCCCGAGCTCGTCCATGACCGCGATCACTTCTGGGTGGACACGGTCCGCTGGTTCGCTTCCCGCCGATCGCGCCTCATGGCTCCCGCCGGCGGCCCGATTGAACAGGGCTTGGCTCATTTGAGAGCGCCCGGCGTTGTGCACGCAGACGAAGAGGACGCGAGCCACGCTCAGAGCCTATCTATTGACAATCATCGACTCAATAGGTATATGTAAATTGATGGTTGTCGATTTGGAGCTCGTGCCCAAGCAGAAACGGCCCGCTGGCGAGCGCTGCTGCGAGCCGGTCGTCTACCCAGATGTCGAGCGGGAGGAAGCGGTTCGGATGGCCGAGGTCGCCAAGGCGCTGGGTGACCCAATCCGGCTGCAGCTGGTCGACGTGCACCGAAAGCATGCCGGCAAGGTGTGCGTTTGCGAGCTCGTTCCCCTGTTCGACATCTCCCAGCCCACGCTGTCCCATCACCTGGGAAAGCTGCGCGCGGCCGGAATCGTCGATTCCGAGCGACGCGGTCTGTGGGCCTACTACTACGTCAAACCGGAAGCGCTGAAGGAGCTTTCCGCGTGGCTGAGCTAGGCGAGACCACCTGTTGCACCCCGGAGGCCCAAGCGAGCTGCTGCGAGCCCGACACCAAAGCCGAATGCTGCGGCTCTGACCATCCCGCCGGCTGCGGGTGCACAACGGGAGCGACCGAACCCGGTCTGGCGACGTTGAGCGCAAGCGTAGTCCGCGACACCGTGCGCGAGAAATACGCCGCCGCGGCCAGGACCGCCGCCGGTGCCGACGCGACGTGCTGCAGTCCTGCCGACGGGGTGGGCGTGTTCGGGTCCGCGCTGTATGCCGAGACCGAGGACGCACCCGATTCGGCGATCAGCGCGTCTCTGGGTTGCGGCGTCCCGACCGCGGTCGCCGACCTGCACGAGGGCGAGACGGTCCTTGACCTTGGGTCCGGGGCTGGCGCCGACGTGCTCATCTCCGCCCGCCGGGTCGGCACGGCGGGCAAGGCCATCGGCCTGGACATGACCGAGGAGATGCTCGAGCTCGCCCGACGCAATGCCGCCGAGGCCGGCGTCGAGAACGTCGAGTTCCTCAAGGGCTACATCGAGGACATGCCCCTCGCCGATGAAACCGTCGACGTCGTGATCTCCAACTGCGTGATCAACCTCTCCGGCGACAAGCCACAGGTGCTCCGCGAGGCCGCGCGGGTTCTTCGACCGAGCGGCCGGTTCGCGGTCTCCGACGTAATAGCCGACCCAGACATGGACGAGACCACCCGTGCCGACGTGGCGGCGTGGACCGGCTGCATCGCCGGCGCACTCACCGAAACCGAATTCCACTCTGCGCTCGAGGCCGCCGGATTCGAAGAGATCGAGATCCGTGAGACGCACCGCGTCCACGAGCACGCCGCCGCCGCGATCATCCGGGCGCGTAAGCCGCTCGCACCGTAGTCACGCGCATCCCGAGCTCCCGGGACGCGCATTCACACTTGTCCTCGCGGGTATTCGTCACCTGACTGCCGAATTGCCCGGCGGATGCAGCGGCGTCACGCGCGCGCCAGCGTCGATGCGTGTAGCCCCAAGGAGCGGTGTCTGGCGTGGTCTCCGCGAGTAGTCTGTGGTCATGTCCGAGGGAGAAACCCGTCGTGGCCGCCAGGCGTTTTGGCTCACGGCCTCGGCGTTTGTGTGGAGCGCTGCGTTGGTCGGGGCCGCTTTCATGCTTCCGGTGTACGGCTCCTCGTCGGCTTCATCCACCGGGACCCATTCTTCGGCGTCACTAACGCTCGTTCAGGTGAATGGCCTCAGGGCTCTTATTCCCATGGGGATTCCCCTCATCATCGTGGCGCTGGTTTGGGCAGCGCTTCATCGCAAGTGCTCTCGTGGAGGTCGCATAACCGGATACGCAGCTTGGACGCTCGTGTCGGTGCTCATAGCGGGCTGTCTCGTGGCGATTGCGTCGGTCGGTTTGTTCATCGCACCGGTAGCGGCGCTCCTGTCGCGCGCAGCCGCGATTACCCCATCCGCTACGCCGAACAGCGCAGCTGTAACGGGAGCGACTACGTAGCCGCTAAGCCCCGGGTACCGTCGCTTCCGCTCTGATCGACCACCAGCGGTGACGCACGGCTGCTGTTGCGCGGGAAACGCAGGGGTGCTGGACGGGTGCTATTGATCGGGCGGGATGTCGCGCCGCGCCCCGAGCAGAACTCGTGTGAGCTGGTTGCGCTGGGCGAGCAGCTGGTCAAGAGCCGCACGGAGCTCCGGGTCGCCGACCGCCAGGGCACCGTCTCCGTCTCCGCCAGCCCGCTCGGCGCTGAGCAGGGCGGCGCGGCGAAGTAGCTCCTTGAAAAACGACGCGGTCACGCCCTCCGTGTTGGTCACGATCGACTCGGTATCGACGACCGTTAGGTCGAGATTGCCTCGGTAGAGGGCCAGGAGCTGGCGGCGGCCCTCGGCGTCAGGCAGCGGAAGTTCCACCGCCTGGTCTACCCGCCCAGGTCGCTGGGCCAGTGCCGGTTCAAGCAGATCTGCCCGGTTGGTGGTTAGGAGAAAAGCCACGTCGGCATCCTCTCCCAGACCGTCGATCTCGTTGAGCAGCTGAAACAGGAAGGGATGCTGGCCGGGATGCATGTCGCGGGTCTCGGCGATGAGGTCGACGTCCTCGACGATCACCAACGCTGGTTGCAGTGCTCGCGCGATCGAGACTGCCGGGGCGATGAACTCCAGCGCGTTGCCCGACAACATGACGACGGTGGCGTCGGTCAGGCGGCTCATTAGGAACCGCAGCGTGTGCGTCTTGCCCGTACCAGGTGGGCCGTGCAGCAGCACGCCGCGCTTGAGGTGCTGGCCACTGGCCATCAGCCGGCTGCGATGGCGCGCGATGCCCATGACCTGCGCCTCGACGGCCTCCAGCACATCGCCAGGGAGAACCAGGTCCTCGCGCGTGACCGCGGGCCGCTCATGAAAGGTCAGAGGGGCGCCAAGTGGCCCGAACATCTCTGAGCCGAACGACAGGATCTGACCTCGGAACACGCTGTGCTGAAGCGTGAGCCGCCGGATCTCGCCCAGCACCGAAGCTGCGCGATCCGAATCGGCGCAGAGCACCTCGACCGTCGCCTGTTCCTGGCCGTGGTGCGGGTCGCCCTCGCGCAACAGCAGCGCCAAGCGAGCATCGCCTTCGCTGACCAGGTACAGGCCGCACCGAGCGCACGCCCGGGTCGCGCCGTTAGGCCCTGACGCCAGCCTGGCCATAGCCACCGCCCCGATCCCTGGGCCGTGCATTGAGATTGCCGGTTGGGCGAGGTCGGCCAACGTGAACATCGAGTGCTGAAACGCGGTCAGCCCGACCAGCGCGGTGCTTCGACCCGGCGCCTGGGTCCATCGGTCGAGAGCACCTTGGAGGTTGACGTGCTCGTAGGTGGCCCAGCCTTCGCCCACCACCGGCAGCGATGGCGCCTCCGGTCCGAGATGCTCCGCGAGCAGCCGGGCGGGGGTCGGGGCCTCGTCTGCCCGTGCACTGGCTACCGCCATCCGCAACAGGCGCCGCCCGAGCCGGAGCAGATCCGCCGGCTCGGGGCGCAGCGATTCCCCCCGGGTTCCAACCGGCGACGACGACCATGCAGTCGAGCTGGGACTGCGCGTGGATATAGATGACACCTGCACCACCAACTCCATGCTCTCAGGTCATCGCATCGGCGGGCGTTCTGGGCCGCTGCCCGGGCCGCCCGTTCGCCAGCCCTTCGCGCCTCGCACGGCTACGAGCGGCGTTCTGGCCGCGAGCGTGAGGCTCGCCGGGCCCGGCACGGCTGCTCACTCGGCGAAGGAGCCACGTCACCTCGTGACCCCGCTAGGCGTAGACCATCAGCGCGGCATGACCCGGCACGCCAGGTCAAGGCCTGCATTCATCACCGCACGGGCACCTCGCCAGCATCGGTGAGCGCCCTGAGTTGCGCGGAAAGGACGGTTCGATCGGACCTGGCTCCCGAGTGTGCATATTGTGTGTATGGCCTGGATCAATGTCTACCTCCCAGACGAGCTCGCCGAGCAGGCTCGCGCCGCCGGGATGAACATCTCCGGCGTCACGCAGGAAGCGATTCGCAGCGCCCTCGCCGGCATCGATGCGGATCGATGGCTCGACCGTCTCGAGCGATTGCAGGGCCAGGAAGTCCGTCACGCGCGCGTGATCGCCGCGCTCGACGAGGCGCGCGACGAGCTTGGTGCCCGACCCGATCGTCGTTGACGCCTCGGCGATCGTTGAGGCCCTGCTCGGCAGCGGCGCGGGCTCGCCGTCCGCACGCGGTTTTCCGCGCGTGAGCAGCTCCGACTCGTTGATGCTCTCTACGTCAGTTGTCCGACACGCTTGATGCCACGCTCGTGACCACAGATGGCCGCCTCGCACGCGCCCGGACCGAGGTCGAACTCGTGACCTGACCGGCCGCAGCGCCAGCGCGTCCGGCCCGATCCGCGCCGCCGTCCCGCTTTCGCCCAGACGCACGCATCTTGAGCTCGAGGCCCAGGGCCTTGCTTCGCTCGGAAGGAGGGCGGACGCCTACCGCTGCTGATTGTTTCTTGTGGCCTCTACGGCGGCCACGATGTCCTTCTCTCCACTTCCAGTTTATACCGCACGCGAGGCCCTCATGAGGCTCTGAATCGTGGCGCATAATCGTCCGCCGCAGGTCAGACCTGACGAAAAAACGAGGAGCGAAATGCGTACGACTGAGCACGCTGTGGTGATCGCTGGAGGGGGACCGACGGGGATGATGCTGGCGGCTGAGTTGGCGCTGGCGAAGGTGGATGTCGCCGTGGTCGAGCGGCGTCGCGATCACGCCCTGGAGGGCTCACGGGCCGGCGGATTCCACTCGCGTACGATCGAGGTGCTTGACCAGCGCGGGGTCGCGAATCGGTTCCTGGCCGAGGGCCAGATGGTTCAGGTCGCGACGTTCGGCAGGACTGCGTTGGACCTGAGCGATTTCCCTACGCGTCACCCATACACGCTCGGGATTTGGCAGAGCAAGATCGAGCGGATCCTGGCCGCCTGGATCACCGAGCTGCCGGTCCGCATCCTCTACGGATGTGAGGTGACGGGCTTCGCCCAGGACGACACTGGCGTCAACGTCGAGCTGACGGACGGCGGGCCGTTGCGGGCCCAATATCTCGTTGGGTGCGACGGAGGCCGCAGCGTGATCCGTAGGGCAGCCGGTATCGACTTCCCCGGATGGGATCCGACGATCAGCCACCTGATCGCCGAGGTGGAAATGAGCGAGGAGCCGGAATTGGGGATCCGCCGCGACGCGACCGGCGTCCACGGGCTCAGCAGGCTCGAGTACGAGATCCGCGACGGCGAGGTGGTCTACAACGATTCCGGGCCGGTACGGGTGATGGTGACCGAAGCGCATGTCGGATCCACGACCGAACCCACCCTGCGCGATCTCAGCGCGGCGCTCATCACCTTGTACGGCACCGACTTCGGGATCCATCGGCCTTCGTCGATCTCCAGGTTCACGGACATGACTCGGCACGCCGCGGCGTACCGCGCTGGACGAGTCTTCCTCGCTGGTGACTCGGCGCACGTGCATTACCCGGTCGGTGGACAGGGACTCGGTCTCGGTGTGCAGGACGCCGTGAATCTGGGATGGAAGCTCGCGCAGGTGGTCAACGCGGCTTCTCCGGAGAGCCTCCTGGATACGTACCACGACGAGCGTCACCCGGTCGCTGCCCGTTGGCTCAAACACACGATGGCTCTGACGGCGCTTCAACGCCAGGACGAGCGCACGCAGGCGCTGGTCGACGTCGTGTCGGAGCTGGCAAGTATGGACGAACCTCGCAAACGGCTCGCGGGCATCGTCTCCGGGCTCGACATCCACTACGACCTGGGAGACGGACATCCGCTACTCGGACGCCGCATGCCCGACCTCGACCTCCTTACCGACGAAGGGCCGACGCGCGTCTTCGAACTGTTGCACGACGCCCACCCGGTGCTGCTCAACCTTGGCGAGCCCGAAGACTTCGACATCACTCCGCGGGCTGACCGGGTCCAGCTGGTCCACGCGAGCTACAACGGGGAGTGGCAGCTCCCGGTACTCGGCGCGGTCACCGCTCCCACTGCCACGCTTATCCGACCCGACGGATACGTTGCCTGGGTCGGAGACCGGACCCGACTCGGGCTCCCGGAAGCACTAACGACCTGGTTCGGACCGCCTGCCGCGGCGTGACTGCAATGCGCGGAAGTCGTGCCTGTGGTGGGGCTAGCGGTCGGCGCTGTGACCGCTACATCGTGAGGACCGGCTTGATCGTGCGCCCTTCTTCGGCGTCATAGGCGGCCGTGTCGATTGCGTCAAAGTCGTAGTGGGTGATGATCTGATCGACCGGGAAGCGGCCCTGCTGCCAGAGTTCGATCAGTCTCGGCAGGAACACGTCGGGCACACTTTCGCCCTCGATGACTCCGCGCAGGGTGCGACCGGGAGCGAGGATCTCGTGTACTTCGAGCGATACCTCGGTTCCGAGCGGTGGCGCGCCGAGCAGAACGCAGGTCCCGCCAGGGCCAGTGCAGGAAACAGCCTGGAGCAGGGCCTGCGGCGAGCCTGTCGCTTCGATGCTGAAGTCGACGCCAGCCCCGCCGGTAGCCTGCCTGATCGCTTCGACCGGATCCTTGTTGCGGCTCTCGATCACGACCGTGGCTCCGAGCTCCTGCGCGAGGGTTAGCCGCGCCGGGCGCAGGTCAACCCCGATGATCGTCGCGCAACCAGCCACCCGCGCCGCCATCACCGCCGCGAGCCCGACTGCGCCGGCGCCGAACACAGCGATGCTTGTTCCAGCGTCTGGTTGCAGGGCATTGAGCACGGCTCCCGCGCCGGTCTGGATCCCGCAGCCGAACGGAGCGACGATCTCCAGCGGTATCGACGGCTCGAGCTTAGTGACGTTGCGCTCGGTCGCGACCGCGTGAGTCGCAAAGCTCGACTGGGAAAAGAAATGTGAGTGAATCGGCTGGCCGCCCCTCGTCAGCGCGGTCGAGCCGTCGGGGCGCATGGCGCCAAAATTGCGCCCGCCGAAGTCGTGGCACACCCATGGGCGCCCGTGCGCACAGCTGGGGCAGGAGCCACAGGAGCCATAGCTCATCGCGACGTGATCTCCCGGGCCCACCTTGGAGACGGCGTGGCCGACGGAGATCACCACGCCAGCACCCTCGTGCCCGAGCACGGCGGGCAGCGGCACAGCCAGCCACTGATCTCGAACGATCAGATCCGTATGACAGATCCCCGCCGCACGAACCTGGACGAGGACCTCGTCCGCTCTCAGTTCGCCGAGCTCGAGCTCTTGGATCACGAAAGGGGCGCCCTTGGACTCCGTGACCGCAGCATGAATCTGCATCTTGGCTCCTTGGACGCTCGGGATAGACGGCAGCGCTCGGCGGCGCAGTTCTATCAAACGTCGGCGGCCATCAACCCCAGCGACAGATCACCACGCAACAACGGTCGGTGTCGCCGGATGCATCGACTCGCCGCGCGGACGTTCGCCTGAGGGATGACCGGAGGTGGGGGGCGGTCGGCGAGTGCGCCGAGTACCCTCCAGGCCACCCGGCTTGGATTTCCGAAATCGAGCGCCGTCAGGACTCAGGAGGACGCCGCACGGTTCGTGGCCGATCGCGGGGCCGATGACGCCGGGCTGCGGTTCGAGATGGACGGCACGCCGCTTCCGAACCAGGTCAGTCGACGAGTCCGTGCAGTTGTGGGCGACGCCGGCGCGAGCGGGCCACCCGTAACGCACTCAGCCTTTCCCGCTCGGCGCGGAGAAGGCCAGTGCGCTGTCACGTGAGCTCAACGAGCGTATGGCAGCCATGATCAAGGCCTATCCCGATCGCTTCCAAACCTTCGCGTCGCTGCCGATGTGCGCCCCGGAGGCGGCCGCTGCGGAGCTCACTCGGGCCGTGCAGGAGCTTGGATTCGTCGGCGGGTTCGTCGCCGGGCAAACCAATGGTGTCTTTCTCGACGAGCCCGCGATGCGACCCGTGCTCCAAGCAGCGGAGAGCCTCGGCGTCCCCATCTACCTGCATCCGGCGCCGCCGCCGGACGCGGTGTTCGACGCCTACTTCTCCGGACTTGACTCGAATGTCGCGGCGCGCCTGTCGACCTCGGGCTGGGGCTGGCATGTCGAGACCGGCATGCACGTTCTGCGGATGGTCGTCAGCGGCACCTTCGAGCGCTTCCCCGGCCTGCAGCTCATCATCGGACACATAAGCGAAAACATTCCCTTTTCCCTGGCTCGCGCCGACGAGCGGCTCAATCCGGTAATCAATCTCTCGACCTCCGTGGCCGAGACCCTGCAACAGCACCTCAGGGTCACCAGCAGCGGGTACACCACAATCCCTCCGTAACTGTGCGCACTCACGGTCTTCGGCGCCGATCGAATGATGTTCTCCGTCGACTACCCGTTCGCCGACAGTGCCGAAGCCACCGCGTTTCTCGCCGACGCGCCGCTGTGGGCTGGCGACCGCGAGAAGATCGCCCACCTCAACGCCGAAGCGCTGCTGGCTCCCACGAACCAGCAGCCATCTCGCGGCGGCGCCAACGCTAGCCACGGCCTCCGATGCGAGCGGCGGCCGACCGAGACGCCTGATGTGGCCGAGCGTGCAGGAGCGGCGCTGCCGGGGAGAGCAGGGATGTGGGATTGCGGGCGCGAGCGCCGTTTCGGGGCAGTCGCAGTGGCGGTACTACTGGGCGTGTAGGTAGGATCAGCGGGTGGGCAAAGTGGTTGTGGGGGCGGTGCTCGTAGCGCTGGCGCTGGCCGCGCCATCGGTCGCGTCCGCGCAGCAGCCGGTGATCACTCTGACGCCGTCCGCGGCACTGGTCCAGAGCGGCACCAAAATCACGCTGTCCGGTCAAGCGAGCGACGCGCCCGCGGGGAGTGAGGTCGTTCTGGCTCAGGCGCCATACCCGTTCGCGTCGTTCTCGCAACTCGCGACCGCAACCCCCGATCAGAGCGGCGATTTCTCCTTCAGCGTGTCGCCCGAGCTGGACACGCGCTACCGGGTGACAATCGCGGGTTCCTCGGCGCTGGCGTCCACCGAGGTCGACGTCACCGACCGGATCGTGGTCCACGTCAAGACGCTGCCGCTCGGCCGTGCGTCGGTCAGCGTCCTCGTCTACCACCCGCGCGGGCTGCCATGGGGCGGCCGGCGGGTGTGGTGGTCGTTTGCGCAGCGCTACCGTGGTCGCTTCAAATCCGCCCCCCATACGACCACGCGCTACCTGTCTCCGACGCTGATCTGGCTCCATACGGTCATCGCGCTCCCGGCTGGGCGCTTCCGCTGGCGCGCGTGCTTTTACGCGCGCGACGACCACGCGCTAGTCGATCCCGAGCGGCCGCCTGGTTGCCGCGGGCGTGGATATTACGGCCACGGGCATCTTCCGTTCGGCTACCCAAGCGCGGGCGCGATCCTCCGAGCCGAGAGCTATTTGAATAGCCGCGGCGGACACACCGCATTTGCCGTGGTCACGACCGAGGGCCGCGAATACGGGATCCGGATGCACGATCAGTTCATCACCGGCAGCGTTGTAAAGGCGATGCTGCTGGTCGCGTACCTGCGCCGGCTGGACGCGATGGGGCAGCACTCCATCGACACGACCAGTAACTCGATCCTGTACCCGATGATTAACGTCTCTGACAACAACGCCGCCACGGAGTGCTGGTCGATTGTGGGCAACTCGGGCCTTTATGCGGTCGCACGGGCCGCCGGGATGACCGACTTCTCGGTCGACACCAACGCCACGTGGGGCAGCCAGTGGGGCGCCGCGCTACTCAGCGCGGCCGATCAGGCGAAGTTCTTCTTCGAGATGGACTCGCTGATCCCCAAGGAGTTCGTCGGCTACGCGCGCTACCTGCTCTCGACGATCGCCGCCTATGAGAGTTGGGGCATCCCGGCAGTCGCCCAGCCCTATGGCTATCAGGTGTTCTTCAAGGGCGGCTGGCGGCCGAGTCCCGATGTCTACCTCGTGCACCAGGTCGCCCGCCTCGAACGCCACCGGCGAACGTTCGCGATAGCCGTGATGACCGACGGGGATCCCGACATGGGCTACGGAATCGACACGATCCAAGGGGTCACCGCCGCACTCCTCTAGCGCCCGCCCGACCCCTTCGGCTCCGACGACGCCGCTTCGGGGTTGCTCACGCGCGCCTTCCGTCCGCCTTGCGCCGATCCTACGCCTGCGACCCGCCCCCGCCAACGAGCTCAGAACCGAGACGCCGTTTGTAGCCAGCGCGCACCAAGCAGCCGGTAGAGGCCCGCGCGGTGGTAGTAGACGTTTGTGACGATCTGGCTCACCAGGAACGTCACAGGCCACAGGACGCCCCCGAGCGCCGGCACCGTGTGGACGGGTAGCGAGTAGGACATAACGACCCGGATCACGGCATCAACCAGCAGCGCGATTCCCCAGACCGCGGTCGAGACCCGCCAGATCCGCCGGAACTGGGGCTGCTTGATCCAGACGGCTTCCCAGCTGCACACCCCGAACGGCTTGCGGCCTTCCATCAGCGGCCGCGCGAACTCGTACGCTGCCGGCCGGTGCGCTCGAAGACTGGCGAAAAACCACAGTCCCCACACGGCGGTCATCAGCCCGTCCTTGGCCAGTAGGAACCGGGCGTTGTGGGTCACGAGCGAGGCGGCGATCGACACAAGGAAGCCCGCGAGCACGAGCATCGCCACCGCGTCGACGCGGCGACCGGTGATCGCTCCAACCGCCGCGGAGCACGCGGGGATGACCGCGCCGGCGGAGAGCGCCACGATGTTCGACACTCCGGCACCGTGGAGGATGTAATAGAGCGCGATCGGGGCGCCGATGTCGAGCGCGTACAGGCCGAGCTGGCGCTTCAGGCTCGCCGGCGTGGTGGCGGTTTCGGCGCTCATCGTTTCCCGGCCCGGGTCGCCAGCTCAAACACGGTCGCGACCTCGGCGCCGTAGGCGGGTACGTCGAGATCCGGATCGTGGGCGAGCGCAAACGGCAGCCCGTCGATCGCTCGCTGGATCAGCGCCGCCATCACCTTCGTGTCGAATCGGCGGAACTCGCCGGTGCGCTGGCCACGGCGCAGGATCTGCTCGAGGGGCGTCAGCGCGGCTGTCTCCTGTTCGCCGCCGTACTCGAACCCGCCCGCGATGAAGATCTCCATCAGCGCTCGCATTTCGACGCGATGACCGTCGATGAACTCAACGTTCGCGTCGATGTAGGTGCGCAGCGCGTCGGCGGCGCCGAGCGCCTGCGCGCTGGCGAACCGCTCGTCCACGTGCGAGCCGATCGTCTCGAGGATGTGCTCGACCGCCTGGCGCACCAGCTCTTCGCGGCTCTCGAAGTGGTAGGAGATCAGGCCCGTGCTCGATAGCCCGGCGCGCCTGGCGATCTGCGCGAACGACGCTTTTCGGTACCCGAGCTCGGCGATCGTCTCGATCGTGGCCTCGACGATCTGGGCCCGCCTGGCCGTCTCGACGAACGTCCGTTTGGCCGGTCTTGCTTGCATGAGCAAAATATAGCATGGATGAGCAAGACGTCCGCTACGTCGCAGGCGGCGTCCAGCCACCGAGCGCTCGCTCGAGCTCGTGCGCGACGGCGATCGCTACGTGATCGCGAAGTGGCCCGGCGGCAACCTGAACCCCGAGCGGCACACCATCCCGGCTGAGCCCGAGCGGAACCTCGGTCACGGGAAGGCCGGCGAGGTTGAAGATCCCGGCCGGCTGGAAGAACAGCAGCCGGCCGTAGGTCCGGCCGTGGTGTGGTGCGAGCGCCGGAAGCGGCGGGTGCAAGAGCGCACCTTCCCCGACCGTGGCGGCAAGCTCCTGCGCAAATTCGCGTCCTCGCGCGACCATTTGCTCCATCCGGCGCGGCGAGGTCACCGCAGACAGGCGATCGGCGAGCGACCAGAGGCGCAGCGGGACGGTGTGTGTCCCGCCCGCGTTCACGATGTCGCGCAGCTTGAGCGGCTGGACTCCGCCGGCGAGCAGGACCGAGGAGAGCGTCGTCTTGCCGGCGTCGCTCAGGGTGGCGAGGCCCGGCTCCAGCATACAGCGCATCTGGGGCAGCTCGACGGTTTCCACACTCGCCCCCGCGGCCGCTAACGCTTGCGCGGCCCGCTCTCGAGCTTGCAGGAGCTCGGATCGGATCTTCCCCACGAAGCAGCGCTCGCTGATCAGCACGCGCAGCCCCTCCAGCGAGACGTCCGCCGGATCCCCGAGCTGGCGCTCTTCGACGATCGGATCGATGCCGTCCGGCCCGGCGAGGATCCGCAGCAGCGGCATCAGGTCCTCGGCGCGGCGAGCGAGCGGCCCTATGGTGAGCATCCGCCTGGCCTCCCCGTGCGCGGCCGGGTAGTCGAATGTCTGCGGCACGAGCCCGACCGACGGCTTGTGCCCGAACACCCCGCAGCAGAACGCCGGTACACGGATCGATCCGCCGATATCCGTGCCGAGGCTGATCGGGGAACCTCCGCATGCGATGGCGGCTGCGCAGCCGCCGGAAGAGCCACCCGCGATCCGCCGCAGGTCGTAGGGGTTGCGGGTGCGGCCGTAGACGCGGTTCTCGGTCTCGAACCACAGCGCCAGCTCAGAGACGTTGGTCAGCCCGACCAGAATCGCCCCGGCATCCAGCAGTCTCTGCGCGGCGGTCGCTGTAGCGGTGGCTCGGACCTGCCGGCGCTCGACCAGCCCGGCGGTATGAGGCATCCCATTTACGTTGAGGATCTCCTTGATCGTGCATGGCACCCCGAGCAGCGGCGGCAGCTCATCCTCGGGAGCCGCTGCGGCGATCAGCGCATCAGCCGTGTCGGCCTCAGCGCGCGCGGCGTCGAACCGCTCGACGGCGATCGCGTTGATCTCAGGCTGCCAGCGCTGAAGCAGCTCGATGTGCGCGTCGACCACCTCGCGAGCCGAGACTGCACGGCCGCGGATCGCCCTCGCCAGCGCCAGAGCTGACCGGCGTGTGAGAGGAAGCTCGTCCTCTTGCGTCACGCGTTCCACGCGGAGGTAGTCATCGACACCGAGCGCGAGAGCCCGGGAACAGCGAAGTATTTCGTGGGTTTCGTTCCTGGGCTGTCTCTCATCGTCGGGCTCGCTAGCCGAGGCGGATATCCGCGTATATATTCGGGGCCATGAAGATCGTCAAGGTGCGCCGGGTCGGCAACAGCAACGTCGTGTCGATCCCGCGCGAGTTCGAAGCCAGCGGCTACACCCCAGGCGCGTCGGTCCTCGTGGAGGCCCTCGCCGACGGCGAGCTTCGGATCCTTCCGACAGATCGCGTGCGCGAGCGCCTACGGCAGGTGGCCGGCGAGCACGGCGCGCACGGCGAGGTGACGCCGGCGTTAGCGGCGGAGCTCGTCGGGACTCAGGTCGGCCGGTAGCGGTATCTCCTGCGGCGGGGCGCCGGTGCTCTCGTCCCAGGAGGAAAACGCTTCGCCATCCCGGCCTCGGTGCTCGCCGTCAGCGCCGAGGGCGATGAGCATCAGCCGGTCCGGACCCCGATTGACGAGCTGGCGCCGGAGCCCCGGAGCGACCCGCATCAGCTCGCCGGTCGACAGCTCATGTGGCTCGCGCTCGACCAGCAGCGTCAGATGCCCCTCCAGGACCACGTATACCTCCTCCTGGTTGAGGTGGCGATGGATCCGCCCGCGCTCACCTGCCGCGAGGACGATCTGGTTGAGTCCGAACGATCTCACCCCGAGCTGACGCCGGAGCGACACAAAGCGGTCGGACGGTTCCTGCTCGAGCTTGGTCCTAGCAATTCCGTCCTCCACGCCGCCAATCCTCGCAGAAGGACCATCCTGCGGCTTGCTTGAAATCGATCAGGTTGGGCATTCACTGTTTGGATGAAGCGAGCGCCTGGTCTTGGAGCATGCACACATGCCGCCAGCTGCACCGACAGTGAAGGCGCGGCGCTAGCCCTTGCAGTCCTTGACTAGGTTGTGGCGGAATGGCCTCAGCTCCGATCGGAGTCGGTCTGGCGATGGGGGCTTCGGGGCTTACATCCGCCGGCATCATGCTGCAAGCGGTGGAGGCGCGTGCACAGCCTGCCTCGCGCTCGCAGTTCGCGACCCTACGTCCGTTGCTGCGTCGACCGCGTTGGCTCCTCGGGACAGGGCTGACCGTTCTGGCATGGCCATTGCAGTTCGTCGCGCTGCTGTTTGCGCCGCTGAGCGTGGTGCAGCCCACGATGGCGATCGGGCTCGTGCTCGTCGTCTTCGGCGGGGCTCGGCTCCTCCGCGAGCGGTTACGCCCAGCGGACGTGGCTGCCGCCTGCATCCTGCTCGCGGGTATCGCGATAGTCGCGGTGGCTGCTCCGAAACAGGTCACGGCTCAAACGATCGGTGGCGCCGGCGTCGCCGCTCTCATAGCTGCGGCCGCGCTGAGCCTAGCCGTGCAGGCGATCCCGAGGCTGCGTGGGCATGGAATATGGTCGGCGCTCGGCGCTGGCCTGGCCTACGCGTGGAACGCAATCGCAAGCGATCTTCTCGCCCAATCCGCGAGGGGACACCACTGGCTGGGCGCGGTCGGCTGGGCCGTCGGAGTCGTCGCTGCGGCGCTCTGGGCAACGGCGAGCGAGATGGTTGCTCTGCGGCTCCGTCCCGCCGGGCAAGTGGCGCCGCTGCTCGTCGCGGTCGAGACGATGGTTCCAGTCCTGCTCGCGCCCGTGGTCGCACACGAGTCATGGCGGGACACTCCTCTCGGCGGGGCAGTCCTCGTTGGGGGTGCGGTTGTGGTCGTCCTCGCCGGAATCCGCCTGGCCCGCGCGCCGGCCGCACGCGACATTCTGACGGGCCAAGTTGACGAGTCCACCGCGAACGCAGGAGGCTGACGTGAGCGCACGCCGGCAGAAGAAACCGCCCGGACCAAAGGCGCTCATCGCCAATAACGAGCGCGGCTGGCACCCGCGCGCTTATGAGGCCTGGTTTCGGCTCAATCCGCTCCAAGCCCTGCTGCGCCGACGCGAGGAGAAGGCGTCGCTTGCGGGTGTTACCCGACGCATGCTGCCCTCTCATTCCGTGCTCGAGGTTGGATGCGGAACCGGCCACTACACGCTGCCGCTGGCACGTGCCTGCAAACGTGTCGTGGCCGTGGACTCTTCGCAGAACATGCTCCATTTCCTCGAGCGGCGCTTGCGGAGACGTGAGGTGACGAATGTCACCACGTTACGAGGATCACTCGGACTCCCACTCGATCTGGGCGAGCAGTTCGACGGAGTGGTCGCGATCGGCTTACTTAACTACGTTCCCGATCTCGCCGGTGCACTGCGCACGCTTGCATCGCACCTGCGCCCCGGAGGCTGGGCCATCCTGTCGGTTCCACTCGCGAACGTGAATGGCCGCCTCTACCAACTCAGCGAGCGTCTGAGTGGACGCCGGGTCTGGCTGCACTCGCCAGAGGCGTTCGCGGACGTCGCCGCGAGCGAGGGACTCCGCGTGGAGCGCGCCACACCCGCCGGCGTTAGCCGACGTGGCCTCACGCTCGTCAACGAGGCGACGTTCGTGCAGCGCGACCACGGCAACCACTGAAAGGCCCACGCTACCTCTGCCCCTGGCTCATTATTCAACCGACAGGTTGAACGCTCTCTCTACTCTCTCCGGCTCTGCGCCCCGCGTCCTACCGACGCGGGACGCCACCGCGGGCCGGTCCTCTACTTCACAGCCGAGCGCTCGAATGCCCGGATCGCGATCGCCGTCAGCGCGAGCGCGAACGCCGCCACCACCGCCAAGCTCAGCCATGCCTCAGCGGTCACGCTGTGCATGCCCCAGATGTCGTGCAGGCCCTTGCCGGACGGGTCGATGAACCCGTATCGCAGGAGGGCGAGAGCGTGCGTGAGCGGCATGACCTTGGCGATGTCCGTGAGCGCACCGGGCATCGCGCTGATCGGAAACAACGCGCCGGCGAAGAAGAACGGCAGGATTGCCAGCACCGGCGTCGCCCCGACGTAGTCCTCCTCCTTTCTCACCCGGCTCGCGACCGTCTCGGCGAGGCCGTACATGAACACCGTGAACAGCAGCGACGCGCCGAGGAACCAGGCGACGCCCGCCGGGGTGATGTGAAACACGCCGCCGCGCAGCGCCGATAGCCCAACCACGACGAGTGCCTGGAGCGCGGCGAGCCCGAGTGCCACGATCAGGTTTCCGAGCACCATGAAGGCGCGCGGGATCGGGGCGGCGATCAGCTCGCGGTGGGCGCCGGTGTGGCGGTCGACGATGACGCTCAGCGCCGCGAAGACGGAGCTCAACGGGATCACGAGTCCGACCGCCCCGACGCCCACGAATGAGGTGTAGTCGATGTGGGAGTGCAACCCGCCCGTCGCCTTCTTCAGTGCGGGCGCGAGGATGAGCGCGAGCAGCGCCGGCCCGAGCAGAGGCACGGCGATCTGGCGCGGGTTTGATGCCGTCAGCTTCGCTCGCCGGCGGGCGAGCGTCAGCACCGCGCCGAACCTCGGGGCGCGCCTTGAAGCCTGCCGCGGAAGAGGAATCGATTCTGTGATTGCGGACATGTGTGTTCTCCTTCAGATCAGGCAGCGTTGGCGAGCTCCGCGCCCGTCAGCTGCAGATAGACGTCGTCAAGGGTCGGGACGCGGGTGGAGATCTCCGCCGCGTGCACGTCCACCCCGGCCAGGACCTCGGCGGCGCCGTGCTCGTGGAGCGGAATCGTCACGCGCGCGCCGATTGCGAACGCGTCGGCAGAGGCCAGCCGCCTGAGGCGGAGGGCCGCCAGCGTCACGTGCGGATCGCCGGCGACGCGGAACTCGAGGATCTCGGAGCCGAGCCGCTCCAGGAGCGCCCGCGGGCTGTCGAGCGCCACGATGCTGCCCTGGTGCACGATTGCGACGCGATCGCACAGCCGCTCGGCCTCGTCGAGATAGTGGGTGGTCACCAGAATGGTGAGTTCCTTGCGCGCGCGCAGGCCCGCAATCACGTCGAGCAGCTCGTGGCGGATGCGCGGGTCGAGCCCGACGGTCGGCTCATCCATGAACAGCACTTCGGGCTCCGATACGAGGGCGCGCGCGATCTCGAGCCGCCGGCGCTCCCCGCCGCTGTAGCTCGATACCGGCCGATCGATCAGGTCGGCCAGCCCGAGCGCATCGGTCAGCTCTCTCATGCGGCCCTGCGAACCCGCCCCCCAGAGCCGGGCGTGAAGCTCGATGTTGGCCCGCCCGGTGAGCGATCGGTCGACGACGGGCTCCTGGAACACGACGCTTGATACTCCGCGCGCGAGCAGCGGCCGCTCGGCGACGTCGTAGCCACCGACCAGCGCACGGCCAGCCGTGGGGATAATCGTCGTCGTCAGCATCCCGACGGTGGTTGACTTACCGGCGCCGTTCGGCCCAAGCAGGCCAAACACCTCGCCCGCCTCGACCTCGAAGTCGACGCCTCTGACGGCTTCCACCCCACCCGGATACGTCTTCGTCAATGACTGCGCCTCTATGGCGTTCATCTGAAATGCCTCCTGTGGTCACGTTTCTCGCATTTGACGCGTCGTCTCTATAGACGCATGCCGACGAGAGGATGTGACCAATGAATCCGACCGCAGAGTTCGAGCGAAACCGCGATCACTTGCGCTCCGTCGCCTACCGGATGCTCGGCTCGATCAACGAGGCCGACGACGCGGTGCAGGAGGCCTGGCTGCGGTTCAACCGCGCCGACTCCGATGAGGTCGACAACATGCGCGCGTGGCTTAGCGTGATCGTCGGCCGGGTCTGCCTCGACATGCTCCGTTCGCGGCGCGCCCGGCGCGAGGAGCTGTTCGAGGGTTCGCTGCCCGAGCCGATCGTCACGCTAGAAGAGTCGAACGATCCCGAGCACGAGGTGCTGATCGGCGACTCGATCGGCATTGCGCTTCAGATCGTGCTCGACACGCTGAGTCCCGCCGAGCGACTGGCGTTCGTGTTGCACGACATCTTCGGGATGCCGTTCGAAGAGATCGCACCGATCGTGGAGCGCTCGGTCCCCACCACCCGTCAACTTGCGAGCCGGGCCAGGCGGCGGGTGCGCGGAGCGCAGGCAAGCTCCGAGTCCAGCGACGCCCAGCAGCGCGCCGTTATCGACGCCTTTCTGGCCGCGTCTCGCGAGGGCGACTTCGACGCGCTGCTCGAGGTGCTCGACCCAGCCGTGGTGATGCGGATCGACGCCGGGCGGCAGCGTCCGCCGGTCGAGCTCCATGGCCCGCGCGAGGTGGCCGCGATGGTGCTCGCGGAGGGTACGCCGCGCGCCCCCTTCGGCCGCCGAGCGATCGTCAACGGCGCTCCCGGGGTAGTCGTGGCACGAGGCAGCCACGTCCTGGCGGTCGCCGCGTTCACGACCTCAGGCGGCCGCATCACCAGCCTGAATCTGGTCGCGGACCCGGACAAGCTGCGACGCGTGCGGGTCTAGGCGAGACCCGAGCCCGGTGAACGCGCCGGCCTGCACCTCCCTCGCGCCGAGGTTGCAACCAACATTCGAAGGCCGCCGGCCTGCGGCAGGGGAGTGCTATGTCATGCCGGGCTGGCCGTCCGCGGACTCGGGCTCCAAGGTGAAGACCTGCACCGCGACGTCGCGAACGCTGTCCAAGCCGCTGACGAACGCCAGGGTTCGCCTCCCGAGCGCGCTCTCGACAATCGGGCGCAACCGCTCCTCAAGAGCTCTCGTGAGGGCGAGTCGATACTCCTGTAAGCGCTTTTCCTCGCCAAGGGACGCGAGGTTGCGCTCTTGAACGGTCATGGTGTGCTCGAGCACCACGACCAGCGTGTCGGCTCCAGCGAAGTGCACCCGGCATTTGGTGGGCCCGCGCCCCAGCGCGTCCTTGTACACCCCGACGATCGCATTGGCGATCTCGAGCGTCGGAGCGGCGGTTGACTCGCGCGCTGCGGCGGTTATCGCTGGTTGCCCTTGTCTGGCTGGGTCGGCCGGCACAGCCCGACCATCCAGCGGGGCGCCCGAAGCCGCCCCGCCAGATTCGGGCGGAGGGAGGAGAGAGGTCCCTCTGTCGACTCACCGGCTGGTGATGGCGCCGGTAGCTTCACGATCGGGCGAATCGGCGTCGGTTTTCGACGCCGGCCACGGCGCTTTCGCGCGAGCAGTACACGGTCCGAGCGTCGAACACGCCGACCAAGGCGAGAAGCCGGTGTACCTGGCCACCCTCGCGACATGCGATCGCGAGCCGGCGGTTCTGAGGCTCGAGCCGCTGGAGCGCATCGACGAGAACGTGCACCCCCGTCGAGTCCATGAACGCAACCTCGGATAGGTCCACGACGACCGGACCGCTTTGGTGCTCGAGCACCGGCAGCAGGGTTTCACGCAGCAAAGGCGCCGTCTCGAGGTCGATTTCCCCGTGGAGGCTGACCACCGCGGCCTCATCCTCGTATTCGCGCGCCGCCAGCAGGCGCACTCCAGACGCGTCGGCTGTGCGCTGCGGGGCGCCGTTCTGCGTCTCCTCGGCTTGCGCGAGGTTCGATCGCATCGGGCCCCCAGGGCGGGCGAGGCGATCGGTTCCCTCGGTTTCAATTTCACGGACTGCGTGCATCGATCTACTTCCCGGATGGCCACGTTCGGACGGGTCTGCAGAAGTCATGCTGACATCCTGCAGAGCTTTTGTCAAAGCGGCATGTAGGAATCCAACCTGTAATGCCCGCATAGTGCTAAGAAACAAGTGCTTTCGGGGATGCGGTGCGCTAGGCTCATCGGTTCTTGGCTCGAGCTCGCGGCATCTACAGCATCGGAGCAATCGCTCGGATGCTTGGTCTTTCTCAGCCAACGATCCGCAGTTGGGAGGATCGCTACGGACTGATCGTGGCCGAGCGAAGCGAAGGCGGACGGAGGCTGTACACGCGCGATCAGCTCCATCAGCTGCAATTCGTCAAAGAGCGCCTAGACGAGGGACTATCAGCCGCCGATGCCCACCGGCTGCTCGCCGAACGGCAAGCGGGGGCAGAGCCAATCGGGGCGCCGGGAGCGTTGAACCCGCCCACGCCGATGCTGGTCCTGGTCGCGGAGAACGATCGACACGGCGCCGAGCTCAACGACTTCTTCCTCCGCGCCGAGGGCTACGAGGTCGAGATAGCCCTGACCGCGGAGGACGCCGAAGAGAAGTTCGCCTCCCAGGACCCCGCGCTGTCGATCGTGGAGCTGATGATCTCCGGGGGCGTCGGCCGGGAGCTCTGCGAGCGACTCAAACAGCGGCGCGGAACGCCGGTGCTGTGCGTCTCGACCTTGGACCTCGGCGAGCAAGCGTTGGCCGCGGGTGCCGATGCCTTCCTCAAGAAGCCGCTGGAGCCGCTGCAACTGGTGGCGACCGTGAAGGGTCTTCTCGGACGGACCGGCCTCGTGCACGAAGCACCCGGCGCAGCTCGATGAGCGAGCGCTTCTCGAGTGGCGACCGCCACCTGGACGCAGTGCTCGGCGGGGGACTGCCGGAGCACGCGCTCAACATGATCATCGGTCTTCCGGGCAGCGGCAAGACGATCCTTGCCGAGCAGTTCATGTTCCACAACGCCTCGGCGCAGCGGCCCGGCGTGTATCTCTCAACGGTCTCAGAACCGCTCGAGAAGATTCTGCGCTACGGGCAACGCCTCGAGTTCTTCGATGCCGAGGCGGTCGGGAAGGCCATGTTCTTCGAGGACCTGGGGCAGACGCTCAACGACGGCAGCCTCGACGAGGTTCTCGCCCGCGTGCGGGCGCTGATCACCGAGCGCCGGCCGGGAGTGATCGCAATCGACAGCTTCAAGGCGCTGTCGGCCTACGCCCCGGACCCGCGAGCCTTCCGCCACTTTCTGCACGAGCTCGCCGGCATCCTCACGGCCCTCCCCGTGACCACGTTCTTGGTCGGCGAGTACAGCCGGGACGAAGTCGCAACCGCCCCGGAATTCGCGGTCGCCGACGGGGTCATCTCGCTCACCACGCGCCGCGAAGCTGAACGCGCGATACGCCACCTCGAGATCCTCAAGCTCCGAGGCACCGGATTCATGTCAGGCGAGCACGCCTACAGGATCGCCCGCGACGGCCTGCACGTATTTCCGAGGCTCGCCGAAAGCCTGCCCGCCGAGACATACGAGTTGCAGACCGAGCGCATGTCCTCGGGCATCGCCGCCATCGACGAGATGCTGACCGATGGCTACTGGCCAGGCGCGTCCACGATGGTTGCCGGGCCCTCGGGGTCAGGCAAGACGCTCATGGGGCTCCACTTCATCTTCAACGGCGCCGCCGCGGGGCAAACCGGGATCATCGCGACCCTGCAGGAGAACGCGACTCAGCTCGAGCGGATCGTCAACGGCTTTGGCTGGTCGCTAACCAACCAATCGGTCGAGCTGATGTACCGATCCCCCGTGGACCTCTACCTGGACGAATGGGTCTACGAACTTCTGGAGGTCATCGAGCGGACCGGCGCGCGCCGGGTATTCATCGACAGCCTCGGAGACCTACGACGCGCAGCCGGCGACGAACTGCGCTTTCGCGAGTATCTCTACTCGCTGCTGCAACGGTGCGCAAACCAGCAGGTCAGCGTCATGATGAGCCAGGAAGTACCCGCGCTGTTCGGCATCACTCATATATCCGAAGACGGGATCTCCCACCTCTCCGACAACGTCGTCCTGCTGCAGTTCGTGCCGCGAGATGCGCAGCTACGCCGCGCCGTGATCGTCCTCAAGACGCGCGCAAGCCGGCACGATCCTGACGTCCGCGAGTTCACGATCACCGCGGAAGGCATCGTGCTCGACGAGCCGCTCAGCAACTCGACGCGCTGAAGGGGATCGTCGGGTAGGGTCTGGCCGTCCGATCCAGGAGGAACCGATGCACGCCAGCATACGCAGATACCGAACCAGCGACATCAGTGCGCTCGAGCGCAAGGTGGAGGAAGAATTCATCGACCAGGTCAAGGATGTCGACGGATTCCTCAGCTACGACGTAATCGACGGGGGGGATGGTGACGTGGCCTCCGTCACGGTGTGCAAGACCGCCACCGCGCTCCAGAAGATCACCAGGCTCGCCGGCGACTGGGTTCGCGAGAGCCTCGGCGATCTGGTCGAAGGCGATCCCGACGTCCTCGCCGGCGAGGTACGCGTACACGCCGAGCCCTGAAGCGGGACCCATGACGTTGCTGGCGATCTATGTGAACGATCATCTGGCGGGCGCGACGGCCGGCCGCGAGCTTGCGCGGCGCGCCGCGGGCAGCAATCGCGGCTCGAGCTACGGGGCCTTCCTCGAGGAACTCGCCGAGGAGCTCACGGAGGACCGGGAGTCGTTGCTGGCGATCATGGAGGCCCTGGGCGCCGGCGTCGACCGTCTCAAGGTCGTGGGAGGTTGGGGAGTTGAGAAGCTCGGCCGCTTCAAGCTGAACGGCCGGCTCCTCGGATACTCACCGCTCAGCCGGGTCGTGGAGCTCGAGGGCCTCGCGCTCGGCGTAACAGGCAAGCTCGCGCTGTGGCGCGCGCTCCAGGACCTCCAACCCACCGAGCCCGCGCTGGCAGGGTTCGACCTGATCAGGCTGATCGAGCGGGCGGAGCGTCAACGGGACGAGCTCGAGACCCACCGGCTGAACGCTGTCGCCGAAGCGTTCGGCTGAACCTACGGGAAGAACGTTGCGAACTAGGCAAGCGGCAGGATTGCTTACGTCGTTGCTGGTCATCGCCGGCTCGCTGCTGGTCGCTTCCGGCGCGTGGGGCCGGACCGGCCAACGCCACCGGCCAACCCATCGCCCGGTCCGACATGCTCCGGGGCGCAACGGCGTCATCTTCGTGCACGGATACGACGGGTCCGGCGCGCAGTTCGAGTCGCAGAAGATGCGTCTCACCGGCAACGGCTATCCCGACCGTTACGTCACGGTGTTCGAGTACGACTCGAGTCAGTTCAGCGGCGCGATCGAAGGGGGCACGATCCCGCCGCAGCAAGAGGCGCCGCTGTTCGCCCAGCTCGATCAACTTGTGGCGCAGATGAAGGCGATCACACACCGGCCAAAAGTCGATCTGCTCGCGCACTCTCTCGGCACCAAGCTGATGGAGGACTACCTCAACAGCTCGGCGCAGCGCGCGGCGAACATCGCCCACTATGTGAGCATCGACGGAATGTCGGTGAGCTCGCCCCCAGGGGGCGTGCGGACGCTCGCGCTGTGGGCGACCAAGGGACCGTTGTCCCCGCCCGGCCGTCAGATCAAGGGCGCAAAGAACGTGTCGATCCCCAACTCGACCCACGTTCAGTGCGCAACCTCGCCGCTCTCGTTCTGGTGGTTCTACAAGTTCTTCAACGGGAAGGCGCCCAAGACGACGCAGATCGTGCCTCAGCGCGGGAAGATCACCCTCTCCGGCAGGGACGTCAACTTCCCGCAGAACACCGGCTTGTCCGGCGCGACGGTGCAGGTGTGGCCGATCAACCAGGCGACCGGGCAGCGGAGCAGCGCCACGCCGATCGCCAGCTTCGCGATCGGCTCGAGGAGACTGGGGTCCTGTCACCGTTCAGTCCGGCCGGCGCTACGAGCTCGCCGAGGTGCGGTCCGGCTTTCCGACCCACCACTATTACGACGAGCGGTTCACGCACAGCGACCATCTGATCCGGCTGCTCGAGTCGGACGCGCTCAGGAGCGCCGGCGGTCCGCCGGACCCGCGCAGCGCGGCGATGTTGATCGTGCGCTACAAGGAGCTGTGGGGAGATCAGGGCTCGCAGAGCGACATCCTGTCCATCAACGGGCTGAGCGTCTGCAACTCGACCACGTGCCCGCTGAGTAAGGAGGTCAACGGGCTGTTCGCGGCCGACTTCGACCACGACGGGCAGTCCAACACCAGTGAGACGTGGCCCACCTACCAGCAGCTGGGTTACTTCATCAGCTCGGTCGACGTGTTCGCCCCGGCTCAGAGCCCGCCCTCGGGCAAGGTGACAGTCCAGCTGAAGTCACGTGGTAAGGGTCCGATCAGGACCATCTCCTTCCCCAACTTCCCCGGCACGACCGACGACGTGACCGTTCAGTTCAACGACTACGACCCGGCGGCCTCGCCGGCGAAGCCGAAATGTACCGCCTCGCGCCACGGCAGCCACCGCCGGACCGGATGCCGCGCCCCCAAGCATCGGACCGCCTCTAAACCCAAGCGGGTCTGAGCGTCCGGTACGACGCCGATCACGGCACCCATCGCTCGCCGGCAGGTGTGACCACGAGCTCGTGCGTCAGCGCGCGCGAGTCCTGCTGCGCGAGAAACGACGCCGCCGCGGCGACCTGGCCCATCTCGGCGAGTGCCTCTCGCGGCGTCTCCGCGGTGAACTGAGCAGTCTTGGGCGATTCAATCGTCGCGTCCACGACGAGCAGCGCGGCGTGGATGCCCTCCTCGCGCAACTCGAGTGCCGCCGCTTGCACGAGCGCGCGGGTGGCAAAAGCGCCGGCGGCCCACAAGCCGCGCTGCGGGATGGCGCGCCGGGAGGAGCCACCGGTGACCTGGATCAGCGCGCCGCCGCCCGCGTTGCGTAGAGCGGCCGCGCCGATCGACAGGAACACGAAGGCCTGCTCGGCCACTGCCACCGTCCAGCCACGGAACGCCTCGAGGTCGGCAGTGGCCAGCGGCCCGCCCCCGAACGGACCGGACGTCGTGGGGCGCGCGGCGCTCACCGCGTTGATGACCGCATCGAGCGAGCCGAACTCGTCGCCGATCGCGCTGAGCGACTCGCGCAGCGAGCCCGGATCCGCTGCGTCGCCGCCCACGGCCAAAGCCCCACGTGCCCGGACGCGCTCGAGCGTCTCCTCACTGCGCGCAACGCCCGCAGCGTTCCAACCGAGCTCGAGGAAGTGATCGATGATCGCGCCGCCGAGGTTGCGCGCGCCGAGAACTGCGACCGTCTGCGCCATCGCCTGCGCCTCCCCTAGGCCAGCGCCGGCGCCTCGGGCAGGCTCTCCAGCGCCGCCTCGAGATCGCCTTCGGAGAACTCCGGGTCCTCGAGCCGGCCGGCCAGGTATGCGTCGTACGCGGACAGGTCGAAATGGCCATGCCCGCACAAGCCCAACAGGATCACCCGAGGCTCACCGGCTTCCCGTGCCGCAAGCGCCTCGTCGAGCACGGCCCGAATCGCATGTGCCGGCTCGGGTGCTGGAATCAGGCCCTCCGAGCGGGCGAATCTGATCGCAGCCTCGAACGTCTCGTTCTGGTGGTATGCGCGGGGCTCGACCAGGCCGTTCTTGACCAGGGCACACACCAACGGCGAGTCACCGTGGTACCTGAGACCGCCTGCATGAACCGGCGGCGGAACGAAGTCGTGACCGAGGGTGAACATCGGCATCAGCGGGGTGAGCCCGACGGTATCGCCGAAGTCGTACGCGTAGACGCCACGCGTGAGCGTTGGGCAGGCCGCGGGCTCGGCGGCGATGAACCGGGTCCGCGCGCCGTCGCGGAGCACCCGGCGCAGAAACGGAAAGGTGAGCCCGCCGAAGTTCGAGCCGCCGCCCACGCAGGCGACCACGACATCGGGCTCCTCCCCCGCCATGGCCATCTGGGCCAGCGCCTCCTGGCCGATCACGGTCTGATGTAGCAGCACGTGGTTCAGCACCGAACCGAGCGAGTAGTTGGTGTCCGGGCTCTGCGCTGCCACCTCAACTGCCTCGGAGATCGCGATGCCGAGCGAGCCGGTGGTGTGCTCGCGCTGAGAGCGGCCCGCCTCGGTCACGTCCGAGGGCGAACGGTGAACGGTGGCGCCCCAGGCCTCCATCATCGAGCGACGGTACGGCTTCTGGTCATAGCTCGAGCCGACCATCCACACTTCGCACTCGATCCCGAACAGGCGGCAGGCGAAGGCCAGCGCCGAGCCCCATTGGCCGGCGCCGGTCTCGGTGCTGAGCTTGCGGATCCCGGCCTGCGCGTTCTCGTATGCCTGCGCCACCGCGGTGTTCGGCTTGTGCGATCCGGGCGGCGAGCCCCCCTCGTACTTGTAGTAGATGTGCGCGGGCGTATCGAGCTCGCGCTCGAGCCGGCGCGCCCGGTACAGAGGCGTCGGGCGCCAGAGCTTGTAGACCTCGCGCACCGGCTCGGGGATCTCGACCTCGGGCTCGGCCGAGACCTCCTGCATGATCAGGCTCATCGGGAAGATCGGCGTCAGATCGTCGGGCCCGGCCGGCTGCTTGGTGCCCGGATGAAGCGGTGGCGGCGCATCGCCGGGCAGGTCGACCATCAGGTTGACCCAATGGGTCGGGATCTCCGCCTCGTCGAGCACGAACTTGACCCTCGTCTCGCTCATCGCCTCTCCTTTGCTTGCTGGTCGGCGCCCTCGTGAGGAGCCTAACCAACCGCGGGAGCGCGGGTCCGGCTGCCGCGGTGACGAGCAGCAGCGCGATCCGCCCGTGGTCCTTCGGGTAGCCGCGCGGCGCGGTGGCGAGGCTCTCGCCCCATAGCTCGAGGCCCTCGTGCTCGGCCCGTTCAACGAGCGCGGCCAGCGCGGGCCCGCGCCGGTCGTCGTCGACGCTCTCGCAGAAGCGCTCGTGCTGGTCGCGGGCCATCACGTAATACCCGCTGCCGGCCACGAGGCGTCATCGGCGGGCCGGGTCATCGGACGCTGGCGGAGCAGCGCCCGATGACCCGCCGTTTCCGTTCTAGCGCGCGAAGAAGGGCTGCTCCTGCGAACACGGGTCCCTGCGCAAGATGTTGCGGAAGTCCTCGTAGCGCTGGATGACCCCTCCGCCCTTGGCTGTGTAGTCGAGCTTCAGCAGCGACCCGTACTGGGCATCTCCGCCGAAGTTCGTGAACTCACCCGGGATGTTGTTGCCAAATTGCCACACGCAGCCCTGGCGGCCCCCGAAGCTGTCATCGCGCCCGAAGCCGTTGTTCGGTGTGATGCTGTAGAACGGGTAGAACGCGGCGGGCGTCCCGTCGTCCGAGGTGGGAACCACCGTGCAGCCCGCGCCAGTCGTCCGGTTGCAGGTCGGCTCGAAGGCGGGATCATCGGTTTCGAGCCCGGCCTGTCGGTACGGGGTCTCGTAGTCCCTGCCAGTCGTCGGGCTGGTGAACTGGAACGGGGTCGGATGAAGCCGCGTGTTGCCGTCGGGCCACAGGGGCTGATACGACGCGCCGTCGAACCCAGGGAGGTTCGTGTAGGTACACCCGGAGACCTTGTAGGTCATCGCCTCCGAGCCGGGGAAGCAGAACAGATCATCCCCGTCCGACGGCTCCTGGTCTGAAGTGGGTCCTTCCGTGTCCCCCGCGGGACAGGTGGTGGGATTGCCGCTGGCGTCCAGACCGAACTCAGTGGCCGGAATCGGCACCGGACCGTTGCAGAAGTCGAAGTGGCCGATCTCGGTGTCGAAGGCCACGTTGTAGGACCCCGCGGCCCAGGTCACCCGCGTCTGCGGGGTCGACGTGCTGTACATCGGGTGGAAGTCATACGGGATCTCCGTGCAGCCCGTGCCGTTCGGGTCGAACAACACCTGGCCGAACCCGTTCGCCGCGCTCGCCGTCATCGAACCAGACGCACCGGTATTGAGGTCGTAGATCGTCACTCTCACCCCGTGTCGAGTGTCGGTTATGTCCACCCGCAACCGATCTCCCGAGTTCATGTACAGATCCTGGGTTGGATTCGGTGTGTACGTTGCCAGCGTGGCGTCCACGGGGTTGGCCGGAGCTTGCGCGACACCGCTGTGGGTGATGAACGCGAAGTTCAGGTACTCCTCGCCGACCTGGCTCTCGCACGTCGCGTTGTTCTGCTGCCCGGTGACGGGATTCTCCGACAAGCTGTCGATGTTGAGGGCGGCGCACCACTTGGTGGGATCACACCCGCTCGCTCCGACGGCCACGGCCCAGGTGGGCCACGGAATCCAGCCGGGCGGATAGAACTGCATCTCCATGTACGCCTGTCCGACGTGCTTCGGCGATACGGCCGGGTCGAGGATGTTGCGGTCGCTGTCCGGAGGACACGTGCTCACCTGCTCGGGATAGGACTGGGTGTCGCAGATGGCCATACCGAGCCACTCGGCGCCACTCAGCTCGAACGCATAGGACTTCGGGGGGTTGGGATGGTCGGCTGAGGGATCGCGGGGCAGCGTCAGGTCATAACGCATGTGATTGCCGGAGCCGGGCACGTCCGAGTAGAACAACGCCGACGGCTCGTCGTGGCCCACGTAGTGACCGAACACGCGCCAGGAGTCGTACACCTCGGTGCAGAACGCGGCTGACCAGGAGCAGTTGACCGCCAAGTGCCCTCCGGCGCGAGTCGTCGTGCGAGCCACGGCGCTCGGGACGAGCCACAGACAACACGCGGCCACAGCCGCGCCAACCGACAGCCAGAGCCTGATCGGCTTCACCATGCCACCCTCTCCCTGTGGACATGCCCGCCGGCCTGACCAAGCGCATAGCCGCCGGGTCTGTTATGGACGAGGGCCGACCCTACCACCGGGTCGAGTCACGTGGGAAGAATTTCGAGCGCATGACACGCCGCCGCTACACCACGCCTCGCCGCCCCCGGCACGTCAGAGGCCGCCGATGAAGGCAAGCACGGCCGTCGCGCTCGCCCTCGCCGCGGGGTCGACCACGCTCACCAACCTGGCCTACTTGCGCGAGCACGATGCCGCGGCGAGCCTGCCGTGCCTATCCATGCGCCGGCCGCTGCACTCGCTGAGGCTCCTGCTCACGAGCCGGGGCTGGCTACTCGGATTCGCGATGGAGTCGGCCGGGTTTGCCCTGTACGCCGCCGCCCTGGCGCTCGCCTCGCTGGCCGTGGTGCAGAGCATCGGCGCCGGTGGGATCGGACTGCTCGGCTACGTGTCGGCGCGCGTGAGCGGCCGGCGACTGGACCGCCGCCACCTGGGAGCCGTGACCCTGTCAGTGCTCGGCCTGGCCGCGCTAGGGACCTCGCTCGCGAAGGCCAGCGGCCAGGGCGCCCACGGTTCCACGCTCGCAATCGTCGCCTGGCTCGGCGCAACCGCGGCGGTGGCGCTCGTCGCGCTCGCGCTGGGCCGCAGGCTGCGAGCCGGGGCGGTGGCCGACGGTATCGCCGGCGGCCTGTTCTTCTCGATCGGCGACATCTCGACCAAGCTCGCCACGCAGGGCGGCGCCCGCTTCGCGTTCGTGGTCACGCTCGTGATCGGCTACACGCTGGGGACCTCGCTGCTCCAGCTTGGCTATCAACGCGGTGGCGCCCTCACCGTGGCCGGCCTCGCCACCCTGCTGACCAATGCCCTCCCCATCGCCGCCGGCACGCTCGTGCTTCACGAACCCGTCCCGTCGGGGATCTTCGGCGTGCTGCGGGTCTTCGCGTTCGCGGCCGTCACCGTGAGCGCGATCTTGCTCGCCGCGCCAGACCCGCCCGGGTCCGGCCCGTCTCCTGAGCCCGCCCGGTCTCCGGCCTGAGCGACTGACACGGTCCGGCCCCCGGGCTGAGCGATCGCGCCACTCACTCCAGGTCGAGCAGATCCTGGTAGAAGCTGAGCGAGGCTTCGCCGATCCGCTCGACGATCCTCGCCTCGCCCGGCCCGACGCGGACCACGGGAAGCCAGACCGCGCCTCGGCCGCTCACGTTGACGGCCCGATCGCGCTCCAAACGATCGGCCAGCTCACGCCACGGGGCCGACACACCCGAGCGCTCGAGCGCACGACCCTCATCGGTGATGGTAACGCGACCCGGACGGCGGACCACCCGAACCATGATGGGCTCCCCCTCCCGATACCGAAAGCCGGTGTCGAGCATCTCCTCGACGCGCTGATCTCGAATGCTCGAGGTTATCGGCAGTCTCCTTTTCCTGAAAGCCGCCTCCCGCGGACTGGGTGCGCCCTCGCGCGCAGCCATAGCTTACGCCCGGTTGAGAGGCACCGCGACCGGTTGACAGCCAGGGCGACGCGGCATACCGTCGAGACCCGTGCGCAAGCTCCAGAGCCAGGGCGTTCACCACATCACGCTCGTGGGGGCCGACCGACAGACTTCGATCGACTTCTGGGAGGGCGTGCTCGGGATGCCGTTCGTGTTCGAGCAACCAAACCTGGACCGGCCGTCGGAGAGCCACCTCTACTTTGACCCCGGAGACGGCCGGCTGATCACGGTGTTCACCGACGACGAGCGCACGGCCGACCGAGGGCGCACGCCGACCGATCCCGGCTGCGTGCACCACCTGGCCTTCGCCCTCTCGCAGGCGAGCTTCCATCAGGCGGTGGAGCGGCTGGACGAGCGGGAGATCCGTCACAGCGGCGTCAAGGACCGCGGGTTCATGGACTCGATCTACTTCGAGGATCCGCTCGGCCTCCTGATCGAGCTCGCCTCGTACCGGTTCGAGCCGCCCGCCGGTCACACCCACGCCGAGGTCCTCCTCGAAGCACACCGGATCCGGGTTGCGCGCGGTGACTACAACATCGATCAGGTTCACCTCGCGGACGCGATCGAGGCGCTCACGACACGCTCGCGCGAATCGCTGTCAGAGGATCGCTCGGCTAAGGATCCCTACCGGTCGCCCCAACCCAAGGCAAGCTTTAGCTAGTAACAGCGAGCAATGCGCAGCTTCTCACAAGGATCTCACCAACAGTCTAAATAGTCGACTGTTATCGCACCTGAAGCCGCTACGATCGATTGTGCTGAGCGGGATCTGTTCGATTACACCCTGACGCGCCGGACATTGCCGCGTCGAGACCGGTGAGACGGATGGCGTGGGCACAGGTTTCGTATTCAGGGTCGGTCGTATCGCCGTGAGTGATGTGAAGGTTGGATGGAAGGTGGAAGGTTGCGTATAGGTAGGGCGCGTCTGGGTGCGTATTTCGCGGCTCTGATCGTCCTGTTCGTCCTGGCCGGGCTGGCCGGAGCGCTCTACGTTCATGTCCAGAGCGACCGAGACGCCCACACGGCGGGGTTGCACGACGCCACGGTGGCAGCGCAGAGCGCGGCCAGGCTGATCGGCGACGGCGCGATCATCCTCCAGGGCGCCCTGGCCGGGGTCTCGGCCAACCCGGCTGAAGCCGACGACCTGCTCGCGCATCCGTCCAGCTGCGCGCTCACGTTCGCTCACATCGGCGCCTTCCCGACCGGGCACCTCGACATCGTCCGGGCCGACGGAAGGATCGCGTGCTCATCGGCGAGTACCGTCCATACCCAAACGTACGCGTCGCAGCCCTGGTTCACCGCTTCGCGCGGGAAGCCTGCCGCGCTCGCACCCGAAGCCGATCCGCTCACCGGTCAGCCGGTGGCGATCTTCACGGCTCCGTTCCACCGCGGGGTGGCGGTCGGCATGGTCAGCCTCCGCGCGGTCGGGCCCGACCTGAGCGCCGAGCTCGCGGGCTCGAAGGGCATCGAGTACGTCGTCACCGCACCCGATGGGGGCACCGTCCTGGCCGAGTCCGGCAATCCGGCACGCTGGACGGGGGCGCGCCTCGCCGGACCCACGCGATTCGGCCGTGCGAGCTCGCCGGATCGGACGGGGCTCGACGGCCACCAGCGGCTGTTCGCCGCCGCCACCGTGCCGGGCCTGGGTTGGCAGGTGCATGCCGGCCTCAGGCGCTCGGTAGCCATGGCCTCGGCCTCGCGGCTGTTCCAGAGCGAGCTGGTGGTGGTCGTTGTCGCGCTGCTCATCGTGCTGGCTGCGACGGTGCTCGTGCACCGCCGGATCGCGCGGCCCATCGTTCGGCTCGCCTTTGCGATCCGCGGCGCAAGCGGCGAGGACACGGCCGCCCTTCACGCCGTGAGCGGACCGGCCGAGGTCACCGCGCTCGCGGACAGCTTCCGGAGCCTGATCGGGCGACTCGGGAACGAGCTGACCGAGCGCCAGCGCGCCGAGGACGCTGCGCGGGAGGCCGAGCAGTCGACGCGTGCCGTGGCCGAGGCCTACCGGTTGCTGTTCGAGAACAACCCGCTCCCGATGTGGATCTACGACGCGCGGACGCTCGACATCATCGAGGTCAACGAAGCGGCGGTGGAGCAGTACGGATACACGCGCGAGGAGTTCGCCTCGATGACGATCAAGGACCTGCGGCCGGCCGAGGACTTGCCGGCGTTGCTCGCCAGCACGGGCAGTGCGCCGCCGATCGAGCGCTCGGGGCCGTGGCGGCATCTGAAACGGGACGGCAGCCCGATCGACGTCGAGATCTCCTCCCACGCCGTCGACTTCATGGGGCGACCGGCGCGCTTCGTGATGGCCACCGACGTCTCCCATCGGGAGCGCCTGGCACGCCAGCTGGCCCAGACACAGCGCCTCGAGAGCCTCGGCCAGCTCGCCGGGGGGGTCGCCCACGACTTCAACAACCTGCTGTCGGTGATCCTCAACTATGCGCTGTTCGTGAAGGAGGAGATCGCCACCTCCGCGAGCACCGGCGACGGGCCGCTGGTGGACGCCCAAGCGGACCTGGAGGAGATCGAACGCGCCGCGCGGCGCGCGGCGAGCCTCACCCACCAGCTCCTGGCCTTCGCTCGGCGCGAGGTGATCGACCCCGCGGCGATCAGCCTGAACGACGTCGTCGCGGACACCGAGCAGATGCTGCGCCGGACGCTCGGCGAGCACATCCGACTGACCCGGGCGCCGGGCGAGGACTCCTGGCCCGTGATCGCGGATTCCGGGCAGATGGTGCAGGTGCTGGTCAACCTCGCGGTCAACGCGCGAGACGCGATGCCGTCCGGCGGTGAGCTGGTGATCGAGACCGACAATGTGGAGGTCGACGAAACCTACGCCAGCACCCGTCGCGGCCTGGTACCGGGACAGTACGTGCGCCTCCGGGTGAGCGACAACGGCGAGGGGATGGACTCCACCACGCTCGAGCGCGCCTTCGAGCCGTTCTTCACGACCAAGCCCAAGGGCGAGGGAACCGGGCTCGGGCTCGCCACCGTGTACGGCATCGTGACCCAGTCGGGCGGGCAGGTGCAGCTCTACTCCGAGCCGGGGATCGGGACGACCTGCAGCATCATGCTTCCGGCGACCGACCAGCCGGCGGCCCCGTTTCCCGCACCCACGTCGCCGGAACGCGGGGCAAGCGGCGAGGTCGTGCTGCTGGTCGAGGACGAGGACGGTATCCGCGAGGTGGCGCGGCGCATCCTCGAGCGCCGTGGTTACAACGTTCTCGCCGCGGACAACGGGCCCGACGCGATCGAGCTCGCGCGTCACCACGATGGTCCGATCGACCTGCTCATCACCGACGTCATCATGCCCCGCATGCTGGGCAAGGAGGTGGCCGAGCGAATCCTCGCGCTGCGCCCCGATACGCGGGTCATGTACATGTCCGGGTACGCCGAACCGATCCTGGGCGCGGGCGAGAACGTGCCTAAGGGCATGGTCCTGCTCGAGAAGCCGTTCACCGAGCACGCGCTGCTGATCAAGGCGCACGAGGCGCTGAGTGCCGCCCAACCAGCCGTTTAGCGTCCCCCAGGCCCAGATCCTGGTCGTGGACGACGAGCCGCCGCTGCGACGGGCGTTGCGCCGCACCCTCTCCCGCGCGGGTTACAGCGTTCTCGAGGCCGGCGACGTTGGACAGGCTCGGAAGGTCCTGGGCGCGGAGCCGGTCGAGCTGGTCTTCTGCGACGTGAACATGCCGGGCGAGTCCGGGCTCGAGCTGGTCCGCCACGTGGCCGCCGAGCATCCCGACATCGTCGTGATCATGCTGACCGGCGTCGATGATCCCGACGTCGCCGAGCAGGCGCTGGCAGTCGGCGCGCACGCCTACCTGGTCAAGCCGGTCGCGCCCAACGAGGCGCTGATCAACGTGGTGTCCGGCCTGCGCCGCCGGTCGCTCGAGCTCGAGCGTCGCGCCTACGTCCAGGAGCTCGAGGGAAAGGTCCTGACCCGGACCTCGGCACTCCGTGACGCGCTCGCCCGGCTCGAGCAGACTGAGGCGACGGCCCGGCACGCGGAGCGCGACACGGTGGCGCGACTCGTCACCGCGCTCACGCTGCGCAGCGAGGAGACCGGCCGACACATCCAGCGGGTGGGCCGCTACTCCCAGTTGCTGGGGCGCAAGGGGGACATCAACGGCTTCTCGCAGGAGCACCTGTGCCTTGCCGCGATGCTCCACGACGTGGGCAAGATCGGGATCCCCGATGCGATCCTGCTCAAGCCGGGGCCGCTGACAGAAGAGGAGTTCACGATCATCAAGCGCCACCCAGGCCTCGGTGGCGCGCTGCTCGATCAGGGCGATTCGCCCGTGCTCAGGCTCGCTGCCGAGATCGCGATGACGCACCACGAGCGCTGGGACGGACGCGGCTACCCGCGCGGACTGGCCGGCGAGGGCATCCCGATCGCAGGTCGCATCACCGCGATCGCGGACGTGTTCGACGCGCTGACGAGCGACCGGGTGTACCGGGGCGCGATGCCGATCCTTGAGGCGATGGCGTTGATCGAGGCCGAGGGCGGCAGCCATTTCGACCCCCACCTGGCCGACCTGTTCGCCACCTCGAGCGACGAGCTGGCGGCGATCCGCGAAGAGCTGCCCGAGGAGGCCGAGGCGGCGCCGAGCCGCTCATGAGCTGACGCGCCGTCTCGGTGACGGCCGCGCCGGCCCCCGGCGCAGCCGGGCCCGCCGCCGCTCTGCCCGACTGGCCGCGGGACGTGTCCGGCCGGCGGCGCGTGCCGGACTGCGAACGGCCGCCACAGCCGGCCTGATGCGGACGCCGCGCGTGCGTGCGCGCCACATCCGCCCGAGGACAACCCCCACCGCGATCACGCTGAGCGCCGCGAACACCAAGCTCGAGCCGATCGCCACGACCCCCGCCGTTCCGAGGAAGGCCAGCCCGACGAGGACGATGCCCCGCGCGGCATGAACGGCGGTCCGCGCACTCGCCGGCCGGTCGCGAGCCCGCTCGAATCCGGCACGGGCAAGCGTGCCGACCAGCAGGCCCCCCTCCAGCGCGACCGCGAGCAGGACGATCCCGACAAGGGCGATCGCCTCCTCGCCCGGGGCGCTACGGGGCACGGCCAACCTGTACGCGGTGAGACCAACGGCGCCCACAGCCGGTCCGAGCGCGAGCCACCAGCGCGGACGGGCGAAGGCGCTCAGGAGCAAGGCAGCCAGCAGCAATCCAACGAGGGCGTTCATGGAGCTTTTATCGGCGCCGGCGGCCCGGATCCCAAGGGCCCTCTGCTATAGAGACGGCGATGATTCCTACGCGTCAGCTCGGCCACTCCGGGCTCCACGTGTCGGTGGTCGGCCTCGGCTGCAACAACTTCGGCCGGCGCGTCGATCTCGAGGGCACGCGCGCGGTGGTCGACACGGCGCTCGATGCCGGCGTGACCTTCTTCGACAGCGCCGACATCTATGGGGGGGCAGGCGGGAGCGAGGAGCTCCTCGGACAGGTGCTGGAAGGCCGGCGCGACCAGGTGCTCCTGGCGACCAAGTTCGGAATGGACATGGGCGATGGCAAGGGCCCCCGCGGGTCCCGCGACTACGTCCATCAGGCGGTCAAAGCGTCCCTGCGCCGGCTGCGCACCGACGTGATCGACCTCTACTGGTATCACCGGCCCGACGGTGAGACGCCGGTGTCCGAGACGCTCGAGGCGCTCGACGAGCTCGTGCAGGCCGGCACGGTCCGCACGATCGGCGCATCGAACTTCACCGCCGAGCAGATCGAGGAAGCGGACGCGGTGGCGCGCGAGCGCGGCCTGACCCGCTTCACCGCGATCCAGAACGAATACAGCCTGGTCGTCCGCGACGCCGAGACGGACGTGCTACCCGCGTGCGAGCGGCTGGGCCTGGGCTTCGTCCCCTACTTTCCGCTCGCGAGCGGGCTTTTGACCGGCAAGTACCGTCGCGGTCAGGCGGGCCCGGCGGGGGCCCGGCTGTCGAGCCGCGAGCAGATCGCCACGGACGCGCGATGGGAGCTGGTCGAGGAGCTCTCGCGCTACGCGGCCGAGCGCGAGCTGCCGCTTGGCGAGGTGGCGATCGGGGCGCTGCTCGCGCGCGAGGTGGTCTCCTCGGTCATCGCGGGCGCCACCAAGCCCGAGCAGGTGCGCGCGAACGCGGCCGCCGCGAGCTGGACCCCGAGCGAGGACGACCTCAGGGCCCTGTCGGACCTGCTCGCCGCCACGCCCGCCTGAACGCCCGAGGCCACGAGAACCGGGGGCGAACGCCGTGAAGGCGCGGTCGACTCAGCCCCCGGCCGCCATCCGCGGGCTATCGACGATGATCCGCCGCCGTCGCAGGCCGCTCAAGAGCGGCTCCTGGTCCGCGTAGCAAACCAGCGTCGCCGCGTCCGGACGCAACCGGATCGACATCGAGCTCCCGGCGCTCTCGCTGATCTGGCCGTCCAGCTCGAGCCGCCAGCCGCCGTGGCCGGCGGTGGCGTGAAGGCTGAGCTCCGAGGCGGCATCGATCACCATCGGCGGGATCGTCCCGCCGTGCGTGGACAGCGGAGTGAGCATGAACGCCCTCATGTCCGCCGCCATCAGGGGGCCGCCCGCCGACAGCGCATACGCGCTCGAGCCGATCGGCGTGCTGACGATGCAGCCGTCGCCCGCGAGGCGCGCGAACAGCACGCCGTCCACGTGTGCGGCCAACCGGACCTGGCCTTCGCCGGCACGAATCACCACGACGTCGTTCAGCGCGAAAAGGTCCTCGGCGTGGTCACCCGACAGCCGAAGCGCCGGAAGCCGGTGCGGCACCCAGTCACCGCGATCGAAGCGCTCGACCGCGTCGGCGACGCCCGCCGGATCCACGCTGGTGAGGACCCCGAGGCTGCCGTAGGCCACACCCAGCACCGGGGTGCGCGCGCAGGCGCCGGTCCTGAGCGCGGCCAGCGCCGTCCCGTCGCCGCCGATCGACACAATCAGGTCGCACTCAGTCGGGTCGCCACGCTCGGCCACCTCCTGCTGGCGGCACGGAGCCGCCACCTGCACGACCTCGAATCCGTGCGCGTCGGTCCACCCGCGCAGGGCACGCAGCGGCGGCTCGATCATGCGGGTCGGATGGACGACCACGCCGACGCGCTGGTGCGTCGCCCGGTGGACGATGCGAGCATCTTCGGATACGGCCACGCTCCAATTGTGGTCGATCGCCCGTGTTTCGGCTACGCCCACCCACCCTGGCCGACGCCGACGCCGTGCTGCGCGTGATCCACGCGCGCGACACCGTCGACTTCGGCGCTCCGGATTACACCCTCGAGGACCTGCTCGACCAGTGGCGCGCCACCGAGTTCGACCTCGACTCGGATGCCGTGGTGGCGCTTGACTCGGCCGGCGCGATCGTCGGCTACGCCACGCTGTGGAGCCCCGGGGCGCTTGCCGCGGTGCATCCCGCGCGCGAGGGCGAAGGCCTGGGATCGCTCCTGCTGGCCTGGACCGAGGAGTGGGCCCAGCGGGCGGGCCACGCCGTTCATCGTCAGTGGGTCGCGGGGCGAAACGCCGGCGGGCACGAGTTGCTGGCGCGTGCCGGCTACCGGCATGTCCGCAGCTACTGGCGTCTGGCCCGCCCGCTCGAGCTCCCAGGGCCGCCCGAGCCGGAGCCTCCGCCCGGTGTAACGATCGCCCCCGTCGATCCGGGCCGCGATTCGCGCGTGTTGTACGCGGCCCACGCCGCCGCGTTCGCCACCAACGCCGACTACCACGCCGAGAGCTTCGAGGCGTTCAACGACGAGCACCTCAGCGCTCATGACTTCGATCCCTCCCTCAGCCGGGTGGCCCGGCGCGGCGAGACGGTCATCGGCTTCGCACTGTGCCGCCGCTGGACGCAGGAGAACGCCGGATTCGTCGACCTGCTCGGCGTGGATCCCTCCGAGCGCGGCCACGGACTGGGCTCGACATTGCTGCTCGGCGCTTTCGCGAGGTTCGTCGCGGCGGGTCTGCAGGAGGCCCAGCTCGGGGTCGCGTCTGACAATTCAAACGCGCTCGCGCTGTACGAGCGGGTGGGCATGGCACCTCGCTACCGCGCGGACGTGTTCGAGAAGCCGGTCTAACCTGCCCGGCATGCGGCGGCGACTGGGTCCGAAGCGAACGGTTACGTGGGTGGCCGCTACGGCGATCCTGGCGCTCGCGGGTTGCACCGCCACCGCATCCGCGCCCGTCCCGAAGCCGATTCGTACAGAACTCCGCGTCACCGGCCGTGAGCTCGGGCGGCCGATCCCGTCCGGCTTTCTGGGGTTGTCGATCGAGTTCAGCAGCCTGTACGCCTACGCGGGAACCGAGCCCCACCGCCCCAACCCGGTGTTCGTGCGGCTGATCGACGGCCTCGTGCCCGGCCAGCAGCCGCTGCTGCGGATCGGCGGTGACAGCACCGACCGGACCTGGTGGCCGCTGCCCCACACGGCCACGCCTCCGTGGGCGCGCTACACGCTCACCTCGAAGTGGACTGCGGTGGCGCGCGGTCTGGCGATGGCAGCGAGCGCTCGCCTGCTCCTCGGCATCAACCTGCTCGCGGACAGCCGGGAGATCGCGGCGGCGGAGGGAAACGCGTTCGTCCGCGGGATCGGACGCGGCCTGATCTCGGGGTTCGAGATCGGCAATGAACCTGAGCTGTACTCCACCCAGCCCTGGTATTTCACGCGCGAGGGCAAGCCGGTGCCGGGCCGCCCGCCGGGCTACACGTTCGGGGCCTACCTCCGCGAGCTCTCGCGGATTCGGAGCGCGCTGCCGCCGATGGCCCAGGCCGGCCCCGCCACCGGGACGCTGTCGTGGCTCTCGCACCTGGGAGGGCTGTTCGCCGCCAAGCCCGGACTCGCCCAGGCCACCTTTCACCGATATCCGCTGAACCGGTGCGTGCACGACCCGCGCTCGCCGATGTACCCGACGGTCGCCCACCTGCTCTCGCCTGCTTCGTCGAGCGGTCTGACTCAGGGCATGGCGCCGTATGTGGCGCTCGCGCACCGTCGCGGCGCCCAGTTCCGAATCGACGAGCTGAACACGGTGACCTGCAGCGGTCAAGCCGGCGTCAGCGACACGTTCGCGAGCGCGTTGTGGGCGCTCGACACGCAGTTCTCGCTGGCCCGCGCCGGCGTCGACGGCGTCGACGTACACATCCATCCGGAGGCGCCTGCCAATCAGCTCTTCAGCTTCCGGCGCGGGGCAGGCGCCGTCCGCCCCCAGTACTACGGGCTGTGGATGTTCTCCCGCGCCGCCCCGCCAGGCGCGCGCCTGCTTCAGATCACCGGGCGTCTGCCGGGGCAACTCCGCGCCTGGGCGACGCGCGCCGTGGATGGGAAAACCCGAATCGTTCTCATAAACGACAGCCTCACCAGTGCCGCGACGATCGTCGTTCGGCTGGCCGGGCAGGACGCTCCGGCCGTGCTCGAGCGCTTGGAGGCGCCGAGCGCGTACGCCACCGGCGGCGTCACCCTGGGCGGGCAGTCCTTCGGCCCTGCGGGCATGCTGCAACGCCCGTTGCAAGCCACGACCGTGCGACCCGCCAAGGGTGGCGGATATCTCGTCCGGCTCGCGGCCGCGAGCGCGGCCATGCTGACGATCTGATCAGGCCGCGTAGCGCTGTTGCGACCGGGCCCGCGCCTTCGCCGCCTCGGTCTCACGGTCCTTCGGCGGCGCCGCGGTGCGAAGCTCGTGCAGCAGCCGAGCCGAGACCTCGGCCACCTCCTCCACCGCGCGCGCGAACGCCTGCTCGTTGGCGCGGGATGGACGGTTGAAGCCGCTTATCTTGCGCACGTACTGGAGCGCGGCGGCCTGGATCTCCTCGTCGCTGGCGGGAGGATCGAAGTTGTAGAGCGTCCTGATGTTTCGGCACATAACGCGCAGCCTAACGCGCGGCCGAACTACCCAGTCCGGCCGGGATCGTCTATGATCCGGTGCAGCGCGTCGCCGACTGCCGCCATCTTCGATCGTCCGAGATCCCGGCGACATCGGGTGTCTGCGCTCTGACACGCAAGGCATCGAACATTTGTCCAGGCGTGTGCGGGGGTATCACCCTGGGGTAGCACACGTTCAGACCTGCTCTAGACGCCAACGTGGTGCGAGCAGGTGAGGACAAGAACAGGAGGGTGATATGTCCGCCGCCAACGAGCGCGGAAGGTCGAACCGTGCGAGCAATCGCGGTCAGTCGACCTCCGCGTCGAGGTCCGCTTCTCGAACGACCAGCCGTGGGTCGAGCAACGGCCGCAAACAGACTTCCGCGAGCGCCCGCAAGAGCGGGACTAGCCGCCAGAGCAGCGCGAGCAAGAGCGGGACGACCCGCCAGAGCAGCGCGAGCAAGAGCGGCTCTAGCGGCCGCCAGAGCAGCGGCTCGAGCGGCCGCCAGAGCAGCGGCTCGAGCGGCCGCCAGAGCAGCGGCTCCAGCCGCCAGCGCACCAGCGCGAGCGGCCGGCAGAGCAGTGGCTCGAGCAGCCGCCAGAGCAGCGGCTCGAGCAGCCGCCAGAGCAGTGGCTCGAGCAGCCGCCAGAGCAGCGGGTCCACACGCGCACGAAACGGTTCGAGCCGCGCCCGGAGCACCGGCGCCACGACGAGCCGGCGCGCCAGCGCTTCCCGCTCGAGCAGCAACGGCGACTCCCAGTCCGGCGGAACGTCGGCCCAGGCGCAGGGCAACGGCCGGGGAAATGGGATCGCGAGCGTCGCCACGGCAGTGCTCGGCGCCACCGTCGGCGTGGCCGGCGGGATCCTGCTCGGCCGCAACCGCAACCGCAACCGGAAAGTGCTCGGGATGGAGATCCCCAACAAGATCGACTTCTCCGGCGTGAGCGAGCAGATCAGCGAAGCCGGTCGCCAGTTCGGCAAGCTGGCCAGCGAGGTCCGCACGGTCCGCGAGAAAGCAGAGCAGGTCGGTCGCATCCTGACCTGAGACCGTGGCCCGCACTGCAACCCAGCGCCAAAGCACCCCGGCCAAGCGCCGGTCCAGCACCCCGGCCAAGCGCCGGTCCAGCACGCCCGCCAAGCGCCGGTCCCCCAACGGCGCGTCGAAGAACGGCGCGCGCGGCGCGCGCGCGACCAAGAACGGCGCCCGCGCGACCAAGAACGGCGCCCGCGCGACCAAGAACGGCGCCCGCGCGACCAAGAAAGCCGCCGGCAACGCCCGTGAATCCGTGAAGCCCTCCAGTCCGATCACCAAGCTCGCCGGCGCCGCCGCCAAGAAGGCGCTCTCGGCGGTCGGCCGCCGGGTCCTCGAGGCCGGCGGTGGCGCCGTTCGCAGCGTTGGCGAGCGCACCGCCGGTGCGAGCCGGGATGCTCTCGAGTCGGCGCTCTCCAAGCGCCTTCCGATCCAGGTGTCGATCGACGTGGCGGTGCCGCTCGCATTCGCATGGGACGAGTGGATGACGTTTGAGTGGATGACCGAGGGCGTGAACCGCATCGTCGACGTGGAGCGCGACGGCGATCAGCTGTTCGGAGCGCTCGCGGGTGCGCGCTCGCCTGAGTGGGTGGCCGACATCGTCGACGAGCGCGAGGAAGAGAGCTTTGCCTGGCGCTCGGTCGAGGGCACCGACTGCGCGGGGCTCGCGACCTTCCACCATCTGAGCGAGCGACTTACGCGGATCGAGCTGGACCTGGACGTCCTTCCCACGAATCCGGCGCAGGCAGCGTCGCTGGCTCTGCGCATCGGGCGCAGGCGCGCCGAGGCCGAGCTGCGGCGCTTCAAGGCGCACGTGGAGTTCATCAACCCAGACGTATACGAGTCCGACGAGGGCGAGGAGCCCGAGGGCGAGGAACCTGAGGGCGAGGAACCTGAGGGCGAGGAGTTCGAGGGCGAGGAGTTCGAGGGCGAGGAGCCTGAGGACGAGGAGCCTGAGGACGAGGACCAATAGATAGCTACAAAGAGGGAGAGGAGACATGTCAACCATGGCTATGACCCGAGGGGGCGGAGGCGGCGGATACGTACAGCGATCCGGTTCGAGCGGCCTGTACGAGATCCTCGATCTGATCCTCGACAAGGGGCTCGTGATCGATGTCTTCCTGCGCGTTTCGCTCGTCGGGATCGAGCTCCTGACGGTCGACGCGCGCATCGTGATCGCGAGCGTCGACACCTACCTGCGCTTTGCCGAGGCGGTCAACCGGCTCGATCTGAGCGAGTCGGGCGGCGAGGGCCTCCCCGAGATCATGGAGAACATCACCCAGGACGGGGCGGAGAACAAGACCAAGGGCGTCCTCGAAGGAGCCAAGGAGTCGCTGTTCGGCTCCAGCGACGACGACGACGACAGCAAGAGCAGCAGCCGTTCACGGCGCTCGAGCAGCGGCAGCGGCAGCGGCAGCGGTGGCGGGTCGCGCTCGCGTTCGGGGGGCAGCGCCTCCTCGCGCGGGCGGTCCAGCCGCTGAGAGGCGCCGTGCCTGAGTACGTTTACGGCGTCGTCGACGCCGCCGCGCCGGAGCCGTCCGGCTCCGGGATCCGGGACGCCCCGCTCCGGCTCGTGGCCGGCGAGGGCGCCGCGGCCCTGGTCAGCGAGCTCGCCGACGACGAGGAGCTGCGGCTCGGGCGGGAGGAAGCGATGGCCCACGCCCGAGTGCTCGAGGCGGCGCTGGGCCGCGGGACCGTGCTTCCGATGCGCTTCGGCGTGGTGATGGCCGACGGCGACGAGGTTCGGGTGCGGATCCTCGACGGGCATGCCGCCGAGCTCGCCGCTCAGCTCGAACAGATGGCGGGCAAAGTGGAGCTGGCCGTACGCGCGGTCTACGAGGAGGACGCGCTTATGCGCGAGATCGTGCAGAGCCACCCGGACATCGCGCGCCGGCGCGAGGCGCTGCGCGGCCAGCCCGAGGACGCGACCTACTACGAGCGGATCGGCCTCGGCGAGATGGTGTCCGAGGCGGTGGAACGGGCGCGCGAGAACGATGCGCACACGATCCTCGAGGTGCTCTCTCCGCTCGCGCTGGCGGTGGAGATCGGGCAGCCGGCCCACGAGCGCGTCGCCCTGAGCGCATCCTTCCTGGTCGACCGCGAGGGCGTCAACCGCTTCGACCAGGCACTCGAGGACCTCGCCGCCGGGCAGGTGGGCCGGCTCCGCTTCAAGCTGACCGGTCCCCTGCCCCCGCATTCCTTCGTCGAGCTCGCGGGAGCAGCCTGACATGGGGCTGTTCACCGCCTTGCTGACGCTGCCGCTCGCGCCGGTGCGCGGCGTAGTGTGGGTGACCGAGCAGGTCGCCGATGAGATCGACCGGCAGCTATACGATGAGCAGAACATCCGCCGCGAGCTGCTGGCGCTCGAGCTCGAGCACGAGGACGGGAACATCGACGAGGAGGAACGCGAGGCGCAGGAGGAAGCATTGTTCGAGCGGCTGGCCATCAGCCAGGCTCGCGCCAAGGCGTTCCGCGAACAGGAGGCAGACGATGGCGCAGCGGGATAACGGGCGCAAGCGCAACGGGTCTGATCAGCTGTCGGGGCGCGAGGTCGTCGCGCGCGTCCGCCGAGACCTGCCGCAGCTGATGGGCCGGCCGATCGAGTCGGTGCTCGGACTGGAGCGCGACGAGGACGACGGGTGGAGCGTCACAGTGCAGATCGTCGAGCTGGCTCGGGTTCCCAACTCCACCGACGTCCTCGGCGCCTACGCCGTCAAGGTGGACGGCGAGGGCGAGGTGATCGGCTGGCGGCGTAGCCGGCGCTATCACCGTAACCAGGCCGACGAGGATTGATGATGGCTTCGCCCGACCCCCGCATGTCCACCGGCCTCCCGCCGCAGTTCTCCGCCCGTGCTGACGTGCGGCCGCGCGAAGGCGGCCCGGCCAACCTGGCCGACATCCTTGAGCGCGTGCTCGACAAGGGCATCGTGATCGCCGGCGACATCCAGGTGAACCTGCTCGACATCGAGTTGCTCACGATCAAGCTGCGGCTGCTCGTGTGCTCGGTAGACCGAGCCCAGGAGATGGGGATCAACTGGTGGGAAACCGATCCTCGCCTGTCCGGAGAGGCGCGCAAGATGCTCGAAGCGGAGAACGAGGACCGCAAGGTGCTCGAAGCGGCGAACGAGGACCTGCGCGAGCGGTTGGAGCGCGTGGAGCGCCTGCTCGAGAAGAATGGGCGCTGAGGAATCTCTGAAGGCGGCGCTCCGCGAGCTGGCCGAGGCGGACGCAGCCGAGCTGCTCGCCGAGGCGCGCGCGCAGGCGCGCGCTCGCGTGCGCCAGATCCTCGCCGACACGCTTGTCGAGTCCATGCTCGCGGGGGTCCGGGGCGAGCTCAGTTCGAGCGCCCCAGCGCCCCGGGCTCCCCGGGCTCCGCAGGCTCCGCGTGGCGAGCTCGGGTGGTACGTGTACGGCGTGGTGAGCGCCGAGGCCTCGCCGGCGTGGAGCGCCTCCGCGATCGAGCGGGCACACGCCGTCGAGGTCGTTCGCGAAGGCGACGTCGCCGCGGTGACGAGCCGCGTCGCATTTGAGGAGTTCGGCGAGCAGCGGCTGCGCGAGCATCTGGCTGACATGGCCTGGGTCGAGGCCACGGCGCGAGCTCACGAAGAGGTGCTCGAGCAGACGCGCGCGCAGGTGACGGTCATCCCGATGCGCATGTGCACGGTCTATCGCGCCGAGGAAGGGGTGCGCGAGATGCTCCGCCGCGAGTCCCAGTCTCTGAGCCAGGCGCTGGCCGCGCTCGACGGGAAGACCGAGATGGGGCTGAAGGCGTTCGCGGACCCGGCTCGCGCGCAGGTAGTCGAGTCCTCCGAGGTGGAGGGGCCGGGCGCCGGCGCCGCGTACATGGAGCGGCGCAAGCGCGAGCGTGACCGGGCCGAGGAGGCCGCCCAGCGGCTCGAGCAGGCGGCAGCGGAGGTCCACGACCAGCTCCAAACGCTGGCCCCCGAGACGCGCCTGCTGCTGCCGCAACGTCCGGAAGCCAGCGCCCATCCCGGGGAGATGGTCCTCAACGCCGCCTACCTGGTGCCGGATGACGTACTCGGTCGGTTCCGCGACGAGGTGACCGCGCTGGGGGCCGCGTTCGAAGCCGAGGGGCTGGAGCTCGTGCTGACCGGTCCGTGGCCCGCTTACAACTTCGTCCCCGACAGCATCGGAGCGACCTGGTGAGCGGCGCGGAGACGCTCTACAGCTCGCCCGGAGCGCGCGGACGTCCGGCGCGGCAGCTCACCCTGCTCGACCTCCTCGACCGGCTGCTCGCGGGAGGCGTGGTCGTCCACGGTCACATCACGCTGGCTGCCGCGGACATCGACCTCGTGGATCTCGACCTGGCGATCCTGCTGGCAGCGCATGACAAGGTGGCGGGTCGATGAGCCTCGTGCTCTACGCGGTCTCCGACGCTGCGGATTGCGACGGTGCCGGACTGCACGGCGCGCCGCTCCGACCCGTCCCCGAGAGCGGGCTCGTCGCCGTGGTCAGCGCCCACGACACGCCCAGGCTCAGGGCTGGCGCCGCGGACCTCTGGGCCTACGAAGAGGTCATGGAGCGGCTGATGGCCGAGCGGACGATCCTGCCGATGCGCTTCGGCACCGTGCTCGCGGACGAAGGGCAGGTCCGAGAAGTGCTGCGCGAGCGCCGCGCCGAGCTGGCCGCCGGGTTGGAGCGGGTGCGCGGCGCGATCGAGCTCGCGGTCCGCGCCGGCTGGCGCGAGCCCGAGCCGCCGGCTACGCGCCACGACACCGGGACCGCATACATGCTCGACCGTGTCGCGCTTCACCGCCGGGCGCGCGAGCTTGCCGATCGTCTGGATCCGCTCGCCGCGCTCGCTCGGGAGATCCGAAGCCGGCTCGTGGATCGAGCGGAGCACCCGGTCCTCGGGGCCTATCTGGTGGAGCGCGCGCTGACCGGGGAATTCGCCGATCGCGTGCGAGACCTGGACCAGCGTCACCCGGACATGGAGCTGGTCTGTACCGGCCCGTGGCCACCGTACAGCTTCAGCCCCCGGGGGGATCGATGAACGACGGTCTGCTCGACTGGGAGCGGGAGATCCTGACCGGCGAGCTCGAGCGGATCGAGCCTGGGCTGTCGCGCCGCGTCAACACGGACCCGGAGGACCTGGAGAAGGGACTGGCGGGGCTCGTGATGACGATCGTCGAGCTGCTACGTCAGCTGATGGAGCGCCAGGCGATTCGGCGGATCGAAGGGGGGACCCTGAGCGAGGAGGAGATCGAACGGCTAGGACGGACGTTCCTTGGCCTGGCCAAGCGAATGGAAGAGCTCAAGAGCGTGTTTGGCCTGAGCGACGAGGACCTCAATTTGAACCTCGGGCCGCTGGGCAACCTGATGTAGAGAGGAGAAGGAGATGCCACCACTGCAACAGCGTTACGTAGACATCCTGATGGAACGGTGCCGGGAAGACCGGTACCCGAGCCATCAGTTGCTCGACCGGATCGAATCGTCGATCTGGACCTCGCAGCAGATCGCCGACTACGTCGAGATGCTGATCGAGAAGTGCGACGAGTCGTGGTATCCGAGCCACCAGTTGCTGGCCCGGGTCGAGCGGATGCTGCAGCTCGCGGCGGTCGCCGCATGACAGCAGCCGCAATCAAAACAGCCGGCAAGGCCGCGGCGCAACGGGTGGCCGGCATCCAGCCGAGCCGGTGGAGCGCGTTCGTCGCGGCCGCCGCGACTGGCACCGCCACCGCTGTGCTGACCTACCGCGCGCTCCGAAGCGCGGAAGACTCGTAAAACACCCAAGGAGGAGGACTCGATGTCAACTGGAGTTATCATCGCGATCGTCGTAGCTGCGGTGGTGATCATCGCGCTGCTGGTGTTCGTGCTGCCGCCCGTGCGCCGGCGCGCCGCAGCGGCCCGCGAGGAGCGTGAGCTGAACAAGCGCCGCGAGGCGGCGGTCAGCGAGCACCGCGACCACGCGAACGTGCGCGAGGAGCGGGCCGACGCCGCGGAGCAGCGGGCTCGTATCGCCGAGCAAGAGGCCGCGCGAGAGCGGGCCGAGGCCCGGCTGCACCAGGAGCGCGCGACGTTGCACGAGCGCGGCCTGGCCGACCACGAGCTGCGTGACGACGCCGCCGACAACGGCACCGGTGCGGGCGGTGAGCGCGAAGGGGCGGGCCAGCGCGGCGCGGCGACGGAGGGTGAAGTTCGCCGCGAGGAGCGCTGAGCGATGGGCGATCGGATGCAGCGCGCCAAGGGCAAGCTCGAGGAGACCAAGGGCAAGGTCCGCAAGAACGTCGGGATTGAGACCGGACGGCCCGGAACCGAGGCGCGCGGCGTCAGCGAGGAGCTCAAGGGGAAGACGCGGAACGCGATCGGAAAGGCGCGCAGCGCGGTCAAGCGGGACACGCGCTGATCAGCGACGGGAAGCGGCGGGCGCGCTCGCCCGCCGCTTGACCACGCCGGCGGACGCACAGGTGATGAGCGCCGCCGGCAGATCCTCGGGCTCGACGCCGCGCAGGTCGGAATGCTCGAGGTCGATCTCGACCTCGGTCGACGCCGCGAGCCCGAGGCTGCGACGCCCGTTGCGCGCTAGCCATTCCCAAAGGTCTCCATACGCGCTCAGCAGCCCTGCGCGGGTTTGACCATCGCGCCGGGAGAGCGTTTCGAGCTCGCGCGCCTCCTCGAACGGATCGATTCTCACCTGGGAGTCGCTGCCGAGCGCCAGCCGCACGGCGGCGTCACGGTAGGCGAGCGCGGGCAGATAACCGTCGCCCAGGTTGCCTTCGGTGGTCGGGCACGAGACGACCGTGCTGTCGTTGCGGCGGAGGAGCTCGACGTCCCGCTCGGAGACGTGGATGCCGTGGATGACGCTGGTGTTGGGAGCGAGGAAGCCTGTGGACTCGAGCAGCTCGATCGGCGTGCAGCCGTGCTCGGCCTGGCACTGGTCGAGCTCGCGCCGCTGCTCGTGCGCGTGCACGTGGCACACGAGGCCGTGCTGGTGGGCAAAGCCCGCGATGAACGCGAGCCACGGGGCCGGGACGGCCCGGACGCTGTGGGCGGCGATGCCCACCTCGATCCCTGGCTTTCCCGTCGCCCAGCCGCGCAGGGCCTCGACGCGCTCGAGGAACGCGTCGACGTCCGGGTCGCAGAATCTCAGCTGGCCGGGCAGCGGCGGGATGTCGCGGCCGTCCCAGCCGCCGCGATGGTAGGCAGCAGGCAGAAGCACGATCTCCAGGCCGGCCGCGATCGCCGCCTCGGCGACCGCGATCGCCATCTCGTTTGGGTTGGGGTAAGGCGTGCCGTCGGGCTGGTGGTGCACATAGTGGAATTCCCCGACTGCGCCGTAGCCGGCATCGGCCATCTCACGGTAGGCCTGCTCGGCGATCGTCCGCATGCTGTCCGGGTCGAGCCGGCCGGCCACGCGGAACATCTCGGTGCGCCACGTCCAGAAGTCGTCGGCGCCTGCCCGCGTGGGGCGCTCCGAGCGGCCCCGCAGAAGCCGCTGGAAGGCGTGCGAATGTGCGTTGGGCATAGCCGCGATCCGGGCCGTGGGCGGGATGCCGTTCACGCGAGCGCCTCCAGAACAACCTGCGCCGCAAGCGCGGCGTCGCGGATGTCGACCTCCTCCTCAGGCGCGTGGCTCACGCCGGTGGCGTTGCGCACCAGCACCATGGCGGCCGGGACTCGCTCGGCCAGAACGCCGGCGTCGTGGCCGGCGAAGCAGTCCACGGCGGGCGGCGGCTTTCCTGTCAGGGCTTGGGCGGTGGCGACAAGGCGTTCGCGGAGATGCCGGTCGAACTCGCGGCGAGGTGATCGAGACGCGATGTCCAGATCGATCGCCACGCCCGTGCGCTCGGCCACCGACCGCGCCTGACCGAGGAGCTGCTCGTGCCAGGCATCGAGGTCCCGCGCGTCCGGCGCGCGTGCGTCGATCCACAACCGGACGTGTGCCGCGATCGTGGTTTGGGCGTTGGGCTCGGCGAGGATCCGCGCGACGGTGACGAGCATCCGGTCGTATGGCTCGGCCAGCTCCTCGGCGCCCACGATCAGCCGGGCCGCCGCGGCGACGGCGTCGCGGCGCTCCTCCCGCGGCGTGGTGCCGGCGTGGTCAGCCCGGCCGCGCAGCTCGACCCCGAGCCGGAGCCGCTCGACAAGCGCGCTGACCACCCCCACCGGCGCGCCGGCGCGAGCCAGGTCGGTTGTCTGGTCGATGTGGATCTCGACGAAGCCGCGGAGCTTGGCCAGACCCCGCGGAGCTGTGTCGATATCCCGCGGGTCGATCCCGGCGCCCTGTAGCGCGTCGGCGAGCGGGATGCCGGCATCGTCGCGCCGGTCCAGCACGCCGCCGATGTCGAGCCGGCCCACCAGGGCGCGGCTTCCGAAGGTCGGCGTGTTGAAGCGCGCACCCTCCTCGTCGGCGAACGAGACGACGGCGACGGGAGCACTCGACGCCGCCGCGATCTCCAGCCCGCAGGCCACGCCGAGCGGGCCGTCGAAGCGCCCGCCGGCCCGCACGCTGTCCAGATGCGAGCCCACGCCCCACCACGGCGGCTCGCTGTCCGGACACGCCCACAGGTTCCCCGCCGGATCGGTTTCGGTGCGGAGGCCGACGGCCTCGGCGTGGGTCGCGAACCAGCGCCGGCAGGCGGCGTCCTCGGCGGTCCAGGCGAGGCGGTTGACCCCGCCCGGCCCGGTCCCGATCCCCTCGAGCTCGCCCAGGCGGGCCTGGATGCGGCGGGGATCGATCATCCGCGGACCCTCCAGGCGCAGTCGGACCGCACGTGCACGACCTCGCCGCCGAGGATCACCACCGCCACCGGATTATGGGCGAACCGATAGGGGATGCGCTCGACCGGCCCGTCCAGGAGGAGCACGTCGGCGCGCTTGCCCGCCTCCAGTGAGCCGAGCTCGCGCTCGAGCCCGAGGACCCACGCCGCGTTCAGCGTGCAGGCGAGCAGCGCCTCCCGGACCGACCAGCGGTAGCGCCGGACGGCCAGGCCGATGATCACCGGCAGCGAGGTCACGGGTGAGGTGCCCGGGTTCAGATCGGTCCCGAGCGCGCAGATCGCGCCGCTGTCGGCGAGCATCCGCCCGGGCGCCGTGCGCTCGTCGCCGAGGAACTCAGCGCCCGGCAGCAGCACCGCCGCCGTTTCGGAATCGGCCAGCCGGTGAACGTCGGCCGGCTCGACACAAGCGAGGTGATCGACCGAGCGCGCCCCCGCCTCGATGGCGACCGGAACCGAGCGGTTGGCGCTGAACTGCTCGACGTGCGCCCGGAGGTCGAGCCCGCGGCTGTGGGCCAGTGCGCCCATCGTTCGCAAGTCGTCATTCGTGAAGGCGATCGTCTCCACGTAGATGTCGAGCGCGCTCGCCCGCACCGAGGGCACCATCGCCGCAACCTGCTCCATCCACGCGCTGCGCTCATAGCCGTCGGGGACCGCATGCGCGAGCAGCGCGGTCACCGTCGTCGTCTGGCGTACCCGCAGCTCGCCCGCCAGGCGCAGCGCGCGCAGCTCGCCCTCGGTCGACAGCCCGTAGCCGCTCTTGCACTCGAACGCAGTCGTTCCGTGCGCGAGCATCTCGCCCGCGAGCTGCTGCGCTTGCGCGAGAACCTCCTCGTCGGAGCTCTCCGCCAGCGCGCGCCCCGAGGCTCGGATCCCGCCGCCGGCCCGCGCGATGCTCTCGTACGACGCGCCTTCGATCTTGAGCGAGTACTCCTGCTCGCGCCATCCGGCGAACGGCAGGTGCGTATGACAGTCGACGAAGCCGGGGACGATCGCGCACTCGCGCGCGTCGATCTGGACCGGCGCTCCGGCATCGGGCTCGAACGCGACGATCCGCTCGCCGGTGGTGCAGAGCGATCCTGCGGCCGTCATGAGCTCCCCGGCGCGGTGGTGGCGCAGGTAGGCGAGGCCATCTTCCGGAGGGCGCAGCACCTGGTTCGCGTGGTTGATGCTGATCGCGGCGGCGAGGTCCCGGCTCACGTGCGCGGCGGCGACGTCGCCGGTCACGTGCGCGCCGGCTCGGGATCGAGCATCGGCATCCGCGGCCCCGCCTCCCGCGCGAAGGCCATCGCGCTTTCGTACCCGGCGTCCGCATGGCGCACGACCCCGAGTCCGGGATCGGCGGTCAGCACCCGCTGCACGCGTTCGGCGCCGGCGTCAGTGCCGTCGGCCACCACGACCTGTCCGGCGTGGATCGACTTGCCCATCCCCACGCCGCCGCCATGGTGCACCGAGACCCAGCTCGCGCCGCAGGCCGTGTTCAGCAGCGCGTTGAGGATCGGCCAGTCGGCGACCGCATCCGAGCCGTCGCGCATCGCCTCGGTCTCGCGCTGCGGCGACGCGACGGAACCGGCGTCGAGGTGGTCGCGGCCGATCACGACCGGGCCCGCCAGCTCACCGCTCGCGACCATCTCGTTGAAGCGCAGGCCCGCCAGGTGGCGCTCGCCGTAGCCGAGCCAGCAGATCCGCGCGGGCAGGCCCTGGAATCGCACCTTCTCCGACGCCAGGCGGATCCACCTCGCGACGTGCTCCTGCTCGCCGAACAACTCGAGGATCGCCGCGTCGGTCTTGTGGATGTCCTCGGGTTCGCCGGACAGCGCGACCCAGCGAAACGGGCCCTTGCCCTCGCAGAACAGGGGGCGGATGTAGGCAGGGACGAACCCCGGGTACTCGAAGGCGTGCTGGTCGCCGTGCTCGGCGGCGAGGCCCCGCAGCGCGTTCCCGTAGTCGAAAGCCTCGGCGCCGGCCTCGGCCAGCGCGCGGATCGCCCCCACGTGGGTCAGTGCGCTCTGCCCCACGCGCTTCAGGTAATCCTCCGGGTCGCGCCGGCGCAGGACCTCCGCCTGCTCGAGCGTCAGGCCGGCTGGGACGTAGCCGTTCAGCGGGTCGTGGGCCGAGGTCTGATCGGTCACCACATCGACGGCGGCACCGCGGCGCACCAGCTCGGGCAGAACCTCCGCGGCGTTTCCGAGCAGCCCGACCGAGAGGGGCCTGCGCTCGCGCGCCGCGTCTTGGAGGCGCGACAGCGCCTCGTTCAGGTCGGCCGCCCGCTCGTCGAGGTAGCCGCTGGTGAGCCGGCGCTCGATCCGCGTCAGGTCCGCCTCGACGCACAGCGCGGTCCCGCCGCACATGGTCACCGCCAGCGGCTGCGCCCCGCCCATTCCGCCCAGGCCCGCGGTCACCACCAGCCGCCCCTCGAGCGAGCCGCCGAACCGCTTGCGCGCCACCGCGGCGAAGGTCTCATAGGTGCCCTGGAGGATGCCCTGGCTGCCGATGTAGATCCACGATCCGGCAGTCATCTGGCCGTACATGATCAGCCCGGCCGCGTCGAGCTCGCGGAAGTGCTGCCACGTAGCCCAGTCGGGCACCAGGTTGGTGTTCGCGATCAGCACGCGCGGCGCCCGTTCATGGGTCTCGAACACCGCCACTGGCTTGCCCGACTGCACGAGCAGCGTCTCCTCGTCGCCCAGCCGCATGAGCTCGCGCCGGATCGTCTCGTAGCAGGAATGGTTGCGAGCGGCCTTGCCGATCCCTCCGTACACGATCAGCTCCGAGGGCTTCTCGGCCACGTCGGGATGGAGGTTGTTCTCGAGCATCCGCAGCGCCGCCTCCTGCTGCCAGCCGCGGCAGCGAAGCCGCGTGTCGCCCATCGCGCACCTCCAGTTCGGCGTGTCCGTGGCGTCAATGTCTAGACGCGCGGCGCCTACATCGCAAGCCCGCCTGCAAGATCAGGTCCGGCTCGCTCCCGCTAGCCTCCGCCGCTTGGCCACCGACGCACCGACCTTCGATCTCCAGAGCCACTCGCGCCACTCGGATGGCGCGCTCGCGCCGGCCGACGTCGTGAGCGCGGCGGCCGAAGCCGGCGTGGAGCTGCTGGCCCTCAGCGACCACGACAGCGTCGGCGGCGTTCGGGAGGCCGCTGATGCCGGCGGCGAGCTCGGCGTGCGCGTCGTGCCGGCAGTCGAGATCTCGACGATCGACGTCCGCGGGGCCGACCTGCACATCCTCGGCTACCTGATCGACGACCGCGACCCGGGCCTGCTCGAGCGACTGGAGGGCTACCGAGCGCAGCGCGAGGGTCGCGCGAGCGCGATCGTCGAGAAGATCAAGGAGCTGGGCTTCGAGGTCGATCAGGCGGCGCTGGACGAACGGGCGGCGCGCGGCGAGTCGATCGGGCGGCCGCATCTGGCCCAGGCGGTGGTGAGCCATCCGGGGAATGCCGAGCGGCTCGCCGCCGAGGACCGGACAGAGCCCTCAGCGTTCCTGGTCGGCTACCTGATCGAGGGCACGCCGGCGTTCGTCCCACGGAAGGGGCCGTCGGTCGCCGACGCGATCGGTGCGATCCACGACGCGGGTGGCATCGCGGTGTGGGCGCACCCGTTCTGGGACGTCAAGGAGCCCGATGCGGTGCGAGAGACCGTCGAGCGCTTTCACTCCTACGGGCTCGACGGAGTCGAGTGCTTCTATCCCACCCACGACGCCGAGCAGAGCAGGCTACTGGCCGACCAGTGCGCCGGGCTTGGGCTCCTCACCACCGGCTCCTCCGACTACCACGGCCCCGAGCACCGGGAGTTCAACCGGTTTCGTGCGTTCAGCACGTACGGGCGCGAGCCGGCTCTCGGCCCGATCGCGGGCTGAGCCGGAAGGCGCGGATGCCCTGACGCCGGGGGCGGGTGCCCTAACGCCGGCGCGGGTGCCCTACGCCGGCACCGCCCGCTCAGCGAGGTGCTGCCCGACCTTCCGCTTCACGCGCTGGAGCGCGTTGTCGACGGTCTTGCAGTCGCACCCGATCCGTTGTCCCATCTCCTCGTAGGAGTGGCCGTCGAGGTACAGGGCGAGCACCCTGGACTCGAGCTCTGACAGCGCGGTCGAGATGCAGGCCACGAGCGCCCGAACCTCCTCGGAGGAGATCACCTGGTTGACCGGGTCGTGGATCGGCGAGCCCGCGAGAAGCTCGTCGAGCGTCGGCTCGACCTCGCTGACGCTCCCGGATGGGCTGCTCGAAAACGAGACGTACTGGTTGAGCGGGGTGTGCTTGTTGCGGGTGGCGGTCTTCACCGCGGTGATGATCTGCCGGGTGATGCAGAGCTCGGCGAAGTTGCGGAAGCTCGACTCGCGGTCGCTGCGATAGTCGCGGATCGCCTTGTACAGGCCGACCAATCCCTCCTGGATCAGGTCATCGCCGTCCCCGCCGGCCAGGAAGTAGGACGAGGCCTTCAGCCTGACGAAGCCGTAGTAGCGACGCACCAGCCGGTCGTACGCCTCCGCGTCGCCCTGCTTGGCGAGCGCGATCAGATAGCCATCGTCAACCTGAGGTTGAGCGTTAGCCGAAGCAGCAAATCGAGCCACGAGGCATCCCTTCTCAACCCGGCCTGCGCCGGGCGGTTGGATTCGTGGCGCGCACCTCCCCTGGCGCCGCACTGTACGGGCCGAACAACGCTCGGCCCGCCATCGTCTCGAGGCTAAGGCTCGAGTTGATGGTTATCTGCCGGCGGAGGTTTACACCAAGACCCGGACCGTTGTCAAGCGTGGAAGCGTTTCAGCCGCCTCGGACGGTGGCGGCGTACAGCAGCACGGCCGCCGCGGCGCTGACGCTGAGCGACTCGATCCGGCCTCGCAGCGGGATCGCCACCAGCGCATCGCAGCTCGACGCCACGCGCGGTCGCAGCCCGCGCCCTTCGGCGCCAAGCACGATCGCGGCGCCTCCGCTCCAGTCGACCCGCTCATAGCTGAGCGGCGCGTCCGCGTCCGCGCCGTAGCACCAGATCCCACGCTGCTTGGCTTCGACGACGCAGTCGGCGATGTTGCGAACGCGGGCGATCGGGAGGTGCTCCACCGCGCCGGCCGAGGCCTTGCAGACCGCCGGGGTGACCTCCGCCGCGCGGCGCTCGGGGATCACCAGCCCGCTCGCTCCGGCGCACTCAGCCGTCCGCGCGATCGCGCCGAGGTTCTGAGGGTCCTGGATCTGGTCGAGCACCACGATCAGCGGTTCGGCCAGGCCGAGGACCTCGTCTGCTTCGGCATAGCGGAAGGGCTCCACCTCGGCGCACATCCCCTGGTGGGCACCGGTGCCGGCGCGCCGCTCCACCTCCTCCACCGGACAGACCGTCACCGCCGGCCCGCTGGCCAGCCACGGCTCCCGTACCGCGTTCTTGGTCGCCCATACCCGATGCACCGTGCGCGGGCCGCGTAGCGCCTCGCGCACCGGGTTGCGGCCGTAGACGATCACGCCGCCGGCAGCAGCTCCGGTCCGTCAGGGCCGTCGCGGACCTCCCAGCCCCGGGCCCGGATCTCCTCACGGAGTCGATCCGCCTCGCCGTAGTCGCGGCTGGCCCGTGCCTGCTCGCGGGCGTCGCGGAGCACGACGAGCTCTGGCGGGACGTCCGCGCGCCGTGCCTCGAGCAGGCTCTCGAGGCCAAGAAGGCCCAGCATCTCGCGCAGGTCGGCGTCCCCGACCGGCGGCGACGCTCGGTTCGCCTCGCGGACCCATTCGGCCAGCGCCGCCAGCGCGTTCGGGGTGTTGAAGTCGCGGGCCAGGGCGTCCAGGAAGCGCTCGCGCAGCGGTGCCGACCAGGCCGGCGAGGGGCCCGCTGCGAGTCTCCGGCCGGCTTCGCGGATGCCCTTGACGCGCGCGGCTGCGGCCTCGAGCCGCTCGTCGTCGAACTCCACGGGCTGGCGGTAGTGGCCCTCGCAGAAGTACATGAGGAGCGTCTCGCGCCCGTATACCTCAAGCGCTTGGGAGAGCACGAAGATGTTGCCCACCGACTTCGACATCTTCGCGGCCTCGAGCCGGATCATGCCGTTGTGCATCCAGAGCCGCGCCAGCGGGGCGCCGCGGGCGGCCCGGGTCTGCGCCGCCTCGTTCTCGTGGTGCGGGAAGATCAGGTCCGAGCCGCCCCCGTGGATCTCGAAGTCGACGCCGAGCAGGGTCTCGGCCATCGCCGAGCACTCGATGTGCCAGCCCGGCCTGCCCCGCCCCCACGGGGAGTCCCAGGCGGTGTCCTCGCCGGGCTTTTGCGTCTTCCACAGCGCGAAGTCGAGGGGATCTCGCTTGAGCTCGGCGCCTTCCAGGCCCTCCCCTTGGTCCATTTCCTCGACGTCCCGGTGGGATAGCTCGCCGTAATTCGGGTATCGGCGGACTGCGAAGTAGACGTCCCCGTTGGCAGCGTAGGCATGACCGCTATCCACCAGACGCTCGATCAGCTCGACGATCTCCGGAATCGTCTCGCTGGCCCGCGGCTCCCGGTCGGGCCGGCCCAGTCCGAGTGCGTCCGTGTCGGCCAGGTAGGCCGCGGTCATGTCCAGCGCCAGCTGCTCGCTGCCCACGCCGGCCTCCGCGGCCGCCGCATAAATCTTGTCGTTGACATCCGTTATGTTTGCGACAAACGTAACTTGGTAGCCCTGATGTGTGAGGAACCGCTTCAGCAGCGAGAACACCACGAACGGCCGGGCGTTGCCCACGTGGATGCGGCCGTACACGGTGGGTCCGCATGCGTAGATCCCGACCTTTCCTGGCTCCCTGGGCTCCAGGGGCCGAATCTCCCCGGTGAGCGTGTCGTGCAGCGAGATTGTCCGCACAATCCGGCAACCCTAGCGCCCGCCGCCGCGGCCGACCGGGGGGGTATGTAGGGTGCCGCGCGTGGCAGAGACCGCGGAGCACGATCGCCGCCTGGCGGAGGTGGAGAGCGCGTTCCGCTCGCTCCCAGACCGGTTCCTCGGCGCCGACGCCGGCTTCGACACCACCTACCACATCAAGCTCTGCGACCTCGGGCATCTCTGGGAGGTCCGCTGTACTGCCCAGGCGGCGCGCGTGCGCAAGGGCGGCACGCGCCGGACGCCGGACGTCTGCATCTCGACCGACGCCGCGACCTGGATGGGCCTCCGCCGGGGCGAGTTCTCCGGCATCGACGCGTTCATGAGCCGCAAGCTCGACGTGAGTGGCAACCTCGACCACGCGATCGCCTTCGAGGGGATGTTCCGGCTGCGCGGCGGGCGCCCGCCGCTGCTCCGGATCCGTGACGTTCCCGTGGGCCGCCACCGGATCTCGACGCTCACCATGGGCCAGGGCCCGGATGTCCTGCTGCTGCACGGCCTCGGCGGCACGCGGGCCTCGCTGCTCGAGACGGCCGCGGAGCTCAGCACCCACTACCGGGTCCATGCGCCCGACCTCCCCGGCTTCGGCTCCTCCTCCAAGCCGGCGCTCGGCGCGTACAACGCCCGCTGGTTCGCGGAGATCATGATCGAGCTGATGGACGAGCTCGATATTCCGGCGTGCCATGTCATCGGCAACTCGATGGGCGGCCGGATCGCGATCGAGATGGGTCTCATGGAGCCCGAGCGCGTGAGGTCGCTGGGGCTGCTGTGCCCGGCGGTGGCCTGGATCCGCCGCGGCTTCCATCCCATCGTCCGCCTGCTGCGGCCTGAGTTCGGGCTGCTGCCCCACAGCTTCCGCCGCTCGATGGTGGCCTCGCAGTTCTGGAGCATCTTCTACGACCGCGATCGGCTCGACCCAGCCGTGGGCGATCTCATGGTGGACGAGTTCCGCCGGATCTATCACACCGCCGGAGCCCGCTATGCCTTCCTGGCCAGCGCGCGGAACATCTATCTCGAGGCGCCATTCGGGCGCCACGGGTTCTACCCCCGGCTGAGCGAGCTCCAGCCGCCCGCCCTGTTCATCTGGGGCAGCCACGACCCGATAATCCCTGCCGGCTTCGGCCGGCACGTGCGCAAGTGGCTTCCGAGCGCCGAGCAGGTGACGCTCGACAGCTGCGGCCACGTGCCTCAGGTTGAGCGTCCGCAGGAGACGAGCAAGCTGCTCGTGGACTTCTTCGGGCGCGCCCAGCAGGCGGGCGGGCGCCGGGTCGGCCGTTCGCCGGAAGCCGGCGTCGAGGCGGCCTGAGGGCCACTAATATCCACCGCCGATGGCGCAGGCGGACGTAGCCGACCGGTCGAACCGTAACGGCCATGTGGCCGATGAGCGGTCGACCTCGCCCCCTCAGGAGCGCCGGTCACTCGCCGCGCGGGTGATCCGCGAGCTGGCGTCGCAGGCCCAGCGGCGAATTCCCAAGGCGGACCTCGACGAGCGCGATCCGGACTACATCCGCGAGAACCTGCCCTGGCTCTGGCTGCTCGCGAGCATCTGGTTCCGGGGTGAGGTGCGCGGCTTGGGCAACGTGCCGGACAGCGGACCCGTGCTGCTGGTCGGCAACCACTCGGGCGGGAACATGACGCCCGACACGATCGTCTTCACGCTGGCCTTCAGCACCTACTTCGGCGTCGAGCGCCACTTCTACCAGCTCGCCCACAACCTGGTGCTGTCGATGCCGGCGCTCGGGTTCCTGCGCAAGTTCGGCACCGTCGCGGCCTCGCCCGAGAACGCTCGCCGGGCCCTGCGCGACGGGGCCGCGCTGCTCGTCTATCCCGGGGGCGACGTCGAGGTTCACCGCCCGAGCTGGGAGGGCCATCGGGTCGACTTCGCCGGGCGCCACGGCTTCATCCGGCTGGCGATCGAGGAGAACGTCCCGATCGTGCCGGTGGTGTCGATCGGCGGCCAGGAGACGGCGCTGTTCCTGACCCGAGGCGAGCGCCTCGCCCGCACGCTCGCCCTCGACCGGCTGCTGCGCCTCAAGGTGCTTCCGATCTCCCTCGCCCTCCCCTGGGGGGTCAACATCGGCGACATGCTCGGCCACATCCCGCTTCCGGCCAAGATCACGATCGAGGCGCTCCCGCCCATCGACCTGCGCGCAGAGTTCGGGCCCGAGCCCGCTCCCGAGGAGGTTTACGACCGCCTCATCCGCGTCATGCAGGGGACCCTCGATGCGCTCGCCGCCGAGCGCCGGCTTCCGGTGCTCGGGTGAGGGTCAGCGGAAGCCGAACCCTGGCCGCGCCGATGGAGCGGATCTGGTCGATCGTGACCGATCCCGAGAGCTCGCTGCAGTTCATGTCCGGGGTGACTCGCTGGGAGGTGGCGAGCGAGCAGCCGACCGGGTTGGGCGCCCGGTATCGGATGCTCTTCCGGGTCGGCTCCGCCGAGGTGGGCGGCCTGATCGAGGTAGTCGAATGGCTGGAGCCCAGCGAGATGGCCTGGACGTCGGTGACCGGGCTCGACCAGCGCGGACGCTGGCGCCTGCGCGAGGCCCCCGGCGGGCGCACCCGCGTCGAGTTGCGCCTCGCCTATGGCGTGGCCGGGTCGGGGCTGTTCGGCTGGCTCGCCGAGCGGATCGCCGCCCCTACGGTCTCCCGCCACATCAACCAGAGCCTCCAGCAGCTCGAGCGCCTGGTCGAGCACGAGCGACTGCGCGAGCGGGCGGCAGGCCGGCGGGTGTCGTCGGCGCGTTAGCCGGCGGGCTTGCGCGCGCGGAAGCGGAACGACCCATTTGACCGGCTGACCTCCGCGCCCGGCAGTCCCGCCGCCTGCAGGCGACCGGGCAGACCATCCGGCCTGATCAGAAGCAGCGTGTCGCCCACGTGGATCAGCTTGAACATCCATCCGGTGCCGACACTGTCGGTGCCGGCGAAGACGCCACCGGGTCGGAGCACTCGCGCCACCTGCGCGAACACGCGGTCCTGGTCCGCCGCCACCGGGATGTGGTGCAGCATCGTGAAGCACACCACGGCCGAGAAGCGGTTGTCCTCGTAGGGAAGCTCGGTCGCGTCGCCCTGGTCCACCGCGACCGACTCGCCAAGCTCGGCGCGCAGTCGCTCGCAGTAGCGATGCTCGAGCTCCAGGACCGTCAGCCGGTCCAGCCGGCGGGTCAGCAAGCGCGTGGTGGCGCCGAACCCGGGGCCGATCTCGAGGACGTCATCGCCGAGCTCGACGCCGGACAGCCCCCAGGGGACGAGCTTGTCCTCGACGCGTCGCGCCCACCAGCCCGAGGAGCAAAGCCGGTTGTGGATCGCGTTCACGGGCGAAGGACGCTAGCAACGGTGGCGATGGCCAGCGCCGCGGCGCCCTCCTCGCGCCCGACGAACCCCATCCCCTCGCCGCGCGTGGCCTTGACGCTGACGTGGTCGACGGGCATCCCGAGCGCCTCGGCCAGGCGCTCGCGGATCCGGTCGCGCGCCGGGACGAGCTTGGGCCGCTCGAGCATGACGGTGGCGTCGACGTGCCGCACCTCGAAGCCGGCCTCGCGCAGCAACTCGACGGTCGTGCGGAGCAGGTCGATCGAGTCGGCGTCGCGGTAGCGCTCGTCGGTGTCGGGAAAGTGCTGCCCGATGTCACCCAGCGCGGCCGCGCCCAGCAGCGCGTCGATGATCGCGTGGGTGAGCACGTCGGCGTCGGAGTGGCCGAGCAGGCCGCGCTCGTGCTCGATCTCGACACCGCCCAGCACGAGGCGCCGACCCTCGGCGAAGCGGTGACAGTCATAGCCGAGTCCGGTCTGCACGCTCATCGCTCGCTCAGCAGCAGCTCGGCGAGCCGCAGATCCTCGGCCGTGGTCACCTTGAAGTTCGGCTCGCCCGTCGCGATCACCCGCACCACCCCTCCCCGTTGCTCGATCAGCCAGGCATCGTCGGTGGCGCGCGCCAGCAGCGCACCGTCGGCGAGTGCGCCCTCGAGTGCTGCGCGCCGGAACACCTGCGGGGTCTGGATCGCCCACAGCCACGAGCGATCGAGCGTCCGGACGACGACCGGCCCCTGGGTCTCCTTGATCGTGTCCACGACCGGCGTCGCCGCAATCACCGCGTCGGCACCCGTCCGCTCCAGCTCGGCCAGCGCCCGCTCGAACAACGCCGGCGAGGCCAGCGGCCGGGCGGCGTCGTGCACGATCACCGGATCGCCGGATCCGGACGCCTCGAGCGCGCGGCGCACCGACGCCGAGCGCACCGCCCCGCCGGGCACGGCGATGGTCCCGCCGGGCGCGGCATCGAGTGCATCCGGCGGGAGCGCCACCACGATCTCCCGAACCGCGCGCACGGATTGGAGCGCGCCCACGCTCCAATCGAGCATCGGCCTGCCCGCGAGCGTGACGAGCGCCTTGGGCCGGTCCAACCCAAGGCGCTCGCCACGACCTGCGGCCACGATCAACGCGACCGCCATTTTTCTCTGCCGGCCTACTTCGCGGCCACCGCCACCTTGCCGGTGCCGGGGGCGACCGACGACTCGCTGAGCAGGCTGTAGATGTGCTGCTCGACCTCTTCCTCGTTCATCTCGAGCGCGTACATCAGCTCCGAGGCGAGGATCTTCTTGGCACGAGTGAACATCTGCTTCTCGCCGGTCGACAAGCCCTTCTCGGACTCTCGTATGGCGAGATTGCGGACCACTTCGGCGAGTTCGTAGATGTCCCCCGTCTTGATCTTGTCGCGGTTGTGCTTGAACCGACGGTTCCAGTTCTTGGGCATCTCCGAGCACTCGTCCTGGAGCACGGCGAGCACCTTCTTCACCGTCTCCTCGTCGATCACCCGGCGCAGACCCGCGAGGGCAGCGTTCTCGGTTGGGACCATGACGGTCATCTCGTTGTGGAGGATCTTGATTGTCAGGTACTCGCGACGCTCGCCGAGGACCTCCTTCTGCTCCTTGCGCATGACCTTGCCGGCACCGTGGTGCGGGTAGACCACGCTGTCGCCAATCTCGAACTCGACGTGCGGGGCCGGCTCCGTGTCCACATCCGGCTCTTCCATTAGCTCTGTGATGGTGTCCTCCTCTGTCCGGCCGCGCGGGGCGAGGGGCCCGCAGGCGGTTTTGCACGGCGCGGTGGAGCTACGTCTGCAGGTAGCGATCCACCAGGTTGATCTCCTGCTGGCGACGAAGTCCCTCGCGGATGTCCTTCGCCCGGATCTCGCCGACGCCGTCGACGGTCTCCAACTCGCCGTCCGTGGCGGCGAGCAGTTCCTCGAGTCCTCCGAACTCATCGACGATCCGCTGCACTACGAGCTTGGGTAGCCGTGGTATGCGCCCCAGGATTCGGAATCCGCGCGGAGATACGGGGTAGTCGAGGGTGTTCAACTTGCGGTCGTGGCCCAACAGCTCGGCCAGCCGCCCGAAGTCAAGAAGATCCTGATGCGGCAGACGGACAAGCCCGTCGAAGGCGGTCGCGAAGCTCGCGTCGTCGTCATCGACCAGGTAGTCGTGCACCAGCGCCGCCTTGTCGGCCGATACGCCGACCATCGTCTCGTCGAGCTGCATCTCGATCAGCCGGCCCTCGGTGCCGAGCTCGACGATGTAGCGCTCGATCTCGACCGCCATGCGCGTGACGAGCTCGGCGCGCTGGAGCACGGTGAGGACGTCGTGCAGGGTGGCGCCGCCTTCGAACTCGAGCGCGGTCAGGCGGGTCGAGACCTGGTCCAGCCGGCTGCGGTACTTATCGAGCGTCGCCAGGCCCTGATTGGCCTTGGCCAGTACGACGGGAATGTCCTCGAGGATGTACTTGATCCCGTCGACGTAAAGCGAGACGACCTCGCGCCGCTCGGAGATCGCGATCACGAGCGCGTCCGTCTGCTTGGAGACGCGTTCGGCCGTGCGGTGACGGGTGCCCGTCTCGAGCGTGAGGATCGTCGGGTCGGGGGTGAGCTGCACGTTCACGTGCACGATCTTGGTCGCGTTCGAGCTCAGGGCGATCGCGCCGTCCATCTTCGCCAGCTCGTACAGGAGCGCCGGCGAGTACTCCAGCTCCAGCTTGATCCCGCCCGAGAACAGGAACGCGAGCTCGTCAGGGTCGCCGATCACGATCAGACCGCCCGTGTGCGCATGCAGGATGTTGTCCAGGCCCTCCCGCAGCGCCGTCCCGGGAGCGACCATCTCTAGCGCCCGGACCAACCGGGAGTCTTGTCGAGACTCGAGCTCTTCTTTGAGCTCTTCCCCGGAACGCGGCGGCATCATCCTGGATTTTACCCGGTCTCGAGGCACAGCGACCCCTCCCTGAGGGCAGCATGAGGTCCTGAATTCGGCGGAACGGGCGGAAGGCGGCCGGGACACCGCCGTCCGGTTCAAGCCGCTAACGGGCGGGTTCCGCGGCCCGCGCCGAGGGCCGCCCCGAGCGCCGCCTGCAGCGTCTTGTGGGCCTCGGGCTCGACCACCGGCTCCAGGCCGAACTTGCCCGCCTCGGCCACCCGGCGCTCGCCGTGCGCCACCGCTCGCAGCTCGCCGGTCAGCCCGAGCTCCCCGAAGCACGCCAGTGGCCGGTCGCCGCCATCCGCCGTGAGCGCAACGCGCCTGACCGCGCTCGCCACGGCCAGCGCCACCGCGAGATCGGCCGCGGGATCCTCGATCCGCACCCCGCCGGCCACATTCACGAACACGTCGGCGGCGCCGAGGCCGATGCCGGCGTGGCGCCCGAGAACCGCCAACACAAGCGCCAGGCGATTCCGGTCCAGTCCCGTCACCACGCGCCGGGGCGGGACAAGCTCGGAGGTGCTGACGAGCGCTTGGACCTCGACGAGCAGCGGGCGCGAACCCTCCATCGCGCACAACACCACGCTGCCGGGCGCCCGCGTGGCCTGGCCCACGAAGCGCGCCGATGCGTCGAGGACCTCGACCAGACCGTCGTCGCGCATCTCGAACACGCCGGCCTCGCTGGTCGAGCCGAACCGGTTCTTGACCGCCCGCACCGTCCGGTAGGTACGCTCGCGCTCGCCCTCGAACTGGAGCACGCAGTCAACCAGGTGTTCGAGCACGCGCGGACCGGCCAGCGCGCCGTCCTTGGTGACGTGCCCCACAAGCAGCACGGCGATCCGCAGCGACTTGGCCACCCGCATGACCTCGCCGGCGACCTCACGCACCTGAGCGACCGATCCCGCGCCGCTCGAGAGCTCGGCCGAGTGCAGCGTCTGCACGGAGTCGATCACGCATACCTCGGGCCGCTCGTGCTCGAGCGTCGCGAGCACCGTTTGAAGCTCGGTCTCGGCGATGACCGGGATCTCGAGCGCTCGCCGCTCGCGCAGCCGCTCCGCCCTGAGCCGGATCTGCGCCGCCGACTCCTCGGCCGAGACGTACAGCGTGCGCCGGCCACGAGCGTGGAGGTTGGCCAGCGCCATCGTGGTCAGGGTCGACTTCCCGATCCCGGGCGCGCCGCCGAGGAGCACCAGCGAACCCGGGACGAGGCCCCCGCCGAGGACGTTGTCGAGCTCCCCGATCCCGGTGCTCAGGCGCTCCTGCTCGGCCGCCGTCACCTCCCGCAGCGCGACCGGCCGGGCCGGCTTGGCCCCCCGGGCGCGCGAGCCGCCGGCGCCTCCGCCGGCCGCCCCGGCGCGCGCCGGCCTGACCTGCTCGACCAACGTGTTCCACTCCCCGCAGCCGGGACACTGCCCGGCCCAGCGAGGGGTCTCGTGCCCGCACGCGGAGCAGACGTGGATCGTGGCCGGGCGCGACATCGTTCGACCAGCCTACGCGTGGAGCCCGACGTCACCGCCCGCCTGGTACGCCGCCGTAGCGGTGTTGTTTCGATACTCGCCTGATTTGTCGCACAGCGAATCCGCGGTCAGACGCCGTAGCGCTCTGCGAGAGCGGCGAGTCGGCGATCAGACGCGGTAGCGCTCTGCGAGACCGGCGAGCTTCCCGGATAGCTCGTCGAGGTTCTCGGCCGCCTGCTGGGATTGGCGGGCGCCGTCGACAAAGTGGCCGGTGCCGGCGCTGATCTCCTGCATCGCCCCCGCGATCTGGGTCATGCTGGCGCTCTGGTGCTCCACGGAGGACGCGATGTCCTCCGCCGCGTCGGAAGCGTCGCGGATCGTGTCCGAGAGGCTGCGGATCCCGTCGCCCGCTCGCTCGACCAGCTGCAGCCCCCGAGCCACCACCTGGGTGCCCTGCTCGCTGGCCTGTACGGCCGCCTCGGTCGCCGTCCGGATGCTGCTCAGGATCGTGTCGACCTGTCCGGTGGCCGCCTTTGACTGCTCGGAGAGGCTGCGGACCTGCTCGGCCACCACGGCGAAGCCCCGGCCATGCTCTCCGGCGCGGGCCGCCTCGATGCTGGCGTTGAGCGCCAGCAGGTTGGAACGGTCGGCCATCCGGTTGACCGTGTCGGTGATCTCTCCGATCTGGAGCGTGCACTCCGACAGCGTCTGGACGTCTCGCGCCATCTGGTCCACGCGCTGGCGGATGTCGTGCATGGCCTCGGCGATCGCAGCCACGGCGCTCTGACCCTCGTCGGAGACTTCGAGCGAAGCGCGGGCGCGCTTCGCCACCTCGTGCGCCTTGGCCATGATCTCGTCGGCCGCGCTGTGCAGCTCCTCGACCGTGGCGGTGGTCTGCTCGATCGCCGCCGACTGCTGGTCGGCGCTCTCGGTGTGATGGCGGACCACGGCGAGGATGTCCGCGGTGGACGCGCCCATCTCGCCTACCCCCGACTGAATCTCGCGCGAGATCTCCGCCAGCCCGGAGACCATCCGGTTGAGGCTCTCGGCCAGCTCGCCCAGCTCTTCGCTCCCGTCGGCCGTCAGCTCCGCGGTGAGGTCGCCGTCGGCCACTCGTGCGGCGAAGCGCGTGTAGTTGCGAACCGTCCCCTGCAGCGCTTCGCGGGAGGCCTGCTCGTCCATCGCGGCGTCGGCCAGTTGCTGATGGCGCTCCTCGGTGAGCACGCGAAGGCGGCGCAGCGCCAGGCCCACCCGGATCCCGGCCGCGAGCAACGTCGCCGAGGCCAGTCCGATGGCGGCCTGGCTTGCGTGGGCGAGTGACCCGGCGAACAGCACGATGAGCGCGAGGGCGCCGGCGCACGCCGGGATGACGAAGGCATTCCCGTCGTCCTGGTCGGCTGCCTCGGTGTTGCTCCGAGCCAGCCACACTCCGCTGGCGATCAAGAACAGCGAGAGCGGCCAGGCCAGCGAGTTGAGGAAGTATCCGACGTGGGTTGCCACGACGCCCGGGAACAGCGCCGCAATGTCCCCGGACGCATTCGCGACGCAGGCAGCCGCAAACAGGTACCAGCGCCCGCGCTTGCCCGGGGGCAGGAGCCGAATCGGGATCGCGCAGAGGCCGAGCAGCAGGAGGTCGCCCAGGGGATAGATGACGTTCACCGCGGTGCTCGCGTTGCCCGCGCCGCTGGCCTTGGCGATGGCGCCGAAGGCGAACACGGCGAACAGCGCCCCGGTCACCAGGCAGGCGATCACCCCGTCGAGATAATTGGCGACCGTGAACCGGCGCACGTCGCGGCGCATGAGCACCATCACGCCGACGTAGGCCAGCGGGTAGAAGCCGTACCAGAGCACGTTGGCCGCAGATAGGGTCGCCGGGGTGGCGCCGTGCAGCGTCTCGATCGTCATGGCGAAGTCGCCCGACGACCAGGCGACCATCCCGAATCCCAGCAGGAGCCCGAAAGCGCGGTCGCGGGGTACCACGAGCGCCCGCGCCAGCACGAGCACGCTCGCCAGCATCTCGAACGAGGCGACGCCCCAGCCGTCGATCAGCGGCGTCGAGTCGCCGGCCTGGCGGGTCACGAGGAGAATCGCGTACCCGGTGACGATCAGGCCCATCAACCCGAGCAGCGCCGTGGCGACCGGACTCTTCGTGCCCGGCTCCGCCCATTGTGACCTCGGATCGCCGCCTTGTGACCTCGGATCGCCGCCTCGTGGCCTCGGCTCGCTGCCTGCCGACCCGGGGTCGCGCGAGGGCCGGCGATCGCCGGCGTGCAGGCCAGCTTGGCTGGGCTGGTCTATTACTGCCATGTGAGATGTGCCTCCGCTAGTGCCGCCGCGACGTCGGGCGCAGCCGTGGGTTTGCGTAAAACATCGACCGGAGCCCCCGATATCTGAAGCGCCGACCCGGCAGCACGACTGTTCCGCGAGGGGCGCAGCTCGTCTGGGCGCAGGCCCTCAGGGCTGCCTGCGGCTCAGCAGCGAGTCCGCCTCGAGGCCGTAGGTCAGCCCGAAGATCAGCTCGCCGCCGTCACACCAGCACCCCTGGCCCCGCTCGTTCAGCACCTGGTCGCGCAGCAGACCGAGCGGCGGCTGCCCGGCGGCGCGCCCAAGCGAGGCGCGCAGCATCCGGCGGGCCAGAGTCGTCCACTGCCCGGGCGCAGCGCACACGCCGGGCAGCGCATGGCAGGCCGCCACCAGGTGCATAAGCCCCGCTGCGGTGATCATGCCCGCGGACACGTCGACCGGCGCGCTGGCCGGCGCGTCGTAGTCCCACCGCGGGATCCCGCCGGCAGGCAGATGAGCCGCCACGTACCCGGCCGTCCGCAGGGCCACCCGGAGCAGTGCCGGCGAGTGCTGGTCGACCGCGGCCTGCGCGAACCCGTACACCGCCCATCCCTGCCCCCGCGACCAGGTGCTCGTATCAGATAGCCCCTGGTGCGTCGACACATGCAGGACCCGGCCGGTCGCCCGGTCGAAGTTCACCGACTGCGCCGTCGATCCATCGCCCCGCACCAGCAGTCCCGCCACCACCTGCGCATGGCGCAAGGCGACTCGCGCGTACGCCGGGTTGCCGGTCACCCGCGAGGCCCACGGCAGGATCGCGATGTTCATCATGCTGTCGATGATCGTGTCCCCGCTGGTCGGGCTCGTGGGGATCGTCCCGGCCCGGGCGTTATCGGCCTCGAGCGCCACCAGCTCGTCCGCGGCGGACAGCACGCTGCGCCTCAGTCGAGCGCACAACGCCCCGCGGCCGACGGCCCCGCCCCGGGCCCCCGCAGCGCACAGCGCCCGCCACGCCGCCAGCGAGGACTCGCCGTACATGAACCCCACGTCGTGCGTGGGCGAGCGCTCCTGACCGAAGTGCGCCGCCGTCGCGGCCTGGGCCCAGCGCGAGAACATCGCCCGCCCGGAACCCGACGGCGCGAGCTCCGCCGCCTGCCACAGCGCGCCAGGCCAGAACCCGCTCGTCCAGTACCGATCGCCCCACTCCAGCCGGTCGCCCACCGTCGCGCCCAGCGGAAAGCGCCCCACCGGCACCCGAGCGTGAAGCTCGGCCACCCGGTGCAGCAGCAGCGCGGCCCGGTCGCTCGCAGCCGAGATGATCAGGGCCGACACCGACGCCCGTCCCCCGCTGACGGAGAAGCCGAGCGGCCCCCGGGCACCCCGCGGACGCGGCAGCGCCCGGCCGTCCACGTCCAGGGCGGAGCCTGTCAGCTCCACGTGCACCGCCAGCCAGCCCCGCCGCGGACGCCGCGAGCCGAGCACGGTCAACCGGGTCGCCCCCACCGACAGGCCCAGCCGCGCCCCGCGGGCCACCCGCACGTCGAACGAGGCCGTCCACGGCCCCGCCGGGACCGCTTGGCTGAGCGCCGGCCGGGCCGAGCTCAGCCCGATCGCCGGCACCACCTGCAACCGCGGCGCTGCCCCGGAAGCGGCTCGCGGCAGCGCGGGCCGCGGCAGCGCGGGCGCGGCAGCAGTGCTCCCGCCGCCGCACCCGACGACGGCCGCGGCGGCCGCCACCGCGGCCACCGCCCAGTTGAGTCGGCTACTCAGACTGCGCCGGCGTGTCCGGGCTGTCCGGCCCCTGCTCGGACCGCTCGTCGCCGTCGCCCTCTGAGGCGCCCACCCCGACGGGGGTCGGCTGGGGCTGCTTGGGCTCGATCACGGTGAGCTTGACCTCGGGATCCGCTCCGTCGCCCGTGGGCTGCTCCCCGTCGGAAGGCGCATCCACCATGACGGTCGAGCCCGACGGGACCTGCGAGCGCAGGACGAAGTCGGCCAGCGGGTCCTCGATGTAGCGCTGGATCGCCCGCCGCAGCGGCCGTGCGCCCATCGCCGGATCCCAGCCCTTGTCCACGAGCAGGTCCTTGGCCGGCTCGGAGAGCTCGAGCTGGAGCTCGCGCTCGGCCATCGACTCGCGGATCCGGCGCAGGAGCAGCTCGACGATCTCCTTGATCTCGTCCTTGGCGAGCTTGTGGAAGACGATCACCTCGTCGATCCGGTTCAGGAACTCGGGCCGGAAGACCTTCTTCAGCTCGCCCATGATCCGGTTCTTCATGTCGTCGTAGGTGATTCCGGTCTCGTCGTCGCTCACGGCGAACCCGAGCGGAGTGTTCCGCGCAATCTCGGAGGCCCCGATGTTCGAGGTCATGATCACGATGCAGTGGCGGAAGTCCACCGTCCGGCCCTGGGCATCGGTCAGGCGACCGTCCTCCAGGATCTGTAGGAGGATGTTGAACACGTCCGGGTGGGCCTTCTCGATCTCATCGAGCAGCAGCACGCTGTAGGGCTTGCGCCGGACGGCCTCGGTGAGCTGCCCGCCCTCGTCGTAGCCGATGTAGCCCGGAGGCGACCCGACCAGGCGCGAGACCGCGTGCTTCTCCATGTACTCGGACATGTCGATCCGGATCATCGTGTCCTCGTCCCCGAACAGGAACTCGGCCAGGGTCCGGGCGAGCTCGGTCTTGCCCACGCCGGACGGGCCGAGGAAGATGAACGAGCCCGTAGGCCGCTTCGGGTCCTTGAGACCGGCCCGGGACCGGCGGATCGCCTTGGAGACGACCTCGATCGCCGGGTGCTGCCCGATCACGCGCTTGTGGAGCTCGTCCTCCATCCGCATCAGCTTCTGGGTCTCGGCCTCGGTCAGCTTGAACACCGGGATGCCGGTCCACATCGAGACGATGTCGGCGATCTCCTCCTCGCCAATGGCAGGGCGGTCGGTCGACTCGCCGGCGTCCCACTGCTCGGTCAGCTCGCGCTTCTTCTGCGTCAGCCGGCGCTCCTTGTCGCGCAGGTTCGCGGCCTTCTCGAACTCCTGGGACTCGATCGCCTCCTCCTTGGCCCGGCGGGTCTCGTCGATCTCGTCCTCGAGCTCGCGGTACACGGGCGGCGAGGTCATCGACTTGATTCGCATCCGGGACGCCGCCTCGTCGATCAGGTCGATCGCCTTGTCGGGCAGGAAGCGGTCGGAGATGTAGCGATCCGCAAGGTCCGCCGCGGCTTCCAAAGCCTCGTCGGTGATCGTCACCTTGTGGTGCTGCTCGTAGCGGTCGCGCAGCCCCTTCAGGATCTGAACGGTCTCCTCGGTGGTCGGCTGGTCGACCGTGATCTTCTGGAAGCGCCGCTCCAGCGCGGAGTCCCGCTCCAGGTACTTGCGGTACTCCTCCAGGGTCGTGGCGCCGATCGTCTGAAGCTCGCCCCGGGCCAGCGCCGGCTTCAAGATGGACGCGGCGTCGATCGCGCCCTCGGCGGCACCCGCCCCGACCAGGTTGTGGAGCTCGTCGATGAACAGGATGATGTCGCCGCGCTGGGTGATCTCCTTCATCACCTTCTTCAGGCGCTCCTCGAACTCGCCGCGGTACTTGGACCCCGCGACCAGGGCGGCCAGATCCAGGGTGTAGATCTGCTTCCCCTTCAGCAGCTCGGGCACGTCGGCGTTGGTGATGCGCTGGGCCAGGCCCTCGACCACGGCGGTCTTGCCCACGCCCGGCTCGCCCACCAGCACGGGGTTGTTCTTGGTCCGGCGCGAGAGGATCTGCATGATCCGCTCGATCTCGGTCTCGCGACCGACGACCGGATCGAGCTTGGCCTCGGCGGCCAGCTTGGTCAGGTTGCGTCCGAACTGATCGAGCAGCTTGGAAGACTTTTTACCTTCGCCCGCGGACGCCGCGCCCGCCGCAGCGCCGCCGCCGCCGGAGCCGCGCTGGCGGCTGCCCGGGCCGGACAGCATCCGGATCACCTCGTTGCGGATCTTCTCCGAGTCGGCGTCGAAGTCGAGCAGGATCCGCGCCGCCACGCCCTCGTTCTCGCGCACCAGCCCCAGCAGGATGTGCTCGGTCCCGATGTAGTTGTGGCCGAGCGAAAGCGCCTCGCGCAGCGCCAGCTCCAGGACCTTCTTGGCGCGGGGCGTGAACGGGATCTGACCCGAGGTGACCTCTTCGCCGGACCCGACGATCCGGACCACCTGAGCGCGCACGCGCTCGACGGTGATATCGAGTGACTCCAGGACACGGGCCGCCAGCCCCTCTTCTTCGCGCAGCAGGCCCAGCAGGATGTGCTCGGTCCCGATGTAGTTGTGCTTGAGCGTCCTCGCTTCTTCCTGCGCCAGGACGACGACCTGACGGGCTCGCTCTGTAAATCGCTCGAACATGATTCTTCTCTCTGGGGCGGCTGGTACTCGGGCGGTGGTCGGTCGCGGGGTTGTCCTGGTCGGTCTCCTACCCTGCCAAAGTCGTCAAGGTTAGACGGGGACGGCGAGATGCCGTTCAACCCAGTTTAGTTCGGCGCAGGGCCGCAAAAAAATGAGCGGAACGGTCGTGTCTCGGGCCATGGCTCAGTCTACCAACAGGTCTGGTGGTCAATCCTGGTACCCGGATCGGGTGTGACGAACGCCATACACGGCTCCTAGCCGTGGGAATGCGCGGGCTCACCCCCCGAGGCTGGGCGCAAAAGCGCGGTATTACGTGGGGTTCGTGCCCCGACCCGAAGCCCCTGCAGCGCCTAGTCGCGCATGGCCGGAAACAGCACCACCTCACGGATCGACCGGCGCCCGGACATCACCATCACCAGGCGGTCGATCCCAATGCCGATCCCCCCGGTCGGCGGCATCCCCTGCTCGAGCGCCTGTATGAACGCCTCGTCGTAGGGCTGGGCCTCGGAGTCGCCGGCGCCGGCCAGCTCCCGCTGGGCGATGAACCGCCGGCGCTGCTCGTCGGGATCGTTGAGCTCGGTGAAGGCGTTGGCGACCTCCATCCCCCCGATAAAGGCCTCGAAGCGCTCGACCAGCCCCTCCTCGGACCGGTGCGCCTTGGCGAACGGCGACATCTCGACCGGGTAGTCGAGGATGAACGTCGGCTGGTTGAGGTCGGGCTCGACGTGCTTTGAGAGCAGCTCGTCGATGAGCTGGGGCCAGGTGTCCTCCTCCGCCACGGGCAGGCCCCGGGCGCGCATCGCATCCGCCAGCTGCTCCCGGTCGCGCAGCGCGCGCACGTCGATCCCCGTCCGCGACTGGACGGCCTCGGCCAGCGTCTCCCGGCGCCAGGGCGGCGAGAGATCCACCTCGCCGGCGTACCCCACCTCGCCGGCCACATACGCCACGAGCTGCTCGCAGCGCGCCGCGATGTCCGAGTAGTCCGCGTAAGCCTCGTACCACTCGAGCATCGTGAACTCGGGGTTGTGGGTGCTGTCGACGCCCTCGTTGCGGAAGTCCTTGCCGAGCTCGTACACGCGTTCGAGGCCGCCGACGATCAGCCGCTTCAAGTAGAGCTCGGTGGCGATCCGCAGGTAGAACTCGCGGTCGAGCGCGTTGTGGTGGGTCACGAACGGCCGGGCCGCCGCCCCCCCGTAGAGCGGCTGGAGCACCGGCGTCTCGACCTCGATGAAGCCGTGCCCGTCCAGGAACCGCCGCACGGCTGAGATCACCCGCGCGCGCAGGATGAACAGCTCGCGCGCCTCCGATGAGCCCATGAGGTCGAGCTCCCGGTGGCGGAAGCGCGTCTCCACGTCCTTCAGCCCGTGGTGCTTCTCGGGTGGCGGGCGCAGCGACTTGGCCAGCAGCGTGAACGCCTGGACCCCCAGCGTGAGCTCCCCCCGCCGCGACCGGAACGCCAGCCCGTCGACCCCGACCAGGTCCCCCAGGTCCAGGGACAGCAGCCGCTCCATGGACTCGGTCCCCAGCACGTCGTCCCGCGCCTGGACCTGAATCTGGCCCGAGCGGTCGACCAGGTCGAGGAAGGCCATCTTCCCCTGGCCGCGCCGCGCCGCCAGCCTGCCCGCCACCCGGTGGGCCACCGACGTCTCCTCGCCCGCCGCCAGCCGCTCGTGCAGGGCCCGCACCGCGACGATCGGCTCGACCCCCTCGAACGCGTGGGGGAAGGGGTCGACGCCCGACGCCCGGAGCGACTCGAGCTTGCGCCGGCGCGCGGCCAGCAGCTCGGACTCGGGTCCCTCGGCCACCGCCGACGCCCTACTGGACGTCGATCTTGGTGATCTTCAGCCGGCGTTCGCCCTTGGGGGTCGCGAACACGACCTCCTCGCCGCTCTTGTGACCCATGAGCGCCTTGCCGACCGGAGATTCGTTGGACAGCTTCATCTCCGCCGGCTTCGCCTCGGCCGAGCCGACGATCGTGTACTTGGTGGACTTGCCCGACTCGTCCTTGACATGGACGACCGACCCCACCCGGACCACGTCGGTCCCCAGGTCGGTCTGGTCGATCACGGTGGCGGAGCGAAGCTTGTCCTCGAGCTGGGCGATCCGCGCCTCGAGCATCGCCTGCTCATTCTTGGCGTCGTCGTACTCGGCGTTCTCCGAGATGTCGCCGAACTCGCGCGCCTCCTTGATCCGGGCCGCGACCTCGCGCCGGCGCGTCGTCGAGAGCTCGTCGAGCTCGGACTTGAGGTTGGCCAGTCCTTCGGGGGTGAGGATGACGTCCTTGGGCATCAAAAAAACCTGTAATCGGAGTAGAAAAAGACCCGCTCGATCGAACGGGGCGGATGAGTATAGACAGCGCGTCCGCCGGTTCTGGGCGTCTACGGGGCGTGACCCTGGATCGAGTCCGCCTGCTGGAAGGTCGGCCGGTTGATCCACTCGATCAGCGGCTGGGTGATCGCCCCGATGGCCCGGAACTGGATCGAGTCCGAGCACATCTGATCGCCGGCGTTGCACACGCCGTCGGCCGGATAGACCTTGCTCGCCGGCGTTGCCACCGCCGCGAGCAGCGAGCTCTCGAGCACGGCCCGGCACTTCTTGAGCGACCCGCCGCCGCAGTAGAGGCGGTTCAGGGGGCCCGAGACCCTCCGCTTCAGGACCGAGCGCAGGTCCTTCTGGACGATCCCGTAGAAGCCGACATCGAAGGCGGAGCCGAGGTGGTTGCCGGACACGCCGTGACCGGGCTCGTCGTTGATCGGGAAGTCGCCCTCCACCTCGCTCAGGAACGTCGCGCCGAGCGCGGGCTGGAACTCGGCCCTCACCAACTGGGGCCACCAGGCGTCCATGATCCGCACCGCGTCGCTCTGGTCATAGGAGCCCGACGCCCCCGGGTGCTCCCGGTTGATCCGGTGCGCCCCGGTGTTCATCCAGGTGCGGAGCTCTGCCACGGCGCGGGCGAGCGTCGCGTTTCGCGGATGGCCGATGATCGCCAGCGCATAGGGCAGCACCTCGACGCCGCGCAGGTCCTGGGTGCCCGCGTTGCCCATCGCGTTGATCAGGTCGGCGAGCGTGATCTTGCCGTGCCGGATCGCCAGGTAGCGGTTGATGTTGTTATCGAGCAGCTGGGAGCGGTAGATCGAGGAGTACTCCTGGCCGGTGGCGGCGTCGTTGTAGCCCGGCGCCTGCTTGTTGTTCCAGCTCGTGAAGTAGGACTGGTCGACGGCGTGGGGGTGCGCGCTCTCGGAGGTATCGCGCTCGAGCGTCGAGGATGGGGTGCTGAGCGCCCCGCCGGTCCAGCCCTGCCAGGCATCGCCCGCCCAGGTCGGGAACAGCGGATCGGTGTGCGGAGCGCGCACCGGGTTCTGCCCCGAGTTGAAGTACGCGATGTGCTTGTTGTCGGTGTAGAACCAGTTGAACGTGTAGCCGATCTTGTCCGCGGCGTTGAAGAAGTCCTGCGGGTTGCGCATCACCGAGGGGTCGTTGAACAGGTAGAAGCCGACCGCCGAGTCGAGCTCGTGCATGTAGGTCGAGCGCAGGACGGTGTAGGCGACCGGGCGTCCGTGGACATGAGCGCGAGCGGTGACCAGGCCGAAGGCGGTGCGGTCGGTCTCGAAGGTGACGCTGCCCGCCGGGGTGGAGTCGGCCAGGTTGGGCTGCCAGGACTCGCTGCGGATCAGCTTCTCCATCGCCACGCACCGGCCGTGGAGGAGGTAGTAGCCGGACTGGAGCGATACCGCCCCACCGCTCGGATTGCACAGCGGCACCGCGAACGTGTCGACGATGTTCTGGCCGGCTGAGGTGGCCGACCACGCGTAATCCTGCCCGTGCCCGAGCTGGACGTACAGGTTGGTCCCGGGGAACGCGGCGCCGTCGGCATCGATGCCCGGGCCGTGGATGTCCTCCTCCATCAGGATCTCGGGCGTGAAGTAGGAGACCTGCGGGCCCATCACCGCCAGCGGGTGCCCGTTGGCGCTGTCCCGGGCGCTGACCAGCAGCGCGTTGGAGTCGGTGCGCGGGAACGCCAGCAGCCCCGGGCCCGCGTTGGCGGCAGGCCCGAGCCCCAGCCCGATGGGCTGCCGGCCTGCGGCCCGCGTCTCGTTCGCTCCCGAGGGCGATCCGTTCGCGGGGACGGCGCCGGCGATCACGTGGTTGGCGTAGCGAACCGAAGACGGATCGGGCAGCGCGAGCGTCTTCAGCACGGCCTTGCTCGGCGCCGGAAGCGTCTGGTAGGGGAACGACTTGCCGCGCAGGGTGGTCGGGGCCTCGGGATCGGATGGATCGACGAGGCTCAGGAAGGTGGCGAAGCCGGAGTGGTCGACGCGCGGCTTCGGCCGGGTCCGTTTGCGGGGGACATGAGCCGTACGAACGTTCGTGCTGCCCTCTCGCTTGGGCGCGCGCTTGCGCTTGCGCGCCGGCGCCACCAGCTCCGGCGATCCGGCCACGTTGTAGTGCTCGCGTCCGAAGCGGCTCTTGAGGCCCTCGTACAGGATCGCGTTCGGGAGTTGCTGGCCGCCGCCGTTCCCGAAGATCCCTCCGACCAGGGTGGCGATCGAGACGATGTCCTCGACCGTGAACGGTTGCGGACCCTGCGGCTGGCCGATCGCGGCGTACTCGGCCGGCATCAGCAGCGGATCGGCCTGCGCCTTGGCGATGTACGCGTTGATGCCGTCGATGTAGTTCTGGGCGTCGTCGAAGATCTGCGCCCCGTAGGGCTGGCTGCGCCCCCAGTTCACCTGGTTGACGAGGTCCTGCTGGCTGTAGGGCTCGTTGGACCACACCAGCTCGTCCATCGCGACGTTCGCGCCGCCCGCGAACTGGGCCAGGTCGCCCTGGCCGGCGTGCCGGAGCACGTCGATGAAGAACAGGCGGTCCTCGGCTGTGGCGTAGCCGATCCCGAACATCAGCTCCGGGCGGGTGTCTCCGTAGATGTGCGGGACGCCGTAACCCTTGTCGCGCACGATCGTGGCGCCGGCCTCCGGGTTCTCGGAGCTCTCCACGTCGCCTGAGGGGACCCCGAACGTGGCGTCCTTGTAGAACTGCGGGATCGCTGCGGTCGTGATGTTGGGGGCGGCGGTGGTCAGGTTCGAGTACATCGCCAGCTGGTCGTTCGAGTGCGGCGGATAGGTCTTGTTGGCCTTGAACTCGGCGAGCTCCGGCGCGTTGTCGAAACCGCTCGCTCCGGGCGGCAGAACGTTGCGGAAGCCGCCGTAGTCGTTCGCGCCGAAAGGCGGCACGGTGGCGCCGGGCGGCTGGCCGATCGGCGGGATGCACGGCAGCGGCGGCGGCAGGCACGGCAGCCCTTGAGCGCTCGCGCTCGAGGCCGCGATCAGCAGCAGAACGACCGCCAGCGCGCCCGCGCGCACCCAGCCACCACGAAGCATCGTGGCGCGACCCTACTACTACGCGGCCTGCGCCTGCACGGTACCCCGGAACAGCGCCCGCGCGACCTCGATGCTCGGGGCGGTCTGGAGTGCGGCCTGGAGTGCCTTGCTCCCGCCGAGCTTCTCCACGTACCACGGATAGAACTTGCGCAGGTAGCGCGTGGCGCGCTCGACTCCGAGGTGCTCCACCGCGCTCCCGATCACCCAGTCGAGCTCGGCCAGGATCTCCTCCCGGTCGGGCTCGGACCCCCTGCGCCCCAGCACCTGCTCGAACAGCCACGGGTTCCCCAGCGACCCCCGTGCCAGCAGCACCCCCTCGGCCTGCGTGCGCTCGAACGCGTGGCGCACGGCCTCCGGCGTGTGCAGCCCGCCCGAGACCATCACCGGCACGTCGAGCTCCTCGACCAGCGAGCGCACCAGGTCGTAGTCGGGCGAGCCCTTGTGGCGCTGCGTGGCGGCGCGCGGGTGAATGCACAGCCCGGCGACGGCGCCGGAAGCGGCGAGCGCCCGCGCCACGTTCACGCCCCCGAGGTCCCCCGGGCGCTGGCCCGACCGCAGCTTGACCGTGACCGGCAGCCCGCCGCCCCGCGCCGCGGCCCGCGCCACCGCCACCGCCTGCGCCGGATCGGACAGCAGCGCCGCTCCGGCGCCGGTCTTGCACACCTTGGGCACCGGACAGCCCATGTTGATGTCGATCAGGTCGGCGCCGGCGGCGGCCACGGTCTCGGCCGCCGAGGCCATCACCTCGGGGTCGTGCCCGAACAGCTGAACCGAGACCGGGTGCTCCTCCGGGTGGATGCGGAGAAGCTCGCGGCAGGTGCGCTCGTTGCGGTAATGCACCGCGAAGCTCGAGACCATCTCCGAGACCACCAGCCCGGCGCCGTGGCGGCGCGCCTGGAGGCGCACGAACCAGTTCCCTATGCCCGCCAGCGGCGCCAGCACGACCCGGTTGGGGATCACCACCCCGCCCAGGGTCCAGCTGTCGGTGATCTCTCGCGCCACGGGTTCATGGTACGAATCAGGCGATGGACGTCTTCAGCGAGCTCGAGCCCTGGACCGAGGTCGTGCTGGGCCAGGTGCCCGACATGGCGCTGTTCGACGCCCACACCCACCTGGGCGAGAACGACCCCGATGGCATGCGCCAGGACGCGGGTGAGCTCCTGGAGACGCTCGACCACGCGCACGCCCAGGGTGCCTTCGTCTTCCCCTTCCACGAGCCCGACGGCTACCGCGCCGCCAACGACGCGGTGATCGACGCCGGCCGAGCCTCCGACGGGCGGCTCGTGCCGTTCTGCCGAGTGAACCCTCACGACGACCCCGTGCCCGAGGCGAAGCGCGCCCTCGCCGCCGGCGCCCGCGGGATCAAGCTCCACCCGCGGGCCGAGCAGTTCACGCTCGACCATCCCGCGGTGGGCTCGATCGTCGAGCTCGCCCACGAGCGCTCGCTGCCGGTCCTGATCCACGCCGGGCGCGGCATCCCCGCCCTCGGCCTGCACGCCGTGCAGCTGGCGGAGAAGTACCCGAACGCCCGGCTGATCCTCGCCCACGCCGGGATCTGCGACCTGAGCTGGATCTGGCGCGTGGCGGGCGATCACCCGAACCTCCTGTTCGACACCGCGTGGTGGATGCCCGCCGACCTCCAGGCGCTGTTCTCGCTCGTGCCCCCGGGCCAGATCGTGTTCGCCTCGGATGCTCCGTACGGCTCGACGGCGTTCTCGGCCGCCTTCCAGCTCCGGACCGCGCTTCAGGTGGGGCTATCGCCGGAGCAGATCCGCTCGATCGCCTCGGGCCAGTCGCTCCGGCTCGCTGCGGCCGAGGCGCTGAAGCCCGCCGGCCCGCCCGTGGGCGAGCGCGAGCGCGCGCCCCACATCCTGCTCGACCGGGTGGCCGAGTTCCTCCTCCTGGCTGCGATCGCCACCTTCCGAGGCGGCGACGCCACCGAGATGCTGGCCCTGGCCCGGCTGGCCTGCGACGTGCCGGACGAGATCGACGACGCGCCCGTGTTCGCGGCGGTGCGCAAGCTGCTCGACGCCTACGAGGCCGCCGAGCAGGAGCACCCGGGGAGCCGCCGGGCGCGCACCTTCCTGATCCTGGCCGCCACGGTGGCGCGGACGCCGGAGGTCCCGCTCCCGCCCGTGTGATTCAGTCCCGGTTGCGTTCCCAGATCAGGCGCAGGCCGGTCAGGGTCAGCAGGTCGTCGACGTCGTCGATGGTCTGGCGGATATAGGGCACGAGCACGCCGGCCAGCCCGCCGGTGGCGATCACGGTCGTCTCGGACCCGAGCTCGGCCCGCAGCCGGCCGACGATGCCGTCGACCTGGCCAGCGAATCCGTGCACGATCCCGCTGCGGATCGCGTCGACTGTCGACTTGCCGATCAGCGAGCGGGGCTCGCGCAGCTCGACCTTGGGAAGCTTGGCGGCGCGGTCGTACAGGGCGTCGATCGAAATCTCCGCCCCGGGGGTGATGATCCCGCCCAGGTACTCGCCCGCCGACGACACGACGTCGTAGGTGATCGCGGTGCCGAAGTCCACGACCACGCACGTGTCGCGGATGCGCTCGTAGGCAGCCACCGCGTTGGCCAGCCGGTCCGCTCCCACCTCGTAGGGGTTGTCGTAGCGGATCGGCATGCCCGTGCGCAGCGCCGGCCCCACCACGAGCATCGGGTGCGACAGGTAGCGCTCGGCCATCAGCGCCCACTGCTCGGACAGTTGCGGGACCGTGGAGGAGACGATCGACTCCTCGACGTCGTCGAACGAGCGTCCGCGCAGGGCCAGCAGGTTGGCCAGCGCCGCGCCGAGCTCGTCCCCGGTCGACTCGCGCACGGTGGCGAAGCGCCAGTGCTCGGCGACCGAGCCGTCCTCGAGCCGGATCAGCCCGAAGTGGGTCTGGGTGTTGCCGACGTCGACGACGAGCAGCATAGCTCTAGATTAGGGGCGGGCCGACCCGGCGGACGTCCTGGCCGTCGGAGCCGAGCGCCTCGAGCGCCTCGGCCAGCGCCGGATCCGGATCGAGCTCGAGCAGCGGCACGAGCACGAAGCGCCGGGAGCGCACCTCGGGATGGGGCAGCGTCAGGCGCTCGGAGGCGTACTCGACGCCGTCGAGCATCAGCACGTCGACGTCGATCGCCCGCGGGCCATGCCTCTGGCCCCCGGCCTCGCGGCCCAGCGCGCGCTCGACCGCCTTGCAGGCGTCGAGCAGCGCCTCGGGGTCGTGAGCGGTCTCGATCCGCAGGCACGCGTTGTAGAAGTCGCGCTGGTCGGGCACGAGCCCGACCGGCTCGGTCTCGTACACGCTCGAGGAGGCGAGAACGCCGATGCCGTGCGCGGGCAGCGCGTCGACCGCCCGGGCCAGATGCCTCCGCCGATCGCCGATGTTCGACCCGAGGCCCAGATAGCCGCGGCTCATTCCGCCTCGCGCCACACCTCGACCGAGACCTCGCTCACCGGCAGCGGTATCGGCGGCTCGGGCTTGGCCGCCTTCACCCACACCGCGTGCGCCTTGTACTGGTCGAGCAGGCGGTCGGCGATCGCCGCGCACAGCCGCTCGAGGGTCTTGTAGGAGCGCTGCTGGGCCACGAGGTTGGCCGAGTCGCACACCTGCGCGTAATCGATCGTGTCCTCGATCCGGTCGGTGACGGTGGCGTCGCAGTCGCCAACGTCGATCCTCAGGTCCAGCAGCAGGCGCTGGCCGACTTCGCGCTCGGCCGCCGTCACGCCGACGTGGGTGAACAGCGAGAGCCCGCTGATCTCGATCGTGACCTCGGGCTCGGAATGCCCCTCGTCCGCGTCCTCGCCTACGTCGTCGTCGAACTCCTCGGCGTCGTCCATGGCGCCGTGACCGTAGCAGCAGCCACGAGCAGGGCATCGCGGACGGGCTGGACGTCGTGCACGCGGAACACGCGCGCGCCACGCATGTAGGCCAGGACGTTGGAGGCGATCGTGGCCGCTACGCGGTCGTCGACCTCGCGGCCGGTGAGCGCGCCCAGGAAGGACTTGCGCGAGGTGCCGATCATCAGCGGTCGCCCGATCGCCACCAGCTCGTCCAGGCGCCGGAGCAGCTCGAGGTTGTGCTCGCGCGTCTTGCCGAAGCCGATGCCCGGGTCGAGCATGATCCGGTGCTCGGGGATCCCGGCGGCGGTCGCGAAGGCGAGTCGCTCCTCGAGGAACGCCTTGACGTCGGACACGACGTCCTCGTAGTGCGGGTCCTCCTGCATCGTGCGCGGGCTGCCCAGCATGTGCATCAGGCAGCAGTCGACCCCCGCGTCCGCCATCAGCGCCGCCATCTCGCCGTCGCCCTGCAGTGCGGTGACGTCGTTGATGAAGCTGGCGCCGGCGGCGAGCGCATCCCGCGCCACAACCGCCTTCGAGGTGTCGATCGAGATCTGGGCGGTGGTCCCGCGCTCGACTAGGCCCTCGATGACCGGCAGCACACGCTGGCGCTCCTCCGCCGCCGAGACGCCCTCGGACCACGGCCGGGTCGACTCGCCGCCCACGTCGAGGATGTCCGCGCCCTCGCGCTCGAGCTCCAGCCCGTGCGCGATCGCCGCGCGCGCCTCCAGGTAGAGGCCGCCGTCGGAGAACGAGTCGGGCGTCACGTTGATGACGCCCATCAGCTTGAACTCGCGACCGGTGCTCACTCTTCGTCCGGCCAGCGCCCGGTCCGCTCGAAGTGCCGGCGCGCCTCCTCCTCGCGCTCGCGCTCCCGGTTGCTCGAGACGCTCATGCGAAAGAACCAGTTGAGCAGCCACACGGTCAGCGCCACGAGCAGCAGGCCCACGCCGGCGCCCGCCGCGCCCGTGCGGCCGTGGCCGATCACGATCCCGACCACACCGGCTGCGGCGATGGCGACCGGGAGCCAGATTCGGGTGATGGAGAGCAGCACGCGGCTCACGGGGCGGACGTTACCCCCGCCATTCGTCGAGGCGCCCGGCGCTACTCGGCGGTGCCGCCGGCGTACCCGGGGCGCGGCAGCGGCCGGGGGCCCTCGGGACGGCGCTCGCCGGCCGGCGCCGGCGGAATGGGTACCTCGGGCGGCGGTGGCGCCTCGGCCCCGAAGACCTCCTCCTCGGTCTGGCCGTTCAGCAGCGCCTCGAACTGCTCCTTCTCGATCGTCTCGCGCTTGACCAGGATCTCCGAGAGCTTCGCCAGCGAGGCGCGGTGCGAGGTCAGGATGTCCTTGGCCTGCAGGTGCGCGGCCTCGACGATCCGGCGGATCTCGTCGTCGATCTCCCGCGCGATCTCGTCGCTGTAATCCGGCTCGGCGGAGAACTCGCGGCCCAGGAACGGCTGGCCGTGGTCGTGGCCGAACACGCGCGGGCCGAGCTTCTCCGACATGCCGAAGCGCATCACCATCTGCTTCGCCGTGGCGGTGACCTTCTCGAGGTCGTTGGACGCGCCGGTGGTGACCTCGCCGAAGACGATCTCCTCGGCGGCGCGCCCGCCCAGGGTCATCGCCATGGTGTCCTGGAGCTCGGCGCGGGTGGTCAGGAACTTGTCCTCGCCCGGCAGCGAGATCGTGTAGCCGAGCGCCTGGCCGCGCGAGATCACGCTGATCTTGTGGATCGGGTCGGAGTTGGGCAGGTAGTGCCCGACGATCGCATGGCCCATCTCGTGGTAGGCGGTGATCCGCCGCTCCTTGCCCGACATCACCCTGGTCTTCTTCTCGGGGCCGGCGATCACGCGCATGATCCCCTCCTCGAGCTCCACCTGGGTGATCTCGCGCTTGCCGTTGCGGGCCGCCAGCAGCGCCGCCTCGTTGACCAGGTTGCTCAGGTCGGCTCCGGTGAAGCCCGGCGTCTGCCCGGCCAGCGCGTCGATGTCGATCTCGCGGGCCAGCGGCTTGCCGCGCGTGTGAACCTCGAGGATCTTCTTGCGCCCGTTCCGGTCCGGGCGGTCCACCACGATCTGGCGGTCGAAGCGCCCGGGCCGCAGCAGCGCCGGATCGAGGATGTCGGGCCGGTTGGTGGCGGCGATCAAGATGATGTTGTCCTTCATCTCGAACCCGTCCATCTCGACCAGGAGCTGGTTGAGCGTCTGCTCGCGCTCGTCGTGGCCGCCGCCCAGACCGGCGCCGCGATGGCGCCCGACCGCGTCGATCTCGTCCATGAAGATGATGCAGGGCGAGTTCTGCTTGGCCTGCTCGAACAGGTCGCGCACGCGGCTGGCGCCCACGCCCACGAACATCTCGACGAAGTCAGACCCGGAGATCGAGAAGAACGGGACGCCCGCCTCTCCGGCCACGGCCCGCGCGAGCAGCGTCTTGCCCGTTCCCGGCGGGCCGTACAGGAGCACCCCCTTGGGGATCCGCGCACCCAGAGCCTGGAACTTCTTGGGGTTCTCGAGGAACTCCTTGATCTCGTGCAACTCCTCGACCGCCTCGTCCACGCCCGCGACGTCCCTGAAGGTGATCTTCGGCGAGTCGACCGACATGCGCTTGGCCCGCGACTTGCCAAACGACATCACCTTCGAGCCGCCGCCCTGGACCTGGTTCATCAGGAAGATCCAGAAGCCGATGAAGATGATGAAGGGCAGGATGTAGGTGAGCAGCGACAGCCAGCCGCTCGAAGCCTTGCCCTGGATGTTGAAGTTCTGCGGCGGGATCGTGCGCTGCGCGGCCGTGATCAGCTGCGAGACGTAGCCGTCCGGGTAGCCGACGGTGGCCTTGGTCCCGTCCTTCAGCGTGAAGCTGGCGGTGTTGTCCTTCTCGTGCAGGGAGAGGCTCTGCACGCCGCCGGCGTTCACGTCGTTGAGCAGGTTGCCGAACGTCACCTGCTGGGTCCGGTTCCCGTTCCCGATCAGCTTCTGGGCGAAGAACGCGAGGACCACCACGATCAGAATCGGGAACGCGGCGCTCTTGAAAAACCTGCTCATGACGGAATCCCGCTCATCGTGGCGACCGGAGACGGCCTAGCCTAGCAGTTAGGTTTACCCATCTGGCCAGGCTGCTCACTGCTCCAACGCCGCCACGTATGGGAGGTTGCGGTAGCGCTCGCCGTGGTCCAGGCCGTACCCGATCGCGAACCGGTTCGGGATCTCGAAGCCGACATACCTGGCCTTGAGATCGACCTTTTGCCGCTCGGGCTTGATCAGGAGCGCACAAACCTCCAGCGACCGTGGACTTCGCCCGGCCAGATTTCGCAGCAGGTACTGGAGCGTCAGCCCGGAATCGACGATGTCCTCGACGATCAGCACGTCGCGGTCCTCGATCACCGCATCGAGGTCCTTGAGGATCCGCACCACGCCCGAGGACTTGGTCGCCGAGCCATAGGACGCCACCGCCATGAAGTCGACCTCGCACGGGATCTCCAGGCGCCGCATCAGGTCCGAGAGGAAAAAGACTGCACCCTTAAGAACGCCGACCAGCACCAGATCTTTCCCGGCGTAGTCGCGCGAGACCTCCGCGGCCAGCTCGCGGACCCGGCGCGCGAGATCCTCGGCGGGCACGAGGATCTCCCCGATCGCAGCGTCGCCGTCCACGTCTTTCTAGTCTAAAGCCGCGCCGACGCTCAGGTGGACCGCCTCGCGCGTGGCCGCGGTCACCTTGAAGCGCTCGGACGTCGCCACGCCGGCCACCCAGGCGATCTCACCGCCGGCCGCCTCCACCACGGCCACTCCGGCCCGGTCCCGCCGCGGCACGCGGCGCGCCACGAACAGGTCCTGAAGGCTCTTGGAGCCGCCGAGCCCGAGCGGGCTCATCCGGTCCCCCGGGCGCCAGGAGCGCACGAGCAGCTCCTCGGAGTCCAAGGCCGCCCGGTCGAGCACCCCGGGCGCCGCGTCAGGCGGCCCGAGCTCGCAGCGGATCTCGAGCGCCCCGAACGCGACGCGGCCGGGCACCGTCAGGCGCACAGGGTCCGGCGGATCCGACGGCCCGGCCGACAGCGGCTCGAAGCGCAGCACCCCGTACTCCGCCACAGCCCGGACGCCGGCGCCCACGTCGAGCTGCACGGTCCCTCGGTCGTCCAGCCGCGCGAGCTCGCCGGCCCGCCGCGCCACACCCGGCGCCAGACCCGCGGGCGCGGCCGCGTCTGCGAGCCGCTGGACCACCAGCGCCTGGAGCGCGGGAGCGAGCTCCCGCAGCCAGCGCAGCTCGACGCGCCGCCCTGTGCCGTCGAGCACCTCGTCGACCAGCGCGTCGAGCACGGCCGCCTCGCCCCGCAGCACCTCGGTCAGCGCCAGCACGTTGCGCTCGGCCGCCGGGTGGACCTCGCGCAGGGCGGGCACGAGGCCATGGCGGAGGCGCCCGCGCGCGTACGCGCCTGACTGGTTGGTCTCGTCCTCGCGCCAGCTCAGCGCGCGCGAGCGGCAGTACGCCGCGGTGTCCTCGCGCGTGAACCCGAGCAGGGGCCGGATCAGCAGGCCTTCTCGCGCCGGCATGCCCAGGAGCGCCCGGCGGCTGGGCGAGGAGGCCAGCCGGTAGAGGATCGTCTCGACCTGGTCGGTTGCGGTGTGGCCCGCCGCCACGTCGGCCTCGCGCTCCAGCGCCAGGCGCGCGGCGGCTCCGTAGCGCTCGTCGCGCGCCCAGGCCTGAAGGTTGCCCCGCTCGGGGCGGCGCGGACGGCGAACCTCCAGCGGCACGCCAAGCGCGCGGCAGAGCTGGACACAGTGGCGCTCGTCCTCGTCCGCCGACTCCCGCAGGCCGTAGTTGACGTGCAGCGCGCTGACCGCCGCGGCGCCGGCCACCCGCACCGCCAGGTCGAGCAGGCAGGTGGAGTCGCGTCCGCCCGAGTAGAGCACCACCACCGGCTGCTCCGCGGCCAGCAGCCCGTCCGCCCGCACTCGCTCCAGCACGTCATTCCTCCTCGCCCTGACGGGCCAGGAAGATCTCCGTGGACTCGCTGAAGCCCTTGAGCCGCACCTCGCCGATCCGCTCGAACTCCAGGTGTGACCCCCCCACCTCGACGACCGGGCGGGTGACTAGCACCTCGCCCCCCGCCGATCGCGCGGCGACGCGGGAGGCGATGTTCACGTCGCGCCCGAAGTAGTCGCCGTCGCGGTAGAGGGCCTCCCCGTAGTGCACGCCGATCCGGGGAAGCGGCCGTTCGGCTTGCAGCCGCTGGAACCCGACCGCCCAGTCGGTGAGGGCGCTCGGGTCAGAGCCCACCACCATGACCTCGTCGCCGATCGTCTTGATCACCCGCGCGTCCTCCGGAAGCGTCATCTCGACCGCCTCGACGAACCGCTCGACCGCGTCGACCGCCTCGAGCTCGCCCACCTCTTCGGTCAGCCGCGTGTAGCCGGCCAGGTCGGCGAAGGCGATCGCCACCCGCAGCCGGCCCAGGTCCAGCGAGTCGCCGTCCAGGTCGGACTCCATGTGGCCGACCACGTCCTGCTCGATGAAATGCTGTAGATAGCGCTGATGTACCTGGTCCATCACCGGCGAGGACAGAGGCAGCAGCGCCTGGGTCAGCGCCACCATCTCCTCCGCCGTCTCCAGGCCGCTGGCGCCGGAGCGCATCAACGGCTCGTGCACGTACATGTGGAACAGCCGCACCTCGGCGTCGGCCACCCGCGCCAGCGCCTGTCCGTATACGCGCGTGAGCTGGAGCATCGCGACCAGCGGCAGGCCCGCCTCGAGCACCGCGGCCACGTAGCGCAGCAGCTGCAGGTCGTCTTCGGTGAGGGCGTCCGTGTGCATCGGGCTGATCCCGAGCGAGGCCACGACGCGCTCGATCAGGGCCGGCTCGAGGCCGGTCTCCTGCGCCGCCTCTTCACGCGTGTAGCGCTTCTGGTCCTCGCCGCCGAACAGCTCCTCGACGTACCCGAAGGCGAGCCGGCCCTGCTCGGTGGCGCGGCGGATGTCCGCCAGCGAGTGCCCGCGCTCCCGCAGCCGGGAGACGATCCGAGCGTGGGTGATCGCCCGCGTGCTCCACTCGCCCTGGTAGTCGGGGATAACGCCCTCCCGCGCCCAGCGCCGGAGCGTGGCCGGCGACACGCCGGCTCGCTCGGCGGCCTCCTCGGTGGAGACGCCGCCGTTACCTGTGCCGTTCACGCGCTCGCTCGGCATCCGGCTCCCCGCGACACAAACAGTCGGCGGCGGGGTCCCGATGGAGACGAGGCCCCGCCGCCCGCGGGCGAGACGGCCCGCTGCGAAGGCCGTAGGCGCTCGTCACGTTTCCGGCGGCGCCTCGCGCGTGTAACCCCGACATGCTGCCGGGACCACACCCACGATCCGGCCTGCTGCCTATGTCGATTCATGAGGTCTACTCGCCATTGCCCGGTCTGTCAATGGAAAGCGTCTTGAAATAGGCAGCGTTTGCGCGGGCTCAGACTTCCAAATGGCGGTAGTCGGACTCGATCATCGTCCGGTAACGCACGAACAGCGGCTTGGTGATCGGGATGATCGCGAGCGCCGCCTTGACGTCGCCACCGGCCTTGATTCGCCGCCGCGCGATCGCGATGGCCAGGTTCTCCTTGCCCTGGAAGTAACGGTTGGCCGTCTCGGAGCTCATCGTCATCTTCACCTTCGGCTCCCACGCAATCTCGTCGCTCCACTCCCACACCACGTTCGGCTCGTCCGCCGCACCCGGGCGCATGTTCACCACCAGCCCGAGGTCCGGGAAGTCGTAGCGCTGAGGCGTGTCGGCGTCGCGGTACTTGGGACCGAGCTCGGGGTCTTCGCTCATCAGCTGGAAGGTCCGGTCCATCACCTCCCGGAACTCCTCGGAGGACTTGAACGCCGTCGCGGTGTCAGATCCGTGACGCGGCATGGCCCGCGAGTGTAGATGTCCTAGGCTCGCGAGCGTGACCGGGCCGATCCACCTCCAGCCCACGGCCGAGCTGGCCGAGCGCGTGCTGCTGCCGGGCGATCCCGGGCGCGCGCTGCTCCTCGCCCAGGCACTCCTGGATGGGCCGAAGATGTTCAACCACAACCGCGGCCTGTGGGGCTACACCGGCGCCGCGGCGGACGGCCGGCCGCTGACCGTCCAGAGCACCGGCATGGGCGGGCCCAGCGCGGCGATCGTGATCGCCGAGCTGGCCGAGCTCGGTGCGACCCGGCTGCTGCGCGTCGGGACGTGCGGCGCGCTGGACGCCTCACTCGAGCTGGGCCAGCTGCTGATCGTTGCCGAGGCGTTCGCTGCCGACGGCACGAGCCGCGCGCTTGGTGCCGGCGACACGCTGTCGGCCGACCCGCAGCTGCTCAGCACTCTCGCCGAGGCCGCGCCCGACGCCCCCAGCGGCCGCGTCGTCTCCACCGACCTGTTCTACGACACCCCGCCGGGCCAGGAGCAGGAGTGGCTCGCCGCCGGCGCCCGTGCGGTCGAGATGGAGTGCGCCACGCTGCTCGCCCTGGCCGCCCGGCGCGGCCTTCAGGCCGGCGCACTCCTGATCGTCTCCGACCAGGTCCTGCCCACCCGCCGGCGGATCGAGACCGAAGCGCTCCGCGCGGCCGAGCACCGCGCGGGGGCGGTGGCGCTCAGGGCGCTGAGCGGCCAGCCGGCGCCGGCGCCGTAAGCGCGGCCTCGATCCGCTCGAGCGCCTGTTCGATCGCGCTGAGCCGCTGCTCCAGCGCGTCCGCGCCGCCGATGCGCTCGATCCGCTCCTCGACGCGGTCGAGCCCGTCCTCGATGCCTTCGAGCCGCTGCGAGACCGACCGAAGCCTCCGGGTGAGGCGCTCCAGATCGCTGGCCGAGGGAAGGTTCAGCGCCCCCATCGCGACCTCCTGAGCCCGCGTGGCCCGCTCCCGGGTCTCGAACGCCGCAGCCATGGCCCGCGCGACCATCGGATTCTCGAGCACCTCTTGGGCGAGCTTCCCGAGAGCCTCTTCGCCCTGACGCGTCACCCGTTCCTTCAAGCCCTTCTCATCGTTCATGTCGGCCTCGCTTCTGGAACATGCCTGCGCAGTACCCGCCGCCTGCCCCCTCGAACCCGATCTAACCCTCAACTATAGGCTGAGTCTAGCCCTGGACCGTAAGCGCAGGTTTGGCAAAACCGTTCCACGTCTAGAGTGCTAGTCGAGACCTGCCGATGGGTATAGGAAGGCTCCTCGCCAAGCGTTGGCTAGACGTTTGCTCGCCAAGACTTCACAACTCTGCCACCACCCGACGGTTCCTCGTTGAAAACCTCCCGACCCCCTAGTAGCTTGGTCCGTCGAGTCCGCCGCCGCCTTGGGTTGCGGGCTGTTGCCGGCGATGAAACCGCGGGAGGAGACAGCGCCACTGTGATGACACGACGGAAGCTCAAGGTAGCCCTAGCGTCTGCAGGCACGGTACTCGCCGTGTCCGCGGCCGCGACGCTGCCGAGCGCCTCCGCCGCCAACTGCACGGTGACGGTCACGCTGCTCACGGGTCAGGTCCTGACCTTCCAGCTTCCCCCGGGCGCGCCCGTCTCGTCGCTCAGCCTTCCGGGTCCGGCGCAGAACGTCAGGGAGTCCTGTCCGGCTCCGGACAGCAGCTCGACGACCACCACGCCGACGACGAGCACCCCGACGAGCACCCACTCGAGCACTACCCCGACGTCCACCACGACCACCCCGAAGAAGAGCTCCGGGCACGGGAGCCCGCCACCGCCGTCGAAGTCGAAGCCGAACAAGGCGACCAAGCCCTCGCCGAAGCAGACTGGCGCGCCGGCGCCCGGCGCCCCTAAGCCGAGCGCCTCCAAGCCCGCGTCCAAGCCCGCCGCCCCCAAGTCTTCCGCCGGCGTGCCCACGCCCGCCAACCCGACCTTCTCCTTCGCGACGCCCGGGCCGGCGGCGATCGGCGTTCCCAACTTCTTCATCGAGTCTTTCCAGATCCCGCCCTTCCTGCTTCCCATCTACCAGGCCGCCGGGATCGAGTACGACGTGCCGTGGCAGGTGCTGGCGGCGATCAACGAGATCGAGACCGACTACGGCCGCAACCTGTCCGTCTCGACGGCCGGCGCGGTGGGATGGATGCAGTTCCTGCCCTCCACGTGGAAGACCTGGGCGGTCGACGCCAACGGCGACGGCGTCGCCGATCCGTACAACCCGGTCGACGCGATCTTCACCGCCGCTCGGTACCTCCACGCGGCCGGCGCGTCCAAGAGCCTGTGGAACGCGGTGTACGCCTACAACCACGCCGGCTGGTACGTGCAGTCGGTACTGCTCCGGGCGAAGTTGATCGGCGGCATGCCCAACGACCTGATCGGCGCGCTGACCGGACTCGTGCAGGGCCACTTCCCGGTCGCCGCGAAGGCGAAGTACGCCGACGACGCGATCCTCGGCAAGGCCGGCAAGAAGGTGACCGGCTCGAACGCGGCGATCCCGGTCAGCTCCAACCCCAACTCCACCAAGACCTCGATTTACGCCGACGCGAACTCTCCGGTGATCGCGGTCAACGACGGCAAGATCGTCGCGGTGGGTCACAACGACCCGAAGCTTGGTAACTACATCGAGCTCCAGGACGCCACCGGCAACGTCTACACGTACGCGCAGCTCGGATCGATCCCGAGCATGTACCCGGTGCCCAACCCGGTCCGCCTGGGCCCGGCCCAGATCTCCAAGGAGCTCTCGGCGCTGCCCCCCACCAAAGCCCCGAAGGTGACCGCTCCGGCCCCGAAGGTGACCGCTCCGGCCACCGCGGGCTCCCAGCAGGCGCCGCCGACCGTCTCCACCGCGAAGGCGACCAAGGAGGCCAAGGCCTCGGCGCCGATCAGCCTCCCGGTGGCGCCACAGCCGGCGGCCGCTCAGCCCACGATCTCCGCACCGCTCGCCAAGGAGCGGCTGTTCGCCTACCCGTCACGGCCGGCGTCGTACGCGGCCGGCGGCAAGCAGCAGCTCGTTCCGGTCGCGCCGCAGATAACGAGCTTCCAGGACTACTTCTCAGACGTCCTGCACCTGGCCAAGAGCCAGTACACGCTGAAGCCGCTCAAGCCCGGCGTCACTGTCGTGGCCGGGACCATCCTGGGCCGCCTCGGCGCGGGCACCACGACCAACGCGTCGCACGTGGACTTCATGATCCGGCCCGCCGGCAAGGACGCTCCGTACATCGATCCCAAGCCGATCCTCGACGGCTGGAAGCTGCTCGAGGCCACCGCGGTCTACCGCGCCGCCGGCGTCAACCCGTTCTATGGCGCGCATGCGAAGAACCCGACGGTCGGCCAGGTCCTGCTCATGTCCAAGGAGCAGCTGACCAACCGCATCCTGAACGATCCTCGGGTTTCGATCTACGCGTGCGGCCAGCGCGACATCACGGCCGGCTCGATCGACGTGCGGATCCTCCGCGTGATCGAGTTCCTGTCCGCCTCGGGCCTCGACCCGAGCGTGACCGGCCTGAAGTGCGGAAGCACGCCGACCGGAGCAAACGGAGTCGATGCCGCCGGCGGCACCGGCGAGTCGGTGGACATCTCGGCGATCAACAACATCCCGATCAAGAGCCACCAGGGCGGCGGTTCGGTGACCGACCTCACGGTCCGCCGCCTGCTCACGCTCCAGGGCGCCATGAAGCCGACTGCGATCGCCTCGCTCATGAGCTACAAGGGACAGACCACCGCGGTCGCCCTCCCGGACCACGCGAACCGGATCCAGGTCAGCTACACCACGCTCTACGGGCAGAACAAGCAGCTCTCCAATGAGATCAAGAGCATCCTCACGGCCAGCCAGTGGATACAGCTGATCAACCGGATCAGCTCGCTCCCGGAGCCGGTCGTGCCGATCGCGCCGAGCAACTACGCGATCAAGGTGAATCGCAACAGCTAGGCGCCTCCCGCCTCTTTCGCTTCACCCAGGTTGAGTTTCCGTGGACGCTCGGGCCCGCCGATGGGCGCTACGTCCTGCGCGGCGCTGAGGGTGGCGCCTCGCATGTGCTCGTGCTGAGCACGCTCGGCGCACCCGAACGGCGGCGCCTGCGCGCGCGCCGGTTCCGCACGGCCCGTCCCGAGCCCGAGCCGACGCCGGTCCCGACCGCCCAGGCGACGGTCATCGACGCGGTGTCTCCGTTCGAGGGCGCCGCGGAGGCGGGCGCCTGGCTCAGCCGCGCCGGCGAGCAGGAGGTGGCCCGGGACCTCGCGGTGCTGAACCGAGTCCTCCACGCGCACCGGGTGGCGGCGAGCGACCCTCACGTGAACGCCCTCTCCCGGTCACATGCGCTGGTTGTGAGGGTGGGCTTCGGCTCCGGTGAGGAGGTCGCGGACGGGCGCTGGACCGAGGCCCGCGAGCTGCTCAGCTCCGCGCGCCGGCAGCGCCGGGGGAGCGCGCTCGCGCCCGGGGTCCGGCTCGCCGCGTTGCTGGCCGGCCGCGACCGGCCGCTGGTCTGCGAAGAGCTCGCCCTCCGCGCGCGGCTCGACCTCGACCAGGGCCGGGAGCGCGAGGCCGCCCTCCAGGTGCTCGTGGCGCTGGACGCCGCCCTGGCCGAGCTGCAACTCGACCCGGCCGCCGGCGAGCTCGCCGCGCGCCTGGACGAGCTCCGCTCACAGCGCGATCCAGTCGCGGCAGGCGCTCAGGCCGCCCTCGGCGGACCGCTGTCGGAGGCCGAACGCGAAGCGGTGACGTTCGCGCTTGGCCGGATCGAGGCGGCGCTCAGAGCGCGGGCGGCCGCGTTGCCGCGCTGAGCCTTGGGCCGGGGGCCGGGGCCGGGGCCGGGGCCGGGGTCGGCGGCGGCTCAGCGCTCGGCCGGTGGCGCCGCCGCGCTGAGCCCCAGCGCGGCGAGCAGCGACTCGAGCTCCTCCACCACGTCGCCCTTCATGCACACCGCGGCCTGCGCGTCGAACGCGGTCCGGCTCTGCGTGATGATCGCGATCCTGCCTCCCGAGCCGAGGGTGGCATCCGGGAGTCCCGCCACCGGATAGACCTCGAGCGAGGACCCGACGCACAGCATCAGCTCGGCCGCGGTCGCCAGCGCCTCCGCGCGCGCGAACGCGGCCACCGGCAGGTACTCCCCGAACAGCACCACGTCCGGCTTCAGCGCCTCGCCGCAGTCGCACCGCGGCACCCCCCTCGGATCCCCCAAATGCCGCGCCCGCACGGCTTCCAATTCGTAGCTTAGGCCGCAGACAGGACAGGATGAGGTGGCGATCGAGCCGTGCACCTCGACCAGGTTCTGCGTGCCGGCGCGAGCGTGGAGACGGTCGATGTTCTGGGTTATCACCGCATCGAGCAGGCCCGCCCGCTCGAGCTCGGCCAGCGCGAGGTGGGCCCGGTTGGGCACCTTGTCCCCCAGGCTCTGAAAGCGAGTGGCGTAATAACCCCAGAAGCGCTCCGGATCGCGGCGGAACACGTCGATGTGCGCCACCTCCATCGGGTTGACCTTGGTCCACAGCCCGGTGCCCGGCGAGCGAAAGTCGGGGATCCCGGAGGGCACCGAGATGCCGGCGCCGGTCAGCGCCACTACCGACCGCGCCTGTCGGATCAGCCCGGCGAGCTGCTCGGCCGCGCTCACTTGCCCTTGAACTGCGGCGTGCGCTTGCCGAGGAACGCGCCGATGCCCTCGCGCGCGTCCTCGGAGGCGAGCATGGCCATGAAGCCGCGCTTCTCCGCTTCGAGTCCCTGCTCTAGATCACCCCCGGCCGAGATCTGCTTGATCTGCTCGATCGCCAGCGGCGCCTGGCCGGCCAGCTTGCGAGCCCAGGCCAGGGCGGTGTCCAGCAGCTCGTGGTCGGGCACGACCTGCGTGACGAGGTCGTATTGATAGGCGTCCCAGACCGAGATCGGATCCCCCGTCAGGTTCATCGCCAGCGCCTTCCCTTGGCCGACCAGGCGCCGGAGGCGCTGCGTGCCGCCGAAGCCCGGGATGATCCCCAGGTTGATCTCTGGCTGGCCAAACGTGGCCGATTCGGCCGCGATCCGGAAGTCGCACCCCATCGCCAGCTCGCATCCGCCTCCGAAGGCCACCGCATTGACGGCGGCGATCGTGACGATGCTCGAGGTCTCCATCTCGCGCAGGAGCCCGTGCATCTCGTCCAGCAGCTCCCGGCCGCTGGACTCGTCCATCTGCGTGAAGCCCTTGATGTCGGCGCCGGCGCAGAACACCATCGGGTTGGCCGAGGCCACCACGAGCGCCCGGACCGACCCGGCCTCGGTGACCGCGTCCCACACCTTGCGCAGGCCATGCACGACCTCGGGGGCGATCGCGTTCATCGGCGGACGGTCAAGCCAGGCGATGGCGATTCGTTCGCGCGTCTCGAGCTTGATTGGGCCCTCGTCCCAACCTGCGTCGGGACGGGCGTAGGGGAAGAACCCCTGCCCGGTCTTGACGCCGAGCCGGCCCTGGGCCACCAGCCGGCGCAGGATCGTGGGCGGCTGGAAGCTCTCGCCCCACTCGCCCGCCGCGCGCTCGAGCCTCTCCAGCACCTCGTCCAGGCCAGTCTGATCGGCCCGCGCGAACGGCGGCGGGATGATCCCGGCGCCGGCCATCATCCCCAGGTCGATTTCGCGCATCGACGCGATGCCCTCCTCCAGAACCAGGCAGCACTCGACCAGCGCCTTGAGCGTGAAGCGGTCGACCAGCGCGGTGGTGTCTGTCTCAGCTTGAGTGCTCATAGAAGCCCTTTCCGGTCTTGGCGCCGAGGTCGCCGGCCGCCACCAACCCCTGCATCTGCTTGTGCACGAAGAACCGATCGCCGTAGCACCCCTTGAGGTACTCGGCGACATGCAGGACCGTGTCCAGGCCGAGCAGGTCCGCGAGGAAGAACGGGCCCATCGGCGCGGCCTTGGACTCCGAGACGATCTTGTCGATCTCCTTGACGTCGATATCGGTCTCCTCCTGGAAGCGCCACAGCTCGGACACGCTCGAGTTCAGGATCCGGTTGACCACGAAGCCCGGCGCCTCGCCGCAGCGGATCGGCATCTTGCGGATCGCCTGCGCGAACGCGAACGCCGCCTGCGCGGTCTCCGGCGCGGTGTCCTCCCCCTCGATCACCTCGATCAGCCGCATGATGGAGGCCGGATAGAAGAAGTGAAAGCCGACCACCTTGTCGGGCCGGCTGGTCGCCTCTCCCATCTCGGTGATCGACAGCGAGGAGGTGTTCGAGGACAGGATCGCGTGACCCGGCGTGGCCTCGTCGAGCTCGGAGAACACCGCCTGCTTGATGTCCATCCGCTCGGGCACCGCCTCGATCACGAAGTCGACGTCGCCGAACGCGTCGTAGGCGGTGGTGCCGGTGATCAGGCCGAACTTGCGCTCGAGCTCCTCGCCGTCCATCTTGCCGGCGTCGACCCGCCCTTGCCACAGCGAGCGCGCCTTCTCCAGTCCCTGGTCGACGAACCTCTGATCGACGTCCTTGAGCACCACGGGGATGTCCGCGTTGGCGATCGTCTGCGCGATCTCGCCGCCCATCGTCCCGGCGCCGACGACGCCGGCTTTGAATACGAACATGAGCCTCTCTTCTCGGTCGGTGGCGGGCGCGGCGACTGCGAGTGTATCCGCGGTCCGCCTATCGTTTACGCTCGACTCGGACGCCATGGCCGGCACGCTCCCCGAAAGCCTCGAGCCGTATCCCAACATCTCGCCCAAGGCGTACGAGCACCCCGCCGATCGCGCCGCCACCGCCGCCCTGAAGGCGGTACCGATGCTGGAGACCGTGGTGCGCAGGCTGATCGAGTGGCGCTACGAGCGCGCGCTGCGCCAGTTCTACTTGGGCAATTCGGTCAAGGTCGGCGAGCACCAGCTCTCCGAGCTCTGGTCGGCCCACCTCAGCGCGTGCCACGTGCTCGACATGCCCGACATCTACGACCTGTACGTGGCGCCGGGCGTGCTCGGTGGCGCCCAGGCCGTCGGCGCCGGCAAGCCCATGGTCGTGATCGACTCGCTGCTGCTGAGCCGGCTCGGGCCGGGCGAGCAGCGCGCCGTCCTCGCGCACGAGCTCGGGCACATCCTGTCCAACCACGTGGTCTACATGACCGCGCTCAACATCCTGATCTCCGCCGGCGACGGCCTGCCGGCGCTGGTCGGGCTCCCTTTCCGGGCCGTCCGGACGGTCCTGCTCGAGTGGTTCCGCGCCACCGAGCTCAGCTGCGACCGCGCCGCCACGCTGGCCGTTCGCGACCCCCGAATCGTGTGCCGCGCACTGATGGTGATGGCCGGCGGCATGCCCGCCGATCAGCTCGGCCTCGACGCCTTCATGACCCAGGCCATGGAATACGAGGCCTGGGACGACCCCACCGACCGCGTCCGGCGCTTCTTCAACGAGATCGGCCAGACCCACTCATACGCCGTCCGCCGCGTTTCTGAGGTGATGAAGTGGGTCCAGAGCGGCGAGTACGACCGGATCGTTCGCGGCGAGTACCGCACCCGCGACCAGCAGTCCGACGTGCGCGAGGAGGCGGGCGAGGCGATGGAGTTCTACGCCGAGCGCTTCCGCGCCATCTTCCACGACGCCGGCGAGAACCTGACCCAGCTCGGCACCCAGGTGGGCGGCATGGCCGAGCAGGTGGCCGACTGGCTCCGCAGCCGCGGCGGTCCCGGCGCCGGCAGCGGTTGATGGCCAGCCGGCGCTGCCACTCCGCCGCGCCGCCGGCGATCACGCCCCGGAGCGTCGCTTCGATAGCCGGCACCGGGAAGAACGTTCCTCTCGCGTAGCCGGATTCACCGAAACGGACTTTGTTCCCGCTGGCCGGGAACAAACTCGGCCTCGGCGACGTTCGCGCACCGAGAGGAACTTTCTTCCCGCCTCCGGGCGGCGGACCGCGGCCACGCCCGGGGGAACGGGCCCCTGCCGGCGCCGCCAACCGGCGGCGACCGCGGCCACGTCCGCCCGGAACGGCCGGCGCCGCGCCGCCACGCTTGACTTGCGACACTCTTCGATATATCGTTATACATCAAGATCCAACTTCGAGGAGACCGAATGGCACATCCACATTCACACGCCGCCGCCGCCGACTGGCCGTGGCGGAAGATGGCGAAGCACGACCGCCGGCGCGAGCAGGTGGCCAAGGCGATGGCCCTGCGCCACATGGCGCGCGGCGGCCCGTTCGGCGCCGGCCCGCCGTTCGGACCTCCCTTCGGCGGGGGCCGGGGGCGCAAGCGCCGGGGCGATGTTCGCGCCGCGCTCCTGTTCGCCCTGGCCGAGGAGCCGCGGAACGGCTACCAGCTCATGCAGCTGATCGAAGAGCGCACCGGAGGTCGGTGGCGCCCCAGCCCCGGCTCGGTGTATCCCGCCCTGGCCCAGCTCGAGGACGAGGGGCTGATCCGCTCGATCGAGCGCGACGGAACCAAGGTGTTCGAGATCACCGACCGAGGCCGCGAGCACCTGGAGCAGCGCCACACCGGCACGCCGCCGTGGGAGCTCGACGACGACCTCGGGTCCGACGCGTTCGGCGAGCTCATGGCGCTGAGCCAGCAGATCCACCTAGCGGCCGCGCAGGTCGCCCAGGCTGGCGACGAAGAACAGGTGGCGCGGGCGGCCGACACGCTGAGCGAGGCCCGACGGGCCCTGTATCGGATCTTGGCCGAAGACCCGGCGCCAGCGGAGGAAGACGACGACGGCGGGGACGACGACGACGCCACCGTCTGACACCAGCGGCCCGCCACCGTCTGACACCAGCGGCCCGCCACCGTCTGACACCAGCGGCCCGCCACCGTCTGACACCAGCGGCCCGCCACCGTCTGACACCAGCGGCCCGCCACCGTCTGACACCAGCGGCCCGCCGGCGCCGGACGTCCTAAGCTTGAGAAAGCCTATGGCCACCGCTACGAATGGACGTACCCGCGCGCCGGCGATCGTCGTGCAACAGCTGACGAAGACCTTCGGCGAAGTCGAGGCGGTGCGCGGCGTCGACTTCGAGGTGTCGGTCGGCGAGGTGTTCGGCTTCCTGGGGCCGAACGGCGCCGGCAAGACCACCACGATCAACATGCTGTGCACGTTGATGAAGCCGACCGCGGGCGCGGCCACGGTGGCGGGCCACGACGTGGTCAAGGAGCGCGACGACGTGCGCCGGAACATCGGCCTCGTCTTCCAGGACCCGACGCTCGACAGCTATCTCACCGCCACCCAGAACCTCAGGCTTCACGCCGAGCTCTACGGCCTCCAGCGCGACGTCGTGCGGCCGCGCATGCAGCAGGTGCTCGAGATGGTGGGCCTGTGGGAGCGCCGGGACAGCCCGGTCGGGACGTTCTCGGGCGGGATGCGCCGTCGCCTGGAGATCGCCCGCGGGATGATGCACTCCCCCCGGGTCCTATTCCTCGACGAGCCCACGATCGGGCTCGATCCCCAGACGCGCCGCTCGATCTGGACCTACATTGCGGAGCTGAAGGAGCGCGAGGACATCACGATCTTCATGACCACCCACTACATGGACGAAGCCGAGTGGTGCGACCGGATCGCGATCATGGACCACGGCGACATCGTCGCCATGGATGCTCCTAACGAGCTCAAGGCCGGGGTCGGCACCGACCGCGTCACGATCGACACCGAGGACGACGAGGCCGCGATCGCAGCGCTCAGAGATCGCTTCGACATCGACGCGCGCATGGCCGAGGGGCGCGTGACGTTCGGGGTGCCCGGTGGCGAGCAGTTCGTGCCCCGCTTGTTCGCCGAGCTGGGAGTCCCGATCAAGGGCGTCAGCGTCTCGCGGCCGACCCTGGACGACGTGTTCATGTCGTTCACGGGCACCACGATCCGCGATGCCGAGGAGGACGCGGCCAAGAACCGCAACCGGATGATGATGCAGTTCGCCCACGGAGGCCGCCGATGAGCACGACCGCAGCCCAGGCGGCCGAGCAGGCGCCGGAGCAAAAAGCGCCCGTCATCGAGGTCCGCGTACCGCCGCACAGCCTCGCCTCCGAGCTGCGCGCGATCCGGATCGTGTGGCGCCGCGACCTGATCCGGTTCGCCAACGACCGCATCCGGATCGTCGCGCAGCTCGTCCAGCCGCTGCTGTTCCTGTTCGTGATGGGGTCGGGGCTGCAGCAGCTGTCCCACATCGGCACGCACGGGGTCAACCTGAAGACGTTCATCTATCCCGGCATCCTGTGCATCGCGGTGATGTTCACCGCCATGTTCTCGGCCGCCTCGATCGTGTGGGACCGGGAGTTCGGGTTCCTGCGCGAGATGATGGTGGCGCCCGTCCGGCGCAGCTCGATCGTCATCGGCAAATGCCTCGGCGGCGCCACCGTGGCCTGCTCGCAGGGGATCATCATGATCCTGCTGGCGCCGCTCGTGGGCGTTCCGTACAGCGTGGTACTGGTCCTCGGGATCTTCGGCCTCCAGCTGCTGCTCTCATTCAGCATCACCGCCTTCGGCGTGATGGTCGCCGCGCGGATCAAGCAGATGCAGGCGTTCTTCGGCGTCATGCAGATGATCGTGATGCCGATGTTCTTCATCTCCGGCGCACTGTTCCCGGTGGCCGGGCTACCGGCTTGGCTGACCGTGCTGAACCGGATCGACCCGCTCACCTACGCCGTCGATCCCATGCGCAGGCTGGTGTTCAGCCACCTCACGATCTCGCCCGCGGCGCGGCGCGCGCTCGATCCCGGCGTCACCTGGTGGAGCTGGCACGTCCCCGCCGCGCTCGAGGCGTTCGTGGTCCTCGGGCTCGGGCTGTTGATGCTGGGCGTCGCGATCTGGGAGTTCAGCACTACCGAGTAGCCAGCCGCCGGCGCTAGGCGTGAGCCGGCGCCGGCTCCTCGACCCGCCGCGGGAGCAGCGTCTCGCGCGCGATCACCAGGCGCTGGATCTGGGCCGTGCCTTCGTAGAGCTGGAGGATCTTGGCGTCGCGCATCAGCTTCTCGACCGGGTACTCCTTGATGAAGCCGTAGCCGCCGTAGACCTGCACGGCGTCGGTCGTGACCTCCATCGCGGTGTCGGCGGCAAAGCGCTTGGCGTGTGAGGACTCGAGCGTGTTGCGCCGGCCCTGGTCGAGCAGAACGGCCGAGTTGTAGGTGGCCAGCCGCGCCAGGTGCACCTTGGTCGCCATGTCGGCGATGATGAACTGGATCGCCTGGTGCATGGCGATCGGCACGCCGAACTGGACGCGCTGCTTGGAATAGTCGATCGCGAACTCCATTGCCGCCCGGGCCACGCCCACCGCCATCGACGCCACGCCGGGCCGCGTGCGGTCGAGGGTCTGCATCGCGATCTTGAAGCCCTTGTTCTCCTCGCCGACCAGATGGTCGAGCGGGATCTCCACGTCGTTGAAGGAGATCGTCGCGGTGTTCGAGGCGCGCTGGCCCATCTTGTCCTCGTGCTTGTCCACGACCACGCCGGCGTCGCGCGGGACGATGAAGCAGGAGATGCCGCGGTGGCCCGCCTCCTTGTCGGTCTTGGCGTAGACCGTGTACCAGTTGGCGTACTCGCCGTTGGTGATGAAGCACTTGGAGCCGTTGATCACCCACTTATCGCCCTTGCGCACGGCGTTGGTCTTCATCCCCGAGACGTCGGAGCCGGCGTCGGGCTCGGTCAAGCAGAAGGAGGCGAACAGCGGCGCCTCGGTGAGGCGCCCCAGGTACTCCTTCTTGAGCTCCTCGGAGGCGGCCAGGATCACCGGCGCGGTGGCCAGACCGTTGCACGACAGCGAGGTTCCGATGCCCGAGCACCCCCAGGCGATCTCCTCCTCGATGATCGCGCCGTCGAGGAAGCCGAGCCCCGGCCCGCCGTACTCGGAGGGAAGATGGTTGTTCATAAGCCCGAGCTCCCAGGCCTTTTCCAGGATCTCGCCCGGCCAGGTGCCCTCCCTGTCGTACTCCCAGGCCACGGGCCGAATCTCCTTCTCGGCGAACTCGTGCGCCATCTCGCGCATGCTCTTCTGCTCGTCGGTGAGCGTGAAATCAACCACTGGCGTCTCCTCGATTGACTGGTCAGTCAATAACGATTATATGGCGCCCCTCCTTGCGGGCCCGCCGCCCCACCCACCCACGCCCCACCCACCCGACCCGGTCAGTTCTCCGACAGCCCGCCCCCACGACCCTGCCCGTGCGCCAGAATGAGCCGATGCAGGGCGCCTTTGGCACGTTGATCTGGATCGTGATCGGCGTCAGCGCGCTGGGCGCGGTGATCGCGCTGCTGTTGACCAGCCGAACGTGGCGGGAGTACGGGAAGAACGCGATGGTGCTCGAGCGCGACCTCCCGCGGTCATCGGGGGCCATCGCGGCGCACGAGCGCGACGCGGAGATCCGCGAGATGCTCCAGGCGCGCAACGCCCGGCGGGCCCGACGTGGCGAGGCGCCGCTCGACATCGAGCAGGAGCTCCAGCGCCTGACCGCCCCCCTGATCGACCCCGAGCTCCGGCAGGAGATCCGCGACCTGGTGGTGGCGCGGAACAACCGCCGGATGCGCGCCGGCAAGCCACCGCTCGACGTGGACGCCGAGGTCGAGCGGGAAATCGGCCGGCTCAGCCAGATCTGAGGTAGGCTGCCCGGCCATGGCGGACCCTCGTAAGTTCGAGCTGGAAGAGCTGGTCAACCGGCCGGGGACCTACTTCAATCCCCAGACCGAGATCCTGGTCACGGTCGACGACTCGCCCGAGCTCGACACCGAGATCTTCAACATGGAGGAGTACGAGGGCGCCGATTGGGTCCTGATCTCGGAGGAGCTGGCGATCGACGAGCACCGCCGCGACGAGCTGCTCGAGACCTTCCAGGCGGGCCAGCACCCGGCCGTCATCCGGGACGACGAGGACGAGGACGTCGAGGACCTCGACGAGGACGAGATCGAGTACGAGCGGGAGTAGCGCCCGGCGCTACTGGGAGTTCAGCAGCGACGCGCACTGCTGCATCTTGCTCACGTCGCTGCCGGCGGCCTGGATGCACTGGCCGTAGGCGGTCACGCCGGAAGATGAGCTCGGCGTGGTGGTCGAAGGCGCGGCCGTGCCGGTCGCCGACGAGCTCGCCGACCCGCTGCCCGCCGACCCGCCGCCGAGCCCGGCCGACAGGGCCTGGACGAACGACTGGATCTTGGTCTGGAACTGGCTGTAGGGCTGGACGCTGCTCGGTGCGCTGATCGTCTGGGGCTGGTTGAGGTTCGAGTACTGGATCCTCAGGCCCACGGCGGCGGAGCTGAGCCCGCCGAGCGCGGTCGAGACCTGGCCGCTGACCGGAATGGTGAGACCGACCTGGAGCCTGCGCATGGTCTTGTCGTCGTTGCCGGTCCACACGTCGAAGCTCGGGTTCTGAATGTCGTTCGCGATCCGGCTCTGGGTCGAGGCCGCTAGGCCCGAGGGGTACTTCGTCGTGCCTGTGACGCCCAGCGCGGATGCCTTCTGCAGGAACGTGCTTAGCCCGTTGACCAGCGCCGGCACGTTGACTCCGGCGCGAATGTGGGTGGTCGTAGTACCGCCGATCTGATCGCTACCCACGATCGTGGGGTTGCTCAGCCAATTCAGCGGCTGGATCCCGAACTTGCTCAAGGTGCCGCCGCTCGAGCCGCCGCCCGAGGGCGAGGCGACCGACGCGAAGTTCGACTCGAGCCGCTGGAAGGTGGCCTGGGGCAACTGGTAGCTCTGGCCGTCGAGCGAGACGTAGCCCGTGCTGCCGGTGGAGAGGATCCCCAGCGTCGCGCGCTTGCCGTTGGCGCTCAAGCTGAGGCTGAAGTTCGATTGCGGGAGCTTCCCCTTGCCGCGGGTCTGGAACGGCCCGCCAAAGTCGAGCGTGATCGGCCCCTTCACGGTGCTCGATCCCGACGGCGTGATCGTGAGGCTGAAGCTCAGATCGCCGCTGGCGATCTTGTGCGAGCCGCTGAACGTCTGCTTGAGCAGCGTGTTGGGATTGCTCGAGGTGGCGCTTCCGCAAGCGGCCACGAGCACGGACGCGAGGGCTGCCAACGCCGCGTACCGCCACCCCCGGTTCCATACCTGCATAACGCGATCGAATGTAGCATCGCGCTTCGTGGGCAGGCGCAGCATGGCACGCGCGGGCCGACCCGTTCCTGCCGCCTCCCGGGGGAACCTCAACCGGATCGTTGGCACGTTCCACGTGAACTAATGCATACGAGGGCCGGTTTCGGCCCCTAGACTCGACCGTTCATGCGGGCGCGGACGATTCTCTACACCGGCAAGGGCGGGGTCGGGAAGACGTCGGTGGCCGCGTGCACAGCCCGCCGGTGCGCCGCCTCGGGTCTTCGGACGCTGGTGATATCGACCGACCCCGCGCACAGCCTGTCCGACTCGCTCGAGGTCGAGCTCGGGGCGGAGCCCCAGCCGATCGGCGAGCGGCTATGGGGCCAGCAGGTGAAGGCCCAGGAGGAGATGGAGCGCCACTGGGCCGGCGTCCAGGACTGGCTCGGCGAGCTGCTGATCGAGCGCGGGGTCGACCGCATCTCGGCCGAGGAGCTGACCGTGCCGCCGGGCATGGACGAGCTGTTCTCGCTGCTGCGGCTGCAGGCAGCCCAGGAATCGGGGGAGTGGGACGCGATCGTGGTCGATTGCGCCCCCACCGGCGAGACCCTGCGGCTGCTGTCGTTTCCCGACGTGGCGCGCTGGTGGATCGAGAAGGTGTTCCCGGTCGAGCGCCAGATCCTGGCGGCCGCGCGTCCGATCGCCCGCTCGCTGCTCGACATCTCGCTCCCGAGCCAGGCGGTGTTCGCGGACATCCAGCGCCTGTCGCAGAACCTGATCGCGATGAACGAGACGCTGCGCGATCGCAGCCACTCCACGATCCGGCTGGTGATGAACCCGGACAAGATGGTGATCGGGGAGGCGATGCGGACGTTCACGTACCTCAACCTGTACGGGTACCTGACCGACGCCGTGATCGTCAACCGGGTGTTTCCGAGCGACGTGGGCGACTACTTCGCCGGCTGGCGCGCCGTGCAGGAGGACCACCTGGAGCTCGTGCGCTCGGCCTTCTCGCCCGTTCCGGTGCTGTGCGCGCCCTACTTCGCCGAGGAGGTGGTCGGCGCCACCATGCTCGACCGGCTGGCCGATGCCCTGTTCGACTCCGGCGAGCACGACCCCGCGGGCGTGCTCCACGAGTCCCTGGCCCAGGAGCTGCACGTCTCCGACCACGAGGCCCGGCTGCGGGTGGCGCTGCCGTTCGCTCAGAAGGGCCAGATCTCTCTGAAGAAGATCGGGTCCGAGCTCGTCGTCGGCGTCGACGGAGAGAAGCGCACGATCATCCTGCCGGCGGCGATGGCGACCTACGAGCCGCGAGCGGCCACGTTCGAGGATGGGGCGCTCGAGGTGACCTTCGATGGCGCGCGCTGAGCGCGACAGCCCCGATGATCCCCTGCGGCGCCTGAGCGACCGGCTCGAGGAGGCCTCGGACGCCGCCGAGCGGCTCCTGGCGCAGGCCGCCCGCGAGGCGGCTTCGCGCATCAAGCCCCCGCCGAGCGGCTGGCAGACGCACGAGCAGGGCGAGCCCGCCCCGCCATCTGCCGACCTGTCGCTGCTGCTGTCGGCGGCGCGCGACCTGGTCCCGCCCGAGCTCCAGGAGCGGCTGGCCCAGGCGGTGCGCGAGCTGCTGCAGGCGGTGCGGGCGCTGATCGACTGGTATCTGGCGCGCCTGGAGCAGCGCCGCACCGAGCCGGCGAAAGTGCAGGACATTCCGATCTCCTAGCGATGGCGTGGGTGCCGGCGCCTACAATCGCCGCGTGGCCCGGACCTGGATCCTGACCGGCGCGCCGGCGATCGGATGAGCTCCGGGCGCGACAGCGAGCCCCCGACCTCGCCGCTGACCGAGGCCGCCCGCCGGGCGCAAGCCGATTCGCGCCCGCGGCGTGCGCCTGCCCCCCAGCCACGCGACACGTCGGAGGCCCGCGAGACCTCCGCGCCCCGGGAGAGGTCTGCGCCCCGGGAGAGGTCTGCGCCCCGGGAGAGGTCTGCGCCTCGGGTGGGGTCCTCGCCGCGGGAGAGGTCCGCCCCCCGCGCCACCCCCGACCCCACCAGTTCGTTCGACCGCTTCGTCCTGTGGTCGGTCTCCACCGCCGGCCGGCTCGCCCGGGTCTGGCGCGCCCTGTCGGCCAAGCGCCGGCTCGCCGCCTACGCCGCCCTCGGCCTGTTCATCGGCCTGTTCCTCCCCTGGTACTCGCAGACCGTCGTGGCAACGGGGCGCAGGGCGTCGGTCCAGCCCACGAGCGTGTCGCTCAGCGGCTGGGACGCGTTCTCGCTCGTGCAGACGGTGGTGCTGCTCATATCGGTCGGCGTGCTCGTGCTGCTGTTCGAGCGGGGTGAGGGCCGGACGTTCCGCGTTCCGGGCGGCGACGGCGGCGCACTCACGGCCGGTGGCGCGCTCGCCTGCCTGCTGATCGTGTGGGCGATCTTCGAGCGACCGGGGGCCAGCGCCCCCGGTCAGTACACCACGGCCACCGGAGTGCAGTGGGGAATCTTCATCGTGCTGGCGCTGGCCGCGCTGCTCACGTACGCGGGCTCCCAGATCCGCGCCGATTACCTCGAGGAAGCGCGAGCGAGAGCCTCGAGCGCCCCGGCGCGACCGGCCGCCCCGGACGTCCCCGGACCTTCCGGACGTTCCGGACGTCCCGGGCGACGTCACCCGGGTCTCGAACCGCCCGCCGTACGACCAGCCCACGCCGGTGTCCACCCGGCGGGAGCCGGTCGACACGCCAACCAAGGTCTCGACCCGCCGGCCCCGGCCGGGCGACGAGCCAACGGAGCGGGCCGGCCCGCCCGCCGTCCCGGACGATCCGCCGACGATGCGCATCACGCGCCGGCGGCGCACGCAGGCTCCGGACGAGTAGACCTATATTGGGAGCTATGACGGCGCGGGAACCCAGCTCGGTCGAGGAGGTGGCGAGCGGGCTGCGCGCCGCCGGGTACCTGCCCGGCGAATCGACCGCGCTGGTGTCCTTCCTGGCCACCAAGCTGGGCAAGCCAGTGCTGGTCGAGGGGCCCGCGGGGGTGGGCAAGACCGAGCTGGCCAAGGCACTGGCCCGCTACCTGGAGCGCCGGCTGGTTCGCCTTCAGTGCTATGAGGGGCTCGACGAGGCCAAGGCGCTGTACGAGTGGAACTACCGCAAGCAGCTGCTCCGGATCCAGACCGAGTCCGAGACGGCCGGCTGGCAGGACGTTCAGGAGGACATCTTCGGTCCCGAGTTCCTGCTCCAGCGCCCTCTCATGTCGGCCATCGCCTCGACCGAGCCCGTGGTCCTGCTGATCGACGAGATCGACAAGACCGACCAGGAGTTCGAGGCGATGCTGCTCGAGCTCCTCTCCGACTTCCAGATCAGCATCCCGGAGCTCGGCCGGATCGAGGCCACGACGATGCCCGTCGTCCTGCTCACGAGCAACAACACTCGCGAGCTCACCGAGGCCTTGAAGCGCCGCTGCCTGTACCTGTGGCTCGACTACCCGGAGCTGGAGCACGAGCTCGAGATCGTCCGCCTGCACTCGCCCGAGCTCGATGAGACGGTGGCGCGCAAGCTGGTCGAGATCGTCCACCAGGTGCGCGAGCTCGACCTCAAGAAGCCGCCGAGCATCGCCGAGTCGATCGACTGGGCGCGCGCGCTGATGCTGCTCGGCGCCGGCGACATCGACCAGTCCACGTTCGCGGAGACGATGAGCGTGATCGTCAAGCACCGCACGGATCTCGACACGGTGGCCGCCCGCGTCGGGGTCAAGCTCGAGCGCACCGCGAGCGCGGACGCGGCGTGAGCGCGGCGCGGCCGACTGGGCGCATCGGCTACTCGCCGGTCCCCGACGACCGCCCGCACAACTTCGACGGGCAGCTCTTGGCCTTCGCCGAGGACCTGCGCTCGGAAGGCCTCGCGGTCGGCACCTCGGAGATACTCGACGCGTTCGAGGCGCTCGCCCACGTCACGTGGACCCGGCGCGAGGAGTTCAAGGAGGCGCTAGCGGCCACGCTGTCCAAGTCGCCCGAGGACCGCCGCGTGTTCGAGCTGGTGTTCGACCGCTTCTTCTTTCGCGCGGCGGAGTCCGAGGCCGCCCGCCGGCGGGTCAGCGAAGCGCCCGGTGCGGGCGGGGAGGACGCGGCGGACGCGGACATCAACCTCGACACGCTGCGCCAGCAGATCGCGGCCGCGCTCCGGGACGGCTCGGACGCCGCGATGCGCGACCTGGCGCGGCTGGCCATCGCCGCGTTCGGCCGCGGCGAGGGCTCCGGAGTCCTCGGAGTCGACGTCCAGCGGATCCGCCGCGCACTCGGGCTCCGCAGCGAGCCTCAGCTCGAGCTGCCGGAGGACGACCCCCGCCGACCCGGACTCCCCCGCGACCAGCTTCGGCGCTTCGAGCAGCACCTGCGCCGCGAGCTCGAGCGCGACCTGATCGAGCGCACCGCCAGCCTCCCGCCCAAGCGCCCGTTGAATGAGCTCGACCGGGCGCTGCCGACGGGCCCGATCCAAGACCTGGCCGCGGTGCACCGGGTGGTCGCCCAGCTCAAGCGGCGCCTGGCCACGCAGGGCCACGAGCTCAAGGGGCGAAAGCGCCACGCCCACGTCGACGTGCGACGGACGATGCGCGCGTCGCTCGAGACCGGCGGGGTCCCGATCACCCTCAAGTACCGCCCCCGCCGCCCGCGCCGGCCCGAGATCTTCGTGCTGTGCGACGTGTCCACCAGCGTGACCAGCGCCTCGACGTTCTTCCTGTCCGTGCTCCACGCCCTCCACGACGCGTTCCGCAAGCTTCGCTCGTTCGTGTTCATCGAGCGGATCTCGGAGGTGACCGAGGTGTTCGAGCGCGAGCGCGACTTCCGCGCGGCCAGCGAGGCTGTGTCGAAGGACGCCGGCGTGGCCGACATCTCCGGCTATACCGACTACGGCCGGGTGTGGCAGGAGTTCCTGGCGCTGGTTGAGGACGAGCTTCACCCCCGCGCCACCGTGATCGTGCTCGGCGACGCCCGCACCAACGGCCGCCCGCCTCGCGACGACGTGTTCGCCGCGATCACCGCGCGCGCGGGCCGCACGTTCTGGCTGAACCCGGAACCGCGCCTGTACTGGAACTACGGCGACAGCGTGATCGCCGCCTACGAGCGGCACTGCACGGCGTTCGAGTGCTGGCGCACGGATCAACTCGAGGACTTCGTCAAGGTGCTGTCGCGCGAAGGCCCGGCCGGCGCGCATCCAGGACCGCCTTGAGGCGCTCGTCTTCCCTGGCCGGCGCGGCCATGGAGGCGCTCACGGGTGATCTGGTCCGCATAGCGGCCCACATCGACCAATAGCCGCCAGCCAGCGGCTATTCGCCCCCCCTACGTCAGCTCGACAGGCTGCGCCACCGCCTCCATGTACAGGTTCGCCAGCCCCGCCGCCTCGCCCTGGCGCGCCTCGGCCAGCGACAGACCCTGGCCGTTGAACAGCCCGTCGGCCTCCCAGCGGTCGGGGTCCAGCGACACCGCGTACGGGTTGATCTTCTCGTCCTCGCCCGGCGCTGCGTCACCCAGGTTCTGCGCCGCCCGGTGGAACGCCATCACCGCGAATCCCTCCATCAGCTCCGCGGTTGCACTCAGCCGCTCGCGCAGCCCGTCGTCGTCGAAGTCCCCGGCCATGTCGAGGTGGCGCTGGTACATCCCCGGGAAGGCAGCCGTGGGGACGATCGCCCGCCGCCATTCGCGGTTCTCCAGGGCGTTCCACTCGCGGTACATCTTTTCGAGCTGGCGGGTGATCCCCCAGATCCGCTCCAGCTGCGGCCGCACCGAGGCCATGAACTCCACATCGCCGTACTTGTCGTGGAAGAACAGCAGGCACTCCGTACCCCAGTAGAGGATGTTGTTGGCGCAGATCTTGACCGTCATCACCATCGGGTTGCCCCAGAACTCGTACTGGCCCTCGTACTGGGTCAGGTTTACCCGGTAGGTGCTCAGGTACAGGTCGTCGTGGGCGCGCGCCCGCTCGACCACGTCCTCGCCGTCCAGGTCGCGGCATACGAGATCGGACGTCAAAGTGTTTCCAATCGCGATGAAGTCCGAGCCGGGTGAGTAGAACGGGTCGAGGAACGCGCCGGCCTCACCGACCAGCGTCCAGCGGCCCTCGCCCGAGTAGCACTGCTTGCACCCGTAAGAGAAGTCCTCGATCTTAAGGAAGTCCTCGACCTGGTCACGCCGGCTGTCAAGCGCCTCGCCCAGCTGCGGCTCATGACGGCGGATCCAGTCGATCGCCTTCTCCAGCGTGTCCATCTCGTCCATCGGATGAAAGCGCGGTTCGGCCACGATCCCGATCGAGATCGGTCCCGAGGAGAGCGGGATCATCCACACCCAGTAGCCCTTGCCGCACAGGTGGTTGGTGCTGTACTTGCGCAGCCCGCGCTCGGACATCCGCCCGAAGAACTCCTCGTCGTCCGGATCCGCCCAGTCCTCGATGTCGAGACCGCCGGACAGGCGCCACCAGGACGAGTTGACGATGTGCCCGTTGTCCTCGAGCAGTCCCAGCCGCTTCTTCAACAAGATTGAGCGTCCGGCGGCGTCGACCACCCAGCGCGCCTTGACGGTGATCTCCTCGCCACCGATCCCGCCCCGCACAACCGTCACCGTGTGGGGGTCCGATTCCGCGTCGACATCGGTGATGAACGAGCCGCCGAACAGGTCGACTCCGAGCGATAGCGCCAGCTCGCCGAGGTAGTTCTCGAACCGGCCGCGGTCGAGCTGATAGCTCGGATGCTCCAAAGGCCGGTTGATCCCACGCTCGATCCGCTCGGCGATCTGAGAGTTGTCACCAGCGGGGAACCACCAGCGCAGCCCGAACTTGTGCAGCTCGTCGTTGTCCATGTGCTCGCGCGCTCCTACCACGTCCGCGAAGTAGTGCGCCGAGACCTCGACCGTTGACTCGCCGACCTTGAACGCGGCCTCGGGCGCCGGCCCCGGCCGCTTCTCGGCGATGAACACGCTCGTCTCGGGACGCTTGCGCTTGATCTGTATTCCGAGGCTCAGCCCAGCCAGGCCGCCTCCGAGGATCGCGACGTCGTAGCTCTCTGCCGGCTGCTTGTCAGTTCCCATCGATGTCTCCTTGGTGGAAAGCGATCACGGCGAACCCTCCATCAGGTCGGCGGTGGCGCGAGTTTCGCCTTGTGCTCGTCGTCGGTGATGTCGGCGTCAACGTCGAGTGGCGCTGGTACATCTCGGGGAACGCGGCTGTGGCGCGACGACCACGCGTTGCAGCGTACGGACCGACAACATATGCAGTCGCTTCGATACCGCACCTGGCGCAAGTGGTCTTCTCGTGTGCCCGCAGTGAAACGCTAGGACACAACCGACGAGATCTGCTCCAGGTAGGCCTCGGCCCGTTCGCGTGTCCCGAGCCACTCGAAGAAGTCGGCTCGATCGTTGAACCCGTTGACCCACCGCTTTCTGATCTCCGGGATCTCATTGGCCGCCACCAGCACGCGGACGATGTATTCGGGCATCCCGCCGAGCAGCTTGTTGTTCCACTCGGTCACGTACTTCATGTTCGTGTCCCAGAAGTCGTAGAACGTCTTCTCCATGAACGCACGGTCGTACGGGGCGTCGCCGTGTTCGCGGATCGCAGTCAGATAATGGTCGGCGGCCATCGCGACGCTGTTGGCGCCCGGAGCGGTCAGCGGGTCGTTGACGACGAGGGCGTCTCCGATCCCAAGCACCAGCTTCCCGGAGGGCAGTTGGCCGACCGGCTTGCGAACAACCGGGGTCACTGCTCCCCTCAGGAACCCGTTGGCGTCCGTCGGTTCGGCGTTGCGGCAGCGCTCGAAGTTGCGCGGCAGGTAATCCTTCAGCAGCTGCTTGGAGTGGGCGAGGTGCGCCTCCACCGAGTCGTCCTCCGGCCAATTGTCCCAGGGTCCTCCGGGGTAGTACTGGAACGCGAGGAGATGGCCCGGTCCGCTGGGGGTGAGCGTCGGCACGATGATGTTCTCGCCGCAACCCCGGACGATGGTGATGTGAATCCCGTCCCAGGGCTCGCGAGGAACCACGCCGGTGACTGTGGCAATCGCGACGATCTTCTGCGGCTTGTCGAACGGCGACTGCTCGGGAACCCGGGCGAACAGGCCGGACGTGTCCCGGCCGGCAGCGACGATCACGAGGTCGTGCTCCTCGCAGTAGCGCTCAAGGTCGGGGATCCCGGCGTGCGCGATCACGAGGTGCCCGCCGCGCTGTTCAAACAGATCCATCCACGCCGGATACTTGACTCGCTGGTCGACTGACTGGGCCGGTTGGTCCAGAAGCGCCGACCAGTCGAAGACCGGGGTCGGGTCAGGCGGATCGAAAAGGGTGAACTGCTTTCCGACGAGCTGGGGACACTCCTGCTGCCACAGATCGATGCCGAGCTTGCGCTCCGTCGCGAGCGCGGCGCCGAACATGGTTTGTCCGGAAAGCACCCGGCCGTTTCGCACGTCTTCCGCCGTACGGTTAGAGACCAAGGTCACATCGTGGCCGTCATCAAGTAGGCCGATGCCGAGTTGCAGCCCCGACTGGCCAGCGCCAAGGATCAGAAAACTAGCCAATTGCCCCTCCTATACCCGTGAAGTTGGAGCGATCCTAACAGGCGTCTGGAGGCCGAGGGGATTTCGCTTCAGAACAGCTGGTTCTGTTTGTCGATCGCGTCCCGCAAGGCTCTAGACGGCTGCAGCGATCGCCTCCATGAACATCCGCTCGAGCCCCTCCGCGGGAGTCTCCCGCGCCTCGGCCACCGACATCCCGGTGCCGTCGAACAGCCCGTCCGCTTCCCATCGCTCAGGATCGAGGCTGATGGCGTACGGGTTGATCTTCTCGTTCTCACCTGGCGCGGCGTCACCGAGGTTCCGCGCCGCACGGTGGAAGGCGAGCACTGCCACGGCCTCGAACAGGTCGGCGTTGGCGGCGATCCGAGCCTTCAGCTGGTCGTCGTCGAAGCCCGCGATCAGCTCGTGAAGGCGGTCGAACAGGCCCGGGAACACACGCGGCGACACCATCCCTCGGATCCACTCGTGATCCTCGAGCTCGTTCCATTCGCGGAACATGCTCTCGAACACCCGGAGGATCGCCCGCATCCGCTCCACATCGGGGCGCACGGCCGCCATCAACTCGAGGTCGGTCAGCTTGCGATGGAAGAACAGCAGCCCGAGGCCACCCCAGTAGTAGAAGTTGTTGATGCCGACCTTCACCACCATCACCAGCGGATTGCCCCAGAACACGTACTGGCCCTCGTACTGGGTGAGCCAAGCCCGATACTCCGAGAGGTAGAAGTCGTCGTGCTGCTTGGCACGCTCGACCACGTCATCGCCGTCCAATGAGCGTGTCACCAGATCGCACGTGAGCGTGTTCGCGACTGCGATGAAGTCAGATCCAGGTGAGTAGAACGGGTCCAGGAACGCGCCGGCCTCGCCGACCAGCGCCCACCGGGCGGCGCCGTCGAAGCACTGGCTGCAGCCGTAGGAGAAGTTCTCGATCTTGAGGAAGTCCTCGACCTGGTCACGGCGTGACTCGAGCACCTCGCCGACCTGCGGCTCGTGCTCCTTGATCCAGTCGATTGCCTTGTCGAGCGTGTCCATCTGATCCATCGGATGGAAGCCGGGGTCGGCAACGATGCCGAGCGAGATCGGCCCGGACGACAGCGGGATCATCCACATCCAGTACCCCTTGCCGCAGAGGTGGTTGGTGCTGAACTGACGCAGCCCGCGCTCGGACATCCGCCCGAAGAACTCCTCGTCATCGGGATCGGCGAAGTCCTCGATGTTCAGACCGCCCCCGAGCCGAAACCAGGACGAGTTGACGCTGTGGCCGTTGTCCTCGAGCAGCCCGAGCTGCTTCTTCAGCATGAACGCGCGGCCGGTCGCGTCAACGACCCAGTCGGCCTGCACCGTCGACTCCTGGCCACCCGGCCCGCCGCGGACGATCGTCACCCGGTGCGGATCGCCGAGCTCCACGTTCGTGATGAAGCTCCCCTGGAACAGGTCGTTGCCGGCTTCGAGGTTCTTTTCCGCGAGGTAGTTCTCGAAGCGGCCACGATCGAACTGCCAGCTCGGGACCGAGGAGTAGGCGGTGGCCCCGAGCTCGATCCGGTCGGCGAGCTTCGAGTTGTCGCTGGCCGGGAACCAGAAGCGCAGCCCGCACTTCTCGATCTGCTCGTTCTTCAGATGGTCCTCGAGGCCCAGCACCTTCCCGAAGTAGTTGCATGCGAGGTTCTGCGTGGATTCACCGACCTTGAAGGCGGCCTCCGGCGCCGGGCCCGGACGCTTCTCGGCGATGAAGATGGTCGTCTGCGGCCGGGCCTGCTTGATCTGCAAACCGAGGGTCAGGCCGGCTAGGCCACCCCCCAAGATCGCTACGTCGTAGCTCTCAGCGGGATGCTTGTCTTCTGCCACGATGCCCTCCTGTGCCCACCAGTCAGTGTTGTGCGGCGGATCTTATCCGCGAGCGATTTGCAAATGCCAGCAAACGAGGTATCCAGTTCGCCCAGGCTGCGAGCTGCCCGCGCCGCCAGGCCGATCTGCGGTGAGAACTCTCAGAACAGCTGGTTCTCGCCGCCGAACACCGCGCTGACTGAGCCATCGGTGAAGATCTGGCGGATCGTGTCGGCCAGCAGGGAGGCGCAGGACACGACGACGACGTTGTCGGGCGCGCCCTCGCGCAGCGGGATCGTGTCGGTCACCACCACCTGCTCGAACGGGGCGTCGGCCAGCCGCTCGTACGCCGGCCCGGAGAACACCGGATGGGTGCAGGCGGCGTAGACGCGCGCCGCGCCCTCGTCGAGGACGGTCCGGCCGGCCGCCGTCAACGTCCCCGCCGTGTCGATGATGTCGTCGAGGATCACAGCGGTCTTGCCACGCACGTCGCCGATCACATACCCGACTTCGGCGACCTGCTGGGCGGGCCGCTCCTTGGTCATGATCGCGAGGTCGGCCCCGATCATTTCCGCGAACTTGTGGTTGAGCTTGACCCGGCCGACGTCGGGCGAGACCACCACGAGGTCGTCGAGCTCGAGGCCCCGGAAGTAGTCGGCGAGCAGCAGCAGCGCGGTCATGTGATCGACCGGCTTGCGGAAGAAGCCCTGGACCTGCCCGGCGTGGAGATCGACGGTGAGCACCCGGTCGGCGCCGGCCGTCTCGAGCAGATGGGCGACCAGCCGGGCGCTGATCGGCTCACGCAAGGCGGACTTCTTGTCCTGCCGCGAGTAGCCGTACCAGGGCATCACCGCGATCACCCGATGCGCCGAAGCCCCCACGGCAGCGTCGATCATCACGAGCAGCTCCATCATCGCCTCGGCGGCGGTGAGACCGGTGGCGGGATTGGCGCACGTCGGCTGGACGATGAACACGTCCGCGCCTCGCACGGACTCGTCGTAGCGGCAGTAGACCTCGCCGGCCGAGAACGTCTTCAGAGTGATGTGGCCGAGCTCGAGCGCGAGCTTTCCGGCGATCGCACTCGCGAGCTCCGGGTTGGCGCGTCCCGAGAACAGCATCAGCTTCTTGCCGGTGACGATCGGCAGGCTTCCCGACACGGCCCGGGCCTCGCTGGTGTCCATTGGCGCCGAGTCTATACACGGCGCACAGGGCGCGGACGAAGGATTTCCCGCGCCTTGACGTGCCGTCCGCGGCGCGCTTAGGCTGGTGGGCGATGGCGCGCAATGTCACGCTGGGCGGCAGCCGGCTGTTCGAGGGCCTGACCGAGGACGAGCTCGACGTCGTGGCTTCGCGCATGCGGCCGCGCCAGTTCTCGCCCGGGGAGCAGCTCTGTGCGGCCGGCGACGCGAGCGACCGGATCTGGCTGATCACGGGTGGACTGGTCAACTGGACCGCCGGCACGACAGCGGGCGGCGGCGAGATCGAACTGCGCATGCGCAAGGGCGACGTGATCGGCGCTCAGGATGCGATCACCGGGACCGCGCGCACCGCCACCGTCTCGGCCAGCACGATCGCGCAGACGCTCGAGCTCGACGCGACCGACCTGCTCGACCTGTCGGCGCAGTTTCCCCGGATCCTGATCAACGTGATCCACACGCAGCGCGAGCGCCTGCTACGCGCCAGCGCGCACAGCGCCGCGCTGTTCAGCGCCACGGCCCGGAGCAGCTCCAACCGGGGCGAGGAGATCGGCGTGATCGCGGGGCCCTCGCTGAAGAACGTGCTCAGCCAGCTCGTGGCCGCCGCGCGGATGGCCAGCCCCCGCCCGGTCAAGGTGCTCGACCGCTCGCTCTCGTTCGCCGGCGCGCTGACCGCCTCCGAGGAGGCGGCGACGCAGAACGAAACCGTGCTGATCCCGTCAGAGTTCGACCCGGACACGCTGGGCGTGCTGCTCGACGAGGTCGACCGCGTGGTGGCTCTGGTCGGCAACGCCGAGGAGGCGGCCGGCCTGGGCCGCGTCGCCGCGGCCGCCGAAGGGCGACGGCTCGAGATCGTGCTCGTCTCAGACGAGGCCCGGCAGGCCAGCCAGATGTGGGATCACCGCACGCTCGAGCTGATCGTGCGCGACTGCCCGCGCCAGCCCGGCTTCCCGCTCGCCGACTCCGACCTGGCTTGGATCGCGCGGCACCTGACCCGCACCAAGCTGGGGGTCGCGCTCGGCGCCGGCGGCGCCAAGGGCTACGCCCACGTCGGCTTCCTGCAAGCGCTCGAGGAGGAGAACTACGCGGTCGACTACGCCGGCGGCTCGAGCATCGGCGGCTTCGTCGCAACCCAGCTCGCGCTCGGCTACAGCGCGAGCGAGATAAACGTCCGCTTCCGGGAGGCGTTCAGCGAGGAGAACACCGGGAAGCTGTTCTCCTCGCCGCTGGTCGGCTCGGCCGGGCTGGAGACGCTGACCGGGTTGCTCAAGCAGGCCACCGAGGAGCGCTTCTTCTCGCACACGAAGATCCCGCTCGCGATCATGGCCGTCGACCTCACCGACCGTGTGCCGGTGGTCCAACGGCGTGGACCCTTGTGGCAGGCGCTGCTGGCGGCGCTGTCGGTGGCGGGCGTGTTCCCGACGCAAGAACGCGACGGCCACCGGCTGATCGACGCGATCGCGCTGGTGCCGGTGCCGACGGCCGCCGTGCTCGAGGACGGAGCCGACATCGTCGTGTCGGTCAACCTACTCGGCGCGGAGACCCTGGAAAGCTGGCCGAACGAGCCCGCGACGCCCGCCGAGCCCGAGCCTGGGGCTGAGCCACGCAAGCCGCGCCGGCGCGGCCCACTCGACACCATCCTCGAGGCCATGGACCTGAGCCAGCTCGACACGAGCGCGCGCCACGCGGCGCTCGCCGACGTCGTGGTCACGCCGCGGTTCGGGCCCGCGGAGTGGCGGGACTTCCATCGGGCCGACCTCTTCCTGGAGGCGGGGCGCGAGGCCGCGCTCGAGCAGCTGCCGGCGCTGCGCGCCCTTTCGCGGCCACTCGACATGGCCATGGCCCGGCGCGAGGCCAGCATCGTCTGACGGGGCGCGCGACGCGCGCGCCTCAGGCGGGCTGCGCGATCGCCTCCATGAACAGGTTCTCCATCCCGGAGGCCGGCGACTGCCGCGCCTCGGCGACGCTCAGGCCCTGCCCGTTGAACAGCCCATCGGTCTCCCACCGATCCGGATCGAGGCTGACCGCGTAGGGATTTATCTTCTCGTCCTCGCCCGGGGCAGCATCGCCCAGGTTCTGGGCCCCGCGGTTGAAGGCGAGCACGGCGAACGCCTCGAGCAGGTCAGCGTTCTGCTTCATCCTGCTCTTGACGCCATCGTCGTCGAACCCGGCGATCATGTCGCGATGCCGGTCGAACATGGCCGGGAACGCGCTCGAGGGGACCATCGCGCGGCGCCACTCGCGCTGTTCGAGCTCATTCCACTCGCGGTACATCGCCTCGAGCCGCGTGATGATCGCCCACATCCGCTCCACGTCCGGGCGTACGGCCTCCAACAGCTCGAGATCGCCCAGCTTGCGGTGGAAGAACAACAGGCCCAGGCAGCCCCAATAGTAGATGTTGTTGCCGCTGATCTTCACGTTCATGACCGTCGGGTTGTCCCAGAACACGTACTGGCCCTCGTACTGGCTGAGGTGGACCCGGTAGGCGTTCAGGAAGAAGTCATTGTGGGCCTCGGCCCGCTCGACGACGTCCTCACCGTCTAGCTCGTGGGTGACCAGGTCCGTGGCGAACGTGTTCGAGTACGCGATGAAGTCCGAACCTGGCGAGTAGAACGGGTCGAGGAACGGACCGGCCTCGCCGACCAGGCACCAGCGATCGCTGCCCGAGAACGACTGCTTGCAGCCATAGGAGAAGTCCTCGATCTTGAGGAAGTCCTCCACCTTGTCGCGCCGCGCGTCGATGGATTCCCCGAGCTGCGGCTCGTGCTCGCGGATCCAGTCGATCGCCTTGTCGAGCGTGTCCATCTGGTCCATCGAGTGGAACCGCGAGTCGGCCACGATCCCGATCGAGATCGGTCCGGAGGCGAGTTGGATCATCCACACCCAATAGCCCTTCCCGCACAGATGGTTGGTGCTGTACCGGCGCAGCCCCCGCTCGGACATGCGGTTGAAGAACTCCTCGTCGTCGGCGTCGGCCCAGTCCTCGATGTCGAGGCCGTCGGCCAGCCGGAACCAGGAGGAGTTGACCATATGGCCGTTGTCTTCCAGCAGGCCGAGCTTCTTCTTGAGGATGAATGAGCGGCCGCTGGCATCGACGAGCCAGCGCGCCGAGACGGTGGACTCCTCGCCGCCGGGGCCCCCGCGCACGATCGTCACCCGGTGCGGGTCCCCCACCTCTACCTGCGTGATGAAGCTTCCACCGAATAGGTCGATGCCCGCCTCGAGGTTCCGCTCCCCCAGGTAGTTCTCGAACCGGCCACGATCGAACTGCCAGCTCGGGACGGGCGCATGGCCGGTCGGACCGCGCTCGATGCGCTCGGCGATCTGGCTGTTGTCGCCGGCCGGGAACCAGAAGCGCAGCCCGCACTTGCGGACCTGATCGCGCTGCATGTGCTCCCAACAGCCGACGACCTCGCCGAAGTAGTTGCACGCGATCTCCTGGGTCGACTCGCCCACCTTGAAAGCGGCCTCGGGGGCGCGCCCGGGGCGCTTCTCGGCAATGAAGATGCTGGTATCCGGACGCGCTTGCTTGAGCTGCAGACCCAGCGTTAAGCCGGCGAGGCCGCCACCGAGGATCGCCACGTCGTAGGCCTCAGCGGGATGCCTATCGTTACTCAACTTGCCCTCCTGTCGCGCGTTGCCCCGGCTGATGCGGCGGCGAGCCGCTCGCGGACGCGATCATATCCCCTGGACCGTGCTGAGGGAACTTTGCCTTTTCCCTTGCCCGGAACCGGATTAGACGCTGGCCCCACCGTCTTGCCGCGCGGCGTTTGCCGCCTGAAGCCCGCCGCCCCAACCTGCGATGATCGGCGCCTGGCCCGCAGAGTCGACAGGAGGCTTCTAATGGCTGACTTCCCAGCGCCACGTGAGGGGATCGCGCTGACCACATTCGTAGTGTCCAACGACGTTGAGCGATCACGGAAGTTCTACGCTGATGTGCTCGGTGGAGAGGCTGTCATGGAAGGTGAGCCAACGATCATCCAGCTCGCAAACAGCTGGATCATCATCAACCAGGGCGGTGGGCCGACCGACGACAAGCCAATGGTCACGCTCGAGCCCCCCCAGGATCTCAATCGCGTGAGCAGTTTCCTGAACATACGCGTGGCTGACATCGTGGGGATCCACAAGGACTGGAGCGCACGCGGCGCCGAGTTCCTCACCCCTCCGCAAGACCGCGGGCCCGAGATCCGCTGCTACCTGCGCGACCCCGATGGGCACCTCATCGAGGTCGGTCAGACAAAGGGGCGCGCGTAACGCGGCGTAGCGTAGGCGGTGCCCCCGAGCTTCGGGGTAGCCCTGGCCGCCACTTTTTCCTCCCTCGCCGACCTTGCACCGCGTATAATCGCCGCGGCGCGTGCGGGGGCACGGGTGTCGCTGGAGCCCGTAACGCACCGGTAGAACGCAGCGAAGTTCTTGTAACAAACCCATCGGGCGCCGTGGGGCGCTCGATTTAGAGCGGCCGGGGAGAGGTGCACGATGAGCAGATCGAGGGGATTCCTGACGGGCGCGGCGGCCCTGGTGGGCGTGTGCGGCTTGGTGGCGGTTGGCGCCCAGACCAGCGGCGCGAAGACGTCGTCGAAGGGCACTCCGACCAGCGGCCAGGCCTTCGTCGCGGACACGCATAACGTCGGCAAGCTCGTTCACGCGGCCGGTGAAGGGACCGACAAGCTCCTGGGTCCGGGGGCGGTCACGCTGGTGTTCTCAAACACGCAGCCCACGTCCACCCCGGGTGTCGTGAAGGCGACGGCGAAGCCGATGACCATCTGGCTTCGCTTGGGTACCATCGGGGGTAGCGGGACGGTGCTGATCAACATGAAGACCGGGGCGCTGACCGACGGGCACGCAACGTTCAGGGGGCGTACGGGCGCCTACAAAGGCCACACGCTCGTCGCCAACTTCAAGGGCCACGCTGACCTCGCGGCGGGACGGTTCCACTACACCTACACCGGCATCTGGAAGTAGCGAGCTGACCCGTTCGCGTTATTCGCCGCGTTCTGAGCTAGGGCAAGAAGCGCAAGCGCGGGACGTCCGCCTCGCCGGACGTCCCGCCGCTACGCTGCCCTGGACGCGCAACTTTCGCCTCGGCGTGGAGTTGTTGCAAGGCACATCGCAACTACCCGCGCGCGCGAGAATGCTGTAGAGTCGCGCAGCCTCAGGCTGGCCGGGCCTCAAGGACGGGCGCCTTCAGCGGGCGCGTCAGGGTAAAAACCGAAGGGGAGGAGTTCACGTGATTTCGTTGGGGCGTTCCCATCCCGGCAGGTTGTCCGCGTCGCTGCTGCTGGTGGCCGCGTCGGCAACGGCCGCCGTCGTGCTGCCAGGTGCCGCTGCGGCGAAGAAGCCGGCGAAGAAGCCGGCCAAGGCGAAGGTCGTGGGCCGGGTCTACACCGAGACCAACAGCCTGAGCAACAACCAGGTCATCATCTTCAACCGCCTTTCGAACGGCAAGCTGAGGCAGATCGGCGCGGTCTCGACCGGCGGAAAGGGTGCCCGCGCGCCCCAGCCCGGGTGCACCCCTCCAGGTGGCTGCCCGGTCGTCGACACACAGAACGAGGTGTTGCTCACCAGCGACGCGAAGCTCCTGTTCGCGGTCAACGCCGGCAGCAACACGATCACCTCGTTCCGAACCACCGCGCACGGCTTGAGGCGCGCCAACGAGATCGATTCCGGCGGCCAGTACCCGAACAGCCTGACCGTCCACGGGCACCTGCTGTACGTGCTCAACAGCTCCAGCGACAACATCGCGGGCTTCGTGTTCACCGCCAGCGGCAAGCTGATCCCGATCAAGAACTCCTCGCAAAAGCTGATCGGGGGGTTGCCCGGTGCTCCGAGGCAGGTGGGCTTCGACAACACCGGCAAGGTCCTAATGGTGAGCCTGCTGGCGAACTCGTCCGGCCCGCCGCCGGCCGGCGGAACGAAGGCCACGATCGACACCTTCCCGGTGAACGGCCACGGCCAGGCCCGTCCGGGCACCGCGCATAACTCGACCAAGGCCTTCCCGTTCGCGTTCGCGTTCGACAAGCAAAACCAGGCGATCATGGCGCAGCTCAACAAGGTCACTCCGGGGGCCGGGTCCGCGCAGCGCTACACCGCGGCCGGCGGAGCCGTGGGGCCTGCGGCGTCGACCGTGGACGCCTTCCCCTGCTGGGTTGTGGTGACCAAGAACGGCCGCCACGTCTACATCGTGAACACGGGCGGCGGCGCTCCCGGCGGCGCCACCGTCGTCGCGTACAGGATCTCGCCGAGCGGGGCGCTGACGCGTCAGCAGGTCACCCAGCCGCTCAACGAGTTCGTCAAGACCGACGAGGCGCTGAGCGGCGACGACCAATACCTGTACGTGATCTCGCCGCTGTATTCCGGCAAGGGCACGCCCGGAGGCAACAGCGTGATCGACGAGTATCGGGTTCTGGCGAACGGCAACCTCAAGCTGATCGGTCGGACGGAGCCCTTGCCGCTCCCGTCTCTCAGCGGCCTGGCTGCGAGCTAGGCGACGGTCAGCCAAGACGGCCGGGGGACCGCGGTGATTCACCGCGGTCCCCCTTTGTTTGTGCATGCTGGGGTTGCCAGCGGCGATCCGTTCTCGTTAAAGTCGGGGCGCAGGCACGCCGGCAGCTGGGCCGGCTGGCGCCGCACTATCACGAAGGGGGAAAAACTTACGTGGCCACGCTGAGCGGGAGCCACCCGGGGCAGAACCGACAGTCGGCGGACGTCGGCCACGCAACGCGAGTCAAGGTCTGCGGGATCGTCGAGCCGGCCGAGATCGACGTGCTGGCGGCTCAGCGGGTGGACTGGGTCGGCCTCTGGCTGGCCGTGCCGGGTGGGCCGCACGATTTGCCGCCGGACCGCTGGCGGGAGCTGGCCGAGCGGGCGGCCACGACCCCGCACGGCCCCGCGCCGGTGCTCGTCACGTTCGCCAAGGACGCCGAGCTCCTGCGCGACGCGCTGAGCACCGCCCCCGTCGAGTGGGTGCAACTGCACGGCTACCCCACCCCCGGCGTCGTGCGCAAGGTCAAGGCCAGCGGAGACGCCATCAAGGTGATCAAGGTCCTGCACGTGCGCGGCGGGGAGTGCGTCGAGGCGTCGCTGATCGGCTCCTACGAGAAGGCCGGCGTGGACGTGTTCCTGTTCGACACCGTCAGCGAGGACGGTCGCGTCGGCAGCACGGGTCTGACGCTCGATGCCGAGGTCGTGGCGTCGCTCACCGACCGCCTCACCCGGCCGTTCCTGCTGGCCGGAGGGATCTCGGACGACAACCGCGAGCGCTTCTCGCGGCTCTCAGCGCACCCCCTGTTCGTAGGCATCGACGTCGACACCAACGCGCGGGGCGCCGGCGGAAGGATCGACGCCGGCCGCGTCGAGGCGATCACCCGCGCCTGGAGAGAACCCGATGCCGCCTAACGCCTTCATCGACGCGCTCCTCGCGGGACGGCTGCCGATCGTCATGGAGGTCAAGCGCCAGGACGCGGACGGCAAGCAGCTCATGGGCGCGCGCACCATCCCGGAGATCGTCGCCGAGTACACGGCGGTCGGGGCGCCGTGCATCTCGGTGGTCACCGGCCGCTGGTTCGGCGGCGACGACGACATGCTGCGCGAGGTGCGAGCGCTCACCGACCTGCCCCTGCTCAAGAAGGACTTCATCACGCGCGAGAAGCAGATCGTCGCGGCCAAGGAGATGGGGGCGTCGGCGATCCTCCTGACCGCGCGGATCACGCCGAAGAAGCCGTTCCAGCACATGATCGAGCTCGCGCTCGAACACGACCTGACGCCGTTCGTGGAGATCGCCGACCACGACGAGGTCGAGCGGGTGGTGCACGCCGAGCGGTGCATCGTCGCGGTCAACAACAAGGACATTCGCACGCAGGAGCGCGAGCCGGGCGACATCGACTCGAGCCGCTCGCTGCTCGACGCGGTGATCTCCACCGGAACGCCGGCGCCCGTGAGCGCCAGCGCGATCACCGATCCGCGCACCGCGGCCGAGTTGGTGGCGCAGGGGTTCAGGGGCCTTTTGATCGGCACCGGGCTGCTGCTCGCCGACAGCGTAAAGGGCTGGGTTGAGGAGTTCGAGCGCCAACGCACCGCGCTCAGCGCGGGCCTGACCGAGGCGGGATCAAAGCGATGAGCACCACCACGAAGTCGCTGGCCGACCACTTCGACGAGCACGCCGAGCGTCAACCCGATGCGCCGGCGCTGCTCTGGGACGGCGAGCCGATCAGCTACGGAGAGCTGCGCGGCATGGCCGAGAGCGCGCTCGGGGAGCTCGAGGGGCTGCCCGAGGATCGTCCCGTGGGTCTACGGGCCAAGAAGTCGCCAGAGGCGATCGCTCTGATCCTGGCCTGCCTGCGGACCGGCCGGCCGTTCCTTCTGCCCTCGATCGAGCTCGCCTCGGACACGCTGGCCAAGCTGTTCGCGCAGGCCGGCGCCAGCCAGGTCATCTCCCCCTACGGGCCGCGCAGCCAGAGCGCGACGAGCCTGCGCGCCCTGGTCGACGAGACTCGCGCCGACGACTCCGAGGTATCCGAATGGCCCCCCGCCGGCGGAGCGGACGATGTCACCTTCATGCTCACCACCTCGGGCTCGACCGGGCTGCCCAAGATCGTCCCGCTCCGCGGCGCCGGGATCGACGCGTTCACCGACTGGGCGGGCGAAGCGTTCGAGATCCGCCCGGGCACCGTCGTGGCGAACTACGCGCCGCTCAACTTCGACCTCACGCTGCTCGACATCTGGGCCACGCTCAAGCACGGGGGCTGCGTGGCGCTGGTCGACCAGGACCGCGCCACTCAGGGCGCCTACCTGGCCGACCTGGTCAACGACCACCAGGTGAACGTCCTCCAGGCCGTGCCGATGCTCTACCGGCTGCTGATCGACGTCCACCGCGAGGACGGTCGAACCTTCGAGAGCGTCAAGCACGTGATCAGCACCGGGGACAAGATCCCCGCGAGCTCCCTCGCAGAGCTGCCCACGCTGTTCCCGAATGCCCGCTTCTACAACGTGTACGGCTGTACGGAGACGAACGACAGCCTGATGCACGAGTTCCGTGGGCTGGCCGAAGGCGAGGTCCCGAGCAACGTCCCGGTTGGCCAGCCGCTGCCCGGCGTGATCGCGCGAGTGCAGACCGAGGACGGCAAAGCGCTCGAGGCCACCGGGACCGGTGAGCTGATGGTGTGGACGCCGTTTCAGACGCGCGGGTACCTTCGCGCGTCGCTGAACGAAGGCAAGTTCGTCTCCCTCTCGGATGGCTCCGACGGCGAGCGGACCTACATGCGCACGGGCGACATCGTCCGCCGCCACGACGACGGCACGCTGACCCTGGAGGGCCGGGCCGACTTCTACGTCAAGGTGCGCGGCGTCCGGGTCAGCACCCAGGTGGTGGAGCAGGCGATCCAGGAGCACCCGGCCGTGGTCGAGGTCGCGGTGATCGCCGTACCCGACGAGATGGCCGGCGCGCGCCTGCACGCAGTCGTCCGCCGCGAGGCCGACCAGAAGCTCAACAGCCTGATGCTGCGCCAGCACTGCGCCACCCGGCTGGCCCGCACCGAGATGCCCTCCACGATTGAGATCGTCACCGACCCCCTGCCCAAGACCTCAACCGGAAAAGTCGACCGCAAGACCATCAGCGCCCAACTAGATAGGAGCCGTACAAATGGATGAGACCACTCAGAAGATCAAGGAGTTCATCGTCGAGGAGTTCATGCCCGACGTCCCCGTCGAGGAGCTCGACGACGATTTCGACCTGCTCACGGGTGGCGTGGTCGACAGCCTCGGGCTGCTGAAGGTCGTGGCCTGGCTCGAGGACGAGTTCGACATCGCCGTCGACGACTCCGAGCTTGGTCCCGACAGCTTCCGTACCGTGGCCGCGATAAGGGCCTACGTCGACCAAGCGCGCGAGACCGCGAATGCCGAGTAAGCCTCCCCCCTCGGAGGCATTGGCCGCGCTGGTTACCCAGCGCTACCCGATCTCGAAGGAGATCTGGGGCGACTTTTGGGATCGCCTGGCGGCCAAGGAGCTGCACCCGGGCGAGGCGCTGGCCGTGCTCGCGTCGCTCACGACGCGGATGCCGGACGGCGCCTCGGTCAGCTCGCTGCTCGATTCGCTGCGGGAGCGCAACCCGCGCCCCGACCCGCCCGCCCGCACGACCGTGAACATCGTTGGTACGGGCGGCGGGCCGAGCACGTTCAACCTCTCGACCGCATCCGCGTTCGTGGCCGCGGCGATGGGCACGCGCGTGATCAAGACCGGCTCGCGGGCGTACGCCAGCCGGACCGGCTCGGTCGACCTGCTCGACCGCCTCGGCATCAAGCAGACCTCGAGCTACGAGCAGACCGAGGAGATGCTCGACACGTACGGCATCGCCTGCGCGGGCCCGTTCGTCTACCCGCGGGAGCTTCGGTTGCTGGCGCGGCAGATCCTCCCGTTCGACATGAAGACCGTGGGGCGGTTCTTCAACCTGATCGGGCCGTTCCTGGCCGCCGTGCCCGTGACGCTTCAGATCACCGGTGTCTCGGATCACAGCGTGCTCGAGACCTTCCGCGGGCTCGTCTCCGAAGATGCGAGCAAGCGCTACTGGATCACCTGGAACGACCTCGGCGCCGACGAGCTGCTCAGCATCGGGGAGAGCCACGTGTACGACAGCGGCCGCAGCGAGGAGTTCGTGCTGCGTCCGGCCGAGATCGGCCTGGGCGCGGGGTCGTTCGACGACCTGCTGCCCGTCTCCGACCTCGAGCAGACAGTGCCGCACTTCCTGCGGCTGATCAGCGGCGAGGGTCCCGCGGCGGCGCTCGAGAGCATCCGGCTGAACGCGGCGGCGCTGGCGATCAACGGCGAGGTCGTCGGCGACTGGCCCGAAGCGCTCCAGCTCGCGGCGCAGACGATGAGCGCCGGTGAGCCGGCGGCCCTGATCGAGCGCATCCGCAGCGGTGAGAGCACCGCTGCGCCCGCGCCCAAGCCGGCGGCCACGGCATGAGCTCCGCCGGGGACGGGTTCTTCGCCGACCGGGCGCCCGGACGGCCCGGACTGGCCCTGTTCCTGAACGCCGGCGACCCGCCGCTCGACATCTTTCGTGAGCTCGTTTTGATGCTCGACGCGGCTCGCGTCGACTGTCTGGAGCTCGCGGTGCCGTTCCCCAACTCGGCCAGCGATGGCCCGGTCATCCGCGAGTCCGCGGCCCGGGCACTCGCGGACGGAATCGACACCGAGGCAGTGCTCGGGTTCGTCGAGCGCGTCCGCCCGGAGCTCTCGCACCTGAAGATCGCGCTCCTGGCCGACTGGAGCTATTCGATCAAGCGCACGCCGATGCCGGAGTTCCTGGCGCGGGTGCGGGACGCGGGAGCCGATGGGCTGCTCGTGCACGGGCTGCCGCCGCGCCTCAAGCAGGGCTACTACGAGGCGGCCGAGCCAAGCGGACTTCCAATCGTCACCACCTGCTACTCGAGCTCCGGGCAGCCCGTGCTGGACGAGGCCGCCGAGCACGGCTCGGCCTACATCTATCTGGTCGCGCAGTATGGGCGCAGCGGAACCGTCGGCCCGCCCGACCACAGGGTGCTCGTGCCGGTGCTCGAGCACCTGCGAGAGCGCGCGCGGGTGCCGATCGCGGTCGGCTTCGGGGTCAAGAACCGCAGCCACATCGATGGCCTCGGCGCGGTTGGTGCAGACGCAGCCATCGTCGGCAGCACCTGCGTGGCTCGCGTGGCCGCGGCGCGCGAGGCGGGGCGCGACGTGGTGGAGGACTTCCGCGGGCTGCTGGTCGAGCTGGGGCAGGTGCCCGAGTCGGCGCAGGCGAGCGCGCCGGGATCGCCGTGAACCGAACACAACCAACAGAAGGGGCATACATGATCGTTCGGCATCTGGACGAAGTGAAGACGGTCGAGTGGGGCAACGGCCTGAGCCGCCGGTTCCTGCTCGAGGCCGATGGACTCGGCTACACCGTCACCGACACGATCGTCTGGAAGGGAACCAAGTCGCGTCTGGAGTACAAGAACCACCTCGAGTCGTGCTACTGCATCGAGGGGCGCGGGATGGTCGTCGAGACGGACGGCACCGAGCACCTGATCACTCCGGGCACGATCTACTCGCTCAACGAGCACGACTCCCACGACCTGCTGGCCTCGGCCGACGAGGATCTGCGGCTGGTCTGCATGTTCACGCCGGCGCTACAGGGTGACGAGGCGCATCGCCTCACCCAGTCCGGCGTCCACTCGTCGGTCTACTAGGAGCGGGCATGGCGCTGGCGACCGCACCGGGAACCTGGACGGACGAGCAGAAGGGTCTGCGCAAGTCGCTGAACCAGTACTTCGACGCCCTCAGCCAGGGTGTGCAGGAGGACGACAAGGCGGAGCGCTTCAACCGCGACAAGTGGCAGCTGGTCCGCGACTCGGGCGTCCTGCGCATCCCGTTCGATGCCGAGTACGGGGGCCTCGGTCACGATGTCACGACGCTCGTGTACGTGCTCGAGCACCTGGGTTACGGCTGCCGCGACAACGGCCTGCTGTTCGCTGCCGCCACGCAGGTCGTCAGTGCCGCCGTCCCGCTTCAGAAGTTCGGCTCCGACGAACTCAAGGAGCGCTACCTGCCGAAGCTGATCGACGGCGAGATCATCAGCGCTCACGCGATCTCGGAGCCGAACGCCGGCTCGGACGCCATGGCCATGATCACCACCGCGACTGAGGATGGCGACGGCTACATCCTCGACGGCAAGAAGATCTGGATCACCAACGGCCCGATCGCCGACGTGGTCACTGTCTACGCCAAGGCCGACACCGGCGCGGGCGCCACCGGCATCACGGCGTTCCTCGTCCCGAGCGACACGCCCGGCTTCAACAAGGGCGAGCCGATCGAGAAGCTGGGTCTGAACACATGCGGGTTCTGCGAGCTGGAGTTCCGGGACTGCCGGGTGCCCAAGGCGAACATCGTCGGCAAGCCCGGCGCGGGCTTCTTCATCCTCGAGCACGTCATGAACTACGAGATCCTCTGCATCTTCATGATGATGGCGGGCGAGATGCAGGAGCGGCTGGAGCGCTGCATCAAGTGGGCCAAGACGCGCCGGGCGTTCGACCGTCCGATCGGCTCCAACCAGTACATCGCGGGCAAGATCGTCGACATGAAGCTCGGGCTCGAGAACTCGCGCAAGCATCTCTACGACACCGCTGCCCGCTTCGCCAAGGGCCGCAGCGTCACCACGGAGATCTCGATGGCCAAGCTCATCACGAGCGAGGCCAACGTGGCGTCGGCCCTGTCGGCGATCCAGATCTTCGGCGCCCGCGGCTACACACGCGAGTACGGCCTGGAGAAGGGCCTGCGCGACGCGATCGGCGCCCCGATCTACTCGGGAACGAACGAGACGCAGCGGGTCCGGATCGCCTCGATGCTCGGACTCTAAGCCGCACTGACGCTGCGCCATCGCCCGGATCCAGACTGCGGTCCTCTACGGATGCATCTCGCTGGCACCTGCCGGATGCGGCCACATCACGCTTGAAATAGGTTTCTCGAACTAGGGCAAAGAGCGCCGGGACCGGGCTGTGGGCCTGCGCTCACTACTTCTGCGGACAGAAGGGGGACCTCAGCATGCCGTCTAAGATGTCGGGTCGTGCTTTGGCACGACGGCTGATCTCGTTCTACGGGATCGTGGCGGTGATCGGCGTCGCCGTGGTCGTGCTCGTTGTCAACAAGGGAGGCACCGAGAAGGCGCTTGCCTCGATCGCCGGCGGCTACAGCGCAAGCGCGCCCAATGCCTGCCTGGGCCCGGCGCCGGCCAAGGCCGGAGGCCTCCCGCTGCCCGCCACCGCCCCCGCGCAGGCCGCGGCCAGCGGACCGCCGTTCAACGTGCTCCAGTCGGGGCAGTTCGTCAACCTCACCAACAACCAGCAGACGCTGGGCGCTCAGCTGCGGCTGAAGTACTCGCGGCTCACAAACGGCGCCCACCGGCTGACGGGGTCGGTGTACTGCGTGAACGGCAAGTCCGAGCAGCTGAATGCGATCGCCGTGGCCGGCCTCAGGGGCTCGATCAAGGGCACGCTCGGCGGCAAGCCATTCGCCGCGACATTCAAGACCAATCCTCCCGCTCCGGGCGCGGCCGCACCGCGGACGCCCCCGGGAATCGCCGGCACCTACACGCTTTCCCCCACCTCGACCTGCTTCGGCGGCTCGATCGTCCTCAGCGGGAGCGGGGCGAGCTACAAGCTCGCCGCCGGGACCAACAAGCTGGGAACCGTCGCCTACTCCAAGAAGAGCGGCGGCGTGTTCGGCGACGTCGCATGCGTGCGCGGCGGGCACGCCCGCGTCACGGCGACGGCGAACGACCTGCAGCTCCAGAACGTGACCCTGATCCCACTGGACCTCGCCACCCCGGTGAAGTCCACGGCGGCGCCTGCCACGACGAGGGTCAAGCCGGTCCTGACCACTGCCTCCGGCCTCGGTCCGGCGGGTGAGAAGTTCACCGCCACCAAGGCGCGCTCGGACTTCAACAAGCTGGTCGCCGCGGTGTTCCTGGCCATCGCGATCGTCCTCATCGTGGCGCGGCTGTTCGGGATCGTGGCGGTCAAGGTTGGCCAGCCGCGGGTCATGGGCGAGGTCATCGCCGGCCTGGTCCTCGGCCCGTCGCTACTCGGCGCGTTCTCGGCCAACCTCCAGGCCACGCTGTTCCCGAGCGACACCCTGAGCGCGCTCGGGGTGGTCGCCAACCTCGGGCTGATCTTCTACATGTTCCTGGTGGGCATGGAGGTCGACCGCGGCCAGCTCAGGGGCCGCGCCGTCCAGGCGGCGGCGATCTCCAACGCCAGCGTGGCCCTGCCGATGCTGCTGGGGATCGCGATCGCACTCCCGCTGTACAAGCTGGTCGGACCGAACAAGAAGTTCGTCGCGTTCGCGATCTTCATGGGCGTTTCGATGTCGATCACCGCGTTCCCGGTGCTGGCGCGCATCCTGGCCGAGCGGCGGATGCTCAAGCGCCCGGTCGGCGCGCTGGCCATCGCCTGCGCGGCGATCGATGACGTGACCGCGTGGTTCCTGATCGCCCTGGCCACGACCATCGCCGTGGCCGGAACATTCGGCGACGTAGCCAAGACGATCGGCGAGGCCGTCGCCTTCACCCTGGTCATGGTGCTCGTGGTGCGGCGGATCCTCACCCGCATGGCCACCGCATTCGACGAGGTGGGGCGGATGCCGAGCGGATGGTTCGCGGCGATCATCATCTTGGTCCTGGCCTCGGCGTACATCACCGAGACGATCAACATCGCGTTCATCTTCGGCGGCTTCATCATGGGCATGGTGATGCCGCGCCACGCGCGGCTGAACGAAGAGGTCTCGCGCCGGGTCGACGACTTCGTGGTGACGCTGCTCCTTCCGGTGTTCTTCGTCTACACCGGGCTACGCACCAACGTGGGATTGCTCGACCGGCCCGAGCTGTGGCTGATCACCCTGGCGCTGATCGGGATCGCGATCCTGGGCAAGCTGGCCGGCGCCGCCGCCGCGGCCAAGGTCTCCGGCTACGACTGGCGAGCCTCGGCGGTGATCGGCACCTTGATGAACACGCGCGGGCTGACCGAGCTGATCGTGCTCAACCTCGCCCTCGACGCCGGCGCGATCTCGAACACCCTGTTCGCGATGCTCGTGATCATGGCCGTGGTCACCACGTTGATGACCGGGCCGCTCCTGAAGCTGCTCGACCCCAAGAACGAGTACGGCCGGTCCGTGGAGGACGAGTTCGCCGAGGCCGCGCAGGCGTCCGCGCAGGCGCACCCCGAGCTCCCAGTCCCGGAGCGCTCGATCCTGGTTGCCCCGCAGACCGACGCCGCCATCGACCAGCTGGTCTACATCGCCGAGCCGCTGGCCCGTACCGCGCCGGCGCGCGAGGTGATCATCGCCCGGTTGGTGCGGCCCCCACGCGGCGCCGGCGCGGGAGTCCGCGGCGGCCTGTCGGCCGAGAACATGCTGCTCGAGCGCGCCACGAAGGCGATCAACGCGCAGCGTACGCGCCTGGGCGATGAGGGCGTGGTAGCCCGCGGCGTGGCGCTGACCTCGAGCAGCCCGGGATCGGACCTGGTCCACATCGTCGAGCACGAGCCGGTCGATCTGGTACTGACCGACGGCGCCCGGCCGCTGCTCGGTGACGTGCCGATGGGCGAGGTGGGCGAGCTGCTCGAGCATGCCGCCAGCGACATGGCGGTGCTGGTGACACGCGAGGGCGACCCGATCAACCTCGGTCCCACCGGCCCAGTGCTCATTCCGTTTGGCGGGGCCGAGCACGACTGGGCCGCGCTCGAGCTGGGCTCGTGGATCGCGGCGGCGCACGGCGCGCCGCTCAAGCTGCTCGGCGCCGCCGGCCAGACGGACGAGAGCAAGTCAGTGACCCGGTTGCTCGCGGACGCGGGCCTGCTCGTCCAACAGGCGACGGGCATAGCGACCGAGCCGCTGGTCGTGTCGGGCGGTCGGGACGGCATCATCTCCGCGGCGGCAAACGCGGGGCTGCTGGTGCTCGGCCTGTCGGATCGGTGGCGGCGTGAGGGCCTTGGACCGACGCGATCGGCGATCGCGAAGGCCGCCCCCGCCCCGGTCCTGTTCGTCCGGCGCGGCCAGCGGCCGGGACTGTTCGCTCCCAAGGACAACGTCACCCAGTTCAAGTGGTCGATGGCCGGCGCGCCTTCCGGCCTGATGTTCGGCCCGGGCCGGGGACAGTCGACAGAAGAGGGAGACGTTCCGCCTCCCATCCAGATCTCATAAGCGGGACCTCCCGGCCCGCCCGGGTCAGGAGGGCAGAGGCAGGACGGCGGTCACCGACGTGGGGCCGCCGTCCTGCGACGTCACGGTCAGCTCTCCGCCGGCGAGCAGGGCGCGCTCGCGCATCCCGGCCAGCCCGAACCCCGCGTTTCCCGCCCCCGGGTCGAAGCCGCGTCCGTCGTCGGTCAGCTCAACCTTCACCGCGCCATCCGCGCGCGCCACGCGCAGCTCGACGCGCCGCGCGCCGGCGTGCTTGACCGCGTTCGAGAGCGCCTCCTGCACGATGCGGTAGATCGCGGTCTCGGCGTCGCGGGACAGGCGGGCGCGCGCGGGGAGGTCGAGGTTCACGTGCGGGGTGAAGCCGCCGAGCTTGGCCTGGCGCTGGACCAGCGACTCGATCGCGGGGCCGAGGCCCAGGTCGTCGAGCGCGGCCGGACGCAGCTCGGCGATCAGGTCGCGGAGCTTTCGCACCTCCTCGACCAGGTGCGCATCCGCGGTCTCGGCGGCTCCGCGCAGCGCGTCGGGATCCTCCCGGGCCCTTCCGGCCGCCAGGACCATGCGCACGCCGGTCAGGCCCTGGAGGGTCTCGTCGTGGAGCTCCCGGGCCCATCGCGCCCTCGCCTGGTCGGCCGCCTCGAGGCTGAGGCGTAGCCGCGCCGCCGCCACCGAGCGGGCCGTCGCCACCGCGGTCGCGGCGCTGGCCGCCACCGATGCCAGCAGCTGCTCGTCCTCCTCGGCCGGCGCGCGGCCGTCGCTGTGGCTGACGCCGGCGAGAACGCCGAGGGTCTCGCCCCGGAACACCAGCGGCACCAGGATCGCCGACCGCGCTCCCGGACCGAGCTGCTCCAAGCGCTCCGCACCTTCGCCCGCGCGCCGCCCGGCTCGGCACGGCCGTCCGCTGCGCAGGACCTCGCCCGGGAGCGAGCCGTCGATCGGCAGTTGCCCCTGGGGGCCGCCGGTGCCCGTCGCCGCGGCGAGCTGGTCGCCCTCGCGCAGATACAGGACAAGGCTCAGCTCGTCGAGCACCTCACGGCCGTGCTCGAGGATCAACGCGAGCACGCGGTCGAGGTCCGTCTCCCCCCGACCGCGCGGGCGATCTCGGCGAACGCCTCGAGCTGCTCGACGCTCCGGGCCAGGTTGCGGTTGGCCCGCTCGAGCTGGTCGGCGTACAGCGACAGGTCGCGCTGCGCGCGCTGGCGCTCCGCGATGTCGAAGCGCAGGCGTTCCGAGAACCGCCCCACCACGACCCCGGCGACGAGCACGACCGCGCCGCGCGACACGTACCCGAGCGTGCTCACGTGGATCGTGTCGATCACCCCCCACGCGAACACGAGGCCGATCGAGACCACGGTCGATACCAGCCCCGCCCAGACCCCGAACTCGACGGCCAGGATCACCGTCGGCACCACGTAGAAGTTCGCGAGCAGGGCGTCCGGATCGGATACCACCACGCGCGCCAGGAACGTCCCCGCGAACAGCAGCACCCCCGCGCTCAGCATCGCCGCCCGGCGCGTGGGCGAGGGCGCCGGCGAGGCGGTCTTGAGCTGCTCGACGACGCGGCGCTCCGCAGCCTCGAGCTCGAACCGCCGGGCGCGCGGGGTCGTGCTCATCGGTGGATGACGCCGTGCTCGAGCGCGTAGCGAACGAGCTCCGGACGTCCGTTCAGCTTCAGCTTCGACTGCAGGTTCGCCCGGTGGGTCTCGACCGTGCGCGGGCTGAGGTACATCCGCTTGGCGATCTCGGTGTTGGTGTAGCCGAGCGCCACGAGCCGGAGCACCTCGAGCTCGCGCTCGGTCAGGACGTCGTGCTCGGAACGACCGAGCGCCCAGCCGCCGATCGCCGGATCCAGGTAGCGCCCGCCGCGGCCGACGGTGCGGATCGCCCGCACCAGCTCGGTGTGCGAGGCCTCCTTGAGCACGTAGCCGGCCGCCCCCGCCGCCCACGCCGGCTGAACGAACGCCGGATCATCGTCCATGGTCAGGATCACCACCGCGGTGGACGGCGAGAGCCCGCGGAGCTCGGTCAGCGTGGAAAGGCTCAGCTCGGGGCCCATGTGCAGGTCGAGCACGAGCACGTGCGGCGCCTTCTCGCGCAGCAGCGCCTGCGTTTCGCGCACGTCGCTGGCCTCGCCCACCACAACGAGGTCGTCCTCCGCCTCGAGCAGCAGGCGCACGCCCTGGCGCACCACGGCGTGGTCGTCGGCGATCACGATTGTGAGCGAGCCGGAGCTCACGGGGCGCCGGCCAGGTAGGTGCGCCCGGCGTGCACGACGATGTTCTTGCCCAGGCGGAAGTCACGCACCACGACCGTGCCGCGCTGGACCAGTACCAGCGTCCCGTCGCAGCGGTCGCGCACGCCCCACTCGGTGCCGCGCACGGTCCCCGCGGCGAACCGCCCGGTGGTGCGGAACCGGCCGCGCGCGTTGCCCCGGAGCAGGCCGAGGATGCGCTGGCTGGAGCGCGCCCGGACCGCGCACGCCTGCCCGCGCGAGAGGTTGTCCCGGATCACCAGGTTGACCAGTGCTCCCTGAGCCCGGCTCTGCATGATCACGAACATCCCCCCGTGGAACTCGCCGCTCTGAAAGCGGGTGGGCGCGGTCGTGGCCGAGGTCAGCTCGACCGCCCCGGCATTCGTGTCGACGAGACTCCCGACCGGAACCAGGCGCGTCCCGGTCAGGGGAGCCGCCGCGCTGCCGGGGACCGAGATCCGGACGCGGCCGCTGACCGGCCTGAGCCGGACGTTCTGGGCGAAGATGGGAGCGCTCGGCGTGGCGTACGCGACCGGCGCCCGCCGCGCCTTCGGTGGGCTCGACGACGTCCTCGCGGTGCCCCCGCATCCAGCACACGCCGCCAGGCAGAGCATGCCGCCACCGCGCCGAAGGGTTCTGCCCCATGATCTTCCCGATCGCTGCATCGCAGTCCCCCGCCCACCGTAGTGCCGGCACCGATCGCCGTCAACTTCGGCGCCCGGGATCTCGAGCCCTTGTCCTGGTGGGCGTTTCGCCATAGACTCGGGCCTTGAGCCGGGATCGCTATGGCCGTCTCGCCGACGGCGCTCGTGAGGGGTGACATGACATGAAGGGCTTGGGGCGGTTCAAGATCGCGAGCAACCAGCGCCTGCGCGTCTTGCTCCTGGTGCTGGTGGCGGTGTTCGCCACCGCACTCGGGATCGTGGCCTACGGGACGCACCTGCTGCGCAGCCTGGAGCTGAACACGGTTGATACGCGCTTCTCGATCCGGGGCAACCAGAAGGCGCCGAAGAACATCGTGATCGTGGGGGTCGACAGCACCTCGTTCAGCACGATCAACAAGCAGTGGCCGTTCCCCCGCGCGATCGAAGGCCGCGTGCTGGACCGGATCAGCGCCGGCGATCCCAAGGCGATCGCCTACGACATCGTGTTCAGCCAGCCGAGCAGCCTCGGCCAGAACGACGACATCGCGCTCCTGAACTCGGTCAACAACGCGGCGTGCCGGTTCAACCCGCCCTCGGCGTGCGCCCAGAACCGCAACCCGCCGGTGAAGAGCGTTTTCTCGATCCAGGAGACGAGTCAGAACGGCAACTTCGAGTTCGCGGGGTCGGGCCAGGGAGCCAGCCTGCTCCAGCAGGTCGGAGCGCGTCCCGGCTCGACGTTCTTCCCGTTCGATCCGGGCGGGACGATCCGTCGCTTCTCCTACAAAGCCAACCGCCTCGTGACCTTCCCCGTGGTCACCGCCGAGGTTGCCACCAACAAGCACGTCAGCCCTTCGAAGTTCGGCGGCGGAAGCGCCTGGATCGACTACGTGGGCCCGGCGGGCACCTTCCGCACGGTCTCGTTCGGCGACGTCTACGCCGGGCGGATCCCGTCGAGCTTCTTCAAGAACAAGATCGTGCTCGTGGGCGCCACCGCGCCGTCGCTTCAGGACTTCCACCCCACCCCCACCGACCAGCAGATGCCGGGCGTGGAGATCCAGGCCAGCGCGATCAACACGATCCTGCGCGGCTTCCCGCTGTCCACCGCCCCCGGGTGGCTGAACATCGTGCTGATCGTGCTCCTCGGCCTGGCCGTCCCGCTCGCCGGCCTGCGCATGGGCGCGATGACCTCGATCGGCCTGGCCGTCGTGCTCGGCGCGCTCTACACGGTGATCGTCCAGTTGGCCTTCGACGGCGGCACGATCCTGTCGTTCGTGTATCCGATCGGAGCGCTGATCCTGGCCGGGGTCGGCTCGCTCGCGGTGCACCTGGTGACCGAGGCGTTCGAGCGCATCCGCACCCGCGACCTGTTCTCCCGGTTCGTCCCCGAGAACGTCGTCGACGAGCTCCTGGCCAGCTCCGGCGGTCTTCGCCTGGGCGGCGTGCAGCGCTCGGGCACGGTGATGTTCACCGACCTGCGCGGCTTCACCTCGTTCGCGGAGAGCCTCACGCCGGCGCAGGTGATCGAGGTGCTCAACCACTACCTGACCGAGATGAGCGACGCGATCCTCAACCACGGCGGCACGCTCGTGGCGTACATGGGCGACGGGATCTTCGCGGTTTTCGGGGCTCCGCTCGAGATGGCCGATCACGCCGACCGCGCCCTGGCCACCGCCCGCGAGATGCTCGAGGTGCGCCTGCCGCGCTTCAACGCGTGGATTCGCGACCAGGGGCTGGGTGATGGCTTCCGGATGGGGATCGGCCTGAACAGCGGCGACGTGTTGTCCGGGCACGTCGGCTCCGAGCGTCGCGTCGAGTACGCCGCCGTCGGCGACACCACTAACACGGCGTCGCGGCTGGAGTCGATGACCAAGGGCACGCCGCACCAACTGTTCCTGTCCGACTCCACGCGCGAGGCGCTCACCCACCCCGGCGACGATCTCGTCTACGTGGACGAGGTCGCCATTCGCGGCCGGGTCGAGCGGATGAAGCTGTGGTCGATCAAGGAGCCCGAGCCGGCGCCGGCGGCGGCCGGCGCCGAGGTTCCGGTCGGGGAGCCGGTATAGGCGCGCGCCCCGCGCCGCGCTCCGACCGCGCGCCGGCGCATCGGGAAAGACGTTCTTCCCGCTACCGTGAGCGCGTGCAAGACGTCCGAGCCATCGACTCCGAGGAGGAGCTCCGGCGCATCCTCGGCCATCCGACGGACCTGGTGCGGGCGAAGCTCGGCGAGCGGCTGAACGGGCTGACCCGCCAGTTCGTCGAGGCCTCGCCGTTCGTTTGCGTGGCAACGAGCCGGCGCGACGGCGGCCTGGACGTCTCCCCGCGCGGCGACCCGCGCGGGTTCGTCCGCGTGCTCGACGAGGAGACTCTGCTCCTTCCCGAGCGGCCGGGCAACCGGCTCGCCGACACCCTGGTCAACCTGCTCTCGGATCCTCGCATCGCGCTGCTCTTCCTGATCCCGGGCGTGGGCGACACGTTCCGTGCCAACGGGACCGCCGTGATCACCGACGACCGGGAGCTGCTCGCGCCCAGCGCGTTCGAGGGCAAGGCGCCGCGCGTGGGAATCGTGGTCACCGTGCGCGAGGCCTACACGCAGTGCGCCAAGGCGGTGATCCGCTCGGACCTCTGGAATCCCGAGAACCACATCGAGCGCGCGGCGCTACCGAGCCACGGCGCGATCCTGAAGTCGCTGAGCCTCCCCGACCTCGACGTGGCCGAGCACGAGCGAAGGCGAAGAGAGCGCTACGCCCGGCGCGAGGGCTTCTACTGATCGTCCCGGGTCGGCGGCAGCCGCACCCGGCTGAACGAGCGGCTGAAGGCGCGGCTGAAGTCCCGCCCGGGGTTCGCCCCGCTCACTCCCGCCGTCGACCAGGCAAAGCGCGTGGCGTCTGTCGCGGGGGCCAGCGCGCCCGGCCGCTCGCCGCGCCGGACGAACACGATCGGGGCCGGCGCGGATCGGGCGATAGCGCGGCGGGTCTCTCCCAGCCCCTCCTTGGCCCAGCGCTCCGAGAGCCCGACGACGAGCAACTGCGCACCCGAGGCGGCGGCGGTGATTCCCGAGCGCCCGGCCTCCGCCACCGTGGCCTTGGCCGACACTCCGGCGAACTGCTGCACGAGCAGCGCGGCGTTGGCCAGCATGTGACTGGCGTCCTTGCCCTCCTCGGTCTGACCGCCCGGCCCGAGCAGCTCCAGCGACGCGCCGGTCGCGGCGCACAGCCACGAGGCCAGCTCGAGCGCGGCCCAATCGTGCTCGGCGCCGCCGAACGGCACCATCACGGTCGCGCCGGCCTGAGGGGCAACGGGCGCCCCTTCGCGCGCCACCAGCACGGCGACGTCGCACGGCGCCTCGTTCAGGACCGTGCCCACGTCCTCGCGGGGGACCCCGTCGCCGAGCAGTGGACGGCGGCCGTCGAGCAGCACCAGGTCGATGTCCGGGCCATGCGAGAGGCGCGCCAGGTCGCGGCCCGGGTGTGCCGAGCTGATCGCCACCGCGCGCGAGGCGACGCCGCGATCGAGCAGGTCGAGCCGGGCGCGGTCGAGCAGATCGGCTGACTGGCGGACCTCGTATTGCTCGGTCTGGAGGCCGCCGCGGATCGCTGTGCCGCGCGGGGGACGGACCAGGCGCAGGAGGACCAGCTCGCGCGGCGGGTCCCAGAAGGCGAGCGGCAGGGCCAGCGACAGCAGCGGCTCGAGCGCGGAGTCGGTCTGCGGGGCAACCAGAATCGACCGGGTCGGCGCCGGCGCCTCTTCGACGGTGAAACGTGGCGCCGCGGCAAGCTCCTCCTCCGGCGCCTCGCCGAACCGGTTGCGCGGATCGATCAGCTTCATCAGCGGCCCGGTCATCAGCGTAGTGACCAGCGCCATCACCACGAGGCCGGTGAACAGCGCCGGCGTGATCACGCCCTGGTCGAGCGCCAGGTTGAGCACGATCAGCTCGGTCAGGCCCCGCGTGTTCATCAGCGCGCCGAGCGCGACCGAGTTGCGCCACGGCAGGTTCATCGTCCGCGCGGCGATCAGCGTCCCACCGAGCTTGCCGGCGATCGCCACGCCGATCAGCCCGAGCGTGATCAGGATCAGCGACGGGCGCCCGAGCAGCCCGACGTTGGTCCGCAGGCCCGTGTACGCGAAGAACAGCGGCAGCAGCAACGTCAGCACGAAGTCCTCCACCCGCTGGGTCACCTCGTGCGTGAGCCCGGCGTGCCGCGGCATGACCACGCCCATCATGAAGCCGCCCAGGATCACCGCTATCCCGATCTTGTCGGTCACCACGGCCGAGAGCAGGACGCCCGCGAAGATGATCGTGATCCACGTCCCGGGCACCCGGCCCGCCTCGTCGTAGGCCACCGCGGCCCGGCCGAGAAGGCGGCGGACCAGCGCGATCATGACCACGCCGTAGATCGCCGCCTCCCCGATCGTCTTCAACACGTCGACACCGGTGCCGGCGCCCGCCACCGCGGTGGCCAGCGCGATCAGGAACCACGCCGACACATCGTTCAGAGCGGCCGCGGACAGCGCGAGCGTCCCCAGCGGGCGCTTGATCATCCGCCGCTCGGAGATGATCCGGGCCAGGACCGGGAACGCCGTCACCGACATCGACACGGCGATGAACAGGGCAAAGGCGAGAAACCGCGTGTCGGGACCGAGCACGGTGAACAGCGGCAGCGCCACCGCCATGCCCGCCATCAGCGGCACAAGCAGGCTGGTGTTGGAGATGGCGAGGGTCATCCCTATGCGCCCCCTCAGCTGGGAGAAGTCGACCTCGAGTCCGATCAGGAACATGTAGAAGATCAGCCCGAGGTTCGAAGCCACCCCAATGTAGGGAACGATGTCGCTGGCGAACAGCGAGCCCTGAAGGCCGGGGGCGATGGCTCCGAACACGGTCGGCCCGAGGATGATCCCGGCCAGGACCTCGCCCATCACCCGCGGCTGCCCGATCCTCGGCATCAGTGCGCCGCACAGCCGCGCGAACAGCATCACGACCAGCATCGCGATGAAGAACGCGACCACGGTCTGGTCGGAGGTCCGCGTCTTGGTCGCCTGGAGATGCTCGCTCGCCGTCGCCCTCGGGGCGATCAGCATGGTGTCGATCTGCAGGTTGATGGCGGTTCCGATGAGCCTTCGCGTGCCGCCGTGGTTGCAGACGAGGACTCCGCTCAGGATCCCCGAGCGGTAGATCACTCCGCCGCGCTTCTTGTTCGCGCTCACGAGCGTGTAGCGCGAACCGGAGCCGCTCAGGGTGAAGCGGGACCCCAGGCACGCGGAGCTTGGGGCCAGCGTGTATACACCGGCCACCGAGCCCGGCACGCGCGGGGTGGGCGCGCCGGGGGCCGGGGCATCGCGCTTGAGCTCGGCCGACAGCGCTTGGCCGCCGATCGTCCCCTGGAGGAGCCCGGCCGCGAAAGTCGCCTTGATCGGCGCGGAGGTGTGGTGCACGCAGTCGACGGTTCCGGTGAGCCGGCCGTGCTTGAACGTGAGATCGCCGCTCAGCGTCCCGCCCGTGTTGGAGACCGACACGAACTGGCCCGACTGGGTGAAGTCGGCCTTTGCGCCCAGGCACGCTGCGCCGGCCGAGACGTCGTAGCCGCCGGCGAGAGAGGGCTGCCCGTGCTTGCTGTGGCCGGCGGCGATGACGGCCGTCACGACCGCCGCGGTGAGCGCGATCAGGACGACGTAGTAGACCGCCACACGGGAGCGCGGCGGCGGGTCCGGCTGGTCGACGTCCCGTGGGGCCCCTACGCTCGTCACTGGCTAGCCCGCGCGCACACCCGCGAGAGCCACATTCATGCGGGAGGCGATCCCGTCGGGGAGGGTTGCCCCCCGGATGGCCCTGGGTTTCGGAGCTCGGCCGGGATGCTGTGCACTCCCGACGGGCTCGGCGCGCGCCGAAGCTCCTCCGGGATCTCGATCACCGCGGCCGAGAACTGGCGCGCCAGCGCCGGCGGACCCGACCCCTGCTGCTGGGGCGTGAACGCGCTGATGGGCAGCGGTACGTACTCGGGCGGGATCGACCAGCCCGTGGAGCGGAACTCGCCGGCGTTCTCGATCCAGCTCAGCGACAGCAGCGGCAGGATCACCACCTTGGTCCAGATCGCGATCCACCAGGCCACCCAGAACGCGATGATCGGCAGCCAGAAGTAGGCGAAGTGGATCCCGACGATGTGGCCGTTGACATGCCGGTGCAGTACGAGCGCCGCGATGTACGTTAGGACGAACTCGCCGCACGCCAGCACGAAGGTCAGCCACGGCGGCTGCCAGCGGATGATGAACGGGTAGAAGGCGATGTCGAGCGCCACGCCGATCAGGAAGTAGACCCCGATCAGCACGATCCAGCTCGGGTTTGCGGTGAGGAGCGAGATGATCGTGGCGATGATCGCGGGGATGATCAGGATCGCCCAGCGGGTCTGAACTCGGCCGAGGATGGTTGGGCACATAGCGGCCTCCGCTACGCGAGCTGCTGGGTCGGACTCACCGTGCGCAGGGCGCGCGCCACGTCACTCCCCCACGAGAACTGGAGCGCCAACCGCGACGGGAAGGGTCGCTTGCGCAAGCGTTCGGCTCGCGCGCAGTCGGCCACGAACCGGCGGGCGATGAACTTCAGCCCCGCGATCGTGTCGCCGTGCGGGACCACGTTGTTGGCGATCAGGCCGTTGCAGCACAGCCGTGACTCCGGGCGGTCCAGGCCGGGCACGCCGCAGTTCGACTGCAGCCGGATCTTCCCGTTCACCACAGGGATCTTGTAGAAGTCGACCATCCGCCGCAGCAGCGGGATCGTCAGCACCGACTTGTTGAAGCCCGTGCCGCAGACCACGCCGGTGACGTCGAGCCATCCCGGATCCTCGCCGTGTGCGCTCGTCACGTGCACGCGAAGACCCGCGCGGCCGGGCTCGACCTGGTCGATCTCGCCGATCAGCGCGTCGAACCGGCCTTCCCTCTGGCCGTTCTTGATCCTTCCGAGCCACTCGCGCCGCTCCGGCCGGGTACCCTTCAGCACCTCGCCGAGGAACTCGATTCGCTCGTCAAACGGCAACGCGCCGTAGGCGTCGATTCCAACCGACTCGAACAGGCAGCGCGGCACGTTCAGGTCCTGCGTGTCGGGCTGCGGGTTGCGCGTCAGGGCCAGCGCCGACGCGCCCGTGTCGAGGATGTTCGCCCACTCGTTGACCGACGCGATGCCGGCGCCCAGCACGATGTAGCGGCCGCCCGCGGAGTACGACTTGGGCTCGTAGGCCTGCACTACGCGGTCGCCAATCGTCGGGTCCTGGCGCGCCTTCGCCAGCACCGGCGGGAACGACAACGGCCCGTGTCCCGGTGAGAGCATCACGTGCTTCGCGCGGCCGATGAAGTTCGCCTGCTCGTCGTACATCACGAAGTGCGGCGTCGGTTGCATCTCGCGCTGGAGCCAGCCTACGCGCAGCGGAATCCTCGACTCCTCCCAACCACAACGACGCGCCACCACGGCGAGCTCGGTGAGGATCTCGGGAACGCCGGGGTTGTACTTGCGCCGGATGGAGCGGTACAGCGGCCTAAGCGACTTGTGCGCCCAGGCGTCGAGCTGCGCGAAGGTCGGCCAGTCCGGCGCGAGGAAGTGAGACTCAGACTCGGACCGCAGCACGGTCTGCCCGAGGTTATAGGCGTACTGCTGGTACGCCCCGGCCGGATTGTCGCTCGGGCCGAAGATCGTGATCTCGTCCTTCTCGAAGCCGAGATATCGGCCGATGCAGTGAACGAGCAGGGAGCCGAACCCATCGCCCACGACGGCGATGACAGAGTCGCGTGGTGCGGTCGTTGCCATGCGCGCGAGCCTACCTCGGCGCGCGCCGCGCTTGCAAGCAGAACCGGCCGTAATCGGGCCTTGACAGACGCCCCGTGCGCCACGATATGCTCGCGCCGTGGCGGGCGAGCTCACCCTTGAGATCATCGAAGGGCCGGGCGCGGGCAAGCAACTCACGCTCAACGGACCGGCGGTGATCGGACGCGCGGAGGACTCCGATCTCGTTCTGGAGGACGGCGAGGCCTCGCGCCACCACGTGCGGATCACGCCCCAGCCCGACGGCTCCGCGCTCGTCGAGGACCTGGGCTCGGCCAACGGGACGTTCGTGAACCACAACGAGCTGATGGGCCCGGCTCGCGTCGATCCCGGCGACGATCTGCTGATGGGCGTGACCGTCGTCCAGGTGCGCGGCCAGGAGGACTTCCTGTCACGCGGCTCGGGCGTGATCCAGATCCCGCCCGGTCTGGCCACCGCACCGCGCGCGCCGACCTACGTCAATCCGGAGGTTGTGCGCACCGAGGCCGTGCAGGAGCAGACCGCAGCCGCCGGGCCGGCCGGCCCCGCCGGCCACCCGACTGTCGACCGCTACCTCGACGTGCGCGTGCGCCGGCGCGCGCAGCTCGCGCCGCTTGCCTTCCTGCTGCTTATCGCGATCGTCCTGATCGTGTACTTCGCGCTGCACGGCTGATCGCAAAGTCGCGACGGGGCGGCGCGGACCCGCGGCAGGCAGCGACCCGTCGCGGGACGAGCCTATCCGCTAGCCCGACGTGGCGAAGAACACGATGAGCGCGATCGCCACCGCGAGCGCGGTGCCGAACGACAGCGCTATCGGAACCCACGAGCGGGTGGCGATCCCGCTGCGATGCGCGCGCTGGGGCGGGCGGAACTCGCCCGTGGGGGTCTGGGGCGTGGGGGCCGAGGGCGCCGGGGCCGAAGGCGCCGGCGCCGAGCGCGGCGGCGCTGCGTTCGACGCGGAAGGTGAGCTCGCTCCGACGGACACGGCGGCCTCCTGGTTCGCCGATGGCGAGGGAACGGTGTGCACCTGAGTGACCCGGCGAGCCAGATCGGGCGCGATGCTCTCGGCGCTGAGGCCGGCGCCCTCGCCGGCCTCTGTCGACTGCACGGGCAGCACCCCCTCGACCACGAGCACGGTGGCACCGATGCGGATCTCCGCGCCGCCTCCCAGCAGCGTCGGCTCGTCGATGCGCGTGCCGTCCACGAAGGTTCCGTTAGAGGAGCCGAGGTCCTCGACCTGGAGGCGGTTGGCGTGGCGACGCACCACCGCGTGACGCCGCGACAGCTCCAGGTCGTCGATCGTCACGTCCGTGTCCTGACGCCCGATCACGAGCTCGTTCTCTATCTCTATCGTCTCGCCGGCAAGCGGCCCGCTGATCGCCCTCAGTCTCGGCATCAACGCCCCCTAGTCATTTGCCATCGGGCGCGCAGCCTACAGATGGGAAGTAGCGGCTGCAACGGCTGGCTTCCCCGGCGCGGCTGCACTGGTGCCCCCCCGGCCGCGCCGGGTGCCCGCGCTAGAGTCAGCCCGTGTCTCGGCCGACCGCACGTCTGGAGGTAGTCGCCGGCAAGGCGGCCGGCATGTCGATCTTCATCGACGACGAGCTGCTGATCGGGCGCCACACCGACGGCGCCGGGAGGCTGGCCGAGGACGAGGAGATCTCGCGCTCCCACGCGCGGCTGTCGCTGGACGGAAGCGGCTTCTGCGCGATCGAGGACCTGGGCTCGACCAACGGCACCTACGTCAACGGGCTGCGGATCAAGGGCCCGCAGACGCTGTCGGAGGGCGACACCGTGGAGGTGGGCGCGACCACGCTGGTGGTGCGCGATCTGCCCACGCCGCGAACCGCCAGCTCGATCACGCCGCGCCCGGGAACCCGCCCCGGGCCCCGCATGCCGACGACCGACTCGCAGCTCACTCCGACCACGGTCGGTCCCCGGCCAGCGAGCGGAGCCGCCGAGGAGTCGCCCGGGAAGCTCGCGCTGCAACTCGAGGTCGATTTCGACGCGCGCGAAGCGCGGATCACGTTCCTCGACGGGACCGACCCGCTGCGGCTCGTGTTCCAGGACGGCGCCTGGCGGCCCATCTCCTGACAATCGGCGGCCTACGCCACCGGCACCGGCTCTGGCCAATGGATCTCGCGATACTGCCCGCCGTGGAACACGAGCGGCGGTCCCGCATCGCGCACCTCCAGCTCGAGCACCTCCCCGATGAACACCAGGTGATCGCCCGCCTCGTGGCTGGAGTGCACTCGACAGTCGAGGAATGCCGCGACGCCCTCGATGATCGGCGCGCCGCTCGGGCCGATCCGGTGCGGCACGTCGCGGAATGCGTCGCGGCCCCGCGGCCGGTCACGGGAGGCGAAGTACCGCGACAGCGGCTCCTGCTCCGCGCTCAGGATGTTCACCGCGAACACGCCGTTGGCGCTGATGTGAGTGGCGCCCTCCGACGGGCTGATCACGCACACGAGCACGAGCGGCGGATCCAGCGAGACGGACGAGAACGCGTTGGCGGTCATGCCGTATGCATGCTGCTCGCCGCGGGTGGTGACGACGGTCACCCCGGTGGCGAACGCACCGACGGCGAAGCGGAAGTCGCGAGAGTTGAACATGGGAGGCTCGTCAGATCGTGCCCTGGAGGTTCTCCAGGCGCTGGCGGAGGATCTGGTCGAAGGCGGAGGTGGTGCCGAGTGACTGCGCGATCAGGCCGCGGAACGCCTCGCCGTCGAGCGTGAGCAGCGTCGTCTGCTTCAGCGCGCGCACGGTCGCAGTACGCGGCTTGTCGACCAACACGGACATCTCGCCGAACAGCTCGCCCGGGCCGATCGTGGTCACCGTCTCAGGCGCGTCGGGCGCCTCCCGCCTGACCTCGACCTCGCCGTCTACCACGATGAACAGCTTTTCGGCAGGGCCGCCGGCACGAGCTATCACCTCGTCAGGGCCGACGTTGATCCGCCCGAGCGTGGCCGAGATCGTCTCGCTCGCCTGTGGCGGCAGGAGCCCGAACATGCTGTAGGAGTTCTGGCGCTGGAAATCGGCGCCGAACTGCCCTTGCGGAGCCATCCCGCTGCTTGACCCGGTGTTGTCGATGAACTGGAGCTCGGTGGGTGTGATCCGGAAGAAAGCGATGCTCATCGTGGCGCCCGGCGACAGCGACGGGAACTTCTGTCCGAACAGGTCGGCGACGCGCGCGATCTGCTCGCCGCTCAAGAGCGGGCGGCACTCCCCCGTGCCCTGGATCCCGCGGGTCTGGCTCAGGTCCGTCGTGTACTCGTCGATCGTGAACGACACGAGCGGGTTCTGCTCGACGTGCCGCGCGACGATCGTCGAAGTCCGAGTCCAGAAGTACAGCGACGGCCCCTCGTTCACATATAGGAACGTGGCGGCGCGAGGCATCCCGGCCGACGAGGCGGTGGCCAGCGTGAACGTGTTGTGGCTCTTCAGGTACTCGAGGACCGGGCCCGGCAACTGGTCCTCCGGCTCGGTGATGCTCATCTACGGCCTCTCCTTCGTCCCAGTCGTTGACACCGCGAAGCTGCGGCTCGCCTCGACACGCGCCGCTCGGCGTGACCTCGAGTCAGCATGCCCTGGCGCCCAGAGCGAATCTATAGAACGCCCTCGGCCCAGTCAATCGATGCTTACTTGGAGGCGAGCAGCGCCGTCAGGAAGAGCGCGATCAGATGGAAGCTCTGGTCCAGCGCCGCGCTCAGCGACAGGTTGCGCGTGATGTCGGCCTTCTTGACCAACATCGAGTAGCGAGCCAGCAACCGGCCATCGTCCTGGATGCAATGCGGGATCGCGATCACCGCGGCGATCCCGAACACCCAGCCGTGCAGGCTGCTCCACAACCAGATCAGCGACGGCACGTAGGCGAGCGTGTAGGTGGCGATGTGCGACAGCAGGGCGCGGCGCTGCTCAGACGTTCCCGCCAGACCGCCGCGCTTGTTGATCGCCTGCCATTCGGTTTGGAGCAGGTAGTCCCCGAACAGGTGCGATACGAGGAAGACTTCGAAGATCTCTGCCCACGGCATGACGCGCTGAACCTATCCGACGCAGCCCGCGCGCGTCATGGCGCGCTGCCGAGCCGCGCCCGTTCGTGGTCGAGCGCGAGCTCGCGCAGTTCGACCTGCTCCTCGGCCCGAATCACGTGGACGACCGCGTTGATCAGCGCCAGATGGGTGAACGCCTGCGGGAAGTTCCCTAGATGGCGCCCGGTCATGGCGTCGATCTCCTCGGCGTAGAGCATCAGCGGGCTCGCGAACGACAGCAGCTTCTCGCACAAGCCGCGGGCTCGGGCGATCTCCCCGATCTCGGCCAGCGCCGAGACCAGCCAGAAGGAGCAGATCGTGAACGTGCCCTCGTCGCTGGCGAAGCCATCGTCGGTCTGCTCGACGCGGTATCGCAGGACCAGCCCGTTCTCGGTCAGCTCGTCGGCGATCGCCAGGACGGTGGCGCGGATCCGCGGGTCGTCCGGCGCCAAGAAGCGCACCAGCGGCATCATCAAGAGCGACGCGTCGAGCGCGTCGGTGTCGTAGTGCTGGACGAACACGCCGCGCTCGTCCACGCCGTGCTCGCAGATGTCGGCGTGGATCTCGTCCGCCGCGGCCTGCCAGCGGTCCGCCGTGGCCTCGTCGGCGCGCAGCCGCGCCAGGCGCGCGCCGCGATCGGCCGCCACCCAGCACATCATCTTCGAGGAGGTGAAGTGCTTGGGGTCGCCGCGAACCTCCCAGATGCCGCGGTCCGGCTCGCGCCAGCGCGCCATCGCGGCCTCGACCTGCCGCTTGATGATCGGCCACAATCGGTCGGGGAGCTGATCGCGCGAGCGCGTGTGCAGGTAGATCGAGTCGAGCACCGCCCCCCACACGTCGTGCTGGGCCTGGTTGTAGGCGCCATTGCCGATGCGCACCGGTCGCGAGTGGTCGTAGCCCGACAGGTGGTCGAGCTCCTGCTCGTCGAGGCGGCGCTCGCCTCCGATCCCGTACATGATCTGGAGCTGGCCCTCCTCGGCCATGTCCTCGACGAAGTAGAAGAAGTCGTTTGCCTCCTCGTCGAAGCCGAGCGTGTAGAGCGCCCACAGCATGAACGTGGAGTCGCGAATCCAGGTGAACCGGTAGTCCCAGTTGCGATCGCCGCCGGGCGCTTCGGGCAGGGAGGTGGTGGGTGCCGCGATCATCGCCCCCGACGGCGCATAGGTGAGGCCCTTGAGCGTCAGCGCGCTGCGTTGGAGGTAGGTGCGCCAGGGATGGTCGGGGAACGTGCCGTGCTTGAGCCACTGGTGCCAGAAGCGCGCGGTGCGGTTCATCCACCTCTCGGCCTCCTCATAGCTCTCGGGGAGCGGGTGCGTCGACCAGCCGAGCGCTACGAATGCCTTGTCGCCTTCGTACATGGTCGTACGCGCCCTCGCCCGCGGCCCCTCGAAGCCGAGCCGAAGGTCGGTCACGAGCCGGAGCCTGAGGTCCATCCCCTCCGAGCCCGCCACCGCCTCGCTGTAGCCCGAGCCGGTGTACTCCCAGTCGGCGGCCAGGCCGCCGTAGTCGAAGGCGGGCTCGCAATCGAGCTTGAGCTCAGCCGATCCCTGCACGCACTCGACCAGCCGCAGCATCACGTGGTCGGCGTCGTGATCGGTGGGCGAGCGCCGGTGCGAGTGTGAGCGCTCGGTGTCGTGGTGCCAGGGGCCGATGCACAGCACGTCGCGCACGATCACCCAGCCCATGCGCGTCTCCCAGCTCGTCTCGAGCACCATCGTGCCGGGGATGTAGCGCCGCCCGGCCGGGACGTTCACGTCGGCCGGGGCGAGGCGAAAGCCGCCGGCGTCGCGGTCGAGGATCGCTCCGAACACGCTCGGGGAGTCCATCCGAGGAAGGCACATCCATTCGACGTTGCCGTTGGGAGCGACCAGCGCGCTGGTCTCACAATCCGAGAGGAAGGCGTAATCGCCGATAGGGGGAAACGCGCTGATGCGAATCCCATGATCGGAGGCCCCCATCATGGTGGCGTGCGATTCTGCTCTGGCGCGGGAGACCTGTCAAGGTATCGCCGCCCGCCACGATGGAACATCGGATCCAGCTCACCTCGATCGACGTCATCGCCTCCGCGCTCGAGCCGATCATCCCCGACCTGGGAAGCAGGCTCAGCTCGCCCGACGGGGCGGTCACTTTGATGCTGAGCGACATCGCCGATGCCGCGGCCGCGGCCGAGCAGCTCGGCGCCGAGCGCTGGGAGGCGCTACTGCGCGATCACCGGCTGCTCGTGGAACAGCTCGTGGGCCACCACGACGGTCAGATCGTGCGCCACGAGTCCGACGGTTTCCTCGCCTCGTTCAACAGCGCTCACGGCGGGCTGCACGCGGCGGTGGAGCTTCAACGGACGTTCGCCGGCTCCGAGGGCGCCGCGGGCTCTCTGGCGCTGCGGGTCGGCCTGCACTCCGGGTTCGTGATGGGCGGCACCCAGCAGCTGATGGGCCGGAACGTGGTGCTGGCCGCGCGGATCGCCGGCCAGGCCCGGTCCGGCGAGATCCTCGTGTCCTCGAATGTCAAGCAGTACACCGAGAGCGACCCGGGCATCCGCTTCGAGGATCGCGGCGAGTTCCACTTCAAGGGCGTCCACGGCGAGCACGAGCTGTACGCCGTGGCGTGGCGCTGAGAGCGTTCAGCGATCCGAACCGTCACCAAAACGTGACGAATTACGCCAGATTGGCCGCCTGGGCGAGCACCTTCGCGTACTCGCCGGCGGTGGCCGGCCGCTGCTGCGGGTCCTTGGCCATCGCCACCATGATCGCGCGCGCGAACTCGGGCGGCAGGTCGGCGCGCCGGCTGGTGAGATCTGGCGGCTCGTCCTGGAGGTGGGCCCACAGGATGCGCATTCCCTGCACGTCGGCGAACGGCGGGCGCCCGGACATGGCCTCGTACATCACGCAGCCGAGCGCGTAGATGTCGGCGGCCGCGCTCACGGTCTCACCGCGGATCTGCTCGGGAGACATGTAGTCCATCGACCCGAGAGCCTGGCCAGGCAGCGTGAGCAGGCTGCCCTGGGTGTCCTTGGCAAGGCCGAAGTCCGTGATGTAGGCCTGGCCGCGCTCGTCGAGCACGATGTTGGCCGGCTTGACGTCGCGATGGACCATGCCCGCGGCCCACAGCGCCTCGAGACCGGCCGCCACGTCGGTACAGATCTGGACCGCCGTGGCGACGTCCAGGGGGCCGTCGCGCTTGAGCTTGTCGTCTAGCGACTCGGAGACGCCGCTGGGGCCCTGGATGTAGCGCTGGGCCATATACGGCAGGCCGTTCTGCTCGCCGGTGTCGAGCACGGGGACGACGTTCGGGTGCTTGACCATCTGGGCGATCCGCGCCTCGCGGTAGAAGCGCCGCCGGAAAGTCTCGTCGCGCGCGTAGTCCTCCTTGACCAGCTTGAGCGCCACCGCGGTCCCGTCCGGGGCCGTCGCCCGATAGACCTTGCCCATTCCGCCCTGCCCGAGCAGGCTGTCGATCCCGTAGTCGCCGAACTTGGTTCCAACCAGCGGATCGTCGCTCATCGCTCGCTCTCGTTCAGGGATGGACCGTCATCGGATGAGACATGCTGAAGCTCGGCAGACATCCCCCGCCTCGGCCCGGGTTCGGGGACCGCACACTGAAGTATGCTCGAAAGCCGATCCGCGGAGCATAGAGGAGATTTGACCCCGCACATTAAGCTCTGCCCGGCTCCGCCCACGCCGGTCCAGGCGCCTCGGAGGGACCGGATCGCGTGACCGTCACGCTGCCCTCACCCGGCCGCCTGGCGCTCGCGCTGGTGCTCGTCGCGGCGGTGTTCTTCGGAGCGTATGCGGCCGGGCACGCGCACCGTCCGCAGGCCCGAAATCCCGTTCCCCCGATGCCGCAGGGCATTCAGATCTCGGCGCCGAGCCCGACCGTCACGGCACCTCCCGCCGCGCCACCCGTGCCCGCTCTCAAGGCGCGGGGACCACGGGTTCCGGCCGTGTCCGAGCGCCGAGCGCGCGCCGTGTAGGTTCGTAAGCCGCCGGGGTGCGGCAGTAAACTCGCCGCACTTTGCTAGAGACGGGCACGATCGTCGCCGGATATCGCATCGACGGCGTGCTCGGGGACGGCGGAATGGGCGTCGTGTACCGCGCGACGCAGCTCTCGCTGGAGCGCGAGGTCGCGCTCAAGGTGCTTTCGAGCGACCTCGGCGACGACTCGGGGTTCCGCATCCGCTTCCAGCGTGAAGGGCAGGTCCAGGCGGCGCTGGATCACGAACACATCGTCCCGGTCTACGAGGCAGGGCAATCGGAGCACGGCCTGTTCCTGGCCATGCGGATGATCGACGGCCCCACGCTCAAGGACCTGATCCGCGCCGGTGAGCTCGATTCCAGGCGCACCCTCAGGCTCCTCGCGCAGGTCGCGCACGCGCTTGACGCCGCGCACGCCACGGGATTGATCCACCGCGACATCAAGCCGCAGAACATCCTGATCGGCCGCGGAGATCACGCCTTCCTGGCCGACTTCGGGCTCATCAAGGCACCGGACGAGGCCGCCCGCCTGACTGGGACCGGGCAGTTCATCGGCACGATCGACTACGTCGCGCCCGAGCAGATCCAGGGTGATCCGGCCAGCGCGGCGAGCGACATATACGCGCTCGCCGGCGTGCTGTACGAGTGCCTGACGGGCGAGGTCCCGTATCCGCGGCCCAACGAGGCGGCGACCTTGCATTCCCACGTGATCGCGCCGCCGCCGCGCCCCACCGAGCGCCGGCCGGAGTTGCCCCCCGCGGCGGACGAGGTGATCGCCCGGGGGATGGCCAAGGACCCGACGGCGCGCCCGCCGTCCGCCACCGAGCTGATCATGGCCGCCTCGCGCGCCTTTTCCTCGGCGAGCGCTATTGAGGCCGCCCCGGCCACGCCCGGCGGACCGGCCGCAGGGCAGCCGACCGTGGTGCGCCCGCGGCCCGAGGCGGTGTCGCCATCAGCCTCGACACCGGCGCTCGAGCGGGCGAGCGACGGCGCCGCCGGCGGGCATGGCCGAGCCGGCGGGCCCGGCGGTGCCGCCCGGGCCCGATCTGGACTGGCTGAACGCACCGACGGTCGTGCCCGACCGGGTCCCGCTGTCCGGTCCGCCGGCGGTCGAGCCGGTTTCCGAGCCCGAGCCCGAGCCTGAGCCCGAGCCCGAGCCTGAGCACGCCCCCGCGCCGGCAGTCGAAGCGGCGCCCGAGCTCGACGAGGCGGATGAGGACGAGTTCGACGAGCCGGAGGACCCGGCCGAGCTCGAGGAGGCCGAGGCGCCGTGGGAGTACGCGGGCGCCTACGAGCGCCCCGCAGCCGTCCTCGGACCGCGGCCGGTGCAAGCTCGCGCGGCTCCGTCGGCGCGCCGGCGTGCCCGCCTGGTGCTGAGCGTGCTGACGCTGATCGCGCTTCTGATCGCGGCCGGCGCCGCCGGATACCTGCTCGGGCACAGGCGACCGAGCAGTCGGCTCGCCGCGTTCACGAACTCGGCTGCCGTGAACCATCTTCAGCTGCGCTATCCCCCTGCGTGGCAACTAAGCGCGGCTCCGGCCGTTGTTCCGGGAATGAGCTTTGATGCGCCCCTGGTTCTGAACCGCGGTAGGCAGGGACAGTTGGCCGCGGGCACGGTTGCTGCCGCCAGCGGTCCGACCCTGCTCACGCAGGCGTTCCGCCGCCGGGTCGTGGGTCCCCTACCGCGCCCTGAGGAGGTTTCGCTCGGCGGCGTTCAGGCCTACCGTTATGTCGCGCTCCAGGTCCGCGGGCTGAGCGGCACGCTGTCGGTGTACGCCGCGCCCACGTCCGCCGGGGTGGCCACGATCACGTGCCAGAACGTCACCGGCGCGAGCGCATCGGTCGAGACCGACTGCGCACGCATCGCGTCGACGCTCCGGCTGATCGGAGTCAGCTCGTACCCGCTCGGCCCGGACCCCGGCTACGCCGCGTTGCTCTCGCGGACATTCGCGCGGCTGCGCGCGAGCACGCAGGGCCCACTGGCCGCCCTCGCCGGCGCGGGCAGCGCGTCCGCCCAAGCGGCCGACGCGCAGCAGGTGGCCGCGTCCTACGGCGGTGCGGCCGCGGCGCTGAGCGGCGCGACCGCGTCTCCGATGACGCGGGACGCGCAACCCGCGATCGTCGCCGCATTGTTCCAGTGCGCCGGCGCTTATGGAGCGGTGGCGGCGGCAGCGCGCAAGGCGGCGGCCGTGCCAGCCATCAACGCGACCACCGACAACAACGCTCGAGCCGCGGCCGCAGCCGCCTATCGCCGCGTCTCCGGTGGCGTCGGCGCGGCCTCGGCAGTCTTGAGCCAGGCGTTGCGGGGTCTGAGGTCGCTGGGCTACACTCTGGCCGGGCAGCGATGACGGGGCACGGTCGCCAATCTCCTATCGCGACGCTCGATCGTACGGGCGAGCCGCGGACGGCCTCGCAGGTCCTCGGGCGGACTCTCAGGGGGCGCTACCGCGTAGTCGAGCCGATCTCCGCGGGCGCCATGGGGGCGGTGTACCGCGCCCAGGACCTCGAGGTGGGCAACGAGGTCGCGCTCAAGCAGTGCACCAACCCGCACCACGACCAGCGCTTCGAGGCCGAAGCGCGCCTGCTGTCGGCGCTCAGCCATCCCCGGGTGGTGCGGATCATCGACCACTTCACCGCCCTCAGCGGGCAATACCTGGTGATGGACCTCGTCCGAGGCATCGACCTCGGAGTGCTGATCAAGCAGCGCGGGAGCCCGGGCCTGCCGGTCGACCAGTCGGTCGAGTACGTTCGCCAGGCCTGCGAGGCCCTCCAGTACACGCACGACCAGCAGATCGTCCACCGCGACGTCAAGCCGCAGAACATGATCCTGGGCGAGAAGGGCGTCGTGCTCGTCGACTTCGGGATCGCGCGGCTCCTCGATGAAGGGCCGGAGTCGAATGCCACAGTGGGCATCGGCACGCCTCGCTTCATGGCCCCCGAGGTCTTCGCGGGTGGTCAGGTCTCGCCGCGAACCGACGTGTTCAGCATCGCCGCCACGCTGTGGACGCTGATCGCAGGCCGGCCTCCGGTGTACGCCGACCCGACCAAGCTCTCGAGCCTCAACCCCGACGTCACGCCGGAGCTCGAGCGCACGCTGTCCGCCGGGCTCGAGATGATCCCCGAGCGGCGCGTCGCCTCCGTATCCGCGTTCGCCAAGGCCCTCGGCGCGCCGTTGCGCACCGAGACGGGCGTCTCGCTTGCCGTCTCGATCGACGACCCGAACGCCTCGCGCAGCCTTCTGGAGGCGGTCGTCCATACCGCTGCCGGCGTCTTCGGGGCCGCCGCGGCGTCGATTGCGCTGATCGACGAGACGACCGGCGAGCTGGTTTACCAGTCCGCCTGGGGCGCCGGGGCGCGCGAGATCGTCGGCGTCCGGCTTCCGCCCAGCACTGGCATCGCCGGCGGCGTCGTCGACCTGGGCGTGGGCGAGGCCGTGCCCGACTGCCGCACTGACCCCCGCTTCGCCGCGCGGATCGCCGCGGGGACCGGCTACGTGCCATACACGATGCTGGTCGTCCCGCTCAAGCGCCGCGACAAGGCGATCGGAGCCCTCTCGATCCTCGACCGCCGCGACGGCAAGCCCTACCAGCAGGCCGATCTCGAGCCGGCCGGGCTGTTCGCCGACCTCGCGGTCAAGGCGCTCGACGTCACGCCGAACTCGTTCACGAGTCTCGGCATGACCAGCCTCGGCCACTAGCCTCGGCCGCAGGCAGCGCGGCTTGTCTCCCCTTTCGGCTTGACAGATAGGTATAGTCGGCTTTCGCAGTTTTTGGTCATGGGTGGCCGGCCGTGACGGGATGTCGGGCGAACCGGGGGAATCATTGTGGGCTTCATGGTTGCATGGACCATCCGTCGGACGGCGGCGCTCGCGGCCGTGCTGCTCGGGTTGGGGCTGATCGCCGCGCCGGCGGCGCTGGCCAACGGCGACACGATCACGACGGCCGCCACCGTGCAGTTCTCCGGCGTGGTGGACAACGGTCCATCGTGTGCGGGCTCGACCGCGGTGATCGACTGGGGGGACGGGAGCGCACCGTCACAGGGCTCGTTTGACTCCAACGGCAACGTCGACGGCACCCACACATACTCCTCGCAGGGCACCTACAACGGGACGGTGACGCTCACGGGCGGCAGCTGCGACGTCGCTGCGCATGACACGTTCACGGCCGACGTCAAGCCGGCGCCGCAGTTCAAGCAGTGCCCACCGGTGGACCAGGATTTTGGCTGCCAGTACTTGATCGTGGTGTCGACGAGCGGCACGACGATCCTCAATGACCCGAACCAGGGTCCGTACGAGGGGTCCGAGGACGCGCTGATCGGCGTCGTCAACAACGGCTCCGGTTCGATCACCTCGATGCCGCTTTCAGCGCCCGGGCTGTTCAGCTTCGACGAAGACGGGCTCTGCACTCCCGGCGCCGCACCCGTTCCCTCCGGCTGCGCTCCGCAGCCGGGCGCACCCTCCGGCGATACCTGCACCTCGCAGGATGGCTCGTGCTCCTTCCCGGTGCCTCCGGGAGAGCCGGCGGGCTATACGGAGCCGGGCGCGGCATCCGGATTCCGCCAAAACGGTTACGAAGGACCCTCGAGCTGGTTCTCGAACGTGTCCACGGACACGAACAGCGGCGTGGTCAACTTCTCGCCGGCGCTCCAATCCGGTCAGTCGACGTACTTCAGCCTCGAGGAGCCTCCGACCACGGGCTCGCTGAACGCTGGATCCGCGCCCAGCGGGCTTTCCTCGGCACCCCCGACGGTTAGTGCCACGAGCGCGAACTTCAGCGCGGTCGTGAACCCGAACGGATCACCGACCAAGGTCGCGTTCCAGTACGGAGTGAACGGGAAGTTCGGCCCTGCCATCACCGCGTTCAGCCAATCGACGCCCGTGCAGAACATCGGCGGGGACTTTTCGGACCACGACGTCTCCGCGCACGTCACCGGGTTGGACCCCGACGCGCCCTACGAGGTACGAGTCGTGGCGAGTAACAAGGATGGGATTACGCTCGGGACGCCCGTGTTCTTCAGGACGAGCAAAGCGGCGCCGCCGACGAGTCCGACGCTCGGGCAGACCGTCAACGTCGCCGTCGCGAGCGGAGTGGTTCTGATCAAGCTGCACGGCGTCTTCGTGCCGCTAACCCAGGCACTCCAGATCCCCACCAACACTGTGATCGACGCCTTGGGCGGGACGATCAAGATCGCGTCATCGACCGGCGGCGTTCCGCCGGCGAGCGACGCACGGGCCAGGAAGCCCAAGAAGCCCAAGACATCGACTGGCACCTTCGGCGGCGCAGTGTTCAAGGTGACCCAGGTCCGCTCGGGACCCAACAAGAGCCAGACCACGCTGACCCTTGTCGAGGGGGCGTTCAAGGGAGCGCCCACCTATGCGAGCTGCACGGCTAAGGGTGCTGCCGATACCGCCCACGCGGCGCTGTCCCGCCGCGCCCTCCAGTCGCTGCGCTCCCGAGGGAGCGGCCGCTACAGCAGTCGCGGCCGTTATGCCGCCGGCACCGTCCGAGGCACCGTTTGGACGACCACCGACCGCTGCGACGGCACCCTGATTGCCGTCCAGCAGCACAGCGTGCTCGTCACCAACCTCGTCACGCACAAGACGATCCTGGTCACGGCCGGGCACCACTATCTGGCAACGGCACCAAAGAGGAAGAAGCACTAGCAGCCGGAGGCCGGGCAAGCGGCCGCTGGGGCAGCGACGATGAAGTAGGTGAAGTCATGAAGGTTCTCGGGGGCAGCAGAGTAGACATCCGCGCGAGCGTGAAGCCCCGACGGTGGCGCACCCGTGGCCTGACGGCGTTGGCGATCACCCTGTTCGCGTGCGCCGCGCTCGCCGCTCAGGCGCAGGCCGCGACCTACACGGTCGGGACGAACAGCGACTTGACCGGAACCTGCGCCAACCCGGCCGGCGGTCAGTGCTCGCTGCGCCAGCTCATCGACTACGAGAACGGCCTCGCGTCGAACCACACGCCGGCGGACACGATTGTCGTCCCGAACGGAAGCAACGGCGCGGCGCAGTTCTACGACCTCAGCAATGGCGCGCTGACGATCATGCAGAACATCAATATCACCGGGAAAGGCGCGCGGACGACACAGATCTTCCAGGAGACCCCCTCGCAGCAGGGCACGTTCCGCGTGTTCGACATCCAGCCGAATGCGAACGCGTTCCTCCCGACGGTGACGATCTCCGGCCTCGCCATGTTCTTCGGAAAGGCGGACGACAGCAACGGTGACTTTGGCGGCGACATCCGCAACACCGGCACGCTGACGTTGAGCGAGGACGACATCGAGGACGGCACCGCCGCCTCCGGCGGCGGCGTTTCGAACGACGGCGGCAAGCTTACGCTCACCCACTCGCTGGTCCGGCTGAACACAAGCAGCGTGGGCGGGTCGGACTCGGGCGGGATCCAGAACTTCGGGCCCAATCCCACGTCCGGCACGCCCGGCACACTGGCCGTCGACAACTCCACGATCTCCGACAACAATTCGCAGCTGGGCGGTGGGATCTTCAGCTGGTGCGGTGGCAGCGGCTCCAACCCCTGTGCCAACTCCGGCACCGCGACGAACACAACCACCATCACGAACACGACCATCGCGGGCAATGACGGCGGAACGCGTGCTGGCACCGCTGGCGGGCTGGTCGTCGCCAGCGGCACGCTTTCGGTGCTGAACTCGATCGTCGCCAATAACACCGTCTCGAGTGGCGCGACGAAATCGAACTGCGTCTCGACGGGCATCACGTCGCTTGGTCACAACCTCGAATCGGGCACCGACTGCGGGTTCAGGCACGCGGGGGACCTCCAGAACACCGACCCGAAGTTCTTCGGCGGTGGTGGCAGCCAGGACAACGGTGGCAACACCAACACCATCGCTCTCGACGCAAGCAGCCCGGCAGTCGATCAGATCCCATCCGGTTCGCCCGGGTGCGGCGGCACCGATCAGCGGGACATCACGCGGCCGCAGGGCGCCGGCTGCGACATCGGCGCTTACGAGCTCCTTCAGCCCACCGAAGGTCAATCGTTCACCGGCGTGCTCGGGTCGATCGAAGCAGGTGCTTCGTCGAGCATCGACTGGGGCGACGGCACCCCGCAGACCGCAGGGACAACCGACCCGAACACCGGCCAAGTCACCGGCACCCACACCTATGCCGAGCACGGCATCTACTCCGGAGCGATCCACTGGAAGAACAGTGACGGCACTCCGATAACGACCCAGTTCCAGCTCAAGGTCGATGACGCGTCCTTGAGCGCGAGCGCGGTGCCCGTCACCGCCACCGCCGGCTCGCCGTTCAGCGGTCAGGTGGCGAGGGTGACCGACGCGAACTCTCTGGCCAAGGCATCCGACTTCACCGCGACCATCAACTGGGGAGACGGCAGCAGTACCGCCGGAACAGATCAGCGCGGTCGCCGGCGCGTTCGCGGTCACCGGTACGCACATCTATTCCACCCCCGGCACCTACGCCACGCATATCGCCGTCTCCGACTCGGGTGGCGCCACCGCAGCCGCGAACGGGAGCGCCACCGCGAGCACCGCGCCGGGCGCGAGCACCGGAAAGCCCTCTGTGACCGGTACCGGCGCCGGGTTCTCAGGGCAAGTCAACCCCGAGGGAAGCCTCACCTTCGCGCACTGGGAATACGGCCTCGATCCCAGCGATCGCGGGCCGGGGTTCAACGGCAACGTGTACGACCAGTCGACACCGTCTCAGGTCGTGGGGCCCGGCTTCTCGAGCGATGCGATTGCGACGTCGGTGGCGAACCTGATGCCGAATGCGCTCTACCACGTGCGTCTGGTGGCGAGCAATGGGGCGGGTACGACGGTCGGACCGGATCAGACGTTCACCACTCCAGCGCTGACCCCACCGCCGCCGCCGGTGCTCGGTAAGACCGAGAACTTCGCGCCGAACGGCACGGTGTTCGTTCAGGTGCACGGCCAGTTCGTGAAGCTGACCCAGAGCCTCCAGCTGCCCACCGGGACGATTGTCAGCGCCCTGCACGGGTCGGTGACGCTCACCTCGGCGACCGGCGGCGTCCCCCCGGCCACCGACGCCAAGGCGCCGAAAGGTAAGAAGAAGGCCAAGCCCTTCACCGGTACGTTCGGAGGGGCCGTGTTCCGGGTCACCCAGACGAGGTCCGGCCCGAACAAGGGCCTGACCACGCTCACGCTCGTCGAGGGCGTAGGCGGTGCGCCCTCCTACGCCAGCTGCAAGGCCAAGGGCTCGGCGGACGCCCACGCCGCGCTGTCAAGGCGCGCCCTCTCGTCCCTGCGCTCGCGCGGCAGCGGTCGCTACAGCAGTCGCGGTCGCTATGCCGCCGGCACAGTCCGCGGCACCAAGTGGACGACAACCGACCGCTGCGACGGCACCCTGATCGCCGTCCAGCAGCACAGCGTGCTCGTGACCGACCTCGTCAAGCACATCACGGTCCTGGTCACGGCCGGGCACCACTACCTGGCCAAGGCGCCACAGAGGGAAGGACTAGCGCGACGGCGTCCGGCCAAGCAACGTGAAGGCAACAGGAGCTCGAAAGAATGACGTGGAAGCCGCTGCACCGTTCGCTCCGTGGAATCGCATCGCTCGGTGCGTGTGTGGCAGCCGCGCTCGTGTTGGGCGCTGCGCTTCCCGGACTCGCGCAGGCGGACGTCAGCCAGCCGGTCGTGCAGAACAACAACCAACCTCGGCGGCGGCGGGGCCGGACGATCTACACGATCACCTTCTCGACGTCCGCGTCAGGAGCTCTGCGGCGCGGAGACACGATCACCATCACCTTCCCCTCCGGGACCGACTTGAGCAGCTTCAACAGCTCGATCAAGAACAGCGCCGGGGCGGTCGTGGGTTTCTGCGACAGCTCGAACACCGAGACGATCACCTGCCCGATCGACAGTGGAACGATCGCGGCGAGCTCGCAGGTCACGGTCGAGCTCGACGGCGTGACCAACCCCACCACCACCTCCAACAACACCGACACCGTCTCGGTCAACACCACCTCCGACCCCAGCCCCGTCGCCTCCAGCACCTACTCCGTCGTTCGCGCGAACCCGATCGGCCAGCCCTCGGTCGATAACACCAACCCATCCGCCGCCGCGGGCGCCAAGACCATCTACACGATCACGTTCAACACGTCATCGACCGGCGCTCTGTCGGACACCGCGGGGAGCCAGATCACCCTCACCTTCCCGTCGGGCACCGGCCTGAGCAGCTTCAACAGCTCGATCAAGAACAGCGCCGGGGCGGTCGTGGGTTTCTGCGACAGCTCGAACACCGAGACGATCACCTGCCCGATCGACAGTGGAACGATCGCGGCGAGCTCGCAGGTCACGGTCGAGCTCGACGGCGTGACCAACCCCACCACCACCTCCAACAACACCGACACCGTCTCGGTCAACACCACCTCCGACCCCAGCCCCGTCGCCTCCAGCACCTACTCCGTCGTTCGCGCGAACCCGATCGGCCAGCCCTCGGTCGATAACACCAACCCATCCGCCGCCGCGGGCGCCAAGACCATCTACACGATCACGTTCAACACGTCATCGACCGGCGCTCTGTCGGACACCGCGGGGAGCCAGATCACCCTCACCTTCCCGTCGGGCACCGGCCTGAGCAGCTTCAACAGCTCGATCAAGAACAGCGCCGGGGCGGTCGTGGGTTTCTGCGACAGCTCGAACACCGAGACGATCACCTGCCCGATCGACAGTGGAACGATCGCGGCGAGCTCGCAGGTCACGGTCGAGCTCGACGGCGTGACCAACCCCACCACCACCTCCAACAACACCGACACCGTCTCGGTCAACACCACCTCCGACCCCAGCCCCGTCGCCTCCAGCACCTACTCCGTCGTTCGCGCGAACCCGATCGGCCAGCCCTCGGTCGATAACACCAACCCATCCGCCGCCGCGGGCGCCAAGACCATCTACACGATCACGTTCAACACGTCATCGACCGGCGCTCTGTCGGACACCGCGGGGAGCCAGATCACCATCACCTTCCCGTCGGGCACCGGCCTGAGCAGCTTCAACAGCTCGATCAAGAACAGCGCCGGGGCGGTCGTGGGTTTCTGCGACAGCTCGAACACCGAGACGATCACCTGCCCGATCGACAGTGGAACGATCGCGGCGAGCTCGCAGGTCACGGTCGAGCTCGACGGCGTGACCAACCCCACCACCACCTCCAACAACACCGACACCGTCTCGGTCAACACCACCTCCGACCCCAGCCCCGTCGCCTCCAGCACCTACTCCGTCGCTGCCGCACAGCGGGTGTCACAGCCGAGCTTCGTCCAGTCGAACACGAATCCGGGCGCATCGGGCGTCGTCGACACCATCGCCTTCACGACCTCCTCAACCGGCGCGCTCTCCAGCACCGCCGAGAGCCAGATCACCCTCACCTTCCCCTCCGGTACCAACCTCGGCTCTCTCAGCAACAGCTCGGTCGACGACAGCGCCGGAAACGACGTGGGCTACTGCAACACTTCGCTCACCGCTTCCACCACCTGTCCCATCGACGGCGGGATCATCGCCGCCGGCTCGCGCGTCACCGTCGAGCTCGACGGGGTCACCAATCCGTCTTCGCCCGGGCCGGTTTCGATCTCAACGAGCTCCGATCCCGCCCCCGTGTCCTCGGGCCAGCCCCAACAGGGAGGCCAGCCGACGGTCTCGAGCGTCAGCCCGAGCTCCGGGCCCGCGGCCGGCGGCACGAGCGTGACGATCACAGGGAGCGGCTTCACGAGCGACAGCACCGTCAACTTTGGATCGGCGTCGGCCCCCGGCGTGAACGTGGTCAATGCGAGCTCGATCACGGCTACCTCCCCAGCCGGGAGCGGCACCGTGGACGTCACCGTCAGCAACCACAACGGGACGAGCGCGACCAGCACCGCCGATGAGTTCACCTACATCCAGCCTCCCCCTCCGCAGGGCAAGCCTCCCACCGTGGCGCCGGCAAGTCCCACGCCGCTGAACAGCACGACCGCATCGGTGTCCGGCACGGCGACTCCGAACGGCCTTTCGACCAACGCCTATTGGCAGTACGGGCTGGACGCCGCCTATCGCGGCCCCGGGTTCTCCGGCACGATCTACGACCAGCAAACCGCGCCCCAGGCGATCGGCTCGGACTCCGCCAGCCATTCGGTGCCGGCCACGCTGAACGACCTGGTCCCGAACGCGCTCTACCACGTTCGGCTGGTGGCCGCCAACAGCGCGGGCACCACCGTCTCAGGCGACCTGACGTTCAAGAGCCCGGCCGCGCCGGCGCCACCCGCGCCGGTGGTGGGGCAGACGCAGAACTACACCCCGATCGGCACGGTCTACGTGATGCAGAATGGGAAGTTCATCAAGCTCACGCAGTCACGCCAGCTCCCGAACGGCGCCGAGATCGACGCCCTACACGGGTCGATCAACATCGTGGCCTCGAGCGGCATCAAGGGCAAGAAGTACACCGGAACCGTCGGGGGTACCGTGTTCACCGTCTCCCAGGTGCGCTCCGGAGCCAACAAGGGCCTGACCGTGTTCTCGCTCAAGGAGGGCGTGGCCGGCGTGCCATCGTATGCCAGCTGCAAGGCCAAGCACGCCGGCGACGGCCCCGCCGCCCAGGCCGCGCTCAGCCGGCGCGCGCTCGCGTCGTTCCGCTCGCGCGTGAGCGGCCGCTTCGGCAGCCGTGGCCGGTACGCCGCCGGCACCGTGCGCGGCACCGCCTGGACGACCACCGACCGCTGCGACGGGACCCTGATCGCGGTCCAGGTCCATACCGTGCAAGTCACCGACCTCGTCAGGCACATCACGGTCCCCGTGACGGCCGGGCACAGCTATCTGGCCCGGGCCCCGAAGTAGGCGCCGTTCGGACCGGGCAAGCAAGCGGGGCGGCAGCACGCCCGTTGTTCAGCGTGAGCCTGGAGATCAGGGGGCCCCGGATGCTCGAGAACCGGCGCCCCCCGGCGGTCGATCGGGGTACCCTGTCTCACGGGGCCACGACGACGCGATCCCGCGCCTATACTCGCCGGCGCGGGCAGCAAAGATTGGGGGTGCGATGCTGAACAGCCATACACGACTTCGGCTCCGGCCATTCCTGCCGCGGCCGGTGATCCTCGCACCCCTGCTCGCCCTGATCCTGCTCCTGGCGCCGGCCGCGGTCGCCAAGGCCGCCACCTTCACGGTCAACGCCTTCTCCGACTCGGCGGACCAGAACAGCTGCACTGACGGCTCGACCTGCTCGCTGCGCGACGCCGTGAGCGATGCCACCGACGGCGACACGATCCAGCTGCCCGCAGGAACCTACTCGGTCACCCTCGGGACGATCGACATATCCCACTCCATCACGATCGAGGGAGACACCTCCAGCGACACGACCATCGACGGGAGAGGCAACTCGACGAGCGGCTCCTCCTCGGGGCGCATCTTCAAGGTCGACGCAGGCAGCGTCGTGATTCAGGAGCTGGCCTTGGCCAACGGGAGCGACAGCAACGACGAGAACTGCTGCGGGGGAAGCACCACGTCGCTGCTCGGTGGGGGGGCGCTCTACGACGCCGGCGGCGCCACGGTAGCTCTGAACGACGTGTTCCTGACCAACAACTCCACCTTCGGGATCGGCGGGGCGATCTCGAACAGCGGGACCCTCAACCTCACGAACGTGGAATTCAACGGCGATCAGGCCGGTATCGGCGGCGGGCTCTTCAGCCACGGTGGCTCGGTAACGGGCGACGACGTGACGTTCGAGAACGACGCGACCGGGGCCACCGATCAAGCGGCGGTCTACCTGCTCGGCGGTACCGCGACATTTACCAACACCACCGTGACCGGCAGCGGTGGCGCGTCCGATCGGGGCGGGGGGATCGACAACGGCGGGGCCGCCCTGACCCTTGATTTCGACACGCTGTCGAACAACGTCCGCGGATCCCTGATGACCGACCAGGGCGCCACGACGGCGGTCGCGAACACGATCATCGGCAACGGCTTCTCCGACGGAGACGGGGACTGCATCGCCTCCGGCTTCACGGACGACGCCAACAACGGAACGACCGGCTCGGCGATCACGACCGACAACGGCAACAACCTCGATCAGGACAGCTCGTGCAGCCTTAGCGGCGCGGGCGACATCTCAAATCAGGATCCCAAGCTCGTGCCGCCGTTCAACAACGGCGGGGTCCCCGACACCGAGGCGCTCCTCGCCGGCAGCCCGGCGCTCGATGGCGCCGCGAACTGCATCCCCGACGACGAGCGTGGCACCGGGCGTGACCAGGCCCATGGCTGCGACATCGGTGCGTTCGAGGCCGAGGAATTCGGACCGCCGACGACCGCCACCACACAGGCCGCATCGAATGTGGCAGACACCTCGGCCACACTGAACGGCACGATCAACCTCGACGGCGAGGCGGGAGGGTTCCACTTCGTATACGGGACGTCCCCGAGCAGCCTGACAAGCAGCACGTCGGAGTCCCCGGCCGGCGTCGTCTCGTCCGACACGGCCGAGTCCGCACAGGTGAGCGGCCTCAACCCAGGAACCAAGTACTACTACTCGGTGGTCGCGGACAACGCTTCCGGCTCCCTAAGCGACCAAGGCACTCAGAGCTTCACCACTTCATCCGATCCGCCGGACGTAACGAACGTCACCGTGTCGCAGGTGACTGACACCACGGCGAAGATCGACTTCACGCTCGCCGACAACGGGGCCAACACGACGTATCAGGTCGCGTATGGGACGGATCCGAACAACCTCAACGTGACAAGCCCGACGCCCCCCGGCAGCCTCGCCGCCGGGTCCGGTCCCACACCCGAGAGCGTGACCCTGACTGGCCTGACCCCCGGCACTCAATACACGTTCGAGGTACAGGCCACGAACAGCCAAGGCAGCGTCAACAGCGGCGGTCAGCAGCTCACCACCGACCAGCAGGTCGCCGGGACGGTCGGCAGCCCAGTCACGGTCAACGACAGCGGCAGCGCGAACGATTGCCCGTCGGCGACCATTGACTGGGGCGACGGCACTGGGCTCCAGGACGCGAGCGCCGACGTTCAATGCCAGGGTTCGGAGCCGGTCAACTACACGTTCAGCGACACCCACACCTACGCCAGCACCGGTGACTTTCCGGTCCAGATCTCCTACGACGGCGGGTCGTTCGGCACCACCGAGTACGCGAAGATCAGCCCGGCGCCACCCCCCCAGCAGCCGACGGTGACCAGCGTCACCCCGAACTCCGGTCCGACCGCGGGTGGCACAAGCGTCACGATCGACGGCTCGAACTTCACGGCGGACAGCACGGTCGAGTTCGGCAACACGCCAGCCACCAACGTCGTGGTCAACACTTCGGATGAGATCACGGCGACCTCACCCACCGAGCACGCCGGCACGGTTGACGTGACGGTTCACGCGGACGGCGGCACTAGCAGCGCGTCCCAGAGCGACCAGTTCACGTACCTCGCCCCAACCGTCACCGGCGTGAGCCCATCGTCCGGCCCGAGCGCCGGCGGCAATCAGGTCACGATCACAGGCGCCAACTTCACCGGCACGTCCACGGTGAAATTCGGCAGCAGCACCGCCGTGATCAAGTCCGGTACGGACACGCAACTGATCGTGATCGCGCCGGCGGGCTCCGGGACCGTCGATGTCACTGTCATCTCGAGCTCCGGCGATACGAGCGCTATCGGGGCGGCCGACAAGTACACCTACATCACCCCCACGCCGCCCCCGCCACCGCAGACCGCCGCCCCCAAGGTGGCCTCGTTCGCGCCGCTGCCCAGCGGCAAGACCGGCGCTGAGCTCACCGGCGAGATCGACCCGGAGGGCCTGCCGACCACGGCGTACTACGTCTACGGGCTGGACGGGCGCTACCAGCAGTTCGGGATCACAGTGTACGACCAATCGACGCCGAAGACCCAACTCGCATCGGACTTCACCGACCACCAGCTGCCCGTGTCGCTGTCGAAGCTGGTCCCGAACGCGACCTATCACGTCCGCCTGGTGGCGCAGAACAGCGCCGGCATGACCATCGGGCCCGATCAGACGTTCACGACCAAGGCCGAACCCGCCCCGAAGCCTCCGCAGCTCGGCCGCAGCGTGGACGTCAAGCCTGCGGGCGGCGTGGTGTTCGTGCTCAAGAAAGGCAACCTCGTCCCCGTGACTGAGAACACGCGGTTGCCGTCGGGAACCGTGCTCGACGCGCTCAACGGATCGGTCTCGCTCGTCGCCGCGAGCGGCACGGGGAAGGCCTACACCGGCACGTTCGGCGGGGCGATCTTCAGGCTGACCCAGGCGGGCTCCGGGCCGAACCGGGGGCTGATCACGCTGTCGATCGTGGAGGGCGCGTTCCCTGGCGCTCCCTCCTACGCGGAGTGCAAGGCCGATCGCGGACGCGCGCCGCCGGTGCCCACGCCGCGCTCTCGAGCCGCGCCCTGCAGTCGCTGCGCTCGCGCTCGAGCGGACGCTTCCGCTCCCGCGGCCGGTACGCCGCAGGCACGGTGCGCGGCACCCAGTGGACCACGACCGACCAGTGCAACGGGACCCTGATCGCGGTGCAGGTCCACGCCGTCGAGGTCACGGACTTCGTCAAGCACATCACTATCCTCGTCGGCGCCGGCCACCACTACCTGGCGCTGGCGCACCCGCCCAAGGCCAAGCACAAGAAGCACAAGTAGCCCCACGCGCTAGCATCCGCCGGGCTACGTAAAACAGGGGGGCTGGCGGGAAGGCCGGCTGAGATAGCGCCCCCACGCCGCCGCGGCGGCAACCCGGCGCTGACCCTTCGAACCTGTGGGGTAATGCCCGCGAAGGGAGCGATGCAAGACATGGTCCAGGCTCCCGTGAAGGAGCCTCGCGATCTTCATGGTCCGGCCGGCGTGCGGCTGGAGAACGTCAGCCGGAGCTTCGCCACCAGGCGCGGCCCCGTCGCGGCCCTGGCCGGGATGACGTTGCATGCGCGTCCGGGCGAGATCGTCGCCGTGGTCGGCCCGAGCGGGTGCGGCAAGACGACGCTGCTCGAGCTCATCTGCGGCCTCCAAGCACCCGACGGCGGCACGGTCGACTCGGCGCCGGCGGCGCTCATGCCCCAGCGAGACCTGCTGCTCCCGTGGCTCGGCGCGCTCGACAACGCGGGCCTGGCGCTGCGCGCTCGCGGCGCCAGCCGGGAGGACGCCCGCGAAGCGGCCGCGCCCTGGTTCGAGCGCTTCGGCCTGGAGGGCTTCGAGCGAACGCGGCCGGCCCAGCTCTCGGGCGGGATGCGCCAGCGCGTCTCGTTCCTGCGCTCGCTGCTCGCCGGCAAGCCCGTGCTCGCGCTCGACGAGCCGTTCGCCTCGCTCGACGCGATCACGCGCTACGAGATGCAGGGCTGGCTTGACCACATGCTGACCGAGGAGCCGAGAACGGTCGTGCTCGTCACGCATGACGTCGAGGAGGCGGCGGTCCTGGCCGACCGCGTGGTGGTGATGTCTGCGCGCCCAGGGCACGCGGTCGCCGACATCGAGATTCCGCTGGCGCGGCCCCGCCACCGGACCGACCCGGCGCTCGTCCACCTCCGCGAGCTGGCGCTCCAGGCCCTCGGGGTACGAGCGTGAGGAGTCCCAAGGCACCGCTGCACGCCCTCCCGGCCCTGCTCCTCCTCCTTGCCCTGCTCGGCGCCTGGGAGCTCTACGTCGATCTGGGCGGGGTCGACCCCCTGATCCTCCCGGCTCCGCACGCGGTCGCCAGGGCGCTCTATGACGATCGGTCGCTGCTGTGGAGCAACTTCCTGGTCACCGCGCGGGAGGTGCTGCTCGGCGGGCTGGTCGCGATCGTGGTCGGCCTGGTCCTGTCCATCAGCATCCACTTCTCGCGGGCGCTGCGCCTGGCTCTGTATCCACTGATCGTGGCCTCCCAGGCGGTGCCGGTGGTGATCCTGGCTCCGGTGCTCGCGCTGTGGCTCGGGTTCGGGATCGGCCCGAAGCTGGTGGTGATAGCGCTCGTCTCGTTCTTCTCGATCGTGGTCACGACGCTCGACGGGCTCGAAGGCGTCGACCCCGAGCTGATCAAGCTGATGCGGACGTTCGACGCCTCGCGGCTGCGCACGTTCCGACACGTCGAGCTGCCCGCGGTCCTGCCCGGCGTGTTCACCGGAGCGAAGATCGCGGTGGCGGTATCGGTGATCGGGGCGGTGTTCGCCGAATGGAACGGCGCCAACTCCGGCCTCGGCTACACGCTCATCCAGTCGATCCCCCAGCTTCTGGCCGCGCGCGCGGTGGCGGCGGTGGTGATCCTGTCGCTGTTCGCGATCGCGCTGTTCGGCCTGCTCACGCTCGCGGAGCGGGCGGCCGTGCCTTGGGCCCATCAAGAAAGGACTGCATGAAACGACTTATCCCGCTCCTGATCCTGGCCGCGCTGGCCACCGCGCTCGCCGGGTGCGGCGAGAAGAGCGAGAGCGTGACGCCTTCGGGCTCGCGCCTGCAGGGCTTCTCGCTGATGCTCGACTGGTTTCCCAACGCCGACCACGTGGGGATCTACCAGGCGCTCGCGGAAAACGACTTCAAACACGTGGGGCTGAACGTGCAGGTCCAGACCCCGTCCGATCCCGCGCTCCCGCTCAAGCTCCTGGCCGCCGGGAAGGTCGATGCCGCGATCTCCTACGAGCCGGAGTTGCTGCTCGCGCGCAACCAGGGGCTTCCGCTGGTGTCGGTGGCGGCGCTCGTACAGGAGCCCCTGACCTCGATCGTCTCGATCGGCTCCAAGCACATTGCCAACGCGGCAGCGCTGCGCGGCAAGACGGTCGGCGACGCCGGGATCCCCTATCAGCATGCCTACCTGACCACGATCCTGGCCCATGCCGGGGTTCCCGCGAGCTCCGTTCACGAGGTCAACGTTGGCGCCAACCTGGTCCCCGCGATGCTGTCGGGGCGGGTCGACGCGACGCTCGGCGCCTACTGGAACTACGAGGCGATCCAGCTCGCGCAGATGCACAAGCAGCCCAACGTGATCCGCATGAACCGGGTCGGCGTGCCCAGCTACGACGAACTGGTGCTCGTGGTCAGGGCCAACGAGATAAACGAGCGGATCGACGTTATCCGGCGTTTCGTGCAGGCTCTGGCGCGCGGCTACGAGTCCGTGCGCCGCGACCCGACCGCCGCGGTGCACAACCTCGTCCAGGCCAATCCCGGACTCGACCCGAAGTTCCAGCTGGCCAGCGTGAAGGCCACGTTGCCCGCGTTCTTCCCGGCCAACCCCGGCAACCCCTGGGGCTGGATGGATCCCACTCAATGGAACAGCTATGGCCAGTGGATGCTGAACGAGCACCTGATCACGGGCGTCAACGCCGTGACCGACGCGTCCACCGACGAGCTGCTGGCCGGGCAGGGCGTCTGAGCGATAGTACGACGTTCATCGTACTTATGCTAGGGTACGACAGACATCGTACAACCACCCCGAAATGGAGGTCCGATGTCGCGCCACCCAGTCTCCCGCCGCCGTCCGGCCCGACGGCATGCGGACGCAGTCGTGTTCAACTACATCCACGAGCTTGCCGCGAGCCCGCCGGGCCCGCCCGCCGCGCAGGGCGCTCATAGCCCGGTCGAGCCACTTGCGCCGGACAGCGCCAGCCACGGCTGAGCCGCCCGATACGGACGCCGTGCTGGCCCGGGCCAAGGCGCGCCTGGATCCGCAAAAGCTCTACGAGCGTCCCGTCAGCCTCACCAAGGTACGGATCCTCAGCGCCGGCTGGCTCTTCCGCCTGCCCTGGTTTCGCCGCTTCGATGCCTACGCCAGCTGGAACCTGATCCTCCTGCGCTCGCCCGAGCTCCTCGCCGACGAAGATCTGATCTGCCACGAGCTCTGCCACGTGTGGCAGATGCAGCATCACCCGGCAGCAATGCCGCTGTCCTATCTCCGGCGCGGCTACGCCCACAACCCGTACGAGCACGAGGCACGCCGCGCGGCGAGCAGCACGGCCCCGCCCCTCACCCCACGATGATCTCGCCGCCTCGCTCCGGCACCACCACGAGCATGCTGCGCCGCGCCCGCTCGCTCTCCGGGCGCGCCGGGCGGAGCCGTAGCCCTGCGGCGACCCGCAGCACCTCGCGCATCTCCATCTCGGCGAACGGCGCCCCGGCACAGCGCCTCACGCCGCCACCGTAGGGGATCCACGCTCCCGCATCGGGCCGGCCCGAGAGCCATCGCTCCGGGCGGAAGGCGCCGGCCTGCGGCCACAGGTCCTCGCGGCGCATGGCCAGCCACAGGCACGCCGCCACCTGGACCCCGGCCGGGATCTCGCGGCCGCCGATCCGCGCCGGCTCGAGCAGGCGCCGGGGCGCGATCGTGAGCGCCGGCCGCACCCGGAGCACCTCCTTGACGACCGCATCGAGGTACGCCGGGTCGCCCTCTCGTAACCGCGCCTGGACCAGGGGGTGCCGGGCCAGGCGCTCGAATGCCCAGGCCAGCGACGCGGCCGTGCTGTCATGGCCTCCCACCAGCAGCGCGACGAGCTGGTCGCGGATGTGGCGATCCGAGACCGGCTCGCCGTCGCCATCGTGCTGCGTGAGCAATACCGAGAGCAGCGAGTCGCCCCCAGGGTCGGCGCGCCGCCGGGCCACCAGGTCGAGCAGCAGTTCGTCGAAGCGCTCGACCGAGACCCGAAAGCGACCCCATGGGCTCCGCGGCCCCAGCTCGCGGCGGATCAGCACCATCCCGAGCAGGCGGGGCAGCGAGCGCACGCCCGCCAGAGTCTCCTCGATCGCGCGGCGCAGCCGCCCCACCTCGGCATCATCGGCCGCCCCGAACACCACGCGCAGGATGATCTCGAGCGTCAGTTCTCGCAATCGCTCGAGCGTGTTCACGCGACCCTGCCAACCGCCCAGCTCGCGCGCGGCCAGCTCAGCGACGATGGGTGTGAACGCGCGCATGCGCTCGCCGTGAAACGGCCGCCGGAGCAGGCGCCGCTCACGCAGATGCTCCTCCCCGTCCAGCAGCAGGATCGAATGAGCGCCGGCGAACGGACGCAGGAACTCCCAGCTCTGGCCCGCCGGCGCGATCGACGGGTCGAGCCCGAACACGTCGCGGACCGCGGCCGGATCGGAGAACAGCACCATCGGCTCCTCGGTCCAGAAAGTCCTGATCGTGGCCGGATCGCCGAATCGCTCGTGCACCCGCCACAGGAACCCGGCCGGCCGCGCCATCCAGGCGAGCGTCTGCCAGATGGCCGGCGCGCGCGGACCCGGGGGCAGCTCCACGATCCTGATGCTACGTCCGGGACGCCTCAGCCGACGAGGCGGGCCCTCGCGGGCGACCCGGCGACGCGCAGGGCGTGCAGCCCCGCCAGTCCCGCCCAGGGCTCGTAGCGGGAGAAGAACTCCGTGACCTCCTCCTCGGTCGCCCGAGCCCGGGGGTCGCCGCCGCGGAGCCGTCCGACCAGCCGCAGGAACGACACGTCCCCGGCGGGGATCTGATCCATGCGGCCCTGCCCGGTGAGCGCGAGCATCTGCACGGTCCAGCTCCCGATTCCCCGGATCGCGCGCAGGCGCCGCCATCCGCGCTCGTGATCGGGGTCGTCCAGATCGATCCGCCCTCTCGCCACCTCGCGCGCGGCCCGGACCAGGGTGAGCGCCCGGCTCTCCGACAGGCCGAACCCCGCCAGGCGCGCCGGCGCCGCGCCGGCCAGGGCCTCCGCAGTGGGCGAGTCGCGCAGCACAGAGAACGGACATCTGCGGCCAAATCGCGCCACCAGCCGCCGCTGAATCGCCGCCGCGCGCTCGAACTCGATGAGCTGCTCGCATATCGACCAGGCCAGCGCCTCGAACGGATCGGGCCGGCCCGGAGCGCGCAGGCCCGGATCGCCGCGAACCGAGCGCCCGATCAGCGGATCGAAGCGGAAGCGCTCGTAGAACGCCGCCAGATCCTGGTCGACCCCGACCGCCCGGCGCATCCGCTCGATCGCGCGCTCGCCCACGTCGCGGTCCCCGCCGTGGGCCGCGAACACCACCCGATCGCGCGCCGGCTGCGCCGACCCGCACGAGGACCGGCACCTCGCCGACGTGGACCAGACGGTGCAGCACGCCGGCGCGCACGCGCGTCAGGCCGTCCAGCCCGCTGCGTCGCGGCAGCGTGAACGGCGACCGGGGCCGGACCTCGATCCGGACCGCCTCCGCCCGGACCGCCTCCGGCTCCGCCGGGGCCGCGTCAGCCTCCGCCTCCGCGGCGGCCTTCACTCCTGTGGCTTGGCGATCAGGTGAACGTCGACCAGGAACGTCCGGGTGCCCACGATCGGGAGAAGATCGACCGCTCGGCGGGGGCCGCTGCGGCTGGCCCTGGCCAGCTTGCGAGCGCTGTGGCGCTTGACCAGCGCGATCGTGGCCGCGCCGGCCACGAACCCGGTGGCGGCCACCGCCGCCGCCTGGACGGCGGGCAGCGTAGCTGCGGCCGCGGGTTCGAGCGGGCGAGCCTCGGCAAGCACGGGGATCCCGTCGACGGTCTCCTCCGGCAGCAGCTCGCCCTCCTCGGGCGCCGGCGCCGAGCCGGGATCGACCGGGACGGCGTCCGGGATGATCGTGGGCACTTCGTCGTGCATCGAGTGGGACATGGTGACAGCGCGGACGGTCAGATGGAAGGCGCCCCCGGAGCCGCGCACCGGCCGAGGACGCCCGCGATCCCCCGGGACGCTCATTACGATACCGGTATGCCCACCCGGATCGATGTGTTTGCCAAGGCTCGCGAGCACGAGCGGCTCGAGCAGCTCAAGGCGGCCCGCGAACTCGACGCCCTGCCGTACTTCCGCGTGCTCGAGGGCCCCACGCTGCCAGTCGTGGAGATGGAAGGGCGGCGCCGGATCATGCTCGGCTCCAATAACTACCTCGGCCTGACCGGGGACGCGCGAGTCAAGCAGGGGGCACTCGACGCGCTGAACCGCTACGGGACCGGTCTGACCGGCTCGCGCTTCCTGAACGGGACGATTGACCTGCACCTGACGCTCGAGGCGGAGCTCGCGGACTGGCTCGGGACCGAGGCGGCGCTCGTCTTCACCACCGGCCACCAGGCGAACGTGGGCGCGCTGGGGACGATCCTCGGGCCCTCGGACACCGTGATCGCCGACTCCGGCGACCATGCCTCGATCCTCGACGGCTGCCTGCTCTCGCGCGCCAAGCTGCGTGCGTTCCGGCACAACCGGATCGATCGGCTCGAGCGCACGCTCGAGAAGGCCGAGGCGGACGGTGGCGGGATCCTGGTGGTGGTCGACGGGGTCTTCTCGATGGAGGGCGACGTGGCCCCCCTGCCGGAGATCGCCGAGCTGTGCGAGCGGTTCGGGGCCCGGCTGATGGTGGACGAGGCGCATGCTCTCGGCGTTCTCGGCGCCCGTGGGGCCGGCGCCAGCGAGCTGCTGGGAATCGAGGACCGCGTCGATCTGCGGATGGCCACCTTCTCCAAGTCGCTGGCCTCGTGCGGCGGAGTCATCGCCGGCCCCGCCGATGTGATCGAGTTCCTGCGGATCCAGTCGCGGCCGTTCATGTTCACCGCCTCGGCCGTGCCCGCCGCGGTGGGCGCCGCGCTCGCCGCCGTGCGCATCTGCCGCTCCGAGGAGGGTCGCGACCTGTTCGCCCGCGTGCTCGACAACGCCCGTTACCTGCACCGCGGGCTGAGCGAGATCGGCTTCCAGGTCGTCGCGCCGACGCGGCTGGACGACGGCACGGAGGTGGTGACGCCGGTGGTCCCGGTGGTGGTCGGGGACGACTGGAAGGCGGTCTTCCTATGGAAGGCGCTCTACCAGGCCGGGGTATTCGTCAACACCGCGATCCATCCCGCCGTTCCGCCGTCAGGCGCGCTTCTGCGCACGAGCGTGATGGCCACGCACGACCGCGCAACCCTCGACCAGGCGCTCGAGGCTTTCGCCACGGTCAAGCAAACGTTTGTAGCCGAGCACGGCCCGCTCCCGGGGCCCTCGTAAAAACCTCCCGCTGGGCAACGCGCCGGCGCACCGAACGCCGCGGACTTGTCCATTCCTGCACAAGAATTCGCGGCGAGAAAAAGTCCGCTCTAAGCGCACCGGCGGACAGTTGTTTCATTGCTGTTACCAAGTTGGTGCCGTAGCTTTGCCGTGCGGTTGATGGTCGGCCATGAGGACGCCAGCGGGATCGGAAAGCGGCAGGGGCTCGACCAGCAAGCCGCCAGTCGGGAGATAGGTAGCACCACCGGGATCGGCTGCGGGATGGGCACGCTGGTCCCTGGGCAAACGACAATGCGTCCGCCCCAGCGGACCAGAAGCAGGGAGTAGAGATCAGTTGATGACGCAAACCGCCATGAGGACGCCAGCGCCGCAGCGTCTGCGCGCGCTGGAGCGAGCTAACGAGGTACGGCTCGCCCGGGCTGAGCTCAAACGGCGGATCGCCGAGGGCGAATCCTCCGTCGCCGAGGTGCTCCGGGATCCACCCCACGAGGCGAAGAGCTGGGCGATCGGCGAGCTGCTGACATGCCAGCGGCGGTGGGGCAGCACTAGATGCCGGAAGTTCCTGTCCCGGCACCAGATCGTCGAGACCAAGGCGGTCGGTGCGCTGACCGTGCGCCAGCGGCGGATCCTCGTGGAGCAGCTGGAGAATTGCGCCTCGAGGGAGCTCGTGTTCGTGTAACTGCCCCCCGCGGTTGATCCCCGCGCCGCCAGCCATGCCCCCTGAGCTGGCGGCGCGGGCCTCCGCACGGTGAACCCGTGGCGGCGCCGGAGCTCAGACGTTCAACCCGAGCGGGATCGGGTCGCTCCCGGCCAGGAAGAAGAACCACACCGCGAACACGACCAGGGTGATTCCGGCGCTCACAACCAGGACGCCCTCGAGCACCACGTGTCCGGGATCGTCGAGCCCGCGCGATTGGCGATGGGCCCGGTAGCTGTTGCTGAGCTTGGCCAGAAGCGCGGCCAGCAGCGTGACCGTTCCCACCACTCCGACCGCCATCGCACCCAGCGCGGTGCTCAGCGAGTCCGTGGCGCCCTCGACCTGCGAGCCGATCCACAGCCAGGCCAGCGGCGTCCCGACCCACAAGCCGAGGCTGCCGATGAACATGATCAGCACCACGAGGCCGGCTCCGACGCCGGTCCTGACCGAGTCGCGCATGCTCACGCTGAGAGGTGGGGGATCAGGGCCGCGGCGCCGGGCCGCGACCCCCGGCTAACGGACAGCCGGAGGAAAGCTTGACCTGCCACCAGCCCATCAGCATTCCGATCAGGCCCAAGCGCGGGCGGACCTCCCAGGCACCGCAACCGGGCTCCCCGAGGTCCTCTCGGGAGATCCGGATGAAGCGGTGCTTGCCCGGGTCGAGCAGCACGCGCTCGAGCAGCAAGCGGCTGGCTGCCTGCTCGTCGGCCCGCTTGGTGATCGTCGCCCTCGCCATGCCCAGTCGCTGGGCCAGCTCGTCGCGGACGCGCTCGAGCTCGCCAAGGTCGAGCAGGCGTGGCTGAGACTGGGGTTCGGCCAAGGGCTGGTCGAGGCCCCCCATGCGGTAGGCGGTGACGAAGGCATCGGAGAGCTCGCGCTCGAGCAGCGCGATCTGGCGGCGCAGCGAACGCCGAGCGGCGCGAGCGCCGTCCTCGACTACAGCCGGCGCGGCCAGGGGCCCCGCCTGCCGTGCGCTTCTGTCCTGTTCCAGGAGCTCCATCAATGCCTCCTCACGGCAATGCCAGCTTAGCACTGGCTTACCCCTGCCCAGGCAGTTCTAATAGTCGGACTACGGACGCCGCAGGGGCTCGGCCGCGATCCACAGCGCCTCCTCGAGGTGGATCGATGGCACTCCATCCACCCCGACAGCGAACAGCGCCACCCGGTTCGTCCCCGGTCCGACGCCGTGTCCGGGCGCGATCTCCCCGAAAAGGACCGCGTGCGCCGTGGCGGGGTCCGCGACCACGAGCTGACCGGCCACCACGGCCGGCGCCCCCTCCCCCGACCCGAGCCGCTCTCCCGCCTGCGCGCACCGGATGCCCAGGCCGGCCACGTCGACGACGTCCGCGTCGAGCGCCCAGACCGGGACGCCGGTCTCCACCAGAGCGATCAGGAGCGCGTCCGCGATCGCGTCGCGCGGCTCCAGCCGGCCATGGAGCAGCCGCGACACTGCGGCGTGTTCGCTCGGCACCCGCGTGACGTCGGGGTCGAGCCCGATGTGGCGAAAGAACACCCGGTAGGCCCGCGGAATCGGCTGGGTGCGCATCGCAACCACACTGTCGCCGCGGAACCGGTTGGAGAGGTCGCGCAGGCGCTGCTTGAGCTCACGGGTGCTCGGCCCGGCCCGTGCCTCGATTGTCACCCAGCGCAGGGCCAGCCCGGGGAACTCCGCGCGTAGGTCCGGATCCACGAACCCGGCGGCCGCATCGAGCTCGAGCTCGCCGCTCACGACTTCGGCCTACCCCGCCAGCAACGGGCGAACGCGGCCGGCGAGTGCGGGCCGCGAGAGCCAGTGCTTGCCGATCAGCACATCGGAGACGGTCCCGCCGCGGCGGGCCAGCACGAACATCGGGCACACCTCGACGTCGTACAGCGCCCCCACCCCGCCGTCCGGGTCGTAGGCCACGGGGATCCGCCACCGATGCGCTCGGACGGCCGCCCTGGTCGATCCGTGGCTGCCGCCCACCGCCACAGCCGCGAACGTCACCCCGCGGCCGGCTACCGAGCCGGCCACCGCCTGCATCGTGCTCACCGCCCGCTCGCACGTCCCCGAGCCGGTGACGAAGAACCCCAGCACGAGCGCGCTGCGCTGAGCGATCAGGCACACGTTGAGCGCGCGCGGGTCGTGCCGGGCGAGCGTGCACGGCGGGTTCAGGTTGGCGTCCCCGTTCAGGTTCGACAGCGCCAGCGGCGCGGCGAAGTAGCGCAGCGAGTGGCCGATCACAGCGGTGGGCGTACGCCCGTGCCGGGAGGTGAGCTCGTAGACCGAGAAGGCGACCACCAACGCGAGGGCGAACAGCCCGATCGCGATTCTGTAGGGACGCGTGTTGATGACCGGTGGCGGCATCCGGTCGCGCGGCGGAGAGTCCCATCCGCCCGCGCCGCCGAACCCGGGATCAAGCGGAGGGCCCTCGCCCCGCCGGACGGCGGCCCGGTCGGGATCGAGCCGGTGATGCGGAGGCTCTGGCTCCTCCGAGCTCACGCCACACGCGCCGGCCGCCGGCGCGGCAGCACCGACAGCGCCCGCCGAACGCGCTCCTGCACCCGGTCCCTCTTCTCGCCGCGCTCGGCCACCGCCAGCACGGAGGGAAGCACGAGCAGCACCCCGGCCAGCGACACGGTCAGGTCGATCAGCGTGACGAACCCGAAATCGCGCAGCATCGTTATGTCAGACAGGATGAGCACGCCGAACCCGGCGATCGCGGTGATGCCCGAGGCGAGCACGGCGGCGCCGGTGGAGCGGTATGTGCGCCGGAGCGCCTCGACCAGATCGTGGCCTGCCCGCCGCTCCTGCCGGAAGCGCTCGGACAGCAGCACGCTGAACTCGGTGGAGATCGCGATCACGAGCGCCCCCAGCGTGGCCGACATCGGGTTCAACGGGATGCGGATCGCGAACACGATCAGCGCAGACCACCCGGTGGCCAGCGCGATCGGGATCAGCGGCACCACCGCCCGCTCCACCCGGCGCAGCACCGCCATCAGCACCGCGCCGACCAGCAGCAGTCCGGCCACGAGCGTGAGCAGACGCCGGCCCGAGGAGGACAGTGCGCCCTCGGCCTCCGAGGCCAGCACGGGCAGCCCCGCCAGCTGCGCGCTCACGCCGCTCGGAGGATGGAGCTGCGAGCGCATGTAGTCGATCACCCGCTGCTGGCGGGCCAGCGGCATCAGCCGGATCCCGAAGGCCAGAGCCGCCGCCCGGTGGTCGGGGCTGATCACGGCCTGGGAGAAGTACGGGGGCACCGCGGACAGGAAGCTGTTGATCGAGCCCGTGCTCTGAGCGAAGGCGCCCGAGAACAGGTCCGGCAGCGACAGCGCCGGGCAGAGCGTGGCGTGCGCACACCCCTGCGTCTCCACATAGCCGTAGTGCGCGAGCAGCTTCTGCTCGTAGTTCGTCATCCAGCCGATCGTCTGCGGCGTGGCCACGTTGCCCGCGCGCACCGTCACGTCAATCTCACCCGAGACGCCGGTGATCCGCTCGAGCGTGTTCAGGTTGCGCAGCGCCGGCATGCTGGACGGGACGAGCTTGGTGATGTCCGACTGCACGGAGGTCTGGGTGTCGGCCACCCAGCCGAGCAGCGCGAGCAGGAGCCCGACCAGGATGATCCGGCGCGGCGCCGCCACCGACCGGGCCAGGACGTAGTCGAGCATCGCGGGGACCCGCGCCCGGCCCGGCCGCGCCGCCGGCCTGGGTAGTCGCCGGCCGACCGCGGCCAGCCGGCCGAACGCGTCGCGCAGGATCTCTCCGGCGCCCCGCAGCGACGCGTCGATCAGGCCCGGGGCGCGGCGCTCGCTCAGGGCGATCACCGCCGAGCCGGCGGTGAGCGCGCACAGCAGTGCCACCGCGATCCCCACCACCAGGAGCAGCCCGAACCCCCGCACCATCGGCACGGGCGAGAGCTGGAGGACCAGGAAGCCCACCCCGGTGGCCAGCGCGGCGGTGGCGATCATCGGCGCGCCGACCGCGGCTGCCCGCGCGACGGCCGCCGGGCCCGGGGACCCGTCGCCGCCCGCGGCGCCGCCCGCCGCGCGCGCCTCGTTCACCCGCGACTGGAACTGGATCCCGTAGTCGACCGCGAGCCCGATCAGGATCGGCAGCACCGCGATCGAGGCCATCGTGAGCGTCGCCCCGGCCAGGGCGGTCAGCCCGAACGTGATCCCGGCGGCCATCAGCGCGATCGCGAGCGGGAGCAGGCGCAGCCGGGAGCGGAAGACGATCAGCAGCGTGGCCGCCATCACCAGCAGCGCCGCGATCAGCAAGCCGGTGATCGCTCCGCCGAGCGTCGAGGCGAGGTCGCTGACCACGACCGGCGCGCCGCTGATCAGGTAGGTCCCGCCGTAGGCCGAGGCGAACATCGGCAGCTTCACCGCCTGGCGGATCTGTGAGATCGCCGCCGCCTGCTGGGAGCTCGAGAGCGATGACTTCAGGCGGACCTGGATGATCGCCGAGTTCGCGGTGGGGAACAGGTAGGCGAAGCGTGCCTTGGGCTGATTGACCCCGCGGAGCGGGTCGAACACGATCTGGGAGATGAACTGGGTGTCATCGATGCGCAGCGATGTGGCCTTGATGCCGGAGTCCAGGTACAGGCGCGCGAGGTTCTCGCCCTGCTGCTGCTGGGCGAGCTGGCCGGCGGCGGTGGCATCGCTCATCGCCTGCGCCTTGCTCAGCCCCCGGGCCAGCGCCACCTGGTAGGCGGCCTGCTCGGCCTGGACGACCGCCTGCTGCGCGCCTGCCTCGACCTGCTGCACGCCCTGGTTGACCGCGGCCACCGCCTGGTTCAGGAACGTGCCGGGGCCGTAGACCACGCGGACCGGCTTGGTCTTCATCAGCTTCCCGCACGGGCTGGCCCAGCCGCCATACGGCGACTGCGACCCGGGCGCCGCGGGCACGAACCCACTCGAGTTGGCGACCACGGTCTGCCCGGCCAGGCACGCCTCGAGCTCGGTCAGCGTGGCCAGATCCTTCGTCTCGAGCAGGTAGGGCAGCGGCTCGCGAATCAGGATGACGACCGAGTCCGAGCCGAAGTGGCGCTGGTCCTCGGCGGTGGCGCGGTAGCTGGAAGAGGAGCTCGAGACGAGCGTGCTGGCCGAGGTATCCGGCTGAAGCCCGAGCGCGATCGCCGCGCCGCCCACGGCCAGCGCGAGCGCGATCCCGAGCGCGAGCACCGGCCTGCCGGCGCTGGCGCGCACGAGCCATTCCAACCGCTCCCGTGCCCTCATGGTCGTCTCAGGCTACAAGCCAGGCCCGGTGCCGCGCGCCAATCTCCGCGGGGCGCAGGCGCCTAGTCCATCGCCAATGGTCCCTGGGACTCCCCGGCCAGGAACTGGCGGATGAACGGGTTGTCGGAGTTCAGCATGTCCTCGGCCGGCCCCGCCTCCACGATCCGGCCGCGCCAGAGCACGTTGATGTAGTCGGCCACTCGCCGCGCGCTCATGATGTCGTGCGTGATCACGGCGAAGGTCGGGAGATGCTCCTTCTCCTTCTCCTTCGCGTCCTCCATCATCTCGCGGTGGATCTCGAGGATCAGCTCGCCGAGCAGCGCGGTCCGCACCGGGTCGAGCCCCGAGTCCGGCTCGTCGAACAGCACGATGTCGGGCTCGAGCACGAGCGCGCGCGCGAACCCCGCGCGCTTGCGCATCCCGCCCGAGAGCTCGTTCGGCATCTTCTCCTTCGCCTCGGTCAGACCGACCTCCTCGAGGCGCTTCATGACGATGTCCTCGACCTCGTCCTCGCCCTTCTCCGTGTGCTGGCGCAGCGGGAACGCGACGTTGTCGTACAGGTTCATCGAGCCGAACAGCGCGCCGTCCTGGAACAGCAGGCCGAACTTCTTGCGCATCTCGAACATGTCGTCGTCTGACATGTTCGGGACCGACTCCCCGTGGACCAGGCAGTCGCCCTCGTCGGGATACAGCAGCCCGACCATGTGCTTGATGCAGACCGACTTGCCCGTCCCCGAGGGACCGAGGATCATCGACACCATCCCCTCGGGCAGGCCCATGTTGAGCCCGCGGAGGATCTGCGCTCGCCCGAATCCCTTGTACAGGTCGATGAACTCGACGGCGTCCGGCCGGCCCGAGGGATAGACCTTGTAGGTGTGGTACTGGTACTCGTCCTCGTCGGCTCCGGGGGGCGGAGCGGGACGCGGCGGCTGCTCGTCGACCACCGATACGCGCGAACCTGACTTCTCGCCCTCGGAATCCGAGTCCCCCGAGCCGTCCTCCGCACCGTCGGAGCGGATCGCCTCGGCATGGACGTCGGGGTCCACGCGCGTGGGCTGCTCGGCGCTCTCGGGGTTCCACGCGGGGAAGTGGCTCCCGCCCCCGGACTCCTGGCTCCCGCCCCCGGGCTCCTCGCCCGAACGCTCGTCCTCGTCCCTGTCCTCAGGATCACGCATCTCGACCTCAGCCTCCGATTGGTGCACGCGGGTTGGAGCCCCAGAAGATCTGGGTGCAGACCATCCCGATCAAGTGTATGGCGACGATGTTCAGCACCATCGACTTCGCGGTGGCGGTGCCCACGCCTACAGGCCCACCTCCCGCGTTGTAGCCGTAATAGCAGCCGACGAGCACGATGGCCGTGGCCATCAGCATTGCCTTTATCAAGCTGAATATGAGGTCGGGTGGGTTCTGGAACTGCCAGAAGATCAAGAAGAACCCGCCTGAGGACACGTAGCTGAGCTGCTGCACGACCGCGATGTAGCTCGCCAGGAAGCCCGCCCCGATCGCCGTCAGATAGATGAACGGAAGAACCATCCACGCGGCGAGCAGCCGGGTCGCGCATAGGAACGTGATCCCGCTGATCCCCATCACCTCGAGCGCGTCGATCTCGTCGGAGATCCGCATCGAGCCCAGCTCGGCCACCAGCCCGGTCCCCACCTTCGCGGCCATCATGTACCCGAACGCGTACGGCACCAGCTCGCGCAGGTCGCACCAGGCCGCGAACACGCCCGAGTACGCGGGGACGCCGTTGGCCTGGTTGAAGTAGGCGCCTTCGATCCCGCACTCGAGCCCGGTGATGAACACCAGGCTCCAGATCACCAGCGTCGAGGTCGTGATCAGGATCCCGGCCTGGCGCAGCGACTCCCCGAAGTACTTGAGGACCTTGAAGGTGACGACCTCTTTGAAGACGTTCGAGGTGAACTTGACGATCTCCCCGAAGGACTCGATCCAGCCTCGCGGTGTGGCGATCAGACCTTCCATGTCAGCGCACGATCGTCGTGATCTCGGGGTGGGTGGCCAGTAGCGTCTGGGTGAACGCGTAGTTGAACGCGAAGATGCCCAAGAAGGCGATCACCACCGCCTCGTTGACCGCGCGTCCCACCCCCTCGGCGCCGCCCGAGGCGGTCATGCCCTTGTAGCAGCAGACGATCGCGATGATCGCCCCGTAGCAGGTGGTCTTGACCACCGAGCCCCACAGGTCGGTGGTCTCGGCGTTGTTGAAGAACGTCACGAAGAACGGGCCGATCGGCGCGTGGTTGACGATGCTGGCCATGACCCCGCCGAAGACGCCGAAGATCAGCGCGTAGATGTCGAACAGGCCGGTGACGATCATCAGGGCCAGGAACCGCGGGACGACCAGGTTCTTGACCGGGTCCACGCCCAGCACCTGGAGCGCGTCGAGCTCCTCGCGGATCTTGCGCGCGCCGAGGTCGGCGGTGATCGCGGTGCCGGCCACGCCGGCCAGGATGATCGCGTCGACGAACGGCGCGAACTCCCGGATCGAGGACAGCACGAAGAACCCGCCGAGCCGGTCGAGCGCGCCGAACAGCGTGAGGAAGTCGGCGGCCTGCAGGCCGGGCACGGCGTAGCCGAACACCACCGTGCACACGAGCAACGGGAACCAGCACAGCTTCAGCGCGAACAGGAACTGGCTGGCGAACTCAGACCCGTACGGGTACGGAGGCCGGATCGCGGAGACCACGGTCTTGCCGGTCAGGATCATCATGTTGCCGACCTCTTCCAGGAAGCCCTTGGTCGGCAGGAATGCCTTGTCAGCGACTGCTCGGATCAAGTGGTCTCGAGTCCTCCCATGGCTCTCGGGCCGCAGGCGCGGCCGCCGCGCATAAGCCTACGCCAGGGCTTTGCAAAAGACCAACTGGGAACCGTCGTGCGCCTGGATTTCAGGTGGTATGTTCCGGCCGCGGTGAGCGGTGGGACCTTGATGAAGCGAAGCGCACGAGCGCGGTGCGCGCTCCTCATAGCGCTGAGCGCGCTCGCCCTAGGGGCGTGCACCGCCGGAGGACGCCTGGACGAGAACGAGCCGCTCGCAAGCTTCACGGTGTCGGTGCCGGTACACACCTTCCCCGCCTCGCAGACGCTGTCCACGCACTCCCACTTGGTGCTCGTGATCCGCAACGACTCCAACAAGGTCATCCCCAACGTCGCGGTGACCCTCTGTAACGTCACGTGCAAGTTCCCCGCCCCGGCCGGCGAGGGCCCGTACGCCCAGCCGTTCGGCTCGGGTCCGCCGGCGGCCAGCCCGGGCGCGGCCGCGCCCAGCAACGAGAACGCGACCTACCAGGTCTGGGTCGTCGACAAGCCGCCGGGGATCTGCACCGGCCGGGCCGGCTACAGCTGCGCCGGGGGGAGCTACGGCTCCGCCGTGACCTACGACGCCAACACCTGGGCGCAGGGGCCGCTCAAGCCCGGCGCCAGCAGCAAGTTCGACTGGGCCGTCACCGCGGTCAAGCCAGGCCGCTGGACCGTGGCCTGGGAGGTCTCGGCCGGCCTGAGCGGCAAGGCCAGGGCCGTGCTCTCCGACGGCACCCTCCCCCAGGGCACGTTCCCGGTCACGATCAGCAACACGCCCGCGCAGTCATACGTGAACAGCAGCGGGCAGATCGTCTCTTCTCCCACCGGCCGATAACGCCGGGCCGGAGGTCCGGCGGCGGTGACTGCCGGCCGGCCGCGTGACGGCGCGGCGCCCACACCGCTTTTCCCGATGTTTGTCAGCATAATTCCGACAAACGTCGGTCGCGCGTGCCCGGGGCAGAGGGCACGCAGACCCGCCTCGCAGCCACAGGAAGGAACGACACCCGAATGCCTCGAATCCGCCAGCAGAACGTCCTCGCCGCCCGCTGGGCCCCGAACGGATCCGCGCTCGGCGCCACCGACCTGACCGCGGCCGACAACCAGCTGTTCGGGGTGAACGTGTTCAGCCCGGCCGTGCAGCGCCAGCGCCTGCCCAAGGAGATCTACAAGCGCCTGCAGCAGACGCTGGCCCGGGGGGAGGCACTCGACCTCACGCTCGCCGACGCCGTGGCCCAGGCGATGAAGGATTGGGCGCTCGAGCACGGCGCCACCCACTACACCCACTGGTTCCAGCCCCTGACCGGCATGACGGCCGAGAAGCACGACAGCTTCTATGGCCCCACCGGCGAGGGAACGGCGCTGGCGGAGTTCTCGGGCCGGGAGCTGATCCAGGGCGAGCCCGACGCCTCTTCGTTCCCGACCGGCGGGATCCGCGCGACGTTCGAGGCGCGCGGCTACACGGCGTGGGATCCGACCTCGCCGGCGTTCCTGCTCGAGAACCCGAACGGGGCGCTGCTCTGCATCCCCACGGCGTTCGCGTCGTGGACGGGCGAGGCGCTCGACCACAAGATCCCGCTGCTGCGCTCGATGGACGCGCTGTCGCAGTCGGCCATCCGGGCGCTGCGGCTGTTCGGCGACGACGCCGTCTCCCGGGTGTTCACGACGGTCGGGCCCGAGCAGGAGTACTTCCTGATCGACGAGCAGTTCTACTTCGAGCGGCCCGACCTCCTGACCACCGGGCGGACCCTGTTCGGGGCCAAGCCGCCCAAGGGCCACGAGCTCGACGACCACTACTTCGGGTCGATGCCCGAGCGGATCCTGGCCTACATGCTCGACACCGAGCGCGAGCTGGCCAAGCTCGGCGTGCCGGTCAAGACGCGCCACAACGAGGTGGCGCCCAACCAGTACGAGATCGCGCCCGTTTTCGAGAACTCGAACGTCGGCTCCGACCACCAGCAGCTGACGATGCAGATCATGCAGAACGTGGCGCGCCGCTACGGGCTGGTCTGCCTGCTGCACGAGAAGCCGTTCGCCGGGGTCAACGGCTCGGGCAAGCACAACAACTGGTCGATGGGCACCGACACGGGCAAGAACCTGCTCGAACCGGGCAACACCCCCCACGAGAACCTCGAGTTCCTGTTCTTCTGCGCGGCGGTGATCCAGGCCGTGAACAAGCACCAGGGGCTGCTCCGCGCCTCGATCGCCTCGCCCGGCCAGGACCATCGCCTGGGGGCCAACGAGGCGCCGCCGGCGATCATCTCGATCTTCCTGGGCGCCGAGCTCGAGCGGGTGTTCGGCGCGATCGAGCGCGGCGAGGCCGGCCAGTCGCGCGAGCAGTCGTTCCTCGGCCTGGGCACGCCGGTCCTCCCGCGCCTGCCCAAGCATGGCGGCGATCGCAACCGCACCAGCCCGTTCGCGTTCACCGGCAACAAGTTCGAGTTCCGGGCGCTTGGCTCGAGCCAGTCGCTGTCGCTCCCCAACACGGTCCTGAACACGATCGTGGCCGAGGCGATCGACGAGCTGGCCGGGGAGCTCGAGGCCAAGCTGGGCGAGGGAGTGGACATCGAGCTCGCGCTGCAGCCGATCCTCCAGAAGAGCTACGCCGAGAACAAGCGCATCATCTTCGGCGGCGACAACTACGACGAGGCCTGGCACGCCGAGGCGGAGCAGCGCGGCCTGCTCAACCTGCGCACCACGCCGGACGCACTGCCCTACCTGATCTCCGACGAGACGGTGGGCCTGTTCGAGAGCCACAACGTGCTCTCACGGCGCGAGCTCGAGTCCCGCTACGAGGTGTTCCTCGAGCAGTACGTCACCAAGCTCAACATCGAGGCCGAGACCGCGGTGACGATCGCCCGGACCATGCTCCTTCCGGCCGCGGCGCGGCATCTGGCCGTGCTGCTCGAGGCCCAGCTGAGCGACCTCGCCACCGAGACCTCGGATTTGATCACCGAGTTCACAGCGGCGATCCACGCGCTCGAGGACGCCAACCTGGCCGAGAACCAGCCTGTCGAGCCCGCGGAGCATGCCCTCTTCATGCGAGACAAGGTGATCCCCGCGATGGACGCGATGCGGACCGTGGCCGACCGGCTCGAGCGGATCGTCGCCGACGATCTGTGGCCGCTGCCGCGGTACTCCGAGATCCTCTTCATCAAGTAGGCCCGGCGCCGTCGCGCCCGCGCCGCCCGCGCCTGGCGTGCGCTGCAGTGTGCCTTGCAGTCGTTCAGGCCGCCCCGCCGCCGTGCCGAGAGATTTGGTAGCGGATGCGACGACACGGGCTATTCAATTCCTGCTTCTGCAACGAAACTTGCAGAGACGCAGCGGGTTCCTACGCTACGGTGCCGAACCGTATGCAGCAGGGCCGCGTGGCAAGCGGCCGGCGGGCAGGGGGGCTTCGTCGGCATGCGATTCTCTGGTTTGCGGCGCTGGCGCTTGCCTTGTGCGCGTCGGCCGCGCCGGCGCTGGCCGCCTCCGGCGGGGCGGCGCCGGGCTCTTCCGCCCCGGCCTCGAAGCCCAAGCCCAAGCCCAAGCCGAAGCCGAAGCCGCCGGCTAGGCCGGCGCCGCACCACGGCACGGCCGCGATCAACCCCTTCAACGGCCGCGGCATGTGGATCTGGTACGTCTCGCAGTCGAGCGGCGGCAGCCTCAGCTCGATCATCGCCACGGCCCACCGGTACGGGATCACCACGCTCACGATCAAGGCGGGCGACGGGTCGCAGGCGTGGTCGCAGTTCAGCCACTCGCTCGTCTCCGCCCTGCACACGGCCGGCCTGCGCGTGTGCGCCTGGCAGTACGTGTACGGGAACTACCCCTCGACCGAGGCGCGGGTCGGCGCCGCCGCGGTCAAGGCGGGCGCGGACTGCCTGGTCATCGACGCGGAGGTCGAGTACGAGGGCAAGTACGTCTCCGCCCAGACCTACATGACGGGGCTGCGCGCCCTGATCGGACCGAGCTTCCCGGTGGCACTCGCCGGCTTCCCGTACGTCGACTACCACCCTGCCTTTCCCTACTCGGTGTTCCTCGGGCCCGGTGGCGCCCAGTACAACACGCCGCAGATGTACTGGAAGGACATCGGCACGAGCGTCGACAACGTGTACGCGCACACCTACGACTACAACCGCGTGTACGGCCGCGCGATCTTCCCGCTCGGCCAGGTCTACTCGAATCCGCCGCCGAGTCAGATCGTCCGCTTCCGGAGCGTCTCGTTCTCCTACGGCGCGACCGGCGTGAGCTGGTGGGACTGGCAGGAGGCGAGCGCCACGGGCTGGCACGCGCTGTCCTCGCCCACTGGCCGGATCGCCGGCTACACCGCCAGCACGGCCGAGCCTGTGCTGAGCAAGAACGCGCAGGGCGACCTCGTCGTGTGGGCCCAGGAGCACCTAGTGAGCGCCGGCTACGCCATCCCGGTCGACGGCGGCTTCGGCCCCAAGACGCTGGCCGCGGCCAAGAGCTTCCAGACCGCGCACGGCCTCACCGTCGACGGCGTCATCGGACCGGCCACCTGGGCGGCGCTACTGCGCTACGCGCCGGTCAGCGTCCTGTGGACCAACAGCGGGGCTCAGATCACCCCGGCCGTTCGCCTGCACGCCCGCGCTGCCGGCGCCCGGCTCGTGCTGCCGCTCCCGAAGAACGCCCGGCTGCGCGCCAAGCGCGACGAGATCCCGGCGCACCTCGGCGCCGGCTGACCGAGCGGCTCGCGCCCGACTCAGAGGAGGTTGTTGTCCCGGGCGTAGGCCACGAGGTCGGCGCGCGAGGTGCGACGGGTCTTCTGCTGGATGTGCGCCCGGTGTGACTCCACCGTGCGCACGCTGAGGTAAAGGCGCGAGGCGATCTCGCTGTTGGTGTGCCCGAGGGCGATCAGGCGCAGAACCTCGATCTCGCGGGCCGATAGGTCGTCCGGCGGCCCGTCCGGAGTGGCCGGCTCGGCGGCCAGCCGGGCCCCGAGCTCGGGATTGAGGTAGGTCCGGCCGTCAGCGGCCATCCGCACGGCCTGGACGAGCTCGCTGTCCGCCGCCTCCTTGAGCACGTAGCCGGTGGCGCCGGCACGCAGCGCCTCCCGGGCGAACGCCGGGTCGTTCTGCATGGTCAGCACGACGATGTTGGTCTCGGGTGAGCCCGAGCGCAACCGCGGGATCGCCGGCAGGCTCGATTCGCCCGGCATGTTCAGGTCGAGGATCAGCACCTTGGGGTGGTATGCGGTGACCCGCCGCTCGGTGGTGGCCACATCGCCGGCCTCGGCCACGACCTGGAAGCCGCTCTCGGACTCGAGCAGCAGTCGCAGGCCGGCGCGGACGACCTGGTGGTCGTCGGCGATCACGATCGTGATCGTGTCGGTGCCGGCCATGGCGCGCACGATAACGTCAGGACCGGCGCGCGCCGGCGAAATCTCCGCACGGCAGCGAGGCCAGGATCGTCGTTCCGGCCGGCGAGGTCTTGATCTCGAGCCGCCCCCCGGCCAGAGAGATCCGCTCCCGCATCCCGGTCAGTCCGAAGCCGCTCGAAGGCTGCTCGAGGTCGAACCCACGCCCGTCGTCGCCCACGGCGATCCGGATCGTCTCGCCATTGCGCACCACCTCCACCGCCACGTATTCGGCGTCGGCGTGGCGCGCGGCGTTGGTCAGCGACTCCTGGACCACCCGATAGACGGCCGTCTCGATCTCCGTGTCGAGCCGCGGCGGCTGCCCGTCGTCGGCCAGCTCGAGAGTGCCGTCGATCACCAGCCCGTAGGCGACGCGGGTCCGCTCGAGCAGGGCCTCGAGCGCAGGCACGAGCCCGAGCTCGTCCAGCGCGGCGGGACGCAGCTCGGTGATCAGCGCGCGCAGGTTGGCGATCTCCTGGGTGAGCTGGTCGACCGCGCCGTCGAGCGTGCCGTGCAGCGCGCTGACGTCTTCGCTCCGGCGGGCGTTCGAGAGCAGCACGCGGAGGACCCCGAGCCCCTGGAGGGTGTCGTCGTGGAGCTCGCGGGCCCAGCGGGAACGCTCGGCCTCGGCCGCCTTGAGGCTGCGCCGGAGGCGCTCTCGTTCGACCGAGCGCGCGGTGGCGACCGCAGCCGCGGCGCTCGTGCCGACCGCGACCAGCATGCGCTCGTCCTCGCCGCGGAACTGGGGGCCGTCGATCCGGTCGAACGCCTCGATCACACCGACCTGGAGGCCATGGAAGAACAGGGGCACGAACAGAGCCGAGGTGGCGTGCACGCCCAGATCAGCCAGGACGAAGGGAGCCGATCGGGACATGTCGGCGACGCGCTCGGAGCGGCCGGTGGCGAGCACACGCGCGGCCTCCGAGCGGCTCGTCGGCACGCGCACCCCGATCAGGTCCGGCGGCACGTCGCCGGCGCTCGCGGCGATCTCCAGCTCATCGCCGTCGGCGAGCAGGATCACCACGCCGGAGGCGTCGATCAGGGCCTGGGACTGGCGGGCGATCATCTCGAGCACGCGCCACAGCCGGGTCTCCCCGCCCACCGCCTGTGACAGCTCGGAGGTGGCCTGCAGCGTCCGGAGCGAGCGCTCGAGCTCGAGCCGGCGCTGGTCGGTCTCGCGGTACAGGCGAGCGTTGTCGATGGCCACCGCGGCCCATGCCGCCAGCGCCACCATCGCCTCCTCGTCGGCCGCGTCGAACGGGCCGCCCTGCTTGTCGGACAGGTGCAGGTTCCCCCACTTCTCGCCGCCGATCAGGATCGGCACGCGCAGGAAGCTCGTTCCGGTGGCGATGCGCACGTCCTCGGGGGTATCGACCGCGACGTGTCGCGCGCCCGTGAGCTCGCGCGCCAGCACGCGCAGGCGGTCGAGCACGCGGTTCAGGTCGCGCTCGGCGACCAGCGAGCGGCCGGCATCGATCAGCCCGCGTAGCCGGTCCTCACCAAGCCGTGAATCACTCTGGGTGGAGCCGATCATCTCTCGGGGTTGGTATCGGCAGGCGGGCGCTCCGGGTTAACTACTGAGAGCCGCCCCGTCCTCGATTCGGTCCGGCTCGTCGCGCTCGAGCTCGACCGCACCCCTGACGACCACGCCGGCGCCGAACGTCACGTCGCCGTGCACGACCAGCCGCTCGGCCTCCTTCAGCGAGGGCGGGCCGCTCGGGAACCGCTGCTCGAAGTCGTCGAGCATCTTGTAGTAGCGGGACTCCAGCTCGACGAACGGGAGGCTTCCGGCCCGGTCGGGGACCGGCTCGACCAGCATGTCCTCTTCGGACATCCGGTAGACGTCCGAGCGCATCACGAGCAGGTCGTCGGTCGTCTTGACCGGTACGAAGCGGGTGCGCGGGACCAGCATCAGCTGGGCGCCATCGAAGGTCCCGATCGCGGCGCCCATCGCGCTCTCGAGCTGGAGCACGGCGGGGGTGCTCGAATCGCGCGGGTCGACCGTCTTCTTGTTGGTGATCAACGGCAGCTCCAGGACCCCGTCCCTGCGCTCGAGGGTGTCGGCCAGCGCCCTGAGGTCCACCCACAGGTTGTTGGTGTTGTAGTAGCGCCAGCGCTTGTAGTCGCGGAAGGACTCCTGGTCCTCGTCCGGCGTCTGGGCGATCTCGCGCAGCACGAGGTGGCCGTCGTCCTTGCGGCGGGCGATGTGCCCGCCCTTGCGCTCCGCTTCGGTGCCCTCGATCACCTCCATCAGGAAAGGAACGTCCTCGGAGGCCATGTAAGCGGCGATCCGCGGCTCGATCGTCGCGCCGAGATTGTCCGAGTTGGAGATCATCGCGTAGCGGAAGCCGCGCTCGAGCAGCTCCTCGAGCGTGCCCGAGCGGCGCAGAGCGCCGTACACGTCGCCGTGGCCCGGGGGGCACCACTCGAGCGATGGCTCCTGCGGCCAGTCGATCGGTTCGAGCGAGTCGGCCTCGAGCTTGGGGATCATGCTCTGCATGAAGTCCGGGGGGAGCTCGTCGCCGAGCTCGGAGTGCTTTTCGAGCGCCTTCAGGGTCTCCTTGCGCGTCGCCTCGCTGTCCATGAGCACCAGCGGCAGCGGCACGTCGTAGCGCCGGCGAAGCGCGAGCGTCTGACCGACGATGATGTCGAGGAACGTGTGGCCGTCGCGCGCCTCGACGAGCGACTTCGGCCTGCGCAGCCCCATCGTGGTGGCCAGGCCGCCGTTCAGCCTGATCGCCACGACGTGCTTCAGCGTCTCCGACGGGTCCGCCTCCGGGATGTCCTCTAGGGAGGGGACCTCGCCCGCGGGCTCGAGCTCCGAGCTCGGCAGCACCGCCGACTCCCCACCGACCAGCCGCTCGTACGCGTTGCGGAAGGCGCGGATCGCCTCGTCCGGCTGGCCCGCCTCGCGCATCTTGTCTTCCGCCGCCCGCAGTCCTTGATCGCTCACCCAGCTCATTCTGCCTGGGCGCCGCCGTGAGGGAGATTTCCAGGGCGAAGTTTGCGCAAGAAAGCGCAGTCGCATTCGTTTTCAGCCGCTGGGAAGGCAGAATCTCCGCCAGGCCGGGTCTGGGGGCGGGGGCTGTCCCATGCGTGACTTGTGGGGAGCTTTCGATGGCTATAGACCGGGAGGACCAGGGATTTGCACCACAACAAACGTGAGCATCACTCCAGATCGGGCACAACATCCCTATGTGCGTGGAACCGGTGTATCGGCCTAGCCGGCCGGTAGTCACCTGACGATGGACGGGCCGGGAGATCGCCGGCGCGGCCGGCGCAGCTTGATCGCGCTCGTGCTCGGCCTGATCGGGGCGGTGGCCGTGCTGGTGGCGGTCGCGTTCGCGGTCTTGATCGCGTCGGTCACGTCTCTGCGTGACGAGAACCGGCGCGCGCAGCGCGCCCAGGATGTCCTGGTCACCTCGCTCTCGGTCGAGCGCTCGGTCGTCGACCTGGAGACAGGCGTGCGCGGCTTCCTGCTCACGGGCCAGCCCGGGTTCCTGGCTCCGTACCGCATGGCCGAGCAGCAGCTCCCCGGCAAGCTCGCCGACCTGCGCCTGCTGAGCGGCGACTCGGCCTGGGAGCGGACGCAGGTGAACGGCCTGAATGGGGCGATCGGCGCCTACCAAGCCGGGTACCTCGAACCGCTGGTCCGCTCGGGCGCCGCCATGAGCCACGCCGCCGAGGTGCGCCAGACCGAGCTCGGCAAGCAGCGGCTCGACGCGCTCAGGAGCCGCTTCACCGTCCTCGACAACGGGGTCAGATCCCGGGCGGCGCAGACCCGCGCCTCCGCCGCGAGCAACGCCACCCTGACCGTGGTCCTGGCCGCCGTCGGCCTGGCCGTCTCGGTGCTGCTCCTCAGCGGGCTCGCGGTCTACCTGGTTGGTTCGGTGCTGCGCCCGATGCGCGCTGTGGCGCGAGCGGCCACGGACCTGGCCGAGGGGGAATCGGGCGTACGCGTGCCCGACCGAGGCCGCGGCGAGACCGCGCTGCTCGGGAGTGCGTTCAACTCGATGGCGTCGACGCTGGAGAGCCGCGAGCGCGATCTCGAAGCCAGCTCGGAGCGGCTGCGCTCGGCGGTGGACGACGCGGAGAAGGCCTCGCACCACAAGTCGAGCTTCGTGGCCAACATGAGCCACGAGATCCGCACCCCTTTGAACGGCGTGATCGGGATGCTCACGCTGCTGAGCGATACGTCATTGAACGGCGAGCAGCGCGAGTACCTGGAAACTGCCCGCGCCTCCGGCGACGCGCTCATGTCGGTGATCAACGACGTCCTCGACTTCTCGAAGATCGAGGCCGGCCGGCTGGAGATCGAGGAGCACGACTTCGACCTGCACGAGACGGTCGAGTCGAGCTGCCAGATGGTGGCCACCGTCGCTCAGGACAAGGGCATCGCGCTGCACTGCTTCATCGACCCGGGAGTCCCGCGGTTCGTGCGGACCGACCGGCTGCGGGTGAGCCAGGTGCTCGGGAACCTCCTGTCCAACGCGGTCAAGTTCACCGACGACGGGAAGGTCGAGGTCCAGGTCTCGGCGGTCCAGGAGCGGGAGGAGCGGGTCCGCCTCTGCTTCGAGGTGCGCGACACCGGCATGGGGATCGCCCCCGAGAGTCTCGAGCGGATGTTCGAGTCCTTCACCCAGGCCGATGCCGGGACCACCCGGCAGTTCGGCGGCACGGGCCTCGGCCTGACCATCTGCCGAGAGCTGGTGCGGCTGATGGACGGTGAGATCGCCGTCGAAAGCGTGCCGGAGCAGGGCAGCACGTTCCGGTTCTCGATTCCCGCCGGCGTGGCGGCGCAAGCCGTCGACTATTCGGGCATCCAGGTGGACCTGGATGGGGTCCGGGTCCTGATCATCGACGACGACGCGACCAGCCGGAGGATCCTCGAGGCCTACACCACCGCGTGGGGCATGCGTCCGGCGTGTGTGTCCGGAGCCGAGGAGGCGTTCGAGACGCTGTCCGCTGCGGCGTGCGCGGGCGCGCCGTTCGACGTGGCGGTGGTCGACTACCAGCTCGGCGAGTCGAGCGGAGTGGAGCTGGTGCAGCGCCTGGCGGACACACCGGCGCTGCGCGCCACGCGACTGGTAATGCTCGCCTCATCGGGCGCCGCCCATGCCGAGGCCCGGACGGCGGGCGTGCACGAGTGCCTGACCAAGCCGGTGCGCCGCTCGCGTCTGCTCGAGGCGATCACCTCGGTGATGCGCCCGGCGCCGGAGCCCGGGCCGGACGAGGTAGCCGGGGCGTCCGCCGCCGCGCCCGCCGCCGAGCGGCCGGCCGAGCGCAGCGCGGCCCGGGTCCTGGTGGCCGAGGACCAGCCGATCAACCAGCTGGTGATCGAGCGCCTCCTGGCCCGCCGGGGGATCGCCGCCGAGTGCGTGGGCGACGGCCGCGAGGTACTGGCGCGCCTGCAACAGCGCGACTACGACCTGATCTTCATGGACTGCCAGATGCCGCACCTCGACGGCTATCAGACCACGCGAGTGATCCGCCGGCGTGAGGCCGAGGGGGTGCGCGTCCCGATCGTGGCGCTGACCGGGCATGCCCTCGAGGGCGACCGTCAGCAATGCCTGGCCGCGGGCATGGACGACTACCTGTCCAAGCCCCTGCGCGAGGCGGAGCTCTACGCCGTGCTCGATCGGTGGCTGCCGGCGGAGCCGACGCGGCCGCGCGACTTGCTGGACCCCGGGCGCCTCGCGTTGCTGCGGGGATCCTTCACCAAGCGCGAGATGGTCGACCTGCTGCGGACCTTCGCGCTGAACATGCCGCCCCTGCTCGAACAGGTTCGAGCGGCCGCCGCCGACCAGGACGCCGACTCGCTGCGCTCCGCGGCGCACCGGATCAAGGGCAACGCCCACGCGATCGGCGCCGCCGCGCTGGCGTCCACCGCCGCCGAGCTCGAGCGGCGGGCCAGCGAGCTCGACTCCTCCCTGCTCGGGCGGCTCGGCGACCGGTGGCGCTCCACCCACGGCGTGATCGAGCAGGAGCTGAGCCGGCTGGCCTGAGGGCGCTACGGCCGAGCTCGCCCCCCCGCTGGCGCCCCGGAAGGTGACGGGGCCGCGCTCGCGGGTCACTCCAGCGGGCCGGTCTGGTCCTCCACGGCGGCGAGGAGGGTCCCATCGCCGATCAGGGCCTCGGCCTCGGCCAGCGCGGGGGAGACGTACCGGTCCGGCCCCGGCCCGGGGATGCGCCGGCGTACCGCCGCCACCGCGGCCGCGGTTCCGGGCGCCGGCGTAAGGGGCGCGCGCAGGTCGAGCGCCCGAGCCGCGCAGACCAGCTCGACGGCCAAAATCCGCCGGAGGTTCGCGATCGCCGTGCGGAGCTTGCGCGCGGCGCCCCACCCCATCGAGACGTGGTCCTCCTGCATCGCGCTGGTGGGGACCGTGTCCACGCCTGCCGGCGCGGCCAGGCGACGGTTCTCGGCCACCATCGCCGCCTGCGCGTAGTGGGCCAGCATCATCCCCGAGTTGACGCCGGGCTCGGGGGCCAGGAAGGCGGGCAGCCCATGCGACCGGGCCGGGTCGAGCAGGCGGTCGGTGCGCCGCTCGGCGATCGCCCCGACGTCGGCGGCGGCGATGGCCAGGAAGTCGCAGGCCAGCGCCACCGGCGCGCCGTGGAAGTTCCCGCACGACTCGACCCGGCCGTCGCTCAGCACCATCGGGTTGTCAATCGCGGCTCGTAGCTCGGCCTCAGCGACCCCCTGAGCATGGCTCAGCGTGTCCCGGGCCGCGCCCGCCACCTGTGGCGCGCAGCGCAGCGAGTAGGCGTCCTGGACCCGGGGATCCCCCGTGCGGTGGCTGGCCACGATCGCGCTGCCGGTCAGCAGCGCCCGGAGGTTCGCGGCGCTGGCGGCCTGGCCGGGCTGGGGCCGGAGCGCGATCAGGTCGGCGGCGAATGCCCGGTCGGTGCCGAGCAGCGCCTCCACCGACATCGCGGCGACCACGTCGGCGACGCGCAGCAGGTGCTCGAGGTCCGAGCACGCCAGCACCAGCATCCCGAGCATCCCGTCGGTGCCGTTGATGAGCGCCAGCCCCTCCTTGGCCACCAGCGTGATCGGCTCCAGGCCGGCGCGGAGCAGCGCCCGGGCCGCCGGCTCGGCGTGACCCCCCGGATCGGCGATCGACCCCTCCCCGATCAGCGCCAGGGCGCAGTGGGCGAGGGGGGCCAGGTCGCCGCTGGCCCCGAGCGAGCCGTGCTCCGGCACCACCGGGGTGAGCCCGGCGTTCAGGAGCGCCGCGATCGCCTCGGCCACCACCGGCCGCGCACCGGACGCGCCCATGGCCAGCGAGCGGGCCCGGAGGACCATCATCGCGCGGACCACCTCGCGCTCGATCGCCGGGCCCATCCCGGCCGCGTGCGAGCGGATCAGGGCCTGCTGGAGCAGCTCCCGGCTCTCAGCGGGGATTCGCACCAGCGCCAGCGAGCCGAACCCGGTGGAGATCCCGTACGCGGGCTCCGCCGAGTCGGCCAGCCCGGCAACCACGTCCGCGGTCCGCTGCATCGACTCGCGCGCCTCCTGCCCCAGCACCACCTCGGCATCCGCGCGCGCCACCGCGATCACCTCATCGGCGTCCAGGCCGTCCGGCCTCAGCTCGACTGGCCCGCTCATGGCGAGCGCACCTGGGCGCCCGGCCCGGGCGACACCTCGACCGCCCCGTCGGGGAGCCGCGCGTCCGGCGGATACAGGCCGAGCACGTGCCCGCCGAACCCGCCGCCCATGATCCGCGCGCCGATCGCGCCGGCGTCCTTGCACCTCCGGACCGCCCGCTCCACGGCGTCGGTCGAGACCTCGTAGCAGTCGCGCAGGCTGGCGTGCGACTCGTCCAGTAGACGCCCGATCGCGGTCAGGTCCCCGCGCTCCAGCGCGTCCGCCGTCGCCTCGACCCGAGCGTTCTCGCTCACGATGTGTTGCACGCGACGATCCAGCGGCTCCGGAAGCCCGGCCGCCGCGTCTAGCGTCGCGTCGCGCAGGCTCGAGGACCCGAGCGCCTCCGCCGCCCGCCGGCACTCAGCCCGGCGCTCGTTGTATCCGCCGGCGGCGTTCGAGTGCTTCTCCCCCGAGTCGAGCGTGGCCAGCCGGTACCCATCGAGCGCCAGCGGCACCGGCTCGACCTCCAACGAGCGAAAGTCGATCCGCAGCGCCCGGTCCTGCTCGCCGCACAGCGACGCGAGCTGGTCGAGCAGACCTGTCTGCGCGCCCACCCAGTCGTTCTCCACCCGCGAGCACAGCTTGGCCAGCTCGATCCGGGGCGGCGCCGGCGCGTCGGCCAGCGCGATCAGAGCCAGCACGAGCGCGACCTCCAGGGCCGCTGAGGAGGACAGCCCGGAGCCCCGCGACACCGTGCCCTCGATCTCGAGCCGCGCTCCCCGCAGCGCAACGCCGAGCTCCTGAAGCTCGAAGGCGGCGCCTCGGACGAACGACCGCCACCCCCGCCGGCGGCCCGGGCGCACGCCGAGCGAGAACCGGTCGCTCGAGCTTCCGAGGTCGAGCGCGCACGCCTCGATCCGGCGCTCGCCGAGAGGCCACCCGCGCACGGTGACGCCGTCACTGATCGCGAACGGCAGGGCGAGGCCGTCGTTGTAATCGGTGTGCTCGCCGATCAGGTTGACGCGCCCGGGGCCGAACGCGCTGACTCGACTAGGGTGCTGATCTGTGCCGGTCAACTGGGGAATCATGTCTACCGCGCGGATCAACCGTAAGTTCCTCCCCGGCGCACGCGAGGCCGCCGGTACGGACGTCGTGGCGGTGGGCAGCCGCTCCCGGCCTGAAGCCGAGGCATTCGCCCGCGAGCACGACATTCCCCGCGTGCACGGCTCCTACGAGGCCCTCCTGGACGATCCCGACGTCGAGGCTGTCTACATCCCGTTGCCCAACGCGCTCCACGTGGAGTGGACGATCCGAGCCCTGGAGAACGGCAAGCACGTCCTGTGCGAGAAGCCACTGAGCCGGCGCGCTGCCGAGGTCGAGCGCGCCTTCGACGTGGCCGAGCGCCAGGGCCCGCTGCTGACCGAAGGCTTCATGTACCGCCACCATCCCCAGACCCGGCGCCTAACCGAGCTCGTGGCGGAAGGGGCGATCGGCCCGCTCAAGCTGATCCGGGCCGCGTTCAGCTTCCCGATCTCGCCCGGACCGAACGTGCGCCTGAGCAAGAGCCTGGAGGGTGGGGCGCTGATGGACGTCGGGTGCTACTGCGTTAGCGCAGCGCGCCTGCTCGCCGATGGCGAGCCAGTCCACGTCAGCGCCGAGCAGACCCTGGGCGGCGACGGCGTCGACGTGGCGTTCGCCGGGGCGCTGGCGTTCGACGGTGGCGTGCTGGCGCACTTCGACACCGGAATCGAGATGGCGCCGAGAAGCGCGCTCGAGGTGGTCGGCGAGTCCGCCACCCTGCTCCTGAACGACCCCTGGCACTGCGTCGAGCCCGGGATCGAGCTGCGCCGCCCCGGCGAGGCTCCCGAGCGGATCGAGGTCGAGCGCATCGACCCCTACCGGCTCGAGGTCGAGAACATGTCAGCCGCGATCCGCGGCGAGGTGCCGCTCCTGCTCGGACGCGAGGACGCCGTGGGTCAGGCCCGCGCGCTCGAAGCGCTGTACAGCGCCGCGAGCGCCGGGCGCTGATGCTCTATTTCCACCATTCCTCCTCGCTCGAGCACGATCCGCGGGCGTTCACGCCCGATCACCCCGACTCGCCGGAGCGGATCGCCGCCATCGAGGCCGCGCTCTCGGAACGAGACTGGCCTGGGTGCGAGCGGCGGGACGCTCCGGAGGCCACTCAAGCCGAGCTGGCGCTCGTTCATACCCCGGAGCACATAGGCGCGATCGAGCGGGGCGGCGCCCTCGACGCGGAGACGATCGTCGGCCCCGGCTCCTACCGGGCAGCACGACACGCCGCCGGCGGCGCGTGCGCGATGGCCCGTGCGCTCCTGCAAGGCGAGGCCCGCGCGGCCTTCAGCGGCCTGCGTCCCGCCGGTCACCACGCGGAGCCCGACCGGGCGATGGGCTTCTGCCTGTTCAACAACGTGGCAATCGCGGCCGAGCTGGCGCTCCGCGAGCTCGGCGCGCGCAGGGTCCTGATCGTCGACTGGGACGTGCACCACGGAAACGGAACCGAGGACACGTTTCGGCGCCGCCACGACGTGCTCTACGCCAGCATCCACCAGGCCGGGCTGTTCCCGGGGACAGGCGCGATGGCCGACGTGGGCGCGGCAGAGGGGCTCGGCTACACGATCAACGCGCCGGTGCCGCGAGGCTCCGACGAAGAGGTCTGGCTGTCGGTGCTCGAGCACGTGATCCTGCCGGCGGGCTCGGAGTTCGGACCCGACCTGGTGCTGATCTCGGCCGGCTTCGACGCCCATCGCGACGATCCGCTGGGAGGCTGCCGGCTGGATGCGGCGTCGTTCGCCCAGATGGCGTGTCACGTCCGGGAGCTGGGCGCGCCGGTGGGCGCCGTGCTCGAAGGCGGCTATGACCCGCCGGCGCTGGCCGAGTCGGTCCTGGCCACGATCGCCGCGCTCGACGGCGCCGGCGAGGCGGAGTCGATCGCGCCGGACCCGTTCGTGACCTCGCGCCTGGCCGCGCACGTGGGCCACTACTGGACCCTGTAGGAGGAGCGCCTCGCGTGGTGCCCCGCGCGCTGCTGGATAACGGGCTGGCCCTCCCGCCGGCCGAGCGCGCCGCCTGAGCGTCCAACTCCACCACCACCCGCGCAGGCCCCTGTTGGCGCCAACGGGATCGGGGTAAGCTCGACGGAGCGGCCCGCCGCGCGACCCGACGGGGCGCATTTTCGATGGGAAGGTCGCGTCCCGAGGAGAGGGGATCTTCATGAGCACCGAGACGAAGGCGCCCCCGGCCGATCCGACCGAGCGCGAAACCGAGTGGCCCGGCCACCGCCGGCCTCGCATGAAGGGGAAGGTCGTGTTCGTCACCGGCGGCACGCGCGGCATCGGCGCGGCCATCAGCCGGAGCTTCGCCGAGCAGGAGGCGGTCGTGGCGGCCGGCTACGGACGCGACGAGGAGCACGCCAAGCAGCTCCTCAACGAGCTCGAATCCCACGGCGCCAAGGCGACAATCCACCAGGGCAACGTGGGCTCAGCCGACGACTGCCGGCGCACCATCGAAGAGGTGATCGACAAGCACGGCCGGCTCGACATCCTGGTCAACAACGCCGGGATCACGATCGACAAGACCGCGCTGAAGCTGAGCGACGAGGACTGGTACAAGGTGATCGCGGTCAACCTGTCCGGCGCGTTCTTCATGAGCCAGTCCGTCCTGCCGCACATGATCGAGCGCGGGACCGGGCGGATCATCAACATCACCTCGATCATCGGCCAGACCGGCAACATCGGCCAGGTCAACTACTCAGCGTCGAAGTCGGGCCTGTTCGGGCTGACCAAGTCGCTGGCCCGCGAGGCGTGCTTCCAGCTCTCGAAGGCCGGCAAGCTCGACGACGACTCGGTAGGCGTCACCGTCAACGCGGTGGCTCCCGGCTTCATCGCCACCGAGATGCTCGAGGCGATGCCCGAGAAGGCCCAGGAGCGGACCAAGTCCCAGATCCCGGTCGGGCGGTTCGGACGCCCCGACGACATCGCCCGCGTGGTCCACTTCCTCGCCTCGGACCACAGCTCGTTCATCACCGGCGCGATCTGGGACGTCAACGGCGGCCAGGATATGTAGCCTCAGGCCATGGCCAACCGCAGCGCCGCGGCACTCGGCGAGATCATCCGCCAGCAGCGGGAGCTCGCCGAGATGTCGATGCGCCAGTTCGCGCAGCTCGCGGGAATCTCCAACCCGTATCTCTCGCAGATCGAGCGTGGGCTGCGCGCGCCCTCTCAGCAGGTCCTGGACGGGATCGCCAGCGCGCTCAAGATTTCCTCGGACGCGCTCTACGAGCAGGCCGGCATGCCCGTGCCCGGCGAGGAGGACGGGCGGCCCGGCGGAGTGCTCGCGGCGATCGACGAGGACCGGCTGCTGAGTGCGCGCCAGCGAGCGGCGCTCAAGGAGATCTACGAGTCGTTCGTGGCCGACTCCGCGCGGGCGCGGCGGAGGTCGAGGTGAGCGGCGGCGATCACCTGACCGGCAAGGCCGCGCTCGTCACCGGCGCCGCCAGCGGGATCGGCCGGGCGGTGGCGGAGCGCCTCGAGGACGCGGGCATGGACGTCCTGGCCGTCGATTTGAAGCCCGACGACTCCGGTCCGGGTGAGCCGTTCGAGGCCGACCTGACCACCGCCGAGGGCAACGAGCGGGCGGTCAAGGCCGCCCTCGAGCAGTTCGGCCGCCTCGATGTGGTCGTCCCGAACGCCGGGATCCAGCACGTCTCAGCGGTGGAGGAGTTCCCGGTCGAGCGCTGGAACACGATCGTCTCGCTGCTGCTGACCAGCCCGTTCCTGCTCGCCCACCACGCGTGGCCCGCGCTGCGCGACTCCGGCGCGGGCCGTTTCATCGTGATCGCCTCGGTGCACGGCCTGGTCGCCTCGCCCTACAAGGCCGCCTACGTCTCGGCCAAGCACGGCGTGCTCGGGCTGGTCAAGACCCTGGCCCTGGAGGGCGCAGACGATGGGATCACCGCGGTCGCCGTGTGCCCCGGCTATGTGCGCACGCCGCTCGTCGAGGGCCAGATCGCCGACCAGGCCCGCGCACACAAGCTGAGCGAGGACGAGGTGCTCGAGCAGGTGATCCTGGCCCCCCACGCGGTCAAGGAGCTGATCGAGCCGGCCGAGGTGGCCGAGGTGGTGGCGTTCCTGGCCAGCCCGGCCGGCCGCGCGTTCACCGGCGTGCCGGTGACCATGGACCAGGGCTGGAGCGCCCGGTAGGCCTGCCGGCTGCGCCCCGCGGCGCCCATGGGACAGGCCACGCAGTAGGATGCCCACCAGAACCGTCCAAGCAGGGGGTAAGTGATGAGCCGAGAAGAAGCCGAGCGCGCGGGCGCGGCGAGGTTGCGGCGCGGGGTCCGGGCGCCGCTCAAGGTGATGTTGCCGACGGCCGCCGCACTGGGCGCGGGCGCCGCGGTGGCGATCGGGTCGATCCCGGGGTCCGACGGGACGATCACCGGGTGCTACTACACGATTCCCGCCAACCAAGGCGGGGACTACCCGTACGGGACGCTGCGGGTGATCGACCCGAGCCAGACGACCGCTGTTGACCCGAACGTCTACCAGTGCACTCCGAACGAGCGCACGATCACGTGGAACCAGCGGGGTCCGATGGGCCCGCAGGGGCAGACCGGCCAGCAGGGCCAGCCTGGTCAGCCGGCGCAGATCATCGGCGAGTCGACGTTCAGCATCGCCTCGAACAAGTACGACAAGGTCTACCTCGAGCTCGACGGCGTGCGCGGGGACACGAGCAAGGGCTGGATCCCGGTTGAGCAGTTCAACCTCGGCGGCGGCGGCGCGATCACTGATGGCAAGAAGGTGACGATCTCCGCCTTCGACGTGACTAAGAAGGCCGACGACGCGGCCAATGCGGCGCTGCTCAAGGACTACAGCATGGGGACCGTGATCCACTCGGCGAAGATCTTCTTCGTCGACAAGAAGGGGACCGTGGTCACGTACAACGTGGACAAGCTCCAGATCGCCAGCCTCTCGGAGGGGTCCGGCGACAATCCCAACGAGTCCATCTCCTTCACCTTCGGCAAGGTCGACATCTCCTACGACCAGGGGAAATCGCAGGTGAGCACGGGCTGGAGCTCGGGCAAGACGCTCAGCGGCTTCGACCTCACCACCATCTCGAGCAAGTAGGGCTCCCGACCCGGAGCGCCGGCGGTGGGCGAGCCACCTCCCTCGCCCTATGAGGAGGTCGCCTACCCCGGTTACGCCTATCCGCTCACCCACCCCGCACGGCTCGAGGTGGTGGGCCGGCTGTTCGAGCTCGAGCCGCCGCCCGCGGCCGGCGCTCGGGTGCTCGAGCTGGGCTGCGGCGAGGGCATCAACGCGCTGACGATCGCCCACACCCTGCCGGGGGCGCGAGTCGTCGCCGTCGACGCCGCGGCGTCGGGACTTGAGCGCGGTCGCTCGCTTGCCGCCGCCGCGGGCATCGACAACCTCGAGCTGGTGGGCGCCGACCTGGCCGAGGTCGAGCTGATCGTCGCGCTCGGCCCGTTCGACTATGTCATTGCCCACGGCGTGTATTCCTGGATCCCACCGCGTCTGCGCGGCGCCCTGCTCGAATGCTGCCGGCGCGGGCTCAGCCCCCGCGGCATCGCCTACATCAGCTACAACGCCTATCCGGGCAGCTACCTGCGCGACATGGCCCGCGACATCCTCGTCTACCACCTCCAGGGGGTCGGCGACCCGGCGGAGCGGCTGGGCCGCGCCCATGCGCTCATGGAGGCGATCGTCGCGATCGAGAGCTCCACTCCCTACGCCGCCGTGCTCCGCGAGCACATGGCGAGAATGCTGGCCAGCGGCGACGCGCTCCTCTACCACGACGACCTCGCCCCGGTCAGCACCCCGTTCTACTTTCACGAGTTCATCGAGCACGCCGCCGCCCACGAGCTCGACTTCCTGTCCGAGGCCGACCTCGCTCAGAGCCAGATGCGCGACGCGCCCGAGCGCGTCGGCGAGCTGATAGCGAGCCTGCCCCGCGACGTGGTCGTGCGCGAGCAGTACTTGGACTTCTTGCGCAACCGCATGTTCCGGCAGACCCTGCTCGTGCATGCCGGCACGCCTGTCCAGCGCACGATCGACGACCGCCATCTCGAGACGCTGGCCATGGCCTCGCCGGCGCGGTGGGACGGCGAAGGGTTCGAGACGCCGGCGGGCGCAACGATGCGTACACCGGATCCGCTGCTCGTGGAGGCGATGCGCGCGCTGTGCGACGCGTGGCCCGACTCGCTGCCTTTCGAGGAGCTCGCAACGCGCACGGCCGGGCGCCTGGGCACCGGCGCGCTCTCCGAGCGTGACCGCGCCCGCTTACGCGCCGCCTTGCTCGAGGTATATCTCGTCCAGGTCCTCCAGCTGCAGCCGTGCCCGTTTCCGGCCAGCGCCCGCGCCGGCGAGCGGCCGGTGGCGAGCCGGCTGGCCCGGGCCCAGCAGGCGGATGGGCGCTCCGTGCTGACCACGCTCCGCGGCGAGAACCGCGTGCTCGAGGAGCCGCTCGAGCGGGCGCTGCTGGCACGGCTCGACGGCACGCGTGACCGCGCCCGGCTGGCCGACGAGCTCGAGGCCCAGCCCGAGGCGGTGGAGCGAGCCCTCGCGCGCCTGGCCCGGGACGGGCTGATCAGCGGCTGATCCGCGCCCGGAAGAGACTCCGGGGCGAGCCGGACCCCGCCCGATGAGATCCCGTGGGCGCGAGCCGGCGCTAGCGCTTCGAGTGCCGGTACACCTCGTCGAGGATCGGCGGCCAGTGCTCGCGCAGAGCCTCGTGGCCCATGAACAGCCCGAGGTGGCCGCCCGTGGTCACGCGCCGGCGCACCTGCTCGGCCGGCGTGGAGGCGTAGTCGGCCAGCGCGAACACCTGGTCGGGCGGCGTGATGTGGTCCGTCGCCCCGGCCAGCAGGTTGATCGGCATGTCGACCCGCGCGAGATCGACCCGCTGACCTCGGACCTCCAACGCTCCGCTGATCAGCTCGTTGTCGCGGAACAGATGGCGGACGATCCACAGGTAGAAGCCCCCGGGGATGTCCTGGGTGTGCTTGAACCAGTCCTCGAACTCGCGGTAGCGGTCCACGTGGGCGGTGTCGTGGACGTTCATCAGCAGCTCGAACTGCTTGGAGATCTCGGCGCCGGGCTGAATCAGCACGAACCCGGCGAGCATGTGCTCGCCCTTGAGCACGCCACCGTCGGCGGCGACCAGCGTCTCGTAGAAGCGCAGGTCCCCGCCCGGCGCGAACTGGCGTACGACCTCGTGAATCACCGGCTCGCCGGCGTGGAAGTCGATCGGCGCGCCGGCGAGCGTGAGCGTGTTCACGCGCTCGGGATAAAGAGCCGTATAGATGGCGGCCAGCCAGCCTCCCTGGCAGTCGCCGATCAGATTGACCCGGCCGCCGCAGTGCTCGATCGCACGATCGATGGCGTCGAGGTAGTCGTCGATCGTGGCGTCGGCCGTGTCCGGGGTCGCGCCGATCCAGTCGAGCGAGAAGGCGCGGACGAGCCCGGCATCCAGGATCGCCCCCATCTGGCTCTGCTCACGCGAGAAGTCGACGATGCACGAGTCGTGGCCGGCCTGAGGGGGCAGCACGAGCGTCGGCACGACGCCGCTCCGCGGCGCGGTCGAGAAGTCGCGAAGGCGCGCAACCGGTGCCTCGAACACGACCTCGTGCGGCGTGGTCCAGGTCGGCTTGCGCCGATCGGTGGCCACCGCCAGGTACCGCGGCACGTCGAGCGCCGCCGGGCCCCCGGCCATAGCCGCGGAGAAGCAGTCGGCCATCCCGGCCATAGCGATCTCGAAGCCCTCGAACCACGCATCGAGCAGTCCGGACGGCCTCGCGGCCGGTGGTGGGGGGCTGTATTGGACGGAACTCATAACCAGACCTCCTTGCTGAGCGAAAAAGCACCGGCGCGCACGGGCGCCGGTGCCCCTTCATTGTTCCGTATCGGCCAGACGCGGCGCTACTTCAAGAGCGAGCGGGCGGCGCTGGTGTACGAGCTGGTCAGCTCGCGGGCAACCTCCGCCTGCGCCTCGATCAGGCTCCGCAGCCACTCCTGCTGGGTCGCCCCGGCCAGGCTGAGCTCGAGATTGATCGTCCGGTCGACGGCCTTCTCGTAGGAGTCGAGGTAGCGCGTGCCCGCCTTGCGCGCGGCCGCGAGGAACTGGTCGTTCGCCGCCTGCACCTGGTTGAAGGCGGTCTCGAACGTGGGGCCGCCGCTGGTCGTGTGGTTGCTGGCCATGATCATTCTCCTGGTAGTCGAACGTGCTTGTGCTTGCAGGTTAGCAGCATATCAGCAAGCAGCAAGCACAAGGGGGAGCCGTCGCCTCAAGTCAGAAAACTTGTGCAAAGACACAGCCGCTGTGGCCGTTGCTCAGGTGGAGGGACTCTCAAACGATGGGGCAAATCAACTCAACCAAGGGCGTTTCGGACGCGATCGTGGACCTGGTCTACGAGCTGCTAGACGCGCATGACGACACCGCTCGCCTGGCGCGGGCGGAAGGCCGGGACGGGGCGTGGGACGCACACCTCGACTACCTGCGCGGCCTGCAGCGCGTCGGGCGCGAGGTGCTGGCCCACACGCCGTCCGACAACTAGGCCCAGCGCGCGACGCGCCGCTAACCCGCCGCCGCCCGGATGGCGCCGGCGAAGTCATCCACGTCCTCCTCGGTCGTGTCCCAGGAGCACATCCAGCGCACCTCGCCGCTGGCCTCGTCCCACACGTAGAACGGGTAGCGCTCCTGCAGCTCAGATAGTCCGCTCGCGGGGACCCTCGCGAAGACCGCGTTGGCCTGCACCGGCCGGGTTACCACCACCCCCGGCACATCGCGCACGGCGCGCTCCAGCCTCGCCGCCATCGCGTTGGCATGGCGCGCGCATCTGAGCCAGAGCTCCTCGTGCATCAGGGCCTCGAACTGCGCCGCCAGGAAGCGCATCTTCGACGCGAGCTGCATGGACTGCTTGCGGAGGTACAGGAAGGATTCGGCAAGCTCGGGGCGCAGGAAAACGACGGCCTCGCCGGCGAGCAGGCCGTTCTTGGTGCCGCCGAACGAGACGACATCGGCGCCGCCGGCGGCCGCGCGCAGCCCGGCGTCAAGTGCCGCGGCCGCATTGGCCAGCCGCGCGCCGTCGACGTGCAGGATCAGCCCGCGCTCGCGCGTCAGCTCCCCCAGGGCGCGCATCTCCTCGCCGGAGTACACCGTGCCGAGCTCAGTGCACTGTGAGATCGAGACCACTCGCGGCTGGACGGCGTGCTCGTCGCCGAGCCGGCCGATCCGCCCCAGCACGAGCTCCGGGGTCAGCTTTCCGTCCTCGGCGTCGACCGTCAGCAACTTCACGCCCGCGATGTGCTCGGGCGCCCCGCACTCGTCGACGTTCAGGTGCGCGGTCTCCGCGCAGATCACCGCCTCGAACGGCCGGCACACCGCGCGCAGCGAGACCACGTTCGCGCCGGTGCCGTTGAACACGAAGAAGGACCGGGCGCTCTCGCCGAACTGAGCTGCCACGAGCCGCTCGACGCCGGCCGTGTACTCGTCGTGCCCGTACCCGAACGTGTGCCCCACGTTGACCCGCGCGATCGCCGCCAGAACGTCCGGATGGATCGTGGCCGAGTTGTCGGAGGCAAAGCCCCGCCGCGAATTCACGCGGCGAGCTTAGCCTTCAGCGAGCTGTAGAAGATCGACAGCGGGAACTCGTCGTCGAGCACCTGGTCCACATACGGCCTCGGGTCCTCGACGTCGTCAAACGCACGCACCGGGGCGGCCCAGCGCGAGCCGGTCGCCGGCGCGACGCTGGCCGCCACGAGGTCGTGCGCGGCCGCCCAGTGCCTGAGCTTCGAGCGGTCGATCCCGGCGCGGTAGAGCTCCGAGACCTCTTCGCGCAGCGCGGCCACCCCCTCTCCGACACGCCGCCACTCGATCGTGAGGCGGTTGTCGGTCCAGTGCAGGTGGCCGTGGCGGTGCAGGTAGGCGAACAGGAGCTGGCCCCCCAGCCCGTCGTAGTTGCGCACGCGCGAGCCGGTGATCGGAAAGCGCAGCAGCCGGTCGAGCAGGATCGCGTACTGCACGTAGCGGGCGAACCCCAGCCCGCTCGCCTCGAGCTGGGCCGCCTCGCAGTACGTGGTCAGGTCGCAGCGCAGCTCCTCGAGCGAGTACATCCAGTACGGCGCGCGCTGGCGGATCATGAACGGGTCGAAGGGAAGGTCGCCGTGGCTGTGGGTGCGGTCGTGGATCAGGTCCCACAGGATGTAGGCCTGCTGTGAGATCTCCGGGCTCGAGAGCATGAGCGCGGCGTCGGGCGGGAGGTTCAGCGCCAGGAGGTCGGCCGCCGCGCCCGCGGTCCGGCGCAGCCGCCGCGCCTCGCGATCGCAGAAGATCGCCCCGAAGTTGTTGACCGGTCGCCCGGCCACCGACACCGTCTCCGGGAACAGCGTGGCGCACTCCCCCTCGGAGTAGCCCCGCGTGCCATCGACCAGCTCGACCGGTACGAACTTGGGGTTCTCGTAGCGCTCGCGCTCGAGCTCGGCGATCCAGTCGGGCCACGGAACGCGCACGATCAGCGCCTCGCAACAGGTGTCCCGGGAGCCGTTCTGCTTGTACATCGGGAAGAACGCCAGGTGCTCGGCGCCGTCAACCCGGTGGCGCTCCGGTCGGAAGGCATCGAGCGCGCGCGTGAAGTCGGGCTTGCCGAAGCCGGCGTCGGCCCACGCGCGCAGGTCGTCACGCACCGCGCTCAGGTGCTCGCGCTGATGGGGAAAGCGCGGCTCGAGCGCCTCGAGCGCGTCGAGGATCGCCTCGACGTGGGGGCGCACCGCGCCCTGGGCGGACCCGTCGGGCGCCTGCAGGAGAGCCAGCGCATTGGTCTCGTCGCGCACTCGGATCCACGCGGGGTCCTGCTCGACGCCCGAGCGCGGCGCCGCCGCGCCGGCCGGGCGCCGTGCGGTCCAGTAGCAGAGGTTCAACCACAGCGCCCGATGGTCGAGCTCGTCGATGCAGTCGTCGCCGAACAGGTCGGAGTCGGCGAGCACGACGACCCGGCCGGCGCCGTGCTCGGTGGCGACGATCACCGGAGCGCCGGGCACCGAGGCACTCGGATGCGTCCGGGCGAGCACGCGCGCGCCGTTCGATGCGGAGATGGTCGTCGCGCGGTACAGGCAGACCGAGTCCACGCGCGTGAGCACATCCCCGCCCCGCCCCCGCTCCCCGTCGGCGAGCGCGGCGAGGATCCACGAAGGGGCCTGGAGGTGGTGCACGTAGTCCTGCACGGTGTCGTTGGCGAGCTGAACGTGAAAGCGCGCCAGCAGCTCGTTGAGGTTGTTGCCGTACTTGGCCTGCTCGGTCTCGCCGAGGACGATCAGCCCGCCGCCCTCGCGCACGAACTCCTCGATCGCGGTCAGCTCGTGCGCGTCGATGCGCGGCGAGCCGCTGCCCGTGGTGCGCTCCCACTCCGGTTCGGAAGGGTGCGCGATCACCAGCAGGTCGATGTTGGCGAGCGCTTCCGCGGTCAGCCGCCCGTCGACGTTGGCGGCGACGACGAAGTCGCGCTCGTCGAGGGCGGCCGCCGCGGCGGCGTAGGAGGAGTCGCCGGGATGGGAGGGCTGCATGGCGCGCGCGATGTCGGGGCGTATCGACCAGGCCTCGCTGTGGGCCTCGTCGAACATCACGCGCGCCAGCTTCCCCGGGTTCATGACCAGGTCAGCCTAACGCCGCCTCCGGCGGTTGTCGATGCCGAAACCGATGTAATCTGTGCAATAAATCGAACAATGGATACTGCAGATCGTCAGATTCTTGCGCTACTGCTCGAAGACGGCCGCCGGACGTTCGACGACATCGCCCGCCGGGTGTCGCTGTCGGCGCCGGCGGTAAAGCGGCGCGTGGACAAGCTGCGCGCGCGGGGCGCGCTCCAGGGCTTCACCGCCGTGGTCGACTACGCCGCGCTCGGCAACCACACCGAGGCGCTGATCGAGCTGTTCTACGCCTCCGGAACCCCGCTCGACGACGTGGCCGACATGCTCCGGCGCTACCCGGAGGTCGTCGAGGCGTGGAGCGTCACGGGCGATGCGGACGCGATAGCCCGCGTGCGCACCGCCGACAACGCCGACCTCGAGCGGCTGATCATGGAGCTCCAGCGCGACGGGCCGGTCGAGCGCACGCGCTCACAGGTCGTGCTCTCACGCCTGATCCACCGATAGCCAAAGCCAACGTGCGACGTCTCGATCGGCTGCCCGGAGCCGGGGAACGAAACCGCGAAATGGGAGGGTTTCGTTCCCCGCCCCGGCGATCGACGCCGTTAGACGGTGCTCGGCACGACCGGCGCCGACGGCGCGGCCGGCATGCCCGTGTCCGCGGGCAGCGACGCACCGCCGCGGAGCGCGTGGATCGTGCTCCAGAACGCCTGGCGCGCCGCGCGGATGGACGCGACGTACGCCTGCTGGTCGGCGCGCACCTGGGCGCGCAGGCCCTTCAGCGTGGCCACCGCCTGCTGGACGGCAGCCTGATAGGTGGTCCAGTCGCCGGTCTGCCGGGCCGCCCGGCGGGCGGCGCGCACGTTCGCCAGCGTGGACTTCACCTGGCCGGAGATCGGAGCAACGGCGGTCTCGTACGTGGTGAGCGCCTGGGTGTAGCTGTTGCTGAGCGTCAGACAGGCGGCGGTGATCTGCGCAGCGTCGGCGGCCAGGCGCTTGGGCGTGTGACCGGCGGCCACCCGAGCACACAGCGACGAGGCGATCGGATAGGTGCGCCAGTAGCTGTGCGGACGGGCATGCGCTGAAGCGCCCGGCGCGGCGACGCCAAGCGTCACGACCGACGCGATCAGAGCAGAGCGAATCTTCATCAAGTTCTCCTTCTGAGAGAGGCTTTACCCCGGGTCTGTATCGGCAGCGATGACCGCCGAGACGATCCCAACCCAGAACCCATCCAACACCTGATGGTTGCGCCCGGCGCGTTCCGTCGCCGGTCACGGGCCGCCACCGGTCCACCCCCCGCCCCCAACCTTGCCACAAGCTTGTCAAGGTTTGGCCCGTTCGTTGCTAGGATGCCGCCGATGCGTGACTTCCTCGCCGCCGCGCGTGAACGCGTCCTCGTCTACGACGGCGGGATGGGCGCCACGCTCGAGCAGTTCGACCTGAGCCTGGAGGACGACTACCGCCTTCCCGGCCGCTGCCACGAAGCGCTCGTGCTCAACCGCCCCGACGTGATCGAGGGCGTGCACGCCTCCATGCTGGAGGCCGGCGCCGAGGTGCTGGAGACCGACACCTTCCAGGGCTCGCGGCTGAAGCTGGCCGAGTGGGGCCTCGAGGACCACACGGAGGAGATCAACACGAGGGCGGCACAGATCGCGCGCAAGGCCGCCGGCGAGAGCCGCTTCGTGGCCGGGTCGATCGGCCCGACCGGGTTCCTCCCAGCCAGCAACGATCCCACGCTCGGTCAGATCCGCTTCCAAGAGCTAGTGGACGTCTTCACCGAGCAAGCCCGCGGCCTCATCAACGGTGGCGCGGACCTGATCATCATCGAGACCGCCCAGGACATCCTCGAGGTCAAGGCGGCTGTGTTCGGCGCCCGCGAGGCATTCGCCGAGACCGGCCGCGCCGTCCCCATCCAGACCAGCGTCTCGCTGCTCCCCAACGGCGGCAAGATGCTGCTCGGCACTGACATCAGCGCCGTGCTGGCCACGCTCGAGGCGCTGGATGTGGACGTAATCGGGCTCAACTGCTCCACCGGGCCCGAGGACATGCGCGACGCGATCCGCTTCCTCGCGGAGACCGCGAGCACGCCCGTGCACTGCATCCCCAACGCGGGCCTTCCGCTCCAGGGCCCGAACGGCGAGACGATCTTCCCCGAGGAGCCCGAGCCGCTCGCCAACGTCCTCGGCGAGTTCGTCGACCGCTACGGGATCTCGATCGTGGGCGGCTGCTGCGGCACCACGCCGGAGCACATCAGGGCGATCGCCGAGCGCGTCCAGGGCAACCCCGCGAGAGCCCGCCCGCCACGCCGGCCGCCGTACGTCTCGAGCATGATCGCCGCCACCCCCCTGGTCCAGGACCCAAGACCGACCCTGGTCGGCGAGCGCGTCAACTCCCAGGGCAGCCGCAAGGCCAAGGAGATGCTCCTCTCCAACGACTACGACGGCCTGATCACCGTGGCCGAGGATCAGGTGAACGGCGGCGCCCACGTCCTCGACGTGTGTGTGGCGCTGACCGAGCGCCAGGACGAGGCCGACCAGATGCGCGAGGTGGTCAAGCGGATCAGCCTGACCCAGCCGGCGCCGATCCAGGTCGACTCCACCGAGCCGGACGTCATCAAGACAGCCCTCGAGCAGATCCCGGGGCGCGCGATCGTCAACTCGATCAACCTGGAGGCCGGCCGGGCCAAGCTCGACACCGTCGTCCCGCTGGCCAAGGCGCACGGCGCAACGCTCATCGCCCTGACCATCGACGAGGTCGGGATGGCCAAGACGGCCGCCCGCAAGCTCGAGATCGCCCAGCGCCTCACCGAGCTCTGCTGCGACGAGCATGGGCTTGACCGCGAGGCGCTGATCTTCGACTGCCTCACTTTCACGCTGACCACCGGCGACGACGAGTGGAAGCCGAGCGCGGTCGAGACGATCGAGGGCATCCGCGAGGTCAAGCAGAAGATCCCCGGCGTCAAGACCAGCCTGGGCGTGTCGAACGTGTCCTTCGGGGTCGGCCTGCCCGCCCGCAGCGTCCTCAACAGCGTGTTCCTGCACCACTGCGTGGAGGCCGGGCTCGACCTGGCGATGGTCAACCCCAACCACATCACGCCCTACGCCGAGATCCCGACCGAGGAGCGCGCGCTGGCCGACGACCTCGTGTTCAACCGCCGCGAGGACGCGCTCGAGCGGTTCATCGCCCACTTCGAGTCCAAGGGGCCGGCCGAGGCGCAGGACGCCGCCGACCCCACCGAGGGGATGGAGCCCGAGGAGGCCCTGCACTTCCAGATCCTGCGCCGCAAGAAGGACGGCGTCGAGGACTGGATCGATCGCAGCGTCGAGAAGATCGGCGCGGTGCCGACGCTCAACGACGTGCTGCTGCCGGCGATGAAGGAGGTCGGCGACAAGTTCGGCGCCGGCGAGCTGATCCTCCCCTTCGTGCTGCAGTCGGCCGAGGTGATGAAGCGGGCCGTGGCCCAGCTGGAGCGCTACCTGGACAAGATCGAGGGCTACACCAAGGGAACCGTCGTGATCGCCACCGTGTTCGGCGACGTCCACGACATCGGCAAGTCGCTGGTCAACACGATCCTGACCAACAACGGCTACACGGTGGTCGACCTGGGCAAGCAGGTCCCGATCTCGACCATCATCGACGCGGCGGTCGAGCACAAGGCGACCGCGATCGGCCTTTCCGCCCTGCTCGTCTCCACCTCCAAGCAGATGCCGGCCTGCGTCCAGGAGCTCCACGCGAGCGGTCACGACTTCCCGGTGCTGATCGGCGGCGCCGCGATCAACCGCAACTTCGGACTGCGGATCCTCTACCCGAACGGCACCGAGTCCGACGATGTGTACGAACCGGGCGTGTTCTACTGCAAGGACGCCTTCGAGGGCCTGGCCAAGATGGACCAGCTGATCGATCCGCCCGCCCGCGAGGCGCTCATCGCCAAGACCCGCCAGGCCGCCCGCAAGCTCCGCGAGGCCCCCGTCGAGGAGCCGGCCAACCTCCCCCCGCTGACCGACTCGTCAGTCAGGTCGGCGGCGACGGAGGACTCTCCCGTTCCGCAACCCCCGTTCTACGGCGTGCGCGAGATCGACGTCGAGATGGACGAGGTCTACCGCCACCTCGACACGCACGTGCTGTTCAAGCTCCACTGGGGCGGGCGGGGCGTAAAGGGCGAGGACTGGCGCCGGCTCCTACAGGAGGACTTCCAGCCCCGCCTCGAGCGCATGTGGCGCGAGCAGACCTACCTGCACCCGCGCGCCCTGCTCGGCTACTTCCCCTGCAACGCCGACGGCAACGAGCTGATCGTGTGGGACCCGGATGCCCCCGGCGAGCGCGAGCTGGAGCGCCTCGTCTTCCCCAGGCAGCCCAAGCACGACCGGATCTGCCTGGCCGACTTCTACCGTCCGCTCGGCACCGGCACTCCGGACGTGGTCGCGCTCCAGGCGGTCACCGCCGGCGACGAGGTGACCGAGCTGATGGCGCAGCTCGAGTCAGAGGGCGAGTTCGCCGAGCAGCTGTTCGTGCACGGCCTGGGCGTGCAAACGGCCGAGGGCATGGCCGAGTGGCTCCACGCCAAGGTCCGCGCGGATCTCGGCATCCCCTCCACCCAGGGCCGGCGCTACTCGTGGGGCTATCCGGCCTGCCCGGAGCAGTCCGAGCACGAGAAGGTGTTCCGGCTCCTGGACGCACCGAGCGTCGGGCTGCGCCTGTCCGGCGGCTACGCCATCGAGCCCGAGCAGTCGACCCTGGCGATCGTCGCGCACCATCCCCAGGCCGTGTACTTCGGCATGAAGTCCGGCTTCCTGCCCAAGACCGATCGCCAGGCCGCCGACGAGTTGATCGCGGGCACCGACCGCGATCCGACGCGGCTGGCGGAGCTCACCGACGCCGAGCCCGAGGCCGGGGCGGACGCGGACGAGCCGGCCATGGCGGAGGTGTAGCCGGATCGGCGCGCACCGCGAGGCAGGTTCTGCCTCGCGGCGCGCCTGCTGCCCCATAGACTGCGGTCGGTGGAGGAAGGGACCACCTCGCCGCCGCGCGTCGCGCTCGTGCACGACTTCCTGCTCGACGTGCGGGGCGCCGAGCGGGTGTTCGCCGAGCTGTGCGCGATGTGGCCGGCGGCGGACATCTACACGGCCGTGTACGACGAGGAGGCGACCGAGGGCCGGTTTGCCGGCCGCCACATCCACTGCTCGTTCCTCCAGCGCATGCACCCGTCGGCGCGAACCTTCCGTGCGCTGTTGCCGCTGTACCCCGCGGCGATAGAGAGCTTCGACCTGTCCGGCTACGACCTGGTCATCTCGAGCTCCTCGGCCTGGGCCCACGCGATCCTGTGCGACGCGGACACGGTCCACGTGAGCTACTGCCACAACCCCTTCCGCTACGCCTGGAACGACCGCGAGCAGACGCTCGCCCGCTGCCGCGACCCGGTCACTCGCGCGGTCCTGCGCGGCGTGTTCCGGCGCTGGCGCCAGTGGGACTGGATCGCCTCGCAGCGGACCAACCGCTACGTCGCCAACTCGCGCACCACCCAGCAGCGGATCCGCGCCTACTTCGGGCGTGAGTCGAGCGTGGTCCATCCGCCGGTGGAGATCGGCCGCTTCTCCCCGGGCCGGGTGGGCGAGCACTACGTGATCGTCTCCGAGCTGATGCCCCACAAGCACATCGACGTCGCGATCGCCGCGTTCAACCGGCTGCGCTTGCCGCTGATCGTGGTGGGCGACGGGCCCGCCGCGCGTCGCCTGCACGCCGGCGCCGGCCCGACCATCGAGTTTGCCGGCCGGATCGGCGACGCCGCGGTGGCGGAGGTGCTGCGTAGCGCCCGCGCCCTGATCATGACCTCGATCGAGGAGTTCGGGATCGTCGCGGTGGAGAGCCAGGCCGCGGGGCGGCCGGTGATTGCCCGCCGTGGCGGAGGGGCCCTGGAGACGATCGTGGACGGGGCGACGGGCTGCTTCTGGTCGGGCGGGGCGGACGAGCTCGCGCGCGCCGTGCTCGAATTCGATGACCGCGCGGTCGACCCGCAGGCCTGCGTCGCCAACGCGGCCCGGTTCGACCGGATGCGCTTCCGAGCCGGGATCGCCGCCGAGGTGGCGCGCGCCCGCACCTCGCGGGGCGCGCCCGGCGACGCCGAGCGCCACCCGCTCGCCAGCACGCGCCTGGTCCGGCGCGCCGCGCGCGGCGCCTAGCACTGCCCACCGGCGCTCGATTAGCCGCCGCCTCCCCGGGCAGTAGAGAGATAAGCGACGACCACAGAAAAGGAGACCTTGGATGCCTTGGACCGAGCTGAAGCCCCGCAAGTTCCCCGCCTTCGAGAAGCAGCTCGACGGGATCTCCCAGCAGACCATGGAGGACCACTACAAGCTGTACGAGGGCTACGCCAAGAAGTCGAACGAGTGCCGCAAGATCCTCAACGAGTTCAACTACGCCGAGGTCGAGGGCAACCAGGTCTACTCACCGCTCCGGGCGGTCTCGGTCGACTACACGTTCGCGCTGCTCGGCTTCAAGAACCACGAGCTCTACTTCGGGCACCTGGGCGGCGACGGCGGCGAGCCCACGGGTCGCTTCGCCGAGCTCGTCCACGAGGAATTCAACGGCGTGGACAAGTGGTTCGACGCGGTCAAGAAGGCCGCCTCGGCCGCCCGCGGCTGGGTCATGGTCGGCTACGACCTCAACGACGGCTCGGTGTTCAACTACATCATGGACACCCAGAACCTGTGGGCGGTCTACAACATGGTCCCGGTGCTCGCGATCGACGTCTACGAGCACGCCTACACGCGCGACTTCGGCGCCACCCCGGACGGTCGCAAGCAGTACGTCGAGGCGTTCTTCCGCAACCTCGACTGGGACCACGTCAACCGCCAGCTGGCTCAGGCGGAGGCGGCCAAGAAGGGCGCCGATTCAGCCCGCGAGCACGAGGAGCTCCCGACCGCTTGATTTGGGCCGCGGCGCTTCGCGCCGCGCTATCCGTGGGGCCGGTTGCGCGGGGCATCCCCGCCCCGCGCACCGCCTCAGCCGACGTACGCGCCCCTCCTGATCGTCTTATCACCGCAGCCGTGGTGGCCGGGCAGCCCGTAGCCGTCCTTTGCCTCGGCGTCCCGATAGCACATCGCCCAGGCGAACGTGGAGCGAGCCGTCGGGAACGTCACCGAGTAGCTCGCGGACAGCGACTCGTCCTGGTGGCTGATCTCGAGCGGGACCGTCTTTCGCAGGGTCAACGTGGTTGGCGCAGCCGCGCCGTTGACCTGTGCGTAGTAGAAGTAGCCGGGGCCCTTCACGCCAATCGGTCCCGGCGGCGCCTCAGCCACCACCCGCACCTTGAGCGTGTGCCTGCCGGGGCCGGCGGGCGCGCTACAGAGGTTGCACGAATTCACGAGCCCCTTCTCGAGCACGTACACGGTCAGGACGCGACTCGTGGGGCCATTCGCGCCGATCTTGAGCCGGTAACGCGTCGCATGGGTCGGCGACACGCGGAAGCTGGACTTGCCGCTGCGGCCGGTCTTCTCCCTGGCGATCGTGCGGAATCCGTGCGTGAACGGGAACGCGTCGGCTTGAAGCTCGACCGTTCTGGCCCCGGCCGCCCCACGGCCACTGAGCGCGATCGACCGGCCGTACGTGACCGCGGGCAGACCGGCGACGCGCGCGCTCGTGCTCAGCGTCGGCGCGCTCGTGGACGCCCCTGCTGCACTCGTGCCGGCCGCTACGCCGACCACCGCGACGACGACGCTCAGCGCGAGGCCGTGAGCGGCTCGACTGCGGATCATTCTCATTCCCCTCCTAAGGGTGCGGATGACTCCAGGCCCGGCGTGCTGCGCCGAGCCAACCTACCGCCGCCCGGCTTCCGTGTCCAGGTTTGGTCAGCTTTCGGCGTTTACCGCGCCACCGGCCCCGCGCCGCGACGGCCGCTCAGGCAGCTTCACGGGCGTGGCGTGCATCGCGCGCATCCTGACCTCGCGCCAGGACATGCCCTCCTTGAGCAGAGCCGGCATGCCCATGGCGATCGCGGTCGAGACCTCGACGGCCTGGAGGATCACCCCGTAGGCCACGCCGGCGCCCAGGCTGACGTGCCAGCCGGCGTGCAGGACGGCGGCGCACGCCGCCTGGAACACGCCGAGGTTGGCCGGCGTGGCGGGCAGGACGGCCGTGATGTTGACCGCGAACAGCACCGCGGCGGCGGCCGCCATCCCGGCCCGGCGGTCGAGCCCCAGGGCCATGAGGAGCATGTAGCAGGACAGCCACTGAAGCCCCCAGGCCCCGAGCTGGAAGAACGCCGCGCTCGCCCCCAGGCGGGGCCGGCGGAACACGGTGAGCCCGGCCCGCACCCTGGTCATCCCCCGGCGCAGCTGCGCGAGCAGGGCGGCCTGGCGGTGGCGCAGGATCGCCGGCGCGATCATCACTAGGAGCAGCAGGGCCACCGGCGCGATTGCCGCCACCAGGAGCGCATCCTGATGGCCGCTGAAGATGTCGACCGAGGAGAACATCACCGCGCCGAGGATGGCCAGCGCCACGATGTTCAGGAACGTCTGGGACACCACCGTCCCCAGCACGACCGGCAGGTGGTCGCGCGGGCGCCCGGTGCGCCGGGCCACGACCAGCGCGCGCGAGGGCTCGCCGAGCCGGGCCGGCAGCGTCGAGGACATGAGCACGCCGATGAACGTCCCCTGCATGGCGTCGGCCAGACGCACCCGCGCCTTAGGTAGGGCGGCGCGCAGGATGGCGTGCCAGGAGAAGGCGCGGAACACCATCGCGCTGCACATGAAGGCCAGGCCGAGCAGGACGAACGTGGGGCTCGAGTTCACCAGCGCGCTCGCGATGTTGCTGAGGCCGATCTTCTGGAGCGCGAGCACCGCGAGCACAGCGCCGCCCAGGGTGACCGCGGCGAGCACGGCCCGGCGAGCCAGGGCCACGGCACGGCTGCGGCGCTCGTGGCGGGGCTTGACGGCGAGGCTGGGCAGCCGTCGCGCCGGAACGTGTGGCTTCAGGTCGACCGCCCGGGCACCGACGCGGACGGCGGCGCGGTGGAGCCTGGTGGCCGGGGCCGGCGTAGCGATGGCGTCCTCGTAGGCCTCCATCACCTCGGCGGCGACGTGGGGCCAGGCGAATCGCTGCACGTCGGCGGCGGCCGTGCCGGCCAGCCGCGCTCGCCGCCGCGGCTCTTCCCACAGGTCGCGCAGCGCCTCGGCCAGCGCCTGGGCGTTGCCGGGCTCGACCAGCACGCCGTCCACGCCGTCGCGGACCACGTCGCGGTAGCCGGGGATGTTGGAGGCGATCACCGGCGTGCCGCCGGCGAACGCCTCGGTCAGGACCATCCCGAAGCTCTCGCCCCCGAGCGAGGGCGCGCACAGGACGTCGGCCTGCTCGAGCTCGCGGTGTTTGGCCTCATCGTCGACCTTGCCGAGCATCCGTACGCCGGTCGAGTCGAGCAGCAGCGGCTCGAGCTCCTCGCGGCTCGGCCCGATCACGGTCAGCGTGCTCGGCACGTGCTCGCGCAGCGCCTCGAACGCTCGGAGCAGCAGCGGCAACCCCTTGCGCTCGACGGCCTGGCCGACGAACACGATCCGCAGGTGGTCGGCGGACGGCCGCGCGGCGTGCTCGGCGGCCCGCTCGGGATCGAAGTGGACCCCGTTGGGGATCACTCGGTAGTGGCCGCCGAAGAAGCGCTTGGCGGTCCACGCCGCCGCCTCGGACACGGCGATCCGCACGTGCAGCCGGTTGAACACCCGCCGCGCACCGAGGACGTTGGCGATCCCGTTGGACAGCCGGTTCTCGTTGTAGGTGTGGAACGTGCCCACGAGCGGGAGCCTGATGTTGTCCGTGCCCGCCCAGCTCAGGACCGGGGCGATCGGCTCGTGGATGTGGACCACGTCGTAGCCGCCCGTGCGGAGCTCGTGATGCATGGTCGCGTAGCCGTAGGGCGTGATCGACAGATTCGAGACCGCGCCGTTGGCCTTGAAGCCGGTGGTGCGGCCAAGGGGGATGAGGTAGGCGGGCGCGCGCAGCTGCTGGGGCGCGGCGCCGCGATGCAGGGCGGTCGAGAGACGGCCCGGAGGGTCGAACGGGGCGAGTACGCGGACGTGGTGGCCGTCGGCGAGGAACTGCTCCGCCAACGCCTCGATGTGTCTCGTGACCCCCCCCGGATAAGTCCACGAGTACGGAGACACGAGGGCGATCCGCATGGGACTCAATCCTAGCTTCATTTCCGGAAGCTATGGGCTCCGCTTAGAATCCTCTTAGCGGCCGGGGGACGGTACGCGCGTATCATCCGCGTCACGATGCCGGTCCGCCACTTCGTCAAGTACACGTTCCTGCAGGTCGCGCCGGAGTGGCGCCGGCTCGACGACGAGCGCCGGGCCGCAGACAAGCGCGAGTTCATCGCCGCATGCGCGGACTTCGCCGACGGCCACCTGCTACGAGCGTTCTCGCTGGTCGGCACGCGCGGCGACGCGGACCTGATGCTCCTGAGCCAGGCCCAGAACCTGGAGCGGATCCACGAGTTCCATGTGGTGCTGGCCCAGAGCGGGCTGATGAAGTGGTGCACGATCCCGTATTCGTTCCTGGCCATGACCAAGCCGTCGGAGTACTCCAACGAGTCACGGCTGGAGGTTCGACCCGCCCACGGCAAGTACCTGTTCGTGTATCCGTTCGTGAAGACGCGTGCCTGGTACGCGCTGCCGGCGGATGAAAGGTGGCGGATCATGCAGGACCACATTCGCGTGGGCCGCGAGTATCCGTCGGTCGACCTCAACACCTCATACTCGTTTGGCCTCGACGACCAAGAGTTCGTGGTCGCCTTCGAGTCCGACAACCCCAGCGACTTCCTCGACCTGGTGCAGCGGCTGCGCACCACGGAGTCGAGCTCGTACACGCTGCGCGACACCCCCACGTTCACCTGCATCTCCTGCTCGGTCGAGCGCGCGCTGGGGGCACTGGATGGCGCGGCATTGACGGTCACCGAGCCTTCGGCCGGATGACCACCGACCCCGTAGCGCTGGCGCAGGATCTCGACGAGGTCCGCGACGTAACGGTGATCGGCGCCGGCCCGGTCGGCATGTGCACCGCGTTCTGGGCCGGCATGCGCGAGGCCACCTCGCGCGTGATCGACTCGCTCCCCGAGCTGGGGGGCCAGCTCACGACGCTCTATCCCGAGAAATGGATCTTCGACGTGCCCGGCCACCCTCGGGTCCTGGCCCGGGACTTGGTGGAGATGCTGCGGGTGCAGTCCCTCGAGCAGTTCGAGGTTCCCGTGCATCTGAACACCACGGCCGAGACGATCTCCTGGGAGGGCTCGGGCGAGGACCGGGTGGTCGTCCTGCACACGGACCGGGGCGAACTGCGCTCGCGCACGGTCGTCGTGGCCGGGGGTCACGGGGCGTTCGAGCCCAAGAAGCTCCCCGGTTTCGACATGACCCCGTGGGAGGGCCGGGGCGCGCACTACATCGTGGGCGAGAAGTCCGTGTTCGCAGGCAAGCGGGTGATGATCGTGGGGGGCGGCGACTCGGCCATGGACTGGGTGATCAACCTGCTCGACACGGCTTCCGAGATCCGGCTGGTGCATCGCCGGGAGGGCTTCCGGGCCCACGAGCTGACCGTCGGCCAGGTGCTGGAGGCGGCCGACCGCGGAGATATCGCGGTTCATGTCCCGTTCCAGATCCGCGAGGTGCACGGGGATGGGGGGATCGAGCGGGTCAGGCTGTTCCACTCCGACGACGAGGCACACGAGCTCGAGGTCGAGGTCGACGCGATCCTCTTGCAGCTCGGGTTCAAGACCGCGCTCGGGCCTTTGAAGGACTGGGGCTTCGAGGTGGTCAAGGGCGCGATCGTGGTGGATCAGGTGATGAAGACCGCGCTGGAGCGGGTGTGGGCGTGCGGGGACATCACGACTTTCGACGGCAAGCTCAAGCTGATCGCGACCGGGTTCGCGGAGTCCGCGGTCGCGGTGGCACAGGCCATCCACGAGATCCGCCCGGAGATGAAGATCCAGCCGAAGTACTCGACCAATACGGGCGTGCCGGGGGCGGTTGCCGGGCAGCCGTAGCGGGCGGCCGCCGGGCAGCCGTAGCGGGCCCGCCGGGGCGCTCGCCGCACTCCGGGCGGCAGACCCGGTGCTTGCGTCGGTCATCGACGAGGTCGGAGACCCGGGCGATCCCCGCCGAGGGCGGCCCACCGACCTGTACGGGGCGCTGGTGCGCGCGATCGTCGGCCAGCAGCTTTCGACGAGCGCGGCCCGGGCGATCTACGGCCGGCTGCTCGAGCATTTCGGCGGGCGTCCGCCCGCGCCGGAGGACGTACTGGCCGCTGATCCCGAGGAGATGCGGGCCGCGGCCGGGCTCAGCCGGGCCAAGGTGTCCTACCTGCGCTCGCTGGCCTCGCACGTCGAGGACGGCTCCCTGGAGCTCGACCGGCTGGACGCGCTCCCGGACGAGGAGGTGATCGCCGAGCTGGTTGCCGTCCGGGGAATCGGCACCTGGAGCGCCCACATGTTCCTGATGTTCACCCTGGGCCGTCCGGATGTCCTGCCGGTCGGAGACCTCGGGATCCGCCGCGCGGTGATGGTCCGCTACGGCCTGGACGAGCTCCCAGCGCCGGCCGTCATCGAGTCGATCGCCGAGCCGTGGCGACCGCACCGGACGCTGGCCTGCCTCTACCTGTGGCGCTCGCTCGACGCCACGCCGGCGTAGGGGATAGCAAACGGGGGATTGAAACTCTACGTTGCCATCTCTCAGGCCGTTCAGCCGGTCGAACACCGGTCCGCCCCGGACGGCATGTCTCAACCGCAGGGCCGCGACAGTCGATGAACGCGCGCGGCCTGTCGTGCTCGCGCGCGCAGGGCCGAGAAACATAGAATCGGCGCGACGAGATGGGTGAGTTCCCGTCGCTCAAAGCGCGGAAGCTATTGGCGGTGCTCATGAGAGAGCCTCTGGCGTACTCCATCGCACGACAGAAGGGATCGCACCGAAAGCTGCAATCAGCGAACGGGTACCCGACGCTTACGTTCTCCTGGCATGATGGGGCCACCATTCCACCTGGACTCGTTGAAAAAACCCTCGTCCGCGACGTTGGTTTAGGGCGTCTCGAAGCGCTGGACCTACTCTAGGAGAACGATCAAAGTGAGCAGCGTGCGAGTGATCTACCACTTCGAGGATGGGAACTGGTGGGCCGACTCTCCCGATGTCGAGCGCTGGAGCGCTGCGGCGCCGGACGTCGCCGAGCTTGTCGAGCTTGTGGTCGAAGGCGTGCCGTTTGCGCTTGAGAGCGAGGATGTCGAAATCGTCCATCTCCCAGCGCGTGACTTGCTCGACGTCTTCGAGGGCCGGACCGCCGGCGCGCAGCTCAGAATCCTCATCGGGGAGGCGTTCCGGGGCTTGCAGTCAGCGCCACCTCCGGCGGGTGTCGGTGACGCTCTTCTGCTGGGTGCGTAGGTGGAAGCCGACCTAATCCTCTGCGATCACGCCGAGGCGGTTAATGGCAAGCTCTACATCAACGGCGGGGGCTGGAATGTCTTGTTCGCCCCAAACGTTCCGGTCCCGATGTTCCTGGCCGTGCTCGTGACGATTGAGTGGGTCGAGACCAACATCCGCCACGAATTCACCGCCGAGCTTCGCACCTCGGATGGCGACCTGATCGAGAGCGGCGAACCACCGACTGCGGTGCGCGTCAGCGGGCAGATTGAGCTCGGTCGTCCGCCTGGAATCAAACCCGGCAGCTCCCTGGCTGCGCCCCTGGCGATCGGTTTTCAGGGCTTGGCGCTTGAGGAAGGCGGCTACGTGTGGCACCTCAACGTCGATGGCCTAGAGCTCGCGCGTCGGCCATTCCAGGTGATCGCGCCGCCTCAGATTCCGGGCTTTCCGCATCAGGCGTTTCCGCGCTGAGCCGTCACGCCACGGCGGCCGGTCCACAAAATCTGGAAGAGAGACGCGGACTGTAAGATGCGACGACCGCTCGCGGCTCTACTTCCGCAGCCTGGTTGAGACCGGAGCACTCGCGTCGGAGGTGCTCGGACTCGCCCGCCGGCAGATCGGCGACAACGAGATCGCGTTCTGCGAGCAGCTCGCGCGCAGTGGCGAGCTCGCGCCACTCAAGACCCAGCAGTCGCGGCGTGCCTCTACCTGTGGCGCTCGCTCGACGCCACGCCAGGGGTGGAAGAAACTGCTGCATAACGATAGTTTCTCCACGGCCACCCCGGCCCAGGGCCCCGGCCGGCGCAGCGACCCGGCCCGGCGCGGATGCCGGCCGGCGCGCCGCGGCCCGCCCCTACGGCTTGCCGCCGGTCAGCGCCAGCAGATTCTGGGTCTGCGACGCCGGCGGGACCGTGGGCGCCGGCTGCGGGCCGTACTTCACGAAGTCCACCTGCACGGCCACGCTCGCCTGCTGGCCATTTATCGGCTGGGTGTAGGACGTCACGATCCGGCGCACCCGGAGCGTCGAATCGACCCAGGCGTCGAGCGGAAGCTGCGTGGCCGTCCCGCGGCTGCGAAGCGCCGAGACGAGCTGCTCGACGGCGGGGCGCGACGAAGCCGGGACCACGTTCGGCAGCTTGGTCAGATCGATGACCGCGTGGTAGTGGGTGGTCTGGACCCCGTCCACGGTCGCCTGCCCGAGGTCCTTGACACTTCCGTCCGAGGTGGCCCGCAGGTAGTCGAGGTACTGGGCCGGGTTGCTGAGCGAGGATGAGCCGTTGACCAGCGACCCGAGGCCGGGAATCCCCGCGGCCTGGCCGAGCTGCTGCAGGTTGATCTGCAGCCACGGCTTGCCTCCGGGGATCCGGCCGGCCAGCGCCGGCGGCAGCTTGATGTAGATCGTCCCGGGCACGAACACCGCCTGCATCCTCAGGTTCGAGAGCCCGGCCGCGGCGGCCGACGGGATGTTCAGCTGCATGTCGAGCGAGCCCTCGCGCTTGGGCATGACGCTGAACGCGCCGGTCCCGCTGACCGTGACCTGGCCGGCGCTCGGCACGCTCTCGCGCACGCTCATCGCCACCTGGTAGCCGGTGGTGGCCGAGGACACGTACGACGCTCGGCTGAGCGTTGCGGCCGTCGGCGGCTTCGAAGAAGAGCTGCCGCACCCGCCGAGCGCCACGGCGCCGGCGCACAGCGCGGCGCCGGCCTTCAAGAAAGTTGCCCGCATCATGCCGGGCAGAGGTTAGCGAGAGCCCGGCGCGAGCCGCGCCACCGTGCTCAGACGGCCGAGACTTCTTCCTCTTCCGCTACGCGGAAAGAGGAGCCGCATCCGCAGGCGGCGATCACGTTCGGGTTGTCGACCTTGAAGCCGGCGCCCTGGAGGCCGTCCACGAAGTCGATCACGGAGCCCCGCACGTACGGCAGGCTCGCGCGATCGACGAGCAGCCGGATGCCCTTGTCCTCGAACACCGTGTCCTCGTCGCGCTGCTCGTCGAAGGCGAGCGCGTACTGGAAGCCGGAGCAGCCCCCGCCCCGCACGCCGACGCGCAGCCCCGCGGTGACAGCGGCGGCCGCCTGAGAGGCCAGGAACTCGTGAACTTTCTCAGCGCCCTTGTCGGTCAGTGTGATCATGCTTCACCCAGTATCGGTCGCTTGCTTCATTCAGTATAGCCATGGATCCCCGCTACGCTTTCGCGGGGATGTCCGTAGGCGCCGCCACCCCAGAGGAGCTCAGGGCTCGGATCGAGGCCGGGATTCCCGGCGCACGCGCCGAGGTGACCGGCGACGGCCACCACTTCAGCGCGACGATCATCGCCCCGGCGTTCCGCGGGCTGTCCCGAATCCAGGCGCACCGGCTCGTCTATGAGGTCTTCGGAGCGGAGATCGGCGGCCGCATCCACGCCCTTTCGATCCAGACCCAAGCCGTCGAGAACGGAGAACCAGCATGAGCGAAGCCCCAACCAACCCGATGCGCGACGCGATCCAAGAGGCCATCTCCGAGAACCCGGTGATCCTGTTCATGAAGGGCACGCCGGACCAGCCGGCCTGCGGCTTCTCCGCCCGGACGGTGGCCATCCTCCAGTCGCTCGGCCGTCCGTTCGCCGCGGTCGACATCCTTCCCGACCCGAGGATCCGCCAGGAGCTCTCGGCGATGTCGAACTGGCCCACGATCCCCCAGCTGTTCGTCGACGGCGAGCTCGTCGGCGGGTGCGACATCGTGACCGAGATGTACCAGTCGGGCGAGCTTCAGCAGACGCTGGGCGTCGAATCCGCGCCCGATGAGGCGCCGGCGGTGGAGCGGGTCGAGGAGGCGCCGCCTCTCTCGATCGAGAACCGCCTGTAGCCGCACCATGTCCGCGGAAGCGCAGCGTGTCCGCCACCCGGCGGCGCTGCGCTTCGAGGGCGGGGTGCTGATCGCGCTCGACCAAACCGCGCTTCCCTGGCGCGAGGTCGAGCTCGAGCTGCGCAGCGCAGCCGACATCGCGGCGGCGATTCGCCGGCTGTCGATCCGCGGCGCTCCGCTGATCGGCGTCGCGGCCGCTTACGGCGTGGCGCTCGACCCGACACCCGAGGCGTGTGCCGTCCTGCGAGGCGCCCGACCGACCGCGGTCAACCTGTCCTACGCGGTCGATCGCGTGTACGCCGCCGCCGACCGACTGGCCGAGGCTCGCGCGATCCACGCCGAGGAGGAGGGGGCGAGCGAGGCGATCGCCCGCCACGGCGCCGAGCTGGTGGCCGGCTGGGGCGCCCGGAGGATCCTCACGCACTGCAACACGGGCGCGCTGGCCGCGCCGGGACGCGGCACCGCGCTGGCGGTGATCGCAGAGCTGTTCGAGCGCGGATCGCTGGACGGCGTGCTCGCCACCGAATCCAGGCCCCTGCTCCAGGGCGCCCGCCTCACCGCCTACGAGCTCGGGCGGCTGGGAATCCCGCACGAGCTGATCGTCGACTCGGCTGCGGCCGGGCTGACCGCCGCCGGCGAAGTCGACGCGGTGATCGTGGGGTGCGACCGCGTGGCGGCGAACGGCGACGTAGCCAACAAGGTCGGAACGTACGGACTCGCGCTCGCCGCCCGGGCCGCCGGCGTCCCCTTCGTGGTCGCCGGGCCGACGAGCACGATCGATCTCGCCTGCGCCACCGGCCGCGACATCGCGATCGAGGAGCGCGATCCGGATGAGGTCCGCACCGCCGCCGGCGGGCACGCGTTCGTCCCGCCCGGCACCCCATGCCGGAACCCCGCCTTCGACGTGACGCCGGCGGCACTCGTCTCCGCCCTCGTGACCGAGCGCGGCGTGCTTCAGCCCGACCGTCTGAACTCGAGATGCTCGACGATCCGGTGCGAATCGCAGATCGCCTCGCCCTCGATCACCAGCACCGGCACGCGACGCTGATCGGTCAGCGCCTCGACCTCGTCGCGATCCCTCCGGCGCTGCGGCACCCGCACCTGCTCGAACGGCACGCCCTCCCGCGCCAGCGCTCGCGCCACCTTGCCGCACGGGCACAGCCAGTTCGTCGGCGCGCGACAGCGGTAGAGCGTGGCCACGGCGCCGAACGCTACAGCCAGCGCGGCCCGACCCGGCGCACCGACCCGGCGCGACGGGCCGCCCCCGCGGCCAGCCGCAGCGCGAGCGGCTGGCGCGCCCCCACCGGCGCCAGGCTCAGGCTGTCGTGGGCGCGGTACCAGGCGATGGTCTCCTCGAGCGCATCCTCGTGCGGCGAGGGCCGCCATCCCAGCTCGCGCTTGGCCTTGGTGCTCACCACCGCCCAGTGAAGCGACGCGGCCCGAACCTCGGCCGGTGTCGGCATGCTCGCGACCGGGAGGCGCTCCGCCGCCAGCGCGAGCGTCACCGCCACCGGCGCCGGCAGCTTCAGCGACGGCGGCTCGACCCCCGAAAGCCGCCCCAGGTCGGCGAACAGGCGGTCGAACGTGAAGTTCCGGTTGCCGAGGATGTAGCGCTCGCCGATCTCGCCGCGCGCGTCGGCCAGCACGTGACCGCGGGCGACGTCGTGGACGCCCACGATGTTGAGCGTTCCGTCCACATAGGCGGGGATCTGACGGCGCATGAATCGCCGCACCAGCGTGGTCGAGGACTGACCGGGGTCGCCCGCCCCGAACACCCACGCTGGGTTGACGGTCACGAGCGGCAGCCCGCGCGCCAGCAGGCCACGCGCGACCGTCTCCGCCTCGTGCTTGGCGTCGACGTACGGGATCGAGTACCGCGCCGCGTCCCAAACGTTGGTCTCGTCGGCCGACCGGCCCGCTTGGGAGGGACCGATCGCGGCGACCGACGACGTGTAGACGACGCGCTCCACCCCCGCGCGCAGCGCCTCTTCGAGCACGATCCGGGTGCCCTCGACGTTGAGCGAGAACATGTCCTCCCGCGACAACGCGAAGTTCGTGCTTCCGGCCACGTGGAACACCCGCTCGACGCCGCGCATCGCCCCACGCACGGCGCGCCGGTCGCGGACGTCCGCGCGCACGAGCGCGACCGGGACGCCCTCCAGCGCATCCAGACGCGAACCGGACCGCACGGTCACCGTGACCTCGTCGCCGCGCTCCACGAGCAACCGGACCAGATGTGATCCGATGAAGCCAGTGGCGCCAGTGACGAGCGTCCGCGACATTCCGGGCGGAGAGTGTAGGGTGGCCCCCGCCCATGGCCGTCGCGATCGTCTCGGACACGTGCCATTACCTGCCGCGAGACCTGGTTGAGGCGAACGGCATCCACCTGGTCAGCCTGTACGTCCACTGGCCGGAGGAGACCGTGCCCGAGGGCGAGATCGCCGACTACGGCGCCTACTACGAGCGCCTGCGGACGGCCACGAACCTGCCCACCACCTCGCAACCTTCGATCGGGGACTTCCTCGGCGTCTACGAGCCGCTGCTCGACGCCGGCGACGACGTCGTCTCGATCCACCTGGCCGGAGGGATGTCCGGGACTGTGCGCGCGGCCGAGCAGGCGCGCGAGCAGCTCGGGGAGCGGGCCGAGCGCGTCCACGTGATCGACTCGGAAAGCGCGTGCGGCGGCGAGGGGCTGCTCGTCCTGGCCGCCGCGGCCGCCGCTCGCGATGGCGCCGACGCCCACGCGGTGGTCGACCGAGCGCGCCGGGCCCGCCGCGAGCTCAAGATGTGGTTCGCGATCGACACGCTCGAGTACCTGCGCCGGGGCGGCCGAATCGCCGGCGCGCAGGCCTGGCTTGGCTCGGCGCTGAAGATCAAGCCGATCCTCACCGTCGAATCCGAGATCACGCCCGTCGAGCGGGTTCGGACCTCGCGGCGCGCGTTCGAGCGGATGGTCGACCTGCTGCGCTCGCGCGCCGAGGACGGCGCCGACGCTTACATGGTGCAGCACATCCAGGCGCCCGACGAGGCGGCCGAGCTGGCCGCGCGCGGGACCGAGGTGTTCGGCCGGCCGCCGCTGGTGGTGTCGGAGATCGGGCCGGTGATCGGGACCCACGTGGGCCCGGGCCTGCTCGGCGCCGGCGGGATCCCGAGCTCGTTCGTCTGACGGGGCCGGCGGCTCAGTCCTGGCGCCGGCGCCCGAACGCGAGCGAGCTGAGCGCGGCGATCCCGCCGCCGATGACGAATCCGGCCACGGCGGCGCCGATCAGGACCTGCGGCTTGTGGGTGCGGATCTGGCCTCGCCAGTCGGTCAGCTGCACGACCTCGCGGCGAAGCTTCTCGAGCGAGGTGCCGAGCTCCTCGCGGTTGACCTCGATCGAGGCCCGGATCTCGTCAGGCGTCCGGGTGGCCATCAGCGCTCGACCTCCGAGCCGGCGCTCACGTCGACCACGCCATCGCTCCCGTCGCCGGACTTCGCGGCCACGGTCGCGCGGATCTTCTTGGCCTCGTCGATGGCCAGCTTTGGGGTGGGCGCGCCGACGCGCAGCTTGCGCCAGGCGAACAGGAACGAGAGCAGGGCCAGCGCACCGAGCACCCCGAACACGATCAGGAATCCGATCCACAGGTCTCCCGCTCCGTTGACGAAGATCCGGTTCAGGCCCCAGGCCAGCGCCTCGAGCGCGAAGATGATCGCGAACACCCCGAACACGGCGCCGGCGGCCACCGCGCCCGTTCCCGCCAGCAGGCTCTTGACCTTCTGGCCGACCTCGGCCTTGGCCAGCTCGATCTCCTCGCGGAAGAGCACGCTCATCCGCTCGGACACCTCGGTCATCGCCTTGGCGACGTTCTCGGAGCGGTTGTTCTCAGGAGGCAAGGCGCTTGAGGATCAGGGCGAGCAGGAAACCGCCGCCGAACGCGGCTCCCACGGCCAGCTCTGGACGTTCATCGACGCGCGCGGCGATCTGCGCGCTCGTGCCGTTGTCGACGGTGACCTCCGCCTCGAGGGACGCGGTCTCGAATGTCGAGGTCTCGGGCGGCTCGCTCACTCGCGCGGCCCGCTCACTCGGGGGGCTGCTCGTCGAACAGGCGCTCCCAGATCAGGGTGGCTGCGCGATTTGCGGCGAGGCTTGCCAGCGCGCCCGTTCCGGCGAGCAGACCTGACCACAGCAGGCGCTTGACCAAGGGGCTCTCAGTCATCGGCCGAGGATTCAATCAGACATGGCGGCGGCACTGGGGTGAGGGCCTTTTGCCCGTCGCAGCGGTGGGCGAAACGCCGCGCTACGTCCGCTGGTTTTCGAGCCCCCGGCAGATCGTGTCGACGATCATCGCCTTGGCCCGCTCGAGCTCCTGCTCGCCCACCGGCGCGAGCTCGAAGATCCAGCCGCTCAGCACCTGCTCGACCAGTCCGTAGAACGCCAGCGCCGCGAACTCCGGCGTGATCGCCTCGCGGAACGTCCCGGCCGCCTGGGCCTCCGCCACGATCGCGGCGATCTGCGCGTACGCCTCGCGGATCTTGGCCAGGTGGGTGCGGCCGAACGTGTTGGCCGCCCGGGTGACCTCGACGATGATGACCTTCATCAGCTCGGGGTCGTGGCGGTAGGAGTCGACGATGAAACCGGCGATCGTCGAGAGCTTCTCCCGGGCCGAGGACGCCGCCGCGTCGGCCTCGGCAATCGCGGCGAGCATCAGGTCCCAGCGCTCGAGGAACAGGGTGTTGAGGATCTCGTCCTTGGAGGAGAAGTAGTGGTAGACCAGCCCGTAGGCCACCTGCGCCTCGTCGGCGATGTCGGCCACCCGGCAGGTGTGAAAGCCCTGGCGGGCGAACACGCGGACCGCGGCGTCGAGGATCTGGCGGCGCTTGTCGATCGCGGCGGTCCCGGCGGTCATGCAGTGCTCCAGTCGTAGGCCTGCGGCCGGCGGTGGGCCAGCGAGGGCAGCTTTCGGCGAACGTCGCGCAGGACCTCGAAGTCGAGGTCGGCCACGATCGCCGTCTCGGTGTCCGGGGCGCTGGCCAGCACGAGCCCCCACGGGTCGACGATCAGCGAACGCCCGCCCGAGCGGTTGCCAGGCGGCGCGCTCCCGATCTGGTTGGCCGCGACGACGAAGCACTGGTTCTCGATCGCCCGGGCGCGGAGCAGCAGCTCCCAGTGGTCGCGCGTGGTGGCGAGCGTGAAGGCGCTCGGGACGGCGATCACCTCGGCGCCCCGCACCGCGAGGATCCGGTAGAGCTCCGGGAAGCGCAGGTCGTAGCACACGCTCATGCCGAGCTTCACGCCGCCAGGGAGCTCGGAGACGACGATCTCCGTCCCCGGCTCCTCCCGATCGGACTCCACGTAGCGAACCCCGTCGACCTCGACGTCGAACATGTGGATCTTCCGGTAGACGGCGCGGATCTCGCCGTCGGGGGCCACGTGGACGCTCGTGTTGGAGGTCTTGGCGCGGCCCGGCACCCGCTCGAGGAACGAGCCGGCCACGAGGTCGATCCCGAGCTCCCGGGCCACCGAGCGCGCCCAGCCGATCGCAGCACCGTCGAGCGGCTGCGCGCCGGCCTCCATGTGCTCACCGGTGCCCATCACGGTCCACTTCTCGGGGAGCACGACGAGCTCGGCGCCAAGCGCGGCGGCGTCGCGGACCAGCCGGTCGGCGATCTCGAGGTTCCGGTCGGTGTCCTCGGTGGAGTTAAGCTGAACGGCAGCCGCCCGCATGGCGGTGGCTCTCTCCTCGTTCGCAGTCGATTGACTAGTCAGTCAGTCATAAGCATACCGGGCGCCTAGGGCAACCGAGCCCGGCGCGCACAGCGGCCATTGCGGGTCCGCTCGTGGCCCTGTTCGGGCTCACCGGCGCCCTGGTGTTCGTCGGCGTCGCGGTGCTGGCGATCGCCGGGCTGCTGGTCGCGCGCCCGCTCAGCGCGGCGCCCGCCCCTGAGCTCGCTCTCGCCCCGTCGCTCTGAGCAATATCGTGGACCGGTGCAGGCCCTCCCCTACCGCGGCACGTTCGGCCTCACCCGCCCAGCCGCGCTGCACCCCCTGGCGTTGCCGCCGGCGCCGATGCCCGCCCGCGCCGGGCGGCGCCCCCTCAAGGCGTGGCGCTACGTCGGCGTATACGGCCCCGAGCTGATGCTGTGCGTGGCGGCAGTCCGGATCGGCCCGGCCCGGCAGTCGTTCTGGGCCGTGTGGGACCGCTCCCGCAGGGAGCTGTCTGAACGGACGCGGCTCGGGCGTGGGCGGGTTGCAATGGCCTATGGTCGGCTCCGCATCGACGAATCCGACGTCCGGCTCGACCTAGCCCTGGAGGAGAGCGCCGGTGTCGAGACCGTCGCGCCCGCGGGCGAAAGCTACGCCTGGACGCGCAAGCAGGGCGGTGTCCTCGCCACCGGCACGGTGACGATCGCCGGCAGGCCGCGTGCCCTGAGCGCCCCGGCCGTGATCGACGACACCGCGGCCTACTACGGGCGGCACACCGCGTGGCGCTGGTCAGCCGGCGTCGGCACCGCGCTCGATGGCCGCGCCGTGGCCTGGAACCTGGTCAGCGGGGTCAACGACGCGCCGCGCGGGAGCGAGCGGACCGTGTGGGTGGATGGGATCCCGAACGAGGCGCCACCGGTGGCGTTCGCGCCGGACCTCTCCCGCGTGGGCGAGCTTCGCTTCGCCGCCGAGGCCACGCGCGCGCGCCGGGACAATCTCCTGCTCGTGCGGAGCTCCTACCGCCAGCCGTTCGGGACCTTCTCCGGCCGCCTGCCCGGAGGGATCGAGCTGGCCGAGGGCTACGGCGTCATGGAGGCCCACGACGCCTGGTGGTGAGCCCGGCTAAGTGAGCGCGTTGCCGGCGGCCTCGAGCAGGGACGCCGCCTCGCCATGGGCCTGGGCCGCGTCCTGTACGAACTGCTCCGCCGCGCTGCGACGCGCCGAACCGGCCGACGCCTGGTCGATCTGGTTCGCGTCGTTGTCCAGCCGCTGCTGCAGCGACTGGTTGACCGCGTGCGCACTCGCCAGCCCATCCACGATCGCGGTCAGGTCCTGGCCGGTCAGCGCGCGCCAATCAGCGCGGACCTTCGCAACCGCCGGCCCGTTCAGGTGGCGCGCTCGCAGCGCTCCGAGGAAGTCGAGTGGTCCTGGCCGGGCAGCGCCCACGCCGTTCATCGCCGCCGCGAACTTCTTGGCGCTGATTCCGTGCGCCGCGAGCGCATGCAGCACGGCTGCGGGCAGACGCCCTCGGTTGAGCGACCGCTGGTCCGCGGCAACCTGCTTGGCCGATAGGCGGAAGTCGAGCCGGAGCTTGTGGAGCGCGCTCGCGAGCGCGGCGTCGGTGGCATCCTCGGCGGCGCCCTCGGCGAGGATCTCCCCGTCGTAAGCCTGGAGTGCCGCAGTCTGCGTGGCGACCCCGGCGGAGCTGCCGTCGGACTTCGCCGTGCCCAACCGGTTGAGCGTCGTGTATACCGCGCCCCAGAGTGCCGCGGAGCGGGCGGCTTCCTGGAGGCGGCTTAGCTCGAGCGCCGCGAGACGTCGGCACGCGGCGGCGGGCAGGCGCGTGTGCGCGCGGCCACAGCGCGTCCGGCCGAGCGTCGGGGCTGGGCTCGCGCCCGGCAGCGCCACCGCGGAGAAGTTCTGATCGACCGGGTCAAGGTTGACCACCCTGAGCTCGTAGACGGTCATCGCCCCCTGCTCGCACTCCTGCTGCCGATCCCTGACCACGGCCACCAGGGCCTCGCTGACGATCTGGTCGTAGGGGCTCGCCGCCAGGCAATCGGCAAGGGCCTCCGTGTACTCGTTGCGCGCGTACTGGAGTGCTTCCTGCTTGAGGTCGGGCTCGGTCGGCTCACGCGGAACTATGGTCGCCGGCGGCGGGCCCGCGACGGTGGCGTTGGTTGAGTCATCGTCATCCCAGGTTTCGCCGCCGCCGTTGTCGGGATAGCGTGGGGACGTCGTGAAGGTCACCGTCACCTGGCTGACCGGCTGGCCGAAGGTGCAGTCGAACCCGGCGTTGTGGGTGGTCAGGTCGCTGTTGCTCGTGGGCGTACAGGCGGGTTCCCCGTCCGGACCGGGCTGACTCGCGGTCACGTTTGAGACCGTGTAGCCAGGTAGGTTCAGCCCGAAGTGCAGCCCGAAGCTGGCGTTGGCGTGCGCGTCGAGCAGCAGTGAGCCGCTCGACGGATCGGTCGAGTTGCGCAGCAGTGTGCCCTGCCAGGTTGCGAGCGCCGGAGCCGTGCTGACGAGCGAGGCGACCACCGCGGCGAGCGCCACCAACCCCGTGCGTTGCCATGCGCTGCCCCTCAACATCAGTGGGCGCGGTATCTACAGCGCGCGCGTGCCGCTGTCAAGTCACGCTCACGCCAGGCCGCGCTGGCGCCCCGAGCGCTCCGACAGCTCCGCCATCCTGAGCAGGCCGTCGCTCATGCGCTCATGAACGACGCCCCCGCCGGCGCCGTCGCGGGTCCGGCCACGGCGCCTGAGCGCTCGAGCGACGCGATCTCCTCAGCGCTGAACCCGGCGGCGGCCAGTACCTCCTCGGTGTGCTGCCCGAGGGCCGGGCCGGGCGCGCGCGCCGGAGCGCCGGGGGTGCGACTCAGCTTGATCGGCAGCCCGAGGAGCCGGACCGGCTCGGATGCGCCCGGCTGGGCCAGCTCGACCACCATCTCCCGCGCCGCCACGAGCTGGGAATCCAAGGCCTCGACGAGCTCCAGCACCGGCTCAAGGCAGCAGTCGTGTTCTGAGGCGAACTGCCGCCACTGCTCGCGCGTCCGTCCGGCGAACACCTTTTCGACGTCGGCGTGGGTCTGCGAGCCCGGTGGATCGAACGCGTGCTCGATCAGGTCCTCGCGCCCCACGCCCCGGCAGAACTCGCTCCAGAACTTCGGCTCGAGCGCGCCCAGCGTGACCCATCCGTCGGCGCACCGGTAGGGGCGATAGCAGACGATCCCGCCCGCGAGCGGCACCGACCCGCGTTTTGGAACCGGGCCGCCAGCGAACACCTGGGCGGCCAGCATCGCCAGCCACGACAGTGAGCCGTCGAACATCGAGCAGTCAACGAGCTGGCCGTGGCCGGAGCGCTCGCGCTCGCGCAGCGCCACGAGGATCCCGATCGCCGCGGTCAGCGCGCCGCCACCGATGTCGGCGATCTGCCCGCCCGCCTGCACCGGCGGCCCGTCGGCCTCGCCGGTCAGCCCGAGTAGGCCGTTCAGCCCGAGGTAGTTCATGTCGTGGCCGGAGCGGTCGCGGTTGGGGCCGTCCTGGCCGTAGCCGGTGATCGCGCAGTAGACGAGGCCGCGATTGACCTCGCGCAGGCGCTCGTAACCGACGCCGAGGCGGTCGAGCACGCCGGGCCGGAAAGACTCGAGCACCACGTCCGCGTCGCGGGCGAGCCGGAGCAGCGCCTCGCGGCCGCCATCACTCTTGAGGTTGATGCGGATCGAGCGTTTGCCGCGGTTGAGCGCGAGGAACGAAGCTCCCGCCGCGCTCGGCTCGACCCCCGCGAACGCCGGCTGCGACCAACGCACGTAGTCGCCGAGGCCGGTGTCCTCGACCTTGATGACGTCCGCCCCGAAGTCGGCCAGGAGCAGCGAGCAGAAGCCGCCGGGGAGCAGCCGGGTCAGGTCGAGCACGGTGAGGCCTTCGAGCGGCAGCCCGGTGCTCATGCCGGCGCCGGGGCCTTGATCCCGAGCAGCGTCCGGGCCTCCTCCACCGTGGCCGGGCGCCGGCCGGCATCCTCGGCCATTTGACGGGCCTTGGCGATCAGCTCGCCGTTGGAACGCGCCATGCGCCCGTCGGGCAGATAGAAGTTGTCCTCCACGCCCACCCTGATCGACCCGCCTAGGGTCAGCGCGCTCGCCACCATCGTCCACTGGACACGGCCGATCCCGATCACCCCCCAGTGGTGGTGGCCGGCACCGTCGGCGGAGCCGGTGCTCGGCAGGTTGTCGGCCATCGCCGCGAGGTTCCGCGCCGTGGCCGGGATCCCCCCGAGCACGCCCATCACAAAGTCCGCGTGCAGCGGCGCCTCGAGGAGCCCCATGTCGACCAGCGGCTCCAGCGAGGCCACGTGGCCGACGTCGAAGCACTCGTGCTCGGGCTTGATGCCCAGGCGGCGCATCGCCTCGAGCAGCTCGATGATCTCCTCGAACGGGTTCGCGAATACGAACTTGAACACGAAGGCCCGGCGCTTGGCCGAGTACTTGGCGTAGTTCATCGAGCCCATGTTCAGCGCGGCCACCGCCGGGCGCCCGGCCTCGAGGTAGGCGATTCGCTTGGCCACCGGCACGCCCACCGTGCCGGTGGAGAAGTTGATGATCGCGGCGTCCGCGACCTCGGCTCGAATCGCATCGCGGATGGCCACGAAGTCCTCGATCTCATACGATGGCGTTCCGTCGGGCCGGCGGGCGTGGATGTGGATGTGCACGCCGCCCTCGTCGACGATCCGCCGCGCCTCGGCGCCGTACTCCTCCGGGGTGTACGGGATCGCCGGGCACTGGTCGCGGTTGGCGATCGCGCCCGAGATCGCGCACGTGATGACGGCGGGATCGGCGAGGCTCACACCGGCACCACGCCGTTTCGCTTCCACGGCCGCTCCGTCCTCTTGCCCGCGGCCAGCTCGAGCGCGCGGCAGATCGTCAGCCGCGTCTCGCGCGGGTCGATCACGTCGTCGATCATGTCGTGGCCGGCTGCGATGTAGACGTCGATGATCGAGCGGAACTGCTCGATCAGCTCGCGGCGCTTGGCCGCCGGGTCCTCGGCCTCCTGGACCTGCTTGCGGAAGATGATCTCGACCGCGCCCTCGGCGCCCATCACGCTGATCTCGGCGCTCGGCCAGGCGACGATCAGGTCGGGCTCGTAGGCCCGACCGCACATCACGTAGTAGCCGGCGCCGTAGGCCTTCCGCAGCACCACGGTGATCTTTGGCACGGTTGCGCTGGCGGTGGCATAGAGCATCTTGGCCCCGTGGCGGATGATCCCGGCCTGCTCGACCTTGGTCCCGACCATGAACCCGGGCACGTCCATCAGGTAGACGAGCGGGATCCCGTAGGCGTTGCACAGGTTGATGAACCGGGCCGCCTTGTCGGCCGAGTCGTTGTCGAGGATCCCGCCCAGCTGCTTGGGCTGGTTGGCCACGATCCCGGCCGGCCGGCCGGCGAACCTGGCCAGGCAGGTGATGATCGTCTTCGCCCACTGCGGCTTGAGGTCGAAGTAGACGCCGTCGTCGACGATACGCCGGATCACCTCGTACATGTCGTAGGGCTTGCGGTTCGATTCGGGCAGGACGTCGAGCAGCTCCTCGTCGCCCCGGTCGATCGGGTCGCTCGAGGGCAGGATCGGCGGCCGGTCGTCGCAGCTCTGGGGGAAGTAGCTCAGGTACTGCTTGATCGCCTCGATGCATTCGGGGTCGTCGGCGCACTCGAGGTCGCCCACCCCGGACTTGCGGCAGTGCACGCGCGATCCGCCCAGCTCCTCTTGGGTGACGTTCTCCCCGATCGCCGCGCGCACCAGGTGCGGCCCGGCCAGCGCCATCGAGCCGCGCCCCCGGACCATCGGCACGAAGTCGGCCAGGCCCGGGATGTACGCGGTCCCGGCGGCGCACGGCCCCATCAGCGCCGCCACCTGCGGGATCACCCCGGAGTTGATCACCTCCTCCCTGAACAGGTGCCCGGTGCCCGCGAACAGCGAGCCCACCGCCTCCTGGATGCGCGCGCCGGCCGAGTCGAGCAGCCAGACCAGCGGGATCCGCTTGGTCACGGCCAGCTCCCTTAGGCGCCCCACCTTGATCTCCCCGGTCATCCCCATCGAGCCGGCCATCACCGTGAAGTCGTAGGCCGCCACCGCGACCAGGCGCCCGTGGATTTTCCCGTAGCCGGTGATCACGCCATCGGCAGGGGCCTCGCGGCCGTCCATGGCGCGCTGGGAGCTGTGCGGGCGGCCGTGGATCCCGAGCTCGACGAACGTGCCCTCGTCGATCAGCAGCGCGACCCGCTCGCGCGCGGTCAGCTTCTCCGCCGCGTGCTGCGTGGCGATCCGCTCCGGGCCGCCGCCGAGCTTGATCTGCTCGCGCCGGGCGCGCAGGTCATCGGCGAGCGGGCGGAGCAGGCTGGTGTGTGACGCCTCCGTGGCCATCACGCCCCCTTCCACTCCGGCTCGCGCTTCTCGAAGAACGCTCGCACGCCCTCCTGGATGTCCTCGGTCGAGAACGCGATCGTGAGCTGGGAGCGCAGGAAGTCCAGCGCGTCGGCGAACGCCATGTCCTGCTGGCGGAACATCGCATCCTTGCCCAGCCGCATCATCACCGGCGACTTTGCCGCGAGCTTCTCAGCCCAGTCCCGCACGCCCTCGTCGAACGTGTCCGCGGGGAGGACCTTGTTGACGATCCCGATCCGCTCCGCCTCCTCGGCTGAGATCTGCTCCCCGAGCAGCAGCAGTTCGTTGGTCTTCTTGCGCGGGACGTTTCGGTAGATCAGGGCCATGATCATGAACGGGAACACGCCCACGTTGATCTCCGGCGTCCCGAAGCGCACTCCCTCGCGCGCCAGGATCAGGTCGCACGCCAGCGCGATTCCAAGTGCGCCGGCGAGGACGTGGCCGTTCGCCGCGCAGATCGACGGCTTGCCGAGCTCGCCGAGCGTCCTGAACAGTCGCGGGAAGCGCGTGGTGCCGAAGTGCTTATGCACGAGCGGGACCTCCGCCGCGAACCCCCCCAGGTTCGCGCCGGCGCTGAACACCCGCTCGTGCGTGGAAGTGAGCACGACGCACCGCACCGCGCTGTCATCGCGCGCCGCCTCGAGCGCGCCGATCAGCTCGTCGAGCAGCTCATCGGACAGCGCGTTGCGCGTGTCCGGCTGGTCCAGCGCGATCGTGGCCACGCCGGCCGGCGAGACTTCGGAGAGAAGCGTTTCGTAGGTCATCCTGCGCGCGCAAGCCTACGCCAGCGCGGCGCGGCGCCCGTCAGAGGGGCCCCGGAGTCCTAGCAAGCGCACCCTGGGCCAAGGCTATGGCGAAATCGGGCGCAAGGCAACCGGCCTCGTCCGCCGGAACCCACCGACGCGGTGTACCGTGGCCGCATGACCTCCACCGCAGACGTCCTCAAGCCCGACTTCGCGTCGAACCGCAAACACTTCATCTTCACCGACGAGCACGAGCAGCTGCGGGAGTCGATCCGCCGGTTCGTGATCAAGGAGCTCCAGCCGCACGCGGAGGAGTGGGAGGAGAACACGTTCCCGGACTGGGTGTTCGAGCGCATGGGCGAGCTGGGCTTCCTCGGGCTGGACAAGCCCGAGGAGTACGGCGGGCAGGGCGGCGACTACTACACCTCGCTCGTCCTGGCCGAGGAGCTGGTCCATGCCCACTGCGGCGGGCTGGGCATGGGCGTCGCCGTCCAGACGGACATGGCGATGCCTCCGATCCTGGCCTTCGGGACCGAGGAGCAGAAGCGTCAATGGGCCGCGCCGGCGATCCAGGGCAAGGCGATCCTGTGCATCGGCATCACCGAGCCCGACGCCGGCTCGGACGTGTCCGGGATCAAGACGCGCGCCGTCCGCGACGAGGCGAACGGCGAGTACGTGATCAACGGGTCGAAGACGTTCATCACCAACGGCCACCGGGCCCACGCAATCGTGCTCGTGACCAAGACCGACCCGGACGCCGGCTACGACGGCTTCACGCTGTTCCTCGTTCCGATGGACGCGCCCGGCGTGATTCGGGAGAAGCGGCTGAAGAAGCTCGGGATGCACGCCTCCGACACCGCGCTGCTCGCCTTCCAGGACGTGCGGGTGCCCGAGTCAGCCGTGCTCGGGGAGGTCGGGAAGGGCTTCTACCACATCATGTGGGAGCTCCAGGGCGAGCGGCTGATCGGCGCGGCGGGGTCGGTGGCGGGCGCGCAGCACGTGTTCGATCGCACGCTCGCCTACGCGCGCGAGCGCACCGCGTTCGGCCGGCCGATCGGTCGCTTCCAGGTCATCCGCCACAAGTTCGCGGAGATGGCGACCAAGATCGAGACCGCCCGGCAGATGGTCTACACCACGGCTTGGCGCTTTCAGAACGGCGAGTACCCGGTGCGCGAGATCACCATGGCCAAGCTGTACGCCGCGCGCATCGCCGTCGAGGTCGCCGACGAGTGCATCCAGATCCACGGGGGCAACGGCTACATGCAGGAGTACGGAATCGAGCGCTCGTGGCGCGACCTGCGCCTGAACCGCATCGGCGCGGGCACCGACGAGATCATGCTCGACGTGATCGGGCGCTCGTACGGGTTGTAGCTCTGGCTGGCGAGCGGCGAGGGTTCGCCCCGGGCCGCGCGATGGGGTTACCTATCCGTAGCGCCGGAGACGGATCCCATGCTCGTGTGACACAGTAAACCCGCGTACGGACCAGTCACTGTCAACTATTATGTTGACCTCAGCCGGGTCAGTAACAGTTAGGTTTGGGTAACGCTTCTAACCTTTGATCACCTTCCCGGGAAGGGAGGAACCGGCCGCGCTGCGGCAGGCCGGCAGTAGGGGGTAGGAAGCCGTCGGGGCGACCGGGGCCCGATCGCCTACCTGCATATGGCATGCGCCGCCGCGCGGGGGAAGCGCGGCGGCGCCTAGCCCCCGCCGCTACGGTTTCCCGACCGATGAGCGCGATCGCCGACGACCCGCACGACAGCCTGGCAGCCAAGGCCGGCGCCGGCGCCCCCGCCCCGCGCCGGCCGATCCCGCCGTTCACCGCGGCGCACGAGGAGCTCCGGGTCCGGATGCGCCAGTTCGTGGAAACCGAGCTCGCCCCCCACGCGGACGCGTGGGAAGAGGCGCGCTCGTTTCCCAACCACGTGTTCGCACAGCTGGCCGAACGCGGCTACCTGGGGCTGAAATTCCCGCGGGAGTACGGCGGCGCCGAGGATCTGGTGGCCGATGCCGTGTTCGCGGAGGAGATCGCCCGGTGCGGGTCGGGCGGGCTGGCGGCCGGCATCGGGGCCCACGCGGGAATCGCGCTCCCGCCGATCTGGCGCTTCGGCACCGAGGCGCAGAAGCAGCGCTACCTGGTCCCGGGGCTCCGCGGCGAGCTCGTCGCAGCCCTGGCCATCACCGAGCCCGACTGCGGCTCCGACGTGGCGGCGATCCGCACCCACGCCCGGAAGGTCCAGGGCGGCTACGTCGTCAACGGCGCCAAGACGTTCATCACCGGCGGCGTCCGCGCGGACGTGATCGTGACCGCGGTCAAGACCACTCAGGAGGGTGGACACCACGGGCTGACCTTCCTGATCGTCGAGCGGGGGCCCGGCGTGCAGTCCAGCGCTCTGAGCAAGATGGGCTGGCACGCCTCCGACACCGCACACATCACATTCGACGACGTGTTCGTCCCGGACGAGTGCCGGCTCGGCGAGGAGGACGCAGGCTTCTACCTGATCATGGCCAACTTCCAGTGGGAGCGGTTGCTCATGGCGCTGGGGGCTGTCGGCGCGATGCAGGTGTGCTTCGAGCGAACGCTCGACCAGGCGCTCGACCAGGCGCCCGCCGGCGCCCGCGCCGGCGCCCTCGCCGGCCACGAGCGCCAGGCCCTCCGTCACGAGCTGGCCGAGATCGCCACGACGCTCGAGACCCGGCGCGCCGTCACCTACGCCGCGCTGCGCCGTTACGTGGCAGGCGAGGAAGCGGTGCGTGAGGTCACGATCGCCAAGCTCGCCACTCAGCGCGCCGCGTTCGAGGTGACCGACGCGTGCCTGCAAGTGCACGGCCTGCGCGGGTACATGATCGGCGATGGACTGGAGCGGGCGGCCCGAGACGCACGGCTGGGGCCGATTGGAGGAGGTACGGACGAGATCATGAAGGAGATCCTCGGGCGATCGCTCGGGCTGTGAGAGAAGGCAAGCCATCGACTCCTCGCGCGGACAGCTCCTCATCGCCGGACCCAGCCTGGTGGACCCGAACTTCTGGCGCAGCGTCGTGCTGGTGGTCGAGCACAACGAGGAAGGGGCGCTCGGCCTGGTGCTGAACCGGCCCTCGGAGACCACCGTGGCTGACGCGGTTCCGCAGCTCGAAGACCTCGTCGATCCGGCCGAGGAGCTGTTCATCGGCGGCCCGGTCCAGCCGTCGTCGGTGATCGTGCTGGCCCAGTTCGAGGATCCCGGTGACGCCGCGCTGATCTCCTTCGACGACGTGGGGGTGCTGCGGGCCAGCCTCGATGACCCGATCGCGGGCGTGCGCAGCGGACGCGCGTTCGTGGGCCACGCGGGGTGGGGGCCGGGACAGCTCGACGGCGAGCTCGAGCGCGGCGACTGGATCCTCGAGCCGGCCAAGCACCAGGACGCGTTCACCGCGAACCCGCAGGGGCTGTGGTCCGAGGTGCTCACGCGCAAGGGAGGCAGCTACGCCCTGGTCGCGAGGATGCCGACCGATCCTTCCATGAACTGAGCGCGCCCGCCTAGCATTGGCCCGATGGCGCACGACCACGGCCATCACCTGCACCGGGAGGCGGATCGCCGCGCGCTGAAGGCGGCGCTGGCGCTGATCGTCGCGCTGATGGCCGCCGAGGTCTCGGCCGGCGTCGTCGCCTCCTCGCTGGCCCTGCTGTCCGACGCCGCGCACATGCTGACCGACGCCGTTGCGCTCGCGCTCGCGCTGGTCGCGGCGCGCCTGGCTGCAAAGCCCGCCTACGGGGCCATGACTTATGGACTCGGGAGAGTGGAGATCCTGAGCGCCCAGGCCAACGGCGTGACCCTTCTGGTGCTGGCGGGGGTGATCGTCTACGGCGCCATCCGACACCTCGTCTCCCCCCGGCGGTGACCGGCGGCCTCGTCCTGGGCGTGGCGCTGGCCGGGATCCCCGTGAATCTCGCCGCGGCGCGGATCCTGTCCACCGGACACGAGCGATCGTTGAACGTGGAGGGGTCCTACCGCCACATCCTCACCGACCTGTTCGGCTTCATCGCCACCGCCGTCGCGGCCGCCGTGATCCTGGCCACCGGGTTCGAGCGCGCGGATGCGATCGCGTCGCTGCTGATCGCCGGGCTGATGCTATGGGCGGCCTGCGGCCTGCTCAAGGCGTCGGCGCGGGTGTTCATGGAGGCGGCCCCGGCCGGCCTCGACCCAGGCGAGATCGGCAACGCGCTGGCCGCGCAGCCGGGGGTGGTCCAGGTTCACGACCTGCACGTGTGGGAGGTGACCTCGGGCTTTCCAGCGCTCTCGGCGCACGTGGTGGTGCGCGCGGGCGAGGACTGCCACGACCGGCGCCGCGCGCTCCAGCGCGTGCTCGAGGACCGCTTCCACGTCCACCACACCACCCTCCAGGTCGACCACGAGGCGGCAGCCCAGCCGCCGATCCAGATCGAGCTGATCCCCCGGGACGACCGGTAGACTCGAAGCGTCATGAGGGTCGTCAAGCCCGGGGCGGATCGGGACGTGCCACGCGGGGTGGTCGGCGGATCGGAGGTCTCCCAGATGACGACCGGGGCGCAGAACATCTACATGGCGGTGTTCCGGGTCCCGCCGGGCGCGCAGTCGCGCCCCCATTACCACGAGGGCTGCGAGAGCGCGGTGTACATGCTGTCGGGCTCGCTGCGCGTGCGCTGGGGCGACCGGCTCGAGCAAGAGGTCATGCTCGAGCCTCGCGACCTGGTTTACGTCCCCCCGCGCGAGACGCACGTGCTCGAGAACCTGTCCGACAGCGAGCCGGCCGAGTACGTGGTCGCGCGCGACTCGCCGCACGAGGACGCGGTCGTGGTGCCGTGGGCCGAGGAGTCGGGGCCCTGAGCGACCACACTCTCGACCGGCGCCGGCGGGCTTCGCATCTACTGGCAGGACTGGCTCCCGCCTGGTGAGCCCCGCGCCACCGTGGTCATCGCCCACGGCGCGAGTGAGCATTCGGAGCGCTACGGGCACGTAGCCGCGCGCCTGGCCGCCGAGGGCTACGCCGTATATGCGATCGAGCATCGCGGGCACGGCCGCTCGGCCGGGCCCCGGGCGCTGATCGACCGCATGGATCGCGCGGTTGCAGACCTCGACTCGCTCGTCACCCTGGCTCGAGGGGCGGCCGGAGGCGGGGTTGGAGGGGTGGGCTCGGGCGTGGGCGGAGGGGCCACCGGGTCCATATTCCTGCTCGGTCACAGCATGGGCGGGACGGTGGCGCTGGCCTACGCGCTGCGCCATCAGGATCGCCTGCGCGGCCTGATCCTGTCCGGACCGCTGGCCGCGCTCGAGGCCGCGCCACCGCACATGCGGATCGCCGCCCGGGTGCTGTCGGCGCTGACGCCCCGCCTGCCGCTGATCGATATCGACGCGACGCTGATCAGCCGCGACCCCGCCGTGGTGAAGGCCTATCAGAACGACCCGCTGGTCCACCACGGCAAGCTGCCGGTGCGGACCGTGGCCGAGCTGGCCGGCTCGATTGAGGCGTTCCCGGAAGCCGTGTCGGCCATCACCATCCCGACGTTGATCATGTACGGGACCGCCGATGGTTTGTGCCCCCCTGAGGGCAGCCTGATGCTGGCCGAACGGATCGGCGCCGCCGACAAGACGCTGCTCCCCTACGAGGGCCTGTACCACGAGATCTTCAACGAGCCAGAGCAGGGTCGCGTGCTGGACGACCTTTGTGCTTGGCTGGCGGCCCGGACCGCCGCGCCGGCGGTCGCCGGCCTGAATCAGTAGCCGTAGGGCACGGGGGCGCCGCCGCAACCGCCGGCGAGAGGCCGCGAGCGCGTTGAACGTTACTCGGCTGCGGGTACCCATACGGCCATGTCAAGGACGAGCCTTTACTTCTTCGCCGCCGTGATGTTCATGATCGCCGCGCTGGCCAGCGGCTTGAGCGGTCAGAGCGCGGGGTTCGCCGTGCTCGCCCTCGCCGCAGCGATGCTCGCGTTGGGCATTCGTGAGCGCGGACGGGTCAGCGAAGATCGCCGCCGAGATCGAGCCGCGCCCCGCTGAAGTAGTCACCCGCCGGCGAGACGAGGTAGGCCACGACGTCGGCCACCTTCGCCTCTGCGGCCCGGGGGCCGGGCGCCACCGCCACGGTCGTAACGCGGTGGCGAGCCCACTCCACCGACAGGGTGCGCGCGAGGTTCTCCAGGCCGGCCTGGACCGCCGCCGGCGACCCCGTCCCCGGCGACCCCGTCGCCGAGGAGCCGCCGCGCGCCACCACCGGGCCAACCAGCACGATCTTGCCTCCGGCCCCCGCCGGGATCAGCGCCCCGCTCGCCACCTCCCGCACCGCGACCCACACATCGGCAAGCACGTCCTCGACCTCCCCCGGACCAGCGCAGGCGACGAGCGCGCGCAGCGGCAAATGCGCCCGCGCCCACTCCCCCACCCGCTCCTCCTCGCCACCGTCGAGCGAGGGCATCACCTCGACCCGCGCTCCGAGCGCCCGCAGCGCATCCGCGATGTCAGGGCGCGAACTGCCGCCGAGCGCCACGGCTCGCCCGTCCAGCAATCCCGCTCGCAGGGCCGTCGTCATGGCAATAGGATCCCGACTTGCACGACAAGGAGGCAAGACAGATGCTGTCCTACGCCCACGGCGCCTGCATGGACCCGCTCTTGGGGGAGACGATCGGCCACAACTTGGAGCGGACGGCCGCCCGAGTGCCGGACGCGGACGCGCTCGTGTCGTCTCACCAGGACATGCGCTACACGTACGCCGAGTTCAACCAGACGGTCGACCGCCTGGCCGGCGGGATGCTCGCGGCTGGCCTGGGCAAGGGCGACCGGGTCGGCGTGTGGAGCCCCAACCGGGCCGAGTGGGTGCTCGCCCAGTACGCCACGGCGAAGCTCGGGGTGATCCTTGTCAACATCAACCCGGCGTACCGCTCGAACGAGCTCGAGTACGCGCTCGGGCAATCGGGCTGCCGCTGGATCCTGGCCGCCCCCCGGGGGCCCCGGGACGTCGACTTCGTGGCGATGGTGGACGAGGTGCGCCCCCACCTCGACGGGCTCGAGCGAGCGATCTTCTTCGGCACGCCCGAGTGGGAGGAGCTTTCGGCCGGCGGCGCCTCGCGCGAAGACGTCCTCGCCGCGATGGAGGAGCTCGACTTCGACGATCCGATCAACATCCAGTACACGAGCGGCACCACCGGCTTCCCCAAGGGCGCCACGCTCACCCACCACAACATCCTCAACAACGGCTACTTCACCGGCGAGCTGCTTGGCTACACCGAGCGCGACCGCGTCTGCATTCCGGTCCCGCTGTACCACTGCTTCGGGATGGTCCTGGGCAACCTGGCCGCGACCTCGCACGGCGTGTGCATGGTCTATCCGGCCGACACGTTCGAGCCCGAGGCCACCCTGCGGGCGTGCGCGGAGGAGCGGTGCACGAGCCTCTACGGCGTCCCGACCATGTTCATCGCCGAGCTGGGACACGAGCGCTTCGGCGACTACGACCTGGAGCCGCTGCGCACCGGCATCATGGCCGGCTCGCCCTGCCCGGTCGAGGTGATGAGGCGGGTCTCGGACGAGATGGGGATCGACGAGATGGGGATCGCCTTCGGGATGACCGAGACCTCGCCGGTCACCACCCAGGTCCGCCGGGACGACACCCTGGAGAACCGCTGCGGAACGGTCGGCCAGGTGTTCCCTCACACGGAGATCAAGATCATCGACCCCGACAGCGGGCGGACGGTCGGCCGCGGGGAGCCCGGAGAGTTCCTGGCTCGCGGCTACTGCGTCATGCGCGGCTACTGGAACGACTCCGAGCGCACGGCCGACGCAATCGATTCGGGCGGGTGGATGCACACCGGGGACCTGGCCACGATGGACGAGCAGGGCTATGTCCGGATCGTCGGCCGGATCAAGGACATGGTGATCCGCGGCGGGGAGAACATCTATCCGCGCGAGATCGAGGAGTTCCTGTACACCCATGCGGAGATCGCCGACGTGCAGGTGATCGGCGTGCCCGACGAGCGCTACGGCGAGGAGCTGATGGCGTGGATCGTGCCGCGCTCGGGCGCCTCGCTGACCGAGGACTCGGTGCGCGAGTTCTGCCGCGACCGGATTGCGCACTACAAGGTCCCTCGTTACGTCAAGTTCGTCGACTCGTTCCCGATGACCGTCACCGGCAAGGTGCAGAAGTTCAAGATGCGCGAGACGGCGATCGAGGAGCTCGGCCTCGATCAGCCCACCGCGGCGGCCACCGCATAACCGCAAACGCGTGCCATAATCACTGCACCTATGGGGTGGGGTGGGCCGATCTTCGAACAGCGCATCCGGCGGCGTACCCACGCGCTGAACCAGGCCGTCCACGCCCTCCCGCTGAGCACCCGGCAGGCCATGCTGGCCGCGCTCGACGCCGAGGACCTGATCGCCGGCGGCTATACGGACGGTCGCGGCCACGTCTGCCCGATCCTGGCGGCCCATCGACGCGGCGCCCGACACCACGCTCGTGGCTTTCCCGCCGCGTGGGATCGGTTCACCCAGGCCCGCCGTCCGCGGCCCGCCACCATCCGGGAGCTCGAGGTGCTCGAGGCGTTGCTTCAGGAGAGCATCCGCGGGAGCGGAGAACCACACTCCCCGGCCGGGCGCCGCCCGCTGCCCGACCGGATCCTGAGCGAGTGACGGTCGCGCTGGCCTTCGTGGGCCTGGTGGCGCTGCTCGTCGCTCCGGTGGCGATCTGGCACCAGGTGCTCTCCGACGTGCTGGCCTCCTTTCACTGGAGCTTCAACTACGTCGCCACCGAGCTCAGCCCGTGGCTGCTGATGATCGCGGCCGTGGCCTTCCTCGTCCCGGTGGCCGCGTCGGCTGGGCGAAGCCCCCAGAGCCGGCTCTACCCGCGGGGACGAAGGGCCTACATCGCCTGGGGAACGTCCTTGTATCTGCTTGGGTGCATCCTCGCGATCGAGGTCGCGGAGATCTGGCAGCTCAGACCGTGAGCTGCTGAGCGACTGGCGCGTCAGGCCTAGCCGGTCAGAGGCAGCACCATGGCCGGCTTGTCGATCAGGTGCTCGGCGGTCGTGGCCACCACCCCCGTCCCGATCGCGAAGAACTCGATCACGTGCGAACCCCAGCCATGGCTGCGCTCGACGATCCGCGCTCCCACGATCCCCTCGGCCTGGAGCTCGTCGGCCTCGCTCTGCATGCGTCCCATCGCGAGCTCGCGTGCCTCGTACAGAGCCTGGGTGTAGTTGGGCATCTCGACGTTGCGCCCGATCTGCTTGAGCGATGCGAGCATCCCCTGGCGGCCGACGTGGTAGACGCAGTTGCCCATGACCATCCCCACCGGGCGATAGCCGGCGCGCAGGAGCGTGGCGAAGTCCTGGCCGCTCAGATCCGAGGCGAACGGGCGGCCGTTCGGCGCCCGATGCAGCTCGCCTCCGCGGTGGCGGACCGCGGTGCCCACCGCGATGAACTCGGCCAGGTCGGCGCCCCACTCATAGCGCCCGATGTCGAGCCGCACCCCGACGACGCCGTCGGCACCCAGCTGGTCGGCCTCCTCCTCCATGCGCGTCATCGCCAGCTCGCGAGCGTGGTACATGGCCTGCGTGAGCACCCCCAGCTCCACGCTCTGATTGAACGTGGCCTGCTGGAAGCCGATGTGGTAGATCGAGCTGCCCAGCACCAACCCCAGCGGCTCGAACCCGGACTCCTTGACGAGCAGGAACTCGTTCACGGACAGGTCGCTCGTGAAGAACCCCCGCTCGACGTCGCGCTTCATTCGTTGGATCCGGGCGCGCCCGCTCTCGGGGATGCCGGCCAGCGATCCGGCCTGGTACTCGGCCGCGTGCGGCGCCTCCTCCTCGGGGGCGGTGGCCGGGACCACGGCCTGCGGGGGCGGGTTGTCGTCATCGCGCTTGAGGAAGCCCATTCCATCTCTCCTTTACTCGGTGAGGAGCCGCTCGAGCGCCCGGCGCGTGGCCTCGCTTCGCTCGGCCTCGGCGGCCAGGATCTGCCCGAGCGCGGCCACCCACTCGTCCACGTCGAGCGTCTCGTTCTTGAGGACGATCCCGCCCGAGAGCTTCGCGGTGCGGGCCTGCAGGCTGCCGCCCGTCCACGAAAGCTCGAGGCGGCGGTCGCCGGCGTCGAGCGCGACCGAGCGCACCGCCTTCGGGCCCCTCAGGCCGGACCGGCGACGCTCCACGCGCACCCGTCCTGGCACCGCCTGCTCGAGCTTCACGGCCAGGCTCTCGATGTACGCCCCGAGGTCCCCACCGTCCGCGCGCAGCGCGGCGGCGAGCAGGTCGAGGTTCGGTCGCGCCGTATCGCCAGTCGTCACACCCGCTCAGGCTACGCCATTGGCCTCGGTGTTTGGACGGGACAGCGCCGGGCATGTCCCTGTCATGAGCACTCACACAGAAACGAACGTTCCGTACCTGGATTTCAACGACGGCCACCGCATCCCCCAGCTGGGGTTCGGCGTCTTTCAGGTCCCTCCCGAGGACACCGCCGAGACGGTGCGCCACGCGCTGAAGACCGGCTATCGCTCGATCGATACCGCCGCGGCGTATGAGAACGAGGCAGGCGTCGGCGAGGCGCTCGCGGACAGCGGCCTCGGCCGCGACGAGGTATTCGTCACCACCAAGCTGTGGAACAACGATCAGGGCCACGACTCGGCGCTGCGCGCGTTCGAGGGCAGCCTCGAGCGCCTGGGGCTCGACCACGTCGACCTGTACCTGATCCACTGGCCGGCCCCGGACAAGGACAAGTATGTCGACACGTGGAAGGCGTTCACCGAGCTGCAATCGGATGGGCGCGCCCGCTCGATCGGCGTCTCCAACTTCCTCCCCGAGCACCTGGAGCGGATCATCGACGCAACCGGCGTGGTCCCGGCGCTCAACCAGATCGAGCTGCATCCGCGGCTCCAGCAGGCCGAGCTCCGGCGCGTGCACGAGCAGCACGGCATCCTCACCGAGGCTTGGAGCCCGCTCGGCCAGGGCGCGGTCATGGACGAGCCGGTGATCAAGGAAGTCGCCCGCGAGCACCGGCGCACGGTGGCTCAGGTCGTCCTGCGCTGGCACATCCAGCTCGGGAACGTGGTCATCCCGAAGTCGGTCACCCCGGAGCGGATCGAGGAGAACTTCCGGTTGTTCGACTTCGAGCTCGCCGACGATGAGATGAAGGCGCTGGGCGAGCTCGACGCTGACGAGCGGATCGGCCCCGACCCGAAGACGTTCTCATAGAATCTCGCGCCCGATGCGGCGCGCCCTGAAGCTGACAGTCGTCCTCGTGCTGCTCGCCGGCCCGACCGCCGCACTCGCGGCGGCCGGCGCCGGGAGGGTACTGGCGATCAACTGCAACCGCGAGCAGTACAAGCCGAGGAGGATCGTGGTGTCCTGCGGTGACGGCGGCCTGTACCTCGCCAACCTGCACTGGCGAAGGTGGACCCGCGGCAGCGCCAACGCCACCGGCAGCTACGTCCTGAACGACTGCAAGCCCGACTGCGCCGAGGGGCACTTCCACAGCTACCCGGTGAAGATCACGCTGTCGCGGCCAAAGTCCTGTCCCGGGCAGGCGCACCGGGCCTTCGGCTGGGCCACGTTCTCCTATCCCGGCCGGCGCCCATCGTTCGCGCTTCGCGACTTCAGGATCCACTGCCCGTAGCGCCGGCGACCGCCGGCGTCGTGGCGCGTTTATCCTGCCGAGAGCATGCCCGAGGTCGAGGCCCACATCACCGGCACCGTGTGGAAGATCGAAGTCGAGGTGGGCGACGCGGTGCAGGAGGGTGACACCGTGGTGATCCTCGAGTCGATGAAGATGGAGATGCCGGTGGAGGCAGAGGATCCAGGGGTGGTGAGCCAGATCCTGTGCGAGGAGGGGCAGTCGGTGTCCGAGGGCGACCCGCTCGTTGTCCTCGAATAGCCAAGCCCCGGCCGGCGGCGGTGGTCGCCTGCTCGCCGACGAGCCGGCCCCGGGCGTGACGCGCCTGACCATCTCCAACCCCGGCAAGCGCGGGGCGCTCGACCACGCCATCCTCGGGAGCTTCGCCTCGATCTTGCCCGAGCTGGATGCGCGGTGCGTGATCGTGACCGGCGAGCACGCCACGTTCTCGGCCGGCTATGACATCGGCCACCTGCCGGACTCGGTGTTCGCCGACGAGGCCGAGAAGCTCGTGGCGCACCCGTTCGCGGCCGCGCTGGACGCGGTCGAGGCGTATCCCTATCCGACCGTGGCGGCGTTGAACGGCCACGCGATCGGCGGTGGGCTCGAGCTGGCGCTGGCCTGCGACCTGCGGATCGCGGCGGGCACGATCGCGGTGAGCATGCCGCCGGCGAAGCTGGGGCTGGTGTACTCGCACACCGGGATCCGCAAGTTCATCGACATCGTCGGCGCCGCCCGGACGCGGGAGCTGTTCCTCGTCGGCCGCCGCATCGACGCCCGCACGGCGCGCGCCTGGGGTCTTGTCAACGAGCTGGCCGAGCCCGAGCGGTTGGAGGAGGTCACGCTCGAGCTGGCGCGCGAGATCGCGGCCAACGCGCCGCTCGCCCAGCGCGGCAACAAGCGCGTGATCAACGCTGTGCTCGAGGCCCGGGCCGCGCTCGACCCAGGGGTGGAGAAGGAGCTGATCGAGCTGCGTCGCGCCTGCTTCTCCTCCGAGGACTTCCGCGAAGGGGTGCGGGCATTCGCCGAGAAGCGCCGCCCGGAGTGGCGCGGGCGCTAATCGGAGTGGCGCGGGCGCTGATCGGGATCTGAAGCCGTCCGGCGGGGCACTTATCTTCCCCGCCCGGGAATGATCGAGATCGAGGCGCGCCTGCACGAGCTGCGAGCGCTGGGTCTGCACCGTCGCACCCGGCTGGTGAGCGGTCCTCAGGGCCCGCACGTCGTACTCGACGGCAAGCCCGTCCTGCTGCTGTGCTCGGGCAACTACCTGGGCCTGGCTGACCACCCGCGCGTCCGCCAGGCCGCCGCCGACGCAGCCACGCGCTGGGGCGCCGGCGCCGGCGCCGCGCGGCCGCTGTCCGGCACGATGACCATCCACCGGCGGCTCGAGAAGCGGCTGGCGACGTTTTGCGGCCGCGAGAGCGCGGTGCTGTTCAGCTCGTCCTGGCATGCCGTCGCAGGGGCGATCCCGGCGCTCGCCCGGCCCGGCGACATGATCTTCTCCGACGAGCTGGCGCCGGCGTCGATCGTCGACGGCTGCCGGCTCTCCCGTGCCGAGGTGTTCGTGTACCACCACTGCGACATCGAGCACCTGGCCTGGGGGCTGGCGCACTCCGAAGAGCGAGGCGCGCTGATCGTGACCTCGAGCGTGTTCCCGCTCGACGGCGACGTTGCGCCGCTCGAGGACCTCGTCGAGCTCGCGCAGCAATGGGACGTCCGATTGCTGGTCGACGAATCGCATGCGATCGGCGCCTTCGGCCCGGGCGGACGGGGCGCCCTGGCCGCCAACGACCTGGAGGATCAGGTCGACGTGGTTCTGGGAGCGCTCGACACGGCGCTCGGCTCCTTCGGCGCGTTTGCCGCGTGCGATGAGCTGATGGCACGCTACCTGACCGCCGCGGCGCGCACGTTCACGGACGCTTGCGCGCCGGCCCCGCCGGCGGTGGCCGGCGCCCTCGCCGCGCTCGACCTGCTCGAGGCCCGCCCCCAGCTCGTCGACCGGCTGGCCGAGAACAGCCGGACGCTGCGCGGGCAGCTCGAGCTGGAGGGCTTCGAGGTAGTGCCCGCCCCGGCCCAGATCGTCACGCTGGTGCTCGGCGATCCGGAGCTCGCGGTGCGGATGGCCGAGGCCGCCCTGGCCCGCGGGGTGCTAGCACAGGCCATCGGTCCGCCGGCGGTCGGGCCAGCCGGCGCGGGCCTTCGGCTGACTGTGATGGCCTCGCATCGGCCCGGCGAGCTCAGGGCCGCCGCGCGGGTGCTCGCGGCCGCGGCCCGCGACGTCGGCTTCGATCCGGCGGCCGCCCCCTCAGCCGCAGCGACGCCGGCGGTAGGTGTCTTCGACTTCGAAGCCCGCGCGGCCTAGGCTGACCGCTGCCGGCTGTCGTTCAAATCGACCTCCCTCGAGCCCAGCGGCGTTCGTACGTCAGGCTCGCTGCCAGGCCTGCGCAAAGAGTTGAACCGCCGTGCCGGCCTGACCAGATCGAGCGCGGGCCAGTCCCCGTTCGAGCAGGCGCCTGGCTGCGAGGACTGACTTGACCTGCCGGCGCGTTGACGCGGCCTGGCTGACAGCGAGTTCGGCTAGGCCGGCATCAGCCGTCACTATTTGACGAATGAGTGGGCTAAATGCTCGCCTCCTCGAGCGCGGAGCCGCTTGGAGCGCACGAATTGCCCCGAGGCTGAGCGAGAAAACGAGCTGACCACGGCGCCGGCCAAGCCGGAAGTCGTCTATCCACCGATTCGGCGCCGTTGCACTGGCCAACCCGGCGGCCGCCGCGTGCGCGGCATGGCTCGAAGCACCGTGCGCTCCTCGCAGCTGGGCCCGAAGTACGGCAAGGACTTGGAGGAGCAGCAATCGAGCGTTCTCCGGGGCGATCCGCAGCGTCAGCTTCACGACAGCCTGGTGCTTTGGCCGAGCGGAGTCGCTAACCCTCAATGTGAGTGGATAGACCCCGATCACGCTCGGTACCCCCGTGATCGTGCCGGATCGGGTGAGCTTGAGCCCGCCGGGCATTCCCCCGCGGGCAAGCGAGAAGGAGTACGGCGGGGCCCCGCCGAAGAGGAGAGACGCCACGGAGGCGAGATAGCCGGTGCCTGCCTGTGCGGCGGTCAGGCCCGAGGTATTCGCCGCTAGCGCCCCGAGCGGAACGTAAGTGTAGGTCGGAGCGCCGGCGGACGAGCTGGCGCGGCCGGCGACGGTGACACCGACGGAGACCGTACCTGGAGCGCCGGGCGGCACGACGAGGGTGCAGCTCACCGTGCTAGGACAGTGGACGTCGGAGGCGGTTCCCGCTCGGCCAAACGTGAAGCTCGTTGCCGCCGGGGCGGTCGAGAACCCAGCTCCGGTTACCTCGAGCAAGGCGCCACCCGAGGTGAGCCCGTGATCCGCGCTGAGCGCTGACACCGATGGGGCCGACCCCGGTGGAGCACCTACAAGCAGAGTGAATGAGTCCGTGGCCGCCGGGGCGGCGCCAGCCCCGGCGGGTGACAGGTCGACCACGTCGATCGTCAACGGCCAGGCGCCAGTCGACCTGGGAACGCCGGTGATCGTCCCGGAGGCCTGGTTGAGCGAGAGGCCGGGCGGTAGTTGCCCGGCGGCAAGGTGGAACGTGTAAGCACCGGATCCTCCGACCGCCTGCACACGCGCGTGGTAGCCCCTCCTCACCGCTGCCTCGGGGAAGTCACGGGTGGTGATCTGCAACAACCCCGGGCCTCGCCCACCAGCCGCAGCCGTCGCGAGGTCGTGTGCAGCGCCGATCGGCGAATAGGGAGTGGGCCCTACCGTGCACTGCGCGTCGAAGGTGGCGCGCCAATGGAAGATGGGAAAGCCGATGGCCTCCTCCACACCCTGGTGGACGGGCGAGAGTACCGAAGCCACCGCATTGCCGAGGGAGTCCCTGGTCAGGTTCGCAATGTCATAGGCCGGATTGAGGTCGGCGTCGTTGGTGTGCCCGGACGGATCTCGTCCCTCGCAACGGTCTGCGATCTGGTCGAGGCCTCCTGGCACCGGAGTGCTCCAAGTCCCGTTGGCGTCGAAGGCCGAGGTGATCGCCTCGTCGATCTCGTGGGAGGCCTTGAAGCTCACGCTGTCGTCGAGTCCCACTCCCGGAATGGGGACTTGGCAAAGCGAGATAAGCGCGGTCATGTACTTACCAACCGCGCTGTTGCTCGTGTTGCCACAAGCGACTCCAGTGGGCGCGTAGGCTAAGACGTAGATGGTCCTACGGCTGTCCGGATTCCCGAAGCCGCCGGCAATCTTGCCGAGGGTGTCTTCCGTCAACGGGATCCGGGCGCCGTCGTTTGGCACCACCGCCACCCCATAGGGTGACCCGGCGTAGTGGCTCAGCAAGGAGATGTCGCCCACGTAGGTCGTCGTGCACCCGAGCGCGCTTCCGGCCACGCATCCGTTCAGGCCCCAATAACCCCCCAGCACGGTGGCGTAATCGGAGGTCGGACTGGAATCATCGCCCACCAGGCTCTGGAGATCGTCCAGGAGACGAAGCGCTTCGTTTTCGTTGGCGCCGGGAGAAGCGCCGGTGCAAGCACCGGGCAGCGCGCACCACCAGCTACCCACGAGCACGATCGCAATCTGTGGGTTGGAGATCACCGGGCTGTCGCTGTTTGAACCGTACACCAGCTTCCACGGCGGGTTTTCCGGCTGGAGCGGGGAAAGGTAGGTGAACTTGCTCGAAGCGGTGTTGGGTGAAGAGCCGCCCGGACCGGTCACAGTCACCGACACAATCCCGGTTCCTTGCGGCGCCACGGCCGTGATCTGGCCGTCGGAGTCAACCGAGTAGTTCACTGCCGGGGTGTTCCCAAAGCTCACGCCGGTGGCCCCCGTGAAGCCGCTGCCCGTGATGGTCACGTTGGTCCCGCCGGAAGCGGGCCCGTAGCTCGGGCGAGGGCGCGAAATGGCCGGCTGCGGCGGGGCGGTGGCGACCCGGCCGCGGTGCTGGCGACCGAGTGATAGTAGCCCGCCGAAATACCATCGAACTCGATTCCGGCGGGCTAGCTCCGCTCCCGCTGGCTGGCTGGCCAATTCTGGCGTCAGTTGGCCATTCGTGGATCCGTCGCCGAGTTGGCCGTTGCCGTTCGCTCCCCACGACCACACACGCCCGCTGGTGTCGAGCGCCAAGCTGTGGTAGGCACCGGCTGAGATAGCGGAAAAGGTCACTCCGGCGGGTGTCGCGGCAGCGATGGGGGTGCTGTTCCAGTCGGTTGACCCGTCTCCGAGTTCGCCGTCAGAGTTGTATCCCCAGCCATAGATCTTCCCCGTTGTGCTCAATGCCAGCGCGAAGCCCGCCCCGTCGCCCCTGTGGCTCACGGAGATCGCTTTGAAGTGCACGCCGGGCGGCATCACGACCGGGCCTGCGCCATTCCCGCCGGTACCGAGTTGTCCGCCGTAATCCGCCCCCCAACCCCATGCGTTTCCGCTCGTGTCCAAGCCGACGGCGTCGTCCCATCCCCCGGAGATCATGGTGAAGTTCACTCCACGGGGAACATTCGCTTCGCCCTGCCCGTTGTCCCCCCAGGCGTAGCCGGTGCCGTCGCTGGCGACCGCGTAACCGATATCGCCTCCGGCACCAACCGACTGGTACGTGTTCGTCGCGGGCGCAGCGGTCACGGGCCTCGGCACGTTCGTCGCGGTGCCGGTGCCGTTGTCGTTGAAGTCATCCGCGCCCCAGCCCCACAACTTCCCGGTCGAATCAAGGGCGATCACGTGGCCGCGACAGCAGCCGCCGGAGCCCGCAGCGACATCCGTGAACTTCACCCCGGGAGGCATCGTGACGGCAACCGGAACGTCACTCGGATTGTTCGTGCCATCGCCCAGCTGCCCAGCATCGTTCGCACCCCAAGCCCACGCCGTGCCGTCTGCGGCGAGCGCAACGGTGAAGTCCTCGCTCGCCGAGATCTGGACGAGCTTCGGCGTACCGTTCACCGGAACTGGTGAAGGCTGGTCCTGAGTCGAGCCGTCTCCGAGCTGTCCACTGCCGCCCGCCCCCCAGGCATACGCCTCACTTGCCGCGCGAGCCGCGCCTGGCGCAGCCGATGCGATGCTGAAGATGAGCAATAGGCGCCATGCACAGCGGGCGACGCGCCGGCGTCGCCGCACTAACGCTCTCTCCCCGCGCGCCATCAGCGCACAGCCTTCCCGCCGTCCGGCGGTGCCAAACCGATTTACCAAAGGACGGTAGACCGGCGGGAAAGCCGGGTAGGCGAAGTCCACAGGCATGCTTTTGGGAGTCACTCGTCTGCGGCCTCGCCATGCGTGGAGAACCCGCATATGAAGGGAGCCATCAGTGGCACACGCCCGTCCCGTCTTGGCGGCAACGGCGATTGCCGCGGTGCTGGCGCCATTTGCCGCCTTCGGCATTGGCCCGCACTGACGTTTCCCATGGAACCGGGGCACACGCCAGTTCGTGGCCAATCTCCGAACGAGCGAGCCAAGCGTGCACCATCCCACAAAGGAGTAGAACATGGCACCACGTAAATCGCCGCGTAGTGGCGGTGCTGGCCGTAGCAATCGCGCTGTCGCTCTTCGCCATAGGGGGCAGCGTCGCTGGCGCCGCGTCAGCGACGCACCAGTGCGGCTCGACGACCGTCAAGACGTCGTATGGACCCGTCAAGTACACGCACATCACCGCCAAGGGCGTCACGTGCAACTACGTCAAGAAGACCTTCCTGGTTCAGGCGAGCGAGCAGGGTCCCGGACCCAAGGGCTGGAAGTGGACCTACCACTACCTCGGCCATCACCAGGAGCTGGACGTGGTCACAAAGGGCCAGAAGAAGATCACCTTCCAGTTCAAGAAGACCACTTGACGAGGCAGCACCGGCAACCCGCTTGCGTAGGGCACCTGGGAAAACCTGCCGCGCCGGCCCCGGAGTAGTAGCGTCAGCCGGACCCCTACATAGGAGGATCGGGATGGAGCTCTACGCAATAGTGCGACGGAGCGGCTGGCGTTCGGGCGAGGAGCTCGAGCAGGCCGCGGCGAGGTCGACGAAAGTCGGCAACGAGCAGATGCCCGAAGACGTGCGATGGATCCGAAGCTATGTCTTGGACGAAAGTGACGGATCCGTCGGCACGGTCTGCATCTACGAGGCCACGAGTCCGCAAGCGATCCGCGAGCACGCCTCGCTCGCCGATCTGCCGGTTGACGAGGTCATCCGCGTCGCCGACACGGTGATCGTCCGGCCGGATCCTCAGCCGGCCACCGCCTAGCGCGAACCGGCGACCGCGTACAGGACGTCCGCCACCAGCCCGTGGGCCGATCGGTGGTAGACGATCACCACGTGGTCGCCGGCCGCGGGCGTCGCGGATGTCGCGAAGCGCAGCGAACGCCCGCTGGCGCTGTCGGTGATCGCAACCTCGCCATCTCCCGAGGCGCGCACCGTGCCCTGCGCGATCCGGCGCACGTACTCGACGTGCCGGATCTGCAACGCGCCGAGATCACCTCGGCGGTAGGCCACGTCGACCACGTCGCCCACGGCGAACCCGCTCGTCGCGCCGCGCGCCCCGCGAAAGGTCAGAGACGGCCCGCCCCGGGTGCTGATCGTGAGGCCCCCGGACGAGACCGCGGTGACGGTGCCGCTCGCATCGCGCGCGGGACAGACGACCCGCGCTTGCGGACCGGCGGCGCGGATCGAATCGGCGACGAGCAGCCCCGCGTCCTGGTGGTAGGAGACCGCCACGGTCTGGCAGGGCCGAAGCCCGGCATGGGCGCCCCCGTGGATGCGAAGCTCGACGTGGCCCGGCAGCTCGAGCGTCAAGGCATCCGGCTCGACGTCGCCCACCACCCCGCGCGCCTGCTGCTCGGGCGCCCCCGGGCCGGGCAGCGTGATCACAGCACCCGCGCGCGAGCCCGGTCGCGCAGTCACGAGGACCACCACGCCCGGCTCCAGGGAACGGAGCACGAAGGTCAAATTGGCCGAGACCTCGCGGGCGGCGTGCGCCAGCAGCGGCGGCCGCGCCGGCGCACCGCCGGCCCGCGCCCCGATGTAGCGGACGATCCGTCCGCCGGCCAGCCGCACGGTGAGCGCGCCGGTGCTCGCGCGGACAACCCGCGCTGAGAAAGTGGCTGCGCCGGCGGCGCTCGGAAGCGCCAGCATCGCGAGAACGGTGACGAGGGCGAGACGCCTCACCGGCGAAGCAACGGCACCAACCGCCGGCGCCATGAGCGCCCCGGCGCTCGCCAGACGAATGTCCGAGTCAGCCGGCCTGCAGCCGGCGGGCGATCGCTCGCTGCACGCGCGCGTAGGGAACGCCCTGCTGCGATGCGATCTGGCCCAGCGTGAGACCTGAGCGGAGCTCCCTGCGCAGGGCTCGCGAGGTCATCCCGAGCGTCCGCGCGGCGGGCCGGATCAGGTATGAAGGCAAGCTTGCGGAGGCGGCGGCCTGCTGGGCGAGCTGCTCCGGAGACGGAGGCGAGATCAGGTCGGTCGCCGGCTTGACCGGCAGGTCCATCGGCGCCAGCGGCGGCTGGGAGAAGTCGAAGTCCGCCGTCAGGTTGCCCAGCTCGGGGAGGGTCTCGCGCACGTCCGGCCGCGGGTCGGGGCGCCCGTCGGTGGCCGGATCGAGGCGCTGGCCGCCCAGGAAGTCGTCCTCGATGAACTTGACGTAGGCGTCGAAGCTGAGCGTCTGGTGGTCGATGAACCCCCGCCGGGCATACGGGCTGATGACCAGAGCGGGGACCCGCAGCCCGTAGCCGTTCTCGTCCACCCGAGGCGGATTTACGTGGTCGTAGAAGCCGCCCCAGTCGTCCCAGGTGAGGAAGATCGCCGTGCTGTTCCAGTCCGGACTCTGCATGATCGCGTTGATCAATCCGGTCACGTACGTCTGCCCGGCGCTCACCAGGCCGGGCGGGTGCTCGGATACCTTGCCGTTCGGGTTCACCCACGAGACTGCGGGCAGCGTGCCGGAACGTGCCGCGGCGAAGAAGTGCTTCAGCGACTGGATGTTCGAGCGCTGTCGGTCCTGGCGAACCGTGTCGAAGAACGGCAGCGGATTCCAGATCCCCGGTGTGCGCGCGTGCTGGGGCACCGGAGCGCAGGACATCGCCGCGTCCTGGTCGCAGTCGGGCTCGGTGCCGTTGAACACGTAGTAGGCCCAGCTCACGCCGTCCTTGTGCAGCAGATAGGTCAGGTCGGTCCACGGATAGTCGGGCCGCGTGGGGTTCGTGATCCCGATCCCGCGCTGGAAGTCGCCCGGGAGCTCGGGGTTCTGGACCTCGTTGACGCAGCTCTTCGGATCGCCCTTGCGACTGCATCGCGCCGACCACTCGGAGACCAGGAACAGGTGCGCCGGAAGGCTCCAGGAGTCGTTTGACTCGAACATGTGGTCCTGAAGGACGAACCGGCGAGCGTAGGCCCAGTAGTTGGGGATGTCGGCGCCGTTGTGGTAGCCCATCACGTCGGGCTCTCCGGTGGCGTTTCCGCACGCCGGGTTGAACGTCGAGGAGCAGCTCTGCAATCCCGCCTGCTGCTGCTCGACGAACCCGTTCATCGCCCCGCCGTCGACATCGGCGATGGAGTTGCTCAGGCTGTGGGGGCCGCCCGCGTTCATGTCGTGGCGGTCGTGAAACGGCCGGACGCACGGACCGGGGGGGTTGGGGACGCACACGCCGGACGGGATCCCGTCCGCCCCGGGATAGGTGCCGAAGTAGGAGTCAAACGAGCGGTTCTCCTGCATGATGATGACCACGTGCTGGATCTTGTGGATCCCCTGGGCGGGCACGGTCAGCGTGCCCGTGGGGGTCGTCGTCGGCAGCTGCGCCCCGGGCGTCGCCCGCCGGTGCGCGCCACTGCCGCACGCACCGAGGAGGAAGGCCAGGAGGGAGCCGACCAGAGCGAGTCGAAGCTTCACGAGTCGCTAAGGACTATTCCTCGTAGGGGGCGAAGTCGCGCTTGCGTGCCCCGCACACCGGACAGAACCAGGTCTCCGGAATGTCCTCGAACTCCGTGCCAGGCGGAATGCCGCCGTCGGGGTCACCGTCGGCCGGGTCGTAGATGAACCCGCAGGATTCGCACATCCACTTCACGGCGGTGAAGGGTACCGCTCGGGTAGGGTCGGGACGTGAGCCCCGACGCCCCCGAGCCAGGCACCGAGCTGAACCCGGGGCAGGCCACCGTGCCCCGCCTCGCCGCCACCGTGATCGTGCTGCGCGGCGGCGCCGAGGCGCTCGAGGTCCTGCTCGTCCAGCGCAACCCGGCCGCCCGCTTCATGGGGGGCGCCTGGGTCTTTCCGGGCGGCGCGGTGAACGACGGCGAGGAGCTCGCCGAGGCCGCGATCCGCGAGGTCCGGGAGGAGGCGGGGATCGAGCTACCGGGGGCCGATCAGCTCGTGCCGTTCAGCCGCTGGATCACCCCGGCCGAGGTCAAGACCCGCTTCGACACCTGGTTCTTTCTGGCTCAGCTCCCCGCCGGCGCCGCCCCCCGTGCGGACGGCAGCGAGGTCGTTGACGCGGTCTGGTGGGCACCCGCCGCCGCGCTCGAGGCCGGCCGCGCGGGGGAGCTCCTGCTCGTGTTTCCGACGATCAAGCACCTGGAGCAGCTCTCGGCCTTTCCGTCCGTCGAGGCGTTGCTCGCCCACGCCCGCGACCGTGAGGTGCGGCCGGTGCAACCGCGCGTCGTCGTATCGGGCGAGACTGCGCGAATCGTGCTGCCGGGCGAGCCTGATTACTAGCCCGTCCGTGCCTATACTCGCGCCGTGACGGCCTCGCTGCCAGCGGACGTGCAGACGGTCTTCGATCGCTTCGTCAGCTCCGAGCTCACCACGATCGATCCCCACGGGCAGCCGGCCACGTGGCCGGTCGCCCCCGACTACAGCCCGGGCGCTCCCTGCATCGACGTCACCGTCGAGCAGCCGCCCTCGAACCCGCTCGTCGCGCTCCTGTTCTCCGATCCCGCGGGCAGCGGGCTGAACGATCCGCCGATGGTCCTGGTGCAGGGCTCGGCGCACGTGGACGAAGTGGTCCACGTGCAGCCCGAGCGCGTCTACGTATGGTCACGGGGTGACGTCAGCTCGGAGCCCGAGCTCTACGGCGTGCACATGGAAGAGGTTCGCTCCGGGCACTCCGAGGAGCCCGAGCGATACCACGCGAGCCCGGCGGGCGGCACCGGCCGCTGGGACCCACGCCTGACCGGGCTCGGCACGACCGGCGTGCTCTCGATCGTCTCGCCCGATGGCTTCCCGTTCGCGGTGCGCGTCCCGCTCGAGCCCGACGAGGCCGCAGGCCTGGTCCGCGTCGGCGGCGCCCCGACCGCGGTGCCGTTCCAGCCCGGCCTGGCCTGCCTGAGCGCCGGCGGCTCCCAGGTCCGCGGGGACCTGGTGTACGCCGAGGACGGCTGGGTGCTGATCCCGCACCAGGTCCTCTAGGCCTGCTCCTCGTCGGAGATCACGTGCATCACCGCGTTGATCAGCGCCAGATGCGTGAACGCCTGCGGAAAGTTCCCGAGATGCCGCCCCGTCCCGGCGTCGAGCTCCTCGGCGTAGAGCCCCAACGGCGAGGCATGCGCGAGTAGCCGCTCGCACAGCGCCGAGGCCCGCTCCTTCTCCCCGATCTCCGACAGCGCCGAGACCAGCCAGAACGAGCAGATGAGGAAGGTGCCTTCAACTCCCGTCAGGCCGTCGTCCGTCTCCTCGACCTTGTAGCGCAGCACGAACCCGTTCTCCTGAAGCTCGTCGGCGATCGCACACACGGTGGCGCGCACCCGCTCGTCGGTCGGTGGCAGGAAGCGCACGAGGGGGATCAGCAGCGTCGAGGCGTCGAGCGAGTCGGTGTCGTAGTGCTGGCGGAACACTCCCCGCTCGGACACGCCGTGGCCGAGGATGTCGTCGCGGATCTCGTCCGCCACCGCTTGCCACTCGTCGGCCAGCTCGGACTGTCCTTCGAGCGTGGCCAGCCGCGCGCCGCGGTCGAGCGCGACCCAGCACATCAGCTTCGAGGACACGTAGTGCTTGGGCTCGCCGCGGGCCTCCCAGATCCCCTGGTCGGGCAGCTTCCAGATTGCCGTGGCGCCGCGCACCTGTGCCTCGAGCACGGGCCACAGGCGCTGCGGGATGTGGCCGCCCATCTTGGTGTGCAGGTAGACCGAGTCGAGCACGGCGCCGTAGACGTCGTTCTGGCGCTGGGTGAACGCCCCGTTGCCGATCCGCACGGGGGTCGAGTGCTCGTAGCCGGTCATGTGCGGGAGCTCCTGCTCGGTCAGGTCGCGCTCGCCGCCGAGCCCGTACATGATCTGAAGACGGCCGTCGCCGTCGCGCTGGAGGTCGGCCACGAACTGCATGAAGTCATCGGCTTCCCAGTCGAGGCCGAGGGCGTGGAGCGCCCACAGGGTGAACGTCGCGTCGCGCATCCAGCAGTACCGGTAGTCCCAGTTGCGCTCGCCGCCTGGCGTCTCGGGCAGGGAGGTGGTGGCGGCGGCCACGGTGGCGCCGGTCGGCGTATAGGTAAGCCCCTTGAGCGTCAGCGCCGAGCGCTGGAGATGGGTGCGCCAGCGATGGTCGGGAAACCGGCCGCCGGCCAGCCAGCCGCGCCAGAAGTGCGCGGTCTTGAGCAGCCGCGCGTACGCCTCGGCCTCGTTGGCCGGACATTCGATCTCGCCCCAGGCCAGGGCGACGAAGCGCCTCTCGCCCTCCAGGAGCGTATGCCGGGCTCGGGACCGGTTGCCCTCGATGCCGAGCCGCATATCCGAGACCAGCCGCAGCCGGGTAGCCCCGTCCGTGGCCTCCGCGGCGCCCCAGCCATCGCCGGTCATCTCCCAGGCGGCTGGGGTGCGCCCGTAGTCGAACATCGGCTCACAGATCATCTCGACCTGCACCTGGCCCTGCGTGCATTGAATGATGCGAGTCAGGATGTGCTCGGCCTCGTCGTCGGTCGGGGGTCGCGTGTGTTTGGCGATGCTCGTCGATTCGGGCCACGGACCGATCGTCATCACATCGCGCACCACGATCCAGCCAGAGGCGGTCATCCACGTCGTCTCGAGGACCATCGTGCCCGGGATGTAGCGGACGGACAGGGGCACCACGACGCCATAGGGACCGACCCGGAACGAGCCGCCCCGGCGATCGAGCAACGACCCGAATACGCTCGGCGAGTCAAACCGCGGCACGCACATCCACTCCACGCTCCCGTCCGGAGCCACCAGGGCGCCGGTATGGCAATCGGAGAGGAACGCGTAGTCGGCGATGGGCGGAAACGGAGACGCCCCGCTCAGGGGGACGTCGGCGGGCGGAAGCGGGATGCTCGGGCTCATCGGCGCCGGGAGCGTAGCCGTCCTGCGTTAGGCTGTCGATGAACGATGGAGGGAGGTCACAGTGGCTGAGGAGAAGTCGACCGGCAGGGGCCCGGAGTGGCATTCGGCCAGCTCGGATGCGGCGGCGGTTCGCTGGGGGGAGAAGCATCCCGACGATGATGTGGAGCACCCGGAGCCGCCGCGCGTCCCCGAGGACGAGCAGGCCGTCCCCAACCGCCACTCGGCCAGCGCCGAGGCCGCCTCGCTGCGCTGGCGCGAGCGCCAGGCTGACGAGGACGAGTAGACGCGGCGCCGGGCAGGGATGCCCGTGCGGCTGCGGCCCGCTCGGCATCCAGCCTCGCCACGACCGGGCCGGCCGCACGTCGTCCTGCTGCAACCGGCCCCACGGACGCCGGGCCGCAGGCCCGGCCCCAAATCACATCACGTGTCTGAGTTGAGGTTGGGCAGCCCGAGACTCTGGAGCCAGTGGTTGACCGTGATGTTGAGCTGGGTGAACTCGCCCGTCCACATGAGCACGCCCATCCCGATCAGGACGATCCCCCCCGCCCCGATCACGACCGCGTAGTGGCGCTTGACCACGGCCAGCCCCGAGGTCACGGTGCCGAAGGCGATTCCGGTGATCAGGAACGGCACCCCGAGACCGGCGCAGTAGATCGCGAGCAGGAAGGCTCCGTGCGCCGCCGAGCCCGAGGCGCCGGCCGCGGTGATGATCGCGCCGAGCGTGGGGCCCGTGCACGGCGTCCAGGCCAGCGCGAACGCGGCCCCGGTGAGGATCGGGCCGCCCCGCCCGGCCCGCTCCATCAGTCGCGAGACGTGCCACTCTCGCGCCAGCCGCGGCACCAGAGGCGCGAGCACGAACAGGCATCCCATCAGCACCACGATCGCGCCGCACACCTTGAGCGCGGCGGGGCCGGTCAGCGCTCCGTGCAGGGCCTGCTGCCCGATCAGCCCGAGCGCGATGAATATGACCGAGAAGCTGGCCACGAAGGCCAGGCTCGGGCCGAGCACGCGACGGGCCCGGATCTCCGATGGCGCCACGCCGGCCACCGCGGAGATGTATCCGGGGACCAGTGGCAGCACGCACGGGGACAGGAACGAGATCAGCCCCGCGCCGAACGCCACAGGAATTCCGATAGGAGAGGCTGGGTCCATCGCCTGGGCAGAGAATACCGCCGCGAGTGGGCCAAATCGGCCATGGGCGCGGTGGTACGTTCTTCCCATGGCCACGGCTACATCCACACTTCAGAACTTCATCGACGGGGAGTTCGTCGACCCGGTCGAGGGGCAGACCGAGCCCGTCCTCAACCCGGCTACGGGCGAGGTGATCGCCCAGGCTCCGCTATCGAGCGCCGCGGACGTCGAGCGCGCCGTCGGTGCCGCCCGCCGGGCGTTCGGGGAATGGGCGGTCACGACACCGGGCGAGCGGGCGCTCGCGCTGCTGAAGCTGGCCGACGCGATCGAGGAGCACGCCGAGGAGATCGCCGAGCTCGAATCGGACAACGCGGGCAAGCCGATCGGGGCCTTCCGCGAGGACGAGATCCCGTTCATGTCCGACAACCTGCGCTTCTTCGCCGGGGCCGCCCGGTGTCTCGAGGGGCGCGCGGCCGGGGAGTACGTGAGCGGCTACACGTCGATCATCCGGCGCGAGCCGGTCGGCGTGGTCGGCCAGATCGCTCCGTGGAACTACCCGCTGCTGATGGCGATCTGGAAAATCGGGCCGGCGCTCGCCGCGGGCAACGCGGTGGTGCTCAAGCCGGCGGAGACGACCCCCCTGAGCACCTTGAAGCTGGCCGAGCTCGCGGCCGAGATCTTCCCCAACGGCGTGCTGAACGTGATCACCGGCCACGGCGACCCCGCCGGGCAGGCGCTCGTGACCCACCCCGACGTCGACATGGTCTCGCTGACCGGCTCGGTGGACACCGGCAAGTGGATCGCCCGGGCGTCCGCCGACACCCTGAAGCGGGTCCATTTGGAGCTCGGTGGCAAGGCCCCGGTCGTGGTCTTCGACGACGTCGACATGTCGAGCGCCCTCGAGACGATCGCCGCCACCGGGTACTACAACGCCGGCCAGGACTGCACCGCCGCGACCCGCGTGCTGGCCGGCGCGCGCGTGCACGACGACGTGGTGGCCGGGCTCTCCGAGCAGGCTCAGGGCCTGGTGCTCGGCGACACGCGCTCGCCCGAGACCACCCTCGGCCCGCTGAACTCGGCCCGCCAGCGCTCGCGTGTGGAGGGCTTTCTCGAGCGACGGCCGTCGCACGCGGAGATCGCCACCGGCGGGCGCGAGCCCGACGGCCCGGGGTTCTTCCTCGAGCCCACGGTGGTGGCCGGTCTCAGGCAGGACGACGAGATGATCCAGCGCGAGATCTTCGGCCCGGTGATCACCGTGCAGCCGTTCTCGGACGAGGCGGAGGCGATCGCCTGGGCCAACGGAACCCCGTACGGTCTCGCCGCTTCGGTGTGGACCCGCGACGTGGCGCGGGCGATGCGGGTGGCGAACGCGCTGCGCTTCGGCTGCGTATGGATCAACGACCACATTCCGCTGGCCTCGGAGATGCCGCACGGCGGCTTCAAGCAATCCGGTTACGGCAAGGACCTGAGCATGTACGCGCTCGAGGACTACACCGAGGTCAAGCACGTGATGGTGTCGCTGGCCTGAGCCACTACCCGCCCGCCGCGCCGAGCCAGGCGGTAGAGTTCCGGCGGGAAAAAGTGGAAGCGTCCACCCTCCAAGCTCCCGCCGTAGCCGCCCGCAGCGGGGCAGCGATGGGCATCTCGCTGCTGCGGCTGCGCTCCGACGAGCAGCTCGTGGCCCTGTTCCGAGCGGGCAACGACGATGCCTTCAGGGCGATCCACGACCGCTACCGGCAGCGCCTTTTCGCCTACACGCGCCAGATGCTCCCGGGCCGCCAGGACGCCGAGGACGCGCTTCAGGACGTGTTCGTGCGCGCCTACGCGGGCCTGCGGGCCAACGCACGCGAGGTGGCGCTGCGAGCGTGGCTCTACCGCGTCGCGCACAACCGCTGCGTGGACGAGCTGCGCCGCCCGCTCTTCCCGCCGGCCGAGGTGTTCGAGCTGATCAGCGTTCCCGACCAGGATCCGGTCGCGCAGGCCGATCAGCGCGAGTCGCTGCGCAGGCTGCTGGCGGACATCCGGCGGCTGCCTGAGCAACAGCGCTCGGCGCTGCTCATGCGCGAGCTGAGCGGCATGTCCTACGCCGAGCTCGCCGAGGCGCTCGAAACGACGGTGCCCGCGGTGAAGTCGTTGCTCGTTCGCGCGCGCATGGCGCTCGCCCTCTCGCTCCAGGCCCGGGACACCGCGTGTGTCGACATCCGCGAGGAACTGGTCCTGGCCTCGGATCGGCGAGTGCGCCCGAACGCCATGGCCCGGCGCCACATGCGCGACTGCGCGGGATGCCGTGAGTTCCGCCTCGAGCTGCGGGGCGTCACCCAGCAGCTGCGAGCGTTCGCGCCGGCCATCGGTCCGATCGGGGTGGCGGCCAAGCTCCTCGGCTTCGGGTTCGGCAGCAGCGCCGGTGGGGGCGCCGCGATGAGCGGTGGCTCGGCGGCGGCGAGCTCGGTAGGTGCGGCTGGCACCGGCGGGGCGCTGGCCGGAGCTGGCGCCGTGGCGACCAGCGTCGGCCACGTGGCCACGCTGCTCGTGGCCACCGTGGTGACAGCCGGCGGCGCGGTGGAGATCCAGCACACGCTCGCGTCCACCCCGGCGCACCACCAGGCGGCCCGCCCGGCGCATGGCAAGGCCCACAGCTCGATGGCCGCCCAATCGACGTCGGCCTCGCTGCTGCCGCCGCCTTATTCGGTGACCATGCCCGTGGCGCCCGGTACCGCGAGCGCCGTGCCGGCGATCCTGCCGGCCGAGCATCCGGCGCTGCCGGCCGCGAATGCGGCGGTTGCCGCCCCGCCGGCGGCCAAGCCCGCCGCGTCCGGGCACCCCGCCAAGGCGGCGCGGCCCGGCAAGCCAGGTCCCAGCCCGGCGGCGCCGGCGGCTGCGGGGACCGGCGACGGCTCGAGCCCCGGCGGCTCGACCGCCGACGGAGCGCCGGCGGTGAGCGCGGCTTCGCTCAGCAGCGGGAGCTCGGCGGGGAGCACGGCGACGAGCTCATCCAGTTCGTCGGCGGCCGGCAGTGACCAGACCGCCGGGCCGGACGGCTCCACCGGCTCGACGTCCACCTCCGCCCAAGGGGGCGGGAACGTCAGCGGGTCGGCATCCAGCGCCGGCGAGGGCGGCACGACATCCGGAGCGAGCGCCGGCCAAACCGGCTCGACGGCGTCCGGCCACTGAGGCGGGTCGCGGGCACGGACCGCTAGAGCGATCGACCGGTACCTCGAGAAGCTGGACCACGAAGAGGTTCTCGTCAGGCGAGGCCGCCGCTCCGGGCTGTACACGTTCGTCGCCGTCCACTCCACGCTGCGCGGGCCCTCGCTTGGCGGCTGCCGGATGTGGGCCTACGACGAGCCGCGGGCCGCGCTCCGGGACGCGCTGCGCCTGGCGCGGGCCATGACCTACAAGGCCGCGGTCGCCGATCTCCCCCTCGGCGGGGGCAAGGGCGTGATCATGGCGCCACCGCTCGGCCTCTCCGCGGCGCGCAGGCGCGATGTGCTGCTCGACTTCGCCGACACGGTCGAGGCGCTGGGCGGGCTGTACATCACCGCCGAGGATGTGGGCACGGGCAGCCGCGACATGAGCGTGATCGCCGAACGGACCGCTCACGTGGCGGGATTGGCGCGTCGGCGCGGCGGGTCCGGTGACCCCAGCCCGTTCACCGCACTCGGGGTCGAGACCGCGGTGCGGGCTTGTTGCAAGCGCGTTTTCGGCTCGGACTCGCTGCGCGAGCGGACGATCGCGGTGATCGGGCTCGGCCACGTCGGCTCGCGGGTGGCCAAGCGGTGCGCCCAGGCGGGGGCGCGCCTGCTCGTGAGCGACGTCGACGAGGGCAAGCGACGGCTGGCCGAGGAGCTCGGGGCGCAGTGGATCGGCCCCGGTCCGGCGCTCGAAGCCGAGGTCGACGTGCTCGCCCCCTGCGCCCTCGGCGGTCTGTTCGACGAGGAGACCGTGCCGCGCCTGCGCTGCCGGATCATCGCCGGAGCCGCCAACAACCAGCTGGCCGAGGATCACATCGCCGACGTCCTGGCCGCCCGCCAGATCCTGTGGGCGCCCGACTTCGTGGTCAACGCCGGAGGGCTGATCAACATCGCCGAGGAGGTCGGCGGGTATGACCCGGCCGCCGCGCGCCGGCGGGTCCGCGGGATCGCGGAAACGCTCCGCCAGATCTTCGACGACGCCGCGGCGATGGGGGCCACCCCGTTGACCGCGGCGATGGAGCTGGCGCGCGGACGGCTGGCCGCGGAAGTGGCGGAGCGCCGGCCCCCGGCTCCAAGCATGGCCCGATAGCCAGCAGGCCTTCGACTCGGCGCTACCAGCTCCGCGACGGCCGCTCGACGCCCTCCGGGAGGCGCCCCTCGTCGGCCAGCTTGTCCAGATGCGCCGCCAGTGTCACCGTCGCCGCCGGGCGCAGCGCGGCCGGCGCGTCGCTCCACACCTCATCCAGGAGCTCGTCCACGGTGCGTAGCCCGGCGTCGAGCGCGGCGAGGAGGCGTCGCTCGCGATCGAGCCGGTGCGCGATGTACTCGTCGAGCTTCGCCGCGGGATCGTCGACCGGCGGCCCGTGCCCCGGGAGCAGAACGTCGAGCTCGCGCGACCGAAGCGCCCGCAGCGCGTCCAGGTATCCCGCCAGTGCGCCCGGGTCCGGCGCGATGAACACGCTGCCCTCCCCGAGCACGGCGTCACCGGTCAGAGCCGCCCGGCCGGTCACGAACGCGTAGTGGTCGGGGGCGTGGCCCGGGGTGGGCACCGGCTCGAGCGGACCGAATCGCGCGCCGGGCTCCAGGCGCACGTCGACGTCGCCGCGGGCGCCCGCCAGCGGCGCTTCCGAGAAGCGCTCGCGGATCGCGGGCACCGCCTCGTTGTGGTCGGGATGGTCGTGGGTGAGGGCGATGCCGCCGAGGCCTCCGCGCGCCTCGATCTCGCGCACCAGCGCCGCCACGTGCGAGTCGAGCGCCGGCCCCGGATCCACGAGCCAGGCCGGCGCGCGCCCCACGATCCACGAGTTCGTCCCGCTCAGCGTGAACGGCCCCGAGTTCGAGGCTCGGATGCCGACGATCCCGTGGGGCTCGAGCTCGATCCGGGTCATATCTCCCCGGCCAGCCTGTCGGCGAGCAGCTCCAGGGCTCGCAGGCCCTGGGCCAGTGGCTCGATGTCGATGTAGTCGTCGGGCCGATGAGCGTTGCCCCCGGTGCTCACCCCCACGGTGATCGCGGGGATCCCGTGGCCGTACGCAGCGTTCGCGTCGGTCGACGATGCCCCCTCGGCTGCCGGCGGCAGTCCGGCCGCGCTGCGGGCCTCTCGCGCTGCCTGCACGATCGGGTGATCGGCCGGTGTGCGCCCACCCGGACGCTGGCCGATCAGCTCGACCGATGCGGCGAGGCCGGGCGGGGCGGCTTCGAAATGCTCGCGGGTGTGCCGTGCCACGGCGTTTAGCGCCGCCGGGTCCTCGGAGCGCAGGTCGAGCTCGAGCGTGGCGTCGGCGGCGATCGTGTTGATGCTCGTCCCGCCGTGGATCCGGCCGATATTGGCGCTGACGTCGGCGCGCTTACAGACGATCAGGAACGCCGCCGCGCGTTCGACGAGGCCGTGGATCGCGCTGGGCGTGCCGCGATCAGCCCACGAATGCCCGCCCGGGCCGGTATAAGTGACGCGGTACCGGGTCGAGGCGATTCCGCCGATGTCGAGCCGGTCGAGCATCGCTCCCTCCACGGCCACGAACGCCGCGCAGGAGGTTTCGGATAGCAGGTGCTTGGCGCCGCGCAGGTCGCCGCGGCCCTCCTCGCCCACGGTGGCCGCCAGCACCACGCGCCGGCCCGGGGGCCGCTCGGCGAAACGCCGAGCCAGGTGAAGCAGCGCGGCCACGCCGAGCGAGTTGTCGCCGATGCCAGGTCCGACGATCCGGCCGGTCGCCTCGTCGTGCACGATGTCGATCGGCTGCTCGGGTCCGAACACGGTGTCCAGGTGCGCCGCGAACACCACCGCTGGCCCTCCGCCGGGCCCCAGCGCGGCGAGCACGTTGCCGGCCTCGTCGCGCCCGGCCGCGCATTGCGCCTCCTCGAACATCTCCTGGAGAAGCGCCGCTCGCGCCTCCTCGTGGAACGTTGGGGCCGGAACTGCGCAGACGCGCTGGCAATCCGCCATGACGCGGTTGGGCGTGCTCAGCGCGGGGCCCGTGGGAGGCTCCCGTGGCCGCCCGCGCTGGCGGGATCGCTGAACGCGCCTGTTGCGTGCACGGCACGTATCTGTAACAGGTGCGCTCGTGAACCGAGGTGCGCTCGTGAACCGGGGGTGCGCTCGTGAACTGGGGCCCGCGACCTCTCCGCGCCACCCCGCGGGCCGGGTCCCTTACCTTCAGTGCATGTCCGAGTCGCGCTTCGCCCTTCAGGTCGCGCACACCGCGGCGCTCGACGCCGCGGTCCTACGTGCCGCGAGGGCCCTCCTCGACGAGGTCTTCGCCGGGGAGATGACCGACGAGGACTGGGAGCACGCGCTCGGAGGGATGCACGCGCTCGTCTGGGAGGCGGATCAGCTCGTGGGCCACGCGGCCGTGGTCCAGCGGCGCCTGCTCCATCGCGGGCGAGCCCTGCGAACGGGTTACGTGGAGGCGGTCGCAGTCCGCGCCGATCGGCGCCGGCGCGGCTACGGGACCGCGATGATGACCGCGCTCGAAACGGTGATTCGCAGCGCCTACGAGGTCGGCGCGCTCGGCTCCAGCGAGATGGGCGAGCCCTTCTACGCCGCGTGCGGATGGACGAGGTGGCGCGGCAAGACCTGGGCGCTCACGCCCGAGGGCATCGTGCGGACGCCGGCAGAGGATGACGGTATCTACGTGCTCGAGCTCGAGGTCGCGCTGGATCTGGCGGGCGAGTTGACATGTGACTGGCGCGAGGGAGAGCTGTGGTGAGCGTCGACTTCGGACGGACCGCCGAGGACTACGCACGCCATCGCGCGGGCTTCCCCGCGGCGCTGTTCGACCGGCTGGCGGCCCTGGGGGTGGGTGTGGCCGGCCAGCGCGTGGTCGATCTGGGCACGGGCACGGGCACCCTGGCGCGCGGGTTTGCCCGGCGCGGCTGCCAGGTGGTGGGAGTAGACCGCGCCGAGCCGCTGCTCGAGCAGGCGCGAGCCCTCGACCGTGAGGCGGGCGTGACGGTTGAGTACCGCGTCGCCCGGGCCGAGGCCACCGGACTCACCGAGGATTCGGTCGACGTGGTCGCAGCCGGTCAGGCGTGGCACTGGTTCGACCGCGATCGTGCGGCGCGGGAGGCGCGGCGTGTGCTCGTTGCCGGCGGTCACCTGACCATCTGCCATTTCGACTGGGTGGTCCTGCCCGGGAACGTGGCTCAGGTCTCCGAGGAGCTGATCCTGGCCCACAACCCCGCCTGGGCATCCTCACCCCCGGGCTCCGGCCCTGGCCAGCTCGGGATGTATCCCCAGTGGACGGTCGACGTCCTCCGCGCGGGCTTCGTCGAGCTCGAGACCTTCAGCTTCGACGTCGCGGTCCCCTACAGCCACCTCGCCTGGCGGGGCAGGTTGCGCGCGTGCTCGGGGGTGGGCGCGAGCCTGTCCGCGGCCGAGGTGGCGCGCTTCGACGCCGAGCTGGCGGAGCTCCTGGCCTCGCGGTTCCCCAAGCAGCCGGTCGAGGTCCCGCACCGCGTGTGGGCGCTGGTCGCCACGTCGCCCGGATGACCGATATGTGCCGGATCAGTGCAGCAGCCGGATCGTGCAGACCGGGCCGGGAGCGTGGGCGAGGTGGCGGTCGCCGGTCAGCAGCTCGCAGCCGAGCAATTCGGCGAGCGCGATATAGCTCGCGTCGTATGCCGTGAGGTTCGCTCGCAATTCGAAAGCGCGGCGCATCAGCGATAGCGTCGGATAGCGGCTGATCGCAAGCTGTTCAAGGTCCGCGATCGCCGTCTCGAACCTGTGATCAGAGATCGTGCCGGCCAGCCAACGTTTGCGAAGAACCGCGACCGTCTCGACAGCAACGAGGTCGGGAGCAGCTAGCGGTCCAGCCCCCCGGATCTCCCCGCGAGCACGACGCCCGTCTGACCCGTCGTCGCCGATCACGTTCGCCAACACCGAGGCGTCGACGACGATCAACGCCGGGCGCGTTCCTCGTGCAGATCCTCAACGGCCTGCTTGAGTCCGACAGACCCGCCACGACGCTGCTCGGCTCCCCCCGTTCGGCCGGTTGGTGGCCTAAGCGGAGGGAGCGGACGGCTTACCGCAAGCTGACCTTCCCTGGCTCAGTGCGGCGCGAGCTGGTGCACTTCGGGCCGGTGGATCGTCTGCTTCTTGATGTGGTCGAACTCGTAGAACTTACCCGGGCCCTTGCCCTTCTTCCCGAATCCGAAGCCGGCACCCTCAAGCAGAGCCACAGCCTTGTTGATGTTGGTGAAGTAATGCGTTGATCCGGAGGCGAATGCCTGGTCGTTGCCCGGCTTACCGAGTGACTGCAGGGCGAGCGCGCGGTGCACCGCCTCGATCCCCATGATCTCGGCCGAGTACCGGGCGAACGTGCCCTTGCCGGCGTTGCCGAACGCGGTGACACCGATCTGGTAGGCGTTGACGAACACGCCGTCGCCGAACACCAGGCCCGAGAGCAGGTTGTGCTGGTTGTGGAACAGTGCGTCGGGGATCCAGATCTTCTTCGTCGCGGGCTTGGCGCCGAGGGCGTTGGTCAGGACGTTGTAGTGGTCGAGCTCCTGGTAGGCGGCGTCGAGCACGTTGCGCTGAGTCACCTGGCTGGAGAAATGGACCTTCTGAGCCCCGACGGTGTTGACGATCGTGGCCAATACTTCTGCCGTAGCCGCGACATTGAGGATCGTCTGGGCGTCGTTGGCGGCCATCGCGGACGCGGGAAGCGAGAGCAGCCCGAGGCCGCCCAGTGCTCCCGCCGCACCGGCGACGAATTTGCGCCGCGTCGCCGCCGACTCGCCGGCGAAACCGCGGTCGATTGACGCGTACACCTCGTTTATGTGTTCTGACAAGAGATTCTCCCGTGCTCGAGGGTTGTTTGATTACCGCTCGCCTAGTACGGAACGGGAGCGCGTTTGGATCACGAAGCTCCCCGTGGGGCATCGCGGCGTGTGATCCACCCGGCACCTCGCTCCGTATTGGTCGTGTAGCCCGGCCTAGGTATCCGGGCCCCGACCAAGGAGATCCAATGAGTCAACATGCGAATACGGACACCGGGCCGCCGCCCGGCAGCGTGGTGGAGAAGCTGGCGCGCGACGACGTCGAGCGCAAGAAGTTCCTCAAGAACGCGGGGAAGATGATGGGCACCGGCGCCGCCGCGACCGGACTCGCGGCGTTCATCGCCGCATGCGGTGGCAGTTCTTCGACCTCGTCGGGCTCCGGGAGCTCGTCGGGCTCGGCCAGCTCGTCGGCCTCGACCGGCGCCGCGTCGACGGCGGCCAGCGCGCCGTCCGGCTCCGGCGACCTCGGTATCGTCAACTACGCGCTCACGCTCGAGTACTTGGAGGCGCAGTTCTACGACAAGGTGATCGCCAGCGGGTTCTTCAGTGGCTCAACGCTCGCGACGCTCAAGAGCTTCGGCGCCGAGGAGCACGAGCACGTGTCCGCGCTCAAGCAGGCAGCGGCGAGCCTGGGTACCCCGGCCAGTGAGCCCACCGGCAAGTTCCCGATTCACGATGCGGCACAGGTCACGAAGCTTGCCGCCACGGTCGAGAACCTGGGCGCGTCGGCGTATCTCGGTCAGGCGGGAAACATCAAGAGCAAGGAGATCCTCGCCGCCGCCCTCTCGATCCACACGATCGAGGCACGTCATGCGGCCACGCTCAACACGCTGCTGAAGATGTCCCCCACCCCGGACGGGGCGTTCGCCAAGCCGATGACGATGGGCCAGGTTCTGGCCGCCGTCAAGCCATTCATCGCCTAGCCCTCATTTCGACTTGCTGAGAGGAACACAAATCAGATGACACATTCCGAGATCACTAGCCCTGAGCTGGGTGCCGTTGAAGTTCACGGCATGAGTCGCGCGAGCTTCATCTTGCGCGGGGCGATGACCGCCGGCGCTGTTTATGGCGCCACCGCGGTCAGCCCGTACGTTGGCAACGCGTTGGCGGCATCAGGAGGTGGGGACATAGACATCCTCAACTTTGCCCTCACGCTCGAATACCTGGAAGCCGACTTCTACGCCCACAAGGCCAAGAGTGTCGGGCTCAGCGGAGAAGCCAAGTCGCTTGCGGGCTTGATCGCCGGGCACGAGCAACAGCACGTCGACGCGCTGGTCAAGGCCATCAGAGGCGCCGGCGGGACTCCGGTGAAGAAGCCGACGTTCGCCTTCCCGGTCAGCGACCAGACAAGCTTCCTGAAGCTGGCCTATGTCCTGGAGAACACCGGAGTCGGCGCTTACAACGGTGCCGGTCCGTCGCTGCAGACCCCGGCCTACCTGGCGGCGGCCGGGTCGATCGTCCAGGTCGAGGCCCGTCATGCTGCCGCGATCGCGCTGCTCGTTGGTAAAGCCATCACCCCCGATGGCGGATTCGACAGGCCGCAGTCAAAGCCGCAGGTACTGGCAAAGGCAGGCCCGCTCATCAAGAAGGCCTGAGCGAATTGTCCGCAGGCGTTGACGGCGCGACCCGGGCGGGTATCTCTCCTCCTCTCACCGGGTCGTGCCGTGCCTGCGGACCTGACCTAACCCCGAAACGACCGAGGATGTTCCGATCTCGCCACCTTGATCTGCGATCGCTCGCCGATGAAGAGCTCATGCCGCTCGTCGCTGACGGCGACGCGCACGCATTCGAGGTGGTGTTCGATCGTCACGGCGGGCCCGCGTTCTCGCTGGCCTACCGCATGTGCGGGCGGCGCGCGATGGCCGAGGACGTCGTCCAGGATGCTTTCCTCTCGTTGTGGCGTACCGGGGCGCGATATGACCGTACCCGCGGTAGCGTTCGCTCATGGGTTCTGGGAGTCGTCCACAATCGTGCTGTCGACGCCTTCCGGAGCGGTGCCGTGAGGGCCGGCCGCGACGTGAGCGACGACGGTATCGCCGAGCGGATGGTCGCCCCCGATCGCACCGAAACCCAGGTCGCGAGACGCGATGAAGCCAGGGAGCTACGAGCCGCCCTGGCGGGGCTGCCGGCCGAGCAGCGTAAGGTGATCGAGCTCGCGTACTTCAGCGGCTTTACCCATACCGAGATTGCCGCGATGCTCGAGCTGCCGGCCGGAACCGTGAAGGGGCGGATGCGGCTTGGACTGGCGAAGATGCGCCTGGCCTTGGGTGATCCGAGCGAGGTTGCCGTATGAGCACGGGCGATTCCACCTCCGAGACCCACGACTGTGGCCGCGACTTGGCCGCCTATGTGCTCGGTGCCCTCGAGCCCGCCGAGGCCGAGGACTTTCGCCGCCATCTCGACAGCTGCGCCGTCTGCCGGGATGAGGTCGCCGCCTTCAGACAGGTTGTCGACGCGCTGCCGATGGCCGCTCCCCAGCACCCGGCCCCGCGTGAGCTGCGCCGCCGCATCATGCGTGACGTGCGAGCCGAACCGCGCGGTCGAGCTCGGCGCGTCAGCCCCTTCTGGCCGGCTTGGGAGCGCTTGGTGTCCCGGCCGGCGTTGGCTACCGGTCTGGCGGCGGCGCTGGCGGCGCTCGCGATCGTCGGAGGGATAGAGCTGGGATCCACAGGCTCGAGGCCGGCGAAGGTGATCCAGGCGGCGGTGACCGGCGTGCCAGGGAGCGCCCAGCTGCGAATCGCCGGAGGGCGTGCGGAGCTGATCGTGAGCCGCCTCCCGCCACCCCCAGCCGGACGCATCTATGAGGTTTGGGTCAAGCGCGGTCATCAACCCCCCGCACCGACTCGCGCGCTGTTCAGCGTCACCGCCTCGGGCGCGGCCGACGTCGGCGTGCCCGGGAACCTGCGCGGCGTGAACACGATCATGGTGACCCAGGAGCCAGCAGGCGGCAGCCTCGTGCCCACACATCCGCCGGTGATCGTCGCTCGATTGACGTGAAGGAGTGATCCGTAACGGGCCCGCGCCCGTAACAGGATCAGTCATCCACATCGATCGGAGAAAACATGGGACTTGACAATCCACTTCACATCGCCTTCCTGCTCGTCATCCTGCTCCTCGTCTTCGGGGCCAAGCGGCTGCCTGAGCTCGGGCGCTCGCTCGGAACCGGTATGCGCGGCTTCAAGGAATCGATCAGCGGCGAGCACGGTTCGGTCGCCCACGTCGAGGAAGCTTCTGCGACCCCCACCACGATCCCCGGTCTTCCCACAACCGAGACCGTCGTCGAGCACTCCTCCGTCCGCCCCGTCGCCTAGCACCTATACGACTCCGACCGGAACGCCAGACCGATGCAGGTCGCAGCCGCGATCAGGAGTGTCTCTCACGACGAGCAGTTGAGCGTCGTCAGCCACCTTGACGAGCTTCGGACTCGGTTGCTCGTCTCGCTGGCTGCGCTCAGCGTGGCTTTCGGTTTCTGCTTCTGGCAGAACCACGCGCTCCTGCATCTGATCGACAGCCCGCTCGCGCACCAGACCCAGCAGCAGGTGCGCGACGGGCACGGGCCACTGGGCGCCACCTATCAGGTGCAGCGCAGCGCGCGGGACATCGCCGTGCAGCTGCACGCCGTCGTCGGCGTCCTCGGAGCGTCTTCCCCCCATCAGAGCACCGCGGTAAAGCGGGTCCTCGCCCACGTCGGCGCCGGCCTCAACCGTGACATCGCACGGCTCTCAGCCCCGCCCCGCGGTGACCGTCCGGTGACGCTCGGGATCGGCGAGCCGCTGACCACGACCGTCACGGTGTCGCTGATCTTCGCACTCATCCTGTCCCTCCCGGTGCTTCTGCTTCAGGCCTACGGGTTTCTGATGCCGGCCTTCGACCCGGAGCAGCGCCGCCAGATGCGGCCGCTGATCATGGCCATCCCGGTGCTGTTCATCACCGGCGTGGCGTTCGGTTATGTCGTGGTGCTTCCCGCCGCCGTGCATTTCTTCCAGAACTTCAACAGCGCGCAGTTCAACGTGCTCGTGCAGGCCAGCCAGTACTACAAGTTCGCGGCCACCACAATCCTCGCGATGGGCCTGCTGTTCCAGGTGCCGGTCGGGATCCTCGCCATCACGCGTGCCGGCCTGATAACCCCACAGCGACTGCGCCGCAGCCGCCGCTACGCGGTCGGCGCCTGCGCGCTCGTGGCCGCCGTCCTCCCCGGCGACGCGATCACGATGCTGCTCGAGACCGTCCCGCTATATCTCCTCTTCGAGGCCGGCGTGGTCCTCGCGTCGATCGCCGAGCGTCGGGCGCGCGCGCGGGAGCGCCGGGGCGCCACGGTGTCCGATCCGGAGCCAGGCAAGACTGCATCGTGAGTCGGCCGGCGAACGCCGGTCGACCGTTGCTGGCGGATCTCGAGCGATCGGCCGAGCTGGTCCCACGCCCAGCGGTTCAGCCCGACTTCGCGCCGCTTGCCGCCCTTCCCGCGCCCAACGAGCACGGCGCCGGGGCCGCAGTCAAGGATCGCTCTCCTGGAGCGCGAGCGCTTCACTGATGCGCAGCCCTGCGCGCCACAGCAGGACAATCAACGCGCGAAGCCGGTGATCGTCGGGAGCGGCGTCCAACAGCACGGATTCCATGAATCCTCCCTTGGATGGGTTGACGTGTGCTGCTATTTGAACCGCTCGCGGCGCCGCGAGGTCGCTTTACGCGCTGATAGAATGGTAAAGCGATGAGCAGGGTTTCCCGAAAGCACCAAGTCACGCTCCCCGTAAGCGTTCTCAAGGATGCCGGCCTGGCCGCAGGGGACGAAGTCGTAATCCGGGCGATTGGCCGTGGTCGGATCGAGGTCGAGCGTGCCGAAGACGTCATTGACCGCTATGCGGGCAGTCTCCCGGCCGGCACGTACCCACGCGGCTATCTAGATCGGCTGCGTGACGAGTGGCGCGCGTAGCGCTGGACGCAGACATCGTGATCGCGTTCCTCGACCCCGGGGACGACCAACACGCTAGGGCAGTCGCGGAGCTGCGGCCACGATTAGCCGCCGGGGACGAGCTGCTCGCGGCAGCGACGGTATACGCCGAGAGCATCGTGCGGCCGCTGCAACAAGGCACCGACGCAATCGTCGATGAGTTCTTTGATGCAGCCGGAATCTCGATTGTCCCGATCGATCGCGCGGTTGGTCGGCGGGCGGCAGTGCTACGAGCCGCACATCAGTCGCTGCGGCTCCCGGACGCGATGTCGCTTGCGACGGCGATCGTGACCGACTCGGCGCTCCTCACGCTGGACAAGAAGCTGCGGCGGATCGCTCGGCGCGTTCAGCCGTCCCGCTGACCCGGACATCCAGTGCCAACCCTTGCGTCGCGGATCCCGCGCAAACGGGGTGAGCTGGCGCCGACGTCGAGATGCTCGTGCCGGCGGGAAGGCAGGTGCGCTGCACCGTCGGCTGCGTGGCTGATTGGGCGGGGGGTGATCAGGCCTGTAGGAGAATCGTCCAGGGCCGGATGGCGGTGATCGTGAGCATGCCGTTCTCGATCCACGGATCCCTCGCGAGTCGCCCGTGAATCGACGCCTCGCTGTCAGCATCGACCACGAGCAGGACGTCGCGCGCGTCCAATGGGCCGCCGAGTACAACGAAGCCCTCCTCGACGAGGTCATCCATGAACCGCGCATGCTGATCGAAGAGCTCCTGCTCGCGCAGCCCCTTGAAGAAATTCCAGAGCATGTGGCGGCAACCAGCACACCGCCACATGCTCTGCGCGAACGGACTCCGGGGGTCAGTGTTCGACCGCTGGAATGGCGATGGGCGGAACGGTCTCGGGGGCGATGGGCGGAACGGTCTCGGGGGCGATGGGCGAAACGGTCTCCGGCCGCTCGCCGATTCGTGCGACGTCGAGGGCGATCAGGCCGAGGTTCGCACCGGCAGCTGCTCCGATGATCGTGGTGATGGCCGCCATGATCCCGGATGTTGCGTTGAACCCCAGCAGCGCGCCGACGAGGGCGCCCGTCAGCGCGACCCAGATGCCGATCCTGGTGGCCCTGGCCGGCCGGTCGCGGTTGACCCAGGCCCAGTAGGTGCCGAGGCCGATCGGCGTGCCGATGGAGAGAACAGCCATGAGTTCGCTGTTGAGGGGGACTGTTGGCAAAGCCACCAGCACGATGATCAGGCCGATGAACCATCCGCCGAGGCCGAGCACCAGCAGGTAGACGGAGCGCAGGATCGCGCTCGCCTTGCGCCCGAAGCCGCCGCGCTTGTGCGCCCGGCGCCACATCAGTAGCAGTGACAGGATCGTGAGGAGTCCGACGACCGTCATCGCGCCGAGGCCGTCTTCGGCGTATTGGCCTTGGCTGGAGCTTGGGCTGAAGTCGACCTTGTTGTGGGTGTAGAGGGACGTGTCGACCTTGCCGGTGTCGAGGTAGGTGTTGATCAGACGGGTGCCAGCTGCCGGTTCGTAGGGCCAGAAGTCGTCGGCGTGGCCGAGGTCGGTGAGCACCACCTCACGGCCGTTCGCGAGGTGAGGCAGGAGCTCGCGGGTCGCGATCTCGGGCGGCGTTGCGAAGTCGAGGTTGCCGCCGACCAGCAACGTCGGAACGTTCGAGTTTTGCACGTGGGTGTACTCGTTCTCGTCCGGGTTCGCCGGCCAGGCGTCGAGGACGCTGCCGCCGGCCCAGATCAGGTCGTTGCCGGCAGCACTGATCAGCGATCCACGGTTTGCTCCCGACGCGTAGAAGTGCTTCGCGTAGGTGGCGTCGCTGCGGCCGATCGCCGCCAGGTCGCCCCAGACGAACGCGCTCGGAAAGGTCAGCCGTGCCATCAGCGACAGGAACCACGCACCGCTTGCGTCGCCCTTGTCGGCGGAGAGGAGTGAGTTGATCGTTAGTGGCGCGGCGATCGGGCCGCCGCCGGCGGAGGTCTCGTTGATCAGGCCGAAGAACGCGGCGGTTCTGAAGTTGCCCTTCTCGATCGGCAGGAGCAGCCAGTGACTGGGAACGTGAGCGACCGCGGAGTTCAGCGACGCGGCGAGATCCGGCGTCCGGCTACGACAGCTCGTCGCCTGGGCGCAGAGCGCGGAATAGCGGCGGATCTGCTCGTTGGTCGTCTTTGCGTCCCAGAGGAAGTTCCCGGGTGGATTGACGCCGATCATCACCGAGCGATGGATGCTCTTCGGGTAGCGCCAGGCATAGATCATCGCGACCCGGGTGCCCGCGCTTTCGCTCACCAGGTCGATCTGGTGGTAGCCGAGGGCGCGGCGGGCCGCCTCGAGGTCGGCGACTTCTTCGGGGATCGAATAGCCGGCGAGATCGACACCAGCGCTGCGGAGCCGGTCGGCGCACGAGCGGTACGCTGCGGCGACGGCGCGGTACGACTGCTCGCTGAGGAGGTCAGCCGAGTTCTCCATTGCCGAGCTCACCTCCGGGCAGTCGAGCCGGACGGAGCCGTCGACGCCGCGGTAGCCGACGAGGACGAGGTCGTGGTTGGCGGTGAACCGACTGGCGTCCGGGAAGACCATGTTGGTGATGCCGGGGCCGCCTTGCAGGCGGAAGACCGGGTCGCCCGGGTGTGTCGAATGCGTACGGATCACGGTGACCGGCAGCGCGATCAGCCGCGAGTGCGGGTCGGCGCGGTTCTCGGGCACCACGAGCGTTCCGCAGTCGGCGGCGTAGGCGCCCTTTTCGGTGTTGTAGGTACAGCTCTTGAGCGTCAACTGGCCGGCATGCGCGCCCGACGGCACCGAGACGGCCGTAGAACTGCCGGCGAAGTGAAGGTAGACGAGCCCGAGCGTGAGGAGGGCGATCAGCGCGAGGCCGGTGATCCGGCCTGGCCCGAAGCGTTTTGCGACGGTCTTCTTGCCGTTACTGGAGAGATCGCGCATCGGTCAGCCCTCCGATCCGACGGCGACGGCCGGCAGGATCGAGTTCTTCAGTACGGCGTGTGGTGCGGTCATCACTGCTCCTCAGGTCGGGTGAAAGTTGCCTGGGGACCAGTCTGGGACCGCCGCCTGCGCCTGTCATCGCCCGCAGGGCGCGTCTGCGCTCCTCCTCAGCGCAGATCTTTGCCGCTGGCGCCTCTGTCGAAGGACAGAGACGGTTTACGCGCCGGGCGTGACCAGCCCGCTCTCGTACGCGAGGACGACGGCCTGAACTCGGTCACGGAGCCCGAGCTTGGCGAGCAGGCTGGAGACGTGGGTCTTGATCGTGCCCTCGCTGACGAACAGCTCGGCCGCCAGCTCGGCGTTGCTCTTACCGTGCGCCAGCATCCTCAGCACCTCGCGCTCGCGCTGCGTCAAGGCGTCCAGCCGCGTGCCGAGCTCCGGCCTGACCGGCCGGTGTGCGAACTGCTCGACGATGCGCCGCGTGACCGACGGGGCGAGCAGCGCCTCGCCAGCAGTCACGACATGCACCGCGTGCAGGAGCTCCTCGGGTGGGGCGTTCTTGAGCAGGAAGCCGCTGGCGCCCGACCGCAGCGCCTCGAACATGTACTCGTCACGCTCAAACGTGGTCAGGATCACCACACGACTGTGCAGCTCGCCGTCTTCGGTAATCCGCCGCGTGGCCTCGAGTCCGTCACCGTCGGGCATCTGGATGTCCATCAACACGATGTCGGGCCGCAGGCGCCGGGTGCTGGCCATGGCCTGCTCGCCGTTCGCCGCCTCCCCGACAACCTCGATCTCGGGATCGGACTCGAGGATCATCCGAAAGCCGGCGCGAACCATCGCCTGGTCATCGGCCAACAGCACACGGATGCTCACAGCGCACCATCCGAAGTGGCAGCGGCGTAGGCGAATGGGTGATAGAAGGCCCCTAACGCGCGGGCGCGGGCGTCGGCAAGGTCGAAGCGGTGGCCGCCCCGCGTGTCGTCGACCGAGACGGTCACTGCGTCCTGGCGGGTGACGGCTGCGCCAGCCCGAGCAGCGCGCGCAACGTCGTGCTCTTCCCGGCCCCGTTCGGTCCGAGGAACCCCGTGACGCAACCGGGCTCGATGTCGAACGAAAGGTGATTGACGGCGGCGACGCCACCGAACTGCTTGGAAAGATCGCGGATCTCGACAGGGGCCATCGGTCAGCCCTCCGATCCGACGGCGACGGCCGGCAGGATCGAGTTCTTCAGTACGGCGTGTGGTGCGGTCATCACTGCTCCTCAGGTCGGGTGAAAGTTGCCTGGGGACCAGTCTGGGACCGCCGCCTGCGCCTGTCATCGCCCGCAGGGCGCGTCTGCGCTCCTCCTCAGCGCAGATCTTTGCCGCTGGCGCCTCTGTCGAAGGACAGAGACGGTTTACGCGCCGGGCGTGACCAGCCCGCTCTCGTACGCGAGGACGACGGCCTGAACTCGGTCACGGAGCCCGAGCTTGGCGAGCAGGCTGGAGACGTGGGTCTTGATCGTGCCCTCGCTGACGAACAGCTCGGCCGCCAGCTCGGCGTTGCTCTTACCGTGCGCCAGCATCCTCAGCACCTCGCGCTCGCGCTGCGTCAAGGCGTCCAGCCGCGTGCCGAGCTCCGGCCTGACCGGCCGGTGTGCGAACTGCTCGACGATGCGCCGCGTGACCGACGGGGCGAGCAGCGCCTCGCCAGCAGTCACGACATGCACCGCGTGCAGGAGCTCCTCGGGTGGGGCGTTCTTGAGCAGGAAGCCGCTGGCGCCCGACCGCAGCGCCTCGAACACGTACTCGTCACGCTCAAACGTGGTCAGGATCACCACACGACTGTGCAGCTCGCCGTCTTCGGTAATCCGCCGCGTGGCCTCGAGTCCGTCACCGTCGGGCATCTGGATGTCCATCAACACGATGTCGGGCCGCAGGCGCCGGGTGCTGGCCATGGCCTGCTCGCCGTTCGCCGCCTCCCCGACAACCTCGATCTCGGGATCGGACTCGAGGATCATCCGAAAGCCGGCGCGAACCATCGCCTGGTCATCGGCCAACAGCACACGGATGCTCACAGCACACCATCCGAGGTCGGCAGCTTGACGCGCACGGCGAACCCGCCGCCGGATGCCGGCCCCGCCGTCAGTTCGCCGCCGTGCAGGGCGGCACGCTCGCGCATGCCGATCAACCCCAGGCCGCCCGGGCTCGTCCCTGATAGCCCCGTCGCGCCGCGGCCGTCGTCGATAATCTCGACCTCGAGCTCGTCGGGCCAGTACCGCACGCGCACGTCGGCGCGCGACGCCGCCGCGTGCTTGAGGGTGTTAGTCAGCGCTTCCTGCACGATGCGGTACGCCGACACGCCGATCATCGGCGGCAACAAGCGTTCCTCCCCTTCGATGCTGACCGCGACAGCGAGCTCGGACTCACTCACGCTCGCCGCCAGCCGCGGAAGCTGGCTCAGGCCAGGGCGCGGAGCCAGCAGATCGTCCTCGTCGCCGGCCTGCCGCAGGAATCCGAGCAGGCGGTGCAACTCCCCCACCGCCTGACGGCTCGAGACCTCGATCGCGGTCAACGACTCCTTGGCCTTGACACGGTCACGGTCGATCACGACCCGGGCAGCGCCGGCCTGGACGCCCATCATGCTCACGTGGTGGGCGACGACGTCATGCAGCTCCCGCGCGATCCGCACCCGCTCCTCGAACACGGCGTGCTCGGCCTGTGTCGCGCGTGACTCCGCCACCTCGGCCCGCTCGGCCCGCGCACGGACGGCAAGGCCTGCAAGCCAGGCGACGGCGAAGTCGACGGGAATGAAGACGAGCTGGGCGAGCGAGTGCCCGGGGATCTTGTAGACGACCGTCGCCACAGCGCCGACCACAATCGCCAGTCCGAGGACAGCCCGCCGGACGTCCCGAACGTTCCCGAGCAGGAATGCGACCGCCAGCTGGAATGGGAAGAGGGACTCGGGGTACGGGATCAGCAGCGGGTCGACGAACGAGATTCCCACGGCCAAAAGCCAGAACGCCGCCGGTCCGGCAAACGGAAACCATCGCCGCGCGAACACCGGTAGCACCAGGATCGCGAGCGCGGGAAGGCAGAACCACAGCGTCGTTGTTGGAACTCCGGGCGAGCCGCGTGCGAGCACCACGTCAAGCATCGCCCCGATCGCCAGCAGCGCGATCAGCAGATCGAACCAGTACGTGCGGGCGAGATGTTCGCCTCGACTCACACATCGAACGTACCCCACCAGCCCGCGGACCCACAAGGTCACCACCCGGGATCCCTCTCAAGTACGACCCACCTCGGAACCGGCAGGCCTGCCGACGACGCCGCGCCGGCGACCCCTTGCCCTAACGGCGACCACGCGCTCGGGACGACGCCCACACCGCGCACCACTGGCGCGCGCACGGCGCTGCCGCCACCCGCGCCCGGACGAGGCGCCGGAACCGTACCGCTCGAGGTACGCCAGCGCCTCGAGGGTCTGGGCGAACGGGAACGTCTTGTCGATGATCGGGCGGAGATGGCCGGCGTCGTAGAGGGAGGCCAGCTCGCGCAGCTGCCGGCCGTTGGCCTGCATGAACAGAAACGAGTAGCTCACGCCTAGCTTGCGCGCCTGCTTGCGGACCTTACGGCTCAGCAGCCCCATCACGACGCCCGTGAACTTCGGCGCCCCGAGCTGCTTCGCGAATGCGGGGTCAGGAGGGCCCGGCATGGCCGCCGGGCTTGAGGATCGTGAGGGACTTTTCGAGGTTCTCGCCTCCTAGCGAGTCCAACACGAGGTCGTAGCCGGATAGGACGTCGGCGAAGTCCTCCTTGGTGTAGTCCACGACGATGTCGGCGCCGAGGCTGCGCACCAGCTGCGCGTTCTTTGCGCTCGCGGTCGTCGCCACCGTGGCGCCGAGGTGCTTGGCGAGCTGGATGACGGTCGACCCGAGGCCGTCCTGGTCGATCGCGATGTACTGCGCGAAGGTCCCGATCCGCAGGTCGCGGGGGCGAGCGTAGACCTCGTCGCCGACCTGGAAGTCGCGTACGGCGGAGCCGACCCTCGTCACCACGCCGGCGGCGTCGTGGCCGAGCACGAACGGGGTCTGGTACTTCAGGAGCCGCTTGAACTCGCCGTTGCGGACCATCTTGTCCAGCGGGTTGACGCCGGCGGCGCTCACCTTGACCAGCACATCGCTGTCGCCGACCTCGGGCTCCGGTACGTCGGTGGCGCGGAGTCCGTCCTTGCCGTAATGCTCGACGATGAACGGCTTCATGACGGCGGCGCGGGAGCCATCACAGGAACTCGAGGGCTCGCTTGACGAAGTCCTCGTGGAACTGGAACACCCCGCCGTGCCCGGCGTCGGGGTAGACGACGAGCTGGCTGTTCGTGAGTCGTCGATCGAGGTCGACGGTGTTCTTGCTGGGGACCATCTTGTCGCTCTCGCCGTTCATGACGAGCACCGGCTGGTGGATGCTCGCGAGGTTCGTAGCCGTCTGCTGACCCCATCGGTGGATGGCCTTGAGCTGGGCGCGGAACGACCGTACGGAGATGGCCTTGTCACGATCGCTCGTGCGTTCCTTCAGCCGGGCCAGGAACTCCTTGCCGGCTTGGCGCCCGTTCGGAGTTCTGGTGAAGAACAGGAACTGCTTGGGGTCCTGGCGGGTGAGCAATCCTCGCGCGGTGTCGAGGTAGGTGATGCGGGTGACTTTGTCGATGCCTTCGCCCCCTGCCGGGCCGGTTCCGGCGATGATCATCTTGCGCACGAGCTGCGGCTCCTGCTGCGCGATCACCTGGGCGATCATGCCGCCCAGGGAGAAACCGAAGAGATCGACCTGGTCGAAGCCGAGGGCGCGGATGAACGCGACGGCGTCGCTGGCCATCTCCTCGATGGTCGTCGGCGTGGACCCGCTGGAGGCACCGACACCCCGGTTGTCGAAGGTGATGACCCGATGCTTCGCAGCGATGCCGTCCACGACACGGGGGTCCCAGTTGTCAAGGACTGCGGCCAGGTGGGTGAGGAACACCACCGGCACCCCCGTGCTCGGCCCGAGCTGACGGTAGGCGAACTCCACTCCACCCGCGGAGAGCGTGTGCGTCGGGGTGTCCTTCCACGACGTCATCGAGTTGTTGGGCGCGTCCGGTGAGCGATTCTTCTCCGCGGAGGACGCATCCGTCACGAGCGCTACCGGCTGAGTTGTCGTCGTCTTCGTCATCACGATCTCCTAGATTGTATTACGATCATAATACAATACACTGGGAGCCGCTGAAACGCAAGCGGTCCTCCGGCGACTGGAGCAGCGCGTGGCGCGGTACGACAAAGAGCACAAGCAGGCCACCCGAGAACGGATCGTCGAAGCAGCCGGGCGACGCTTCAAGCAAGACGGCATCGACGGCGCCGGCGTGGCGACTCTCATGTCCGACGCCGGCCTGACGAACGGCGCCTTCTACTCTCACTTCGAGTCCAAAGAAGATCTCGTCGCCAACGTCCTCGCCGACCAACTGCGCGCCCAACGGCAAAGCTTCGAGGCGCAGCCCTCGGATCGGGCGGGACTGGAAGCGTTCATCCGCTCCTACCTGACTCCCGAGCACCGCGACCAATGCGCCGACGGCTGCCCCTCGGCTGCGCTACTCGACGAGATCGCCCGCCGCCACCCCGCCACCAGACAGGTCTTCACCGACCAACTGATGGGCGTCATCGACGACATCGCCTCGCGCCTAGACTCGACAGACGCCGAGGCTGCTCGAACTGAAGCGCTCACGATCTTCGGATCGATGGTCGGCACGCTGCAGCTCGCCAGAGCGCTGACCGACCGCGACCTATCCGACCGACTTCTCACACGAGGCGTCGAGACTGCGCTGAAGTTGCTAGACGACGTGGCTCGTTAGCGGCAGATCCTCGGCATCGCCTGGCCCTGGAATCGCTTTGACGTCGCGCGGGCCGATCGGCTCACCACACGCAGAGCAGACCAGTTGGGCCTCGGAGATCTCGCCGCATTCCTTGTGGACCAGCCGCAGCGGCGGGCCGTCTGGCGCCGCGTGCTTGTCCCCCCACTGGCGCATGGCGGTGATGACCGGCCACAGGTCGCGGCCCCTGTCGGTCAGCCGGTAGTCGAATCGCGGCGGGTGCTCGCTGTAGGGAACCTTGGCGAGCACGCCGAGCTCAACCAGGCGAGCCAGGCGCTGGCCCAGCACGTTACGCGAGATCCCGAGTCGCTTCTGGAACTCGTCGAAGCGGGTCACACCAAGGAAGACGTCGCGGACGATCAGCAGCGTCCACCACTCGCCCACGACCTCGAGGCACTGCGCGACCGAGCAATGCATCTCGGAAAAGCTCTTCCGCTCCATGTCTTCAGGATACCGAGTTGCATCATAGAACGCAATGCGATAGCGTCCGGGTCCCGTCAAAGAACTCACTGTCTGAGAGGGCCCATGTCCGTAGTCACCGATCGTCGGCCAACCACGCGGGCCAGCCTCCCAGCCGCGGGCTCGCGTGAAGCGTCCCCGCGGCTGATCCTGGTGATCGTGTGCGCGGGCGTCGTGCTCGCGAGCCTTGACCTGTTCATCGTGAACGTCGCGCTGCCGCAGATGGGGAGGGACTTCCATCTGCGCGGCGGCTCTCTGGCCGATCTGTCGTGGGTCCTGAACGGCTATGCGATCGTTTACGCCGCGTTGCTGGTGCTGTTTGGGCGCCTGGCGGAGCGCTATCGCCGTGAGCGCGGTTTCCTGCTCGGCGTGGCTGTATTCGTCGCTGCTTCGGCGGCGTGTGGGGCGGCGAGTAGCCTGCCTATGCTGGTCGCCTTCCGCGTCGTGCAGGCGGCCGGTGCGGCGCTACTGACGCCGACCTCGCTGGGGCTGATCCTCGCGACCTTCCCGGCCGAGCGCCGCCATGGCGCGGTGCGTGCCTGGACCGCAGTCGGGGGGTTCGCCGCCGCGCTCGGTCCGGTGATCGGTGGTCTGCTGGTCGCCGGGAGCTGGCGCTGGGTGTTCTTCGTCAACGTTCCAATCGGGTTGATCGCGCTGGCGGTCGGCTGGCGCCGGCTCCCTCACGTCGCCGGCCACCGGGCACCCGCGCCTGACGCACTCGGGGCGCTGCTGATCACCGGCGGCATCGGCGCGCTCTCGCTCGGGCTGGTCAACGGCAACGCCTGGGGGTGGACGAACGCAAGGACGATCGGATCGCTCGCGCTCGCCGCGACAGCGCTCGGAATGTTCACAGTCCGCCTCGCGCGGCACCCCAACCCGCTGATCGACCGCGCCCTGTTCCGCCTGCGGCCGTTCACCGGCGCCTCCGGCGTTGCCCTGCTGTTCTCGGCCGCGTTCGGCGCGATGCTGCTCTCCCGGGTCCTATGGGCCCAAGACGTCTGGCACTGGTCCCCGCTGATCACGGGACTGTCGATCGCGCCCGGTCCGCTGATGGTGCCGCTGTTCTCGTTCCTGATCGCCGGACGGCTGACCGCCCGGTTCGGAGCTGGACCCGTAATCGCCGCGGGATCCACGATCTTCGCCGCCGGCGCCGCCTGGTGGGCGCTCGCGATCGGCGTGCGACCCGACTACCTCGGGGACATGCTCGGCGGGATGCTGCTGACCGGGATCGGCGTTGGTCTCACCCTCCCGACGCTGATGGCAACTGGAGCCTCATCACTGCCCCCGCACGCATTCGCGACCGGCTCGGCGGTCGTGAACATGCTCCGCCAGGTGGGGCTCGCCGTCGGCGTGGCCGCGCTGATCGCCGTGCTCGGCACCCCCCGGGACCCGCTCGCGACGCTCAGCGCCTATCAACGCGCAACGTGGATGGTCGCCGCGATCGCATTCATCGGCGGACTGGTCGGGCTCGGATTGCTGTCGGTCGGGCACCAGGCCTCGCCGAGCACGGGCGGCGAGCCGGTGACTCCGGCGATAGCGATGGCCGCAGCGGGCGAGGTCCACCGCGCGTGAGCCACGATCGGCACCAGGCTGACCTGCGCGGTCCGAGCGAGCTGATGCGGCTGCTCGAGGTCGACTTCGAAGAGATCGGGCCTACGCGCGTCACCGGCTCGGTCGCCGCCGACGAGCGCCATCATCAGCCGTGGCGGCTCGTCCATGGCGGTCTCTACACGACCGTCATCGAGACCTTCGCCACCACGGGCGCGTTCGAGGCGGTCAAGGACCGCGGCCAGCAAGCCGTGGGCGTCTCGAACGCCACGGACTTTCTGCGTCCCCACCGCAGCGGCAGGCTGCACGTCGTCGGGGTCGCGATCCAGCAGGGCCGGACCCAGCAACTCTGGCAGGTCGAGATCCGCCGCCCCGAGGACGACAAGCTCATAGCGCGCGGCCACGTACGCCTCCAAAACATCGATGGCTGACACCGAGCTGACAACCGCTCGCAGCCGGCTGGTCACCTGGGAGGACCCGGCGATGCTCACGGCCGCCGCGGCGAGCTTGGCGGGCCGCGAGTTCCTTCAGGCAATCAGCGAAGGCCGTCTTCCAGCCCCGCCGATGGCCGAGCTGATTGGCGCCCGGCTGGTGTCAGTCGGCGACGGGGAGGTCCGCTTCGCCTGGACGCCGGACGAGTCGGCGTACAACCCGATCGGCACGGTCCACGGAGGGCTGCTCTGCACGCTGCTGGACTCGGCCGCCGGCTGTGCCGTGCACACGCTCCTCCCAGCCGGCACCGGCTACGCCTCGATCGAGATCAAGGTGAGCTACCTCAAAGCCCTCCGGGCCGACAGCGGCGAGATCGACGTTCACGGCCGAGCGCTGCAAATCGGCCGACGAGTTGCGTTCGCCGAGGCACACGCCCGCAACCCGACCGGCGAGCTCGTCGGCCACGCCACAACCTCTATCGCCGTGATCAGTGGCTGAGCACGCCGAGCAACAAGAGACACACCGAAGGCCCAACATGACCACATCACCAAAAGCCATGACCCGCGAGCGATCTGCACGCCTAACGCTTCGCGACGGCCGCGCGGTCGAAGTCCGGCCGCTCGAGCGCGCCGATCGCGCGGGTCTCGCATCCGGCATCGCAAGGCTGTCCGACGACACGCGCTACCAGCGCTTTGCCACGGCCAAGCCGAGCGTCTCCGAGCGAGAGCTCGACTACCTACTTGACATCGATCATCACGATCGCGAGGCGCTGCTCGCGATCGATCCGCGCACGGGTCAAGGTGTCGCAGTAGTCCGCTATGTCCTGGTTCCGGGCGAGCCTGGCGTCGCAGAGTTCGCCGCGACCGTCGCTGACGAATGGCAAGGTAACGGCCTCGGTGGCGCGCTCCTCGCCCGCCTCATCCAGCGGGCCAACGAGGAGGGCCAAAATGTCTTGCGCGCCAGTGCGCTTGCCAGCAACAAGCGCTCGATCGCCATGCTGCGCCGCGGCGGGTTCAGCGCTCGACCGGGCAGCGGTCTCCTGCGCGACTTCGAGCGGACAACTCGGGACTCCCCGCTCTTGCCGTCACGGCGCCCGCGAGGACCGCGCCTGACCAACAAAAAGCTTCCGCGTTAGCAGGGCTTCTCTAAAATCGGGGCGCCCGGATTTGAACCGGGGACCTCACCGACCCGAACGGTGCGCGCTACCAGGCTGCGCCACGCCCCGAATGGACCCAGTATCCCATAGCGGAAGAGGCCCTGCCCGCCGCCGCTCGCGCCGGTGGCCGGGGTCAGTGGCCTGAGTCGGCCGGCGCCAGTGGCCCTGCGTCAGTGACCGGGGGGCATGAGGCCGCTCAGCGCCTTGCCGGCGCCGGCGGCCACGTTCCCCGCCGTCTGGCCCGCCTGACTCACCGCAGACTGCGGGCTGGGAAGCTTCGGGGTCACCGGGGCGCCGATCGGATTGACGTTCTGCGCGCCCGGCACCCGAACGGGCAGGGGACCCAACGGCTTTTGAATCGAGGGCACGTGGGAGGTGATCGGTGCCAGCACCCGCCCGAGCACGTTGCCCGCGGGCGAGTTCCTGAGCACGCCGTGATGCCCGCCGCTTGTGCCGGGCGCGGTAGAGGACCCAGCTGCGGAGGAGCCGGGCCCGCCGGGGGAGGCGCCCGAACCGCTGCCGTGCTTCGTGCCCGGCTTGGAGCCGAGCTTGCCCAGTCCCGCGGCGCCCGCCCCGATGCTGAGCTTCGAGTCCAGTCCCACCGCCTGCGAGGACTGTCGCAGGGCGGCGGCACTGGCCGCGAGCGACTGCGGCGTTCGGAGCGTGCCCGACGTCGTGCCCCCGCCTGACGAGCTCGATCCACCCCCACTCCCACCCGGTCCCCGGATGGTCGCGGCGGCGTTGTGGACCGCGTTCGGGGAGGCGACCGAGCTGACGCCGGCGTAGCCACCGCCGGCGGCCGCGATCACGAGCACCGCGGCCGCTACACGGCCGAGTATCACGCTGGAGCCGACCGGACCGAGGTACTGCGAGGCGTTCGGCATATGCCGGGCCACGAAGCCGTGTGCGCTGCGCTTAGCCACCGCCCCCCCGGAGGCGCCGAATCGCCGGCCGAGCCAACCGAAGGGCAGCAGCGCTGCGACCTTGTCGGCAAACGTCGGCGCCTTGAACAGCGCCTCGTCCGCGCCAGCCACCCGCGCGTAGCGGCGGCAGTCGTCGCAGTAGGAAAGATGAATAGCGACCTGGCGGCGCGCGCGGACCCCGAGCACGCGGACGGTGGTGGCGTCGGCCCGATCGACCACCTCGCACACCTGCTGGCAGCGCCTGCCACTGGTCAGCTCCTGGTACTCCTCGCCCAGCCGGCGGCGGGCCCGGAACAGGGTGCTCTCCACCATCGGCCGCGACATCTCCATCCGATCGGCGATCTCGCGGTAGGAAAGACCTTCGAGCTCGCGCATGACGAGGAGCCGATGGTGGGTCTCGGAGAGGCCCCGGAAGGCGCCGCGCAGCGCCTCTAGGCGCTGCTTGTTCTCGATCGCCGCGTCGGGCGTGAGCTGCTTGGAGACCAGGCTCCCGTCGCCGCTCGGCGAATCGTCATCGGCGTTCAGCGACACCTCGGAGGCGCGACGGGTACGCCGGAACTCGTCGATGCAGGCGTTCTTGGCGATCTCGTAGATCCAGGGCTTGAACGCGATCGGCCGCTCGCTGTCGCGCAGGCGACGCAGGGCGGACAGAAAGACCTCTTGGGTGATGTCCTCGGCGCGCGCATGGTCGCGGACCATTCCCAGCACGTAGCCGGTGATCCGGCTGCGGTAGCGCGAGAACAGCTCCTCGAACGCGCGATCGTCGCCCTGCCTCACGGCCGCCACGAGCTGTTGCTCGGTGCTTGCCTGCTTCTGGCCTATCGCGCGAAGCGCCAGTCCCATGCCTGCATCTCTCCTCGCTCCAGGGCGGCCCCTGCCGGCCCCTGGACGTGAACTCTAACGTTTAAACTCACCGGGTCCGGCGGTTTTGTCCCATACCTCCACGAATGTTCTAATCCGAGTTGAGACCGTCCGGCCTGCCCTGCATACTTGCGTACATGTAGTAGCCAGCACAAGGAGGAATAGGACCGATGGCCATTCACCTGACGCCCACCGAGCTTGCACGAGAGTCAGGCCTAGACCGCCGAGACGTGATCGTCAAGTGTGTCGAGTTGGGCGTCCCGATCTTCAACGGTCGGATCGACAAGACTCTCTTCCTCTCGAGTCTGCGCGAGCTACCGGGCTCGCAGCCGCACCAAGTACAAGCCGTTCACGCGTAGCCCGCAGGACCGGCGAACCTCCTATCGCATGACCCCGGACAACACGTCCGGCGATGTTGTGCGACCGGGCTAGGAGGGAGATGCTCGCGTTCACGTGGCTGGTTGCGTGAGGGTGCTGTTCGGAGTTACCCGCGCCCAGGGCTTCGCATGCGCTCACGCAGGGCTTTTGTATGCCGGCCGACCACTTTGGCGCCAGTTCGTCGTACGCTCCGCGGCGCCTGCCCGGTGGCGCTCGACGCGCCGGTTTCCGGCGCGCCGGATCGTGGTGCCGGCCAGACCGCGGCGCCCTGCTAGAGCCGCCAGCGCCGGCCGACTGCAGCGCCCTGCTTAGAGCCGCCAGCGCCGGCCGACTGCAGCGCCCTGCCCTAGAGCGAGCCGGCGCCGGCACGGCGGCTCTCTACTCCTGCGCCGACTGACGCAGCAAGGTCGAGGTCGTCTGTTCGAGGATCTTGCGCCAGGCGCGGGTCTTCTCGCGCTCGGCCTCGAAGTGCTTGACGACCTTTCGCACGCGCGTGGCCGAGATCTCGATCCCGTGGCGGGCACAGATCCGCTTGAAGCGGGGATAGTCGTGGGCCAGCTTGAGCGTGACGGACTGGAACCCGTGGCGCGCAATGTCCACCCGGGAGGTGAAGTTCATGATGCTGGTCTGGAACATCAGCTCGTCGTTGGGCTCGGGCTCGATCAGGATGATGTCCACGCCCGGATAGCGCTGCTCCCACCGGCGCGCCATCTCGTGCAGCCGCTGGTAGGCCAGCAGCTTGAACGCCTGGTAGCCGATCTGGGGAAAGCCCATATCCGAGACGCGCCTAGCCCGTGACCCGGCGATGGTGGGGATCCGCTTCTCGAAGTCGTTCACGTAGGGCACGAGCGGGTTGACCACCACGATGAACTTCGCACCGGCCTCGACCGCGATGTCGAGGTTGGTCGTCGACAGAACCCCGCCGTCGATCAGCTCCCGGTCCTTGACCTTCACGGGCTTGTAGAGCATCGGCAGCGCACTCGAGGCGCTCACCGCCGTCGAGATCGGGACGTCGTCCCAGTCCTCGGCTCCGAACACGATCCGCTCGCACGTGTCGAGGTCGGTGGCGGCGAGATACAGCTCGTTCTGGAGCAGGCGAAAGTCGTTGGTCCGGTCGGGATCGGACAGGACCGTGCGCACGTAGCGCTCGATGCCTTCCCCGGAGTAGGCGCCCGAGGGAAGCGCCTCGGCCAGGCCGATCACCACGTCGACGGCCGAGGTCTGCTTGAGGTCCCGGACCAGAGTCCGGGCGAGCTGGGCGATCCGGAACGGCAGCAGCATCCCCTTGGCCAGGAGCTCGCCGTAGTTCGGCCGCAGCAGCGAGCTGACCCGGGCGTCGGGAAACGGCGTCGGGACCTGCTGGACGATGACCCGCATCATCTCCTCGGGCGTGACGCCGTTGGCCACGGCGGCGGCGACGAACGCGCCGGCACTGGTGCCCACGTAGACGTCGAACTCGTTCACGGTCCGGTTCACGGAAAGGAGGTCGAGCGCCCGCAGCGCCCCGATCTCGTAGACGCCGCCGGTGAATCCCCCGCCCCCCAGCACTAGGGCGGTCTTCGAGCGCTGCCGCCGCCGGCGCGGCGTCGCCTCACGAGCCCCAGCCCGCGGGCGCTCGGTGGCGGCGGTGTCGAGCTTGACCACCTTGCCCATCTCTGGGCAATTGTAGGCGGCGGACTGGATCCCACCACCGCACCTTTCCGTGCTCGCGGGGGTTAGGGTACGTCGATGCGTGGACTTCTCGTCACGCTGGGGGCGGCCGTCGTGCTGCTCGGCGCAGGGGTGGGGACGGCTCAGGCGCAGGCCTCCCCGTCGCCGGCGCCGAGCCCGGCGAGGCAGGCTCTGACCCGGGCGCTGAACAAGGGGATGCAGCAGGAGGGCGCCTACAGCGGTGCGTACGTGCTCGACCTGACCACCGGCCAGCCCCTGTACGCGTCGGCGGCGCGCGTGCCGCGGCTGCCCGCGTCGGTCGAGAAGCTCTACACAACCTCGACGGCCCTCCTTCGCTTCGGCCCGGCGGCCACCCTCACGACCTCGCTGCTCGGGACGGGGTACCGCGGCCGGCTCGGAAAGTGGGTCGGGGCTCTCTATCTGCGCGGCGGGGGCGACCCGACGTTCGGCTCGGCCGGCTTCGATTACCCCAACTACGGCGGCGGCGCCACGGTTCAGCGCCTGGTCGCGAACCTGGCCGGCGGCGCTCACATCACCGGCCTCGTGGGGCGGGTCGTCGGCGACGCGTCCTACTTCGACGCGGCGCCCGGCACGTCCGAAAGCGGCTTCCAATTCGACCCGGACGTGGAGGGCTCGCTGAGCGCGCTGTCCTTCAACCGCGGGGTGCTCGGGGACGGATCGGTGAACGTCGCCAACCCGCCGATCTACGCGGCGCAGCAGCTTGTCGCCGCGATGCGGGCAGCCCGCCTGGCGGTCGCCAGACGGCCGCGTCTGACCAGCGGCCGGACGCCAGCCGGCGCCCACCTGCTCGCCAGCGTGCATTCGCCCACCATGGCCCGGCTGATCGCGCTGACGAACACACCTTCGGACAACTTCTTCGCGGAGACGCTGATCAAGGACCTGGGCGCGAAGTTCGGCGGAGCGGGCACAACCGCCGCCGGGGCCGCCGTGGTGCGTGCCCTGCTGGCGAGCAACTTCGGGCTCCATCCGGCGCTGGTCGACGGGTCGGGCCTCTCGCGCGCGGACGCGACGACGCCGACCGACGTGGTCACGCTCCTCTCGCAGATGAACGGGAACCCGTACTTCGTGCGCTCGCTCGCGGTGGCCGGCGAGACCGGCACCCTCCAGGACGAGATGCGGGGGACGCCGGCGCAGGGCAACTGCCGCGGGAAGACCGGGACCCTTCACGACGTGGCCAACATGGCCGGCCTCTGCACCGCCGCCGATGGTCACACGCTGGTGTTCGCGTTCCTGGCCAACGGCCTCGGGAATCCGAACCTCGGCCACGCCATCGAGGCGAACATGGCCGTGGCGGTCGCGAAGTACGACGGATAGGCCGGGCGCGGGGCCCCAGATCAGCTAATCGACCAGCTCCCGCAGCCCGGACTCGTCGAGGACCGCCACGCCCAGGCGCTCGGCCTGAGCCAGCTTCGATCCTGGGCTCTCCCCCGCCACCACGTAGTCGGTCTTGCGCGAGACTGAGCCGGTGACGCGCCCACCGGCGGCGACGATCATCTCGCTCGCCTGCTCGCGCGTGAGCTCGGGGAGCGTGCCGGTGAGCACGAACGTCTTGCCGGCCAGGCGACCCTCACCGGGCGGCGGCCCCTCCTCCTCGAACCGCAAACCCCGGCCACGCAGATCGTCGATCAACGCCCGCATCTGCGGATCGCCGAGCTGGGCATGGATGACCTGGGCCATCTTCGGCCCCACGCCCTGGGTCTCGGCGATCTGCTCCGGGTCGGCAGCGAGCAGCGCATCGACCGTCCGGAACTGCTGAGCCAAGTTGCGCCCGGTGACGGAGCCGACCTCCTCGATCCCGAGCGCGAACAGGACCCGCCCGAACGGCTGACGCTTGGAGCCCTCGATCGCCCCCACCAGCTTCTCGGCCGAGACCGTCCCGAATCCAGGGTGCGCCGCGATCTGCTCGGGGTCGAGGCGGTAGAAGTCGGCGGCCGTCCGAACCCACCCGAGGTCCATGAACAGGCTGACCTGCTTCTCACCCAGCCCGTCGATGTCCATCGCGCCCGCGAAGTGCTTGAGCAGCTGCCAGCGCCGGCCGGAGCAGTCGCGATTGGGACACTTCGTGAAGACCGAGCCCTCGGGCTTGATCGTGGCCGTCTCGCAGATCGGGCAGTGCGCCGGCGGGCGGGGCGGCGCCGGACGGTCAGGGCGCTCGGCCATATGGGGCGCCGGCGAGAGAACCTGCGGGATCACGTCGCCGGCCCGGAGCACGATCACCTCCTCCCCCTCGCGGATGTCCTTGCGGGCCAGGTCCTCCTCGTTGTGCAGGGTGGCCATCTTCACGGTCACGCCGCCCACGCGCACAGGCTCGAGCATCGCCGCCGGATGCAGGTCGCCGAACTTACCCGGAGCCCAGACGACTTGGTGAAGACGGGTCACCGCGGTGGTGGGCGGGAACTTCCAGGCGATCGCCCATCGCGGCTCGCGCCCCACCGATCCGAGCCGGCGCTGGAGCTCCGCCTCGTTGACCTTGACCACCACCCCGTCGATCTCGAACTCGAGCGATCCCCGGCGCTCCTCCCAGGAGCGGCACTGGGCGATCACTTCGTCCTCGGTCGTCAGCTTCTTGACGTCGGGGTGGACGGGGAAGCGGTGCTCGCGCAGCCACTCCAGCGCATCCCAATGCGCCGCGAAGGTGATCCCCTCGGTGGCGCCCACCTGGTAGGCCCAGAACGACAGTGGCCGGTCGGCGGCCAGCTTCGGGTCGAGCTGGCGGATCGTCCCGGCGGCCGAGTTGCGCGGATTCATGAATGTGGAGAGCCCTTGCTCGGCCCGGCGCTCGTTGAGCTTGGCGAAGTCGGGCAGCGACATGTAGACCTCGCCGCGGACCTCGACCATCGCCGGCGGGTCCTCCATGTCCAGGCGCAGCGGGATCGAGGGCATCGTGCGCAGGTTGTGGGTCACGTCCTCGCCGATCTCCCCGTTGCCGCGCGTGGCCCCGCGCTCGAATAGCCCGTTCCGGTAGATCAGGCTGATGGCGAGGCCGTCGATCTTGGGCTCGGCCACGTACTCGAACTCCGGATCGCTGATGCCCTCTCGGGCCAGGTGGTTGCGCATCCGCTGGATCCAGGCCCGCAGCTCGTCGGCCGACCGGGCGTTGGCCAGCGAGAGCATCGGCTGCGGGTGGCTCACCTTCACCAGGTCGCTGACCGGCTCGGCCCCGACTCGCTGGGTGGGGGAGTCCGGCGTCACGAGCTCGGGGTGCTCGGCCTCGATGGCCCTCAGCTCGTCGAGCAGGGCGTCGTACTGGTCGTCTCCGACCTCGGGGTCGTCGAGGACGTAGTAGCGGTAGGAGTGGTAGTCGAGCTGGCGGCGCAGCTCGGCCGCGCGCGCCGCCGCGGCCTCGGTCACGCTCACAGGCCGGTGACCTCGCGGGCGGCGGGCGCGATCAGGCGGGCCAGGTCGTAGCGCTGAAGCGCTTCGAGGCCGTCGCGGTCGGTGAGGTCGAAGTGGATCGGGGTGACCGCGATCTTCCCTTGCGCCACCGCGGCCAGGTCGGTGCCGGTCGCGTCGCGCTCGAAGCTGGCGTCGCCGTAGATCCGGTACTGGCGCCGGCCGGGCGGGGCTTCGTCGACGAGCGCCAGCTCGTCCCGGTAAAGGCGCTTGCCCAGCGCCGCGACCTCGACCCCGGTCGGCTCGGCGCCGGGGACGTTGATGTTGAGCAGCGTCCCGGACGGGAGGGGAACGTCTTCGAGCTCGGCGACGAGCCGGGCGGTGAAGGCGGCGGCGCGCGTGAACTCGAAACCGCTGCCGCCGCTGAAGTCGAGCTCGAGCGCGCTCGACTGCTGGGAGACGGCGATGCCGGGGAGGCCGAGCACGATCGCCTCGAGCGCGGCCGCCACCGTCCCCGAGTAGGTGATGTCGTCGCCCAGGTTCGAGCCGTGGTTGATCCCGGAGACGACGAGCTCGGCCTCGAAACCCTCGACCAGGCCGAGCCGGGCCAGTCGCACGCAGTCGACGGGCGTGCCGTCGGTGGCGTAGCCCACGGTGCCGTCGTTGAAGCTGACCTCCTCGACCCACAGGGGCCGGCGGGTGGTGATCGAGCGGGCCATCGCCGAGCGGTTGCCGTCGGGGGCGATCACCGCCAGGTCGATCCCCGGCACGTCGAGCAGCGCCCGGCGCATCGCCTGGAGCCCGGCGGCCTCGATTCCGTCGTCATTGGTGAGCAGGACTCGCACGGGAAGCCTGATGCTAATGGGGGTGGCGGCCGCTCGCGGCGAGCGCGGAGGCCACGTTGGCCAGCACGGCGTACGGCTCGCGCGTGAGCTGCAGCCAGGTGATCCGGATCACCCGGTAGCCATGGGCGACGAGGATGGCGTCGCGCCGGCGGTCGGTCTCGAACGCCCGGCGGTGCCCGTGGAATCCAAAGCTGTCGAACTCCACTATGAGCCGGTGCTCCGGCCACAGACAGTCGACCATCAGGCCGTGCAAGGTGGCGTTCGTGCACGGCTCGGGAAGACGGGCGGCGCGCAACAGCGCCCGGAGCTTCCGTTCGGCGTCCGAACGGGTGAAGCCCGACTCGTTAGCGCGAACAAGGTTGCGGAGGATCCGCACGCCGGGTCTACTGCCCCACCGTTCCAGCGCGCGTGCCAGCTCGGGCGCGTGCACGAGGCGCCGACCGTGGGACTCGATGAACACGTGCTCCAGGTGCGGGGAGCGAGCCACGGCGAGGTCCAGGAGCACATGGGTTGGAGACGTGACCGCCAGGCCGTGGCGGCGGCGGACCTCGGGTGGCTTTGTGGTCCGATGGACGCGCAGGCCGGCCCGCGACCCGGGCTTCCGGTGAGCCACGGTGGCGTGGATGTCCCCGTCGTAGTCGTCGAGCGTGCCCCACGCCCGTGCTGCCGACTCGTGGCTGAGCACGGCGTCCGGCCCGAGCGCAAGGAGGGCGGCCGATTCGCGCGCCAGTGGGACCAACGCCCGATGTCCGACCAGGTAGACGCCCTGGTAGACGCGATGGAGCTGGCCGGTCGCAACGCGCCGGCCGATCGCGCTGGGGGTGAGACCGGCTTCGAGCAGCTGCCGGTGCGAGATCGCCCCCCGCTGCACGGTGGCGATCCGGGCAATCGCACGCTCAGCCCGCGCGGGAAGAACCTCGGCAGGATGCGCCGCGCTTCCGCCGTGCCGACTTTCTTCCCGCGTGGCGGGAACAATCACGGCAGAACGAGCCGGGCTCGCGTTGTGCCGGCCTTCTTCCCGGTCTGTGTCGCTCTCCATACTCGGTAGAGCCCGTAGGACCCGAGAATCACCCCCCCAGCACGCGCCGGCCCCCGTACCCCACGCCCGCGAGGTAGAGACCGTGCGGCGGCGCGGTCGGCCCGGCCTCGGGCCGCGGCCGCCCCTCTAGCAACCTCACGAAATCAGACACCGACCGGCGCCCGCCGGCGACCTGGAGCATCGTCCCGACGAGCACCCGGTTCATGTGGCGCATGAACGTGTCGGCTTCGATCCAGAACTCCAGGATCTCGGAGGCGGACCCGGGCGCGAACCCGGACCCGGGCGCGAACCCGGACCCGGGCGCGGACCCGGACCCGGACCCGGACCCGGACCCGGCCCCGGACACGGATCCGGCCTCGGACCCGGGCGCGCCGCCACCCCGCCACACCGCCCCGTACACATCGCGCGAGAACCGGACGTGGTCGGTCTCGGTCGGCGTGAACGCCGTGAAGTCGTGCGTGCCGACCAGGGCCTCCGCGCAGGCGCGCAGCGCGCCCACCTCCACCGGGTGCGGCCAATGCAGCGCCCGTCCGCGCTCCAGCGCGCTCGGCGCCCGCCGGGCCAGCACCCGGTAGCAGTAGCACCGCGAGGTGGCGTCCCGCCGGGCGTCAAACGACGGTCCGGCATCAGAGCACGCCAACACCGCCACATCGTCCGGCAGCAGGGCGTTCAGTGAGTCGACGCCGGCAGGCGGCCCCGAGTACGACGCGACCTGCCCCCAGGCATGGACGCCCGCGTCGGTCCGCCCCGCCACGGTCAGCGACACAGCGCCACGGAGCACCACGGCGAGCGCCTCCTCGACGCAAGCCTGCACTGTCCGGACCCCCGGCTGGCGCGCCCACCCCGCGAACCGGCTCCCGTCGTACTCCAGGACCAGCCGGGAGCTCACGGCCCCGGCCGAGCTACACCAGCTCGAGCAGCACCATCTCGGTCGCGTCCGAGCGACGCGGACCCAGCTTCAGGATCCGCGTGTAGCCCCCCGGGCGCTCCGAGTACCGCGGCGCGATCTCCTCGAACAGCTTGTACACGGTGAACTTGTCCTGCCCGAGCGCCGACAGGGCCAGCCGGCGAGCGTGCAGATCGCCCCGCTTGGCCAGCGTGATCAGCTTCTCCACCTCTGGCTTGACCGCCTTGGCCTTGGCCTCGGTGGTCCGCACGCGCTCGTGCTGGATGACCTCCTTGGAGAGGTTCATCAGCAGCGCGCGACGGTGCGAGGCACTGCGGGAAAGCTGATATCGCTGGCGCTGGTGGCGCATGACGGACTCCGAAGCCAGACCTTACTCGCCCCGGAGCCCCAGCCCGCGGGTATGCAACGTTTCGATCACCTCGTCGATCGACTTCTTGCCGAAGTTCGGGATCGCGTTGAGCTCGGACTCGGTTTTCGAGACCAGATCGCCGACCGTCTGGATCCCCGCCCGCTTGAGGCAGTTGTACGACCGCACGCCCAGCTCGAGCTCCTCGATCAGGATGTCGTCCATCGCGTTGGGCGGCCGCGCCGGGCCGCCGCCCACCGCGCCGGTCAGCCCCGGGTCGAGCACGCCCGGGCCACCGGTGTCGCGCAGCTCCACCACGCGATCGGCGTCGGTGAAGATCGCCAGCTGCGAGATCAGGATCTCCGCCGCCTCGCGAAGCGCGGCGTGCGGATCGATCGAGCCGTCGGTCTCGATGTCGAGGGTCAGCTTGTCGAAGTCGGTCCGCTGCCCGACGCGCGCCTGCTCCACGTTGTAAGCCACGCGGCGCACGGGCGAGAAGATCGAGTCGATCGGGATCACCCCGATCGGCTGATCGGGGGACTTGTTCTCCTCGGCCGGCCGGTAGCCGCGGCCCCGGCCGATGGTCAGATAGACCTCGAGCTTGGTCTTCTTCTCGAGCGTCGCGATGTGGCCGTCCGGGTTCAGGATCTCGACGCCCGAGGGCAGGTCGATGTCCTTGGCGGTGATGTCGCCGGGACCGGTCACCACCAGCGGCGCCTCGATCTCGGTGGCGTCCGAGTGCATGCGGCAGACGATCCCCTTCAAGTTCAAGACGATGTCGGTCACGTCCTCCTTGACGCCCCGGATGGTCGAGAACTCGTGGGCGACGCCCTCGATCCGCACGCTCGTCACGGCCGCTCCGGCCAGGGACGACAGCAGCACGCGCCGTAACGAGTTTCCGAAGGTGTAGCCGAAGCCCCGGTCGAGCGGCTCGATCGTGAACGAGCCACGGTTGTCATCGACACTCTCTGAGGAGATTCGGGGAACTTGGAAGTCGAGCATCAGGGTCCTAACGTCGTGGGTTCCTGCCGCCGCCGAGATGGCTGTCGGCGCCGCGCAAACGCCCCCGGCGGGGCCAGCGCGACTGAAAGCTTGCGGTTACTTCGAGTAGTACTCGACGATGAGCTGCTCCTGGACCGGGGCGGCGATCTCCCGCCGCTCGGGCTTACGGAGCACCTTCGCCGTGAGCGAATCGTGGTCGGCCTGTAGCCATGCCGGCACCTGGCCGGTGAGCTCGGTGGCGTCGCGGATCACCTGCTGGGCGCCCGAGCGTGTGTGGATTGCGATCACGTCGTCGTCGCGCAGCTGGTAGCTCGGGACGTTCACCCGCCGCCCGTTCACGGTCCAGTGGCCGTGCAGGATGAGCTGGCGGGCCTGACGCCGCGAGGCCGCGAAGCCGAGCCGGACGAGCACGTTGTCGAACCGGCACTCGAGCATCCTCAGCAGGTTCTCGCCGGTGATCCCGGGCTGGCGCGAGGCCTTCTCGTAGTAGATCCGGAACTGCTTCTCGAGCACGCCGTAGTAGCGCCGGGCCTTCTGCTTCTCGCGCAGCTGGACGCGGTACTCGCTCTGCTTCTGGCGACCGCGGCCGTGCTCGCCGGGCGGGTAGGACCGGCGTTCAACGCCGCACTTGTCAGTCAGGCAGCGCTCGCCCTTGAGGAAGAGCTTCTGCCCCTCCCGCCGGCATTGCTTGCATTGCGCCGAAGTGTCTCTTGCCATCTACGTTCCTATACGCGGCGCCGCTTGCGGGGGCGGCAGCCATTGTGGGCCTGAGGCGTCACGTCCTTGACTCCCGTGACCTCGAGTCCTGCGGCCTGGAGCGAGCGGATCGCCGTCTCGCGCCCCGATCCCGGCCCTTTCACGAAAACCTCCACCTTCTGCATCCCGTTCTCGATCCCCTTGCGCGCAGCCGCGTCCGCAGTGACCTGCGCGGCGAACGGGGTGGACTTGCGCGAGCCCTTGAAGCCGGCCCCGCCGGCCGACTCCCAGGCGATCACGTTGCCCTCGCGATCGGTCAGCGACACGATCGTGTTGTTGAACGAAGTCTTTATGTGCGCCTGACCGACCGGGACGTTCTTGCGAACCCGCCGCCTGCCGCGCTGTGGCCTACGAGGTGCAGGCATCTACTTCTTGCCGGCCTTCTTCTTGCCGGCGACCTGCATGCGCTTGGGGCCCTTACGCGTGCGCGCGTTGGTCTTGGTGTTCTGGCCGCGCACCGGGAGCCCGCGGCGGTGGCGCAGCCCGCGGTAGGACCCGATCTCCTGGAGGCGCTTGATCGCCTGAGAGCGCTCGCGGCGCAGATCTCCCTCGACCGTGAGCTGGTTGTCGACGATCTCGCGCAGCCTGATGACCTCGTCCTCGGTCAGGTCGCGGACCTTGCGGTCCTGCTCGATCCCGAGCTCGGCGAGCAGCTTGTTCGACGTCGGGCGCCCGATGCCGTAGATGTAGGTCAACCCGATCTCAACCCGCTTGTTGAGGGGGATGTTGACGCCAGAGATCCGAGCCATTCCTCTACCCCTGCCTCTGCTTGTGACGTGGGTTCGAGCAGATCACCAGGACCCGCCCGTTCCGGCGGATGATCTTGCACTTCTCGCACATCGGCTTGACCGACGGTCGTACTTTCAACGCTTCGCTCTCGTTGAGGGATTCCAGTGGCCAACAGCCCGGCTCTGGCGACCGGTACGGTCGCCGCTACCGCGCTGAGGAGCAGCCCGGGGCTCCGGGCGCACCGATCCATGTTAGCAAGGGGGAGGTTTTGGGGCCGGGTCTCGCGACCCGGCATCCCTGGGGCCGGTTCCGCCGGACATCCATGTCCGGCGGCGCCTCGGGCTGACCGCCACCGGTCCGGACGCGCCGGCGCCGACTACGCCGCCGCGCGCCCGCCCTTGGCCTCGTGCCAGGGAGTCAGGATCCGCGGCCCGCCGGCCGTGATCGCCACCGTGAACTCGAAATGCGCCGCCAGGGACCCGTCCTGGGAGAAGATCGACCAGTGGTCCTCCCCCACCCGGACGGCGTGGCGGCCGGCGGTGACCATCGGCTCGATCGCCAGGACCATCCCTTCCTCGAGGGGGACGCCGGTGCCGGCCTCGCCGTAGTTGGGGATCTGCGGCTCCTCGTGCATGCTGCGGCCGATCCCGTGGCCGACCAGCGAGCGGACGATCGACAGGCCGGCGGCCTCGACGTGCTGCTGGACGGCGTGGGAGACGTCGCCCAGTCGGTTGCCGTCACGGCACTGCGCCACCCCCTGGTGCAGCGACTGCTCGGTGATCCGGAGCAGCTTCTGGGCGATCGGGGTGACGGGTCCCACCGGGAAGGTCCGCGCGGCATCGGCCACCCAGCCGTCGTAGACCACGCCGATGTCGACCGAGAGGATGTCGCCGCGGGCGAGCTTGTACGGGCCGGGGATGCCGTGGACGACCATCGAGTTAGGCGAGGTGCAGATCGAGCCCGGGAAGCCGCGGTAGCCCTTGAAGGCCGGGGTCGCGTCCTGAGAGCGGATGAACTTCTCGGCCGCCTCGTCGAGCTCGCGCGTGGTGACACCTGGCCGCACCTTGCCCGCGAGCAGATTCATCGTCCTGACCAGGATGGCGCCGGCCGCGGCCATCCGCTCGATCTCCTCGGGGGTCTTCTTGATGATCAACTCAGACGTTTTCCTCGAGGCGCAGGGTGGCGATCACCGCGCGGATGTGGTCGTGCACGTCGCCGGCGTCCCTGGTCCCGTCGATCCGGCGCAGCACGCCCTGGTCGTCGTAGTAGGTAGCCACCGGCTCGGTCTGCTCGTGGTAGTTGTGCAGGCGCCGCTTGATCACGTCCGGGTCGTCGTCGTCGCGGCGGACCAGGCGCGAGCCGTCCTGGTCGCACACGCCCTCGTGCTTGGGCGGGTCGAACTCGACGTGGTAGTTGTGCCCCGACTTCACGCACACGCGCCGGCCCGCGAGGCGCCGAACGACCTCCTCATCGGGCACCTCGATCAGGAGCGCGGCGGTGACCCGCCGCCCCAGGTCCGAGAGCTGCTTGTCGAGCGCCTGGGCCTGGTTCTCGGTGCGGGGAAAGCCGTCGAGGATGAAGCCGTCGCGCGCGTCTTCCTCCTGGAGGCGCTCGGCGGCCATCTTGACGATCAACTCGTCCGGGACCAGGTCGCCCGCGTCCATGAACTTCTTGGCCTCCTGGCCGAGGTCCGTGCCGTCCTTGACGTTGGCGCGCAGCATGTCGCCGGTGGCGATGTACGGGAGCTGGAAATCGTCCTGCAGGCGGGCGGCCTGCGTACCCTTGCCGGCGCCCGGAGGACCCATCAGGATCAGGTTGATCTCGGACACGTCAGGGGACTGTATCGACCGGCGCCGCAGCGCGCGAGCGGGTCGGCGGGTGTGCCCCGGCGCCGACGCCGGTGCCGGTTCGAGCGGGTCAGCAGGCCGGCATCCCTGCCGACCCGTCAGCCCGATATTGGAACGGGTGCCCCCACACCGTTGCCCCCAATTAGCCGGGTGCCTGTCTCTCAGATCACCCCCACGCAGCTCGTGTCGAGCATATAACTACAGATTCCGGTGCTTCGCACCAGGGAGGCACCCTGGAGTTTTGCCCGCCCCGGGGGTCGGATCGGCTGGCGTTCCCGCGCCGGCGGCCCTGCACCTACTTCAAGAAGCCCTCGTAGTTGCGCATCATCAACTGCGCCTCGAGCTGCTTCATGGTGTCGAGCGCCACCCCGATCACGATCAGGATCGACGTGCCGCCGAAGAAGAAGTTGGCGTTGGTCGAGTTGATGAGGATCGTCGGCAGCGCGGCGATGGCGGCCAGGAACAGGGCGCCGGGGAAGGTCAGCCGGGCCAGGATCCGGTCGAGGAACTCCGCCGTCGGTCTCCCCGGACGAACCCCCGGGATGAACCCCCCGAACTTCCTCAGGTTGTCCGCCTGGTCGACGGGATTGAACGTGACCGCGGTGTAGAAGTAGGTGAACAGGATGATGAAGATGCTCTCCCCGAGCACGTAGTGCCAGCCCTGGGGGTTGAAGAAGGAGGACACCTTGTAGGCGAAGGTGTGGGTGTTGGTCCCCCCGAGCAGCTGGCCGAGCGTGGGCGGGATCGCCATCACGCTCGCGGCGAAGATCACCGGGATCACGCCGGCCATGTTGACCCGCAGCGGCAGGTAGGTCTGGCCGCCCTGGGTCATTCGCCGGCCGATCACGCGCTTGGCGTACTGGATCGGGATCCGGCGCTGGCCCTCCTGGACGAACACGATCGCGGCCACCACGCCGAAGGCGATGAACGGCATGGTGACCTTGAACACCTGGTCGGGGTTGTTCCACCACGACTGCACGCCGCCGGGGATGCGGGCGACGATGCTGGCGAAGATGAGCAGCGAGATCCCGTTGCCGATCCCGCGCTGGGTGATGAGCTCGCCCATCCACATCAGCAGCACCGTCCCGGCGGTGAGCGAGATCACGATCAGAAAGACCTTGGCCAGGGTGAAGTTCGAGATCAGCTGCACACCGGCCTGGGTCTGGAAGCTTCGGAACAGAAACACGTAGCCGATCGACTGCGCGAACGCCAAACCGACGGTCAGGTATCGCGTGTACTGGGTGATCCGCGCCTGTCCGACCTCGCCCTCCTTGGACAGCTTCTCCAGCGAGGGCACGACCACCTGGAGGATCTGCAGGATGATCGAGGCCGTGATGTAGGGCATGATCCCGAGCGCGAAGATCGCAATCCGCCCCAGCCCCCCGCCCGAGAACAGGTTCAAGAGGCCGAGGATCGAGTTGCCGCCGAAGTTCTTCTGGATCGCGTTCACGGCCTGCGTGTTGATCCCCGGGGCGGGGATCTGGGTGCCGAGCCGGTAGAGCGCGAGCAGCAGCGCGGTGAACAGGACCTTCTTGCGGATGTCCGGGACCCTGAACGCGCCGAGGATCGTCGCGATCATGTGGGCAGATCCCGCCCCTCAGCCTCGACGATTACCTGACAGGTGCCGCCGGCGGACTCGATCGCCGCTTGCGCCGCCTTGGAGAAGGCGTGCGCGTGCACCGTGAGCGGCTTGGAAAGCTCGCCCTTGGCCAGCACCTTGATCGGGATGCCCTTGCGCTTTCCCAGACCGACCGCGTGCATCGCCTCAATTGTGACAGCGGCCCCGCTCTCGAACCGGTCCTCCAGGTCGAGCAGGTTGACCACCTGGGTGTGGGTGCGGAACGGCTCGAACGGCATCGACTTCTTCATGTGCGGACCGCGCAGCTTGCGCATCCGCATGTGGATCGGGTTCTGGCCGCCCTCGAACCGGACCCGGCGCTTGGCCCCCGAGCGCGAGCCCCAGCCCTTCTGGCCGCGGCCCGAGGTCTTGCCCGTCCCCGAGCCCTCACCCCGGCCCACGCGCTTGCGCGGCCGGCGCGACCCGGGCGCCGGCTTCAGGTTGTGCAGCCCGATCCGCTCTTCGCGCTCTTCGGTCTCGTCCGAGACGCTCATGACTTCTCCGAGGAGACCTCGACCAGGTGGCGGACCTTGTGGATCATCCCGCGGATCTGCGGGGTGTCGGCGTGCTCGACCGAGTGCCCGATCCGCCGCAGCCCCAGCGAGCGCAGCGTGTCGATCTGGCGCTTGTCAGAGCCGTTGCGCGACCGCCGCTGGGTGACGCGCAGCGTTCCGCTCACGACGCGGCTCCGTTCTGAGCCGGCTCGGCCTCGGCCTCGGAGCCGTCGGCGCCATTGGCGCCGTCCGTGCCCTCGGCGCCGTCGCGCTCCTCTGCGCTCAGCCCGAGCACCTGGTTGATCGAGATGCCCCGCAGGTCGGCCACCTCGTCCGGAGTGCGCAGCGACTCGAGCCCCGCCATCGTGGCCTTGACCAGGTTGATGGGATTCTGGGAGCCGAGGCTCTTGGAAAGGATGTCGTGGATCCCGGCCAGCTCGAGCACGGCGCGCACGCCGCCGCCGGCGATCACTCCCGTGCCGGGGGACGCGGGCTTCAAGAGCACCCGACCGGCCCCGAAGATGCCCAGGGTCTGGTGGGTGATCGTCGAGCCGTGCTTGGGCACGCGGTAGAGGTTCTTCTTGGCGCGCTCGACGCCCTTCTGGATCGCCACCGGGACCTCGTTGGCCTTGCCGTAGCCGATCCCGACCACGTCGCGCTCGTCGCCCACCACGACCAGCGCGGTGAACGAGAACCGGCGCCCGCCCTTGACCACCTTGGCCACGCGGTTGATCTCGACCACGCGCTCCTGGAGGTCGAGGCCGGCGGCGGAGACTGTGCGATCGCGTGCCATCAGCGTCAACCCAGAGTAGCTAGAACTCGAGCCCGCCCTCGCGGGCTCCCTCGGCCAGCGCCTTCACGCGCCCGTGATACTGGTAGCCGCCCCGGTCGAACACCGCGGCCGAAACGCCCGCTGCCGAGGCGCGCTCGGCCAGCAGCGCGCCCGCACGGCGGGCCTGCTCCATCGGCTTCAGGGACTTCAGCTCGGACTCGGTCCATTGGACCGCGGCCAGCGTGCGGCCGGAGTCGTCGTCGATGAGCTGGGCGAAGATCCCCCGGTTGGAGCGGAACACGCTGATGCGGGGCCGCTCGGCGGAGCCGTGGACCTTGGCCCGCACCCGGCGGCGGCGCTTGAGCCGCTTGACCGGCTTCGTGAGGACGGTCATGCCCGCTTGCCGACCTTCCGGGCCACGTACTCGCCCTCGTAGCGGATCCCCTTGCCCTTGTAGGGCTCCGGCGGGCGCTGCTTGCGGATCATCGCGGCGATCTCGCCCACCTGCTGCTTGGACGCCCCCCGGACGGCGATCCGGGTCGGCATCGGCACCTCGAATTCGATCCCCTCGGGCGCCTTGATCGACACCGGATGGGAGTAGCCGAGGGCCAGCTCGAGGTCGCGCCCGCGCAGCTGCGCGCGGTAGCCCACGCCCTGGATCTCCAGGCGCTTCTCGAACCCGGCGGTCACGCCCTGCACCATGTTGGCCACGAGCGTCCGCGTCAGCCCGTGCAGCGCGCGGTGCTCACCCCGATCGGTTGGCCGCTTGACCAGGATCTGATCGTCGGTCTGCTCGACCAGGATGTCGCGGTGGACCTTCTCCGAGAGCTCGCCCTTGGGCCCGTTGACCGTGACCCGCTCGGGCTCGATCGCGATGGTCACGCCGGCCGGCACGGGGATGGGTTGCTTTCCGATTCGCGACATGGCGGTTACCAGACCCTAGCGACGACCTCGCCGCCGACCCCTTCGCGGCGCGCATCGTGGCCGGTCATCACCCCTCGCGAGGTCGAGATGATCGCGGTGCCCATCCCGCCCTGGATGCGCGGAATGTGCGAGTGGTCGACGTAGGTGCGCTGGCCGGGACGGGAGACCCGCTCGAGGCCGGTGATCACCGGCCGGCGCTCGGGGGTGTACTTGAGCACGACCGTCAGCTCCTCGCCGGAGCGCCCGGCCTGCGCGGGGCGCACGTCGTAGGCCTCGATGTACCCCTCCTCCTTGAGGATCCGCGCCACCTCGCGCTTGAGCTTGGAGGAGGGCAGCGTGACGTCGTGGTGCTGGGCCTTGGCGCCGTTGCGCAGGCGGGTCAGGAAATCGGCCAGTGGATCGGTCATCGACATGGCGTCACCAACTCGACTTGGTCATCCCCGGGATGTAGCCGTTGTGCGCGAGCTCGCGCAGGCAGATACGGCATACACCGAACTTGCGGTAGACGGCGCGGGCGCGCCCGCAGCGCTGGCACCGCGTGTAACCCCGGGACTTGTACTTGGGGGTCCGCTGCTGGCGGACTCGCTGTGAGACTTTGGCCATAGCTCTTTCTACGTCGTGGCGGCCGCCCCGGCGGGCCGGCCCTCCTTCGCAAACGGCATTCCGATCGCCTCGAGCAGGGCGAAGGCCTCGTTGTCGCTCGCGGCGGTCGTGGTGATGGTGATGTCGAGGCCGCGGACCTGGTCGATCTCGTCGTAGTCGACCTCGGGAAAGATGATCTGCTCGCGCACGCCCATCGAGTAATTGCCGCGGCCGTCGAACGCGCGGGGGTTGAGGCCGCGGAAGTCGCGGATCCGCGGGATCGCCACCGACATCAGCCGGTCCAGGAACTCATAGGAGCGCTCGCCGCGCAGCGTCACCGCCACGCCGACGGGCATCCCCTCCCGTACCTTGAATTGCGCGATTGACTTGCGCGCGCGGCGCACGTTGGGCTTCTGCCCGGTGATCGTGCCGAGCTGCTCGCTCGCGGCGTCGAGCATCTTCGAGTCCTGCTTGGCGTCTCCGACGCCCATGTTCACCGTGACCTTGAGGATCTTCGGCGCCTGCATCGGCGTCGAGTACCCGAAACGCTCCACGAGCGCGGGCCGGATCTCGTCCAGGTACTTGGTCTTCAGTCGGGCCTGTGGCATCAGTCGAGCCTCTGGCCGCTGCGGCGGGCCACTCGGAGACGCTTGCCCTCCTCGGAGGCCTCGACCCCGATCCGCGTCGGCTTACCGTCGCGGGGATCAAGGAGCATCACGTTGGAGATGTGGATCGGGCCCTCCTTCTCGATCACGCCACCGACCTCCTCGGCCCGCTGAGCGCCGGCCACCTGGCGCGGGCGCTGGTGGCGCTTGATCATGTTCAGGCCCTCCACGTAGACCCGGTTCTTCTTGGGCTCGACCCGCAGCACCTTGCCGCGCTTGCCGCGATCCTTGCCGCCGATCACGATCACTTCGTCCTCGGCCCTGATCCGCGCCGCCATGAGCTAGAGCACCTCCGGGGCCAGCGAGACGATCTTCATGAAGTTCCGCTCGCGCAGCTCGCGCGCCACGGGGCCGAAGATGCGCGTCCCGCGCGGGTTGTTCTGGGCGTCGATCAGCACCGCCGCGTTCTCGTCGAAGCCGATGTAGGTCCCGTCCTCGCGGCCGTAGGACTTCTTGGTGCGCACCACCACCGCGGTCACCACCTCGCCCTTCTTGACCGAGCCCTGGGGGCTGGCCTGCTTGACCGTCGCCACGATCGTGTCCCCCACGCCGGCGTAGCGACGGCGGTGGCCGCCGCGCACGCGGATGACCAGGATCTCGCGCGCGCCGGTGTTGTCGGCCACCCGCAGGCGAGTCTCGTTCTGGATCATCGGGCGCGCTCCACCACGCGGATCAGGCGCCAGCGCTTGGTCCGCGACATCGGGCGGCACTCGCGCACGATCACCGTGTCGCCGATGTGGGCGTCGTTGGACTCGTCGTGGGCGTGCAGAGTGCTCGAGGTGCGGACGATCTTCTCGTAGCGGCGGTGGCGCCGGGCCACGTCGATCCGGACGGTGATCGTCTTGTCGGCCTTGTTGGAGACGACCACGCCCTGGCGGGTCTTCTGCCGGCCCGGCTCGTGCTCGCGCGGCGGCGTGGGCTGGCGGTCGTGGCTCTCCGCGCGGTACTTCTCGCGCTCGCGCTGGCGCTGGGTCCGGCGGGCGCTCGCCTTCTGCCGGCGCTCCTCCTCGCGCGCGGCCTGGCGCTCCTCGGGGGTGCGCTGGGGGCGCTTGGACGCCTCGGCCTGGCGCGCCTGGGCTCGCTGCTCCTTGCGCGAAGACCCCTCGGCCTCGGGCGTGGATTCCTCGGCCGCGGACTCGGCGCCCGCGGACGCCGGGGCCTCGGACTCCTCGGTCGCCTCGTTGTTCGGTGTATCAGCCATTCAGTTCACGTTCACGTTGGATGGTCAGAGCGCGGGCCAGCTCGCGCTTGGCGTGCCCCAGTCGGGAGGTGTTGTCGAGCTCGGCCGTGGCGTGCTGGAAGCGCAGCCCGAACAGCTCGCGCCGGGCGGTGCGGACGTGCTCGGCCAGCTCGTTGTCGCTCATGTCTCGCAGCTCGACCGGCTTCATCAGGCGTCCTCGCGCAGCACGAACTTGGTCTTGACCGGCAGCTTGTGGCCGGCCAGGCGCATGGCCTCGCGGGCCAGCGGCTCGGGCACCCCGGCGAGCTCGAACATGACCCGCCCGGGCTTGACCACGGCCACCCAGCCTTCGGGCGAGCCCTTGCCCGAGCCCATGCGGGTCTCCGCCGGCTTCTTGGTGAAGGGCTTGTCGGGATACACGTTGATCCACACCTTGCCGCCGCGGCGGATCTTGCGGGTCATGGCGATCCGGGCCGCCTCGATCTGGCGGTTGGTCAGCCAGCCCGCCTCGAGCGACTTGAGCCCGTACTCGCCGAACTGCACCCGGACCTGGCCGCGCGACAGTCCGGCGCGCCGTCCGCGGTGCTGCTTTCTGAACTTGACACGCTTGGGCGAGAGCATCAGGTGCGCCCTCCGCCTCCGCCTCCGGCTCCACCGCCACCGGCTCCGCCGCCACTGTCGCCGCCGGCACCGCCGCCGCCACCGCCGCGCGGACCACGGCCGCCGCCGCCACCACCGCCGCCACGGCCGCCGCCGCCGCCACCACCGCGGCCGCCGCCGCCACCGGACCGCCGCCGCGGCCACCGCCGCCGCCCGGACCGCCCCCGCGACCTCCGCCGCCACCGGGACCGCCGCCACGACCGCCACCGCCGCCAGGACCGCCTCCGCGACCTCCGCCGCCACCGGGGCCGCCACGACCACCGGGACCGCCCGGCCCACCGCGACCGCCGGGGCCACCACGGCCTCCGGGGCCGCCGCCACGCCCGCCGGGTCCGCCGGGGCCGCCGGGGCCACCCCCGCGGCCACCGCCGCCGCCGCGCCCGCGCCCGTCGCGCCCGCCGCGACCGTCACGGCCGCCGCGTTCAGGGGCCTGCGGAGCGGGCTCGTCCATGATCGTGAGGTCGGCGCCGGTGTAGCCCTCGGGCATGATCTCGCCCTTGTTGATCCAGCACTTGACGCCGATCCGCCCGAACGTCGTGCGGGCCTCGTGGAAGCCGTAGTCGATGTCGGCGCGCAGCGTGTGCAGCGGTACGCGCCCATCCGAGTAGCCCTCGGTGCGCGCCATCTCGGCCCCGCCCAGGCGGCCCGAGACCTGGACCTTGACGCCCTTGGCCCCCGAGCGCATCGCGCTGGTCAGCGCGCGCTTCATCGCGCGGCGGAAGGCGACGCGGTTCTGGAGCTGCTCGGCGATCGACTGGGCGACGAGTCGAGCGTCGAGCTCGGGACGCTTGATCTCGAGGATGTTGACCTTGACCTGCTTGCCCGTGATGCGGTGCAGGTCGCGCCGGAGCTGGTCGACCTCGGAGCCGGACTTCCCGATCACGATGCCCGGCCGTGCCGTGTGGATGTTGACCTCCACCTCGGTGGCGTTCTTGCGGATCGTGATGTCTGACAGGCCGGCGTGGGAGAGCCGGCGGATGATGTGTCCACGGATCTGGGTGTCCTCGTTCAGGAACTGCGCGAACGAGCGCTCGTTGAACCAGTTGGACTTCCAGTCGTGGATGTAGCCCACGCGCATCGATTCCGGATGAACCTTCTGTCCCATCTATCTATTCCTTTGGCGTGAGCAAGATCGTGAGGTGGCTGGTGCGCTTGCGGATTCGCGTCGCGCGCCCCATCGCGCGGGGGCGGAAGCGGCGGATCGTCGGACCCTCGTCGGCGTGCACCGCCTTGATGTAGAGGTCCTCGCCGACGAGCTCGTGGTTGTGCTCAGCGTTGGCCACGGCTGACTCGAGCAGCTTGCTCCAGTCGCGCGCGATAGCCCGCGGCGTGTGAGCGAGGATAGCTCGCGCCTCCTCGACGCTCTTACCGCGAATGTGGTCGCACACGAGCCGCGCCTTGCGGGCCGACGAGCGGACGTACTTGGCCTGGGCGCGGACGACCGGTGGCGGCCCGGCGGGCTGCTGGCGCGCGCGCCGGCGTGAGGGGGCGGGCTTGGACGGGGGCGCAGCCGGCGCGGGCTCTGGCTCGGCACCGCCTCGGCGGCGCCGGCGGCGGGAGGGTGCGGCGGGCGCCTCGGGCTCGGCGGCCGGTGCCTCGGCCTCAGCCGCGGCGGCCGGTGCCTCGGCCTCAGCCGCGGCGGCCGGTGCCTCAGCCGCAGTCTCGTCGGCCGGTGCCTCAGCCGCAGTCTCGGCGGGCGCCTCGGGTCCGGCCGCCTCAGCCGTCGGAGCCTCGGACTCAGCCGCCACCTCCGCATCGGCGCCACGCCGGCGCCGGCGGCGGCGCGGTTTCGGCGCCTCCTCCCCGGCCTCGGAATCCGGCCCCGTGCCCGGGCCCGGGCCCGAGGAGCCCGACTCCGGGCCCGGCCCCACCGGAGCCTCGGGCTCGCCGGCCGCCACCGGCGGATCGGAGACCACATCGGCTGCGGAGACCTCCCCCGCCGTCGTGTCGGTCGCGCTCGGCTCGCCCTCTGCCTCGGCATCGGCCTCGAGCACCACCTCGGTGGCCTCCTCGGCCTCGACGTCGGCCGCGGTCGGCTCGACCTCGTCCTGGCGCTCGGGATCTTTCGGGGCCTTCGGGCTCATCGCCTCTTGCCGCTGGCCGCGTGGCCGCGATAAAGCCGCGTCGGCGCGAATTCACCCAGCTTGTGCCCGACCATCGACTCGCTGACGAACACCGGGACGTGCTTGCGCCCGTCGTGCACGGCGATCGTATGGCCGACCATCTCGGGGAAGATCGTGGAGGTGCGCGACCAGGTTCTGATCATGCGCTTCTCGCCACTGGAGTTCATCGCCTCGATGCGCGCCATCAGGCGCTCCTCGACGAACGGGCCCTTCTTGCTCGAGCGGCTCATCGCTTGCCCTTACCTCTTCTGCGTCCACGGACGATGTAGCGATCCGATGTCTTGCCCTTCTTGCGCGTCCGGTAGCCGAGCGTCGGCTTGCCCCACGGGGTGACCGGGTGGCGCCCCGCCGTGGTCGAGCCCTCGCCGCCGCCGTGCGGATGGTCGACCGGGTTCATCGCGGTTCCGCGGGTCTGCGGGCGCACTCCGAGGTGGCGCTTGCGCCCGGCCTTGCCGACCGACACGTTCTGGTGATCGGTGTTGCCGATCGAGCCCACCGTGGCACGGCACTCAGCCCGGACCTGGCGCATCTCGCCCGAGGGCAGGCGCAGCGTCACATAGTCGCCGTCCTTGGCCAGGAGCTGCACGCCGGCGCCGGCCGCCCGCGCCATCTGCCCGCCGCGCCCGGGCACGAGCTCGACGTTGTGCACCACCGTGCCCGCGGGCATGTTGGCCAGCGGCAACGAGTTACCCACGCGGATGTCGGCGCCCGGCCCTGACTGCACCACCGCGCCCACCCGCAGCCGCTGGGGCGCCAGGATGTAGCGCTTCTCGCCGTCGGCATAGTGCAGGAGCGCGATGTAAGCGGAGCGGTTGGGGTCGTACTCGATCTCGGCCACCTTCGCGGGCACCCCGTCCTTGCGGCGCTTGAAGTCGATCTTGCGGTACAGGCGCTTGGCCCCGCCGCCCCGGTGGCGCGCGGTCTTGCGCCCGTACGAGTTGCGCCCGCCGGACTTCTTCAGCCCTTCGGTCAGGGACTTCTCCGGCGAGGAGCGCGTGACCTCGGAGAAGTCCGGATACGAGACGAACCGCCGCCCGGGCGAGGTTGGCTTCGGCTTGCGAATCGGCATCAGCAGTCCTCCGCCGGGAGCGCGTGGGAAGAAATGGCCGGTATCCGGCTGAAATATCCCAGCCGCCTGCCTCCCAGCCGCCTGCCCCCCAGACGCATGCTCGCGAAGACCATCACTCCGAGCCCCCTGCCGCTCGCGAGGACCATCACTCCGCACCCCCAGTCTCGAACCCGCCGAAGATCGGGATCGTCTCCCCCTCGCGCACCTGGACGATCGCCTTCTTCCAGTGGCGCGTGCGTCCCGAGGTGTGCCCGCGGCGCTTGGGCTTCGACTTCACCGAGGCCGTCCGCACTTCCACGACATGTACGTCGAACAGCGACTCGACTGCCTGGCGGATCTGGGTCTTGTGCGCCCGGTCGTGCACGCGGAAGGTGTACTTGCCCGCGTCGGCCAGCGCGTAGCTCTTCTCCGAGACGATCGGACGGATGATCACCTGACTCGGCTCCATCAGCTCGCGACCTCCTCCTCCACCGGCGAGGACCCGGTAGCCCGGGCCACCAGCGCCGGGAGGGCGCCCTCGGAGATCAGCAGTGACGCCGCGCCCACCAGGTCGGCGACCCCCGCGTCCTCCACGGCAAGCGCCGAAGCACCGGCCAGGTTCCGGAAGGACAGCCCGGCCGCCGCCTCGACCTCGTGGAGCACGATCAGCGTGGGCGCCGCCGCGCCCCACTCGGCGAGCAGCGCCGCGGCCTGCTTGGTCGAAGGCTCACTGAACGCGGTGGCGTCGAACACGGCCAGGGACTCGCGTCCGGCATGGAGCGACAGGGCGCTGCGCAGGGCCACCCTCCGCGCCTTGCGGTTGATCTTGAACGTGTAGCCGCGCGGCGTCGGCCCGAACACGGTGCCGCCGCCCGTCCACACCGGCGAGCGCGAGGACCCGGCGCGCGCGCGGCCGGTCCCTTTCTGGCGCCACGGCTTCGCGCCGCCGCCCGACACTTCACCGCGCGTTTTGGTCGACGCCGTGCCGCGCCGGCGCGCGTTCAGCTCCGCGCGCACCGCCTCGTGAACCACTGGCATGTTGAACCGGGCCTCGAACGCGCCCGAGTCGAGCGCCACCTTCCCGGAGCCGCCGAGCACGGGCGCCGACAGATCAGCCATCGGTGCGCACCTCCACAAAACCGCCCCGCGGGCCGGGTACGGCGCCCCGAAGCAGGATCAGGTTGCGGCGCGGGATCACCTCGACCACGGTCAGTCCGCGCTGGGTCACGCGTCCGCCGCCCATCCGCCCGGGGCCCCGCAACCCGCGAAACACCCGCGACGGCGTGGCCGACGCTCCGATCGAGCCCGGGGCGCGGACGTTGTGCGAGCCGTGCGACGCGGGGCCGCGCTTGAAGTTGTGGCGCTTGATCGTGCCCTGAAAGCCCTTGCCCTTGGAGCGCCCGGACACTTTCACCCGGTCCCCGGCCGCAAATGCATCCGCCGTCACGGTGTCGCCCACCAGCAGCTCTCCGGCCTCCCCCCGAAACTCGCACAGCACACGGTGCGCGGAGGTGCTCGCCTTCTTCAGATGACCCAGCTCGCCCCGGGTCAAGGACTTCTCCTTGCAGCGCCCGAACGCGAGCTGCACGGCCTCGTAGCCATCCCGCTCGGCCGTGCGCACGGCCGTCACGGGACACGGGCCGGCCTCCAGCACGGTCACCCGCTCCACCCGGCCATCGTCCAGGAAGCGCTGGGTCATTCCAAGCTTGCGAGCGAGGATGGCAGCCATTACGAGGCGAGTCGGATCTCGATATCCACGCCCGCCGGCAGGTGGTCGAGCCGCTGGAGCGAGTCGACCGTCTTCGGGGTCGGCTGGTGGATGTCGATCAGTCGCTTGTGGGTGCGGATCTCGAAGTGCTCGCGCGAGTCCTTGTCCTTGAACGGCGAGCGGATCACGCAGTACACGTTCTTCTCCGTGGGCAGCGGCACGGGGCCGGAGACGGTCGCGCCGGTGCGCGTGGCCGTCTCGACGATCTCCTTGGCCGCCGTCTCGATCGCCGTGTGGTCGTATGACTTCAGGCGAATCCGGATCTTGTTCTGGGCGATTGTTGCCACGCGAGGGTTTTCTCAGTCAAAGGGGCGGGCCCCGGGCTTCGGGGCCCGCCCATAAAGGTCGTATCTATTAGTAAAAAGGGCGGCGGGCCGAAGGCCCAGCCGCCCCTGAACAACTACTGAATGACTTCGCTTACGACCCCGGAGCCGACCGTCCGGCCGCCTTCGCGGATCGCGAACCGCAGACCCTGGTCCATGGCGATCGGCTGGATCAGCTCGATCTCCATCTGGACGTTGTCGCCGGGCATGACCATCTCGGTGCCCTCGGGCAGCCTGGCCACGCCGGTGACGTCGGTCGTGCGGAAGTAGAACTGCGGCCGGTAGCCCGTGAAGAACGGCGTGTGACGGCCGCCCTCCTCCTTCTTCAGGACGTAGACCTCGGCCTTGAACTTGGTGTGAGGGGTGATCGACCCGGGCTTGCACAGCACCTGGCCGCGCTCGATGTCGTCGCGCTTGGTCCCGCGCAGCAGGCACCCGACGTTGTCGCCGGCGCGCCCCTCGTCGAGGATCTTCTTGAACATCTCGACGCCGGTCACAACCGTCGACGTCGTCGCCTTGATGCCCACGATCTCCACGGTCTCGCCGGTCCTGATGATCCCCTGCTCGACACGGCCGGTCGCGACGGTGCCGCGGCCGGTGATCGAGAACACGTCCTCGACCGGCATCAGGAATGGCTTGTCCAGATCGCGGACCGGCTCGGGGATGTAGGTGTCGAGGGCGTCAGCAAGCTCGAGGATCTTGGCCTCGTACTCCTGGTCGCCCTCCAGCGCCTTGAGCGCAGAGCCCGCCACGAACGGGATGTCGTCGCCGGGGAAGTCGTACTCGGTGAGCAGGTCGCGGATCTCGACCTCGACGAGCTCGAGCAGCTCAGGGTCGTCGACCATGTCGACCTTGTTCAGGAACACCACGATGTACGGCACGCCGACCTGGCGGGCGAGCAGGATGTGCTCGCGCGTCTGGGGCATCGCGCCGTCGGCCGCCGAGACGACCAGGATCGCGCCGTCCATCTGGGCGGCGCCGGTGATCATGTTCTTCACGTAGTCGGCGTGCCCGGGGCAGTCGACATGCGCGTAGTGACGGTTGGGGGTCTGGTACTCGACGTGTGAGGTCGCGATCGTGATCCCGCGCGCCTTCTCTTCAGGAGCGTTGTCGATCGATTCGAACGACCGCACCTCGGTGCCGCCGAACCTCTCGTTCAGCACCTTCGTGATGGCGGCCGTCAGCGTCGTCTTGCCGTGGTCGATGTGACCGATCGTGCCGACGTTGACGTGGGGCTTATCGCGCTCGAACTTGGCTTTCGCCACTTTGCTCTCGCTCCTTCTAAATCAGTGGGTGTCGCTCGCCGGGCTCCGCGGGCGAAGCCCATGGATGGCGAACCAAATCAGGATATAAACTTCCGTCTGCCGTTGCTTTCAGTGGGAGATCGCGCTGGATTTTCCCCGGAAATCTCGGGCAGATCTTGCTACGCGGCCGCCTTGTCGCCGACGATCGACTCGGCGATGTTCGGCGGGACCTCCTCGTAGCGTTCGAATTGCATGGTGTAGGTCGCCCGGCCCTGCGTGTTCGACCGCACGTCGGTCGCGTAGCCGAACATCTGAGCCAGCGGCACGTAGGCGGTGATGACCTGTGCGTTGCCGCGCTGCTCCATCCCGGCCACGTGTCCGCGCCGGCGGTTCAGGTCGCCGATCACATCGCCCATGAACTCCTCGGGCGTCACCACCTCGACCCGGAACACCGGCTCGAGCAGGATCGGCTTGGCCCGCGCCGCCGCCGCCTTCAACGCCAGCGAGCCGGCCACCTTGAACGCGATCTCCGAAGAGTCCGTGTCGTGGTACTTGCCGTCCACCAGGGTGACGCGCACGTCGACCATCGGGTAGCCCGCGCGCGGGCCGTTCTCCATCGCCTCCTCGACGCCCTTCTCCACCGCCGGGATGAACTCGGTGGGGATCGTTCCGCCCTTGATCTTGTTGACGAAGTCGAATCCCTCGCCGGGCGCGGGTTCGATGTTGATGTAGACGATGCCGTACTGGCCGGCGCCACCGGTCTGGCGCACGAACCGGCCCTCGACCTTGTCCGCCGCGCCCTTGATCGTCTCCCGGTAGGAGACCTGGGGCCGGCCGACGTTGGCCTCGACCTTGAACTCGCGCAGCATCCGGTCGACCAGCACCTCGAGGTGGAGCTCGCCCATCCCGGAGATCTCGGTCTGGCCGGTCTCCTCGTTGGTGCGCACCTGGAAGGTCGGGTCCTCCTCGGCCAGGCGGCCGAGCGCGGTGGCCATCTTCTCCTGGTCGGCCTTGGTCCTGGGCTCGATCGCCACCTTGATCACCGGCTCGGGGAACACGATCGTCTCGAGGCGAATCGGGCGGTCGGGCGCGGCGAGCGTGTCGCCGGTCACGACCTGCTTGATCCCCACCGCGGCGGCGATGTCGCCGGCATAGACGTCCTTGAGCTCCTCGCGCTCGTTGGCGTGCATCATCAGGATGCGCCCGACGCGCTCGGTGCGCCCGGTGTTCACGTTCAGAACGCGCGAGCCCGCCTCGAGCTTGCCTGAGTACACGCGGAAGTAGGTCAGCTTGCCCACGTAGGGGTCGGCCATGATCTTGAACGCCAGCGCCGCGAACGGCTCCTCGTCGGAGGCGTGGCGCTGCGCCGGCACGCCGCCGTTCTCGGAGCCCTTATCCGGCTCGAGTCCCTCCACCGGGGGCACGTCGAGCGGGCTCGGGAGGTAGTCGATGACCGCGTCGAGCAGCGGCTGCACGCCCTTGTTCTTGAAGCTCGAGCCGCAAAGCACCGGCGTCATCCGGATCTCCAGCGTGGCCTTGCGAATCGCCTGCTTGAGGCGATCCACCGGGATCTCCCGCTCCTCGAGGATCATCTCGAGCAGCTCGTCGTCGTAGTGGGAGACCTCCTCGAGCAGGTGCTCGCGCGCCGCGCCGGCGGCCTCGGCCAGCTCGGCCGGCACCTCGACGACGTCCTTCTCCTTGCCGAGCTCGTCCTTGTAGATATGGGCCTTGTTCTCGACCAGGTCGATGATGCCCCGGAAGTCGGCCTCGGCGCCGATCGGCAGCTGGATCGGCACCGGATGCGCGCCGAGGCGGTCGACCATGGTTTGCACGCCGCGGTCGAAGTCGGCGCCGATCCGGTCCATCTTGTTGATGTAGGCGATGCGAGGGACGTGGTACTTGTCGGCCTGGCGCCAGACGGTCTCGGACTGGGGCTCCACGCCGGCGACCGAGTCGAACAGGGCGATCGCGCCGTCGAGCACGCGCAGCGAGCGCTCCACCTCGACGGTGAAGTCGACGTGCCCGGGCGTGTCGATGATGTTGATCCGGTGGCCCTCCCACTCGGCCGTGGTGGCCGCCGAGGTGATCGTGATGCCACGCTCCTGCTCCTGGGCCATCCAGTCCATCACCGCGGCGCCCTCGTGAACCTCCCCCATCTTGTAGGTCCGCCCGGTGTAATAAAGGATGCGCTCGGTCGTCGTCGTCTTACCGGCGTCGATGTGAGCCATGATCCCGATGTTGCGAGTTTTCTCTAGGGTGAACGTACGAGGCATGAGTGTGAGAAGTTCAGGGGGGCGGTCCGCCGTCCTCGGCCGCGGACATGAAAAAGGGCCCAGTGGGCCCGTTCACGACGCAGGTGTCGGGACCGGACGTTGTTCTATTGGGGGGGCGTCTCCATCGCTTGGATGTACCGCGCACGGGAGCGCGCACAGATGAACAGCACGCCACCCGAGGCGAATAACGAATATAGCAGAGCACCTCGGGCCTCCCGGGCGGATCTACCCAGGGCTCGCGCACGCGATCCGCGCGCACAGGAAGTGCACGGAGACCGGCTCGCCAGCGTCATCGCAGTTGGCGCTCTGCTCGCCGCGGCCGTCCTGATCGCCGCCGAGTTCACCACCCTGCTCACGGTCAGCGTGGTCGGTCAGGCGGCGCCCGCGAAGTCCGTCCTCACCGGCTCCCACCACGGCTACGCGCTGATCCCGATTGGGCTGCTCGTGGCGGCCCTGGGCGTGGCGTTCAGGCGGGGGGCGGGGCGTCCGGCGCTCGTCGCCCTCGGCGCGCTTGCGGTGATCGTGCTGGTGATCGCGCTCCTGCGCGACCTCCCCGACGCGCACCGCTCATCGCTGCTCGCCCCCGCCGGCCGCCAGCTCGGCCACGCCAGCCCGTCAACCGGCTTCTACCTGGAGACGCTCGGGGCCATGATGCTGCTGATCACGGCCGGGATGGGGATGCTGGCGGGCGCCGGCGAGCTCCGGTGGCGAAGGCGCCCTTGGTCCGCATCCTGACATTTCGGAAAACTCCTATCACGGATCACCCGAATCTGAAGCTACGCTTCTGAAGCGCGAGGGCTGTGCCGCTGCAGCCCCCGGTCCCGTGTAGTGGGCAGCCCTCGCCTTTTCTCTCGGTTTGGTGGCCCGGCCTTCGGCCGGTCGTCCGGCTACCAGCGGTAGTGGGCGAACGCCTTGTTCGCCTGTGCCATCCGGTAGATGTCGTCCTTGCGCTTGTACGCCCCGCCCTGCTGCTGCTGGGCATCGAGCAGCTCGTGGGCCAGGCGCTGAGCCATGGTCTTCTCCCGGCGCGCGCGCGAGTACTGGACGAGCCAACGGACGGCGAGGGTGCGGGCGCGGCGGGCCGGCACCTCGACCGGCACCTGATAGGTGGCACCGCCGACCCGGCGCGAGCGGACCTCCAGGACCGGCGTCAAGGCCTTGACGCCTCCCTCGAGCTGCTCCACCGGGTTCTTGCCGGTGCGCTCGGCCAGGATGGCCAGCGCGTCGTAGACGATCTTCTCCGCGACGGCCTTCTTGCCGTCGAGCATCACCTTGTTGATGACCTGCTGGACGAGCCGGTTTCGGTGAACCGGATCCGGGTCGATCGGACGGATCTGGGCGGCGGCGCGGCGCGGCACTACTTGGCCTTGACCCCGTACTGCGAGCGGGCCTTCTTGCGATCGCCGACGCCGGCGGCGTCGAGTGTGCCCCGGATCACCTTGTAGCGGAAGCCCGGCAGGTCCTTGACCCGCCCCCCGCGCACGAGCACCACGGAGTGCTCCTGGAGGTTGTGGCCCTCGCCGGGGATGTAGGCGCCGACCTCCATGCCGTTGGTCAACCGCACGCGGGCGACCTTGCGCAGGGCCGAGTTCGGCTTCTTCGGGGTGGTCGTATATACGCGCGTGCACACCCCGCGACGCTGCGGCGCCGCGACCTTCTTCTTGCGGCCCTTGCCCGACTTCAGGCCCGGGGTGGCGAGCTTCTTCTTCGGGGGCGTGCGGCCCTTTCGGATCAGCTGACTGGTGGTAGGCATGCGCTCGGCAGCGTAGCAGGGGCAGGCACTCTCGCATGGCCGGATGGCCGGGGTTGGGCGGCGGTCCTCAAGGCCGCTGCGCCCAGTCCCGATAACGGTCCCCCAATGTCGGTTGGCAACGATCTCGCGCCGCAGTCGGTCGCCCCACCCGGCTGGACCCAGACCGCGCCGCCCGTCGCGCCCCCCCTCGCCCCGGTCACCCCGCACGGCCCGCTCGGCCCGCTCGCCACGCCGGGGCTCTCGGCGGTCGAGCCGGCCGAGGCGGCGGTCCGCTGGCGCCTTCGCGCGGCCCGAATCGACAACCTGATCATCTACGGCGGCTACCTGCTGCTGTGCCTCGTGCTCCACTGGCCGCTGGCCAGTCTCTCGCACCTGTGGGTCCTGATCGTGGGTGGGGTCGCGTATCACTTCGTGCTGGAGTCGCGCGACGGCCAGACGATCGGCAAGCGCCGCTACGGCATCCGTGTGGTGTCGCTCGAGGGCGGCACGCCCAGCCCCCGCGCGGTGGCGATCCGGAACGTGCTGCGGATCGTCGACCAGCTGCCGATCTCCTACCTGTCCGGGCTGATCAGCATGGTCCGCACCGGGCCGGCCAAGCGCCAGCGGATCGGCGACGTGGCCGCCGGCACGATCGTCGTCGCGACCGAGCGTCGCGCCGCGGCGCGCGGCACGCCTCGCTGGTACCTGCCCACGGCCACGGTGGTCGCCGCGGCCGTCTCGTTGATGTTCGTGCTCGGGTACGCCACCGCGGGGAGTCGCGCGCTCGACAGCGTTCAGCAGGCGGAATTCGTCGCGGGCTGCCAGAACAGCCCCGGTGGGCAGTCGATCGACTGCACCTGCGTGCTGAACCGCCTGGAGGCGGCGGGCTACACCACGCCCCAGGCGCTGGCCGACCTCTTGACCCAGGCGGAGTCGTCGAGCGACCCGAACGCGCCGAACCCGGCCCGGGCGGCGCTGGCGAATGCCGCCAGCACCTGCCGGGGCTAGCTCGGCGTCCGGGACACCCGACCGGGGCCGTCCGCGGACGCGCCCGCGGGCGCCGGCTACGCCCCCGCCGGCACCCCCGCCAGCGCCTCGTCGACCGGGACGTGCGGCACCCCGACCGCCTCGGCCACGGGCGCATAGCTCACCTGGCCGCCGGCCACGTTGACGCCCAGCTTCAGTCCCGGGTTGGCCGACACGGCGCCGTGCACGCCCTGTGCCGCCAGCTCCAGGACATAGGGGATCGTCGCGTTGGTCAGGGCGTAGGTCGAGGTGATCGGGACCGCGCCCGGCATGTTGGTCACGCAGTAGTGGGTGATCCCGTCGACCTCGTAGGTCGGATCGGAGTGGGTGGTGGGGCGCGAGGTCTCAAAGCAGCCGCCCTGGTCGATCGAGACGTCCACGAGCACCGCGTGGCGCTTCATCAGCCCGAGCTGGGCGCGGGTGACCACGCGCGGCGCGCGCGCCCCGTGCACCAGCACCGCCCCGATCACCAAATCCACGTCGGGCAGCCGCTCCTCGATCGACAGCGTCGAGGCGAACACCGTGTCTGCCCGGCCGCCCAGCGCCACGTCGAGCTCGCGCAACCGGTCGATGTTGCGGTCGTACACGTACACGGTGGCCTCCATGCCGAGCGCGATGAAGGCCGCGTTCATGCCCACCACGCCGCCGCCGACGATCATCACGTTGGCCGCCGCCACCCCCGGCACGCCGCCGAGGAGGATCCCGCGGCCACCCAGTGGCTTCTCGAGGATGAACGCGCCGGCCTGGGTGGCGATCTTGCCCGCCACCTCGGACATCGGCGCCAGCAGCGGCAGGCGACCTCGCCCGTCCTCCACAGTCTCATAGGCGATGCACGTCGCCCCCGAGTCCATCAACCCCCGGGTCAGCGACGCGTCGGCCGCCAGGTGCAGGTAGGTGAACAGGACGTGGCGGGGCTCGAGCCGCGAGACCTCCTCGGGCTGGGGCTCCTTGACCTTGACGATCAGCGAGGCCTCCTCGAACAGCGCGTCGGCGTCGGGCACGATCGCCGCCCCCTGCGCCGCGTACGCGTCGTCGGCCATCGCCGAGCCCAGGCCGGCGCCGCTCTGCACGACCACCTCGTGGCCCGCGTCGACCAGCTCGCGCACGCCGGCGGGCGTCAGGGCGACGCGGTACTCGTCCGGCTTGACCTCGGTGGGAACCCCGACCCGCACCTCAGCACCTCCCTCTCATGACGAGACCAGCTCGCGTCCGCGCAGAGCCAGCCAGAACTCGATCCGGTCGCGCGCGGAGGACAGGTCGCGCCCGGTCAGCTCCTCGACCCGGCGGATCCGGTAGCGGAGCGTGTGGCGGTGGCAGTAGAGCCGCCGCGCCGCCCGCTCCCACTGCCCGTTCTCCTCGATGAACGCCTCGAGCGAGCGCATCAGCTCCCCGCCGTAGTGGCCCTCGCTCGCCTCGATCGCGCCGAGAATGGAGTCGCAGAACAGCCGCAGGGCCTCGTCGTCCTGGAGCGAGAGCAGGAGCTGGAACGACCCCAGGTCCTTATAGGAGCCGACGCGAAACTCGCCGGGCCCAGGGCCGGAGGCTCCGTTGGAACCGGCCGCGGCCCGCCCAGACCCGGCCGGGGCCGACGCCGGTGAGCCCAGCGCCAGCGCCTCGAGCGCGCACCGGGCCTCGTGAAAGCTCCGGCGCGCCTCGCCGCCGGCCACGGCGCGGCCCACGCCCGCCTCCAGGTACGCCCCGACCTCGGCGGCCACCCGCTCGGTCACGCGACCGCCCAGCGCGATCAGCTCGTCATCGGCCATCCCCGGTACGAGCGCGCAGGCCAGCCCGCCCGTGGAGGCCACGAGGCCGGGCGCGGCCTCGTCGTGCAGGGCGCGGGAAAGCACGTCCTCGAGCGACGCCGCCGAGCCACGGCCCCCGCCGGCGCGCCGGACCGCGAGCGCTGCCACGCTCTCGGAGAGCCCGAACGGAGACAGCCGCCGCGCCAGATCCGCGCCGGCGAGCTCGCCCCGGACCATCGCGGCCAGCACGTCCCCGGCCAGGCGGCGCTCGGTGTCGCCGGCCACGCGCTCGCGCAGCAGCTCGAGCGCGACGATCGTCACCGCCTGGTGCAGGGTCAGCCGGTCGAAGTCCGACAGCGGCCCCGCGTCCTTGATCGCCACCAGCCAGGCTTCGGGCAGGCGCGCCGCCGGGGCCCCGCTGGCCGGAGCGCCGTCGGCGGCCACGGGCAGCGCCAGGCCCTGATCGCCCTCCTGAAGCGAGGGCACGAACGCGCGGGCCTCGCGCCGCCGGGCGCGCTCTCGCACCTCGCCACTGAGCGAGTCGACCAGCGCGGCGTCGAGCTCGCGGCGGAACGCGTGCTCGATCAGCGGCTCGCCCCGGGAGTCGAACACGATCACCGCCGCGCCGAGCAGCGTGGCCAGCGCGCCCACGAGCGGGTCCAGCCCGCGCTGGGAGAGGACGATCCGCTCGAGCCGCTCGAGCGCGGCCAGCGCGCGGCGCAGCACGGCGTACTGCTCGTTGACCAGCCGCGTGAACGCGGCCTCGGTGATCGCGATGAACGGAACCTCGTAGGGAACCTCGAACACCGGGAAGTCCCGCTCGGCGGCCGCCTCGAGCAGCGGCGCCGGGACGGCCTCGTGCCGGAAGCCCGTCCCGAACCCGAGCCCGGCAAGCTGATGGTCGGCCAGCCGGTTGACGAACTCGCGCGCCTCATCGTCGCCCTCGAGCTGCATCCCGGTGGTCAGCAGCAGCTCGCCGCCGGACAGCCACGGCGTCGGGTCGAGCAGCTCGGAGATGTGGACCCAGCGGACGGGCAGATCGACGCCGCGGTCGCCGGCGAGCAGCCGGACATCGAGGTCGCGAAGCAGCTCGCGGACGCTCAGCATCGGCTACTCCGTGTGCACATGCATCCGGTCTCCCGCGTCGGTGAGGACCGCGCGCAGGATCGACTCGATCTCCTCGAACTGCTCGGGACCGGCGATCAGCGGCGGCGAGAGCTGGATCACCGGGTCGCCGCGATCGTCCGCCCGGCAGATCAGCCCGCGCCGGAAGAGCTCGCCCGACAGGAACCCGCGCAACAGCGTCTCTGACTCCTCGTGGCTGAAGTGCTCCTTGGTTTGGCGGTCCTTGACCAGCTCGATCGCCTGGAAGTAGCCGGCGCCGCGCACGTCGCCCACGATCGGCAGGTCGCGCAGGGACTCGAGCATGCCGCGCAATGCGGCCTCGTTGGAGCGAACGTTCTCGAGCAGGCCCTCCCGCTCGAACGCGTCGAGGTTGGCGTGCGCGACCGCGGTGCAGATCGGATGGCCACCGAACGTGAACCCATGCGTGAAGCTGTTGGCGCCCGCCAGGAACGGCTCCGCGATCCCGTCGGAGAAGATCACGGCGCCGAGCGGGGCGTACGCGCTCGTCAGCCCCTTGGCCGTGGTGATGATGTCGGGCTCGTATCCGTAGCGCTCGGCCCCGAACCACTCGCCCAGCCGTCCCCAGGCGCAGATCACCTCGTCGGAGATCATCAGCACGTCGTACTCGTCGCAGATCTCGCGCACGCGCTGGAAGTAGCCCTCGGGCGGGGTGAAGCAACCGCCGGCGTTCTGCACCGGCTCGAGGATGACCGCGGCGACGGTGTCCGGCCCCTCGAACTCGATCCGGTGCTTTATCGTCTCGGCCAGGTCAGCCTCGCTGAGGCCGGGCGGCAGGCGGTACGTGTTGGTGTTGGGGACGTGGCAGCCGCCGGGAACGAGCGGCTCGAACGGCTGGCGCAGCCCGGTGATCCCGGTGGCCGACAGGGCCCCCAGGCTGGTGCCGTGGTAGGCGATCTCGCGCGCGATCACCTTGGTCTTGTTGGGGTTGCCGGTGAGCTTGTGGTACTGGCGGACCAGCTTCAGGGCGGACTCCACGGCCTCGGAGCCGCCGCTCGTGAAGAACACCCGGTTCAGGTCGCCGGGGGCGAGCGCGGCGATCCGCGCGGCCAGCTCGATCGCCGGCGGGTGGGCGTAGGACCAGTTCGTGAAGAACCCGAGCTCCTTGGCCTGGTCGGCCCCGGCCTGCGCGATGTCCGCGCGCCCGTGGCCGATGTTCACGCAGAACAGCGCGGACAGCGCGTCCAGATAGCGCTTGCCGTGCTCGTCGTAGACGTAGCATCCTTCCCCGCGCACGATGATCGGGACCTCATGATCCTCGTAGGCCGACATCCGCGTGAAGTGCATCCACAGGTGGCGCTTCGCCAGCTCCTGAAGGGTGCTGCTGCGGGTTTGGCTTGCGGTTTCGGTGCTCGCCATGGGTCTCCTCGGATCCTGTGTGCCGTTTTGTACAACCGTATCGAAGCAACGTCGCGCGGAGGTTGTCCAAACTGGCTGGAGCAGTCTAACCCGGTTGTCCAGTTTCTCAGTGAGGCTCACCGTGTCTGATCCGGGCCGCCGCTCGACTACGGACCTGGGCCGCGGCTCGACCACCCGCGCCGGCGTGAGCTACCACCGCGCCGGGAGCGGGCCCGTGCTCGTCCTGATCCACGGGGTCGGAAGCCATTGGCACGTGTGGGATCCGGTGCTCGAGCTCCTGACCCGGCAGCGCGACGTGATCGCGCTCGACCTTCCGGGGTTCGGCGTCAGCTCGCCACCGCCGCCCGAGACGCGACCGGGGATCGAGTCGCTGGTCGGGCTCCTCGGCGAGTTCCTGGGCGAGCTGGGGCTCGAGCGCCCGCACGTGGCGGGCAACTCGCTCGGCGGGTGGATCGCGCTCGAGCTGGCCAAGCGGGGCCGGGTCAGCTCGGCCACGGCGCTCTCGCCGGCCGGGTTCTCGAACGCGCTCGAGGCTCGCTACGTGCAGCTCACGCTCGGCTCGAGCTTTCGCATCGCGCGGCGGGTGGCGACTCGCGCCCGCGGGATGATGCGCTACTCGCTGCTGCGCCGGCTCGCCATGGGCCAGTTGGTGGTCCATCCGCTGCGCGTGCCCGCCGAGGACGCTGCCGCCGCGACCCGGGCGCTCGCCGCCTCCCCCTGGTTCGCCGCGACCCTGGCCGCGGTCACCCCGCAGCAGTTCGAGCCGGCCGATAGGCCGATTCCGGTGCCGGTCACGGTCGCGTGGGGTGCCAAGGACAGGCTGCTCCCGCCCTGGCAGGCGCGCCGGGCGGCACGCCGCCTGCCCGGCGCCCGGGTGCTGACGCTCCCCGGCTGCGGCCACCTGTGCACCTATGACGATCCAGAGCTGGTGGCGCAGGTGCTGATCGAGGGCAGCGCCGTCCCTTGACCGGCCGAGACCGCGTCCCCCTGAACCTGCGCTTCGGAGCGGCGATGGCTGCGGCCAACTTCGCCGGCGCGGTCGTGGTGTTCGTGTTCCTCAACTGGGTGCTGCCGAACCCCGGGGTCCGCCACCTGACCCGGGTTCAAATCATCAACGCCGCCGTGTTCGTCGGGCTGGGGCTGGTCACCTTTCCGGCCGTATGGATCTGGAACTCGCGGCGCTGGCGCTCGATGCTCGGCTGGACGATCGCGGGGCGGAGCCCGTCCGAGCGCGAGCGCCGCATGACGCTGCGCTGGCCGCTCACCCAGCAGGCCAGCGTCGCCCCGCTGTGGGTCGCCGCCGCGATCATCTTCGGCGCGCTCAACGCCCCCTACTCGGGGACCCTCGCTGCCGACATCGCGATCGCCATCGTGCTCGGCGGTCTGCTCACCATCTCGCTCGGATACCTGCTCGCCGAGCGCCTGCTGCGCCCGGTCACGGCGCGTGTGCTGGCCGAAGGGGTGCCCACACGGCCCGAGCTTCCCGGCGTGCGGACGCGGGCGCTGCTGTCCTGGACGCTGGGGACTGGGGTGGTGCTCCTCGGGCTGGTGCTGACCGCGATCGCCGCGATCGACGGAGAGGGGTTCACGCGCGAGCGACTGGCGGTGGCCGTGGTCGTGCTGAGCGGGATCGGGATGGTGGTTGGGCTAGCCGCGATCGACGTGCTGTCGCGGTCGATCGCGGACCGGATCGAGGCGTTGCGCGAAGCCGTGGGAAAGGTCGGGGAGGGACAGCTCGACAGCGCGGTCGAGGTGGATGACGGCAGTGAGCTCGGCCTGCTCCAGGCCGGCTTCAACCGGATGCTCGCCGGGCTTCAGGAGCGCGAGCGGTTGCGAGAGTTGTTCGGCCGTCAGGTCGGCGAGGACGTGGCCCGCCTGGCCCTGGAGCGCGGCGTCGAGTTGGGGGGCGAGGCGCGCCGGGCCGCGGTGCTGTTTGTCGACCTGCAGGGCTCGACGTCGCTGGCCGAGCGGCGCGACCCGGCCGAGGTGGTGGCGCTGCTCAACCGGTTCTTCGCGATCGTGGTCGAGGTGGTGGGGGCGCACGAGGGGTGGGTCAACAAGTTCGAGGGCGATGCGGCGCTGTGCGTGTTCGGGGCGCCGCTGCCCGACGAGCACGCCGCAGCCCAGGCGCTCGCCGCGGCGCGCGAGCTGTGCTCCCGGTTGCGCGACGAGCTGCCCGCGGTCCGGGCCGGGATCGGGGTCTCGGCGGGCCGGGTCGTGGCGGGAAACGTGGGGGCGGCCAAGCGCTTCGAGTACACGGTGATCGGCGACCCGGTCAACCAGGCCGCGCGGCTCACCGAGCTGGCCAAGGAGCGGCCGGAGCGCGCGCTCGCCTCGGCCGAGGCGCTGACCGAGGCCGGCTCCGAGGAGGCGGCGCGCTGGCGGGTGTGCGACGAGCTGACGCTGCGCGGCCGCTCACGCCCCACGCAGGTGGCGGTCCCGCAGGCTTAGGGTGATGACTCTTCAGCCCGGGCGCCCGATCCACTGCCGGCGCGACCACGCCTGCCAGCGCTCGAGCACCTCATAGCCGAGCGAGCGGTAGAACGGCTCGGCCTCGAGCGGGGCGTAGAGCAGCGAAGGGCGGGCCGTCTCGGCGAGCACGGTGCGCATGACCCGGGTGGCGTGGCCCTGGCGCCGGCGGTGGCGCGCCGTGGCGAGCGACCAGATCGCCGCGAGCTCACCCACCTCGACCGAGACCACGCACGAGGCGACCGCGCCGAGCCGGTCGAACGCTCCCCATACGGCCTGGCCGCGCTTGCGCGCGACATCGCCCGGCAGCGCCACCTGCGCGAGGCGGTCGTGGAGGCCGAAGACCTCCGCGATCAGCGTCCGAGCCTGCGCGATCTCCCCGCCCGCCAGCCGGCGGACGCCCGGATCGGCCTCAAACGCTCCCCCCGCGAGCATCATGAAGGGCATCTCCCCGGCGCACACCCAGTCGCGCTCGCGGAGCACCTCGGCCTCCTCGAGCGCCTCCCCCGCGACCATCACGATCGCCGGCACTCTGCCCGTGGCCACCTCCTCGAGGCTCGCCGCCAGCACGCCACGGCCATGGCAGAGGACGACGTTGTAGCGGGGCGAGAACGCCCCGCTCAGCGCCTTCCAGCGCCCGGGCTCGACTTCGACGTGATGCGCCCACAGCGCCGCGCTCTGCCCGAGTGCGGACCGCAGGCGCGGCAACTCGCCGCTCGCGGGTGGCACAGCGCCGGGAGGCTACAGGGCGTCGGGGGAGACGCCCGCGAGCGCCGGGAGCGCCGCCGCCGGGCGCCGGGCCCGCCAGCGCAGGGCCGGGACCTTCCACATCGCCTCGAGCGCGATCGCGGCCCTCATCTTTGACTTTCCGAGCTGGCGGTCCCGGAACAGGATCGGGACCTCGGCCACCCGCAGGCCGGCCTGGATCGCCCGGTAGGTCAGCTCGATCTGGAAGCCGTAGCCGTCGGCGTGGGTGTCCAGATAGCGGATGCCCATCAGGGCCTCCCGCCGGAAGCACTTGAAGCCACCGGTCAAGTCGCGCACCTCGACGCCGAGCACCCGCCGGGCATACCAGGATCCACCCCGGCTGAGCCACCGCCGCGCAAACGGCCAGTCGGCCACGCCGCCGCCGCTCGTGTAGCGCGAGCCGAGGACGAGGTCGGCCGACTCCGCGGCGGCGATCAGGCGGGGCAGATCGCGCGGATCGTGAGAGAAGTCGGAGTCCATCTCGATCAGCAGGCTTGCACCCCGGCCGAGCGCGTACTCGAACCCCGCCAGGTACGCCCGCCCAAGCCCCTCCTTGGCCGTGCGGTGCAGCACCTCAACCGACTCGAGCTCGCCGGCCAGGCGCTCGGCGATCGCCCCGGTGCCGTCGGGGGAGCCGTCGTCGACGACCAGGATGTGCCAGTCGCTCGACGCGCGCGCCAGCTGCGCTCCGGCCGTACGGACGATCGCCTCGATGTTCTCGGCCTCGTTGTAGGTCGGGAGGATCAGCCAGACGCTGGGCACGGAACCGGGCTCATGCGAATACATCATCGCCCCACACCTGCCAGCGTGACTACGCCACCGCCGCAGCTGCCATGGGCGCCGGCGCGGTGCCGGTGCGAACTGGCCCGGGCATCATCCACGCGGCGACCAGCACCAGCGCGAAGGCCAGGCATTGCACGACCAGCGAGGAAGGATCAGCGGGCAGGGGATCGCCGAACACCACGATCCCACCGACGATGCCGAGGACGTTGGCGGCCGTGCCCGTGACTGCGATCACCGGGACCGCGTCGCGGCCCTGGAGGGCCTTCGCAGAGGCCAGGAAGGCAGCGACCGATGCGCCGAGGCAGATCAGCGACCAGGGCGAGAGAAGCGCCAGCATCCCGTGCGCCGCGATCAGCCCCGAGAGCGCCTTGATCGCCACGTCGGAGGCGCCGAACAGGATGCCGGCCGCGGCGCCCAGCATGAAGCGGTGATGCTCCTCCGGTGCGCCGAGGCGTGCGCCGGACATCAGCGCCGCGCTGGCGGCGATCAGCACCGTTTCGAACGCGACCGCGGGAGGCGTGGCGAAGTGCGAGTGGGCGCCGTGCACCGCCGGCAGGGTCATGCCGAGCGCCACCAGGCCGACCGCCGTGGCCGTGAGGCCGATCCACTGGCGACGACCAAGCTGCGCTCCGAGCATCCGCTCGGCCATGACCGCGAGCAGCACCATCCCGCCGGCCAGCACCGACTGGACCAGCGACAGCGGCGCGACCGACATCGCGGCCACGTGGAAGATCCAGGCCCCGGAGGCGATCAGCATTCCGAGCGCGAACAGCCTCGAGCTGAAGAGCAGCTTGGCCGAGCGCATCGGGCGGCGCATGTCCACGGGCGGCACCGAGCAAGCGCCGCGGTGCTTATAGAGAAAGCCGACGTTGGTCGACAGGGCGCAGCCGACCGCAAGGAGAATGCCAAGTAGCGTGGTCATGATCCGGGTTCGGCACGCAAGACGATGTGCGCTGCCTCACGGGTCTATCTCGACAGCGTGGCCTTGCGCCTTGAGCCCGGTCTAGCGAGTACAGCACATGTCCGCCTCGGGGGGGCCAGGCCCGCGATCGGGGGAGGGGGCGAGCCGGGCCCGAGGGCCGCTCAGGCCCGCCGGCGCCGGCGGTCCCCCGGCGCCGCCAGCACCGCCCGGATCACGCCTGCGACGCGCTCGATCTCCCCGGCCGCAAGGTCCGGGTGCATGGGCAGCGAGAGCTCTTCGCCCGCCCACGCCTCGGCGGCCGGGAACGTGCCCGTGGGCGCTCGAGCGCCGCTGAGCGCCGGGTGCCCGTGGAGGGCCGGCGTGTAGTGGATGGCGGTCTCGATCTCTTGTGCCCTCAGAGCCGCCGCGAGACGGTCGCGCATCCCGGACCGCGCCGGGAACAGGTGATAGATGCAGGGACTCTCCGGTCGCTCCTCCAGCAGGCTCACATGCGAGCCCAGCAGCTCGCGGTAGCGCCCCGCCCGAGCGCGCCGGGCCGCGTTCCAGGCGTCCAGGTAGGGCAGCTTCACGCGCAGGAGCGCCGCCTGGAGGCCGTCGAGGCGCTCGTTGTAGCCAAGCTCGACGTGCTCGCCCTTGGCGCGCTGGCCGAGGTTGCGCAGGCGCCGAAGGCGAGCGGCCAGGACGCCGTCGTTCGTGCACACGGCACCGCCGTCGCCGAGCGCGCCGAGATTCTTGGTCGGATAGAACGAGAACGCGGCGGCGGCGGCCGAGCGATCCCGCGGGCCGGCCGCGGTAGCGCGCGCCGTGCGCCTGGGCGGCGTCCTCGAGCACGACCAGGCCGCGCGGCGCCGCGAGCGCCGCGATCGCGTCCATGTCGCAGACCTGCCCGTAGAGGTGCACGGGAATGATCGCCGCCGTGCGGGGCCCGATCGCGGCTCGGGCCGCCGCGGGATCGATCAGCCCGGTGCCCTCGTCCACGTCGCACAGCACGGGCGTGGCGCCGGCGTGCACGACGGCCAGGGCCGTGGCGATGAAGGTGTGCGCCGGGACGATCACCTCGTCGCCCTGACCCACACCGGCCCCGCGCAGGGCGAGGGCGAGGGCCGCCGTGCCCGAGGCCACGGCCACGCAGTGCTCGACGCCGCAGTAGCGCGCAAATTCGGCCTCGAAGGCCTCGACCTCCTCCCCGAGCGTGAACGCGCTCGCCCTGAGTACGCGATTGAAGGCGACCTGGAGCTCGTGCTCGATCGGAGCATGTGTCCGCTCGAGCGCCACCAGGCGCACGCCCTGATCCGTGCCGGATACGGCCGCTGGCTTCACAGTTCTTCCTTGATCGTTGCTTGGCCTCGGCCCCGGGACGCTCCCGCCTGCGAGTCGGTAGACGATGGCACGCCCTGCCGAAGCAGTCAAACGGGGTCCGACTTACAATCGTCTTTCGAGCTGGCGGCGAGCTGTGCCAGGCACCAGGGGGCCAGTGACGTGGACGACTTTTCGATGACTGCAGGGACGCGACGAGGCGCGCCGATACGCGTCTTGGTCGTCGATGACCACGACCTGTTCCGCACGGGCCTCACGTCGTTGCTCGCGCGCGAGCCCGATATCGAGGTGGTCGGCCAGACATCGGGGGGCCGGGCCGGGGTGCGCCTGGCCGACGAGCTCCAACCGGACGTGGTTCTGATGGACGTCCGCATGCCCGACCTCGAAGGTCCCGAGGCGACGCGTGAGATCGTCGAGCGGCATCCGGAGATTCGCGTGCTCATGCTCACGATCTCCGTCGACGAGCGCGATGTGTCCGCCTCGCTCGAAGCCGGCGCGTGCGGCTACATGGTCAAGGACACGCCGATCGGCGACGTGGCGGTCGCGGTCCGGGCAGCCGCGCTGGGCGCCGCGTGGCTGGCCCCGCGTGCGGCAGAGCTGGTCCTGAGCCGGATGAGGCAACGGAGCCCCGACCCGCCACCCGAAGGCGAGCTCGAACAGCTCTCAGCGCGCGAGCTCGACGTGCTGCGCCTGATCGCGCGTGGGATGGAGAACGCCGAGATCGCCGCGACGCTCAACATCAGCCCGCGCACGGCAAAGAACCACGTCTCGAACATCCTCGCCAAGCTCGGGCTGCCGAGCCGGGTCCAAGCGGCGATCTATGCGGTCCGGCGCGGGCTCGACTGACGCCTCGAGCCGGCGCCGGCCGCTCGTTCCAGCACGAAGCCGATCGCGACGCCACCCTGCCCACTGCGCAGCTCGGCGATCGTGTTGCGCAGGCACTGAACGGCGTCTGCCACCTGCTCCCGCAACCCGGAGGCTCCGGTTGCCTGATCGGCCAGGTCCGCGGCGAGCCGCTCGAGCGTGATGAGCGCGTCGCAGCTTGCCTCCACCGCGGCTTGGACGTCGTCGAGAATCCGAGGGTGATCGATCGTCTGGGTCATCAGCTCAGGCCCGAATGCCGACATCCTGGACTCGCCGCCGCCCGTTGACAATGAGCCGAATGGCCCGAAAGCGTTCATGTCCTCTGCACACGCCATGGTCCTGGCTACCGCTCCCCCGACGAGCGGTCGCGGTCGGCGATTAGCGCCCCGCGATCTTCCACGCCCAGCTTGTGCACGAGCTGGGAGATGTGACGTCGGACCGTGACCGGAGCGATCGCCAGGCGCTCGGCGATCGCCGTCGTGCCATGGCCGCGGCGGAGCATCCCAAGCACCTGCGACTCGCGCGTGGTCAACCCGTCGGCCCCCGCGCCGGCTCCGCGCAGCTCGAGCAGCAGGTCGAGCACCATCGCGCGAGGGATCACGGCCTCGCCGGCGGCGACCGCGTGCACGACGCGCCGGAGCCGCGCCGCGTCGAGTGGTCCCGGCACGTAGCCGACGGCCCCGGCTCTTACGGCGTCGAGCAGATGGTCCACGTCGGGGATCTCAACCAGCACGACGACAGCGGTGCTCGGCGCGGCCCGGCCGATGCCGCGCACTGCAGCGATCGGATCCCCGCCGGTGCCGTCGCCAACGAGGCACACGTCGGGCTGCTCGCGCTTGGCCGCACGGATCGCATGCTCGGCGTCATCGGCCTCGGCGCAGATCTCGGCATCGCCGTCGAGGGCCATGCGGATCCCGACCCGGGTCGCAGGCCGGTCGACGATCAGCAGCCTGAGGAGGGCGGCAGCGCTCACCGCACCGGAATGGGTCGGCTCACCGACTTCGGAAGCTTCGACCACGTCACCAACCCGAGACACACCGAGACAACGCCGCAACCGAGGGGTTTCTCTCGCGGGCCGGCCGACGGGCGCGGCGCACATCCGTTCACTCTAATGAACGGTGTAATGGGTCACGCCGTTCATTGACGGTCCCCGGATCGCGGGCCACACTGTCGTCAGGACAGGACACCGAGGGCGGGGGAGCCCTCATCGGGGGCCTTGAGGACGCGGGGCAGCGCCGTGTGAGCGCGACTCACATGCGCTGCCCTCGCCCGGGCCAAACGTGCCACCTCAACAAAGGACTAAACGTTGATCAGGGAAGCAGCTTTCGCGACTGGCCCGGCCACGGCCGGCTTCACCAGCAGGACCACGCTCAACACCTCGCCCGAGGTGCTCCGGAGGACCAATCTCGCGGTCGCCCGCGCGAAGAGCGGCGACGAGGATGCCGTGCGGTTCCTGTATGTCACGTACTCGAACAACATCTACGGCTATGTCCGCTCGATCCTTCACGACGACCACGAGGCCGAAGACGTCACGCAGCACGTGTTCGCAAAGCTCATGACCACGCTCCACAAGTACAACGACCGCGGCGTTCCCTTCTTCGCCTGGCTGCTGCGCATCGCCCGCAACGCCGCGATCGATCATCTGCGCTCGAACCGGCTGCTGCCGACCGAGACCGTGATCGATCCTTCCGCGAGCTCGGGCGTCGACCTCGACCAGACCGATACCGTGCGCAGCGCGCTTGCGCAGCTGCCCGAGGACCAGCGCGAGGTCGTCGTGCTGCGCCACCTGGTCGGCCTGAGCCCCGGCGAGATCGCCGAGCGCGTGGGCAAGACCGAGGCGTCGATCCACGGCCTGCACCATCGGGGTCGCCGCGCCCTCCAGCGCAGCCTCGCCGAGCTCGAGGCGATGCCGGCCACCCGCGTCCGGTCGCTGCGGCCGGTCAAGGCCGAGGCCACGGCCACGCTCACGGCGGCCTAGCCGCAGTCTCATCGTCCGGGCGGCGCGGCTATGATCGGCGCCGCTCGAGAGACGATGAGAGACGGAGGCCCGACCTCAGCAGCGCAAGCCGCGCTCCTCGCTCAGTTGATCGAGCGCGGACTGCTGATCGAGTCGAGCGTGCCGGGCCTCTACGGGCACGGGGCGACCTTCGAGTCGGTCCGGATCCGCCTCGAGACGCTGCTGAACGACCAGGCCGCGGCGCAAGGCGCCGAGCCGCTGCGCTTCCCGCCCGTGCTGCCGCGCCGCGAGCTCGAACGGACGGGCTATCTCGGCCTGTTCCCCCACCTGGCCGGAAGCGTCTACGCGTTCGAGGGCTCCGAGGACGAGGCGGAGCTCCAGGGTGAACGCGCCGAGCGCCAGGAGGACTGGGGCGCGTTTCAGAGGATGACCGAGCTCGCGCTGGTTCCTGCCGCCTGCTACCCGGTGTATCCCGCGGTGGCGGCGCGCGGCCCGCTCGAGCCGGGAGGCGTATTCGTCGACGCCGGCGGAGCCTGGGTCTTTCGCCACGAGCCGTCGGTCGATCCGGCGCGCCGGCAGGCGTTCCATCAGCACGAGCTGGTTCGCATCGGCGAACCCGACCCGGTGCGCGAGTGGCGCGACGAGTGGGCCGAGCGCGGACTCGAGCTGCTGCGCGGGCTCGGCCTGGAGGCGACGCTCGAGCCGGCCAGCGACCCGTTCTTCGGCCGGCGCGGGCGGATGCTCGCCTCGAGCCAGCGCCAGCGGGCGCTGAAGCTGGAGCTGGTGGCGGAGATCGCCGCGGGGGCGCCGACCGCGCTTGCCTCCTTCAACCACCACGGCGACCACTTCGGGCTGGCGTTCGGGATTCAGACGGCGGACGGCGGCGTCGCTCACAGCGCGTGCGCCGGCTTCGGCCACGAGCGGATCGTGCTCGCCCTGCTGGCTGCCCACGGGTTCGACCCAGCGGCGTGGCCCGGGAACGTGCGAGATCAGCTGTGGGGCTCGTAGCTTGCGCTGATCTCGGTCCGCAGGAAGTCCTCGACGGCCAGCATGCCGGCGTAATCGGCGGCTGAGCCCACCACGGCGAACAGGTAGCTCCGGGTCCCGTCGCGTGCGTCGATCTCGCTGCCCGGCGGGTGGTGCAGCGAGACGCTCTCCACGCCGGGCTGGAGCCTCAGCCGATCGAGCCCGGCGAGCGCGGTGACCCGGCGGGCCGAGGCGGGCGGCTGGTAGAAGAAGCGGTAGCCGACGCGGTGGGTCGCCGGCAGCGCGGCCAGGTCGCCGGGGTCGCCGGGGTCGCCGGGGTCGCCGGGGTCGCCGAGGTCGCCGAGGTCGCCGAGGCCTAGCGCAGCGAGCATGGTCAGCTTCACGATGTCGACCCCGGCGGCCAGGCCGAGCATGTTCGGCACGCCACCCCCCACCCGCCCGTTGACCTCGATCACGCGCGGACCCTCCGGGGTGAGCTTGATCTCGGTGTGCGCCGCGCCCGTGGTCAGCTTCAGCGCCCGCAGCGTCCGGCTGGCCAGCTCGAGGACCTCGCCGGCCTGGCCGGAGGGCAGGGTGGCGGGGATGAAGAACCCGGTCTCCCGCAGCGGTGGGGCGAGCGGGAATCGGCCCGTGATCGCCAGGTGTCGCATCCGCCCCCCGTCCACGACCGTCTCCACCGACACGTAGTCGGCCTCGAACCCGCCCGGCATCGCCGGGCCGTCCGGCAGGTACTCCTCGAGCAGCATCGGCTCTCGCGGAGTCGATCCGAGCTCGTCCCAGCGCTCCGCGAGCGCCTGGACATCGGCGACGACGAACGTGTGCCAGCTTCCCGAGGCCCGGCGGGGCTTCAGCACGGCGGGAAAGGCGATCGACGCGGCGAGCTGCTCCACCTGCGCTCGGTCGGCGTCCTCGGGCAGCGCGACGGCGGCCGGCGTGGGCAGGCCCGCGGCCCGCAGCGCGGCGCGCTGGGAGAGCTTGTCCTCCAGGCAGCGCGCGGCCTCCGGAGGATGGAACGGCAGCTCGAGCTCACCCGCGATCTCGGCCACGTGCTCCATCCCGGTGTCGTAGAAGGTGGCCAGGCCCGCCGGCGAGTGCGGGCGCAGCGCTTGCGCCGCCGCCCGCGGCGACTCGCCGAGCGCGTCGATGACCGGGCCGTACCGGCGCAGCAGCGGGCGGGCCCGCGCCGCGGCCGGGTCCTCGGCGTCGATGAGCCAGACGAGGTCGCACCAGTCCCGCGCGCCGTCGCAGATCTGCATGAGGTCAAGCGAGCGGTGACCGTAGGCCACCGCCAACCGGGGCCGGGGCATCATTGAGAGCGTAGGATCCATGCGCCGAAAAAAGCTAACGAGCAGGTACGTTTCAAGCACATGAGGGTTGCCCTGGTGAACAACATGCCGGACGGCGCCTTCATCGACACCGAGGAGCAGTTCCGGCAGGCGTCGGCCGCGGGGCCGGATGGAGCTGCGGTCGAGTTCGAGCTCTACACGATCACCGAGATCCCTCGTTCGGAGGCGATCGCGGCCGTGATCGAGGCGCGCTACCGGGGCCTCGAGGAGCTGTGGGCCCACCCGCCCGACGCGCTGATCGTCACCGGGACCGAGCCGGCCCAGGTCCAGCTGCGCTACGAGCCGTACTGGCCGTACCTGGCTCGACTGCTGGAGTGGGCCGCCGGCGCCGTGCCGGCCACGCTGCTCTCGTGCCTGGCCGCGCACGCCAGCGTCCTGCTGTTCGACGGGATCGAACGCGTACCGCGAGCGGTGAAGTGCAGCGGGGTGTTCGCGGGGGCGGTTCCTGATCCGGCCGACCCGCTGGCCCGCGGCCTGCCCGAGGCGGTTCGGGTACCACACTCGCGCGTCAACGACGTGCCCGAGGACGCCCTGCTCGAGGCCGGCTACCGAGTGATCATCGGCTCGGGCGCATCCGGGGCCGGCTGGGCCGTGGCTGCGCGAGAGCAGGGAAGCAGCCTGTTCGTGCTGTGCCAGGGACATCCCGAGTACGGCACGCTCAGCCTGCTGCGGGAGTACCGGCGCGACGTACGGCGCTGCCTGTTCGGCCGGGGTGCGGTGCCCTACCCGCGCGTGCCGGAGGGCTACTTGAACAACGAGGCGGTGGCGAGGCTCGAGCAGTTCGAGCGATGGGTCGCCGGCGCCCGTGACGCGGATCCGCTCGAGCTGTGGGCGGCGTTCCCCTACCAGGCGGTGGCGCCGAACGTGGAGAACAGCTGGGCGCCCGCCTCGGCCACCCTGTACGCCAACTGGCTGCGGTTGGCGCACGCGGCGGCGCCCGTGCGCGCCTGAGCCGCCGATGCACGACGAGACCATCGCCATCCACGGCGGCTACACGTCCGACGGAACCCGCGCCGTGGCCGTCCCGATCTACCAGACGGTCGCCCACGACTTCATCGACGCCGACCACGCCGGCGCGATCATGGACCTGGAGACCCCCGGCTTCCACTACAACCGGATCAACAACCCGACGGTGGACGTGCTCGAGCAGCGCCTGACCGCGCTCGAAGGCGGCGCGGCCGGGCTGGCCGTCAGCTCGGGCGCGGCCGCGGTCAGCATGTCGGTGCTCAACCTGCTCGGGGCGGGCGACAACCTGGTCTCGGTGCCCCAGCTCTACGGCGCGACGTACACGTACTTCGCGCACGTGCTCCCGCGGCTGGGGATCGAGTGCCGCTTCGGCGCCGACGACTCGCCCGACGCGCTCGGCGCGCTGATCGACGAACGCACCAAGCTCGTCTTCTGCGAGACCGTGGGCAATCCCGCCGGCAACGTGATCGACCTCGCCGCGGTGGCCGAGATGGCCCACGCGCGCGGCGTCCCAGTGATCGCCGACAACACCGTCCCCACCCCGCTGCTGCTCAAGCCCTTCCGGCACGGCGCCGACGTCGTGATCCACTCCCTGACCAAGTTCGTGGGCGGCCACGGCACGACTATCGGCGGGCTGATCGTCGACGGCGGCACGTTCCCCTGGGCCGAGCATCCCGAGCGGTTCGCATGGCTGCTCGAGCCCGAGCCCGCGTTTCACGGCGTGCGCTACGCCACCGAGTTTCCCGCGGCCCCCTACGTCACGCGCTGTCGCACCATCGGCCTGCGCAACACCGGCTCGGCGCTGTCACCGTTCAACGCGTTCCTGCATCTCCAGGGTCTCGAGACCCTGTCGGTGCGCCTCCCCCGCCTCGAGGAGAACGCCCGGATCGTCGCGGCGTGGCTGGCCGAGCACCCGCAGGTCACGTGGGTCAGCTTCCTCGGCTTCCCCGACAACCCCTACCACGACCTGGCCCAGCGCTACCTCGGCGGCCGCGTTCCCTCGATCATGACCTTCGCCGTGCGCGGAGGCCGCGAGGCGGGCATCGCGGTCTACAACCGGGTCAAGCTGTTCAGGCGCCTGCTCAACATGGGCGACGCCAAGTCGCTCATCACCCACCCCGCCTCGACCACGCACCGCCAGCTCAGCCCGGCCGAGCTCGAGGCGGTCGGGATCACGCCGGACATGGTCCGCCTCTCGATCGGGCTCGAGCACCCCGACGACCTGATCGAGGACCTCGAGCAGGCGCTGGCGGCGAGCTGATACCGACGTAGATATACCGCTGGCATCACGTATATACTCGCTGTGCATGGGCAAGCATCTGGTGGACATCGATGAGGACGCGCTTCGCGCCGCTCAGGCGAGGCTCGGCACCGCCACGATCAAGGACACGGTCAACCGCGCGCTACACCGGGCCAGCGGCGACCATGAGCAAGCGGTGAGGAAGCGCCTCGATGTGCTCGCACGAGCCGATCTGGCTGCTCGTGAACGCGCATGGCGCTGACGCACCTGGTCGATACCAGCGTCTTGACGCGTCTGCGGCAGGCCGCTATCCGCGAGCCGATCGAGGCGGGGGCGGAGCGGGGCGAGATCGCCCGGGCTGGAATCAGCGATCTGGAGATCGGCTACTCGGCACGCAGCGCTGCGGAGTGGGATCAGTTGACAGAGGCGCTGCAGGTCTTTCAGCTCATCGAAACGAGCAGCGATCACGTCACACGCGCCAGGCAGGTTCAACGAATGCTCGCGGCCAAGCATCAGCGTGGTCGCAAGGTGCCGGATCTCCTGATCGCCGCAGCGGCGGAGGCTCGGGGCCTCACCGTCCTGCATTACGACGCCGATTTCGACCACATCAGCTCGGTCACGGGTCAGCCGTCCGAGTGGGTTGTGCCTGCCGGCTCAGTTGACTAGGTCGTCGCTTGCGTTGAGCGACCAACCGGATCATCATCGGGGAGTCGATCAAAGGAGGTCTCGCCGTGTGCCACGAGTGGTGGTTCAAGCGCCGGTATGAGGAGGACGAAGCGAGCCGGCGCATGTGGGACGAGTTCGAGCGAACCCGCCCGCTGAGCGATCCCGAGGAGACCGAGGAGGAGCCGGAGGTCACGCTCGAGAAGCCGCACATCACGCGGCTCGGCGCCAAGGACTGAGGCCGGCCGAGGCGGCGGGGATCCAGGCAGGCCGCCTGAACCCCGTCGCCCCCACGGCATGAGCGCTCTGAGAACCACTGTCTTCGCCGTCTGGACGGCCTTCTGGATCTACTGGCTCGTTTCCGCCGTCGGGGTCAAGGAAGGATCATCCAGGCCCAGCCGGATCAGGCCCGTCGGCGTGCTCATCATCGCCCTGGGCGCCGTGACCATCCGCGTGCTCAAGCGCAGCGACACCCTGGCGCTTCACGCCGTACCCGTGCAGACGCTCGGCGTGATCGTGTTCCTGAGCGGACTCGGCCTCGCGGTGTGGGCGAGGATTCATCTAGGCCGCAACTGGGGGATGCCGATGACCGAGAAGGCCGAGCCGGAGCTCGTGACCTCGGGGCCGTACCGCTTGGTCCGCCACCCGATCTACTCGGGGATCCTGCTGGGCATGTTGGGCACCGCGCTCGCGACCAATCTCTACTGGCTGATCGCCCTCGGGGCGGCGCTCGCCTACTTCGTCTACAGCGCGACGGTGGAGGAGCGCCTGCTCACCGCTTCCTTCCCGGATGCCTACCCGAGTTATAGGACGCGCACGAAGATGCTGATTCCATTCGTCCTTTGACCGGCGCCCGGGTGTCCCCAGCCCTTCGGCCCGAGCCAGTCGACCCTCCGCAGAGTCCCGAGGTCAGACCTTGACGACTCGCAGAGGTGTATGGGCACCCGCGATCCGGTCATAGTCGTCGTCTTGGGTGACCACGGGAAGACCGTGCTCGACTGCGGTTGCGGCGATGAGCGCATCGGTGAGTTTGACCATGCGGTGGATGCCTGCGGTTCGGCAGTCTGCGACGAGTCGGGCCCAGCTGACCATGACGGCCTCGCTGATCGGGATCGGGTCGGCGGTCCGAGCGAGCGCGAGTGTGTCTGCCCGACGAGCCCGACTCTCGGCGTCGGTGGCGCTGAGGGCGCCTAGCTGCAGCTCGCCGATCGTCACCACCGACACGGCTACATGTTCGGGCAGGGGACCGAGTGACCGCGCCGTCTCGCGGGCGATGAAAACCGACGTGTCGAGCAGGCCGGACCGGCTGAGTTCGATCAAAGCTCGTCGAGCGTCTGGCCGGCGAGTGCGTCGAGGTCCCGCGTCAGCCCGGGATCAGCGGCACGTTGTTGAAGCTGCTCGCGTAGCCGCGCACCTGACAGCCAGCGGGCTCGCCGGCCGTGGGGAACGATATCCGCCACCGGTTCGCCGTGAACGGTCAGCGTGACTCGCTCCCCGGCCTGCACGGCATCAATCACCTGGCCAGTCCGGTTGCGCAGGTCACGAACCCCGATCTCCACGTGCGACAGCGTAGCACATCGGGCGCCACCCCCTCCGTCACTGGCCAATCATCCGAGTGGGTCGTGCCGGAGACATCGGTCGACTGAACCGCGCGCCCGCTCGAGGCCGCCCCGCCTACCCGACGATCTCGTTCACACAGGCGCCCAGGTCCTCGAACGCGCGGATCCGGCTGCGCGGCGAGGGGATGTAGTGCGTGAAGTGGCGCACGCCCTCGGTGAGCACGCCGAACATCCATATGCGGGTCTGCGGACGGCCGTCGAGGTCGATCGGGTGCGAGTCGGGGGTGAGATCGACGCTGCCCACGGTGACCGCGCCGTAGCGGAACTGGCTCACCCGGCCGCGGTTGTAGAGGCGAGTCAGAAGCTGCGAGGCGGACCCGTCGATCCGCGGCTCCTCGAGGTGGCCGCGAATCACCACGTCGATGTCGGCCACATGAGCCCGCGCGAACGCGGTCGAGGAGATCCGAGTGCGAGCGAGCCGAGGATGGCGGCCGTTCATCTTCGGGCCGATGGCCGGAGCGGGGCCGAACGGGGTCCGCACCACGCCGGCGTCCATCAGCGCGAGCAACTGGCGCGAGCGCAGCGCGGGCGGCCCGGCGACCAGGCGGTGGATCCGGCTGCGGATGTCAGCGTTGAAGTCCAGGTAGGAGTCGAGCGACAGGCCGCCCTGCTCGACCACGGAGCGCATCGGATCCCTGAAGATCCGGAACACCTCGGCAGCCGATTTCACCGGGCTCGCCCCGTCGGGGACCTCCGCCTCGCGGAGATCGTCGCCCAGCGACCGGTAGACGAACTGCTCGTAGTCCCCGCTCGACCGGTAGCTGGGCTCCGGGCCGAAGAACAGCGCCCGCGGGTCGAACGGGCCGAACTGCGTGCCTAGCCGCTTCACCTCATCCTCGAAGCGGCCCTCGTGCCACGCGGCGCGCAGCCGCTCGCGCACCGCCACTGCCGCAACGATCGACTTCGCCTGGAACGCGGCCTGGGCGTAGTAGCGGGCGTGCATCTCGGCGAACAGCATCGGGAGCAGCTCGTTGCGCACGTCGACGAGCCGGCGGGCGCCGTTCGAACGGCCGCTCAGTGCATCGAGCGCCTCCGGCGTGCACACCAGTGGCTCGTACACGCCGGCCCGGTCGATCCCGGTCACCGACTTGGCGGTGAACGGCAGGCCGCTGCGCGAGTGCAGCGAGATCACAGGCTCGCGACCGCTCGGCCGGTATCGCAGCCCGTGTCCGTGCTCGACGAACTGCCCGCCCCGCCCGACCGTGAGCGCGGTGACCACGTCAAGGGCGACGAGGCCCATCCCGGTGACCGCGACGCTGGCGCCCGCCGGGAGCCCCTCGACGTACGGCGCCACCGGATACGGGCTGAGCTCCCGTGGATGGGACCCACCCTCGCCCGCCGCCTGGTTGGCGGTGTGGCCGGAGGTGACGATCACGTGGTCGGCGTGCAGCACGCGACCGTCGGACAGCAGCACGTCCTCCCCGCCGCCGCCGCCGGCCATCAGGTCGACCGCCGAGACCGGATGGTGGAAGATCCGCACCCCGGGCGGCGCCCCTGCGACCAGCGCACGGTAGAACCACTGGAGGTACTCGCCCATCAGGCGGCGGGGGAGGAAGTGGTGCGGCTCGATCGGCCGGCCCGCCGGGTCGATCGCGCAGCGGTCGCCCACCCACCGGTAGCCACGCGCCTTCGCCCAGTCGAACAGCCCGACGCCGTAGCACGGCTGATCGGCCTCGCTGGCGAACGGATACAGCGAAAGCTGACCGCAGGGGTTGTTGAGCACCAGGTAGTCCGGCTGGGTCACGTCGTAGATGCCCGAACCGGGAGTCCCGGGCTCGATCACGTGCACCTCGACCTCCGCCCCCGCGTCCAGTCCCTGGCGCGCCCGCGTAACCACCCGTTCGAGCGCGCAGATCCCCCAGGAACCTAGCCCGACGATTGCGATGCGTACCACCAGACTCGCCTTCCTAGCCCGCCCGAATCCGAATCAACAGCCCCTGATTTGCCCGCAAATATACTCCGCCGCCACCGGCGGCTCGCCACTTTGCCCCGCCGGCCTCGCGACCGAACCGGATCAGCCTCCGCCGGCGATGCGGCGCTCGGTGACCAGGCCGAAGCCGAGCCTTCCGATGACGGTTCCGGTGCCGTCCACGATCTCCAGGGGCGCGCGCTCTGAGGCGGCAAGCGCGACCTTCTCAGCGCGCCGGGCGTTGCGCACTCCCTGGCTCCACGAGCCGTCGATGGTGCGAACGGTTAGCCAGCCGGTGCGCACGGTCGAGCGCCACATGTACCAGCCGCCGATCGCGGCCAGCGAGAGATAGGTCGCGATTGTCGCGGCATAGACCCACAGGATCGTGCCGTGAAGACCCATCGACGAATCAACGTGAAATGCCCAGAGTGAACTTTCGCGCCACCATTCTGCGCTGCGATGCCTAAGCCGCTGCTCCTGGTCGACGTCGACGGCGTGATCTCGCTGTTCGGCTTCGACCCCGCCCAGCCCCCGGCGGGTCGCTTCCAGCTCGTCGACGGGATCCCGCACTTCCTCTCCGCGCTCGCCGGAGAGCGCCTGCGCGCCCTGGCCGACGACTACGAGCTCGTCTGGTGCACGGGGTGGGAGGAGAAGGCCAACGAGTACCTGCGCTCAGCGCTCGCCCTGCCCTCCGACCTGCCGCATCTCATCCTGGAACAGGTCGGCCAGGCCCACTGGAAGATCTCGGCGATCGAGCGCTTCGCCGGCCCGGACCGGCCGCTGGCCTGGATCGACGACGCGCATGACGATGCGACCACGCGTTGGGCGGCGGAGCGCCCCGGGCCCACGCTGCTCATCGTCACGGACCCGCCGGTGGGGCTGACCGACGAGCACGTCAACGTCCTCCGGGCCTGGGCCCGAGCTCAGCGCAGTGGCGCGGGGTCCGGCTCAGCCTGAAGCGTGCGTACGACGCGCGCCGGATTGCCCACCACGAGCGCGTACGGCGGCACATCGGTGGTGACGACGGCCCCGGCGCCCACGAACGCCCGCTCGCCGATCGTGATCGCGGGCAGGATCACCGCGCCGGCGCCGATCGTCGCGCCGCGGCAGACGGTCGTGAACTGAACCTCGAACGGCTGCTTGCTGCGGGGGAAGCGATCGTTGGTGAAGGTGGCCTGCGGCCCGATGAACACGTCGTCCTGCACCCGCAGGCCATCCCACAGGTAAACGCCGGACTTGATCGTCACGCGATCGCCGACGATCGCGCCGCCTTCGATGTAGGTGTGGTCGCAGACGTTGCAGTCCCGTCCGATCCGCGCTCCCGGCATCACGTGCGCGAACGCCCAGATGCGCGTTCCGGCGCCGATCAGCTCGCTCTCCACGAGCGCCCGCTCGTGGATGAATACCGACGCGTCCACGGCGGCGATGATACGTGCCGGCGAGCAGCCGCCGTGGCGGCCCCCCGTCGGGGCTCGCCCCCGCCGGCCCGGGTTGGATTCGAACATCGCGCTGGGCGTCGCGTTGCGGTTAAGTCGGAATAAAGCACGACCGCGCGAGCAACGCGCGAATGTCGCCGTTGTATTTCCATGCCTTGCAAGGGAGTGGTCGTGGTCCCGCCAGGGAGCCCCGCCTGCCCGACGGACGGAGGTGCGTCGGGGACACAGCGCGTGGCCAACCGCCCGATCGTCTGCCACGCGCTCGATGCGCTGGCCGCGGCCGGGGTCGCCCGGTTGGCCGTCGTCGCGCCCGGACCGATCCTCCCCGAGATCCGCAAGTGCGTCGAGGACGACGGCGCGCTCGATACGGGGATCACGTATCTGAGCCACGACCGCCCGGACCTGCTCGGTGCGTTCGAGGCTGCGGATCCGTTCGTCGGCGCGGACCCGGCCGTCATCCATTTCGCCGACGGCCTGATCGGCCAGGAGCTGCGGCCGTTCATCGAGCTGGTCGAGACCGATCCGCCGGATGTCCTGCTTCTGCTGCACCGCTCGGCCGAGCAGCGGGCCCGCCTCGGACCGGCGACGCAGCGGCTGCTCGGGATCACCGAGCTCAACGGTCACAAGAGCCGGCTCGAGCTGGCCGGCGTATGCCTGTTCGGGCCTCGGAGCCTGGCGCGGGTCCACGAGGCGGCTCGCAGTGCCGATGACGAGTTGGACATGAGCGCGATCGCCGAGCGCCTCGCCAGCGACGGCCAGACCCTCCAGGCGGGCTTCGTCCGAGCCTGGCGGCGCTACCGCGGCGACCCGCTGGACCTGCTCGAGCTCAACCGGATCGTGCTCGACCACCAGGCCCCGGAGGGCGGCCTGTTCCACGGCGAGGACAACCGGATCGAGGGCCGGGTGATCATCCACCCCACCGCGGTCGTGCGCTCGAGCGTCATCCTGGGCCCGACGATCATCGGCCCCGACGCCCGTATCTCCAGCTCGTACATCGGCCCGTACACCTCGATTGGCGCCGGCGCCGAGATCGAGGGCGCCGAGATCGAGCGCTCGATCATCGCCGACGGCGCCCGGATCATGCACGTGGCCGGCCGGATCGAGGCCAGCACGGTGGGCCGCCGAGCGAGCATCTTCCGCGACTTCGCCCTGCCGCGGGCCATGCGCCTGCACGTCGGCGAAGGCGTGGAGCTCGCGCTCAACTAACGAGCGGCCGCCCGCGACCGGAGGGACACGGGCGGCCGATCCCGGTGGAACCGGGAAGCTTTCAGCGACCTACGCGACCGAGCGAGCGGTCGGCGCGCACTCGACCTCGGCGAGCTTGCGCCGCATTGCGCCACGCGCCCGGTGATGGAGGCCGTGGATCGAGGCCTCGGTCCGGCCCATCCGCTCGGCGATCTCGCCCGGCGACAGACCCACCAGATGGCGCAGGACCACGACGCCGCGCTGATCCTCGGGCAGCTCCTCGAGCGCCTGCTCGATTCCCCAGCGCCGCTCCCGGCCGGAGTCGTCGGCCTGCCGCGTGGGCTCGTAGACCTCTTCGCAGGGGATCGGACGGCGCTGGCGCAGGTGATCGACCGCCACGTTGCGTGCCACTCGCAGCATCCACGAAGTGAACGGAACTTCGCGCGGCTGGTACTTGTGGATCACCGACATCAGCTTGAGGAACACGTGCTGGGTGACGTCCTCGGCCTCGTGCTGGTCGCGCAGGATGCTGAGGACATAGCCGTACACGTTGTCCTTGTAGCGGATGTAGAGGAAACGGATCGCGTCCATGTCGCCCGACTGAGCCCTCGCGACAGCGCGGGCGATGGCGGGATCACGATCATTCTGCTCGAGCGACGTGCTTGCGCGAAAGCCGTTCGAAGGTCTACTTTCTCGCGGCGCGATTGGCCCCGTATGAGCTGCTGTTGATCGCATAAGCCGGCTGACAGAGCATCCGCGCGCAGCGCAGATGACCGCCGTGCCATACCCCCTTCTGGGTTCTAGACGTTTCCGTTCGTCACGGGTGTTCCGCCCCGCCCGTACATCCGTCCAAGGATCATCGGGCTCGCTAAACCTAGCTACGACTGTCCATTGCTCGCACCAGGGACCCCCCCCTAGTTTTTGGCCATACGCTGTTTTGCAGGTCAAAGGCGAGGGAATAAGGCTGCCCCCTAGCGCCCTCCCGGGCGAGTTTCGCACCGGTTCGGAATCGCATCCGGTGCGATCGCGCCAGAACGCTCCTACTTTTTTGCGCCAGTGGGGCCCCCCTAGTAATATCCGCGATGAGGCACCGCGGGATGTGGCTGCCGGGGCGAGGCAGCCGTAAGCGTCAAGTCGCGGCCCGTGGCGACCGGAGAATCGACTTGCCCACTGAATACGCTCAAGCGCGCCGGCACGGCTCACGCATCGACCACGGCAGCCCGCTGCTGGAACGCGATGCGGAGCTCGCGATCTTGACCGAGCGGCTGCGGGCAACGAGACGGGGCGAGGGCGGAGTGGTGTTCGTCGAGGCGCCCGCCGGCCGCGGCAGCTCCCAGCTCCTACGAGCCGCGGGAGGAATCGCGCAGGAGGCAGGGATGCGCGTGCTGGAGGCCCGCGGCGATGAGCTCGAGCGCGACTTTCCCTTCGGGCTCGCGGTCCAGCTGTTCGAGCCCGAGCTGCGCGATGCCGACCTCGAGACTCGCGGGCATCTCCTCGGCGGGCCCGCGCACGTGGTCTCGGACGTGCTGGCTGGACTGGCTGTAGATGTGGCCTCGCTGCCATGGGAACGCGGCTATGCCCTGATCCACGGCCTGTTCTGGCTCACGCGCAACCTCACCGTGGCGCCGGGCGGCGATGGTGGGGCATATCCGGTGGCCCTCCTCGTCGACGACGTCCACTGGGGCGATCAGCCCTCGCTGCGGTTCCTGGCCTACCTCGCCCAGCGGGCCGCCGGCCTCCCCGTCGCGCTCATCGTCGCCGCGCGCACAGGCGAGGCGAGCGCCGAGGCGCGGGCGCTGTCGGTGCTGCGCACGTCAGCCAGCGAGTGCGTGCTGCGCCCCGCCGCGTTGAGCGCGCACGGGGTGGCAACGCTCGGGCGCGCGGTGTTCCCGGATGCCGAAGGATCGTTCGTCGAGGCCTGCCTGCGAGCGACGAGCGGTAACCCATTTCTCGTCGTCGAGCTGCTGAAGGAGGCCCGCCGCGTCGGAGTCCGGCCGGACGAGCAGGCCGCGGACCGGCTCGCCGAGCTGAAGCCCCGAGCGGTACTGGATCGTGTGGTCTCCCGGCTCGCCGCGATGGCGCCCGAGGCCAGCGCGCTCGCCGGCGCGGTGGCTGTTCTGGGTGAGGATGCACCGCTTCAGCGGGCCGCATTCGTGGCGGATCTCGACGTAGACACGGCCGTGCAGGCCGCCGACGCACTTGCCGCCATCCACCTGCTTCATCCCGGGACGCCGCTTCGATTCATCCACCCGCTGATCAGAGCGGCGGTTCGCGCCGCCCTGCCGGATCTACGGCGCGGTGAGCTTCACCGGCGCGCGGCCGCCGTCCTGACCCGTGACGGCGAGCCGGAGGAGGCGATCGCCCGGCACCTGCTCGCGTCTCCGCCGATGGGGGACGCTCGGATGGTCGAGGTGCTGCGTGTGGCCGCCCGGGCGGCATCGAGCGCGGGCGCCCCGGCGCGCGCGGCGCGGATGCTCGAGCGTGCCCTCGCCGAGGGACCGGAGCGCGCCGTCCACGGCGAAGTGCTCGCGGAGCTCGCGGGTGCCGAGCTGGCTGCCGGGCTGCCGCAGGCGCTGGGGCGCCTGGAGGAGGCGATCGAGACGACGGACGAGCAAGCGCGCCGCGCGGAGCTCGCGCTCACGCACGGGCGGGCGCTGATCGGCTCGCGCCGCTACGAAGAGGCGGCCCGGGTCCTGGCGCTCGCGCTTGGCGAGCTCGACGAACAGGATGTGCGACTGGTCCACGAGCTGGACGCGGTGTACGTCGCGGCGGCAACTTACGTGCCGGGCTTGCGCAACCGCGCCCGTGCGCGCGGCGACGCGATCCTGGAGCGCGCCGGGAATCAGCCCAGTCCGGCGCAGCGCGTGGCGATCGCGCATCTGGCGATGCAGAGCAGCCAGCGCAATGCAGAGCGAGGTCGGGTTCTCGATCTCGCCGAGCTCGCGTGGAGCGGCGGCGCCCTGCTCGACGCAAACGCGCCCGATGGGATCGTCTGGCCACTGCTGGCCGGATCGCTCCTGTTCGTGGATGAGCTGGAGCGCAGCCTCGAGATCTGCGACGCGGCCGAGCGCGAAGGCAAGGACCGAGCGCCGGCGAACTCGGCGGCCGCGAGCTACTGCCGTGCCTGGAGCCTCTACCACGCCGGACGGATCTCGGACGGGCTCGCCGCGGCCGACGCGTCGGTCGCCGCCGGGTCGGAGGGCTGGTATGGCTCGGGCCTCAGCGCCTACGCGGCGCGTGCGGCGTGCCTGCTCCAGCTCGGCGAACTCGATCAGGCCGAGCACACGCTCTCGATCCTCGAGCAACCGGCGGCCGTAGAGGAGATCGAGCTTCCGGTCCTCTTGGACGTGCGCGCGCAACTGCGGCTCGCGCAGCTCCGGCCCGCCGAAGCGCTCTCGGACGCCGTAGAGGCCGGGCGGCGATGCCTGCTCGGTCACGGCGACGTGGGGCCCGGCGTGCTCGCCTGGCGCTCGACCGCCGCGCTCGCCCACCTCGCGCTCGGCGAGCACGAGGCCGCAGGCCGTCTCGCCCGCGACGAGCTCGAGCGCGCGCGCCACAGCGGGGTGACGCGTGTTGTCATCCGTGACCTCCGGGTGCTCGGCCTGGTCGAACAGGGCACGCGACGTCTCGAGTTGCTCGACGAAGCCGTCCAGGAAGGCTCGGGCTACCGGCCCCGGCTCGAGCAGGTCCACGCGCTGGTCGAGCTTGGCGGCGCGCTGCGGCGGGCCAACCAGCGGGCTGCCGCACGCGAGCCGCTTCGTCGCGGGCTCGAGCTCGCGCACCGTGCCGGCAGCAGGCTGCTCGCCGACCAGGCTCGGCGCGACCTCGCCGCCACCGGCGCACGCCCGCGGCGAGCCATGCTGAGCGGCCCCGACGCGCTCACGCCGAGCGAGCGCCGCGTCGCCGAGCTCGCGGCCGAGGGCCTGACCACTCGGCAGATCTCTGAAGCCCTCTACGTGAGCCCGAAGACGGTGGAGTTCCACCTCCGCCACATCTATCGCAAGCTCGACGTCTCCTCTTCACGGACCGAGCTGGCGCGCGCGCTGGCCCCCGAGCGCCTCGACCATCCGTCGAACCAGCCATAGCCTGCTCGCCCCAGAGCCCCAGAAGGGGGATAAGGCGAGGGAATCCTGGCAAGACTTATCGATGTCGTGTAACGCTCTGGCAGGCTGCTGCTGCACATGGAGGATCGGGTGAGGAACGCGGTCATCGATGCCACTGTGGGGTCTGGGGTAGGGCCGTCGGCGCTGCCCGCGCCTTGCCGTTATGTAACCCCGATCGCGAACCTGCCCCTGATCTGCCACGTGCTCGACGAGCTGGCCGGCGCCGGCATCGAACGGGCCCAAATCGCGGCCGGCGCCGCGGCCCGGTCCGAGCTCGAGCAGGTGCTCGGGAGCGGCCAGGCCTGGGGAATCGAGGTCTCCTTCCTCGACGCACTCGAAGACGACGGTAACCAGGCGGTCCTGGGCGGGATCGAGAGCGCCCTGGCCGATGGATCGGTGCTGCTGCATCCGGGCGATTGCCTGTTCCCGCACCATGTGGCGGCGATGTGCGATCGCTTCCGGGCCGGCGATGTGGACCTGGTCGTGTTGGGGGGCCCCGACGGGGCGCCACCGCGCAACGCGGCCCGTGACCCGCGCGAGCCCGAGCGGATCGCCGAGACGGCGCTCGTTCTGGGGCCGGGGACCCGTCCGGTGCTCGACGCGCTCCTGAGTCCGCCGCCGAGCGCCGGCGGGCTCGTCGAGGCGCTGCTCGCCAGCGATTGCCGCTCGACGGTCTACGAGCTCTCCGAGCATTGGTTCTACAGCGACTCGAGCGAGGCGCTGCTCGCGGCCAACCGGATGATGCTCGACGCGCTGGCCGTGCCGGCCGTCCACGGGGAGTTCGCCGAGCACAACCGGGTGCACGGCCGCGTCGCGATCAGCCCGCAGGCCCGGATCTCGGGCTCCACCCTGCACGGTCCGATCGTGATCGACGACGGAGCCGTGGTCGAGGACTCGTTCATCGGCCCCTACACCGCGATCGGCGCAGGCGCGATTGTGAGCGGCGCTGACATCGACAACAGCATGGTGCTCGCGCAGGCTGAGATCCGCCATCCCGGTCTGCGGATCGAGGCCAGCATCATCGGCGAGCGGGCAAGGATCTCCCGCAGCTTCGAGCTGCCCAAGGGCCTGCATCTTCGCGTCGGCGCGGATTCCCGGATTACCCTGAGCTGAGTGGACGTCGGCTCCGCGGCTCAGTCGGTCGAAGAACCCGAGATACGTACCCGCCCCGCGCGGCCGGGCGACGACCAGGTGGTTGCGCGGCTGATCTACTCCTCCTGGCCCGGCCGGTTTGGCTATTTGGCGGGCGGCGAGCGCCGGGCGCTGGCCTTGGTGCTCGCGGCGGTGGCGCGCGGAGGGAACGTCGCCAGCCGCGATCTCGTGTGGGTCGCCGAGCTCGATCGCGGCGTCGCCGGAGCCCTGGCCGCGTTTCCGGCGGACGAGCGCCATCGGCGTCACCGCCGCCTCTTGCTGCTCGCGCTACGGTGGCACGCGGCGTACGAGTGGCCTGGGCTCATCCGTCACTACCGGATGGCGTTGCGCCGAGCCAAAGACCTGCCGGCCCGGACGCTTTACATGGATGTCCTGACAACGGACCAGGGCCGGGGCGTGACGGTGTCGCTGCTGGATACCGCCGACTCTCTCGCCCGCTCGCGGGGCCTGGACGGCCTAGGCATCCACTTACATCCCGCCAGCGCGCACGCACGCGCGCTCTATGAGGCGGAGGGGTTTCGCGTCGTGCCCGGCGCAGGTCGCGACGACCTACTCCTGCTGCATCGGCCCCTGGGCGCCTCGGGCTAAGGGGACGTCGGTGCGGGCCGGCCGTACGATGCCGTGGACTCTCCACTCAGAAGCGCATAGTCCGAGTCGACCATCATCCGGATCAGGCCTTCGAAGGTCACGGTCGGTTCCCAGTCGAGCTCCCGCTTGGCCTTCGAGACATCCCCGATCAGGTGGTCGACTTCGGCCGGGCGCTGAAGCGATGGGTCGATCACAAGGTGCGGCTCGATCTCGACCCCGGCCTGATCGAAGGCGATCTCGAGGCACTCTCGCACCGAGTGAGCGACCCCGGTGGCGATCACGTAGTCGGCCGCCTCGTCGCGCTGGAGCATCCGCCACATCGCGTCGACGTAGTCCCCCGCGAAGCCCCAGTCGCGTTCGGCGTCGAGGTTCCCGAGGCTCAGCTTGTCGACCAGCCCGAGCCGGATCGCCGCTGCGTGCCAGCTGATCTTGCGGGTTACGAACTCCAGCCCCCGGCGCGGACTGTTGTGCACGACGAGTCGGCCCACGCCGGCGCAGAACGTCCCGCTCTCGGTCTCGAAGTCGAACACCCACTCGTCCTGAGGGACGTCTAGCTCGACAATGCGCTGCACCTCGGCTGGGTCGCGACGTAGGTGCTGTCCCTTCATCCCGACGCGCACGGCCGAGGGAAGGTTGATCCGATAGTACGACGCCGGCCCGCGTCGCTCGACGTACACCGAGGCCGGCTGACCCTCCAGGTGATAGAGCCAACACACTCCCTGAGCCAGCACTGGGCTGTTAGTCACAACGCTCGAGCCATTGCCGCGCTTCAGGCCGTCTCCGGCGTAGTAGCCGCGCAGGAAAGCCCGTCGGGCTTCGGCGTCGGCATTTAGCACCACCGGCGGTACCTGCTTGTGGGCCGTTGGCGTGTAGAGCTGCGCGCGCAGCCATGGCCCGATCTCCGAGCCGCCGTGGAGGTTGAGCTTGCTGACCTCGTTGTCCGAGAAGCCGGAGTGGCCGAACCAGGCGTGGGACCCTTTCAGGAAACAACGGGACCAGAGCAGGGCGACTTGGGCCCGTGTCAGGTCATCGTTGTTGGTGAAACAGATATTCCGCCCGTCGAGCGCGACATAGCCGTCAGCGCAAAGGAGACCAAGCAACTCGGCCATCTCACCCGTCAGCACCGACCAGTCTGGCGCCTCCGGGAAAGCTTCCGCCAGGGCGAGACGGTCGTCCTCGGCGACCTCGTCTGCACGAAGCGGTGACCGATCGGCGTCGAGCATCTGGTGATGGGCCGTGACAGCGACAGCACCGCCACGTGCCTCGATCGAAAGGATCCGATGATCGGGATCGCTGGCACGCCTGCGCGTAGCGGTGATCGCCTTGACGAGCGTGAACTGCTCTCCGTCCCAGACCTCGAGCAACTCGTCCGGCGTGAATGTCTGGACGTTAGGGCCCTTGCGTCGCAACGGCACAAGATCGGCTCCGGTCTTAACCGCGACGATGCCTTGCTGGCGGACAATCAGCGGAGCTGTTGAAAAAACGCATTCGTGGTTGAACAGTATGCCGCTGGTCGCGTGGAGGTCGTACGACTCCCGGTAGTTGACCGTGATGAAGTGGCCGTAGACCTTCGCGACACCGTAGGGCGAGCGGGGATAGAACGGTGTCGACTCGGTCTGCGGCACCTCGCGGACCTTGCCGAACATCTCGCTCGAGGAGGCCTGGTAGAAGCGCGCCTCGGGGCAGGTCTCGCGCATCGCCTCGAGCATCCGCGTCACACCCACGCCGGTGAACTCCGCCGTCAGCGTGGGCTGGATCCACGAGACGGCCACGAACGACATCGCCGCCAGGTTGTAGATCTCGCTGGGGCGCGCGGCGCGCATCGCGTCGACCAGCGAACGGTGGTCGAGCAGGTCGGCCTGATGGAGCGTTACGCGATCGCGCAGGTGCTCGATCCGCTCGAACCTCTCGGTCGAGGAGCGGCGGACCAGGCCGTGCACCTCGTAGCCGCGGTCCAGAAGGAGCTCGGCGAGGTACGAGCCGTCCTGCCCGGTGATCCCAGTGATCAAGGCGCGCGTCCCCGGCATCAGTGCCTCGCAGCGTACAAGCTCCGAAAACCAGACGCATGGTCGCACCCGGGATGGGTAGGATTTGGCACGTACGGGAGTCGGTCGGCCACGGAGCGTGGGGAGCGCTGCGTGATCCCTCTTGCTGCGCTAAACGTCAATAAGACGAAAGTCGAATTCTCATCGGGCGGCCTTCGCTGCCGCGGCTGGTTCTTCGAACCGGCGGACGTGCCCGCGCGCGGGTGCGTGATCCTCGCGCACGGTTTCGGCGCGTCGCCCGATGGCCCGCTCGGCCAAACCGCTCGGCGCTTCGCGGCCGCCGGCATCGCCGCGCTCGCCTTCGACTTCCGCCACTTCGGAAGCAGCGATGGTCAGCCCCGGCAGCTCTTCCGCGTCGAGCGGTGCTGGAGGACTGGCAGCTCGGCGATAGCCTACGTCCGCTGCCGCGGGTGACGTGGATCCGCGCATGATCGGGCTTTGGGGATCCTCAGGCAGCGGCGGCCAGGTCCTTGCCGTTGCCGCCCGCGACCACGGTCTCGCCGCAGTCGTCTCCCAGGTGCCCTATGCCGATGGACTCGCGCTGGCGCGCGCGGCAGGCCTCAAGCACAACCTCCGGATGCTCCCGGCGATCCTTCGCGATGCGCTGGGTCGGGCGGCGGGTCGTCCGCCGTACCTGATCGAGGGGCTCGGTCGACCCGGCGAACCAACAGCAGTCAGCACCCGCTACGCGGATCTCTACGAGAGCGTCGTCGCGAACGCGCCGAGCTGGGTGAAAGCTGTCAACGCCGGCTCGATACTGGAGATGTACCGCTTCAGGCCGATCAAGACCGCCCACGAGATCCGCTGTCCGTTGCTCGTCGTCCTCGTCCACCACGACCGGGTCTCGCCCAGCCGACGTCGCGATGCGCGCGGCCCGCGGGCTGCCGTACATCGAGCTGGCGCTGTTTCACGGCCGCCACTTCGACCTCTACGGCGGCGAGACGTACGAGCGGGCGGTGCGGACCGAGGTCCGCTTCTTCAGGCACCACTTCGACAAGTCGAAAGCGGAGCGAGCCGCCAGCCGGGCCGCTGCCCCACCGCCCACTCAGCCCGTGGGCGAGCCCTGAATCAGCTCGAGTGCCACCGGCGTATGTGGCGAGACGGCTCCGCTCGCCTCCCGGCCGGGCGATCCGCTTGGCCATGGCCGGGCTCACGTACACGGTGAGCCCCTGCGGAAGGTGATCGAGCGCCTCCTCCGACGGGCTGTAGTCCACCGCGGCGAGCCGATAACCGTCGCGCAGCAGCGCCCGGGCCCCCAGCCCACCGGGGTCGCTGTAGAGCGAGTAGACGATGGCGGGATGGTACGTGCCGATGCTGTAGGGATAGTCCCACTTGGTGTGGCCGGGATGGAAGCGCGCGGTCTTCGGGCGCCTCGCGCGCTATGTGGCGTCGTTGACCCCCAGCAGGTCGACCATCGGACGCTGCGCGAAGTATGGGAGTCCACCCACGGCGGCGAGCGCGATCGAGTCGCTGGGCCGCGTCACCGTGCGGAGCGCCAGGCCGAGCTGCACCGAGTACTGCTGGCTCGCGTAATCCTGGGCGTTGGAGGTTCGCCAGGCCGAGTACGGCCCGCATGTTGGGCAGGACGACAAGCAGCAGCATGCCGGCGCCCAGAAGTCGCCGCAGGAGCGAGTGAGCGTGGGCGGATGCGCCGAGCCCGCCGCAGCACAGTCAGCCCGAGTAGCGCCGCAGCAGCGATCAGCAGCGGGAGGAGCCGGCTCAGGACCGCGCTCGGCCTGGCCGAGCCACTGCCCATCAGAGAGCCAGTAGAGAACCTTTCCCGCCGGCAGCAGCGCGCACGCGGCCCCGACGGCCAGGACGCGCGAGCGCCACGATCGCCCGGCGCTTGAGCTCAGCCGCCGGGAGGGCGTGGACCAGCCGGTGCAGGCCAACCGCGCCGAGCACGAACAGCAGCGGCGAGGCGGTGGTCAGGAAGCGGTCCGCGAACCTGAGCTCCTCCCATGCGTCACCACCAACGTAGAGGTCATACGCGAAGGTCACGAGGACAACCGCGCCGAGCAGCAACAGCCGAGGATCGCGCTTGCGAGCTCGACCGGCGAGCGCAGCGGCGGCCATGGCGAGCGGTGCAAACAGGGTCAAGGCGAAAGGTGCTCGCGAGCGTATAGGCGCCGCGAGTCAGGCGAGTTTGCAGGCCGGCGCCCTGAACCTTCAGGTAGTACGTGTTCGGAAGCGCGTCGCCGTAGTAAGCGAGGCGGAACGCCTCGTGTCCGGCGAGCGCGCCGCCGAGCCCGCCGGCCAATACCAGCGCGGTGCGCGAGCGATGTTCCCGCCGCGCGCGCATGATCGCGTAGAGCACGACGATTCCCGCCGGGAGCACGAGGTCGTCGCGCGTGAGCACGGCGGCCGCGAGGAGAACCGCGATGCCGGCGAGCCGCCTGGTGGAGTAGCACTCCTCCAGGCGCAACACCTGGAGCACGAGCATCGAGACCAGCAGCGTCGCGAGCCCCGTCTCCATTCCGCGCAGGGTCCAGAACACGAGTGGATAGAAGAACACCGTCGCGGTGACGGCGAGGGCCACCGCGGCGCGGGCACCGGGGAGCAGCAGCCGCACGAGTGAGGCGGCGACCAGCCCGCAGCCAACCAGCAGCAAGACTCCGGTGAGCTCTACGACCAGCGACGTACGCGCGGCGCTGATCGGCAGCAGGTGCACGAGGGCCATGTAGAGCGTCCACAGGAAGTTCGTGTAACCCTCGACCGGAGGTGCGCCGACGTTGTAGACGAGACCGTGCCCGTGCGCGAGGTTCTCCGCGTAGCGCATCGAGATCATCGCGTCGTCGAACAGCCCGAAGTAGGTGCGACCGCCGAAGTGAAAAGCAGATCGCGCGATGAAAACCGCGTAGAACGCAACTGCTGCGAGGATCGGAACGACGACCGCGCCGAGCCGCGCGATGGCGCTCGAACGCACCGCGCGCGCCGGCACGGGCGCCGGAGCGAGGGCCGGGAGCTCGTCGATCGTAGCTGGGCTCGTAATCATCGCGGTGCTCCAATCACGCGAATTCGTACGCTGAACGAGCGCTGCCGGGAGCGCCCCGCGCTCGCAGGATGAGCAGTACGCCTGCACACATCACGCACAGCGCGAACGCGAGCCCAACCCACCACGGCACCCCGATTGCGGGCAGCATCCACCACCACAGGGCGACGACGTGCAGGAGCCTTTGACCCTGCACGGAGTCACCCCGCGCGCCGCCCGCGTTGTGCACGATCGACGTCACGTTCGTATTCGCCGCGTCGCGCACCTCGTCGACCATGGCGGGCCACGCGGTTACGATCGGGCTGCGCGGTACCGACCACGCCGCTTTCGACTGGTGAACTGATCGATGCTCGGCAAACGCCCGCTCGAAGAACCCCAGCGTGGTCGGTATCTGGCCAACGAGGCAGAGGAGCACCAGCACGGCCGCCACCCTTCTCCAGCTCCCCCTGAATAGCCCGATCGAGGCGCACAGGAGGGGCAGCGCCGGAACCAGGAAACGATCGCCCCAGTCCTCGCCGCCGTATGGCCAGGACACGTACGCCAACAGGACGGCGATGCTCACGGAAATACAGCAGAGCGCCGTGGGGTTGCGCCGGTGACGCCACAATCCCGCGGCCCCGAGCACAGCCACCGGGGAGTACCACAGCAGGCCCCGTCCCGGGCTGATGAGTAACAGACCCAGGATCTTGACCATGCTGAGCGGTTCGTAATTGCCCGCCGTGAAGCGCGACTGACCGAAGTCGAGCGCGTTGTGCACGCGCAGCCAGTTGTAGAGCATGTAGAGGGCCAGGCCGAGCAGCGACGCCGCAGTGAGCTTCAGCGCCGGTCGCCAGCTTCGTTGGTGCGTCGCTAGCGCCAGCCCGAGCGCCGGACCCACGACGAACATCGGCGGCTTGGCCAGCACCGCGAGCGCCACGGCGCCCACGGCGAGATGCCGGCGACGCCCGGGCTCCGTGGCCGCCCACACCGCCAGAGCGGTCAAGCACGCTGCCAGCGTCTCGGCGAAGAAGGTGCGCTCGTAGGTCAGCATCTCGGTGCCGAACGCCACGGCCACGGCGGCTCCGATCATGCCGCGCCGGGAGGCGCCGAGCTTGCCGGCCAGGGCCGCGCACAGCGTTGCCGCACCTGCCCCGGCAACAGCCGGAACGATCAGAGCAAACTCCTTGGCTACATAGGTCCCGTTGAGGCCGGCCACCCGGCCCATCTCGTCCCCCACCCACACGAGCGGCGCGGCGAGGAACGACAGCAACGGGTACCACTCCGAGTAGCAGGCGGTGGCCGAATGCAAGAATCCCACTGAGCAGCGCACGCTGGTATGCAGTCCATTCGCCAGCGAGTAGGCAACCGCGAACATCGAATTACCGTCGGTGGAGTACACGCCGGGGGCAAGCAGCATCACGTAGATGAGCGTCAGCCCGCAGAAGAGCAGGAACAGCGGACTGCGGGGTCGTCGCACAGGCGCCGTGAGAGCGCCTACCCGCTCGAACCACGTGGGTCGAAGAACCGCGCCGTCGCTCACCATCATTGGTGCAACGCGTGGACGACCACGCTTCTTCTGAGATCAGGCGGCTGCGACGGAGAGCGAGAACAGCAGCAGCCAGAGCGCGCCGGCGCTCGCCAGCCAGCGATCGGCCAGCACGAGGTCTTCGGGGGCCTCGCCGCCCCCAACCCGCGCGAGCAGCCCGTACCGCATGAGGCCCAGCACGAACGGCGCGATCGTCAGCGGCCGCCACGGGATGCCGTGCACCGCCGGGAGCTGGAGGGCCCACACGCAGTAGGCTGCGAATGCCGTGGCGGCGCTCGCCGCGAGGATGAGGCGGAGCGCGCCCGGCGTGTACAGCTCGAGCACGCGGCGTCGCGCCGTCCCCGCCCCGTTGCTGCGCCGCAGCTCGGCATAACGCTTTCCCGCTGCGAGGAGGATCGCGCTTGCGGTGACCACGAGCACGAACCAGCGCGACAAGGCGACTGGCGCAGCTACGCCACCCGCCACGGCGCGCAACACGAATCCGCCGGCAATCGCGACCAGATCGAGGATCACCACGCGGCGCCAGACCAGCGTGTAGCTCAACGTCAGCAGCACGTAGCCGGCGCCGACGAGCGCGAGCAGCGGCCGCACCAGCGCGCACAGAGACAGCCCGCCGAGGATGAGTCCGAGCGCGAGCGCGAGAGCGACGCCGGGACCGAGCGTTCCGGCGGCCACTGGACGCCGTCGCTTGCGCGGATGCAGCCGGTCCTCGGCGGCGTCGCGGACGTCGTTGATCGCGTAGATCCCGGAAGCCAGCAGGCAGAACGCTGCAAAGGCAATGGCGACGCGCAGCGGGACGTGATCGCGGCCCAGCGCGCCGGCCGCGCCGGCCGCGGCCACGAGCAGCACGTTCTTGGTCCACTGCCGCGGACGCATGGTGATGAGTAAGGCTCGAAGGGTTCTGAGCCGTGGCGCGCGCGCCGACAGTGCGGGGTAGGCAACCGCCGGAAGCGTCGCCTCGAGCTCACCCGCGGCCGCCACGCCCGGAACGTATCCCCCGACGAGCGCCTCGTGCGCAACCACGCTCGAAGTTGCCATGGTCAGGCCGCCACCAGCATCAGCTCTCGGTCTTCACCTGGCTTCTCGAGCGCCAGGCTGACCGCGGAGCGCATGCGCTCCTTGAAGGTGGCGAGCGAGAAGCGCGCGGCGTTGCGCTGGGCCGCCAGCGGCGAGAACCGCTCGAAGTCCGTGTAGCGAAAGGCCTCGGCAAACGCGTCCACGTCGTCCTCCGGCACGAGGATCCCGGTCTCTCCAGGGATCACGGTCTCGAGCGCCCCCCCGGCGGCCGCGGCGACCACCGGGCGTCCGGCCGCCTGGGCCTCGACCGCCGCGATGCCGAACTCTTCCACGTTCGCCATCACGAACATTCGCGCGCCGGCGTAGAGCTTGGCCAGCTCCCCGTCGGGTACGCGACCGAGGAACTCGGCGCTGCCGGCGAACTTCGTCTTGAGCGCGGTGAGCTCGGGGCCGGTGCCCACGACCTTGATCGGGTGCCCGGCCCGGCGAGCCGCCTCGAGCGCCACCTCCACCCGCTTGTGGCCGACGACCTCGGTGACCATCAGCGCGTAGTCCTCGACCTGGCTCACGGAGAAGCGATCGACGTCGACCGGCGGATGGATAACGATGCTCTCGCGCCCGTAGAACTCGTGGATGCGACGGCGGGTCGTTTGCGAGTTCGCCACGTATTTCGTGACGCGCGCCGCGGCTTGCAGGTCCCAGCCGCGCACGCGCTCCAGCGAGCGCCGCAGGAGGGGACGCATCGGCGCGGGGAGCTCCGCGCACGCCCTGGCGCGCTCGTGCCAGACGTACCGGAAGGGGGAGTGGCAGTAGCACACGTGGACGGCCTCGGGCGAGGTGAGCACGCCGTGGGCAAATGCGCTCGAGCTGGAGACGACCACGTCGTGCTCATGCACGGGCAGCCTCTCTGCGGCTCGCGGGAACAGCGGAAGGGCCCGGCGGAAGTTGTGCTGGCGAAGGCCAAGACTCTGGAGGTACGAGGGCCTGACCGTGCGGCCGGCGAACCTTCCCTGCGTGCCCGCAGCGTCGTAGAGCAGGGTGTAGATGCTGGCCTCGGGCCAGCAGTCCGCGATCGACGCGAACGTTCGCTCCGCCCCCCGCATCACCAGCAGGTAGTCGTGGACGAGACCGGTCGACACGTCAGTAGGCCCCAACGCCGCGAGTCACGGCGCGGACCGTCCGGAGGATGAGCTTCACATCGCCCCACAGGGACCAGTTGGTCACGTAGAGGTAGTCGAGGCTGATCATCTCCTCAAACGGGATCTCGGACCGTCCGTGGATCTGCCAGGGACCGGTGAGGCCCGGAGACGACGACAGCCTGCGCCGGAAGCGACCCTCCACCTGACGATCCTCGTTCTCGATCAGCGGGCGGGGGCCGACGAGGCTCATGTCGCCCTTCAGGACGTTGATGAGCTGCGGAAGCTCGTCCAGCGACGTGCGCCGCAGCAAGCGGCCGACGCGAGTCACTCGCGGATCTTCGCGGACCTTGAACATGCCGTTGACGGTGCCTCCGCCATGGAAGTTGAGGGCCGCAACCCTTTGCTTCTCAGCCTCCGCACCCGTGTACATGGAGCGGAACTTGAACATCTCAAACCGCCGGTCTCCCCGGCCGACACGCCGTTGGCGGAACAGCACCGGGCCCTCCGAGTCGAGTCTGATCGCGAGCGCGCAAAGGGCAAACAGAGGGGCCAGGAAGAAGAGCGCGGTCGCGCTCACGAGCACGTCGAAGATCCGCTTTCGGAGAAGGTCGCTGCGGCGGATCGAGGTACGAGGAACCGTGAGCAGCGGCATGCCTTCGAGCTCGTGGAAGTCCAGCCGCCGCCCCACCGCATCGGACCAGCTCGGGACGAGGTCCATGTGAACCCCCTCCAGATCCGCCAGCGCGCACAGGACGTCCGATCCGTCGCGCGTCTCGCGGGCGCCAGGAGCGAAGATCACGCGCTGCACCTCGAGCTCGCCGATGAGCTCGGGCAGAAGCCCAGCATCGCCGCGGATCATCGGGATGTGGCCCACCGAGCGCGCGATCCTCCGCTGGGCGGCGGTGTCTGGGGCTGGGCCGTGACTCGTGTCGACGCAGGCAACGATGTTGATCCCGTACTCGGGGTGCCGGAGGATCCGGCGAACCAAGACCGCGGTCTCCTCCGGCGGTCCGACAGCGAGCATGTTCTGCACGTACCAGGAACGATTCCGGGCCCAGTACCGCGCTGCGGAGCGGAGGAGCAGCAGCAGGCCGATCGTCAGGAGCCAGAACACAGCCAGTTTCGGCACCGTCACGCGGCGGATGCCGGTGAGCGAGATGCCGAGCAGGATGGTCCAGCTCCACAGCGTCGCCATCTGGATGATCGGCATCAGCTCCTCGGTCCAGCCATGGTCGGCGCGCCGGCTGTCGGCGTGGTACAGGTTGTGCGCTTGGGCGAGCAGGATCCACACGGGGATCCCGAAGGCGAGCAGCGCGAGGTCGCGGAGCACGAAGCTCGTCTGTCCGCCGTGGAAGCCGCCCCATAGCTCGATCACGATGACCGCGGCGGTGAGGGCGATCGCGTCGGTGAGCACGAGCAGACGGCGCACGGCCGATTCGCGGCCGCGCTTGCGGCCGTGTTTGCGGACATCGCGACCGGTCGCCGGGCGGAGCGAATCCGCCAGAGTCAGCGGCGCAGCCGCAACCGCGCTGTCTCCGAGCACTTCCGTTTGCACGCTCAACGCTTTGACCCCCACGTCGTACTTATGTCCACACCCGACCAACGGGCTTCAGGGGGCGTTCTTCGAAGCCGAAGGGCTGAAATTCGGACTATGTCTTCGCTGGAGGGACCGGGACCACCCCGCGTCGCGAACCGGGCGCGTCCCGGTCGGTGGAACGGTGGATCTATTACGCGCGCGCGTTGCACTCGAATCGCGCGCCGATCACGGTGATGCGCTCCGCTCACGATCGGCTCAGGCGGAAGTCCGCGCCGCGTCGCCACGTTTACCCAATCATGGGGAGCACAGCCAACTACGTGACCGGACGCTCTCGGTCCACCGTCAGCGCTGCCGTCGATGTCATCGCCGAGCCCGCTGATTACGCGGACCTCGCGTATGCCCTTCACGCAGGCGGGTTCGCGGTCTCGAGGTCGGCGCGGAGCGCCGAAGGCCTCGGCCGGGATTCCGAATCGCTGGATGCAGTCGTCCTCTACGCGCCCGCCGACCGTGTCGCGGCGATCCACGCCGTACGCGCTGCGCGCGACGCTCTGTCCGACAGCCCGCTGGTGGTGATCTGGCCGCTCGACAACGCCGCCGACGCGCGAAGGGCGCTGCGCGCCGGCGCGGACGGCCTCGTCGGCGAGGCCGAGGTAGAGACCACTCTCATGCCGACGATCCGGGCCGTGCTCTCAGGCTTGATCTGCGTGCCGAGCCTGATGCGCGCACCCTTGGAGACCGACAGCCTCTCGATGCGCGAGAAGCAGGTGCTCGGCATGCTCGTGATGGGCTTCAGCAACGCCGAGATCGCGGCGAAGCTCTTCTTGGCCGAGAGCACCGTCAAGAGCCACCTGTCCGCGGCGTATACCAAGCTCGGCGTCTGCTCGCGGAAAGACGCCGCAACCATGATCCTCGACCCGATGGAGGGACTTGGCCCGGGCATCCTGGCCATCTCGGCAGCATGAGCGCATCGATTCAGACGTCTTCAGATCCTGGCATGCTGGGCCCGGCACCAGGGCACACGCCTCAGCAAGATGGAGTCACTCGCACTTTGAGCAGGATCCGCATCCCCCAGCACGTGGTCTACCGGAGCCTTGCCTCGGAAACGGTCGTGCTGAATGTGCAGACCGGCATCTACTACGGCCTCAATCAGACAGCCGGACGGATGCTGGAGGTACTCGACCGCAGCGCCGATGTCGAGGCAGCGATCGTCGAACTGGCTGCGGAATTTGACATGCCGAGCGACGTGATCCGCGAGGATCTGCTTGGCCTCTGCAGCGATCTCGAGAAGAAGGGCCTGATCGAGGTCCATTCCAGCGAGAGCGCCGGCTGAAGCGGCTCGAGAGGACGCGCTATGCCCGCCTTCGAGGACAAGCGTCCGCGTCGGATCCAGCGCCTGGATGGCCGTCGAGCTCGTACTCCGAGCGGATGCCATCGCTCTGGCAAACTCCCTGCAAATTCGTGCTTCTCAGCGACCCTCGTCGTTGTCGCTCGGACCAGCCGGTCGACCTTTTTCCCCCTTGACCGGCCTAAGTGCCGCCCCTATCTTCAACCCATCACAACAAGCTCTCTGTGGTAATCGCAGTGCGCAGAAGGAGGAAGTGACCGATGTACACAGCACCGGAAGTGCGTGAATTGGGGGCCCTCAGCTCCTTCACGCTCGGTAGCCCGAGCGGCACCACGCCGTACTCGAAGGGTCCGACCCCGCGCCCGATGCCTTCACGGGCCTCAGCGGGAAGATCGGACAGCCCTGCACCACGACGGTCGGCACGCTGGGCACCGTCCCCTGCTGATCGATTCGGCTTGACAGAGGAGCGGGAAGGTCGCGAGCGACCTTCCCGCTTTTTTGTTTGCCTCCTGGCCCGGCCAAGGCGCAAGAAGGCGCCGCGCCGCGCCGTATATTCCGCGTGGACACGGTTGTGGCAGCGGCTCGCCTGGTTCTCGCCGCGATCCTCTTGCTCGCGGCGATTGGAAAGCTGCTCGATCGAGCCGGCGCCCGCACCGCGCTCGCGGACTTCGATGTTCCGCCGCGGCTGGCGCGGCTGGGCGCGGTGGCGCTGCCCGCGCTCGAGCTCGCCGTCGCCGCCGGGCTTGTGTTTCAGCCCACGGCCGAAGTTGGCGCGATCGGCGCGACCGTTCTGTTCGTGATCTTCACCGCCGGGATCGCACGCGTCGTGCGCGCCGGCCGGGCGCCGAATTGCCACTGCTTCGGACAGCTCCACTCGGCGCCCGCCGGTAAGCGGACGCTGGCCCGGAACGGGCTGTTCATCGCGATCTCCGTGTTGGCCGCCGCCGGAGCGCCCGGCGAGCCCCTCACCGGACTGGTTGCGCCTCGCAGCGGCGACCCCACCGTTCCGCTCGCGGGCACTATCGCCGCCTTCGGGCTCGGTCTGCTGATCCCGTGGCTGTGCTCGCGCCTGCTGGCACGCCGGCAACAGCAGCAGGGCCGGGCCGCTCCCGCGCGCTTGCCCGTCGGCATTGCCGCGCCACCGTTTGCCCTCCCGGACGGGCATGGCCGGCTGGTGGCGCTATCGGAGCTGCTCGCCGGGGGCAATCCCGTGATGCTGCTGTTCGCTAGCGCGATGTGCACCCAGTGCCGCGCCTACATGCCGGAGGTCGCCCGGTGGCAGGAGCGCCTCGAGGGCGTGCTGCGGATCGTGCCGGTGGCCTACGGTGACCGCGGTGCGAGCCACGCCCATACGCTGGAGCATGGCGTTCGCGAGACGCTCTTCACCGGTGAGGATCGCGGGCTGATCGATGCATATGCGACCCCGGTCACGCCCTGCGCGATCCTCGTCGATGCCGACGGCCTGGTTGCTTCCGCGCCGATCGAGGGAGCGCCCGCGATCGAGGCTCTCCTCCGAGTCCTCGCGCACGAACGCCCAGAGGCTTTGCCCGCTCCAACCGCGCTGATCAATCGCGCCTGACGACATCGGGGCCCGCAGATGCGCAACCTGACCCGTAGATCACAGCTTGCTCGTGCCGCAGCCGCGCTAGCGGTGGGCGGCTGCATGCTTCTCCTCGTGGCGAACTCCGCCTCGGCCGCGACCAATACCCGTTGGCATCTCACTGCGCGCCAGGCGGTCACAACGTCCGAGGCTGTTCCGGCGATCCACCGGGTGCTCGCCGCGCAGCCCGGTCTGGCGGTGGTCGCGCGGCCCGCGCCCGATCGCGCACGCCTGTGGGAGATCGTGTGGTCGCGGGCGGGTACCCCCGGGGCGATCGCGTACGTCGACGACGCGACCGGTCACGTGACTGAGGCGGTCACCGGCCCTCCGGCGGAGCTGGCCGGCACGATCCCGCTCGGGGCGTGGAGTGGAAGCGCGCCGCTCGGCCACAGCCGATTCTCGCCGCGCCAGATAATCGCGCTGGCGCTTCGCTCGAGCAAGCTCCAAGCCACGCTGCGGGAGCATCCCGGGGTCGTGCCGGCGGCGTGGCCGACCACCGTGCGCGACCGCTGGCGCATCGACTGGTTCCGCGGCACCACGGACACGATCCTCGTCCACTTCGACGCACGCACGCGGACGGTGACCGGCGTCTTCACGGGCCGCTCGCTGACCTGGGCGGTAGGCCGCGGCGACCCGATCTACACCGGCGACGCAGTCGGCGCGTGGTACGTGTGGCTGCCGCTCTGCCTCCTTTTCATGCTCCCGTTCCTCGACCCGAAGCGGCCGCTGCGGCTTCTGCACTTCGACCTCCTGGCGCTGCTCGCCTTCAGCTTCTCGACGCTGTTCTTCGATCACGGCAACCTCTCCGCCTCGGTGCCGCTGATCTACCCGGTGCTCGCGTATCTGTTCGTGCGGCTGGCGATCGCCGGCCTTCGGCCGAAGCAGCGGGGCGGGGCGCTCATCCCGCTCGCGTCGGACCGGCTGCTGCTGGCCGGAATCGTGCTGCTCGGCGTGGTCAGGATCGTGCTCAACGTGACCGGCTCCACTCCGCTGGACGTGGGCACCGCCAGCTACACCGGCGCCCAGCAGTTGATCCACGGCGCGTCTCCCTACAACGGGACGCTCGGACACCTGGTTCCGGGCGGCGACACCTACGGCCCCATCACCTACCTCGCCTACGTGCCGTTCGCGCTCGCGTTTCCGCACACCCACGGAATCTCGTTTCCCGGCGCGCATGCGGCCGCGATCTTCTTCGACCTCTTGACCACTGCCGGTCTGGTGCTGCTCGGCATGCGGCTGCGCGGCGGGCGCCAAGGCCGGCTTCTCGGCCTTGCCCTCGGCTACGCGTGGATGGCGTACCCCTACACCGCGTTCACGTTGATGGAGAACACCAACGACGCGCTCGTCGCCTGCTTGGTGGTGGCGACGCTGCTCGTGCTCACCTCGCCGGCGCGGCGCGGCTTGATGCTCGGCCTCGCCGCCATGACCAAGTTCTTCCCGCTCGTGCTGGTGCCGCTTCTCGCCACCGGCACAGGCCCGGTCAGGCGCCGCACCTGGCTGCTGTTCGGCGCCGGGATGGCGGGAGTGCTCGTGCTGAGCGTGCTGCCGCTGACCGGCTCGCTGTCCACCCTGCACTCGTTCTACTCCCACACGCTCTCCTATCAACTGCACCGCAGCTCGCCGCTGTCGATCTGGGGTCAGCATCCGGCGCTGGATGCGCTGCGGAGCGTGCTCGAGGCAGGCACGATCGCACTCGCGCTCGCGCTGGCGTTCGTGCCGCGGGTGCGGACGCACGCCCAGCTCGCGGCGCTGAGCGCGTGCCTGATCATCGCCACCGAGGTCTGCGCGAGCTACTGGTACTACACCTACATCGTCTGGTTCGTCCCCGCAGCGCTCGTCGCGCTGTTCCTCCAGTACCGCTCCGACCGCGCGTCGCCCGTGCGCGTCGAGGCGCTCGAAGCGCCGGACGCGCTCGAGCCGTTGCTGGCCGAAGCCGTGGCTTGATCACTCTCGAAAGCCCCCGAGGAGTCGGATTCCGTGTCGATAGTCGAAGAGCAACCCATCCTCGGCGTTCTGCGCCCCTCGCGCGTGCGCACCATCGACGTGGGCCAGGTGCTCGCGGTCGCGGTGCCGAGCGTCGCCGCGGCCGTCTTCTACGCGGTCTTCATCGCGCGCACCGCGGTGACGTTCGCCGGTCACACGTGGTTCTCGCTGTTCGACGACGCGATGATCTCGATGCGCTACGGCGCGAACCTCGCTCACGGCCATGGTCTGGTTTACAACGTCGGGACGCACCCGGTGGAGGGCTACACGAACTTCCTGTGGACGCTGTACATGGCGTTCATCCACCTCCTGCCGATCTCCGCGTCGAAGACGTCACTGGCCATCGAGCTGACCGGCGTCGCGCTGCTGATCGGCTGCGGCCTGCTCGTCGCGCGCATCGCCCGGCTGCTCGTCCCGGACTCCCGCCTGGTTGTGGTGCTGTCGGTTACCGGCACGCTCTTCTTCTATCCGCTCGTCTTCTGGACCCTGCGCGGCATGGAGGTCGGGCTCGCCACCCTGCTCGTGCTGTCGCTGGTTCTGAGCGCGCTACGCCTCGCGCAGGAGTACTCGCCACGGCGGCTGGCCCCGATCGCCGGCCTCGCGTGCGTAGCGGTCCTGCTGCGCGACGACCTGCTGCTCCCGAGCATGGTGGTGATCGCGTTTGCGCTTGCCTTCAGCCCGCGCGGAAGCAGGCGCCGGACGGCGCTTCTACTGTTCGGCCCCCTGGCCGCGGTGATCGGCGCCCACGAGGCGTTCCGGCTCGCCTACTACGGCGAGGCGCTGCCGAACACGTACTACCTCAAGATCGCCGGCACCGGTACGGGCAGCCGTGTCCACCGCGGCCTCCTCGTCGTGGCCAGCACGTTCGTACTGACGCTCTCGGCGCCGATCGCGCTGGCTGCCGGCACGTTGTGGGGTCGCATCCGCGCGCGTGACGGTCGCATGCTCCTGCTGGCCGCCGTCGTCCTGTCGCTGTTCGCCTACACGGTGTACGTGGGCGGTGACGCATGGGAGAACTTCCGCTTCGCCGACCGTTTCCTGACCCCGGCGGCGCCGTTGCTGATGATCCTCAGCGCGGTGGGGCTCCACCGATTCGCGCTCTCCGGGCGCCGTGCGCTGAAGCTGCCGGCCGTCTCGGCGACGCTGCTGGTGGCCGCGATCCTGAGCCTCCTGCCGGCGGGCACGATCCTCTACTGGCTGTCCGACAGCGGATGGGGGAATGGCCTGGGATCGGTGGCGGCACGGGTGGCCGTCCCGGTCGTGGCTGGAGGCTTGCTCCTCTCGTTGCTCCTCGCCGCTCGACGCGGTTCCCGCGCGACCAAGGTGACTCCGGTCCGCGTCACCCTACTCATAGGCTTCGGGTTGATCGTCCTGCTACCCAACGCGCGCACGTACCGCGACTGGGTGAAGTCCAACGCCACCAGCGTGCAGGACCAGAACGGAGCGATGGAGCTCGGCCTGGGCCTCCGCGCCCTCACCCGTCCCTCGGACTCGATTGCGGTTTCGTCCGCCGGCGCGATTGCCTACTTCTCCGGGCGGCCTGTGGTCGACCTACTCGGCGTGACGGATGCGCGGATCGCCCACGAGCCATCGAAGACCGCGCGCTTCCTTCCCGGCCACACGAAATGGGACTATGCCTACAGCCTCGGCGTCCTCAGGCCGCAGATCGTCTACGGGCTGTACGGCAGCGGGATCGCCGGCGTGACCGGCCGGCTGCTGGGCACGCTCGGCTACCGTCCGGCTCTGGTCCAGATCCGCGGCGGCACCGGCGACGCCGCGACGCAGCACATCGTCGTCTATCTGAGCCCGGCCATGGCAACCAGAGCGGCGCATGACCGACGGGGCGCGGCTCCGGGTGCGCCGGCCAGGTTCTGGCTCTAGTGGCAGCGCGAGCGCAAGCCGTTGTCGGCACGCTTCGGGTACGTGATCGGCTGCGGTCGGACGAGGCGGGACCCTGGAGGAGACCGCTGCTGGGCGCACTCGCGCTGGCGGCCGGGCTGACGCTGCTCACGATCATCGATTTCAAGATCGGAGCCGGAACCCACGCGGACGCCAGTGGCCTGAACGCGTTCTGGTGGGAAGGACAAGGGCACGTACAACTCGAGCAGACGATCTCCAACACCGTCGACCTCGTCCCGTTCCTGTTCTGCTCCGCCGTGCTGGCCGTGACCGCTGGGCATGTTCGCCGCCCGGCGCTGCTTGCGGCAATGTCGCTGCTGCTCGCCGGCGCCAACGTCAGCACCGAGCTGTTCAAGCTCCTCATGCCCGGCCACGACCCGGTGGCCTACGGCATCCGCATCCAGACCATTCACTCGTATCCCAGCGGCCACGCCACGGCGATCATGTCGCTCGTCCTGTGCCTCGTGATCATGGCGCCATGCTCCGGCCGCGGATGGATCGCCGGAATCGGCGCCCTCTACGCCACGGTGCTCGGCTACGCCCTCGTATTCCGCTCCGTCCACTTTCCAAGCGACGTGCTCGCCGGCTACCTGATGGCGAGCGTGTGGGCGCTGATTGCCATCGGCTCCCTGCGGGCGTTGGAGGCACGAGGTGCGCGTTGGGCTGACCGCCGCCGCCGCGCCCCCGCAGCCTTGGATCGGCGCCCGCTTGTGCTCGCCGCGGTCGTGGCCGCCGCCGGAGTCGCGGTCGTGACGATCGCCAAGGCCGGGGCGCCGCAGACCAAGCCCGCCACGTTCTTCGCCTTCGCGACGCTGCTCGCACTCGTCGCGGCTGGGGTGGTCCTCCTGACGGCAGGCATGTCGGCCGAGTAGCCCGTCCGAGGTGTCCGGTGCGGCGGATGCGGGTAGCGTAGAGTCCGCATTAGGACCGGGATACTCTGCAGAACGGGAGGCAGCGTGCGGGCGTCAGTCGGCTGGTGTCGGAGTCGTCCCCTCTTCCGGCGGCTGGTCGCCATGCTCGGCTCGCTGGCCTGCGCGCTCGCGTTCGCCTGCCTGGCCACGAGCCCCGCGCTCGGACGCAGCACCACTCCGTCCTGGGTCGGAGCCTGGGGCCTTCCCGTAAACGAGGCCGATACCAGCAGCTTTCAGAATCAGACGATTCGCGTGGTGTTCCGTGTGAGCTTCGGCGGCACCAGCGTGCGCATCCGCCTGTCCAATGCCAACGGCACTCAGCCGCTGACGCTCCGGGACGCCCACGTCGGGATCGCCATATCGGGCGCGACTGTGCCGGCGGGGAGGAGTGTGCCCTTGACGTTCGGTGGCTCCTCCGCGGTCACCGTTCCCGTCGGGGCCACGGTGATGAGCGATCCGGCGGACCTGCAGGTGAGCGCGCTCCAGAACGTCGCGGTCAGCCTCTACGCGCCGAGCAGCACGGGGCAGGGAACGGGCGACGGTGAGCTCGCGTCCTACTACACGGCCAGCGGCGATCACGCGGCTGACACGAGCGGCGCGTCCTACAGCTCGTCCTCCCCCGGCGGATACTTCGTCACCGGGCTGGACGTCTATGCGCCCAACGACGGGTTAATCGTGGCCTTCGGCGACTCGATCACGGTCGGGTATGCAGCCAATGACGAGGGCTGGCCGTACTGGCTCGCGAGCCGTCTCGCGCAACTCGCCGCGCAGGGCGGACCGCAGCTCTCGATCATCGACATGGGGATCTCAGGCAATCAGGTCACCCAGGACAAGAGCCCGTTCGGGGTTTCGGCCGAGCACCGCCTGCAGCGCGACGTGCTCGACCAGACGGGGGTGAAAGCCGTATTGATGATGGAGGGCATCAACGACATCGGCAAGAGCGCCACGCCTGCGCCGCTGCTCGAGTCCGGGCTCAGTCAGATCGTCCAGCAGGTGCGCAGCGCGCACGCCGGGATTCTGCTCAGCCCGCTGACCCCAGCCGGCGATACCAGTCAGCCTGCGTTCCCCCCCACCTACTCGAGCCCCGCCGCGGTCATGGAGCGCCACGACGTGAACAGCTGGATCCGTCAGATCGAGCGGCGCCTACGCGAAGCAGTTCGACTTCGAGCCGGTGGTCGAGGATCCAAGCTCTCCGGATCACCTCGCGCCGTCCTACAACTCCGGCGACAACCTCCATCCCAACCTGGCCGGGCAGCAGGCCATGGCGAACAGCATCGACCTCGGGGTCGTCGCGGCGCTGGCCAGCAGCGGCGGCGCGGCGCCGGGCCAGGGGGTTCGGGTCCGATATTGCCGCCGCTAGGGAGTGGCACCGCGCCGCTCCCGAGCGCAGGCTAGCTCGCGGCCACCGTCGCTCGTCCCGAAGCTGAGCAATTTCCGCCTCATTCCACCCGCGTTCTCCGTTCACACCCGGCGCCGGGTGGGTCGAGGCGCGGCCGGCAGACCGGCCCGATCGTCAGCTACTTCGACTCTCAGCCCGCGAGCACGGTCTTCACGATCCTCGCAGCACGACCTGGCGTCATGCGCGGAAGCCGCTGCGGCGCTCCGCCGCGGACACCGAGCAAGCTGAGGCCCTGCACCCGCTTCATGGCGATCCACAGCTTCCGGCGCATCGACCGCGCGGGCATCATCACCGGTTCCGCTTGGCCGCCATTCTCGGCCGGCTATCGCTGAGGCCGGGCCGGTACCGCCTTCGCGCTGTCCCTTCGTTCGCGGCAACGAAGGGGCCCCCCTGACGGTGTCGTTCCGGATCCTCGCTCAAAGACCCTGACCGCGAGCGCGGGGGGTTCAGAGACTGATCGCTCCGGCTACGGAGCGAGCTCGGCGGCCGCGAGCGGGTTCGGCGCCGGCGCGGTCTCGGGCATGCTCGAGCCCGGCCGGCCCGCCCGCGCTTGAGCGTGAGCGCGGGCAGCTCGACGAGCCTGTAGGTGACCCAGGAGAGCACGAGCGTGGGCACGGCGATCATCGCGAACTCGAGCGGCACTCCGCGCACGCCCGAGAGATACCGGACAGGTATCCCGGTGATGGCCGAAATGTGGGCCGCATGGACCGCGAGCCACATCGCGATGCAGCAGTTCCACAGGAAGATGCTGTAGGACAGGAGGCCGCCGACCACGAACGCGCGATGCTCGAGGACGCGACGGAGCCGTGGCTGAACGCCGCTGGGGAGCACGACGAGCGCAAGCAGACAGGCTGCCGCGAGTGCGGCGAGCGTGTTCAGCGGGGAGGCGGCGAGCGCCCCGGAACCGAGCGTCAACACCGGTACGGCCAAGGCTGCGATCACCGCGGCGGCGGCCCTGGGCCACCAGCGCGGCAGACGCATCTGGCCCGAGGAGACCAACACGTCGAGAATCGCCACGACCATGCCGAAGGAGAACTGGTCAGCCTGTCCGAGGAAGCTGCGCGCATAGATCTCCGCCGTCCACCAGCGCGAGCCCTGAACTACTCCCGAGCCGCCCGTCGAGCCGATGGTGAGCTTCACGGCCAGGCCCAGGCACAGCAGGGCGACCGGCACGGCAAGCACCACGATCCGGCGCTTCCACGCCGAACCCACCCGTCTCGCCAGGACGATCGCGCCGTAGCCGACCGCCGGCAGCACCAGGTAGAACACCGCCTCGACGGCCAGCGACCAGGCCTGGGGAAGACCGGTTCCGAAAGTCGAGGGCGAGTAGTTCTGGACGAGGAAGGCCGACCTCACCAGGTGCCCGAGCGGAGGCATCGTCGAAAGCTGCGGCACCAGCGCGGGCCCGACGGTCTCATAGACGCCGAACGTCAGCGCGCAGGCGCCCAGCACCGTCCAGTAGGCGGGGAGGATGCGAAGGACGCGGTTACGGAGGTAGTTACCGGCCCGGGGAGTGCTGGTGCCGCATAGTGCGGCGCGCACATACGGCCGGAACAGGAGATAGCCGGACAGGGTGAAGAACAGCGTCACTCCGAGGGCACAGTCGCGCAGGAGCAGTCCGCTCAGTCCTCCGCCCAGGCCGGCGCGGCAGTAATAGGCATGGAAGACGACGACCCCAGCCGCCGCCAGCGCGCGCAGGCCCTCGATCCCAGGGACGCGGCGACCGCTCGAGGACTGCCGCGGAACGAACTCCTTCAACTCCTGCTCCGATCTAGTAATACGGCAGCCATGCGGCGAACGCCGCGGTCATGCCGATCAGGCCGACTCCGAACAACGAGATCACCCAGGGCGTGATCCGGCGCTTCTCGAGCCAGGCGGCCGCTGCCATGAACAGCGGGAAGGTCACGAGCACGTACCGCGGAAGCCCGTGAAGCGGTTCCGGCGGCTGCGCGAGGATCGGGTCGGTGAGCGCTGGGAGCAGCGCCGCGATGCTGTAGAGCCCGTAAGCGAGCGGCAGGCGGCGGAACGCGGCCAGCACCAGGAGCGCCGCCGCGCCCAGGAAGGCGAGGTCGACGAACTCCCCGCCGTAGTAATGGCCCTGCCCCAGGAGCGCGTGCCACGCCACGCGCAGACCATCCACCACGGTATTCCACGGCAGAGCGCTCCGGCGGCCCCAGATGCACCTGGCTGTGGATCCAGCTCAGCGGATCGCCGAAGGCGTGCTGGAGGTAGAGGCTGTAGGCGATCGGACCGACCGGGATGAGCAGCAGCCACAGCAGACGGCGGTCCGGGATCACGACGCACGAACCGGCGGACCAGCGATCCATGAGCGGCCAGGCCCGACGCGCGCGGCTGGAGATAGAGGAGCGCCAGCGGGATGATCAGTAGCACCCCGACGTTGCGGGTTAGCGCGGCGGCCGCGGCGAGCAGCGCAGCGAGCGGCCAGCGCTCCGTCCGCGCCGCGTAGAACGCGGAGACCGACAGGAACAGGAACAGGCTCTCGGTGTACGGCGTGCTGAAGAACACAGCCGCCGGGCAGAACGCCACCAAGAGCACGGTGATCCGTGCGGCTCGCTCGCCAAGCTCGAGCGTGGTCAGCCGGTGAAGGACGTACAGCGCACCGCCAAACGTCGCCAGTGAGACGAGCGAGCCGACGAGAACGGTTGCGGCCGGGCTGGCAAATCCCCCGAGCGCCCGCACCAGCAAGCGGATAACCCGGGAAGAAGGACGTCTCGATCGCATGGTGATAGCCGCCGTAGGCGATCGCGGAGAAGTACAGGCCGTCTCCCGCGCGAACGGGGAGAGGAGGAAGTCGAACACGCCGCCGAGCGGCCACGACCCGAACGGATGCAGGAAGGGACCGGGGATCGGCGCCTCCACGCGGGGTTTCCGAACGACTCCGTGGCGGCGGTGATGCACGCCAACCACCAAGACGAGCAAACGCGAGCCCAGGAATGCATTCCGGACGTCACGCACCGCAGTGGCGTCCGCGGTGAGCGAGAGCCGCAGGTTCCGCAGCTTGGGAACGGATATCGAGCCTGTGCTCATCGTGGCCTCCCCGTGACGGATTCAGACCTGCTGTGGAGCGAGGTAGGCGTCGGCCTGGAGCGTGAACAGCTCGCTGTACAGGCCGCCGGCGTCCATCAGCTCGTCGTGGCTTCCTTGCTCGACGATCCGTCCCTCCTTCATCACCAGGATCCGGTCGGCCGAGCGAACGCTCGAGAAGCGGTGGGAGATCAGCAGCACCGTCCGTCCGGCCAGCAGCGTACGGATCGATGAGAACAGCTCGTGCTCGGCGCGAGGGTCGAGCGCCGAGGACGGCTCGTCGAGCACGACGAATGGCGCGTCGCGGAAGAACGCGCGGGCGAGCGCGACGCGCTGCCATTGCCCGACCGAGAGGTCGACGCCATCGTCGAACATCTTCGACAGGTAGCTGTCGTAGCCGTCCGGCAGGCGGCTCAGGAACTCGTCTGCGCCTGACTGCTTCGCCGCCGCGCTTCACGCGCTCGAGATCGTCGATCGCCTCGGGCCGGCCGACGCCGATGTTCTCCGCCGCCGGCAGCGCGTACATCTGCCAGTCCTGGAAGATCACCGCCACGGCGTCGCGAACCGACACCGGATCCATCTCCGCGATGTCCTGACCGTCCCACAGGATCCGGCCGGCCGTCGGGCGGAACAGGTCGGCGAGAAGCTTGGCGAGCGTCGTCTTGCCCGAGCCGTTCTCGCCGACGAGCGCGACGACTTCGCCCTTGCGGATCGTGAGGTCGACGTCCTCGAGCGCTGGCGCGCTCGAGCCCGGGTAGCGGAAGCCGAGGCCCTCGGCGCGCAGCTCACGGAAGCCGGGCGGGGCGGTCGCCGCCGGACGCGCCTCGAGGTGGCGTGCGGCCGATCGTGCCAGGAAGCGGTCCAGGTCGTCCAGGAACAGCGACGACTCGTAGAGACCTCCGCCCCCGCTCGTGGTCGCCTCGATGCGCGAGGACAGCAGCAGCAGCGCAAGCGCGGCCGCGCCGGCGGCGGCGAGCGCGATGCTCGTGATGGGCGACGAGCTCAGACCAGCAGGAGGAGCGCCAGCAGCGCGAACAGCGTCGCCCCGAGCCGCCCAGCGATGGCGAGCCACGTGCGGCGCCCACGTGGGTGCGCAACGCCGGCCAGGTACTCCCTCCAGCAGTCGTCCCAGCGCTCGCGTGATCGGCATCGGCGAGTCCAAAGGCGCGCACCTCCTTGGCTCCCGGCTGGGACGTCAGGACGCCCTGGAGGTAGTAGCGCTTGCGCAGAAGCGGCGATCTGCGCCGACGATGAAGCGGAACTCGAGCCGGCTGCCGCGACGGTTGCTGATCGCCAGCGGCAGCGCAATGAAGAGCAGGATCGGCAGCAGGAGCGGCGCGACCGTCAGCAGTGCCGCGGTCAGGCTGATCACGCCGACGCCGCCGCGGACGACGCTGATGAGACCCTGGATCACCTCGATCGGGTCGGTGCGCGGCGTTCTGGAGCACGCGCTGCTGGTGATCGAAGAACGCCGGATCCTCGTAGGCCTCGAGATCGACGGAGACGCTGACATCGATCAGCTTGCGCAACATCTCCCGCTGCACGCGCTCACCGAGCACCCGCTCGATCTGACCTGCGACCACCGACATGACGCCCCGAGCGCGGCGAGCCCGGCCATGACGAGGAACGGCGTCATCGCCGAGCCGATCGAGGCATGTCCGCCGTTGACCTTCAAAAGGTCCTCGAGCGCGTACCTGCCAAGCAGGACCTGAGCTGCCGCGATCAGCGCGCTGGCGCCCGACAAGCACCACGGAGGCCAGCAGCAACGCGGGCGCGGCGCGGTACGCGAGCGCCACCGCGCGCTTTATCAACGGATACGAAGCGCACCGCGGCACGTGACTGATCGGGCGGCGTGCCATCAGCAGCCCCGGACGCATCGGCATCCTGCGCCGAACGCGCGGGATGAATCGCCTCAGACGCCGCACCATCTCAGCCAGGTCGCGAACATGGCCACCCGCAAGCGCGGGTCCTTCGCTGTCCTTCTCGCCCGCGTCGAACGCGGCTTCGAATCGAGTCGACGCCGGTCGCGGTCAAACCATTCAGGCTCCTGGCGCGCGAACTCGAGTCCGGCGTTGAGGTACTCATGCTCGCGGGCCGCGAGCCGCGCGCCGGGCCACTTCGGAGAGGTCCGACTTCCCGCGGCGCCGGAGCACCAGCTGCGGCAGGCGGTCCGCCATAGCCTGGCGCAGGATGAGCTTGGCCTTGCCGTCGGCGACCACGTGCTCGAACGGCAGGCCCATGCAGAAGCTCATCAGGCGGCGATCGCACCAGGGATGCGTCAACGACGATGCCGCGCGGGCGCCACGGCTGTCCGATGTGCGTAAGGATCGGGCCCACCTGCTCTGCGACCCCGACCTCGCTTTGTGCGATGCGGAACGCGCTGGCCCGGACGCCACCGCGCGATAGTGGGGACTTCTGCAGCACCCGCTCCTCCAGTCGCAGGTCGCGCCGAAGCTGCTCGGACAGCGAGCATGGAGCGAGCGGCTCGCCGGTATGGCGGATGTAGGCGCGCCGCAAGGGCGGCGGGGCGAGCAGGAACAGGCTCTCCTTGAGCAGTTCGCGGCCGCCCGCTTGGCCGTTCTCGCGCGAAGCACATTGACCTCGCGGAGCCAGCGCAGCCAGCGACCCTTCACGAGCAGATCGGCGAGGAACGCCGGGCTGCCGCCGACGCATCCGTCCCCGTCTTCGCCGGTGAGAACGACCGGTGTTCCAGCCGCCTCCGCCTCATCGGCCATCGCGTCGTGCAGGAACCAGTTGATTGTGAGCGGCGGCGCGCCAAAGCGGTCGAACACCGCTTCGGGACCATCGCGCGCCGAGCGGGCCACGAGCGCTGAGATCGACCCACCGCAACTCACTCGCCCGTCTGCTCAGCCACCATCCTCTGGAGGACTCGCTCGTCACCCAGAGGCTCGACCATCGGCATGCAGATCGCCACTCGGCCCTGCGTCCGGGGCGACTGCGGAGGCGGTGGCGATCACGCTCGTCGAATCGAGCCCCCCGGACAGACACACGGCGACCTCGGGCCCGGCCGATCGAACCCGGCAGCGCACGGCCTCGTCGAACAGCGCGCGGAACTCGTCCGCGTACGCGCCGTCTCGTGTGTCCCGAAGCCTCGGGACGTGCCATTCGGCACGGCGTACCTGCTGCCACCCGCGGACGAAGGCGTGGCCACATAGCCGGGCAGCACCATCTCGACGCCAACGTACGGCGTAGCGCGCGGCGCGATGGTCTGCCAAAGGAAGCACGAGGCGAACCACTCGGGGTTCGGCGACGGCGCCACGCCGCCGGCAAACGCCAGCGGTCGCCATTCAGACGCCACCGCATGCTTCTCTCCCACGCGGGCGACGTGCAGCGGGCCGCCCGGCGCACAGGTCCCGGAAGGCGAACACGCGAGCGCTCGCCCGACGACGACGACCGCCGCGAGCTCCCCCACGATCAGGTCAACCATGCTCTCGCCATAGCGGCGCCAGAGCGCCGCCACGAGCCGCGCGTCGGACGCGCTCGGGCGTTCATGCGCCCGGTCAAGCAGCTCGCGGCGGTTGTCGAGGCGGCCCTCCACCAGCACCAGCACGTCCTCGGAGATCTCGACTTCCGAGGAGCCCTGCCACGCCAGCGCCAGATTGCGCTCCGCCCAGCTATGGACCGGCGCCTCGAGATCGCCGGTGAGAAGAGCCGCCGCTTCTCGTGCGGCCACTGCGACGTCCGCGATCACGCATGCGATTTCGCCGATCACGCACTGTTTTTCTTCACCGCTTTGCCTCAGTACGGCCGACGGCACACTGGCGTTTGTCAGGCTCTCCATGTCGGACAAACGTGCAGCAGCCGCGAATACTTACGGCCTCGCCCCGGAGCCGCAATCCTGCGGGCCGCCCCGTGCACGGGTCAGCTGCAAGAACACTCCGAGCCAGCCGTTGATCCGGTATGGAAGCGGAACGGCTACGTCGCTGCTCGCCGACGATGCTCCGAGCGGCGCTCTGGGCCCTACGCGCTCGGCAGCGCGCGCGTCGCGTGGTCTGGGTCGAAGGAATCGACTCGCCGCCGCGCCTACCGCCCGCGCCCGCCACGCCCGTGGAGGCCAGCCGAGCCGTGGTCGCCGTCCTTGCCCGGACGCGCGCAACCTGTCTCGTGCAGTCGATCGTCCTCCAGCGGTGGTTCGCCGACCATGGCCAGCCGTTCGACGTCGTGATCGGTGTCACAGCCCCGAGCGACGGCTTTCGAGCCCACGCCTGGCTGGATCGTCCCGGCGAAGCCGGAACCGAGGACTTCGCCGAGTTGCACCGGCTGCCCGCGTCGATCGAGCCAGTCGCCAGTTGGTGACCGTCGCTTAGGGCATGCTCACCGTATCTGGCACGCTCATCGCGGTGGATCCGTCGCCACGCAACTGTGCGCCGCCCGCCGAGCACAGCGTGCCCGGCGCATACGGCCTGCGACTGACCGGACTCGACGCGGGCGGCCTGCTCGCGCGTGTTCGCTGTGATGCGCCGGAGCTCGCCGTCCGCTTTTCGCGTGGCCGGGTCACCGACCGTGCCGAGCAATTCATGCCGGACCGGGCCGAGATCTGCCTGATCGACGATGGCTGGATCTCGCTGGAGCGATCCGGCCACGCAGAATTGATCCTTCCTGAACCGATTCCGGCCGAGGAGATGCTCCACCCTTGGCTGGTGCCCGCTGCGGCCACGTTCAACGGCTGGCTCGGGCGGCAGGTCCTGCATGGAGGTGTTTATGCCCGCGGTGGCCGAGCTATCGCGGTCCTGGGCGACAAAGAGGCCGGCAAGAGCAGCCTGTTTGCCTGGTTGGCGGGAACTGACGAGTTCGAGATTCTCGCCGACGACTTGGTGGTGGTCGAAGCGGGGAGCGTGTTCGCGGGCCCCAGGTGCATCGATCTTCGAGAAGGAAGTGTCGAAGCGCTCGCACCTACGAGCCGGCGCTGGCTGGTGCGCGATGCGAGCCGGTTCAGAGTCGAGCTTCCGCCGTGCTCGGACGCAGCCGAACTCGTTGGCATCGTGATTCTTGGCTGGTCGAGCGGGGTCGACGTCGCGCTCCACCGTCTCGGCCCCACCGACGCGTTGACGTCACTGCTCCCCCACGCGCTGGGCGGAGGAGAGCGCGGACTGCACGGCCGGCTGCTCGACCTGCTCCACCTGCCGACTTGGGTGCTCCAGCGCCAGCGCGACTGGGGCGTCATGCCCCTGGTCGAGCAGCAACTGCGTCGCCTGCTGGCCTGAGGACACCTCCGCTTGGAGTCGCGCGGTGCCCGGGAACTGTCGGGCTTCTGAACCGCCGCTTGAGCCGCAGGAACGGAAGCTCGATCAAGCTGTAGCTGACCGTGGCGCACAGGATCGCAAGCACCGGAGCGAGCGCCACACTGCCCAGGATCGGTCCCCGCCAGGGGCCCGTGAAGAGCTGCTGCCACAGATACAAGCTGAACGAGATCAAGCCAAGCCAGACCAGGGGCCGAAACGAGAGGACCCGCCGCAACCATCCCTCCCCCTCGGTCGCCAGGAGGATCGTCGCGGCGCAGAGCCCGTCAACGCTCCAGCCGAGCGGCAGCTCATAGGCGCCGTGACAAACGGCCGCGGCCCAGGCGCTGATCGCCAGCAGGCCGAGCGCAACGGCCGCCAGGCGCAGCCGAACGATCGTCGCGAGGACACGCCGGTGAACCTCCGGCCAGACGACCGGCAGCAGCGCCGCTACCGCGCCGAACAGCAGGCTGTCGACACGCGTATGGAGATACACGGGAATGCGTGCCGGATCGCCGATCCCGCCCACGTAGCTCACCACTCGTACCACCGGCTCGATCACGAGCAATGCCGTGGCGACCGCGAACGCTCGGCGCGGAGCGCAGAGAACAAGGACGAGGGGCCAGAGCAGGTAGAACTGCTCTTCGATACTCAGGGACCACGTGTGGCCAAGCCACCAGCCGCCGGACGCGGGACTGTAGTTCCAGATGAACAGCGCCGCGGAGAGGGCCTGTCCATGCGACACCCGCACAGACGAGGCCAGATCGGCAATGAGCAGCATCGCCACGATCAGACTGAAGAAGGCCGGCCAGATACGGAGCGCTCGGCGGCTGTAGAACCTCCGAAGGCTGATCGAGCCAGTCGCGACGCGCTCCCGCACGAGGATGCTCGTGATGAGGTACCCGCTGAGAGCGAAGAAGATCTCGACGCCGATCTGCGAGCTGTCCAGCGGCGCGAGCAGAGTTTCGAGCCTTGAGCTGCTACCGGCCTTGTCGAACATGTGCCCGATCAGCACAAGCGTGATCGCCGCCCCACGGAGGCCATCCAGATGCGTCAGACGGCGCGGTTCAGGCCCGTCCAGAGGATGGCGCGCGCGCTGGCCGCGGATTCTGTCAAGGCTCCGCATGTCCGCGAAATCAACGGCAGCGGCACCCCCCTTCTTTCCCCCGCGCTTTCGCCGCGCAAGTCAACGGCGCTCCGGGGCGTTAAGGAGAACGTGGACCGGAACGTGCCGAGCTTTAGAGGGGCCATGCCCGACTCCATCGAAGCCACCACTCGCCACACTGAATCCCCCGCCATCACGGCGTATCACGTGCCCGGACGACGCGAGCTCGAGATCGTGCCGGCGGGACGATGGCGCGGCTGGATGGAGGCCACCGACGATCGGTGGCCGAACCGCTGCCTGCCCCTTCTGATGGCCAACGAGAGCGGCTGGTGGCTGCTCAATCCGTGCGGCTTCACCGTCGTGTGGGACGGCGGTGACCGCGACTCGGCGCTCCGCATCGCCCTCGATGATCCGAATTTCGATGACTCGCTCGTCAGCACGATGTTCGGCTACGGAATCGTCACCTGGACGATCCCGATCCTCTTCAGAACCGATCCCGGCTGGGACCTCCTCGCGCGGGGCCCGGCCAACCTTCCCCGGGATGGGATATACGCGCTGGAGGGCCTGGTAGAGACCGATTGGGCCACTGCCACGTTCACGATGAACTGGAAGATGACCCGGCCGGATCTGCCCGTGCGGTTCGAGGCCGGCGATCCCTTCTGCCAGATCGTTCCGCAGCGACGGAACGAGCTCGAGGCTTTCTCGCCTCACAAAGCGTCGCTCAGCGAAAACGGCGCGCTCGAGCAGCAGTATCGGGGCTGGGAACGGAGCCGAGACGAGCAGATAATCCTCAAGTTCGTGAGTCAGTTCGGGACGGTCGACGGCTTCGACCCGCAGAGCTGGCAGAAGGACTATTTCCGCGGCCAGACCCCGGATGGCGTCCCGGCCGCCGATCACCAGACCAAGCGGCGCCTGCGTCCGTTCGTCGAAACCGACGATGCTCCTCAGCCCATTGAGCCGGCGCTCGGCGACGGCCAGCTATCTGCGACGGGCTGTCCGTTCACCCCCTCTCCCCGCTAGGCCAGGGATGGAAGTATGAATCGCGACGGAGCGTTGAGTGGCTATGGCGGTTACTAATGCCACGCTTTCGGGCTTCGCATTGCCGACGCCCGAAGCCGTCTCTGTGGCGCTGGCGATCCAGCAACCGGCAGTCGCCAAGCAAGTGCGTGAGATCCTGGCCGTGAACGATGTCGATTGCGTGCTCCAGCTCGATTCGGTCGAGCCGCTGGGCACCGAACCAGCGGTTGAGGACGCAAACGTGTTCATCGTTCAAGCCGGTAAGACGCGCAGCGAGATCATCGAGGCGTTCGAACGTGCGCGGACCCTGGTACCGGCCCGGCCGCTGGTTGGGCTGTGGCCTGATGATCAACGCAGAGAGGATCGACGGGCTCTGAAGGCCGGCGTCGACGGGCTCCTCCAGCAGGATCAACTCGAGGTCGCGCTCATCCCGACCCTGGAGGCGGTATCGGTAGGTCTGACCTGCTTCCCGCGCCGGCTCCGGGGTCGAGCTCCAGGCGAGGCGCTGTCGAGCCGCGAGAAGCAGGTGCTGGGAATGCTGATCATGGGGTTCACGAACGCCGAGATCGGCCGCCGCCTGTACCTCGCCGAGAGCACCGTGAAGAGCCACCTCTCCTCCGCCTACCTGAAGCTGGGCGTCCGCTCGCGCAAGGACGCGGCGGCGCTGATACTCGATCCCGACGAAGGGCTTGGAACTGCGATCCTCGCCATCCAAGGCGGGGCCTCGGAAGGCCGGCCGCGGCCGTCCACGAGCCGCCATGCTGGCTGATCCCGAGCCCGTCGAGATGAACGAGTTCGTGACCGAACGTTCGCTCTGGTCCCATGGGGAAGGCTCGGATGCCCCGCTGAGCCGCGTCGAGCTCGAGCTCGAACTCGAGCTGTGGAGCCTGTTCGTCGACAAGGTTGCCGCATCGATCAGCGACGAGTTCGCGAGGCGTGGAATCGAGTCGATCCTGCTCAAGGGTCCGGCGATCGCGTCGTGGCTATATGGAGACGGGGAGTCACGCCCCTACGGTGACGCGGACCTACTGGTCGCTCCAACTGATTGGGAGAAGGCGGAGGGGCTACTCGCCGAGCTCGGATTCCAGAAGGAGCTTGGCCCGCTCAACCACCCGGGGATGGCGACCTTCTCCTCGGAGGCGTGGATGCGCGGCGGCGAGAACGTCGATTTGCACTGCACGCTCTGGGGCATGGGCGCTGAGCCGGAACGGGTGTGGGAACAGCTCTCGCAGATGACCGAGCCGATGCCCTTGGATGGTCGGACGCTCCAGGTGCTGACCCCCCCGGCAAGGACACTGGTCTTGACGACCCACGCCGCGAAGCATGGCGACGGGCAGGCTTTCCTAGATCTCGACCGCGCCGTGGCGACGCTGCCGCTCGGGTTGTGGCGCCAAGCTGCGGCCCTGGCCATCGACCTCGAGGCTGTCCCGGCGTTCGTCGCGGGGATCCGATTGGTGCCGGAAGGGCGAGAGATCGTGCGCGAGCTGGGACTACCAGACGTGCCGATGCCCGAGGCGTCGTTGCGCCTCTGGCGGGTGCCGATGGCCCTGGGCCTGGAGCAGCTGGCCAACACCCCCGGCCTAAGGGCGAAGCTGCAGGTGATCGTGCACGAGGTGTTCCCGAGACCCGCGTTCATGCGGTGGTGGACGCCACTGGCCCGCCGCGGCCGCATCGGCCTCGTGCTCTCCTACCTCTGGCGGCTGTTGTGGGTGGTCCGGTACGCGATCCCGGCGGTCAGGGCCTGGCGGTCGGCCAGGCGCGGGCGCAGCCAGGCGCCCCGGGCGCGCCGGCGGCGCCGTCGCCGGCGCGCGTACGAGCACCCGTAAACGCACGAGGAAGCGCCTCAAACCGCACAGAGAGTTTCAACCCCGGGCGGACTTAGATAGGCTCGCGCCGTGACCGGGGATTCGCATTGGGGTATGCGAACACGCTGGAGCATTCGGCTGGCACTAGTTGGGCTGCTTACGGCGCTCTCGCTCACCTTCGCTGTTCACGGCGCAGCGGCGACCAAGCATCGAAAGCCCGCGCGCCACACGCCGGCGCGCCACCACAAGCCGGCCGGACGCCATCCCGCCCCCCACCGACGGCGAGGATCGCCCTGGATCACGCTCACGCATCCGATCGATCCCCTCCAGGAGCTCGGAGTGCCGTTCGGGAGCCGCTCCCAATGGCTCCAACCCTGGCGGGGCTACCTGGACACGCCTCCGGCGTCGGCTGTGCTCGACGGCCTGGGCATCAACTTGAACCTCACCACGGCTGCCGATGCCGAAGCGACTGCTGCGGCGCTCCAGCGCGCCGGATTCCACCACGCCAGGCTCGAGATCGGCTGGTCAAACCTCGATCCAAACAACCTGAACCAGCTCACGCCCTACGCGGCGTCTCAGATGAGGACGACGCTCTCCGCGCTGTTCAGGCACCACCTCAGGCCGTTGATTCTTTTCAACGCCAACGAAGGGATGCCAACGCCGCTACAGCCGGTCACGCTGCACGTCATCGCGTCCGCGCCTGCCGGCAGCCGAACCGTGATCATCGATCCGACGAGCGCGTCCCACGTCGTCCCGGGGCGAACCGGCTTCAATTCGCTGACGGGCGGCTACGAGGCCGCGGCCGCGATGATCAGATCGATCAGCCATCCGCTCGTCGTCACTCCGCTCAGCCAACTGGTGGCGACGCTGGCCTCGCCGCTTCCGCGCGCTCTCCCTCCCGGGGACTACTCGGGATCCACCCTCGCCTATGCCCCGTTCAGCGATCCTCGCAGTGGTTCGATCTCCGCCGCCAACACCAGCTTCCAGCAGACGCTCACGGGGTGGCTTTCCTACGTGCACACCCTGGGATCCTTCGCGCATTCCCTATGCGGCTGCAACAACTTCGACATCGAGGTGTGGAACGAGATCACGTTCGGGTCAGCGTTCCTCAACATCAACAACTACTATCAGCCTCCAGTCGACGCGAACGCGCCCTCCTCCGGCGACGACGGCACCACAGATCGCGCGCTGGTGACCGCCACGGCGGAGTACGTACACCAACAGTTTCCTGGGGTTCAGGTCGGCGATGGCTTCTCGGATGAAACACCGTTCGTTAGCGGGCAAACCGAGGTACCGGGCGTACAGATCGACAAGCACTACTACAACGGGCTCACTGCGTTTCCGCAAGGAGATGGCCCCTATGGCGTAAAGCCGGTCGATTGGCAGGGGCGGACGTTCGCGACGTACTCAAAGATCAACGGCCAGGACCACTGGACTCCGTTCTGGATCCCGCACTACAACGCATACTTTCCCGAGTACTGGCTAAGCGCGCTTCCGACGGAGACCCTGATCCGCGACCTAACGCCTCTGCCCGCGCGAGAACGTTTATGGAGCACCACACGGCCGCTACACGCATCCCGCCGGCGTTCCAGCACCCTCGATATGGATGACCGAGTACAACCTGGACCGCAATCCGCCCACCATCGCGCCGGCTGCGCAACAGCGGTTCGAGGCGAAGGTCGTGCTCCGCTACATTCTCGCGTTTATCAACAAGGGTCTCGCCCAAGTCGACTTCTACGCGGCCGAAGGCGGATTGGGCCTGCTCCCCGACAGCTTCTACACGGCCATCGGCAAGCGGCGCCGGCCGTATCCCGGGCTGACTCTCACCGCCCTCGGCCGGATGCGCAAGTACTTCCGCAGTGCCCCGCACATGCGCCGCCGCTCGATCAAACTGCTCCAGATCTCGACGACCGATCGGCGCAACCAGTTCGCAGGATCAGGACCGTACCCGCCGCTGCGAAACCTCGACGTCGCCGCCTTCTTCCCGTTCCAAGAGTCCACCCACAGCTTCGTATTCGCCGCCTACGTCATGACGCGCGACCTAAGCCGCATTTGGCAGCGGCCCGGGCCCGCCCAATACGACATGCCGCCGGCTCCGTACCGGTTCCTGGTCGGTAACGTCAACGGCTGCCAGGCAACGCTCAGTGCGTTTGACCCGCTGCGCGGGCGCCGCGTGTCGGTGCAGCGGACCCGATGCACTCGGCATACGATGACGATCCAGGTCGACCTCACGGATTCGCCGATCCTAATTCAGGCAACGAGTGCATGATCCGCGCTCGAGGCTCGATCAGCACTGTCCTTTTTTTCATCGTCGTCGTTCTTACCTTCACGGGGTGTGGAGCGCTTGCGGGCACAGCCGCCGGCGCGAAGCATCACCTCCGAAGGGTTCAACGCCCCCCTTCTGCCACTTCCAAATGGAATCCCGTCGCTCGCCAGTCGTTCGACGCGGCCACCACGTTCCTGTTCGACGCCGCGGTCGCTCGCACACAGCGACCTGGCAACGGCGGGTTCATCATGGGGAACGCCGCCGGCGGCGACCTTCCTTGGCAGCCCGACTCGAAGGTGCAAATCGTACCTGGTCGCTACAGGCTCGGCATCAAGAGCACTACCCGCGACTACGGATATCTATGGATGCCAGGAACCGGGCTTCTCTCATCGCGTGCGTTCACTATCGAGTTCTGGCTTAAGGCAGGCGTCCCTTGGCGCACTATCGACGCTGAGGACCCTGTCAGCGTCGAAGGGATCACGTTCAACCTCTACGGCGGCTACTTTGCGGCCGAGTTTCAGCAGACAGAGGCCTACCCGCCCATCAACGCCTCGCTGAACACGAACGTCAGCTCCCTGCCAGCTAATGCCTGGGAGAACTTCGCCCTCACCTACTCTCACGATCAGCTTATCCTGTACGTCAACGGGCGCGAAGTGGCTGCCAAGGGAGGGTTCCCAGTCCCTCAGGTCTGGTCGGACGCGAACCGTGGTGGTGGCCTGACGATTGGTGGCTTCGACGGCCAGGGCGCTACCGATCTCAGCGTTTCCGATCTACGAATCAGTCGCGTTCAACGCGTCCCAGGCACCCCGGTGCGCTCGGTCCCAGCACTTCTCGATGTCGGCTCCCGACCGACAGGAGCGCGCATCCGTGACTCGCTGCTCGGAGGGCTCCACACTCTTACGACGCCGGCCACGGTGCGAATGGCGCGTGGTGTGATACGCGTGATTCGTACGGACAAGCTGATCAACAGCACTCCGATCAAGGTCGGGGCGCCGGACTCGGCGCATCCGAGCCGTGGCGTGACCGGCGTCTACGCCTACAACTGGGCCGTGGTGGACCGCACGATGCGATATCTCCACCAGCTCGGAGTCCAGCCTTATATTTCGCTCGATGCCACCCCACAGATTCTCGGCGGTCCCTTTCCCCCGTTCTCGGGTAGCGCACTCCAGGGTTCGCGCTCGTACCTAGCAGGCTTTCCACCGCAGGTCCCAGACGACCTCCATGCATGGCAGCTCATCGTTGAGGACCTTGCCTTCCATATCCTCCGCCAGGACCACATCACGGTGCGTTATTGGGGCGTCTGGAACGAACCCGACGGCAGCTTCTGGTCCGGGGGCCTGAGCCAGTACCTCGCCCTCTACCGCGCAAGCGTGACGGGTGTCCGCGCTGTCGACCCCTACGCACTCGTGGGCGGGCCTGAGACAGCGACTCTGGACCCGCAATGGATCATTGCGCTAATCGACTACTGCGCTAGTCAACACCTGCCGCTCAACTTCGTCTCTTGGCACTATTACTCGGGCGATCTTGAAGACATTGCCGAGGCGGAGAACGTTGTCGCGGCGGCGGCGGCTCACGACCATGTGCCCCGGCCATTCATCAACGTCGGGGAGTGGACCTGGCAGCTCGCCAATGTCCCAGGCACAGGGGTCCTGCCGTTCAGAGATGAGGACTACTTCACGAACGACTGGAGCGCCGCGTTCATCGGCGCCTCGCTGATCAGCATGCAACGAGACGACGTCCAGTCGAGCATCTTCACGAATCCAGTCGCTAGCGAGAACGCATCGGGCGCGGCAGCGTCCGGGTTGATGTCTCCGAGCCATCCCTGGTCCAATTTCAACGTCTACCGCCTGTGGAATGCACTCCGCTCGCACCAGGTCTCGACGAGTCTCGACGCTGATCCCGGGATCTTCGCCGTCGCCTCCAAAGGCAGAGACGTATTCACCGCGCTCGTCGTTTCGCTGCATTACCAGCTCGGTCGCGAGTATCCGCTCACGGTCCGATTCCCGCGGCGACTCGCTGGTGATCGAGTACGCGTTTGGCTGATCGACCGACATCACGCCGACGCGACTGATGCAGGAGTGCGGCATGCGCAGCTCAAGCCAGTGACGCGTCGCCTGGATAGCCGCGCCCAGGTTGCACTGGCGGTTCCCGCGCGTGCGGTCCTGCTGATCGAAGCGCCTCCGTCGCGGCTGTAGCCACGGGCGGCTCGCCCTCGGCGCTCCACTTGAGGGCGCCAAGGCAGAAGCGGGCGAGTGCTAGGTCGCCAGATCCGTCGGTTTCAGCAGCCTAACGACCGCGGCATCCTCCGAGCCTCCGCTCGTACGCCGCGGCCTTGGTTGCAGGCGGTCGCCTCCACCCTGTGAACCGCAATCGCGTCGCGGCGCCAGGACGATCGATGGTCCATACGTCCAACAGCGCGCGCAGGCCTATTCCTGCCTCAGCAGGCTAGCCGATCTGAGCCACGTCACATGCAGTGTCCGTCCTGCCTGACCGGGCCGCGAAGGCCCGCTTGCGGTGCCCGCTTTCTCAATCATGCCAGCCGTCCGTCCACGCCTCTTCTTGCCAGTGCTCGCCATCTGCGGGCTGCTCGCGATGCCCGCCGCCGATGCAGGTGCAACGAAGAGCCGCAAGCATGAATCATCTGCCGTTAGTGCTATCACGCGCGACCTCGACGGCGATGGCCATATCGACGCCATCGATCTGCGCGGGCGGGGTCTCAACGTGGCGGCGGGGCAAGTGCGTGTCGATGGGTACAAGATCCTCGGGGTAGTCCGGGAAGCCGCGGGATACCGCATATTGCTCGCCCCGCGGACGAGATTCGATACCGGCGTCCGACCGCAGGTCTTTTTGGGCGGCGAAAAGCTGACCGCAGCCGACGGTGCCCCTCCCGTGGTCGTTGGGCTCACGACGCAGGATACGCACCGTACCGGCCACATCGACGACATCCGCGTGATCCTCTCTGAACCGCCTGCGCTTCGCGGACTCGCCTCAGCGTTCACCGTCGCTCAATATGCGATCCGGAGCGCGCAGGCGCACGGCACCGAGGTCGATCTGCATCTCGTGCCCCATAGCACCTACGACACCGGCCAGCGACCCGCGGTGACCGTGCTCCACCTTGATGATGTGGCCCGGAACCGGGCCCCACGTTCCACGATGACACCTCGTGACGGGGCGCCCCCAATAATGATCGCCGCAACCACGTCGCAGCTCGACGGGAGCGGCAAGATCGACGCGGTAGACCTCATGCTGAGCGAGCCCGTCCTCGTCCGTACTGGCGCAGTAGGTGTTAGCGGCTACCAGGTTACGGGGACCCACGATTATCCCAACGGCCTTCTCACCGTCTTTCTGAATGGAGGCCCACGGACGAGCGAAGTATCGGCCCCCGTGGTGCACCTCACCGGCTCAGGGGTTACCGACAGCGCCGGAAACCGCGGCCCGACCGGCTCGTTCCAGACGACCCTCACCGCGCCGCCCATGATGGTCGGCGCCCGCGACGAAGGCTTCTGGCTCAACGGGGAAAAGATAGTCACAGTGTGGTCGTCCCCCGTACGTGCTTCCAATGCGGGAACCGGCACCGCCTTCGACATGACCACGGCCCTGGGAGCACATATCCCTGCCCAGGGGATTGGGCCTGGAGACGCCCCGAACGAGATCGCAGTCGATCTTCCCATCGGCGCCGAAACACCGTCGACGATCGCATATTCCGCGCCTATCGGCAGTCCGGTCGTCGACGCGACCGGCCACCCGGCCGTGACGTCAGCGACGCTGCCCGTTAGCCAGCCTTCCCCACAGTTCGCAGGAACTGTCACCGATCCGATCGATCCGACGTACATCACCAGTTTTGGTCAGCGGAGTTTTTGGCTTCAGCCGTGGCGCTCCTACATGGACACCTTTCCGGCCACCCGCATGCTGAACGCCGTTGGAATCAACTTCAACGTCACGGACAGCGATGCCAATCAGGTCGTTCAGGGAGCACGCCTTCTCCACGACGCAGGATTCACCCACGCCCGCATCGGCATCCCATGGAACGACATGAGCTACACCAACCCGAGTCAGCTCGGAAGCTATTACGTCGGCGTCCTGACCACCGAGTTGACCGCCTTCAAGACCAACGGCATTCGTCCGCTTATCCTGTTGGACGCGAACGACGGAATCCCGTGCCCTGTTCAGCCCGTGACCCTGAACCTGACGGCTCCCGCAGCCGCCGGTGCGACGACAGTCCAGCTCGACAGCGCTTCCGCGGCACTCGTCCAGCCCGGCCTGACGGGCTTTCACCAGTACGGCCGCGACGCTGGCGTGATTATTACGTCTGTGGACTCCTATGGCAACGCGACCCTTTCCCAGCCTCTCCAGAGCGCACTTCCAGCCGGCCCTCAGGCCGCCGTCGACCTCGCCTTCCAGCCCTTCTTCCCTCAGTACAACAGCGACGGGAGTGCTAATACGACCAATCAGGCGACGTTGGCCGGATGGCTCCAGTACGTGGCCGGAGTCACCCAGACGGCCAAGAATATCCTTGGAAACGACGACTTCGACGTTGAAATCTGGAACGAGCTGAGCTTTGGTTCCGCGTTCCTCAGCGCGAGCAACTACTACAACCCAGCGCCACAGGGGTCAAACGACGCCATCGGTGAGATCCGTCAAGCCACGGTCAACTACATCCGGAACCCCGCAAACGGGCTTTCCGATGTCGGGATAGGCGACGGCTTCACCAACGAGGAGCCTTGGACCGGTGGTTCGAGCGAAACGCCCGGCATCACGGCGATGGACAAGCACCCATACGAGGGCGCAATGAGTTTTCCCGCCCAAGTAACCTACGACGGTAACTCGCCGCTGGACGGCCTCGGCGCCGTCGACGGCAGCGTGCAGAACGGGCAGTGGCACGACACCTTCGTTCCGTCTTTTACCTCACTGTTCCCGGAATATTTCCTCAGCGATATTCAGACTGAGAACCTTGATCGAGACTTGGCGCCGTTCCTCAGCGACATCGACGGAGGCCTACACGGACGGACGGCCCACCCCCCTGGCGCGGCTGCCCCGCAGATGTGGGTCACCGAGGTCAACGCTGACGCCTCGAGCATCGGCGAGAAGTTGACCACGGCCGACGGCACCTCCTCCAGTCCAATGTCGGCTGCTGACCTCCGGCACTTCGAGACAAAGGCAATCCTCCGATACCTTAGCGCGTGGGTTGGCAAGGGCGTGACACAGATCGATTTCTTCGCCGCGGCGAACGCAGGCACTCTCAACGTCGTTGACCCAACGTTCTGGTCGACGGCGGATCAGACCCACTCGTATCCAGGATTGGCCGCAGGGGGCGAGACAATGGTGGCAGTCCGTCGATTCCTCGATACGATGGCGGGAGCGCAAGACCTCACCCAGACTCGCCCCCTCACCCTCCAGGCGATCTCCGACTACGATGGGGCCTACCAGTTCCCGGGGAACGGGACTGCGGCCTACCCGCCGCTGTACAACCGAGACGTAGTCGGCGTCTTTCCTTTTCAGGTCAACTCAAACAAGTGGGTTATCCCGACATACGTCATGACGCGTGACCTGGCGACGCTTTACAACCCCCAGGCGCCTGCAACTGACCCGACTCGGCAGGACCTTCCCCAGGAAGTGTTTAGGTTCACGCTGGGAGGTGTGAACCCGGCGACCGTGACCGCGGCTGCCACCGACCCCATCACGGGACAGGTGGTTCCGGTCAAGATCACGGGTCGAGGTGCGAGCTCGGTGTCACTCGAGATCCCTCTGACCGATTACCCGCGCATGCTGACCTTGACGGATGGATGAGCGATGGGGCGCCGACTGATTGGTCTTCTCCTCGTCGTCGCCGCTGCCCTCGCCATGGCGGCGCCGGCAAGTGCCAGCTCGACCTACGCATCGTCGATTACGTCTACACCCGGCCTCGTGGGATACTGGCGGCTCGACGAGCAGGGCTCACAGGCCGACGCCGAGGGCATGACGGCAGCTGACGCCACCGGCCTGACGGCGGGCGTCTACCACCAGGGCGTCAATCTCGGCTTTCCGGGGGCACTGGAAGGAGACTCGGATTCTGCAATCCACCTGGGCTCCCCCGACGGCTACGTCTCGATCCCATATGCCACGGCGCTCAATACGCCGAGCTTCACGTTCGAGGGATGGGTCGAGTTCGACCGCAGCCAGAACTGGATGGTTATGGGGGGCAACGGCGCTCAGCTGTCCGACACAAGCGGTTACCTCGTCGAATCCTTCCTCGACGGCTCTAGCTCTTCGCTCGCATTGATCATCGGCGACGGCTCCACGACCCATGCTCTCAAGGGACCGGACTACGTGCCCGGCCGCTGGTACTACGTGGCCGCCACCTACGACGGAACCACCGCGCGGTTCTACGTCAACGGGGTACTCGTTTCGTCGGGGACTTTCCCCTACGTGCCCAATTCGGCCAACCCACTCCTGCTCGGCACGAATCCTGTCGTGCTCGGACAAGGGCAGCTCGCCGGGAGCGTCGATGACGTCGCCGTGTACAGCACAGCCCTCAGCGCCAGCACGATTCAGCAGCATTATCAGCTCGGGATCAGCGGTGGATCTCCGCCTACCACCACACTGCAGTCTGCGCCGAGCGGAGTCGTGAACCAGAGCTCGGCCACCGTCACGTTCAGCTCCAACTCTGTCCAACCGTCCTACCAGTGCCAGCTCGACGAGGGGCCGTGGCAGCCCTGTTCGTCTCCGTCCCAGCTTTCAGGCCTCGCTGATGGGTCGCACACCTTCCGGGTGCGCGCGGTCAACCGGGCGGGGCAGGCCGATCCCGAGCCGCCGTCCGCGGACTGGTCAGTCGATACCACGCCTCCGCAGACCACGTTTGTTGATGGCCCGCCACGAGTCACCAGTAGCACAGCCGCCAGTATTGGCTTCGCCTCGGTGTACGGCGCCGTCTTCGCCTGCTCGCTCGACGGCAGCGTCCCGTCGCCATGCACATCGCCTTTCCGCGCGTCAGGACTCGCCGACGGGCCCCACAGCCTTTCAGTGCAAGCGACGGATCCCGCGGGGAACGCTGAGCGCACGCCAGCAATCTATTCCTGGTCCGTCGACACGGCCGCTCCATCGGTATTCATTACGCAGGCACCTACGACCGAACGGCCCGATCTTCCATTCGTCTTCGTCGCCAACAAGGCTCCTGTCACGTTCCGCTGCAGCGTCGACCTCGGACCCTGGGTCCCCTGTAGCTCCCCCTTTTATGCCATTCAGACGCCGGGCACCCATGGCCTTCGGATCGAGGCGACCGATTCATTAGGACAGGTCACTGCGACTGATGCGACCTATATCTGGACGGTTCGCACGGGAGCTGTGTTGCGCTTGGCCGTGGCGCTTCCGCGCATCATTCGATCACGCGCCGCGCGTCAGGCAGCGCTACGATCTGCCAAATCGCGATGCCGGCGAAGGGTCGCCTGTGCCGCAGCGGCCCGCGCCGCGATGGTTCCACGCCTGACGTGGTCCGTCCAGGCTCCGGCAAGCCTGTCGATCACCATCTACGACAGACAAGGCCGGCAGACCGGTCGGGAAACGCTGCGACTGAGCGCGGTTCATGGATCCATGCCCTTGCCGGCCGCGCTACTCAACCGGCTCACAGTTCCGGGCACCTACACAGCACTGCTTGTCGCCAGGACCTCGAAGGCGACCTCTCCATTTCGCGTCTTGACCTTCGTCGTGCAGCGTTAACCGAGCCATTCTCTACGCGCGGCGCCGCAGAACTTGTGCATCGCGCGACGGCGAGCCCTCGCGCCTGAACTGTCAGAAAGCCTCCAAGCGCCATACAGGGCACGGGTCGATCTGCTGGGCTCTGCAGATCGGCTCGACACTATCGGCGCCGGTGGAAGACTCACCCCCCTCTGCCGGTTGAAAACGCACCCCTGTTGAGGGCGGTGGTGGAGGCGTCCGGGGGTCGGTTGACCCTGGCTCGGTTCTTGTTGATCGAGCTTGGGAGAAGGGTGTGCTTGACGTGGAGCGTTGGGCTGAGCTTCGTCGGGAGCATTTTGTTCGTGGGGTTGGGATCAAGGAGCTCGCGCGGCGTTATGGGATCGATCGGAACACGGTCAGACGCGCGGTGCGGTCCTCGGCGCCGCCGCGGTATCAGCGTCCGGCGGTAGCGTCGAAGTTGGATCCGTTCAAGGACGAGATCCATCGGCTGTTGAAGGACGATCCGAAGCTGAGCGGCGTTCGGGTGCGTGAGTTGATCGAGCCGTTGGGGTTCGATGGCGCCAAGACGATCGTCGATGACTATCTGCGCGAGGTTCGGCCGGTGTTCTTGAAGCTGCGCACGCATCAGCGGACGGTGTATCGGCCGGGGGAGATCTGCCAGTGGGATCTGTGGGAGCCCTCGGAGCTGGTGCCGGTGGGTCACGGCCAGTTGCGGCGCGGCTGGGTCGTGGTTGCCTGTCTTGGCTACTCGCGTGCGGGCGCGGGCGCGCTCGTCTTTAGCAAGGAGGCGCCGGATGTGCTGTGGGGCATGACGCGCTGCCTGTGGTCGCTGGGCGGATTGCCGGAGCTTTTGGTGTGGGATCGTGAGGGGTGTCTGCACGCTGGCGGTGGCCGGCCGACCGAGAGCTATGCCGCGTTCTGTGGCCAGCTGCCGGTCGGTTGGCTGTTCTGCGAGCCGGCGGATCCGCAGGCGAAGGGTTGTGTCGAGCGGCTGCAGGGATACATGGAGACGAACTTCGAGCCTGGCCGGCGGTTCGCGAACCACCTTGACTTCCAGCTGCAGCTCGACGGCTGGTTCGAGAAGGCCAATGCGCGGACACACAAGACGCTGCGGGCTCGTCCGGTCGACCGGCTGGCCGAGGAGCGGGAGGTGATGCGGCCGCTGCCGGTCCGGGAGCCTTGCCTGGATCGTCGCTGGGTCATTCGGGTGGCGCCCGATCCGCACCTGCGGTTCGACACCAACGACTACTCGCTGGATCCAAACCTCGTGGGTCGTCGCGTCGAGGTTCGGGTGTCACAGCGCGAGATCGCCGCGGTCGCGCTGGACACCGGCGAGCTTGCCTGTCGCCATGAGCGGTGCTTCGCGCGCAACCGAACGATCACTGCGCTTGAGCACGCGCGGGCGTTGCGCGAGCGCCGAGGCGCGCGCAGCGACACCGAAGTGCTCGTCGAGCAGCGGCCGCTGTCGGTCTATGACGAGCTGATCGCATGAGCCGCTCAAGCTCGGAGCTGACGCATCTGTTCCGGGCGATGAAAGCGCCGGCGGCGGCCCGGGCGTTGCCGAAGCTGGCCGAGCGTGCCCGCCAAGAGGAATGGAGCTATGAACGCTTCGCCGAGGCGCTGCTCTCAACCGAGCTGTCCTCCCGCGAGTCCTCTGGCGGCCGGTTGCGGATCCGTGCCGCGCGGTTCCCAGCGCACAAGACGCTTGAGGAGTTCGACTTCACCTTCCAGCGCTCAGTGCGAAAGCAGGTGATCGAGCATCTCGGGCAACTCGACTTCTTGCACGCCAAACAGAACGTGATCCTCCTGGGCCCGCCGGGCACGGGAAAGACGCACATCTCGATCGCGTTGGGGATCCGCGCCTGCCTGGCCGGCCAGCGCGTGATCTTCAAGACCGCGACCGAATGGGTCGCCTTCTTGGCCGACGCCCAACGCCAAGGTCGCCTCGACCAGGAGCTTGACCGGCTCGAGCGGATCCCGCTGCTCATCTGCGATGAGGTGGGCTATATCCCGTTCGACCCGCAGGCCGCGAGCCTGATGTTCATGCTCGTCTCCCGCCGCTATGAACGCCGCAGCTTGATCGTCACCAGCAACAAGCCGTTCAGCGCCTGGGGCGAGATCTTCGGCGACGACATGGCCGCCACCGCGATGGTCGACCGGCTCATCCACCACGCGGAGATCCTCTCGCTCAAAGGCGACAGCTACCGCCTCAAAGACCGCGACCTCGGACTCCGCCCCGGCCGCCAGACCGCCGAACTTGCCTGACCGATCACCCTCGGCGACCCCGCCGAGGGCCGCAGAACGCCTCACAACGCGCCAATCCCCGGCGGCGCCCCCAGCCAGAGGCGTTAAAGCGCCCATCGCCGCTCAGGCCTCGCCCCTCGGGGCTCGCCCTTCGCGACGACGGGCGCTTTGGCCCACACCCAAGCGGGGTCAATTCTCGGCCGGCGCCAACAACAGGGGGTGCATTTTCGACCGGCGGCAAGGGGTGCGCTTTCGCCCGGCCTTGACACGACCCCGAACGAGTCGACCGTGCTGGTCGATGAACGTCATCGGCTCTTCGACCTCCACTTGGTGCACCCAGCGGTGCAGGTCTCGTCGATCATCCCAACTTCTGGCCGATCGAACTATCGCCGCCGACTGCGAGTCGCGCTCGTGCCGTGCTCGACCGCCTTCACGTGCCCGAAAGTAGATGCGAACCCGTCTCGTTGTTCGGTTGATGGCGCCCAACCGGAGCATTTCCCCTGCTGCGCGCCTGCCTCTTGCTGGACTGAGGAGCGCCGGTGAGCGTCGTTGAGGCCGATATCCACGGGACTTCGGCTGACGACACCGCGTTAGCGGCCGCGGCATCCGGACGACAGCGACGAAGGCTTGATCTCGGCGCCGTCACCGGGCTCCTTACGATGGCCAACGCCAGTGTTGCGCTGGTCGGTGTCGTGACGGGGCCACTGCAGGCCCGCGCGCTAGGGCCGGCGGGTCGCGGCGAGCTGGCCGCCATCCTGACCCCGTTTGCGTTCCTGCCGACCCTGGCCGGAGTGGGGCTCGGCAGCTATGTTCAGCGAGCCGTCGCCCGCGGGCGTCACGCCGGCGCAGCGTTTGGAGCAATCCTGCCGGTGATTGTGGGCGTCGGCCTCGCGTTGGCGGTACTCGCGCCGCCCATCGCCGGGTTGCTGGCTGGCGGCCGCGCCGTGGTCTACACCATGCTGATCGTCGGACTCGTTCTATTCCCGATCGGGATGGTCACGAACGTCTTGCTTGACGTCTCGATCGGGCTGGAGGACTGGCGACCCGTGATGACCTATCGCGTGATCCCGCCGATCGTCCAGCTGGTCTGCATCCCGGCTTTGTTCTTTAGCGGCAACTTGACGGTGTCGAGCGCCGCGATCGTCAGCTTCGGAGGCAGCGTAATCCTGCTCTTGCCCGCCTCTCGTGCCTGGCGGCGTTGCCGCCCCCTGCAGTTTGATTTCCGGGAGCTACGGGAGGCGACCGCGTTCGGCGCCAAATGCTGGTTCGGTGGTCTCAGCAATCTGGCCAACGCTCGGCTCGACCAGCTTCTGATGATCCGTCTTGTCTCCTCCAGCGTGCTCGGCGTCTACGCGGTCGCTGTCACCCTCGCCACCTTCTTCCTATCTCCGGTAGTCGCCGCGATCTCGACTGCTGCCGGTCCCCGGATGGCTCGCGGTGATGGCGACCTGAGCCGGCAGCTTTGCCGTCTTACGCTAGCTGGCGCAGCGGTGGTCGGCCTGGGTGTCGGCGTACTCAGTCCCTTCGTCCTTCGCTACGTGTTCGGCCCAGCATTCATGGGCGCACTTCCGATGGCCTTAATTCTGCTCGTCGGAACGGTTCCCAACGGCGCCGGAGGAGTGCTCAACACTTCCGTGTCGGCCCACGGGCGTCCAGATCTGGCGGCCCGAGGCGAGGGACTAGCGCTGATCGTCACCGTCGGCGGGCTCGCGGTGGCTCTGCCCACGCTCGGCGGCATCGGAGCCGCGCTGGTCAGCACCGTCGCGTACAGCACGCAGTTCCTGTTCCTACTCACGCGCGCGCGCCGGTTGCACGGCGGCCGCTACCGTGACTACGTGCTCATCACCAGCAACGATGCACGGCTAGTTCGCCTGCTTCTGAGCGGGAAAACCTCGCGGCTCAGGAACAGACTCGTCAGCACGCTGCCGCCGTGGCACCGCTCGAACTGAACGACTGACCGCCATAGCCTGAGCGTCCGCGGCCGACCGTCTGGCGGCCAGAAGAAGTACGTTCTAGTAGGCGTTGAATGCTAGAGGAAGACCGACCCGCGAGGACTATGGCACTCATCGATACAACTTCGACAGAACCCCTGCAATTCGAGGATCTGGACCTCGACGATGCGACGCCTCCGGAGATCAGCGTCATCATCCCAATCCGCAACTGCGAACAATATCTGGAAGGGCTTCTCGAATCGCTCGAGAAGCAGACGCTCATACCTGACAGGTTTGAAGTACTTGTGGTCGATGACGGCTCGATCGACTCCACCGGCGAGGTGCTGGCGCGCTGGTGCGCGGCTCGCCCGCGCAGTCGCCGGCTACTCCACGGCCCGCGACGTGGTCCCGCCGCAGCGCGGAACGTCGGCATTGCTGCCGCTCGCGGGCGCTGGGTCGCGTTCACCGACGGCGACACACTCCCCGATCCTACGTGGCTCGAGGCAGCACTCGACGCGGTCAAGGCTTACAACGTTACTGCGCTCGAGGGATCGGTCGAACCGTGGCCGCGTGAAGCCATATCCACATACACCCATCAGGTGAGTACCGAGACCCCCGGTCGTTTTATGACCGCGAACATGATCTATGAGCGTGCGTTGCTCAACCGGCTCAGTGGATTCGATGAGCGGTTCAGTCAAGCCTTCCTCGAGGACTCCGATCTTGCCTTTCGCGCGCTAGATGAAGGGATAACGATTCCGTTCGCTCCCGAGGTTCGCGTCCTCCACCGCGTGATTCCGGTGGCGCCGGGTTCGACGCTTCGCTCGGCCCGCAAGCATCAGTGGTTTGCGCTCTTAGCCGCCAAGCATCCGGAGCGATATCGTCAACAACTCCGTGGCGACGTGCGGCCGTTGACGAAGGTCGACGTAGACGCGATTTATGGTACCGCCGCGATCGTGGCTCTCCCACGTTCCTCAGGGTGGCTTCGAGTTCTGCTCGGCCTGGTATCCGCCAACGCTTTGCGTCGCGCATTTATCTCTGGCCGCATTGTTACCGGTTCCCGTCGGGACGCTCCAGCGCGCGCCTTTCTTGCCTTTGCGCTGCCGTTGGCGCGCGCATGGTGGTGGCTTGTCGGTTGCCTCAGATACCGCAAGATCGTCTGGTAGCGAAGCTCCCGACTCCAGTCGGCATGAAGCTCACCTTCCTCACTCGCCGCTACTGGCCGTGCGTCGGCGGAATCGAAATGTACCTACAGCAGGTGGCTCGAGCGCTCGCAGCTGAGCACACGGTGACGGTGCTGGCCGAGCGCATCGATGACGGCCCCTCCTACCGATTGGACGAAAGCCTGTGTCCGCCGCCGCGCTTCGATCCATTCGACGATCAGGGCGTGCGAGTGGAGCAGCTGAGACTTTCGTTTAGCGAGCGGCTGCGCACGCTGCCTCTGATCCACCAGGTAGTACCCGGACTTCGCCGCTACGCGTACGGTCGCGTACGCTTGAGCGCCGCTTCGATCTACGCCAAGGCCGCTGCCCCTGTGATCGCCGACGCAGCGCGCGGCTCTGACGTGGTGCATGCGTGGGCCGGAGACATGATGGCCTTCGCCACCACGAAGGCCGCCCGCGCGATCGGCGCACCGTCGGTGGTAACCCCATTTGCGCATGAAGGGTGGTGGGGTGATGATCCCGCCTCGGTGGCGGCCTACCGCGCCGCCGACCGCGTAGTCGCGCTACTCGACACAGAGGCCAACCTGTACGCGCGGCTGGGGGTCGGGCGCGCCCGCGTAGCGGTCTGCGGCGTCTGCAGCTCGGGAGCGCAGACAGGAGGTGCTCAGTCGTTACGTGATCGTTACGGCATACAGGGCCCGCTGGTGCTGTTCCTTGGCGTACGCCGGCCATACAAGGGCTTCTCGCTGCTCCTCGAGGCAGCACCAGCAGTTGCCAGTCGACATCCCGGTGCCGTCTTCGCGTTCGTGGGGCCGGGCGACGGGATCACTGGCAGCGATCGCGTCCGCGTCATCGACGCTGGGCTCGTCAGCGAGGCGGAGAGATCGGCTTGGCTTGAGGCCGCTGACCTCCTATGTCTTCCGTCCAGCAGCGAGATCCTTCCGAAGTCGATCTTGGAGGCGTGGAGCGTCGGAACGCCGGCGCTCGTCGCGGACATTCCGACGCTGCGTGAGCTCGTTGGGACGACCGGGGGCGGAATCGCCGTTGAACGGACGCGTTCGGCCATCGCTTCGGCGATCGGCGATCTATTCGCAGACCCTGACAGGCTGCTTCGGATGGGCGAAGCAGGCCGCCGAGCGTGGCAATCCCGATACACAGTCGACGCCGTAGCTTCATGGCACGAGGAGCTGTATTCATGCCTCACCCGACTCCCGACAGTTCGCCATCGTCTCGCCCATGCCGGTGCTTGACGCCTGTACGGCCCATTCACGGGCGCCGATAGCGCAAAACGATGTAGGACCTCTCCGGCTGTTCTTTCCATCGGCGGCATCGCTCCTTACCAACCATCGATCACACGGCGAAGGGCTAATCGCTTGGCATCTGCTCTCGCAGCTGGCCTCTCGCGGACACCGCGTCGTCGCTTGCGTCCGAGAAGCAGACATCGTCGGTCCGTGCGACTTCGAAGTCGTGGAGCTTGGAGCGGCGGCGCCGTTTGAGAGCATCGAGCCGTTCCTTTACGCACGTCGCGTACGAAAGGTGTTCGATTCCCTTGGCGGGCCATCGCATTTTGACCTCGCCCATTGGCTCTTTCCGCCCGGCGATGAGGAGATCCTCTTCGCACCGCCACCGCGAACGCCGTACGTAATCGGTCCTCAGGCACTCTCGTGGCCCAGGAGCGGACCGGTACGCGGCGCTGGCACAGCAGTCCGGATGGCCCTAAAGCCAGCATTCAGTAGGGCTCGAAGGCGGGCATGGAACGCCGCCCACGCGGTGCTGATATCCGTGCCTGCCGCCGCCCAAACGGTGCCCACCTACTCGCGTGCGCAGACGCACGTCGTACCGTTTGGCATTGACGTGCCCCATTTCCAGAGGCGTCCGCTGCCGAGCCGACCTACGATCGCGTATGTGGGCCGACTGGTGGAGCAGAAAGGGATCGAGGATCTGCTCGATGCGTTCGCCAGCGTGCTGCAACGGTCGCCGGAGGCCCGGCTACTCGTCGCGGGCGATGGTCCCCTTCGAAGGACGGTGCAGACACACGCCGCCACTTTGCCGGCCGGTGCCGTCGAGCTTCTAGGCCCCGTCCCAAATAGCGAGGTGTCATCGGTTCTCGCGCGATCATCGCTTCTCTGCACTCCGTCCCACGGCGAGCCGTTTGGTATGACGATCCTCGAGGCGATGGCGTGTGGCCGCGCAGCGGTGGCCTACAAGTGGGGTGGTCCTGCATACCTTGTCGAGCACGGGCATGGCGGATTGCTCGTACCTCCCGAGCGAGGGTCCGCGGGCCTCGCCTCTGCGCTGCACGAGTTGCTCGCCGACCGCCAGCGACTCCTCGACATGGGAACGTACAACCGCGACCGCGTCGAGACACAGTTCTCTTGGGAGCGAATCGTCTGGAAGATTGAGGACGTGTACCGCTCGCTCTTGCACGCAGACGCTAGTTTCGACACCACCGGCTCGAGGCGTCGATGAGGATCCTGTTCTGCGGAAATGCTCCGATCCGTAAGGACCTCGGTGCTTCCAAAGTGCTCATCGAGCTGGCGCGTGAGCTCGAACTAATTGGCTGGGAGACCACGGTGGTCGGACCGGACAGTCTGTCTTGCAACGGCTGTGACTATCGGTCGGCCTTGCACGAGTTTCTGATCAGCCACGGCGCCGACTACGACGTTGTCGACTACGATCATGAGACTCTGCCGCATCCTCGCGGAGACTTTCCATCCTCTCCCCTGTTCGTTGCGCGCTCAGTGCTCCTCGTTCATCATCTCGCCTCGATTGCCGTCCCCGAGCCAGGCGGCCTTCGGCGCGTCGTCGGCAGAATGATCCACGGGTCCGCTCGGCGACGCGACATCGCCGATCGGATCGAGCGCGCCCAACAGACAATCCAGCAGGCGGACCTGGTGAACGTGTCCAACCACGACGACGAGGCTGAACTTCTCCGCCACGGCGTCGCGCCGGAAAAGATCGCAGTGCTTCCTTTCGGGCTCACGGAGGAGCGGCGAGCACTGTTCGATTCGACCCCGGTTACCGAACACCCGCCGCCGACCATCGCGTTCGTTGGCACGTTTGACAACCGCAAGGGAGCCCGCGACTTCCCCGCTATCGTGACCTCGATCTGCGATTTCATGCCCGATGCTCGTTTCTTGCTGCTGGGGACTCGTGGGCTGTTTCGGACCGCCGACGAGGTGCGGCGGGAGTTTCCGCGCCGGTTGCGGAACCGGCTCGAGATCCACGAGCGATTCGATCCAGATCGGTTGCCGTCGATGCTGCACGACACGTCAGTTGGGATCTTTCCGTCCTACATCGAGGGCTTCGGCTTTGGCGTACTCGAGATGCTCGCTGCGTCAATCCCGGTGATCGCGTACCGTTCCCCGGGACCGCCGATGATGCTCCCGGCGGAGTGGCTCGTCCCTCGAGGCGATGGCCACGCGCTCGCTCAGGCCGTCATCCGGCTCCTCCGCGACCCTGAGCACCTGCGAGCCGAGCGGCGGCGGGCCCATGCTATCTCGCACCAGTTCTCCTGGGACGGGATCGCTGCGCGCACGAGCGCGATCTACATTGATGCACTGCGAGCTCGACGCGGCACAACAGAAATGCCGCTTCAACGCCTTGCGTAACCGAGCATGGGGCCGCGCCAGTTCATCCAGCAACGCCGATCCAGCGTTACCGGCAATTCTGGCTCTATCCCCCGTCGCGCGCTGGTGGTGAGTCATGCCTGCGTCGTGCCGGCTAACCAAAGCGTGTTCGACGTCCTCGGGAGCAACGGCTGGGAGATCGAGCTGGTCGTCCCCAGCCGCTGGGCACACGAATACGCCCAGGGCACCTTTACACCGGGCGTGCTGGGTGGCCTGAACGCGCACCTGAGGCCCCTGCAAATCGTGCTTGCAGGGAAGCCCCAGCGGCACTTCTACGTGCCGCGCGGGCCCGGGACCGTACTGAGGCGCCATCGACCAGCGGTTGCCTTTCTCGAAGAGGAGAGCTTTTCGGTCAGCGCCTTACAGTGGGCGGTAGCATGCCAGCGCGCTGGCGTTCCGTTCGGCGTCCAGGCGGCAGAAAATCTCGACCGTGCGCTCCCCCCTCCGGCACGCGCATTCCGGGCTTGGACGCTCCGCCACGCGGCGTTCGTAGCCGCGCGCTCACCGCAAGCCGCCAAGTTGGCGCAAGCATGGGGGGCCCGGGGGTGGATCAAGGTAATACCCCATGCGGTTCCCGGGTGGGCGGTCATGCCCTCCTCTGATGTGTCCGATCGATTCACGATCGGTTTTGCTGGTAGGCTCGTCGAAGAGAAAGGGGTCCGCGACCTCATCGCGGCCGCAAGGAGGCTGCCAGGAGAGGTTCGTGTGCTGCTGGTTGGAAACGGGCCGCTGCAAGACGAGCTTGCAAGAACAGGTACCGACAATCTGCATGTCGAAATCCTGAGCGACACGACCCACGAGGAGATGGCGAGCGCCTACAGTCGCATGGACGTTCTGGTGCTGCCTTCCCGCAGCACGGCAACGTGGACCGAGCAGTTCGGCAGGGTCCTCGTCGAGGCGCTCTGGTGCGGCGTCCCCGTGATCGGCGCCGACTCGGGCGAGATTCCTTGGGTCGTACAGGCGACTGGAGGCGGCGTGACATACCCGGAGGGAGATGTCGCCGCGCTTGCCACCGCGATCGAACAGATGCGCGCGAGCCGCCAACGGCGGTACGAGTTAGCCCGAGCAGGACGTGCCGCGGTGGAGAGGCTATTCAGCGTCGACGCCGTGGCCTCCGTCCTTTCGTCCGTGCTCGAGGCCGCAGCGAGGCGCGACACCACTCGCCTATCTCAGACCGCTGCGGTTGGGCAGCCCCAGACATGAGTGCTCGATGGATTCTTGAGGACACCTAGCGGTGCGCGTTTTGTTCCTTTCACCTCGACGCGAGGAGTACCTAGCCGACTCTGTGTTCCATGGTCTCCGAACTCTTCTGGGCGGCGACGTGGTCGACTACCCCAAGCACGAGATCATGTACAAGACTTGCCCTGAGGCCTCGATCCGAAGGGCGCGCGGACGCGGCTTCACGCTTTACGGCCTGCTCGACGACATCGAGATGGATCGGTCGCGTGCAGTCGAGGAAATCTACTGGCGCGAGTTCGATCTCGTCGTTTTCGGGGCCATTCACGAGAGCTTCGGCGCGTTCGTTGAGCTGTACCCCGAGCTTCGCAACGCCGGCATCCCGGCGGTCGCCCTGGATGGCGCAGACGTCTCGTGGATCTACCCATACGGTGGCCGGTGGTGGCGAGAGTCGGGATGGTGGATGCTGCCTCGCGCGCACCGTCGGCTGACGTACTTCAAGCGCGAGCTTACTCCTGAGACGTATCGCGATCGTTGTTATCGGCTGCTGCCTGCCGGTCTGGCAAGCATGCTGCCGATTCTCCGGGGAGTTCGACCGATCTCGTATGCCATTCCGGCCGAGAAGATCGTTAACGGCAGCGTCGAGAAGTCACAGTTGTTCGCGCGGCACATCGTCGATGGAGAGGTCGCGGCGCAGGTCGAGGGCGCCATGACTGCATATCCCTTCTCTGACGAATCCGACTACTACGCCGATTTGCGACGGTCGCACTATGCCATCACGACGAAGCGGGCCGGTTGGGACTGCCTGCGTCACTACGAAATAGCCGCGAACGGCACCGTGCCGTGCTTCCGTGACCTCACGCGCAAGCCAAAGACTTGCGCCCCGCACGGCCTATCTCCCGCCAATTCCATCTCGTATTCGTCGTATGAAGATCTCCGCAGCCGAGTCGCGCGGATCAGCGCAGGCGAGTACGCGTCGCTGCGTGAAGGAGCTCTCGCGTGGGCACGCAGCAACTCGACGGCGGAACGGGCCAAGCGCGTGCTCGCTGCGGCCGAGCCTGCGCTCTCGGCTGCGCGCAGCAGCCGCCGTGTGGGCGCAGCCTAAATACTGTGCTATCGGCGCTGGGTGAAATGCGGCTTACTTGTTCATTCCGCCGGGTCGGCCCGAGCCTCTGAGATCGGTCCGACTGTGTGGTGGCCTCGTCAACCCTGTTGACTGGGTCAGAGACGCCAAGGCATGAAGACGTGACGTCACACGCCGCGGGTTGACGGGTGATTTTGCTAGCGGACCTGGCGACTGTAACGCGAGTAAGCCCTGCGCCTGCCGCAGCAGCGGCGCAAGCTGCCTCAGGCCGGGCGATTTGCTGGTTCCGGACGAGCGGCTGCGGGCGGAGCGTCCGGATCACGTGTGGGCGATCGATCGGCTTCCAGTTCGATCAGGCCCCGGGCGGCGGGATCCTGAAGCTGCTCAACGTGGTGGTCGATTTCACCCCTGAGATGTTCCCACCGCGTGTCGACGGCGGACCGACGCCGACCACACGACCGCCCACGTACTCAGAGTCTGGTGCGCTTCTCCGGCACCGGCAGTGCGCGCATCGACCCGGTTCGCCGGGAGAGAAGGCGTACGTCGAGAGCTTCGGTCCCGGCTGGGTGACGAGCTGCTCGCCGGCGAGCTGTTCTCCTGACACGCCGACGCGCAGGTCATGGTTGAGGACCGGCGCTTGACTTCACCCAGCGCCTGACCACTCAGCACCCACGATGATGACGTCGGGCGTGCGGCGCCGGCCACCGCACGTATCTGAACACCCTGGAACAGCTCTTCCGGCCGGCGGTGTAGCGCAACTCGCGGGAACAACATTCACGACCGTCGCTTTCACAGCAGGGTGACCGATGAACGGGGTCCGGTCAGGCAACGAGTCTCACCCGGGATCACCGGCCACCGGCAACTATGCCGACAAGCGGCCGGTCACGACAGCACACAAGTCCGGACCATTCTCGTGCGTACCAAGCTCGGGTGGGATCGAACAGTGGCGCCAGCATTACAACCAGAGACTGCTGAAGGCAGCGCTCCGGATGATGAAGCCGATCGCGTCCGGCGCCTGGCATGTCGACGACTCTCGCACGGCCCGCATGGGGGCTCGTGCCGGCGGACCCTAATATCCCTTAGCCAGCTCGACGATCACGTGATAGGAGTACCGGCGCAGTGCCGGGAGCTTGCGCCATACCCAGGCGTCAAGCGATCGCACGGCGCGCGTCACCCGGGGATAACGCAGGTGGAGCACCTGCCGGTCGAAAAGCTGAAAGAAGCAGAAGTCCGGGAACCAAAGTGAGAATTTCGAGAAAACGTACGACAGGAGCGCGTACTCTCGTTCACTGAGCGGATGCTCGTCCTGGGTTCCGTAGCGTGGGATCCCAAACCTCCCAGCAAGACGTGCCCTAGAAAAGGTCAACACCGGATTATCGGCTGAGTTCTCGATGAAGACGCCACGGCCACCTGGGCGGAGCACGCGCTTGATTTCATGCGCCGCCGCTTCTACATCGATGTGGTGAAGGATCCACTTACCCACCACGAGGTCGACGGACCCGCCTTCCAGGCCGGTGTCCTCCGCAGGCGCCGCGACGAACTCAACATCAGCCTCAGGCAGCGCGGAATCAATTCGATTACGCGCGAGCTCGAGCATGCCCGGTGAAATGTCGAGCGCGGTTACGTGCGCTCCCCGAGCAGCTAGAAATAGCGTCATCTCTCCAGCGCCGCAGCCCAGATCGAGGACACGCAGACCGTCGATCGATCCGAGCCGTGCGAGCATCGCCTGTTCGAGATGGTCTGGACCTCGGAGCTGCAGTCCCTCCCTGCCGAGGGTTGCCGCCAGTGCGTCGTGGAATTCTCGTTCTTTTTCTTGAACGCTCATGTAACTCCTGCTCTCGGGTCGTCGGGTCGCAGACTCTCCGCCGGCTCGACTACAGGAGGAACGCTCGTCAACGACCGGTTCTTTTGGGCCCGTCGGCACTCATCTGCGTGACGAGGCAGGTCCTGCCTCCAGATCCGCTCGCACCCACGCTAAGGTCTCGCGCACGCCGTCGACAAGCGATGTCCGGCAAGTCGCGCCTAACGCCTCGGCGCGAGACGTGTCGCCACGCCAGCGGAGCGGATCACCGACGCGCATCCGGTTGGTGAAGGTGGCTTGGATGTCGCCGCCGATCGCATCGATGAGCTCGTCGACCAGCTCTCGCAACGTCGTGGACACGCCTGAGGCGAGGTTATATGCCTCTCCGACGGCTGGGGCCCGGTCAGCGAGGGCGACAACCGCCTGCGCCACGTCACGCACAAACACGAAGTCGCGAGCTACTTCCGGCGAGCTCTGCACCGCCAGCGGATTCTCGCCGCGGAGGAGCCTCACCAAGAGGTCGTAGACGACGAGCTTACGCTGCCGAGGACCGTAGACAGAAAAGGGACGCACGGACAGCGCAGGGATCTCGTACGTCTCAGCATAGAGGCGCAGATAGTGCTCGGCGGCGAGCTTGGAGACGCCGTAGGGCGAACGCGGGAGCTTGGGGTGACCCTCGTCCATCAGCTCGTGGCACGCGTCCCCGTACACGGCCGCAGAGGAAGCAAACACGACCACGGGCGGCCGCTCCCGGCCCCGAAGCGCCTCGAGCACGTCGATGACGATGCCTGCATTGTCGTGGAGGTCCTGCGCAGGTTCCCGGACTGAGCGCGGCACGCTGGGACTTCCGGCCAAGAAGAACAGCGCGTCATACTCGCGGTCTGCGAGGGCGTCCTCCACGGTCGCCTTAGTGATTGCGAGGGCCATGTCCCCCGGACGATGTGCGCCGTAGCCTACCACCATCGTCTCCACGCCCCGACAAACCAGCTCCTCTGTCACCCAACCGCCGAGGAAGCCGGCCCCGCCAAGCACTAGGGCCCGATCCAGCTGGCGCATCTGGCGAGCCTCAGGCGTTGGCAGCTTCGTCGGCACTCACGATGCGGTATAGCAGGCGACGGTAGGCCTCGACCATCTGCTCCCACGAGAATTCCGCTGCGGACCGGCGTCCCGCGAATCCGAGCTGTTCGCGTCGGGCTGCACTGCCCGCCAACATTTGCAGCTTCGCCGCGATGTCGGCCCCATCTCTCTCAATAAACCAGCCGTTGCCGCCGTCAACCAGGAGGTCGGTCACGCCGTTCACGCGTGTGACCAGTAGCGGCAGTCCAGATGCGGCAGCCTCGTACGTCACCAGGGAAAAGGTCTCGTATGCGCTCGGCAGCAGGAATGCATCACCGGCGCAGTAGAAGGGAGCTGGATCCGCGACGAGACCAGTGAAAACGACGCGGTCTCCGACGCCGAGACGTTCGGCCAATCGCTGATAGCTCTCAAGATCCCCTTTCCCCACGACGAGCAGCTTCCAATCCGACGTGCGGGCGATTCCTTCGATCGCGAAGCGGAGTCCCTTGCCGTCCCATTCGCCGCCCACGAACACCGCCACAAGCTCGTCTTGGGCGATTGCATAATGTGAACGTGTTTGCGACCGAAGGCGGGGGTCCGGCCGAAAGCGCGAGACGTTCACGCCGTTCGGAACGGTCGCCACGTCCATCCGCGGGAAGTGCTCGCGGAGCTCAGCCGTGACCCCTTCCGAAACTCCAATCAGTCGTCGGCTCTGCGGGCGGCGATAGCACAGTCGCTCTCCCACCAGGCTCATCGCCTGCGCGATCCGCGCGTTGAGTCGATACACAACGTTGGACCGCATGCTGCGGAGCAGCCCGACCCTGGCCGTGGCGTGGTGACACAGATGCACAGCCGAAAAATCCGCACGGTTGATGACGATGGCTCCCGTGGTCAGCACCGTTCCCGAGCGGTGCCGCCAAGTCAGCCAAGACCCCGCGAGAAAGAACCACGGATATGCGATCGCGAATGGTCGGGCGGGCCCTGGCACGCGTACCGACTCGAGCAGCGGATGCGCCGCCATAGCGCAGGTCCTAGCGATCACGGTCACGTGGCATCCGTCACTAAGCAGGCCACAAATCAACTCGCTCAACACACGCTCCATGCCGCCCACGCCTCCAACATCGTGGGCGACGATCGTGACGCGGACACCAGGTGCCGCTAGACGCTTACGCTGCGGCGGCGACGCGCTCAAGGTGACCGTAGAGAGCATCTGCCATCTGTTGCGCGGTGAACTGCTTCAGAACGCGCTCTCGGGCGCGTCGGCCAAGCTCGCGCCTGAGGTCCGGCCTGACGATCAGCTCATCGACGGCAGCGGCCAAGCGGTCGGGTGACGGGGCATCGACCAGCAACCCCGTTTTCCGCGGTTCGATGATTTCACAGGGACCAGCAGACTCGGCCGCCACCGGAGGCACCTCGAGCGCCATCGCCTCGAGCAGAACAATTCCGAACGGCTCATGCATGGAGGCGCTGACAAGCACATCCATCGCCTTCATGTAGAAGGTAGCGTCGTCGACCTGACCAGTCATCGTCACCGCACCGTCAAGCCCGCGACTCGCCACCAGCTGTTGGACATAGGCGGCGTACTGCGGCGATAGCCCATACGCATCGCCACCCACAATTAGCCCATGCACCGGGCGGCCTCGCGCACACAGCAAGCCCAGCATCTCCACGAACCTGTCCTGACCCTTCCACGGCTGCAGGCGACCGACAATGCCGAGCACGGTGGTGCCTGCCGGAATGCCCAAGGATCTTCTCACCAGATCACGGTCAGTCTCGGTCGGAGTCGAGGCCACCGACACGCCAGGATGTACCACAAAGCAGGGCCTGAGCGGCCGCAGAGACGCCTGAGCATTAGCCGACGCATGTGACGAGCAGCCAATCGCGCGCGCGGGCAGTGCCGTCGCGGCGCGATCGAGCCAGTGGTGGCCGGGAACACCATGCTGCCACCAGACCACTCGATTGGACATCCGCGCAAGCAGCGCGGCGATCCCGCCATATACTTGGGTTTTCGGGCTCCAATTAAGGACGAGCCGCGGCTTGTCGTGACGAAGGATCCGGAAAAGACTACCTATCACGCGCACCACGTTCTTGGGGTGACGCAGGCGGCCGCTCGGGATAATCGTAGTTCGAATTCCGCGTGCTTCGACTTCCCGCGCAAATTCGCCGTGACCGAAAAAGATCACGTGGACATCTTCACAAGGCAGGTCTACGTTCGTGAGGAAGGACCACAGCATCTCCTCCGCTCCGCCAAGCCGCTCGCCCCAGGGAACGGTGATGACTAGACGCATGCCGCTGCTCCATCACGCACCAGCGCGCCCAGAAGGCGCTCCGACACAACCGGCCAATCAAATTCACTTTCATAGAGCGCCCGCGCTCGCGCCGCACGGTCTGCGCGTGTGGCTGGGTCAGCGGCCAGATCGCGGGCTGCGGCGGCGAATTCCTCCACTTCGCCCACGGGCGTTAGCCGCAGCGCGGATGAGGCGTTCTGCAGAATCTCGTCGGTCAGCGGGCCGCTCGGTGCCTACCACCGGCAAGCCGTGCTGGAGTGCCGCCATCAGCGTTGTCCGCCTTGTTGACACCCCATCGACGAAAGGCGCCAGATAGATGTCCGCGGCACGCGAGGAGACGGGCTATCTCGGCTTCGCGCAGATGGCCGGGACTGATCACCTTACCGAGGGATCTACATTCACTGCCGGAGCCTCAGAGCCGAGGTTGAGGAGGATCGTGTCGACCCCGGATGACGCAACGGCTGATGTCGCATGCTCCACATACTCCATCAACCTCGACGGATGGCTGTTCCGAAGGCAGCGAGCACGACGGCGTGCTCACTTACACCGATCCGGCGGCGCTCGTCAGCTCTGCAGGTGCGCTGTCCGGAAGGTTCGAGGCGACCGGGAGATGGTGCACCGGGCGGCGCGGCATGAACGCTTGCTGAGGTCGACTGCCCAAGCGCTGATCGAAGTGAATACCGCATCGGCCGCTAGCCGCAAGCGAAGAACTGAAACCGCTGCCACACGCCCATCAACGCCGAGCGCCAATCTGTGATCGGCAGGTACATCTCGTGAACCATCAATGCGAGCAACGGACGCGGCTCGGCTCGCTTGAGTCGCCAGAGCCTCAGCGGCAACCATGGTGCGAAGCCCCACCGAGCAAAGCTGAAGGGGTTGTATTGGAGTAGACGTGGCAGTCGAGCACAAGCCTCCGGCGCCGTCGGTCCATGTCTGTAGCGCTTCGCGCGGATCGCGAAGGCTGACCGCTACGTCGTCACGTACCATCAGACTCTCGACGAGATGGCGGGTGTAGTCGTAAATGCCGTCGGCTTTATGAGATGGACCGGGCGCCAGAATAGTTAGCGCCATGGGCCGCCGTTCCCGCTCTTAGCGGGCTTCGCGACCATCCCGCAACCTTTCTCGGGAGCCGATCAGCCAGTACGCGAGGACGCCGGAGGCGAACCAGATATATGGCGCGCCGGGTGTTGCGGCCGTCGTTATCCCGACCCATCCTGCGACGAACAACGCAAACAGAGGGGCGGCCACGCGGCTAGCAATAGCCGCAGCTCGAGATCCTTCAGCCTCGGCGTATCGCGACTGACAGCTTGATGACCCGCAATTGGAACGCAAGGAGAACGACAAGGCCCGGGATGCCAAGCTCAATCAGCAGGTACGTGGGCTCGCTCTCTGCGTCGAGCGTATGATTCCCGCCGCTTCCGAGCGCGGTCGATGCTGGTCCGACCGTCCCGAGCCCCGCGCCCAAGGGGTAGTTCACCATATAGGTCGGGAGTCGCTCGCTGTGCCAGTTCGGTAGTTGTACGCAGTGGAGAAGACCGAACTGGGTGCGATGCTCTTGTACCGATCGAACAGGTGCGAGTTGCTGCCTGATGCCAACGCGGAGACTGCCGCGTATGCGATCGCAATGCCCACACCGAAGCCCAAGATCAATCGGAAAGCTCGGCGTGACGAGGTCGCGAGCAGCATGAAGGCGATGACCGCGGCCACGGCCCCCGACGATCGCGACTCGAGCCTGCGAGGTGACAACGGCCATCACCACGCCAGCAGCCATTACGCTTGCCGCGACCTTGAGCTTCCGGTTCCGGCTGAGGCTGAGCAGCGCGAACACGGCTGGTGCCGCCAGCAGTCCGACCATCCCGCCGAACCCCATGTCTGACCCCAGCGCGAACGGCCGTGTGTGCTCTTGTCCGGTGCTGTCAGCGAATCCGCGCGGGGCGATGCCGTCGGTGCCGTCGATCTTCATGCGCGTACCCCGGCCCCCAGCTGCGAGCTGGGTCGGGCGTCATACTGAACTGTATGAGGCCGACCACCCCGTTGAGCGCCGCGATCACGAGCAGCATGACGAGGAATCCCTTGAGCCGCCGGCGGGTCTGTATGAGCGTGTATCCGAGGAAGAACAGCGGAACGAACTCAAGGTGCGGTCGCGTGCTGGCGAGCGCGTGCGAGATCGACACATCGCCGGGATTGAATAGCTGCACGGCGACGACCAACGACGAACACGACGATCCATCCGGTCAGCGGCGGGAACGAGAACGGCTTCCCTGCGCAGCGATACGCTTCGATGACGACACCGATGACGATCGCGTAGAGCAGCAGGTCGCGCGCCAAGCGTTGCGCTCGAGGAGCTCGACATCAGCTTGATGACGCCGTCTGCCAGCCCGAGGTAGAGCATCAGGACCGCCAGCGTGACGTGCGTCTTGGCGGTGGTCAGCATCCAGATCGCGATGCCAGCAATAGCAGCGGCCGCAAGCGGCCCGACCAGCGACGGCATTTGGCGAGCGGTACGCGAGCAGGATGGCCACGACGGCAGCCACACCACGCCATCAGCGAGGCTGGCGGTCTGTCAGCCTCAGGCCGCGCTCGTACCAGGCGATGTGCAGGGCCTCGGCCATCGCGAGCGGCTCAGCGGTTACGCGATCGCGCGTGCGACGTAGCGTAGCCGTACGCCGTAGTTCTTGACGCCAGCGTCACGGCCGTGGACGTCATTCGCGACGATGCCCAGCAGGTTCGCGCCCGGCACGCGACGGATCTGCTCGACCAAGTCCGTTCGCAGCATCGGCCGTGCGTCATCCCCAAACGCGCGAAACGACGAATCACTCCATCTGCGCATCGAGAACAGCGGGATGGCATCGCTCACCGCGAGCAACGGCGAAGTGTCGATAAGCACGACATCGAACTCGCGAGGCGAGAGCATCGAGGATGCTTCGCATCTGATCGGACACCGAGCACGACCGGAGGATTGGCGGCTCCGGCCCGCCGGCAGGACGGTCAGCGGACCCGATCTCAGGCTCCTCCTCGTCCGTCGCTCGTTCCGTCGCCGACGCGCAGTCGACGCACCGTCGGCGTGTGACTGAAGCCGCGCCAAGCGTGCGAAGTCCTGGGACCCCGGCGGGCGCGCGCTTGAGCGAGTCGGGTAGGCTCTCATCGCCGACGACGACATCGGTCAAGCCCGGGCACGTTCGGGACGTTCAGCAGAGCGGCCAGAGCCGGGCCGGCGCAGGTCGGCGTCGACGACGCAGACCGCGAGGCCCGCCTCCCGGTAGGCAAGGGCAAGGTTCCGCGTCACCGTCGACTTGCCCTCTCGGGCGACCGCGCTGGTGATCGACGATCGTCTTCGGCGGCTGTCTCGATCGCCGCCAGCTCGAGGTTCATCCGCAGCTTCCGGAAGGCCTCCCGCACGTCGTCCGGCAGCAGCGCCGTCCCATCCGCGCTCGGCGCTGGCTTCGCCGTCCGCGGGACACGGACAGCGAGCGGGATTGCCGTAGACCTGCTTCGATGTCGCTGAGCTTGCGGATCCGGCGATCGAGCCGCTCAAGCCCGTAGGCGCCGGCGATCGCGAGCATCAGCGTGATCACGAAGGCGAAGATCGCGTTCTGCTTCGGGTTTGGCGCGAACGGCGCGCCCGGCGGGTACCGCGGCTGAGTTGACGTGCTTGATGCCCGCCGTTGGGGACAGCGCTCGATGCCCTGCATCTGCTGGATCGGTCTCCTCGAGCTGCCCCGCTGCGTCTGGTTGGCGACGGTGTTCGGCGAGGGCGTTGAGCTGCTTCTGCGCCTGGTCGATCGCCTGAGCTGCCTCCGGTCGGATCGTGTTCGTTTCGTCCTGCACGAATGCGTCGGCGACGGCGTTGGCGAGCGCGGCCGCGCTCTGGCGCGCTGGTCGTGACGGCAGTGACGCGTGACGAAGTCCGATCCGGCTGCGGGGATCGCCGTGACCGCGCCCAGCAGCGCGGCGGGATTGCCCTTGTAGCCGAGCTCCTTGGCCGCGATCTGGGCCACCGCGCTCGAGTTGACGAGCGTCGCGAGGTCGGTCGTTCGCGCGATCGGAGCATTGCGGGTTGACGAGCTGCGTCGGGTCGGTCGAGCCGATGTAGAGGCTGGTGGTCGCCGGTACTGCTTCGGCTGCGAGCGAGTAGTGGTAGTAGGTGAGCGCGGTCGCGAGCGACGACGCAGATCACGATCAGCCACAGCCGCGCCTTGATCGGCCGCAGAACGTCGCTGTAGATCGATCGGCTGTTTTGTGGCTGGTTTCTTCCATGGATCCTCTTCTAGTCCATGGCATGTGGCGCGCTGCCGGGCCACGCTCCCCGACTGCAAGATCAACGGCCGCATCGGACCGCGCTAGCTTCCATGCTTGCCCGGCAGCCCCAGATGCTGCTTTGATGCCGGGCCATGTGCGGCATCTGCGGGAGCACCCGCGATCCTGAGGGGCACGGCCGTGGCGGCGATGAACGCGCAGCTGGTCCATCGCGGCCCCGACGACGAGGGGATCTACCGGGACGAGGCCGCCGGCGTCGCTCTCGGCGCCCGCCGGCTCAGCGTGATCGACGTCGAGGGGGGCCACCAGCCGGTCAGCAACGAGGACGGGACCGTCTGGGCCGTGCTGAACGGCGAGATCTACAACCACCCGGCGCTCCGCGAGCATCTTCGTGCGCGTGGGCACAAGCTCCGCTCCCGCACCGACACCGAGGTTCTCGTCCACCTCTACGAGGAGTACGGCGACTCGCTGGTCCACGCCCTGGAGGGCATGTTCGCGTTCGCCATCTGGGACGCGCGGGAGCGGCGGCTGCTCCTGGCGCGGGACCGCTTCGGCGAGAAGCCGCTCTTCTACCACCAGCAACGGCGGCGCCCTGACCTTCGCCTCCGAGCTCACGGCGCTCTTGACGGGCGCGCCGATCCCGCGCGAGCTCGATCCGAGCGCCGTGGACGCATATTTCGTCTTCGGCTACGTGCCCGGGCCCGCGATCGATCGTGCCCGGCGTCTGCCAGCTCCCCCCGGCGCACCTCATGGTCTGGGAGCCCGACCGGCCGGAGCTCGACATCGACTGCTACTGGCGGCCGTCCGACGTGGCCGTCGGCGGTGACCGAATCGCCGCGCCAGCTGACCGAGGAGACGGCCCGCCTGCTGCGGATGTCGGTCAAGTCGCGGCTGATCGCCGACGTGCCGCTCGGCGTGCTGCTGAGCGGCGGCATCGACTCCTCGCTGATCGCGGTGCTCGCCGCGGAGGCCTCGACGCAAGCCGATCAAGACGTTCACCGTCGGCTACGACGTCGGCGGCGTGGCCGAGACCGAGGGCGCCCGCAGCACCGCCAGAGAGCTCGGCTCCGACCACCACGAGCTGATCCTCCGGGAGGCGGATGTCGCTCACCGCGCGCTCGAGCTGCTCGCCCAGCTCGATCAGCCGCTTGCCGACCAGGCGCTGGTCGCGACTCACGCGATCGCCGAGTTCGCCCGGCGAGAGGTGACGGTCGCCGTAGGCGGCGAGGGAGCCGACGAGCTGTTCGGCGGCTATCCGCGCTACCGCTGGCTGCGGCGAGCGGCCATGCTCGACGCGGTGCCCGGCTGCAGCCGCGTCGGCCGACGGCATCGCTGGTCGACGCGCTGCCCAGCCAGCGGCCGTGCTGACCCGACTCGGCGCCGGTCCTCGCTCCGCAGCCGACCGTCGAGCGCCACATCGACTGGGTCACCAGCGGCCGGCGGCACCTGCGAGACACAGCTCTACGGGCCGGCGCTGCGGGACGAGCCTCGCGGCCGATCGACGTGGTCGACGGCTCGCCGCGCGCGCCGACGCAGTCCTTCGCCCGCGGGGCGCCCGACGCGGCGATGCGGCTCGATCAGGTGCACTGGCTCCCGGACGACGTGCTGGCGAAGGCCGACCGCGCAAGCATGCTGAACTCGCTCGAGCTGCGCACGCCTTACCTGCATCGCGAGCTGGCGGAGTTCGCCGCATCGGTCCCGGCCGGCGTGCACACCGCGCGCGACGGCAAGCGGCTGCTGCGACGCCTGGCGCAAGAACTCGGGCTCTCCGCCGCGTCGCGCGCCAAGACGGCCTTCCGGGTGCCGGCGGCAGAATGGCTCCGCGGGCCGCTTGCGCCGGCGCTCGAGCCGAGCAGCTGCGCTCGGGTGCGCTCTACGAGCGAGAGCTGATCAACCGGGACACGGCTCGCCGGATGGTCGCGCGAGCACGCCGCGCGGCACGCCGACTGGACGCACGTGCTGTGGCCGCTGCTGGCGCTGGGGCTGTGGGCCGATCGCTTCTGGTCGACGAATGGCACATAAGCCGAGGGTGCTGATCCTGACCCCGGACTTTCCTCCGGCGCCGGGCGGGATCCAGCTCCTCATCCACCGACTTGCGGCGACGATGTCGCGCCTCGATCCGCTCGTCGTCGCGCCGGGAGGCGAGGGCGCCAGGAGTTCGACCGCTCCAGCGCCGGTCCGGTGCACCGCGTCGGCGAGCTCGCCGTCCGATCACCGCGCGACGGTCGTGCGGCTCAACGCGGCGGCGCTGCGCGTGGCCCGTGAGTTCCGACCCGACGTCGTGCTGAGCGCGCACATCGTGATGAGCCCGGCGGCCAGCCTGATCCGGCGGCGGCTCGGGGTCCCGGTGGTCCAGTACCTGCACGCCAACGAGGTCGGGGCGCGACCCGCGGCTCGCTCGGCTTCGCGATCGCACAGGCCGATGCCACGATCGCGGTCAGCCGCCACACGTGCGAGCTCGCGCGCCGGGCCGGCGCCAGCGACGAGAAGCTTCACCGCATCCCGCCGGGGGTCGATCTGCCCGAGCGACAGCCGCAGACCTCGCGCCGATGCGCCGACGATCATCACCGTCGCGCGGCTCGAGGATCGCTACAAGGGCCACGACACCGTGATCCGCGCGCTGCCGCTGATCCGCGCGCGCGTCCCGGACGTTCAATGGATGGTGATCGGCGCCGGACCTCGGCGCGACCAGCTCGAGCGGCTCGCCGCGATCTACGGCGTCGAGCTCGAGCATCCGCTTTCTCGGCGAGGTCAGCAACGAGGAGCGCGACGCGTGGCTCGAGCGCGCGCACGTCTTCGCGATGCCAAGCCGCGTCCCGGGTGACGGGCTCGGCGGTGAGGGCTTCGGGATCGTCTACATGGAGGCCAGCTGGCACGAGCTGCCGGTCGTGGCCGGGAACGCTGGTGGCGCGGTGGACGCGGTAGTCGACGGCGAGACCGGGCTGCTGGTCGACGCGAACGATCCTGTCGCCGTGGCCGATGCATTGATCCGGCTGCTCCTCGACCGCGAGCTCAGCAGCCGGCTTGGTCGCCGCGGCGCCGAGCGGGCGCGAGAGTTCGCCTGGCCGATCATCACGCAGCGGGTGGAGGACGTGCTGCTGTCGCTCACTGGGCCGCTCACTCGCCCGCTGCCCCTCACGCCCTAACGGCCGCACCGCTCCAGGTCGCGTCGGGCTCAACCCGAGCTGGATACGATCGCCTTGTCCGCGAGCCTGAAACAGCAGTTGAAGCAGAGCTGGAAGGCGCCCGCCTTGGGATCTGAGCCGACCAGGTAGTACGCGCACGATTCGCCGGACGGCTGGCTGCCGATCAGGCTCGAGAACGCCCCCGAGCCCAGGAAGCTCTCCAGCGAGGACCTGCTCGTCGGCGCCCCGAACTGAGCGAGTACCTGCGACAGCGTCGTCGCCCCCACGGCCAGCGTCCGATACGCCGACTGCGAGATCGTGGCCGGGCCACCGCCCGAGATCACGCCGCCCTGGCAGGAAACGCCGGCCGCGGCGCACGGGCTCACGGGCTTCGGCGCTGGCTGGCTCGGCGGCTTCGGCGCCGGAGTCGTAGGCGTGGCGTGGGTCTGGCTCGCGGCCGGAGTGGTAGTGGGTGGTCGTCGTGGTGCGCGTAGTGGCGGCCGTCGTGGACCCGCTGGTATCCGATGATGCCTGCGACGCCGCGCTGGTGGAGGAGGTCGAAGCCGTACGGGACGGCTGGGCTCCCGAGCTCGCCGCGGCCCCAGGGTGGGATCCATGCGCGGCGGAGGCGGATGGCGCGGCGGCCGGTGCCGCCGGCGTCTGGACGGACGCGCAGCGACGTGCTCGGCGCGGGCGACGAGGTGGTCGGAAGAGCCGTGGGCTGGCCGAGGCTCGGAGCGTTCGCCGAGCCGGAGCCGGACGAAATCAGGACGAAGAGCAACAAGAGAGCCCCACCCGCGCAGCCGGCACGTATCAAGAAAGCTCCGGTCCTGGAACGCGTCGGCGGTCGTTCTCCGGGATCCGCTTCAGCTGGTCGAGCCGACGCTCGAGACGCTCCCTGTCCGGCCGCCGCGCGGCGACCGCAAGGCGCAGTCGCTCCTGCAGGGGCGGCCTGCCGTACATATACCGGCGCGACAGGCCCCTCCGGGAGATTTTCGCGACGCGGAAGCGTCCGGTCGCGGCTATGAATCGGCGTGCGTATTCCATGTGCCTTGCCTATCCAACGACCGAGGGCGGCCCCTTTTTCCGGCCCGCTGCAGCTTCAGATCGCCGGAGACGCCTGGAGCCGCGCAGGTCGCCGGCGACCGTGCGGCGGAGCTTCTTGAGCCCGCGATAGATCCGGCTCTCGATCTTGCTGCGAGGCTCGCCGAGGATCGCCGCGATCTCGGCCAGCCGGAGATCCGCTCCGAACCGAAGCGCCAGCACCTCTCGCTCATGTGGATCCAGCACAGCGAGCGCTTGGCGCAGGAGGTCCTTCTGCTCGAGGCCTTCGAGGTCCGCGTCTGCCCGGCCCGCGCCGTCCTCGTCGGCGCCGACCTGCGCTAGCGCCCGGGTCTCGGCCGCGGCGCGCCGCGCGTTGTCGCGGACGCAGTTGAGCGCGATCGCGTAGAGCCACGTTCGCTCGCCGCCCTTGCGCCGATCGTATCCGCGCCGGGCGCGCAGCACCCGCTCGAAGGTGTCGGCGAGCAGGTCCTCGGCAAGCACCCGGTCCCCGGTGCGGTAGCTGAGAAAGCCGTAGAGCCCCGCCGCATGCTCGGAATAGAGGCGTGTGAAATCCGTGTCTTTCATCTGCGCAGCAAGTTCGATCCGTGAACCTTGTCCGGTCCTGGGGACATAACGGACCGCAAGCGCTCAAACCTTCTAATCGGCGGGTGCTGAAATCGGACACCCTCCTGCGCCGGAGCCGCGCGACTCGGCCGTCACAAACGACGACAGCCGGGAGCCCGTTGGCTCCCGGCTGTCGCCGGCCCCGCCGGGGGCGCTCTCCGCCCCCGGCCTTCTTCAACCGTCCAGCTCAGCTCACGCTGGTGCTGAACGTCCCGCCCGAGCTCAGCAGGAGCTGACCGCCCTTGCAGAGGTTCGGGACCGTGATCGAGCCCTGGTACACGGAGGAGTCGCTCTGCGATCCGCTCGGGTACCAGTTGCTGTCCTTGACCGCGAACGTCTGGCTCGGCAGCGTCACGGTGAACGTGCTCGCCGTCGGCGAGCCCACGACGCACCCCACCTTGAACACGACGTGCGGGCTGGTCACGGTGAACGCCGCCGGCGAGCTGTTCCCCGGCAGGCGTCAGGTCGTAGCCGACCTTCAGCGTGGTGTTCGGCGAGACCTTGAGGGCGCCCTCCATCGATCCGCTCCACGACCAGCTGTTGCCGTAGTAGTTCGACTGGGTCGAGCTCCACGAGCCAGAGCTCCACGAGCTCCCGCTCGTGTTCCCGCTGTAGTGCCAGCGGAAGCTGACCTTCGTGTTCGACGGGCAGCAGCCCTTGGGCTGGCTACCGTCGCTCGAGCTCCAGTAGCCGTTGCTACTGTACTGCTTCGGGCAGCAGGCGTTGTTCGTGCCGGTGTTGCTGGTCCCGTTCGGGCAGCACCCGGAGGTCTTCCCGTCCGTGGACATCCATCCCGTCTGCTGCTGCGGGCAACACACGTTGTTGGATCCCGACGGACTGTCCCCGTTCGGGCAGCAGCCCTCGGTCTTGCCGTCGTACTCCAGGGATGCCGTCTGCCCGTTCGGGCAGCAGGTGTGGCTCGTGCCTGACGGGCTATCTCCATTCGGGCAGCACCCGGAGGTCTTGCCGTCGGTCGACATCCATCCCGTCTGCTGCTGCGGGCAACACATGTTGTTGGATCCCGACGGACTGTCCCCATTCGGACAACACCCGGAGGTCTTGCCGTCGGTCGACATCCATCCCGTCTGCTGCTGCGGGCAACAGACGTCGTGCGTGCCCGTTGGACTGTCCCCCTTCGGACAACAGCCCGCGCTCTTACCGTCCGTAGACATGTAGCCCGTCTGGTCTGGTGGACAACACACGTGGTTCGTGCCCGTTGGGCTGGTCCCCTGCGGACAACACCCTGAGCTCGTGCCTCGAGGTCCAACTGTTCTGCGACGACGGGCAACAGGCAGTCCCGGACGCGTTCGGGCTGGTCCCGTTCGGGCAGCAGATCGTGTTGGGCTGATGGTCCGTCGTACCCGTGATCGGGAAGGGGTTGTCGCCCTCCGGGCAGCAGCTCTGATCGTGATCGCCGTAGCTGGTCACGGTCTGGCCCTGCGAGGACCACTGTGACCCCTGCGAGGACCACTGGGAGCCCGACTGGGAGGACCACTGCGAGCCCGAACCAGACCACTGCACGCCCTTCGGCGGACAGTAGACATAGTCCGGAGCCGGCGGCGGACTCGGCGGATTGCACCAGTGCCAGATCGTGGAGGCGATGCTCGGGAATGCTCGGGACGCTTATGTACCCGGTGCCGCAGGCGACGGCAACCGCCGCCGTGGCGTTCAGCGCCAGGATCATCGCCACGAGCGCCGCCGCGGAGCGCGGACGGCGTAGTGGGAAGGGCCGAGGCACGCCGCGCCGGCGGGAACTCCTAACCCGCCGCTCGACGCGCTCGAGCAGGTGGCCGTCGGGCACCGGGCGGCTGGCCGCCAGTGCCTCGGCAAGATCTTGAAGATCCGGTGGTAGATGTTCGAATGAATCGCTCACGGTCCCTGATACGAATCGGCGGGCGGATTTCAGAGCGCGCCGAGTAGGAGATTCGGACGAAAGGCGGGCTCAGTAGTTGGACGACGTGACGAGCATCTCGAGCTGGGGAGCCACGCGCTCCCAGCGACGCGGATTGTTGGCTCCCAGGCGCTCCGCGGCGGCCCGCAACATCGGCTCGAGCGGGTCGAGCAGCTCGGCTCGGCGCAGCGCCGCCCACGGGCTCTGGCCCGCGGCCGCCTGCCCGATGGCCAGGCTGTACTGGAAGACCCAGCTCTGGGGATCGCGCGCGACGGCCTGGTCAAGCAGGCCCACTGCCGGCCGCGGGCGGCCGCTCACCACATCGCACAGGCCGAGGATCTGATACGGCTGCGGTCGCGAGCTCATCGCCGAGATCGAGGCTCGGGCGTCGGTCACCGCTGCGGGACAGTTGCCGGCGTTGAACGCGGCCACGCTGCCGACGAGATGCTCGTCCGACAGCGTCGAGCGCACGCCGATGACGACGACGGCCAGGGCCGCCACGGCGACGCATGCCCGCAGCACGCCCTCGTAGCGACGAGGCAGGCGCTTTCGGTGCCCCTGGCGCGCCAGCGCCGCGGCCGCGAGGGCGAACACGGGCAAGGTCGCAGCCGGCATCTCCCAGTCCCAGTCCACGCCGGCATGGATGGCCCAGACCAGCCCAGTGACCCCAAGGACGATCCAGAGCGAGCGCGCGGCGCGGCGCGACCTGACGAAGCACGCGCCGATCAGCACGAGGATCGCGGTCACGATCGCGACCAGACCGACCACGCCGAGCTCGGCCATCGCACGACAGGTAGAGCGAGTGCGCCTGGAGGGCGACCCCGCCCGCCTTGCGCGACCGGTAGTAGTCGATCGGGAACGTTCCCGCTCCCAGGCCATGGACGGGGCTGCTGTCAAACGACTGGATCGCGATGTTCCAGCCGGGAAGCCGGCTTCCAATGCGGATGTCGTTGATCCGACCGCGGACGTCCTTGTTCCCGAGCGTGGCGTCCTGCTTGGTGAAGTTGTTCCACTGGGTGGCGATCTGGCCACCGAACCCGACGCCGACGCCGAACACGATCAGGCCGCACGTGATCGCCAGGACGATGCGTGCGTTGTGGCGCCGCGTCGTCGACATCGACATGTTGGCCAGCCGCGCGTCGAGCTCCAGCAGGGCGACCCGCGCCAGCGCGGTGGCGGCGCACGCGACGAGGATGGACATGGTCAGGTGGCGACCCTGCACCACCGCGGCCGGGGTGGTGCTGGCGTTCGAGATCAGCTTCGCCTGGTAGGTCTCGGCGATCACGAAGGCCGACGTGGGAACCGCGGCGATCAGCGCGCCCAGCAGGCCGCGCGGGCGAGCGAGCAGCGCGTACACGATCAACCCCGCCGCGCCGACGATGATCGCGGACCGCGAATAGGTGAGCAGGATCGTGACCCCGAAGAGGGGAAGCGCCGCGGTGGCGAGCACCCGCATGCCGCGCGGCTCGCGCGTGCTGCTGGCGAAGTAGACGCCGAGCGTGAGGCCGACGGCGCCGAACAGCCCGAGCGCGTTCCAGTAGGTCAGCGGGTACGCGAGCCGGTCCGGGCTCATGTTCAGCGGAATCGGGAACAGGTCGGGCCGCAGCCGCGTGGCCAACGAGACGACGCAGACGGCGAGCATCGAGAGCCAGGTGAGCACGATCATCCAGCGCACCCGGCGGTGGCTGCGCGCCGTCGACCCGAAGAGGATCACGGCGAACAGGTAGACGTTGACCAGGTCGAAGTCGAGCTCGGCCCGGGCCGGAGAATGGGACCAGTGCGAGGAGATCAAGCTCCAAACCGAGTAGACCGCGAGGGCGCCGACGCCCGCGCGCAGCGGCCAGCCGAAGCCCGCGAAGGGATCCCGGACGAACGCCATCCTCAGGGCGACGATGCCCGCCAGGACGGATGCGACGATGCCCTGGGCGGCCGGATAGAACCCGCCCGCGTTGAAGCTGAGGAACAGCGTCAGGACGCCCGGCAGCCCCGCGAGCGCGGCGGCGCCGAGATTCCGCAACAGCCGCGACGACTCGAGAGGCGGGGCGGCGAATCGCAAGGTCGCGATCGGTGATCTCCGCTGTCGTCACGTCCGTGGACGCCCGTCTTGCCCGGGCGCGGGGAGAGATGAGGTCTGACGCTGCATGGAATGAGGCGATCCCTCGCCGCTACACCAACGTTCTCCTCGACTGCAAGCTTGCGCCGCGCGGCGCAGGGCGCGGCCGCTGCCTACGCGAGCACCGCTTCGTCGAGCGCCGGCGTCCCAACCGGCTGCGGCGCGAGAGCCTGGCCGCCTGGCGCCTGCCGGTGACGTGCACGTACACGCTCCGCAGCTCATCGATGTGCGCGTCCACCCCGAACGAGCGCGCGCGCAGTCGTCCGTTTCGCGCCAGCCGTGCCTGGAGCGCCGGCGATTCGATCAGGTTCTTGATCGCGCGTGCCCACGCGTCGGGCTTGCGCGGCGGCACGAGCAGTCCGTCGCGGCGCTCGGTGATGACCTCGCCGGGGCCTCCGACGGTGGTGGCGATGACCGGCACCCGCATGGCCATGGCCTCGATCATCGAACGGCCGAAGGGCTCCTCCCAGGAAGGGATGAGCAGCGTATCGGTGGCGCGCAGCAGCAAGGGAACGTCGTCGCACTCGCCGACGAACTGGACGTGATCCTGGAGGCCCAGCTCGCCCACCAGGCGGTGCAGGCCTTCGAGGTAGGCGCGGTTGTCGTAGCGCGTGGCCTTGCTGACGAACTTGGCCGAGCCGACCAGAAGCAGCTTGACGTTGGCGTGGTGCTCGCGCACTTGCGCGAGCGCCCGGATCGCGTCCTCCTGCCCCTTCCAGGGCGTGATCTGCGCCAGCACGGCGGTGACGTAGTCGGTCGCGCCGAGGCCGAACGCCGATCGTGCGGCGTAGCGGTCGACCTTGTCGGGATCGAACCGGTCGAGATCGACCGGGTTGCCGATCACGCGGCGGGTGCCCATCACCCCGGCGTCGTCGAGGCTGGCGGCCGTGTAGCGCGAGTTCGCGATCATCAGGTCAGCCTTGGAGATCGCTCGCAGGGTGAGCGCCGAGACGCGTCCGCCCGGCAGCCGATCCCGCAGGTGGACGACGGTCGGCGGCCGGTGTCGGCCGCTTCCCAGCGTGGCGAGCAGGCCGGCGCGGATCGAGTTGGCGTGGACCACCGAGACCTCGTGGCGCCTGGCGGCCGCTCGAACGGCGAGCGCTCCGCGCGCGATCGTCGCGAGCGCGACCGTCGTATGCCGGGGATGGAGCTTGAGGCTCACGTCGACCCCTGGGATCGCGCACCCGCGGGACGTCGAGCTCGGCCGAGCGCGTCGGCGAGCGCACCATCCGGACACGCGACGATTGGCGATATCGCGGGCGCCGCGCCGCGCACGATCTCGAGCAGGGACTTCTCCCCGCCGCTGATCTGGCCCGTGTGGTTGACGTAGAGGACTTTCATGGAGCTCCCCAGGCGTGAGGCTTGCGAAGAAGGAACGCCCTGGCGGCTGCGCTGACTTGTCCTCGGCCAGGATGAATTTCGTCGGACGTGGCGGCGCGGCTAGAGCGCCGTGCACGACGTTGCCGGCGAGCCGTCCGGCGACAGGCACCCCGAACGCGTGCGCGGAGCGCGGTGAGCCACCACGACGAAGTTGAAGGTTCTGCCGAGCCAGCCGGGGCGGGTGACCTCGACGGTGATCGTCGCGCCCGGCTTCAGGCGGCGCTTGGCAAAGCGAGAGGTCAGATCGACCAGCGCCGTTGGCCGGGCAGGTACGCCTGCCCTTGACGCCGCATCGGACGGTCTTGGGGACGGGCACCACGCGGTTGGCGAACGGGCAGCCGCCTCCGCGACAGCTCACGATCACGTTCGCGCCGTCAGCGGCGCCGCTGACGAGCAGCGAGAGCACTCGCGTGTACGTGGCGCCGGAGACAAAGCTCCACCGCATGCTCGCGGCAACCGCGCCGAGCAACTGCGCGCGCACGCTGGCCGGACCGGAGGCGGAGGGGGCGAAGTTGGCATCGCCGCCGTAGCTGGCCGTGATCGTGTGCGGGCCGCTCGCGGTGTAGCTGATCGTGCAGGTCGCGGTCCCCGCGGCGCCGAGCGGCTCGGCCTGGCACTGGGGAATCGGCTGGCCGTTGTCGAGGAACGTGAGGGTTCCCGACGGAGCACTCGAGCCGCTGTGGGCCGCGAGGACCGAAGCGACATACGTCTCCCGTGTGCCGATCCGGGGCGCCGCCGACTGCGCGGCTGACGGTCGTGGACGTCGTGTCCTTTGCCACGGCAAGACTGGCCGTGCCGGTCGAGCCGGCGACCGTCGATGACGAGTCCGGCGCGAATACGGCAGAGAGCTGAGCCGCACCCGCCGCGGCGGCGAACGTGGCCGAGCAGCTGGCGGTGGGGGTCGAAGCCGAGATCGGCTCGCCGGCACATCCCGCGATCGGCGTGCCGCCGTCCTCGAAGGTCACCGTGCCCGACGGCGATCCCGTGGCCGCGGCGGAGATCGCCGCGACCAGGCTCACGGTCTGGTTGGTGACGGCGGACGCGGGCGTGACCGCGAGCAGCGTCCGACTCGGGCTGATCTGCGACAGCACCACCTGACCCGAGAGGCCGCCGTCGCTCGCCGTGATCGTCGCCGGCCCCGGGACCATCGAGCTCGTCACGGTCGTCGTGTACGTCCCGTCCGAATGCGGTGAGACCGTGTCGAAGTGATCGCCGGAATCGGTCGAGGTGAACCCGACAGGGTCGTTTACCACCGGGTTGCCGTTCGCATCGGTCACCTTCGCGGTCACCGACGTCCTAGACGCGCCGTCGGCCACGATCGAGGGAGACCCCAGGCTCACGCTCACGTGCGCGGCCGGACCCGCGATCTGCGTCAGCACCGCCTGGGCTGAGACGTTCGGGACCGCTGAGTCGGACACTGTGATCGTCGGGGTCCCCGCAACCTTGGAGCTGGTCACGGTCGCGCTGTAGGTCCCGTCGGAGTTATGACTGACCGAACCGAATTGGTTCCCTGAATCGGTCGACTTGAAGGTGAGGGGGTCGTTCGGAACGAGGTCCTGCTCGGCGTCCCTGACCGTGACGATCGCGGTAGTGAACGAGCTGCCGTCGGCGACGATCGTCGCCGAGGGAGAAAACTGAACGTCGATCGACGCGGCCGGACCGTACTGGTCGAGCACCGCCTGGCCCTGCACGCCCGCAGAATCGGTCGCCGTGATCGTTGCCGGCCCGGGCGTGGACGGGTTGGTGATGGTCGCGGAGTAGGACCCATCCGGGTTGGGGGTCACCGGGCCGATCGTTTCCCCCGAGTCGCTCGAGCCGAAGCTGATCGGATCGTTCGGGACCACGGTGCCGCTGCCATCGACGGCTGTCGCGGTAGCCGTGACAGAAGACGTCGCGCCGACCGCCACGCTGCTCGACGAAAGCTGCACCTGCACGGTGACATTCGAGGCGTCGGCCCACGACGGGGCGGCGCTGGACCAGGCCACCGCGGTCGCGGCAAGCACGAAAGCACCGACGACCGAGCAGCGCAGGAGGGGCCGACGAAGCCGACAGGCGGCGGCGCGCGCCGTGGGATGTTCGATGACTCGCAATTCAGGCCCCGTACGTCGATGAACCACGCTGGACGATCAACGGCCAAACTCGCGCAAAACTCCCAAACGCTCCGTCTTGCCGACCGCGAGAGGTTGCGCGCTCGGGGGCGGGCTCAGGCGGGTCCGACCTCGTAGAACGCGATTGCGCTCTGAACGCGGCCCCGGCGCAGAAACGACCGCCCGCTGCCGAGCCGCCGGATGCGACCGGTGGCGAGAAGCATTCTCTCCTCGACCGGGTTCTGATAGATGAGGCGCAGGCGGCGCGGTGCGCGATCCACGGATGCGAGCAACTCGCGGATCACGTGCTCGAAGATCGGCCCCCCGAACGGGTTGTAGAAGAACGCCACCGTCACGTCATCGGGCATCCGGTAGTCGAGCACGTCGCTCACGACCACCTCCACCTGGCGAGCCGCCAGCCGGCGCCGGTTGCGTTCGACGTTGCGCTCGGCGACGGCGGCAAGCTGGGAAGACAGCTCTACGCCGATCACCCGCGCGAACGGGTACAGAAGCGCGGCCTCGAGAACCATCCTGCCCATGCCGCAGCCGAAGTCGATGAACACGTCCTCGGACGTGACCTCGGAGCGCCTCAGGGCGCGCGGCAGGGTCAGCCACGGCGAGGGCTGATAGTGAACCCGGTGCTCGGACGGAAGGCCGAGCTCGGAGAGCTCGATCCATCCATCGGTGCGCACGCGCAGGCGCCGCTCGAACAGCAGCCGGGTGGCGCCGTTCATCAGCGCGATCTTCGCGTTCCGGACGCCAAGCTGACCCAGCCGCCTGACTCGGCCGCGGCTTGGTTCCATCGTGGAGCTGGCGTTCGCGCTCAACGTCTGGACAACGCGCCGGGCAGCAGCAATCTTGCGCCGTGCGGGCTGTGGCTCTCTGTATCGCTTGGCGATACGAGTTCGTATCGCCAATCGATACGCAGAGCCACGTGCGGCGGGCTCCCGCGCAGCCACGCTGATCCGGGGCTAAGGTGCTCTGTATCGCGGATCAATACATTTCGGTATGGTTCTGCGATACATGGCGGTCAACCCGTTCGTATGGACCCAGCCGCTCGAGGACCTGGCGAAGATCGTGGGCATGGACGCCTTCGCCCACGAGGTGGCGATGATCCTCAAGGGCAAGACGAACGTGGCGATCTTCGGCCCGCGCGATACCGGCAAGACGACGTTCGCGGCGCAGCTCGCGAGTGAGCTCGCGCGCGACCACGGGCCCGATGCGCCGCGGCATGCGGTCTTGCGGATCAACCTCCAGCGCGCGTTCAGCATCCCGGCCTTCAACGCGTGCGTGCACGACGCGCTGCTCAGCCACCCCGACAAGCGCCTCCAGCGGGAGGTGCGAAAGCAGTTCGCCGTGCTCGAGAAGGAGATCGGGTTCGACATCAGGGTGATCAAGGGGACCGTGCGGCGCACCGGTGTGACCCCGGAGCAGGACGCCGAGGCGCTCCACGCGCAGCTCGCCAGCATCCCGAGGCTCGCCGATCACGTGGTCGTCGTGTTCGACGAGTTCCAGCGGCTGAACCGCTGCCCCGAGGAGCCGCTGTCGATCATCCGATCGGCCCTGATGAGCCCCGGCGCTTCCAACGTCTCGCTGGTGCTCACCGGGAGCATCCGCGAGGCGCTCAGGATGATGCTCGAGCAGAGCGATGAGCCGATCTTCGACGAAGCGCACCAGATGCAGCTGCCGGAGATCGACCACGTCGAGTTTCTCGAATACCTGGAGTTCAGCTTCCAGGAGAGCGGCAGGCCGGCGACCGAGGATGCGCTCAACCATCTCCTGAACCTGACCCGCCGTCACCCCAAGCGGACGCAGCAGCTGGCCTGGACGGTCTGGCGCATGGCCGAGCCCGGCGGGGAGCCGATCGGGGTCGACCTCATCGAGGCCGCCCACGAAGAGATGCTCACCGGGCGCGACAGCGGTGAGTTCGCCGCGCGCCTGGAGACCCTGAGCTCCGGCGGCGAGCCCGAGGTCAACGAGGAGCGGGCGCTGTTCCTGCTCGCCGAGGGCGGAGCCAGCAATCCCACGAGCGGGCGCCACGTCAGCCTCTACGGCTTCACGAACCGGACGATGATCGTTCCCGCGTTCGAGCGGCTACGCCGGCGCGGTCTGGTCGAGCAGCGCGGACGGGAATGGATCATCGTCGACCCTCTGTTCGAGGCCTGGCTTCAGCGAAACTCGCCGTTTCGCTGACGGGAGCTCGACGACTGCCCGAACGGCGCAGGCGCCGACGGGTCAGCCGCTGACCCAGGTGGGGCTGATCGCTCCCCGCCCCACCGCGCGCAGACGCCGGTGAGCGCGCAGCCGGCTTACCGCGTAGAAGACCCCACCCGAGGTGGTGCGCAGCGAGAGGACCTTCCGCCACCGTCCGCGATCGCGCATCTGGATCGAGACCGTGCCCGGATGCGGCGCCCGGCCCCACAGGATGACCTGGCCCCGCGGGCCGGCCACGGCCACGAACGGGAAGCGGAACGCCGCGGCGGCAGGCTTGGGGTTGCCCTCGAAGTCGTACAGGCCGAGGCCCTCCCGCGCGGTCGGGTCCTGCATGTCGAACCACACCACGTGGAAGACGTCGTGGCGCCAGAGCTCGTAGAGGCCGAGGGCGGTGAAGCGCGCCTGGATGGCGGGCGAGTCGGGGAAGCTCGAGGTGAAGTGCAGCTCGGTGACCCACAGGGGCTTCGGACCGGCGGGCAAGGCGCGGTGAAGCCGCTCGGCGGCACGGAGGATGCGCCACACCTTGTCGATGTCGACCAGAGCAACGTCGCCCGGCACCGCGGCGGGAATGGTGGGCGAGCGCGCATACGCGTGGTGGTCGGCGGCGTCGAAGTGCGCCGGATCGGGGCAGGCTAGCGGGACCGAGGCTCGGGGTCAGGCAGAGCAGTCCCTCGAGGAACGTCACGGGCCTCATCCTGCCGAGAGCATCTCCCGGAGGATCGCCGTAGGGCGCGGTCCCCGCGGCCAGCACGACGCTGTCGGCCTGCACGGACTTGATGCCCGCATAGAACGCGTTGAGCATGCTCCGGTAGATGCCGGGACTCACGGCCTGCCACGCCCCCCCGGGCGAGCGGCTCCATTGCGGCATCAGGAAGTCGGGCAGGTTCGGCTCGTTCCAGGCCTGGAAGTAGCGGACGCGCGGGAGCGCGTGCCCCGGTCGGAGCGGATCCGGATAATGCCCCGAGTAGCGCCGCGCGAGCGCCTGGGCGAAGGCCCCGAAGTCGCCGGCGTCGGGAATCCAGACAGCCGGGTTGACCCCGGGCGGGCGATCGGGCCCTGCGGCCCATGTCGGCGCCCCGAATGCGAGCAGCACGATCGTCTGGTTGTGAGCGGCCGCTGCGCGGATGGCCGCGTCGGTCGCCGACCACCGGTAGCTCGGGTCGCCGGGGTTGGTGGCGTCGAAGCCGGACGAGGGTGAATACGGGGCGATGCCCGACCAGGAGGCATCGAGCCGGACGTACGTGGAGCCGAGCTCCCGCGCCCGGGCCAGCCAGAACGACTGCACGGCTGGCCCGCCGCTCTCGAACAGCGGCGCGTCGCTCAGTCCCAGGTCGAGCTCGGCCGGACCGGGAAGGGCGGCGGACGCGTGCGCTGGCGCGGCTAGGCCGAGCAGGCTCACCGTCCCGGCGAGCGCGATCAGCGCGCGCCTGAGCCTCACGCGTTGAAGATCGGCGATCGCGGGTTGAGCGAGCGCGCACGGCGGTACGCCGTCACGGCCAACGCGGGATGCCCGGCCTCCGCCTCGATCCGCGATCTCACCAGCCAGGTCTGCCAGTTGGCGGGCTCGTCGCGCGTCGCCGCGCGGGCATACGCCACCGCCCCATCGAAGCGACGCTGGAACTCCAGCACGAGCGCAGCCTGAAGCTCCGCGGAGGCCGCGCCCGGCTCGACGCGGATAGCCGCCTGCGCGTCGGCCAGCGCCGCCGCGCTATCACCGGACCTGACCGCGGCCTGGCTCTGGCGCAGGCTGCTCGTGGCCGCCAACGGAACGCCGATCGCGAGCAGGCACCCCGCGGCGATCGCCACGATTCCGGCGCGGAGCGCCCAGCCGGCCCACCGGGGCGCGGGCGGCGTCTCGCGCCGGGGCTCCGTGGCGTCGCCGACCCGCGCGCCCATCCGGTCGCCTGCCAGCACGCCCGCGCCGAGCAGCAGCACGGCCACCGGCAGCACCGGCACCTGCCACACCCAGTCAAACGTGGCCGAGACGAGGAACGCGCACGTCGCTCCGACCACCGCGGCTATCTCAGTACGCCGCCGGCGCCGCGCGCCGAGGATCCGGCGCAGCGACCCGAGCAGCAGCACCCCGATGAAGCCGGCGAGCAGCGCCAGGCCGACGAGCCCGACCTCCGCGAGCGTCTCCACGTACAGGGAGTGGGCGTTGATGACGTAGCTCATGAAGGGAGCGCGCGGCAGCCACAGGAGCTGGAAGGTGCCGGGGCCGGAGCCGCCGACCCAGTGGCCGGGCATGGCGTGCACGGCGGCCTTCCAGTAGTCGTAGCGGCCCTCGCCGTTCAGCGTCGCGAAGCGGCCGATCGACGTGGACGGCCCGCTGGCGCCGCTCGTGCTCTTGAAGTCCCGCCAGGCATGGGAGAGGTGCGTGGGCGCGTGGAACGCGAGCAGCCCGACCAGACCGATCACGATGCCCACAGCCAGAAGCACGCGCGCGTGACGCCGAGGGACGGTCAGGAGCCGGCGCGGCCGTGCGTACCGCGCGACCTGGCGGATCCCGACCTGCGCAAGCCCGACCAGCGCGCACGCCGCGATCAGAGCGGTCAGCAGAGTGGCCCCCTCGTGGCGCGCTGCCACGTTGTTCAAGCCGTGCTCGAGCGCCGCGCGATGGCTCGCGTCGAGGATCAGCAGGGCACTTGCAGCCCCGCTGACGAGCAAGGTCGCGAGCTTGGGAATCCGCTCCGGCGCGAGCGCGATGAACACGACGATCGCCACGCCGGCGGCGAGCGCCCCACCCCGCGAAAAGGTCAGATATCCGCACAGCGCCGCGGCGGGGATCGCCGCCGCGGCGGCCGCCTGCGCGAGGAACGTCCGCGCTGACGTCGCGAGCGCTAGGAGCAGCGGAACGGCCAGGGCCACCAGCGCAGCGAGCGCGTTCCAGTAGTTGAGCGGCCAGTTGAGCCGGCCCGTGGAGCCCGGCAGGAGGGCCGCCGTCTGCCCGCTGCCGAGCATCCCCGGCCGCAGCCGGGAGAGGAGCGCCAGGACGATGATCACGACCAGCGCCGAGGCCACCGCCGCCACCACGTGCCGAAGCGCACGGCGGCGGTCGCCGAAGGTCGCGAGCGCCAGCACCAGCACGCCGAAGTAGCAGGCGAGCCGGGAGACCTCCTGGAGGCTGCGCTCGGAGCTCAGCGACCACGTCGCCGCGATCGCGTTCCAGAGCACGAATCCGCCGAACAGCGCCACGGCCGCCCAACCCGCGCGCGAGAACCTGGCCGCCGGCAGCACGCCGAAGGCCGCCCCGGCGAGCAGGATCCACCACACCACCACGCCGGCGTCGTTGCGCACGACCAGGTCGTAGCCGCCTCCGTTGATGCCGAGGTAGAGCACGAGCGATGCGCTCAGCAGCCAGATCCACACCGGGCCCGCCTCGACGCGGCGCCGCTGGGGTTGTGGCGCCCGCTCTTCTTCGAGCGGGGCCGGGGACTCGAGCGTCTCGGGGCGCGGCAGTGGTGCGAGCGTCGCCATCAGGCGGTTCCGCGGCGGCGGTGGCGGCGGACCCCGGCGATCGAGCCGGCGCCGAGAGTGACCAGGATCAGCAGCACGAGGAGCAGGCGGGTCGGAGTCCCGCCGCCGTTCAAGCCGGCGAGCGAGCGCAGGACGGGCCCCACCGCGGGGGAGCCGCCGCCGGAGGTGGCAGATGGCGCCGGGCCAGCCGGGTGGGTCGACCGGGAGGTGGGCCATTGATGCCCCGGGCCGCCGATGGAGTTGACGGGGCTCCGGCCGTGCTGCCGTACCGGCAGCGGCGCCGTGGCGTTGGCGAACGCGGCCGTCGCGGCGCCGTCGCGGCCGGCATGCTGGAGCGCTGACTGGACCGAGGGAGCGATCGCGCTACCGCCGCGGGAGTTCGCGGGCGACCCGTGCGACGTGCCACCGCCCGACGTACCGAGCCCGCCTGAGGTTCCGAGCCCTCCCGAGGTGCCGTTGCCCCCGGCCGTGGGAATGCTCTCCACGTACTGGTTCGCGCTCGAATTGCCGGGCGGGATGTAGTACTGCGTGGCCGCTGCCGCGCTCGCCGGCAGCGCCGCCATCAACAGAATCCCGAGCGCGAGTGATCTCACTCCCCGAACAACGCGTCCTCCACTCGAATACGCGCGCGGCGCAAGAAACCTTGCCGCTCGCTGGGCTAAAGCTCTGCAGAAACGTCGAACGAGCCGTGACGGCCCGCGCCGGCGCGGAACCGTTCGACTCCGGCCTGCACCTCGGCCAGCGAGCGCATCCCGTGTTCCAGCTCGTTGGCGAGCGCCGCGTCTTCGTCGAGGGCGACCTGTTCCAGTAGGGAGAGCCGGTCCTGGCGTAGGCAGGTTTGCGGGAACGCGGCCAGCTCACGGGCCAGCGTCTCCGCCGCGGAGCGGGCCGTCCCGTCGGGGACCACTCGGTTGGCCAGGCCGATCTGATGCGCCTCGCGTGCGTCCACGGCCCGTCCGGTCAGCACCATGTCCATCGCCCGGCTCATCCCGACCAGCCGGGGGAGGCGGATGGTGCCGCCGTCGATCAGAGGCACGCCCCAGCGCCGGCAGAACACGCCGAACACGGCGCTCTCCTCCGCCACCCGCAGATCGCACCACAGCGCGAGCTCGAGCCCGCCGGCCACGGCATGCCCCGCCACCGCGGCGATCACCGGCTTGGACAGGCGCATCCGGGTCGGTCCCATGGGGCCGTCGCCCTCGGGCGAGACCCGGTTCCCCTCGGGCATCCCGACCGCCTGGAGGTCCGCGCCGGCGCAGAAGGTCCCGCCCTCGCCGTAGAGCACCGCGACCGCGGCCTCGGAGTCTGCATCGAACTCGCGGAATGCGCCGGCCAGCGCGTCCGCGGTCGCCCCGTCAACGGCGTTTCGGCGCTCGGGCCGGCCCAGGACGACGGTGGTGACGGGACCGTCGCGCTCGATATGGACCGCCGCGGGCACTCAGGCCCCCACCGCCCGGCGGACGAACGTACTGAGCGCGGATACGACCGTTTCTGGCGCAGGCGTCACGCCGGCGAGCGGCGAGAGGGGCCCGACCAGCGCCTCGCCGCAGCCGCCGACGAGTGCGGCGGCGGTGAATCCCACGTCTTGCGGCGGGATCTCGCCGGCGTCGATCGCCGCGCGCAGGGTTTCGGCGACGATCGCGGCGTACCGCTCCCGATAGGCCAGGCGCTCGGCGTCGACGAGCGGATCGACCGGCTCGGCGATGAGCGCCCAGGCCAGCCGGCCGCTACGCAGGGCGCGCTGGGCGAACGTGGCGAGGACCGCTTCCAGGCGATCGACCTGGCTCCCCCCGTTCCCGGCTCCGCCCGCAGGCGCAATCCCCGGCTCAGCCGCAGCCCTCGGCTCAGCCGCAGCCACAGCCGCGGCCGTGGCCGTGGCCGCAGCCGCGCGCATCGCGCGCTCCTCCCGCGAGCACACCGTCCGGAACACCTCGACGAACAGCTCCTCCTTGGAGGCGAAATGCCGGTAGAGCGTCCCGGCAGCGACCCCGGCGCGCTCGGCGATCGCCATCACCGATGCGGACCCGTATCCGCCGTCCTCGATCACCTCGCGCGCCGCCCGCAGCAGGCGCTCGCGCGTGTGCTCGCCGGCGATGGCGGTCACACCGGCACCGCCCGGTCGATGATCGCCTTGGCGTCGGCGCCTGCGCGGGAGCGTGCCGTAGGCGCGGCCCCCCTCGCCGCCCAGCCGCGCGGCGCAGAAGGCGTCGGCCACCGGCGCGGGGGCGTGCCTGACCAGGAGCGAGCCCTGGAGGGCGAGGGCCAGGTCCTCGACGACCCTCCGGGCCTGGAACTGGCTCCGGTACAGGCGCTCCTCGTCGGAATCGCCGTCGGCAAAGGTGGCCAGCGTGCGCTCGCGGACCTTCGCCAGGTGCGCATCGAGGTGCGGGTCGCCGCCGGCCGCGAGCTCACACTCCTCGAGAAACGCCGGTAGGCCGGCCGGCTCCTTGATGATCGCCCGCAGCACGTCGAGCGCGGCCACGTTGCCCGATCCCTCCCAGATCGAGTTCAGCGGCGAATCCCGATAGAGCAGGGGCATCCCGGAATCCTCGACGAAGCCGTTCCCGCCCAGGCACTCGAGCGCCTCCGCCGCGTGGACCGGCGCGCGCTTGCACACCCAGTACTTCATCACCGCGGTGGCGAAGCGCCGGAACGGGCCCTCGGCCGGGCTGTCGTAGCTCCGCGCCACCCGCAGCGCCGCCGCGGTCGCGGCCTCCGAGTCGATCGCCAGGTCGGCCAGCACGTTCTGCATCGCGGGCTGGTCGACCAGCAGCGCGCCGAAGGCCGCACGGTGCCGGGCATGATGGATCGCCTCGAGCGTGGCCCGGCGCATGCCCGAGCTGGCGCCGAGCAGGCAGTCGAGCCGGGTGTGGTTGACCATCCGGATGATCGCGGGGACGCCACGGCCCTCCTCGCCGATCAGACGCGCGCGAGCGCCGTGGAACTCGACCTCGGATGAGGGAAGCGAACGCGTTCCGAGCTTGTCCTTGAGCCTCTGGAATTCCATCCCGGGCCCGCGCTCGACGAACATGCAGGAGAGCCCGCCCGGCGCCTGTGCGAGCACCAGGAACACATCGCACGGCGGATAGGAGCAGAACCACTTGTGGCCATGCAGCTCGTAGGAGTCATCCCCGAGCGGCTCGGCGCGCGTGATGTTCGCCCGCACGTCCGATCCCCCCTGACGCTCGGTCATCGCCATGCCGGCGAGGGCGCCGGACTCGTAGTCGGCCAGTGTCAGACGAGGCTCCCACTCGGCCGCGATCTCCGGCGCGCCGTCGCGCAGGGCGGGAATCGCCGCGTAGGTCATCGACACCGGGCACATCACCCCGGCGTTGGCGTTGCTCCACAGCATGAACACGGCTGCGCGCACCACGTGCCGCCCGGGCTGTTCGGTGCGCCAGGGCAGGCTGTGGGCCTGCCGCTCCACCGCTCCGCGCAGCAGCCAGTGCCAGGAAGGGTCAAGCTCAACCTGATCTATACGGTTGCCGTAGCGGTCATGGGTGTGCAGCACCGGGAGGTTGCGTTCAGCGCGCCGGCAGTGCTCGAGCGTCTCCTGGCTCCCCGCGGCCGCGCCCGTCTCATGCGCGCGGTCGACCCCCCACTCCCCGCCCTCCCGCTCTAGCGCCTCCCGCAGCGCCAGGTCGAGCTCGAACAGGTTGACCGGCTGCAGCGGCGGCGCCTGGTTCAGGACCTCGCGGGCCGGATCGCCGACCGAGATGGTGCTCATGATCTCTCCTCGATATTGCCGCGCGTGTGAATCTCCGTTCACATCTTACCGCTGCGCAAAGGGCCGCTCCACCGCCCGGCCCTGGAAGGCCCTAGCCGACGTCCGTGGGGACGATAGAAATCCCGTACCGGGTACCCGGCCCGGCTTCCATCCGCAAGATTTCGCCGGGCCGGTAGCCCCGGTTGGAACGCCGGCGACAGTTGGAGCTAACGCTGGCTTCGCATCTCATCGAGCGCCGCGCGGGCCATGTTCGCCACGTCCCCGTGGCCCCGTTCGTGCGCCCGCTGGTAGGCCGCGGCGGCTTCGTCGGTCTCTCCGCGCTGCGCGAGGAGGACCCCGAGGTTGTACGCGGCGCCGGCGTGCCCGCGCTCGTCCGCCCGGCGGTAGGCCTCCTCGGCCGCGTCGGCGTCGCCTCGCAGGTCGAAGAGGACGCCGAGGTTGGCGGCGGCGTCGGCGTCGCCCTGCGCGTCCGCCCGGCGATAGGCCTCGGCGGCGCCGTCCAGATCGCCGCGTTCGGCGAGCAGGCCGCCCAGGTTGAACGCCGCAGTCGCGTGGCCGTGCTCGGCCGCCCGGCGGTAGGCCTCCTCCGCTTCCCCGTACCGGCTCTGGTGCTCCAACAACACGCCGAGGTTCGAGGAGGCATCGGGGTGGCCGCTTTGCTCCGCGCGCAGGTACGCCTCCCTGGCGCCCTCGACATCGCCGCGGTCGGCGAGCATGCTGGCGAGCACGAACGCCGCGTGGGGATGGCCGAGGGCGGCGGCCTGCCTGTAGACCTTCTCGGCGCGGCGCTTGTCGCCCCGATTGGCGATCACCGACGCGTACTGGAACATCTCCGCGGCCTCGACGGAGGGTCCACCCACGGAGGCTCCGTTCGCCGCGGCCGCGCCGACATCCGGGGCGGCGCTCTGACGGCGCCCGACCTTGCTCCGCAGGAGCAGCGGCAAGGCCGCGACCGCGCCGATCAGAGGCGCGAACGACGGCAGCCGCGGGCGCCAGCCCATCGCGGTAAGCCGAGGCCTGGGAAGGCTTGGGGCTGAGAAGCGAGGCAGGGTAGGCGCTGAGAAGCGAGCCAGGCTCGGTGCCGAGAGGCGAGATAGGCGGCCCCGGGCGCCGGCCGCCCACGCGCCATCCGCGCCATCGGTACGCGCGCGCCGGGTGGCGACCACCACCAAGGCGACCGCGGCGGCGGAGGCGAGCGCGGCCAGCAACAGCAGCCAATCGAAGCCGGCAGAGCGCGGCGGCCCGATTGCCTCTCCCTTGACGGCGGGAGTCGGTGTCGCGGTCCCGGAGCCGGCCGAGCCGGCCGAGCCGTTCGCGCCCTTGTGGTGCTTGGCGGCGGCCCGGGAGGCCGCTTTCGACGACGTGGCCGACGATGACGCTCCGCCGGCCGTCGTCGGAGACAGCAGAGCCTGGATGGCGGCCAGCGGCAGGCGCGGCGCGAGCAGAGAGAGGACGGCAGCCGCTCCCGATCCGGTGGCGCTGGCGCAACCGCTGGTGGCGGACGCGTGCTCGAGCCCGGTCACCGCGGTCAGTTCGATCTGGCCCTCCCGCTGCGCGCTCACACCCAGGATCCGCGCGATCTGGCCGGGGTTGTAGGAGCGGTCGAGGCCGAGCCCCGTCCTGAGCACCAGCGCCTCGCGCTGGGGGAGGGAGAGCGACGGCAGGCATCCGCTGAGGCGCGTCACGAGTTGCACGAGCTGGGGCTGGGTCAGCGGCTTCTCGGTGGAGCCGCGGCGTGACGCCCTGTCGGTCGCGCCGCGACCCGCCGCTCCGCCGCGCGCTGACCCCGCGGAACCGGACGCATAGCTCTGGCCGGAGCCGCCCGAGGTTCCGGAGCCGTACCCCGACGATCCCGAGCCCGAGGACGAGCCCCCGCCGAGCGCTGCCGGCGCCGATATCGACGCACCGGAGCCGCCCCCGCCTCCTCCGCCCGAACCGCCGCCGGACGATGGCAGCGACACCGAAGGAATCGATGGCCTTGGCACGGACGGCACGGGGACCGAGGGATGCGGCACCGACGGGAGCGACGGCGCCGGTAGCGACGGCGTGGAGATCTGCGGAACCGACGGTCTGCTGACCGACGGGACCCCGCTTGGCACGTTGGTCGAGGGGATGCTCAGGGCGTGGCTGACTCGCGGCCAGACCGCGAACAGCGCCAGCAGGGCCAGTGTGAAAACCAGCCATCCGAGCAGCACGAACGCGCTGCGCCTGCTCCGTCCGCCGAGCCCCAAGCGATGCCGCCTCACCACCCCACCCTGCTCATGTCGAGCGATATTTACCCGTTGTTGAGGGAGCTGAATCTCAGAAGAGGAGGCTACCGGAGCAGCCTGGACCGCAACGGGAGCGCCCGATCGCGGGCCTCGGTGGCGAAGCGCCGGGCGATCGGCCGCAGGGCTCGGGGCGGAAGCGGGACCGTGGTATGCGCTACGGCATCGGCGGGGACGAGCGTGAGCTGCAAATCGCTGACTCCGGGCGGGACACGAATCAGCTTCGGGTCGGTCGCGCGACCCCCTGCGACGCCCCCACGATCGCCGCCGGATGACTCGACCCATACCGTGCCAGCGCCGGGCCGGGGCCACTCCACCGCGATGTCCTCGACGTCCTCGGGCATATCGATGCGTACCCGGCGCGCGAATGGCCTGAGCTCGAGTGACCGGGGCCCGGGGCGCTTTGTTGCGAAGTTCGTAGCCGCGATCTCGCCCAGCGAGCACCAGCGCACCGCCGGCAGCGAGTTGATCTCGCGCGCCACGGGCTCGAGGGCCTCGAGGTCGCCCATGTGGCCGAAGAAGATGAGCGGCTGGTCGAGGTAGGCGCGGAGCACGGCCTCGTCGAGCTCGAAGAACTCGCGGCGCATCAGGATCGGGAAGCCGTCTCGGCGCAGGTCGGCGGGAAACCAGCCGTTCATCACGTCTTCGGGTGAGCGGGCATAACGCGACTGCTGATCGTCGATGCCGATCCAGGGAAAGGGCCGGGCAAGCGTGGCGGCGTCGTAGCCCAGGCGCATCAGCAGACCCAGGGTCTGGTCCGAGCACGCTTCGTGCGGCGCCACCATCACGCGCGAGACCGCGAGGCCGGACCGGCGCTCGAGCCGCTCCACCCGCTGAAGCGCCTGAGCCAGGTTCGCCAAGGCCTGGGGCTCGCTCCGGGCCCGCCATAGCTCCCGCTTGATGTGGTCGTTGCCGTGAACGGCCAGCGAGAGGTGCTCGGGGTGCTCGCGGAACAGGCGCGCCGCCGCCGGGTACACCCACCACGCGTCGAGCGGGATCGTGGCCATCGCGACGTGGTAGCCGGCGTGCGTGGCGTGGCTGGCGAGCGCAGCGAAGTCGAGCGCGCCGTACGTGCGCCAGTGGAGGTTCGGATCGTCGATCACGAACGTGGCACGAAGCGGAGGCGGCTCCCATGCCCGCCAGTCCGGCCTCGCGCAAGGCCTCGCGGAGGAAATGGACCAGCGCCAGGAGCCCGAGGAAGCGGCCCGGGACCAGGTGCTCGCGCAGCGCCTCCCCCGGCCGCAGATGGGGCGCCGCCAGCGCGACCTCGTCGAGCTCGAGGTCAGGGCCGGGCCGCTTGACCCACAGCGGTCGACCGGCGGCCCCGCTGGCCAGCACGACGCCTCCGTCGACGTCGATGTGCCGCGCCGGGGCCTCCCGCTCGGAGAGCCGGCGTCCCCGGAGCCGCGCGTCGAGGCGCGGCTCATCGTGGAAGCGCACGCCCCCGACGGAGAAGCCATGATCCGCCGCGTCCGGGGCAAATGTGATCGCCTTCAGCCGCTCGCTGAATCCGTCGAGCGGAACGCCCAGGCCGATGTAGGCGTCGCACACCGGGCGGTCGATCCCCTCGCACGCGACGAACGACACCTCGAGCGCCTGCTCCAGCGCCGAGAAGAGCAGGCGCCTGGTCCTGAGCTCGGCTGCGGGCAGCACGCCTACGGTCAACGTCCCTGACAAGCCAGCGGAGGATATTCGACCGCGGCTCGGCGCCATGGCCGCTTGCTACTCTCTGCACCTAGTCAGGTGGAGGCCGCCTTCGGCCAGGACCCACGCCACCAGGGGCAGGACAGCGCGCAAGGATCATCGTTTCAGTCTGGGAATGTCTGCGTCCCGAGCAGAGACCGCGCCGGCCGAATCGCCGCGTAATCCGGTGGCGATGAACGGGCACGCCCCAACCTCGACGCGGCCGCTCTGGTCGGGCTTCCTCGAGAGCGCGGAGCGCGTCCCCGGCCGGCCCGCGCTGCTGGCCGGCGGCCAGACGCTCACCTATGCCGAGCTGGCCGACCTCGCCCGTCGGCTCGCCGCCACGCTCCAGGCCCGCGCGGATCCGACCGCGCCACCCCTGACGGCGGTTTTCGCCTACCGCACGCCCACGGCGTTCGCCGGCGTGCTCGGGTCGTTGCTGGCCGGCCACGGCTACGTGCCCCTCAATCGGACGTTCCCCGCGGCGCGGACGCGCATCATGTTCGAGCACTCGGGCTGCCGGTCGCTGATCGTCGATTCAGGATCTCTCGATCAGCTCGACGACGTCCTGACCGGAACGTCTGAGCCGGTGCTCGTGCTCGTGCCCGACCTCGACGACGCGTCCGACCTGCGCGCCCGCTGGCCCGCGCACGCCATCCTGGGGCTGGCGGACCTTGCCCCGGCATCGGAATGGGCAGCTCCACAGCCGGACCCGGACGCGATCGCCTACCTGCTCTTCACCTCCGGGAGCACCGGGATCCCCAAGGGCGTGATGGTGGCCCACCGGAACGTCAGGGCGTTCCTCGACTACGTGCTCGAGCGCTACGGCATCACCGAGTCCGACCGGCTCTCCCAGATGTTCGACATGACCTTCGACCTGTCGGTGTTCGACATGTTCGCGGCCTGGGAACGCGGCGCCTGGCTCTGTTGCCCGTCGCAGAAGGCGCTGATGAACCCGAGCGGCTTCATCAAGGAGATGGAGCTCACCGTCTGGTTCTCGGTTCCATCCACCGCGGTGTTCATGAAGCGCTTCCGGGCACTCCGGCCAGGCGCGTTCCCGTCGCTGCGGCTGAGCCTGTTCTGCGGTGAGCCGCTGCCCACGGCGGTGGTGTCCGCCTGGGCCGACGCCGCCCCGCACTCTGTGCTCGAGAACATCTACGGTCCCACCGAGCTCACCATCGCCTGCACGCACTACCGCTGGGACCCGGCGAAGTCGCCGTCTGAGTCCGAGATCGGCATCGTGCCGATCGGAGATCCCTTTCCGGCCATGCGCGCGCTCGTCGTCGGTCCGGACCTGGAGGAGGTGGCGCCCGGCCAGGACGGCGAGCTGCTCATGACCGGCCCGCAGATGACGCTTGGCTACTGGAAGGACCCGGGCAAGACCGGCGCGGCTTTCATCACCCCGCCCGCCCGCTCGGAGACGTACTACCGAACCGGCGACCGCGTGCGCCGGCCGCTGCCGGGCGCGCCGATGACCCACCTGGGGCGGATGGACTCGCAGATCAAGATCCGCGGCCATCGGGTCGAGCTGGGCGAAATCGAGGCGACGGTCAGAGACGCCTGCCAGCGAGATGGAGTGGTCGCCGTCCCCTGGCCGGTGACCGAGAACGGATGCGACGGCGTTGAGGTGTTCGTCGAGGCCGAGCCGCTGGCTGTCGGTCCGCTCCGCGACTCGATCGCCGCGAGGTTGCCCGACTACATGGTCCCGCGGCGCTTTCACTTTCTCGACCGCCTGCCGCTCAACGTCAACGGGAAGTTCGACCGGAAGGCCCTGGCCGAGCGCCTCCAGAGTGAGGGATCGACGCGATGACCAAGCAGGAGGTTCACGGCGTCCTGATCGACCAGGTGGCGCAGCAGCTTGGGGCCCAAGGCCGGGAGATCTCGGCGGATGACCTGGGCGAGGACTGCGATCTCTTGATGTCCGGCCTGATCGACTCGCTCGGGCTGCTCGAGCTCACCGCCGCCCTGGACGACTACGTCGGCTTCGAGCTCGACTACGAGGAGCTGGATCCCGAGCGGATGACGATCGTCGGCCCACTGTGCGAGTTCGTGGTGGCGCAGGCCACGAGCAGGCAGTGAACGAGCATCGTTGCCTGCCTCGCCGCACGCAGAGACGCCTGGATCGACCTCGATCGAGGACTTCCGCGGCGACTACGCCGAGCTCGCCGCGGTGATCGAGGCCGCGTGGTCGGCCAACGAGAACGTCCCGTTCCTGTACACGGCGGAATTCCTGGCCGACTGCTTCCGGTATCCGCAGGCGAGCTTCTCGCTGGCGCCCGCGATCTACGACGGCGATACCCTCGCCGGCTTCGTGGCCGGATTGCCGCGTCGGGTGCTGATCGAGGGCGAGGAGCGGCGGTTGCTGGTCGTGGCCTTCCTGACGGCCGCAGCGGAGTACCGCGGCCGCGGGTATGGCATCGCCGTGTGGGATGCGCTGATGGAGCGTGCGGCGGCCTCCGGCTTCGACGGAGTCCTCACCTACACCGTGGCGGGCGATCCGATGAGCCGGAAGATCGAGCCAAGCGCGCGGCGCCTCGGTCGCCCCACGGTGCTGGTTGGGTCGTTCTCCTACCTCTCGCGGGTGCTGTGGCCGAAGCGAGCGGGGGGTACCGACGCAGGCGATGCCGTTAGCGCGGACGCGCTGATCGAGGCCGCGAGTCCGGTGTCCGAACGCGCCGCGCTCGCTCGATTGTGGAGCCGCGAGGAAGCGTCCTGGCAGCTCACGCGCGAGGGAGCCGTGTCGGTGCAGGCTGGAACCGACGCCCGTCCGGCACTCCTCGCGGGCTACGTGATGCCGATCGCCGATCGCAACCGGACCCCGTGCCTGGTCGTCGAGGACACCTTCTACGAAGCGAGCGACCCGGCGGAGCAGGAGGAGCTCGTCCGCCGGCTCCTGGCTCGCGCCGGCGCGCTCGGGGCGCGCGTTGCCATCCTGCCTCTGCGCGGCTACGCTGACCCGCAGCCGTTCTTCGCCGCGGGCTTTCGGCCCTCGCAGAAGCAGGTTCACGCCTACCTCACGCTGTGGAACGGCGCCCGGCCCAAGGGTCCGTTGCCCGGCTACTACCTGGACGTGCTCTGATGAACAGGACCGCCCCGCACATCCCACCCGGGATGGAGTATCCCCCGGAGAACCCCTGGGTCGCCACCCGCAACCGCATCCTTCAGGAGCTGGCGCAGGTGCTTCCCGGCGCGATGACGCTGCGCCCAAGGCTCCACCGCGCGCGCGGCGTCAACATAGGCGAGAACGTCTGGATCGGCTACGACGTTGTGCTGGAGACCGCGTACCCGAGCTGGATCACGATCGAGGACGGCGCGGCGATCGGGATCCGCGTGATCGTCATCGCGCACTTCCGCGAGATGAAGGGCGTCACGATCGGACGCGACGTGTTCGTGGGTCCCGGGGTGATCGTCCTTCCGGGCGTGGAGATCGGCCACGGAGCGGTCGTGACCGCCGGCAGCGTGGTGACCAAGTCGATTCCGCCCCTGACCGTGGCGCAGGGCAACCCCGCCGTCCCCACAGCCAAGGTCACGCGGGCGTTCACCAAGGAGATGAGCGTCAAGCGGTTCTCGCGCAGCCTGCGCCCGCTCGACTCGGGCGGGGCGAGCCGCGCCGCCGGTCCTGGTCCTGGCGCCGTCCCCGGCCCCGGCCCCAGCCCCGGCGCCGGCGCCGTGCGCGAGCGCGACTAGCCGAGCTGGGCGCCGGACAGAGAGCGCGCGTCCTCGGCGCGCCGGAAGGCGCTTCGAACGTGCCCCAGCTCCTCCTCTGAGGCGGGTATGTCGAGCACGAACGTGCTGAAGCCGAGGGCCATGTAGCGCCGGAGCTCCTCCGCCACGCTCCCGTAATCGCCCACCAGGTAGGGACAGAACGTCTTGTAGTTCTTGAACGGGCCAAGCCAGTACGGATTGCCGCCGGCCGCTGCGTCATGGGCCAGCTCGGACAGCTGGCGGTGCCAATGCGAGTCGGACACCTGCATGGCTAGCCGGTGGGCGATCCGCCCCTGACGGTCCTCGGGGAAGCGCGCCAGCGCCACCCTCCACGCCTCCTCGGCGCCCTCGCGAGCGACCACGCCGATCCGCATCCCGCACTCGTCCGGGTCACCGAAGTGTGACTCCTCCTCCCCCGCCGGCCGCGGATACTTGATCGCGATCGCGTTCAGGGCGCGGGCCGCGGCCATTCCCGCCGGCGAGGAACCCGAGATCATCACCCCCGGTGCGCGATCCGGCGCCACCGGGGGCGTGAGGCGAAGGTTCTTGACGCGGTAGAAGCGCCCGTCGTGGCTCACCGGTCCGGCGCCGGCCGTGAGGCGCACGATGATCTCCGTGTACTCCGTCACACGGTCGTAGCGCTCGTCGTGGGGCGTGTCGTCCCCCAGCGCCAGCAGGTCGTTCCTGAAGCCCCCGGCGACCATGTTGAGATACGTCCGGCGGCCATGCAGATGAGCGAGCGTCGAGACCATCTTCGCCACGCTGTACGGGTGCATGTAGACGGGCTGCACGGCGACCAGCGGGCACAGCCGCTCGGTGGCCTGAACGATCAGCTGAGCCACCAGCCACGGGTCGAGCATGCCGTTGTCCGTATAGACGAGGATCCCCTCGCAGCCTGCCGCCTCGCTCCACCGAGCGACTTCCGCGACGCGCCCGGCGTATAGCCGGCGCTCCACCTCCCGCACCGGCGGGCACGTCGAGAACACCTTGATTGCGGATCCGTTAGGGCCTGACGTCATTGTCGGCTTGCTTCCTCCCCTACACCCTAAGGGGCCATCTTCGCGCGCGGCGGGTCGGAACGCAATCATCAACCGCCCGGCCGCGTGGAGCGTCGCCCTACCGCAGCCGTCGAGCGTCGCCCTACCGCAGCCGCCGCTGCTGACCGCGCATCCGGTCCAAGCGAGGCAGCGGGCGCAAGCGCCGCCCCGACCCGCGAACCGGCTCTCCGGCCGCCCGGGCGCGCTCCGCTTCGCGGGCTCGCTCGTGATCCTCGCTCAGCCCCACCTCGTAGAAGACCAGGCTAACCGCCAGCACCAGCCCGATTCCCACCAGCACGAGCGCCACCACCTGGCCCGCCCCGCCCCCGATCGTCAGCGCACAGACGATTCCGAGCAGCACCATCGCACCGGCGCCGCCAAAGGACCGAACTCGCGATCGCCTGCTCATGAGCCACTCATGCCCGTCGCACTCTCCCCCCAAAACATACGCACGGATGAGCCCGAAGGCAGCCCGCGGTGCTGTCGCGCACGTGCGCGATCATCCTGGCCATGACCAGGGTCGATGAGCACGCCGCCGTGCCGGCGATCGACGCGGCCGCTCTGGCCCGGCTTGCCGCCGCGCTCGATCACCCGCCGGTGGTATCCGCGCTCCTCTTCGGCTCGCAGGCAACGGGCAAGGCCGGTCCGCTGTCCGATGTCGACATCGCCGTTTGGGTCGACCCCGGCTCGCGCCACGAACGAGCGGGGCCGGTTGCAACTGGAGCTGATGAGCGCGGCCGCCGGCGCTCTCGGTACAGGCGAGGTGCAGGTCGTCGTTCTGAACGACGCGACGCCGCTGCTGCGCCACCGGGCCATGCGCGATGGTCTCCGGCTGGTCGATCGCGACCCACGCGCGCGCATCCGGCTAGAGACGCGGGCGGTGCTCGAGTATCTCGACACCGCCCCGCTCCGGGCCACTCTCGCCCGCGGCGTCCGCCACCGGCTGGAAGAGGGGCGCTTTGGTCGACCCTGAGAGTGTCATTTCACGCCTGGCGCGCCTCGCACAGTTGCTGGAGCAACTCGAGCGGGCGCGGACGCGAGGAGCCGACGCCTACCTGGCCGACGATGACCTCCAGGCGGCGACCGAGCGCCGTCTCCAGTTGGCCGAGCAGATCTGCATCGACGTCGGCGCACACCTCCTGAGCGAGCGCAACGCCAGACCCGCCTCCGACTATGCAGACATCTTCACGTCGCTGGCCGAGGCCGGCGAGCTCGACCGAGGCCTGGCGAGTCGAATGGTGCAGGCAGCCAGGCAACGGAACGTGCTCGTCCATTCCTACCTCGAGGTCGATGCTCAGAAGATCCTGGAGAGCCTCGACCACCTCGATGACCTCCGCTCGTTTGCGGCCGCGGTGCAACGGGTTCTCGATCGTGAGCGCGCGCAGCCATAGCTTCGGCCTTGCCGTCGGACGATGACGGGCGCCCCTGCCGCCAGCTCCGCGCACGCGTGGCCGGCTAACGAGGGCGCCCGTAGCGACTCAGCGCTCGGGAGCTACGAGCCCCCGCCGCCCGCGTAACTGTCGCTGCTCATCCTCTGTCCCTGTTCACGTCAAGGCAGGCACCGGGTGGTAGTTCGGGATCGTGCACGTCTCCGAATACTGCCTGTCCGGGAAGGTCACGGTTTCCCCGTATCCCAGGAGGGTTCCGCCACCCGGGTTCGGGTTGGTCTCGTAGCACGCCAGGAAATGTGCCACGATCGCCGAGCTGACCGTAACGCTGCTCGGTAACACGCCCATGCACGAAGTGGTGATCGCCTGCGTCGGATTGCCGCCATAGTCGACGTAGTTCTGGAAGAACTCGATCGAATCGTTGCCCTTCGCGCGGTACACCGTGTTGTCATTGCTGCCAACCCCGGCCACGGCACCGCAACTGAATCCCTGGTTGTAGTACGTGAAGGGGCTGTTGTTGGCGTTCGAGCCACCGGCACCATTGTCATCCGGGACGTTGCAGATGCTGATGTATTCACCGTCCGGGAACTGGGCGTTCTCAGTCGGTGAGGTGTTGTCGCTTTCCCAGTACGGCTTCCAGCCGTAGCAGTCCACCGGATTCGGCAGCTCCTGGTGGTACATTGTCGTCTGTCCGTCGTTGAGCTGGCAAGTACTCACGTCCGACCAGAGCGACGGAGCGTAGCTCTCGATCCACGCGATGCTGTCATTGGTGTTGGGAGCGTACGGCTCGTTTATGCAGGACCCGCCCGTCTCGGTCACCGTGATGGTGGGGACCGACGTGACGGTGCGTACGCCGCGCTGAGTGAACCCGGTGATGCGGCTGAGCGTAAGCGAGCGATGCGAGCGCTGTCGCGCCGAACGCGAGTACCACACCAGATGACCGTGGCGACGCGCCGCGATGACATGGACCTTGCCGGTCGGTCGCAGTCCGTCGCGGGACGCCGCCAAGGCGGCCGAAGCCGGCGAACCCGTCCAGGCCGCCGAAGCCGTGGCCGGGAGCATCAAGCATGCACCCACTCCCGCCGCCAGCCACCATCCAGCGCGAGGTAACCCCATTACTAAACCCCCTCGTCGAGCGCCCCACCGGAGATCAGGCGCGTTGATGTTTCGCCGACCCTACCAGCGCAACCTCACAATAGGTGGGAAAACGGAGTCCTCCGACGTTTGCGTCGAGTGAGATGCGAGGGCAGCTCAGCAGAGGCCGATAGCGACTCGGCTAAGAAGGCCAGTCGATCCGCGCCGACAGCTCGTCCGGACTGAGCTCGATTAGGCCGCTTCGCTCGAGCGGCTGATAGCGCGCCTCACTCAGGCCGAGCCAGTGCACCCGACGCTCCTGCGGATCGACGATCAGCACCTCGTCCACCGAGTGCTCTGCGTAGAACTGGAGCTTCCTCCAGCTCTCGTCGTCCGGCGAGACGATTTCCACCACGAGCGCCGCGGTCGGGTAGTACAGCAGATCTTCGCCGGGCCGATGGAGACCCCCGTCGGGGACACGATAATCGCCTGACTCGCCCACGTTGAATGGGCCCATCCGCGGGAGAAGGCCGGCGGTCCGTGCCAGTGGACCGAGGAGCTCGGCCAACTGCTGCTGGAGATTGACATGGCGACCGTGCGGTGCGGGATTCATGTGCAGCACCCCGTTCCACATCTCGTCGTAGATGTCCTGCCCGAGGCGCCGCCGACGCTCGATCAGCCGCTCGAGCTCGATCGGCTGCGGATCTAGAACGAGCGTGGGCATGCCCCACACAGCGTACGACTCCCGGGCCGCCCGCGCTCAGCGCGCGGACGGACCCGGAACCCGCGTCAAATCCAGCTACTCGCCTGAGCCGTCCCCGTCGTCGATCGGCAGGTCGAGGTCGGCCAGCTCCTCGGCGAACCCGAGCGCCGAGCCGCCGTTGCCGCCGATGTCCTCCAGGTCGGCCAGGTCGGCCTCGAGCCCGCCTCCGAACCCGGTCAGCGACTCGCCGTCGGTCAGCCCGAGCTCGGCCGCCAGATCGTCGTGGTCGAGCAGGCCGACGTCGTCGATCCCGCGCGGGAGCGGCTCGGAGGGCTCGATCTCGATCCGCCGGTAGCGCTTGAGCCCGGTGGCAGCCGGGATCAGCTTGCCGATGATGACGTTCTCCTTGAGGCCGTTCAGGCGGTCGATCTTGCCCTCCAGAGCGGCGTCGGTGAGCACCTTCGTCGTCTCCTGGAAGGAGGCCGCCGACAGGAACGAATCTGTGTTGAGCGACGCCTTGGTGATCCCGAGGATGATCTCCTCGGCCTGGGCCAGCTCACCCCCGCCATCGGCCACGGCACGGTTGATCCTGCCGTAGTCGAAGCGGTCGACGAACTGCCCGGGCAGCAGGTCGGTGTCGCCCTTCTGGTCGACCCGGACCTTCTTCATCATCTGGCGCACGATCAGCTCGATGTGCTTGTCGTTGATGTCGACGCCCTGGGACTTGTAGACCTCCTGCACCTCGCGCACGAGGTAGAGCTCGGTCTCGGTGCGGCCCCGGATGGCCAGCAGCTCGTGCGGGTACAGAGACCCCTCGTTGAGCTGCGTGCCCGGCTCGATCCGCTGGCCCGATCCCACATACAGGAGCGTGCGGCGCGGGAACGTGTGACGGTGCTCCTCACCGCCGTCGTCGGTGATGACCACGGTGATCGCCTTGTCGGACTCCTCGATCGAGACGACCCCGCCGATCTCGGCGATCTTGGCCAGGCCCTTCGGCTTGCGCGCCTCGAACAGCTCGACCACGCGCGGGAGGCCGTGCGTGATGTCCGCGCCGGCGATGCCGCCGGTGTGGAACGTCCGCATGGTCAGCTGCGTGCCCGGCTCGCCGATCGACTGCGCGGCGATGATCCCGACCGCGTCGCCGATCTGGGCCAGCTTGCCGGCGGCCAGCGAGCGGCCGTAGCAGGCCTGGCAGACGCCGGTGGGTGCCTCGCACTTGAGCACCGAGCGCACATGGACGGTGATGACCGCGCCCTTGTCGGTGTCGTCCTGGTGGCACTCCACCAGATCGGCCAGCTCGGCCCGGTCGATCTCCTTGCCCTTCTCGACGATCACCCGGCCGCGCTTGGTCTTGAGGTCCTCGGCGGCGATCCTCCCGATCAGGTTGGTGTTCGCCTCCCCGGTCGGCCGCAGCCCCCGGGTCTCGGGATCGACCTCGAGCTGGGACACCGGCATCTCGATGAACTCCTGAGTGCCGCAGTCCTCCTGGCGGATGATCACGTCCTGAGCGACGTCGACCAGGCGGCGGGTCAGGTACCCGGAGTCGGCCGTGCGGAGCGCCGTGTCAGCAAGGCCCTTGCGGGCGCCGTGCGTCGAGATGAAGTACTCGAGCACGGTCAGGCCCTCCATGAAGTTGGCCTTGATCGGACGCTCGATGATCTCGCCCTTCGGGTTGGCCATCAGCCCTCGCATCCCTGCGAGCTGACGGATCTGCGAGAAGGATCCGCGAGCGCCCGAGTTGGCCATCATGAAGATGGGGTTGAGCTCGTCGAGGTGCTCGTTGAGCGCCGCCGCCACCTCGTTGGTGGCGCGATCCCACAGCTTGGTGACCGCCTCGTGGCGCTCCTCCTGGTTGATCTCGCCGTTCTCGTACTGGCCCTCGATGGTCGTGAGCTCGTCCTCGTAACGGGACAGGATCTGCGCCTTGTTGGGGGGGGTCTGCACGTCGTTCTTGGAGATCGTCACTCCAGCCTGGGTGGCGTAGTGGAAGCCGACGTCCTTGAACGCGTCGAGTACCAGCGAGATCGACGCGGCCCCGTAGCGCTGGACCAGGTCATCGACCAGCTTGGTCGTGTCCTTCTTCTTCATCGACCGGTTGATGAACTCGTAGGTCGATGGATCGAACGCGTCTCCCATCGCCTGCTCGAGCGCCCGCTCGATCTTGTCGTTCCAGATGATCCGTCCGACCGTGGTCAGCAGGTGGCCGCCCTCCCGACCCAGCGGCCGGAACTCGGCCAGGTCGTGGAGCTTGACGATGCCGTGCTCGTAGGACCACTCCGCCTCCTGGGCGGTGCGGTACACGTGCGGGCGTGGGTCGTGCGTGGCCGGGTCGATCTTGGCCAGCTCCGACAGCTCTGGACCGTAGGTCAGGTAGTAGGCCCCGAGCACCATGTCCTGCGACGGCGTAGCCAGCGGCGCGCCGTGGGCGGGGGACAGGATGTTGTTGGCCGACAGCATCAGGATCCGCGCCTCGGCCTGGGCCTCGGCCGACAGCGGGAGGTGGACCGCCATCTGGTCGCCGTCGAAGTCGGCGTTGAACGCGTGACAGACGAGCGGGTGGACCTGGATCGCCTTGCCCTCGACCAGCACCGGCTCGAAGGCCTGGATGCCCAGGCGGTGCAGCGTCGGCGCGCGGTTCAGCAGCACCGGATGCTCGTGGATGACCTCCTCGAGCACATCCCACACCTCCGGGATCATCGAGTCGACCATCTTCTTGGCCGCCTTGATGTTCTGCGCGGACTTGCGCTCGACCAGCCGGGCCATGATGAACGGCTTGAACAGCTCGAGCGCCATCAGCTTGGGCAGGCCGCACTGGTGCAGCTTCAAATACGGTCCGGAGACGATCACCGAACGTCCCGAGTAGTCGACGCGCTTACCGAGCAGGTTCTGGCGGAACCGGCCCTGCTTGCCCTTGAGCATGTCCGACAGCGACTTGAGCGGCCGGTTGCCCGGGCCTGTGACCGGACGGCCACGGCGGCCGTTGTCGAACAGCGCGTCGACCGCCTCCTGGAGCATCCGCTTCTCGTTGTTGACGATGATCTCGGGCGCGCCCAGGTCGAGCAGTCGCTTCAAGCGGTTGTTGCGGTTGATCACGCGCCGGTACAGGTCGTTCAGGTCGCTGGTGGCGAAGCGGCCGCCGTCGAGCTGGACCATCGGGCGCAGCTCGGGCGGGATCACCGGGACGGCCTCGAGGATCATCATCTCGGGCTTGTTGCCCGAGTGGATGAAGGCCGAGACGACCTTCAAGCGCTTGACGGCGCGGGCCTGCTTCTGGCCCTTGGCCGTCTTGACCTGGTCCTGGAGGTCAGCCGACTCGGCGTCCAGATCGACCTGCTGGAGCAGGTCGCGCACCGCCTCGGCGCCCATGCCGCCGCGGAAGTACTCGCCGAAACCATAAGGCGACCCGAACCGGTCCTTGAGCTCGCGGAACGTGGTCTCGTCGTTGACCACGTCCTTGGGCTTCATCGTCTTGAACAGCTCCCACACCTGGCGCATCCGCTCGGCGGCGTCCTCGATGTAGGCCTCGGTGTCGTCGATGTCGGCCTGGAAGCTCTTGCGCAGGTCCTTGAGGATCTTCTCGCGCTCCTCGTCGGAGAGCTTGGAGACGTTGACCTCGAGCGTCTCCGCCCACAGGTGGTCCTCGTCGGAGAAGTCACGGCCGGTCTTGCCTGACTCCAGGTACTGCTCACGCCGCTGGAGGGACTCCTTGAGCTCCAGGACGCGCTCCTCCTTCTCGGCCGCGTAGGAGTCGAGCACTTTGTTGACCTCGCCTTCGAGCGTGTCGAGGTCGCGCGCCCGCGCCTCGTCGTCGACCCAGGTCACGATCGAGGCAGCGAAGTACAGGACCTTCTCGAGCTCCTTGGGCGCCATGTCGAGCAGATAGCCGATCCGGCTCGGCACGCCCTTGAAGAACCAGATGTGGCTGACCGGGGCGGCCAGGTCGATGTGGCCCATCCGCTCGCGGCGGACCTTCGAGCGCGTGACCTCGACGCCGCAGCGCTCGCACACGATGCCCTTATAGCGGACGCGCTTGTACTTACCGCAGTAGCACTCCCAGTCCTTGGTCGGACCGAAGATGCGCTCGCAGAAGAGCCCGTCCTTCTCGGGCTTCAGCGTCCGGTAGTTGATCGTCTCGGGCTTGGTGACCTCGCCTGAGCTCCACGAGCGGATCTGCTTCGAGGACGCGAGCCCGATTTCGATTGCGTCAAAGTTATTGATGTCGATCAAGTTGGTTCCTCTATCGCCTTGTAACTAGGCCTCGTCCTCTTCCAGTACGCCCTCGGCCTCGCCGGCCGGTATGTCTTCCTCGATCATCGGGTCGATGTCGGTGGCGAAGTCCTCCTCTTCGAGCTCCTCGCCGCCCTCGAGATCCGGGTCCTCGACCTCGGCCTCCTCCTCGGAGGCCTCGACCGTCTCACCTTCGTGCTCCACCGCCTCGTCGGCCGCGGCACCGTCGGTGGCCCGGACTCCGCTCAGGTCGATCCCGAGCTCCTCGGCCGCCCGCAGCAGGTCGTCGTCCTCCTCGCGCATCTCGGCGCGCTCACCCTCCTCGGAGACCACGTTGACGTCGAGCGCCAGCGACTGCATCTCCTTGAGCAGGACCTTGAAGGACTCGGGGATCGACGGCTCGGCGATGTTCTCGCCCTTGACGATCGCCTCGTAGGCCTTCACGCGCCCGACTGTGTCGTCGGACTTGATCGTGAGCATCTCCTGGAGGGTGTACGCGGCGCCGTAGGCCTCGAGCGCCCACACCTCCATCTCGCCGAAGCGCTGGCCGCCGAACTGCGCCTTGCCGCCCAGCGGCTGCTGGGTGACCAGCGAGTAGGGGCCGGTGGAGCGGGCGTGGATCTTGTCGTCGACCAGGTGAAGCAGCTTGAGGATGTACATGTAGCCGACCGTGACCTGCTCCTCGAACGGCTCGCCGGTGCGCCCGTTGAACAGCATGACCTTGCCCGAGGCCTGCTCGCCCGGGCGCCGCTTCTGATCGACGTCCATCCGGATCGCCCCGGTGTGCTCCTCCTGCCACTTGACGAGCGCCTCGTCCACGTCGGCCACGGTGGCGCCGTCGAACACCGGCGTGGCCACGTAGACCTTGTTGGTCGCGGCCAGGCTCTTGCCGTTGGTCTTTCCGTTGCCGCCGTCCCTGCCGTTGCCGTCGCCGCCGTACCAGCCGTTGGCTGCGACCCAGCCCAGGTGCGTCTCCAGGATCTGGCCCAGGTTCATACGGCTCGGGACGCCGAGCGGATTGAGGATCACGTCGACCGGCGTGCCGTCCTCCATGAACGGCATGTCCTGCACGTCGACGATCTTCGAGATCACGCCCTTGTTGCCGTGGCGGCCGGCCAGCTTGTCGCCCTCGGCGATCTTGCGCTTCTTGGCCACGAACACCCGCACCAGGTCGTTGACGCCCGGCGGCAGGTCGTCGCCCTCGTCGCGGCTGAACGTCTTGACGTCGATGACGACTCCGCCCTCGCCGTGTGGGACCTTCAGCGAGGTGTCGCGGACCTCGCGCGCCTTCTCCTTGAAGATCGCGCGGATCAGCTTCTCCTCGGCCGTCAGCTCGGTCTCGCCCTTGGGCGTCACCTTGCCGACCAGCAGGTCGCCGGAGGCGACCTCGGCGCCGATGCGCACGATCCCGCGATCGTCCAGGTTGCGCAGCGACTCCTCGGAGCGGTTGGGGATGTCGCGGGTGATCTCCTCGTCGCCGAGCTTGGTCGTGCGCGCGTCGATCTCGTACTCCTCGATGTGGATCGAGGTGAGCTCGTCGTCCTGGACCAGGCGCTTGGACAGGATGATCGCGTCCTCGAAGTTGTAGCCCTCCCAGGACATGAAGGCGACGAGCAGGTTCTTGCCGAGCGCCATCTCGCCCGCGTCGGTGGCGGAGCCGTCGGCCAGCACCGCGCCGGCGTCGACCTCGGCGCCTACGTCCACGATCGGCTTCTGATGGATCAGCGTGCCCTGATTCGAGCGCATGAACTTCTGGAGCTCGTACTCCTCCTGGCCGCCCTCGGAGCGGTCGATCACGATCTGCTCGGCGTCGACGTAGGACACCGTGCCGGTGCTCCCGGCGATCACGACGTCGCCGGTGTCGATCGCGGCGCGGCGCTCCATGCCGGTCCCGATAAGCGGCGCATCGGTGACCAGCAGCGGAACCGCCTGGGCCTGCATGTTGGAGCCCATCAGCGCCCGGTTGGCGTCGTCGTGCTCGAGGAACGGGATCATCGCTGTCGTGACCGACCAGATCTGCTCCGGGGAGACGTCGATCAGGTCGACCTCGTTGGGCGTAACGGTCACGTACTGACCAGCCTGGGTGCGGCAGAGGACCTCCTCGCCGACGATGTTGCCCTTCCCGTCGACGGGGGTGTTGGCCTGCGCGATCACCTGCTCCTCTTCCTGGGTGGCGTCGATCCGGACGATCTCGTCGGTGACCTTGCCGCCCTTGACGACCCGGTACGGGGTGGTGACGAAACCGTGCTCGGAGATCTCCGCGTAGGAGGACAGCGAACCGATCAGGCCGATGTTCGGACCCTCGGGGGTCTCGATCGGGCACATGCGGCCGTAGTGGGTCGGGTGCACGTCGCGCACCTCGATCGGGGCGCGCTCGCGGGTCAGACCGCCCGCGCCCAGCGCGCTCAGCCGGCGGCGATGCCTGAGGCCCGCCAGCGAGTTGGTCTGGTCCATGAACTGCGACAGCTGGCTTGAGCCGAAGAACTCCTTGAGCGCGGCGACGACGGGGCGGATGTTGACGATCGTCTGCGGCGTGATCGTGTCGGCGTCCTCGGTGGTGAGGCGCTCGCGCACGACGCGCTCCATCCGGTACAGGCCGATCCGGAACGCCTCCTGGATCAGCTCACCGACCGTCCGCAGGCGCCGGTTGCCGAAGTGCTCGTACTCGTCCAGGTGGTCTTGGATCGGCTCGCGCGGCAGCAACAACGCCTCGGCGGCGTAGTCGCGGACCTCGCCGTCGTTCTCCTCGGGGATGCCCAGGATGCTGGGCAGCGAGACGAGCTCCTTGACCAGGGCGATGATGTCGTCGTGGGTCAGGGTGCGGGTCTCGAGGTCGATGTCGAGGCCCAGGCGCGAGTTGAGCTTGTAGCGCCCCACGCGCGTCAGGTCGTAGCGCTTGGGGTCGAAGAACAGCTGGTGCAGCAGGGCCCGCGCGGCGTCGACCGACGGCGGCTCGCCCGGGCGCTGCTTCTTGAACAGCTCGATCAGCGAGCCCTCCTCGGTGCGGACCATCTCCGGGTCGGCCTCGAGGGTGAGCTGGATGTAGAGCGAGTTCCCAAACAGGCTCAGGATCTCCTCGTCGGAGGCGTAGCCCATCGCGCGCAGCAGGACGGTGACCGGGAGCTTGCGCTTGCGGTCGATGCGGACGTAGACCCGGCCCTTCTTGTCGATCTCGAGCTCGAGCCACGAGCCGCGGGCCGGCATCAGGTTGGCGATGAAGACCTGCTTCTCGCGATCCTTGGGCTCCATCACATAGGCGCCCGGCGAGCGCACCAGCTGCGTCACGACGACGCGCTCGGTGCCGTTGATGATGAACGTGCCGCGGTCGGTCATCCACGGGAAGTCGCCCATGAACACCGACTGCTCGCGGATCTCGCCCGTCTCGCGGTTGATGAAGGCGACCGTGACGGTCAGCGGCCGTGCGTACGTGAGGTCCTTCTCGCGGCACTGGTCGAGGCTGGCGACGGGCTCGTCGAAGACGAAATCGCCGAATTGGACGGCGAGGTTTCCGGTGTAGTCCTCGATCGGAGAGATGTCGTCGATCGTCTCGCGCAGGCCGCCACCGTCGGGGTTGGTCAGCCAGGCGAAGGACCTGCGTTGGATATCGATGAGGTTGGGGACTTCAAGGACCTTGTTCAGACGCGCGAAACTCCGGCGCGTCCGGGGGGCATGAGTGGCTGCCAAGACGGCGACTCCTCGGGCGGTCGAGAGGGAGGCAAATTCGGCGCTCCGAGGGAGCGCACAACTCCCTAGAGCCCGACCAGCAAAGATAGCACACGGCATCATTCGCCCTGTGCAGGCTGCTCAGCTCTCACGGACCCCACCCCCGGAACACCGCGTATGTGGCGCGGATCCGTTGTGATCAGGGTGGCTACGGCTATTGGCTGACCGGGGCAGTGTAGGCGCAAATTGGCGCCGTAGCAAGCGAAATCGCACGAGACGTGCCAGGCGACCCTCGCCGTCGCCTCGGCGGAGTCCTCGCCCCCGCCCCGTCGGAGCCCCGCCGCTCCGGGCCGAAATCGAGACTTTTTTCAACCCTCGCCACCGCGAGCTTGCCGGTATCTTGAGCCTGCTCCCGCACGCTGCGGGGGGCTTGGGGCTCGAGACCGGAGAATCTCTGATGTCACGTCGACTTTGCTTGCTCGTGGTGGTTTGTGCCGCCCTACTCGCGCTCGCCGCCACAGCGGGAGCAAGAACATCTAGGCACTCCCTGGGAGGGGCGCGGCATCTGGGCAGGCCCGCACAGAGGCACCTGATCGCGGTGCGACACGGCCGCCACATCCACTGGTTCAGCCGGACCCACGGCCTGGCCAAGAAGACAGCGCCGACGCTCAAGCTCACCCGGGACGTCAAGTTCGGTGGTCTCGGGATCCGCGCGTTCGGCCCGACGACCGATCCGAGCGTGACCGGCATCGGAACGTGCCACTACAACGCGCAGACCACCCCCGACGGCATGGCCATGGTCCAGTCCTACGACAGCCTCTACGCGGACAGTCTGAACTGCGTGGGCAACAACGGCGGCACCGCGGAGTCCAACGCGTTCTATCCATCTCCGGCCTGCACCAACGGGGCCCCCAAGAGCGTGAGCCACTCGCCGCTCGAATACGCGTCCTTCATGGACGGAGAGTGGATGGTGTTGTGCACGGTCCCCGACGACAACGGCGCGGGAAGCTCGCAGGCCAACAACGAGAACGCGCCGTATGTCGTCTACCAGCAGGGGTTCCGCTGCCAGGCCACGGTCGGCATCGGGTCAGACGACAACACACCCGACAACATCAGGAACAACGACTCGCTCGAGTACTCCCAGACCTATCAGGAGAATGGACCGACGGGGCCGAGCTCCACGGCGCTCACGACCTCCTGCATCGGTCGGCTTCCCAGCTCGGTGACGGTGGCCAGCACGCCCGTGTACCACCTCGTGGCCTGCACCATGTACGACCCGAACACCCCCGGCGGGTACGTCCGGGCACTGGGCGAGACGATCACCTATCCCGACCGCCAGTACCAGGAGACCTGCAACGACCCCGCCTACCGTCAGTTCGCCGCCTGCACGACCGGCATTAACTGCTCGACGGATCTGAGCGCCGACCAGACCAGCAACCTGCTCGTGACCGAGACTCCGTCCACGCCCGGCGTGTTGAGCGAGACGGTGGACTACGGCGCGCCGCTGAGCTGTGCCGCCAGGCAATACGGCGGCTATACCGGCTTCGACCCGAACTGGTACGGGTTCTCGTATACGGGCTCCGGCAGCAAGCACCTCACCTACGATCTCTTCACGCTCCCGTACAACCCGAACAACAACGTTCAGATGTGCTTCGGCGCGAACGTCCCCTTCAGGGCAAGCTCCGATGACGGCAGCTCGCAGCCGGGGACCCTGCCGGACGGGACGAGCGGACAGATCGGCCTGCTTCCAAGTTGTGCCTCGATCGCCTCGAGTGGGCCGTGCGTCATCTCAGTCAATCCCATCAACTCGGACGCTCCCGGGGAAGGCACCCAAGTGAACGTCCTCATCCCGGCCTCCTTCACCGGCGACCCCTGGGCGCATCCATAAACCGAGTCCAGGTGAGGGTCGTCGCCGGGCGACCCTCACCGCATCGGTTCCGCGAGCGCGAGTGCGGGCAGCCGCGTGATCTTGAGCCGCGCCATGATCTGATCGCGTTCGCTCACCAGGTCCGCGTCGGCGCCGCCAATGGCATCGAGCGCGTCGATGGCGGCGGCCAGGTCGTACTCCCCACCACGTTCACGCGCCGTCCGCATTGAGTGGCCGAGCTCTCGGGTCGCCGCTTCCAGTTGCCCGAGACGCGCCAGCGCGATTCCGGCCACGCGGGTGAGCAAGGGCCGTAGACGATCGTCAGCTTCCAGCTCACGACTGGCTATCTCGAGAGCCCGGAACGGGTCTCCCGCGAGCGCCTCAGCCTCAGCGATCAAGGCCTGTCCCAGGTTGGCGTAGGCATCGATCTGAAACTTGTGAAGCTCAACCGTCGCGGCCTCGAGGCTCGGCAAGCCCTCCGAGAGGTTGCCGCGGCGGACCGCGAGCCGAGCCAGCAGCATGTCGAGGAAAGCGACGCCCGGCCGGTCGCCTGTCGCAGCCCAGACGCGCCGAGCCCGCTCCAGGTACGTCTCCGCTTCATCGTCGTGTCCCTGATCGGAGAGAATCTCGCCCAAGTTGCAGTCGGTGTACGCCGCGGCAGCGGGCATGCCAGCACGCGCAGCAGCCTCCCCGGCTTGGCGATACAGCGCAGCGGCATCGCCCCAGCGGCCCTCGAAGTAGGCGAACATGCCGAGGTTGTTGAGCACGGCGAACTCGTGCTCAGCATCCCCAAGGCGCTGGTAAATCTCCAACGCATTCGTGGAGTGTGTGGCTTCCTCCCGGCGCCCCGACTCGACCAATGCCCGATCAAGCGCGTAGTAGGCGTGCGCAAGCGCCTTCATCTCGCCGACGGACTCGGCTTCGGTTATCGCCCGCTGACACTCGGAGATGGCCTCGGCCCATCGAGCCTGCTGGGACCGGATGGCGCCGAGGAAGGAATGCAGCCGAGCGCGCCACGCCACCGCCTCGGGACCGTTCAGATCTTCGAGGCCGCGTAAACCTCGCTTCAACCAGCGAACGACCACGGTGACGCTCTCCCGCTGTTGCGCCGACTGGGCCCGGAGATGGCACAGTCTCGCCTGAGCGATCGGGTCATCTCGAAGCAGCCGGCGGGCCTCGGTGATCGCACGCGCGGCAGGACCGGGCTCACCCGTTCGGCGCAACGCGTCACCTAGGCGTTCCCACGCCACCGCCAGCGACTTCGGATCCGCCCCGCCGGCGTTGGCCCGAGCCGCCTCTATCGCCCTCCGATATAGCCGCGCCGCGTCGGCATGCGAGGAGCGCTCGGTGGCGCGCTCTGCCGCCGCCATCGCGTAGTGGTGCGCGCGGGCGTAGTCGCCGGCGTACGCGAAGTGGTGCGACAGCACAGCGGGGTCGGCGTCGGGCTCCCGTCCCTGATCGTGCTCGAGTTGCAGCCCCACGGCCAGGTGTAGCTCACGCCGCAGCTTGAACGGGAGGCTCGAGTACGCCGCTTCCTGCAGAGCCGGGCGCTTGAACCGGACGTGTCCGTCGTCCTCGCGCGCGAATACTTCCACGAGGCGGTCCCAAAATCCCTCGTCCGGCGGCGCCACGTCGCCCTCCAGCACATCCGCCAGACGCCGAGGATGGAAAGTGAGCCCGAGCACGGCAGCACGACGGACGACCGCGCGGTCCCGCGGATCAAGCGCGTCGATGCGCGCCACCGTGGCGGCGCCCACGGTGTCGGGGAGCTCGTCGCGATTGCCGGCAGCAGCCGCTGCGAGGAGGTCGAGGAGGAACTGTGGGCTACCGCCGGAGCGCTCTACGGCCAGCTCAAGGACGTGTGGGGGCACCCGGATCGCATCGGGCGTGGCCACCGCGATGGCGTGGATGTCCTCGCGAGGGAGAAGGCCGAGCTCAATTCGCGAATGTGGATATTCGGCGAGCGTGAGTCCACCAGGCTCATCACGACGCGTTACGAGCACGAGCCATGACGAGCTGGCGATCTCGTGCGTCAATGCCTCGAACAGGCCCACCGAGGCCGCATCCATCAGATGGGCGTGCTCGACGTCGACGATCGTCGGGACGACGAGCGCTTGCCTGAGGAAGCGGAGCACGACCTCGTGGAGCTTTGCCGAGCGAGCCTCCGGTGCAAGCTGCTGGACCTCGGGGCTCGGCGCCACATCTACATCGAGCACGATCGCGATCAGCGGGAGCCACGGGAGCAGATCAGGGTCTACGCGTTCGAGCTCGCTCTTGAGCCTCGCGAGAACGACGTCATCGCGGTCATCCCAGCCGAGCTCCAGAAGCTGGCGCAGCAACTCACGCCAGATCGCGTACGGGGTGTCGCGCGTGAACACCTCGCACGTCGCGTGGAGGGACCGCATGCCCTCGCCCAGCCTCTGGGTCTCGGCAAGGAGCCGGGACTTGCCGGTGCCGGTCTCCCCCACGAGCTCGACCAACCCGCCAGAACCATGCTGGGCGCTGTCGATGGCGGACCGCAGCAGCTCCACCTCGCGCTCGCGGCCGACCAGCGGCAGCTCCGTCCTGAGCGCTGCCAAGGACATGAAGGTCGCCGAGGCTGCTCTGTCCGTGGCGCCGACCTCCCAGGCTTCGACGGGCCGGGCTTTTCCTTTGACCACGAACGGTTCGATGGCAGTCTCGCGAAACTTGAACTTCGCGCAATCGAGCACGCCTCGCGTGGCATAGACACGTCCCGCGGGCGCCCTGCCCGCCAGCCGCGCGGCCAGATTCACTGTGTCGCCCATGACCGCGTACCACCGGCGGTAAGCGGGGCCAACCTCGCCGGTGAACACCGGTCCGCGATTGACGCCGACCTGCACCGGCAACGGCGGATCCGCTTCGACGATCCGGCGCAGCGCCAGCAGCATTCGTTCCTCGTCGTCGCCCACGACGCGCGGTGCTCCGGCGCTCAGGCGAATCTTCGCTCCGTTTGAGGCGATGTCAGAGTCGAGGAAGCAGACCTCGTAGCGCTCTGTCGCCGTCTGGACCAGCTGCACGACCTCGTCGAGCCGCTCGGCGGCTTCCTGTGCTCCCCGCTGGGCGATCACGCTGTCGAGCTCGCCGAAGTGAAGAAACGCGATCGTGGCGGTCCGGTGCTCGGCCGCTGCATGGCCACCCACCACGTGGGCCCGCACCATGGACGGCAGGCATTCGGCGACCGCCTCCTCGTCGACCTCGGTCCGACCGTTCGGCGCCGTCCAGTCGCGTGCCGAGGGCGCCCGCGCAAGCAGGGTCCCAGGTCCGACCGCGGCGCCCCGGCAGCCTCGCGGGAGGAGCTCCGCAGTGGCGGGGCTCAGGAGGATCTGTCCAGCCGAGGCGGCGCTTTCCAGCGCGACGACCTCGCTGGCGGGCGCGCCGCCGATCAGCAGCTCTCGATGCGAGCCACCGACCAGGAACATCGCGTACGTGCCGGCGTGGACTCCGACGGACATCCGTAGGACGACCTCGCTGGCACCTGCCCGGATCCGCCCGACGTCGCGGAGCGTCCGGCGCATCGCCGCCGCCGACGCGCAGGCACGCAATGCGTGCTCTTCCCCCTCGAACCACAGGAGCATCGCGTCGCCGCCAAACTTCAGCAAGGACCCGCCACGAACGTAGGCGTCGCCGAGGAGCGCCGAAAAACACGCGTTGATCGCGTCGACGAGGTGCTCGGCCCCTTCCTGGCCCTTCCGTGCCAGACGCTCCGACAGCCGGGTGAAGCCCGACACATCGGCGAAGACCGCCGTGCCCTCGAGCATCTCCACCAGGTCTCCGCGCGCGCCACCGATGCGCGCCAGCAGCATCCGAGGGACGTAGCGCTCAAGCGTCCCGGTCTCGATCTCCTCCTGCAAGCTACGGTCCCTCGTTCAGCAGGTCGCGAACACTGGGTCCGCCAAGAGCGAAGTGTACGGGGCGGAGCAACCCGTTCAGCTCCGGGACCGGTCGTTAGACGACGGCGGTGGGCGGCCCGTCTACTCTGGCGTTGCGATGTCGACGCCAAGTCCGGCCGCGGCACGAGCCAGCCTGGTGTCGGTGGTGGCAAGCGGCTCGTCGAGCTGTCGCGCCAGAGCGACATAGAGTCCATCGTCGAACGTGAAGTTCTCGCGCAGGGCGAACGCCTCAGCGAGCAACGGGGCAGTCGGGTAGGTCTCAACGCCCAGGGCCTTGAAGGCAGCCAAGCTGCGATGCGCATCGCTCACGTCAAGTGCGCCCGACCGAGTGTGCCGGCGGAGGTAGCGGCCGAGTTCGACGCCGGCGCAGTCGGGCGCGGCGAGCGCGGAGCTTGACGCTACCCACGAGCGCCAGGGCCGGCCGGCGGGGAGGCCGACGAGCACATCGATCAACAACGACGCGTCGATGACGCTCACGAGGCGCGCGTGCGTGAGCGTCGCACCTCAGCTGCTGCGCTGTGGCCCAGTTCCGGCGGAGCATCTCGGTCCAGCAGCGCCATCAATTCGTCTGGGGACGGGCGCGCCGCCAGGCGTTCCATCTCCGCGCGCAGATAGTCGCTGAGCGTCTGCCCGCGCAAGGCTGCGCGCGCCTTCAGCACGCGATGCACATCTTCCGGCACGCCCTTGACTTGGACCATCCTGGTCATGCCCCGGGCATGTTAGCAGGCCGAGAGTATGCCAGGGGCGTGCCGGTCGGCGCTCGGCCGCCCCCTTCGGCCAGAATGTCGCGGCTCACACAGACCGAAAAGCGAGGTCCCACCACATGCCCGTCGACAACCCGTACGAGCAGCTACCGGAAGTGCCGTCGTTCGAGGTAACCAGCGACGACGTGAAGGATGGCGAGAAGCTCCCTGAGGCCCAAGTCAGCGGGATCTTCGGCGCCGGCGGCGAGGACGTCTCGCCGCATCTGGCGTGGAGCGGCTTCCCGGATGAGACCAAGAGCTTCGCGGTGACCTGCTACGACCCCGAGGCGCCGACCGCCAGCGGCTTCTGGCACTGGGCGGTGGTCAACATCCCGGCCGACGTCACGGAACTGCCGAGCGACGCTGGCGACGAGGGTGGCGACAAGCTGCCTTCAGGCGCGTTTGCGCTCCGCAACGACGGAGGGACGACGCGCTTCATCGGGGCGGCGCCGCCTCCGGGCCATGGCCGGCACCACTACTACTTCGTCGTGCACGCCGTGGACGTGGAGTCGCTCGACATCGGAAAGGACGCCACGCCGGCGTTCCTCGGCTTCAACCTGTTCTCGCACACCGTCGGCCGGGCCATCCTCACGACCTGGTACGAGCGAGACGAAGAGTAGGCGAGCGGTGGCCGTGTCGCGAAACGGGCCTAGATTTCCCGTTGCGCGACACGGCTCCGCCTGGGCGCCGGTTTCGGCGCCGGTTTTCGGGCCGGCCGCTACTTCAGCTCGACGGTGGCGCCGGCCTCCTCGAGGTCGGACTTGAGCTTGTCGGCCTCGGCCTTGTCGACGCCCTCCTTGACCGGCTTCGGAGCCTCGTCGACCAGCGCCTTGGCCTCTTTGAGGCCCAGACCGGTCGCGGCGCGCACGACCTTGATCACCTGGATCTTCTTGTCGCCGGCCGCTTGGAGCACGACGTCGAACGAGGTCTGCTCCTCGGCCTCCTCGCCGGCGCCGTCCGCGGCCGCTCCGCCGCCGGCCGGCGCCGCCGCGGCGACCGCGGTGGCGGACACGCCGAACGCCTCCTCGAGCGCCTTGATCCGCTCGGATAGCTCCAGCACGGAGATCGACTTGAGCTCGTCGATCCATTCTTGCGTTGTGGGCATGCTTCCTCCTTATGCCTCGGACGAGTCCGCGTCCGCGGCGTCCGCTTCAGGTTCCTGGGTTGGTTCGGGCTCAGATTCGGCCTCGGGTTGCGCCGGCTCCGCCGGCTCGGCCTGCGGCTCCGCCGGCGAGTCAGCCTCCGCGGGGGCCTCGGCTTCCGCCGCCGGGGCCTCGGCCTCCGCCGGAGCGGGCGTCTCGGCCTCCGCCGAAGCCGGCGCCTCGCCGCTCACCAAGCCCTGATCGGCGATCGCCTGGAGCTGGATGGCCAGCCCCGCGATCAATGCGTTCAGGGTCCGGACGAGCCCGGTGATCGGAGCGGCGATCGTCCCGACGAGCTGGGCGTGCAGCATCTCCCGGGCGGGCAACCGGGCGATCGCGCGCACTTCGTCGGCACTCAAGCTCGCCCCGTCGAGCACGCCGCCCTTGAACTCGAGCCGGTTGAACGCCCGCGCGGCGTCGTTCAGGGCCTTGGCGGCCAGCGCGGCATCCCCGGTCACCAGGGCGAGCGCCGTCGGCCCGACCAGCAGCGGCTTCAGCGCATCGGCGCCGGCCTGGTCCGCGGCCCGCTCGGACAGCGAGTTCTTGACCACGCGAAAGCGCGTGTCCGTGTTCCGCAGGCGCTCTCGCAGGTCGGCCGCCTGCGCCACCGTGATGCCCCGGTAGTCGACCGCGAAAATCGCCTCGGCGGATTGGATCTGCCCGGCGATCTCATCTATGACTGCGGCTTTCTGATCTCTGTTCATGGTCTCCTCGGGGCCGAGACGGCGGGGCCCTCAGAGACGAGAGATCGAGTGATCGAGCAATCGAGGGTCCGCCTGCTCTGGGCTTACGCGCGCGGCGCGCGCGGCCGGAGGTCTCGGGCAGTATCGAACGTAGTTTACGCCGCTACGGGCTCCTCCACGATGTCGCGCACGCGGGAGGGGTCAACCTTGACGCCCGGCCCCATCGTCGAGGCGAGCACCACGGTCCGGATGTAGCGCCCCTTGGCCGCCGACGGCTTGGCTCGGATGATCTCCTCCATCACCGCGGCGTAGTTCTCGAGCAGCCGACGGTCCTCGAACTCGCGCTTGCCGATGACCAGATGGACGATCGCGTTGCGGTCGGTGCGGTACTCGACCTTTCCCGCCTTGGCCTCCTGGACGGCGCGCCCGACGTCCATCGTGACCGTGCCGACCCTCGGGTTGGGCATCTTGCCGCGGGGTCCGAGGATCCGCCCGAGCCGGCCCACGACGGGCATCAGGTCTGGAGTGGCGATCGCAGTGTCGAAGTCGTCGAAGCCCTCCTGGATGCGCGAGGCCAGGTCCTCGGCCCCGACCACGTCGGCGCCGGCCTCCTCGGCCTCGCGGGCCTTGTCGCCCTGGGCGAACACCGCAACCTTGACCTCCTTGCCGAGGCCGTTGGGCAGCGCCAGCGTGCCGCGCAGCTGCTCGTCGGCGTGGCGGACGTTCAGCCCCGTGCGGATGTGGACCTCGATCGACTCGTTGAACTTGGCGCTGGAGAGCTGCTTGACCAGCCCGATGGCCTCGGCCGGGGGGTACTCGCGCTCTCGGTCGAAGCGCTTGCGGGCTTCCTCATATGCCTTGCCGCGATGAGCCACCGCTCACACCACCTCCACTCCCATCGAGCGGGCCGTTCCGGCGATGATCTTGGCCGCTGCCTCGACGTCGTTGGCGTTCAGGTCCTTCATCTTCTTCTCCGCGATGTCGCGCAGTTGAGCCTGGGTGATCTGCGAGACCTTGGTGCGATTCGGCTCCGCCGAGCCCTTCTCGAGGTTCAGCGCCTGCTTGATCAGCACGGCGGCCGGAGGGCTCTTGGTCACGAACGTGAACGAGCGGTCCTCGTACACGGTGATCACCACCGGGATCACCGTGCCCAGGTCCCCCTGGGTCTGCGCGTTGAAGGACTTGACGAACTCCATGATGTTGACGCCGTGCTGGCCCAGGGCGGGGCCGACCGGGGGCGCCGGCGAGGCCTGGCCGCCCACCGCTTGGAGCTTGATCTGGGTCATCACCTTCTTGGCCATGGCGCCTTACACCTTCTTCACTTGGTCGAACCCGACCTCGACCGGCGTCTCGCGGCCGAAGATCGACACCAGCACCTTCAGGCGCTGGGCATCTTCGTTGACCTCGGAGATCTCCCCCGAGAAGTCCGACAGCGGCCCGGAGATCACCTTGACCGACTCGCCGATCGAGAACTGCGCCCGGCTGCGCGGCCGGACCTCCTGCTCGCGGTGGAGCAGGCGGTTGACCTCGTCCTGGGTGAGCGGCACCGGCTCGTTCGAGGCTCCCACGAACCCGGTCACGCCGGGGGTCCCCTTGACCAGCGACCACGAGTCCTCGTTCAGGTCCATGTTGACCAGCACGTAGCCGGGCATCGTGCGCTTCTCGACCGTGATCTTCTGGTTGTCCTTCATCTCCGAGACGGACTCGGTCGGGACGACGATCTGCCGGATCGCGCGCTGCTGGCCAAGCGAGACCACTCGATGCTCGAGGTTGTGCTTGACCTTGTTCTCGTGACCCGAGTAAGTGTTGACGACGTACCAGCGAAACATTGCTCTCTGAGTCCTTCGCAGGGCCACGTGGCCCGCACCAGACGATATCTCCTAGCTACTCGACCCCGGCGCCTGCGCTCGGGCTACTTGAGGATGAACTTCACGATCTGGCTCGAGACCTCGTCGGCCACGCCCAGGAATATGCCGGCGACGATCACGAACCCGATGACGACGCCAGTGGCCTGCATAACCTGACGGCGATCCGGCCACTGTACCCGCTGGAGCTCGTGCCAGCAGCCTTGCAGGAATCCCATCAGCCGGGTGACGAGGCCCGCCCTCTCCTCGGCCGCCGGTGCATGCGCGGCTGTATGACCCGCAGTCTGACCCGCGCGCCGCTCGCGCGACACGGCCCGCGCCCCGCTGCCCCCCGTGCCGACATCGAACGCGTCCTCGAGCTCGCCGTTCTGCGCGGCCTCCTCGAATTCGAACTCTTCGGCCGGCGCGACCTCGAGCTCGGGGTCTCGCCCCACCGCCAGCTGCGCCTCGGCGAGCTCCACGTCAGGGGCGGCGTGGGCGATCGGCGGCGGAGCCCCGTCCTCCCGGTCGCGACGTGCGCTGGCCACGGGCTCGGGCCGTCGAGCGCGGCGCTCCTTGGCTCGTTTGCGGTTGCGCGCCACCGGGGCTCCCCGACTCGCTCAGCGCGTCTCGCGGTGCGCCGTGTGGCGTCCGCACCAGCGGCAGTACTTGCGCAGCTGGATGCGTTCGGGGTTGTTCCGCTTGCTCTTGTTGGTTTGGTAGTTCCGGCGCTTGCACTCCTCGCAAGCGAGGGTCGCAGCAATCCGGACGTCTCCGCGGGCCATCTACGCGCTTCCCGTGTGGGGGTGAAAGGACTGCGGCGGCCGGTGCGCAGACGTACCAACGCCACCCGGCGCCTGCGAGGAGTGTAGCTACTCGGTTAGCTCCACGGGCGAGAGCGCCAGGTCCAGCCACCGGTCGCCGCGCAGCACCCTTACCCCGAGACGGCGGCCGATCGCCTCGTGGGACATCAGCGCCTGCACGTCGTCCACGCGCTCGATCGCGCGTCCGTCCAGCTCGACGATCAGATCCTCCGCCCGCAGGCCGGCCCGCTCGGCCGGACTCCCCGGCACCACCTCGACGATCTCGACTCCGGCGCTTCGTCCCACGCGGGCCTTCGCCTGGGGCGGCAGCGGCCGTGGCCCGCCGGCGATCCCGATGTAGGCCCGGCGGACCCGGCCGTCGCGCATCAGAGCGCCCACGATCCGGCGGGTGGCGGCGTTGATCGGCACGGCCAGGCCGAGCCCGACGCCCGCCACAGCGGTGTTGATCCCTACCACGCGGCCGCGGCTGTCGGCCAGCGCGCCGCCCGAGTTGCCGGGGTTCAAGGCCGCGTCGGTCTGGATCACGTTGTCGATGTAGCGCGTGGTCCGCCCGGCCCGCGCGGGGAGCGAGCGCCCGAGCGCCGAGACAACACCGGCGGTCACCGACCCGGCGAACCCGTTCGGATTTCCGATCGCCACCACCAGCTGGCCGACCCGGAGCCGCTCGGCCTCCCCCAGCGTCGCCGGCACCAGGTCGCTGCCCTCGGCGCGCAGCACGGCCAGGTCGGAGAGGCGGTCGACGCCGATCACCCGGAAGCGGAGCTCTCGTCCATCCACGAACGAGGCCCGGCCGCTGCGGCCGGGACCCGCCACCACATGCGCGGAGGTGAGCAGGAAGCCGTCGGGGGTGAGTGCCACCGCGCTGCCGGCGCCGGCCGGGACCTGGCCCGCCCGCCCACGGCGCGTCACCCGGAGGTTGGCCACGCTCGGCGCCAGCCGCTCGGCCACCTCGACGACCACGCGGGAGTAGGCGTCGAGCGCCTCGAACTCCCGCTGGTCGACACCCTGATGCTCGAGTGCGGTGCTCATCGCGCTAGAACGCGACCTCGACCGATCGCTCCTCCGTCCCCCGAACCACGGTCAGCGCGAGCGCTCCGCCTGTGGCGGTGGCGGCATCGAGCGCCTCGTAGAGCACATCGACGCGCTCAATCTCGCGGCCGTCCGCTGCGACGATCAAGTCGCCCCGCTCGATCCCGACCCGCGCCGCGGGGCCGTCCTCGTCCACGCCGCGCACGAGCACGCCTGTGCGCTCGGGCAGGCCAACCGCCCGGCGGAGCCGTCGCGCCGCGCGCGGTGGCGCGATCGCCACGCCGAGGCGCGCCCGCTCGACGGCCTCGCCCCGCCCGAGCGCCTGCACACGCTCACGCAGGCCGTCGCCGGCGTTTATGGCGAGGATCAGGCCACCGTCGACCCGGACCGAGTTGATCCCCAGCAGGCGCCCCTCGAGGTCGAGCAGCGGCCCGCCGGAGGAGCCGCGGGGAAGTGGCGCGGTGTGCTCGATCGCGCCCGGGATGGGCCGGCCCCGCGGGCCGCGGAAGCTGCGGGCGGCGGAGGACACGAAGCCGACGGTGGCGCGCAGACCGCGCCCGCCGGGGTTGGCCAGCGCCACGACGGGGCGTCCGATCTCCGGTTCCCCGGCGTCGGCAGTCCACTCCACAGGCTCCATCTCACCGGTGTCGACGGCGATCACCGCCACGTCGAGGTCGGGATCGGATCCGGCGACCCGGCCCTCCTCTTGATGCCCGTCCGCGAAGGTGATCGTGACCGCGTCGCGGTCACGGCGCAGGTTGTGGGCGTTCGTCAGCACGAGCCCACGATCGATGACGACTCCCGATCCCACGCCCCATCCGCGGCCGAGCCCAACCACCCCCGGGCCCACCTGGTCTACGAGCGACCTGACGGACGTTCCAATGTCTTCAAGTACTGCCACTGCGATCTCCTGTCAAGCTAGTTACTTGCAATATGCAAGTCGCTACTCTAGCACTCGTGACTAGCCGTACGATGTCGAGCGCGCCGATGACCGCAGATCCGCCTACCGGGCCGAGCCCTGGACCGGACCAGGCGCTCGCCGACGCCCTCGCCACCGTCGGCGATCGCTGGACCCTGCTGGTGATCGCCGCCCTCCTCGACGCCCCCCGCCGCTTCGGCGAGCTCCAGGAGGACGTCAAGGGGATCGCCCCGAACGTGCTCAGCCAGCGCCTGCGCTCGCTCGAGCGCAACGCGCTGGTCATCGCGCGGCCCTACTCCGAGCGCCCCCCGCGCTTCGTGTACGAGCTCAGCTCGGCCGGCCAGGAGCTCGCCGGCGCTCTGCGGATGATGGCCGGCTGGGGGGCGAGGCACGCCGGGGGCGACACAGCCCCGCGGCATGCGCTGTGCGGCACTCCGATGGAGGCGCGCTGGTGGTGCCCCACCTGCGAGCGCCCCGTCTCAGACGAGGGAAGCGAAGAGCTCCACTTCGCCTGACCGACCGCAGGGCGGCTCGCGTTGCGGCCAGCGACGAGAATCCCAGCGTGCTCCGGTTGATGGGAATCGCCATCTCGATCGGGCTGGCCGACTCGCTGAACCCGTCGACGATCGTCCCCGCGCTCTACCTGGCGGCCGGCGAGCGCGCGCGCGAGCGAGTGACCGAGTTCGCGCTCGGGGTGTTCGCGGTCTACCTGATCGGGGGCGTGGCGATCGCGCTGGGACCCGGGCAGCTGCTGCTCTCGCTCGTCCCCCATCCTCGGCACGCCACCGCCCACATCATCGAGACCTCCGTCGGCGCGGCGTTGATGGTCTCGGGTCTCGTCCTGTGGCGCTACCGGCTGTCGCTGGCCGACCGTGAGACGCCGCGCTTCGATCCTCGGGGGAGGTCGAGCCTGATGCTCGGGGCGACGATCACGGTGGTCGAGCTCCCGACGGCGTTTCCCTACTTCGCGGCGATTGCGGCGATCGTCGGGTCGGGCGCGGGCGTGGTCCGCCAGCTCGTGCTGCTGTTGCTGTTCAACGTCTGCTTCGTGCTGCCGCTGGTGGGGATCGTGCTCACGCTCACGTTCGCCGGCGACCGGGCACAGCAGGTGCTGGGAACCGGGCGCGCCTTCCTGCAGCGGCACTGGCCCACCCTGCTCTCGCTGCTCGTGCTCCTCGCCGGGGCGTTCGTCGTGCTGCTCGGGACGACCGGGTTCGCGAGTGGGATCCACGGCCGCTTCGGCCACTTCGCTCGCCGGTTCCGCCGGATCATCCACCCCTGAGCGAGGCATATGATCGCGCCCATGGCGATCACCACTCCAGCAACCGAAGACTTCGACAGCGCCCCGCTCCAGCGGATTCTCGACGGGCGCTACGCCGAGCTGCGCGGTCAGTACATGGAACTGCTGAGCCGGCCGGAGTTCGCGCCGGTCGGCCCGCTGCCGAGCGCGGAGTACCGCGAGCGGGTCATGGAGTGGGCCCGGACGCTGGTCTCCGAGGGCCTCACCGCTCCGGGGTACCCCGAGGAGTACGGCGGCCAGGGCGACCCGGGCGCCAACGTGGCGGCGTTCGAGACGATCGGCTTCGCCGACCTGTCGCTGCTGGTCAAGTTCGGGGTGCAGTTCGGGCTCTGGGGCGGGGCGGTCCAGCAGCTCGGCACGAAAGTCCACCACGAGCGCTACCTGAAGCGGATCGCCACGCTCGAGCTTCCAGGCTGCTTCGCCATGACCGAGGCCGGCCACGGCTCCAATGTGCAGGAGCTCCAGACGACCGCCACCTACGACCGCGACTCGGGTGAGTTCGTGATCGACACCCCGGCCGACAACGCCCGCAAGGAGTACATCGGCAACGCCGCCTGCCATGGGCGCATGGCCGCCGTGTTCGCGCAGCTGATCGTGGACGGCGAGCGCCACGGCGTGCACGCCCTCGTCGTCCCGATCAGAGATGAGCACGGGAACGTGTGCGATGGCGTCCGGATCGAGGACTCGGGCGAGAAGATGGGCCTCGGCGGCGTCGACAACGGGCAGATCTGGTTCGACCACGTCCGGGTACCGCGCGACGCGCTGCTCAACCGCTACGGCGGCGTGAACGAGGACGGTGAGTACGAGAGCCAGATCGAGAGCGCGAACAAGCGTTTCTTCACGATGGTGGGCACGCTGGTGCAGGGCCGGGTCTGCATCTCCGGAGCCTCGGTCAGCTCGGCCAAGAGCGCGCTGACCATCGCCGTGCGCTACGGGCTGCGCCGGCGCCAGTTCGGGCCCGACGAGGGCGAGGAGGTGGTGATCCTCGACTACCGCTCCCAGCAGCGCCGGCTGATGCCGCTGCTGGCCAAGACCTACGCCCTGCACTTCGCCCAGGCCGAGCTGCTGGACAAGTTCGACGGGGTGTTCCGCGCCAGCGAACCGCCCGAGCGGCCCAAGCGCGAGCTCGAGACGCTGGCCGCCGGCATGAAGGCGACCGCGAGCTGGCATGCCACCGAGACGATCCAGACCTGCCGCGAGTGCTGCGGCGGCGCCGGCTACATGCACGTCAACCGGTTCGCGCCGCTGAAGGCGGACACGGACGTGTTCACCACCTTCGAGGGTGACAACACGGTGCTGATGATGCTCGTGGCCAAGGGCCGGCTCACCGACTACCGCGATCACTTCGAGGACCTGAACCCCGCCGAGACGGTCACGTTCGTGGCCGAGCAGGCGGTCGAGACCGTGGTGGAGCGGCTGTTCGCCCGCAAGATCATCCAGGTGATCGGCGACTTCGTCACGCCCGGCGACGAGGAGGAGGACCTGCTCGACCACGACCACCAGCTCGAGCTGTTCCGCTGGCGCGAGGGCCACATCACCGCCTCGGTCGCCCAGCGCTTCCGGCGCGGCCTGGGTGATGGCTACGACCCGTTCGAGGTGTTCCGCGCGGTCCAGAACCACGCCATCCGCGCTGCCCACGCCCACATGGACCTGGTGCTGCTCGAGGCGTTCGTGGCCGCGATCGATCGCTGCGAGGAGGGGCCGGTCAAGGAGGCCCTGATTCGTCTGTGCGACCTGTATGCGCTGCACACCATCGAGGTCGACCGCGGCTGGTTCCAGGAGCACGGACGGCTTTCCGGGCCGCGCTGCAAGGCGATCACGCGCGAGGTGAACCGGCTCTGCAACGAGGTCCGCGGCCAGGCCGGCACGCTGGTGGACGCCTTCGGCATTCCCGACGCCGTGCTCGGCGCGCCGATCGGCCTGCGCGCCGGCGAGGCGACGGCCAGCATCCAGTAGTGGCCTCAGCGCTCGACCCCAAGCGGATCGCCGAGCTCGAGGACCTGATCGGGCCCGAGCTCGGCCCGATCCTCCAGTCGCTCGAGCAGAGCATCTCGCGGACGATTGACGAGGCCGACGCGGCGCTGACCACCGGCGAGCTCGCGACCGTCGCCTACGCCGCTCACCGGTGCCGCAACGACGCGCTGATGGTCGGCGCCCACCAGCTCCAGGACGCCCTGTCCGCGCTCGAGGCGGCGAGCCGGCGCCGGGAGCTCGAGGCGGCGCGCGAGGCGATGACGCGCGTGCGCGAGATCTGGCCCGGAACCCAGGAGGAGCTCGCGCGCGCGGCCGGCGGCGCGGGCTAGTAGTGGCGCTAGCCGTCGCCTTCGCCGCGGGCGCTCCGCACCAGGTCCTGCATCCCGGCCAGCCAACGGTCCGGGCGCGCGCCCTTGAGCGCCAGGTACTGGGCCACCTTCTCGTGCGGCAGGATCAACAGCCGCTCCTCGCGGATCCCCGCCAGCACGGCCTCGGCCACTTGGCCCGGCTCGAGCACCTCGTCGGCGAGTAACGCAGCGGCGCCCGGGCTGGTGCGCTCGAGCGCGCCCTCGAGCATCGGCGTACGCACCCCGAGCGGGCACACCACTGACACCTTCACCCCGGCGTCGCCGTAGTTGATCGCGATCCACTCGGCGAGCGCCACCGCCGCGTGCTTGGTGATCGAGTAGGCGAGCGCGTCGACCTGGGTGAGCAGACCGGCCGCCGAGGCGGTGCTCACGAGATAGCCCTCGCCTCGCTCCACCATCCCGGGCAAGAGCGCCCGGGCCGCCCAGATGTGGGCCATGACGTTGACGTGCCAGGTGCGCTCGAGCTCATCGTCGGGCGCCTCGGGTCCGCCGCCCGGCCCGGACACGCCCGCGTTCGAGTAGAACAGGTCGACCGGCCCGCCGACCTCTTGCGCCCGCTCGACGAGCGCGACGATGTCCTGCTCGCGGCTGACGTCGGCCCGTACCGCGGTTGCCCCGAGCTCCCGCGCCACCGACTCGACGCCTTCGAGGTTCAGATCGGCCAGGACCAGCGAGCGCGGTCGTTCCTCCGCGGCGCGCTCGGCGAAGGCGCGCCCGATGCCGCTGGCCGCCCCGGTCACCACCACGTTTCGATCCGCGAGCTCCACGACGCGCGCAAGCCTAGTCGAAGTTGAAACCAGATTCAACCTGGGCTACAGTGTGGCCGTGGCGAGAGCGCTCCCCGTCCACACGGGCCGAGCCCCGGTCAGCGCCCGGGGCGCGCGCACCCGCGGCGCGCTTGTGCAGGCCGCCCGCGAGGTGTTCGAGCGCGACGGCTTCCTGGCCGCGCGGATCACCGACATCACCGAGCACGCCGGCGTGGCTGCCGGGTCGTTCTACACCTATTTCGCCAGCAAGGAGGACGCGTTCGCGGCGGTGATGTCCGAGGTGCAGGAGGAGATGCTCCACCCCAAGCTGCGCGAGGTCACCGACGGCGATGACCCGCTGGCCGTGATCGAAGCGGCCAACCGCGCCTACCTGGCCGCGTACCGGCGCAACGCCAAGCTGATGGCGCTGATGGAGCAGGTCGCGCATGTCGACGAGAGCTTCCGGCGCCTGCGGCTGCGTCGAGTCCGCGCGTTCGAGGAGCGAAACACCGCCGCGATCCGCTCGCTTCAGCGTCGAGGGCTGGCCGATCCGTCGCTCGACCCGCGCCTGGCCGCCCGCGGCGTGAGCGCGATGGTCAGCCGGGTCGCCTATCTGCGCTACGTCCAGGGCTACGGCAACGAGTCGACCGAGACGCTGGTGCGAACGCTTACCGCCCTGTGGGCCGGCGCCCTGGGAATCACACATCCGGGGGGCAAGTCCCCGGAGCCCCCAACACATCCGGAGGGCAAGCCCCCCGGAGACCCCCAACGAGGACCGAGGAGAGGACTGACACATGGACTTCGAGCTGAGCGATCGCTGCCAGGAGCTGCGCGAGCGCCTCCAGACCTTCATGGACGAGCACATCTACCCGTCCGAGCACGTGTACGAGGAGCAGCTGCGTGAATCGGGCCAGCCGCACTTCCACCCGCCGGTCATGGAGGAGCTCAAGGAGCGCGCGAGAGAGCAGGGGCTGTGGAACCTCTTCCTGCCCCACGGGGATCCATTCGGGGACGAACCGGGCCTGAGCAACCTCGACTACGCGCCGCTGGCCGAGATCATGGGCCGCAGCCACATCGCCTCGGAGGCGTGCAACTGCGCCGCGCCCGACACCGGCAACATGGAGGTCCTGACCCTGTTCGGCACGGACGAGCAGAAGGAGCAATGGCTGCGCCCGCTGCTCGAGGGGGACATCCGCTCCGCGTTCGTGATGACCGAGCCGGACGTCGCCAGCTCGGATGCCCGGAACATCCAGATGCGGATCGAGCGCGACGGCGATGAGTACGTCCTGAACGGACGCAAGTGGTGGGCATCGGGCGCGATGCGCGAGCGCTGCCGGATCTTCATCGTGATGGGCAAGACCGATCCGGACGCGCCGAGCTACAAGCAGCAGTCGATGATCCTGGTGCCGAAGGGCACGCCCGGGGTGACGATCGTGCGAAACCTCCCGGTGTTCGGCTACATCGATCAGGAGGGCCACGCCGAGATCCTGTTCGAGGACGTGCGCGTCCCCGCGACCAACCTGATCTCGGGCGAGGGCGACGGCTTCATGATCGCCCAGGCCCGACTGGGCCCGGGCCGTATCCATCACTGCATGCGCTCGATCGGCGCCGCCGAGCGCGCGCTCGAGCTGATGTGTGCGCGCGCGGCCACCCGCGAGACGTTCGGCGCGCCGGTGGCCACGCGGGGCAACGTTCTGGACTGGATCGCCGAGGCGCGGATCGAGATCGACATGGCACGGCTGCTCACGCTGAAGGCGGCCTGGCTGATGGACACGGTGGGCAACAAGCACGCCCGCACGGAGATCGCCTCGATCAAGGTGGCGGCGCCGAACGTGGCGCTCAAGGTGATCGACCGGGCGATCCAGGTGCACGGCGGCGCCGGCGTGTCCGACGACTTCCCGCTCGCCACGATGTACGCCCACCTGCGCACGCTGCGCCTGGCCGACGGGCCCGACGAGGTGCACAAGCTGAGCATCGCCCGGCGGGAGCTGCGCAGGCTGGAGACAGCGGCCGTGGCGTAGTCCGCCCCCACCCCCGCCAGCTCGCGAGACTGGCGGCCGCTGCGCCGTTTCGGTGTAGCGGAGCCAACCTGGTCCGCTGGGCCGCGCATTCGTCCGCCGTCTCTACCGGTATGAGGATCGTCTGGCCGTTTTTCATCCCGTCCGGAACTGGCAATCGTTTGGCCTCCGCAGGGCTTGGCTGTGCTTCGTCCTGTCGACGGAGCCTATTCATTCACGCGCGAGGGCCTTGACCGGGGGCTCTCTACAGAGGGGGGTTTGAAGTGTTTTCGCGTCGCGGATGGTGGCTGGCGACGGGACTCTGCCTGGCGCTCTCGGTACCAGCGACAGCCTCGGCCCAATCGGGCACGGTAGGCGCCGGGGCGAGCGATGCTGGAACGCATGTGGCGAAGTCGCGTTATCACCTGAAGAAGTTGACCCCGGCGCAGCGGCTGCGCTCCCGCGGATCGCTGACGCTCAGCCGGGCGACTCGCTTCGGTCGCCTCGGAGTGCGGGCGGCCACCGCCTCGCAACCCACGATCACCGTCAAGGAAACCCAGTTCGGGTGTGCTCTAAATGTAGTCGGCGTCTCCAGCACCACAAACGACACGATCGCCTGGGTCGAGAACTATGCCCCGTCGCTGTACTCGGACATGCTCACGTGTCAGGGCAACAACGGCGTCACCGGAGCCGACGCGCACCTCGAGGCGCCGAATCCGAACTGTCGCAACCCGTATGGCCAGAGCGTGCACACCTCGCCTGACGAGCAGGCTCAGTTCTCCGACGGGGAGTACATCCTCATCTGCAACACCCCTGATGACAACGGTAGCGGCGGCTCGAACGCCAACAACTCCCCGTACACGTCCTACAAGCAGGGGTTCAGCTGTGGAGCGGTGGCCGGTGTGGGCAGCGACGACAACACCGTGTACCGGGCCAAGACCAGCGACTCGATCGAGTTCTACCAGAACTACGTCGACTACAGCGGCAACGCGACGCAGGCGATCACGACGAGTTGTTTGGGTCAGCTGCCGAGCAGCGTGACGGTGGCCCCGACGGCGGTGGCGCACTTCGTGGCCTGTTACCAGTACAACCCCAACCCCGGAGGCGGGACCGTGCTCGGCTATGGCGAGACGGTGACCTTCCCCGATCGCCAGTACTCCGAGACGTGCACGACGCCGAACTACCACCCGACCCCGGCCGCGACATGAGCCAAGGAGAGAGGATGAGCAACCACACGGACGCACGGACGTCGGCCAGCTCGGGCGAGGTGCGCTATTAGGCGCCTGAGCTGGTCGATTACGGCTCGCTGGCCGAGCTGACGCTGTCCGGATCGACGCCGCTGACCGAGGGCTTCGGCGGCGGCGCCGGCGACGGCTCCTAACCGCCCCGCCGGGTCCCCTCGGGCGCCCTCGCCGCCGGCGGCCCCTCCGACGCCGGCTTCCTCGCATCGCTGGCCACGGCCGGCGGAAGGCTCCGGGTGCGGCGACACCATGCGGGTGCCGTTCGGCGATCTGCTCCCCGATCCGGTGCTGCGGCGCACGAGCAAGGCCGAGGTCAGCGCGCCCCTGTTCGGCCCCGCAACCCGGTCCTTGCCGCCCGGTGGGACGGTCATACCGGCGCCGCCGGCGAGCCGGTGGGCAGCGACGCGCTGAGGCACATGTGGTACACGGTCCAGCCACACTTCACCTCCTCGCTGCTGCTGCATGCAGCGTGGCGCTCTACTCATAACCCATGAGGCCACCGGGCCAAGCTCGATCTGCGAGCGGCCCACTACTCTTTTCCCTACCACCGATTGAGATCGGTTATCGTCCGGAACATCCGGGCGCGCTTTCATCTTCGATCGGGCGCTCAACCAAGGGGGATTGATGATCGTGTTAGCTCGCGGTAAATGGTGGCTGGGGGCGAGCGTGGGCGTATGCCTGCTGCTTTCGGCCGCGGCTTCGGCTTCAGCCCCACGGGCCGGGGCGCACCGGGCCGGCAAGGTCCACGTCGTCGCCGTGCGTCGTCAAGGTCACCTGGTGTGGCTGTCGCGCTCGGCGCAGCAGTGGTCGCGGCGCTCGCTCACGCTCAGCCGGGCAACCAGGTTCGCTCAACACGAACCGCGCACCGCTTCGTCAGTGCCGACCATCACGGTCACTGGACTGGGATTCCCATGCTCTAACCCGCCATATAGCAACAACACCTACGACACCGCCGCATGGGTGGAGAGCTACGCTCCGTCGCTGTACTCCGACATGGCTACCTGTCAGGGCAACGACGGCGTAGCGGCGCAGAGCCACCAAGAGCTACCTAATCCGGTGGGGTGCGCCGGCTGGGGAGGAGTCTGGAAGAGCCAGAGCACCTCGCCAACTGAGAACGCTCAGTTCTCTGACGGTGAGTGGATAGCTATCTGCAACGTGCCGGATGACAACGGTAGCGGTGGCTCGAACGCCAACAACTCCCCCTACACGTTCTATCAGCAGGGGTTCAGGTGCGGTGCGGTGGCCGGTGTGGGCAGCAGTGACAGCACGGTATACCGGGCCAAGACCAACGATTCGATCGAGCTCTACCAGAACTACGTCGATTACAACGGCAACTCTACGCAGGCGATCACCACGTCGTGCCTGGGCGTGCTGCCGAGCAGCGTGACCGTAAGCTCGAGCCCGGTGGCGAACTTCGTCGCCTGCTATCAGTACAACCCCAATGGTGGCAGCACGGTCCTGGGTTACGGCGAGACCGTGACCTATCCCGACCGTCAGTGGTCGGAGACGTGCACGACCCCGAACTACCACCCGAGCCCGGCACTCACATGATCCACGCAGAGAGCGGCGCCGGCGGCGGCTTCTGAGCGCCCCGTCGGATTCCTGTCGGGCGCCCTCGCCACACCGGCCGCTGGATCCTCCGGCCGGTGGCGGGGGCGCCCTGCACTGGTCGGCGCGAATGCTGCTGGCGCGTGACCACGGAGCCCGGCTGTGATCGCCCGTCCTCGACGCAAGCTTCCAGGCCTCGCTCGGTGCTACCGGCGGGCGCACCGGCTGGGGCGGGCGCGGCGGCGAGGGACGGCTCGGGGTCGCCTCCGAGCCGCGCGTCACGACCCCTCGACCCGCCGCTTGAGCTCGCCGGCCCGGGCGCCGGCGAGCATGTCGCGCAGCACGTCGACGACCGGGCCGCGGACGATCATCCCGAGCCTGCGGCCCGGGTCGACCTCGAGCGCGTAGGTGGCGCGGGTGCGCCCGTCGCCCAGGTCCTCGAGCTCCCAGCGTCCGTCCACGGACTTGAGCTGGCCCTTCTCCTGGGTCCAGCTCAGCCGCGTGGGCGCGTCGTAGGCGAAGCGCACGGTCGACTTGACGCTTAGCACCTTGGCGTCGTTGTCGGCCTCGCACAGGAGCACGTGGCCGTCGTCGTCGCGCTCGAGCGCACGGAGGCCCTTCAGGCCGCCCTGCCAGTTCGGCGCGTCTTCGACGTCCTCGACCACCTCCCACACGCGCTCGAGTGGCGCGTCGATCTCGGCGGTCGAGCTTCCAGTTACCTTCGCCATCTAACCTCCTCGTTCATCGTGGTGCAAGCCGGTCGAGGTACCAGTAGCGCCCCACGTTGGCCAGCCACCGGTCTTCGCCGGCCGGAACTAGGGTGAAGCGAGTGATCGTCCGCTGCGCGCCGACCTGGTCGCTGTAGACCAACTCGATGCTCAGCGGCTCGCGCCGGTCGATCAGGTCGGCGATCTCGCGCTGGTTCGGATCGCTCTCGTCGCGCAAGGCCCCCTGCCACAGCCCGACGTCACCGGCCGGGATGTAGAGGTCGCGGGTCTGAGTCCGGTACTGATCCTCGGGGATGTGCTCGACGCGCCCGAGGATCAGGCCCGGCCGCACGGTCCACCCCTGGAGCACGCCGATACCGGCGCCCACGTTGCGCAGGCTCATCGCCAGGTACACGTTCCCGTTCTCGTGGACCGCCTCGGCTCCGCCGCCGGCCACGCGGAGCCAGCGCCCGTCCGCGAACATGATCTTCTGCGTAGCGTCGTCGATCCGCGACTGCGTCAGTACCGGCCGGCGCTGCTCCTGGAGCGCCACCTCGGCCACCCGCGCCGAGCGGTTGGAGGAGCGCACGGACGCGAACGTGGCCAGCGCCAGCACCAGCGTCCCGGCGCCGGTGGCGAGCGAGGAGATCGTGGTCCAATCGGCCATCGAGCGCCTATCTCACCATAAAGGTGGACGGATGTTCGGCCGAACATATAGATATGAGCGCGACCACCCCTGCGCCGAACCCGGCTACCCCCGAGGATGAGCTGGACTATCCGCGCGGCCTGATCCCCCCCACGCAGAGGGGACGCTCGCAGCGCCAGATCGGCGACATCATCGTCGACCTCGGCTTCGCCCGGCGCGAGGCGGTTGAGAACGCGGTGATCGCCGCGCGCGACCAGAAGAAGCCCATGGGCCAGCTCCTGATCGAGCGGGGCGAGCTGCGCCGCGACCAGCTGGCTCGCGCGCTGGCCGAGCGCTTCGGCGTCGACTACATCGACCTGTCGGTGTTCGACATCGACATGGGCGCGGTCAGCTTGATCGAAGCCGACATGGCCAAGCGCTATCAGGCGGTGCCGGTCGGCTTCCTCGAGGAGATCCTGCTGCTGGCGATGGCCGACCCGACGAACGTCATCACGCTCGACGAGATGGCGATGATCACCGGGCGCAGGGTCCGCCCCGTGGCCGCCGCGCCGGAGGACATCGCGGCGCTGATCGGCCGCATCAACCGCGTCGAGGGCGGCCCCGCCCTGGCCGAGCTCGAGGAGGACCCATCCGAGACCGAGATCTCGATCGCCGAGCCCGGCAACGACGGCCCGGTGATCAAGCTGGTCCAGTCGATCATCGCCGAGGCCGTCCAGCGCGGGGCATCCGACATCCACTGGAACCCCGAGGCCGGCGACATGCAGGTCCTGGTCCGGATCGACGGCGTCCTGGTCCCGATCGCCACCGTGGCCAAGTCGATGGCCGCCGCCGCGGTCTCGCGGATCAAGATCATGGCCAGCCTCGACATCTCCGAGCGGCGCGTGCCCCAGGACGGCCGGCTGGCCGCTGTGGTCGAGGGCCGGCGCGTGGACGTACGCGTGGTCTCGCTGCCGCTGATCAAGGGCGAGGGCATCGTCATGCGCATCCTCGACATGGGCGCGGTCGTCCGCGACCTGGACTCGCTGCGGATGAGCGACCGCGACCGCGAGCGCTTCAGGAGCGCGATCACCCGGCCCTACGGCGCCGTGCTGGTCACCGGCCCGACGGGCTCGGGCAAGTCGACCACTCTCTACGGCGCGGTGGGCTTCATCAACGACGGCGAGCGCAGCATCCTCACGATCGAGGACCCGGTCGAGTCGCAGATCCCGGGGATCCGGCAGATGCAGGTGGCGGCCAAGCGCGGCGTGACCTTCGCCAACGGCCTGCGTTCGATGCTCCGCGCCGACCCCGACGTGATCATGGTCGGCGAGATCCGCGACCCGGAGACGGCCGAGGTCGCCATCCAGGCCGCCCTGACCGGCCACCTGGTGCTCTCCACCCTGCACACTCGGGACGCCCCCAGCGCGCTGGCGCGCCTCACCGACATGGGCGTCGAGCCGTTCATGGTCGCCGCCGCGATCGACTGCGTGGTCGCCCAGCGGCTGGCGCGGACCCTGTGCGAGCACTGCAAGCGCCCGTCCGATCTGGCCGAGTCGGTGCGCGCGGAGCATGGACTCCTGGGCGCCACGGTGTTCGAGCCGGCGGGCTGCATCCGCTGCGGCGGGACGGGCTACGGCGGGCGGGTCGGGCTCTACGAGGTCATGCCGCTGACCGACGAGATCCGCGCGCTGGCCCTGGAGCGCCGGGGCGCCGGCGCGATCAGCGCTGTGGCACGCGAGCAGGGCATGCGCACGATGCGCGAGGACGGCATCGACAAGGTCCGCCAGGGCATCACCTCGCTGGTCGAGGTCGGCCGGGTCACCTCCGCCGCCTAAACCGCCATTGCCAGACACTCCGCCGCGGTTGGTCGCGACAATCGCGAGCAACGTCGGTGGCTTCAGGCTGCTTGACTTCGGCGCGTGAGCTCCTCCGAGGACCTGCTGCGCAACAACGAGGCCTACGCGGCCTCCTTCGATAAGGCCGAGGCGCCTGGGGCGCCCGCGAAGAAGGTCGCCGTCGTGGCCTGCATGGACGCGCGGCTGAACGTGTATGCGCTCCTTGGGCTGCGCGAGGGCGATGCGCACGTGATCCGCAATGCCGGCGGGGTCGTGACCGACGACGCGATCCGCTCGCTGGCCATCTCCCAGCGGCTGCTCGGAACCGAGGAGATCGTCCTGATCCACCACACGGGCTGCGGGATGCTCAGCTTCACCGACGACGAGTTCCGGGCCGGGATCGAGCAGGAGACGGGGATCAAGCCGCCCTGGGCGGCGGAGGCGTTCGCCGACCTCGACGGCGACGTGCGCCAGTCGGTCGCGCGGATCAAGGCCTCCCCGTTCATCCCCCGCACGGACTCGGTGCGCGGGTTCGTCTACGAGGTCGAGACCGGGCGATTGCGCGAAGTGACCTGACGGGTAAAACAGCTTCCGTGGCGGGAGAGGTCTTCACCCGGCGGACGCTGCTCAAGGGTGCCGCCGGACTCACGCTCGCCGGCGCCGTGCCGCCGATCGCGGCGGCGCGGACGCGCACCATACGGCGGCCGCGCACGCGCCGCCGGGTCCCGACGCTTCCCACGCCGGCGCAGGTCCGCGCCGACATCCAGCGGATGGTCGACTTCGGGCCGCGGCTCACCGGCTCGGATCCCCACAACCGGTTCGTGGCCTGGCTGGAGCAGGAGTTCACGGCCGCCGGCTACCACCTCCTGCCCTGCGACGTCTTCCAGACCAGCCGGTGGCTCGAGCAGAGCTTCGGCCTGGAGCTGCTCGAGGGACCGGGCGCCGGACCGGCGAAGGTGGCCGCGTACTTCCCGCGCTCGCAGCAGACCCCGCCCGGCGGGGTGACCGGGCCGCTGGTCTACGGCGGCGTGGCGCCGGCGCTCAGCCTGAACGGGACCGACACGGGCGCGCTGGTGGCCGCGCTCGAGCGCTATCCGTCCGACATGGCCACTTGGGCCCAGGGCGTGGCCGGCCTGGCCGGCGCCGACGTGCGCGGGAGCGTGATGCTGGTCGACCTGCCCATGCCCCCGCCGCTCACCCCGGGCGGCCTGTTCGGGGCCGACATGACCTTCTACAACGGGCAGGGCGAGACGCTGGCGGACCTGGCCACCGAGGATTACAAGCGACTCTGGACGGTGCCCGGGCTGACGCTCCCGCTCGACTCTTTCACCGCGATGGGCGTGGCCGGAGTGGTGTTCATCGTCGACTCCTCCTACGCCGCGCTTAAGGGCTGCTACGCGCCGTTCGAGTGGTTCAACGAGGGCGTTCCGGCGCTGTACGTGGACCGCGACACGGGTGCGGCGCTCCGCGCCCACGCGGCCACCCGCCCGAGCACGCGCCTCACGCTGACCGCCACGCGCGAGACCGTGCCGACGCCGACGGTGACCGCCGTCCTCCCCGGCGCCAGCGACGAGACCCTGATCTTCGACACCCACACCGACGGCCAGGGGTTCGTGGAGGAGAACGGCGGCGTGGCGCTGCTCGCGCTCGCGCGCTACTTCGCCGCGCTGCCCGCGCACCGGCGGCTGAAGCGGACGCTGGTGTTCGCGTGCTGGCCAGGGCACATGAGCAACGATCTCCCTCAGGCCACTGGCTGGATCGACGCGCACCCCGACCTGATCAAGCGCGCGGCGGCGGCGCTCACCGTCGAGCACCTGGGCTGCTCGGAATGGAACGACTCGCTCGAGCACGGCTACCACTCCACCGGGCGCCCGGAGATCTATGCGGTGTGGACGACCCAGGGCAAGATGTTCGAGCTCACCCGCGACAGCGTGGTGGCCCACAACCTGCCGCGCACGGCGCTGATGCGCCCGCCCACGCAATTCGGGGTGGGCGGTCCATTCCAGACCGCCGGCGTGCCGCAGATCGGCGGCCTGGCCGGCCCGAACTACCTGCTGACGATCTCCGAGAACGGGGACATGGACAAGCTCGACGAGCGGCTCGCCGCGCGGCAGATCGCCTGGCTGGCCGACCTGGCCCGGCGGATCGACGGGGTGCCCGCGGCCGAGCTTCGCCAGGGCGACCCGACGCTCGGAAAGCAGTCGTTCACGGGCAACATCGTGCCTTCGAGCGCGACGCCCACCGAGCACGCCTGCGGGCCGGCCGCCCCGAAGCACACGACTGCCCCGAAGCACACGGCTGCCCCGAAGCGCCGGCGAAAGCGCCGCCCGGCGCGGCAGCGGCGAGCCAAGCGCCGCCGCTGAGCTACTCGATCAGCGGCGGGTCGCGCAGGTTCGCGTTGATCTGCTCCGACAGCGCCGCGGCGGCGGCACGCCGGGCGGTCAGCCGCTCCTGCTCGTCGCCCTGGTCCAGCAGCGCCGTCTCATAGGCGTCGAGCGCGAGCTCGTAGCGCTTGCGCTCGCGCTCGGTGTCGAGCGCGGCCTGCCGGCGCAGGTGCTCTGCGCGCTCAGCGACCACCGCTGCCGGCGCGTCGGCGCCGTGGAGCTCCTCGGACTCGGTCTCGCGGGCGAACTTGAAGCCGCGCCCGCCGCTGCGCACCGGCCGGTAGCGGGCGCGGACGATGCAGATCGACCCGTCGTCGGCCACGCGCGTTGAGACCTCGAAGCGCGTGTAGGGCTCGATCGAGGCCAGCCACGTGCGGTTTCGCGCCTGGACCGCGCGGCCTCGTCGCGCCTCGACGGAGTTTGCCGTCAGCTCGGCGACGTGGACCCAACCCCAGTGGGTGGCCACGAGCACGAGCCCGATCGCCATCATCACCAGCGCGAACAGCTTCCCCGCGGCGAGCGCGTCGATCGCCCCGACCGCGAACAGCACGATCCCGCTGATCATCGCCGCTCCGGTCAGCGTCGCGCCGGTGGCCACGATCCCCCGCCGTCTCCCGCTCGGTGGGGGCGCCGGCTCGGGCCGTCCCACCCCGTGCGGCAGCTCCGCGTCATCCGCGTCCAGCAGCTGCTCGTCCGCGGTACATCCGAGCAGCTCGACCAGATCAGAATCGCGCGCCATGGCTTGAAGGTACTCCAGCCGATTAACGCAGCTTGACCGTCCCAGGGGCCGAGCCCTAATCTTGGAGTCGAGATGCCTCTCTTCTTCTTCACCGTCGAGCAGCAGGAACGGGCCATCGTCGAGCGCTTCGGCAAGTTCGTCCGGGTGGCAGGGCCAGGCTTGCAGACCAAGACCCCATTCGTCGAGCGGGTGGCCGGCCGGATGAGCCTCCAGGTCGAGCAGCTGAACTCCGAGATCGAGACCAAGACCAAGGACAACGTGTTCGTCCGACTGAAGCTCGCGGTCCAGTACAAGGTGGGCACAAGCGAGCAGCAGGTGCAGGACGCCTACTACAAGCTCGACAACCCCGAGGTGCAGATGCAGTCCTACGCCTTCGACGTGGTCCGCTCGCACATCCCGAGCATGGACCTGGACGAGGCGTACGCCGACGCGGACACGATCGCGATGCACATCCAGGACACGCTGCACCGGCAGATGGCCGACTACGGATACGAGATCGTCAAGGCGCTGGTGACCAACATCGAGCCCGACCAGAGGGTCAAGGACGCGATGAACAACATCAACGCCGCCCAGCGCAACCAGGTCGCCGCGTCCGCCCAGGGCGACGCGCAGAAGACGCTCGCGGTCAAGAAGGCTGAGGGCGAGCGGGAGACCATGCGCCTCCAGGGCGAGGGCGTGGCCGCCGAGCGCCGGGCGATTGCCGAGGGTCTCCACGAGTCGCTCGAGATCATCGCCCAGCACGGTCTCGATCCCCGCGAGGCGATGGCGCTGGTGGCGCTCACCCAGTACACGGACATGATCCGCGCGCTCGGCGAGGGCGCCAAGACGAACACCATCCTGATGCCGCATTCGCCGAGCGGCGTCGGGGACTTGATGGCTCAGATCCGCGACGGAATCCTGGTCGCGGACCTGGCCAGCGGCAACACCGCCCAACCCAACGCGTCGCTGCCGAGGCCCCAGACGCCCGGGGCTAATCCGCCGCGTCGCGGCTGAGCCGTCGCGGCGGGGCCTTCTCAGCCGGGCGGATCGAGCTCGCCCCGAGCCCCGAGCCCGCGCGCCACGTAGGCGCTGAGCGGGCGCACGATTGACGGCCAATCGTCGATCCGCCCGGTGGCGATCAGGTGGCTGAACGATTCGGCGATTGCCGCCATCGTGGTCAGCGCCACCACCGCCCGCTCCTGCGCCGGGCGCCCGGCCCACAGCGGGTAGCCGCGGAGCTGCGCCTCGATCACGTCGGCGGCCGCCTGCCGGGCGGCGGCGCGGGCGCGCTCCACCGCCGGCGTGGCCCCCACCACCTCGATCAGCAGCACGCGCGCCATTGCCGGGTCGGCGGCAAAGCCCTCGGCCAGGCACGTGATCTCGGCGCGGATCCGCTCGGCCGGCTCGCGCGGCTCGGCGATCACCTCCATCAGCTTGGCTGAGATTCGCCTCACCCCCTCCTCGAACACCGCGAGCAGGCACTGCTCCTTGTTGGCGAAGAACGAGTAGAACGAGCTGCGCGAGACCCGCGCCTCGGCCACGATCTCCTCGATGCCGGCCGCCGTGAAGCCGCGGCGCGCGAACACATCCCGGGCCGCCGCGATCAGCCGTTCACGCTGGTCGTCGCGCCTCTCCTCCAGCGACTTGCCCCCATACCTGCGGGGCAACGGCTCTGCCACTCGCATCCTCCCGGCTACTTGAACACCATCACCGCCACGATCGCGATCACGATCGCGAACGAAAGGTAGTTGAGCGTGCGCGCGGCCGGATCGTTCAGGAGCGCGCGCAGCTCGGGCGTGATCCCCGATTCCAGTGCGCCGAGCTCGGTGGCGAGCAGCCTGGCCCGCCGGGGACGAGCGCCGCCGGCACCGCCGAGCACGAGCACGAGCACGTACAGCCCTATGCCCCAAGCGACCCACCCCGAGCCGTAGCCCCAGTGCCCGAGGTGGACCAGCCACAGGCCGAAAGCGCCCGCCAGCACGGATCCGGCGCCCAGCACGACCGCGCCGATCCGCGAAGCGGCGAGCAGCGCGGCGACCTCGGCCGCCCGGGGACGCCGGCGCGCCAGCTCGAATGCGACCCCCGCGACGACCGCGCCGGCGAAGAACAGCAGGGCGCCGAGCAGGTGGAAGAACAGCGCGACGTTGTAGGTGGTGCCCATCCCACCGATAGCTTGCCTTATCCGGCAGCGGCGGTTAGGGTCGGCCCGGGACCCGAGGGCGAACGCCTAGTGGTCCCGACGCGAGCGCACGCACGATCGCCATCGGCAACACGTCTGTTGCCGACAGCGTCCTTGCGGCTGCCCGGGGCTCAGGCGGGGAGCCGGCGGCGCGCCTTGCGGATCGACGGGAGCGCGCCCTTGGCCTTGGCGAGCGGCCGGGCGCGAATGTCGACGCTGGCGGGCTTGGCGGCGATCGTGATCTCCTCGCCGGTCGCCGGATTGCGCCCCTTGCGCGACTTCTGCGCCGGCTTGACCCGAACGGTCAGCTGGACCAGGCCGCCGATCCGCACCTTCTCGGCGTTCCCGATCTCTTCGAGCACGACATCCTCGAGCGCCTCGAGCGCCCGCTTGGCGTCCGCCTTGGTCATTCCTGTCCGGTCGGCGACGGCGGTCGCAAGCTGTGTCTGGGTTAGCGCCACGGGCACTCCTCTGCGATCGAATGGGTTAGACGCACGGCGACATTCAACCTGTCGCGGCGGACGAATGCACGCCGGAACGCGCCAAAGACCAAGGGTTGGCGCCTCGTGAGACGATTTTCATCGCCAGTGTGTGCGTTTACGCTCGCGGCGTTGCTGGGCTGGGGCGCAGCGCTGTACGGGCCGAGCGCAGCCCGCGCCGACGCGAGCCCGATCGGCGCCCACTCGATGCTGCAGCTGAACGCCCCGCTCCCCTTCAAGGAGCGGATGTTCGCGGAGGCGGCGGCCATGCACGCGTCGGCGATCCGCCTCGACGTGCAACCGTCGATGGTGTTCACCGATCCGCTCGGGCCGCCCGACTTCACCGGCCTGGACGAGGTGGTGGCGCTCTCGCAGCGCTACCACCTGCGCGTGGTGGCCGACCTGCTGTCGATTCCCTGGTGGATCGCCAGCTGCGGGCAGTCCATCGCATGGACCGCGGTGCCTCGCTGCGCAACCGACGACCTGCCCGACTACGAGTCGATGCTCGCCGAGATCGTCACCCGCGCGGACCCGGTCATTCGCGACTGGGAGATCTGGAACGAGCCCGACCAGGGCGACTTCTTCAGCGGGACCCCGCAGCAGTACGCGCGCATGCTGCGGGCGGCCCACGACACGATCAAGCAGATAGACCCGCAGGCCAACGTGCTGCTCGGGGGGATCTCCGACGCCGCCGGCATGGCCTGGCTGGCCCAGGTATTCGCCACGCCGGACGCTGACGCCGCCCACGCGTTCGACATCGCGAACGTGCACGAGCGAGCGCGCCTGTCCGCGCTCGCGCCCGACCTCGCGGCTTGGAGGAAGTTCCTGGCCTCGTACGGGTTCGACGGCCCGCTGTGGGTGACCGAGCACGGCTACCCGTCGGATCCCGCCTACCAGTACGACCCGGCGTACGCCGATGGCGAGTTCTCGCAGGCCGCGTACCTGACCGCCTCGATCCCCACCCTGCTGGACGCCGGGGCGAGCGAGGTGTTCGTGACCGAGCGCGACAACCTGGGCGGGCCGTTCGCCTCCGAGGGCATCCTCGGCGGGGACGTGGAGGACCCGCCGGTGGCCGACCCGCTGGTGATCGAGAAGCCGAGCTACGACGCGGTGAGCGCGCTCGCGCAGTGCTACGCGGTACTGGGCCGCGACTGCCGGGGGCCGCTCCCGGTGGCAGCTCCGGCGGGGCTCGCGCTCCCACCCACGCTGGTCGGCTCGACCACGACCTCGACCCTCAGCGTCGCGAACCCCGGAAGCGAGCCGCTGCTGCTCGGGCAGGCCTCGCTGGCGTCCCCGGCGCAGGCCGACGGTCTCGGCCTCGCGGGCGACACCTGCTCGGGGCGGATCCTCGAGCCGGCGCAGAGCTGCACGGTGGCGGTGCGCTACGCGCCGATGGATCGGCGGCGCGGCGAGCGCAACTCTGCAGGTGCCCTCCGACGACGGGACGCTGACGATGACGGTGAGCGCACTCGCGCTATCGGTCTCGGAGCTCAGCTGGTCGAGGACGGCATTTCAGGGCACCGGAGCCTTCGATCGCGCCGGCCAGGTCCAGCGGCTCACGGTCCAGGTCAGCAATCCGCTCGCCGGCGCGGTCCCCGTCGTGGGCGCGCGGCTGACGCCCGGGCGCGCACACGGTTTCGCGCTGAGTGCCGACGGATGCGCGCACGCCGTATTGGCCCCCGGCTCGAGCTGCCAGATCGCCGTGCTGTTCACGCCGCTCTGGCGCGGGAGGGCCGAGGCCACGCTCACGCTGCTCGGGAAGGGCGCCGCGCTGCGGATCTCCCTGTGCGCGGCGGCCTTCGCGCCGCCGGCCATCACGCGGCTCGTCCGCTCGCGCAAGCGCGTCCTGGTCGTCACCGATCAGCCGGGGGAGGTGCGCTGGACGCTGTGGCGGGGGCGCGCCCGGGCCGGCGGGCGCACCGCGACGATCGCGGTCGGGCGGGTGATCCGGGGGACGGGGCGCTCGGTGGCGCGCCTCACGCTCCCAGCCGGGCTGCGCCCGGGTCGCTACCGGCTCAGCGTGTGGGTGCGCAACGCGCACGGCGCCGGCACGCCGCGGGCCGCCTGGCTCACGGTGGCGCGGTGAGCTGGTGAGCGCGGGCGGCGGGCATGGATGCCCGCCGCAATGGCCCCAGGGACGACGGGCCGCAGGCCCGGCCCAAATCAAGAAACCCATGAAACCCGACCGGAGATGTCATCATCAGTGATGACCGCTGTACAAGGAGAAGAACATGGCACTGGCAATTGGCGATACCGCACCCGACTTCGAGGCCGAGACCACCCAGGGGAAGATCCACTTTCACGACTGGATCGGAGACTCCTGGGCCGTCCTGTTCTCGCACCCCAAGGACTTCACGCCCGTGTGCACGACCGAGCTCGGCTACATGGCGAAGATCAAGCCGGAGTTCGACCGACGCAACACGAAGATCATCGGGCTGTCCGCGGACGCCGTCGACAACCACGAGAGGTGGGCCCAGGACATCGAGGAGACGCAGGGCTACGCGCCGAACTACCCGGTGATCGGCGACCCCGACCTCAACGTCTCGAAGCTGTACGGGATGCTGCCGGCTCAGGAAGTCGGCGATGCGAGCCGCACGCCGGCCCAGAACCAGACCGTGCGCAACGTGTTCGTGATCGGCCCGGACAAGAAGGTCAAGCTGATCCTGGTCTATCCGATGAGCACCGGGCGCAACTTCGACGAGGTCCTGCGGGTGATCGACTCACTGCAGCTGACGGCCACCCACAAGGTGTCCACTCCGGCGCAGTGGCAGCAGGGCGACAAGGTGATCATCTCGGGCTCGGTCTCGAACGACGAGGCCAAGGAGCTGTTCGGCGAGTGGGAGTCGCCGAAGCCCTACATCAGGATCGTGCCGCAGCCGAACTGATCGCGAGGCGGGCACGGACGCCCGCTCCCGAACCGCGAGGTCGAAAGGGTCGAGCTCAGAGCTCGAGCGGCCCCGGGCGGCCCAGGTGGTAGCCCTGGGCGTAGTCGACCCCGAGGTTGCGCAGCAGCGTCAGCGTCTCCTCGTCCTCCACGCCCTCGGCCACCGTCTGGAGGTCGAACCCGTGGGCGAGGTTGACGATCGCCTCGACGACCTTGCGGCTGGCCACGCTGTGGGCGAGGTCGCGCACGAACTCGATGTCGATCTTCAGGTAGTCGATCGGTAGCTGCTTGAGGTAGGTGAAGCCGCCGTAGCCGGTGCCGAAGTCGTCGAGCGCGACCTTGCACCCGAGCTCGTGCAGGGCGGTCACGAACTGGCGCCCCGCGGCCTCGTCGCTGACCAGGGTGGTCTCGGTGATCTCGAAGACCATCTGGGTCGGGTCTGCGTCCGCGCCCACGATCGCGGCGGCGATGAAGTCGACCAGCTCTGGGTCGCCGATCGACGAGGCAGAGATGTTCAGCTCGACCGCGCGCCCGGTGGCGGCGATCTCGGCCGAGCGTGCGATCACCCAGCGATCGATGTCGGACATGAAGCCGTACTCCTCGGCCGCCGGTAGGAACGACCCCGGGGGCAGCACGCCGTCGCCGTCCGGGTCGCGCATCCGGATCAGCAGCTCGCGCTGCACCGGCTGACCGCTGGCCAGGTCGATGATCGGCTGGGCGTAGAGCAGGAAGCCGTCGTTGGTCAAGGCGTTGCGGATCCGCTTGATCGCGGCCAGCTTCTCGAGGTCGCGCTCCATCTGCCGGGTCTGGGCCTGGCGCTCTGAGATGTCCTCGAACACGACCACGGTTCCGTCGACGCCGTCGCCGCTCGAGAATGGCGCCGCCGTGTAGGCGACCGGGATGTGCGTCCCGTCCGCGCGCACGAACGAGTCCTCCTCGACCCGGACCACCTTGCCGTTGCGGCCGGCGCCGAGGATCGGACATTCCTCGCGCGAGAACGGGGTGCCGTCCGGATGTTGGTGGTGGGCCAGGACGTGGAGGTCGCGCCCGTGCAGCTCCTCCATCGGCCAGCCCAGGAGGTCCTGCGCGGCCTGGTTCATGTACGTGAGGCGGCCTGCCTCGTCCAGGGTGTACATCCCCTGGCCCATGGCGTCGATGACTGCGCGCAGGTAGTCGCGGGCCAGCTTCAGGTGGTGCTCGGACTTACGCCGCTGCGAGATGTCCATCGAGACCCAGATGACGGCGCTGTCGCGCCCCTCGTCGTCGGCGACGATGTTGATCCGGAAGTAGGCGGGAAAGATCGAACCGTCCTTGCGCCGCGAGGTGCACTCGCCGTCCCAGCGGCCGCCGGCCAGGCGCGCGCCGATGGCGGGGTCGATCGCGGTTCCGGGCGAGAGCATCAGCTCGTCCGCCCGGCGGCCGATGGCGTCCGCGGCGCACCAGCCGTACAGCCGCTCCGCGCCGGCATTCCAGCTGATGACCCGGTGGTCGAGGTCGGTGGCCATCACCGCGACGTCGAGCTCGTCGAGCAGGGCAGCCTGGAGGAACGCTTTCTCCTGCACCCTCCGGCGCTCGGTGACGTCCACGTGGATCACGAGCGCCCAGCGGTAGCTGGGGCTGGCGTAGGGAATCCCTCGGAGCGCGAACCACCGGTCTCCCGCCGGGTACTCGAGCTCGATCGAATCGCGCTGCCCGCTCAGGAGCTCACGCAGCTGACGGCCGGTGGTACCGGCCTGCTCCTGGCCGGCGGCGGCACACACGCGGAGGTAGTTCGCGCCGAGATAGTCGGTGCCCGCCCCGTTGCTCAGCGCGAAGCGCCTCCAGGCCTCGTTGACCGCGACAATCTCGCCCTCCTGATTGATCACAGCGACGTGGTCGCTGAGCGAGTCGATCGTCGCCCTGAGGTTCTCGCTCGGCGAGGGTTGTGCCTCGAGCACCTCGAAGAACGCCGCCACCACGCCGGGGGCGGGGGCCACGCTCTCGCCGGCGCTGAGCGGCGTCAGCCTGAGCTCGAACGAAACCGGCCCGAGCGGGCCGTCCACCTGAACGTGGCCATTCCAGCGTCCGTACTCGAGCGCATATTCGACGACCCACGTGCCGAGCGTGCTGCTCGCGAGCGAGCCCGAGGCGAGGGGCTGGCCGGCCAGGTCCGCCTGGTCGATCCCGTACAGGTTCGCGGCGGCGAGGTTGCCCTCCCGGATCGACCCGTCCGGCCCGGCGAGGACCGCGGGTACGCGCAGTCCATCAAACAGCTCCAGCGTCGAGCCTGTCGCGGCGTCCAGCTCTCTGATGCCTGACAAGGGTCTACCTCGGTCCCTTTACAGATTGGTCTTTTGGGGACGAGGCAGTGCGCGCCTGCCCGCCCCACGGGGTCGGACTGAAACCGGCTTGGCCGGGCCGCCACAACGGGCTGCAGGTTATGTATCGGCTTTCTGTCCGACGACTAAAGCCCTGCTGATCGGGCGGATCCGGTCAGGACCCGAGCGCGGGCGCCCCGGCGCTCACCCGGGCCCGCGCGGCCCGCAGCCGGGCCAGCGTTCGGTCGCGGCCGAGCGCCGCGATCGACTCCCACAGCGGCGGGCCCACCCGCCGCCCGGTGAGCGCCACTCGCACAGGCGCCTGCGCCTTGGCGAGCTGGACGTGGCCCTCGTCGTTGAGGTACCCGGCGTCCGCGCCGGCCGCCCGGACCGCCTGCTCGATCTCCTCGGGGCTCCAGTCGACGTCGACCTGCTCGAGGCGCTCGCTCGCCGCGTCGAGCATGGCGCCGATCCGCGAATCGTTCGAGACCTTGCGCCAGGCGTCCTCGTCGATCGCGGGCTCCTCCAGCCACAGGAAGTCGAGCATCCCGGGGACCTCGTCCAGCGTCCGCACCCGCTCCTGCACGAGCGGCGCCAGCGCTTCGAGAGCGCGACGGGGCTCCTCCCCGGCGGGCACGAACGCGGCGGCCATGCGAACGAACTGCTCGGTCGACAGCTCCCGGATGTAGTGGGCGTTGACATGCAGCAGCTTCGTCTGGTCGAAGAACGCCGGCGAGGGATTCACGTCCTCCAGGCGGAACTGCTCGACCATCTCCTGGATCGGTCGGATCTCCTCCCCGTCGCGCGGGGCCCAGCCGAGGAGCGCAAGATAGTTGCGCATAGCCTCGGGCAGGAACCCCCGCGCCTTGTAGTCGGCCACCGACACGTCGTCCCGGCGCTTGGAGAGCTTCTTGCGGGCCGCGTTCACGAGCAGCGGGAGGTGGGCGAACGTGGGCCGTTCGCCGTACCCGAGCGCGTCCCACAGCACCAGGTACTTGGGCGTGTTGTTGAGATGGTCCTCGCCGCGGATCACGTGGGTGATGGCCATCTCGTGGTCGTCGACCACGTTGGCGAGCAGGAACAGGGGCATCCCGTTCGAGCGGACGATCACGAAGTCCTCGATGTTCTGGTTGGCGAACTCCATGTGGCCGCGGACCACGTCATCCCAGGCGGTGGCGCCGGCGTCCGGGGTGCGCACGCGCAGCGCGCGACCGGGCGCCCGGTCGAGTCCGCGCTCGCGGCAGAACCCGTCGTAGCCCGGCTTGCCGCCGCGCTCCTGGTTGCGCCGCTCCACGTCCTCGCGGGTGCAGTCGCACCAGTACACCGTGCCGCGCTCTTCGAGCACGTAGGTGGCGGCGCGGTAGAGCTCGAAGCGCTCGCTCTGGTGGACCGCGTCGGCGTCCCAGTCGATCCCCAGCCACCGGAGCATGTCGAGGATGTTGGTGGTCAGCTCGGGGCGGTTGCGCTCGGCGTCGGTGTCCTCGATCCGAAGCAGGAACTGCGCGTCAGACCCACGCGCGAACAGCCAGTTGAACAGCGCCGACTGGGCCGAGCCGACGTGGAGGTATCCGGTGGGCGAGGGGGCGAAGCGGCAGCGCGCCTGAGGCATACCGCTCTAGCGTAGCTACGCCGGGACGAACGACGGATCGTCCTCGTGTTCCTTGAAGAAGCCCACCACCGGCCCCGCATACTCCTCGAAGCGGGGGCAGCCCATGCCGTGGCGGGCCAGGAGCTCGGACGCCTTGCGCGTGTCGAAGCGGACCGGATGGTTGAGGTAGCGGATCGACTCGCGGGGCGCGCCAGAGAAGTACTCGCGCACGCGCTTGAAGCGGAGCGCGTGGTCGAGGACGGCGCCGGGGACGCGCAGGGATGGTTCCTTGCCGGCGTACTCGCGGGCCAGCACACGGCCCAGCTCGGCGGCGCTGATCGGCTCCGGGTCGACCAGGTGGAGCACCTCCCCGCTCGCCTCCGCGTCGCCGGCGGCGGCGACGATGGCCGAGACGATGAAGTCGACCGGGACGACGTTGAACGGCGACTCGTCGCTGCCGATCTGGGGGATCGGGCCCGGCCGCTCGGCGGCGCGCGCGATCGTGCGCAGCATGTAGTACGGCCCGTCGAACTTCTCGGTCTCGCCGCTGCGGGAGTCCCCGACCACGATCGCGGGGCGGTAGATCGTGGTCGGGATGTCGCGCATGCGCACCTGCACCCACACCTCGGCCTGGAACTTCGTCGACTCGTAGTGGTTCTTGAAGCCCTGCCCGAGGGTCAGCTCGTGCTCGTAGACGACGCCGGTGCGATCGCCGGCCACGTACGCGGTGCTGACGTAGTTGAGTCGCTCGAGCTGCTGGCAGGAGGCGCACAGGTCGAGGACGTTGCCGGTACCGGCGACGTTCACCTTCTCGGCGATATCGAGCGGGACCGCCAGGTTGTAGATCGCGGCCAGGTGGAAGACCTGGACGACGTCTCGCTGCAGGCGCTCGCGCTGGTCGCCGTCCAGTCCGAGGCCCTGACGAGAGATGTCGCCGGGCACGAGCTCGATCCTCTCCGGCCCGATCGCCTGCGCGCACTCGCGCGCGCGGTCCATCTGCTTCTCCTCGATCAGAGCGACGACCGTGGCCTCCTGGTCGGCCTGGAGCAGCGCCCGGGTGAGCCGGCGACCGATGAATCCGGGGAAGCCGGTGAGGAACAGGACCCGTGGCACGGCGCGGGAGTGTACGCAGCCGACAGGCGGGCGCATCACGGGCATGCTGGAATACACAGACTTCATTACTTCCGATTAGGAGCAGACGAGACGTGGCCACCCAGGTTTCAGAGAAGCAGGCGCGCGAGGTCGCCGAGGCAGCGCGCGAGTCAGAGTGGAAGCTCCCCAGCTTCGGCAAGGAGCTGTTCCTCGGCAACTTCAGGTTCGACCTGATCCATCCGCAGCCCCGGCTCGAGCCCGAGGCGGTCGAGCGGGGCGAGCGCTTCCTGCACGCACTGCGGGAGTTCCTGCAGGCCGAGGTGGACCCGCTCGAGATCGAGCGCGACTCGAAGATCCCCGAGGCCGCGCTCGAGGGGCTCAAGCGGATCGGCGCATTGGGGATGAAGGTCTCCGAGGAGTACGGCGGCCTCGGCCTCTCGCAGGTCTACTACAACAAGGCTCTGGCGCTGGCCGGCGTGTGGCATGCCTCGCTCTCGACGCTGCTCAGCGCCCATCAGTCGATCGGGGTGGCCGAGCCGCTGCGGATGTTCGGGACCGAGGAGCAGAAGCGGCGCTGGCTTCCGCTGGTGGCACGCGATCACGTGAGCGCGTTCTTGCTCACCGAGCCCGATGTCGGCTCGGACCCGGCGCGGCTGGCGGCGAGCGCGACACCCGCCGACGGCGGCTACGTGCTGAACGGGCGCAAGCTGTGGGCGACCAACGGCGCGATCGCCGACATCGTCGTGGTCATGGCCAAGGTGCCGAAGTCCGAGGGCCATCGCGGCGGCATCTCCGCCTTCGTGCTCCCCTACGACACCGAGGGGGTGACGGTCGAGCACCGCAACGCGTTCATGGGGCTGCGCGGGATCGAGAACTCGGTGACCCGGCTGGAGAACGTGTTCGTCCCGGAGGAGAACCGGATCGGGCGCGAAGGCGAGGGGCTCAAGATCGCTCTGAGCACGCTGAACACAGGGCGGCTGGCGCTGCCTGCGATCTGCGTCGGCGTGGCCAAGTGGGCGACAAAGATCGGGCGGGAGTGGTCGAACGAGCGCGAGCAGTGGGGCCGCAAGGTCGGCCAGCACGACGCCGTGGCCCAGAAGCTCGCGTTCATCGCGGGCAGCGCGTTCGGGCTCGAGGCGATGCTCGACGTGGCCAGCCGCCTGGCCGACAACAAGTCCAACGACATCCGCATCGAGGCGGCGATCGCCAAGCTCTACGGCTCGGAGCTGTGCTGGCGCGTGGTGGACGAGCTGATGCAGGTCCGCGGCGGGCGAGGGTTCGAGACCGGGGAGTCGCTGAAGGCCCGAGGCGAGAAGCCGGTGCCGGTCGAGGCCGCGTTCCGGGACATGCGAATCAACCGCATCTTCGAGGGATCGACCGAGATCATGCACCTGCTGATCGCGCGCGAGGCGGTCGACCAGCACCTCCAGGTGGCCGGCGACATCCTCGACAGCGAGACCGACGCGAAAGCCAAGGCGAGGGCCGCGGGCCGCGCGGCGGCGTTCTACTCGAAGTGGCTGCCCCAGCTCGCGGTCGGACGGGGCCAGAACCCTCGGTCGTTCGACGAGTTCGGCCCGTTGGCCACGCACTTGCGCTACGTCGAGCGCGCCTCGCGCAAGCTGGCCCGCTCGACGTTCTACGGCATGACCCGCTGGCAGGCCAAGCTCGAGTACCGCCAGGCCTTCCTCGGGCGGATCGTCGACATCGGGGCCGAGCTGTTCGCGATGGCCTCGGCGGTCGCCTACGCCGACACAATCGGCCGCGAGCACCCGGAGCGGCGCGAGCAGGCGACCGAGCTCGCGGGCCTGTTCTGCCTCCAGGCCAAGCGGCGGGCCGACGGCCTGTTCGAGGCGCTGTGGTCAAACGACGACGACGCCGGGAAGGAGGCCGCGGACAAGCTGCTCGACGGGCGGTACGCCTGGCTCGAGGAGGGGATCGTCGATCCCTCGGGTGAGGGCCCGATGATCCCGCCGGAGGTCAAGCGCGAGGGCGCGGTGGGCGCGGCTTAGGCCTAGGAGCCGCCGGAGACGACCGGGGCGGCCGCCTGCACCGGGGCGGGAGCGGCCGCCGGCACGGGGGCCGGAGGCTGCGCCGGCGGGGCCGGGGCCGTGGCCGTGGCTGGCGCGGGAGCCGCCGGGGCTGAGACCGCGGCCGGCGCGGGAGCTGCCGGGGTCGAGACCGAGGCGGGCGCGGGTGTGGCGGCCGGGGCCCCAGCGGCCGGGGCCGCGGCGGCAGGCCGAGGCGCCGGAGCCGCGTGATGCGGGCGGCCCGGCGGGCGAGCCGGCGGGTGGGCCCGGGCCGGGGCCGGCTTGGGCGCCCGGGAAGCCGACCCCTCGGACCGGGCCGGCGCTGCCACGCCACGCGCGAGCGTGACCGGCTCCGTTGCCCGCGTGCGTTGCGCGGCTTCGTGTACGGCGTGGTCGTGACCCTGCGCCACCGCGGTCACGCCGAACCCGAGCCCGACTGTCCCGGCCACCACCGTGGCCAGCCGTCCGATCGAGGGCGTGCTGCGTCGCGCTGCCATGGTCCTTTCATCGGCACGAGGCCTAAGAACTACGTGTGAATCTCCTCATCCCCCTCGTTTGTGGCGGTTTTCCTGCCGAAACAACCCTCAGTGACGGCCCTCGCTGAAAACCGCCGATCGATTCCCCCACCCTCTTCGGTCCCCCCGCCGGCACCGCCTGGGCCGGCGGCGCCGCCCGCCCCGAGCCCCAGCCACCGCCCGGCCCTGGCGCCCAACCACCTAGCCGCTGACGCAGTCATCGGCCTGGCCGGGCTCGGCCTCGGCGCCAGCGCCGCCAGCGCGCTGACCTCGCTGGACAGCCGCATCCTCCACGCCCCCGGCGGCCTGTACGTCGCGATCGGGCGGTTCACCGGCCTGACTGGGGCCTACCTGCTACTGGTCATGGTTCTGCTGGTGGCCCGCCTGCCGGCGCTCGAGCGGCTGATCGGCCATCCGCGCCTGACCAAATGGCATCGCCGGCTCTCGCCCTGGCCGCTCCTGCTGCTGACCGTCCACGCCGCCAGCTCGATGCTCGGTTACGCGCAGCTACAGCGCACCGGCCTCTGGCACGAGTTCGGGGTGGCACTGTCGCACTACCAGGGCATGCTCGGCGCGATCCTCGCACTCGCTCTCCTGATCGGGATCGCCGCGCTCTCGATCCGCGCCGCGCGCCGCCGGATGAGCCACGAGACCTGGTGGCAGGTGCACCTGCTCACCTACCTGGCCCTCGCGCTGTCGTTCTCCCATCAGGTGGCGACCGGGGCGTCGTTCGTGCACCATCCGCTGGCTCGCCTCGCGTGGACGCTGCTGTGGCTCGCGACGGCCGGCGTGGTCCTCGCCTGCCGCGTGGCCCTTCCGCTGTGGCGGAGCGCCTATCACGGCCTGCGGGTCGTGAAGGTGGTCCGCGAGGCCGACGACGTCTTCTCGCTCGTCGTCACGGGCCGGAAGCTCGAGCGGCTGTCCGTGTCCGGCGGCCAGTACTTCCAGTGGCGCTTCCTGACCCGCGGCATGTGGCTCCACGCGCACCCTTACTCCATCTCCGCGCTGCCGCAGCCGCCGTATTTGCGCGTCACGATCAAGGGCCTGGGCGAGCACTCGCGCGCGATCGCCCGCCTGGCTCCGGGCACCCGGATCGCGATCGAGGGCCCGTACGGCGCCTTCACCAAGCACGCGCTCAGCGGTGGCGAAAATAAGGTGGCGCTGATCGCCGCCGGAGTGGGCGTCACTCCCGTGCGGGCGCTGCTCGAGGACCTGCCTGCGAACAGCGACATCATCGTCCTGCTTCGCGCCTCCAGCGAGCGCCAGCTTCTGCTCACCGACGAGCTCCGCGAGCTGGTCCGCGCCCGCAACGGGCGGGTCCTCGCGGCGTTCGGCTCTCGCCACCGGGTTACGCTCGACCCCACCACCCTGACCCGCCACATCCCCGACCTGCCCCGTCGCGACGTTTTCATCTGCGGTCCCGGCGCGTTCGCCGACACCGTGGCTGCGGCGGCACGCCGGGCCGGGGTGCCGCCGGCGCGCCTGCACGTCGAGGGCTTCGGCGCCGACGCCAACTGAAGCCATTTGCAGTCGCTTGAGCGACCTCAAATGGATTCAGTCAGCTTCGCCCGGCGTGCCGCCCTGCACGTTCGGTGTGGGCATTCTCACCGCAGGTAGACCGCGAAGAAATCCCGGTCGTCGGGCGACAGGTAGCGCTCGGGGCCGCGCGTCATCCCGGGCAGCAGGCTCGACGGCTGCCCGGCGCCGGGTTGCCCGTAGGTGATGCCCGTGACCCAGTAGGAATTGATGTCGAGCTCCATCGCGCGCACGGCGCCGGCGCGGATCAGGATCTGCGCCAGCGAGCCCGCGGTCTGGTCGTTGGCTGCGGCGTAGATCAGGTCGCCCTGGGCGTCCACCCCGATCCCCGAGCGCCACACCCGCACCGAATTGCCGAGCGTGACGCCCCATGCGGCGCCGTCGGACAGGATCGGGTTCGGCCGTCCGCCCGACACGATCAGCGGGAGGTTCTGGCGCGCGAACAGCACGTCGCGGCCCGCCGACGGGCCGCCGGCCCAGGCCTGCACGTCGACGCGCCCGCCGGCGTAGCCCACGATCGTGGCCATCCCGGACTTCATCGGCGCATACGTTTTCCCGTCGAGCGCAAACCCGCCCTGCGAGTCCGACAGCTTGAAGGCGCTGTTGAACGTGGCCAGCAGCCGTGAGCGGCCGGACGCCGGGACCGCCATCGGCCCGCGCTGCGGCAGGCTCACGGCCGGCTCGAGCCGCCCGGGGTAGAGCTGGACCGAGGCGCGCGCGGTGTTGATCCAGGCCACGGCGGCCACCATCTGCGGGTAGCTCGGATCGCTGCGGAACTGGGTCACCTCGACCGGCGAGTCAGACCCGCTCCAGCTCTCGCTCGGGACCCACACCCCCTCGCCCGGCAGCGCGGGCTCAATCAGCGGCGGGATGTTCGGCGGATGAACCCGCGCAGCGCCGAGGCCGCTTCCGAGCGGAAGCCGGCGCAGCGCAGCGCCGCCGGTGGAGGGCGCGCCCAACGAGTAATAGAAGCTCTCGACCTGGGAGGCGATCGACGCCGCGCCGTGGTCGCGCAACCACTCGAAGGTCCGGATCGTGAGGCTCGAGTTCGACGCGCCCATGATCGTCGTGACATACGAGAAGAGCACGGGGATGCTGCACAGACACAGCGTGAGCACAGCGATCCGCCGAGCGCGGCGCAGCGGAGTCAGGCGCGGCGGCAGCGGCCGGCGGCCGAGCGGGTGACGGGCGGCGTGCGAGGACATAACTCGAGGAGGCGCTGAAACAGCGCTTCGCTATGTTGGCGCTCTCTCCTGTCGATTCGGCGCGCGCTTAGAGAAGTCTCATCTCGGGCGGCAGGCGAACGCGCGCCGGCCAAGAACTGGCTTTGCTGAGCCGGTACTGACCGTGAACCCCGCTTCTGCACAAACGCGCCCGCGCACGGCGCCCGAACCGCCTCCGCCGGACCCGGCGACCGTCGTCTCGCCGCTGCCCCGGCCAACCGGCGGCCTGCGCGCCTGGGTCCGCGCCGCCCGGATCCACCAATGGGCCAAGAACCTGCTGCTGTTCGCCGCCCCGCTGGCCGCCGGCGCGCTCACCCGCTCCGGAGCGCTCGAACGCACCGCAGCCGCCTTTGCCGCCTTCTGCCTGCTCGCCACCGGCGCCTACCTGATCAACGACGTCTGCGACCTGGCCGAGGATCGCCGCCACCCGGTCAAGCGCCACCGGCCGATCGCCTCCGGAGCGGTGCCCGCCGGCCAAGCGCTCCTCGCCGGCGTGGTCGCGATCGCGCTCGGCCTGGCCGCCTCGGCCGCCGTCAGCTGGCGCCTGGCCGCCGTCGCGGCTGGCTACGCGCTGCTCAATGCCGCCTACACGACGCTGCTCCGGCGGATCGCGATCGCCGACATCTGCGCGATCGCCGGCGCGTTCGTGCTGAGGGCGGTGGCGGGAGCGATCGCGGCCGGTGTGCCGAGCTCGCCCTGGTTCGTCGTGGTGGTGTCGTTCGCGGCGCTGTTCGTGGCCGCCGGTAAGCGCTACGCGGACTTTCTCGACCCGGCGGCCCGGCGGTCGCGCCCGGTGCTCGAGCAGTACACCGCGGAGTTCCTGCGCCTGGTCATCACCGTTTCCGCCGCGGTGGCGCTCGGCGCGTACTGCCTGTGGGCTTTCGCGGGCCCCCATTCCACGGCCACGCCATGGCGCGAGCTCACCGTCGCGCCGTTTACGGTGGCGATGCTCCGCTACGGACTCGTGGTCTCGAGCGGCGGCGCCGGCGCCCCCGAGGAGGTGCTGTTCGCCGATCGGTTCATGCACCTCGCCGGCGCGGTGTGGCTGGCCATGCTCGCCCTGGGGCTCTGAGATGCCGGGGCAGCCCGCTCGCCAACCAGCGCCCCGCCGCGCTGCGCCCGCCCCCCGGCCCCGGCCCCGGCCCGCCGGTCGCCCCCGTGCGCGGACCAGCTCCCGCGACAGCGCCACCCGGCTCGAGACTCGTCGCCGCCGGCGCCACCTCCAGCAACTGCGCCGCGACGCCCTCCTGGACGTCACCCTGGCGCTCTGCCTGATGATCGCGCTCGTGGTCGAGACCGCCGGCCTCGGGGTGATCGCGCTCATCGAGATCCCGGCCGCGGCCGCCGTGATCGCCTCCTTCCTGCTCGAGCGACGCCGCCGGCGAGGGCTCAAAAAGGGGCGGTATGCGCACCAATCACGCCGCTGAGCGAGCTCTCGCGGTGTCGACCGCGCGCCAGATGGGCATGGTGAGCCTATGAGCCACCTCGCGCTCGGTCTGTCGCTGGCGGTGGCTGCCTCGGTCGCGCTCAACGCCAGCTACCTGATTCAGCACGCCGGCTCCTCCCAGACCCCGACGATCGACGCCCGCCACCCCCTCGGCACCATGCGGTCGCTGCTCCGCTCCCGGCTGTGGCTGGGCGGCGGGGGGCTCGGGGTGGCCGGCTGGGCGATCAGCATCGCCGCGCTGACCCAGGCGCCGCTGTCGCTGGTTCAGGCCTTCCTGATCGGCGGGATCGCGCTGCTGGCGCCGATCGCGGTGCGCGTGCTCGGACACCGCCTGAGCCCCCGCGAGATGGCAGGCCTCACACTGGTCATGGTGGCCCTGCTCGTGCTCCTGGTCGGGCGCGGCGCGGTGGGCGTCCATTCCCACTTCCACAACGGGGCGCTGGCCATCTACCTGAGCGCCTCGGTCGGCGCCGGAGCCTGCCTGCTGCTCCTCAGGCAGCGCCGCACCCAGATGCTGGCGGCCGTGGGCGGCGTCCTGTACGGCGCCGCCGACGTGGCGATCAAGGCGCTGACCGGCCTGGCGGCCCACCACGGGATGGCCGCCGCGGCGTCATCGCCCTGGCTGATCGCCACGGCTGCCGCCACCGTCGGCGCCTTCTTCTGCTTCCAGCGCGCGCTCCAATGCGGCCGCCCGATGCCGGTGATCGCGATGATGACCGCGGGGAACAACATCGTCTCGATCCTCGGCGGCCTGGTTGTGTTCGGCGACCCGCTGGGCCACCGGCCGGCGATGATGCTGATCCACGCCGCCGCGTTCGTGGGAATCGTGGTCGCCGCGTGGCTGCTCGCGCCGGCGCAGGCGGCGGTCACTGCTCCGCCCCCGCGTCCGCAGCTCGCCGCGCAGTAGTTGGGGCCCGGCCTTCGGCCGGTCGTCCGTGGGACCGTTCCGCGCGGCATCCGTGCCGCGCGGGCGCTACGGGTGGCGGCGGCTCCGCACCCGCGCCACCACCGCCTCGACCCCGAAGCTGAGCGCGCACAGCACGATCACCAGCGCCGCGATCACCGCGGTGAGCGCGGTGCCCGGCGAGACGATCAGGAGCACGGCCGAGACGGCCGCGGCGAGCACCCCATCGATCATCGCGATCCTCACAGCGGCAACCTGCGGTAGAGCGCGCGCGGAAGGTGGCGCAGGGCGCTGAACACGAACCGCAGGCGGCCCGGCACCCAAACCGTGTGGTCCGCGCGCCCCAGCGCGCGCACGGTCGCCTCGGCCACGACCTCGGGCCGGGTCGCGAACGGCGCCGGCTCGAGGCCCTCGGTCATCCGATCGATGACGAAACCAGGGCGCACCACCAGCACGCGGACGCCGCTGCCCGCCGTGGCGTCGGCCAGGCCCTGGGCGAGCGCGTCGAGTCCCGCCTTGGCCGCGCCGTAGACCGCGTTGCTCGCCCTGGCGCGCTCGGCGGCGACGCTCGAGAGCACGACCAGCGTGCCCCATCCCTGCGCGCGCAGCCGCCGCAGGGCCTCGAGCAGGAGCGACCCGCCGCCCACGAAGTTGACCCGCATCACCTCGAGCGCCTCCTGCGGGTCCGCGTCGAGCCCGGCCTGGGCGCCCAGCACCCCCACGGCGTGGATCACCAGGTCGAACCCGCCGGCGCTCGCCTCGAACGCGCGCACCAGCGCCGGTTCGTGCTGCTCCACCTCATCGGCGTCGACCACCTCCACTCCACCCGGCTCGCAGCCCGCGCGCTCGAGCTCGCCCAGGGCGCGCTCCAGCCGCTCGCGGTCGCGCCCGAGCAGCGACACGCGGACCGGGCCGTCGACGGCCAGCCGGCGCACGATCGCCGTGGCGATCTCCGAGCTCCCGCCGAGCACGAGCACGCTCTTCATCGCGCCACCAGCCCGGTGCGCAGGGCCAGGTCCGAGCGCCACACCCCGCCCGGATCGGCCTGGTCGCGCGCCTCGCGCCATTCGGACAGCCGCGGATACATGGCGGCCAGGGCGTCCCGGCGCAGGCGCGCGTCCTTGCTCAGATATACCCGGCCGCCCGCTTCGGCCACGAGCGCGTCGAAGCGATCGAGCAGCGCGCGCAGTCCCGGGACGCCCCACGGGATGTCGAGGGCAAGCGTCCAGCCGGCCAGCGGAAACGACAGGGGGAACTCGTTCTCGGGCCCGAAGTCCTTGAGCACGGCCAGGTAGCAGGGGACGCGCTCGCGCCGCAGCAGCTCGATGACCCGCTCGAGCACGTGCTCGGCCCCGTAGGGCACGACGAGCTGGTACTGGAGAAAGCCGAGCCGGCCATAGAGCCGCGGCCAGGCCTCGAGCGCGTCGAGGGGGAAATTGTGGCGGCCGATCGGCTCGAGCCGGCCGCGGGCGCCGCCCGGAGCGAGGCGGAAGCGGAGCTCGTTGTGGGCGAGGATGGCCTCGGGGCGCAGCAGGGCGCCGGGCCAGCGCACCGGAACCGTGGCGCGGGCTGGGACGGTGGCGCTCGCCACCCGATCCGGGGGCCCCGGAACGTGCTCGGCCCGGGTCACGATCCCCCGTGCGGAGCGCGACCCGAGGAGGTCGAGCCAGGCCACCCGATGCGGGCCGCCGGGTGCCCTCAGCGCCGACAACGCGTCGTCGAGGCCCTCCACTCGGTCGGTGTCGACGGCCAGCCAGGCGCTCGTCACCGCGCGGAGGGCAACGGTCGCTCGCAGGATCACGCCCGTCAATCCCATCCCACCGACAGTGGCGGCAAACACGGGGTCCCCCGGCTCCAGCCGCACCACCTCGCCGTCGGCCCGGAGCAGCTCGAGCTCTCGCACGTGGCTTCCGAACGTCCCGTGCACCCCGTGGTTCTTGCCGTGGATGTCGCTGGCGATCGCGCCGCCGATCGTCACATGCTGAGTGCCCGGCACGACGGGCAGCATCCACCCCGCGGGCACCACCGTCTCGAGCAGCTGGCCGAGCGTGGCCCCGGCCTGCGCGGTGAGCAGGCCCTGTTCGCGATCGAGCTCGAATCCCTTGAGCGCGGTCAGCTCGAGCACGAGCCCGCCGGCGAGCTGGGCGGCGTCGCCGTAGCTCCGGCCCATCCCGCGAGGGATCGCTCCGCCGCCGGCGGCGAGCGCCGAGCGCAGGCGCTCGATTCCGTCCGCGCGCACCAGCCGCACCGGCACGCCGTCGCCGCCTCCCCACCCGCTGACGCGCTCGCCGGGCGACGCGACCGGCACGAGGGTGCTGGCCTCAGCCGGCGGCATGGACGCCGAGCGCAAACAACACCACCCAGGCGAGGGCGGCCAGCGCGAGCACGAGATCTCCGAACACCAGGTCCTCCGGCGCCTCGCCGTGCCCGGCGCGCACGAGCCACCCGTAGCGGAGCAGGGCCACCGCCACCGGCACCAGCGTCAGCGGGCGCCACGGGATCCCGTGCACCGAGGGAACGAGGAACGCCCACCCGCAGTAGGCGATGAGCGCCACCGCGGCGCTGGCGAAGAGGATCAGCCGTAGCAACCCGTCGGTGTAGCGCCCGAGCACACGCCGTCCGTGGCCGAGCTGGCCGCTCGCCTGCGCCCGGCGTAGTTCCGCGCGGCGCTTCCCGGCCGCGATGAACACGGCCGCGAAGCTCACCACGAGCACGAACCAACGAGACAGCGCGACCGGTGCCGCGACGCCGCCGGCCAGGGCCCGGAGCACGAACCCGCCGGCGATGGCGGCGATGTCGAGCAGCACGATGCGCCGCCACAGGACCGCGTAGCTCACGGTCAGCGCGACGTAGCCGGTCCCGACGAGCGCCACCTCCGGACGGACCGCCGCGCACAGAGCCAGGCCGGCGGCCACCAGCATCGCGCCGAGCAGGCTGGCGAGCTGCGGGCTCAGCTCGCCGGCGGCCACCGGGCGGTGGCGCTTGCGCGGATGTAGGCGATCCTCGGGGGCGTCGATCACGTCGTTGACGGCATAGACCCCCGAGGCGAGCAAGCAGAAGGCCACGCATGTCAGCGACACGCGGACCGGCACGTCGTCGTGCCCGAGCGCCCCGGCCGCCGCCGGCGCGGCCACCACCAGGACGTTCTTGACCCACTGCCGGGGGCGGAGCGTGAGCAGCACGGCGCGCGAAGTCGCACGCGTGCGCTCCAGGACAGGCGCGAGCCCGACCGCTGCATGAAGATCGTGTTCCAACGCCACCGGGGCCTCGAAGGTAGCGCTTCGACGCCGCACTGTTCGCTCCTTGTGCATGAGAGGGCGAACGTAGGGTTCCCGGCTCTATGCGGCTTAGTCCAGGATGAGGACCCTCTCAGACTCTCTTTAGCCTGTTCTGCCTGATTCCGCTTCACACTTACGGTGGCGATGCTCACGTCCAGCAGGTCACCAGCGGTGTTCTGGAGCACGCGCCCGAGCAGCGATGAGCGCTTCGGCTGGCGCCGCGCGCGCCGGATCCTGCTCGGCGCCGCGCTGCTGTGTCTGATCCCGGGCACGGTCTCGTTCGTCCGCACCCTGTCGGCGCCGTCGAACTCGGACTTCTTCATCCGGACGGTCGAGTGGATCCGCGCGGGGGGTGGCCGCGGCCTGGTCGACGACATCGAGAACCTCTACTACTCGCTGACCGCCCCGGCCAAGGGCGGGCCGGCCCTGCGCCGGCTGCCCCATCAGGCGGGCGCGCTGAGCGCGTCCGCGGGGATCCGCCACGTGATCCCGGCCTTCCGGCCGCCCAACATCAAGCCGCTGGTGCCGAACGGGCTCCCCGGCGAGGGGGTGTGGCAGCCGACGTTCGCCCGCGGCGGCCCGCGGCCGCCCGTCCTCATCACTCAGTTCCGCCCGAATCCGGTCGTCTACCCGCGGGCGGTGGCCGGCGTGGCCTGGATCGACCACGCGCGGACCTCGCTCATGCTCTATCCCGGCGCGTCCGAGCCCGCGGTCGCGATGCCCGACCGCGGTCCCGAGGAGGTCCCGATGCCGCTCCGGGGCCGACTGGTGGCCGCGTTCAACAGCGGCTTCAAGCTGAAAGATTCCGGCGGCGGGTTCGTCTACAACGGGCACACCTACGCGCCGCTCGAGCAGGGCATGGCGACGATCGTCCGCTACGCCGACGGCCGAGTCGACGTGACCGCCTGGCACGGCCCCGCCGCGCCGGGACCGGGGGTGGTATTCGCGCGCCAGAACCTGCCGCTGATCGTCGAGAACGGGCACCCGAACCCGAACCTCAACGACGGCCCGCAGTGGGGCTTCACGCTCGGCAACGCCACGCTCGTGTGGCGCTCGGCGGTGGGCGTCGACGCGCGCGGCAACCTGATCTACGCCGCCGGCCCCGACCAGGGCCTGCGCTCTCTGGCCAGCGTGATGACGCACGCGGGCGCCGTGCGGGCGATGGAGCTCGACATCAACACCTACTGGACGAGCTTCATCACCTACCGCTTTCCGGGTGCCCACGCCCCCGCGAACCTGCTCCCCACGATGGACCGCCCGCCGCTGCGCTATCTGACGCCCGACGACCGCGACTTCTTCGCGGTGTACGTTCGCTGAGGCGCGTGCAGAACCGCATCCTGGTCATCGAGGACGAACCGGGGATCGTCGACTTCCTCGAGCGTGGCCTGCGCTCGCACGGATTCGAGGTGATCTCCGCGCTCGACGGCGCCACCGGCACGGACAAGGCGCTGAGCGAGAACGTGGACCTCGTCGTGCTCGACATGATGCTCCCCGGGCGCAGCGGCCTCGACGTCCTGGGCCGGCTGCGCGAGGCCAGACCCGCACTACCGGTGATCGCCCTCACCGCGCTGGCCGAGGTCGAGCAGCGGGTCGCCGGGCTGGACGCCGGGGCGGTCGACTACCTGACCAAGCCGTTCTCGTTGACCGAGCTCGCGGCGCGGATCCGGGCCCAGCTGCGCACGGCCGCCCAGAGCGCCTCGACCACACTGAGCGCCGGCGGCATCGACGTGAACCTGATCACGCGCGAGATCCGTTCCCACGGCGAGCTGGTCCGGCTTTCCACGACCGAGTTCGAGCTCCTCGTGTACCTGATGCGAAACCGCGGCCACGTCCTCTCGCGCGAGCAGATCCTGCGGACGGTGTGGGGCTACGACTACGATCCCGGGACGAACGTGGTCGACGTGTACATCGGATACCTGCGCCGCAAGCTCGGGCGAGACGCGAGCCGTCCTCCGATCGTCACGGTCCGCTCGGTCGGGTATCGCTTCGATGGGTCGCATTAGGACGCACCTGCCGGCGTCGCTGCGCTGGCGGCTGACGCTGTGGGTGGCGGCGGTGATGCTGGTCTCGGTGGTCGCGATCTTCGCGGCTGTGTACACCGACACCGGCACCGAGCTGCGCGGCCAGATCGATCGCGACATCGCGGGGGACACCAGCCAGCTGTCGCAGTCGCTGCGCTCCTCACCGGGACGCGGCCCGGCATCGATCGCCGCGGGCGCCAGCCAGTACATGCGCTCGCAGACCTACACGGCCACCTCGACGCTGCTGTTCGTGGTCGTCCCCGGCGCCGGAACGGTGAGCAACCACCCGGAGGTCTTCGGCGTGGGTGCGGCGGACGACAGCGAGAACTCTGGCCAGCAGGCGGCCGAGAACGCCGAGGCGGTGAGGCTCGCGACGCCGAGCCTGGGCTACTCCGTTCGCAACGTGGTCGACGTCGGGAGGATGCGGATCCTGGAGCGCGCGGTGGCGGTCGGCCGCATCAGGCTGGTGGTGGGCGCGGGCGAGCCGGAGGCGCTCATCGAGCGCGCGCAGCACGGCGTCGCCCGGGCCTTCCTGCTCGCCGGGGCGCTGACGATCGCGCTCGCGCTGCTGGCCTCGTACTTCGCCGGTGCGCGGGTCTCGGCGCCGCTGCGACGGCTGGCCGGTATCGCCACGCGGGTCGACGCCGGAGACCTGGCGCCGCGCATGAAGACGGGAGAGCGATCCGGCAGCGAGGTCCAGGTGCTGGCCCAGGCGTTCAACCACATGCTCGATCGGCTCGCCGAGGCGTTCGCCGGTCAGCGCGACTTCATCGCCGACGCCTCCCACGAGCTGCGCACGCCGCTGACCGTGATCCGCGGACAGCTCGACGTGCTCGCCGCCCAATCCGACCCGCCCGCGGAGGAGGTCCAGCGAGTGCAGCGCCTGGTGCAGGCCGAGATCGCGCGGATGAGCCGCCTGGTCAACGACCTGCTGTTCCTCGCCCGCGCGGAGGAGACTGACTTCCTGCACATGGAGGACATCGACCTGCGCCCGTTCGTGGCCGACCTGTGGGACGGGGTCAGCCTGACCGCCGAGCGCAACTACGAGCTCGGGCCCGTGCCCGACGGCAAGCTGCACGCGGATCCCGACCGCGTGGCCCAGGCGCTGCGCAACCTGGCGCGCAACGCGATCGAGCACACGGCCCCCGAGCGCGGACTGGTGCGGCTCGAGGTCGAGCGCGACGGGCCGGGGGGCGTGCGCTTCACCGTGCTCGACGACGGCCCCGGCATCCCGGCGGCCGAGCGCCAGCGGGTGTTCGAGCGCTTCCACCGCACCGATGCCTCGCGCGTACGTACGGCCGGCGGGACCGGCCTCGGCCTGGCAATCGTGCGAGCGATCGTCGATGCCCACGGCGGCGAGGTCCGCGCGCGCGATCCGGCGTACGGTCAGGGAGCTCGGATCGAGCTGGTGCTGCCGGGGTTCCAGCCGGCTCGCACGCGCCCCGACGCGCGCGTGCTCGATTGACCGCGGCCTCCGCGTGCGCGCGGCGCGCGGCGGGGCCGCACGGAATTGCGAGAGCTCCTTTTCGTCCGTTCGTCCATTCGCGCCCGAACCTGCGCGGTCGGGCGTTCGAGGCGGGTAGCCTGCTCGCATGAAACGGCCTGACTTTTTCGCCGGACGGGCGTTAGCTCGAATGGATGCCTGATGGAAGCGCACGCTGCCCTTGGCACCAATACACGTCCGAGCGGGTTCCCGGCCCGGGCCGCCGTCCTGCCCGACGAGCGCCTGGCGTGGCAGGTCGCGAGGGGAAGCGAGCGCGCGTTCGCGGCGCTCTATCACCGCTACCACCAGCAGCTGTTTCGCTATTGCCGTTCGATGCTCCGCGACGAGGCGGATGCCCAGGACGCGCTCCAGTCGACGTTTGCGGCCGCGTTCGCGGCGCTGCGGCAGGCCCGCCGCGACGCTCCGCTCCGGCCGTGGTTGTTTCGCATCGCCCACAACGAGGCGATCAACATCATGCGCCGGCGCCGTCCCCACAGCGAGCTTGTAGATGGACTGGCCTGCGGTGGCGCCGCGGTCGAGGAGCAGGCCGAGCAGCACGAGCGCCTCGCGCGGCTGGTTGCGGACTTGCGGCAGCTGCCCCAGCGCCAGCGCGCCGCGCTGATCATGCGCGAGCTGAGCGGCCTTTCGCACGAGGAGATCGCGGTCGCCCTCGAGTGCTCCGTCGGCAGCGCCAAGCAGACGATCTACGAGGCCCGCCGAGCCCTGGCCGAGTACGAGGAAGGGCGCATGACGTCCTGCGATGAGATCTGCCACACGATCTCGAACGCGGACCGCCGCGCGCTCCGCGGCCGGAAGGTACGCGCGCACCTGCGCGGATGCGCAGCATGCTCAGCGTTCGCTGCCGCGATCCCCACCCGCTCGGCCGACCTGCACGCCCTCGCTCCTGTAATGCCCCCCGCAGCGACCGCGATGGTGTTGGGCCGGCTGCTCGCCGAAGGCGCCTCGCACGGCTCGGGCGCCGGAGCGATGGGAGCCGGAGCGGCGAGCAAGGCGACGGTCGCGCTGAGCGGCGCAAAGGCGGCGACCACGGTCGCGCTCGCGGCCACCGCGACCCTCGGCGTGGCCGCAGTGCTGAGGCAGCAGCATCTGGCGCTGCGCGCGCACGAGCGTTCCGCCGCGCCGCACAGCGTGGTCTCGCGCGCGGGTCACCGCTCGCAGTCCGGGGTCGAGACGGCCTCGTCGCATCGACTGTCTTCCACGACGTACTCGGACGCGATCGCGTTGACGCGCGGGCGCGTCGTCCGGTCGGCGAGTCCCGCGCTCGTCGCCGGCCAGCATGCCGGCGCGCACGGCGGCGCGGCGACGGTTCGGATGAGCCCCGGCGAGGCGCGACACATCACGTCCACCGCCGCTCCCACGTCACGGCACGGGGGTTCTCCGCCGAACGGCACGGGCGGCTTTTCGCCGCCCGGCTCGTCGGGCTCGTCGCCGTCGGCTCGTCGCGTCGGCTCGTCGCCGTCGCCGAGCGGTGGCACGGGGACGACCAGCGCCGGACCGCCTCAGGGAGGCTCCGGAGGCGAGCAGACGACCTATGCCGACTCGGGCACGTCCGGATCCGGCGATTCACAGAGCAGCGGCGGCGGCGATTCCAATCGGGGCTCTTCCGATCGGAGCGGGTACGACGGATCGGGCACCGACGGCTCGGGCGCCTCTGGCAACTCCGGGTCGAGTGGCTCGGGGTCCAGCGGGGTCTTGGACGTCCACGCGAACAGCCCCGTGGCGGTGGTGGTTCATCTCGGGAACCCGGCGTCGGCGGTCACCGGCCTGGTCGGTCACGTCCTGTCGGGAGCGCAATCCGCACTCCCCGGCATTCCCGGGCTCCGCTGAGCTTCGGCCGCACGGTCGGCGACGGTCAGAGCCACTCCAGAAGCTCCGCCACCCGTCCGACAGCGGCGTCGGGCCGCCGGCGCGACGGCACGCGCTCCAGCTCGACCTGGCCGCTGATCCCGCTGCGCACGAGGATGGTCCGCGAGCCGCCGAGGCGCCCGAGCGCGACGTCCATCTCGAGGTCGTCGCCGATCACGACCAGCTCGTCGGCGCGCACATGCAGCCGGCGGGCGATCTCCGCGACGGCCGCGCGCGAGGGTTTGCCGAGGACCCGCGGGCGCGCGCCTGTGACCTTGGCGATGGCGGCCGTGATCATCGCGCCGCGGCTGAAGATGATTCCGTTCGCGCCGGCGTACCCGCGCACGTAACTGGCCGTCAGCAGCGGAGCGCCCCGGACCACCGCGCGCGCCGCCCGCTCGACCTCGTCGAGGTCGACCTGCGACCGGTGGGCCACGTACACCGCCTCGGCGTCCTCGCCCGTGGTGAGCGCGACACCGGCCTCGCGCATGTACTCGGCGATCGCGTCAGAGCCGAACAGCAGCACGCGCGCATCACGGTGGGTGGCGCGGAGGTAGCTGATCGCGCTGTCGGTCGGCGTGAGCATCTCCTCGTCGGCGATCGGGATCCCGTCCTCGCGCAGGCCGGCGGCGATGGCCGCCGACGGGACATGGCTGCCGTTGGTGAACAGCACGAGCGGGCGGCCGGACGCCCGGATCCGATCGAGCACCTCGACCGCGCCCGGGGTGGGACGGGCGCGCCCATCCGGCCCGCGGTGCACCAGCGTCCCGTCCACGTCGAACACGAACCCGCGCGCCTCGGCGAGGGCCTGGCGGTCAGGCACGCCGCCACACCAGCCGCTCGTCGCCGCGGCGCAGCTCCAAGTGGCCGATCTCGGGCCGAGCAGCCAGCTCGGAGAGCAGCGAGACCCAGGGCGAGCGGCCGGGTCGATCCGACGCGGATTGATCGATTTTGCCCGCCTGGCGGGCCTTTTCGATCACGCGAGAGCCGCCACCGCTGCCATCCCGCGCCGCGATCATCGCGTCGACCTGCTCGCCCGGCATGGTGAGCCGCAGCAGCAGCTCCTCCTCGGGCATCCGCCGGCCGAACCGATCACGCGCCCCCTCCAGGGTGATCGGGCGCAGCTCCCGAAGCTTGTCGGCGCGCGGGCCGGCCGTGAGGCGGTCGGCGAGGTTCTGGTCGACCGGGGCCGGGGGTTCGCCGTAGTGGCCGAGGAAGTAGCGCACGGTCTCGTCGGAGACGTTGCGCCAGCGCTCGCCGTCGATCACGTTGCGCGCGGCCTGCGTGGCCACGAACTGCGAGACCGGCGTGACCAGGATCGGGTATCCCATCTCGGCCCGCACCCGCCCCACCTCCTCGAGCACCGCGTCGAACAGCTCGGGGCGGCGCACCTCCTGGAGCATCCGGCGGGTGGTGGTGACCATCCCGCCGGGGAGCTGGTGGCGGTAATAGCCGGCGTCGAACTCGCGCGGCGCTCCCGCCGGGAGGCCCTTGGCGCTGCCCAGGGCGCGAAAGTGCTCGGCCACCGCGGCCTCCACCTCCAGGTCCAGGTTGTGCGCGTAGCCCGAAGCCTCCACGTTGCGCGCCGTGCTCGCGACCTCGGGCTGCGAGCTCCCCCGCGACAACGGCCCCGACGCGGTGTGCACGACCGGGAAGCCCGCCCTGATCCCCTCGACATAGACCAGCGGAGCGAGGCCGATCGTGCAGTGGCTGTGCAGCTCTGCAACCCGGCCCGGGCGTGCGCCCGCGGCCTCGAGGAAGGCCGGAGCGAGCTCCCTGACCGCGTCGGGCGTCAGCAGCCCACCCGGGTCCTTCAGGTAGATGCGGTCCATGTCCGCGCAGTCGGCCAGCGCGGCCGCGCGCTCGGCGTAATAGGTGTGGGTGTGGACCTCGCTGATCGAGTAGGTGAGCCCGATCACGATCTCCTCGAACCCCTCCTCTCGCGCCATCTTTGCGATCGCCCGGAGTCGCTCGGGATGGTTGGAGGGATCGGCGATCTGGAGCCGGCGCAGGCCGTGGCGGACGACCAGCCGCAGAGATAGCCGCATCACGTCCTCGGCCGCCGGCACCCAGGAGATGAAGCGCATGCCGGTGGTGATCATGCCCAGCGGGGTGTTCGGCATGGCCTGGCTGACGAGCCGGATGCGCTCCCACGGATCCTCGCGGTGGAAGCGCACGGACACGCCGAGGTGGGTGCTCGAGGTGAAGTCGAGTGCGTGGTAGCCAACCCGGTCGATCGTCGGCGCGATCGCCGTTAGGTCCGGCGTGGTCAACCCGGTCGCGCTCCACACGCTCTGGTTGCCGTCGCGCGTGGTCGTGTCGACGAACTCGATCGTCCGTTCGTCGGGGGTCATGCCAGGGCGCGCTCCAACCAGTCGGTGCTGATCGCCTGCTCGCGGAAATCGGGATGGCCGAGCACGCTCACGAGCAGCGCGCGGTTGGTCTCGACTCCTTCCACGTCCACGTCTTCGAGCGACGTCGAGCAGCGTGTCGATCGCGCTCTCGCGATCGGGCCCATGGGCGATCAGCTTGGCGAGCAGCGAGTCGTAGAACGGCGGCACCACGGCGCCCGGCGCGCAGTGCGTGTCGACCCGCAGGCCGGCCCGGTCGGGCACGGAGAACAGCGACAGCGTGCCTGGCGAGGGACGGAACCCGTGGGCGACGTCCTCCGCGTTGAGCCGGCATTCGATCGCGTGGCCGGCGATGCTCACGTCGTCCTGCCCGAACCCCAATGGCTTGCCGTCGGCGATGCGCAGCTGAAGCGCGACCAGATCGCGGCCGGTGACCGCCTCGGTGACCGGGTGTTCGACCTGGATGCGGCAGTTCACCTCGAGGAAGAAGAACTCGCCGGTGCACGGGTCGAGCACGAATTCGACCGTGCCGAGGTTGCGGTAGCCGATCGCCTCGGCCAGCCGCACGCCGGCGTCGGTGAGCGCGTCGCGCGTGTGCGGATCCAGGCGCGGTGCCGGGGCCTCCTCGACGACCTTCTGGTAGCGACGTTGAACCGAGCAGTCGCGTTCCCCGAGGTGGACTGTCTCGCCGGCGTGGTCGGCCGCCACCTGCACCTCGACGTGCCGCGCGGGCGCGATGAAGCGCTCCAGGTAGACGCGATCGTCGCCGAAGGCGGCGCCGGCTTCGCTGCGCGCCAGCCCGAGCAGCGCCCCAAGCTCCTCGTCGTCGTGCACCAGCTTGATCCCGCGCCCGCCGCCGCCGGCGGCCGCCTTGACCAGGATCGGATAGCCGATCTCGCGCGCGGCCGCGGCCGCCGCCGGCGCCGCGTCTACGTGCCGGCCCGGGAGGACCGGCACATCCGCCGCCACCGCGGCCTCCCGCGCGCGCAGCTTGTCGCCGGCCAGCTCGATCACTTCCGCCGGAGGACCCACGAACTTCAGCCCGTGCTCGGCTGTGAGCTCGGCAAGGCGGGGGTTCTCGGACAGGAACCCATAGCCTGGGTGGATCGCGTCACAGCGGGTGCCGAGCGCAGCCTGGACGATCACCTCCGGTCGCAGATAGCTCTTGGTCGCCGGCCCCGGGCCGATCGTGACCACGCGGTCCGCGAGCCGCGCCGCCAGCCCATCCCGGTCGACCTCCGAGGCGCCCACCACGCACTCCAGGTCGAGCTCGCGGCAGGCGCGCACGATCCGCAGCGCGATCTCGCCCCGGTTGGCGATGAACACCCGCTTCATGCCGGCCGCACGTAGAACAGCGGCTGCCCGTACTCGACCAGCTCTCCGTTCTCGGCCGCCACCTCGACGACCGTGCCCTCCACTCCGGCGCTGACCGAGTTCATCATCTTCATCACCTCGATGATGCACACCGTGCTGTCGGCCTCGACGCTGCTGCCGACCTCCACGAACGCCTCCTGCCCGGGTCCCGGCGCGCGGTAGAACGTGCCCAGCATCGGCGCCTCGATCGCCAGCGCTCCATCGGGCGCGCCGTCCGCTCGCCCTTCGGTGGGTTCGGGCTCGGCGGCGGCCTCGCGGCGCGTCCCGGCGTCGCCGGCGCCGGCGTCCGCGCCGCCCCCGGCGCCCGTGTCCGCGCGCGCGCCACCCCCGCCGCCCCGCCGCACATGCAGCGAGAAACCCTCCGTCTCGAGCCGCAGCTCCTCGAGCGGCGACTCGGCGATGATCCGCAGGATCTCCCGCACATCGTCGTCGCTCAGGCCCATGCGATCAGGCGCTCTTCCCCGGCCGCCCGGCCCCGAACGTGCTCATGACCAGAGACATCGCGTCGGCAGGGGCGGACTTTGCCCGCTCGCGCACGCCGGTCACCGGACGTGACTGCACCACGAACAGCCCATCGGGCGGCCGCGCCTCGCGCGCGATCGCCCACTCGATGTCCTGATGCGAGCCGAAGTAGCGCTCCACGCGCCGCGCCAGGCCGACCAGCTCCGCGAGCGCCGGCTTGTCGAGACAGGGCGCGTCACGGCGCTCGGCCGCGACCTCCACCTCGACCGCCCCGTTGCCCCGGGGGTCCGGGACGTACTCGACGGGCTTGTGGTGCACCTGCTCGCGCACCACCTCGCGCGTGACCTTGCTCACCAGGTAGTCGTCCGGGGTGACCTCGCCCCCGACCACCGCCAGGCCGAGGCCCCACGACGCGTTGATCGCCACCATGCTCGGGTCGCCGCTCACCGGGTTGCAGGTGAACATCACCCCGCTGACCTCCGCGTCCACCATCAGCTGGATGGTCACCCCCATCGCGGCCTCCGGGGGATCGCTCACGCGGGCGCGGTAGGTGACGGCGGTGGGGCTGTACAGGCTGACCCAGCAGTTGCGCACCGCCTCGCATACGGCATCCACGCCCCGCACCCACAGGTAGGTCTCCTGCTGCCCCGCGAATGTGGCCTCGGCACTGTCCTCGCCGGTGGCGCTCGAGCGCACGGCCACCGGCGGGTCGCCTTCGCCGGCCGTGCTAGACAGCTCCTCGTAGCGCGCGCTCACCTCCTCGCGCACCGCATCCGGCAGTGGCGCGGAGCGCATCGCGTTCCCGATTGCCCCGGCGGCGGCCCGCACCGACTCAAGGTCCTTCGGCGAGATCGAACCCAGCCGCTCGGCCACCTCATCCCGGAGCCCGTGGGTGTCCAGGAACGCGGAGAACGCGGTCGTGGCCAGGGCAAAGCCTGGCGGAACCTGGATCCCGGCGCACAGGAGCTCGCCCAGGCTCGCGCTCTTGGCGCCGAACGCCGGCTCGTCGCGGCGCCGCAGCTCGTCGAGCGGCCGGGTGAGCGGTGCGCCCGCGGGCTCAGTCACCGCCCGCGCCGTCGCTTCCGTCGAGCAGCCTCACCACCCCGGCCGTGCCGTCGACCTGGATGGTCTGGCCGGTCCGGATCGACGAGGTGGCGCGACCGGTTCCCACCACCGCCGGAAGCCCGTACTCGCGGCACACAATCGCCGCGTGCGACATCACGCCGCCCACATCGGTCACGGTCGCGCTGATCTTGGAGAAGATCGCGGCCCACGCCGGCGAGGTGCTGCCACACACGAGGATCTCCCCGTCCCGGACCTTGCCGATCTCCTCGACCGAGCGGACCACGCGCGCCACGCCCTCGACCTGACCGGGAGAAGCGGCGGCTCCGTTCAGGGTCAGTCCGCCCTCCTGCTGGCGCGCCCACTCCTGCACGCGCTCGGTGGTCACGCCCCAGAGCATGATCGTCATCGGGTCGGTCACCGCCTCGGGCGCCACTCCGAGCGCCGGTGGCGGCGTCCACTCGCCGAGCCGGGCGAGCAGGTCCTTGCGCCGGCCGACGATCGGCGGCCAGTGCTGCGGACCCAGCGGTTGTCCGCCCGTGGCCCAGCTCAGCACCAGCTCGTCGAGCGCGGAGAACACCTCGTAGCGAGAGAGCTGGAACACGTCCTCGCCCTCGTCGAGGAAGCCGTGGCACGCCAGCAGCGCGCCGAACTCCCGGATCTTGTTCCACCAGCTGGTGAGAAACCAGTAGTCGCAGAAGAACTTGTGCTCCTCGACGTACGGGAACACCGTGCGCGAGAGCGCGAGCAGGTCGTCGAACGTCTTGCGCGTGTCCTCGTCGAGCAGCTCTCCGTATTCCTGCGCCAGGCGCTCGCGCTCCTGGCGGATCTCCTCGGTCGGACGCTCGATCTGCTGGCCGGAACGAAGCGCGGCGACGTGGCCGATCAGCGAGGCGTAGGGGATCGAAGGGTCGTCGTGCCAGCTCCGGTAGTAGTGGTAGAGACCGTCGCCCGTGGCCATGTTGAACCACGGGTCCTTGACCTGCTCGAGCTCCTCGAGCCATTGACGCCCGGCCTCGCTTTCGGCCAGCTCCGCGTCGATCTCGGCGGGCTGGCGCCCCTGCGCGAACGCGGAGTCCACCCCCAGCTCGAGCGCGCGCCGGGCCAGCCGGCGCAGCTCGGCGTCGGGCTTGAACAGCAGCACGTCGATCCCGGCCACCATCTGGGCGATGTGCTGGTCAGGGATGTCGGGGAGGTTGCCCTTGCAGAACTCCACGAATGTGCCGTAGGCGCCGTAGCCGAGCAGCAGGAACTCGAAGTGGTGCTGCCACATCAGATCGCCCATGCGCAGCGCACGGCCGTACGCCTCGAGCACCTCGTAGAAGGCGGTGTTGCGATCCTCGCCGAACACCACCTCGTCGGGCTCGTATTCGGGCAGGTCGGGCACCCGCAGCTCGCCCAGCTCGGCGATCAGCGCCTCCATCTTGCCCCGCCACTTCCCGTACAGCTCGGTCCAGTTCGCGTAGTAGTAGCCGGCGCGCTTCTGGAAGAACTCAGCCCGTTCGGCGATCTTCGCCGGATCGGTGACCGGGTTGCCGGAGATGTAGATGTATCCGTTGACGCACCGGTAGTCGATCCCCATCGCCGGCGGCACGGCGAACACGCGGTTCTGCCACGATCCGACTGCCTGGTAGGGCGAGTCGATGCAGATCACGTCGAACGCCGGCATCGGCAGCGGGAAGTGCATCGAGTTCCAGAACCAGAACCGGTTCTCGTCGCTTTCGCGCCGGCGCTCGTCGAACAGCGCGTAGTACGGATACATCTCCTCCCAGCCTTCGCAACCGGCCGGGGTCTCGATCTCGTACGGGCTGGGAAAGGATCCAGCCCTCGGGGCGGTGGTCGTCATCCGTTGCCTCTCCTCTCCTCGTGCCCTCGCGAGCAGCGAGGCATGAGCCTGGGCGCCGAGTCTAACCGCCGCTCGAGCCACCGAACACGCTCTGCGCACTTGCATCCGAGTCTGCGAGCGCCGAGCGGAGGTAGGCTCCGGCCGTGTCGAGCGATGCCGTCGACCTCGGCCTGATCGATGCGGTGGAGCTGCTCCGGGCGCGCCGGCTCTCGCCGCTCGAGCTGCTCGACGCGTGTCTGGAGCGGATCGAGGAGCGCAACGGCGGTCCGCCCGACCTCGATGGAGCGCCCGACCGGGTCAATGCCTGGGCGCGCCTGTACCCCGAGCTGGCGCACGAGCAGGCCGAGGCCGCCGCCGGCCGGCTAGCCCGCGAAGGCGAACAGGCACCCCTCGTGTGCGGCGTGCCGTTGGCGCTCAAGGACCTCTACGGGGTTGCGGGGCTGCCGCTCACCGCCTCCAGCCGAGTGCTCGAGGACAACGTCGTGCAGTCCGACAGCTCGATGTGGCGCCGGTTGCGCGACCAGGGCATGGTGCTGCTCGGCCATACGCACACGCACGAGTTCGCCGCCGGCGGGACCACCGACCAGGTGGGTAACCCGTGGGCGCTCGAACGGGTGGTCGGCGGCTCCAGCGGCGGCAGCGCGGCCGCGCTGGCTGCCGGCATGGCGCTGGTCGCGCTCGGCACCGATACGTGCGGATCGCTGCGCATCCCCTCCGCCTGCTGCGGCACGAGCGCGATCAAGCCCACGTACGGGCAGCTGCCGCTCGACGGCGTCATCCCGCTGGCTCGTTCGCTCGACCACGCGGGGCCGATGGCGCGTAGCGTGGCTGACTGCAGCCTGCTGCTGACGGCGATGGCCGGTGGCGCGCCGGGGGCGCCACCGACCGCGGCCCGCCGCGGGTCGCGCCCCCTCGGCGGGCCGGAGGGGCTGCCGACCGCGGCGCGGCCTGGGCCGCGCCCGCTCGACGGAGTGCGTATCGCGGTCAGCGATCGGCCCGCGTCGATGGACTGCGAGCGCGCGGTGGCGGACGCGTTCGACCGGGCGCTGACCGCGTGCGGGGAGCTCGGTGCCGAGCTCATCGAGCTGCCCACGCCGGCCAAGCTCGACTGGGACGATCTCAGCCTCGTCCTGCTGAGCGAGATGTGGGCCTACCACGCCCAGTTTCGCTCCTCCCACGCGCTGTACCGCCCCGCGATTGCGGAGCTGGTCGAGGCCGCCGCCACGTTCACCGACGCGCAGGGCTACATCCACGCCGTCTGGCGTCGCGCCCGGCTCACGGAGCGGTGGCACGATTGGCTCGAGGAGCACCGGCTCGACCTAGTGATCGAGCCCACGCTTCCGATCACGCCGTACGCGCGCGGGCCCGGCTACGAGCGCGGGCATGCCGGCGGCGCCGGAGATCCGATGATCGCGCTGACCGCGCTGTGGGACATGACCGGCATGCCCGTCGTCTCGCTGCCGGTCGACTGGAACACCGGGGTGTCGATCGTCGCGCGGCGCGGGGACGAGGCGCTCGCGATCCAGGCCGCGATCGACCTCCAGGAGCACGCGCTGGGCATCCCGCAATGCCGCGCCTGGGAAGAAACGGCCGCATAGCGGCCATTTCATCCCACACGCCCGCGCCGGCGGGCGTCCGTGACGGCTCTCGGCTGCCCGGCGGTTCCGGGGTCCCCGCGTCGGAACCTGGCGGCGGGACGGTATCCCGTAGGGCCAGATACGCTGCGCCGGATGAACAGCTGGGACGTGAACTCCCTCGAGCTGAAGCCGCGGCTGCCGGAGATCCTCTCCTCGAGCGAGGATGCCCGGGCGATCGCACTCGGGCTGCGCGCCGGCGAAAGCCTCGCCGAGCACGAAGTCCACGAGCGGGCGTTTCTGATCGTGCTGTCGGGCGAGGTCGAGGTCAGCGCCGCCGCCGGCGGACATGCCGCCGGGGGCGCCGGTCTGCTCGTCGAGTTCGACCCGGGCGAGCGCCACGAGGTCACGGCCACCGCCGACTCGCGCTTGTTGCTGCTGTTGACGCCCTGGCCGGGCCGCGGCCATCCCGGCGCGATGACGATTCGCGAGAAGCTCTACGCGCGCCACCACGCGGCCAAGCGCGATCCGAAGCCCCCGCCTGGCGATTAGGCGCAGCCGCGCCTCCTCCCACCCAGGCGCGCGGCGCGGACCCCTCGCGACGGGGACGTTTAGAACAGCTTGCGCAGCGACTCGATGGTGCTGGCGCGTATGCCTTGAGCTCGCCGAGGTGCTCGTTGGTGAGGCGCAACCTCTCGTGGGTCGATAACAGTCCAGATTAGCGCCCGTCGATTAACCCGAAACGCGCCTTCCACAGACCACATTTGTGGTCTGCCGTTACATCACTCTAGTGAGTAACAGCAACCTCGGTAATACTAGAAACTATTACTTCACCCCAAACACTTCATTGTCGGAACATCCTCCGCACCGAGGGGTCAACCCAAGTTGCCAAAGCGTGTTTATCCCATAGGGAAACGGACATACCTGCCATTGCGTACCTCAACCTATTGGAGGCTCTATGACACGCGTTCGCATTGCCCTGGTGGCGGCGATTGCCTGCTTGGCGATTGGCGGTACCGCTGTATCGGATGCCGTCGCGGCACCCCGTGCCAGCGGCGCGCCGGGTGCCACAGCGCTGCCGACGCTTCACAAGTTCCATGTCACAGGTGCAAGCAAGAGCGGCAAGACGTTCACCGGCACCTACGCCATTCAGCGCTTCGTCGTCGCCAAGGTAAACGGCAAGAGAGGCGTTTACGCGGTCGGCACGCTGACGGGCACGCTCATGGGGCAGCACCTGACTCGGAGTAACGTGATGCTCCCGGCCCGGCTGAGCCACGGCAGCGCTCTGACCACCGGAACCAAGTCCGCACGCGCGGCCTCGTGCACCATCCTGCATCTGGTTCTCGGACCGCTCAACCTCAACCTGCTGGGCCTCCAGATAACGCTCGGCGGAGGGACCGCGGCCGACCAGCCGATCGTCCTCGATCTGACCGCGCACCAGGGCCAGGGGCTCCTGGGCGACCTGCTGTGCGGGATCGATAACGCGCTCAGCGGGACCGGCGTGCTCAGCCAGCTGAACAGCCAGCTCCAATCGCTCGCCACCGCGCTGAACAGCATTACCTCGCTGCTCGGCGGCCTGTAGGGGAGGGCTCGCGAGGCGCTGCGGGCGGTGGAGGTCCCGCCCGCGGCGCCGGCCGAGCCTCCCGTCCTGAGGCCTCGGCGTCAGGATGGGCTCGGTCACGATCGCTCGCGTGCGACGATGGCCCCGTGGGTAAGCCGATCGCCACGCGGCTCACGATCCAGAGCGGAGTCCCCTCGTTGCGCGAGCAGGTGCAGTCGCGTGGCCGACGGCTCGGGCTCCACGGCTGGGTCCGGCTTATGGACGACGGCACGCTGTGCATCCATGCGGAGGGCGACGCCGAGTCGGTCGGCCGGTTGGAGGATGATCTGCGTGCCCTGACCGCCGCCGGTCGGGTGGCTGCCCGCCCGGTCCGGGCCGAGGGGCACGAGCAGTTCGCAATCCGTGGCGTGCTTGCGGGCGCGTTCGTTGTGCAGGAGCACCAGGCGACCGCCCACCACTACGACTTCCGGCTCGAGGTCGACGGCGTGATGCGCTCCTGGGCCGTGCCGAAGGGCCCGTCGCTGGACCCGGCGGTGAAGCGCCTTGCGGTCGAGGTGGAGGATCACAGCCTGGGGCACAACCAATTCGAGGGGCCGGCGGGGAGTGGCGCCGTCATCATCTGGGATCGCGGACGCTACGAGCAGGGCGGCCGTGTCCCCTGGCCCGAGGCGCTCGAGCGGGGCCATGCCGTGTTCGTCCTCCACGGCCAGAAGCTCCGGGGCGGCTTCGCGCTACAACGGACGAGCGAGGGCGCCAAGCCGCAGTGGCTGTTGATAAAACGCCGCGACGAGGATGCCGTGCCCGGCTCGGACATCGTCGCAGAGCGTCCGGAGTCGGTGGCAAGTGGCGTGACCCTGACCGAGCTGCTCGAGCAGCCCTGAGGGTGCCCATCCGTTGGGTCGGTTCCACTCGCGAGCTAGGGTGATCGCATGCGGGTCGTAGTCACGGGCGCCACAGGACTGATCGGAACTGCGCTGACGCAGCAACTGCGATCCCGGGGCGACGAGGTGGTCGCTCTGAGCCGAAGCCGCGACGGAGCACAGCAGCAGCTGGGGTCCGACGTCGAGGTCCACGAATGGCGCCAGCCGCAGACCGAGCCCCCGCCCCAGGCAGCCCTCGAGCGCGCGGATGCGGTCATCAACCTCCTCGGGGAGCCCATCGCCCAGCGCTGGACCCAGGCTGCCAAGCGGGAGATCCGCAACTCGCGCGTGCAGAGTACGCGGTCGCTTGTCGCGGCTCTGACCGCGCTTCCGCAAGCCGCTCGCCCGAAGGTCTTCGTCTCGCAGTCGGCGGTCGGCTACTACGGCCCGCACGGCGAGGAGCAGGTCGACGAGGACACGCCCGGCGGCCAAGACTTCCTGGCATCGGTCACGGCGGACTGGGAGCGCGAGGCGCAGGCCGCCAGTAGCGTCGTTCGCGTGGTCCTCGCCCGCACCGGTGTCGTGCTCGCGGCGCGTGGCGGCGCGCTCGCGAAGATGCTCCTGCCCTTCAAGCTCGGTCTGGGGGGTCCCGTCGGCAGCGGGCGCCAGTACGTCCCCTGGATTCACGTTGACGACGTCTCCCGAGCGTTGATCCATTGTGCCGGCGAGGATCTAGCCGCCGGCCCGATCAACCTGACCGCCCCCACGCCGGTGACCAACCGCGAGCTATCGCGCGCGCTCGGCCGCGTCCTCCACCGGCCCGCGGTGCTGCCCGTGCCGCCATTCGCTCTGCGGATGCTCTTCGGCGAGATGGCCTCGATCATCGTCACCGGCCAACGCGTCGTACCCAAGCGGCTACGGTCGATCGGCTTCGAGTTCGGCCACACCGAGCTCGAGCCGGCCCTACGTGACGTCCTGGCGCGCAGCTGAGGTGGTTGGCGAGCTCGTCGCCACTTGGGTTGACAAGGATCCCGCCTCCGAGGAAGCTTGGCATCAGAATCCAAATCACCCGGGGGTGAAGTGATGGAAAGCAGAGAGCGTCAGCCTGAGCAGCGCGAGCCCGAGCTGCATCGGCCCGATGAGGCAGTCGAGGACCTCGAGCCGGACGAGACCGCTACCGAGCAGGTCAAGGGCGGCGAGTATTTGAAGATCACGATGCAGGACGTACACATCAGTTCCTGATCGACTCGGGCGCGACAATCGCCGTCGCGCCGTCCCGAGCGCAAGAATGACGTCGTGGATGAGTACGTCAGGGCGTTGGCGGAGCACGGGTTCGCGTGGGTTCGCTCCGGCTTCCGGGACCCCGAAGATGCGTTCGCCACTGCGCGGGCGCTGATCGACGCCCGCTCGCCGGACGACCTCGTCCTCAGCGTCGTCGGAGACTTCGTCCTACCGCCGCTTGACGGGCAAGAGAGTCGTGACTTTCAGACCCTCCACTTCGATTTCGGGATCCCGCTCGATCCGAAAGTTCCGCAGGACGTGGCGCGATACACAGCGCTGCATGTTCCCAAGGGGCTCGGAGTGGTTTCAGCGCTGACGAGACTTGTTCCGCTCGACGCACTGCTCAGCCAGCGGGCGTGGCCGCCGCGGGCCGAGCTGCTGGCACGGTTTGTGGCGTACGGCCGGTCGCACGGCGCGTGGGACGACACCGCTGGATATGTCGAGGGCAGCCTTGCCCGTATCGTCGAGGCCGCAGCGGGATCGCCGCTGCTGCCGAGCGTCAAGCACGAGCCGGGCTTTCTCTGCGGTATGGAGTTCGACAGCCTCCGCTCCGAGAGTCGCTTCTTCGAGCACCACTCCCTGAGCGTCCAACCCGTTCAACGTGAACTTCCCCTGGCGGGGGGCGAGTTGCTCGTGTTCGACAACCTCGCCGTCGCGCACGGGCGGCGTGGCACGCGCCGGCCCGGCGAGCTGCGTCAGCGCGTGTTCGGCGAGCGCTCCTTGCGCGTCGACGGTCAGCGCGATCTGCGCGAGCGGCTGCTCACCACGTTCGGTGGCGCGCGCAGCGCGGATGCGGAGTCCTTGACCGCACTGGCCTCGGCACCGTAGGCCGCAACGAGGGAACGTCGACGCGTCTTCCCCGCCTGAGTGCAGCATCAGATTCGAGGCGAAGGCCAAGCCATGGACGGTCGAGCCCAAGTATTGGTCAGGCTACGAACACTTACGGACGTGATCCGTCCGTAGCGGTTCAGTGGGCGATGGGCGCAGCCGATGTTGGCGACTAGTGGACGCGCTAACCAACATCCGAGGCGCCATTCGCCGTGAGCCGCGCCGGTTGTCTGGTGAGCTTGCGCCTGTGGTGGTGGCTAAGCCGCTGCGGAGCCGCGGCTCGCGACGCCCCGCCGCCTGGATCATGGGGCGCTGGGTCGCGCTTAAGCACGCACTGCCGCAGGGGCAACTGCTGCCCGAGCATGTGCTGCGTCAGCGCCATCGCTCGATCTGCCTGTTGCTGTGGGCGCACGTCCCGGCGCTGTTCGCGTTCGGAATGCTCATCGGTCACAACTCGCTGACGCATGTAGCGGCGGATGTGAGCCTGATCGCACTGTGCGGACTGGGCGCTAGCAGCGAGCGGTTTCGGATCAAGGCGCGCGTGCTCGCCGCCTCGTTCGGTCTCGTTAGCTGTTCGGCGGCGCTTGTCGATTTGTGGGGCGGGCCTATCGAGGCGCACTTCCACTTCTTCGTGATGATCGGCGTCCTCACCCTCTACCAGGATTGGACGCCGTTTCTGGTCGCGATCGGGTTCGTGGTCATCCACCACGGCGTCGGTGGGCTGCTCGACCCACGTGCGGTATTCGGCGACAACCAGTCGGCCGTGAGGCATCCATGGGCATGGGCGCTCATTCACGGTGGGTTCGTGCTCGCCGCGAGCGTTGCGCACATCGTCGCGTGGCGCACGAACGAGAACCAGCTGCTGCGCGATCCGCTCACCGAACTGCCCAGCCGCGTGCTCTACCTCAACAACCTCAAGCTGGCGCTCGAGCGACTGGGTCGTGGCTCGAACCGCTCGGTCGCGGTGCTGTTCCTAGACCTCGATCGCTTCAAGGTGATCAACGACAGCCTCGGCCACGGCGCCGGCGACCAGCTGCTGGTCGCAGTCGCGGAGCGGATCGGCCACTCGCTGCGCCGCCACGAGACGCTCGCGCGGTTCGGCGGCGACGAGTTCGTGATCCTGTGCGAGGACATCTTCGACGAGGAGGACGCAAGCGCCGTCGCCGAGCGAGTGCTCAAGGCGTTCGGCTTGCCGTTCCACCTGGAGGTCGGGGAAACCGCCGCGGCGGCCAGCATCGGCATCTCGATCACCTCTGATTCCAACCACGACCCAGAAGACCTGATCCGCGACGCGGACGCAGCGATGTACCGCGCCAAGGGGGCCGGCGGGGCACGCGTAGTGCTGTTCGACGAGGTCACCCGAGAGCGCGCGCTGGCTCGCCTGCATGACGAGAACGCGCTGCGCAAGGCGCTCGAGCGCGCGGAGTTCCGGGTGTTCTTCCAGCCCGAGGTGTCGATCGACGGCGAACGGATCATCGGCTTGGAGGCGCTCGTGCGCTGGGAGCATCCCGAGCGCGGACTCCTCGGGCCCGGAGAGTTCATCTCGCTGGCCGAGGAGACCGGGCTGATCGTGCCACTAGGGACGTGGGTGCTGCGCGACGCCTGTCGCCGCGCAGTCGCCTGGCAGCGCTCGCGCCCGACCGACGAGCCCTTGATGCTCAGGGTCAACGTGTCGGCCCGGCAACTGGCGCAGGCCGCACTCCGCACCACCGTCCGCGAGGTCATCGAGGAAACCGGCATCGATGCAGCGCAGCTTTGCCTCGAGGTGACCGAAAGCGTCTTGATCGAGGATCCCGAGTCCTCGATCCGCACCCTCACCGCGCTCAAGCAGCTGGGGATCAAGATCGCCATTGACGACTTCGGAACCGGTTACTCGTCGCTCGAGTACCTGCGCCGGCTGCCCGTCGATTGCGTGAAGGTCGACCGCTCGTTCGTGCGCGGCCTGCCGGACAACCAAGAAGACGCCGCGATCGTGAACGCGGTGGTCGGGCTCGGGCACGCGCTGAAGCTCTCCGTCACGGCAGAGGGCGTGGAGACGCCCGAGCAGCTCGGCAACCTCCAGTTGGCGGGCTGTGACACCGCCCAGGGGTTCCTGTTCTTCCATCCCGAGCCACCGGACGTGGTCGAAAAGCTGTTCGCGGCCGACGCGGACGCGTGGAGCCCAGCCACGCCAGCCTCTCCGGAGCCGTCGCACAACGCCGGCGACCGTTACCGCCGCCGGCTAGCCCGGACCGCGCTCGTCGCCGGCTTCAGGGCCGCAGCCGGCGTGTGGGTCAGCGGCGAGAGCGATACCTGACTCATAACCCCACCCATGGACGCTAATCACATGACAACGCAAGCGACGACCTTGGAAGCCAACAATGCGGGCCAAATCCGCCGGACAGCTAGAGGGAGAGCGCTTCGCCTCGTGATATTCGCGGTGGTGCTCGAGGTTGTCCTGATCATGCCCTTCGTCGATCACGTCGCCGACGCCAATCCGACCGTCCACTTCACGCAGCACGGGTTCATCTTCCTCGGCGGAGTGCTGATGGGCTGGGCGCTGCGCGAAGTCCACCGCTTCCGCGCCTAAGCGAGTAATCAGGCTCCTGATGGCCAGCCTCGGACGCGTCCGGATCAGGTGAGACGAGCAGATGGACGAGCGCGCACTCGGCGTGCGAAATGCCGATTGGCAAGAGGCTGATCACGTCGTCGTGACAAACGCGCGTCCCGCACACTGCACAATGTGGGTATCGTCCACCGCTGGTCCAGCGTAGAGCTCGCCCGAGTAGTGCCAGCGTCCGCCGACGATGTGGAGCGGTCGAGATTGCGATCGGAAGAGGTGCCACGGCAATCACCTCCAGTAACACTGGCCGAAGGCCATCAGACGCGCAACGAGCGGGAAACGGTAAGCGCCATGACCGATCGGCTGGCCTCAGGCGCGTCCGCGGGCGTCGGATTGGTGGCTGAAAAGCGGCGGGTCACGTAGCTCCAGGAGCTCGACGGGAGGTTCGCCGGAAAGCAGCCAGCCTCGCTGGATAGACCGCACCTGCCCCTGCTTGGCGAGCTCAGACAGGGCGACGGTCACGCTGGGCCGGCGGGCCGCGACCAGGTCGGCGAGCACCGCGTGCGTGATCTGGAGCGGCACGATGATCCCGTCGGGTCCGACGCGGCCCCAGCGGTCTGCGAGATGCCAGAGGAGCATCTGCAGGCGGATGCCTACGCGTGGTTGATGGACGATCGCCATGTTCACCGCCAGGTTTCGCGACCGCTCAAGCGCGCGTGCGACGAGCCGGCCGGTCAGCTCCGGGTAGCGCGCGAGCCGAGCCGCTGCGTTGCTGTCGAGCAGTGCAACGCGCGACGGTTGCAGCACCCGCCATCCAGTCGTGAGCGGCAAGGTCGGCTGCGCGTCCTCGCCCTGCCATGGTCGTAGCAGGTCACCGGCGCCGAGCAACTCCGTGCCGAAGCGGCCATCTATGCCGACGCGGCGGATGAGCAATCCATCCAGTACGAGCAGGCCGATCCCGTCCCTCGTGAACTCGACGCGCTGATCGTTCCAAGCGCCACGGCGGAGGTAGAGGACCGAAGCGATGCACTCCCGGACCGCGGATTGTCTGACACGCGGCGGCACCGCCTCGGCCAGGTCGGGGTCTTCACGCAATACTTGACAGAGCGTGAGGTGAGATTCGGCGCTCACGCGGCGGCGGGGGTTGCGGGTTGCTCTCGTTGGTTTTCATCGTGCGTCGGGGCGAGGACGATCACTCGCTCGCCGGCGTATAGCTCGAGCTCGGGGCGCGCGGCGTGAATCTCCCGAGCCTGCGTGACCGCTACGACGATGCTGCCGCGCGGCCACTCGATGTCGGACACGCGACGGCCCTGCGCGGGCGAGTTCTGGAAGATGCGCAGCTCGAGCATCTGGTAGCCGCGCAGTGGTGTGCTCGGCGCGTGGGCCGCGCGTGAGGGGTCCGAGACGGCGAAGTCGGCCGCCACGGCGCCCGCCTCGGTTTCCTGCTCGGCGGAGCTGAGCTTGGTCGCGAGCGCGCGGAGCACGTCCGCGCGGGTCAGCCAACCCCGCAGCCGGCCGTCGCGGGAAAGCACGGGCAGCCCATCGCGGCCGTAGAGAATGAGCTGGCGCCGGGCCTGCTCGAGGTTCTCCTCGGCGAACAGCACCTGGGGTGAGCGAGCCAGCGTCACCGGCCCAACCAGCCGCTCCCATGCCGCCGCGTCCACAGACGGTCGCGGCGCGCCTGCTCGGGCTACGAGCTCCGGCCCATCGCCGTTGAGCTGGCCGAGCGGCTGCATGACGTCCTGCACCGTCAGGGCCTGCAGAGCGGCGACGGCCTTAGGGCGCTCGATGTCGATCCCGCGCCGCAGCAGCTTGGTCGTGTAGATGCTGCCGTAGCTGATCCGCTTAGCCAGCTGCGCCGCGATCCCACACGCCAGCATGATCGGCAGGGTGAGCGTGAAGTTGCCGGTCATCTCGGCCACGCTCGCGATCGAGGTCAACGGCGCTTGCGCGGCCGCGGCGAACACGCCCCCCATCGCCACCACGCCGTACAGCGCCGGCGGTCCGACCGCCGAGCCGAACAAGTGATGGACGATGGTTCCGAACGCCATCCCGGCCGCGGCGCCGGTGAACAGCGACGGTGCGAACACGCCGCCCGACCCGCCAATCCACAGCGTGAGGCTGGCGGTGAACATCTTGCCCACCATCAGGATGACCACGAACCACAGCACGTAGTGGCCTGCGAACACCCGGTTCATCACCGGATAGCCGACCCCGTACATCTGGGGAAGCGCCAACAGCACAAGCCCGAGGAGCAACCCGCCGGCCGCCGGCCGCAGCGGCGCCGGCCAGCGCCCCCACAGCGTGTCGGCCGCGTCCTCGCCTTTGTAGAGGAGCTTCTGAAAGGCGACCCCAATCAGGCCCGCAAGCAGCCCGAGCAGCCCGACCAGCAGGTAGCTGAAGTCGTTGCCGACGCTCATGTCGTGCGGGATCGCGGCGAAGAACGGGGCGCCACCGAAGAAGGCCCGACTGATCACGTCCGCCGAGACCGCCGAGAGGATCGTGGCCGCCAGGGCGTCCAGCGAAAACTCCTTCAAGACGATCTCAAAACCGAAGAACATCCCGGTGACCGGCGCGTTGAACGTGGCAGCGATGCCGCCCGCGGCGCCGCATGCCACGATTACCCGTAGCCGCCCCTCGCTCATGCGAACGAGCTGTCCAAGCGTCGACGCCAGGGCCGACCCGATCTGCACGATGGGACCCTCCCGGCCCACCGACCCGCCGCCGCCGATGCACAGCGCCGATGCCAGCGCCTTGACCACCGTCACGGGCGGGCGGATGCGCCCGCCGTTCTCGGCCACGGCCAGCATCACCTCCGGGACGCCATGCCCGCGCGCCTCCCGCGCGAAGCGCTGGATCAGCGGCCCGTAGATGAGCCCGGCGATCACCGGCACGACCAGCACGAACCACACGCCCAGGAACGGAACGTGCAGGCTCGACGCATGCCCCTGCTGCCCGAACGTCGTGCGGCCCGTGAACAGCCAAGTGAAGAGGTAAATCAGCTCGCGAAACCCGGCCGCGCCCAACCCCGCCCCGGCGCCGACCACCAGGGCCATCACCACGAGGCCCAGATTCGATGCCGCCAGCCAGCTCGAGACGCCGCGCGCGAATCGTCGCGGGTCGTTCTGTCCGTTGTCGTCGGGAGCGCTCATGGGTCGGCAAGCCCACCGAGCATCGCGTCGAGACCCAGCGCGTATCCGGCGTCGGCGTCCAGTTCGGCCAGCTCGCGTGCTCTGCCCGCCAGGATCGGGAACTCGCGACGCGGCAGCGCACCCAGTCGCCGCCGGCCGGCGGGCAGCGCCGCGTCGACGGTGAATCCCGAGGCCTCCGCCAGCGCATAGCCACGGGCATAACTGACTATGGCCCGGTAGATCGCAAGCGCATCCGCGGGCGCGAAACCGTTCGCGACGAGCACGCTCAGCAGACGCTCCACCGGTCGCAGGGAGGACGGCGTGTCGAATGGCTGCAGCCCAAGGAGCTGAAACGTCGCGGGACGCGCGGCCGCGACATTGCGCAGCGCGGTCGCGAACCGCCGGCACGCCTCACGCCAGTCATCACCCAGCTCGAGCTCGTGCAGCGGCTCGAGCAGCCGGTCACCGATCGCGCTCAGCAGCTCGTCCCGACCGGCGAAATGGTGGTAGATCGCCATACCGGCGACACCGAGCATCGAACCCAGGCGGCGCATGCTGAGCGCGTCCGGGCCCTCGCGCTCGATCAACGCCACCGCTGTGTCGAGGATCACGTCCCGGTTCAGCGGGCGCGGAGGCGGTCGGCGGGGGAGCCCACGTGTAGTGGTCGGCGACATCGGCCCAAATGACTTTACACCGTAAGGACGCTGCCGGTGGAGGTCGTGAGCCTTGCCAGTGCGATCGCGTCGCGGTACGGTTCGACTTAGTGCCCGGCTGACGGTAGACAGCCTCCACGACCTGCTGCTACGTTGGCGGCCTACGGCGGCCCCGTCGGGTACGCGCGTGCCGCTGGCGCCGCGCCGTACTCGAGCGCCTGGGTGGCGGCGCGCGGGCTCCCCCTCGAGCTGACGGAGTCGAACCGGCGCCCGCTGGTCAGCTGCTGAGCGGCCGAGCGACCATCAGTCTGCGCCCAGCGATCGTGCTCGTCCAGCCGCCTACGGTGAGCGAAACGGTCAACTGCACGGGCAGCTTGCCGTGACTGGCGAGCAGCCTTTGGCCGATTCGGTTGAGCGCGATCTTGATCGTCTCGTGGTGCCAGACAAGATCAGGACTGCCCGCGTACCCACGACTTTGGTGTGAACGTGCGCCTCGCGCATGATCAGCTTCCCGGACACGCGGCATCCACCCGAGCCGGAGGCGCAGTGCGCCGCGAAGCTGACCACGCCGTGAAGGGCTGACGGTGAGCCGTGCAGCGCGGCGCTGGAGCCCACGCGTTCGGTGCGCGTAGATGACTGCGAACTGGCAAAGCCGGCGTGGCCCGAATAGGCTGCCTGGACGCGCTGCGATCCAAGCCTGTCGTATCTCGTGCGACACTCAGCCCTACCGCTGGCGGTATTGACCGCTACTGCGTCGCAGCCGGTGATCGGCTTGCCGTTATCGAGGAACGTGATAGTCCCACCGCTCGGAGCTGGACTGGTCATCGCCGTGTAGGTGACCAGCTCGCCGGTCACCACCGAGCTGGCGGATGAAAGTAACGTGGTTGAGGTGCCTCTGGGGGCGGGCGCCGGCGGCTTGGTCACCACCTGCGTCAGGATTGGCGACTGCGAAGGCGAGTAGGAACCGTGGCCGGAATAGGTCGCCTGGATGGAGTGCGAGCCAGCGGTGCTGAAGGTGACGGTGCACTGAGCGGTCGCCGCGCCAGCGTTGAGCGGGACCGCACCAGGAACCGGCAAGACGCATCTCGCGATCGCGATCAGCATCCGCGCTTGTCTCGCCGGCCAGCGCGTCCAGTTCGCCACAGCGACCCAGTGGGTCGCCCGCCTCTCAGAAGCCAAGCGACAGGGCACGCTCGAGGCCGAGCTCAAGCGGCTGTCATTCATCCCGCTGATCGTCATCGACGAGGTCGGCTACATCCCGTTCGACCCCGAAGCCGCAAACCTCATGTTCAGCCTCGTCTCCAACCGCTACGAGCGCGCCTCGATGATCGTGACCAGCAACAAGCCGTTCAGCAAATGGGGCGAGATCTTCGGCGACGACATGGTCGCCACCGCGATGATCGACCGGCTGATCCACCACTCCGAGATTCTCTCGCTCAAAGGCGACAGCTATCGCCTCCGCGGCAAGGACCTCGACGCCAGGATCGGCGCCAAACCCGCTGAAATCGGCTGACCTATCACCTTCCACACCCTCGCCGAGGGCCGCAGAACGCCGCACAACGCACCGCTCGCCGACCCGACCTCCGGATCGAGACGGTTAACTAGGCTGCGTCGGAGTGAACGCGACGGTGATGCTCGAGCCCTGGGGCAGCGGCGACCTGCCGCTGCTCGAGCGGCTGATGGGCGACCCGCGCATGACCGAGCACCTCGGCGGCCCCGAGAGTCCGGACAAGCTGCGCGAGCGTCAGGGCCGCTACGAGCGCCTCGTGGGCGGCGATCGCATGTTCAAGATCGTGCACCGGGCGAGCGGCGCTGGCGTCGGCTCGGTCGGCTTCTGGACGAAGGAGTGGCGCGACGAGCAGGTCTACGAGGTCGGCTGGATGGTCGTGCCGGAGTTCCAGAGCCGCGGCATCGCGGTGGCGGCGATCGCGCAGGCGATCGAGCTCGCCACGCGCGACGACAAGCACCGCTTCATGCACGCCTTCCCGAACGTCGACAACGCGCCGTCGAACGCGATCTGCCGCAAGCTCGGCTTCGAGCTGCTCGAGGCGTGCGAGTTCGAGTTCCCGAAGGGGCACCTCATGACCTGCAACGACTGGCGCCTGGACCTGCGCGCCTAGGTTAGAGCGACCATCGCCGCTCAGGCCTCGCCCTACGGGCTCGACCTTCCTGTCTCGAACGCTTCTTTGTCGAGCTCGTCGACTCGGGGGCGCCACCGAGGGGGACCTCGTGACCCTCAGCAGCTACCGCGAGCCGCGGGCGCCATCCGTAGAAATAGTGGACCGGCCCCGCAGTCGCAACCAGTGGCCCTCGCTCCCCGCCTCGCAGCGCGTTTGCGCCGTCGGTGGCTATCGGGCTAGGGCTGAGGATGCTGGCCGCAGGGCCAGCTCACCTCCGACAGTACTCCTATTTGAGCGCCTGTGTCAGCGACCGCAAAAACTTAATCCAGACCGCTCGTTGACCGACGGCCACGATGACTTCCCCACAAGGCTCACGAGCTCGGGAACTCGACTTCTGCCAAGGTAACCCGCGCCCCGCTGCGCGGCGGGATATAAGCGCGGCAGGGATCTTGCCGGTCGCCTTGACGGGCGATCCAATGTCGCGCATGCAGCGCGGCAGCGGCGTGCGTTCACTCGGTGCTCAGCTCGGGACGAGCCTCAACACCGAGATCGGGAGCCGGAAACGCCGAGGGTGATCGCGGAAGCCGTGGCCCGAGAACCTCCCGCCCTGCGGCTGACCTGGGGGCGATCAAGGAGGGGAGCACCATCGCGCTATGGTGAGCAGACGAGTCGCCCGGCGGGTCTCCCTTCTCCTTCGTGCGCTAATCCCCAGAGGGGCTTAGGAGTGATGGGCACATGAAGTTTCCTGGGATCTCGCGCAAGGGCGATCCCTCCCGGGTCAGCGCAATCGCCCGCCTGACTGCGGCGCGCCGCGGAAAGAGCCCCCTTGCCGTCGCCGCCCACGCCGCACGGGACAGCGCCGATGAGCCCGAGGGGGTGTCGCGGCTAAGCCCGCAACGGCCGAGGTCGCTGCATGCGGGGCCTGGGTCGGGTGGGTCGAACACGGCGTCTAAGCCAGGGCGCGTAACCACGTCGGAGGCGCGCCTGGACGAGCTGCGAATGCAGGCTCAGCACGCCCGCCAGCGCTATGACCTGTACAAGGCCAGAGCCTACGGTCTACGCGCGACGAGCGCCACGCGCATGCGTGAGCTAGAACGCGAATGCGCGCGGGCCGAAGCCGCTCTTCGCTTTGCCCAGGCCGAGGCTAGGCGTGCTGCAGCCGACGCGCAACCCCCGGCGCCACCAGGCTCGCGCACCGTGTGAGAGGACGATGTGGCGATGGGCGAGGTCAATCCAGAGAAGTCGCTCGAGATCGGTCGCGATGCAGACCTCCTCGCCCGCGCGCGCTCCGCAGTCGGCTAATCGACGAGCGGCACATCCGCGCTGAGCCGAAGCAGTGGACGCCGGACCCTCAGGCATCGGCGGGAAGGCTACGCTGCGGCTCGGGGGCGGGGCGAGGACCGGAACCGGACGGTCCCGGTGGCGATCCTCACAGCTCGATCCGCTCGCCGATTGTGACAGTGCGGCGTCCTGGGAGCCGGAAATACTCGACCGGGTCGGCTGCGTTGTGGGCCAGGGTGAGAAACAGGCTCTTTCGCCATTTGCTCATGCCCGGCGTGTCCGATCGCGCAATCGTGATGCGCGAGAGGAAGTAGGTCGCAGTGTCGATGTCGCAGTTTCCCTCGAGCAGCCCGAGGCGGTTCGCGAGTCGCAGCGCTGCGGGAATGTCGGTGTCGTCCTGGAAGCCGAAGCGAGCGGTGAGGCGGGTGATTCCGTCGCTGCCGTCGCCGAGGTCGTCTGGTAGGAGCCGGTCAGCGTCGAGGGTGTGGGGGACGCGCTCGGTCTCGATCGACACGATCACGACGTTCTTGTGCAGCACGTGGTTGTGCTCGACGTTCGCGCGCAAGGCGAGCGGGGTCGTCTTGGGGTTGGAGTTGAGGAACACGGCGGTGCCGGGCACGCGCACGACGGGGGGATCTCGCGCATCGAGGTGCTTTACGAAGTCGCGCAGCGGCCCTTCCTCGCGGCTGCGATTGGCGCTCACGATCTCGTGTCCCTTGCGCCATGTCACGAGGACCACGAACGCGATCAGGGCGATCGCGAGTGGCACCCAGCCGCCGTGCGCGATCTTGGTCAGGTTCGCCGCGAAGAACGGGATCTCGACGCCGAGGAACACGATCGCGCCGAGCGCGATCAGTCGGCGGGGCCGGTGCCGCAGCAATCGAGCGACGGCGAGAAACAAGATCGTGTTCAGCATGAACGTGCCGGTGACCGCGACTCCGTAGGCCGAGCCCAGGGCGGTGGAGGACCCGAAGCCGACGACGAGCATGACAACGGCCGCGAACAGGCCCCGGTTGATCGCGGGCACATAGACCTGGCCGATCTCACGCTGCGAGGTCTGGCAGATCCTCATCCGAGGTAGGAAGCCGAGCTGCGCCGCCTGGCGCGTGACGCTGAACGCTCCTGAGATGACCGACTGGGAGGCGATCACCGTCGCCACGGTGGCGAGCACCACGATCGGCACTTGGGCCCACGACGGCACGAGCAGGAAGAACGGGTTCGCCACGGCCCTGGGGGAGCGCAGGATCAGCGCGCCCTGGGCGAGGTAGTTGAGCGTGAGCGCGGGGAACACGACGAAGAACCAGGCCCGTCGGATGGGCGGGCGGCCGAAGTGCCCCATGTCCGCGTACAGCGCCTCCGCGCCGGTCACAGCGAGCACCACCCCGGCGAGCGCGATGAACGCCACCGCGCCGTGATGCACGAAGAACTCGGCCCCGTAAACGGGAGACAAACCCCTGAGCACCCCGGGGTGCCGTGCGATTTCGCCCGCGCCGAGCATCGCGAGGACACCGAACCAAACGGACATCACCGGGCCGAACAGACTCCCCATGCGCCGGGTGCCGAAGCGCTGAATCGCGAACAGCAGCGTGATCACTGCGATGGTGATGGGCAGCACCAGCGAGCCGAGGCTGGGTGCTGCCACCTTGACCCCCTCGACCGCCGAGAGCACGGAGATCGCCGGCGTGATCATCCCGTCGCCGTAGAACAGCGAAGCGCCGAGGATGCCCAGCATGATCAGGACCACCTTGGCTCTGGCGCTCCTCAGCTTCAGCCCATCGACCAGCGCCGTGAGCGCCATGATGCCGCCCTCCCCGTGGTTGTCGGCGCGCATGATGAACGTCACGTACTTGACCGAGACGATCATCGTGATCGACCAGAACACGAGCGAGATAACTCCGTACACCTCGCCGGGAGTGGTGTGGACGGCGTGGCCGTCGGCGGTGAAGACGGCCTGCAAGGCGTACAGCGGGCTCGTGCCGATGTCGCCGAACACCACCCCGAGCGCGCCCAGCGTCAGTCCGATCATCCCGCCCTTGGCGGCAGATGCGGAGACCGAGCGACCTACGGGAGAGTCGGGTCGGGTCGGGGCGGGCGCGGAGAGCATGTGCGCCTCAGGCGGCGAGCAGGTCGTCGAGTCGGCTCACGGCGTGGTCCCCGCCTGTCCACGGAGCGTCGCCCGCGCCGGCGGCTCGAGGTGGCCGCGACCGCGACCGGGCTCCACGCCGCGTGCGGTTCATGTATCGCTCGCTATGGAAGGCCGACCAGCCGACGACGGATCCGCGCCAGACGCTTGTTCGCGGCTCGCCCCAGGGGAAGGTCCGGAATCACGCGCTCACCGGAATCAAGGCGCTCGGGCAAGGTGACCGTGGGGTCCAGCGCGCGCGCGGCGCCAGCAGCCAGCACATGCCATTCATGGATGCTCTGCGCTGCCGGACGACCCCAGGTACGCGCCTCGAGCAGCCACTTCCCGTCGACCGCGCCCCGCCTCAGGAACAAGCCAGAGTAGTGGTCAAGGCGCGCGAAGCCCGGCGTGTCGGGGCGCGGGCCGCGGTCCCGGTGCGGTCGGATCGTCGGTTGCGGGCGCGTCGAGAGGTCCAAGCTTCCCGCGAGCCGCGCGAGATCCCGGTCGCTCATGACGCTGGCGAACGGGACCTCGAACAGCACATCGCCGCGCGTCGGTTTGGTCGTGACGGCCATGTGAGGTCGCCTTATGGACCGAGCCCGGGAGCTACCGATCGCCGCGCCGAGCGCGTGGCGCGCGGGTGCGCCAGTGGAACCTGGCGCTGGCCACCAGCCCGAGCAGCCAGCCGAGAATCGCCGTGAACAGCACCAGCCAGACGAGCGAGACGTGCGAGCTGCCGAATACCCAGTTGACCTTCACTTGCGCGGTGTTCGAGGCCGCGAGCGCGATCAGGTAGGCGACCAGCGCGACGATCGCGATCGCGTAGCCGTGCAGTCGGGTGCGGCGGGCCTTACGGCGAAAATGCCCGGCGCGAGTCTCTCCGCCGGTCGCCGTTTGAGCGCTTGACCGCGTGGAGGCCACGTCCGGATCGCGCGCGACCGGTGCCCCGTTGCTCACGGGGCCGGGGATCGTTTCCGGGATCACTCCCGGCGCGGGCGAGCCGACCGGCATGCCGCGTGTCTCAGAGAGCATTGTGAGGACCTCCTCGTTGGTGGCGGGAGGGGATCCTTCGGTCCTCTCGTCAACGTCTGATCACTATAGCATGAAAAATGAATCTAGATATACTAGACTCCTGTGGATGGCTGAGGACAACGGACCCGGTTGGGGCTTCTTGACCAACCAGGCCCAGGTCCTGGTCTGTATCGCCCGCGACCCGGGCGTTCGCCTGCGTGATATCGGGGTACGGGTCGGTATCACCGAGCGAGCCGCGCACCGGATCGTCACCGAGCTCGCCGACGCCGGCTACATCACGCGCCAGCGAGCCGGGCGCCGCAACCACTACACGATCAACGCACACTTCCCGCTTCCCGACCCGATCGCGCGCGAGCAGAACGTGGGCGAGCTGCTCGCGATCCTCACGGGCCCGCCGAGGACCAAGCGCCAGAGCGGCCGAGCAGGAACGGCCGCGTGATCGCGGGTCTGCTCGGGTTCGAGGATTCCCGTGGCCGAGTTGGTGGCCGGCGCCAGGTACGCGAGCGTGCTCGAGCTAATGCTCGCACCGGCCATCGCGCTCTCCCCGTCGATGGAAGTGGCGTTCCTCCGCTCCCGGTGTGGAGAGAGTGTGTGACGATGGGTGATGTGAACCCAGAAGAATCGCTCGAGATCGGGCCCAGCGTGTTCAAGCGGCTTGGCGATTGCACCGGCTCGGAGATCGAATCCGCGATCCGGCTCGTCGCACGAAAGCGGATCGACCGGGCGTGGATTGACGAGCAGGAGGCCGGACGCGATCAGGGGGATTTGACGATCGGCCGCCGGTTCTTCGCAAATACAACCGAGGCAGAGCGCGATCTCATCGCCTACTGGCAGATGGTCAAGCTCGTCGAGGAAGAGCGTTTGCGTGTGGCGAAGCGGGGCGAGAGGAGCATCGACGTGATGGCATCCGAGAGACTGATCGACCAGGCGCTGAGCACAATCGTCGCCGTGGAGTCGCTTGGCCCGGGCGATCAGATTTCTTTGACCAGGGAGCAGGCGCTCGTATGGGCGATCTACCTACGCGTAATCGAACGGCATCGCGGCTTAGTGGCCGAGCAGGAGATCGAGCATTCAGTCCAGGCCGCCAGGGAGGGCGGCATCTCCACCGAGGACATAGAGGCCGCCATCGCCGCAGCCGACCGGCCGGAAGCCCGAGAGGAGAAGTGAATGGCGGATCCGCTCGGCATGGAGCGAGCGCATTCGGCCACCGTCCGCCAGCGCCCGAACCCCGGCGTCACGGCTTCTAAGGAGCGGCCGGGTGCTTGGGGAGCAGCCGATAGCCGTCGACCACAGCCGCGGCGAGATCGATGAGCTTGCGGTTGTCGATGCGTGACCGGTCGCGCAGCATCTCGAACGCGGCGTGCTCATCGATCGAGTGACGTTCCATCAGGATGCCCTTGGCTCGCTCGGTCAGCGCGCGCCGGCCGAAGGCGCCCTGGAGATCGTGGTACTCGGCGAACCGGCGCAGCACGATATCGATCGAGCTTTGCCAGTCCTCGACGTCGTCGTCTGAGATGTGGGCGAACACGCCTCGTTTGGACGCCTCCTTGACGAACGCGGGATCGGGGGCGTGCAGCAGCACGATCACGGGGCAGGCAGCCTCACGGACGATCTTGTCGATCAGCTCAAGCGCGTGCTGGGAGCTCTCGCCAAGTCCGACGAGGGCGATGTCGGGCCGCTCCCGGGCGGTCACGGCCGCGACGTCCTCGACGTCGATCTCGCGCGCGATCACCTCATGGCCAAGGGCGACCACGATTGGGGCGACGAGCGCGAGGCGGTCCTTGCGCTCGTTGGCGATCAGGACGCGAAGATGGTCGGTCCCGTCGGTGAGCGGCTCCACATCCCGATTCTAAATCTCGCCTGCCCTAACACAACCCCCGCCGCGCAGCTGCGGGGAGTACCATGGGTACAGGTTCGCCTCAGCCCTTCGGCGGCCACCATTTCCGGCTCCAGCAAACGGCCGGCCTTCGCGAGACCTAATCGTCATCGCGATACCCAACCGGTCAGGAGCCGAGCCCATGCATCGCCTCACCCCAGCGTCCCATCAGTTCGGCTGGTCGGCTGACGGACGCGACCGCCGGCCAGCCGGCCGACGAGAGCCCGATCACGAGCCGGTCGGCTTCATGACGCCCACGCCGGCCTCCATCACCGCAGCCCGAAAGGCGGGAGCATGATCGCTGTCTATGTAATCAAGCAGTACGAGCGCGCCGTTGTGTTCAAGCTCGGGAAGGTCGAGGGCCACGCGCGCGGACCCGGGGTGATCTTCGTCGTGCCGTTCGCCCAGCGCGTTCATCGCGTGTCGCTGCGGATCATCACGATGCCGATCCAATCGCAGGGGATCATCACCAAGGACAACGTGAGCATCGACGTGTCCGCGGTGGCTTACTACCGGGTGGAGGACCCGATCCGGTCGGTGATCGCGATCGAGAACGTCGAATCCGCCATCAACCAGATCGCGCAGACCACACTTCGCGCCGTGGTGGGACGCCACACGCTCGATGAGACGCTGTCCGAGACCGACGCGATCAACCAGAACATCCGCGAGATCCTCGACGTGCAGACCGAGGAGTGGGGCATCAAGGTCACGGTCGTCGAGCTCAGGGACATTCAGCTGCCCGAGAGCATGCAGCGCGCGATGGCCCGCCAGGCCGAAGCCGAGCGCGAGAAGCGCGCCAAGATCATCGCGGCGCAGGGCGAAGCGCTCGCCGCCGGGGAGCTAGCCCAGGCCTCTGACGTGATGATGGCCCATCCGCTGGCGCTCCAGCTGCGCAACCTCCAGACACTGGTCGAGGTCGCGGTGGACAAGAACTCGACCGTCGTTTTCCCGGCGCCACTGATGAGCACGATCGGCGAGCTCGGCGCTTTCCTGGCCCGCGAGAGCAAAGCCGCCGCCAAGCTCCCCGCCGCCCCCGATGTCACGACTGCCTCTACGAATGGAGAGCTGGTGCCTCATGACCGCCACCAACCAGCATGATCGACCGCCGGTTCCGGGGATCCAGCCCGAGCCTGCTCATCACAACGGCGACACCGCCGGGCTCACCGCGCCGATCGGGGAGCGAGAGGTCCCGAAGCGAGGACGGGGAAACCCGGTGAGAGTCGTCCTCGCCAAACTGATGAGCGCTCTGCGCGGCGACAAGTACATGGTCGGCGCGTACCCCTCCGCTGGGCGCGAGGATGCCGCCGCGCCGGACGATCGCGGATCGAGAGCACGGGAGCGCTGAGCCATGTCAAACCTGCTGATCTCCGGCGCACCTCCCGCCGACCCCGCAATCCTCATCCCGGCATGAGGCGCAACCGGCTCGCCGCTCGCGCTTGAATGATGTCCGCGAGCGCGCCACCAGGGCCAGACCCGCGGAAGCCGATGCCGCGCGATCACCGGGGCTGGCATGTGACGCCCGGCCCGGACGGGCGTGGGGCGCCCGACCCGCCGCAGACGCGGGCGCCCCACCGGTCCCGCGGCTTTGCCTGGTTCGTGATCGCGCTGCTGGCGTTCAACTTGGCGTCGGTGCTCCTGCTCTCGCCCGGCGGAGCGCAGCGGGTGAAGGTGCCCTTCAGCCCATATTTCCTGTCCGAGGTGCAGTCCGGCCGGGTGGCCTCGATCGCCTCCAAGGGCAACACCATCCAGGGAACGTTCAAGTCGCCGGTGCGCTACCCGTCCACTGACGCGAAGGCCGCGCCGACGACCCTGTTCGCGACCGAGGTACCGAGCTTCTGGAACAACGACCAGCTGTCGACTCTGCTCAGGTCCGCCGGAGTCCAGGTCAACGCGCAGTCCACTGCCAAGACCACACCGCTGATCGTCTCGGTGCTGCTCGGGTTCGGGCCGACGCTGCTGATCGTCGGCCTGTTCGTCCTGATCGCGCGCCGGGCCACCAAGAGCGGGGGCATGGGAGCACTGGGAAACTTCGGGCGCTCCCAGGCGCGGCGGATCGACCCCGCCACGATCAGGATCACCTTCGCGGATGTGGCCGGGATCGACGATGCCAAGGCGGAGCTGACGGAGATCGTGGACTTCCTGCGCAACCCGACCCGCTACGGCCGGCTAGGCGGTCGCATGCCCCACGGCGTGCTGCTCTCAGGCGCGCCGGGGACGGGCAAGACGCTACTGGCGCGCGCCGTCGCCGGGGAGGCACACGCCGCGTTCTTCTCGATCTCGGCCTCGGAGTTCATCGAGGCGATCGTCGGGGTGGGAGCGTCGCGGGTGCGGGACCTGTTCGCCAAGGCCAAGGAGGCCGCGCCGTCGATCATCTTCATCGACGAGCTCGACGCGATCGGACGCTCCCGCCAGGGATCGGTATCGATCGCCGGCTCAAACGACGAGCGCGAGCAGACGCTGAATCAGATCCTCACGGAGATGGACGGGTTCGAATCGGTCGAGGCGGTCGTGGTGCTGGCCGCGACCAACCGGGGCGAGATCCTCGATCCGGCGCTGCTCAGACCGGGACGCTTCGATCGCCGCGTCGGCGTGCAGCCACCGAACCGCGTTGGACGCCGTCAGATCCTCGAGGTGCATACCCGGTCGATCCCGCTGGCCGCCAGCGTCGATCTGGAGGCTCTGGCGGGCGCCACCCCGGGCATGGTCGGCGCCGACCTCGCCAATCTGGCCAACGAGGCGGCACTGCTCGCCGCGCGACGCAACCACCACACCGTCCAGGCCGCCGACTTCACCGAATCGCTCGAGAAGATCCTCCTCGGCGCTCCCCGCGGAATCGTGCTGTCGCCCGCCGACCGCGAGCGGACCGCCTACCACGAGGCCGGCCACGCCCTGATCGGGATGCTGACCCCGGGGGCCGATCCCGTGCGCAAGGTCTCGATCATTCCCCGCGGCGCCACTCTCGGTGTGACCCTGTCCACCCCCGATGACGATCAGGTGTCCTACACCCGGGAGGACCTGCTCGGCAAGATCAAGGTGGCGCTCGGCGGCCGCGTGGCGGAAGAGACTGTGTTCGGCACCATCAGCACGGGAGCCGAGGCCGACATCGACCAGGTCACCGAGATCGCGCGCCAGATGGTCGGCCGCTGGGGAATGAGCGACGCCATCGGCTTTGTCAGAGTCCTGCCGTCCGACGGACGCGGATTCGTCCTCGGCACGCCCAGCGAAACTTCCGAGGCCACCCAGCGAATCCTCGACGAGGAGGTCCGCCAGCTCATCGACACCGCCCACCTGGACGTGACGAGCGCGCTGACCCAGCACCGCGATCGGCTCGAGACGCTCGCCCAAGCGCTGCTGGCGAACGAGACGCTCGACGAACCCGACGCCTACGCAGCGGCTCAGATGCCGCCCCGGGCGGCCGAGGGGGAGCATCCGCCGTCGTTGGTCACGCTCCGCGACAGCCCGCCACCCGCACGCGATCGGACTAGCCGGCCGCCGCGTCAGTCCGGCCCCGCCACGGAGTAGCCCGATTCGAGCCCCGGCCACGCAGCGATCCACCCTCCCGCAGTCAGCCACCACCAACCGGGCAAATCCCGCCGGCATAACCGTGCAGTTTCACTTGGGCCCTTCCGGCGGCACATGCTGTCCGGTTACGGTTCTCAAAGTTGTGGATGGTTGGGTACATCGATCGCGTCTAGACCGCGCGCCGGTGTTTGGCTAGTCACGCTCCTGACCGGTCCTGGACGGCACGGGATGCCGCCGCCGTTGGGCGGAGTCCTTTGGCAGGTTGAGCGACCGCACCCATTGATCTCGTTGGACTTCGTCCACCCTCCACGGGCTGGGCGGGGACCGAATGGAGCGGCTCGATGCAAACCCTTGAGAAGTTCCTCGACGGCAACGACATCGAGATGCGTTGCCGGCCAGTCTCGGTCAACGGCCACCCCACGAGACTGATCGCGGAGCCGTGGGCTCCACAGCAGTTTTCGTGTCGGCTCTATCGCTCAAACGGACACCATCCGCTTACGGCGATCGTCGGCTCTACTGATGGCACGCCGGAGCTCTGCGATGTGTTGGACGTGGTCGCGGCGCAAGCAGCAGTCGTCGACCAAGCTCACGGCTATGAGCAATGGGCGCGCGAGATGGGATTCGATCCCGACAGCCGCGAGGGCGAGCGCGTGTACCGCGCTGCGCGCCGTGAAGCCAAGCTCCTTCGCCAGTTGCTCGGGGAGGATCAGTACGCGCGGCTGCTGTGGCAGACAGAACGGCTGTAGCTATCGCGCGCTGCGCGTCGAGCGCATCGGGCTGGGCACGGTGCCGCTGCCGATGGGCTCGGCGAGAACCTCTCGCAGCTCGACCGCGACCCGTCGGCGGACCAGACAGCGGGGACAGTGTCGAGGGGCCAGCGCCAACACTCGCGTCGCGATCACCAGCTTGCAGCTGGGGCACCTCACTCGCAGGCGGGCCGGTATCCGGGCATCAGCCGACTGTTCACCGCTGCCGTACATAGCGCCCCCCTCGACTCGACGTTCCGCGTCCGGGCCGCGAGCTCCGGCCCGTGTTTGGCCAGAGGGTTCGAAGGCCGCGTGCCTCGCCCCTAGCACGCGGCCGACGAAACCCGGTCCGCCCGCCCGCAGGGTAGGCGGGCGGACCCTCGCCAATCGGCGCGCACCCCCACGCGCGGATGACGTTTGACAAGCTTCTTCGCGCCATGGCCGACACGAGCTCCATCCGGTCTGGCGACCGTCCGGCCAGTAACGTCAAGCGTGCTCGGCACCTGCGATCTGGCTGAGCGAGCGGCGACGCGTGAATGGCGGAGCTCCTAGGCGTAGGGCAAAGTCCGTGGCCACGGAGCTAGGCGCTGCGGCCAAGCGTTTGACCGCGAAAACTCGTTCCGCTCTGCTACCCGCAACCCACGAACGCGTCCATGACGCGCACCCGGATCGCGTTGCACATCGTAGCAGTCCAGCGGCGGGCATCGGGCAATATTCGATCGGCATCGAGCGGTCGCCGTCCGGACGTGTCCGAACCCGCTACGCTGGCTAGGACCGAAGCCTTCGTCGGGGTCCTCTCCCTCTCTCTGCCCAGCGGTGGTCTCCTCACAGAAGAGCGGGAGAGCGAGCTGTGCATGGCTACCCCGGACCACAACCTTGCCCGAGGGCCCCTGAACGCGGCGATCGCCAACGAGATCGGCAAGATCGTCGCCGATTTCACCGGCCGCGGAGCCACCAAGTCGCGTGCGTTCCTGCACCAGGATGTGGTCGTCTGCCTGCTCGAGGACGGCGCGACCAAAGCCGAGGCCAACCTCGTCGCCGCCGGTCACGACGAGTTGGTGCGCCTGCAACGTGACGCGCTGCAACGCGCCCTGGAGACGCGGCTCGTAGCGGCCGTCGAGCGGCTCACCGGGCGCAGCGTCCGGACATTCCTCAGCGGGACCAGCACGCCCGGAGATTCCTCGGTCGAGGTATTCGTACTCGAACCGTCGGCCGCCGGCGCCTCGTCTTCGGCGGTTACCCCCTGACGGTCCCGCCTGAAGCGCGCTACGCTTGTTCGACGACAGGGTTCTGATGGGGCTTAGCGGCTCCGGATGACCGGGTCGAGCACACTGACGGACGGAGGAGGTCTAGCGGGCCTCGCCGGACAGGAGCAGATCAATGGAAGGCACCTACGCCGACGCAAAGCCGGCCCCCCTCGGAGGCGGTCAGCTGTTGGCGGCGATATCCACCAAGATCGTCGCGATCCTGCGCGACCATTACGGCCGCGGACCGATGAAGGCCAAGACCTACGCGCTCGACGACATCATCGTCGTCGTGATGCGCGGCAGCGGCTTCACGCCGCTTGAGAAGACGATCATGGAGAGTGGCCAGCCCGAGCGCGTCGTCTCGATGCGCCACGAGTTCCAACACATCATGACCCAGCGGTTCACGGACACGATCGAGGAGCTCACCGGCCGCAAGGTGCTCGCCTTCCTCTCGCAAGCCCACGTCGAGCCGGACATCACGATGGAGATCTTCTTCATCGATGCTCCGCTCGAAGGTTTCGGCGCGGTGGAGGTCATCGCGCCCGAACAGTGATCGGGTTGCAGCGGGCTCACGCGCGCGCTTTCGCTCCGCGCTCGAGCATGTGGATTTCTCCGCGCTCGAGCATGTGGATTTCCGACTGCGCAGGTCGGAATGTGGTAGCATCGTTGGTGCGCTCAGTGAGCTCCTAGCTCTTCTCGCTTCCCGGGCGACACACTTCCGGCCAGAAGGGCAGAGAGGCGGTTGGCTATGGCCACCGCAACCACGAAGTCCCGCGCGTCGAAGCAGTTTCCGCGCCGTGCGGCTGAGCCGGATGTGCCAGCCTCGATGGAGTTCTTGATCTACGAGGACAACGGCGGTGCCTATCGCTGGCGGATTTGCGCGGACGATGGCGCGACCCTCGCGCAGTCGGCGGGGTTCGCGTCCTACGACGACGCAGCGCAAGCCGCGGAGCGGGTCCGCCACGGTGCCGCCTCGGCGCGGTTCGACCGTGCCGTCGAGGCACCTCCGGTTGATCTCATTGCGCGCCGCCAGGCTTCAAGCGACGACGCTGACGCCGAGCGTTGGTTGGATGAAGGCGGCAGCTTTAGCAGCGAGGCGGTGGCGAAATGGCCGGCGCCGCGCTGATCGCGGCTCCGGAGGGGATCGAGACCTCACGCAAGCAGGACTCAAGACCGACCTATAGCTGCCCCGAGTGTGGGCACGTACTACGCGTGTCCGGCCTCGGGCGCCACCGGGTGTACTTCGAGCTTGGTGACGAGCGGTCGTACGACCCGGTGATGAACGGGGGCTGCCCAGAGTGCGGACACGGCTTGCCCGGAAAGGGTCAGCCGTGACTCACCTTTGCTGCCCAGCCTGCCGGTTGCGCTTCACCCCTGCCGCGGCGGCCTACATCACCGCGTGCCCCGAATGCGGTGACTGCCCCCAACCGATCGCCAGCCTAGAGCGCAGTGTCGGCTTCCGTCTCGTCGGACCAGAGGACCTTCCCCACCACCTACCCTACGCGATCGCCGTCTCGATCACGTAGGGCTACATGGGTGTGAGAGGGTAGGAACTCTGGGCATCATGATCTGTACCCCTTTGTGCCTTGACAGGCGAGATCGGCGGGTGCTCACCATGCTTTTTCCCACTGCACACACCCGCCGGAAATCAGCGGCAGCCGACGACGCGTAAGCGCGCAGCTTGCCGTCGGGCGCTCCGGCCGGCCTCGATCTGGCGATCGACCCCAGACCCGAGCCGAGGTCGAGGGTTTGCTTTTGCACGAGGCCGCGTGCTGCGAGTGGGTAGGACGAGGCCGGGGCGCGGGCATCCGAATGCCCTGGAACCGGAGAGCTCCTCGAAGGCATGCCGTCGATCGGCAGCGGCGGCCTCGACTCGCGAATCTGGTCGGGCCCGGCCATTACCGCGAACGCCGCCGAGGTGAAGGAGGCGGTAATGCGTCATTTGCGCGAGCGGCGGCCGTTCGGAATCAAGCTCGACAGGCAGCCGGGTCCGGTCGGCAACGGGTTCTCCGCGGTCACAACGGGCCCGGCGTACCAGGCGGCCCGGACCGCGTGGACGCAAGCTTGGGGCGCGGAGGTGATGATGGCCGGCAGCGGCGGTTCGATCCCGATCGTGAGCGCACTCGCCGGCGGGCGCTGCCCCGGCCGAAGCGCTACTGGTCGGCACCACCGAGGGCTACGCAAACATCCACGGGCCCAACGAGCGTATGCTGCTCAACGAATTCGAGCGCGCGACCGTAGCCGGAGCCACCTTCTTCGATGAGTTTGCCGCCCGCACAGGGGCCCCTGCTTGAACACGCGGAGGCAGCGTCCGAAGGCGTGCCGGCGCGTTCGCCCGCGCCGCCGCGAGGCGCGCGGCGCGCGGCGACTTGGCTGGTCGCCGCGGCCGTTGGCAACCCCGAAGGCGCGGTCTACGGAGCACTTCTGGTTGGGGTGTTGCTCGCGGCCGAAGATGCGCATCGCGAGACATACGGCGAAACCATCGGCGCCACCGCGATCGTGCTTCTGGTCTACGCGCTGGTCGGTCTCTACACGCACATTCTCGGGGCTCGCCTGCGTACCAAGGAGCCACTCGCACGGGCGCTGATCAAGCGCAGCCTCATACACGAGCTTCCGCTGATCGAGGGAGGGGTCACGCCCGTGGTCGTGCTCGTCGTCGCATGGGCGGCCGGCGTGTCCGTGACCAGCGGCGTCAGGGCGGCTGTGTTCGCGACGGCGATCAGCATCGTCGTGCTCGAGGTCGCGGCCGGGTGGCGCGCGCGGACGCAGGGCTCGAGCATCTGGGTGAGAGCCGCGGTCGGCGCGCTGGCCGGGCTGGGCGTGGTGGCGGTGAAGGTGGTGCTGAATGTCTGACGCGGTTGGCGGAGGGCGGCGGTGAGCCTGCTCAGCCAGATCCTTCTCGACCCGGCTCCGATGCGCGTGGATGTCACCGGTGAGTGCCCTGGTTTGGCCGCGAGGCTTAGAGCTGAGCAGCGGGAGCGGCACCGGGAGGCTTGCGCGCGAGCATCACCGACCCGCCTGCGCTCGACAAAGACCGTTTCCGACAGGCCGGTCCGCGGGTGTCGTGGTTGCGTGGGCGTTGGGAGGGGGCGCATGAGCACACTGGCGAAGCCGAGCGTCTCGAGTGCCTCTTGGGCGTCAAGGGCCTTGAACCGATCGTGCGCGTCGGGGTTCGCCTACTCGGTCATCGGAATCCCCGCGATCACCTCGCCCCTTTTCGCCGAAAACGCATCGCGTGTCGCAACCTGGGCTCTAGTCGTAGGATCGCGTCAGGTAAGCGAAGCGGGGATTGCCCGGGCCGAACGGTCCCGCCTGGATCCCGGGCGCGTGCGTCCGCGCGATCTCGGCGCTTGAAACGGCGGCGATCAGCGGGGAGCGCGGTTGCGAGCGGCGATCACGGTCGAGCTCGAGCCGCCGGCGCTCGGCCCAGTTCAGCGTCTTGTCTGCCATCGCGCTCACAACCTTTCCGTCCCTCTCGGGAGTCGGCACGACCGCCGGCGGCGAGCACCGCAGCGATCAATCCGATAGGGACGCGGCCACCGGGACGGTGGAGTGACGTCGATCCGGCGCACTGACCAGACCCGCAGTCGAAATCAAGCGCCCTCGCGTCGCGCCTTTCGGCGCTCGCAACGCGCACCGTGGCATCCAGGCTTATCCTGAGTTCTGGTCGCAGGCCAGCTCCCAACCGACCGTACTCCCATTCCGAGCGTTTTCGCGAGAGCTCGCCATCGCTCGTCCCGGCCACCGTCCGAATGAGAGCTCGTGTAGAGCCGCTCGCGTTCAGCCGAAGCGACACGTTCCCATTGCGCGAGGGCATTCCTGTCCGGGGTAGACTGAAGGTACAAGGTCACTCGCCGCTTTTGCGGATCCGCTTCGCATGAGGCCACGGCCGCCCGCCGCCCTCACGGACAGTTTCGTTCGACAGCTTCAGAGAGCCGTTCCTCGACAACAGTCGTCGGAACGCCCTGCCGGGCTGTCCGGAGGCAATGAAGGAGGTCCGCATGGTTCTCAACTCATCAGTCGAGCCGGTCGGCTCGCACGCAGATGGACGGCTTGCCGTGGTACCACCGGTGAGCGGCAACTCGCCCGCGCGACCCAAGCCGCGTGCTGGCCGGTCGCTGAATGGTGCGCCTCAAGGCTGGCAGCGTGCGACCCCGCGCAGTGGCCGCGACACGGGCGCGGATGGGGAGCTGATCGCAGGCGGCGGGCGTGTCTTGAGCGGTTTGCTGGGTGCCGCCCCCGATGCGCTGCAAGCTTCTCTGCGAATGGTGGGGGCCGTCGCGGAGGATCTGGTCGGTACCCTGGGCCGGGACGAGGCGGGAGATCCGCTGGACGAGCGCGACCCGGAGTACATCCGCGAAACGCTCGCGGCGTTGAGGCTGCTCTCGAGCGTGTACTTTCGCGCCGACGTCCGCGGCCTTGGAAATATCCCGGCCGCGGGGCCGGTGCTACTCGTCGGAAATCACTCTGGCGGAACGATGATCGCCGACACGTTCGTGTTCGCGCAGGCGTTCTATGACCACTTCGGACCGGACCGGCGGTTTCATCAGCTCGCCCACGATCTCGTCTTCAAGGCTCCGGGGGCGAGAGCGCTAGTGCGGCGCTACGGAACGGTCCCGGCATCGCCAGCGAACGTGAAGCGGGCACTGCTCCGCGACGCTGCGCTGCTGGTCTACCCAGGGGGCGACCACGAAACCTACCGGCCGTCGTGGGAGTCCAGCGAAGTGGGGTTCGGCGGGCGAACCGGATTCGTCGAGGCCGCGCTCGAGCATAACGTCCCGATCGTCCCGGTCGTCGCCATCGGCGGTCAGGAAACCGCGTTGTTCCTGGGCCGTGGCCGGCGGCTGGCGAGTGCGTTGCAGCTCAACCGCTGGGCGCGGCTCAAGGTGCTGCCGCTGGCCATCGGGCCGCCGTTTGGCGTTACGGTGCTCGACCTACCGGGCCGGATCCCCCTTCCCTCCAAGATCACAATCCGCGTACTGCCCCCGCTGGACCTACGCAAGCTCCTCGGACCCAACCCGGATCTAAACGAGGGCTACGCGCTGGTGACCGGCACGATGCAGCACACGCTGACCGGACTCGGCAACAAACGACGCTTTCCGGTGATCGGATGAACCCGTTCGCCACACCCCACACAGCAGCAGGCAGTGCTCGGGCGAAGCGTCCGCCACGGGCGACCGTCCGGCTTCGCCGGGGCGTCGCCGGGGTCCGGCTCCTTGCGCTCGGCAGCGTCATTATCTTGAGCATCGTTCGGTGATCGACGGGCGGTTTGAGTGCTGCCTAAGCGGGACAAACCCGTAAGCCCTCTGACGGACTCGAACCGTCGACCCCTTCCTTACCATGGAAGTGCTCTACCAGCTGAGCTAAGAGGGCGCGCGTGCCAGCGTAGCGCGTCCGGGAGACCCCGGAGCGCCTAGTAAGCAGATTGCAACAGCGAGAGCATCGTGCCCGCGCTTTGGGAGCCGACGGGGGAGCCGCTCGAGTCGGCGAAGCCGATTTCCAGGTGGGGTCCGGTGGATATGCCGACGATCCCGGGACCGATGGAGCTCATGACCTCGCCGGCCGATACGTGCGTGCCGACAGGTAGCTGGTTCTCGGGGCCGGCGTGGCCGTAGTAGACGTAGCTGTAGCCGTCGAGCGGACTGTCGCAGTGGATCACGGGCGCCCAGGGGCCGAAGCCGCCGATCCCGTGCAGGACGATCGTGCCCGAGCAGACCGCGTACTCCGGCGTATCGCCGGGGGCAGAGATGTCGACCCCCTGGTCCGGAGACCAACTGCTCGGCGGCGAGGCGGCGCTCTTTGGGAGCGGGAACACGAAACCGCCTGCGCCCGCCGGCGCGGCCGCCGGGGCCTGGCCGCTCGCGGTCGCGCCGCCGGACGAGCCTTGACCTGCGCCCGGCGCAGCTGCCGCGGCGGCGCGGGCCGCCTCGGCTGCCTGAGCCGCCTGGAGCTGGGCCAGCTGGTTCTGTAGCGAAGCCACCCGCCCGCGAGCGTCGGCCAGCTGGCTGCTCTTCGACGCCCGATCGCGCGCGACGGCGATCTGCTGGTTGACCAGGCCGATCTTCGCTGTCGTCAGTGCGTCGCGCTGGGAGCGGATCTCATTGGTGAGCGTCTGCTGGCGAACTTCGAGGGCGCCGAGGCGGATGGCCTGCGCCGCGACCGCGCGCCGGGATGCCCGGACCTCCTTGATGATCTGCACGTCCTGCGTGCGGATGCGCGCGGCGAACGAGACCCGCTCGAGCAGGTTCTGAAAGCCGGTCGACTCGAGCACGACGCTGACGAGATCGGGGTTGTCGCCCTCGTAGGTGCTGATCAGCTGCGCGGCGAGCGTGTGCTCCGCCCGCTTCTCGAACGCCTCGAGTTGCTTCAGGCGGACCCGCGCGTCGTGAAGCTCGACGCGCGTCGCGGCGAGCTCGTGCTCGCGCATGCTCAGCTCTCCCTGGATGCGGCTGATCCTGGCTTCGAGGCCGGCTATGTTCGAGTCCAGCTGGGAGAGGCGGCTGGACGCTGCGCTGACCGCCCCTTCGAGGCCCTGGATCTGGCCCTGCCCGGCGCTGATCTGCTGCTGGAGCTGACCCGCGCTCGCCGCACGGGCAGGCGTGCGCGTGAGCAGCAGCGTAGCGGCCACCGCGGCACATGCGACGAGCACGGCGCAGACGGCATGCGTGGATCTCCTCGACGGGATGGGCATGGGACGGCAGCGGGCTTCGACTCCGGCTGCGAAGACCGCGGATACGTGCGCCAGGGGCGCAGGGCGGCGGAGACGGTAACACGACGGTCCTCATGGTGGGAGCTCCGGCGGGCAGTTGCAAGAAAACCTGCACAACGCAGGAATTCGCGACGACGCAACGGTCGCGGGCTCAGTCCGCCCGTGAGATCTGCGCGACCTCGAGATCGCGGGGCGCCCCGTGGGCCTTCAGCCGCCTGGCCTTTCCGGTGCGCAGCCCGTCGGAGTCGAGCCGGCTCAGGATGGCGTCGGAGACCAGAACCTGGTCGCCCTTGGCGGCCTCGGCGACTCGAGCGGCGACGTTGACGTCCACGCCCAGGTAGTCCCCGCCGAGCCTGCGCGGTCGGCCCCAGTGCACGCCCGCGCGCATGCGCGGCCGATAGCCCTCGAGCTCGATCTGCTGCACCGCCTCCTGCGCGTCGAGCGCTGCGGCCACCGCCGGGCCGGCCTCGAGGAACGTGGCCATCAGGCCGTCGCCGAGGCGCTTGACGATCCGACCCTCGCGCGAGTGCACCGCGCCCTCAACGGCGGTGCCGACCTCGCGCAGCAGGTCGAGCGCGGCGGCATCACCCGCCTTCAGGGCCCACGACGAGAACCCCACCAGGTCGGTGAAGACGAGCGCCATCTCGAGCTCGCCGCGGCCCCGTCCGGTCGCCTCGGACAGCGACTGCCAGAGCTGGAGTCCCGCCAGTCCGAGCTCCTTGGCGAAGCTCTCGGGCTCGGGGCGCAGCGCCGTCACTCCTCGCGCGATCACCTGCACCGGGGTCCGGCCCGCGGTGGAGAGCGGGTCGCCGAACTTCTCGTCGCCGGGGAGCCGGCGTCTCAGCCGGCGGGCGGCCGCGAGCAGGATCGGCTGGGTGTCGACTCGCTGCGCCGCGCGGCGGAGCCTGGCAAGACGCGCGGCGTCCGAGGCCGAATCCTCCGGCAGCTCGTCGATCGTCTCGCGGAGCTCGTCCTCGCGGCCATCCATGGCCGGCGAGGATAGTGATGGACCTCGGCCCGGTTATTGCGCGGTTATCAGCCCCCTGACACCGGCGCCACCGGCGTGCACACGGTCGGGTAGTTCGCACTCGTGTCGAGCGCATTCAGGACATCGGTGTCCGCGATGTGGTCGTAGGGCATCGAGAGATGCTCACCCTGGTCGAGCGGGCACTGCGCCTGGAGCAGGATGTTGTTCACGCCCGGGTCGTACAGGAAGGCGGACGTGTACGGCGTGACGACCTCGTCGTTCTGAGATTCGATCACCGTGTAGCTCACGCCCGACCGGGTCTCGCCGCTGCCGTTGAGGTGCGTGAGGAACGCCGAGCCCCGCTCCTGCTCATAACAGGCGGGGCAATCGGCGAGCACGAACTGGTTGGCGCCGGGGAAGTAGCTCGCGAGCGTGAACAGCCCGTTCAGCGTGGTGCCGTGGTTCGAGGGCGCGAGGCCCACCAGCGCGTTGACGGTCTGGTCACCGCCCAGGAAGTTGATGTAGTAGCGAGGCATCATCCCGCCCTGCGAATGACCGACGATGTCGACCTTCTGGGCGCCGGTGGTGTTCAAAACGAGCTGGACGAAGCTCGCGAGCTGGTTCGCGGACTGGGAGATCTCCCCGACTCCATACACGCCGAACGCGCCACTGTGGTTGTACTCGCCGTAGTTCAGCGCGAACACGCAGTAACCGTTGTCGAAGAGAAGCGGCGACAGCGCCTGCCAGCTGTCGGACATGTCTCCGAACGTGCCGTGGACCAGGATCACCGGGTACGGGTGGGCGGAGGAGGGCTTGCAGGCGAAGTTGTTGGCGCCCGGTGGGGGCAGGGTCTGGCTGACGTGCGAGTAGCCGTAGATCCCGTTGTAGATCACCGGAAGCGGTGTGGTGGACGGGCTGGCCGCCGCCAAGGCGGGCGCCGCTGAGAGTGTGGCCACGAGCACCGCTGCGACCGTCACGACGAGCACACGACTGCGCATTCCTGGGTCCTCCTCCCGCGTTTGGATGCCTCGGCCGGACTTATACGCCACCCGACGCGCGCGTGAGCCACTCGCGACGCCGGCGTTCACAAGTTGGTGCAACACCCCGCGGCCGGCGGATATATCGTTGCCCACGTGGGCGGGACCATGGGTGACCCGCGGGACCCCGACGAGGCGGAGCGCCTCGAGGCGCTGGCGGCGGACGAGTTTCACACGCGGCGGGACTTCCTGCAGCGCACCGCGGTCGCGGCCGGGCTGAGCGCCAGCCTCGGACTGCTGCTCGACCCGGACACCGTGCTCTCGCAGGCCGCCAAGCGCCAGCGCGCCGCCGCGGTCCCGTCTCCGCGCAACCTGCCGATCGACACCTTCGTCGTGCTGATGATGGAGAACCGCTCGTTCGACCACTACCTGGGGTGGCTGCCCGGGGCCGACGGACGGCAGGCCGGGCTGCGGTTCACTGACAGCCAAGGCCACGCGTATTCGACCCACCGGCTGCGCGACAACTACCAGGGCTGCGGGTTCCTCGATCCAGATCACTCGTGGCAGGGCGGCCGGACCGAGCTGGACGGCGGTCGCATGGACGGCTTCCTGCGCGCCCAGAGCGACGTGTTCTCGATCGGCTACTACGAGGAGTCCGACCTTCCGTTCACTCCGCACCTGGCCAAGGCGTCCACCGCGTTCGACCGCTTCTTCTGCTCGCTGCTCGCCTCGACCTATCCGAACCGCGAGTACATGCACGCCGCTCAGTCCTACGGGATGATCGACAACAGCATTCCGGCCGGCTCCGGCGGCCAGATGGGCTTCCCGGATACCACGATCTTCGCGGCGTTATCCAAGGCCGGCGTGTCGAACCACTACTTCTACACGGACATCCCGGTGTCGGCGCTGTGGGGCCAGCCGGGTCTCGCGCGCTCGAGCCAGGTTCAGCACTACTACGAGCAGGCCTCGGCGGGGACGCTGCCGGCTCTCTCGTTCGTCGACCCCGCGTTCAACGGCGAGGACCAGGGGACCTCGGGAGATGAGCACCCGCACGGGGACGTGCGGGTCGGCCAGGCGTTCATCGCCGACATAGTGCACGCGTTCATCGAGTCGCCGCAGTGGAGTCGCGGCGCGCTGTTCATCGTCTACGACGAGTGGGGCGGCTTCTTCGACCACGTCGTGCCTCCGCGGGTTCCCGACCTGCGCACGAGCTCGAACCTGAACAACGACTTCGGTCAGATGGGGTTCCGGATCCCGGCGCTCGTCGTCTCGCCGTATGCGCGCCGCGGCTACGTGGACCACTCGATCTACGGGTTCGAGTCGATCCTCAAGATGATCCGCTACCGCTACGGGATCCCGCCCCTGACCCCCCGGGACCTGTATGCCAACAACATCGCCACGGCGTTCGACTTCGAGTCCAAGCCGAGGCTCGAGCCGCCGGCGCTCCCGCAGCCGGCGCATGTGATCTCCCAGGCGTGCAGCGGGAGCCCCCCGGTTGACACCGGAGGCAACGCAGGCCTCGACGACGGCTCGCTGCTCGGCTCTCCGCCGGGCACCGTCCCCACTCCGCCGCCGCTCCCGCAGAAGGACGAGCGGCCCAAGCCACACGATCTGGACACGCTGCTCACAAGCGGCTACCTGGAGCGCCTGCGCTTCCGCTACCGCAAGGCCACCCCGGCGACCATGTTCCGCCACCCCTCGAAGCTGGGGATGCGTGCCTAGGCGATCGCGCCGCGCGGCTCTGGCGGCGCTCGCCTGCTGCTGCTTCTGCACCACGGCGTCGGCATGGGCGGACAGCTTCAACCCCGTGCAGATGTCGATCGCGATCGCCCCGGTGGCGCGGCTTCACGTCCTGCTGCCGGTCACGGTCACCGTCTCCGCCGACCCAAGCGTGCTCGACGACGCGACGGCGCCGCTGCGGATTCGGGCCAAGCTGGCACCCGAGTGCGGCGGGAGCTTCTCGACCACCTCGGGCGAGGTCCTGCTCGACCAGCGACTGAGTCCGCAGCCGACGACGGGCCACGCATACCGCGCCACCGCACACGGCGCGGGTACGCCGACGGCGTACGGACAGCAGACCGTGTGCGCCTACCTGGAGGAGGAGGGCGACAACAGGATGTTCGCCAACGACACGGCGAACCCGCCGGTCGTCACCGTCTCTCCCGTATGCAGCCAGCGCGCCGCCCGGTACGACGCCGCGCGGATCGCCCTGGCGAACGCTGAGCGAAGGCTCCGGCACGCGCGGAGCCGAGCAGCTCGCGCCCGGGCGCGGCGGCTCGTGGCTCAGCGTGCAAAGGTGGCGGGCGCCGATCGTCGCAGCGCCAGAGCGGCCTGCGGCCCGGGCGTGGGGCTGTGAGCCGAGCGCCGCGGCTGGTACTGCTGCTCGCGCTCGGGCTCGCCGCCGTCCTGTCCGCGGCGCCTGCGAGCGCACAAGCCGCGCTGCCGCCGATCGGGCACGTGTTCGTGATCGTGCTCGAGAACGAGTCGGCCTCGATCACGTTCGGGCCGGGGTCGCCGGCGCCCTACCTGTCGGAGACCCTGCGCGCGCAGGGCGCCTACCTACCCAACTACTACGCCACCGGCCATCAGAGCAACGACAACTACATCGCGATGATCAGCGGGCAGGCTCCCAACGGCGAGAACCAGGGCGACTGCCAGAACTACGACGACCTCGAGCCCGGGACGATCGGCAGCTACGGCCAGGCGCAGGGCGAGGGGTGCATCTATCCCGCCACCGTGCCGACGGTGGCCGACCAGATGCTGAGCGGCGGCCTCACCTGGCGCGACTACAACGAGGACATGGGCGCGACGCCCAGCCGCGAGGCCGCCGAATGCGGTCATCCCGGCGTGGACATGGTCGACGGGACCCAGAAGGCGACCGCGGCTGACTCCTACGCCACGCGCCACAACCCGTTCGTCTACTTCCACTCGATCATCGACGACACGACGCTGTGCGACACCCACGTCGTCAACCTCGACCTGCTCCCGAAGGACCTGTCCTCGGCGGCCGACACCCCCAACTACGTGTTCATCACGCCCAACCTGTGCGACGACGGTCACGACTCGCCGTGCGCCACCGGGCAGCCCGGCGGGCTCGCCCAGGCGGACCAGTTCCTGCGCCAGTGGGTCCCGCAAATCACCGGCTCGCCGGCGTTCAAGCAGCAAAACGGCCTGCTGATCATCACCTTCGACGAGGCGGCGACGAGCGACACGAGCTCGTGCTGCGGGGAGATCCCAGGCCCGGGCAGCCCCGCGCCCGGCGATACCGGGCCGGGCGGGGGCGACGTCGGCGCGGTGCTGCTGTCGCCCTGCATTGCGCCCGGGACGGTCTCGCAGCAGCCGTACAACCACTACACGATGCTGCGCAGCGTCGAGGACCTGTTCGGCCTGCCCCACATCGGATACGCGCAGCTGCCGGGCGAGAGCTCGTTCGGCTCAGACGTGTTCACCCGAGCGTGCGCTTCGGGCGCGCCGGCGGCGAGCGTCAAGGCGCCTGCGATCGCGTCGAGCGCCGCGGCGCTGCCGCGGGTCCCGGTCACGTGGAGCGCGACGATCGGCGGGTCCCGGTTCAACGTCCAGGTCCGAAGGACGAGCGGGCGCCGCGCGAGCGGGTGGCGAACGCTGCTGGCCTCAACGGCCCGCGGGGCGCTGAGGTACGGAGGCGTCCCGGGGAGCACCTACCAGTTCCGGGTGCAGGCGATATCGCCATCGGGGGTCGCCGGCGCCTGGTCCACCGCGACCACCGTCGTTCCCACCGCGGCCGGCCCGCGAGGCGCGCACCTCACCGGCGCGTGGCACCTCGCGCGGGTCCGCTTCGCATGGGAGCGACACGCGCTCATCAGCTCGTCCGCCGGCGCCACCTTCACCCTGCGGTTCGTCGGTGGCGCGCTGGCGATCATCGGCGAGCGCTCGCGGGCCGGGGGAGCGATCCGGCTGACGATCGACGGCCGCACGCGCACGATCCGCCTCCACGCGAAGCGCACCCGCGTGCGCCAGATCATCTACCGGGCCAAGATCCGGTTCGGACGCCACCGGGTCACGATCCGCGTGCTCAGCGGCAAGGTCGCGCTCGAGGGGCTGGCGATCACAAACCGCCGGCGCTGAGGCCGGTAGTGGCGGGGGCAGGATTCGAACCTGCGAAGGCTGAGCCGCGACATTTACAGTGTCGTCCCTTTGACCGCTCGGGAACCCCGCCGCGGCCGTTGAGTCTAACGTTGGCTGTGATGGCCGCTGCCTACGGCGGGGCTTCCGCAGTTGCGGACGCCCGCGCGGGAAGCGGCTTGGCGGGATCGATCTCGAAGTCCGCATACCTTGGGCCGCCCAAGCGGATATGGCTGCAGCCGCCGAGCGCGGATGCCGGGATGTACCAGCGCCGGCCGTCTCCGACGTGCACAAATAGCGCATCGCAGCGCGTGGGATCGAGAACCTTCACGCGCCCGTTCCAACTCTGGTTCCCGCCGCGCGTGGCTAGGGTGACATCCCACCGGCCTTTGCGCCAGCACGTTGACGTCTTCACCTGGACGCGCACCAGTGGTCCACCGAAGTCAGCTATGAAGTCGCAGTCCGGATGCTCGATAAGTGGCTTGTACACGCAGAGCGCGTTCTCGCCGAGCCAGTGGATCGCGGATAGCTCGCCCAGACTCCCCTGGTTTCGTGGGGTCCATGACTTTTCCATGGACACAAGATACGCCGCGCCTCGGACAGAAAGGCCTGCAAATAGCAACAAAAGTGCAACAGAACTGTTGCGACTAGGCCTGTCCCGAAAACCCCCGCTCGCCCGAAACCGTCTGTAGGCTCCGCTCCAGAGTCAGAAATCTGGTGCGTGTGCGTCCATCACGGACGCAGAAGGGGACGTGATGAGCCTGAGACGGTTTACGACGCTCGGTGCGGCGGCGGCGCTCGCCTCGATCGCGATTGCGGCTGGGTCCACCGCCGGCTCGGCGGCGGTAACGGTCACAAGCTGTCCTGCGCATTTCCTCTCGAGCAGGGTCACTGCGTCGGTCCTGGCCGTATGCGGCGTGAGGCGGTATCGCTTCGCAGCCGTGACCCGGCTTCCGGGCGGCGGCAGAGAGGTCTCGTACAACACCCCGGGGCCCCGGATGGCTACCTTGATCCCGCCGGCTGGGTTCAACCCGCTCGAGGCGCCCGCGGCCGAGCGTGCAATCTACGGCATTCCTCCGGAGCCGCCGGCGAGCCAGCCCGGCGAGCGATCGATGTGGATCTCGATGATGCAGAGGTTCCACCCAATGCACGCCACCGCGTACGTCTACACCGCTGGCCGGCACACGTCGTTTGCCCCCACGGCGTCCGCGGCCGGCTGCGTACCCAACGCCAAGCACCCGAGCAACACCGACCACCGCAATCAGAATTGGGCCGGCTACATCGCCGACGAGCAGGGCGCGGGCTGCGCCACCTCGAACTACTTCCACTACGTCCAGGGCTTCATTGAGGAACCGCCTGAGTTGCGTTCGGTTTGTCGGAACACCAGCGCGGGCTTCTGGGGCGGGCTCGGTGGTTTCGGCAAAGGCCCGTTGGGCCAGGCCGGAACGTCCATCGGCGCCAACGACTGGGGTTTCCCGCAGAACGGAGCGTGGTTCCAAACCGACGCGCCCGGCGGCAACCCGCCGTACAGCGCCGGGATCTCCGCCACCACGAACCAGTTCTTCTACATCAGGGTGAGTCACCCGGGAGGGCCCGGCGGGACCTACAACTACTTCTTCGACAACTACTGGTCCGGCGCCGAGAAGGACTGGGTCGTCTCAAACGTGCCCGACTACGACGGCTCCACGGCCGAGTGGATCGCCGAGAAGGTGGGCCGGTATCCGCTGGCCAACTTCGGCAACCCATCGGTGCTCTTCGACAACGTGAGTGTCGCCAGCCAGGAGAATCCAATCCCCGACTACCCGTACGTCGACGCGAGCCCGTGGTCGCCCAGCGACGGGCTTTATCTGGCCACGCCGGACCCGCTCACCAACGGCGGGTTCGACTTCAGCATCCGTCAGAACCACTGCGCTTGATCGCGGGCGGCGACGCCGTGACGCCATATGGCCCCGACGGCCCGCCGGCGCGCCCGCCCCGCCCGGCCGGCGCCTACGACGCGTCCCGTAGGCGCTGAGCCTCGGGCAGCGCCTCGAGCTTCTTGAGCGTGTGGTTCTCGATCTGCCGGATCCGCTCGCGGGTGACGTTGAACGCGCGCCCGACCTCCTCGAGCGTGAACGGCCGCTCGCCGGTCAACCCGAAGCGCATCTCGATCACCTCGCGCTCGCGCTGGGGTAGCGCCGCCAGCGCCCGCCGCAGGTTCTCCCGCCGCAGCCGCTCGGCCGCAAGCTCGAACGGCGACTCGGCCGTCTGATCCTCGACGAAGTCACCCAGCTCGGATTCCTCCTCCTCACCGATCGGCTTCTCGAGCGAGATCGGCTGCTGGGCCATCTGCAGAACGTCCCGGACCTCGCGCACCGTCGTCTCGAGCTCGCCGGCGATCTCCTCGGACGTCGGCTCGCGCCCCAGTTGCTGGACGAGCTGGCGCTCCACGTGCACGACCTTGTTCAGCTTCTCGACCATGTGCACTGGGATGCGGATCGTCCGCCCCTTGTCGGCGATCGCACGTGTCACGGCCTGGCGAATCCACCAGGTGGCATAGGTGGAGAACTTGTAGCCCCGGCGGTAGTCGAACTTCTCCACGGCGCGGATCAACCCCATCGAGCCCTCCTGGATCAGGTCCAGGAAGGTCAGGCCCCGCCCCAGGTACGACTTGGCAATCGAGACGACGAGCCGCAGGTTGGCCTCGATCATCTGCTGCTTGGCGCCCATGTCGCCCCGCTCGATCCGTCGCGCCAGCACGACCTCCTGCTCGGCGGTCAGCAGGTCGACCCGCCCGATCGAGCGCAGATAGAGCCGCAGCGAGTCGAGCGAGGGCTCGACCGTCAAGTCGACCTGAACCTTCTTGCGGTGGTCCGGCGTGGGCGCCCGCGCCTGCTCGGCGGCCGCCTCGACATTGCCGGCGTCGGACTTGGCCAGCCGCCCGTCGGACTCGACGACCTCGATCCCGTGCTCGTCCAAGTACGAGTGCAGTTCCTGGATCTGCTCCTTGGTGACCTCCGCCTCCTCCAGGCAAGAGGCGATCTGCTCGAAGGTCAGGTACCCACGCTCCTGACCCTCCGCGATGAGCGGACGAATCTCGTCGAGCTCCACGATCGGAGCTTCGTCGCTTAAAAGGACTGTTGGTGCTTCGCTCACGGCCCCTGAGCTCCTCCCAGACGTTTTCGAATCACCCGAAACCGGGCGATTCCCTCTCTTAGTCCCCAATCGCTTGTGCGAAGTGATACCACAATCGCGGACGATGTCCAAAAGCAACATCGGCTGTTTCGAGGCGGACATCGGTGGGAACCGACGCCCGCCGCCGCCGCGCCGGGCAATAGCCATTGCCTGATCGGTGTCTCATGCTCTGATAGAGCGCGGACTCGCCGGCCTGATACCGCGCCCCCGCGGCGCCACGAATCGGCCGGAACGCGACCCGGGACCCGCCGGAACGCGGCCCGGGACCCGGCCTCCTTCGAGGAGCCGCGAGGGCACCCCTCTACTCTTAGGACCCATGACCGCGAACCGATCCGAGCCGGTGTGGCTGACGGACGTCCAGGCGCAGCCACCCTCGGTCCAGCTCAGCCTCTCCCGCGTCGGCATCACCGGCGTGGAGAAGGTGATCCGCCTTCGCCACAACGGCATCGAGCAGCTGTTCTCGGCGCAGTTCGAGTGCGTGGTGGACCTCGGGCCCGACCAGAAGGGCGCGCACATGTCGCGCTTCGAGGAGGTCGTCAACGAGGCGATCGGACAGGTCGTGCTCGGCGAGTCGACATTCAAGGCTGAGACCCTGGCCGAGCACATCGCTCAACTGGTCCGGACCCGCCAGGACGCCCGCCGCGCCGAGGTCACCGTGGAGGCGCGCTTTCCTGAGCACAAGCCGGCGCCCGTCTCGGGCACCCCGACGCAGGAGCTCTACACGCTGCACGGCGCGGCCGCGGCGTCCGAGCTCGGTACGCGACGGCTGATCGGCGTCACGGCCCAGGGCATGACCGCCTGTCCGTGCGCCCAGCAGCTCGTCGCCACCACGGCGCGTGAGCGCCTCGAGACCGAAGGGTTCGAGCCGGAGGACATCGACCGGATCCTGAGCGCCGTTCCCGTCGCTACGCACAACCAGCGGGGCCTCGGCACGCTTCACATCGGCTGCACGGAGCAGTGCGCCGACGAGATCGACGCGCGGACCCTGCTCGACATCGTGGAACGCTCGATGTCCTCGGAGATCTACGAGCTGATGAAGCGTTCAGACGAGGCGCACGTGGTCGAGAAGGCGCACCGCCGCCCCCGGTTCGTCGAGGACTGCGTGCGCGAGATGATCCGCGGCGTGGTCGAGGCGTTTCCCGAGCTCAACGATCGCGCGTTCGTCTCGGCGCGCCAGGTGAACCTCGAGACGATCCACCAGCACAACGTCGTGGCCGAGCGCTTCGGCACGCTCGGAGAGGTCCGCGAGGAGCTCGCAACCGGCGAGCCGTCGCCGAGCCACACGAGCCTTCGCGCCTGGTTGGACGAGGGCAGCTAACCCGCGCGGGTCGCGACCGAGTCCTGCCGCTCGAGCCCTCGCCGCAGCCCGAAGAAGTAGTCCGCGCCGGAGAGGATCGTCACCAGCACGGTCGCGTAGACGACCAGCGTCACCCACAGCGGCCGCGCCCCGTGCACTGAGATCAGGGCCAGCACCATCGCCACCTGAACGACTGTCTTCAGCTTCCCGAGCGAGCTGGCCGAGATGACCACGCCCTGTTGCGTGCCCACCGCCACCCGCAGCACGGTGACGGCGAACTCTCGCGCGATGATCACCATCGCCACCCAAGCCTCGAGGCGCCCCAGCGACACGAGCGCGATCAGCGCGGCCACGATCAGCAGCTTGTCCGCGATCGGGTCCATCAGCTTTCCGAACGTGGTGATCGATCCGCGGGACCGCGCCAGGTACCCATCCACCGCATCCGTGGCGGAGGCCACCGCGAACACAATCGCAGCGAGCAGATCGCCGTCCCCGGTCTTCTCGAGCAGCGCCGCGATCAGCACCGGCACGAGCAGGATCCGCACGACGGTGAGGAAGTTCGGGAGGTTGAGCGGAACCATCGCCGGCGCCAACGCTAGCGCGCGAGGCCCCGGGCCGGGTCAGGCGCTCGAGTGCCGGGCCGGGTCAGGCGCTCGAGTGCCGGGCCGGGTCAGGCGCTCGAGTGCCGGGCCGGGTCAGGCGCTCGAGTGCTGGTCGGTGTCGGCCGCCCCGAGCTAACGTCACCGCCAATGCGCGCCGCCGTCCTCGACCGCCCCGGCCAGCCGCTCCGCACGACCACCCTCCCCGATCCAACGCCCGGACACGGCCAACTGCGCCTGAAGGTCGAAGCCTGCGGCGTGTGCCGCACCGACCTGCATCTGCGCGACGGCGAGATCCCGACGCCGGAGCTCCCGATAATCCCCGGCCACCAGATCGTCGGCCGCACCGAAGACGGTCGCCGCGTGGGCGTTCCGTGGCTCGGCTGGACCGACGGCACCTGTCGCTACTGCCGATCGGGCCGGGAGAACCTGTGCGTGAACGGCCGCTTCACCGGCCGCGACATCGACGGCGGCTACGCGGAGTACGCCGTCGCCGACGAGCGCTTCTGCCTGCCCCTCCCCGAGGACCTCCCGGAGGAGCAGGCGGCGCCCTTGCTGTGCGGCGGGCTGATCGGCTACCGGGCCCTCCGCTTCACCGGCGACGCGCACAACCTCGGCCTGTACGGCTTCGGCTCGGCCGCCCACATGATCTGCCAGCTCGCCGTCCACCAGGGCCGCGACGTCTACGCCTTCACCCGGCCCGGCGACACGAAATCGCAGGACTTCGCCAGGTCACTCGGCGCCACATACGCCGGCGACAGCGACAAGCCACCGCCAGCGCCCCTGGACGCCGCGATCATCTTCGCCCCAGCGGGCGCGCTCGTTCCGAAGGCGCTGGATGCGCTCGCACCAGGTGGCACGGTCGTCACCGCCGGCATCCACATGAGCGACATCCCGCGGTTCCCCTACGAGCTGCTGTGGCACGAGCGCTCGGTCCAGTCCGTGGCCAACCTCACCAGGCAGGACGGCATCGAGTTCCTCCAGCTCGCCCCCCAGGTCCCGATCAAGACCAGCGTCACGATCTACGACCTCCAACACGCGGAGGACGCCCTGGCCGACCTCAGAGCCGGCCGGTTCGAGGGGACCGCCGTGATCGTCCCCGGGGGCGCTCGCTAGGGTTCAGGCCATGCCCCTGATTCCCATGGTGATCGAGAGGACCGCGCGTGGCGAGCGCGAGTTCGACATCTACAGCCGCCTGCTCAACGAGCGGATCGTGTTCCTCGGAACCCCGGTCGACGACACGGTGGCGAACCTGATCGTCGCGCAGCTGCTGCACCTGGAGTCCCAGGACCCCGACAAGGACATCTCCATCTACATCAACAGCCCCGGCGGATCGATCTACTCGGGCCTGGCCATCTACGACACGATGCAGTTCATCAAGCCCGACATCCAGACGATCTGCGTCGGGGTCGCGATGTCGATGGGCTCGCTGCTGCTCACCGGCGGGGCCAAGGGCAAGCGGTTCTCGCTGCCCAACAGCCGGATCCTGATCCACCAGCCCTCAGCCGGGTTCGAGGGGCAGTCCACCGACATCGAGATTCACGCGCGCGAGATCCTGAACATCCGCAACCGGATCGACGAGATCTACGCCAATCACACCGGCCAGCCGCTCGAGCAGGTCCACCACGACATGGAGCGCGACCGGTTCTTCAAGGCCGATGAGGCGGTCGAATACGGTCTGATCGACCGCGTGATCGAACATCACTGACGAGGAGGTAAGCCACGATGCCGATGGCTGAGCGCACCGCGACCACCGCGTGGGACGGAGATCTCGCGCACGGCAAGGGCACGATCAATGCCGGCAGTGGGGCGCTCGGGGAGCTGCCCGTGACCTGGGCCTCGCGCACCGAGCGCTCCGACGGAAAGACGAGCCCTGAGGAGCTGGTCGCCGCCGCCCACGCCTCTTGCTTCTCGATGGCGCTGGCGCACGGGCTCACCCAGGCCGGCAACCAGCCCGACCACCTCGAGGTGAGCGCCAAGGTCACCCTCGACCAGCGCGAGGGCGCGCCCACCGTCACCACCTCCGAGCTGACCGTGCACGGCCGCGTGCCCGGCATCGACCAGGGCGCATTCGAGCAGGCGGCCAAGGACGCCGGGCAGAACTGCCCGATCTCGCGCGCCCTGCAAGGCGTCGAGATCAGCGTCAGCGCGACTCTCGACTGAAGTCCTACGTGGCCGGCGCCCGCCGGATCCGCCCCGACCCCTGCCCGCGCGTCTCGGGCGGCTCGGGCACGACCGGCCGCGCCAACGCCCACCCGATCATGAACACCGCGAAGACCAGGATCCCGATCCCGCTCCACAGGTCGATGTTGATGTTGTCGGCCTTGTGCTTGACCGCGTGGGAGCCGACCAGGCCGAGTACGACCAGGATCACGCCGTAGACGACGAACAGGCCGCCGATCAGCCGCCGTATGTCGAACAGGTTGGCCTTGCGCACGGCTTCGGCCTCGTCCTCGTCGCTGAGCTGGATCGGTTCTTCGGGAGGTTCGGCCATCAGATGAAGATGATGTTGAGGGCGATGAGCAGGGCGATCGCGACGCCACCGAGCAGGTAGGGCGAGCGCCACCACAGCCGGTCGCGCGGGTCGGCGTTGACCTCGCGCTCCTCCTTGCGCGTGAGGCCCCAGACCAGGCCCCGCAGCGACTCCTCGGACTTCGGCTCGGTGAACAGCGACACGACGATCAGCACCAGCCCGCCGGTCAGGAAAGCGATGATGGCCTGCCAGAAGCTCGCGCTGAGCGCCGAGCCGAAGTGGAAGATCACGTGGTAGGCGGCCAGCCGGTTGGTGGCGTAGGCCGCCGCGGTGCCGGCGACCAGGCTCCAGAAGCCGCCCCACGCGCTGGCCCGCTTCCAGAACATCGCGATGATGAACGTCGCGAACAGAGGCGCGTTGAAGATCGAGAACAGCGTCTGGATGTAATTCATGATGTTCGAGAAGCCCTTGGCGATGAACGCCGTGGCGACCGAGATCAGGATCCCGCCGATCGTGATCAGCCGGCCGGTGCGCAGGTAGAACGCGGACGAGCGGTCCTTGAGCCAGTAGGACTGCACGAGGTCGTAGGTGACCACGGTGTTGAACGAGGTCACGTTGGCCGCCACCCCGGCCATGAACGCCGCTAGCATTCCGGTCACCGCTAGGCCGAGCATCCCCGCGGGCAGGAAGTTTCCGATCAGGTGCGGGATCGCGGTGTTGTACTGGAGGCTAAGGTTCTTGCCGACGCCGAGGCCGTGCACGGTCAGCACGGCGATCAGCCCGGGCAGGACGATGATCGCGGGCAGGAAGATCTTCGGGTAGGCGCCGATCAGCGGGGTGCGCCGGGCGGCCGAGAGGTTGCGCGCCGAGAGCGCGCGCTGGACCTCGGCGAAGTTCGTCGTCCAGTAGCCGAAGCTGAGCACGAACCCGAGCCCAAACACCACGCCGATCCAGTTCGCAGCCAGCGGGTTGGTCACGTGGCCGAGCCCGAGGCCCTGCCAGGCGTGCAGGCCGGCGCGGCCGAGCGGCTTGAACGCCTCCACGCGGCGCTTGATCCCGTCGATCCCGCCCACCGACACGAACGCCACGATCGTCAGCGGCAGGAGGCTGGCCACGATCACGAAGAACTGGAGGACCTCGTTGTAGATCGCCGAGGTGAGTCCGCCGAGCGTGATGTACACGAGCACGATCGCCGCCGCGACGAGGATCGCGGTGGTCACCGACCACCCGAGCATCAGGTGGATGATCAGCGCCAGCGCGAACAGGTTCACCCCCCCGATCAGCACCGTCGCCACCGCGAACGTTGCTGCGTTGAACGCATGCGCCGGCTCGCCGAAGCGCAGACGCAGGTACTCGGGCACCGAGCGCACCTTGGCGCCGTAATAGAAGGGCATCATCACGATGCCCAGGAAGATCATCGCGGGCACCGCGCCGATCCAGTAGTAGTGCACCGCGGCGATGCCGTACTGCGCGCCGTTGGCCGCCTGTCCGAGGATCTCGAGCGCGCCGAGGTTGGCCGCGATGAAGGCCAGGCCGGTGATCCACGCCGGCAGCGAGCGCCCCGAGAGGAAGAAGTCCAGATCCGTCTTGATCGTGAGCCGCGCGGCGAAGCCGATCCCCAGGACGACTACGAAGTAGATCGCGAGGATCACATAGTCGATCGTGGTCGGGTGAAGTCTGAGCACCGGGTCCCCTCCTCAGCGACCGGTCTACCCGTGTCAAGACCGGCTTAGGCCACGCTGTGCTCGATCGACCCCAGTCCCTCGATCTCGATCCGGACGACGTCGCCCTCGCTGAGGAACTGCGGCGGGTCCATGTACGCGCCGACGCCGCTCGGCGTGCCCGTGAGGATCAAATCGCCGGGCCGGAGCGTGCAGGTCTGCGAGATGAACTCGACGAGCTCCTGACAGCCGAAGATCAAATCCGAGGTCCGGCTGTCCTGGCGCAGCTCGCCGTTGACCCAGGTGCGCAGCCGGAGATCCTCGGGGTCCGGCACCTCGTCGGCCGTGGTGACCCAGGGGCCGAACGGGCAGAACGTGTCGGCGCCCTTGGCCCGCGTCCACTGGGGCTCGCGGCGCTGGAGGTCGCGAGCGCTGACATCGTCGGCCACGCAGTAGCCGGCGATCTGTCCGTTCGGGCCCATCACAATCGTCAGCTCCCCCTCGTAGTCGAGGCGCCGGACCACCGCCGGTCGGTGGATCGGCCCCCCTGGCGGCGCCACCGAGCCGCGGACCTTGACGAACACGATCGGCGCCTCGGGCAGCTCGGCACCTCCTTCCGCCGCGTGGCGGGCGTAGTTGAGCCCGATCGCATAGATCGCGCCCGGCGCCGGGACGGGCGCCAGGAGCTCGACCTCCGACAGCGCCCAGCTCTCCTCGGCGCGCTCGGCAGCTCCCGGCCGGCCGAGCACGTCGACGACACCGAGGCCGTCGCGGAACGCGACCACCCGGTCGCCGTCGAGCACCTCCCCCGCCAGCGGCTCGCCGCGGCCGGGCACGCGAAACGTCGCGAGCTTCATGCCGCGGGAGCCTATTACGCAGCGCTCAGGAGGCGCCGACCGGCGCGCGCTCCTTCTGCTCCACGTGCGTGACGGGGAGCCCGAGCGCCTTCGCCTTGCTGATCAGGTCGAGCTTCAGCCAGCGGGAGATCCCGAGCGGTAGCGTGGAGACGATGATCTCGTCGTAGCTGCCCAGGTTCACCGCGTCCTGGATCGCCATCAGCGGCTCCGGGTCCCCGATGCTGCCGGTGACCTCGTCGCCGGCCGCCTCGCTCAACTTGGGCAGCGCGTCGTCCAGGACCATCCGGGCCTCCTGCTCGCCTGCCTCGATCGGATCGACCGCCTTGTGCAACCCATGGGGCTGGCGCGGGACCACCAGATGGAACTTGGACGGGCTCTTGCCAGCCCGCTCCCGCACGCATTCGAGCAACCCCTGGGTGGCCGCCGTCTGATGGGCGACGACGAGGACGTTCGCCGGCTCTGCCATCTACTCACCTCCCGTGAATATGGTGCGGCGAGTATCCCACCGGGCTGCGGTGCCGGCAAGCAACCGCCCGGTTATTGCAGACGGTATTCGCCCCGCGCCACTGCGACTGCACTCCCGCCGACCACCACGCGCTCGACCCGCTCCGCCGTCCCGTCTACGCGCGCGTGCAACAGCGAAGGCCGCCCGATCTCCTCGCCCTGGCGGATCGAGACCTCCTCGCCGAAGCCGATCCGCCCGTGACGCGCCAGGTGCAGCGCGAGCGGGCCCGCCGCCGATCCGGTGGCCGGATCCTCGGACACCCCCACGCCCGGCCCGAACATCCGGGTCTTGTACGAGCGCCCGGTGCCGGCGAAGCAGCTCACCCCCACGGGCAGCTCGGCCAGCGCGGCCATGTCGGGACGGACCGATGCCACGGCCGCTTCGTCCGGCATCGCCACGTAAACGTGCTGGGGTCCATTCGTGTACGCCTCGATCGGCAGCTCGGAGCCGTCCACCCGCAGTGCGGCCAGCAGCTCGTCGACCCGCTCGAACGCCTCGATCGAAGGGATCGGCTGCTCCATCTCCCCGTAGACGATCCGGTCCCCGTCGCGCCGGAGCGCCACCGGGACCACGCCGGCGCCGGTTCGCAGGCGTACCACCGGCCGCCCGGTCCGCTCGCCGAGCAGGAACGCCGTCCCGAGCACCGGATGGCCCGCGAAAGGCAGCTCGATCGCCGGCGTGAAGATCCGGGCGGCGGCGTCGGCCTCGCCGTCCCCGTCGGCCCCCACCAGGAACACGGTCTCGGATAGGTTGAGCTCCCGCGCCATCCGCTGCATGACGGCCGCATCGAGGCCGGAGCCGTCGTCGAACACGGCCACGGGATTGCCCTCGAGCGGGACCTCGGTGAACACGTCGAGAATCGTGTACGCGTGCATGGCTACTCCTCGTCGGCCATCGCCAGCAGCGTCGTCACCGTGGTCCAGTTGCGCGCGGTCCCGACCACGCCACCGAGCCCTTTGGCGGCGGCCGTCCGCGCCCACAGCTTCGAGCGGGCGATCCCCTCAGGATGCCAGGTGTAGAGCTCCCGTCCGTCGATCACCAGCCGCTCCGGGTCGACCCGCAGCTCCTCGAGGCGCGCCGCCACCTCCGGTGCCAGCTCGGACTCGAGGAAGGTGACCTGGTAGCGCTTTGGGTTCTCCGCCACCTCGCCCAGCGGGTCCCGCGCCACCACGTCGGCCAGCTCGTCCCGGGTCCGGGTGACCACCGGCACCTCGAAGCCAAAGCGCTCGGCGATCAGGCCCTCGAGCTCCCGTGCCACCACCTCGGCGGAGCGATCGCCAGGCATAGGCAGCACCACGTTGCCGGACGCCACGTACGTCCGTACACCCTCGAACCCGGCGCCCGCGAGCAGCTCGCGCAGGGCGGGCATGGGGACCCGCCGGGTCGCCCCCAGGTTGATACCCCGCAGCAGCGCCACCATGGCCGTGGAATCCGGCATTTCAGGGCCCTTTGCGGGTTACTACGGACTCGCGCTGGTACATCGCACGGAAGTCTCGTGGAAGTAATCGGCCGATGTCTGCCATGCCGAAGCGAGTTCGGCGAATTTTTCCTCCTCGCCCTCGAACGGAGCCCGAATGCCAAGCGCCAAGGACAAGAGCCGGTTGTCGGCCGAACAGACCCTAGGTCTGTGGCGGTCCTACAAGGACACCGGTGACCAGCGCGTCCGCGACCGCCTCGTCCTGACGTTTGCGCCGATGGTCAAGTACATCGTCTACAAGAAGGTCAAGGAGATCCCAGCTCGCTGCGAGGTAGACGACTTCATCTCCTGCGGCCTCGAGGCGCTGATCAAGTCGATCGACCGCTACGACCCCGAGAAGGGCGCCACGCTCGAGCAGTTCGCGTGGACCCGGATCCACGGCGCGGTCCTCGACGAGCTCCGCCGCAACGACTGGGCTCCGCGCTCCCTGCGCCGCTGGGACCGCGACATCTCAAAGGCCCGCGAGCAGTTCGTCGGCCTCTACGGCCGGCCGCCGAGCAACGACGAGCTCGGCGACGCCCTCGGGATGACCACCACCGAGCTCCGCACGCGCCAGGACGAGATCGCCCGCTCGCACGTGGGATCCCTGAACGCGCTCGTGCTGGCCGACGACGACACCACGATCGAGCGGATCGACACGCTGGAGTCAGACGATCGGGACTCCGATCCGGAGACCTCGGCAATGCGCTCGGACGCCAAGGCCCGCTTCCGCGAGGCGTTCGACCGCCTCCCCCCGCGCGATCGCAAGGTCGCCGTGCTGCTCTACGTCTACAACCTGACCCTGCGCGAGATCGGCGAGATCCTCGGCGTCACCGAGAGCCGGGTCTGCCAGATCCACGGGCAGATCACCAAGAAGCTGCGCGAGCAGCTCGGCGCCGACGAGCAGCTGTTCAGCGAAGTCGCCTAGCCGACGACCAGCTGTTTCAGCGAAGTCGCCTAGGCCCCGGCGGCGGGCATCCGCCCGGTCATGTCGGGCATCTCGACCGACGAGGCGTCGGCCGCGGCGCGGTTCTCGCGCTGGACCTCCAGCCAGATCTCCTCGCGGTAGATCGGCAGTGCGCGGGGCGCGTCGATGCCGATCCGCACGGTCTGCCCGCGCACCTCGAGGACCTCGATCACCACGTTGTCGCCGAGCATGATGCGCTCGCCGGCGCGGCGGCTGATTCTCAGCATGCGCCGCCGGCGGCCGATTCGCGGTCTTCCGTTGGGAGATCCGCGAACAGCCGCGCGCGCAGCTGGCACCCCGGCGCCTGGTTGATCACCTGGTAGGCCGTGCCGTCCCGGACCAGGATCGGCGCCTTCAGGTTGGCCGTGAACTCCTCCAGCACGTTCGAGGCGCGCACGGTGACGTACACGTCGACGCCGGTGGCGCTGTCGAAGCCGAGCCGCTCGGCCTCCTCCTCCAGCATCTCCATCGCGAAGTCGGCGAAGAACTGGTGGGGGTTGGTCACGGGCAGCGCAAGCGCCGGATCCTCCAGCGACTGGAGCCACAGGAACGGGGTGTCGGGATCGCGCGCGATCAGCGCATAGCGCGATCCCCCGAGGCCGATCAGGCCCTCGGGGAACTCGATGACCTTGTTCGGGTCGATCTGCACGCGCCCGAAGCGCGAGCTGTCGATCTCTAGCGTCATGGATCTCGTGCGGCGAACTCTAGAGGCTGGCCGCGCGGAAACCGTCGCGGGGCCTAGCCTGCACTGGTGCCGAGGAAGTTCATCAGCGAGGTCTGCACGATCTGCGCGCTCGATTGCAGCGCCGCCTGGAAGGCGGCCTGCTGGGTCGAGTAGGCGATCTCGGCGGCCGCCATGTCGGCGTCCTGGGTGTTCGAGAGGACCTGGGTGTCGTCGGCCTGAAGGGCCTGGATCCGCGTGGAGGCCATCTGAAGCTGGTCGGTGACCGCGCCGTTATTGGCCTCCATGGCGGTCAGGCTGCCGTAGTTGCCGTCGAGCGCATTCAAATCGGTGCTGTTCAGCGCGCTGGTGTTCCCGGACTGCAGGTCCGAGGCGATCGTGCGCAGCGTGTCGAGCAGCTTCCCGTCGCCTGAGGTGCCACCCGAGCCCTGCCCGTTGCCGAGCACCTGTGAGATGTCGCTGTTGATCTGGACGCTGGCGCCAGGGCCGATCGCACGTGTGACCGCGCCGGTGCCGCCCTGGTAGGCGTCGGTTGCGCCCAGCTGGTACGGAGCGGTCTGCACGCTGGTGCCCGAGAAGACGTACTGCCCGTTGTACTGCGCGTTGGCGTTCTGCTTGACCGACTGGATCAGCTGGTTGACCTCCGCAGCGGCGCTCTGATCGTCGGCGACCGTATTGGTGCCGTTCGCCGCCTGGACGACCAGCTCGCGCGCGCGCTGGACCGCGCTGTCGATCTGTGACAGCGCCGTCGAGGCGGTCTGAGTCCAGGCCGTGCCGTCCGTGACGTTGGTGCTGTAGCTGGTCAGCTGGGACAGCTGGCCGTTCATCTGGAGCGCCAGGCTGGTCCCGTAGGGGTCATCGGAGGGCTGGTTGATCCGCTTGCCCGAGGACAGCTCCTGCTGGGCCGTGTCCAGCCGATCCATCGACTGCTCGATGTTGGTCAGCGTCATCTGCGCCGTCATCTGGGTGGTGATCCGGCCGATCATCAGCCCACCATGCTGATCAGCGAATTGAGGGTCGTGTCGATCGCGCTCATGACCCGTGCCGAGGCCTGATAGGCCTGCTGGAAGGTGATGAGGTTGGTCATCTCCTCGTCGAGCGAGACGCCGTCGACGCTCTGGCGCTGGTTGCTGATCGCCGACAGCAGCGATTGCGCGGTCTGCTGTGCGTTCTGGGTCGACTGCACGTCCCCGCCCACGCCGGAGACGAAGCCGTTATAGGTCTGGTCGGCGGCGCCGCCGCTCAGGCCGGCCACGGCGGTCGCCTCGGCGGTCGTGTAGGGCGCGCTCGAGCTGCTCGGTACCACGCTCGGGTTGACGGCGATCGTCGCCGCCGTGGTGCCCGACGCGGTGAAGAATGGCGGTGCGCTCGCCCCGCTCGCATCGGCGCCTGCGATCGCGCCGTTCACGGTGCTCACGAGCTGGCTCGCCACCGTGTTGAGCTGGGTCATGTAACCGGTCAGCTGCCCGGCGCCGGTGGTCGAGTCGTAGAGCCCGAGCAGCGCGCCCAGCTTGCCGCTGGAGCCGGCCAGGTTCGTCTCGCTCACCTCGCCCGCGTTGACCGTGCTGCCCGAGACCAGCGGCGTCGTGTCGGGGGTCCCGTTTGCAGCCGCCGCAGCGGCGTTGCCAAAGCTCACGTTAACCATGCCGTTGGGCTGCGTGGTCACGTCCACGTTCGAATACTGCGAGAGGTCGTCGATCAGGTTGTCGCGCTGGTCGAGCAGGGCGTTGGGCGTGACCCCACCCGTTTGCGCCTGGGCGATCTCGGAGTTGAGCTGGGCGATCTGGGTGGCGTCGCTGAGCACGGGGCCGTTGGCGCCGGTCAGCTGCTGGTACTGCTGGGTGACCTGCGACTGCAGCGAGGTGATATCGCCGCTCAGTCCGTTCAGCGCCTGCGCGACCGACTTGCCCTGGTCCACGAGCGCCTGCTGAGCGCCCTGATTCGTGGGGTTGTTAGCGAGGGAGTTCCAGTTCTGCCAGAAGGTGTTGAGCTGAGCTGACAGGCCGCTGCTCGTTGGCTCGTTGAGCGCGGACTGGGCCTGGCCGAGGATCGACGCGCGCGTCGAGGCGGAGCTGGTGGCGCTGTTCTGGTTGCGGTAGGAGGAATCGATGAACTGATCGCGGATCCGCGTGATGTTCGTGATGTCGACGCCGGTGCCCACCTGGGCGCCGTTTCCGGTGATCCTCGACTGCGCGGGAATCGTCAGCGGGGTGCCGTCGGTCAGCTCGACCTGCTGGCGCGTGTAGCCGGGGGTGTTCGCGTTCGAGATGTTCTGGCCGGTCGTGTCGATCGCGGCCTGGGCGGCCTCGAGGCCGCTCAGCGCCGTCTGAAGCCCGGTGAACGCGGGGATCGTCACCGCTACACCTCCAGATCCAGCATCCGGTGGCCGGTGGCCTTGGCGGCGCTCGTGGCGAGGCGATCGCCGCCCGCGCCGTAGCGCGTCTCGCCGCCCATGCCGGTCAGTTGCAGCAGATGGTCGAGGAACGCCAGCTCCTGTGACATCAGCGCGCGGTTGCAGTAGTGCTCGCGCTGGACGACCTCGAGCAATCCTCGCAGCTCGGACCCGAGGGCACGCGCCCGCTCGGCCGTCCCGTCGTCCATCAAGCTCTCGAGCAGCGTCATGGTCACCGAATCGGCCGCGACGCCAAGCCGCGAGGCCGCCCGCTGAAGCAGCGCTGCGCGCTCGGCCTCGAGCTGTGCCCGGCGCTGAAGCTCGGCCTGGAGGGCGGCGGTCAGCTCGACCACGGCGCGCACATCTCGCCGGCGGATGGCCACGCCCTGCTCGAGCACAACCTGCAGCAGCCGCCGCGCGGCCACCAGCTGCTCGTCCAGGTGGACCAGGAACTCGTCGGCGAGCTGCTCGTCGCCGACCTGGCGGACCACCATCACGGTGCTCACTTGGCCCCTCCGTGGGTCGGTGCCTTCTCGGTCAGGATCGCCGGGTCGAGCGCCTCGGCGAGCCGCGCGGCGACGCCGAGGCCGCCGGCGGACATGATGCTGGTGCTCAGCGCCTGCGGGATCATGCTCGAGAACGCGCTCGTGGACGGGTCCGAGCCGAGGATCCCGCCGCTCGAGCCGCTCGAGCCGCTCGAGTCGCTCGAGCCGCTTGAGTCACCGGAGCCGTCGCCCGAGCCGTCGTCTGAGGACCCGCCCGGGACCGAAACAGTCGAGGCGAGCTCCTGGCTCAGCTGGTTGACCAGGATGTCCTCGAAGCCGAGTGCCTCCTGATAGGCCTTCTGAGCCTTGGGCCCGCCGTTGCGGATGACTGCGGGCTCGGTCGCCGGGTTGATCGGCGGCAGGCCGCCCGAGACCGACGAGGGGTCGATAGAGGAGAGCGCGCTCATGGCTTGATCTCGTTGGCGATCTGGAGCATCTGGTCCTGGTCCTGGATCGCGCTCGAATCCATCGCGTAGGTTCGCTGTGCGGTCATCAGCGTGGACATCGCCTGCGCCATGTCCACGTTCGAGCCTTCGAGCGCACCCTGCTGGAGCGTGGCGCCGGTGGCGGGGACGATCGCGCCGCTGGCCGCGTTGGCCGTGAACATGCTGTCGCCGACCGGGGTGAGGTTGTCGGGCGAGGGGACGTTGACGAGCTGGATCTTCCCGAGCTGGCGGCCGTTCGCGGTCACAGTGCCGTTCGGAGCGATCGACACCTGGGAGGGCTGGACGCCGTGGGGGATCGTGATCGGCGGCTGGAGGAGCATGCCCTCCTGATTGGTCAGCTGGCCCTGGGCGTTCATCTCGAGCGCCCCGTCGCGCGTGAGCCCGATCGTGCCGTCGGGCCGGCGCACCTCGAGGTAGCCGCTGCCCTGGATCGCCACGTCGAGCGGGCGGCCAGTCTGCTGGATCGGTCCCTCGGCCTGGCTGCGCCCGACGATCCGGGCCGCGGTGCCCGCGCCGGTGGGGACGTTGCCGGCGTAGCCGCCGTTGGAGTACAGGAGATCGTGGAAGCCCATGATCTGGCTCTGGTAGCCCGGAGTGTCGACGTTGGCCAGGTCGTTGGAGATGGAGTCGAACTGCTGTTGCTGTGCCTCCATCCCCGAGGCGGCGGAAAACAGGCCCTCGAGCATCAGCCGATCGCTCCCACGTTCTGTGCGCTCTCCTGCATCGTCCCGTCGATCGACTGGATCGCGTTCTCGCCCGACTGGTAGGTGCGCAGCGAGGTGATCATGTCGACCATCGTCTGAACCGGGTCGACAGCCGACTCCTCGAGCTCGCCCTGGCGGACGGAGCCGGTCGGGCCGCCCGCCACCGCACCCGTGTAGTTGTTGTTGCCGGCCTTGGTGGCGCCGGTGAGGTTGAACACACCGAGCGAGGACGGTGCCACCGTGCCCGCGGAGCTGACCGCGATCGGAGCGCCGTTCTGGGACAGGACCTGGTTGCCCAGGGAATCGACGAGCAGCCCCTGGGCGTTGGCCTGGAACTGGCCGTCGCGCGTGTACTGCACGCCCTGGGAGGTGCGAACCGCGAAGAAGCCGTTGCCGGCGATCCCGAAGTCGAGCGGCTGACCGGTCTGCTGGAGCGGCTGCGGGGCCATGTTGACCACCGGCGTTCCCAGGCCGACGCCGGTCTGGATCGAGCCGATCGGCTGGCCGGTGGCGGTGTTGGCCAACAGCAGCGAGCCGAAGCTGTGCTGCGGCGAGGAATCCGTCTTGTAGCCGGGCGTCGAGGCGTTTGAAAGATCGTTGGCGAGCTGGTCCTGGCGCACCTGCTCGGCCTGCATCCCCGACGCTGCGATGTAGAGACCGACGTCCATACGCTCGCAGTGATCGCCCGTGCTGCATGATCCTTGAGGTATGGACCCGATCGCGCTCGACATTCGTCTCATCAAGGCGGTGCTCGGCGCCGAGCTGCGGATCGCTCCCGGCCGGGCGCTCATGGCGCGGGTCGCGAGCACCGACGGGCACGGCCGGGGCGTGATCACGATCGCCGGCGAGCCGCTCGAGGCCGAGCTGCCCGAGCACGTCCAGGCGGGGCAGGAGCTGAGGCTGGTGGTCCGCGAGGCCACTGCGGACCGGGTCGTGCTCGGACTGGCCGACCAGGTCGCGAACCCGCAGGCGGCGGAGATCCCGCTCCCGGGCGGCGGCTCGATCCGCATCAGCGACGAGGAGTCCGCCGGCAAACCCCCGGGGGGCCGGGGGGAGCCGGCGCACGGCCTGGCACGCATACCCTAGCCCTCCGATATGACGCCCCCGCGCTGGGCGCGGTGGACCTGCGCTTCGAGCTCACCCCGGGGTCGCTGAAGCTCGAGGTCGCCCTCGCCCCCGGGGCGCCGTACCAGGCGGCGGAGACACGGGCGGGCGAGCTTCGAGACGACCTCCAGACCGCGGTCGAGCAGACGGTGAGCGTCGCCGTGAAACCGCGCCACGATCCACTCGACGTGTATGCCTGACCCGCCGCCCCGCCGGCGCGCGACCGCGCTCCACTACGAGCCCGGCGCACGGGCGCCCAGCATCAGCGCCACCGGCGCCGGCCTGGTCGCAGACCGGATCGTCTCCGCCGCGCGCGAGGCGGGCGTGCCGGTCCGCGAGGACCCGGCCCTGGCCGAGGCGCTCGCCAAGCTGGAGCTGGGACGGGACGTCCCCGAGGAGCTGTGGCGGGCAGCCGCCGAGGCGCTCGCCTGGGCCTACCGGCTCGACGCGCAGGCCACCCGCAAATAGCGGCTCAACCTTCTCCGCGAGCTGCCGATCACACCGGAAGCCTCCCCTCGGACGGTTCCCTCGCATGGCACTTCGCCTGACTGGTACATCCCTGCCCAGCCCGGACGTGGCTACCGCTGCACCCAGCGGCCTTCCCACGTCCGGCCCCGCGCTGCGCTCGCACATCAAGACGCTGGCGAGCGGGCTGCTGGCCACCGGGCAGATCGACGGCTACCGCGACCTGTTCACGCGCGTAGCCGAGCACGACGATCCGCATGGCCGCTACGCGGCGCAGATGGTCTTGCTCGAAGAGGGCCTGGCCGCCACCGGCCACACGATCTCCGCCGAGCAGACGCTGGCTCTGTTCGTGGCGGTGGCCGACGGGGCGATCGCCGCGCTCGAGGCCGAGCCACGCGAGCCGATTCTGCTCGGCTACGCGGGGATCGCGCTGTACGAGCTTTGGAGCGTGGACGCCGCACGGGCGCTGTTCGAGGCGGCCCGGCGTCTCGACCCGACCCTGCCTCATCTGCGCAGCAACCTCGCCGAGTGCAAGCGCCGTGCGAAGGAGCTCTCACGCGGCCGGGCCAAGCGCCCCGTGCACACCGCGGTGCCGGCGCTGGCTCACCGGGCCAAGCGGGTGGCCGCCGCCGCTCGGCCGGCCACCGGGCTCAAGCTCAGCCTGTGCATGATCGTCCGCGACGAGGAGGAGATGCTTCCGCGCTGCCTCGAGGCCGCCGCCCCCGCGGTCGACGAGATCGTGATCGTGGACACGGGCTCGACCGACCGCACGATCGAGATCGCCCGCTCGTTCGGCGCTCGGGTGATCGAGCGCGAGTGGACCGGATCGTTCTCCGACGCTCGCAACGTGTCCTTCGAGGCGGCGACCGGGGACTGGATCATGTATCTCGACGCCGACGAGGTCCTCGTACGCGAGGATGCCGACCGCCTGCGAGCGCTGACCGGGCACGTGTGGCGCGAGGGCTTCTACCTGGTCGAGACCAATTACACCGGTGAGCTCGGCGATGGCATGGCGACCACCCACAACGCGCTCCGGATCTTCCGCAACCGGCCCAACTACCGCTTTGAGGGACGCCTGCACGAGCAGATCGCCCACCAGCTGCCGACCTACGCGGCCGGCCGGATCGAGCGGACTTCGATCCGCGTGGAGCACTACGGCTACCTCGGCGCGGTCCGCACGGCCAAGGAGAAGTCGCGGCGGAACATCGAGCTGCTGCGCGCTCAGGCCGCCGAGGGCACGGCCGACGCCTTCCTGCACTTCAACCTGGGCACCGAGTACAGCGCCGCCGGCGACGCCGCCGCCGCGCTGGTAGAGCTCGAGCGGGCCTGGAAGATGATCAAGGAGGGGGGCGAGGAGTACCGCGAATACGCGCCCTCGCTCCTGCTGCGCCTGACCGGCGCGCTGCGCACCTGCGGCCGGGCCGAGGACTCGATCGCCATGGCCGAGGAGGGGCTGAAGCTGTTTCCCGGATTTACCGACCTCGTGTTCGCCCAGGGACTGTCCGCGCTCGCCCTCGGCCGCGAAGCCGACGCGATCGCCGCCTGGGATCGGTGCATCGAGATGGGAGACGGACCCGCGCTTTACGGCTCGGGCGTCGGCGCGGGGACCTACCTGCCGCGCGTGACGCTGGCCGAGCTGTTCGCCAAGCGCGGAGAGCTCGATCGGGTGCGGACCCTGCTCGAGTGGTGCATCCGTGAGCACCCCCACTTCATCGGCATCGTTCAGCCCTACGCGGCGGTGCTGCTGCGCGAGGGGATGGCCCCGGACGCGGTCGTCGCCGAGATCGAGGCGCGCCTGCCAGATGTGAACGCCGGCGTACGGTTCATGCTCGGCGCCGCGCTGTTCGGCGCGGGCGCGATGGAGGCGGCCGAGCGCCAGTATCGGGAAGTGCTGGCCAAGCGCCCGCACAGCTCACAGGCCCGAGCCCAGCTGGCCGAGACGCTGCTGCACCAGCGGCGCTACGCGGAGGCCGCCGCCGAGGCGGCGCCGGTCGGCGAGGACGATGAGTTCGCCGCGGTGACCTGCCGGATCGAGTTGTGGGCCCGAATCGCCGGCGCCGATCTAGCCGGTGCGCGCGGAGTGGCGCAGCGCGCGGTACGGGCTGGACTTTCCACCTCCGAGCGCGAGGTGTTCGCCGCTTGGCTCGAGCTCGCCGACGGTGGCGCTGCCCCACGCCGGCTCTCCGTTGCCAGCATCCCGCTGCTCGGAACGATCCTCGAGACAGTGCTGCGCTCCCACGACTTCGTGACCTTCGAGACGCTGGCCAAGCTGCTCGGAGCCTCGGCCCTCCCCCGCCGCGAGCAGCAGGAGCTGCTGGCCGGGATGTACCTCCGCCACGGCTTTCTCGCCTCGGCGGCGCAGGAGTGGATGGGGGCCTGCGACGGTGGCGGCGACACCCGCGCCTTCCTTGGCCTTGCCCAGGTCGCGGCCGCTCACGGCCACGCCGAGGACGCGGCGGTGTTCGCCGCCGAGGCCATACGGCACGACCCGGCCAACCGCCCGGCCCATGACCTCCTGACCCGTTTGCGCCCCCCGGAACCCGTCCCTGCCTAGAAGGAGAAAGCCTGCAAAGACCATGAACCCTGGGGGCGGCGCCCGCCCCCCGCGCGGACAACCGAAAACTTTTGGCTCAAGTTCTTCCTGCGGCGCTCGATTATCCCCCTTGGACGGACCACATATCTCCGTCACAAGGTAGGAACCCGCCGCATCCAAGGAGGAATGCACCAATGAGCTTCGACATCACTTCGGTGGCCAGGACGGCTGCCGCAGTGCCCGCACCGGCCGTTCAGGCCAAGAATGCCGGGACCGCCGCGGCTGCCCACGCCACGGATCCGGTCACCGTCGACACGATTCCGTCCACCCCGCCCCCCGAGGTCCACGCCGCAATGGGCGTCGCCTCGCAGGCCTACGAGAACCTGAAGGCCGACGGCAGCGAGGTGACGTTCAAGATCGACGAGTCCACCGGCAAGCTCCAGATCGAGGTCCACGACACGCACGGGAACGTGCTGTTCACTCTTCCCCCGCACAAGCTGCTCGAGGTGGCGGAGGGGGGATCCCTGAAGTAATCCCGCCAGAGAGGGCGTCACACCATGTCAACGTCATCCGTCGGTTCGAGCACTTCGCCGACCAGCTCAAATCAATACGCGTCGGGCTCCAGCCTGACCTCGCTCGGGACGGGCGCGCCGCTGCAGGTCACGGGCCTGGCGTCGGGTCTGAACACGAACGCGATCGTCACCGCGCTGATGCAGGCCCAACAGGCGCAGGTCACGGTCCTGACCAACCAGCAGAGCGGGCTGACGGCGAAGAACACGCAGTTGACGAGCATCCAGACCGCGCTCCAGACGGTCGCGACCGACGCCCAGGCGCTGATCGACCCCTCGCTGTTCGCCCAGGCCCAGACCGTCACCTCGACCAACTCGACGCTCGTCGGCGCGTCCGCCACCGCGGGCTCCAACGCGGTCGAGGGCGGCTATCAGGTCGGGGTCAGCCAGCTCGCGACGTCGGCTCAGAGGACGTTCACGTTCACGAGCCCGTCGGCTGCGGACACCGTCACGATCGACGGCCAGCAGATCACGCTCGCCGCAGGCGCGCAGATCGGGGACCTCGTCAACGCGGTCAACTCCAACACGAACCTCGACGTCTGGGCCACCCAGACGGGTTCGGGCACCGTGGTCCTGTCCGATCGGGCCACCGGGCAGCAGACCGGCAGCTACATCCAGGTCTCGGACACCCAATCGGCGCTCACCGAGCAGACCAGCCTTGCCCAGGCGGGGCAGAACGCCGCGTACACGATCAACGGAACGAGCGGGTCCTCCGCCTCCAACACCGTGACCACGGCGATCCCCGGTGTGACGCTGAGCCTCAACGGGCTGACCACCACCAGCGGCACGGTCACGGTTGACGTGAGCGCACCTGCCTCCAACACCCAGAACATCCAGACTGCGATCCAGACGTTCATCAAGGACTACAACTCCGCCATCGGGACGATCCAGACGCAGCTCGCGCAGGCGCCGACCAGCAGCGATCCGACCAAGGGCACGTTGTACGACGATCCCGAGCTGAACGACCTGCTCAGCACCATGCGCGAGGCCATGTACAAGCCGGGCTCGGGGTTGCCTGCGAGCCTGTCGACGATGCTTCAGATCGGCGTCAGCACCGGGGCGACGACGGGGTCCGCAACGCCATCCCAGAGCGCGCTCGCCGGCGATCTCACGCTGAATGCCAGCACGCTTTCCGCTGCCCTCCAGAGCAACCCCAACGGCGTCCAGAGCCTGCTCGCGAGCTGGGCGACCTCGTTCTCCTCGCTCGTCAACGGCGAGGCGGGACCGGGAGGCACCATCTCCACGCGGATCCAGGGCGACGACGACCAGAGCTCGAGCCTCCAGACCCAGATCGACAACCTGAACGCGGCCAACGCCGAGAAGCAGCAGTCGCTGATCCAGGAGTTCGCGCAGATGGAGGCGACGCTCTCGCAGAATCAGTCCACGCAGTCCTGGCTGACCAGCCAGATCAACGCGCTGCCCACGCCGTAGGTCGGACGTTCGTTGCCGGGCGGGCCGCGGGGGTCGAGCCCACCGGCGACCCGGCCGATGCTCGAGGTGTCTGCAATGCCGGCAGCCGCCGGTGCCTTCCGGAAGGGAACCGCCATGCTCGATTCACCCGTCATCGCCACCGGCTTTCGCGTTGCGCACCGCGAGCCCGAGCCGGGCGTGTGTGTCGCCACCGTCGAGGGCGATGTCGATCTCGCGTCGGCTCCCGCCCTCAAGTCGGCCCTGACCGAGCTGGCGGAGGGCGAGGCCCGGCGCCTGGTCGTCGATCTCTCGCAGGTCAGCTACCTGGACTCGACCGGCTTGGGCGTGCTCGTGGGCGTCAAGCGCCGTCTTGCAGACGGGGGCGTGATCGTGGTGGCCGGCGCGCCCCCCGCGGTGCGAGCGCTGTTCGAGCTGACCGGGCTCGACCGCGTCTTCCGGCTGTTCTCTTCCACCGACGAGGCCGTCGCCGAGCTGTCCGCCCAGCGGGCGCCGCGGCCCGGGCTGAGCCCCGACGCGGCGCTCGTGCTGGGGCTGGCGGCTACGGCAATTCCGTTCGCGGACTCGCGGGCTGCCGAGGCCGAGCGGTGGCTGCGCATGCTCCGCCTGTACGGCGACGCCGGGCACCTGCTGACCGCGCTCGGCCTGGGCGAGGCCCCGCTGACGCCGATCGCTCCGAGCCAGTCGCCCGAGCGGGCGGAAGATCGCGAGGACGCGGTGGCGCGGGTGGCCGAGCATGCGACTCGCCTCGCCGGCGAGCGCGGCGCCGCGGCGATCGGGACCGGCGACCTACTGGCCGGGGTGGCGGCGGTCTACGGCGAGGAGCTCAACCGCGTGCTCGCCGCTCACGGCACCGACAGCCACGAGCTGGCCACGCGCCTGAGCTCGCGCGGCTCCGAGCCGGCCGACCGCTGAGGGCGGGAGCCCCCGCCTCGGTGCCGGTCCGGCCAGATCGTCCGGCTGGCGCCGACGAACTGGATCAGGCGCTCCACGCTCGGGCTCACCTTCGGGTCGACCTCGAGCGGCCAGCCGTCGCGGCGGGCCTCGGCCAGCGCAGCCACGACCGCGTCCAGCCCGCCGAGGTCGATGAACCGGAGCTGAGACAGATCGAGCCGGACCCGGGCGCCCGCGTCGCCGAGCTCTCGCAGGCGCGCGCTCAGCTCGTCCGCGACGGCGATGTCGACCTCGCCGAGCAGCGTCAGCCGGATTGCGCCGTCCGGATCAGCCGAGCGCCGGCAGCGAAGCCCAAGCGGTCCCAATGTCTCGTCCACGCGCCCTCCAGGTGTTCGTTGGCAGCCGCTGCCACCGCGCCATGCCTGTCTGCCGCGGCCCCATGATGCCCATAAACGACGGCGCCAGTCAAAACTTGCGCAAAGAAAACGCTCATCGAACGGGCGTCAAGTTCGCTCCCGCCGGGTCGATTACCGGGGCCAACGAGGGACCCCGCGAACCGCGCGAGGGTGTCCCGCCGACCTCACCCCCGCCGTAGGAGATCCCCGCCAAATGACGCCCGCCGCCGCCGCCCCGCAGGCCTACCGCGAGAGCTCCGTGCTGAGCGCTCCGCCGGAGGCGCTCGTCGTGATGCTCTACGACGGCGCCCTGAGATTCCTCTTCCAGGCCACCGTGACGATGCGCGAGAAGCAGATCGAGCCCACGCACCGCAAGCTCCGGCGCGCCGAGGACATCATCGTTCACCTGCGCGATGCGCTCGACATGGAGCAGGGCGAGATCTCCGAGCGCCTGCACGCCATTTACGCGTTCTGCCTGCGCCACCTGCGGCAGGCCCGCCTGGACCAGGATCCGGCCAAGGTCGAGCAGGTGCGCGCGCTGCTGGCCGAGCTGCGCGAGGCCTGGGCGACGATCAACCAGCAATGACTCCGCCCGAGGCGGCCCCCTACGAGACGCTGGCCCGGATCTTCGAGCGCGAGCTCGAGGTGCTGGGCGCCGGCCGGCTCGGCGAGCTCGACGCGCTGGACGCCGAGCGCGAGTCGCTCATCGCCTCGCTTCCCGATACGCCGCCCGCCTCGGCCCGCGACGCTCTGGAGCGCGCTGCGCTCATGCACAAGCGGGTGACGATCGAGATCATTCGCCGGCGCGAGGCGATCGTGCTGGAGCTCGCGCAGCTCGAGCGGGCGCGGAGAACGGCTCGCGGATATGCGCCGCCGAGGCCCGAGTCCGGCTTCGGCATGAGCGCTTAGCGGAACTCTACGGTTTAAGAATTCCCTGCGTCTGCCGATTTGGCGGACATGCGCCTGGTTTCCATATCGAAAGTGCCGCTCGGGGCACGACTCGGGCGCGACATCCTCACTGGCCGCGCCGACGGCGCACCACTGCTCCGCGCCGGCGTGACGATCGACGGGCGCTATCTGGACGCACTGAAGAAGACCGGCATCCATGCCGTCTACGTCGACGACTCCGACAGCGCTGGGATCGCGCCGGAGCCGCTGGTCGACGAGGCGACGCGGCTCGCGGCCACTCGCCAGGTCGCCGGCGCTTATGAGGACGCCAAGCGCGCCCTGGTCACCGGCCGGCCGCTCGGCAAGGACGCGACCGAGGCCCTGGCCGACGTCGTGTCGAAGATCCTGCGCGAGATAGAGAGCTCCGGGTCCACCGCGCTGGTGCTGTCCGACCTGGCATGCGCAGACGCCTACACCTTCCAGCACTCGATCGACGTCACCGCGCTCGGCCTGCTGCTGGGGCAGCGGATGTTCAACGAGCACGGGTGGCTCGACTACCGGGGCAAGCGCCAGCACATCCGGCGCGACGAGCGGCTCTCGCGCCTGGGCATGGGCCTGCTCCTGCACGACATCGGCAAGCTCGCAATCGGGACCGAAATCGTCAACAAGCCGGGCAAGCTGTCCGAGGCCGAGTGGAAGCTGATGCGCAGCCATCCCCGCCTCGGCGTCGAGCTGCTGCGCGACACGAGCGCCTGGTGCCCGCTGGTCCAGGCGATCGTGCTGCGCCACCACGAGCGCTGGGACGGCGGTGGCTATCCCGACGGCCGGCGCGACAACGAGATCCACGAGATGGCGCGGATCGCCGCGGTGGCCGACGTATACGACGCGATCACCTCCGAGCGTCCATACGCTCCCGCCAATCCGGCCTATGTCGGCGTGCGGGCGATCGTCGAGGGCGCGGGGACGCAGTTCGACCCCACGATCTGCGAGGTGTTCGGCCGCATGGTGGCGCCGTTTCCGCCCGGCGTGGAGGTGGAGCTGACCGACGGCCGGCGCGGTGTCGTGGCCAGGGTGCCCGAGGCACAGCTCGACCGCCCCGTGGTGCGCATGCTCGACGGGGGCGAGGAAGTGTCGCTGCTGGCGGAGCCGAGCCTTCGCATCGTGGGCTGGGAGGAGCCGCCGGCTGCGGCTCCGGTCCCCGCCGCCGCGTAGGCGATCCGGCCCATCAGGTCAAGCCCGGCGCCCGCGCGCCGATCACGCAGTCAGAACCCTTTCGTCTCAAAAGGATCCGACACCCGATGAGCTTCCTCACGTCGTCCCTGCGCCGCCAGTTGCTCGGCGCGTTCTCCGCCGTCACCGTGGTCTTCCTGGTCGCCCTTCTCCTCGGGTACTCCGGCCTGGGGTCGGTCCAGTCCAAGCTCCACACCGCCGGCAAGCCCATCTCCGCCGCCAACGCGATGGCCGCAGCCTCGACCGCCTCGAGCACGCGGGAGTTGATGATCGTTCTCGGCCTGGCGGCCCTGGCGCTGGCCGGAGCGACCGCGTTTCTGATCGCCGGCGACCTCTCGCGCCGCACCAAAAGCCTGCTCGACGGGATCGTCAACCTCGACTCCCACTGCCTGGCCGGACTGGGCAAGGGCCTCGACGCGATGTCCCGCGGCGACCTCACGGTCGACGTTGCAGCGCGGACCGAGCCGATCCCGACGACTCGCGAGGACGAGCTCGGCGAGCTGACGCGGACGTTCAACGCGATGGCCGAGAAGGCCCAGGGCCGCCTCGCCAGCTACAACACCAGCCGCGCCAAGGTGGCGGAGATGATCCAGGAGATCAGCCGCACCTCCGTGCGCATCGCGTCGGCTTCGCAGCAGATGGCGAGCACCTCCGAGGAGGCGGGCCGCGCGGTGGGCGAGATCGCCCAGGCGGTCAGCTCGGTGGCCGATGGTGCCGAGGATCAGGTTCGCTCGATCGCGGAGGCCCGAACGCTGAGCGAAGAGGTCACCGCGGTCACGCAGCTTTCGGCCGACGGGGCCCAGCAGACGGCGCAGGCGGCTGAGCAGGCGCGCGAGCTGGCCGACGAGGGCGCCCGGGCGGTCTCGCACGCCAGCGCGGCCATGGACGCGGTCCGCGCGTCGAGCGCGAAGGCCAGCTCGGCCATCCAGGCGCTCGACGCCAAGAGCGAGCAGATCGGCGTGATCGTCGACACGATCACCGGGATCGCCGAGCAGACCAACCTGCTGGCCCTGAACGCGGCGATCGAGGCAGCGCGGGTGGGCGAGCAGGGCCGCGGCTTCGCCGTCGTGGCCGAGGAGGTCCGCAAGCTGGCCGAGGAGTCGCAGTCGGCAGCCGAGTCGATCGCCAAGCTGATCGAGGCCATCCAGTACGAGACGCGCCACGTCGTCGAGATCGTCGAGCAGGGCTCGCAGCAGACCGAGGACGGGGTCGCGACCGTGGAGCAGGCCCGGGAGGCGTTCAACCGCATCTCCTCCGCCGTGGCGGACATGAGCGGACGCGTGCAGGAGATCGCCGGTTCGATCGAGCACATCGCCCACGCCGGCGTGCGGATGCACGACAGCATGGCCTCGGTCGCCGCGGTGGCCGAGCAGTCGAGCGCCTCGACCGAGCAGGTCAGCGCGTCCACCGAGCAGACCAGCGCCTCGGCCCAGGAGATCACCGCCTCGGCCGGCGACCTGGCCCGGACGGCCGAGGAGCTCGAGCGCCTGGTCGGCCAGTTCCGCCTGGCCTAGAAGCCGCTAAAGAAGCGCCCCCAAGCGGCCGATCAAACAATTGACCGGCAAGGGATGCGGGTCGTAGTAGAGCCCAGGGAGGGCGGAACCCTTCGGACCCCTCTTCTAGATGACCCTGGTCGATACCACTCAGCAGGCGCTCCAGGCCGCGATGGGCGGCTCCGAGCTCCGCCAGACCCTGCTGACCAACAACCTGGCCAACGTCGACACGCCCGGCTATCAGCCCGAGGACGTCGACTTCCAGAGCACGCTCCAGCAGGCGCTGTCGAGCGGGCAATCGCCGACCTCGGTCACCTTCCAGCCTCACACCACGCCGGCCAGCGCCGGACCCGACGGCAACGGCGTCTCGGCCGAGCAGCAGGAGGCGTACTTGTCCGAGAACGGGCTGCTCTATGAGACGCTGACCCAGATCGCCGCTCAGCGTGAGCACATCATGCTCACGGCGATGGGAATGGGTGGCGGCTCGTGAGCTTCACCGACGCCATCGGCATCGCGGCGAGCGGCCTGACCGCGGAGAGCGTGCGCATGAGCGTGACCTCCGAGAACCTGGCCAACGCCGACACCACGCAGGGCGCGAACGGCCAGCCCTACCGCCGCCAGGAGGTCGTCCTCCAGCAGTCCGGGGGCTTCGGCGCGGCCCTCTCGGGAGCGATGGGCGGACCCGGGACGCCCGGTCTGGCGATCGGCAACTCGGCCGCGCCGGGAGGGGTCCAGGTGAGCGGAATCGTCAACGATCCCACGCCCGACCAGCAGGTCTACGACCCTGGCAACCCGTCCGCCAACGCCCAGGGCTACGTGAGCATGCCGAACGTCAACCCGGTGACCGAGATGGTCGACCTGATCGACGAGTCGCGCTCCTACCAGACCGACGTCACGGCGATGAACACGGCCAAGACCATGTACGAGAAGACCCTGGATCTGCTCAAGTGATTCCGCCGATCGCAGGAGCCATCGGGCCGCTGGGCCCGTCCGAATGGAGCGTGGGCCAGGTCGGCGGCCTCGACCCCGCCGCCGCGGCGGGCTCGGCGAACGCCGTCGCCGGCGCCGGCGCGGCCGGGGCAGGCGGGACCTTCTCCAGCGCGCTCACCGGCGCGATCAACTCGCTCGACCAGACGCAGAGCACGGCCTCGACCGCCGCCACCCAGCTAGCCGACGGCCAATCGAACGATCCGACCAAGGCGATCACCGCGGTCGAGGACGCATCGATGTCGATGGATCTCGCCTCGCAGATCAGCTCAAAGCTGGTCACCGACCTCAACACCCTCTACCAGACCCAGGTCTAGCCCCCCATGCCCATCCGTCAGTTCGCATCAAAGCTCTCGCCCAAGGGGTGGGCGATGGTCGGCGGCTCGATCGCCGTAACCATCGTGTTCCTCATGCTCGTGATGAACTTCGCCTCAAAGCCCAGCTACTCCACCCTGCTGACGGGGCTGGACCCGGCGCAGACGGGCAAGATCACGAGCGCGCTGGACGCCAAGGGCATCGGCTATCAGCTGGAGAACGGGGGCACCGCCCTCGCGGTCGACTCGGGCCAGACCTCGCAGGCGCGGATCGCACTGGCCGGCGCCGGGCTGCTCGGCAGCCAGCAGCCGGGCTTCGACCTGCTCAACAGCCAGCAGCTCGGGGCAAGCAACTTCCAGCAGCAGATCACCTACGAGCGCGCGCTCGAGGGCCAGCTCGACCAGACGATCGAGCAGATTCAGGGCGTGGACTCCGCGCAGGTCAACCTGGTGATCCCCAACCAGCAGGATCAGCTGTTCGCCGACACATCGCAGTCCTCGAGCGCCAACGTGCTCCTCTCAGCGCCCAACCTCGACCCGGGCGCGGTCAAGGGAATCGCCCAGCTCGTGGCCTCGAGCGTCCCTGGGCTCTCGGCCGACAAGGTGACGATCACCGACGGCACGGGCGCGTCTCTGTGGCCGAACTCGAGCTCGAGCAGCGGCGACACCGGCGGGCTGCCGGCCGCCCAGTCGGCCGACCAGCACTACGACGCGACCATGGCGGCGCAGGTCGACGCGGTTCTCGCGCAGACCCTCGGTGCGGGCAAGGCGCAGGCGGTGGTGAGCGCTGACCTGAACGACAACCAGGCCACGCAGCAGTCGCTTACCTACACGGGCAAGCCGGTCCCGCTGACCGCGCAGACTTCGAACGAGACGCTGACCGGCGGCAGCGGCACGACCGGCGGCGTGACGGGCACGGTCCCCGCGTACGCCGCGACCGGCGCCAGCGGAAGCTCCAACTACAAGAACACCGCTTCGAACACCACGTACGGCGTCAACAAGACGATCACGAATTCCACGATCGCTCCGGGCACGATCAATCGCCAGACGGTGTCAGTGCTGGTCAACAGCACGGTTCCCGCGTCGGCCATCCCGGCGATCAAGTCGGCCGTCGCCGGCGCCGTCGGCCTCAACGCCAAGCGCGGCGACTTGATCTCGGTATCCCAGCTTCCGTTCGCCAAGACCCCGACCACCGCGCCGACCGCGGCCGGCACGTCGAAGATGATCGGATACGCCAAGTACGGGTTGATCGGCCTGGGCGCGCTGCTGTTCCTGTTCTTCACCACCCGGGCGCTGCGCCGGCGCGAGAAGGAGACGTTCGCGCAGCCGACCTGGCTGAGCGAGCTGGAGGTGCCGCGCCCGCTGGCCGCGCTCGCCGGCGGCGAGGCGCAGACCGAGATCCGCCAGCTCTCCTCGGCCGGTCCGTCCAGCGTGCCCAAGCGCCAGGTCGAGCAGCTGGTCGAGCGCGAGCCCGATCGCGTCGCCCAGCAGGTGCGCGCGTGGATGAGCGAGGACAACTAAGCCGCTCCGATGCCCGCTGAGCTCGAACAGTCGACCTCCGGCGCCACGGCCGCCGCTATCCGGGGTGCCGCCGGCGTGGCCGGCCGGCGCAAGGCCGCCGTCCTGCTCGTATCCCTCGGTCCCGAGAAGGCGGCGGAGGTGTTCCGCCATCTTCGCGACGAGGAGATCGAAGCGCTGTCGATGGAGATGGCCAAGCTCCAGCGCGTCGATGCGCAGATCAGCCACTCGGTGCTCGAGGAGGTGGCCGCCACCGCGGAGGCGCAGGGCGCGCTTCATTCGGGCGGCGTCGAATACGCGCGCGAGGTGCTCGACCGCGCCCTCGGCGGCGATCGGGCCAAGGAGATCATCGGGCGGCTGTCCAGCTCGCTCGAGCGCAGGCCGTTCGAGTTCCTGAGCCGCACCCCGCCCGACCAGCTCGTGACCTTCCTGCGCAGCGAGTCGCCTCAGGCGATCGCCTTGGTGATGGCCAACCTGCATACGACGCTGGCCTCCCAGGTCCTGGCCCATCTGCCGGAGGGCGAGCAGGCCGAGATCGCGCTGCGGATCGCGCGCATGGGCGAGACCAGCCCCGAGGTGGTCAAGCAGGTCGAGGATGTCATGCGCCGCAAGCTCGAGACCGTGGTCCAGCAGGAGTACTCCGCGGCGGGCGGGATCAAGTCGCTGGCCGAGATCCTCAACCAGGTCGACCGCTCGACCGAGCGCAACGTGCTCGACACCCTGACCGAGGCCGACGAGGAGCTCGCGGCCGAGGTGCGGCGGCTGCTGTTCGTGTTCGAGGACATCATCAAGCTCGACGACCGCTCGATCCAGCTCGTGCTGCGCGAGGCCGACCAGAAGGACCTGGCCCTGGCCCTGCGCGGGGTCAGCGACGAGGTCAAGCAGAAGATCCTCACGAACATGTCCGAGCGCGGCGCCCAGATGCTGGTCGAGGAGATGGAGTTCCAGCCGCCTCAGCGCAAGCGGGTGGTCGAGGAGGCGCAGGGTCGCGTCGTGGCGATCGTGCGCAAGCTCGAGGAGGCCGGCGCCGTAGTCCTCTCGCGCGGGGAAGAGGACGCAGTTGTCTAGCGCGTTCGCGTTCCGCCAGCTCGAGGGACCGGCCGCCGGTGGGAGCGAGGACGTCGCCGACGTCCTGGCTGCGGTCAAGGCGGAGGCCGAGCAGATCCGCGCGCAGGCGCGCGCGGCCGGCGAGGCGGAGGGACGCGCGGCGGCGCTCGCCGCCGTCCAGTCGCAGGCCGAGTCTTCGCTGAGCGCGCTGGGGAACGCCGTGCGGAGCGTCGTCGAGCTTCAGTCGCAGCTCGTTGGGTCGCTCGAGCGCGACGCCACAGAGCTGGGCCTGGCCCTGGCCGAGCAGATCCTGGCCGGCGTGCTCTCGGTCGAGCCCGAGCGCGTGCTCGACATCACCCGCAACGCGCTGCGCCATCTGACCGAGCGCCGCCGGGTCACCGTGATCGTCAACCCATCGGATCTTGACCTGGTCAGCGAGGCGGCCGAGCGGCTGCGGACGGAGCTCGGCGGAATCGAGCACCTGGCCGTTCAGTCGGATCGCCGCATCGCACCGGGGGGCGCCGTGGCGCGGACCGAGGCGGGCGAGATCGACGCCGCGATCGACACGCAGCTCGCGCGCGCCCGGGAGATCGCCGTCGCCGCGCTGGGCGGCGCATCCGCCGATGCAGCCTGACGCGCATACGACTCCCGCGCCCGCGCCGGCGACTGACGCGCCCGCGACTGACGCGCCGGCGACTGACGCGCCCGCGACTGACGCGCCCACGAGCATCGCGCGCGTGGCCGAGGCGCTCCGCGGCGCCGACCTGTCACGCCGGCGCGGCCGGGTCAGCGACCTTATCGGGCTGATCATCGAGGCCACGGGGCTTCAGGTCGAGATCGGCGAGGTGTGCATGGTCGGCGAGGGCCGCGACCGGGCGCCGGTGGCGTGCGAGGTCGTGGGCTTCCGCGGCGGGCGCACCCTGCTGATGCCGCTTGGCGAGCTGCACGGGATCGGCCCCGGGACGATCGTCAACCCCACCGGGACGCCGTTCCGGGTGGCGGTCGGCGAGTCGCTGCTCGGGCGGGTGATCGACGGGTTGGGCCAGCCGCTCGACGGGATGCCGCCGGCGGGCGGGGGTGCGGATGCGGGTGCAGGTGCGTCGGGTGCGCGTGCGGGTGCGGGTGCGGGGCCGGACGCCGGAGCGTGGCGCAACACCACGGCCGCGCCGCCGGATGCCTTCACGCGCCCCCGGATCACCGAGCGAGTGGGCCTCGGGGTTCGCGCGCTCGACACGCTGGTGCCGTGCGGGCGGGGTCAGCGTCTGGGCATCTTCGCCGGATCGGGCGTCGGCAAGTCCTCGCTGATGGGGATGATCGCGCGCTCCACCAGCGCGCAGGTCAACGTGATCGCCCTGGTCGGCGAGCGAGGCCGCGAGGTCCGCGAGTTCATCGAGCGCGACCTGGGGGACGCCCTGAGTCATTCCGTGGTGGTCGTGGCAACTTCCGACCAGCCGGCGCTGGTGCGGATCCGCGCCGCGTTCACCGCGACCGCAATCGCCGAGTACTTCCGTGATGAGGGTTGCGACGTGATGCTGATGATGGACTCGGTCACGCGCTTCGCCATGGCCCAGCGCGAGGTCGGGCTGGCGATCGGCGAGCCGCCGGCCACACGCGGCTACACGCCGTCGGTCTTCGCCCAGCTGCCCCGGCTGCTCGAGCGCGCCGGCACTTCGCCGACCGGGTCGATCACCGGCCTCTACACGGTGCTCGTGGACGGCGACGACATGAACGAGCCGATCGCCGACGCGGTGCGATCGATCTTGGACGGCCACGTGGTGCTGACCAGGTCGCTGGCCCACACCGGGCACTATCCGGCGATCGACGTGCTCCAGTCGGTCTCGCGTCTCATCAGCGAGATCGTCAGCCCTGAGGTGAGCGATGCCGGCCAGCGCCTGCGCTCCGCGCTTGCGGCATATCGGGAGAAGGAGGACCTGATCTCAATCGGCGCCTATCAGCGCGGCACCGACCCGATCCTCGACGCCGCGATCGCGCTCAAGGCTGAGATCGATGCTTTCCTGCGCCAGCGCGTGGACGAGCCGTCCACGCTGGAGGGCGCCGACGCCCAACTGATGGCTCTGGCCGCGGAGCTGACGCGGCAGGTCACGGTGGCGGGCGAGGTCGTCGGCGGGCCGGGTGGCCCGGGCGCACCGGGTGCGCCCGCCCCACGTCAGGTCCCGGTTCCCGCCGCGGGCGCCGGCGGCCAGACAGCGATCCCGGCGCTCCAGCTCGCGATCTGAACGACTGAATCCATTTGAGCTCGGTCACGCGACTTCAAATGGCTTCACCCGGTCGGATAAGCGTCCACGCCGCTGAAGAGTCGGCGCCGGCGGCCGACCACCTCGGCTATGAACGGCCAGTTCCGGTTCCGCCTCGAGCGCGTGCGCGCATTGCGTGAGCGTCGCGAGGATGCGGCCAAGGAAGCCCTCGCCGGCGCAATGGTGCAGCACCAGCGCTGCGCCGACGCGGTGGCGCGCGCGGCCGAGCGCCTGGATCACGCCCGCGAGTCCCAGCTGCAGAGTGCAGCGGGGCCCGTCAGCGGCACCGATCTGATCGCTGGCCAGGCCTATCTGGAGCGCGCCGAGAAGGCGCACCAGGCCGGCCGGCGCGAGCTGTACCGGCACGAGATGGAGCTGAACCGCCGGCGCGACGTGCTGACCGAGGCGGCCCGGGATCGCCAGACCCTGGAGCGACTGAAGGAGCAGCGCCGGCGTGACCACGAGAAGGAGCTCGCCCGCCTCGAGGGACTGGCCCTCGACGAGATCGCGATCAACGGCTTTCGGAGGAATGCTGCATGAGATTCAGTTTCAACGCGACACCCCCGGCGCCGACTGAGATGGCGCCGCCCCGCCCGACCGACTCGCTCGGTCCACCGGGGACGGGGGGCTCGCCAGGCTTCGCCAGCCTGCTCGACCACCATGTGGCCCGGACCGCAGTTGCGGAAGGCCAGAACAAGACCGCCACCGAGACCGGCGGTCATCACTCCGGCAGCGTGCGCGTGCGCCCGCAAGAGTCGAGCCGCGCCGCCACTCACCCGCACCAGCCGCAACACGGCGGCGCCGCCGCACCCGGCCACGCCGCCGCGCGGAGGTCCGCGGACACGCGGGCCGGACATTCCGCGCGGGCCGCGGCGACGTCGCAGACCGCGCAGGCGACCACGCAGCCGCCCGCCGCCTCGCAGGCCGTCGCACAGCAGGCCGCCGCAGAGCAGGCCACCGCCCGACAGGTCGCCCAGGCGCCGTCTGCGCCGGCCGGGGCCGTGGCGAGCCAGACGGGCGCCACCACCGGGCAGCCGGTGACCGCGACGCTCGCGACCCCACAGGGGGCCCAGGCACAGGCGAGCCAGGCGCAGGCGAACCAGACCAGGCCAGGTCCAGGTCCAGGCCGTCCAGACTCAGGCGCAAGCCACCCAGACTCAGGCGCAGGCCGTCAACGCCCAGGCGCAGGCCACCCAGACCCAGGTCCAGACGCAGGCCGCCCAGACCCAGGTCCAGACGCAGGCCGCCCAGACCCAGGTCGAGGCGCAGGCCCAGACCCAGGCCAAGGAGGCTCAGACGCCGGCCACCCAGGCGCCAGCCGGTCCCACGCCGGCGGCCGCGTCGCAGGGCCAGTCGCAGGCACAGGCCACCCAGGCCGGCCAGCCCGCGGCACCGACCCAGCTGACCGTGCCGGGCGCCAACGCCGCAGCCCCGACCTCGTCCCCGGCCGCACCGGCGGGTAGCGCGCACGCCGGCGCCCAGACCGGCAGCGACGCAGGCCAGCCGGGCGACACCTCGTCGCAGGGCAACAGCTCCCAGGCCCAGGACCTCCCCGGCGCGCTCCAGTCGCTTTTGAGCCAGCCTGCCGGGGTGTCCGCCGGCGCCTCGGCGACCGCCGGGCCCGCCACGCTCAACGGTCCCGCGACCCAGGCCACCACCGCGACCCAGGCCACCACCGCGGCCCAGGCCGCCACCGCGACCCAGGCCTCGACCGCCTCGGCCTCCCAGATCCAGCCGCTCACCGTTTCCGCGCCCACCGCCCTGGCCACGCCGGCCACGGCAGCCCCCGCCGCGGCGTCCGCCCAGGCAGCCACCGCAGCCCGCTACGCGGTGCCGCTCGAGCACACGGTGGAGACCGTCCGCATGACGATCGCGGCCGGCGTCGACCAGGGCTTCTCCCAGGCCCGGATCCAACTTTCCCCGGCCTCCCTGGGCCAGGTCAGGATCGACCTCCAGCACACCGACGACGGCGTGGTGGCGAAGGTCGTGACCGAGCACCAGGCCGCGGCCCAGACGCTCGAGCAGGCCGGCGCGGAGCTGAAGCGCTCGCTCGCGGATGCCGGGCTGAACCTTGTCCGCCTGGACATCGAAGCCCGCAGCGAGGGCGGCAGCGGCGCCGCGTCCCAGGACCCGAGCCGCTCGCAGCGCTCCGGACGCGACGCGACGGGCCCGGCCGACGATCCAGCCGCCACGGCGCAGGACGCCGGCCCCGGCGAGCAGATGCTGGCCCTGCCGAGCGGCGTGCTCGTGAACGTGCTCGCCTGATCAGAGAGAAAGGACCGCTACCGATGAGCTTCACCTCACACGTCACTAACGCCACCGGCGCCAGCACGGCGGGCGCCTCGACGGGCACGACCGCCGTCGGGAACCCGCCGTCGCTGAACGAGAACCAGTTCCTCCAGCTTCTGATGACGGAGCTTCAGAACCAGAACCCGATGAGCCCGAGCAGCAGCGATCCGACGCAGTTCATGAACCAGCTCGCCCAGTTCACCGCGCTCGAGCAGCAGACGAACACCGCCCAGTCGACCTCGCAGATCGCCACCCAGCAGGGCCAGGCCTCGGCGGTCGCACTGCTCGGACACAAGGTCAGCTACACCGACGCGAACACCGGTGCCACCGATACCGGCACGGTGCAGTCCGTCGACCTTACCTCCAACGGCGCGACGCTCACGATCAACGGCACCTCCGGGATCGCGCCCTCCACCGTCACCGAGGTCTCGTGAGCGCTCCGATCGCCAACGCCGCGCTGGTCCCGCCCGGGGTCATCACCCCGCCGCAGGCGCCCGCCGGGCCGGCCGGACCCGCCACGAGCGCCCCGCTCACAGGCGGGCCGGGGTTCGACCAGCTGCTCTCGCAGCGGCTGGGCGGCGTGGAGCCGCCGCGCTTCTCGCGGCACGCGCTCGAGCGCCTGGGCCAGCGCGGCATCGAGCTCGATGCGCCCACGCTCGGCCGGCTCACCGGCGGCGTGGCGCGGGCCGCGGGCAAGGGCTCGCGCGACTCAGTGGTCTTCGTAGATGGCACCGCGTTCGTGGTGTCGGTAGCGAATAACACCGTCATCACGGCGGTGGGAGCCGAGCACATGCAACAGCACGTGTTCACCAACATCGATAGTGCCGTGATCGCATGATCGAGGCGCTGAACCGCGACTGCGGCCGGACCGTTTCCCGGAGGCCGCGAAAGGAAGTGATGCCCCGATGATGCGAGGCATGTACGCCGCGATCAGCGGCTTGGAGGCCCACCAGACGATGCTTGACGTCACGGCCAACAACCTGGCCAACGTCGATACCGTCGCCTACAAGGCACAGCGGACCGAGTTCGTCGACCAGCTCTCGCAGCTCGTCGGGAGTGGCTCCGGGCCTAACAACAACAACGCCGGCACCAACCCCGAGCAGGTCGGACTCGGTGCCCGGGTCGGCTCGATCGACAACCTGATGAGTGCAGGCTCGCAGGAGTCGACGGGCGTCGCCACCGACGTGATGATCCAGGGCGACGGGTTCCTGCGCGTCGCCGACGGCACCCCGCCGAGCTCAGCTCCGTACACCGCCGCGTTCAGCAACGTGCAGTACACGCGGGCGGGGGACCTGACCACCAACTCACTAGGGTTCCTGACCTCGCAAACCGGCATGTACGTGATCGGCAAGAACGCTGTCGCCAGCGGCACGGCGCCGAACATCACTTACACGCCGGGTGCCAGCGACAGCTACATCAACGTGCCGCCGGGATCGACCGGCGTCGCGATCGGCCAGGACGGAAGCGTGTCCTACGTCGACGCCAACCCGGCCAGCGCGACCTACCAGCAGCGCGTGACCGCGGGCTACATCTCGCTGGCTTCCTTCCCCAACCAGGCCGGACTCGAGCGCGACGGCGGCTCGCTGTGGAGCCAGAGCGGGAGCTCGGGCGCTGCGGTGGTCGGCACGCCGAACACCGGCGGCTTCGGCCAGACGATCGGCGGGTCACTGGAGATGTCGAACGTCGACATGGCCACGGAGTTCACCAACATGATCGAGGCGGAGCGTGGCTACCAGGCCAACGCAAGCGCGATCACGACAGCCGACCAGATGCTCCAGACGGTCGTGCAGATGAAGCAGTAGTGAGCGCCTGAGGGGGCGGCAATCGAGGGATGCCGCCCCCCGCAGGCCGCCCCTAGAGGGTCGCTGCAAACAACTAGGAGAAACGATGATCACCTTGCACCGCCTCGGGCACAAGCTCGAGGTCTTCCACCTCAATCCAGACCTGATCCTCGCCGTCGAGGCCACCCCGGACACCGTCCTCACGCTGATGACCGGGGCCAAGATCGTGGTGGCCGAGACGCCGCAGCGCGTGGCCGCCGAGATGAAGGCCTACCGCATCGAGGTCCTGGCCGGCGCTCTGTCGCGCCGCAACGAGCATCGTGTCGCCGCGCTCGCCGCGGCTCGATCTGCCGGGCATCTGCACGCGGTCGAGAGCGGCGGCCACGAGCATGCCTGACGGCCGCTGAAGGTTTCCGAGCCCCAGCCGATCTAGAAGAGCATGAAGGCCGCAACAGGCATAGGCATTGCTGTCGCCGCAGTCGGCATTCTGATGGCCGCGATGATGGACGGGACCAGTCCGGCCGCGTTCATGAACATCTCGGCGCTGCTGCTGATCATCGCCGGCACCGGCGGCGTGACGCTCGCCAGCGTCGGCATGGAGTCGATGAAGCGGATTCCCCAGCTCTACAAGCTGGTGATCAACTCCGAGCCTCCGGCGATCCAGGAGCGCGTCGAGCTGCTCGTCTCGCTGGCTGAGCAGGCGCGCCGCGAGGGCCTCCTGGCCCTCGACGCCAAGGTGTCGGAGATCGATGACAGCTTCACCAAGAAGGGCCTGCAGCTCGTCGTGGACGGGACCGACCCCGAGCTGGTGCGCGAGATCCTCGAGGCCGAGATCGACGGGATGTCGGCGCGCCACCACGCAGGCGCGCTCCCGTTCGAGAAGGCCGGCGGGTTCGCCCCGACGATCGGGATCATCGGAACCGTGATGGGCCTGGTGCACGTGCTCCAGAACCTGTCCGCCCCCTCCACCCTAGGTCCCTCGATCTCCTCGGCATTCATCGCGACGCTGATGGGCGTCGGCTCGGCGAACGTGATCTACCTCCCGGTTGCCAACCGCCTGAAGTCGATGTCCGCCGAGGAGGTGGAGCTGCGCACGCTCACGCTCGAGGGCATCCTGGCCGTGCAGGCCGGCGACAACCCGCGCGTGGTGGCTGACAAGCTGACCTCGTACCTGCCGCCCGCCGAGCGCGGTGGCGAGAGCGCCGAAGGCAACAACGTCGCCGAGATACCCGCCGCGGAGCAGGAAGCGGCTTAGAGATGGCGCGGCGCAAGGGCCACGCGGTCGAGCACGAGAACGAGGAGCGCTGGCTGCTCACCTACGCGGACATGCTCACGCTGCTGTTCGCGCTGTTCATGGTGCTGTTCTCGATCTCGTCGGTCAACATCTCCAAGTACCAGGTCCTCCAGCGTTCGCTGAAGGCGGCTTTCTCGGGCGCGATCCTCTCGGGCGGGCACGCGATCCTGATGACCGGATCGCAGTCGACGAGCGCGCACAATCCGGCCACGGCCGCGGTCCCTTCGATCGTCCCGCTGACGCCCACGCAGGCGGCCAAGTCCGACACCAGCATGACCTCGGGCGCGGGCGCCTCGACGGTCCACAACATGAGCTCGGCCCAGATCCAGGCCGCCCTCAACGGCATGGCCAACGCGGTCTCCGAACAGGACGAGTTCACGATGCTGAAGAACAAGCTCGATGGCTTCGCCCGCTCGCACGGCTTCGCCAACCAGGTGCAGACCCAGATCGAACGGCGGGGCCTGGTGGTCAACGTGCTCACGGACAAGCTCCTGTTCAACTCCGGCGAGGCGAACCTGCAGCCGGCCGGTCTGCCGCTGCTGGCCGAGATCGTCCAATTGCTCAATGTCGACCGAACTCATCCGATCATCGTGGAAGGACACACCGACAACGTCCCGATCTCGACCGCGGAGTTCCCATCTAACTGGGAGCTGTCGACGGCCAGAGCGACCAGCGTCGTGCGCTTCCTGATCGCCCATGGCATCCCTGCCGGGCGAATGGGCGCCGCCGGTTACGCCGCCCTGGATCCTGTCGCCAGCAACGCCACCGCGGCCGGGCGGGCGCTGAACCGGCGCGTCGACATCGTGTTCGAGCGTCTCAACCCACTCCCCCCCTCCTGACCCCGACCCCGGACCCGTGCCATGAAGAAGAAGATCCTGATGCTGCTGGTGCCGCTGCTCCTCGGCGGCGGCTACGTCGCCAAGGCGAAGCTGATGCCCAAGAAGGTCGTCAAGCTGAAGATCAACGGCGAGGTCTACATCCTGCCCAAGCAGTTCACCCTGAACCTGCAGGACGGCCGCTACGCCACGCTGACCACCGCCCTAGTGCTGGCGCCAACCCAGAGCGACGGATCCACGGCCGGCTCGACGGTCGCCTCCGACGCGACGGTGGGCACGCTTCCCGAGGAGGCGGTGATCCGGGCGATCATCACCAACGACATCACCAACCAGACCTCGAGCGCGCTGATCAACGACAACGCTCGCACCACGCTCGAGCACCAGATCCTCCACGACATCGAAACCCAGACCGACGTCAAGGTGACCGACGTGCTGTTCACCGACGTGGCGGTCCAGTAAGGAGACTGCGATGAGCGAGCCGATCGAGCTCCAGCAGTTGGACGCCACGGCCGCGGCCGCATCTGCGGCGCGTCCTGGTGACCTGCATCGCCTGAGCATGATTCCGGTCGAGGTCAGCGTCGAGCTGGGCCGGGCGCAGATGACCGTTGGCGAGACGCTCGACGTCCACGCCGGGTCGGTCATCACGCTCAACCGGATGGCCGGCGAGCCGATGGACCTGCTGGTCAACGGGACCCCGATCGCCCGCGGCGAGATCGTCGTGGTCGACGAGCAGTTCGGCCTCCGCGTCACCGAGGTGCTCGGTGGCGCAACCGGAGCCGCCGGTGGCGCGCCCGCCGCGCCCACGCAGGAATAGCGGCGCTCTAAAGCTCCGTACCCACCCCGCCGAGAAGTCAGGTAGACCGATGTCCGATCAGAGCGCTTCCCGTCACCTCGTCGTCTTCACGCTCGGAGACGAGCAATACGGCCTGCCGATCCAGCAGGTGCACGAGATCATCCGCTACACCAAGCCGCGCGAGGTCGCCTCGCGGGTCGAGGCTGTGCGGGGCGTGATCAGCCTGCGCGGGCGGATCCTGCCGGTGTTCGACCTCGCGCCCCGTCTCGGGGTCCGGTGCGAGCTCGGCGAGCAGGCCAAAATCGTGATCGTCGAGTCAGAGTCCGGCGAGACGGCCGGCGTGATCGTCGACGGTGTCGAGGAGGTCCTGACCGTCGGACCCGATCAGCTCGAGGACGTCCCCGGGGCGGACACGACCCTGATCGACGCGATCGCCAAGCTCGGCGATCGACTCGTCGTCCTGCTCAAGTCGAGCGCGATCTCCGCCACCGCCGAGGCCGCGCTGCTGTAGCGACGCGCCAGATGAACCTCTCCGAGACAGCCCCGGCCCGCGTCGTCGTGGCCGACGACAGCGCCCTGATGCGCAGCATCGTCAGCACGGCGCTGACGCGCGCCGGCGTGCAGGTGGTGGGCAGCGCCAGCGACGGGGACGAGGCGCTCGCACTGTGCGACCGCGAACGGCCCGACGCGATGACGCTCGACCTGACGATGCCCGGCCTGGACGGCCTCGGCGTGCTGCGCGCGCTGCGCTCGCGCCCGGGACGGAGCATTCCCGTCGTCGTCGTCTCCGCCTTCGCGGGAACCCAGGGCGCCCGCGCAGTCGATGCGCTGGCCGAGGGCGCGTTCGACCTGGTGGCCAAGCCCGCGGGTCCGACCGAGCTGGACTCATTCCGGGACAGCCTGAACGCCAAGGTCAAGCTGGCCGTGTGCGCCGGGCAACGTCCTCAGGCCTACGCGCGCCCCGCTCACGCGAACGGCAACGGCGGCCAAAGCCGCTCCAAGCTCGCCCGCGCGGTCGTGCTCGCCACCTCCACGGGTGGGCCGCGGGCGCTCGCCGCGCTGCTCCCGAGGCTTCCCGGCCGGCTCGGCCTGGGCACGCTGATCGTCCAGCACATGCCGGCGGGCTTCACCGAGTCGCTGGCCACCCGGCTAGATCAGCGCAGCCAGCTGCGGGTGCGCGAGGCGGCCGGCGGGGAGCGCCTGGAACCTGGCACCGCGCTGCTGGCTCCGGGCGGAAAGCACCTGCGACTGAACGGGGACGCGATCACCGAGCTGACCGAGGAGCCCGCGGTCGGCGGCCTGCGGCCCCGCGCGGACCTGCTGATCGAGGACGCCGCGCGGGTCTACCGCGAGCGCCTGCTGCTCGTCGTGCTCACCGGTATGGGCAACGACGGTCTCCGGGGCGCCACCGCGGTTCGCCGCCACGGCGGGCGCATCCTCGTCGAGGCCGAGGAGACCTGCACGATCTACGGAATGCCGCGCGCCATCGTCGATGGCGGGCTGGCGGACGAGGTCCTGGGCCTCGATCGCCTGGCCGGCGCGATCACCGCGGAGGCTGGGCTGTGAGCGCGATCACCCCTGACGACTACGTCGGCTTCTGCGACGGCCTGCGCCAGATCTGCGGCATCGACCTCTCGCAGTACAAGCGGCCGCAGATGGAGCGGCGCCTGCGCTCGTTCTTCGAGCGCCGCGGGATCAACCGGTTGACCGACTCGCTGCCCGCGCTGCGCCGGGATCCAGCCGAGCTCGAGGCGCTGCTCGACCGCGTGACGATCAACGTCTCGCAGCTATGGCGCCATCCCGAGCAGTGGAAGCGCCTGGAGACCCAGCTCCTGCCCGAGCTGGCCAAGGCCGGACGCGTTCGCGCCTGGAGCGCCGGCTGCTCCTACGGCGCCGAGGCGTACACCCTCGCCGCCGTGTGCCGCCAGGCCATCCCCACCACCAACGTACGCATCGTCGGCATGGACATCGACGCCCGCGTGGTGGCCCGGGCACGCGAGGCCATGTTCACCGCCGAGGACGCCCGGGGGGTCGACGAGCGTCTGATGAGCCGCTTCTTCGAGCGCTCGGGCACCGGCTGGCAGGCCAAGGCCGAGCTGCGCTCGATGGTGCGCTTCGAAGTCGCCGACCTGCTCAGGCTCGACCCGCCGACCGCGGCATACGACCTGATCCTGTGCCGCAACACCGTCATCTACTTCGCCGAGCCGATCCGCGACGCGCTCCACGCCCGCTTGGCCAAGGCCCTGCGGCCGGGCGGCCACCTCGTTATCGGTCCGACCGAGCGCGTTTCCACGCCCGGCTCGATGGGGCTCGAATCGGTTCACCCGTTCATCTTGAGGAAGGCGTAATGGACACCTCCGAATACATGCCGATGTTCCTCGCCGAGACGCGGGAGCACCTCCAGGCGCTCAACCTCGCCGTCGTGCGGCTCGAGGACGACCCGACGGACCGCCCCACCGTGGACGAGGTGTTCCGCATCGCGCACTCCCTGAAGGGGATGAGCGCGACGATGGGCTTCGCCCAGATGGCCGAGCTCACGCACGAGATGGAGGACGTGTTCGAGCTGCTCCGGCAGCGGACGGCCGGCCTCGAGGCCGAGGCGATCGACACCGTCTTCGCCTGCCTGGACGTGCTGTCGGTCGCGGTCGACGGGATCGAGTCCGATGGTCAGGAGGACCTCGACCCCGAGCCGCTGATCGCCCGTCTGCGCCGGCTGGTCCGCCCGCGCACGCCCGCGCAGGAGGCCGCCCGCGAGGCGGTCGCCCAGGCGGCGCTGAACGCCGCCGTGTCCGCCGCCCAGGCGGCCGGGCAGCGCGTGGTCCAGCTACGGGCCCAGCTCGCCGACGACGCAATGATGCCGGCCGTGCGCGCGCACATGCTGTTCGCGGCGCTCGGCGACCACGGCGAGATCCTGTGCTGCAAGCCCGAGCCGCACGAGATCGAGACGTTCGACGGCCGTGAGGTCGAGGCGTGGCTGGCCAGCGAGCACGAGGAGGAGACGATCGCGGCAACGGCGCGCGAGGTCTCCGAGGTCGTGAGCGCCGAGTGCGTCGAGATGGCGGCCGCTCCGGAGGCGCCGGCGAGCTCCCCGGAGGCGCCGGCGAGCTCCCCGGAGGCGCCGGCGAGCGTCCCGGAGGCGCCCGCGCCCGCGCCGGCGCCGGCCGGGCCCGAGGACGTCGAGGCCCCAATCGCCGAAGAGCCCGTCACCGTCCAGCCCGCCGCCGCCGAGGAGCCCGTCGTCGCCCCGGTACCCGTCGAGGCCCCACCCCCGGCGGCTCCGGGCCCCGTCGAGGTCCCGACCCCGGCCGCCCCGGCCCCGTCGGCAAAGCCCGCCCACAACGCCACCCGCACGGTTCGGGTGGACGCCGAACGGCTCGACTCGCTGATGGACCTGATGGGCGAGCTGGTGATCCACCGGACCGCGGTCGAGGCTCTGACCGCCATGGTCGACGTTCCCGGCCTGCACCAGGCCGTGCAGGAGCTCACGCGCAGCTCCCACGCCCTGCAGGCGATGGTCATGAAGGTGCGGATGATCCCCGTCGACGTGGTCTTCCTTCGCCTCCCGCGCCTCGTCCGCGACCTCTCCTCCAAGCTCGGCAAGGAGGTCAAGCTCGACCTGGTCGGCACCGACACCGAGCTCGACCGGACCGTGGTCGACGCGCTCGGCGACCCGCTCGTGCACCTGGTGCGCAACTCACTGGACCACGGCATCGAGGGTCCCGACCAGCGCGAGGCGGCGGGCAAGCCGCGCGTCGGCCGCCTGGAGATCTCCGCTCGCCACGAGGGCCGCAGCGTGGTCATCTCGGTGACTGATGACGGCCACGGGCTCGACCCCGAGCTGATCGCCCGCAAGGCGCTCGAGAAGGGCCTGATCGACGAGGCCGCGGCGACCGAACTGGACATGCGCGGCGCGATCGAGCTCCTGTTCGCGCCCGGGTTCTCGACGGCCGAGGCGGCCACCGACGTGTCCGGCCGCGGCGTCGGCATGGACGCGGTGCGCGCGCAGATCCGCGGCCTCGGCGGCGAGGTCGTGATGGAATCGACGCTGGGCGTCGGAACCACCGCGCAGATCCGCCTCCCGCTAACGCTGGCGATCGTCTCGGCGCTCCAGGTGGACATCGCCGGCGCGCCCTTCGCGATCCCGCTCGACCGGGTCGAGCGGACCGTCCGGATGTCCGAGCAGACCGTGCGCTCGGTTGCGGGCCGGCAGATGCTCGTGCTCGAGGACGGCGTCCTGCCGCTGCTCGACGGCGCTCGCAGCTTCGGCCGCCGGCCGGTCGGCGCGCACCTGTACGCCGTGGTGGTTCGCGCCCACGACCGCCGGCTCGCGCTCGCGGTGGACGACCTCGTGGGCCAGCGGGAGCTGGTCACCCGGCCGCTGCCCAGCGTGGTGGCCGACGGCGAGCCGGTGTCGGCCGGTGCCGCGCTGGCCGACGGTCAGCTCGCGCTGGTCGTGGACTGCGACGTGCTCGCCTCCACCGCCCTGAGCGGAATCCAGCTCGGCCTGACCAGCCCGGGCCTCGCAATTGGCAACACCCGGACGGCACTGGCCGCCTAGACCACCCCACACCCCAGACCCAGGAGCATCTGTGAGCCATCCCTATACCGCCGTACAGCTCGACGCCTTGCGGGAGCTGACGAACATCGCCTCGGGGACGGCCGCCACGGCTCTGTCGCAGCTGCTCGGTCGCGAGGTGGAGCTGAGCGTACCCGTGGTCCGGTCGCTCCCGCTGCTGGACGCCCTCCAGGACTCGGGTAGCGACGAGGACGCCCTCAGCGGCGTCGCGATCCCGGTCGAGGGCGACTTCGATGCCGTGATGCTGATGCTCATCCCGCCAGGCCACGGCGAGAACCTGTGCCGCCTACTCGGTCTCGACCAGGACAGCGAGCTGGCCGACTCCGCTCTGCGCGAGGTCGGGAACATCCTCGGCGCCGCCTACCTCGGCGCGATCGGGAGCATGACCGGGCTGTCGCTGTTCCCGATGCCGCCCCAACTCGGCCGCGCCGGCCTCGGCGGCATGGTCGCCGGCGCATTGGAGGGCCGTCCCGACGCGGCCGAGGCGGCCGACGCCGTCCTGATGCTCGATTCCGAGCTCGAGGTGGCCGACGACGTGTGCTCGGTGACCTTCCTGCTGTTGCCGACCACACACAGCACGTTCGAGCTGCTGGCCCTGATGGGGCTGGGAGAGCGGGCGGCCTGAATGGAATCTGTCGGTATGGGCATGATGGCCGTCTGCCGCGACACCGATGACGAGCTGTACGCGCTCGGCCTGGGCTCCTGCATCGGGCTGGCCGTGGTCGACCGAAGCGCGAAGGTGGCCGGGCTTGCGCACATCGTGCTGCCCGAGGCAGGCGAGAGCCAGGAAGAGGGCGAGCCGGGCAAGTTCGCAGATCGCGCCGTGCCTGAGCTGGTCTTCCGCATGCGCCTGGCCGGCGCGTCCCCCCGGCGGCTGGAGGCGGTCCTGGTCGGCGGCGCCCGCATGTTCGCCACCGGCGAGCTGGACATTGGCGCCCGTAACACCACAGCCGTCCAAGAGGCGCTCGAGGCCCTCGGAGTCAAGGTGCACGCGTCCGCGACCGGCGGGACGCTCGGGCGCAGCATCCGCGTCCGCGCCGCGAGCGGCACCGTGAGCATGAAAGAGGTCGGAGGCGAAGCAGTGGTCCTGCTCGGCGAGACCGTCAATGGAGGCGTGCGATGAGCGAGAACATGACCCCCGAGCAGATCGCCGCGCTGGTGGAGGCGGCCAAGCAGGGCCAGCTCCCCGAAAGCGAGGAAGCCGGCAGCGCGCGCCGTACGCAGCGGCTGCGCACGGTCGACTTCTCCCGCCCGACCAAGTTCAACTCCGACCAGCAGCGCCGGATCACCCGGGCGATCGAGACCTTCTGCCAGCAGGCGGTGACGCGGCTGTCGTCCGAGCTGCGCACCGAGATCGAGCTCGAGACGATCAACACGACCCAGGCGACGTGGATGGGCGTGCAGTCCCAGCTGTCCGCCGGGTCGATGACGGCCCGGCTCGAGGTCCAGCCGATCGGCACGCGCATGGTGTTGGCGGCCGAGCAGCAGTTCGTGCTCACCTGCCTGGAGTGCCTGCTCGGCGGCGCGCCCGACCGGCCCCCGCGCGAGCGGCGCCTCAGCGAGATCGACTGGGTCCTGGCCCGGCGGCTGTTCGACTCAATCGTCAACCAGCTCTCGACGGTATGGCTTGAACTGGCGGGCGTGAGCCTGGCGGTCGAGGAGATCGACGAGGAGCAGAACGAGTCGAGCCAGCTGTTCTCGGTCTCGGAGCCCACCTACATGGTCGTGATCGAGAGCCGGATCAACAAGCATTCCGCCACGCTCGCGCTACTGATCCCGTGGATCGCGATCGCCCCCGTGGCCGACGACATCGCCGGGCGCGAGCGCGCGGTACGGGACGCCGACTCCCCGGAGATGCGCGAGATCGAGCGCGCCATGGCGGGCGTCCCGATCACCCTCCGCGCCGAGGTCGCCGCGATCGAGATGCCCGTGGCCGACATTCTCGCGCTCGGACCGGGGAGCGTGGTCGGCCTCGCCGCCTCAGCTGATCACGGAGTCTCGATCTACGCGGAGAACGTCAAGCTCGGGCGCGCGTATCCGGGGGCCAACGGCGGTAAGCGGGCGGTCCAGATCTCGGGCATGGAGGGGAAGTCGCTGTGAGCCAACAGGACATCACTCAGAAGGACGCACTCGTGCGCCTGGGCGGCTCGACCGCCGAGGCGATCGAGCAGGTGCTGGAGATGCTCGCCCCGGGCTCGGTGAACCGCGGCGAGGTGTCCGTGCTGGCCGACGGCTCCTCGCCGTTCGCGAAGCTGACCCCGGGCACCGTTGCCTGCAGCGTCTCCTACGTGGACGGCGTCACCGGCGGCAACGTGTTCGTCCTGCCGCTCGCCGGCGCGCGCACGCTGGCGCAGGCGATGGGCGTTCCCGCCTCCGAGCACGAGGAGGACGGTTCGCTGTCCGAGCTCGAGCTCTCGGCCGTGGCCGAGGCGGCCAACCAGATGATGGCCGCGGCGGCCAGCGCGATCGGGACCGTGCTCGGAAACGAGATCGAGATCTCCCCGCCCGACACGCGCGTGATCGACGATCCCGCCCGCGCTAAGGACCTGTACGGCACCGCCCCCCACGCCACCTCGACCACGTTCGTGATCGGCGGCGAGTCCTGCCGGCTTATCCAGCTCGTGCCGAGCGCGTTCGTGGTGCGCATGGTGCGCGCGATCGACGAGCTCGCGGCCGCCGGGGCCGCCGAGCGCTCCGGCACCGGCGCGGGCGAGAGCGCGTCCGGCCTGCGGGCCGCGCTCGGCGAGACCAAGCTCCGCGTGTGGGCCGAGCTGGGGCGCACGCGGATGCCGCTCGGCCGCGCGCTGACACTGCCCCTGGGCGCCGTGGTGGACCTCGGCGAGGCCGCCGACGCGCCCGTGTCGCTGTTCGTCAACGGCGTGGCCTTCGCGCACGGTCATCTGATCGTTCGCGACGGCGACTGGGCGGTCTGCATCGACGAGCTCCTCTCGAGCAGCCCGTCGAGCGCCACCCCCGGTCCCGAGCCGGCGGCCGAGGCCCAGCCGTTCGAGTTTCCCCAGGCTCAAGCTCCCGAGGAGCCAGCCGAATCAACTGAACCCAGCCAACTTGAAGGAGCACTGACGTAATGGCCCGCGTACTCGTAGTCGACGATGCCGCATTCATGCGGAAGGTAGTGAGCGACGCGCTCGCTTCCGGCGGCCACGAGGTCGTCGGGGAGGCGGGCAACGGCAACGAAGCCGTCCAGCGCTACCAGGAGCTCCAGCCCGAGCTGACCACGCTCGACATCACCATGCCCGAGAAGGACGGCCTGGCCGCCCTGGCCGAGATCATGACGATCGACCCCGCCGCGCGGGTGCTCATGTGCTCTGCCCTGGGCCAGGAGAGCAAGGTGATCGAGTCGATCAAGCTCGGCGCCAAGGACTTCGTCGTGAAGCCGTTCCAGCCGCCGCGCCTGCTCGAGGCGGTCGGCAAGGCCCTGGCCTAGCCTTCGCGCGCGGGGGCGAATCCTTCGCGCAACCGGCCCCGCTCAAGGACTGCCACCGCGCGGCCGATTACAGGAGTGACTCTCCCTCGGAGTCCCTCCCTCGATGAAGTCGCACACGCTTACACGTGGCGTCGCGCTGCTCGGCGCCCTCATGCTTTGCCCTGCCGCCACGGCGGTTGCGGCGACCCCCACCGGCGAGAACACGCCGCTGCACCTGACCGGTGCCGGCACGACCGTCGCCCACGCGGCGTCGGCCGCCGGCGGGGCCAGCATCGTCCGCACGATCGCCGGCCTGTTCATCGTGATCGCGGTGATCTACGGCGTGGCCTGGATCCTCAAGCAGGCCAAGAAGAGCAAGAACCGCGCGACCGGCCACGGCCTCTCGCAGGTGGCCAGCCTGCCGCTCGGCTCGGGCCGCTCGGTCACCGTGGTCCGGGCCGGCCGCGAGGTGATCGTGGTCGGCGTGTCCGAGAACGGGGTGACCCCGATCCGGACCTACTCCGAGGAGCAGGCCCGCGCGCTGGGGATCGACGTGCCGCCGGAGGAGCCCGACGGGCCCGCTCCGAGCGAGCCGCCGGTTGGGCGCGCCCTCAACGCCCTGCGCCGGATGACGGTCCGCTCGTGAAGGTCGAATCCTCAAACGCGCTTCAGATCCTGCTGCTGATCGGCGGGATCTCGCTGATCCCGGCGATCCTGTTCACGGTCACCGGGTTCAGCCGGATCCTGATCGTCCTCAGCTTCGTGCGCAGCGCGCTCGGGACGCAGAACACCCCGCCGAACCAGGTCCTGATCGGGATCGCGCTGTTCCTCACGCTGTTCGTGATGTCCCCCACGATCGGCCAGATCAAGAAGGACGCGTGGGAGCCCCTCCAGCACCACCAGATCTCCACCGCCACCGCGCTCAACCGGGCCCAGGAGCCGCTGCGCGAGTTCATGTTCAAAGAGACCCGGGCCCAGGACATCTCGCTGTTCGCGAGCCTCGCGCACATCAAGACGCCGCAGACCCGGGCGCAGGTCCCGACCTACGTGCTGATCCCGGCCTTCACGATGTCAGAGCTCAAGACGGCGTTCGAGATCGGCTTCCTGATCTTCCTGCCGTTCATGATCATCGACCTGATCGTCTCCTCGACGCTGATGAGCATGGGGATGATCATGCTCCCCCCGACGTTCGTCTCGCTCCCGTTCAAGATCCTGCTGTTCGTCCTGGTCGACGGCTGGGAGCTGATCACCCACTCCCTAATCGCGAGCTTCCACTGAGATGGGCCAGGACACCGTCATCAGCCTGGCCATCCAGGCCATGACCCTCGCGGTCAAGATCGCCGGGCCGATCCTGCTCGCCGGACTGGTCATCGGCCTGCTGGTCTCGATCTTCCAGGCCGTCACCTCGATCCAGGAGCAGAGCCTGTCGTTCATCCCGAAGGTCGTCGGGGTGGCAGCGCTGATCGTCCTGCTCGGCCCGTGGATGCTCGACCAGCTCGTCAGCTACACGCAGAACCTGTTCCTCTCGATCCCGCAGATGCTCGGGCTCGGATGAACCTACTGAGCACGCATCTCCTCCAGCAGCTCGGCTTGGGCGGCTCTGTCACGGGATTCATCCTCGTGCTCGCCCGGATCGCGCCGCTGTTCGTGCTGGCGCCGCTGTTCTCCTCAAAGCAGATCCCGGCGGTCGTGCGCACGTCGATCGCGCTCGGCCTAGCCATGGGGCTTACCGGCGTCGCCATCCACGGCCAGCACGTTCCGACCGATCCGCTCTCGGTGGCCGGGCTGCTGGTCGTGCAGGTGCTGATCGGCTTCGCCTTCGCGTTCGCGGTGGCGGCGGTGCTGGCCGCGGTCCAGATGGCCGGCGGCCTGACCGACATCTTCTCCGGCTTCTCGTTCGGCGCCACCGTGGATCCGATCAACGGCAACCAGGGCGGCGCGTTCTCGCAGTTCTACGCGCTGCTGGGCGTGATGCTGTTCGTCGTCATCGGCGGCGACGCGTGGACGCTGCGCGGCATCGCGCGGACCTTCCAGCTCGTCCCGCTGACCCGCGCTCCCGCGCTGGGCGCGCTGGTCAACGGCGCCGCTCAGGCCATGGCCTCGATCTTCGTGTCCGCGCTGGAGGTGGCCGCGCCGGCGATGCTGGCGCTGATCATCTCTGACGTGGCCTTCGGGATGGTCTCCCGCGTCGTGCCGCAGATGAGCGTGTTCTCGGTCGCTTTCCCGCTCAAGGTCGGGATCGCCCTGGTGGTGGTCGCCGCATCGCTCCCGTTCCTCGGCGGCTGGCTCTCCGACCAGGTCGCGACCTCGGTCGGCGTCGCCCTGCACTCGCTTCGGATCGCCTGAGCCATGGCCGCCCACGACAAGACAGAGAAGGCCACACCCAAGCGCCGCAAGGAAGCGCGCCGGCAGGGCCAGGTGGCCAAGAGCCAGGACGTCAATACGGCACTGATCCTGGTGGCCGGCCTCGTCGCGATCATCGCGCTCGGGCCGCACGTGGTCTCGGGCGCTGCGTCGTCGATGCGGAGCGCGTTCGCCGAGATCGCGCATCCGGGCGAGGTCGCCTCGGGCGCCGGGCTGCACGCGCTGGCCAATGCCGCGATGAACACGCTGCTCGTCACCGTCGGTCCGATCGCCGGCATCTGCGCCGGCGTCGCGCTGGTCTCCAATGTGGCGCAGGTGGGCATGCGGCCCTCGCTGGCCGCGATCAAGCCGAGCTTCACCCGGCTCAACCCGGTCAACGGGGTCAAGAACATGTTCGGGCCGCGCATGTTCGCCGAGGGCGCCAAGGCGATCTCCAAGGTCGCCGTCGTCGGCGCGGTCGTGGCGATGGCGCTGGTGCCCGACCTGACCAACCTGGGCGCGAGCATCGGCACGCCCCCGGGCGCGCTCGGCGTGCTGATCAAGTCCGGCACGATGGGCGTCGCCGAACGGGCCGCGGTGGTCTACCTCCTGATCGCGATCGCCGACCTCATCTACCAGAAGCGCCGGTTCGCCAAGCAGCTGCGGATGACCAAGCAGGAGGTCAAGGAGGAGGCCAAGGCCTACCAGACCCCGGCCGAGATCCGCGGCGCGATGCGCCGGCGCCAGATGCAGGCCGCCCGGGCGCGGATGATGGCCGCGGTCCCCCAGGCGGATGTCGTGGTCACCAACCCGACCCATTACGCCGTGGCCCTGAGCTATGACGGTTCCAAGCCGGCGCCGGTGGTTGTGGCCAAGGGCGCCGACCTGATCGCCCGGCAGATCCGCCGGATCGCCGAGGAGAACGGCGTCCCGATCGTCCCTGACCCGCCGCTGGCGCGCTCGCTGCACGCCTCGGTCGAGATCGGGCACATGATCCCGACCGAGCTGTTCGCGGCGGTCGCCCAGGTACTCGCATTCGTCTATCGCATGGCCGCGCGCGGAGGGCCGCCGTATGAGCGGAAACCGGGCGCCGGAGGGCCGCCGAATGAGCAACGACACGATTCGCAAGCTGCTCCGCCACACCGACCTGCTCGCCGCAGGCGGCGTGCTCCTCATGGTCACGATGCTGGTCGTGCCGCTGCCGTCGATGATCATCGACCTGTTCATCACGGTCAACATCTCGGCCGCGCTGGCCGTGGTGGTGGCCACGATGTACGTGGGCAAGGCGCTTGACTTCTCGTCCTTCCCGACGTTGCTGCTGCTGACGACGATGTTCCGTCTGGCCATCAACGTGTCGGTCACGCGCCTGATCCTGACCAAGGGCGACGCCGGCAGCGTGGTGCACGACTTCGGGCAGTTCGTGGTCGGAGGCAACGTGGTGATCGGCCTGGTGATCTTCCTGATCCTGGTCGTCATCCAGTTCGTGGTCGTGACCAACGGCGCGGGCCGCGTGGCCGAGGTCGGCGCCCGGTTCACCCTCGACGCCATGCCCGGTAAGCAGATGGCGATCGACGCCGACCTGAACGCCGGCCTGATCACCGACGAGCAGGCGCGAGCCCGCCGCCAGGAGATCGCCCGCGAGGCCGACTTCTACGGAGCCATGGACGGTGCCTCGAAGTTCGTCAAGGGCGACGCCATGGCCGCCGTGATCATCACCGCGATCAACCTGATCGGCGGGATCGTCGTCGGGCTGCTCCAGAAGCACATCGGCTTCAGCCAGGCGACCCACACCTACTCCCTGCTGACGGTCGGCGACGGCCTCGCCGCCCAGATCCCGGCGCTGCTTATCTCGGTCGCCACCGGCATCATCGTCACGCGCTCGGCCTCCGACCGCGACCTCGGCTCCGACATCGCCAACCAGATCCTGCGCCAGAAGAAGGCGCCGCTGGTGGCGGGCGGGGCGATCTGCGCGTTCGGTCTGATCCCCGGCCTCCCGAAGCTCCCGTTCCTGTTCATCGGCGGCCTCCTGGCCGCGATCGGCTGGGCCGTGCGCAACGGCACTCCGGACGAGCTCGCGGCCGCCGAGGCCGCGGCCGCGCTGCCGGCGCCCGTCGAGGCCGAGAAGCCGGCGGCCCCGCGCGAGGAGGTCCTGAAGGAGCTGTCGATCGATCCGCTCGAGCTCGGCATCGGGTTCGGGCTGGTGCCGCTGGTGGATCGCCGGTCGGGCGGGAAGCTGGTTCGGCGGGTCTCGATGATCCGCCGCCAGATCGCGAGCGATCTCGGCATGGTGATCCCGTCGGTCCGGATCCACGACGAGGTCGACCTCGACTCCCACGAGTACGTGGTCAAGGTCCGCGGCACCGAGGTGGCGCGGGGCACGATCATGCCCGGCCATCACCTGGCCATGGACCCGGGCGACGCCGTGGGGACGCTGAACGGGATCCCGACCACCGAGCCCGCGTTCGGGCTGCCGGCGGTGTGGGTGTCCGAGGGCCAGCACGCGGATGCCGAGGCGCTCGGCTACACCGTCGTCGACGGCGAGTCGGTGATCGTCACGCACCTGACCGAGACGATCCGTCAGCACGCCGCGCACCTGCTCACGCGGCAGGACGTGCGCCAGCTTCTCGATCAGCTAAAGGAATCCAACGAAGCTGTCGTTACTGAAGTTGTGCCAGACGTTCTCTCGCTCGGGGAGATCCAGCGCGTGCTCCAGGCCCTCTTGTCCGAGGGGGTATCGATTCGCGATCTCGGCGCAATCGTGGAGTCCGTTGGCGACAAGGCGCGCGTCACGCGCGATCCCGGATTGCTGGCCGAGTACGCCCGCCAGGCCCTCGGCCGCGCGATCACCGCGCCGCATCTGGCTCAGAATCAGATGCTGCGGGTGCTCACCTTGGACCCCACGATCGAGCAGGAGCTCGCGACCTCGATCACCCAGACCAACGACGGCGAGTACCTGGCCATGGAGCCCACTCGGGCGCAGGCGGTGCTGGGCGCGGTCCGGACTCAGTCCGAGCAGGCCGCCGCGCGCAGCGGTGCCCGGCCCGTGCTGCTCTGCTCGGCGCGCGTACGCCGGCACGTGCGGCGCCTGATCGAGTCCGCGGTTCCGCACCTCCCCGTCTGTTCCTACAACGAAGTCGCTCCCGGCATTAGCGTCGAGACCATAGGAGTAATCGCAACATGAGCACCCAGACGCCCTCGCACGCTCCGAACAACAACGGCCATTCGCGGAACCTGTCCGGCGTCCGCACCTACCGGGGCCGCAAGCTCGAGGAGCTGATCCCGCAGATCCGGGCCGAACTCGGCCCCGACGCGATCATCCTGCGCCAGCGGGATGGGGTGATGGGCGGTGTGGGCGGCTTCTTCGCTCAGAAGTGCGTCGAGATCGACGCGGCGCCTTCCCAGCCTCTTCAGGTCGACGTGTACGACGAGGACCCGGAGGACGTTGCCGAGGTCGTGGTGCCGCCGATGGCGCCGCTGGCGGACGCCGACGGCGGGTTCGAGGACGCGGCGCCCGCGGCCGCGGCGGTCGACGCGGACGCGCTGTTTGAGTCCTTCGCGAGCCGACTCGAGTCGGCCGCGGCGCAGGTTGGCGACGTCAGCGAGCTGGCGGCCGCGGCGTCGGTGATGCCGGCGGCGACGCCGGTGCCCGCGGCGCCCGCTCCTGCTCCCGCGCCAGCCGGTCCCGCGCCAGCCGCTCCCGCTCCCGGCCCCAGGCCGGCGCCCGTCGCCCCCGTGCCCGCGCGGGTCCCTGAGCTTTCCGCCCCCACCCCGGTGGCCCCAGCGCCGGTCGCGGCCGCCCCAGCCGCGCCGGCGCACCCCCCGGTGGTGGGCGCCCCGGCGGCCGCCCCGGTGGCGCCGCGCCCCTCCTCCCCCCCGTGGACGGACAAGCAGTCCGGCACGCCCGAGGCGGGCGCGGCCGAGGCGATCGTCGAGGAGCTGATCGCCCAGGGCATCAGCCCGGAGTGGGCCAGCGAGCTGGTGGTGGCCGCGGCGGCGCATCGCTCGCCGCTCGGCCGTGGCAGCTCACTGCGCGACGCCGTTCGCGCGACGCTAGCCGCGACGATCCCGGCCCCCGCCCCGCTCCCCTCGACCGGCGCCGCGCTTGCGTTCGTGGGCCCGGGCGGCGTCGGCAAGACCCACTGCTCGGCCGCGCTGGCCGCCGCCTACGCCACCGGGTCGAGCCTGACCGCCAGCGTCGTCTCGCTCGGCGCCCGCGACTGGGGCGCCGAGGTCAAGGAGCTGCTCAAGCTGGAGAACGTGTGGGTCACGGTGGCGCCGGAGGCCAGCGACGCGCAGGCTGCCGTCGCCGGCGGCCGGGACGGCGGCCTCGTGGTGATCGACACGCCCCCGGTCAGCCCGGCCGATCCGGTCGCGGTGGCGCAGCTCACGTCTGATCTTCAGTCGCTCGGCGTCGACGCGATCTACATCGCGGTGCCCGCGACGTTCAGCGTGCGCGCCGCCCGCAAGCTCATCGGGGCGCTCGAGGCGCTCGGCGCCGACGGCATCGCGGTCACCCACGCCGACGGAGCCGACCAGCTGGGCGTCGCCGCCGAGCTCGCCTACCGGAGCGGCATGCCAGTTGCCTACATCCATCAGGGCATCGACTTGCACGGCTCCATGTCGGCCGCCGATCCCGCGTCCCTCGCCGCGCGCCTGCTGCCATGACCGAGGGATCACAGCCGGCTGACAACGTCGTGCGGCTTATCGTCGGCGGCCTCGAGGGCAAGCTGACCACGCCCGCCGGCGAGCCGGTGCCGGTGCGCGTGTTCGAACGCGGCCGCGAGCTGATGGTGGTCCTCCTGTCGGTGCCCGAGGAGACGCTCGACGGGGAGGCGCTGGTTCTGGAATACGCCTCGCCGCGTGGCCTGATTCGCTTTCACGCTGTGGCCACGGCCGAGGCGCACGACCTGCTCTGCTTCAAGCTCGACGCCGAACCCGATGTCCTCCAGCGCCGCGAATTCGTCCGGGTCGGCACGGTCCAGCCAGTCGTGCTGGTCGCTGACGACGACGGCTCGGTGCTGAGCGGCCACGCGATCGAGGTGAGCGGTGGCGGCATGCTCCTCACCTGCCCGGACGCCGTCCGGCTCAACTCCGTCGTCCGCTTCAGCCTCCATCTCGGCGACGGCACCGGTCCGATCGGCGGTCGCGGCCGGATCGTCCGCATCGAGGCGGGCGGCCGCCGCGCGATCGCGTTCGACGACATCTCGACCTCGGATCGGCAACGGCTGATCCATTTCATCTTCGAGCGCCAGCGCAGCGCGCTGGCCAAGGGCGCGCTCGTCGCGCCGCTGAAGCGCCGGCGTCATCGGACGGAGGGCTGACGTGAGCAAGAAAGCTGAGAAGCCGGCCGACAAGAGCGACGGCAAGGACAAGAAGGACAAGAAGGACAAGAAGTCCAAGGGCGAGGAGGGCGGCGTCGCCGGAGCGAGCGTGGCCAACCACCCGCGTGCCCGCGCCGCCGTCCGGAGGTCCAAGGGCTGGGGCGGATTGATCGGCTTCGGCATCGCGGCGTACCTGTCGCTGCAAGCCGGCGTTCCCGCCCCCGACGCCGGCCTGCGCGCGCTCGGCGCCGGCGTGGTCGGCTATGTCCTGGCCTGGGGGTGCGCGGTGGCGGTGTGGCGCCACCTGGTGCTTGCGGAGATGCGCGCAGCCTACGAGCATGCCGCCCGGCACGGTCTGACGCCCGGAGCCGCCGGTGCTGCGGGTGGCGGCGCCAGAACCCCCGCGGGCGCCGGCGCCCCTGGGGGCGGCGCCGGCAGGAGCGGACGTTAACAAGGTAGCCGGCGGCCCAGATGGATCCGATTCATCCCATCGTTCCGGTCACGCCGAACATCCTGCCGATCCTGCGCGCGCCGAGGGTCGGGCACGTGGATCGTGACGCACAGCGGGACCGCGCCGACGGTCGCCGGCCGGAGCGCCGGCGGCGTGACGGTGGGGACGGCGACGGTGGGGCCGGCGATGAGGGGCATGACGGCAGCGGCAGCGGTAGCGGCCCCGGCCCCGGCCCCGGCCCCGGCAGCGACACCGTCAACGAGACCGCCGGCGAGCGTGGACTTCTCGGGAGAACCTCCCGCGGCGAACTGCTCCCGGGCGAGGAGGATGACGGGTTGGGCCACGTCGATTTGACCGCCTGACCGGGCCGCCGCGTCGATTTGACCGCCTGACCGGGCCGCCCACCGGGAATTTCGTTCCTTTCGCGGCGCGGTTCTCGCCGAGACCGCGATTGTTCCCGCCCAGCGGGAAGAACCTCGGCCTCGCTGACTTCGCCGCGCCGAGGGGAACGTTATTCCCGCTCAGGGCGCCTTCAGTGCGGGTTTGGACGGTGGCGCGCAGGGCTCCAGGCCGGTATACGGGCGGGATTCGAGGCCTCCCGCCCCCAGGCGCAACCGCGGTGGTGGGGCGCCGGCGCTGGCGGCGGGGGCAGGCCCAATTGCGGACTTCTACGGATATCGGGTTTCGGCCTCAAGGCGCCACGGACTCGGGCGATAACCGGAGAGACCGGTGGCAAGGAGCCGCCGGGGGACAAATCTAAATCAATCACACCACGGAGGTGTACAAATGTCCCTTTCGATTCTCACCAACAGCTCGGCGATGGACACGCATCGTCACCTGCAGGCCTCGAGCAGCGCGGTCAGCACGGCGATGCAGCGTCTGTCCTCGGGTCTTCGGATCAACTCTGCGGCCGATGACGCCGCTGGGTATGCCATCGCGCAGGGTCTGACCTCCCAGGTCAACGGTTTCGACCAGGCCAGCCGGAACGTCAGCGACGCTACTTCGATGGTGCAGACTGCCGAAGCCGCGCTGAACAACGTTCAGGGCATGCTTCAGCGGATCAGCGAGCTCGCCGTGCAGTACTCGAACGGCGATCTGTCCTCCTCGGATCAGAGCAACATCCAGAGCGAGGTGGACCAGCTGACGCAGGAGATCGCCCGCCAGCAGGGGTCGGTGCAGTTCAACGGCCTCAACCTGCTGAACGGTACGGCCGGCAGCGGTGGCGTCACCTTCCAGGTCGGTCCGAACTCCTCGGACACGCTGGCGGTGTCGTTCGCCAACGTCGAGACCACCGCGTTGACCTCGGCGAACGGCTTCACCGGCACGTTCTCCGCCTCCGGTACGCCGAACACGGTGTTCAACCTGTCGACGCTTGGCTCGGCTGCGGTCAGCGACATCAACGCTGCGATCAGCGCGGTGTCGACGATGGCGGCCACGCTGGGTGCGGTGCAGAACCGTCTGCAGTACACCTCGCAGGCCATCTCGGTGACGGAGGAGAACATGTCCTCCTCGCTGAGCAACATCCAGGATGTCGACATGGCGTCCGAGATGACCACCCTGACCCAGCAGCAGGTCCTCCAGCAGGCCGGCACGGCGATGCTCGCCCAGGCCAACTCGGAGCCCCAGCTGGTTCTGAAGCTCATCACGGGCTGATCTCCCTTCGCTGGGCCGGGCGGCGCATGACGCGCCGCCCGGTCCCGGCGAACAAGCTTCCGCCTGAGGGCCGGCGCTCGCGCTCCGCCCGTGACCAGGCGACCAAGCTCGTCCGGCTCATCGCCGTCGAGAAAACAATCCGCCTCGCGACCGTCACACTCGCATCCCGCGGGGCTATATACACCACGTCCGATTCATCGAGGGAACCGGAAACGGAGGCGGGCTGCATCGGCAGCCCGCCTCCGGGTGGTTAACGCCTTGAAGCGCCCGTGCTCGCGCCGGCGGGTGGTAACGGCTTCGCGCAGCGCCGGCGTTCAACCTTCGTCCCGCGGTGCCGATAACCAGAGAGGATGCCCTCGATCATCTCTGTCGTTGTGCCGTTGTCCGGCGGGCCCGCACAAGCGCTCGGCTGCTTTGAGGGCATCGCCGCGCAAGCCGACGATCCGAGCCACGAGATCATCGTCGTCGACGATGCATCGGTCGGGTTGGAGGAACTGCTCGGACGTCTGGCGGGCGACGTTCAAGTCGTACGCAACGACCGCCGGATTGGCTACGCGCTCGCCGCTCGCCGAGGCGCCGAGCACGCTCAGGGCGACATCGTGGTGTTCATCCGCGATGCGGCGGCGCCAGCGCCCGGCTGGCTCGCGCCGCTCGCAACCGCGCTCGAGGATCCGTCCGTCGGCGTGGCAACGAGCGCAACAGCGGGCTCCGCCTGCACGAGTCCGGTCGCTGCATGGGCATTTGCTGTACGTGCTGCCGATCTGCGCAGCGCCGGCATCGCTAGTCTTCCCGGAGAGCTCCTGCTCGGCGCCCTGGCCGTCTTCTTTGGCGAACGGGGCCAACGCGTCGTGGAGGTTCCAGCCAGCGTCGTCTCCGCGCCCAGCGCGCGGACGGGAGGCGCACGTGGTCGCCTCGGCGAGAAGCCCGAGCTGACGATCATCATCCCGACGCTCGACGCCGCCTCAGATCGCGTTCGAGCGAGCATCGCCGCCGTGCAAGCGAGGACGGATGCCGCCCACGAGATCGTCGTAGTCGACAACGGCAACCCTCCCCAGGGCTTCGCCGGACCTGTGAACGCCGGCGTGCGTGCGGCGCGCACTCCCTACGTCGTAGTCATGAATGACGACGTCGAGCCGCTGGCCGGATGGTGGGCGCCGCTCCGCTCGGCGCTCGACGCCGGCGCGTCGGTCGTCTTTCCGTTCACCGTTGACGGCGCGATGCGCTTCGACTTCGCCGCCTGGTGCTTTGCCATGACCCAGGCCACGATCGACGAGTTCTCGCACGCTCCGGGAGAGTTCTTCGACCCAGGGCTGGTGGTCTGGTATCAGGACACCGACCTGCTGTGTCGCCTTCGCCAAGCCGGTCGGCCACCGGTACTCGTCGAGAGCTCGCAGATCCGCCACGGGTTATCCGAGACCGTGGCCACCGCGGATCCCGAATTGAGCGCGTGGATCCGCAGCCAGATCGCCGCCGATCGCGCGGCCTTCATTTCGAAGCATCCAGACGTGCTGCTCGACGAACACGCCCTGGCCAAATGATCGCCTTTGCCGCGTGTATCGGAACGCAGGAGACGTTCCAACGCTACGCGCGCCCGACTCTGGCACGCTGCGCAGAGCCGGATTCGCAGCTGGCCGAAATCGAGACCGACTCGATCTTCTCCGGCTATAACGAAGCGCTGGACGCGTTCTCGAGCTCTGAGGACCTCGAGGCCTTGGTGCTGCTGCACGAGGACGTGTCGATCGACGATCAACACTTCTGCGCGAAGGTGCGTGCGCGCCTCGCTGATCCTTCGGTCGCAGTGATCGGGGCGATCGGGGCGACCGGCGTGCGCAGCCTGTGCTGGTGGGAGGGCCAGATCCGGGGCCGCGTGCACGAAACCCGCGGCCTCATCGATCACGGCGCCGGGTGTTGGGACGTCGACTCAGTCGACGGCTTGCTGATGATCCTTTCGCCGTGGGCCGTTCGCAATCTGCGCTTCGACGACAACAACTTCCATGGTTTCCACGGCTACGACGTCGACTTCTGCTTCCAGGCCCGCGCCGCCGGGCGCAGAGTCGTCGTGGATGACTTCGCGGTCTTCCATCACACCCGTGGCGGCATCGGCGACGGCAGCGACTTCTGGCGCGCCGACGGGATTCTTCGACGGAAGTGGGCGGCGCTCGGTTACGACGTTGCAGCTGACCCGGAGATGTCGCCGCAGGCCAGGGCGTTCGTGACGGTTGAACGCAGTTGACGGACGCGAGCTGATTCGGCTGCGCTGCGGGTCGATCGATCCGTTGCTCAGGTACAGGGGATAGGAGGAGCAGGCGCTCCGTCAGGAGGACCGTCCGCCGTCGCCGCCAGCATCCGTGGGCGCAACGTCCGAGCCCGTGTGGCTGCTCTCGATGAACTCGACGAGCAACCGGTTTGGCAGCATCACGAAACACACTGGACGCTCCCCGAACGCAACGGCTGGAGTTGGAGCCGACACGAGGCGCCCGCCGGCTTCGTCCACTGCGGTGATCGCGGCCGTCACCCCAGGCACCTCGTAGGCGAGGTGATACATCTTCGCGCGTCCGGCGAGCCACGGCTCGAGCACGTCGCTGCCGACCTGCGGCGCCACCAGCTCGAGGCGTGGACCGCCTCCTTCGAGAAACACCCCAACCACGCCCTGACGCGGGTCCGTGAACGTCTCGCCGACTCGTGCGTACCCCACGGCCGCGAGTTCGCTCTCCTCGCGCGCAAGATCGCGGCAGGCGATCCCGACATGATGAAAGCGGGAGTCAGGAGGAAGAACAGACTTGCGCGTCGACATCACGCCGCCGCGCCGAGCCGGTGAGCAAGGCGCTTGGCGGTCGCCTCGAGGCGGTCGGATGTGGCCGGCCACTGCTCGCGCTTCAGAGAATGCTCGATCGCGTCCCACCGCTTCCCGTCGATCTCGAAGTACCCCTCCAGCTGGCGCGCCCGAGTCAGGCCGGCGCGATCGTGGAATGAGACGACCGCGGTGTTATTGACGATCGTGTGGCAGTAGATCTCATCCAGGCCCAGCTGCTCAAAGGCGACCCTGTAGATCAGCCAAGCGCTCTCGACTGACGCCATCGAGCCGGGCCGCACGATCCAACGACCGAATTCGCCCCGTCGAGCCACGGGGTCCATGTCATAGATGCCGATCAGGCCTTCAGCTGAGTTTCCCTGGGCGACCTGGCGCTCGACCACGAAGTAGTAGTCGCCGTCTCGCTCGAAGTAGGCGTTGAGATAGCGCTCCTGCGCGGCCACCTCTAAAGAGATTCGGTGCAGGTACCGGGCTCGCTGCGGGTCGCTACGAAGGTCGACCACCAAGCCCGCGTCGTGCAGCTCGATCGGCCGGAGCCGATACGCGTGGCCCGCTATGCGGATCTCATGACGCACGCTTACTCACAAGCAACTCGGCGATGTCGGCCTCTGATCCCATGTGCGCGATCTCCTCCTCGGTGAAGCGTACGCCGAAGCGCTCCTCGAGCAGAAACGCAATCTCGATGTGCGCAAGGGAATCCCAGGCCTCAACCTCGCCTCGAGCCGGATTCACGATCCCGTCGAGCGATGTCGCCAACGCTGTCTCGAGCACCTCGCGGATCGCGCCGATGTGGGTAGATACAGGCATCAGAAAGCTCCGATCTTGATGTTGGGATTGACGCTCGCCTCGAGCGTGCGCGATGCGGGGACGGTCAGCTGCAAAGGCTCAGGCCCGCTGACGGCCTTCCCGGCGAAACGCGCCAGCCAGTCCCTGGCGGGTTGGTTGCGCGGTCCTGAGACGACGTTGAAAACCACCTCGTCGCAGCCGTCGAACAGTGGCCCGGCGGACAGCATCTGGCCGACGATCACATCCTCGAGGTGGCGGCCGAGCGCGCGACAGCTGATGCACAGCTCGTCGACGAGAAGCCTCCGGCCGTCCTGCTCCAGAACCGCCATTGCGATCACACCGCTATCGGTGAGACGGTCCTCGAGGCGGGCGGTGACCAGCTCGTGTCGTCCGCTCGTGAGCATCGACCGAAGTTGCGCCTCGCTGTAACGGCGCATCGCGAGGTTGAACTGGTTTGTCTTGGCCGACAGCTCAGCGGCTCGTGGGAGCATCGCGAGGTCATCACGTCGCAGGGTCACGCTCATCTTCAGCTCGCGGTAGTAGCTGTCGAGCGTCTCGCTCGTCCGTGCGAGGCTCAGTCGTTCCTCGTTCGCCCGAAGATCGGCCACGCGCAGACGGTCCTCCGAGCATGCCTCGAATTTCCAGAGACCAGGGAAGTACCGAAGCGCGGCTGCCGTGTGCGAGGCGTCCTCGCCTGCATGCAGACACCGCACGCCAGGCGCGTGGAGGCTCACCTCCAAGAGCTCACCCGGGTTGTCATCCACGAATACAACCGCGCCGGTGTCGATGCGGAGTTCGTGGGCGATGGTGGCCAGCCCATTGGATTTATAGCCCCACGAAATGCTGTGCGCGCTGAAATCCTCCCAGCGCAAGGGAAAGTCAGGCCGGTCCTCGAACAGTGCGCGAACGTCGGCGGGCTCGTTGCGTGACAAGAGGCCCAGGAACACGCCGGCGTCCCGCAGGCCGCGCAGCTCCTGCTGGAGCAGCCGGTGACCTTCTGAAAGCTGAACTCCACGGCTTCCGTCCTCGCCGAGTACCCCGGCGTACAGCGTCTGGTCCAGATCCACTACCACCGCTTTCACAGGCGGGTCGAGCAGCGCTGGGAACCACCGCAGACCGAGCAGGCGAGCAGTCAGCGTGGCGCCGACGCTGCTCACACGCGTACCGGTGATCCGACTGCGATCCGGATCGAAGTAACGATCTCCGAGCGCATCGAACAGCTCGGTTCGTTCGGCCACATGAACCCCTGCGAGGTCGCCGAGCCGCTCACGCAGGCAGTCGGAAAACGGCGCGGCATCTTCTCGTGGGCCGTCCCAGTCGAGGACCAGGATCGGAGCGAGTGTGCGATCTCGCAGCGCCGTGAGGCGGTCACCAAGCCAGTCGGCAGCACCGCATGGCGTCATGCGGCTTGTGAAACGAGCAAAGTCAAGCCAGATCACCTCGACGTCTGCGTCGCCGGCCACGGAGAAGCTCAGGCTGTCGTCGTAATCGCTCACGATCAGCTCCGGGGCGATGCCGGCGTACTCCAGGAACGGCTTGAGCGTCCTCAGGGCCGCCTCGATCGAGTGGTTGCGATGAAATCTGATACGGCGCGGTCGCAGCGCCCAAGTGGCTTCCAGTCGCAGCAGCGCTGCACGCTCGGGCTGGGGCGCAAAGATCACGCGCTGCCAGTCCGACCAGGCGCTCGGTCCAGCGGGCATATCCCGGGCCGAGGGGGGAACCGCGATGCTCATGACGGCGCGAGTTGTCCGGCCGGAAACAGCGGCAGTTCCCTGAACCGTCCCGTGACGGGCCGTTCGCTCAAGACTGCCCCTGCTCGGGTGGCGATCTCACGTTCAATGTCCTCGCCACCGCGCGTGACGACGGCGACCAGATCGGGGCAACTCGTGTCATCGAGTCCCGCGGCCTCGATCGCCTCGAGCAGCTCAAGCTCGAGACTGCTCGGGTCCCGATCTGGCGCGTAGATGATCAGCGTGGCGGGATCAGCCGGGCCGATGGCGGCGGCGTAGGAGGCCAGCAGACTGGGCGCCGCGGTGAGCTCTTCGGCGAAGGCGAGCGTGGCATGCTCGCGCACGCCTGCGAGGAGGCTTCGCGCCTCACCCGCAGCCGCGAGCTTCATCTTCTCGTGCGCTGCCTGCAGGCGCGTGAGCGCCGCGCCGGCGAGCGGATGTCCCGGATCGAGGGCGAAGGCGCGGACCGCGAGTCGCAGACCACGCTCCGTTTCGCCCTCGAGCTCCTCGATCGCTGTGCTCACGAGCCGATCCGCTTCGGCGTGTTCGGGACCGCTGACCGAGTAGACGCTCTCCGGCGGCACCCGGTCATGCGACGCCACCCAGTTGATGGTTGACGCCAGCTCTCCCGCCGTCGCCAGCAGATCATCCGGCGTGAGACCCGAGGTGTCGAACGTGCCGAGCGCGTAGCGGCGGAACTCGAGCTCCGTGCGTAGGGCTCGGGCCAGCTTCGCCCCGCTGGCGCCTCCCACCATGTTCTCGCCGTGCAGGCGATAGCGATACACGGGATCGTCGAGGTAGTCCAGCTCCGCGACCTGTGAGATCTTGAGAGCGATCCACCAGTCCTCCCATGCCACCTCGTCAGGAAGCGGATGGAACAGCGGGATCAGCGCCGCGCGGAACATCATCGAGCCGCCGGTGACGAAGTTTCGACGCATCAACTCTCCGAACACCTGGCCCCGGTGCGGCTTCAGGTTGTGCGAGCGAAAAAACGAGTCCGAGAGAAGTTTCCCGTCCGCGTCGATCACCTCCATGTCGCCGTAGCACAGACCCACCTCTGGCCGGCGCTCCAACAGCTCCACGCGTCGCCGGACGGACGTGGGCACCGACTCGTCGTCAGCGGACAGGAACGCCACGTAGTCGCCCGTAGCCTCGGTGAGCATCACGTTCACCGTGTCGCGCAAGCCAGCGTTCGGCTTGCGGATGTAGCGAATCCGATCGAGGTAGGGCTTGACGAGCTCGGGCGTGCGGTCCGGGGAGCCGTCATCCACCACGATGATCTCCATCGCCTCCTGCGGATAGTCCTGGGCAAGAAGCGTGTCGAGCGCGCGCTCGATATATCGCTCGTGTCGGTACGCGCCCATGACACAGCTCACGCGCGGGACGCGGGGCGACACGGATACCTGTAGCTTCGCCGGCGCGGCCGGTTTCGACGCCGCGTCATTGCGCGCAGGCCGACGGCCGGCTGGCCGAAAGTTATTCACCGCATCGATCACGTGCGTGACGCTGTCCGCCGCGAGATGAGGCCCGATCGGGAGGCTGAGCACCGTCCGGGCGAGGCGCTCGGCCACGGGCAGCCGAGGCCAGCGTCCATCGGCCGCATAGGCGCCAGTCTGGTGCGGTGGCACCGGGTAGTGGATTTGCGTCTCGATGCCTCTTCCGCTGAGGTGCTCGACGAGCTCATCCCGATGGCTCGAGCGAACCACGAAGAGGTGCCACGACGAATCCGCCTCAGAGACCGGCTGGGGCAGCTCGAGGATTGCCGGGCGCTCCTCGATCTCCGCGAGGTAGCGACACGCGATGGCCCGGCGACGTTCGTTCCAGCTATCGAGGTGTCGAAGCTTCACGCGCAGGAAAGCCGCCTGGAGCGGGTCCAAGCGTGAATTCAGCCCTTTGAGCTCATGCTCGTACTTGCGCCGCGACCCATAGTTCCGATGCAACTTCGCGAGCGCCGCGATCTCCGCGTCGTCGGTGGTGAGCGCACCTCCGTCCCCGAACGCGCCGAGGTTCTTGCTCGGGTAGAACGAAAAGGCCCCCACCTGCCCGAGGGATCCGGCGCGCGTCCGGCTCAGCTGCGCCCCGTGGGCTTGGGCGGCGTCCTCAAGCACCGCGATCCCATGCTTGTCGGTCACGGCACGGATTGCCTTCGTGTCCGCCGGCTGACCGTACAGGTGGACCGGGATCACCGCCCGCGTCGCCTCCGTGAGCGCGCAGGCGAGCTGGCGGGGGTCGAGGTTGGCGCTCGTGGCCTCAACGTCTACCGGAACGATGCGTGCCCCGACGGCAGAAGCGGCCAACCAGGTGGCGACGTAGGTATGACCGGGAACGATGACCTCGTCCTCCGCCCCTACTCCGAGCGCACGCAGCGAGAGGGTCAGGGCGTCCAGGCCGCTGGCGACCGCGACGCAGTGCTCCGTGCCGCAGTACTCGGCGAACTCTTGCTCGAACGCCTCGACCTCCCCGCCCAGGACGTACGACCCCGACTCCATCACCCGCCGGTAGGCTCGGTCCAGCTCCTCGCGCAGCTCGCGATAACTCGCTTGAACGTCGAGGAACGGCACCCTTTTAGTCGACGTCATTCCTGATCGCCTCGGCGTACTCGTCCCAGTCCCGGTAGTAGTCGCTCTCGTCGTAGTGCTCGGACGCGAGCACCAGGCACACCGAGCCAGATGAGAAGTTGTCGATCTCGCGCCACACCATCTTTGGAATCACCAGGCCGTAGTAGGACCGGTTGAGGTGGATGCGCTGGCGGCTGGTCCCGTCGTCGAGCACAACATCGAAGCTTCCCGACATGGCGATGACGACCTGCTGCAGGTCCTTGTGGGCGTGGCCGCCCCGCTCCGCTCCGCCGGGCACGTCATAGAGGTAGTAGACGCGCTTGATCGGGAAGTCGACGTGTTGCTCGGCTTCGATGAAGCTGAGGTTTCCGCGCCGATCCTCGATCCGCGGGAACTCGATCAGGCGGCAGCCCTTGCTGGCCAGGCGGGCGCCTACTCCGATCCGCTCCAGCGCCGAAGAGAGCAGCGGTTGAATGACGGTCGTCTCAGGCAGCATCACGTGATCACGAGGGAACACTCCTGTCATCGGCCGCCTCGCGTCGACCTTGAGACGTGGTGAAAGTCACCCCGACCGCCGGTCAGGAGGAGGTGCGTAATCTGGCGCCCAGTCGGAAGCAGTACCGCGCCGTTTGAACCGCATCGCGGACTGGAGACCAACGCCGCGACCAAGCGCGATCGCCGGCTCAAGCGCGCCCGGTGAGCCGCCGATCAAGAGATAGAGCGATGAGCATCACCGACGCCGTCACGCGCGTATCTCAGATCCAGTCGCAGATCGCGGCGCTCCAGACAGCTTTCACCCCGCCCGCCCCGAGCTCGGCCGCGGGCGCTGCCAGCGCCACCGGTTCGGACCCGGGCTCGGCCTCGGGCTCCGGGTCGTTCGCGGACGCGCTCTCCCAGGCACAGGGGACCTCGGGGCTCTCGATGGGCGTCAACCAGCCGGCCGCCCCGGGCAGCGGGGGCGCGGCGCTGCCGGCCGCCGCCCAGAGCATGCTCACCTCAGACCAGCAGCAGTTCGCCTCCCGTCTGGCTGCCGACACCGGGCTCAGCCCGGCGGTGATCAGCGCGTGGCTGCTGGCCGAGGAGTCCGGTGGCGCCGCGCAGTCCCGCCAGGCCCAGAGCAACAACGACTGGCTCAACATCGGCTACACCGACAGCGCCACCTACGGCTCGAGCGACTCGATCTGGAGCAACCCGACCACGGCCGCCGACGCCACCGCGGGTTGGCTCAAGGGCCAGAACACGATCCCCGGCTACGGAACCGCCAGCTCCGGGATCCAGGCGATTCTGCAGACCGCCGGCCAGTCTCCGCAGACCCAGGTGGCCGCTCTGCAGCAGTCCGGCTGGGCCTCGAGCGGGTATCCGGACCTGCCTTCGCTGCTCGCTCAGGTCGGCGGCTGATATGGGGAGGGGTTTGTCAAGTCGGCAGGGGTGATCTCGCCTGGTTTGGCGGGGCGTCTGCTGTGGTTCGGGGTGTGGGTGGCGGCCGGAGCGCGAGGGCGCTTCAGGCTGATATGCGAGGGCTGGTTACCTCAAGACGGTGCTGTTCGTCGCGCCGGGGCCGCTGCCTAGAATCGAGCGCGCCTGCCTGTCGGGGCTGGTGCTCATAGCCGCATCGCGGGTCCCGTGTGGCGCGCGCCGGCCGCCGCCGACACCTCGAACGGGTTGGTCGTGATGGGTCAGTCGAGCAGGCGGGCGATCTCCCAGATGAAGCAGGCGAGCTCGCGGGCGACGGCGACCGCGACGCTCGTGCGCTTCTTGGCGCGTCGCCCGTCGAGGTGCGCCCAGCGGCCGTGGAGTCGCAGTTGCGCGCGCCAGGCGGCGTCGATCGCTGCCGGTGGCTGCCCGGCTTGGCGGCGGCGGAGCGTCAGCGAGATCGTCGGCTGGCGGCGGTAGTGCCAGGCCGCTTCGATCAACAGTCGCCGGGCGTGGCTGGAGCCGGCCTTGGTGATCGATCCTTGGCGACGGCGGGCCCCGGTCGAGCTCTCGGACGGAACGAGCCCGAGGTAGCTCGCGAGCTGGGTTGGCCGGTTGAACGCGTGAAAGTCGCCGATCTCAGCGACCAGTCCCACCGCGGTGAGCGTGTCGATCCCGCGCAGGCACCTGAGCCTGGCGACCTGCGCAGCCCACGGGCCAGTCGCGGCCTGCTGGTCAAGCAGCCGCTCGAGCCGATCACGGCGTGCGAGCAGCACCTCGTGGCAGGCGAGATGCTCGCCGAACACGACCTCGACCAACCGGTCGTCGAAGCCGATCGAGCCCAGCCAGCTCAGATGTCGTTGCGACCAGGTCTCGCCGGGCCCGTCCCAGATCAAGCCGCGCCGCAACAGCAGCTTGCTGATCCGATGCCGACACGCCATCAGATCGCCGCGCAGGTCCTCACGTGCGCGCACCAGATCACGCAGAGCCTCCAGCTCCCGGGTCGGAACGAGCACCGCACGCAACTGCCCGGCCGCGTGCAAACGCGCCAGCTTGAGCGCGTCGCGCTTGTCCGTCTTGATCCGGTCGCCGGGCTGGCGCGGGATCGCGCCCGGCGAGCAGACCATCATCTCGATTCCCGCCCCGCGCGCTGAACGCGCCAGCCCAAACCCGGTCGGCCCCGCCTCATACACCGCCCGAACCGGCCCAGGCAAGCTCCGCAACCAATCGATCGCTCCGATCGGCGACCCCGGGATCTCGGCCCGGAACACCTCACCCGATCCCAACTGCACCGCCGCCGCCACCGTCTTCCGGGCATGCACGTCCAACCCGGCATAGCAGATATCGTCCGACACGTCGACGCTCCCTTTCCTTCGATGCGGTAACCAGCCCGCGCGACACGAAGCGCGGGAGCGTCGACGCTCTCAGCTACACCGGCGGCGAAGACGCCGCCCCATACCGTCTAGAAGAGCGGCTCCTGGCCGGGGAGGACGGCCGACTCGCCTCGGCCGCGTGGCTGCCCCAGCGCCACCGCGACGTCCCGTGCGATCGCACTCTCCGAGCGCGAGGCGACGATCGGATCCTCGATCCCCTCGACGTGGACGAGCGTCCGACGCCCATCACCGCGCTCAGGCCCCTCCAGCGGAACCAGCGCATACACCCGGTCGGCCCGCACGAATTTGCCGTAGCCGAGGGGGACCAGGGGTGGCGTGCCGCGCGCCATCGGTCCGTGATCGTACGCCGCGCCCCGGCCAGTGCTCGATATCGTCCGGATAGCGGCTGATATCGAGCAATGGCTAGCCTTCGCGGCCGTGGCCGATCCCGACACCTTCACTCTCGGCGGCGACCTGGAGGTCCGCCGGCTCGGCTTCGGGGCCATGCGCATCACCGGCGAGGGCATCTGGGGCGAGCCGGGCGACCCCGCCGGCGCCAGATCGCTGCTTCGCCACGTCCTCGAGGCCGGCGTCCAGCTGATCGACACCGCCGACTCCTACGGCCCCGCGGTCTCGGAGACCCTGATCGCCGAGGCCCTGCGGCCCTATCCCGAGGATCTGGTGATCGCCACCAAGGGCGGGTTCGAACGTCCGGGCCCAGGTTCGTGGCAGCCCAACTGTCGCCCCGAACGCCTGAGGCGCTGCTGCGAGGATTCACTGCGGCGGCTCGGGCTCGAGCGGATCGATCTCTACCAGCTGCACACGGTCGACCCCAAGGTTCCGCTCGAGGACTCGATGTATGCGCTGGCCGAGCTCCAGGAGGAGGGCAAGATCCGGCACATCGGCGTCTGCAACGTCGACACCGAGCAGCTCGAGCGCGCTCGCTCCGTGGTCGAAGTCGCCTCGGTCCAGAACCGCTATAACGTCTCAGACCGCCGTAGCGAGGAGGTACTGGAGGCCTGCGAGCAGGAACGACTCGCGTTCCTGCCCTGGTACCCGCTCGCCACCGGCAAGCTGGCCGGCCGGGGTACGGCGCTCGATGACATGGCCCGCCGCCACAGCGCCACGGCGGCCCAGGTGGCGCTCGCGTGGCTGCTGCTCCACTCGCCGGTGGCGTTGCCGATCCCCGGCACGAGCCAGATCGCCCACTTCGACGAGAACCTCGAGGCCGCGGCGCTAGAGCTCGACGAGGAGGAGCTCGCCACGCTCGACGGGCTCGGCGACCCCGTCCTAAACGGCCGCGAGCCAATCGGCCTCGGCCGCTTCGAGCGCCCGCCGGCACTGCTCGGCCGCCACCGGCCGCCCCACGTGGAACCCCTGCGCGAAGTCGCAGCCCAGCGCGTGGAGCGTGCGCCGCGTCTCCTCGGTCTCGACCCCCTCGGCGGTCACCCGCAGCCCCAGATTCCGGGCCAGGTCGATGATCGAGCGCACCATCACCGCGTCTGACCGGTCGGTGTCCATCCGCATGACGAACGAGCGGTCGATCTTGATCTCGTCGATCGGCAACTGCTGGAGCTGCGAGAGCGACGAGAAGCCGGTGCCGAAGTCGTCGATCGCGATCATCACGCCCATCGCGCGCAGCTCGTCGAGCGTCGTCCGGGCCCGCCCCAGGTCGGCCACGATCCGGCTCTCGGTGATCTCGAGCTGGAGCGTCGACGCCGGCAGCACCAGTCGCGCGAGCAGCTCTCGGATGGTCGTCACGAGGTCTTGATCGTGCAGGCTGCGCGTGGAGATGTTGACCGACATGGTCACCTCCAGCCCGTCGGACCGCCACCGCCGGCACTGCACGAGCGCCGCTTCGAGCACCTTGTCGGTCAACCGCTCGATCGTCCCGGTCCGCTCGGCCAGCGGGATGAATGCGTCGGGGCCGATCGGGCCGAGCTGCGGATGGTTCCACCGCGCCAGTGCCTCGACGGCGATACACGCACCCGCCCGGAGCGGGAGCTTCGGCTGGTAGTGAACGATCAGCTCGCCTCGCTCGATCCCGCGGCGCAGTTGCACGGCCAGTGCCCGCCGGTCGATCGTGTACTCGTCGTGCTCCTCGTCGTACACGCGCACCGTGCCGCCCGACTCCTTGGCCAGATACAGCGCGATGTCGGCGTGGCGCAGAAGCTCGGGCGCGTCCTGGCCGTGCGCGGGAAAGCACGCGATCCCGGCGCTCGCGCTCAGGCGCAGCGCGAGAGAGTCGACCTCGAGCGGGCGTCCGACCGCGCTCAGCAGCTCGTCCGCCAACAGCTCGGCCTGAGCCGCGTCGCCCGAGACCAATACCGCGAACTGGTCTTCGCCCATCCGGGCCAGCGTCCCGCCCGTGCACGCCTGCCGCAGGCGTGCCGCGACCTGCATCAGCACCGCATCCCCGAGCTCGTGCCCCAGCGTGTCGTTGATCGCCTTGAAGTCGTCCATGTCGAGCAGCAGCACAGCGACCCGATGGTCCTCGTCGGCCGCCACGGCGAGCGCGCCGGCGAGCCGCTCGGTCAAGAGCAGCCGGTTCGGAAGCTCGGTCAGCGAGTCGTGGTAGGCGCGGTGGGCCGCTGCCGACGCCGCCCGGCCGCCCATGTAGATCGCCAGCATCGGGACGAAGGAGACGGGCGTCAGCGCCAGGCTGACCTGAGCGCACGACAGCACCGCGGGCGCGAACGCGACCAGGCACCCGGCTGTCCACCCCTGGAACGCCAAGTCCTCGAAGATGTAGCGCCGGACCGGCAGCCCGGCGAACAGCGCCGCGCCCACGCACGTGAGCAGGTGGTTGACCACGAAGAACACGAGCGCGGCCGCGAGCACCGCCGGGAGGTCCCCGCCGGTGATGCGCTCGAGCACGGTGGTACCTGTGGCAGCCAGGACCGCGGCGGCCGCCGCGATCGAGATCGCGTACTGCGCGGCGTTGAAGATCAGCTTGATCGGGGCTACGCGCGCCGCTCCGTCGGCCACCAGCAGGCTCACGACGTAGACGAGCATTGCCGGCCCGGGGCCGAAACGCAGCAGGATGGCGAGCGCGAACGCGCTCGAGATCGTCACCTTCGCCAGTCCGTGGCGTCGCGGCACCGGAATCGGCATCAGCTCGCCCAGCAGGACCAGACACGACAACGCCACGAACAGCGCCGGCGCGTGGATCCGCCAGGCGCGGGCCCAGCCGGCGGCGGCCGGGAGCAGGACCGCGGCAAGAGCGCTCAGCGATGTGTAGATCACGAACGCGGCCGGCGGCGGGGAGGCGGCGGACCGGCTAGGGCGAAACCGCGCGAACGCGCGGCTGCCCCGGGTCCTCGACGCCGGGGTCAACGCCGGGTCCTCGACGCCGGGGTCAACGCCGGGTCCTCGACGCCGGGGTCAACGCCGGGTCCTCGACGCCGGGGTCAACGCCGGGTCCTCGACGCCGGGGTCAACCGAGCTTGTGGCCGAAGATGACCCGGCCCGGACCGCGACCCCGCGGTGGTGCCGGTGCGCTCGCATGCTTGGGAGGTGCCGCCGCCGGGTGCCGGATCGCGGCGTGCGCCCCGCCGGGAGCCAGCGCCGGCAACGCGATCGCCGCCCCTACGACGGCCGCCCCCAAGCGCCCGCGCACCGCGACCGGCGCGCCGAATTGCTGAGATCCACGCATGTCCCCTACCTCACTTGTCCTAGCGCCCCGTGAGCGCGGTTCTTGCCGCTACGTCGCCAGTATCGGCACCCGCCGCCGGCACGGCGATCGAACATTCGTCGAGCGCCGATCGATTCGCTAAGGAACGATCAGGTTTTGAGAGGACCGGGTTCTAGAGGATCAGGTTGAGGCGGCGCTCCAAAGCGCCGGCGAGCTGCTCGCGCACCTGACCCTCCTCGAAGCGCTCGACCAGAGCCGCCAGGAATCCCTCGATCACCAGTCGCTTGGCCTCCTCCTGGGGCAGGCCGTGCGAGCGCAGGTAGAAGAGCTGCTCCGGATCGACCTGCGCCACCGCCGCCGCGTGTGTGCACCGCACGTCGTTGGCCTGAATCTCCAGGCCGGGGATCGCGTCGGCGTGGGCGCGCTTGGAGATCAGGAGGTTGCGCGATTCCTGGAAGGCGTCGGTCTTCTGCGCGCCGGGGTCGACGATGATGTTGCCGCGCCAGACCGCGCTCGAGCGGCCCTGAAGCACGCCGCGGAACGCCAGGTCGGACGTCGTGTTCGGCGCCGCATGCTCCTGGGTGGTGTCGAAGTCGATGTGCTGGCGGCCGTGGCTCGCATAAGCGCCCGTGACCCGGGCCTCCGATCCCTGCCCGTTCAGGCGCGTTTCCATCCGCACCCTGCCTCGGGCCGACCCGAACCCAAGCGCCACCCAATCGAGCGAGGCATCTCGTCCCACCGAGGCGCGCTGGGCCCCGAAGATCCAGCTGCGCTCGGACAGCCCCTGCCCGCAGACGTAGCGCAGCCGGGCCGCGTCGCCGACGATCAGTTCGGTAACCGCGTTGAACACGCCGTCGAGCCCGGACTCGCTCGACACGTACTGCTCCCAGACCTCGGCCTGGGCACCCTCCTCGAGCACGACCAGCGTCCTTTGGTTGAGCAGGGTTCCGGGGCGACCCTGAACGGTCTCGAGCATGATCGGCGTCTCCAACGCCACCCCCCGCGGCACGTACACGAACGATCCCGCCCGGAAGCCGGCGTCGTTCAGCGACACGAACACGTCGTCACCCCCGCCAATCAGCGTGCCGAGGTGGCGGCGCAGCAGCTCGCCGTGCTCGGTGGCCGCCTGCTCGATCGATGTGACAAGCACGCCCTCAGGCATGTCACCGCCGCGGCCGCCGCCGTCAGCCTCGAACAGCCGCTCGGCGGGCTGCGCCCCGGCCAGCTCGTCAGCTCTGCGGACGGGCTGGTAAGCGGCCAGGTTCAAGCCCGAGATGTCGGTGAACTCCCAGCCGGGCCGGCCCTTGAACGTCGGGAGCTCGAACCCCGCCTGCAGCCCACTAGCCAATCGAGCCCTCCATCTGAAGCTCGATCAGCCGGTTCATCTCCACCGCGTACTCCATCGGAAGCTCCTTGGTGATCGGCTCGATGAACCCGTTGACGATCAGCTTGGACGCCTCGTCTTCGGGGATGCCGTGGGACATCAGGTAGAAGAGCTGGTCGTCGCCCACCTTGGACACGGTCGCCTCGTGGCCGACGTTGACGTCGTCCTCACCGATCCGGATCGTCGGGTAGGTGTCCGAGCGGGACCTCTCATCCAGCAACAGGGCGTCGCACACCACCTTCGAGCGCGCGCCGTGAGCGCCCTTGGCGATCTCGAGCAGACCCCGGTAGGACCCGCGGCCCCCATCCTTGGAGATCGACTTGGCGAAGATGTTCGAGGTCGTGTTCGGCGCGGCGTGGATGATCTTGCCGCCGGCGTCCTGGTGCTGGCCGGCGCCCGCGAACGCGATCGACAGGATCTCCCCATGGGCCCGCTCGCCCATCAGGTACACGCTCGGGTACTTCATCGTGAGGCGCGAGCCCAGGTTGCAGTCGACCCACTCGACGGTCGCGTCCGCCTCCGCCACCGCGCGCTTGGTCACCAGGTTGAACACGTTGGTCGACCAGTTCTGCACCGTCGTGTAGCGGATCCGCGCACCCGGCTTGGCGATCAGCTCGACCACCGCGGAATGAAGCGAGCTGCTCGAGTAGGTGGGGGCGGTGCAGCCTTCGACGTAGTGCACGTATGACCCCTCGTCGGCGATGATCAGCGTGCGCTCGAACTGCCCCATCGACTCGGTGTTGATCCGGAAGTAGGCCTGGAGCGGCATCTCGACGTGCACACCCGGTGGCACGTACACGAACGAACCGCCGGACCACACCGAGCTGTTCAGTGCCGCAAGCTTGTTGTCGTTGGGCGGGATGACGGTGGCGAAGTACTCGCGCACGAGGTCCTCGTGGTCGCGCAACCCCGAGTCCATGTCCTTGAAGATCACGCCCTGCTTCTCGAGATCCTCACGAACCTGGTGGTAGACGACCTCCGACTCGTACTGGGCGCCGACCCCGGAGAGGAACTTTCGCTCGGCCTCGGGGATCCCGAGGCGGTCGAAGGTGTTCTTGACGTCCTCGGGCACATCATCCCACGAGCGCTCGGCACGTTCGGAGGCGCGAACGAAGTAATGGATGTCGTCGTAGTCGACCTCCGCCAGCATCGGCGAGCCCCAGGTGGGCTGCGGCCGGGCCAGGAAATGGTCGAGCGCCTTGAGGCGGAAGTCCCGCATCCACTGCGGCTCTGACTTGAACTCCGAGATCTTCTCGACGATCTCCCGATTCAGCCCTTTGGGGGCCTTATAGAGGTAGTTCTCGGCGTCATGGAAGCCATAGCGCTCGGTGTAGTCGGCGTTGATCGCCGCCAGCTGTTCGTTCTCGGTGAGTGGTGCAGCCAACTACTCCACCTCCAGCTTGATCGTCTCGTGTTCGATGATCACCGGGTACGTCTCCACCGGGACGTACGCGGGCAAAGTCTTGGGCTGGCCGGTCTTGAGGTCGAACAGCGAGCCGTGCCGGGGACATTCGACCGTGCACTGATCGGCGTCGAACTCGCCCTCGGCCAGCGGTCCGTTGTCGTGCGAGCAGCGGTCCTCGATCGCGTACAGGCTGCCGCCGCAGTTGAACACGCCTATCTCCAGGTCCTCCCACTCGACCAGGCGCATCCCGCCGGGCGGGAGCTCGGTCACGGGACAGACTTCGATCATCTCGGGCACGCCCTAAATCCTAGCGCGTTCCTCGGATTTGCCCTCGTTGACATAGCGCGCCGCCGAGCCGATGATCCGTGGCGAGACGGATGGGGGACTCAATCACCTGCACCGCATGTGGGCACGGCAACCGAGTCGGCGCGCGGTTCTGCGAGGCGTGCGGCGCCGAGCTTGAGATCTCGTGCCCCGCCTGCGGAAACCAGCTGCGCCCGGGGGCGAGCTTCTGCGACGCCTGTGGCTCCCCGGCGGTCCGTAGCGCCCCCGCCGAGGCCGCAAGCGTCGGGGAGACCCGGAAGGTCGTCACCGTGGTGTTCGCGGACCTGGTCGCATCGACCGCACTGCAGGAGAAGCTCGACGCCGAGGCGGCCCGCCGGATCATGGCCCGCTTCTACGACCGGATGCGAGCGGTGATCGAGGCCCACGGGGGCAGTGTGCAGAAGTTCATCGGCGACGCCGTGGTCGCCGCCTTCGGCGTGCCCGAACTGCGTGAGGACGACGCGCTCCGGGCCGTCCGGGCCGCCGCGGGCATGGTCGCGGCGCTCGAGGAGCTGGGCGACGAGCTCGAGCACGGGTGGGGAGTCCGGCTGCAGATGCGAACGGCGGTCAACACGGGCGAGCTGGTGGTGAGCGACGAGGGGATCCTGATCGGAGACACGATGAACACCGCGGCGCGGCTGGAGCAGGCCGCCGCCGCCGGCGAGGTGCTGGTCGGGGAGCCCACCTGGCGGCTCGTCCACCACGCCGCGGAGCTAGAGCCGCTCCCGGAGCTGGAGCTGAGGGGTAAGGCCGTGCCGGTGCGGGCTTGGCGGCTCGTTTCGGTGGCGCGAGCGGACCGACGGCGGACGGCCGCAGTCGACGTACCGCTCGTGGGCCGCTCAGACGAGCTGGCCCGGCTGCAGGCCGCGTTCGACGGCGCGCTGGCCGCACGCGAGTGTCGCCTGGTCACCGTCATGGGATCCCCGGGCGTGGGCAAGACGCGGCTGGCGCGGGAGTTCGACGCCGCCGTGGCCGACGTGGCAAGCGTGGTCGAGGGTACGTGCGAGCCGACAGGCGAGGGGATCACGTTCCTGCCGGTGGCGGAGGTGATCAGGGTCCTGGCCGCGATCGGCGAGACCGATCCCGCCGATGTGGTGCGAGAGAAGCTGGGCGCACTGGTGGGCGAAGACGAGCCCGACCGCGAGCGGGTCGTCGACCGGGTCGCCGGCGTGCTCGGCTTCGGCGAGCCGGCTTCGGCACAGGAGACGTTCTGGGCGCTGCGCCGCGGCCTCGAGTCGCTCGCCCGCGCCCGCCCGGTCGTGCTCGTCCTCGACGACCTGCACTGGGGCCAGCCGATGCTGCTCGACCTCGTCGAGCACCTGGTCGAGTGGGTTAGCGACGCTCCGATACTGATCGTTGCGCTCGCCCGGCCGGAGCTGCGCGACGTGCGGGAGGCGCTGGCCTTCACCGGCCGGCGCGCCCGGGACGTGATCGAGCTCCAGGCCCTCGACCCGGGCGAGAGCCGCGAGCTGGTCGCCGGCTTGCTCAGCGACGCCCCGATTCCAGCCGAGTTGAGCGACCGCATCCTCGAAACGACGGAGGGCAACCCGCTGTTTCTCGGCGAGACCGTGAGGATGCTGATCGACGAGGGGGCGCTGCGCCGCGACGGCGACGGCTGGGCAGCCGGCACGGACCTGGCGGCCGTCGAAGTCCCGCCGACGATTCAGGCGCTCCTGGCGGCCCGGATCGAGCGGCTGCGAGGTCACGAGCGGTCGGTCATCGAGCGCGCCGCGGTGATCGGTAAGCAGTTCTACCGCGGCGCGGTCGCCGAGCTGGTCGCGCCGCCCGTACGCGACGGGATCGATCGCCACCTGGACGCCCTGCGGCGCAAGGACATGGTCGAGCCCGAGGGCACCTATTGGATCGACGAGCCGGTCTACCGCTTCCATCACGTGCTGATCCGCGACGCGGCGTACCGATCGTTGCTGAAGGAGGCGCGCGCCGAGCTCCACGAGCGCTTCGCGGACTGGCTCGAGCTGAAGGCGGGCGAGCTGGTCGGCGAGCACGAGGAGGTGATCGCCTTCCATCTCGAGCAGGCCCACGAATACCGTCGCCAGCTCGGACAGCTCGACGAACGCGGAAATGCGCTCGGCGTCCGAGCGGCGGAGCGGCTGCACTCGGCCGGCCGGCGGGCGCTGGCCAGGGAGGACCTGGCCGCGGCGGCGAACCTGCTGCTCCGCGCGCTCCAGCGCGCCAGCGGTCGGGGGCCCGAGATCCTGTGGGATCTCTGCGAGGCGCAGCTGTCGGCCGGGGACACCTCTGCCGCCGCCCGGTCTGTGCGACAGCTCGCGGAGCGCGCCGTGAACGATCGCATCTGGCGCGCGCGCACCCAGATCGTCCAGGGTCAGCTGGCCCACCTGACCGGAGCCGGGGGCCTGGCGGCGGCGGCCGACGGCGCCACGGCCGCGGCGAGCGCGCTCGCTGAGCTCGGCGACCGTGGGGGCGAAGCGAAGGGCTTCCACGTCGCGGCCGCGATAAACGCGCGGCTCGGCCGAATCGCGGCGGTCGAGGACGCGCTCGACCGGGCGCTGGGGGCGGGACGGGCCGCCGGCGATCGGCGTCGGACAACGGCTGTCCTCGCGGTCGCGCCCCGGGCCGCGCTGTGGGGCCCGTCGCCCGTCGTCCGCGCGAGCGGCCGGTGCCTCGACGTCGTCCGAATCCTCCGCATGACCGCCGGCAACCGCCATGTCGAGGCGGTCGCCCTGCGCTGCCAGGCGGTGCTCGAGGCGATGCGCGGTCGTGCCGAAGCCGCGCGCGAGATCCTGGCCGCGGGCCGGGCGACGCTCGAAGAGCTTGGCCTGTCGCTCGAGCTGAACGAGACGGCGATCTACGCCGGGATCGTCGAGCTGCTGGCGGGCGACCCCGTGGAGGCGATCCGCCTGCTCCGGGCGGCCCGCCAGGGGTTCCAATCGCTCGGCGTGGCGGCGGGCGCGGCTCAGGCGGCGGCGCTCCTGGCACGGGCGCTGGTCGCGCAGGGCGACAGCGATCAGGATGCGCTCGAGCAGACGATGTTCGCCGAGGAGCACGCCGGCGAGGATCTGCAGACGACGATCATTTGGTGCAGCGCGCGAGGCGAGGCGCTCGCGCGGATGGGCGACTGCGAGCAGGCGCTGTCGTTCGCGCGGCGAGCGGTGGCACTGGCCGAGCCGACCGACGCACTGGCCGACAAGGGCGACGCCTCGCTGGCGCTGGCGCGCGTGGAATTGGCGGCGGGGAACGAAGGCGCCGCGCGGCGGGCAGCCGGCCAGGCGAAGGCGTGGTATGAGGCGAAGGGGCACGTGGTGGGGGCGGAGCGGGCGGCACGGCTCGCGGCTCCGGCACCGGAGCCGGCGCGGCGCGCCACGTCACCGGACACCCATCCGCAGAGCCCCGGCGATCGGCCGCCCGAGCGTGTGTGGCGCGAGCTGGCCCGGCGCTGGGCCATGCACGACATCGACGCGCTGCTCGAGCTGTACGCCGAGGACTGGGTGATGACCGATCACCGCGCGATGGGCTGGGAGCCCCAGCGAGGCCGGGCCCAGGCGCGTACGGTGGTCGAGTCCGTGTTCGCGATCGCGCCGGACGTCCGGCTGGAGATCGACGAGGTGCTGGCGTGTGACGAGCGAGTGATCGCGATGCGCGTCGCCTACCGGGGCCACGCCGCCGACGGCTCCGGCTATGCCGAGTATCCAGTGGGCTACGCGGCGGTAGTCGAGGCCGGCATCTCGGTCAGCATCGACCAGTACGACCATGACGACGACCGGGCGATGATCGCCCGCTATGCCGAGCTCGGCGGCGGCCTCGGGCCGCTCGGCGACCGGCCGCCGGAGCGGTGGTGGAAACGGTTCGCGCGGGGGCATACCGCCCGTGAGCTCGAGCCGATGCTGGAGCTCTACGCAGACGGCTACGAGAACGTCGACCACCGCAGCCTCGGCTGGGAGGCCACGGCCGGCAGCCAGGACACCACCGAGCGCCTGCGCTCGATCTGGAGGGGCACGTCGCATTTCCACCTTGAGGTCAACGAGGTGCTGGCGTGCGACGAGCGCGTGATCGCGTTGCGAATCACCTGGACGGGCAAAGCGATCGAACCGAGCGGAGGAGGCAAGTTCGCGGTCCCGATGGTCGTTGTGACGCTTGTCGAGTCAGGTCGCGCCCTGCGCATGGACCAGTACGAGGAGGACGACCGCGAGGCGGCGCTGACGCGCTACCGGGAGCTCGGTGGGCGCCGGTCGGTGGCGCTCGGCGACCGGCCGCCCGAGCGCTACATGAAGGCTGTGGCCCGAGGTTGGGAGGCACGCGATGCCGACGCCCTCGTAGAGCTCCATCACGAAGCTTCGGTGACGATCGATCACCGCGCGCTGAGCAAGGAGGACCTGCACGGCCGCGCCGACACGCGCCGGGAAGTCGAATCCATGCTCGCTTCCTCGCCCGACATCCGCCTCGACGTGGACGAGGTGCTGGCGTGCGATGAGCGCGTGATAGCGGCCCGAGTCGCCTACCGCGGCCACGCCAGCGACGGCATGGGAGAAGCAGAGGTCCGGATTGGCGTCGTGAACATGGTTCAAGACGGTCTTGTGATCAGCCGCGACCAGTACGAGCACGACGACGACCTGGCGATCATCGCCCGCTACGCCGAGCTCGGCGGGGGCCTCGGGCCGCTCGGCGACCGCCCTCCCGAGCGCCATCTCGCCGCGTGGATCCGCGCTCACGCGGCCCGAGATCTCCGGCGGCTCAAAGATCTAGCGACGCGTGACTACCATTTCAACGACCGCCGGCGGCTGGGCTGGGAGTCCCGGGACGCCCTCGGCGGCCGCCTCGAGATCAGCGCCGCGTGGAAGGTGTCGGCCTACATCCACACCGAGGTCGACGAGGTCCTGGCCTGCGACGAGCGCGTGATCGCGACGAGGCTCACCTGGCGCGGCGCGATGCTCGACGGGGGCGGGCGGTACGAGATCCCGGTGGGCCTGGTCATCCTCATCGACGAGGCGGGTCGCGCGGCGAGCTGGGATCAGTACGAGCCCGACGACCGGGAGGCGATGCTGGCGCGCTTCGGGCAGTTGAGCGACCGCGCCTCTGAAGTCGTTCTGGGCGACCGCCCGCCGGAGCGTTGGTACGCCGAGTTCCTACGCGATTACGCCGCGCACGACTTGGACCGCGTGCTCGAGCTGTACGCCGAGGACTTCGGGCTGGTCGATCACCGTGCGGTGGGGTGGGACCAGGTGCATAGCCGCAACGAGCTGCACGAGCTGTACGAGTCGGCGTTTGCTGCGTCCCCTGCCATTCGCGTCGAGGTCGATGAGGTGCTCGCGTGCGACGAGCGCGTGATCGCCACGCGTATCGCCTTCCGCGGCGAAGGCAGGCTCGCGGGCCAATTCGAGGACCCGATGGGCCACGTGACCGTGGTCGAGAACGGCCGCTGCGTACTCGTAGAGGTCTACGACTACCACGACCGCGACGCGCTGGTTGCCCGATACGAGGAGCTACGCAGCACGTCGTCGGATGACCCGATCGCCCCGGACGTGCTCGTGCGCGACCGGCGCGGCTTTCCGACGTCGGATCGGCGCGGCGGCGAGGCGTACCGGACCCTGATCCCGGCCGCGACGCACCGCATCGTGGTCGCCCGCGAGGACGAGGTGACGCTGACGCGGGTCGACGGCGACCCGCCGCTGTTCGTGGTCACGAAGCGGCACGAGGGTCGCGTGGTCGAGGCGATCGTCCTGCGCGAGGCGCGCCGGGCCCGGGAGTGGACGCACGCGCTCGCGCTGTGGCTCGGTTACGAGCGGGCCGCGCGGGCCGGAGACGCAGACGGCCTCCTCGTCGCCATGCATCCGGAGGCGCGAATCGTCGATCACCGTCCCTTCCAGTTCCAGCACGCCGCCGACTGCGCCGGCATCCGCGAGATCTACACCGGCCTCGGAAAGCTCCTCACTCGGCCGAGCGCGACCGTCGACGTGATCGACCTCTACCCCGGGGCGACGGCGTATTCGATCACGTGGAGCGGTATCGACCGCGCCACCGGCGGCGAGGTTGAGTGGACGACGTTTCACGCCACGCGTCTGCGCGAAGGCCTGTTCGAGGAGGTGCACAGCTACAGCAGTGCAGACGAGGTATTGGCGAAGATCGGAGACCTCTCGCCCTCGGCGGCCCACGCCCGGATCGCGCGGCTCTTCGTAGAGGCGTACAACGCGCGTGACTGGGACGAGCTGCGCCGGCTCTACACCGACGACTGCGTGGTCGTGGACCACCGTCCGGCGGGGTGGGAGGACTTCCAGGGCGCCGACGGCCTGATCACAATGATGCGATCGCTGGCCGAGATGGTCTCTGACCACAGTGGCCGCGGTGAGATCCTCGACGACGGGACCGATGAGCTGTTCACCCTGCGACAGCACCAAGCCGGCGTCTGGCAAGGCGCTCCGTGGGAGATCGACGTCGACACGCTCACCGAAGTGCGCGACGGGCGGGTCGCCCGCGTCGAGCTGTTCAACCCCGATCAGGAGGAGTTGCGGCTGGCGCGCGTGGCCAAGCTTCGGCCTCGGGGCGCCTCAGCGCCGCGAGCCTGGGAGGCGCCGTTGGCCGATCATCCGTCGCTGGTCGACCGCCGGCCGGACGGGTGGGGCCTGCTTCTGGGCGCGGAGGCGGTCTCGGTCCGTCTTGGCCGCAGGCTCATCGGCGAGCTGCTCGCGGCGTGCGAGGGGATGGCGCTTGCGCGCCTGCGCGAGGACATCTTCGCGCTGGCCACGCTGAACCGCGCCGGCGAGGCGGGCTGTGTCGAGATATTCGCGGAACCGGGCGCGGCGCGTGCGCGGTACGAGATGCTGGCCGGGGGCCCGGACGTGGCCGCGAGCATCCAGTTCGGTTTTGCCTGGTTCGATGCCCTCAACCGCCGCGACCGGGTAGCCGCCCGGGCCTGCCTGGTCGAGGGCCTGGTGGTCCTCGACCATCGTCCTGCGTCCGGGATCGAGGTGCGGGACGCGGAGGCATATCTCGATCTGCTGTGGTCGCTCATGGAGCTGTCCGAGGACATCCGGTGGTACTACACCGACACAGGGCTGCCGGGGACGATCGGTCACTGCTGGATCGCGATCAGCGGGCACTGGAACACCGGTGGGGGCGAGGCGGAGATCCCGATTGGGGTGACCTTCGTGGTACGCGATGATCGGTTCGAGCGCATCGAGCTCTACCCGCCTGAGGCGACGAGCGAGATGCAGGCGCGAGTCGCGGAGCTGATCGCGGGGCGCTAAGCCGCGCCGGCGGCGCTCTCCGGCGTCTCGGGCTCCCACGCCACCGAGTGCCCGAGCGAGGCGCTCTTGAGCACCTTGAGCGAGAGCAGCGCGCACTTCATCCGAGTGGCCGAGATGTCGATGCCCAGCAGGTCCAGGACGAAGGACCGGTCGAGCTTGAGGACCTCGTCGACGGGCATCCCCTTGACCTCGTCCGAGGCCATCGACGCCGCCGCCTGTGAGATCGCGCAGCCGTGGCCCAGGAAGCGCACGTCGGCGATCCGGCCATCGGAATCCAGGGCCAGCTGCACGGTCAGCTCATCGCCGCACAGCGGGTTGAGATCGTGGAACTCGAGGTCCGGCGCCTCGATCTCCGGCGCCGGCGGGCTCCAGTTGTGCGGGTGCTTGTAGTGGTCGAGGATGTTCTCTCGGTACAGGTCGTCCATCGGCTGTTCAAGCGTAGCTGGGTAGGGGGCCGGGTCTTCCGCCGGTCCGCCTCCCCCGGGAACTTCGGTCCTCTCGCCGCGCAACCTTCGCCGAGACCGACCTTCTTCCCGCCGGGCGGGAACTACCTCGGCCTCGACGACTTCGGCGCGCCGAATGGAACGTTCTTCCCGCTCCCGTGACTGCGACCATGACCGCATGACCGTCGACCCGCGCGCCGCGACCGGATTCGCCAGCGGCAGCGTCGACGCCTATGAGCGAGCGCGCCCGCTATATCCCGAGGAGGCGCTCGACCTCCTGTTCGGCGAGCTCGAGCTCACCGAGCGCAGCACAGTGCTCGACCTGGCCGCCGGCACGGGAAAGCTGACGCGCCAGCTCACCCCCCGCGCCGGCCACGTGATCGCGGTCGAGCCCTCGCCCGCCATGCGAGACGAGCTGCGAAAGCAGGCGCCCGCGGCCGACGCCCGCGAGGGCACTGCCGAGGCGATCCCGCTCGAGGATGGCTCGGTCGATGCCGTGGTCGTGGGCCAGGCCTTCCACTGGTTTCGGGCCGAGCAGGCTTTGGAGGAGATCGCGCGCGTGCTGAGGCCGGGCGGCGGCCTCGCGACGCTGTGGAACCAGGCCCGCTGGGCAGAGCTCGAGCCGGCGTGGGTGGAGCGCTTTCGCACCCTGGTCGAACCGCACCGCCAAGCAGCCGGACCGTTTCCCGCCGGGGAGGACCGCTGGAAGGAGGTGCTCGCACAGAGCCCGCGGTTCACGGCGGTGCGCGAGGCGCAGTTCTCTCACGTTCATCGCCTCGGAACGGAGGACTTCGTGGCTCTGGTGGCGTCCTGGAGCTGGATCGCGAACCTTGCCGAGCAGGAACGCGAAAAAGTGCTCGCCGGGGTCCGTGAGCTGGCCGGCGCGCAAGGCGGCTTCGAACTGCCCTACGCCACCGAGGTCTACTACAGCTGCAGGACCTGACGCACGCGGCCCAGGCCCGCGAGCAGGGAGTCGACGTCATCGCTCGTGTTGTGCACCGCGAACGACGCTCGCGTCGTCGCCGGCACGCCGAGCCGGCGCATCAGGGGCTGCGCGCAGTGGTGGCCGGTGCGCACGCACACGCCTTCGCGGCCCAGGATCTCGCCGATGTCGTGCGGATGCGCGCCCTCCAGCGAGAACGACACCAGCGCGCCTCGCTCGCTCGCCGACGGCGGCCCGTGCATGCTCAGGCCAGGCACCTCCGCGCTCAACCGCATCAGCGTGTCGGCCACCAGCGCCTCCTCGTGCGCCCGGACCCGCTCCAGCCCGATCGCCCGCAGCCAGTCGACCGCGGCTCCCAGCCCGATCGCCTCGGCGATCTGAGAGGTCCCGGCCTCGAACTTCCACGGCAGGTCGGTCCAGGTCGACTCGGCCGCCGCCACCGTGCGGATCATGTGCCCGCCGCCGATGAACGGCGGCATCTCCTCGAGCAATTCGCGCCGGCCGTGGAGCACGCCGATCCCAGTCGGGCCGTACGCCTTGTGCCCGGTCCAGGCGTAGAAGTCGACGTCCAGCTCCGGCAACCAGACCGGGAGCTGCGGGATCGCCTGGGTTCCGTCCACCAGCACGACGGCGCCGGCGGCGTGTGCGCGGCGCGCGATCTCCGCCACCGGGTTGATCGTGCCGACCACGTTGGAGACGTGGACCACGGCGACGAGCTTAGGCCCGCGCTCCATCAGCACGTCGAACGCCTCCATATCCAGATGCCCGTCCTCGAGCACCGGGACGTAGGCGAGCTCGGCCTCGCGGTCCTGGCAGAGCAGCTGCCACGGGACGATGTTGGAGTGGTGCTCCATCTCGGTCAGCACCACCAGGTCGCCGCGATGGACGTTGGCCCGGCCCCAGGTGTAGGCCACCATGTTGATCGCGGCGGTGGCGTTGGCGGCGAACACCGTCTCCTCGACCGTCGAGCCCAGCCATGCGGCAATCCGCTGGCGCGCGCCCTCGTAGAGATCGGTCGCCTCGACGGCCAGCGGATACACGCCGCGATGGATCGACGCCCGCGACTCGGTGTAGTACCGCGTCATCGCGTCGATCACCGGCTGTGGCGTCTGCGAGGTCGCCGCGGAGTCCAGATACACGACCCGATGGCCGTCGATCCGCCGGCGCAGGACCGGGAACTCGCCGGCCACGTCACGCAGGGGAGCCGAGGCGACGCTCACGGAATCCTCAGGCGGCCTGGTCGAGCGACTCGGTGATCCACCCGTATCCGCGCGCCTCGAGCTGGTCGACCAGCTCCGGTCCGCCCTCGCGGACGATCCGCCCCTGGTACATGACGTGCACGTGACTCGGCTGCACCAGGTGGAGGATGCGCTGGTAGTGGGTGATGATGAGCACCCCCATGTCCGGCCCGGCGACCGCGTTGACGCCATTGGCCACGACGCGCAGGGCATCGATGTCGAGGCCCGAATCGGTCTCGTCGAGCACCGCCAGCTCCGGGCGCTGGAGTGCGAGCTGGAGGATCTCCATGCGCTTCTTCTCTCCGCCCGAGAAGCCCTCGTTCAGGTAGCGGGTGGAGAACTCCCGGGGGACGTTGGTCAGCTTCATCGCCGCCTCCACCGTCTGGCGGAACTCGCGCAGCGGGATCGCCTCCTCGCCGCGTGCCGCGCGATGGGCGTTGAGGACCGTGCGCAGGTACTTGGTCACGGTCACGCCCGGCACCGACACGGGGTACTGGAAGGCCATGAACAGGCCCATCCGGGCCCGCTCGTCGGGCGCTGCTTCGGTCATGTCCTCACCCCCGAAGAGGATCTGACCCTGGGTAACTTCGAGGCCGGGGTGGCCCATCACAGCGTTGGCCAGCGTCGACTTGCCCGACCCGTTGGGCCCCATCAGGGCGTGGATCTCGCCCTTGCCCACGGCCAGGTCGACGCCGCGCAGGATCTCCTTCTCACCGGCGCGGACGTGAAGGTCTCGAATCTCTAGGTCTGCCATATCCAGCTTTCGTTTCGTGTCGTCTAGGCGGCGGGCGCCCCGACCGGACGCTCGATCTCGCCGCCATCCATCCGGCGCGAGAACTCCACCAGCTCGGCCAGGGTCGTCGTCTGCAGCGACCGGATGATCCCGCCCTGCACGCGCATCCACAGCAGCTTGGTCGCACACCCGCGGCCGGCGTCGGGCTCGTGCGAGCACAGCACCCGCTCGGTGTGGTCGTGCACGAAGCACTCCATCGGCGCGATCGCGCCCTCGAGCGCCTGCACCACCTCGTCCATCGAGATGTCCTCGGCCGGGCGCGCGAGCCAGTAGCCGCCGTGGGCACCGCGCGCGCTCATCACCAGGCCTGCCTTGCGCAGGCGCGCCACCACCTGCTCGAGGTAGGCGAGTGGCAGTCCCTCGGCATCGGCGATCGCCTTCAGGCTGGTGGGCTGCTCCGGCGACTGGCGGCCCAGCTCGACCATCAGCCGGACGCCGTACTCGGCCTTGGACGAGAAGATCATGCGGATATCCTACCAGCGCGGTAGGTTTATTCCTCCGCCCCGGCGCCAGTAGGCTCACCGGATGCCCACGGGACCGATCGGCGCGCTGGCCAGTGCGGAAGACGTCGCGGGCGTTGCGCGCCTGGCCCGCGTCAACGGGCGACTCGGGATCGACACCGAGTTCATGTCCGAGGGCCGCTACCGGGCGCTGCTGTGCCTCGTCCAACTCGTGATCGACGACCCGGACGACCCCGACGGCCGCCGGATCGTGATGATCGACGCCCTCGAAGACCACGTGGATACCGAGTCCTTGGCCGAGCTGCTGGCGGATCCGGCTATCCAAATCGTGCTCCACGCCGGACGCCAGGACGTGGCGATCCTGCGCCGGGTCTGGCGCACCGAGTTGACCAACGTCTTCGACACCCAGATCGCCGCCGGGTTCGCCGGCGCCGGCGCCCAGACCGGCTACGGCAACCTCCTGGGCGCGATACTCGGGCGCCGCGTCAGCAAGACCGCGAGCTACACGCGCTGGGACGTCCGCCCGTTGACCGCCGAGCAGCTCAGCTACGCGGCCGACGACGTGGCCCACCTGCTCGAGCTGTGCGACGAGATCCAGCGCCGGCTGACCGAATCCGGCCGGCTCGAATGGGCGCGCGAGGAGTGCCGCCGCCTCGAGGGCGCCACCGACGAACGCGACCCCGATACGGCGTGGGAGCGCCTCCAGCGCGTCAACCAGCTCGACCCGCGCTCGCGCGCGGTCGCCCGCGAGCTCGCCGCGTGGCGCGAGCGGACCGCCGCCGCCGAGGACCGGCCCGTGAGCTCGGTCCTGGGCGATCCCCCGCTGGTCGAGCTGGCCAAGCGCCACCCCGGCACGCTCAACGGGCTCGAGCAGATCCGGGGCATCCACCTGTCGACGATCCGCCGGCGCGGTACGCAGATCCTCGACGCGATCGCGGCCGGCCTGGAAGCGCCCCCCCTCCCCCGTGAGGAGGCCCGCCCTCGTTCGGAGCCGGGCGACGCGCCGCTGATCTCGCTGGCCGAGGCGCTGCTGCGCGCACGGGCGATCGACGCCGGGCTGGCCTATGAGCTGATCGCCTCCCGCGCCGAGCTCGAGGCGATCGTCGGCGCGGCACGGCGCGGGGAACCCGAGCCGCCCGTGCGCACGCTCACGGGCTGGCGCCAGGAGCTGGTCGGCGCCGACCTGCGCGATCTGCTGAGCGGCCGCAGCGCGATCGCGGTGGGTGGCGAGCGCCGGCTAGTGCTGCGCTCGTCGAACGAGCGCCCGCACTCCTAAGCTACGTAGTGCTCAGCTCGAGCATCATCGACAGGGCCGCGGTGCGCTGGAACACCGCCCGCGACAGCGCCAGCGTGATTCGCCGGGGGCGCTTGATCCACCCGAGATCGATCCCGGTCAGATCCCCGATCGCCGTCGCGTAGGTCACGCGGAGCTTGTGTCCCGGCGAGTCGGCGGCGTGCTCGTTGCCCGTGTCGGCGCCCTCTCGCATCCAGCCGAGCGTGACCAGGCGCTCGCGCTCCACACCCAGGAGGTCCTGCGAGCTCTTGTACAAGCGGCCCACGAGCACAATCTCCACCGCGCAGTAGGCGGCCTTTCCCTTGTCGCACTGGCGGGCCTGGGCAACGATGCTGGTGCCCGACACCAGCGGCAGCTGGGCCAGGTCGGGAACGGATCGGGAGCTGCCGGGCCCGCATCCGGAGAGCGCGACCAGCGCCAGCAATCCAGCACTTAGTCTTCGGGCTCTCATGGGACGCGACGCAAGCGTAGCCGAGCGCCCTCGCGCCGCCGCTCTGGGGCCACGATGAACGTCATCGTGGCGCGGTACCTGCTCGGTGTCGGATCGCTCTGCGTCGTGTGCGTCTCGCTCGCCGTCGCCGCGGTGGCGCTCCGCCGGCGCCTGCTGCCGGAGTGGAGCGGTGCGCCCGCCCGGCTGGCCGAGGCGATCGCCGGCCTCGCGCTGCTAATCGCAATTCTCGAGCTCCTCGGCGCGATCGGCCTGTTCCGCCTGGCCCCGATCGTCGTCGCATGCGCTCTCGCCGGCCTCGCCGGTGGATCGGCCGTCGCACGCGGCCGGCTGGCTCGGCGCTCGCCCCGGGCGCCCAGCGGGCTCGTCGCGACCGGCGCGGCGCTCCTCGCCGGCGCGCTCGTGCTCAGCGTCTGGGCCTCGCCCACGCTCGAGTCCTACGACCTCGGCATGCATGCGTTCGACACGCTCTGGTACCACCTGCCGTGGGCGGCGAGCTTTGCCCAGACCGGGCGGGTGACCTCGCTGCACTACGACCTCGAGTTCCTGCTCGCGTTTTACCCGGCGACCGCCGAGCTGTTCCACGGCCTGGGCATCGTGCTGCTCGGGCGGGACACGCTCTCGCCGGTCCTGAACCTGCTCTGGATGGGACTTGCGCTGCTGGCCGGCTGGTGCATCGGGCGGCCGCGCGGCCGCGGCGCCGCGTCGACCGCCGGAGTGGCGCTCGTGCTGCTCACCCCGATGATGGACTTCTCCCAGCCGGGCAGCGCGGACGGCGACATAGTCGGCCTCGCCTTCCTGCTCGGCGCGGTGGCGCTGGTCGTGAACGCGGAGCGCCGCACCGCGGCCTATGCGCTCGCCGGGCTCAGCGCCGGCTTCGCGGCGTCAATCAAGCTGACGTTCCTGGCTCCGGTGGGGCTGCTAACGCTCGGGGTTCTCGCGATCGCCATCCGCGACCGCGGCGCCACCGCTACCCCGGGCCCTCACCGCGACACCGCCACCCCGGGCCCTGATCGCGCCACCGCCACCCCCGCCCGCCGCGCCACCGCGTTGGCATGGCTGGTCCCGCTCGTGCTGGCCGGCGGCTTCTGGTACGCGCGCAACCTCATCGCGGTCGGAAACCCGCTTCCCTGGACCGGCTTCGCCGGCCTGCTGCCCACGCCGGCGCCGCCCCTCCAGCAGCACGTCAGCCTGACCGTCGCGCATTACCTGACCAGCTCGGTGTTCTGGAAGCACTTCTTCGTCACCGGCATGGCCGGCCAGCTGGGCCCGTGGTGGTACGTGATCGGCGCCGTCGCGATCGTCGGTCCGCTCCTCTGCCTCCTTCCCCGGGCCGGCGGGATGGTGCGGATGGTGGCGCTCGTCGCACTCGCCAGCCTCGCGGCGTACCTGGTCACGCCCAACGGGGCGATCGGTCCCGACGGCTATCCGATCGGCTTCACCTACAACCTGCGCTATGCCGCGCCCGGGCTGGCGCTCGCGTTCGCGGTGATGCCGCTTTCGCCGGTGCTGGCGGGCCCTCGTAGCCAAGCGGTCGTGGTGGCCGGCCTAGCGGTGGTGGCCGTGGCGACGGTGGCGCAGTCGTCGCTGTGGCCGGCGCAGCACCTCGCCGGCGCCCTGCTCGCTGGTGGCGTTGTCCTCGCGGTCGGGCTGGCGATCGCGGTGCGGCCCGTGCGCGGCAAGCGCCCCACCCGCGCCGTCGCCCTCGCCGCGCTCGCCCTCCTCGCCTGCGCCGGCGCGGCCGCCGGCTACCCCTGGCAGCGCCACTACCTGCGCGGGCGCTACACCTACCAGCCGAGCATCTCCCACCTGTCGGGCGTGTGGGACTACTTCCGAACGATCCACCATGTCCGTGTCGCCGTGGCGGGCACCTACGGGGAGTTCTTCTCCTATCCGCTGTTCGGAATCGACGACTCCAACCGCGTCCAGTACATCGCCCGGACCGGTACGCACGGGTCATTCACCCCGCTCCGGACGTGCGCGGCATGGCGGGCGGCAGTCAACCGGGGGCACTTCCAGTACCTGCTGACCACCCCCGAGCGCGACGTCTGGCACCCGGCCCAGCTCACGCCCGCACCGGAGCGAAAATGGGCGCTCGGCGATCCGGGCGTCCATCTGCTGTTCGAGCGCCGCGTCACCGGCCAGCCAGTGGACCTGTTTTCGGTAAGTGGCGCCCTCAACCCTGCCGCCTGTCCACGCACCGGCTAGTCTCCGGGTGTGGCCAGCACACGTGATCAGCTATCAGACCCCGAGCTGCTCGCCACCGAGTGGGATCTCGGTCCGCTCGTCGACGGAGGCGAGGAGGGCTCGGTCGACCGCATGTTCGACGAGGCGATCGCGCAGGCGAGCGAGTTCTCCGCGGCGCACACCGGCCGCGTGGCCGAGCTCGACTCGGCCGGGCTGGCCAGCGCGATGCGCGAGCTCGAGGCGATCAGCGACCTCGTAGGCCGGGCCGGCTCGTACGCCGCGCTGCGCTTCTCGACCGACACGGCGGACCCGGCGCGCGGCGCGCTGCTTCAGCGCATGCAGGAGCGGAGCACCGAGATCGAGACCAGGCTGTTGTTCTTCGACCTCGAATGGGCCGCCCTCGACGACGAGCGCGCCGAGGAGCTCCTGCGATCGTCCGAGCTCGACTTCTGCCGCCACCACCTGCGGAGCATGCGCCGCTACCGCCCGCACCTGCTCTCCGAGAGCGAGGAGAAGGTGCTGGCCGAGAAGTCGATCGCCTCGACCAACGCCTGGGGGCGGCTGTTCGGCGAGCTGGTGTCCGGGCTCCAGACCAATCTGGACGGCGAGGAGGAGCAGCTCGAGCTCACGCTGAGCCGGCTTCAGTCCTCCGACCGCGACGAGCGCCGCAACGCCGCCGAGGCGGTATCAGCAGCGCTCGAGCCGGGGGTGCGCACACGCGCATTCATCTACAACACCCTGGTCTACGACAAGTCCGTCGAGGATCGCCTGCGCTCCTACCCGCACTGGCTGGCCTCGCGCAACTTGGCCAACGAGGCCTCCGACGATTCGGTGATGGCGCTGATCGAGGCCGTGCGCGGCCGCTACGACATACCCCAGCGCTGGTACGCGCTGAAGGCCAAGCTACTGGGCCTCGAGCGGCTGGCCGACTACGACCGGGCCGCCCCGGTGCTGACCCAGGAGGTCACGTTCTCGTTCGGCGAGTCGCGGGACCTGGTGCTCGACACGTATCGGTCGTTCTCCGAGGACGCCGGCCGGGTGGTGGCGAGGTTCTTCGACGAGCGCTGGATCGACGCACCGGTCCGTCCGCACAAGCGTGGCGGGGCCTTCTGCAGCTACACGGTCCCGAGCGTCCACCCGTACGTGCTGTTGAACTTCACGGCGCGCCGGCGCGACGTGATGACCATGGCCCACGAGCTCGGCCACGGCCTCCATGCCGCGCTCGCCCAGCCACAGGGAATCTTCCACCACTCCACCCCGCTCACACTGGCCGAGACGGCCTCCGTGTTCGGCGAGACGCTCGTGTTCGAGCGCCTGCTCGCGGAGGCGGGCGACCAGGAGGAGCGACTCGGCCTACTCGCCGAGCGGATCGACGGCGGGATCGCCACCGTGTTCCGCCAGATGGCGATGAACCGCTTCGAGCACCTGGTCCACACCCACCGGCACTCCGAGGGCGAGCTCTCGGTCGACCGGATCTGCGAGTTCTGGGTGCAGACACAGGAGGAGCTGTTCGGCGACGCCGTGGAGATAACCGAGGGCTACCGGCTGTGGTGGTCGTACGTGCCCCACTTCATCAACTCCCCCGGCTACGTCTACGCCTACGCGTACGGGCAGCTGCTGGCGCTGTCGGCATACAGCCGCTACCGCGCCGAGGGCGAGTCGTTCGTGCCGCGCTACCTGGAGCTGCTCTCGGCGGGCGGCTCGCGCAGTCCCGAGGAGCTCGGCGAGATCATCGGCATCGACCTGGCCGATCCGGGCTTCTGGGACTCCGGCCTGCGATTGGTCGACGAGCAGCTGAGCGAGGCCGAGGAGCTGGCGGCCGGTCGCACAGCTTGAAACGCACGGGCTCGCTGATCAGGCGCGGGTGGCCTTGCGGGTCCGCACCCGCTCCTCCTGGCGCTCGACCACGTTCACGATCAGCTTCATCACCTGCTCGACGCCCGTGGCCTTGGCGTCACCGTGCACGAACGCCTCGCGCCAGTTGCGCACCTGCCCCTTGGTCGCCAGCTCGTTGAAGTGCGAGCGGGACACCGTGAGCGTCACCTTGGCGTCGCTCGGCACATCCTTGGACACCTTCGGACCCGGCAGCTCCACCCGATAGATCTGCGTGTCATGTCGGGCGCGCAGCTCGAGTCCCACCACGAGCTTGAGCTGCTCCAGCGCCGGGACCTCCTCGAGGAACCGCTTGACCGCGGTCTCGATCAGCGTCTTGGTGTCGGAGGCCACCGCGGAGCCTCAGATCTTGTGGCGCTCGAGCAGCTTGCGCCCGATCACCATCCGCTGGATCTCGCTGGTGCCCTCGCCGATCAACAGCAGGGGTGCGTCGCGATAGATCCGCTCGATCTCATACTCCTTCGAGTAGCCGTAGCCGCCGTGGATGCGCAGGCACTCCTCGGCGCAGAAGCGGGCGGCCTCGGAGGCGAACAGCTTGGCCATCCCGGCCTCGATGTCCGAGCGCTCCCCGGCGTCCTTCATCCGCGCGGCCCGGTGGGTGAGCAGGCGCGCCGCCTCGACCTGGGTGGCCATGTCCGCGAGCTTGAACTGGATCGCCTGGTGCTGGGCGATCGGCTTGCCGAACGCCCGCCGCTCCTGTGAGTACTTTAACGCGAGCTCCAGGGCCCGCTGCGCCAGCCCCACGCCCCGCGCCGCCACGTTCACGCGCCCCAGCTCCAGAGCATCCATCATCTGAGGGAAGCCGCGGTTCAGGCCGGCCTCCTCTCCGCCCAGCAGGTTCTCAGCTCCAAGCCGGTAACCGTCGAACACCAGCTCGGTCGACTCGACGCCCTTATAGCCCATCTTCTTGATCTTGGGCGGTACGTTGAACCCGGCGAACTCGCCGGTGTTCTCCGAGGCCCCAGGCTCCTTCTCGGCGATGAAGCAGGTGAGCCCGCGGTGCCTGGGCTCGGCGCTCGGATCGGTCCGCACGAGCACGAACACGAGTGACGAGAGCAACCCGTTCGTGACCCACATCTTGGTTCCGTTGATCTCGTAGCGCCCGTCGTCGACCTTCTTAGCGGAGGTCTTGATCGCCGCCACGTCGGATCCGAGCTCGGGCTCGGACAGCGAGAACGCCGCGCGCATCTCGCCGGTGGCCATCTTCGGCAGGTAGCGCTGCTTCTGCTCGTCGGTCCCGAACTTCATCAGCAGATAGGAGCCGATGAAGTGGGTGTTGACGATCCCGCTGATCGAGATCCACCCCCGGCTGAGCTCCTCGACGATCATCGCGTACGTCGTCAGGTCGAGCCCCATCCCGCCGTGCTCCTCGGGGATGGTCACTCCGAACAGGCCGAGCTCCTTCATCTGCTCGACGATCGGCTCGGGGAAGCTGTCCTCGTGGTCGTAGTGCTCGGCGTTGGGGATGATCTGCTCGTCGGCGAACTGGCGAACCATCTCGCAGATCGCCTTCTGCTCGTCGGTCTTCTCGGTATAGGGGGTCGCAATGGCCATGCGACCGAGGATACGGCCCTTAGCTGGGCGGTGCGGTGGCGGCGGCCTTGGGTTCCTCCGCCGTCACGCCCCGGCTCCAGGCCGTATCGGGCCGCCCGGCCGACTCGCCGTCGACCGCCAGCTCGACGCGCTCGTTGAGGAAGCAGAGCAGGTCCTTCACGGGCGCCCCGTCGTGAAACGGCTCCGGGTAGTACCACACCAGGTCCTTGATCAGCTCGCCGCCCGGCAGCTCGACCGAGTAGTAGCTGGCGCGGCCCTTGTAGCCACAGACGGTGAGGGTGTCGCTGGGCACGAGCTTGGCCGTGACGTCCTCGCGCGGCAGGTACCAGCGCGGGGGCAGGTTCGACTCGTACAGCACCATCGCCCGGGTGGACTCGGCCAGTGCCTCTCCGTCGAGCGAGACGCGAACGTGGCGCGAGCTCGGATACACATCGATCCGGTGGTAGATGTCCTTGGCGTGACCGAAGATCTCGGTGTCCTCTTCGAACCAGTGGTCCATCCGCTGGAAGTAGAACGCGATGTGGTCCTTGATCGCCTCCGCCCCCGCCACCGGCTCCGGGTAGTACCACGCCGCCGCCTCCTCGACCCGGTCGCCGACCCGCAGGGTGTGGTAGGAGGCCTGGCCCTTCTTCGGGCAGCGGCTGTGGCGATCGCTCGGCTCGAGCACATCTGAGCGAACGTCGTCGGGGGGGAAGTAGTACATCGGCTGAAGGCCCGACTCCGAGAGCAGCAGCGTATGCGTGCTGTCTGCGATCGTCTGGCCGCCGAGCACCACGCGCAGGCGCTTGGGGATCGGCTCGATGTACATCGCGCCGCCGCTCGGCGGCTCGAAGTTCCAGTTCCCGTCTGGGTGGCGGCTCAGCGGGCCGCTCCCGGTCATCATGCCCACGTGGCGAGCGTAACAGCCGCGCGCGCTGCGCTGCAATCCTTCCCCGCCATGAACTTCGCCCGGGACGTCGTCGATGCCGCCCCGCCCGACCGGCTGGCGCTGGTCGAGCTGGCGCGCGACGGCGCCCGCCGCGAGTGGACGTTCGGGGAGGTCTCAGACCTGGCTGCCCGGCTCGCGGGCACGCTTCAGGCGCAGGGGGTCAGCCGCGGCGACGTGGTCATGACGCTGGTGGGCAACCGCCCCGAGTGGGTGCTGACGATGCTCGCCTGCTTTCGCATCGGGGCGGTGGCGTTGGCCTGCAACGAGCAGCTCCGCGCCAAGGACCTTCGCCAGCGGATCGACGCGGCGGCGCCGAAGCTGATCGTGGCCGACGAGCGCGACACCTCGGAGCTCACGGCCGCCGCGCCGGACTGCCCGGTGCTCGCGATCCCCGACGACGCCCTCTACCGGTCCGAGCCGGCGCCCGCCGCGGAGCTCGAGCCCACCGACCCCTGCCTGATCACGTTCACGAGCGGGACAACGGGCGAGTCCAAGGGCGTCGTCCATGGCCAGCGCTACCTGCCCGGTCAGCGCCTCCAGGCGGAGCACTGGCTCGACGCCCGCGAGGGCGATCTGGTGTGGTGCACGGCCGCCAGCGGCTGGTCCAAGTCGGCCCGCAACGCGTTCATCGCGCCGTGGCTGCGCGGCGCCACCGCGCTCCTGCAAGACGCCCGCTTCGATCCGGCGGAGCGCCTCAGCATCCTCGCCGCGGAGAACGTCACCGTCCTATGCATGGCGCCCACGGAGTACCGGGTGATCGCCAAGCGGGCCACGATCTCGCCGCTGCCCGCCCTGCGCACGCTGGTGGCGGCGGGCGAGGCGCTCAATCCGGAGGTGCTGCGCGCCTTCCACGAGGCCACCGGGGTCGAGATCCGCGACGGCTACGGCCAGACCGAGACCGGCCAGCTGACCGCCAACCCGGTCGGCGTGCCGGTCCGCCCCGGGTCGATGGGCAAGGCCCTGCCCGGCGTCGCCCTGGAGGTGGCCGACGGCGAGCTGGTCCTGAGCGATCCCGGCAGCGATCCCACCTTCTTCGTGGCCCACCTGCACGGCGGTCCCGCCCCCGTGAACCGGCCCTGGCGCACCGGCGACCTCGTCACCCAGGACGAGGACGGCTATCTGTACTTCGAGGGCCGCGCCGACGACGTGATCATCTCGGCCGGCTACCGCATCGGCCCGTTCGAGGTGGAGTCGGCGCTGGTATCGCACGCCGCGGTGGCGGAGGCCGCCGTGGTGGCCGCGCCGGACGAGGAGCGCGGCTCGGTGGTCCGCGCGATCGTGGTCCTGCGCGACGGCTACGCCCCGACCGGCGATCTGGCGCGTGAGCTCCAGGACCACGTCAAGCTCGAGACCGCGCCATACAAGTACCCCCGCCGGGTCGAGTTCGTCGCCGAGCTGCCCAAGACGACCAGCGGCAAGGTCCAGCGCGCGGTACTCAGGAATCTGGCTGGGTAGCCTGCACCGAATGAGCGACGCGCGCCCCGTGATCGGCATCTGCACGATCCTCACCGACGCCGCCTGGGGCGCCTGGGAGGAGCGCGCGGTCTTGCTTCCCTACGACTACGTTCGCTCTGTCCACCGCTTCGGCGGGGTGGCGGTGCTGATCCCGCCCGACCCGGAGCCCGGAGAGGGATCCGACTACGTGCTCGAGCTGCTGGACGGCCTGATCCTGGCCGGCGGAAGCGACATCGACCCCTCTTGCTACGGCGCCGAGCCCCATCCGAAGACCCAGGAGACCGTGCCCGAGCGCGACCGGTTCGAGATCGCGCTGGCGCGGCGCGCGGTCGAGCGCGACATGCCGGTGCTCGGAATCTGCCGCGGCATGCAGCTCCTGAACGTCGCCCACGGCGGCACCCTGAAGCAGCACCTGCCCGATGACTTCGGGCACGAGGAGCACCTTCGCTCGCCTGGCAGCTTCGAGGACGCTGATCACGACGTGCGCCTGAAGCCCGGCTCGCTGGCCGCGCGCGCCGCGGGCGAGGAGGTCCACGTGACCAAGTCGCACCACCACCAGGGCGTAGACCGGATCGGCGACGGGTTCGAGGTCACCGGCCATTCGGTGCTCGACGACCTCCCCGAGACCATCGAGGCGCCGGAGCGCCGGTTCGTGCTCGGGGTCCAGTGGCACCCCGAGGCCGACCCGCGCAGCCAGGTGATCTGCGCTCTGGTCGAGGCGGCGCGCGATTACCGCAACAACCGCGGCTCGTCGTACCCGGCGCGGCGCACCGCCTCGGTGACCTCCTCGGCGTGCGCGTGACCGCGGGTCTCTAGCACCAGCTGCACGGCGGTCTCCCGTACGTGCAGGTCGAAACCCTCGCGAATGTGCTCGACGTCGAGCAGGTTCGCGCCGAGATCTCCGACCAGGCCCAGCAGCCGCGCCAGCGATCCCGGCCGGTCGGTCAGGCACGCCAGGAGCACGAGCCGGCGGCGGACCTGGCTCTCGTGGCGGCGGACGATCTCGCCCAGCAGCCCCGCGTCCACGTTGCCACCGGACAGGATCAGCACCGTGGTGCCGTCCGCGCCCGACAGGTCCACCACTCGCGCGAGCACCGCCGCGACCCCCACCGCGCCCGCGCCCTCGACGACCAGCTTGGAGCGCTCCATCAGGAACACCATCGCCTCGGCGAGGTCGTCCTCGTCGATCGTCAGCACGCGGTCGACCCATTGGGCGATCAGCGGGAGCGTCAGCTCGCCGGGCCGCTTGACCGCGATGCCGTCGGCGATCGTGAGCCCCGAGGCCACGGGAACCGGCCGCCCGCTCTCGATCGATGAAGGGAACGGCGCGCAGCTCGCGACCTGCACGCCGATCACCTCGACCGGGTCCCGCCCGCGCCGGCTCGACTTGATCGCGATCGCCACGCCGCTGGCCAGCCCGCCCCCGCCGATCGGCACGATCACCCGGGCGAGGTCCGGCACCTGCTCGAGCAGCTCGAGTCCCAGGGTGCCCTGGCCGGCGATCACGTCGAGATCGTCGAACGGGTGCACCACGGCGAGGCCATGCTCCTGTGCGTACTCCCGCGCCGCCGCCAGGGCGTCGTCGACGGTGGCTCCGGTGATGGTCACGTGCGCGCCTAGCGCGGTGGCGGCCTCCATCTTCGAGATCGAGGCGCCCTCGGGCATGAACACCTCGCAGCGGACGCCCCGGGCGCGGGCGGCATAGGCCACGGCCTGGGCGTGGTTGCCGGCGCTGGCCGCGGCGACGCCGCGGGCGCAGCCCTCGCCGAGCGCGGCCAGCTTGGACAGGGCCCCGCGCAGCTTGAACGAGCCGGTGCGCTGCAGGTTCTCGGCCTTGAGCGCCACCGTGGTCCCGGCCCGCTCGCTCAGCGTCCGCGAGCTCAGGACCGGGGTCTCGCGCACCACACCCTCGCCGGCCCGCGCCGCGCGCCGGATCTCCTCCAGGCCGACCGTATGCGCAGCTGGGGGCGAGTCGCTCAGGGCAGCGCCACCACCGCGTCGATCTCGACCTTGGCCCCGCGCGGCAAGGCCGCCACGCCGATGGCCACGCGAGCGGGCGGGTCGGACTCGAAGAACGACTCGTACACCTCGTTGACCTCGGCAAACGTGCCCATGTCGGTCAGGTACACCGTAAGCCGCACGGCGTCCCCCAGGGTCGCCCCGGCGGCATGACACACCGCGGCCAGATTCTCCAGGCAACGCCCGGCCTGCGCCCCCGCGCTCGTGCCGGCGAGGTCCCCCGTGCGAGGGTCGAGCGGGATCTGCCCCGAGCAGAACAGCAGGTTGCCCGCGCGGACGGCGTGGACGTAGGGACCAACCGCCGCGGGGGCGTCGGGCGCGCTGAAAGGCTCACGATGTGCGGGCAAGTCATCTCCTCCTGTAGACGCCTGCTTCTAGCGTATTCCCCGCATCTGGCCGTGGGTAGCCTCAGCCAATGCCGAACCGCCTGGCCGGCGAGAGCTCGCCCTACCTGCTCCAGCACAAGGACAACCCGGTCGACTGGTATCCCTGGGGCGACGAAGCGTTGAGCCGCGCCCGGGAGGAGGACCGGCCGCTGCTGGTCTCGATCGGCTATTCGGCCTGCCACTGGTGCCACGTGATGGAGCGCGAGTCCTTCGAGGACCGAGAGACCGCCGCCCTGATGAACGACCACTTCGTATGCATCAAGGTGGATCGCGAGGAGCGCCCGGACATCGATGCGCTGTGCATGGAGGCCTGCCAGGCCATGACAGGCCACGGCGGCTGGCCGCTGAACACGTTCCTCACGCCGGCGCGGGAGCCCTTTTTCGCGGGCACCTACTTCCCGCCCGAGCCTCGGCACGGGATGCCGAGCTGGCGTGTGGTCCTCGAGGCAGTGGCCGAGGCGTGGGAGCATCGGCGCGAGGATGTCGAGCGCCAGGCTGCCGGCCTGGTCCGCTCGCTCGGGCGAACCACCCTGATCGAGCCCTCGGCCGAGCCGATCCGCGCGGCCGAGCTGTCCGCCGCGGTGAGCGCGCTGGCGACCAGCTTCGACCGCGCGCATGGTGGCTTCGGCGGAGCCCCGAAGTTCCCGCCCGCGTCGGTGATCGACCTGCTGCTGGCGCGCGGGGAGCGCGAGATGTCCCTGGCCACCCTGCACGCGATGGCCGCCGGCGGGATCTACGACCAGGTCGGGGGGGGCTTCAGCCGCTATTCGGTCGACCGGACCTGGACGGTGCCGCACTTCGAGAAGATGCTCTACGACAACGCGCTCCTGGCCCGCGCGTACCTGCACGGCTGGCAGGTGTCGGGCGTGGAGCGGTTCGCCCGCGTGTGCTGCGAGACGCTCGACTGGGCGCTGCGCGAGATGCGCTCAGAGCAGGGCGGGTTCTACTCCGCGCTCGACGCGGACTCCGAGGGGGTCGAGGGCAAGTTCTACGTGTGGAGCGAACCGGAGCTGCGCGACGTGCTGGGCCCGCTGGCCGACGAGGCGATCGAGTACTTCCGGCCGGCGCCGTTCGAGCATGGGGGGATCCTCGAGGGCCGGGGTCCCGAGCCTGCAAGGCTGCCCGAGATCCGTTGCAAGCTCTACGGCGCCCGGTCGGCGCGCGTCCGACCAGGCCTCGACGACAAGTGCCTGACCTCGTGGAACGCGCTGATGATCTCGGCACTGGCCGAGGCCGGAGCCGTGCTCGAGCGGCGCGACTACCTCGACGCCGCGCAAGCCTGCGCCGAGTTCTTGATGCGCGAGCGCCGGGACGCGGCAGGCGCGCTCCTGCGCATCCCCCGTGTCCCGGGCTTCCTCGAGGACCACGCGTTCCTGGTCGAGGCGCTGCTCACCCTGTACGAGGCGACGTTCGAGCCGCGCTGGTATCGCGAGGCGGTGGTCCTCGCCGATGCGATGACCGAGCACTTCGAGGACCCCGAGCGCGGCGGCTTCTTCACCACCGGGCCCGAGCACGAGCAGCTTCCGGCGCGGCGCAAGGACCTCGAGGACTCGCCGATCCCCTCCGGCAACTCAGCCGCCGCATTTGCGCTGCTGCGGCTGGCGCTGCTCTCGGGGGAGGGCAAGTACGAGCGCCACGCGCTCGGCGTGCTGCGCTTGCTCTACCCCCTGGCCACGCGGCACCCGCAGGCCTTCGGGCACCTACTCCAGGGCGCGGACTTCTACCTGGCGCCGGTGCGCGAGGTGGCGATCGTCGGGCCGCGCGACGAGGCGGCCGCGCTCGTGCGGGCGGTGCGGAGCGCGTTTCGCCCCCACGTGGTGCTGGCCGGGGGCTCCGAGGATGGCGTACCGCTGCTCGCCGGCCGCACTCCGGTCGACGGCCACGCGGCGGCGTACGTGTGCGAGCACTTCAGCTGCCGGGCGCCGGTCACGAGCCCGGAGGAGCTCTCGGCGGCGCTGTGAGGTAGCCGGTTGCCGCCATTTGAGAAGAGGCTTATCCTGATCGCCATGGGCCGGACACGGATCGTCGCCACGCTCATCGCGCTCGCCGCCGGATTGGCGCTGATGCTCGCCGGTTGTGGATCGAGCAGCGGATCGCCGTCCACGTCCGACCCCGCGCAGATCGTGCCGAGCAGCTCGCTCGCCTACTTCGAGATCACGGTCAGGCCTCAGGGCTCGCAGCGCAGCGACGCCCAGACCGCGCTCTCGAAGCTGATCGGCCCGCGCGCCAATCCCGATCTGCAGCGGCTCGGCCAGAGCCTGTTCAAGAGCAGCGGCCTCAACTACCAGCGGGACATCCAGCCGTGGCTAGGGCAGCGAGTCGGCTTCGTCGTGGTGACGCCCTCGAGCGCCGGAATCGCCCTGGTCGCGCCGACCAGCAACACCTCGGCCGCGCTCGCGGCGCTCGAGAAGGCCGAGCGCAACGCGCGCCTGGCGCCCGAGAGCTATCACGGGGTCAACTACCAGTTCGGCACCGATTCGAGCGGCAAGCCGGTGGCGATCGGGATCGTCGGCCACGACGCGGTGGTCGGCGGGCCATCCGCCTTCACCGCGATCATCGACGCGTCCCACAGCGGCTCGCTCGCCTCGAGCTCGTCGTTCGGCAGCGCGTTCTCCTCGCTGGACTCCTCGGCGATCATGCGGGGCTACCTCGACGGGCGCGCGCTGGCCTCCGCGCTGACCGCGAAGCTGCTGTCCTCCCCCACCGCGACCCCCGCGCTCCGCCAGCAGCTGGGCCCGGCACTGTCGCGCCTCCGTGGAACGATCGCGTTCGGGCTGACGCTCGCGCCGAAGGCGATCACCTTCCAGGTGCACCTGAGCACGCCGAGCCGGGGGAACGGCGCGGACGTGGGCGGCCTACCCGGCCAGTCGTGGTTGGCCCTGGCCACGGGGAAGCTTTCGGCCAATACGCAGGCACTGCTGAGCATGGAGCAGCCCGGGCCGAGCGCGGCGGCGCTCGACCTGTTCCGCCAGCGCTTCGGCATAGACCTGATCCACGACGTGCTGCCCGCCCTCGGCCCGCTTCAGCTCTCGATCCGGGGCACCAAGCTCTCCTCGCTCGGCGCCGGCCTGGTAGTGACTCCGTCCAACCTGGCCGCCGCGGGACGGGTGCTCGGCGCGATCTACACCCGGGCGGCCCACAGCCCCAGCGTCACCGTGCAGGGCAAGCCCACCGCGTTCACGGTGACCAAGCCCGGGCAGCCGATTCCGCGCTTTGCGATCGCCGAGCTCGGCCGGCGCGTGGTGGCCACGTTCGACGAGGCGTTCAGCCAGGTGACCTCGCCCTCCAGCAAGCTGAGCGACGACCCGAGCTTCCAGCGCGCCAAGGCGGCGCTGGGCGGCGACGGGCGCGTCCCATTCTTCCTCGACTTCACGACCCTCGCGGCGTTCACGGGGCAGATACCGTCATTCCAGGCCGGCGGGAGGGACAACAAGGACCAGGTGGTCCTCCAGCGGCTCGACTATCTCGCCATCGGCGAGAACCCGGCGGCCGGGGACGTCCGGGCGGTGCTGGGTCTGCGCTGAGCCAGTTTGGGGCCTCGCTTCGCTCGGCATCCGTGGGGCCAACTTGCCCCCTCCGGACCGCCCGCCCTAACCGTCGTCTGCCCTTCCCGTCACAGCACCGGCAGGTAGCGCTCGAGCTCCCAGGCCGTGACCTGAACCCGGTAGTCGTCCCACTCCTGGCGCTTGATCTCGATGTAGCGGTTGAACATGTGCTCGCCGAGCGTGCGCAGGACGAGCTCTGACTCCGCGGTCAGCTCGATCGCCTCCCCGAGCGTTTCCGGGAGCTGCTCGATGCCCAGGCGCCGCCGCTCGTCCGGGGAGAGGTGATACAGGTTCTTCTCCATCGGGTCGGGCAGCTCGTAGCCGTGCTCGATTCCCTCGAGGCCCGCCTGGAGCAGCACCGCGAACGTCAGGTAGGGGTTGCACGCCGGATCGGGGCAGCGGAGCTCCATTCGGGTGGCCTTCTCGCGGCCCGGGTGGTACATGGGAACGCGAACCAGGGCCGAGCGGTTGCGCCGCGACCACGCCACGTACACCGGCGCCTCGTAGCCGGGCACCAGGCGCTTGTAGGAGTTGACCCACTGGGCGAAGATCGAGCAGATCTCGCGCGCGTGGCGGAGCTGGCCGGCGATGAACGCCTTGCCCACGTCCGAGAGGAAGTACGGATCGTCGGGGTTGAAGAACGCGTTCTGCTCGCCCCGGAACAGCGACTGGTGGGTGTGCATCCCGCTGCCGTTCTTGCCGAACAGCGGCTTGGGCATGAACGTGGCGTGCAGGCCGTACTTCAGGGCGTACTCCTTGACCGCGATCCGGTAGGTCATGCAGTCGTCGGCCATCTTCAGCGCGTCGGAGTAGCGCATGTCGATCTCGTGCTGGCTCGGCCCGACCTCGTGGTGGGCGTACTCGGTGTGGATGCCGAGCTGCTCCAGCGCCAGCACGGTCTCTCTTCGGAGGTCCGAGCCCGCGTCGAGCGTGGTCAGGTCGAAGTAGCCGCCCTCGTCGAGCACCTCGGTGGACTTGGAGTCCCGGAAGTAGAAGTACTCGAGCTCCGGTCCGACGTAGAAGTGGTCGAAACCGAGCTGGTGCGCGCGGTCCAGCGCGCGGCGCAGCACGTAGCGCGGGTCGCCCTCGTACGGGGTCTTCTCCGGGGTCTGGATGTCGCAGAACATCCTGGCCACGCCCTGCTCGAGCGGGCGCCACGGCAGCACCGCGAACGTGCTCGGGTCGGGCATCGCGATCATGTCCGATTCCTCGATCGGGTTGAAGCCCGTGATCGAGGACCCGTCGAACCCCATTCCGCCCTCGAACGCGTCCGCGAGCTCGGTGGCGTTGATCGAGAACGCCTTCAGCTGGCCCAGGATGTCGGTGAACCACAGCCGGACGAAGCGGATGTCTCGCTCTTCGACGAGCGACATGACGTCATCCGTGGTGAGGGGCTGGGCGACCGTGGCCATCGCGAGCGAACGTTACTTGCTGCCCCGGGTGGCAGCTCCTAGGCTCGGGCCCCTGCGCCGCCGGCTCCCCGACCCCCCCGAGAAAACCGGAAATAATTCCCGGTTTCCGCACCCGGACCGGGCGTCTCAGACGCCGGCGGAGACCCGGGGATGCCCGAGCCAGCGCTTGGCCCAGCGCTGAAGCTCCGACAGCGCCGGCTCCAGCTCTCGGCCCATCTTCGAGAGCGAGTACTCGACCCTCACCGGCGGACCCGGCAGGACGTTGCGCTCGACGATCCCGCGGGCCTCGAGCTCCTTCATCCGCTCCGACAGCAGCCGGTCGGATAGCTCGGGCACCGCCTGCGCCACTTCTGAGAAGCGCAGCGGTCCGTCCATCAGCACACGCAGAATCGCGCCCGTCCAGCGTCGGCCTACGAGCTCCACCGCCTCGTGGTACAGCGGGCAACAGCCCGTGGCTCGTCCCTCTCCGGTCGCGTTGGCCGTGTGCTCAGGAGGGCACATCTACCGGCAGAGCTTACGCCGCTTGGAGCGCGCGCGACGCCTCACTCGAGCCGTCGACCGGTACCTCCCCGGCCACGTTGACCATTGCGGTGAACATCTCGAGCGCCACTGCGGCGATCGCCTCGAGGATCTGCTCGTCGTCCCAGCCGGCCTCGCGGGCCTCCTCGTGCAGGTGCATGGGCGCCCGGCCGCCGTTTTCGAGCACGGCCTGCAGGTAGCGCAGCAGCGCCGCCTCGCGCGCGTCCTTGGAGGTGAACTGCCGCGCGCTCGCCACTTCATCGAGCGCCAGACCGGCCGCACGGGCGGTGCGCGAGTGCATCGCGATCCCGGGCTCCGAGTGGTAGTGCTCGGCGACGGCGAGGGCGATCCGCTCGAGCGTCGCCAGCGTCAGCTTGCCGTGGCGCAGCTCGGACCGGAAGCGGGCGTACGCGCGCAGCGCCGCCGGCGAGCCGGCCAGGACGCCGAGGAAGTTCGGCAGCTGGCCGCCGGTCGCAAGCGCCCCCCGCAGCACCGGGACCGAGCCCTCGGGCGCCGTGAGGTCGTCGTGGATCTGAAATCTGCTCATGGACGTTTTCATCGTTGACCACCAGAGGTCTGGAGAGGGCCGGCATCCTTGCCAATGCCTACCCTTCACTTTCGAGACCTTCTTACTGTTGATTAGTGTAGATCGGACCGGCGAGGAGCACAAGCTTTCTTCACACGTTCTTCAAACCGAGCCGGTCGGCATCTCGCGTGAGACGTTGCCCACCACGCCGGCAGAACGGCACTCGCCTGATCCCCTTATACGAAAACGGATAAACGGCGGATCAGCGCGTCATTCGATATCCGTAAGGGTTCTCCTCGCCCTGCTGCGCAAGGACCGCGCAGGGGTCCCCGACGACAGGCCGCGCCCAGCCGTCAAGTGCGTCGTTAGCTCAGCGGACGACGTGCGTCAGCACAGCCGCATGCGAGCTCGTCGCGGCCACCAGCACGAGGATCAGGCCCAGCAGCACCGCCCACATCGCGGCCCTGTCGGGCCGGAAGCCCGGCCGTTCATGCGCCGGCAGCTCGGGCCGGCGGTGGGACTGGTACGTCGACCAGGTCAGGTCCCGCTCGGCACCGCGACCCCGGATCGTCACGGTCCGCCGGCCCGAGGGTCCAACCACGGGATCCTCATACGGGCGCTCCGGCTTGCGCGTGCTGCTGGCCGCCGGGGCGGAAGCGGAAGCCGGGGCCGAGGCCGGTGCCGACGCCGAGGCCGGTCGCCGAGCCGGGGCCGAGGTCTGGCGCCGAGCCGGGGCCGAGGTCTGGCGCCGAGCCGGGGCCGAGGCCGGACGCCCAGTCGAGGCAGGTCGCCGAGCCGGGACCGGGCCTGAAGCCACGGCCGGCACATCCGCGGGCGGCGGGCCGGCGGGCGGCGGCGCCACCGTGGCCTGACGGGGCCGCGGCCGTAGCGCGGACGCCTGGGAGCCAGGCCCTTGCGGGACCCCACGGGCGGGGCGAGCTGCGGCGGCCGAGCGACGCCGGGGCGCGGATGCGTCTGAACGCGGGCGCGGCGCCGGTGCCGGCGCTGGCGTGCCGCCGTCGCGCTCTTCCACGCCGCTCCCGGCGGCGTCAGACCCACGCTCGCGCTCGCCGGCCGTCGGCCTGAGGGCCCGGTCGCGCATCGCGGCCCGGCTGCGGCGGGGTGCGCGCGGGGCGGGGAGCGCCGACACGTCGACATCGAGCGTCAAAGCCCTCGCGTAGCGGTCTGCGACCTCGACGGCGACCGGGCTCGGGACCGGCTGGCGGGCGACCAGGGTGCCGGCCGCGGTAGGAACCCCGACGTCGACGGCGATTGGCGTATTCAGCCCACCGCGAGGCCGCGTCGCCCGACCGTCCATGTCGACCGGGCGCCCAGGGGCGGCGAACTCGTCTGCCGCATCCTCAGATAATTCGTCCCACGCTAGGGGTACCCCCACGATCTCCGGGGGCTCAGAAACGCCGGCTTGGCGCATCAGTCGTCCTCTTTCTCGGGCTTACGGGGTTAGCTGACGGGCTCGCACCGAAAGAGCGGCGCTACGCGGTGGCGATTCGCCCCTGCAACTTGGGTCCCCCGCTTCCTCTCGCTCACGTCGAACCGAGCGGTGCGGGAATTCAGCTGTGCGGGCGCGGATGGTAACAGCGTTGGCGGACGGAAGTGCACGTATTTGCGGCAAGTTCCTCCGCAAATTGCGGCGAATCGGGGCGATCCCGCCGGTCTTACCGCTTTTCTCGGGTTTAGTGCGACGCCGGCGTGTGGCGGCGGCTCGGGCGGCGCCGGTCGCGCGGCGCCGGCGGGCGCGGCGCTACTCGTTACCGGCGACCGCCGCCACGAACGCGGCCACGTCCTTGGCCTGCCGGCCCTGGAGAATGGCACTGGGCATATTGCCGAACCCCAGGCAGGCGGTCGGACTGGTGGACGACGGGGGGTTCTGGAGACAGCCGTTGATGATCGTGTTGAGCACGACCTGCTGGCTAGGTCGCAGAACGTCCAGGTTCGGCCCTACCTTGGCGGTGGCGTTGGCGGCGGCGAGCGTGTGGCAGAAGGCGCACTTCTGGCCGAACAGCACGCGGCCGTTCTTCTCCGCCTTGGTCAGGCTGACGCCGCCGATCTGCTTGCTGGCGTTGGCGTGGTTGCCGGTCAAGAACAGAAGCGGCAGCACGACGCCGAAGCCGACGTACAAGATCGTCAGCACCAGCTGTCCGGCCCTCCGGGAGCGGTAGGAGCGCCGGACCGGTTCGTGGGCGACCGCGGTCGGCCCGCCGCGAAACGCGACGAAGAACACGCCGAGCCCCAGCACGACGAAGAAGGCAATGACGAGGAATACGGGGAGCACGCGCGGGCGGCACCTTACCGCGCGCGGGGTACGGATGGCGCCTCATCGCCGGCGTCCTGAGGCGAAGCTCATGACCGGTGGCGCCACCGCACGGAAGTCCTCGGCCTGGCTGGCCTCAGCCTGGTTGGCGTCAGCCTGATTGGCCTCGGCCCCGGTCGCCGCGGCGGCGGCCTCGCCGAGGCCCGGGGACCCGTCGGCCGCCCGACCCTCGGCTCGCCGGCGGGCGAGCTCGCGCTCGTCGAGCATCGAGAAGTCCTTGACCTCGGCGACGAGCTGGTCGGGTGCCGCGATCGAGGAGGCGCGATCGATCAGCACGTTGATCGCGCCGCCGGCCGCCGGCAAGCGCTCGAGCTTGCCCTCGACGAACATCAGCGGCTCGGTCCGCACGATCAGCCGGTGGCGTTCGTAGACCTCCGGCGGGACGATCAGGTTGATCGTCCCGTGCTCGTCCTCGAGCAGCACGAACACGATCCCGTTGGCCGTGCCCGGTCGCTGCCGCGCCACCACTAGCCCGCCGACCCGGACACGGGTGCCGTGCGGAAGCGTCCCGAGGTCCCGGCTCGTGACGGCGCCCGCCGGCAGCCGCCGGCGCAGCAGGGCGATCGGGTGGGCGCGGGTGGTCACGCCGGTCGTGCCGTAGTCGGCGAGCATCGATTCCCACGAAGAGAGCTCTCGGAGCCTGGGCGGCGCGGGCAGGTCGAGCGGGAGGGCCAGCTGAGTGCCGCCGGGGACCTTCCGCCCAGGTGTCGCCACGCCCAGCTGCCACAGGGCAATCCGGCGCGCCGATCGCCGGTCGACCCCGTCGACCAGCGAGTCACACGCCCCCGACCAGGCCAGGAGCTCGAGCGAGGAGGCGCTCGCGCCGGCGCGCGAGGCGAGGTCGGCCAGACTGTCAAAGCGGCCGCCGGCTTCACGGGCCGCGACCAGCGCCTTCACCTCCTGCTCGCGCACGCTGCGCACGTAGCCGAGGCCGATCCGGACCCGCCCGTCCTCGTCCAGGTCGCATTCCGAGCCGCTGCGGTTGACGTCGGGCGCCGTCACCTCGATCCCGCGCCGCTGCGCCTCGTGTACGAGCGCGTCCGGCGGATAGAAGCCCATCGGCTGCTCGTTGAGCAACGAGCACAGGAACTCCGGGGCGTAGTGCACGCGCAGCCAGGTGGACTGGTAGGCCAGCAACCCGAACGCGGCTCCGTGAGCCTTCGGGAAGCCGAAGCCGGAGAACCCCTGGACCATCGAGAACACGCGCTCGGCCTTTGCCTCGTCGACGCCGTGCACCCGCCTTGCACCCGCGACGAACCGCTTGTGGTAGGCCTCGATCGCCGCCTCCGAGCGCTTGCGGCTCATGGCCCGCCGCAAACCCTCGGCCTCGCCGGGAGAGAACCCCGCGAAGGCGATCGCCACCTCCAGCACCTGGTCCTGGAAGATGATCGTGCCGAGCGTCTCGCGCAGCACGGGCTCGAGCGACGGGTGCTCGTAGGGGACCTCGTAGTCCGGCTCGACGCGCAACCGCTGGCGGCGCTCGATGTACGGGTTCACCGCTCCACCCTGGATCGGACCCGGCCGCACGATCGCCACCTGGATCGTCAGATCCTGGAGCGTCTCGGGCCGCGTGCGATACAGCGACTGCATCTGGGCACGGCTCTCGATCTGAAAGACGCCGGTCGTCTCCGCGCTCTGGATACATTCGTAGGTGGCCGGATCGTCGTAGGGGATCTGCGAGAGATCGATGCGCTCCCCGCGCGTCCGCGCGATCAGCTCCACGGCACGCTCCACCGCCGAGAGCATTCCCAGCCCCAGCAGGTCGATCTTCAGGAAGCCGGCGTCCGAGCAGGAGTCCTTGTCCCACTGGACGATCTGCCGCCCCTCCATCGCGGCCGGGACGATCGGGCAGCAGTCGACCAGCGGGCGCGTGGCCACGATCATTCCCCCGGAGTGCTGGGAGAGGTGGCGCGGAAGCCCATGGGCCTCGGCGGCCAGCCGCGCCAGCCACGCCCACCGGCCGCCGGAGCCCCGTCGTCGGTGCCGGTCCGCATCCGAACGGCCGTGCGCGCCCTCATCGGGATCACCGGCCAGCCCGAACGCGGCCTCGATGTCCTTGCCCACCTCTCGCGCATCCCACCCCTCGCTCCCCCGCGCCACCCGTTCGATCTCGCTCGGCGGGAGCCCCAGCACCTTGCCGAGCTCGCGGATCGCGCCCCGCGCTCTGTAGGTGGGAAAGGCCGCCACCAGCGCCGAGCGGTCGTGCCCGTAGCGCTCGTGCACGCGCGGGATCAGGACCTCCCGGATGTCCCGGGGAAAGTCGAGGTCGATGTCGGGCAGCGCGGTCAGCTCCTCGTTCAAGAAGCGGCCGATCAGCAGCTCGTTGGCGATCGGGTCGACGTGCGAGAGCCCGGTCAGGTAGCAGACGATCGAGGACACGCTCGAGCCGCGCCCGCGGCCGGGCGGCAGCAGCGCCCGCGCGGTGTCGGGGCCCCGCACTTCGACCGCGACCTCGCGCGCGAGCTCGAGCAGATCGTGGTGGAGCAGGAAGAAGCCGGGCAGCGCGAGCCGCTCGATGATCCGCAGCTCCTCCTCCAAGCGCCCCACCGCGCTCGCGCGTACCTCCGCGGAGGCCGAGACATATCGATCCTGCACGCGGGCCCGGCACAGTTCGGCGAGCTTGCGCATAGCGGACTCGTCCTCCGCGCCTGGATACCGGTAGCCGAGATCGCTCGAGAGGTCGAAGCGAAGGCTGTCCGCCAGCGCCACCGTCTCCGCCACCGCCTCCGGATGCTCCGGAAAGCGCGCGGCCATCGCCTCCGGCGAGGCGAGCACGTGGCTGAAGTTGCCGCGCCGCTCGGGCTCTGAGGCGTCGAGCGTCGAGTGCAGCCGGATGGCCACGAACGCGTCCTGGAGCGGCGCCCTCGCGCGCGCGTGCGCGTGGACGTTGCCGGTCGCGACGCAGGCCAGACCCAGCCGCCGGGCCAGCCCGGCCAGACGCCGGTTGCGTGCCCGGTCGTCGCGCAGGAATGGACGTTGCAGCTCCACCCGGAGCCGCTCGACTCCGAACGCCTCACGCAGCCGCCACAGCGTCAGCTCGTCATGCACTCCCCGCAGCGCGCAACCGCTCAGGCACACCAGGCCCTCCGTGTGCTCGAGCACGTCCCCGATCTCCACGAACGGCTGCGTGGGCGGCCCCGGCCGCTCGTCCCGCGTGTGCGCGTGCGCGTGCGTGAGGATCCGGCAGAGGTTCGACCACCCAGGTGCGCTTTGGACGAGCAGCGTCAGGTGCCGCCCATCGACCAGGTCGATCTCGGCCCCATGGATCGGCCGCAACCCGAGCGCCCGGGCCGAGACCGCGAACTCCATAGAGCCCGAGACCGAGTTGTGGTCGGTGAGGGCGAGCGCGTGATAGCCGAGCTCCAATGCCCTCGGGACCAGCTCGTCGGGTAGCGACGCACCGTCCAGGAACGAGAAGGCGGAGTGGCAGTGCAGCTCCACGTACTGCATCGAACACATGTTCGCATCAATCGCGGACGGCCAGCCACGCGCCGCCCTTGACAGGTTTATTAGTGACTGCTAACTTCTATATAGTTAGCAGTCACTAAGGAGGTCACAGGATGCACCGCACACGCAGCTGGACCCTGATCATCGTCTCGCTCGGGCTCTTCATGGTCGTGCTCGACAACCTCGTCGTGAACGTAGCCCTCCCGAGCATCCACCGAGACCTGGGCGCCTCGATCCAGTCGCTCGAGTGGACCGTGAACGCGTACGTGCTCACCTACGCCGTGTTCCTGCTCACCGGCGCGGCCCTGGGCGACCGGCTCGGCCGCAAGCGGATGTTCGTGAGCGGGATCGCGCTGTTCACCCTCTCCTCCGCCGCGGCGGCGGTGGCGCCGACGATCGGCCTGCTGATCGCGGCTCGGGCCGCCCAGGGCGTGGGCGCGGCGATCACAACGCCCCTCACGCTGACCCTGTTGGCCGACGCCTTCCCGCCCAACCAGCGCGGCATCGCGCTCGGCGTGTGGTCGGGGATCAGCGGGATCGCGGTGGCGCTCGGACCGCTGGTCGGTGGCGCCGTCACGCAGGTGGCCTCCTGGCACTGGATCTTCTGGATCAACGTCCCGGTCGGCGCGGTGCTCGTTCCGGTTGCTGCCTCGCGCCTGCAAGAGAGCCACGGCCCCAGCCGCAAGCTCGACCTGCGCGGCCTCCTGATCGCCTCCACCGGACTGTTCGGGATCGTCTACGGGCTGGTTCGCTCGCAGTCGATCGGGTGGGGCGCGCCCGAGGTCGTGGCCGGCCTGCTCGCCGGCATCGTGCTGGTCATCGCCTTCATCGCCCACGAGCTGCGCACGCCGCACCCAATGCTGCCGATGCGGTTCTTCGCCAACCGCGCCTTCGCGGTCACCAACGCGGTGTCGCTCGCGATGTACTTCGGAATGTTCGGGTCGATCTTCTTCCTGAGCCAATTCCTCCAGAACGTCATGCACAACTCGCCGCTCCAGGCCGGGCTGAAGCTGCTGGTGTGGACCGGGGCGACGATGGTGGTGGCCCCGCTGGCCGGGGTGTTCTCCGAGCGCATCGGGAGCCGGCCGTTCATGGTCGCCGGGCTCGGACTCCAGGCGCTGGCACTGGGCTGGATGGCGCGGCTGTCCGGCGTGCACACCACGTACGCGAGCCTGATCGTCCCGTTCGTCCTGGCCGGCGCCGGCATGGCGCTGGTGTTCGCGCCGTCGGCCAACGCCGTCCTCGCCTCGGTCCGCACCGACGAGGCGGGTCAGGCGTCCGGCGCCACGAACGCGATCCGCGAGCTCGGTGGGGTCCTCGGCATCGCGGTCCTGGCCACGGTGTTCACGAGCCACGGCGGCTACACCTCTCCCCAGCTGTTCGTGGCCGGCCTGGTCCCGGCGATGTGGGTCGGTGTGGCGGTGCTGGCCGCCGGCGCGCTGATCGCGGCGGTCCTGCCGTTCAGCACTCGCGAGTCGGCCGCGCAGCACGCTGCTGCCGAGGTCGTGGCCGGCGTCGCGTGACCGGTGCCCTCGGAGTGCCCTACGATCGCCCGAGCATGAGCGCCACCGAGAGCACCCGCCGTCAGCGCGTTCCGGCCGCCGAGCGCCGGGACGCGCTGATCGAGGCCGCGGTGCACGAGTTCGCACGCAGCGGGCTGTACGGGACTCCCGTCGACCCAATCGCCCGCCGAGTCGGTGTCGCCCAGCCGTACGTGTTCAGCCTGTTCGGCAGCAAGCGCGAGCTGTTCCTGGCGGCCGTCGAGCACTGCTTCGACCTGATCGCCGACCTCTTCACCCGAGCCGCGCGGGAGTTCGACCCGGCGATCGCGCTGCCCGACGCGGACGTCCTCACCGCGATGGGCAACGCGTACGTGGAGCTGCTCGAGTCACAGCGTGACTACCTGATGCTCCAGCACCACGCCTACGCGGCGTGCGACGACCCGGTCATCCGCGATCGAGTTCGCGCGTGCTACGCCCGGCTGGTCACGCTCGTCGAGCAGCTCTCAGGGGCCGAGCAGGAGCGGATCGATGACTTCTTCGCGTATGGGATGTGGCTGAACGTCGCCGCGGCAATGGGCGTCGAGGACCTGTCGGCCGGGTGCGAGTGGATTCGCGCCGAGGCCGCTCCACCCGCCTAGCAGCTCGCCGGGGCACGCTTCGGCAAACCAACAATTTCGCGCTATACCGGCGTGCGGAATGAGCAACGTTGCCGGTAACAGACGCCGGGGGGCCCGCGCAAAGACGCCGGTCACGGCGCTCGTCCTGGCCGGCGGCGGCGCGCGCGGCGCCTACGAGATCGGCGCGCTGTCGGTGATCCTTCCCGAGCTCGAGCGCCGAGGGGAGCGTCCCACCATCTTCGTCGGCACGAGCGTGGGCGCGATCAACAGCGCGGCGTTGGCCGCCACCCAGCATCTGCCGGCCCCGGTGCAGATGGAGCAAGGGCTCGAGTCGTGGCACTCGGTGCAGCGGCGGGACGTCATGCGCTCGCTGGTCGGAGCCTGGGGCCCCGCGGCGGGGATCCGGGGCACCGTTTGGGACGCCGGCCGCCGGCGCGGGATTGCGGCGGGGGTCCGGGGGCCCTCCGGCGGCGCGGCGACCACCCCAGCTCGGCGCGCTGCTCGGCCCGGATCAGCGCGCGAAGGTCCCGCACGGACAAGCGCTCGGTTTCGGCGCGGGCCAGCCAGCGCTCCTGCTCGTCCGGCGCCAGGGCGGCAACCTCGGCGTGATGGCTCCACGACAGGTGCTGCGGCGGATCGAGACATCGACGCGGGCAGCCACATAGGCCATGTTCATCAGCGTCTGAGCGTCGTACTCGGTGATCTTCACCGCGCGCGTGTACTCCTCGCCGTACTTGGCGTTCCCGTAGCGCAGCCAGTCCCCGAGCCACCATGCGGACGCTTCGCCCGAGCAGCCCCAGTCGCCTGCCCTGCTCAACCCATTCGGCGATTCCCAGGTTTGCGCCGGCGTCCACGCCACCGCGGTCACCGACATACCTTGGGCGCGTCTTGCCGCCGTAGGGCGCTTCAGCATGCGCTCGGCCGAGGCGAGCGGGGCTCCGTCCGCTCGGCTGCTTTGGCTGGCTATTGCCGATGACATCGCTCCTCCATCTTGTAGCGCCGGCCGCCGCGCGTTTGTCCTTTACGGAGGTAGTCTCCAACATCGTCGGCCCGTCGCATCGTGGTCGAGACCACAGTCTTTTTCCGATTGGATTTAGGCGGTTGACGCGGCCCGTGCTAGCGGGTACCCGGGCGGCTCACGAATCGCTGGCTCCATGGTGGGCCGGTGGGCTCGCACTAGGCTCGGCGGACGTGTCGGCATCCCTGCCCGCTGGCTGCGCCGTCCAGGACTTACCCTCGCCACTGCCATGGCAGCTCGGTTCTCACATGACCAGCGGCGGTGCCGCCGATAGCGTACCGCCACGGTGAGCCTGCTCAGCGAAATTCTCGCTCGGCGGTGGCGCTTGCCCCGCGCTCAGACGCGGGCGGTGGTGTGTGAGCGTGACGTGCCGGTGGAGATGGACGACGGTGCCGTGCTGCTCGCCGATCGCTGGGTGGCCGAGGCAACGCGCGGGGCACCGCAGCCCACCGTGCTCGTTCGCTCGTGCTACGGGCGCCGCGGGTTCTTCGGGGTGTTGCACGGGCGCCTGCTGGCCGAGCGCGGCCTGCAGGTGGTGATCCAAAGCGTCCGGGGCACGTTCGGTTCCGAGGGGACCTTCAATCCGTTCGACGAGCGCGCCGACGGGCTGGCGACGCTGGCCTGGCTGCGCCGCCAACCATGGCACGCAGGGCCCATTGGGATGACCGGGGAGAGCTACCTGGGCCTCGTGCAATGGGCCGTGGCCGCGGATGCCGACGACGACCTCGCCGCGCTCGCGATCCAGGGAAGCGCGTCGCAGTTCCACGGCCAGAGCTTTCCCGGCGGCAGCATGTCGCTCGAGACTTCTGCCCAATGGCTGGTGATGATCGCGTTGCAGGAGAGCTGCGTCGTACCGCTTCCGATGGCCGTCGGCCTCGCGCGGCTGCGCCGCCAGTTGTCCCGGCCCTCGCTGCGCGATCTGGATGAGCTCGTAACCGGAGGCGAGGTGGCGTGGTTCCGGGAAGCGCTTTCGAGCCCACAGCGAGACGATGACTACTGGGTTCAGCGCGACTTCTCAGCCGGCGTCCCCGAGGTCAAAGCCCGTGTACAGATGGTCACCGGCTGGTATGACGCATTCACGCCGTGGCAACTGGAGGACTACGCCGCGCTCCAGGAAGCCGAACGGCCGCGGCAGTTGATCATCGGACCGTGGACGCACACCGCCGAAGGTCTCGCCGCGGCCGGGGTGCGCGAGGGGCTGGCTTGGCTTCGGAACAGCCTTCTCGGCGATTCCCGGCTCATCGACGCGGCGACCGTCCGCCTGTTCGTGACCGGCGAGGGCACGAACGGAGCGTGGCGTGGGCTCGATCGCTGGCCCCCCAACGGGCTCATCGAACGCCGGCTCTGGTTAGCTGACAACGACGGCCTGGCGCCGCAACCGCCGGCCGTGGGGGGCGGCCGCCGGTATCGCTACGACCCCGCCCAGCCAACGCCCTCGGTAGGCGGTCCGACCATGCTCACGTCCAAGCCCGTCACGGACAATCGGAAGCTCGAGGCTCGCCCCGACGTGGTCACATTCACCGGCGCGCAGCTGGAGGCAACGGTGGAGGCGATCGGCCCGGTGCGCGTCGAGCTGTGGGCGCGCGCCAGCGAGCCGTACTTCGACCTGTTCGCCCGCGTGTGCGACGTGGACCGGCGCGGCCGCTCGTGGAACGTGTGCGATGCGCTGGCCAGCGTCGCCCCGGGCCGCTTCGAGCACGACGAGGAGAATGGCGTCTGGCGGGTGCAGTTCGACCTGTGGCCGATCGCGCACCGATTCGCGGCCGGGCATCGGATCCGCCTGCAGGTTTCCTCGGGCGCCCATCCTCGTTATGTGCGAAATCCCGGCACCGGGGAGGACCCACTGAACGCAGGGACACAACGAGCCGTGGACTTGGAGATCCTCTACGGTCCTGAGCACTCCTCGGCATTGGTGCTCCCGGCGGTCGCGGAAGGATGATGGCGCCAGCTCTCGCTCGATGAAGCGAGCTCAGCCTCGGTTGTGGCCGTCGAGCTGCTTGAAGACCGTGCCGAGCGCCCTGTCGAGCACGCCTTGGCCCTCCAGGAAGTCGATCGTGGTGTAGCGAGCGCGCAGCCGCGTCGCATGCCGGAAGGTGGCCTCGAGCGTTCGGCTGTCCAGGTCGAGGAATCCCGGACTGCCCGGAATGCCGGCTTGCTCCAGGGCCCGCTCGACCAACGCAAAGCGCTCGATCGCCGGTGCGATTCGCGCCCTGACCGCGGACCATCGTTCCGCCGTGGCGGGCCAGCTGTCCGGGATCGCAGCCGCGAAACGCTGCTTCTCCTCGACCGCAGCGGTGATCTCCGCGCCCGGGTCACCCAACCACTCCCGCGCCGCGGGCCCGAGCGGATCCGCGGGTGGGACGGGTCGGCGCGGGAGCTCGATCCCACCGGCGAACGCGAAGCGCTGTAGGCGCATGGCAAAGCGCGAGGCGTACCCGGCCTGGAGCCCATGGGGGGCGTGCGGCCGGCGGCCGGCCGCCGCCAGCAGGTCCCACAGGTGGGAGGCATGGTGCTCGCAGCCACTGGCCGGGCGCGAGCTGCCGGCCATCGCCATCGCGATCCCGGACTCGATCAGCCCGCGAAGGAGCTCGCAAACGTCCTCGCGGCCTCCACGCAGCACCGCTTCCACGTCCGCCGCCACTCGCATCACCGGGACGAGAACGCGCCCGACGATCTCCTCGGAATAGTCCTCGCCGTACAGCAGGTGCGACGCCAGCCAGTCCACCGTCGCGGTCGCCTTAGCCAAGAGGTCGCCCAGCCCCGCGCGCGTGAGCTCGGCCGGTGCGCCGGCCACAATCGACGGATCGGCGAAGATCGCCCGAGGCGCGCGCGCCGGGAAGGTCACCTTCACGCCTTCGAGCTGGAGGGCCGCGACTCCCGACGCGTAGCCGTCCATCGACGCGGCGGTTGGCACGCTGATGAAGTCCCGGTCCTCGAGGTGAGCGGCGTAGCGGACGATGTCGGTGATGACGCCCGACCCCACCGCGACCAGCTCGGTGCTGCCGGCGGCCTGCTCGCGAACGGCGTTCACCTCATCCATGCCCGCCCTCAGGCCGCTCCGCACGGGAAACACGAACTGGCTCGCGCCCCCGAGCGCGGCCACCACCCGCTCCCCGGCCGCCGCGAACGTGCTCCGGTCGGCGACGACCAGGACGGTGCCGCTCACCGCTCCGGCCAGCTCGTGTATCGCGTCGCCCGCGAGGACGACCGCGGTCCGCGTCAGATCTCCTCGCAGGAGATGTCGAGCAGCTCCGCGAACCGGCGCCACCGGGGGACGTGCTCACCGAGGTTGAGCACGAAGTGGTGCGGCGCCCCGAGTGACAGCCATTTGGTCATGAACGTCTCCATGCCCCGCTCGGGCCGGAAGTGGAAGTAGTGCATCTCGACATGCGGCAGCTCGGGCGTGTCGAGCACTTCGCCGCGACTGACGACGAGGCGGTAGATCTCGCCCTCGAGCGGAACGAGCGCCGCCACCGTAGCCGGGCCTGGCTCGGCCGAGAAGACGGGCGTCGGCGGGTTGTCGAGGCGTCCAATGCCCAGCTCGCGGTCGATCAGGCGGACTGCACGATCCCGCCGCGCGATTCTCCAATTTCCCTCGCCCATGTGGCTGATCAGCACCGAATCCAGCTCCCAGTCCATCGCGTACATCTCGCTGAAGTGCGCGTCGCCGATCATCGTCTGCGCGGCGCACATCAGCGCCGCGGTATTGGTGTCGCCCTCGGCTGAGTACCCGTAGCCGTCGGCCATGAGATCCGACGCCGCAAGCAGCGGCAGCTGGCGGAAGCGACCGTCGCCGCCGAGCGAGTCGAAGTGGAACGAGAAAGCCGCATACTCGTGCTCCTCGAGCATCGCGCGCAGTGCCAGCTCGATCCGCGCGGCGTACTCGTGACGCTCGCGCGTGAGCTCCTGCGCCACCTCGAAGCGTTCCCGATGCTGCTCCATGAGCGCGTCCACGGCGTCGCCGTGCCCCGCGTCGATCCGAGCGACGAGCCTGCCCAGGTCCTCGCTGACGATCGTCGGCCCGAGTCGGCGCAGCAGCGCCGGTGGGTCGTACAGGATGTCTCCCATCCCGTTCATGGGGTAGCCGAGCAGCGCGATCCGCGTGCGCTTGAGCGCGCTGACGGTCTGCGCGGCGCGCGCCCAGTCCTCGAAAGCCCTCACGAACCCATCCGAGCGCCAGTCTCCGGTGATCACCGAGAACGGCACACCGGTGCGCACCAGCGCGTTGGCCTGGTCCTGGGCACCGTGGATGCCCTGGTTGTAGGTGAGCTCGGCCATGTCCCACTCGGGCGTGATCGCCCGCTCGGGCTGGATGTTCGCCAGCAGCAGGGGCACTGGCGCCTCGAGCAACGCACGGACTGTTCGCATGGCCGGCGCGTAGGTCAGCATCACGATCGCGATCCCGTCGACGCCGCCGGCGAGCAGCTCGCGCGTGATCGACTCCACGTCGTCGCGGTTGCGGGCCGGACGCGGGAACGTGACATCGGCGACGGATTGGACACGCTCGGCGACGGAGGCGGCGTAGCGCGCCTGATGCTCGGTGATGCCCGGGATCATGTCGTCGTAGAGCTCCTGCATGATCCCGAGCAATCCGATGTGAGGTCGCGCCGTCATGCTGCCCTCCCTGGTTCGTTTGCGGTCATGGAGCAGCTTCGCCCGCGGCGTCCGCCTCCATCGCCGCCTGACGCGCCCGCCGGTACTGCTCGACAACGATCTCGCTCAACTCCTCAACCGAGGTCTCGGACGTGAGCTTGTCCAACCCGATTACCCCGTCCTGGATCAGATTGACGCGATCACACGTGGCCAGGACCTGGATGAAGTTGTGGAGGATTACGATGATCGAGACGTTGCCTTCCGCCCTGAGGCGGTCGATCAGCTCGAGGATCTGGCTGCCCTCCTTGGCTCCCATCGCCGCCAGCGGCTCGTCGAGCAGCAGGATGTCGGCCTCGCCGTACACCGTGCGGGCGACCGCGATCGCCTGGCGCTGCCCCCCCGAGAGGCGGGCGACGGGGACCTTGAGCCTTGGGATGTTGATCCCGATCTGGTCGAGGGCCTTGCGCGCCTCGCGTCGCATGTACACGTTGTTCACGAACGGCAGCGGCTTGAGGACACGCTCGCGGCGCAGGAACAGGTTCTGATAGACCGACAGCTCGTCGACGAGCGCCAGGTCCTGAAAGACCGTGTCGATCCCATGCGCGCGTGCGTCGTCGACGCTCCGGGGCACATACGGCTCCCCCTTGAGCCACATGGTCCCGCGGTCCGGCTTGTGGAAGCCGCAAATGATCTTCACCAGCGTCGATTTCCCCGACCCGTTGTCGCCGAGCAGTCCGAGCACCTCGCCCTTGCGCAGGTGCAGGTTGATGTCGCGCAGCGCGGTCACCGGACCGAAGCTCTTGGCGACGTGCTCGACCCGAAGCACGTCGTCGTCTGCCGAGGTCGGCGGAACGATCGTCTGACCCGCGAAGGCCTGCTCAGCCATGGCCCGCTCCCGTCCGGACGCGGATGACGAACCTATTCGCGGTCATCGCGATCAGGATCGCCAGGCCCAGGTACAAATCGACGTAGTCGGCGTTGACACCCTTGAGGATCAGCCCGTCGTGCAAGATGCCGAGGAAGAGCGCCCCGATCAGAGCCCCGATGACAGTGCCCGAGCCGCCGCGGAGCAGGGTCCCGCCGATCACCGCGGCCGAGATCGCCTGGAACAGGATGTCGTTTGACGCCGACGGGTCGGGCGTCGCCGTCGTCGTCCGGACGGCCTCGAGGACTCCGACGAATCCGGCCAGCATTGCGCACATCACGAAGTTGCGGATCATCACAAGTGGGATGCTGATCCCCGCCTCGGCCGAGCCCAGCCGGTTGCCACCGACCGACACCGTGTAGATCCCCCAGCGCGTGAACGAGAGCATGAGCTGCAGTACACCCGCGGCTACGAGTGCCCAAATGAGCTCCGAATAGGTGCCGCCGCCGAAGATCTGCGCGAAAGTCGTCACGCGGGTTGCTGAGGTAGCCGGAATGCTCACCGGCGTGGCGTGCGACATGACGAGCGTGATTCCGTCGAGCACGAACAGCATGCCGAGCGTCGCCACGAACGAGGAGATCCCCACGATCGCGACGAAGACGCCGTTGATCGCGCCAACTACTCCGGCGGTGAGGAGCGCGAGGATGAGCGCCGGGATGATCGGCAGCCCCCAGTGGTGGAGCTGATGGAACCAGAACGGGATGAACAGGTAGGCGGCGCCGATCGACAGGTCGATCTCGCCGTTGATCATCACGAACACCTGTCCGGCCGCCATGATCGCGTACGGAGCGAAGTACGGCAGCAGCGCTTTGAAGTTGCTCCCGGTCAGGAACGGGCCGGTGGACGCCGCGAAGAAGATGAACGTCGCGATCGTGATCACGACGATGCTGCCCTCGCGTAGCGTCAGGAACTGCTTGCCGATCCCCGCCAAGCCTTGCCAGCGCGCCGCCGAAGCTCGTCGCGCGGTGCCGGCCGGAGCAGGCGTTACCGCCATCGCTAGCGGTGCCTCCACAGGGTCATCGAGCGCGATCCTAATACGCGTTCAGCGACCCGGCGGGAGACTTTCCGATCTCCCTCGCCGTCAATGCTCGAAGATGCCGCTCGCGCCCGCGACGTACTGGCCGATGTTGGCGGAGGTTACGAACTTCAAACCGGTGTTGACATCTGCGATGCCGCTCAGGCCCTTCGACGCCTTGTACAGGTACATCTCGAGGATCGGAAAGAGCCCCTGCAGGTAGGGCTGCTGGTCGATCGTGACCTGGATGTAGCCGGCGTTGAGCAACTGCACCGTGTTACCAAGCAGGTCATACCCGCCACCCTTGACCTTGCCCTTCAGCCCGAGGCTCTGGATCGCCTGCGCCACACCCTCGGTGCTGCCCGCATCCACGGCGAACATGCCCTTGGTGTTCGGATGGCCCTGCGCGTACGCCTTGATGTTCGTGAGCTCCGTCGCCACCGCCGCCCCTGTGGCCACCACATGGGTCTTGATCGCCGGATAGGCCTTCAGAGTCTGCAGCGCGCCGTTGATCCGCGGCTGGATGTTGAGCGATCCGGGCGTGGCGATGAACAGCGCCACGTCGCCTGACGGCACGAGCTGCGCAATGTGCGTGCCCAGCTCCTGGCCGGAGAGGAAGAGGTCCTGGCCGATGTAGGCCAGTCGCGCGTTGGACGGGACGTCGGCGTTGTAGGCGATGACCGGGATCCCGGCGCTTATCGCCTTCTCTACCGGCGAGTTGAACGCGGTCTGGTCGACGAGCGAGATCCCGATTCCGTCGACTCCGGCGGTGACCGCGCTGTTGAACGCGTTCACCATCTCGGAGACGTTGCTGGACTGCGAGCCGGTCCACTGGTACGAGCAACCAAGCAGCTTGCACGCGTCGGACGCGCCGGTCTGCGTGGGCGAGAAGAACGGGTTGGTGGTCACGTGGTTGACCAGCGTGAACTTGTACGACCCGCTGGCGCCGAAGATGCCCGAGGCGCCGCTGCTCGAGGCGGCCTGGCTGCTTGTGGTGCTGCTCTTGCTGCCGCACGCCTCGAGGATCATCGCCGCGATCCCCGCCGCGCCGCCGGTCAGGGCCGTGCGCCGGGTCATCTGCCTCCAGCGCTTCAACGGGTTCTCGTCCTCTTTGCGCTCGTCCCACTCGAGGCGTTCGACGGCGTCGCCCATGAAATCTTCTGCCGACACTCCCGTCTCCTCTCTCTCCGGGTGTCCCAGGTCTCGACGCGGCGGGGGGATGTTAGCGCTCACATCAGAGCGGTGTCAACGCCGGGGCGGCGCCGTGCTCGCACGTACCAGTAACTCGGGCTCGACCGTGGTGCCCGACCGCGCGCGCCTGCCCGCCATCATCCGCAACAGCAGCCGCACGCTGCGGCTCCCCATCTCGTCGAAGTCCTGGCGAACCGTGGTCAGGGGTGGGCTGAAGTACAGCGCCTCCGGAATGTCGTCGAAGCCCACCAGGCTGACTTGGGCGGGAACGCTCCGGCCGCGCTCGTGCATCGCCCGCAGCACGCCGAGCGCCATCTGGTCGTTCGCGGCGAAGATGGCGGTCACGGACCGATCCCGGCTGAGCCGGCCGCCCAGCTCATAGCCGGCCCGGGCGCTCCAATCCCCCAGCAGCGGCTCCGGCACGGGTGCCCCGGCGCGCTCGAGCTCGCTGCGCCAGCCGTCGATCCGCTGCTGGGCCTCGAACCAGGTCAGCGGCCCGGCGATGTGCCAGACGGTCTCGTGGCCCAGCTCCAGCAGGTGGCGGGTGGCGGCGGCTGCACCCGCGGCCTGGTCGATCGCGACCACCGGCACCCCGCTCGCCGGTCCCGCCTCGACCGCGACCAGCGGGATGTCGCCCGCCGGAGCGTGCAGCGCGGCCTCGGCTGACTCCTCTTGGGGGGTGATCACCAGGATCCCGTCGACGCCGTGCAGGCGCAGCCGCTCGACCGCGTCCGGAACCGAGGAGCGGTTCAGCGCCTTGAGGCTGGCGATGATCGTGAAGTAACCCGCTTCGTGGGCCGCGCGCTCGATTCCGAGCAGGGTCGACGCCGGGCCGTACAGCGTCGTGTCGAAGCTGACGACGCCCAGCGTGTTCGACCGCCCGGTCACCAACGCTCGAGCCAGCCGGTTCGGACGGTAGTCGAGCTCGCGCATGGCTTCCTGAACCCGCTGGCGCGTCTCCGCCCGCACGTGGGGGCTGCCGTTGAGCACGCGCGAGACGGTCTGATGTGAGACGCCGGCGAGCCGTGCGACATCCGACATGACCGGGGGGCGCAGCCGACGCGCGCCCATTGTCTCTTCGGTCCCATCCATTTGCGGATCTCCAGTGTCGGCCGGCGCGTGAGTAATGTAGCGCCGTAAGCGAGAGGAGGAGCGGATGAAGACGAGCCTCGGAATTTGGGCGTTCGGGCCGATGATCACGCGCTTCGTTCCGGACGGCTATCAGCCTGAGCACAGCTACGAGCCCGAGCCCGTGGCGGAGAAGGTGCACCGCGCGGTGGAGGGCCTCGGGGACTTGATCGACGGGTACGAGTTCCATTACCCGCAGGAGCTCTCGCCTTCGAACCTGGATGATGTCCGCGGCGCGCTCGGTTCCGATCACGACATCTATTGCATCGCCGGCGGCCTGCACCTGGACCCGCGTTTCGGACGTGGCGGCCTGGTCAATCCGGATCCCGCCATACGCCGCGAGGCGCGCCGCATCGTGAACGAGGCCGCGGACTTCGCCGGCTCGCTCGGCGCGCACCTCATCGTGTGGCCCGGAGGCGAGGGCTACAACTACCCGTTCCAGACCCCCTATGTGGCGTCCTGGGGCTGGCTGATCGAAGGGCTTGGCGAGGCTGCCGAGGCCTGCGCGCGCCACGGGGTGCGGCTGTTTCTCGAGCACAAGAACTCCGAGCCGGCGATGAAGATCCTGATGCGCAACATCGGCATGTGCCTGTTCGTCGTCCACAAGCTTCGCGACGACGGAATCGACAACGTGCAGATCAACATGGACTGGCAGCACCTGATCATGAACGGCGAGCACTTGCCCGAGTACGCCGCACTGCTTGCCTCCGAGGGCCTACTCGGTCACCTGCACGCCAACTCCGGCTGGGGAACGTTCGACGACGACAACATGGTGGGCGCGACCGCGTTCATGGAGACCGTAGAGCTGGCGCTCGAGCTGCGCCGCTGCGGCTATGGCTCGGGGGGCGAGCGGCTGGGCTTCGACCTGTATCCCTACACCGAGGATCAGGTTGGCGCGGTGAGGCGATCGGTGCTCCAGTGGCGGTTCCTCGATTCGGTGGCGGCGCGGATCGACGAGCCGGCACTGCGCGAGGCGCAGCAGAGCAAGGACGCCGTCAGGGCCTACGAGATCGTGTACGCCGCGCTCGGCGCGTGACCCTGTTCGGCATCGACGTCGGAACCTCCGGCGTCAAGGGGCTGGCGATCGACACCGACGGCGCGGTACACGCGCGAGCCGAGCACGAGTACCCGCTGTCGACGCCGCGTCCCGGCTGGGCCGAGCAGGATCCCGAGGATTGGTGGGAGGCGACCGAGGCGGTGCTGGCGCGGCTGCGCTCGGAGTGTGGCGACCCGGTGGGCATCGGCCTTTCCGGGCAGATGCACGGCCTCGTGGCCCTGGGCACTGACGGCCAGCCGCTGCGCCCCGCGATCCTGTGGAACGACCAGCGCACCGAAGCCGAGTGCGCCGAGATCGAGCGGGAGATCGGCCTCGAGCGGCTGATCGCGCTGACCGGTAACCGCGCGCTTCCGGGATTCACCGCGCCCAAGCTCCTGTGGCTGCGCCGCCACGAGCCCGACGTATACGGGCGCATTGCGCGGATCGTGCTGCCCAAGGATTACGTCCGCCTGCGGCTGTGCGGCGAGCACGCCACCGACGTCGCCGACGCGTCGGGGACGCTCCTGTTCCACGTGGCGGAGCGGAGGTGGAGCGAGGAGGTGCTCGAAGCCCTCGAGATCGACCCGGCGTGGCTGCCGCGCGCGCTCGAGGGTCCTTCGATCTCCGGGGAGACGCAGGACTGCGTGCCGGTGGCCGCGGGCGGCGGCGACCAGGCGGCGGGAGCGCTGGGCGTGGGGGTCGATCGACCCGGTCCGCTTTCGGTGGTGCTCGGAACCTCTGGCGTCGTGTTCTCGGCGCTCGAGGGCTTCGCGGCCGACGAGGAGGGCCGGGTCCACGCCTTCTGCCATGCGGTGCCCGGCGCCTGGCATGCGATGGGCGTGATGCTTTCGGCGGCCGGCTCACTGGGGTGGCTGCGATCAGCGCTCGGCGGCACGCCCGGCTATGACCAGCTCATGCTGGAGGCGGAGGACTGGCCCGCGGGGACCGAGGGTCTCCTGTTCCTCCCGTATCTGGCGGGTGAGCGCACGCCGCACGCCGATCCCGACGCGCGCGGCGCGTTCACGGGGCTCGGCCTGCGCCACGATCGGGGCGCCCTGGTTCGGGCCGTCCTCGAAGGAGTCGCCTTCGGTTTACGCGATTCGCTCGACTTGATAGCGGAGCTGGGTGGTGGCTCAATCGAGCGGGCGCGGGTCTCGGGCGGCGGCGCGCGGAGCGACCTATGGCTGCGAATCGTCGCGTCGGCCCTCGAGTTGCCGCTGGAGCGGGTGGCGGTCGATGAAGGCGCGGCCTACGGCGCCGCCATTCTGGGCGGAGCGGCGGCCGGAGAGTGGGCTGACGTCCACGAGGCTGTAGCTGCGACGATCGCGCCACGCGAGCGGATCGAGCCGGTGCCGGAATGGGTGGAGGTCTATCGGGAGCGGCGCGAGAAGTTCAGAGCGCTGTATCCGGCGCTGCGCGGGCTCGACGCCTGAAGAAGCGCCGCCCGCGATACGGACCATCCGCACTCTGGCGCACCGGTGCGCGGGCGACCGGGCCAGCGCCACAGCGGAGAGGGAGGGAGACATGCAAACCGCATTTCGCGACGGGCGACGCCTGCTGCCCGCGGCTTTCGCCGGGGCTCTTGTGGCGATGGTCTGGCTTGGATTCGCGACGGGTGCGACGGGTGCGACGGGTGCGACGGCCACCACGGCCAGACCACACGCTCGCGCACGACCGACGATCACGAGCCGAGCCTTGGGCTCGGCGAACGGTCAACCGGTGCGGCTGTGGACGCTTGGCAGCGGCCATGGCATGACCGTGCACATCACCAATTACGGGGCGGTCGTGCAGTCGATCTCGGTGCCCGGCCGCGGCGGCCGGCTGGCCGACGTGGCCCTTGGGTTCCCGCGGCTCAGCGACTATGTCAACGACTTCCAGAACCAGCCCTGGCCCGCAGCGGGCGGATCTGGTGACACTTACTTCGGCGGTGCCATCGGACGCTACGCGAATCGGATTGCCAACCACTCGTTCAGCCTGAACGGTCACACCTACAACCTGGTCGGTAACAACGGCCCAAACAACATCAATACGCTGCACGGCGGCCCAGACGCCTGGAACACAAAGGTTTGGTCGGCGCGCAGCGCGGCCAGCGCGAAGAGCGTTTCGCTGATCCTGCGCTACGTCGACCCCGACGGCTACAACGGCTTCCCAGGTCAGGTTACGGTGACGGTGACCTACACGGTCACATCGGACAACGCGCTGCGTGTGCACTGGAGCGCGACGACGACCAAGCCGACGGTGATCAACGTGACCCAGCACACGTACTTCAACCTGGCCGGCGAGGCCTCGGGCCCGATCGACGGCCAGTTGCTGAGGCTCAACGCCGGGCGGTTCACGCCGACCGACGCCAATCTCATCCCGACCGGCCAGTTCGTGCCGGTCGCGGGCACCCCGTTCGACTTCCGCCGCCTACACCCGATCGGCAAGTACCTCCTGCGCGAGCGCATGCCATGGGGGAGCCAGTTGACCACGGCGCACGGCTACGACCACAACTGGGTTCTGGGCGGGGCGCCGGGCAAGATGAAGCTGGCCGCGGTGGCCATCGATCCGGCGAGTGGCCGCGAGGTCATCACCTACACCACCGAGCCGGGCATCCAGGTCTACACCGGGAACTTCCTGGTTGGAGACCTGGTCGGCACGAGCGGTCACATCTATCGCCAGACCGCTGCGTTCACGCTGGAGACCCAGCACTTTCCCGATTCACCGCACCACATCGGGCAGGCCGGCTGGCCGTCCGTGGTCCTCAACCCGGGCCGGACGTTCACCTCGACCACGATCTATCAGTTCGCGGTTGCTCCGTAGCCGTTTGGTTCGGCGGCCCGCGGGTAGCCGAAACCCTAATTGTTAGCGGTCACACGTAGCGCGACGTAGCGCGCCGAAGGCACCTTGAGCACAGCATGGCCGGCCAGCAGCATGTAATCGGCATCGACTTCGGAACCCTGTCCGGTCGCGCCGTCGTGGTGCGCGCAAGCGATGGCGAGGAGCTGGGAAGCGCCGATTTCGAGTACCCGCACGGCGTGATGGACCGTGAGCTGGCCGAGACGGGTGAGCGGCTCCAGCCCGATTGGGCGCTCCAGGACCCGCAGGACTACATCGACGTCCTCCGCCACGCGGTCCCGGATGCCGTGAAGGCCGCGGGCATCGATCCGGAAAGCATCGAAGGGATCGGCACCGACTTCACCTCGTGCACGATCCTCCCCACGCTTCGGGACGGCACGCCGCTCTGCCATCTCGAAGAGTTCAGAGGGCGTCCCCACGCCTACGCCAAACTTTGGAAGCATCACGCCGCCCAGCCGCAGGCCGACCGGGTGACGGAGGTCGCCGAGGAGCGCGGCGAGCCGTGGCTCAGCCGCTACGGGGGGAAGATCTCCTCCGAGTGGGCGCTGGCCAAGGGTCTCCAGGTGCTCGAGGAGGACGAGGAGATCTACGAGCGTATGGAGCGCTGGATCGAGGCGGCGGACTGGATCGTCTGGCAGTTGTGCGCCGAGGAAGTGCGCAGCGTGTGCCCGGCGGGCTACAAGGCGGCGTACCAGGATGGGCACTACCCATCGAAGGACTACTTCGAGGCGCTGAACCCGCGCTTCCGCGACTTCGCCGAGCAGAAGCTCGGCTCGACGCTCTGCGACCTCGGCGCGCGGGCCGGCTCGCTGACGCGCGAGGCGGCCGAGTGGACCGGACTGCGTGAAGGCATCGCCGTGGCGGTCGGCAACGTCGACGCGCACGTCACGGCGCCGGCTGCCCAAGCCGCAGAGCCGGGGCGGTTGGTGGCAGTGATGGGCACCTCTACGTGTCACGTGATGGTCGGAGATGAGCTTGCCGAGGTGCCGGGGATGTGTGGCGTCGTCAAGGGCGGGATCGTGGCCGGACGCTGGGGCTACGAAGCCGGCCAGTCCGGCGTCGGCGACATCTTCGCCTGGTTCGTCGACCACGCGGTTCCGCCAAGCTACCGTGAGGAGGCGCGCCGGCGCGAGCTCGGCATCCACGAGTACCTGACCGAGCTGGCCGCCGAGCAGCAGGTGGGCGAGCACGGACTCGTCGCGCTCGACTGGTGGAACGGGAACCGCTCGATCCTCGTCGACCACGACCTGCGCGGCGTGCTCGTGGGAATGTCGCTGGCCACGCGAGCCGAGAGCATCTACCGCGCGCTGATCGAGGCGACGGCGTTCGGCACGCGCAAGATCGTCGACGCCTTCGATGAGGCGGGCGTGCCCGTCCACGAGGTCCTGGCAACCGGCGGCCTGCTCGACAACCCGGTGCTCATGCAGATCTACAGCGACGTGGTCAACCGCCCGATCAGCGTGCTCGACTCGGACCAGGGTCCGGCGCTGGGCTCGGCCATCCACGCTGCGGTGGCCGCCGGCATTCACGAGGACGTTGAGACGGCCGCTGCCTGCATGGGCAAGGTGCGCCCGAATGTGTACTCGCCCGATTCCGACCGCGCCGAGTCCTATGACCGACTGTACGGCGTCTACGTGAAGCTGCACGACTGGTTCGGGCGGGAAAACCGCGCGCTGATGCGCGAGCTCCAGAGCATCGCCGCCGATGCACGAAAGCGGGAGCGCGTTGAGCACTGAATTCGACGCCGTGCGCCGTAATGTCGCCGAGCTCCACGGCGAGCTGACCCGCAACGGGCTGGTGGTGTGGACGCAGGGAAACATCTCCGAGCGGATACCGGATCGCGAGCTGTTCGTGATCAAGCCGAGCGGCGTCTCGTATGGCGATCTGACCCCGGAGTCGATGGTCGTCGTCGATCTGGAGGGCAACGTCGTGGAGGGGGATCTCTCGCCGTCCAGCGACACCGAGACGCACGCCTACGTATACCGTGAGCTCGACTGGGTCGGGGGCGTCGTGCACACGCACAGCGCGTACGCCACGGCATGGGCGGCCAGGTGCGAGCCGATCCCGTGCGTGCTCACCGCAATCGCCGATGAGTTCGGCGGCGACGTTCCGCTCGGCCCGTTTGCCCGCATCGGCGGCGAGGAGATCGGCAGGGGGATCGTCGAGACGCTGAGCGGCAGCCGCTCGCGTGCTGTGCTGATGCGCAGCCACGGGGTGTTCACGATCGGCGCCGACGCACGCGAGGCGGTCAAGGCCGCAGTCCTGTGCGAGGACGCCGCGCGCGCCGTGCATCTCGCGCGCCAGCTCGGCGACTTGGAGCGTCTCGACCAGAAGGACATCGACGCCCTCCACGACCGGTATCAGAACGTATACGGGCAGTGACCGGGGCTGCGGTTATCCCTAGGGAGGAGGAGCAGGATGAGCGAGAGCCAGGCAGTGGACCAGCAGTCTGAGGGAGGCTTCCGAGATTCGTTCCGCTGGGACGTGATCCGCTCGACCCCCCGCTACGCATATCTCGTCGCCGCCGTCGCCGCGCTCGGCGGCATGCTGTTCGGCTACGACATCGGCGTGATCTCGGGCGCCGAGAAGCCGATCACCGCGGCGTGGAAGCTCAGCGCCGGGATCGAGGAGTTCGCCGTCGCCGCCGTGCTGATCGGGTCAATCATCGGCGGCCTGTTCGGCGGCCGGCTGGCCGACCGCATCAGCCGCCGTTACGCGCTGATGGTGATGGCGGTGATCTACACGGTCGGCGCGGTGGCCACGGCGCTCGCGCCGGGCGTGGCGTTGTTCATCGTGTTCCGGATCGTCGTCGGGATCGCGGTCGGTGCGTCCTCGATGGTCGTTCCGACCTACATCGCCGAGCTCTCGCCGCGCGAGATCCGCGGCGGCCTGGTGATCCTCCAGCAGCTCGCGATCTCGCTGGGGATCTTCCTCTCCTACATCTGGGACTACATCTCAACCCAAGCCGGCTGGGGCTGGCGGCCGATGTTCGCTGCGGCCGCGGTGCCAGGCCTCGCGCTGGGCATCGGCATGTTCTACATGTCGCACACTCCGCGCTGGCTTGGGATGCAAGGTCGCTGGGATGAGGCCGAGGAGGTCATGGGTCGCGTCAACCCGAACTGCAAGGACGAGGAGCTCCAACGCGTGCGCGATGACCTCGAGGAGGGCGAGCGCGGCTCGCTGCGCGACTTGCTCCGCCCCGGGATCCGCGGCGCGCTCATCGCCGGTCTCGGGCTGGCCATCCTCCAGCAGTTCGTCGGGCCCAATACGGTGCTGTTCTATGGCCCCACGATCTTCGGCTACGCCGGCATCTCGGCCGGCTCGGGCGGGCTGCTCGCCGAGATCTGCGTCGGGGCGGTGCTCTTCGTGTTCGTGCTGCCGACGATCGCACTCGTCGACGCAGTAGGCCGCAAGGCGCTGTTCTACTTCGGGCTGACTGGTATGGGCAGCATGCTCGTGCTGCTCGGGCTGGCGTTCCACTTCGGCGCCGCGAGCTGGGGCGTCGGCGTGCTGATCATCCTGCTCGTGTACATCGGCTGCTACTCGCTCAGCATCTCGCCGCTGTTCTGGCTGATGACGGCCGAGCTCTTCCCCAACCGGGTGCGGGCAACCGGCGCGAGCGCCGCCACCGTGGCCAACTGGTCGGCCAACCTGCTGATCACGGTGACGTTCCTGACCGCGGTCGACTCGCTCGGCAAGGACGTCGTGTTCTGGATCTACGCGGGGTTCGCCGTGGTGGGCATCATCTTCGTGCGCGTCTTCATACCTGAGACGAAGGGACGCTCGCTCGAGGAGATCGACGTCTACTGGACCCACGGACGGAGCTGGCCCGCCAGCCGCGAGGCGGCTCAGCGGCAGACGTCGGTGACGGGTGGCGCGCGCGCCTAGGCGTGCGTGACTCAAGCGCCCCGCGGCTGCTATTGCCGCGGGGCGACCGGCGGAGGCGCCGGGGTGCGCGGCGGCCCGGCGCTCGCCATGATCTCGCGGGTCCGCTCGTTCCACCAGTCGTTCGAGGCGAGCGACAGTGCGAGCTCACGAGATTCGTAGTCGAGCCGCGCGGCCAGGACGGTGGTGGCGACGATCATGTCGTGCAGCCAGCTGTCATCGACGCTGTCGGCCTCCTCGGTGGCGACGCTGCTCATGGTCAGCTGCTGCGTGCTCCAGCTGCGGTCGGGCATCGGCTCGCGATGGGCCAGCACCGAGCTCACCCATTCCAGCCGGCCTTGGAGCTCCACGTGTCGAGCGAGCAGGTTGGCGTACGGCGCCGCGCCGACCATGACGCTGGCCCGCGCGGCGATCACCTCGCTGGCGTGCTGGCTGAGGCGCTCCATCGTGCGTTGAAGCCGCTGGCGTCGCTCCGCGTCCGCCAGCAGCTCGGTGGCAGCGCCCGACACACGGCCCGCGTCGAGCGCGACGCGGGCCCCTTCGAGGATCGCCGTCATCGCGCCACTCCGAACCTCGGCCAGTTCCAGGACCTCCAGCATCGTGGTCCACGTCCACCTTGCGCTCTGCACGAGCGCGAACAGGACGCTCTGCGCGAGCAGGTTCCACCGCCGGCGGTTACGCGCTTCGAGCAGCTCGTTGACGATCGCCACCGAGATCACCACCACGAGCAGGCTGGCCAGCAGGGAGGTCAGCATCGCGTGCTTGGACCAGAACGACCCGATCACGAAGTCGGAGGACACCGCCAGCGCGCTCAGCAGCGTTCCAAGCACGGCGATCGCCAGGATATGGCGCTCGCCGCGTTGAACGGGTAGCCGCGAGGGAGGGCGGGACTCCATATAGCGACCTAACGTTGCGGCCGGCGCACTAGTCCGCGACCCGCGCCTCGGGATATCGCGGCAGACCATCGTCGGGGATCGATTCCCACGACACCGCGTAGTTCACAAACTGATGCCAGCCGGGGCGCACGCCGGGATCCGCGTCGAGCGTGCCCAGACGGACGCCCCGCATCTCGCCGGCGCCGGGATCGCGCGAGAACAGTGCCGAGCCGCAGTCACCGCAGAAGACCTTTTCGGCGCCGCCATCGGGCAGCCAAGAGCGAAGGCGGTCCTCGCCCTGCACGATCCGCACCGAACCGGGCTCGAGCTTCCCGTTGGCGGAAGCCGCTGTGCCCGTGCGACGCTGACAGCGCGTGCAGTGGCAGTAGCTCGCGGCGAGTAACGGCGCGGTGATCTCGAAGCGAACGGCGCCACACCCGCAACCGCCGGTGAGCGCAGGGCCCGGGTCGCCGGCTGTCTCGGCCGCGCTCACACGGGCCTCGAGTGTGCGATGACGCAGCCGCCTCCGGCGCTCATGCGGACCTCGAGTCGGCGCTCACGCAGCCACCTGCGCGAGGTCGCGCTCGGGCTCGATCCCCCAGCGCCGAGCCACATGGGTCAGGTGGGTGTCGAGCGGCCACCGGTCCGGACGAGCCTCGCCTTCGTGCTGCGGGCTCGCGCCCTTGAGCGCCATGCATCCGGTGTTGTCCCCGACGGCGCGAATCGCGGCGACGTCCTCCGGGGAAAGTCGCATCTCCGGCGGGAGTGCCGCGAGCTCCGCGCGCTTGTCCTCGGCCGCACGGGCGTCGGGCCCTGCTTCCTGAATCAGGGTCGGTACGACGCAGCTGACCGCTTGGTGGGCCAGATTCCACTGACAGGCGAGCTGGATCATGGTCAGATCGGCGCGCACGGCGATCGGCCGCATCGCGTCCATCCGCTCGCGACCCGCCTCGATCCACCCGGCCGGGCGAAACCCGCGATGGTCTTGAGGGAGCAGCTCCTGACCCGGGAGCACGTCGTCGAAGAACAGCCCGCCATAGTCGACCACGCGGGTGATGACGTTCACCTGCGCCGCCGCAGCGGTGGCGAGACAAAGCTCTCCCGGCCATGGCTCGAGCGGGTTGAGGATGATCATCGCCCAATCGATCAGCGTCCCGAAGCGCTCGAGGCAGTCGATCACGTCGAGCGTGAACCCGTTGGCCGGGCCCGGCGCGACTCCGATCATCCGCGTCAGCCCCGCCTCCCGCAGCCCGGCCATGCCACGCCAGACCTCTTCGCTGCTGTAGCCCACGCGGTCCGGGTTGTGCAGCAACAGCAGGTCGAAGCTGTCGATCCCGCAGCGCTCCAGGCTCCGCTCGGTCGCCATCCGCAGGTAATCGCCGTACTCCGACGGCCCCCGCAGGCGTGGATCGGTGAAGCGCGGAAAGCCGCGTGGCCCGTCGCGCTCGCCGGTGTAGAAGTCGTGGCCGATGGCGCCGACCACACGCATCTCATCCCGCGGGCGACCGGCGATCGCGCGGCCGAGCATCCGATCCGCCTCCCCAGCCCCGTAGACGTCGGCGGTGATCACGGTGTTGATCGCGTCGTCGGGGGTGATCAAGGCCGCCAGCCGGTCGTCGTCCAACGGCTCGCCGAAGCGCATGAAGCGACCGCCACTCCACGTCCCGACGGCCACCGGTCCGAGAGCCGTCGGGGGACCGGGGTGGCGATCCCCGGCGACCGCCGTGTCTGTGGCGTCCGGGGCGACCGTGGATCGATGGCCGAGTGAGTTCTGCGGGTCGGGCATTCGGGCTACGAGTTTAGGCTCAGCGCTGCCGCCACCACCTCCCCCCTTCCAGATCGTGGAACACGATCTCATCTCGCCCGCAGGTTGTGACGATCTCCCAGTAGCGCCGGCGCACCGGCCGCTCGGTCCACCAGCGGTCCTCGAGCAGCCACGACTCCCGAACGGCCCCGACGTCCCGGCCGTCCACGAGCACGGGCGTGCCGTCGTCGCCGGCGCTGACCGCCACCCGGCGAGGAGTCCCCAGGCGTCGGGGCCCGGTCATCCCTCGAACGGCGTCAGCACGGCCCGGCGCTCCGGGAAGCGCGATGCCGGGTCGACCTCGAGCACGCGCAGGGCGGCGTCGGAGCCGGCGGCCGCGCGTGTCTGCCGGATCGCTTCGCGCAGGCGAGCCGTGCGCGCTTCGGCGGGATCTTCGAGGAACGCTCGCTGGTCACTCGCCGGCGGCCCGAACTGCTCGACGGCCAGCCTCAGCTCCTCCGCTGGCGCGGGAATGGCGGCCAGGCGAGGGACCAGCACCAGCCGCATCCGAACCGGATCCGCGAGCGCCTCGCGGAACACGACCTGCTCGCGCCACGTACCACCCCCCTCAACCAGCCGTGCCGACAGGGCCACCGAACGCACGGTCCGGCCGCGACGCTCTCGCCGGGCGAGGAGACGATCGATCAGCAGGCCGAGCGCCCGCTCGAGCTGGCTACCGGAGCCTGCTTCCGGCAGCTCGAGTGATTCGCGCAGGAACTCGCTCGCAGGGCGCGGGCGCAGTGCGCCATCGCCGCCGTTCGCGAGCTCGTAGGCCAGCAGCCCCGCCCGCCCGAACCGGTCGGCCAGCGCCGCAGGCGGGGTCGTGGCGAGCTCACCGAGCGTCCTGATCCCGAGGCGTTCGAGCGCTTCGGGCAAATCCGCCAGCGCCGGCCGCGCGCGCAGCAGCGCCACCGGCATTTCCGCGAGGAACGCCTTCGCCTCCCCCCGCCCACCCGCGACGATCACCGGCCGGCGCGCCCGCGCCCGCGTTGCCGCGGCCACCGCAGCAAAGCGCGACGGCGCCACTCCGAACCGCGCCGGCACCCGCAGGGACCGCCGAGCCGCCTCGAGCACGCCCTCGACCCGCTCCCGCTCCCCCGCCAGCCGAGGACCATGGAGCCGGAGCAGCCCGCGCGCGTCGAAGCACACGAGTCCCGGACGCTCGGGCTCCACCGCCGCTCCGATCGACTCGAGACGCACGAGCAGCCGCTCCCAGAAGTCGGCTACGCCGGCGGGATCCGCGGGCAGAAGCGTCAACCGCGGACATCGAGCCAGCGCCTCACCTAGTCGCATCCCGGGGTGGATCCCAAACGCCTCGGCAGCCAGCGAGACTTCGCCGATCGCCTGCGTGCCACCTGGCTGGGGTGCGAGCGCCACCGGCGTCCGCAGTAGCTCCGTCCGGTCTCCGGCGGCGATCGTCAGCTGAAATCGGGGAAAGAGGACGCACGCGATCATGAGCGAACAGATGTTCGCATCTCTCCCGGATGGATGCCCGCCCCGGCTGAAGCCCGTCCGCTCCCCACTGGAGCCGCCCGCCCCGGCTGGACCCCGCCCCGGATGAAGCCCGCTGGCGTCTACGGGAGAACCATCAGGGGTACTCCTTCTAGAGGTCGACTGTGTAGGGATTCACATGAGAGATCGACTTCTGGGAGCGACATGCACGATGCTGGGGGTGGTGCTGATGGCCGGCTGCGGCGGGTCCTCCACTCACACCTCCGGTAGCTCCGGAGCGCGCGCATCGGCCAACGCCACGACGGTCGGCGGCACATCAGCTCTCGTGCAAAGTGCCGACGGCTCGTTCAAGACCGTGATCCCGTCCGGGTTTCAGGACACGATCGGCGCGCAGCGAGGTGGCCCCGTGAACGTGCTGTACCTCGCGACACGCCCGTACATAGCGGTGAACGCCCTGCGCACCCGCGCGCCGGCGAACAGCACCCTCGACGCGCTCGCGCACCGCGGCGTGAGCAGCCTCGCCGGCTCCAACCCGACCAACCACGGCTTCTCGCGGATCGGCGCAGTCAGCGTCGGTGGGTCACCGGGCAGGGCCTGGAGCTACCTCGGCGAGTCCGAGCGCGGGCAGCCGGCCGTGTACGCGGAGGTCAACGTCCTGCACGACGGATGGCTGTACGCGATCGGCGGAACCGCGCCCGCCGGCCGGTTCTCCGTCCTCCAAGCGGCTCTCGGTCAGGTGATCGCCAACTGGCGGTGGACAGGCCACTAACTCGATGCGCATGGACGACGGCACCCCGACGGCATCGCTGAAGTCCGAGCAGGGCCAGGATGCCATCGAGTACGCCGGCGTCCTGGCGATCGTCGCCGTCGTGGTGGCCGTGATCCTGGCCGTGATGTCGGCGTCGGGCGTCGGCGCCACACTGGCTCACGACGTCGGCTGCACCGTCAGCCGCATCTTCAACGGGGGCGCGTGCGGAGCCTCGCCGAACGCCGGGGGCGGCGCCCGCTCGAGCGGGGCATCCGCATCGATACCGCTCCCCGGCGGCGCGTCGGGAGGGCAGAACGCGCAGGCCGCGCAGTCGGCGACCCAGGCCGGCCAGTCCGCAACCCTGGCCGGCCAGTCTGGAACCACGGCAAGCCAGGCCGCGCAATCCACACAAGCCTCCGGAGCGAGCAGCCCGACGACGATCCAGCGCTGCCCCACCGGCGGCGAGTCGATGCTCGTGTGGGCGACCCAACCGGTCCCTCCCCCCGGAACGCCGAGACTGGTACCGCCCGACCCAACTCCGCCGGGGCTGCACTGCGCACTCTCGGGCGGCGGCGCCGCCGGCTCTCCTCAGGCCTGGTCCGCAGGCAGCTCAGGCCTCGCGTCATCTCCGGCCACGGCGTTCACGCTCAACCAGGACGTCCGGAATGGCCTGTTCCCGCCGATGCCCGGCAACTGGCGCCAGATGGACGCGGCCCAGCGGAACGCGTACCTCTGCCAGGCGGCGGCCCTGTTCCAATACGTCAGGTGCTCGGGCGGACACGCCTCGCCCAACTCGTTCCTCCAAAGCGATCTCGCCAACGCCCAGGCCGCCGAGCACGCAAGCAGCGGCCCCTCGCTAGGCGACTACCTCACGGTCCTCGCCGTCGCCGCCCAGCAAGCGGTTCCGGAGAGCGACGCGCTCGACGCTGCGGACGCACCCGAGATCGCCGGCTCGGTCACGCGAGTGCTGGGCGATGGCGCGGCAGCCTCCGACAGCGTGGCGGCGCTCGACACGGGCGAGCAAGCGGCCGCCCGCGCCGCCGCCGACGAGGCAGCGCAGAACGAGGGCGCCGCGGCGAGCGGCAATGGCGACACCGTGTTCAGCGGCCATGGCGGTATACGGGAGGGTGACCCGGCAACCACAACCGTCCCCGAAGGCACGTGCGTCCGCTTCTACTGCGAGCACGGCCAGACGATCAGCGACGCCCGGGGCAACGCGATCGAGACCGGTCAGCCTCCCGTCCCAACCGAGTCGTTCGGACCTGGTGCGCAGATCCCCAACTACTGGCTCGAGCCGCCGACGGGCCTGAACATCCAAGGGGACCCGTTCACGGTCACCTCGCCCACACGACTCTCGGATCTCATACAGGAGAACATGGGCGTCTGCCACTGGGCGGCGTGCCGGAGCGTCGTGCCGTGACGTTGCTTGTCGGGAGCCTCCTCCCGTGACGTTCCTTGTCCGGAGCCTCATGCCGTGACCTTCCTCGCCGACGGCGCCCCCTTCACGTTGACCTACGGCGACGAGCCGGAGCCGGACCTCGTCGCGGTCGGTTGGCTGGACGGCGCCGAGCCTTACGAGACCGGCTCGGTGCCGGCCGAGTTCATCGAGCGGTTGCGCGAGATCTGCCGCGACCACGCCATGAACCGCACCCGAGGGTGGCATCGCTGCAACCTCTGCCCTCCGACTGCCGGGCAGGAACTGCCCCGCCCCATGAGCGTCTCCTCGGCAAACGGGGAGTTCATCGTGGGAGGCGCGGAGATACGCGTGCAGGGTGGTTCGGGTACCCGCTACGCCGCGCCCGACATGATCATCCACTACATCGAGACGCACGGATACAAGCCTCCCGAGGACTTCATCGAGGGCGTGATGGACAACGACTAGCAGCCGCCCTCGGCGCGGTGCTACGGTGCGCCCATGGCCCCTCCGAACCCGCTCGACATTGCCGGCCAAGGCGTCCGAACGCTGAGGGCCTTCACCCGACGGATCCCGTTCGGGGGCGGGATGATTGCGCCCTCGCTCGAGGAGTCGGTCGACAACAAGGTCGTCCTGATCACCGGCGCCTCGTCCGGGATCGGCGCTGCCGTCGCGCACAAGGTCGGCAAGGCCGGCGGGATCGCGCTGCTCGTCGCCCGCTCGGAGGACAAGCTGGGCGAGCTCAAGGACCAGATCGAGTCAGAGGGCGGGCGCGCGGCGGTTCATCCCGGCGACCTCACCAACCTCGACGACATCGACCGCCTGGCGAGCGAGGTACTCGAGCAGCACGTGGCAGTCGACATCCTGATCAACAACGCGGGGAAGTCGATTCGGCGCTCGATCGACCGGGCCTACGACCGCTTTCACGACTACCAGCGGACGATGCAGCTCAACTACTTCGCGCCGGTCAAGCTGATCCTCAACCTGCTGCCGGTGATGCGGGAACGGGGCTCTGGCCACATCGTCAACATCTCCACCATCGGGCTGCAGGTGAACACGCCCCGCTTCTCAGCCTATGTGGCCTCCAAGGCGGCGCTGGACGCGTTCTCGAAGTCGATCGCGCCCGAGGTCATCGGCGACGGAGTTCACATCACCACCGTGTACATGCCTCTGGTCCGCACCCCGATGATCGCGCCGACCAAGATCTACGACCGCTTCCCGACGCTCACGCCCGACCAGGCGGCGGACATGATCGTCGAAGCGATCCGCAAGCGCCCCAAGCGGATCGCCACCTCGCTCGGCAACCTCGGCCAGCTCACCTACGCGATCGTGCCCGGCGCCCAGGATCTGATCGCCAACCAGGCCTATCAGCTGTTCCCCGAGAGCGACGGGGCCACCAAGCCCGAGCTGCGCCGCGAGAACACGGCCGAGCAGCGGGCGTTTGCGCAGGCCACGCGCGGCGTGCACTGGTAAGGGCCGGCGCCGCGGCCGCGCCGTGAAACCGTCGGCCGACGCCGGAGCTACACCGGCACGCCGGCGTCGCGCATCAACCGACCCACCGGCACGGCGCTCAGATGCTCGGTCCGAAGCTTGGCCGCGAGCTCGTTGACCAGCGCCGCCACCTGCGTCTGACCGCGCACGGTCAGCTGTACGACCTCGCCCGGGCGCAGCATCCCGAGCTGATCGCCGCGATCGTCCACCACGACCGCGCCGGCCACCAGCCGCCCGCCGGCGCCGTGCGCGAACAGCCACTGCCCGATGCTCGGCCCGCTCGACGCGTACAGGAAGTGGTGGCGCAGTCCAACCCAGCGATGGAGCTCGTGCCGCGTGCCCAGCCACCCGATCAGCCCGCCCGTGGAGACCCGCGGCACCGTCTCGTCGCCGGCGAACGACATCCCGTACGGCCGCGGGACCGCGAATGACACATGCATCCCCCGCGCCGCCAGCGCGCTCGCCATCGCCTGGACCTCGCCCGGCGGCGCGTCCACGAGCACGCCCACCTCGGGCCGAGCGATCGCCACCGCGGTGACCGGTCGCATGTGCACGATCCGCGAGACCAGCGAGTAGGACGCTCCCGTGGTCATAGCCCATCCCGCGATCACGAACGCCGTCACCGCCGCGCTCAGCGCCCGGGCCGCTCGCAGGCGCCACGCCGGCAGCCGGCGCGCCCGCCGCTCGTCGCTCAGGATCAACGAAGCCGTGGAGGGCCGGCGCGCAAACGAACTGTCCGGCTCCGGCCGCCCATCGCGCAGCGCCCGCTCCAGGGCGGGCCCGAGGTCCTGCTCCTCCCGCGCCACCTGGGCGAGCCCGAACCGCTCGAGCGCGGCATTGGACTCCCGGACGTGCCCGTAGCCGAACCCGTATGAGATCACCGGGCACCCCCGGATGATCGCTTCCAGGACGGTCAGGCCTGCGCTCGAGTGCACCAGCGCGTCGCTCGCCGCGAGCACGTCGCCCATGCGGTCGGTGAAGCCCATCAGGCGCAGCCGCGGCTCGCCCCCCAGGCGCGCCGAGACCTCCGCCCGCAACCGGTCGTTGCGTCCGCATAGGCACAGGACCAGAGCGTCCGGGTGCGAGGACAAAGCCATGCGCGTGGCCCCCAGAAGATCGCCCACCCCCCAGCCGCCGCCCGAGACCGCGATCACCTTCCCCTCGAACGGCAGGCCGAGAGCCCGGCGAGCGTCGGCCCGAGACCGCGCGGCCAGGAACGCGGTGTGCGTGGGCGGCTTGGCCCACCGGACCGATCCCGGCCCCGCGATCGCCTCGACCTCCTCGGCCGACTCCGGGTGCGTGATGAAGTGCAGGTCGATCCCGGGGTGCGCCCAGAAGTGCAATCCCGCCAGGTCGGTGATCGACGAGTAACACGGCACGTCGAGTCGGCGCCGGCGGCGCAGCTCTCCCAGTACAGCCGTGACGCCCGGATACGTCGAGACGATGTGGTCCGGGTTGTGGGCCCGGATCAGCCGCATCAATCCCCGGTGCCCGAGCGCGTACAGCAGCCGGCGAGACAGCCAGCGCGTAGGGGGGACCCGCATGAACAGCCGGTACTGGAAGTCGAACCACCACGGCACGAACCGGAACATGAAGGCCGAGTTCTCGCGCAGGAGCCGCGTGAGGACGATGCCCATGGCGGGCAACCCGTTGACGATCGAGACCAGCACGTCGGGGTCCTCGTCGCGAAACTCGCGCGCCACCGCGCGCGCCGGCAGGTCGTGCCCCTCGCCGATGTCGGCCGAGATGATCAGGACCTTGCGCGGGGCCGCCTCGACGTCCGGCTCGCCGGCCGGGATCACGGCGGCGGCCTCGCGCTCCGCGGCGGCCGCCTCCTGCGCCCGGCGCCACTCGATGTACCGGCGCACGCCCTCGGCGAACGGCGTGGCGGCGCTCCAGCCCAGCTCCTGACGCGCCCGCCTGGAGCACACCACCTTGCCGCCGAAGTCGCCGGGCCGCGCCGGCGTGTACTCGATGGCCACGTTCCCGATCAGGTCCCGCACCGTCTCGGCGATCTGGCGGATGGAGACGTTCTCGTCGCTGGCCAGGTTGTAGACGCGGTTCGCGGCGACCTCGCTCAACCCGAGCGCCACACCGTCGGCCAGGTCCTCCACGTAGACGAACCGCCGTGACTGACTTCCGTCGCCGGCCAAGGTCAGCGGCTCGCCCCGCAACGCCTTCCCGACGAACGCCGGGATCACAGCCGCCTCGCGCGCGCGTGGACCGTAGGGGATCCCAAAGCGCAGGATCGTGTAGTCGATCCCGTAGAGCTCCTGGTAGGCCTTGCAGTACAGCTCGCCGGCCAGCTTGGTGCTGGTGTACAGGTGCGAGGGCGCCGGGAGCAGCGTCTCCTCGTCCACCTCGTCCGGGGCGCAGTCCGAATACACCCAGATCGTCGAGGCGTAGACGATCCGCTTCACGCCCGCCCGGCGAGCGGCCTCCAAAACCGCCACCGTCCCGCGCGCGTTGACCCGCTCGGCGTCCTCGGGCGAGGCGTGGACGTCGTTGACATCGGCCACAGCGGCCAGGTGGGCCACCGCGTCGCAGGAGTGCAGCGCCCGCTCGAGCGCCTCGCGATCGGTGATCGATCCGAGCACGGTGTCGACCGGCTCCGCGGGATCGTCATGCCAGGGCGAAGGCCGCAGGTCGTAGATCACCGGCTCGTGACCGCGCGCGCGTAGCTTGTCGACGACGTGCGAGCCGATGAAGCCCGACCCGCCTGTTACCAGGACTCTCACGAGGGCACCGGGCGGTAGTAAAGCGGCACGCACGAATGGTTGCGCGCCACCCAGTCGCTATTTGGAAGGTCCACCGCATGCCCCATGGTCCGGTGGCAGGGCTCGTCGTAAACCCGGCCTGTGGAGCGCTCGAGCCAGTCGAACACGATGTACTTGTAGAGCCCGGAGACCATCCCGTCGGGCAGCTCCAAACGCGCCGGGTAGAGCGGATCGAGCTGCTCCCGAGCCAGCTCGTTCTTCCAGGCCACGATCTCAGGCAGGCGCTCCACCTGGATCAAGCCCAACGCGGCTGTGAACTCGCTCATGCGGAAGTTCAGTCCGGCAACGTCATATGAAGGCTTGCCGTAGTTGCGAAACGCGCGCGCATGCTCGATGACCTCGGGCCGGCGCGAGACCAGGACGCCGCCCTCCCCGGTCGAGATCGTCTTGGTGGCGTACAGCGAGTAGACCCCGCAGTCCCCGAACACCCCGGCGCGCTGCCCCCGCCACGAGGCGCCATGGGCATGGGCGCAGTCCTCGATCAGGAAGATCCCGTTCTCGCGGCAGTACGAAGCGATTCGCTCGGAGTCGAAGGCCAGGTGTCCCCCGATGTGGACCAGGAAGGCGGCCCGCGGCCGGTGTCGCTCGGCCTGCGCCTCGAAGGAGGCGAACGACATGCACAGGTCCTCGCGGTTGCAGTCGACGAACTCCACGCGCGCGCCCGCGTTCACAGCGGCCAGCGGCGTGGCCATGAACGTGTTCGACGGGCACAGGACCGTCTCTCCGCGGACGCCGGCAAACGCCAGAGCTGCCAGGGCGCCCCCGGCCCAGCTCGACAAAGCCACGGCCGGCGCCCCGTTGTAGGACTCCCACGCCTCCTCGAAGCGCGAGGTCATGACCGACTCGGTCCAGCGCTCCGAGTCCAGGACCTCGTCGATCAGCTCGTGCAGCCGCGCCCGATCCCGGTGGTCGAAGCCGATCGCGAACCGGCCGATATCGGTCGAAGAGGAGGAGGCAGTCGTCATGGCTCTGGATCGTGTCTGGACACGCAGATCGTGCGCTGCTTCGCCGGCCGGCGGCACGGACTCCCGCGGCCGGCGCGCATCCTGTCAGGTCACGTCACCGGCGCGCAAGCGTCTCAGACAGGCAGGACGGTAGCGATTCCACGGCGGTCTAGCTCGGCGAGGATCGCGGGAAGCGCCCGAACTGTCCGTTTATGCGACTCCCGAGCGCTGTAGAAATCCGCATCGTGCAGGAGAATCACGTCGCCCGCAGTCACGTCGCGGACCGCCCGGCGCGCGATCCGCCCCGGCGTGGTGAACCGGCGCCAGTCCTTGCCCCAGCGCGACCAGAGCAAGGGCTCCATGCCGGCGGCCCGCGTCGCACGCAGACCGGCGCCGCTGTAGATCCCGTACGCCGGGCGGTGCAGACCCGGCGAGACGCCCGTTGCGTCCTCGATCGCGGTCCGCCCGCGGGCCAGGTCGCCGGCGATCTCGGCCGCCCGCAACCGCAGCTGAAGCCGGTGCCGGTATCCATGTAGCGCGATCAGATGCCCGGCCGTCCGGATCTCGTCGGCCAGCCGCGGTCGCCGCGCCACCTGCTCGCCGACGAGGAAGAAGGTGGCCCGCACGCCGGCCTCGCGCAGCACCTCGAGTACGGCCGGAGTGCCTTCGGGGTGGGGCCCGTCATCGAAGGTCAGGGCGACCCCGGAAGCGCGGCCGGTGAGCCGCAGCGGAATCCCGAGCCGCCGAGCGATCGGCGGCGCCACGGGGGCGAGGGCGGGCAGGGCGTGGCCGATCACGGCCCCGGATCATCCGCGAAACCGGAAAACGGCGGCGGGGCGGCTGGACCGAAGCCGCCCCGCCGTCTGAGTTACTGCGTCAGCTACACGGCGAGTTCGCCGTGGCCGTCTCCGACTTGCCGCTCTCGGTCGTGAACGTGATCGAGACGTGGCGCTTGTGATTCGGGGCGCACCCGATTGTCTCGCCGAAGGCGACCTTCTTGCCCGGGACGAACTTGCCGTGGACCTTCTTGCCCTTGAGCCTGGTCGTCTTCACCGGAATCGTCTCCGACGTCTGAATCACCGCACTGTCCGCCGTAGACTGACCGCCCGGGTGACGCACCGAGTAGGGCACGTTGACCGTGGTGACCAGCGTCGTACCGACCTCCTTCATGCCCACCGCGAACGCGGTCGGCGTCGCCCCCTCTGCCGCCGTGCACTCATTGGAGCGGGATGGGTCCGGGTAGATGTAGTACGAGAGGCTGTTGCCGCCGCCGTTGTAGATGCTCAGCTCGACCCGGCAGGTCACGATGTTGCTCGAGGGCGAGCTCGCCAAACCGCCCTCGACGATGAAGAAGCCGCTACCCACGAGCGAGTTCTTGGGGCAGCTGCTCGGGCCCGTGCTGTTGAGCTTGGACGTACTGCATGTGGGGAAATCGTTCGTGTGGGTCTGCACCCCGGCGATCTTCACCACGACCTTCTGGACCGTGTTGGGGCGGTCGCCCGCGGGTGTCGTCTTGACGCTGTAGGCGATCGTCTCGCTCGCCGGCCTCGGATGGGCCTTCGTGCCCGACTTCTTCGGGGTGATCGTCGCCTTGACGACGTACACATCGGTGATGACGGTGGCGGCATACGCCGTTCCCGCCACGCCGAGCGCGACCAACGTCGCGATCAGCAGAATTCTGCGCATTGCTCCTCCTTCGAGAGAACCTGGGGACACAGCAACGCCCCCCCGGGGGGTGCGCGGAGTGTAAACACCGCGTAAAGCGCACAGTTGCGCCGGAACCGTTAGCCCGCGATTAGCATGTCCACATAACCGCCAGCCTCGACACCTGGCTGCCCGACCCGGCGGTCCGCGTGCGGCACAGTCGGGCCTCGAGCGCCCCGCGCGAGCGGCTATGGGAGGCGGCCAGGACGGTCCGCCTGCGCGACACGAGGATGCTCGGCCGGTTGGTGCGCTGGCGAATCCCGGGGATCCCGGCCGACATCTCGTTCGACGAGATGTTCCACCGCCCCCCGTTCATCGTGCTCGACGAGTCTGACGACGCCCTGATCGCTGGGCTGGTCGGACGGATCTGGACTCTCCGGCGCGACTACCCCGAGCTCAGCGATCCCGAGGAGTTCCGGCGCTGGGAGACGCCGGGGACGGCCCGGGTGCTGTTCGCCAACTGGATCGACGGAAACGCGCTGGTGTCTGAGACGCGGGTGCAGCCGTTCGGGGTGCAGGGCCGACTCGGCGTCCGGGCCCTCCGCCCGCTCGTCCGCGCCTTCCAGAACCTGATCGGCAGCGACGGGATCGAAGCCGCCGTTCGGGTGGCAGAACGCCCTTGATGGGGCCTTCAAGCCGCCGCGCGAACCGGCCCGGCCCGCGGCGCGACCCGCGCCGTCACCGTCAGCAGTGCCGCGGGCAGGATCGCAATCGCAGTGAGCGCCGCCGCCCACCAGAACGTCCCGGTGAATGCGTGAGCGAGCGGTTCCGCGATGCGAACGCGAACCTCGTTCGGGATCGGCTGAATCGCGCCGCCGCCCAGCGCCGGCGCGTGCGGGATGGCGGCCTGGATCCGGTTCTCCAACACCACGGCCAGGAGCGCCGTCCCGATCGAGCCGCCCACGCGCTGGAGCACGTTGAGCTGAGTCGTAGCCCGCGGGATGGCCTGGCGCGAGACGGTGGTGTAAGCCGCCGCCATCGCCGGCATCATGCAGCAGCCCAGGCCGATCCCCCGCACGACAAGGATCGCGGTGGTGAGCGCGTAGCCAGTATGGGCGGTCAACCGGGTCAGCGCGATGGTGGCGCCGGTCATCACGAACAGGCCGAACAGGGTGACCGGGCCGCCGCCGATCCGATCGGTGAGCCGGCCACTGATCGGCATGGTCAGCGCCGCCCCGACGCCCTGGGGCGCCAGCAGCAGCCCGGTGGCGAGCGTCCCCTCGCCCCGGTCGACCTGGAAGTACAGCGGGAGCAGGATCAGCGACCCGAACAGCGCCGCCCCGATCAGCAACACCGTCGCTGCGGCGGCGGCGAAGCCGGGCGCCCGGAACAGGGCCAGGTCGAGCAGCGGGCGGACCTTCGTGTGCAGCGAGTGCCACACGAACGACGCGACGAACCCGACCCCGAGGGCGATTGGCAGCCACGCCCAGATGTAGCCGAGGCCGCCCTGGCTCGAGGTCTGAGACAGCCCGAACACGATCCCGGCCAATCCCGGCGAGAGCAGGGCCAGGCCCGTGAGGTCCAACCGCTCGCCTCGCTGGGGCTCGGAGTGGGGCAGGAGCCGCCACGCCATCGTCAACGCCAGCGCGCCGATCGGCAAATTGACGTAGAAGATCCAGCGCCAGCTCAGGTTCTGGAGAATCAGGCCCCCGAGCACCGGGCCGAGCACGGGGCCGAGCAGCATCGGCGCCCCGACCACGCTCATCACCCGCCCGATCCGCTGCGGGCCCGCCGCCTGGGCGAGAATCGTCATCCCGGCGGGCATGATCATTCCGCCGCCCAATCCCTGGAGCACGCGAAAGAAAATGAGCGAGCCGGCCGACCAGGCCACCCCCGACAGCGCGGAGCCGAGCACGAACAGGCCGACCACCATCATCCACAGCTGCTTAGCTCCGAACCGCTCCGAGGCCCAGCCGGTCATCGGGATCACCACGGCGAGCGCCACCAGGTAGCCGCTCGCCACCCACTGGATCGTCGAGAGCGAGGCGTGCAGTTCGCGCCCGAGCGTGGCGAGCGCGACGTTGACGATCGTGGTGTCGAGGATCGACATGATCGCCCCGACGACCACCACCGAGGAGATGACCAGGATCCCGCGGTCGAGCTTGTCAGGCCCAGATTGCGACATCTCTGCCTCCACCGTACAACGCGCCCGCGCGGACGGCTAACGTCCGTGGTGGAGTGGGCGATTTCAACGCCGAAGTGACGATCCGCCGGATCCGCTACTGCAGCCCGGACACCGGCTGGGCGGTGATCGACGCCGACGCCGGCGACGACGGGGTGGTCCTGGTCGGCCCGCTCATCCACCTCGAGGAGCGCGAGCGCGCGCACGTTCTCGGCAGCTGGGTCGACGATCCCCGCTTCGGCCGGCAGGTCAAGGTGACCGAGGCCACACCGCTGCCGCCGTCCGACGAGGAGACGCTGGCCGCCTACCTGGTGCGGACCAAGCACGTGGGCCCGACGCGGGCGCGGCGGCTGATCGACCGCTACGGGACCGATGGGGTGCTCGAGGCGATCGACCGCGACCCGGAGGCGGCGTTCGCGGCCGCCGGTCTGCGCGGCAATGCCGTGCGCCAGGCGATCCGCTCGTGGGAGCGGATGCGGGTCACCCGCCGGCTTCACCTGATGCTGGCCCCGCACGGCCTGGCCTACCTGGTCGCGCGGATCCACGACGCGTTCGGCGACTCCGCGCATCGAGTCGTGGCCGAGCACCCGTACGAGCTCACCAGCGTGTTCGGGGTGGGGTTCCTGATCGCTGATCGGATCGCCCGGGGGCTGGGCGGCCCGATGGATGGACGCGAGCGAGCCCGGGCCGGGACGCTCCACCTCCTCTCCGAGGCCGAGCGCAGCGGCAGCACCTGCCTGCCGCTGGGTGCGCTGCTGCCCGCGCTTCACGACCTGCTGAGCTCCGATGAGCCGAACGAGCCGTTCATCGATGACCTCGTGCGCGGCGGCGACCTGGTCCGGGAGGAGCGCTGGATTTATCGGCAGCCGATCGCGGAGCTCGAAGCGGAGCTGGCCGAGCGGGTGCGAGAGCTGATCGCGAGCGAGCCTTCGCCCCGGCTGCGCGTCCCGGAGATCTCCTCGACGGAGCTCACCGTCGAGCAGCAGGGCGGGGTGCTGGGCGCGTTCGCCCACCGGCTGTCGCTGATCACCGGCGGGCCCGGGACCGGGAAGACCGCCTCGATCAAGACGATCGCCTCGCTCGCGGCCGAGCAGCGTGCGCAGGTGTTGCTGGTGGCGCCCACCGGGCGCGCCGCAATCCGGATGAGCGAGTCGAGCGGGGTGCGCGCCACGACCGTCCACTCGGCGCTCGGATGGATCCCCGGTGAGGGCCCCACCCACGACGAGGACGACCCGCTCGAGGCCGACCTGCTGATCGTCGACGAGACCTCGATGGCCAACATGGAGCTCCTGGTCACGCTCCTGCGGGCAGTCGGCGCTCGCACCCACGTGGTGCTGGTGGGCGACGCCGATCAGCTTGCCCCGGTCGGCGCCGGCAAGCCTTTCGCCGAGCTGATCTCCTCCGGCGAGGTCCCGACCACGCGGCTGACCCACATCTTCCGCCAGGCCGCCGGGAGCATGATCGTCCAGGGGGCCCACGCGATCCGGCGGGGCGAGGCGCCCTCGTTCGCCGTCGCGGAGGGGATGCGGCGGGACCTGTTCCTGATCGAGCGGCCGGGCGCGATCGCCGCGCGCGAGGAGATCGTCTCGCTCGTGTGCGAGCGGCTGCCGGCGCACTACGAGATCGACCCGGTGCGGGACATCCAGGTGTTCGCCCCGGTCTATCGCGGGGATCTGGGAATTGATGCGCTGAACGCCGCCCTGCGCGAACGGCTCAATCCGGATGGGGACCCGGTGCGCGGCGGGCGCCTGCGGCTGGGCGACAAGGTGATGATGACCGGACGCAATCTCCACGACCTCGGCCTGATGAACGGGACCGTGCTGCAGCTCCTAGACGAAGTGTCGGCCTCGGAGGACGACGACGGCGCGCTCGTGCTGGCGGCCGAGGAGACCGTATTCCGCCTGCCTCCCGAGGAATCCGACGCGCTCCGCCTCGCCTACGCCTGCTCGGTCCACCGCGGGCAGGGAATCGAGCTGCCGGTGGCGGTGATCGTCGCGCACCCGGCGGCCGGCGCGTTCTTCCTGCGCCGGGAGATGCTCTACACGGCGGTGACTCGGGCTCGGTTGGCCACGGTGATCGTGGGGACGCGGGACGTGGTGGCGCGCGCGGCGCGGACGCCCGACACCGGCCGGCGCCACAGCCGGCTGGCCGAGCGGCTGGTGAGCAGGCCCGCGGTAGCCCGATGACCCCTTCGCCCCGCAAGCGCCACGCGCTCGAGCTGTTCGAGGACCTTCCCGCCGCGTACGACCGCATGGGCGCCGTGCTCAGCTTCGGTCAGGACCCGAGGTGGCGGCGGGCGCTGGTGGACGCTGTTGATCCCAGGCCGGGGGAGCGGGTGCTCGACGTCGCGTGCGGAACCGGGCTGGTGAGCGCGGTCCTGGTCCGCCGTGGCGCCGAGGTGGTGGCGCTCGACCAGAGCGAGCAGATGCTCTCGCGAGCTCGGGATCGCCTGGACGGCCGCGCGACGTTCGTGCGCGGCGAGGCCGAGCACCTGCCATTCGAGGACGGGCAGTTCGACGCGCTCACCTTCACCTACCTGCTGCGCTATGTGGACGACCCCGCCGGGGTGATGGGCGAGTTGGCCCGGGTGGTCCGGCCCGGGGGAAGGATCGGGATGGTCGAGTTCGGGGTCCCGACCCGGGGTCTGTTGCGCGCTGGCTGGCGGGTGCATACCCGGGTCGGGCTGCCGCTGCTCGGACGGGCGGTGTCGCCGGCTTGGGTGCGGGTCGGCCGCTTCCTCGGCCCAAACATCGAGGGGTTTCACGCGCGCGAGCCGTATCTGATCGGCCTGTGGGAGCGTGCCGGCATCCGCGACATCCGCGAACGGCGGATGAGCTTCGGCGCCGGCCTGGTCATGTGGGGGGTGCGCGATGGCGAGCGCGTCACAGCGTGAGCTGCGGCCCGCGTTCTACTCGCTGCGCCGCGGCGGATGGCGGGATCTCATCACGATCCTCCACCCGCCGTACACGGCCTGGCACCTGAGCTACGTCGCTTTCGGCGCAGCTGTCGCCCCGCGATTGCATTTCGATCGGCTGGGGGCTGCGTTGGTGGCGTTCTTCCTGGCGGTGGGGGTGAGCGCGCACGCCCTGGATGAGCTGAACGGACGCCCGTTGGATACCGCGCTGTCGCGGCGAACGCTGATCGGCTTGGCGGCGGTGTCACTGGCCGGAGCGGTGGCCATCGGGGTCGCCGGAGCAGTGACCGTCTCGCCCCTGCTCGTGCCGCTGGTCGTGGCCGGCGCGCTGCTCGTGCCGGCTTACAACCTCGAGCTGGGCGGAGGGCGCTTCCACGGCGACACCTGGTTCGCGCTCGCCTGGGGAGCCTTCCCCGCATTCACCGGGTTCTTCGTGTGCGCCTTGCGGATCACACTGCCCGGGGTGCTCGTTGCCGTCGCCTGCTTTCTGTTGAGCGTGGCCCAGCGCCGGCTCTCGACGCCGGTGCGCCGGCTGCGCCGCCAGACGGTTTCGGTGCAGGGCGAGCAGCTGTTGAAGGATGGACGGGTGCTCGAGCTCGACCGCGACGCGCTCGCCGACCCACTCGACGGGGCGCTGTCGGCGCTGTGGCTGGCGATGGTGGTGCTGGCGGTGGGGCTGGTGGTGTTGCGCATGTGACGGCGTCGTGCGGCGGCCCCGCGCGTCTAGCGCTCGCGATCCCGACCTAGGCGCTCGTGCACCGCCCGGACCGCCGCGTGGACCTCGTCGGCCACCTGCTGCTGGCGCTCGCGCCCGGCGTCCGGCTCGGGCGGGTACCGGAGCGGCTCTCCGTAACCGACGGTGACCTGCGGAAACTCGAGCCGGCGCCAGTTGCGGGCGCGCTCGGAGCCATGGATCGCCACCGGGATCACCGGTGCACCCGTCTCGAGCGCGAGCCGCCCCACGCCGGGACGGGCCTTCTCACCCATGCGTCCGGTGCGAGACCGGCCGCCCTCGATGTAGATCACCAGCAGGTCGCCACGCTCGAGCAGGATCCGCGCGGTCGTCATCGCCTCCTCGTCGCGCGCGCCGCGGCGCACGGGGAAGACGCCCCCGTGAGACAGGAACGATTCGAGCGCCCGGCCGCGGAACAGCTGCGACTTGGCCATGAAGCGCACCGGCCGGGACAGTGGGTAGGCGACGAGCCAGTGGTCCATGGCCGAGAAGTGATTGGGGGCGAGGATCGCGGGCCCGTCCACCGGGACGTTCTCCAGCCCCACCGACCGCTCCCGGAAGACGAGCTCCGCGATCGGGGTGAACACGATCCGGTTCAGAGTCCAGACCCAATCAGGCTCGTGCGTCCGGGCCCAGGCGTGAAACCGATCGAAGTAGGAAGCCGGCCGCGGGTCGGTGTAGACCTGCGGTCTCAGCGGCGCCAGATCGTCGCCCATCGCGCTTCATACCCCCGGGGGCGCCGGCGGGTGACATTCTCAGCGCCGCGGAATTGGTCGATTGTCGGCGTTATAGGGCCGAATCGACCAATTTCAGATCCGCCGCGCCATGATCAGCGTGCTGCGAAGGCTCCCATCGGCTCGGCGGTAGTGCTCGCGCCGCACCCCCTCCACCTCGAAGCCGGCGGCCGTGTACAGCGCGATCGCCCGGGCGTTATCGGTCCACACCTCGAGGTCGACCTTGTGCGCCCCGACCGACCGCGCGTATTCGAGGATCGCCTGCATCAGCACCCGGCCGCCGCCGCGCCCCCGCGCCTCGGACAGGATCGCCATCCCGAGCGAGAGCACGCCGGTGATCCGCGAGGTCACGCTTGCCTCCCCCACCACCCGTCCGTCGTCCTCGAGCACCCACATCGCGCCGGGCCCGTCGGCGCTGAGCAGCTCGCGATACAGCGAGGCGCGCTCCGGGACGTCGACCGGCGGCTCGCGGCCGAGGAAGCCCTCGGGCACGACGGCCGCGTAGACGCGAGCGAGCGCCTCGGCGTCCTGGACAGCCGCGCGCCGGACTCTCAGAAGACCGGCTGCTCCCGGTAGTCGCCCCACACCTGCTGGAGCGCCTGGACGATCTCGCCCTCGGTCACGTGCGCCCGGGCGGCGTCGAGCAGCAACGGCATCAGGTTGCGCTTGGTCCCCGCCGCCTCGCGCAGCTCGGCCAGGCACCGCTCCACCGCGCCGGAATCGCGGCGCCCCCGGACCGCCTTGACCCGCTCGATCTGCTTTTGCTCGAGCGCCGGGTCGATACGCAGGATCTCGAGCTCCCCATCGTGACCCTCGGTGAACCGGTTGACCCCGACCATGATCCGCCGGCCCGAATCGATCTCCGTTTGCAGCTCGAACGCCGCATCGGCGATCTCCCGCTGCGGATAGCCCTGCTTGACCGCCTCGACCATCCCCCCCAGCTCGTCGATCTTGCGGAAGTACTCGTAGGCCAGCTCCTCCATCCGATCGGTCAGCGCCTCCACGAAGTACGAGCCCCCCAGCGGATCGATCGTGTTCGCGACCCCCGTTTCATGCGCGATGATCTGCTGGGTCCGCAGCGCGATCCGGACCGCCTCCTCGGTCGGCAGCGCCATCGCCTCATCGTAGGAGTTGGTATGCAGCGACTGGGTCCCCCCCAGCGCCCCGGCCAGCGCTTCGATCGCGGTTCGCACGATGTTGTTGAGCGGCTGCTGAGCGGTCAGCGACACCCCCGCGGTCTGGGTGTGAAAGCGCATCCGCCACGACTCCGCCTTACGCGCCCCGAACCTGTCGCGCAGTTCCCGCGCCCAGATCCGCCGCGCCGCCCGATACTTCGCGATCTCCTCGAAGAAGTCGATCTGGGCGTTGAAGAAGAACGACAGGCGGGGCGCGAAGTCGTCCACGTCCAGCCCCCTCCCGACGGCCTGCTCGACGTAGGTCAAGCCGTCCTTCAAGGTAAAGGCCAGCTCCTGGGCCGCGGTCGAGCCGGCCTCGCGGATGTGGTAGCCGCTGATCGAGATGGGATGCCAACGCGGCATGTGCCCCGTGCACCACTCGATCATGTCCCCGACCAGCCGCATCGCGGGATCCACCGGGAAGCACCACTCCTTCTGCGCGATGTACTCCTTGAGGATGTCCGTCTGGATCGTCCCCGACAGCCGCTCGGAAGGAATCCCCTTGTCCTCGGCCGCCACCACGTAGAAGGCGAGCATGATCGCCGCCGGCGCGTTGATCGTCATCGACACGCTGACCTCGTCCAGCGGGATCTGATCGAACAGCGCCTCCATGTCGTCCAGCGAATCGATCGCCACGCCCTCGCGCCCCACCTCCCCCAGAGATCGCGGATGATCCGAGTCGTGACCCATCAACGAGGGCATGTCGAACGCGGTGGACAGGCCGGTCTGACCGTGGTCGAGCAAGTAGCGGAAGCGCTTGTTGGTCTCCTCCGCGGTACCGAACCCGGCGAACTGGCGCATCGTCCACATCCGGCCGCGGTACATCGACGGGTACACCCCGCGCGTGAATGGGAACTGGCCCGGCAGCCCGATCTCCCCGCGCACGTCCGCCTCGGTGTAGAGCGGGTTGATGGGCTCGTTCGAGAGCGTGGTGAACGGGGCGTCGCGCTCGGGGGTGAGCCCGTAGGCCTCGCGCCACTCCTCGTAGGAGGCCGGTACTTTCGTGCTCGTCGCGCTCATCGTAAGATCCTAGCTCCTCAAATAGTCGGAGGCAAAACTATCTTCTCGTCGGGGCGGCAAAGTCTCCGGCCGCCTGGCGCCACTGGCCCAGCACCTGGGTGACCGACTCGAGCTCGCTGCGGGCGAGCGGCGGCGTCCCGAAGGAGATTGCGTGCAGCGCCTCGGTGGCCTGGGTGGCGACCTCGCGGCCGCGGTCGGTGATCGAAGCGAGCGTGGTGCGGCGGTCGCTCGGGTGCGGCATCCGCTGGGCATAGCCGAGCTTCTCCAGGCCGTCGATCAGGTTAGTCACGCTGGTGGGATGCACCTGCAGGCGCGCGCCGATCTTCCCCAGGGGGAGCGACCCGCGCCGGCTCAGGTACAGCAGCATCAGCGCCTCGTACCGGGCGAAGCTCAGCTCGAATGGGACCAGCGCCTCGTTCAGCCGCGCGAGCAGGATCTGCTGGACCCGCATGACCGAGGTCACCGCCATCATCGGGGCCACCATCTTCGCCCCCCAGTGCTTGCGCCACTGGCGGCCCGCCTCGGCGATCGGGTCGAAGTCGAGCATCACAGGGCGCCCAGAGATCTCGCTCTCATCTGAGCCCTATTCTCGCGGACGTGGCGGCACACACCGAGACCCAGCTGCGACGCGTGACCGCCACGCGCTATGTCGCGCCGCTGCGCGAAGGGGGATCGCTCCCGGCGCTGGTGGAGGCCGACGACGACGGGCTGTACGTGATGAAGTTCCGCGGCGCCGGCCAGGGTCCGGCGGCGCTCGTGGCCGAGGTGGTGGCCGGCGAGCTGGCGCGCGCGCTCGGGCTGCTCGTGCCCGAGCTGGTGGTGGCCGAGCTCGACCCGGCGCTGGCCAGGGCCGAACCCGACGTCGAGATCCAGGAGCTTGCCGACGCCAGCGTGGGGCTCAATCTCGGCGTCGATTTCCTGCCCGGCGCCCTGCCCTTCACCTCCGCCGCCGCGCGGGCGCTCGATCCGGCGCTGGCCGCCGACGTCGTGTGGCTCGACGCGCTGGTGATGAACGTCGACCGCACGCCGCGCAACCCCAACCTGCTCGTGTGGCACGGCCGCACCTGGCTGATCGACCACGGGGCGAGCTTCTATCGCCAGTACGGCGAGGCGCCACTGGCCGCCTCGGCGCACGCGCCGTTCCCACTCGTGCGCGAGCACGTGCTGCTGCCGCGGGCGGGCTCGATCGTCGAGGCGGACGCGCGTCTGGCCGACGCCGCGGCGGCTGCGGTCGCCGATGCGGTCGCCCGGGTGCCGGACGAGTGGCTCGGCGAGCTGCCGGCGCGGCGGCGCGCCGACTTCCGCGAGTTCCTCGAAGAGCGCCTGCGCGCTCCCCGCGTGTTCGCGACCGAGGCCGAGGATGCCCGGCCGTAACGCGTTCCAGTACACGATCCTCCGGGTCGTGCCGCGGATCGAGCGGGGTGAGTGCATGAACGTCGGCGTGGTGGTGTTCTGCCGCCAGCGCCGGTACCTGGGCTGCCGGACCTGGCTCGACGAGGTGCGGCTGGCCGCGTTCGCCCCCGAGCTCGACCCCGCGGATGTGCGTCCCCACCTGGACGCGATCGCCCTGGTCGTCGCCGGCGACCCCCAGGGGGGCGCGCTCGCGGAGCTCGAGCCGTCCGAGCGCTTCGGCTGGGTCGCGGCCCCCGCCTCGACCGTGATCCAGCCCTCAGAGGTTCATACCGGGCTCACCGACGACCCCGAGCGCACGCTCGAGCACCTGTTCAGCTCGCTGGTGCCGGTACGCCCGCGCGCGGCTGATAGTGCCCGGCCTCCGTCCGCGTCGTGATCATCAGGCGGTTCCATGCGTTGATCGCGGTGATGGCGAACACGAGCTGGCTCAGCTCGTACTCGCCGAACTGCGCTCTGGCCCGCTCCCACACCTCGTCGGGGACCCCGCCCCCGGCGATGATGGTCATCGCCTCGCTCAGCTCGAGCGCCGCCTGCTCGCGCTCGTCGTAGAGGTCGCTCTCGCGCCAGGCGTCGAGCATGTACAGGCGCTCGTCGGGCTCGCCCCTCGCCCGGGCGTCCTTCCAGTGCATGTCGATGCAGAACGCGCAGCCGTTGAGCTGCGAGGCGCGCAACGTGACGAGGTCCTTCAGGGCGGGGTCGAGCTCGATCGAGGCCTGGAGGCGGAGCATCGCCCCGTACTGGCGCCCCGCGACGTCGGGCAGGCGCATCCGGCCGGCGGGAATCGCGTCGCTCATATCTGGCATTACCTCCTGTTCATGGGGAACCTGAAGCATGGCGCACGGTGCGCGATGAGTTCTCGTGCTCCGTGGCGTCTCAGGAACATGCCGAGAGGCCGAACATGAGCGTGGCCGGGCTGACCGAGCCCGGAATCGAGGGCATCCACGCCGCCGCCGAGCGGCACGTCGGCGACAACAAGGTGCCCGGGCTGGTGGCCCTGGTGGCGCGTGGCGATCAGGTCCATGTCGAGGCGCTCGGAACGCTCGCGGTCGCTGGCGCCCCGGTGGCGCGCGACTCGATCTTCCGGATCGCCTCGACCACCAAGCCGATCACCGGCGCGGCCACGATGGCGCTGCGCCTCGTGTACGACGACGGGTCCTTCGGGTGGGACGGCGGATTCGGCTCGAGCTGGCTGGTCGACCCCGCCCGCGATCTGACCGTGATCGTGCTCACTCAGCGGATGTGGCAGACCGGCGACCCGCCGGACGTCCATCGGGAGATCACCGACGCGGCCTACGCCGCGCTGGCCTGAGCCGGGGTCGGAGAGGGGTTCGGCGCGGCCCCGGATCGCCTCCCCGGCGCTTGAGGACGTCGGCGCTCCGAATGAAGGTCGTTTGGCCGCTCCCGCCGATGGGAAAGTTCCTGGTGTGCCGCTTTATAGCTGCCAGCGCTGCGGGTGGGCCACGGCCTCATCGTGGCGCGACGCAGTCGAGGGGCACGGAGAGGGGTGTCCGAACTGCACGGGATCGGTCGAGCTGGTTCCGCTGGCCGGCCGTCCGCAGGAGAACATCGCGGCGGTCGATCGCGTCGGGACGCCGTTCGAGCTGCGCGAAGCGCTCGATCTCGACGGCGCGCTTCGCCTGACCCTCGTCGGCGGCCTCGACATCGTCGTTGCCGATCGTCTGACCGACCGCCTCCTGGCCCTCCGAGGCGAGGGCCGGACCGTGCGGATCGACCTGTCCGAGCTCGAGTTCATCGACTGCACGGGACTCGAGACGATCATCGACGAGCTGACAACGGCTCGGCGTCTGGGTAGGGACCTCGAGGTCGACCGACCGGTGAGCCCGCCGGTCAAGCGCGTGATCACCTTCATGGACGTCTCCTCGATTCTCTGGCCGGCCGATCCGGCCCGAGCGCGGCCTCCGCTGCGCGTCATCGACGGAGCCGTCGACGACGGGGCCGAGCGCACGGAGGCCCTGCGTCCGCCGCGCGAGGCCTCGGGCTCGCACGGCCTGGCGCTGGTGGCAGGCGAGGGGAACGTCGATCGTTCCCGGCGGCCCGGTCCGCCTTCGAAGCCCGAACGCTGAGCCTCACGGCCGAGCACCTGCTGCCCAGGGTCGCGTTGCCCGGGCCCTCAGGAAGCTTGCGCGTAGAGCTGGTCCACGATGCTGTACATCTGGTGCGAGGTCTGTCCCGGGAGCACGCAGCACGGCGGGCCGCCGGGGGCGCTGATCCCGATCTCCAGATGGGGTCCGCTCGAAATCCCCACGCGACCGCAGCCCACCTCGGCGATGGGCTCGCCCGCGCTGACGGTGGCGCCGACCGGCACCAGGGCCGGCGCGGCGTGGCCGTAGTAGATGTAGCGACCGGCGAGCGGGCCAGATGAGACGCGGAGTATCGGCGCGTACGGGCCAAAGCCGTTGATCCCCTCGGCCACGATCGTTCCGGAGCTCATCGCAACCTCGACGACGCTCGGACCGCACGCGTTGCCCACCGTGCCGATGTCGACCCCCTGATCGAGCGTCCAACTGGACGGCGGGAGCACGCGGCCCACCGGGCGCAGGGGAAAGACCCAGCCGGATGGGGTGCCGGCGGAGCCGGCGGACACGGGCGCGCTGCTCGAGGCGGGGACCGTCCTCGAGGCGCCAACCCAGGCCCCGAGCGTGGTCTGGGTCACGATCCCGGCCACGCCGGTCACGGGGCGAAGGCTGCCTGCGGACTGAAAGCGAGCGACCGACGCGGCGGTCTGCTCCCCGAACACGCCGTCCGCCGAGGTCGAGATCCCGACGTCGGTCAACCATCGTTGCAACGTGCTGACGTCAGAGCCGCGGTCCCCGACGCGAAGCGTGCGCCGAAACGGAGCCGCGGGGGGATGCGCGACCGTCCAGTGGTGCTCCACCCAGGTCTGGAGCGTGGTGGCGGTGATCACCCCCACCTCGCCGGTGACCGGCCCAAGGTGCGCGTCGGACTGGAAGCGGGCGGCCGAGCGTTGCGTGGCCGGGCCGAAGTCTCCGTCCGGGGTGGTGGGAATTCCGACCGCGCCCAACCAGGCCTGCAGCGTCCGGACATCACCACCCTGATCGCCCTCGCGCAGCACGCGGGGGAAGGGTGAGGCGGCGCTCGCGCTCGCGATCCCGCACGTGCCGGTCAGGAGCACGACCAGGAGCGCCACCAGCAGCGCGGCGCGCCGGGTCGTGGCCCGGCGGCGCGGCTCGGGACGAACGGGATCGGGATGGGGCAAACGGATGCTCCTCGCAGTCGACCGCCTTGGAGGCTGGATCTCTCGTAGCCTCGACCCTCCTCGCAGGCCGTTTGACCGCTGCAAGGTTTCGCCCAGCAGGAGGAGGGGCGGGCACGGCGCCGAACCGGTCCGGCTCCGGCCAGGCTTACGCTTGGTCCGGTGAAGTGGGAGCTCGCACACCGCGCGCGGACGGCTCGGGGTGAAGTCGCCTGGGATTCGTTCGGCGCCGGACCTCCGCTCGTGCTGACGCATGGCACGCCAAGTCGCTCCCTCGTCTGGCGCGAAATCGCGCCCAACCTCGCACCCGAGCACACCGTCTACGTGTGGGACCTCCTCGGCTTCGGGGCGTCCGAGCGAGCGGTCGACCAGGATGTCTCGCTCGTCGCACACGGCGAGGTTCTGGCCGAGCTCATCGACCAGTGGCAGCTGACTGCGCCCGCGCTCGTGGGGCATGACATCGGCGGTGCGGTCGTCCTGCGCGCGCACCTGCTCGAGGGAGTTCCGGTGTCTCATCTCGCGCTCATCGATGCGGTCGTGCTGGCGCCGTGGATCACCGCCCGCACGCGGGAAATGCAACGCACCACGGAGCGCTGGAACGTGCTGCCGGACGAGGACCTCGGCAACCTGATCGCCGACCACTTGCGTACGGCAACGGCCACGCTGCTACCCGGCGATGTGTTCGACGCCCTGTTCGGCCAGTGGTCGGGCGCGGAGGGTCAGCGTCTCTACCTGCGCAACCTCGCGCAGCTAGACGAGGACCACACCCGCGCGTTCGAGCACCTGCTGCCCACCATCGTGGCCCCGACCGCGATCATCTGGGGAGAAGACGACGCCTGGCTTCCGGCCGAGACCGCGCGCCGGATCGCGGATCGAATCCCGGGTGCGACTTGCACCGTGCTGCCCGGGGCCGGGCACTTCTCCATGGAAGACGACCCGGACGCCGTTACCGGCGCGCTTCGCGCGCTGCTCAATCCTCGCGGCGCGTCGAGTGCACGATGACCGGAGTGTCGAGCAGGACGTCGCTGCGCAGCGGGGTCATCCCGAGCCGCTCGGCGACCCTGATCGATCTCACGTTGTCGGGTCGAATCATGGCGGTGAGATACGGGATCTCGAGCTCGCGTAAGCCCCAACGGATGCACGCGCGCGCCGCTTCGGTGGCATAGCCTCGCCCCCAGACCTCCGGGTACAGCACCCATCCCACCTCGGTTTCGTCGAACTGGGGCCAGTACTTCAGTCCGGCGCGGCCGAGGAAGCGCCCGGTGGCGCCATCGATGATCGCGAGCAGTCCATGGCCGCGGGTGCTCCACTCGTGCTCAGCCGCCTCCAGGCGTTCGATTGCGCGCTCTCGAGCCAGCGGGCGCATGAATCGTGAGACCTCAGGCTGGGCGTGAAGCGCGACGAGATCGTCCAGGTCCGTCATTGCGAGCGGACGCAGACACAACCGGTCGGTCTCGATCAGCATGCGCTCGCGGCCGGATTCAAGCGCCGACATAAGCCGCAAGGTGCTCGCCGGTGAGCGTCGAGCGGGCGGCGACGAGATCGGCGGGGGCCCCCTCGAAGACGATCCGCCCGCCGTCGTGGCCGGCGCCCGGGCCGAGGTCGATGATCCAGTCCGCGTGCGCCATGACCGCCTGCTGGTGCTCGATCACGATGACTGACCTGCCGGAGTCGACGAGTCGGTCGAGCAGGCCGAGCAGCTGCTCGACATCGGCGAGGTGGAGGCCTGTAGTCGGCTCGTCGAGGACGTAGAGGTCGCCCTTCTCGGCCATCTGGGTGGCCAGCTTGAGCCGCTGGCGCTCGCCGCCGGAGAGCGTCGTGAGCGGCTGACCGAGGCTGAGGTAGCCGAGCCCGACGTCGGCGAGTCGCTCGAGGATGGCGTGCGCGGCCGGCGTGCGCGCCGCGCCGGCGGCGAAGAACTCGATGGCCTCGCTCACGGACATCGCGAGCACCTCGCTGATGTCGCGCTCGCCGAGGTGGTAGTCCAGCACGGATGCATCGAAGCGCCGCCCCTCGCACTCTTCGCAAACCGTGGTGACCCCGGACATCATCCCGAGGTCGGTGTAGATCACGCCGGCGCCGTTGCAGTTGGGACAGGCGCCCTCGGAGTTGGCGCTGAAGAGCGCCGGCTTCACGCCGTTGGCCTTCGCGAACGCCTTGCGGATCGGATCGAGCAGGCCCGTGTACGTGGCCGGATTGCTCCGCCGCGAGCCCTTGATCGGTGCCTGGTCGACCGAGACCACGCCGGCCCGACCGGACACCGACCCGTCGATCAGCGAGCTCTTGCCCGATCCCGCGACGCCGGTGACCACGACCAGCACGCCGAGCGGGATGTCGACGGCGATGTCCTGCAGGTTGTGGCTATTGGCGCCTCGCACCTCCAGTGTGCCCGACGGTTGGCGCACCGACGGCTTCAACGAGGTCCGGTCGTCGAGATGGCGGCCGGTGAGGGTGCCGCTGGCCCGGAGCTCCTCGAGCGCGCCCTCGAAGCACACCGTGCCGCCCGCCACGCCGGCGCCGGGCCCGAGGTCGATGACGTGGTCGGCGATCGCGATCGTCTCCGGCTCGTGCTCCACCACGAGCACGGTGTTGCCCTTGTCCCGCAGCCGCAGCAGCAGGTCGTTCATCCGCTGGATGTCATGGGCGTGCAAGCCGGTGGTGGGCTCGTCGAACACGTAGGTGACGTCGGTGAGAGACGAGCCGAGATGGCCGATCATCTTGGTGCGTTGCGCCTCGCCGCCCGACAACGTGGCCGACGGCCGGTCGAGCGAGAGGTAGCCGAGCCCGATCTCGACGAATGATTCGAGCGTCTGCTGCAGCGCCGCCACCAGCGGCGCGACCGACGGCTTCGCCAGCCCCCGCGCCCACTCGGCCAGGTCGCTGATCTGCATCGCGCAGGCGTCGGCGATGCTGATCCCCTCGACCTTCGATGACCGGGCACCCTCGCTGAGCCGGGTGCCGTCGCAATCGGGACACGTCGCGAACGTCACCGCCCGTTCCACGAACGCGCGGATGTGCGGCTGCATCGCCTCGGTGTCCTTCGAGAGCATCGACTTCTGGATCCTCTGGATCAGGCCCTCATAGGTCATGTTGATGCCGGCGATCTTCATCCTGGTCGGCTCGCGGTGGAGTAGGTCGTGCAGCTCCTTCTTGGTGTACTTGCGGATCGGCTTGTCCGGATCGACGAAGCCCGACGCCGCGTAGAGGCGAAAGTTCCAGCCGCCCGCCTGATAGCCGGGGATCGTGAGGGCACCCTCGTTGAGCGACTTGCCCTCGTCGTAGAGCTCAGTGAGGTCGATGTCGGTGACCGAGCCCCGGCCCTCGCAGCGAGGGCACATTCCGCCGGTGCGCGTGAAGCTCGCCTTCACCGTCTTTCGGTTACCGCGCTCGACCGTGATCCCACCGGTCGCCCTAACCGAGGGGACGTTGAACGCGAACGCGCTGGGTGAGCCGATGTGCGGCTCCCCGAGGCGGCTGAAGAGGATGCGCAGCATCGCGTTCGCGTCGGTGGCCGTGCCGACCGTCGAGCGGGGATCCGCTCCCAACCGCTGCTGGTCGACGATGATCGCCGTCGTGAGCCCTTCGAGCACGTCGACCTCGGGGCGCGCCAGCGTGGGCATGAAGCCCTGCACGAAGGCGCTGTAGGTCTCGTTGATCAGCCGCTGCGACTCCGCGGCGATCGTGTCGAACACCAGCGAGCTCTTGCCCGAGCCGGAGACGCCCGTGAATGCGGTCAGCCGGCGCTTCGGGATCTCGACGCTGATGTCCTTGAGGTTGTTCTCCCGCGCGCCGTGCACGCGGATCAGCTCGTGGCTGTCGGCCGCGTGCAGACCTGGGGATTGCGTTTCCGTTCTCGTGGCGATGCTCATCGTCTCTCCATGTCCGTGCTCAGCGGGTCTCAGGCGCGGCCGCCGGGGGCGCGGGAGCGCCCCCGGGCGGCAGCGGGCGCGGGAGCGCGGCCGGCGCTCACGAGTCCTGGAGCACTCCGAGCACGTTCCCATCGGGGTCGGTGACGGTGGCCACCAGGCGGGTGCCACCGACATTGTGCGCCGGCTCCTTGACGGTGGCGCCCGCGGCGGTCAATTCGGCGAGCTTCGCCTCGATGTCCGGCACCTGCCAGTAGGTCACCGGCGAGGTCATGCCCTGCTGCCCACCGCCCGGCACCAGCCCGATGTGCTGGCCGGAGGCTTCGAAGCCGACGTAGTAGGACGAGTCGGCCTCGGGCGTTACGCCCAGCAGGGCGCTGTACACCGGCTTGGCTGCTTCGAGGTCGGATACGGGATGCAGCACGACCTTGATTCCCTGGGTGGCAGCGTCGTTCATGGTCACTCCTTGAGTTGTGATTTGCAGTTGTGTCAAGTTGCGATCCCGGCCACGGCGGCGATCGCCGGCCCGGCTCAGCCGAGCTCCTGGATGCGGAGCAGGTTGCCGGCGGGATCGCGCACAGCACAGTCCCGAACCCCGTACGGCTGATCTGTCGGCTCCTGGACGACCTCAGCGCCGGCCTGAAGTCCCTCGAAGGTGCCGTCGAGATCCGTGGTGGCCAGGTTGATGCTGGCGTAGGTGCCCTTCGCCATCATCTCGACGATGGTGCGGTGCTCGTCTTCGGTGATTCCGGGAGTGGCGGCCGGCGGATACAGGACGATCGACGTGCCGGGCTGGTCCGCGGGACCGACCGTGATCCAGTGCATCCCCCGGTATTCGACGTCGTTGCGCACCTCGAAGCCGAGCGTGTCGCGGTAGAAGGCGAGGGATGCGTCCGGGTCGTCGTGCGGGAGGAAGCTCGAGTGAATGGTGATGTCCATGGCCGAGCACGCTAGCGCGGCTCGGTGACCCTCGCTTCTCGATTCCTGATCGGTTTGGTGACCTGTTTGGCCACGCACGGAGGCATCCCCGCCGTGGCGAGCGCCGCATCGCGCCGGTAGGTGCTGGGCGGCATCCCGACCAGCTCGGTGAAGCGCGTGCTGAAGGTGCCGAGCGACGAGCAGCCGACCTCGAAGCAGACCTCTGTGACGTTGAGATCGCCGCGACGCAGCAGCGCCATCGCCCGCTCGATGCGTCGCGTCATCAGGTAGCCATAGGGCGACTCGCCGTAGGCAAGCCGGAACGCGCGACTGAAGTGCCCGGGAGACATGTGGGCATCGCGGGCGAGGGCCTCGACGTCGAGCGGATGTGCGTACTCCCTGTCGATCCGGTCGCGGACGCGGCGCAGCCGGGCTAGGTCGCTGAGGCGCTGCGCCGCGAGGGGTCCGGTGGTCACCTGCAAAATCGTGGCACATCGCGGGCTTGTTTCGAAAGTCCGCAGCCGGCCGCGCGCCCGCTGTGCGGATGCCGCCCACGCGCGTCCGGGCGCACGGGGTCCCTACAACCCGGCAAGCAGCCCGCGTAGGGTTTCTGTGTAGGTGTCCAAGGCCGCGCGACCCCGGTGGGTCAGCGCCACCGACGTTCGCGACGCCGGTCCGTTCCCGGTCTTCTCGCTGGTCAGGTAGTCGGCGTCCTCGAGCTTGCGCAGATGCGTGATCAGGTTGCCCGGCGTCAGCCCGATCATGTCCTGCAGGCGGGTGAAGGACAGCACATCGCCTTCGGGCAACGCGGCCAGCGTGGCCACAATCTGCAGCCGCGCCGGCACGTGGATCAACGGATCGAGCGTGTCAGCCGTCATGCGTCAAAGCGTTATGCGTTATGCGCCATACATCATGCGTCTGATCGAGACGCCCCGAGCAGCCAGAGCCTGCGCGGCGCTGTATCCCAGGAGCAGGACGCACAAGCCGATTCCGTCGCTCAACCACACCCCGCGAGGGCCTGCGAACGCGCTGCCAGCGGCGACGAGGACGATCGCGATGGCGAGGCCAAGGTCCGGCCAGTCCTCCCGAATCGCCGAACGCGCTGCCCAGAAGGTGCCGAGGACGATCAGCGTCGCCGTGACGACGTACACCCCGTAGACGACCCCGTCACTCGCCCCATCGTGGGCCAACGCCGCCATGAGCACATACACGGCGACCAACGCCACCGCCGCCGCGAGCACCGACAGCCACGGGGACCTGAAGTCCAGCTCACGCTCGGCCTCGCGCGTGGTCCGCTCCAGCAGCCTCGCCGCTCCACGGGGATCCAGCCCGCCCTCGTCCTCGTAGGCCTCGGACGTACCTGGCTCGGACCCGCCTTTGTCGTAGGTCCCGTTCATCGCTCACCCCTTCGTAGCCTTTGTGGCGCAAACTCTACTAAGCTTTACGGCACAAAGTCAAGGGGGCAGCGTTGCTCGGCATCAACCCACGCGATTCGTCAACCAGTCAACATGGGCCGCTGCATGTGGGTGCGCAGGCGCCATCCGAGATCCCAGACGGGCCGGGCCGCACCAGCACGCACTCAGCCCGCCGCGGCGGCGACCCCGGCGCGCACCAGCCGGAGGTTCATCTCCGGCACGGCACTGGCGATGATGACGGTGGGATCGGTTGGCTATCTCGGTTCGGCGCCCGCCACGTCCGTGTTCGGGCTGGCCTCCGTCTCTCTGTACGTCCTCCCCGCCTTCGTCTTCCTGGTGCCTGTGTCGCTGGTCGCCGCCGAACTCGCGTCCGGGTGGCAGGGAGGCGTCTACAACTGGGTGCGCGAGGGGACCTCCGCACCGTTGGGCCTGCTCGCGGTGTGGTGCGAGTTCTCCCAGACGATCTTCTACTACCCGGCACTGCTCGGGTATGTCGGCAGCACCCTCGCCTACGTGATCGATCAGCGCTTGGCCGGCAACGGTGTGTACACGGCCGCGGTCATCATCGTCCTGTTCTGGGGCGGCGTGCTTGTGTCCTCACGCGGGACATCGCTCGCCGCTCGGCTTTCCTCGAGCGGAACCGTAATCGGGACGCTGCTCCCGGGCGCGATCCTCGTCGTCCTCGGCGTCATCTACCTGATCCAGGGCAACCAGCCGGCGGCGCCGATGAACGGCCACCATGTCCTCCCGCCGTGGCATGGCCTGCCCAGCATCGTTCTGGTCGTCAACAGCTTCTTCACGTACGCGGGCATAGAGGTCACCGCCGTCCACGTCGACGAGCTACGCGACCCGGGCCGGCAGTACCCGAGAGCCATCTTCCTCGCCATGGGGCTCGTCCTGGCGGTCTTTATCTTCCCGACCCTGGCGATCGCTTGGGTGATCCCGTCCGGCCAGATCAGCCTCACGGCCGGCGTGATGCAGGCCTTCAACCGCTTCCTGACCCACTTCGGCCTTTCGTTCGCCGTGCCCGTCATCGCGATCGCTCTTGCCATCGGCGCCATGGCCGGCATGATGGCCTGGCTGGACGGCCCGTCCGAGGGGTTGCTGCGGATCGGCCGCGAGCAGGGTTATCTCCCGCCCTACTTTCAGAAGGTCAACCAACAGGGCATCGAGGTCCGCATCCTCGCCGCACAGGCGGTCGTGATCACTCTCATTGCCCTGCTCTACGCGTTCATCCCAACTATCTCCCGCGCGTACTGGATCTTCACCGCGATGGCCACGCAGGTGTACTTGATCATGTACATGCTCATGTTCATCAGCGCAGTGCGTCTACGCCGCACGAAACCCGATCACCTCCGCGGATACAGGGCTCCCCGGCTCGGCGTTCTGTGCCTCCTCGGCGGGGCAGCCTCGATTACCGCGTTCGTAATCGGGTTCGTGCCGCCGTCACAACTCGGCCACCAAAGCGTGCTCCTCTACGGGCTCCTGATCCTCGCCGGGATCCTCGCGATCGGAATCGTCCCTCCGCTTCTCATGGACCGGCTTCGCAAGCCGGGGTGGAAGGCGACGGGGCCCGACCAGCGCGCGGGAGGCCTTCCAGCAGCGCAGAGCGAGCAGTGAGCTACGACCTGTGCTTCTGGTCTGAGCGGCCAGGGGTCCGCGTGCCTGCACCCGGGGTCTACGAACATCTCCTTGACGGCAAAGCAGTCGACGGCCTGATGCCACTTGCGGTCGAGGATTACCCCGGGGCGCTCGCACAGGCCTTTCCGGAGGGCACACGGGAGCCCAATGGGCGCTCCGAATGGTTCGTGTGGGAGGGAGCCGACTCGATGTTCGAAGTCTGGTGGTCTGCGAGTCACGTGCTCGTCACGATGCGCCCGCTTAATGAGACCAACGCCAATCGCCTGATCGACATCGCCGCCTCGTTCGGTATGTCTCTATACGACCCACAGACGGGCGAGCGCTTCTCGTTCCCGGATGACTGAGCGATAAGGGCGCACTTCTCGTGTGCTTATGCGGGCGAAGGCCCGATCAGCGCCGACTCGGGTGGCAACAACCGGAAACGTGCGACCCGCTTCCACGTTTCACGCTGCTGCTCATACGACTTCGCTTCCAATTGATGGCACTGGCTTCAAGCGGAAGATCCCCGGAGAGTGCGAGAGTGCGGCTAGCCGGCTTCACGTCGCTCGGAACGCGAGGGGTTGCGGCAGGCTGAGTGTTAAGGCCGTTAGCCGCTGGAAGGCGCGGCGGATAGGGGCATCCCGGAGATGGTCGGTCCAGTTGGTAGGACAATGTTGAGCGAGGTCACGGATGCCGGCGGGGCGGGTATGTAGAGCCACAGGGGCTGCTTGGTTCCGATCGGCATGGACGGGTCGACGTCGGCGGTGAGCGGCGCTCCGTCGGTGTTGTAGAGCGGTATGTACTCGGTTCCCGTCGCGGGGTCCTCGAGGTAGATGCCGCTGGCGGAGTCCAGCTCGACTTCGCTTGGTTGGCCGCCGATCTCTGAGGGGATCGGCGGCGCGGTCGGGGTGCCTGCGAGGTCGAGCACTCCATCGCACCCCTGGCTGGGTGGGCCGTTCTGGCAGGTCGCGGTGAACTCGAGCACGGCGACGTTACCGTCGCGGAACAGCCGGTCGGCGGTGACAGTGTAGGTCGAGTGGTAGTCCCCCTCGGCGGCGTTGAGCGTGACGGTTCGCGTCGCTGCGCCCTCCTGCTGCGCCGAGCTGGGAGCCGAGGCGGGCGGAGCGGTCGGCTGGGCCGCCGCCTTGACCACGTAGGAGATCGTCACGCGGCGGTTGAGCGCGCGTCCGGCTGGGTTGTCGGAGCCGTCCGGCTTGGTGTTCGGCGCGACGGGATCGGCCGACCCCAGGCCCGACGCCTGGAAGGAGACTGGTGCGGCGCCGACCAGCGGCTTGAGCGCGGCCACCACGGAGTTAGCTCGCGCTTGCGAGAGGGGAACGTTGACCGCGTCAGTGCCGATCGAATCGGTGTAGCCGGTCACGGTCACCGCTCCGGTGGCGCCCGATCTGATCCGGGCGGCGACGTTCTGAAGGATGCTCCGCGCCACCGGCGTGAGATTGGACTTGTTGAACTTGAATAACACATCGGAGCTCAGCGAGATCGTGGACCTACCGGCGGCTTCGGAGTCGCTGCCCGAGCGGCTGCCGACGATCGCGTTCAGGTTCTCGACCGGCAACCTCAGCCCAGCGGTGGCAGTGCTGCTCTCCGGGTAGGCAAAAGCCGTCGGTGCGGCCGCCTGGACGCTCGGACCCACCTCGCTCGGCGAGGGTGCCGGACCGTAGCCGATTGGGACCCCGGTCACGATAGGTCCGCCCTGGGGGAAGAGAACATCGACTGTGTGCACCGATGGCGGCGGCGCAGGGAGCTTCACCCATCCGAGCACGGCCGAGCCCACGTCCGCGGTGCTCAGGTCGGATCCGTCCGGCCGTTTCTGGGAGTCCATCACCGGGAGGTACTGCTGCTTGGCGAGTGGGTCGACCAGCGTCACCCCGCTAGCGTTGCCGAACCCACCCTCGGCGTACACCCTCGAACCCTGCTGCCTGCCCTCATTTGCCGCAAGGTCGAAGGCCAGGCTGCAACTGTCGGATGCCTCTACACAGCGAACCCCGAAGTCCAGAACCACGAACGGGCCCGACCGACGCAGGTCATAGATCGATACGCGCAGGTGATCGGGCCGACCCCCCGATCCAGCCGCGAAGTCGTCAAACGTCGCGATTGGATGCACCACTGTCGCGGTCGAGCCGCGGGTCGTTGTATGACTTGTCGTGCTGGCCTGCGAGCGATGATGTGAGGAACCCCCGCATCCCGCCAGCAGGGACACGAATCCGACGATCCACAGCGCGCTAGAGATCGGTGCGCGACGATACTTGATGTGCTGATACTTGAACGAGATCGAACACTCCTTGCCCCTGCCTGGAGAATGGGGCATCACGTCTATGTTTGCCTGAGTGGAGCGCGGATCGGCGATGCGCGGTAGAGCGTCCGGTGAGGCGGCGAATCGTTCCTCATCCCTCGCAAGAGGCTAGCAATGGCCTTCCGACGAAACCGCCTGTCAAGTGCCCATCCTTGCTCGCTGTGGGGATCGTTGCGGGTGACTCATGCGAGCGGGGACGGGCGGGCGCCGGCTACACATTCACACGGCCCTCCAGTCTGGAAACTCCGCGGGATCAACCACCGCCGCTTTCTCTGGTCCAGTCTTCCAGGCTCCACGCAGCAGCCAGTTTTGGGGGGCTGAGCCAGCTACCTTCCACGACGCAGCGGTAGCGTCGATGGTCCCGAAGCATGGCTTGATGCTGCGGGTTCGGTCGAATGGGGGCGCAGCCCGTAACGAGGCGGTCAGACTGCCGCAACCCCTCGCGTTCCGAGCGGCGTGAAGCCGGCTGGTCGCGCTCTCGCAGTGGACGACAACCAGCCGTGGCGGCTCGCTTTCGCTTCGAGGTTGGGCAGTAGCCAGGCCGTGGGCGGGAGTGCATCGTGCACTCCCGCCTCGTTTGGGCTGCAGGGCCAGGCCTGCGCTGGCGTGCATCATCGGCGCCCGTCGTGCATGAACTGTCGAGATGATCTCCTCGGAGGAGATCCCCTGTAGATAGGTGCCGGTAGTCGTAGTCGATAGGTATGCGTGCCGAGCTGGCGCTGGATTAGCGGCAGCGGGACCCCTTCGTGCAGCAGCTCGACAGGCTTGGGCTTGGCGAAGGTGGTGGGGCGCAAAGCGCCTGTGTACTCCGCCGTCGCTCGGGACGCGATGGAGCTCGAGCCGTGCGGCGCTAGCAGACCAGGCGTGGCCGCGGGGGGTCCGACGATCACGCAGAAGAGCGGTCCGATGGGCAGCTTGGAGCGCTCAGCCAGGCACGGCTGCAACGCGGACCAGGATCGCGGTAGGGACCGCCGTTGCCGGCGGCCCCCCGCACGGATCCCAGCGTGCGCGTCAACGCACTGGGCTCCTCCCTCGGGTTTTGGCGTCGAAGCGCTTGTCGGGCGCTGGTCGGCCCATAGGTCGAACACGTAGTGCAGGAAGACGTTTGAGAGCAGCGGCGATACCGATGCTCCCTATGCCGTCCCGGCTTCCGTGTCCGACCATCCCCCGTCCCCGATGACCCCTGCTCTGAGCCATTTCTGGATCAGCCGCAGGATCCTCTTGTCCGCGATCCGATGCTCGAGGAACCGCTCCAGCCAGCCCTGATCGAGCCCGGTGAAGAAGTCGCGGATGTCCGCGTCGAGCACCCAGTTCACCCTCTTGCGTTCGAGCGCGACTGAGAGCGCGTCCAGCGCATCATGCGGACGCCTCCCCGGCCGGAACCCATACGAGAAACCGAGGAAGTCCTCCTCGTAGATTGCGTTCAGCACCTCGACCACGGCCCGCTGGACGATCTTGTCCTCCAGCGCGGCGACCCCGAGCGGCCGCAGCCGCCCGTCCGGCTCCGGTATGAACACCCCGCGAGTCGGGCTCGCCCGGTACGCCCCTCTATGGACCCGGGCGCGGTGAACCGCACATTCCCGTCCTTTCGCGCCACCCGGCGCACACGTCCCAGATCACTTGACACGCCGTGGCCGGCACTGAGCCCGGGGCGTGTTTCGCTGGCCGTGTTTCCCTTGGGCAGGCCCCTTCCCTCCACCACCTCCGCCCCCGGTCCCCCGAGCTTGTTCGGCGGTTTCGCAGGTACTACGAGCCTGTCTGACTTCTCGCGATCGTGCATCGAGGGATTACCGCCTAAGCGTCCCCCCGCGGCCCGCTCGGCGCTGGTCTGCCACCCCGCGAACCATCCAGGACGGGGCATCACCAACACCCTGCGGGCGAGCACGAAGATCTCCCGGTTCTCGCGCATGGAGCTCGTCGTACGTGCCTGGGATCTCCGACCGCGCAGGGCCCACCAGCGACTCGCGAATAACGCCGCCAGCAGCATCGCCTTCCACACACATGGGAAAGCGTCGGCACCCTGAACTTCGATGGAGTTTCGCGGCTCAATAACCCCGCCCGCACGCCCCCTGTCAACGCTTCGCTGCGCCCTCACGGGAACGCCAACGCATGACTCGGGGCCACCGTGACTCGCTACGCCTTCGATGTGAGCGTTCTCATCTCCTTCTCCATGCCGGTTCATCCCGGCGCTTTCCCCAGGCGTCCATGCCAACCACGCGTCGGCCGGTCGTTCCTTCCGTGCTCGTTCAAGCGGAGAGCCAGCCCCCGGTCGCCGCGTACTCGTGCAGCCTCGGCGAGCAGCCGTCAAGCCTCGTGACCTTGTGATTGCCGGGGTGGTGAACGCGTCACAGTCGACGCCGCCCGCGGGGTAGCAGAATGGCCTTGCATCTCGGAGTGGCGAGAATTCCGGTCCGATTAGAGCAGGTGCGACGTGTCGATTCGCCAGCGGCCCGGCAGGTCGCGCGAGTACCAAGCCCGGCACCGCATTGAGTCTTGGTCTGCCTTGACCGGGTACTCCGGCTGAGGGCGCAGGCGGGCGTGACCTGGATTCCGCGCCCGCGGTTAGCCCTCGAAGCCTCGAAGCGCTGCTATCGGGATGTACTCTCGGGAAGCGATTAGACCATATGGAGGTTGACGTCCGGCCGGGCTGGTAAGTCTGGCCGGTCCCCCACGCGAGTCGTGGGGGTGTGTTCTGGCCGCTGCGGATGCGACCCGCGCGGCCGGGCCCACAACCGCATAGGAGGCCGACCGTGGCACAGGTTCGCAGCTGGGCTGGTCTGGACGTGCACGCGCGCAGCGTGCTGGCCGTGACGCTCGATTCGGAGTCTGGCGAGTTGCGCTCGTTCAGGCTGCCGGGCGAGTCGGTGAAGGTAGTCGAGTTCTGCGTCGGGTTGCCCGGTCCGACGCGCGTGGCATACGAGGCGGGGCCGACGGGGTACGGGCTCGCACGGGCGCTGCGGGCGGCCGGGGTGGGGTGTGTGGTCGCGGCGCCGGGGAAGATCGAGCGCCCAGCGCAGGATCGGATCAAGACCGATCAACGCGACGCTGAGCGGGTGCTGCGGCTGTTGATGATCGACGCGCTGCACCGGGTGCGGGTCCCGACGGTCGAGGAGGAGGCGCTGCGCGACCTCGTTCGCGCGCGGGAGGACGTGCGCGGTGATCTGATGCGCGGTCGCCAGCGGCTCTCCAAGCTGCTGCTGCGTCACGGGATCATCTATGAAGAGACGTCCAGCACGTGGACTCAGCGTCATCGCGGGTGGCTGCGCGCGCAGGACCTCGGCGGCGGCGCGCAGGCGACACTGCTGGACTACCTCGGTGCGGTCGACACGCTCGAGCTGCGCCGCGGACAGCTGGAGAGCACGATCACTGAGCTCGTGCCCAGCTCGCCCTACGCGCAGACCGTCGCCCGGCTTCGATGCCTGCGCGGGATCGACACGCTCTCCGCGGTCGGGCTCGCCGCCGAGATTGGCGACTTCACCCGGTTCGACCGGCCCGGAAAGCTGATGAGCTACGTCGGGCTGGTCCCGTCGGAGAGCAGCTCCGGTGAGTCGCGCCGGCAGGGGAAGATCACCAAGACCGGCTCCATGCACGCCCGGCGGCTGCTGGTCGAAGCGGCGTGGCATTACCGCAAGACGCCCGCCCGCGGCACTACCCTCCAACGCCGCCAGGAAGGCCAAGACGCCACCATCATCGCGATCTCCTGGCAGGCACAACGACGGCTGCACAGCGTCTGGCGACGCCTCGCCGACGAACGCGGGAAGCGCCGTACGATCGTCGCTGTCGCCGTCGCCCGCGAACTCGCCGGGTTCTGCTGGGCGCTCGCCAACGCCCACTGATCCGCGATCCGTCACGCCACGTCGGTCGAGGAGCGGCGGGACCTGGCACACGCGCGAGAGCATCCGCGATCTAACTGTGAGCAAGCCCTCCACCCGGCCCACGCTCGATCTTAGACAGCACGGCTCTCACGACGAAACCCGGTCCTGCGGAGACGGTAGCCAACCCATGCACCCGCGCATAAGAGTCTGACCGCGCGTCGCGCACCAGGCCAGCCCGCCGCCCCCCGACCGACAAAGATGCCCGCCCCAGCCGCGGGCATCTGGCGTTACCGACTTGACAACTTCCTCTCCATAAGAGTTAGGAGATGCCGCTACGTACTGCTTGGACGGCTGCTTGGATGCGGTTCTCGAGGTGGAGCTTGGCCAGGATGCTGGCGATGTGGTTGGCGACCGTGTTCACGCTGAGTGAGAGCTCGCGCGCGATGTCGTGGTTGCTCTGGCCGCTGGCAAGTTGAGTGAAGATCTCAAGCTCGCGGTCGGTCAGTACCGCACGGATCGCGAAGGCCGCAGTGTCGTTGGTCGTGGCAAGCGGGATGTCGAGCTCGCGGATGCGCTCCAGGAGCTTCCCGGCTATCTCTGCGGAGAGCACTGATCCGCCGGCAGCCGTGGCTCTGATCGCACTGACGATCGCCTCCGGTGATGCGCTCTTGAGTATGTAGCCGCTGGCGCCGGCGATGATGGCTTCGACGACGCGGTTTTGTTCGCTGCGGGTCAGTACCAGGACGCGCGATGCGGGGGCGAGTAGGGCGAGCCGCTCAATCGCTTGGACCCCATCGATTCCAGGCAGCCGGAGATCCATCAGCACGACGTCTGGGCGAACGTCGAGCACGATCTCGATCGCCCTCTCTCCAGTGTCCGCTTCGCCGACGAGCTCGAGTCCGCTGCTCGACAACGCGTGGGCGAGGGCGTTGCGGATCAGCTGCTCGTCGTCGACCAGCACGACCGTGATCGCCGGTGGGCGCTCTCCGGGGTGACGCTGGTCAGGTCGCATCAGGGTGTCCCGGTCAGTTCTATCCGCTGCAATCTACCAAGTTCCGGGGCTCGTCCACAGCGTCAGTCATGGCCATCGGACGTAGTTCGATCGGACCCCCTGACCAGATGCAGAGGGTTCATTCAAGCCATTTACAGGAGCCGCAGCGCCTCCTACCCTCCGCCTCGGGGTCTACCTTTCCGGGTACACCCCGTTTACCGAGAGGGCACTGGGTGATGCAACCGTGGTCGTGGTGCAGGTCGTCGGTGAACGTGCGCCGGCGTCGATGCCTGAGCACCTCCGTGGCGAGGCAACCCCTCGACTCGCGACGACCGCGAGCCACGGCCCGGGAGCACCCGTACGCACGGCGCTCTCGCCCGCGCGTGACCACCCACTACGCACTTACCCCGCTACGCACTGACCGAGAGGGCACGTCGTGAGATCAATACTGAAACTTCGCTGGCTCGGTAGCGCTTCGCGTCAATCCGGGCTACGCGCGGCCGTCATCGCGTGCGTGATCGCCGGGGTGGCCCCCAGCTCTGCCGGGGCGGTCAACCGGTTCACGCTGGATAGCAGTCCAGCGAGCCGCGCGGGCGTGGCGGTCGACAGCGCCGGGACGGGCTACTTCGCCTGGGAGCACAACGCCGCCGACGGCAACACTGTCACAGAGTTCTGCAAGGTCCCCCGAGGCGGGGGGTGCCCGAGTCCGATCGTGCTCCCGACCCCGCCGTTGAATCCGGCGCCGTTCAACTCGACTGACGTCTCGGCCGCGTTTCCCGTCCTTGGGGCCGGATCGACGGTCTACGTAGTCGGTCCGCGGTACGTAGCCGGGGATGTGGTGGTTTGGACCTCGACCGACGGCGGCCTGAGCTTTGGGCCGGCCGCACAGGTGACCAAGTCCGGCGCCTACGCGGGCACCGATCCGACGGCGGTGCTGCTGGCGGGCACCGGCTTTTTCATCTCCTCGCACAACCCGGGCCTGAATTTCATCGCAACGCAAGCGGACCCGAGTAGCGGCGCCGATCTCACGCCACCCGGCGGGTCTACGAACATGACCGGCTCGACGCTTGGCCTCGCCTCAGGAAACCCGGTCGAAGCGTTCTCGATGCTCAACGGGAGCCAGCCTCAGTCGATCGGGTTCCGCAGCTACAGCGGCAACGGCGATCCGAACGACGCCGCGAACTGGAGCGGACCGTCTCAGGTGACCAACGGCATCCTGCCCAGCCTGGCCGGCGGGCCCAAGGGTCTGTTCCTTGCCTCCCAGGACGCCGCGAATGGCACCTATACGCCGGTCAACGTGCGTAAGTACACCCCGGGCGCCGGATTCGGTGCGCCGATCGCGACGCTTCAGACCGACCCCTCCGACGTCAACGCCGGGAACATATTCGAGACGCCGGGCAGCGGCCAGCTGCTCGTGGCCTGGCAAGCCCCGACGCGGCCCGACGGCGGCGCGGGCATCAGCCTGTATCGGTCGACCAACGGCGGCGCGAGCTTCGCGAGCGTCGGCGACGTGGCCGAGGGCACACCGAACTTCTCCATCTACCCGGACTCGATCCGGATCGCGGCCGCCGACGACGGTCAGGGCTTCCTGAGCTTCCTCGATGACGGTGGCGGACAGGAGCTGCTGCGGGCCGCTGATCTCAACCCAATCCCGCAGCTCGCGACCGGAAAGCCCAGCGTGAAAGGCTCGACGATCACCACCACCGTGACCGTGAACACGAGCGGCAGACTGACCGTGACGTCGTTGATCAGCAACGGCCAGGCGCTCGCTTCGGCAGCCCGCAAGAAGGGCTGCAAGAGCGGTCAGGTGCTCGTCAAGAGCCACGGCAAGAAGCGATGCGTATCTGACTCGTTCGGCTCGAAGACGCTGACCGTTCACGCCGCCGGCCGCTACACGATAAAGGTAACGGCCAACGCCAACGCGATGCGTGCGCTGCGCAGCGGCAAGACGCTCCACGTCAAGGAGACACTCACATTCAGCCCAGCCGGAGGGGCCAAGCCAATCATCAAGGTGTTCTCGGTCACCGTCCACCTGAAGCAGAACCATAAGAAGCACTAGGAGGTGTCGCGATGCGCAGGATGCGGCTTGGGCTAGCAACACGGGGTTCCGTGTCACGGTGGTCGCTGGTCGCGGTCGCGGCAACGATGCTCCGCGGTCTTCTGGTGGAACTACGACAGTGGCTTTATCGGGCGGGCGGCACAGGATGGCTCGGCATGCCGAGCCATCGTTTCTCAACCTTCACGACTCCGGTGCTTACGCCGGAGGCGAGGTAGTGGTTGCCCCGCCTACTGGGCGCAGGCAGGCGGGCCAACCATCGGGCGAGCGCACGTCACCGCCTCGGGAGTGTCCCGTAGCGACCCGAGCTTTATCACGAACATCAGCAGCGTGACCGACCCCTTCGACGTGTCGCATTGCCCAATGCGCCTCATCGATCCCGGTAAGGACCGGCCGCGCGCCTGCAAAAACCGCCGGCATGCACGCCTTTGTGAAGCCGACGCGGGGACTCGAACCCCGGACCCCTTCATTACGAGTGAAGAGCGACGGTTCCGGCTGTTTGCGGCTGGTTCACTTTTTGCCTGCTCAGGGGCCGATTTGGCCTCGTTATTGCGCACCGCGTTTGCGGCTGTATCCGGATGTTCCATTGCCCACTCATTGCCCACGTCGACATCCACCGGCAAGCTCGGGTTCGCGCCGGCGGCCGGCAGCTTGTGGCTGCAGGTCCTCGCACCTGCACGTCATCGCCCACGCGGTTGCGCGACGCGCGTGCGCGCCCACCCAGCGTCGAGCCGCACGCTCCCGTGCGTGTGGCGAAGGTGCGCGGCCGGCCCGCGGCGGGCGAGCCGGAGCAGCCGCCCGCTCGCAGCACCCAGCGTACGATCCGGGGCGGCTGAGCTGGCCACGAGCGCCCGCGCCGACACCTGGCCAGAGACCGGGCAGGCCCGCAGCGGCGTCGATCGGCCGGCCCGCGGTGATTGCGCCACGCTACCTGAGGCCAATCGCGCGCTTGGACCCGCGCACGCGAGAGTGCCGCGACGCCGACGAGCAGAAACACGCGGCCGAGGCCGCCGAGCTGCTGAACCGCGTCAACACCGGGGCGAGCGTCGTCAGCTTGAATCCGGCAAACGCCGCTTCCCACCGCGGAAGAGCAGCGGCGGCTTCCCGCCAAGTGTGGCGACTGGGTCAGGCGCCTATTGCCGCGGTCGCGCGTCCGTGACTGCTTGCGCGATGGACCGGGCACGCGCCGTCGGCGCCGCTCACGAGTCTGACTGGTATGATTGTTGAGTTCATACAGTCCCGCCTGGGAGTCCTGGCAGATGGCCCGGAGAACGATCAGCCTGCCACCGAGCATCGAGGATCTCGCGCGTGAGTCGGCACGTGAGGGCGAGTCGTTCTCAGCGACGGTTGCGCGACTGATCGAGCAAGGAGCCCGCGCTGAGCGCGGCGCACGCCGTCCGCGATACGTCGCATCGGGTGACGGGCCTGAGGATCTTGGCAAGGATGCGGAGCGGTACCTGCGCGAGCTGGTCGAGGCCCGCTGAGGGTCATCGCCGACACGGGGCCGCTCGTCGCTGCGGCGAACCGCCGTGATCGCGCGCACGCGCTCGCGGCGAGCCTAGTGACCGAGGTCGGACGGGACCTGCTCGTCCCCGAACCGGTGATCGTGGAGGTCGATCAGCTCTTGCGCTCGCGCGTCGGGAGCCATGCCGCCCGTCTGTTTCTCGAGTCGATCTCGGCGGGCGAGCACTCCGTCGTGAACGTCTCGCCGGGCCTTCTGCGGCGCGCCGTCGAGCTCGATTCAGCGTTCGCAGATCTCGATCTCGGTTACGTCGACGCGGCGGTCATGGCGATCGCGGAGCGCGACCGCCTGGCGGTGCTCACGTTCGACTTCGAGCATTTCCGCGCGACGCGACCAGATCATGGTTTCTGGCAGCTCGTCGTCGACGAGCACCGCTACCAGACCCACACCCGCTCGTAACTGCGCTCCGCCGATACCGCCGGCCCGCAACCCGGCGCGGCAGCGGCCTGCCAGAGCCGACTTACGCTTCCTCCCCCGGATCAAGCCAAACCGGAAACGACGTCGTCGTGGCCCCCAGGGCGTCAATCAAGCGGTCACGTCCCGCGATGCCCGCGACCGAGTCGCCTACCTTCACCGTCCCCGTGAGAGCCGCGCCGCCAGCGACCGCTTGCTGAGGTCCTGCTAATCCGACCTGGGGTTCATGCACACTTCCCGCGCAACGCGAGACGCGACCGTCGCCGGGCTCGATGTGCGTCGCACGAGCAAAGGAGGTCTTGGGCCGGCCGGGCGTTCGCTTTCCGCGAGCCAGTCGCCTCCGCATCCCGAGGGGACCTGAACGTCGGTGGGCGGTCCCGCGCCTCGCTCACATCGCTTAGAGCGTGACGTCGGCGCGCTCGTCGGGACTGCTGTCTGGATCGAGGACCCAGTGCTGCGACACCGTCGCCCGATAGAGCCGGTACGGCGCCGGAGCTTGCACGTCCTGCAGGGCCCAGCGATGGGTCAGACCCTGTGCCTGGCCGGCGGTATCAAAGAAGGTGACGTCGCGTTCGAGTTCCGCGCCCGACAGTTCCTCGGCGCGCGCCGACATGTACACCGCCCGTGCACTGCCCACCGCGACCTGGGAGTCGAAGATGACGATGCTCACCTCAGGGCGCGCCTTGACGTCCTGAGAATGCCTTCGCTCGGGTGACGAGACCCAGATGAACCGGCGGTGATCTGACTGCGCGAACCACACCGGGGTCACCCACGGCACGCCGTCCTCGTCGGCGGTGCCGAGCACCATGTAGCGGTTCGACTCGATGATGCCCCTGGCCATGTCGCTGAAGTCAGTCATCGTCTTCTCTTGCCGCGCGCTACGCCGCGTCGGTCTTCGGCTCGCGCCGCGGCCGTTTATCGGCTGCCGGGAGGTAGGTGAGCAGTACCACCCCGGAGTTGAACCGCTTCACGTCGTCTAGCTCCAGCCGGACGGTTCCTCTGTCGCCGAGCACGTGGACGTTTCCCTGGCCCCAGACGAGCGGGTTCAGGTAGACCTCGTACTCGTCGATCAGGCCCTTCTGGGCGAGCGCGTACGCGAACTCACCGCTTCCGTGCATGAACAGGTCACCGTCGACCTCGTGCTTCAGCTTGGGGATCGAGTCCTCGAGGTCCCCGCCCAGCAGGGTCGCGTTCCATCCGAGATCCCCGGCCAGGGTGTTGGACCCGACGTACTTGGGCATCGCGTTGACCATGTCGGCCCACTTGCCGGTTTGGCTCGGCCAGTATCCCGCCAAGCCCTCGAAAGTCTTGCGGCCCAGCACCAGCCCTCCTGATCTGGCCTGCCGCTCGAACGAGTACTGGCCGTGGTCTCCGTCGGGCTGCACCCACTCGCCGACCGGGTCGATGATGCCGTCGACGGTGGCCTGCGTGGTCGCGATCAGCTTTCCCATCTCGGTTCTCCTTCGGTCGCCTCGGGGGCTCCCTCTCGCGTGAGGCGATGGGGTTGGTCGTCGTGGTCGCGGTCGGTGCTGGCGGTCACCCAGACGATCGTCCGATCGGGGCAGACTTCGAAGCCGTCCATCGAGATCGACATCGGCAAGTTCAGGCTACGGCTGCTCATGACGCCGCCCGGTAGCGCAGGTGCGTGACGCCGGGCGCGTCGAGCACGCGGGTGAGCTCGAGCTCAACACGGTCTGCGCCGAACAGCCGTCGCCCGTCGCCGAGCACGACCGGGATCAGGTGGATCTCGAGCTCGTCGAGCAGGCCCTCGCGCAGCAGCGACTGCGCTAGGCCGGCGCCGTGGACCATCACGTCCTTGTCGCCGGCGGCCGCCTTGGCCTCGCGCATCGCGGTCGCGGCGTCGGGCACGTAGTGGACCCAGTCGCTCTGCGGCTCTGGCGGGGTGCCGCGTGTGGGGACGAAGATCGGCACGCCGTGGTGGTCGCCGCCCCAGTGGCCGGCGTACTCGAACGTCTTGCGCCCGACGACGACCGCACCGGTCGCCATCAGCTCGGCGAACACCTGCCCGCTTAGCCCCGGAGGGTCGAAGTACGGCGGCTCGGAGACGGGGTCGCCGAACCACTCGTGCAGCCGGTGGCCCCCGGTCCCGAGCCCATTGTCCGGGCCGTCGTCCGGGCCGGTGATAAACCCATCGAGCGACATCGACATGTACAGGATTGACTTCGCCATGCCGTCTCCTTCCTCGCGTTTTCTGGGGTTTCTCCTTTTGCAGTGCTTCGCCGTTATTGACCGATCGCGAGACGAGAACTCATCGTCGTGGGGGGTCCAAGCGATCGCACGGCCGTTGCCGCGCCGCACAAGATCTCGGAAGCGGAACCTGAAGCGGAGGCAGAGTGGCCAGCAGCCGCGCGCCGGCCGCGAGCGGTGAACGACCCGCTGGCCGCGCCAGGGAGGGAAGTCGGCGGGCAGGGCGGAATACCTGTCTCGTCGCCGAAGCGGAGCTCGACGGCTAGGCAGCACTGGCGGCGGTCAGTTCGCCGCTGCTCTGTCCGGGACCAGCAGTCGACGCTCGCCGCTGTCAGAATCGGCGCAGAGAGCGGCTTTGGACGCGATCAGCGTCGCGAGGATCGCCTTTCAGCTGTCTTGGTCACCGATGAGAACACAGCGCAACACCTACACGGCGTACAGCATCGGCTGCGCGGGCGTGTGGGGCGTCATCCTCCTCCTTGGGCGGCGCCGGTTGGATTCTCAGACCTGGAACACGCTTCGGCTCGTGTGCAGCGGGTGGTGGCTGGGGTGGACGTCGGCCACGCTCGCGCGCGTCGGCTATCCACCGCCCAAGCAGCTCACACCTGCGGGCGAGAAGCGGCTCCGCATCATCTCGAGCGTGCTGGTCGCGCTCGGCCTCACCAGCGCCTTCCGCATGTTGGCCGGCAAGCGATCGCCCGGAAGCACGAGCTGAGTCAGCGGGCCCAGCCGCGCCTCGGCGGCCGTACGCATCCAGCACCGCAATCAACGCCACCATGCCGATCGCTGGTGAACGGTTGCGCGCGCGGCGAGCAAGCTCCCGCCGGTTGGCTAGATTGGGCACATGGCGGTTCAACGGATGGACAACGTAGGCATTGTCGTCGAGGACCTACCGGGGACCATCGCGTTCTTTCGTGAGCTCGGCCTCGAGCTCGAAGGCCAGGCCACGATCGAAGGGGAGTGGTCTGGGCGCGTCACTGGACTGCGAGGCCAGCGCGTCGAGATCGCCATGATGCGCACGCCGGACGGCCACAGCCGGATCGAGCTCTCGCGATATCTCACGCCGCCTGCGATTGCCGATCACCGGAACGCCCCGGTGAATGCTCTCGGCTACCTACGCGTCATGTTCGCCGTGGACGACATCGACGATACGCTCACCCGGCTCCGCGAGCGCGGCGCGCAGCTCGTCGGCGAGGTGGTCCAGTACGAAGACGCGTATCGGCTGTGCTACATCCGCGGGCCCGAAGGACTTCTTATAGGCCTGGCCCAAGAACTCGGCTGAGCGCAGGACGCTTTTCACCTCGTGGTTTGATCGAGCAGCAGCGATTCGACCCGGCACTGTCGCGGCCGTTCCTCCAGGGCGGAGCACACGTGTCTCGCCGTCGCCGAGACCCAGCCCTGCATACCGCGCATAGCGCGCACCTCGACGTGAGGGGCGGGAGGCTTGTGTTGAGGTGAAAGCAGGTCGGTCATGGTCCTGGGCCGTAGTTGGGAGACTGGCTGGCGTGGACCGGGTCCGTGTGCTGCTTTCAGAGGGGTCGAGTTTGAGCTCTCGGGAGGCGCTGACGTGTTTGGGGTCGGCCGGTTATCACGTGGAGGCGCTCGATCCGGATCCGCTGCGTGTCGCTCGCTTCAGCCGTTGGATGAGCAAGGTCCATCGGTGCCCACAGTCAGGCGCGGATCCGGTTGGCTATCTGAGCTCGTCAAGCGCGTGGTGGCCGAGCGTCGGATCGACGTGGTGTTGCCGACGCACGAACAGGCTTGGCTGTTCGCCGCCGCTGCGCCTCTGCTGTCAGGTGTCCCGGTAGCTGTGGCGGACGCCTCCTCGTTTGAGCGTGTCCAGAGCAAGATCGAGGTCGCCCGGCTGCTCGACGAGGTCGGGCTGCCGCAACCCCGATGGCGGCTCGTGCGCGATCACGCCGATCTCGAGGATCTGCCGTTTCCCTATTGGCTGAAGGCCGCGTTCAGCACCGCCGGACGCGGCGTGCACTTCGTGAACGATCAGCAATCGCGCGCAGCTGCCGAGCGCGAACTGCTCGAGTCGGCGACCGGGCTGGCGATGGCACAGGAACCCGCGAGCGGCCAATACGGTCAGGTGCAGGGCCTGTTTGACCGCGGGCGCTTGGTGGCGGCTCACACGAGCGTGCAAACGGGTACCGGGATCGGGCCGAGCGCCGCGGCGCGCCTGAGCGTCGATCACCCGATCCCGCGACGCCAAGTTGCCGCGCTCGGCGAAGCCCTCGCGTGGCACGGAGGGCTGACGCTCGATTACTTCCATGAGCAAGGCGAGCCGAGCTACATCGAGTGCAACCCGCGGACGGTTGAGCCCGGCAACGCAGCCGCCAGCGGGGTCAATCTTCCGGACCTACAGGTCCGTCTGACGATGGGCGAACAGTTCACGCCTGCGCCACGGACGGGCCGAGCCGACGTCCGCACCAACAGCACGATCGCGCTTCTCCTGAGCGCAGCCGCATACGGCGCGACCCGACGGGCAGTGATTGCCGAACTCGCGCGCGCGGTTACACGCCGCGGCTGCTACCACGCGAGCGCTGAGCAGCTCACCCCTGTCCTCAGGGATCCGCCCAGCGTCGCCCCGGTCACGTTCGTCGCTATGCAGGCGCTCGTATCGCCCCGCAAGGCGACCGAAGTCGCCACCAAAGCGGTCGCCCGTTACTCGATCACGGCGAACACGATCGACACTCTCATGGCTGCCACCCATCAGGTCTACTAGGACGTCGGCGGCCCGACGACCACTCGTGCCGATCAACGGTGCCGCTTGTCCGCGCATTCCGGGTCTCTCGCCGCCGGGCTCGGGATGAGCGTCCTGATGTCGAAGCACGACGAACTGGCGCTTGCGCGAGAGACGGACGACGGGCACGGTTTCACCCAACATCCCGCGCTTTTGCGAGCGCTGCGATTCGCCGGGTTTGTCCGCTCGGGTTGGCACACGTACAGTTTGAACATGGTCGCCGGCGAGCCAACGGTGCACGACCAGATCGCTCAAGGTCTCAAGGAGCACCCGGCCAAGAAGGGGATGCGCTTCAACATCCTTGTCACTGCGGTCGAGGTCGGTGGCAGCATCGCGCTGTTCCACCTTGCCCAGCGGATGGGCGCCAGTGACGTGGTCAGCTACCTGATTGGCAGTATCGCCCCAGTCGTCGGCGGCTTCATGGTCTGGGCCAAAGCGCGCAAATTCAGCGGGGCCTCCGCCGCGATCTTCTCTTTCACCGCGCTGTCCGCGGTCATCGCGCTGATCGGAAGTCACGCTCCCAAGGTGCTGCTCTACAAGGACTGCGCGGTCACGGCCCTGATCGGCTTGATCTTCTTGGGCTCGTGCGTCCTGGTCCGCAAGCCGGTCGTGTTCTATATGGCCCAGCGCTATGGGACGGACGGCACCCACGACGGGATGGCGATCTTCGACAGGATGTGGGACCTCTATCGAGACTTTCGCACCAGCATGTACGTCATCAGCTACCTCTGGGCGGCTTTGTTCCTCATCCAGGCCGCTGGAACCGCGCTGATCATCCGCCACACCCGCTACTCCACCGCCTACAACTACGACCAGACCCTTCCCTTGGCCGCGACAGGACTGGGCATCGTCGGCTCGATCGCGATCGGACGTTACTTCGCCAAGAAAGGCAAAGCGCGCGGCGCCACAGCCAGCGCTGTCCCGCTCGCTGACTGAGCGCGACCATCGGCGCCGGGCGCCCGGCCGAGCCGGCGACCGGCCTGCTCGGGAGTGTCGTAGGGAGTGTGTAGGCACGAGCGAAAGAGACGTTCATGCCTGCGACCAAAGAGAAGAGCCCGCTCCAGCGAGCGACTGTTCCTGATCTGTATGGCGCCGCGGCGAGCCGCCAGGCGAGCCGTCGGCGCCCCCGCCCGGGATCCTTAAGGGTGTGCCGGATGACATCCGCCGCCAGCTCCCGGATGAGGTCGTCGATGAGCTGCTCGCGGGAGCCAAGACCGAGGAGGAGATCTTCGGGCCTGGTGGCGTGTTCGGTCAGCTGACCAAGCGGCTGGTGGAGCGGGCGCTGGAGGTCGAGCTGACCGACCACCTCGGCTACGAGGCGCACGCCGAGCCGCCGGGCGGGACCGGGAACACGCGCAACGGGAGAGGCAAGCCGAAGACGCTCGTGACCGAGCACGGGCCCGTCAAGATCCAAGCGGCCCGGGATCGCGACGGGAGCTTCGAGCCGAAGCTCGTGCGAAAGCGCCAGCGGCGCTTCGAGGGGTTCGACGAGAAGGTCCTCGCGCTCTACAGCCGCGGCCTCTCGACCCGTGATATCGAGCGCTACCTGGCAGAGCTCTACGGCGTCAACGTCGGGCGGGACCTGATCTCGCGGGTGACCGACGCGGTGATGGAGGACGCGCGCGCGTGGCAGCGCCCATTGGACGACGTGTACCCGGTCGTGTTCCTCGACGCGTTCGTGCTGAAGATCAAGGAAGGCGGCTCGGTGCAACGCAAAGCGTGCTACCTCGCGCTCGGCGTGCGAGTCAGCGGAGAGCGCGACGTGCTCGGGATGTGGTTCCAAGAGACCGAGGGCGCCAAATTCTGGATGCAGGTCCTGTCCGAGCTCAAGCACCGCGGAGTCAGGGACATCCTGATCTGCTGCGTCGACGGGCTGAGCGGCTTTCCCGAAGCGATCGAGGCGATCTTTCCTCACACCGTCGTGCAGACATGCATCGTCCACCTCATCCGGCGGAGCCTTCGGTACGTGCCGCGCCGCGAGTACGACCAGGTCGCCAAGGACCTCAAGCCGATCTACACCGCCGTCGACGCGGACGCCGCCTGGGCCGCGCTCGAGGCCTTCGACGAGAAGTGGGGCACGCGGTTCGCACCGATCGTGCAGGCCTGGCAGGACGCCTGGGAACACGTCACACCCTTTCTCGCGTTCGAGCCTGAGGTCCGCCGCGTGATCTACACGACCAACGCAATCGAGGCCCTCAACCGGCAACTGCGCAAAGCGATCAAGACCAAAGGCCACTTCCCGACCGAGGACTCCGCCCGCAAGCTGATCTACCTCGGATCCAGAACGCCGTCCCGCAATGGACCCGCACCCGCGCGTGGACCAAGGCGCTGCTCGCGTTCAAGATCCAGTTCGGCGACCGGCCCCCCGACATCGCAATCTGACACCCACTACTGGACAACCCTCAACCCAAGGTCTAGAGTTAACACCAGTCCAGCCGCCTACACACTTAATCGGACTCCCTCGCTCGTCATGCACGCCTACTTAGTCAGGAAGTACAAGCGTCCGATGCAGCTGGGCGAGGGCTGCTCGATCAAAGCGGGAAGCGACTGTGGGCCGCAGGCGACGCGGGTGGTCGGGTTTAGTGCTTCTCGACCTGGCCGTCGTTACGCCATCCGGGAGGGGCACAGCGGGAATGAACGAGCAGCACGCCGCGGCGGTGGCATAGCTCCGGCTCGCTAGCCAGCGACGTCTCCCGCTCACCCTCATGCTCGACCAAGACGACTGGTTCAGAGCTGCCGATCGCGCCAGAGCAGTACAGGCAGGTGAGATGCGCCTGACCGGACACCCCACTTCCATCTAGGTCACCCGGGCGCAGCCCGGCCTGTTGAGGACGAACGCCTGTCACGGCGCTAAACCCGAAGCCAGGAGGATGGCCTCGGTGTTTGTGAACGCGGCCAAGCGTCTGACCTGCGGCTGGACGCTCGGCTCGATTTGGAGCCAGTCGCCAGCAACACCCATCGAGCGGTCGAGCGCGCGCAGGCCGGCGAGGTCCATGAAGCTCACGCCCGATAGATCGAGACGGAGCTGTCCGCCACGGTCGACCAAATCGCAGGCGATCCTCTCGAAGGCGATCGCTGTGCTCAGGTCAAGCTCGCCCCCGACCTCCAGCGTCACGCGGCCTAGCTCGGACGTCGCCCGAAAGCTGATCGCTGCAAGCGGCTCCGTTTGCCCCGCCGCCAGTGGCGCGAGGTCCTCGTGGTTGCTGCACATGGCGAGTCTCTCGTCCGGCGTTCCATCAAGAACACTCCGCCGAAAGCCCCTTTCTAACTGCAACGTAGCGGCTGGCGAGGCCCGTGTATAGAGCTTCCTCCGGGATTTCCCCCAGAACTTCACGAGCCTCCGCGACCGGAGCCAGCCCTCCTTTGGGCTACACGCATCGGCATTGCCGCCCTCGGTGACAGCGCTGACCCCTCCGGGCGATGCGGAAGCGGGGCGTTTCGAGCAGCGAAACACCCCGGGCTCGAGCCCGCTTTGCCTCGACCGCGGTACTTCAAGCCGCCGCGCGCGGACACCTCCTAAGCGCGGATACGGGTCGACTACGAGCCCGCGCAGAGCGACGCTCGCGGATGCAGCAGCCGAGCACGCGTCTTTGTCGCCCAAACTCGTCTTCGGTGGTCCGCTGCGGTGCGCCAGGGGGCTCGTTCGGTCCGTAGGGGTCGTACGTCCCGAAAGACCATAGGTTCCCCTCGCGGTTGCGAGCGCTGTACTCGCGCGAGCCATACGGCTGGTCCGCCAGTTCGCGGACGATCTCGGCGTCGGCAGCCCGGGCGCGCTCGTAATGGCCGTCAGGGTCGCTCACGACTGCGTAAATAGTGACCGGTGGGTGAGCGCCATCCGGTCGAGTTCCATCAGGGGGCACGCCGCCGAACACGACCAGTCCGTCTCCAAGCCGCGGTTCGGCGTGCTGGATGCGGCCATACGCCCCGCTGCTCAGTCTTGGACAAATCGGATTGGCGTCCGCCATGTGTCCGCCTGCCTTGCTTGTGCTCCGAGGTCTCGCCGGGCGAAACGGGCCTCCTGGGTGTCGGACAGGCCGTAGCTGATCGCCGAGTCGTCGACGTCTCGCAGGTTCTTCTTTGTATGGCTCATGTTGCGTAACTGGGCGTGTATGTGAGGATGGCCGAGCTGTTGGCGAGCTTGCGGACGTCGGTGAGCGTTAGGTCGAGCGACGAGGTGTCGACGTCTTCGAACAGGCGTTGGCCGGTGCCGACCACGGCGGGCATGACCCACAGGCGGAGTTCGTCGATGAGGCGCGCTCGCAGGAGCGTGTCGTCGACGCGGCTGGTGCCGTACTTGATGAGGTCCTTTCCGGGCTGCGCCTTGAGCTGCTCGATGGCGCCGACGATGTCGGGTCTGAGGAGGGTGGCGTTCCACGTTACCTCGCTGAGCGTCCGCGAGGCTACGTATTTGGGCATCGCGTTGATCCGGTCGAGGTACGGATTGCCGGTCACGGCCGCCCAGTTCGCCCTGAAGAACTCGTAGGTCAGGCGGCCCATGACGAATGCGTCGTAATTGTCCAGCTCCTCCAACGACAATTGACTGGCCTCGTCGTCAAAGAGCGACCAGCGGTTCGGTGATTCGATGACGCCGTCGAGGGAGACGAGTGTGGATTCGATTAGCTTGCGCATGGGATGCTCACAGTCCGTGGTCATTGAAGGTGCGGTAGTCGCCGATCCGTTCGGGCCGTGTGGAGGTGGCCGGCTGCTCGTGGCGAACGTCCGCCCGGTTACGAAGGCTTTGAACGAGTCCAGCCCTTGCACGCCGGTTGTGCTGTGCGAGTTCCCCAAAGACGGCGCGTACGAGCTCTGCGTTTGCCTCTTTCGCGTCCCGGCTTGGCGGTGCAGGTGACGAGTGTGTGGCGCATTGTTGACTCCTGTCTCGTCGTTGGGTTGCTGCCGGTCATGTGGCTGGTTCGGGCTGTGGGTCGCCGAGAGCTGTGGCGGCGACCGCCTTTGCCATCTCGTCCCTGCGGATCAGCAGGAACGTCACGGGGACCGCGAGCAGCGCGATGGCTCCGGCCACCCAGAGCGCGGAGTGGAATCCGCCTGTCAGCGCGGCGCGGACGGTGTCTCCGCGGCGCGCGAGCGCCAGGGAGTGGCTGGCGGCGATGCTCGAGGCGATCGCGATCCCGAGCGCGCCGCCGAGCTCCTGGGAGGTGTAGATGAGCCCGGACGCGAGCCCGGCCTCACGTTCTGAGACGCCGGCGAGCGCGGCGATCTGGATCGGGATGAAGGTGAAGGCGGTTCCCATCCCGACCGCCACCAGGAACGGCCCGAACAGGTCGCCTATGTAATGCCCGTGCACCGGCGCTTGGGCGGTCCAGAAGATGCCGACGCCGAGAACCGTCATCCCGAACGCCATCACCAGCTTCGCCGAGACCTTGGTCACGAGTGCTTGCGAGATGCCGGCGAACAGCATCGAGGCCACGCCCGACGCGGCCCAGGCGAACCCGCCCTGCAAGGCTGAGTACCCGAGCACCTGCTGCATGTACAGGGTGCCGATGAAGATGAACGAGTAGAAGCTCGCTCCGAGCAGGAAGCCGACTGCGTTCGCTCCGGCGACCGTCTGCAATCGGAAGATCCGAAGCGGCATCAGCGGTGCCTCGCCGCGGCGCTCGATCGCCAGGAAGGCGCCGAGCAGGGCCGCGCCGATCGCCAGCTCGGCGATCGTTCTCGTGGCACCCCAGCCGACCAGAGGTGCCTGCGCGATCGCGTACGCGAGCAGCACGAGCGCGCCGGTCACCGTCACCGCGCCGAGCGGGTCATAGCGCCGCCGGGCGGCGTCGACGCGCGTTTCCGGCACAACCCGCCGGATCAAGAGCAACGCCCCCACGCCGACCGGCACGTTGAGCCAGAAGATGTACTGCCAGCCGGCGAACCGCGTCAAAAGCCCGCCGAACACAACGCCGGCGGTCGCGCCGAGAGCGGCGAGGGCGCCCCAGATGCCAAGCGCCTTGTTGCGCTCGGCACCCTCGACAAACATGTTTCGAACGGTGGACAGCGCCGCCGGAAGAAACATGGCGGCGCCAAGGCCCTGGGTTGCGCGCATCGCGATCAGGATGGTCTCTGAGCCGGCCAGCGATGCTCCGAGCGAAGCGGCGGTGAAAACAGCGAGCCCGGCGATGATCACGCGGCGGCGGCCGAGTAGATCGGCGGCCCGGCCGCCGAGCAGCAGAAAGCCGCCATACGCCAGCTCGTAGGCGGTCACGACCCACAACAGGCTGGTCTGCGAGAAATGAAGGTCTCGCCCGATGGTGGGCAGGGCCGTGTTGACGATCGTCAGATCCATGACGGTCATGAACGCGGCGACGGCGAGCAGCGAGAACGCTCGCCAGCGATGGATGGGTGGGGTTTGGGCTGTCATCGGACCTCCGGTGGTGTGTTCGCCGCCCTCGGAGGCGGCCTCACCAGTCCGACGCAGCAGGAGCGGCGATTTGGACAGCCTGCTCAGAGATCCTGCAGGCGCCGCTCGAGCTCGGCCCGCTCGACGGCATTGGCGCTCAGCTTGATCGCCGTCTCGTAGGCGCGCGCGGCGCCCTCTCGATCGCCGGCGCGCTTGAGCAGCTCGGCATGGGCGGCGTGCAGCGGCTGGTAGCGCTCGAGCGCCGGGTCGTGCAACAGCGGCGAGAGCAGGTCGAGGCCTGCCTGCGGGCCGTCGGCAAAGCCGACGGCCACGGCACGGTTCAGCTCGACTACCGGGGTCGGTGTGAGCTTCGCGAGCGCACCGTAGAGGTCGGCGATCTGCCGCCAGTCGGGCTCCTTCTCCATCTGGAGCGCCGTGATCGCCGCCTGCAGCTGGTACTGGCCGGGGCGCCGCAGACGCACGGAACGCTCCAAGGCCCGCAGCCCCTCGCGCATGCGCGATTGGTCCCACCGCGAGCGGTCCTGCTCGTCGATCGCGAGGTAGCGGCGGCGCTCGTCGACACGCGCGCTCCGCCGCGAGTCATGCAGGAGCATCAGCGCCAACAGGCCCCACACCTCGCCGTCGTCGGGCATCAGCTTCCGCAGCAGCAGCCCGAGCCGGATCGCCTCGTCGCACAGCTCTTCGCGCACGAGACGGTCGCCCTCGGCAGCGGAGTAGCCCTCGTTGAAGATCAGATAGACCACGCGGAGCACCCCTCGCAACCGATCCGGCAGCTCCTCGTCCCGAGGCACCTCATATGGGATCCGGGCGTCGGCGATCTTCCGCTTGGCACGCACGATCCGCTTGCCCATCGTCGGCTCGGCAACCAGGAACGCGCGGGCGATCTCGCCGGTCGTGAGGCCACCGAGCGCGCGCAGCGTCAGCGCCACGCGGGCGGACACATGCAGCGCCGGGTGGCAGCAGGTGAAGATCAGCCGCAGCCGATCGTCGACGATCGAGCTGTCTTCGATCACGGCCCGGTGCTCCTGCTGGTCGAGGCGCACGAGCTCTGCAAGGCGCTCGGCACGATCCGCCACCGAGCGGTCGCGGCGCAGGCGATCGATCGCGCGCCGGCGCGCCGTGACCGTGAGCCACGCGCCCGGATTCGCCGGAACGCCGTCGCGCGGCCACGTCGTGAGCGCCGCCGCGTAGGCGTCCTGGACCGCGTCCTCGGCCAACTGGAAATCGCCCACATGACGAATCAGCGTCGCCAGCACAGCGGCACGCTCGTCGCGAAACGCGCGGGCGACCGCATCCGCCGTCGGATCACTCAACTCCCCAGTCACATGACGGGGCGGACCTCGACGCGTCCGTAGCGGATCAGCGGGATCCGCTTGGCCACGCCCAGGGCCTGATCGAGGTTCTCGGCCTCGATCAGGTAGTAGCCCGCCAGCGCCTCCTTGGTGATCGCGAACGGCCCATCCGTAAGCTCAGCCTCGCCGGAAATCGCGCTGACGGTCGTAGCGGTCCTCGTCGGATGCAGGCGACCGGCCGCAACCAACAAACCGGCCTCCTCGAGGCTGCGATTGAGCTCCACCCATACCGTCGGTATCTCGGCCTCGCGCTCCGCGAGCTCCTCGCCTTCCGCCTCGGTGGCATACAGCAAAAGCATGTACTGGGACATCATCCCTCCTTATTGACTTTGTCAAGACGACGCAGCGTGACCACGCATTTGGACACACGTCGTGGATTCAAGGGACGAACCGCAGCGCTGGATCTGGAGCCCGGGCAGTTGGCGCGGGTGGGCGCTCCGCCGCGAAGCGTCGAACTCGGCTCAGGCGACGTTGCGTTTGCCGCGGCTGGTGGCAGGCGGGTCGATGCCGAAGCTGATGATGCGCTTGGGGTGGACGCGAATGATTGCGCTCGGGAACTGCACGGCGGAGCCCGTCGGGTCGGTGATCGCCTCGGCTCGGCCTCGTATCTCGAGGCACCGCACCCGCCATGGATCGATCGATGCGATGTCGTCAACGACGAACGCAACCCGCTGGTTGCGGGCGACGTTCTTGAACTTCTGGCTGTTGGCCATGTCGCGCCCGCCGATGTCGATCGTCGCGAGGACAGCGTTGTAGTAGAACCCGACGGGGTTGTTCTGCAGCGTGCCGTCGGGCTGGACGGTGGCGAGCCGTCCCAGGCGCTGGGAGCCGAGGTAGGCGAGCTCGCCGTCGGTGAAGATCTCGTCGCTCACGGCTCCAGGACCACCTTGCCGCGGACGTGCCCGGTCTCCACGGCGCGGTGCGCCTCGGCGGCTTGCTCGAGCGGGTAGGCGTGCTGGATGCTGACGCGCAGCTTGCCGGCGGTGTACAGGCCGGTCAGCTCGCGAAGCTGCTCTGCGGAGCGCTCGGTGCTCAGCCGCCTAACGCCCAGCTGCTCGGCCGCCGGCTGGTAGGCGACCGTCCCGATTCGGTTCTTGTCGGCGACGAGCTCGAGCGAGGCGTGGAGCGCCTCGATCGTCCCGGACGCGTCGAGCGAAGCGGTCACCTCCCCGGCGGCAAGCTCCCGCACCCGGCCGGCGAGTCCGTCGCCGTACGTCACCGGCGTGGCTCCAAGATCGCGCAGGTAGCCGTGGTTTCGCTCGCTGGCGGTGCCGATCACCCTCGCGCCCCCCGCGAGCGCGATCTGGACTGCGAAGCTCCCGACGCCGCCCGCAGCGGCGTGGATCAGCACCGTGTCGCCGCCAATCACGCCAAGGAGCCTGAGCGCAGTCGCCGCGGTCTGCCCGGAGGCTGAGAGGACGCCGGCCTCGGGCCATGACATCCCCTGCGGCTTGACCGCGATCTCATGCTCCCCCGCGACGACGTGGTCGGCGTGCGAGCTGAGCATCGCCCAGCCGAGCACCTCGTCCCCAGCGGCGAAGCCTTCGACCCCCTCACCGACGGCGTCGATCACCCCGGCGAACTCGTTGCCCAGCCGCTGCGGGAACTGCGCCGGCACCCAGGCATGCGCCGCGCCGCTGCGAAACAGGCAGTCGAACGGCTGCACGCCAGCCGCGCGCACCTGCACCCCGAGCTGGGCCGGCTCCGGCTCTGGCGGGTCGAACTCGAGGGTCCGCAGCACCTCCGGGCCACCGTACCTATCGAACACGACTGCTCGGCTCATCGGCATCTCTTGGGTACTATACAATTGTCTGAGCTTGTCGGACAAGCGTATAGCGAACAGCAGTGCTGTGGCACGAGCAGGTCAGAGTCGGCAGGCCGCCCGCCCGAGGCGGCGACGCGCGCCTCGACCCGAGGAGCGACGGATCGATCCTGAGCGCTCGCGACGGGCCCTCCTCGACGCAGCTCTCGAGGAGTTCGCCGCCAATGGCTTCGCCGGCACGACGGTGCGAGCCATCGCCGATCGGGCCGGCGTCAGCAAGGATCTGATCAGCTACCACTTCGGCGGCAAGGCCGAGCTCTACCGCGAGGTCCAACGCCGGTGGCTCGAGCGCGAGGCCAGCTTCCGCGACCCCGGCCTGCCGCTCGCGGACCTCGCGGCCCGCTACCTCAGCGACTGCCTGTCAGACCCGCGCCCCATCCGGCTGCTGGCCTGGCGCGGACTAACCGGCCGCGCCGAGCAGCCGCCAGACCTCGCACCCGAATCGGAGGACCTGACAAGCATGATCAGCCGCCAGCAAGACGCTGAGATCGCCCGCGACATCGACCCGGCCGCGCTCAGGCTGATCCTAATCGGCGCGATTGCCGCACCCGCGCTCATGCCGCACGTCGTCCACCGACTGTTCGGCGCGGACGCCGTCAGCGACGAATTCAGACAACGCTACGAAGCTGGCCTCCGCGCCGTGATCGCCCACCTCGCACCCACGGAGTGAGCACCCAATGGGCAAGCCCAGCTCCTCTCGAAAGCCGCCGGCACGAGAACAGGTCGGACTCCCGCTTTCGCTCCCCGAGGAGCCCTTCGCCCGCGGCAAGCGGCCGACCCGCTATGCGCGGTCTGCGGGTCTGGGGGTCCGCGGGGCTCTGGACCTGGCCCTTGAGGCCCGTGCCACGATTCGCGGGGTCGGCCCGCCACCGATCCAGCCCGCGATCTCAGGTAGGGAATGTCTGGCGCTCAGGGCGTAGAGCGCTGGCCGACGCGCTCGAGCGCCTCAGAGGCGCGCTCGCCCGGCACGTTGACCGAGCTGTGGCAGCCAAGCCCAGGTCGGCGGCTCGGGAGGTCTCGCCATCGGCAATGGCCATCGGCAATGCTCGTCGGCGGTGCCGTCCCGGAGGTGACCGAGGCGCTCCCTCGACCGGGCACACAAGCTTTTGACTTCACATCGATAAAGCGCGTAAGCGGGCCCGCGAGGACGGCGGGGGTCGGCCCTGCCTGATCAGGTCGTGACGGCCCCGCCAGGGGCGGCCGACGGCACCTCGTGGTGGACGGTGCGCATCGCGGCGCCAAGCACGATCATCGTGAGCCCGTAGGCGATAAATCCGATCCCGACAATTACGGCCAGAGTTGCGTATCCGATATGGGGGCTGGCCACGACCACGATCCCCGCGATCAGGAGCACGGCGGCCACGACGAGCCGGCGCAACCGATGCTCAGGTAACTCGAAGGCGACCACCGTGCGAACCATGCCGGCCGCGATCAGCCACAGCCCGAGCAGCAACGCCACGGCTCTGACTCCAACACCGGGGTGGCGGATCAGCAAGATGCCGACGATCACGCTCACCACGCCCATCACCGCCACCAGTCCGCGGCTGTCGGTGTCAGGCCCGAACGCCTGCACGATCGCGAAGATGCCATCGACAAGGACGAAGATGCCGCAAACCACGGCGAGGGTAGCCAGGCTGTTACTCGGCTTGGCGACAACGATGATCCCCGCGATCACACTAAGCACCCCGATAAGGCCTGCGACCCACCACGCCGCGGTCATCGCACGGAGATCCTCTGAAGCCAACCGTCGCTGGGGCACCCCGACCTCCTCGGCCGAATGATTGAGACGAAAAAACTGCATCTTGAGTCTGCGCGCTGATGCGAGATCCCGCATCATCCGGATCGGGTGATGCCGGCGCGCCTGGCGCTCGCGCTGATGAACACCGCAGCGCGGTCCCGGTGATGCAGGTCGATCACTGCGACAGCCTCGCGACAGACGAGCAGTCTCGCTAGCGAGCACCGCCAACTCCGGATCCGGCCACCAAACTCCAAATCCGGCCAGCTCGCTGACGAAGGATATATGCTCCGGGCTGCCTGGCGGTCTGTTCGGAGGAGGGATAGCTCATTGTGATCACCGGCGCTGGTGCCAAGGAGGCGGTCGGCCCGCCCCCGTCAGACGAGGGCCGGTTGGCGCGAGGGGTCCTCAACGACTGGGATATCGCGGCCCTCACGTTGGCCGACATGGCGCCGGCGATGAGTTTCTACTTCTCGTTCGCGACGATCGTGGCCACCGCCGGGATCGCCGCGCCGTTGACGGTGATCGCTGGGATGATCGCGATCGCGCTGCTGGGCAACACGATCAGCCAGTTCTCGCGCTCGCGGCCGTCGACCGGCTCGTTCGTGACCTTCATCGGCAGTGCGTTCGGGGGCTACAGCGCCGTGGTGACGGCGGTGGTGCTGTGCGTCGGATACGTCATCGCGGTCGCCGCGGTGGTGGTGATCTCCGGCGGCCTGCTTGAGACGATCCTGAAGCACTACCTGAGCATCACGGTCCCGTGGCAGGCGAGCAGCGCGGTGCTGTCAGTCGGCGCGTTTGCGCTGATCGTGGCCGGCGCCAAGCCGTCGACCAGGGTCGCGGCCGGCCTGTTCGTGTTCCAGGTCGCGCTGCTGATGGTGGTAGCGATCGCGCTGTTGATCCAGCACTCCGGCCATATCAACGGATCGCCGTTCGATCCGTCTCACCTGCATCGCGGCTTCTCGGGCCTGTCGCTGGGCTTCCCGCTCGCGATCTATCTGTTCGTGGGCTGGGAGAACTCGGCGGCGCTTGCCGAGGAGCACCGCGACCCGCGCAGGGGCATCACGCGAGCCGTGTTCTCGAGCATCGTCGTCGTCGGCGCGCTCTACGTGTTTCTCTCCTACGCGACGGTGGTCGGCTTCAACGACAACGGCGCGGCGCTGACCGGCGCCTCGGTTCCGTTCCTCACGGCGGCCGGTGGGGTCGCCAGCGGACTGTTGTTCGTCGCGTACCTGGCGGGCTTTACCTCGATCTGCTCCTGCCTGATCGCGGCGACTAATTCGCAGGCGAGAATCATCTTCAACTCCGGCCGTGAGGGGCTGCTGCCGTCGGTCGTCGCGCGACTGACACACACCCGCCGCACACCGTGGGTGGCCTTCTTGGTGTATCTCGTGCTGGCCCTGGGGCTGTGCTACGTGTTCGGTTGGAACACGACGCCGGTCGTCTTCTTCGGCGAGATCGCGACGCTGGGCACGATTCTGATCGCGCTCACCTACCTGGTCGCCAACCTGGCGCTGCCGGTCTACTACCGCCGTTTCGAGCGTCAGAGCTTCTCGGTCGTCAAGCACCTGGTGCTGCCGCTACTGGGCGCGGCGGCGATCGGGTACCCGCTCTATGAGCTGGTCAAGCCGGGACAACCCGCGCCGTTTGACCACTACCCCGCGATCGCGGCCGGGGTCGTGGTTGCGGCGCTGATCTGGGGCGCGATCGTCTACTCCCGCGATCGAACGATCGGGGAACGAGTCGGCTCGATCGTCGCCGACGCCGACTGACGGCATCAATGTGCTGGTCTGAGCTATCTCCAAGGCGGCTCCGCTCTGCGCTCCAGCGCTGAGCGTGCTCCACTCGAGCCTCCTTGGAGCACCAGCAGCCGGACTTCAGGCTGCGACAGAGAGTCACCCGTGACCAGCAAAGGAGGAGCGGCCCGGTGCCTCGCGACGCGCCAGAACCAGGCCTCCTGGCGCCTGGCCTGTCGCCATTGGGATCGTGGGCACGGTCGCCGGGCAGATGACGAAAGCACTCCCGGTGTTGAATCTTTGGTGCCCGCGCGCGCGACGGCTCGCGTAGGGTCGAAGGCTGAACCGAGGTCTGACTCGAAAGCACTCTGACTTCTCTGGCGAGGTGTCTTGCTGACGAAGTGTCGGCCTCGGTTCTTGCCTTCGAGGATCGGTCTGACTTGATAGGAGCGTTCGCCCCCCCTAGGTGAGGGGCGCCCACCGGGAGGTTGTCGGCCGATCCGCCATCAACAACATACGCCTGGAGGTCAAGGCAAGCAATGAGAACAGCGAAGAAGCGCGGTCCAGGACCGTCGCACCTGTTGCTCACACCCGATCACGTTGGCAATGTCGTCGGGATCGATCCGCATAAGCGGACGTTGACCGCGACAGTGGTCGATCCACGCGCTGGGGTTCTCGCCTCCGAGCATTTTCATGTCTCGGGCGAGGGGCACCGCGAGCTTGAGGCGTGGGCGCGGCAGTTCGGGCAGATCGTCCGGTGGGGGATCGAGGGGTCGGCGAGCTGGGGGCGCCACACGGCGGTGTTCCTGATCGGCCGCGGTTATGACGTGTGCGATGTGTGCGCGAATCGCACCCCGCGGTCTGATCGCGCGCGCCAGCGCGGCAAGTCCGATACGTTGGATTCCGAGCGGATCGCGCGTGAGGTGCTCGCTCACCCGCTGCTGCCCAAGGCGTTCAAGCGCTCAGGGCAGGAGCAGGGCCCGGACGAGCTGCATCAGCTGCTGGCGTTGTGGCACAACCGCCGCCGGTCGATCCTCACCACCCGCCAGCACCTGATAGGTGAGGCCGAGTCGCTGCTCTGCGAGCTGCCGTTGGAGCTGCGCGAGCAGTTGCCTGACACCAAGGCGGTCAAGCCACGGCTCGCGGCGTTGGCACGGCGCAACCGCCGCCGGCGCTACGACGCGCCGACGAAGCTGCGCCTGGAACTGCTCGATGGCTATCGCGGGCAGATCAAGGCGCTGGAGGTCGAGGAGAAGCAGGTTCTCGCCCAGCTCGAGGAGCTCGTTGGCCGCAGCGGCTCGACCCTGGGCGAGCTCTCAGGCCTGAGCACCCGCTCAGTCGCCGAACTGCTGGTCGAGGTCGGCGATCCCGGACGGTTCACCGAGGGCGGGTTCGCCCGCTTCAACGGAACCGCGCCGCTGCCAGCCTCCACCGCCGAAGGGCCCGGCGAGCCGGTCCGCCACCGCTACAACCCCGGCGGCAACCGGCGGGTCAACGCGATCCTTCACCTGATGGCGATCACGCAGCTGCGCCGCGAACCCCGCGCTCAACGCATCTACGCCAACGCGCGCGCCGGCGGGCACACCAAGAAGGAGGCGCGCCGCGTGCTCAAGCGACATCTCTCCAACGTCATCTACCGCCGCATGATCCGAGACCTGCACGCCCCCGATCAATCCCTCCTGGCCGCCTAACCGTGCGCGGCTCGCTGCGCAGTCAAGGATGGCCCGTCAGGGCCGAGCGCAGCGAGCCGCGCAGCCGCATCCTTGACGGCGATCGGCGACCGCGCGCCAACCTTCCGCCAAGGAGGAACTTGATGTCATGAAGGGCCCGGGCGGGTCCGGCGCTCCCCCCGGTGTTGCGTCCGGGCAGGTGGTCGGCCCTCCGTCCCGAAGTGCAGTCTTGAGACCGTGCGGATTGGGCCGCGCGGCCGGACATTCGAGAGGAGGACCGACCGTGGATAACGGTACGCGTTGGGTCGGCATTGACCTGCATCGCCGGCGCTCTTTCGTGACCGCGATCGACGAGCAAGGCGAGGTATCGCTGCGGCGACGGATCACCAACGATCCTGATGCGTTCTTGGAGCTGTTGGGCGATCCGGATGGCACCCACATCGCGCTCGAGGCGACCTACGGGTGGGAGTGGCTAGCCGACCTGCTCGGGGACGCCGGCTTTGAGCTGCACCTCGCGCATCCGCTGCGCACCCGGGCGATCGCCGCGGCGAGGGTGAAGACCGACGCGGTCGACGCCACGATGCTGGCGCAGCTGCTGCGTGCTGGGCTCTTGCCCGAGGCGTACATCGCGCCGAGGGAGCTGCGCGACGTGCGCGAGCTGTTGCGCCACCGGGTCACGCTCGTGGCGATGCGCTCGGCGATCAAGAATCGCGTGCACGCGATCCTGGCCAGGCACGGAGTCATCCACCAGCACGCCGATCTGTTCGGCAAAGCGGGGCGAGAGTTCTTGGCCACCGTCGAGCTGCGACCGGCGCCGCGCCAGCGAATCGACAGCCTGTTGGCGCTGGTTGAGAACTTCGACCGCGAGATCGACGCTACCGCCAAAGAGATCGACCGCCAGGCCAAAGGCGACGAGCGCGTTGCGCTGCTCTGCCAGATCCACGGCATCGGCCGTTACACGGCGATGCTGATCATCGCCGAGATCGGCGATGTGCGCCGGTTCCCGACCGCGCGGCACCTATGCGCCTGGGCCGGGTTGACCCCGACGGTGCGCAGCTCCGACGGCAAAGCGCGGCTGGGCAACATCTCCCGCCAGGGATCCTCGATCCTGCGCTGGGCCGTCGTTGAAGCCGCCACGCACGTCCCCACCCGTGGCGGACCACTGCGCGAGCAGTTCGAGCGGATCGCCAAACGCCGCGGGCGCAAAGTCGCCCGCGTCGCCATCGCCCGGCAGATCCTCACCCTCTGTTACTACGGCCTGCGCGACGGCGAGATCCGCTGTCTGCAGAACTCCCGGCCCGGCGAGCCCCATGAAAGTCTTGGCGATCCCGCCTCAGCGGAGTCCGCCAGCGGACTTGATCGCGCTCCTGAGCCGGGAGCCCAAGCTTGTGCACGCTCGGGCGAGCTCGTTCCTATGTCTGGCCTCCCTCACTAGGACGGCCGCCCACTTGATTGAGCCCCCGAGCCCCGCACGACACTCTGGTCCGCCTCGCGCGACCGGATGGATGACTGGAGCCACATCCCAGCCCGGAACGCAGTCAGCGAACCGGCGCCCGACCCCCAGAGCACCATGACACCACCGCCCTCCCTGCCAGCCTCGCCCGCCCGCGTCAAGCGCCCGTCACCGGCACCGATCACCCCTGCCCGCAAACCGCGGCGCTTGACCCGGGCGCGCTCGCCCGGCGATTTCGCACCCAACCCGGGGCTGCGCCCCGAAACCGCGGCAATCTCGGGATCCTCACCCATCCGACCTCCCGAACCCGCCACACGAACGTCAACGGCCCCCACGCTCACCCTTGACATCACCCGGCCCTTCATGGATGACATAGGAGCCTTCGCCGGCGACTTGCTCGCTTTCCGCGGAGGCGAAGCGGCAGCGCCATCCAAATGCGCGAGGTGCTCGCTCAGACTCACACAGCGAGGCCGAGCAAGCGCCGGCCCGCGCGGCGGCGCCGCTGAGCATCAGTCGCAGACGTTACGTCGCACGGCTGCTCCCGCCTCAGGCACCCGCCGCGACACTGGGCGCACGCGCTTCTCGTTCTACCCGACACGGACGCTCGCTTCAGGCGTCATGGACCCACGCCAATCAAGACCCCGTCGCTGCTCCTTTCCATGGAGGCCGTCGCGCAAAGGGGGGTGCCACGGTGGTCAGCCGGCCGTGGCGCGCATGCCGTGGACCTCGTCGGCGTCGAACGGTCGATCCGGGGCGGCCGCGAGGGCGTGTTCAGCCCTCGCTGTGGGGATCTGGTGGGTGTGGAGCTTGGTCAGATTGTGTGTGGTCATCAGTAATCGCCACTCGGTGCGCACGGCGGCGCGTCCCCGTCGGTGGAAGTGGGTGAAGTGGCGGTTGTGTTTGGTGTGACCGAACACCGGCTCGATCGTTCTTCGTTGTCGGTAGAGCTCGCCGCCGAGCTTGGTCGCGAGGAGGTGACGCATCCAGCTGTAGCGGCCGCCCGTCCAGCCGCGTCGCTCGCCCTTGCGCTTGCCGGAGTCCGGCGCGATCAGCACCGCGATCCCGTCGGTGGCGAGCTGGTCCATGTGCCGCTCGTTCCAGTACCCGGCGTCAGCGACCGCGACCTCGGGGGTGGCGTCGATCCCAGCCTGCTCGAGCTCACGTCGGGTAGCGCTCATCATCGGCCCCAGCGAGGAGAAGTCGACCGGCTCAGTTGAGATTTCGGCCGCGAGCACGATCTGGTGCACACTGACGACCGCCTGAGCGTTGTAGCCCTGCATGAACGCGGCGTTGCCCTTCATCACGTGCGAATCCGGGTCGGTCAAATTGACCGTTCCCGGCGGCGACGCCGGCGGCTGATACGCCTTCGGCGGGCCGCCGAACCGGCGGCCGTCCTTCATCCTCCCGCCAGCGCGATACGCCTCATACGCAGCGTTCCCGCGCGCTTCGGCGGCGAGATCGGCCTCCAGCCGCGACCCGCGTCCCACAACCGCTCAGACCGCGACCGGGGGAGCTGGCCCGCGATCTGCCAGCGCTCATGATCAAGCTGGCGCTTGGCCTCAAGCAGCCAACCGTCGCGGCCCTGCACGCGCGCGACGATCTGCTCGGCGTCGAACTCCTGACCAGACTCACTGTCGCTCTCCTGCTCGGCGGCCAGCTCGCGCGCCAGCCACGCCCGCCGCGCCTCATCAGTCGCGAGCTTCTCGGGCAACTCGTCCCCGCGCGCGTCACCATGCTGCTCGTCCTCGGCCTGATCGGACGCGATCGCCTCAGCGATGATCTCCCGCGCGATCTGTCCGTAGTCGACGTTCGCGTTGCGGCTCGCGTTCGCTGGCATCTTCGTACCGTCGATCGCGACCACCCCCGAGGCCACCAACCCGGCCTTTCCGCACAACTCGAGCACCGCACCGAACAACTCACCCAACGGCCCTTCGTGACGGCGCACGAACCGCGCGATCGTCGAATGATCAGGAACCCGACTGGCAGTGATCACCCGATAGGCGATGTCCTGCCGGCAATGACACTCGATCCCGCGCGACGAGTACACCCTCGTCGAATACGCGAACAACAACAACGCCACCATGACCGACGGCTCATACGCCGCCCGCCCATGCCCGTCCGGCCGATACGACTCATAGAACGCCGCCAGATCCAACCGCGAGACCGTCTCCAGCACGAACCACGCCAAATGATCCTCCGGCAGCCAGTCCCGCAACGACGGCGGCATCAGAAATGCCTGCTCCCGATCACAATCCAGAAAGTTCTGCGGCATGACTGCATTCCAATACGCCCACCGGACAGAACCCCTTTGTGCGACGGCCTCGCAGGAAAACAGGGCTCCGAGCCGATCGGTCGCGGCGGCCCGACCCACCGACGGCACGGCAGGTCTCGCAACTGGCGAAAACGAGGTGCCGCGACCGGTGATGCGCTGTGTCTTGCTCTTGTGAAATCGTGTGTATGCCAAGGTGCTGGGCGACACGCAGTCCGTGCTCGCCAGGGTCGCGCGGGCGATCCTGGCGATCGCGTCGGCCCGGAGCTCCTTACTCGACGCCGCTGGGTGTGAGCGGCACGGGGGATCGAGGCGGTCTGATCGACCTCACGGCGGCGCGATGCCAGCGAAATCGTGGCGACGTCCCCAGATCTAGCGCCGATGTCGACGGCGGCCGGTCTCGTTGCGCTCGTCGGCGGGATCGTGGTGGTGGGCTGACCCACTCGCGGCGTTCCTCGCCGATGGGCCGCCGCGAGGCGCGCCGCGCGCGAACGCAGTCGGCTTCCCAGCCTTCGAATGGCCAGCCGTCCGGGGCGTAGCCTTGTCGGGTGACTGAGCGCGCAGCGTCACCTCTCGCTCGAGCGGCCGTGCTCTGCGGCGCCACGGTGACGTGGAACCTTCTCGTAGGCGGGGCCGCGGTCGTGACCGCCGTGGCGACCGGCAGCCTCTCCCTGATCGGCTTCGGCGTCAACGCGGTCGTCGACTCCTCGGTGTCGGCGCTGCTCGTCTGGCGGTTTCGGGCCGAGGCGGCCGGGCGCACTGCCGGGATCCCCCGAGCCGAGCGAGTCGCCTTGCGCGTCGCCGCCGTCGCCTTCTCGGTGATCGCTCTCTACCTGTTGGTCCGCGCGGTGGTGGCGCTCGCCGGAAGCGACCGGAGCTCCTCCTCACTCTTCGGCGTAGTCGAGGCTGCGGCCTCGCTGCTCGTCCTGCCGTACTTGGCGGTCGGGAAGTACCGGCTATCGCAGAGGCTGGGCAGCCGGGCGCTGCGCGCCGACAGCCTGCTGACGACTTCCGGGATTGCGCTCGCGGCGATCGCGCTCGCGGGTCTCGTCGCCCAACGCGGCTTCGGGTGGTGGTGGGCTGACCCGATCGCCGGGCTTGCCATCGCGGCCTTCCTCGCCTGGCAGGGCGCCGTCGCCTTTCGTGACGCCCAAGAGCAGCGAGCCCTCGGGGCGCTCGTCGCCGAATAGCTCAGCATGACCGTTGAAGGGAACAAAGCGCTCGTGCGACGTCTGGTGGAAGAAGCGATCAATGGCCGCCAGATCGAGCTGGTCGACGAGCTCGCCGACGGACAGCTCGCAGCTGCAGCGAAGCGTTGGATCGGTCCGTTCAGAGAGTCATTCCCCGACTTTGAGATGCAGATCGTCGAACTCGTCGGGGAAGGAGACCACGTCGTGGCCCACTTCCGCTGCTCGGGCACCCAGCGAGGGGTGTGGCAGGGCATACCGCCCACGGGTAAGCGGTTCCGAGACGTCGATGAGATCTACATCTTTCGGATCCGCAACGGGAAGCTCGCCGGTTTCAGCGCGGTCGAGGACAACCTCACGCGCTTGCGACAGCTCGGGTTCGAGCTCCGCCCCGCGAAGCCCTGATCGGCCGATTGGCGGAGAGGCTAGGACTGAAGCCGGGTGGCCAGCTGCTGCTCCTCGAGCACCTCCGCAGCGCCATGCGCGCGGTCCGGCTCGTCGAAGGGCTGCTCGAGCCGCTTGCCGTGCGCTTCGAGGCCGTTCACCTGCTCCGCGAACCGGTCGACTACCTGCCGGGCGTCGGATTCGAGATCCACCTCGTCGAGCGCTCCAAGTGGGGCATCGTCGAGCAGCTCCGCGCCTACCGCCCCGTCGCAATGGGAGCGGCGAACTCATGAGGGGCACCGGCCGGTGCCAACGGTCCCGGACTCCTGTTATTCGGGCGAAGCGGCCACGGCATAGACGCGGCAGCTCACTGAGGCGTAATCCAGCAGCGTGTCGTGACTCTGGCGGTCAGTCCTGCTCTGCTTCCGGCACGAGCATCCCGAGAGCGACGCCACGCCCCCGCAATGCGCGGCTGGCAGGGCGCCCGCGGGCTCGTGAGCCGACCGCGACGTAAGGGCTGGCCGGCGAGTCGCCCCTTCCGCGCATTCCGAGACTGTTGGCGCCCAGGCCATGATGCCTGTGCGGCAACGATGTACGGCCGGCCGCTAGGCGTGTGGTTCTGGCATGCCTGCAGCGCTCGCGTCGCTACGGCTCGCGTTCGGTGCGAAAGGGCAGTCTGATCGAGCTTGCCAGATGGGCGACAAGCCATCGTGCCCTGTGCCAGCCGCAGCGCTACTTGGCGCTGAGCTGTCCTCCTGCGATGATCGCGAGAGTGGACTCCGCAAGCCGGACGGCATTGAGTGCGGCGCTCATGCGGGCGACTCACACCCGTTTGGACCGGCCCATGTTGGTCGATGACCCGTGGGGCGATCGACTGGTCCTCGGCGACGAGCGCCAGGCGATGCGTGCGCGCCTTGGAGACGATCTCGACACGGCGCTGCGCACCCATCCCGCGTACGGCGCGGTGATCCTACGTACCCGTTACGCCGAAGACGCGCTCGCTGACGCGGTCACACGGCGGGTCAGCCAGTATGTTCTCGTCGGCGCAGGCATGGACAGCTTCGCGTTGCGCCGGCCCTCCTTTGCTCGTGATCTAGAGATCTTCGAGGTCGACCATCCCGCTACGCAACGGTTGAAGACTGCTCGGCTCGAGGCCTGCGGGATCCCCGCGCCGCGAGGCGTGCATCTCGTCCCGGCCGACCTCAGCCAGATCGGAATTGACGCTGCCTTAGAAGGCTCGCCGTTTCGCTCAGATAGACCGAGCTTCTTCTCATGGCTCGGGGTCACGATCTACCTCACGCGGACAGCGAACCTCGACACCCTCGGCGCAATCGCGGCCTGCGCCTCCCAAGGCAGCGAGCTCGTGTTCGACTACGCCGATCAGAACCTGCTGGAGACGGAGCCCCGGGATGATCCGACCGGGCGAGCGCGCGCGCAGGTCGCCGCCGCAGGCGAGCCCTGGGTGTCCGGATTTGACCCCCCTCGGCTACGCAACGAACTACGCGACCGGGGGCTGGACCTCATTGCAAACCTCGGACCGGACGACCTCAACGCCCGCTACTGCGCGCATCGCTCAGATGGTCTGGCACCGAGCCCCGGGGCATATATCGCCCACGCACGAATTATCTCCTGACGAGGAACGCGGCCGACTCCGCGAGGAACGGAACGGCGCCGCGCCGCGACCCACGCCCCGGAGCGTGCGACAACCTGCCTCGCGAGAGCTTGGCCCTGACGGGTCACGCCGCGTCTGAGCCTTCCATGCAAGGCACCGGTCAGCTGTGCCACCGCGAGGAAGCCGCTCTCGCAAACCAGCAGCACTCCCAGGCCGGAACTCGCGGCTCGCAACACTGCCGCTCCGGGACACCTGCGGTCACGCACGACCCGGCTGGCCGCATCGACGCCGGGGCCGGCGCCAGTCGCTGCCGGTCAACGCGCCTATTGCGGTCGCGGCGCCTCGCCCTGCCGCTTCGACGCAGAAGCAGCGGCCACGCGGTCTGTCGCCGGTCCGGCTGCGTGGGGGTCCGTCGCCGCTGCCAGGTGGAGCCCTTTGCGAGAGCGCGCTCCCACGAGGGGTTCGACCTTGGATTCGAGCCGAGCGCGACCGCCTTCGCGCGGCTCAGAGCCGCTCCCACTTCCGTAGGTTCGCCAGGTGCGCCTTCTCATGTGCGATGCGCCTCTTGCGCCCGGCCTGCTGCACCTCCTCGTTACGGTGCGCGATCTCCTTCTTGAGTTCGGCTATTGCCGCTTCCGACGTCGATCGGCCAGGCCCCGGGCTGTTTGCCTCGATCATAAAAACGGGGCTCCCTCCACTGCTCCCTGGAGGCGTAGCCACGGGAGAATGCGGGAGCACGACACTCGGCAGCGGAGCTGCGCGCCTGAGTCTACGCTCCGCCTGACCTCCCCCGGCGAGCGGCAGCTGGCGATCGGCCTGGACGATGCCCCGTCTGCTCAACGGGGAAGCGGATCGCGTGCAGCTCACCCGGACGCGATTGCGGGTTTTGCGGCCGGTAAGAGACCGATTTGGTCTGTTGCGATTCGGGAGTATGGTGGTCGTATCGCTCAGGGTTCTCCCGTTTCTTCTGCCCCGCGCGCAGCATCTAGAGAAGAACGAGAAGGGGCGCTATGTCCCAGCCAGAACCCGAGACACGCAAGCGGGCGCTCGACGTCCTTGAAGTTAACGCGCGAACCCACCGTCGGACGGCATTGGTCGAGCTTCGGGGCGAGCTGGACATCGCCACGGCCTCCCAGGTTGCCGAGGTGCTCGCCGACCTAGCCTCCACCGAGGATGGCGTGCGTCACGTTGTCCTCGACCTGCGCGGGCTGACCTTCATGGACGGCAGGGGAGTTCACGAGCTGATCCGCCAGAACGACACCGCGCATCAAAATCGGCAGAACCTCGCCGTCGTACGCGGACGCAAGGCCATCGAGCGACTGTTGACGTTGACCGCCGTCGAGGAGCTTCTCGTCCTGGTGGACGACCCCGACGACCTAGTGCCGCCGCCAGCCACACCCAAGAATTAGCCCAGGCGCACACTCAGCCACTTCGAGGCCATCTGCTGCCTAACGAAGGGAGCCGTCGCAGCTTCCGTCTTATCTGCGCACGCCCGTAAGCAGAGCGTCGGAATCGGCTACATGTAGCAGCGACGGCAGCCGCCGCCCAGCCTCATTTCGTGCCGAAGCGGCAGCGATACCAAGGCCCGAGCCGCCCACCACCGCGACTACTGTCGGACATGAGGAGCCACGCTAGCGTCTGTACCGAGAAGTGCTCGCGGCAAATAAAGGCGGGTCTCGACAGCCCTTGAGCCAGCGGGCGTGGTTATCGCGAATCGCAGGCGCGGTGACTGCTTCGCTTGGCCGAGGGCGGTCGGCCAGCTCGCTGACGTGCCTCCCGAGATGAACGACCGGCGGCAGTCTGGTGGGCCCATGGCCGTGACGTTGCGGAGCCGCGTGACGCAGGGCGTCCGCCCCGACACCCGCTGCTGGCGTCCTCTCTTCGCGCGAGACCTGATTGGCGACGTCGCGCTACGGGTGATTCACTCACCGGATGGTGATCGCGCAGGAGTACGTCCACGTCCCGGTTGGGAATCGAGCAATGCGCACTTTCGTGGCCGCTCCGCGGGCGGCCGGGCGCTACCCCGGCGTCGTGTTCTACTCGGACATCTTCCAGCTCACCGACTCGACGTTGCGATGGTGCATGCGACTAGCGGGCTATGGCTTCGTGGTGGCCGCACCGGAGATCTATCACCGCCTCGAGCCGGCTGGCACCGTGCTCGAGTTCGACGAGCAGGGCAAGCGCCGCGGACAGGCAGACGCGGACGCGACTCCCCTCGCCGACTTCGACGCCGACATCCGCGCCGTCCTTGACTGGCTGGAGACCGACGGCCGTGTGGCCAACGGCGGCCTCTGCGCGACAGGGCACTGCATGGGCGGCCACTTGGCCTTCCGCGCCGCGTTCGATCCGCGCATACGCGCGACGGCGCTTTGGTACCCGACCGGTCTGCACGATGGGAAGCTGGCCAAGGAAGCCGACGCGGGCTCGCTCGGGCGCGCGCCGGAGATCCGCGGAGCAATGATGCTGATTTTCGGCACCAGTGATCCGCACACGCCCGCGGAGGGCCGTGCCGTCATCCAGCGCGCGCTGGAGGACGCAGGCGTCGCCTTCGACTGGCGCCTATACGACGCCGAGCATGCCTTCGGGCGCGACATCGGACCGCGCTATGACCCGGAGGCGACCGACGCGGCGTTCGCCGGGACGGTGGCCATGCTCAAGTCGTAGCCGGTGGTCACGCGAACGCCGACGAGCTCCGCAGCAATTCACCAAAGCAGGCCCGTGCCCAGGTCGAGTCGGCGCGCGCAATGTACGCCGGAGGTGTACCCGCCCCGACGGCACCCTGCCGGTGCATAGCCGGCCACGGTCCCCCCTTTTTCAGCACGAGTGACTGGCCGCGCGCTCGAGGCGTCGCGCTGCGGGTGGGCCGAAGCCGCGGGTACCGCCGCTGCGCGACCCTCCCGCTGAGGACATCGAACACGTCATGGCCTCTGAACCCGCCGGTTAGCGCGAAGCGGTAGCTGACCTCACCACGAACCTGGCCGAGGGCCGAGTACACACGACCATCAGCGCGCCACAGGAGCGGTGCGCTCCTCTTCGCCCCGGCGAGGAGGAACGCGGTTACCGCCTGAGCTCACCTACCCAGTCGACGAGGACCATCCGTCTCGTCGCTGACGCGAGATTGCTGCATCCGCCCGAGGACTCAGAACTCTGCGCGGGTTCGCAGCCGAACAGTGAGGAGTTCGGCTGGGACCCAGCCGGTCGCTGAGACGCGCATGCCGCGCGAAGGAGGGCTCTGCTGGCGCCGGCACCCAGGTTGCGCGCCAAGGCGAGAGCAGGTTCGCCGGAGGAATCGGGATGTGTGTGGCACATCGTGGGTACGTTCCTCAGCGCGGCCGAGGGCAACCCATCAAGAGCGCGAGACAGGGGGCTGGGCGGATGGGCTCGACGGGGCTGGGGTCCGCCGCCCTGCAATCGTACGCTGCCGCGCCTCGCTGAACGTCTTGCGGGACGGGCTATGGGTTTTGCGCGAAGATGCTGGCGTGACGCCGGACGGCCTCCATGAGTTCTTTCTGGCTAGCGCGGGCGTCGCCGGAGCGTTGATCGGGCTGTTGTTCGTCGCGATTTCGGTGTCGCAGGAGCGGCTCGCTAAGAGCGAACACATACAGATCCACCGGGTTCGGGCGTCCGCGGCGCTGGTGGCGTTCACCAACGCGCTAGCTGTGTCGCTGTTCGCGTTGATCCCCGGAGATAAGGTGGGCTGGGCTGCGCTGGTGGTGGCGATCCTCGGGCTGGTGTTCCTTACCGCGTCAGTTCTGTCGCTGTTCCGTTTTCGGCGGCCTGGTTGGCGAGATGCCCGAGAGGCGGCCTTCCTGCTGGGTCTCGCGGCAACGTTCGTGCTCCAGCTAGTCGCGGGGTTGGAAGTGATCGCTCATTCCGGTGACTCAGGTGCGGTGCGAACCATCTCGGTTCTGGTCGTGGTCTGTTTTTTGATCGGCATCGCACGGGCATGGGAGCTGATCGGTGGCCCGTCGATCGGACTCGGGCACGAGGTCGTTGCGCTCGTGCGAAAACACGATGGGGAGTCGAAGACCCCCCAGGTGGACGACTGAGTCGATCAAACGCAACAAGCCGGGAAAACCGGCCCTCCGATTGAGGGGCACGTCTTCATCCGATGCGAGGCTTTTGGAGTGCGAGCACTCGCAAACACAGCAAATCAGGGGGCGGCCGGCACGAGAGCGTCGGACCTGCTCGTCGCCAGTTCCGCGCATGCGCTGCTAGCCAGCCGGCGCAGGGCTAATGCTAACGGCGGCGCGATCGACCCGGCGCGCGCAGCACACGAAGCAGCGCCGGTCGGGCCGGTCGACCCCGGCGCGAGCCTGGTCGCTTGACCCAGATCCAGCTGGCTGACCCGGCTGGCCTCGCCTCTACTTCCGGAGGACCTAGGCCGCCCGTTCGCTCGCACCCACGCCCGCCGGCGATCCAACCCAAAGCGCACGAGCGAGCCCCCTCCAACGTGCCGCATTGCCCAATCCGCCTCTTCCGACCCCGATACGATCCGTCGTGCAGCCCCGAAACCCGGCCAAAATGCAGGGACTTTGCGAAGCCGACGGGGGGACTCGAACCCCCGGCCCCTTCATTACGAGTGAAGAGCGACGTTTGCGGATGCTTGCGGCTGGTTCGCTTTTCGCCTGCTCAGCGCCCTATTTGGCCGCGTCGGGCGGCACCGCGTTTGCGGCTGTCTCCGGATGTTCCATTGCCCACTCATTGCCCACGTTCGGCCCACATCCCCGAGCAAGCTCAGGTCGCGGCGGCCGTCGGCAGCTTGTGGGCGCAGGTCCTGGCGACGGCCTGCACATCGTCGCCCACGCCAGTGCGCGACGCGGGTGAGCGCCCACCCAGCGTCGATGCGCACGCTCCCGTGCGTGTGGCGAAAGGTGCGCGGCTGGTCCGCGGGACCCCAGCTGGAGCAACCGGCCGCTCGCGCACCTGGGGCATGGTCCGGTCGGCCGAGTTCGCTACGAGCGCCAGCGCCGAAACCTCGCCCGATACCGAGCACGCCCGCAGCGGCGTGGATCGGGCCGCCGGCCCGCGTCGGTTGCGCCACGCTACCTGACGGGGATCGCGCTCTTCGACCCACGGACGCAGAGTGCCGCGACGCCGCGAGCAGAAACAAGCGGCCGAGGCCGCTGAGCTGCTGCCCGTCGTCAGACGGGAGGCGTTCGTCATTAGCTCGAGTCCAGCAACCACCGGGCCCTCCTTCCGCGGAAGAGCGGCAGCGGCTTTCCGGGCGCCCTCGCGATTGCGTTACCCCTACACCGGTCGCGGCGCCTGCGCGGCAGCTTTGCTCGGCGAGCGGTAGCGCGGCTGTGCTCAAGGTCGGTTGGGCAGCCCGGGCTCGCGGGGCGTAGTTCCGCACTGCGAGGATCCGGACAGTCCGGGCCGGCGGTGTCCCTCGCCGTCTTTACCAGCAGCATGGCGCAGTCGGCCCGGAGCTGCTGTAGCTCCTGACGAGGCCGCGGTCGATCCATCTACGGGAGCTGGTCGGGCTCGGTCGTGCCGTCGCGTGCCAATCGTTCCCCCCGGCGGAGCTAGGCGCGCGGTAACCGCGAACACTGGCAAGCGGCGGCGTTGCCCGAAGACGCCTCCCGTTCATGATCGAACGGTGGCGCTTGTATGTAGCTTTAACAGCAGGTCGGCCCAATAAGGCGATGTGCCGGACGGCCCCGCCTCGGAGTAAGAACAACGTCGGCGGGCGCCACCACTCGTCAGGCCGCGGCCCCGGCACGACCCATGTTGTCGCTGGCGAGGCGAGCGGTCGCGACACTAGTGTCCAACAATAGACATTGGCGCGTCCAAAAGTGGCTAGCCGCTGTCGCTCGCAACCATGATGCTGTCACCGGTTCGGGCGACGGGCCGGACCCGGGAAGGCCATAACGTCTTTCCGAATACGAACCCTATGGGGTTGCTGATCGCGACCGCCCAGACCTGTCAAGAACCAGATTTCAAGGGGGACACAATGAGCAGGACAAATTCGGTGAGTCGCAGATCGCGCCTCACGTACGCGAACGTGGCTTCGACGCTGGCGCTTATGCTTGCGGTCGGGGGCGGCTCGGCGTACGCCGCATCCCATTTCATCAGCGGCTCGCAGATCACTCCTGGATCGATCACGGCGAGACAGATCAAGGTCCATTCGCTCGTCGGCGCCGACTTCAAGGCCGGTCAACTGCCGCGCGGTCCCCAAGGAGCATCTGGTGGCCAGGGACCGCAGGGCGCACAGGGGCCACAGGGACCAGCCGGAACTGCGGTGGCATGGGGGTTTGTCACCGTGAACCAGGCGGGCAACCCATTCTTCGCCGGTCAGAGCGGTTTCCCCGGGAGCGTCACCGAACCGCAGGCTGGTGTGTTCTGCATCGCGCCTCCGCCCGGATACCTGAACCGGCCGTTGCTTCTTACGGAAGGGGGATCGACCGACACCGTGCCACGGGAGATCTCAAATCAGCAATGCGGCGGTAACCAGTTCGAGGTCGAAGCGTCCTCGTCACTGCAGCCGGGCGAAGGCTTCAACGTTGCGGTTCCCTAGCCGACCAAGCGCGGGCTTCGATGATCTTGCCATCACTGGTCACGGCCCATACGGAAGCCCCCTTTTCATCGATAACTCGACTGTCAGGATTGGTCATGCGTAGGCTCATCACACTCCTCGGTTTGCTAACAATGCTCTCCGTGTTGCTCGCTGGGTGCGGCGGCGCGAGCCCCGGGGGAACGGGCGCCTCTGACTCGGCGGCGGCGGCGGCGCCCGGAGATACCGGTCCTACGCCCACCTCCGACGGGGGCGCCGCCACGGTTTCGATACCAACACCTGCCGGTGTTGGGTCCTATGCGATGCAGGGGACGGTCTCCTGGCCCGACGGGACTCCTGTGAGCAATCAAACGATCCGCTGCGTCAGTAACGCTGATCAGTATTGGGCGGACGCTGTCACGACGGATGCCGATGGCCGCTACACATATCAAGGTGTTCTTGCGATCGATGTTACCTGCCACATTGATGTAGGTGGCGGCAGCGGGTTGACCACGGTCGATCCTGAGGGTGACCAAGTCACGGGTGACGGATGCGAGCTGCCGCTGATTCCCACGCCCGCGGACCCGAGTGCAAACAACAAGTACATGGCTTCGCCTCACCAATCCCAAGTTAACTGGCAAACCGACGCTTATTGCCTGCACCCAGGCGACACGGGTGCCCTGAGCGGCGAGCAGGACGAGAGCACAGCGGCATCCGGAGGTGCGAGCGGGTGGCAAGCATTGCGGAGCTATCTCGCTGAGCACCCGGCGGGCTCAGCATGACTCCGCACTCCACGGCCCTGCGAGACGTTGCAAGGACGACCAGCAGCAAAGGCACGAAGAGGCTCACGATGAGAATGTGGACCTGGCCGCGACTGGTGCGCCACGGGCTGCGCCATCCGACCGTTGCTTTCGCCACGGCTGCGACCTTGTCGCTAAGTGGGGGTTGGATCGAACCTGCGGCCGCCGCGCCTCCTCCTCCACCCGGCCGCGCGTGTGAGGCGTACAACTCGAGCAGGTGCGTGGGCTTTGATGGGTTCCCGCTCTCGCACGTGAATTCTGGCTCGATCGCCGCTGGCCCGGACGACCGGCTGTGGTTCACCGAGAACGCCGGCGTCGCGAAGGGCTTGGGTGCGATCACCACGAGCGGTCAGATAACCGAGTACACGATCCCGACGTTGGGGAGCCATCCGGGATCAATCGCCCGGGGGCCAGACGGTCGGATGTGGTTCACCGAGGACCTGACGAACAAGATCGGAGCGGTCACCACCACCGGCCAGTTCAGCGAGTTTCCGGTGCCGACCCCGATGAGCGGCGGCTACTCGATCGCGGCCGGGCCAGACGGCCGACTCTGGTTCACCGAGTTCACCGCCGGCAAGGTCGCGGCGATCACCACGGCCGGGCAGATTACCGAGTACCCGCTTCCAAACCCCGGCAGCGAGCCGATCTCCATCGCCGCCGGCCCCGATGGTCGGATGTGGTTCGCCGAGTACGGCGCCAGCACCGTGGGCGCGATCACGACCAGCGGCCAGATCGCCGAATACCCGCAGCCCCCGGCGCAGCTCAGGGGTATCGCAGCCGGCCCCGACGGGCGGCTGTGGTTCACCGACGCCAACGGCCGGATCGACGCGATCACGACGAGCGGACAGGTATCGGGGTGGAGCGTGCAGGCCGCCCCCGCAAACATCGCGCGCGGCTCGGACGGACGGATGTGGTTCACCCAGGGCGGCGACAGCCAGGTCATCGGCGCGATCAACACCAACGGCGCGAGCACGCTGTACCTCACCCCAGGCGCGACCTTCCTCGGTATAGCCAGCGGCCCGGACGGCCGGATCTGGATGACCCAGGGCTATCCCTACGACGCGGTCGCCGCGTTGGGTGGATCCCCCACGCCGCTGCCGCCGAATCCACGTCGCCCTGCCCCGAGCTGCACCGTGCCGCCACTCGGGGGGCTCACGCTCGGCCAGGCGAGAAAGCGACTCGTCGCCGCCCACTGCCGGCTCGGAAAGGTCGCCCGCCGCAAAGCGCACAATCGACCGGGCAGGGTGCTCGTCCAGCGCCCGGCGGCGGGAAAGCGAACGCCCGTCGGGACGAAGGTGTCGGTGACGGTCAGCAGCCGGAGCTAGCGCGGTATGCAAGTGACCCGCAGAACGTTGCTCGAACGCCGTGCCCTCGCGCCGCTCGTCGGCCCGACCAACGTCCTCGTCGGGAGCACCGCGCGCACGCGAGCCGCGGCCAGCTGGCAGCAAGCCGCGGTCCTCCCGACGCCGGACCCAGCCCGCCAGCCCGCCCAAGGCCGCCCGCGCGGCCAAGAACGCTCGTGGTCCGAGCGGTCCGAGGGGCTTCCCAGGTCCGCGCGGTCCGGCGGGTTCGCAAGGCCCAGTCGGCGCCACCGGCCCGCATGGTGCGGCGGGCGCACCTGGCCCGCAAGGCCCCGCGGGTCCTCAGGGTCCAGCGGGAACCGCCGGTCCGAGGGGCGAGACCGGTGCGACAGGTACGAAGGCCCGGCTGATCCTCCGGGCCCGGCCGGTACAACCGGCTACCGGATGGTTACCGGGACGAGTTCTGTGGGAGAGGGACGGGCGGCTTCCTCACTACCGCGTGCCCGTCCGGACAGCACGTGCTCGGCGGGGGAACGAGCAACCTGGTTACGAGCGACATTGCTCTATACCACTCCTTCCTAGTGCCGGATCGACGACCACGGGCACGACCGGGAGCGAAAACGGAACGCCGGTCTTCTGGCAGCACCGCTTGGGGCGTGGTCATCAACAACAACAGCGGGAACGAGCAGCCGATAACGGTGTATGCGATCTGCGCCAACGTCGGCTGAGCAACCCCGGTCGACGGCGTAGAGGTGGGGGCGGCGCATCTTGCGCCGCTCCCACTCGCTACCGCTACGACGCTTACCTCGCACGCCCGCGCAACGCTCCCGCGTCACGTATAACGAGTCGACGACGGCTCGTCTCGATCCAGCCGAGATCCCGCAACGTCTGAAGCGCTTTCATGACACTGGCGCGCGAGGCTCCGGTCCACGCGACCAGCTCGTCCTGCGACAGTGGCAGGGCGATTTGGATTCCGTGGTCACCCGTTTCACCGTAGCGGTCAGCGAGCTCAATTAGCCGCGCCGCGAGGCGTCCGGTGGTGTCGGATGCTGCGAACTGGGAACGTTTGGCTGTCGCGTCGCGGAAGCGACGCACGACGACTTCTAAGAGCGCCACGGCGACCCGGGGTGTCGTCTCCAGATGTGCTCGGAAGACTGATGACGGGATGACCAGCGCCTCCACCGAGTCAATCGCAGTCACAGTCGCGACTCGCGGTTGGCCGTCGATGAAGGCCAGCTCACCGATCACGTCTCCAGGATCCCGGATACTAAGCAGCGTCTCGTGGCCATCGGCGAGGGCGCGGGTCACCTTCACGCGGCCGGATTGGAGGATCATCACGCGCTCTCCTGGCTCGACCTCATACATCAGCACCGCCTGCGCCGGGAAGCGCCTGACCTGCCCGAGTTCGCGCAAACGCGCCCGCTCCGCGACGCTGAGGAGAGACAGGAAGCTTCCAGGAACGGGCTCGACGGTCAAGGCGCTACTTCCAGATCGGCGCAGGCAGTCCCGGGGGCAACCGACGGGCCGTCTCCAGCGCCGGCTCGCGCGCGCCCGAGTCGCCTTAGCACCCGCGCGAACTCGTCCACGCCAAGAAGGCGCTTCGGGCGGGGAATGGTCGATCCACGGGGGATGGTTGATCCACGGGGGATGGTTGATCCAGTCTGAATCGCCAGCGCGTGCGCGCGAGCCCGCGCGACCCAGGCCTCGGACCCGGGCGATGGCTTCGACGCCATCACGGCGGCTGGGACCAACGATAACTGAGGCGCCATCTCGCACCCGATCAGAACGGCCCCTCCACAGCGACCGTGCCCATCTCACGACGCAACCTATCGACAGCCCTCAGTTCCTCCGCCGCCATCTGCGTATCCCCTCGTAGCTGCGCAAGGCTTGCCAGTTCTAAGCGGATACGGGGTTCCAGGGCCCGGGCCCCGGTCTCAGTCAAGAGCCGCCTGCACTGCGATAGCTCCGTCGCGACCTCGGCTGCGCCAGTCGTTCCGTCAGCCGCGCGCAGCGCACGCGCGAGGGCGAGGCGGGCCTGGAGCTCGTAGCCCTTGGTACCTCTCTGGACGGCCAACCCAACCGCCTGCCGAGCAGCCGAGATGGCCGCCTCGACGTTACCAAGCCCGAGATGGGAGCAGGCCATCAGCTCCAGGAGCTGGGGCTCGCTCTCAAAGCCGAGCCCCCGACTCCGAGCGATCTCCCTAGCGCGCTCCAGAGCTTCGAGCGCCGGACTCCACTGCTCGCACATCGCGCGGGCCATGCCCAGGTACTGGAGGGTGAGTCGGCGGGAGAACGCGCCGCCGATCCGCTCCATGACCTCGACCGCCTGCTCCATTCCAGCCAGAGCTCCGAGCCGATCGCCCCCTCCGAGCTTGGCGACCTCTACGACCGCCATCCTGGTCCAATTCTCGGTCTCCGCGTCCCCACGGTCCCGAGCGAGGGCGAGCGCGGTCTCACACGCAGCCATGGCAGTGCCATGCCGCCCGAGCATGGCGCGCGCCCAGCCGAGCATGAGATACACGTATGCCACCGGGCAGAGCATGTTTACCCCTCGGCCGAGCTCGGCGTCATCTCCGATGACCTCCAGTGCGTGCTCAACGGTGGAGAGCAGCTCCCGATAGCTGCCGAGCGACCACCGGGCGTACAGCAGCCCAGGAAGATTTGCGACCTCGACGTCGCGGCCGGCTTGCCGCGCAATCGCCACGCCTTCGGCGGTGAGCGCTAGCCACTCGTGGAGATCGCCGGTGAAGCCGCGAATCGTTCCGTAATTGGCGACTACCGCCGCCTGAAGGGCCAGGTTGCCGGTGGCGGCGGCCAGCTCTCGGGCCTCCCGATAGAGCTTGGTGATCTGCCGCTCGAACGATTCGGCGGTCTCATCCTCCGGGATGCCGAGCCGCCAGGCGAAGTTGAGCATCATAAGTTGCGATCCCAGGCGCTGCTCCATCCCCTCGGGAGAGTCCGGGAGATCGTCGGCGAGGCGTCCAACCGCTCGCCACCGCCGCTGGGCCTCGAACGGATCGTTGAACCCAACCCAGGTTGCCGCTTGCGCCATCCACTTCGTTGCTTGCAGCATCTCGCCCGCGGCCTGCCAGTGGTAGGCGATGAGCGCCGCGACCTCGCCGTGGCGGTCGGGATACACGTCGGCGATGCGTTGTGCAACGCGACCATGCAGCCTGGCGCGGCGCTTGGCGAGTTGCGAGTGATACGCAACCTCCTGCCCGAGCGCATGCTTGAACTCATACTCGTCGTGGTTCGTTCCTGCGAACAGCATCTCGGCCTTCACGAGGCTATTGAGCGCATCGGCCAGCTCTGGCTCAGGAAGGTCGATGACTCCGCGGAGCACGATGCCGGAGAACTCACGGCCGATCACCGCCGCACCCTGCAGCACCGACTTCTCACGGTCAGGCAACCGATCGATGCGCGCGGCAAGCACAGCCTCGATCGTCTCAGGAATCTCGAACGCATCCACCGTCCCCATCAGCAAGTAACTATCGCGGCGGCCGATGAGGCTTCCGCGCTGCACAAGCCCAGCCACCATCTCTTCGATGAAGAACGGATTACCTGCTGTCCGCTCGCGCAACACCCCCGCCAAGCGATCGACCGAGGGATCATCGCCTAGAAGACTCGACAGCAACAAGTCAGCATCTTCCTGATCCAGCGACTGCAGCCTGAGCTCCGTCGCGTGGGCTTGTCGCTGCCAGCTCCCTCGATACTCGGGTCTATAGGTCACGAGCAGTAGCGTGCGCATGCCCGCGATGCCGGGCACGAGGTTCTCGAGGAACGCGGCACTCCCCCGGTCGATCCAATGAACATCCTCGAGCACGATCAGCGCCGGCGCGGCGAGGCTCCGCGCTTTCACAAGCCTGTTGAGCGTCGCCAACAGGCGCCGTCGGCGAGCCTCGGGATCCACCAAGGGTGTGGGACGATTTTGGGTCGGCCACTCCCAGGAACTCGAACAGGAGAGATAAATCATCGGCGAGCTCGAGGCCTAATCCTGCGACACCCGCCGTCACCTTGTCCCGCGCCTCAGCATCCGAGTCGCTCTCCGTGATCTCGAAGAAGGAGCGCAGCAACTCGAGCACCGATACGAACGGCACAGCCTGTGTGTGTGAGAGAGCGTGCGCCTCCCAGACCTCGACGCCGCGCTCACGGCACCGCACGGAAAGTTCGTGGCAAAGCCTGCTCTTCCCCACCCCGGGCTCACCGACTACCCCCATTACGCGCCCGTGTCCGATCAGGATGGCGGCGAGAGCCCGCTCCAGCGCAGCCAGCTCGCGTTCTCGGCCGACGAACGGCGACAGCCCTCGTTCACGCGCGCGCTCGAATGGCGACAACATTCTCCCGCGACCAGAAAGCTCGAATACCCGCATTGGCTCAGGCACGCCCTTGACCGGGAGCGCGCCGCGCTCCTCGAGCGCGAAGAACCCCCGCACCAGACGTGCAGTCGACTCGGTCAAGTACACCGCGCCGGGCTCGGCCAGGGACTCCATCCGCTGCGCCAGCCCCGCGGTATGACCGATCGCGGTGTACTCGACGCGTCCCTCTCCGCTGATCCTCCCGGCGACGAGCTCGCCCGAGTTGAGCCCCATCCGCATGGCAAATGCCATTCCTCGCTCCTCTCGCAGCCTTTCGGCATACCGAGCCAGGTCCTCCCGGAGTTCTAGCGCTGCCTGGCAAGCCCGCCGCGCATGGTCCTCGAACGCGATCGGCGCGCCGAACACGGCCATGATCCCGTCGCCCGTAAATCGCTCGACCCTCCCCTCGTAGCGATTCACCCCCGCGCAGAGCAGACCGAACAGCTCCTGCATGATGTCCCACCACTGCTCGGCCTCCATCGACCCTGACAGCTCCATGGACCCCTTGACGTCCGCAAATAGAACAGTGACGCGTTTGCGCTCCCCGTCGGCGATTGCCGGCGTCGGAGCCAACAACGCGCCACAGGCGGCGCAGAACCTGGCTGTGGCCGGTCCGTCATATCCGCATGCCGTGCAACGCATTACTGTCGCCCCGATCGTTCGCGCCGTCCATCCTGCCATGGGCCGAGCGCGCGCGCAACCAATCGCTTTGCTCAATACGCCTGCCGGGGATAATCAGGCAGCTCAGCCCGGCCTTTGCTCGGCGCGCGGGTTGTACAGGGGCAAACCTAGCCTGAAGCGCATCAATGCGATCCGACCGTGGGCTCCACGGCCGAGAGGCGTGCAGCGCGTCCCGCACTGATCGACGCACGGTCATCGTTCTGGCTCAGACCGTCACGCACCAGCAGCGTTACTCTAGCGCCCAAGCGGGCACGCCTACTGCTGAGCAAGGCTCAGGCGAAGCAGGTCTAACGATCACCCAGATGGCGCAGCTGGCACACGCAAAAGTAGGACGAGACGCCTATTTTCCGTGCACGAACGTAAGCCGGCTCAGGCTGCGGTCTCGCTCTCGCAGAGGACGAGCTGGACACGCGCGGCCCAGCCGGTCTGAAATCAGCAAGACGGAAGAGTCAACAGCCGCGCCGCAGGTGCCCCCGGTCGCCTGCCGGCATCTCAGCGCGCGCATGTCCCGGTCCGGGTCGGAGCACCCGCGAAGCGCGCGGACGCGGCGCCGGCGTGCTCCGCTAGTCGGCCGATGGAACCGGGACGGGGATGAGCTCGAGGTCGTCGATGTCCTGGAAGTCGTGAGCATTGCACGTGTACAGCGGAAGGTCGTTGGCGATCGCTGTCGCTGCAATCATCGCGTCATACGCCCGTGCAGCGGGCTTCCGCCCCGCGCGCCGCAAAGATGCGGCGACGCGCCCGAATGCGCGCGCAGCCGCCGCATCAAATGGGAGCGGGTCGAAGTCGGCCTCCGCCTGCTGCAGATGCGCCTGGCGGGCAGCGCGCTGCTGCTCGTCGTCCGTAACAAGCGGGCCAACCGACAGCTCGGCCAGCGTGATCGCGGTGATCAACGGCTCCGTCGGCAACAACGACGCATCCTGGAACCGGGGCAGCAAAATGACCGTGGAGGTGTCGAGCACACCCCGCGGTTCAGCGTCGGAAGCACTCACAGTCGGGGGTCAACGAGTCGATCGACGTCTCGCCTCATTGCGAGAGGGTCAACCGATGGGAGGTGACGCCACCGCCCCAGCAGCGCCGCGGCCGCGAGACCGGGTTGACGTAGCGGGCGAAGCTCAGCGACACGCCGTCCCGCCTTCGTGATCGTGATGAGCTCGCCACGAGAGGCGCGATCCACCACCTCACCTCCGTTGTTGCGGAGATCCCGGATGCTCACCTCAGCCACGCCCTCATTGTATCACGCGTGATACAGGTCAGCATGGCCCGGTCTTGGCTGCAAACCGCGCGCCGCTGACGGTAGACTCACTCGGGGGCTCCGAAGCGCCCAGACACGCCGACTTGGGGCTTCTCCTCCGATTGCTTGCCCGCATCGTCTCGGGGGCCGAGTAGAAGCCGGGTTCATGAGGCAGAGTCCGAAGCCTCGCATTGCCCAATGTGCGCCTGATCGATCCGAATGACAGCTTGCGCACCTGCGAAAACTACCGCTATGCAGGCACTTTTCAAGCCGACGCGGGGACTCGAACCCCGGACCCCTTCATTACGAGTGAAGTGCTCTACCAGCTGAGCTACGTCGGCGACTACGCCGGATCAGTCTACCGGCGGGCTAAGCGTGTCCTCGTGGACCTGCGTACGGACGCGCCAGTCCTCGGCGAGGATCGCCCAGCGCTCGTGGTCGCGCCACCGGCCGCCGATCTTGAGGTAGCGCGGCGAGAATCCTTCGCGCCGGAAGCCGGCGCCGCTGGCCAGCGCGATCGACGCGCGGTTGCCAGGCTGAATGTTTGCCTCGATGCGGTGCAGGCGGAGGGTCACGAACGCGTGGCGGAGAACGAGCTGAATGCCGTCGCGCATATAGCCGTTGCGCGCGAACGGCTTGCCCACGGCATAGCCAAGGTAGGCGCTCTGGAGGGAGCCGCGCGCGATCTGGGAGAGGTTGAAGAACCCGACGATCGAGAGATCCTCCCGCCGGCATACGAACATCGCCTCGAAATCATGGCGGCGCGAATCCGCCAGGTAGGCGGCGAAGCGCTCATCGTCGGTGGGCGCAGTCGCCCAAGGCCGGTGAAAGGACCGGCTGGCGCGCATCAGCGCGATGAATTCGTCGCGATCTGAGCGCTCCGGTGGGCGCAGGAACACGCTGCGTCCGCTGCTCATGCTCATGCGGTCAGCGCGCGCTCCAGGCGGTAGGCGAGCGCCTCGCAGGCGAGTTCCTCGGAGACGTTGAGCTGAAAGCGCAGGCGCGTGTCTTCGACCAACTCGATCGCGTGGCGCAGACGGTCAGGACCGGCACCGGCATCGGAGCGAAGCTCCTCGAGGCGGTCGACGTGCCTGACCAGATCCTCCGCTCCCCAGGCCAGGTACGCCAGGTCAGCGAACCACAGCGAAACGACCTGCAGGCCGAGGTCGAGTGCCGCCGTCTCCACGCGCCGCTTCGCACGCCGAAGGCGCTCTGACCATTCGGTCTCGATGCGCTTTCGCTCTCGCTTCGGATATAGCTCGATGTCGGCCGTGGCCCGCAACTCGAGCTCACCCCGGATCGCCTCTCCACTGCGCCGAACCGCTTCGATCAGAGCGCCCCAGGGCTTCGCGGTCGCGACCTCACCTCGAACCGAGGAGCGCGCGAATTGCTCGGCCGCAGCGCGTAGCGTCCGCCCTTCCTCACCCGCCAGTTCCTGCGCGCGGTCAGCATCGTCGAGCGAAAGCCGCGCGCACGCGAGGGCGGTCGTGGGGTCCGCCCCGAGTCGTTCCAGCGCGGCCGCCACGTCCTCCACGGCGGGAGCATCGAAGCGCACGATCTGACAGCGCGAGCGGATGGTCGGCAGGACCTCCACGAGCCGATCGGTGAGGAGTATCAGGTGCACGAACGAGGCCGGTTCCTCGAGCGTCTTCAGCATCCGGTTGGCCGCCTCGTCGCCGAGCTCATCGACGCGCTCGATTACGAAAACGCGACGGCTCGCCTCGAACGGCGTCTTGCTCGCCGCTGCCACCACAGGTCCGTCGATGTCGCTGACGAGGATCTCGTGCGCTCCGCTCGGAGCGACCCAAGTCAGGTCGGGGTGCGCACCTGAACGCGCTCGGTCTCGCGCGCTGGCCGGGTCGGGCGACCCGTCAGCGAGCAGCTCCGTCGCCACTGCCCGCGCCACGGCGCGCTTGCCCGCGCCCGCCGGACCATGAAACAGGTATGCGTGCGAGGCCTCCGCACCGTCCAGGACGGGACCGAGGACGGCGCGCGCGTGAGGTTGACGATCAAGCTCCGGAAGCACGGCTCGATCCTAGTGCCCTATAGGGTCAGACCCCACAATGGCGCGAAAGGGACGGTTAATCACGATCGAGGGCATTGACGGGGCGGGCAAGACGACCTTGGCGCGCGGTCTCGAAGCGGCGCTCCGCGCGCGCGAGATCGAGGTGCGGACGCTGCGCGAGCCGGGCGGGGTGAAGGCTGCCGAGCGAGTCCGCGACTTGGTAAAGGACCCCGACCTCCGGATCGGCGCCCGGGCGGAGGCTCTTCTGTACGCGGCGGCGCGAGCTCAACTCGTGGAGGAGGCGGTGGCGCCGGCGCTCGCGGCCGGCGTATGGATCCTCCTCGATCGATTCGTCGACTCCTCGCTGGCGTACCAGGGCGCCGGGCGATCGCTCGGCCCCGAGGCCGTGGACTCGATCAACGCCTTTGCAACCGGCGGCTTACGACCGGACCGGACGCTTCTTCTGACGATCGATCCTGAAGTCGGACGCGCGCGCTCGCGCGCGCGGGGGGAGCCGATGGATCGCCTCGAGCGCGAGGAGCTCGCTTTTTTCACCGCGATCGCCTCGGCCTACCTCGATCTTTGGCGCCTGGAGCCAGATCGGGTCCGGAGAATCGATGCATCACAGCCGCCCGACCAGGTCCTTGCCGCGGCGCTTCAGGAGCTTGCGGACCTATTCTGAGTAGCCGTCGGGGCGCGCCTGGGCGAACGCCCACGCGTCCGCGACCATATCTTCCAGCGAGGGCTTACGCGGCTCCCACCCGAGCTCTGAGCGGATGCGCTCACTCGCAGCGACCAGCATCGGCGGGTCTCCGGCCCGGCGCTCGGCCTCTCGGGCGTCGATCTCGATGCCGGTGACTTCCTCGGCCGCGGCGATCACCTCGCGCACTGAGAAGCCATTGCCGTTCCCGAGGTTGAAGATCCGGTGATCGCTCGTGCGGGTTCCGTCGAGCGCTAGGACATGAGCTTCCGCGAGGTCGTCAATATGGATGTAGTCGCGGATAGCGGTGCCATCGGGCGTTGGATAGTCGGTGCCGAAGATCTGCACGTAGGGATTGCCTCCGAGCGCGACTCGGAGGATGTTTGGAATCAGGTGCGTCTCGGGGCTGTGGTCCTCGCCGAGTCCGTGGCTCGCGCCGGCCACGTTGAAATAGCGCAGGCTGACCGCGCCGAGGCCGTGCGCGCGGCAGCAGTCGCCGATCATCCAGTCGACCGCCAGCTTGGAGCGGCCGTAGGGATTCTCCGGTCTCGTCGGCGCCGACTCGGAGATCGGGACCTCGTCGGGCTGCCCGTAGACGGCGCAGGTCGAGGAGAACACGAGGCGGTGCACCTCCGCGGAGCGCATCGCCTCGAGCAGGTTCAGCGTGCCGGCCACGTTGGTCCGGTAGTAGCGCTCGGGATGAGTCACCGACTCGCCCACGAGCGCCAGCGCGGCGAAGTGCAGGACGGCGTCGAAGTCCTGGTCGACCGCAGGGTCCAGGACCTCGCGATCGAGCAGGTCAGCGACCACCAGCTTCGCCCCGGCGGGGACGGCTTCTCGATGTCCCTCCCGGAGGTTGTCGAGGATCACGACCTCGTGCCCGCCTTCCAGTAGGTGGTGGCTGACGATCGAGCCGATGTACCCCGCGCCGCCGGTCACGAGGAGCTTCATTGCCGCTGCTCCTTTCCCTGAAAGACCGAGCGCATGTGGCCGGGACGTATAACAGACGGGGCGCTCAGGCCCGTGATCCGGAGGGTCGCTGCGGAGTAAAATTCGAGGTAGGGCTCGACCGTCTGCGGATGGTTTTTCCGTCCGACCCGCCCGCCATCATTCACTGCCCGTTCGGCTCGCAAAAAGCCGAGCATTTGCAGGGGCATCGCGGAACAGACGAGAGGAGCAGGCAGGCATGGAGCACACGGAGCACATCCCACCAAACGCCACGGCTGTGGCGGGCGAAAGCCTCTCGATTCGCCGCTATTTCACCTCGCCCGGGCGTCATCCGTACGACTCGGTTGAGTGGGAGCTGAGGGACGCGAGGATCGGTCACGGGGACAAGGTCTCGTTCGAGCAGCTCGGCGTCGAGTTCCCCAAGAGCTGGTCGCAAAATGCGACCAACATCGTCACCCAGAAGTACTTCCGCGGCCGACCGGACTCGCCGGAGCGAGAGCGCTCTGTCAAGCAGATGATCAGCCGCGTCGCCGGCACGATCGCCGCCTGGGGGCGCGAACGCGGCTACTTCGCGACCGACGAGGATGGCGCGGCGTTCGAGGACGAGCTCACGTTCATCCTGCTCCACCAGATGGCCGCGTTCAACTCACCGGTCTGGTTCAACGTCGGCTGGCATCCGGTCGGCGATCCGAAGATGCAGGCGTCCGCCTGCTTCATCCTCTCGGTCGAGGACGAGATGGAGTCGATCCTCCAGTGGAACACGAAGGAGGGGATCATCTTCCGCGGCGGTTCGGGCTCCGGGATCAACCTGTCGAAGATCCGAGGTTCGATGGAAGCGCTGAGCCGGGGTGGCACCGCTTCCGGTCCGGTCTCCTTCATGCGTGGCGCGGACGCGTGGGCCGGATCGATCAAGTCCGGTGGCGGGACCCGGCGCGCGGCGAAGATGGTCGTGCTCGACGTGGATCACCCGGACATCCGCGACTTCATCTGGTGTAAGGCCAAGGAGGAGGAGAAGGCCGCGGCGCTTCGCGACGCCGGGTTCGACATGTCGATCGACGGCGACGGCTTCTACTCGATTCAGTACCAGAACGCGAACAACTCCGTCCGCGTCACCGATGAGTTCATGCGCGCGGTCGAGAACGACGATGACTGGCATCTGATCGCGCGCACCACCGGCGAGCCGATCGGCGAGCCGATCCCGGCGCGTGAGCTGATGCAGGAGATCGCCGAAGCCGCGTGGCGTTGCGCCGATCCAGGCCTTCAGTACGACACGACGATCAACCGCTGGCACACAAATCCGAACACGAGCCGGATCAACGCGTCTAATCCGTGCTCCGAGTACATGAGCATCGATGACTCCGCGTGCAACCTCGCATCGCTGAACCTGATGAAGTTCCGGCGGCGCGATGGCGAGTTTGACGTCGACGCATTCCAGCACGCCGTCGATGTGATGCTGCTCGCGCAGGAGATCATCGTCTCGCCGTCGAGCTACCCGACCGACAAGATCAGCGAGAACGCCCGAGCGTTCCGACAGCTCGGGTTGGGGTACGCGAACCTCGGCGCTTACCTGATGGCCAACGGGATGCCCTACGACTCAGACGAGGGTCGTGCAACCGCCGCCGCGATCACCGCGCTAATGACTGGGCGGGCGTATCACCAGTCCGCGCGCGTCGCGCAGGCGATGGGCCCGTACGAGGGGTACGCGGAGAACCGTCAGGCACACAACGACGTGATGAGGATGCACCGGGATGCGAGCTATGCGATCCCCGAATCGATGTGCCGCGACCCTCGGTTGCTTCGAGCCGCGCGGACGAGCTGGGATGAGGCGGTCGCGGCCGGCGAGCGCTCTGGGTATCGCAACGCTCAGGCCACCGTGCTCGCACCTACCGGCACGATTTCCTTCTTGATGGACTGTGACACCACTGGCGTGGAGCCGGACTTCTCACTGGTGAAATTCAAGGAGCTGGTGGGTGGCGGTCAGATGACGATCGTCAATCGCACCGTCCCGCAGGCGCTCGAGACGCTGGGCTATGCGGATGAACAGATCGAGCAGATCGTCGCCTACGTCAACGAGCGCGGCACGATCGTTGGCGCACCGCAACTCAAGGAGGAGCACCTGCCGGTATTCGACGTGGCCGTCGGCGACCGCGCCATCTCGCACACGGGTCACATCAAGATGATGGGCGCCGTGCAGCCGTTCATCTCGGGTGCCATTTCGAAGACCGTGAACCTGCCGCAGGCGGCCACGGTGGACGACATCGCCGACGCGTACGTGCAGGCATGGCGGCTCGGGATAAAGGCGCTGGCGATCTATCGGGATGGGTCAAAGACGGCCCAGGCGTTGCGCACGGATGCCCAGAAGGACGCCCCGATGTCCGAGCCGACGAAGGCGATCATCGAGAAGGCGGTGACGGAGGCGCTGGCCAAGGCGCCACCGAAGCGCCGGCGGATGCCGCGCGAGCGCCAGTCGATCACGCACAAGTTCTCGATCGGCGGGCACGAGGGTTACATCACCGCCGGCATGTACGACGATGGCACCGTAGGCGAGATCTTCCTGACCGACATCGGCAAGGAAGGATCGACGCTGCGGGGCATGATGAACTCGTTCGCCACCGCGATCTCGATTGCCCTGCAGTACGGCGTGCCGCTCGAGACGCTCGTCCAGAAGTTCTGCTACATGCGCTTCGAGCCGGAGGGGATGACGACCAACCCCGAGATCCCGTTCGCCAAGTCGATGCCGGACTACATCATGCGGTGGCTCGCGTCGCGATTCCTCGACGCGGACATCCAGGAGGAGCTCGGCATCCTCACGAAGGAGGTCCGGGCGCGCAAGGCGGCCCAAGACGCAGCAACGTCGCACCTCGGAGACACGGCGGGCCCGCCGCTGGGCGGCAACGGCGGCGAGTCCCACGGTGAGGGGAACGGCAACGGCTCCGGCGGCGCCGCCGTGCGTCCGGCGAGCGCTGCCCTGACGGACGAGCCACCCGTGCTGCCGGCCGTCCGCGGCGGGCTCGACCTGGGGCCGGCGTGCCAGCAGTGCGGAGGCATGATGCAGCGGACCGGCAGCTGCTACACGTGCTCGAGCTGCGGGTTCAACACCGGCTGCGGCTGATAGATAGCCAAAGCCCGTATCGCGGTCCCGGCCACCCCGATCCGCCGGCGCGGTTGGTATCCATAACAGGCGTTAGGAGGGCCAGAGACCGGGTAGTTCCCGAGCACCGAAGAGTCGGGGCGATGCCCCAGACAGGCAAGACAAACCCGCGGACGCGCGGAGGAATGCGACGGCGTGAACTCTGTCCGGAGACTCGCCCCGACTCCACGTCTTTCTCGGAAGCCTCAGCTCAACGTGGCGTCCCTGTCCCGGGCGTCCGCGCCCCCGGCGTCCGCGCCCCGGGGAGCACGCGCAACCAGCTCACGCGATAGGACGCGGTGGTACGCGGTGCGCGGACGGCGGGCGTTCGCGTCGTCTCGTTCCGGGCCATCGAAGGGCGCACGGCTGCTTACGGCTCAGTTCTGAACGCTCACTCGGTGCCGCACGGCTCTCGGCGTCGGTGGCTCGGAATTCGATCCGCTGGCGTCAGAAAAGTGACCCAGAACCCGTATCTCAGGCACCGGACCTATACGGTGCGCCCGCGATGAGCTTCCTCGAACCGAACGACCAGCTAGATCACATCGCCGAGTTCGCAGACTCCGGCGTCCGGACGTTCCAGCGCCAGGGTTCGCTGGTCGGAGTTCCGGGCGCGTACGGCTTGAAGCGCTGGCTCTACCGCCGGTGGGGCAATCGTGGGAACGCCGTCTACACCTTCCTCGGCTCGCTGCTGGCCATCGGACTCAGCGGCATTTGGGCCTGGGCCGTCAAGGAGCCGCTCCTCTTCCCCAGCCTCGGCGCCACCGCCTTCCTGATCTTCGAGACCCCGATGGCCGAAGTGGGGACTCCGCGGAACACGATCATCGGGCACCTCGTGGGCGTCGCCGCGGGAGTGTTCTCGCTAGTCGTGTTCGGGCTCTGGAACGCTCCCAGCGTCTACGTCAGCGGTGTCAGCCCCTCCCGGATCGGAGCGATCGCCTTGGCCGTCGCCCTTACGGGCGGAATCCTCCGGATCGCCCGAGCGGCGCATCCCCCTGCTGGCGCCACGACGATCATTGTGTCGTCGGGGTTGCTCGCCGACCCGCGCCAACTCGTCGACGTGGTGGTCGGCGTGATCCTCCTGACGATCGCGGGCTGGATCCTCAACCGAACTATGGGAGTGCCGGCGCCTCGGTGGGGCGGGCCACGCGGACCCAGCCTCAAGCGCAGCCGAGCTGCCGCTCGTGGCGCGCCGGCGGCGGCGCCGGCAACGCCGGCGCCGGTTCCCCCGGCCCCGAACGCCCCCGCCGGACCGCGCTGAGCGCGGCCGGGGCCGCTACGCGTCACGCAGCCCTAAGTCCGACGTTTTCGGCACCGTCGGGCCGCAATTTCTACGGGCGCTCGAGCCGTTGTTGGCGATGTGGGCATGGACTGTGAGCATTCGGGGACCCAAAGTGGAGCCACGCGCTACGTTCGGGAGACGACCGAGCTGCGACTGGTGTTGATCTGCGATCAGTGCGGCGATGAGTGCGGTGAGCTGAGGCGGGTCGAGTACGCGCCGCACGGCCGTCGGTTCATCCGAGACCTCGCCGAGATGGTGGCGCGAGAGATGAGGCTCGAGGAATCGAGGATCGTCCGGATCAGGCTGGCCGCGATGCTGTGTGACGTCGGCCGGGAGCAGATTCCGACCGAGATCCTCAATAAGCGAGGCGTTCTGACGCCACAGGAGCGGGTGACGGTACGCCGCCAGCCCGAGCTCACCGCCACCCTTCTCGGATATCACGGCTTCGGCGACATCAGGGAGTGGATCGGAAGTCGCCGGGAGCGGCCGGATGGGCGCGGTTATCCGCGGGGGCTGACCGGCGATCAGATCGCGCTCGAGGCCAAGATCCTGGGCGTGGTCGATGCCTATGCGGCGATGACCAGCGACCGGCCGTATCGGACGGCGTTCGATCACGGACAGGCGACGCTCGAGCTGCTCGACCACGCCGGCTCGCAGTTCGATTCCGCGGTCGTCAAGGCGTTCGTGCGTGCGTCCTCGCGGCGAGTGCCGTACACCGGCCTCGCTGTCGCCTAGGGCCGGACGTCGAATTTGGGGAAGCGCCGGGCCGCGCCCTCGGGCCGAGCGCGCCCTTAACGCAACGGAGCCCCGCCGACCGGCGAGGCTCCGCGCAGCCGGCGAGTCGCCAGCGCCCTAGAGGTGCATATGGGGATCGACGTAGATGTTGTAGAGCTGATAGTCGCCGGGGTGCGGTCCGGCGGAGAGCCGGAACCGGACGATCTGCCACCCGGTGGTGTGATACGGATGGAGGTCGAAGCGGGGCGAGATCGTCCAAGCGGTGGAGTTGCCGCGAACGCGGCCCGTGGTCCTCGGCTTCACCCAGGTCTTGGTGCCCTCGTAAGAGACGTAGAACTGCACGCCGGAGTGGCCGCTCACATCGCGGATCATGGTCCGACCGGTCGGGTAGTCGGAGCTGACGCACATCGGCGGGCTGATCGCTGAGGAACCGCTCGGGACGTTGAGCACGGGCCCCGTGGTTCCGTTGGCGAGGGTCACGTTGACGATGCTCGCCCCGCCAGTCAGGGTCCAGCCGGTGCCGAGGAAGGCATTCACACTCTGACCCGGGATCAGTGTGTAGAAGCCGAAGTCGCCGAAGGGCGCAAAGGCCTGCGAGAAGGAGGCCTGGGCACACCACGAGGTGTCGACCGGCGTCTTGCCCTTGGCTTTTCCGGTCGCGCTGCCCTGGGCAGCCCCCGCCGAAGTGCCCTGCTTTGCCTTGCCCGGGCCCGCTGGGGGTTGGACCTTGACTTTGGCAGCGGAAGTCGGGTGGTCGGCAAGGGCCGGCGTTGCCGCCAGGGCCGCAATCAGCATCCCGAGCGTTGTCGCGCGCCAACCGAAAAGGGCTTTCATCATCGGTACTCACCTTCCGTGGTTCGTATCGGCAGCCGAGCTATCTCACGGGGCGAGACCTCAAGCTTTGCGTCCCCAGCTCACGCCGGGTTTGCCCTTTTCAGATTCAGTTAGTGCGATGTGATCGGCACACCGCTCCTGGCCTGTAGACCCCTGACGGTCGGGCTGGACACTCGTTCGAGGCAGGGTCATGCCTCTGACAGCACAGCTAATCCCAGCCTTTGTCGTGGTCGATACACACGCGCTCATGTCATTCGATCCGACCCTCGAACAGCCCGAGGTGCTGGCGGAAACCTTCCACCGGCGGGCGCGGGCCATGCCGGCGCGAGAGTTGCTCACAGAGGTCGTGGTGGCGCTCGCCTTCGCTGCGGCGGTCGCGATGACCTGGGTCCTGAGTCCGCCACATGGGGTCGGTGGCTGGCCTGCGCTCCTGTGCCTGGTCGTGCTCGTGGCCGCCATGCTCGTTCGGATCGACACCCGGTTCGGCTTCAGCCCGCCCACCCAGCTGGCGTTCGTACCCCTGCTCTTCACGATGCCGCTGGCTCTGGTGCCGATCGCGGTCGCGGTCGCGGTGGCGATCTCGTTGTTGCCCCTGGCGTTGCGCGGTGAGATGCCGCCGACCAAGCTGCTCCTGGCCGCCACCAACTCGTGGTTCGCGCTCGGACCGGTCGCCGTGTTCGCGCTGTCGGGCGTTCAACCTCGCGCGGCGGGACCGCTACTGCTCATCGGCGCGCTGGTCGCCCAGCTGACGCTCGACTACCTGATCTTCGCCGGCCGCATGCTCTCGATTCGGGGCGCGAGGCCGTCCGAGATCGCCTCGGCGTGGGTGTACGTGGTCGACGCCAGCTTCTCCGGCGTCGGCTTGCTCGCGGCCAAGGCGGAGCTCAGCCATGCCGTCGCGGTACTCGCGCTCCTGCCGCTGCTCGGCATTCTGGCGGTGCTCGCCCGGGAACGGCGCCAGCGGCTCGAGGGCCTGCTCGAGCTCAACAACGCCTACCGGGGGACCGCGCTGGTGCTCGGCGATGTCGTCGAGGCCGACGATGGGTACACCGGCGAGCATTGCAAGAGCGTCGTCGAGCTCGCACTGGCGGTCGGGGAGCGCATCGGGCTCGACGCGGACCGCCAGCGCAACCTCGAGTTCGGCGCGCTCCTCCACGACGTGGGCAAGATCGTCATCCCCAACGAGCTCATCAACAAGCCGGGCAAGCTCGATCCGGACGAGTGGGCGCTCATGCAGACGCACACGATCGAGGGACAAAAGATGCTCGACCGTGTGGGCGGGTTCATGTGCGAGGTGGGAGCGATCGTGCGCTCCCATCACGAGCGGTGGGATGGAGGCGGCTATCCGGATGGCCTAGTCGGCGCGGAGACCCGGCTCGAGTCCCGCATCATCGCCGCCTGCGACGCGTGGAACGCGATGCGGACAGACCGCTCGTATCGCAAGGCCCTGTCCCACGAAGTGGCGATGACCGAGCTCCTCGACAACGTGGGTCGGCAGTTCGACCCCGAGATAGCCACCGCGCTCATCTCGATCGTGGCGGCCGAGGCGGAGGTCGAAGCTGACGCGGCGCGCGCCGGCGGGGCGACCTCGCCGTCTCGGGAACGTCAGGCCACTCCGGCCTGACCCTCCGGCGGCGTGGAGATCGGCCTAGTGCTTGGCCGCCCGCCGGACATGCGACGCTGATGCCGCCCGGTGGCGGAGGCGAGACCGGCGGCGCGTACGCGGAACCGGATAAGAAGGACGAGAACGCAGCACCCGACGACGCCCCTCAGCGAGGGTCAGCGCGCCGGTGCGCAGCCGAAGCGTGACCAGTGCCGCGCTGTAATGCGGCACCGCAATCACGTAGCCATACGCGCCAAGCCGGACCGTCTGAGGCGTGGCGCGTCCGCGCCATTCGCCATCGAGCCCGAGGTACTGGCCGTCGAACGTCACGCCCCTGCGTGACCAGGCCGAGGGAGCGACCAGCCGCTCCACGACCGCCGAGCCGACCGCCGGCAGGCGCAGGGACACCCTTACCGACTGTCCGCCCTTGTCGATCAGCAGCACGTGCAGAGCGTTCCCGCCGACCCGGACGCCCCATGCCTTCAGGTGCGCCGGCCCGACCGTCGCCAGGTCAAGCGGAACCAGTTGGGCGCCCGGACCGAGCGTCCGGGCGAACGCGATCAGCCCGTACAGCAGCGGCCGCGCATCGAGCCCGCGGGAGCCGATCGTGAACGCGCCGTTGACCGTTTGCGCCCGCACGTGGATGTTCACGCCGGCCACGCCGGCGTGGAGCAGCTCGAACAGCGCGTCGGGCGCCCACAGCGCGGTGGCGAACGCGTCGCTCACCCCCGATCGCCCGCCACACGTCACCGAGTTCAGCTCGGTCAGCCGCACCGGCACACCGGCCCGCCGCCCCATCGCCACCGCCGGCGCGACCGACTCGGCAACCCCTGCCGTGGCGTGCTCGCCGAGCACCCGGTCGATCGTCGGGTACGCCGCGGTGCCCGGGAGCGCGCAGGCCGAGTACGGATAGCGGTGGATGGTGATCGCCGCCGGGTGGGCCGGACCACTGGCCAGCAGGGGCGGGATCCAGCTGCGGTTGATCGACGGGAGGGCGAGCGCCGGCCCGAGCACCGGCACGCCGGGGACGACGGTGCGCAGAGAGCGCGCATAGGCCTGGAAGTCACGCGCGTAGCTCTGGGCGGTGAGCCCGAGCGGAGGCACGACTTTGCTGTGCAGCACCGTCGCGAGCCAGAACGGGCGGTTGTAGATATCCGGCTCGTTGCCAATCTCGAACCCGCTGATGCTCCCGCGCGGCAGCAGCGTCTCCGCCGCTTGCGCCCACCCGGCGGCGGCGCGAGGCGACTCCGTCACCAGGTTCAGGTCGAGGATCAGGCGCAGGCTGAGGCTCTGTACGAGCGCGGCGGTCTGCTGCAGCCACTCGGGCGTGAGCTCGAACGCCCAGGGCGGTAGCGGGCGAGGCGTGGGCATCCAGAAGCTGTGATCGGCCGAGTCACCCCCGATCCGGAGGACAAGTGGGCCGTTCCCGGGCGCGCGCACGAGCGCCAGCGTCCGCTCGAGCACGCCGGGCTGCCGATAGAACCAGGGCAGCGACCAGTACTCGGTCGAGATACCGAGGAACGACTGCGGTACGCGCAGCGGGGTCGCTCCGGGGGCGAGCGTCACAACCGCGCCGGACACGCCCGGGCTTGCCCAGGCGGACCCGGCGCCCGCGGACCCGGCGCCCGCCCCCCCCGGGGCGGCTGGGGCGCGATCGGGTCCCGGCTTGGGGCATGGCGGCTCGTCGGCGGGCGCCCACCATCGCGCCCCCGACCGCGCGTGCGGGCGCCGTCGCCGGGCTCGTCACGCCGAGGTCCTCGAGCGCGCCCGGGTTGGCCGCCAGCGCACCGACGGCGGCCAGCAATACGAGCACCACGCTCACCAGCGCCGCCACGACCAGCCGCGGGCGCAAGCCGCCCCCGCCGTGGCGCGCCACACGCCGCCCCCGCCAAGCTGACCCGCCCGAGTGAGATCTTCTGATACGCATCCCCTGTACCCGCGGCTCCCGCGACTCCCTTCCGTCCGTCAAGAGAAACGATAAGTGGCCGCACGTCAGTCTTCGCCGGTCGGCCGGCGTTCCTTAACCGCTCCTAACCGATACCCAACATGCGGCCCACTGCACGCCGGGCCATGCCGACCCCCCCGGCTGCCACGATGGACCCGCCGTGACCCCAGCAGAGATCGAACTCGTCCGCGAGCGCTGCGCTGCCACCTTGCGCCAGAACTGGCGCGAGGGCAACCGAGACGGCGACGGCACCCCATTCGCGTACACCTGCCCCAGCCCGCACCACTACCCCTGGCAGTGGTACTGGGACTCCTGCTTCACGGCGATCGTGTGGCGACACTTCGACTCCGGCCGGTCCCGGCGCGAGCTCGAATCGTTGCTGGCGGCTCAGCGCGCGGACGGCTTCATCGGTCACACAATCTTCTGGAACACGCCGCTCAGCGACCTTCGGCGCTTCACCTACAACGTCGCCAACCCGGAGGCGCCCAGCACGTCCACGATCCAGCCGCCGCTGCTGGCGTGGGCGTGGCGCTTCGCGGTCGGCGATCCCGTCGGGAACCCGAAGATCGTCGCCCATTACGACTGGCTCGCCGGTAACCGCGACCTCGACGGCGACGGCCTGATCTGGATCATCCAGCCCGACGAGTCCGGGCTCGACGCCTCGCCCCAGTTCGATCCGATCTGGGGGCGCCGCACGCACGGGCGAGCCGGGTTTCCGCTGCTCGTGTGGCGTAACCGCCGCCTCGGCTTCGATTTGCGGCGGATCGCCGCGGCCGGGGGGCCTATGTGCTGCGAGGTGGTGACCAACGTGCTCTACGGCCTGTCGCTGCTCGCACTCGGCCGCGACTCGATCACGCCCCGCATCATCGAGCGCCTGTACGACGAGCGGACCGGGCTGTTCACCCCGGCGGCGTGGCCACAGCCCAAGCGCTCCATCCCGGTGACCTGGAGCGCGCTCGCGCCGCTCGCCCTACCGGACCTCCCAGAAGCGATCGGCCGCCGCCTGGTGGAGGAGCACCTGCTCGATCGGACGCGGTTCTGGCTGCCGCTCCCGCCGGCCTCGGTATCCGCGGCCGAACGCAGCTTCTCTGCCCGCGACGGTCCGCCAGGACGCAGGCGCTACTGGCGCGGCCCGACCTGGATCAACGCGGCCTGGCTGCTCTGGCGGGGCCTGCTCCGGCTCGGGTACGACGAACCGGCGGGGGAGATGGTCGAGCGCCTCGCCGCCGCGGTGCGCTCGGCGGGGCTGCGCGAGTACTACAACCCCTACACCGGCCAGGGCATGGGCGCGGTCGACTTCGCGTGGTCTGCGCTGCTGCTCGAGATGATGGACCCCCAGGACGGCGACCCCAGCGGCTAGAGCAAATCCGATGGCCACTCGCACGCCTCAGCCAGACCCCGCCGAGGAGTTCCTGCGCCTGGCCTGCCTGACCTACGCGGGCGATGACCTCGCCCTCCAAGAGCGCGCGGCCGAGATGCTCCGGCGCGACCCCTCGCTCGCCTCCCGCTCGATCTACACCGCGGCCGCCGCCGGCGACGCCGCAACCGCCGCGCGGCTCCTCGGCGCCGACCCCTCCCTGGCCACGACCGCCGGCGGCCCCAACGCCTGGGACCCGCTGCTCTACCTCGCGTACTCGCGGGTCACGATCAACGACCCAGACCCAGACCCGGACCCCACCCCCCACGTCACCGTCGCGCGCTTGTTGCTCGACCACGGCGCCGACCCCAACACCGGAGTGTGGATCGGCGAGAACCTGTTCACGGCCCTGACCGGAGCGTTCGGCTACGGCGAGGACGCCCCGAACCAGCCCCCGCACCCCGAGTCGATCCCGCTGGCCCGCCTGCTGCTGGAGGCCGGCGCGGACCCGAACGACGAGCAGACGATCTACAACCGCCACTTCCGCACCGACAACAGCTACCTCGAGCTGCTGCTCGCCTACGGCCTGGGCAAGCCGCGCCGCGGACCGTGGCGCGAGCGGCTCGGCAAGGACGCGACTTCGCCCCAGCTGCTGCTCGAGGACGCACTCGTGTTCGTCGCGAACGACGACGCCCACGCCGGCCGTGTCGCGCTCCTGGTCGACAGCGGCGTCGATCCCGACGGGCGAGGCACGCAGCACCCGGCGCTCCACGGCCGGCGACCGGTCGAGCTGGCTTTTCTCGCGGGCGCGCGCCAAAACACCGAGCGGCTCCTCAAAGCCGGCGCGCGACCGCTGGACCCCGACCCGGTCGACGCGCTGCTCGCCGCCGCCACGCGCGGCGAGCGCGAAGCGGTCGAGCGGCGGCTCGCGAGCGATCCGGCGCTGGCAGCGGCCCTCAGAGAGCGCCACCCCGAAGCGCTGGCCGAAGCGGCCGAACGCGGCCAGCTGACCGCCGTCGAGCTGCTCGGGCAGATCGGCTACGACCCGAACAGCAGGAGCATCGGCCGCCCGGCGATCCATCTCGCGGCGTACGCCGGCGACCAAGCGATGTGCGAGCTCCTCATCCGCCTCGGTGCCGAGCCGGCGCCCGGCGACAGGCACTTCAACGCCCCGGCCTCCGGATGGGCCCGCCACGCCCACCACCAAAATCTCGCGCAGTGGCTCCGGGAGCGTGAGGTAATGTAGAGGCATGGCCACATCGAAAGAACAGCGTGAAATCAGCCTGAGCGACGACCAGTGGCGCGAGCGGCTGACCCCCGACCAGTACGAGGTACTGCGTCGCCACGGAACCGAGCATCCGTTCACCGGCCGCTACGTCCGCGTCAAGGACGACGGCACCTACCGCTGCGCAGGCTGCGGCGCCGAGCTGTTCAACTCGGACACGAAGTTCGACTCAGGCACCGGCTGGCCCAGCTTCTACGAGCCGGCGGTGGCGCAGAACATCGAGCTGCGCCGGGACAAGAGCCTGTTCATGGAGCGCACGGAGGTCGTGTGCCGGCGCTGCGGCGGTCACCTGGGGCACGTGTTCAACGACGGCCCCGCTCCCACGGGCCTGCGCTACTGCATCAACTCCTGCGCGCTCGAGCTCGAGCCCACGACCGACAGCTAACGGACCGACAGCTAACGGCCCCCTTCGCGGGCCTCGGCGCGCCGCTCGCGCCGGCGGACCACGAAGTGCCGGATCACGAACAGCAGGACCACGGTTCCACCCACGGCCAGGCCCACCGTCGAGAGCACCCCGGTGGCCGCCTTGCCCCCGTAGTAGCCGGCCAGGCCGTAGGTGAGGCCCCACGTGATGCCGCCGAACGCGTTCCAGGGGAAGAACGTCCGGAACTGCATCTCGTTGATCCCCGCCAGCCACGCGGTCGCGACCCTGATCGCCACGATCCACCGGCCCAGGAACACCGTCTTCGCGCCGTGGCGCTTGAAGAAGCCGTCCCCGATCTCCAGGGCCCTGACCCGATGGCGGCGCAGCGGCCCCGGCGCCTCGAGCAGCTCACGCCCGAACCGCCGCCCCAACAGGTAGCCGATGTTGTCGCCGAGGATCGCCGAGCTGATGCCGATGACCAGGACCAGCCAGATCTGCAGCTTGCCCTGGCTGGCCAGGACCGCAGCGGCCACGAGCGCGGTCTCCCCCGGCGAGGGAATGCCCATCGACTCCAGGCCGATGATCGCCGGCAGTATGTAGCCGAGGCTGTTGGAGACGCCGATGATCGCGGCAAGCGTCAGGCTCACACGTGCGATCCGGGGTTCTCGAGGAGCGCCAGCAGGGACAGCCCGGCCGGCAGGGTCCGCCCGCCCGCGAGCCAGCGGGCCTCCAGGCGGAGCGGGCGCTCCAGCAGCGCGTTCAGCCACGCCGGGCCAAGGGTGATCTCGGGCCGGTAGCGCGAGCGCGCGCGCCGGCGCTGAGCCAGGCGCACCGCCGCCGCCGGCGCCAGGAGCAGGCTGTTGAAGGAGGTCATGCGCTGAACCTGCCAGCCCGCCTCGCGCGCGGCGGCCGCGAGCGCCCGGCGGCCGTAGCGGCGATAGTGGTGGTTGGCCTCGTCGTGCAGCGACCACAGCGCCGGGTAGGCGGGGACGGTCAGCAGCAGCCAGCCGCCGGGCTTGCACACCCGCCGCAGCTCGCGCAGCGCCACGCGATCGTCGGGCGTGTGCTCGACCACGTCCAGGCAGGTGATCAGGTCGAACCAGCCGTCCTCGTAGGGCAGCTCCTCGAGCCGCCCGATCCGCACCTCGCCGTGGTCCCGCGACCGCGCGACCTCGGCCGCCTGAGGCTCGAGCTCGATTCCGTGGACCTCCGAGCCGTAGTCGACGAGCTCCTGGAGCGTGCGGCCGGATCCGCAGCCGGCATCCAGCACGCGCGCGCCGGCCGGCACGCTCAGGCGATCGAGCTCGGCGCGGATGATCTCACGGCGCCCCCGGTACCACCAGTGGTGCTCGTCGACATCCAGCATCGCCCTCATGAGCAGCTCGTCCATACGCTGATGCTGTCAGTTGGCGCTTTTTAGGGCCGCGCGCCGACGAGCGCTCAGAACCCCACGGCCAGCGGATCCTCCTGCGGCGCGCGAGCCACCGGGAGGCGCAGCGTGAACTTGGCGCCGGGCCCGTAGTCCTCCTCGAGCACGAGCTCGCCGCCCATCCGCGCTGCCAGCTCCCGGCCGATGGCCAGGCCCAGCCCGAACCCGGCCTGCTGGGCGGTGGCGCGCCCTCGCTGGAAGCGCTTGAAGATCAGCTCGCGCTCCTCGGGACGCACCCCAGGGCCCTTGTCGCACACGCTGAGGCGGGCGCTCGAGCCGGACTCCAGCTCGATCTTGATCTCCGCGCCGGAAGGGCTGACGCGAATGGCGTTGTCCATCAGGATCCGCACGATTCGCGCCACGCTCCCGGGGTCTCCGAGCGCCCATACCGGCCCGGCGGAGTCGTCGAGCTCCGAGACGATCCCGGTCTCGCCCATCCCGAGCTCGAACTCGGCCAGCACAGCCCGGCTGAGCTCCCCCAGCTCGACCGGCTCGGAGCGCAGCTCGACCTCGGCATCGATCCGGCTCAGATCGAGCAGGTCGGCGGCCAGCCGGGCCAGGCGGCGAGATTGCGCCCGTGAGCGCTCGAGCAGCGAGATCGCGTCGTCGAGGTCGGGATCGCCGCCGCGCAGATCGTCCTCGAGCAGCTCGAGCATGCCCTCCAGCGAGGTGATCGGCGTGCGCAGCTCGTGCGAGGCAGTGGCCACGAACGCACGACGCGCCTCCTCCTGCTGCTGGAGCTGGCGCTGCATCAGCGCGAACGTCCGCGCCAGATCGCCCACTTCGTCTCGCGCGCGGTCCAGCGGCACCTCGACCGCCGAGCCTTCGCTCGGGAGCCGGCGGGCCACCTCCCGCAGAAGCTGGAGACGCCGCACCACCGTGCCCGACAGCGGGATCGCCAGGATCAGGGTCAGAGCAAGCCCGGCCAGCGCCGCGAACAGGAACGCGGTCCGCACGGCGTGGACGGCGCCGGGGATCTCCTCGATCGGCCGCCGCACGGCGAGCACGTACTTGACCTCGCCCTGCTGGATCGTGATCGGGATCGCCACCCGCGCGAAGTCGGTCCCGTTCATCGAGGTGAACGAGGCGATCGTCCGGTGCGTCCGGAACGCGTTGGCCACGTCGTCGAACGGATCGTTGGACAGCGCGTCGGGGTCCGTCGGGGGCGCCAGCACCCGGCCGCCCCGCCCGTCGGCCGCGAAGTCGCCCAGCAGGTAGACGCTTCCGCCGATCCTGGTGCCCAGGCCGTTCTGCAGCTGGCGCAGCTCGAACTGCTCCCGGAGCCCCTCGTCACGGTTCGGGTCCAGCGGGGTGCCGCGCGCGTCCAGGAGGTAGGTGAGGTCGAGGTCCCGGAAGCCGGCCGCGGCGCCGCTCACCTGCTTCTCGAGCGTGTTGCGGGTCGCGTTGCGCAGAGACTGCTCGAGGGGACCGAGCAGCGCGATCGCGGCGATCGCCAGCGTGGCCACCGTGGTGACCAGGACGGCGCCGACGATCCGGCCACGCAGACCGAGGGCGCCACGCCGCGGCCGCCCTCGCAGCACTACGACCCCCGAAGGCGGTAGCCGGCGCCGCGAACCGTCAGGATGTAGCGCGGCTTGTCCGGCTCGGGCTCGAGCTTCTCGCGCAGGTGGCGGATGTGGACGTCGATGGCCCGGGGGTCCCGGTAGGCGCTGTCGCCCCAGATTGCCCGCAGCAGCTCCTGACGGTTGAGCAGGCGCCCGGGATCGGCCATCAGCGCATCCAGCAGCTCGAACTCCGAGAACGTGAGCTTCACCGGCTTGCCGTCGATGCTGATCTCGCGCTGGGCGCGATCCAGCCGGATCGGCCCCACCACCAGCACCTCGTCGCCTATGGCCCGGGTGCCGGCCCGGCGCAACACCGCACGAATCCGGCTGCGGAGCTCGGCCAGGCCGAAGGGCTTGGTCACGTAGTCGTCGGCGCCGGCCTCCAGCCCGAGCACGGCGTCGGCCTCCGAGTCGAGCGCGGTCAGCATGATGATCGGCACGACGTTTCGGCGCCCGCGCAGCGTCCGGCACACCTCGTACCCGTCGGGGCCGGCGCCCAGGGCCACGTCGAGCAGGACGATGTCGAAGTTCTCCGTCGTGGCGCGCTCGATCGCGCTGCGCCCGTCCGCCACCGAGGTCACCCGATGCCCCTCGCGCGAGAACGAGCGGGTCAGCATCTCGCGCAGGTCAGACTCGTCGTCGACCACCAGGATGCTCAGCGATGCTTCGGCACCGCGCGGCGATTCGGGTCCGATAGTGGGTGGGTGCTCCAGCGACATCTCCGTCGCCGCCGATCGTATCGGGTGCGGCTCCGCGGCTAGCCCGAATATGTGAATGGCAGCGACTCGGCGATCGCCGACAGCGTGGGCGCGCTGGTGTCTCGTGGCGAACCCGTCAGCTCCACCTCGGCCGGCCAGTCGATCGCCACCTCGGGATCCGCGTAGGAGAAGCCGGACTCGCGCTCGGGGTCGTAGTACGCGGAGGTCCTGTAGACAACGTCTGCCTCCTCGCTGAGCACGCAGAAGCCATGGGCGAACCCGTCCGGGCAGAAGAGCTGACGATGCTCGACATCGTCGAGCCGGAACCCCTCCCACTGGCCGAAGCGGGGCGAGCCGCGCCGGAGATCGACCAGGACGTCGAAGATCGCTCCGCGTGCGCACCGAACGAGCTTGGCCATCCCGGGCTGGAAGTGCATCCCGCGGACGATCCCTCGGCGCGAGCGCGAGTGGTTGTCCTGGACGAACTCCTCGTCGATCCCCAGCGTGGCGAGCTCGGACCGGCGGAAGGTCTCGAGGAAGAACCCGCGGGCGTCGCCGTGGACGGTCGGCTCGAGCAGCAACGGGCCCTCGAGGCGCGTGGCGAGCGAACGCACGCTCAGCCGACGGACTCGAGCTCGCGCGCGGCGGGACGGACGCCTTCGGCAGCGGGCAGGGCCGCCCGCCGGGGCACGAGTCGCCCGGCGGCGGCGATCGCCCACAGCACCGCCAGCCACGTCGCGGTGGCCAGCGCCACGTGGACCCAGACCATCTCGGAGGGGAGCTTCAACTCGTACTGGACCGTCCCGACCAGGCCCTGCGCCGCGATCAGCACGCCGAGAGCGGTCAACGGCTCCAGCGACCGTTCGCCGGCTCCGCGGTGCCGGCGGAGCAGCCAGACCCCGATCGTGAGCACCCCGAACAGGGCCGCAATCGTCGCGTGCTGATGGATCGCCCAGGTGAGCGTGTCGGCGCCCTTGAAGTGCAGGCGGTGGACGTGCTGCCCGGTGACCCCGCCCGAGTGCGGCCCGGCCGCCGTAGCCGCCGTGCCGGCGACGATGGTGAGCGCGCCCAGCGGGCCCAGCGCCCGGATCGACCACACCGCGAGCCGGTCGTCGGAGCGCGGCCGCGATCCCGGTTCGTGCGAGCTGCGCCAGGCCAGCGCCACCGCCGCGACCAGGATCACCATCGACAGGCAGAAGTGGCCCATCACGAACCCGGGCGCTAGGTGCTCGAGCACCGTGAACCCGCCCAGCACCGCCTGTCCAGCCACCCCCAGCGGCAGCGCCAGGGCCAGCCAGGCCAGGTCCCGGCGGAAGGGCCGGCGCCGGAACGCGAGCACAGCGACGAGCACCGTGATTACGCCGACCACGCCCGACACGGCCCGGTTGCCGAACTCGATCAGCGCATGGGAGCTGAGCGGCGGCAGCGGCGTGCCCCCGCACTTGGGCCAGTTCTCGCAGCCCAGCCCCGAGTCGGTCAGCCGAACCGCCCCGCCCGTGAGGACGATCAGCGCCAGCGCCACCATAGCCACGTAGCTGATCCGGCGGAACTGGGCCGGGGTCACGAGAATGCGCTCGATCATGAGGGAGAAATCCTAGGGCCCAAGCCGCGATCGCGGGACCAAGGCGCAGGTCCCGTCATACGATAAGGGGCATGGGTGTGCGCGCCAGCGACCCGGTTCCTGATTTCGAGACCCCGCCTGAGGCGCCCGACCGGATCGCCGCTCTCGACGCGGGACGGACCGTGATGTCCTGCGACGCGCCGGGCGCGGAGGCGGCGGACGCCCCGCTCAGCCTCCCCATCCGCGTATTCGGTTGGGCCTACTCGCGCGCGGGAATCAACCGCGTCACCGTGATGGTCGACGACAGGACCGTGGAGGCTGCGTACGGCCTGTTCCGCAGTGATGTCGCCGAGGTCCTTTCAGAGCCGGACGCTCTGCGCTGCGGCTTCACCGCGCTGCTCGACGAGGAGCTATGTCCGCCCGGCCCGCACGAGGTGAAGGTGGTCGCCCTCGACGCCGATCAGCGCGCCACCGGGATGTCATTCGAGATGACCGCACAGCTCGCCGGAGACGGAGAGGAAGACGCGGTCGAGGACCAGGAGCTCCCGAGCGGCCCCGAGGCCGAGGTGGAGGCCGAGGCGGAGCGGTACGTTCCCGAGCTCCACCGCGGGCTCCCGCTCGAGGCCGAGCACCAGGCGCGTTACGCGTGGGCCGCGCCGCTGGCCGCAGACAGAGATGTCCTCGACGCCGGCTGTGGTGTGGGGTGGGGCACGGTCGTCCTGGCCGATGCCGGCGCGCGGAGCGCGCGGGGCGTGGATCTCGACGAGGCGGCGCTGGGCGATGCCCGAGAACGCGCGCAAGGCCGGGCCGAGTTCGTGCGCGGCGATCTTCTGGCCCTCCCCTTCGAGGAGGACAGCTTCGACTTCGTCGTCTCGTTCGAGGCGATCGAGCACGTGAGCGACCCCGAGCGGGCGCTGGACGAGATCAGGCGCGTGCTGCGCCCGGGCGGGATCCTCGCGATCTCCTCCCCCAACAAGGGCGTCTATCCCGCCGGCAACCGGTTCCACCTCCACGAGCTCACCGCGACAGAGCTCGAAGCGGCGCTGCACCGGCGCTTCGGTCAGGTTGCCATGTACCGGCAGGAGAGCCAGACTGCTTCGATCATCACAGACGATCTCGGGCACGCGCTGCAGGATCCGCGCTGCGAGATCGAGACGCGGCTCTACAAGATGTGGGGCCGCGAGGCGGGAGAGGAGCTGTACACGATCGCGCTGGCGGGCGACGGCGAGCTTCCGGATCTGAGCGCAGTCGCCGTGATGGGCGCGCCTCTGGACACCAAGCACTTCTACGAGCGCATGGCCCAGCTCGAGCATCGAGCTCTGCTGAGCGAGGCCCAGCTCGCCGGCGCCAATCAGCGAGAGGCGCTTCTGTCGGCAGAACGCGACCGGGCGCGCCACGAGCTGGACGAGGCCCAGCACGACCGCCTGGCCGCCGAACGGGCTCGCGCCGCGATGGAGGACTCGATCTCCTGGCGCATCACCGCGCCACTGCGTCGGGCCAACCAGCGCCTGGCGCGCTTGCGCTCCCACTGACGATCCGGCTGGGATCGGCAGGTGTGCCGGGCAGGCCGCTCGGCATAATCGGCGCCCATGCGGGTCTTGGTCACGGGCGGCGCGGGGTTCATCGGCGCGAGCGTCGCCTTGTCTCTAGCCGACCTCCATCCCGACTGGGAGATCGCTGCGCTGGACAACCTCCGGCGCCGGGGTGCCGAGCTGAACCTCACCCGGCTTCGCGCAGCCGGAGTCGAGTTCGTCCACGGCGACGTCCGGATGCTCGAGGATCTGCTCGAGGCGGGCCCGATCGACGCGCTGGTCGAGTGCTCGGCGGAGCCGTCGGTCTTGGCCGGCGTGGGCGGCGATCCGGACTACGTGATCAGGACGAACTTGCTCGGCGCGTACAACTGCCTCGAGCTCGCGCGCCGGCGCTCGGCTTACATGGTCTTTCTGTCGACGAGCCGCGTGTATCCGGTCGCGTCGCTGTGCGGAGTGGCGCTCGAGGAGACCGAGAGCCGATTCGAGCTCGCCCAGCAGCAGCCGTATCCGGGGGTGAGCCCCGAGGGCATCGCCGAGACGTTCCCGATGGAGGGAGCGCGGACGCTGTATGGCTCGACCAAGCTGGGAGCCGAGTTGCTGATCGACGAGTACCGCGCGGCTTTCGGCCTGCGCGCCACGGTGAACCGCTGCGGTGTCATCGCCGGTCCCTGGCAGATGGGCAAGGTCGATCAGGGCGTGTTCACCTTCTGGATGCTCGCGCACCACTTCAACCGCGAACTGCGCTACATCGGCTTCGGGGGCAGCGGCAAGCAGGTCCGTGACCTCCTCCACGTCGCGGATCTCACCGATCTGATCGACCGGCAGCTAACCGACCCGGATGGCTGGGACGGCTTCGTGGGCAACGTGGGCGGCGGCCGGGAGTGCAGCCTGTCGCTGCGCGAGACGACCGAGCTGTGTGCCGAGATAACCGGCAACCAGCCGTCGGTCACCGGCGATACGAGCTCTCGTCCCGGCGACGTGCCGATCTACGTCTCGGACTGCACTCGCCTGTATGCGCACTCCGACTGGCGCCCGCGTCGCGGCGCGCGCGAGATCCTGAGCGACATCCATGCCTGGATCGCCCAGCACGAGACGGCGCTCGAACAGGCGCTGTGAGCGGGGGACCAGGCGTATAGAACGCGCCGGGCGTACGACCGGCCGCTGCTAGCTTCAGCGCCGGGATGACTAGGAAGCGTGGACGCCGCTTCGTCTGGCCGCTCCTTGCCGCCGCCGCCCTGGCGGCGGTCACCGGTGGGACCCGGACATCACTGACCGACCCGGTGGCGAGCTTCCTCGGCCTGCTGCTCACCGTGTTCGGCGTGAGCATCCTCGTCGCGCTGCCCGGCCTCGGCACGCTCGCCTTGGCCTCGCGCCGCCCGCTCAGCGCCGCCACGAGACTCGGGATGCTGTTGGCGGGCTCGGGCGTGGCCGCGTTCGTAGAGTTCTGGGCGTGGGTGGCCTCGCCGACGCTTGGGCGCGTGCTGGCGGTGGTTCTCCTGGTCGCGAGCCTGGCAATCGTCGCGACCGTCCGGCCGACCGTGCTGCTCGACGATCCGGAGCTGCGGGGACCGTTCGGAGTCTGCTTGCTGGTTGTCCTCGGATACCTCGGGCTCGCCTACTCGCAGGGCGGCCTCGGAGGCCTCCACTGGACCAGCGGCGGGCCGGCCGGCGACGCGACGCTTGCGATGTCCTACCGGTTTTGGATCGCGCCGGATAACACCTTGCCGCTGCTGTTCGCCCAGCGGGTGGCACATCACGGCGGACTCACGGTCCCGCTCCTCGCGGATTGGCATACCAGCGACCGGCCACCGCTGCAAACGGGCTTCACTCTGATGCTGTATCCCCTGCTCGGGCACCGGAGCTTCGGTTATGAGCTCCTCGGCACCGTCCTTCAAGCCCTGTGGATCCCGGCTCTGTGGGTGCTGCTGCGCTCGCGCGGGATTGACAAGCTCCGAGTGCTCGCCGTGGTGTTGGTAACGGCGGCCACCGGAGCCATCTTCGTCAACACGGTCTACGTGTGGCCGAAGATGCTCGCCGGAGCGCTCGCGCTCGTGGCATTCGCGGTGGTTCTCGAGGAGGGGTCGCTGATCCTGGCCGCCGTGCTGGCGGCGCTCGCCCTGCTCTCGCACGGTGGCATCGCCTTCTCTCTGCTCGCGCTCCTGGTGCTGGTCTGGCGATTGCGTCCCACCGCGATCCAGGCCGCGTCAGCCCTCGGCGCCGGGCTAGTGCTCTACCTGCCGTGGATGGCCTACCAGCACTTCATCGACCCGCCGGGGGACCGACTGCTCAAGTGGCAGATCGCGGGCGTGCTCGCACTCGATCGAAATTCGTTCCTGCACGACCTGGTGCGGCAGTACCTGCACAACCCGCTCCACTCATTCGTGCTCGACAAGCTGAGGAACGTCGAGACGCTCGTCGGGCAGCTGTGGATCTGGAGGTCCTACCCGCAGTGGCAGGGCTTTCTCGGAGAGGCGCGCGTGGCGGGCATCACCTCGTTCGTGCTCTCGGCCGGGCCGCTGCTGGTCGGCGGCGCGCTTGGTCTCGCGAGCGCCACCGTGCGCCGGTCGCTGCGGTCGCTCGCTCCGGCGTCGGCGTTCGTGCTGCTTTCGCTCGTCTTCTGGGTGATCCTGGAGTTCGGCGCCAACACCGCGATCACCGCGCTGCACCAGGGCTCCTATGCGGCTGTGCTGCTGATGATCGCGCTCGCAGCGTTGGCCACGACCTACCTGCAGCGGTGGCTGGCGGTGAGCATCATCGGCGCGGCGCTGGCCTGGTTCGCTCTCGAGTGGCTGCCTGGCCTGGGCTTCCGCTGGGCGCAGCCGGGGTTAGCCACCTCCACCGATTGGCCGATGGTCGGCCTGGCTGCGGCGTCGCTGGCCGGGATCGGCCTTCGGTTGGTGCGCACGCGCACGCGCGGGGTGTCAGCGCGGGGCGTAGTGCACGATGCGCAGCGCGGAGATGCAGGCGCGGGCGCCGGGCTGGAGGTCGATCCGGACGCGCGCCAGGCGCCCCGGCAGGGATACGCGAAGGACGCGGTCATGCGGACCGGCCGCTAGCACCTTCGACGGGCCGACGGGGTAACCGCCACCGGTGTCGAGGTAGAAGAAGAGGACGCCGCCTGAGCTGTCCGGCGCCAGTGCCAGCTCGAGCACGTCGCCGGCGGAGCTCGCCGGTGCCGACGTGGCAAACGGCAGCAACAAAGGCACCGGCCCGGCGGCGGCGCACAGGGCCCCCTGCCGGAGCCGCACCGCAACCGGGGACGGTGGCGTCACCACGTGACCGCGCAGCAGCTGCGCGGCCGACCACGACGCGATCACGCGCGGTTGCGCGAGCTCGACGGTGCCGTCCGGCGCCACCACTGCCGGCGGGTCGCGCCCAGTCTGATCACCCACCGCGATCCCGGCCCCGAGCATCGGCAGCACCACGCTCAACAGGCTGAACTGCGCCTGGTTCTCGGGCTCGACCGTCGGCGGGACCTCGCCGTCGATCACGGAGGGCTGGGTCCCGTGGCGCCGCAGCGCGGCCACCGAGGAGCGCACGTGCGCGGCCCAGGCACCGGCGCCGCGGGCTGGCCACGCGTTCGACAGCCGGGCGTAGGAGATGCCGACCGAGACGGCGAGGACCGTGGCGACGCCGGCCACCGTCACCCACACGGCCCACAGTGGAACTCGTCCGGCCCCGGCGCGAACGGGTGCCCCGGCGCGAACGGGTGCCCCGGCGCGAACGGGTGCCCCGGCGCGAACGGGTGCCTCCGTGCGAACGAGTGCCCCCGCGCGAATGGGTGCCGCCGCGAACGCCAGCACGATGCACAGCGGCAGCACGAGGATCATCTCGGCGTTGTAGCGGGGGTCGTAGGCCATCGTCGGGCCGTACATGCCGAGCCGGTCGTTGCCGACGATGAACGCTCCGAGCGCCCAGATCACGACGTAGAGCGCCCACGCCCGCCAGGCCGAGCGGCTGCGCGCGAGCGATGCAACGACCACCCCGATCAGGACCAGCTCGGCCACGACCACCACGGCCGGGCCGACACCTCCGGTGTTGGGCACGGTGCTCTGGCCGACCAGCCAAGGGGTAACCCCGTGAAGCCAATCGGTGCGGTAGTACGCCAGCCACGTGCTGAGCGCAGCCGGCTTGGGCACGGTCAGGTAGCCGCCGGCCTTGCTCACCGCGAGATAAGCAAGCGTGAGCACGACGAACGGCGCCAGCAGCGGCAGGTCGGCGCGCAGCCGGCGCCTGCTCAGCGGATTCTGGGCCTGGGAGGGGACGACGTAGGCGAGCGCGACGACCAGTACCGGAGCCAGCACGATCTCGGCGTAGAACATCAGCCCGACGAGGTAGGCCGCCACGGCGAGCACGAGCCAGCGGGCCTCGCGGCGGATCAGCCAGCGCAGCGAGGCGAGCATGCAGAAGACGCTCAGCGCCATCCAGGGCATCTCGTGCTCGGCATTCGCCCACCACTGCATGATCCGCACGAACGCGGGCGCGGAGGCAAACAGCGCGGTCCCGAAGACCACGAGCCAGCGGCGGTCGGTGAGCTCGGTGAGCAGCCGCTCGAAGGCGACCACGGCGAGGGCCCAGCAGGCGAACATGATCGCCATCGTCCACGCCCAGTGCAGCCCGAGATGGACCCCCACGAGCCAGTCCAGGAGGCGGTGGCCGGGGGCCAGCTCGCCGAACACCGACCATTTCAACAGCGTGAGCCCGAGACCCTCCTGGCGGGCGAGCCCCATGTTGAGGTAGTCGTCGGCGTAGAAGAAGCTGGTCCTGATGGCCAGGACGAGCCCCACGAGCGCCAGCAGGAGCGCCGCGCACAGGGCCAGGCGGGCGGTCGGCCAGCGGCGTGGCGGCATCCGCGCCGGGAGCGGCCAGATGCGGGGCCCCCCGGAGGAGACCGCCGGCGCTTCAGCCTGAGACACGCTCGCATCGTAGTGGCGCGATCGGTGCGCGACCGCGTTTCATGCTTCACTTCGGCCAATGCCAACAGCCCTCGTCTCGGGTTCCGGAGGATTGATCGGGTCGGAGTCCGTCCAACATTTCGTTCAGGCGGGCTTCGACGTGGTGGGACTCGAGAACGACATGCGCGCCAGGTTCTTCGGCCCCTCCGCATCGACCGCCCACACGACGCAGCGCCTCCTGCGCCAGTTCGATGACTCGTTCCGCTCGCTCGAGGTCGACATCCGAGACACCGCCGCCGTGGAGCGGGTGTTCCGCGACCTCGCAGGCGGTCTCGAGCTGATCATCCACACCGCTGCGCAGCCGTCGCACGACTGGGCGGCTTCCGATCCGCAAACGGACTTCGGCGTCAACGCCAACGGCACGCTCAACCTGCTCCAAGCCGCGCGCGAACACGCACCGAACGCGACGTTCATCTTCTGCTCCACCAACAAGGTGTATGGCGATCTCCCGAATGACCTGCCGTTGGTCGAGACCGAGCAACGCCTCGAACTGCCCGAGGACCATCGCTACTTCCGCGGCATCGACACCACGATGTCGATCGACCGCTCCACCCATTCGCTGTTCGGTGTCTCGAAGGTGGCCGCCGACCTGCTCGTGCAGGAGTACGGCCGTTACTTCGACATGCCGACGGTGTGTTTCCGCGGTGGGTGCCTGACGGGTCCAAATCACGCCGGCGCCAAGCTCCACGGTTTTCTCTCCTACTTGATGCGCTGCACGATGACCGGCGAGCCGTACACCGTGTTCGGGTACGGCGGAAAGCAGGTTCGGGACAACATCCATTCCGCCGACCTCGTCGCCGCGTTCGAGACATTCCACCGGGCGCCGCGCTCCGCCGCCGTCTACAACATCGGCGGCGGCCGTGCGAGCAACTGCTCCATGCTCGAGGCGATCGGGCTGTGCGAGTCGATCGCCGGCAAGGAACTGAGCTGGGAGCTTTCGGACGTGAACCGCATCGGTGATCACCGCTGGTGGATCTCCGACCTCGAGCCGTTCCGCAACGACTATCCCGACTGGGATATCACCTATGACATCGAGGACGTCCTGCGCGAGATCCACGACCAGAACGCGGAGCTCTGGCTCGCGGCGCGATGAAGCTTTCGGTCGTAATTCCCGCCCACAACGAGGTGCAGTCGATCGGCGAGACCGTGAGCGCGACGACGGCCGCACTCGACCAGGAGGGCCTCGATTACGAGATCCTCGTCATCGACGATGCCAGCGGTGACGGCACCGCCGACGCGGTGAACGAGATCAGCGGCCGCAATCCGCGCGTGAAGTGCGTCCGCTCTCCGAACGCGCCCGGCTTCGGCCATGCTGTCCGGGCCGGGCTCGACCTGTACACCGGCGACGCGGTGGCGGTCATGATGGCCGACCTGTCGGACTCGCCTCGGGACCTGATCCGGTATTACCGAGTGCTCGAGGCAGGCTATGACTGCGCATTCGGGACGAGGTTCGGCCGCGGCGGCCGGACCGTCGGCTACCCGCGGCTCAAGCTGATCATCAACCGCGTCGTAAACGCGGGCATCCGGGTGCTGTTCCGGCACGGGTACAACGACACGACGAACGCGTTCAAGGCGTACCGGCGCGACGTCGTCGAGCAGCTGAAGCCCCTGCTCTCAAACCACTTCAACCTGACGGTTGAGCTCCCGCTCAAGGCGGTGGTGCGCGGGTTCAGCTACGCGGTGGTGCCGATCACGTGGACCAACCGGCGCCACGGCGAGTCCAAGCTCAGGCTCAACGAGATGGGAAGCCGGTATCTGTTCATAGTGCTGTACGTCTGGCTCGAGCATCACCTGACCCACGGGGATTACAGGCGAAAGGACGTGGCCGAGCCGCTCGCTGCCCCGCAGGGCCCGGCATTGACGGCGCGCGAGCCGCTCCCGCCGCCCGGCCGGCCTCGACGCGAGCATCTGCGCCGGGCCTAGCGGCCTCCGATGTCGCACGCCGTCGCCCTGCGAGTCCGGCTCGACGCGCAGATCGAGGCGCACGGTCGGACGCTCGCAGCGGGCGCACTCGGAGCGATCCTGGGCGCCGCTGCGGTCGTGCTGCTCTACGCGGGGCGGCACCTCACGTTCTTCTACGACGAGTGGGATTTCATCCTCGGCCGCCGTGGCGGGGGACTGCATACCTATCTCGACCCACACAACGGTCACCTTTCACTCATACCGGTGCTCGTCTACAAGGTGCTGTTCAAGCTCGTCGGGTTGCGTCACTACACCGCCTACCGTGCGGTCAGCATCGCGGTCCAGCTGATTTGCGCATACCTGCTCTACGTGCTCGGCCGCCGGCGCATCGGACCGTGGCTGGCGCTCGCGCCGGTGACCCTGCTGCTGTTCATGGGCACGGCGTTCCAGGATCAGTTGTGGCCGTTCCAGATCGGCTATCTCGGGTCGCTCGCCGCCGGGTTGGGAGCGCTCGCGCTGCTGGAGGATCGTGCGCGCCACTGGGCGGACGCTCGAGCGGGCGTGACGCCCACGCCGCCGGCGCGGGACGGATGGATCGCAGCGCTGCTGGCGTGCTCGCTGGCCAGCTCCGGTGTGGGCGTCTGCTTCGTCCTCGCGACGGCGGTGACGCTGATCGCGCAGCGGGAGCCGTGGCGGCGCCTATGGGTGCCGGTGCTCCCCGCCGTGCTCTACGTCCTCTGGTCGATCGGGTGGAGCGCGGGCGACACCACGACCGCGAACGCGATCCTGGGCGCCCCCCAGTACGTCGCCAACGCCGTCGCGGGTGTCGCGGCCGGCATGGCCGGCCTCGACGCCGGGGCCTGGGGCCCGCCCCTCGCCGTCGGCCTGTTCGGCGCGGTGGTCCTGACCTGGCGATTTCACCGTGGCGGGCTGGTCACCCCGATGCTGCTCGCCGCGCTGGTTGGCGGGTTCTCGTTCTGGGTGCTGACCGCGCTCACGCGAGCCGGATCCGACGAGCCCGCCGCCAGCCGCTACCTGTACGTCGGCGCGGTGTTTGTCTGGCTCGTCCTGCTGGAGGTCAGCGCTGGCCTGCGCCTCAGGCCCGGCTGGCTCGGTCTCGGGGCAGTCATGGTGGTGGCGGCGCTGGTCTCCAACCTCCAGGCGCTCCGCGCGGGGGAAGTCGGCCTGCGCGTCGATGACACCGTGGTGCGAGCCACGCTGGCCGCGGCCGACGTCGCTCGCCCCGTCGTCTCCCCGGCCTTCGTCCCGTCGCCTGCCGATGCTCCCCAGATCACCGCGGGCGCCTATTTCGCCGCGGCCCACGACCTCGGCTCGCCGGCCTTCACCCTCGGTGAGCTGGAGCGTCAGCTCGAGTCGGTTCGAGCCCAGGCCGACCAGGCACTGAGTCACGGTGAGGAGATCACCGTGCTGCCGGCGCCCGCGGTACGGAGCGCCTCGGGAGCCTCCGCGGTACCGAGCGCCTCGGGAGCGCCGGCAATACCGAGCGCCTCGGGAGGGCCCGCGATTACGGGGGCCACGCGTGGGCACCTCGCCGCCGCCGGATCATGCGAGCGCTTCGACCCGGCGCCCGGCGGCGGGTACGCAGATCTGAGCGCTCATCCCGGACAGGGGCTTCTGGTTCGGCCCTCGTCAGGATCCGCCGCGGTCGTCTACCTACGCCGGTTCGCCTCTGGCTTTGACTCAGGGCCACTCGGCACCGTCGGCGGGCGGGGCGGGGTGATCCGCTTTCCGCTAGACCGCGCCCCCGGCCTGCCGTGGGGGGTGCGTGTGGGGGCGCACGCGCCCGTTCTGCTCTGCACCGCGTGAGCGCGACCGCTCGCTCCGCGGCGACCCGTGAAACGCAGCGCGGCGACTAAAATGCCGCCGCGATGACGGCGACGGTCTCGGCTGCGGTATCGCCTCGGGTCCGGGTCGCGAGCCGGAGCACCTATCGTCGGCACCTCGCTCCGGCGCTTGTGGCGCTGGTCTCGGCGCTGATCGATTTCCGCATCCTGCACGAGGGGGGCTACGCCCTCGACGACTTTCGCAACCTCGGTCAGGCGCGGGCTGGTCTCAGCCTCCATCTCCTGTTCCAGCCGATCGGGGGCACGCATCTCCAGCCGTTCACCAGGTTCCTCCAGTGGTTGACGGCAACACCGTTTCACACGAGCTACACAGCCACGGCGGTGGTGCTGTCGGTGCTGTGCGGGTTGGGCACGTACTGGTTGGTAAGGCTCCTCGACACGTTGTGGGCTCCGCGGACGCTGCATCTGGTGATCGGGTTTCTGTTCGGCACCTCCTCTCTGCTGATCGGCGCCTCACAGTGGGTGTCGTCGGCTGCGGTGTCGGCGACGTCGGTGTATCTCTCGGCGGGCGCCTGCCTGGGCTTCTTCCGCTGGCTCTCGACCCGCAGTCGGACGGCGTACGCGTTCTCGCTCGTGTCGCTCCTGCTCGCGGTGTGCTCATGGGAGGAGGGGCTCGCGACGCCGGCGATCATCACGCTGATCTGGCTGTGCTTCGCCCGCGACTGGCAGCGGCCACGCGGTGCGATCTTGGCGCAACTGCCCTGCTACGCGATCGCGTTTGCCTATCTCCTCTACGTCCAATTTCAGCCGTGGCACCAGTCACTTAACCTGCCCACCGTCGGTTACGAGTTACTCCTGCTCCTTTACATGGTCGGCCGCGAGCTGGCCTCGTCGGTCGTCGGCACGGCGGTTCCGAGCGGCGCGCAGACCGCGTTCGACTGGTTCAGCGCGATGTTCGTGGTGGCGGTGCTCGTGGGCGGCCTGTTGTGGCTCGCTCTATCGAGGCGGCTCGACTGGCGAGCGCTGGCGTTCTTCCTCGCCGGGACCGTACTCGTGAGCATCCCGGTCGCCACGACGCGGGCCTTCCTTCCCGCCGACGTCCTGGCCACCACTCCGCGCTACGTGACCTTCCTGCCGTTTCTACTGGCCGTGTCCGTGGCGGGAGCGGCCCGCCCGCGACTCGAGCGCGAGGCTCGGGATCGGGCCACAGCCGGCCCCATGGTCCGCGCCGGAGAGTGGCCGTGGGCCACCCTCGCGTGGTGCTGTCTCGGGCTGGCGGCTGGCGTGGCTTATCTGACCAACCTGAGTCGCACCTTCAACGCGGCTCAGTTCTCGATCGAGACCGGCCGCTCTGCCTCCGCTCAGGCCGACCGGATCGGTGCGGGCATCGCCGCCCTGGGGCGCCCCGGTGAATATTCGCTCCTGGATGCCGTCGTGCCGTATCCGGTCTGGTACACGGGGAACGACGGCACCGGGAAGCTGAGCGGCCTCATGCCGTACTGGTCCACGCACGCACGAACGCTCGGAGAGGGTCGCATCGCCGGCATCGACAAGCTCGGGGTGGTCAGATGGGCAACCTTTCACCCTGGCGCCGCCGGCCCGCAGTACGCGCGGGTTCTCGTGCGCACGCCGGTGGCGACCACGATGCTCGTCCGGATCGCGGCGGTCCAGCCCACACAGCCGGAGGCCCTGTGGCGGATCTCGTTGGCGCCCGGCAGCCACTCCTTCACGCTCACGACATGGTCGACGCGCGTACGCGACGTGAGCGCAAGCGGGCCCGATGTGAGAGTGCTGAGCATCCGCACCGGATCGATCACGCTCGGCTCGCCGGTGGCAAGCCCCCCGACCCTGATCGGCTAGACGGGGCCGCGCCGGGGCCGGCCGGGGCCGCGCCGGGGCCGGCCGGGGCCGCGCCGGGGCCGGCCGGGGCCGCGCCGGGGCCGCGCCGACATCGGCCATACTTGGAGCCCATGGCCTCCTCGCCAGGCCCATCTTCGGTGAGCGCCACCGTCGAGACCGGCGCCGTGCCGAGCCCGCAACCGCTCGCCGTTCCGGTGGCGGTCTCGCTCGCGCATGTCAACAAGAGCTTTCACCTTCCGCACGAGCGCTACCACACGCTCAAGGAGCGCGCGCTCCGTGCCTTCCGCCCGCAGCGCTACGACGAGCTCCACGCCCTGCGCGACGTCACCGTGGACATCGCCCAAGGCGAGTTCTTCGGAATCGTGGGCCGGAACGGGAGCGGCAAGAGCACCCTGCTGAAATGCCTGGCCGGCATCTACGCGGTCGACAGCGGGCAGTTTGAGATAGCCGGACGCCTGTCGCCGTTCATCGAGCTTGGCGTGGGCTTCAACCCCGAGCTGACCGCGCGGGACAACGTGATCATCAACGCGGTGATGCTGGGCCTGTCCCGCAAGGAGGCCCATGAGCGCTTCGACGACATCGTGGCGTTCGCCGAGCTCGAGGGCTACATGGACCTCAAACTCAAGAACTACTCCTCCGGCATGCAGGTGCGACTCGCGTTCGCGGTCGCGATCCAGGTCGACGCGGAGATCCTGCTGATCGACGAGGTGCTCGCCGTCGGGGACGCCGCCTTCCAGCAGAAGTGCTACGACCAGTTCCTGAGCCTGAAGCGCGCAGGCCGGACCTTGCTCTTCGTCACGCACGACATGGGTGCGGTGGCGCGCTTCTGCGACCGGGCGATGCTGCTCGAGCGCGGCCGGGTGGTCGACATCGGCGACCCGGAGGCGATCGCCTCCCAGTACAACGACCTGAACTTCAAATCGATGCGCCACGAGGCGGTCGAGATGGCGGGGCCGGAGAAGGAGGCAGGAAATCGGGTGGCGGCGCTCGCCGGGGCACGTTTCGAGCGTGAGGATGGCGAGCCGCAGTACGAATGCGAGCAGGGGGAGACATGCTGGATTCGCATGGACGTGTTCTTCTACACCGACGCCACCGATCCGATCTTCGCGTTCACCCTCCGCGATGACCGGGACGCGATCGCGTTCGCCGCGAGCACGCAGCTCACCTACGGGCGGACCGGCCGTTTCCAGGCTCGGCACACGGTCACCATCCGCATGCGCTTCGAGAACTGGCTGGCCCCGGGGCGTTACCGGCTGCTCGCGTCGGTGGCGCGTGATGGCTCGCCGGTGATTCCCTACCACGCTCTGGAGGACATCAGCTCGATCTTCGTCTACGCCAACCGGTCGGGCGGCGGAGCGGTGGACCTACCGAACGAGTTCGAGATCGAGGAGCCCCGGCTGTATACCGGGCCCCTCTGAGCGTTCCCGCCCCTTCGCCGCTACGATCAGGCCGGCGAGGCGCGATGGCAGCGCGCCGGAGGTCTTCGACGTTGAACCAAGTCAGCTCGCCCCTGCCAAAGCCCCTCACCCTCCGCTCCGCGCCATCGGATCGCGCGCTGGGACGTGTAGCCGGCTATTCGCTGTTCGGCGCCCTCGCGCTGCTCGTCGCCTACTTCTCGGTCGCGACGACGTTCGCCTTTCAGGACGACGAGGGCTACTCGCTCATCTCGCTCAAGGAGTTCCTGTCAGGCGGCTCCCTCTATCACACCGTGTTCAGCCAGTATGGGCCGTTCCCCTATGAGCTCTGGGGGGCGGTCTTCAAGGTCTTCGGGCTGACGGTTACGCCGAACACCGGCCGCATCGTCGTGTTGATCTTGTGGCTGGTCACCTCGCTGCTGATCGGATTCACCGTGGAGCGCTTGACCGGAAGCGTCCTCCTGGGCCTGGTTGGCGCGATCGTGGGCTTCGCCGCCAACGCCGGGATCGTGAACGAGCCCATGCATCCCGGCGGGCTGGCCGCCCTGCTGATCATCGCGATCCTGGCGACCGTCACGTTGCTTGCGCGCCGCGGCACTCTGCAGATGGCCGTCGTCGGGTGCCTCCTGGCCGCGGTCGTGTTGACCAAGATCAATATCGGCGCAGCCGCGGTCCTGGCCACGCTGCTTGCGCTCTCGGCGACGTCGCCGACCTTACGACGGTGGCGCTGGCCGACCGCGCTGCTGACGGGCCTCGGCGTGCTGATGCCGATCGTGGCGATGCACAAGGATCTCGGCATCATCTGGGCCGAGAACTTCGCGGCGCTGATCGCGCTGGGGGTCGCCTCGGTCGGGGTCTGCCTGATGCGCTGGAGGACTGGCAGGTTCATGCCTGCCGGGGCGGATCGGCTCGACATTCTGGCTGGAGCCTTCGCCGGGACCGCGATCGTGATCGTGGTCCTGGTCATCGGGCTCGGGACGGGCCTCTCCGATGTCATCGACGGGGTCGTGGTCCGCCCGCTTGCTCAGCCGGATGTCGCAACGATCCCGCTGGTCTTTCCCTCACTGACGATCGACATCGCCGTGGCGGGCCTGGTGTGCGCGCTGGGCTCGGCAGCGCTTGGAATAGGCCACCGCCCACGGCTGCTCTCCGCCGTGCTTCGCATCCTCGCAGGCGTCTCGATGTGGCTATGGGCGTCGGGAACCTTTCCGTTCTCAGTGTCGCCCAACCCGGGCGCTCTGGGCATCTGCCTCTCCCTCAGTTGGCTCGCGCTCGTCCCGCCCAGAGATCCCGACGCGGTGTACCCGAGCCCCCTCGCTCGAGCGATGCTCACGACCATCCCGGTCCTCGGGGCGATCGTCGCCTACCCGGTCGCGGGGACCCCCCAGGTCGGGTACGCCACAGTCGCGTTCGTACCCGTGGCGGGGCTGATCCTGGCTGACGGACTGCACACGCTCAAGCGGTGGAACCTCGCGCGTGGCGAGGTCGACCCGGCCCGGTTCACGCGCCTGCTCTCGCTGGGCGCGGCGGGAGTGCTCGCCGCGCTGACATACCAGGTGCTGATCCAGGGCGCGGTGAACGATCACGTCACCTATCGTGCAGCCAAGCCGTTGCCGTTCGCCGGCGCGACGATGCTGCGTCAGCCACCGGCCACAGTCGCGTCGTTCAGCCAGGTCGTGGACACGCTCCGCACCCGCTGTGACAACTTCATAAGCGTGCCCGGTCTGGATAGCTTCTATTTCTGGTCGCATACGACGCCGCCCAACGGACTCAACGCCACGAGCTGGATGTACTTGTTCAACACACAGGAGCAGCAGCGCGTAGTCAACGCGCTGACGCGTATTCCGCGCCTCTGCCTGATCCGCAACGACTACTGGCTCACCTTCTGGATCACCGTGGCCGGAGGCAAGCGGCCCTCCAATCGGCCGCTGTGGAACTTCACCCAGTCGTATTTCAAGCCAATTCTGTACGCCGGTCAGTATGAAGTGCTCATACACGGTGCGTAATGGCCACGATCTGGATCGTCACCCCGGTGTACTTGGACGTCGTCTCGTTCGTGATGCTGCGGGACCGCGTCCGCGCCGAGCTGGCGGCACGCCCTGAGCTCGCACGCCACGAACTCACCTTTGTCGTCGCGGAGGACAGCGGAGGCCTCGATGCCGAGGTGGCAAATCTGGCTGCCTACGACGACGTTCGAGTGATCGCGCCACCATTCAACCTCGGTCATCAGCGCGCGATCGTCTATGCGTTGCGCAAGGTGGTGCCGCAGATGGAAGACGAGGACATGGTCGTGACCATGGACTCCGATGGAGAGGACGCCCCCGAGGATGTCCCGCGCTTGCTGGACGCGCTCGAGCATGCGGGATCCGAGCGCGTGGTGGTGCTCGCCGCGCGCACCAGCCGGAACGAGCCTCCGCTGTTCAAGGTCTTCTACTTCTTCTTTCGCATCTTGTTCCGCATCCTCACCGGAACCGTGGTGCGATCGGGTAACTTCGCCGCCTACAGCGGCTGGGTGGCGCGGTCTGTCCTCGGCCACCCCCACTTCGATCTGTGCTATTCCTCGACTCTCACCAGCCTCGAGCTGGCCATCCATCGAGTTCCCTGCGCTCGGGCGCGGCGGTACGCGGGCCACTCCCGCATGAACTTTCCGAAGCTCGTACGCCACGGTCTGAGCATGCTCATGCCCTACCTGGACCGCATCGCCATCCGCGCGCTGATCCTGTTCTCGGGCATCATCGTCAGCTGCGTCACGCTCGGGATCGTCGTCCTGGTCATCAGGCTGGCGACCAACCAGGCGATTCCCGGCTGGGCCACGGCGACGCTGCTCGGACTCGGCATCTCATCGCTGGTCGCGATGGGCAACTTCGTCGTGCTGTTTGCGGCGTATACGCAGTCCCAGAGCATGTCGCTATCCAACCTGGAGCAGCAGGACCGGACGTTGACCAAGCTCGGACAGGAAGACCATGAGCGCGCTTGAGTCGCATCTCCAGCGCCAGATCGAGCATTCGCGTGACTTCTTCTGGCACCGCGTCCGCTGGCGCGCGGTGCAGAGCGAGCTGGACGATTCCGAGTTCACCCTCACCGACGTGGGTGCGGGCATCGGGCTGGTCGGCGATTTTCTCGCGCGCGACTATCCGCGCGCCACATACCGGTTCGTCGAGCCGCTGAACTCGCTCGCGGATGAGCTCGGGAGGCGCTTCGGAGCCGCCGCCAACGTCAACGACGCTGGTTCGTACCCCGATAGCCGTTATGTGGTCCTGCTCGACGTGCTCGAGCACATCGAGGACGATCGCGCCTTCCTACTCGATCTGAGCGCGAAGATGGCGCCTGGATCCAGGCTCATCATGACCGTTCCCGCGCTGCAGAGGCTGTGGTCGCAATGGGACGTCGCGCTGGGACATCACCGCCGTTACGACAAGCGAATGCTCCGGTCGCTCTTCCGGACGTTGCCGCTGCGCATAGGAGAGATCAGTTACCTGTTTCCAGAGATGCTCTTGCCGGCTCTCATACGTGCTCGCACCTCGGCTGCGGGCGGCGCCCCGACTGACGCAGACGCAGAGTTCCCGGACCTCTCGCCGTCGGTGAATGAGCTTCTCTACCGCATCGGCACCGGAACCCTGCGGCTGCGCCGCCTCTGGCCGGCCGGGACCTCACTGCTTGTGGTTGCCGACCGCGTCTGATCGCGGCTCGGTAAGTCAGGACGGCTGCTCGGGCGCCGAGCCGTCGATTACGTCAGCATCCTGCCCACTCAGGCGTCGCAAGCGGAACGACGCGCGGTACCCGGCACGGATGGCGCGGAACACGGGGTCCCCGATCTGGGGGTGGGTGGCCAGCGCGAGCAGCGGACGCTCGATGTCACGCGGGAGCAGACCGGCGGGGCCGAGCAGGCGCAGAGCGTCTTCGCTCAGCTCGCCGTGGATCTGGCCTTGACCGCGCAGCGCCGCGCCGCCGAGCGCCCCCGGCGCCTCGCACGTGGACTCGTAGATCTCGATCAGCTTGCGCGCCGCACCATCCCAGGTGAGCGCTTCGCCCGCAGCACGGATCAGGCGAAGGTTGCGTTCCCGCTCCTCCTCGCCCTGCATCAGCTCCAGCGCGAGGTCGGCGCTCTCGGCGGGATCCCACGGCACGATTGCCGCGGCCTCGTCAGGCAATACCTCACTCAGCGACGTCCCCGGCGCCCACATGCACGGCACGCCGTGGTCGGCCGCTTCGAAGGGAACGAGGCCGAACCCCTCGTGCACGGTCGGATAGAGGACAAGACGGGCGCGCGCGAACAGCCACGCCTTCTCGGACTCGGAGACCGCGGCGACATCGAGAACGTGGCGCGCAAGGTTCGGGTGGAGCGCCAGCAGCTCGGCCTCATCGGGCGTGGAGGATCCCCAGCGAACCCGCGGCCCTGCCAGGACGAGGTAGCCCGGCCAACCGTGGCGGAGCTGCAACTCCCGGAGCATGCGAAGCGCGAACACGCGGTTCTTGTGACGAAAGTCGGTGCCGAGGCAGAAGATCACATCGGCCTCCGGGGGCAGCGCCGCGGCGGCGCGCGCCGGCACCGGCGTCTCGACCGCCGCGAGGACGGAATGGTCCACCCCGTTGTGGACCGCGCTGCTCCGCCCGGGATCGACAAGGCCCTCGGCGAGCGCGTCGGCCCGCGCATGCCCGGAGACGAACACCACGTGGTCGGCCACCGCGAGCGCCAGCCGGGTCAAGCGCCGGTAGCCATCCCAGCCGGTCGCGTTCGGAAAGTAAGACGGGTTGTGGTAGCCGATCAGGTCCTGATTGGTGACGATCAACCGTTCGCCGAGCGACGCCAGGTAGGCGGCCTCATCCTCGTTGTTGATCTGGTACGGCCGGTGCACGACGTTCACCGGTTCCCATCCACTCGCTGCGAGGTCCGCGCGGGTCACCACACGCACGTCCGGCATGCCCGTCAACGCGCGTATGGCGTAGTCGCTCGGAACGTCGTTGACCAGGACGTTGAGGCGGACCCGGCCGCTCCGGGCAAGTGCACTGAGCACCTCCAGCACCTGGAGCTGGGTCCCGGTGATCGGCCCGCTCAGGATGCGCGCGTCGAGCAACACGGACAAGCCCTTCAGCGCTCGTCGAGCCGCGCTCAACGCTCGCGCGAGTGGTCCGCTGACGTCCTGCTCCAGCGCTCGCACCTCGCCGTGGTAATACGGGTAGCGCACGGCTATCACGCGTTCGTGCTCCTCCTGCACCGCGCCGCGGTTACCGTTCGAACGAGAAGCTCGTACCGCCGTGGTGCAGGACGAACACGTCGTCCGCGAGCACGTGACAGAGACCGACCTTGCGGCACCGCTGGGAGAAGTCGACCTCCTCTCCGTACCCGGGCGTGAACGCGAGATCGAAGTCGCCCACCAGCTCGAGTGCGGAGCGGCGGAAGTAAACGCAGTGGCCGATCGCCGTGGGAAGCCGGGGATGGATGCGCAACGACTGCGTCCGTATCGCGGCGGCAGCGTCGTCGAGGCTCCAGGTCTGTGGCAGCATCGGCGCCGGACGGCGCTCGGGCACGGACACCAGTGTCGCGTTGTTCGCCAGAGCCGTGGCGGTCGCCACGCGGCTGTCCGAGTACGCAGCGTCACGCAGCCCGGTGAGCCATCCGGCCGCCACCACGCAATCGGAGTTCAGTACCACGACGTCGGCGGGGGCCGCAGCCGCGAACGCCGCGTTCACGTTCGCTGGGAAGCCCACGTTGTGCTCCTGGCGCATGTAGAGCAACGTGTGCTCGGTCTCGCCTTCGCGCTCGAGCCTGGCCACGAGCTCGCGCGAGCGCACGTCCGGGCTTGCGTCGTCGCAGATGAGGATGTGCACGTCAGCCGGCGTGTGCGTCAGGACGCTGTGAAGACACGTGACGAACTGCTCGTGGGCGCCGTACACCGGTATGCAGACAACGATCTCTCCGCGCGGCGGCCGGAGCTTGTGATCGCTGCGGATCCAGCGAACCTTCATGCCGGCGATTATGCCGCTCGGCGGGCGACCGGCCCTGCCCGGGAGTCCGCACAGGCGCTGATACCGTGCCCGGAATGGCAGTCGAGACGACCGGGTACGGGCCTTCCGCGCTGGGCGAGGCGCCCAAGCGCTTCGTCGAGTTGACGCTGACGCTGGCCCGCACCGAGTTTAAGCTGCGCTACTTCGGCTCGGTCCTCGGCTACCTCTGGTCGCTGATCCGGCCTCTTCTGTTCTTCGGCGTGATCTACGTCGTGTTCACCCAAATCTTCCAGATCGGCAAGGGCGTCCCGCATTACGGCGTGTACCTGCTGACGGGGATCGTCCTCTGGAACTACCTCGGCGAGACGACCGGCAACTGCGTGAACTGCCTGGTGGCTCGCGAGGCGATGCTGCGCAAGATCCGCTTCCCACGTCTGGTCATTCCGCTCTCGGTGTCGCTGACCTCGCTGTTCAACCTGGCCATGAACTTCATCGCGGTGATCGTGTTCACCCTGGCCAACGGCGTCTCGCCGAGGTTGCAATGGCTGGAGATGATTCCCATCGCTCTGGGGTTCGTGATCCTGGCCACCGGGATCGGGATGGTGCTCTCCGCTCTCTACGTGCGGTTTCGCGACGTGCAGCCGATCTGGGACGTATTCCTCCAAGCCTGGTTCTACCTCTCGCCGATCATGTATCCGGCCAGCGCCTACGCGCGGTTCAGCCCGCACTTCGAGCGCTTCGCGCTCATCAACCCGATCGCGACGCTGATGACCCAGATGGGGCACGCGTACATCGACCCGCACGCGCTCCCTGCGGCGCTCAGCGTCTCGGGTCCAGCCGTCGTCGCGGTGGGGGTGGCGCTGATCCCGGCGATCTTCGCCTTCGGATTGTTCGTGTTCATGCGCGAGGCGCCGCGCGTGGCCGAGAACCTCTAGCGCTCCGAGCCGGTGGCTCGCGCGGCCACCACGGCGCGGTCACCGGCCACGTACTGGATGTCTGTCGTGATGGGACTGGGGGCCACGAACTCGACGGAGTCGAAACCGGTCCAACGGGGCATGGCGGCAAGGGCCGCCCGATTCGGCACCAGACTCATCACCCCTCCGGCCGAGGCCAGCGCGTCCCCTTCGTCGTTCTCCACCCACGCGGCGAAGCTCTCCGCGGTCTGGTGGTAGACGTTCGGGACGCCGTCTCCTCGCACGATCGGCCGGTCCTGGCGCGTCAGCTGGCTCTCGATCAGGCAGACGCCCCGGGTCAGGCGCCGGGCCAGGCGCAGCGCGTCCATGGGACGCTCGAGGTGATAGACGAGTCCGAGGACGAGCACGACGTCGAACTGTCCGAGCTGGGCGGGGTCCAGCTCGAGCCGCCGGCGATCGTCCCCGTTCATCGGACGCCCGAGGATAGACGGACCTCATCCTGCTCAGACGGTGGGCGGCACAGCCAGAGCTCGTCCGACTCGCCGATCCGGCAGCGCGTCATCGTCGCCGCGCCGAACTCGCGCAGCGGCCGGATGCGCTCCACGGCGAAGCCCGCGGCCTGGAGGCGCTCGCCGACGTCAGGCGCGTACAGACGGACGTGGTCGTGCTGCCAGAACGCACGCTCCCGGTCATCTGGCGAGACGATCGCCGGATCCTCGTAGGTGCGATGGCGGGTCAGGTCGAGCGGGACCATCACCAGGCACCATCCCCCGCCGGCGGTGATCCGGCGAAGCTCGCGCATGGCCGCCGCGTCGTCTTCGACGTGTTCGAGCACGTGCGAGCAGATCACCGCGTCGAAGCTCGCGTCCGGCAAATCCAGCGCCGCGAGGTCGAGCCGCAGGTCCACATCGGGCTGATGTAGATCGGCGGTCACGTAGCGCATGTGGGGGATGCGCTCGAGGCGGCGGCGCAGTGTCCACTCCGGTGCGAAGTGCAGCAGCGCGTTCGCGTTCAGCAGTAGCTCGATCCGGCGCTCGAACAGGAGCCACTGCGCGCGGTGGCGCTCGTGCGAGCCGCACCGCCAGCACAGCGCGTTGGGCCGGTTCCAGTCGTCCTTGAAGGCGTCGAAGCGGCAGTGGCAGAGCGGGCAGTAGACCTGGTTCCCGCGGCGGCGGAGCACCTGGACCCGCAGCCGGGCCGCGCGGGCCACCCGGGCCGGGTTCACAGCCCCGCGAGGACGGTCCGCAGCCCCTCCCGCAGCCCCACCTCGGCCTCCCAGCCGAGCTCGCGCCCCGCGCGGGTCACGTCCAGACAGCTGCGCCGGACCTCACCCGGCCGCTCCGGCGCAAACTGCGGCGCGGGCACGGCGCCGTCGCCGGCCACCTCGCTCAGCGCGTCGAGCAGCTCGAGCACCGATGTCTCCCGGCCGTGGCCGATGTTGACCGGGCCGGCGAGCGTTGAGCCGCCCGCCAGCAGGTTCGCGCGAACCACGTCGCTCACCTCGACCCAGTCGCGGGTCTGGCGACCGTCCCCGAACACCGTCGGCCGCCGCCCCGTCATCAGATGCCCGCAGAAGATCGCCACCACGCCGGCCTCGCCATGCACGTCCTGGCGGGGGCCGTACACGTTCCCGTAGCGCAGAGACACCGCGGACAGGCCGTACAGACGGGCGTAGAGCTCGCAGTAGCCCTCGGCCGCCAGCTTCGCCTGCCCGTAGGGTGCGAGCGGCCTGATCGGGTGATCCTCCGGCGTGGGAAGCACGCCCGCGTCGCCGTAGAGCCCGCCACCCGTGGAGGAATACACCACGCGCCGGCTGCCGGCCGTGCGCGCGGCCTCCAGAACGTTGATCGTTCCCAGCACGTTGACCGCCGCGTCGCCGGCCGGATCATCGACCGACGAGCGCACATCGATCTGCGCCGCCAGGTGAAACACGAGCTCCGGTCTGGCCGCCGCGAACACCGCCGCCACGGCGCGCGCATCGCGGACATCGACCACGTGCAACTCGGCGCCCCCATGCTGCACCGCCCACTCGAGGTTGGCCCGCTTGCCGGTCGAGAGATCGTCGAGCACGACCACCCGATCGCCCCGCTCGATCAGCGCGTCGACCAGGTTCGAGCCGATGAACCCGGCCCCGCCGGTTACAAGGCAATTCATCGGGAGCGGGAGCTTAGAGGGGAGGAACGCCGGCGCAAAAGCAAGGCCCGTGCCGCGCATAGCGACGGCACGGGCCCCAGTGGACGACCCAGTTAGGGCTGGGGGCCGCCCTGGCCCGCGAGAAGGGGGCGTTGCTCGCGAACCGACGCGACTTCCCTGTCGCTCGACAGCATACCGCCGGCCGCCACCGTGCAGGTCGATCCGGGTTTGCGGAGAACAAGCGCAACAACGGCGCCGAAATCACGTTCTAAGCCCTAAGCTTCCGCCCGCGTTCGACCGGGTAGGGCCCACTCAGGGATTCCCGGGGGGCCTCACCATCGTCCACCGTAGGCCCCGCCCGTCCACCACCGCCCCAGTGTCTGCGAGCAGCCGCATACAACCGCGTCCGGCGCCTGTCGCATGCCCGGAAAGCGTAGATTTGCTGGGAGTTCCGCTGGCGCTGACCGATTACGAGGAGGCGCTGGACTGGATCGAGGAGATGGTCGAGCGGCGCGAGCGCGGCTACGTCTGCGTGTGCAATGTGCACACCGTGATGGCCTCGGCCGAGGACCGCGAGCTGCGCGCGGCGCTGTTTGACTCGTCGATCAACGTTCCCGACGGCCAGCCGCTCGTGTGGGCGATCAACGCGCTCGGGCACCGCTTGAGCAAGCGCGTTTACGGCCCCGAGCTGATGGCGCGCGCGTGCTCCCGCGCCGCGGCCACCGGACTGCGCTTTTACCTCTACGGCGGTCGCAATCAAGCGGCGCTGTTCCAGCTCGCCCTCAGCCTGCGCCAGCGCTATCCGGGCATCAAGATCGTGGGCGGCTACTCGCCGCCTCACCGCCCGCTGACCATGGACGAGCGGGCCGAGATCGTCTCCGAGATCAACGCCGCCGGGGCCGACGTGGTCTGGGTGGGGATCGGGGTGCCAAAGCAGGAGAAGTGGATGGCGCAGATGCGCCCCGAGCTGGACGCCCCGGTGCTCGTCGGCGTGGGCGCCGCCTTCGATTTCCACGCCGGCCTGGTCCCGCAGGCCCCGAACGTGCTTCAGGACGCCGGTCTCGAATGGGCCTACCGCCTGGCCCACGAGCCGCGCCGGCTCTGGCGGCGCTACCTGCGCTACAACCCTCGCTTCGTCGCTGCGTTCGCCCGCCAGCTCGGCGAGCAAAGACGCGCTCAGCGCCGGCGCTGAGCGCGCAGGCACGATGGCAGCGTGGACAATGCCGTCGTGCCCGGCGCGCCCACTGCCACGATCGTGATCCCGACCCACATGCGGGCGAACTACCTCGACGTGACGCTCGGATCGGTGATGCCGCAGGCCGCCCGGGCCGGCGCCGAGGTCCTCGTGGTGAGCGACGGCGTGGACCCGGCGACGGCCGCGGTCACGAGCCGCCACCAGGCGGAGCTGATCGTGCTCGATCGATCCTCCGGCGCCAACGCCGCCCGCAACCGGGGGGTCGCCCGCGCGCGCAGCGACCTGCTGGTGTTCATCGACGACGACGTGGAGGCCCCGCCGGACTGGCTCGAGCGCTTGCTGGACGGGGTCCGCTCCGCACCGGCTTACGAGGTGTACGGGGGGCCGATCACCGCCCGCCTGGAGGGCGGCGGGCCGCGCGGCTGCGGGCGTGAGGCCCCGCCCATCACCACGCTCGACCTCGGCCGCGAAGACCGGGACGCGCCGATCGTGTGGTCGGCCAACATGGCCGTCCGGCGCGCCGCGTTCGATCGGGTCGGCGCGTTCGACGAGGGCGTCCGGGGCCACGGAGACGAGGAGGAGTGGGAGCGGCGCTATCTGGCCGTGGGCGGACGGATCCGGTACGTCGCCGGCGCGAGGCTCGAGCACCGCCGTACCGCGGGGGACGCCACGCTTCGCGCACTCTCGCGGGCGGCCTACCGCCACGGACGAGCCGCCCGCCGCACCGACATCCGCAAGCGCGCCGCCCCGCCAATGCGCCGCGAGCTTCGGATCCTGGCCGGGTGTGCCTGGCACACGGTCAGGCGGCGCTGCGCCAACGGGATCGTCATGGCCGCGGAGTCCGCGGGCCGCATCCGCGAGGCCCTCGCGGAGGGTCGCCGATGACTGGCGCTCCGGCCGTCGCGGAGGGTCGCCGATGACTGGCGCTCCGCCCGAGGCCCAGGCCGCCCCGGACGACTTCCTGTCGGGCACCAGCGGCCTCGTGTTCGGAGTGCGCGCCACGACCAGGGCGCTGGCCCGGGACGCCGTGGCCGAGGCCACTGCGCTTGCGACCCTGCGCCCGTGGCGGCTGCGCCGTGCCGCCCGCCAGTCACCCCGGCGGCGCGTGCTGGCGCTGGCGATCGAGCGGACCGACGCTCCGAACCTGCTCGACAGCGCCCGCGCGGAGCTCGAGCGCTCCCGGCACGAGCTCCATTTCGCCAGCGCGCCGACCGGCGGGCGCGGCAAGTTCGAGAACCTGAACGCACTCCTGGAGAGGCATCCGCCGGACGGATACGACTGGGTGCTGGCGGTCGACGACGACGTGGCGCTGCCGCGCGGCTTCCTCGACAGCTTCCTGTTCCTGGCCGAGCGCTTCGATCTGCGGATCGCTCAGCCGGCCCACCGGAGCCGATCGCACGCCGCCTTCGAGGTCACCCGGCGCAGGCCGCGCGACGTCGTACGCGAGACGCCGTTCGTCGAGATCGGCCCGGTGGTTGTCTTCCACGCGAGCACGCTCGGGACGCTGCTGCCGTTTCCGCCGCTCAAGGTCGGCTGGGGGCTCGATGCGCACTGGTCGGCGGTGGCGCAGCAGCGCGGGTGGAAGATCGGCATCGTCGACGCCACGCCGGTGTTGCACGGGCTGCGCCGGATCGCGGCGTCCTACGACCGTGCGGCGGCCATCGCGGAGGCAAGGCAGTTCCTCGCCGACAAGCCGTACGTGACCGCGGCCGTGGCGCAGAGGACGCTCGTCGCGCATCGCAGCTGGAAGTGAGGGTCCTGGTCCTCGCCGAGTACTACCCTCGCGCGGCCGATCCCGTGCTCGGGGTGTGGGCCCACCGCCAGGCGCTCGCTGCGCGCGACGCCGGCGCCGAGGTGCGCGTGCTCGTGCTGCATCGCCCAGTCCCGCCCGCCTCCGCCCTGCGGGCCGCCGACGCCGGGCGGGGGCTCGCGCCGCTCCGTCAGCCGTCGCATGCGGTACTCGACGGACTGCCGGTGCGCTACGTCCGCTACGCCTCGCCGCCGCGCGGGCTGAGCTACGGCTCGTGGGGCGCCTGGGCGGCGCCGGCCCTCCGCCGGGCGCTCGACGGCGCGGAGGTCGACCTGATCCACGCCCACTATCCCGTCCCCGCGGGTGATGCGGCGCGACGAGCCGCACCCGGTACACCGCTCGTCGTCTCCGTGCACAGCCACGACCCGCTGGGCGGAGGCGGTGCGAATGCTCGGGCCGCGCTCGCGCACGCCGACCTGGTGCTGGCCAACAGCGCCGGGACGGCTGGGCGCGCCGCCGCCGTCGGCGCGCGCCGCACGCGGGTGGTCCACCTCGGGACCGATGTACCGCCTGTGCGCGACATTCTGCCCGAGGCGCCCACGCTCGTGACCGTGGCCCACCTGTTCGAGCGAAAGCGCCACGCCGACGTCCTCGCGGCGCTCGCGCTGCTGCGCCGCCGCCACCCCAGCCTGCGCTACGCGATCGTCGGTGACGGGCCGCAGCGCGGCCGCCTGGAGCGGCTGACCGCCTCGCTCGGGCTCCAGGGACGCGTCGAGTTTCACGGCCAGCTGCCCCCGGCGCAGGCCATCGCCATCGCCCGGCGCGCGACGCTGTTCGTGCTCCCGAGCGTGCAGGAGGCGCTCGGCGTCGCCTACCTGGAGGCGATGGCCGGCGGCGTGCCCGCGATCGGCTGCCGCGGCGAGGCCGGACCCGAGGAGATCGCCGCGGGCCGGCGGCGGGATCGCGCTGGTCGCGCCCCGCAGCCCCGGGGCGCTGGCCGGAGAGATCGACGCGCTGTTGAGCGACCCGGCGCGCCTGGGCCGCCTGGCGCAGGACGCACGCGCCACTGTGGAGCGTGCGTTTACCTGGGAGCAGTGCGGGCGCGCCACCGTCGAGGCGTACCGCGCGGCCCTGGAGACGGCCCGTGCTACTTGACCGCCTCCATGAACAGCGAGCCGGGGCGGTTGTCGATCACTTCCACGTCCGGGCAGCGCCCCTGGCGGTACTCGCATCGCTGGACCTCGACGAAGCCCACGCGTCGCAGCAGAGCCGCGAGCGAGCCGGCGTTGTAGTGCCACCAGTGCCGCGCCGTGCCCATGTCCCGCCGGCCCCGCCCCTGGTAGATCCCCCACAGGAACGCCTCGGGATCGGACGGGTCGTAGTCCTCGACGATCCGGTCGAGATCGGGGACCGAGACGCGCACGATCCCGCCCGGTGCCAGCACCCGATGCACCTCGCGCATGCACGACTCCGCGACGTCCGGGTGCAGGTGCTCGAGCACGTGCGCGGTGAACGCGCACTCGAAGTACCCGTCCGGGAAGCGAAACGGCCGTGACAGGTCGAGGTAGCGCAGCGAGCGGAACGTTCCGTCGCGGTGCGCAGCGTAGCGGCGGCTGTCGATGACGCCGGCTCGGTGCAGCGCCCATGGCAGCCCCGGGATCCGCGCCACCAGCAGGTGGGGAGTGATGTCGGTGTTGACCCAGCCCTCGTGGGCCTGGTCGAAGGCGCCCAGATGAAGCTTTCGCGAGAGGACCGGCATATCGAAGAGCGAGAGCGTAGCCCGGGGCCGAGCTCCGAGCCCTACACCGAGCGCAACGTGCTCGACCGGCTCACCTCGCGCTCGACGCTCGAGGCCAACTACCGCTACCTCGAGCGGCGCGAGCGCGACATCCTCTCCCGGCGCCTCCCGCTTCGAGGCGGCGAGGTGCTGTCCGTGGGCTGTGGATGGCACCCGGGGCGTCACCTGTTCCCCGCTCCCGCCTTCCGCCTCACCGCCGTCGACGCCGACCCGGCCAAAGTCGCCGGGGTGCTCGAGACGGGCCGGGCCGACGAGGCACAGGCGGGCCGCGCCGGCGCGCTGGAGCTGCCCGATAACTCGTTCGACGTCGTGCTGTACCGCCTCGTGCTGCACCACATCGTCTTCCAGGGCGCGCTCGACCCGTGCTTCACGGAGGCCGCCCGGCTGCTGCGTCCGGGCGGCGCGATGGTGGCGATCGAGCCCGGGCTGTGGCATCCGATCGGTCTGACCCTCGCCCTCGCCAACCGAACCCCCGGCCTGGCTCGAGCGCTTCACGGCACTACGGACGACGTTCCCCTCTCGCCGCGGCTCCTGAGCGACGAGGCGCGAGCCGCCGGGCTCACCCCGGAGCTGCACGCGGTCACCTACACCTGGAGGCGCCTGCCGCCGGCGCTTCGCCGCGTGCTCCGGCCGCTCGACGAGATCGGCTCGCGCACCCGGGCGGCGCCCTTTGGCCACACGTTGATGCTGATCGCGCGTGCCCCCGCCTGAGCCCCCCTCCCATCCCGCCGGGGCCGAGCCCGTTGCTACGCTCGGCGCCGTGTCGTCTCTCGCCACGGCCCCCCCGGCCGCCGAGTCGCGACCGGAGCGGACGTCAGCATCCAGGCGCCTGCGGAGGCTCGGAATCACGAGCGACGCGCTGCTCGGGCTCGTTCTCGCCGGCGTGCTCGCGCTGCTCGCCTTCCTGACCACCGGAGGCACGGACCTGGCCCCCAACACCTGGGTCCAGATCGTCCTGGTCGCCATCGCCGCAGGACTGGCCGGAACGGTGGCGCTCGTCGGGTCCCCGGGACGCGCGTGGGGCGGGGTCACGCTCGTCCTTTTCGCGGCCCTCGCGGCGCTGACCTACGCCTCGATCGCCTGGTCGGTCCAGCCCGCCACCTCGTGGATCGAGGCCAACCGAACGCTCTCCTATGTGGCAGCCTTCGCGGCGGCGATGTCCGTGGCGCGGCTGGCCCCGGGGCGTCAGCCGGCGCTGCTCGGAGCGATCACCACGGCCGCCACGGTGCTCGCCGGCTACGCGCTGTTGGTCAAGGTGTTTCCCGCCAGCCTCGATCCGAGCGACTCGGTGGCGCGCCTGCGCGCCCCGTTCGGCTACTGGAACGCGACCGGGCTGATCGCGGCGATGGGCCTGCCCGGCTGCGTGTGGGCGGGTGCGCGTCGCGAGGGCGGACGCTTTCTGCGGGCGCTGAGCATGCCGGCAATCTCGCTGCTGGTCGTGGTGCTCGTGCTGTCCTGGTCCCGCGGCGCCATCGCCGCCGCGGTGCTCGGGCTCGCGTGCTGGTTCGCCCTCGATCGCGTTCGCCTCCGCGGCGTGCTCGTTCTGGGACTCGGTGTGGCCGGTGCCGCCGGGCCGACTGCATGGGCGCTCAGCACGCCCGGGATCGCCAACGACGGAGCCTCGCTGCACGCACGTACCGTTGCCGGCCACGAGCTCGGGATCGCACTGCTGATCATGCTCGCGGTGCTGACGCTGGTCGGATTCCTGGTCGCGCACGCGATCGAGCGGGTGAGCGTGCCGGCGCGCGTCCGGCGTCTGATCGGGGGGGCTCTGCTTGCGCTGCTGGGGCTGGTCCCGCTCGCCGGGATCGCGGCCCTCGCCACCTCCTCCCGCGGCTTCACCGGCTCGGTCTCGCACGCCTGGAAGACGCTGACCAATCCCAACGACGTCGTCTACGAGACCCCGGGGCGCCTCGGGCAGCTGGGCAGCAGCCGGCCCCGCTATTGGCGCGAGGGCATTCTGGTGGGCGAGCACGCGCTACTGAAAGGCGTGGGCGCGCGCGGCTTCGGGACCGCTTGGCCGCGCTACTCCTCCGATCCGTTGCAGGTGGGCGACGCCCACAGCTATGTGGTCGAGACCTTCGCCGACTTCGGCTTGGTCGGGCTGGCGCTCAGCCTGGCCCTGCTCGTCGCCTGGGGGATCGCCGCACGCCGCGCGTTGCTCGCTCCCGCCGTGCGCGCTCGGGAGCACCTCGCCGAACGAGGAGGTCTCTCGGCACTGCTCGGGATCGCCGTTATCTTCGGCGTCAGCTCGCTCATCGACTGGACCTGGTTCATTCCGGGAGTGGCTGTCCCGGCCTTGCTGTGCGCCGGTTGGCTGGCCGGGCGCGGCCCGTTGGCGGAGCCGATCGGGCGGATCCCCCGTGTGCGCGGGCTCTCGAGCTCGCCTGGCGCTGCGGCCGGGGTTGTCGCGGTGCTCGCGCTGAGCCTCGCGGCGATCTGGTTCGTCTGGCAGCCGCTGCGATCAGCCAACGCGGACGCATCCGCGGTGAGCTCGATCCTGTCCGGGCGAGGGGGACAGGCCCTCGGCGACGCACGCGCGGCCGTGGCCAGCGACCCCGTGTCGGCCGACGCTCTGTCAACGCTGTCGGCGGTTTACGCCGGGCTGGGCAACCTCAGGGCGGCACGATCCGAGCTGGTCAAGGCCACCTCCGTTCAGCCGGCCAACCCAGCCACGTGGATCGCGCTCGCGCAGTTCGACCTGCGCCAGGGGCACGCGGCGGCCGCGCTGCAGTCCCTGCGGGCGGCGCTCCGCCTGAATCCGCACTCCGCCCAGACCCAGGCTCTGGCCGCACAGGCCAGGGCCCGGCAGTACCGCGCCTGATCAGCGCTGCGCTCGCGCCAGCAGCAGCCGTTTGAGCAGCGGCGGCCCGGCGACCGAGCGCACCGAGACGGGCGCGAAGCCGAACTCGGCGAGCAGCGTGCGCAGCGACGAGCGGGTGTAAAGATGGAGGTGGTCACCGAGCGGCTCGGAGAACCGCTCGACCCCGCCGAGCGCCACGCGCATCCTGCCGTGGGAGGGCGTCGTGACGAGCAGGCGCCCGCCCGGTACCAGCACCCGCCTGACCTCCGAGAGACAGCGAGCGGTGTCGCCGATGTGCTCGATCACCTCGCTCGCCCACACCAGCTCGAACGAGCCGTCCTCGAACGGGAGCGGCCCGTCGATCGGCACGAGCCGTAGGTCGAGCCCGGGGTCGCGCGCCCGGGCGCGCTCCAGCGCCGCCGCCGCCACGTCCACCCCGATCGCGGTTGCGCCCGCCCGCACCAGCTCGGAGGTGAACCGGCCCTCTCCGCAGCCCAGGTCGAGCGCCCGGTCGCCGGCGCGGACCTCGCCGAGCAGGAAGGCCAGCCGCCGGGAATAGTCCGGCGGCTCGAGCGCAGCCGGCAAACGCTGCCACAGCTCCTCGTAGTAGTCCCGCATCTAGCGGCATCAACGTAGCGCCGGCGGCCACCCAGCCGACGTTCCGCGTTCGACAGGAATAGAGTGGCTGGCACTCGGGACCCAGCCCGGGACAAGCTGACGGCCGTCGCCGGGTGGGCCGCTCGCCCTGCGCGGCCGCATGGACCTACATGAGGATCGCCTTCGACAGTCGTCCTACGAAGGACATCCGCGGCGTCGGCCGCTACTCCCGCTGCCTGCTGCATGCGCTTCGTACCGTCGAGCGCGGCGAGATCGTAGAGACCGCCGACCCGCGCCGCTGCGACGTGTTCCACGCTCCCTGGATCGACGGCGCCTTGCTGCGCAGCCCGGTGCCGATGGTGGTGACCCTGCACGACCTGGCCCCGCTCAAGCGACGCGGAGAGTTTCTCCGCTCGGGGCTGCGGCTCAACCTGCGCTATCTCGCGGTCCAGCGCGCGGTCCGGGTGATCGTCCCGACCGAGGCCGTCGCCGAGGACGCGGTCCACGCGCTCGGGATCCCACGCGAGCGGATCGCCGTGATCGGGGAGGCTGCGGCGCCGGCGATGCGACCGCGCTCCGAGCGTGAAGTCCGGGCGGTCCGGACGCGGTTCGAGCTCCCCGAGCGCTACCTGCTGTGGGTGGGTGGGCTCCAGGTACCCGATCCGCGCAAGCGCGTGGCCGCGCTGGCCCGCGCCGCGCGGACGATGCCGCTGGTGCTCGTGGGTACGGCCGGCCCCTGGGCCCGAGAGCTACCCGGCGTGATCCTGACCGGCGCGGTCGACGACGATCAGCTCGCCGCCATCTACACCGGTGCGCACGCGCTCGTGTTCCCGAGCGCGGACGAGGGCTTCGGCCTCCCGCCCGTGGAGGCGCTCGCCTGCGGGACGCCGGTCGTGGCGAGCGACGTGCCCCCGCTGCGCGAGGTCCTGGAGCGTTGCGCCACGCTGATCCCGCCAGGTGACCTGGACGGCCTGATCGCCGCGGCCGAGGCGGCGCGCCGGCCGGCGCCCCCGGCCCCCACCTGGAGCTGGGAGGACGCGGCGGCCGCCACCTGGCAGGTATACGAGCAGGCCGCCTCGTACAACCGCCCGCGGGCACGGCGCACCGGCGCCGCTTCGGCTCCCCGGCCCCTCGTGACGCCCTAAGGGCGCTCCACCAGCAGCGTCATCGGCCCGTCGTGACGCCCTAAGGGCTGTCAACCAGCAGCGTCACCGGCCCGTCGTTGACGAGCTCGACCGCCATCATCGCCCCGAACACCCCGCGCTGGGCGCCGAGGCGATCGCAGAAACGCTCGTAGAGAGGCTGCGCCAGGTCCGGATCGGCCGCGGCGACGAAGCTCGGCCGGTTGCCCCGCCGGGCATCGCCGTACAGGGTGAACTGGCTCACGCACAGAACCTCGCGCTGACCCAGGGGCTCGTTCATCCGGCCGGCCGCGTCCGGGAAGATCCGCAGGTTGCGGACCTTGTCGGCGAGCCAGTCGCCATCGCGCTCGGTGTCCCCCTGGGCGACCCCCAGCAGCACCAGCAGACCGGGGCCGATCGCCGCCACGACCTCTCCGTCGACCCCCACCGAGGCGCGGCTCACGCGCTGGACGAGCGCCCGCAACGGCTCACGCGCCATCGCGCAGCTCGCCCGCCACCTGCTCGGGCGGCACGATGTTCAGGTGCAGCCCGGCGCCGAGCTCGAGCCCGGCCAGATGGGTCAGCCGGGGGACGATGTCGATCCGCCAGCAGAAGTGCTCCGCGTCGCGGGGCGCCGTCCTGACCCACAGGTTGAGCGGAGGGCTCGTCCCGAAGCGGCGCTCGAGCCGGATGAGCGCGTCGTGGAGCATGCTCGCCCCCGTCGGCCCCTCGTCCTCGAAGCGCATCCGCGGCGTGCGCGGCGCGATCATGAGCTGAAACGGCACCTGAGCTCCGTACGGGGCCATCAGGACCGTCTCGTCGTCGATGGCCACGATCCGTTCGCGCCGGCGCACCTCCTCCTGGACCAGGTCGCCGAGCAGGTTGCCGCCCATGGTCCGGGTGGCGTACCCCCGGAAGCGCTCGCGCTCGCGCGCCACGGCGGCGGGCACGAAATCGAGGGCGTACATCTGGGCGTGAGTGTGCGGGAGCGACGAGCCCGCCTCCCGGCGCTCGTTGACGATCAGATGCACGTAGGAGGAGTCCGGGTGCGCGCGGATCCGCTCGCGCCACACGTCCACCGCCTCGCGAACCTGCTCGACCCGAAGCGCGGCGAGCGAGGTGACCGGGTCCGGAGCGTTCACGATCACCTCGTGCGCGCCGGCCGCCGGGCCGGCCCAGAACAGGTCCCGGTTGGCGTCCCGCGGCGGCGCCGGCGACTCGAGGCTCAGCGCCGGATACAGGTTCGGGACGACCCGCACCGTCCAACCCGGAGAGTCGGCTACGCCGCCGTTCGGGCGGACCGCGTACACCTCGGGCGGAGTACGGTCCTCATGCCCTTCCGCGAACGGATCGGTCTCGGGATCGAGCGGTGGCGCCGGCGTCACGGTGAGCCCGCCTCCCGGCCGCCCGGCGCGGTCCCCCGCCACGATCGCACGCTGCCCGGTCAGCGGATCGATCCGAACCTCAGGCAAGCACCTTCTCCATCGCGATGTGCTCGATGCCCGCCTCCCAGAACTCGCGGCCGCGCGGCCTGTATCCCGCGAGCTCGTACAGCTCGCGGGCATAGGTCTGCGCATGCAGCACGAGGCGATGGCCGCCTGCGGCCCGAGTCTCGACCTCGGCCGCCTCGAGCAGCGCCGTGGCGATCCCACAGCGGCGAGCGGAGCCGCGCACGGCCAGCCGGCTGAACTGCGCGGTCGCGCCCACCATCAGCACCCGGCAGACACCCAGCATCTCCCCATCGGCCACCGCGACGAGGTGGATGCCCTCGCCGTCGCGGCCGTCGACCTCCTCGTTCTCGGGCACCCCCTGCTCGTTGCAGAAGACGTCGTGGCGCAGCGCCAGCGCGGCGGACATCTCGGCCTCGTCGCGCACCCGCCGAACCTCATACTCGGGGGTGGCGGTCACAGGAGCCTCTGCTCGGGGGGAGCGACGTCCGCGCAGACGCATCTCATCCGGGACCGAGGCGGGCTATCACGGGCTGACAGCTTGACAGAAGCCCCGTGGACCTCGGCGGCGCGTGGCCGGCCACCCTGCCTTCCCCCCAATGGAGCGCATCTGCTTAAATACGATTCATCCTCACGAGCCAGGCTCGGCGAGGGGGGGACCGCTTCCAAGGGGATTCCTCGTCGTCATGGTTTCACGAGGCTGCCTGAGTCGCTCAGACGTTTTGCCGCGGCTCGCACATCCAGACGCAACCTTTCAATTTGATGGGTGATTCCACCCCGCTTCCCGGCCCTGCGGCGATCGCCCGCGCTGAGTTGTTCACGCGCGAGCGGTTCGTCTACGAGGGCGAAACACTTGAAGAGGCGCTTGCACCCGGCTCGGCCCGCCGCCGGGCGCTCGACGCTGCGCTGACCGAGCTCGACGCCGACGCCAAGCAGCCGTCGATCGAGTGGCGGCGGAGCTTCTCGCTGCTCTTGGGGCTGGAGCGACTGCTGTCCGAGGACGAGCCACACCTGGCGGACGGAACCGTCCTCTCGGCCCATCAGGTCGATGCCCTGTCCGGAACCCTGACCGCGCTGCTCGCAGAGGCTCAGCTGAGCGGCAACGGCAGCGCTCCCGCGCCGCCACCGCCCGCCCCGGCCGAGCTCGCCTCCGCCGCGCTCCCGGGCGAGGAGGACCTCGAGGACGAGGACGACGAAGCCGTCGAGGACGAGGTCGAGGACGAGGAGCCGCAAGACTGGCCGGACGACGGAACCGGGCTCGACGATGACGTCCAGATGGACGAGCAGCCCGAGGATCCCAACGCCGCCAAGCGGTTCTGGTTCGAGCACGCCACCGGCGCCGGCAAGACCGTTGCCGCGCTCGGGTTCGTCGAGGCCTCGCGCACCGGCGGCGTGCTGATCCTGACCCACCGCCGCAACCTCGTCGACCAGTTCAACGGCGAGCTGCGCGACCGCGGTTACCGCGACCGGATCAGCGCCCCCCTCCTCGGTAACCACGACGCCGCCAACGGCCCGGTCACAGTCGAGACCTACCAGTGGTTCGTGCGAAATGTCGGTCGCGTCGCCGACGCGTACACGATCGTCATCTGCGACGAGGCCCACACCGCGCTGGGCGAGAAGACTTCGGCCTCGATCCGCGGCTGGTCGGGCCCGATCTTCATCGGCATGACGGCCACGGGCGCGCTGATTGCGCGGCACGTGACCGATCTGTTCCCGACCCAGACCTCGCGCTTCGACCTGGCCCAGGCGGCCCGGCGGGGCGTGATCGCACCGCTGCGCTGCATCCGGATCCCCCCGGGGCCGGGTGTGCGGACGATCGCCAAGGTACCGCTGCGTCGGGGCGAGGTCGACACCGAGTTCGACCAGGAGATGCTGGCCGAGCTGCTCGACCAGACGCCGTTCAACCTGGCCATCGCCGACCTGTACAAGACCCGCTTCAACGGCGTGCCGGGAGTGGTCTATGCGGCCGGCGTGCGCCACGCCTACAACGTGGCCAAGGCGTTCCAGGAGATGGGGATGAAGGCCAAGGGGGTCTCCGGCGAGACGCCCAAGCGCCAGCTGGCCAAGATCCTGGCCGACTACGAGTCGGGGAAGATCGACGTGCTGGTCAACGCCCAGCTCCTGGCCGAGGGCTGGAACAGCCCCCGAGCGACGATCTGCATGCACCTGGCCCCGACCGCCTCCAAGCGGATCTACCAGCAGCGGGTCGGCCGGGTCACCCGCCGCCATCCGGGCAAGGAGGCGGGGATCGTGGTCGACTTCGTGCACCCGGCGACCAAGCACGACGACCCGGTCGTGACCCTGCATTCCCTGCTCGACCGCGACGTGTATCGCGGGGGGGCGATCGTCGTCGGACCGGTGCGCCGGGGGCGGGGCCGGCGGGTCCGGGTCGAGCGGCGCGTGCTGCCGGTGACCCCGGAGCCCGAGCGCCGCGCCCAGGTGTTCGAGCGCGAGCTGTGGCGGATCGCGGTCGAGCACCTCGACTACGGCGAGCAGCACGTGTGGGCGGCCCTGGCCGGCGCCCGTGTGGCGCCCAACGGCTGGCGGCGCGCGAAGGCCATGCTCCATTTCGACCGGGGCGGGGAGCTCAAGCGCCGGTTCCTTCTGACCGCAGTGCAGCGCAACCGCAACGCGCAGCTGCGGCTGCGGGCGTTGCAGGAGATCTCCGCCTCACGCGACGCGGAAGCGTTCGACACGGCGATCGACATCATGGCCGGCTGGCCCCGCGACGAGCGGCGCGAGGGCGTCAAGATCATGCTTCAGGCGCTCGCGGAGCGGCGGATCGGCCGCCGCGACCAGGCCAACGCCTGGATCTGGCGAATGGCCGAGTACACCCGCGAGGTCCACGAGGAGTACGCGGTGCAGCGCTGGCCCGAGACCAAGCGGCTGCTGGGTCTGCTCGTGAACTCGAGCGGCGCCGCGCACGCGCGCAATGCCCGTCGGCTGGTCCACGCCTCCCGCAAAGAGGACCGGCGGCTGAGCGCCGCGCTCCTGGCCGCCGCCCTCGCCCACACCCCGGAGGCCGAGGAGGCTCTGCGTGGGGCCCGGACCCGGATGGCCCGCAAGCCGGCCGCGCTGGCCCGCGAGCTGCTGCGCAACTTCCCCAAGGGGCGGCGGGGCAAGAGCCGGCGCCGGCGCAAGACGGGCAGCTCAGGTGGAGATGGCGCCACGGCGAGTGAGGAGGCGCTGGTCGCGACTGCGACCGACGTCGATTCCGAAGAGGTCGATGACGACGACGAGCCGGTCGGCGACGAGGCCGCGGAAGCGCCGGAGCCGGAGCCCGATCCCGTGGCCGGGGCCGGGGCCGAGGCCGAGGACGTGCGGGAGTCGGAGTCGGCGGATGCGCCCGAGCCAGAGCCCGAGTCGTCAGATGCGCCCGGGCCAGAGAAGCCCAAGCGCTCCCGGGCCAAGCGCGCCCCCCGCCGCCCGCCGGCCGACCGCCAGGACACCGAAGCCGCCTGAACTTCAGGCCGCCTGCCGCCTGAGCTTCAGGCCCGCCCGCCGCCTGAGCTTCAGGCCCGCCCGCCGCCTGACCGATGCCATTTTTGCCCGGTCACCGGGCAAAAATGGCATCAGCTGATCGGCATGAGGTGGACCTCGCCCGAGTCGAGCGCCACCGGACCCGCGTCGGTGTCAACGACCAGCCGGCCCTCATCGTCGATTCCGGCGCCCCGTCCGGCGCCACCGGCCCACCGCACCGGGCGGTCCCGTAGCGCGTCGCGCTCGCGCACCGCGTCGAGCACGGAGCCAGTCGAGGCCGCCAGCGCGTGCTCGAGGCGCTCGAGCAACCGCGCCAGCATCGGCTCGACCTGCTCGGGTTCGAGACCGAGCGTGCCGGCCGTGTCGCGCAGCTCAGGCGGGAAGTCGGCCGGTCGCAGCGCGACATTCAGACCGATGCCGAGCACCGCCCAGCCTTCCTGGGGCCGGCCCTCGACCAGGATCCCCGCGACCTTGCGCCCACCGAGCAGGACGTCGTTGGGCCACTTGATCAGCGCATCCGACCCGGCCACGTCCGCCACGGCAACCCCGGCGACCAGCGGCAGCAGCCGGGGCGGGTTGCGTATGACGAGCGAGCACAGGAGCGCGCGACCGGGCGGCGCATGCCAGCGCCGGCCCTGGCGGCCTCGTCCAGCCGCCTGCTCGGCCGCGGTCACGAGCGTGCCGTGGGGCACGCCGGCCTCCGCCAGCGCCCGCGCCCGTTCGTTGGTCGAGCCGGTTATCCGCAGGTGGAGCCGGGGCGACCCGAGCGCGCTCACGCCGGCCTGATCCACACCTGGTCGTCGACGGCGATCCCCAGCTGCCGAGCGGCATCGCCGTGGCTGACGGCCACGGCCAGCCGTCGCGCCGCGTCCTCGTAGAGCAGCAGCGACTGCGGCTCGACCTCGGCGAACGTGCGCGAGAACGTCGCCCGATGCGTCGCCCCCGAGCTCAGCCGAAGCTCGACCGAGTGGCCGAGCTTCAGGGCGGCCTGAGGCAGCTCCTCGTGGCCCACGTTGAGCTGGACGTTGCCAAACCGATCGACGTAGAGGGCGTGCGCCACGAGCGCGCCATCTTCGAGCAGGCTCGGGCGCGGCAGCTCGAGGCGCACCAGCTCATCCGGATCACACGGGTCGCCAACCTCCCCCACCGGCCGCCCGGCGGCCAGGTGGGCCGCCACCGGCGCGAAGATGTCGCGCCCGTGGAAGGTGGCCGACACCGGCTCCAGCCGGACCGGCGAGCGCGCGATGTCGACCGCCTCGGCCGCGCCGCCCCCCGCCTCGGCGGCCAGCCACAGCAGGCCGTTGTCCGGCCCCACGAGCAGCCGCTCGTCGGCCAGCCGCAGAGCCACCGCGCGGCGCTTCGCCCCCACGTCGGGATCCACGACGGCCAGGTGCACCGCGCCGGACGGCATGAAGGTCAGGGCTTCGCGCAGGATCAACGCACCGGCCCGGACGTCGTGGCGCGGAACGCCGTGCGTGAGGTCGATCACCCGCGCCTGCGGGCAGATCTTCGCGATCACGCCATGGCAGATGCCGACGAACTCGTCGGCCAGGCCGTAGTCGGACAGGAACGCGATCGCGGGATGGTCCACGGGCGCCGCAGCGTAGCTCGCGCCCCGGGGCCGCGCCGGCGCCGGAGCGTAGCTCGCGCCCCGGTGGCGCCGCCGGGCGCGCTACTTCCCGCCGTGGCGCACGTACGCTCCGGCCTCGGCGTCGACGATTGCGACCAGGTTGCCGAGCGCGATGCCGGCGTCGAGCAGGTGGATGCCCCAGTACGGGGCGGGGCTGGGCGTCAGCTTGATCGCACCGTGCAGCGGGGTGATCTCCAGCACGTGGGCGTTGTTGGCCGACGAGCACCGCGCGCTGTAGGCGCCCGGCTCGGTCCAGAACACCGTCCGCGGCTTGGGCGCGCGCTGATGCAAGCCGGCCATCACGGGGTTGAGGGGATTGCCCGCATACGAGTTCCGGCTCGCGAAGATCGGGTCGAGCAGGCCGCTCCCGCCGGCCAGCGCAGCCGGATTGGTGCACAGCACTTCGGTGCCCGGCGGCGGGGCCGGATACCCCGGCAGCTGGATCGGGCGGCCGAACAGGCTGAAGGCCGGTACGGGCTGGTCGAAGGTCGAGAACGCGATCACGCAGTGCAGCTGGCGGGCGCTATGACAGGCGTGGATGTGCTGGAAGTTGCCCCCCACGTCCTTGCCACGCTTCACCAGCACGTTGCCGCCGAGCAGGATCGCCGAGACCAGGTGGCTGCGCACCGCGGGCTTCGGGTCGACGTCGGTGGCGATCAGCTGCTCGAGCACCAGCGAGCCCTGCGAATGGCCGATCAGCACGAACCCGCGGCCGTGGTTGTACTTCTTCAGGTAGGTGGCGAACGCGGCGCGGACGTCGGACAGAGCGAGCGCGGGGTTCGGGGTCGTGGTGGGATGGTTCGGCGCGAGCGACGCGAGCGTGAGCTGGCGGTACATCGGCGCGTAGACGCGGCAATACTGCGAGTACCGCGCCGCCTGGTCGAGTGCGATCGAGCGCTCGGCAGGCTCGATGACCAGGTTGGAGTTGCCCGTGCGCTGGGGGCTCTCAGTCGGATACACGTAAAAGCAGTCGACCGCCGGGTTGTTCACCCGCTGCGGCTGCTCGACGCCGATCTTCTTGAGCCTCGGCGTGTAGACGGTGGTCGACAGGCCCGGCGCGCACGGGTCCGGCCTGTGACCCGGGAAGCAGAGCCACACGGTCTTGGCCGAAGCCGCCGGCGCGGCGCCGGCGAGAGCGCACGCGACGGCGACCGTCATGGCCAGGGACGTTGCGAACCGAATGCTTCTCACAGCTCTCCTCCTTCGCTCGGTCGCGCGGATGCTATCGAGACGCGCAAGCCTCTGCGTCTCGAATTAGCGCCTCGACGAGCCCCTCGATGTCGTGCCGGGTCGCCTCGACGTCGGGCTCCAAGCCGTGCTCGCGTAGGGTCGCGCTCGTGACCGGGCCGATGCTCACGATCCGTGGCGACCCCCGCGGCCGTCCGCCCACCGCCTCCAGGAAGAACCGGACCGTCGAGGACGAGGTGAACGTCACGTAGTCTGCGCGCGTCACCGCCTCGAGCTGCGCCTCGGACAGCGGCTCGGCCACCGTCTCGTACAGCGCCAGCACATCGACCTCGGCGCCCCGCGCGCGCAGCGCCTCGGGCAGCACGTCCCGGGCCTCGGCGGCCCGCGCCACCAGCGCGCGCCGCACCGGCACCTCCGCCAGCGCCTCGACTAGCGCCTCGGCCACGAATCGCTCGGGCACCACGTCGGCGATCACGCCCTGCGCCCGCAGCGCGGCCGCCGTGCCCGGGCCGATCGCGGCCACGCGCGCGCCGGCCAGCGCCCGCGCGTCGCGCCCGCCCGCGGCCAGCCGCTCGAACAGCAGGCGCACGCCGTTGGGGCTCGTCAGGCACACCAGGTCGTAGCGGCCCACACCGGGCGCCGGCCCGTCAAGCGGCACGATCCGGATGGCCGGCGCCTCGACGACCTCCGCGCCCAGGCCGAGCAGTGTCGCCGCCAGCCCGCTGGCCTGGGCGCGCGCACGGGTCACCGCGACGCTCACCCCGCTGAGCGGCCGTTCCTCCAACCACGCCAGCCGCTCGCGCAGAGCCGCCACCGCGCCGAACACCGCCACCGCCGGTGCCTTCACGGCCTCGGCAGCCGCCACCTGAGCGATCGTGGCCACCGTGCCCGTCACCACGCGCTGGCCGGACAGCGTCCCACGCTCGACCACCGCCACCGGCTCATCGGGATCGCGGCCACCGGCGACCAGGCGCTCGGCGATCGCGGCCAGACGGGCCACGCCCATGTAGACCACGAGCGTGCCGGGAAACAGCGCCAGCGCGGCCCAGTCCAGCGCGGACTCGGGCTTCAGGGGGTCCTCGTGCCCGGTGACGAAGGCCACGGCGCTGGCCGCGTCCCGATGGGTCACCGGTATGCCCGCGTAGGCCGGCGCCGCCACCCCCGCGGTCACACCGGGTACGACCTCGAACGGGATTCCGGCTCGCCGCAGCGCTTCGGCTTCCTCGCCCCCGCGCCCGAACACGAACGGGTCCCCACCCTTGAGCCGGACGACCATTTGACCGCGCCCGGCGTGCTCCAGCAGCAACCGCTCGATCTCCGCCTGGGCCATCGAGCGCCCCCCGCCCTCCTTGCCGGCGTAGACCAGCTCTGCCTCCGGCCGCGCCCCGTCGAGCGCGCCGGCCGGGATCAGCCGGTCGTACACGATCACCTCGGCCTGGGCGATCAGCTCGAGCGCCCGGACGCTCATCAGCCCGGGGTCGCCCGGACCCGCGCCGACCAGGTACACGGTCACGGCAGCAGCTCCCGCGCGCCGGCCGCGAGCAACCGCGACGCCATGCGCGCGCCGAGCCCGTCGGCGGCGCCGACCAGATGGTCGCGGATCCAGGCCGAGCCGTCGGGCCTTCCCACCCAGCCCACCAGCTCCACCTCGTCCCCCTCGCGCGCCACGCGCGCCACGCGCGCCAGCGCCCCCAGCGGCGTGTTGCAGTCCGCCCCGAGCGCGCGTACGAGCGAGCGCTCGGCCCCCAGGCAGACGGTGGCGACGGGATCCTGGAGCTCCGGCGCCAGCGGCGTCCCGGCCCGCGCCTCGAGCGCCAGCGCCCCCTGCCCCGCCGCAGGCACGAGCTCGTCGAGCTCGCCGCCGGCGTCCTCGAGCCGCCCCAGCCGCTCGAGGCCCGCTCGGGCCAAGACCAGCGCGTCCACCTCCCCGGCCGCCAGCTTGCGCAGCCGGGTATCGACGTTGCCGCGCAGCTCCACCACCTCGAGGTCCTCGCGCGCCGCGCGCAACTGGGCGGCGCGGCGCAGGCTGCTCGTTCCCACTCGGGCCCCGCGGCGGAGCGCGCCAAGCGACGGCGCGCCGCACAGCACGTCGCGGGGGTCGGCCCGTTCGGGAACCCCGACCAGCTCGAGACCCTCGGGCAGCTCGGCCGGGACGTCCTTGGCCGAGTGCACCGCCAGGTCGATCTCCCCGTTCAGCAGTGCGCGCTCGAGCTCCGATACCCACCGGGACTTGTCCTGCTCGACGGCGCCCCGATCGCCCGAAGTGGTGATCGTGACCAGCTCGGCCTCGGGGCCCAGCCGCTCGGCCACCCACGCCGCCTGCGCCAGCGCCAGCGCGCTGCCGCGTGTCCCGACCCGCATCAGCGGCGGCGGGCGCCGCGCGTGGAGCCGCTCGGCGGGAGCGCGTGGACCTCGGCCAGCGACTCCTCCTCGGCTATCCCGGCGTAGGACTGCTCGTCCACCTCGAGCCCGAACAGGTCGCGGACCAGGGCCATCCGCGCATGCACCCGGTCGTCGTGCAGCTCCTTCATCCGTGCGGTCGGCTCGTGCAGCAGACGGTTGACGATCGTGCGGGCGATCGCCTGCACCCGCTCCACGTCCTGAGGCGAGGCCGAGTCCCACTTGCCCGCGTTCTCGCCCACCACCTGCGCGGCAATCTCGTTGGCGTGGCTGCGCAGCGCGCTCAGCGTGGGCAGCACCTCGAGCGCTCCCATCCAGGCCGCGAAGTGCTGGATCTCCTCCTCGATGATGCCCTCGGCCTTGCGCGCCTCGGCGCGGCGAACCCCCAGGTTCCGCGCGATCACCGCCTGGAGGTCGTCGACGTCGTAGAGCGAGATCCCGTCGATCCCGGCGCATGCAGCGTCGATGTCGCGCGGCACGGCGAGGTCGATCAGCAACATCGCCCGCCCGTCGCGCTGGCGCATCACCTCGGCGATCTCGCCGCTCTCCAGCAGGATGTGGGGAGAGGCGGTGGCAGCGACCACGATGTCGGCGTCGAGCAGGCGGTCGGGCAGGCGGTCGAAGTTGATGCTCGACCCCCGGTAGCGGCGGGCCAGGCCGATGGCGCGGTCGCGCCGGCGGTTGCCGACGAACACGATCCGTCCGCCGCTGTCGGCGAGGGCGCGCGCGGTCAGCTCGGCCGTCTCGCCCGTGCCGAGGATCACTACCTCGTGGCCGTCGAGCGGCCCGAGCAGCTCGCGGGCCAGCGATACCGCGACCGAGGGGAGGGTCACCTGCCGCTCACCCACCGCGGTCTCGGTTCGCACCCGCTTGCCCGTGGCCAGCGCGGCCTTGAACAGGTGGTTGGTCAGCGGACCGACGGTCTCGCGGTGAAGCGCCGCGTCGTAGGCCCGCTTGACCTGCCCCTGGATCTCCGCCTCGCCCACGATCATCGACTCGAGCCCGGAGGTCACGCGGTAGAGATGACGTGCAGCGTCGCAGTTTCGGTGCGAGTAGATCGCCGAGGCGAGCTCGGTCAGGCGGGTCCCGGCCTGGCTGGCCAGCATGCCGAGCACGGCGCTCTCGGCCTCCACCGGGTCGCCCACCACGAGGTAGAGCTCGGTCCGGTTGCAGGTCGAGATCGCCACCGCCTCTTGCACCCCGGTGGCCCCGCGGAGATCCCGCAGGAAGTCGCCGAGCCGGTTCTCCGGGAGGGCCAGCCGCTCGCGAACCTCCACCGGCGCGGTCTTGTGCGAGACGCCGATGCCGAGCAGCTCGGTCAAGCGACGGTCTCCTCGCGCTCGCGTTCGCGTTCGCGTTCGCGTTCGCGCTCCGCGGCACGCTCGGCATCGACCTCGTGCCGCAGCCTGGCCAGCTCGCGCTCGGTCCGGGTCAGCCTCACGGCCATGATCGCCACGTAGATCAGCACGACGGCCACGAACACCACATACGCCGCGGCCACGTACGGGCCCGCGGTGTGCAACGGGAGGGCGGGGGCGGCGAGGATCACGACGGGGCCGCACTCCTGCGCAGCGATGCGACCGAGCCCTCGGGCCGCAGCGCGCGCCGGGCGGCGCGGAGCTGCATCCGGGCGTTCTTGGCCGCCATCTCGTACTTCCAGAGGGTCACGTAGAGCAGCGCGATGCCCAGGAACGAGACCAGGAAGGTGAGCCGCATCGGCCCCGGGAGGTTCCCGCCGCCCAGCGTCAGCACGCGAGGATGCACATAGGCCTGAGCGAGGCGGACCACGATGAAGTTGAGCGGGACGAACGCCCCGGCGACGATCGCGAACACGCTGGCGTAGCGCGCCTGGCGCTCGGGGTCCTCGATCGAGAAGCGAAGCGGCTGGTAGGTGGCGAACAGGAGCAGCACGATCAGGAACGAGACCAGGGTCGGCTCGTTCCATACCCACCAGTGGCCCCACGAGGCCTTGGCCCAGATCGAGCCGGTGATCAGGCCGGCGATGCCGAAGATCAGCGCCATGTGGATGGCCACGTAGGAGCGGATGTCCCAGCGCCGGTCGCGCGTGCGCAGGTGACCGACGGCCAGCAGGCCACCGAATACAAAGCCACACAGCGAGACGATGGCCAGCGGCACGTGGAGATAGAAGATCTTCTGCACGAAGCCCTGGTCGGCGTCGAGCGGGGCATAGAAGAACACCAGCCCGAACCCGGCGCTGATCATGGCAACTGTGGCGAGAGACAGGCCCCGTAGGCCGCGCCCGTAAGTCATCAATCCTCCAGGAGGAAGTCGAACACCGCGTACGCGAGGAGGGCGAACACCACATCATAAAGAGCCAGGATCGCAATCCACTTGCCCGGCGGGGCACCACCGCCCCCGACGGCGAGCAGCGGGCCCGCCGCCCGCGCCACCGCGATCAGGGCCGGCACGAGCAACGGGAGGCCGATGATCGGGCCGATCAGGTCTCGCGCGCGGGTGTGGATGGCGATCGCGGAGACGAGCGTGCCGATCACGGCGAGGCCGAGGTCGCCCAGCGCCAGGACCGCGACGAGGCCCGGGAGCGCAGGACCGAGCGAGGGCCCGAGCAGCAGCAGCCCGAACGCTGGCACCGCCACCACCTCGAGCACGACCAGGAACGCGAACAGCGCCGCCGCCTTGGCCACCAGCAGCGCCGTGCGGTCCACCGGAGCGAGCAGGAACGCATCGAATCCGCCCTGCTCGCGCTCGGCGACGAACAGGCGGTTCACTCCCAGCATCGCGGCGAACAGCAGCGTGACCGTGAGCACTCCGGCGGCAAGCTGACCGTCGAGCGTGGCCCGGTTCAGCCCGAAGTGGAAGATCACGAACGTGACCACCGAGAACAGGATCATCGCCGGGACGGTCTCGAGCGTGCGCAGCTCGAGCAGGAGGTCCTTGCGCAGCACGGTCAGCGCCGTTCTCATGCGTAGAGCTCCGTGAGACGGCGCTCGTCGAACCTGGCCGGCGGGCCCACGAACACCGGCCGCCCGCCCTTCAGAGCCAGCACCAGGTCGGACTCGGCCAGGGCGACACGCGGATCGTGGCTGGTCAGTACCCGCGTCGCCCCGCACCCCCGTCCAATCAGCGGCTCGACCAGCTCGCCGGCCCCCGGGTCGAGGTTGGCCCGCGGCTCGTCGAGCAGCAACAGCGCGGGCCGGTGCAGCACCGCCCGGCCCACGGCCACCCGCTGAACCATCCCGCGCGAGAGGGTGCGCACCGGCTCATCGGCGCGATCGAGCATCCCTACCGCCCGCAGCACGTCCTCCACGCGGTCCGCTCCCACGCGGTGCAGGCGGGCGTGGTAGCGCAGGTTCTCGCGCGCGTTCAGGTCGCGGTAGAGCAGCGGGTCGTGGGCCAGCAGGCCGATCCGCCCCCGGATCGCATACCCATTGCGGGGCAGCGGCTCGCCGAGCACCGAGACCTCTCCGGCGTGGGGGCGCAGGAGCGTGGCCAGGATGCGCAGCAGCGTCGACTTGCCGGCGCCGTTGGAGCCGAGCACGGCCAGCGTGGCTCCCGTGGGCACCGTCGCCGAGACCTCCTGCAACGCCGTGCGCTCGCCGAAGTGGCGTACAAGCCCGCGCAGCTCAATGGCCGGGGGTCGGTCCACCCTTGTGCTGCAACGTCGTGACGACGTGCTCGAGCGTCGGAGCGATCACCGGAAAGAGCTCCCGGATCGCCTTTGGGTTGCCGGGGAAGTTGACGATCAGCGTGCGCCGCGCGATCCCGGATACGCCTCGGGTGAGGATCCCCATCGGGGTGTGCCTGAGCGACTCGGCCCGCATCGCCTCGGCGAATCCGGGAGCGTCGCGGTCAATCACCGCTCGGGTGGCCTCGGGGGTCACGTCGTCGGGCGTTAGCCCCGTGCCGCCGGTGGTGAAGATCAGCGACACGTCGTGGTCGAGCGCGGTCAACAGGGTGCGCTCGATCTCCTCCCGATGGTCGCGGACCACGTGTCGCGCCACCACTTCGGCCCCGGCCGCGCTCGCCAGCTCCGCCAGCTCGGCCCCCGAGCGGTCCTCGGCCCGGCCGGCGGCCACCGAGGTGGAGACGGTGATGATCGCGGTCCTCATCTTGGCCGCGCGAGGTTACTCGACCGGCTCGGCGCCCCCGGCGTCAGGCGCCGCGGCGCCAGTGGCCGGAGCGGCCACCGGACTTCTCGAGGAGCGCCACCTCGGCGATTTCGGCGCCCCGCTCGATCCCCTTGACCATGTCGTAGACGGTCAGCGCCGCCACCGAGGCGGCGGTCAGGGCCTCCATCTCGACGCCGGTTGAACCGGTCGTTCGCGCCTCGGCGGTCAGCGTGATCTCGCCGGCGTCCGCGTCGATCTCGCCCTCGACGCCGACGAACGTCAAGGGCAGCGGGTGGCACAGGGGGATCAGCTCGGACGTCCGCTTTGCCGCCTGGATGCCGGCGATCCGCGCTACGCCGAGGACATCGCCCTTGGGGGCGTCGCCCTGCGCGACCACGGCGGCCGTCGCCGGGCTGACCCGGACGATCGCCTGCGCCACCGCGCGGCGCTCGGTGGCCGGCTTCTCGCCCACGTCGACCATCCGCGCGCGCCCCGACGGGTCGAGGTGCGTCAGCTCACCCACCGGCTCAGACCGGCGCGTAGGCGCGTTGGGCGGAGTCGACCAGGGCGCGTACGGACTCGACGTCGCCGGCGCGAAGCAGCTCGATCGGGTCGGGCTCGCCGTTGACGATCGACTCGAAGAACACCTTGCGATCCTGGTAGGTCGGCAGCGTGGCCTTGGCCCAGCCGCGGGCGTCGTTGAGCAGCACCGCGAGCTGCGCGTACTCCTCGCCGAACAGCTCGGACACCTCCCGCTTCATCCGCTTGGCCAGCGCCGGCGACGCTCCCGCCGTGGAGATCGCGATCGCCAGCGGGCCGGTCCGCACGATCGCCGGCAGGATGAAATTGCAAAGCGGCGGGACATCGACCACGTTGACCAGCATCGAGCGCGCCTCGGCATCCTCGAACACCCGGATGTTGACGTCTGTGTCGCTGGTAGCCGCGATCGCGATCAGCGCACCCTCGAGGTCCCCCGTCTCGTACGGCCGCTGCTCCCACGCGATCGACCGCTCGGCCGCCAGCTCGCGCAGCTCCGGCACGGCCTTGGGGGCGATGAGCGTCACGTCCGCGTCGCAAACCAGGAGTCCCCCGACCTTCTCCAGGCCCACCTCGCCGCCGCCGATCACCACGGCGCGCCGGCCCTTCAGGCGCAGGCAGGTGATGTAGAACGGCGTGTCGAGCATGTCGCGCACGCACGACTGGTCGCACACGCCGCGGCGCAGCTGGCACACGCACTCCTTGCCGCGGTAGGCCTGGGCGGGCATGCGCCTAAGCGTACCGGCGCCGGGACCGGGCGGTCAGGTCTCGATGCGGTCGATCGGCCCGGGGCGCCCGATGTAGTAGCCCTGGGCTCGATCGATCCCGAGCTCGCGCAGGAGCTCGAGCGTCTCGACATTCTCGACGCCTTCGGCGACCGTGGTGAGCCCCAGCGCCTGGGCGATGCCGACGAGGCCTTGGACGATGTGGCAGTCCGCCGTGTCGTGGCTCAGGTTCTGGACGAACTCCATGTCGATCTTCAGCGCCGTGATCGGCAGGCGCTTGAGGTGCATGAGCGAGCCGTATCCGGTTCCGAAGTCGTCGAGGGCGAATCCGCAGCCCAGGTTGGTCAGGCGGGCGGCGAAGTCGCGAGCATTCTCGATGTCTGACAGTGCCGCGGTCTCCGTGATCTCGAAGCTGACATTGCCGGCCGGGAGCCCGGCACGGAGCTCGGTCTGGAGAAGCTCGATCGTCGCGGGGTCGTTCAGCGTGTGAGGCGAGATGTTGACCGCGACCTTGGTGCCCCGGCGCGCAAGCTCGGCGCCCTGGCTTAGAACCCAGCGATCGATCTGCTCGATCAGGCCGAAGCGCTCGGCGATCGGGATGAACCGGTTCGGGGCGATCAGCTGATCGTCCCGGTCGAGCATCCGAACAAGCAGCTCATGCTCGACGACGCGGCCGGTTGCGAGCTCGATGATCGGCTGAGCGTGCAGAACCAGCCGGTCCGCCGCGATCGAGTTCCTGACGTCGGCGACGGTTCGAAGGGTCTGCGAGTCCTGGCCGTTGTAGACCACGGTGCGCCGGCGTCCGGCCGCCTTGGCGTCGTACAGGGCCATGTCCGCCGCGGCCATGGTGTCCTCGGCGCTGGCGCCGGGGTAGACCGCCGCGATTCCGGCGCTCGCCCCGCCACTCCCGATGCCGATGTCGGCGGCGATGCGCGTGATCAGCTCGTCGGCGATCCGCACGTTGTGGGGGCTCTCGCAGCCCGGCAGGAGCACGGCGAACTCGTCGCCGCCGAGCCTGGCCACGGTGTCCCCGTCGCGCACGCTCGAGCGCAGCGTCTCCGCGACACGACTGATGAGCTCGTCGCCGGCGCGATGGCCGAGCGAGTCGTTGACCAGCTTGAAGTGATCGAGGTCGATGAAGATGACCGATCCGGGCTTGCCGGCGTGCTCGCGGCCGATCAGGGTCTCGAGCCTGGTCTCGAACACCCGGCGGTTGACCAGTCCGGTGAGCGGGTCGTGGTCGGCGTCATGGCGGAGCTTGGCTTCCAGGCGCTTGCGATCGCTGACGTCGCGGGCGATGGCGGATACGCCGAGCAGCTCACCGCTGGCCTCGACGATCGGAGAGAACGTGACGGCGACGTCGAGCCGGCAGCCGTCCTTGGTCAGCCATTGCGTCTCCAGCCGCTCGACCCGGTCGCCCTCGAGCACCCGGTCGAGCATGAGGCACAGCTCGCCGTGGCACTCGGGCGGCACGATCGTCTCCATGCTCAGTCCGGCGATCTCGGCGTAGCTGTATCCGTAGAGCCGCTCGGCGGCGTCGTTCCAGTGCTGGATCAGCCGGTCGCGGTCGAGCGCGATCACCGCGTCGTGGGTGGAGTGCATGATCGCGGAGAGCCTGAGCTGGTCGGCTTCGGCGCGCTTCTGGTCGCTGATGTCCCGAATGTGACCGCTGAACAGCGGCGGCTCGGCGGCGAGTTGGGTGACGGTCAGCTCGATCGGAAACACGCTGCCGTCGCGGCGCATCGCCTCGAGCTCGACCCGCCGGTTGAGGATCCGCGGCTCTCCGGTGCTGAGGAGCCGGCTGATGCCACGCTCGTGGGCTTCGCGCAGGTGCGGCGGGATGATCAGCTCGCTCATCGTGCGTCCTACCACCTCGTCGCGCGCGTAGCCAAAGGTGCGCTCGGCGGCGGGGTTGAATTCGACGACGTTCCCGCCGGAGTCGATTGTGATGATGCAGTCGAGTGCGGCGGCCACGATCGCGTCGTGCATCGCCTGCTGGCCGAGCAGCGCCTGCTCGGCTGCGTGAAGCTCGGTCGAGACCCGACGCAGCTCGAGTGCGATCCCGACCTCGCGGGCGATCGCGGCCAGCTCGTCGAGCTGCTCGGTCGAGAGCACGCGCGGCCGGGTGTTGTCCAGGACGCACATGACGCCGAGCGGCTGGCCCTCGGCGCTGAACAGCGGAACGCCGGCATAGAAGCGCAGCCCGAGCTTGCCGGTCACCAGCGGGCTCGCGGCGAAGCGCTCGTCTGCTCGCGCGTCGGGCACGACCAGCAGCTCGCCGCCGTTGATCGCAGCGGCGCAGAAGGCGAGCCGAGGGGGCATCTCACGCACGTCGAGCCCGACGCTCGAGACGATCCAGTGGCGATCGTCGGCGACGAGCGTGACCAGGGCGATCGGGGTCTCGCAGGCGGCGGCCGCTCGCAGCACAGCATCGTCGAACTCGGGCAGAGTCCAACATTCCGGCAGCTCGCACGCCTGGACCGGCGGCGGCGCATCGGGGTCGGCGACGGGATGCAGCGGCGCGGCCGTCCCGGCCAGGGCTCTCGTCGACGAGCTGCCGCGAGCGTCTCAGATGATGCCTGCCTCCATCCGCCCGAACATCGGCGTGTTGGCGGCGCTGCTTGAGTCCCCGCCCGCGCGGGCCCTGCGGGGCTACCTGCGAACGGCGTCGCGAGCCAGCCGCGCTCCGACCTTGAGCAGCGGGCTGAATCCCTCCTTGAGGGCCCGCGCCCGGATCGACGGGCGCCCGTACAGGATCGTGGCGCTCTGGCGGAGCGCCCGCCCAAGCGTCTCGTCGTACGGGTGCCACCAGGCGTTGCGCACAGCCGAGGATTCCCAGACCCGCAGCTTGATGTTGACGCACTCGTAGAGGCCGAACTTGGAATGGGTGCGGCCCACGCCGGAGTCCTTGACCCCGCCCCACGAGCACTGGCAGGCGCCATGGCTGAACATGTGGTCGTTGATCCAAACCATCCCGGACTGGATCTCCCGGGCCACCCGCTCGCCCTTGCTGCGGTCGCTCGTCCACACCGAAGCCCCCAGGCCGAACCGGGAGTCGTTGGCCAGCGCCACCGCCTCGTCCTCGGAGTCGACCACGACGATCGGGAGCACCGGGCCGAAGATCTCCTCGCGCATGATCCGCATGTCGTGGGTCACCTCGGTGAGCACGGTGGGGGCGTAGAACGACCCCTGCTCGAGCCCCGCCGGCGCCTCCGTCGGACCGCCGCAGCGGAGCGTGGCGCCCGCGGCCACCGCGTCGCTTACCAGCTCCTCGACGGTGCGGTATTGCTCGGGAGAGACCATCGGACCGATCTCGGTGTCCCAGCTCAACGGGTCGCCCACTCGCAGCCGCCGCGCCCCCGCGACCACGCCGGCGATGAACCGCTCGGATACCTCGCGCTGGACGTAGACCCGCTCGATGCCCGAGCAGGTCTGACCGGCGTTGGCGAAGCCGCCCCAAAGAGCGCCGGCGACGGCGTGATCGAGGTTGGCGTCCGGGAGGACGATCATCGGGTCCTTGCCGCCGAGCTCGAGTACCGAGCCCTTGAGTTGCCTGGCGCACGCCTCACCCACCCCGCGGCCGGTCTCGACCGAGCCGGTGAAGAACACCTTGGCGACGGTGGAGTTGACGAGCGCCGGCCCGGTCCCTGGCCCGTGAACCACCCGGACCAGGCCCTCGGGTACGCCGGCGCGCTCGAACACGGCGCGGATCCGCTCGCCGGTCAGGGCGGTCAGCGACGCCGGCTTGAGCACGACTCCGTTGCCCGCCATCAGCGCCAGCGCCACCTCGCCGAACGGAATGCTCCAGGGGTAGTTCCACGGCGAGACGATCCCGATCACGCCGAGCGGCTCGTAGGTGAACGCCGAGCGCTTGGTCTTCAGGAAGAGCTGGGGCATCGGGATCTTCTCGTCAGCGAGGATCTCCGGCCCGTGGCGCGCGATCCAGTGCAGCGCGTCGATCGTCGGCAGGACCTCCATCGCGAACGCCTCGTTGCGCGGCTTGCCCTGCTCGCGGACGATCAGGTCGCGGATGTCGTCTCCCTCGTCGATCACGACCTGCGCAGCCCGCTCCAGGTAGAGCGCTCGGTCGCGCAGGGTCAGCTCGGCCCAGAACGGCTGGACCTTGGCGGCGGCATCGACCACCGCCTGGACTGCCTCGGGCGGGGTGATCGGAACCGAGCCGACGGGCTCGCCGGTGGCGGGATTGAGCGATTCGAGGGTGGGGGCGTCGGTGACGGCCATCGACGGAGCCTAACTGCCCCTACGTGAGCCGCGGACCGGACCGTGGTTCGCCCGCCCGCGCGCGCCCGCCGCCCGGCTACGCGGCCCGCCCGCCCGGCTACGCGGCCCGCCCGCCCGGCTACGCGGCCCGCCCGCCCGGCTACGCGGCCCGCCCGCCCGGCTACGCGGCCCGCCGGCCGGCGACCGCCCGCGCCCGCGAGGCCAGCGCCTCGCACAGCAGCTCGCCCAGGCCGTCGATCCGCTCGTCGACGATCAGCGTGTCGGGCTCGATTGCCCCCGTGGCGCGGTCCAGGTCGGCGCCGGCGATCCCGACCAGCGTTTCGCGGGCATCGATCAGGGCCGTGGCGGCGAGCAGGAGCCGGCGGCGGGGATCGAACCGGGCCAGGCGCGCCACCTCGAGCGGGCCGATGTCGAGCCCCCGGCGCGCCGCGAGCTCCCAAATCGCCCGCGCATCGCTCGACCGAGCCAATCGCACCCGCACCCGCTGCCCACCAGGCAGCCGGTACGTGCGATCGAGCATGAGCGGGGTGTCAGCACGTGAGGCCATTTACTACAGGGTAGTAGCTTCGATCCCTGGCCCCGTGGCGCCGGCCGGGAATAACGTCGCACTGGACGCGCAGACTTCGCCGAGGCCGAGAAAGTTCCCGCTGAGCGGGCACAAACGCGGCTTGGGCAGTCCGGGCGTCGCGAAGTCGCACTTATTCCCGGGTCAGCGCGGCCCCGACACCGGGGCCCCTACGCCCGGCCCCGGCCCCGGCGGATCTCGGCCAGCCGCTCGCGCAACGCCGCTTCGGCGTCGTCCGGCTCGTAGAACCGCGCCCCCACGGCGGGATCCGGCATCAGCTCCTGAGGTGAGAGGTGGCCCGCCCGGCGATGCGGGTTGTCATACCCGCCGTCGCTCCGGGTCGAGGAGCGAAGGTGCGCCGGCGGTGGCGCCGCGCCGCGCTCGCGCACCCATCCCCGCGCCGCGATCACGGCTCGCTTGGCCGCGTCGGACTTGGGCGCCAGCGACAGGTAGATCGCCGCCTGGGCGAGCGCGAATTGGCACTCCGGCATCCCTACGTGCTCGACCGCCCACGCCGCCGCGGCGGCCACCGACAGCGCCTGCGGATCGGCGTTGCCGATGTCCTCGGAGGCGAGCACGATCATCCGCCGGACGATGAACCGCGGGTCCTCGCCGCCCTCGAGCATGACCGCTAGGTAGTACAGGGACGCGTCCGGATCGGAGCCGCGGGTCGCCTTGATCCAGGCCGAGATCGTGTCGTAGTGCTGATCCGCGGCGCGGTCGTAGAGCAGCGCCCGCCGCTGGAGCGCGTCCTCGACGTGCGCGAGCGTCACAGTGCCCCCCGCCCCTCCCGGCCCTCCCGGCCGCCCCGACCGGCCCGCCCCTCCCGGCCCACGCGCCGTCTCGCACGCCAGCTCCAGCGCGTTCAGCGCCGTCCGCGCGTCCCCGCCGGAGCGCTCCGCCAAGAACTCGAGCGCCTCCGGCTCGACCCCGGCGCCCTCGGCACCCCCGGCGCCCTCGCCACCCCCGGCGTCCTCGGCACCCCCGGCGCCATCGCCACCCCCGGCGCCCTCGGCACCCCCGGCGCCCTCGCCACCCCCGGCGCGGCACTCACCTCGCGCCACCGCCCGGTCGAGCAGCACTCGGACCTCCGCCGGCGACAGCGCCGCCAGCTCGTACACATGCGTTCGCGAGATCAGAGCTGAGTTGACCTCGAAGTACGGGTTCTCGGTGGTCGCCCCGATCAGCGTCACCAGCCCCTCCTCCACGGCTGGCAGGAGCGCGTCCTGCTGGGCCTTGTTGAAGCGGTGGATCTCGTCCAGGAAGAAGATCGTGCGCCGGCCGGTCGTCGACAACCGCTGGCGCGCCCGCTCGATCACCCCTCGCACCTCGGCCCGCCCCGCCTGCACCGCGCTCTCCTCCTCGAACACGGCGTCCGAGGCCTCCGCGATCAGCCGGGCCAGCGTGGTCTTGCCGCTCCCCGGTGGGCCGTGCAGGATCATCGAGTGCGGCCGCCCCTCCTCGATCGCCCGACGCAGCGCCGACCCGGGCGCCAGCAGCGCGCCCTGGCCGACGAACTCGGCCAGCGTCCGCGGCCGCAGCCGCGTGGCCAACGGCGCCCCAGCATCCGGCTCGGACGGTGGCGCGCTCGCCACGGGCGGAGGGTCATCTTCGCCGAACAGGCGCTCCATGCCCGAAGTATGGAGCGCCGCGCGAGCGGCTCACACCAGCCGGACGATCGCCACGATCCCCACCACCACGATCACCGCCCGCAACGCCGCCGGCGGCAGCCGCCTCCCGTACCGCGAGCCCAGCACGCCCCCCAGGATCGACCCAACCGCGATCAGCCCGGCCGCACCCCACGCCACGTGCGCTGCGAACACGAAGATCACCCCGGCCACCAGGTTGACCAGCCCCGCCAGCACGACCTTCAAGGCGTTGATCCGCTGTAGCTCGTCCTCGATCGACAGGCCCAGGATGGCGAGCAGCAGGATCCCCTGGGCGGCGCCGAAATAGCCGCCGTATACGCCGCTGGAGAACACGGCCCCAACCGCCACCGGCCCGGCCCGGTCCGAGAGCCCGCCCGAGGGCCGACGCATGCGGATGGCCCGCGCCAGCCGGGGCTGGAACACGATCAGCACGAGCGCGATCACGATGAACGCCGGGACGATTCGCTTGAACGCCGAGGCGGGCAGGGTCAGCAGCAGGATCGAGCCGGTCACGCCCCCGGCCAGCGAGGCCAGGATCAGAGGCACGGCCCGCCGGCGCTGCCCGGCCAGCTCCTGGCGGTATCCCCAGGCCCCGGAGGCCGAGCCGGGCACCAGTCCCACCGTGTTGGACACGTTCGCGACGACCGGCGCGTACCCGAACGCGAGCAGCACGGGAAACGTGAACAGGGTGCCGCTGCCCACCACGGTGTTGATCGTGCCGGCGACGATCCCCGCCCCGAAGATCGCCAGCGCATGCCAGATGCTCACGTCATCCCGCTACCCGCCGCGGCCCACGAACGCCAGCGCGGCCTCGTGCAGAACCCCGTTGGTGGCGATCGCGTCGCCGCCGCCCGGCGTGCGCACGCCCCCGAGGTCGGTGAAGCGACCCCCGGCCTCCTCGACGATCAGCTGCGGCGCGGCCAGGTCCCACAGCGAGACCACCGGATCAAGGCCGATCTCGATCGCCCCCTCCGCGACCAGCATGTAGGCCCAGAAATCGCCGAGCCCCCGGGTCCGCCCGCACCGCGAAGCCAGTGCCAGCATCGCCTCGAGCCGGCCGATCGCCCGCCACTCCTCGAGCCCGGCGAACGACAGCTGGGCGCCGGCCAGGTCGTCCACGGTCGAGACCCGCAGCGCACGCGCGTCGCCGTCCACGCCCGGGACCACGTCGCGCACGAACGCGCCTGCCCCGCGTGCCGCCCACCACCGCCGCCCCAGCGCCGGCGCCGACACCACCGCGACGCAAGGCTCCCCGCCCTCCTCCAGCGCCAGCAGCGTCGCCCACACCGGGATCCCACGCACGTAGTTCTTGGTGCCGTCGATCGGGTCAATGATCCAGCGCCGCCCGCCCGGTCGCGAGCCATCGCCGCCATATTCCTCGCCCACCACGGCGTCCCCAGGCCGCTCCCGTGCCAGCCGCGCGCGCACCGCCTCCTCGGCAGCCGTGTCCGCCTCGCTCACCGGGGTTGCGTCCGCCTTGGTCTCGACGGCCAGGTCGGCGGCGCCATACCGCGCCAGCGTGATCGCGTCGCAAGCATCGGCCAGCTCGAGGGCGAGCGCCAGATCGTCGGACACGATCGAGATGCTACGAGCCACGACCCCGCTAGGCTCACGCGCCATGGACCTGGAGCGCGAGACGACCGACGTCCTGCAGACGCTGGTCCGCTTCAACACGGTCAATCCGCCCGGGAACGAGCGCCCCGCGATCGAGTACCTCGAGCAGTACGCCCGCAACGCCGGCTTCGAGACCCAAGTCCTCGCCGCCGACGAGAACCGCCCCAATCTCGTCGCCGACCTGCGCGGCGAGAACGACGACGGCCCGACGCTGTGCTTCCTCGGGCACGTGGATACGGTGCTCGCCGACCCCGATGAGTGGCAGCACGACCCGTGGTCGGGCGATGTCGCCGACGGCTACCTGTGGGGTCGCGGAGCACTCGACATGAAGTCGCAGGTGGCCGCGGAAGCGGTCGCGGCCGTCGCGCTCGCCAACGACGGCTGGCGCCCGGAGCGAGGCGGCCTGAAGCTGGTGTTCGTCTCCGACGAGGAGACCGGCGGTGACGTGGGCGCGCGCTGGCTCACCGAGACCCATCCCGACACGGTCCGCTGCGACATGCTGCTCAACGAGGGCGGGGGCGAAGTGTTCGAGTTCGACGGGCGCCGCCACTACGGGGTGTGCTGCGCGGAGAAGGGGATCTTCCGCTTCACGATCACCGCGCGCGGCTCGGCCGGCCACGCCTCGCTGCCGCGGATGGGCGAGAACGCGTTGCTCAAGCTCGGGCCGGCGCTACAGCGAATCGCGAGCGCGCAGCCGAGCTTCCTGATCACCGAGGCGCCGGAGGCGATGCTGCGCACGCTCGGGCAGGATCCCGACCAGCCCCAGCCGGCGCTCGAGCGCCTCGATGAGGCCGACCCGATGCTGGCCGTGTTCATGGAGCCGATGCTCGGCGTCACGCTCACCCCGACCATGGCCCACGCCTCGGACAAGATCAACGTGATCCCGTCGCGTGCCTTCCTCAAGGTCGACTGCCGCGTGCCGCCGGGGCACGGCGAGGAGGCAGCCCGCCAACGCATCGAAGAGGTCCTCGGAGAGGACGCCGGCGCCTACGAGATCGCCTTCACCGAGATGGTCATGGGCAACGCCTCCGCCGTGCAGACCGACCTCATGACCAAGATCGACGCGTGGATCAAGGGCCAGGACGAGGAGGCGGACACGGTCCCGGTGATCCTCCCTGGATTCTCGGACTCACGCTGGTTCCGCGAGGCCTTCCCCGACTGCGTCGCCTACGGCTTCTTCCCGCAGCGATACATGCCGCTCATCGAGACCGGTCCGCTCGTCCACAGCGCAGACGAGCGAATCGACGTCCGCGACCTGGGCTTCGCCGCTCGCTTCTACGCGGACATCGCGCGCGAGCTGCTCGGCTGACCCCGGCAGCGTGCGCGTCGAGCGCGGAAGCAGCGCGCACCCCAGCATCACGAGCCCGAGGACGCTCCCGACGCCCAGCACCAGGCGCAGGCCGAAAGCGCCGCCGAGCGGCCCGGCGAGCAGGTAGCCCGCGGGAAGGAGCGCCAGCGATCCCATCCAGTCCCAGCCGCTCACCCGCGACAGGGCACGGGGAGGAATCCACCGCGCCAGCGCCGTCTCCCACCAGATCATGAGCAGCGCCCAGCTGACCCCGCTCCAGAACCCGAGCAGGACGACCGCCGCCAGAGGCGCCCCGAGCGCGAACAGTGCGGTGTACACCGGCCACACCAGCACCAGCAGTAGGCCCGCCCGCAGCGGCCGGGCCGGCCGCCACGCCATCCCGGCCAGGCCGCCGCATACCGCGCCCACACCGCCCACCGCCTCGAGCACCCCGAACACGCCGGCGCTCCCGTAGACCGACCGCGCGATCGCCGGCGCCAGCGAATACCACGGCGCGTAGACGCAGAAGACCGCGGCGGTGAAGGCCGCAATCGTGGCCCACACCCAGGCGCGCGAGCGAACCTCGCGCCATCCCGCCCGGAGCGCGCTCAGAGTGGGCTCGGGCACCACGGCGTCCCCGCGCGGGCGGCCGCGCACCCTCGCGACGATCAGCGCCGAAGCCACGAACGTCGCCGCATCCAACGCGAACGCCTCGCCGGCGCCCACCCCAAGCACAAGCGCCGTCGCGAGCGCCGGCCCGACCGCCACCGCCGCATTTGCCATCGACTGCGTGAGCGCCGAGGCATCCTGGATCAGCTCCTCGGGAACGGTCTGCGGGAGCAGGCCGGTGTACGCCGGTTGGAAGAACGCCTGCGCCGCGCCGAACAACGCCTCGATCGCTGCGATCTCCCACACCCGCACCGCGCCCGCGAAGATCAGCGCGGCGAGCGCGCCGTGCAGCATCGCCCGCACCCAGTCGGCCGCGATCATGATTCGCCGCCGGTCCAGGCGGTCCGCCCACACGCCGCCGAGCAGGATCAGCGCCACGAGGGGGACCGTCCGCGCCCCGAGCACGAGCCCGAGGTCGCTCGCCGAGCCGGTCTTCTCGGTGACGAACAGCGCAAGCGCGACGACGACGGCCTGATCGCCGATCTCGCTGGCCGACTGACCGGCGAACAGGTATCTGAAGTTGCGATGGCGCAGGACGCGCAGGTACGAGCTCACGACACACCTTGGAGACGACGGAACGGGACGGCGGCGCCGCGGGCGCGAACAGCGCGGCGGGGCGGCGCGGGGGACCTAGGTCAGGTGTGTCTGATGGCGAGCATCGCTCACACCGAGCGTACCACCACCGCGAACGCCAAATAGACTCCCCGCATGGCAACGCCGGTGTCGGCCCGCGAAACCGGCTCGTCGCGAGACGGCGAGCGTCTGGATCCGGCGATCTTCCGCCTCCCGGTTGACCGGATCCGCCACGGCTACTACTCCGACGCCTACTTCGTCTATACGAAGGCGCTGCTCGAGGCCGAGGACCAGCGGCCCCGGGTGACCATGCAGGTCTTCCAGAAGAGGGACTCGCTGCTGGGCGGGATCGACGAGGCGATCGCGATCCTCAAGCTCTGCTCCGGCCGCGAGGAGAACGGCAACTGGATCGAGGGCTGGGACGACCTAGTCGTCCATGCCCTGCACGAGGGCGACCCCATCGCCCCGTACGAGCCGGTGATGACGATCGAGGGCGACTACAGCCTGTTCGCCCACCTCGAGACGGTGTACCTCGGCTGCCTGGCCCGCCGCTCGCTGGTCATGCGCAACGTCAAGGAGGTCGTGGATGCGGCCGGGGGCAAGGAGATCCTGTACTTCCCCGCGCGCCACGACCACTGGCTGGTCCAGACGGGCGACGGCTACAGCGCCCACGTGGCCGGGGCGATCGGAGTCTCGACCGACGCCCAGGCCTCGTGGTGGGGCGGGCGCGGGATCGGGACGGTCCCACACGCCCTGATCGCGGCCTATGGCGGCGACACCGTCAAGGCGGCGCGGGTATTCGCCGAGCGCTACCACGACGAGATGAGCATCACCGTGCTGGTCGACTTCGAGAACGACTCGGTCCGCACCGCGCTCGAGGTGGCCGAGGCGCTGGGCGACAAGCTGTGGGGAGTGCGCCTGGACACAAGCGAGACCCTGGTCGACCGCGCGCTGCTCGATGAGATGGGCGGCTTCAAGCCCACCGGCGTGAACCAGCGCCTGGTCCACAAGGTCCGCGAGGCCCTCGACGCAAACGGCTTCGAGGGGGTCCGGATCGTGGTCAGCGGGGGCTTCACCGCCCATCGCATCCGGGAGTTCGAAGCGAACCGGGTCCCCGTCGACGCCTACGGGGTGGGCTCGTCGCTGATTCGCGGCGACAACGACTACACGGCCGACGTGGTCATCACAGAAGGGCGCCGATCCGCGAAGGTGGGACGCCAGTACACGCCGAATCCCCGTCTAACGAGGGTTGAGTAGAGACCGAAGCCTGCCGATGACCGCTACTGCCCCATGTTCGGCGCAGCGACCACAATCCATCACGCTGTGCACCACGCGCTGCCCGTGATCCACGCGCCGAGCACCTTCCTCGGCTATCCGGACTTCGTGTCCTGGCTCCAGGCATGGCTGCCGATCATCTTCATGGGGCTGCTGGTCATCGGGATCTTCTCGCTGATGCGCTTCATGCCGCGCACGCGGCCGCAGCAGATCAAGCCGGACTCGAGCCCGTCGATCGGCTGGAGTGAGATCGCCGGCGCGGACGAGGCCAAGGAGGAGCTGCGCGAGGTCGTCGACTATCTGCGCGACCCGCAGCGCTTCCGCGAGCTCGGGGCCAAGGTGCCCAAGGGCATCCTCCTGCACGGGCCGCCCGGGACCGGCAAGACGCTGCTGGCCAAGGCGGTGGCGCACGAGTCCGGTGCCACCTTCTTCTCCCAGTCGGCGGCCTCGTTCGTGGAGATGTTCGTCGGCGTGGGCGCGGCCCGCATCCGTCACCTGTTCAAGGCGGCGCGCAAGAAGTCGCCCGCGATCGTGTTCATCGACGAGCTCGACGCGGTGGGCGGCCACCGCGGATTCGACGTCTCAGGCGAGCGCGACCAGACCCTGAACCAGCTCCTGGTCGAGATGGACGGGTTCACCGCGCGCAAGGACGTAGTCGTGGTCGCGGCCTCGAACCTGCTCGAGAAGCTCGACCCGGCCCTGCTCAGGCCCGGCCGGTTCGACCGCCAGATCTTCGTCTCCCCGCCCGACGTCGGCGGCCGCGAGCGGATCCTCGGCGTCCACTCCCGCAACAAGCCGCTCGACGACGACGTCGACATGAAGCTCCTGGCCCGCCAGACCTCCGGTCTGACCGGCGCTGATTTGGCCAACATCTGCAACGAGGCAGCGATCTTCGCGGGCCGGCGCAACTCCTACCGGGTGGCCATGCGCGACTTCGACTCGGCGCTGGAGCGGGTGGTCGCCGGGATGCAGTCGCGGCGCACCCTGACCGACCACGACAAGCGGGTAGTGGCCTACCACGAGGCGGGCCACGCCCTGTGCGGCGAGCTGCTCCCCTCGGTCGATCGGGTGCACCGGATCTCGATCATCCCGCGCGGCAAGGCGCTCGGCTACACGCTGAACCTCCCCGAGGAAGACCGCTACCTGAAGACCCGCGAGGAGCTGATCGACTTCATGACGATGCTCCTGGGCGGCCGCGCCGCCGAGCAGCTCGTGTTCGGCTCGATCACCACCGGCGCCTCGGACGATCTCAAGCGCGTCGCCGACATCTCCCACGCCATGGTCCACGAGTACGCCATGGGCACCGGCTCGAGCTCGCTGCGCGCGCTTACCGACAGCGCGGCCGAGTCGACCCGCCGGCGCCTGGACGAGGAGGTGCGCGAGCTGGCCGACCAGGCCTTCCGCTCGGCCACCGCGATCCTCGATACTCACCGCCCCCAGCTCGACGAGCTCGCCGCCACGCTCCTGTCCAATGAGGTGCTCGAGCGCTCGGACATCGACCGGATCATGGGCGACACGCCCGCGGCCGCGCCCCCGCGGCTCTCGATCGCCGCGACGACCGCGGTGAACCCCGCGCACCACACCGGCCGCTGATAGCGATCACGCCGGGCGACGGGCGCGCTGCGACACGCGCGCTCCCCCGCTAGCCTGACGCCGGCGTTGAGCGAAGTCAGCTCACCAAGCGGGCCAATCACGGCGCCGTCGGTAGCGCCGGCAAGTGACCCTCGGACGGAGCGGTCGCGCTCGTTGATGCTCAGTGGGGCCGCGTTCAGCGCGCTGCTGGTGCTGGCGCTGCTCGTCGCCTTCTACACGACCTACCAGCGCTTCGCGAACTACGACGACGAGGGCTACGTCCTGCTCTCGCTGCAGCAGTTCGTTCACGGGCACGCGCTCTACAGCAACGTGTTCACGCAGTACGGGCCGTTCCCATTCGAGCTTTGGGGCGCGGTCTACAAGCTGTTCTTCGGTGGGAAGGTGACGCCCGACAGCGCGCGGGTCCTCGTGATCGTCGTCTGGCTGGCCACGGCTCTACTCGCCGGGCTCACCGTTCAACGCATCACCCGCAGCCTGGCGCTGGGTCTCGTCGGCGCCACAGTCGCGTTCGCCGGCGCTCAGGCCATCGCGAACGAGACGCTCTATCCCGGCGGCCTGGCGGGGCTCCTGATCGTCGCCATCGCGGCGACGCCGGTCCTCATCCAGGGTCGGCGGCGGGTGCAGATGATGCTCATCGGCCTGCTCGTGGCAGCAGCGCTCATGACCAAGATCAACGTCGGAGGCGCAGCGCTGCTGGCCATCTGCCTCGCCCTCTCGGCCTCCGTGCCGGCGCTCGTCCGGCGCCGCCGGCCGCTGCGCGCGTTCGTCGCTCTCGGCGTGCTCATGCCGCTGGTCGTGATCAGCAAGGATCTCGATCAGGGGTGGGCCCAGAACCTCGCGTTGCTGATCGCATTGCCGGCAGCCGCCCTCGGTGTGGTGCTCACCCGCGACGGACCCGGGCGCGGAGCCGCTGACGAAGCCAGCGGGGTCGGCTCGTTCATCATCGCCCTGCTCGGAGGCCTGATCGCGATCGCGCTGATCATCATCGCGCTCGGGACCAGCGTGGGAGATCTGATCCACGGGGTGCTCATCGGGCCGCTCAGCCAACCGGGCGAATTCACGCTCCCCGCCACGGTCCCGACGATCGCCGTGGACCTGGCGATCTTCGGCCTGCTCATCGCGCTCTGGGTGAGCACCCGCGGCGGTGCACGCCGTCCGCTGCTCTCCGGGACGCTGAGGATCATCGCCGCGCTCCTCATGTGGTTGTGGATCTCCGGCACCGTCCCGATCACGCTCTCACCGGACCCCGGCCCCCTCGGCGTGTGCCTGCCACTCGCCTGGTTGGCCGCGCTCGCACCCGGCGGGGTCGAGGAAGCGGCCGGGCCGAGCAGGTTCGCCAGGGTTCTCTGGGCGGCGCTCCCGACGCTCGGAGCGATCGCCGTCTATCCGGTTGCCTCGAGCCAGGTCGCCTTCGCGTCCGTTGCCTTCGTGCCCGCGGGCGGGCTCATTCTCAGCGACGGCCTGCGCGAGCTCGAGCTGTGGCGACATATCCGCGGCGGGCTCGACCGCGCGCGCTGGCGGCTCGCGGGACGGCTGGCCGGATGGGGCCTGGTGGCCGCCCTGGGCTACCAGTTGCTCTTGCAGCCGGCGATTTTGAATGCCACAAGCTACGGCCAGCTCACGTCCACGCCCTTCGCGGGAATGACCGAGGTGCATCAGCCGCCGGAGTGGACGAACGCCTACGCAAGCCTCGTCGACGTGATCCGGAGCCACTGCGACAACTTCGTGACGCTGCCGGGGATGAACAGCTTCTACCTGTGGAGCGGGATCACTCCGCCCACCGACCTGAACGCGACCGCGTGGATGGAGCTCCTGAGCGCGCGTCAGCAGCGCCACATCGTCCAGGTCATCTCGCGCATCCCCCGGCTGTGCCTGGTCCGCAACGATTCTGTTCTCGCGTTCTGGATCTCACCGCCTAACCCGCCGCTTCCGATGCGCCCGCTCGTGGCCTACGAGGAGTCGCCCCGCTTCACTCCGATCTTCCAGGAGTCGGGCTACGAGGTGATGATTCGCAAGGGGTGAGGCGGCTGACGGCCGGCTGGCGTTTGCTCAGTATCCTCCCGGCCCGTGCTCTCGACCATCGACCACATCGGGGTCGCCGTCGAATCGATCGACGACGCGCTGGCGCTATACGAGCAGGCCCTGCGCATGCCCCTGGTACACCGCGAGACCGTCGAGTCCCAGGGGGTCGACGCGGCATTGTTGGACGTTGGCGACAGCCATATCGAGCTGCTCCAGCCGCTCAGCGCCGACACCGCGGTCGGCAAGTTCCTGGCCCGGCGCGGCCCAGGCCTTCACCACGTGGCCTACCGCGTCGCGTCGGTTGCCGACACGCTGGAGGCGCTGCGCAGCGCCGGCCTGCGGCTGATCGACGAGCGCCCGCGCACCGGGATCCGCGGCTCACAGGTAGCCTTCGTCCACCCCGCCTCGACCGGCGGCGTCCTGACCGAGATCGTCCAGCCCGCGGAGCATGTCCACACTTAGCGAAAAGCCTCAGAAGGTCTCGATCGGCTTCGACGGCGGCCAGATCCTCAGCGCGCGCGTGGCCCCGGCCGAGCTGGCCAAGCTCCGCAACGCGCTGGGGGGCGACGGCTGGCACGACCTGAACGCCGAGGACGGCACGGTCGCGGTGGCTTTGAAAAGCGTCGTATATGTGCTCGTCGACCACGAGGAGCACCGCGTCGGTTTCGGAACTTAGGCCCGAGGACCTCACTCCAGCGCTCGCGGCCCGCCTGGGCGAGCTCGTCCGCCAGCTGTCCTCGTCCGCGCCGGCGCCCTCGCTCGAGGAGCTGCGGGAGATCGCAGCCTCGCCCGCCACCCGCCTGCTCGCAGCCCGGGGCGAGGACGGCGCCGTCCTCGGCATGCTCACCCTGGCCCTGTTCCGGCTCCCCACCGGCATCCGCGCCTGGATCGAGGATGTGGTCGTGGACGAGGCGGCCCGGAGCCGGGGCGCCGGCGAGGCTCTGAGCCGCCACGCGCTGGAGCTCGCGCGCGATGCCGGCGCGCGCACGGTCGAGCTGACCTCACGCCCCTCGCGCGCGGCCGCCAACCGCCTCTACCAGCGGCTCGGCTTCGCGCCCCGCGATACGAATGTCTACCGCTTCAGTTTGTGATCGATCTTGTCCGCCTGGCGATCGAAATCGATCAAACTGCCTCGCCCGGCCCGGTAGGCGCCCCGGACGGCCAGGCCCCGGTCTCCCGGAACTCCCCCACGGCGCGACGCCACGCGTCCAAGCGCGGGTCGGCGAGGTCGTCGACCTCCAGCTCGTCGGGCTCGAGCGGCGGGGGCGGCTCGTTGCCGGACAGGAACCCGCGGATCCAGTAGTGCGCCTCCCCCGAGGCGCGTTCGATCTCCGACAGCGATACCGCGAAGGTCCGGTCGTGTGCCGCGCAGTAGGCGCCCATCCGCCCCGGGAACGTGTGCGGGTTGTAGTGCAGGAAGTGCATCCCGTCGCCGCAGCACCCGGGCTCGAACCACAGCGCGCGATCGAGATCGGCCGGCGCGCTCACGCTCCCCACCTCGCGAACGCGATGTGCCCCTCGGCGTACGCGATCCCCGGCGCCGCCCTTCGTGGCACGCCCTGCGCACTCCCGCATCCGGCCGCCGCGACGCACGCCGCCGCCATCCCCAGAGAACGGAAGCGGATCATCTCCAAACAGCGTAGAGAAAGGGGTACAACGCGCTCATGTCCACTCTTGATGCGTCCGCCTCCCGGCCCGAAGGCGCTCCCAGGCCCGCTCCCGCCCGCCTCGCCCGCGGCGTCCTCTCCAACTTCGACATCGCCGCGGCCACGCTGGCCAACATCGCGCCGGCGATGAGCTTCTTCTTCGGCTTCGCCACGATCGTCACCACGGCCGGGATCGCCGCGCCGCTGACCGTGATCGCGGCGGCGGTCGCGATCGCCCTGCTCGGGAACACACTGGCCCAGTTCTCGCGCTCGATGCCGTCCGCCGGATCGTTCGTGACCTTCATAGGGCGCGCATTCGGTGGCTACGCCGCGGTCGTCACGGCGGTCGTGCTTTGCGTCGGGTACATCATCGCGGTGGCCTCGGTGGTGGCGATCTCGGGCGGGTGGACCGAAACGATCATCAACCACTACCTGCACGTGAAGATCCCCTGGCAGATCCTGACCGCCCTGTTCACGATCGGCGCGCTCGTCCTGATCGTGGGCGGGGCCAAGCCCTCGACCAAGGTCGCGGCGGCCTTCTTCGGGTTCGAGCTCACGCTGCTGCTCGTGGTGGCGGTGGCGCTGCTCGTCCAGCATTCGGGGAGCATCAACGCCCACCCGTTCGATCCCGGGCGGCTGCACCGGGGCTTCTCCGGGCTGTCGCTGGGCTTCCCGCTGGCCGTGTTCCTGTTCGTGGGTGGGAGAACTCGGCCGCCATGGCCGAGGAGAGCCTTGATCCCCGCGCCGGGGTGGCCAAGGCCGTGTTCAGCAGCATTGCGCTGGTCGCGGTGGTCTACGTGTTCCTCTCCTACGCCACGGTGGTGGGCTTCGACAACAACGCGGCCAAGCTCACGAGCGCCAACGTCCCGATGGTCGACGCGGCGCAGGGCGTGGCCAGCTTCCTGGCCTTCCTGGCTTACATCGCCGGCTTCACCTCGATCCTCTCCAGCCTGATCTCGGCGGCCAACTCACAGGCCCGGATCATCTTCAGCTCCGGCCGCGAGGGACTGCCTCGGGGTGCTGGTGGTCGCGCTCGTGTACGGCGCGGTCGTGTACCGGCGGAACCCGGACCTAGGCCAGCGCGTCGGCTCGGTGCTCGCCGACGCCGACTGAGGCCACGCGCCCCCGGAACACCCACGCCTTGAGCGCCACGCGCCGGGGTGTCGGGCTCGAGGCTCAGGGTGCTCATGCGGCCAGGATCGGGCCGGCGTCGAAGCCGCCGTTATGAACCGCGGAAGTCCCACGTCTGAACCTGCCGTACATTCCCCGCCCGTGTCGCCGCTCGACCTCGACAGCGCCCTGCTCCGGCTCGCCCGCACCCGCGGCCACGCCCGGCCGATCGAGGCGTTCGTCGCCGCCTTTTCGCGCACCGGCGAGCACGCGGCCCTCTGGCTGGGGCTCGGGCTGGCCGGCGCGGCGAGGGCCACAGAGCCAGACCGCCGCGCGCGATGGCTGCGCGGCGTACGGATCGTCCTCGCGGCGTACGCGGTCAACCAGACGGTCAAGTTCACCGTGCGCCGGCGCCGGCCCGAGCTCGCCGGCCTGCCGCCGCTAACGCCGACCGTGTCTCGGCTGTCCTTCCCGAGCGCGCACGCCACGACCTCGTTCGCCGCGGCGCGCGCCTACAGCCGGGTGGCGCCGGCCAGCGCGCTCTATCCGGTCGCCCTCGCCTTCGCCGCGAGCCGTCCGTATCTGGGCGTGCACTACCCGAGTGACGTACTGGTCGGGGCCCTGCTGGGCACGACCGTAGCCGAAGTGTGGCCGACGTGAAGGTCGGGATCGTGGGCATGCCGAACGCCGGCAAGTCCTCGCTGTTCTCGGCGCTCACCGGGGTGGCGGCGGAGGCGGCCAACTATCCGTTCACCACGATCGAGCCGAACGTGGCGGTGGTGCCGGTGGCGGACGAGCGCCTCAGCGCGGTGGCGGCCACCGTGCGCTCCTCGAAGGTGGTCCCGGACACGATTGCCTTTCACGACATCGCCGGGCTGGTGGCCGGCGCGCACCGCGGCGAGGGGCTCGGCAACCAGTTCCTGGCCAACATTCGCGAGACCGACGCGATCGTGCACGTGGTGCGGGCGCACGCGGACCCGAACGTGGTCCACCCCGAGGGCCGCGTCGACCCGCTGGCCGACATCGAGACGATCGAGACCGAGCTCATCTACGCCGATCTCGAGCAGGCCGAGCGCCGCCTCGAGCGGGTCGGCCGCGCGGCGAAGAGCGGCGATCGCCGTCCCGTGGCCGAGGCGGCGTGGCTGCGCGAGCTGATCGAGGCTCTCCGGCAGGGCCGTCCGGCCCGCACCGTGCCCCCGCCGGCCGACGCGCCGGACGCCGTGTCAATGCTCCAGCCGCTGACCTCGAAGCCGGTCCTGTTCGTGGCCAACGTCGAGGAGGGCTCGGATGAGCTCCCGGCCGAGATCGCGGGCTACGCCGAGGCCCATGGGGCGGCTGCGGTCGCGGTGTCGGCCCGGCTGGAGGCCGAGCTGGCCGAGCTCGACGAGGCGGAAGCGGCAGCGATGCGCGCCGATCTCGGGCTCTCGGAGTCCGGCTTGGACGCGGTCGTGCGGGGCGCGTTCTCGCTGCTCGAGCTGCTCGCCTTCTTCACCGCCGGCGAGGACAAGCCGGCACAGTCGTGGCACATCCGCCGGGGTGCCAGCGTGTGGACCGCGGCCGGCCTGATCCACTCGGACATCCAGCGGGGCTTCGTACGCGCCGAGGTGGTGGCGTGGAACGAGCTGGTGGACGCCGGCGGCTATGCCGGTGCCCGCGAGCGGGGGACGCTAAGGATCGAAGGCCGCGACTACGCGGTCAACGACGGCGACGTGATCACCGTCCGGTTCACTCCGTAGCGGACGCGCACTCGGCGCACAGGCCGTAGATGACCAGCTCGGTGGCGCGCGGCTCGAAGCGCTGTGACGCCCCGGCCTTGCGCAGCAGCGCTCGCGGGTCGAGCGCCAGGTCGAGGTCCTCGATCCGCCCGCAGCGCCGGCACACCGCGTGCTGGTGGTTCTCCGTGCGCGCGTCGTAGAGCGCGGCGCCCAGTCCCAGGTCGAGCTTGCGGGCCAGCCCGAGGCCCACGAGCAGGTCGAGCGTGGCGTAGACCGTTGGGATCGAGGTGCCCGGGAGATCGTCGCGCACCGCCCGGTGGATCACCTCCACGGAGGCGTGGCCGCCGTGGCGGCGCAGCTCGCGCAGGATCACCAGCCGTTGCGAGGTGACGCGCTGCCCTCGGCCGCGCAGGAGCGCGACCAGGTCTTCGACCCCGGCGCCGGAGGAGGGGCCGCGTTTGCTGAGGCCGCCCGGCGCGACGTCGTCGCCAATCCTGTGTGTGCTGTCGCTCGTACTCATCCCATCCGTAAGGCTACCCTAATTTTAACTCTGTTGCTATAGTAACACTATGGCAGAGCTGATCGCCGACCTGAAGTCGATCGATGAGCACGCGTTCGTGCTGCGGATCGTGCAGCCGGGCCTGGTCGGCCTGATCGACGGCACGCTGTCCACGCTCGCCCCGATCTTCGCCGCCGCGCTCCTGTCGGGATCGCACGCGGCGCTGTTCGTGGGCCTCGCCACGGCGGTCGGCGCGGGCATCAGCATGGCCTTCTCGGAGGGGCTGTCGGACACCGGCGAGCAGACCGGGCGCGGAACGGCGCTGGCGCGCGGGCTGGTCACGGGGCTGATGACCACCGTCGGGGGCGTGTTCCACTCGCTGCCCTTCCTGATCCGAGACGTCAATACGGCGCTGGCCGTGGCCGGCGTGGTCGTGGCGATCGAGCTGACCACGATCTCGCTGATCCGCAAGCGCTTCATGGCGGTGCCGCTGCGGATCAGCCTGGTTCAGGTCGCCCTGGGCGGCGCTCTGATCGTGGCCGCGGGCGTCCTGCTCGGCAACGCCTGAACCCGTTACAGGTCGCTCACGTCGCTCGCCGCGGCGAGCCGCTCGCTGAGCCGCCCCAGACCGAGCTCCCGGGCTGCCCGGGCACCGCCGTCCAGGTCGGTGGCGCGATCCGCCGGGGGCTGGAGCTCGACCGGGCGCAGCGCGGCGATCTCGCGGAAGGCGCGCAGCTCGTCGGCGTGCTCGGTCAGAGCGGCCGTGACCCGCGGACGCTCGCGCACGGCGTGGGCGATCGCCTCCTCAAGCGAGCCGTAGCGCTGGAGCAGCTCGGCCGCGGTCTTGGGACCGATTCCCGGCGCCCCGGGCAGGCCGTCCGAAGGATCGCCGCGGAGCGCGATGAAGTCCGGCACCAACTCGGGCGGCACCCCGTAGCGGCGTCTGACCTCCGCCGGCCCGATCTCCTCGAACCCGCTCGTCCCCGGCTTGAGCAGGACGACCTTCACCCGGTCGCCGACGCACTGGAACATGTCCCGGTCGCCGGTGGCGATCAGCGCGGTTCCGCCGGCCGCCACCTCGGCGGTGCTCAGCGCGCCCAGCAGGTCGTCGGCCTCCAGGTCCGCCGTGCTCTCAGAGCTCCAGCCGAACGCGTCGAAGAACTCGGGCGCCCGCTCGAACTGCCACGCAAGCGCTTCCGGCACGGCCGGCCGGTCGGCGTGGTAGGGCGGGTACAGCGCCACGCGGTAGTCCGCGGACTCGGCCCCGAAGCAGACCACGATCGCCCGCGGCCGGCGGTCGGCGGCGATCCGCAGGAGCAGGTTCGCGCCGCCGAGCAGCGCGTTCACGGGGCGGTCCTCGGCGCCGTGGATCGAGTCGGGCAGCGCGAAGAACGACCGGTAGAGCAGGTACGGGCCGTCGACGGACAGGAGCGGACCGGGCATCGCCGGCGGGAGGGTAGAGCGAGCGCCGGGGAGGCGCTCAGCGCCGGCTCAGGAGACGACGATGACCGGGCCGTCGATCCCGTTGTACACGGCTCGGTAGGCGCCGGCCGCGGGCACCTGGAGCGAGTACGAGCCATCTCGGCCGACCGTGGCCGTGCCGGTGGTCTTCCAGCCACCGGACGTGCTGATCTGGACCGTGATCTTGGTGTCGGCGCGGGCGGGGAATACGTTGCCGTGCAGAGCCGGCATCGTCCCCGCCACCAGGTTGTGCACGAGCGGGACGAGTGCGGCCACCGCCCCGTCGGGCTGGGCCGAGGCCGGCTGGCGGGTGCCGTGGGCCGTGGCGGGTCCGGGCAGGGTTGTGATCGTCGTGAACGAGACGTTCGTGCTCATGAGCCCGAACAGGCTCACCAGAGTGCCGGCGCTGACGTGCGTGCTGCCGCCGGTGCCGATGACGTTCGCCGAGACCATGCCGGGGTCGGCTCCGTCCCTGATCGTCTGGATCCCGACCAGCTGTCCCTTGACCAGCCCGCCGAGCTTGGCCTGAACAGACGGCATGGAATATGTGTAGGTCCAGCGGTGATACGGGTTGCCGCCGGCACCGTCATACGGGTCGGGCACCGCCTTGAGCCACGGCTCCGGCGAGGCGCCGGGCCAGGCATCCTGGATGCTCTCGGTGTAGCCGCCCGTGCTGGCCGCGAAGTACGTGATCGCCGGCGCGCCGTGGTAGGTCACGATCTGAGCGCGAGTGGCCGCGACGGCGGCGTTGGTGCTCGGAGTCTCAGCGGCCACGCCGCGATACATCTGCGAGCGGGTGTCCGAATAGACGTCGAACGCGCCCCGGTCCACGCTCGTCGTGATCGCGTATGTGCGCGCCGCGACCGCCTGGACCTCGAGCGCCGCAGGGGCCCAGCCGGAGGGCATCTCCGCGCTGATCACGCCGCGAACATAGTCCTCGAGATCGAGCGCGTTGACCGTCTCCACGCCGCCGCCGGAGGGGCGGAACTGGAGGGCGCCTCGGTACCACCCGAGCCCGGGCACGTAGAGCGGGCCGTTGCCGCTCACGGTCAGCGGCGACCCGTACGTGCCCACGGTCTTGCCGAACCGGTTGACGATCGCCAGCGCGCCGCTGCTCAGCGCCCGCACGTAATAGATCCCTTGAGGATTGAGCTTCTTACCTGGCGCGATACTCGCTCCGCTAAAGGCTGCCGAGCCGTCGGCCAGCAGCACCCGGATCGTCTGGTTAGGATTGGTCAGCCCGAGCGCGGTGCCGCTGTAGTAGTGGGCCAGGATCCAGCGGTAGTCCCTGCCGTGCAGGGCATATCCGTATGAGCCGTACTGGCTCATGCCGATCCGATGTCCGTCGCCGCCGCCGCGGACGTAGAACACCGTCGCGGCAGCCACGGGGCCGGCTCCGACCAGCAGGGTGAGGAGCGCCAGGCCCAGGGCGCCGGCGCGACGCGGCCACGAGAGCGAGCTTCGGGCAGCGGTGAGGTAGGGTCTGGTCATGGCTGAGCGCAAGGCGTCTGAGGTCTTCGTCGAATGTCTTGAGGCGGAGGGGGTTCGATACGTCTTCGGTATTCCGGGCGAGGAAACCCTCGATCTGAACGAGTCGCTGGCCGATTCGTCGATTGACTTCGTGCCGGTGCGCCACGAGCAGGGCGGGGCCTATATGGCCGACGCCTACGGTCGCCTGACCGGCAGGGCCGGTGTTTGCCTGGGCACGCTCGGCCCCGGCGCCACCAACCTGGTCACCGCCGTGGCCGACGCGTTCCTAGACCGCGCTCCGCTGGTCGCCCTGACCGGTCAGTCCGACCTGGAACGGATGCACAAGGAATCGCACCAGTACCTGGATCTGATCGGCATCTTGCGGCCTGTAGTTAAGTGGAACGCAAGAGTCGCCAGCCCGGAGATCATCCCCGAGGTGGTGCGCAAGGCCTTCAAGGTGGCCGAGTCCGAGAAGCCCGGCGGCACCCATCTGGAGCTGCCCGAGGACGTGATGGCCCGCCCGCTCGACGCCTCACCCCTGCCCCGGCACGCCAACGTCCAGCCGGAGCCGGGCGGCCGCGAGCTGGAGCGCGCCGCGGAGCTGATCGACGCGGCCGAGAACCCGATCGCGCTGGCCGGGATGGGGGCCATCCGAGGCCATGCCAGCCGCGCGCTCAGAGCGTTCTCGCAGAACACCGGGATCCCGGTGGCGGAGACGTTCATGGCAAAGGGGCTGATCGATTATGAGGACCAGAAGGCGCTGGGCACGGTCGGCCTGCAGACCCGCGACTACGAGATGGCCGGGTTCGAGCACGCCGACCTCGTGATCGCGATCGGCTACGACCTGGTCGAGCACGCCCCGAGCCACTGGAACCCGAACGGGGACAAGCAGATCATCATGATCGACAGCGTCCCGGCCGAGATCGACGAGAACTTCATCCCGGAGATCGAGCTGGTCGGCGACATCGCGCATGTCCTGGCCCGGCTCGCCGCCGGCACGAACCGCGCCGCGACCGTGGTGGACGCCGGCCGCCGGCTCCGGGAGCTCGTCCTCGGAGCGCTGCGCGAGGCGCGCGAGGACAACCACTTCCCGATGCGCCCGCCCCGGGTGCTCTCGGACATCCGCGAGACGCTCGGGCGCCAGGACATGCTGATCTCCGACGTCGGCCTGCACAAGCTGTGGATCGGGCGAATGTTCCCGGCCCACGAGCCCGGGACCGTGCTGATCGCCAACGGCCTTGCCGGCATGGGCTTCGCCCTCCCCACGGCGATCGCGGCCAAGCTCGTCCACCCTGAGCGCAACGTGGTGGCCGTGTGCGGCGACGGCGGCTTCCTGATGAACTGCCAGGAGCTCGAGACCGCCGTGCGCCTGCGCACCCCGTTCGTGGTCGTGGTCTGGGAGAACGGTGAGTTCGGCTCGATCACCTGGAAGCAGGACAAGAAGTTCGGCCGCCACTTCGGGGTGGAGTTCGGAAACCCGGACTTCGTCAAGCTGGCCGACTCCTTCGGGATGCCGGCCTGGCGCTGCGAGAGCGCCGACGACTTCAAGCGCCGGCTGACCGACGCGCTGGCGCTCGACCTCCCATCGCTGATCGTGGTGCCAATCGACTACTCGATCGACGTCGCGATCTCCGAGGAGCTAGGCGCCGAGACGGTCGCCACCTAGCCGCCGGCGGCCTGAGGCCGCCAGGGCGCCTTACAGGTTCCCCGCGGCCATCTTCCGGAGGTCCATGGCCTTCTCGTAGGTCTCCTCGTCGACGCCCATCTCGAGCGCCACCTCGCGCAGCATCCGGCCCGACTTGGCCGCCTCCTGGACGATCTCCGCGCCCTTGTCGTAGCCGATGTACGGATTCAAGGCGGTCGCGGCGGCGAGCGTCGACTCGGCCGACCGTTCGCACCCCTCCTCGTTGGCGGTGATGCCGTCGACGCACTTCTCGGCGAAGATGCGCGCCGCGTTGGTGAGCAGGCGGATCGACTCGAGCAGGTTGCGCGCGATCAGCGGCACCCGGACGTTCAGCTCGAACTGACCCTGTGAGCCCCCGATCGTGATCGCGGTGTCGTTGCCGATCACCTGGGCGCTCACCTGGAGCACGACCTCGGGCATCACCGGGTTGACCTTCCCCGGCATGATCGAGGAGCCCTTCTGCAGCTCGGGCAGGAAGATCTCCCCGATGCCGGCCCGCGGGCCCGACCCGAGGAGCGCCAGGTCGTTGGCGATCTTGGTCAGCGACACCGCCAGCACCTTGAGCGCGCCCGACAGCTCGACCAGCGCATCGCGGTTGGCCTGCGCCTCGAATGCGTCCTCAGGCGGACGGATGCGCAGGTCGGTGGCCTCGGTCAGCCGCGCCCTGACCTTCGCCGCGAACTCGCGGTGGGTGTTGAGCCCGGTGCCCGTAGCCGTGCCTCCGAGCGGAATCTGTCCCACCTGGGGCAGGGTGTTCGAGATCCGTCGCGCGCCCAGCCGGACCTGGGCGGCGTAGCCCGCGAACTCCTGGCCGAGCGTCACCGGGACGGCGTCCATCAGGTGGGTGCGGCCGGACTTGACGATGTCCTTGAACTCCCCGGCCTTGGCTGCGAACGACGCCTCGAGCTGCTCCAGCGCCGGCAGCAGGTCATTGGTCGCCCGGTCGAGCGCGGCCAGGTGAACGGCGGACGGGAACACGTCGTTGGAGGACTGCCCCATGTTGACGTGGTCGTTGGGGTGCACGCCTTCGCCGGCCACGGTCGCGATCACCTCGTTCGCGTTCATGTTCGAGGAGGTGCCCGAGCCGGTCTGGAACACGTCGATCGGGAACTGCTCGTCGAACTCGCCGTCGGCCACCCGATCGGCCGCCCCCGCGACCCGCTCAGCCAGCTCGCCGTCGAGCAGCCCCAGCTCGTGGTTGACCCGCGCCGCCGCCGCCTTGATCCGCCCCAGCCAATGGACCACCGAGGCCGGTACGCGCTCGCCGGACACGGGGAAGTTGCTCACGGCCTTGGTCGTCTCGCCGCCCCACAGCTGCTCCTGCTCCTGAACGCCCATGCCTGGTCCTTTCACGATTCGATGTCTGCCTTCAAAGCTACTCCGAGCGAATTGCCGGCGCGGCTACGATCGGCGGCCGGTGGTTAGCAGCCAAACAGTCGAGCGGCGCTCCGGAGCCCTCGCGCGGGCGCCTTCGGGCGCGCTCGTGGTCGGCGCGATCGTCTCGATCCAGTGCGGTGCCGCGCTCGCGGTCACCCTGTTCAACCGGCTGGGCCCCGGCGGCGCCGCACTCCTGCGGCTGCTCTCGGCGACGGTCGTGCTGCTTGCGGTGTGGCGGCCGGGCGTGCGGGGACACTCGCGCCGCCAGCTCGGGCTGGTGGTCGCGTTCGGGCTGGTGCTCGGAGGGATGAACCTGAGCCTGTACGAGGCGATCCACCGCATCCCGCTCGGGATCGCCGTCACGATCGAGTTCATCGGGCCGCTCGCCGTGGCGATCGGAGGCTCGCGCAGGCCGCTCGACTTCGCGTGGGCGGCGCTCGCGGCGGTCGGAATCCTCGCGCTCACGCACGGAGGCACCCATGGCTTGAACCTCGGAGGCGTCGGACTGGCCGGCCTGGCCGGATGCCTGTGGGCCGGCTACATCCTGCTCAACGCGCGCCTGGGGCGGGCGTTCGAGTCCGGGTCCGGCCTGGCGCTCGCCATGTGCGTCTCGACGCTCCTGGTGTTGCCGTTCGGGATCGCCGACGCCGGCACGCACCTCTTCCAACCGCGCCTGCTTGCGCTCGGCGCGGTCGTCGGCATGCTGTCCTCGGCTATTCCGTATTCATTCGAGGTCGAGGCCCTGCGCCGGATCGCGCCGCCGGTGTTCGGCGTGCTCATGAGCATCGAGCCGGCAGTGGCGGCGCTGGCCGGCCTGATCGTCCTGGGGCAGGGACTGTCCGGGCGGGCGATCCTCGGGATCGCGCTGGTCGTGGCCGCGTCGATCGGCGCCTCCCGGCGCGCACCGGAGCCGCCCGTACCGGGTTAGCCCGAGGGTTAGCCCGGGTTAGCCCGCCCATCATTCCGACGTTGGTGGCGATAATCGCGACCAACGTCGGAGGCATTCACCCGAAGAACGAGATCAGCTCGCGCGCGACCGCCACCGGGTCGTCGTAGGCCATCAGGAACCCGGTGCCGGGCAGGGTGCGCAGCTGGGCGTCAGGCAGCAGGTCGAGCGCCTCGTGCGCCCCGGTCAGCGGAAACGACGGATCGTTCTCGGCCCACAGCAACAGCACCGGCAGCTCCATCCGCGGATAGGCGTCGAGCAACTGGCGCTGGGCGCCGGAGGGCCAGCGCCGCGCGAACTTCGCCCACGAACGGGCGCGGTTCCCGTTGCCGCCGACGTCGGAGAACGCGTGGCGGATCAGGTCGCGCGTCGCGGGATTGCGCTGCGAGCTCAGCCGCTCGCCGACCGCGGGCCGGAAGACCAGCGTCGCGCCGTAGGCGAGCAGCCGGTCGAGGCCCGGGAGCGCGGCGGCGCGGCAGGCCGCCCGCCACGCCCTGCGCTTGCCCGAATGCTCCTCGCGGCGGTGCAGGCGGTTGGGCATCAGGACCAGCCGCGCCGGCTCGAGCCGCCCGGTGGTGAGCGCTCGGAGCGCCAGCTCGGCCCCGATGTCGTGTCCCGCGAGCAACGGGTGAGGCCCCGCCACCTCGCGACAGAAGCCGGCCATCACCTCGGTGAGCCAGTCGGCGGAGTAGGAGTGCCGGGGGCGATCCTCCGAATCTCCGTGCAACGGCAGGTCCGGCAGCACGACGCGAAAGCGCGCTGACAGAGACGCTACGATCGGCTCCCACTCGCGATGCGAGAGTCCAAGCGAGTGCAGGAGCACCACCGCCGGCCCGGCGCCGGTCTCACGGTAGGCGACCCGGGCACCGTCGTGGTGGTGGTACAGCCTCAGCCGCATGGGAGCGGTTCCCCTCACTCCGCCCCGCGGAGGTTGTGCAAATGCTGCAAGACCTTCCCGAACCTCCCAAATTGAAGTGAAATGGTCGTATGAATCCTTACAGCAAGAGTCCGCTCGGGCTGTCCACCTCGCAGGCAGCCCAGGCGCTTGGGGTTTCGCTCGGCACAATTCGCCGTTGGTCGGACATGGGGTATCTCGAGTCCTACCGCACGCCGGGCGGACAGCGCCGGTTCAGCGCTGACCAGATCGACCAGTTCCTGGTCAAGCTCCAGCGCGGCGCCAGCCCGTCGGACCAGCAGCGCGTGGCAAGCTGAGGCCGGGCCGGCTCGTTCAGCCGGTCCGTGCTTCCTTGATCCGCCGCTCCATCGCCAGTTCGGTGTCGAAGTCCGCGGCGTTGGCGTGGCGGTACTCGACGCCCTCGCCGCTGAGCAGGCCGGCCAGTACCTCCACGTAGCGCTCATCCAGCTGCTCTCCTGCCACTCGCCGCAGCTCGGTGAGCGCCTCGAATGAGCTCATCGACGTCCGGTAGGTGTCGCTGGCGGTCAGCGTGTCGTACACCTCCGCCACCGCAATGATCTTCGCCAGCTCGGGGATCTCCTCGTCGACCAGGCCATACGGGTAGCCCAGTCCGCTCGGGCGCTCGTGGTGCGCGAGCACGATCTCCGCCACCGGCCCGTACATCCCCAGGTCCTTGAGCATGTCGGCGCCGAGCTCGGGGTGGCGGTGGATCGCCTCCCAATCCTGGTTGGTCAACACCACCCCGCGGTCTGCCACCCGATCGGAGAGCGCGAAGTGCCCGATGTCGTGCAGCAGACCCGCGGTGTGCGCCAGCTCCTGCTCCTGTTCGCTCATCCCGAGCTCCGCCGCCATATCGCGGGCGAATCGCGCCACGGCCGCGGCGTGGCGGGCGGCGCGCTGGTCGCGGATGTCGAGCGAGCGCATCAGTCCGGCCAGCACGCCCCAGGAGAGAGAGACGTACTGCTCGGCGCGCTGGCGCATTGCGTCCAGCAGATGAGCCATATAGGAGAACGTGAAGACGCCGATCAGCGCGAACGCGATGCCTGTCTTGCCGAGCTTGATCTCGATCCCCGCTCCGGCGAGGACGAGCAGAACGTTGAGCGATGTCGTCGGCAGGTGAGCGAGGAACGTGCGCGACGCCGAACTGCTCGAGCGCTGGCAGGAAGAGTCGCCGCAGCGACGCAAAGATCACGAAGCTGAGCGAGAAGGCGAGGATCGACGCCACCCCTACCGCGAGGTAGAAGGCGCCGAGTCCGTCGGGGTGGCGGCAATCGCCCGGCTGACCAGAGCGGCGGCGATCGCAGGGATGACGCAGGCTGGGAGGTTGTCCAGCACCACGGTCCGGGGCTGCGGTTCTGCTGCAGGAGCGCCGCAACGAACTCCGAGATCACGGCCGCGACCACGGCGGATCGCGCACCAAGGAACACGCCCGCCAGGACGAGCACGATGAACGCCGCCGAAACCCCGGCGCCTCCCTCTTCGCCAGCGACCATCATCCCCGCTACGACAGCCGCGACCGCGAGGATGGCCGTCAGTCCGTTGACCCGGTCTGGAGGAGCGCGGACGGCCGTAGGCCACAACAGCGACGCCAGGCCGACAGAGCCACCAGCCACGCCGCAACACCGCGCGCCGCTGCGAAAGCGCGCCGGACCGGATGGCCGACCATCAAGCGCAACTTAGCGCGAAACGCGCGCTAACCGCCAACTGATCTCAACGGATGATCAGTTGCTGCGCCAGCTCATAAGCTGCTCTCCCTTGGACGCGGGGAATCTGCGGAACGCCGAATTGCCTGCCCCAACCTCCAGATTTCTGGAGCATTGGCACAGGCTTTTTGCCGAAACTTGTGCAATGCTAGCTCGCCCACTAAAGGAACACAACGGTTCCGTCGAAATAGCATCGGCTAGACCGTTATTCCTGCGCATGCGCTATCTCAAGACGAGCGAAGCCGCGACGCTGCTGAACGTCAGCCCGAACACCCTCCGTGCCTGGGAGAGGCGATTCGGGTTCCCCAAGCCGCAGCGGTCGCCGGGCCGCCACCGCCTCTACACCCACGGCGAGGTGGCGGCGCTTCGCGACGCGCTCCAGGAGGGGCTGTCGATCTCCTCCGCCGTCTCTCGCGCGCGCGAGGGCCTGGCCGCCGATACCAACTCCCTGGTCGGCGCGCTCGTCTCCTACGAGCGTGAGCGGGCCGATACGGCGATCGAGGCGGCGCTGGCCCTGCGCTCGGTGGAGCGCTCGGTCGAGGAAGTCCTGCTTCCCAGCCTCGAGGACATCGCGCGCAAGAACGGCGCGGACTCGGCGGCCTGGGCTTTCGCCGCGCATTGGGCCGCCGACTGGCTGCGGCGCGCCACCCGGCTCGCACCGCCCCCGGTCCGCCCGGTGTCGATCGTTCTCGGTGACGCCTCGCGCGACGAGCTCGACCCGGACGCCCCCTACATCCGGGCGCTCGAACTGTTCTGCGTACGCGCCGGCGTCAAGGTGCTCAGCCTTTCCTCGCGCGGGATCAACGGGATCGGCGATGCGGTCTCCGTCCACCGGCCGAACCTGGTCGTGGTGGCAGGCGGTCACGTCGACGACGACACGGTGGCGCGGTGGGCCTATGCGATCCGGCTCGCGCTGGGCACGCTGCCCCTGACGGTCTACCGCCGCGGGTCGCAGCGCGGGCGCAGCACCGTCCTGCCCTCGGCGCCCGGCGAGGCGCAGCGGCGGCTGCTGGAGCTGATCGAGGCAGACCAGATGGGACGGCCGGTGCCGATGAGCCCGGCCGCGCGGGGGTCGGGGGGAGTGGCCGCGCGCGGCCCGAGGGCGGCCAGCCTGTAGCCATTCCGGCAGGGGAACGAGACTAGATGTCCTCGTCACTCCAGCGAAGCGGCCGGCCCGCCCTGGCCCTGGTGCCCGCGCCGGAGGAGCGCGCGCCCGCCGAAAGCGTTTCGTTCTGCAGCCACTGCGGCGCACGGCCCGCGGTCGATCCGCGCGGCCCGAGCTCCCGGGTTTGCGGCGCCTGCGAGCTCGGGCTGATGCTCGAATGCGATTCCGACTGCGCGCCGGACCCGAATGGCGCCTTTCTGGTCGCCGACGCGTCGCTGTCGGTATGCGCGGTGTCGGCCAAGGCCGAGCGCCTGCTCGCCAGGCGGGAGACCGAGGCGGTCAACCGTCACCTCACCGAGCTGATCGTTCCGGCCGACGCGGAGGCGCAGGGTCGCGGCAACCTCGCCGCCGCCGTGACCTGGGCTGCCCGCGGCGATCACGCCACCAGCCGCGTAATGGTCCGCCCGGCCAACACGTTCGGCGTGCGGCTGAGCGCCCGCATCGCCGCCTGCGGACCGGCGCGCGCGGCGCTGCTCGTGCTCGAGCAGCCGGGTCGCTGAGAGCCGGTTGCGCGCTTAGGCACCGAATTGCAGAGGATCGATGCAAATCCATGCTTAGGTTTCCGGAGCTTTTCGCAGCGATGGCTGGCGCAAATGATGGGTTCTGAGAGCGAGCCTGCATGATTCGCCCGCTATTTGGATAGGATTCGCGAATGGCAGGAATTCGGACTAATGCTGCGGCTGTAATGCTCGGAGTGAGCCCGAACACGCTGCGCAGCTGGGAGCGGCGCTACGGCTTTCCGCGGCCGCATCGCTCTCCCGGCGGACACCGGCAGTACGCCCTGGCGGAGATCGAGGCGCTGCGGAGCGCCCTCGCCGAAACTCACAACGTCTCCTCCGCGGTCGCACTGGCCCAGCAGCGTGGTACGGGCCCGTCGTCACCCCCGCGCCTAGCCAGCGCCTTCGCCTCCTTCGACGAAGAGGCCGCAAACCTCCTGCTCGAGGAGAGCCTCGCGCTGCGCTCGGTCGAGCGCACGATCGAGGACTTGCTGCTCGAGGCCGTGGCCTGGCACTCGGAGTCCGAGCGCTACACGGCGGAGTACGACTTCGCCTGGCGCCACGCCACCGGGTGGCTTTCGGCGCTCAAGCGGATCTCGCCCCCGGCCCACCTGTCGACCGGCGTCCTGATCCTGGACGCCACGGCGCCCCTCGAACTCGATGCGCTGTACGCCCAGGCGCTCGAGCTGGTGCTCCGGCGTGCCGGGATACGCAGCCTCTGCCTGTCGCCGGCGATCCACCCCAGCCGGCTGGGCCGGGCCCTGCGCGCGCTCAACCCGGAGGCGGTCGTGCTGACCGGCCGCCGGCTGACGCTCGACGGGATCGGGCGTGTGGTCTACGGGATCCGTGGCGCCGTCTCGGGTGTTGTGTTCTTCGACTACCGGGGCGCGCTTCCCGACACCGGGGCCAGCGCCATCACGCGGCTCGGCGAGAAGCCGATTGCGGCTCGAGATCTCCTGCTGGCCCGGATGGGCGACCGAGCCGAGGCGCCGCCGGCGGCGGCCACCCCGCCGCCCGCCTACGCAGCGGCAGCAGCAGCTCAGCGCTGAGCGGCGGAGCCCCGGGGGGCTCCTAGAATCCCCCGACCATGGCCTCGCCGCACCGTCCGGTCGATCCCCGCGCCTCGTTCCCCGAGCTCGAGGAGCGCGTGCTCGCGCGCTGGCGGGAGCGCGACGTATTCGCCGAGTCGCTGCGCCGGCGCCGCGGGAGGCCCCGCTGGGTGTTCTACGAGGGGCCGCCGACGGCCAACGGTCCGCCCGGCTCGCACCACGTCCTCGCGCGCTCCTTCAAGGACATCTTCCCGCGCTACAAGACCATGTCCGGCCACTACGTGGAGCGCAAGGGGGGGTGGGACTGCCACGGCCTGGCGGTCGAGCTCGCGGTCGAGGCGGAGCTGGGCTTCACCGCCAAGGATGACATCGAGCGCTACGGGATCGCCGAGTTCAACGAGGTCTGCCGCACGAAGGTCCTCAGCCACGTCGAAGACTGGAACCGGCTGACCGAGCGGATCGGGTTCTGGATCGACCTCGACGATGCCTACCGCACGCTCGATCCCAGCTACATCGAGTCCGTCTGGTGGGCGCTCAAGACGATCCACGACGAAGGCCTGCTCTACCAGAAGCTGAAGGTCGTCCCCTACTGCCCGCGCGACGAGACCGCCCTCTCGAGCCACGAGCTCGGGCAGCCCGACGTGTACCGCGACGTCCTCGATCCCTCGATCTACGTGCGCTTCCCGGTGAGCGACTCCCGCGGCCCGGCCCAGGCCGGCGACAACCTGCTGATCTGGACGACCACGCCATGGACGCTCGTCTCCAACGCGGCGGTGGCGGCCGACCCGGAGCTCACCTATGTCCGGGTGCGCCACGACGGCGAGGTGGCGATCTTGGCCGAGCCGCTGGTCGAGCGGGTGCTGGGCGAGGGAGCGCAGGTACTCGAGCGCTTCCCCGGCAAGGCGCTCGAAGGCACCGGCTATGACCCGCCGTTCCCGTTCATCACCAAGGACGAGTACGGCCCGCGCGGGCACACCGTGCTGATGGGCGACTTCGTCACCGCCCACGACGGCACCGGACTGGTCCACACCGCGATCGCCTTCGGCGAGGACGACTTCCGGCTGGGCGAGCAATACGGCCTGAACGTGGTCAACCCGGTTCGCCCCAACGGCACCTACGACAAGCGCATTGGCGCGTACGCCGGCCGGTGGGTCAAGGACGCCGATCCCGACCTCATCGAGGACCTGCGAAGCCGCGGGCGCCTGCTGCGCGCCGAGGCCTACGAGCACTCCTATCCCCACTGCTGGCGCTGCGGGACGCCGCTGCTCTACTACGCCAAGCCCTCGTGGTTCATCGCCACCAGCCAGATCAAGGACAAGCTGCTCGCCTCCAACGAGACCGTCAACTGGCACCCCGAGCACGTCAAGTACGGGCGGTTCGGCAACTGGCTCGAGGGCAACGTCGACTGGGCCCTGTCCCGCGAGCGCTACTGGGGAACCCCGCTGCCGATCTGGCGCTGCCCCGACGGCCACGTGCGCGCGATCGGCTCGCTGTCGGAGCTCCAAGCGCTGTCGGGTTCGGCCCTCGAGGACCCCCACCGCCCGTTCGTGGACGAGGTGCAGTTCCCGTGCGCCGAGTGCGGCGAGACGATGCGCCGGGTCCCCGAGGTGATCGACGTGTGGTTCGACTCGGGCTCGATGCCGTTCGCCCAGCACCACGCACCGCACGAGAACCTCGAGCACTTCCGCGAGCGCTTCCCGGCCGACTTCATCTGCGAGGCGCTCGACCAGACGCGCGGCTGGTTCTACTCGCTGCTCGCGGTCTCGACGCTGCTGTTCGAGTGCTCGTCGTACCGCAACGTCGTCTGCCTGGGGCTTATCTTGGATGAGCAGGGCCGGAAGATGTCCAAGTCCCTGGGCAACGTCGTGGTCCCGTGGGAGGTGATCAACCGCTACGGCGCCGACGCCTTCCGCTGGTACCTGTTCACCTCCAAGTACCCGTGGGACGGCTACCGGTTCTCGCTCGAGACGATCGGCGAGGCCGTACGCCAGTTCCTTCTGCCGCTGTGGAACGTGTACGGCTTCTACGTCCTGTACGCCAACGCCAACGAGCTGGCGCCAGAGCGGACGACCGGCGGCACGCTGTCGGAGCTCGACCGCTGGGTGCTCTCGCGCCTGCAGGCCACGGTCGAGCTCGTGCGCGAGCGCCTCGAGGACTTCGACGCCACCGGCGCCGGCCGGGCGCTGGCCACGTTCGTCGAGGAGCTCTCCAACTGGTACGTGCGCCGCTCCCGCCGCCTGTTCTGGGACGGCGACCCGGCCGCGTTCGCCACGCTGCGCGAGTGCCTGCTCACCGTGGCCAAGCTGCTCGCGCCGTTCTGCCCGTTCCTGGCCGACGAGATCTACGACAACCTCGACGGGTCCGAGCCGAGCGTGCACCTGTGCGACTTCCCGGTGCCCGGGGAGCGCGACCAGGAGCTCGAGGACGCGATGGCCGTGGCCCGCGAAACCGTCCGCCTCGGGCTGGCCGCGCGCGCCCAGGCCAAGCTCAAGGTCCGCCAGCCCCTGCGCGCCGCCGTGGTGGTGGCGAACGGGTTCGAGCGCACCGCGATCGAGCGGCTGTCGGAGATCGTGCGCGAGGAGCTGAACGTGCGCGAGCTGCGGTTCGTCTCCGAGGCCGACGAGCTCGGCCAGATCGAGGTCAAGCCCAACTACCGAACGCTCGGCCCGCGCTTCGGCAAGCACATGCCGCTCGCCGCCGCGGCCGTCGCCGGGCTCGATCCCGCCGCTCTGCGCCAAGGGCGCGGGATCGCCATCTCGGTGGCCGGCCAGGATCACGAGCTGAGCGCCGAGGACCTGCTCGTCTCGATGAAGCCGCTCGAGGGCTACGAGGTCGAGCGCGAGGGTTCGCACGCGGTGGCGCTCGAGCTGGCGCTCGACGGCGAGCTGCGCGTGGAGGGATGGGCGCGGGAGATCGTCCACGCCGTCCAGGGCGCCCGCAAGGAGGCTGGCCTGGAGGTGACCGACCGGATCGTGCTCAGCCTGAGCGGCGACCAGGACCTGGTCGGAGCCGCCCGGGCGCACGAGCGCTACATCGCCGGCGAGGTGCTGGCCGTCGAGGTCAGCTACGAGTCGCTGAACGGAGCCGCGCCGGTCACGATCGACGGGCGGGAGCTACGGGTGGGGGTGGCACTCGCGCGTTGATGGGGCGCACCCGCGGCCTGCGCGAGCGCCGGCCCTACGCCAGCGCCGGCTCCAGCTCCGCGACCAACTTGCGCTTCGGGTAAGCGCCGACCACGGTCTTGGCCGGCTGGCCGTTCCGAAACAGGATCAGTGTCGGGATCGACATCACGTTGAACGCCATCGCCGTGCGCTGGTTCTCGTCGATGTTGAGCTTGACGACCTTCAGCGCGTCGCCGTGGTCCTGCGCGATCTCCTCGACCACGGGGGACACCATCCGGCACGGACCACACCAAGGAGCCCAGAAGTCGACCAGCACGGGGACCTCGGACTCGATGACCTCGGCCTGGAAGTTGTTGTCGGTTACCTCTGAGACGTTGCCTGCCATTAAAGGCTCCTTGAGAACGTAGGGTGCTTCAAAAAGTATAGCGCTGAAGTGAGTGAAGGCAGAATAGCCTTGGAAGGAGACGCATGGCGCAGCTCTCGAAGCCCACCCGCGACCCCACGAACGCCGAGATCGCCGCCGCGCTCGACGAGCTGGGCGACCTGTACGAGCTCGACGGGGCCGTCGTGCACCGGATCGTCGCCTACCGAAACGCAGCCAAGGCGGTACGCGATGCATCGGTGTCGGTGACGGCGCTGGCGCGCCAGGGCCGCGCCACCGAGCTTCCAGGCATCGGCCAGATCATCCAGGAGAAGGTGATCGCGCTCGCCGACGAGGGGGCGATCCCGGCGCTCGAGAAGCTCCGGGCCAAGTTCCCGCCCGGCCTGCTCGCGGTCACCCATCTGCCGGGGCTCGGTCCGAAGCGAGCGCGCCGGCTCTACGAGGAGCTGGCGATCGACTCCCTCGAGGCGCTGCGCGCCGCGGCCGAGCAACAGCGGATCCGGACGCTCAAGGGGTTCGGGCCCAAGGCCGAGGAGAGCATCCTGGCGGGCTTGCAGGCCGTGGGCGCCGGCGAGTCCAAGCGCCGCTTCGTGCTCGACCGAGCCCTCGCCGCGGGTGAGCTCCTGGTGGCCAAGCTGCGCGAGCATCCGGCCGCCGAGCGGGTCGAGCTGGCGGGCTCGGCGCGCCGGATGACCGACAGCGTCAAGGATCTGGACGTGATCGCCACCGCCGCCGACCCCGCGGCGCTGGCCCGGGCCGCCACCGAGCTGGAGCTCGTGGAGTCCGCCGGCACGCCCGGCGATGGAGCGGTCAAGCTCCGCACCCACACCGGCCTGAGCGTCGATCTGCGGATCGTCGCGCCCGACCAGTTCGGGAACGTGCTCCAGCATCTGACCGGCTCCAAACAGCACAACATGGCCCTGCGCGACGCCGCCGTGCGCAAGGGGCTTCACGTGTCGGAGTACGGGATCCTCGACGACGCCACCGGCGAGACGCACCGCTGCGCCACCGAGGCCGACGTGTACGCGCTGCTCGGCATGGAGTACATCGAGCCCGAGCTGCGCGAGAACCGCGGCGAGCTCGAGGCTGCAGCGCGCAGCGAGCTCCCGCAGCTGATCGAGCTCGCCGACCTGCGAGGCGACCTGCACTGCCATACCACCGCCTCCGACGGAACCGCCTCGATCGAGCAGATGGCCGAGGCCGCGCGCGATGCCGGCTATGACTATTTGGCTATCACCGACCACTCCTACGACGTGCCGATGGTCGGCCCGCAGATCGCGCAGATCCGGGCGGCACGGGTGGACGGGATCGAGCTCCTGGCCGGCGCCGAGGTCAACATCCTGCCCGACGGCTCACTCGACTACGACGATGACGCGCTCGCGCAGCTCGACTGGGTGATCGCCTCCGTACATTCGGCCTTCCACATGCCATCCGAGGAGATGACCGCGCGGATCGTCAAGGCGATCGAGCATCCTCTCGTCGACTGCATCGGCCACCTGTCGGGGCGCAAGATCGAGCGCCGCGCTCCCTACGCGCTCGACGTCGAGCGCGTGATCGAGGCGGCGGCGCGGACCGGGACGATGCTCGAGATCAACTCGAGCCCGGATCGCCGCGATCTGAGCGAAGTCAATGCGCGCGCCGCCGCCGCGGCCGGAGTCGCGATCGTCATCAACTGCGACGCTCACCGGATAGGGGGTTTCGCGGTGGCGCGCTACGGGATCGCCACTGCCCGGCGCGCCTGGCTGAGTAAGGCCCAGGTGGTCAACACACGGCCGTGGTCAGACGTCGCCGCGCTGCTCTCGCGGCACCGCTGACTCTGAGCCTGGGCGCGAACGCGGCACCGCTGAGGCGGAGCCGTGGCGCGAACGCAGCACCGCTGAGGCGGAGCCTGGGCGCGAAACGGGAGATATAGGGACGTTAAGCGCCCAGCCCCCCGGATCACCGCCGGCGCGCCCCCCGGATCACCGCCGGCGCGCCCCCCGGATCACCGCCGGCGCGCCCCCGCGGCGGCCGCCTTCCGTGGCTTCGGGCGGGCGGGACGGGCGGCCCGCAGCTCCGGCCGCTTCGCCTCCTCGGAGAGCTCCGGGCCGTGCTGGCCCCGCCGCTGGATCCGGACGAACCAGGCCAGCCCGGCCAGCGTGATCAGGAGCGCCACCCAGAAGTTCAGACGCATCCCCAGCACGTGCACCGAGTAGTCGATCCGCAGGTTCTCCTCGAGCAGGCGGAAGGCGGAGTAGCCGGCGACGTAGAGCGCGAACAACCCGGGCGGCTTGATCCGCCGGCGCCGGCCCAGCCACACCAGGAAGCCGGCCAGCGCGAGGTTCCAGATGATCTCGTACAGGAAGGTGGGCTGAAAGGTGGCGTACTGCGCGAACCCGGGCGGGCGGTGCGCCGGTGAGATCTTGAGCGCCCAGGGAAGCGTGCTCGGCTTTCCGAACAGCTCCTGGTTGAAGTAGTTGCCGATCCGCCCGATCGACTGCGCCACCAGGAGACCGGGGGCGCCCGCGTCCATGAACCGGAGCACGTCGCCGCGCGGCAGGCGCCGGAACAGCACGTACAGCCCGCCGGCCACCCCGCCGGCGATCCCGCCCCAGATCCCCAGCCCGCCCTGCCAGATCGCGAACGGCCCCCACCAGTGGTCGGGAATCTGGCTCGGCGTGGTGATCAGGAAGTAGATCCGCCCGCCCAGCAAGCCGGCCGGGAAGCCCCACATCGCAACCTCGTAGCACAGGTCCGGGTCCCCGCCCTTTTGCCGCCAGCGAATGCGCGTGACCAGGATCGCCGCGGCCACCGCGAACACGTAGGCGATCCCATAGGCGTGCACGAACAACGGCCCGATGTAGAAGCCATTCGCGGAGGGGCTGGGAATGGAGGCGAAGGTCATGGCAGCAGGCGTGGGATGACGTCCTCAGCGAGTGTACGGTCGAGCGCCGGGCGGGAGAACGGCGCGAGCAGCTCGGCCGCGCGCTCGGAGTATCCCGGCGCCGGATCATCGAGGGCCACGCGCAGCGCCCCCGCCAGCTCGTCGGTGACCAGCCGGGGGTCCAGCCCGCGGGCCAGGTCGAGCGCGGGATAGCCACCCTCCGCCGGCGTGCTCACCAGCACGCAACCGTCGGCCAGAGCCTCGAGCGCGGCGATCCCGTAGTCCTCGCGGCGGGGGGCGGTCACGAACACCCGCGCACGGCGCAGGAGGGCGCGGTACTCGTCGGCGGCCATCCGGCCGGCGAGCTCCACCCCGGCGGGAATCGGGGCATAGCGCTCGAGCCCCGCCACCACGAGCGTCTCCCCCGGCCGCTTGGCCCGCGCCCAGGCCGCGAGCACCAGGTCGAGCCGTCGCTTGGACGGATTGGCCCCGTATGTGACGGCGGCCACATCACGCGGGCCATCGAGGCTGCCCGACGCCTCCACCGGCACTGGGATCACCGCGTGGGCCCGCGCCTGCGGCAGCGCGTCCAGCGCGCGCGGGCTCATGCCCAGGACCAGCGGCGCCTCTCCCAACCGCCGGCGCTCCACCACCCGCTGCCACACGCCATGGCGTCCCGGCCGGTTCTCGGCCGCCACCGAGTCGACCCACACCGCGCCGGGTCGCGGCCACCGGAGCGCCGCCGTGATCGAGCAGTAGATGAGCGCCGGCGGATCGTGCTCGGCGATCACGCGCTCGGCGAGCTGCCTAGCTGCCTGCGCCTGCACCAGGTCGGTGAGGGCGAAGGTGCGCACGAGCCGCACGGGGCCGGTTCCGAACACCGACGCGCGAGCGCCCGCGCGCCGCAGCGCCGCCCCCAGCTCCGACGCGGCCGCCGTCCAGCCGGGGGTGCTGTCGACGGAGATGACCGCGATGTCGAGCTCGCCTGCGGCCAAGCCGCTACACCCGCGGCCGCGCGTGCGGCCGTCCCGAGGCGCCGTTCAGCTCGAACAGGTTTGAGCGGAACCCCGGCGTGCGCACCAGCTGGATCGGCCTGAGCGGCGAGGTCCGCTGAACGTAGAAGCGGGCGCCGTCGCGTTCCTCGATCGCCCGCACGGCGCTGGACTGCCGGCGCCAGGCCAGGGCCCAGAGGATCGCGAACCCCGCGGCCACGGAGGGCACCTGCGGGAGCACGAACGCGAGCGCGCCGGCGCCCACGGTCGAGAGCAGCAGCGGCCATAGCCGGTTGAGCAGCGTGCGGCCGGCATGCAGCTCGGGCAGCGAGGTCTGCGAGCGCGCGCTGGCCAGCAGCGAGCCGATCTGATACGAGGTCTCGGCGCGGCGCCCGATCCAGATCCCGGCCAGCGCGGCGATCACCCACCACCCCGCGCCCACCACGACGACCAGGTCATCGTCGTTGCCGGCGGCGCCGGCAATCGCCGCCGCGGCGAGCGCGGTGGCCGCCGCGGCGCTCAACAGGACGGTCGTGCGCAGGAAGTCGGTGAACCGCACGCTTCAGTCCGAAACCAGCGTCGCCAGCAGCTCCTGCACGCCCTCTGTGCCCTCCACGACCACGTCGGCCTCGGTCGTGATCTCCTCCGGGCCCTCGTCCGACTCGACGCCGACCCGAATCGCGCGGGAGAGCTCGCCCCGGTCGACCAAGTCGCCGAGCGCGCGAAAGGCATCGAGGTCCGTGCGGTCGTCCCCGGCGTACAGGGCCACCTCCACATCGGTCCCCTCCAGGAACGACGTAATGCCGGCGCCCTTGTCGATCCGTACCGGCGGGCGCACCTCGAGCACCTTGCGCCCCCAGTGCGTGCGCAGCCCGGCCTCCTCGGCCTTGGCGGCGATCGCATCGATGGCCGCGCGCGCGGCCTCCTCGTCCGGGACGCCGCGCCAGTGGAAGGCCACGATCGCTCCCTTGTCCTCGAGCCGGACGCGCCGGCGGCGCAGGTCGGCGGTGTCGGCCTCGCGCGCGAACTCGTACACCCGCCGCGCGTGGTCCTCGACGGCCGGATCGAGCACCGGCTCGGTCCAGCCGGCGCGCAGCAACTCGACGCCATGCGAGCCGAGGTAGGAGATCGAGCCGATGGACACCATGGCCCGCGCCTCCGAGGCCCGGCGCCCACTCACACACGCCACGACGCCGTAGCGGCGCGAGACCTGGATCAGGAGCTTGCGCGTGCCCTCCGGCACACCCGCGTCCTCGGCGTGCTCGACGATCGGCGAGAGCGTGCCGTCGATGTCGAACAGGACGGCGGCTTGGCGCGGATTCTCTCGAAGCGGCGCCAGTGCCTCGGACAGGAGCCCTTGCGTCACCGCCCTAGTATGCCCCCTCATGGCGGAGGCCCCGGATCCGATCCTGCTGCTGCACGGACAGCCGGGCGCCGCCGAGGACTGGGAGCGGGTGCGAGCCGCGATCGGCGCTCGCGCGCAGACGATCGCGATCGACCGGCCGGGCTGGGACGGCCGCTCCGCCCCGGCCGATCTGGAAGGGAACGCCGAGGCGGCGCTCGCGACCCTCGACGCTCAGGCGGTCTCGCGCGCGAGGGTGGTCGGTCACAGCTTCGGTGGCGCGGTGGCGGCCTGGCTGGCCGCCTTTCATCCGGAGCGCGTGGCCTCGCTGGTGCTGGTCGCGCCGGCCGCGAACGTCGCCTCGCTGTACCGCCTCGACTACTGGCTGGCCACTCCCCTGGCCGGCTACCTGGCCAGCGTGGCCACGCTGGGCGGATTCGGCGCCGCCCTGCGCGCATCGCCGCTGCGGCGCTGGCTGGCCGGCCAGCTGGCGCTCGACGATCGCTACCTGCGCGCGGTCTCGCGGCGGATGCTGGCGCGGCCGGCGTGGCGGGCCTACGCGGCCGAGCAGCAGGTGCTGGTGCGCGACCTGCCCGCGCTCGAGCGCCGGCTCGGGTCGATCTCGGCGCCGACGACGATCGTGGCCGGCAGCGACGACCACGTCGTTCCGATCGAGGCCGAGCGCAAGCTGGCAATACAGATCCCGAACGCCGAGCTGGTCATGCTCGAGCGGACCGGGCACCTGCTGCTCCAGCAGCAGGCTGACCGTCTTGCCGAGCTGATCGTCCCGCGGTCGGCCTAAGCCTCGCCGGGCTGCGGCTCGGGCGCAGGCTCGATCGTCGGCCCCGGCTGCGGTGTCGCGGGCTGAACGTCGGGCGCAGGCCCCGGCTGCGGCGTCGGTCCTGGCTGCGGCGACGGAGCGGGCTGAACATCGGGCGCGGGCCCCGGGTCCGGCTGGGGCTCGACCTCCGGCCCCGGATCGGGGACGGCGGGCGTGGCCGGCTCGTCGGGGGCGGGCACCGGCGAGGGCTCTTGCGGTGAGGCGGGGTGTCCCGGGTCCGGGACGGCCGGCGTAACCGGTGCATCCGGGACGGCGGGGGTGATCGGGGTGCTCGGCTGGGGTACCTCGGCAACGATGTAGCTCATCACTCCAGCGCTACCCGATCGCGCCGGAGGCGAACACCCTGCACCTAGACTGCCCCGTTCATGGACACCGCCTCGGAACCGCTGGAGACGCTGCACAGCTCTGCGGTAGCCGAGCGCCACGCGGCGGCGCCGCCTGCGTCCGGCCGCGACCACTGGGCCGAGCCTTCGACGCGCCGGCCTCTGCGCCGCTTCCGCATCGTCGCACTGGTGTACCTGGCGACGCGGCTGGCGCTGCTGGCGCTCGCCCTCGTCGAGCACGCGATCCGCCACCAGCCCCTGCTCTACGAGCTGGCGAACTGGGACGGCCGCTGGTTCCGGGCGCTCGCGCTGAGCGGGTACCCCGCCCACGTCGCGCACGCACAGACCACGCTCGGCTTCTTCCCGCTCTACCCCGCGGCGATGTGGCTGCTGGCCCACGCGTTCGGGTCCGGCAGCGCCACCGCGCTGACCGTCTCCGGCCTCGTCGTCTCGGCCATCGGGGGCCTGGTGGCGACGCTCCTCGTGCAGGAGCTGGCGAGCGGCTGGTGGGGCGAGGCGACCGGCCGTCGGGCCGCGCTCCTGTTCTGCCTGTTTCCGGGCTCGGTCGTGTTCTCCATGCTCTACGCGGAGGCGCTACTGCTGCCGTTGGTTGCCGGGTGCATCCTGGCGCTGGAGCGCCGGCGGTGGATCCTGGCCGGCGTGCTGGCCGGGCTCGCCACCGCGGTCGAGCCGGACGCGCTCGCGCTGGTCCCCGTATGCGCGGTGACCGCGGTCCTGGAGCTGCGCCGCACCGGGCGTCTTCGCGCGCTGGCCGCGCCGGCGCTGTCGCTGACCGGGATCGGCGGCTTCGCGGCGTTCCTGTGGGCGTGGACGGGCACGCCGCTGGCCAACTACTACGCGCAGCGCTACGGGTGGGGTGAGAGAACCGACCCGTTCGCGCTCGTGCACCAGGCGAGCACGCTGGCCGGCGAGATCTCCTTCTCGCACTTCAACCACCCCACGATCAACCTCAACCTGGTGGCGGGGCTGGCCGGCGCCGTGTTCCTGCTGGCGGGCGCTGTGCTGCTCGTCCGCGCCCGTCGGACCGTCTCCGTGGCGGCGCTCGTGTGGACGGCCGCGATCGGGCTGCTCACCCTGACCTCCGAGTTCGTGCCGCCGAACCCGAGGCTGCTGATCACCGCGTTCCCGGTGGTCCTGGTGTTCGCGCGGGCGGTGCGCGGCCGATGGCTGCTGCCGACGAGCGGGATCCTGCTCATCGTGATGAGCTACCTGACCTACTACGACCACACGCTACGGCCCTGACAGTAGCTCCACCCGGATCACCGCCGCGTCGCCGAACGACGCCGTGCGGTGGCGCGGGTAGGCGCGCTCCAGCGCACCGCGGAGGCTGACGAACTGCGCGTAGTGGCGCCGCGAGGCGGAGGGGCCGGCGGTCTGCCCCTCATGGCTCGAGACCAGCCACAGCCGCGCGCACCCCGCGGTCGCGCCTGCGCCCGCGGTCCCGGTCGCGGTCCCGCTCGCGGTCGCGGTCGCGGTCGCGGTCAGCGTGGCGTAGTCCTCGACATACGGACGCAGCGGCCCGAACCGGGCCGCCGGAAGCACCGGCCGGGGCGCGGCGCGGCTCCCGAGGTAGTACGCGAAGGGCATCCGAGCATCCGAGGGATAGAAGGCGACGCAGTCCCGTGCCTGGGTGCCGGCGAGCACGTACGAGGTCGCCCCCTTCCAGTCCTCGGGCGAGACGCCGTAGCTCTGGATGAGCGGCACCGCCCGAAGTGCGAGCAGCAGCGCCAGCGCGGCCCACGCCACCGGCCGCGGGACCCGCCGGTTGCTCAAGGCCAGCGCGAGGAGTAGCGCAACCGGGGGCAGGCACACCAGCAGGTTGCGCGGGACGAAGATCGACTGCCCGGCCAGCGACTCGACCAAGGCGAGCGCCAGCGGGACGATGAGCCAGGCGAGCAGGAGCCCGGTTCCCGGCCGCCAGGACGGGAGGGGTAGCCTGCTACCCAGGCGGCGGGGCCGCAGCGATAGCCCGATCGCCGCGGCGGTCAGGACGACGAGCGGCACCGCCACGGCGGTCCGCCCGAAGCTCGGCGGCAGGCCCGCGGAAGCGAGCGTCTCCAGCATCTGCCAGGTCGAATGCAGGCTCGGCCGCGCGACCCAGAACAGCTGACCTGATCCCCGATCGAGCGCGAGCACGACCAACGGGACGCACCCGAGCGCGCAGGCTCCAAGTCCCAGCACGAACGTTCGTTGAGTCCGGCGGGAAGGCAGCACGGCGGCCGCCTGCGCGGCCACCGACAGCACGGCCACGAAGCTCGAGTAGACCGCCAGCACGGTGGTGAGCGCGTAGGCGATCCCCGACCCGCGCCGGCGCTCGAGCAGCGACACGAGGCTCAACCACGACGCGGTCACGAACGCGAGCATCGGCGCGTATCCTCGCGCCGACTGGCCCCAGAAGATCAGGGGCAGGCTGACGGCGCTGATGAGCCCGGCGAATGCCGCGACCCGGCGGTCGAACAGCCGAAGCCCGAGCATGGCCACGAGCGCCACCGTGGCGGCCGTGCAGATCACCGAGGGCAGCCGGACCGCGACCAGGCCGTGGCCGAACAGCGCGATCACCGCGTGCAGCACTAAGTAGTAGCCGGACATGTTGCCCCCGTCGTGCGCGATCGCACGTGCCAGCGCGTGGCCGTGCTGCGCCGCGATCGTCACGCTGGCGGCCTCGTCGAACCCGAGGCTGCGGGCGCCGAGGCCGGCCGCGGCGAGGCCCGCGGCGAGTGCGGCCGGACCGGCCACGGCCGCTACCTCCGGGGCACGCCCGAGGCGGCGAGCGCGTGCCGGCGCGGCGTCGGGGATGCGCTCGAGCGCGGGGGGAGCGGTGGCGGCCATCACGTCTCGACGAGCGCCAGCTCGCGGGGTTGCTCCGGGCCGGGCACGACCGCCCGCCGGTTCCGGCGCCGCCGCACGCCGAGCGCCCACGCGACGCCCGCCGCGTACACCGCGAGCACCCCCGGCGCGCTCTGGAGCGGCAGCGCGAGGATCCCGTTGGCCTTGACGAGGAACGGCGACAGCGCCACCAGGATCGCCACCGCGGGCGCGGCCTGCACGCCGGAGCAGGCCGCGAGCAGCACGAGGCCCCAGATGAAGTACCACGGCCACGCCGCGGGCCCGGCGAAAGCGACGGCGACGAGCAGCCACCCGAGGTGGCGCGGGATCCGCTCGAGCCGCGCCCTGACCAGAGACAGCGCCGCGGCGACACTCACCAACGCGAACAGCACGTCGCCGAGGACCGCCTCGAGGTGGCGCGCGCTAACAACCACGCCCACGTCGCGTAGGAGCGCGGCGCCGGTCCAGCCGAGCGCCGTCGCCGGAGTGATCGCCAGCCGCACTCGCTGGGGCGTCGAGAACAGCGAGCTCGTGAGCCAGCCGAAGCCGACGCCCGGCAGCGCGCTGACGAGCAGCGCCACCGCGGCCACAGCCGCGGCCGCGCGGACGATCACGGCGAGCCGGGCGCTCGCCTCGTGCTCGCTCCGTGCCCACCCAACCACGATGAACGGGATCGCCGCCGCCGCCGGCAGCTTCACGGCGGCGGCCAGGGCACACACGACGATCCCAGCCAGCGGGCGCCGCTCGAGCGCGAGGGTCACTCCCGCGAGCATCAGCGCCGCCATCAGCGCGTCGTTGTGCGCCGGCACGATCAGCTCGAGCAGGACCAGCGGACTGAGCGCGACCAGCCACAGGGCCCGCGCCGGGTCAGCGCCGAAGGCGCGGGCCAGCCGCGGGGCCAGATAGGCCAGCAGCGCCACCGCCAGTATTTCCACCACCCGGAGCAGCACGACGCTCACGATCAGGCTGGCGCCCGGCAGCAGGCTCACCAGGCCCAGGAACAGAGGCCCGTAGGGCGCAGTGGTGTGGCGCCAGAACGGCGAGACGGCGGCGAGCAGGTGCTGATGGCCGAGCTGGCCGAGCACCACCGGGGCATGGTGGTAGGGGCTCAGCCCGAGGTGGAGGATCGTCCCCTGGGCCAGATAGCTGTAGGCGTCGCGGCTGAACAGCGCCGGCGCGAGCACGAGCGGGAGGCACCACACGACGGCCAGGAGCCCGAGCGCGCGCAGCGTGGGCCGGCGGCTACTTGACAGTGCCCGGCCCAGCCCGAGCCATGCCAGCGCGAGTGCGCCCATGCCGAGGTACAGCCAGAGCCGGTTTCCCCCGGGCAAATGCGGCGCGAACCACCAGCGATCGGGCACGAGGACCGGCCCCGCGAGCGTCACGAGCAGCGACCCGGCCAGCCCGAGGCCGCCCCAGCCCAGCCAGGGCCGGCGCCTCACAGATTGGAACTGCGGGATCGCTCGGATCGCCTGAGGTTAGTGCGCTGCGACGCCGAGGTCAGTCTGCGGCCGCGCCCACCCGGGCCCGTGCCTCGCGTCGTGCCACCTCTTCGCGCACGACAGGCGCCACCTCGGTGCCGAACAGCTCGATCGAGCGCATCACGTCGCGGTGCGCCACCGCTCCGACGCTCATCTGGGCGATGTAGCGGTCGTGGCCGAACAGCTCGTGCTCGAACAGGAGCTTTTCGGCGACCTCCTCCGGGGATCCAACCGCGAGCGCGCCGAGGGGAGAGCGCAGCGCCTCGTACTCCGGCCGCCCCGAGGGCGGCCAGCCGCGCTCGCGCCCGATGCGGTTCATCATCGCCAGGTACGGGGCGGCGAACGCGGCGTCCGCCTCGGACCGGGTCCGGCCGACGAAGGCGTGGGTGTTGATCGCCACCCGGGCATCCGGCTGAGGATGGCCCGCGGCCTCCACCGCGCGCCGGTAGAGCTCCACCAGTGGAACGAAGCGCTCCGGTTGTCCGCCGATGATCGCGAGCGTCAGCGGCAGGCCCAGACCGGCGGCGCGGACCACCGATTGCGGCGTGCCGCCCACCGCTACCCACACCGGGAGGCGCTCCTGCGCCGGGCGCGGCCACACGCCGGCGCCGTTCAGGGGCAGGCGATGGCGGCCCGACCACGTCACGTGAGTCGAGTCGCGCAGGGCAAGCAGCAGCTCGAGCTTCTCGGCGAACAGGTCGTCGTAGTCGTCGAGGTCGAAGCCGAACAGCGGGAAGGACTCGATGAACGATCCGCGCCCGGCCATGATCTCGGCCCGGCCGCCGGAGATCAGATCGACGTGGGCGAACTGCTGGAACACCCGCACCGGGTCGTCCGAGCTCAGGACGGTGACCGCGCTCGAAAGCCGGATGCGCTCGGTGCGGGCCGCGATCGCGGCCAGCGCCACCGCCGGCGAGGACACCAGGAAGTCGGGGCGGTGGTGCTCGCCGACCGCGAACAGGTCGAGCCCGAGCTGGTCGGCCAGCTCGGCCTCCTCGATCAGATCGTGCATCCGCTGCTCGGGCGTGACGCCCGAGGCGAGATCGGCGAAGGTGGCCAGCCCGAGCTCCATGTCATGAGCGTAGCAGATAGTTGTTGACACAACTATGTCCCGACCGGTTCCCGCTTGATCGCCCCGGGACGTAGCCGTAGCCTGCGGGGCGATGGATCCCGACTTCGCCGCTCGCCCGGATCGGCTGGCTCCGGATTTCTCGGCCCGCAGGAGCGCCGGCGGCGCTCTCCAGGACCGCGCCGTCCGACCCGAGCGGCGTCGCCGCGGCGAGCGACCCGATGCGCGGAGCCGCCGCAACCGGTTGGCCGCGCAGCTGACGCTCGTCGCCGCCGTGTGGTCGCTCGGCCTCGTGATCGCCGCCGTGGCCCTCCCGGTCTACAACACCACCACGGTGAGCAACGCCGCCGGAACCACGTTGATCACGACGACGCTCGTGGCCGGGCAGGGCGCCTGGGTGCTCATCCCGGTCCTCATCCCGCTCGTCATCACCGGCGTGGTGGCGCTCGCGCTGCGGAGAAAGCGCGCCGGCGCCGGGGCCAGCGCCCGGCCCGGCCGCATCGCGTGGACCGCCGTGGGCCTCCTGGCGGCGTTCGCGCTGTTCTCGATCCTGTCGATCGGCGGGTTCGTGATTCCCGTGGCGCTCCTGCTCGCGGGCGCGACCAAGCTGAGCGCTCCCCCGCGGCGGGCGGTTCAGGCGGCAGACGGCACGGGCGCGCATAGGGGCGCCCCCACCGCGGTCGCCTGAGCAGCGACCCGAGCCTCGGTCGCGCTGAGGAGTCGCTGGGCCGCTCCCGCCCTCGCGCTCCCCGCCGGGGAGGCGATGCTGGAGTAGGTGCGCACCAGTGCGGCGTACGCGGTGAGGAGCGGGCGCAGCGTGGACTCGCGCGCCGTTACGACGCCGACCCGCTCGAGCCGAACATCCGACAACCCCCGCAAATGAGTACTACAGCGCCTGAAAACCACGCCCCGGTTTTACTTACCGGAACAGAAACGGAGAGGTTTTAGGAAACTTTTGCAGTGTTGCGGCGGTCTTGAGTTTCAGTCCGGCAGCAGCGGCACCTACGGCCCTGGGTCGCGGCCCACCAGGGCCCCGCGGGTGATCGCGCCCGAGCCGAAGCGCTCGCGCACCAGGTCGACCGCATCGTCAAGCGTGCGCGAGCGCTCGAACGGCAGCACCAGCTGGACACCTCCCTCGTCGCTCAGTCCGGTCAGAGCGATCCCGAGCAGCGTCAGGCCGCGGCGCTCGATCAGCGGAAGCGACGCCTGCAGCAGGCCGTGGGCTGTGCTCAGGATCCGGTCGGTCTGCGCCGTCGGCCCGGCCATCGTGGCCGATCGCGTCGCCCGGGCGTAGTCCACGAAGCGCATCCGCAGCACCACCGTGCGGCACATGCGCTTGGCCGTGCGCAGCCGCCGCGCCACCCGGTCGACGAGCGCGATCAGCACAGTGGTGAGCTCCTGGTGGGTCCGCCGGCGCCGGCCCAGCGCTCGTTGGGCCCCGATCGAGCGCCGCCGCCGGCGCGCCTGCACAGGGCGCGGGTCTCGGTTGTGGGCGAGCGCGTGCAGATGACGACCCGACGCTCGTCCCAGCATCGCCACGAGCGTCGACTCCTCGAGTGACGCCACCTGCGAGACGAGGGTGATACCCCGAGCATGAAGCTTGGCCGAGGTCACGCGCCCCACCCCCCACAGTCGCTCCACCGGAAGCCCGTGCAGGAATTCGAGCTCGCGTTCGGGCTCGACCAGGAGCAGGCCGTCGGGCTTGGCCACGGCGCTCGCCACCTTGGCCAGGAACTTGGTCCGCGCGATGCCCACGGTGATCGGCAGCCCCACCTGTTCGCGCACCCGCCGGCGGAGCCCCTCGGCGATCTCCAGCGGTGTACCCGAGATGTGCCCCAGACCGCGGACGTCGAGGAACGCCTCATCGATCGACAGCCCTTCAACCAGCGGCGCGGTCTGCTCGAACACGTTGAACACCGCCCGGCTCGCCTCGGCATAGGCGGCCATCCGAGGCGCGACGACGATCGCCTCCGGGCAAAGCCTGCGCGCCTGGGCGCCTCCCATCGCGGTGGCCACGCCGCGCGCCTTGGCCTCATAGCTGGCCGCCAGCACCACCCCGGCGCCCACGATCACCGGCCGGCCGCGGAGGCGCGGCGCGTCGCGCTGCTCGACCGAGGCGTAGAACGCGTCGAGGTCAGCGTGCAGGATTGTCGCCACGCCGAGCATCGTACGAACGTATGTTCGCGTCCGGAGGGCTGTCCCGCAACCCCTGGGCGCGCGCTCGCACGTGATCCGCATGGCGTGAGCGGCCAGCGGCCCGGGGCACCTGGTCGCCTGACCGCCAGCCCTTCGCTCCTCAGGATTAGCCAGCTTTTACCAGCTAACTCCAGAAAACTGCCGCATTTTGCCGGTTCGGGCGAGGTTGCTGCGAACCTGCCCGATCTCTGTGTGACCGGGAAAGAGAAAATCGCGCTCTGAGCGAACATGAAGCCGGTTGTGGCTTTCGTGTTAGCGCGGAGTGGCGTACCTTTCCGATCCGTCAGACGGCGGCGGCACCGCAGGCAGGCGTGGATGGCGGACCGAGTCCTGAGAGGACCGCCGGATGGCATTCAGAGCAAACAGAGGACGGCCGGTGCAAATGCCCTCCGGGGTGGCCCAGGGCTCGTGCCCGGACGCGGACTTATGGGAGAACAGGGACTTATGACGCAGACCGTAGCCGCGACGCCGGAGGCACACCGTTTTCGTGCGCTGGCGCGCGCAAACGAGATCCGCATGGCGCGAGCGGAGCTCAAGCGCAGGATCGCCGAAGGCGAGGTCGATCCCGCCGAGGTGATCCTCGATCCACCCTTTGCCGCGCTGAGCTGGTCGGTGGCGGAGCTGCTGATGAGTCAGCGCGGATGGGGCGCGACGCGGTGCCGGAGGTTCCTCGTGCGCAACCACATCAGCGAGCGCAAGCCGATCGGCGAGCTGACCGAGCGCCAGCGCCAGCTGCTGGCCGGCCAGCTCGGAGCGCTGATGTCCCTTTCGACCTAGGCGGACGCGGTTTGTCGGCTGGCATGAGCGGGAATTCTTCCAGCGAATGCCCCTGTACTCGTGTCACTGTTGTGGTTGGACCACCACCGCTTCGTGGCGCGAGGCGGTTCCCGGTCACGCCTCTGGCAGCCCCGCCTGTCGCGGCAGCGTCGAGCTCGTACGCGACCCGAGCAGTCCGAGCGGCCCGGGCTCGGCGGCCACCCGCTGTCGCCAGCCCGGCGCGGCGATCCGCCTGCGCCCCGGACCGGCGGCGCCGGCGATCCTCCTGCGCCCCGGGCCTGTGTGCGGCGGCGGTAACGCCGCCTGATCGCAGACCGGTGGTTCCCGAGGCGCCGCTCGAGGCAGTCGATGGCGGGCTCGTCCCGGCAGGTCCAGGCTGGTTCGCGCTGAACGCGCGTGAGGCGCGCTGGCTCGACGGCGACTTCGGCGCCTACACCCGCTTCGAGGGACCGAGCCGGTTCCCGCAGATCGGCATCAACATCGGCGTGCTCGACCCGGGCCAGCCCGCGTGCATGTACCACGGCGAGGACGAGCAGGAGGACTTTCTCGTCCTCCAGGGCGAGTGCCTGCTGCTGATCGAGGGCCAGGAGCGCAGCCTGCGGGCCTGGGACTTCGTGCACTGCCCCGCCTGGACCGAGCACGTCTTCGTCGGCGCCGGCGACGGCCCGTGCACCATCCTCGCGCTGGGGACCCGGCTGAGCGATGACGTGGTCTATCCCGCCTCCGAGCTGGCCCAACGCCACCGCGCGGGCGTCTCGCGGGAGACGCGCGACCCGCGCGAGGCCTACGAGGGCGTAGCCGAGGACGTGGCGGTGGGCTACCGCGAGGGCTGGCTGCCCTAGCACCGCCGGCACCCGGGCGACGCAGGGGGCGGGCGCCGGCACACGCCACACACCCTCTCGCCCGGCTCGAACCCGAGCGACTCGTATAGGCCAAGAGCGTGGTAGGCGGGGTCGGCGGCGATCACGAACCGGCGCGCGCCATGAAGCTCGGCGCTTCGCTGGGCGGCCTCCACGACCAGCCTCGAGCAGATCCCCCGCCGGCGGTGCGCCTCCGCGGTGTCCACGGCCTGGAACCGGCCCCGGCCGTCGGTTACGACGACGCCCAGGCTGCCCACGACCTCGTCCCGGTCCGGGGCGAGCGCCACGTACCAGGACCCGCGCCCGGCCTCGAACAGCCGGCGCAGGTCGTGCAGGCGCCGGCGGCGGAATGCCGCGCCGACCCGCTCGTCCGCGGCCACCTGAAGCTCGACCACCTGGTCCCAGAGCTGCTCGTCGACATGCGGCGCCGGGTCGAGCACCCGGACCCGGACCTCCCGGTTGGCGCGCGGGTGGGGGCGGAGGTCCTCCGGTCGGGCCACCAGCCCGACCGTCGTCTCGAGCTCGTAGCCGCGTGTGACGAACTCGTGATGCGCGCTCCCGGCCGGGCCATCGGGACGATCCCACGCGAGCGTTCGGTGGCGCACGCCGGGCTCATCGCCAAACTCGTCGGCGAACATCCGCTCCCAGCGCTCCCCGTCCCCGTGCTCTGGCGGGCCGTCGAACAGGAGCAGGTTGCCCCAATAGTGCTCCGGGTTGCTCGGCGAGCGAATCACCAGGAAGCCGTCGCGCCGCGCCAGTGCGCGGTCGGGCGGCAGGACGTCGATGTCGGTCGCCCACAGCAGCGAACGGGGGGTGGGACTCCGCACGACCCGAGCCTAGGGAGTCAGGGCCTCGCGATGCGGGAATCCTTATCGCGCCGGCGAGACCACGCCCGTGCGGTAGGCGTAGTTGACGGCCTGCGCGCGGTCGCGCAGCCCGGCCTTGGCGAACAGATGGTTGATGTGCGACTTGACCGTCGTCGGGCTGACGACGAGGCGCTCGGCGATCTCGGCGTTGGTCAGGCCCTCGGCGATCAGCGCGAGCACCTCGGCCTCGCGCGGCGTCAGGTCGTCCGGCAGCTCGGGCGCGCCGGACGCTCCGGCGCGCGCAGCGCCGCCGGCCGCTCGCGACGCGCCGCGACGACGTGGTGCTGGACGGCCGGGTCGAGCGCGGCCTCGCCGGCGGCGACGGTGAGGATCGCGGCGCGGATGTCCTCGGCGCTGGCGTCCTTGGTCAGGTAGCCGCGCGCGCCGGCGCGCAGCGCGCCGAGCACGCTCTCGTCGTCGGCGTAGGTCGTGAGCGCGATCACGCGCACCTCCGGGTGGCAGCTCGCGCAGCCGCTGCGTCGCCTCGATCCCGTCCAGCCGCGGCATCCGCAGGTCCATCAGCACGACCTCGGGCCGGTGCTCGGCGGCGAGCGCGACCGCCTCCTCGCCGTCGGAGGCGGTCGCCACGAGCTCGATCCCGTCCGAGCAGGCCGAGCAGCGTCGCCGAGGCTCTCGCGCACGAGTCGCTGGTCGTCGGCGAGCAGCACCGCGGACCGTCTGCGGCGCGCTCGGGCGCGTCGACGCTCATGCCGGCAGCCGCAGCTCGACGCGGAAGCCGTCGTCGGTCGGCTCGGCGACGCAGCTGCGCCGCCGAGCAGCTCGGCGCGCTCGCGCATCCCGGTCAGCCCGTAGCCGCCGCCGGCCAGCGCGACCGAGCCCGACCGGTGGCGGCGCGCCGGCGGCGGCGTGGTCCTCGACGACGAGCACGGTGCTCGTCGGCAGGTAGTCGAGCGCGCACCTCGACGCGCTCGGCGGTGGCGTGCCGGCGCACGTTGGTCAGCGCCTCCTGGGCGGTGCGGTAGATCGGCCAGGCGCGCGTCGGGGGCGAGCTCGCGCGGCTCGCCGCGCACCTCGACCGCCGACCGGCAGTCCGCTCTGCTCCCCGAACGCCGTCGGCGAGCGCGCCGAGCCGCTCGGGCCCGGGCAGCTCGTCGCCGCGCGCGGCGGCGATCGCGCGGCGCGCCTCCTCGAGCCCGCTCGGCGGCGAGGTGGTGGGCCTGGTCGAGCGCGCGCGGTCACGTCCGGCGTCGACGCCGCGGTCGCGCGCCAGCAGGCGCGTGCTCTCGAGCTGCAGCGCGAGCGCCGAGAGCGAGTGCGCGAGCACGTCGTGCATCTCGCGGGCGAGCCGGCCGCGCTCGGCGGCCGCGGCGGCACGCGCCTCGGCCGCCTGCGAGGCCTCGAGCGCGTCGCGCTGGTCGCGCAGCCCGCGCATCAGCCGCATCACGAGGAACCACGGGATCGGCGCCGACCAGCACCGAGCGCGCGCCGCTCGCCGTGCCCCGCGCGCCGACGCGATCACGCGAGACCGACGAGCGAGCACGACCGCGAGCATCAGCGACGCCGGCGCGGCGCTCGAGCCGCATCGCGGCGACGATGCCGACGAAGTACGGGGCCCGCCTCCCAGATGCCGTTCGGCTGCAGCGCGGCCAGCACGCGCCGCGGCGCCGTGACGATCAGCCAGCCAGCAGCGATGCCGCCGCGGTCGCGCGGACCGGTCGTCCGTGGCTGCCGACGGCGACCGCCGCGACGACGAACACGATCGCCAGCGAGCAGCACCGCGAGCCCGCGGCCGTGCAGCGCCGGGATGCGGCCGGGTCGTGAACGTCGTCGACGATGAACAGCGACCAGGTAGCGCGAGCCCGAGCGAGCGCAGGCACGATCGCCTCCGACCGGCGCGCGGCGCTCGCCCGGTGCGTCGAGGCCAGCTGCGCGGTGAACCAGCTGCAGAACGCCGCAGCATCGGCCGGCAAACGATAGGCGCGCCGCAGCGCGGCCGTCATCGGCTCGCGGGTGGATGGCCGTGCGCCTCCACCCACGGGTGGAGGCGCAGGTTCGACCCGCGCGCCGATGACGAGCGCGCGGCCGCGCGCCTACCGTTGCCGGCATGCTCACGAACTCACTCGACGCCGCGGTCGACAGCACGCGCGGCCGCCGCTCACACCAACCGACGACCGGTCATCTCGGTCCGCGGCCTGCGCAAGCGCTACGGCGACCACGAGGCGGTGCGCGGGATCGACCTCGACGGTCCGCCGCGGCGAGATCTTCGCCTTCCTCGGCCCGAACGGCGCCGGCAAGACGACGACCGTCGAGATCCTCGAGGGCTTCCGCCACGCCGACCGCCGGCGAGCGTCGAGGTGCTCGGCGCCGACCCGTGCGCACGCGCCGGCGCAGCTGGCGCGAGCGGATCGGGATCGTGCTCCAGGAGTCGGAGGCCGAGCCGGGCCTGACCGTGCGCGAGTGCCTCGAGCTCTACGCCGGCTACTACCGCGCGCCGCGCGCCGGTCGACGAGACGCTCGCGCTGGTCGGCCTGACCGAGCAGGCCGAGCGAGCGGGCGACCGCGCTGTCCGGCGGCCAGCGCCGGCGCCTCGACGTCGCGCTGGCGCTGATCGGCGACCCGGAGCTGATCTTCCTCGACGAGCCGACGACCGGCTTCGACCCGTCGGCGCGCCGCGCCGCCTGGGAGGTGATCGCCGGGCCTGCGCGAGCTCGGCAAGACCGTGTTCCTGACGACGCACTACATGGAGGAGGCCGAGCGCCTCGCCGACCGGATCGCGATCATCGCCGACGGCCGGATCGTCGCGCGACGGGCACGCCGCAGACGCTCGGCGACCGCGACCGCTCGCGCGGCGCAGATCACGTTCGCGCTGCCGCCGGGCACGCCGCCGGCGAGCTGCCGCGCGACGCTGGCCGAGCGCGCCGACGAGCGCGACCGGCGGCCGGATCGTCGCTGCCGAGCGTCGAGCGTCGCCGCCGACCTGCACGCGCTGTCCGGCTGGGCGCTCGAGCGCGGCGCTCGAGCTCGACGACCTCGAGGTGCAGCCGCCCGACGCTCGAAGACGTCTACCTGAAACTGACCGCCGACGCGAGCAGAGGAGCTGACCGATGATCCTGTCATCCTGACCCGCCTGCTACCGCGCCTGGCGTCGCCGCGCCGCCGCGCCACGCCGCCGACGGCACCGCCCGAGCGCGGCGCACCGGCCCGCTCACGCGCGGTCGGCGCCGTCGGCCGCCGCGCGCGGGCCGCTCGCGCTGCTCGCCCACCAGGTCGCGCTACGACCTGCTCGCCAGCATGCGCAACCCGCGCGCGCGCTTCTTCACGTTCGTCTTCCCGATCCTGCTGCTGGTGATCTTCGCCGGCGTGTTCGGCCACGGGACACACGATCGTCGACGGCGTGCGCGTGCACGCTCGACGCGCTTCTACGTCCCCGGCATCCTCGCGATGTCGATCATCACCGCCGCCTACGCGCAACCTCGTGATCTCGATCGACGACCGCTGCGCGAGACCGGCGTGCTCAAGCGCCGCCGGGCGACGCCGGTGCCGCCGGCGGTGCTGATCGGCGGCCAGGCGCTCGTCGACGCTCGGTGATCGCCGCGATCGATGACGCGCGCTGCTGCTCGTGCGTCGGCCGAGCTCGCCTACGGCGTCGGCGTTCTCGCCGGGCGCGCTCGTCGCGATCGCGCTGCACGGTCGTCGTCGGCGACGCTCGCGTTCGCCTGCCTCGGCTACGCGGTCGTCGGGCCTGATCGGCTCGCCGGACGCGGCGCAGCCGATGTCCAGGTGACAATGCTGCCGCTGTACTTCATCTCCGGCGTGTGCATCCCGACCGACGAACCTGGGCCGCACGCTGCGCTCGATCGCCTCGCTGTTCCCGGTCGAGCACCTCGCCGACGGCGCTGCACCTGGCGTCGGTCACGCCTCGTTCGGCAGCGCGATCTCGGCCACCGACCTGCTGGTGCTGGCGGTGTGGGGCGTCGGCGCCGGCCGCGTTCGCGGCGTGGCGCTTCAGCTGGCTGCCGAGCGCGGCGACGGCGTGACCGGGGATGTGCCCCGCCCGCGCGACTGCGGGACTCTCACGATCGCGCTCATCCGCCGTCCGCGCCGCGCTTTAGGCTGCCCCGCGCCATGGCCGAGCAGAAGTCCTCGCCACCGTTTCGCATCCGCTTCCGGGTTCCGCTCAGCCTGGTCCCGCTGGTGGTCGGCGTCGCGGTTGTGGTGCCGCTGTGGGATGACCAGGCCGAGCTCGATTTCTTCGTCTCCGCCACCCACGTGCTGGCGATCGGCGCGGTGGGCATGGCCCTGACCGGCAACTTCTTTCGCCTCTCGCGGCATGTCGACCAGGGCGTCGCCGGCGCCTACGTGCTGCTCAACGTGCTCGGGGTGCTCGCCGGCACCGCTGTGGGGCTGGCCTTCTCGTTCCACGCCCTGGCCAACGGGCACTCCGAGACTCCGGATCTGGCGATGACCGCCGGCTCGCTCGCCTCGGGGATCATCGCGTTCGGCGTGCAGGCGATGTTCGGCACGCCGGGGATGAAGACGGAGGAGGCGGGCGACAATCCGGAGAAGCCGGGCGACAATCCGGAGGAGTCGGGCGACAACCCCGTCTAGGCGCGCTGCTTGCGCCGCGGCGGGTGCTTCTTCTTCGCGGGGTGGCGCGCGGTCCTCAGGCGGGCGCCGCGGTTGGCGATCGGCCGATAGGCGCGGCAGGGCTCGCCGCGCAGACCCGGGCAGGGAGGCAAGCCGGTGGGAACGCTCACGCCCGGCACGACCGGCAGGATCAGGCTCGAGGGCATCTTCCTCGAGAAGGCGATCGCCACGGTCGGCCGCCCCTTGGCCGGGCTCGTCTCGCTGAACGACCAGATCGGCTGGTCGCCGTTGGGGGCTGTGATCGTCACCCGGATCCGCGATCCGGCGCGGTAGACGTGGCCCTCGTAGTACAGGGGAATCGTGACCTCGACGAAGCGGTTGCGGGGCAGCGGCTTGACCTCCGAACGTCGGAGACCCAGCACCGGTTCGAGCAGCGTGCTCTTGCGCGGGTCGAGCCGGCGCTCGTTGGCCCGCACCCAGCCGTTCTGGACGAACGTCTCGTTACCGTCGGGCCTGACCTCGGTGATCGTGGCCTGGAGATCGACGTTCGGGGTCGAGGAGCGGATCCACAGGTGCAGCGCGCCGGCGCCGATCACCGTCGTGTTGGAGGCCAGCGGAGACGTCAGGTAGGAGACCGCGCTGCCCGCCGGAGGCTGGACCCAGTTGTAGGGCGGAGTCGCGGTCCAGATGCCGCCCGAGCTTCCGTCCTGGGGACCGTTGAAGTCGGTCAGCGGACGCGCCTTGGCGTTCCAGGTGAATGAGTTGGCGGCCGCGCGGGCCGGCGGCCGATCGGCCAGGGCGCCGCCGCGCGCGAGGTACCAGAAGCGGGCGCGGGTGCCGGGCACCGGGAAGCGCGCGAACGACTGCTCGAAGGCCGGATAGGGCTGCCCGGGAGACTGGCCGCCGGCGCCGTTGTCGAAAAGGACGCGGACCGACGGGAGCGCCTCGAACGCCGCGAGCGCGCCGTCGTAGGTCGGCTGATGCTGGATCGGGTCATCGGGCAGCGTCACGCCGCCTATCCCCATGGCCTGCTGATAGATCACCGGCGCCGCCGCTCGGATCACCGCGGAGTTGAAGATCGGCGCCTGCTGGGCCACGTAGAGCTCGAGGAAGTCGTACCAGCGGTTGAACGTGTCCGGGTCGAGTGAGTCGACGTGCGTGCCGTTGGTGAACGTGAACCACTTGCGGCTCGTCGCGGTGAAGTGCTCAGCCAGGTCCGCGCAGTGCCCGCCGGTCTGCTCGTCGGTCCACTGGCAGGCCATGTACACCGGGACCTTGATCTTCTTGACGAACGTGATCGGCGAGAGCGGGTCGGCCACGGCTGGCTTGTAGTGGTTGTTCGCGCGGATCTTGGCCATGAGGTTCACGGCCTCGCCGTGCAGAGCCTGGTTGGCGGCGCAGGTCTGATCGCCCTGCTGGATCCGCTGGTAGGCCCAGGGCTGCCCGCCCTTGGACGAGGCCGGCTCGGCGTCGTGGATGCGCTCCTGGGCCCAGGCCACCGCGAAGCCGGTGTTGAGGATGCCGCCGGGATAGAGCGTCGTCTGCGTGTTGTCGATCACCGACAGCGGCGAGATCGCGGCCAGGCTGGGCGGGTCCTCCTGGGCGGTGAACAGCTGGCTGATCCCCCCGTAGGAGATCCCCATCATCCCCACCCGGTGATGGAGCACCCAGGGCTGGCGCGCGATCGTCTCGATCACGTCGTAGCCGTCGAGGTTCTGAAGCGTCTCGAAGAAGTCATACGCGCCGCCCGAGCAGCCGGTGCCGCGCATGTTCACGTCCACCACGGCGAAGCCCATCAGGTTGGCGATCACAGCGATCCCGTTCTCCGGCCCCGCCGGATCCGCGTAGCCGTATCCGGAGTATTCGATCAGGGTGGGGTAGGGCGGGCCGCTTGCCGGGGTCGAAGGTGTCGACAGCCCGCTCGGCAGCGGCACCGACCCCAGCGGGTCCAGCGGCAGGTTGATCCCGGGGGGCAGGCCGGGCTCGCCGGCCGGGGCCTGCGGCGGATGCACGTCGATGGCGAGCTTGGTGCCGTCGCGCGTGGTCAGGTACGTGTAGCCGTTGTCGGGGATCGACTGGTCATAGACGCTCGTGCTCGGCGGCGCCGGACGCGCCGAGATCACCGTCACCGGGCCGGACAACGACCCGCGCGGCAAGGGACGCACGCGGTAGCCGGATCCCGGCGGCACGTTGCGGAAGAGCAGGCCGCCCAGCGAGTCCGCCGGCCGCTTGGCGATCGTCTTGCCGCGGCGATTGACGAGGGCCATCCGCTGCCCGGCCCCCAGCCCGAGCACGTACACCTGCTCGACGCTCCCGTGCACGGTGTAGCCGGCGGCTCGCGCGACGCCGGCGGATGCGCCGCTCCACAGCGCGACCACGGCCAGCGCCGCCACGGTCGCAAGCGCGACGCACGTGCGGCGGCAGCCTCCCGGAACCCGGACCACGACGTGCAATAAACCACTTTGGCGGGGCAGGCGTCGCACTCCGGGCTCCGGCGAGGGGCCCGGATCCCGGTCTAGCTGGATGGAACGGCGGACGGCGCCACTTCCGGCGCGGCGGCCGGCGAGACTTCCGGCACGGTCCTGCGGCGTGCGCGCACCAGCAGCGCGCTGCACGCTCCCAGCAGCGACATTCCGGCGGCGGCCGCCAGGGCGGGACGGAATCCCGTGTCGTAGGCATGGGCGCTGCCCAGATGGCCGTTGGCCGTGAAGACCGCGGTCACGATCGCGATGCCGAACGCTCCGCCGAACCGCTGCAGGGTGCTGTTGGTGCCCGCGGCCTTGCCGATCTCAGCCGGCGCTACGGCGGACATGGCCGCGGCCGGGGTGGTGGGGATGGCCATCGAGATGCCCACGCCGGCCACGATCAGCGGCACGACCAGGTTGGCGTATCCGACCGTGTCGGTGGCCAGCAGGGCGAACCACGCCAGGCCGCCGGCCTGGAGCAGCATGCCCGTGGCCATGATCGGGCGGGGCCCGATGCGATCGGAGAGGGCGCCGGCGACGGGGGCGACGACGATCGGCGTCGCGGTCCACGGCAGCAGACGCAGTCCAGTCGAAAACGGCCCGTGGCCGAGCGCGAGCTGGAAGTACTGCGCGACCAAGAAGGCGGCGGCCATGATCGTGGCCGACATCAGGAACGCGGTGACATTGGCGGCGGCGAACGTCCGGTTGGCGAACAGCCGCGGCGGCAGCATCGGCGAGGGCGACCGGCGCTCCCAAACGATGAACCCGGCGAGCAGGGTCATGCCCGCGAGGAGCGCGCCGAGAGTCTCGGCCCGCCCCCAGCCGACCGATCCGCTTCGGACCAGGGACCAGATCAGGCTGATCGCGGCCGCGCTGACCAGCGCAAGGCCGGGGAGGTCGAGCGGCGAGCGCGGGCCCCGGGACTCGGCGAGCCGGGCGCGCGACAGGAGCGCCGCCACGGTTCCGATCGGCACGTTGACCCAGAAGATCCAATGCCAGTCGATCCCCTGCGTGATCGCTCCCCCGATGACCGGGCCGCTGGCCACGGCCAGGCCCGCGATCGCTCCCCAGATGCCGACCACCGCTCCGCGCCGCTCGGCCGGAAAGGCTGCGGTCAGGATGGTCAGCGACAGCGGCATCACAGCGGCCGCGCCGATCCCCTGCACTGCGCGCGCGGCCAGCAGGATTCCGGCGCTCGGGGCGAGCGCGCACGCCGCCGAGGCGGCGGTGAACAGGACGACGCCGGCGACGAACACGCGGCGGCGTCCCAGGCGGTCGCCCAGCGCGGCGGCAGAGACGATGCCGGCGGCGAAGGTAAGGGCATACGCGTTGACCGTCCATTCGAGCGTGGCCAGGCCGACGTGCAGCTCCCGGTGGATGGCGGGCAGCGCGGTGGCGACGACGAGGGCGTCGAGCGCGACCATGAAGAACGCGATCGAGGTCAGCGCGAGCGTCCAGCGAGGCGAGGTTTTCATCGGGCAGAGCTCCTGTGGTCGAGTGTCTGGCGGTCGAGACACCGGGTGGCTCGCAAACTCAGCGATGAATTTCCGCTTCGTTTGGTGTCCCGTCGACTGGATGGCCTCGACCCCGACCGCGTATCGGACCGCAGATGCGAGCATGGCTCCGTGACACCTACGACGCTGGCGCGCGCCCGCGCGGGAGACGAGGACGCGTTTCGCGACCTGACCACCCCCTTCCAGCGCGAGCTGAAGGTCCACTGCTACCGGATGCTCGGCTCCCTGCAGGACGCCGAGGATGTTCTCCAGGAGACCCTGGTGTCAGCGTGGCGCGGGCTGAGTAGCTTCGAGGAGCGCGCCTCGCTGCGCGCGTGGCTCTACCGGATCGCCACCAACCGATGCTTGAACGCGCTGCGCGATCGGGACCGGCGGCCCCGCGCCAACACTCCGGGGCTCCCGTTCGATCCGCCTCCGCCGACCCGGCTGAGCGAGTTCACCTGGCTCGAGCCTTATCCGGACGCACTGCTGGAAGGCGTACCCGACTCCGCCCCGGGTCCGGAGGCGCGCTACGAGACGCGCGAGACGATCGGGCTCGCCTTCATCACCGCTCTGCAGCGGCTGCCCGCGCGCCAGCGCGCGGTGCTCGTGCTCCGCGACGTGCTCGGGTATCGCGCGGCTGAAGTGGCCGAGGCCCTCGAGGTGACCGAGGCGACGGTCAACAGCGCGCTCGTTCGCGCTCGGTCCTCGCTCGAGACTCGCGCGCCGTGGTCTCGAGAGCATGCTCCCGTGCCGGGGTCGCGCCAGGAGCGCGAGCTCGCCGGTACGTTCGCCGACGCGTTCGAGCAGGGCGACATGGATCGCGTGGTGGCGCTGCTGACCGACGACGCGTGGGTGACGATGCCGCCCGAGCCGCTCGAGTACCAGGGCCGCGAGACGATCTCCGCCTTCCTGCACCACGTGACCTCGCAGAGGGTCGCCGGCGGCCGTACGATCCTCGTGCCCACCCGGGCGAACGGTCAGCCGGCATTCGGGCATTACTCGCTGGCGCCGGGGAGCGAGGCCGCGCGCGGGACGGGCGTGTTCGTGCTCACCCTCGCCGACGAGGGCATCTCGATGATCACTCGCTTCGGCGGAAGTGAGCTGGTAGCGCGCTTCGGCCTGCCAGCGACGCTGCCGCGGTGAATTTGAATTTGCCGAGCCGGCATGTGGCGAATGTCACGTTTCCGGGGCTGCGGAGGTGGTTGGCTAGTACCGCCCGCCGAACTCATCGACGCAAGGGGACCGCAATGACCGCCACCACCATCCTCAACATCCTGTTCGCCACGCTCGTGATCGGCGCGATCGTGGGCGGCCTTGCCTGGTCGATCCTCGTCGACGCCGGCATCCGCCGCGCGCCTCGCCAGCGGATGGCCGCGCAGCCCGAGGTCGCGCCCGTCGTCGCCGCGGCTGCCGAGCCGGCGCTCAGCTAGAGACGCCCTCAGGCGCGGTCGAGCCGCGCAGCGATCATCACGGCGGCGCGTTCGTGCGCGTCATACGTCGCACGAAGCGCCGCCACCGCTCCCTCCGCGTCGGCCGTCGCGGGCGGCGGGGAGGCGATCAGCAGCTTGCGGACCTCGCCGCCCAGGGTCTCGCCCCCGGCGGCGTCGGCCAGCGCGGACAAGGCGTCGGCGCGCACGCGCGCTCCTTCCACGAACGAGGAGATCACCGTCTCCCGGGTCAGCGGCGCGCCGCCGAACACCCGCGCATGCAGCACGGCCGGGTTGAGCGCGTGGGGCCGGATCAGCGCGCGGCGCTCGGCGTCGGATAGGCCTGCGGCGCTGGCCAGGTAGTCGATCGCCTCGGTGACGCCTTGTGCGTCCACGGGAAGCGAGGCGCTGAGGTCAGCGGGCAGACGGGTCAGGAGCTCGGCGTGCGCGGCGGCGGCATCGCGCAGCAACGCCTCGACGTGGTGTCGATGTGTCTGCTCAGGCGGCGACGTATTCGCGCGTGAGCCGCTCGAGCAGCTCGGCCGACTCCGTGTCGTGGGCGAGGACGAGCTCGCGCATCATGCCGACGTCGAGCCGCGCCGGCTCCGTTTCGCGGAAGAAGGCCTCGAGAGTCCGGGCGAAGCGCAGCGGCTCGTCGAGGTGCGGGAAGTGCCCCGCCCGCTCGAACAGGACGAGCCGGCTGCCTGGCATCAGCTCGTGGGCGGGCTGGGCGTGCTCGACCGGGATGATCCGGTCGTGCCGGCCCCACACGATCAGCGACGGCATCTTCGAGGCCAGGTACAGGCGGTCCGAGGCGTTGATCCGCTGGCCGGTGGCGTCGATCACGCTGCGCACGGTGTGGATGAACGCGTTGCGGGCCGCGGCGTTGGACAGCGACTGGTAGCCGCGGGCCATCTCGGTCAGATCGACGCGGGTTCGCAGCCCGAGCTTGCCGAGCGCGCGCGGGATCAGCGCGCCAACCCCCAGGACCCGGGGGTGCGCGAGGAGCGGCAGGACAAGCTCTGAGCCGGGAAGCGTGGCCGCGCGCAGCAGCGGATGCACCTCCTCGCCCAGACCGCCGCTCGAGACGAGCACGAGCCGCTCGCAGCGCTCGGGGAACTGGTAGGCGAGCTGCATCGCGATGCCGCCCCCGAGCGAATGCCCCACGACGCTGGCCCGCTCTATGTCGAGCGCCACCAGCAGGTCGCGAATGCCCGAGGCGTGCGCTCCGAGCGAGTAGTCACCGCGGGGCTTGGCCGAGTCGCCGTGGCCGAGCAGGTCGGGCGCGATGACGGTGTGATGCTCGGCCAGCAGCTGAACCGTCTGGTCCCACTGCCCCGCGCGACCGGCCACGCCGTGGATCAGCACGACCGGAGGCCCGTGGCCGGCGATGTTGAAGTTCACGCGGTGCCCGTGGAGCGAGACCTCCGCGTGCTCGATCTCCGGGACGGCCCACACGGGCCGTTCCCGGCCGCTGGTGCCTGGATCTACCGGGGGCTGTTCGGGGGCTGGTATCGACGACATTGCGCCGGGACGGTAGCGGGTCGAGGGGCCGCACGTCCCACTCGTTCAACCATTTTTCCAGAAATCGGAGCTAAACGTGCGTATCAGTGCACGAGGTCCGAGAAAGTCCCGCCCCTGATCAGCTCGGCCGTGGCGGCGATGTCGACGTCGACGTAACGGTCCCGATCGAGGAACGACACCCGCTCGCGCACCCGCTCGAACGCCTCTAGGGTGCCGGGGCTGCAGCGATCGATCCCGCGCAGCTCGAGCGCCTGACAGCAGGCCATGAGGTGGATCGCCGCGATGTTCTGGGCGAGCTCGACGATCGAGCGGGCGTCGCGGGCCGCGATCGTCCCCATCGAGACCTTGTCCTGGTTGTGGGCCTCGGTCGAGCGCGAGTGGATCGTGGTCGGGTGGCACAGGTGCATGGCCTCGGCGGTCATCGCCGACGCGCAGAGCTGGAGTCCCTTGAAGCCGTGGTGCAGGCCCGCCTCGGCGTGGTCCGGCTCGAAGCGGGGGATCAGGTTCGCGGTCAGGCCGCGGTTGAACTTCTCGTCGACCACGTGCGCGAGCTGGCGGTCGATCAGGTCGCACAGGTTGGCGAGCGCGACCTTGAGGGAGTCCATCGCCTGCCCGACGTGGCCGCCGTAGAAGTTCCCGCCGCTCTCCACGCGCCCGTCGCCGGTGTTGAACAGCGGGTTGTCGTCGGAGGAGTTGATCTCGATCGCCAGCCACTGCTCGACCCAGCTCAGCACGTCGCGCAGCGCGCCGGTGATGTGCGGGGCGCACCGGATCGAGTAGCGGTCCTGGACCTGGCGTTCGAGCTCCCGGAAGTGGGTGCCGTCGAGGCCGCCGGCGAACAGCTCGTCGCTGTCGGCGGCCAGGCGCGAGTCGGCCAGCAGCTCGCGGATGTGACGAGCGCTCGCGATCATTCCGGGGTGCGGCTTGGCGGCGTCGAAGAGGAAGGCGTTGAAGTGGCCGCGGTTGCCGAGCAGCGCCTCCGAGGCCATCGCGGTCAAGAGATCGGCTAGGTCGGCCAGCTCGTGGGCCGCCCCCACGGCAAGGCAGGCGAATGCGCTCATGAACGAGGTGCCGTTGGTCAAAGCCAGCCCCTCCTTTGACTCGAGCAGGAACGGCTCGAGTCCGAGCTCGGCCAGCGCGTCGGCCGCGTCACGGTCATAGCCGCCGTGAGCCACGCGGCCGTCGCCGGCCATCATCCGCCCTACATAGGACAGGGGTGCCAGATCGCCGCTGGCCCCGCACGAGCCGCGCTCGGGGATGTAGGGGAGCACGTCGTGGTTGAGCAGCTCGAGCACCCGCTCGATCAACTCGACGCGGACTCCGGAATTGCCCTTCGAGAGGCAGTTGGACCGGAGCAGCATGGTCACCCGCGCGACCTCCGGCGGGGCGATCGGGCCCGTCCCACAGCCCATGAAGCGCAGGATGTTCTGCTGGAGCTTGCCCGCCTTGCCGGGCGAGATCTGGCGGTGCGCGCTGTCGCCGAACCCGGTGGTCACGCCGTAGATCGGAATCTCCTGAGCGATCAGGTTCTCCTTGAGCGCGCAGCTGGCCCGAACGGCATCGGCTGCGTGCTCGGACAAGCGCACGACCCGGCTTTGCCGGGAGACCTCGAGCGCGTCCTCGATGGTGAGGCTGGCGCCGTCGAGCTCGAGCAGCGTCTTCGGCGTGGTGACGTCTTGGGGCGAGGCGGTGGCGGTCATGTAGCCAATGTTGCGCGCTGATAGGCTGGACGCAACACAGACGCAGTCAATCGGTATCGACGTGCAGCTCAGCCGCCCTCTCGACAGCATCGATCGCAAGATCGTTGCGTTGCTGCAGAAGAGCGCGAAGAGCACTTTTGCCGACGTGGGAGCCCACGTTGGCCTGTCGGCGACGGCGGTGAAGCGCCGAGTCGACCGGCTCGAAGACGACGGCGTGATCCTCGGCTACGGGGCTCGGGTCAACTGGCGCGCGCTTGGAGAAGCGATCGAATCGTTGATCGAGATCTATTGCGCGGACCGGACGTCGCCGGCCGACATGGGTCGCTCACTGGCCAAGGTCGACGAGATCGTCTCGGCCTTCACGGTCTCGGGGGAGGCGGATGCCGTAATTCGCGTGCGGGTCGACGGCATCGACCACCTCGAAAGGCTTGTCGAGAGCCTGCGACGCGATCCGAACATCGTGCGAACCCGCACGCTGATCGTCCTCTCAACCCTGATAGACCGTCCATGAGCACCCGGAGCGACACCCTCCTCGAGCGCGAGACGTTCGCGCCGCCCCGGATCGCGATGACGCGGGGGGCGGACGGGAGCGTGCTGCTCAACTCCGAGCAGCCGTTGAAGGACTACGAGACCTCGGTGTGCGCGGTCCTGCGCAAGCGGGCCGGCGAGCATCCCGACCGGGTGTTGGCGGCCGGGAGGGATCCGGACGGCGGGTGGCGCTCGGTCACCTACGGCCAGGCCCGGGCGCGGGCCGATGCCCTGGCTCAGACGTTCCTCGATGCGGGCCTCGGCCCGGAGCGGCCGCTCATGGTCCTGTCGGGGAACTCGGTCGAGCACCTGCTCGTCACGCTCGGCGCGTATACGGCCGGGGTGCCGGTGATGCCGATCAGCGTCGCCTACTCGCTGATGAGCGCCGACCACGCGCGCATTCGCGCGATCGCCGAGCTGACGCGGCCGGGGCTGGTGTTCGCCGATGATGCGGATGCGTTCGGTCCGGCGCTCGATGCCCTGCGCCGGCACGTAGCGGCGGCGCTCGTGGCGCGCGGCGAGCGGGAGGGCGCGCTCATCCTGGATCAGCTTCTGGCCGGCGCCCCTGGTACGGCTGTCGAGGACGCCGCCGCGGCCGTGGGGCCGGACACGGTCGCCAAGCTGCTCTTCACCTCCGGCTCGACCGGAGTGCCCAAGGGCGTGATCAACACCCACCGGATGCTGTGCTCAAACCAGGCCATGCTCCAGATGATCTGGCCGTTTCTGGCCTCCGAGCCGCCGGTCCTCGTCGATTGGCTGCCCTGGAGCCACACCTTCGGGGCCAACCACAACCTGGGTCTGGTGCTGTTCAACGGCGGCACCTTGTACATCGACGACGGCCGGCCGGCGCCCGGGATATTCGAGCGCACCCTGTCCGCGCTCCGGGAGGTCCGCCCGACGCTGTACTTCAACGTCCCCGCCGGCTTTGGGCTGCTGGCGCCCGCGCTCGAGAGCGACGGCGAGCTCGCGAGCCGGTTCTTCAGCCGCCTGCGGTTCATGTTCTACGCCGGCGCGGCGCTGCCCGAGGCGCTCGCCCGTCGCCTTCGGGACATCGCCGCCCGGGTGGCCGATCACGAGGTGCCGTTGACGTCGAGCTGGGGGACGACCGAGACCGCGCCGGCCGCCACAAGCGCCCACTTCTCCGGCGCGCGGACCGGATGCATCGGCGTGCCGCTGCCCGGCGTCGCCGTGAAGCTAGCGCCAGTTGGGGACAAGCTCGAGATCCGGGTGAGCGGCCCGAACGTGACTCGCGGCTACTTCCGCCAGGCGGAGCTGACGCGGTCCGGCTTCGACGCGGACGGCTACTACCGCTCCGGCGACGCCGTCAAGCTCGTCGACGCCGGAGATCCGAACCAGGGCCTGCTGTTCGACGGCCGGATCGCCGAGGACTTCAAGCTGCTCACCGGCACCTGGGTCGCGGCCGGGACGCTTCGCCTGGCGCTTCTGAGCCGGGCTGGGGTGCTCTCCGACGCGGTCATCTGCGGCCAGGACAGCCAGTACGTCGCCGCACTCGGGTGGGTCAACCAGGCGGAGGCGCGCAAGCTGCTGTCCGGCGCGGAAGACGTGGCGCTCGGCGACCCGCGGCTGCGCACGCACCTGGCACGCGCGCTGGCCGAGCTGAACGCCGGCGCCGGATCGGCGGCCCGCGTGGAGCGCCTGCTGCTCCTGTCCGAGCCCCCCAGCCTTGACGCCGGCGAGATCACCGACAAGGGCTACGTCAACCAGCGCGCGTGCCTGGCACGGCGGGCCGGCGATGTGGCCAGGCTGTACGAGCCCGAGCCGGACGCGGCGGTCATCGTGGCGACGCGCGTGTGACTGAACATGGCCGCGAATGAAGAGGCACCGGGCTTCGGTCCCGGCGAGGTGTACTGGGCCGGGTCGGACGAGTGGGCGCCATGGACCAGCCGCCCGGCGGTCCGGGTCATCGAAAAGGTGCCCAGCTCGAGCGGCCGGCTGCTCAGGGTCGAGGCCCTGACCGAACCGCCTGAGGAGTTCCTGTTCGATGTCCCCTTCTACACCGAGCTGGTGCGCTCGGGCGGCCCGGTCGGTGCGCTCGTTTTCAAGTCCGAGCCGCGCCTGCCGTGGGATGGCACCCGACCGCTCACGCGTAACGACCTCGAGTATCAGGGCGAGGCGGTGCTCTCCCGCCGGCGTGAGGAGCTCCCCTTCGTTCCTCCGGAGGTCCAGGAGCGCCGCCGCAAGGGGTGGACGTGGTAGACGCCAGTCGCGGCGTCCCGGCGTAACCGGGAATGAGGTGGTGCTCGCTCTGCGTACACTCGCCGGGGTGCCGGTCTGACGCGTTTCGCGATTCCCGAAAGACAGGGAGGGGCCTTGCTTCATTCACAACTTGCCTGGTATCTGGCCGGCCCGGCCCTGGGTCTCTGTGTCGTCGCGTGTCGGCTGTTGTTCAACGGCCGCCTGGGAGTCACAGGCGGCTACTCGGAGATCGTCGCGCGTCTGCGCGCCCGCCGGCTGACGTTCGACTGGCGCGGCTGGTTTGCCATCGGCGTTCTGCTTGGCGGAGGGTTGTATGCGCTGGTGGCCGGCGGGCCGGACTTCCGTGGCTACGGCTGGCTGACCGCCAGCCTGCACGGTTCAGCGCGCGTCGCGATCGCGCCGATCCTGCTGCTGGCCGGGGTGCTGATTGGTTATGGGGCCAAGATCGCGGGCGGCTGCACGTCTGGCAACGGGCTGAGCGGGAGCTCCATGTTCTCGCCGGCCGCGTTGGCCGCAACCGCGACCTTCTTCGCCACCGCTATCGGCGTGAGCTTCATCATCCAGGCGGTGGTCTCATGAGGGCTCGGGCTGCCGGCCTCGGCGTGGGGGTTGTGTTCGGCGTCCTGCTCGCTTGGAGCGGGATGACGAGTCCGACCGTGATCCGGCAGGCACTGCTCTTCCAGCACTCATACCTGTTCCTGTTCTTCGGCTCCGCGGTGCTGGTCGCGGCAGCCGGCCTGGCGCTGCTGCGGCGGCTCCAGCCGCGCGCGCTGTTGGTCGACGCGCCGGTGAGTTGGACCACGGAACGGCCCGCCCGCCGCCACATCGTCGGCGCCCTGGTGTTTGGACTTGGCTGGGGAGTGGCCGACGCCTGTCCCGGGCCCATCGCGACCCAGGTGGGCCAGGGAATCATCTGGGGCCTGTTCACCATGGCCGGCGTGGTGATCGGCGTGTACCTGTTCCTGCAGCGCCAGCAGCCGGACACAGAGCCCGCCACCGATTCGGCCGTGGCGCCATCCGCCATCGCGGTCATCGGCAGCCGCTAGGCGGGTTGATTACACCGGCGACCCCAACGGAGCCGTCGCGCCGCTCCGGGCTTCGCTACTGCTTGCGTCATCAGTCGTAGGATTGCGTTTCCTGCCCATGGGCGCTCAGCGTCATGGGGTGCGCCGGCGGCCCCGCGACGATCATCTCGCGGTCGACGTCGAGATCCGGGCCCACGTGGACGAGTTCACCCGGGTGGATCTCTTCCCAGCCAGGCTCCTCGCTGATCCGTTCGCTGGCGATCACCACTAAGGGGGCCACGGCTCCATCGTCGGAGTGCAGCCGCAACGTACCGGCTGCGTCTGCTTCGTCGAGCGGAGCGACACCGCTGGGCCCGCCCCGCGGACGGCGGTGCAGATGCAGCGGATTGTGCTCGGGGTAACGGAAAGCCCAAATGTGACCAAGGTCGCCGAGCACGAAGTTGAGGCTGTAGAGCTCGAAGTCGGCGACCATCTCGCGGACCGCCGCGATGATCCCCGCCCGTACGTCGCCCCCCGCCTCGCGGATCGCCAGCGTGATCAGCGCAAAGAAACGCTCGGAGTCGGTGTCGCCCATCACCATCGCCCGGTGGGGCCCCAATCTCGACTCGATTCGATCAAGGTCTCCGACGACGCCATTGTGGGCGAACAGACGGCCGTCCTGGCTGAACGGGTGAGTGTTCACAAGGGATACGCCGCCGGTGCTGGCATAACGAAGATGAACCAGCATCTCGCAGGCGTCCAGTCGCCGGGCGACATGCCGATACGCGGGATCCTCGGATGCCTGCACCGGGTTGCGAATCAGGATCATTCCACGCCCTGAAGTCAACGCGGCCATCCCGTAACCGTCGGCGTTGCGCTCACTCTGGCGCGCGATCGAGGCCGGCGCGTCGAGCAGCCAGAACTCGGCCGCGACGTCCCGCTCGCCTGCGTGCAGCGCGAAGAGCCGGCACATGCACGCAGTCTAATGTCGCGCGAGTCCCTAGTGAGCCTAGGAGTTCCACGGCTCGCCATGTGACGCGGGGAGCATCATGCTGTCAGCCGTCAGGGTCGCTCTGGCGGATGTCCTCGGCCACCTTGTCCTTGAACGGCTTGAGGGTCTCGTAGAGCTCGTCCGGCGAGGTCTTCGCGTGCGGATCAGACTCGCCCACCAGCCACGGCGCCGCCTCGACCGCGGTTCGCCACGCTTCCCTCGCAGGCTCGGTCTCTGAGCCCTCGCCGTCGATCTCCTCTGCGGAGAGTGGCTCGACCTTGTCTAGATACACGTTCGTGTAGCGACCGCGCTGCGCCTCGTGGTATTCGATCCGCGCGCGCCGGCCCTCGAGCTCCGCCGCCCTGCCGCCGATCGCTTCGCGGAACGTCGTGTACTCCTTGCCTTCCGTGTCGTGCACCGAGTAGCGCACGTTGCCGCCCTGCGTCTCGAATGTCTTCACAGACTCGATCGTCACGACCGCTTCCATGTCTCGTCGGTACCCCCGCCGAGGATTTGCCAAGCCGCCTCAGGTTGATCGCGCCGCGCCCCATAAGCAGCCATGAAGACGTCCACATCGACCTCGCGTACCGATCGCTTTAGGAGCGGCGTCCGGCGCAGCGGGCTAGGCGGACCAGCCCCCCATCGTCTCGTGCTGCGCGGCGCTGTCGCCAAGGACCGGGTGCAGCTCTATGGCGGGCGCGTACCGGCTTGCGGGTGTTTCACGGCCAAGTGCCTCGGCCATCGCACGCACGTGGTGCGGAGCGCCGCCGCAGCAGATGCCGAGGTAGTCGATGCCGGTAGTCTGCGCCCACCGAGCGAAGTCGGCCATCTCGAAGCGTGTGCAGGAAAAGGACTCGAGCTGGATGGGGAAGGCCCGGCTGCCGTCCCGCAGGGTGAGCGATTCGAAGGCGGGTGTCGTATCCGAGGTCCGGTAAGGGACGGGCTGTGCCGCGACGGCGCAGCTAACGGCATCGCGGATCTGCGTCAGCAGCGTCTTCATCGTCTGCGGCCCGCGGGAGCAGTTGAGGCCCACGATGGTGGCGCCCGCATCGGCGACGCGACGACACGCTTCGACGTACGGGTACCCGTCATATGTGTGCGTCGGGTGCACGCTGGCGAAGGTGACCATGGCGGGCAGACCAAGCGCGTTGCATACCTCGAGGCCGATCAGCGCCTCGCCGAGGTAATCGTTGGTCTCCGCGATGACGAAGTCGACACCCTCGTCAATCGCCCAGCCAAGTTGCTCCTCATATTGTGTCCGCACGATCGCGCTGGTGCGCGCATGATCCGCGGGGTCGTAGGACCAGGTGTTGCAGATGTTGGCTGCGACAAGCGCTCCGCCCTCCCGGGCCGCCCGGTTGGCGATCCGCACGGCGGCGCGGTTCATCGCCTCCAGTTCCCCGGCGCGGCCGACGACCTGCAGCTTCTCCCGGTTCGCGTAGTAGGTCAGCGCGACCATCACCTCGGCCCCGGCGCGGAGAAACTCGCGATGGAGCTGTAGGACGGCTTCCGGCGCGTCGAGGATCACCTCGGGAACGTATGGGCCGGCCTTGATGTAGCCGCGGCGCTCGAGTTCGAAGACGTAGCCCTCGGCGCCGAGGACGATGCCCTCAGAGAGACGCTGCGCCAGTGTCCGCGGTGAGGGTCGGTCCTGCATGGGGGGTTTCCTTCGTGAAGCGGGCGGGATCGAAGCGGCCGATGTCGTAGGAGGTGCCCTGCTGCAGCGCTAACTGTGCGAGCACTCGCCCGACCCACGGGGCAAACTTGTATCCGGTGCCGCGCCACCCGACGCCGACGTAGGCCCCGGGGAAGCCGGGCACCGCGCCGAGGACGAACTCATCGTCGGCAACCAGGTCATAGTCGCAACCGTCGACGTCGTCAACGGGTTCGACGCGCGCGCCGATCAGGCCGGGCAGGCAGTGCTCGACGAACGAGCTGACGCTGTCGATCGTCGTGCTCGAGCGCGGGAGGTCGGGCGGGTGGTAGTAGCCGATCTTGACCTTGTCGATGAGCCCGTCGACGATCGGGTGGCAGTAGATCCCGGCGTCAAGGTACGCGATGACCGGCATCGCGTCGGAGGTGAACTGGCTGCGGGCGGAGTCCGGCGGCGTGAAGTACTTTGCCTCGATCGGACGATCTGGGGTGATCGGAATACGCACCGACGTTCTGTCCAATCGCTCCAGGACGTCATTGGTCCCATGGCCCGCGGTCACGACGAGCGATCGAGACCTCCACACCCCCGCGTCGGTCTGGACGCGCATCAGGTCGGCTTCGCGGATCACACCGTGGGTCGCAACGTGCTCCACGAGTTGCACGCCCCGGCTGGCCAGCGACGCTCTCAACGCGGCCGTCACGGCGGGTACGTTGACCACGCCGCCGTCGGGGTCGAGGTAACCGGCGTCGGCGTCGAGGTACGGGAACCGCGCTCGCAGCGCCTCGCCAGTCAGCGATGCCGTCCGGATACCCAGCTGTTGAAAGAGGCGCTGGCTGAGCTCGGCGTAGGTGCTCGTGATCTCGGGTGTCACGGAGCGCTTGGCGATGTTCATGCAACCGCACGGCACGAGCGCCGCCGTTCCGGTGCGTGACTCGAACTCGTGCCACAGGCGCAGTGCTTCACGGGCCAGCCGGACGTAGGTGGGGTCGAGGTAATCGCTGCGGTACGAGCGCGTGCGCCCGTAGGACGCGGTCATCGGGTCGCCGACGCGACCTCGTTCGAGTACCACCACGCGGTCCGAATGCTGCGAGGCGTGATACGCGGTGAACAGGCCCATGACTCCGCCGCCGATGACCACCACGTCTTCGGTCATGCCGTCGCGACGTAAAGCGGCCGGAGTTCGTCCGCGTAGGTGACAGACACCCGGTGCAGCGCACCCTCCTCGTCCACGGTGTACTGCCCGAGACGCCACAACGGCGCCGAGTACGCGTGAATCGAGATCGCGCACGCGCTCTCACACACGAGCCGGTGGATCCGCGACGGGTCGAAGGAGAAATACTCGCCGCCACGGTAGGTGCGGTGACGGTCGACGCCACCGAGGCTCAACTCACGTTCGGTGAGCACGCCCTCCACGACCCGCACCGCGCCGCTGGACGTGTCGTGATCGTGCCAGCCGGTGTCGTTACCGGGTCGCCAAAGGATCGCCCACACGTCGACGCGCGCGTCCCGATGCAAGGAGGTGTACATACGCTGCGGCGAGGTCCGATCGACGTGCGGCTCCCACAGCTCGGGGTCGGTGAGCCACCCGCGCCACCATCCGCTCCAGCGCCGCGAGGGTCAACGTCGCATCGCCGTTCGGGCTCACGTCCTCGAGCAGCCAGTTCAAGCGAGCACCCCCTGGGGGCATTGCGCGAGCAATCGGGCTGGGTTCTCGCACTCGATGGCATGCAGCGCCGCGGGGTCGAGTCCGAGCGGCGGCCGGCGCGGCGTACGGGCGATCGCTCCCGCGGCAGATCACATCGACACCCAGGACCCTGAGAACGGCGTCTACAGCCTGGGTTCCGTAGGACGAAGTCTCGACAAAGGTGAGCGGGTCGACAGGCCGGGCAGGGCCTCCTCGCGCGCGGTTGCGCTCACCGTGCAGGGGGCCCAGGCCGGCCAGCGCGGCGAAGCAGACCGGCAGGTCCGGGAATCGCTCCCGGCCCTCATCCGCCCACGCCCACCAGGCGGCGTGGAGTTGGTTGACATAGCAGACGGTCGGGACCCACCACAGCGGTCGCGCGGCCTTCCGGCCGGGCGTGGGTCCAGGGTGGACGAGCAGAGGCCGCTTGCCCAGCACATCGAGCAGTGGAGCCAGGCGAGTGATCCCGTCCGGCGCGGCCAGCAGGTCAGCGGCCATCTCCAGTCCGATCGCGCCTCGATCCAGAGCGGCGGCCAGCGCGTCCGGATCCGGCTCGACCACGCCCGCACACGCCCAAGCCCGAAATGGTTCCCCCAGCGCGAGCACGCCGGCCAGCCACGCCTCCGCGATTTCGGCTGCCTCACCGGAGGGCAGACGATCGATGCCCAGCGCGGCGGAGGGCGCTAGGCAGATCACCTCGCCCCGGGATGCCCGTAGAGCCGGCTCGTGCGCCGCCGGGTCGATCTCCCAGCGCTCGCCGCCGTCCAACACGAGCGTCCAGCCCTCCAGGTGCGGGGGCTGGCGGCGGGCCCGCAGCGCGTCGATGAACGGCGCTGGCCAAAGATGCTGGTGGACGTCGAAGCGCATAGTACTGAAGCGATTCAGTGAACCGCTTCAGTATGAGGGATATGTAAAGGATCCGCAATGCCCGCCAGCACGGCCCTTCGGGCCGGTACGGTTCCGGCATCGCCATGCCGCCGCGCCGACGGGCAACGATCAAGGACATCGCGGTCGCGACCGACCTCTCTCAAGCGGCGGTCTCCTACGCACTTCGCGGCGTGCAGACGTCGGCCGAGACGCAGGAACGCGTCCGTACCGCCGCCGACGAGCTCGGCTACACCGGGAATGCGGTCGCCCGGGCCCTCGCCAAAGGTCGAACCGGGCTGATCGGCGTGGTGGCGGCGTCCCTGCAGGATCTGAGCGAGCAGCGATTCGTTGAGTCCGTCGGCCAAGCGCTAGAGCGCAACGACCTACACATGGTGCTGATCGACTCTGACGGCGACCCTGAACGCGAGCAGATGCTCGCGCACCAGCTAGCCGATCAGTTGGTCGACGGTCTCATCGTCTCCCCGCTCGACCCCTCGAACGATGGCTGGGAGGACATCGCCTCGGCCCTACCGGTCGTGTCCGTCGGAGACGCGCTGGCGGGACCCACGGTCGGCGAGGTGATCTTCGACAACCGGGAAGGGGTGTCGATGGTGCTCGAGCATCTCCGGGATCTCGGCCATCGCCGCATCGCGGTCCTGACCCCGAGCCGGCCGACCACGCCCGCGCGGCCGGCCGAGAGGCGCGTACACGAGGTGGCCGTCGCGCTTGGCCTCGAAGCGACCACGGTCAACTCGAGGCACTCGATCGAGGCCGCGACGGACACTGCGACCTCGTTGCTCACGCAGCAGCCCCGGCCGACCGCGATCTTCTGCCTGTCCGATTCCATCGCCTGCGGCGTCTACGCAGCAGCCAGCGACCTGGGGTTGTCGGTTCCCGACGACATCAGCGTCGCCGGTTACGACGACCATCCGATCGCGTGCGTCGTCTCGCCCAGCCTCACCTCGGTCGCATGGGGCATGGCCGAGGTCGCCGTTCACGCCAGCGAGCTGCTGGCAGCAGCCGTCTCCGGAGAGCCTCGGGAGGGTTCGAGCGCCAAGGTGCACGTCACGCCAAGGCTGATCCGGCGACGGTCGACCGCGCAGGTGTGAGCCGTGGCCAAGCCGCGCGGAAAGCCACGACGCGGCGAAGCAATCGAACCTTCCAAGCCGGGGGGCCGCCCGCTCCCGCGGTCAGCTGAAGGCGAGAACCAGTTGCCCTAGGCCCGCGAACAATAGGATGGCGCCGGTTACCGCGAAGCCAGTGGAGCCCACGTGGTAACGGCCGCCGGAGTGATGCCTCGCTGCGATCGGTTTCCTCACGACGACGATCGCCATGCCCACGGCCAAGAGGGCGACTCCAACAACCAGGTGGACGACCACAGCAGCCGCCTACCCCAGCGTCCTCATTCTCGATCAACCGGGGAGGTGTTGTCGCGCGTTACGGCGAAACTTTTCTGAGACTGGCGCGTTCCCGGGGCATGCGCGCGCTCAAAGTACTTCTCCCTGCTCTCGTCCTGCTGGTAGCCGGGGCGGTTCCTGCCCTCGCGGAGCAGAAGCAACCGACGAAATCTCACTGTGCCACGCCGCGGGGCTGGAAGATCGCCGCGCAGGACGTTCAGGTGGTCGTGATCGACCGGGATTTTCCAACCGAGTTCGGGCCAGCCCCAACCTACCGCTACTGCGCGCGCGGCGCCGGGAGCTTCCGGCTGCTTGTGCAAACGGAACCATGTTGTGGTGGCGAGCGGCCGAATCTCGTAGATCTGAAACTCGCTGGTCGCTACCTCGTGTATCGCGCCGAAAGCGACGGCCGCGCGACGGGACTATGGAATTCGAGCATCACGATCATCAATGTTCGCTCCCGGCGCTCTACGACAACTGGCGTTAGATCAACCACGTTCCGGCTGTCGGCTGACGGGGTGGTCGCCTGGCTCGCCCAACCCTTGTTCGACCGCTGGACGGTCGGCGCCTTCTCGGCCTCGTCGGGTCGTGAAACGACGCTCGACACGAGCAGCCAGAACGACTTGGGGCGCCTCCAGCTTTACCAGTGCGCGCAGGGCTGCGCGGCCACCGCTACGGTGATTGGCTGGACCCACGGGGGAGTCCGGCATTACGCGCAGGTGACTTGACGTTCGTACCGTCTCATCGGCAATAGGCGCTGAGGCCCGCGGTGGACCGAAGCGGCCGAGCTAGCGCATCCCGGATGGTGAACGACCCAGCGACCGGGTCCACGCCCGCATCGGTTGGAAGCCGAGCATGAGAAAGGCCGAAGCGACGTATCCGTTTGTCCCGAAGTCCAACCGATACCTGCGGCCGGGGCAATTCTGGGCGCTCCCATTATCACGTGGCCGTTTTGGCGCTGGTCGAGTAATGGCGGTTCCAGCCTTCGGAGCGAACGACCGCATCGGGGTGGTCATCGGGCTGATGGATTGGATAGGTGACCATCCGCCAACCTTCGATGACTTACGCGGTCGGCAGGTGTTGGTCCAAGCGAAGTCACGCTACGAGGCAATCGCTAAGACTGGAGGTCAGGTTCTCGGAATGCGCCCGCTTGAGACCGACCGGCTCGAGGCCAACGACCCCAACAATCACGAAGTTGGCGCTGTGCACAAGGTATGGGGGTGGGCCACCATCCTCAAGTACGCCGAACAGGCCGCCGCAAGGCGTGATGAGACGGCGCACGGTAGTCGCATGTTCAAGGCCTGACGGCTGCCGCTTTGACCAAGATGCGACGGGCGGCGCTACTTCGGTGCTCGCGCGGGTCGCGACATCCGTTACGTCCTTGCTCGCTGTCTGATGCGGGCAAGGAGGGCCGTCGGCAGCGCGCCGACTGTGAGTGAGGCCGAGCGATCTGGCTCCCGGAGCCGCTGTTCGCCGGGGCGCCAGAATCGCTAATTTGCGGCCACGACGCGGCGAAGGAATCGAACCTTCCAAGCCGGGGGCTGCCCGGCCCTGCCAGTTTTGAAGACTGGATGGGCCACCAGGCCCGTGCCGCGCCGGCGCTGATGCTACGTCCCGCCGGCCCACCGACCCGCCGGCCGCCTGCAGAAGGCCGCCCCACCCCGCCGCAGTCAGGAGCCCCCCAGCCCGTGCTCCAGCGCCTCCTTCACGCCGACGTCGAGGGCGTTCAGCCGGTACAGCGCCGCCGCCTCGACCGACCCGAACCGCCCGCCCGGCAACCCCGCCGGACCGTGGTGCCCCAGCACGCAGTGGAGCAAGGCCAGCAACCGCGCCTCGTCGAGGACCCCGGCGGCGCGCTCGGAGATCATCCGCTCGCCCAGCACCAGGTGACCCAGTAGCTGACCCTCCGAAGTGAGCCCGAACTCGGCGCCGTAGGTGAACTCCCGGGTGCGGCCGAGATCGTGCACAACTGCCGCTGTCAGCAGCAGGTCCGACCTCAGCCGGGCGTGCACCTGACATAGCTCGTACGCCAGGGTCGCCACCGCCACCGTGTGCTCGAGCAGCCCGCCCAGATAGGCGTGATGCCCCACCCGCCCGCACGGTGCACGCCGCCACTCCGCACGTAACGACGCGTCGTCCAACAGGCCCTTCAGGAAGGCGGCGAACCGGCGATCGCCAACCTCGCCGATGAGGTGCTCGAGGAACCCGTCGAGCTCGTCCAGATCGCGATATGACACCGGAAGGAACGCGGCCGGATCCGCCTCGTGGTCTCCGGCCCGCCGCACCGCCGACGCCTCGATCACGAGCTCGTCGCGGAAGCGCTCCACGACCCCCTCTACGAACACCAGGTCCCCGCGCTCGAACTGCCCGGCGAGCACGTCCGCATCACGGAAGACACGCGCCGGCATCGAGCCGGTCCGATCGCGCAGCTCGAGTGCCAGGTACGCCGATCCGGAGCGCGTCAGCAGACGGTCCTTGCGCACGCACGCGAACACTCCGGCCACCGGCTCTCCCGCCCGGAGCGAGCTGAGCGTGACCAGGCCATTACCGCCAACGTGCATATGCCCATCATGTACGGTGGACCGGATGCAGCCGCTTCAGTGGGAGTACCGTCCCGACGGACTCAGAGCGCCGGCGCTGATCTGCGCCTTCAAGGGATGGAACGATGCCGCCGACTCGGCCTCGAGCGCGCTCACCTTCGTCGGCACCGCCCTCGGCGCGCGCCGGTTCGCCACGATCGACCCGGAGGAGTTCTACGACTTCCAGAGCGTCCGTCCCCGGGTCAAGCTGGTGGACAATCACGCCCGCGCGATCGAGTGGCCGGCGGTCGAGCTGTTCGAGGCGAGAGTTCCGCGCGCCCCGCGCGATCTCGTCCTGCTCTCCGGGACCGAGCCTTCGATGCGGTGGCGCACGTTCACTAACGTCATCGTCGAGCTCGCCGAGGCGCTGGGTACCCAGCTCGTCGTCACGATGGGCGCACTGCTCGCCGACGTCCCGCACACCAGGGCCGTCTCGGTCACCGGCCTGGCCTCCGATCCGACGCTGGTCGCGCGCCTCGGGCTGACGCGATCCTCCTACGAGGGCCCGACCGGGATCGTCGGCGTCCTCCACGCCGCATGCCAGGATGCCGGCCTACCCTCTGCCAGCCTGTGGGCCGCGGTTCCGCACTACATCGCGGCAGCCCCCAACCCGAAGGCTGCGCTCGCCCTCGTGAGAAAGCTCGAAGGCCTGGTCGGCGTCGCGGTCGATGCCACCGATCTCGAGGACGCCGCCGGGGACTACGACCGCCAGGTCAACGCCGCCGTACAGAGCGATCCCGACGTGCAGGCGTTCGTGGAGCAGCTCGAGCAGGCGGCCGGCGCCGAGGCCAGCGAGTCGGCCGGTCCACTGCCCTCCGGTGACACGATCGCGCGCGAGCTTCAGCGCTTCCTGCGCCAGCGCGGCGACGACCCGCCCCGCGGCGCGATCTAGCTGTCCAGCCGTCCCACGCCGCGAAACAACCGCAGCGCCACAGCCACCTAGCGCTCAGCCGCCGGGCACACCAGCCGGTAATCGCAGATCGAGCACGCGGCATACGACGGCGTCGGCTCAAAGCCCTGGGAGAGGATTCCCTCGGCCACCTCCATCGCCACCTCCCGGATCCATTCGGAGCGATCCGAGCCCCCCTCCCCGGCACCCACCGACACCTTCTGGTCGTCGAGCAGGTAGTAGTACGCCTGTCGCGAGGCCTCCAGGCCCCACGCCTCTCGCGCTCCCACCGCATACAGCGAGAGCTGCACGTCCTCGGCGAGCTGCCCCGCCGGCTTGGGCCTGCCGGTCTTGTAATCGATCAGCTCGTACTCGCCCCCCGGCAGGCGGTCCACCCGGTCCACTCGGCCGCGCAGCAGGTGTGGACCCAGCCTGAACGCAAACGCCCGCTCGAACCACACCGGCTCGGACTCGGTCGACTGGAAACGCTCGTGGTAGCGGGTGAGTGCCGCCGCCGCCTTCCCGCGCAACTGGCGCTCCTCCTCGGAGTCGCCAAACCCGCCCCGCCGCCACGCCGCATCCAACAGTCCTAGGAGGTCCGCCAAGCCTCGTCCCGGCCCCTCGACGGCGTGGAACCGTTCGAGCACCTGATGTACCGCGATCCCGAATCGCTGGTGCAGCGTCGGCTCCGATGGGATCCGGAACACCCGCGCGAACTTGTACTTCAACGGGCATGTCCGGTAGGTATCGATGTCCGACGCCGACAGGACCACGCCCCCGCCCCGCACAGGCAGAAACGCCTCCAGCGACGGCTCGTCCCGCGCGGCGACCACCGCGGCTCGCCGCCTCGCATCCCGGTCGGCATCCAACAAGTAGTCATCCAGCGTCGAGGAGGAGAAGATCTCCCGCTGCTCGGCCGTGACCGCCTGGAGGATCCGCGCGTTGACGTCGCGCAGGCCCTCCGCGACGCTCCCGCCCTCTGGTTGGGCGATCAGCGCGGCCAGCTTCAGGAGCTCCAAGTAGCGAACCACGGCGTGCGAGACATCGAGGTCCGTGTCGAAGCGGAGCTCGCCAAGTCGCCCGCCCGCCCGCATCGTCGCCTCCAGCAGCTCGTCGCGCAGAAGTCGGTAGGTCGAGTGCAGGGTCTCCGCCGGCCCGAACAGCTCCTCGGCCCGCTCCTCCCAAGCCCCCCGCACGGCCCGACGCACCTCCTCGACCAGTCGCGCCGGCGCGATCACCTCCCCCCGATCCCCGGCCGCCGGGTAGCAAAGGACCACTCGTGCCCGCGCCCGGGTGAGCGCAACGTACAGAAGCTGGCGGAGCATCCGCTCGCGGCCGCGCTCGTCGTCGACCGGGACACCGGACGCCCGCAGCAACGCGTCGGGAACGATGTCGGGCTCCGGCGCCGCCAGCCCCGCACCGGCGCCCACCACGTACACGTGGTCGGCCTCGACCGCCCCCGCCGCTCCCAGCGGTAGGACCTGGACCATCCGCGCGCCCGTCAGCTCCGGCTCGTCCTCTTCGCGCACCCCGACGTCCGCTACCGCGGCGACCTGACGCGCGAACTCGCGCGGGGTCCCCTGGGGAGCCCGCCGGACGAACGCCGCCGCCAGCTCCCCGAACCGCGCCAGCGCCCTCAGCCGCTCGACCACGTCGGCCTGGGCCGCGAACAGCTGCTGGCGGCGCAGGCCCAGCCGGTCGATCAGCCGGTGCACGAACAAGTCCGGGCGAGCGGTGTCGATCGCCGCGATACCCGCCCGGTAGAGCTTGAAGAAGACGCGGATCCGCTCGCGCGCCTCCGGGGGAACCTGAGGCGCCTCGAGCGCTGCCGCGAGCGCCGCCACCATGTCCAGCTTGCGCCGCCGCGCGATCTGCGTGCACCGCGCGATGTCCACGGACCGAAGCTCGATCGGCGGACGGGCCAGCGCGCGTACCACCGCCGGCGCATCCGAGGGATCGGCCAGCAACCGCAGCCACGCCAACACGTCTCTGATCTCGGCTCCGTGGAAGAACGCTCCCTCGCCCACCACTCGGTGCGCCACCGCCCGCTCCTCGAGCGCTACCGCCACTGCCTGGCCCTCACGCGACACCGAGGGCACCAGGACGAGCACCCGGCCCGGATCGACCCCCTCCCGCGTCAGCAGCCGCTCCACGTCCGCCGCCACCGACTGCGCTTGGGCTCGATGGTTCGCGCAGCGCCAGAACTCCACCGCACCCGTCGCCCCGCTGTTCGCCTCAACCGATACCGACCCCGACCCCGACCCCGACCCGTCGAGCACCGCCTGCGCCGCCCGCACGACAGTCTCCGGGCAGCGCAACGACTGCCTCAGCGTGAGCACGGTCGCGCCCTCGTCGGCAAGCCACGTGGAGCCGGCGCCCCGGAAGCGCCGCACGGCGGCCGCCGGGTCGCCGCACGCCGTCAGGCCTTCTCTCCCGACCGCGCGCACGAGCGACAGCGGGCCAAGGTCCAGCTCTTGGGCGTCGTCGAGCAGCAGATGGTCGAACGTCCGCAGCTCGCGACTGCGCGCGACCCGCAGCGCGTCGCAGATCACGCCCCCGGCGTCGCGCGCGCCGGCCGCGGCCAGCAGACGCTCATGGACCCGGTAGACCTCGGCGAACTCCAGGGCCAGCGCCGCCTCCACTGGATCCTCGTGCGGTGAAAGCGCCCAGTCGGCGTAATCCTCGGGACCGATCAGCTCGGCCTTCAACCGGTCCACCCGTCGGACGAAGCCGCCGAGCAGCGCGTTGGCGCTCCCCCCGAAGTCGTGGCGCTCGAGCGAGAGCTCGTCGATCCGCTCGAGCAGCATGGCCAGCCGGTCCCCCGGTGAGAGCACCGACTCGAGCGCGTCGACGACGGACCCGGCGCGGCGCAGAACCAGGGCCGCCAGCGGCACCGGCGTGAGCACGAACAGCTCCTCGTAGGCGTCGGTCAGCGCCACCTCCAGCCGAGCCCGCAGCGCATCGGCGCGCGCCTCGGTGGGCACGACCACGGCGATCCGCTCGGGCGTCACCCCATGCGCCACCAGCCACCGGAAGCGCGCCTCGATCACCCGCGTCTTGCCGGTTCCCGCCCCGCCCACGACGAGCAGCTGCCCGCCGCGAAACCCGACCGCAGCCTGCTGCTCCGGCAGCAGGTCGTCCAAGATCGGAGTCCCGAGCGTGGGCATCCCAAGCGGGGGTACCACAGGCTCAGCCTCCCTATCGACCTTCGTGCTCACGGCGTCTGACAGCATAGGTCCGAGATGACCTCCACCCGCTCAGCTCTCGAAGCCGACTGGCTCGGCGCGTGCCGCCGGGCCAGAGACGGCCTTGACCGGATGCTCGCCGACGCCCCGAGCACCGAGGAGCGGGCGGTCGAGACCGGCACCCGCGGGAGCGGCGGCGACCGGACCCTGGCGATCGACGAGGACGCGGAGAGGCTGGTGCTGGCCGAGCTCGATGCCCTGCGCGAGGACGGCTTTCGCTTCACGGCCTTCTCGGAGGAGCGCGGCGAGATCGACTACGGCGACCCCCGGACGAGGGTGATCATCGACCCGATCGATGGCTCGCTCAACGCCAAGCGCGGGATCCCGCATCACGCCCTGTCGATCGCCGTGGCGGACGGCACCACCATGGCCGACGTCGCCTTCGCCTACGTGTACGACTTCGGACCTGACGAGGAGTGGTGGGCTCGCCGCGGAGAGGGCGCCTACCGCGACGGGGAGCAACTCGACCCCGACCTCCCCGAGCGTCGCGGCCGCGACGGCCGGCTCGAGGTCCTGGGAATCGAGTCCGCGGACCCAAAATGGCTCCAGGCATCGATCGAGCCCCTCGTCGAGACCGCCTACCGCCTGCGCGCGCTGGGCACGATCGCGGCCTCGCTCTGTCAGGTCGCCGCCGCACGCTTTGACGGGATGGTCTCGCTCAGGCGTGCCCGCGGAGTCGACTCCGCCGCCGGCCAGCTGATCGTCCGCGAGGCCGGAGGACTGGTCAGCTTCCCCACCTTCGACGATCCCCTATCCGCCCCGCTGGACGCCGAGCCGACCTCGCCCGTGGTGGCCGCACGCTCAGCGGAGACGCTCCGCGAGCTCGAGGGGATCGGCCGATGATCGATTGGATCCTGGCCGAGCGGATCGCCGGCGTGGTCGCGGGCACCGGGGATGCCAAGGCGCCTACCGCCGACCTGCCCGCATTGGCCGCCGAGTCAGAAGCGCGGGTGACCGCGTACACCGGACTCCAGCCGGCCCGTCCCCTGCCCGAGCCCGAGGGCATCAGCCGCCGGGAATGGGTGCACAGCAACGTGGAGGCCATGCGCGTCCTGCTCGACCCGGTGCTCGCGAGCACGGGCAAGAGCCTGGGCCCGCTCAAGCCGGCGCTCCAGATCGGCTTCGGCCTGGTCGTGAGCACCGAGGTGGGGGTGGTGCTCGGCTATCTGGCCCAGCGCGTGCTCGGCCAGTACGAGCTGGTGCTGCTCGACGAGGCGGTCGAGGATCGCCCACCCCGCCTTCTGTTCGTGCTCCCCAATCTGGGCCAGGCGGTGCAGTCGTTCGGGGCCGAGGAGAAGGAGTTCATGACGTGGGTGGCGCTGCACGAGGTGACCCACGCCGTGCAGTTCGCCGGGGTGCCCTGGCTGCATCGCCACATGGCAGGCCTCGTGAAGGAGCTGCTCAAGAGCGCCGAGCTGCGGATCGAGGCGCCGCGCAAGCTCCACCTCCCGAGCAGCGACGAGGTCCGGCGGATCCTCAAAGCCGTGCGCGAGGGCGACCTGATCTCGATCATCACCAGCCACGCCGAGCGCCAGACCCTCGATCGCGTGCAGGCCACGATGGCCGTGATCGAGGGCCATGCCGAGCACGTGATGGATGCCGTGGCACCGGACCTGCTGCCCTCCCTGCCCAAGCTGCGCGAGGCCCTGGACCAGCGGCGGCGCTCCCAATCCGGGCTGAGCAGGCTGCTGGCCAAGCTGCTCGGACTCGATCTCAAGCTTCGCCAGTACGAGCAGGGAAAGTACTTCTGTGACGAGATCGTGCGCCACCGCGGGAGCGCCGCATTGCGCCACGTGTTCTCATCGCCGGAGGCCCTGCCCACGCTCGAGGAGCTGCGCGCCCCGGCCGACTGGGTCGCTCGGACCATGCCCCAGGATCTGGAGCAAGCTCACACTTCGAGCGCTTAACACCGCGATACTCGGGTATCGCTACGGTCTCCAAGGGGACGCGGACATCGGGCTGTAACGGCTGCCCGGCATCGGGGTACAAACATGTGTTCGATGTTTTAGCGCAGCTCTGAACTTGGAAGTAATATCCTTGGAGCAAAGGGAGCGGAGAAGTAAATGGCAACCAGCAGCAATCCACAGGCCGATAAGCCCACCACCACCCGTCGGAGCACCGGCACCCGCCGGTCGAGCACACGTTCGACGTCCGGCCGCACGCGCAGCGCCAGCAGCACCTCGCGCACGCGCAGCAGCACGACGTCCACGCAGGCCAGGACGGCCGTCGAGCGCGCCGTGCTCGTGCCCCTCGGCGCCGGGCTCCTCGCCCGCGACAATCTGGTGTCGACCGCCAAGGGCGTAGCGACCAAGTACCGCACGCGCGGCTCTTTGGAGCGCGAGTTCAAGCGCTATGAGCGCCGCGGCGCCAGCGCCCGCAACCGGTTCGAGCGCCAGGTGCGCCGGACCCGGACGAAGTTCGAGCGCGAGCTGCGCCAGCGGCGGACCCGCATCGAGCGCGGCGTCCGGCGTGAGGTGCGCTCGGTGCGCCGGGATCTCGGCAAGCAGTCGGACGCGCTCAGCGCCCGCGTCAAGGAGCTGATCGGCTCGGCTTCGTAGGCAAGAGCTTCCCCCGCCGGCGTCCAGGAGAGCGCCGATAGCGGGAAAGGTTCGCCGGCCTCATATCCTCGCCGGCGAATGCAGCACCCTCTCCTCCCTCAACCGCCGGGGCGCCACGAAAGTGGCGTCCCGGTCGGTCTTTAAGGGGCCGAGCCGGGAACGGATCAGCTGCCACAATGAGAGCCATGCCGACGCGTGAACAAGTTCTTGACTCCCTTCGCTCCGTAATCGACCCCGAGCTCCGCCGCGACATCGTCGAGCTCGAGATGGTCCGCTCGATCGACGTCCACGACACCGGCGTGGTCGATGTGACCGTCTCGCTCACCACGCCCGGTTGCCCGATCCGCAGCCACTTCCAGACCGGCGTAACCCAGGCGATCCGCGACCTGGAGGGCGTCTCCGGCGTCAACGTGAGCTTCGACGTGCTGAGCGACTCGGAGAAAGCGGCACTCGGGCGCAAGCTCGGCCGCGGCTCGCTCCCCGCCGGAACGCTGGCCCAGGTCAGCAACGTGATCTGCGTGGGCTCGGGCAAGGGCGGTGTCGGCAAGTCGAGCGTGACCGCGAACCTGGCCGCCGCCCTGGCTGCCGAGGGCAAGCAGGTGGGCGTGCTCGACGCCGACGTGTGGGGCTACTCGCAGCCGCGCATGTTCGCGCTGGGCAACCAGCGCCCGCGCGTCAACGGGGAGCGCAAGCTGATCCCGCTGGACGGCCACGACGGCATCAAGGTGATGTCGATCGGCTTCTTCCTCGAGGAGGACGCCGCGGTCGTGTGGCGCGGCCCGATGCTCCACAAGGCGCTTCAGCAGTTCCTCGAGGACGTCGACTGGGGCGAGCTCGACTACCTGCTGATCGACCTGCCGCCGGGGACCGGCGATGTGTCGATGACCCTCGCCCAGCTGCTGCCCCAGGCCAAGTTCCTGATCGTCACCACGCCCCAGCCGGTGGCCCAGAAGGTGGCCCGGCGCAGCGCGGAGATGGCCACCAAGCTGAAGCTCGAGATCGCCGGCGTGATCGAGAATATGTCGGGCTTCGTCGCCCCCACTGGCGAGCGCTACCAGCTGTTCGGCGAAGGCGGCGGCCAGCTGCTGGCCGAGGAGCTCGAGGTGCCGCTGCTGGCCAAGGTGCCGTTGACCATGGCCCTGCGCGAGCAGGCGGACGCCGGCATCCCGCTGGTGCTGGCCGACCCCGACGACCCGGCCGCCCAGGCCCTCGCCCACGGCGCCCGTGGCCTGATCGCGCTCAGCCCGGTCGAGCTGCCGATGATGGCGATCCCGGCGGGGCCGCCCAAGCCCACCGGGATGTCGCTGCCGATGGCGTAGTTATGGGGCCGGGCCTGCGGCCCGTCGTCCCTGGGGCCGTTCCGCCGGGCATCCCTGCCCGGCGGCCGTCGCTGCCTACCGATTGGCGTAGTAGTCGGCGTTGATCTTGGCGTAGTGCTGCCACTCGTCGGGGAGCTGGTCCTCGGCGAAGCAGGCGTCGACCGGGCACGCCTCGACACAGGCATCGCAGTCGATGCACTCCTCCGGGTCGATGTAGAGCATCGTCGCCTCTTCGTAGTCGGGCTCGTCGGGCGTCGGATGGATGCAGTCGACGGGGCAGACCTCGACGCACGAGTTGTCCTTCGTGCCGATGCAGGGCTCGGCGATCACGTAGGCCATAACGGTTTCGGTTCCTCTTCCAGGTTCGCGGCAGCCCGATTCTACGAAGACCTGACCCGTGCCGCCCTCCGGCGGTCAGCGATACGACCGCCGCTAGGCTGCGACGCGTGCTGCTGCTCACAGGCGCCACCGGCACCATCGGCCGACCGCTGCTCCGGCGGCTGACCGCGGCGGGCGTCCCGGTGCGCTGCCTGGTCCGGGACCCGCGCCGGCTGGGGGCCGAGCGGGTGCGAGTGCAGATCGCCCTGGGCGACCTGGCCGACCCGCTGTCGTTCCGCCACGCGCTGCGCGGGGTCGACACGGTGGTGCACCTGGCCTCGGTGATCCGCGACCAGCCCACGGGCTCGATCGAGGAGCTGGCCGGGGTGGCCACGTGGCGCCTGGTCCGGGCAGCCGAGCGCGCTGGCGTGGAGCGATTCGTGTTCTTCTCCGCGCTCGGCGCCACCACCCGCAGCCGCCCACGGATGATGCGAGCCAAGGCGATCGCCGAGCGGGCGGTGGCGGAGTCCTCGCTGACCCACACGGTGTTCGCGCCGAGCGCCGTCTATTCGCCCGGCGATCCGTTCCTGACCCTGCTCGAGCGAATGTCGCTGCTGCCCGTGGTGCCGGTATCCGGCTCCGGTCGAGCCGCCTTCCAGCCGATCTGGGCCGAGGATGTGGCCGATTGCGTCACCGCGGTGCTGCCGGGCGGCGCCCACGCGGAGGAGGCCGCCGGCGCCCGCTATGAGCTCGCCGGCCCCGAGACCCTGACCTACGAGGACATGGTGCGGTGCGTGCTGCGGTCCTTCCGCCGCCGACGCGCCATCGTCCACGTCCCGATCCCGTTGATGCGGCGCACGCTGCGCCTGGTCGAGCTGCTGATGGGCCCGGCCGCGTTCGCGACCTGGGACGAGGTGGAGCTGCTCGAGGACTCGATGACCTCCCGGCAGGGCACCGCCGACGCCGAGCGCCTGGGCGTCGTTCCGCGCTCGATGCGCGCCGTCTTAGGCGTGGGCTAGCGGCCGGCGCTCGGCCCACGGCAGCGCCTCCTCCAGCTGCATCGCCAGCTGGAGCAGGACCTCCTCCCGCGCCGGCGGGCCGATCAGCTGTACCGCGGTGGGCAGGCCGTCCTCACCGTGGTAGAGCGGAAGCGAGATCGCCGGCTGCCCGGTCACGTTGGCGATCGCGGTGAACGGCGTGAACTCCGCCGAGCGCTGATAGTGGGCCCACGGGTCGGGCCCGCGGCCGTGGATCTCGCCGATCTTCACCGGTGGCCGCGCCAGCGTCGGGGTGAGCACCACATCGAACCGGGCCAGGTCGGCGACGATCGAGCGGGCGAGGCCCTCCAGCTTCGCCTGAGCGCTCAGCAGGCTGATCGTGTTCTCCGAGGTGGCGCGCTGCCACATCTCCCAGGTCAGCGGCTCGACCTCGTCGACCGTCGGATCGTGGCCGCGCAGCTGGCCGCCGAGCCAGGTGACGATCGATATCAGCGGGGCCCATGCCTGCGTGAAGTCGGCCAGGAGGTTCTCGCGGGTCCAAGGCGCCGTGACCTCCTCGACCGCGTGACCGAGCGATTCGAGCAGCGTCGCGGCATCGCGTACGGCCCGCTCGCAGACCGGGTCGACCTCCCCTCCTCGCAGGGGCGGGTTGAGCGCCAGCGCCACCCGCAGACGCCCCGGCTCCTGAGCGGCGAGCTCGGTGTAGGGCGCCGGGGGCGGCGGCGCCCACGTCGCATCCCCCGGCTCATAGCCGGCGAGCACATCGAGGAGTGCCGCGGTGTCCGCCACCGTGCTGGTGAGAACACCGTCGGTGACCAGGAAGCTGTGGCCGCCATCGGGACCATGCGACACCCGCCCGCGCGCCGGCTTGAGCCCGACCAGTCCGCAGCAGGCGGCCGGGATCCGGATCGACCCGCCCCCGTCGTTACCGTGGGCCACCGGGACCATCCCGGCGGCCACCGCGGCACCCGACCCGCCGCTTGACCCGCCCGGGGTGCGCTCGAGGTCCCACGGGTTGCGCGTGGGGCCGAACCGGCGGGACTCGGTGGTGGGGAGGATCCCCATCTCGGGCAGCGTCGTCTTGCCCACGATCACGAACCCGGCATCGCGCAGGCGCCGCACCAGGAACGCGTCGTGCCTGGGGACCAGCTCACGCCACAGGTCGCTGCCCATCGTGATCGGCATCCCCGAGACCGGCCGGTTGTCCTTGATCGCGATCGGCACGCCGGCGAACGGCCGTGGGTCCCCCGGCCCGATCTCGTCGGCCGCGGCAAGCGCCGCGTCGGGCGCCACGTGGGTGAAAGCGTTGATCGTCGGCTGAAGCTCGTCGATCCGCCGCAGCGAGGTCTCGACCAGCTCCCGCGCGGTCAGCTCGCCCTCGCGCACGAGGGTCGCCAGCTCGCCCGGCGACCGGAACAGAAGCTCGCCCACCGCCTGAACCTATCTAATAGCCGGGAAGAACGTTCGTCGCGCCGGGCCCGGACGGACTCGGCGCCACGGCGCAAAACCGTCGATAGCTAGCCTGTGGAGATCCCGGACCGTCCGACAGCGACAGCCACAGGAGCCAGCACATGAGCGCGGCCGTCACCACCGAAGTGCAGTCAGGCCTCGAGGGCGTCGTCGCCTTCGCGACCGAGATCGCCGAGCCCGACCGCGCCGGCGGCGCCCTCCGCTACCGGGGAGTGAACATCGAGGAGCTGGTCGGCAACGTCCCATTCGAGCAGGTGTGGGGCCTGCTCGTGGACGGCCGGCTGCTGCCGGGAATGCCGCCGGCCGAGCCGCACCCACTCCATATCCACTCCGGCGATCCGCGTGTCGACGTGCAGTCCGCGCTGGCCATGCTCGCCCCCCAGTGGGGCTTCAGGCAGCTGATCGACATCTCCGACGAGGAGGCGCGCGATGACCTCGCCCGGGCGTCCGTCATGGCGCTGTCCTTCGTGGCCCAGTCGGCGCGAGGAATCGGCAAGCCGCCCATCTCCCAGAGGGAGGTGGACAAGGCCAAGTCGATCCCCGAGCGGTTCCTGATCCGCTGGCGGGGCGAGGCCGACCCCAAGCACGTCGACGCGATCGACGCGTACTGGATCTCGGCCGCCGAGCACGGCATGAACGCCTCCACGTTCACCGCGCGCGTGGTCGCCTCGACCGGTGCCGACGTCGCCGCCGCTCTGTCCGCGGCCGTGGGCGCCCTGTCCGGCCCGCTCCACGGCGGCGCCCCCAGCCGAGTGCTCAAGATGCTCGACGACGTGGAACAGGCGGGCGACGCCGAGCGCTACGTCAAGGACCTGCTTGACCGTGGCGAGCGCCTGATGGGCTTCGGGCACCGCGTCTACCGCGCCGAGGACCCTCGCGCGAAGGTGCTTCGCGAGACCTCGCGCCGCCTGGGCTCGCGCCGCGTCGAGGTGGCCGAGGCGCTCGAAAGCGCCGCGCTGGCCGAGCTCCAGGCGCGCAAGCCCGACCGGGTGCTGGCCACCAACGTGGAGTTCTGGTCGGCGGTCGTGCTCGACTTCGCCGAGGTCCCGCCCGACCTGTTCACCCCGATGTTCACCTGCGCGCGGACCGCCGGATGGTCCGCCCACATCATGGAGCAGAAGCGCGAGGGCCGCCTGATACGCCCGACGGCCAAGTACGTCGGTCCGCCCCCACGTCCGCTATCGGACCTGCGAGACTAGCCGCCCTACGCCGGGTGCGGGCCGCCGAGCCCGGCGCGAGGCATGAACCCGGAACGGCAGCTCGATCCTCAGGCGCTCGGCGATCACGTCGACCGGCTGTACCGCGCCGCCTGGGGCCTCACCGGCTCACGCGAGGAGGCCGAGGACCTCGTGCAGGAGACGTTCGCGCGGGTGCTGCGCAAGCCGCGCTTCCTGCGCTCCGAGGACGATCTCGGCTACCTGCTGCGCGTCCTGCGCAACACCTACTTCAGCCAGCGCCGCGCACAGGCGCGCCGTCCCCGGGCCGTGCCCCTGCCCGAGGAGCTCGATTACCTCGAGGACCCCGCGGCGGCCCAACCCGAGGCGAGGATCGAGACGGCCGAGCTGTACGCCGCGATCTCGCAGCTCCCCGACGACTTCCGCGACGCGCTGGTGGCGATCGACGTGGTCGGCCTGTCCTATCGCGAGGCGGCCCGCGCGCTGAAGGTGCGCGAGGCGACGATCACGACCCGCCTGCACCGCGCCCGCCAGCGGGTGGCCCGGACGCTCCTGGCCAATCCCTAGCCGGCCCCGGCCGACCCAAGCCGACCGGCAGCCAACCCTAGCCGCCGACTGATGCCATTTTTGCCCGCTGAGCGGGCTCAAATGGCTTCACCCGTCAGTCCGCCGGCTGCCACGCGGCCAGCGACCGAAGGGCCGCCGGCGAGACGCCGCCCCCCGCGGAGAGGATGCAGGTGTGATCCCCCCGCCGCCAGGTCACCACGAGTCGGTCGTTCACGGTCAGGGTGCGCAGCGCCACCCCGTTCACGTAGCTGACCGGCGCCGCCGGCTGGCCCAGCGCCGGCACGCTGACGATCGTGTAGGCGACCTGCTGGTCGCGCCAGGCGTAGTAGACGGTGGCCATCTGGCGCCCGTTCACTGCGTCCGTGCGCTGCCCCACGGCCCGCCAGCCGGTGGATGACCAGTTGGGGAAGTACACGTCCTCCACGTCGCGCCCTAGCCGCGCGCCCGGTGCCCGCGGGTCGGGAGCCGGCGCCGCCGCCGCCGGGCCGCGCAGCGCGACGGCGGTGGCCTGAGCGAACGACGGGGCGCCGGAGGGCAGCACCAGTACCAGCGCAAGCGCCACCGCGGCGACCGCGGTGGCCAGGCCGCCCGACCAGGCAACCCGCCGGCGCGCCAGGGGTCGCGTGCGATGCCGCGCCGCACGCGCTGCATCGACCTGCGCGCGCAGCCGCTCGGGCGCGCGCTCCGTGCTCCGTGCCTCGTGCAGCAGCTCGACCACGCGGCGCTCGCGCTCGTACAGCGCGGCCCGCTCCGGCGAGGCCTCGACCCAGGCCTGGACCTCCTCCCGCCGGCCGGGATCGAGCGACCCGTCCGCGAGCGCCGAGAGGTCGGCGGCCTCGCGCGGGGTCAGCTCGGAATCGTGGGCGGGAGCAGACATCGCGTTGAGGTTAACGACGCCGAACGGATCCGAAAAGTTCCCGCCTGAATCTGGGTATCCGGCCCGCCCCCCCGCGCATCCGGCCCGCCGGCCCAGCCGGCCCCGCCGACTTACCCGCGGTAGGCGTCCCGCACGTACTCCGCCACCATCCGGGTAGCCGCGAACCGCGGCCCCAAGGCCATCAGCGACGCGCGGATCCGGGTGAGCCACTCGGCCGGCGGGTCCTCCCCGTCGCGCCGGTAGAACGTCGGCACGACCTCCTCGCCCAGCACCCGGTGAAGCGCATCCGCGTCGCGCTCGTCCTGGGCCTGGTGATCGGAGTCGACCTCGCCGGAGAGCGCCCAGCCCACCGACGGCTCGTAAGCCTCCGCCCACCAGCCGTCAAGCACGCTCAGCTGGAGGCCGCCGTTCATCACGGACTTCATGCCGCTCGTGCCGCTCGCCTCGAGCGGCGGCCGGGGCAGGTTCAGCCACACGTCGCACCCCCGGACCAGCAGAGCCGCTGAGGCCAGGTCGTAGTCGTCGAGGAACACCACCCGCTCGCCGACGACGCGCGCGTACTTCATCCCGAACAGCCGCTGCACGGTGCGCTTGGCCTCCTCGTCGCGCGGATGCGCCTTGCCGGCGAGGACGACCTGCACCGGGTGCTCGCCGCCGAGCAGCTCGAGCGTGCGCTCGGCATCGCGCGTCAACAGCTCGAGTCGCTTGTAGGTGGCCACCCGCCGCGCGAACCCGATCGTCAACACGCGCGGGTCGAACGCGCGTGCCGCCGCGTCCACGTACTCGGGGAGGTCGCCGCGGGCCAACCGGTCGGTGGTGCTGCGGGCGCGGATGAAGTCGATCAGCTGGGCGCGCTGGACGTCGCGCACCGCCCACAGCTCGCCGTCGGGGATGTCCGCCACAGGCTCCCACGTGCGTGAATCGGCGGCTCGGGCCACCCAATCGTCTCCCAGGTGGCGGTCGAGCAGTCCGCGCATCGCATTGCCGATCCAGGTCGGGACGTGCACGCCGTTGGTCACGTGCCGGATCGGGACCTCTTCAACCGGGCGCTCGGGCCACAGCGGGTGCCACATCTCCCGAGCCACCTCGCCGTGGCGGCGGCTGACCGCATTGGCAGCGCAGCTCATCCGCAGTGCCGCCTGGGTGACGCCGAATGGCTCGTGCGCGTCCTCTGGCCGCGTCCGCCCGGCCTCGATCAGCCTCGGCGGATCCAGCGACTGCTCCGCCATTAGCCCCGCGACCGCGCGCTCGAGCTGCTCGACCGGATACGTGTCGTTGCCGGCCGGCACCGGAGTGTGGGTCGTGAACACGGTGCGCTCACGCGCCTCGGCCAGCGCTGCATCGACCGACTCCCCACCCTGGATCGCCGCCGCGGCCAGCTCGAGCGGGGCCAATGCCGCATGGCCCTCATTCATGTGAAGCATGCTCGGGTCGAGGCCCAGCGCGCGCAGCGCGCGCACGCCTCCGACGCCGAGCAGCACGTACTGGGCCAACCGGATGCTCGAGTCCGACTCGTACAGCCGCGCGGTGATCCAGCGGTCGCGAGGGGTGTTGCCCTCGATGTCGGTGTCGAGCAGGAACAGCGGGACGCGCCCGACCTCGACGCGCCAGATCTGCGCCCGCACCTCAGACTCGTAGATGGGCACGGTGATCACGAGCGGCTCCTCGCCCGCGCCCACAAGCGCCGCGGGCAAGCGGCGGGGATCGGTGTCGAGCCAGTACTCGTGCTGCCAGCCGCTGGCATCGATTCGCTGGCGGAAATATCCCTTGCGGTACATGAGCCCCACCGCGACCAGCGGGACGGCGCTGTCGGAAGCCTCCTTGACGATGTCGCCGGCGAGCGCCCCCAGGCCGCCCGAGTACACGGGCAGCGAGACGTGGATCCCGTACTCGGCGCACAGGAACGCGACCGGATGCTCGGGATCGATCGCGCTGCTGAACGGCCGCTCGAGGTCGGCCGTCACCGCCGACTCGATCGCGTTCGCGCGCTCGATCAGCCCCTCGTCGGCGGCGGCGCGCCTCAGAGTGCGGCTCGTCACCTCCTGGAGCAGCCGCACGGGGTTTCGGCAGCACAGCTCGAAGCGCTCGGGATCGACCGCGGCGAACAGCTCGTGGCCGCCGGGCAGCCACGACCAGCGGTAGTTGTAGGCGAGCCGCGCCAGCGGTGCCAGCGGTTCCGGGATCCGCTCGGCCAGGTCCTCGGCCGCGCGCCGAACATCCTCTCGGCCGTCGTTCAGCGTAGCCCTGCCCTGGTGGTCCACGGACGGATTATCACCGCAGCAGCGGGCGCCAAACCGCCCCGAGCGGCTTGCGCTTCAATCCCGGCCCATGCCAGCGCAAAGCCAGCCGCCCGAATGCAGGCTCGGCGTGCTCGCGTTCGGAGACTCGATCACCAACGGCGGCGGCGAGCTTCAGTGGGGCGTGGCACTCCAGTCCTGGGCGCTGTGGGTGGCGCGCGGCCTCGGCCTGCCGTACTCCGGCTACGCGGCCGACGGGGCGCGCGCGGGCGACGTCGTGAAGTACCAGATCCCGGCGTTTGAGCGCACCGCCGGCCCGACCGCCCGCTACGACCTCGGCTGCCTGTACATCGGGGTCAATGACGTCCGCGCGGTCGATTGGGATCCGGGCATCTTCGAGCGCGACTACCGCGCAGCCCTGCAAGTCCTCGCCGCGCGCAGCGAGCGCGTGCTCACCGCGACCGCCCCGCTCGACCTCGGCCGCCCCCGCGCCGGCGCCAAGGTGCGCGACCTCAACGCGATCATCGAACGGGTCGCCCGCGAGCACCATGCCCTCCTCACCGACCTCGCCGATTTCGCGGGACGAAACCTGGTCATGACCGACCACGTCCACCCGACTGCGTTCGGGCAGATCGCGATCGCCGAACGCGCGCTGCAAACGCTCGAGCAGGACGGCGTGCCCACGAAGGTCCACCCGTCCACGCTCATCAATTACGAGACCACGCGCCTGGACCGGTTCCGCGGCGATCTCAAGTACGCCTACCGTCACATCAGGATCAGCGCCGTCGCCACATATCTGTTCATCAAGGCGCGGCTCAACCCCGATTCAGTCGCCCCGCCGCCTCGGTGACCTCGCGCAGGCGCTCGGCCATTATGGGCGTCAGGGAATCGGGCTCCATCCGCCACTTCCAGCTGTTGCCGATCCGCCCGGGCTGGTTCATGCGCGCCTCCGAGCCCAGGCCGAGCAGGTCCTGGGCCTGGACCATCGCCACCCGCGCCGACGAGGCGAAGGCCAAGCGGATCAGCGACCACCACCCCTCGTCGTCGCGCACTCCGTGCTCAGCGAACGTGGCGTCGACCTCCAACTGCTCGCGCGGGTCGAGCGAGTCGTACCACCCGCGCGCGGTGTCGTGGTCGTGAGTGCCGGTGTAGACGACCCGGTTCTCGACATGGTTCTCGAACCGGTGCGGGTTGTTCGGGTCGCTCGAGTCGAACCCGAACTGGAGCACGAGCATGCCGGGCAGCCCCAGCTCGTCGCGGAGCGCCTCGACCGGCGGCGTGATCACGCCGAGGTCCTCGGCCACGAACGGCAGCGACCCGAGCTCGTCGCGCACCGCGTGGAACAGCGCGCCTCCGGGGCCGTTCTTCCAGTGGCCGCCGGCTGCCGTCCGGGCGCGCTGCGGCACCGCCCAGTACGCCACGAAGCCGCGGAAGTGGTCGATCCGCGCGACGTCGAACAGCTCGAGCGTCCGGCGCAGCCGCTCGACCCACCACCGGTATCCCCGGCGGCGGATCGCGGGCCAGTCGTAGAGCGGGTTGCCCCACAGCTGGCCGGTGTCGGAGTAGGCGTCCGGCGGGGCGCCGGCCACGAACCCTTTCTGGAACAGCTCCGGATGAGCGCGATGATCGGCGCTGTCGGGGGCCACGTAGATCGCCACGTCGCCAAGCAGCCTCACCCCGCGCTCGGCCGCGTAGGAGCGCAGCGCCGCCCACTCGCGGTCGAAGCGCACCTGGTCCGCCACCGCGCCGCGGCGCGAGAAGCGCTCCCAGTCGCCGATCCAGAACGCCTCGCGCTCGCGGAACTGCTCGATCTCCTCGTCTGAGACCTCGGCGTCGGGGTCGGCGAGCAGGCCCGGCCAGGCGGCGAACGCCGAGCGCGCCTTGTACGGCGAGCCGTGGCGGTCGGGAGGCCCGAGCGGAAGCAGCTGCCACCAGCTCTGGCCCGCCGCGGCCAGCCAGTCGACGAAGGCATACGCCTCCTTTCCCAGGCGGCCTCCGGGCAGCGATGTCAGGTGCAGTTGAACTCCACTGGATCGAGTCAGCGCAATCATTTCCACGCAGGTTTACCCGATGCGCGCTCCCGGATACGCTCGGGTGGAGCGCCCCGTCCGACCACACCCCCCAGATGCCCGCTACCAAGGTCAAGCCTGCCGGCGCCACCAGACGCGCCCGCCGCCCCGCAAAGGACCCGCCTCCGCGGATCGAGATCCAGCTCCCCGCCCCCGCGGTCGACGGCGGCCGCTTCCCGGCCAAGCGGTGCGTGGGCGATGCCGTCGCGGTCTCGGCCGACATCTTCCGCGACGGCCACGACCTGCTGCGCGCGGTGGTTCGCTACCGGGGGCCGGACGACGCCGACTGGCGAGAGGCGGCGCTCCGGCGCACCGACGCGCATCTTGGCGGGGTGCGCTGGGGCGGTTCGTTCGAGGTCGACCGGATGGGTCGGTTCGAGTACACGATCGAGGCTTGGACCGACGTGTTCGGCACCTGGCGCGACGAGCTCGAGCGCAAGGTCCGGGCCGACCAGCACGACCTGGCGGGAGAGATGTCCGAGGGCGCGCTGCTGCTGCGCGCCGCGGCCGGCAATGCGACGTTCGAGGCCGATCGCGCCGTCATCGACCACGCGCTGCGGACCCTGGACGACCCCGCCGTGCCCGAGAGCGCCAAGCACGACGTGGCGCTCGGACCCGAGCTGTTCGCCGCGGTCGAGCGCACGCAGGAGCGCCACGGCAAGGTCGCGCTGCCCGAGCCGCTGATCATCGAGGTCGACCGACTTCGTGCCCGCTTCGGCGCCTGGTATGAGCTGTTTCCCCGGTCCTGGGGAGGTCTCGAGGGAGTCGAGCGGCAGATCCCGCGCCTGGCCGAGCTTGGCTTCGACGTGGTCTACCTGCCGCCGATCCACCCGATCGGCCTCACCAACCGCAAGGGCCGCGACAACTCGCTCGTCGCGGGTCGGGGCGACCCCGGCTCGCCGTGGGCGATCGGCGACGAGACCGGAGGCCACGACGCCGTCCATCACGAGCTGGGAACGGTCGAGGACCTGGCCTCGCTCACCGCCACCGCGCGCGAGCACGGAATCGACATCGCGCTCGACTTCGCGATCCAGTGCTCGGCCGACCATCCCTGGCTGCACGAGCACCCCGAGTGGTTCCACCGCCGTCCGGACGGCACCCTCAAGTACGCCGAGAACCCGCCCAAGCGCTACCAGGACATCTATAACGTCAACTGGGAGTCCCCCGACTGGGAGGGGCTGTGGAACGCGCTGCTCGACGCGATGCTCACGTGGGTGGAGTGCGGGGTCAAGGTCTTCCGGGTGGACAACCCGCACACCAAGCCATTCGAGTTCTGGCGCTGGATGATCAACGAGGTCCACGCCCGGGATCGCGAGGTGGTCTTTCTGGCCGAGGCGTTCACCCGCCGATCGGTGATGCGCCACCTGGCCAAGGTCGGCTTCAGCCAGTCCTACACCTACTTCACGTGGAAGAACGCGCGCTGGGAGCTCACCGAGTACGTCTCCGAGCTGGCCTATTCGGGGGAGCAGGAGTACTTCCGGCCCAACTTCTTCGCCAACACGCCGGACATCCTGCACGAGTACCTCCAGACCGGCGGCCCCCCGGCGTTCGAGGCCCGGCTCGTCCTGGCCGGCACGCTCAGCCCGAGCTACGGGATCTACTCCGGCTACGAGCACTTCGAGAACGTTCCGGTGCGCGAGGGCTCCGAGGAGTACCTGAACTCCGAGAAGTACGAGGTCAAGCAGCGTGCGCTCGACGGTCCGCTCCTGCCGATGGCGCAGCGGCTCAACCAGATCCGGCGCGAGAATGTCGCGCTTCAGGATCTCTCCAACATCACCTTCCTGGATACCGCGAACGAGGCCCTGATCGCCTATGCCAAGCAGTCGCCCGGCAACACGATCGTGACGATCGTGAACGTCGATCCCCATCAGGCGCAGGAGGGCGTTGCGGTGATCCCCGCCAGCCTCGGCCTGCCGCCCACCTACGGCGTTCACGACCTGCTGAGCGACGAGCACTACAAGTGGCGGATCGGGCCCAACTTCGTTCGCCTCCAGCCCGGCATCCGCCAGGCCCACGTGCTGCGCATCGAGCACTGAAGCGATGGCGGGACCTCCGACCCTGACCCATCTGATCGCGGCTGAGCGCCCGCAGCCGCGGACCGACGGCCACCACGACCCGACCACCGCCCCCCACGCCCAGGCGCGGCAGTGGTTCGAGGCCGAGCCGCTTTGGTTCAAGCGCGCGGTGTTCTACGAGATCCACATCCGCGCCTTCTTCGACGGCAACGGCGACGGGTCGGGCGACTTCCGCGGGCTGACCGAGAAGCTCGACTACCTCGAGTGGCTGGGCATCGACTGCATCTGGCTGCTGCCGTTCTACAAGTCCCCGCTGCGCGACGGCGGCTATGACATCGCCGACTTCACCCTGGTGCACCCGGACTACGGCACCGTCGATGACGTCCACGAGCTGATCGACGCCGCGCACGCGCGGCGGATCCGGGTGATCGCGGACCTCGTCATGAACCACACCTCGAGCGACCACCCCTGGTTCCAGGAGTCCCGCTCGAGTCCCGACAACCCCAAGCGCGACTGGTATGTGTGGTCGGAGACCGTGCACCGCTACGAGGAGGCGCGGATCATCTTCCTCGACACCGAGAACTCCAACTGGACCTGGGACGACCAGGCGGGCGCCTACTACTGGCACCGCTTCTTCTCCCACCAGCCCGACCTCAACTACGACAACCCCGAGGTCCAGGAGGCGATGCTCGATGTGCTCCGCTTCTGGCTCGACCTGGGGCTGGACGGCTTCCGCCTCGACGCCGTGCCATACCTGTACGAGCGCGAGGGAACGAACGGCGAGAACCTGCCCGAGACCCACGCGTACCTGAAGCGCGTCCGGCGCGAGGTCGACGAGCGCTACCCCGACCGGGTGCTGCTGGCGGAGGCCAACCAGTGGCCGGCCGACGTGGTCGAGTACTTTGGCGATGGCGACGAGTGCCAGATGGCGTTCCACTTTCCCGTGATGCCGCGCATGTTCATGGCCGTGCGACGCGAGCAAGCGGTTCCGATCTACGAAATCCTCGAGCAGACGCCGCAGATCCCGGAGGGCTGCCAGTGGGGCCTGTTCCTGCGCAACCACGACGAGCTGACGCTCGAGATGGTGACCGACGAGGAGCGGGACTACATGTACGCCGAGTACGCCAAGGACCCGCGGATGAAGCTCAACCTGGGGATCCGCCGGCGACTGGCCCCGCTGCTCGACAACGGCCGCGACGAGATCCAGCTCATGACCGCGATCATGTTCTCGCTCCCGGGCTCGCCGGTGCTCTACTACGGCGACGAGATCGCGATGGGAGACAACGTCTTCCTGGGCGACCGCGACGGGGTCCGCACCCCCATGCAGTGGACCGGCGACCGCAACGGCGGCTTCAGCCGCGCCGACTTCGCCCAGCTCTACGCGCCGCCGCTGATGGACCCGGTTTACGGCTTCCAGGCGGTCAACGTCGAGGCGCAGCTCCGCACTCCGACCAGCCTCCTGCGCTGGCTTCACCGCTTCATCGCGCTGCGCAAGGAGCACCCGGTGTTCGGCTTCGGCACCTACGAGCCGATCGAGCCCTCGAACCGGCGGATCTTCGCCCACATCCGCCGCTTCGACGACGACCTGGTCCTGTGCGTGCACAACCTCGCCCGCTCGGCCCAGGCGGTCGAACTCGACCTGAGCGACTTCGAGGGGCGTTATCCCGTGGAGCTGTTCGGGAACTCGCGCTTTCCACGCATCGGCGAGCTGCCCTACCTGCTCACGCTCGCGCCGCGCGGCTTCTACTGGTTCGGCTTGGTAGAAGGAGAGAAGACCGAGAGCGAATGACCGAGCCCACGCAAGTCCCGGTGGCCGAGATCCGCGAGTGCCTGGATGAGGTGACTCTGCGCGACTGGATCCAGCACCAGCGCTGGTACGCGTCGAAGTCGCGCGCGGTCACCGGCATCGAGATCGTCGAGACGATTCCCCTGCGTGACGAGCCGCCGCTGTTCCTCGCGCTGGTCCAGACGCGCTTTGCCACCGGCACCCACGAGCTCTACCAGCTCCCGCTGCTCCTCCGTTCCAGCGAAGCGCCGGCCACCGAGCACGCGATCGCCCGGACCAAGGACTGGACGGCGTACGACGCGCTGGCCGAGCCGGCGCGCTTGATCGAGCTCGTCCTGCGGATGGATCGGGGTGACGAGCTCGAGACCTCCGAGGGCTACCTGGGCTTCCATCGTGCCAACGGCGTGGCCACGATCAACGAGGACGCGTACGTTCGCCCAATGGGCGTCGAGCAGTCGAACTCCTCGCTGGTGATCGACGATCGGCTCGTGCTCAAGGTGTTTCGCAAGCTCGAGCCCGGCGTCAACCCCGAGCTCGAGATGTTGCGCTTTCTGACCGAGCACGAGTTTCCGAACATCGCCGCCCTGCACGGCTGGTACGACTACGACGGGCACGCACTGGCCGCCACCCTGGGAGTGGCCCAGCAGTTCCTGCCCGGCGCCCACGGCGGCTGGGAGCTGGCCCTCGAGCGCATCCGCGACGACCCCGAGTGGTTCCTCGAGCAGCTCGGCAGCCTCGGAGCCGTGACCGCCGCGATGCACAACGTGCTGGCGATGGACGCCAGCGACCCGGCCTTCTCACCCGAGGAGCCCAGTCAGGAGGCGCTCTCGCTGCTGACGGCCACCGTCGACGAGGACATCGAGCGGATCTTCCTGCGCCTCCCCGACGATCCGCGTCTGGAGCCGATCGCCGGCCGCGGCCAGGACGTGCGCGAGCGGCTGGCCGCGCGCGCCCAGGTGGGGGTGAGCGGGCGGGTGATCCGGACCCACGGCGACTACCACCTCGGCCAAACCCTGCAAAGCCCCCGCGGCTGGGTGATCCTCGACTTCGAAGGCGAGCCGGCGCGGCCGCTGCCCGAGCGCCGGGCCAAGCGCTCGCCCCTGCGCGACGTTGCGGGGATGCTGCGCTCATTCGCCTACGTCACCTCCGCGGTGGAGATCCTGCGCGGGTATCCGGCCCCGCCCGAGTTCGAGGACCGGGCCCGCGAGCGGTTCCTCGAGCAGTATCTGAACACGGCCGAGTCGACGCTGCTGCCCTCGGGCGAGGCCGCGGTGCGCAACCTGCTCTCGATCTTCGAGCTCGAAAAGGCGATCTATGAGCTGCGCTACGAGCTCGACAACCGACCGGACTGGGTGCCGATCCCGGTCGCGGGTATCAGACGCCTCGTGGACGCCACATGACGGTCGCGACCGAAGAGCTCGAAGCCCTCGTACACCGCCAGCACGCCGACCCCCACTCGGTGCTCGGCGCGCACCCCGAAAACGGGGGAGTGGTGATCCGCGCGCTGCGCCCGGCGGCGTGCGAGATCAAGGCGCACGTCGACGGGGGAGAGACCGTCCCGCTCGAGCAGATCCACGCCGGCGGGGTGTTCGAGGGCCACGTCCAAGGGGCTGAGGTGCCGCTGCGCTACCGCTTGGAGGTCGACTACGGGAGCGGGGGCAACTTCACTATCGACGACCCGTACGCGTTCCCCCCCACCCTGGGCGAGCTCGACCTGCATCTGATCGCCGAGGGCCGCCACGAGGAGCTCTACGAGAAGCTCGGCGCACACGTCCGCGAGATCGGGTCACCCCCGGTCACCGGTACCGCGTTCGCGGTGTGGGCCCCGGCCGCGCATGCGGTCAGCGTGGTCGGCGACTTCAACTCCTGGGACGGGCGTCTGCACGCGATGCGCACGCTCGGCTCGACCGGAATCTGGGAGCTGTTCCTGCCCGGGGTGGAGGCGGGCACGCGCTACAAGTACGAGATCCTGGCCGCTGATGGCGAGCTTCATCTGAAGGCCGACCCGTACGCGTTCGAGACCGAGATCCCGCCCAAGACGGCGTCCGTGGTCAACCGTGCCCTCCATGAGTGGAGCAGCGGCGACGCAGAGTGGCATGCCAACCGGGCGGCGACCGAGCCGCTGGCGAGCCCGATCTCGATCTACGAGGTCCACCTGGGCTCGTGGCGCCTGAACCCGCTCGAGGACAACCGGTCGCTCAACTACCTGGAGCTGGCCGACGAGCTCTCGGCCTACGTCAAGGACATGGGGTTCACCCATGTCGAGCTGCTGCCGGTGATGGCCCACCCCTTCACGGGGTCGTGGGGCTACCAGGTGACCGGCTACTTCGCGCCCACCCCGACCTTCGGCTCGCCCGACGACTTCCGGCAGTTCGTGGACCGGATGCACGCGAACGACATCGGGCTGATCCTCGACTGGGTTCCGGCTCACTTCCCGCGCGACGAGTTCGCGCTGGCGCGCTTCGACGGGACCGCGCTGTATGAGCACGCGGACCCGCGCCGTGGCGCCCACCCCGACTGGGGCACGCTGGTGTTCAACTTCGGGCGTCACGAGGTCCGGAACTTCCTGATCTCCAACGCCCTGTACTGGCTGCGCGAGTACCACGTGGACGGCATCCGGGTCGACGCGGTGGCATCGATGTTGTACCTCGACTACTCGCGGCGTGCAGGCGAGTGGGTGCCCAACCAGTACGGCGGGCGCGAGGACCTCGACGCGGTGGCCTTCCTCAAGGAGCTCAACGAGGTCATCTACGGCCGCGAGCCCGGAATCATCTCCGCCGCGGAGGAGTCAACCGCCTGGCCCGGGGTATCAAGGCCGACGTACGTCGGCGGGCTCGGGTTCGGCTTCAAATGGAACATGGGTTGGATGCACGACACACTCGCGTACTTCCAGCAGGACCCGATCTACCGCCGCTACCACCACCACGAGCTCACGTTCAGCCTGATGTACGCGTTCAGCGAGAACTTCATCCTGCCGCTCTCGCACGACGAGGTCGTGCACGGCAAGGGCTCGCTGTACAACAAGATGCCCGGCGACCGCTGGCAGAAGCTCGCCAACCTGCGCACGCTGTACGCCTACATGTGGGCGCACCCCGGCAAGAAGCTTCTGTTCATGGGCTCGGAGTTCGCCCAGGAGGCGGAGTGGAGCCACTCCCGCTCGCTCGACTGGCACCTGCTGGAGACGCGGGAGCACGCCGGCATCCAGGCCCTGGTCCGCGACCTCAACCGCCTGTACAAGGACGAGCCGGCGCTGTGGGAGGTCGACGCGGACCCCAGCGGCTTCTGGTGGCTCGAGCCCAACGATGCCGACAACAACGTGGTCGCCTTCGCCCGCCAGTCGCGTAACGGCGAGCGCATCGCGGTGTTCGTGGCCAACCTGGCGCCGGTGCCGCGGAGCCCCTACCGGCTGGGCCTGCCCCGGGCCTGCCGGTGGAAGGAGGCCATCAACACCGACTCGACCTACTACGGCGGCAGCGACATGGGCAACCTGGGGGGCGTGGCGCCGGAGCCGATCCCGTGGCATGGCCAACCGGTCTCGGCCGAGATCACCGTCCCCCCGCTCGCCGGCGTCTGGTTAGTGCCTGATGAGTGAGGCCCGGACGCGTACGCGTCCGGCGAGGTACCCGTGGGAGCGCCCGCTCGGCGCCCGGGTGCAAGACGACGGCGCGGTCGAGTTCCGCGTGTGGGCGCCGCGGGCCGAGTCGGTGGCGGTCCAGGTCGGCTCCGGCTCGGACGGCATCGCCCTCGAGGACGCCGGGTACGGAGTACACGAGGCGACGGTCGAAGCGAGCGCCGGCGATGACTACCGGTTCGTGCTGGACGGCGGGGACGCGTACCCCGATCCGTGCTCACGCTGGCAGCCGGAGGGACTGCGCGGTCCCTCACGGGTGCTCGCCGTGGAGCGTCCGGTGCCCCTGGCCGACCCGCCGCCGCTCGAGCGCCACGTCATCTACGAGCTGCACACGGGGACGTTCACGGCCGAGGGCACGTTCGCGGCGGCGGCGCACGAGCTGCCGGCGCTGGCCCAGCTCGGCATCACCGCGATCGAGATCATGCCCGTGGCCGAGTTCCCCGGCCACCACGGTTGGGGCTACGACGGGGTGTATCTGTCGGCCGCGCAATCGTCGTATGGGGGCCCGCACGAGCTGGCCGCGCTGGTGGGTGCAGCCCACGAGGCCGGGCTCGCCGTGATCCTCGACGTGGTCTACAACCACGTCGGGGCCTCGGGCACGCCGGCGCTCGAGGCATTCGGGCCGTATTTCACCGAGAAGTACGAGACGCCGTGGGGGCGGGCCATGAACTACGACGACGCCGATTGCGATCCGGTGCGCGAGTGGGTGATCCAGAGCGCCGAGGGCTGGGTGCGCGACTTCGCCATCGACGGGCTTCGCCTCGACGCGATCTGGTCCATCTTCGATTCGAATCCCGAGCACATCGTGGCCGCGGTGGCCCGGCGCGTGCACCAGGTGAATCCGAGCGCACTGGTGATCGCCGAGAGCGGCCTCAACGATCCTCGGGTCATGCACCCGCGCGAGCGTGGCGGCTACGCGTGCGACGCCGCCTGGTCGGACGATTTCCACCACGCGCTACGCACGCTAGTGAGCGACGAGCACGACGGCTACTACGCGGAGTTCGGCCAGGTGGCGCAGCTGGCCAAGGCCTATCACCGGCCGCATGTGCACGACGGCGGGTACTCGAGCTTCCGGCACCGCCGCTTCGGCGCGCCGGCCGACGACGTGCCGCCCGAGCAGTTCGTGGTGTTCTGCCAGGACCACGACCAGGTCGGCAACCGCGCATACGGCGATCGGATGCCGGCGCCCGCGCGGCCCCTGGCCGCGCTGTGCACGCTGTTCTCGCCGTTTACGCCGATGTTGTTCATGGGCGAGGAGTACGGCGAGGACGCACCGTTTCAGTTCTTCTCCGATCACATCGACGAGGGGATCGCCAACGCCACGCGCGAGGGCCGGCGCAAGGAGTTCGAGGCGTTCGCGCAGTTCGGCGGGGAGATCCCCGATCCGCAGGACGCGGCGACGTTCGAGCGCTCCAAGCTCACCCGCCGCGGCGACCCGGCACTCCAGCGTCTCTACGTCGAGCTGCTCGCGCTCCGCCGGCGGATCGGCGCCGGCGAGGCCGAGGTGATCGATTTCGACGAGCAGGGGCGGTGGCTGCGCGTGCGGCGGGCGGGCTATGAGCTGGTGTGCAACTTCGCCTCCGAGCGCCGGCGCGTGCCGTGCTCGGGCCACGCGGTCACGCTGCACACCCACGACGAGGCGCCGGCCTTGGCGGACGGGCAGATCGAGCTGGGGCCGCTGGCGGGGGCGCTGGTCCGATGAGCCTCCCCGAGCAGTATCCGGGGCGGCCCTTCCCGCTGGGCGCGACCTACGACGGCGAGGGGACGAACTTCGCGATCTTCACCGAGCACGGCGAGAAGGTCGAGCTGTGCCTGTTCGACGACGACGGCGAGGAGACGCGGATCGAGCTCACCCAGCGCCGCGCCCTCAACTGGCACACCTACCTCCCGAGCGTGGGACCTGGACAGCGCTATGGCTTCCGCGTGCACGGACCGTACGCCCCGCTCGAGGGCCACCGCTTCAACCCGGCCAAGCTCTTGATCGATCCGTACGCCAAGGCGATCGAGGGCATGGTCGACTGGGCCCACGACGCCAACGTACTGCCCTATGTGCCCGAGCCCGAGGCGGGCGACGAGGCCGACCTCGAGATCGACGACGAGGACGACGCCGCGGCCATGCCCAAGTCGGTCGTGATCGACGACCAGTTCTGGTGGGAGGGCGACACCCCGCCGCGTATCGAGTTCGCCGACACCGTGATCTACGAGACGCACGTCAAGGGGTTCACGATGCGCCACCCGGAGGTGCGCGAGGATCTTCGGGGGACCTATGCGGGCCTGGCCTCCGACCCGGCTGTGGCGTACCTGAAGGAGCTGGGGGTGACCGCCGTCGAGCTGCTGCCGGTGCACCACATCTCCGACGAGTCGTTCCTGGCCGAGCGGGGGCTCACCAACTACTGGGGCTACTCGACGATCGGCTACCTCGCCCCGCACTCGGAGTATGCGGCCACCGGGCGGCGGGGCGAGCAGGTGCGCGAGTTCAAGGGAATGGTCAAGGCGCTTCACCGGGCCGGGATCGAGGTGATCCTCGACGTTGTCTACAACCACACCGCCGAGGGCAATCACCTCGGCCCGATGCTGTCGTTCAAAGGGGCGGACAACTCCGCCTACTACCGCCTGGTCCCGGACGACCCGCGCCACTACATGGACTTCACGGGCACCGGCAACTCGCTGAACCCGGTCCACCCGAGCGTGCTCCGCCTGATCATGGACTCGCTGCGCTACTGGGTGATCGACTGCCACGTGGACGGGTTCCGCTTCGACCTCGCCTCGGCGCTGGCCCGGGAGTTCTTCGACGTGGACCGGCTGTCGGCGTTCTTCGACGTGATCCACCAGGACCCCATCCTCTCCCAGGTCAAGCTGATCGCCGAGCCGTGGGACGTCGGGCCGGGCGGCTATCAGGTGGGGAACTTCCCCGTGCTGTGGTCGGAGTGGAACGGCGTGTACCGCGACTCGATGCGCGACTACTGGCGCGAGCAGTCCAACTGCGGCGAGTTCGCGCAGCGGCTGTCGGGCTCGGCCGACCTGTACGAGGCGGACGGCCGCGAGCCGTTCGCCTCGATCAACTTCATCACCGCGCACGACGGGTTCACGCTGCGCGACCTGGTCAGCTACGACCACAAGCACAACGAGGCCAACCTCGAGGACAACCGCGACGGCACTGACGACAACCGCTCGTGGAACCACGGCGCCGAGGGTGACACCGACGACGAGGAGATCCTCGGCCTGCGGGCGCGCCAGCAGCGCAACTTCCTGACGACTCTGTTCGTATCTCAGGGCACGCCGATGCTGCTCGGCGGCGACGAGCTCGGCCGCAGCCAGGGCGGCAACAACAACGGCTGGTGCCAGGACTCGGAGATCTCCTGGTACGACTGGAGCGAGACCGAGCACTCCCGGCAGATGCACGACTTCACCCGCCGGCTGATCCGCCTGCGCCACGAGCACCCGGTATTCCGCCGGGGCTCGTTCCTGCGCGGCCAGGAGCTCAAGGGATCCGGGCTGCCCGACGTCTGGTGGTTCCGGCCCGATGGGCTGAAGATGACCAGGCGCGACTGGAACAGCGGCGAGCCGGTGCTGGGCATGTTCCTCAACGGACGCGAGATCGACACGCCGGGTCCGCGCGGCGAGGACATCGAGGACGACTCGTTCTTCGTTCTGTTCAACGCCCACTGGGAGGACCGGACGTTCACCTTGCCGCGCCGGCGCTTCGGAGCGATGTGGACGCTCGAGCTCTCGACCGCCGACCCCGAGGCCGAGCCCGGCTCGGCCCAGCACGGGGCGCGCACCGACGTGCCCGTGATCGCGCACTCGCTTGTGATCTTGAAGCGCCTCCGATGAGCACCGCCGCGTCGCGGCCCGAGGTCCGGGCGACCTATCGCCTGCAGCTGACCTCGTCGTTCGGGTTTGGCGCTGCGCGCGCGCTCGTCCCGTACCTGCGCGACCTCGGAATCTCTCACCTGTACCTGTCCCCGTCCTTTCAGGCGCGGCCCGGATCGACGCACGGCTATGACGTCGTCGAGCCGGGGCAGCTCTCCGACGCGCTCGGAGGCGAGGCGGAGTTCCGGCGGCTGAGCGGAGCCGTGCGCGACGCCGGTATGGGCATCGTGCTCGACGTGGTGCCCAACCACATGGGCGCCGACGACGCCAACCGGTTCTGGGCCGACCCCGAGTTGCGCGAGAAGTTCTTCGACGTCGACCCGGTGAGCGGCCGCCATCGCCGCTTCTTCGACATAGATGACCTGGCGGCGATCCGCGTCGAGGATCCAGAGGTGTTCGAGGCGACGCACGCATTCGCGATCTCGCTCGTGCGCGACGGGCTGATCGACGGGCTGCGGGTCGACCATCCCGACGGCCTGGCCGACCCGGCGGGGTACATGAACCGGCTCACGGAGCGCGGTGTCTCGCACGTGTGGGTCGAGAAGATCCTCGATCCCGGCGAGCGGCTGCGAGATTGGCCGGTATCCGGGACGGTCGGCTACGAGTTCTTGAACGACCTGTGCGCGTTGTTCGTCGATCCCGCCGGCGAGGGGCGCCTCACCGCACTGTGGGTGCAGCTCGCGGGCGATCCGCGCCCCTTCGGCAAATGGGCGCTGGACGCCAAGATCGAGCAGGCGAGCGGCACGTTCCGGCCCGAGCTCGAGCGGCTGGCCCGGGAGCTTGGCGATCCGGGTCGGGTCGATGACCTCACGCGGGCGGTGGCCTCGCTGCCCGTGTACCGGACCTACGTGGAGGCGTGGAGCGGCCGCGTTGAGGACGCCGACCGCGAGGCGATCGCCGCGGCCTCGATGCCCGACGACATCGCCCGCAAGCTGTTGCTCGAGGACGAGGCCCCGGCCGCGTTCGTGACGCGCTTTCAGCAGACCACGCCGGCGATCATGGCCAAGGGAGTCGAGGACACCACCTTCTACCGCTACGCACGCCTGCTCGCTTTGAACGACGTGGGCGGGGATCCGTCGCGCTTCGGCATCTCGGTGGAGCGCTTCCACGAGGCAAACCGCGAGCGAGCCGAGCGCTTCCCGCTGGGCCTGCTGACCACCCAGACCCACGACGCCAAGCGCTCGGCCGACGTGCGGGCGCGGATCGCGGCGCTCTCGGGCATCGCCGACGAATGGGCCGCGCACGTGGAGCGCTGGTTCGCCGCCACCGACGCACTCTGCTCGGACGGGGCGCCCGACGACGTCGAGCGCTACTTCATCTTCCAGACCCTGGCCGGGGCGTGGCCGATCGAGCTCGAGCGCCTCGAGGCCTACATGGAGAAGGCGCTGCGCGAGGCGAAGCGCAACACCAACTGGGTCGACCAGAACGCCGAGTGGGAGGACGCCGTCAAGCGCTTCTGCGCCTCGCTGTATGAGCACCGCCCGTTCCTCGACGACTTCGAGCCCTTCGCGCGGCAGGTCGCCGAACTCGCCGAGCGCCCGTCGCTCGGTCAGGTCGTGCTCAAGCTGACCGTGCCGGGCGTGCCCGACATCTACCAGGGAGACGAGCTCTACTACCTGGCGCTGGTCGACCCCGACAACCGCCGCCCGGTCGACTGGGACTGGCGCCAGGCGATGCTGCGCCGGCTGATGGGCGGCTCCCGGCCCGACTTCGAGACCCGCAAGATGTTCCTGATCCTGCGCCTGCTCGGGCTGCGCGGCCGGCGCCCGGAGCTGTTCGCCGGCGGGGGCTACGAGCCGCTGGCCGCCGGCGAGGAGGCGTGCGCGTTCCTGCGCGGAGACGACGTGCTTGTCGTGGTCGCGGTGCGCGGAGACATCGAGGGGGCGACGTTCGAGTCCCCTGGCGGGCGCTGGCGCGACGTCCTGCGCGGCGACGAGCGCTCATTCGGCGCGCGCTGCGCAGTGCGCGACGTCCTCGGCGCACACGGCATCGGCGTGTTCGAGCGCCTGTAGGCGGGCTGATAGGTCAATATGGTGCGCCTAGCGCACCATATCGACCAATTCCGGGGGCGGCGGCGCCCGCCCGCGGTCGGTAGGGTCCCGCGCGGCATGCGCGTCCTGTTGATCTCCTGGGAGTACCCGCCGGTGATCGAAGGCGGCCTGGGACGCCATGTGCGCAAGCTCTCCGAGCACCTCGTCGCCGAGGGCGTCGAGGTCCACGTGCTGACCCGCGGCGGGGGCCATCTGCCTTCCGAGGAGGAGCGCCACGGCGTGGTGGTGCACCGCGTGCGCGAGCCCCCCTTCCCCAAGGACGTCGGCGCCTTCCTGGGCTGGGTCAAGGCGATGAACGTGCACATGCGCGCCGCCGGCGTCGAGCTGTGCGAGAGGCTGGAGCCCGACCTTGTGCACTCGCACGACTGGCTGGTGGCCGACGCGGCGCGACAGGTGGCGCGGGTGGCCGGGCTGCCGTGGCTGGTGACGGTTCACGCCACCGAGTACGGCCGCCACCAGGGTTGGGTCCAGAACCCTCCGCAGTCGCACATCCACGCGGTGGAGCGGTGGATGCTCCGGCGCGCCGATCACGTCATCACCTGCTCGGCGTTCATGGAGAGCCACGTGCGCGCGGTGTTCGGCGTCAGCCCGTCGCGCGTCACCGCGATTCCCAACGGCATCGATCCCGGCGACCTGGAGCCGCGTGCGGATCTCGACCTCGACGAACTGCGCGCGCAGTTCGCCCGCCCCGGGGACCGCCTCGTGCTGCTCGTGGGGCGGCTGGTCTACGAGAAGGGCTTTCACCTGGCTCTCGACGCGCTCGCGCCGGTGGTCCGGCGCCTCGGCAACGTGCGCTTCGTGGTCGCCGGCACGGGGACCGCGGAGGCCGAGCTCAAGCGTCAGGCGCGCCGGCTGCGGCTGAGCCGGTACGGCTCCTTCCTCGGCTGGGTGGGCGACGACCGGCTCCACGCGCTCTACCGGATCGCCGAGGTCTGCATCGTGCCCTCGATCTACGAGCCGTTCGGGCTCGTGGCGCTCGAGGCGATGGCGTCGGGGTGCCTGTGCGTGGTCGCCGACACCGGCGGGCTGCGCGAGGTGGTGCCGGCCGACGGCACGGCCGGCCTGCGCTTTCGCGCCCGGGACGCCGCGGCCCTGCGTGAGACGCTCGAGCGTGTGCTGGCCGATGACGCCGCCCGGACGCAGCTCGTGGATGAGGCGCGTGCGCACGTGCTGCGCTTCGACTGGGCCGAGGTCGCGCGCCAGACCCACGGCGTCTACTCCTCGCTCGTCGGCTCGGTGTCACGGGCACGTTGACCGCCTCGCTCCCCCGCCTGCGCCAGGCCGTGCTGGCGGCGCGCGAGCTCGAGCCGGTGACCGACGTGCTGAAGGCCGAGCTCGGGCTGGGCGAGCCGTTCGCCGATCCGGGCGTGGAGCGGTTCGGGCTGCGCAACGCGGTGTTCGCGCTCGGCGACACGTTCCTCGAGGTGGTCTCTCCAATCCGCGCCGACACCGCGGCCGGCCGCCTGCTCGACCGGCGCGGGGGCGACTGCGGCTACATGCTGATGTTCCAGGTCGACGATCTGACGGCCGCCCGGGCTCGGGCCGCCGAGCACGGGGTGCGCGAGGTATTCGAGGTCCCGTTGCCCGAGATCGCCGAGGTCCATCTGCACCCCGCCGACATGCGCGGTGCGATCGTGGCGCTTAGCGAGCCCCGCCCGCCCGACTCGTGGCTGTGGGGCGGGCCGGGCTGGCGCGAGCGTGCGGCGCAGCGGGTACAGGTCGCCGGCGCGGTGGTCGGCGTACGCGACCCGGCGGCGGCGGGCGAACGGTGGCGCTCGATCGTCGGCGGGGGCGCCGGGGTCGAGTTGGTGGCCGACGAGGCCGAGCGGGGACTGATCGAGCTTCGGGTCGCCGGCGCCGGCCGGCGCGAGCCGTTCGTGGCGGCGGGCGTTGGGTTCACTTTCGAAGGCTGAGCCCAGCCGGTGCGAAATTTGGACCGGGCGGCGCCGGTCCCCCTGATCTCGCTGCTAGCGTTGGCCGCGGTGGGGCATTCGTTCGTGGGCAGAGGGGCCGTCCGTGCGGCCGTGGTCGCGCTGGCCGTCGTGTTCTCGCTCGCCGTCGCTGACGGCGCGCAGGCGGCGCGCGTGCTGGTGCTCGGCGCGCACGGCCGGGTGAGCGCGCGCACGGATCGCTTCGCCCCCGCGACTCAGTTCCCCGCCCCGCCGGCCCGGGCGGCCCGCCGCGCCCGCGCCGCGAGCTCGGGGCCGACGCTGCTCGGCGCCCTGCAGACGCTCTACGACCAGGGCCAGATCTCGTCTGCCACCTACACGGCGGACAAGAAGCTCTGGTGGCAGGCGCTGAACACCGAGCCGCACCTGACCGGCACGCCCGCGACCGAGCTGGGCGCGGTCATGGACAACATGAAGCAGATCGCGGCCGGCGGCCTGCTCTCGCCCTCGCGGCTGCCCGAGGTCTTCCTCACCGTGTCGCGCAACGTTCAGTGGTGGACGGCCGGCGTGGTGCCGGCCTCGGGTGAGGACGTCGAGTTCACGGGGTCGCAGATCGTCTGGGAGTACTACCCCGGGCAGGGAATCGAGCTCCAGGTGCTGGGGACGTTCGGCAAGGCCGATGGGCTCTACACCGGCGGCGAGTACCCGCAGATGCTCTCCCTGGTCAACGAGATGCTCCCGCTCGCGGCGACCCGCAACGGCGCGATGACCTGGGAGTACCTGTTCCAGTTCGAGAACGGCCAGCCGCCGTGGACGAGCGCGATGTCGCAGGGCACCGCGATCGAGGCGCTCACCCGCGCGAGCAAGGCGAGCACCGCCGACGGCGACACCGCGGGCGCATCCAACTATTTCGCGATCGCCCACCAGGCGCTGGCCATCCTCCAGCAGCCTCCTCCGGAGGGCGTGGCCGTCGCCGCCTCGCACGGCACGCGCTACCTGCTCTATTCGTTCAACCCCAACGAGCTCGTGATCAACGGCTTCCTTCAGACGCTCATCGGGCTCGTCGACTACGCGTATGCCAGCGGTGACTCCGGGGCGCTGTCGATGTTCCGGTCCGCCAGCGCCGAGGCCAAGTACGAGCTTCCGTCGTACGACACCGGGGCGTGGTCGCTGTACGAGCCGGGCCAGGAGGACTCGCTCTCCTACCACCAGCTCGTCACGGGCTTCCTGCACACCCTTTGCCAGCGGACCGGCGCGCTGCCCTACTGCGCCACCGCCCACCGCTTCGACACCTACCTCACGACGCCGCCGGTCCTCGGCCTGGGGACAACGAGCGCCACGGGCGTCTCGTTCACCCTGTCGAAGATCTCCAACGTCACGCTCACCGTGACCAACGGCTCACGCACCGCCTTCTCGGCCACCAACCAGTTCCCCTACGGAACCGACTCGTTCACCATGCCCGCGCTCGCGCCCGGAAGCTACACGGTGAAGCTGAGCGCCACCGACCTTGCCGGCAACGTCGGCACGACCACCGGCTCGCTCACCGTCTCCTAGCAGCGGTCGGCAGGATGCCGGCCTGTGGACTCTGCCGGCGTAGCAGCCGGATGACGCGGGCGCCGGCCAGGTTGCGAGGCCGGACGCCGAGGGCCGGCAAGCCCGCGCGGTCTTCCGGACTCAAGGAGCGAAGCGTACGCCGGCCCAGAGCCGGATGCGGTTACTCGATCGTCAGCGGGGTCCCGATCGGCAGCAGCCGAGCGAGCCTGAGGACGTCGGAGTTGCGCATCCGGATGCACCCGTGCGAGGGGTGCCCGGGGATGAGCCAGGGCTCGTTGGTGCCGTGGATGCCGATCACCCCGCCGCCCGGCCAATCTGTCTCCACGTTGGACAGGGCGGAGGTTCCGAACGCGAGCGGGCCGTACAGGCTGCCCGCGGGAAAGCCGGTCAGCCGGTCGCGAATGTAGAACTGCCCGTGCGGCGTGGGCGTGCTCGGCTTGCCCGGTCCGACCGGCGCCGTGAAGATCACCCGGCCGTGGCGGTACAGGGTGAGCGTCATCCGCTCGGTCGACACCACCAGGTAGGTGCTCACGGCCTGGGGCGCTCCCAGCGCCCGCTGCGGAACCCAGCCGACCTGGCCGGCGGGCCGCAGCGGCAACCTCACCTGGACCCACCACCTCCGCCCGATCAGGACCCGCTGCTGTTCGAGCACGAGCTGACTCGTGCCGTCCTGGGTGATCAGCCCGAGCTGGCCGATCACGCGGGCGTGCCTGGAGGGGCGCGCGTATGCAGGCGTCGCGCTTTCCAGGTAGGCCCAGGTGGAGGTGAAGCCCGGACGCGAGAGCACCTCGCGCGTGATCGTGGCGCTCTCGCCCGCCCCCGGAAGCGCCAAGGCGCTCCCGGCGATCACCGCTGCCAGCGCCGCGGCCCGGAGGCCGCGGCGCGTCAGCTGGTTGGTCACGGCCCTCACCCGGTGAACGCCGGCGGATGATGGGCCGTGGGCACCTTCGGCGCGAACACCTTCACCTTGGCCAGGCCGGTGCAGCTCGAGCTACGGACGTAGATCATGCCGCCGTGGCGCGGCCGCACCGTGAAGGTCACGGTTCCGCCGGTGCCGGAGGTCCCGGTGATCACCATGCCGCCCGGGAGCCTGAGGCGCACCTTCACCCCGGAGCGCCCGACCGAGGCGATGATCGTGTTGGCCTCGCCGGCGCGGACGCGGTAGGCCGAGCGCGCGGCGACCCGGCAGGGCGCCAGTACGCAGTGTCCGCCTGACGGGACCTGTCCGATGGAGCACGCGGTCGTGACGGAGATGCAGGTCCCGCCGGACACCATCTGGCCGGCGCCGCAGGTCGGGGACGACGGCGGCGGAGGCGGCGGGGGCGGAGGCGGCGGGGGCGGGGGCGGAGGCGGCGGCGGAGCGCAGCCACCCGCCGGCGGGGTCAGCGTGACGCTCGCCACGTTGCCGCCGGGCGCACCGATCACATACACCATGGCCTGGGTCAGTCCGGTCAGGGTGAACGTGGTGTCTCCGACGTTCACTCGCGAGGGCGCGCCGACCGCGTTCGGGGTCAGGAAGTTGACGCCGTGCGACCCGCTAGTGGTGCCGGCCGGCACCGAGAACGCCTGGTCGGAGGTCACGTCGATCAAGGCGCTGTAGGTTCCGTTCAGCGGCACGATGCACTGGCTCGTCGCGTGAACCGCCACGGTCGGCGGCGAGGGCGGAGGCGGCGGCGGCGCGCAACCGGCGTGCGGCGGGTTGATCGTGACCGTCGCCGGCGAGTGCATGTAGCTGTTGGCAAGCACGTAGGTCTCCGGCACCGAGGCGGTGACGGAGAACTGCTGGGTCGCGGCCCCGCCGCTCGCCGGAGAGGTGAACGCCGTCGGCTGGCCCAGATTCACCGAACCGGTCTGCGTGCCGACCGCTCCCGTGGTGAAGTAGTTCTGGTTCAGACCCGTGTTGCCGTGGTCCGTGCTCGTGCTCAGCTCGTGCACGTTCTGGCCCACCGGGATGTCCTCGACCGTGCCGCCGAAGTACGTCTCGGTCACGGTCACCGCGGCGGTGTAGTCGCCGTTGAGCGGCGAGACACACTGCGACGGCCCGGCGGACACCGCCAGGAGGTGCGCTGAGGCCAGCGAGGGAAAGATGAGGAATAGCGCGCAAGCAGCCACCGCGCTGCTCACCCTGCGTATGGCGACCATTGGTACTCACTCCTTGCGGTCGATGTGTAGGACAGATAACGGCTGCTGAGAGGGAACTTTTCCGCTGGACGCCCCCGAGCTCGCCCCCGCGCCGTCCACGCCCGCCCCGCCCCCGTCGCCCCCCGGGGCCCCCGTCAGGCCCCACACAAAACGAGGGCCCGGCGTCTCCGCCGGGCCCTCATCAAAACAGCGTCTGCTTGTCGCAGCGGATTACATCATCCCCGACATATCGGGCATGCCGCCACCGCCACCGGCCGGCTCCTTCTCCGGCACCTCGGCCACGATCGCCTCGGTGGTGAGGATGTTCTTGGCGATCGACGCGGCGTTCTGGAGCGCAGAGCGCGTCACCATGGCCGGGTCGATGATGCCGGCCGAGACCAGGTCGACGATCTCGCCGCTGGCCGCGTTCAGGCCGTGGCCCGACTCGGCGTTGCGGACATCGTTGACCACCACGGAGCCCTCGAGGCCCGCGTTGTCGGCGATCTGGCGCAGCGGCTCTTCGAGCGCACGACGCACGATCAGCGCGCCGGTCCGCTCGTCGGGCTCGCCCAGGGCGTCGGCCTGGATGGCCTCCTGAGCCGAGAGGAGCGCGACGCCGCCGCCCGGCACGATGCCCTCCTCGAGGGCCGCCCGGGTGGCCTGCAGCGCGTCCTCGACGCGGTGCTTCTTCTCCTTCATCTCGGTCTCGGTGGCCGCGCCGACCTTGACCACCGCGACGCCGCCCGACAGCTTGGCGAGACGCTCCTGGAGCTTCTCGCGGTCGAAGTCGGAGTCGGTGTTCTCGATCTCGGTCTTGATCTGGTTGATGCGGCCCTTGATCGCCTCCGAGTCGCCGTTGCCGTCGACGATCGTCGTGGTGTCCTTCGCCACGACCACCCGACGGGCACGACCGAGCTGCGAGAGCTGCGTGTTCTCGAGCTTGAGGCCCATCTCCTCGGTGATCACCTCGCCGCCGGTGAGGATCGCGATGTCCTCGAGCATGCGCTTACGGCGATCGCCGAAGCCCGGCGCCTTGACCGCGACGCCGGTGAACGTGCCGCGGAGCTTGTTGACCACGAGCGTCGCGAGCGACTCGCCCTCGACGTCCTCGGAGATGATCAGGAGCGGCTTGCCGGACTGGATCGTCTGCTCGAGCACGGGCAGCAGATCGCGGACCGAGCCGATCTTCTGGTTGGCGATCAGGATGTAGGGGTCCTCGAGGGTCGCCTCCATCCGATCCTGGTCGGTGACCATGTAGGGCGAGATGTAGCCCTTGTCGAACTGCATGCCCTCGGTGAACTCGAGGTCCATGCCGAACGTCTGGCCCTCCTCGACGTTGACCACGCCGTCCTTGCCGACCTTCTCGATCGCGTCGGCGATCACGTCGCCGATCTCCTCGTCGCCGGCGGAGATCGTGGCCACGCGAGCGATCTGCTCCTTGCCGGAGATCTCGGTCGACTGCGACTCGATCTGCTTGACGACGTCGTCGACAGCGTGCTCGATGCCGCGCTTCAGAGCCAGCGGGTTGGCGCCCGCGGCCACATTCTTCAGGCCCTGGCGGACGATCGCCTGAGCCAGGACGGTGGCGGTGGTGGTGCCGTCACCGGCGACGTCGTTGGTCGCCGTGGCGACCTCGCGTACCAGCTGGGCGCCCTGATTCTGGAATACGTCCTCGACCTCGATCTCGCGCGCGATCGTCACACCGTCGTTGGTGATCGTGGGCGCGCCGAACTTCTTGTCGAGGACCACATAGCGGCCCTTGGGGCCGAGCGTGACCTTGACGGCGTTCGCCACCGCGTCGACGCCCTGCTCGAGCGCCTTGCGGGCCTCCGCCTCGTACTTCAGTTCCTTATGTGCCATATCTGTTCTGGTTCTCCCTTAGGACTGGACCTTCGCCAGGACGTCGGACTCGCGGAGGACGAGGAGCTCCTCGCCATCCACCTTGATCTCCGTGCCGCCGTACTTGCTGTAGAGGACCTCGTCGCCCTCTGCGACGTCGAGAGGAGTCCGCTTGCCGGTGTCCTCGTTGACCTTGCCGTCGCCTACCGCGAGGACCTTGCCCTTCTGGGGCTTTTCCTTGGCGGTATCGGGCAGGACGATGCCACTGGCGGTGGTCTCCTCCTCCTCTATTGCCCGCACGATCAAGCGATCGCCAAGGGGCTTGAGCTTCATCTATGAAACCTCCGGGATCGGGGTGTAGTTTTGGCACTCCGCCTCCGAGAGTGCCAACCTCACACAATATAGCGCAATTTGGCACTCCCTTGGCAAGAGTGCCAAGAGGAGTTTTTGGGGCCGGCCCCGCCGGGCATCCATGCCCGTCGGGCGCTTCCCCTTCAGAGATGCGCCGGCAGTAGCGATTGCCCGACGAGTGCCGCCACCAGCCCCCCGACCGCCAGGTACGGCCCGAACGGCAGCGTGGTCTTGCGCGCGGCGCGGATCCCCTTTCGGCGCGCGATCACGACCCCGGTCGCCACGCTGCCGAGCATGGCCAGCAGCAGACCGACGATCACCGGCGGCCCCAGGTAGAGCCCCATCACGCCGACCAGCTTGGCGTCGCCCATCCCCATGCCGGCCGGGTTGATCAGCGCCGCCACCATCAGGAAGCCGCCGGCCAGCGCGGCCCACAGCAGCCGCTTGGGCTCGCCCGACGCGTCCAGCGCCAGCCCGAGCGCGATCCCCACCAGCGCGGCCGGCCCGGTGATCCGGTTCGGGATCACCCGGCGCTCGAGGTCGCTCGCCGCGCACGCCCCGAGCACCAGCATCAGCACGCCCCGCAGCACCGCGTGCGCCGCCGAGCTCTGTGCAGCGGCCACGCCCGCGGCCGCGAGCACGGCGGCGCCCATGATCAGGCGGGTAGCCTGACCGCGGTGGACCTCGACGAACGGTTCAGCGGCCTCGACATCGCCGAGCTGCCCGGCGGCCTGCACTTGATCGAGGCCGGCACTCGCGCCGCCCGCCGACGGGGACTCGCCCGGCTCGACGCCCTCCCCCAGGGCTATGCCCTCCGGATCCCCACGCTCTCGGTGCATACGTTCGGGATGCGGTTCGCGCTCGATCTCGTGTGGCTGCGCAAGGACGGCACGGTCGCCCGGGTGGATCGGGACGTCGGGCCGCGCCGGCTCAAGCTGTGCGCCGGCGCGGGCGCGGTGGTCGAGACGAACGCCGGCGAGGGCGACGGGTTCGCCGGCGCCCTCACACCAGGTTCGTCGCGATCGCCGCGGCGAGCTCCTTGATCGGCACCCGGGTCTCCCGGCGCAGGTCGTTCAGCTCGTAGGTGCCGGTGTCGAGCATCACGCGCAGGCGCTCGTCGTAGGGGATCGTGGCCTTGGTGGCCACGGCCTGGCGGCGGAAGTTCTGCTCGATCACCTCGCGGTTGCCCGCGTTGCGACGGGTCGGGGCCTGGTTGAGCACGAGCGTCCCCTCCTCGAGCTGGAGGTAGCGCAGCGCGCCCAGCACGCCGGCGGCGGTGATCCACTCGGGCGTGGTGATCACCACGCTCTGGTCAGACCGCTCGATCGCGAACTGGGCCAGCGGATCGGTGATCCCGGTCCCCAGGTCGAGGATCACGATCTCGTAGAAGCGCTCGAGGAAGTCGAGCAGGCGCGCGTACAGCCCCGGCGTCATCTGCGCCATCACCTCGGCGTGGGCGGGCGCGCCCAGCAGATGCAGGCCGGTTGGCAGGCGCGAGACGTACGGATGAAGCTCGGCCGGCGAGTCGATCTCGGCATGGTCGGCGAGCAGGTCGGCAAGCGAGCGCTGGGTGCGCAGGCGATCGGGGGCCAGCGAGGCCAGCGTGCCGAAGTCGGGGTTGGCATCGAGCGCGACCACGCGCAGGTTGAGCTCCGAGGCGAGCAGGTTGCCGAGCAGGTAGGTCACGGTCGTCTTCCCGACGCCGCCCTTGGGCGAGACGACCGCGATCGTGTTTGGCCGCGTCATCGGCAGAACCGAGGCCAGTCGCTCGTCCACGTCCCATTCGCGCCGCTTGAGCTCGCCCGCGAAGGTGAAGCGCACCCACTCAAGCGCGCGCGCCAGGGGCCCGGTCGGCACCGGCCGCCCGGCCTTCATCGGCTGGGCGTAGATGTCGCTGCGGGTCATGGTGCCGCCGTGCGGGGGCGGCGACTCATCACCCGGGCCCGGAACCTCGCTCGGCCTCTCCCGTCCCGCAATCTCGCCCGGCCGCTCCCGTCCCGGAACCTCGCTGGGCCGCGCCGGTCCCGGCGCGCCGCCCGGGCGCTCGCCCAGTTGCGTCACGCCCTCGGTGGCGCTCCGCTCGGGTGCCTCCCCACTGCCTGGCTGCTGCATTCCCCTCGTCCTTCGGGTGTCCTGGTCAGAGATCCTGCTCCGCCTCGCCTCGGAGCGTACCAGCGGGAACCGGGATCGACGGCGAGCGCGCCGGCGTCAGCGTCGAGCGCAGGCCGGCATCGCCGCAGAACGGGCAGGGCGAGACGGCGATCGGCTCGCGGCACCACGTGCAGGCCGCCACCTCGCGGGGCAGCGCCCGCCCGGCCAGCCACTCGAGGCTGGTGGGCACACCGACCGCCTCGACCAGCTTCGAGGTCCCCCACCACTGGGTGCCGTGGAGCGTGGGCGGGAGCTCGCGGATCGTGGCGCCGCCGAGGGCCGGCGCCACCGCGTGCGCGATCCACTCGAGGTCGGCGTGCTCGGCCGGCGCAATCAGCAGCTCCACGGGCTGCGGCGGCGGCGCCAGCGGCACCTCGGTCGTGCTGCGCGTGAGCGCCTGCACGAACGACTCCGGTTGCACCCCGATCCCGAACGAGGACCAGGGCAACGCAGACCGGGCGTGGTGCAGCAGCGACACCTCTTCGTGGCGCAGCCCGGCCACCGTTCCCGCCCAGGCCAGGACGATCAGCTCCTCGCCGATCGTCTCGAGTGCGCCGGCGAGCGCGCCGGCGGAAGCGGCGAAGGGCGTGAGCGCCGCGGCGAGCGCCGCGAGCACGCTGGCGGCGAGTGGCGGGAGGTGCGTGACGTGGATCGCGACCCGGTCGGTCTCGAGCAGCGAGTGCACGGTGCGCACCCGCCGCAGCGTCTCCGGCGGCAGCCAGTCGCCCACGATGATGATCACGGCCTCGCCGCCCCGGAGCGGGGCGCCGATCGTCTCGAACAGGTCGCGCAGATCGTCGCGTCCGGGCGGGCCCGGGATCGGCAGGGCGGGTCGCTGGCCTTCGAACAGCCGATCGAGCTCGCAGCCCAATCCGACGACCGTTACCTCAGCAGGCATCTTGCGCGACAGTTTGACAGCGGCGCGACGCCACCAGGGCCGATTCGGAATCCTTTGCACGCCATGTTCACCGCCGCCAGCTCACCGCTGCATGGCATCGCCGTCAGCTTCGGCGCCGGCTTCACCGGACTCGGGCTGTTGTTCGTGCTCGTCGGCCTGTTGATCAGGCGGACCTCGCGGCCGTTCAAGGGCGGCGAGCGAGCCCAGGGGCGGATCGTCGGCTACGAGACGGGACCGACGGCGGGAATGGCGCGAGTGCCGGGCTCACGGTGGCGCGTCGGCGCATACAACCCGCTCGGGACGACCATCATCTACCGCCCTCGCGTGGTGTTCACGACCCACGAGGGAGCCGATGTCACGGCCACCTCGCGGACCGGGACGAACCCCCGTCCCGGCAAGGTGGGCGACACGGTCACCGTGTACTACATGCCGAACGACCCGCAGCATGTCCGGGTCGAGGCCGGCCGCGCGCAGCGCACCTGCCTCGAAGTCGCCTTCGTGCTCATCGGCGTGGTGCTGGCGGTGATCGGAATCCCCATCCTGGTCTCGGTGCACTGAGGCTCCATACAGGCCACCCGAAGGACCCATGCCAAAAGTGGGTCCCCCAGGGAGGACCAGATGAGCCCCCGGACTCTTGGCGGCACACGCGTGATGCGGCTTACTTTTCAGTGTGAGAGCGCGTTGGCAACACCGGTTCGGTCGTCTGGCGGACGAGCGCGGCCAGGACGCGATCGAGTACACCGGCGTGCTGGCGGTGGTGGCCACGGTCATCGCGATCGTCATCCTGGCCCTGACCTCCGTGGCCCCCGCGCTCGGCCACGACGTGGTGTGCCTCGTGGAGAAGATCTTCGGCAACGGCTGCACGACCGGCAAGCCCTATCCGGTGAGCGTGTCGGTCCAGAACGCCGGCTACGACGCCCGCGTGGCGGTGGTGGACGGGGCGCACGGCTACACGGTCACGCTGACCAAGTACAGCGACGGCACCTCGACGATCACCGCAGTCAACAACGGCAAGCTGGGCGCCTCGCTGCAGTGGGGCGGGGACTTCGAGCTCGGCCCGGTTGCCAGCGCAACCGCCGACGCCTCGCTCGGCGGAGGCGGCTACGGCCAGCAGACCGTGACCTGGAAGTTCTCGAGCTGGGGGCAGGGCCAGCGGTACTACCAGCAGCTGTCCTCGGGCAACGGCGCCTCGCTCGCCGTGCACGACGCGGGCAGCGCGACGGTTGGCCAAACCCCCGTGATCGGCAATGACCTGTCCGGCGCCTGGGACTGGCTGTTCGGCGGCCAGTCCGCGCCGAGCACCGGATCGGTGCCCCATCGCTACCTGAACTCGACCGCGGTGGGCGGGGGACTGCAGGGCAGCGCGGAGGCCAAGGCGGCGGTGAACGCCGCCGGGTTCTCGGCGGGCGTCGGCGGCTCCGCCGACGGCAACATCGGCGTCCAGCGCTTCACCTACGGCTCCCAGAAGGGCGACTGGCAGGTCGTGGCGGGGCTGGACGCCAGCGGCGGGGCGAATCTCGGCGCCGCGCTGTTCGGGCCGCAGGCGAGCGCGGTCGGCACGATCAACCGCGAGCTCGCGGTCACGCTGTCGCCGGACGGCAAGCCGCTTGAGGTCGAGGTGGCGGCGTCCGGCGACGGGGTGTGGGGCGTGGTCCCCGCCGGCCCGAACCTGGGAGGCGTGAGGATCCCCACCTCGGGCGGGCCCTCCGGCGCCGGGGAGTCCGGGACCGGCGGTAGTGAGCCGGGCGCCAAGCCGGCGGGCGGGGAGGGCGGCGGCGCCGCCGGCAGCGCGCCCGCGCTCAGCTTCGACAGCACGACCACGAGCGGGTCGGGCACCGGCAGCTCGTTCGTGGGCACGCTCGACCTGCAGGATGACCCGCAGGCGGCCGCTGACGTCCAGGCGGTCCTCCACGGGGACACTTCGAAGATCAGCGCGGTGATCCACGACATGAACACGAGCGGCACCGAAACCGTCCAGAGCTACGGCATCACGCGGTCGAACGACTCGGTCGGCGCCCAGTGGAGCGACGGCGTCGGCCTGGGCGGCCACATAAACGACAGCGGCTCGACGGCAACCTACAACCCCCCGAAGACACGCGTGGGAGGTGGACCATGGCAAACAGGATCGCAGTGACCCTGGCGGCGGCCGTAGTGGTCGCGACGGGCCTGGTTGGCTGCGGGAGCAGCTCAGGCGCCTCGCGGCAGAGCGCCGCGCCCGTGCGGTCGAGCGCACCGCCCGCGGGGTTCACCGTCTATCACGCCTACGGGTTCTCATTCGCCGCACCCAAGGGGCTGAAGTCGGTGGCGGGAGACCTGCAGGACCTCCCGGCCGGCGCGTCGGCGACCACGCTGACCCCGCAGGGCCAGAGCCCCGGCGTGGCCAACACGATGATCTTCGCGATGTACAACCCGAACCTCCAGTACACCGTCGACCAGGTGGCTTCGAACCTCCAGAAGGCGGACGCCACCAACCCCGCCGAGACCGGGGTGCAAACCAGCATCAGCTCGACCCACGTGGGCGGAGCGCGGACCGCGCGGATCGTCAGCGAGAGCTACACCGCCGAGAACCCGCACACGCTCTACCGGCGCACGTGGCTGATGGTCTCGCCGAGGCCCGGGACGCTGATCGACCTGGTGGTCGTGGTGGAACCCAAACGCGGCGGCACGCTCGACCCGAGCACGGTGATCGACTCGTTCCGGCTGGGGAGCTAGCCTCCGCGTGCGCGCTCGCATCGTGCTCGCGCTCACCGCGCTCCTTCTGGCGGCCGGCTGCGGCTCGTCCAGCTCATCGCCGTCCCTGTCGGGACACCGTGTGCTCCCGCGTGGCTATGCGATCTATCGCACCGCTGGGTTCTCGTTCGCCTATCCGTCCGGCTGGCGGGTGAGCCCCTACCGGACCGATTCGACCCACGGCGGCGTGAGCGTGGTGCCGCCCGGTCCGACCCCGGTCGACGCCGCCTACCCGCGAATCGACACCGAGCTCTCGGCGGCGCGCGCCGCGTTCCCGCCGGCGCAGGACTTCACGAGCTTCATCGAGAACCTCCAGGGTGAGACGACGTTCACGCTCCCGTCCGGGGAGCACCTGGCCGACCGGGTCAGCGTGGCCAGCGTGACCGTCCCGGGCGCGCGCAGCGCGCGGCTGGCCACGCTGGTGGGCCCCGACCAGCGCCGCGAGCAGGACCTCGTCGCCCTCGTGCCGGAGGGCGTGATCGAGCTCAAGGTGGCCTGGTATCCGGCCAACCAGCAGCTCAGCCCGGACGCGGTTATCGACAGCCTGCGCCTCGGGTAGAACGCTGGCAATGATGAGGAAACGCGTTGCACTCTCCGCGCTGGCGCTGGCGCTGCTGACCGCGGGTTGCGGCGGCGGTTCCAGCGGGTCCACCGGCTCCGGCGGGTCCCGCGGGTCCGGCGGGTCGGCCGGCTCGGGCGCCGTGCCGAGCGGCTTTTCCGTCTACCACGCCAGCGGGTTCTCGTTCGCCGCCCCGAGCGGCTACAAGGCCACGGCAAATCCGCTTCAGGGGCTGCCTCCCGACGCGAGCTCGTACCTGCTGAGTCCCGGCAACCAACAACTCAGCGCGAGCAACACCCAGATCATGGAGATCCGCAACCCCCACCTGGACCATCCGCTCGACCAGGTGGCGAGCACGTTGCGCAGCGCCGACGAGGCGAACCCGTCGCTGCGCAACGTCCAGACGAGCGAGCAGACCACCACCGTGAAGGGCGCACAGGCCGCGCGCATAGTCAGCGAGAGCTACACCGCGGTCAATCCCGCCGGCGTCTCGCCGCACACGGTGCAGTTCAAGCGCACCTGGCTGATGGTCACGCCCAACCCGAGCACGTTGCTCGACCTCGTGGTGATCACCGAGCCGCAGCGCGGCGGCACGCTTGACCCCAGCACGGTCTTCGGCACGTTCCGCCTGGGCGGCTGAACGCCGCTAACCGCGCTCGAGCACGGCGACGTCGTCGCGGTCGTAGACGACCCGCGCCCCGCCCTGCTCGTGCAACGCGGGCACGAGCGCACCACCCCGCGGTGCCGAGACGACCAGCACCCGGTAGCCGCGCGCGGCTCGGAGCCAGCCCACGCCGCTGATCGTGGCGAAGTCGAACGTTTGCGTCAGCTGCGCCGGGCTCAGCACCTCGAAGCTGGCGTCATAGGCGACCCGTCCGCGCAGGCTCGGTAGCTCCCACAGCAGCCAGTCCGCGTAGGTCTCCTCGGCGTACACGCGCGCGCCCGGAGCCGATTGCAGCGATGCTCGGACCGCGGCCAGGGCCCCGGCGGGATAGGTCGGCGTGAGCGCGCCGGCGCCGGCGGACAACGCGCGCGCAGCGAGCAGCGCCGCGACCGCGAGCATGCTCACTAGCAGCGTCGCATTGAGCCGGGGGCGGGCGCGCGCCCCGCGCCGCTCCCGCGCGCGCACCGCACCGTCGATCCACACGGGCAGCACGACCAGCATGGCCAGCGCGAACCACACCACGTTGCGCAGGGCGACGATCGCGCCGGCGGCCAGTAGGAGCGCCGCGGCCCGCTCCCACAGCGTGCCGGCGCGGCCGTAGCGCCCCATCGCCCACACCGCGGCGCCGGCCAGGAGGAAGAACAGCACGGCCAGAAGGGCATCGGCAGTTACCGGCTGCCACTCGATCAGGTAGCGGCGCAGCCCGGGATCGATCAGCGTGCGCCGATAGTAGGAGAGGATCGCGGGCCCGTAAGGCGTGACCAGCAACGCGGCCGGCGCCGTCACCACGAGCGCAAGCGCGCGCCGCCAGTCCAGGCGAAGCAAAGTCAGCCCGCGAAGCGCCACCAGCCCCGCCCCGAGCACTACCGACCCGTGGAGGTTCGCCCACAGCACCACCGCCGGCAGGCACCAGAAGACGGCGCGGGTGGGGCGACGGCTGTCGGCGGCGAGCAGGTACACGGTGAGCACGAACAGCGGATACGCGTAGGGCTGCGTCCGGACCTCGTTGGTGAACGCGGCGATGATCACCGGCAGCGGGGCCGCCAGCAGGACCGCCCTCGGATGGGCGCCGAGCCGGATGGCGGCCGCGGCGGCGCCGGCGAGGCCGGCCACGATCAATCCGACGTTCACCACACCGACCAGGCCGAGGCCGCCCAGCCGGTAGAGCCCGTACATCCATAGCTGCGCGAGCCACTGCTGGTCCTCCCAGCCGCGGCCGTGGGCGAGGCTGGTCAGGGTGACGTGGTGGGGGATGCCGCTGTGCGCGATCTCGCGCCCGCCGACGAGCGCCAGCCAGGTGTCCTGGAGCATCGACTGGGGCAGCACGGCGAGGAGCGCGACGGCGACGCCAGCGATGAGCAGGGCCAGGAAGCAGCGGTCCGGATCGGCGACGAGCAGGCGCTGAGGGCTCGCGAACGCCCGCCGGCCCGAGCCAGCCGTGATCATCTCGGCCACGAGCGAAGATCGTAGGGAGGCGATTGGGACAAGGCGGCGCGTTATCCTGGCTTGCGAGGTAGCCTGACCCGCGCAGCCGCGGCTGCCGGGACGCAGACGTGCGAGCGATGGCGGGAGATCTCCGGCGAAATCCCCAGGATCAGGCCCCGCGGCGAACGGGACGCCGCGCGTACGTGCTCGCGCTGGTGCTCTCCATGGCGCTTGCCGCCGTGGCGCTCGCGGGCTGCGGCGGCACGCACAAGAAGCGCACCAGCACACGCACAGGCTCCTCGACGCATACCACCGCGGTGGCGAGCAAGCCGATCGCCACGGCACTGGACACCGTGCCCGACTCGAGCGGCCCGACTCAGTTCCGCATCTCCCTGTATGACCTGCGCCGCAGCGGCTCGTTCCTGGTGCTCGACTTCGGCGCCACGTGCGTGAGCCCGGCCAACAGCTGCTCCGTGGTGACGGCGTTCTCTCCGGGCTATGAGCCCACGAAGACCTCGATCGAGTTCGACGGGTTCACGCCGGCCGGCGTGAACCTGGTCGATCCGGCGAACCTGAAGAAGTACCTGGCCGTGCGAGACGCCGAGGGCAGGCCGTTCGTCTCGAAGTTCAGCGAGGGGGATGCCGGGCTTCAGGACTCTTCCGTCCATCTGCAGTGGGTGCGCTATCCGCTTCCGCCTCCGGGCGTCGCCTCGCTCGACGTGGCGTTTCCCAATGGAGGGCCGGTGATCCGGGATGTCCCGATCACCACGGGCAACGGACCGGTGGCGGGGGGTCAGGTGCAGTCCGAGCCGGCCGCACCTTTCGCGCAGGCTCCCACGAGCACCAACACGTCCGGGCTCACCCTGCCCGTGCAGAACCTGATCGCCACCACGGGCAACGCCACGGGCAGCGACAACGAGTCGCCCGGGCAGGCTCAGATCTCGCTGCACAGCGACGTCCTGTTCCCGTTCAACAAGTCTTCGCTCACGCCCCAGGCCAAGGGAGTCCTCGGCTCCGTGGCCCAGCAGGTTAAGGCGCGAGCCAAGGGCACTGTCCAGGTTGTGGGCTACACCGACTCGGTCGGCTCGGACGCGGTCAACATCCCGCTCTCGCAGGCCCGTGCCGCGTCTGTCGTGGCCGCGCTGCGGCCACTCACCGCGGGCATCAGCTACGCGGTGTCGGGGAAGGGGTCGGCCGACCCGGTGGCGCCCAACGCCAAGCCCGACGGCTCGGACAATCCCTCGGGCCGGGCGCTGAACCGGCGCGTCACGATCACCTTCCCCGCCACGCCGATCCGCCCCGTCGCACCCGCCGGGGGCGCCGCCGGTGCGTCCGGCGGTCCCTCGGGGCAGGGCAGCGCGATGAGCTTCACCGTGACCTCGACCGGCGGCAACGACACCTACCACGTGGATGGCGCGTCGCTCTACCGCGACGGCAATTTGACCCTGCTGAACATGACGATCGCTTGCAGCGACGGCGGCGGCAACGACTGCTTCCCCACGGGCGAGCTCGCCGGTTTCCCGACCGTGCCTCCGCAGCAGCTGTTCGGGACGAGGTCCACCAACCTCGATCCGCCGGCCCAGCGCTCGATCAGCGGCTTCTACCTGCTCGATCCGGCCACCGGCGCCGCGTCGATCCCCGTGATCAGCGCCGACCAGGTCCCGCTCACCTCCAGCATCAACACGCTGTCGGTGCGATCCGGGGACACCTACCAGGTGTGGGCGTACTTCCCGTCGGTGAGCGCCTCCAGCCTCACGCTGATCAGCCCGGGCAGCGCCGGCCGGATCGGCGGGATACCGGTTTCGGGCTCCTGACCGGGGAACCCGGCGCGACCGCGCGCCGGGCCGCCCCCACGCCAGAAGACCCCGGGTCGGCGGGGTCTTCGGCACGACGCTTGCTGGGCGGAGGGGGCCTACTTGAAGATGCTGGCGATCTCCTTGCTCACGCCCGAGGTGATCGGCTTGGCCAGGCCGCTGGCCACGGTGATGACGACGCCGATGATCACGGCTACCACGGCGAGCACGCCGACGTACTCGATGGCGTCCTGGCCGCGCTCATCCTCGGCGAGGCGGGCGGCGAGGCCGGCGATGAAGATGCGGGCGGTGACGGCGGTGCGAAGCATGAGGTCTGACATTGAGGGCTCCTTGCGAATCTCCCGGCTACCAATCTGATGCATCGCAGGCTAAGTCGGATGCGGGATTCCCGCCAGAGTCCGGGGGCTCAACTTCCGTGCGTGCCAAAGGGCCCAATTTCGGCCTGGGCCCACGCCCGCCGGCTGGGTCCGGGGGCGGGGCCGCGAAATCAGCCCACGCCCTCCCGCGACGCCGTTCCCAGCCACAGCGCCGTGGCGTGCGCGCGGTTCGAGGCGCCGAGCTTGGCGTAGATCCGGTTCACGTGGTTCTTGACCGTCTTCTCGCTGAGCACGAAGTGCGCGGCGATCTGCTGGTTGGTCAGGCCCTGGGAGATGAGGTTCATCACCTCGCGCTCGCGGGAGGTGAGCGAGGCGGGCCCGTCCGCCTCGTCGGGTGAGCCCTGGGTGCGGCGCAGGGCGTCGAACACGGTGGCCACGAGCGCCGGCGAGAGCACGGTCTCGCCGGCGGCCAGCTGGCGGATCCGCGCGGCCAGGTCCCCGGCCTCGAACTGGCCGTGGACGAGGTAGCCGGCGGCGCCGTTCCGGATCGCCGCCACCACCTGCTCGGTCTCATCGGTGTAGGTGAGCATCATCACCCGAGCGCGCTCAGAGAGCTTGCCGGCGGCGGCGACGCCGTCCATCACCGGCATGCGAATGTCGAGTAGCACGACGTCGGGAGCGGCCGAGGACGCCAGCGCGAGCGCCTCGCGGCCGTCCCCCGCCTCGCCCACCACCCGGATGTCCTCGGCGTCGCTCAGCAGGGCGGCCACCCCGCGGCGGATGACCGGGTTGTCGTCGACGATCATCACCCGGATCATGGCCGCTCCCCGCTCGGCATCGAGCGCGAGAAGGCGCCGCGGCGGCCCCGGTGCAGGCGCCAGCCGCGGCCGTTGCCGGTGGCGGGACCTTGAGCCTCTTGATCCGGCGCCACCGGAACCCGCACCGACACCGCAGTGCCGCGCTCCCGGCGCTGGATCCGCAGCCGGCCCCCGATGGCCCGAGCCCGCTCGTACATGCCCGCCACGCCGAAATGGCCCGCTGCCTTGAGGCCCTCGAGATCGACCGGTTCGGCCAGCCCGGCGCCGTCGTCGCGCACGCTCACTACTAGCTCGCGCTCGGGGTCTCCCTCCAGCGTCACCTCCACGCGCTCGGCGCCGCCGTGGGTGACCGCGTTTGAGACCGCCTCGCCGACGATCCGCGAGAGCTCGTGGGTGCGCTGGGCCGCAAGGCGCGTCTGACCGGCCCCCGAGCGCTCCTCGAACTCGAGCTCCACGCCGGTGCGCTCGGCCAGCACCTGGGTCCGCTGGCGCAGCGCCTCGCCGATCGAGAGCTGCGAGGCCGCATCCGGCCGCAGGTCGGACATCAGCATCCGCGCCTCGAGCGCCGCCTGGCGCGCGTCGGCGGCCAGCCCGCTGGCCAGCTCGGCCGCCTGCTCGGGGGCCTTGCGGCAGCGCGAGGGCAGGATCGAGGCGGTCATGGCCAGTCCCTCCACGGTCTTGGCCAGCGAGTCGTGCAGCTCGCGCGCCACCCGCAACCGCTCCCGCTCGGCGCTCAGCGCCTCGGTCCGGTCGCGCAGCAGCGCCTCCGAGCGCACGCCGCGCTCGATCATCTCGCGGGCGGCGATTCCGGCGGCGATCGCCACCGGATAGAGCAGCGGCGCGAACAGCACGGTCTGGCCGTTCAGGTGGGGATGGAACGTGGGCAGGCCCCAGATCGCCACCAGCTCGTAGGCCGCGATCAGCAGGGCCGAGAACGGAATCGCACCGCGCCGGCCGTAGATCACTCCGGCGAGGGTCGCCGTGCCGAGCGTGAAGTAGAAGAACGGGGAGCGCACCCCGGTCGCCGCCAGCACGAAGGTCGTGATCAGCACCTCGACCGTCAGGTACGTCGGGTGGCGGGCCACGCTGGCCGCGATCCGGTCCCAGTGGCGGATCGGCAGGTAGCTCATGAGCGCGGCCAGCACGATCGCCAGATCCACCACCGGCCGGTACTGGGCGCTGGATAGGTCGATGATCGTCACGAGCAGAACCAGCGCCCGGAACACGGACAGGACCCGGACGAGCCGCCCGACCCAGTCGCCCGATATCTCGAGGTTCTCAGCCAAAGTGCAGTAGCCGGGCCGAGGTTCCGAGCAGCAGCCCCGCGACCATCAGCAGCATGGTCGCCGGGAGCACCATCGCGACGGTGATCAGGGTCAGCTTGGGGACGGTGCGCTGCGCCCGCCGCCGGGCCGTCTGCTGTGCCTGGCGGCGCGTGTCCGCGGCGATGCTGGCCAGCGCGTCGGCCACGGGAACGCCGAGCTCCTCCGCCTGGAGCTGAGTGGACACGAAACGGTCGAGCGTGGGGCTCTCGTTGCGTGCGCGCAGCCCCTCGAACGCCTCCCGCCGGGTCGCGCCGAGGTCCATCTGGCGCAGCGTCGTCAGGACCTCCTCGGAGGCCGGCCCGGAGAGCGAGTTGGCCACGCGATCGAGCGCGCCGCGATACCCGGTCCCGGCGCGCACCGTTATGGCCAGGATGTCGATGAAGTCGGGAAGATCGCGCTCCAGGCGGGCCTGGCGCCGGCGCCCGGTCCGCGACAGCCACACGTCGACTCCGATCCACCCGATCAGCGCGCACAGCAACCCGACCGGCCAGGAGCCGAGCGCCACCATCAGCAGGCCGAGGACCAGCCCGATCGTGAGGCTCGCCGCGCGAAGCTCGGCGTAGCGCTCGAGGTTCATGCCCCGGGGCCGGCCGGCGCGATCCAGCCGGGCCACCACCTTGAGCCGGCGCGCCTCGCTCATCCGGGCGAGCAGCCCGGGCCCGAGACGCGTGCCGAGCACCTCGATGAGCTGGCGGGTGGGGCCCCGGCGCCGGGTCGTGCGCGAGACCTCGTCGCGCAGCTCGCGCCGCTCGACCGCGGAGGTGGAGCGCATCAGCGACAGCCCGCGCAGGCCGACTGCGCAGCAGCCCGCCGCAGCCAGTCCGGTGAGCGCGGGCGCGATCACACCTCGATCCTCGTGACGCGGCGGATGGCCACGAACGAGATCGCGTAGATCGCGCAGGCCACGACCAGCACCGTGAGCCCGATCGCGGTTCCCGTCAGCTTCTGCAGGGTCCGCGGGTTGATCGCGTCGAGCAGGAGCACGGACAGGATCCCGAGCGCGGGGACCACGTAGGCGGTGTAGATGGCGCCCGCCATAAGGGTGTGCACCTCGCGATTGGTCTCCCGGCGCTTGTCGAGCGTGTCCGAGAGGTCGCCGAGCGCTCGGACGGTGTCCCCGCCGGCGCGCTGCTGGACGATCAGCGTGCTCATCAGGACCCCCACCTCGCGCGAGGGCAGCCTCCGGCGCAGCGCGTCGAGCGCCTCCTCGAGCGAGCGGCCCAGACCCAGCTCGTCGACGATCGTCTGCAGCTCGTCTCGGGCCGGCGGATCGATCTCGCGCACGGTCAGGTCCATCGCGGCCGGAATCGAGAGACCGGCCGAGGCGCCGCCCGCGAGCAGCCGCGCCACCTCCGGCAGCTGGCCGATGAACTCCTCGCCGCGCTTCTCGAGCCGGTGGTCGAGCCAGGCAAAGCAGGCCCACCAGGCGAGCAACGCCGCGAGCAGAGCAATCACAGCTGGGAACAGGACCGCGATGATCAGGTACGTGACCACGACGATCCCCAGCGCCCGCAGCAGGAACTGCGCGGCCGTGCGCTCCGATCCGGCCGAGCGCAGCCGCGCCCCGAGATCCGCGCCGCGCCGGGTACCGGCGAGCCGGGCATCGAGCCGCTCGTGCAGCCGCCGGCGGCGGTGGCTCTCGATCCCGCCGCGCTCGGCCAGCGTGGTGCGCCGCGCCGAGCTCGAGAGCAGCAGCCACAGCCCGTACAGGAACACCAGCGTGGTGGCGGCCATCACGAGCAGCGCCATGCCGGCCGTGCTCATCGCGCTTCCCGCTCGGGGGCCAGCTCGTGGGCGGCGCGCCGGAACGCCGCCGGCACCTCGACTCCGGACAGCATCAGCCGATTCGCCACCTCCTCGGGCAGCTCGAAGTGGCGCGGGCGGCCCGTGACCTGCAGCTCGGGCCCCACCGGGTCGGCCTCGAAGCGCATCACAGTCTGGAGCCGGTAGCTCTCGCCGCGGCGCGAGGTCATCACCGCCACCTCCACCACCCGGCGCAGCCCGTCGGCGCCACGCTCGATCTGGGCGATCACGTGGATCGCCGAGTTGATGTACTCCTGCAGGGCCGGGAGCGGGATGGGAAGATCGCTCATCGTGGCGAGCGTCTCCAGCCGGAACAGCGCGTCGTCGGCGGTGTTGGCGTGGACGGTGACCAGCGAGCCCTCGTGGCCGGTGTTGAGCGCCTGGAGCATGTCGAGCGTCTCCACGCCGCGGACCTCGCCGACGATGATCCGGTCCGGCCGCATCCGCAGGGCGTTTCTGACCAGGTCCCGGATCGTCACCTCGCCCTTGCCCTCGACGTTGGCGGGGCGGGCCTCGAGCGGGATCACGTGGGGCTGCTGGAGCTGGAGCTCGGCCGCCTCCTCGATCGTCACGATCCGCTCGCGCGGGAGGATGGCCGCGGACAGGGCGTTGAGCAGCGTGGTCTTGCCGGCGCCGGTGCCGCCCGAGATGACCACGTTCAGGCGGCCGCGGACGAACGCCGAGAGCAGGCGCCGGGTGGGCTCGTCGAGCGTGCCCGACTCCACCAGCTCGGCCAGCGTGAAGCGGCGGGGGAAGCGGCGGATGGTGAGGATCGGGCCGACCAGAGACAGCGGAGGGACGATCACGTTGACCCGCTCGCCGGTGGGCAGCCGCGCGTCGACCATCGGGCTCGACTCGTCCACGCGCCGGTTGACCTGGGAGACGATCCGGTCGATCGTCTGGTAGAGCTGCGCCTCGCTGGTGAACTGCACCTCCGCGCGCTCGATCCGGCCGTCGCGCTCGATCCACACCTCCCCGGGGCCGTTGACCATGATCTCCGTGACCGATTCGTCGGCCAGCAGCGGCTCGAGCACCCCCAGGCCGATCGCCTCGTCGATCACTCGGCGGATCAGGGCCGAGCGCTGGGAGTTGGTCATCACGGGGCCCTCGCGGGTGAGCATCCCGCCCACGATCCGCTCCAGGCGCACCCGGCGCTGGCTCTCGGAGAGCTCGGCCAGCTCTGCGAAGTCGACCTCCTCGAGCAGGCGCCGGCGGTAGACCTCGGTGCCGTCGAGGGCGGCGCGGTTGCTCCGCTCGCGGTCGCTGGCTATGCGGTCACGCAATCCCATGAGGGCTCACCCGGTGTGGGGCATGTAGGCGGTGGTCGCCGGGAGCGCGAACGGCGAGGCGAGGCCGGGGATCAACAGCGGGATCGTCACGGTGACCGTCGCCTTCCCGCCGTTCACGGTGACGTTCGAGCCGGCGCCGAGCCCGTCGCCCTGGAGCGACTGCTCGCCGTCGCTCTGGGCGGAGGCGTTGTCGCCGGTGCGGCTGTAGGCCCGGGCGGCGGTGCGAGCCGCGTTGGCCGCGCCGACCGCGGACCATCCGACCAGGGCGAGCTGCCAGGCCACCATGGCGGCGAGCAGGACCAGGAAGATCGTGCCCAGGAACTCGACCGCGACCTGGCCCTGCTGGGCGACAAGGCGGGGGGCCTTGCGGGGCGGGGTGAGCGTCCGGGGCAGGGCGAGCGTCGGGGTCACGACGAGCGTCCGGGTCACGGCGAGGTCTCCGGGAACTGCCAGGCCTGCCAGCGCCCCCCGGCGAGCTGCATGAGGAAGCTGAACGAGAGCTTGTGGCTTCCGGCCGCGGTCACCGCATCGACAGCGGTCACCGTCCCGTTCGGGAGAGCCGCGAGCTGAAGCAGCCGGGCGGGCCGGCGGGTGCGGGCGGTGCCGGCCAGCGGGTCGCGCCCGGCGGCGATTTGCTGGCGGATGTAGGACAGAACCTGCTGGGGCAGCGGACCGGCGCCCGTCCGGTAGTTCGCGTAGGACAGGGCGAACGCACGGGCGGCGGCGCTGGCCGCCGGCGGGGTGTGAAGCGCCGGAGCGGGGGGCGAGAAGACGGTGGGGAAGTCCGGCGGCACGAGCGCCGAGACGTGCCAGCGGCTGTCCAGGTAGATGAGCGAGAACGCCGAGCGGAGCGTGTTCGCGCCCGCATCGGCGGTGAGTAGCGCGGTGGCGTGGGGCGCTCCGAGCACGCCGCTGAAGGTCAGTCCGCGCAGGGTGAGCCGGCCGCGGTAAGCGGGCGGAACGAGGCCGGACGACGCCGCCAGCGAGCGAACCGCCGGCGTGGCGTACTGGATCCCGGCCGCGTTCGTCCTCCCGGCCAGGAACTGGACGTAGGACTGCGCGAACGCCGTCGCCGCCGGACGCGCCGAGGGGGCGGTCGTCGAGCCTGAGCCCCCGCCCTGGAGCGAGACTGCGGCCACGATGGCGAGCCCCGCCACGAGGGCGACGAGGACGACGAGCTCTCTGTGCCGGCCGCGCATCAGTTGTTCCAGGGCACGTTGGGGTGCCGCTCGACCCAGTGGTTGCCGTCGCTCAGGTTCGCGGTCGGGCTTTCGCGCCAGCGGGGCCCGCTGCCCGACGGGATGTCCGGTCCCCCATAGTCGGCCGTGTCGTAGGCGATGCCGGCGATGTCGATGAAGGTGTGCGGGCCCGAGGCCCAGACCGTGACCCACTTGCCAGGCCCCGAGAGGCCGTAGGTCTCGAGCTGACCCGACACCTGGGCCATGTCGCCGGCGGGGCCCAGTCCGGCCGCGTAGAGCACGAACGAGACCGAGCCCGAGCAGTCGTAGCCGTTGTACAGCGTGCTCAGAGGCCCCTGGTGACCGCCGCCCCAGACATAGGGGAGGTTGTGGATCTCGTTCGCCGCCGCGATCATCTCCTTGACCTGGATCGGGGCGTTGATCGGGGCCATCGCGTCGCCCGTGACCGGGTCGATCTGGGCCTTGTTGCCCTTCACGTACTTGAGCCCGGCCAGCAGCGCCGGCCCGACGATCGCCGTGCCGCCCGAGGCCATCGGCCCGAGCATGCTCCACGCCTCCTGCTCTCCGGGCAGGAGCTTGTCCTCGATCACCGTCCGCGCCGAGGACTGGATCGAGGGCAGCGACATCAGCCCGGGGAGCAGCAGCGGCACGGGGACGCTCACGTAGACGGTCTGGCTGCCCTTGACCTCCTGGCCCTCCCTGACCGCGGCCCCGCCCTGCCACGCTCCGGGCAGGTCGGCCTTCGCCGCCGAGGCCACCGGGTCGCCCACAGCGAGGGCGCGCGCGCCGGCCCGCGCGGCGTGGCCGGCGAACACGAACGTGGTCCCCACGAGCACGATCTGCCAGACCGCGAGCAGCACGAGGACGAGCATCGGCAGGACCCCCACCAGCTCGACCGTAGCCTGGCCGCTCTCGCCGGCCAGCCGCGCGGCGATGCTGCGGGCCCGATCGGCCTTGTTCGGCTCGGCGTCCCGGCTCGGCAGCGCGGAGATCTCTCCCAGGACGGCCGCCATCGGCCGCAGGACGGCATCGCTGGCCGCACCGCTGGAGGGGATCCCGGTGTTGGTCACCGCCTCGAGCGCGAAGAAGTCAGCGGGGACCGTGGTCTCGAGCAGCGGAGCCGGGACCACGCGCCGGGCCAGGTCGGGCTGGACCTCGAGCTTGCGCGAGGTCCGGTTCAGCAGCACTGCGACCTCGTTCGGGCTCACCTTGAGCCGGTCCCACAGCGCGCACAGCCGGGCCACGCCGCGCAGCGAGACGACATCCGGAGTGGTCACGATCAGCACCGTGTCGGCCATCTCCACGGCGATCGCGCTTGCCTCGGTCAGCGTCGCTCCGGCGTCGACGATCGTCAGGTCCTCCCGGGTGCGGATCGCGGTGAGGATGTTGCGGGCGGCCGACGCCCTCACCTCCTCGGCGTGCTCGCCGTCCTGCGGGCCGAGCAGGACCCGCATGCCCGACGGGTGCGTGTACAGCGACTCCTGGAGCTGGCGCGAGGTGAGCTCGTCCGACACCGCAACCAGGTCGACTACGCTGCGCCGGTACGGCAGGTCGAGGAAGGCGCGCAGGTCGCCCGCTTGGAGGTCGTATTCCACCAGGCTCACCGAGGCCTCTCCCAGCTCGCGCGCGGCCAGCGCCAGGTGCGTCGCGATGGTCGTGGTGCCCACGCCGCCCTTGGCTCCCACCACGGTGATCACGCGTCCCATGCCGATCAGCTCGCCCTGCGCGTCGCGGGCGGCGCGGCGGCGAACCGCGTGGGTCCACGCCGCGGCGGCCATCACGCTCGACTCGAGCTGCTCGAGCCCGAGCGGCGGCGCGAGGACGTCCCGGGCGCCGGCCTGCATGCCGCTGCGCAGCAGCTCCGGAGATCCCTCGCCGACGATCATCACCAGCCCGAGGTCCGGCTGGGCGACTGTCACCTCCCGTACGACCTCGATCAGCGGCGTCGGACCCAGGCGGTCGTGCACGAGCACCACGTCGATGTCGTTGCGCGGTAGCGCGCCGCGCAGCTCCTGGGGGTCGCGGAGCGTGTTGGCGATCTCGAGCTCGTCGCTCTCGGCGACCAGCCCCGCCAGGTGGTCGGCCAGGCGCGCGTCGTTGACTGCGAGCAGGATCCGGATCATGGGCTCGGGGAGTAGGGAGGCGGGGTCACGGCCGTGACGCTGGCGCTCGTCCCCGGCGCCACCTTGGACAGGCGGACCTTCTGGGCGAAGCTCTCGGCGTAGCTGACCTTCAGCACGTCCTGGGGCGTGAGCGAGAACGTCACGGGAACCGATCCGTTGCCCGAGCCGGCGAGCTGCCCCACCTGCAGCACCTGCGCATCCGGGACCACCACCTCGGCGTAGCTGCGCGATCCCGAGCTCGACCCCTGGAAGGTGGCGATGATGTCGACCAGGTCGCCGGGCTCGATCTGATTCGCGACCCCGGTCTCGGCGTCGACCAGGACGGCGATCTCACGATGGCCGGGAGTGAGCGAGGGGGCTTGATCGAGCATTCCCTGCTCGAGCTCAGTCCCGGCGGGCAGCGCCACGCGGCTGACCAGCCCGATCAGCGGGCCGGGATCGGTGATCGCGTTCGGCGGCGCCCACTTCACGGGCACCGAGGACTCGGTGAGCATGTTCGGCGAGACGGGCTCGTAGGCGCTGAGCGGAGCGGCCAGCTTGACCACGGAGATCTTCGGGCCGACCTGCTTGGCCAACGACGCCGCGTAGTTGGCGATCAGCACGAACACCACGACGAGCCCGATGCCGGACAGGACCACGAGTAGCAGGCCCTGGCGCTGGCGGGGGTTCATGCGCCGCGGTCTCATCTCGCGCCGCCGTCACCGCACGAACGGTCGGACGGTCTTCCCTGCTGCCGGCTCTGGTATCCGTACATGCGTCGTCCCCTGCTCAACATTCGCGCCGGACCCGACCCTCCGTGGCGCAGCTAGTTGTATACCCGCGAACCTCGATCTGCTATTCATCTCGACCACGGTGAACCCAGGCAGGGGCCGAACGATTCGGTGGTCGCCGCGCAGTCGCCGCGGCTTGGGCTCCCGGCGGGCTCCAGGCGGCGTCGGTTCCCGGCGGGCTCCAGGCGGCCCGATCCCCGCGCTCCACAGCGAGCAGGGCCAGATCGTGCCGCTGATGATGGTCATGATGCTCCTGATCCTGGGGGCGGGAGTGCTCGTGTTCTGGCTCGGCTTCTCCACCTCCGGGGCGGCCCAGGCACAGACGGCCGCCGACGCGGCTGCCCTGGCGGCCGAGCAGAACGCCGTCCAGCAGCTCGAGGGGCCGGTGCAGGGCACGCCGACCGGGACGATCGTCCCGACCACGCCTGACTGGACGCAGGCATGCCGGGCGGCCGACCACTACGCGACCCTGAACCAGGCGCACGTGCTCGCCTGCCAGGCGATCCCGGCCTCGACCTCGACGATCGGCTTCGACGTCAAGGTCCAGGTGGCGGCGAACAGCACGATCCCATCCGGCAAGCCCGACGCGGGCGGCGCCGCGACCGCCTGGGCCCGAGCCAGCACCGACCCCTTCTCCCAGGCCAGTCCCCCGATCAAGACCACAACCACGTCCTCATGCGACGCCAGCGTGGTGGCCGGACCGACGTTCAGCCCGCACAGCGGCCAGTACGGCTTCTTCCCCAGCGCCGGGGCCAACTACGGGCAGGGCTGCGAGCCCAAGCTGGCCGGCGCGCTCGACCAGCTCGCTGTCGCCAAGCACCTGCGTCTGGACGGAGCCGCCGGCTACGTCGCGACCGACAAAGCCAACGCGAGCGATCCGGCAGCGGTGGCCCATGGCTGCGGCGACGCGTCGACCACACCAGGGCTCGCCTCGGTCCCGAACGCCGTACTCAGCCAGTTCGGCCTGACCCGGCCCTATCCCAAGCATCCCGCGGTGGTCGAGCTCGCCGGCGTGAGCTGCCAGCAGACGAGCACCGATGCCGGCGCGGGCGGTCCGGTGGGGCTGGGCAACCTGAACGTCCACCTGGTCCCGCTCGGCGGAGGGCCCGAGGGCTCGCTGTTCTCGCTGGTCGGCGGGGGTGCGAGCTCGATCGGAGAGACGCCGCTCCAAGTCGGGTGCCAGATCTATCGCGTGTGGCAGCATCTGCCTCTGGGCTCGATCCCCGGGAACCCGCAGAAGGTGCTGCTGATCACGCTGATGGTGGCCCAGGACGAGTCGTCGATGGGACAGAACATCGGCTCCAATCGAACCGATCCGAACCAGTCGGTCGGCGTCTTCCAGCAGATCTCGGCCGACGGCTGGGGGACCATCCCCGAGGAGCTGAACGTGACGACCGCGGCCGAGATGTTCCTGTTCGGGGGGCACATCGGCGGGCGCGCCTCGACGCGCGGCCTGCTCGGGTACTACCAGGCGGATCCCAGCGCGCCGACGTGGGCGCTGGCGCAAGCGACGCAGGTCTCGGGCGCCGGCCAGTCGAGCGACGGCGCGAACAACTACGGCGCGGCGTCCAACGTCGCCGCCGCTCAGGCGATCCTCGGGCAGGTGACCAGCGGCCAGTGCCGTGCGGCGGGATGAGCCGGCGCGTCGTCACCTCTCGGCTGGCGCCCGTTCTCGCGGCGCTCGCTCTCGCCGGCTGCGGGGCCAGCGCCGGCGCGCAGACCTCTACCCAGCCGCTGGTCAAGTTCCCGGACCTCGGGTACCGCTACATCCCGCCGCAGCTCCCGCGCGGTGTCTCGAACAGGGCCGTGCTGGTCGTGGACCTCACCAACACCGGCCGCGTTCAACCAGCCGCGTTGCGCCTGGCCTCGGACACGACGCTAAGCGGGGCGCGGTGGTCGGGCTGGGGGGCTCCCAGCGCCACCGGACACGGCATCGCCACGATCCACGTCTGCAGCCCCAACTGCGGCGGCGGCCATGACGTCCGCTATCCGGCAACCCTCGTGCTCAGCGGGATCAAAGGGTGCGGCGCGCACCGGTTCTACGAGCACGTCCGCCTGACCATCAACACGGTCGACGGCCCCAGGCCGTGGGGGGCGGTGATCCAGCCTCCCTGCTGAGGGCGTTCAACCGGCCGGAACGCCCGCAGCGCGGAGTTATCATCAGGGGCGATGGCGAGAGAGCGCAAGCGCCCACCCGCCGGCGGGGGACCGACGCGGTCGCCCCAGGAGCTGGCCCAGGCGCTCCAGGCGATGGCGTCACAGATCGACGAGCCGCCGCTGCGTTCCAGCGTCCGTGCCGAGCCGATCGCGCTCGCGGAGCCGCCGGCGACGGCGCCGGTAGTCGAAGCGCCCGCACCGGTCAAGCAAGCACCCGCCCCCGTCCAGGAACCGCCCGCCCCAGTCCAGAAACCGCCCGCGCCGGCCGCGGAACCGCCCGCCCCAGTCGAGCAACCGCCCGCCCCAGTCCAGGAACCGCCCGCCCCAGTCCAGGAACCGCCCGCCCCAATCCAGGAACCGCCCGCCCCAACGGGCGAGGCGCCGGCGATCCCAGAGGCCCCGCCGCCGCCCGCCAGCCAGGCGCCGGAGCCGGTCGCCGAGCCGCCGGTCGCCGAGCCAGCCCACGAAGCGCCGCCCGCCGAGGACCCGGCCTCGGCACGCTCCGGGCTGATCGCCGGCCGGGTGATCGCGTTGGACGACGCTGCCGACGCGAGCCGGTGGCGACCCGATCCTGAGGCCGCGCCACGCCGGCCCACGGCCCCGCGCTCGCGCATCCAGAGCCGCGCGACCGGCCGCGTCGGCGGCTACGGCCGGCGCCTGACACGAGGGGACGCCGCCCGGGCTGGGTCGGCCCGCGCCGCATGGGCGCGCCCCGCCGAGCGCTCCGCCGGCGCTCGCCGGCTGCGCCTCACTCTGACGGCGGTGCTGGGGGCGCTGGTGATGATCATCGTGGCGGCGCTGCTTGGCCTCGGTGGTTCGAGCTCGAAGTCGCATCCGGCCGCCAAGTCGCCGGCCACACATTCGAGCTCGGCCGTGTCCTCGGCGACGGTGCCAGCCACTCCCTCGATCGCGATTCCGCCCCCGCCGGCGCCGACCGCCACGACGCCGGCGCCGACCGGCAAGCCGCCGGCACCCGCGCGCAACAGGCGTCCCGGGCGCCACGGTCCGCCGCGCCGTCCCGGGCCGCGGCGTCCCAAGCCGCCCGGGCACTGAAGCCGGCTCGCGAGCTCGCGCGCCCCGCCGGCCGTTAATTCTGCGCGCCGCCCAGGCCGTGCATGCGGTCGCGGATCTCGGGCGGGTTCTCGATGATCTGGGAGAAGCGCACGACCGTGACCGTGTCCTCCATCTCCACCTTGCGTCCGTAGATCTGCTCGAGGAAGTGGACCATCTCGTCCACGCGCCGGAACTCCGGGTTGTCGTGCTCGATATCCCGCGGCGAGAGGTCCTTGACCCGCTTGACCTCGACCTGATCGATCACGGCGTTGAAAATCTTCTCTCGTGGTGAGTGCTGGTAGCCGATGGTGACCAGCACGCACTCGTTCTTGCGGTACTTGTGAGACTTGTCGCCCAGGCGGATCGTCGCGGTCTTGCGGCCACGCCGGAGCTGGTCGGCGAACACCGACGAGTAGAAGTTGAGGACGCGCACGGGCGCCAGACTACCGGTCGCGCGACAGTCGCGACAACGCCCTGTCGATCATCTCGCGCTCTCCGTCGTATGTCAGCTCCTCCCGAGCCTGCTCGAGCGGTATCCACCGTGCGTCCTCGATCTCGTGATCGTGATCGGCCACGTCCCCCGACTCGTATTCGAACAGAAAGAACGAGACGCGCTTGGCGATGCGCCGGCGGTTTCGCTCGTAGCTGTAGCGCACGTCACCCAGCTTGTCGATGAGCTGCGCGGTGACACCGGTCTCCTCGGCCACCTCGCGCGCTGCCGCCTGCTCGGCGCTCTCGTCGCCGTCGGGGTGGCCCTTGGGCAGGGCTAGCACCTTGTTGCCGCGCGCATCGCGCCGCACGGGCACGATCACGATCACGTCGCGATCGCGAACGACGACACCGCCGGCCGAGAACTCCTCGTCACCTGTCGGGCTAATAGACGTACCGCCCAAGGGCTGCAGGGTCGTGCACCACGAGCTTCCCACGACCCTGGCTGATTATTCCCGCCCGCTCGAGCACGGCGAGAAACCGGCTCGCCGATTCACGCGAGGAGCCGGCCAGCTGGGCGAGGTCCGCCTGCGTCGCGATGATCAGCACGTCCCGGTCCGAGGCGCCCTCGTCCTGCGCCGAGTTGACCAGCTGCGAGAGCACCGCGGCGACGCGGCTCTGCACCGTCTGGAACGATTGGCGCGCCAGCCGCTCGTTGGTCTCGCGTAGCCGCCGGCCGAGCGCTGCCAGCAGCTTGACCGAGATGTCCGGATGCTCGCGCAGCAGCCGGCGCATGTCGCCGCCGAGGATTCCGATTGCGTCGGTGTCCTGGAGCGCCTCCACGGTGGCGGAGCGGCGCTCGTCGTCGAACATCGCCAGCTCGCCGAAGAAATCACCAGGACCGAAGTTGGCGAGCGTGATAGATCTGCCGTCCGCGTGCTCGCGGATCGCCCGCACGTAACCAGAGCGGATGACGTAGCAGGTATCGCTCGCGTCGCCTTCGCGGAACACCACCTCGTCCGCGTCGAAGTGACGCGGAACCGCCACCTCGGCCACCTGGGCGAGGTCGTCCCGGCCGAGCGCGGAGAACACCGGCACGCTTCCCAGCAGCGTGATCGTCTCCTCGCTCGTCACCACCATGCGTCAGGAATAGCACACGGCGCCGGGCGCGTGAGGCTCGAAGCGCCGGTGGCGCCGTGGCGTCAGGCGGCGTCGAGCGCCTGCTCGCGCCGATGCCGTCTGAAGGCGGCGCCGACCCACCAAGCCAGGCCTGCGATGAGCCCCACCGGCACAAGCGCGGCGAGCGCGATCAGCGCCACTCCGGCCGCCACGACCAGGACGCGCCCGGCGGCATGTGCCGCCTTGCCGATCGTGAAGGCGGTGGAGTGCGCCACCGGCGGTGGCGCGGCGGCACCGATCGTCACGGCGATCTGCACAGTGTCGATCTGGTGGTTCAGAGCGCCGATCGCGCCCTGCGCCGCCGCGATCGCGCTGTCGGCATCGTGAAGCTGCCCGTTCAGGCTGTTTACCTGCTGCGTGGTCTGCGCACTCGCGAGCTGCCCCAGCAGAGCGGTCCGCAGCGCCTGCGCGTCGGCCAGCCGGCGCTGGTCGGCGCCGTACTGGTCGGTTACGTCCTGGATGCCGTCGGTGCGCGATGTCACCTGGGCATGCTCAAGCCGCGTGAGCTCGGTCATCGTCTGCACGAGCGCCGAGCTGGGCACGGTCAGCTCCAGGTTGGCGTAACCGTCGGACCCTCCTGTTTGCGTGACGGTCGAGCTGTCGACGTAGCCGTGTACCGCGCCGATGACCTGGAACGCCTCCTGCGCCACCTGATCGATGCGGTTGGGCGCCGCGGACAGCTGGAGCTGGGCTGACTGCACGACCTGTCGGCCGCTCCCCGGCGGCTGAAGTGGCGTGGGAACCGAGGCTGAGCTCGACGTCGCCGAACTCGCGCTCGCCGACGCGGCCGTGGCCGAACCCGCGCCCGCCGACGCGGCCGTCGCCGAATCCGCGCCCGGCGGTGCGGCCTTCGCTGAACCCGCCTGCGCTGTCCGGAGGCTGGCCCCACCCGTGGACGCGCCGGGTGCGGCAGTCGGGCCGACAGTGCTGGAGGTTTGCAGCCGCGACGAGGCGCCCCCGCCCGAGCCCACAAGCACCACCGCGACCACGGCCACGACGGCTGTCGCCACCGCCATCGAGATGCTGGCGATCGGCCACGCCCGCCGGCGCGGCGCGCCGGCGCCGAACCGCGCGCGCACGCGCTCGTCGAGCGTCAACGCCCCTGCCACGCTCAGCCGCGGGCGCTCGGCCGCCAGGGCCACCGCGAGCTCGGCCACCTCGGCGTGGGCCGGGTCGACCGGATCGCCGGCCAGCGCGGCGTCGATCGCGTCGAGCGACGCAGCCACGTCCGGATCGATCGGGATGTCCTCAAGCCGTCTCATTGCAAGCCTCTCTCAGCTTCACGATCGCGCGATGCAGCATGGTGCCGGCGTTGGACTCACTGATCCCGAGCACCCGCGCGATCTCTCCGTTGGACAGGCCACCATGGAACTTCAGGGCGACCACCTCGCGTTCGCGCCCGCTCAGCGCTTCGAGCGCCGTCCGCACCGCGGTGCGACGAACCACGCCCTCAGCGCCGTCGGGCTCGGCGAGCGCGTCGGCATCCGCGGGATCAATCACCAGGCGCGCGACGCGGCGCCGGCGCCGCAGCTCGTCGAGCGCGGCGTTGCGCGCGATTCCGAACAGCCAGGCCCGCTCCTCGCCGCGCCGGCGGTCGAACGTCCGGCGGCGCCGGTACGCGCGCTCGAACGCCGCCGCGGTCACGTCCTCGGCGGCCGATGGATCCCGCAGGAGCGTGGCCACGTAGGAGTAGACGTCGTCGCGGGCCGAGCGATACAGCGCCTCGAATCGCTCCCAACTCCCCTCGGTGGGCCGTGAGTCAAGAGCGGATGGTGCCTCGATCACATCCTCACTACGCCCCGCCAGGAGATTCATCACGCACTCGCGAGCGCCGCGAACAGCCGCGGATCGTTGGTGATCACGCCGGTCACCCCGATCGCGTCGAGAGCCCGCAGCCGCGGCAGCTCGTCGACTGTCCACACGTACACCTCGCCTCCGGCGGCCAGCACCGCGCGGACCAGGCGCGGCGTGACGAGCCGCCAGTGCACCATCAGCGCGTCGCAGCGCCCTCCGCGGATCGCCGCGGCGGCCCGCCAGGGCAGGGCGGCGCGGAACATCGCGGCGATCAAGATCACCGGGAGCCGCAATGTGCGCGAGCGGAACGGGTCGCGGCGCAGCCGCGGCACCGACCACCCGAGCCGGACGCTCGGCTCGGCGCCGCGCAGCAGCGCGAGGCTCGCCGGGTACTGGCTGGAGATCAAGGACCGCTCGAGCAACTCGAACGAGCGCAGCGCCTCCAGGACGCGCAACTCGAAGCCAGGAAGCTTGAGGTCCACGTCGAGCTCGATCCCGGCGAACGCCTCGCCGCTCAGGTAGGCCAGCGCCTCCTCGAGTGTGTGCGGCTCCCGCCCCGCCACGTCCTCGTAGTCGTGCGCGAGCACCAACCGCTCGGTGCCGCGCTCGGGCAGGACGTCGAACTCGATCATGTCGACACCGGCCTCGCGCGCGGCATCGAAGCTGGCGAACGTATTGCCCGGCGCGATCAGGTCAGCGCCCTTGTGTCCCACCCGCCTCAGCTCTGGCATCCCGGACACCAGTATGTCGTCCGGTTGGCGTCGCCCTGACCGCGCGCCGCGATCGGGGTGCCGCAGCGCGGGCACGGCCTCCCCGATAGCCCGTACACCCGCGGCCCGATGGTCCTCGGACCCTCGCGCGCCGAGCGCTGCATCCGTGGCCGCATCGCCATGACGATCGCCAAAGCCTCCTCATCCGATACCGACGCCACCGGCCGCCACGGGTCGATCCGCGCCTCCCAGCAACCCTCGGCCTTCCAGATGTTGCCGATACCGGCCACGTTGCGCTGGTCGAGCAGAGCGTCACCGAGCGAGCGCGTCTGATCATCGCCGCGCAGCCGGGCCAGGAACCTCTCGGCGTCGAACTCGGGGGCCAGCACGTCCGGGCCGAGCGCGGCCAGACGCTGGTCGAAGCGGGTCCGGCCGTCGGTCACCAGCTCGAGCAGCGGCCCGTCGAACTCCACGACCTCGTGGCCGCCGCGCGCGAGCACGATCCACGCCCGCGACGCCGAGCGGCCCCACCGCCTACCGGACGCGTACACCCCCCAGACGCCCGACATCCCGAGATGCGAATGCAAGGTCAATCCACCCTCGAAGCGCAGGAACAGGTGCTTGCCGTGCGTATCCACACGGGCCACCGCCCGCCCCGCCAGGCGCTCCGGCCACCGATCGAAGCCGTGTCGTGGGTGTGGGGTGCGGACCTCGTCGGGGACTTGGCCTTCCAGCACAGGGCGGATTCGGTTGGCCGCCCACGCGATCGTGTCTCCCTCAGGCACTGAGGGTCAGCCGGCGCGGTCCCTCCTGGAATCCGAGCGCCATCAGCAGTGCGCCGATCGGCGATCCGAGCGCCGGCTCGCCGTCGACCTTCTCGAGCCCCAGCCGCTTGATCCGGCCCGCCCGCACTTGCTCCACGAGCGCCGCGAGCGCGGGCTCGATCCGTGCGTCCTCCGGTCCCACCAGGGTGTGGAGCGCGCGCCCCGCCCGCTCCAGGTACAGGATCGGCTCGCCTCCGGACAGCACGACGTACGCCCCCGGCACGCGCGCGGGCGCACGGCCGTCGCCCCGAGCGCGTGCGCTCTCCGGCCAGGCCAGCGCCGCGCCGTACGGTTGAGTGGGGTCGACCGCGGACAGCACGTTCGGCGCGTCGTCGCCCTCGGCGCGCAGGCGCTCGACCGCGCCGGGCAACGCGAACTGCGCGCCGCCGAGGCCTTCGACGAAATAGCCCCGCCGCGCGATCCCCAGTGTCTCGAGCTGTGAGAGCTCGGGGTAGATCGCCGCGAATCCGCCGGGGATCCCCTCAGCCAGCACCTGCTCGCGGGTGAGGATCCCGTAGCGCTCGAGCAGCAGCTCGCTCACCGCCCGTCGCCGAGCCACCGGGTCGACCGCCTCGGCGAACAACGGCGCGGTGAGCGACCAGCGACCCTGCACCTGCGCGTGCGTCCCGCCCCGGCGGCGCGCAGCCGCGGTGAACCTCCCGGGCCTGCGCTCGGCCAGCCGGGCCCGGTCGCGCTGTGCCCGCGCGAGCGTCAGCCGCGGGGCGCGAAGGGGGGCGAACGCGTCGTTGGTCGCCTGTCCGGCCCAGGCCAGGTCCCACAGGGCCTCCTGGAGCTCCTCTGGTGTCAGGTCCACGTCGACCAGCAGGTCGGTGAAGAAGCACGCGCCGGCGGCGAGCCTCTCCCGAACCCGGTTGTGAGGCTCGTCGGCGGTCCCGGCCGAACCCGCGGCGCCCGCGCGAACCGGGGGTGGGCCGAGCACGCCCAGATCTTCGCGAAAGCACAGGGCGACCCGCCCGGAATGGCGCCCCAGCGCACCGGCGCCGATCCACACCAGCTCGCCGCTCGCGCACAGCTGATCGATCCAGGCCGGCGAGTACGCGCCGACGCGCCGGGGGAGCACGTCGCGCTCCCACACCTCGGCCGGCAGAGCCATGCCCTGGAGCGGGACCAGCATTTCTCGCAATCGGTCGATCCCCGCGCCACTCGCCGGGTGGCGGTCCACTCCCTGCCAAGCGGGCATGAATCGCGCGAGCGCCCGCTGGTCCACCGGCTCGATTTCCTTGCGCAGCACGGCGAGCGACGCGCGGCGCAGGCGGCGGAGTACGTCCGGATCACACCATTCGCGCTCGGTTCCTCCAGGACGGAGCTCGCCACGGACCACCACGCCGTCTCGCTCGAGCTCCTTCAGTGCGCCCGCCGGGTCGACGCCGTAGCGGGCCCGCACGTCCGCGGTCGTGAACGGGCCGTGGGTCGCGGCGTAGCGGCGGACGATTCGCCTCAGGGCATCCGGCACGTCCTCGAGGAACGCCGCCGGAAGGCCGCCGGGGGGCGCCACCCCGAGCGCGTCGCGGTACAGCCCGGCGTCGGCCGCGTCGATCCAGCGCGCCTCGCCGGCCAGCCGGATCCGGATCGCGCGGCGCTCGGCCTCGAGCGCGCCCAGCATCTGCGAGGCGTCCAGCCCGGGGACCACGCGCAGCTGCGCCTCGTCGGCCGTGAGCTCCCCGACCGTGCGCAGGACGTCGTGCAGCCCGTCCCGGCCGGTGGCGCGCCGGAGCTCAGACAGGAACTGGAGGTCATCCTCGACCTGGGCCAGCGCGCCGGGGTCGATCAGCTCGCGCAGCTCGTCCTGGCCGAGGAGCTCGCGCAATAGGTCCCGGTCGAGCGACAGCGCCGCCGCGCGCCGTTCGGCATTCGGCGTGTCGCCCTCGTACATGTACGTCGCCACGTAGTCGAACAGCAGGCTCGACGCGAGCGGAGAGGCGGTCGGCGTCTCCACCTCGATCAGCGAGATCTCGCGCCGGTGGAGCCTGGTCAGGAGCTCGACCAGGCCGGATACATCGAGCACGTCGCGCAGGCATTCGCGGTAGGTCTCGAGCACGATCGGAAACTCCCCGTACTTCTTGGCCACCTCGAGCAGCGACTGCGACTTGAGCCGCTGCTGCCACAGCGGCGTGCGCTTGCCCGGGCGGGCACGCGGGATCAGCAGCGCCCGGCCGGCGTTCTCGCGGAATCGCGCGCCGAACAGCGCGCTCGCCGACAGCTCCGCCACCACCCGATCCTCGATCTCCTCCGGGTCGAGCAGCACGAGCTCGGCGCCCGGCGGCTCGTCGGCGTCGGGCAGGTGGACGATGATCCCGTCGTCGGACCAGATCGCATCCGACTCGAGCTCCAGCTCGTCGCGGATCTTGGCGCTCAGCGCCAGGCCCCAGGCGGCATGGATCCGCCCTCCGAACGGGCTGAGCACGCACAGGCGCCAGTCGCCGATCTCGTCGCGGAAGCGCTCGATCACGATCGCCCGGTCGGAGGGCACCACGCGCGTCGCGGCCTGCTGCTCACGCAGGAACTCGACCAGGTTGGACGCGGCGCGGCGGTCCAGGTCGAATTCTCGCTCCAGCTCCTCCGGCGCCTGATCGACGGCCCATCGCGCGAACGCCCCGATCGCCTCCCCCAGCTCCTTCGGTCGCCCCACGCCGTCGCCCTTCCAGAACGGGACCGCGCCCGGCACGCCGGGCGCCGGCGTGACGATCACCCGGTCGCGGCCGATCTCCTCGATCCGCCAGGTGCTCGCGCCGAGCAGGAAGGTCTGCCCGGGTCGCGCCTCGTAGACCATCTCCTCGTCGAGCTCGCCCACGCGCCGGCCGTCCGGCAGGGCGATGCTGAACAGCCCGCGGTCGGGGATCGTGCCGGCGTTGGTGACCGCGAGCTGGCGGGCGCCCGGACGGGCCCGGATCGTTCCCTTCACGCGGTCCCACACCACCCGCGGGCGCAGCTCGGAGAACTCGCTCGAGGGATAGCGCCCATCGAGCATGTCGAGCACGTTCTCGAACTGGGCTCGGCTCAGCTCCGCGTAGGAGTGGGTCCGGGTGACCAGGCCGTACAACTCGTCGACCGCCACCGGCTCCTCCTCGGCAGCCGCCGCGGCGATCGCGACGACCTGCTGGGCGAGCACGTCGAGCGCGTTCCGCGGCACGACCGTGGTCTCGATCTCCCCGTCGCGCATCCGCTTGGCCACGACCGCGCACTCGAGCAGGTCGGCGCGGAACTTGGGAAAGATCCGCCCCCGGCTGACGTCGCCGACCGAGTGCCCGGCGCGCCCGATCCGCTGAAGGCCCCGCGCCACCGACTTGGGTGATTCCACCTGGATCACCAGGTCCACCGCGCCCATGTCGATCCCGAGCTCCAGGCTGGAGGTTGCGACGAGGCAGGGCAGCTCGCCCGCCTTGAGCATCTCCTCGACGACCGAGCGCTCCTCGCGGGCCAGTGAGCCGTGGTGGGCGCGCGCGATCTCCCGCTCGGCCAGGTTGTTCAGCCGCAGCGCCAGCCGCTCGGCGCCGCGCCGGTTGTTGACAAACACGATCGTCGAGCGGTGCGCGTCGATCAGCTTGAGGAGCTCTGGATAGATGGCGGGCCAGATCGAACGACGTGTCGCCTCCGAGCCGCCGGCGAGCGGATCGATATCCGGCGCCGGGGTGGCATCTGGTTCGACCATCGACTCGACCGGGACATGGATCTGGAGGTCGAGCTCCTTGCGCACGCCGGTGTCGACGATCCGGCAGCTTCGGCTCGGGCCGACCAGGAAGCGGGCGATCTCGCTGAGCGGGTTCTGTGTGGCGGACAGGCCGATGCGCTGAACGTCGCGCTGCGCCGCCTGGGTGAGTCGCTCAAGGGTCACGGCCAGATGCGCGCCGCGCTTGGTCGGGGCGACCGCGTGGATCTCGTCCACGATGCAGGTCTGCGCCCCCTCGAACAGGGCCTGCGCCCGGCTCGTCAGCATCAGGTAAAGCGATTCGGGGGTGGTGATCAGGATGTCCGGCGGCTCGCGCAGCATGGCCTGGCGCTCGCGCTGGGGCGTGTCGCCGGTCCGGACCGCCACCCTGAGCTCCGCTCCGATCCCCCGCAGCGGCGCGCGCAGGTTGCGGTCGATGTCGTAGGACAGGGCCTTGAGCGGGGACACGTAGACGAGTCCGACCCGCCGATTCGCGGTCGGCTGGCTGGACAGCCGGTCGATCGCCCACAGGAACGCGGCCAGCGTCTTGCCCGACCCCGTCGGTGCCGAGATCAACACGTGCTCGCCGCTCGAGATCGCCGGCCACGCCTGAGCCTGGGCAGCTGTGGGGCCGTCGAACGCGGACTCGAACCATTCGCGGGTCCGAGGGCTGAAATGCTCGAGAGACATCGTCCGTCCGAGCGTACTGCGCGTTTAGGTCAGGGCGTGGCCGTTTCGTCGCCGGTCGGCGAATCCATGAACGCGACGTTGGTGCTTACCCCGGCGTCCTCCCGAAGCGTGGCGATCCGCCGGCCGGGCTGCACCGCAGGCCGGATCGAACCGAGCCGGTCGCCCAGCCGGCGCGCGAGGGCTCCGAGATCGCGCACCGTCACCACCAAGCCCCAGAACCCCAGCGCCTCCCCCGGCGTCTCGACCAGCTCGAGGATCGCGGGCCCGAGCCGCCGGAAGCCCATCCGCGTGCCCCGCATCTCTGTCACTCGCTTGAGCGCCATCCCGGCGCCGGCCAAGGCCTGAGCCGTGCGGTCGAAGTCCGGGGTGACGACCACCACGTGGTCGAGTCCGGTCGCCCCATTCGGATGCTCCTGCGCGTCCCCCGGCCCCGGTCCTGGCCCCGTCCCCGTCCCCAGCTCCGCCCCCGTCCCCAGCTCCGCCCCCGCCCCTGCCTCCGCCACCGTGGCCAACCCGTCGACCACGCCATCCGCGCCCGTGAGCGACCACGCGGTGATCCCGCGCCCCGGGACCCCGAGATTCAAGGTCACGCCGCCCAGCGCCACCTGCGACTCGCATACCGCGAACCCGAGCGCCGTCCACCGCTCCGGCGGGTCCGCCACGTTCAAGCCGACCAGCTCAACCAAGCCCCGCCCGCTCTCGGGCCGTCGCGAACACCTCATCGAGCATCGGCTCGGTCAACCGCCCGGTGAACGTGTTCTGCTGGCTCGGGTGGTAGCAGCCGAGCAGCGCGTAGCTCCCCAACTCGACCGCCGCGCCGTGACCGAACCGGGGTCGCGGCCGCGGGATTGCCACCCCGAACGCCCCCAGCGCCCGCAGCGCCGCGTCCCAGCCGAACCCGCCGAGGCAGACGATCACGCGCGCGCGACTCAGCAGCGACAGCTCGCGCACGAAGTAGGGCAGGCAGTTGTCTCGCTCGGAGGGCAGCGGGCGGTTGGCCGGCGGCGCGCACCGGACCGCCGCCGTCACGTAGCAGCCCGTCAAGGCCAGCCCGTCGCAGCGCGTCACCGACGTGGGCTGATTGGCAAACCCGGCGCGATACAGCGCCCCGAACAGCCAGTCGCCCGACCGGTCCCCGGTGAAGATCCGCCCCGTCCGGTTGCCACCGTGCGCCGCGGGAGCCAAGCCCAGAATGATCACCGACGCCAGCGGGTCGCCGAAGCCGGGCAGCGGGCGGCCCCAGTACTCCTCGTCCGCAAAGGCAGCGCGCTTGACCCGCGCCACCTCCTCTCGCCACGCCACCAGGCGCGGACAGCGCCGGCACTCCACCACCTCGCGCGCGAGCGCCTCCAGCTCGGTCACGAACCGAGCAGCCCGCTGATCACCCGGTCGATCACCGGCGCGAGATCGAGCACGTCCTCGGGCACCCCGAGCCGCACCTGACGCGAGACGAGCTCGTTGATCGCCCCCATGACCGCCAACGCGTCGTGGTCGGAGCCAAAGCGCGCGATCAGCCCGCGACGCGCCGCCTCGGCGTTCTCCGTGTCGAGCAGGTCGGCGAATCCCTGGACGATCTGGTCGCGCCGCCGGGCCGCGTCCGGCCCCGCGGCGATGCTCTCGATCAGCAACGTTTGCGCGAACTCCGGATGCTCGGCCACGGCCGCCAGGAACGCCCGCACGCCCGCGCGCATTCGCTCGAGCGCATCATCGCGCACCTCCTGAGCGGCCGAGACGATCGCCCCGCCGAGCACCTCCGCAGCCCGATCGAACAGCGCGATCATGCAGTCCTGCTTGTTGTCGAAGTGCTCGTAGAAAGTGGCCTTCGACATGCCGGCGCGCCGGCTGATCGACTCGGCACTGCTGCGCGCGTACCCGCGCTCGGAGAACTCGACCGCGGCCGCCCGGAGCAGCCTCTGGCGCTGCATCGGGAGGCGCACCTCGGGCGGCGGCGCGTGGCGCCCTCGGGCCGCAGGGGTTCCCGGGGTGCTCATGCCGGCTCCGGGCGCTCAGGCCTTGAGCGCGCGTCCGTAGTGGCGTTCGTAGTAGTCGCGATAGGCACCGGAGCGAATCGGCTCCCACCACCAGGGGTTGTCGCGGTACCAGGCCACGGTGCGCTCCAGTCCCTCGGCGAAGTAGACGCGAGCGCTCCACCCGAGCGCACGGAGCTTCGCGGCTGAGAGGGAGTAGCGCCGGTCGTGGCCGGGCCGGTCGGTGACGTACTCGATCAGCGACTGCGGAGCTCCGGTCAGCTCCAGGATCCGCCGGACCACGTCGATGTTCTCGCACTCGTCGGGTCCGCCGCAGTTGTAGACCTCTCCCGGCACGCCGTGGGCGAGCACGTGCCCGATCCCGCGACCGAAGTCCTCCACGAACAGCCAGTTGCGCACGTTGCGCCCGTCGCCGTACACGGGCAGGCTATCGCCGGCCATCGCGTTCAGGATCATCAGCGGAATCAGCTTCTCGGGGTATTGGTAGGGGCCGTAGTTGTTGGAGCCCCGGCAGATCAGGGTTTCCAAGCCGTAGGTGTGGAAGTAGCTCGCGACCAGGAGATCGGCGCCGGTCTTGGTCGCGCTGTAGGGACTGGAGGGCTGGAGCGGCGAGGACTCGGTGAACGAGCCCTCGGCGATCGACCCGTACACCTCGTCCGTCGAGACCTGCACGTAGCGCAACCCGCGCTCGCGCGCGGCCTCGAGCAGCACGTGCGTGCCCTGCATGTTGGTGACGATGAACGCCTCGGGCCCGTAGATCGAGCGATCGACGTGCGTCTCGGCCGCGAAGTTGACGATCGCCTCGCAGCCCGCGGCCGCGTCCGCCACCGCGCTGGGATCCTCGATTGCGCCGCGCACGAAGCGGATCTCCTCGATTACGTCGTGGAGGTTCTCGCGCCGCCCCGCGTAGGTCAGCTTGTCGAGCACGGTCACCTCGTCGCCGTGCTCGCGCACGCGCAGCCGCACGAAGGTCGAGCCGATGAACCCGGCCCCGCCGCACACCAGGAGCCTCATGCCGTCGGCACCCCGGCCGCCAGCAGGTAATCCGCCACGCCCTCGCGCCAGTCCGGCAGGGCCGGCAGCTCCCCGGCCCGCTCGGTCCCGAGAACGCTGTAGGCCGGACGCGCCGCCGGACGCCCCAGGTCCTCGGTGCGACCGGGGCGGACCGCGCAGTGCAGCCCCCGCGCCTCGACCAGCGTGCCCGCCAGCTCATACCACGAGCACGAGCCCGCGCCCGCTAGATGGGCCAACCCCACCGGAGGCCGCTCGGCCGAGCACAGCTCGACAAGCGCGCGCGCCAAATGGCCCGCGAAGGTCGGCGATCCAACCTGGTCCTCCACCACGGTCAGCTCGTCGCGCTCGGCGGCCAGGCGCAGGATCGTGGCGGCAAAGCACGGTCCGCGCGCACCGAACAGCCACGCCGAGCGCACCACCGTATGGCGCCCCGGAGCCTCGTTCGCCACCTCCATCTCACCCGCGAGCTTCGTACGCCCATACGCCGACAGCGGGCGCGCCGCATCGGACTCCATATACGGGTCGCGCTTGACCCCGTCGAACACGTAATCGCTCGATAGATGAATCGTCCAAGCGCCCGCCGCAAACGCCGCGCGGGCCACGTTCGCCGCGCCCTCCCCGTTCACCGCCAGCGCCTCGGCCTCGCTTGACTCGGCGCCGTCCACGTCGGTCCAGGCCGCGCAATTGATCACCACATCGGGCTCCGCCCCCGCCAGCACCCGCTCGAGCGCGCCGAAATCGCCGACGTCGAGCTCACCCCGTGACACCCCCACCACCTCATGCCCCGCCGCGGCGGCCGCGGCGACCACATCCTGCCCAAGCAACCCGCTCGCGCCGGTGACCAACAGTCGCATACGCCCCAGAGGGTAGTCGCCGGACCGCATCCAACGCGGCCGCACGGTAGGGTCGCGCCATGGGCGAACGATCGAAGTACACACCAGGCACCTTTTCGTGGACCGACCTGAACACCCCTGACCAGGCCGCGGCCAAGTCGTTCTACGGCGCGCTGTTCGGCTGGAGCTTTCAGGACATGCCCGCCGGGGAGGGCATCGTCTACTCGATGGCGCACATGGACGGCAAGCCGGTGGCGGCGATCTCGCCGCAGCCCGAGCAGCAGCGCGACGCAGGCGTGCCACCGCTGTGGAACTCCTACGTCACCGTGGAGAGCGCCGACCACGCGGTGGATCGCGCCCGGAACCTCGGCGCGAACGTCCATGCTCCCGCCTTCGACGTCTTCGACTCCGGCCGGATGGCCGTGATCGCAGATCCCCAGGGCGCGTTCTTCATGGTTTGGGAGCCCCGGGAGCACATTGGCGCCGGCCTCGTCAACGGCCCCGGCCTGCTCTCCTGGAACGAGCTGGCGACGCCCGACCCCGACGGCTCAGCCGGCTTCTACACCGAGATGTTCGGCTGGAGCACGCAGCCGTTCGGAGACATGCCCACGCAGTACCTCGTGGTGCAGACCAGCGATGGCCGCGGCAACGGCGGCATCCGCGAGGCGTCCGACCAGGAGCCCACCTTCTGGCTCGTGTACTTCGGCATCGATGACATCCACTCCGGCGTCGGCAGGGCCGGCGAGCTGGGCGGCAAGACGCTGGCCGAGCCGGTGGACATCGGCGGCGGGAACAAGGTCGCGGTGGTGCAGGACCCGGAGGGCGCCGTGTTCGGGCTGTACGCCGGTCACTTCGAAGACTGAGGCCGTCGGGGCGCTGAGCCCTACGCAGCGGACCCGGGCGAGGCCGGGAGCGCCCTCACGCGGCGAGCCTCGGCACCGCCTCCCCCGCGAAGGCGAGCAGCAGGTCGGTAAACCGCGCCGGCGCCTCAACCTGCGGACAGTGCCCCACCCCGCTCAGCAGCTCGAGCCGGGCCGCCGGGACGGCGTCCAGGATCTCCTGCGCGCCCCGGTGGGGGACGAGCCGGTCCCGGTCGCCCCAGATCACCAGCAGGGGCGCCCGGATCCGGCTCAGCTCAAACGGCTCGGAGCGCAGCTCCGGAAGCAGCCGGTGCGCCATGGCCAGATAGCCCGCCACTACCGAGCGGCGCCGGTGATGCCGGGTGAAGGCGGATACGAGCTCACCGTCCACCGCGCGCGGCGAGGCGAACGCGAGCTGGCGATACAGACGCGCCACCGCCGCGCGAATGACCACTCCCGGAACGGGCGAGGGCAGCGCGAGCAGGGAGCTCAGCACCGGGTCGGCCTCCACCAGCCTCAGCAGCCGGCTCATGGCCAGCCCGGCCGGCGCTACGGCGACCACGCCGGCGAGCCGGCGCGACTGGCGCTCGGCCAGCCGGAGCGCCACGCACCCCCCGAGCGAGTTGCCGACGACGATCACGGGCTGCCGCGGCCGCCCCGCGGCATACGCCGCGGCCTCGGCCGCGAACGCGTCGAGCTGCGGCAGGATGGCCTCCGGGCGCATCGGATCGGCCTCGCCGAACCCGGGCAGGTCGACCGCCACCGCTCGCTGCCCTCGCCGGGCGAGCAGGGCGAGCGACTGGCGCCAGGTGTCAGCGCTGTCGGCGTAGCCGTGGAACATCACGATCGGTGGCCCGTCGCCCTCGAGCTCGAGCACCCGGGTGCGGTAGCCGGCCAGCGTCAACCGGTGCTCGAACAGCGGCTGGATCAAGGCTGTGGCCTCACCCGGCGGCCGGCGCGGCGGCCGGCTCCCTGGCGCCGTATGTGACGAAGTCGCTTTGGCGCACGAGGGCCAGGGCCAGCACCGCGCCGACGAACGCCACGACCCCCGCGACGAGCAGGATGTCGTTCATCGCGCTGGCGAACGACGCGTGAACCGCGAGCACAGCCTGGGCGCGATGGGCCGATGGCACGGCTCCGACGATCTGCTGCGCCGCGCCACCGGCCACCGCGCGAGCGGCAGCGCCGGCATGGCTGGCCACCGGCGTGCCGGCCAGGTGCGGCAGCAGGTAGCTCTTGATCTGCGTCTGGAAGATCGAGCCGAGCACGGCGATCCCGGTGGCGATACCCACCTGGCGGAAGGTGTTGTTGATTCCACTCGCCATCCCGCTTCGCTGCGGCGGCACCACCCCGATCGCGGTCGAGGCCAGCGCGGGGTTGACCAGGCCGACGCCGGCGCCGGCGACCAGGAACCCGGGCAGGAGCGCGGTCCACCCCGAAGAGACGGTGAGCCCCCGCATCAAGACCAGCCCGCCGCCGGTCAGCGCCAGTCCGAGCGCCAGCAGCACTCGCACCGGCACGCGCGCGGACAGGTTGCCCGACGCCGCCGCCACCACGAAGGACACCACCGTCACGGGCAGGAATCGCAGCCCGGTCTGAAGAGGAGAGAAGCCGAGGATCGTCTGGAGATAGAGCGTCAGGTACAGGAACATCGCGAACATCGAGGAGGACACCGCGAACGCGGCTACCGCGGCACCGTTGAAGGTCGGCTTGCGGAACAGCGACAGGTCGAACATCGCGTTGTCCTGTACGAACTGCGAGGCCAGGAAGAGCACGAGCAGGAACACGGAGCTGGCCAGCAGCGCCACCACCTCGGCGCTTCCCCACCCCACGGTGGGACTCCGGATCGTCGCGAACACGAGCAGAAACAGGGCCCCGGTGAAGGTGACGGTGCCGATCCAGTCGATACGCGTGCCTTGTGGATCGCGCGACTCCCCCACCCGGGCCAGGGTCAGGACCACCGCCACCGCCCCGACCGGGACGTTGATCAGGAAGATCGAGGGCCAGCCGAACCCCTGCGTGAGCGCTCCGCCCAGCAACGGCCCGACCGCGGCCGCCGACGCGATCGTCGCTCCCCAGACGCCGAACGCGGTGCCCCGCTCCCGCCCGTGGAAATCCTGGGCCAGCAGCGCCAGAGAGGTGGCGAACATGATCGCCCCCCCGATTCCCTGCACGCCGCGCGCCAGAATCAGGAACAGGGCGCTCGGCGACAGCGCGCACAACAGCGAGGCGCACGAGAACAGCACGAGGCCGATCGAGAACACGAGCCGGCGTCCGAACAGGTCGGCCATCGAGCCCATTGTCAGGAGCACCGAGGCGAGGGTTAGCGCGTAGGCGTCGATCACCCACTGGATGTCCGAGAAGCTCGCGTGCAGGTCGCTCGCAATCTTGGGCAGCGCCACGTTGACGATCGTTATGTCGAGCAGCAGCATGAACGTCGCCACGCAGACGACGATCAGCGTCCACCACTTACGCTCCATAAGCGGAAAGCCTACTTCGTGTAGGTGATCAAATCGGCCGCGGCCAGATTTCCCGTCAGGCCCGGCCGTAAACCGGGATGGCCGCGCCGCTGGTCGGGGCGCTGTCGCTCGACAGGAGGTGCGCGATGACGCCGGCGATCTCGGCGGGCTTGACCCAGCGCTCGTGGTCGGCCTTCGGCATCGACTCGCGATTGCCCGGGGTGTCGATCACGCTCGGCAGGATCGCGTTGCAGCGGATTCCGTCGTCCTTGTACTCCACCGCCAGCGCCTGCGCGAAGGCGATCACCGCGGCCTTGGAGGACACGTACCCGGCGGCGCCCTTGAAAGGCTGGAGCGCGGCGCGGGTGCCAACGCACACGATCGAGCCCCCGCCCGCCTCGAGCAGATGCGGCAGCGCGGCCTGCGTGACCAGGTAGGTGGGGCGGAGGTTCAGCCGGAACTGGCGCTCGAACTCCTCGATCCCGGTTTCGTGCACCCGTCCGCCCGCCGCGAAGCCCCCCACCAGGTTGACCACGCCCCGCAGAGGCGCGCCCGGCTCGCCGGCGCCCCGCGCCACCACCTCGCCGACCGGCCCGGCTTCGAACAGGTCGGCCTGGATCAGCTCGAGTCCCTCGCGCTGCTCGACCCGCTCGAGCTCGCGCTCGACGATCCACGGCACGACCACGCGCCAGCCGTCGTCGAGCAGCCGGGCCACGACGGCGGCCCCGAGTCCGCCGGTCCCTCCGGTCACGACTGCCGTGGCTTCCATCCGCGCGCCACTTTATCTTCGAGGCGCCATGAACCCCACCCCGGAGCAGATGGAGTCAGACCTGCGGGAGCTCGTGGCGACGATCCAGAGCTCCCACCTGCGGCGCCTGCTGTCCAGCCTGTTCGCCGACGTGTGGCCGAGCTTCCGCGACGCGCCCGCGGCCAAGCGCTACCACCAGGCCTATCCCCACGGCCTGCTCGAGCACTCGCTGACCGTGGCCCAGGCCGTCGGTGCCATCTCTGCCATGTTCCCCGGGATCGACCGCGACGTGGCGGTGACCGGGGCGCTACTGCACGACATCGGCAAGATCGAGGCCTACCAGGTGCAGGACGGCGAGATCTCGATGTCCGACCCGGGCCGGCTCTACGGCGAGATCGCGCTCGGCTACTACCTGGTGCGGCGCGCGATCGAGCGGATCGAAGGCTTCCCCTCCGACCTCGCCGACGCAGTGCTGCACATCATCCTCAGCCACCACGGCTCGCTCGAGCACGGCAGCCCCGTGGTTCCCTGCACGCGCGAGGCGACGCTCGTGCACATGATCGACAACCTGGGCGGTCGGCTGGGAAGCTTCGACCGCCTGGAGAAGGAACTGCCCGAGGGCGAGCGCTGGTCGGAGTACGACCGGGCGCTGGGTGGCGGAGCCTACTTCGCCCTGACGCGCCGGGCCGCTTGATCGGGGCCTCGCTCCGCTCGGCATCCGTGCCCGGCGCCCGCTGCGCCAAATCTCCCCAAATTCCGTAGCGATACAGGCCACCCGTGCCGGCGCCCGCGCGCCCCGACTACAGTTGCAGGCGGGATGGCGAAAGACACCGAGAAGCTGATCCGCCAGCTGTCTCTGATCTCATATTTGATGGCCGAACGCCGTCCCGTGACCGCGCCGGAGATCCGCCGAGACGTCGAGGGCTACAGCGCGATGAACGAGGACGCGTTCGCGCGTCGCTTCTACGCCGACCGCTCCGAGCTCGAGGCCCTGGGCATCGCGCTGCACGTCGAGAAGCCGGTCGACGGCCTGGTCGAGCAGGAGACCTACTCGCTGCCTCCGGAGAACTTCCACCTGCCCCCAATCGAGTTCACCGACGAGGAACTGGCGGCGCTGCGCACCGCGCTTCACCTGCTCGATCGGGAGTTCGCCTACGCCGAGCCCCTGCGCCTGGCGCTGCAGCAGATCTCCTGGGGCCGGCCGAGCCCGCTGAGCACGCCCGAGCAGCGGACGGTGGCACTGGGGATCACCGGCGCGGCCGGCGGTCACGACGTGTCTCAGCGCCTGTCCAAGATCGAGACCGCGATCTTCCGCCGCAAGACGATCGTGTTCGACTACTACACGATGGAGCGCGACGAGGTGGGCGCCCGCCGCGTCGACCCCTACCAGCTGCTCTACGAAGGCGGCCAGTTCTACCTGGTGGGGCGCTCCCAGGAGCGCGGGGCGATCCGGGTGTTCCGGCTCTCGCGGATCCGGGGCAAGGTCGGGTACGCCACCAAGGCCGAGCACGACTTCCAGCGCCCGGCCGAGTTCGACCCGCGCATCTACGCCAATCGGATCGCCTGGCAGTTCGGGGAGCCGATCGGCGAAGCCGAGATCTGGATCGGGCCGCGGATCGCCTGGCAGATCGAGCGGCACTTCGGCCGCTACGGGGAGATGCAGGCCGAGGACGACGGCAGCCGCCGGTTCATCACCCCCTACGCGAATGGCCGTCAGGTGATCGCCTGGGTGCTCGGGCTGGGAGAGAACGCGCGCATCCTGGGCCCGTCCGAGCTCGCGGCCGAGCTCGAGGAGCGGGTCGAGCTGCTGGCCGAGCGCCATACGGGCGAGCCCCAGGTGCGGCCGAGCGCCGGCGTGCGCCCCGGCCCCGGCCCTGCGGCACCGACCCGGAGCGGCGAGGCCGGCAACGGCCACAACCTCGACGCGGCGATCCGCCCCGAGCGCTTCGCGCGGCTGGTCACGCTGGCCAGCATCCTGATCGACGCGGGGCGGGCGGGAAGGCGTCTCGAAGCGCCCGAGCTGTGCCGCGCGCTCAAGCTCACCGAGCAGGAGCTCCGCGAGGACATCTCGGTGCTCAACGTGGTCAACTTCGGCGCAGGCACTTACGTGCTCTACGCCGAGATCCTCTCCGACGGCACGATCGAGGTGGATCCCGAGCCCTACGGAGACTCATTCGCGCGCCCGGCGCGGCTGCTGCCGGTGGAGGCCAAGGCGCTGATCGCCGCGATCGACTTGATCGGCGAGCACATCCCCGAGGGCTCGCTGTCCTCAGCGCGCGAGAAGGTGGTGGCCGCGCTCGGCGAGGACCCGGTGCACGAGGGCCTTCAGGTGGCGCCGCCCCGCGGCGACGACGCGGGGATCGCCGCCGTCGTCTCGCGCGCGATCGCCGAGCACCGGCTGCTCTCGTTCGAGTACTACAAGGAGAACGAGGACGAGTTCTCCACCCGCACGGTCGAGCCGTACGGGCTGATCAACGGCCGCGATGCATGGTATGTGGCGAGCTTCGATCCGGCGCGGGACGACGTGCGCCACTTCCGTCTCGATCGGATCAAGTCCGCCTCCGTCACCGACCAGCGGTTCGAGCCGCGCCCGGACGTCAACCCGGCCGCCGACGTCGAGGGCTGGCCCCGCACCGGCGAGGTGCCGGCTTCGCGCCGGGCCCAGGTGTGGATCTCCTCCGAGCGCGCACGCTGGTCGCGCGAGGAGCGAACCGTGATCGCCGAGCTCCACGACGGCTCGGTGATCGTTGAGTTCCCGTTCAAGGGACTCGACTGGCTCGTGCGCGAGGTGCTCAAGGAGGCGGGCGACGCCGCCGTGCTCGAGCCCGCGGACGCCCGCGCGGCGGTGCTGAGCGCAGCGCAGGCGATCGCTGGGGCCGCCCGGGAGCCGGTCTCCCGCTGAGATTGCTCGATATCGTCCGGACAGCGGGCAAAATCGAGCAATCGTGAGTCGGCGGTCCCAGATCACGATGACCGAAGCCGAGGTCGCAGCGTTCCTGGACGAGCAGCGCGTCGTCGTCGTCGCGACCCACGGGCCGCGCGGATGGCCTCATGTGATGCCGCTGTGGTACGTCGTCCGCGACGGCGAGCTGTGGGGCTGGACGTACGGGAAGTCCCAGAAGGCGCGCAACCTGGAGCGCGACCCGCGTGCGACGCTGACGGTCGAGGACGGCGAGCGCTACGAGGAGCTGCGGGGCGTGATGATCGAGGCCGAGACGGCAGTCCACCGCGACGTCGAGGTGGTCGCGGCCCTCGGCGCGGAGCTCTACGGCCGGTACACGGGCCATCAGGACGTCGATGAGATGATCCGCGCCCAGGCCCCGAAGCGGATCGCCCTCCAGTTCGCAACCCGGCGTACCGTCAGTTGGGACCACCGCAAGCTCGGTGGGGTTTACTGAGGCCCGATGCAAGACCTCAAGGGGCTGATCCTGTCCGGCGGCAAGGGAACGCGGCTGCGGCCGATCACCCACACCAGCGCCAAGCAGCTCGTGCCCGTGGCCAACAAGCCGGTGCTGTTCTACGGGATCGAGGCGATGGCCCAGGCCGGCATCGACGAGGTCGGGATCATCATCGCGCCCGAGACCGGGGAGGAGGTCAAGGCGGCGACCGGCGACGGCTCTCGGTTCGGCGTGCGTATCACCTACATCCTTCAGGGCGAGCCGCTGGGACTCGCCCACGCGGTGCTCACGGCTGAGCCCTTCCTGGAGGGCGCCCCGTTCGTGATGTACCTGGGCGACAACCTGCTCCAGGGCGGAATCGACGACCTCGTCGAGGCGTTCCGCGCCCACGAGCCCGACGCGCTGATCCTGCTCACGCCGGTCGCAGACCCCGAGAACTACGGCGTGGCCGAGCTCGACGACGGCGCGGTGGTGCGCCTGGTCGAGAAGCCGGCGAAGCCGCGCACCGACCTCGCCCTGGTCGGGGTGTACATGTTCACGCCACTCGTGCACGAGGCGACCAGGGCGATCCGTCCCTCGGCGCGCGGCGAGCTCGAGATCACCGACGCGATCCAGCACCTGGTCGACCAGGGCCGTCGTGTCGAGCCGCACATCGTGCGCGGCTGGTGGAAGGACACGGGGCGTCTGGAGGACATGCTCGCCGCCAACCGCCTCGTGCTCGACACGATCGTCGGTCAGGTCGAGGGCGAGCTGATCGACTCGAAGGTGGACGGACGCGTGGTGATCGAGGCCGGGGCGCGCCTCGAGCGCTCGTCGGTCAGAGGACCCGCAATCATCGGCGCCGGCGCCCGGCTCCAGGACTGCTACGTCGGCCCCTACACGGCGATCGGCGAGAACTGCTCGATCCAGAACGCCGAGGTCGAGCACTCGATCCTGCTCGCGGGCGCGGCCGTGCAGGGCCTCGACGGCCGCATGGAGTCATCGCTCCTGGGGCGCAATGTGAGGATCGGGCGCGACCATCGCCAGCCGCGCGCCTACCGCTTCCTGGTCGGCGACAACTCGGAGATCGGGATCCTCTAGGCGCGGCGCGCCTGAGCTCGGGCGGACTACTGCTCGAGCGCGCGCGCCAGCAGCGAGCGGAGCGTGGCCCGCTCGTCCGCGCTCAGCCCGGCCAGCACTTGGTCCTCGAGGCTCTCCTGCGCGCGCTCGGCCCGCTCCAGGGCCGTGTGCCCCTCGGCCGTCAGCTCGACGACGTGGCGGCGACGGTCGGCTGGATCGCGGCGGCGCTCGACGTAGCCTATCTCCTCCAGCTCGTTGAGCAGGAGCACGCAGTTGTTCGGATCGAGCCACAGCGCCTCGCACAGTTGCGATTGCTGCGCCGGCGCGCTCGCGCGCAGGTAGCTCAGCAACATCATCTGGCGGAGCTTGACCCCGAGCAGCTCTTCGGTGCTGCCCTTCTTGATGGCCGTGGACAGCCGCATGAGCATCACGACCGTGCCGGGCGAGGTGTCTACCGCCATCGTGATTTGCAGGGTATCAGGATTATCATCTTGCAGTAGATGATAGTCCTTGTTATAGTGATCATCAACGACAACTAGAACACCCGTTGAGAGGGGATGATCACTATCAACCGGCTAACGAATATAGAGATGCGGCGCTGGGTGTCGCTGGCGGTCGTCTGCCTGGGCCAGCTGATGATGGTCCTGGACGCGACGATCGTGAACGTCGCCCTGCCCTCGATGCAACGCGACCTCCACTTCTCGCAGGCGAACCTGGCCTGGGTGGTCGACGCGTACATGATCGCCTTCGGGAGCTTCCTGCTCCTGGCCGGTCGCCTCGGCGACCTACTCGGGCGCAAGCGGACGTTCCTCACCGGGCTCGTGATGTTCACGCTCGCCTCGGTGGCGTGCGGCCTAGCCGACGACCAGGTCCTGCTGATCCTCGCGCGCTTCGTCCAGGGCCTTGGTGGCGCCGTCGCCTCGGCCGCGGTGCTGGCGCTGCTCGTAACCGAGTTCCCGCAACCAGCCGAGCGCGCGATCGCGATGAGCGTCTACACGTTCATCATCTCCAGCGGCGGCTCGATCGGCCTGCTGGCCGGGGGAGTGCTCACGCAGTCGCTGAGCTGGCACTGGATCTTCTTCATCAACGTGCCGATCGGGATCGCCACCTTCGTTCTGGGGCGGATCCTCATCAACGAGACCCCCCGGCTCGGCCTGGGCCACCACGTCGACGTGGTCGGCTCGATGCTGGTCACCGTCGCGCTCATGCTCGGCGTGTACGCCATCGTCAAGGCGACCGACTACGGCTGGGTCTCTGTCCACACGCTCGGCTTCGGCGCCGGCGCCCTCGTCCTGCTCGGAGTGTTCGCGTTCGTCGAGTCGCGCCTGCGCAACCCGATGTTCCCCCCCAGGATCCTGAGCGTGCCCGGGCTGGCCGCCTCGAGCGTGGTCCGCGGCTTCCTCGTCACCGGGATGTTCTCGACCTTCCTGCTCGGGGTCCTCTACCTGCAGCACGTCCACGGCTACGGCGCGCTGAAGACCGGCCTGGCCTTCCTGCCGCTGACCCTGATCCTCGGACTGATGTCGGTCGGCGTCACGGCGCGGCTCATGCGCCGATTCGGCTCGCGGGGCGTCCTGTTGGCGGGGCTGGTCGCGATCACCGCCGCGCTCGTGCTGCTCTCGCGCCTTCCGGCGCACGCCCAGTACGTGCCCACGATCCTCGTGCCGTTCGCGCTGCTCGGCCTCGGCGCGGGGCTCTCGTTCCTGCCGTTGACCACGATCGCGATGGCCGAGGTGCCGCTGGCGGACGCCGGGCTGGCCTCGGGTATCGTCAACGCTTCGCTCCAGATCTCGGGCGCGATCGGAATCGCCGCGCTGGCCTCGGTGGCGGCCGAGCGCACGAAGGTGCTGTCCCACCTCGGCGCCCATCACCTCCAGGCGCTAACCGACGGCTTTCACCTGGCCTGGGTGCTGGGAGCGGGGGCCGTGGGTGCTGGGGCGCTGATCGCGCTGCTCTGGCTACGGCGCCCGCGGGCCCCCGAAGCGGAGACGGTGCAGCTCCCCGCGCGCGAGCAGCCTGCGAGCCTCGAGCTGGAGGTGGCCTGATGGAGCGCCGCCAGCCACTACGGATCGGGATCAGCCGGCGGCTGGGTCCCGGCGGCTACGCGACCCAGGTCCGGTTCGGAGCCGCCAGCGCGGTGCTCGTGCCCTGGCAGGGCCTATCGGCTGACGGTCAGCTCTTCGAGCATGGGCAGCTCGGTTCCGGTGACGATCCCGCTGCCCTTCGGGTTGGGCATGGGCACCCTCGCGGCGCCGGCCAGGATCAGCACGCGCACGAACCGCACCCGGACCGTCTTGAAGCGCACGATGTCGACGGTCCCGCGGCGGCGCGTCACCGTCGCCACCGTCCGCCAGGCCTTGCCGTTGCCGGACACCTGGAGCAGATAGCGCGTCGGTCGGAGCGTGATCACCGGACCGGGCGGGGGCGGGACGTTCGGCTTGGGCGCGGGCGGCCAGGCCTGTCCCCAGCGGAGGGTGGCGAAGCTCGCGCGCCGAGCGCCCTGGCGCAGTGACACCGTGAGCGTGGACGGCAGCCTGACCGGCTGCCAGTCGGTGGCGGGGCTGCCGTCCACCGCGGCCAGGGCGGGCGCCCCCGGCCGAGCGGAGCTCGCCGAGGCCGGATCGCAGCGCACCACATCACGCGTGGTCGCGAGGTCCGGCCGGCGGGTGCCGATGGTGAGCGTAGCCCCGGGCGCCACGGTGCGCCGGCCGGCCGGAGTGATGAGCGGCAGCGGCGCTCCGCTCTGGAGGGTCACCGTTGTGACGCGCTGCCCGATCGAGATGGTGAAGGTGCGCCCCTGCCACCTCAGCCCACGCAGCACCACGCCGGGCAGCTGCCGGGTCAGGCTCGGGCTGAGCGTAACCGCGGTGGATCCGAAGCGCAGCCCCGAGTATCCGTAGGTGAACTCCTGGAGGAACCCTCCGATCCCGGTCATGAACGTGAACGCCCCGCCGGTCGAGGTCTCGGAGAACTGGTCGAACATGTCGCGGATGAACGGCTGGAAGCTGCGCTCGGTGTAGACGTAGCTGGAGCAGCCGGGGGTGCCGAGTGCGGAGGTGTCGATCTCGTTGACCGCGTCGCTCATCGACGGTCCGCCGGGATCGGTGCGCGGGACGTAGAAGTCGATGTCGCTCGTGGCCAGCCGGGACGACATCGGATACGCCCATGGGTACTGGATCAGCGTGACGTCGGCCTGCTTGACCAGCTGTGCGCGGTAGCCGTAGAACTCGGGATGGATCCCGCGCGCCCGGGGGACGACGATCCTCTGGGCGATCTGGCTCCAGGCGGCCGGCGTGGCGATCCCGAGCGTCTCCGCCGCGCTGGTCTCGTCCAGCAGGGTGGCCCGCGCCGCCACGTTCGTGTAGGCCTCGTCGTTGACGTTCGGGTTCTCCTCGTCGGGCCCGGTGACGTGACGGATGTGGTAGCGACCGTCGCTCCCGCGCGTGACCCGCGAGGCCCAGAAGTTCGCGGCCTGTGAGAGGACCGGCCAGCCCTGCTGGTCGAGCCATTGCCGGTCGCCCGTGGCCAGGTAGTACTGCCACTGGGCGAGCGCGACGTCGGCGGTGATGTGCTGCTCGAACAGTCCTTCGCTGTTCTTGGAGACCGGGGGCGGGATCTGCTCGGTGCCGTCGAGCGCGCTCTCCCAGGGATAACGGGCGCCCCGGTAGCCGGTGGCTGCGGCATGCCGCTCGGCCGCGGCGAGCCGGGCGTAGCGGTAGGCGTCCATGCCGGCCGCCAGGTCGGGATGGAACGCGAGCAGGCTGGGGAACATCCACGTCTCGGCGTCCCAGAAGATGTGGCCGTCGTAGCCGTCGGATGACAGCCCGGCCGGAGAGATGCTCCAGTTGATGCCCGGGGCCGTGCTCGACCATAGGTAGAACTGGCTCGCGTGCACCATCGTGTCGAGCGCGAGGTTGCCGAGCACGTCGACGCGGCCCGCCCACAGCCCACTCCAGGCCGCTTCGTTCTCGCTCAGCAACTGGTTCCAGCCTGTCGCAGCGGCGTTCGAGGCCTCGGTCTGCGCGGCGGCCGGAAGGTTGGAGCTGTCCTGCGAGCTCTCCACACCGACGTACTTGGTGACCGTGTACGTCTGGCCGGCGCTCACCGGGAAGAGGAGTCGCTGGCCGACGCTCCGCGCGGTGGTCTGGGCCTCCGGCGTGTCGGTGGCGTTCACGTTGCCGCTCAGCCCGAGCTGGCTGGCGAGCGTGGCGCGGATGTTGGTCCCCTCCGTGCTGACGGTCTCCCAGTCCTGGTGCGCCGCCGGCGTCCAGCCTTTCGTCACCGGGGTGGTCAGCTTGGCGGGCGATCCGTCGATCAGATCGGTGACCGTCGCCTGTCCCGACCACCTCGGGGTGAACGCAAGCCTGACCAGCCCGACGAAGGGTCGAGCGCGATCGGTAAGCACCGAGTACGTGAGATCCGTGGCGTGGCCGTCGGGCGCGACCCAGTGGGCGGTCGTGGTGATCACGCCGGTGCGCAGGTCGAGCGACTGGCGCCATCCCGAGGCGTGTCCGCTCGACAGCGAGAACGCCTGTCCGCCGTCCGAGAACATCAGCGTCGACCAGGTCGGGATGCTGGCGCGCTGCTGGACGTCGCCGCGTGGCTGGGCGTAGAAGCCGGCCAGCTCGGATTGCGCCGGCACGCTTCCCCCGGCGTAGCCCTGGCCATCCGGCGGAACGCGCACGCCGAGCATCCCGTTGCCGGTGAACGTGGGCGCGTATGCGGAACCGGTGCTGCCGGCGGTCAGAACCCACGGGCTGGGCGCCGGCGCGATGCTGCGCGGCGCGGCGGAGCCGGCGCCCGCAATCGAGACCGACCACAGCATGCCGGTGGCGACCGCACCGACGCTCAGAACGACCCTCAGACGGCGCATCCTCTACCTCCGGGAAATACGACACCGTGACTCTTCCCGTGGCCGAACCCCTCCGAAACCGCTCGCTAGCGTTGTGCGGATGAGCGGACGCACACGGCAGCTGCTGCCCTTTGGCTCGTGGCCGACGCCGGTCACCTCGGAGGTGGTGGTCGCATCGGCGGTCGGCCTGTCCGAGATGCGCGTCGACGGTGACGAGGTGATCTGGTCGGAGGTCCGCCCGAGCGAGGCCGGCCGCGTTCAGCTCATTCGCCGCGCGGCAGACGGGACGATCACCGAGCTGCTCCCCGGGGGCTGGAGCGCGCGGACCGCCGTGCACGAGTACGGCGGCGCCGCCTGGTGGGCCCGGCAGGGCATCGTGTGGTTCAGCGCCTGGGAGGATCAGCGCCTGTACCGGCTCGATCCGGCCTCCCGGTCCGCGGTCGCTCTCACCCCCGAGCCGGCGGTGCGCCGAGGTGACCGCTACGGCGACGGCGATGTCAGCCCCGACGGCCGCTGGATCGCCTGCATCCGCGAGCGCCACCCGCCGGACGGCCGGGGGGCGGCAGACGTCCAGAACGAGATCGTGCGTCTGGACGCCGAGCGGCTCGGGCAGCCCGAGGTGCTGGTGAGCGGGCCCGATTTCACGACCAGCCCGCGCTGGAGCGCGTCCGGCGAGCGCTTGTGCTGGATCGAGTGGGACCACCCGAATATGCCCTGGGACGGCACCCGGCTCATCGTTCGAGACCTGGCCGGCGGCGAGCAGCAGCTCGTCGCGGGCGGCGACGAGGAGTCGGTATCCGAGCCGGCCTGGCACGCCGACGGCGCGCTGACGTTCCTCAGCGATCGCAGCGGGTGGTGGAACCTGTATCGCTGGACCCCCGAGGACGGCGCGGTCGCGCCGCTGATCGAGATCGAGGCCGAGATCGGCTTGCCCCAATGGGCTCTCGGTAGTTCCCGCTATGCGGTCCTGCCCGACGGCCGGATCGTGTTCGCGCGCATGCGGGACGGGATCGATGGCCTGGCGATCCGGCTGACCGACGGGACAGTGCGCGGCCTCGATCTGCCGATCACCGACGTGGAGACGGTCCGCGCGCTCGGCCACGCTTCGGTCGTGGCGGTGGCGGGATCGGCGACGGCCGAGCTGTCGGTGAAGAAGATCGAGCTGGGAGAGGGCGGCGAGGTGCGCGAGGTGGAGGTGCTGCGCCCGCCGCGTGACCTGGCCGAGCTCGGGGTCGAGGAAGACTTCATCTCGGTGCCCGAGCCGCTCGACTTCCCCTCCGAGGAGGGGCGCACGGCCCACGGGCTCTTCTACGCCCCGACCAACCCCGACTGCGTCGGTCCCCCCGACGAGCTTCCGCCCCTGCTCGTGCTCGTCCACGGCGGCCCGACCGGCGCGGCGCACCCCGTGCTCCAGCTCGGGATCCAGTACTGGACCGCGCGGGGGTTCGCGGTCGTCGATGTCAACTACGGCGGATCGTTCGGCTACGGCCGGGCCTACCGAAGGTTGCTGCACGGGCGCTGGGGCGAGGTCGACGTGGCCGACTGCCTGGCCGCGTCGCGGTGGCTGTCCGAGCGCGGGCGCTGCGATCCTCGGCGCATGTGCATCCGCGGGGGGTCCGCCGGCGGGTTCACCACGCTGGCGGCGCTGGCCCGGCAGGACACGCCGTTCGCCGCGGGCGCGAACCGGTTCGGCGTGGCCGACCTCGAGGCGCTGCTGAGGGACACGCACAAGTTCGAGAGCCACGACCTCGAGAACCTCGTCGGGCCGTACCCGCAGGAGCGCGAGCGCTACCGGAGCCGATCGCCGATCCACCACGTAGATGCATTCTCGAGGCCGCTGATCGTGCTCCAGGGACTCGAGGACGCCATCGTCCCGCCCAGTCAGTCGGAGATGATCGTCAAGGCGCTCAGGGCCAAGGGCGTTCCCGTCGCCTACATCGGCTTCGAGGGCGAGCAGCACGGCTTTCGCCGCGCCGAGAACATTCGCCGCTCGCTTGACGCGGAGCTCAGCTTCTACGCCCAGGTCCTCGGCTTCGAGCTGCCCGCCGAGGACATCGAGCCGGTGGCGGTCGAGAACCTGCCGAGCCGAGTCTGAGCTCAGGCCCGCGCGGCGGTGGGCTGCGCCAGCACAGCAGCCGCGCGTGCACTATCGGTAATTCGGCCAACCCCAGAAAATCTGGAGCTTTTGCGCCCTAGGGTGGACTAAATCGCGGCGTCCGCGCTACCGACCCGGCGTTCACCACGGAGCTCTTCAAGCTCCTCGCGCAGCGATGCAACTTCGGCTTCGAGCGCGTCGACGCGCGCCTCCAACCCCCTGCGCTCGGAAGCGTCAGGGTCCGCCGCGGCGGGCGGCTCGTAGGTGGGTGCCGGCGCGGCGCTAACCGCGGTCGGAGGCGCGTATGCAGCAGGCGCGTATGCCGCCGGCGCCCCCGCCTCTCCTCCGCCGCCGAGCAGGTGCTCGAACCGGTCCTCCTTCTGTCCCGGCCGGCGCTCGAGCCGCCGCGCGAAGTCGCGCTCGCCCAGCACCGCGAGCACGCGCTCGATCTCGGCGAGAGATCCGATCGGCGCCATTCGCTCCGTGCGCGCCTTGAGCTCGCCGGGCGTCTGCGGCCCGCGGAGCAGCAGCACGGCCAGCACGGCCAGCTCCTCGCGCCCGAGCCCCAGGGCCTCCTCGGCCAGGTGGCGGTACTTCGTGGTCCGGCTCCCGTGGCCGCTGGCCAGCCGGGCCAGACCGTACTTGCACAACCGCTGCGCGGCCTCCCGCACCGTCGCCTCCTCATACGCGGTGACCGGGTCGCGGTTCGTCGATTGGTTGCAGGCCAGCCTCAGCGCGTTGAGCGACAGCGGGTACTGCTCGGGCGTCGTCCACCGCTTCTCGATCAGGCATCCGAGCACGCGCTGCTCGGGCGGCGTCAGCTCGCTGAAGTGCACGCTGGCGAGCATAGACGCCGCAAAGCGCGGGAAGCAATCGCGCCCCCAGGCGTCCTTGGTGTCGAGTTACCTGAGACGACCGAAGAGGAGCACCACCATGACTCACCACCGTTCAGCCGCCATTGCCTTCTCATGCCTGGTCGCCCTCGCGGCGGCGGGCTGCGGCGCCGCCTCCTCCTCGAGCTCGTCCTCGCGGACGACGAGCAAGGCGGCGGCCGCGCCGATCACGACCACGGCGACCACGCCCGCGCCGAAGCCGAAGCCGAAGCCGAAGCCGGCCGCGAAGCCCAAGCCCGCCAGGTCGGGGGTGGCGAGCGCGCCCGCGAACACCACCTCGACCACGCAGCACACGACCCCGCCTCCCCCGCCGGCAACCACGGCTCACGTGACGCCGCCGCCCCCGCCGCCACCTCACACGACCACGACGATCCAGCACCCGACGCCACCGCCACCGCCTCCCCCGCCGCCCCGGACTCACACCACCGGCGGTGGCGGCAACGGGATCCCGCAGGGACCCGATGCCGGGGACGGCGACTCCGACAACCACGGCGGCCCGAGCGACGGCGACGGCAACATCTGACCCGCGGGCGTCCCGCGTATGGGGGCGCGCACTAGCATCGCGGCGTGATCACCGATGCCGGCTGAGGGGCAGGCGCCGGCCCGCGCGGCGCTGGCGGGCAACCCCTCGGACGGCTACGGCGGGGCGGTCCTGGCGGTGGCTCTCCCGGCGTTCCGCGCCGAGGCGTCCGCGACCCGCGCCGAAGACACCACGGTCGACCCGCCAAGCGAGCTCGTCGCCGCGACGGTGCGCCGGTTCGCGCGCCTCCATCCGGGCACCGAAGCGATCGCCGTTCGCTGGAGCACGTCGATCCCCCGCGGCGTCGGCCTGGGAGGCTCGAGCGCGATCGTGATCGCCACGCTCCGCGCCTTGTGTGGGGTGCACGATGTCACCCTCTCCGAAGCCGAGCTGGCCGACGCGGCGCTGGCCGTGGAGACCGAGGAGCTCGGCATCGCCGCGGGGCTCCAGGACCGGGTCGCGCAGGCGTACGGCGGGTTGACGTTCATGGACTTCGCGGGTGGGGGCCGGCGCTATGAGCGCGTCGAGGCTGCACTGTTGCCGCCGCTGGTCGTGGCCTGGCGCGCCGACGCGGCCGAGGACTCGAACGTGACCCACAACGACCTGCGCACGCGCTATGCGCGGGGCGAGCCGATCGTTCGCGGCGGGATGATCGCGCTCGCCGGGTGCGCCCGCGAGGCCAGGGCCGCGCTCCGGGCGCGCGACCGCGCGGGCTTCGCGCGGTGTGTCGACGCGAGCTTCGACGCCAGGCGCCGGATGCTGGCGCTGGCGCCGCGGCACGTGGAGATGATCGAGATCGCGCGCGGGTGTGGCGCGAGCGCCAACTACACGGGCTCGGGCGGAGCGATCGTGGCCGTCTGCAACGACGAGCGCCACCGGGAGTCGGTGGCGCTCGCGCTTGCGCAGGCCGGGTGCGAGACCGTCTGCGTCAATCAAATCCCGTAGCCGTATCCATACCCGCCGTAGCCCCCGCCGTAGCCGCCGTAACCGCTGCCGGAGCCGTAGCCGCCGTAGCCGCCGGGGACGACGTACACGGAGCCGCCGCCGGGGTCGTATCCGTACGGACCGCTGCCGGCGCTCGTGTCAGAGCCACCGCCGGAGCCGTTGACCGCGCCCGAGCCGGCGCCGGCGCCCGAGCCGGAGCCGTCCGAGGAGTAGGACACCGAGAACGAGGAGCCGTCGCTCGACAGCGTCGAGGGCTGCGCCCCCGCGCCGGACTGGCCGACGGCCGACCCGGGCCCGCTGACCGTCATGCCCGCGCCGCCGAACTGGCCACCGCCGCCCGCCGAGCTCAGCTGGACTTGCTGGAGCGACCAGTCGGGATCGGAGATCGTCCCGGTATGCCCGCCCGAGGTCGCGGAGGCATCCGTGAACGTGACCTTGCCGAAGTCGGCCAGCGGCAACGTCTGCGTGTTACCGGACTGACTCTCGCTGGACGGCGCCTCGGCGATCCACTCCGCGCTCGAGGTGTCGGGATTGCTCATCTGAAGCTGCTTGGTCACCGACTGACCGGTGGTCTGGTCTGACAGTGTGATTGTCACGTCGCTGCCGCTGACGCTCACCTTGCCGGTCATGTGGTCACCCGGGTGCACGGCGAGGTTGAGCTGCGTCTCGGGGTCCGGCACGAGCTCGTACCAGGCGTAGTACTGCGTCTGTCCACCCGACGTGTCGGAGGACGTGCCCACCTGCTCCAGGGACTGGGACTGACCGGAGGACCCGCCCAGGCCGACCCAGAAGGCCGAATATCCCTGATGCTGTCCGGTGCTCGAGCCTGAGTTGACCGCCGGGACGACCCAGGAGCCGGACACGCTCGAGAACTGGCCGGTCCCGACGTTGCTGCCCGCAATGTATCCAGCCCAGTTCTCACTCGTCGCCTGTTGGGCGTTCACTGTCCCGGCCATCGCCGGCGCCACGCCTCCGACCGCAGACGCGCCCCCGACTGCGAGCGCGGCGCTCGCGGCCATGGCCGGAAGGATGTATCGCTTGCTGTTCAAGTTCACCTTTCGTGACCCTCTCGCTTTGAAGGGTGTGTGAGAGTGACTATGGAACGCGGGCGTAAGGCTTCTCTGGGAGTGTGCGAAGAGCCGCGTACGAACTCCCGAAGAGATCGGTATGAACGCCGGCCCGACCAGGATCAGCCGTGCCACCGGCGAAAACCGCCGGGGTGAGCACGAACCGGCTCGAGTCATTCTCCGACGGCGTCCTCGCCGTGGCGATCACGCTGCTCGTGCTGAACATCAGCGTCCCGGCGCCCAGTGAGACGCCCAACCTGGCCAAGGCCCTGGCCGGCGGGTGGGCGCAGTACGCGGCCTACGCCACCTCGTTCTTGACCATCGGGATCATATGGGTCAACCATCACGCGATGATCGGCCGCCTACGTGCCGCGGACCACAGCATCCTGATGCTCAACCTGGTTCTGCTGCTGACGATCGGGTTGATCCCGTTCGCGACCAACCTGCTCGCGACCTACCTGAAGCTGGGCCACGGCCAGAGCCTGGCCGCCGCCGTCTACGGTGGTGTGTTCGTGGCCATGGCGGTCGCGTTCGCCACGCTCAACTGGCACATCCTGTTCCGCAAGGCGCACCTGCTCGCACCCGAGCTGCCCGAAGAGCGCCGGCGCAAGATCCTGATTCGGAGCATCACTGGCCTGCTCCCCTACGTGATCGCGACGGCCCTGGCCCCCATCTCCCCCTACCCCACGCTCGCCATCTGTGCCGCGCTCGCCCTCTACTACGCGCTTCCGCTCGCGAGCAGCTTCGAGCCCGGCTAGTCCTTCCACCAGGCGCCGAGCACCCGGCGCCAGTTGCCCCACGCCACCGCGTCCAGCTCGGTGCCGCGCAACCCCGCGTCCGCGAGCGCGTCGAGCACGCGCGGCATCCCCGCCACGTCGCCCACCGCCGCCGGCATCGTGGCGCCGTCGAAGTCCGACCCCAGCGCCACGTGCTCGATCCCGATCCGCTCCGCCACGTAGGCGGCGTGACGGGCGATCAGCTCCAGCGGTGTGTCGGCGTCGTCGGCGAAGTCCTCGCGCAGGAACGGACACGCGAACACGATGCCCACCAGCCCGCCGGAGTCCCCGATCGCGTCGAGCTGGGCGTCGGTCAGGTTGCGAGAAGTGGGGCACAGCGCATGGACAGCAGAGTGGCTGGCCACGATCGGCCCGAGCTCGAGCCGCGCGAGATCCCAGAAGCCGGCCTCGTTCAGATGGCTGACGTCGACGAGGATGCCCCGGTCCGCGCACCGGCGAACTAGGGCGGCACCCGCCTCGGTCAGCCCGGGGCCGGTGTCGGGCGACGACGGCGAGACGAACGGTACGCCGTGGCCGAACGCGTTCGGCCGGCTCCACACCGGACCGACTGAGCGCAGGCCGGCGCCGTACCACAGCTCGAGCGCCTCGAGGTCGGGGTCGATAGCCTCGGCCCCCTCCAGATGCAGCACCGCCACCGGCGGGCCGCCGTCCGCCTGCGCGGCGTCGAGGTCGGCGACCTGGCGCGCGACCCGCACCAGGCCCGCGCGCTCGAGCGCGAGCAGACGGCCCGCGACCGCGCTCGCGTCCGCGGCGGCGACCCCGTGATCCACCGGCTCGGCCGGCGCCAGCGCCACCGCGCCACCAGGCCCGAGCGCCGGGTTGTCCTCCCACCCGGGGGAGGGGGTGAAGACCGAGAAGATGCCACCCCGCACGCCGCCGGCCTGCATTCGGGGCAGGTCGAGGTGCCCGCCCGCGCGCCCCTGTGCGATCAGCGCATGGTCCTCGGTGGTCAGCGCGTCGTTGTGGCCGTCGAAAACCGCGAGCACCGAGGGCTACTCGCGCGCCGCGGCCGCGTCGGGAAGCTCGAGCGCGGGCAATCCGTCAACGCTGCGCGCGTTCTTCTCGCGCTGGTAGTCGAGCAGCGCGTCCGCTCCACCCACGCGGAGCCGCTTGGCCGCCCACGCCTCGTAGTGCTGCCGGGTCCCTTCGTGGCTCATCAGCGGAACCCCGTAGCCGCACGAGTCGGCCACTCGCTCCACATCCACGACCACGATCGATCGCTGTGCCTCCGAGTGTGCCGGCAGTTCGAAGGCGCACCGCTCGAGCAGCTCCTCGAAGCCCGGAGCGCCGGCGGTGAGGACCTCGCCGCGCCCGTGCAGGCGCAGCACGCGCGGTGGACCTGAGAACGCGCACAGCATGATCACGATGCGGCCGTTCTCGCGCAGGTGGGCGATCGTCTCCGCGCCGCTGCCGACCATGTCGAGGTATGCGACGGTCAGCGGGTCGAGCACCCGCAGCGTGTCGATCGGTCCCTTCGGCGAGACGTTCACGTGCCCGTCGGAGTCGAGCGGCGCCGTTCCCACGAAGAACATGGCCTGCCGGGCGATCCAGCGCCGCAGATGCTCGTCGATGCCGTCGTAGACCCTTCCCATATCGCTGATTATGCGGCCTCGCCCCCGCGGACCAACACGCCGTAGGCGTCGGGCCGGCGGGTGCGCAGGAACGGGAACAGCTCGAGCCAGTCGCGCCGCTGGTCGAGGTCGAGCGCGGCCACCAGCACGGCCGGGTCATCCCGGCCGGCCTGCACCAGCACGCGGCCGTAGGGATCGGAGATGAAGCTCGAGCCGTAGAAGGTGAGCGGCTCCTCCACCCCGATCCGGTTGATCGCCACCATGAAGGTTCCGTTGGTCACCCCGTTGGCCATGATCACCTGCTGCCACAACGGCTGCGTGTCGAACCCGGGATGGTCGGGCTCCGAGCCGATCGCCGTCGGGTAGATCAGGATCTCGGCGCCCTCCAGCGAGTACGCGCGCGCCAGCTCCGGAAACCACTGATCCCAGCAGGTGGGGGCGCCGAGCCGCGCCTCGGGCAGCTCGACGAGCGGGAACGGGTCTCCGTCCGCCGGACCCGGCCGGAAATAGTGATCCTCGTAATAGCCGGCGGTGACCGGGATGTGGAGCTTGCGCGTGCGGGTGACAAGCTGCCCGTCCGGCGAGACCACGATCGCCGTGTTGTACCCCAGGCCGTCCGGGTCGCCGTCCGCGCGCTCGTACAGCGAGGCGTGCACGTAGGCCCCGGTCTCAGATGCCATGCGCGCCGCGAACGAGTACGTCTGTCCGCCCGGCACCTCCTCGGGCACCGCCCCCACCGCCGCCGGCCCGTCGGGCGTGATCGCGAAATACGGTGAGAGCGTCAGCTCCTGGAGGCACACGATACGCGCGCCTTCGCCCGCGGCCATCCGGACCCCGAGCGCTAGTGCCTCTTCGTGCTCGGCCGGATCCAGGTGCCAGCGCTGCTGCACCAGCCCCACGCGCAGCGGGACGCGCTCCGCGGGGCGCGTCCGCGCCGGCGACTCGGGAGGCTCGAGCGCGGTGATCAGACGCGGCTCAGACGACGGCATCGCGCACCGGAACCTGCTGGGTGATGCAGTGCGGCCCGCCACCCCCGTAGGCGAGCACGGTGCCGGGCGTGCCAACGACCTGCCGCCCCGGATAGCAGCGGCCGATCAGCGCCAGCGCCTCGGGATCGCACTCCGCGCCGCTCACCGGCACGATCACCGCGCCGTTGCAGATATAGAAGTTGAGGTAGCTCACCGCCACCGTCCGGCCGGCAACCTCGGCATAGGGCAGAAACGGTAGCTCGACGGCATCGATGCCCGCGGAGCGCAGGCGCTCCAGGCTCTCCTGGCCGCGCTCGTAGTTCGGATTGCGCTCGTCGGTCACCAGCAGCAGCGCACGATCGCGCTCAAGGAAGGCCGCGATCAGGTCCACGTGCCCATCGGTGTCCTCGTCCTCGACCAGGCCCCAGCGCAGCCACACCAGCCGCTCGACACCGAGCTGCGTCAGCAGCTCCGCCTCGATCGCCTCGCGGTCGCGCTCGGGATTGCGGTTCGGGTTCAGCAGGCACTCCTCGGTGGTGAGCAGCGTGCCGTGCCCGTCGCCCACGATCGAGCCCCCCTCGAGCACGAGCGGCGCCGCAGTCACCTCGTCGCCCAGGCGCTCCGCGATCAGCCGGCCGACCCTGGCGTCGCGGTCGTAGGGGTGGAACTTCTCGCCCCAGGCGTTGAAGCGGAAGTGCACGGCGCGCCGGCGACCGCTCTCGCCGTAGACATAGATCGGGCCGCAGTCGCGCAGCCACGAATCGTCGAGCGCCAGCTCCACCACCTCGACCGAGGCGCTGCACGCCGCCCGCGCGTCCGCCGCGTCCCGACCGGGGTTGGCGATCATCGTGACCGGCTCGAACTCGGCGATCGCGTTCGCCACCGTCGCGTAGTCCGCGCGCGCCCGCTCGAAGGTCTCGCCCCACAGCTCGAGGCGGCACGGCCAGCCCATCAGCGTTCGCTCGTGGGGCTCCCACTCGGCGGGCAGGCGCATGGGCTGCCGAGCCTAACGGCCGGCGCCTCCCTTTAGGCAACGGGCCTGCGCGCCGAATAAGTGTCCATGCGCAGCTTGCGCGGAACTCCCCTTGTCGCCGGGCTGACGCTCGGCGCCCTCGCCCTGTTCGTCGGCGCCGCCGCGGCCGGCGGCGTGATCGCCGTCGTCGCGCTCGTGGCCGGCGGCCTGCTCGGCGCGACCATCGTCCTCGCAGCGTCGCCTAACCCGGCGCAGGCCGCATACGAAGCGTCGGCCGGCCCGGCCCCGGCGGCCCCGGCCCCGGCGCAAGCCATCGCGCAGCCCGCGCAGCCCGCGTCCGAGTCGCCGGCACCCGCCACCGCGCCGGAGCCCGCGGCACCAGCTGCAACCGGGCCCCCGGCACCCTCCGCCGCGCCGGAGCCCCCAGCTCCCGCCACCACGCCGGCCGCGCCGGAGCCCCCGGCTGCCCCCGCCGCACCCGCGCCCGAGGCGATCATCGCCAACGACCCGATCACCGGGCTGCCGGGGGTGGAGCGCCTCCAGGCCGACCTGCGCCGCGTGATGGTCGACCCGGACCACCGCTGGACGCTGTACGTATTCGCGCTCGAGGGCTTCAAGGACTACAACGACGCCTACGGCGACGCCATCGGCGACGCGCTGCTGGCCTGGTTGGCGCGCAAGCTCTCCGACACGGTCGGCGAGCAGGGCATCGCCTACCGGATGCGCGGCGGGACCTTCGCGCTGCTCGCCTGCGGCTCTGAGCGACTCACCGCCCCCCTGCACGACGCCGCCGCGGGCGCTCTGCACGAGATCGGCGAGGGCTTTCACATCTCCTGCGCGGTCGGGAAGGCGGCGCTGCCGGCCGAGGCCTCCACGCCCGCGACCGCGCTCGAGCTGGCCGTGCGCCGCGCGCACGGGCAGCGCAGCGAGCGCAAGACGCCCGGCCTGCGCGCGCCCGCCGACGCCACCGAAGCGCTCCGCCTCGTCCGGCCGCGCTACGACGTCGCAGCGATGGCCAAACGCATCGCCCGCCGGATGCACCTCCCCAGCGAGGCCGTCGAGCAACTTGAGGCGGCGGTCCACCTGTGCGACGTGGGCACGCTCGCCGTCCCCCGCGAGATCCTGGGACGCGCCGGCAAGCTGCCCGAGCACGAATGGCGCTTCATCCTGCTGCACACGCTGGTCGGCGAGCGGCTGCTCGCGGCCGGTCTGGGGATGGAGCCGGTGGCGGAGCTGGTCCGCTCCAGCCACGAGCGGTGGGACGGATCGGGCTATCCCGACGCCCTGACCGGCCCCGAGATCCCAATTGGCTCACGGATCGTGTTCGTGTGCAGCGCGTTCCACGACATGACCTCCGAGCGCCCCCACCAGCCGGCGCTCGAGCCGGCGCAGGCGCTGGCCGAGCTCGAGCGAGGCGCGGGCACGCAGTTCGATCCGGCCGTGGTCGACGCCTTCCGCCATGAGCTCGGCACCACCTCCGACGCCGCTCCCGCGGCGGAGTCGGTCTCAGCGGCTCAGGTGTAGGCGGTGGGCGACCGCGGCCGCCTGGGTGCGGCTGCGCACCCCCAGCTTGGTCAGGATGCGCGAGACGTGCACGCTCGCGGTCTTCTCGGCCATGAACAGCGCCGCGCCGATCTGACGGTTGGTCGCTCCCTCGGCCAGTAGCGCCAGCACCTGGCGCTCGCGCGAGGTCAGGCCGAACGGGTCCTCCGCGCCGTCCCGCTCCGCGTCCGGGAGCGCCGGATGGTCCGCTGCGGCGCCACGGTCGAGGTCGAGCCGGGCCCGCTCGGCCAGCGCGGTGAGTTCCTCGGTCAACCACCGCGAGCCCAGCTCGCCCACGGAGTCCAGCGCGCCCGCCGCCAGCTCCGCGGCCGCCGCGCGCTCGCCGGCCTCGACCTGCGCCTCGGCACCGCGCCACCGAGCGATCGCCGCCGGATAGGGACGCCCTATCGCCTCCCACTCCCCGGCCGCCGCCAGCCAGAGCTTCGGATCGGTGCGACCGCGGGCGCGCGCCAGCTCGGCCTTCCCGATCGCGTGCCACGCTCGCTCCACGATCCCGCCCTCCTGGGCGGCGGCACGTAGGCGCTGCACGTGGATCCGGGCTCGCGCCACCGCGTCGCGCTCGTGCGGCTTTTCGCGGAGATCGCGGGCGCGCTGCGCGATGTCGGCCTCCACGCAGGCGCCGACCGCCGACACGCGCGCGATCCGCATCACGTCGTCCGTGCACACCTCGAGCCGGTCGAGCGCCTGTGCCACCGCCTCGCGCGCGCCGGTCAGGTCGTGCCGGCGGCGGCGGAGCTCGCCGAGCAGCGTCCCGAATCCACCGATCCACTGCGGCTGCGAGGAGCCGACCACATGCTCCTCAAGCGCCTCCAGGCACTGCGCGGCGCTGTCGTAGTCACCCTCGCCCAGGGCCATCTCGGCGCTGCGTAGCTGACGGAACACGAGGACGTTTCCGACCAGGTGGGACGGGGGCGGGCCGAGATGCTCGCTCGAGGCCTTCCAGTCGCCGCTGTCGTACTCCAGCTGCGACAGGGTCAGCATCATCCATTCACGGCTGCGCGTGGCCCGGCGCGGGGTGGCCGCGAATCCCTCTCTGGCGATCGCGAGCGCCTCCGCGGTCCGCCCGGCCAGGCTGAGGTGGTCGGCCAGGTTCGAGTACGCGTTGCTGACCGCGTCGTCGTCGTCGTGCTCCTGCGCGATCGCCAGCGCCGATCGCAGATCCTTGACCCCGTCGTCGACCCGCCCCAGCGCGATCCGGGCCATTCCGAGGGTGTTCAGCACCTCGCTCTGAGCGCGCGCGTCGCCGACCGCGACCGCTTCGGCGAGCGCCTCCTCGCCTTCCTCGATCGCCTCCCGGAAGCGTCCGCGCAGCATGCGGGTGCGCGCCAGCCACGACAGCAGCGCCGCCCGCTCGGAGCCGCCCTCCTCGGCCGGAAGCATGGCGAGCGCTCGCTGACCGGTCTCCACGGCCTCGACGCCTCGGCCGAGCTGCCACTGAGCCCGCGCCAGCAGGGCCAGCAGCGTCGCGTACCGGCGGCGGTCGCGCTCCGGCTCCAGCTCGTCGAGCGCTCGGCCCAGGAGGACCTCCGACCGGGCGCGGTCGCCGCCCACGCCGTGGGCCTCCGCGGCAAGCGTGAGCAGCTCGACGTGGTCGAGCGGGAGCATCGTCTCGGCATCGGGAACGCGCGGCCACAGCTCGAGCGCCCGCTCGGCCAGGTCGGCTGTCTCCCCGTGCGCGTGCACCTCCCGTGCGGCCAGCGCGGCCTGAACGGTGGCGTGCAGGGCGGCGGGCTGATCACGGGCCGCGGCGTAGTGGCTCGCGATCATCGTGGCCGCCTCGAGCTCGACCTGATCGCCCATGCGCTGCTCATAGAGCCGGGCCAGGGCCAGGTGCAGCTCGCCGCGCTCACCCGGCAGCAGATCGTCGTAGACCACCTCGCGCAGCAGCGCGTGGCGGAACCCCAGCCGGCCCTCCTCGCAGGGGATCAGGACCTGTTCGTCGACCGCTTCGCGCAGCGCGTCGTGGAGCGCCTCGTGCTCGGTTGCGACCAGCTCGCAGATGGTGTCCTCGTCCAGCATCCGTCCCACCGCGATCGTCCGCACGGCCCGCCGGCTTTCCGGAGCCAGGCGCTCGATCCGGAGCAGGAAGGCGTCGCGCAGGCTCTGCGGGGCGGCGCCACGGCCGTCGAGGCCGGCCGCCAGCAGCTCCTCGATGAAGAGGGGGTTGCCCTCGCTGCGCTCGAACAGACGGTTGACGAGCTGCCGGCTGGGCGCATCGCCGAGGATGTGCTCGAGCGCCTCCATCATCTCGCCGCGATCGAACGGGGCCAGGTCGACCCGCCGGACGTGGCCGAGGCGATCGAGCTCGGACAGGAGCGGGCGCAGGGCGTGTCGGCGATGGAGCTCGTCGCTGCGGTAGCTCATGAGAACCATGACTCGCTCCTCGCTCAGGCTGCGGGCGAGAAAGCCGACGAACGCCCGCGTCGAGCGATCCGCCCAGTGCATGTCCTCGAGGATCAGCACGAGGCCGTTCTCAGCGCTGCACAGCTCGAGCAGGTCGAGCAGCGCCTCGAACAGGCGCATCTGCGCCGAGGGATCGGGACGCTCGGGCGCCGGCGCCCCCTCTTCGAGGTCGGGAAGGAGCGCGGCCAGCGCGACGCGGCTGGGGCGGCTCAGCTCGTCGAGTGCCGGATGGCGGCGGCGAACCAAGGGCCGTAGCGCGCTCAGCAGCGGCGCGTAGGGAAGCTCGCCGTCGACCTGGAGCGCCGCGTTGCCCTGGAGCACAACCGTCTCCGAGCCTTGGTCGGCCAGCCGCCCGAGGAATTCCGCCACCAGGCGCGTCTTGCCCACGCCCGAGTCGCCCCCGAGCAGGACGACGACCGGCCGACCATCATCCGCCTCGCGGAGCGCCAGCTCAAGCTCCGCGAGCTCCCGGGCTCGGCCTACGAAGTGACTGCTCGTGAGCCGCGGCCGCATGACGGAAGTATCGCCATGTGCGCCGCGCGCGTGCACGCCCCGGGCGGGCCGCCGCGAGCCGGACCTCGCGTTCGGTGAGGCGGCGGATGTCGTCCTGGCGGGCGCTGGTGACGGCTTGGGTGAGGATGGGATGCATTCTGTGCTCCTCTCGTTCGAATCCACGCTCCTGGCAGGATGCGCTGAGAGCCGCGCCGGCACATCGGGAGGATGGAGCCGATGAAGAGGAGCTGGGCCTTAGGGCCCGGGTAAAACGCCTTACTCGGCCTCCGGCGGGACCTCGCCGGCTGACAGCGGCGTGCTCGGCGAGCGCACGGCGGCCGCGATCTCCTCACCTGTCACATGCTGCGGGTGATGGCAGGCCGCCAGGTGCCCGCCGGCGTACTCGGTCAGCTGCGGCTCGACGGCCCGGCAGATGTCGGTGGCGCGCGGACAGCGGGTGTGGAAGCGGCAGCCGGAGGGCGGGCGGATCGGGTTGGGGGGCTCGCCGCTGACGATCGGCCGCTCCCGAGCCCGGTTCTCCTCCGGGTCGGGAATCGGGATGGCCCCGAGCAGCGCCGAGGTGTACGGGTGGATCGGCTTGGTGTAGAGCTCCTCGGCGGGCGAGACCTCCATCACCTTGCCCAGGTACATCACGATGATCCGGTCGGACACGTGGCGTACCACGCTTAGGTCGTGGGCCACGAACACGTAGCTCAGGTGCAGCTCGTCCTGGAGCTCGTCGAGCAGGTTGATGACCTGGGCCTGGATCGAGACGTCGAGCGCGGACACCGGCTCGTCGAGCAGGATCAGGCTCGGCTCGACGGCCAGCGCGCGAGCGATCCCGATGCGCTGGCGCTGCCCACCCGAGAACTCGTGGGGGAAGCGCCCGAGATGCTCCGGGTGAAGGCCCACGCGCTCGAGCAGCGCCCGGCTCTCGGACTCGATCCGGTCCTTGGGCACGCCGCGCAGGCGCAGCGGCGTAGCCAGGATCTGGGCGATCCGCTTGCGCGGGTTGAGCGACGCCTGCGGGTCCTGGAAGACCATCTGCATCTCGCGCCTGACCGGCTCGAGCGCGCGCCGCCCCGCCCCCGTGATGTTCTGGCTGCGATATCGAATCGCCCCCGAAGTCGCGTCGATCAGCCGCACCAGCGTCCGGATCAGAGTGGTCTTGCCGCAGCCGGACTCGCCGACGATCCCCAGCGTCTCCCCCTCGTGCAGCTCGAACGAGACGTCGTCCACTGCATGGACCTGACCGATCTGCCGGTCGATGAGCAGGCCCGACTTGATCGGGAAGAGCACGCGCAGGTGCTCGATCTCGAGCAGGTTATCCCCGTTTCCGGGCGCCGCGGGCGTCTCGGAGCGCTCGGCCGCCGCGCTCACGAGATCACCGTCTGCTCGCTGGCCAGCCCGATCCGATCGCCGACCTGGCGCAGCTTGCGCTTGCGCTCGACCTCGAGCCAGCAGCGGTCGAGATGTCCGGACAGCTCCGGGATACGCGCAGCCAGCTCGGGCACCTGTACGCATCGGTCGAACTCGTGCGGGCAGCGGGGACGGAAGTGGCAGCCCTCCGGCGGCTTGACCAGCGACGGAGGCAGCCCGGCGATGGCGGGCAGGCGCTGCGAGCGGTCGCGGTCGACCCGGGTGATCGAGCCGAGCAGTCCCCAGGTGTAGGGGTGCTGGGGGTCGTAGAAGATCTGGTCGAGCGTGCCCTGCTCGACTACCCGGCCGGCGTACATGACCACGATCCGGTCGGCGATGTCGGCCACCACCCCCAGGTCGTGGGTGACCAGGATGATCCCGGCGCCGGTGTCGCTGCGCAGCTGGCGCAGCTCATCGAGGATCTGAGCCTGGATCGTCACGTCGAGCGCGGTCGTCGGCTCGTCGGCGATCAGCAGCCGCGGCCGGTTGGACAGAGCCATGGCGATCATCACGCGCTGGCGCATCCCGCCCGAGAACTCGTGCGGGTAGGAGCGCAGCCGCTCGCGCGCCCGCGGGATGCCCACGCGCTCCATCATCTCGCACGCCCGGTCGTAGGCCTGGGCCTTGCTGATCTCCCGGTCGTGGACGCGGATCTGCTCGACGATCTGCGAGCCGATCCGGTAGACCGGGTCGAGCGAGCTCATGGGGTCCTGGAAGACCATGGCGATGCCGGCGCCGCGGACCTTGCGCAGCTCCTCCTCGGAAGCGGCGACCAGATCGCGGCCCTCGAACCGGGCCCGGCCTTCGAATCGCGCATTCGGGCCCCGGGTGAGGCCCATCAGCGTCATCGCGGTCACCGACTTGCCCGACCCCGACTCCCCCACGATCGCCACAACCTCGCCGGGCGCCACCGCGAACGAGACGCCGTCCACCGCCCGAACCAGGCCATCCTCGGTGGCGAACGTGACGTGCAGGTCGTCGACCTCGAGCAGTCGCTCGCCGGCGTCCGAGCCGGGCGGCTCAGCGCGCGCCGTCATGCCGTCAGCCGGATCCGCGGGTCGAGGTACGCGTACAGGATGTCGACCAGCGCCGCCAGCACCACGACGGCAAAAGCGGTCAGCATCACGATCACGAGGATCGGGATGATGTCGAGCCGGGCGATCGAGTCGGCGGCGAGTTGTCCCACCCCGTGCAGGCCGTAGACCGACTCGGTCAGGATCGCGCCGCCGCCGATCACCTGGGCCAGGTCCAGCCCCCACAGGGAGATGATCGGGATCAGGCTGTTGCGCAGAATGTGGCGGATCAGCACCTGGCGCTCTGACAGGCCCTTGGCGCGGGCGGTGCGGACGTAGTCCTCGTTGATCGTGTCGAGGATCGTCGAGCGCAGCACGCGCGAGTAGAACCCGACGAACAGCACCGACAGGGTCACCCACGGCAGGACCAGATGCCCGAACCATGCCCCAGGGTTCGAGGTGAACTTCACGTAGCCGCCGATCGGGAAAATCCCCCACTTGTAGCCGAGGAAGTAGATGAAGACGGCGCCGAGGAAGAACGGCGGGAACGACACACCGGCCATCGCGAGCACGGTCAGCACCCGATCGGCGTACTTCCCCGCTCTGACCGCGGCCAGCGTGCCCACCGCAATCGAGGCCAGCAGCCAGAGGATCCCGGCGCCCAAGGCCAGCGACAGGGTCGCGGGCAGGCCCGCCCGGATCTCGTCGAGGACGTTGAACCCCTGTGTATAGGAGATGGCCTGACCGGTGAAGATGTTCTTCATCGTCCGGAGGTACTGGATGTAGATCGGCCTGTTGAAGCCGTACTTCACCTCGATCTGGTGGATCTCGGCCTGGGTGGCGGTACGCCCGGCGAGCCGGAACGCCGGGTTCCCGTTGGGGATGGCCTCGAACAGCAGGAAGGTCAGGATCGAGATCAGGATCATGACCAGCAGCATCGACATCAGCCTGCGGATGACGAACCGGCCCATCTAGCGCGCCGCCCCGTGCATCAGTGCGCGATCCGGACCTTGGCCCGCGGGTCGAGCGCGTCGCGCAGCCCGTCGCCGAAGATGTTGATCGACATCACGGTGAGCACGAGCATGATCCCGGGCACGAGCACGTTCGAGAACGCAGCCGGGATCGTGCTGACGCCGTCGGAGATCATCGTGCCCCACGAGGGCTTGGGCGGCTGCACCCCAGCGCCGAGGAACGACAGCGCGGCCTCGAGCAGGATCGCGTTGGCCAGGATCAGCGGGATGAATACGGTGATCGTGGAGGCCAGGTTGGGCAGGATCTCCGAGAACATGATCTGCCGGTGGCTGAGGCCCTGCTGGCGGGCGGCGTCGACGAACTCCCGCTCGCGCAGGGTCAGCACCTGACCGCGGACCGGCTTGGCGACGTAGGGGATGTACACGATCCCGATGACCACGGCCGGCACCATCAGCGTCGTGCCCTTGAGCGGGCCGATGCCGCCAACCGCGAGCACGGTGCCCAGCGCGACGCCCAGCAGGACCGCCGGGAAGGCCCAGATCACGTCCAGGGCGCGACTGATCACCCCATCCACGACGCCGCGGAAGTAGCCCGAGGCGATGCCCAAGATCAGCGCCAGCACCATGGTGATGAGCGTGGCCACGGCGCCGATCTCGAGCGAGTTGCGCCCGCCGTAGAGCAGGCGGACCGCGATGTCACGGCCGTTGGAGTCGGCGCCGAAGAAGTAGTGGCTCTGCCACGTCGGGCCGATCGGTATCCCGGTCACGCCGACCACATTCTCGGTCTTGCCGCCCACCTTTACGGTGCCGGTCACGTTCTCGGTGTACGGGCCGATGTGGGCGATGCTGCTCGAGTAGACAGGCGCGAGCAGGCACAGCACCACGATGAGCAGGAACAGCCCCCCGAAGAACAGCGCGATCTTGTTGCGCCGCAGCCGCCGCCAGGCCAGCCGCCACGGCCCCAGCCCGGGCGGGAGCTCCTCGCCCACGTCGGCGAGGGCGGCGGTGATGTCGCCGGAGAACTCGGTACCGGAAGCGGAAGTGGTCGCCATCGACAGCCTGAGCGGGCGGGCCGGGACAGACTAACTCTCCCGGCCCGCCGCCGGAGCTATTTCAATGCGAACGAGGTCCAATCCCACCCATAGATGGGGTTGAAGAGCGCCGCGCCGTAGTCCATGCGATCGGACATGAACTTCGGGAACGTCTGGTAACCGAACACTCCCACGTAGGCCTTCTGCGCCGTGTACTTGTCCACGGCCGTGGCCAGGGTCTGGATCTGATTCGGGTCATGCGTGGCCGCGATCTGCGCCACGGTCTTGTTGATGTACGGATCGTTGACCTCGCCGATGTTCTCGTTGTTGGTCGGCAGGATCGAGCTCCCGACCAAGAGCACGCCGTAGAAGTCGACCGGGTTCGGGAAGTCCATGTTCCAGTCGAGGAAGCCCGTCTGGGGATGAAGCTTCAGCTCGCCGATCGTCGTGAAGTACGTCGCATCGGCGATCGGCTTCTGCGTGGCCTTGAACCCCAGCTGGTTCAGGTACTGGGTGTAGTAGGTCATCCACTGCTCACGCGGGGGACGCTCCTGACTCCAAACCGTGACCGGTTGGCCGGCCATGCCCGACTGCTTGAGCAGCTGCTTGGCCTTGGTCAGATTGCCGCCGTTGTCCGGATCGCCGTACGGGCAATCGGAGTTGGGCAGATGGCCCGGCAGCGCCGGAGGCATGAAGAAGCATCCGGGCACGGTGAATCCCGATCCCAAGCGGCTGAAGGCCTGCTCGTTGAGGCCGGTGACCACCGCCTCCCGAGCGAGCTGGTTGTTGAACGGCTTCTCCGTGCTGTTCATGAACACGTAGTACGTCGAGCCGCCCAGGTTGACGCGGCCGAAGCGGCTCGACGCGCGCGAGGAGATCTGCGGCAGCAGGCTCCCGGGGATCGTGTCCGCCCAGTCGACCACGTCGGCGGAGTCATTGAGCACGGACAGGTCGTTGGCCGAGATGTTCGCGGAGATCTTGGCGTTGACCGTGACCTTCATTGCCGGGATCCCCGGAATGGCCATCTTCGACCAGTAGGGGTTCGGCTCGACCGTGAACCCCACGTTGGGCGTGATGTTCGTGACCTTGATCGGTCCCACGCCCGCGGGTGGGTTGTTGGCCTGGTTGCTGAACGGGGTCCCGATCGGCACCGGAGCCATCGCGGGCTCGGCCAGGACATTGTCGAACAGGCCGTAGGGATAGTTGAGATGGATCGTGATCTGACCGGTGGCGTCGTTGGCCGTGATCCCGGAGATCGTCTTGGCCTTCCCGTTCGAGAACGCGGTGCCGCCGACGATCACCGGCGTGATGAACTCGCCCGAGCCGCCCCAGGGGATCTTGATCGCCCGTTCGACCCCGTAGGTGAAGTTGCTGGCCTTGACCGGCTGTCCGTTTGAGAACACGAGGCCGTGGCGCATCGTGCAGCTGTAGGTCTTGCCGTCGGGGCTGATCGTGGGCATCGCCGTGCACAACCCCGGCTGCAGCTGTGCCCCGGGGAGGCCGTTTAGATGCCGGTAGGTGGTCAGGCCCGTGTAGGCCAGCCAGTTGATCTCGGCGCCCTGGGTGGTGTAGTCCATCCCGGGGTCAAGTGATTGCGGGGCGACGCCGTACATGAACGTGATCGTGCCGCCGGTCTTGCCTGCCGGCGCGGTCGAGCTCGACGCCGATGACGAGCTCGACTTCGACGAGCTTCCGCATGCCGCGAGCGCGAGCGCCGCGACCATCGCAAGCGCGATCGTCGCAACGGGTCTGCGCGGTCTCCTCATAGCACCCTCCTAGAAGGTCGTTTCCTCGCGCGAAATCTATTCGCCGCGGCCGGTGCGGTGGAGACCCAGCGCGGCTTCCTAATCAATCCGCAACACGGCTCGCTCAGAAGCTGGCCGAGTTGTCCATGTCGCGCCGCCCCAGCCAGGCCAACCAGGCCAGGGCCCGCCCCTCGGCGCACTCCAGGTCGAGGCCAGTGGCCTCGGAGATCCGTGCGATCCGGTCGCGCAACGTGTTGCGATGGACGGGCAGCGCGGCGGCGGCATGGCCCCGTTCGAAGCTGTGCTCGACCAGGACGTCGAGCGTGTGCGCGAGCTCGTCGCCGAGCGGCCCGTACACCCGGCTGCGGATCTGCGCCGCCACCTGCGGCGAGCGCCGGAGGAGGAGCTCAACCAGGTAGTCCTCGAGCGCGATCTCGCCGGTCACGCCGCGCGCGAGCGCCGCATCGACGGCCATCCGCAGCTCCTCCAGAGCGCGGCCGCGCTCCACGCGGATCGCCGGGTTCCCCTGCGCGACCACGGTGCGACGGTCGAGCTTGAGAGTGCTCCACGGCGAGCGGCCGTGGGCCAGCCCCACCACGCGCCGGCCTTCGGAAACGGCGAGCGTGCCTCGCCGGCGCAGCTGAGCGGCCAGCGCCGCGTGGGCCGCGGGGCGCCCCGGCACCGCGATCACGAACGGTCTCGCCGCGCGGTCGAGCGCGAACCCGAGCGCTCCGGCCAGCTGGTGGTCCTCGGGCAGCGGAGGCTCGTCGGCGGAGATCCGGCCCAGGAGCGCGCGGGCCGCGATCTCCTCGCCGCCGGCCGCGGCCGAGCGAGCGGCCTCCTCGTAGACCTCGGAGTAGATCGCCGACACCCGGTCCACGTACTCGAACAGCAGCCCCGCACTCTCGAGCAGCGCCGGGCGCTCCTCCTCGGTGGCGGCCTCCAGCAGCGCGCCCCAGGCAAACCGGGCGCCGCGACGAAAGTTGGCCGGCACGATGTCGGCCGGGATGCCGTCGGCCGCGCGGGCCCGCGCGTGCTCCCGGAACACCTCGAGCTCGCGCTCCGAGGGCGGCCGCTGCTCCACCATCCAACGGACCACCAGGTCGAGGTTCCAGCGCACCCACGCCCGTACGGCATCGCGCGGGGGATGGAGCTGCTGGAACTCGGGCCGGTCCCAGAAGCTGTCGAGCACGCGATCCGCGAACTCCTCCAGGTTCGCGCGCTCGACGATCCGGCGCACGACATCCCCAGCTACCGCCACTCCCATGGCGGCAGTATGACGCGGTCGGCTGTGCCCCGTGCACGGTTGGGGCTTCGATAAGCGTGCCGACCGACGTTGCACCAGCAACCGGCGAGATGCACGATCCCGCGGTGTAGCTTTCACGTGCCATCCCGGGTGCTTCCAGGTCGCCCGGGATCGCGTTAGCTCTCGCGCCCAACAGGAGGAGACGCTGAGATGAAGAGCAGGGTTCGGTTCCGGGTTGCCGCGGCGATCACGACGCTGGCCGCGGTCGGAGCGTTCGCGGGCGCCGCGGCCGCGATGCCCCCGACCACCTTCAACCCGGTCGTGGAGGCGCAGAACTTCTCCATCACCCAGCAGCGCCAGACGATCTACGACACGCCCCAGTACCAGTCCCAGTTGGCTGTCGTCAGCCTGAACAACTACCTCCAGGCGACCAACACCCAGGCCTCGGACCCTCAGCGGTTCTTCGCCGACGACCTGTGCTGGAACGGTGGCAACGGCTGCGCCGGGGACATCCGCCTGTACAACTGGGCGAACAACGGCTACGGGATCGTCCGGCCGGTCCTGTTCACGGCCCGCAACGGCGCCACGATCTCCGGCCATGTGTGGGCGACGGTGGCCGGGCCCGCCAAGCGGCCCGGGATCGTGATCACCAACGGCTCGGTGCAGGCCGACGAGCAGATGTACTGGTACGCCGCCCAGACCCTCGCCAAGGCGGGCTACGTGGTGCTCACGTTCGATCCGCAGGGACAGGGGCAGAGCGACACCTACGGCGAGTCCCCGGACCAGAACGAGGGATATCCGGCCCAGAGCACCGGAACCCCGTTCTACGACGGCACCGAGGATGCGATCAACTTCTTCCTCTCGACCCCGTCCCATCCCTACGAGCCGGTCACGAGCTGCACCACCGGGACGAGCCACGCCCCCAAGCAGAACGCCCGCGTGGCGGAGGGCCTGGACGCCGCCTACAACCCGTTCTGGTCGCTGCTCGACCCGAGCAAGATCGGCCTGGCCGGTCACTCCTATGGCGCGGCGGGCGTCTCGTACGTCGGCCAGTGGGACCCGCGGGTCAAGGCGATCGTGGCGTGGGACGACCTCGGCGGGCCGGGACCGAACGACGCCCCGGTGCCCGGCGCGGCGCCCGGCGCGCCGTCGCAGACGATCGGCGAGGCGGGCTGCCCCGCCCACCCCCAGGATCGGACCACGGTCCCGATCACCAAGCCGGCGCTCGGCATGTCGGCCGACTACGGACTGCCTCCGGCGCCCAACACCCAGCTGCCCGACCCCAACGCCAAGTCGACCTGGTCGCTCAACTACTCGAAGGCCGGGATCGACACGGGCGAGATCATCATTCGGGGCGGCTCGCACCTGGACTTCAGCTGGATCCCCAACCAGGCCTTCGGCGCCTCGCTGCGCGGCCCGGACATCATCGACTGGTACACCACGGCCTGGTTCAACAAGTACCTCAAGCACGACCCACAGGCCGATGCGGAGCTGCTGTCCCAGCGCTGGCGCGATGACCCCGTGGAGGCGGGGATCGACCCCAACCACGACGGGAACGCGTTCTCGTTCTATTACTACTCGCGCCTCGACTTCCACCTGGCGAACGGCAGCAGGTACGACTGCGAGAACCTGCGCGACGGCTGCGCGGGGCTGGTTCCCACCAGCCAGGACGGATGGTCGGGCGACTACTCCTACATCAAGATCGACACCACCCCCGACAGCGTCACCGGCCCGGGTGCCGCGCTCAAGCGCTCGAGCGGCCTCCGCGGCCCGGCGTGCACGGCGCGCCAGGCCATCCGCTTCGGCGTGGCGCGCTACAAGGGTCGCGCGATCACCAAGGTCGTGGTCTACGTCGACGGCCGGCGGGTGCGCACGGTCAAGGGCCGCTCGCTGCGTTCGGTGACGGTCGCGGGCCTGGCCGGGTCCGGGCGCCACCGGGTGGCGCTGGTCGAGTACACGCGCAACGGCCGGGCGAGGCGGGTGACCCACGTGGTGTACGGCTGCACCCGCGCCGGCTCGGTCCACTCCAAGGCCAAGCCGCACAAGAAGAAGGCCAAGCCGCACAAGAAGAAGAAGCAGCCGCCGAACCCCGACCCGGTCTGACGTCACCGAGCGATGCGACCCGCCCGCCTGCTGGTGCTCGCGGGGCTCGCGACCGTGTTGGCGGGGGTAGCCGTGCTCGTGGCGGCGGCGACCGCCGCGGCGGCAAGGCCATTCGCCGGGCCGGCCGCGCCGGCAAAGCCATCCGCCGGGCCGGCCGCGCCGGCAAAGCCATCCGCCGGACCGGGCTGCGCGACTAGACGAACGGCCGTCGCCCATCACGCCGGCGGCCTTCGCCTCCGCCACCAGCCCGCGGGCGCCCCGATCCCGTGTGGGATGCCCACCGGCTACGCCGGCGGAGAGTCGGCGATCGCCGTGACGGGGAGCGGCGCGGTGTTCTACGCGCCCGCGGTGGCGGCCACGGCGGGCGTCCGGACCCAGTACTTCCTCGGCGGCAACTCGGGCTTCGCGCGCACCACCGACCGGGGGCGGAGCTGGTCGTTCGTCAACCCCATCGGATTCGACATGGCCGCGCTGCCGATCCAGATCCCGGGCACGCCGACCAACCGGCTGGCCGGGAATCTGGGCTATCCGGCCTGGGACCAGATCGATGACAAGTTCTACGTCGACCACCGCACCGGGCGCCTGTTCTGGACCGATCCCGACGTTCCGAGCGAGGTAGTGCTGTGGACCGACAACGACGGCCTGAGCTGGGGCTATTCGGAGCTTCCGCTCGGCCTGGGGGGTGAGTGGACGCAGGTGACCGCGGCGCGGCCGCGCCTCAGCACGACCAGCGGCTATCCCGAGGTCGTGTATGCGTGCGGCGAGTACGACTCGGTCGGGCGCGACCTCACGACCACGCTCGAGGGCGACATCTGCCAGAAGTCACTCGACGGCGGCCAGACCTGGATCGTCGCCGGCCAGGGCTTCTTCGGCTCGCCGCTGGTTTCCCACCCGCAATGCGCTGGCCAGACCGAGCACCCGAACTTCTCCCCATGGGCCGCCCCCGACCCCTCCGGCAACTTGTACGAGCTGCTCTTCTGCGCCGGCGACACATACCTGATCCGCTCCGACGACGAGGGCGCCCACTGGCCGATCGTCGCCCGCGTTCCGTTCAACATCCCGGCGGTCGGGCCGGGCGGGACCGGGTCGGCGGAGCTCCGCACCGACGCCGACGGCAACATGTACCTGGGCTGGTCTGATCCCGGCAATCCGAACCCCAACGGCGCCTACGCGCCCGGCCGCGTCTACCTCGCCGTCTCGCGGGACGGTGGCGCGTCGTGGAGCAGCGCGATGGACGTCCTCGCCCCGGGCGTCCAGGGCATCTTCACCCACTTCGGGTTCGATGTCGGCGCGCCCGGGCACGTGGCGATCTCCTATCTCGGCAAGGCCGTGGGCCGGAACGGCTTCGACGGCTACATCACCGAGACCTTCGACGCGCTCGCCGCCCGGCCGCTCTTCTGGAGCGCCACCGTCGACAATCCCTCGCAGCCCCCGCTCGACTTCGGCGAGAAGGGCTCGAGCGGCGGTCTCGGCCTCGACTACGTGAGCGTCTCGATCGGCCCCGACGGGGCGCCGTGGGCCAGCTTCTGGGACGCCTGCGGCGAGGACCTGCCGCAGTCCCACCAGGGCTGCCCGCCCGCGCGGCACCCGTCCGGGATCACCACGCTCGGCTACACCGACTTCGCCGGGAGGCTCGCGCCGGCGCCGGCGCCGGCCGCAGGGAAGCCGCGCCCGCGCCGGCGGGCGAAGAGCAAGCCGTCCCGGCCTCGCCGGCCGGCCCGTGGCGCCCCGTCGTTCACCGGTTGACATGCAACGGTCGCCCGTGGTTCTCCGGTTGACGTGGAACGCGTCGCCCGTCGTTCACCGGTTGACGTGGATGGCGTCGGCGCTTCCCGGTAGTGTCGCCCGCCCATGGATGGCTTGACGAATCTGGAAACCGAGCTGGGAAGCGCGGTCCCCGCCGGATTCTCGCGCCTGTCGGGCGAGCAGCTGGACGACCTCGCCTCGGCCGTGCGGGAGGCTCGCCGGCGCCAGGCGCGGGAGATCGACGCCGCCGCCGAGCGCGCCCTTGGCTTCGTCCCTCGGCTCCTGCGCGGGCCGATCCGAAAGATCGTCGGATGAGCGCCCCAGTCAGGGCAGAGGTGCTCAAGCTGGCGCGTCTTCTGCGGCGCGAGCCCGAGACGCTCCAGTACCTGGAGGAGCTCGATCAGGAGCAGCTTCGGGAGTTCCGCGATCAGCTGACCGAGATGCTGTTCTCGGCCCACGCCGGCCCACTTGGCCGCCTCGCCGCCGCCAACAAGCTGCTGCCCGCCGGCGTGACCGCGAGCATCGCTGAGCGGGCGCTGGGGCCCATGATCACCGCTCGGATCGCCGGCATGCTCGACCCGCCTCGCGCTGTGGAGATCGCCTCGAAGCTGTCCCGCCCATTCCTCGCCGACGTCGCCGAGGAGCTCGACCCGCGGCGGGCCGGTGAGGTGGTCACGCTGATCCCCCCGGACGAGATCGCGGAGATCTGCACGGAGCTCGTCCGCCGCGGCGAGCACGTGACGATCGGCCGGTTCGTCGGGCGCCTCGACCCGGAGGCTCGTATGGCGGCGTTGGGCACCATCGACGACGTCACGCTCGTGCACGTGGCATTCGTGGTCGAGGACGAGGCTGGCCTCGACCAGATGTTTGGCGACGTCCCGGTGGAGCGCCGCCCCGAGCTCGTAGAGGCCGCCCACCGCGCGGGCCTGCTGGCCGAGCTCAAGCACCTCGTAGGACGGCTCCAGCCCCCGTTGCGCCAGTCTTACGAGGAGCTCGCCGCCGCGGTGCGGTGATCGAGCCGGCGTGCACGGCCTGCGGCGCGGCTGCGGCGCCGGGGGCATGGCGGTGCCGGTGCGGCGGACTGCTCGATCTGCCCGAGCTGGCGCTCGGTCCCCTCCCGGACTCCGGCCCCCGCCCGGCCGCCGGTTCCCTCCCGGACGCCGGTTCCCTCCCAGACTCCGGTTCCCTCCTGGGCTCCGGCCCCCTCCCGGGCTCCGCGGGCGCCGGCCTATGGCGGTACGAGCCGTGGCTTGCCGTGGCGCCCGTGCCAGGCCTGTCGATGGGCGAGGGCGGGACGGCGTTGCTCGAGGCGGGGCCGGAGCTCCCGGGCGTTCACGTGAAGCTCGAGTTCGTCTCGCCCACCGGGTCGTTCAAGGACCGCGGGGCGGTCGCGCTCGTGGCGTCCGCCGTCCACCGCGCTGCCGAGCGCCTGATCGCCGACTCGAGCGGGAACGCCGGCAGCGCCATCGCCGCCTACGCCACCCGCGCCGGCCTGCCCTGCAGGGTGTTCGTCCCCGAGGGGACCTCGGCCGGGAAGCAGGCCCAGATCCGCGCCTACGGGGCGAGCCTCGAGCTCGTCCCCGGCGACCGGACAGCGGCCACCGAGCGCGCGATCGCGGAGGTCGAGCGCACCGGCGCGATGTATGCGTCGCACATCTATGACCCGTTCTTTCACCAGGGGACGAAGACGTTCGCATTCGAGGTGTGGGAACAGCTCGGGATGGTTCCGGACGCGGTGCTGATGCCCGTGGGGAACGGGACGCTGGCGCTCGGCGCGCATCGCGGGTTCCGCGAGCTCCGCGCGGCCGGGCTGACCGATGGTGTGCCCGCGCTGATCGCGCTCCAGAGTGAGCGGTGCGCGCCGCTGGCCGCAGCCTTCGCGGCCGGCGCCTCGGTCCCGCTCGAGGTTGCGGCCGAGCCCACCGTGGCCGAGGGGATCGCGATCCCGTCTCCCGCCCGCGGCGCGCAGATCCTGGCCGCGGTGCGGGACAGCGGCGGGTGCGTTGTGGCCGTGCCCGAGCCGGCGATCGCGCCGGCGCGCCAAGAGCTCGCGGGGCGTGGACTGCTCGTCGAGCCGACCGCGGCGCTCGTGTGGGCCGCGGCACTTCGCCTCCGCGAGCCGGAGCCGGTCGAGGACGGGCCGTGGCGGGCCGCCCGGGAGCTGGCGGCGGGGTCGCTCGTCGTGCCCCTGTGCGGGTCGGGGCTGAAGGCCGCGTAGGGGCATGGAGATTTCGGCCGGATACCGGCCATTTCTTCCCACACGCCCCGCCGCGTGGGCGCTGCCCACGAAGCCGCCCGAGCCCGCGGGCCCGTAACCTGAAGGCATGCAGCGACCCGTCGCCACCGCGCCCCTCGCCGCCTCCGGGCTGGTCGCGGGCTACGCGGTTGCGGCCGCCTCGGGATCGCGGCCGCTCGGCGGGGTGGTGCTCGCCGGGTTCGGCTTGGCCTGCGCCGGCATCTGGCTCGCGCGCGACGGCACCCGGGTCGCCCTGCAGCTCACGGGCGCCGGGTTGTTCGCCTTCGCGGTCTCACACGTCCTGGCGCTGGCGATCGGGGCGTGGCCCGCGGTGCTGGTGTGCGCCGGTGCCACCGCGGCGGTGTGCTGGCGGCTGTCCGATGCCAAGGCTCGCGCACGGGCGCGGCTCAGCGGTTTCGGCGTGCGTCCGCGCGTCGAGACGCGGTCGTGACAGAGGAGCCTGGAGGCGCGGCGCGGCCGCCGCGGGCGGCGGTCAGGACTCCGGGGCATCGTTTCACCGCCGCCGACCGCGGGCATATCCTCGACACCATGCAGAGCGGAGGGGCCCGCCGGACCCACTCGGCGGGCGCAGAAGAGGGAAGGGCACAGGTCGAGCCCGCAGTCACCTGGAGCGACTTGGTGCTGCCCGAGCCCCAGCGCGTACTGCTCGAAGCCGCCACCGCGTCGGTCGAGGCCGGCAATTCGATCCGGCTTCTGTTCACCGGCGGTCCCGGCACCGGCAAGACGCTGGCCTGCCAGATCCTCGGCGCCACGGTCGACGCACCGGTGTTCTCGCTCGACTTGAGCGACGATTCCTCGCTCGAGTCCGAGACGGTGGAGGAGCTCCTGCGCGCGGCGGGACGCGCGAGCGCGGTCGTGGTGTTCGATCACGCCGACCTGTTGCTGCGCGGCCGTCAGGAGTCGCGTGGCTCCGGTGAGGCCATGTCCGCCACCGCGCTGCTCGAGCGCGTCCGCGATCACGGCGGCGCCGTGGTATTCACCTCGAGCGCGACGCGCGGCATCAAAGAAAAGCTGCTGGACGAGTTCGACTCGGCGGTCGATTTCCCGTTCCCGGACCGCGAGGCGCGCGAGGAGATATGGCGCCGGCTGCTCCCCGGCGACGCGCAGCTGCGCGACGAGGACCTCCATCACCTCGCTGAGTCCTTCCAGCTCGCCGGAGCCGCCATTCGCACCTGCTGCACGGACGCGATCCTGACCGCCGAGGCCGAGGGCACGCCGCTGACGCTGGCCCACGTGTCCGATGCGCTCGAGCTCGAGTATCGCGATCGGCTCGCCGGCCAGGCCACACTCGCGGCGCTGGCCGAGTTGCGGCGCCGCGCCGGCGTCGAGGACGCGGAGGAGGAGGTCCCGTCCGTCGACGTGCCCGACGCCGCTCAGGCGCAGCGCCGGCGACGCCCGGTGGTCCGGCTGCCGCGGCTCCGGCTGCCGCGGCTCCGGCTCCCGGCCCGGCGGCTGCATGTGCCGCGAGCGCCGGTGCTGGCGCTCCTCGCCGCGATCGTCGCCGCCGGCCTCGGCTTCCTCGTCGGCAAGGCGACGAGCGACCATGCGTCGCCGCCGTCCAAGCACGCCTCGATCGGCCTGGGCACGATCGCGGTTCCCACGGCGTGGCACCGGCAGGCGCCGCCGGCGAGCCTTCGCCTCGGCCTGGCCAGCGAGATGGGACTCGCTCCGGCGCGCTCCGCGGATCGCATGTTGGTCATCGGCAGCGGCGCCACGACCGCCCCCAGCTTCCTCCCAAGCTCTCTGCTCGCCTCGCTGCCTGCGCCCCCCACGCCCCAGATCGTTCGCCTCGGACTGCTTCAGTTCTACCGCTACCAGATCCTGTCGGCGCCGGGACAGGCCGGCGCTGAGACCGTGTACGTGCTGCCCACGACCGGGGGCACGATCGTCGGCAACTGCATCGGACCAGGCCTGAGCAGCGGGTTCGACAGCGCCTGCCAGGGAGTGCTCGCGACCTTGCGCCTGTCCACCGCCGCCGCGCTGTCCCTGACCCCGAGCGCCAGTTATACGAGCGAGCTCGACCACATCCTGTTCCCGCTCAACCTGGCGCGGCTGGCCGGCACCGCGCAGCTGATCCGGGCCAGCAGCCCGCGCGGCGTGGCGCACGCCGCCGGGGGGCTGGCCGCGGCGCACGCCGCCGCCGCAGCGAGCCTAAGGGGGCTGGACGCCGGGGTCGCCAGCGCCGCGAACACCGCGCTCGCCAACGCGTTCACGCAGACCGCGGACGCCTACCGGGCGCTGGCTCGAGCGGCGCTGCACGCAAACCACGCCGCCTACGGGCGCGCGCAGGCCGACCTGAGCCACGCCGGCGGCGCGGTCGCCACGGCATACGCCGAGCTCAGGAGCCTCGGCTACCGCGTGGGCTGAGCCGCGGCGCGATCGCGGTCGCGCCGCCGGTGGGTCGCGCGCCACCGGTGCTTCGAGGCGGTCCAGCTCCGCCGTGCCCACCGGCCCCACCGTGAGCCACACCGGAGCCGCTCCCCGGAGCCGTGACCACGTTGCCGGTCGTCTCCGTGCCGCCGCCGGTCTGAGCGCCCGCCGTGGGAGCGACGCTCGGTGTCACGTTCCCCGCCCGTAGGGGAGCAGGCGCCGTGCCGCCGGGACGGACGCCAGCCGCGGTCCCCGCGGCCCTGGCGTTCGCCGTCGTCGCCGCCGTTCGCCCGGGCACCGTTCGCCTCGGCGCCGTGCGTAGCGGCGGGAGCGCGGGAAGCGGCGAAACCCCCCGAATGCTCAGCGGCCGGACATGCACGAGGACCGCGGCTGCCGCCGGCGAGGGCGCGTGGCTCCGCGCCGGCGCCACGGCCCAGCCGGCGCCGAAGGCGGCGACGGGAAGCAGCACCCACAGCCATCGGTTCCACCATGCTCGCGTTCGCGCCACCGGTCTCGCCGGCACGCCGGCCCGGGACGCACGCCTGCCGAGTGCTGTGCCTACCTCCACGCTGGCCATCGCTGGGCGGCCATCATATTCCTCCGTTCGGCCGAGGCGGCAAAGCTCCTGCGCGGGCGGGTACGCTCCCCCACAATGAACGACGACTGGCGCCTCCGGGTCGACCTGCACGAGGAGGGAATCGCGCACGAGCTGACCAGCCGGCTCGAGGCGTTCGACCTGGCGCACGACCTGAAGACCTCGTTCGGCGATCGAGTGATCGTGTCCCGCGACGGCCCCGAGGTGTTCGCATACACCGACACCCGCGGCCAGGCCGAGGCGGCCGAGCAGGCGATTCGCGCGGTGGCGGGCCAGCACGGCTGGGTGCTGGACATCCGGCTCGAGCGCTGGCATCCCACCGCGGAGCAGTGGGAGGATCCGAACACGCCGCTCCCAGCCACGGAGATGGAGAATGCGGATGAGCTCGCGGAGCGCCTGGCCCGGGAGCGCGAGGCGTCGGCCGAGCAGGGCTATCCGGAGTACGAGGTTCGGGTCCGGTGCCCGTCGGAGGCGGAGGCGGGGCAGCTCGCGGCTCGACTCCGCGCCGAGCAGATCGAGGTCGTGCAGCGGCGGGAGTTCCTGGTCGCCGGCGCGGCAGACGAGGCCACTGCGACCGCGCTGGCCGAGCGGTTCCGGCGCGAGGCGCCGGCGGGCAGCGACGTCAGGGCGGAGGGGAGCGTGCCCGAGGTGGTCGAGGAGACGCCGTTCGCCACTCCGTTCAACCCGTTCTCGGTGTTCGGGGGGTTGGGGGGATGAGCGGCGAGCGTATGAACGTCCAATGCCGCCTGGCGGCGCGCCCGGTTGGCCTGCCGAAGTCCTCCGATTGGGATTACGTGGAGGAGCCGGCGCCGGAGCCGGGCGACGGCGAGGTCCTGTTGCAGGTTGAGTACGTGTCGCTCGATCCGGCGATGCGGGGCTGGATGAACGACGCACGCTCGTATGTGCCGCCGGTGAAGATAGGCGAGGTGATGCGGGCCGGGACCGTCGCCCGAGTGGTCGAGTCCAACCATCCCGAGCACCAGGTGGGCGAGGAGGTCTCCGGGATGCTCGGCGTGCAGCGCTACGCGCTGAGCGACGGCTCGGGGTTGACGCCGGTCGACACGAGCGTGGCGCCGGCGCCCGCGCATCTGGGCGTGCTCGGCATCGGCGGGTTGACCGCATACTTCGGACTGCTCGAGATCGGGCGGCCCGAGCCCGGACAGACGGTGGTCGTGTCCGGAGCCGCGGGGGCGGTGGGAAGCGTGGCCGGGCAGATCGCTCGGATCAAGGGGTGCCGGGTTGTGGGGATCGCCGGCGGAGAGGAGAAGTGCGCCTGGGTGCGGGACGAGCTGGGCTTCGACGCGGCGATCGACTACAAGCAGGGCAACCTGCGCGAGCAGCTCCGCGAGCACACACCCGACGGGGTCCACGTCTACTTCGACAACGTCGGCGGCGAGACGCTCGACCTGGTGCTGGCGCGCCTGGCTCGGGGCGCCCGGGTCGCGATCTGCGGGGCGATCTCCCAGTACAACGCGGAGGAGCCGCGCGGTCCGGCCAACTACATGTCGCTCCTAGTCCAGCGGGCCTCGATGACCGGGTTCCTGGTGTTCGACTACATGGATCGCTATGCCCAGGCGCGGGCGGAGCTCGGGGAGTGGCTGAAGAGCGGCGAGCTCAAGTCGCGCGAGGACGTCATCCCCGGCGACATCCGCGACTTCCCCGATGTGTTCCTGCGGTTGTTCCGCGGCGAGAACATCGGCAAGCTCGTGCTCGAGCTGCCGAGCTGAACGGCACTACCGCTCAGGCGGCGACCAGCTCGTCGCGCTTTCCGGCCACGCCGTCGAGCAGCTGCTTGAACGAGTCGGCGAACTTCTCGACGCCCTCGCGCTCGAGCACGGCGACCACGTCGTCATACTCGATGCCCGCCTCCGCGAACGCCTCTAGCGTGCGCTGGGCCCCGTCGACGTCGCGCTCGATCGTCGGTTCCGCGCGCCCATGGTCCTGGAAGTGATCAATCGTCTCGCGCGGCATCGTGTTCACCGTGTTCGGACCGATCAGCTCCTCCACGTAGACGACGTCGCGGTATTCGGGGTTCTTGGTCGAAGTCGAGGCCCACAGGCAGCGCTGCGGGGAGGCGCCGGCGACCGCGAGGTCGTCCCACTCGCTGCCGCTGAACAGCTCCTTGTAGGTCTGATAGGCGAGCTTGGCGTTGGCGATGGCCAGCGTTCCCTTGAGCTCGTCGTGGCCACCGATCTCGTCGAGGCGGCGGTCGGCCTCGGTGTCGACGCGCGAGACGAAGAACGACGCCACGGAGGCAACCGTGCTTAGGTCACCGCCATCCTCACGCAGGCGCTTGAGCCCTCGTATGTAGGCTTCCGCGGCCTCCCGGTGGCGCTGGAGGGAGAAAAGGAGCGTCACGTTCACGGGGATTCCGGCGGCGGTCGTGTCCTCGATCGCCTGCAGCCCGGGCTCGGTGCCCGGGATCTTCACGAACAGGTTCGGCCGCTCGATCATCGCGTGTATGCGCCGGGCCTCCTTGACCGTGCCGGCCGTGTCCATGGCCAGGTTCGGATCGACCTCCAGGGAGACCCAGCCGTCGCGGGTCGACTCGCCGCGATCGAACACCTCGCGCAGTGTGTCGCAGGCGTCACGGATGTCCTCCCGGGCCAGGGCCAGGAACACCTCCTTGGGGTCGGTCTCGGACTGGAGTACCTCGCGCAGCTGATCGTCGTAGGCGGTGCCGTCGGCGATCGCGCCCTGGAAGATTGTCGGGTTCGAGGTCAGGCCGACGATGCCGTCGCCGACGAGCGCCTCGAGCTCGCCCTCCCGCACGAACGGCCGCGAGATGTAGTCGAGCCAGGGGCTCTGACCTTGCTCGGCGAGTAGTTGCAGCGGCGTGGACATCTGGCCTCCGTCAGTTCGGGTGGTTGGCCGGCGGTCCCTTCAGGTTACCGCCATGAGATACCCGCTCTGAATCGGTTGATCCTCGCCCCGGATCGCGCGCGCTGCGCGGTCCGTGTCGGTAATCCGACAACACGTCGAGGTTTCCCCGCACCGGAATGCGGACAACCACGAGGGTGATGCATGTCACAGTGTTGATCGGGCTGGCGCTGGCTCTGACCTGTGCCGCGGTGGCGAGCCTCGGCGGGCTCTGGAAGCAGAAGGGAGCAGTGCACTGTGATTCGGTCGACATCCGCCGGCCCAAGCAGTCCGCGCTGAACCTGTTCCGCTCGAAGTGGTTCATGATCGGCTGGCTGGCCGCGGTCGGGGCCTGGCTGCTGCACATCGGAGCGCTGGCGCTGGCGCCGTTGTCCCTCGGGCAGGCGGTGATATCGGGCGGGATCGTGCTCGTCGGCATCCTGGCCGAGCGCTTCTTCGACTTCAAGCTCCAGCGCCGGCAGTGGGTCGGCCTGGCCGTGCTCGGCGTCGGGATGGGGATACTCGGCGCCACGGCCCATTCTGAGAGCAACCACACGACCTACAGCATCTTGGCCCTGGCGTGCTTTGAGCTGGCCGCGGTCGGCGTCGGCATTCTCTGCGCCCTGTCGCTCCGCTCGGATCGGCTGCGCAATCACCAGGGGGTGCTCCTGGGGATCAGCGCCGGGATCTGGTTCGGCGTCTCAGACATCTCGATCAAGGCGGTCACGAGCGGCGATCACGGCCTTTGGAGCCTTTTCGGCCCGTGGTCGTGGCTCGGCATCCTGTGCGCGGTCGGCGCCTTCTTTGCCTCGGCGCGAAGCTTCCAGCTCGGCGAGGGGGTCGGGATTATCGCGGCCAGCACCGCGGCGGCCAACCTGCTCGGAATCATCGCCGGCATCCTGGTGTTCGGTGATCCGCTCGGCAGCGATCCGTTGACCGTCGTCGGCAGGCTCGTGGCGTTCACGTTGGTCGTGGTCGCCCTTACGCTGGTGCCGGCGCCGGTACGGGCAGAGGAGGCCGCACGCGAGGAGGAGGAAGAGAAAGTCGAGGGCGATAGCGCCGAGAGCGCCCCGAAGGAACGCGCGCCCGCGGGCGCGGTCGCGGCCGCGGGCGCGGGCGCGGGCGGGGAGCAGGCGGCGTTGCGCGTCGGCTAGCTCGGTCGCAGGCGGCAAGTGACCGCCGTTTAAGAGGGCAAGGAGGGGTGGGGATCCCCCTTAGGTGGATGCGCTGCGTTCGGCCAGCGCCGCCAGATTGAGCAGTTGCCGCCTGGCCATGATCAGGTCGCCAATCGACAGCAGCGGAGCTATCGCCCGGCCATCTTCGGTCACGAGCTTGAGCAGCAGTCGCGTCTGGAGGCTGTCTTCGATAGGGACGAGCACGTAGGACATCACGGCACCCATGATCCGTCCGGTGACGTGCTCGCCCGGCTCGACGGCAACGATCCGGCCAAAGCGACACCACCCCATGGCGGTGGTGAATGGCTCGCCAACGACCGGCTCGGGCAGACCCTTTAGTTCCTGTGGTGACCTGCGTCCGAGGTTGTCGAGCAAGTCGTATGAGTAGGGCGCCAAGCGGATCTGCGCCACCCATGGCCAGACGTGCTCAGGTCTCGCCCGCGCGGTGACGCCTCGCCACGCCTCGAGCACCGGCTCGCGCACCAGATCGTCGCAGGGGTATCGGCGACTCGCTTCCTCCTTCGTCACCCCCCAGCGGTCGCCGATCACTTGCGGACCCCAGTCAAGCCCAGCCCCGAGGCGGGTCTGAGTAGCCGTGATGAAGGAAGGCCCAGGTCAAGGGTTCGGATGCTAACATACATACATGGCTGTACGTCAACGTGGAGGTCAGCGGGCCGCGAAGCCACGTAGGCGCCGCGAAGCGCCGCGCCGAACCCAGGCCGACCGCAGCGCTCGCTCCCGAAGTGCGTTACTGGAGTCCGCGGCTCGAGGCCTATCCCGGCACGGATACGGAAGGCTCGTCCTGGAGGAGGTAGCGCGCGAGGCCGGCTATACCCGTGGAGCTCTCTACCACCAATTCGCAGACAAGGAGGACTTGGCCCTGGCCGTCGTCGCTTGGGTGGAGGAGACCTGGCGACGGGAGGTAGGTGAGCGCGCAGCCCAGGAGCCGGACCCCGTGGCCGAATTGATGGCTCTTGCACGCGGACATGCCGTCCTCTGCCGGCGAGACGTGGCGCGGGTGGCGATCGCGCTAAGGCTCGAGTTCGGCGACGAGGATCACCCGGTCGGGCGCGAGGTTAGGCGGGTCTCGGAGTCTCTCGTCAAGCGCTGCGCGCGTCTAATCGAGGCGGGGCGCAGGACCGGCTCGATTCCGCCTGGTCCACCCGCTCGGGTGGTGGCGCTCGCTTTTCAGGGTGCGCTCGAGGGCACTGTGATTGCGCTCGCCGGACAGGCCCCGCACGACGAATTGCTGGCGACACGCGCGGTCGCGGGGGTCCTCGGGCTCCAGCAGAGCGCCGCGGAGACTGGCCCATGAGGTGAGCGCAGCAGTTCTCCCAAAGTCGCAACACTGCGCCCGCGGTGAGCGGTTCCGCAAAATGACCCGCATGGCGAGACCCGGATTCGAACCGGGGACACCACGATTTTCAGTCGTGTGCTCTACCAACTGAGCTATCTCGCCGTCGCCCGGCGATGCTAGCGCCGCGCCGGGCATCTACGTCTTTCCGAGGGAGCGGAGGACGGCACGACCATCCGCCTCGAACGCGGCTGCGTCGCCGGCGGCGAGGGGGCCGAACGGCTCGAGTTCGACGCTGCCATCCCGCAGCCGCCATGTCGCCACCCCACGACCGCCCGCGAGCGCGAACGGGCGGAACAATCCGCCGCTGATCACGCGCGGCTCGTACTCGCGCAGGATGTCCCAACGCGAGCGCCAGCCGAGCAGCACGGGTTCGAAGCCTCCTAGCAGCCGCGGCGGAGGCAGCTCCGCGGCCGGTGCGCGCCCCGCGAGATCGACGAGGCCGTCGGGGCGCTCCAGTAGCTGGTCGGCGATCGCCTGCAGCCCGGCGCGGGCGTCGCGCAGGGGAAGGCCCGCCCACCGCGCGAGGTCACGGTCGTCAGCCGGACCGTGTCCGGCCAGGTACCTGCGCGCCAGCTCGGCGAGTGACCGCTCTCGGTCAGGCGGCTCGACGTGGCCGATCCAGTCGCTGACCAGGACATAGGCGTGCTGGCGCCCGATGAGTGGGCCCCGCATCGCGATCCGGCGCAGGCAGGCCAACGCCAGGATGTGGACGAGCGCCTGCCCCTCCGTTCGCACCCCCGACGCCGAGATCCGGTCGCGCAACTGGGCTCGCGTGAGCGGCCCGTCCTCGGTGAGCGCGCGTTCGAGCACCCCAACGGCGCGCTCGGCGGCCGCCGGCGCCACCCCTTCCTGCTGCAGCCGCCGGGCGTTGCCCGTGAACAGCGGCGGCGTGGTCAGCGCGTGCAGCCAGGGGTAATCCTCGCGGCGAACCAGGTGAAGCGTTCCCCGGTTGAGCCATTCGACCACGAGCGAGCGTTCCTCGCTCAGCGCGCGGTCGACGTCGGCGGCGGTGGTGCCGGCGGTCCGGGCCCGGACGGCGAGGCGGGCCGCGGTCAGATCCTGGGCCTGGACGGCCAGCAACCGCTCGGCCACGCCCACCGGGTCGGGGGCCGGCTTGCCCGCGAGCAGCTGGGCGGTCAGTCGTTCGGCGAGCATGGCCGAGCGCAGTATGGCGGCGCCCCGGCGGCCGGGACCGGCGTGCGAGCGCCGCGTTTCGCGCCACAATGCGTGCCGGTGACCGGGAGTCGGCGTCTATTCATCCTGCGGCACGCCAAGTCGAGCTGGGACGACCCGGGACTCGACGATCACGAGCGGCCGCTTGCGCCGAGGGGCCGACGCGCGGCGGAGACCTTGGCCGAGCACCTGAAGGCAAACGCGATCGAGCCCGATCTGGTGCTGTGCTCGAGCTCGCGCCGCACGCGCGAGACCCTGGACGGGATCCACGCCACAGGCGAGCACGTGATCGAGACCGAGCTCTACGGCGCGAGCACCGACGAGCTGGTGGCGCGGTTGCGAAGCGTGCCGCCGGAGGTCGCCTCGGTGATGGTGATCGGACACAACCCGACGATGCAGACTCTCGTCCTGCGCCTGGCCGGCGGGTCGGCGAGCGGGGAGGAGCTGCCTCAGGTGCAGGCCAAGTTCCCTACTGGAGCGCTGGCCACGCTTTCGTTCGACTCGGAGTGGAGCGAGCTCAATCCGGGCTGCGCACGCCTGACCGCCTTCGTCCGACCGAAGGCGCTCGCCGGGCGCTGAGGCGCCGGAGCAGCTCGAGCGCACCGCGCTTGGACAGCGGCTCGTTCAGGTTCCCGCACTTCGGCGACTGCACGCACGAAGGACAGCCCGCGCGGCACGGGCATTCGCCGATCAGGCGCTGCGCGTCGGCGGTCAGCCGCTCGAACTGATCGAACCCCCGCCGCGTGATCCCAACGCCGCCGGGGTGCCCGTCGTAGATGAAGATCGTCGGGCCCAGAGTCTGCGGGTGCGCGTTCGTGGAGAGCCCGCCGATGTCCCAACGGTCGCACATCGCGATCAGGGGCAGGACGGCGATCTGGCCGTGCTCGAGGGCGTGGAGCGCCCCCAGCAGGTGCTCACTCGGAAACGGCTCCGCCGCGATCAGCTCGTCCAGCTCGTACCAGAGCGCCCGCGTGGGAAACTCGACCGTAGGCAGCTCGAGCGCATTGAAGTCGATCATCTGATGGTCCTGGAGGCTCTTGCGCTGATAGCCGAGCACGGTCTCCGAGTAGACGATCTCGCCGAATGTCAGGGTCACGCCCAGCGTCTCGCGCTGCTCGTGCAGGCGCTCGATGTAGACCATGCTCTCGCGCTTGGCCTGGGTGAAGTAGTCGCCTGTGAAGGGCTCTAGGAGCGCCCTGCGCGCGCCGAGATCGAGCTCCAATACGTGGTAGTTCCGCCCAAGATGCATGTACACCGCGCCCTGATGGACGGTGGCGTATGCCCGCGTGGCCTCGATCGTGCCGACGAGCTCGCCCGAGCTGACGTCCACCAGCACGAAGCTGTCCGCGGTGGCCGAGCGCAGCGCCACCCGCGCGGCCGGATAGTCGTCGGCGCGGGCCGGTACGTAGCCCCGTGCACGCTCGCGCAAAAGGCCTGCGGCAGTCAGCTCCTCGGCGTGCGAGCGCCATCCGGATCCCAGGAACGGCTCGTCCTCATCGGTGAGCGGCGCCTCGTGGGCAGCGCAGATCAGATGCTCGCCGTAGATCTCCGGGCTGTGGGCGTCGAGGATCGCCGCCTCGACGGGCCGCGTCAGGAACTCCTCGGGATGGCGGCAGAAGAACTGGTCGAGCGCGTCCTCGCCCGCCACGTATAGCGCCAAGCCGCGCCCGCGGCGGCCGGCTCGGCCCCACATCTGCTTGAGGCTTGCGACCGTACCCGGGAACGTGACGCAGATCGCCGCGTCGAGCTCGCCGATGTCGATCCCGAGCTCGAGCGCGTTGGTCGCCACCACGCCAAGCAACTCGCCCGCGGCCAGGCGTCGCTCGATGTCGTGCCGCTGGGCCGGGGTGTAGCCGGCCCGGTACGGCGACACCCGCTCGGCCAGCTCCGGATCGAGGCGGTCGAGCGAGTGGCGCAGGATCAGCTCGACGCCCTTGCGCGACTTCATGAAGCAGATCGTCCGCGCGCCGGCGCTGACGAGCTCTGAGAACAGCTCCGCCGCTTCGTAGAGCGCCGAGCCGCGCACGCCGAGCTCCTCGTCGAGCAGGGGCGGGTTCCACATCGCGGTGCGGCGTGCGGCTTTGGGGGCGGCGTCGCTGTCGATCAGCCGGAAGCCACGCAGCCCGGTCAGGCGCTCGGCGAGCTCGACCGGGTTCGCGATCGTCGCGCTGGCCAGGAGGAAGTGGGGCCGGCTGCCGTGGATTGCGGCCGCGCGACGAAGGCGGCGCAGCACGTTGGCGACGTGCGAGCCGAACACGCCGCGGTAGGCGTGGGCCTCGTCGACGACGACGAAGGCCAGGTTCGCCAGGACGTCGGCCCACGCGGGATGGTTGGGCAGGATCCCGACGTGAAGCATGTCGGGGTTGGTGATGATCAGGTTGCTGCGCTTGCGAATCGCGGCGCGCTCGGCCCGCGGGGTGTCCCCGTCGTAGATCGCCGGCCGGATCGCCTTCGTGAGGCCGAACGAGTGCAACGCCCGCGCCTGGTCCTGGGCGAGTGCCTTGGTCGGATACAGGTACAGAGCACGGGCGGTTCGGTCGCCGCTCAGGACCTCGAGCGTAGGTAGCTGAAAGCACAGCGACTTTCCCGAGGCGGTTCCCGTGGTGATGATCGTGTGCCCCTCGAACGCGCTGCGCACGGCCTCCGCCTGGTGGGCGTAGAGCCGCGTGATGCCGGCGCGTACGAGTGCTCCGGCGACGAGGGGACTCAGCTCGTCCGGGAGCGCGACGAGCCGCGGTGCTCGGGCCGGCATGGAGGTCTGATGCACGAGCCGCTCGTCCGCCTCGCCCGCCTCCAGCAGACCTTCCCACGGCTCGGTGTCACGCGCGAGCTTCACTCCGTCAGTATGCCGGTGGCGGCTGCTACGGTCGCGCGCCGTGCGCTGCGTCTATCTCGATCTCGACGGGACGCTCCTCGGCCCCGACTCGTCGCTGGTGCGGGCTGCGGACGGGCGCTTTACGACCCTCGGCGTGCGGGCCTTGGAGGCCTGCGCGCGCGCCGACGTGGAGGTCGTTCTGTACTCGGGGCGCAAGCAGTCGAGCGTGTTCGAGAGCGCCCGGCTGATCGGCTGCTCGTCCTACATCTTCGAGCTCGGGCTGCGGTCTCGTCCTCGACGGGGAGCTCGAGTGGCTCACCGGCGGAGTGGTTCCCTCAACCGACCGGGGGACGATCAGCGCCCAGATCGAGGCCTCCGGGGCGCCGGCGCTCCTGCTCGAGCGCTACGCGGGCCGGCTCGAGTACCACACGCCGTGGTCGGTCGGGCGCGAGGTCTCGCACCTATTTCGGGGCCTCGTCGATCTCGGCGAGGCCCATGCCGTTTTGGCTGACGCCGGGCTCGACTGGCTCCGGCTGGTCGACAACGGCGTCGCACGCGAGCACGCGGCTCGCTTCCCCGACCTGTCCGTCGTCCACGTGTACCACCTGATTCCGGCCGCGGCGTCCAAGGCGCGGGCCGTGGCACGGCACATGCAGGCGCGCGCATACGAGCCGCGTGACTGCATCGCGGTGGGGGACTCGCGCGAGGACATGGAGGCGGCGGGGGTCGTCGAGACCTTCTGGCTGGTCGCCAACGCGCTCGAGCACGACCCGACTCTCGGGTCCGAGGTTCGCGGGCGTGCCGGGGTGCGCGTGGCGTCGGAGAGCCATGGCGCAGGCGTATACGAGGCAGTGGTCAGCACCCTCGCCGAGCGGCACTGACCACCGCCTTGTTCGATTCCCCCTGGCCGGGGTTCTGCTTGTCCCGGCCGCAGCTAATTGGCCGCGGCTTCGCTTCCCCCGCCCCTGGACCGCTAACGCGGCCGAGGCACGTGCTCTTCGACCTCGGCGGCGTCGCTCACCGCCCAGCCCAAGCGCTCGACCAACTGTGCGGCGAAGTGATCGCTATCGAAGTCATCCACGTTCACCCGCTCGCGGAGCATGATGGCGCTCTCATTGTGGCCGTGGGTCTGGTCAGCGGTCACGATGATCTGGGGCATCGAGTCTCTCCTTCCGCTTGTTTCCGTCGGGCAGGTTCGCATGGCTGGTTTCAGCTCCAGTAAAGATCTCGTGACTGCGTCGCCTCTTTGGAGTGAACGTCTCACGAATGCGCTCGAACAGACGTCGCCAGAAGCCGGCCTGAGCCCGCCGGCGGGCGGGCGGCTGAGGGACGGTGGTCCGCACCACCGACACCCATTCCTCGAGCGGGATCTCCTCCTGGATCAAGCCCGCGAGTGCGCTCGTGACCGGGGCCCGGAGGCCGGCCGTGTGGAGGGCGTGCGCGAGCAGCGGGACGGTCTGGAGCGCCTCCACTGCCTGACCCACACGGTGCGGTATCTCGGATGCGCCTACTCCATGAGCCAGTAGCTCGCCCGCGCGCCGGTTGCGGCTCTCCGTCGCGAGCGCGGTGGCCACCAGATCGCCCGTGCCGGCCAAGCCGATCATCGACTCCGGCCGCGCACCCTGGGAGTCCGCCCACCGCCACACCTCGGCGAAGATGTGCCCGGCTGCTGCGCCCGCCGCGTTCAGCCCCTGAGCCTCGGTCGCTCCGGATGCGAGCGCTGCCGCGTTCTTGGCCACTCCGGCCAGCTCGACGCCGGTTGGATCGTTCGACTCCTCGCAGACCACGCCGGCTCGGGTGAACACATCGGCAAGCGCGCTCGCCAGCGCCTCCTCGCTCGACGCCGCGACCAAGCCGGCGCCTTCGCTCACCATCTCCCGCGCGTGCGCGGGGCCGCCGACGCACGCGGTCCGGCTCGGCCCGAAGTGACGCCGGAGCATCACCGTCGGCGGCGTGCCCTCCGGCGGTACGAGGCCCTTGGCGAGCGAGACCACGGCCGCGCGAGACGGCAGGCCGCGGTTCTCCAAGTGAACGATCAGCTCGTCCAGCCCGGTCGATGGAACGCCCAGGAAGACATAGTCGGCGCGCTGAAGCCCCGCCTCGAGATGCTCCACCCGCAGCTCTCGCGGCAGCTCGACCCCGGCCAGGTACGCCTGGTTCTCACGATCCCGGATCAGCCGCTCGGCCTGCTCCGGCGTGCGCGTCTGAAGCGTCGTTCGCAGCCCGGCGCGGACGAGTAGAACCGCCACCGCGGTCCCGAACGAGCCCGCCCCGATGACCACCGCCCGGCGGGTGCCGGGCACGGGGAGACTGGCCGAGCGGCGCGGAACGAGGGGCATTTGCGGGCGCGAGCCTACACGCGGGCCGGGCTGGCGCCGCGGCTTGGGTCGTGGCGCGGGGTGGTGGGGGCCAGTTCGCGCTGCGGGGCCGGGGCCGGGGCCGGGGTCGCGGCGCGGGCCGGGCGCGCTGGATCAGATCGCGCCGCGGGCGCGCGGACGCGAACGGGATGCCGCCTGGGCGTCGTCTTCCGCGGCCACGGCGTCGGCGAGCGCGCCAGCGGCTTCGGACAGCTCCCCGAACGCGTCAGCCACGGCAGCAGCGCTCGACTGCGTGATGGCGCGGTTCAACGTCGCCACCGCCGCATCGAAGCGCGCCCACAGGGTCTCGGGTCCCCGCCGCCCGGTCCCCGGCCGCAGCTCGTACGGCGGCTCGGCGGCCTCGGCGCCCGGGATCGGGCGCCAGAGAAGTCCGGCGGCATGGGCATGCTCCCAGGCCACCTGCTCGTCCGCCGCGGCCTCCGACAAGGTCCTCAGCCGCCCCGCGAACCCGTCGTCCGGCGGTGCGAGCTTGTGCGCCCGCATGGCATCGGCCCAGCCGGTGCCGGCCTGACGGACGGCGCGCATGACCTGAGCCCGCCCCCGATCGTCGCTCGCGCTCATGGCAGGCTGCTCGCGCGCCCAGTCGCGGTCGCTTGGCGTGCTCGCCCGGGAATCCCGGGATCGCTAGCCATGCTCCCGGCCGGAGACGGGCTCCACGAGCTCCGGCTCGCCATCGGGGGCAGGTTCCGGTGGCTCCGGCAAGCCAACGGCCACGCCACCCCAGAAGTCCTCGGCACTCGGTCCGGCGGGCGCCCCGGTCACGCCAGCTGTATAGCTCTCGGCGAGCAGGCGTTCGAAGTCCGAACGCCTGATCCGTACCCGCCGGCCGACCCGAAGCGCCGGGAGCGACCCCTGGTCGATCCAGTTACGAACCGTCTGCTGGTTGAGCTTCAGCGTCTCCGCCACCTCGGCCACGGTCAGGAAAGAATCCCCGAGATCGCGCTGATCCACGCCACACCTTCTCTAATTGAGACAAACTGGAGGCAATTCAATCGATAGACTATCGCCTCTGACGGATAGCTCAGCCACGGTGGCGCGAAAACGGCTGGAAACGGTTGGAAACGGACGAACCCGACGCAGGCGCGAAGCAGGATCGATCGGAGAGCAACGTCGTGCGCTTTCCGCGCGACTGGCTCGGACCGCTGGACGAACTGGTCCCTTTCGGCCCTTCGGCCGGTCAGCCTCCTGACCGTCCACCGCCCGACCCTCCGGCCGAAGCCGAGTCCGTCGCGCCCCTGCGACCGGAAGACTTCTGGGGCGAGGACTCGGCGGCCATCCATCACGCTCTCGAGGGGCGGCCTCACTCCGGTCCGACCGCGCCTCAACCCGCGCCGGACCCGTCGGCCGCCGAGTCCGCCCGGAGCGCCCGGACGCGCCCGGACCGCCCGGACCGCCCGCAGCTTGCCGCCACACCGCCGGCGGAGATGGTCGGGACACGCCGGCAGCGAAACGCTTTCCTGGGCACCACGCCTCGGTCGACGCATGGCCGCCCTGCCGCGCCGGATGGGCTATCGCCTCCCCGCTCGCAGCGACGATGAGCGCGAACGGCTGCACCGTCGGATCACATCGGTTCCGATCGCGGCCGTCTCGGTCGCAGCCATGATGATCGCCGGGGCGGCGTTGGCGATCAACGTGCTTGGAAGCGGCTCCGCCAGGCACCCGGCGCAGCGGGCGTTTGCCGGAGGGTCCCACCAGCTCGCGGCCGCCGGGTTGTCCGCGCCGGCGGGCGCAGTCATCCCCCTCGAGCACCACCCGCCGGCGCTCCGCGGCCGCCCGACGCCGGCCGCCCAGCGCCACGGGTCGCCCACGCCAGCGCGACGCGCAAGCTCGGCCGGCCCCGCGAGCACGGCGGCCGGAAGCGCGTCAGCCGCGTCGGCGGTCCAGGTGGCCATCGCACGAGCTGCACCGAGCGCGGCGGCATCTGCCCAGCCGGCACCCCCGACTGAGGCGCCCGCCGCCTCCTCTTCGACTCAGCACGTGACCACTATCGCGTCCAACCCGACGTCAAGCGGCGAGTCTGGCGCCGCCTCCTCCCGCACCGGCTCGGCCACGTCGAGCCGGCCGGCGTTCGGGCTGAACGGACTCCTTGGCCCAGGCTCCTCACCCAACTCCTGACCACAAGCGAAAGAAACCGCGGATGAACCATCTCCTCACCCATCTCCGGCGCAACGCGATCGCGTACGTCGCGCTCTTCTTCGCGCTCGGAGCCGGAGGCGGCTACGCCGTCGCGGCCGCGAACACGAAAACGATCCACGGCTGCGTGAACGGCCGCACCCATGCGCTGTATCTCGAGAAGCGCTGCCGTCGTGGCGAGGGCGCGGTCGTGTGGAACCAGCACGGGCCGCAGGGCGCGCCTGGCCGTCCCGGGGTCTCACCGGTCACGGCTTGGACCGTCGTTGGCGGCGACGGGCTCGACCGCGGGTGGGCACGGGTTCAGCGTGCAACACGTGGCTACCGGTACATACCGCGTGACGGCGACGCCGGCTCAGTGTGCCCAAGTGCCAGTCACCCCACCCGTGGTGAGCGTCTCGGATTCGAACCCGCCCGCGGGAGACAGCGCCGGCGCGTTCCCAGCCGCGTGGGTGACCGACGGGGCCGGCAGCACATTCACAGTAACCACCGGAATCGTGGTGGGCGGCACATTTACCCCTGCAGATCTGACGTTCAATGTGCAGGAGCCCTGCTCCTAGTGGCATGGCGCACCACGGCCGGGTCACAGCTTCAAATTCATCTAGGTGGGTGAGGCTGGTGCTCGCGCTGGTCGTCGCGTCGATCTCATCGATCATTGCCTCGTTTGCGATCAGCGTCACGGATGCTGCTGCGGGAACGCTGAATGTGCAGTTGGGCGTGACGCAGGCGGGATGCCTCGCCGGCTAGTTGGTTTGCGAGCGGCATGACAGGGGTCGCTTACTGCCCGAAGCCACCGGAGCTCCCCCTCGCACGAGGGCTGGGACATCTGGGCTGGCAGGCCGTCGGTCTCTGCCGGAGCCACTGGTCAGTGGCAGATCGACGCGCCGTCCGGCATCACCATCGAGACCGTGGCGGTCCCGTTCGATCGAGAGTGCCGGCCTCGCCTCGCCCGGAACTCATGGCTGGCGTGCCGGCGACTACTGGTTCGGCGGCAGCAGCGACTGGGGACCGGCGACGACGCAGGCGTCTGAGGGCGAGGACTTGGCCGTTGAACAGTAGCTACTACGGCTTCAAGCTCTACTGCTACGCGAGCAGCTGCAACAACCAGGGATACCTCAAGGTCTTCGAAGTCGACCTCATCGCGACTCGAAACCCAGGGGCCCAACCGGTCGCTCTGGGCACGAACTTGTGGTATCAGGCTGGCCGGTGGGTCTGGAACCCGCCGGGCGATCCCTGGTCGATTGCCTTCGCAACGAGCGATCCATCCGGCGTATGCAACGTGTACGCGTTAGTCAACGGCCTATACATCCAGGGACCGACGGCAAGGCCGTACATTGACTGCCTGGCACCAATGTCCCGATGCGACGTGGTTGAGCGGGGCGAGCCGTCGACACGCGCGACTACGTGCGGGGCAGCGGGCCGCTTTCGCTGACCTCGCCGCGACCAATGCCGCCGGGGTATTGAACTCGCCCTCCGAGACCCTCCAGGTCGACAACGACCCCGTCACAGTCTCGTTGGGCGCGCCTAACGACGCCAACCCCAGCGTATGGGTGAACCACCCGGTGACAGTAGATGCCACGGCAGGCGCCGGACCCAGCGGTGTCGGCGGCATGACGTGTGGCGTCGACGGAGCGCCTGCCCGCCCCTACCCCACCGGCGGGGTTACCGTCGACGGTGATGGCACCCACACGGTTTCCTGCACCGCTTGGAACAACGCCGTCGGCCCTCAAGGCCAGCCGAACACCGGAGCGAGCTCGACCACGGTCAAGATCGACGAGGCGCCGCCGGCGCTCAGCTTCGAGCCTCAGGACCCGGGCGATCCCGCTCATATGGTCGTCGACACCTCTGACGGCGAATCGGGCGTCGCCGGCGGCACGATCCAGATCGCGCCGGTCGGGACCACCAACTGGACGACCATGCCCACGGCATTCGACGGCCACCACCTCGTGGCTGACATAGACGATGCCGGCCTGAGGGGCAGCTACAGCGTCCGCGCGACCTCGTGCGACGCCGTGGGCAACTGCGCCAGCACGGACGAGAACCTGTCGCTGCCTCTACGTCTCGCCACGGCGGCCGCCGTCGGCTTCACGCGGATCCAGGCGCCGGCGGTGACGGTGCGCAAGCGGATACTCGTCGGCTGGCGCTACGCCCACGTGCGGCGTAATCACACACTTGTGAGCGTCAGGACCGGCGGCCACTACATGACGGTCCGCATTGTTATCCGCAAGAACGCCTTCTGTGCTCACCGGCGGATCAGGACAGGTCGCCGCAACTGGCAGGAGATCAGCGCCTGCCGAAGAGTCGCGATCAGGACGCTCAGGACCGAGCGGGTCGGCTTTGGCCGGCGCGCCACCGTACAAGGGCTGCTGATCAGCTCCGGGGGCGTGCCGATCGCGCACGCGCCTGTCCAGATCGTGGGGGCTCCCGCTAACGGGTTCGGCCACTTCGTGCGCCTCGCTACGGCGGCAACCGACGGCAGCGGTCGATGGTCAGCCGTCATCCCGCCCGGTCCTTCGCGCATCATCCGGGCCGACTACGCCGGCTCGGCAACGCTCCTGCCGGCGAGTGGGACCGCCCGCACGATCGTCCCTGCGCGCGTTCGGCTCATCAGCGTCTCTCCGGGCCGCGTGCCCTGGGGCGGGACGGTGACCATCGTCGGCCAGCTCGAGGGCGGATACCTGCCCCACGGCGGGGCGCTTGTCCGGTTACGAATCGGCGTCGGACCGGCGGTGACGACCTACGGCGTGGAGGAGCACGTCACGGGCAGCGGCCGCTTCACGACCACGTACACATTCGGTCTCGGCGACCCGAGCGTGTATCAGTCCTACTGGTTCCAGATCGCGTCGTTGCCCATGGGCAACTACCCGTACGCCCCCGCCAGCTCCGACCGAGTAAGCGTCCTCGTCGGAGGCCCCGGGGGTTAGGCGCCTGAACCGCGCGACGCCAGATTCCCGGCGCGGTCGCACATCCCCGCTCAGAGCAGCGCTCGGCCGCCCATCCCGAGAGGCCGGGGAACAAAACCCACGCTATAGGTGCGGTTTTGTTCCAACCCCGTCTCGGCCCCGGTCAAAAGGAGCGGGCATGCGCAATCAATGGGGGGATCGGGCTCCGCAGGCTCCTGACCGGATCGAGCACCGCCGCCGGCGATAGGCTGCCGCTCGTGCACCAGCCGTCACCGTTCTGCCCGACCTGCGGCCAACCCGCCACGCTCGCACTCGCGGCGCCGACCGAGCGCTGGGAGTGTCGGAACGAGGCGTGCCCGGAGTTCGGGCAGACGCTCGACCCGACCATCGACCTCGAGCAGCACGACCACGATCGCGCGCCGCCCTCGCCCGACGCGCCGTAGCACCTTCCGCCTCCTGCCTGACGCGGTGTTACCGCGGCATCACTCGCCGCGTGGCGCTACGACGTAGCGCCGAGCCGCCGGCGGATGGATGTTCGCGCGCGCGATATCGCCGCCGTAATGCGCGGCAAGCCGAGGATCCATCACCCGCCGCCACAGTGGCGGCACGAGCGCGAGCATGATCATGCCCGCATACCCGGTGGGAAGTTGCGGTGCCTCGTCGAAGTGGCGCAGCGCCTGGAAGCGCCGCGTCGGATTAGCGTGGTGGTCGCTGTGGCGCTGGAGGTGGTAGAGCAGGACGTTGGAGGCGACGTTGTTGCTGTTCCAGCTGTGCTCGGCACGGGTGCGCTCGTAGCGCCCGTCCTCGCGCTTCTGCCGCAGAAGGCCGTAGTGCTCGAGGTAGTTGACGACCTCGAGCAGCGGGAATCCGAGCACCATCTGGAGGAGCAGGTACGGCAGGACTCCGAGGCCGAAGACCAACGTGAGCACGGCGAAGAGCACGACGCTCATCGCCCACGCGTTGAGGACGTTGTTGTGCACGCTCCATACGCCTCGGCCGTGGCGGTCGAGCCATTCGCGCTCGAGCTCCCAGGCCGACCTCAGGCTGCCTTTGACGGTCCTGGGCAGGAAGGCCCAGAAGCTCTCACCCAGCCGCGCGCTCGCGGGGTCCTCCGGCGTGGCCACGCGCACGTGATGGCCGCGGTTGTGCTCGACGTAGAAGTGGCCATAGCCGCTCTGTGCCAGTGCGATCTTGCTGAGCCAACGCTCGAGTTCGTCACGCTTGTGTCCGAGCTCGTGCGCTGTGTTGATCGCGATACCGGCCACCATCGCCACCGTGACTGCGAGGCCGATCTTGTCGACCACGCTCAGATGCCCACTCGCCCACAGGGCACAGGCGAATACCAGGCCGGCGTACTGAAGCGGCAGGAACGCGTATGTGCACCAGCGGTAGTAGCGATCCTGCTCGAGCCACTTCAGCACGCTGTCGGGCGGGTTCTCGGCGTCCACGCCGATCACTAGGTCGAGCACGGGGAAGATCCCGAAGATCAGAATCGGGCCTCCGAACCAGAGCGCACCGACGCCTGTGAGACGGACGAGCCCGAACACGATGAACGGAAGCGTGGGCACGAACAGCCCAAGCATCCAGGCGTAGCGCTTGCCGTCTCGCCATGCCGGGGAGACGCTCGCCGCAGGGGCGGGGCTCACATGCGTGGTCATTCCGCACCCCCGTCATTCGCCCCGTCGGGCATAGCTGCCTGGAGCTCCTGCTCGCCTTGGGTCCGGTACTCGGGCCCTCGGTACGGCCCGGGCTTCGGACGGGGCTTACCCCCGGGGAACGCCAGGCGCAGGATCGAGCGCTGCACCATGCCGAGCTGCTGGTGAAACGGCCCCGTGTTGTAGGGCAGCTCGTAGCGCTCGCAGATCTCGCGCACCCGCGGCGCGATCTCGCCGTAGCGGGTCGACGGCATGTCGGGATAGAGGTGGTGCTCGACCTGGTAGCCAAGGTTTCCGCTGATCACGTGAAACAGCGGCGACCCATCGATGTTCGCCGCGCCGATCAGCTGGCGCACGTATTTCGCCCCGCGCGACTCGTCCTCTACCTCCTCCTGCGAGAAGGTGTACGTCTGGTCAGGGAAGTGGCCGCAGAAGATGATCGCGTACGCCCAGACGTTGCGGATGATGTTCGCCACCAGGTTGGCCTGAAACGTGCGTGTATAGGTCTCGCGGCCGTGCGTCACCGCACGCGCTAGCGCGGCGCTCGAGTCCGCTGCCTGGCGCTGACGCCGGCGGCGCCAGGGAATAAACCGCCCCCGAGGCTCGCGGCCGCCGCCGACCCTCGCCTTGACTTTCTCCACCGCTCCGGACGTCTCGAGCGTGTAGGAGGCCGCCATCAACAGCAGCGCCGACAGCGCCGGCCACGCGAGATAGTCCTTGCGGATCTGCAGCCACGCCTTTCCGGAGATGCCCTTCAGGTCGCTCCAGACATCCTTGAGCGGCTTCTCTCGAGCGCGTATCGCCTCGATGTCCATGTCGTGCACGGCGACACCCCACTCGAATGCCGCCATCAGAAGGATGTTGTAGAGCGGCTGGAGCAGGTACGCCGGATGCCACTTCTGCTCCGGATCAATCCGCATGATCTCGTAGCCCAAGTCCTTGTCGACGCCGCGGATGTTCGTGTAGGTGTGGTGGATGTAGTTGTGGGAATGCCGCCACGCCTCGGCCGTCGAAGCCGTATCCCAGTCCCACGCCCGCGAGTTGATCACGGGATCGTTCATCCAGTCCCACTGCCCGTGCAGCACGTTGTGGCCGATCTCCATGTTCTCCAGGATCTTGGCTAGCCCGAGCACGCCCGTACCGGCGAGCCACACTGGGCGGTAGCGCGAGCCGACGAGCAGCGCCCGACTGAGCAGCGCGAGCCGGCGCTGCAGGTTGATGATGCTCCTGATGTACGCGGCGTCGCGGTCCCCGAGGCTCTCCTTGACCTCCTCGTAGAGCGCGTCGAACTCCTTGCCGATCGCCTCGATCTGCTCGTCGCTCAGCCGGTGCAGCGGATTCTCGGGCCCGTGGTCATTGCCCGAGCGAGGCTGCTCTGTTGTCGCGCTCGCCATGTGGTCCTCCTCGTCGCGGTCGCGGTCGCGTACGCCGCAACGCTACCACAACGATTACCTCATGCGAGGTAACCTATGACGAGGTTACGGTCAGGCGGGTAATCTTGCGCGAAACATGGCGAACCCCTCGCTACGCCCCGTCGACGACGAACCGGCCGCCGCCGAGCCGCAGCTGACGATCGAGCAGCTTGCCAGCCGCACCGGCATGTCGGTGCGCAACATCCGCAACCACCAGTCTCGCGGCCTCCTCCCGCCGCCCGAGGTGCGGGCCCGCGTCGGCTACTACAGCGAGGAACACGTGACCCGCCTGCGCCTGATCCAGGAGATGCAGGCTCAGGGGTTCAAGCTCACGGCGATCAAGCGCCTGATCGGCGAGCAGGGCCCGTCCGCCGAGCAGTTCGCGGGGCTGAAGCGCGCGGTAACGGCTCCGTTCGAGACCGAGTCGCCCGAGGTGTTCTCGGCTGAGGACCTGCTCGAGCGCTTTCCCCAAACCAATCCGAAGACGACCGCGAAGGCTCAGAAGCTCGGCCTGCTCGTTCCGATCGGCGACGACCTATTCGAGGCGCCCAGCCCCGCCCTGCTTCGCGCTGCCGAGGACGTCCTGGCCCGGGGAGTCTCGCTCGATGCCGCGCTCAACGTGCTGGAGAAGGTCAAGCGCAGCTCGGAGACTACCTCCAAGGCGTTCGTTCAGCTGTTCCTGGACGAGGTCTGGAGGCCCTTCAGCGACGCCGATCGACCGACGGACCGATGGCCCGAGATCACCGAAGCGATCGAACGCCTGCGCCCGCTGGCCTCCGAGGTGGTCCTCGCGATGTTCAAGCAGACGATGGAGGCCGAGCTCGAGAGCGCCTTCGGCAGGGCGCTCGAAGAACAGGCGAAGCGCAGCCGCTGAGAGCGCCGAGGCCTTGAAGGCCTGCTTGCGGCGACGTTTACATACACCAAGTCCGCCGGCAGGAGCTTGCGACCGGGTAAGCTGTGCCCGTGATCGGAGACATCTTCCAGCCAACCCACCTTCTATTCATCCTGGTGGTGGCGTTGCTGGTCCTGGGTCCGAAGCGACTGCCCGAAGCGGGCCGGGCGCTCGGACGCGGGCTCCGGGACTTCAGGTCCGCGCTCAGCGGCGAAGATCATGCCGAAGTGCCATATGGCGTCGGCGCGGCCCCGGTAAGTCCGCCGGTCCCCTCGCCCGTCGAGCCCGCCGCCCAGCCACAGCCCCAGCCACAGCCCCAGCCCGAAGCCGCCGCCCCGCCCGAGCCCCCCACAAAACCCGGTCCAGAGGGCGCCACCGAGCCCCTAGACCACCCGGCGGAGCAGCCGGAGCACGTCGCGTAACACGCGGTAGCCACTAGCACACCCCGCCCCGGCACCACCCGTCTGTCGGCGCATCTACGCTCGCCGGCGTGACCTTGGTCGAGATCGAGACCGCCGCCCTCGTCGCCCTCCTCCGGACCGGACACCGGCCCGCGCACGTCTACGCGGAGTTGGTCGAGGAGCGCGGGAGCGCGCTCAGCCATCCTCGAGCAGGAGAGGGGGGCGGATCCGGCTCGCCCGAGGCTCTTTGATGACAGGACCATGGAGAAGCTCATCGCCAGCGCAACGGCCGATCTCGCCGGCTGGCAGGAACGGGGGTTCCGAGCCGTGACCGTCCTCGACCCGGAGTACCCGGACAACCTCAGGGGCGTCCACGACCGTCCGCCGCTGCTCTTCGCGGCCGGCCGGCTCCACCAGCGAGACGAGCGCTCGGTCGCCGTGATCGGCACCCGCCGGGCCTCGCCCGAAGGCCTGGAGAGAGCGCAGACGTTTGCCCGGCATCTCGCCGACTGCGGGTACACGGTGGTCTCGGGGCTGGCCGCCGGCATCGATACCGCGGTTCACGACGCCGCACTCGCTGCCCGCGGCCGCACGGTGGCGGTCATCGGCACGGGTCTCGCGCACTGCTACCCCCGGCAGAACACCGCCCTTCAGCGCCGGCTCGCCGCGGACCATGCCGTGATCTCGCAGTTCTGGCCGGACACGCCGCCCAGCCGGCGAACCTTCCCGATCCGCAACGCCACGATGTCCGGACTGGCGCTGGCCACCGTCGTCGTAGAGGCCGGCGAGCGAAGCGGGACGCGAACGCAGGCTCGACTGGCCCTCAACCACGGTCGGCCCGTGTTCCTGACCGCGGCCGTGACGAGCCAGCCCTGGGCCCGGCAGCTCGAGCACAAGGCGGGGGTGCACGCGGTCGCCTACCCCGAGGAGATCACCGCCACGCTCGAGCGGCTGATCTCACCGCTCGTGGCGTAGCCCGCCAGATGCCGAGTGTCCGCGAACTCGCCGCCCCCTACGAGAACTTCATGCTGGCTCCGCGGCTCGGCCCCGACGTGTGCCGCACGTGCTTCAACCTGACCGACGGGTTCGACGAGTGCTACGCCTGCACCCAAAGCGAGCACCATCTCGACGCGGTGGCGCCGATCTCCTACAGCGTCGCCCACGAGCAGCTGCACCACGCCCTGGCGGCGTACAAGCGCGTCAACGGCGCCGCGGGCCGCCGGCTCACCATCGAGCTGGCGGCCGTGCTGTGGCGTCACCTGGACGACCACGAGCCGTGCGTTGCCAAAGCCGCCGGAGCGACAGCATTCGATCTGGTCACCACCGTGCCCTCAGGGCACCTCGATCGGGACGAGCGCCATCCGCTCCGCTGGATCGTCGCCGAGCTCGTGAAGCCAACTCGCGAGCGTCACGAGCGCCTCCTCCGGCGCACGTCAGCGTCCTCGCAACCACACCAATACAGCCCGGACAAGTACGCGAGCGCGCGAGCGCTTGCCGGCGAGTCGATCCTGCTCATCGACGACACCTGGACCACGGGCGCGAGCGCCCAGAGCGCAGCCGCCACGCTGAAGGCCGCCGGCGCCGGTCCCACCGCAGCGGTGGTGATCGGACGCCACCTCAACCGGACCTGGCGTGAGAACGACCGCCGGCTCTCCGGAATCAGCCAGCCCTTCGACTGGGCCCGCTGCGTGCATTGCTCTCCCTGAATCCGGAAAGCCAGGAATCCGGTCGAACGCAACGCGCCGTGATCGCCCGCAATTGTCGTCCCATCCGTCCGGCAACTGGCTTGCATCGAACGGCAGCGCGGTTAAGATGCCCACGAGGTCAGCTTCCACTTCTACCCGGGGGAGAGGCTGTTGAGGAGAGCGAGGTCGTGTCGTTCCAGGCAGGCGGAGGCGTCGGCGCGCCCGCGCGAACGCGCGCTCCGGCACGAGCCGCAGCACCCCCGCCGCAACCGACTAGCCGCGGTCGCCGCCACCGCCCTGACCGCGGTGCTCCTCGCCGGCTGCGGCGGCTCCGGCAAGGGCCCGGTCACGCTCAACTGGTACGTCTTCCCCGAGCCTTCCGGCTCGTTCGCCGCCGCCGCCGCCGCTTGCAGCAAGGCGTCGGGCGGCCGGTACAACATCAACATCAACTTCCTGTCAACAGCGTCCGACCAGCAGCGGGTTTCGCTAGTGCGCCGGCTCGCCGCGAACGACCCCTCGATCGACATCCTCGCCATGGACGTCGACTGGACCGCGGAATTCGCCACCGCCAAGTGGATCCGGCCCGTGCCACCTGCTCTCGCCGCGCAGATCAGGAGCGTGGACCTGCCCGGCCCGATCCAGACCGCGACGGTCAGAGGCCAGGTGTGGGCCGTCCCGATCAACTCGAACACCCAGCTGCTGTGGTACCGCAAGGACCTGCTGGCGGACATCCACCAACCCGTGCCGACGACCTGGTCGCAGATGCTCGCGGACTCGGCCATGCTGGCCAAGCTCGGCAAGCCCCACTATGTCGAGGAGCAGGGAGCGCAATACGAGGGATTGACGGTGTGGTTCAACTCGCTGGTCGACTCGGCCGGCGGCGCGATCATCAGCGGCACCAACCACGTCGTGGTCGGTCAGTCCACCGCGGTCGCCGCGTCGATCATGCACCAGTTGGCGACCTCGCCCGCGGCCGATCCGTCGCTCAATGTCGCGGAGGAAGGTTCCTCGGACACGCAGTTCGACAAGGGATTGGCCGCGTTCGAGATCAACTACCCGTTCGTGTGGCAGTCGGCCCAGAAGACCGGTCCCGACGTGGCCAAGGTGATGGGCTATGCGCCGTTCCCGCAGGTGACGTCAGGCATCGCGCCGCACGTCTCGATCGGGGGCTACAACCTCGGCGTCTCCGCGCACTCAAAGCACCCAGACCTCGCGTTCGACGCAGTGAGTTGCCTGACGCAGCAGAACTATGAGATCACCTACGCAGTCAAGGGCGGGCTCGCGCCGGTCCGCGGAGCGGTCTACAACATCGCCTCCTTCGAGAAGCTGTATCCGTTCCATGCCCTGATCGCCAACCAGCTCAAGACGTATGGCATCCGGCCCCAGACGCCGGCATACGCCGACGTGACCCTCGCGATCCAGAAGGCGCTGTCGCCCACTTCGGGCATCAACCCGAACAGCGTTGTGACGACGCTGCGTACCGAGATCAAGTCGTCCCTCTCATCGGGAGCGCTGCTATGAGCACCGGAGCCGTTGCCGCCCCAGCCCAAGGCGCCGCCCCCCGCCGGCGCCGCCTGACCGAACGCGCCCGCGCCGAGCGGCGACTCGCCGCTTGGCTCGTGGGGCCGGCGGCGATCGTGATGATCGCGGTCACGGCGTATCCGATCGTCGACACGATCATCCTGTCGCTTCAGCGCTCCGACCTGCGCTTCCCGGGCGCCAACAAGTGGGTCGGGCTGGACAACTACGGCCACGTGCTGTCCTCGCACGCGTGGTGGTCGACCGTCGTGCACACGGTGATCATCACGGTCGTCGCGGTGAGCTTCCAGTTCGTGCTCGGAATGCTCCTGGCGCTGGCCATGCACCGAACGTTGGTGGCCCGCGGGCTGCTGCGCTCGATCGCGCTGATCCCCTACGGGATCGTCGCGGTGGTCGCGGCCTACGCATGGAACCTCGCCTGGTCGCTGGGCAACGGCGGCTGGATCCCCCATCTGCTGGGGCTCTCCAGCGATCCGCTCAGCCATACGTTCGGCAGCTACGTGGCGGTCATCATCACCGAGATCTGGAAGAACACGCCGTTCATGGCGCTGCTGCTGCTGGCCGGCCTCGCGCTCGTGCCGGATGAGCTGCTCGAGGCGGCCAAGGTCGACGGGGCCACGACGTGGCAGCGCTTCATTCGGATCACCGTCCCGCTGATGAAGCCGGCCATCCTCGTCGCGCTCCTGTTCCGAACGCTCGACGAGTTCCGCATCTTCGACGTGATCTACATCTTCAACCAGGGTGCCCAGGGCACGGAGTCGATCTCGATGCTGAACTACCAAACGTTGCTTGACCGGCTCAACCTAGGCCTCGGCTCGGCGGTCTCGGTGCTGCTATTCCTGCTCGTCGCACTGATCGCGTTCGTATTCATCGCCGGGTTCGGGGCCGCCGCGGCACCCGGCGGGGAGACCGGACGATGAGCGTCGATACCGCAACCGCCGGAAGGACCACCACGCGCGCCGGCGCGCGGACCGGCTTCATGAGCCCGCATGCGAGGCGTACCAGCGGATGGTCGCTCGCCTTGCTCGTCATCAGCGTCTGCTCGCTCGTCCCCGTCCTGTGGATCATCTTCCTTTCGCTGAAGACCTCGGCCACCGCCACCGACGGCAGCTTCATCCCCCACCAGTGGACGCTCCAGAACTACAAGGACATCTTCAACAGCGGCATCTTCACCGACGCGCTGCGTAACTCGATCGGGATCGGGCTGATCGCCACAGCACTGGCGGTGATCCTGGCCTGTGCGGCGGCCTACGCGATCGCACGCCTTGACTTCCCGGGCAAGCGGGTGATCCTGGCGCTGGCGCTGGCAATCGCGATGTTTCCCCAGATCTCCCTGGTCGGCCCGCTCTACAACCTGTGGCGCCAGATCGGCCTTTATGACACCTGGCCTGGACTGATCATCCCGTACATGACGTTTGCGCTGCCTCTGTCGATCTACGTGCTGTCGTCGTTCTTCAGGGAGATCCCGTGGGAGCTCGAACAGGCCGCTCAAGTTGATGGCGCCACGCCGTTCCAGGCGTTCACCAAGGTGATCGCGCCGCTTGCCATGCCGGGGATCGTGACCACGTTCATCATCGTGTTCCTCATCTGCTGGAACGACTTCGTATTCGCGATCTCGCTCACCTCGACGACCGCCGCTGAGACCGTGCCCGCTGCGATCGCGCAGTTCCCGGGCGTGTCGCAGTTCACCGTCCCGTACACCGACATCGCCGCCGCCGCGGTCGTGGTGACCGTGCCGGTGATGATCCTGGTGCTGCTGTTCCAGCGCCGGATCGTCGCAGGCCTCACCGCGGGCGCGGTCAAGGGCTGACCAAGGAGCCTCATCGAAATGGCCGACATCGAATTCGACGACGTAACCAAGCGCTACGGCGACGGCTACGAGGCGGTCAAGCACTTGGATCTCGGGGTCAGGGACGGCGAGATGATGATCCTGGTCGGGCCGTCCGGCTGCGGGAAGTCGACCGCGCTGCGGATGGTGGCCGGGCTGGAGGACATCACCGACGGCGAGCTCAAGATCGGCGGCCAGGTGGTCAACCAGAAGGCGCCAAAGGACCGGGACATCGCGATGGTGTTCCAGAACTACGCGCTCTACCCGCACATGACCGTGCGCGACAACATGGGCTTCGCGCTCAAGCTGGCGAAGACGCCGCAGGAGGAGATCAAGCGCAAGGTCGAGGAGGCGGCGCGGATCCTCGACCTTCAGCAGCACCTCGACCGCAAGCCCGCGAATCTGTCCGGCGGCCAACGCCAGCGCGTGGCCATGGGCCGCGCGATCGTCCGCGATCCAAGCGTATTCCTGATGGACGAGCCGCTCTCGAACTTGGACGCCAAGCTGCGCGTGCAGATGCGCACCGAGATCTCCCGCATCCAGCAACGCGTCAACACGACGACCATCTACGTCACCCACGACCAGACCGAGGCGATGACGCTTGGCGACCGGATCGCCGTGATGCGCTCGGGCGTGCTCCAGCAGGTGGGGCCGCCGTCGGAGCTCTACAACCGCCCCGTGAACCTGTTCGTCGCGGGCTTCATTGGCTCCCCGTCGATGAACTTCCTGCCCGGAGAGCTTGATGGCAACCGGCTCAAGATGCCACTCGGCGACGTGCAGATCCCCGACGTGCTCAGGCGGCGCCTGGAGTCCGGGCCCGGAGGCGGCCGGCGCGAGGTGATCGTCGGCCTCCGGCCCGAGGACTTCGAGGACGCCCAGGTGATCGGTGAGCGCGCCCAAGGCCACACCTTCACCGCCAAGATCGACGTCCTGGAGTCGATGGGCTCCGAGTACTACGCGTACTTCGTGGTCGAGTCCGAGCGTGTCTCCTCGAGCGAGCTCGAGGAGCTCGCGCAGGACGCCGGCGCCGCCGACCTGCCGCACTCGCACGAGGGCAGTCAGGTCGTGGCCAGGCTTGCCCCCGAGAGCAGCGTGCAGCAGGGACAGCCGGCGCAGCTGTGGTTCAACAGCGCGCACGTCCACCTGTTCGATCCCGAGAGCGGAAGCAGCCTCCTCGCCGGCGACGGCGGTCCTGCCGGCCCTCGCGCTTAGCGAACGACCGCAGGACGCGTCATGCCCGAGCCGCGCTCCACCGGCCTGCCGGGCCTGGACGCGCAACAGGACTTCCTGCGGGCTCGCCGGCACGCGATCGCCTCGCGGCTGATCGCCCGGCTGCGCTTCGAGCCCGACGACGTGGGCGTGATCCTGCCTTACGAGGAGGTGATCGACGCGCTCGGATTCGTGAGCCAGCGCCAGCTCGGGCTCAAGGTGGTGGCGCTCGAGCAGATCGTCGGCACCGTCGATCGAAGCCGCGACTTCGACCGGCGGTTCCGCCCTACCTCGGGGCGTGTGCGCTCGCGCTGGGAGCAGATCGCCGCCGCGACGCGCCGGGGCGAGTCAATGCCCCCGGTCGATCTGTTGAAGGTGGGCGTGATCTACTTCGTCCGCGACGGCCACCATCGCGTTTCGGTGGCCCGGGCGCTCGGACGTGCCGACATCGATGCGTACGTGACGGAGGTGGTGACGCGCGTGGATGCCGACCGCCCGATCCAGCTCACCGACCTCCCGCTCAAGAGCCACGAGCGGGTGTTCTTCGAGCGCGTGCCACTGCCCGACACGGCCCGATCGGAGATCTCGTTCAGCGATCCCTCGGACTACGACGTGCTGGCCGAGAGCGTCGAGGCGTGGGGCTTTCGCGCCATCCAGGACCGAGGCGAGCCGATGCGACGCACCGAGACGGCCTATCTGTGGCTCGAGCACGAGTACCGGCCGGTGGTGGCGATGCTCCGCGAGGCCGGCCTGATCGGCAAGGCCACCGAGGCCGAGGCCTACGTGCGCATCGCGGCCGAGCGCTACCGGCTGCTTCGCACGCACGTCTGGAGCGACGAAGTGCTCCAGCGCGTGATCGAAGGTGCGGGGGGAAAGCTATAGCCGTGTAGCTCTGCGCTAGCCTGCGCGCCGCGATGCCGCCGCAGTCGCGCTCCGACCAGCCAGCCCGTTCGCGGCGCCCGTACGCGCCGCGAATGCCGCCCGAGCGGCGGCGTGAGCAGCTGATCGACGCTGCCCTGAGCGTGATCGTCGAACAGGGCTACGGCGGCGTCTCCATCGAGGCGATCGCGCGCGCAGCGGGGGTCACGCGACCCGTCGTCTACGACCACTTCCCCAACCTGGCACGCCTCCTGCACGCCGTCGTCGAGCGCGAGGAGCGCTATTCGCTGGGTGAGCTCGACGCGGTCGTGCCCGACCATCCCGGCGAAAGCGATCCGACCGAGCTGCTCACGACCGGGGTGCAGCGGTTCCTCGACGCGGTGCTCCGCCGGCCCACCACGTGGCGGATCATCCTGCTGCCCCTCGAGGGCACCCCGGAGCTCGTGCGCCAGCACGTCGAGAGCAACCGGCAGCGGATGCTCGAGCGCATCGAGGGGCTCGTGCGCTGGGCGATCGCCGAGCACGGACTGCCGCGTGATCTCGACGTCGAGCTTGCCGCGCGAGCGATCCGCGACCTGGGCGAAGAGGCGGGGCGGATGGTCCTGACCAATCCAAAGCGCTATTCGCCCGAGCGCTACGCGCTCTTCGTGGAGAGCGTGATGCGCCTGCTCTGGCCCTAGTCCGCCGCGTTCCGGATCGCTTCCCGGAAGCGATCGAAGTCCGCGTCGCCCGGCTCGGTCGTGGCGATCCAATCGTGCAGGGTGCGGGCGAAGCGCTCGGGCTCGTCCAGGTGCGGGAAGTGCCCCGAGCGCTCGAACACGTCAAGGCGACTGCCGGGTACGAGCTCGTGGGCGCGCCGGCCGTGAGCGAGCGGGATGATGTGGTCGCGGGCTCCCCAGATGATGAGCACGGGCAGCTGCGAGGCGAGGTAGAGCCGGTCGGTCGCCTTCGCCCGCTGACCTGCGGGGTCAACGCTCGCGCGCAGCGTGTGCACGAAGGCCGCGCGCGTCTGCGGATCGCCGAGGGACGCGTGCCCGCGCGCCATCTCGAGCACCTCGTTGCCCAGCTTGATGCCGACGCGATCCAGGACGCGGCCCACCGCCCGCCCGGCGTCGAGCATCCGCCGGCTAGCCAGCAGCGGGAGCACCAATTCGGACCCGGGAATGGTCGCGGCGCGAAGGAAGCTGTGGACGTCGCGCCCGAGCCCCCCGCTCGAGACCAGCACTAGCCGCTCGGTCAGCTCCGGGAACTGGTAGGCGAACTGCATAGCCACGCCCCCGCCCAGTGAATGACCGACGATCGTGGCCCGCTCGACGTCGAGCATGGCCATCAGGTCGCGCAGGCCGCTGGCGAATGCGCCCATCGAATAGTCGCCCCGCGGCTTGGCGCTGTCGCCGTGGCCGAGCAGATCGGGAGCGAGCACCAGGTGGTCCTCGGCGAGCTGCGAGGCGACCCCGCTCCAGTTCTCCGAAGAGGAGGTGATGCCGTGAATCAGAACGATCGCGGGTCCCTCGCCGAGCCGCCGGTAGCACACGCGCTGGCCGTGGATCTTGATCCCCTGAATCTCGAAGCCCATCGCCTTGTCTCTACCCGCAACCGGCGCTAGCCGGTCGCGCGGAAGACCGTGCCGTCGATCCAGCGTGATCTACGCGCCGGCGGCCGCTTCGCCGCCGTACTCGGCCACCCTCACGGCGTGCCGGAGCCGGCCGAGACGGGGATCGCCCCCCTGCACCCTGTGCGTCTCGGAGAGAGCCCGGCGGAAGAAGTCAGCCAGCGGTTGATCGCCGGCGCGCTCCGCCGCCCGTACGTAGCGCTCGAGCCGCACACCGTTGTTCAGGCACTCCTCGGCGAACCAGATGATGTTCGAGTCGCTTCGCGCGCCGTCGCCCAGTTGACGGAATCTGGCATCCATCGGCAGCAAAGGTCTACCCGAGCGCCGGACATCCGACACGGCAATGCGCCGGATTTTGTTCTGAGCGCCGCGATCAAGGCTGACGTCGCGGCAAGCCCGGGTCCGGAGCGCCCAGCCGCGAGACCTCGGGGGCCTCGTAGGCGTGGCCCGGGACGCCACCCAGGGCGAGCACGCGCATCCCGTCGGGACCAGCCCACAGCTTGCGCCGCGGATGCGGCCCGACCCGCACGAACGTCTCCGGATCGATCGCCGCCCGCTCCCCGTCGATCTCGATCTCCCCTCCGCCGCGGAGGATCACGTACACCTCCTCTTGGCCGTCGGTGGCGTGATCGTGCTCGGGGTACCCGGTCGCGTTCGGTGGCATGTCGATCACCTGCATCCCGAAGGACTCAACGCCAAGCTCGGCGCGCGCCCGCTTGAAGGCGCCGAAGATCACGGCCTCCATGTCGTCGATTTGCCGAACCGAGTAGTCGGACATCTAAGCCTCCGAGGTGATCGCGTGCAATACCCGTCGCCCGGCGCAAAATAGCACGAACGTTCGTTCATCGCAAGGTACAATTCCGCTTCTGTGGCCACCAAAGGAGCACTGACTCGCAACGCGATCCTCGATCGTGCCGCCGACGTGGCCTCCGCCGAGGGCCTCGAGGGGCTGACGATCGGACGGTTGGCCAGTGAGCTGGAGCTCAGCAAGAGCGGGCTGTTCGCACACTTCGGATCGAAGCACGACCTGCAGCTAGCCACAGTCGACCACGCCGCACGTCGCTTCTACGACGCCGTGATCGCTCCGGCCCAGCGGCAGCCGGAGGGCGGCGCCCGGCTCGCGGCGTACTGGAAGGCGTACGTCGACTACCTGCAGAATGGCGTGTTCGCGGGCGGCTGCTTCTGGGCCGCCGCGTCGGCGGAGTTCGACGACCGCCCGGGCGCGGTGAGAGACAGCATCCGCGGCGGGCTGGCCGCCTGGCTGGGCGAGCTCGAACGTCAGGCTACGATCGCCGGGGCCGCTGATCCGGCAATGCTCGCGTTCGAGATGTACTCGGCCGGCCTCGGCGCCAACGCTTACGCGCGGCTGCTCGGCCGCGATGACGTGTTCGAACGCGCGCGGGCGTCGATCCAGGCGCGAATCGACGAGCTCCAGAGCTGACCTCCGGGCCCCCGTCCAAGGCGTGGGCCCTGCGCCGAGTGGCGCAACTGTTCATCTGCGACGCACACGAGCACCTCGCCGGCGCTCGGACGCAAGCGACCGGCGCCTTCCCGCGGTCACCGGAGGACGTCACCCCGCAGTGGCTGACCGCGGTGCTATGCCGCGATGCGCCGGGCGCGAGGGTGAGCTCCGTGCACATGCATCGCGCCAGCGCCGGGACCACGACCCGGCGAGCGCTCGCGCTCGACTACAACGACGCGGGCACCGCTGCCGGCCTGCCGCGACGGCTGTTCGTCAAGTGCACGAGCACGCTCGCGCAACGGGCCATGCTCGGCCTCGGCGGGCTCATCGAAGGCGAGCCGGGCTTCTACGCCTGCGTTCGCCCACGTCTCGAGATCGAGGCCCCGCTGGGCTACTTCGGCGCCGCCGAATCTCGCTCGTGGCGGTCGATCGTCCTGATCGAGGACGTCGTCGGGACGCGCGACGCGACGTTCTGGAAGCCATCGGCCACGATCAGTCGAGCGCAGATCGAGGACCTGCTGGCCAACGCCGCGCGGTGGCACGGAGCGCTGTGGGACAGTCCGCGCCTCGCCGGCTGGCAGTGGCTGAAGACGCCGGCGGAGCAGATGCGCCTGATCGATGCGCTGATCGGGCTCGCCGATCGCAGGTCGGCCGGCGCCGAGCGCGCCCGCGCGGTGATTCCGGCGGCGCTGCATTCGCGGCAGGACGACCTCTACGCCGGCATGCGCGAGTCGATGGGGATCGCCAGCCGGGGCCCGAGCACCTACCTCCACGGCGACTTGCACGTCGCCAACACCTACCTCACGCGCGCGGGAAGGATGGGGATCGCGGACTGGCAGGTCGGGCTGCGCGGTGCGTGGGCCTTCGACTATGCCTACCTCGTGACCACCGCGCTCGAGGTCGAGGATCGGCGCGCCTGGGAACGCGACCTCCTTGACTTCTACGTCGAGCAGCTCGCGGCCGCCGGCGGCGAGGCCATCCCGCGCGAGCGGGCCTGGGATGCCTATCGCCAGGCCACCTTCTATCCCTACTTCGCCTGGGTCTACACGATCGGTCGCTTGCGGCTCCAGCCCCGGTTCCAGCCCGACGAAGTGAGCCTGGTGATGGTCCGGCGCATCTCGAGCGCGATCGACGATCTCGAGTCGCTGCGGGCTGTCGGCCTCTGAGCCGGGCGCGGCCGTGGATCAGGCGAGGAACGTCCGGGCCCGCTCGGCCACGAGGTCGGGGCGCTCGTCGACGATGAAGTGGCCGCAGCGGGGGACGAGCTCGACGTCCATGTCGTCGGCGTACGGCTCGTAGCCGCGCAGCGACTTCGTGCTCATCGCCATGTCGCCGGAACCGAACAGTACGCGCGTTGGGACGGTCAACCGCATCTCGTCGTAGCGGCCCCGGGCGATGGGCAGGACCTCTCGGGAGTTGAACGTTCGGTACACGCTGACCGCGGCGCGCGCTCGCGCCGGCTCCGCGAGGTTGCTGGTGAACGCGCTGAGCGTCGGCTCGTCCCAAACGCTCCCGTCGACCACACCGTGGCGCAGGATCAGGCGGGTGAACCGCTCGGTGCGGTGGCCGAGATAGCCAAGCCCGGGCGTCATCACCACCCCCTGATACCAGAAGCGCCACGCCTGCGGCAAGAACTGCGAAAGCTTCTGCCACGGATGCAGAATGTTCAAGGCCAGAAAGCGATCGAACCGTTCCGGCGAGCGCAGACACAATAGAAAGCCGATCCACCCGCCCCAATCGTGGCCGACGAGCTTCACGCGGTCGAGGTCGAGCGCGTCGAGCACCGCGAGCACGTCGGAGGCCATCTCCTCTTTCAGGTAGCCATCGCGCGGCGCGTCCGACCACCCGAAGCCGCGCAGGTCGAGCGCTAGCACCCGGTGGCGGTCGGCAAGCGCCGGCATGAGATGGCGCCACTCGTACCAATGTTGCGGCCATCCGTGGAGCAGGAGGACGGGATCCGTGCCGGACCCGGCTTCGGCGACGTGAAATCGGACGCCGCGAGCCTGCACCCACCGGTGCGTGACCCCGTCTACGTTTGGCATCTCACTCACCCGATGACATCCTCACTCACCAGTTCTGCACGAACCCGTGCACTCGGCTGGCCTCCCGGCGAGGATGAGAGACTATCCGCGCTGGGACGCCGGCTTCGGGTCACGATCGTAGGCGCGTCCCGGGGCCTCTCGCACCATGGCGTCATCCTGCGGTTCCAGGACCGCGGCGGCGCTTGCACGCTAAAGGGCTATCCGGGCGTCGACGGGCTCTCGGCCCAGGGACACCCGGTGGTGAGCGCCCGGCGAACCAGGCGGGGCTATCTGGGGGGACTCAAGCCCGGACATCCGATCCCGCTGGTGCACCTGGTCCAAGGCAGGACCGGCTCTGCCCTGGTGGCGTGGATCGACGGGCTGGTTCCCGGCCAGTCCTGTCCGGCCGTGAAATCGCTGAAGTTCACCCCATCGTGCCGGGCTCAACCGGACAGGGGGCTGAGCTCCCCGCCCGGCGCTCAGGGACCTTACGGGCCCTCTCCGCGGTCTATTCGCAACCTGGCCTGGCCACCGGGTTTCAGCCCGAGCTTCACCACCGCGTCCCCGACCACCACGTCCTCGAGCCACACGCTCGCCGAATCGCTCGCTGACGCGAGCGCGCTGACCTGCTGCATCGCGCGCGCCAGGCGAGCCACCTCCTCGCAGCTGCCGGTCAGCGTTTGCACCCCCAGCTGGGTCGCGAAAGTGAGCGTGATGCCCCCGGCCGTTGGGTGAGCATCGAGTAGTTCAAGGCTCATGATTTCTCCAGTCAGCTACCGGCCGGCCAACGCGGCCGAGCACGACGACGAGAGCGGCGCCACCGTGACCAGCTTGAAGTAGTCGGCTGACGGCTTAGACGGATCGATCCGCCAGTTGATGCCGAGCCCATCGAGCTCGCGCCGCAGCTGCGGCATGCAGGCGGCATACGCCGCGAGCTGTCCGCGGACCCGAGCCACCTCGGCTTCGGTGGGGACGCTCGCGAGCTCCCAGTCCACGTGATCGAGCGAGCGCTGGACCCCGATCGCTCTCGCGGCGACGCTGCGTACGTGCAGACGCTCGCTGGCCACGCCGGACTCATCGGCGCTGAGCCGGCTCTGCAGGGTGCTCAGCTGCGCTTGCAGCGCGGCGACGCGCGATTGGGAGCGCGACGCCTGCGCGAATCCCTCGAAGGCGATCACGACCGCCGCGAGCGCGATGATCAATGCCCCTCCGGTCACGAACCGAAGCTTGCCCTGAAGGTACGCCCCACCTCCACCCGAAGCGCCGCGAAACCTCGGCGCTCGAGGCTCCGCTGCAGCACTCGGGCGCGCAGGCCCACGCCGAGTGCGACGTTCAACCGTGGCCGCGCCGACCCCGGCACGGCGACCCATAAGTTCACTCATCTTCTCACCGTCCGTGGTTTAGCCCCGCACATAAGGTAGAGGCTGCCGGCCTCCCGGTCAAACCGGGCGTGGCGGCGCCAAGTGCGACATCGCCGCCGAAGCCCGTGTAACACTTCCCCCGACGTGTTACACCAGCCATCCGCTCCGTTCAACAGGAGGCACATGAGCACCGACGCAGGGATCGAGCTCCGCGACGAATCGTCGCAGGTCGAGGGCTGCAGCGAGGGCGACGAAGTCTGTGCGCTGACCCGACTCACGTTCGAGGAGGTGGCGCGCGGCGTGTCGGGTATCGGCGACTTCCACGGCGCGATCGCCACGCGGGTTTTCAATCGCGTCGGCCGCGGGATTCCCCGCTTGATGCACGACGCGATCTCCGGGGCGGTGTACAACGGCGTCGGGGCCTGCACCACTTCGGTGGGCCGCGCAGCCAGCCAGGCGCTGGCCAAGTCCGGATCCCGGCCGGAGCGCTCGCTTTCGCCCACCGTGCTGGGGGGCGGGGTGATCGGCGCCATCGATGGGCTGATCGGCGATGAGCTCGAGCGCAAGAGCAGCCTCCTCCAAGAGCCGATGTCGGTGCGCGTCGGCGGCCGTGTCGTGGCGTGCGATAGCGCGGCGCTGACCCGCGCGTTTCCCGGCGCCACACGCCGGATCGTCGTGTTCGTCCACGGGCTGATGGGCACCGAGTTTCCGTGGGACTGGTGGGCGGCCGAGAACGGCGGCACGTACGCCCTGCGCCTGGCTCGCGATCTGAACCTGACGCCCGTCTACCTCCGCTACAACACCGGTCGCCACATCTCCGAGAACGGGTGCTCGCTGGCCGATCTGCTCGAGCAGCTCGTCGCCGCGTGGCCTGTAGAGGTCGAGGAGGTGGCGCTGATCGGGCATTCGATGGGCGGCCTGGTCTCGCGCAGCGCCTGCTATCGGGGCAGCGAGGAGGGGCATAGCTGGGTTCGCCGGGTCAGGCACGTGATCTCGCTCGGCAGCCCCCACATGGGGGCGCCGCTCGCGCAAGCCGTGCATTACGCGGCCGCGGGCCTGTACCGGATCCCCGAGATGCGACCGCTGGCCGGCCTGCTGCGCCGGCGCAGCGGCGGCATCCGCGATCTGCGCCACGGATCGCTTGTCGACGAGGATTGGAAGGACCACGATCCCGACGTGCTGCGGGCCAAGGCGTGCCAGGAGGTGCCGCTGCTCGAGGGTGCCACCCACTGCTTCGTGGCGGCCACGATCATGAAGGCCGAGACCCATCCGCTCAGCCGCCTGATCGGTGACCTGCTCGTGCTCCAGCCGAGCGCGTCGGGCCGAAGCCGCTCCCGCCGGATTCCGTTCGAGGCCGAGTACGGGATGCATCTCGGCCCGGCCAATCACCTCGCGCTTCTCAATCACCCCATGGTGTACGACCGCCTGCGGGAGTGGCTTTCGGTGTCGCCCGCGGCCGTCACAATGAAATGCGATGACGCAGCGCAAGCCATCCGGAGTCCGCTTCGAGAGCTGGATCGAACGCCAGATTCGCCAGGCCACTGAACGCGGGGAGTTCAACGACCTGCCCGGGTCGGGCGAGCCGCTGCCCGGCCTCGGTAGGCCCTACGACGAGATGTGGTGGGTCAAGCAGCAAGCTCCGCAGCGAGAACCTGTCCTACCTACCGCCTTCGCTGGCTCTGCGCAAGGAGGCCCACGACGCAGTCGAGGGAGCGACCCGGGCCGAGAGCGAAGCCGAGGTGCGCGAGCGGATCGGCGCGATCAACGACAAGATCCGCGACGCGATCCGTATGGGCATCCGCGGCCCCGAGCTCAACCTCGTGCCGTTCGACGTCGAGCGGATCCTCCGGGAATGGCGCCGGGCGCGCTCCGCGCCGGGGGCCGCTACTCCATCCGGAAGCCGAGCTTCAACACGACCTGGTAGTGGGCGACGGTTCCCTCGGAGGTGAGATAGCCGCGCATCTCCTGCACCTCGAACCAATCGAGGTTCCGAAGTGTCTTGCGCGCGCGAGAGAGCGCGGTGTCGATCGCGCCCTCGATCGACTCCGACGAGGACCCAGCGATCTCGCTGATTGAGTAGACGTGGTCGGCCATATCGCTCCTCATGAGTTGGTCTCGGTGACGGCCGCCCAAGCCGCGGCCACGGCGTTCGACGACTCGCTGGCGCAAGCCTACGCGCCACTCACTGGCCGGCGCTGATCAGGCTGCGGATGCGGCCATGAACACGCCGACGAGGCAGAGCACGGCCAGCCCGCCCAGATAGACGCGGGCCCAGCGCACGGGATGCCTGGCCGGGCGGCTGCGATTCTGCAGCGAACGAGCAAACCAGGCCGTCCACGGGTCCCGGCTGCCACGCACGCAGGCACGGCCGCCGGCCAGTGCTCCAGCGGCGCACGCGGGAATTGCCAGGACAGTCCACGGTCCGGCGAGCGCCTCACGCGCGCCGACCCCGATCAGGGCCAGTGCCACCAGTCCCATCCACACCGCCGCGCGGAGGCGATGTTCACGCCCGACCGCCCACGCGAACGCGAGCAGCACGACCCCCGCAGGGACGAACAGCACCCGGCCTCCCGCGACGGTGTCGCGCCCGAGCCGCGGCCGTTGCTCGACTGTAGGCTTGCGCCATGCCCGGCCCGTCGCGGCTGTCTGCGTTCCGCCGTGAGTGCGCTGGCATCTTGGCGACCGGCTCGGTTGCAGCGCTGGTGGTTGCCGGAGCGACTTTGGCCGCGCCGGTGTCAGGCGCTGAGCACGGCAGCGCGACGAAGGCTCCTTCGGCCAGCGGAACCGTTTACATCGAGTCGAACTCGGCGGCGCCGGATTCGAACGAGATCCTCGCGTTCCATTACCGCAACGGCGTGCTCAGCGGGCTCGGCGTCCGGCGCTATCCCACTCGGGGAAGCGGCTCGCACGATCTGAGCAACTCCGGCGTGCTCGATGCCGACCAGGAGCTCATCACCAATCGGCAGCGGACGCTGCTGTTCGCGGTCAACTCGAGCTCGGACACGATCGCCGTCTTTCACATTCACGCCGACGGTGGCCTTGTGCCCGTCGCCGGGTCGCCGTTCCTCTCCAACGGAGCGGCGCCGTCGAGCCTGGGCCTCTCCGGCCCTACGCTGATCGTGGCCAACAAGGCGGAGGACGGCGTGCGCGACCTGAGCCGCGTCCGGCCCAACTACACGAGCTTTCACGTGCGCCCGAACGGGTCCCTGAGCTCGCCGATCTCCTCAATCGCAGTCCCGCCCGGGTCCTCGCCCTTGCAGGCCTACGTCACACCCGATGGCAAAGTGCTCATCTCGAGCGAGGAGACGGGGGTGTTCAGGGCGTTTCGCATCGGCTCCGACGGCCGGCTGACGCAGGGCCGAGGATCGCCGCTGCGCCTGCCCAGGGCGGCCTTCCCCGGCGGCCAGCGTGTGCCGAACGTCTGGCCGGCCGGATTGGCCTCGCACCCGCGCCTGAAAATCCTCTACGCGCAGCTGGCGAACCTGTCGGAGACGATCGTCTACCGCTGGGACGATCAGGCTCGGCTGACCTTCGTCCGGGCGCTCCCGAACCCCCACTCGTTCCTCCCGTGCTGGACCCACGTCAACGCCGGAGGCACGCGAATGTACTCAGGCAACGCGGGCAGCGACAACCTGACCGTCTTCGACATCGCCCACGACCCGACCAACCCGCGCGAGATCCAGTCGGTCGTGCTGAACGCCCCCGGGAATCCGTGGAACTTCCAGATCGATCCAACCGGACGCGTGATCTTCCTGCTCGACATGCGCGCCGTTCGGCAGATCCCTCCGGGCCGTGGCAACCAGTTGCACGCCCTGCGGATCGGCGCGGACGGGCGCCTGACGGAGGAGCGCTCCTCGCCGGTCAAGATCCCCGTGCGCATCGGCACCAACCCGATCGGCCTGGCGATCGTCCCCGTCCGGCACCGTTAGCGCCCCGAGATGGACTCGCTCGATCCCGATACGCGCACGCGAGGTCCACGAGGGAACGGTTCGAGGGGGCTGGTCGCGCCGCCGAGGTTTCCCGACGTCCCGGCTGCGGCCGGCCATTACGAGAGCCTCTATTTGAAGGCGTGCCACCCTGCCGGGGGTCTGGGCGTTTGGATCCGCTACACCGTGCACAAGCGGCCGGGCTCGCCGGCCAAGGGGTTTCTCTGGTTCACGCTGTTCGACGCGGCCACAGGCGTAGTCGCCTCGAAGGTCGAGGTTGCGGATCCGGGTTCGGGCGCCGGTTATTACATTCAGATGGGCGGTGCGCGCTTTCAGCCCGGGCGCGTGGTCGGTGCCGCGGCAAGCGCGCAGCTTGACGCCGACTGGGAGCTCGAGTTCGAGGGCGCGGAGCCTCCGCTCTGGCACCTCCCGGCGGGCTGGATGTACTCCCGCTCTCTCCCGCGCACCAAGACGCTCACGCCATACCCTGCCGTGACTGTCCGCGGTCGCCTGCGGGCAGGGGCGCGCGAGATCGCCGTCGATGCGTGGCCCGGGACGATCGGCCACAACTGGGGCAGCGAGCACGCGGAGCGGACGATCTGGATCCACGGGGCGAATTTCGACGGGCACGAACGAGATTGGCTTGACCTCGCGCTCGCGCGCGTCAGGATCGGCCCGCTCACTTCTCCCTGGATCGCGAACGGCGCTCTGTCGATGGACGGGGTGCGTCACCGGCTGGGCGGCCTGCTTCGGGCGCGGTCCCTGACCGTCGACGAGTCCCCGGAGCGATGCCGCTTCCACGTCACCGGCGATGACGTGGAAGTTGACAGCGTCGTGGGGGCCGGCCGCGATCGCTTCGTCAGTTGGATCTACGCTCAGCCCGATGGCGGTGAACGGCAGACAGTCAACTGCTCGATCGCAGACATGCGCCTCGAGGTGCGCCGCGCCGGTGTCCCACCGGTCACGCTCGAGCTAACGGGTGGCGCGGCCTACGAGCTCCAGATGGCCGAGCGTTACCCAGCCATTCCGCCACAGCCGTTTTCGGACGGGTAGCGCAACGTCGCGGGGCCGCCCGCATGGCGGACCGCGTGACCGCGCCATCGAGCACCTTGCGCACCTGTTCGGGCGATGAAGGGTTTCTGCGAGGCTTCGATTCGATGGATCCAAGGTTGGAGCTGCTCCTCGAGAACATCCTCCGGCGACCTCCGGCCGCGAACCTCCAACGTCTCACAGCGCTCGCTGCTGCCCGCGGAGTCACGCTCCCACCCGACTACCTCGAGTTCATGAACGAATCCGACGGTGGCGAGGGTGACCTCGGCACAACATGGCTACAGCTGTGGCCTGCCTCCCAAATCATCGACGAGGCACAACGAGAAGAGCAGCGCTACGAGGACGTGTTCCTGTTCGCCGGCAACGGCGCCAACGCGATCTACGGATTCGACGCCGCCCACGACAACGAGATCGTCGAGGGCGACTGGATCGGACTCGACCGCAACGAACTGATCCCGCGCGGACGTACGCTCCTCAGCTTCCTCGACAGCCTCATCGCCAACCCAGCCTGACGCCGCCCCGGCCCTCTGCGCCCGCCAGTAGCTGTATTGCGGTCAGCGCGGGTACGGAATCGCGGGGCTGCTCTGGGGCTGGCCGCGGCCGCCGAAACGCCAGTGGTGAAACTCGACCTGATCGTAGAGACCAGTCCTGGCAGCCGGTGATCCATTGATGAGCTGCTCGACACCCGACAGATCCGGAAGTTCGAGTAGCGTCACGCTGCCCGTCCAGTCGAGCTGGTCGGAGAAGGTGGCTCCGTGGGCAATCAGGCTCTGCGCCGCGTTGCTTTGCAGGTAGTCCAACTGCTCTGCAGTGGCGCCGTTACACCCGAGTCGGCCGTGGCCAATAACCAGGAACCGCTGCCCGCCTGATCCGCTGAACTCCCACATCGTACGCCCGAGCTCGTTACGCCACGGACGCACCAGCACCTCGGAGAACACGCCGGCTTTGAAGAATGGCTCCTCGAAGGCGAACACGTGCGCGGCCTGCGGGTCGGGCAAATGAACGAGATGCATGCTGCCGGTCATTTCGCCAGCGGGCGCGGAGAGGGTCGGGCCCCTGGCGATCATGTGATCGGCGTAGCCGTCCATGAACGACCAGTGGCGCTCCATCTCCTGGCGCCGAATTTCGCCCGCGCCGGGCCGATCGCGACCGTAGAAGAAATACTCCACTCCGGGCTCCTTAAGTGACCAACGCCCCGACCTGGAGCGCTGGGCCCAGCCTAAGAGTAGGAGCGGCCGATCAGCGCGACTTGCGGCGACGGGCATCTAGGTCCGCTAGCGGTGAACCCTCGCGCTCGGCGACGTCCGCGCTTTCACGCGGGATTCGCGCGGGGTTCGCGCCACCGGCACGGCCGACTGAGATCGTCGCCCTCGACAAGTCCACAGACCAGGAGGTCAACCATGTCAGTCGTCGAGGATCGCCACGAGGCGGATCGCGACATCGAGCAGACCCTCGGGGTCAACCTCGAGATGTTCCAGCGCGTTCCGGACTACCTGCTGCCCACCGAGTGGGCGAGCTTCAAGTCGCTCGTGCTCTCCGAGACCGCCATCCCCAACAAGTACAAGGAGATGATCGGTCTGGCCGTGTCCGGCGCGACGCGCTGCCGGTACTGCGCCTACTTCCACACCGAGGCCGCGCGGCTGTTCGGCGCGACCGATGACGAGATCAACGAGACGGCACTGATCGCCAAGAACACCATGGGCTGGAGCACGTACCTGAACACCCTCCAGTTCGACTACGACCAGTTCACGAGCGAGTTCGACCAGGCTGCGGCCTACATCCGTGAGCAGTCGGCCGCGGGGGCGCCGGCCTGAGGGCACACGGTGGCGGCTGGCCCGGCCCCCCAGCGGCCGGGTCAGCCGGCGGCCGCCGGCCCTTCGGTCAGCCGCTCTCGCGCCCGGTCGAAGTCCCCCAGCACCCGCTCGAGGATCTCGACGGCCTCGGCGGGCGGCGGCTCCGGAGCGGCTCGCATCGCCTCGAGCGCCAACCGCGCGCCGGCCACCAGCGCCGAGAGCTCTTGGCTGGTGGCGGTTAGTGTGAACACGTTCTCGCGAGTACGTTCAACGCGCATGGGGGCATTGTGGCGCTTGGCCCTGCTGCGCACCACACCCGATCAGCGCGCGGTCCCGGGGTCCGAGACCGCGCGCATGTTGGTGCCGACACCGGACGAGGCGGGGCGCTACGGCGCCGTCACCGCCCACGTCCCGTTCGTGTAGCTGAGCCCCGAGGCTGCCGACGAGATCTGGAGGAAGAAGCCGAACTGGCTCGCGTTGCCAGCACTGTTCGTCGTCGGGTCGGCGACCACGGTGCTGCCCGTGTTCGCATCCGAGTGCGCGTACAGGCAGAGCTGGCCGGGAGCCGCCTGGGGGTTCGAGGCGCATGCCGGGACATGCCGACGTCGGCGAACTACCGGCGGGAAGGTAGGTGGCGACAACCGCACTGGCCGTCGGCGATGCCTGGATCAGGGTGCCGCCAGGCTTATCTGGATCTCACTGACCGTACCGTCGCCGGCGTTCGTGACCCAGACGTGGGTGCCATTGGTTCCCAAAGCAGCGCTTGGCCCTCAGGGCTCTCGCTCGTCAAATGGCCGCGGCTCGATTAGTCACGTAGCAAGCGCGGCGCATTCGTTCTAAGTCAGCTGCCAGCGCTGCAGCAGGCGTTGCAGGCCGGCATTGCCAGGGTCAGCCGCTAAGCCGGCCTGGACGAGGTTGGTCGCTTCGGCCCGTCGCCCGACCTCGAGATAGACCTCCGCCAGATCGCGCGCGATGAACAGGTTCTGTGGCTCCAGCGTGTGGCCTTTTTCGAGAAGCCTCACACCGAGTTCGCGATCGCCCTCATCAAATGCAACCTGTCCCTCCAGCGCGACAAGATCGGCCTGAAATACGAACCCTCCGTCGGGATGCTGTTCAGCAAGTAGACGCTTAGTGTGCTCGATGTAGTCCCGTGCCGCGGGAACGGAGAACCAGCGGATCCTGTCGGCTGCCTGGAACATGACCGAGGGATCATTGCGTCGAAGGTCCGCCGCTCGTGCTGCGACCAGGGCGGCTTCTTCGAACGCCCCCTCAGTTACCATCGCCGCAGCCAGCATTAGCAAATAGTTTGGTTCCTCGGAAAGACTCGCGGGGAATCGAAGGTTGAGCAGCACCCTCAGGAGCACCGACGTGTTCCAGAGCCGCCCCTTGTAGGGGGCGACCTTCGCTGCGGTCGCTACTTCCCTCGCCAGACGGTTCCCGAGTTCCGTGAGTTGGTAGTGGCGGTCGTGATCGTCGATGCTCCAGCCGGGCTCCAGACACCCCCGTTCCTCAAGGCGCTTCATAGAGCGTCGCACCCCGAAAGCGCGCCTGCCCACGGCGTAGACGCGGTTTGCGTGCCGAAGCTGCCATGGCGTCACTTCGTGATGATCTCGAACACCCGGGCTCATCCTGACACGGTTCCACATAACGAAAGGAGCGATACCGCCGGACGTGCCACTTGAGGCGCGACGCGGCGCTCACCGCTCTCACGCTCGCATTGATGTTCTCGCCGGGCCCGAGCTAGCTTGTGCGTCGGCCACGACGCGATGACCGGAGCATGCATGTTCTACCGCTTCGCCGCAGCTCTCGGATCGGCGCGCCGCGCGCCGCAGTCGCGGCGAGACGGGCCTATGCCTCCCGCCCATCAAGAAGGATGGTCCAACCCTCGATCGACTTGGTCGTGAGCATGCCGTTCTGGTGCCAGGGGTCTTGCGCCAGCCGCTCTCGTACTGCCTCCTCCGAGGCAGCAGAGATCGCGTGCAGGATCTCGCGCTCGTTAGCGAGCGGTCCGCCAAGGACGACGAATTCGTCCTCGACCAGCGAGTCCATGAAGCGCGCGTGCTGATCCCAACCGTCCTGTTCTCGCAGATCACGCGACCAATCCCAAGCACCGCCGCGCTCAAGGCGAACCGCGAAGAACACGACTCAAGGGTACGCCCGTCCGTCCGCGAGGCGGGTTTGGCACAAGAACCGCCTCAGTTGCAGGCACTTCTACAGCGGGAGCGACGGGACTCGAACCCGCGACCTCCGGCGTGACAGGCCGGCGCTCTAACCAACTGAGCTACGCCCCCGGGACCGGGGAGTTCAAGTATGGCAAGAGATTCCGCGGCGCCGAGCGCAACTTTCGCCGGCTCCTGCTGTTTGACCCAGCGCAATCGATTCCGAACGGGCGCGCCCAACCCGGCCGTGGGCGCGTTCTCGGATCCGCGACGGGGACCCATAGTGGTCCCCGTCGTCGTTCAGCGGCTCGCGGGGGCACCTCGGCAGCGGACGCTCGTAGCCGGCCAGCTGTTTTGCTCGAATACCGAGCAAAATCGATCACGCACGCGTCCCGGAGGCTCCCCGCACCCATGCAGACCACCACCGTATCCCCGACCCTCATCCGCCTGACGAGGCTGCGCCTCGTCAACGCCTACCTGGTCCACGAGGACGATGGCTTCACGCTCGTCGACACGCTGATCGCCGGCTCCGCGGGTGACATCATCCGCGCCGCCGAAGAGCTCGGTGGCGACATCCGCCGGATCGCTCTGACGCACGGACACGGCGACCACGTCGGCTCGCTCGACGCGCTCAAGCGCGAGCTCGGCGGCACGACGCAGGTCTTGATGCCGGAGGTCGATGCCCGGATCCACGCGGGCGAAGCGTTCGCCGACAAGAAGCCGCCGGGCATGTGGCCGAAGCTCCAGACCGTGCCCGAGGTCCAGCTGAAGGCGGGGGACCGCGTGGGCAGCCTCGAGGTGATTGCAAGCCCGGGTCACACACCCGGGCACATCGCCTTCCTCGACACCCGCGACCGCACGGTGATCGGCGGCGATGTCTTCACGTCGATCGGAGGCCTGACCGTGACAGACCACTTCCACCTGCGCTTCCCTCTCCCGGCGATCGGAACGTGGGACAAGGTCAAGGACCTCGAGTCGGCGCGAGCACTGCGCGCGCTCGACCCACAGCTCCTGGTCGTCGGTCACGGCAGCCCCGTGCCGAACCCATCCGCAGCCATGGACCAGGCGATCGCCGAACGCGACAAGCCCCGATAGGCGCGCCCAAGAACGTGCACACGAGGGTCGAGCACGATGGCGGCTACGACGACGTGGCAGTCGAGGAGCCGCTCGAGATCCGGGTCGACGGCGAGCCGCTCGCGATCACCATGCGGACGCCGGGACACGACGAGGAGCTCGCGCTCGGCTTTCTGTACGGCGAGGGCCTGATCGACGGCCCTCGCGCCGCCGGCCTCACGGAAGACTTCGCGGCCAACACCGTCGATGTACGCGGTCCGCTGACCCGAGAGCCGAGCCAGCGCCGCTTCTACACGTCCTCCTCGTGCGGCGTATGCGGCAAGGGCGCGCTCGAGGAGGTCGCCGTCCACAGCGCCCCGATCCCGCCGGGTGCCCGCCTCCCGCGCGCGCTCCTGGCCTCGCTTCCTGACCGCCTGGAGCAGCCCGGCTTCGAGCGCACCGGGGGGCTACACGCCACCGGCCTGTTCGATCAACGCGGGCATCTCCTGCATACGCGCGAGGACGTGGGCCGCCACAACGCGATGGACAAGGTGATCGGCCGGGCACTGCTCGACGGTGATGTCCCGCTGAGCAATCGGATTCTGTGCGTCAGCGGCCGCCTGTCATTCGAGCTCGTGCAGAAGGCGGCGGTGGCGGGCGCGCCGATCCTGGTTGGCGTCGGCGCCCCCAGCTCGCTGGCGATCGAGCTCGCCGACGAGCGCGGGATCACCCTGGCCGGCTTCGCCCGGCGCGAGCGGATCAACGTCTACACGCACCCCGAGCGCGTACTCGGCTAAGCCGGCGCCACCAGCCCGACCAGCCGCTCGAGCTCCTCCTCCGAGGACCAGGCTCCGACCGACGCCCGCACCACGCCGGCCATCGGGATGCTCCGCACAACCATCCCCTCGGCCGCGAGTCGCTCCACCTCGGTCTGCATGTCCACGCCGTCGCGGACCCGCCACGAGACGAGCGTGGAGCGCCCCCGCGGCAGCACCTCGACTCCCCGCTCGGCCAGCGTCGAGGCCAGCCACGCCGCGAGCTCGGCGGCGCGCGAATGCACCCACTCCCACCCGGCGGCTTCGAACACCCCCAGCGAGGCCAGCGCCCAGCTGCTTCTGAGCGCGACCGGGAAGCCATGATCGAACCGCGCGGTCCCCTCCGCCGGCTCGAACTCGAGCGCGCGCGCTGGATCGAGCACCGAGGAATATCCGGGCCACGGGATCAGCAGCTCCTCGAGCCGCTCGCCGCGCACGAACAGGCACCCGCTGCCCTCCGGTCCACACAGCCACTTCTGTCCCGACGCGGCGTAGTAGTCGCACCCCAGCGCGTACATGTCGACCGGCACTGCGCCGATCGCCTGCGCCGCGTCTAGCAGCACCGGCGCCGGGGTCGCCGCCAGCCCCTCGACATCGACCACCCGCCCGCTCACCCAGGAGACGTGCGAGCAGGCCACCAGTCGCGTCGCCGCGGTCACCTCTCCCGCGATCTCGCCGAACGGCACCATCCGTACGGTCACCTCGTGGCGCCGCACCGCCCGTCCGAGCGGCGCGAGCAGCCCGGGATGCTCCTCGTCCGAGGTCAGCACCTCATCTCCGGGGCGCAGGTCGAGCGCGGCGATGACGGTGTTCACCCCGTCGGTGGTCGAGCCAGTCAATGCCACCTCCGCCGGCGAGCAGCCGAGAACGGCGGCGTAGCCGGCGCGCACGCGATCGGCCAGGCCCAGCACCTCCTCGATATACGCACGCCCGGAACGCCCCTGGGCCGCCTCCAGGTCGACGCGGCGATGCACCGCCTCGACGGCCGCGCGCGGGATGGGTCCCTCGGTACCGGCGTTGAGGTATGAGGCCCGTTCGAAGACGGGGAACTCAGAGCGGAAGGACCGAGCCGAATCCGGCCCGGTCACTTCGCGGACTCGGTCTCGCGCTTGCGCTCCTTCTTGGCCTGCTTGCCGTTCTGCTGGCCGTCTTCGCCCGAGGCCTTCGACGCCTTGGTGTCCTCCGAAGAGCCGCTCGAGTCCTCGGCCTCGTCGGCCTCCTCGAGCAACTGCTTCTTGAGCACCTTGCCGGTCTGGTTGCGCGGAAGCTCGTCGAGGAACTCGATCTCGCGCGGGACCTTGTAGTTGGCGAGGTTCTCCTTCACGTACGTCTTGATCTCGTCCTCGCTCAGCTCAGCGCTGCTCTCCAGGACCACGAACGCCTTCAGGCGCTGGCCGAACTTCTCATCATCGACGCCGACCGCCGCCGCCTCCTGGATCGACTTGTGGCGTGCGAGCAAATCCTCGACCTCGGCCGGGAACACGTTCTCACCGCCCGAGACGATCATCTCGTCGTCGCGTCCGTCGATGAACAGGCGCCCGTTCTCGTCGAAGTGCCCGACGTCGCCGGAGGCCATCAGACCGTCGATCTCGTCCTTGCTGCCGCCGCCGGTATAGCCCTCGAACTGCGACACGTTTCCGACGAAGATCCGCCCGCTCTCGCCGGCGGGCAGCTCCTTCTTGCCTTCGTCGTCATAGATCTTGACCACGGATCCGCGCACCACCTTGCCGGCGGTGGACGAGTCGGACTTCAGGTCCTCGGGTGTGGCGATCGTCGCGTAGGCGATCTCGGTCGAGCCGTACAGGTTGTAAACCACCGGCCCGAACGCCTCCAACGTTCGCTCAGCCAGCTCGGCGCCCAGCGCTGAGCCGCTGACGAAGATGATCTTGAGCGAGGAAAGGTCGCGATCCTTGATCTTGTCCTCGCCCACGTCGAGGATCCGCCGCAGCATCACGGGCACCACGACCATCGCATCCGCGTGGTGCTCCTCGAGGCTCTCGAGCGTTGTCTCCGGATCGAACCGCCGGCGCACCACCAACGTCGAGCCCATGCCGATCGCCACCATCGCCTGCATGAACCCGAGCGCGTGGAACATCGGCACGCATATCTCGGTCGTCTGCCGGGACCGGAACGGGACCTTGCTCAGCAACCCGCCGATCAGCCCGAGCGACTTGGGCTGGCTGCGGGACGCACCCTTCGGCGTGCCCGTCGTCCCGCTGGTGAGGATCGTGATCTTCGCCTCCTCTCCCGCTCCCGGAGGCGCACTGTCATCGGCGCCCTCGACCAGCGCGTCGAGCGTGTCCTCGGCGCTCTCATCGTCGACCCAGGCACGGAAGCGTCCGCGAGGCGGGTCATCGATGCCCTCGAGCGTCTCGGAGTACTCGTCGTCGTGGACGAGCAGGTGAGTGCCCTCGCGCTCGGCAACCTCGCGGATCTGCGGTCCAGCGAACGACGTGTTCAAGAGAATGATCCGCGCTCCGCACTTGGCGCCGGCGAACAGCGCATCCAGGAACCCCCGGTGGTTGCGGACCAGGATCGCCACGCCCTCGCCCGCCTCGAGTCCGCGCTCCCGCCACGCATTGGCCAGCGCGTTGGACCGGCGGTCAAGCTCCTTGTAGGTGAGCTCCCCGCGCTCGTCGACGATCGCGATCTGGTCGCCGTGGCGGATCGCGCCGGCCGTGATCGCGCCGCCGAGCATCCCGTAGCGCTCGAACCCGAGAAGTAGTTGCGCGACGCGGTGTGGCATCTCCGCACCGACCAGGCCGCTGCGCACGCACAGCAACGCGAAGTACGCCTCATCGCCGGCGCGCTCGAGGAGCTTGATCGCCTGCCGGGGGTCGCTGACCAGCTTGGCCGCGTTAAAGGCCCCGCCCAAGATTGCCTTCGGATCCAGTTCCACCATCGACTCCTCCGCGCCTTCAGCTCATGCGATCACAGCTCACCGGGAAGGTCGGGCCGTCCAATCGCGTCTTGACAAATCGCGACGCCTGCGTCGGGAAGGTTCGGTGAACAGGCGGCGTCCTGCAATCAGCAACCGAAAGGAGTGACTCTAGATGCACAAGGCATCCATATGTCGTGCCCTCGTCGTAGGCGCAATCGCCGCCGCGGCCGCCGCCGCTCCGGCTGCCGCATCGGCCCGGCCGTTCCTCGACCGCTTCGACGTGAACGACATCGCCACCGTCGCCTCCGCTGTGCCCGCCAACGGGGATCAGAACCCCTACGGCGTCGCCGTCATCCACCACACGATCGGCAAGCTTGTCCGCGGCGACGTCCTGGTCAGCAACTTCAACAACGGCCAGAACCAGCAGGGGACCGGGTCGACCATCGTCGAGATCTCTCCGCGCGGCCAGCAGAGCGTGTTCGCCACCGTGCCGGCCCCGCACGGCGATCAGGCGGTCGGTCTCACCACCGCGCTCGCCGTCTTGCCCGACGGCTTCGTCGTGGTCGGCAACCTCCCGGCCCCGAACGGCGACCCGGCTCAGGTCGAGCCCGGCGCGCTCAACATCCTGAACGCCAACGGCCAGGTGGTCGAGACGATCGCCGGACCCAAGGCGAACATCGACGGGCCCTGGGACCTGACCGCGGTCGGGTACGGAGACTCGGCCACGCTGTTCGTGACCAACGTGCTGAACGGCATCACCGCGAAGGGCGCCGCCGACAACGCCGTGGTGAACGACGGGACCGTGGTGCGCATCACGCTGCACCTCGAGCCCGGCCACGTCCCTGTTGTCACCTCCAACCAGCGTATTGCCGACGGCTTCGCTGAGCACACCGATCCGAATGCATTGGTCGTCGGCCCGACCGGCGTCGGGCTCGGTCGAGATGGTGTCCTTTACGTCTCGGACTCAAACGGGAATCGCATCGCGGCGATCCCGAACGCACTGTTCCGCGCCAGAGTGCTCCATGGCGGCGGCGACACCGTCTCGCAAGGCGCGGCGCTCAACGATCCGCTCGGCCTCACGATCGCCCCGAACGGCGACGTCCTGTCGGTCAACGGCGGAGACGGGAACATCGTCGAAACCGCACCGGGAGGCGATCAGGTCGCGGTCAAGACTCTGGTGCAGAACGGGGCCGGCGATCTGTTCGGACTGGCACTCGCGCCGTACGAGAGCGGCGTGTACTTCGTCAACGATTCCGGCAGCGGACCTGCCGCGAACTCGCTGCAGCTACTGCAGCGATGACCAGCGCCGCCGCCGACCCCACGCGGCGGCGGCGCTCCCACAATCGAAACACACCGCCCCCGGGCGTCCCGCGCCGCCGCCGAGCCCCCAACGGCGGCGGCGCGCGCCTATCTCGCGAGCTCCCACGCAACCCGCACTGCCGGTTGTTTTGCGCGCGGACGGGTAGTAACAGCGGGATGGTCGGGCGACTGATGACATTTCCGCTGCGCGTTGGCGTGCGCGGCGCGCAGTTGTGGTTCCGCGCCGCGGAGGAAGTTGCCGGACGCGCAACGATGGGAGCGCTACGTGTCGCGAGCGTGTTCACGCGCGACGGTCAGCAAGAACGCTCGCCCGCCGCGCAGCAGCCACAACCGTCGCGTCGTCGTCCACCGCGGGACCCGCGCGAGGCCGGCAGGCCGCCCGAGCCGCCGCAACCAGAGCCTGTGTCAGCCGAGGAGGCCGTCACGCGCATCGACCGCACGCCCGAGGTCGCCGTGCAGCCGACGCCGCCATCGGACGCCGGGCACGTGTCCGAGGAGCCTGAGCTCGTGCGCGAGGTCGCCGATCCAGGCGTCGAGGAGGGCGCGGGCGCGCAACTCGTCGTCAACGAGCCGTGGGACGGCTATGCGCGCATGAGTGCGAAGGAAGTGATCGCGCGGCTCGGGAGCGCGACGCCGGCCGAGCTTGCCGCCGTATCGCTGTACGAGAGCGGTAACCGGAGCCGCCAAACCGTGCTGGAGGCGGTCCAGCGTCAGCTGCGGACCGCCAACGGCGGCGGCTCACACGAATAACAAAGGGAAGGAGCAACACGTTGGCTGAGGAGACTCTGAACGTGCGCGATGCCAGGCTGACCCAGTGGCTGAACGAGGCACATGCCAAGGAGGCCGAGCTGGAGGCGGATCTGACTGCCCATATCGCGCTCACCGAGAAGATGCCGTACAAGAAGCGCCTGCGAAAGCACCTGACGGAGACTCGTGACCACAAGCGCCGCGTCGCCTCGCGCATCAAGAAGCTTGGCTCGACGGTGGCTCCGGTCACGAGCATCCCCGGCGTCCCCGGGGCCGTGGGCGAGGTCGCCGGCAAGGCCGTCTCCGCAGTGAAGGGACAGGTCGGCACAGCACGCGCGCTCGTCACCTCCCAGCCCGAGACCCACGTGCGCAACGCGCAGGAGGAGCTCCGCGAAGAGCACGTGGAGATCGCCTTGTACAAGCGGATCGAGACGTTCGCCACACAGGTGGGTGACAAGGAGACGGCCCAGCTCGCCCGGAGCATTCGTCGCGACGAGGAGCGCATGGCGAAGTTCCTCGACTCGGAGCTGGAGCGCCTGGTGAAGGAGCTGGTACGCGCCGAGGTCCCACGGGAGCTGCGGAGCACGGGCCGTTCGCGGCGCAGCACGACGAGCCGCTCGCGGTCGAGCTCGAGCAGCTCGAGCAGCCGCTCGCGAAGCCGGACCACGTCGGCCCGGAGCGGCAGCGGTTCGTCCCGGAGCGGCAGCGGTTCGTCCCGGGGCGGCAGCGGCTCGTCCCGAAGCGGCGGCGGCTCGGCCCGAAGCGGCAGCGGCTCGACACGAGGAAGCGGCGGCGGCTCGTCCCGGAGCGGCAGCTCGTCCCGAAGCAGCGGCAGCTCGTCCCGAAGCAGCGGCAGCTCCTCTCGAAGCAGCGGCGGCTCATCACGAAGCGGCAGCGGCTCGTCCCGTAGCAGCGGCAGCGGCTCGTCCCGAGGCAGCAGCAGCGGCTCATCGCGCAGCGGCGGCGGCTCGACCCGAGGAAGCGGCGGCGGGAGCTCCAGCCGGTCCAGCGGCAGCTCTTCGCGCAGCCGCAGCGGCAGCTCGCGCAACGGTGGCTCGGCCGGCTCCGGCACGCGGCGGAGCACCTCCCGCTCCCGCTGAGGCCGTGGTCGGCTCCTGGGCCTCGCCGCTCCCGCTCGCAATTTGCGGGATCGCAAGCCCGCAACGTGCGGGCGTCCAGAATTTTCTGGTTTAGAAGCGGCGCCCCCGGGAATAATCGCCTCGAATCGGCCAAGGAACTGCGCCCCCACTTCCTTGGCCCCTCCGGGAGGACCCAGATGGACCTGGGTCCTCCCGGGGCAGCTTTTCCCGTAGGTCCGGGGCACGAGGGCTGAGGCAGGTTTCCCTCCAAACCATGCGTGATGGGCGCGCACCACCGGGTACGCACCCGAGCAACCGACCACAGGAGAGGTTGCATGCCCGCCGCCAGCACGAACCACCGCGTCCCGATCCCCCGCGACAAGGACGACGACTACTCACGTGAAGCCATCGAGCGGCGCGCCGAGTTCGTTCGCGAGCGTACGGGCGTCGAGCTCGAGCACGTCACGAGCTACTCGTTCGACCCGCAGCTGACCACCGGCAACGTCGAGCACTTCCTCGGCGTCGCCCAGGTTCCGCTGGGGCTGGCGGGGCCGCTTCTGGTGAACGGGGAGCACGCGCAAGGCGAGTTCTATGTGCCGATGGCCACCGCCGAAGGGACGTTGGTGGCGAGCTACAACCGCGGGATGCGGCTTCTGTACGAGGCCGGCGGGGTGACGACCACCGTGGTCGACGACCGAATGCAGCGCGCGCCGTCGTTCGTGTTCGAGAACGCCCGCGAGGCACGGGCGTTCGATGCGTGGCTGGAGGAGCACTTCGACGAGATCCGGGCGCGGGCAGAGGAGACCACCCGCTCGGGCAAGCTCCAAGACATCGAGCGCTACTCGGCAAGCCGAATGCTCTACACGCGCTTCAACTACACCACCGGAGACGCCGCCGGCCAGAACCTGACCGGCAAGGCGACGGCGGCCGCGTGCAAGTGGATCGTCGAGCAGAACCCCCAGATCAAGCACTTCTTCCTCGAGTCGAACTTCGCCACCGACAAGAAGAGCTCGCAGGTCAACATGCTGAACACCCGCGGCAAGCGCGTGGTGGCCGAGGCCACGATCCCGGACGAGGCCTTTCGCACGATCATGCGCTCGAACGCCGAACTGATGTTTCGCGCCCGCCAGGTCTCCAACCTTGGCGGGTTCATGTCGGGCGTGAACAACAACGGCTCGCACTCGGCCAACGGCATCACCGCTATGTTCATCGCCACCGGCCAGGACGTGGCGAACGTGGCCGAGTCCTCGGCCGCCTTCGTCTACGCCGAGTTGCTGCCGAACGGCGACTACTACTACTCGGTCACGATCCCCGCGTTGATCGTGGCTACCTACGGCGGCGGCACCGGGCTGGCCACTCAGCGCGAATGCCTGGAGATGCTCGGCTGCTACGGCAAGGGCAAAGTCAAGAAGTTCGCCGAGATCGTCGCCGCCACCGTGCTGTGCGGCGAGCTGTCACTCGGCTCGGCGATCGTGGCCGAGGAGTGGGTCCAGGCCCACGACCTGTTCGGACGCAACCGCCCCTAGTAGCGACGCCACCGCGGCGCGCCCGGCTGGGTCAGGCCGCCACCGCGCGAGCGCCGGATGAAGTACAGGATCAGGCTCGAGCACGCCACCGAGAGCACGATCCCGGGGACAGCGCGGTGCCAGACAACCCACACGACGATCCCCGCGATGAAATTGCCGGCGAGCCCGAGCATGATCGTCTGGAAGACCGACATCGGGTCCGGACCCGGGAGCGATAGCCGCGCCAGCGCTCCCACGAACAGGCCCGATACCGCCAGGATGATCAGGTAGAGAAGAAGTCCCATGGGCGAGGACGGTATACCGGGGACCGAAGAGATTCCACAGAGTTTTGAAGCCCGACCTCACGCCACCACCCAGGCGCTCGAGACCGCGCCGCCACGGCACGCCCATAGAAAACGCAGCGGCGGCGGCCCCCCCGGACCGCCGCCGCCGCTATCCCTGGCCGACGATCGGGAGAAACGACTACTGGTCTTGGCTCGAGTCCTGGATCGTGGACCACGATCCCATGCTCCAGCTGCCCATGCTGGAGTGCGCCTGGGCGGCCTCTGTCTTGGTCGGCACGCCGGTGCAGGACTCGCAGCTCCAGCTACCCATCGCGAACGGCGCCTTGAGCGATCCCTGAGCGGCGCTCCAGCTGCCCATGCTCCAGCTGCCCATCGTGTAGGAGATGTTCCCGTCGGAGCCGAGCAGCTCGCTCGGCGTCAGGCCCTGATCGGCCGGCTGCGGATCGCGATCGAACGCTGCCTTGATCGCGTTGGGCTCCTGGATCCGCGAGATCGAGCTGATGTCGGGGTCGGTGAGCGCGCCCTTGACCTGGTCGGGGCTGAGGTCGGGACGGGCCTGGAGCAGATCGGCGACCAGCCCCGAGATCATCGGCGCGGCCATCGAGGTGCCGCTCGTGCGGATGTACTGGCCGCCGATGATGCAGGTCGGGCACTCGCTCGAGAAGTAGCTGTTCGGCGCGAGCACCGAGACGATGTGCGCCCCCGGGGCGTACACGTCGGGCTTCTGGAAGCCGTCCTGGGTCACGCCGCGGCTCGACCACGAGGCGATCGTGTCGTCGAGCGGGTTCGCGCTGCCGTTCTCGTCGGTGGCGCCGACGGTGATCGCGTAGGGATCGTTGGCCGGCGCGTACTGCACCGCGTTCGGCACTTCGCCGAGGTTCCCGGCAGCGGCGACGACGACGATGCCGTGCATCCAGGCCGCCTCGACCGCCGCGTCGAGCGGGTCGGTCTTGTAGGACTGCGGGGTCGCGGCGTCGAGCGACATGTTGATGACGCGGATGTTGTAGTCGCGCTGGTGATCGATCGCGAACTGGATCCCGTAGATCACGTTGAGCACGGTGGCGTTGCCGTGGTCGTCGGCGGCCTTGATCGCGACCAGGTTGGCGTCCGGCGCAACGCCCATGTACTGGCCATGGAGCGAGTCCGACGGCGCGCGATTGTCCCCGTTGCCGGCGATGATCCCGGCGACATCGGTGCCGTGGCCGTAGGTGTCGAACACGGTCTTGGCGGCGGAGTTCGTCACGGCGGTGGCGATCACCCGCGACTGGCCGTTGTCGCCGGTGAAGTCGGGCAGATTGCCGTCGACGCCGGTGTCGATCACCGCGACCCCCACGCCGGCGCCGTTGTTGCCGGCGCCCCACAGGGCGGCCGCCCCGAGCGTCTGGTTATAGGTCGTCTGGAGCTGGTGCAGCACCCCGTGCGTGAAGTGCTCTGGGCGGCCGAGCCGGGGACCACCCTGCGAGGTCACCTGACCGTTCAGCGACACCGAGTGGACGTCGGCATTCCCGGCCAGCGCACGCGCCGCAGAAGCGGTCATGTTGACCGCCAGCCCATTGATGATCTGAAGCTCCCCAGCGACGCGTCCGCCGGCCCGCACGGCGTCGGCCTGGGCCCGCCGGACGGTGACGCCCGCGTTGAACTGGACGATCGCCTCGAGCTGCGTTGCCGGTGCCCGCGAGGCAAGCGCGGCGATCCGGGGATCGAGCGGCGCGCTCGATCCGCCCGCCGGCGCCGGCGCGGACGCCGACGAACCGACGGCCACGCTCGGCAGACCCCCATGGCTCAGCGCGAAGCTGACCACCAGCGTCAAGATCGCCGATCCGGCGAGAGCGGACATCCACCTCATCCGCTCGACGGCTCCAAACGTATTAGTCATGCCAGACGACCTCCGTGTCGCAATCGCAAAGTCATTACCAGCGGTCTGAACTGGCGGCTGGGCTGTCTTGCCGGCGGCGAGATCCCTAGCTTTGCGTCCCCGCCTCGCGACGGGTTTGCCCTGAGCAGGTCGTGTGACCAGTGTCTGAGTGGTCCCTCATCGGCACCCCCGACCGCGAACCTGAACCCATCTGGACGCTTGTTCGATCCCGGAAGCTAAGAATCGCCAAGCCAACCCGCGAGCCGCCTGCCCGAGACCAGACCCGAGAAGTCGCCGCCGTTGCGCATCTGCTCGGCCACGCGCGCCGCCGCGTCCATCGCCGCCGCGGCCAGCGCGCCGCCAACGCTCACCCGCTGCGCGCCTGCCCCGGCGATTTCGGCAAATCCCAGGTTCGCGCGCGCGAGCACGTTCACCGGCCGGGAGACCGCCGAGCACACGTAGCGGACCTCCTCAGCGGTGCTCAGTCCCGGCGCGTAGAGCACGTGCGCGCCCGCGCGCTCGTACGCGAGAAGACGGCCGATCGTGTCCTCCAGATCGGGGTTCCCGCGAATGTGGTTCTCCGCCCGCGCCGTGACCATGAACGGGAACCCGAGCCCCGACGCGGCGTTGCATGCGACGGCGATCCTTTCAGCCGCGCGCTCCGGCTCATAGATCCCGCGTTGCGGATCCCAGTCCTCGATCGACCCGCCGACGGCTCCGGCCTCCGCCGCGCGCTCGATCGCCACCGCGACATCCTCCAGACGCTGGCCGTAACCGTTCTCCAGATCGACGGAGACCGGCAGGCTCGTCGCCTCAGTGAGCTCCCGCACGTGAGCGGCGACCTCGGCGAGCGTTGCGCGCCCGTCGCGCCGCCCGAGCGTGAACGCAAACCCGGAGCTGGTCGTGGCGAGCGCCCGGAACCCCAGGCCCTCGAGCAACCGCGCCGAGCCCGCGTCCCACGGGTTGGGGATGATGAACGGCTCGCCCTGGTGCAGCGCCTGGAAGGCCGCCGCCTTGCGTTCCTGCACGTTCTCCGCCAATGACCTCTCCGTGACGCGCGCGTGTATGGAGACCCGGCCGGCGCAGCCTATCCGGGCGACGCGTCCCACGCCAAGGCGGCGTCCTTCATGTTTAGCCGTGAACGGTCGATATCACACGGGGGACTTGAACGCCCCTTTCTCATGGCCGAGGTATACGTCGCCCGACAGCCCATCTTCAACACTGCCCTGGAGGTCGAGGGGTACGAGCTGCTGTTCCGTGGCGGAGCCGACGCGGAAGCCCTGGTGGCCAGCTCGGAGGGCGCAACCGCGGCGGTCGTCCTGAACTCGTTCACAGAGATCGGCCTCGAGCGGATCGTCGGGTCCTCCACGGCCTGGATCAACGTCTCCCGCGAATTCGTGCTGAGCGGCCTGGCCCGGAGCGTCCCGCCCGGGTTGGTCGGGCTGGAGATCCTCGAGGACCAGGTGATCGACGATCGCTTCGTCGCCGCCGTGCACGGGCTCAAGGCGCACGGATACCGCCTGGCCCTCGACGACTTCGAGTACTCCCCCAGTGCCGACCCGCTCCTGCCGCTGGCCGACGTGATCAAGCTCGACCTCATCGCGCTCGGGCGCAAAGAGCTCGCCCGCCACGTCGAGCGGCTGAAGCCCTACGGCGCGCTGGTCCTGGCCGAGAAGCTCGAGACACGCGAGGACCATGCCTACTGCGCGGCGCTCGGCTGCGACCTGTTCCAGGGCTTCTTCTTCCGCAAGCCCGAGTTGGTGCACCACCGCGGCGTCAAGGCGAGCCGCATGTCGCTGCTCCACACCGTGTCCGCGCTCCAGGACCCGGCCGTCGATCTCCACGCCGTCGAGCAGCTGATCTCGCGCGACGTGGCGCTCAGCTTCCGCCTCCTTCGCTACATCAACTCCGCGTTCTTCGGCCTGCGCATGGAGGTCCGCTCGATCGGCCAGGCGCTGGCCCTGCTCGGCGTCGAGCGGCTTCGGCACTGGATCACGCTGAGCCTGCTGGCCAGCATCGACGACAAGCCGCTCGAGCTCACGGTGACCGCGCTCGTGCGGGCGCGCTTCTGCGAGCGTGCGGGGACTCAGCGCCGCGGCGCCCCGAGCGCCGGGCAGCTGTTCACGCTGGGTCTGTTCTCGGTCATCGACGCGCTGATGGACGCGCCGATCGCCGAGGTCATCGCGTCGATCCCCTTCCCCAAGGAGATGCGCGAGGCACTCGTCGCGCACGATGGCGAGCAGGGCGCGCTGCTCGAGTGCGTGATCGCGCTCGAGGCCGCCGACTTCGATCGCGCCAAGGCGATCGTGCCGAACGCCGGCGAGCTCTATCTCGAGTCGATGGTGTGGGCCAACGACGCCGCCGAGGCGCTGTTCGGCCAGACGGCCAGCCCTGCCGTCGCCGCCTGAGCGTCGACCCGCCAAGCAGGGGTCCTACACGCCTCCGCGTGCTTAAGACCCCCCGGACCGTGGCAGGGTAGAGGGATGACCCGTTTTTCGAGCGCGCCTCAAACCTGGCCGGCGTCGTGCTCCCTTTCGCCGGCGTGCTAGTGGCGATCGGCCTGCTGTGGAACCGGGCGGTCGACGCCACCGACGTGGCCATCCTCGCGGTGATGTACCTGTTCAGCGCGGTTGGCATTACCGTCGGGTTTCATCGCCTGCTCACCACCGGGCATTTCAGACTTATCCGTGGCTCGAGCGAGCGTTCGCGATCCTGGGGTCGCTGGCCGTCGAGGGCTCCATGATGGACTGGGTGGCGGACCATCGCAAGCACCATGCCCACGCAGACCAGGAGGGCGATCCTCACAGTCCGCACCTCGGCCACGCAAGCGGGTGGCGCGGGCTGTGGCACGCGCCCACCGGCTGGCTGCTCGAGACGCAGGGCCAAGCCGATTGGCGCCGCTATGCCGCAGAGCTCTACGAGGACCAGCGGATGCGGCGAATCGGGCGCCGGTTCCCGCTGTTGGTGCTCGTCTCGCTGCTGCTGCCCACCGCCGCCGGGTTTGTCCTACACGGCTTCACGGCCGGTGGCGCACTGCGCGGCTACGTCTGGGGCGGTCTAGTGCGGATCTTCCTCGTTCACCATGTGACCTGGTCGATCGACTCGATCTGCCACTACTTCGGTCGGCGCCTCGACGTCGACGACCACTCGACCAACGTCGCCTGGCTGTCGCTGGTCTCGCTGGGCGGGTCCTGGCGCCACAACCATCACGCCTTTCGCGTTCGGCCTTCCACGGCCTGCGGTGGTGGGAGATCGACCTGTCGGGCCTGCTGATCTCGGGGCTCGAACGCCTCGGGCTGGCCTGGAACGTCGTGCGCATCGCCCCCGAGCGCCAGCTTCAGAAGGCGCGCGTGGATCTTTCAGCGCACGGCGCGCGCTAGCCGTCCGGGTAAGTCTCACCCGCCTGGGCGTAAGGGGTCCAATCCCCAAATCGGCTCCGAACTCCCGATGTGGCATGCGCCGGCGTAATCGAGACTGGACTGCGTCGTCGATTGAAGGGAGCAACCATGCAACTCCGGCTCCGTCGTTTCTTTGCCCGCGTCAGGGAGATCTGGGCCGAGCTCGACTACGCACAGCGACGCCTGCTCGAGATCCGCACCGGACTCGACCTCGGGGCGCGGCGGGACTACGGCCCGCCGCGCCCCGGCATGCTGTAACGCGGCGCATGCCCCGCCCTCCTCGTAATTAGTTGCGGGGCAGCAGCAGCAAGAGCTATCGTCCCGGCGACACCGGGAGAGGAGGATCGATGCCACAAGTAGCGCCGCCCGCGACGCCTGCGCCGCAGGCAGTCCTCGACGCCGACGGCCTCGACCGCGGCGTCGGCTTCCTTGGGCTGCTGTGGAGCTCCGAGGGATCGATCATCGGGTCGGGGTGGTTGCTCGGCGCGCTCAGTGCCGCGGCGATCGCTGGTCCCTCGGCGATCATCGGTTGGGTAGTGGCCTCGCTGATCGTCGTGCTGCTCGCGCTCGTGCACGCGGAGCTCGGCGGCATCTTCCCCGTCAGCGGTGGCACCAGCCGCTTCCCCCACTACGCCTTTGGCAGCTTCGCCGGCGCCACCTTCGGCTGGGCCTCCTATCTCCAGGCCGCCTCGGTCGCGCCAATCGAGGTGCTGGCGGCGATCCAGTACCTCTCGAGCTACAGCTTCGCGTCCGACTGGTTCGTCAAGAACAGCAACGGCGCGGGCACACTGCACGGAGTCGGCTACGCGGTCGCGGTCGGCCTGATGATCTTCTTCGTGACCATCAACCTGATCGGGATCCGGTGGCTGGCGCGCTCGAACAACGCGATCACGTGGTGGAAGGTCGCGATCCCGGTCCTCACGATCATCGTCCTGCTGGCGACGAACTTCCACGGCTCGAACTTCACCGGTGGCGGCGGCTTCTTCGTCCACGGCGCCGCCATCAAGAGCATCCTGATCGCGATCCCGACCGGAGGCATCGTGTTCGCCTTGCTGGGATTCGAGCAGGCGGTGCAGTTGGGCGGCGAGGCGCGAAACCCGGAGCGGGATCTCGCCCGCGCCGTGATCCTCTCCATCCTCATCGGCGCGGGGATCTACACGCTGCTGCAGGTGGCGTTCGTCGGCGCGCTGAGCCCCCACCAGCTGTCCGCCGCCCACGGGTGGACGAACCTCATGACCAGCACCAATCCCGTGCTCGCGACACTGCAGAAGTCTCCCTTCTACTCGGTCGCCAAGATTGCCGGGCTGGCGTGGCTCGCCGCGCTCCTGCGGGTGGACGGCGTCATCTCGCCGACCGGCACCGGCCTGATCTACACCACCTCGTCCTCGCGCCTGAGCTTCGGGCTGAGCAAGAACGGTTATGTCCCGACCGCGTTCGAGGCCACCGACCAGCGCCGCGTGCCGGTGTTCGGGATCATCTTCTCGGCGGTCGTCGGCCTGCTGTTCCTGCTGCCGTTCCCGAGTTGGAGCGCGCTCGTCAGCATCGTCACCAGCGCATCGGTGCTGATGTATGCCGCCGCTCCGCTGGCCCTCGGGGCGCTCCGCATGCAGAAGCCGGACCTCCCGCGGGTGTACCGGCTCCCGTTCGCCACCGTGCTGGCGCCGCTCGCCTTCGTCTGCGCGACCTGGATCATCTACTGGTCGGGCTGGCAGACCGACACCACGCTGATGGTGGCGATGCTGATCGGCTACGGGCTGATGGCGATCTCCTACGGGTTCAACCTCAACACGCGCGCGCCCAAGATGGACTGGGAGGCGGCGATCTGGATCATCCCCTACTTCGTCGGGATCCTCGTGATCTCGTACTTCGGCACGTTCGGCAAGGGCGGCATCATCGGCGGCGTGGGTGTCTTCAAGCACGTGCTCGAGCACGGCGGCAACAACGACCTCGGCCTGGTCGGAGGACTCATCGCCTCGGCCGGCTGGAGCCTGATCATCTACTACATCGCGATGGCCAGGCGCCTCACGCCGGCGAAGGTCGACCACTACGTGCGCGACGTCTACCCGCCGCCGGTGGTTAGCCATTAAGTAGGGGCCGGGCTCCGCCCGGCGTCCATGGGGTCGGCTGCGCCCGGCATCCCTGCCGGGCGCCTGAACGCCCGCGCCCATTTCTGCACGATCGTGCACGAGCGTGTAGAATCACGCAGATGCTGACCGACGAGCGCCGGTCCCTCATCCTCGATCGCCTCCGCACCCAGGGCCGCGTGCTCGCCACCGACCTGAGCTCCGAGCTCGACGTCTCTTCGGACACCGTCCGGCGCGACCTGCGCGAGCTCGACGCGGCCGGTCTGCTGCGCCGCGTGCACGGCGGCGCGCTGCCCCGCCACGCCGACGCCGCCCCGTTCGCCGCTCGGCAACGCCGCGCCCCCGAGGCCAAGGCGTCGATCGCACGCCGAGCCGCGGCGTGCATCAGCGACGGAGACGTTGTCGTGCTCGACGGCGGCACCACCACCCTCGAGCTGGCCCGGGCGCTCCACGACGATCTCCGCGCGAGCGTGATCACGACGAGCCCGCCGATCGCGCTGGCGCTGGCTGATCACCCAGGGCTGGAGGTCACGGTCGTGGGCGGGACCCTGCGCCGGCGCGCTCTGGTAACGGTGGGAGCTGCCGCCGTCGAAGCACTGGGCGCGATCCGCGCCGACGTCGTGTTCCTCGGCGTGTGCGGGCTTCACCCCGAGATCGGCGTGACCACGGACAGCCTCGAGGAGCGCCACGTCAAGGCCGCGATGATCGACGGGGCAGCCGAGGTCGTCGCAATGGCCGACCACGACAAGCTGGGCACGGCGATGCCGGTCGTGGTAGCGCCCCTGAGCGCGGTCACCAAGCTCGTAACGGACGCCGAGGACCCCGCGCTCGAGCCCTACCGCGCGCTCGGAATCGAGGTCCTCCGGACATGAATCCGCGGGCCGCCATCACCACCGTGTTCTTCGTGGACGGCGCGCTGTTTGGCACCTGGGCGTCGCGCATCCCCGCGCTGTCCGATCGCGCCGGCGCCAGCGCCGGCGTCCTCGGGCTGTGCCTGCTCGCACCCGCCGCCGCGGCCGTCGTGTCGATGCCGCTGGTCGGCCGGTTGCTCCCCGGACGCTCCAGCCGCACCTTCTGCCAGGTCGCGGTGGCCGGGTTGATGGTGGCGATCCTGCTGCCCGGACTCGCCCGGAGCGTGCCCGTGCTGGCCGGAGCGCTGCTGCTCGTCGGCGTCGCCAACTCGACCCTCGACCTGGTGATGAATGCCCAGGGCGTGTCGGTGGAGCGCTCCCTGAGCCGGCCCATCCTCTCCTCGCTGCATGCCGCGTTCTCGTTCGGCGGCTTTGCCGGGGCCGGCCTGGGCGCGCTGGCCGCCGCCCAGCATGTCGCCCCCCTAGCCCACTTCGCGGTGGCGGCGGCCCTCTTCGGGGTCCCTGGCCTGATCGGCGCCGCCCGGCTCCCCCGCCGCGACCACGACACCGACGCCGAGGCGCCCCGCCTTCGCTGGTCGCGGCTGCCGGTCCGCCTGATCCTGATCGGCGCCGCCTGCTTCTTCTGCCTGATGGCCGAAGGTGGCGCCTCGGACTGGAGCGCCAAGCTCGTACGCGACGATCTCGCAGCCACGGCTGCCCTGGGCGCCGTGGCCTACGCGGTGTTCAGCGTGGCCATGGGAACGGGACGACTGGCCACCGACCGCCTGTGGCGGCGTTGGGGCGCGAGCGGCCTCTTGCGCCGCTGCGGCACGCTCGCGGCGCTCGGGTTCGCGGCCGGGCTGGCCGCCGGCACCGTCCCGGCCGCCATCGCGGGCTTCGCCGCGCTCGGGTTCGGCCTGGCCGGCGTCGTCCCCACCCTGTTTCGCGCCGGTGCCGACCATCCGGGGGTGTCCACAGGGCCGGCGCTCGCCGCGGTCAGCTCGCTCGGCTACCTCGGGTTCCTGGCCGGCCCGCCGATCATCGGGGGGCTGGCCCAGCTGACCTCGCTGCGCCTAGCCTGCGGCGTCCTGGTCCTCGCGGGCCTGGTCGTGCTGCTTCTGGCGCCAAAGGCGGATCAGCGCAGCGCCAGGGTCCCCTCGAGCAGCTCGAACAGCGCCGCGAAGTGGCGCTCCGCCGCCTCCTCGTCGTAGACCGGCGAGTCGGCCATGGTGTATCCGTGCCGGGCGCCCTCATAGCGCTCGGTGCGGTGGCGCACGCCGGCTTCGTCCATCGCGCGATCGAGGGTGGAGATCTGCTCGGGGGTCATGTTCGGGTCCTCGTCGGCGTGCCCGAAGTACACCTCCGCCTTCACCTCGCCCGCGGACAGGTGGGGACTGTCGGGGTTGTCGGTGACCAGCCCGCCGGCATGGAAGCCGCCCAGCGCGGCCACGCGGTCGGGATGGGCCGCGGCGATCCGCCAGCCGAACCGAGCTCCCATGCAGTAGCCGGTGATGGCCCCGGGACCCGGGGCGACCTCGGACAGATAGTCGAGGTACGCGCCGCCGTCCCGCGCCGCCGCCTCCGCAGTCAGCGACTCGATCAGCGGGCGGATCGACTGGAAGAACTCGCCCCGGGCCTCGGGCTTGCTGAAGTCCGGCATCGGCACCACCGGCGCCCGGCCGGCGCGATAGAAGACGTTGGGGGAGAGCACGACGTACCCGCGCTCGGCGATCCGCTCGGCCATCTCCTCGATCCGGGGTCGGAGCCCGAAGGCGTCCATGATGAACAGCACCGGCGGGTGGCGGCCATCGTCATCGGGACGGGTCAGATACGCGTCAGCGACGCCGTCCGGGGTCTGCACGTCTACGTTTGAGCTTGGCATCGCCCCAGGATGGCACGATCAACTCCGGGCCAGCATCTCCCGCTCCGCGGCGCGGGCCGCCGCGGTGACCGACGCGAGGACCTCTGGCGGCGCCTTCTCGGCCGAGCCGGCGTCGAACGGCGGTTGCGGGTCGTACTCGATGCTGCGCCGTCCATCAGGCCAGCCGCGGCCAGGAGCAGCGAGCCCGTGCACACGGACGTGGTCCAGGTGGTGGACGCGTGGACCCGGCGCAGCCACGAGAGCACCGGCTCGTGCTCCAGGAGCAGTCGCGTGCCGAGCCCGCCGGGCACCACCACAACGTCCGGCTTCACGATCTCCTCGAGTCCCCGGTCGGCCGTCAGAGCCAGTGTCCCGGATTCGTTCCGGTTGGGTCCCGGCGCTCCTCGGGCTTCGACGAAAGCGGGCGCGGTGGGGCGGGCGGCGGGACGCTGTGTCCATTGTCCGCAATGGCCGATACCGCTGCCACGGCCCTCCGGCTGCACCCACCGAACTATGATGGGCCCGTGGTCGACAAGCCTCCGGAGCCCGAACCCGTCGGGTTCTGGGTCACGCGCAGCGATGACGGCGGTGGCGTCGTGCTGGCGCTGCACGGAGAGCTCGACGTGGCCGCAGCGCCGCAACTGGAGAAGCTCCTGGACAAGCTCCGCGCGGAGCGGCACGAGCACGTGATGCTCGACCTGAGCGAGCTCAGCTTCGTCGACAGCGCCGGCGTGAGCGTGCTCATCAAGGCCAAGAAGGAGGCCGAGGAGGACGGAGCGGCGTTCGTCCTGCGCCGGCCCACGGCTCAGGTGCACCGCGTGTTCGCGCTGGTTGGGATGGTGGATTGGCTGGCCTTCGAGGAACTGTGAGTCGACGAGGCGGTCAGTCGAGCTCCCACGCCACGGCGCGGGCCCATGAGCCACCGCAACCCTCGAGCAGAATCGGGAACGCGGCGAGATAGCACCGCCGCCCGACCAGTTCCTCGGGCACCCGCAGCTCCTCGATGATCATCTTCCCGGCGCCGAGCAGCACGGTGTGGCTCGGCTCGCCCTTCTCCGGCCCGCCCCAGCCCCCGATGCTGAGCGCGTCGATGCCCACGCCTCCGATCTGCCGGTCGAGCAGCGCCTCGGCGCCGCTCCCGTCGAGGTAGGGCCAGCGCTTCAGATACTCCTCGCTGAGCGCCCGGCGCTCGGCCCACCCGGTGACCAGCACGGCGAAGTCGCCGGGCTCGATGAGGTCCGGAAGCGGCTCAAGGTGCCCGCGCCCGATCGCCTCGCCGGCGCCGACCCGGCCTCGCAGATCGATGAACACCGCCGGCCCCGCGAATGCGCTGAGCGGAACCTGATCGACGGTGGCGCCTTCATCGTCGAAGTGGAACGGGACGTCGACGTGCGTGCCGGTATGGGTGTTGAGGGTCAGCGTCTCGGCGTTGAACCCCTCGGCCCCACGGCGGTAGTTGCGGGCGAGGATGGGTGGGTCAAACTCGGCCCAGGCCGGACCGCCGTGGGCGATCGGCTGGCTCAGGTCCCAGACGCGGTCGGTGCGGATGCTCGTCATGTGCCGCCCGCCCCGCGTTCGGTGCCCGAGGCGAGCAGCTCGGCCAGGTGCCGCGCAGAGCGCCCACCGCTGTCGAGCTGCTCGATCTGCGTGCGGCAGCTGAACCCGTCGGCCACGATCGCGGTGCCGGGGTCGGCGGCCCGGATGGTGGGCAGCATCGCCCGCTCGGCGCAGGCGACGCTCACCTCGAGGTGACCAGGCTCGAACCCGAAGTTGCCGGCGAGCCCGCAGCACCCGCCGCCGATCCGCTCCGCCTGCACCCCGCACGCCTCGAGCACGCTCCGTTCGGCCTCCCAGCCCAGCACGGCGTGCTGGTGGCAGTGGACTTGGACGAGCGCCCCGGCGGCCCCTGCGCCGTTCAGCGTCGGAGGCTCCCAGCCGGGCGTGTGGCAGTTCAGCAGCTCGGCCAGCGTCACGGTCTGCTCGGCGATGCGGCGGGCATCCCGATCGTCCGGCAGCAGCTCGACCGCGTCGGAGCGGAGCGCCGCCGTGCAGCTCGGCTCGAGCCCGACGACCAGCCCGCCGGCGCGGACATGGCCGGCCAGTGCGCGCACGCTGCGTCTCAGCACCCGCTTGGCGCTGGTCAGCTGGCCGGTCGAGATCAGCGTGAGCCCGCAGCACAACGGCTGGGTCGGGATCCTCACGCCCCATCCTGCCTGCTCGAGCACCCTGACGGCGGCGCGTCCCACGTGCGGGTGCATCAGGTTCGTGAACGTGTCCGGCCACAGCAGCACCTCCCCCCGTGTCCCCGGCGGCCCGGCGCGCCCCGCCGCCCATTCCTGGAGCGTCTGGGTCGCGAACGCGGGCAGCGGGCGCTGCTCGAGTCCAGTCGCCGCGGTGACGAACCGGCGCAGCCGCGGCCGGCTGGTGATCGCGTTGGCGACCGGCGCCAGCCCTAGCCGCGTCACGCCGTGCCCGAGCGCCGGAAGCCAGCCGAGCGCGTAGGTGCTCCGCGGCCTCAGCCGGCCCTGCCAGTAGTGCGACAGGAACTCGGCCTTGTAGGTGGCCATGTCGACGCTGGCCGGACAGTCGGTCTTGCAGCCCTTGCAGGCCAGGCACAGGTCGAGCGCGTCGTGCACAGCGTCCGAGCGCCAGCCGTCGGCGATCGGCCCGTCGCCGTGCCCGTTCAGGAGCTCGAACAGCGCGCGTGCGCGCCCGCGGGTGGAGTGCTCCTCCTCGAGCGTGACCAGATAGGACGGACACATTACGGCGCCCCCGTCCGTCGACTGGTGCCGGCACTTGCCCACCCCCACGCAACGGTTGGCGGCCCGGGCGAACGAACCGCCATCCTCAGGAAAGGAGAAGTGAAGCGGCCCCATATCGGGCGGATTCCAGTCGCCGCCCAGGCGCAGATTGGCGTCGAGCGGATACGGGTCGATCACCTTGCCTGGATTCATCCGGTTGTCCGGGTCGAAGATCGCCTTCAGCTCACGGAACGCGCCCACCAGCGACTCGCCGAACATCCGCGGCAACAGCTCGCCGCGCGTCTGGCCGTCGCCGTGCTCGCCCGACAGCGAGCCCCCGTAACGGCTGACCAGGTCGGCGGCCTCGATCAGGAACTCCCGGTAGTCGGCGACGCCGCGCTCGGTGTAGAGGTCGAACGGGATGCGGGTGTGCACGCAGCCGTGGCCGAAGTGGCCGTACAGCGAGGGCATCGCCTCGTCGGCGTAGCCGTGCTCCTCGTACAGCGCGTTCAGGTCGCGCAGGTAGTCGCCGAGGCGCTCGGGCGGGACCGCCGAGTCCTCCCAGCCCTCCCAGGTGTCGCGGTGACCGGGGACGTGCGCGGTGGCGCCCAGGCCCGCCTCGCGCGCTTGCCAAAGCTCGCTCTCCCGGTCGGGGTCGTCGAGGAACTTGACCCGGTCCTCCGGGAGATCGAGCTCGTCCAGCAGGCCCCGCGCGCGCTCCGAGGCCTCCTCGCGCGTGTCGCCACCGAACTGCACGAGCAGCCAGCCGTTCCCCTCCGGCAGCTGCTCGATCGCATCCCCGTGCTGATGCTTGAGCTCCTGGTCGTGCACCAGGCGCCGGTCCATCCCCTCGAGCGCGATCGGCCCGTGCGGCGTGATCTTCGAGACGGCGTCCCCCGCCTCGGCGACCGTGGGGAAGCCGATCACGACGAGCGCGTACTCGCGCACCACGGGGACGAGCGTGAGCTCGGCGCGCAGCACGGTGACGAGCGTCGACTCGCTCCCGACGAGCAGGCCGGCGACGTCGAAGCCGTGCTCGGCCAGCAGTGAGTCGAGGTTGTAACCCGAGACCCTTCGCGGGATCTCGGGAAACCGCGCCTGTATCTCCTCGCCGTGGGTGTCCGCCAGCGCGCGCAGCCGGCGATAGATGTCGGCTCGCCGGTCTCCGGCGGCCACGATCTGTTCGTACAGCTCGTCGTCTGTGCGCTCGCACCAGAACCGCGTCCCGTCGTAGAGCAGTATCTCGAGGCGCGGCGTGTTGTCGACCACCTTGCCCGTGCGCTGGGCGGTGGCGCCGCACGAGTTGTTGCCGATCATCCCGCCGATCGTGCAGTTCGGATGCGTCGCGGGTTCGGGGCCGTAGCGCAGTCCGGTGGGAGCGAGGCGGCGGTTGAGCTCGTCGAGGACGATCCCGGGCTCGACCACACAGCGCCTCCGTTCCACGTCGACCGAGAGCACGCGGTGGCAGTACTTGGTCCAGTCGATCATCACCGCGGCGTTCGTGCACTGGCCGGCCAGGCTCGTGCCGCCCCCGCGCGAGAGGACCGGCGCTCCGTGGCGGTGGCATACGCCGACGGCGGCGACCGCGGCATCGACGCTGCGCGGGATGACCACGCCGATCGGGACCTGGCGGAAGTTCGAGGCATCTGTCGAGTACGCGGCTCGCGTGCCGGCGTCGAAGCGCACCTCGCCGTCCACCTGAAGGCGCAGCTCGCGCTTGAGCGCGCTGAGGTCCACCTGGTGAGCGATACGGTGCGAGCGCGCGGTGGCGGTCACCTGCCGTGCGCTACCCCCAGTGCCGATCGACCGAACCGGCCCCGTCAGGCGGGTGACCGCGACGGCGCCGGTTCGTGCTGGCTCGAGGCGCCGCCGCTGACACAATGGCCCGATCCGACCGAACCCGCTATTCGCGACCGAGGACCCGGACGTCGTCCGGGAACTGATCCGCGAGAACCCGTGGGCCACGCTGGTCAGCTACGCCGCCGAAGGCCTGGTCGCCTCGCACTACCCGATCCTGCTGGATGAGGATTCGCCGGCACTGGCCGTGGTCAGCCACGTCGGCAAGCCCGACGAGGAGCTCCACCGGCTCGGCCAGAGCGAGGCGCTCCTGATCGTGCAGGGTCGCCACGGGTACATCAGCCCGAGCTGGTACACGCCCGACGAGACGCCGGTCCCCACGTGGAACTTCAGCGTGGCGCACTGCTACGGGACACCGGAGGTCCTCGACGCGGAGTCGAACCTGCGGGTGCTGACACGCCTGACCGCGCACTTCGAGCGGCGGGTGGCCGACCCGGCGTGGCTCGACCCCGAGTTCGGTGCGCGGATGGCCCGCGGGACGGTCGGCTACCGGATGCAGATCACCCGCTTCGTCTGCAAGGTCAAGCTGAGCCAGAACAAGGGCGAGCCCACCCAGCGCCGGGTGATCGAGGCGCTGCGCGCGCCCGGGCCCTACCAGCATCCGGACCTCGCCGCCGAGATGGAGCAGGTCCTGTTCGGCGACCGCGGGGTCTGACGCGACCCGGCGCGGCATGGATACCCGGCCTCTATGACCAGGTGGCCCGCGGCGGCGCTGGGCGCCACCCTGGTGCTGGCCCTAGGCGGATGCGGCGGCGCGCATCGCACGGCTGCGGGCCCCGGCCCCGGCGCCGGCCAGCCGCCCGACGTCCATTTCACGGGCGGGAGCATTCCCGGCACCGTCTACCTGGGCGCAGGGCCCGACGAGGGCTCGTTCGATGGGTACCGCCTGAGCGGCCCGCTGCCTCATGCGCACCGCGTCACCTACAGCCCGACCGGGCTCGGCCTCCAGGGATTGGCCGCCGATGCCCGGGACGTGGTGGTCGACCGGATCTGCTGCGGCGGCCTCGAGTTCCTGGAGCGGCTCAACCCGGCCGCGGCCGGCGGGCTCCCGGGCACCGTCCTTGCCCCCGGGACCGATCCGGCGCTGGCCCCCGACGGCCGCTTCGCCCACGTACAGAGCGACTATCGAGGCTGTGGGTGCGACGCGCTGCTCGTTCGGACGAGCCTGCTCGGCGCTGACCGCGTGGCCTACCAGGTGGCCCATCCCCGAACGATCATCGACGCCGTCTGGAGCCCGCAGGGCCGGCTCGCGATCATGGTCGGGACGAGCTTGAAGGACGGGGCGATCGGTCATGCGGTGATCCTGGTCGACCCGGACAGCGCGCATCAGCGCCTGATCGATCCCGGATCCACGTGGGTGCTGGAGAGCGGCATCTGGTTCGGCCCCCGAGGCGAGCTCAGCTACGAGCTGACCGGGCGGGTGGTGATCCAGCCCGCCACCGGTCCTCCCCGGTCGTTTCTCCTGAACGACTGGCACGCCGGCTGCTGGCTCCAGAACGGCACGATCCTGGTCGTCGACTCGCTGGCCGCGGCGCTCGGCCGGCTCGATCCCACCACCGGCGCGATCACCACGATCGGCCATTACGGGTCCTCGACCACCGCGGTCGTGCTCGACTGTCCGGCGCGTTCCTGACGGCGATCAGGGACGGGGATCGATCGACAGCAACTGCGTGCCCGAAGCCACCCAAACGCCCCCCACCCCGTCCTGGTTGCTCGCGATCGGGACGAAGCTGCCTCCGACCGGCACCGGCTCGCCGTGCAGCGCATCCGCGGTCTGGTTGAACATGGTCAGCGTCTCTTCGCCGGCGTCGGCCACCCAGATGTAGTCGTCCGAGGCCACCACCGCGGTGGGATCGCGGCCCACCGGCAGCGCGGGGCCCTCCGGCGCGCCATCCGTGGGATCGAGGCGCCACACCCGGGCCGCGTCGTAGTCGCTCACCCACAACGTCCCGAGCGAGTCGACCGCCATCCCGGTGGGGAGCGCGACAGGGATTGAATGCACGGCCAACCGGCGCAAGCTCGCGTCGAACCGCTCGAGCCGCGCCGGGAAGACGATCGTCGAAAGGAGGCTGCCGTGGTAGGCGATCAGATGGGTCGCCGACCCGCCCGGCGTGACCGGCGTTCCGATCGGCCTCGCGCTGCGCGCGTCGATCCGGACAAGCTCGGCCGGGTTGCCCTGCTCGATGACCACCTCGTCGTCCAGGACCGCGAGCAGGTCGGGCTTGATCGGCAACGCAACCGCGGAACCCTGCACCCGCTGGCCGTCGATCGAGACGGCCACCAACCGCGACGGGCTGAGAAGCCCGACCCACAACAGCTTCCGCGTTGGGTCGAGTACCAGGCTGTGCGGCTTGCCGGGTAGCGGGATCCGGTTGACCGAGCCGCCCGAAGCGGCCACGTCCACGTACTGCCCGAACGCGTCGAGCGCGTATGCGTTGGTGGCGTCGGCGGTCAGGCCGACCGGCGAGGTGCCCGCGCCGAGCGTGGTGCGGGTGATGTTCACCGGCGCGGGAGACGGCTTGCCCGCTCCCGAGCCCGTGGCCAGGACCGCGCCAACCGCGGCGGCGGCGCCGGCCGCGAGCAGCAGGCCGGCCAACGCCGCGAACCGGCGCCGGCGCGTGAGGACGAGCGCGGCGGCGCGGCGGCTTAGCGGACGCCTCGCTGACCTCGGCGCGGGAATCAGCGCGCTCGAGCGGCCTGGTCCCACCGGCGGGGGCTCGGGAACGGCAGCTGTGGCCTGACCGCGTGCGGCTGTGAGCGCGTCGGCCAGCGCCTCCAGCAGCTGCCGTGCGCTGGGGTATCGCGTATCGGGGTCCTTGGCCAGGCCCCGGCGGAGCACGGCGTCGACGGCGGCGGGCAGGGCCGGTCGCCGCTCGCAGGCCGAGGGCGGCGGATCGTTGCCGTGCGCCCACATCGTGGCCCAAGCGGTGTCCCGGTGATACGGCGGCGCGCCCGTCAGCGCCTCGAACAGCACGCAGGCCAGGCCGTAGCGGTCTGACCGGGCGTCCGGCGGAGCGCCGCGAATCGTCTCCGGCGCCACGTAGTCGACCGTGCCCAGCCACTGCCCGGACGCCGTGGCCTCGAGCTGGCGGCCCGCGCCGAAGTCGGTCAGGTACGCGTGCTCGACGCCGCTCCGGGGCTCGATCAGCACGTTGGCCGGCTTCAGATCGCCGTGCACGAGGCCGCAAGCGTGGACGGCGTCGAGCGCTCCGGCCACCTGGGCGAGCAGGCGCCCGGCGCGTTCTACTTCGAGCCCACCCGTCCCCGCGATCTCGCCGGCCAGGTCACCGCCCTCCACCCAACGCATGCTGAGAAAGAGCTCTCCGTCGGCCTCGTCGGCCTCGTAGACGGGGATCACGTGCGGGTGCTCCACGGCCGCCAGCAGCCGGGCCTCACGCTGAAAGCGCGTGCGGAACGCCTGATCGGTCGAGAGCTCGGGCGCGATCACCTTGAGCGCCACCAGGCGCGCCAGGCGGATCTGCGTGGCGCGGTAGACCACGCCCATCCCACCTCGTCCGGCGATCGCCTCGAGCCGGTAGCCGCCGAGCTCGTCCCCGACCGCAAGCGTGGTCATGCCTGCTCGAGGTCGCGCCGGGTGACCAGGCCGGTGCGCAACGCCGCTTCGGCCAGCCGGGCGCGCTTGTGCGTCTGGCGCTCCTCCTCGACCCCGAGCTGCTCAAACAGCGCGCTCATGTGGGCTTTGACCCGATCGACGCTGAGGAACACCTCGGCGGCGATATCGCGATTTGACGCCGGCGTGACGAACGGCGTGTCCTCGCGATACGGCCGGCATAGAGCGATCAGGATGCGCCGCTGAACCTCCGAGAGCTGCGGCGGAGTACCACCCGTGGCGGCGCGGGTCGCCTTCACCGCGGCGTCCCGCGGAGCGCGGAACAGCAGATGCGTGCCGCCGAGCCGGAGCACATCGCCGTCGTGCAGGACCCGCTGCCCAGTCACCCGTTCCTCGTTGACGTACGTGCCGTTGCGCGACAGGCCATGGTCGGCCACCGTCCACACGTCACCCACGTTCTCGAGCTCGGCGTGCAGGCGAGAGACGCGATCGTCCTGCTCGAGGCACAGCTCGCACATCGGATCGCGGCCCACGCGCAGGCGCTGCGCCGATGGCGCCAACGTGAGGATTTGCTGCCTGTCCTGCGCATCGCGGTAGACCAGGAACGGGAGCTCAGCGCGTTCGGCGGAGATCTGCTCCTTGAGCTCGCTGGCCGTCGCTCGATGCGGTGCGAAGGGGTCCGGCGCCATCTTCACATTGTGAGACCTCGGGGGGCGCCGGACGACACCTCTGGTGTGGCGCGTCGAGACCGCGGTCCCCTCCCGCGGGACCCGGATACGAGCGAGCCTGTGGCCATGCCCTCCCGGCCCCGTCAATGGATACCGACCCTCCACGGCGTGCCGGGGGGGCAGCCCAGTCCACACCGTTTCTCAAGGAGGAGCCTCGTGAGCACCGCTCGGATCCCAATGCGTAGTCGTCTGCCGCTCCGCCTCGGCGCCGCCCTGCTCGCGGCGATCGCAGCCCTGCTGGCCGCAGGGTGCGGAGGGTCTGCCACCGGCCGCCTGGGGCGCGTGAGCAGCGTCAGGTTCGCCGCGGTGCACAGCGCCCATCAGGTGGCGCAGCATTTCTACGCCGCCACCGGAGACAGCCTGACCATCTCCCCATCTCCGCTGACGGAAGACACACTGTCGACGCCGAGTAGCGACCAGCAGGCGTTCAACCGATATGGCGCGTTCACCATCTACGTCCTGCACAACTCCGACCTGTTGAGCACCTTCACCACCCAGAACGGCCAGCGCCTGATCCCTGACGCGCAGGATGTGTACTGGTCGAGCACGGCGGACAGCAGCGGTTACTGGACCGCGACCAAGGTGTACGGCAACGTCGTGTTGCAGTGGACGGCCCAGAGCCACGTCGTCAACGGCCAGTTCCGCCTCCTGGACGCGATTCTGTCCACGCTCGGCCAGGGGGCCCGCGCCGTGGACGCCAAGCTTCCGCCCAGCGAGTTGTCATGTGAGATGCGCGGGATAACCGCGACGAGCCGGCGCGAAGGCACCTGCACCGAGAACGGCGTGAGCGTGAACGTCGTGAACTGGCGCGACGTCCTACACACTCCGAGCTACGCCGTGCAGGGCATCCGCGACGAGCTGGGCAGCTACATCTCGCCGAACCTGACCTTCGGGCAGCCGGTGTTCGCGAAGGGCGAGTTCTTCGCCATCGGACTGCACGTGGCGAACACGGGCGTCGCTCCGCTGGATGGCCTATTCGACACCGAGCTCGAGGTGGGCGGGCGCTACTACTCTCAGGACGATGACGCGACCGGGTACCTGACTCCGTCCACCGCCTTCCCGCTCCAGCCGGGCGAGCAGGGCGCGGTCGCGCTGGTGTTCGACATCCCGGCGAGCGCGGCGCGCACCGCCGTCTCACAGGGAGAGCTCGTGTTCCCGGAGGATCCCGACTCGACCGTTGAGGACACCACGAAGCTGGGAGCGATCCGCCTCGCGGGAGCACCGGGCGACGCCCAGCAGCGCGCCGCCGCACTCAACATGAAGCCGGCCTGATCCAGTTTGATCGGCCCCCGGCCGCGGTAGCTCTCGCGACGTGGGCCGATCAGATCCCGGCCAATACGTATTCGGCTATGGCTCGCTGCTCGAGCGGCACGACGGGTCGTCGACCGGCGCCGGCGGGCCAAGCGTGTGCGAGCTCACTGGGTTCCGCCGAACCTGGAATGTCGCGATGGACAATCGTCAGACCATCCCCGGTTACAAGCACTACGTCGATCGGCAGACGGGAGACCGGGGCGCGTGGTTCGTCACCTTCCTGAACATCGTTCGCGATCCGAGTGCGACCGTGAACGGGGTCCTGTTCGAGGTCGACGACTCGCTGCTCGGACGGCTGGATGAGCGCGAGCGCAACTATGAGCGCATCGACGTGACCGCCCACACCTCCTCCGAAAAGCCGAGTGGGCGCGTCTGGGTCTATGTGGGCTCGCCCGCGGCCCGGGAGCGCTTCGAGCTCGGCGCTCGCTCTGATAGCGCGGTGATCAGCCGCGAGTACTACGACGGGGTGCGCGAGGACTTCGCGTGCGCCGGGGCCGACGCGCTCAGGCGGTTCGATGCGCTCACCGATCCGGTGCCGTGTCCGGTCCTCGACCTCCGCCGCATCGATCACCCGCCCGCCGGCCGATTCAGCGTCAAGCCGCTTCCACGATTTCCAGGCCGTTCCCGTCTTGGTCGCGAACCTTGAACATCGGCGGAACGCCGGGCCAGCGCAAGAGCTCCCCCAGCTCGGCACCGCGAGCCTCGAGCGCGGCATAGCTCGCGGCGGCGTCGGTGGTGGCCAGCCGGATACCGGTCTCGATCCCGGATGGGACTCCCTCCCGCGCCGGGACGAGGGCGATCGTCACGGCGGCGTCAGACGGCGCCACCTCGATCCAGCGTCCACCGAACTGCGGCACCGGAACGTCGCGCCGGGCCTCGAGCCCGAGGGTCTCGACATAGAACCGAAGCGCGCGATCCTGATCGCTGACGGGGACGCCGACCGTCAGCACGCCGGTGAGGGTGGGGGTTGTCTGCTCGTTCATCTTCAACTCCTGATTGTCAGTTGGTTCTGTCATCGCTCCAGCAGGTTCTTGAGCGCTGTGAGCTGTTCTCTCCAGTACGCCTTCATGCGATCTGCCTCAGCCGAATCTGGGAGCCGCCGGTGCTCGAGCGCCAGCGTGCTGCGCGTCTCGTCCCGAGGCAGAAAGGTGACGTTCACGCGCGTGTCGCCACCGTCCCAGTCGAAGCGAGCCGACCTGGGCCGCGTCGCGGTGCGTTCACGCAGCTCCCCGCCGGCCAGCCAGCGGGCGCGCTCCGGCCCGCGCACGAACGCGTCGTAGAGACGCTCCACCGGCACGGCCACAGTGCGCGAAGCCGTGACCGCAAACCCGTCCTCCTTCTCGCCTAGGGCGCGAAGCCCGCGGGCCAGCTCATAGCTGGCGGCCACCGCCTGCGCGTTCCAGGCCAGGGGCACGACGCCCTGCTGCTCGGCCACCCATCTCGCGATCTCCCGGTGGGTCCGCTCCGCAGCTCCCCACTCGTCGAGCATCTCGAACCACTCCTCCCAACCGCGGCCCGTCCGCTCGCGGATCCTCTCGTCGGAGGTGGCGAGCTGCACGCCACCGGGTGGCGTTGGCTCCTCCGCGCGCAGCAGCATCGCTCGGGCCGCCGTATAGCTCTCGCCTGTCTTCGCCATACGCGCGCGGACCACGCGCTTGAACGACTTGTGCTCGGTCATCTCGGTGCTCCTCTCGAAGGCGCGGCCCCGCGACTCACGCTCGCGACGCCCCGCCGGAAAGGGCAACGAACCGGCTTCCCGAGGGCTGGAGCCCCCTTTGCCCCTGCTTGCGCCGGCGGCGTGAGCGCCGGAATTGGGGGTTGGGCGTGGGACGCGCCTGTGCAACTTGTACCACTCCAGACCGGCGGTGGGGCGAAAACTCATCGGCCTGCGATCAAGATCCTCGGCCGGAGCGCCGATGTGCTCGAGACATGCGACTCGCTCCCGCGCGCCGGCCTGCGCTCCCGCGGTGGCCGTATCTGGTTGCCCTCGTCCTCGCGCTCGCGGGGCTCGCCATCCGCTATGCGCCGTCAGGCCGAGCGGCGCCCGCGTCACGGCTCCAGGTCCTGGACGGCGTGACCGACCGCAGCACGTCGATCGAGCTCGTGCTCGACCGGGGGCGCGTGCTCCGGCTCGCCACGAGCCTGGCCGCCCGCTGCGCCGACGGAAGCTCGTGGAAGGAGACCTGGACGCCCACCAACGGCGTCCAGGTACACGTGCTGACCGCCGGAAGGTCGTTCTGGACCCTCGAGCGCGCAGCGCCCAGCTATCCGGGCGGCATCGTCGGCAGGCTTGGCTTCGCCATCCGCGGCGTGATGACCGGACCGAAGTCGGCGCAGGGGACGATCCGGCTGGTCGCGCGCTTCTATCGCGGCGAACGGGAGTGGAACGCCTGCGACTCGCTCGATGTGCGCTGGGCGGTGGGGCCTCGTGCCTCGGCGCGAGTGCGCGAAGTCCACGTCGGACCCGAGGTCGACTCCTACTACCCGGCCGTTCCGAGCCTCGCCGTCGACGCCTCGCCGCAGCGCCGCCGCTTCATCAACACGGTCGATTCGGCCTGCGTTGACACCTACAACTGGCGCGGATGGATGGAGCATGTGACGGGCGTCAAGGATTCGTACTTCGACGACCGGGAGCTGCGCGACGCGGCCGCGTCCGTGTACGGGCATGCCTGGGAGCTTCGGACGCTCGAATCCCTGGGTCAGCCGCCACAGGCACGCGGCGTGTACGACGCCTGGCTGGCCAACTTCCGCCGGCGGGTGGCGATCGAGTACCGGGCCCTATACCTGTTGGCGCGCGGCGAGAGATCGGCGGCCCAGCGAGAGCTTGCGCTGACCGTGGGCTTGAAGACACGCGGGAACCTGCTTGGCCAGCGGTTCGGCTTGGTCCGCTGCACCTCGGACGGCGACAGGACGCCGGTGCCGGTGCTGAACGACGGTCAGCCGCGGCCGCTGCTATGAGCGGCGGCCTCGCGCGCGTCGCGCTACTGGGGCGGTGGCGTCGACGCGGGACCCGGGGGCGGATGCACGGGCAGGATCTCCGGCGCGCGCGGCGGCTGGTTGAAGTCGAAGTCGGTGCTCAGATCGCCGAGCAACGGGCTCGCCTCGCGTACGTCGATCCGGGGGTCGGGGCGCCCGTCGGTGGCCGGGTCGAGCCGCTGGCTGGCGAGGAAGTCATCCTCGATGAACTTCACGTAGTTGTCGTGGCTCAGCACCTGGTGGTCGATGTAGCCCTGCCTGGCGTACGGGCTGATCACGATGCCGGGCACGCGCAAACCGAGCCCGTTCTGATCGACGACCGGCGGCACCACGTGGTCGTAGAAGCCTCCCCAGTCATCCCAGGAGAGGAAGATCGCGGTGCTATCCCAATCCGGGCTCTGCATGATCGCGTTGACCAGCCCGGTGACGTAGGTCTGCCCCGCGCTCACCAGCGCGGTGGGGTGCTCTGAGACCTTCCCGTTGGGATCGATCCAGGACACCGCCGGAAGCGTTCCAGCCTTCGCCGCGGTGAAGAAGTTGCTCAGCGACTGCACGTTGGCGAGCTGGTCATCCTGCTGGACGTCGGTGAAGTGGGGCAGCGGGTTCCAGATGCCCGGGGTGGTGGGGCCCTGCTGCACGGGTGCGCACGTCATCGCGCTGTCGTTCTCGCAGTCGGGCTCGGTCCCCTTGAACACGTAGTAGGCCCAGGGGACGCCGTACTGATGCAGCAGGTAGGTGATGTCGGTCCACGCGTACAGGGGCGTGGTGTCCAGCGGCGCGCCCGGGGAATTGGGACTCTGAAGGGCGTTCGTACAGGAGGAGGGCTGGTTGGCGTTGGTGCACTTCGCCGACCACTCCGACACCTGGTAGAGGTGCTCGGGCAAGCTCCAGGATGCGTTGGGCTCGAACATTTGGTCCTGGAGCACGAAGTCCTGCGCGTAGCGCCAGTAGTTGGGAATCTCACGCGCGTCGTGGTAACCCATGACGTCGACGCACTTGCTCGCCGAGGATGTGGTGCAGGGGCTGCAGTTCGGGTTGGTGGTCGAGCACCCCGACCCCTTCTCGGCCTGGCCGACGAACCCGTCCATCTTGCCTGCGTCAATGTCGGCGGTGGCGTTGCCCTGACCGTGCGGACCCCCATAGTTGAGGTCGGCCGGATCGTGGAACGGCTTGACGCAGCCACCGTTCACGGGGTCGGGCACGCACACCCCGGCCGGGATCCCGTCGGCACCCGGAAACGTTCCGAAATACGTGTCGAACGAGCGGTTCTCCTGCATGATGATCACGATGTGGCGGATCTTGTGGATGCCGACGTACGCGCTCGTCACCGTCACCGGCGAGGAGGCCGACAGCACGTTGCTGGCGTCACCGTTCAGCACCGCACGGAAACGGTACGTCCCCTCGGTGGCCAGCGAGGTGTTGGCGGTGTAATCCGAGGCGGTGTTCAGCAACGCCGTGGTCAAGACCGTCCAGGTCCCGTTCGCGCCCGCCTCTTCCATGAGCACCGACTCACCCGCATGACTCGGCGTCACGTGGCCGGAGAAAGAGAAGGTCTGGCCGGGGCTCACACTCGTCGAGGAGGTGGTCATGGTCACGACCGCCTGGACGGCCTGGATCAGCATCGCGCTTCCCCGGCCCCGCGCCACGATGAAATAGCGGCGGTTGGTGTAGAGCACGCCGGGGAAGTGGCCGAAGTTGTAGTTGGCGCGGCGATTCGTCCTGGTCACCGCGACCCGCTTGAACCGCCCACCGGTCGGGAGCTGGCGGTAGAGCACGACGAGGGTCCCCCGCCGGGCTCCGGGAACGTGACCGTACAGGTGCACCGGCTGGCCGGCGACCGACGGGTCAGGGGTGGCGACGAGCGTGGGGCGGAGCGAGCGCCGCGGGTGACGGTGCGACCGGCTGGCCACCGACGTGCCGGCCAGGAAAACGGCCCCGGCCCCGGCCACGATCACCAGCGAGATGAGCGTGGGCAGCAGTCGACGGCGCATTTGCACCCTCCCGATCGTCGAACGGATCGATGGTTTCCGGCGCCTATGTCAACCCGTTGTCTGGGTCAGAGTTGCGCCGGCGCGCTCTCGGGCTCGGGCTCGGGCTCGGCGATTCCCTCCACCGCCACCATGTTGAGCTTTGCGGCTCCCTCGCGGAGGCGCTTCGCCTCCTGGTAGCCCGCCGAGGCGTAGAAGCGCTTCGCGGCGTCGAGGCTCTCGAACTCGAGGATGACGACCCGCTTGGGCTGCCAGTCGCCCTCCAGGACCGCGAGCTCGCCGCCGCGGACTACGAACCGCCCCCCGGCGGCGGCTACCGCAGCGGGGGTTGCCTGCTGGTAGCGCTGGTACTGGTCGGGATCGTGGATGTCGGTCTCGACGATGATGTACGCGGGCACGGCGGGGTCTCAGCCGCTCAGGCTAGGAGTGGTCTGGAGCACGATCTCGACCGGGGACGATGACAGTCCACTCCCGGTGCATTGCTGGAGAAGCGCAGCGGGGTTCGAAGCGGTCACGAACGCGACCCCGGCGGCCGAGCCGCCCCGGCGCCCTGTGTATTTCAGCGCGGCATCGCCGCCGACTCGATTCTCCGCGACGTTGAAGCGAATCGTCGCGCTCTGGAACAGGAGCTCGCCGGTGCCCGCGGCGCCCAGGTCAGACTCGCACGACTCGTTTGACCCGGCCTCGGAAGCCTGATATCCCACGGGCGCATTGCTGAGCTGGGTGGTACGACCACCGGCTGTGGTCAGGCTTCCCGAGCAGGTGCCTGACGCCGTGACCTGGTTGCGCACCGGCGAGGGGACGGCGGTGACCGGCGAGCTGAACGTCGACGTGCCGGTGAACTGGCACTGCCCGGCGAACGTGGCGCCGTGTGGGTCTGGGTTTGCGTTGGCACCCATCGCCGAAGACGGAAGCCAGGCCACGCCTGTGGCCAGAGCGGCGAGGGCCACGGCCAGCGGACGAGTCATCTCACACCACCTCTCGAATCGTTCGATTGGGTCGTGCTACCCCGGCGCGGCATGGTCCTCACGCGCCGTGATCGTCTGGCCGTCAGGATCGAGCTCGGCGTGGAAGCTCTGCGAGAACTCGGGCGTGGCCCGCCGCATATGCCAGCATCCGTTCTCGAAGCTCATCACGTAGATGCGAGAGATGCCGCAGCCGTCGGCATACAGGACGGAGTAGTCGGGCTTGGTCTCGTCGCGGCCGATGTCATCTCTTTTATTCGTTGCCTGCGCGCCCCCGGCTAGGGGCGATGTTGTGGTTGAGGTGAAAGACGTTGTCTGGGTCGTAGCCGTCCTTCACCCCTATCTCGAGGTCGGACTCGTGGGCAGTTCGGACCGCGGTGACGATGTCATCGGCCCAGCGCCACCAGTTGCTCGACGATCGTCGAGAGAGGCTGCGTGGCATCTATTTCGTGCGTGCACGTCTTGCGCAGGAGCGGCTCCACCTCGGCGAGGTGGCGCAGGATGAGTTCGCGCTGCTCCGGAGTCTTGCCGTAAGCGTTCGTCGTCCGGCTCTCGATCCGGCTGAGGAGTACCTCGGCCGGAGCGCTCAGCAGGACAACCGCATCGAACCGGGGATAGAACCTTCCTTGGTTCGAAACCGTTCCCGACACGTACAGTGACGGCCCGTCGTCGCGAGCGAGAAGCTCCGTAACCCGATCCTCGCGCCAGACGTATCCGCCGTCGCGATCCGACCACTCGGTCCAGCCCGGCTCGTCGGTGTCGACCACCTCAAAGCCCAGTCTGGCCAGCTCGATCAGCAAGCTGGACTTTCCCGTTCCCGACATACCTGTCAACAGCACCCTATGCATTGCTCGCCAGGCTAGACAGGCCGGCCCACCGGGGACCGGTTTCACCGTATGATCGGCGCGCGATGGCACCCGCAGATCCGGCTGCTGGGGGGTTGTTGGAGCGCGACCAAGAGCTCGAGGAGCTGACGGCCTGGCTGGAGCGTGCACGTCGTCGGGAAGGCGCGTTCGTGCTGGTCGAGGGCCCGGCCGGCATCGGTAAGAGCTCGCTCTTGGAGGCGTGCGCAGAACGGGCCGGCGCGCTGGGTATCGCGACGCTTCGCGTCCGCGGGGACGAGGTCGCCATGGAGTCGTCTTTCGCGGCGGTCCGCGAGCTACTGTGGCGGGAGGTCCGGGAGGCGCAGTTCACCGGGTCCTCGCTGTTGGCGGAGCCGGTGTTCCGGGGTGACCCCAGCGCGGCTGCCGATGCCGATCGCGCGGCGGCGGTGCTACATGGCCTGTATTGGGTGGTGGCGGACCTTGCTGACCGCGCGCCGCTGGTGCTGATCGTCGATGACGCACACTGGCTGGACCCCGCATCGGGACGGTTTGTCTCCTATCTGGCCCGTCGGATCCAGTCGCTGCCGGTGTTGCTGGTTGCCGCAGTGAGACTAGGTGAGACGTTCGGCGCAATCGCGGCGCTGCCTGAGCTCGCCGCGACCGTGCTACGTCCTCACGCGCTGAGCGAGGAGGCGACCAGCGCCGTGGTGCGTCGCGAGCTGGGAGCACCGGCCGACGAGGACTTGTGCCGCTCCTGTCACGAGGCGACGGGTGGCAATCCATTCTTCCTGCACGAGCTTACGGCGGCGCTCAAGACGGAGAAGAGTCGTCCAACCGCCGAAATGGCCAGGCACGTGCGGTCGCTGGGCGCGGGCGCGATCGCTCACAACGTGCTGTTTCGTCTGGTCCGCCTTGGTGATGACTGCGAGCGGTTGGCGCAGGCGCTGGCAGTGCTGGGGCCAGGGGCGCCGCTACGACACGTAGCTAGCTTGGCGAGCCTCGACCGTGACCGGGCCGGGGTCGCGGCCGATCGGATGCGCGCAGCCGACCTGTTGGCGGCGACGGCCACGCTGGCGTTCGTCCACCCGATCGTTCATGAGGCGATCTCCTCCGAGGTGCGTGCCTCGCGCCGCGCGGCGCTTCACGCCAGAGCCGCCGCGCTGTTGTCCGACGATGGCGCGCCGCCGGACCGCGTGGCCGCGCATCTCCTGTCCGCCGAGCCCTTCGGCGAGGGCTGGGTCGTAGATGCGTTGCGTGCGGCCGCGCGTCGCGCGATCGGACAGGGAGCACCTGAGGCGGCTGTGTCCTACCTCCGGCGCGCCCTGAACGAGCCGCCCGCGCCCGATTCGAGGCTGGAGGTCCTGTTGGAATTGGGTCGTGCCGAGTCGCTGCTGCCGATCGCCCAAGACTGCGTCGCGTTGCGCGAAGCACTGAGCCTCGCCAGCGGTCCTGTACAACGGGCTGAGATCGCGCACGAGATCGCGGACGTCCTGGTCAGCGTCGCGCACAACGTCTCGGCTCGTGTCGTACTCGAGGACGTCCTCGAGCAGAGCGCCGGGCTCGATGCGGCACTCGTCGAGCGTCTCGAGGCACACCTGCTCGGGGGCGGGGCACCCGATCTCACGGCGACCAAGCGGGTGCTGGGGCGGACTGACCGGCACTTCGCGCGCGCGAGCCGGGGCGAGGTAGGCGATCCGTGCATGCTCGCCGCCCTGGCCCAGACCGGGGCGATCACCGGTCTGCCTGCCGCCGAGGTGTCCGAGCTGGCCCGACGCGCCCTGCGCGACGAGCGACTGTTGGGGCTTCCCCCGGCGTACCTCGGGGCCACGGGGGCATTGACCTGGAGCGACCAGTTGCAGGAAGCCGCCGCTGCACAGGACGTGGCGATCGCCGAGGCCCAACGCCGCGGCTCGGCGCCGATGTTCATGCAGATGTCAGTCTTCCGAGCCGCCACGGCATTCCGTGCCGGTGAACTTGACACAGCCGCGGATCACGCGCAGCGCGCTTATGGCCTGGCGCGCGAGCTCAGCACATCTCACTTCGCCGGAATGGTCCTGATCCCGGTGCTGCTCGAGCTCGGGCGCGTCGAGGATGCCCGCGCGATGGTGGAGACGCTCGAACTCGACGAGCCCAAGCTTCGGCTCTGGCAGGACGTGGCCGTGCTGGCTGAACGTGGTCGGGTAAGGGTCGCGCTCGAAGCGCTTGAAGCGGGAGTGGCCGACATGCTGGAGGCCGATCGCCGCATGGTGCTCGCCGGCTGCGACCTGAGCGTCCTATCCGATTGGGTACACACCGCGGTGCCCACACTCACGGCGCTGGGACGCCACGAGGAGGCCAGGCAAATCGCGAGCCGGGAGCTCGAGAAGGCGGTGGCCTTTGGCGCTCCGCGCCGTCACGGGATTGCGCTGTCGGTCTGCGGCGGGCTCGACGGGGGCGCCGATGGGCTGGCTCAGCTGCGGGATGCAGTCGCGCTGCTGGAGAACTCGCCGGCGCGACTCGAGCATGTGCGGGCACTGGTGAACCTGGGCGCAGGGTTGCGCATGCGCGGAGAGCGCGGGTCCGCTCGCGCTCTGCTGCTGGAGGCGCTCGATCTCGCGCACCGGTGTGGCGCGGTGACGGTCGCCGAGCGCGCCCGTGAGGAGGTCGTAGCGACGGGAGCGCGTCCGCGCCGCGCGTCGTTGCGCGGCCCGGAAGCGCTCACGCCGGCCGAGTCTCGCACTGCGCGGATGGCCGCTGCCGGTCTCAGCAACCGCGAGATCGCTCAGGCCCTGTTCGTGTCGGCCAAGACCGTCGAAAGCCATCTCTCGCATGCGTACGCCAAGTTGAGGATCGGGACCAGAGGCGAGCTCGCCGCGGTGCTCACCGGAGGCGATCAAACGGTGCGGGGCAGCCCCGCCCAGTCGACAACTGGCGAAGCTCCACCGTGGGATGACGCGGCTGGTGCCGGTCCGTGGGTATCAGCGGACGGTGACCTGGTAGCGCGTGATCTGCCGGCGTCCCCGGGTGTGAGTGGTGAGCGCGAGCGTATAGCGCCCAGAGGGAATTGGCCGGGCGGCGAGTAGCCTGATCTGCCCGCGTCCGAGAAGGCTGTGGTAGGCATAGCCCGTGGCGTAGACGACCCTGGCGCGTGACAACGATGCCTCGGCGTCAGCGGCGTTTTGGGCAGGGAAATTGACCGGGCCGGGGACGAGCTTGGTCTGGCAGGCCTGCTGTGTGACCTTCACCGTACGGCGCTTGCCGTTGACCGTCTTGACTGCGGTGTGGGTGGTGGTCGTGCAGGTGACGAGCTCGACCTCTCCGGCTGGGCCTCGAGCTCCGGGCGAACCCTGGCGTCCCGGGGGGCCTTGGGAGCCCGGGGGTCCTGGGGGGATCACGGTCACGGGCTGGCTGCTCGCGCTGGTGGTGGTGGCGAGCAGCGGGTAGGTCACGGTGACCGAGCAGGACAGCTGGTGTCCGATGTTGGCCGGGGTGGGCGTGTAGAACTGGCCGCCGGCCACCGGCGCGCCGTCGAGCAGCCACCGATAGCCATCGAACCCGAACGCGTCGGCCAGCGGCTGCTGGCCCGCCCAATTAGACCAACGATCGCCGCCGCACTGCTGCTGGGTTCCCTGCTGGGCGCTGCCGGAAACCAGCGGGGCGGCCACGCTTGCGGCCGGCGCGTTCGCCCCTATCTCCCCGATCTTGTCCGCGCCGGGCTCGGTGAACCACAGGTTGCCGTCGGGACCGACCGCGATGTAGGCGGGGTCGCCGGCGGCGGTCGGGGCGGGGAACTCGGAGATCGCGCGGGTGGCCGGGTTGAGCTCCCCTATCCTGCTCCCATTGAGCTCGGTGAACCACAGATTGCCGTCCGGACCGGCTACGATCCCCTCCGGGTAGCTCTGCTGGGTCGGGGTGGGGACGTCGCTGGTGGCGTGGGTGGCTGGGTTGATCTCCCCGATCTTGCCCACCGACTCGGTGAACCACAGGTTACCGTCCGGGCCGAGCGCGATAACCTCCGGGTCGCTGGTGGCGGTCGGGGTGGGGAAGTCGGTGGTGGCGTGGGTGGTCGGGTTGATCTCCCCGATCTTGCTCGCCTGGTACTCGGTGAACCACAGGTTGCCGTCCGGGCCGGTCGCGATCCCTCCCGGGCCGCTGTAGGCGGTCGGGGCGGGGGACTCGGAGATCACATGGGTGGTCGGGTTGATCTCGCCGATCTTGCTCGCGCCTGGCTCGGTGAACCACAGGTTGCCGTCCGGCCCGAGTGCGATCCCGATCGGGCTCGTGCCGGCGGTCGGGATGGGGAACTCGGAGATCACGTGGGTGGTCGGGTTGATCTCCCCGATCTTCCCTGCCTGCTCGGTGAACCACAGGTTGCCGTCCGGCCCGAGTGCGATCCCGATCGGGCTCGTGCCGGCGGTCGGGATGGGGAACTCGTTGATCGCGTGGGTCGATGGATTCAGCTCTCCGATCTTGCCCGCCGAATACTCGGTGAACCACAGATTGCCGTCCGGACCGGCCGCGATCCCCTCGGGGAAGCTGTTCGCGGTCGGGATCGCAAAGTCGCTGCCTTGCCCCAGCGGCGCGGCGGACGCGCGCGGGACCCCGGCGCCCAGCACCAAGACCAGCGCGACCAGAACCCGCAAGGCCATCCTCAAGTGGGGAGCTGAGGCTGACATCAGCGAATGGTCACCGGATAGCGGGTGGTCAGCCGGCGGCGTCCGGTCCGGGTGGTGAGCGTGAGCGTGTAGCGTCCCGCGCGCAGCGTCCGGGCGGCGAGCAGGTGGACCTGTGCGCGGCCGCGGCGCGGCTGGCGCGCGTAGCCGGTGGCGTAGACCACGCCGGCTCGTGACAAGGATGCCTGGGCGTCTGAGGCTTGCTGGGCGGTGAACTTGACCGGGCCGCTGACGAGCTTGGTCTGGCAGACCTGTCGGGTGACCTTCACCGCGCGGCGCTTGCCGTTGACCTTCTTGACCACGGTGTGGGTGACGGTCTTGCAGGTGACTAGCTCCACCTCCCCGGCCGGGCCCCGCGGCCCCGACGGACCGGGGGATCCCTGCCCGCCCGCCGGGCCCTGGGGGCCGGAGACCTGGGGAATCACCGTCACGGGCTGGCTGCTCGCGCTGGTCGTGGTGCCAAGCAGCGGATAGGTCACCGTGACCGAACAGGACAGCCGGTGGCCCACATTGGCCGCCATCGGGGTGTAGAACTGGCCGCCGGCCACCGGCGCGCCATCCACCAACCACCGATAGCCATCAAACCCGAACAGGTTGGCGAGCGGCTGCTCGCTTGCCCAGTTGGACCAGCGGGCTCCCTCGCACTGCTGCACGGTACCCACCTGCGCGCTGCCGGCGACGATCGGCGCGGTCACGCTCGCGCGCAGTGCGTTCGCGCCGATCACCCCGATCCTGCTCGAACCCAGCTCGCTGAACCACAGGTTCCCGTCCGCGCCGGCGGCGATCGCGTCCGGGTCGCTGCCGGCGGTCGGCGTGGCGAACTCGGAGATCGCGTGGGTGACCGGATCGATCTCCCCGATCTTGCTCACTGCGGTCTCGGTGAACCACAGCTTGCCGTCCGGGCCGACCGCGATTCCTCCTGGGTCACTGTTCGCGGTCGGGATGGCGAAGTCGCTGGTGGCGTCGGTAGCCGGGTTGACCTCCCCGATCTTGCCGGCCGACTCGGTGAACCACAGGTCGCCGTCCGGACCGGCCGTGATCGCGTCCGGGTCGCCGGCGGCGGTCGGGGCGGGGACGTCGGTGGTGGCGTGGGTGCTCGGGTTGATCTCCCCGATCTTGCTCGCCTGTTCCTCGGTGAACCACAGGTTGCCGTCCGGACCGGCCGTGATCGCGTCCGGGTCGCCGGCGGCGGTCGGGGCGGGGACGTCGGTGGTGGCGTGGGTGCTCGGGTTGATCTCCCCGATCTTGCTCGCGCCCGACTCGGTAAACCACAGGTTGCCGTCCGGGCCGAGTGCGATGCCGAGCGGCCCGCTATGGGCGGTCGGGGTGGGGAACTCGGAGATCACGTGGGTGGCCGGGTCGATCTCCCCGATCTTGCTCGCGTCCTGCTCGGTAAACCACAGCTTGCCGTCCGGGCCGAGCGCGATCCCGAACGGGCCGCTGAGGCCGGTGGGGGTGACGAACTCGGAGATCGCACCGGTCGCCGGGTTCAGCTCTCCTATCTTGTTCGCGTTGGCCTCGGTGAACCACAGGTTGCCGTCCGGGCCGGCCACGATCCCGCGCGGGGCGCTGTTCGCAGTCGGGGTCGCGAAGTCGCCGGTCTGCCCCAGCGGCGCGGCGGACGCGCGCGGGACCCCGGCGCCCATCACCAAGACCAGCGCGACGAGAACCCGCAAGGCCATCCTCGAGTGTGACGCTGAGGCTGGCATCAGCGAATGCTCACCGGATAGCGGGTGGTCACCCGGCGGTGACCGATCCGGGTGGTAAGCGTGAGCGTGTAGCGTCCCGCGCGCAGGGTCCGGGCGGCGAGCAGGTGGATCTGTGCGCTGCCTCGGCGCGGCTGGTGCGCGTAGCCGGTGGCGTAGACCACTCCGGCTCGTGACAGCGCCGCCTGTGCGTCTGAGGCTTGCTGGGCGGTGAACTTGACCGGGCCGCTGACGAGCTTGGTCTGGCAGACCTGCCGGGTGACCTTCACCGCGCGGCGCTTGCCGTTGACCTTCCTGATCACCGTATGAGTCGTGGTCTTGCAGGTGACCAGCTCCACCTCCCCGGCCGGGCCCCGCAGCCCCGACGGACCGGGGGACCCTTGCCCGCCCGCCGGGCCCTGGGGGCCGGAGACCTGGGGAATCACCGTCACGGGCTGGCTACTCGCGCTGGTCGTGGTGCCAAGCAGCGGGTAAGTCACCGCGACCGAGCAGGACAGCCGGTGGCCCACATTGGCCGGGGTCGGGGTGTAGAACTGGCCACCGGCCACCGGCGCGCCATCCACGAACCACCGATCGCCGTCAAACCCGAACAAGCCCGCCAGCGGCTGCTCCCCCGCCCAATTAGACCAAACGTCACCCCCGCACTGCTGCACGGTGCCCTGCTGCCCGCTGCCAGAAACCACCGGGGCGGTCACGCTCGCCGCCGGCGCTCCCGCGCCCACGTTCCCAATCTCGTCGTAACCTTGTTCGGCGAACCACAGGTTCCCATCCGGACCCGCCGCGATCCCCGTCGCCGTGGTGTTGGTGCTCAAGGGGAACTCGGAGGTCTCCTCCGAGGTCGGATTGATCTCGCCGATGCCGGCACGCCCGGCGACCCACAGATGGCCGTCGGGCCCGGCCGCGATCGCGTACATCTCGCCGACGCTGGACATGGCGACGTCGGCCGTCGAGTGCGTGATCGGGTTGATCTCCCCGATCCTGTTCGCGGATTCCTCGATGAACCACAGGTTGCCGTCCGGACCGGTGGTGATTGCGTCCGGTTCGCTGTTCGCGGTCGGGCTAGGGAAGTCGGCGGTCGCGTCGGTGGCCGGGTTGATCTCCCCGATCCTGTTCGCGTCGTTCTCGGTAAACCACAGGTTTCCGTCCGGACCCACCGCGATCCCTTCCGGGAAGCTGTTGACGCTCGGGGTGGCGGAGTCGGTGGTGGCGTGGGTGGCCGGGTTGATCTCCCCGATCCTGGACGCATTCCGCTCGGTGAACCACAGGTTGCCGTCGGGACCGGCCGTGATCGCGAAGGGAAAGCTGTTGCCGGCAGGGGTCGCGAAGTCGGCGGTGGCGTGGGTGGTCGGGTTGATCTCGCCGATCTTGCTCGGACCCGCCTCGGTGAACCACAGATTGCCGTCCGGACCGACCGCGATCCCCCTCGGGAAGCTGTCCGCGGTCGGGGTAGGGAATTCGGTGACCGCGTGGGTGGCCGGGTTGATCTCGCCGATCTTGCTCGCGTCGTACTCGGTGAACCACAGGTTGCCGTCCGGGCCGACCGCGATCCCAGTCGGGCCGCTGTCGGCGGTCGGGGTGGCGAAATGGCTCATCTGACCCAGCGGCGCCGCGGACGCGCGCGGTGGCGCTGCGCCTAGCATCACGATGATCCCGAGCAATACGAGCAAGCCCAACGAGCGAACCGCGAGGGGAAGGCCGCGGCCGTGAGCTCCACGCGGTGCAGCCTGCCCGACCGTCGATCCCCGTCGAAGATCGATGCGCCGAGATCCGACGCGATTCCCATTCCGGCATCTGTTCCGGTCGGCGTAGGCCGAACCGTCGCGAGACGCGCCCCGTGACCACCACCCCATCGTCCGACTCTACGGGAACGAACCTAGGCCCGCAACCAAAACTACCCTGAAGTTTTGAGTCCCACCCCCCGGCGATTGGACTCGCTCGCCCCCGACGCCGCGCAGCGGTTCCTCGGCGGCGAGCACGGCTATCTTCGCCGCTTCGCTCCTCGCGCGCCTGCGACTCGGCCGAGTCGCAGGCGCGGGATTGATCGCCCCTTTACGTCGCCTATATCGCCGTCGCGATCACACTCTCGAGCTAGAAGCGCAGACGCGCTCGAGGCCAGTGTCGTGAAGGTGTGACGCGGTGGCGGATCTGTCAATCACGAGTGCGACAGGCATGCGAGCGAACTGCGCGGTGCGCGGCACGATTGGTGGCGCGCGTCTACGCCGTCCAGCGGAAGCCGGTGGCCTCGGGTCGCGGCGCTAGCGGGCTGCCCGCCAGGTCGCCCGGAGGGTCATCCTCGTTGTAGGCGCTGGGCGCCACGTCGTTGGGCGCATCGGCGTGGAACAACGCGGCGAGCAGTTCGATCTGCCCGCGGCCAGCGCCCAGCTCGCCCATACCTCCGCCATAGATCGGCCGCCCCTCCCGTGCACAGCGTGCGTAGACCTCGAACAGCTCGCGCAGGCTGCCGATGCGCGAGGGCTTGACATTGATCACGCGCGCGGGGAGCGGCGTCGCGCCGATGTCCTCGGCGCTTCGGATCGGTGCGTCGTAGGACACGTGCTCGAGATGATCGCCGAGCCGCTGAGCGATCTCGGGCAGGTCGTGCGGGTCCTCCAGATGGGCGTCCGGAAACGCCGAGAGAACGCCGTCGTACAGCGCCGAGCGCCTCGGGATCCTTGACCTCGAAGCCGTAGTGGCCCTTGAAGTCGATCGTGTCGACCGCGCCCGCCGCCGCGACCTCATCGGCGAGCGCCGGCGGCCGGGTCGCCTCCGCGTCGAGCTTGAAGCGCACACCGGGTGAACGGGCGAGCCGCCGGCGCACGGGCTCGATCGAAGGCTCCTTGCCGAGGCCGAGCGAGTTGACGAAGCGCACCGGCTGCGGCTCCAGCCCAAGCACATCGTGCAGCGAGCGCCCGGTCTGGCGGAGCGCGAGGTCGAGCGCCGCGGACTCGAACGCCCACCGGCGAAGGCGCAACGCCACTTGCCACTGCGGCGGCTCAGGCCACAGCTCGAGCGTCGCGAGATGCTCACAAAAGCCGGCCAGTGTCCATTCTCCGTCGAGCGGCAGCGCCGGTCGAGTCTCATGCAGCGCGGTGCCATCCTCGCGGAAGACGGAGACGTCCTCACCCAGCCCGTCAACACCACCACCGAGGAGCCGCACATGCCTCGTGGAGCGCTCGAACTCGTAAGCGAGGACGGCGTGCAACCGCTCGTACCCGCACCCCTCGATCACGAGCCGGAGCCCCGCCAGCCGCGGCCACAACGACTCACCATTGATCACGGCGCTCCCCGCATTCATCGCCACCATAGTCTCACCCACGTCGACTATTTTGGTGGCTCCGGTCTCCCATAGTCGAACCGACGGGCGGTCCGTTCCGGACGTCGGGCTCCATGCGGCCCTTCCGTAACTCAGTCATCCGGGCTCACTACGTGGAACACAATTTGATAGACGAGGTGTCCTCGTCTACCCGGTCCGGCGTGCGCGGCGCGCTGTCGCAAAGTCTGGCGATCGCTTTCGCCGGCTAGTCGGACATCCTGCCTCGTCATCGCCGCGAATGGGAGAAGCTCGATCGCGTGACCGCGATCGTGCTGGTCCCAACTACCCAGACTATGTGCACCGCGACCGCGACGAGCCCAGGTCGAAGGACGCAACCGATGAACCTGGTCAGGAGGTAGCGTCGGCGGCGCCGAGCCGAGTTCACAGGTCGCCCCGCTGCACACGCCCTCGCCGCGGCGCTCGGATTGCCGAACGTCGCGCTGGCGGCCTACCGGCGCCGCTACGGCCAACAGCAACACGCATCCCGCCACTCCCGTGAGCTTTCCGCGCCTGCTCACGCGCTACTCGCTCCTGACGTCGAAGGCGACTTGGCTGATGTCGCCCGGCGGGCACCCGTAGTTACCCTGCACGGCAGCGGTAGCAAACCCCGCACCATGCCCGGCGGGTCGGCCGACCGGGTCGCAAGACTAATCCCCTCACAGTCGCACCAAGCATCACCTCGATCGCCAGCTTGTGAACCTGCCCCGTTGGCGAGAGCATGTTCAGGGCTGAGTGCTAACCCTGGCAGGTGTAGAACGCCTCGATGTACTCGAACATGGCGGATGCGGCTCGAGCCTCGAGGGCCAGGCGCGGTGGTTGACGAGCTCGCGTCGCGTCCGCCTCCCGGGCGGGCGGTGGTCGGCCGCAGCGGAAGGCAGCAGTCCGCGCAAACAAGTTCGAGAATCATTTGAGGTGGGCGTACGCAGACCTCCGAATGGGAGTACAGTGCAAGCCGAGCTGGCCCTGCGGCCGGATTCTCACCCCAAGCTCGAATGCCACCAACGGCGTGTCTGCGCCACGAGGCGGGAGGCCTGGGCTGCTGGTTTTGCTGCGGGGCCGGCGTGTTGCTCTGCAGGCCGCTGATCAATGGCGGGGAGCGCGCGCGCGTCCGTCTCAGACGACGGGGAGCCGTTCGTGTTTCGGTGGGCGCGAATTCGGACAGGCCCCGTCGCAATGCATTTGAGCGTGCTAATAGGGCTGGCGTTGGCCCTGGCGTGCGCGCTCGGCGCCAGCCTGAGCGGCTTGTGGAAACAGAAGGGCGCGGTCCAGACCCAGGACGTCGACATCCGGCGGCCGATCGAGAGCGCCGCGTCGCTTTTCCGCTCGAAGTGGTTTCTCGTCGGCTGGATCGTCGCGGTCATCGCGTGGCTGATGCACGTCGGCGCGTTGGCCCTCGCGCCCATATCACTTGGCCAGGCCGTGATCTCGGGCGGCATCGTGTTCCTCGGGCTGGTGGCAGAGCGGTTCTTTGACTTCAAGCTCAAGCGTCGTCAATGGATCGGACTGGTACTGATGGGCCTGGCGATGGGCGTGCTCGGCGTGACCGCCCACGGCGAGAGCAACCACACCAGCTACGCGCTGCTCGAGATGGCGGCGTTCGAGCTCGGCGCGGTCGGTCTCGGGCTCGCGTGTGTGCTCGTCTGCCGGCTGGAACGTATGAGTAGACACCAGGGCGTGATCATGGGCGCGGCCGGCGGGGTCTTGTTCGGCATCTGCGACGTTTCAATCAAGGCGATCACCAGCGGCAACCACGGCGTCCTCGGAACGACTCCCTGGGCGCTGATCGGCGTCCTCTGCGCAATTGCGGCGTTCTACGCCACCTCCCGCAGCCTGCAAATCGGCGACGGCGTCGGGGTGATCGCCGCGACCGCCAGCACCGCCAACCTCATGGGAATCCTCGGCGGCATCCTGATCTTCGGCGATCCGCTTGGCAACGACCCCTTGACGGTCACCAGCCGACTGGTCGCCTTCTCCTTAGCGGTCATCGCAGTGGCCCTGGTCCCTGCGCCGACTCGCGCGGGCAACGCCGTCCGCATGGAGGAGGAGATGAAGCTCGGGGGCAACGAGGACCAGCGTCCCTGCCCCGCTGAAGCCGGCGCGAGCTGAGCGCGAAGCGGAGCCGGTCGCGGTAGCCGGGACCCAAGTGGCGGGTTAGCGTCCCGACCCGGCGATACAACCCGTGCACTTGTGGCAGTACAGAGGTTCGACCCAGTTGCCGGTACGGTGGCACCGTTGACCGCGATGCGCCTGCGGCCACCGTTTAGCGTCGCCAGAAAGCCAGTCGCTGCACCGACGCCGTCAGGATCTGACCCCAGGTGATCAGTGCGCCCCGGCGGTGTGAGATCGCCTCGAACGGGCTGAAGCGCATCTCGCCCCCGGTTCCGAGCTTGATCGTGCCGTCGTCCTGCCGGGTACCGTCGATGTAGATCCAACCGCGCTCGACGCGGACGTTTCCGTTCATCGCCAGAGCGTCGCTACACGTCGTGACTCGCCGCGTACGAGCGGAGCGGCTGGTACGTCCACGGGACGCGTACCAACCCACGGCCACCGTGCGGGCGTCCGCAGTCACCGGCGGCGCGGCCCGGTGACGCTCCCGAGCCGACGGCCGCCTGAAACACGTCGCTCCTGAGAATGGAAAGGAGCAGCGTCGGTTCGCCGCGCCGAAGGCTGTCCGGGTATTCCCGAGTCCACGATCGCGTGGCGGGCGGTCATCCCTAAGCGCCGAGCCGGGCGGCTGTCCATCTAGCATCGCGGTCCACCGGCCGACCGTCGTCACGCCGGCGTCGTCGTCGACGGGGTCGTCCCGGTCGCTCGACGCCACCATCGCTCCGTCCTCGCGCGTAGTATTGTCCCCCGCTCGTGAGGTCACAACGGGGGTTTGGTATGCGTCGAGTAATGGCGAATCTGATGATCCTCGCGCTGGTTCTGCTGTTGGTCCCGACCGCGCTTGCCGCCAGCGGTTCTGTACTCCTGGGGTGGAAACGCGCCTTCCAAAATGGCCAAGGATTCGGGGCGGCCAAGCCACGGGTCGTATATCTCGGCGGCGATCCGACGGGCTACGTGTCAAAACTTCGGTGGTATCACTGGGGCAGCAGCAGGGCGGTTGGGTACGGTCAGGGCTGGTGTGCGGGTCCTTCGGGGGTCGCGGACGGTCACTACTGCACTACGGCGTTGCATGTGTCCAACGTTGGTATCTGCCATGGTCGCCGCGCCTACCGGGTGATGGTTTTTGCCTTCAAGCCTGGTCCGAGGAAGCACTGGGAAGGCGGCGCTAAGCTCAACGTCTGCACGGGGCAGTACGAGCTCTAGTCGGGGCACAGGATGCGGCGCAGTACGCACTCGTGAACGGAGCGCCAACCGAATCGAATATCAGGCTCGCGGTTCCCCGCCCCCGACCAGCGTGTGCTATTGCCTCGCCAACTCGGGCCGGCGGCTGCCGAAGACTACTGTGGCGCATGGAAAGGGGAAGCGTAGGCATGTCGCTGATGCGTTGTGGTACGTTCGACTGGTGCGCGTCAGGAGCGCTGTTGTGGTGGCGGTCACGACTGTCTTTGCTGGGGGCGTGATAACAGCGTCCGGTGCGTCATCGACGGGGTCCGCGAGGCGGGTCTCTGACCGAGTGGTTCTGATTGGGCGCCTGAGCCCGTTTCGTGCCCGACGTCAAAGGGTGCGCTCGCGTTGCAGTGCCGCTGTCGCGCCGTCCCGCGAGCTGTCGATCCCGGTCACGTTTGTCCACGTGGGGGGGAACCCGTTCGGGATATCGGTAACCCCGGATGGCCGCTCTGCATTTGCGGATCTTGTTCAGGGGCGGGTGGTTGTGATGTCTGTGAGGTCCGACGGGGTGCCGCGCCGAGTAAGAGCGATCCCTTTGCCTGAGGCCGCAGGGAGCGCGGTGACCGATGACGGCCGCTATCTGCTGGTTGCCGGCGGGACGGGCGCGACGGTGTTGAGCGCGGCCCGCGCGGCGGAGGGCTCGTCTGGTGCGGTTCTCGGAACGTTGAGCGAGCCCGGGAACCGGAGAGGCGTCGGCGCGATCGAAGTGATCGCCTCTCCTGATGGGCGATATGCGTTCGTGTCCATCGAGGGCGCAGGCCAAGTCGCTGTCTACAACTTGCAACGTGCGATCTCCACGCGCTTCCGCAACCCTGGGTTTGTCGGGACTATTCGGCCTGGTGAAGACGTCGTCGGCACGGCGATCTCACCTAGCGGCCGCTGGCTGTACGTCACGAGCGAACTGGCCGCAGGCGCAAACTCGCGTCTCGGGGGCACGCTCAGCGTGATCGATCTCACCAAAGCCGAACATGACCCGGCGAAGGCAGTGCGCACGAGCGTGCTCGCGCACTGCGCGCCCGTGCGCGTGGCGGTTTCCCCCAACGGCAACACCGTGTGGGTCGCCGCACGAGACAGCGATCAGCTGCTCGCGTTCTCGGCAAGCGAGCTCTTAAGCGACCCCGCACGCGCCCTGATCGCCGCCGTGCGCGTCGGTGAAGCGCCCGTCGGCCTGGCACTCGTGGACAATGGCCAGCTGATCGTGGTCGCGGACTCGAACCGCTTTAACGCTCGCGGCAGGCACTCCGCGCTCACCGTCCTTAGCACCGCGGCCATACTGGCGCACCGACCGGCGATCCTCGGAACACTCCGTGCCGGCCTCTTCCCGCGGGAGATGGCCCTCGAACCGAACGGTCAGGCTCTGCTGGTCAACAACTTCGACTCGGGCAACGTCGAAGTCGTCTCCCTCCCGAAGTTGAACCCGTAGTCGGTAGGCTGGCGATCAGGATTCGCGCGTTACGCGGAAGCGGCGCTGTCAGCTAGTCCGGGATGCGCTCATACCGCGCCGCGCCTTCAAAGTGCGGTGCCCACGGCTGCGCCGAGCGCGTCCAGATCTCCGCGGTCGGGTCGAACCAGGACGTATCGTCGATCGTCCCGGCCTTTACGAAGGCGATTCCCGGCATCGACTCGATCGTGCTGAACAGCGGCGAGCCGCAGGCCGAGCAGAACCGCCGCTCAGTTGTGCTCTCGTAGCCCTCGCTGGCGGTCTCGAACGAGGCGAGCGTGCCGCCGTCAACTCTCAATGCCTTGCTCGGTACACCTACGATTGCCGAGAACGCCGTAGCGGTCTGGCGCTGGCAATTCGAGCAGTAGCAAACCCCTTGCCAAACCGGTTCAGCGTCGACGCTAAAGGTCACGGCACCGCACAGGCAGCGGCCCGTGATTGGTCTAGGTATCTCGGCCACGAAACCGTGAGTCTACCGACGCTCTCGCAGCGGTCCAGGCGATTCCACAAGTGACGCGGGTCTTGGACCTACCGTCTACGGTTCCTCGCCGTGGGACAGTGGGGAGCGGCGAGCTTCGAGAATGATCCGGCAAGTGACTGGTTCTTCCTGGTTGAGGAGGCGGTGGACCCAGGCGTGGTTATTGCGTCAGCGCTTGACGGTGCGTTGGGCGAGGCCGATTACCTCGGCCTCGATGACTCGTGTGCAGCAATCGCTGCCGCAGACTTGATCGCGTCCTGTGCCGGTCACACATCTGAACGTTTGCCGGACAATGTGCGCTACTGGGTGGACACCCATCCGCATGAGCCTCACGACTCCGAGATATATCAGGCAGTTCAGGCGGTCCAGCGCGTGCGCGCGGAGAGCGACTTGCGCGACTATTGGCGTGGGAGTGGGGAAGGCCAGGAAGATGGGTGGCTTTATGCGGTCGACGATCTCATCGCGCGTTTGAAGAAGTCCGGCGGTGGAGAACCGGCGGCGCTCTCGCCGTAGGGAGTGGTCTCGAGCCGCTGCGCTGCTCGCCCGATCCGACGGCGCTCCTCCTGATCAGCGCATCCAATGGGCAGCTCGCGGTGTTTGTCAGACCTGCAAGGCACCGGGAGCGGATCGGCCAAGCGAACATTCGGAGTAGAGTCGAGAGCAGCTTTCCACGGCCTGAGTGCCGCGCTCTCGCATTCTTCCTGTGGCCCAGTCTCCAAGCGGAGCGACGAGGAGTGCACCAGCATGCCGAAGCAGAACCAGAAACCAAGCCCGGCCCGTGAAGCACCAGGTCCGGGACGGTCGACGGCGGAGGCCGCATTTAACGATGTTCGGAAGGAGATCGCGGAGCGTAACGAGCGGACCCATCATGAAGCGCGCAAGCTTCGAGCGACGCGCGAGCGGGAGCAGCTGCTTAGGCGCCGTGAGCGGGACCTCTAGAGCTACCCCGCAGTGACCGACTCGGGCGCGCTGTTGGCGCCGGAGTCGGTAGAGCGCACGCTCGCGTTTGTAGGCGGAACCGGTCTGATACGCGACCGGGGCGCTTGCAGTGGACGGACCCGGGCGTCGGCGCATATCGCAGCCGATGCGCGAGTTCGCTTAGAGGCATGCGACGGCTGAGGAATCAAGATCGTGTGGGGCCCGTCCGCCGCTGGGAGCAGTCGGAAGCCACGATTTTGGCAAACCGGCAAGCCAGTCAGAAGACGCCGATTTGCAGGACTATTACGAATGGGCGGTACTGGGCTCGAACCAGTGACCTCCTGCTTGTAAGGCAGGCGCTCTACCAGCTGAGCTAACCGCCCGGAGGCTCCAGATGGTATCCGCGCCGGCCGGGTCGCCCGATCTGCGCCAAGACAGCCCTCGCCCTCAGCTCCCGGTCAGCGTCGGGTGCACCGGCCCGGCACAGCCCGCACCACCGGCGCGCACCTGCGCCACCGAGGGCGGGTCGTTTGCGAACAGCTCGGGCAGGCTGACCGAGCGCAGATGCCGCCGGCGCAGCTCGGGCAGCAACGTCGTCAGGGCACGTATGGTCTGGCCTCGGTTCTCGTGCATGAGGATGATGGCGCCGGGATGAAGGCCCGCCTCGACGTTGCGGATGATGCCGGCCCAGTCGGCGCCCAGGGAATCCTGGGAATCGACGGACCACAGGACCTCGAGCAGGCCGAGCTGCTTGGCGATCCCGTCGACCGTGGCGTCGTGGGAGCCGTAGGGCGGGCGGAACAGGTAGACCGGCTGGCCGGAGGCGGCCTCGATCTTCTGCCTCGTTCGCTCTATCTCGGACGTGATCGCCGCCGGCGAGAGCTCGACTAAGACGGGGTGGGTGTAGGTGTGGTCTCCGATCGCGCCGAGCTTCACCTCCTTGGAGAGCCAGCCGGGCCAACCATCCATGCTGCGGCCCACGACGAAGAACGTCGCGCGCTCGTGGGCCTCGGTCAGCTTCTTGACGGCGTAGTGCGTGTACACGCCGGGACCGTCGTCGAAAGTGAAAGCCACCTCGTTGCCATGCCGACCGCCGCAGTAGATCGGCAGCCCGAGCTGGGCGAGCCGCTCGATGTTGGCATCGCCGATCGCGTCCACCCGCGCGTACGCCCCAACCTCGGACGGGCGACGATCCCGAGCCGCCCTCACGTGAGTAACCCGCTTCCGAGCATGGCCGTCCGTCGCGAGCGCGACGACCGCCAGCGCCCCGGCCACCACCACCGCCACGGTCATCGCGGCGCCCATCATCCGGCGCCGCCGGCGCTGATCCGCTCGGCGGGCGGCCCGGCGCGCCGCCGGCGATTCGGGCTCCAGCATGTCGCGCAGTCTACGAACCGGGGTTCGGCCAGATCACCGACGACCCCCGGAGGTCCGCGGGCTGTACCGTCACTGAGGATGAGCCCGTCGACGCCTCCCGAGGGGACGGCACTGGCCCGGATCTTGGGGGCGTCTTTGCAGCTCGCGCGGGCCGCGTCGCCCCAGGCGCTCGAGCAGCTCCTGCGCTCTCCGGCCCGTGGCCTGGTCCTGGACGCCATCTTCTGGCAAGCGGCCCGCCAGCTCGCCGGCGGTGGCTCGAACCGTGCGGTCGCGACCATCCGCTGTCACGTGTTGGGCGGCGAGTCACGCGAGCCCGATACCTACGAGCTGCGCATGAAGGGCGGCACTTGCCGAATGGTGCGAGGGGCTGGCGAGGCCAAGCCGGAGGTCACGGTGGCGCTCGATGACGCCGAGCTGGTCAGCCTCGTGACCGGCCGAAGCACCCCCGCGCAGGGCGTGTTCAACGGCCGCATCATGGTGCGAGGGGACCTGGCCAAGGCGGCCGCCGCCCTCGCGTCCATATTCCTGTCCGGTCCCGAAGCCTGATCAGGCGCCGCGGTGCCCGTAAGGAGACGAGCGTCGTCTAGTCGGCGCTCGAGCGGCCGGGCGCCCCTAGGTTCGGCCGCTCCCGATCCGGGCGGGGGTATCGTTCGCGGGCGTTGCCGTTCTTCGGACACAAGACGCGCCACGAGCGAGAGTGGGATGAGGTGCGCGCCTCCGCGCAAGATGACCTCGTGTCGCTTGGTGACGACATTCGCTCACTCGATGTCGACATCCAGATGCCGGGCGTCTCCGACGAGGCCAAGCAGCGCTACGAGCAGGCGCTTCAGGCCTACCAGCGCGCGAGCCAGGTGTTCGATCGGGCCAAGCGGCCCGAGGACCTCGCACCGGTGAGCGAGACCCTGGAGGAGGGGCGCTATGCCATGGCCTACGCCAAGGCGGTGCTCGAGGGACGCCCGCCCCCCGAGCGACGGCCGCCGTGCTTCTTCGATCCGCGGCACGGGCCCTCGACCGAGGACGTCGAGTGGGCGCCTCCGGGTGGGTCGCCCCGGCCCGTTCCCGCCTGCGCGGCGGACGCCCTCCGGGTCAAGGAAGGATTCCAGCCCCACGGCCGGCAGGTCACCGTCAACGGACGCCCCACCGACTACTGGAACGCCCCGGCCCACTACGGGCCTTGGGCGGGCGGTTACTTCAACGGGTTCGGGGGCGGCGGCCTGATGCACACGCTCCTGGTGGGGTCCGCCCTCGGCGCCGGCCTCGGGCTCGGCGAGGAGCTGGTCGGGGGCCTGTTCGGAAGCGGCGACGGTGGCGGCTGGGGCGACGGAGGCGACGGTGGGGACGGTGGCGGCTGGGGCGACGGAGGCGACGGCGGGGACGGGGGAGATTGGGGCGGCGACGGCGGCGACTTCGGCGGAGGCGACTTCTAAGCCGGCGTCACCGTGCGTACCGGCGTTGTCGCCCCGCGGCTAGGTCTGCCTGCTGGCCTCAGCCGCCGCGTTCCGCGACCAGTAGCGCCCGAGCTGCCGTCCGTAAGTAGCCGCGTAACGGTGAAGCCCCCGGAGCAGGCGTACTTCGGCGGCCGACAACTCGGGGTGCCACAGGTCGACGATCAGGACGATCCGATCCTCGTCGGTGTGATTCCACGCCTCGTGCTCAAAGAAGTCATCGAACACCAGACATCGGCCCTCGGCCCATGGTCGGACTTCGTCGCCAACTCGGATCGCGCAGTCACCATCTGGGATCTTGATCCCCAGGTGACACCTGAGCCTGAGGTTGGTCGGCCCGCGGTGGGCCCGAATGTGAGTTCCCGCCCGCATCCGCGAGATGTAGATCAATCCCGCCATGGTTCGCACCGTGGCAGCGCTCTCGATGCCACGCGTGGTGACCGGACACGCATCACACACTTCAGGACGCCGACGTCCACGCTCGTAGAAGAACGCCACCTCCCATTCGCCGGTGCGCTCGATGCGCTCGCTCTCGGGGTGAAAGCGCGACGCCTCGAGCGCCAGGATCTCATCACGGACCTCCGCGAAGTGAGACTCCAGGTAGCGGGCCACCGGAAAGCTCATCGCGTCATACCAAGGCTGGCTGTCGAGGTCCGGATAGACACCCAGAGCGGCCGGGCGCTCCGCCACCGCGAACCCGTGCACGTAACGCTGAAAACGGTCCCGTCCTGTGCGCACGAAGGCTGGCCGCGGTGTCGGTGACGATCCCCCGACGGCTTCGAGAAGGTTCCTCGGATCGCGAACACCACTGACTGGACAGGGCGCGCCGCTTCGCTCGAGCCGTTCCGCAAGCTCGCGCCACTCATCGAACGTCAACCGCTTGTCCCACGCCGTGCCCAGTTCGGCGAGGCGCTGACGGCCGCACCGTGCCCAGCGCCTCGCATTCTCGACCTCGCCCAGGCAACGCGCGAGGTACGCCAGCCAAATGCATGGCTCCGCGACCACGTGACACGCCGCAGCGGCGAGGGCCAGGTAGTTCGCCGCCCTGGGCGCATCCGCTGCCGCGAGCGCGTCCGCGTACGCGCGGCGGGTAAGCGTCTCGTCCTCGTGGGTCAAGCCAGCCAGGTGGGCCACGAACAGCGGAAGCTTCACTGCCTCGCTGTCGATCAGCAACTCGCCGAACTCTCGCACCTTCACCAGCCAGGCCCCCGGTGACCCGTCCTCCGCCCGCGCTTGTTCCGCCGTGTTCGCCATGTGCAGGAGAACGAGTGCGTCTGACTCCTCACGCGTGGCCCGGATTCCGGGCGTTCCCGTGAACAGGCTCGAACGCGGCACAACGCTGAACAGATAGGCCAGGCGCTCGGCTTGCTCGCCCGCGATCTCGGCCACCTCGGCTCGCCGGGATATGTCGACGAGCTGGTGCCGGTAGGTCTCGGTGCCGTAGAGGCTGTGAATCAGCGCCGCATGCTGGAGCGCACGGGGCTGCTTCCAACGACGAACGACCTCGTAGGTTCCAACCAGGTGCTCCAGTAACCGGCGTCCGGCCCCGTGTGCCTGCGACTCCGCACCCTGCGCGACCAGGAACGCGATCACGTGGTCGGCCGTCTGAGTCATGCCTGACAGATCATGCGCGGGTTATCGTAAGCGCGATGCTTCGCTGGGCTGCGATTGGGGTTGGGGCCATGGCGTTTTTCGTCGGCGCTGCCTACGGGCAGCCTAGAGCGCACCGAAGACCGGCGCCCAGCGCGACGACCCGGGTCCTCGGCCGCTCGGAGGACGGCCGCCCGATCTACGTGTGGCGTGTCGGCAACCCGACCGGGCCGCGCGTACTCGTTTTCGGGTGCATCCACGGCAACGAAACCGCCGGCATCGCGGTGGCGCAGGCGCTGGAGCATGTTCGTACCGGTGACGACGTGTGGATCGTCCCCGACCTGAACCCGGACGGCGTAGCCATGGGGACCCGTCAGGATGCTCGCGGCGTGGACCTCAACGCGAACTGGTCGTCACAGTGGCAGGGCGGTGGAGGTCCCTGGGACGTCTACTACGGCGGACCGCACCCATTCTCCGAGCGTGAGACCCGCATCGCGGTCGCCCTAATCCTGCGAGTTCATCCGCGCGTGACCATCTGGTACCACCAGCACATGGACGTGGTGTGGGCGTACGGCCCGAGCACGACGGCGGGACGCATCTACGCGAAGACGGCGGGCATGCGGCTGTACCACCAGCCCTGGCTGCCGGGGACCGCCACCAACTGGCAGAACCACCATTTGCCCGGCACCGCTGCCCTAACCATCGAGCTACCCGCCGGGACGCTCACTCCCCAGCAGGTGCGCGCCCACGTACGCGCGGCCCTTACGGTGGCGCGGCTGGCGCCGCCCTCTGCGCGCGCGGGTCGGTCGACCTAGAGCCTGCCGACGCGCCACTGCGGCGTGCCGGCTGAGGCGAGCAGGCGAGCGGTCGCGCTGAGCTGGAGCGCGATCCCCTCGAGCGAGAGCATCAACTCGGGTGCCGGCGCCGAAGCCTGGGTGCTCAGCAGCTGGACCATGCCGATCAGCTTCGTGCCATCGCTGAGCGGTACCAGGACCGCAGAGGCGATGCCCTCAGCCGCTGCGGCCTTCAACAGGCTGTCACCGGACTCTTTCAGCGCGATGACCGCTCGGGGGACTCGTCGGTGCCGGACGGGAGCTTCTGCCGGTGCTGCCAGACGTGCGTTTCGAACGCACCGGCACTGACGTCGTCGCCGGCCCACATCGCAGCGCACTTCATGAATCCGTGGCGTCCGTCCGGACACCAGGCCACGGCGGCGTCCCAACCCCCTTCGTGACCGATGACCTTGACGGCCTGCTTGAGCACGCCCCGCCAGTCCGTGGCCTCCCCAAGCGCGGCGGAAAGCGCACGCTGGGCCGCGGGCGTCCAGACCAGGGATCCCGCGTCGCGGCGATCGCTCACCGCTGTCTCGACGGCGACGAGGGGGGTCCCCAGCGCCTCGAGCTCTGATCGCGCTGCGTTCAGCTCTGCGCGCAACGCATCGGCGGCCTCGCACTCGGCATCGGCCCGCGCACGCTCCTCGTCCAGCGCCGCCTCCGCCCGCTCGGCGCGGAGGCGCTCGCGCTCGAGCGTCTTCTCGGCGACCGCGGGTTGCGAAGCGCCCTTGGGCGCCTGCCGCCGCCCGCGCTCGAGCCGGGCGATCTTCTCGGCCAGCCCCGCCGCCTCGTGGCGCGCCTGCTCGGCCGCGGCCTCCGCGTGCTCGGCGGCCGCCTCGGCCTCCTCGGCACGGACCCGTTCCTGCTCGAGCTCCTCGACGGTGGGTCCCTCTGCCACCGCCTGCTTGGCCCGCGCGAGCTCTTCGCGCACGCTCGCCAACTCACGCCGCAGCCGCTCCGTGGTCCGCTTGTCAGCCGCCGTAGCCGCCGTCGACTTGCCCTTTTGCGCCTGCTCCAGCTCCGCGACGCGCTCCGCGAGGTCCGCTGCCTCCCGGCGCGCCTCCACGGCCACGGCTTCCGCCTCCTCGGCGCGGATCCGCTCTTGCTCCAGCTCGTCGGGGGTCGGCCGCTCCGCCACCGCCTGCTTGGCCCGGACAAGCTCCTCGCGCACGCCCGCCAGCTCGCCACGCAACCGCTCCGCGGTCCGCTTGTCGGCCGTTGCAGCCGCCGTCGACTTCCCCTGCTGCGCCTGCTCCAACTCCGCGGCGCGTGCGACCAGATCCGACGCTTCCCGCCGCGCTTGCTCGAGCGCCGCCTCGACCTGCTCGGCCCGGGCGCGCTCCCGGCCTAGCTCGTCCTGAAGCTCCGTCAGCTCGCCGCGTACCGAATTCGAGCGCTGCTTTTCGGCGTTCAGCGCCTCTGCCGCAGCGGCGGCCTCCTCGTGTACTCGCCGGAGCTCGCCGCGTGCCTGGGCCAGGGCCGACTTAGCCTCGGCCTCGGCCATCTCCGAGTGTGCGCGCGCTGCGGCGAGTGCGGCGGTCGCCCGGTCGGCCCGCCGGCGCTCCTCCTCGAGCTCGTCGTGCGTCGGCGCCTGCGCCACCGCTTCGGTGGCCGCCCGGCGAACCCGCTCCATCTCCTCCTCGGCCGCCCGGAGCTCAGCGCGGACTCCGTCCACCGCCCGCTGCTCACGCGCGAGCGTGGCGGTCGCGCTCGCGAGCTCGGCCTGTGCCTTTTCGGTCGCCACTTTGGCTTCGTGCGTGTGCGCGCGCTCCGCCTCGAGCTCCGCGCGCAGCGCCTCCGTCTCCTTGTGCTCCTGCGCCACCGCATTGGCGGTCCCTGCCTCTGCGCGCTCCGCCCGCGAGCGCTCGGCGTCTCGCTCGCTCTCCAGCTCGGCGACCCGGGCCTGGGCCTGCGCGAGTCCCTCCTCGAGCTCCGAGAGGCGTGCCCGTTCCGTCGTAACGGTCCGCAACAGCTCGTGGGCGCGACGCGCAGCGAGGGCCGACGCCTCGCGGAGCACCATGACCTGCCGCCGCTCCTCGGCCAGCTCACGATCGAGACGCGAAGAGGTCTCGAGAGCGGCATCGAGCTCCGCGGCCATAGCGGCGAAGTGATCGGCATCGGCCTCCAGGACCACCGGCTCCGGGCCGGGCGCGTGCAAGTCCAAGTCGGGCAGGACCTCGTCTGCCTCGTCCACCCCCCTCAGGCCCCATTCGGCGATGAGCTCCGCCCGCACGGCGGGCTCGTCGCTGCGACTCCAGCGCTCTAGCCTGATCAGCCGTGCGCCCTCGGAGCGCGCCATGCTCGCGCGCGTCAGCGGCGCGGCCACGCCGCACACCGAGACGGGCTTGCCGTGGGCGTCCCGCAGAGCGAATCGCAATACGGCAAATGCCGGGAGCTGCTCCGCGGCGTCAACCGTGTACTCGAGCTCGAGCGGCGCCTTCTCGCCCTCGCGCCATCGCAGCCCCTCGATCGACTGGCCCACCGCCAGCTCGCCATCGGTCTTGCCGCACACGTGCTCCGCGGCGACTTTCATCTGCTCGACGTACCTGCCGTTGACGCGCAGGTAACGCCCCTCGAGGTCCTTCACCCAGACGATCGCCGGGCTGGTGTCGATCGCCTGGTCCAGCAGGGGGATCTCGCCGTCAGCGGAGCTACCCCGCGCCGGCCGGGTGATCGTAAGCAGCGCGCCCCGCGTCCCGTCGGGATCCAGGATGGCCGAGATGTCCAGGGTCGTCCGGTCGAGCCTCGCGGTCGCCTGATCCGCGTCCCCGGCGAGCACGCTCTCGATCTGCGCCTCGAAGGCGTTTAGGAAGGCCTCAGCGGAACCGCAGCAGTCGAGGAACAGTGCGGTCGCGCGGTCGACGGCCCGATCGGCGCCGACAAGCGCGACGGCTGCTAGCGGTTGTTCGAAGATCGCGGGGGTCGTCGCCGCTCCGCTCCATGAAGGGGCACCCACGCCTAAGGGAGTCGACGCCGAAACCTCCGAAGCCGTCAAGCGCCGGCCTTCTTGGACGGATTGACAGCGCGGCGCCGCCCAGCGAGTGCCTGAACGTCCAGAGCGCTAGCCGATCGCAGTCGCCGTGAAGCTGCCGGAGGCAGCTTCCGCGTAGGCGACGCGGACCTTCTCGTGCAGCTGGAGCGCCGAAGCGTCCTGACCGCCTCCGAGCTGGAAGGTCACCTTGTGGCTGGTGCCCCTGCTGCCCGCGAGCGCGGAGGGAACGATGTGGTAGCGCCTGTACACCGAGCCCCACGCGAACGAAGCTCCGTCGTAGAGCCAGCCGGCGCCGCCGCGCGGATTGCCACCGCCACCGCCATCAGAGGTGCCGAAGAACCCTCCGTCGATGCTCATGAAGATGTGCACGCCGGGATCGTCGTACAGCGTCACCTCGACCGGACCCGCGCCGGGACCAGGCGCGATCAGCCGCTGCTGGAGCAACTCCTGGATCACCCAGTAGTCGTTCGGCACCCCGCCTTGCGCAGGCCAGAGTCCACCGGCCGCGAGCACCGCGGCCACCGAGCCCGAGCAGTCGAAGCCCTTCCGCCGGCCGTTGTAGCCGGGTCCGGGAATCCCCACGCTGGCGACGCTGGCCTGAGCGTGGCCGCCGCCGTACACGTACGGGTAGTCCTCCTTGGTGATCCGGGTCGCGGCCGCGGTCATCGCGTCGACGACGCCGGCCCACTTCCCCGGAGTCTCGACCGTGAACGACGTTCCGTTAATCGCGACAACCGTTCCGGCCAACGACCCGCGCACGAGGACGTGGTGCGAGTTCGCCGCCGCGGCGGTGGCCGGCGTGGCGAGCAGCGCGGCGACGGCGCACGTGAAAGCAAGGGGACGCTTCAGCGAGAGTCGGTGCATGCCCATGTCATCGGCAGCACACGCGGCTGACGTGAGTCGCCCGATCAGGCGCTGTCGCGCACCGGGTCATGCGCGGCCCGGCGGCGGAACAGGCGACGGCACACGCTCACGAAACGCTCGACTAGGCTCGGGCGCGCGGTAGCGAGAGGCGGCGCGCTGCGCTCGGCCTCGGTGACAGCATCAGCGGCACTCCCGGGGGGCGGCGTCGAGACGGGCGGCGGCGTGCTCTGAGCGTCTTGGGGCGGTCGGGCAGTCCGCCGGGCGCTGCTGTGAAGCGGCGTGCGGTTGCTCTGGGCCCGAGCGCCATCCGCGGCGCCGAACAGTGACTCCGCCGCGCCATTGGCCCAGATCAGCGACTCGAGGTACAGCTCTGCTGCGTCGGCGAGGAAAGCGGTCGGCTTCTCGTCTTCGCCCGCCTCCAGCGAGGTGACGCAATCCAGCAGCTGTCCCTTGGGACCCCGCCGCAGGACGAGTGCCTCGCGCATGTCCTCGGCCAGCGGGAGCGACGCCGCGACGTCGTGCATCGGCGCGTCCATCATGCCGTCGATCACCGAGAACAGGCCGAGCGTGAATGCCTCAGAGGGACTGATGAACCCGAGCGCCTGGGCGGCCAGCTCGCAGAAGCGAGCCCGAATCAGTGCCGTGAGGGTCAGCTCGGTCGGCTTGTTGTCGACGCCGGCAAGGACGCTGAGGGTCGCCCAGCGCTGGACGTTCTCGACGCCGAGCAGAGCAAGCGCTTGACCGATCGAGCGGACCTCGCTGCGCAGCCCGAAGAACGCTGAGTTCACGTAGCGCAGCAGCCGGAAGCTGAGCGCCACGTCGCGCGCGACCAACTGCTCGATGTCCTCGAGCTCGACCGCGGGGTCGTTCAGCGCAGCCACCACCTGAAGTAGTGCCAGGCGGTTGGCCTCGATCCCACGCGTGCCCACCATTGCCGGGCGGCAAAAGAAGTACCCCTGGAACAGGTCGCAGCCAATCCCGACGCAGAATGCGTGATCGGCGGGGGTGCTGAGCTTGTCCGCGACGACCAGGGCGGGAAACGCCTTCAACTGCTTCACGTGCTCGGCGAGCTGCTCCTGGTCGAGCTCGATCGTGTTCAGCTTCACGACGTCGAACAGCTCGAGCGCCGGCTCGGCAATGCTTGCCCCGGATCGGAAGCCGTCCAGAGCCAGCTTGTGGCCATGGCGCTTGAGCTCGGCGAGGGCCTCGACGAATCCTTCCCCGTCGAGCGTGTCCTCGTGGATCTCCAGCCCGACGATGCCCGGCGGAATCGCCAGCGCCAGCCCGCCGAGGACGAACTCTCGTGACACGTTCACCCACGCGGTCTTCTCTCCGACGATCCGCTTCAGGTCGAGCTCGGTGACGGCGTTCAGCAGGACGGTTGCCGTCGCCTGCTCGGGATCGTCGATCAGCGCGTCCGCCGCATATCCTCGGCCGCGGAACAGCAGCTCATAGCCGACCGCGTTGAGGTTGCGGTCGAAGATCGGCTGGCGGGCGATGAATGCAGCGGACATGTTCTGGGCCTTCGTCCTCTGTATTCGACAGCGGGGGCCATCTCTCAAGCCGAGCATGCCGTCGCTCGGCCATGAAACGATGCGAGGAGGTCTGGACCGCCCCGAAGGCGCTAGGCGTCACGCCTGAGCAGGACCACCGCCGCGCCGATGAGCGCGAGGGCCGCGTAGCCGCAGAACAACGCGAAGCCGCCCCACGTGCTGAGGTGGTGCGGGTTGTCGAACGTGTGTGAGGCGATCGTCGTGCCCGCGTTCAGGGGCAGGTAAGGCGAGATCGAGTCGTTGACGCTGCTGGGCAGGATCGCGCTGATGCCCGGCAGCACGAACAGGAGGCCGACGAAGGCGGCGATACCGCCCGCCGTGTTGCGCAGCATCCCGCCCAGGCCCAGGCAGAGCGCGCTGAGGACCGTGAGGAAGAGGGCGCCGCCGATCACCGTCCGGAGGGCCCCCGGGTCGCCCAGGCCGTGCTGGAGATGGTGCTGCGTCACGATCGCCTGCACCCCGAAGTACGAGATCAGCGTCGCGATCAGCATGGTCACGAATGCGACCAGCGCGAACACGATCAGCTTCGCCCACAGCACCGGGAGGCGCCGTGGCACGGCCATCAGGCTCGAGCGGATCATGCCCGTCGAGTACTCGCCGGTGATAACGAGGACGCCCAGCACGCCGATCGCCAGCTGCGCGAGGTGGTATCCGCCCACGCCGGTGTTGATGGCGTCGTAGGTGAGGCGGTCGTGCGGGGGCAGGCGGTCCCACCGCGCCATCTGCACGGCGGCGATGAGCGGGCCGAGCCCGGCCATGGAGACGAAGGCAGCGAGCATCGACCAGCGCGTCGAGCGCAGGGTCCAGAGCTTCGTCCATTCGCTGCGGATGGCGCGCAACTGGGTGACCCGGCCGCCGGTTCGGCCGGCGGCCGCACCCGTGCCTGAAGCTGACGCAACCGCGCTCATGCTGCGGCCTCCTCGAGAACCTCGTCGTCCGTCGGGCTGAACAGGCCGGCGTGATACTCGACCGCCCCGCCGGTCAAGCGCATGAACGCCTCCTCGAGCGACGCCTTGCGCGCGACCAGCTCGTGCAGGACGACTCCCGCCCGGAGCGCCGCCTCCCCGACCTGAGCACTGCTCAGACCGTGGATCTCGAGCTGTCCATCCTCGGGGCGCTCCACGCGGACACCGTTGGCGGCGATCGCCTCGGCCAGACGCGCCGGGTCGGGCGTGCGGACCATGACCGCAGCCCCCTCGGACGCTTCGGCCAGCACTTCGGCCACCGTGGTGTCGGCGATCAGCTTGCCCCGGCCGATGACCACCAGGTGCTCGGCGGTCTGCGCCATCTCGGCCATCAGATGTGAGGAGAGGAAGACTGTGCGCCCCTCGGCGGCCAGGCCCTTGAGCAGATTGCGAATCCACAAGATGCCCTCGGGATCAAGACCGTTTGCGGGCTCGTCGAGGATCAACGTCTGGGGATCGCCGAGCAGAGCGGCCGCGATCCCCAGGCGCTGGCCCATGCCGAGCGAGAATCCGCCCGCGCGCTTGCGGGCCACGTCGGCGAGGCCGACCAGCTCGATCACCTCCTGCACCCGCCGCTTGCCGATGCCATGGGTCTGCGCCATGGCGACCAGGTGGTGGTAGGCCGAGCGGCCGGTATGGATGGCGCGCGCCTCGAGCAGCGCGCCAATCTCCGTGAGCGGCGCCGGAAACTCGCGGTACGCCTTGCTGTTCACCGTGGCGCGACCGGACGTCGGACGGTCCAGGCCGAGTACGACTCGCATCGTTGTGGACTTCCCGGCCCCGTTTGGCCCGAGGAAGCCAGTCACGATGCCCGGCTTCACCGTGAAGGTGAGGTCATCGACCGCAACCTTCTCGCCGTAGCGCTTGGTCACGTTCTCGATCTCGATCATGGTGTGCGGAGTCCCTTCTCCCCTGGGTGACCGGTGATCCGCCTGGGTTCGGAGCGGCCGGTCCGGCAAGGTGCCGGCGCCATGTCTCTTCTCGACAGAGCGTACAAACCCCCAGATCGCCTTTACTCTCTTTTTATTTGTAACGGGCGGCGGGTTTACGGCTCGCGCTGCTCGAGGGGATGTACCGCCGGCCCCTCGAGCACCGATCCGTCGACGGCGAACCGGGAGCCGTGGCACGGGCAGTCCCAGGAAATCTCGGCCGAGTTGAAGCGCAGCAGGCAACCGAGGTGCGTGCAGCGCAGCGATACCGCGTGCAGCACGCCGGAGTCGTCGCGATAGACGCCTTTCTTGCCCAGGCCGTCGGGGAGAACGCGGGCTTCGCCGCGCGGGATGTTCTGCGTCGAGAGCGCCCGCGGCGGCAGGAGCCGGTCGACCACGAGATCGGCGCTGAACTTCGCCCCGAGCTGCGCCACCTCGTGCAGCGAGGTGAGCGAGAGCCGACGGGGCGAGAAGGTCGAACTCCACGGGTTCGTGCGGCCGTCGATTTCGTCGGCGAGGATCCGCGCCGCGAACGTGGCGGAGGCCAGGCCCCATTTCATGTAGCCGGTGCTCACCCACATTCGTGACGATCCGGGTCGGTAGGGACCGATCATCGGCAGGTGGTCGTAGGGCACCGGATCGTGCGCCGACCAGCGATGGGTGACCTCGCCGACCGACCAGTGTTCGCGCGCGAAGGCCTCCAGGCGCTCGTAGCGCTCCGGCGTCGCCTTGCGCGAGCCGGTGCTGTGTCCCTCGCCTCCGACGATCAGACGCTCGCCCGCCGAGCGGATCGAGCGCGTGTTGCTGCCGGCGCTGATCGACATTCCCTGCGGGGGTGCGCCGGTGGTCAGCGCCGCGGCGATGCAGTAGGAGCGCTCAGCCTCGAGCCGTGCGAAGTACAGCCCGCGGTCGAGAATCGGATAGTGCGTGGCGACCACGACATGGGCCGCGCGCACCTCGCCGCTGGCGGTGCGTACCGCGCAGGGCGACCCCTCGCTCACCCGCAGCGCACGGGAGCTCTCGAAGACGTTCGAGCCGTCACCGTCCACCAGTGCGGCCAGGCCCTGGATATACCGGACGGGGTGTAGCTCCAGCTGGTCGTCGAGCCGGACCGCGCCGTGAACGGCGAACGGGAGGTCGACCGAGTCGACGTGCTCCACGGCCAGGCCCGCCTCCCGCGCCGCGTCGCCCTCTTGCTCCACCGTGCTCCGCTCGGAGGCATCGGCGGCGTACGTGAAGGCAGGGCGGCGCTGCAGGTCGCAGTCGATACCCGCCTCCCCGACGATCGCCGCGATCTCCTCCATCCCCGCGACGCTGGCCTCCGCGTACGCGCTCGCCTGGTCGCTGCCGTGGCGCTTGCGAATGGTCGAGTAGATGGTCGCCTGGAGGGCGCTGACCTTTGCGGTCGTGCAACCGGTTACACCGCTGCCGACGCGGACGGCTTCGAGCACGGCTACGCGCGCGCCCTGGCGCTTGAGGAGCAGAGCCGCGGTCATGCCGGCGATCCCGCCGCCGATCACCGCGACGTCGGCGTCCACCGGGCCTGACAGCGATGGGTAGTTGGTGGGCGGGGAGGTGGCGAGCCAGAGCGAGTGCGCGCCCGACGTGGTTTCGATCACCGCTTGGCGCCCTGGTTGGGGTTGTAGGTCTTCGGCGGGACGGCTCCTTGCACGTACGGCACGCCGTTCTTGAAGTACAGCGGCGCGAACGCGAGGTAGCGGTGATAGAAGGTGTGCGTCGCGGGCGGCAGCTGAACGAAGAAGCTCACTGCCATCCGGCCACCGGGCCCAATGAACGGACGGTGCTTGATTCCCGTCGAGACCATCCCGTTGCCGGAATGCATCAGGGGAGTCGGTTGCTTGAACCAGGGTCCGGACAGCGGGTTCGTGGATTGCTGGATCCCGATCGCGTAGTTGTCCTGCCACGTGGACGCGGCGCTCCAGAACACGTCCACCCGGTTCGTGTCCACGGGCCACTGAGCCCAAAGCACGGTGCTCTCCTCGATGGGATTCCCGCTGGCGTCGTCCTCCCATGGAAAGGTCGCGTGGCTGAACTCGTGCGGCTTCACGGAGCGGTCCATGGAGAGGCCGTTGGCGGTCAGCTGGCCGATCCAAAGCTGGTCGGGCTGCTTGGTCCAAACCATCAGCAGTCTCCCGGCGACATTCTGGACCGATGGATCGATCAGCCCGCCGTGGGCTTCCCCGTCGTTGAACTGGCCGCTCCAGTGCAGGATGTGCACGCTCCATCTCCCACCGAAGAGGTTGGCCGTCCAGGCCACGAAGATCGCCATCCTGCGGTCATCTGAATGGCCGGGGTCGCGGAGCTCGGCTGCGAAGTACAAGCGCCAGCGATTCCCGAGCTTGAAGATCGACGGGCACCAGTACGAGCCACCTGGATACTTCCCGGTTGCGGGGTACGCCTTGGCCGGGAAGTGCCCCGGCGTCAGCACATAGTTGATGAACCTCCAGTGCGCCAGGTCGGCGGATGTGTAGATCGGGTAGGCGTTCGGCGACGGCCTGTATCCGTGCACCGCCGGGGTGGGGTTCTGCTCGCCGAAGTCCGACGCGCAGATCAGCACGTACTGCTTGCCGTAGTTGATCACGTCGTTACCGGGGCACTGGAACGGGCGACCCCACATCCGAACGGGGTTCTGGATCACCAGCGCGGCCGCCGGGGCAGCGAAGATGCCCAGCGGTAGGAGCATCAGGATTGGGACCAGAAGGCGACGCACCGCGGCCTCGGTCGCCCGGGTTGCCGGTTTCGCCCGCGGGCGGCGGTCGAATCGGCCTGCTTGCACCTGTGGTCGTGGCCGCTCGAGTACCACGATCTTCGACCCTACACCCTCCGCGAAGGTAGAGCGGTCGCGATGTGCCGCCCTACAGCGCGGCGGCCGACTCGGCCTGCTAACGACGCAGGACAGGCGTCAGTTCGCCGACCATGTGCTCTCCAGGCGCTTACGGCGACCCGTGGAAGGTAGGAGGTCGGTGTGGAAGGCGAGCAACATCGGTTTGACCTGGCCTGCGTACTCGGAGGAGGTGGGATCCTCGGCGCTCACGAGGTTGGGATGCTGCGCGCGCTAGCCGAGTGCTCGATCGAGCCCGACATAGTCCTGGGCACGTCCGTGGGCGCGATCAACGGTGCGTTTTTCGCCGCCGACCCCACGCCCGCCGGGGTCGAGCGCCTCGCAGAGGTCTGGCGCGAGATGAATCGCTCGGAGGTCTCCGCGGGCGCGATGCTCCGACGGGTCACCACGCTCGCGCGCAGCGGCACTCACCTGCAGTCGCTGGACGAGGTTCGCGAGCGACTGACGGAGGTGCTCCCGGTGGAGCGTGTCGAAGAGCTGGCTCTCCCGTTTCAGTGCGTGGCGGCCTCGATCGAGCAGGCGGCCGAGCATTGGTTTGACAGCGGCCCGCTCGCCGACGTCGTGCTTGCTTCGTGCGCGGTGCCCGGCATTCTGCCCCCGGTCAAGATCGGCGACGAGCACTTCATCGACGGAGGTATCGTCAACTCGATTCCCGTGGGCCGCGCCGTTGCTCTCGGCGCGAAACGGATCTTCGTGCTTCAGGTCGGACGGCTGGAGCAGCCGCTCAAGCCCCCACGCTGGCCCTGGGAGGTGGGGATGGTGGCCTTCGAGGTCGCGCGGCGCCACCGCTTCGCGCACGATCTTCGTTCGCTCCCAGACGAAGTGGAACTGCATGTCCTGCCCACCGGGGGTTCAGCCGCGCCGGCCTACAACGACGTCTCCGGCCAGCTTCGGATCCGCCGCATCGCACGCACCGTGCAACAACAGATCGACGCTTCTTATGAGGCGTCGCTGCGCTACCTGAAGGAGATGTGATGCCGCCTACAGCCATCCGGCGCCCTCTCACCGTCACCGCGTGGCTGCTGATGTCGGTGCTCGCCCTGGTGCTCAGCCCGGTGCTTTTGGCGCTCGCGGCGATCGCAAGCGCGGTCATGCGCCGGCCCCAGCCGATGCTCCTCGCTCGCTTGGTGATCGCGTACTTCGCGCGCGAGCTCGGCGTGCTCGTAGCATGCGGGATGCTCTGGCTGATGAGCGGGTTCGGATGGAAGATGCGCTCGCGCCGTTTCCAGCTGCTCCACTACCGGTTGCTGCGATGGTTCGTCCACGGCCTCGCCGAGCGCGCGCTCACCTTACTCGACATCGATGTGGTCTCGCAGCCGTCGGAGGAGGTGACGCGCGCGCTCGCGACCGACAAGCCCCTGTTGTTCTTCAGCCGCCACGCCGGTCCCGGAGACGCTGCGCTGCTCGTAGACATGTTGATCACGCGCTACGGCCGCTACCCGAGCGTCGTGTTCAAGGACACGCTCGCGATAGACCCGTCGGTGGATCTGATAGGTCACCGTCTACCACACGCCATTCTGGACATTTCGCACCCGGCCGAAAGCGAGGAACGGATCCAGGAGGTCGCCTCGAAACTGGGCCCGCGCGGGGTCCTCCTCCTGTTCCCGGAAGGCGGGAACTTCACACCCGAGCGCCAGCGCGAAACTCGGCAGAAGCTGAGACGCAAGGGGTTGCGGCGTGAGGCCCGGATCGCCAGCGAGCTGACGCACGTGCTGCCGCCGCACCCGGCGGGGGTGCGCGCCGCCCTTCGCGGCAAACCCGACGCCGACGTGATCTTTGCCGTCCACACCGGCCTCGGCCTCGCCGTCTTCCCACGCGAGCTCTGGCGTCACCCGCCGTTCGGCGCGACACTCACCGAGCGGATGTGGCTAGAACGCGCACCCGACCGTCCCCACGATCCTGACGAGCAGATCGCTTGGCTATACGCGTGGTGGGAGCGCATCGACGCGTGGATCGACGAGCAGCCGAGCGAGTCTCAGTAAGGCATAAGGCGCCGCTCCGCGCGCTCGGCGGAGCATCTTAAATTGCACCCTGGCGGCGCGTTTACATGTCAGTAGCGATCGACTTTGAAGATCACTCCGCGTCCTCGGTTCGCAGGGGCACCGAGGCCGGCGCACGATTTCATCGTTCGCGCGCCGTCCGCGGAGCGGTCAAATTAGGCCTTGACGTTGATCGCGCCGCGCCGGGCGGCCTGCGCCGCCGCGTCACCGTCGTTGAGAGCAGCGGTGCCGGTCCGCCCGTCACCGTCGCCATCAGCCGCCTTCAGGGTCGCCCCGGACACGTTTGCCGGGGTCAGCTGCGGCCGCGAGGCCGCCGCGCTATGCGTGACAGAGTTGATGTGCATTTTCCACTTCCTTGTAGAGAACGTCTTCCCGCGATTCATCGGCACCGACCGAAGCTTGCTGGAGGCTCGTCGGTGTGAATACCCACATGAAGAGACCACGGATAGCTGCGCAAATTCGAGGCCTGCGCCGGGGCCGCGCGTGGTCGATCGGACCGGTGCAATCGAGTCTTCTTCCGCCGCCGCCAGGTCTACGCCCGCAGTGCGTTGACGGCTGAGTTCCCGGAACACCCGAATCGCCGGCCAAAGCTGGAGGAACCGGGACGAGCTACTCGCCCCGGGGACACGTCTGGGGATCGGAATGGCCTCTCAGCGCTAAAAGGGGCCGAGGGTCCATACGTCTATCTCATTCAGTAGTACCCCAAACCGGATTCGAACCGGTGATCTCCTGCGTGAAAGGTCGGGGCGAGGGCCAGCGGATGCAGGTCGGATGCCGATTTCGCCTGTAGTCACGGGGATTTGGCGGCGCCGTGACGTCCGGCGCGGAGGTGGTAACGGACGCGGGCGCTTCCATCCCGCTTCCATCCGTGGCGCTCCCAAGCCCGTGCGAGACACTCTCATGAGCGGCCGACGCGACCCACGTCACCCTGAGCGGAGACCTCTCGGGCGAATAGTCTGTGTCGCTGAGCAGCTCGTCCGAGCGCTCGGTGATGTAGTCGTCGACGTGGCGCCGCGACTCCGCGAAGAACCGACCATGTGTCGCCATCAGTGCCTCGCACGAATCGGCGCTAAGCAGCACGACCTTGACTTCCGCCGCATCCCGGGGCGCTTCCTCGGCGGCACAGTACGCGTCCAGCGCCTCCTCGTACTGATCGTGCGGGTACTCCGAGACGTCCGCACGCCCCTCAGAAACGCGGTAGACGATGAGAAAGTGGCGGAGGTCCTTTAGTGCTCATGGCGAGGTCGACAGCGGCCAGTGCATGGAAGGCAACCCACCTGCCGCAGCCCCAATCCCAGCGGGACCTCGCCAGCAGTTCTGGGTGACCCGCGCGTTGCACGTTTAGCCGAAACAGCAGCCAGGATGCACCCACAGCTCGTCGGAATACTGGGCTTTCTGCTCGCTCCGGACAGTCGACAGCCTTTCGCGACAACTCCGAGAGCGCCGGCCGAGATCACCTGGCGCTCACGCCTCGAGCTGCTGGGCCTGGAGGTAGGCGTAGAGCCCGTGCCGGCGCAGCAGCTCCTCATGGTTGCCGACTTCCACGATCCGCCCCTGCTCGAGGACGCAGATGATGTCGGCGTCCCGGATGGTCGAGAGGCGGTGGGCGATCACGAACGCGGTGCGTCCCTCGAGCACGCGGTCCATGTTCTGCTTGACCGCGCGCTCGGCCTCGGTGTCGAGCGCGCTCGTCGCCTCGTCGAAGATCAGCACCGGCGGCTCGTGGTAGAGCGCCCGGGCGATCGCCACGCGCTGCGCCTGGCCGCCGGAGAGCCGCAGGCCGGAGTCGCCGACGCGCGTGTCGTAGCCGAGGGGGAGAGCGCGGATGAACTCAGCGGCGTCGGCGATCTCGCTCGCCCTGACGATCCGGGTCATGTCGGGCTCAGCCTCTCCGAAGGCGATGTTGGCCCCCACGGTGTCATCGAACAGGTAGGGGTCCTGCAGCACGAAGCCGATCCGGCGCCGCAGCTGATCGAAGCGGAGCTCGCGGATGTCGGTGCCGTCGTACTCGATCGTCCCCGAGGTCGGCAGCAGCAGGCCGGCGAGGCACTTGACCAGGGTCGACTTACCCGATCCCGAGCGGCCAACCAGGGCGACCGTCGCCCCGGGTGGCACGTCGAGCGAGATGTCGCTCAGGACCGGCCGATCGGGGGCCCGAGCGTAGGCAAAGCCCAGTCGTCTGAGCCGGATGCGTCCCTCCAGGCTCGGCACCGGGCGCAGCCCGGTCAGGTCGTGGCCCTGCTCGGGCTCGTTCTCGGTCACGTCCTGAAGCCGGCCCATCAGCACGGTCACCATCTGGAGGCGGTCCCACAGCCCCAGCACCACGGCCAGCGGCCCGTTGGCCAGCAGCACCAGCCCGTTGAAGGAAACGAACTGCCCGATGGTCAGCTGATGGTGAAGCACCAACAGCGCGCCGAAGAACAGGAACACCCCGTAGACGAAAAAGGTCACGGTCGAGACCAGGCCCTCGTAGACCATGCCGGTGATGTCGGCTCGCAGGAGCTTCTCGCGGAGCTCTGAGAACTCATACGCCATCCGCCGGCGCAGCCCGTCCTCCGCGCCCATCGCCTTGACCGTGGCGATCCCGCGGATCGAGTCGACCTGGCGCGACTGGTATCGCCCGTGTCCGGCCTCGACCGCGTCGAACACCGGCCGGATGCGCAGCTGCGAGTAGCGCATCAACAGTCCGTACAGCGGGGCGCAAGCGAGATAGACCGCGCCAAGCACCCAGGAGTAGATGAACATGATCGTTACCGCGACCGCGAGCTGGGTAATCGCCGTCGCGGCACCGACACCGTTCTGGATCAGTACGGCGCGGACCTGCTGCATGCCGCTGAGCCGCCGCTCGATGTCGCCGGTGCGTCGCGCCTCGAAGTAGCTCATCGGCAACCGGAGCAGACGGCCCGAGACGAAGTCGAGCGTGTCCGCGTCGAGCCGCGAGGCGACCCTCGCCACGAGCCACCGCTGCACGATCGTCACGCAGACGGCGATCAGCAGCAGCCCCAGCATCCCGGCCAGCAGCACATAGAGCAAACCCTCACGATGATGCCCCACTACCTGGTCGATGATCACCTGGGCAAACACCGGGAAGATCATCTCGACGCCGGCCGCGACCAGGGCGAGTACGAAGGCCAGGCCGAGCACACGACGGTGCGGCCGGACGAACGGCCACAGCCAGCGCAGGTCGAGTCCGCCGTGCGGAGTCTCGGCCAGCTGGTCGGTCGGCTCGGCGAGCGCGGCGTACCCAGACCAGTGCTCGGCGACCTCCTCGCGCCCCAACGTCCGCAGGCCACGGCCCGGGTCGGCGATCCGGATGCGCTCAGCCTCGACTCCGTAGAGGACGATCCAGTGGTTGCCGTCCCAATGGACGATCGCGGGCAGCGGCAGCGCATCGAGCCGGTCCGGCGAGGACTTGATCGAACGCATCTTCAGGCCAATCTCGGTTCCGCCGGTGGTCAGCCCCCGCAGGCTGGTGCCCTCGGTTCCGGTTCCCACCGCCTGGCGGATGGTGGTGATCGAGATATCGTGCCCGAAGCTGCGGCAGACCATCGCCAGGCAGGCGGCGCCGCAGTCCATCTCGTCGATCTGCCGCACCACGGGAAAGCGCCGGCGCCGGGCCGGGCGGGAACCGCGGTGGACCTCCTCGTCGCCGTACTCGGTGAGCGCCAGGCCCGGGTCGGCCGGGGACCAGAGCTCCTCCGGAGGCGGGACTAACTCCGACTGAGGCTTGCGGTCGCGCGCTTCGTACAGGGCTACGCGCTCGTGCACGCGGCGAGCGAACTCGGGGCTGCGGTGCATCAGCCGCTCGAAATCCTCCGCCTCCAGGCGCAGCAGCCGCACCGGACCTTCGGCCCGCACGGTCGCCGTCCGCCTCCCGGAGCGGATCAGGGCCAGCTCGCCGAAGAACTCGCCGGCGTGCAAGGTGCGAATCCGCCGCTCGCCGATCCACACGCCGAGCCGCCCGTCCTGGATCAGGAACATCGCGCCCGCCGCGTCTCCCTCCCGCACGGCGACGTCACTGTCCGCCAGCGCCATCTCGTCCAGGTGGTCGAGCAGGTCAAGGGTGGAGTCGCGGTCGAGCACCGCGAAGGCCGAGTGAACGCGGAGGAAATCGTTGATCCGCCGGGCCCGGGCGGCATTGCTGAAGCCTTCCCGGACGGCGGGGTACTGCTCGAGCACCGCCTTGAACACCCCCCGGTCCAGCCGGAGCACAGTTGCCGGGCTGGCCGCCCTGACCGTGGCCGTGCGCGGCGTACCCTCGAGCAGCGCCGCCTCTCCGAACGCGCTCCCCGGACCCAGCAGGTTGAGCGACACCTCGGCTCCGTCCTCGCCTTCCACGAGCACCCGGGCTTGGCCTTCGAGCAGGACGTAGTAGCCATCGGGGGGGTCTCCGGCCTCAAACACCGTCTCGCCGAACTCGAGCTCGAGCGCTTCGAACGATGACACCACGATCTCCCGCACCGCCGGAGGAAGTCCGGAGAGCAGCGGCAGCTGCTCGGTCAGCGGGTCGGTGGCGGGCTCAGAGTTGAGCATTTCGAGTTGTTCTTCCCGCCGCGTAGCGTCCGATTCGGTCGGCCAGCAGCTCTTCGATGGCGCGGGCGCGCAGGACGTCATGGTGCGCCGAGGGGGCCACCTTGTCGCGCAGCTGCATGACGTGCCAGGCGCCATCCTCCCGCCAGGGGCCGATCACCTCGCCGGCGGCGGTGGCGGCAAACGCCCCGCCCATCTCCGCCGGCGCCTCGTCGATCAGCAGACTCCGTTCGGTCACCGCGGTACCGGCTCGCGCGGCCACCGTTTCGGCTGACTGACCGTCGGCGACGATCAGCAGGCGCGCCTCGCGCGCCGCGCCTTCGCGGCCGAAGGTCAGCTCGTCGCCGCGCAGCTCGAGCCAGTCGAGCGCATGGTCCTGGATCCGGCGGACCACCGAGCGCTGATCCGCGACGGCATCGCGCAGCGCCACCAGCGCCAGCTCGAATGCGATTAGCCGCTCCAGGCGCCGCCGGAGCTGCTCTTCACCGAGCTCGGCGATGCCGGGGGCGCGCACGCCGTGGGCTACGGCGAGGGCCTGCTCGAGCCGCTCGGACGCCAACCCGGCAGGAACGGCGGGGCCGGCGAGCCGTCCCGCCACCAGCCGGCTCACCCCGAGTTCGGTCAGCCGTCCGAGGATCCCGTCGCAGTAGGCCTCTCCGGCCAGCACCGACCCGATCTCCTCGGCGGCGGCCGGCGCACCGGCCGGGGCCTCGTGTCGCCGGCGGAGAAGTCTTCGCCGCAGCACCTGCGAGAGCTCGTCCACACTCATCCCGCGGTCCTCCAGCCACCGCAGGAAATCGGCGGCGCTGATCAGACCGCGGCCGTAGCGAAAGCCGGTCGCCTCACGGCGCACCTCGTCCTTGGTGACGGCCTCGGGTTGTCCGTGCTCGAGCGCCAGTCCAAGCTCGACCTGGCGCTCGAAGGCGGGCCAGTCGCGGTTCAGCACCCCGAGCAGGATCACGTCCGCAACGTCGAGCGTATCGCCGTCGACCGTCACGGCCGAACAGCGGGTGATCTCCGCGAAGCCCCCTGAACTCAATCTGCCACTCCCCCCGGCGTCACCCGGTATCAGTCCTGACCAGGTGATTATCCACTAACCCGGGCTGGCCGCACAGCTAAGGCGCACGTGTCCTCGCCGAGCGCTTGGGTCCGAATCCGGATCGCGTGCCGAGCCGGTGCTTCGGCCTCGGCATAGTCACCTGAGCCAGGCACGCTCTCAGGCCCCTGCCGTGGCGTCGGTGATCGCCAGCGCAAGGTCCGCCGGTGCGAGGCCGGCTTCCGCGTCCGCCTGCGCCAGCGCCGCACGCAGTTCAGCGTCAGCCTCGCGCAGGCTCGCCGCGTGCGAGGAACGCCTCCGACAACTTGCGGCGCGCTTGGAGCCGTGATGGCGCGCCTAGGGAAGTACTCGCTCGCAGTGATTCAGCTCGTGTCCGGGCTCCGGCGGGTTCACTGGTTGCTGCCACGCCCCACCCGTGATGGTTTCGGTCTTGTCAATGTCCGTGACCTCGAGATCTCCAACGAGGTCGGCCTCGGTCGGATCTGCCGTCACGGCTGGCTTGCGGCTGTCGTCGTTCACCTGCAGCCTCCCGGTCGTTTGACTTCATGCGCGAGTTTGCACCCTGACGGCGGATCAGTCAACGGTCTAAAGTGACACGGCTGTCCCAGGCCCTTACGCGAGGCAAACCTAGGGATGTCCCCAGTTGCGCTCGGTTCGGCGTGGCGGTAGCGTGCTGCTCGGGCACGATATCCCGCTCACGTTGCCGCTTGCCGAAGGGCAGGTTCAGTGACGGGTTCAGTGCATGGGTGATCAGAGAGGCCGACCTCAACCGTCGACCTCCGCAGCGGGCAACGTTCAACTACCGGGAGAACGACATGCAGGAAGATAGATCGAATGTCGGCGTGGAGCAGATCGAGGACCTCGAGGCGCCCAGCGCGACTCAAAATGAAGTCACCGGCGGCCAAGCGCTGATTCCAGGTGCCGGACCGCACGATGGGGCCCAGGACCCGTGGGGGGTCACGGGGGCAGAACCGCTCAATAATCCGATGGACCCCTGGTCGGTCCGCCTTCCCCACCGTCTCGCTGACTACCCCGCGGGAATCGCCCGCGGCGCGGGCGTAACGGGACTCTCGGCGGCGGCGGCTGAGTGACTCTGGGGTTAGCCGTCGCCGGTGAGTTCCTCAAGCGCCCGTGCGCACGCGAGCTTGGTCGGATGGTTGACCTCGACGGCCTCGCTCATGACCCTCAGGGCATGCCGGTAGAGCGTTTCGGCCTCGTCCTGGCGCCCTGTCTGGCCCAGGAGCTTTGCCAGGTTGGCGAGGGCGGCCGCCAACTCGGGATGGTCTGCACCGCGCGTGCGTTCCCGGATCGCAATGCCGTGGCGATACTCCTTCTCGGCTTCACTTAGGCGTCCCTGGCGATGGAGCGTCATGCCCAGGTTGGTCCGGGCGATGCCAACCTCGAAGTCCTCGGCGCCGTAATGCCGCTCGAAGCTTGCGATGACATCCCGTAACAACCGCTCGGCTTCGTCGAGACGACCGAGGGCTTCGAGGGCAGCGGCCAGGTTCCCGCGATCGGCGCTCACATCAGGGTGATCGACGTCGAGGATGTGACTGCGCAGCTCGACTGCACGGCGCGCATGCGCTTCGGCACGCGGGTAGTCGCCCTGCGCGAACGCGAGACCAGCGATGTTGTGCTGGATCGTCGCTGCCTCACGGCTATGCGCTGCGCCGCTCGTTTCGTTGATCAACAGCGCCCGCTGGAAGTGCGCCTCGGCCTCCTCGAAGCGGCCGGTGTACTTGCCGAGCATGCCCAGGGCGTTGTGAACCTCGCTCAGTGCCGGGTCCTGTGGACCGAGCGTAGCCTCGGCTTCGGCCAGCCCGGTGAGCAACTCCTGTCGCGCGCGCGCGTACTCGCCGCTCGCGAGCAGAGCTCGTCCCCGCTCGCCGCGCCACTCTACGCGCCGGCGCTCAGCGAGGGCCTCCCCCTCCATGATCGTCCCCCGGTCGGCGCCCGCCGCCGCTACCGGCCACGAGCGCCGTCAGAGAATGGCCGGTTCAGGGAAGCACCCGCTCAGAATTTCTGCTGAGCCCCCTGAGACGCGTCTTCAATCTTGTTCAAGTACCAGCCGCCCTTGACGCGGTCGGCCTCCTCGGCGTCCTTGATCTCGAGGTCCTGGGTGACATCGGCCTCGTCGAGGCCCTGGCCCTCGTCCGGCCTGCGCTTATCGTCAGTCATTTGCTACGCCCCCTTTGGAGATGATTTACGTCCACGCTGCCACGCTAGCCCTTTATCCACGGTAAAGCAATGGTCTGGCTTGACCCTAGGGTCCCTAGGTTCTCGGGGAGACCGGACCCGGACTGCCCGTAGCGGCGCACTGGGCAGTCCTACGTGCCCCAGGGGCGCATGCGGTTTCGGGCGCGATCGCGCTCGCTCTGCCGGCGGCGGGCCAGCCGGTCGAGGATCCGCGCCTGCTTGGCGAGCAGGCGCTCGCGATAAGTTCCGTCGTCGAGCGCCAGCGCTTCGGCGAGCATCCGCAGCGCGCCAGCTTGATCGCGCAGCGCCGTGAGCGCATAGGACGCGTTGTAGCGACCGCGGACCTGTCGCGGGTCGAGCTGCACTGCTCGTTCGTAGCAGCCAAGCGCCTCCCGAGGGCGCCGCGCGTACAGTTCGCAGTCGCCGAGCACGTTCCACAACCCGGTCGCCAGCGGATTCAACTCGAGCCCGTCACGCGCCAATTCCCGCGCGGCCTCTCGATCCTTGGCAACGTAGGCGAGGAACGACGCGGCTTCCTCATGCAGCGTCCAATCGCCCGGCGCAAGCGTCATCGCTTGCACGAGCGCCGAACGCGCAGCGTCGCACCGCCGCTCGTCCACTAGCTTGCGCGCCCGCTCACGGGTCATGCGGCGCTCGGCCAAGCGCCCCGGGTCAAAGCGCTCGGCGAAGCATGCCGCGGTGGCGGGATCGAGTTCGCGGCCGATCAAACGGGTCACGAGCGGGTATTCGTCCTCGGCTGGAGCGTGAAGGCTGACACCCGGCCACCGGGTTACCGCGTGTTCGAGCTGCGGATAATTGAGTCCGATCGCGAGCGCGCCGCCGTAGACGGGATAGTGTGGCTGCTCGACCGCCGCTGCATCCCGGGCGCGGCTCGGGAAGTCGTTGAAGACCACGAAGCCGCCGCTGGCGAGCCGCTCGGCGAACCCGCGCAGGCAGGCGATCGCGCCGTGCCCGTGGAGGACCACCTCCTCGGTACGTGCGGGCAGGATCCATTCGAGCGCATCGGCCTCGGGCAGCTCCGTGGGCACGGCTGGCTCGTAACGCGCGTCGAGCATGAGCGCGGGATAGATGTCCGCCAGCCGTCGTTTGTCGATCTCCTCGGGCGCGCCGGCGAGCCCGATCACCTCTGCCAACGTCAGCGTCGTGTAGTCCGCGAGCGCGACGTCAAGCGCCAGGCGAGTGCGGACGCAGAGCTGCTCGACACCGTCGTCGGTTTGGCGCAGGAAGCTGGCTGGCAGATTGTCGAGCACGTAGTTGAGGAAGACCGCTCGCAGCCCGTCCAGGCCGGCGGCGGCTTGCCCGGGTCGCGCCGGATCGCTGTGCACCAGCTCGTAGTGGCCTTTGTGCTCGAGGAGCAGATCGCTCGCAGCGATCTGCTCGAGCATCACGCGCGAGCTGTCGGCCAGGACGAGGATGGTGCGCTCGTAGTAATCGCGTTTCCGCTCGAGGCAACGGCGGCGCAGATCATCGAGCAGTAACTTGGCAAACAGGCCGCTACCGGGACCCAGCTCGAGGCAGCGAATCGGCCCATCCACGCTCGCCGCGTTCTCGAGGCTCGCGAACAGAATTGCGGCGGCGTCCTGCGACAGCTGGCCGCTGCTGGTGGCGGCGAACGGGACGTCGCCGCCGATGAAGGCGCTCGCGCCGGCTCGCTCGTAGTAGGCACGTTGGAGGACCCACTCGAGGCTTGCGTCCAGCGGACGGAAGTCCTCAATTACGCGCAGGTTCGAGTGGTGACCGTCGATCCCACCGAGCAACTCGTCGCTGACCACGGTGTCGCTCGCTTGCACCGGTGGTTCGCCCGTCGGCTTCGCTGCTATCGCACGAGCAAGTGCTCGTCCGCCGGGGTCGCCGAGGTCCTGCTGCTGGCCGCGACATCGGTGAGGTCGGTCTCGTCTAGCCGAGGCGTCTCCCTGTGCTCGCGCTTTTCGCCGGTCATTCTCCCCTCCACCGTCCGTTGGCTTGACGTGCCAGTCTGATCCGCCGGGCGCGTCAAGTCAACGCGCTGCTCCGGTCTAGCGTCCTTCTTCGCTGCTCCTGGCAGGCGGCCCTGGGGGCAATGCGCTTCGTGATCCGGGGCAAGACTACCGGCCGGCGCGCAGGGGCCGGCTGGGCCGAAGGGACCCGCCGGACAGGTGGAGCTAGTCACGTGCAAATCGGTAACGATCGGAAGCGGCAGGCACAGGAAGGCGGTCGAGAAGTGCACGACCAAGCTCACAAGCTCCCCGATCACGTTCAAGATCACGGGCGCAGTGGTCACGGCCGTGCTGCTACGCGGCAAGATTCAGTACGCGACGGGACGGGAGATAAGCTCGGGCAGAGTCACTCAGCTGCTGCTCACGCCGCGTCACAAACTCGTCAAGGGAAACTACACGCTCACGCTAACCCGCCGCCACCAGCGGCACCGCGAGACAATCACGATCAGCTGACCAGCACACTGGGCGTCGACACTCGTCGCGGCGACGCTGCCGCGTCCCGCGCCGCCGAATGCGCGTATATCACTAACCTTCATCGGGCCCCCGCGCGCCATGATCGTGATAATCGCTCCGTGGTGATCCACGGCCGAGCTTCAGAGCAGGCGGCAATCGAGCGGGTGCTCGCGCGCGCCCGGGTGGGCGAGGCAGCTGCGCTGCTTCTGGCCGGCGAGCCGGGCATCGGCAAGACGGCGTTGGTGGACCACGCCCGCGCCGCCGCTGTCGGCATCCAGGTGCTCGAGGTGCGGGGGATCGAGCGTGAGGCCGGCCTGCCGTTCGCGGCGCTGGCCGACCTGCTGAGACCGGTGCTGGCCAGGCGCAGGCGGATCCCGTCGGTGCAGGCAGCCGCGCTGGGCGCGGCGACGGCGCTCGATCAGTCCTCGGGCGTGGAGCGGTTCACGGTCTTCGCGGCGACGCTCAGCCTGGTCGCTGCCGCAGCGAACGATGGCCCGCTGCTGATCCTCGTCGATGATCTGCACTGGATCGACGAGCCGTCACGCGAGGCGCTGTTGTTCGCGGTCCGCCGTCTGAGGGCGGAGCCCATCGCAGCGATCATCACCGCGCGGCCGGACGGGCTGCGCGGATCCACTGACGGCCTCGACGTCGTCACGGTCTCGGGCCTGGACGAGCGCGCAGCATCCGAGCTGCTGGTCGAGCGCTCCGGCCATCCGGTCACGCCTGCGGTCGTGCGTCGGCTGCAGGTGGCGACGGCGGGCAATCCGCTTGCGCTGGGGGAGCTTGCCCGGACGCTCTCGGGCGGCGAGCTCAGCGGGCGCAAGGCGCTTCCCGATCCGCTTCCGGTCGGCGGTCTGGAAGAGCACTTTGGTCGGGCGGTCACCGAATACCCCGCGCCGGTGCGGGCGATGCTCCTGGTGGTTGCGGCCAGCGACACCGGCCGAACGTCTGAGATCGAAGCGGCACTCGGAATCCTCGAAATCGACTCGGCGTCGCTCGCCACCGCTGTCCAGGCCGAGTTGGTTCAGCGACGAGACGACTTCCTGGAGTTGAGCCATCCGCTGCTGCGCTCGGCCGTATACCGCGCCGCCCCGGACGAGCAGCGCCGGGCCGCGCATAGAGCGCTCGCTGCCGTGGTTGTCGGTACTGCCAGCGAGGAGCGTCGCGCATGGCATCAGGCCGCGGGGACGGCCGGTCCGGACGCCGCCGCCGCCGACGCGCTCGCCGCCGCCGGTCGCTCAGCCAGAGCGCGCGGCGGGCACGAGACAGCGGCGCTCGCATTCGCGCGATCTGCCGCGCTGACGAGTGAGCGCGAGGGCCGAGCCGAGCACCTGCTGCAGGCAGCGGCCTCCTACGAGCTGGCCGGCGACCCGGCGACTGCTCTGGATTGTGTCGATCGAGCGCTGAGCGACGCTCCCTCGCCAGCACTTTCGGCCGAGCTCACGATCGCGCAGGGTCGGCTGCTCGCCTTCACGCACACGTCCGCCGAAGCGTGCCGTTTGCTCTTCTCAGTTGCGCAGCGAAGCGCCGAGCAAGACAGAGCTCGCGCGGCGATCATGATGAGCAATGCCGCGACGCTGTGCGCCACGACCGGCGAGATTGCCAAGACGCTCGAGTACGCCGACCGCGCGGTCGAGTACGCCGAGGGCGCCGGCGAGAGCGTCGAGGTCATCGCCCTCACTGCGGCACTGCATGCCCGCAGCCTGGCCGGTGAGGTCGCGCCCGCCCGGGAGCTCGCGCGGGCCCTGGTGCCGCGCCTCGATGAGACGACCGCGTTCCTGACCCGGATAGCGCTCGCACAGGCTGCGATATGGCTCGAGCTCCACGACCTCGCGGGACTGCTGCTCGACGAGATGATCGCGGCGGGACGAGCCCGTAGTCTGCCCGCGGCCCTCCCCTATGCGCTGGCGATGCGCTCTGAGCTCGATCTACGGCTGGGCCGGTGGGGTGCCGCGCGCGCGGAAGCCGCCGAGGCGCTCGAGCTGAGCCAGCACACCGGGCAGCTGATGTTCGTTCCCTTCGCGCTCGTCTGCCTGGCTCGGATCGATGCCGTGCAGGGCCACGCGGAGGAGTGCCTGGTGCATGCGACGGAGGCGCTCGAGCGCTCCGCGCAGCTTGGGCTCGACTCGCTGCGCCATTACGCGGCGGCGGCGCTCGGGCTGCTCGAGCTCGGTCTCGGACGCCCCGCCCAGGCGGCGGGCGAGCTGTCACGTATCGAGGCGGTCGGGTACACGCTCGGGTTACCCGCCCCCAACGTGGTGCAGTGGCTCCCTGACCTGGTCGAGGCGTACATCCGCGCCGGTCGCCACGAGGAGGCCAACCACGCGCTTGAGCTGTTCACGCGCCTCGCCGCCGGCGATCCGAGCTCTTGGACGAACTCGACACTGCTTCGCTGCCGCGCTCTGCTCGCCGACGAGCCCGACTACGACGACACGTTCGCCCGCGCCGCAGCCCTGCACGATACGCCCTTCGAGCGAGCGCGCACCCAGCTCTGCTGGGCCGAGCGGCTGCGCCGCAGCGACCGCGCCAGCGACGCCCACGCCCACCTGCAGGCCGCGCTCACCACCTTCGAGTGGCTCGACGCACGTCCATGGGCCGCCCAGGCACGGAAGGAGCTGATGGCAGTAGACGCGTCAGCCGCGAGGGCAGCCGCGCGCCCGGCCACTGCCGCGCTCACCGCACAAGAACTGCGCGTCGCCCTCGCCGTCGCCGCGGGCGCCACCAACCGCGAAGCGGCCACAGCACTGTTCCTCAGCCCGAAGACAATCGAGTTCCACCTCGCCAACACCTACCGCAAGCTCGGGATCAGATCGCGGACCCAGCTCGCGCGCCGGCTCGGCGACATGATCGCACCGAGCACGTGACCATCAGCGGCGCTCGCTCGGGGGAGCACGTCGTGGTCGAGCAATGTCCCGACGTTCGCCGGACCGGTGCGGCCGCCCGATGGCGAGGGGTAGCGGATGCTGTAGTTGGCGGGGATCCGCGAGGACGCCGGCGGTCGCCTTGGCGCTTGGCTTCAGAGAGCCGGGCGGCCCACAGCGAGGGTGGGTTTCGCCATTCAACTGTGTCGTCGAAGGCGACCTCGAGGCCGAGCTACGCCGCCTGTCGTTCATCCCGCTGATCGTCGTCGACCTGAGGTCGGCTACATCCCGTTCGACTCCGAAGGCGCGAACCTCGTGTTCAGCCTGGTCTCCAACCGCTCGAGCGCGCCTCGATGATCGTCGCCCGGCGGCACGCGCGACCATCATGCCGACTCGTGGCAGGGGCCGCGGCGTCGCAGCAGCCGCAACGGCGGCTAACGCCGAGCTATCACCGAGCGGCCCCGCCCGACCCGACGCAGCCGATTCCCATGTGGCTCAAAGGCCCAGATAGCGCCACCGTTGCCCGGAACCGTTGCCCGCCGATAGAGACGGGAGCGTAACTTCTCCGTGCTTGGTCTGGAAGGCGGGCTTTTGCCGGGCGTTCTTGCAGTACCCCCAACCGGATTCGAACCGGTGATCTCCTGCGTGAAAGGCAGGCGTCCTAACCGCTAGACCATGGGGGCGGGTCCGGGGGTCATTGTATGGCGACCTCGCTAGGACGACCTGACGGGGCGCCTAGGGAAGGCGCCCCGTCAGGAGGGGAGAGGAGAGGGGGAGAGGGTCCCTCTGTTCCACCAGCTCAGGGGGAGCCGGCAGCTTGCCGAAACCCGCCATTGGGGACGAGGCGGGTCGGCGAAGGGGTAGAAGCCACCGCCGCGTCGTCGTGCGCGATCGGGCAGGCAACGATCGTTTGGCCATGGCGGTCGCCAGGCACGCGAGCGAGGGGTAAGAGCGCGGTGGGCATCGAATTGGGGTGACCGACGCACACGCGCTGGCGGCTACAAAGCAGCAGCGAGCGTTCCCGGTCGGGCGACCAAATACCCCCGGCCCTCCGGCCCTAAACGACTTGATCGGCGCTCGCCGGGTTTGCGCCACTAGGGCGTCGGAAAGCTCATCATGTGGTGGAGGCGATCCGGGAGTCCTCGACGGTTCATCTGGCGCTCGACGGCGAGGCCGAGAGCGTTGCGCTCGTGCGGGCGATGCTGGCCGGCGTGGCGGAGCTACTCCACTTCGAGGGCGAGCTGCTCGACAACCTCAACACGACGACCAGCGAGGCCTGCAACAACGTGGTGAGGCACGCGTACGAGGGCGCCCCGGGACCGATGGCCGTCCACCTGGAGGCCGACGACGCGTGCGTAGAGGTGACGATCTGCGATCACGGGATCGGGCTGGACGACGCGCTCGCGCCGGAGGACCACGTGGGCGTCGGACTGGCGTTGATCGACGCGCTGGCCGACCGTTCGGAGTTCCTCACCCTTCCGCAGGGTGGCACGCAGGTCCGCATGGCCTTCCACCGCAAGGAGCCCACGAAAGGCTCGGACGGGTGGCGAGCGAGTGGCGACCGAACACCGGACGTAAAATCCCCGTTTCCGGGCGACGTCGCCGGGACGCTCTCGCCGGTGAACCTCGTGGGCGGCGTGCTCGGCCGGATGGCCAGGCTGCTGGCCGCCCGGGCCCGGTTCAGCCTGGAGCGCTTCTCCGACCTGTACCTGCTGTTCGATCAGCTCAGCTTCCACGCCACCCGACGGGCGGGCTGCCCCAGGATGAAATTTGCACTGTCTGCGCGGACGAGGCGGCTGGAGGTGGAGATCGGACCACTCCGACGCGCGGGCGACGGATCCGCTCCGGTCGAGGCGCCGGCAAACCTGCGCGTACTAGCCGATGAGCTGACCATGGAGCCTGTGAACGGCGCGCTCATGCTGCGCATGGTCGTCGGCGGCACGGAGACCTCATAACGACGGGCGATCACCGCGCGCGAAGCACCACCGCCCTGCCACCATCGTGCTTGGCCTCGTACACGGCGGCGTCCGCTTCGGCAAGCAGCGCCTCAGGATCGTGACCACCCAACGCGATCCCGATGCTCGCCGTCAGTTGATGCTCACCGTCGTTCACCCGCACCGGCACCTCGATCGCCTCCTGTAGGCGACGGCCGAGCGCGAGCACGGACTCTCGGTCGACCTCCTCGCACACCACCACGAACTCGTCGCCACCGAGGCGCGCCACGGTGTCCGCCGGACGGACGGTGGCACGCAGGCGACGACCGACCTCGACCAGCACCGCGTCGCCCGCGGCGTGGCCATGGGCGTCGTTGACGTCCTTGAAGTTGTCGAGATCGATGAACACTGCGCCGGTGGCGGCGGCTCCGCGCTCGACGCGCGCGAGCGCCTGCGTGAGGTGATCGTGCAGGAGCGTGCGATTGGCCAGTCCGGTCAGCGGGTCGTGGACCGCCTCGTGGCGCATCCGCTGCTCGTCGCGGATGCGGGCCAACGCGGTTCCCAGCGTGTGCGCGATCGCGCGCACGAGGCTCATCTCCTCATCGCCCAGCGCACGCTCGGGCACCACGAGGAGCTGGTCACCCGCGCCGAGCTCGAGGACGGTCGCGCCGGCCAACGGCCCGTAGGACGCGAGCGTGGCGCCGTCCGCAAGCCGGACCTGCGCGCCCACGATCGGGAGGGTGGTCCGCATCAGCTCGACCGCGTCTCCGGCGAGGTCGGCCGGGTCAGCGCCCGCCAGCGCGCGCTCCCCCATCGCCGCCGCGGCACGCAGGCGCGCCTCCGTTGCACGTCGCTGGGTGATGTCGCGGCCGATCGCCAACAGCAGCGGTCCGCCCGTGGTCTCGACGATCCCCCAGCTCATCTCGCCGACGAACTGCGAGCCGTCGCGCCGCAGTCCCCAGACCTCGCTCGAGAAACGCAACGGGTGCTCGGTCGCGAAGTACAGCTGCATGTTGAGCTTGTAGCGCTCGCGCACCTGCTCGGGCCACAGCATCTGTACCGACTGACCGAGCAGCTCCGCCCGGCAGTAGCCGAACAGCTCCTCGGCCATCGAGTTGACAAACACGATGCGCCCATCGCGATCCGCCCCCACGACGCCGTCCGGCAACCCCTCCAGCACTGCAGCGGGCGCCACCAGCCGCTCGTCGATCGCCTGCTCGCCGAGGCGAGCGCCACCTGTGGGGTTCTGCGCGGCATCCATGACCCTACTTCCACTGAAGAGCGTACAACCGCGGGGCCGCGCCGGCACCGGTTCCCGACGGCGGTTGATGCGTGCAATGTCCCTGGCTGTTAACCCCGGTGATGTCGAAGGCGCTCGCGCCTAACGGTGTCCGTTGACAGCGACGGCCTGATAGAAGGTGCCGCGATTGTCGAACGGTTGCGGCGGTACGTTGATCGCCCCGGCCGCAGTCGGGACGATCTGGTCACAGCTCGGCGGCGTGGTCACCGCGCAGGTCACTGGCAGCTTCCAGTTCGCCATCGACGCGCCGTAACGTCCGCGCAACTGCGCCGCCGCCTGGAGCAGGGTGTGGGTCAGCACCGCACGGCAGCGCTTCAACGACCCGCGCCCGCAGTACGTGCGCGAGAACCGTCCGCGCACGCGCTGGTGCAGCACCTGCCGGAGGTCCTGCTGGACGTCCATCTCCCACCCCTCGAAGAACCCGTTGCCGGTACCGTCGCGAATCCCATCCGGCTGGATCGAGTTGAACTGAGAGCCGATGAAGTCCATCAGCGGCTTGCCCACCGCGGGCTGGAACTCGGCCCGCACGAGCAGCGGCCACCAGGTGTCCATCAGGAGCACGGCCGGGCTGTCGCCGACGACGTTCGATCCTCCCGCCGCCCGGCGCTGCGACCGGCCGGCCGCCCAGCCATTGAGCAGCGCCACGAGTCGGCGGACCTGCGCGTTGCGGCTGCGCCCGATCACGCGGCGAAGCCACGGCCACACCGCCATCCCGCGCAGGTCGGCGGTCAGCGACGGCGCGGTAACCATGTCCGTGGCCCCCGCCAGATCCAACCGGCCACGCCGGAGCGCGCCCGCCAGCAGATCGGAAAGGATGCTCGCACGCACCACGGCTCCGTTGGACCAGTCGCCCGCGGCCACGCGCCAGCCGTGTGCGATCGCGTTGTTCCAGTTGACCAGGTAGCCCTGTGGCGGATCGATCGACCTGGGATTGGCTCCATCCGACAGGCGGCGGTAGTCATAGCTCGAGGGCGCAAAGCCCCGCCAGTCCCACTGGCCGGTACCCCAGATGGGAAGGTCGGGGTCGCTTCCGCGGGCGTGGAGCGGGAACCATCCCGACTGGATCACGGCAATGTTCTTCCGGTCGACGTAGAACCAGTTCTCGCTGCCGGTATACGGGCGCATCGCGGCGATGAAGCTCTGGGGCGAGGTGGGGACGTTCTCCGCCAGCCGCATGAACGCGACGTAGCTCTGTGCCTCGTGCTCGTGGGTGGCGGCGGCAACCGCTAGCGCCACTGGAACGCGGTGGACGGTGGCGAAGTGTCCGATCGGCCCGTGAACGGAGTCGAGTGTGTGCAGGGTGATCGTCTGCGGAGGGCTGGGGCTGGTCGGCGCCACCGGTGTCTGCTCGGTGATCGTGCGCGAGGCGAACGCGATGCAGCGGCCGTGGTAGAGGTAATGGGTCGAGGCGAACGATGGCCTCGACCCGTCCGGGTTGCACAAGCGCTCGGCGAAGACGTCCTCGTTGGCCGAGAAGGCGGAGGTGCCCGTCCAGGCGAAGTCGATCCCGTGCCCGATCAGCGGGTACGGACTGGCGCCCGGGAACGACACGCCGCTCACGTCGATGCCCGGGGCATGCATCTCATACTCCAGGAACACCTCGGGCGTGTAGTAGCCGACCTGCGGCCCCATCACCGCCAGCGCCTGCCCAGTGCTGCTGCGCCGCGCGTCGACCAGGACGGCGTTGGACTCCAGGTGGGGGAGGTTCAGCCCCTGTACGGCGAGGCGCTGGGCCCACGCCGGCACCCGCGCACCGCCGGCAGATCCGGCAGGGCCGGCGCCCCCGGCCGCGCGCGCCGCGCCGCCCGTCACGGCATCCCGCGCGACCAGCGACTGCGGATCGATCATCGCCACCGAGCGCGGGTTGACCCGCCCCAGCGCATCGGAGGCGAACGACCGCGACGGGATCGTCACCGCCGCACCCGGATCGGCAGCCAGCCGGAGGTCGCGATACACCGCCGCGCCGACACGTCGACCGAGTCGGCGCTCCGCCATCCCCAGAGCCTCGGCCTGCTGCGGCTGCTGGCCGCCGAACACCGTGAACTGTCCGATCAGGTAGACGCCCACAGCGGCGGTGTCGGCCAGGGTCCACGGCTGCGGCGTGATCCCGAGCGCGGGGTATTCGGCCGGGAGGCGCGCGGGGTCTGACTTGGTCAGATTGATGAAGGCGTTGATCCCGGCGACGTACTGCTGAACGTCGCTCAGGGCAGCTGCGCCCTCCGTCCCCATCGTCCGCGGCAGTGCGTCCATCTCGTCGGTCAACTGCTGCGGGGCGTCATCCTGAACACCCAGCTCCTTGCTGTCGGCGGGGGCCGCGCTCGGCCCCAACAGCTCGGCCGTGGTGCCCTCGGCGGTGTGGCGGAGCACATCCATCAGGAACAGCCGGTCCTCGGCGGTCACGTAGCCCGCCCCCCACATCGCCTCGGCGCGCGTGTCCGCGTAGATGCGGGGCACCTGCGTGTTCGGGTCCCGCACGATCGTGAGCCCCGCCTCGGGCTGCTCGGCGGCGGGAGGCGAGCCGGGGAGGAGTGAGCCGAGCACCCCGGTCACTCCGGTCACGCCGGGCACGCCGGGCACGCCGGGAACGCCCGGGAGCGGGCCGGCGGGGGGCGCGGCCTGGAAGTCCGAGTTCTTGTAGTAGCTGGGCAGCTCGGCCGTGGTGAACCCCGGCCATGCCTGCTCGAGGCCCTCGTACCCTTGGGCCTGATCGATGTCCGCCGGCGGGACCGATCCGTTCGCCTCGTAGGCGGCCAGGTCCTGTGCCGAGGTTCCCTCGCCCTCGCCGAAGGCGAGCACGGAGTAGAACCCGCCAAAGATCGGGAAGGCCTGGGCCGCGGCCGGCGCGGCCAAGCTCAGGCACAGCACGCACACGAACGCCACGACGCGACGCACCATTTCGCGGTAAGGCTATGCCCAGGAGCCGGCGCAGAGCGCCGGTTCCCGCCCCGCCACCCTTGAGCAACTGAGCGCGTTAGGCTGGCGCGGGATGAGCGGCCCGGTCATCTACGACGAAGCCAACCGGCTCCAGAAGGTCATGCGCCGGTTCGCCGCCGGTGGCCCCGGCTCATGGCTGTTCGCGCGGGTCGCGCCCGACATCGACCGCCCGGTCCACCGGCTCACCCGCGGACGCCACACGCTGGGCAGCTTGATCACGGGGCTGCCGGTCGTGATGCTCACGACCACGGGCGCGAAGAGCGGAGAGCCGCGGACGGTGCCCGTGCTGGGAATGCCGACGTCCGACGGCCTGGCCGTTATCGCGTCAAACTGGGGTCAGCAGCGCCACCCCGGCTGGTATCACAACCTGCGCGCGAATCCGGAGGCCGAGATCGTGGTGGACCGGTCGCGGCGCCGGGTACGCGCGGTGGAAGCCGACGACGAGCAGCGCGCGCGGATCTGGCAGGAGAGCCTGCGCGTCTACCCGGGCTTCGGTCAATACGAGCGCCGGGCCTCGCACCGGCGCATCCACGTGTTCGTCCTCGAGCCGGTCTAGACGGTATGGGGCGGCGTCTTCGCCGCCGGTGTAGCTGAGAGCGTCGACGCTCCCGCGCTTCGTGTCGCGCGGGCTGGTTACCGCATCGAAGGAAAGGGAGCGTCGACGTGTCGGACGATATCTGCTATGCCGGGTTGGACGTGCATGCCCGGAAGACGGTGGCGGCGGCGGTGCAGTTGGGATCGGGTGAGGTGTTCCGGGCCGAGATCCCGGGGTCGCCGATCGGAGCGATCGATTGGTTGCGGAGCTTGCCTGGGCCGGTTCGGGCGGTGTATGAGGCGGGGCCGACCGGGTTTGGGCTGGCGCGTTCAGCGCGCGGGGCGGGAATCGAGATGATGGTCTGCTCGCCGGGCGCGATCCCGCGCCAGCCCGGCGACCGGATCAAGACGGACAAGCGCGACGCGCTCAAGCTGGCGCGTTTGCACGCGGCCGGGCAGTTGCGTGCGGTGCTCGTTCCGACCCGGGAGCTGGAGGCTCTGCGTGATCTGGTGCGCGCACGTGAGGACCTGCGCGGCGATCTGATGGCGTGTCGGCATCGGATCAGCAAGCTGCTGTTGCGGCGCGGCTTGATCTGGGACGGGCCCGGCGAGACCTGGTCGCAACGACATCTGAGCTGGCTGGGCTCGATCGGCTTCGACGACCGGTTGGTCGAGGTCGTGTTCGGCGAGCATCTCGCCTGCCACGAGGTGCTGCTCGCACGCCGTGATCGGCTCGAGCGGCTGCTTGACCAGCAGGCCGCGACTGGCCCGTGGGCTGCGCAGGTCGCCAGGCTCAGGTGCCTGCGCGGGATCGACACGCTCACCGCGGTGGGACTGGTCGCTGAGATCGGCGACTTTCACGCGTTCAACCGGCCAACCCAGCTCGCGAGCTACCTCGGGCTCGTTCCGTCCGAGAGCTCGACCGGGGCCCGCCGTCGCCAAGGATCGATCACCAAGGCCGGCTCCAGCCACGCCCGGCGACTGTTGATCGAAGCGGCCTGGCACTACCGCCGCCAGCCGACGATCTCGCTGACGCTCCGCCGCCGCCAAGCCGGGCAGCCACCGGCAGCGATCGACGCCGCCTGGCGCGCGCAACTGCGACTCCACGGCCGCTGGGCGCACCTCGACGGGCGACGCGCCAAGAAGCGCACGAGCGTCGCGGTCGCCGTCGCCCGCGAGCTCGCCTGCTTCATCTGGGAGATCGCCCGCCTGCTCGACTGACCCATCACGACCAACCCGTTCGAGGTGTCGGCGGCGGCCGGCGCGCGCCACACGGGACCCGCGATGCGGCTATGAGCACCAGCCCCGACAGGCAGGCGCGCTCGATTCTAGGCAGCGGCCCCGGCGCGACGAACAGCACCGTCTTGAGGTAACCAGCCCTCGCATATCAGCCTGAAGCGCCCTCGCGCTCCGGCCGCCACCCACACCCCGAACCACAGCAGACGCCCCGCCAAACCAGGCGAGATCACCCCTGCCGACTTGACAAACCCCTCCCCATATCAGCCGCGCCGGCGCTTGCTCAGCCGGCCAAGCAGGAACCCTGCGGCGAAGACCAGGCCCAGCGGTAGCGGCTTCTCGCGCGCCGTTTGCGAGACCTCGGAGGCGACGTTCGCGGCGGCCTCGGGCGACACCTCGCGGGCCTTGGCCCGCAGCTCCTCGGTCTTCTCCGAGACCGACGCCTTGGTGTCCTCGATCCGTTGCTTGGCCTGCGCCTTGACATCGGCCTTCTGGGCCAGGGCCTCGATCGTCTCGCCGAGCTCCTCGCGCGTCTGCTCGATCTCGCTCTGAATCTGCCCGGGGTCGCGAGCGTCGGCGTCGGTCACTTCCGCGCCGCCTGGGCTCGGGCCTTGACCACCTGCACGTCCTCTTTCACGCTCTCGGTGGCCTGAGCGGGTACGGGCGGGGTCGCCTGCTGAACTTCGCGGCGCCCCACGAGCGCCAGTACGCCCGCGATGAGGGCCAGCGCCGCGCCAACGATCAGCGCGGCCAGCCACGGGGCGACGGCCTTGGAGAGCCCGAGCACTCCGGCCGCGGTCAGGGCCCCGACCGCATACAGGGCGAACATGCCCGCCCCGCCGAACATGCCCGCGCCGAGCCCAGCGCGCTTTCCCTTGGCCTCGAGCTCCGCCTTGGCTAGCTCCACCTCCTGGCGCGCGAGTCGCGTGGTCTGATCCGCGAGCTGCTTGACCAGCTCCGCGATCGAGGCTTCCGATGCCGGTCCGGCGTCACCTGCGCCGGTTGGGCTGCCCGCCATGCTCCGCACTCCCATTCTCGCCGATGTCCTGCGGATTCCCGGTCGCCACCCGCGTAAACCAGATGTTGCGGACCCGCGATTCCGGCCCGGGGTCGCGGGGAAACGCTGTACCCTGACCTCGCTCCGAATCTCGGGGCGTACTGGGTTCTGAAGGAGACTAATCAGCTGCGATGCCGATCCTGCATGCGCAGATCCGGCATCGCCGTCGAACATGAGCGGGTACAGCGATCAATGGGTGACGCTCTCGAGCGAGGCCGTGCGTGCACGCCGCGCCGAGCTGCGCCGCCGCCAGCGCCGGCGCCGCCGCGGGTACGCGGCGGTGACGCTGTCCCTGCTTGCTGGGGCCGCGGTGATCGGCCTCGTGCTGTTCAACCACACCGGTCCCGGTGCCGCCCGCGCAACGCAGCTCGCCCGCCGCGTTCGGGCGGGCCGCCATTCCCACGTCCGGCCGCCACTGACCCCGGCGCAGCTCACCGCAATCCGCACCGCGCGCGAGAACGCGGCGATCGGCCGCCTACTGGCGCGCCAGCCGTTCATCAGGTCGGGTGGACCGGAGCGGCGCGAGATCGCGCTGACCTTCGACGACGGCCCGGGGCCCTACACGCCGCAACTCCTGAAAGTGCTCCAGCACCTCCATGCGCCGGGCACGTTCTTCGAGATCGGCTTCATGTTCCAGTGGTTCCGGGCCGCCTCGGCGGACGCCGTGCACGACGGCGACGCGATCGGCGACCACACCGAGACCCACCCGCACATGGCGTTCCTCCCGGCGGCTGCTCAGCGAGCGCAGATCCTCGACCAGACCCAGTGGTTGGGCAAGGTCGGCGCGCCCTTCCCCCGACTGTGGCGTCCTCCCTACGGCTCCTACAACGCCACCACCCTGACCATCCTCCGGCAGCTCCACATGCTGATGGTGCTCTGGACGGTGGACAGCAACGACTACCTGCGTCCGGGGGTGGCGGTGATCGTGCACCGGGCCCTGGCGGGTGCCCGACCGGGCGCGATCATCCTGTTGCACGATGCCGGCGGCGATCGCAGCCAGACCATCGCGGCGCTGCCCTTCATCGTCAACGGCCTGCGCCACCGCGGCTACCAGCTCGTGACGGTGCCCCAGCTGATCCTCGACGATCCGCCGCTCGCTCCCGAGCCGTTGCCCGCGCACCTATCGGGCGACTAGCTCGGCCACCAGGGCCGAGTGGTCGGACAGGCCGGCGCGGCGCCAGTCGTGGGCGTAGGAGCACGCGGTCACGGTTACTTCAGCCGAGACGATCAGGTGGTCGAGCCGGTAGCCGCCGCCCCACTTCGGCCACTCCCAGCTCGGTTCGCGCTCCGCGTAGCCGTGGAGCGCCCGGAAGGCATCGCGAAAGCCGTACGGCTCGAGGCCCCGGATCAGGGCCAGCTCCGCAGCGTCCCAGCGCTCCCCGCGCTCGGGACGGAGCCGCCCGTACCGGTCGCGGGCGAATGTCCAAACCCGCCCATCCGGGTGCTCGCGGCGCGGGGTGTTGAGATCCCCGCACAGCGCGCACGCGCCGTCCGCCCGCGCGCGCAGGTGGGCATGGACCGCCTCGTGCGTGAGCACCTTGACCAGACCTGGCGTGGCGCTGATCGGCGAGTGCACGTTGACGAGCTCGAGGCCCCCGGCGAAACGGACTGCCAGCGCCCGCTCCGGCCACGGTACCCCCTCGACCGCAACGCTCTCGACCGGCTCCCGGGTTGCCGTCAGCACCGACAGCCGTCGCCGGCGCGGCTCCGCCTCGGCCCGAGAAGACTCGGGCCGCGGCCCGGGCCCCGGCCCCGGATGCGAGACGCAATCGAGCCCCAGCGAGCGCAGCGCGTGCTCCCACAGCGGCTTGGCGCGCGCCGTCACCTCCTGAAGGCACACCACGTCCGGGCGCAGCCGGGCGACCAGCGCGGCCTGCTCGGGGACGAGCCGCACCCGCCCCGCCAGGTTCCAGCTCAGCAGCAACACCGGCCAAGGGTGCCAGTGCCGCCACGCCGGGGCCGACATCGGCTCATGCAGAGTCCGCGTCCCTGCGCAGGAACACGCCCCGCTGGTGAGAACATGTGCGCACACGTCCAGAGGAGGTAGGTGATGAAGCACTTCCACGTCCACGTCCGGGTGCTCGCGCTGATGGGCGCGCTCATGCTGCTTGGCTTGATCGTGGCCCGCACGTCGACGGCGGCTCCGCCGCCGCCCCCCCACACGATCACCGCGCGAGCGCTCAGGGCACGCGCGCGCACCCTGCGCAAGGGAACACCTGTGTCGGCGTCCAAGCTGTTCGGCGTGCGGGCGTTCGTCAACGCCTCGCGCGGGTTCGCCCTGGTTGCCGTCGGCGACGCGCAGTATCCCGCGGCCACTGTCAACGGCGGATCGACATGGCGCACGGACGGTCCTGCTCTACACGTCAACGCGGCGGACGCGCCCGAATCCGTGCTCGACATAGGGGCCGCCAACAAGCACACCGTCTTCGCCTACGGGGGTGGCCAGGTCGTGGATGTGACGAGCGACTCCGGGGCTCACTGGTGGCAGGCAATACTCGGCGACGACGTCCTATCGGTGGTGGCATTCGGCAACCGGCTGATCGCGGTGGCCCAGGACGCGACCGGGTCGGGCTCGCAGGCCCAGACGGTGGTCTACGTGTCCCGCGACGGCGGGCGCCACTGGCACCTCAACAGCAACCTGGGCGCGTTCTAGTCGTCCTCGCCGCGCGCTGCGCGAATCGTCTCGCGCAGCGCGTCGAGGCCGCTGTAGGTCGGCTCCCAGCCCAGCTCCTGCCGGGCCTTGGTGGTGTCCATGATCGAGGGATGGCTGATCGCCTCGACCCATTCGGCCGACGGGGGCGCAAACCCGGGCAGCGCCTTTGTCGCCGCGCGCGCCACCCCGTGGACCACGCCGCCGGGGATCGGAACCGGTGTGAAGCCGAGCTCGCGGGCCACGTCGGCGCCCGTGAGCACGCCGTCGCCGGCGATGTTGTAGGCGCCGGGCGGACCTTCTCCGAGCGCGCACCTGACTAGCGCCCGGCCCACGTCGTCTTCGTGGATGAACTGAAGCTGCACGCCCGCCGCCAGCACGGGAACCGGGATCGGGAGGCGGCGCACCAGCCCGAGCATCTGCTGTCCGGCCCGCGTCACGGGCTCGGGGAGCTCCTTGCCCCCGACCGCGTGCGGGCCGAGCACGATCGGCGGGCGGACCATGTACAAGGCCGGCTCGGGGCTCTCATCCGCCTCGTCGGTCAGCAGCTGCTCGATCTCCGCCTTCTCGCGCGCGTAGAACAGGCGGCCCGCGGGCCGGGTCGGCCAGTCCTCGGTCATCCCCACCGGGTTGTCGCGGTGAAAGCCGTAGGCGGCGACCGACGACGCGTACACGAACCGCTTGGCGTTCGCGGCACGGGCGGCGCGGTACACGTTGAGGGTCCCGTCGATGTTGATCGCGCGGATCGTCTTGGCGTCGGCGTTGCCGGTGATCATGAACGCGAGGTGGATGACCACCTGCGCGTCCTCGAACGCCTCCTCCAGCGCGTCGGGGTCGCGCACGTCACCCTGGCGGTACTCCATCTTCGACCAGCCGTACTCGCCCGGGTCGAACGGCCGGCGGGCGATGCCCACGATCCGCTTGACCCGCCGCTCCGCCTGAAGCAGTGGCATCAGCCCGAACCCGAACGTTCCCGTAGGGCCGGTCACGGCGACCACGAGGCCCTCTCGATCAGCAGACCTGGCGGCGGGCGGCATGTCGGGGTCGTACCCGTTTCCGCCGCGGTTGATCGCGGTTACTCACGGGTAGAAACCAGCCCGGGCAAGCGGACCGAAAGGAATAACAATGGAAGCAGGGTCTGCCGAGCAGCAGGAACAGGCGGCCACGAACGGCGACAGCGAAAAGCCGCCGTTCTCGCTAGAGCTGAGTCAGGATCAGAAGGACATCCGCGACTGGGTTCACGGCTTCTCCGAGCAAACCGTCAGGCCGGCGGCGGCAGAGTGGGACGAGCGCGAGGAGACGCCCTGGCCGATCATCCAGGAGGCGGCGAAGATCGGGCTTTACAGCCTCGAGGGCATCGCGCAGTTCTGGTTCGACCAGAGCGGGATCTTGTTCCCGATCGTCAACGAGGAGTTGTTCTGGGGCGACGCCGGGATCGGCATGTCGATCATGGGCACCACGCTGGCGGTGGCGGCGATCCAGGCCAACGGCGCCCCGGAGCAGTGGGGCGAGTGGATCCCCCAGTGCTTCGGCACCGAGTCGGAGCCGCAGGTCGCCGCGTTCTGCGTGTCCGAGCCCGACGCAGGCTCCGACGTGTCCTCCCTGCGCACGCGGGCCAAGTACGACGAGGCCTCCGGGGACTGGATCCTGAACGGCCAGAAGGCATGGGCGACCAACGGCGGCATCGCCAACGTCCACGTGGTGGTGGCCCAGGTCGACCCTGACCTCAAGGCCCGCGGCCACGCCTCATTCGTGATCCCGCCGGGGACCAAGGGCCTCGAGATGGGCACCAAGGTCAAGAAGCACGGCCTGCGCGCCTCGCATACCGCCGACGTGTTCCTGGACGACGTCCGCGTCCCGGGCTCGTGCCTGCTCGGCGGCAAGGAGAAGCTCGACGGACGGCTGGCCCGGGCCCGGGAGGGGCAGCGATCCCGCGGTCAGGCGGCGATGCGGACCTTCGAGGTCAGCCGGCCGACCGTCGGCTCGCAGGCCATCGGGATCGCCCGCGCCGCCTACGAGTACGCGCTCGACTACGCCAAGAACCGCTCCCAGTTCGGACGGCCGATCATTGAGAACCAGGCGATCGCGTTCACGCTGGCCGACATGAAGATGGAGATCGACGCGGCGCGGCTGCTGGTGTGGCGGGCCGCCTGGATGGGCCGCAACGGCCACGACTTCGACAACGCTGAAGGGTCGATGAGCAAGCTCAAGGCGGGCGAGGTCGCGGTCTGGGCGACCGAGCGAGCGATCCAGGTCCTCGGTGGCAACGGCTACACGCGCGAGTTCCCGGTCGAGCGCATGCACCGCGACGCCAAGATCTACACGATCTTCGAGGGAACGTCCGAGATCCAGCGCCTGGTCATCTCGCGAGCGATCTCGGGAGTCCAGATCCGTTAGCCCACCCGGAGCCGGCGTGCTCGATTTGGCACCGCATAAGGGCCTTTTCGATCACGCCCGCTAGGGTCCGGCGGCAATGGCTCATCACGTGGTGGTCGTCGGTGGAGGCTTCGGCGGTCTCCAGGCCGTGCGCAAGCTCCGCCGGGCGCCCGTCGAGGTCACACTGATCGACCGGCGCAACTTCCACCTGTTCCAGCCGCTCACGTACCAGGTCGCCACCGGCGCCCTCTCCCCGGGCGACATCGCCTATCCACTGCGCGCGATCTTCAAGCGCCAGCGCAACGTCCGCGTGATGCTGGCCGAGGTCGCCGAGGTGGACCTGGAGGCCCGCCTGCTCCACCTGCGCCCGGTCGGCGAGGTCCCTGCGCCGCCGACGCTCCAGTACGACACGCTAATCGTCTCCGGAGGCTCGCGCTACTCGTACTTCGGCCACGACGACTGGAGCGAGTTCGCCGCTGAGGTCAAGTCGCTGGAAAGCGCGCTGACCGTCCGTGGCCGCATCCTGAGCGCGTTCGAAGCGGCCGAGTCCGAGACCGATCCCGAGCGCCGCGCAGCGTGGTTGACCTTCGCCGTGGTGGGCGCGGGTCCCACCGGGGTGGAGATCGCGGGGCAGATCGGCGAGCTCTCGCGCGACACCATGCGCCATGACTTCCGCACGATCGATCCGCGGGGCGGGCGCATCCTGCTGATCGAGGCGGTCGACCGCGTGCTCACGAGCTTCCCACCCTCTCTGTCCGCCAAGGCTGCCCGTTCGCTTCACAGGCTCGGCGTGACCACGCTGTTCGGCTCAACCGTGGTCGAGATCGACGAGCGCTCGGTGACGGTCCAGCACGGCGACGGAACGACCGAGCGGATCCCGACGCGCACGGTGGTATGGGCCGCCGGCGTGACCGCCTCAACCCTCGCCACACGGCTCGGCGAGGGCTCCGGAGCGGAGCTCGACCGCGCCGGACGAGTCACGGTCGAGCCCGACCTGACGCTCCCCGGCCATCCTGAGGTGCTCGCGCTCGGCGATATGGTCCGCGTGAAGGCGCGCCAGGACCCGTCCGTGGCGACCACGTTCCCCGGCGTGGCGCCGGTGGCCATGCAGCAGGGGCGCTACGCGGCCAAGGTGGTCAGGGCGCGCCTGGAGGGACGAACGCCGCCAGACTTCCGCTATCACGACAAGGGCAATCTCGCCACGATCGGCCGCGGCGCCGCCGTAGCGGACGTCAAGGGCCTGAAGCTGAGCGGGTTCCCGGCCTGGCTCACCTGGCTCGTCGTGCACCTCTGGTACCTGATCGGCTTCCAGAACCGGGTGGTCGTGTTCACCCGCTGGTCGTTCAGCTTCTTCACGCGCGGGCGCGGCGCGCGGCTCATCACCGCCCCCTCCGCCGACCCGCACACCGAGCGCATTCCCTCAGACCCACGCGCCGCCCAGAAGCGTGTCGCGGACGCGTAGCTCTTCGTCGAGGATTACGAGGTCGGCGTCGAAGCCGGGGGCGATCGCGCCCTTGCGTCCCGCCAGGCCGAGCAGGCGCGCCGGCTGCCAGGCCGTCAGCGCCACCGCCTGCTCAACCGAAAGCCCCATCAGCTGCACAGCGCCCCGCACGGCCGCGTCCATGGTCAGCGCGCTCCCGGCCAGCGTGTCGCTCCCGGCGAGCGTGGCCCGTCCGTCGCGCATCGAGATCTCGGCGCCACCCAGGCGGTAGGCGCCGTCCGGCATACCGGCCGCCGCGGTTGCGTCGGTGGCCAGCCGCAGCCCGTCGAGGCCCTTGGCCCGGTAGGCCAGGCGCAGCGCCACCGGGTCGACATGCACGCCGTCGCAGATGAGCTCGCAGCTCAGTTCGGGCATCTCGAGCGCCGCACCCACCGCGCCCGGCTCGCGATGGTGAAACCCCCGCATCGCGTTGAACAGATGCGTCACCGACCGCGCCCCCGCTCCGACCGCGGCCCGCACGGCCCCTTCGCCGGCGTCCGTGTGCCCGAGCGAGGCGACCACGCCGCCTCGCGCGAGCGACCCGATCAGCTCGAGCGCCCCGGGGAGCTCCGGTGCCAGCGTCATCATGCGCACGCACGCCGGCGACAGCAAGCGCTCGAGCACGAGCCGCCCATCGGCGGGATCGAGGAACGCGTCCGGGTCCATCGCGCCCGGCCAGCGACGGCTGAGGAACGGGCCCTCCAGGTGCGCTCCGAGCACAGACCCGCCGGTCCGGCCGCCGCGCCCGCGGGACCCGCCGCCGGACCCGGGCCCGCCGCCGGACCCGGGCCCGCCGCCTGACCCGGGCCCGCCGCCGGCGCCGCCACAGACCACCCCGATAGCCCGCACCGCCTCCTCGAGCTCCGAGACTGGCGCCGCCACCGTGGTAGCGAGCAGCGCCGTGGTCCCGTGCCTGGCATGGAACCGCGCCACCGCGGCGATCTCGTCCGGGTCGCGGGTGTTGCACTGCGCGCCGCCTCCACCATGCACATGGAGGTCGATGAAGCCCGGAACGATCCACGCCGCATCGCCCCCTCCACGCCCCGGCCGCACCGACACGATCCGCCCGTCCTCGACCACGACCTCGCCGGCGATGGTCCCGCCCGCCGCGGTCACGACACGCTCGCCGGATAGCCGGATCATGCGCCGCCATCATCCCCGGTGTGCGGCTAGGTGTAGCGCGCGCTCGTCTCTTGGTAGCCTCGCGCGATGGTCCCGGTGCGGGAGGCCGTGGCACGGCGATGACGGTACGTGTGCCTCGCCTGACGGGAGCGACGATGATGGTCGCACTCGGCGTCCTGTTCGGCTCCGGATGCGGCTCGTCCGGAAAGCCCCAGGGCACCTCGGGCACCGCGACGACCCCTGCGCGAGCGGCCCGGGAACCCGGCGCGGGGAAGCCGCCAGTCACGCTGGGCACCAAGAACTTCACCGAGGAGATCATCCTCGGACAGCTGTACGCGCAGGCGTTGCGGGCCAAGGGCTACTCGGTCACGCTCGAGAGCAACATCGGCCCGTCCGAGCAGGTCGATCGCGAGCTGACCGCCGGTCGGATCGATGGGTATCCCGAATACACCGGAACGATCCTGTCGGTGTTCGGCCACAACACGCAGGCGCCGGCGAACGCGCTCAACGCGTATGACCTCGCCGCGGGTCTCGAGCGCCAGCGTGGCGACACCGTGCTGGCGAGGGCGCCGGCGACGGATACGGACGTGATCCTGGCCAAGCCCGCCTACGCGGCGGCGCACCGCCTGAGCTCGCTCGCGGACCTCGCGCGTCTCGGTTCCTCGGCGACCCTGGCCGGACCGCCCGAGTTCAGGACGCGGTTCAGCGGCCTGATCGGGCTCAAGCAGGACTACGGGGTCGGCACGCTCCGCTTCCTCCCGCTGGCGATCGGCAGCCAGTACCAGGCGCTGGCCGAGGGACGCGCTCAGCTGGCGGTCGCGTTCACCACCGACGGCAACCTCACGCGCGGGGGGTACGCGATGTTGAGCGACCCGAAGGGCATCTTCGGATACCAGAACGTGACCTTCGTGGTGCGCTCGAGCGTCCTCGCCCGCGAGGGTCCGGCTTTCGCGCAGACGATCGACGCGGTGAGCGCGAGGCTCAGCACCCAGGCGCTGCGGGTGATGAACGCCGATGTGGCCCTCGACCAGCAGAGCCCCACGCTGGTGGCGCGGCAGTTCCTGGGCGCCAACGGCCTGCTCTGAGCACCGCCTACGGTCGTCGGTACGGGAGGCAGGCCCGGACCAGGGTGCCGCGACCCTCGGGGCTGCTCACGGCGAGGGTTCCATCGAGCGCGCCGACCCGGTCGCGCAGACCCTGCAGGCCCGTGCCCTTGCGCTCGTCCGCGCCGCCCACGCCGTCATCCTCGACCTCCACCACCACGTCGTCTCCCTCGTAGCGCGCGCGGATCGTGGCCTGGCTCGCGTGTGCGTACTTGAGCACGTTGGTCAGCGCCTCGGCCGCGACGAAGTACCCCACGGCCTCCACCGACGCCGGCGGCCGTGACGGCAGGTCCACCTCGCACGCGACCACAAGCGGTGCGCGCGCGGCAAGCGACTCGAGCGCCGGAGGGAGGCCGCGCGCGGTGAGGATCCCGGGATGGATCCCCCGCGCCAGCTCACGAAGCTCGTTGAGGGCGGCCGCGAGCTTGGCGTCGATCCGCTCGATCAGCTCGGTCGCCTCGGGATTGCCGGCGACCCGGCTTCGAAGCAGCCGCAGCTCGACGGCCAGCGCCACGAGCTGCTGCTGAGCGCCGTCGTGGAGGTCGCGCTCGATTTGCCGACGTGCGGCATTCGATGCCTCGACGAGCCGGACCCGCGACGCTCGCAGCTCTTCCACGCGGGAGCGCAGGTCGGCCTTCAGTCGCTCGTTGTCGAGCGCCAGTGACGCCGCGGCGGCGGCCGCCTGCACAAGCTCGGGGCTCGCCTCGAGGCTGGCGTCGTGGATGATGGCGGCCACCCGCCGGCCCTTGTAATCGACCGCGGTCCAGGCGCGGTCCGAGCCGGCCTCCGGGAGCGGCACGCTGTAGCCCCGCTCGTCGACGAACGTCTCGCGATCCGGCACCCAGTATGCGATCGACAGCGTGCGGTCGCCGAGGCTGCGCGCGAGGGTCTCCCGCACCGGCGCACCGGGGGGCAGGCTCGTGACGAGCAGCGTCCGCGCAAGCGCTCGTAGCCCGGCAGCCACCCAGTCGGTGGCGGCCAGCGTGAAGATGGACATCGGGAGCGCCAGCAGGCACAGGACCACGCCAAAGCCGCGATCGACCGCGAATGGCCCGAAGTAGCCGCCGGTCGATCCGCCGATGGCGCCGACCCCGATCACGAGCAGCGCGACCGTCCCGGCCAGTCCCGCCGCGATCGGCACTGCCGCGAGCGCGGTGACGGGTGCCTTCAGCGTCAACAGGGCTACGCCACGCCAGAACGCCCGGCTCCCGGCCCGATGCCGCAGCCGCTGCCAGATCCTACCTTCGCTCGCCCGCCGCAGCGGCGGCAACGGCGAGATCCGGGCGTCGAGTAGCCGGTTGGCGAGCCGTCGCTCGAGGCCGGCGCACCGCCACAGCGCTACGGACGCCGCGAACAGCAGCGGCAGGCCGATCCACAGCGCCCCGAGCACCACCCCGATCACCAGCACTCCGCCCACGAACAGCAGGTACACGACGCCCAGCGGCAGCCCGAGCGCGACGTACGCGAGCTCCTTGACCGTCCGCTCGGCCTGGAGCTCTCGTTCGGTCGCGCGGAGCAGGACCTCCGGCGCGGCCGGCGCCCCGGCGACGGGTTCTGCCGGCCAGCTCACAAGCCGCCCTCCACGGCCACGCTGCCGCTCGCGCTGTGCACGTCGATGATGAACGGAGCCCGCTCGTCGCGCACGACGCCGCTCACGTGCTCGGAGCCGCTGCCCGAGCTTGCTCCGATCTGGTAGCGGCCGGGCGGCACGAATGCCACTGCGTCTCCGCTGCCACTCACCAGGTCCAGACGCTGCGGGGCGCAGGCGGTAGCGACGTGGACATCTCCCGCTTCACTCCGGGCGGACAGGTTCAGGCCGCAGTAGGCCTCGACATCGACGCTGCCCGAGCCCGTGGCGATCGCCGCGTTGCCGCTGAAGGCGGTCATCCGCACGGCGCCGGCCTCCGTCTGGACGTCCACGGCCATCGACTGCGGGACCTCGAGTTCGTAGGACGCCGAGCAGGACCCGAGCACGATCTTCGGACAGGTCGAGGAGATATGCAGAACGCCGCCCGCCACGTACCGCCGCTCCTGGGCGGCCCGCCCGAACGCGTAGTCATCGACGCGCCGCACCTGGAGCGAGCCCGTGCTGCTCCCCACGATGACCGCCTGGCCCGAGGACAGCCGTAGGTCGACACCGGTCAGGGCCCCGGACGCCGAATAGGTGACCGTCCGCGAGTGGCGGCTGGCCAGCCACCCGATCCCGAGCGCCAGCGCGACCGCGAGGACGATCGCCGTGGAGGCCGCCACAGCCGCGTTCCAGGCCGATTGACCGCGCAGCCGTGGCACCGCGACGCCGCGGCGGTGAGCCGTCGACTCCGATGGTGTAGCGAACGGGTCTGCCGGGGATCGGGGCACAGCTCGCAGGCTCGCGGCGTGACTCTCGCGTCAGGCGCCTAGGAACGTGAGCACGGCCAGCACGCGCCGGTGGTCGTCCCCGGTGACGGGCAGCCTCAGCTTGCTGAAGATACTGGTGACGTGCTTTTCCACCGCCCGCTCGCTGATCACCAGGCGCGCGGCGATCGCGTGGTTCGAACGCCCCTGCGCCATCAGCTCGAGCACATCGCGCTCCCGCTCGCTCAGCTCCCCGAGCGGATCGCCGTGCCGGTGACGCCGCAACAGCTGGCTCACCACCTGCGGATCGATCACCGAGCCGCCCGCGGCGACGCGCTGGACCGCGTCGAGCAGCGTCGACACATCCGTGACCCGCTCCTTGAGCAGGTATCCCACCCCCTCGCTCGCCTCGCCGAGCAACTCGACCGCGTATTGCTCCTCGATGTACTGGGAGAGTACGAGCACGCCCGTCTCCGGGTGCTCGTTGCGGATCGTCACAGCCGCACGCAGCCCGTCGTCGGTGTTGTCCGGCGGCATCCGCACGTCCACGATGGCAACCGCGGGCCGGTGGGCGCGGGCCTTGCGCAGGAGCTCCTCCGCGTCGCCGGCCTGAGCCACGACCTCGCAGCCACTCTCCTGGAGCAGGCGGACCAAGCCCTCCCGCAGCAGGACCGAGTCATCGGCCACCAGGACACGCAGGGCCTCGTCCATCTGTGTTGCGGAAGGCTATTCAGCCGGCGAGCAGGGCGCGCAGCCGCTCGCCCGAGAGGTCAGCCTTGGCCACGAATCCTCTCGCGCCGCATGCGCCGACGAGCGACCCAAAGTCGCCGCTGTCGTGGCTGGAGACCAGCACCACCGCGACGGGACGGCCGAGCTCGGTTATGCGCGTCGCCACCTCGAACCCGTCGATGTCGGGCAACTGGACGTCGAGCAGGATGAGATCCGGCCCGAGCGCCGCCGTCTTCTCGAGCGCTGAACGCCCGTCGTCCGCCTCCCCGACGATCTCGAACCCCTCCGACTCGAGCAGCAGCCGCGCGGACTGGCGGAAGGTGACGTGATCGTCGACGATCAGGACCGTCGTATCCATCACCCGGCGGCGGCGCCGGCGCGCACTTCGACACTCCCGTACGGCATGTGCCTAAGCATCGCAGCGACATGCGCGAATACCCCGGGGGTTGCTACGAGGCTCGCGGTACGGATAGCCGTACCGCACATCACATGGCTCCCGCACCACAAGACGCCTGCCCGCCCCACCGACACGCCGCTCCGCGAGTGGGAGGCTTCCCCCGTGCTTCGGGATCTGTTCATGGGGCTAGCGCGATCGACGAACCAGGCGAAAAACGACGGGGGCGCACCTGGCCGACCAGGGGGCAACGCGTCTGACCACAAGGGGGCTCAGCGCAGCTGACGGTATGGGGCTCGCGCGGCGGCCGTAACGCTTTCCGGCCGCCGCGCGCCGTCAGCGCGCCCCAACCTCACCGCGCCGGCGCCCGCCTGCGGAGATCGTCGCGCAATAACACCAGGGTGGTGAGCAAGCCGCCGGCGCCCGCGATCACGATCGCCCACGCGGGTCCCACACCCTGCGCGATCGCACCCGCGAGCGCGAAGCCGACGCCCTGGAGCGCCATCAGCCCGCCCGCGTTCAGGGTCATCGTGCGGGCGAACAGCTCCGGGGGCGCGGCGTCGCGCAGCCGCGCGTCGAATCCGAGCGCGTACAGGCCGCTTGCTCCCGCCACCACGAGCAGGGCCATTCCGAGAGGTATCGCGGGATCGGCTGCGAACACCAGATAGGGCAGGAAGCCCGCGGCGGCGGCCGGGGCCATCGCGCGCTTCTGGCGGTGCGGACTGAGCAGGCGCACTCCGGCGAAGTCGCCCGCGATCAGCCCGACCGGCAGCGCCACGAGCCACCAGCCAACGACCGCGGCCGATGCATGGTGCGAGCTCACATACGGCGCGGCGACGGCCTCGGGCGCGACGAAGAACATCGGGCCAAGCCATCCGAACAGCAGCAACCGGCGCAGCTCAGGGTGAGCGAGGATCCGGCCGGCGCCCCGCAGCGAGTCGGCCAGGAGCCTGGCCTCACCCGCCTGCCCGATGTTCGGGTAATCCGCCAGCCGCAGGCGCACCAGACCGGCGGAGACCGCGAACGTGGCGGCGTTCACCAGTAGCGCGCCGCTCGAGCCGAAGACGATTAGGAGCGCGCCGCCGGCCGCGTTCCCGCCGAGCTGCGCCACCTGGGCGGCGATGCGCATCAGCGAGCGCGCCGGCACATACGCGCCGTCGGTTACAGCGGCGCGCACCAGCGCGACACGGCCACCGCCCGACAGCGAGGACAGGACTCCGGTGGCGAGGAGCAGGCCGAACAGAACGGGCAGCGGCAGTCCCGGCACGGCGATCCCCACCATCAGCAGCGCCGAACCGAAGTCGCAGCCGGCCGAGAGCTCGCGCGGGCGGAGCCGGTCGACGAGCCCGGAGAGCAGGGCCCCACCCAGCACGTAGGGCGCAAACGTGAGGGCGAAGGTGAGCGACGCCAGGAGCGGCGAGGCGGTGCGGCGGTAGACGAGCACCGTGAGCGCCACCGCGGCGACGCTCGAGCCCGCCACCGAGACCAGCTGCGCGGTCACCAACGTGCGCATCTCCCCCGAGGCCAGCGCGTCGCCGTAGCCCGTCCCTTTGCTCACCCCTCGGAGCGTCGGTGAGGCGGCTGTCCGGCGGCGAATGATTCGCGCCTGCGCGTATCTTTACCTGTCGTGACGCTGTTCCTGATGGAGGCCCCGGACGAGCTCTTGGACGTGCGGTTCGCCTGCTCGCCGCTGTGGGAGACGCTGGCCGCCGTCCGAACGTTCATCGACGAGCAGGCCCGCGCCTACCACGAGCCGTGGCAGCGCCTGGTGGCAAGCCAAATCGCCGCGCCCGACCTCGCGGTGCTGCTCGCGGTGGAGCCGCTCCGCGGCTACGTCCCCGACTTCCTCTCGCCCCCGCCCCGCGCTCCCTGGCCGCGCCTCGAGGACCAGCTGGCGGAGGTCCGGCGCACGCCTCCCGACCAGGTCATCAACGACCTCGACGCCTGCCGCGCCGAGCTGACCGACGATGAGCACCGCCGCCGCCTCGACACCTTGCGCGCCGATCCCGAGGGGGCTCGAGATCTGCTGGCCGATCGCATCGAGCAGGGCTGGCAAGCGCTGGTGCGACCGTTCTGGCTGCGCATCCGGGCGCTGCTGGCCCGGGACATCGAGGAGCGCTCGCGGACGCTCGCGCGGCGAGGGCTGCGCGCGACCCTGCACGGGCTCGACGCGCGGGTGCGCTGGCGCAGGAACGGCCTCGAGGTGTGCAACCGGTTTCCCAACACCGCGAAGGTCGGCGATCGCGGGCTGCTGTTGATGCCGAGCGCGTTCACCTGGCCGCACGTGGCCGCGGTCACGGACGAGCCGTGGCAGCCGACGATCATCTATCCGGCGCTCGGGGTGGCCGAGCTGTGGCAGCCGCCGGCCCAGCCGTCCGAGCCGCTCGCGCGCCTGCTGGGTCGCACCCGGGCGCGGGTTCTCGCCGTGCTCGAGCACCCGACTTCGACCTCGGCCCTGGCCGCCCAGCTCGAGCTCAGTCCGGCCGGCGCCTCGCGCCACCTGATCGCGCTGCGCGACGCCGGGCTGGTGACCGGCGGCCGGCACGGGCACGAGGTCCGCTACGCCCGGACGAGGCTCGGCTCGGCGCTGCTGCGCGGCGCCGGGGGCGGGCACGCGTGTTAGCTTAAGTCGCTGGCATGGGAAGGTTCAGTCGCGCCGCGATCCCGCTCGCCCTGCTCGCGCTCGCCGGCTGCGGATCGAGCCGCGCCGTCCACCGGGGCGCCAGTCGGTACGCAAATCTCAACCCCACCGCGCCGCCCAGCGCGATCCCGCAAGCCCGGCCTCAAGCCCTCGAGCCCGTGGCCGGCGTCCAGGCGGCGGCACAGGCCGGGACGCCGAGCGACCCGGTGGGCGATCCCACCGCCCATGCGCCACCGCTGTCACAGATCCAGTCCGAGCTCAAGCAGGAGCTGGTGGCGGTCAAGGTCTCGGACGCCTCCTACATCGACCCCCTCCAGTACGTCAACCACTGGGAGCGGACCGATCAGGGCGTAGACGCGAACATGCCGATCGGAGCGCCGATCCTGGCGCCCACCGAGGTCAAGATCCTCGCCATCGAGCCAGACTGGTATGCCGGCCAGCCGCTGATCTACTGGGAGCTCCTTCAGGGAGCCGACGCCGGCAAGGTGCAGTACGTGGCCGAGGAGATCACCGACCTCGCCACGCCGGGGAGCATCCTCCAGCAGGGACAGCCGATCGCTCGCTACGCCCCCACGGGTACCGGGATCGAGTTCGGCTGGTCGACCCCCAACGGGATCACCCTGGCGGTGGCCACGACCGGCTACGAGGAGGGGCAAGTCACACCGGCCGGCGCCTGGATCCGCTCGTGGCTGAACAGCCTGGGGGCCAACGCGGGTCCCAGTTAGGTTTCTGCGCCGCGGACGCGCGGTCAGACCACGCGCACCGGCACGCCGAGCGCCACGTGGGCGGCCAACCAGAAGTCGTCCGATACCTCGAGCCGGATGCACCCGTGCGAGATCTGGCCCGGGATCCCCTGCGCGTCGTAATACGGCCCGTGGATCCCGACCACACCGCCACCCGGCCAATCGGTCAGCGTCGAGTAGTCGGTGGTGCCGAATGCGTAGGGGTAGTAGCCCGAGCTGGGATCCTGGATCTGGAAGCGCTCGTTGATCCAGAAGTGGCCGGCCGGTGTCGGGCTGCTCGGCTTGCCCACGCCGACCGGGGCGCTCCACACCCTCCGGTCGTACCGATACAGGTACATCCGCAAACGCTCGCGATTGACCACGACCAGCAGATGCGTCAGGTGGAACGACCCGAGCGCGGTACGACGCACCCAGCCGGTCCGGCCGTTGGGCCGGCCCGGGATGCGCAGCTTCACCCAATCGACCCCGTGCGCGTCCCGGTGCTCGCGCAGCAGCAGGTAGACCGACGGGAAGCCGTCCTCGGTGTACCACGTCAGCCGCGCGACCCGCGGGGCGGAGTCCCGGGGCGCGGTGTGGGCCCAGCCGATCCAGGCGACGTAGGCCCAGCGCGTGAACGTGCGCTCGTTCGAGAGCACCCGGTCGGGGTGCTTCTTGGCGCCGGCGCCGGCGAGGGCGTCCGCGGCTCCGCCCGCACGCGCCGGCGCCGCCCGCGCCGGCGTAGGCGCCGGCGTCGGCGTCGGATCGAGGGAGCGGATACGCGTCCCGCCCCAGGCCCGCGAGGGGCCGTACCCGGATGGCGCGCCCGCCCCGCCGTACACGGCAGGCGCGATCGGCGCGCCCGGCGCGCCCGGCGCGACCGGCGCGGCCGCGGCACCGCCGACCAGCACCAGACCGCACAGGAGCGCCGCCATGCCCAAACGCCTCACGCGGCCAAAGATAGGCCATGCGCGCATTTGAGACGTCGCTTCGTCCCTGTCCCAGAACCGGCGCACGCGCCGTCGCTTCCATGTATGTTCGCGCGCATGGTTTGGCGCCGTGGTTGCCTCGTCCTGGCCGCGACGCTGTGCCTGCACGCGTCTGCGGCCGCCGCCAAGCTGCCCGCGGGGATGCCGAGCGATGTCCCGGCAGCGGCCAGTGATACGCCTCCCACCCTTCCGGAGCCCTCGAGCGCCGCCTGGCCTTTCCCGAGCACGTTCTCGCAGACCTCGGGCACGGGCCGGCTCGCCGGCGGGGCGTCGCTGTGGACCGACTTCGTATACGACGACTACGGCGCCTCGAACCTTGAGGGGCTGCCCACCTCGAGCTACGACCAGAGCTCCGGCCTGGCCGGCCGCCAGGGCCAGTACGTGTATCCGTCCGGGCCGGCGGACAACAACGGCGCGGACATCTTCCGTGCCGGCATCGGCCTCGACAGCACCTACAGCTACTGGCGGGTCGACTGGGTCACGCTCGCGAACTCCTCCGTGCCGATCGCCGAGTGGACGTTCGACACCGACAACAACCCGGCCACCGGTACCTCGCAGTGGCCGGCCGGCGCCGGAGTCACCTCACCCGGGATCGACCGGGCGCTGGTCGTCTCCAGCCGTGGAGCCTGGGTCGTCGACCCGCTCACCGGCCTGCGCACCGATGTGCTCGCCCACGGGGGCAAGCTCACCGTCGACACGGCCGCGAAGTCCTTCGTCGTGGCCATCCCTCGCTCACTGCTCCCGGTGAGCGGGACGTGGCGCGTCCGCCTGGGCGCCGGACTGGCCGACTCGACCGGCCAGAACTTCGCGCCACCGTACGTGGGCAACTCCAGCTCGCCCCCCTCGCAGACCGCCGAGCGCGTCTACAACATCACCTTCCGCACCGTGGCCCAGGAGCCGCCGGTCTACACCACCGGCACGACCGACGCGCAGATCGCGGCTGCGCAGGCGCTGCTTGCGGCCACCCCGCTCGGCACCGTTCTCGGCCTGGATGGGCTGGCTCGCTCGATCACCGGAAACTTCTGGATGGAGGACGACCAGGCCGACACGCTGGCCACCGGCAACGTGTCGAGCTTCTCGTTGCCGGTCAACTGGTCGCAGCTGGCGAGCAAGGCGAGCACGCCCGAGCCGCAGCCGACCGGCTACAGCGCGCGCTGGTATGTCTCGCGCCTGAGCCTCGGGGCCGGGCAGGTCGTCAACGACGGCAGCGAGGGCAACTTCCAGCCCACCCTGCTCGAGCGCGTGCAGCCCTACGCCGTGTACGTGCCCACCGGCTACCACCCGGGCAAGGCGCTCCCCCTCACCTGGATCTTGCACTCGCTCGAGGTCAACTACAACCAGTACGGAGCGCTCGACCCGCAGCTGATCCAGCAGCTCTGCCAGGCCCGCGACTCGATCTGCGCCACCACCGAGGGCCTCGGGCCGGCGGGCTGGTACTACAACGGCGCCGAGACCGACTTCTGGCAGGTGTGGCGCGCGCTGGCCCAGGCCTACACGCTCGATCCGGCGCGCACGGTGAGCACCGGCTATTCGATGGGCGGCTGGGCCTCGTACAAGCTGGTGTTCGAGCATCCCGACGACTTCGCCGGCGCGCTGGTGCTCGACGGCCCGGTGATCTGCGGCGTCCAGGCCTACCCGGGCGTCAACGGCTTCGCCTTCCAGGACCCGGCCTGCTCGCAGGATGGCCAGAGCCAGCCCCTGGTGCACAACGCACGCTGGATCCCCTATGTGATCGACCAGACATACGCGGACGAGCTCGTGCCCACCACAGGCGTGATCGCCCAAGCGAAGACGTTCGACTCCCTGAACCAGCGCTACGACCTGTTCATCCACACCGGAGCCGACCACCTCATATACGCCACCGAGGACCGGTTCGGCGACGCCGTCGCCGCGCTCGGCAAGCCGACCCGTACTACGAGCCCGGGCGCCTTCACCTATAGCTGGTACCCGAGCCTGAACAGCTCCCTGTACGGGATCGGCGCAACCGGCGACTACTGGCTGCACAACCTCCGGGCGGCCAATGGATCGTTCGGCGTGATCGCCACCGTGCAGGCCTTCGACGCCGCCCTGCCCGACCCCGCTGTCACCCCGGTGCGTTTCGGGCCCTCGCTCGTCACCCAGCCTCTGCCCGGAACCGAGACCGGGCTGCGGTGGCTCCTGGGCAAGCGGCCCAAGGCGCGCCAGACGATGACGCTGACGCTCACCGACCTGGCGGCGCTGGGCCTCGACGCGGCCGCTGCGAAGCTGAAGACGGGCACCATCCGGATCACGACCGACCACTTGACGCGGTTTACGATCTTCAACCTGCCACGCGGCACCGAGGTGCTCGAGCACGGCCGCCGGGTGGCCACCGCCGGCCCGGGCGGCACCGCCGCCGTCACCCTGCACTCCGGCACCACCGTGCTCACGCTCGTGCGGCCGGCGGCCGCGCGGCGCCCCGCCTCGCGCAGGCCGCCTGCGTCGACGCCGTCGTTCACGGGCTAGGCGTGCGCCTCACGCTCGCCGCGGCCTGCGTGGCGGCCCTCGGCGGCTGCTCGCTTGTGAGCAACTCGTTCGAGTGGAGACGCGTGTCGCTCGGCGGCCGGCCGTCCCAGTGCCTTCCCGTCGCCTTCACGCTGCCGGCGCAGGAGCGCGGCCTTCAGGGGGTGAAGCGGGTGGTGCGCCCGATGGTGTTCGCGTACTCGCCGCCCGGCAAGCCGTCGTTCTGGATGAAGGACACGCCGAGTCCGCTCACCGGCGTGTGGGTCGGCGCCGGGCATCACGTGATCGGCTACTGGTACGGCCGGCCGGAGTCGGCGGCGCTCCATCCGCCGCCGGCGCCCGTGTCCGCGGTGATCGAGTATTCGCAGGGCATGAGCGTCCCTCCGCTCGGAGCCTCCTACATCCTCGGGCCGAAGTGCCGCTCCCAGCCAGGTGGCCTGTAACGGGCGCGCGCGCTCAACTCGCCACCAGGTCAGGCCGATGCTCCCGCAGACATGCGCGCGCATCCTCAAGCAAGATTCAAGGCGTTCGACGGCCTGCGGGCCGGCGCCGCCCTGCTCGTTGTCGCCTATCACGTGTGCCTGGTCAGCGGCTGGACCCGCGCCGGCGCTCTGGCCCCGCTGGCGTCGGCGCTCAAAGGCGGGGTCACCGTCTTCTTCGTGATCTCCGGGTTCGTGCTCTACCTGCCGTCCGCGCGGGCGATCCGCAGCGGCGCCCGGCTGCCCGACTGGCGCGAGTACGCCCGGCGCCGGGCGGTGCGGATCCTTCCGGCCTACTGGGTGGCCCTCAGCGTGTTCGCGCTCACTCCGCTCGGCAGCGGGGTGCTCACGCCGAACGCCTGGCGCTTCTATGCGCTCGCCCAGGTCTATAACCCGGACACGCTGTTCGGCGGCCTTGGCGTCGCCTGGAGCCTGTGCGTGGAGATCAGCTTCTACGCCGCGCTCCCGCTGCTGGCCCGCGGCCTCGCCACCCTCGTGAAGCGGCGCCCTGGAGGCGATCCCGCCCGCGCCCAGCTCGGTGCGATCGGGCTGATCGCGCTTGGCACGCTGGCGCTGCGGGGCGCGCTCGCGCATTCGCTGCTGAGCCCGGTCCCCCAAGGCGGGCTCGTGCTCGCCACCGCCCTGCCCGGCATGCTCGACTGGTTTGCCATCGGGATCGCCCTGGCCGTGCTGGCCGCGGAATGGGAACTCGACCCCACCCGGGCGCGTGCCCTCGTCGCGCTGGGCAGCCGGCCGGAGCGCTGCTGGCTGCTCGCCACCTGCTGCTACACCGCCGGCGCGGCGCTTCAGCACGGCGACCTGTTCCTGCCGCTGTACGGGCTTCCCACCCACATCTTCTTCGGCCTGGCCGCGGGGCTGCTCGTCCTGCCCGCCGTCCGCGAGCCGCGCACCCGCGGGATCGGCGTGCTGAGCGCGCGGCCGATGATCTGGCTGGGCGCCGTCTCCTACGGGATCTACCTGTGGCATGTGCCCCTCCTCGGCGCGATCACCGGCCAATCAGGCGCGCCGGGCCCTCCAGCCGCCCCCCTTCACGTGCTCTGGCTGCTGGTCGTGGTCGCGCTCGGGGCGACGGCGCTGGCGGCGGTCAGCTGGTACGTGGTGGAGCGACCGGCGCAGCGGCTTGCCCGCCGGCGCGCCCCCGGCGTTCGTCAGGCTACGGCTGAGGGGCGTCTCGCCACCGGCCCCGATGCACGACCTCGCCAAGCGGCTTACGACGCGCACTGAGATCCCGCGCCGGCTCGGCCGGGTACCCGACCGAGATCGCGCCGATGGGATGGAACTCGGGCGGCACTCCGAACGCGCTCCGGTAGCTCGCGATTCTTTCCTTCGGTAGCCCGAAGAAGCACGCGCCGAGGCCCTCGTCGATCGCGGTGAGCAGGATCAACAAGGAGGCGAACCCGGCATCGATGTCCCAGTAGGGCGCCGGCCACCAGGCCTCGGAACGAGGCATGCCCCTCTGCGCATAGTGGTCCAGGTAGGCGTCCTTGTTGGAGTGGGGGACGACGAGGAGCGGCGCCCGGATTCGCGCCGCCAGCCAGCCCTCCGGCTCATCGGCGGGCGTGACCGCCTCGCGGAACCGCGCGATGTCCTCGGGCGCGTCGAGCACCAGAAACGCCCACCCCTGGGTGAAGCCACCCGAGGGCGCCCGGACCGCGGCGTGCAGCAGCCGATCGATCACCTTGGGCGGGACCGGCCGGCGCTCGTCATAGGTCCGGACCATCCGCCGGCGCCGGAGCACCTCGCGAAACTGCACACGGGGAGCATGCCAGGGCGTGTGCCGGCGGGCGGCGCTTTGTGCCAATCTTGGCGCCCGGACAGGTGGGGATTGGACCTTCGCGTGACCACACAGGGCAGGAGGGCGCGGCGCCGGCTGCCGGCGGCCGCGGTCCTGCTCATCCTGGCCTGGGGGCCGGCTCTGGCCAGCGTGCAGGCTGCGACGCCCGCGAAGGTGCGTATCCCGCACCTGCGCGGAGACATAGTCTCGGCCTACGCCCGCCTGCATCGGCTGGGCCTGCGCGTGCGGATCCCGCACGGCTTCGCCTTCGACTCGCTGGCCCCGCCGCGCGTGGACGGCACGACACCGCGCGCGGGCAGCCTCGTCCCGCGGGGCTTGGTGGTCACGCTGTATCCGGCCCCGGCGCCCCGGCGCACGCTCAATACGCGCGGCCGCCTGCGCACCTACGTGGTCCCGCGGCTGGTCGGCGGTGGGCTGAGCGAGGCGTTCGGATGGATCGCCCACAGGCGTTTGATCCTGACGGCCCATCTGGCGCCGCTGAAGGCAGCCGGCGCGCCCGACCTGCTCGCCAACTACCTCGTCGTCCACCAGGACCCCGCGGCGGGCTCCCGGTTGTCCCTCGGGCACAGACGCGCGAGCGCGACGCGCGGGCGGCGACGCGCGAGCTTTCGCGCCACCCCTCTCAGCGTCTGGGCGGGGGCCCGCCCACCGCTCGCGATGACCGGTCCCGCCCGAGCAGTCTCCCAGACGAGCGCGTCCATCACCGGAACGGTCGACCCCAACGGGGAGGCCACCAGCTACTACTTCACCTACGGGACGAGCGCGGCGTACGGAAGCCGGACCCCGGTGACCGCGGTCGGCTGGGGCAACGGCGGGGTCACGGTCACCGCCACGCTGAGCGGCCTGCGACCGGCCACCAGCTACCACTACCGGCTCGTGACGAGCAGCAGCGCCGGTGCCGCCGACGGCGCTGACGCCAGCTTCTACTCGGCCGGCAACTACGAGAACCCGGTCTACCGCCCGGCCGAGCTACCCGATCCGTTCGTGCTCGACAACGGCGGCAGCCACACCGACTACTGGGCCTACGGCACCGGGGGCGGGTTCCCGATGCTCCACTCGAGCGACCTCGTCAACTGGGTGTCCGAGGGCACGGCGATGAGCACCCGGCCGAGCTGGGTGGTGAAGACGGGCGATTGGCATCCCTGGGCTCCCAGCATCACGGTCAGCGACAACCCCTGCCCCGGCAACACCTCGGGCGGCTGCTACATCATGTACTACGTCGGGCTGAGCGCGCAGCTACACGTGAACTGCATCGGGGTTGCCACCTCGCCGCTGCCAGGTGGGCCGTTCATCGACCAGGGCCCGCTCGACCTCACGCCGGCCAGTCCCGGGGGGATGCCGCTCGGCTGCGGCGACAGCACGAGCCAGGGCAACATCGACCCCTCGCCGTTCCTCGACCCCTCCGGTCAGGCGTACCTGTATGTGTCAACCGACTCCGTGTGCAGCGGCAGCGCGTGCACGTGGAAGCCGACGATCTCGGCAATCCCGCTGACGTCGGACTTGATGCATGCGTCGGGTGCGCGGGTGCCCCTGTTCTCCGGCGACCCCGGCACCTGGGAGGGGGCCGGCCTCCAGACCCCCACGGTGGAGGGCCCGGCGATGGAGCTCCACAACGGCACCTACTACCTGTTCTACTCCGGCGGCAACTGGCAGGGCGCCTACGGCATGGGCTACGCGACTTCGACCAGCCCGACCGGGCCCTTCGCCAAGAACCCGTCCAACCCGATCCTCGCCCAAACGGCTAGCGTGATCGGTCCGGGCGGTGGCGACCGGCTCGTGACCGGGCCCCACGACGGGACGTGGCTGGTGTACGCGGCGCGCTCCGCTCCCTCCCCCTCGCCGCGAACGCTGCGCATCGATCCCCTGAGTTGGTCCCCCGCCGGCACCCCGGGCGCGCCCGACGTCCCGGTCGTGCACGGACCGACCTCGACCCCGCAGCTCACGCAGCCGTAGTTCCGGCGCTGGCGACGCCGGCCGCTTGCGCGGCGGGCGTGCCCGGGAGGCTCAGCGAAGCTGGATGCCGCGCTGCTCGTACAGACGCCGGTCGGCGGTGGCGACCAGCTCCTCGAACGTGGTGCCATCCGTCGGATAGGAAGCCGTTCCGACAGTCAGGTCCCAGTCAGTCTCGATGCCCATCGCGGCGCGGCCGGCCGGCACCTCCGCCTGGATCCGCTCGATGACCGACTGGGCGCCCTGCGCGGACTGGCCCGTGAGAAGCAGGGCGAGCTCGTCGCCGCCGAGGCGCCCAACCGCGTCCTCGGTCCGCACCGACTCGCCGAGCAGCCGTGCCGCCTGCTTGATCACCTCGTCGCCGGCCAGATGGCCCTCGGTGTCGTTGACTGCCTTGAGGCCGCGGACATCCACGTACGCGAGCACGAACGGCGTCTCGTAGCGGCGGGCGCGGGCCAGCTCCCGGTCGACCGCCTCGATGAAGCCGCGCCGGTTCAGCGCGCCGGTGAGAGGATCGGTGAGGGCGGCGGCCGCCACGGCCGCGTACTCGCCGGCCTGCCGGCGGGCCCGGCGACCGGAGCGCAGGGCGGCGGCGCCGCCGAGCGCTGCCAGCGCGAGCGCCGAGCCGAGCGCGATCCAGAGCGTCTCCGGGACGACCGTCACGAACTGCTCGATCTGGCTCGGCCCCGGGATGAAGGGGAAGCTGAAGCCGCCCGCGGGCTGGTGCGAGTGAGCCGTGGGATGCGCGCCGGCCTTCGCGGGGGTGGCGTGCGCCCGGCCGGCTGTGCCGGAGCCGCCGCGCGTGCCGTACCGGCCCGCCTCGGGGGTGGAGTACGTGGCGAGCGCGCGGACCCGGCCGGCGAGCGCGTTCAGCTGGCCGGTCCCGAAGCCGCTCAGGCCCGGGTTGACCAGGTGCGCGCCTGCCCCGCTGGAGGCGAGCCGCGCGCTGGCACCCGGCTGAAGGACCGCCGAGGCGCCGGCCAGAGTGGACATCGACTGCCCGAGCAGCTCGGTGCCGGAGCCGAGACCCGGCGCGAAGTCCCGCGCCATGAGGGCGTGCATCGTCCGCTCCCGCTTGTTGATCCGAGCGCGCTTCTTGGCCCGCGCGCGGGCGACTCGAGCGGCGTGGGCACGCCGGGCGGCCCGGGCCCGCCTGTCGCGCGCTGCGTGCGCGGCACGCGCGGCGTGCGCAGCACGGACCTCCATCCGGCGCATGTACATCCGCCGCGCCCTGGGGTGCCTCCGCACCACCCGGTACGCGCGACGCGCACGGTGGCTGCGGCCTGCCGCGCGGTGGCGCCGGCCGGCTGCGCGCGCACCGCGGTGACCGGCGCCGGCGCGCAACGAGACGAACGCGCCGGGGGCGGCGAAGCGGCGGTTGTCGGAGCGGCCGAGCGCGGCGCCGACGCCGAAGATGACCGCGCAGAGCGCCACCACACAGGCGATGACGGCGATCCGCCGGCTCCGACCCCCGTTCCGGAGGGCGTTGAAGTTGGATGGTTGCTTTTGGAGACGTGAAAGCATGGTTTGACCCGAACCCCTCGTTCGGAGCCGTTTCTGGACATTCGTTGCATCGGCATCCGAATCGCTCAACTTCAGTCGAATCGGCGTTTCGGGGGCGTCATGGCCGCAAAATCCGCACGAAATATGCAGCCGGGAAGGCGCAGATCGGTGCACCGGAAGGCAGGAAAACGGGATATTCCGGCGTTTGGGCGCGCTGACGCGGAACCGCAGCGCTCGCCCCTGGGAGATTTCAGCCGGATACCGGCCATTTCTTCCCACGCCCTCGAGGGGATCTGGGTCTCCGGCCCCTTGACGCATCCCCAGACGGGGCCGCGCCAATGCCAGTCAGCGCCGCTCGAGCGCCAGCCGAATCCCGAGCCCGACGAGCACCGCCCCGGTCAGGCCGTCCAGTGACGCCTTGACCGCCGGCCGCCGCAGAAGCGCCGACGCCCGGACCGCGACCAGCGCGTATCCGCAGAGCCAGATCAGCGTGATCAGCACGAACTGGCTCCCGAGGACCAGGAACGGGAGCAGGACGCCCCCACGGCCGGAGACGAACTGCGGAAGCAGGCTGGTGAAGAACACCGCGATCTTCGGATTCCCCAGGTTGCTGAGCAGTCCCTGGCGAAATCCGGCGGTGGTGGTAAGGCCGCCGGCCGGCCCCGTGGCCGGACCAATCGCGCCCCCGGAGCGCCGCCAGGCCGAGCGGAGCGCCTGGAGCCCGAGCCAGATCAGGTAGATCGCGCCGGCGCCCTTCAGGACATCGAACGCGACCGCCGACTCGCGCACGAGCGCCGCGAGCCCGAGCGCCGCTGCTGCTGTCCAGATCGTGAGTCCGCCGTTCACGCCGAGCGCGGTTCCCAGCGCGGCGCCGCGACCATGCAGGAGCGCGTTCTTGGTCACCAGCACCGTGTCGGGCCCTGGAGCCAGGATCACCACCAGCGATACTCCGAGGAAGGCCCACAGGTGGATGCTCACGCGAGGATGGTCCCACAGATGGTGCGACGCGACGAGGTGACAGCGGAGACGTGGTCGGTGGTGGCCGGGCGCCCCGCGCCCGCGCCCGGCGTGCCGCTCAACGCGCCGATCATTCCTGTCTCCACGTACGTGCTCGGGGGCGAGCGCATCTACAGCCGCAACGAGGCGACCGAGGGGTGGGAGGCGTTCGAGGCGCTGCTCGGGGGCCTCGAGGGCGGTGCGGCAGTGGCCTTCTCCTCGGGGATGGCGGCGTGCGCCGCCGTCCTTGGCTCGCTGCCGACCGGCGCGCACCTGGTCCTCGGCGAGGACTGCTATCAGGGGGTGACCGGCATCGCCCAGGCGGGAGCGGAGGCCCACGGCTGGCGTGTCGAGCGGCTGCCGGCGGCGGATGAACGCTGGCCCGAGCGCGCCGGCGAGGCTGACCTACTCTGGATCGAGTCGCCGTCGAACCCGCTGCTCGAGGTGGCCGACCTGCGCGGCATCTGCGGGGCGAGGCGGGCGCCGGGAACGCGCGTCGTGGTCGACAACACGTTCGCTACGCCGCTGCTTCAGCGCCCGCTCGAGCTCGGCGCCGACGTGGTCGTGCACTCGGCGACCAAGCTGATCGGCGGGCATTCCGACCTGCTGCTCGGCGCGGCCGTGGCGGCGAATGGCGAGGAGATCGAGCGGCTGCAGAGCGCCCGGAGCCTGAACGGCGCCACGCCCGGCATGCTCGAGTGCTTCCTGGCCCTTCGGGGTGCCCGGACCCTTCCCCTCCGGCTCCGCCAGGCGCAGGCCTCGGCCGGCCGGCTCGCGTCGCGGATGGAAGCGCATCCCGCGGTCAGCCGGGTTCGCTACCCGGGATTCGGGACGGTCGTGAGCTTCGAGCTGGCAGACGCCGCGGCGGCGGACGCTGCCTGCCGGGCCACGCGGATCGTCCGCCACGCCACCAGTCTGGGCGGGGTCGAAACGTGCATGGAGCGGCGCGCCGTGCAGCCCGGCCAGGAGCACATCCCGCCCGGGCTGATCCGGCTGAGCGTCGGGTGCGAAGACGTCGAGGACGTGTGGTCCGATTTATCCGCCGCGCTCGCGCGGGCGTGACGGGTCAGCCTTCCCGGCGTTCCTGAATCCGGCCATCGCTTACCCGACGAGGCGGGGGGTAGCCTCAAACGATGAGCCCAGCGGCAACACCGCCTGGGGTCGAACCGGCCGAAGCGCAGCAGGCGAGCGGCGGGGCACGGCGAACCGCCAAGCGCATCGTTCTGGCGGCGCTCACCGCGCTCGTCACCGTGAACATCCTCACCGGCGGTCCCCTGCTCTCGCTCTGGGTCGGCTCGCGCGTCCAGACGGCGCTGGGGCACTTGAGCATGCTCGCCGTGGGGGCCACGCTCGCCGTCCTGATCGTGGTCACATTCGTGCTGTACAAGGCGCTCGCCTACCTGAACGCCGCCTACAACGAGGCGATTGGCCGAAAGATGCCGCGCCGGCAGGCCCCATGGCACAAGCCGATGACCGGCGAACGCCGGGCGATCGCGACCAAGCGACCGCTGTCGGCGGTGGAGCGGATCGTCGTGGGGACGGCGGTGGTGGCGGCGCTGGGGTTCGAGGGCTGGTTCTTCGTGCTCGCCCACGCCCGGGTTCCGAGCTAGCCCGCCGGCTCGATCCCGGCGCCCGGGTTCCCAGCTAGCCCGCGGTCGATCTCGGGCCCTCGGCGACGGGCCGCTAGCTGGACTTGCGCGGCGCGGCGGCCTCGCCGGAGGGAAGGTGGGCCTCGATGTAGCTCTTGGCGAGCCGCTTCGGCGCCTGCACGAGCCAAGCCTCGACGATCAGCTCCTGGAGCTCCTCCTCATCGATGGCGTCGAGGCGGGCCAGTATCGCCGCGTAGCCGTCGAAGTGCGGCGTGGTGAAGTACACGTCCGGGTCGTCGGCGAGCAGAGCCTCCTTTGCCACCAGGTGCTCGACCCGGGCGCCCAGGATCGCGCCGGCCGGGGCGCGGTCGCCCAGCGATCTGAGGTCGGAGGCGCGAAGCGGCCGCTCCCAGACGAACAGCTTGTCGCGCACGCGCCACGAGGCCAGACCGCCGGCCCGGGTCGCCTCCCGCGTCTCCGGTAGGGCCAGCGCGATTCGGCGTACGTCATCCCAGGAGGCCATGGCCCAGAAGCTACAACGGGCCGGACTACGACGTTTCCGTTCTTTCTCAACGTGCACCTCGGCGATGCCGATGAGTGCTGGGCGTTCGTCCAAGGCGGCTTCCCGCCGGCATCGCCCGCTAATGGCACAGGGACCCCACCAGCTAGTACCCGACTTCCCGGCCGTCTCAGGAGAGGCCGGCGCCGGCGCTGTCTCGGCACCACGCCCTCGCCGGAGGATCACGGCGGCCGTCCGCGAGCAGGCATCCGAGCTGCGCTCCACGTGGGGCGCGTTCTGGCTCTCGCGCGTGCTGGTATGGGCGGCGGGCATGGCGGCGTTCTTGCTGCTCGGCACGAAGTCTGCGGCGGTGATCTCGTTCGACCCGACCCGCGTCTCGCTCGCCTTCGGACGTCTCGGCAACGTTCTGGCCGCGCCGGCTGTCCGATGGGACGCGGTGTGGTTCCTGCGGATCGCCCATGACGGCTACCGCCTGCCGGCCGAGACCAGGTTCTTCCCCCTGTACCCGCTGCTGATCCGGGTCGGGTCATGGGTCACGGGGTCGATGGTCATCGCGGGGCTGTTGATCTCGCTGGTGTCTCTGTTCGTCGCGCTCGAGCTCATCCGCCGGCTGACCGAGCTCGAGTTCGGCGCCGCCCCGGCCCGCGCCACGATATGGCTGATCGCGTTCGGGCCGATGGCCCTGTTCCTGTCTGCGGTGTATTCCGAGTCGCTGTTCCTGGCGCTGTCCGCCGGCACGTTCTATGCCGCCCGCCGCGGACGGTGGGCGTGGGCCGGCGTGTTGGGAGGGCTGGCAGCCACGACCCGCATCGGGGGATTCCTGCTGTTCGCGCCCGTGTTGCTGATGTTCTTCTACGGACCGCGGACCGACACTGCACCCGCCCTGGCCGGGCCGTGGTGGAAGCCCCGCTACCGCTTCACGCCCGCGGTTCTATGGTCGGCCCTGATCCCGGCCGCCGCCGCGCTGGTGCCGGCGTACATGGCGCTACGGGGGTTGGGCGCCGGGGCCACCGTGAGCGCGCAGGAGAAGTACTCCGGCCACGCGATCACGCTGCCTGTCATCGGCGCCTGGGACGGCGCCGTCGCCGCCTGGCATCAGCTGACGCATCAGATCTCGGCCTTCCCGCCGGGGATGTACTCGGGCCAGGAGATCCTGCAGTTCTCCGCGCTGGTGCTGGGATGCATCGGCCTCGTGGCGGTCTTTCGCCGGCTTCCGGTCGCCTACGGCGTTTCGGTCGCGCTCGACTTCCTGCTGCACCTCTCCACCCCCACGGTCGGCGATCCGCTGCGCGGCTTCGACCGCTACGCCAGCCTGCGCTTTCCGCTGTTCATGGTGCTCGGCCGGTGGGCGGTGGAGAAGCGCAGGGTCCGCCCGCTCCTGGCCTTCTCCACGGTCTTGCTGCTCTTCTTCGCCTCCCAGTTCGCGACCTGGCACTGGGTCGGAACGCCTGAGATCTGAGCGCACGGCGGCCGGCGCACCGAACCGCTCCGCCAGCTGAGTTATGCGGCGCGGGCGGCGCGGCCGCGTGGCCGCGCCGCCGTGCGAGTGGTCGGCCGCGCCGTGCGAGTGGTCGCCCGGGCGGTTCAGCCCACGACCATCAGGGAGTTGCCCTCCGGATCGCGGAGCCAGAACATCGGCGGAACCGGATCGCCCATCCGGCTGATCTCGGCGTCGACGTCGACGCCATCGCTCTTGAGCTGGGCGTGGTACCCGTCGATGTCCTCGGCGTACAGGCTGATGCCGGTCTCGCGGTTGCCGGACGAGCCGCCAGGGGGCGGCGGTGCAAGCGCGATCGTGGTCACCGCGTCACCGGGTGCCACCTCGACCCAGCGGTACTGGCCGCCGAACGGGATGTCGACGCGCTTATCGAACCCGAGCTTGTCGGTGTAGAACTCGATCGCTCGGTCCACGTCCGCCACCGGGATGACGACGGTGGCGATCTTTTCGACGCGAGTCTTGGTGTTGGTCATGCCGTTCCTCCTGGTGGTTGGGATCACACCCGCTTAGACAGCCGGGTCGGCGGAAACTCATCGGCGGCCACGCTCACGGCTCCAGCAGCGTCGTCTGCGGCGACGGATACCTGAGCGCCCCACCGGCCTCCACCACGGCGAATGGCGAGAGCTCGTGCGCCGCCCGGGCCTCGCCGATGCCGAGGTGCTCCACGCGCCAGCCGTGCACGACGAGCGCGTCGGCGATCAGCCGACGGTGGCAGCGCCACCAAACGGCCTCGGCACACATGACGGCGGTGGGAGCCTCGCGCGCCGCCGCCTCGAGGTCCGTCAACGCCCGCCGGAACTCCGCGCCGGCCATGTGATCAGCATAGGCCTGGAAGGCGGGCTCGCGCCAGCCGGCGTTGCGCGAGCCCGCGGCCGGCGAGCGCCGTCCACCGAGCCCCGGCATATGCGCGTAGCCGATCCCTCGGTCCGGCAGCCACGCGGACAGCGCGCCACGGTTGAACTGCGGATGGCGCCGGGAGCTGGGAAAGGCCCGGACGTCCACGAGCAGCTTCACTCCGGCTTCGCTCAGCAGCGCGACGAGCTCGTCGGCGGAGCGCGTGGAGTGCCCGATCGTGTAGACGGTCGCGCCGCACACGAGACTCAGCCTAGACCCGCGTGAGCGGCGCCTGCGCGCGCGTCGCGAGCCTAGGCAGCGACAACCGAGAACACCGGCGGCAGCCGGCTCGCGACGGTCGTCCAGGTAGCGCCGGCGTCGCCCGAGCCGAACAGATCGCCCGAGGTGGCGCCGAAGTAGAGCTGGAGATCCTCGCCCTCGCCGGTGCGGCTGAACGCCTGGCGCAACACGGTCAGGTAGGCATGCTCGGCCGGCAGGCCGTCGCCGCGAGGCGCCCACGTCGAACCGCCGTCGCGCGTCTCATACACGCGCACGCGTCCGTCGGGCGTGACGCGATCCATGTCGGCGACCAGCGGGATCACGTAGGCGCTGTCGGGGTCGGCCGGGTCGACCGCGAGCGGGAAGCCGAAATCCGACGGCAGCCCGCCACCACCGATGTCCGTCCAGCTCGAGCCGGCGTCGTCCGAGCGGTAGACGCCGCCATGGAACTGCATGAACATTCGCTCCGGCTGCTTCGGCGCACGCTCGACGTGATGGACGCAGCGGCCCGCGTTCTCGTCCTCCAGCGCCTCCGCGGGCAGGTAGCGCGGGTTCAACCCCTCGTTGCCACGCCGCCAGGTACGCCCGGCATCCTCGGTCAGCCACATTCCGGCGGCTGAGATGGCCACGGCCAGCCTGGCGGGATCATCGGGCCATGTGCAGATCGAGTGCAGGCATAGGCCGCCGCCACCCGGCCGCCACTGAGGACGCGAAGGCTGCTCCCACAGTCCGGCGTTGATCTCCCAGCTCGCGCCGCCGTCGTGGCTCTCGAACAGCACCCCCGGATCGCCGCCCGCGTACAGAGTGCCGTCGTCCTCGCCGCGGGCGATGACCCAGATCCGCTCGAGCGCCTGATCGCCGCCCTCGGGCAGCCCCACGCCGTCCGCCTGCTCCCAGTCGTCGGTCGGATCGCTGTCGGTGTAGAAGATCTTCGGTCCGTAGAACGGCGAGGTCACGGTCGCGAGCAGCCGTCCGCTCCGGGGATCGCGGGTCGCGAAGTCGACCGGCTGCCCGGCGAACGCGCGGGTATCTATCTCGAACTCGGAACCGGGGTCCCCCTCGAGCAGGAACAGCCCCTTCTTGGTCCCTACCAGCAGCTCAGTCAATCTCTCAGCCTCCTGTTATCGCCGGCAGCACTTCGAGGCGGTCGCCCGGTCGCACCGAGGTCCCCTCGCCGGCCTGCTCGCCGTTCACGAATACGTTGATGTGGCGGCGGATCCGGCCCCGCTCGTCGAGGATCCACCCGGCGACGTCCGGGTGGCGAAGCTCGAGCGCGCGAAGCAGCTCGATCACGTTGGCGCCGTCGAGCTCGTGTTCGGCGCAGCCGCCGGCGAGCTTGCGCAGCGGTCCTCGAACCGAGACGACGGCCATCGAGTGCATCCTATGCACGCCCATGCAGACTTAGACGGCCACGCCAAGAATTTCTCATCGTGCGGCGGCGCCACATCCATCGGTCGGCCCGACCCGACTCAACCCGCGAGCCCATGCGTATAGGCGTAGTGCACCGCCTGCGCCCGGTCGCGAGCGCCGATCTTGGCGAACACGTGGTTGATGTGCGTCTTGACGGTGGCCTCGCTGACCACCAGGGCGCTCGCGATCTCGTGGTTTGAGAGGCCGCGCGCGATCAGCGATAGGACCTCTGCCTCGCGCGGGGTCAGCTCGTCCGGCAGGCTGGCCGGGGGAGGCATCGGGCGCGCGCCGGCCGTGGCGGCCGCGATCAGGCGGCTTTGTACCAAGGGGTCCAGCAGCGCCTGGTGAGCGGCCGCGGCATGAACGGCGCGGCAGATCTCGGCGACCCCGGCGTCCTTGGTCAGGTAGCCCCGCGCCCCCGCGCGCAGCGCATCGAGGATCGACTCGTCGTCCGCGTGGGTGGTGAGGACCACGACCTCGGTGTCGGGCTGAGCGGCCCGGATCCGGCGCGTCGCCTCAACGCCGTCGAGCTTGGGCATGCGCAGATCCATGAGAACGACCTCTGGCCGGTGGCGAGCGCACAGCGCGACCGCTTCCTCGCCGTCGGCGGCCGCGGCCACCGGAGTGATGTCGGGGGCGCCCTGAAGCAGCGTCATCAGCCCCTCGCGCACCAGCGCTTGGTCATCGACGACCAGGACCCGGACCGGATCGCTCATCGCACCGCCGCCGGGGTCCCGGGGCCGGGGCCGGGCAGCCGCAGCTCAACCCTCCAGCCCCCCTCCACGCTCCCCGCGGCGAGCGTCCCGCCGAGCAGCTGCGCGCGCTCGCGCATGCCCTGCAGGCCGTATCCGCCGCCGCTCGCCGCGAGGCCGTCACGCCGAGGCGGCGGCTGCGTGCTCGCCGGCCGATCCTCCACGATCAGCACCACCTCGTCATCCGGCTCCGCGCCGGCATGCACCGCGACCGACACCTCGGCGCCGGGCGCGTGCTTGCGCACGTTGGTCAGCGCCTCCTGGACGACTCGCACAACCGTCTGCCCGGTTTGCCCGGACAGGCGTGCCGGGTCGCCTTCGATCTTCAGCTCCGCGGTGCCATCCGCGCTCGCGCGGTACTCGGCCACCAACGCCTCTATGCCGGCCGGCGCCGAGACCGAATCCCCCCGCAATGCACCTACGGCGCGTCGCGTCTCCTGCAGACCTTCACGCGCGAGCTCGTGTGCGCGCTGGACCCGCGCCAGGACGCTGTCGCGGTCGGCGCCATGCTCGAGCAGCGATCCGGTCGCCTCCAGCTGAATGGTCAGCCCGGCCAGCGTGTGCGCCAGGACGTCGTGGATCTCGCGGGCGATCCGGGTCGACTCCTCGAGCCGCGCAGCCCGTAGCTGCTCTTCGTGCGAGCGCTGAGTCTGCGCGAGCAGCAGCTCGGCCTGCTCGGCGCGGGCCACGCGCTCGCGTGCGTTGGAGGCAGCCAGCAGCACCGCGGCGAACCCCAGCGCATAGGCGAGCAGACCGAGCGCGCTCCCGTTGTACAGGAGGTCCGAGACCGCCACTGCCAGCGTCCCCACGAGGACGACCGGAGCCGCGCGGGCAAGCTCGATGCGCGCGCCGGCGGCGACCACCGCGACGAACACGAAAACACTTGCCGCGCTCTGTGGCGACGCCTCCACCAGCAACCCGCCGGCGAGCGCCATCACGTAGAGCTCGATCGTCACGCGGGGATCGTGGGGGCGCAGCGTCCAGGCCAGCCAGGCCGCAACCGCTGCGACGAACAGCACGCTCACGACCAGGCTGCGCCCGGTCGTCCCGGGGTGGTAGGAACCGCGCAGCACTGACAGCGCGACCAGCGCGAGGCTGGCTAGGCGGATCGCTCTGGCGACGCGAGGGGGGAGGCTGGACAAGAGCATCAGCGTGGAAGGTAACGCGGGGTTGGCGCCCGGTCAGGGCCGGGAGTCGGCAGACGAGGGGGGCCGCGGCTGCAGGACATGTGGAAGAGCGGGACCCGCCCGATCGACGGATCCCGCTCGGTTCGTGGACGATGTCGTGGTCAGGCGAGCTCGGGCGCGGGGACTGCATGGAGGCGATGCCGGCGCGCCGCCAGGACGAGTGAGCGGCCGCACACCTCGAACACCGCCATGGCCAGCAGGGCTGCCGTCCAGGCCTCGCCACTCGTGATCGAGTGCTGAGCGCTGAACTGGCCGATCGTGGCGGCGCCGCCGTGGCTGGCCCATACCGCGAAGGCGAACCGCGAGCCCATCCCTAGCACCCAGAAGAAGCCCGATGCCCAACCGCTGCGCGCGAGCACCTCGCCAGGCCGGCCGCGGCGCATCAACACCGCCTGGCCGCTGGCGACGCCGATCGTCAGTCCCACCAGCGCGAGCACCGTCACGAGGACGAGATCGTTGCCGGCAGTTGGAATTCCGTGCAGGTAGTTGGCGATGGCGATCGAGATGATTACCAGCGGACGGATCAAGGCGCGCGTGCTGAGCGGTCGCTCCTTGATCTGGAGCAGGACGAGAAGGACGAGGGTTGAGTCGATGAGGTAATCGGTGATTGTCATGGGAGCATCGTCGCTCCCCCACGGCGCTTGCACATCGGCGTCCGGGTTGATCGTGGGGTGGAAATCGTGCGGATCTCAACCCGAGGGTGGAGATCGGTGGCGCTGTTCGATTGCTTGCAATCAATACGATGCTCAGGCGATGGGCTCGGCGACACCGGGACCGCGGGGGACGCTCACCGGGGCGCCCGCGCGATTCAAGAAGGGGCTGCAGGAGCTCGCCCCGGGTGTGTGGGCATGGCTGCAGCCGAACGGGGCGTGGGGTGAGGCCAACGCCGGGCTGGTCGCACACGAGGACGAAGCGCTCCTCGTCGACACGCTCTGGGACGAGCCGCTCGCGCGTAAGATGCTGGCCGCGATGGAGGCGGCGCTCGGCGGGCGCTCGCTGACGAGGGTGGTCAACACGCACTCCGACGGCGACCACTGGTGGGGCAATGCGGCCGTGCCGAGCTCGGCTGAGATCATCACCTCGGTTCCGAGCCGCCGTGCGATGGACGACGAGGCCCCTCCCCACGAGCTGGCTCGGATGGCCGGACTTGCCGCGCGCGGGCGATGGCTACCTGGTCCGCTCGGCTCGCTGCCTGGCTACGTGGCCGAGATGCTCGGTCCGTTCGATTTCAAGGGCACCGAGCTGCGCTTTCCCGACCGGACGTTCTCGCGCTCGGAGACGCTCGACGTACGGGGACGAGAGGTTCGGTTGATCGAGGTCGGTCCGGCGCATACGCCGGGCGACGCGATCGTGCACGTTCCCGACGCTGGCGTCGTGTTCGCAGCCGATGTCCTGTTCGTGGACTCGACCCCGGTGATGTGGTTCGGGCCGCTCGAGGGATTCCTGAAGGCGGTCGAGACCCTGCTGTCGCTCGACGCCGACACCTACGTTCCGGGTCACGGCCCGCCCGGCGGCCGGGCCGTCGTGCTCGAGATGCGCAATTACCTGCAGTGGCTCGAAGCTGGCGTCCGCGAGCAGCACGCAGCCGGCCGGCCGCCCCTCGAGGCGGCGCGGGCGATGACTGGTACGCGCGAGTTCGCGCGCTGGCGCGACTGGGAATGCCCGGAGCGGGTGCTGATCCCCATCACGACGATCCATCGCAGCCTGGACGGGCAGGGTCCGATCGGCGCCTCGCCAGTCGCGCGGACGCGTCTGTTCGCGCAGATGGGCACCCTGCGCCGCGAGCTCACCGGCCGGTGAGCCTGCTCAGAACCAGTTGTGCCCGTGGGCGTCGAAGGTGAAGGTGTGGCCCTGCTCGGTGATCGTCATGCGCGTGAAGATGCCGCGCCGCGGGCGGTAGACATGGACCTTGACCCGGATCGGGTGGAACGTGCCCGTTGCACCATCCGGGACGAAGTCATCCACCCAGTCGGCGCCCACGGCGCGTCCCTCGCGACCGTTGTAGACAGTCCAGTGCAGCCGGCCGAAGTCCACAAGCGGTGAGGACTTGTGGAGCCGCCGGTACCGCGTGAATCCGCCCAGGATCGCGGATCCGTCTCCGGTGTAGTCAATCCGCGCCGGACGTACCTGTGGCCGGCCGAACTCGGTCGGCGTGCGGGGCACCGCGGCCGCAACCGCCGAGCCGGCGAGGACCAGCACAACCACTGCGCCGCCGACGGCTCTCAAAGCTCTCATGCCAGTCCGCCTCCGGTCATCCTCGACGCCTACGCTACCGGATCCCGGCCTCCCCAGGCATAGGCTGCAGCGGGCGCCAAGCCATCGGCTGAGCACCGCCGTGTCTCGTCCCGCCACATCGTGAGCCTCACCTCCTCCGGCGCGCCAACGTCCCGGTACTGAGCCCGGGAATGCTCGACGAGTTGGTGACCTGGTTCCAGCTCCCGGCCACCGGCTTGCCCGTTGTCCCGTTCCCGCTCTGCGGAGTCACCTCGAACTGAAGCGCCCCGAACTCGCCGTCGATCGTCTCGGTGGGCGCTCCGCCCGCGGAGGCGGTCTTGATGCTGGTCAGGAAGACCGGCGCCATCCGATACACGGCCGCCGGCTCCAGTTTCCCCTTGACCTCCCGGCTGACCACGATGTCGACCTGCTTGAAATGGCCCCCCCGGGTCAGGTACTGGAACAGGGCCACACTGCTGGCGTCGACGAGCTTGACGACCTTGAAGCCGACGAACTTCGCCTTGCCGGCGCCGGCCCCGCCGCTGGCCGACCCGATGCCCACGGAGTTGGTGGACTCGAGCGAGAACTTCTGCAGTTCCACTGCCCCCTTGGGCACGGCCGGCGTCCCGGGCAGCCCGGTGCCCGTCAGGATCATCGTCAGGGACGCGCCCGGACCCGACTGGACCGAGACGCTCGGCGCTGAGGGCCCTCGCGGCCCCTGCTCGCCCGGCGGGCCCTGGATGCCCTGCGCGCCGTTGGCGCCTGGCGCCCCGGGCGGGCCCTGTTGGTTCCAGCTGATCGGCGTCTCGCCGGCGAGGCACTGGTACGCGTCAGCCGAGACCTCGGTCCCTTGCAGGCTGGGATCGATGACCCGCAGCACTCCGTACGGGGTGCTGCTCTCGGACTGGCTTTCGGCCACGTTTCCGTAGCAGCCGTGGATCACGCCGTTGGAATCCGGAATGTCACCGACCGCCACGGCCGTGCCGGCGGCCAGCGCCACCACCGACGGCACGACCACCCTCAATGGCGCCCGCAACCGCCGCCGCGCGCGTCCACCCTCAAAACGCCCCATCTCCCACCTCGCTTGCTCGCGCGCCTCCGAGACGAATTCAACCCATGCGCCGGCGGCCGCGCGCGCTCGGGAGGCGCTCTGTACAAGAGCATCCTGTGAGCCGGTGCAAAAGCGTCGTGGCGGCGGTCCGGTGCGGGACGAACCGCCCGCTTGCCGCGCTCGCGCGGGCTATCAGCCGGGAGGCCTTCGCAGCCTGCACGTCCGACGCGGTGAGTATTGACCAGGGCCGCGTTCAGCGGCGCCACCGGGCCTCATGACCACCCGCGCGGTCCACGCCGTGCGCCTGCCCACGACCCCCGCCGATGCCACCAGGACATCCTCCAGAACAGGAACACCAGCGGTATCCAGATCAGGGTGTGGTGATGCCCGATCGCCGCCGAGATCACGATCAGCGCAATCAGGATCGAAGCGAACGGCGCCAGGCGCAAGCGCGATGGCAGTAACCGTCTGGACGAGGGCCGCTCGTCCAGTTCGTGCTGCCCCGGCAGGTCCTTGACAAGTTCTCCTAGCTCGCCGTACGTCTTCGCCAGGTAGCAACGCTCCAGGCGTTCTTGGAACTCGTCCAAGTCGAGACGGCCCTCGGCATGGCTCCTGCGCAGGCGCTCGGCTGCTCGCTCCCGATCCGCGTCAGCGGCGCGGAGGTTGGAGCCTCGACCTGCGATGCGATCCCGGAAGTACTGGTTCGTCATGTCAACCTCCTTCGACGGAGCTCATCTCGTTCTCCCATCGGCGGGGCTCACACCTCGCGCTCGCCCTCGTCGGCGTCCGCGTCGGGTGTGTCCTCCGCCAGGATGCGGTAGAGCGCGCGCCGCGTGTCTGCCAGCAGTGCCCGTGCCCGGTCGCGCTGAGCGTGGTCGCCCACCGAGGCCACCTGGAACGTCGCCTTACCAATCTGGATCACCAGTGGGGCGAGCTCGGTCAGCGGGTTATCCGCGTCCTCAGCCGCCGGCTGCCACGGGGCCGGCTCATCGGCGCGGCCCTCCAGGTGCTCGCGGCCGATATCGGTGATCTCGAACCGGCGGGCTCCCTCCGCCTCGGTCGAACGGATCAGGCCCTCGTCCTCGAGCTGCGCGAGCGTCGGGTACACCGAGCCGGGGCTCGGGCGCCAGAGTCCTTCGCTGCGCTCCTCGATCGCCTGCATCAGCTGATAGCCGTTCCGGGGCTCCTCAGCCAGCAACCGCAGGAGCGCGAGCCGGACGTCGCCCCGACGAGCGCGGCCGGAGCCACGTCGATGGGGCCCCCAGCCAGGACCGCCGAACGGTCCTCGCTTCCACATACGCCCCATCGCGATCAGGTCGTCGATGTCGGAAAACGGGGGCCGGCCGCGTCCGCCCTCCCTCGCGAAGAACCAGTTCGACGCGCCGTGGCGGTGCCCGTGCCGGCTTGGTCGGCACCCAGGCCAATCTTGGGCAAACGCATCACCGGTCATATCGACATCCCCCTTTCGTGCGATGGCTCAACGATATATCGGGAGCGCTCGCCTGTCAAGGTCTTTCAGCGGTGGGCTGCGGGCGTGTCCAGCTCGCGTCGCAGCTTCTCGACGAGGCCCTCGAACAGGGGGTACACGCCTGGTCCGTGCGCTTGGTGAATCGCGGGTCGCCACATCTCCCAGCGCTCAACCAGGGTGCGGCCCAGCAACAGCTTGATCAGCTCGAGGTCGAAGGCCCCCCATCGCTCGAGCGCAGCCAGTTGTTCGAAGTAATCGAGCTCGCGGTACAGGACAAACGCTTCGGGCGCGCCGGCGGCGACGTACGCGGCGTACGCATCCCGCAGCTCGTCGGCGGACTTGAACCGTGCAACCAGCCGACGCGTCTCCACCAGGTCGTCCTCGTTCCAACGGCGGAAGAACTCGGCCGCCATCTGGGCCTCGCGGCTTCTGCGCGTCTCTCGCGCCTGCTGTGCTGCAAACACCGCGGCCGCGAAACCGCCGAGTAAGCCGACGGCCAGGATGGAGGTCGCGATCGCGGTCACCGCCGCCCAGTTCACCGCCGCGATCAGCAAGGCCTGCCTCCGGCCTGTCGCCCGTGCCTAGCTCCCGCGTTCGCCATAGGTCGAGCACGATACGAGGTCGCTGTATTCACGCGGCCTTCCGCGTAGGACAACCGCGACTTGCGCGCACGCTTGGATGCGGGTCTAGGATTCGGTGCGATGGGTGGTGCCTATTGGCCGGAAGAGGGCAAGGACGGGATCTCCCGTCGCCGCTTCCTGGCCTACGTGCTTGCGGCGCCGGTCCTGGTCACCGCCGCGGACATGACCGCGGTGCAGCAAGCGAGAGCCGCGGTCCCCACCGTGCAGCCGGTCGACTTTTACGACCTCACCGACCTGCTTACAGACTCGACGATGCCGACGGCCCACCTGATCACGGTGACCGTCAATCGCGACGGCACAGTCTCCTTCTCGCTGCCGCGGGCGGAGGTCGGGCAGGGGATCACCACCGCAGTGGCGATGGTGATCGCCGACGAGATGGACGTGCCAGTTGGGAAGGTGAAGGTCACGCTTGCCGATGCGCGGCCGGAGTTGATGTACAACCAGCAGACACAGGGCTCTGACTCGATGAACTCGCTGTACACCCCGGTGCGGGTGGCGGCGGCGGCCGCGCGGGGACGGCTGACGCGCTCGGCGGCAAGGGCGCTGCAGGCGCCGCTGCCCCGGCTGACGGTGCGGGACGGCCATGTTTACGCTCCGGACGGGCGCAGCGCGTCGTACGGCTCGCTGACCCGCGCGGCCGCGACTGAGCGCACCGCGCGCGTTGTGGCCCAGCTGAAGCCTCGGTCAACGCAGAAGGTGGTGGGCACTCCCCAGCCGCGGACCGATGCGCTGGGTGCCGTCACCGGACGCAAGGTGTTCGCCATGGACCTGGAGGTGCCGAACGCCCTGCCCACGATGCTGTGCCGGGCGCCGACGATCAACGGGTCCGCTCGGGGGGTGCACAATCTGGCTCAGGTGAGGTCGATGCCCGGGATCACCGATGTGGTCGTGATCCCTCACAGCAAGGACATCTCCGGCGGCGTGGCCGTGCGCGGCAAGACGTTCGGTCAGTGCATCGACGCGGTGCGGGCGCTGCGGGTCGACTGGGGACCGGGCACGGTGGACGGCGTCTCCGAGTCCGACGTCCTCCGCGACCTTCTGGCGAACGAGCTGCCCATGCCACCCGCGCTAGGCCAGACGCTGGATCAGCGATTCACCTTCTACTTCCGGCCGGGCGATCCGCTGGAACCGAACTGCGCGGTCGCGGATGTGCGCCCCGACCGAGCGGAGATCTGGTCGAGTCTGAAGACGCCGATCTGGGTCAAGCAGACGATCGCGAGCCTGATCGGGCTGCCGCAGGAGAAGGTGACCGTCCACGTGACTCAGGGCGGCGGCTCGTTCGGCCGTCACCTGTTCGCCGACGCTGCGTTCGAGGCGGCGGTGGTGTCCAAGGCGATCGGTAAGCCGGTGAAGCTGATGTGGCATCGGACCGACAGCTTCCGTCAGGGCCGCGTGCACCCGATGGCGACCTCACGTGTTCGGATCACCTATGCCGGACCGGACGTGCTGGCGTTCGACCAGCGCCACACCGGCGTGGTCACCGACATCGGCGAGGGGTTCGGGGACGTGTACTCCGCGATGGTCGGCCATACGCAGTTGGGGGCACTGGCGTACTCGCAGGGATACTTCAACCTCACGGCCAACGTCCCCTACAACTTCGGCCCCGTCACCCAGCAGCTGAATGAGATCTACGAGCTCGGGACGTTCAACACCTCCAGCGTGCGCAGCGTGTACGGCTCGGATTACAGCACCGCGCTGGAGCTGATGGTCGACCAGACGGCCAAGGTGATGGGACAGGATCCCTACCGTTTCCGTCGTGCCTTCGCGCGCGACGCGCGGCTGGTGGCCGTGCTGGACCGGGTGGCGAGTGCGGCGAGTTGGGGACGGGCGATGCCGTCGGGCACCGCCCAGGGGATCGCTGTCCATCGGGAGTACAAGGGCTTTGCCGCGGCCGTGGCCGAGATCGATTGTCGCCCGTCCACCGTGGATCGAAAGATCCCCGACGCGTACACCGGACCCCGTGTCACCCGAGTGGTGTTCGTGATCGACGTGGGGCTGCCGATCAACCCGCTCGGGTTGGAGGCGCAGATGATGGGCGGGATCATGGACGGGATCGCCCAAGCGCTGAGCTACAGCCTCCATCTACAGGACGGCTATTTCTTGGAGGGCAGCTGGGACAACGCCCACTACACCCGGCAGTGGAACACACCGCCGGAAGTACAGGTGATCGTGATGCCGCCCACCACTGACACGCCGGGCGGGGCGGGCGAATTCGCCGTGCCGACATCGATGGCCGCCGTCGCCTGTGCTTATGCGCGAGCCACCGGCAATCTGCCGACCTATTTCCCGATCAACCACTTCGACGTTGACTTCACGGTCGTGCCGACGGTTCCCCCGATCCCACAGTCCCCCACCGACGGGCTGACCCACAGCGGCCCGACGGTCAAGGGTGCGGGCTGATCCCCGACGAGACTGATGGCCCCTCACACACACCCCAAGCGCAAGCGCCAGCGGACGCCGACACACACATTCTTCCTCAATGGCAAGGAAGTCCACGTTACGTGTCCCGGGGATGTCCGGCTGCTGTGGGTGCTGCGAGATCTGCTGCACGTCAACGGTCCCAAGTACGGCTGCGGGCTGATGGTGTGCAAGGCCTGCACATGCCTGATCAACGGCCACGCCCGCCAGGTGTGCGGAATTCCAGTCGGCGAGCTGACCGCCTGCGATCGAGTCGTGACCATCGAAGGCCTCGCCCGAAGCGTCGGCGAGGAGCTCCATCCGATGCAGCGGGCTTGGCTCGAGTACGACGTGGCCCAATGCGGCTATTGTCAGCCAGGCCAGATCATGGACGCGGTCGGGCTGGTCAACGACGTCCACTCCGAGGGCCGGCACGTCACCGACGCGGACCTCGACAAGTTCCGCAACGTATGCCGCTGCGGGACCTACCCGCGGATCCGCGCTGCCATCCTAAAGGCCGCCGGGGAGATGCACGCCTCGGCAGCGGCGGCCAAGTGCATTACTCACCCTAAGGCGAACCCGAAGCCGCCAAGCTTCACCGGCTAGGGGCCCGAGGAGCCGGCGCGCCTCGTCCACCTCGCGCGCGGCTATCCCCTACAGCGCCTTCTCGCCGAAGAAACTCGCCACCGGGTTGCCGTTGAAGTTGGCGATCGGGCGATAGCCAGCGGAGCGATATAGGCGCTCTGCTGCGCGCAGGCGACCGTCGGTGTCCAGTCGCACCACCGCGTAGCCGAGCTCCCGCGCGTGACGTTCGAGCTCGGCCAGGAGCGCCTGCGCCGCGCCCGTTCCTCGCGCCGAGGGCACCACGTACATCCGCTTGAGCTCGCACGCCACGTCGTCCAGCTCCTTGATGCCGCCGCAGCAGCCCGGCTCGCCATCGCGGTAACCAACGACGAAGGCACCATGCGGCGGCCCGAGCTCCCGCGGACCAGCCGCCGGCATCCGCGGATCAGCGGGATCGATACCCCCGCAGATCTCGGCGACCTCGGCGCGCATCGCTGCCTCCAATGCCGCGCCATCGCCCACGTCAACCCGCGCACCGCGAAATTCGATTCGCACGAGGGGAAGGTAGACGAACGGCGACCCGCCCGGATTGAGCGTGGGGGTGGGTGGGTAGGTATGGGCGCCCCATGCAACCCGCTATCTGGAGCCTTCCGTGATCGCACTCGGCATCATCCTTCTAGTGATTGGCATCCTCGTAAAGACGATCCACTTCTTGATCGTCGTTGGGGTGGTCTTGCTCGTCGTCGGGCTGATCCTCGCGCTGCTAGGAATGATGGGTCGCGCCGTAGGCGGTCGCCGCCACTACTTCTGACGTCTCCGCTGACGTCTCGACCAGCCATGCCCCACTCGGCTGCTTCCCCGGCGCGGCGTTCGCCGTCTCGCCCGCACGCCGATCGGCCTCTACCGGCGGCATGAATCGGCTGGACTGTCGTTCGTCCACCCAGCCCCGGCGAGGCTCCGGTTGGCGTCGTGGCCTCAGCGAGCGACCAGCGCGCGGTCTGCGGCAGCGAGGAGTACGAGCACCACGGCAGCACACCCAGCGAGTACTAGTACCGAGACATGGCCCGCCAGCAACCCCAGGAGCGCGAGAACCACGATGGCTGCAATGCGGGTGCTCGGCAGCGCTCGCCAGACAGCGGCCTTGAACGCGGCGTGGCCGGCGAGGTAAAGCGCGCTACCGCCCAGGATCATCAGCGCAGTCGAGGTAGTTGGGACGTGGCCCGGGTCGGCGAGGACCCGTTCGTCACCGGCGGCGGTGACCACGATCCCCGCGATGATGATTGGGTGTATGAGATGGTAGGCCGAGCGGCCGAGGCCTCCGGGATCGTCAGATGACGCGATAACCTGGCTGGCCTCCTCGGCCGCTCGGTCGAAGTAGATCCACCACAAGGCGACCGCGCCGATGAAGGCGGCCAGGAAGGCGCCTACTTCCTCGGATCCGATCGACCGCAGACCGGCCAGAGTCGCGCCGGTCAGGACGATCGACTCGCCGAGCGCGATGAGCACGAACGCCTGGCATCGATCGGCGAAGTGGTTGCCTTCGATCGTCCAATCACCGGTGGTGGACCGCCCAAGACCGGGCGTGTAGAAGCCCGTCAGTCCGCCGGCGATGTCGATCAGCACCGCCGCTAGCCAGAGCAACTCCCGGCCGCTGCCGTGGAGGATCCCGCCGATGACTGCCGCGCTACCGCTGCAGACGCACCAGACAAGAATCCGCTGGAAGTTTCGCTGCAGCCGCTCCCCGCGAAGCGCCCACACCGCAAAGGCGCTGCGGCCAACCTGCATGCCGGCGTAAGCGATTCCCACCCATAATCCGCGGGAAGCGAGCGCCTCGGGCAGTGCCGCCGAGATCACCAGGCTGGCGACCATGAGCGCCAACAGAAGGGCACGGACCGGCAGCCGGCCTGGGTCCAGCCAGTTCGTCACCCAGGTGGTGTAGGCCCACACCAGCCACACCATCGCGAACAGGAGCAGCGTGTCCAGCGCCCCGTGAACCGTGGCGTGATCAAGCAAGCGATGCGAGAGCTGGGTAATCGCGAACACGTAGACCAGGTCGAAGAACAACTCGACGTTCGTCGCCCGCTGCGCCTCCGAGTGGGCACGCAGCAAACCGGATCGACGGGCAGGGTCTGCGGTGAGCGCCGGAGCGTTTGCGGGCGATGGGAGTGCGCCGGTCGGGCGCGGTTCGCGCGCTGTCTTATTCGACCTGGACAGGACCGCCGATTATTTCGCCCCCACGCGTGCCGGGACAAGGGCGACTCGCCCGCCGCGCTTCGCGACGCCGGCCCATGCCCGCGGATGCCAGGCTCAGAATGGGTGGCCTACGAACGCACGACTAGACTCGCGCGGTGTCGTTGCATCTCTTTGCGGGTCTGAGGGTCCGGGACTTGCGGGCGGCCCGGCCGTGGTACGAGCGCTTGTTGGGTGAACCGACGTTCTTCCCCCACGCGTCGGAGGCGGTGTGGATGCTCGCCGAGGACCGGTCGGTCTACGTGGTGGAGCACGCCGACGGCGCGGGGAACTGCGTGGTCACGATCATCCTCGACGATCTCGATGCCCGCGTGGCCGCCATCGCCGGCCGTGGGCTCGAGCCTGATCAGGTCGAGACCTACGCCAACGGCGTACGCAAGGTGATCTACCGGGACCCGGACGGCAACCAGGTGGGCTTCGGCGGCCCGTCGCCTGGGGCTAGTGAAAGCCGCAGGCCTTCGCCGCCTGTGTGAACGCGGGCGAGTTGACGTCGATCGTCTTCGGGACGAGTAAGAACAGGCCGCCGCTTGGCCCGCCGATGCCCTCTACGAGGCTGTAGTTCTGCGGGTTGGTCGGTGGTGTGGTCGTCGGATCCGGGAACCCGGTGACCGCGTGGCCGCGGATGCACTGCGAGGTTCGCAGCATCCGCTCCTTCTGCTGCTCGCTGACGCCCGACGGAGGACCTCCGCCGGGGAGCAGATTGCGGCACTGCGCCTGCGCGGCCTTGAACGACGGTGAGAACGGGTTCGAGCCTTGGGGGAGGTTGACGGCGCCCCGGGCACCCGGGTCGGGGAAGTTCGGCACGCCGTGCGAGCGCATGCACTCCGAGAACGCCAAGAACCCCGTCCCGGCGCTGCCGGATTTGCTCGACTTGCCGGCCGACGTGCCACACGCAGTTATCGCCAGGCCGCAGCCGAAGATCGCGACTGCGAACCACGGGCGGCAGCCCCGAAAAGCCGGACGGATCGCGAGCACAGGGCGCGAACGTAGCCGCCCGGGCATCACAGCCTCATAACGCGGTTACGCCGCTGTTATGCGACGGTGATGCCCGGAGCTACGACGAGGTGACCTCCTCGGCAAGACCGAGGCAGCCCGGCGGCCGCCGCTCCTCGCCGGGCGACCGACAGCTCGCCGAGCTCCACGTGCTGCGGGCCTGCGGACGTCGTGGTGTCGAGGCTTCGCATGAGCGTGTTGCCGCACGAGAGGGATCGCTCGGACCACGATCGATAGCTGCCGCTGGGCCGCCATGCGGGGGTGGGTCGAATCGACGATCCCAACGACAAACCTGTACGTACCGGCCTTGGTCGGAGTTCCGGCGATCTGCGCCCATCGAGACCGCGATCCCGGCCTCGTGCGCGGCGCGGCCGAACGCCAGACTGACGTATTGGCCGCCCTGATCTGAGTGGTAGATCAACCCGGGCTCGGGGCGCCGACACGCGAGTGCCATCTTCAGCGCGTCGACCACGAGGCTTGAGCGCATGCGGGTCGCCATCGACCAGCCGACGATCAGCCGGGAGTAGGTGTCCTGGACCGCGGCGAGGTACAGCCAGCCCTCGCCGGTGCGCAGGTAGGTGATGTCAGCGACCCACAGCACGTTCGGCCCGGAGGGGTTGAAGTCGCGCTCAACGAGGTCGGTGGCCGGGGTGATCCCGGGGATCCGGATCGTCGTCTTCCAGCGCTTTCTCCGCCTGACGCCGGCGATACCGGCGGCTTTCATCAACCGCGCGACCCGCTTCTCCCCGACCCGGACCTCGTGCTCGAGCCGAGCTCGGCGTGGATCCTGGGCGAGCCATAGACGCCTCGGCTGGCCTGGTGGATCCGCTTGATCTTCTCGGTCAGCCACACGTCCTGCAGCGCCCTGTCGGCCGGCGCGCGACGCTCCCAGTTATGAAACCCGGTCCGGCTCACACCCAACACGCGGCACATCACGCTGAGGCGTTGTCGTTCGTTGAGCTCGATACGCGCTCACAAGCGCGTTGAGGCCGAGGGGTCTGCCGAGATCAGGTTTGCGGGACCGTGCTCTGCGCGATCCATTTGTACAGATCGTCTGCGAACGCGCCCGGGTCGCGTGTCCGCACGTAGGTCGAGACGGCGTCGTAGAAGGCCTCCTGGAAGGCGGGGCTCAGCCCTTCGCCGTGTGCGATGGATAGCAGCACCGGCGATGCCCAGAACGCCTTCGAGGACGCCCGCTGATAGGCGGGCAAGGACGAGACGTCGACGTCGTGGACGACGGGGATTGACCCCTTTGCCTTGCTGAACGCGAGTTGGGTGGCGGGATCGTCGATGCCACTCAGGAACGCGAGCGCGTTCTTGGCGTTCTTTGCCTTGGTTGCGGCGACGAAGACGTCGACGACCGCGAGGAAGCTGCCTCCGGTGCCGGGGAAGGGGACGCCGTCGAAGTCCTTGCCCTCGTGTGCGCCGTCGGCGATGAGCTCGCCGAAGGCCGAGTCGTTCATGGACTCGAATGCGCACCCGCCGGCCGCGAGCTTCTTGGTCGCCTGGTCCCAGGTCAGGCGGCTCGCCTCGGGGTCGGCGTAGCGCAGGATGGCGCCGAAGTTATTGAGGGCGGTCTGCACCTGCTTGCTGCGCCAGTCGAGGCCGTTGTGGACCATGTGCTGCCAGCCGCGAGTTCCGATCGAGCTCAGCAGCGTGTTCTCAAAGAGCTCGACCGTGGTGAAGCGGTCCTTGGCGCCGAGGCATAGCGGCGTCGAGCCGGACGCTTTGATCTTCCTGAGGTCGCTGATAAACGAGTCGACCGTGTAGCCGCTCGAGGGGGGTGCGACGCCAGCCCGCTCGAGGAGCTTCGTGTTGAACCACAGGACGTTGCTGCGGTGAGCGCCGGTTGGGACGCCGTAGGGGCGGCCGTCGTGCATGAGCGCCTTGAGGATCGTGGGGTTCATCGTCGCGCTGAGACGCTCGCGCGCGAAGATTGACGCGACGCTGCGGATTACGCCGCGGCTGGCATACCCCTGGACCGATTTCCCGGCGAACGTCTGCCAGACATCGGGCGGGTCGTTGCGCTGGAGTCGTTTCGCGAGCTCGACGATCGCGTTGGAGCCAGCGCCGCCGGCGACCGCGCCGTTAATTGCGCTGACGCCCGGGTTTGACTTGCGGAAGGCGGCGAACAAGTCGTTGAGGGCCGCCGACTCGGACTTCGAAGTCCACCACGACACGACCTCGAGCTGATTCGTGCTCACCGTGGCGCTTGTCGGCGAGTTGCTGCCGCACGCGCTGACCACGGCGGCCACGGCGGCCGCGACGATCGTGAACCGCCAGCGTCCGCTCACCCCGCGCCCTCGGCGGGTTGCGGCGGGCTGGCGGGGGTCGCCCGCCCGACATCGCGGACTGGTTGCCCGCCGGTCACGCTCGGCTCGGCCTTGAGGTCGTAGAGCGCGTAGAGACCGACGACCGCGAAGCAGAACGCAGGGACGATGAACGAGAACGCGGGGCTGGTCGCATCCACGAGCTTGCCCTGGATCAGCGGCATGATCGCGCCGCCCACGATCGCCATAACCAGTCCGGCCGCGCCGAACTTCGTCGCCGGCCCAAGGCCCTTCAGCGCGACACCGTAGATCGTCGGGAACATCAGCGACAGGCAGAACGACAGCGAGACGACGGCGAGCACCCCGGCCAGGTTCGGACTCGACATCGCGAACAGGCACAGCACTACGGCCAGGAAGGCGAGCACCGCGAGCACTTTGGTCGCCCGGATGCGCCCGATCACCCAGGTCATGAGAAAGCGCGACGCGAGGAAGAGCAGAAGACTCGCTTGGAGGTATGCGGCTCCCTTCACGAGGCTGCCGCCGAGCGCCTGACCCACGTACTGGATCAGATACGTCCACGTGCACACCTGGGCGCCGACGTTCATGAACTGGGCGACGACGCCGAATCGGTAGCGTTTGTTGCGCCACAGAACCCGAAACAGCTCGCGCGTGCCGCCCTCGTGCGGGCCCGCGTCAGGGAACTCCTCCACGATCGGCGGCGCCTTCTGGCTTGCGATGGCGATCGCGATCAGCGATCAGCAGCAACGAGAGGCCGACGTATGGCGCCATAACCGCCCCCAACTCGCCCGCACGGATCGTGTGCAACTGGCTCGTCGTCAGCGACGAGATGTCGACCGGATCGGCGAGCCTGGGCAGGATCAGAGTCGAAGCGAGCAACACGCCGATGTTCGTCCCGACGGGATTGAACGCCTGCGCGAAGTTCAAGCGACGCGTTGCCGTGCTTTCCGGACCGAGCGAGAGGACGTACGGATTTGCGGACGTCTCGAGCATCGAGCAGCCCGCCGCCATCGCGAACAGGGCGACGAGGAACGCGTCATAGGTCATGATCTTGCTCGCCGGAAAGAACAGAAACGCGCCGAGCGCGGCAAGCAGGAGACCGCTCAGGATGCCCGTCTTATAGCCAAAACGCTGATTGATGAAGGCGGCCGGGAGCGCCAGCAGGAAGTACGCGCCGAAATACGCGAGCTGCACAAGCGACGCTTGAAACGTGCTCATGTCGAAGATGCGCTTGAAGCCAGCGACCATCGGCGTCGTCAGGTCCTGCGCGATGCCCCAAGCCGTAAAGCAACAGATGAGCGCGATAAACAACACCACCATGCCGCTGCCGAGCAGCGGTTGGCTTCGCGTTTCCTCGGGGCGTGCGACGCCAACACCCTTGGCGATGCTGCTCAACGGCTCACGCTCCTCTCGCGGCCGCTCTCACCTTCTCAACTCACCTGTACCCAAGAACGATAGCGCGATGCACGCAACGCGGAGGTGATATCGGCGTCAAGACGATGCGCTTGAGCGTCGGTCAGCTACGGCACGCTCCCATGATCAGCCGATCGCTCTCCCGAGCGCCACGATCGCGGCCAACGGAAGGTCGTTGGGCGAGCTCGAATAGAGGCGTAGCCTCCGATCAGCGCCACAGCTCCACCCGGAGAGGTTGCGCGGGTTGACCGGCAAACGTCAACAAAACAGGAGTTGGACAGCGGTGGGCAAGATTGTGACCTTGGGTGAGGTGGTGGCGGACGTCTACGAGGAGCAGACGCCGTCCGAAGTAGAGCTCCAGTTCACAGCCCGCCCGGGCGGCGCGCCGGCGAACGTGGCGGTCGCCGTAGCGAAACTCGGGGCGCAGGCAAGCTTCGTCGGACGCCTCGGCGATGACCTCTTCGGGGATTTCATCCTGCGCGCCTTGCACGCCGTGGGCGTTGAAACGGCCGCGGTCCGGCGGGAACCACCGCCCACACGCACGACGCTTGCGTTCGTCGAGGTATCGAAGGACGGCAACCGCGAGTTCACCTTCTACCGGTCCGTGCCCGCAGCGGACGAGCTGCTGGCGCCCGAGGACATCCGTCGCGAAAGTCTCTCGGGGGCGTCGTTCGCGAATTTCGGCAGCATCCCCCTCATTAAGGACCCGGTACGTTCGGCTACGCACAAGTTTGCGCAACTCGCGATTGAGATGAACGTCCCCGTCGCCTTTGACGTAAACCTACGCGAACACCTCTGGAAGAGCCTCGACGAATTCCGCGAGGCCATCGAGCCCATGCTTGGCCTTGCGACCGTGATAAAGCTCAGCGCAGACGAACTAGCGCCGGTGCTCGGAACCGAAGACCCGGAAGAGGGGGCAGGCATGCTCCTAAGCCGCGGCGCCACCCTGGCGCTCGTGAGCATGGGGCACCAAGGGGCGTTCTACGCCACCAAGACCTTCCACGGCACTGCGCCCTCGTTCGAGCCCGAACGAGTCCTCGACGCGACAGGCGCTGGGGACGCGTTTCTCGCGGCGACCCTGGCGCACCTCGCCGAGACGCCCGGCTGGCGCGAGCACGAGGCGTCCGTGCACGAGGCGGTTCGTCGCGGGACCGCTGCGGGCGCAATGGCCTGTGCCGAGTTCGGCGCTATGCGCGGCCTGCCCACCAGAGACAAGCTCGACCAGTTCATTGCCGCTCGCACGCAGTCGAACATCCGATAGGCACCTGCCCGCACCCGCTTCGGCGCTCCCCCGGACGCGCGCTTGTCGTCCCTTGCACAAGATTGTCGGTGCGATTACGACTTCTGGTTTCTCCGACGGCTCGCCGGCGTTTGTCAGCTCATTACAACCTGCAATCTCCGACCGCCCGACCGAGTCGTTTGGTGACCGACACGAAGCCAGCTAACCGAGCGCATTTCGACGACTACCCCACCCGATAGGCAGCGGCAGAGCATCGCTCGGACCGCGAAGGACAGCTGCGATTCGTCCAACCTCGATCACGTCGCTTCTGACCGCGAGGACTGCTGGTCTGCTCGGCTCAAGGAGCGGTCCCGCCATTCCCCAGACATGGTTCTGCGGCCGTTCCAGAGGACCAGCGGTGTGCGGTTCACGCGGTCGGCTGAATGTCCCCCTTCCCCCGCGTAAGCGGGATGGGTGCGACCGGAGCGGAGTCCCCCTTCGCCATTTCCAGGCCAGCCGGCGATGTCACGGGTCGGCGGCGTGACGCCGTCGCTACAGCGTCGCCGCTCCCGGCAGGCTCCACCCAGCGGTCAGCGGTCAGCGGCGGCAGCCGCTTGCCCTCCGCGCCGCGCGATCGAGAAGATCAACGCCATCTCACCCCCCCAGGGCGGCGTCGACGACCGCCTGCGCCTCCTCGAGGATCCGCTCGAGGTGTTCCTCGCCCTCGAAGCTCTCGGCGTAGAGCTTGTACACATCCTCGGTCCCGGATGGCCGCGCCGCGAACCAGCCGTTGTCGGTCACCACCTTCACGCCGCCGATCGGCGCGCCCGACGGTGCCGCGGTGAGCACCTGCTGGATCGGCTCGCCCGCCAAGCTCGGTGGCGGTCACGTCGTCCGGCGACAGGCCGCCCGAGCGCGCGCCTTCTGCTCGGGCGAGGCCGGCGCGTCGACGCGGCGGTACACCGGCGCGCCGTAGCGCTCGGTCAGCTCGCGCGTAGGCTCGCCGGGTCCGTTGCCGGTGCGGGCGGTCATCTCGGCCGCGAGCAGGCACATGATCAGGCCGTCCTTGTCCGTGGTCCACGGCCCGCCGTCGCGGCGCAGGAAGCTCGCGCCGGCGCTCTCCTCGCCGCCGAACGCCAGCGTGCCGTCGAGCAGGCCCGCCACGAACCACTTGAAGCCGACCGGGACCTCCTCGAGCCGGCGCCCGCCCGGCGCGACCCGGTCGATCATGCTGCTGGACACCATCGTCTTGCCGACGCCGGCGCCGGTCCGGCCACCGCGGGCGCGCGCCCCCGAACAGGTACGCGATCGGCGGTGGCCAGATAGTGGTTGGGGTTCAGCAGCCCGGCCCGCGGGTGACGATCCCGTGGCGGTCGGCGTCCGGATCGTTGGCGAACGCGATGTCGAAGCGGTCCTTGAGCGAGATCAGACCCGCCATCGCGTCCGGCGAGGAGCAGTCCATCCGGATCTTGCCGTCATGGTCGAGCGGCATGAACGAGAACGTGGGGTCGATCCGGTCGTTGACGACCTCGAGGTCGAGCCGGTAGCGGCTCGGCGATCGCCTCCCAGTAGGCAAGGCTCGCGCCGCCCAGCGGGTCGACGCCGAGCCGGAGCCCGGCGCCGCGCGATCCGTCGAGGTCGACCACCGCTGGCCAGGTCGTCGACATAGGCCGAGAGGTAGTCGTGGCGGCGAGCGCGCTCGATCGCCTGCTCGTAGGGCGACGCGCTGCGACCCCGCCCAGGCCCGCCCGCAGCAGCTCGTTGGCCGCGTCCTGGATCTGCCGTGGTGACGTCGGTGTCGGCCGGGCCGCCGTGCGGCGGGTTGTACTTGAAGCCGCCGTCCTCGGGCGGGTTGTGCGACGGCGTGATCACGATCCCGTCCGCCCTTCGCGCCTCCGCCGGCGTTATGCGTGAGGATCGCGTGGGAGATGGCCGGCGTCGGCGTGTAGCCGTCCTCGGCGTCGACTGCGACGTCGACGCCGTGCGCGATCAGCACCTCGACCGCGGTACGGAACGCCGGCTCCGACAGCGCGTGCGTGTCCCGTCCCAGGAACAGCGGACCGTCGATCCCCTGCGCGGCCCGGTAGCGCGCGATCGCCTCGCTGATCGCGACGATGTGGTCCTCGGTGAAGTTCCCGCCAGCGAGCTGCCGCGGTGTCCCGAGGTCCCGAACGACACCGCCTGCCCGGGGTCCGACGGGTCCGGGTGCTCGTCGTAGTAGGCCCCGATCAGGCGATCCACGTCGATGAGCATGTCCGGGGTCGGCCGCCTGACAGCAGGCCCCGCACCGGGCCGGCTCATGCCGCAGCCCGGACTCGACCATGACGCAACTTCTGGCCGCCGGCGCTGCGAACGTGTCCCTGATCAGACTGAGAAAGCTGCGCAGCTCGGCCATAGTCTCCGATCGCACCATATCCGCCCAGCGGTCTCCTGGGGCCAAGAGGCTGTCATCGGCTGATCAACCTCCCAATCCTTGATCGCGTCACTACCTCCCGGCCATCAGGACGACCTTGCCGCTTGCCCAACCCGAGTACCTGCTGCATCTCGGTCAGCGGAAGCCCCTCCGCCGCGTGCACCAAGCACGGGTCGTGAACGCGCTGGAGCCCGAGTGGGAGGCGCGGTTCGAGCCGAGGTCCTGACGGGTTCCGGCCGGGCCGTGGCTGCCAGGACGCGATCCAAGCCATCCACATGACCGCCAAGGGCAAGAGCGCACGGCGGCTGTAGGCGCTGGACGCGGACCTGTCATCGGCGTTCGATCTGATCGACCACGATCACATTCAGGCGATGATCGGCGCGTTCCCCGCCAGGGGAATGATCCGGGCGTGGCTGACGGCTGGCGTGGTCGAGCAAGGTCGACTGCACCGCACCGAGGACGGTGTTCCTCAGGGTGGTGTGGTCAGCCCGCTGCTGTTGAACGTCGCCCTGCACGGGATGGAGATGGCCGCCGGGGTCCGCTACTACCGGACCGGCAACAGCGCCGGGAAGGCGGTGATGGGCTCCCCGGTCCTGATCAGATATGCCGATGGGTGCAGGATTCGCAGATTGATTCGAAGTGGCAGTCCAGCCCGACGGGGCGGGCGCAGTAGCCGTTGCCGAGCATCCGCCGGTGCATCTCTGCGCGGAGCTTGCGCATCTCCTGACCTTCTGCCTCGGCCGGGAGTTCTTTGGGCGCGTCGTAGGGCGCCTCGACCTGCGCTGAGACCTTGAAGTACTCATCCGCAACGGTGCGGTTGGAGATCTTGGCGTAGACCATCGCCATCCGCATCGACTTGTGCCCGAGCAGCGCGGCGATCGCCTCCAGCGACATGCCACGGTTGATCGCCTGCGTCGCCAGCGTGTGGCGCAGCTGATGCGGGGTCACCGGCCCGAGCCCCGCCTGCTCGGCGACCTTGAGCAGCGCTTGGCGGACGCTCTCGGGCCCGAGCCTGCGGCCGTGGTCCATGAACAGCCACGGCTCACGAAGGCTGACCGGCCGACCGGCGACCCACTCGTCCAACGCGCGTGCGGCCTGAATCAGCTTCTTCGCGGCGCCGTCGTCGATGAACCGCGGCAGCGGGTCATCGAGCTTGGGCACATCACCAGGGAACATCAACGTGCGGGTCGGGGCGTCCTCGCCGTCCCACTCGGCCAGCCGCTCAAGACAGATCCGCACCGTCGAGAGCTCGCCCGCGATCGTCCGCTTCGACAATCGCCCGCCGCGGAGGTTCGGGTTCTGCGCCACGTGGCGCTTGTAGCGCTCGATATGCACGCGACGCAGGTCACGCACCGCGTGACCCTCGGGCGCTTGGCCTCGGAGCCAGAGCGCGAACTCGCGCAGCGTGCGCTCGATGTGCGGCATCGAGCCCGGGCGCAGCGTGACGCGCATCTGCTCGACGTAGCCCTGCAGCGTCTCCGCCAGCCCGGTGGGCACGCTCGCCCACTCCTGCTCGCGCGGCAGCCTGGTTCGGGCCCGCTTGCGCGGCGTCCCGTCGATCATGCCGGCGTGATAGAGCGTCGCCTCCGCTCCGTAGAGCCTGGTGCTCAGACAGCGGTGCGCGGACCGGGTCCCCACCCTGAGCGCCGCCACGAGCAACTCGGCGCTCGCGGTGTCGAACCTGCCCCGGTTCAGCCGGTGTGGCGCCACCCCCGCGACCGCGGCGACCTTCGCGACCGCCCACCACTGCAACTCCGCCACCTTCGGCGTGAACCCGATCCCGTCGGCGACCTGCATGAACCGCCGGCGAAACTCGGCATGGACCCACGCCGCGACCCGGCCGAGCCGCTGACAGCCACAGGCCAGGAAATCGGGGCTTGCCCGCACGTGACCAGCCGTGATCATCCACCTCACCAGCGCACTCTCACGCGCCCCCGAAACGGCGCACTGCTGCTCGAGCGACAACCGCGACCATCCGGCCGGACCACCGATCCGCAGCAGGAATGCCCGCGCCGGAGAGGTCACTTCGTTCTCGGCGAAGTGACCGGCCGCCACGAGATCCGAGCGGTAGGCGGCGATCAGCGCCTCGACCTCGGGATCGCGAGCGAGCCGGGCCATCTACGCCGTCTCTCGCTCGGTCTCGGTCGGATCGATCCGCCTCCAACCTGGCGCGGCCCCGAGCGCCGTCGATCACCTCATCAAGCCCTGCGGCCGAGAGCGGCCGGCCGCGCCGCGGGCCCTTCAGCACCACGAAGCACGCGTCCGTGACCGCATCGGGTGGCCGCTCGAGCTGCAGGTACTCGCCGAGCGCTTCGAAGAACCGGCCGGACACCGACACGACACGGTCGCGACCGCCCTTGCCCGAGGCGACGAACAGCCGCTGCTCGCCCGGGCTGACATCTCGCAGCCGCAACCCGAGAACCTCGCAGCGACGCAGCCCTCCGAGCAGCACCGAGCACGATCGCCCGATCACGATCGGTCCGCAGCATGCCAAGCAACCTGTTGACCTCGACCGGCGAGAGCACCCGCGGCAGCGTCCTCGGCCTTCGCACCAGCCGCACCCCGCCCCGACCACGCTGCCCCGGCCGCCGGCCAGCCAACCCAGGCGCGGCCACCCGGCGCCGGCTCTGGCTGCCTGCCGCCGCGGCCGCTAACGTGAACGGTCGTCATGGCTGTCGTTGACCTTGATGTGATCCGGGAGCGTCGGAGCGAGATCCTGGAGCGGGCGTCAGAGCATGGGGCCCGGAACGTTCGCGTGTTCGGGTCCGCCGCTCGCGATGAGGCGGGACCGGGGAGCGATGTGGATTTCCTCGTCGAAATGGAGCCCGGTCGGAGCCTCCTTGGACTTCGTCGGGCTATGGCAGGCCCTTGAGGACCTGCTCGGTTTCAGGGTCGATCTGGTCAGCGAGGGCGGGATCAGCCCGTACCTACGGGAACGGATCCTGTCCGACGCCGTCCCCTTGTGAACAGCCAGCGCGCGTACCTCCTGCATGCGCTCGACGCCATCGACGCCGTCCTCGAATACGCCCAAGACGGCCGGGACGCGTTCTTCGCGGATCGCAAGACCCAGGATGCCGTGATCCGCAACATCGAAGTCCTCGGGCAGGCGGTGAAGAGCCTCTCCGCCGAGACCCGTGCACACGATGACTCGATCCCATGGCGCCAGATCGCCGGGATGCGCGACAAGCTGATCCACGAATACTTCGGCGTCGACCTAGCCTTGGTCTGGGCCATCGTAGAGCGCGAGCTTCCCTCCCTGCGCCCCAAGATGGCCGCGCTGCTGCAGAGCCTCTCCGACTAGCTCGCCAGGGGAAGCCCCCCTCGTCGCCGAAGTGCTCGCACACTTCGCGCGGTGGCGGAGTGAAAGCGATAGCGCGGCGTGCGCGGTTTCCGCGCGCAGACCAGGTCGCTCGATCAGCTCAAGAGCTCTGAGTCGTGAGCACGGAAGATGGCGTCGTAATCACCGGCTCCGGGCTGGTGAAGCGCCTCTACTAGCGCCAGGATCTTCGGCGCCGTCACCAGCAGATACCTAGCGGCTCGCCGCGCCTAGCGTTGCCATAGGCATGCGGCGTTCCCTTCGCCGCCAAGACCGCGGTCCCGGGACCCGCCCCGCATATCTCCTCCCCGATCCAAAAACGCAGCATTCCGTCGATCACATACCACGCCTCATCGTCAGCGTGGTGGACATGGAGCGGCGCGATCCACTCCCAAGCAGATTCACCCGAATCCGCCCACTCGACGATCACGAAGTCGCTGTCGGGTCCCCCCAATTGGCCGCCAGCTAGCGAGGCGACAAAGCTTTCGTCCGGCATCGCAGGCATCCTAAGCCGATCTTCGCCGTTGAGGATCTCATCCGCGATCCTAGATTCCCCACCACCGCGACCGATGACGCCCGTCGCTCGGCGCCGGCCCGGAAGCGGCCCGATGCGCGAGATCCGCGCACGGGGGAGCGCTCCGCCTCGCTGAACGGGTGCGTCCGGACATCAAAGGGGGTGCTGGACTCGGGACGATCGCTTTCGTCGATCCAACCCGAGCGAGACGACTATCCGATCGGCGACGGTGCGCTTCCGGGAAGCGCTCAGCGCGTACGAATGCTTCCGTCGAGGTTGTCCGGAACCTCGTAGAACTTTGAAGTGGCTGTCCTCCCGCCTCATCCGCTCCGGTTGGGAGCGTTCGGGTGTCAAGAAGTCCGTGAGGACAGGAGGAACCGCCATGAAGAAGGTGTCCTGCCCGTAGGTCGTTACGCCCGCGGACGCGTCGGAGTTGCCGCTCCCTGCGGAGATTCAGGAAGCGCTCGGAGAACTCGTGGGCGCCGCGAGGGAGGGCCTGCTCGCGGTGAGTGTGGGCTCGGCCTGACCGTTGTTCATCAGCTGATGGAAGCCGAGGTCCACCAGGTTGTCGGCCCGAGGGGCGAGACAACCCGGATCGGACCGCGAAGCGGCACGGTCATGAGGCGCGGGTCGATGATGCTCGGCGGCCGGCGTGTCGAGGTCGAGCGGCCGAGGATGCGCACGGCCGATGACGAGCATGAGCAGCCAGTAGAGCATGATTACTTCGCGGATCGCGATCCCTTGACGCGGGCGGTGATGGATCGGATGCTCGCCGGCGTCTCGACCCGCAAGTTCGCGGTCGTCGGTGAGCCGGTCGGCGAGGAGGTCGAGCAGGGGAGCACGTAGACGTGCAAGTCGACGGTGTCGGAGCTGTTCGTCGAGCGGACTCGCACCGCCCTGGGCGAGCTGACGGGCCGCCGGCTCGATGACGTTCGTCTGGCGGAGATGATGCGTTCCGACTCGAGGAGCGCACCCCCTGCCGTCGAATCCTGCGCTCGTCAGCTTCCCGGCCTCAACCGGCTGACCACGCGCCGCCACCAGGCGCGGTTGCGCCGAACGGAAGGGGCGAACGGTTCGACGTAGACGTGGCCTAGTCGCACGCCCGCCGACAGGAGAACCAGGACCACGGGCAACCACGGCAGCTTCTCGCCGAGATGCTGATAAATACGGCCATGGAGGCCGAGTATGTACGCGGTGAGCACAACGGCGCCGCCCCACACAAACGCCGCGAGCACAGCGGCGGTGCGACGCAAAGGGGTCTCCGCCACGCGTGCGAGCGGCCAACGCCGTATTAGAGGCTCGAAGTGAAGCAGAGCGGCAAAGACTCCCAGGAGCGTGCCTCCGGCCACGACGTACTGGGTGTCGGGCGTTCCTAGCTGCGTGCCTGGTCCCAGACCTTGGCGCAACACGAGGAAGACCAGGCCGCCGGCGGCGACGACCATGCTTGCCATGAGAATCCTGGCCCAAGCGTTCGAATACCGACCGTAGGGCCACTCATCGAGGAGCGACGGCCTCGCAGTAGCAAAGGCGACTACGAGTCCGATGAGCAGGGCGAGCAATACCTCGGCTCGGGTGAACTGCCCGGTGGACGCCGCGTGTCGAACCGTGGCGAGTATGCGCATTCTCGGTAACGGCTGGATTCGACTGAGGCGCGACGATTCCTGCACGCAACGATCAGAGACATCGACTTCGCAACCGGAGGCGGACTCGACGACGACCCCGTGGCCACCTGAAACCTGATCACCGTAGTCTGGAGCGGGCGCACGCTTTCGCGTAGACGAAGGCGGAAACCCCGTGCGACTTACTTACCTGCTCGCGCGTTGCAAGGCTCCTCTCGATCTAGGCTAAACGCGCGTCGGCCGGACAGGCCCTATGGAACGGAGGACGTCGTGCGGTTTGGACGGGGTCCGTGCCAGCGTCGGTTTCGCCCATTAGGCATCAGCACGACATCCGCTGGTCAGCCCGTGTTTATCTATGCGGCAGCCGCGCAGGGGTGATCGCTGGAGGCGTGGAGTTCGCGCCGACGACCGACTATCGTCACGACTGCTTTCGACATCCGACGGTGCTCGCGGCTCGTGATCGCAACGGCGAGGTTGCGATGCTTCCTACTCAGGACAACGGAGCCTCCCTGATCAGGACAGCGCGTTCCACGCGGCATCAGACGCCGCGGCGGCCTGCGTCTGGATCGGCAGGCGTCGTCCGGCGTAGGGAAGCGCCGTTTGCGCTGTTTTTCACCATCGGGCGTGGCAGGCTGACATCTTCGTGTTTGCCGTAGACATGGATGTGGCGTCAGCGACCTAGTGGCCGCCACCCCGCCTGTTCATAGGGCTCGGCGAGTCTCTCCGATGAAAGCTGTCGCCGCGTCGGCGCGTTGATCAGGTGGCGTGGGGCCCATGCCTCCCCGGTTCGGCGGGGCGTGATGAACGCGGGTGCGCCAGCGACGGCGGTTGAAAGGGCGCATGATGAGTAGATTGAGTGGGCGGAACGTGGCTGTCGCTCTGCTGGTTTTGGGAGCGATCACTATCGCGGGGTGCGGCACGAGCACGGTGATCAAGACAGTTACGACAGCCGCGCCGCCGCCGGACAGTACGGCAGCGACGTCATCAACCGCCGCGACGGCGACGGCCCCGGTGGCGACAACCGCGAGTGATCAGCCGGAGTCGAAGGTCGGTAGTGGCTTGACCCTGACAGGCAACGGTGGGGAGTCGCTAGCGGTCACAGTGGATGGCGTGATGGATCCGCTGGCCGTCGGCCAGGATGATCAGGCCGACGCGGGACAGCGCTACGTCGGCGTGCAGATCACGTTGAAGAACGTCGGGTCTGTGGCGTACTCAGACGCGCCGTCGAACGGATCGACCCTTCTTTCAGGCGCGAATGAGCAGGCTCAGGGAACGATCGTGAGCGGCGGACCGTGTGGCAACGACTTTCAGTCATCGGTCAAGGTCGTGCCGGGCGGAAGCGAGCAGGGGTGCATCCCGTTTCGAGCTCGCCGACGGGCAGACGCCTGCAACCTTCCAGTTCACCCTCGATTCCGGGTTCGCAAGTCAGACCGGTCAGTGGTCGTTGGCCGGCGCTTCCACGAGCTCGCAGCCGAGCGCTTCGTCCTCGAGCTCCAGCGCCGCTAGCAGCGACGCGTCAAGCCCGGCCGACAGCAGCTCTGACCCGCTCGCGACGGTCAACAGCTACTGGCAAAGCATCGACTCGCAGCAGTTCACTGCGGCGTACGCGGATCTGGCTCCCGGGTCGGTGAGCATCACCCAGTCTCAGTTCGTCTCCCAAGAACAGCAGGCGGGCATCACAAGCGCGACATTTTCTGGGCACGTTGCCTCAAACACCGGTTCCTCAGCGACGGTCGACGTGGATTCGCTGAGCACCACCGACAACCAATTTGGCTGTCGCAGCTGGACGGGCGCATACCAACTGAGCAATCAGAGCAGCCAATGGCTGATCACACACGCCAATATCACGCCTAGCTCCTGCGGCTAAATCGCTGGCGCGTCGCGTCATCGGGCCTGGGAGCGTGACGGCGCTGCTCACGGCGGGCTGCGCGTCAGCCGGAAGCTCCGATCTCCTTTTCGTGATCGCTACCCCACATGCGGTCGGCTTCTTCCCGCGCGCACTCTGCGGCGACCGCTTCCACCTCAGGACCGGCCTGACCGCGCGAGACGGAGCAAGCGTAACGAGACTTGCTCTTGGCATGAGCACTGCCCTGCGGCACCGCATCCGCGACCTCCCTTGCAAGCCGGCGCGGTCTCGCTCCCACGCATCGGGCCGGAATCGAGCTGGGCGGACCCTGCTTGCTCTCCCGACTCCTGCCAGTGGGCGAGGAGTTCGCTACTCGACTGATCGCAGGAACTCCTGCAGCGGTGCATTGACCTGCTCGGGATGGGTCCGGTTCGACGCGTGCGGCGCGCCCTCGATGCGGACCACGCCCGCCCGTGCACCCGGGAAGTGCCTGGCATAGGGCCTCCCCCTTCTCGATCTCGATCGAGACATCCGCGGCTAGTTGAGGACCGGGTCCCCGATGATCAGGTTGGCGATCGTCTGCGCGAGCTCGTCGACCGGGCCGACCTTGAGCCACGTTTGCTGCATCTGGCGGTACTCGGGCAGGCGCTCGGGATCCTCGGTGCCTGACTGGGATTAGCAGCACTTTAGAGTGCCGCCGGTGGGGATCGAACCCACGACCTTCGGATTAGAAGATGCTAGGTTGCAGGGCTTTTAGCTGTAGATATGGGCGTTTGAGTTCGCTCCACTGCGCTGCGATCGCGTCAGATTTGCGCAGGTCGGCACATACTTGGGGACACGGTCCGAGCTGAGGCATGACCGCCGTCGCCGACGCCCTCAGGGGTGTACCACGCGGGGGTCGACGCCGGTCCAGCGTCGATCGAAGGTCCAGATCGCGTCGGCATCGATCAGCGCGGCTACGACGAGCGCGATCGCGTCCGGCAGGCTGAGGGCGCGGTGGCGAGCCCGGAGCGCCGCCGCATCGTCTGCGATAGCCGCGGTGACCGGGACCGTCTCGCAGCCATCGACGAAGTCGCGCGCAGCCGCGAGCGGCGCGCCTCCCGCGGCGCAGGGCCCAACCAGGATCTCCGCCCGTGCGGTGGCGGCGAGAACGAGGTCGGCATCCGCCGCGGACGCGAGCGCCGTCGCCGCCGAGCCGTGATGCGCGTCATCGCCGGAGAGCGCGGCGATCCCGACGCTCGCGTCGAGGACGATCAGCTGCGCCAACCCGAGCGAAGCTCGTCGAGGTACCCGGGCGGATAGACCCGACACGATCGACGGTGCCCATCGCGGCGAGAAGGCGCGCGCGTCGGCGTCGCGCGCTCAGCTTGACCCGCGGGCGCGCCGAGCAGCTCGTGCCGCACCGCGGTGCGGATCAGCTCCGCCTCGCTGGTTCCGCGCTCGTTCGCCGCACGTTTCAGCTCCTGGTGGAGCTCGTCCGGGAGATAGATCGTCGTCTTGACCACGACGCCACCATACCATACGTGACGTATGGCATCGGCGCCGTGGCATGCCGTTCGAAGAAAGCAGGGCGTTCGGTAGCAAACGGATCGGATAAGGTCACCTCTCGGCCGACGCTGGGGCGCTGCTGGCGGGGTGGTTATTGGGATTCGGTCAGGGTGGGGTGGCGCGCTAGTTCGGTGCGCGATCGGAGGCCGAGCTTGGTGTAGATGTTGTTGAGGTGAAATTCGATTGTCTTGGGGCTGAGGAACAGCTGGGAGGCGGCTTCGCGGGTGGTGGCGCCTTCGGCGACGATCAGGGCGACGCGCGAGCTCCTGGGCGGTGAGGCGTTCGTGCGAGGCGTTCGTGCGCAGCCGGGCCGTCGCACCGGTGGCGTTGTGCTCCTGGCGTGCTCTTTGCGCCCAGGGCGCGGCATCGAGCGCCTCGAAGGTGTCGGCGGCTGAGCGCAGGGCGGCGCGGGCTTCGGTCCGGCGTCCCGCGCGGCGGCGGCGCTCGCCCAGGCAGAGCTGGGTGCGGGCCAGCTCGAAGGGTGTCGTGAGTTGTTGATGGAGCTCGAGCGCCCGCTGAAACTCGGCTTCGAAGTGGTCGTCCTCGGCGAGCATTCCCCGGCAGCGGTGCGCGGTGGCTGCCGCCCAAATGCCCCCGGTGCGGGCGGCTTGCTGCTCGAACTCTCCGAGTAGGAGGTGAGCTTCGTCGATCTGGTTGGTGTGGATGTAGGCCTCGATCAGATCGGGGCACCACTGCACAGCGGCTGGTTCACCCAAGTCGTTGGTTGTCGCGACGGCCCGAGCGGTGCCCAACGCCGCGATCGCGGCCTGGGGCTGGCCGAGACCAAGGTCCAACAGCCCGAGCACCGAACTCGCGTAAACCCTGAGCGAACCGGTGTTGAATTGCTTGACCAAATCGAGCGCACGCTCAATATGCTCCCGGCACTCCTGTTCGCTGCCGCGGGCGGCTTCGACGCGCGCCAGGCACACCAGCGAGAAGGGAATCATGGTTTCCTGGCCGGTCTGTTCGCCGAGCTCCATCGCCTCGATCGCCGCGGAGTAGGCCGGCGCCCAGCGCCCGGTACGGAAATAGAGCTCTGACACCAGGCTCAGGGTGAACGGAAGCGCAGCCACGGCGCCCTGAGCCCGGGCCACGCTAATCGTGGCATCCAGGAGCGCGCGTGCCCTGTCGTACTGCTCGAGCCAGATCCATGCCTGCGCGGCCGTCATTATGACTCCGAGGCTGAGCGGGTCGACCTGCGGTGAGTCGAAGATCACCGACGCCTGCTCGAACAAGGCCGCTCCCATCTCACGGTCACCGTGCAGGACGAGAGCCTCTCCCCGCACGACGCCGGACATCAACCCCGCGGCGCCTCCGGCCAGCACGCCGAGCTCGAAAGCCTCGCTGGAGAGCTGCAGCGCGAGCTTGACATCGCCGCTCATAAAGCAGGACAGCGTCGCGTTACACAACATGATGGCGGCCATAGCGGGACTCTCGTCCTGGATGGCACGGGCTTCCGGAGCCAGCAGCTGCTGGGCGGCGGCCGTGTCGCCGCCGAAGACCAGCATTCGGCCTCGCGCATATTGGATCTCGGCCCGAAGGTGACGATCGCGCGTCGTTGCCAGCGCGTCGTCGAGAAGCGGCACGGCCGAGCTCACGCGTCCGCCCATCTCAAGCGCCGTCGCCGCCGCCAGAAGCCGGCCGGCTCGCCGCTCGGCGTCGGGGGTCAGTCGCGCCGCCCGCTCAAACGCCCCCGCGGCGGCCACGTATCCGCCCCGGTCACGAGAGCGACCCGCGGTCGCCTCGAGCGCTGACGCCGTCCGCTCGTCCGGCCCAATCGCCGCGCTTGCCAGATGCCACGCGTAGCGATCCGGGGATTGCTCGGCGGACACGGCCTGGGCGAGGGCCATGTGCACGGCGCGCCGCGTCGGGTCCGCTGCTTCCCGGTAGACGGCCGAGCGCACCAACGGGTGAGAGAACGTCCACCGGCCCTCGCGCGCAGCGATCAAGCCGGCCGTCTCCGCGGCGTCCAGCACGGCTGGATCGATGCCCATCAGCCCGAGCGCAGCGTCGATCTCCGCGACAGTCTCCGGAATCGCTGGCCGCGCACACCACGAGCGCAGCTCGCGTGACAGCAGGCAACTTTGCGCTGCGACCCATGAAACGCTGCTGGATCGCCTCGGCGGCCGGGAGCGGATCCTGGAGCGGCTGGCGCCCGGCCAGTTGGTCGGGACTGAGCAGGCCCGTGAGCTCGACCAGCGCCAACGGGTTACCCGCCGTGCTCGCGTGCAGGTGCTCGGCCACCTCATCGGGTACCGGGGTGCCGGTGGCGCGCTCGAGCAGCATCCGGGCGGCCTGCGGGCTCGAGCCCACCAAGTGAGAGCTCGGGCAGTCCGGCCCCGTCGAGCGCCGTGGGCGCGCCGCTACGCACCGCGAACATGCATCGCAATGCCCTCTGTGCCCAACCGGCGGGCCGTGAACACGAGCGCTTCCGACCGAGGAGGCGTCCAACCAGTGCGCGTCATCGACCACCACCAGCTAAGGCCCCTGCCTCTGCGGCGCCCGCGAGCAGCGACAAGGTCGCGGCGTAAGTGGTGCAACGTTCGCTCGGCCCCGGTGGACCCAGGGCCAGCGCGCCCGCGAGCGCCGCAGCCTGAGCTGCGGGGATGGTGTCGAGGACCTCCAGCGCCGGGCGCAGCAGGTTATCCAGCCCAAAAAGGAAGCTCAGACTCTGGACTCCACCCCGCAAACCGACAGCACCGTCATGTCCCGCGCCTATCGGTCGTATGCTCCAGCAGCACCCTCTTGCCCACCCGGCTCTCCGCGCACCACCAGCGCACCGCTACCCCGTCGCGCGCGCCGACCATCAGCCCTTCGATCACGGCGCACTCGCGCTCTCTGCCCAACGGCACGACGGCGTCGCTTCAGAGCCACGCGGCTTTCCACCCCCAAAACCTAGGGATTTACCCGGCGCGAAGCAACCCCACGGCGAGCTACGGTCAGACAGAGGTGATTTATCTGATGAATAGCTCTGAAGGGGGCAGTCGTGCGGAATCTATGTTGGCGAGCAAGTCGCACGTCGGACGCACTGCTGTGCTCGCACTACCATATTCGCGCTGCTGGGGTTGCCTGGACTACCGCGGCCCAGGCGAGCAGCATCGTCTACATCCAGAACAACAACATGTCGGCTGGCCAATCCCGACGGCTCGGGGGAGTACGAGGTGACGTTGGACGGATCACCTTCCAATCCCCTACGGATTTCCGACCCAGGCTGACGACGGGACGATCCTGGCCCAGCTTGGAGAGGGTCCCTCGGCGAAGCCGTCCGCATGACCCAGGACGGGACGGTGCTCGCCTCATTCCAACGATGCCCCCGGTGGGGGCCGATCAGTCCAGCGATGACGCGTGACGGCAGCAAATCGTGTACTCATTCGCGACGATCACAAACGGGTCCTACCCTAGAACTGCGCGGGTGCGACAACCGGCGCCGGAGGCGTCCTATGCCGATCAGAACACTGATCCAACGTGTTCGATCCGAGCCAGGCGCTCTTAGAAGACGAGGCCTCGCACGCGACGTGGCTGGGTAACTCGCGCGTCGCGGAGACAGGGACCGATGCCGTCTATTACTTCGACCTCGGTGGCAATAACAACCACGAATGGTTCGACTACCCAACTCTGATCGGGCAGGGAGACTCATACCCGTGCTTCGGCATCGGCACCTTGAAGACGCCGCCTTGTCCTCCTGGCGGCGACGCCTTCGCCTTCGTGCAAGCGCCCCATGGCGCCGACGGGTCGGCCTCCGATGCAGATCGTCCAGCGAACCGCAACGAGGTCTACGACTACAGCACATCGCTGTGGTTCCCACGCGGGCCAAGGCACCAGCGGCAATCCACCCCCGCGCCCACTCCCTTCTGCGGCTACCGGGCGCCGGATGACAGCACCGGGTTTCCTAACGGGGAGGCCGCGAACCCCAACGATTTGCCGCTCCAATCACGGCCTGAGTGCTCCCTGACGGGAGCCGGCTCCGTTCGCGTACGCAAGGAACATCTGGGGTACAGCTTCACGCCGGGTGGCGGCTGCCCGTCCTATAGCTCCACTGAGATCATCTCCCGCGCCGCGTCCATATCCGGGCCCCCGCCAACGTCAATCCGGCACCGAGGCCAAGCGGTTCGAATTCTGGTAAGACAGGCGGGAAGACCGGCAGCGACACGGGCGGAATAGCGGCGGCAACCACGGCCATGGGGGCGGGTGGCCTGCCACGTCCCAATCTGATCGGCAAGAACCTTGCTGCGGTGAAGATCGCGCTCAAGAAAGCGCACTGCCGGCTCGGGAAGCTCACCAAGAAACACCGCGCCCACAAGCGCAAGGGACAAGCGCTCTCGAGAGCCTGAGGCGGGCACCATCAAGCGGCGGCACGGCAGTCGACCTCGTCCTAGACCGGTGACCGAGGCGCCGGATGCCAATGAGTCTGTCACAAGCGGAAACGCGATAGCGACCGTGGCAACGGCAGGGCTCGCCTGCCATGTCCCGATCGGTAACGGGTTGCGGCGAGAGCCGCCGCGCTCCTCCAGGGCCAATCCCAAGCTCGGGAAGGTGAGCAAGCGGCAGCAGAATGGCCACGTGCCCTTCGAGACGCCGTCCGCGCGTCCGGCCCGCGGGCATGAAGGTCGACCTAGTGCTTGGACGCTAGAGATTCGCGCCAAGCGATTGACAGGGCGCACCGAACCTTAAGTCAACGCATCAGCTGGGTCAGGGCTCAGCGTGGCGATGTCGACTCAATGATCCAGGTCTGTCGGGGCGTGATGATCGATCGACTGATGCGGCGTGCCGCGGCGCGTGTCTCTTACCGGGCGGCTCTGTTGGGCGTGGGTCTGGGGTCTGCTGAGCGTTGCTGCGCTCGCACTTTCGCTGACTGTGGCGCCGTTGCTGTTTGGCGATTCGCACATCGAGGGGCAGGCTGATCAGCGGCCGGCCGGGGTCGCGGATTCGTTCGGACTCGCGCCGTGCGCAGCGGCACGCTTGACAAGGTAAGCGACTACGTTGATTCCCGCTCATCGGCGACGCGGGCCGTGGTTGGCCTCCTACAGCGACGCGGGCGGTCGTCCGGGCCAGCCTGCTTGCGAGGAAGGTCTCGAAGCCGGTCCCTGGCGCGTGGAACGCCGTCTCGGTGCCGGCGGTCAAGATCAGCCAGGGTAGGGACTGGATCGCGCTCCTCGGTCCTCGCGGGGGCCGCCCGATCCGGTTCCGCGACCGCTGCTGCATTGCCGGCAGACCTCGATCGCAGACGAGTGCGCAGACGACGCTGACCGAGCTGCCGAGGACCCGGGCGACGGGCCGAAGAAACCGAGCCGGCCCGATCTCCGCGTACGCCACCAGCATGTTTACGGTGACGCCGTTGCTGTTTGGCGATTCGCATATCGAGGGGCAGGCCGTCAGCGGCCGGCCGGGGTTGCGGATCTCGTTTCGGACTCGCGCCGTGCGCAGCGGCACGCTTAAAAAGGTAAGCGTCTACGTTGATCCGGCTCATCGGCGACGCGGCCGTGGTTGGCCTCTACAGCGACGCGGCGGTCGTCCGGGCCAGCTGCTTGCGCAAGGAAGGTTCTCGAAGCCGGTCCCTGGCGCGTGGAACGCCGTCTCGGTGCCGGCGGTCAAGATCAGCCAGGGGACCTGTCTGGATCGCCTCCTCGGTCCTCGCGGGGGCCGCCGATCCTGCCGCGACCGCTGCTGCATTGCCGGCAAGCCTCATTCGCAGACCAGTGCGCAGACGACGCTGACCGAGTTGCCGAGGACCTGGCGACGGGCCGAAGCTACCGAGCCGGCCCGATCTCCGCGTACGCCGCGGCATGTTACGGTGACGCCGGCGCCGCTTGATCATCTCGTCCTCTCGCCAGCGAGCGCGACGATCAGCGCGGGCGCCAGCCAGGGCTACAGCGCCCACGGAGCGGACGCCGCGGGTAACGACCTCGGTGACGTGACCGGGGCGACGCGCTTCTCGATCGCCCCGGACGGGTCGTGCACCGGCGCGTCGTGCACGGCCAGCGTGGCAGGCGCGCACACCGTCACCGCGACCGATGGGGCCAAGACGGCCACGGCGAGCCTGACGGTGACGCCGGGTCGCTTGATCATCTCGTCCTCTCGCCGGCGAGCGCGACGATCGCCACCGGCGCCAGCCAGCCCTACACGGTCCGTGGGGTTGATTCATCCGGCAACGACCTCGGCGACGTGACGGGCACGACGACCTTCTCGATCGCCCCGGACGGGTCGTGCACCGGCGCGTCGTGCACGGCCACCATGGCAGGCGCGCACACCGTCACCGCGACCGACGGCGCTAAGACGGCCACCGCGAGCCTGACCGTGACGCCGGCGCCGCTGGATCATCTGGTCCTCTCGCCGGCCAGCGCGACGATCAGCGCGGGCGCCAGCCAGGCCTACACCGCCCACGGAGCCGACGCGTCGGGCAACGACCTCGGCGACGTGACCGCCGCGACGAGCTTCTCGATCGCACCGGACGGGTCGTGCACCGGCGCGTCGTGCACGGCCACCGTGGCAGGCGCGCACACCGTCACCGCGACCGACGGCGCCAAGACGGCCACCGCGAGCCTGACCGTGACGCCGGGTCGCTTGATCATCTCGTCCTCTCGCCGGCGAGCGCGACGATCGCCACCGGCGCCAGCCAGCCCTACACGGTCCGTGGGGTTGATTCATCGGCAACGACCTCGGCGACGTGACGGGCACGACGACCTTCTCGATCACCCCCGACGGCTCGTGCCCGTTCGCGTCGTGCACGGCCACCATGGCAGGCGCGCACACCGTCACCGCGACCGACGGCGCCAAGACGGCCACCGCGAGCCTGACCGTGACGCCAGGGTCGCTGGATCATCTGGTCCTCTCGCCGGCCAGCGCGACGATCAGCGCGGGCGCCAGCCAGGCCTACACCGCCCACGGAGCCGACGCGTCGGGCAACGACCTCGGCGACGTGACCGCCGCGACGAGCTTCTCGATCGCCCCGGACGGCTCGTGCACCGGCGCGTCGTGCACGGCCACCGTGGCAGGCGCGCACACCGTCACCGCGACCGATAGCGGCAAGACCGGCACCGCCAGCCTCGGCGTGACCGGCAGCGGTGGAGACCTGAACCCACCGCCGCTCGCGCAGGGCTCGACAACGTCGATGGCCGACGCCACCTCGTTCCTCTACAGCGGGTCCAACCCCCCCCAGCAGGGCGTCGCTCCGGGCACGATCCAGCCAACACGTGCGGCGGTGCTCAGAGGCAAGGTCCTGGACCGCTCGGGCGCGCCGTTGGCCGGGGTCACGGTGACGATCGTTGACCATCCGGAGTTCGGTCAGACCACCAGTCGTGCCGACGGCGGCTACGACATGGCGGTCAACGGCGGCGGGCTGCTGCGGGTCCGGCTGGCCGAGGCTGGCCTGCTGCCGGTCGAGCGCCGATCCAGGTTCCCGGGCAGGACTACGCGATCGTCCCCGACGTCGTGATGATCGCGCTCGACAGCCAGGTCACCCCGGTCGACCTCAGCGGCGACGCGACCACCACAGAGGTCGCACGGGGCACGAGCGTCACCGATGCATCGGGTACGCGCCAGGCGACGCTGATGTTCGCTCCGGGCACTCAGGGATCGCTGGTCATGCCCGACGGCAGCACCCGACCGCTCACCCAGGCGCACGTCCGCGCCACCGAGTACACGGTCGGGCCGAGTGGTCCGGCGGCGATGCCCGCCGACCTACCCCCGACCAGCGGCTACACCTACGCCGTGGACCTCAGCCTCGATGAGGAGGCCACCAGCGGCGCGAGTAGCGTCAGCTTCAACAAACCGGTCAGCTTCTACGTCGAGGATTTCCTGAAGTTCCCGGCCGGCACCGTCGTCCCCGCCGGGTACTACGACCCCGCTCGCGGTGCCTGGGTGCCATCCGACAATGGCGTCGTCGTAAAGATCCTGAGCGTCACCAACCACATGGCCGACCTCGACATCGACGGCAGCGGCACCCCCGCCAGCGCCGACGCGCTCGCCGCCGCCGGAATCACCGACGCCGAACGCCAACAGCTCGCCAGCACCTATAGGTCGGCCAGAGCCTGTGGCGCGTGCCGATCACCCACTTCTCAAGCTGGGATGCGAACTCGGCCTACTACCCGCCCGATGACGCTCGACTACCGCAAGAGCCTTTGCCGCCGCCCACGCATGTCCCGAATGACTGTAACCATGGTGGCTCGATCATCGGGTGCGAGAACCAGACGCTCGGCGAGGCTCTGGGCGTCGTCGGTACACCGTTTCAGCTCCAGTACCAATCCGATCGCGTTCCCGGCTGGCACGTCGATAGCACCCTCCAGATCCCGTTGAGCGGTCAGAACATCCCGGCGAGCCTCGTCCGCATCGACCTAGACGTTACCGTCGCCGGTCGTGATTTCCTCCAGACATTTCCGGCGACCACGAACCTCTCAGCCCCATTCACCTGGGACGGCCTCGACGCCTACGGACGCCAGCTCCAAGGCGCGCATATTGCCACGATCAAGATCGGCTACGTCTACAACGGAGTCTATGGGCGCACGCCGCACTTCGCCTATCCCAGCGGGGGTGCGACCTTCGGCCTCGGGGTTTCTGCCGGGAGAAGCCAGGTGACATTCACCAAGACGTATTCGACCTCGGTCGGGGCGTGGGATGCGCGCGCGCAGGCCGGCCTCGGCGGTTGGACCCTCAGCGATCACAACGCCTATGACCCGGTAGCTCGTATCCTGTACCTGGGCGACGGCAGCCGCCGCAGCGCCAATGACGTTTCGCCGCTCACCATCAGCACGCCGGTCGGCCACTTCCCCGGCTTTGGTGGTGACGGCGGCCCGGCAACCCAAGCGCAGCTGAATAACCCGACGGGCATTGCGTTTTCTCCGGACGGGTCGGAATACATCGCGGACTCTGATAACGAGGTCGTCCGGAGGGTAGGAGTCGACGGCGTCATCACCACGGTGGCTGGCATCGCTGGCACGGGCGGTTTCAGTGGTGACGGCGGCCCGGTGACCCAGGCGCAACTGAGCGGCCCATCCAGCGTGGCCGTAGCGCCCGACGGCTCCCTCTACATCGGCGACATGTTCAACCACCGCGTCCGGCGGGTGGGTAGCGACGGGGTCATCACCACAGTGGCCGGCAGCGGCTCGCAGGGCCTTAGTGGCGACGGCGGCCCGGCAAGCCAGGCGCAGCTTACCTACCCCTCAGGTCTACCTTCGCCCCTGATGGGACGCTCTACATCGCCGATGACGGCAACCAAACCGTCCGGCGGGTGGGGGTCGATGGCGTCATCACCACTGTGGCTGGAACGGGCGCCGCCGGCTTTGGCGGTGATGGCGTCCGCGCCCCAGGCGCAGTTGAACTTCCCAATCGGGCTGGCTGTCGCGCCCGATGGGTCGCTTTACATTGCCGACCACTTTAACGGTCGCATCCGGCGGGTGGGTCTGGACGGCGTCATCAGCTCGGTGGCGGGGGGAAGTGAAGCATCAAAGTTCAACGGTGACGGCGGCCCGGCGGCCCAGGCGGTGTTGTACGGGCCCATGGGCGTGGCGGTTACTCCGCTCGGGACGCTCTATATCACTAGCGGTGACAGCGTCCGCAAGGTGGGTGTAGATGGCATCATCACTACCGTGGCGGGCGGGGATTTAACTGGTGGTTCGGGCGGTGACGGCGGGCCCGCGACCGCTGGGCGGCTGCTTGGTCCGCAGGGTGTTGCAGTTGCTCCGGACGGGTCGCTCTACATCGCCGACAGCGGCAACGACACGGTCCGGCGGGTGGCGTCGGCTCTGCCGGGGTTTAGTGCTGGCGACATCGCTATCGCGTCGGCGGACGGCGCGCAGCTCTACCAGTTCGACGCCAACGGCAGGCACCTGCGTACGCTCGACGCGCTGACCGGGGCCGTGCTGTTCAGTTTCGGATATGACTCCGCCGGCCGCCTGGCTCAGATCACCGATGTTGGCGGGAACGTGACCCGGATCGAGCGAGACGCCTCGGGGACGCCCACGGCGATCGTTGCGCCGGGAGGCCAGAGGACAGCTTTGACCGTCGACGGGAACGGCTATCTGAGCTCGGTGACCGACCCGGCGGGAGATGCGACGAAGCTCACCTCAGATGCCGACGGGTTGCTCACTACGCTGACCGATCCTCGGGGTAACGTGCACAGCTTCAGCTATGACGCACTCGGCCGGCTGACCAAGGACGCCGATCCGGCTGGCGGATCGACGACCCTGGCGCGGACGGAGACCGCCGACGGCGCGACGGTCACGCAGACCAGCGCGCAGGGCCGCGTGACGACGTACGAGTTTCACCAGTTGCCGACAGGCGGGGCGGAGCGCGTCGTGACATCGCCAACCGGGGCGCGCGCGGACGAGGTGATCGGCACCGACGGAACGAGTACTCTGACCCAGCCGGACGGCACCGTGATCAAGTCGGTGCAGGGCCCCGACCCGCGCTTCGGGATGCAGGCCCCGATCCTGACCAGCATGGTTCAGAGCACACCGGGAGGGGTGACCAGTACTACCACGGGCAGCCGCCAGGTCGCGCTCGCTGATCCCAATGATCCTCTCAGCCTCACCTCCCTCACCGACACGCGGACGGTCGACGGACATTCCTGGACACGCGCCTACGACGCCGCCAAGCACACTCTGACTCAGACCACTCCGGCTGGTCAGCTCACCGTTTTCACGCTTGACCAGCAGGGGCGCGTCGTTCAAAGCGACCCCGGCGCGGGGGTCGCGCCGGTGACCTACGGCTATGACGGTGCGGGGCGCCTGATCCATGTCGCTCAGGGAGACCAGAGCGCTGACTACGCCTATGACGACAGGAACCGTCTGGTGTCGAGCACCGACGCCGCCGGCGGGCGCGTCTCTTACGCCTATGACGACGCGGACCGCCCGACGCAGGTCACGTCAGCAGCGGGACGGATCTACCAATACGCCTACGATGCCAACGGAAACGCGACCCAGATCATCGCGCCCTCCGGCGCCGTGAACGGCTTCACCTACACGCCCTTGGACTTCCCCTCGACCTACACCCCACCCGCCATGGTCGGCTCCGCGTCGCCTGTGGCAAGCACCTACAGCACAGACCGCCAGCGCACCGGGGTGACGCTACCAAGCGGACGCAGCGAAGCCTTCAGTTTTGACTCCGCAGGCCGGCCGACCGGCTCGACGTCGCCTGAGGTCTCGACGGTCGTGTCCTATGCCGACTCGACCGACCGGGTGCAGTCGCTAAGCCGCGCTCCCACCGGCGGCAGCACCGAGGACCTGACCTACGCCTACGACGGCCCGCTGCTCACCGGTCAGACCTCCACGGGCCCGTCGCAAGGCGCCGTCGCCTACAGCTACCAAGGCGGCTTCGTAACGGGTATCACCATCACCGGTGGTCCCACGATCGCCGTCTCGCACAACGCTGACGGAAATCTCACCGGCTACGGCAACTTCAGCTTCCAGCGCGATGGACCGTTCGCCCAGGCGACGAAGGTGTCAGACGGAACGATGACCCAGACGCTCGCCTACGACTCCCTCGGCCGGCGCAGCGGACTCACCATGACCATCGGCGGGACCACCGTGTACTCCGACCACCAGGCCTACGATAACGTCGGCCGCACCATCCAGCGGATCGAGACAGCTGCGGGGTCGTCCAGCCAGCACGATTACAGCTATGACACCGACGGGCAGTTGACGAAGGTTGCCAGCGGTGGCTCCGCGACCGAAACCTACACCTATGACGCGAACCTCAACCGGACCAGCCGCCAGCTAGGAACCGCGCAACCCGAACTGGCGACCTACGATGCTCGGGACGGCCTTATCCAGCGCGGCACGATCGGCTACGCCCTCGATGCCGATGGCTCGGTCACTCAGCGCGGCGCGGACCACTACTCCTACGCGACCGACGGGACCCTGCTATCAGCGACGGTAAGCGGACAGACGATCACCTACGGCTATGACGGCCTCAGGCGACTCGTTAGCCGCACCGATGCGGGCGGGACGTCTCAATACCTTTACGCTAACCCCGGCAACGCCCTTCAGGTGACTGCATCGCGAAACGAGCAGGGCGCGCTCACCACATACACCTACGATCCCGCTGGCCACCTCGTCGCGCTCGATCGCGGAGGAACCCGCTACTACGTGGCCACGGATCCGACCGGCAGTCCTCGGGTGATTACCGATGCCTCCGGCACTCCCGTACGCCTCCTTACGTTCGATAGCTTCGGCAACATCGAAAATGACACCAACCCAGGCTTCGATCTACCGGTCGGTTTCGCCGGGGGAATCGCCGATCCCGCCACCGGCCTCGTGCGTTTCGGTCTACGCGAATATGACCCGGCCGCCGGCCGGTTCATGTCCCGCGACCCCACCCTGTTCGGCGGCCAAAGTATCAACCTCTACGCCTACGCCGCCAACGACCCGATCGGCCAGTCCGATCCCACCGGCTTGATCTCGTTCGGCGCGAGCGTGTATGACGGCATCGGGGCTGGGGTGAAAGTGGCATTCACAAGCAAGGGATTCTCGCTCTGCGGCGAGGCCGGGTTCGGCGCTGGCGTGGAATTGACGACCGAGCTGGATGCAGGGCTTGACGCGGACAGCGTCGGTCTCTTCGCACAGGCAAAGGCCGACCTGTTCGGGGTCGCCAGCGTCAAGGCAAAGGGGAATTGTTAAGTCCGTGTGGCTTGGGTCCCGGCAATGGTGACTACATCCCCAAGGCGAGCGCCGAGGCGTGCGTCGGGCCCCTGTGCGCGAACTCCTCTCAGAACGTCATTCTCCAAGGTCGACCCATCGAAGCAGACCGACCTCGCGCAATTCAAGATCGCGCCTTCGCCGACCATCGCGGTACAGCTGAAGGCCGGAGCCAAGATCTGTTATCAAACACTCTGGTAGTCGCCGGGCAAAGACGCGTCCCGCATCCGAGTCGACGTGCAGTCCGGTGATGTTGGACGGACTACAGCAGCCTCCCGAACGATCCGCGTTCGCAACCTCGCGACCCGCGCGCTCGCTCGTCTCCGACAGAGATCCCAACCCTGAGGTACGCCGCACGAAGCGCATCAGGACCGTGCCGGACTCCGGCGTCGTCGGCTGCCCGCGCGCGTAGCTCGCGCGGACCCGGATCGTGGAACCGACGAAGTCGACGTCGCGCCCACGGAGCGCCAGTAGCTCGCCCATCCGCAGCCCGGTGAACGCGGCGGCGAGGAAGAGGGCCCCGTCCTGCTCGAAGGCAGCGGCGCGAACGAGCGCCCAGACCTCCTCGAGCGAAACACCTGGATGTCGCCGCTTGGCCTCATCGGGTGCTTCTCGACGCGGGCGAGGGGGTTGACCTGTAGCCCCCAGACGATCTGCGCTCGGCGGAAGATGCCGTGCATCTGGATCAGCAGCTTGTTCTTGCTCCGGTCCGGACAACCCGGTAAACGACCGGCGCCAGGGCTCGATCTTCTCCGGCGTGACCGACTCGAGCGGGCGCTCGCCGAAGGCGGGCATCAGGTGCGCCTTCAACGCCGAGCGGTAGTCGACCAGGGTCGACGGTTTGCGCTCCCGATCTTCTTCATCGAACCGCAGCCACTCGCCCGCCCCGTCGGCGAATGTCGCCCATGTCCGCACCATCCCCGGCTGCGTCCCGCGACGCGCCTGGTCTAGGACGTCGCGGAGCCACGCCTCGGCGGTCCGCTTGGTGTAGTAGCCGGCCCGCGGCCGGCCGCGCTCAGTCCCGCCGGCCCCAGCTTCTTCTGCCGAAAAAAAAAAAAAAAAAAAAAAAAAAAATTTTTTTTTTTTTTTTTTTTTTTTTTTTTTTTTTTTTTAAAAAAAAAAAAAAGTCCATTACCAGCGGCCTCCCGATGCCGCCGGTGGGGATCGAACCCACGACCTTCGGATTAAAAGTCCGCTGCTCTGCCAGCTGAGCTACGGCGGCGCGTGCCCCATCATCGCGCACCCGTCGGCCGATGGGGCCGCCGGCGGCCCTTAGACTCCCGGACCTCGTGGCGGCCGGACTTGAACACAACGTGCTGGTGCAGTTGCGGTGGCGGGACATGGACATGCTCGGCCACCTGAACCAGTCGGTGTACCACGAGCTCCTGGAGGAGGGTCGCGGGGCACTGATGATGGAGCTGGCGCGGCGAGTCAGCGGCGACCATGCGCACGGCGGGTTCGTGCTCGCCCACGTGGATCTCGACTATCACCGCGAGGTGCGCAAAGACCACGGACAGGTGGAGATCGTGGTCCGGGTGGCGCGCGTGGGCCGGTCGAGCCTCGAGCTGGAGCACGAGATCAGGCTGCCCGACGGCGAGCTCGCAGCGTCCGGGAGGACCGTGCTCGTTGCGTGGGATCCGCGCACGCGGGGCAAGCGGGAGCTGACCGAGGCCGAGCGCGCGGCGTTGACTTAGGAGATCAGGCGACGCGGCCGGGTTGGGGCGCGAGCGCTAGGGCCTCGATCTCGACCATCATCCGCGGGTCGATCAGGGCGCTGACCTCGACCATGGTCATCACCGGCGGCGCGGAGGAGAACGTCTCGTGATGGGCACGGCCGAGCTCCTCGGCGCGGCTGATGTCGGTGGTGTACACGCGCGTCTGGATGACATGGTGCAGTGAGGCGCCGGCGCGGGAGAGCTCGTGGCCGATCTTGCGCAGGATCGCCACCGCCTGCTCGTACGGTGTCTCGCCCACGACCGCGCCGCTGGGCTCGATCGATGTCGTACCGCCGACCAGCACAAGCTGTCCGGTCCGGACCACGCGGCTGAACGCGAACGGTTCCTCGAACGGAGACGCGGGATCGCCGCCCAGGCGCAGCACACCGTCGTAGGCCTCGCGGCCGCTCAATGCCGGAAGTGGCGACGGGAGGTGAAGACCATGGCGGCGCCGGCGCCATCGACTGCGGCGACGACGTCGGGATCGCGCACCGAGCCGCCCGGCTGGATGATCGCCTCGATGCCGTCGGCGATCGCCAGCTGGGGCCCGTCGGCGAACGGGAAGTAGGCGTCCGAGGCCATCACCGCGCCTTTCAGATCGCTGCGCGCCTTCTCAATGGCCAGGCGGACGGAGTCCACGCGGCTCATCTGGCCGGCCCCGATGCCGACGGTGGCCAGGTCCTTGCTAATCACGATCGCGTTGCTGCGCACGTGCTTGGAGACCTTCCACGCGAACATCAGCTCGCTCCACTGCGCCTCGGTCGGCCGGCGCTCGGTCACCACCTGCATCTCGCCCCGTTCCTCCAGGTCGAAGTCACGATCCTGGACCAGCATTCCGCCCACCACCTGGCGCAGGTTGGGGTCGATCATGTTGGGCATGCGTCGCTCGCGATCGTCGAGGATCCGCATGTTGGGCTTGGCGGACAGCACCTCGAGCGCGTCGTCGTCGTAGCCGCGCGCGAACAGGACTTCGATGAACTGTCCGAGCAGCGCTTCGGCGAGCGGACGGTCGATCCGGCGGTTGAGGCAGATGATGCCGCCGTAGGCCGACAGCGGATCGCAAGCGAAGGCGCGCTGGTAAGCCTCGAACGCCGTCTTGCCCACGGCCACGCCACACGGGTTGTTGTGCTTGACGATCACGCAGGCGGGAATGTGAAACTCGCTCATGCACAGGCGCGCAGCGTCGAGGTCGAGCAGGTTGTTGAACGACAGCTCCTTGCCCCCGAGCTGGGCGACCATCGACATCACGTGCGTGCGCGCGCCCACCTGCGCGTAATAGGCGGCGCGCTGATGCGGGTTCTCCCCATAGGGCAGCTCGAGCACCTTCTCGAACGCCCGGACCATCAGCGGCGGGAAGTCCTCGCGCTTCTCCTGGAACCAGCGCGCGATCGCGGTGTCGTAGCGGGCCGTATAGGCGAAGGCCTCGGCGGCCAGGTTCTCGCGTGTCTGGAGCGAGAGCCGACGATCGGATTCGCGCAGCTCCGCCAGCACGGCGTCGTAGCTCTCGGGAGTCACCACCGGCGCCACGAAGGCTGCATTCTTGGCGGCGGCGCGGATCATTGTGGGGCCGCCGATGTCGATGTTCTCGATCACCTCCCCGTCGCCCACCCCCCGCGCCGAGGCCTTGCGCTCGAACGGGTAGAGGTTCACGCACACCAGATCGATGAACTCGACGTCGAGCTCCTCGGCCGAGCGCATGTGGCGCCTGTCGTCGCGGACCGCGAGAACGCCGGCGTACAACTTGGGGTGAAGGGTCTTGACCCGGCCGTCCATGATCTCCGGAAACCCGGTGAGATCGGACACCTGGCGCACGGGGATGCCATCGGCCTCGAGCTCGCGGGCGGTGCCGCCGGTGGAGACGATCTCCACCCCGAGGTCGGCCAGCCCCCGGGCGAACTCGACGACACCGGTCTTGTCCGACACCGACACGAGCGCTCTCCCGACCCGCACCTCTCCGGGCGCGACGGGCGCAAATCGAGGCACGGACTGGGTGCCCTGCTCCATGAGATCGACTCTACCGGTCGACGACGACACGGCGGGGATTGGCCGGGTCGAACCTCACCGCGCCACGCGCGATCAGTCGCACCGCCTCGGGCAGCAGCTCGTGCTCGATCGCGTGTAGCCGGCCGAGGACGTGGGCCGGCTCGCGGGCGTCGGGCAGCTCGAGTGCCCGCTGGAGGATCACGGGCCCGGAGTCCACGCCCTCGTCGACGAAATGCACGGTCACGCCGAACACCTTGACCCCGTAGGCGAGCGCCTGCTCGACCGCCTGCAGCCCCGGGAACGCCGGGAGCAGCGCGGGGTGGACGTTGATCACGCGGCTCGGGAACCGGCGCAGGAACTCAGGATCGAGGAGCTGCATGTACCCGGCCAGCACTACGAGCTCGGCCCCGTGCTCCGCCAGCCAGTCCGCCATCGCCCGATCGCGTGCCGCGCGCCCGCCCCCGCCCGACTCGAACACCGCGGCCGGAACGGCCGCCCGCCGGGCGCGCTCGAGCGCCCTGGCCCGGGGCTTGTCGGAGGCCACGGCCACGATCGCCACCCCATCCCGGCCATGCACCTGGTCGAGCAGTGCCTGGAGGTTCGTGCCTTCCCCGGAGGCAAGAACCGCGACGTTCATACCGGATGCAGTTTCGGGAAGCGCCCGCCGGAGGAACGCAGGACGCCGGACTCGAGCAGCTGATCGACCCGTGCAAGGACTTCGGCGGCGCGTAGGTGGGCGAAGGCGCCGTAGCCGGCGAGGCGATCGTAGGCGTACTGGGCGACCACCTTCGAGCGGCCGCCGCGCAGAATCTCGACGGCCCGGGTACGGCCGACCGGTGGCGAGGCAGTGCCGACCACGGCGAGGATGGCGGCGTCGAGGGTGCCGGCGGCGTGCGGCGGGGTCGACCCAGGCGCCACGGCCGGCCCGAGCAGCGCGTTCGGTTCAGCCGACTCCGCCGGCGGAACGCAGACGTCGCAGCAGTCCACGGCCGGCGACCCGCGCGAGCGATCGCCGAAGTGCTCGAGCAGCGCCGCCCGCCGGCAACCCGATCCTTCCACGTAGCCCCAGACCGATCGGTACTGCGCCCACCGCGCCCGTTCGGCCTCGCGCGCCGAGCCGACGCACAGCGCGAGCGTGCGCGGGCTCCAGTCGCCGACCAGCCGTCCGGCGGCGCGATCGGGCGCCGAGGGCTGTGGGGCGAGCAGTCCGGCGCGCGCGAGGTGGCCGATGATCGCGCGCACCGCCTCCTCGTCGGCGCGCGGCCAGACCGCCGGCGCGAGCTCGCCGAGCGCGATGTCGTACCGCCCGTCGAGCCCGGCCCAGCGGAGCCGTTCCGCGACCCGGTCGAACGCTCCGGCGTCGAGCCGCGAGCGCTGGATGAAGAACACGTGCAGGCCCTTGTCGCGCTGCTCGGCGAACAGGACGGCCCGCGCCGGCAGGCCGTCGCGGCCGGCGCGACCCGCCTCCTGGTAGTAGGCCTCGAGTGAGCCCGGGACAGTGGCGTGGCAGACCGTGCGCACATCGGCCTTGTCGATGCCCATCCCGAACGCGTTGGTGGCCACGATCACCCGCGCCTCGCCGGCCATGAAGCGCTCCTGGGTGCGGGCGCGGAGGCCGCGATCGAGACCGGCGTGGTAGCTCAGCACCTCCTCGCCGAGCGCCCGCCCCAGGAACCCAGCCACCTGCTCGGTGGCGTCGCGGGTCCCGGCGTAGACGATCGCGGGCAGCGCATCGGGTTCCCGAAGCGCCGCGGCGAGTCGGCGGCGCTTGTCGACGAGGGTGCCGCACCGGGCGACCGCGAAGCTCAGGTTGGGGCGGTCGAACCCCGTGGTGACGTGCACCGGGTCGCGCAGGTCCAGGCGGCGTACGATGTCGTCGGCGACCGCCGGCGTGGCCGTGGCGGTCAGCGCGAGCGTGGCGCGCGCGCGGAGCCGGCGCGCCGCGTCGGCGAGCGAGAAGTAGTCCGGGCGGAAGTCGTGCCCCCACTGCGAGACGCAGTGCGCCTCGTCGACCACGAACAGTCCGATCCGAGCCCGGGCGATCGCCTCGGCAAAGCGCGGCGAGCCGAAGCGCTCGGGCGCGACGTAGAGCAACCGCACCTCGCCGGCGACCGCCCGCGCCACGGTCTCGGCGTTGGCCGCGCCCGCTCGCTGGGCGTTGACCAGCCCGACCCGGCCGGGTGCGACGGCCTCGAGGGCGCGGACCTGGTCCTGCATCAACGACACGAGCGGTGAGACGACCAGGGTGAGATCGCCGCGCATCAGCGCCGGAAGCTGGTAGCAGAGCGACTTGCCCGAGCCCGTCGGCATCACCACGAGAGCATCGCGGCCGGCGAGCGCAGCGCTCACCGCCTCGGCCTGGCCGGGGCGGAAGTCGTCGAAGCCGAAGTGGTGCCGGAGCGCTTCGCGGGGATCCATCGGGGCGCCCGAATGTACCGGCGCCCCCGGCGACACTCGCGGACCCGTGTGCGTCATGTCACAAAGACTGCGTGCCGGACGTCACATACGCCACGCCCCGCCGGGTGCATCTTGTGTTCCCGCCCTCCAAACCCTCGATCGGAGAAGCAAATGCATCTCGCCGGCGGAGCACTCATCTTTGGCGTTTTCATCGTCGTCTCGCTGTTCGTCTTCATCTACAGCACGTACACGCGGCGCGGCAGCGGAATCAACCACCATCCGTACATGAACCCGTACGGAGACACCCCCGGCGCGTGGCGCAAGAACTCGGTCGGGCACGATCCGCGGGCGTCGATTAACTTCCCGCGCGGACTGCGCTAGAGGGTCAGGCTGCGGGCGGTGGGCATGGATGCCCACCGCAACGGCCCCACGGACGACGGCCCGTAGGGCCGGCCCCAAGAACGCCTAGGTACGGACGAGCGGCAGCTCGAAGGCGAACTTGCCCTTGGCCGCCTCGGTGCCCTCGAGCGGATAGTCACCGGTGAAGCAGGCGTCGCAGTGCGTGTCGCGCGAGCTGCCGATCGCGTCGTAGACGCCCTCGAGCGTGAGGTAGTGGATCGAGTCGGCGCCGAGCTCGGCCGCCACCTCCTCCTCGGTGCGGCCGTGGGCGATCATCTCCTCGCGCGTGGACATGTCGATCCCGTAGTGGCAGGGATGCTTGATCGGTGGCGCGGAGATCCGCAGGTGGATCTCGGCGGCGCCCGCCTCGCGGAGCAACTTGACGATCTGGCGGGTGGTGTTGCCGCGCACGATCGAGTCGTCGACGACGATCAGGCGCTTTCCGCCGACCACCTCCGGCAGCGGGTTGAACTTCAGGCGCAGTCCGTGGCGGCGGAGCTCCTGGCCGGGCTGGATGAACGTCCGCGCGACGTAGCGGTTCTTGATAAAGCCGTCGTCCTGGGGCAGGCCCGAGGCCCGGGCGAGGCCGCGGGCGGCGGCGTTGCCAGAGTCCGGCACGGCGATCACCAGGTCCGCGTCGACCGGCGCCTCGTGCCACAGGTTCTCGCCCATCCGCGCGCGGGCGACCTGCAAGACGTTGCCGGCCATCCGGGAGTCCGGGCGCGCGAAGTAGATGTGCTCGAACACGCAGAACGCGGGGCGCTCGGAGGTCACGAGCCGGGTCCGCACCCCGCGGTCGGTGAGCGTGACGACCTCGCCGGGCTGGACCTCGCGCAGGTAGCGGGCGCCGATCAGGTCGAAGGCGCACGACTCGCTGGCCACGCAGTAGGCGGTGGCGGCCGGGTTGTCCTCGTCCTCGATCATCCCCAGGGCGAGCGGGCGCAGGCCGTGCGGGTCGCGGAAGGCGACCACTGCCTCCTCGGTCATGACCACGGTCGAGAAGGCGCCCTTCAGCCGCGGCAGCACGTCGGCCACCGCGTCCTCGATCCGCTCGGCGGGATGGGTGGCCAGCAGCGCGGCGATGATCTCCGAGTCCGAGGTGGAGCTGAACGGGATCTCGCGGCCGCGGAGCTCGGCGTGGAGCTCGACCGCGTTGATCAGGTTGCCGTTGTGGGCCAGGGCGAGCGTGCGCCGGTCATCGCGGACGATCGGCTGGGCGTTCTCCCACTCCGAGGAGCCGGTGGTCGAATAGCGAACGTGGCCGATGGCCATGTCGCCGATCAGCGAGCGGAGCTTGTGCTCGTCGAATACCTGCGCGACCAGGCCCTGATCGCGGATCGCCATGATGTTGCCGCGGCGCTGGGCGGTGGCGATCCCGGCCGATTCCTGACCCCGGTGCTGGAGCGCGAACAGCCCGAAGTAGGCCACGCGCGCGACGTCGTGGCCCGGCGCGTATATGCCGAACACCCCGCACTCGTCGCGTGGCCCGTCGCGATGATCGATCAAAGGAGGCATGGCGCAGACAGAAGCATGCCGCAGCCCTCGGCCGGACTGTCTCAAGGCTAGCAGCGGGTCTCAGAGGTACTGCGCGAGGCCGCGCTCGCGGGCATCCCGGAGTGCGTCGAGAGGCACGCTCATGACGCCGGCGATCTCGAGCGCGTCGCCGCCCACCCGCCCGATCACCGCGCCGACGCCGGCCAGGTCAGCCTCGGCCCCGGAGACGATGAACCCACGCCCCGGGGCTTCGCCGAACAGCCCCGCCGAGCCGCCGTCCACCGAGATGACGGCGCCGAGCGACCCGGCCAGGCAGCATTCGGCCAGGGCCACCACGAGGCCCCCCTCGGAGATGTCGTGGGCGCTGGCCAGCCGGCCGGTCCGCACGCCCTCTCGCACCAGGACGTGGGCGGCGCGCACGGCCCCCGGATCGAGCGCCGGCAGCGGCCCGGCCGGCGCGTGGCCGCGGAGCTTGGCCAGCTCGGAGCCGGCAAGGGCAGGCTCGAACGGGCCCACCAGGGCGATCGCGTCCCCATCGCGCGCGAACCCGATCCCAATCCGTGCCGCGGCCGCCGCCGAAGGCAGCTTTCCCACCATGCCCACCACCGGGGTCGGATAGATGGGACCGGTCGGCGCCTCGTTGTAGAGCGAGACGTTGCCGCCGACGACCGGGACGCCGAGCTCCTCGCACGCGGCGGCGAGCCCCTCGACCGCGGAAGCGAGCTGCCAGGCCACGTGAGGCTTCTCGGGATTGCCGAAGTTCAGGCAGTTGGTCAGCCCGAGCGGCTCGGCGCCCACGCAGGCCAGGTTGGCGGCACACTCGTAGACCGCCTCCGCCGCGCCGGCATGTGGGTCGCAGGCGACGCGCCGTCCGTTGCCGTCGATCGAGACGGCGATCGCCGAGCCGTCCGGAAGCATCAGCACCGCCGCGTCGGCCTCGTCCGGGCGGCGAACGGTCCGTGACTGCACGACCGGGTCGTACTGCTCGAACACCGGCCGGCGGGAGGCCAGGTTGGCCGAGGCGAGCAGCGCGAGCAGGATGTCGCCCGCTGATGCGTCGGCATCGAGCACCGCGGGCGGGGGCGGGTACAGGCCGGCACCGGGCGGCGGGGCCGGGTCGAGGTCGTACAGCGGGCACTCGTCGACGAGCACGCTGACCGGGAGCTCGCCCACCACGGCGCCGTCGCACAGGACGCGCAAGGCGTCGCCCTCGGTGACCGAGCCGATCACCGTCGCCAGTGTCTCCCAGTGCTGGCACACGGCCATCACCTCCGGCACCCGAGCCGGCTCGACCACGCACAGCATCCGCTCCTGCGACTCCGAGACCATGATCTCGAACGGCTCCATCCCCGGCTCGCGCAGCGGAACTCGCGCCACGTCTATGTCGAGGCCCACTCCCCCCTTGCTCGCCATCTCCGAGCTCGAGGAGGTCAGCCCGGCCGCGCCCAGGTCCTGGAGCGAGACGAGCAGCTCCCGTTCGAGTAGCTCGAGGCAGCACTCGAGCAGCTTCTTCTCCGCGAACGGATCGCCGATCTGCACCGAGGGCCGCTTGGCCTCGTCGCCATCCCCGAGCTCGGCGCTGGCTAAGACGCTTGCCCCACCTATCCCATCCCGCCCGGTCAGCGCTCCGAGCAGAACGAGCACGTTGCCCGGCCCGGCAGCGGCGCTGCGGATCAGGCGCTCGCGGGGAGCGAGGCCGAGGCACATCGCGTTGACCAGGCAGTTCTGCTCGTAGCTCGGCTCGAAGTAGATCTCGCCGCCCACGGTGGGTACGCCGATCGAGTTGCCGTAGTGGCCGATCCCGCCCACCGCGCCCGCCAGCAGGTAGCGCGACCGGTCCGAGGAACCCACCTCGCCGAAGCGCAGCGAGTCGAGCACCGCGATCGGCCGGGCCCCCACCGCGAACACGTCGCGCAGGATCCCCCCGACCCCCGTGGCCGCGCCCTGGAAGGGCTCGACCGCGCTCGGGTGGTTGTGGGACTCGACCTTGAACGCGACCGCGAGGCCGCCGCCCACGTCGACGGCGCCGGCGTTCTCGCCCGGGCCCATCAGCAAATGCGGCCCATCAACCGGGAGCCGGCGCAGGAGCTTGCGCGAGTGCTTGTAGGCGCAGTGCTCTGACCACATCAGCGACAGCATCGCCAGCTCGACGCCGTTCGGCTCGCGGCCGAGCTTCTCGACGATCAGCTCGTATTCGTAGTCGGTGAGCCCGAGGGCGCGGTGGCGGCTAAGCGGCGAGGACGTGGTCATCGACATGGGCGCGCATCGATTCGAAGATCCTCAGGCCGTCGACCGACCCGGTCAGCGGATCGACGGCGTGCTCGGGGTGGGGCATCAAGCCGAAGACGTTGCCGTGCTCGTTGCACACCCCGGCGATGTCGCGCAGCGACCCGTTGGGGTTGTGACCGGGCGCGTAGCGGAGCAGAACCTGGCCGTTCGCCTCGAGCTCGTCGAGCTGGGCGTCGGGGGCGTAATAGCACCCGCTGGTGTGCTTGACCGGGATCGAGAGCGCCTCGCCGGCATCGCAGGCCCGCGTGAACGCCGTGCCGTCACGTTCCACGGTGAGCGTCACCTGGCGAAAGAGGAAGCGGAGCGAGATGTTCGGGAGCAGCGCGCCCGGCAGCAGCCCCGCCTCGCACAGGACTTGGAAGCCGTTGCAGATCCCGAGTACGAGGCCACCGTCGCTGGCGAACCGCTCGACGGACTCCATCAGCGGTGCGAACCGAGCGATCGCGCCCGGACGTAGATAGTCGCCGTAGGAGAAGCCACCCGGGATGATCAGCACGTCGACGCCGTGCAGCGAGCGGTCCGCGTGCCACAGGAGCTCCGCGTCCGCCACGCGCAGCGCGGCTCCGAGCGCGTCGATGTCATCGCACGACCCCGGGAAGCGGACGATCCCGAACTTCACGCGAGGATCTCGTAGTCCTCGATCAGCGGGTTGGCGAGCAGGCGCTCGCACATCTCCGGAAGCCGATCCGGTTCCTCGACGTCGAGCTCGATCAGGCGACCGATGTGGACGTTGCTGACGCCGGCGAACCCGAGCGCCGGTAGCGCCCGCTCGACGGCCTGTCCCTGGGGATCGAGGATGCCGGCTTTGGGACGTACGAGGACGCGCGCCCGCATCAAGCCGCGGTCCGCTGAAGCCAGGCGTCGAACGGCTCGCCGGTGATCCGCTCGTAGGCTTCGATGTACTTCTCGCGCGTGCGCGTGACCACCTCGTCGGGGACCGGCGGCGCTGGCGGGTTGCGGTCCCAGCCGGTGCCCGAGGCCCAGTCGCGCACGAATTGCTTGTCGAAGCTCGGCTGCGAGCGCCCCGGCTCGTACTGGTCGGCCGGCCAGAACCGCGAGGAGTCCGGCGTGCAAACCTCGTCGGCCAGGGTCAGCTGGCCGTCGGAGTCCAGGCCGAACTCGAACTTGGTGTCGGCCAGGATGATCCCGTTTTGGCGCGCGTGGTCCGCCGCGGCGCTGTAGACGGCGATCGAGAGCTCGCGTAGGCGCTCGGCCAGCTCGCGGTCACCCACGAGCGCGACTGTGCCCTCGAAGTCGATCGCCTCGTCGTGGCCCGTTTGCGCCTTCGTCGAGGGCGTGTAGATCGGCTCCGGTAGCTGGTCGGACTCGCGCAGGCCGGTCGGCAAGGCGATCCCCGACACGGCGCCGGTGCGCTGGTAGTCCTTCCATCCCGAGCCGGTGATGTAGCCGCGGACCACGCACTCCACCGGCAGCATGTCGAGCTTGCGCACGACCATGGCGCGCCCGCGCGCCTCGTCTGGGACCCCATCGGTGACGGAGATCAGGTGGTGGGGCACGATGCCGGCGGTGCGCTCGAACCAGAACGTCGAGAGACCCGTGAGGACCGCGCCCTTGTCCGGGATCGGCGTGGGATGGACGACGTCGTAGGTCGATATCCGGTCGGAGGCGACCAGCAACAGCTCGTCGCCGAGGTCATAGATCTCGCGGACCTTGCCGCTCGAGAGAAGGGGCAGATCGGCTAGCGCGCTCACGGTTGCGATGCTAGCGAGCGCCCATGACGCGCCACTGCTCGATTTTGCCCGAATAGCGCACAAAATCGAGCGATGGCTAGGATCCGCGGCCCCATGGAGCCCCCCGGGAACATCACCCTCGCCCGCACGCTCCCGCCGAGCTCGTAACGCCGGTGCGGCTCGCCGTCGTCGGCCACGTCGAGTGGGTGGACTTCGTCTCGCTGGATCGCTTCCCGCACGAGGGCGAGGTCGCGCATGCCACCGAGGCGTTCTCGCGGGCGGCGGGCGGCGGCAGTGTGGCCGCGGCGGTGCTGGCCGAGCTCGGGGCCGAGCTCGGGGCCGAGCTCGGGGCCGAGGTCGACTTCTACACCGCGCTCGGGCGCGATCCGCATGGCGAGGCGGCGGCCGAGGAACTGCAGGCCAGGGGGATCAACCTCCACGTGGCATGGCGCGAGGAACCCACCCGCCGCGCCATCACCCTGCTGAGAGGCGGCGGCGAGCGCACGATCGTGACTATCGGCGAGCGCCTCGCGCCGAACGGTGAGGACGATCTCGACTGGGGCCGCCTCGAACGCTCCGCCGGCGCCTACTTCACCGCCGGGGACCCCGGCGCCCTCGCCCGGGCCCGCCAGGCGCAGGTCCTGACCGCCTCGCCCCGTGCCCGGCAGACCCTGGAGAGCGGTCCGGCGCTGGACGCCATCATCTTCAGCGCCCACGATCACGACGAGCGCGACTGGGCTGCCCGCGCCGAGTCGCGCGCCCGGCTGCTCGTCGCCACCGAAGGCGCCGACGGCGGCCGCTGGTGGGGCGAGTCGGAGGGACGGTGGGACGCCGCAGACCTGCCCGACGAGCCGAAGGACGCCTACGGCTGCGGGGACTCGTTCGCCGCCGGATTCACCTTCGGCCTCGCCGCGGGACGCTCGCCGCAGGAGGCCGCCGCGCTCGGCGCCCGCTGCGGCGCTCGCGCCCTGACCAAGGTCGGCGCGCCGTAATCTGCACATCGTATGCCGGTCAGGAGCCCGTACGAGATCCTGGGCGTTCCGCCCACCGCCACCGACGCGCAGCTGCGCGCCGCGTACCGGCGGCTCGTCCAGCTCCACCACCCGGACCACAACCAGAACTCGCCCGAGTCGACCCGGCGCTTCGAGGCGGTCCAGGACGCGTACGCGCAGGTCCTCCGGGAGCGCAAGGCCGGCCCGCCCCCACCTCCGCCACGAGCTGACGCGCCGGCTGGCCCGGAGCTCGACAAGCGCCTTCAGGACCTCGAGCGCCAGGTCAGGGCAGCCCGCGACCGCGCCGAGCGCGCGGCCCGCGATGCAGCCCGCAAAGCCGCGCGCGACGCCCGCGACGCCCGCGATGCCGCCCACACCTCAACAGGCAGCGCGCGCAAGCGTCCCACCGACGAGGAGCTCGGGTACTACACGACCGAGGACAGCTTCACGAGCATCATCGCCGATGCGCGCTCGGAGCTCTCGGACCGCCTGAGGCACGCCCAAGAGCACCCGGTGGCCAAGCGGGTCTCGAATCTGATCGAGGGGCTCGAAGACCTCGCGTCCAAGCTCGACGGCCGGGACCGTTAGGCGATCTCGTCCAGCCTTGCGACGATCTCCGGGGCATACCGGACGAACGGCGCGTAGTCGAAGATCGAATCCAGGTCGAGCCCGGCCCCCGCCGGATCCGGCCCCGCCCCCAGCAACTCCCGCAGCGGCACCCGCTCATCCATGGCCCGTTGCGCCAGCCGCTGAACCACGCGATACGCGTCGTCGCGCGCGAGCCCGCGCTCGACCAGCGCCAGCAACACGCGCTGGGAGAACAGCGCCCCGCAGGTCAGCTCGAGGTTCGCCCGCATCCGCCCCGCATCGACCACCAGCCCCTCGACCAGCGAGATCATCCGCCGCTGCATGTGGTCGAGCAGGATCGTCGAGTCGGGCAGGATCACCCGCTCGACTGACGAGTGCGAGATGTCCCGCTCGTGCCACAGCGCGACGTCCTCGACCGCGGCCACTGCATTGCCGCGCAAGATCCGCGCCAGCCCGGTCACCTGCTCGGACTTGATCGGGTTGCGCTTGTGCGGCATCGCGCTCGAGCCCTTCTGCTGCCCGGCGGCGAACGGCTCGCGCACCTCGCCCACCTCGGTCCGCGCCAGATGACGGATCTCCAAAGCCAGGCGCTCCAGGCCTGCCCCCGCGACGGCGATCGCTGACAGCAACGCCGCGTGCCGGTCGCGCGGCACCACCTGGGTGGATACCGGCTCCCGTGGCAATCCGACTCGCGCCAGGACTCGCTCCTCGAAGCCCGGCGATGTCGCCGCGTACGTCCCCACGGCGCCGGACAACGCCCCCACGCAGGCCTCCGAGAACGCAGCTTCCAGCCGTAGGGCGTTCCGCCACGCCTCGAACGCGAACCCGGCCAGCTTGATCCCGAACGTGGTCGGCTCGGCGTGGACACCATGGGTCCGCCCCGCGCACAAGGTCCAGACATGCTCCCGCGCCCGCTCGGCCAGGACCGAGACCAGCCGGCGCGAGTCGGGCAACACCAGCGAGGCCACCGACCGCAGCTGCAAGGCCAGCCCCGTGTCGAGCACGTCGCTCGAGGTCAGGCCGTGGTGGATCCACCGCCCCGCCGGCCCCGCGGAGGCCGCGAGCACGTCCACGAATGCCGCTACATCGTGATCGGTGACCAGCTCGCGCGCGGCGACGGCGTCCACCGTGAACCGAGCCGCGCGGATCGCCTCGAGCTCGGAAGCGCTCACGCCCTCCATCTCCTCGCAGGCGGCCACCTCGACCTGCCGCATCGCCTCGAAGCGCGCGTGGTCTGACCAGATCTCGCCGAGCTCGCGGCGCGTGTAGCGGGCGATCACCGCGCGATTATCGAGGACGGACCGCTCGGGCCACGGTCCGCCCTCGCACCGCTCACCTGATGACCGGGTAGGTGAACCTGAGCGTCCGCGTGGACGGCTTGGTCCCGGAGCGGGCGGCGAAGCTCAACGTCGTCGGCAGCTTGTGCAGCTTGGCCAGCAGCTGCTTGCCCGCCTGGTTGAGGGTGATCGTGATCGTCTCGACGCTGCCGGCCGCGACCAGGTAGGAGCCCTTGCCCAGGGTCACGGTCTTCACGGTTGTCTTGCCTTTCTTCTTCGACGCGGCCGCGGTGACCGCCGTCACCTTCCCCTGTCTGATCCGCTCGTGGACGGTGATCGCGAAGGTCCCGGCGCAGGTCTGCTTGTACGGACTGGAGCAAACGAGTGTGAGCACCGCCGTGGGGCCGGAGCTCACCGTTCGCACCGTCGTGGCCGGCGTGGGAAGCGCCGGCGTTGTGAAGGTCGCGTCGGACCCGTGGTGGACGAGGCCGCGCGCGTCGGTGGCCACCAGGCGGTAATGGTAGGTCGTGTGCGGGGACAGTCCGGAGATCGTCTGCGACACGGCATGCCCGCCGGTGTCCGAGCCCGCAACCTGATCGGAGGACGGCGTCTGCGATCCGTAGGCCGTCGTCGTCCCGAACTCGAAGTGGTAGGTCGTCGTCGTCCCGTCGGGAGTGATCGTGCCGGTGAGCGTGGCTCCGACCGGCGTCACCGCGCTGGCCTGTCCGGTGAGCGCTCCCGGGCCGGTCATCGTCACCGCACCGGACGCCCCGGTCGCCTGCGCGCTCTGACCTCCGTGTTCCGTCCCGTGGCTGGTCGACGTGCCCGAAGTGCCCCCCGAGACGTTCGCCGTTCCCTGCGCGACCAGCGTCCCGTACTGGTAGGCGATCAGGCCTCCTCCACCGCCACCGCCGTCGCCACAGCAACCGCCGGCTCCGCCCTGGCCGCCGGTCGCCTTGAGCAGACCGCCGACGTCCATGGTGCTGGCGCGCACGAGGATGGCGCCGCCCGACCCGCCGCCGGAAGCGCCGTCCGCGCCGACGGCGCCATTTCCGCCGTCGGCCAGCACCTGACCCGAGGAGGTGATGGTGAGCGAGCCGGCGAACAGCGCGATTGCGCCGCCGCCACCTCCACCGCCGGCCGCCTGGGTGCTGGTGCTGGCGCCACCGCCGCCGCTGCCGCCTTCGAGCACGTCGGTCGGCCCCCCGTAGGCCACCCCGCCCGATCCGGCGGTTCCCGTGCCCCCGGACTGCACGCCTCCTGGGGCGCCGGCGCCGCCGTGGCCGCCGCCGCCCGCTCCGTTGCTGCTGTCGCTGGCCACGCCCCCGCCGCCCGGGCCCGAGCCGGCTTGGGTGTCATCGGCGCCACCGGCTCCGCCGTCGGGTCCTCCCGCGTTCGAGCCGGATGTGAGGTCTGTCGCGCTAACTCCGCTTCCGTCGATCGTCCCGGCCAGGGTCAGGGTCCCGCTGGCGACGAGCTTGAACGGGCGGCTGCCCGACACGTTGAGGGTCGCGCCCGAGGGAATGCTCACGTTCCCGAAGTCGAACTCGGCCGTCCCGCCGCGATCGATCCCGGTCAGGCTCGTGCCGGGACCAGTGATCGTAAGCGTGCTCGTGTTGACCGTGTAGGTCCCCAGCCCGGGGTCGAAGTCCGCGGCACTTGCCGCGGCGACCGTCCCGGGCGCGAACGCCATCACGCCGACGACTACGACGACTGCAGCCAATCGGACCCGCATGCCCCCACCCCCGTGTCATGTAATGGAAGCCGGCAGGATACCTCAACCCCCCCGGGCCTGGGCGATTTATCCGCCGGCGAGCTGCACCGACTTGACGATGAGCATCACGAGGGCCACGACCATGTAGCCGCCGAGGCTCAGCATCGCCGCCCGCGTCGCGAGCGAATACCGCGGCCGGGTGAGCAGCGTGGCCGGGGGCATCGTCCATAGCTCCTTGGCCACGGTGGGTCCGGCGTCGACGACGGTCACGCCGGCGCCGCTGCGCCCACGCCACCACGACAGAGCGCCCAGCGCCACGAGCGCCACGGCCAGCACGGCCGCGCCGACCAGGAACATCGTGGTCACATCGATGCTCGGGAACAGCGTGTTGAGCGTGAGCACCACCGAGAGCAGCACGAGCACCCCCACGATCGCGCCGGCGAAACCCTTGAGCCAGGGACCGTTCGCCCATGGACCGAGCACCTCGCGGTCGTTGCACAGCATGAGCAGGAACAGGGTGGTCATCGGCAGCACGATGCCGCACAGGGCCTGCACCGCCTCGGTGATCACCCCCAGCGGCGCGCCGGGGATCAGGACGATCCCGGCAGCTCCCAGGATCAGCACGATGAACACGCTGTAGAAGCCCTTGGCCTCGAAGAAGCTGCGGTGAAGCGATCCCTTGGTGCCGAAAACGTCGCCGATCACGTAGCTCGTGGCGAGGGTGACTGCGCCGGCGCCGATCAGCGAGGCGTTGAGCAGCACGACCGCGAAGAATGCGGCGGCGACGGAACCGACGGTGTGGTTGAGCGCGGTGGCGACGCCGCCGGCGTCCGTGAACTGGCCAAAGTAGCGCGTTCCGGACAGGGCGAACCCGGTGGCGCACATGAGCGCGCCCGCTCCGATCACCACGACGCCCGCACCGAGGATCGTGTCCACGCGCTCGTAGTTGATCCACCGCGGCGTGATCCGCTTGTCGACGATGTTCGACTGCTGGAAGAACAGCTGCCACGGTGCCACGGTGGTCCCGACGATCGCGATGATCAGCAGCACCGCATTCGAGCTGGCGCCGCCCTGGATCCCGGGGACGAACAGGTGGTGCGCGATCTGGCTGTAGTGCGGGTGCGCCATGAAGAACAGGGGGATCACGAGCAGGTTCGCGAACACGAACGCGAACATCGAACGCTCCCATGCCCGGAAGCTGCCGCTCGCCGTGACCGCGATCAGCGCCACGGCCGCCAGCGGAACCGACAGGTACTGCGACACGCCGAGGTACCCGAGCGCCAGGCTGACGCCGATGAACTCCGTGACGATTATCAGGAAGTTCTGCAGCAGCAGGTAGCTGGCCTCGAACCAGCCCCACGCCCGCCCCAGGCGCTCGATGATCAGCCGCGCGTGGCCCACCCCGGTGACCGCGCCGAGGCGAACGACCATCTCCTGGTTGACGATCAGGACCGGGACGAGCAGCAGCAGCACCCATAGCAGGCTGACCTTGTAGTTCTGACCTGCCTGCGCGTAAGTCGAGACACCGCCGGCGTCGTTGTCGCCCACCATCACGATCAGCCCGGGCCCGATGATCGCGAGCAGGGCCATCGCGCGCGAGCGCAGCCCGCGGTGGCCCTCTTCGTGGACATGGATGGTGCCGAACGCGCCCTGGATCTCGTGACCGGCGGCGGTGCCCTCGGAGGCGAGCGGAGCGGAGGAACGCGTGGTCGACGCGCCGGCGTGGGCAATCCCCGCAGGTGCATCGTTAGCCATCTGCTCGACCTCCTTTCACTTCGCCGGCGCTACCGTCGCGGCCGGCTCCGGAGGTCCCTCCGCGCCGGTGTCAGCTCCGGCGAGAGACGACGCTCACCACGCCAGCCGCGAAGCGGCTACTTCGCGGCCGCTCGTCGTCGTCTGGATATAAGTCGTCGTGAGCCATCTCCCCGCGAGCCTACCAGGCCAACCCGGGAGCGACCCCGATGCACGGGCTATCGATCGCTCGGGCGGGCGCGCACCACATCAATCCCGCGCCACCCCGGCCCGCCGGCGCCACTCCTCGGGCAGCAACCGCTCGAGCACGTCGTCGACGGCGATGATCCCCACCGGCTTGCCGTCGCCGTCGAGCACCGGCATCGCGATCAGGTTGTAGTCGGTCATCAGCCGCGCCACCTCGGGCAGATCGGCCTCCGCCGCGACGGTGGGGATCGGCGAGTCGCCGATCAGGTTCGCGATCGGCTCAGTCGGCGCCGAGCGGATCAGGTCAGCCAGCGAAAGCGCGCCGGCCAGAACGCCCTCCTCGTCCACGACGCACACGATCGAAGCCGGCTGGGGCGGCAGCTCGCTGGCGCGCACGCCGGTCAGCGCGTCGCCCACGGTCGCGCTCACCCCGGCCGAGACGAAATCCGGATTCATCATCCCGCCGGCCGTCTCGGGGTTGTGCCCGAGCAGGCCCCGGATCTTGCGCTGCTTGGTCGGCGGCATCAGGTTGAGGATCGGCAGCCGGCGTTCCTGGTCGAGCTCGAGCAGCAGGTCGGCCGCGTCGTCGGTGGCCATTCGCGCCAGCACCGAGGCCGCCTCCGGGTCGGGCCGCTCGCGCAGGAACTCGACCTGGTGCTCGTCGTCCATCTCCTCGAACACGTCGGCCTCGAGCTCCTTGTCCTGCGCCACCGCCTCGAGGATCTCCTCGCCTTCCTCGTGCGAGGCCGCCTCGACCAGGTCCGCGATCTGCGCCGGGTGCAGGCGAGCCAGCCGCCGGTGTGCGAGCTTCAGCCGCGAGCTGGGAACGTGGCCCACGAACGGCTCCATCTGCGCCCAGGGGACGAACGCGCTGTGGTCCGACTCGTGGCCGCGGAAGCGCCGGGGGAGCAGCCGGAACAGCCGCGGACGCAGGCTGGCATCGATCCCCGCCACGCGCCAGACCCCGTCCTCGCACACCAGCTCGACCTCCCGCGCGCTGACCAGCCTCGCGGTCTCCACGTTGATGAGGCTGCGGTCGAGGATGTCGCCGCGCAGCAGCACCTCGCCCGGGCGGCGCTCGAACTGGGCCAGGTCGAGCTTGGTCGTGCCCACGCGGACCTCGAACGGACCGAGCTGCTCGACCATGGCGATCGGCACGAACGCCTCGCGTCCGCCGATGCGTGCCTTGAGCCCGATCACCGGCGGGAGCGCGTCGCCCTGGTCGAGCTGGGCCACGACATCGTCGACCCGGCCTAGGCGCTCCCCCCCGGAGTCGAGCAGCGGACTGCCTGCCAGCGATGAGAGATGAACGATCGGGGGCATGGGTACCCGCCCGCACAGCCTAGCGTCCGCGCCTGCGGCTGTTTCAAATGCCGAGAATGCGCGCTGCAAGCACGGCCGCATTGCGCGCGTTATCGACGCCCACGCACGCCACGGGCACTCCCGGCGGCATCTGGGCGATCGACAGCAGGGCATCGAGCCCGCCCGCCACCGACGTCCGGCTGGTGAGCGGGACCCCGATCACGGGGAGGTCGGAGTGGGCCGCCACCACCCCGGGCAGCGCGGCGGACAGCCCGGCGCCCGCGATGATCACCCGGAGCCCGCGCAGCCGCGCGTTGCGCGCGTAGTCCGCGACCTTGTCCGGCTCCCGGTGGGCCGACATCACGCGGGTCTCGGAGCGGATGCCGCGCTCGGCCAGCTCCTTCTCGGCCGCCTCCATCGCCGCCATGTCGCTCTTGGAGCCCATCACGATTCCCACCACCGGAGCATCGACGTCGAGCCCCTCGAACTCCGCCTCCGCCTCCGCCAGGGTCTGCGGTACTTCCGCAGGGCGCTCGGCGGCGCTCATGCCGCCGCCCGCAGCGCGATGTCCCGGCGCAGCTGCTTGCCGTCGAAGTCGATCACGTCCGCGGCAGCATAGGCGGCGCGGCGGGCGGCTGCCGCGTCCTCGCCCAGCGCGGTGACGCCCAGCACCCGTCCGCCCGCCGTCACGAGCTCTCCGTCGCCGCGGCGCGCCGTGCCCGCGTGCGTCACATACACGCCCTCCGGTACGCGCTCGAGCCCGCGGATCACATCGCCCCTCGACGCGCCGGCCGGGTAGCCCCGGCTGGCCAGGGCGATCGTCACCGCCGTCCGCGGGTCCCACTCGGGCGCCGGCACGGCCGCCAGGCCCCCGGGCTCGCAGGCCGCCTCGAGCAACCCGAGCAGGTCGGAGCGGAGCCGGGGCAGGATGGCCTGAGTCTCGGGATCGCCGAAGCGCACGTTGAACTCGAGCACCTTCGGCCCCTCGGCGGTCATCATCAGCCCGGCATACAGGCACCCGTGGAACGGGATCCCGCGCCGGCCCAGCTCGTCCAGGACCGGCTGGTGCACGGCCGCGCAGATCTCGGCCGCCCGGGCCGCATCGACGGCGGGAACCGGCGAGTAGGACCCCATCCCGCCGGTGTTGGGCCCCCGATCGCCATCGAAGATCCGCTTGTAGTCCTGGGCCGAGGCGAGCGGCAGCGCGCGCTCGCCGTCGCACACGGCCAGCAGCGAGAGCTCCGCGCCCTCCAGATGCTCCTCGATCACCACCCGCTCGGTCCCGAACCGCCGCTCCACGAGCAGGTCGGTCAACGCGGCCCGGGCCTCGGACTCGTCGGCCGCGATCACCACACCCTTTCCGGCAGCCAGCCCGTCGGCCTTGACCACCGTCGGGTAGCGGCCGGCGATCGCCGCCATGCCGGCCTCGACGTGACCCACCACGGCGTGCCCCGCGGTGGGCACGCCGGCCCCGGCCATCACCTCCTTGCAGAACGCCTTGGAGCCTTCGAGCCGCGCCGCCTCCTGGCGCGGGCCGAAGCAGCGCACGCCGGCGTCCTCGAGCGCATCGACCAGTCCGGCCACCAGCGGCGCCTCGGGCCCGACCACGACCAGGTCAACGGCCTCGTCCCGGGCCGCCGCGACCAGACCGTCCACATCCTCGGCGCCGACTTCGAGCACCCGGGCGTCCCGGGCGATCCCGGCGTTGCCGGGCGCGCACAGGACCTCGGGCGCGCTCAGCGCCTGGATGATGGCGTGCTCGCGCGCGCCCGCTCCGACGACCAGGACGCGTTCAGATGAGGCCAATGAAGTCGTCGATCGGGATCGCCACCAGCGTCTCGTACTTGGCCGTCCCGCGTGAGCCGAGCTCGAGCGAGACGCGGGACATCGTCTTCTCGTCCGGCGCCTCGACCACGTTCACGAAGTCGAACTGCCCGAGGGTGGCCCACTGCGCCTTGACCTCCGCCCCCAGCTGCTCGACCTCGCGGTTGACCTCCTTGATCCGCGACGGGTTGTTCTTGATCGTCTGCACGCCCTCCGGAGAGAGCCGCGAAAGCATGATGTAGGTAGGCATGGGCGGCATTATGGGCATCGTGCCGGGCCCCTCGGGTCCCGGCGCCGCCGGCGGACGGCGCATCCCTGCGCCGCCGCGCGTCGCGCCTCAGGCCGCCGCCGCGATTCTCTGCGCCCGCTCGAGCGTGAGCTCGCCGTCGGCGGTGTCCACCTTGACGGTGTCGCCGGCCACGAACCGGCCCTCGAGGATGGCCAGCGCCAGCTGGTCGACCAGCCGCTTCTGGATCACCCGCTTGAGCGGCCGGGCGCCGTAGGTCGGGTCATAGCCGAGGTTGCCAAGCAGGGTCCGGGCGCCGTCGGTCAGCTCGACCTCGATCCCGCGCTCGCGCACTCGCGCGATCAGCCGCGTCACCTGGAGGTCGACGATCTCGCCGATCTGCTCGCGGGTCAGCGCCTGGAACTCGACGATGTCGTCCAGGCGGTTGATGAACTCGGGCTTGAAGTGCGACTCGACCCCGGACCGGCCGCCCGGGATGTTCGAGGTCATGATCAGCACGGTGTTCTTGAACGACACCGTGCGGCCCTGGCCGTCGGTCAGCCGCCCGTCGTCCATCACCTGGAGCAGCGCGTTGAACACGTCCGGATGGGCCTTCTCGATCTCGTCGAGCAGGACCACGCTGTACGGGCGCCGGCGGACCGCCTCGGTCAGCTGGCCGCCTTCGTCGTAGCCGACGTAGCCCGGCGGCGCCCCGACCAGGCGCGAGACCGAGTGCTTCTCCATGTACTCGGACATGTCGATCCTGACCATCGCGTCCTGGGAGTCGAACATGAACTCGGCCAGGGCCCGGGCCAGCTCGGTCTTGCCCACCCCGGTCGGCCCGAGGAACAGGAACGTGCCGATCGGCCGGTCGGGGTCCTGGAGCCCGGCCCGCGAGCGCCGCAGCGCCGCCGACACCGCCTCGACCGCCTCGTCCTGGCCGATCACCCTCCGGTGCAGGCGCTCCTCCATGTGCACGAGCTTCTCGATCTCGCCCTCCATCAGGCGGCTGACCGGGATGCCGGTCCACTTGCCCACGACCTCGGCCACGTCCTCGGCGTCGACCACGTCCTTGAGGAACCTCGTCTCGTGATCGCCCTCGTCGTGCTCGGCCTCGGCCGCGGCCTGGAGCTGCTTCTCGAGCTCGGGGATCGTCCCGTACTGGAGCTCGGCCGCGCGGCCGAGGTCGGCTTCGCGCTGGGCGCGCTCGAGATCGGTCCGAGCCTGGTCGAGCTGCTCCTGGAGCGCAGCCACGGCGCCGACCGACTCCTTCTCGCGCTGCCACTCGGCGTGCATGGCGTCCGAGCGCTCGCGCTCCTCGGCCAGCGTCCGCTCGAGCTGCTCGCGCCGCGCCGCCGTTCCCGGATCGTCCTCCTCGGTGCCGAGCGACTGGAGCTCGATCTCGAGCTGCATGATGTGCCGGTCGACCTCGTCGATCTCGGTCGGCTTGGAGTCGATCTCCATGCGGATCCGCGACGCGGCCTCGTCGACCAGGTCGATCGCCTTGTCGGGCAGGAAGCGGTCGGCGATGTAGCGCTGGCTGAGGGTCGCGGCGGCCACCAGCGCGGAGTCCTGGATCCGGACCCCGTGGTGGACCTGGTAGCGCTCTTTGAGCCCGCGCAGGATCGCGATCGTGTCCTCGACCGTGGGCTCGCCCACGAGCACGGGCTGGAAGCGGCGTTCGAGCGCCGGGTCCTTCTCGATGTGCTTGCGGTACTCGTCGAGCGTGGTGGCTCCAACCGCCCGCAGCTCGCCGCGGGCCAGCATCGGCTTGAGCATGTTGCCGGCGTCGACCGAGCCCTCGGCCGCGCCGGCGCCGACGATCGTGTGGAGCTCGTCGATGAACACGACGACCTGGCCCTTGGCGTCGGTGATCTCCTTGAGCACCGCCTTCATGCGGTCCTCGAACTCGCCGCGGTACTTCGAGCCGGCCACCATCGCGCCGATGTCGAGCGCGACGAGCTTGCGGTCGCGCAGGCCCTCGGGGACATCACCGGCCACGATCCGCTGGGCGAGCCCCTCGACGATCGCCGTCTTGCCCACGCCCGGCTCGCCGATCAGCACCGGGTTGTTCTTGGTCCGCCGGGATAGGACCTGGACCACGCGGCGGATCTCGTCGTCGCGGCCGATCACGGGATCGAGCTTGCCCTGGGCGGCGGCGTTGGTCAGGTCGCGTCCGAAGCGCTCGAGCGCCTGGAACTTGTCCTCGGGGCTCTGGTCGGTCACGCGATGGCTGCCGCGGACCTCGGCCAGCGCCTTGAGTAGCTGCTCGCGGGTGGCGCCGACGCTTCGCATCACACGGCCGGCCCCGCCCGGATGGGCGGCGATGGCCAGCATCAGATGCTCAGCCGAGATGTACTCGTCCTTCAGATCGCGCATCTCGGTCTCGGCGGTGTGCATGATCTGGGTGAGCTCGCTCGAGCCGCCGGCCGGCTCGGGCGAAGCGCCGCTCAGCGTGGGCAGCGCGTCGAGGGCGGGGCCCAGCGTCTGGCGCACCGCCGCCGGGTCCACACCCAGCTTGCGCAGTACGGGCACGACGATCCCGCCGTCCTGCTCGAGCAGCACCGCGAGCAGGTGCTCCGGCGTGGTCTGCGGGTTGCGGCGCTCGTCGGCCAGCCGCTGGGCGGCCTGTAGGGCCTCCTGCGACTTGATCGTGAAACGGTCTGGTTGCATGGCGTCCTCGGGCAAATCTTAGTCTTGACGACTTAGATTATAGCTCCCGCGGGCTCAACTTCTGATGGTCAGCAGCGTCCCGCTCGTCTCGCGCTGGATGTCGTGCTGGGAGTTGACCGTCACGCCGTACAGATAGGCCTGGATCAGGCGCCGACGGGCCAGCGCGGCACGGAGCTTGCCCAGCTGCGGGGCTGAGAACCTGATCGGGATCTTCCTTCGGCCGGCCGAGCCCAGCCCGTAGATGCTCGACTCGGCCGTGAACGGGGTCGCATGGTTGATCGAGATCTCGGCGAACGCGCCCAGGGCGCAGGCCCTCGAGCACGACACGGTGACCCAGATCTGACGGTGGGCCACCGGGCGCTGGCGGCGCGGGAGCGTCAGGGTGATGTCCGCCGCCGGGGGCTGGAGCACCATCGCGGCGTTGGCCAGCGCGGTTAGGTTGACGCTCCCCCACCCCGAGGCCTCGTCGTAGCCGGTCTGCGCGGTGCAGCAGCCGAGCGGCTGGCCGCTCCCCGGGATGTAGCGCCCCACGTCGTTGCCGTACAGCGTGACGTCGTTGAACACGCTCGAGGCCAGCGTCGAGCGCCCGAGCCTGTAGAGCAGCGGGTTGAGTTGCCCGATGTCGGCCCGCTCGTGCGCGCGCAGCAGCTGATCTACCAGTGCTACGCCGCCGGCCAGCAACGGCGTGGCGGCACTGGTCCCGCCCACGCTCTGCCATGCCGCGGGCGCGTCCTGCAGGCAGGCGGGTGCGCTGCACTCGACGGCATAGCCGGGGGCGATGTCGGCCAGCATCGAGACATCGGGCACGGTTCGCTTACTGCCGGGCACCGTCCCATCCTGGTAGCTCGGGCGGCCGAACAGGAGACTCACGCCACCGCCGCCGGCCGAGCCGGGGGACAGGTCGGTGTCGTTCCAGACGACCTCAGAGTCGATCCCGTTCTCGCTGTTCAGCATCAGGTTCGTGCCGCCCACGTCGGTGATCCAAGGCGAGGAGCCAGGGAAGTTGACGGAGGGGAAGTCCTCGGGGGTGCCGTCATCCATGGTGCAGTCGGCCGAGCCGGAGTCGCCGCTGGCCGCGAGCACGGTGGCGCCGTCGGCCGCCTCGAGCTGGAACTCGCTCTCGGCCAGCCGCAGGCCGGAGGTGCCGAGCGCGTCCTTGATCGCCGGCTCGCACAGCCCGAGCGAGGCCGAGATCACCTGAGGCTTGAAGCCGGCGTTCTCGATCGGCGCGACGAACGCTTGGAGCGAGGCGACGGCATCCGCGCTCGTCTCGTACACGTCGATCCCGGCCAGCCTCGGTGCCGCCGCCATCAGCACCTCGAGATCGAGCGTGGCCTCGGGTCCGGGGCCCAGCGGGTGCTTCACGCCGATCCCAAAGGCATGGATCGGCGGCACGCCGATCCCGAAGCAGTTCCCGAAGCCCTTCAGGTCGGAGGACTTGAAGCCGTCCACCTCGATCAACGCCACTCGCTCGCCCTCGCCCTCGAGGTTCTGGGCATGCAGCTGCCTGAGCCCGTAGGCGGTCAGGTACTGATAGGGGGTGAAGCCGCCCGTTTCGATGCCCTGGGGGCAGCCGAGCGGCGTCCCGCTGGCCGGCGTGTAGCCGGAGCTGGGCTGCTGATCGGATGCCGAAGTGGCGCGGGGGAGCGAGCGCTGCGGCGCCGCGGACGGCGCGGCGAGCGGCTGAGTGTCCAGGCCAACCACCCCGGTCACGAGCCCGCGCAGGCCGGCGGGGAGGGCGGCCGCGCCCGCGGGCGCCAGATATCGCGCCCCGGAGGCTTCGCGCACGGTCTTCAGGGAGGTCGAAAAGAGGCGTTCCGCCAGCCCGGCCGGCACCGTCGCCACCACGAACAGGCCGCTCTTGTCGACCCGGATGGCCGTGGCGCCGACGCCGCGCAGGTAGGTCACGACGCGCCGGCGCACCGCCGAGGAGGCGCCGAACCGCTGCGCCAGGACGGCAAACGGCTGGTAGTGGCCGTACTGCGGCGATCCCGGTGTGCCGACGGCGGCCGCGAGTCGCTGCAGGCCGCTCAGGTTCGCGGTCAGCGGCAGGACGAGCTGGATCTGCGGCCGGGCAGGCGGCGAGGCGGCGGCGGCTGGGATCGCGGCCGCCAGCGACCACGCCGCAGCGGCGAGCGCGATCAGCGCTCGGACGATCAGCGCTGACCGCCGGCGCTTCACCCGGGCGGGCGCTGGACGGGAACCTTGAACCGCTCCAGATCGGATGCGCGGACCAGCTCGCCTCCCTTCGCGTAGGGCACGATCTCTGCGCGCAGGTTGCGGCGCAGCTGCTCGAGCCGGTCCACCTCGGCCTTGAGCTCGGACGCGCGCTTCTCCAGCGCGCGGACCTTGCGCTGCATCGTCTCGAGCTCCTCTTCGAGCTCGAACACCCGCTCCACGCCGGCCAGGTTCATTCCCAGCTCGGCGGTCATCTCCTGGATCCGGCGCAGGCGCTGAACGTCCTTGTGTGAATAGAGCCGGGTCCCCTTGGGCGAGCGCTTGGGCTCGATCAGACCGCGTGCCTCGTACATCCGCAGGGTCTGCGGATGCATCTCGGCCAGCTCCGCCGCCACCGAGATCATGAACACGCCGCGATCCGAGCCGACCTCGACCCGGAAGCGCGCGCCGGTGATGCCCCCCCGCCGCGACGCCATCACCCCTGGCCTCCGACGAACAGATTGGCGCGCGGGTTGCCGTTCATCACCCGAGAGAGGCGGTCGACCGCCTCGTCCTGCTCCGGCGAGAGCGAGGCCGGGACATCGATCACGAACCGGTAGTGGATATCGCTGCGGCCCTTGCCCCCGAGGCGCGGGGGGCCCTCGCCGCGCAGGCGCTGGATCGTGCCGTGCTTGGTGCCCGCCGGCACGCGCAGGCGCTTGGAGCCGTTCACGGTTGGCACCTCGATGACCGCGCCCCGGATCGCCTCAGGGATGGTGAGCGGCACCTCAACCTCGAGGTTCTCGCCCGCCCACTTGAACACCGGGGAGTCGGCCACGCGTGTGATCACGTACAGGTCGCCCGGCTCGCCCCCGCGCGGACCCGCCTCGCCCTTGCCGGCCAGGCGGATGCGGCTCCCGTCGCGCACTCCGGCCGGGATGTTCACGCGCAGGCGCCGGACCCCCCGCTGCGCGCCGGTGCCGTGGCAGGTCAGGCAGGGGTCTTCGATCACGGTCCCGGTGCCCTGGCAGTTCGAGCACGGCTGCGTGATCGAGAAGATCCCCTGGCTCTGGGCCTCCACGCCCCGGCCGTTGCACACCGGACAGACCTTGGGCGTGGTCCCTGGCTTGGCGCCGGTTCCGTTGCAGGTCGGACACGGCTGCGAAGTCTGCACCGCGAGCGGCACCTGCGCGCCGTTCACCGCCTGGTCGAAGCTCAGCGCCACCTCGGACTCGAGGTCCCGGCCGCGCTGGACGCCGGTCCGCCCGCCCGGGCGCCCGGTGCCGCCGCCGCCGCGCTGGCCGGCGCCACCGCCGCCACCTCCGAACAGGTTCGACAGGATGTCTGAGAAGTTGCCGCCGAACGAGCCCGGGTCGAAGCCGCCCGGCATGCCGAAGCCGCCGAGCGGACCCTGCCCCCGGTCATACGCCTTGCGCTTGTCGGCGTCCGACAGGACGTCGTAGGCCTGCGAGATGTCCTTGAAGCGCTCCTCGGCCTTCTTGTCCCCAGGGTTGCGGTCTGGGTGGTACTGGCGCGCGAGCTTGCGGTAGGCCTTCTTGATCTCCGCGTCGGAAGCGTTCTTGCCGACCCCCAGGGTCTTGTAGTAGTCGGTTCGCTCGGCCATCGCTCACCCCGCAACGAGGACTCGCGCAGGCCGGATCACCGCGTCACCGAGCCGGTAACCGCGCTGATAGACCTCCACGATCGTGCCGGGCTGGGCCCCGTCCACCGGCTGCTGCGCCACCGCCTCGTGGTGCTGCGGATCGAACACCTCGCCCTCGGGCGAGTAGCGCTCGACGCCCGCGCGGGCCAGCGCGGCGATCACGTCCGCGTGCACCAGCTTGATGCCCGACGCCAGCGTGTCGGTGCTGCCGTTGCCCGCCGCCGCCTTTTCGGCCGCATCGAGCGCCCGGTCGAGGTTGTCGACGGCCGGCAGGAGCTCCTTGGCGAGCTTGGCCACGCCCCGCTCCTGCGCCATCGCGGCCTCGCGCGCGGCGCGCTTGCGGTAGTTCTCGAAATCGGCCTTGGTCCGCTGCGCGAGCTCCAGGTATTGATCGGCCTTGGACGCCTTCGCCGTCAGCTCCTCGAGGTCGCGCTGGAGCTGCTCGTGCTCCTCGTTCTCGGGCGCCGCCGGCGCCTCTGGCGCCTCTGGCTCCTCGGCCGCCGGCGGAGACCCGTCCAGCGAGGCCTCCTCGACCGGCGGCGCTTCGGGCGATGCTGGCTCAGGGGCCGCTTCAGGGGGCGCCGGAGCGCCCCCCCCAACATGTTCCGGCGTGCTCATCAGCGGCCCTCGTCAACGACCTCGGCGTCGACCACGTCCTCCTCGGCACCGGCCCCGTTGGTCGCTGCGCCGGCGCCATCGGTGCTGGCGCCGCTCGCCGCGGCCTGCTGCTCCTGGGCGCGCTGGTACATCGCCTCGGAGACCTTGTGGAAGGAGGCCTGGAGCGCGTCGGTCTTGGAACGGATCTCGGCCGCGTCCTCAGAGGTCAGCGACTCCCGGACCGCCTTGATCGCGGCCTCGATCTCCTCCTTGGAGCTCGAGTCGACGGCCTCGCCCAGGTCCTTGAGCTGGCGCTCGGCCTGGTAGGCCGCATTCTCGCCGTTGTTGCGGGCCTCCGCCAGCTCGCGCAGGCGGCGGTCATCCTCGGCGTGCGACTCGGCGTCGTTGACCATCCGCTTGATCTCCTCGTCGGAGAGCCCGGAGCCCGCGCGGATCTCGATCTTCTGCTCCTTGCCCGTGCCCAGGTCCTTGGCCGAGACGTTGAGGATGCCGTTGGCGTCGATGTCGAACGCCACCTCGATCTGCGGGATGCCGCGCGGCGCGGGCGGGATGCCCGTCAGCTGGAACTTGCCCAGCGACTTGTTGTACATCGCCATCTCGCGCTCGCCCTGGAGCACGTGGATCTCCACGCTCGGCTGGTTGTCCTCGGCGGTCGAGAACACCTCGCCCTTGCGCGTCGGGATCGTCGTGTTGCGCTCGATCAGCTTGGTCATGACGCCGCCCTTGGTCTCGATGCCCAGGGTCAGCGGGGTGACGTCGAGCAGCAGCACGTCCTTGACGTCGCCGGCCAGCACGCCGGCCTGGATCGCCGCGCCCACGGCCACGACCTCGTCCGGATTGACGCCGCGGTGCGGCTCCTTGCCGGTGAGCTCCTTGACCTTCTCCTGGACTGCTGGCATGCGGGTCATGCCGCCGACCAGCACGACGTGGTCGATCGCGGCGACGCCCTTGTCCTTGGCGTCGTCCAGCGCCTGGCGCACGGGCGCCACGGTGCGATCGAGCAGGTCGGAGGTCAGCTCGTTGAGCTTAGCCCGGGTCAGGCGCATGTCGAGGTGCTTGGGGCCACTCGCGTCGGCGGTGATGAACGGCAGGTTGATCTGCGTCTCCTGGGTGGTGGAGAGCTCGATCTTGGCCTTCTCGGCCGCCTCGTAGAGCCGCTGCAGCGCCATCGGGTCCTTGCTCAGGTCGATGCCCTGGGCCTTGCGGAACTCGGACACCAGCCAGTCGACCAGCGCCTTGTCGAAGTTGTCTCCGCCGAGGTGGTTGTCACCCGCGGTCGCCTTGACCTCGAACACGCCGTCGCCGATCTCGAGCACCGACACGTCGAAGGTGCCGCCCCCGAGGTCGAAGATCAGGATCGTCTGGTCGGACTCCTTGTCCAGGCCATACGCCAGCGAGGCCGCGGTCGGCTCGTTGATGATCCGCTTGACGTCAAGCCCGGCGACCTTGCCCGCGTCCTTGGTCGCCTGGCGCTGGTCGTCGTTGAAGTACGCCGGAACCGTGATCACGGCGCTGTCGACCGTCTCGCCCAGGTACGCCTCGGCGTCGGCCTTCAGCTTGCCGAGGATCATCGCGCTGATCTCCGGCGGGCTGTACTGCTTCTCGCCCGCCTCCACACGCGCATCGCCATTCGGGCCGGAGACCACCTTGTACGGAACGATCGACTCCTCCTCGCGCACCTCGGCCTCTTTGCGGCCCATAAAGCGCTTGATCGAGAAGACGGTGTTCTGCGGGTTGGTAACGGCCTGGCGCTTGGCCACCGTGCCAACGAGGCGCTCACCAGACTGCGTGAAGGCGACGACCGACGGTGTGGTCCGGCCCCCCTCGGCGTTTTCGATGACCGTCGGTTCGCCCCCCTCGAGCACAGCCATGCACGAGTTCGTCGTTCCGAGGTCGATTCCAATCGTCTTTCCCATCTGCGTTCTGCTCCTCTATGTTCTTGAAAATCTAAGCGGAAGCGTAGCAGATCTCTGCCCCCGGGCCGGGCTGCGGACGCGCTGAGCACGGATCGCGCGGCCTGCCGCCGCCGATCCGCGCGGGCTGCCAACACCGAGCCGCTTCCCCGCGGACCGCGGGCGGGAAGTTCGTTCCTTTCGGCGCGCCGGTCTCGTCGAAACCGACTTTCTTCCCGCTCAGCGGGAACTTTCTCGGCTTCGGCGAAGCGGAGGCGCCGAGGGGACCGTTATTCCCGGCCGGCCGGGGTCAGGCGAACGTATCGGCGCTCGGGCACATGCGGCGCAGGGCGCACTCGCGGCAGTTGGGGCGGCGGGCGTGGCAGGTGCGGCGACCGTGGCGGAGCAGGTTGACGTGGAACTCGAGCTCCTCCCCCGCCGGCGTGATCTCGAGCATCGTGTCGTGCAGCTCCTCGAACGAAGCGCCGCCGCGGAACAGGCCCAGGCGCGTGCCCACCCGCGAGACGTGGGTGTCGACCGGCACGTCGCGCATCCCGAGCGCGAACAGCAGCACGCACGCAGCCGTCTTGCGCCCCACGCCGGGCAGCGACGTGAGGTACCGCTGCGCCTCAGGCACTGGCTGGTCAGCCAGCCAGTCGAGGGAGAGGGGGGCAGGATCGTGGCTGGAAGCGGCTTCGCCGGCCCCGGTCTCGGTCATCGCGCGGAGGATCGACTTGATCCGGGCGGACTTGATCTTCGAGATCCCGCCCGGGCGGATCGCCTGCTCGACCTCGTCGACCGGCGCGTCGCGGACGGCCTCCCAGGTCGGGAAGCGCTCGCGCAGGGCAATGTAGGCGACGTCCCGGTTGCGGTCGTTGGTCGACTGGGAGAGCACGGTGAGGATCAGCTCGGCGATCGGGTGGCCGTGGGGCTCCGCGAGGGGGATCCCATACACGAGCCGCAGCCGGTCCCGGATGGCGCGGACGCGGCGCTCAGTCAAGTGCCCCCCAGCGCGCGCACGCCCGCGCCCCCTCCGCCACCGCATCCGGCAGCGCGGCCGCCACCACCGCGGGATAGAACTCGCTGAGCGCGAGCCGGGCGAGCAGGACGCCGGTGAGGACGTCGCCGGCGCCCATCGTGCTGAGCACCTTGACCGGCACGCCGTCCACGTCGGCCCGAAGCTCGCCGCGCAGGATCGCGCCCTCGCCGCCGAGCGACACGACCACCATCCGCGCCCCCGCCTTGACCAGCGCTCGCGCGGCCCGCTCGGGGTCGGTCTCGCCGGTCATCACCGCCGCCTCGTCCTGATTGGCCCGGACCAACAGGGCGCCCGGGACGCAGGCGTTGGCGCTCGCGGCGGCGTCAGCGCGCGAGCGCCAGCGGTGGAGGCGGAGGTTGGGGTCGAACACGACCGGGCGCCCGTGCTCGAGCGCCACTGCCCGCGCGCGCATGCTCACCTCGCGCTCGGCCGCGCCGACCAGGGTGTTGGAGCTGAGAAACAGCGCGGAGGACCCTCGTACGGCCTCGTCCACGCGGTCTCCCAGCGCGTGCACCACGGTCGGCGGGATCTCGCCGTAGATCTCGTAGGTTGGCTCCCCGGCCGGGTCGATCGCCACCAGCGCTAGTGGCGTGCGCGCGCCGGCGACGAGCTGGAAGCGCGACACGTCGACCCCCTCGGCGACGAGGCGCTCACGCAGCCACCGCCCCCAGGCGTCCTCGCCGGCACCCCCGGCCAGCGTCACCCGGGCGCCGCATCGCGCGACGACCACGGCGGTGTTGGCAACCGCGCCGCCGAACCGGGGAACGAACGCGTCGGCCTGCGAGAGATCGGTCACCGGTCGCTCGCATACGAGGTCGACCAGCGCCTCTCCCAGACAGAGCGTTTCGCTCACGAGCCCGGACGTTATCCTCGGCGGCGGGTGAGCGTCGACGAGCATACGATCGAGCTCGGGGCGGCACCTATCTTCTATCGCGCCGCTAGCGCGAGCGGGCCGGTGCCGCTGTATCTCCACGACGTCCCGACCAGCTCCGAGGACTGGATCCCGTTCCTGCAGCGCACCGGCGGGATCGCGCCCGACCTGATCGGGTTCGGGCGCTCGGGCAAGGGCGTGAGCCTCGATTACTCGTTGCCCGGGTTGACTGACTTCGCCGAGGACCTGCTCGCGGCGCTGCAAACGCCGGCGACGAGGCTGGTCGGGCACGGCTGGGGCGCCGCGGTGGCGCTCGAGCTGGCCCGCCGGCACCCAGGACAGATCGACCGGCTGGTATTGATCGACCCGCTGCCGCTGGTCGAGGGATTCGGGTGGTCGCGGCTCGCGCGGATGTGGCGGATCCGCTTCCTGGGCGAGCTGACCATGGGCTCGACCCACCGCTGGATGCTGGCCCGCGCGCTGCGCCGCGCCACCGTGGACCCTGCAGCCTGGCCCAAGCAGCGGATCAACACGATCTGGAAGCAGTTCGACCAGGGCACCCAGCGAGCGATCCTCCGCCTGTACCGGAGCGTGGACCTGGCCGGGGAGGGGGGCGGGGCGGAGGGGGCCGCCTCGGTCGCCGCCCCCACCGTGGTGGTCTGGGGGGAACAGGATCCGTGGTTCCCGGTCGTCCACGCCGAGGCGTTCGCGAGCCGGCTTCCGAAGGCGCGGCTCGAGCGGCTGGCCGACGCCGGGCACTGGCCTTGGCTCGACCGCCCGGAGCTGATCGACGCGATCGCCGCGTTCCTCGAGGGCCCGTGAGCGCGGTCCTGGAGCATCCCGTCCCGGCGCCGAGCCCGGGCCTGCAAGACCGGATCGATCTCCGGCGCCTGGCGCCAACCCTCGCCGCCGGCGTGCTGGCCGCCATCTACGTGATCGTCAGCCCACCGAGCCTCGACCTGGCCGCCCACCTGCTCCGGGCGCGGCTGTTCAAGGCCGAGGGCTTCGGGATCTGGAACAACTGGTGGTACGGCGGGCACAACGTCCCCGGATACAGCGTGCTGTTCCCGCCCCTGGCGGCGGCCTTCACCCCCCAAGTAGTCGGCGCGCTCGCCTCCACCGCCACCGCCGCGCTGTTCGAGGCGCTGGCGTACCGGCGCTACGGCCGCGACGCCTGGTTCGGGGCGCTGTGGTTCGGCCTGGCCACGGGCACCGACCTGTTCACCGGCCGGCTCACGTTCGCGTTCGGGATGCTGCCGGCGGTCGGTTGCGCGCTCGCCCTCCAGCGCCGGCGGCCGGGGCTCGCCACCGCGCTCGCGATCGTGACCGCTCTGGCCAGCCCCGTGGCGGCGCTGTTCGCAGCGCTGGCCGGTGCGGCGGCCGCCGTCGGCGGCTACGCGACGAGCCGCAGGCCCGCGGCCGCGCTGCCGGGCCTGGCCAGCGCCGCCGGCGCACTCGTCCCGGTCGGGCTGTTGGCGATCGCGTTCCCGGAGGGCGGCACCGAGCCGTTCCTGTTCACCACGCTGTTCCCGATCCCGCTGATCGCGCTCGTCCTTGTCCTGACCACGACCCGCCGGGACTGGACGCTGCGGGCCGGCGCGGTGCTCTACGCGCTCGGGTGCGTGCTCACCTACGCGATCACCTCGCCCGCGGGCAGCAACGCCGCCCGGCTCGCGCCGCTCGTCGCCGGCCCGGTGATGGCGCTCGTGCTGTGGCCGCGGCGCAAGCTGCTCCTGCTCCTCGTCGCCTTCCCGCTCCTCTACATCCAGTGGCAGGCGCCGATCCGCGACGTCTCGACCTCGGTCGGCGACCCGTCGGCGTCGGCCTCCTATTGGCGCCCGCTGCTGGCCTTCCTGGAGCGGCAACCGGTGCCGCCCTTCCGCATCGAGATCCCATTCACCGGCTTTCACTTCGAGGCCTACGAGGTCGCGCCGCACTTCGCGCTGGCCCGCGGCTGGGAACGCCAGCTCGACATCGAGGACAACGCCCTGTTCTACGACGGGACCCTCAACGCCGCTACCTACCACGCCTGGCTGCGCCGCCTGGCCGTGCGGTTCGTGGCCGTCTCGGACGCCAGCCTCGACTACTCCGCCCACGCCGAGCGGGCCCTGATCGATCGCGGCCTGCCCTACCTGACGCCAGTCCTGAGGACCCGCCACTGGCGGATCTACAGGGTCACGGACGCGACGCCGCTCGCCCAGGGCGCGGCCACCGCCACCGCGATCGGACCGAACTGGCTGAGCCTGAAGGCCACCAGAGCCGGGACGGCCTTCGTGCGCGTGCGCTTCAGCCCCTACTGGACGGTCAGCGACGGCTGCGTGGCACCGGAAAACGGCTTCACGCGCGTCACTTTCCGCCACGCGGGCACGGTGCACCTGTCGATCCGGTTCTCGCTCTCGCGCGTCGGCGCGAACTCGCCCCGCTGCACCCCCTGACGCGGGCTCCTAACGAAGAACCAACACCGGCCGTCGCTAGGATGCGCGGCTGCGATGCGGGGTCGACTTCGTTACATCGGCGCGCGCGTGCTGCCGCATGGCTGGATCGACCCGATCCGGCAGATCGCGCTGTTCGTGGCCGCCTACATCCTGTACGGCCTGGTCCGCGGGGTGGTCTACGGCAGCGCCTACCAGCCCGGCTACAAGCCGTTCGGCGACGCCATGAAGATCATCGACCTGGAACGCGTCCTGCACGTGTTCGTCGAGCCGAGCATCCAGGCCTGGGCGCTCAACAAGCACTGGCTGATGGACTTCGCCGACTGGACCTACCTGAACGCGCACTACGTGGTGACGATCGGCGCGCTGCTGTTCATCTACCTGCGCCGCAACGAGTCGTTCTACGCGGTGCGGAACACGTTCCTGATCGCGATGGGGATCGCGCTGATCGGCTACGCCGTGTACCCGACCGCTCCGCCGCGGCTGATGCCGGAGTGGGGCTTCACGGACACGATCCAGCAGTTCACCGGCGTCACGATGGAGAAGGGCGCGAGCAGCGCCTTTTTGAACGCGTACGCGGCCGTCCCGTCGATGCACGTGTGCTTCGCGGTGATGGTCGGGTGGCCGATGCTCCGGCTTGTGAAGAGCTGGGCGGCCAAGCTAGCCTGGGGCATCTACCCGTTCTGGATCACGTTTGTGGTCGTCGCAACGGGTAACCATTACTTCACCGACGTGTTTTTGGGTGTATTGACCGCCGCCGTCTCGACCGTGCTCTCGGCGCAGCTCCTAGCGCGCGCCCGCCCGGACGTCTGGGCCTTCGGCCAAGCGCCGGCATAGACATGGCCGAACAGCACACGCCGCCGCTGCGCACGCGCCCGCGCCCGCCGCGTCGCGAGCGCCCGCGCCGCCGGCGCGAGGGTCCCACCACCCAGGAGCTGATGCGCGAGCGGCTGATCGAATCGCGGCTGACCCCGAACGCGATCTCGCTCACCGGCTTCGTGCTGAACCTGGCCGCCGCCGGGCTCGTGGTAGGGCGACTCTTCTTCCTCGCCGGCGTGGCCTTCATCGTGGGCTCGATCATGGACACCCTCGACGGTCGCTACTCCAGGATGTCGGGCAAGGGCACGCCGTTCGGGGCGTTCCTTGACTCGACGCTCGATCGTCTGGAAGAGGGCATCGTCCTGACCGCGATCGGTGCCTACTTTGCCGCCCGCCACGACCAGGTGGCCACGGCGGCGGTGGTGGCCGCGGTGCTGTTCTCGCTGATGGTCTCCTACACCCGCGCGCGGGCCGAGGCACTCGGGGTGGCGTGCAAGGTCGGCCTGGCCACGCGGCCGGTACGGGTGGTCATCCTGTCGGCGGGCCTGGTGTTCGCGAAGGGCGCCTCGCTCGGCCACTTCGAGCTGCTGGCCCCCGCGGTCTACGTCCTCGCCGGACTCGCTGTGCTGACCACGGTGCAGCGGATCGTCCACGTGCGCAGTCAGCTGCGCGCCGCGGAATCTTAGGCCGATCCGCCGAGCTGAGCCGCCGCCGCGCCGGGCCGCGCCGTGTAACCAACCCCCGATCCGGGGATATCTCTTGGGAGCCGTGTCGCGACGGGCGCGCCGGCCCTAGATCGAGAAGGGAACGCCTCTCAGTGCCCCAGACCAACGGTTCCACCAACGGCGCCGCGCGCTATCAGGCCGACAAGGTCCGCGTCGCGATCATCGGAGTCGGCAACTGCGCGAGCTCATTCGTGCAGGGCGTCCACTACTACCGCGACGCCGACCCGCGCGAGTCCGTGCCCGGGCTCATGCACGTCGACCTCGGCGGCTACCACATCCGCGACATCGAGTTCAGCGCCGCCTTCGACATCGACGCCGAGAAGGTCGGCAAGGACCTCTCCGAAGCAATCTTCTCGGGGCAGAACAACACGCTGCGGTTCGCCGACGAGGTCCCGAAGATCGGCGTCGAAGTCCAGCGCGGCATGACCCATGACGGCCTCGGCAAGTACCTCAAGGAGAAGATCACCAAGGCTCCGGGCCCAACCGCGGACATCGTCGACATCCTCAAGGAGACCCACACCGACGTGGTCGTCTCCTACCTGCCGGTCGGCTCCGAGCAGGCGACCAAGTGGTACGTCGAGCAGGTGCTCGAGGCCGGGTGCGCATTCGTCAACTGCATTCCCGTGTTCATCGCGCGCGAGCAGTACTGGAACAAGCGCTTCGTCAAGGCAGGGCTGCCGATCATCGGCGATGACATCAAGTCGCAGGTCGGCGCGACGATCGTGCATCGGGCGCTGGCGCGTCTGTTCCATGACCGCGGCGTGCACCTGGCCCACACCTCGCAGCTCAACGTCGGCGGCAACATGGACTTCTACAACATGCTCGAGCGCGAGCGCCTGGAGTCCAAGAAGGAGTCCAAGACCAACGCGGTCACCTCGATCATGGGCCATGTGCTCCCGGCCGAGGATGTCCACGTCGGCCCCTCGGACTACGTTCCGTGGCTGACCGACCGCAAGTGGGCCCACATCCGGCTGGAGGGCCAGGCGTTCGGCGATGTGCCGCTGACCGCCGAGCTCAAGCTCGAGGTGTGGGACTCGCCGAACTCGGCCGGCATCGTGATTGACGCCGTGCGCTGCTGCAAGCTCGCGCTCAACCACGGCCTCTCCGGCCAGCTCGACGGGCCCAGCTCGTACCTGATGAAGTCGCCGATGCACCAGCGCCCCGACTCCGAGGCGCGGGAGCTGACCGAGCAGTTCATCGCCGAGCACTCGCGCAAGACCGCCGGCGCGCCGAAGGCCGAGAGGAAGACCGCAGCCACATAACGGGGGCCGCGCAAGCGGCCCCTTAAATACACTCCAGCCGGTGGACCGCCTCGCCATCGCGCAGGTCACCCCATTCGCCTGGGAGGTGGCCAACGAGGTGGGCGACTATGTGCGGCGCGTGTCCGAGGAGCTGGCGGCCCGCGGGCATCGGGTGTTGATCGTGGCGCCGTCCCATTCGGGCGAGCTCGTGCGCGAGAGCCGGCGCGCGCTGCGCAGCGAGGGCCCCTCACTGCTGGAGCGTGCGCGCGAGGCGCCCCTCGTGCTCGGCGTCGGCGAGGTGCTGCCGTTCTCGCCCACGCGCCGGCGCGCGGCCTCACTCCCGGTGGACGTCGCGCGCACGGTCGAGGAGGCGATGACCAAGCTCCCGCTCGACGTCGTCCACGTGCACGAGCCGTTCGCGCCGAGCACGGCGAGCATCGCCCTGCGCCACTCCCGGGCGCTCAACGTCGGAAGCTTCCACGCCCCCACCGAGCGGGTCCTCTCGACGCAACTCACGCGCCCGCTCTCGCGCCTGTTCTTTGGCCGCCTCGACGCGCGCGTGGCCAGCTACCGCGCCACTCGCGATCTGATCCAGAGCTACTTCCCGGGCCACTACGAGGTGGTTCTCCCCGGCGCCGATGTGGGCGAGACGCGCGGCGGCGGCTCGGACGGCCCGCTCGAGATCTTCTTCTCGCTGGGCGAGGAGCGCGCCGCCCTGCGGTTGTTCCTGCGCGCGCTGCGGGCCATGCCCGCGGACCTCGAGTGGCACGCGACCGTGTGGTCGGAGCGGCCGCTCGCCGCCCCGGCCACGATCAGCCGCCGGGTGCGTGAACGGGTGGAGTTCGTCGATGCGGAGTCGATGACCGAGGCCGAGGCGCTGCTGCTTGCCGACGTGATCGTGCTCGGCTCGGACGGCGTGCGCCCCGCGCCGGGCACGCTGGTGCGCGCGATGGCAGCGGGCGTAGTGCCGGTCACCTCACGCCTGCCCGTCTACGAGGAGCTGCTGGGCGAGGGCGAGTACGGGTTCGAGTTCGAACCCGGGGACGCTGAGACACTGGCGAGCCATCTCTCCCGGCTCGCCTCGGACCCCGGTGTGCTCGAGCGGACGCGAAAAGACGCGGCCACTCTGCGAGAGCTGTTCGCGTGGCCGCGGGTGGCCGACGAGCTCGAGCGGATCTACCAGGGGCTGGTGGCGCGCCGGCACGACACGCGGACCAACGGCCGGGTGCGCTCCCGGCTGTCGGGGCGGCGGATGGTCGATGTCGACCTGCACATGCACACCGACCATTCCTACGACTGCGCCACCCCGGTCGAGGTCCTGCTGGCCGAGGCGCACGCACGGGGACTCGGAGCGATCGCGATCACCGACCACAACGAGGTCTCCGGCGCGCACGAGGCCCGGGCCAAGGCCGACGGGGTGAGGGTGATCGTGGGGGAGGAGATCAAGACCGCCGACCAGGGCGAGGTGATCGGCCTGTTCATCGAGGAGAAGATCCCGCGCGGGCTGTCCTTGTCGGAGACGATCGCGGAGATCAAGCGCCAGGGCGGATTGGTGTACGTGCCCCATCCGTTCGATCGCCTGCACTCGGTGCCCGACTACGAGCACCTGCTCGACGTGCTCGACTCGGTCGACGCGATAGAGGTGTTCAACCCCCGCGTCGCGATCAGTGAGTTCAACGACGAGGCGGTCCGGTTCGCGGCCAAGTACCGGATCCCAGCCGGCGCCGGCTCGGACGCGCACGTGCCTCAGGGGCTCGGGTCGGTCCGTATCCGGATGCGCGACTTCGAAGGGCCCGAGGAGTTCCTGGAGTCGCTGCGCGACGCCGACATCGTCCGCAACCCGGCCAGCCTGTTCTACGTCCAGGCCTTGAAGTTCCTCCAGACCAAGGCCCTTCCGGAGGCGGCGCGACGGGCGTCGCGCGAGCGCCGGGTCCGTCGCGTGACCGGCCGGGACGAGCGCGGGCGGGGCGCGTCGAGCCGGCGCAACTCCTGATGCACCCGCAAGGACAAGCTCGCCAGCCGTCCAATCCGGGGGAGATGCCCGCGACCGACGACGAGATCCGGGAGAAGTACCTCGAGCGGGCGATCCGCGAGCTGAACGCATTCGCGCGGGACGTCCAGGCATGCCGGGAGTGCCCGCGCGGGCAGCTCATGCCGGTGCTCGGCTCCGGCCATCCCCAGGCCGACATCTTCCTGGTCAAGTACGCCGCCCGGCCCTCGGAGGTGGAGGAGGGGGTGGCGTTCTACGGCCGCTCGGGCAACGCGCTGATGAAGTCCCTGAAACGGCTGTCGATCGACCCCCTGGCCGTGTACGGGACCCTGTGCGTCAAGTGCCCGGTGCTCGATCCGGACATGGCCGATCCGGGCTGCGTGGGCCGCATGGTCGAGGAGCTGGCGATCGTCTCGCCCCGAATCGTCGTGGTGATGGGGCCCGACGCGCTCGCCGTGGTCAACGAGCTCGACATCCCGCTGCGGATGGAGCTCCGCGAGGTCCCGGGGGAGCTTCAGCGGTTCACCCCCTCGATCGAGGCCCTGTACGTGCCCAACATCGACGAGTCGCTCGACGAGGAGGGCGCCAAGCGCGAGTTCTGGGCCTCCTTCCGGGTGCTCGGGCAGTGGTGGGCCGACCTGCCCCCCTACTGACCGCCGCGGTCCGCCCTGGCTAGACTCGGGCGCATGGACCTCGAAGAGAAGAGCCTAGATAGAGCAGGTGATCGCTGCGAGGAATGCGGCGCGAAGCTGACCCCTTCCGAGCTCCAGGCCGTGATGGAGTCGGGCGGCCCCGCGCTGTGCTCGATCCACGCCGCCGAGGACGAGCCCGGCCTGGCGGCCGAGGAGGCCGGGTTCGCCGACGAGGTCTAGCGGCGGGATCTACCCGCCGGCCTGCAGCACGATCTTTCCGAGCTTGCCGCCGCCGGCGAAGTGCTCGTAGGCATCCTCGGCCCGCTCCAGCGGATACGTGGCGGCGATCGGCACCTTCACGGCACCGGACGAGAGCAGCGGCAGCACCGAGCGCTCCATCGCCCGGGCGGTCAATGCCTTCTCCTCGAGCGGGCGGGCGCGCAGCGTCGAGGCGTGGATCCGGCCGCGCTTGCCCATCAGCTTTCGCAGGTCGAGCTCGCCCTTGGCGCCGGCGCCGATCCCGATGACCACGATCCGCCCCTGCGTGTTCAGCGCGTCGAGGTTGCCGGACAGGTTGGGAGCGCCGACCAGCTCGAGTATCACGTCGAACGGGCCGCGCTCGGCGAAGCCCTCGGGCGCGATCACCTCGGCCCCCAGCTCGCCCACCGCCTCGCGGTGATCGGCGTTGCGCACGGTGGCGGTGACCCGCGCGCCGGCCGCCCGTCCGAGCTGGATCGCTGCCGTGCCCACGCCTCCGGCGCCGCCGTGGACGAGGAGCCGCTCCCCGGTCCGCAGCCCCGCCTGGGTGAACACGGCGTCGTGCGCGGTGGTGAAGACCTCGGGGACCCCTCCGGCGTGCGCCCAATCGAGCGCGTCGGGCACCGGCATGAGGATCCGCTCGTGGACCACGCACAGCTCGGCCTGGCCCCCGCCGGCCACGATCCCCATCACCCGGTCCCCCGGCTCGAACCGCGCGGCGCCCTGCCCGCACTCCACGACCTCGCCGGCCAGCTCGAGCCCGGGAATGTCCTGGGGGGCGCCCGGCGGGGCCGGATAGAGCCCCCGGCGCTGCATCATGTCGGCGCCGTTCAGGCCGGCGGCGCGGACGCGTACGAGAACCTCGCCGGCGCCCGGCAACGGGTCCGGGTGCTCCTCGACGCTCAGCTCCTTGTCGCGAATGGTCACCGCGAGCATCGAGGCGGCAGGTTATCGGGACGGGGGCGGTCGGTAGATTTCCGGCCGCGCCGCCATGAGCTTCGACTTCGAGATCAGTGAATCCCGCGACGGCGAGTGGGTTTGCCTGGCCATCATCGGTGAGCTGACGATGGCCTCGGCGGGCAGCCTCGACGATCGTCTGCAGACCCTGCGCGCGGAAGGGCAGCCAGTGCGGCTCGACCTATCCCGGCTCGAGTTCATGGACTCGAACGGCTTGACGGTCCTGGTCCGGGCCCTCAACCACGCCCGCGAGGGGCGCTGGAAGCTCGAGATCGCCCGCTCCGTCTCGCCGTCGATCGCGGACCGGTTCAAGCACTCGGGGCTCGACCGGTTCCTCGGCTGGTAGAGCGACGCGGGCGCTAACCGGCGGCGGCGGACGCGGAAGCCCGCTCGAGCAGTGCCACGCACTCGATGTGCGGGGTCTGCGGGAACATGTCGACCGGCCGCACGCGCTTCAGGCGGAAGCCCGCCTCGACGAGCTGGGCGGCGTTGGGGGCGAGCGTGGTCGGGTTGCACGACACGTAGACCAGACGCCGCGGTGCCGCCTCGATGATCCGCCGCACCACCTTCTGCGATAGCCCGGCCCTCGGCGGGTCCACCACCACCAAATCGGGGCGACCCGCCTGGGCGACCAGGTCGCGCAGGGCCAGACGGACATCGCCGACGAGGAACCGCGCGTTGTCGATCTCGTTGAGCCGCGCGCCGGCGATCGCGTCGGCGATCGCCTCCTCGACCAATTCGATCCCCCACACCTCGGCCACCCGTGGCGCGAGCATCAGGGCGATCGTCCCGATCCCGCAGTACAGATCGTAGACCCGCTCGAACCCGCCGAGCCCAGCGTACTGGGCCGCCAGCCCGTAAAGCCGCTCGGCCATCTCGGTGTTGGTCTGCAGAAACGCCTGCGGGGAGATGCGCAGCCGCAGCCCGCCAAGCTCCTCCTCCAGCCGGTCGACGCCGGCGATCAACTCGGTCTCGCCTCCTTGAGTCGTCTCGGCCACGCTGTCGACCCGGGTCCAGAGCACGCCGTCGACCGGCGCGGCGGCTGCAGCCAGGCCGTCGCGGTCCAGAGCGCCGGGCCCGGTCACCAGACGGACCTGGAGCTGGCCGGTCCGCCGGCCCTCCCGCACCACCAGGTTGCGCAGGAACCCGGCGCCAATGCGGCGATCGTATGCGGCCAACCCGGCCTCCCGGCACCAGCGTACGACCCGCTCCCGGGCCTCGTTGGCGGGGATCGAGGCCAGCTGGCAGTCCTCGATCTCGACGATCTCCTCCCAGCGCCCAGGGGCGTGGAAACCGCACACCAGGCGGCCGTTCGGGTCCGTCCCGAACGAGTACTCGAGCTTGTTGCGATAGCGCCACGGCTCCACGGCCGGGACGATCGGCTCGAGCTCATACCCCTCGAGCCGCCCCAGCCGCCGCAGGGCGTCATCCACCTGCTCCTGCTTGACCTGGAGCTGGCGCTCGTAGGGGAGCACCTGCCACGGCACCCCCGGATGCGCGGCCAGCGGCGCGATGCGCTCGGGGCCGGCCTCGACCACCTCAACCGCGCGCGCCTCGGCGTACGAGCGCTTGGACTTTCCCACCACGGCCCGGACCAGATCGCCCGGGACGCCGCCCTGGACGAACACCACATACCCGTCCAGCCGCGCGACCCCGGCCCCGCCGTAGGCCAGCGAATCGATTCGCAGCTCGAGCTCGGTTCCCCGCGCGGGCCGGCGGGCCGTCTGACTTCCGGCTTCCACGCGACCTAGGATGGCAGCCCTATGGACCTCGGTGCCTATCGGTCCTCGGCGGAGGCGTTCCTGGCCGAGCTGACCGGCGAGTACTACCGCCACTACGCGGGGCTACAGGACGAGTATGCGATCGAGCCGATCTACGCCCGCCACCGCGAGCTGTTCACCCGGTCCGCCGTCGACTCGCTGCGCACGCTCATGGCCCAGGCGCCGGCCGGGACCGACGAGCGCCGGCGCGTGGCCATGCTCGTCGACTTCGCAGTGGAGGGCTACGTGGGCGAGGCGACCAAGCAGACCGAGGCCGAGCTCGCCCACCGGGAGGCGAGAACCGTCCTCGAGCTCGACCACGGCTCCCCGATCAGCTTCCGCGAATCCGGCGTGCTCCAGGCCAACGAGGCGGACCCGGCGCGCCGGGTCATGATCGAGCGCGCGCGCCTCGCCGCGATCCGCGGCCGGCTCGGCGGCCTCTACCGCGAGCTGATCGAGCGCCAGCACGCGGCCGCCCGCGAGCTCGGTTGGGATAGCTACCGCCGGCTGTGCGCCGACACCAAGGGCCTCGATCTCGACCGGCTCCAGCAGCAGTGCCAGGCGTTCGCGAGCGCCACCGACCCCCACTACGCCGGCATCGTGGAGCCCGAGCTGCAGCGCGCGCTCGGCCTCGGCCTGTCCGAGCTTCAGCGTAGCGACCTTCCCCGCTTCTTCCGTCAGCCCGAGGCGGACGAACTGTTCCCGGGCGATCGCCTACTGGCGAGCTTCGATCAGACGATGGGCGGACTGGGGATCGACGTCCACGCGCAGCCGGGCGTGATCCTCGATGTCGAGCCACGCCCCAACAAGTCGCCGCGAGCCTTCTGTGCGCCCGTGCGGCCCCCCCACGAGGTCTACCTCGTGCTGACGCCGGTGGGCGGGCGCGAGGACTACTCGGTGCTGTTCCACGAGGGCGGCCACACCGAGCACTACGCCCATGTGGACCCGGACCTCCCGTTCGAATACCGCTGCCTCGGAGACAACTCGGTCACCGAGTGCTTCGCGTTCCTGATCCAGCACCTGGTGGAGGAAGAAACCTGGCTGGCGGGGAAATCAGGCATCGAGGATCCGGCTGCGCTCGTGTCACATTCGCGTGCTGTGCGGTTGATCTACCTGCGGCGGTACACGGCGAAGCTCGCCTACGAGCTCGAGCTGCACAGCGCCGGCGCAGAGAGGGCGCTCGATACTCTCGCGGACCTGTATGCACGGCTGCTCGGGCGCGCGCTCCAGATCGTGTGGCCTACCGAACCGTTCTTGCAGGACGTCGACCCCGGGTTCTACTGCGCCTGTTATCTGCAGGCGTGGGCGCTCGAGGCCTACCTCCGCTCCCATCTGCGCGAGCGCTTCGGCCCCGCCTGGTTCGACTCGGCCGAGGCGGGCGCGCTGCTGCGCGACATGTGGCGGAGTGGGCAGCGCCAGCCCGCCGGGGAGCTGCTCGAGGAGCTGACCGGCCAGGATCTCGACTTCGGGGTCCTGCTCGGCGACCTCGGACTGCAGGGCGTAACCGGCGACGGCGCGGCCTAGATCGAGGTCGGGTCGGCCGTCTCGCCGGCCTGCACGGCCTCTATCCCCTGCGCCACCGTCTCGACCACGTCGACATGGCGCTGGACCCCGGCCAGGCGCAGGGCGTCGTTTACCGGCGACCCGTCGGGGATCACCAGCCGCAACACCTGCCCGCGGGCCCGGAGCCGGCTGCGCATCCCGAACACGACGTAGATCCCGGCACTGTCCAGGTACTGCACGCCAGTCAGGTCGAGGACCACGCCGAGCGCGTCGTTGCCCGTAGCTTCGAGCACGGCCGAGCCGATGCTCTCGGCGTTTGACATGTCCACTTCACCGGCGAGATGGGCGACCACCACGTCGCCCATGTGCTCGAAGGTGACGTCTCCGAGCCTCATCTCGACACCCGCCTCCGTCGCATCATGCCGTCGGCGCCGGGGTCCGCAGGCGGCGGCGCATCACCAGCTCGGTGCCGGCCGGCGCGCGATTGAGCACAACCGAGTCCATCGCGGCCTCGATGATCTTGAGCCCGCGGCCGCGATGCTGGCCGCGCGGGCTTCGCCACGTCCCGGTGTCTCGCACCACGACGGTCAGCTCGCCGTCCTCGATGCGGGCCTGGAGCACGAACGCCGCCGGTGCCGGCGAGTAAGCGTGCTCGATCGCGTTCGTGCACGCCTCGTTTACCGCGATCGTGATCTCGGACAGATCCTTGGCGGTCGCGCCGTGCTCGTAGAGCCAGCGCCGGAGGGTCCGGCGCACCTCGGCCAGCACCCTGGGCTCGGCCGAGAGCCGGAGTGAAAGCTCGATGGGGACCGGAGTGCCCTGGAGCGCCACGATCGCGACGTCGTCGCCCAGGCCGTGCTCCGGGACGAGCTGTTCGAGCGCGCGCGCACAAACCTCGTCGGCCGAGTCGGCGCCGGCCACCGCGGACGCCAGCTCCTCGAGGCCGCGGGTCAGCGGGATGCCCCGCCGCTCGACGAGCCCATCCGTATACAGCATGAGCGTCTCGCCGCTGGCGAGCGTGAGCTGGTGCTCGGGGCAGCTGCCGTAGGGAAAGGCCCCGAGCGGAGCGGCGGGCGGAAACTCGAGCAGGCGCGCCGTGTCACCCGAGACGAGGATCGGCGGCAGGTGGCCCGCGGTGGCGTAGCGCACCATCCCCGTGTCGGTGTCGAACACGGCGTAGGCCGCGGTCGCCATGACCGCCTCGCCTAGGCTCTGGACGTAGCGGTCGACCAGTTCGAGCGTCCGGCCCGGGGGGTGGCCCTCGAGCGCGTAGGCGTGGAGCGCGGTGCGCAGCTGCCCCATCAGCGAGGCCGCCTTGAGGCCGTGACCGACCACGTCGCCGATGGCGACGCCGAGCTGGCCACTGGAGAGCTCGATCACGTCGTACCAGTCGCCGCCGACCTCTTCGCGCGCTGGAAGGTAGCGGGTCGCCACGGCTGCGCCGTAAACGTCGATCACGCGCTTGGGGAGGAGGCTGCGCTGGAGGACCATGGCAACCTGGTGCTCGTGCTCGAGCGCGTCGAACAGGCGGGCGCGCTCGATCCCCGGCGCCGCGCGCGCGGCCGCCATCTGCAGGACGGTGAGCTCGCGCTGGCCGAACTCGCGCGGGGTGAGCGAGCCCACGTGCAGCACCCCGATCAGGTCTCCCTCCACGATCAGCGGAACGCCGAGCATCGAGATGATCCCCTTCTCGCGCAGGATCGGGTTGAGCACGTCAGCGTGGTCGACGTCGGCAATGAAGATCGGAACGCGCTCGGCCGCGATCCGCCCCGCGAACCCCCTTCCGATCGGGATCCGGACCCCGGCCTCGACCTCCTCCTCGATGCCCTTGGCCGCCCGCGCCACCAGCTCCTGGGTTTCGACGTCGATCAGGAGGATCGCCACCGTGTCCACCTCGAGCACGTCACGAACGCGGAGCAGGAGCTCGGTGAGGAGCTCCTCCAGCGCCAGCTCGGACAGCGCTGGGTCGCTGAACCGGTAGAGCTGGCGCATCTGCGCCGGCGGGACGGACACTCCATCGACGGGCTGGAGCACCTTCTGCCCCCTCCCGACTCTGTGCTCCACCCCACCTGGCTGGGTCTCGGGAACCATGCTGAGGAGCTGCGATTCTATTCCGCAGCCGCGGAAACCCCTACTGCAGGGCCTTCTCGATCGCGTCGAGCACCGACTTGCGGTTGGCGTGGCGACGCTCGTACTCGCGCACGCGGCGCAGATCGCTGGGTTCGAGACCCTTCAGCCGGGCATTCACCTGGGCCGCGGTGAGATCGTCGTAGCCGAGGATGGGGAACGAGGGGCCGACGCCGACGCTGCGCCGGGCGCGGTCCGCGGTGCGCACCAAGCGGTCCACTCCGTCGCTGAAGCGCGAGCGCATCGTGGTCGCGTCGAGCTGGTCGCGCCCACGCCCGATCAGCCGCTCGGCGTCGTCGAGGAGCTCGTCGGTCTGGAGGCGTCCCCGGCGAACGAGCTCCGCGGTGATCTCGCTGGCGTCGCTGTGGGTGAGCCGGCCCCGCGCTGCGGCCTCGTCGAGCGCGTCCTGGATCCGCTCACGCGTCAGCACCACCAGTCCCAGCGGGTTGATCACGTGGGAGACCACCTGCTCCACGAACGCCTTGGCGGAGCCGGTCCGGGATGCCAGCTCGCCGGCAGGCGCGCGCGTCGCGAGGTCGGGTGTCGGCGCGCCGGCGTCGGCGGATGCGCTCGCCGTGCCGCTGGTGTTGATTCCCGCGCCGCCGGACTTGGTTCCCGCGCCTGACCTCGACCCCCCGCCTGACGTCGACCCCCCGGTGGACCTAGACCCGCCGCCGGATCTGCGAGCCCCTCCGGGTGACGACTTCGATGCGGGCATGAGTTGCCTTCTCCCTGTTCGCCGGATCCTCTCTGAGGCGAGCGTATCCAAAAGGGTTTCCTAGCTAGGTGGCCACCAGCAACTCGAGCAGCGCCTTCTGCGCGTGGCGCCGGTTCTCGACCTGATCCCAGATCCGCTGGCGCGGCCCGTAGAGCACCTCGGCGGTGATCTCCTCGCCAGGATGTGCGGGCAGGCAGTGCAGCGCGATTGCCTCCGGCGCGGCCAGGTCGAGCAGGTCGTCGTCGAGCCGGTAGGGCGCGAGCGCGCGTCGGCGCTCGCCGGCGGTCTGCTCATCGTCGCTCATGCTGACCCACACGTCGGTGTAGAGGGCGTCCGCGTCGCGCGCGGCGGCGCGCGGGTCGTCGACCACGAGCGCCCCGGCCACCGGCTCGAGCGCGTAGCCGTTCGGCGAGGCGATGCGGACCTGGACGCCGGCGCGGGCGCCCAGCACCGCCAGCGAGCGGGCCACGTTGTTGCCGTCCCCCACGTAGGCCAGCGTCAAGCCCTCCAGGCGGCCGAACGCCTCGCGCAATGTCAGCAGGTCCGCCAGCGCCTGGCAGGGATGGTGCTCGGAGGTGAGCATGTTGATCACGGGCACCCCGGCGTGCTCGGCAAGCTCGACCGCGATCCGGTGCGGTCCGGTCCGGATCCCGATCGCCGCCGTGTGCCGCGAGAGCACGTAGGCCGTGTCCCGCAGCGACTCGCCGCGGCTCAGCTGCAGCTCTCCCGCTCTCAGCACCATCGGGTGGCCGCCCAGCTCCGCGATCCCGGCCTCGAACGACACCCGCGTCCGTGTCGAAGGCGCCTCGAAGATCAGCGCCACCGCGCGCCGCTCGAGCGCGCTCGAGCTGTAGGGGTCCGCCTTCAGCTCGGCGGCGCGGTCGAGCAGTGAGCTCAGCTCATCGGGCCCGAGCTCTTCGCCGGTCAGGAAATGACGCGCACCTGAAGGCAAGCGCGTCAGTGTATGACCATGCGCGTGCTCACATGGAACCTCAAGCACGGGCGGTCCGAGCCGCCGGCCGGACGCGACCTGCTCGAGGAGTTCGCTGCGGCGCTCGCGGGCTGGCAGTGGGACGTGGCTCTGCTCCAGGAGGTCCCGCCGTGGTGGCCACCGGCGCTCAGCCGGCGAGTGGGCGGTGAGGACCGGCTCGTGCTGACTTCGCGCAACGCGCTGCTACCGGTGCGGCGGGCGATCGCTGTGCGCTGGCCGGACGTGATCAAGTCAAACGGCGGCGGCGCCAACGCGATCCTCGTCCGCCGGGGGTCGATCCTCGAACACCGCGTCAAGCGCCTGTGCCGGTGGCCGGAGCGCCGGTGGGTGCACGCGGTACAGATCGACGGCCCGCTATGGGTCGCCAACCTCCACGCCACCGTCCACGACGACGACGCCGCCCGCCGCGATGGCGCGCTGGCGGCCGCCACCGCGCTCGGCTGGGCGGCCGGTGGGGCGGCGATCGTGGGCGGGGACTTCAACGTGCGCCGCCTGTCGCTCGAGGGCTTCACGTACGCCGGTGGACACGACGTGGACCACGTGTTCCTGAGCGAGGGGTTGCACTCCGTCGGCGCTGCCGAGGTGCTGGAGCGCGGCCGGCTGTCCGACCACGCTCCGGTAGTGGTCGACGTGGAAAGCGACCGGCCTCGGCGCCTCGGCGATTAGCTGCGCTCGCCCCGCCCGGTCCGCAGCCCGAACCCGCGGAGCATCAGCAGCGCCTTCTCGCCAAGCGACCCCCGTCCCGGGAGGATCCCGAGCTGCGTGGCCGCGTCGTACAGGTCGTAGAAGGCTCGGACACGCAGGAGCCGCCCCCGGCGTATCTCGCAGTAGCTGATGCAGTGCACCACGATGAAGCGATTGGTCGCGGGCAGTCCCTCGAGCGGCCCGCGGTGCGTGGCCAGGAGCTTGCTCGGCGCCGCCACGTACCGGCGGCTGGTCAGCCGCTCACCCGTGCGCTGGAGCCGCGCATCCGGGAAGGCGGCCCACAACCGCTCGGCGTGGTGGCCGAGGCTCTCGACGCCCTCGATCGGCTCGGTGGTGGTCGGGTCCTCGTAGTGGACGTCGGGGTCGCACAGCTCGGCGAACGCCTCGACATCCTTGCCCGACCAGGCGGCCTCCCAGCCGTCCATCAGCTCGCTGACGTTCACTGGGCGGCGTCGAAGACCGGCAGGCCCTCGTCCGGCGTCGAGGCCTCCGCGTAGCGCCGGCGCGGGATCCGGCCCGCACCCCGCGCCAGCGCCCCCGCCTCCACGGACAGCCGGATGGCCCGAGCCATCGCCGCTGGGTCGTGGGCGCGAGAGATCGCGCTCGCGCACAGGACCGCGTCGCAGCCCAGCTCCATGGCCAGAGCCGCATCCGATGCGGTGCCCACGCCCGCGTCGAGCACCACAGGGACAGAGGCGTGCTCGATGATGATCGAGAGGTTGTACGGGTTGCAAATCCCCATTCCGCTGCCGATCGGCGACCCGAGCGGCATTACCGCGGAACAGCCCGCGTCCTCGAGCCGGCGCGCCAGCACCGGATCGTCGGTGGTGTAGGGCAGGACCACGAAGCCATCGTCAACGAGGGCCTCGGCGGCCGCGACCAGCTCGACCGCGTCCGGCAGCAGCGTGCGGTCATCTCCGATCACCTCGAGCTTGATCCAGTCGGTGGCGAACGCCTCCCGGGCGAGCTGGGCGGTGATGATCGCGTCGCGGGCGGTGAAGCAGCCGGCCGTGTTGGGAAGCACCTCGACGCCGGCCGCCTCGAGCACGTCGAGGATCGACCCACGCGCGGCAGGGTCGAGCCGGCGCAGCGCCACCGTGCACAGCTCGGCGCCGGACGCGGCCAGCGCGTCGGTCAGGAGCTCATGGTTGGTGAAGCCGCCGGTCCCGAGGATCAGCCGCGAGCGCAGCTCCCGGCCGGCGATGACGAGCGGCGCGTCAGCCACCCTGCACCGCCGAGACCACTTCGACGTGCGCCCCGTCGTTCAGCTCGGTCCGCGACCAGTACCCGCGCGGGACCACCTCGCCCTCCAGCGCCACCGCCACGCCACGGCCGTCACGAGCACCGGATAGAGCCTCGACCACGCTGGCCACCGTAGCGCCCGCCGGCAGGTCCCGTCGCTCGCCGTTCACGGTCACGACCACGCCGGCACCTGCGCGAAGCGAGTGGGTGCGAAGGACTCGGCGAGCGCCGGGCTGACCGGTGGCTCGCCGCCGGTCAGCGCCGCGGCCATGATCTCGGCCGTGACCGGCGCGAGCAGGATCCCGTGGCGGTAGTGGCCCACCGCCCAGTGCAGCCCCTCGATCGCCGTGGGGCCGATCGCGGGAGCGTTGTCGGGCGTGGCGGGCCTCAGCCCGGCTGAGAGCTCGTCGAGCACCAGCTCGCTCAGGCCGGGTAGGAGCTCGCCCGCGTCACGCAGCAGCTCGAACACCGCGCCGGCGGTCACCGCGAGGTCGAACCCGCGCTCCTCCATCGTCGCCCCGAGGACGTAGCGCCCGTCTCCGCGCGGGACCACGTACCCGGTGCGCATCCGCAGCACTCGAGTGAGCAGGCCCGGACCGGACGGGTCGTGGAGCCGGAGGATCTGCCCCTTGACCGGGTGGATCGGGACGCGGTCCGGCTCGGGGATGCCGCGGAGCGAGTCCCCCCACGCCCCGGCCGCGATCACCACGTGCTCGGCGAGCACCCGCTCGCCGGTGACCAGCTCCACTCCCGTGACGCGATCGTCCGCCACCGTCACCGCGGCGACCTCGGCGCCGGCGCGCACGGACCGGCCGAGCGCCGCGCTCAGCGCGGCCATCAGCTTGCGCGGGTCGACCGCGTGGTCGTCGGGGATGTCGAGCGCCAGCCGGAGCGTCGGCGCCAGTCCGGGCTCGCGCGAGCGCGCTTCGCTCGCGCGCAGACGCTCGACCGGGAGCCCGAGGCTGCCCCGCACCGCCAGCTCGCGCTCCAGCTCGCCGACCTCGTCGCCGTCCCGGGCGACGAGCAGCGTGCCGCATCGTAGGTAGCCGGGATCCCGGCCCGCGGCCTCAGCCAGCTCGGCCACGAAGGACGGGTACAGCGCGGCGCTGGCCAGCCCCAGCCGCAGCAGGGGCTGCTCGGTCAGCAGCGCCTCGCTGATCGGCGCCAGCATGCCCGCGCCCACGTGCGAGGTCCCGAGGCCGGTCGCGGCCTCTCGCTCGAGCACGATCACGTCGAGCCCCCGCTGGGCGGCGCGCCAGGCGGTCGCCAGACCGACCACCCCGCCGCCGACTACGGCGACGTCAAATGAGCTCGTTTGCTTTGCCAAGGTTTCTCCCTACGCCGGCATTAACCGGGTCAGGTTCAGACGGTCGGCGGATCCAGCCGCCCTCTCAGCCCGAACAAGGGCTCCCGTTGTCTCCATCGTAGCGCGGCGGTCCTGCCAGACTTGAGGGGTGATGGACCGCCGAGAGCGTTTGCGAGAGGCGCGCCTGTACCTGATCTGCGACGACCGCCCCGACCAGTTCCTGGAGCGTGCGCTGCGCGGTGGCGTGGACATCGTCCAGCTGCGGGTCAAGCGAGGCACCGACGAGGCGGTCCTGAGCGCGGCCCGCCGGTTAGCAGCGATCTGCGCCCGCCACGGTGCCCTGTTCGTGGTCAACGACCGACCTGACCTGGCCGCGCAGGCGGGCGCCGACGGCGTGCATGTCGGGCAGGACGACGTCCCGGTGGCGCAGGCCCGCGCCACCGTCGGGCCCGACCGGCTGGTCGGGCTCTCGACGCACTCGCCGGCGCAGATCGATGCAGCCGCCGGGGCCGATTACATCGGCGTCGGCCCGGTGCACGCCACGCCGACCAAGCCGGGCCGTCCGGCGGTCGGGCTCGAGCTGGTGCGCTACGCCGCCGAGCACGCGCGCGTGCCGTGGTTCGCGATCGGCGGGATCGACCGGGACAACGTGGAGGAGGTGCGGGCGGCCGGGGCCGAGCGGATCGCGGTGGTCCGGGCGCTGACCGAGGCAGATGACCCGGTCCGGGCGGCCGCGGAGCTGAGTGAGGTCGCAGTTGGCCGGCGCTAATCCGCGGCGGAGCCGAAAGCGCGGGCAGCGGGCCCGTCGTGGTGGTGCGCCGCGCGGCGCACCCGGTAGCGCGCCGGGGGCCCCGCCGGCCGCCACACAGCACGCCACGCCGGCCGCCACACAGCCCGTCACGCCGGCGGCCACACAGGCCGCCACGCCGGCCCCCGCCGTGCCGGCTCCCCCGCCGCAGAAGCCCCCGGCCGCCGAGGCCCCTCGCAGCCGCTCCGAGGAGCGCAACGCGGCGGTCCGTGCGACGCTCGTGCCGCTTGCCCCGGACGAGCGGCCGTGGCCGCTCCGGGTGGCGGCGCTGCTCGCGCTGGCGGTCGCCGTGAGCAACGTGGTCCAGGTGATCGTGGGCGGGAAGGTCGAGTTCCAGCACCGGCACATCACCCCCATCGGTCCGCTGATCTTCGCGGTGATCATGGTCGTTTGTGCCGTCGGCATGTGGCGCAAGCGCTACTGGGCGGTGCTGGGCTTCCAGGCTCTCCTTGCGCTGGTGATCCTGTTCTTCGCGCTGCTGCTGATCCGCGCGAGCAATGCGCTCGGCTTCGTGATCGGGATCGCGGTGGTCGGTGGCGGGGGATTCCTGTTCTTCAAGCTGGTTCGCGTGCTCAGCCGGATCCAGATGCCCACGTACCCCGGGTCGAGATAGCCCGGCCGGCCGGGGACCGGCGGCCGCTCCTAGCCGTCCTATAGGCTCCGCCGGCGATGCCAGACACGTCGTACGACTGCATCGTCGTCGGCTCCGGTCCCGGCGGCTACGTGGCGGCGATCCGGGCCGCGCAGCTCGGGATGAAGACCGCCGTGGTGGAGAAGGACCGCGTGGGGGGCCGCTGCCTGAACTACGCCTGCATCCCCGCCAAGGCGGTGCTGCGGGTCGCCGACGTCCTGTCGGAGATCCGCGATGCCGACGATTTCGGGATCAAGGTCGGCGAGCCCGAGATCGACTACTCCGCGGTCAGCGCCCGCCGCGAACACGTCATCAAGACGCTGACCGGCGGCGTCTCCGGCCTGTTCAAGAAGAACAAGATCGAGGTGATCGAGGGCGCGGGGTCACTCGCCGGCGCCGGCACGGTCGCAGCAAACGGCCAGGAGTACGGCGCCAGGACGATCGTGCTCGCCACCGGGTCGGTCAAGCGGCCGATCCCGGGCACCGAGTTCGGCGGGCGCGTGATCGGGACCGAGGAGGCGTGGGCGCTGGCGGAGCTGCCGCGGACGATGGCGGTCGTGGGCGCCGGCGCCTCGGGCGCCGAGATCGCCTCGGCGTACGCCCGCCTGGGTGTCGAGGTGAGGCTGTTCGAGGCGCTCGAGCGCGTGCTTCCGACCGAGGACGCCGACGTCTCCAAGGTCGTCGACCGGGGGCTGAAGCGTCAGGGCATGACGATCCACACGGCCACGCTCGTGCGCGACGTGCAGTCCTCCGATTCGGGCGTGACCTTCACCTTCGGCGAGGAGGCAGGCGAGGCGGAGTGGCTGGTGATCGCCGCCGGCCGCGGGGCCGACGTCGAGGGCCTGGGCCTCGACAGCCTCGAGATCAGGCAGCACCCGAATGGGCTGGTCGATGTGGACGGAGCGATGCGCACCAGCGCTTCGGGCATCTACGCAATCGGCGACCTGGTCCCGGGGCCGGCGCTGGCCCACAAGGCATCGGACGAGGGAGTCATCGCGGTCGAGGACGCCGCCGGGCTGCAGACCCACCCGATCGATTACATCGACGTCCCTCGGGCGACGTTCTGCACGCCCAACGTGGCCAGCTTCGGGCTGACCGAGGAGCAGGCCCGCGAGCAGGGGCACGACGTCGTCGTGGGCAAGGTGCAGTACGGCGCGGTGGGCGCCGGCACTGTCTACGGCGATCGCACCGGGCTGGTCAAGCTGGTGGGTGAGAAGAAGTACGGCGAGCTCCTGGGCGGGCATATCGTCGGCGCCAAGGCGACCGAGATGATCCAGGAGCTGGTCAACGCCCGCGCGCTGGAGGGCGGCTATCCCGAGGTGGCCCGGATCATCCACGGCCACCCCACGCTGTCCGAGGCAGTGATGGAAGCCGGCCGGGCCGCCGACGGCTGGCTCATCCACGGTTGAGGTGTGCGGGCTCAGCCCGTCTTCTACTACGACCTCGGTAGCCCGGACTGCTACCTGGCCGCCGAGCGGGTGATGTCGGCACTGCCGACGGTCCCGGAATGGGAGCCGGTGCTGCTGGATCACCCGCCACAGGTCGACCGGCGTCAGATCGAACGTGCCGCAGCGGAGCTCGGACTCCAGCCCGTGCGCTGGCCACCGCGCGTACCCGCCGACAGCAGACAGGCGATGCTGGCGGCCACCTACGCCAAGCGAATCGGCCGCGCCGTCGCCTTCTCGCTCGCCGCCTTTCGCCAGGCGTTCGCCGGCGGGCGCGACCTCGGGGACGAGCAGACCGTGCTGATCGCGGCGGCGGCGTGCGAGATGCACCCAACCGCACTGCTCAAGGGCATCGCTCTGCGCTCGACGTCGGGGGCGCTCGACCGAGCGAGCGAGCGAGCGGATGCGGCCGGCATCCGGTCACTACCGGCGATCCAGATCGGCACGCACGTCCTCGAAGGACCCGACCTGATCGACCAGGCCGCGCATGCGCTGCAATGAGGGCAAACCGCGCCTACCACCTGATCGTCTCCCGGGACCATCCGCTGGCTCGGATCGAGCGCCACGACCGGATCGAGATCGTCTCGATCGATGACGGCGAGGTCGTCTTGTTCTGGGAGCTGCCCGCGAAGCCCGCCGCAAAGCTCGTCAGGGCGCTCCGGACGGACCTGGCCGGGCTCGACGCGGATGAGTTCATCGCGCGGTGGGATGACTCGGGATGAGCCCGTTGCGGGCGCTCGAGCTGGCCCAGCATCTCCGTCAGGCGGTGCACGACGACCGGGTGCTGGCGGCGATCGCATCCGTGCCCAGAGAACGATTCGTCCCCGAGAGCGCACGCGACCGGGCCTACGAGAACGTCGCGCTCCCGATCGGGTGCGGGCAGACGATCTCCCAGCCGCTGGTCGTCGCGCGGATGCTCGAGGCGCTGGGTCCCGGCTTCACCGACCGCGTGCTCGACATCGGGACCGGCTCGGGCTATCACGCCGCCCTGCTGGCGATGCTCGCCGGCCACGTGTGGACGGTCGAGCGCCACGAGGAGCTGAGCGCGGAGTCCGAGCGCGCGATCCGCGAGCTGGGGATCGACAACGTCACGTTCGTGGTGGGCGACGGGACGCGGGGCCTGCCGTCGGAGGCGCCGTTCGATGCGATCAATCTGGCCGCGGCCACCAGCGCCTCCGTCGTGCGATCCCTCGAGAACCAGCTGGCGCTCTCCGGGCGCCTGGTCGCGCCGCTCGGACGGCGCCGGCAACACTTGATCCTTTCCTGGCGCAGCGACCGGGGGATCGAGCGCCAGCGCCTCGAGCCGGTCAGGTTCGTGCCACTCGTGAGCGATTGATCGGGAGGGCCCCCTGAGCCAACCGCTCTCTCATCACTTCGATCGCCACCGGGTTGTCGTCGACCAGCACGAACCGGCGCCCGAGGTCGCGGCACACCGCCCCCAGCGTGCCCGAGCCGGCGAACGGATCGAGGCACCATCCGCTCGGGCGCGAGGAGGCGGCCACGATCCGCCGCAGCACCCCTTCGGGCTTCTGCGTCGGATACCCGGTCTTCTCGCGGCCGTTGGTGGGGACGATCGTGTGGAACCACACGTCGGTCGGCCGCTTGCCCCGGGCCGCCTTCTCCGCGCTGACCAGCCCGGGCGCCATGTACGGCTCGCGCTCGACGGCTTCCGCGTCGAACCAGTGAGCGCCCGGCGTACGCACGTAGACCAGAATCGTGTCGTGCTTGGCCGGCCAGCGCCGGCGCGGCTTGGCCCCATAGTCGTAGCTCCAGATCAGCTCGTTGAGGAACGCCTCGCGGCCGAACACCTCGTCGAGCAAGAGCTTGACGTAGTGGGCTTCTCGATAGTCGATGTGGAGGTACAGCGTGCCGTGCGGGGCCAGGAGCGCCTTCGCGCGCTCCAGGCGCGGCTCGAGGAACGCGAGGTAATCGGCGAAGGCGTCTTCGTAACTGAGCGTCCTCAGCAGCCGCGAGCTGTAGCGCCGGCCGCCGAAGCCGACGCGGCCGCCGTCCGGGTCGGCGGCCACCGACAAGGTGGCGCGCGCCTGGGCGCGGCCGGTGTTGAACGGAGGATCCAGGTAGACGAGGTCGAACCAGTCGACCGGAAGCCGATCAAGGACATCGGCGTTGTTACCGAAGAGGATCAGGTCGTCGTCGAGCTCGATCTCCTGGTGAGCGGGTTGGACGCGCAAGCCACCGGGAAGCTAACGACGGGTGCGGTCGCCGCAACTGCCACGCAGCTCCCGGTTTCCTAGGTGACACCGACTTGACACGCCAGCCGCTACCATCGCGCCTCGTGCTCTCTAAGAGAGTTCTACAAATTCGTCGCTCGCCCCTCGGCGCCCGTATCACGCGCTACACCGTCGGCTCGGCGGTAGCGGCGGGGACGAGCGCGGTCGTGTTCGCGGTGCTGTACGTGCTCGGCGCCTCCACGACCGCGTGCTCGGTCATCGCGTTCGTGGCCGGCGCGATCCCCAACTGGATCCTCAACCGTCGCTGGGCCTGGAACGTCCGGGGCCGGATCGCCTTCGGGCGCGAGATCGTCGCCTACATCGTGGTCTCGGCGGTCACGCTGTTCTTGACCACGGAGTCGACGGCCTGGACCCAGCGCCACGTGCAGAGCATCCCGGCCCACCACGGGATCCGGGCTGCGCTGGTCACCGCGTCCTACCTGGCCGTGTTCGCGATCCTGTTCGCGGCGCGCTTCGTGATCTACGAGCGCTGGATCTTCGCCGGACGCAGCCGCGTCCGCGCCGCCCTGCGGTCGCGCCTCCAGGTGTGGAGCGCGGCCCGCGCGAACCGCACGCCGTAGCCCAGGTTCCCGCCCTTCTTCGTCGAAGTGGCGTGCACGCCCCGGTCGCGCATGGTCGTGGCCACCTCGGCCAGGCGGTAGCCATTGAGCGCGGCGCTGATCATCAGCTCGGAGGCCTGGTACTGCGGCTGCTCGAGCGTGACCGCGGCGGTCACCTCGGCGCGCATGGCGCGCAGGCCGCACGCCGGATCGGTGATCCGGTGGCGCACCAGCAGGCTGATCAGGCCGCCGAACACGATCACCCCGAGATGGCGGACCCGGTCGGTTGTCAGCTCCCGCCCGAGCCGCCGCGAGCCGGAGACGAAGTCGGCCTCGTCGGCCAGGATCGGCGCGAGGACCCGCTCGATCTCCGCCGGCTCGTACTGCCCGTCGGCATCGATCGTGACGATCACACGGGCGCCTCGGGCCCGGGCCAGCCAGTAGCCGAGCTTCAACGCCGCGCCCTGGCCGCGGTTCACGGGCACGTCGCACACGAGCCCGCCGGCCGAGGCGGCCTCGGGCGCGGTCTGATCGCGGGCGCCGTCGGCCACCACGATCACCTCGGCCGCGAGATCGGCCACGCGCGTCGGGATCTCCGACACGACGCCGGCTACCGTGGGCGCCTCGTTGTAGGCGGGGATCACGATCGCCACCGGCGCGCCCGCGCCGGCCGGGTGTTCGTCCAGGAAGCTCGCCGCCGCGTCGCGCTCGTCGGGCGCCAACTCGGCCAGCGCCAGCTCCCTCACGAACGGATCGTCGGCAACGGTGGCATGGCCGGGCTCGGGGGACACGACGCGCTTCGGAGACACGCTGCTCATCGTGCGGCCTCCACGGTACCGACCGCGCCGGCGCCAGTGCTCACCGCGTCCAGGTCGAGGCGCGACCACTCCTCCCATACGCCGGCCAGCCCCTCCTCGAAGGTGTAGCGGGGCTCCCACCCGCGGTCCCGAGCGCGGGATGGGTCGACGATCACCGCCGGCATCTCACCGGGCCGGGGGGCGCCGTGCCTCACCGCCAACTCCGCTCCGGTCGCCTGTCGCACCGCGTCGAGCACCTCGAGCACCGACAGCGACCTGCCCGCTCCGATCACCACCGGGCCGTGCCAGTCCTCGCTCAGCAGCCCGAGCCGGACCGCCGCGAACACGTCGCTGACATGCACGTAGTCGCGGACCTGCTGCCCGTCGCCGTACACCTCGAAGGTGCCGCCCAGCCGGATCGCCCGCATCAGCCGCGCCACGATGCTGTCCTTGGCCTGCATGCCCGGCCCGTAGACGTTGGTCAGGCGCAGCGCCGTGCAGCGGACGCCGTAGGAGGCGGTGTAGGCCGACATCAGCATCTCCGCCGCCGCCTTGGTGGCACCGTAGGGCGTGAGCGGGCGGAGCGTCGCGGCCTCGGAGATCGCGGGCGCCTCCATCGGACCGGTGACAGCGTTGGTCGAGGCGAACACCAGCGCCCTCACCCCGGCGGCGCGAGCGGCCTCGAGCACTCGATGGGTCCCCTCGACGTTCGTCCTGTGGGTCCGCTCGGGCTGCTCGATCGAGCGCAGCACCGACGTCACCGCCGCGAGGTGCACGATCGAGTCGAAGCCGCCTTCGAGCGCGGCCTCGACCGCCCCCGGCTCCGCGATGTCGCCCGGGACCAGGTCGACGTCGGGGTCGGGATGGGGCTGGAGGTCGACCACCCTCACACGCGCACCGGACGCGGTGAGCTGCGACACGACGTGGCGGCCGATGAAGCCGGAGCCGCCCGTGACCAGGACCCGCCGTTCGGCGAGCGCTTCTGCGATGCTCACTGTGCGGGCGCCAGCTCTCCGGGCGTGTCCGGCAGCCCGCTCGCCGTGCGCGGCAGCTCGCTGGTGGTGTCCTGCCACCGGACCGTGGGCATGATCGCGCTCAGATCAACGCGGTCCTTGTGGCGCTCGACTACGTCGAACAGATGGTCGATCAGCGTGGTCGACAGCAGCGTCGGCTCGAGGCCCAGGTCGACGAGCGCGGTGTGCTTGGCGTTGTAGTAGTGGTCCTCCGCCTCGACGCGCGGGTTCTCCACGTGCTCGATCACGGCCTCGCCCGGATACTCGTCGGCGACCGTCTGCGCGATCTGCGCCACCGACAGCGACTCGGTGAACTGGTTGAACACGCGGAACTCGCCTCGGTTCGCCGGGTGCTCCGAGGCGAGCCGGATACATTCGACCGTGTCGACGATGTTGATCAGCCCGCGCGTCTGCGAGCCGTTGCCGTACACGGTCAGCGGGTGGCCCAGCACGGCCTGGATCACCATCCGGTTGAGCACCGTGCCGAACACGCCGTCGTAGTCGAACCGCGTGGCCAGCCGGGAGTCGAGCTTGGTGTGCTCGGTGTCGGCGCCATAGACGACGCCCTGGTTGAGGTCGGTGGCGCGCAGGCCCCAGATCCGGCAGCCGAACTCGATGTTGTGGCTGTCGTGCACCTTGGACAGGTGGTAGAAGGACCCGGGGCGCTTGGGGAAGAGCACCCGATCGGAGCGGCCGTTGTGCTCGAGCTCGATCCACCCCTCCTCGATGTCGATGTTCGGGGTGCCGTACTCGCCCATCGTGCCGAGCTTGACCAGGTGGATGTCGCGGTCGATGTCGGCGATCGCGTACATCACGTTGAGGTTCCCGACCACGTTGTTGGTCTGCGTGTAGACCGCGTGCGCCTGGTCGATCATCGAGTACGGCGCCGCGCGCTGCTCGGCGTAGTGGACGATCGTGTCGGGCCGGAAGTCGGCCACCATGCGGTGCACGAACGGGGCGTCGCACAGATCGCCGACGTAGGTCTTGATCTCCTTGCCGGAGACCTCCTCCCACGCCGCGACTCGCTGCTCGAGGCTCGCGATCGGAACCAAGCTCTCCACGCCCAGCTCCTCGTCGTAGCCCCGGCGAGCGAAGTTGTCGCAGACAGCTACGTCGTGGCCGGCTGCGGAGAGGTGCAGCGCGGTCGGCCAGCCGAGGTAGCCGTCACCGCCAAGAACCAAGATTTGCATACGGACGCTCCAATGCTTCCATTCGACTTCAGCGCTTCATATATCGCTCCAGGCCAGTGCAGCGCCTCAAGTCTCAACAGGGCTAGAGCTGAATAAGCGCGGACTTAGAGTGGACGAGGATAGCCCACCGCGATTGGGCTCCAGCCCTGCGACCAGCGAAATTTACGTGATCCTTCGGCGCACCGCCCCCCGACAGCCGGGTTGGCACCGTGAGACCGTACGTCCGCGGCGGGACCGAAGACGCCTGGCGCTGGGCGCGTTCCTCCTCGCCGCGATCCTGGTGCTCGTCGTCGCGCTCGTGAGCAGCGGAGGCAGCGGGCCCCCGCGCCTGCCGCTGCCCGGCGTGGGCCGCCCCGCCCGCGCCGGCGACCCGTTCGCCTATATCCCCGACCGCCAGGCGGACTTCGCCGAGCGCGCCGTCGACGGCTCCGAGCACGTTCTGTTCACCAAGAGCCCGGGCGGAGCGCTCGCCACCGCCGCTCGGGTGGCCGCGCTGCGGCCGCTGATCGACCGGGCGGCAGCGGGCAGCCCGATCGACCCCAACCTCCTCGAGGCGCTCGTGTTCGTGGAGAGCGCAGGGCGCCCCGACGCAATCGCGGGCGGCGATCCCGCCGATGCCGCCGGACTGGCCCAGATCCTGCCCGGCACCGGGCAGACGATGCTCGGCATGCGGATCGACCTGGCGCGAAGCCGCCAGCTCACCGCGTCGATCGACCTGGCCGCGTCAACCGGTCAAGCCGGGCTGGCAGCTCGCCTTGATCGGCGCCGCGCCGCCGTCGACGAGCGCTTCGACCCGGTCAAGGCGCTCGCCGCGGCAGTTCGCTATCTGGAGATGGCGCGGGCCCAGTTCGGGCGCCTGGATCTGGCGTTGGTCTCCTACCACATGGGGATCGGCAACCTCCGCCAGGTTCTGGACGACTACGACGGCGGCCAGGCGGTCCCCTACGCGCAGCTCTACTTCGACACCGCCCCCGACCATCATTCGAGCGCCTACGCGTTGCTCGCGGGCTTTGGCGACGACTCCTCCCTGTATTACTGGCGCGTCCTGGGAGCGGCACAGATCATGCGCCTGTATCGCCAGGATCGCCCGGCGCTGGTGCGTCTCGCCTCGCTCCAGACGATGACCGACTCCGCGGCCGATGTCCTGCACCCACCGGACGCGACGCCGTCGTTCGCGGACCCGACCGCGCTGTATCGGGCGTATGCGCGGAGGACGATCCTGCCGCTGCCCGCCAACGCCGCGGCGCTGGGCCTCGCCTATGACCCCGGGATCGGCTCGCTGGCGCGAAATGTGCACGCCATACCGGCGCTGTACCGGGGCCTGCGGGTGCCCGCGCTCGATCTGCTGATCGAGCTGGCCGCGCGGGTGCGCTCGCTATCGGGCGGCGTGGCGCCGCTGATCGTCGCGAGCGCGGTCAGCGACGCGCAATACCAGCGGCTGCTCGGGCTAAGCGATCCACCGGCAGCCGCGGGATGGTCGTTCACGCTGCTGCGGCGCTACGGGACCCGCCGCCAGGCCGACGCGCTGCAGTCGATGCTCGACCGCCTCCAGGCCCTCGATGTGATCGCCTGGCAGCGGTTCCCGGACGCGATCGAGGTCACGGTGGCCGCCGATGCCTCGCAGGTCATCGTGGGCGGTCCGTAGCCGGCGACGCGCGGGCGCCGGGCATGGATGCCCGGCGCAACGGCCCCACGGATGCCCGGCCGAAGGCCGGGCCCCATAATGCCCACGCATGACCGACGCGATCCGCACGCCCGACGAGCTGCTGACCGGCCTGCCGGATTTCCCGTTCGAGCCGCGCTTCCGTACGTGGGATGGCCTGCGCCTCGCCCATCTGGATGAGGGCGAGGGACCGCCGGTGCTGTTCGTTCACGGCGAGCCGACATGGTCGTTCCTGTGGCGCAAGGTCATCCCGCCCGTGCGCGACGCCGGCTACCGCTGCATCGCGCCCGACCTCCCGGGCTTCGGGCGATCGGACAAGCCCATGGATCTCGACTGGTACAGCTACGACCGGCACACCGCCGCGGTGGCGTCGCTGGTGGAGGAGCTCGACCTGCTGGGCGCCACCGTCGTGGTCCACGACTGGGGCGGCCCGATCGGCCTGCGCGTGGCCGTCGAGCACCCCGACCGGGTGGCGCGGACCGTGATCCTCGACACCGGGCTGTTCACGGGCCATCAGCGGATGAGCGAGGCGTGGATGCAGTTCCGCGCCTTCGTCGAGCGCACCGAGGACCTCCCGGTCAGCCTCCTGGTCCGCCGCGCCTGCCACACCGATCCGGGGGACGCGGTGGCGGAGGCCTATGACGCCCCGTTCCCCAATGCGGCCTCGAAGGCGGGAGCGCGCGCCTTTCCGCTGATCGTGCCGATCTCGCCCGAGATGCCGGGCGGCGAGGCGGGGCAGCGGGTCCTCGAAGGGTTGCGTTCAGACCCGAGACCCAAGCTCATCCTATGGGCGGACTCCGACCCCGTGCTCCCGCTCGAGACCGGCGAGCGGTTCGCCGGTGCCCTCGGCAGCGGCATCGACCACGTCGTCCCCGAGGCCGGGCACTTCCTCCAGGAGGATGCCGGCGATCAGATCGGCGCGCTGATCGCGGACTGGCTCGCCTCCGCCTCCTGAGCCTCGAGAGCGGGCGTGGCCGGCGCTTCCGGGCCGTAGATCGTCTGCTTCATCCGCGTCTCATAGGCCGCCCGTGCGGAGTGGTCGGGTGCGATCAGCGCTTCGTGGCCCTTGAAGAGCCGATTCATGGCCTCGGCGCCGCGGCGCGGCAGGAGCGCTGCCAGGCGCACCGTGGCGGCCAGTCGCTTGGGCACGTACACGTCGAAGGTGCCCTTCTGGAGTGCTTCGACGATCGCGTTCGCGACCTCCTCGGGCTCGGGGATCGGCATTCCGCGCGGTTTGGGCAGCCCCGAGTAGAGCTCGGTGTTGACCCCCACGGGCATGACCACGCTGAACTCGACCCCGCTGCCCTGGTGCTCGGCCTTGAGCGCCTCGGTCAGCCCGACCACCCCGAACTTGGTGGCGCAGTAGGTGACATCGTGGGGCACGCCGACCTTGCCCGCGATTGAGGCCACGTTGACCAGGTGGCCGCGCCGGCGCGGCACGAACCGCTCCAGCGCCAGCTTGGAGCCGAAGATCGGCCCGTGGAGGTTGATGTCGACGATCCGCCGTGCCGTCTGGTCGGTCTCCTCGACGAACGGCCCGATCGGCATGATCCCGGCGTTGTTGATCAGCACGTCCAGCGGCCCCAGGAGCGCCTCGACTTGGTCCAGGAACGCCGCGAAGCTCGCCCGGTCGGTCACGTCGAGCGGCAACCCGATCGTGCCGCCGCCGAGCTCGGAGGCCGTCCGCTGCGCCAGCTCGGCGTCGATGTCGCCGATGCCCACGCGGGCACCCTGGGCGATCAGCGCGGCCGCGGTGGCCCGGCCGATCCCGCGGGCGGCGCCGGTGATGGCCACCACCTGGCCGGCGAGCGAACGTGGAGCCTTGGCCATGTCAGTCCTCCTGGTCGTGATGTCCGGCGCCGGCCGTGCTCGCGCCGCGCGCCCCGGGGAGACGGTATCGCGCGCCGGGGGCGGGCGGAACCGAGACTGGCTGGCCGGTCAGCTCGATATTCTGCAAGGACGATGGCGTACTTCCGCCACGACGGGCAGCGGCTCGCGTACACGATCCACGGAACGGCCCAGCGGACGACGGTCCTGATGCCCGGGCTGCTGCTCTCGCAGAAGATGCAGGTGCCGCTCGCCCGCGCTCTGGCCTCGCACGGCCACCGGGTCGTCACGTTCGACCCCCTGGGCCACGGCGAGTCCGATCGCCCGCGCCAGATGTGGCGCTACTCGATGAACGCGTTCGCCAAGCAGACCGTGGCGCTGCTCGACCACCTAGAGATCGAGGAGGCGGTCGTGGGCGGGACCTCGCTCGGGGCCAACATCACCCTCGAGGTGGCCTCGATCGCGCCCGAGCGGCTGCGGGGCATGCTCATCGAGATGCCGGTGCTGGACAACGCCATACCGGCGTGTGCCGCGGCGTTCACGCCGCTGCTGTTCGCGCTGACGTTCGGGCGCCCGGTGATGGAGGCGGTCGCACGCGCCGCCCGGATGGTCCCCCGTAGCGCGGTGCCGTTGCTGGTCGAGCTGGGGCTCGACATGGTCTCGCAGGACCCGGGGCCGAGCGGCGCGCTACTCCAAGGGATCCTGTTCGGCCACACCGCCCCCGACCATGCGATGCGTCTGACCTTCGACGCGCCGGCGCTGGTGATCGGCCATCCCCGTGACCCCGTGCACCCGTTCTCGGACGCCGACATGCTCGCGCACGAGCTGCCCAACGGGCGGCTGCTGCGCGCCGAGTCGATCATCGAGCTGCGCACCCATCCCGAGCGGCTGACCGCGCGGATCGCAGACTTCGTGGCGGAGTGCTGGGGCGACCACGACGACGAGGTGCCGAAGGAGCGCGCCGCCGCGAGCGCGTGAGGCTCAGCTCGCCGCCAGCGCGTGACGCTCAGCTCGCTGCTAGCTCCCACGGGCCGTGCCCGTAGCGGTAGGTGGCGGGTGCGAGGCAGTGCCCGGCCGACCAGCACCAGAGGATTCCCTCCAACGTGGCGCCGGCCGGAGGCGCCTGTGAGAGCCAGTGCCGGCCTCCGTCGGAGGTCGTGACGATCACCGAGCTCAGATCGTGGCGAAACCCGATGCTCGTGCAGTGGCGCGCGTCCGAACACGAGATTCCGTCCATCGTCAATGTCCCCGGCGGCGGCGTCTGCGAGCGCCAGTGCGCGCCGCTGTCGGACGTGGCGACGATCACTCCGTGATCACTGCTGGTCTCGCCGGTCCTCCCCACTGCCCAGCAGTGGGTGCGGCTGACGCAGGAGATGTCCCAGAGCAGGTCGCTGCCCCGCGGGATCGCCTGGAAGCGCCAGTGCCGGCCCGCGTCGAAGGTGGCGATGACCGTACCCGTATTCCCCGCGCAACCGTGCGGGGTGCACTGACCGTGCAGCCCCGCGGCGAAGCACACTCCCGCCGCCGGACAGGAGTCCGCGTACATGTGCGTGTCCGAATAGTTGTTGCCGCGGTGGTAGTCCAGGTGCGGAATCACCCGCCAGGTCCGTCCGCCATCGGTGCTCACCACGGCAAGCTGGGACAGGAGCGGAATCCGGGGGGAGAACTTCGCTCCGCCCACGGCGACGCAGAACTCGCTCGTGGCGCAGGAGATGTAATCAAGCTGGGTGACATGGCCGGACACGGTGACCGCGTGCCAGGTTCGCCCGCCGTCGGTGGATCCGATGATCGGGTGTCGCGCCGCCCGCCCGTAGCGATTGCTGTTCACGGTGGCCCAGCAGATCAGCGAGTCGGTACAGGAGACGCTCGAGAGCTGCTGGCCCGGCTCGGCCGACCACACCTTCCAGCTGATCCCGCCCGTGTGCGTGACGACCACGGAGCTGCCGCTGGGAACCCAGCAATCGGTCGACATCCAGCAGGTCGGTGGGCCGTAGGATGCCCGCGTCGGAGCGATTCGAAGGATGTGCCAGCCGGCGCGACCGGCCGCGAGCGCCCAGCCGCTACCCGCGAGGAGAACGCCGACGATCACGATCGCCGCCCCTCGGAGCATCGGCGGTATTCGCATGAGGCGATACCTTCCCCTTTGTCCGGAAGCTAATGCTCGTGCGGCTTCAATCGGTCGAGCGCCCGCGGGGTCCAGGCGCCGGGGTCCTCCAGCGCCTTGCGGGCCAGCTCGTAGCCCTCGTCGATCAGCTGCCGCGCGTGGCCGAAGTCCGACGGGAACACGTCCTGCGGGCACGGCGTGGGCAGCACGATCAGCTTCACCCGCCGGCGATAGCGTTCGATGTCGCGCGCCAGGCGCTCGTTGATGAGCAGCGAGATGGCGTGGACGAGCATCTGGATGGCTCCGCGCGGCGGCTTGCGCAGCGCGCACGGCGCGCCGGTGGGCAGCACGTACACCGTGCGCGCGCCGAGCTCGACCGCGTGTGAGATAGGCGTGTTGTCCGCCACGCCACCGTCCACCAGCTCTCGGCCCTCGCGCTCGACCGAGGGGAACACGCCCGGAATCGCCGCGCTGGCCAGCACGGCGGATTGGGCGTCGCCGCGAGAGATGCGGACTTCGCGCCCGCTGAGCACGTCGGTGGCGATCACGTGGAAGGAGATCGGCGCGTCCTCCATCCGAGCGAACTGGGCGTTGGCGCGTAGCTGCTTCTTGACCCCGGCGTTGGAGACGAGATAGTCGCGGGCACCGACCAGCCCGGCGATCGCGGTGAGCGGGTTGGGCGGGAACACCTCGAGCGTGCTCGTCTCGCGCCAGATGCGGGCCAGGTCTTCGGCCGTTTGTACGGTGGTTGGGCGCGAGGCGATGTAGGCGCCGTTGACCGCGCCGGCGGAGGTCCCGACGATCAGCTCGGGGGCGATGTCGCGCTCGTAGAGCGCCCGGAGCATCCCGGCCTCGATCGCGCCCAGGCTGGCGCCGCCGGCGAGTACGAAGCCGATCATCGTGGGGCGCGTGGACCGGGTGGATCGACGATGTCCCGGCCGGTCGGGCGGAGCTGATCGTCGAGCTCGAGCTGCCAGTAGTAGCGGCTGAACGTGACGCCGGCCTTGAACTCGCCCACGTGCGGCGCGATCTGCTCCCCGCGCGCCATGCGCACGATCAGCTCCGGATAGGTGCGCCCCGGGTGGGCCGCGTACATGGGCGCCGGGAAGGCGCCGCCGAAGCGGGTGTTGACGTCGGTAATGCCGAGGCCGATGTCCTTGTCGCGGAACACCTGAACGGTGCAGGGCCCGCGCACGCCGAGCGCCTCCACGACGCGCCGCCCGAGGTCGATCAGCTCGGCGTCCTGGATGACGCCGCCCTTGATCGACTCGCCGCCGCGCGACTCGAGCATGGTCCGCGGGATGGCGTTCAGGCACCTCCCGCTCAGGTCCGACAGGCAGTCGATCGAGAGCTCAGGGCCATTCATCAGCTTCTGCACCATCGTCGGCTCGGGCACGTAGTCAACGAAGAAGTCGGCCGCGCGCTGATCGCCGGCCGGGTGGATCGAGCGCGCGCCCGAGCCCTGCCGTGGCTTGATCATCACCGGGAAGCTCTCGATCGGCTCACCGGGCAGGACCGTGGGCGGCGAGGGGAGGCCCAGCCGCGTGAGCAGCAGGTGCGCCTCGTACTTGTCGAACGTGGCCCGCGCGATCTCCGGGTCCGGGACGAATGCGGGAAGCTGCCCGGCGGCACGAGCCTGGGCGAGGACCTCGATGTCGAGGTCGGTCAGCGGGACCACGGCTCCGACGTTGTGGCGCTCACACAGCGCTTGCAGGGCCGGGACGTATTCCGGATCGGCGATCGGGGGGACGGCGCTCCGGTGGTGGGCGGCGTACTGGGCCGGCGCCAGCGGGTTGGGGTCGGCGGCCACCACTGTGGCGTGCTGGGCGAAGGCGCAGACGATGTCGTAGCGCTTACCCACGCCTGTCAGGAGGACTCCTACGTCGCGCTCGGAGGATGCCATCCGCCTCGCTCGCCTTTGTAGATGCCCTGCCCGCCCGCGACCAGGCGCCACGTCCGGGCCAGGATCTTCAGGTCGAGCAGGAGCGACTGGTGCTCCACGTACCAGATGTCGAGCTCGATCCGCTCGCTCCACGGCAGCGACGCGCGCCCGTTGATCTGCGCCCACCCGGTGATCCCGGGCTTGACCTCGAGGCGCCGGCGCTGGCGCTCGGTGTATTGGAGGACCTGGAGCTCGAGCGTCGGGCGCGGGCCGACGATCGACATCTCGCCCCGGAGCACGTTCCACAGGTTGGGCAGCTCGTCCAGCGAGTACCGGCGCAGGAAGGTCCCGATGCGGGTGATCCGATCATCGCCCTCCTGGATGGCCAGGCCGGCGCCGGTGAACTCGGCGCCGCGGACCATCGTGCGCAGCTTGTAGATCTGAAACAGCCGGCCGTCCTTGCCCACTCGCGCCTGCCGGTAGAACGGGTGGCCCGGGGACTCGAGCCGGATCGCCAGCGCCAGGAGGGCGACGAAGGGCGCGGTGATGAGCGATCCCGCGCCCGCGATCAGCAGATCGAGCGCCCGCTTCATCGCCGGCTCCGGGGGTGGCCGGCGCCACCGATCATCGCGTCCCCTCCGCGGGCGCGGGCGTGCCGGGCGCCACCGATCATCGCGTCCCCTCCGCGGGCTCCCACCCGGCCGGGGTCCCGCGCGTCAGCCAGTCCCACAGCCCGGCGGCCAGCGACGCGGTGGTCAGGACGTAATAGCGCGCGATCAGGAGCGGCTTGGCCGGCAGCGCCCCGGCCACGCCGGCTGCGAGCAGCACCGCGACCTGCGCCGCCACCGCCACCACGTAGATCCACCCCCGCGTCACGAGCGCGATGCTCGTTCCCAGCGCGATCACGTGCAGGAACGGCGTCAGGTAGCGCAGCACACGATGCGAGAGGATCATCAGCGCGTACAGGGGGTCGTAGCCGCGCGGGGAGAGCATTCCTCCCCGGACCACGATCGGCCAGGTGTGGCTCATCATCCGCCGCTTGCGCGAGAACTCCCCCTCGATCGTCGGGACCATCTTTTCGATGGCGCGGGCGTTGGGCGCGTACACGGCCAGCCAGCCGCGCTTGATCATGTTGAAGGGGAACGACAGGTCGTGGCCCATGATCGGGTCGACGACCAGGTAGGCCTCGCGCCGGGTCGCGTAGATCGCGCCGTTGCCGCCGGTCACCGACCGCACCCGGGACTCGAGCGCGCGCAGGGCCATCTCGTAGCGCCAGTAGAGCCCCTCCTGGTTGGTCCCCTGGTCGTTCACGAGCTGCACCTCGCCGCACACGTAACCGACCCGTGGGTCCGCGAACGGTTCCGTGAGGCGCTCGAGCGCGTCCGGCGCCCAGATCGTGTTGGCGTCGCTGAACGCGACGATCGCGCCGGCCGCGCGCTGCACGGCCGCGTCCTGGGCGCGGATCTTCCCGCCCCGCGGAAGCTCGAGGACCAGGTCGGCCCCGGCCTCGCGGGCTCGGGTGGGGGTGGCATCGGGCGACCCGTCGCAGGCGATGATCACCTCGAGGCGCTCGGGCGGGTAGTCGAGCGCCCGTAGATTGGCGATCCGGTGCGCGATCACCGACTCCTCGGCGTAGGCGGGCACGATCACGGAGACGCTCGGGAGCTCACATGAAGGCGGCGGGGGCGTGCGCCGGCGGATCCGTGCGAGCGCGGCCAGCAGCAGACCGTAGCCGGCGTGCGCGTAGACCAGCAGGGCTACAGAGATCCAGAAGATGATCGCGAGCGCGGCCATGGGCGGTGGCGATTGTGGCGCACGGCAGGGCGCCGGGGCGCGGCGCCGGCCTGCAGCGCCGGCGCGCGTGCCGCGGGGGGTCGCTCAACCGCTAGCCGGTGAAGGAAGGCTGCGGGCGGGGTCGAGCGCGCCGCGTCGCCGGGTGGCGGGACTTGCGGTGGGGCTTGGCGGCCGGGCGCTTGACGCTCGCGCTGAAGCAGCCCACAAGCTGCCGGGTGACGTAGTTGTTCGTGCCGGCGGAGACGCCGGCCGGATTGCCGGCGAACGTGAACAGCGGACAGCCGTGCGAGTCCAGCGCGGCCGAGGTGAAATCGAGCAGTGAGCGGTCGCTCGGCTCGCCCGGTGCCCCGCAGAGGATTCCGGCGTTGCAGATCTGGCCGGAGTGGTAGATGAACCCGGGGTTGACGTCGCGGTAGGCGAACGCCGGATGGGCCGCGGTGGCGTTCGTCGTCTCGGCCGTGGCGTACGTCCACCGGCCCGAGAGGCTGTTTGGATCGGTCACCCCGTTCGTCGTCCGGAAGAAGCCGATCGCCAGCTGGCCTGCGTGCGGGCCGCCGACCGCGGCCGGAAGCATATGAGCCGAGCTCGCGCTACCGATCAGCTCCGGCGCGCTCCAGCTGACCCCGTGCGTGGTGGACTTGAACAGGTACACGTTCGCGGTATTGGCGAACGGCGTGGTGCCGACGTAGCCGACGCCGACCACGTACGGGTTGCCCGCGCCGTCGATCGCGATGTTGTTGAAGATGTCACCGAACTGCACCGTGTTGGTGCCGAGCTTGGAGCCGTCGAACACGGTGTAGTCCGTGAACGTCTTGCACTTGTCGTGCGAAACGGCGAGGTACACCTGGCTGAACGTTCCGCTCGGCTGGCCGCTCAACGCAGCGGCGGCGTTCTGCTGCTGTGTAGTCGTGACGAACAGGATGTACAGGTTGCCCTTGCTGTCGGTGACCGGACGCGCCACCAGCGTTCCTCCGGTGACGTCGGTGGGGACGTTGGCCTCGATCGTCGGGTCGGTGACGATCGAGCCGCAGGAGTTCGCGAACAGGTCGTTGCCGCCGTTGTCGCTGCGGAAGGCCAGCGGCTGGGCGGAGACGAACTCGTGGTAGGTCAGATAGAGGGTGCCGTCGGGCGCGGCGGTGAGCCAGGGGCGGTCGTCGGACGGACCGGCCTGTCCGATGCCCACGTGGCTGCAGTGGTCGGGGTCGGGCACCGGTCCGATCGAGTCGAACGTGTTGCCGCGGTCGGTGCTCTTGCAGACCTCGGCCGCGATCGCCTCCAGGTCGTCGATGTAGACGGCTCCCTTGGAGAAGATCACGTCGTCGTCGCCACCACCGAGGAACGAGCCGAGATCGCGGCCAGGGCCGAAGCTGGTGCCGTCGTTACGAGATACCCAGAAGCCCGTGCCCGCCTCGTCGTTGGCGCCGGCCGGAATGCCCTGCGGCCCGGCTACGAACACGTCACCGAGCGGGTCGGTGGCGATGCTCGGCTCGCCGCCGGTGGGGCCGGTCAGCTTGACCGGTGTCGTGAAGTACTTGGTCGCCGCCGAAGCGCCTGCCGCCAGCGCCAGCATCGCGGCTACCGCCGCCAGGAAAGGAACCCATAACCGCCGCATCCTCGCACCTCCTGCCTGATCGAACCTCGGCGTGGACCATACGCCTGAAAGCGGAGTCACGCTTCGGTTCGCGGGAGGGGAGCGAGGCGCGCCGGTCCGGAAATTGATCGATATTGCCCGGATAGGGTGCAATATCGATCAATCGAGGTCATCGGCGCTCGATCAGGCCGCTGTAAAGCGTCATCGTTCGCCGCGCTGCCTCGTCCCACGAGAACGGCCCCTCGGCCGCGGCCCGGGCCGCCGAGGCGAGCCCTGAGCGCGCCACCGGGTCTCCGAGCAGCTCGGTCAGTGCCCCGGCCAGCGCGTCGGGATCCTCCGGCGCCACGAGCCGAGCCGCCCCAGTCGCCGCGACCTCGCCGAAGCCCCCAATGTCGCTGACCACGACCGGCTTGCCGAACGCCAGCGCGGTGGCGAGCACGCCGGAGAAGTCGAACCGCTCCGTTCGCGTGTAGGGCAGCACGACCACGTCCGCGCGCCGGAAGAAGGGGGGCAGCTCGTCATCGGACACGAACCGGGAAACGAACCTGACCGACTCGCTCGCCGCTTCCCGGAGGGACTCGACCGGCATCCGCGGCCGGCCGACGATCCAGAGCTCGGCGCCGTGCACGCCGCGCCACGCCTCGAGCAGCACCTCAAGGCCCTTGTACGGGCGCAGCAGGCCGAAGAACAGGACCACCGGCGCCTCGACCGCCCGCAGCTCGTCGGGGAGCGGGCGCTCGTCGCCCTGGCGCGTCAGGTGCTCGAACGCGCCGTGGTGGATGACATGGACCTTGTCCGCCGCCACGCCGAGGCGCTCCACGAGCTGCGCCCGGCCGTATTGCGAATGGGTCACCAGCGCGTCGACCGTGTCGTACAGCCGGCGCTGTGCCAGGGCCTGTCCCGGACGGGGCTCACGGGGCAGGAGGTCGTGGGCGGTAAGGACGGTCGGGCGCGCCGGCAGCAGCAACCAATCGAGCCACTGCACATCCAGCCACTGGAAATGCACGACATCGGCGCCGGCCCGCGCCAGCGCGCGGTAGCGGAGCATGTCCGGCACGTGCCCGGCCAGCTTGCCGACCGCGCGCCGCCGCGACCCGGCGGGGCCGCGGGCGCGCCGGTAGAAGAGCTCGCGCCGCTCGTAGCCCTGCGCGGGCGGGACGGTCCCATACGGAAAGCGACTGGTCGCGAGCGTCACGTCGGCGCCGGCGCGGGCCAGCGCCAAGCACAGCGCGTGATCGTAGGGCGGCGTGAACGCCGACGGATCGACGACGTGGACGCGCATCAGCGCCGCCGCGCGCGTAGGCCCCCGCCGGCGCGCCGGCGGGGGCCGGCCGCGGGCGCCTCCTCCAGGCGCCGGCCGGCGAGGTGAGCCAGCCGCACCGCCACCTCGCGCGTCTCACCGCCCCCGAGCGCGAGGACGCGGGCGTCCGGCTCCTGGGCAAGCCGTCGGACCGCCGGGGCCAGCGCGCTCAGCGACGGCGACTCGCCCGCGCGCGCGCGCCGGCGGACCAGGTCGAGCGCGCAACGCCATGGGTGCCGGCTCGCCAGAGCCAACAGCGACGAGGCCCGGGCGGCGATGCCGTCGTCCTCGCGGTAGTCGATGGCCAGCGCGCGTGCCATGTATGCGTCCAGCCGCTCGGCGCGCGCGGCCGCCTCGACGCGCGTCTCGGCCGCAAGCGTGCGCGCCAGATCGACAAGTGGGTCCCCCTGCGCCGGGAAGCGGTCGGTGACTAGCACCACGGCGGCGCGCTCGCGCGGAGCGCGCGCCGGGCGGTTCGAGAGCGCGAGGCCGGCGAGCTCTTCGAGCGCCAGCAGCGAGTCGATCGCCAGGTAGCCGCCACGCTCGAGCCGGCCGGCGCGATTCAACCGCCCCGGGCCCGCCGACGCGCGCGGCGGCGCGCCACGTCGGCCAATCCGGCGAACGACCCGGCCGAGCGCCGGCTCGGGCGTGAACGCCTCATAGCGCCGCGCCAGCCACGCCCGTCCGGCCGCGTAGCCCCGCCACTGACGGCGCAGCTCGCCGAGGCTCGCCCGGTAGCGATGGACGACGAATGCCTCGGGCCGCAGCTCGAGACGCCAGCCCGCCTCCTGGAGGCGCCAGCTGAAGTCGGTGTCCTCGGCCGCGCGCACGCCCTCGTAGAACCCGCCGACCTGCTCGAATGCCGCCCGCCGAACGAGCAGGTTAGCCGCAGCCGCGCGGGGACGGAACGTATGGGCGAGGTGAGCCCGCTGGCTCAGGAAGCTGCGAGCGGCGCCGTAGCGGGCGGCCAGCGTGTCGCCGTCGGAGGCCGCGACGACCTCGCCCGCCAGCGCCCCCACGGCGTCGTCTACGGGAACCTCGAAATAGGAGTCGAGCAGGTCATGGGGCGCGCGGCAGTCCGCGTCGAGGAACAGGATCCAGGGCCGCGTCGCCTGGGCGGCGCCGGCGTTCCGCGCATGGGCCGGCGACTGCTCGCCGGCGGCGCGGACCACGTGCACGCCGTCAGCCGCCGGCGCAACTACCGAGTTGTCGGCCAGGATCAGCTCATCCCCAGGCTGGCGGGCCAGCGCCAGCAGGGTCTCCAGGGCCGCCGCTGCGGCAGACCGATCGCCGGCGAACGGCATCACCACGCTGACCTCGGGCCGGCTCACGGGTGGGCCCTCGTGGGATCCGGGCCGCCCGGGGCCACCGTGGGACCCGGACCGCCCCCGGGCACGGTCGGGTCTGGGCCAGCCGGCGCCACCGTGGGATCAGGCCCCCCGCCCGCCGGCCCGGGACCCGGTCCGCCCACCGGCGCCGGACCCGCCGGCGCCGGACGCGCGCCACCCCCAGGCCCGGACCGCCGCGCCCCCTGCACCCGGCCTACCAGCTCGCCCACGCCGGCGCGCTCCTGGGGATGCATGAACCCGATCAGGTAGAGGGCCGGCGGGATGGCCAGGAAGGCGAGCGCCCGGGTGACGAAGCCGACGGCACCGTGTGTCGGCAGCAACAGCTCACCACCGGCCGCCACCCCGCCCATCACGACCGCCAGCTCGCCCAGGCGCACCCATTCGAAGGCCACCGGGAAGGCCCGTCTGGTCAACAGGTGCATGATCGCGAGCATGATCACGTACGCGCCGCACAGGGCGATGCCCGCCCCGGCGATCCCCAGCGGCGGCACGAGCAACACGAGCAGCACGACGTTGGCCACGAGCCCCGCGATCGAGGCGGGGAAGTTGCGCGTCGTCACCTTGGCGCGGCCGGCGATCACCAGGAACACGACCCACAGCCCGTACAGCGCCCACCCCAGCGCCACCCACGGCAACGCCCGGTAGGCCCGGAAGAAGGCGGGGGCGGTCAGGAGGCGCAGCACCCAGCGGCCCTCCAGCGCCAGCCCCGCCACGACCCACCCGCTCACCATCAGGTAGTAGGTCGTGACGAGCCCGTAAAGGCGGCTGGCCTCGCGGTCGTCAAGGACCGAGTAGGCCAGCGGCGGCCACGCGTACTGGAAGGCGCGCACGAGGAAGGCCACGGCGCCGGCCAGCTTGACGGCGATCGAGTACAGGCCGGCGAGCGCCGGGCTGCGGTGGTGGTAGATGTAGTAGCGGTCGACGATGCTGAGCGCGTAGACCGACGCCTCGGCCGGGACCGTGGGCAGCCCGAAGCGCAGCAGCGCTCCCCATCGCTCCGCGCGCGCCCCACCCCCGAGCAGCCGCGAGCGCATCGTCCACCACAGCGCCACCAGCACCAGCGTCGATGCACCGTAGTTTCCCAGCAGCAGCCCGCGTGCCCCCTGGCCCAGGCCAACCACCAGCACCACCGACGCAGCGATCGTGACGATCACATTCGTCACCGACGCAGCCGCGTAGGCCCGGATCCGCTCCTCCACGCGGAGCATCCCGTAGGCCATCTCCAGGTTGGTGAACGCCCACAGCCCGAGCACCGCGATCAGGAAAGTGGTGGCATCGCGGTAGCCGAGCACCAGGCGCGAGAGCGGCCCCGCGGCCGCGGCCAGCCCTCCGCACACCACGGTGGTCGCGATCAGCATGAACCCGACCGCGCGCCGAGCCAGCGCCGTCCGGCGGGCCGGGTCGGCATCGGTGAAGTAGAAGCGCAGGAACGCCTCGATCATCCCGAAGCGCACCATGATGCTGATGAAGATCACGCCGTTACCGAGCAGCTCGACCACGCCGTAGCCGGCCGGGTGCACGTAGCGCGTGTACACCGGCAGCAGCAGCACCGCCATGAACTTCGCCACAACGTCGGCCACCTGGTAGGCAGCCAGCGCGCTCGCCAGGCGTCTGAGGTAGCCGCTCACCCGCCAAACGGTACGGATCCGCCCGGCCTGTGCCCTGTACACACGCGCAAACGGGCGGCCGCTCTCGCGACCGCCCGTGGCGCGCCGGTTGCTCGTTGCTAGGAGAGCGGCTTGGCCAGGAAGCCGTCGACGTTCCCCGCCGCGTCGGTGTAGAAGCCGACCAGATCGCCGCGGTCGTTCAGGCCGTTCACGGTCGTGCCGCTGCTACCGGGCTGAGTGTCGTCGACCGTGGCGAAGCCGACGCCGGGGACCCACACGAACCCGTGCGTCACCGCCGCGTTGCCGGTGCCGACCATGTAGTCGCCGACGACCTCGTCGCCGTTGTTGACCCCGAGAGCCTGGGTCGAGGAGGCGCCGGGGAAGTCGAGATGGACAACGTGACCATCCGAACGCAGCAGGTAACCCTCCGTGGTGCCCGCCCCGTTGGTCGCGATGCCGGCGATGTCACCGAGGTCGTTGATCCCGGCGGCCTGGACGTTGCTGTCGCCGGGCACGTGCACCTCGTGGTAGCGATGGCGATCGATGTTGTACGTGAAGCCATGGTTGGTCGTCTGGCCGTCGGTGTAGAAGCCGACCGCGACATCGTGATCGTTGACCCCGAGGAGCTGGTCGATCGCGGGCTTGGCGCTGTTGTTCGTCGGGAAGCGCACGGTGTGGTACTGGTGGTTGCGGTTGTAGAAGCCGTAGTTCGCGCCCGCCGCGTTGGCCCAGAACCCGACGGTGATGCCGCCGTTGTTCAGGCCCGTCACCTGAGTCTGCACCGAGTGCGGGAAGTTCTCGCCGTGGAAGTGCCCCCGCGAGAGCGTGTAGCCCTTGTTGGGGTGAAGCGTCCCGTTGACGGTCTGCCCCGAGCCGAAGTAGCCGGCGATCAGGTTCGAGTCGTTGATCCCGAGCAGCTGGTTGAAGGTCGGATCGCCTTGGTTGACGAGCTGGTTGAAGGTGTAGCCCGTGCTGGCGTTCGCCGGGGCGCTGGCCGGACTCGTATCTGCGACAGCCGGCGCGGCCACGGCTCCGGCGGCCAGCGCGGCGGCGGCCAGAGCCCTCAGGCCGCGTCGGGCGTACCGTGGATTCTGTAGATGCATGCTTCTAGCCCTCCTGTGGATGGCGGCGTCCCTGCCTGATCGTTTTGGTGTCCCCCGAGCTGCGCTCGTGGCGAGGATCATGCGGGTAAAGCGGTGGCCGCACATCGGGCATTCGACCCGTCTTTACCGCGGGCTGTTTAGAGGCGTTTAGACGCGCCGGAGGGCGTTTTAGCCGGCTCGGAGCTCCCACACCGCGTCCACCAGGGCCCGCGCGCCCCGGTTACGCGCCAGTGCCGACCCAAACCCGCCGATGCCCACGTCGATCACGATCCCACGGCCGACGCGATAGGCCAGGATCACAGCATGGGCCGGAGCGGGCCCCGCGGAGGACAGCACCGGCCCCGGCGCGGTGAACGCCTGAAGCGAGCTGAAGCCCCCACCGACACCAGCCGCCGCGGCGCCGCGAAACAGCCCCAGCTGGTCCGAAAGCGGCCTGATCGTGGCCGCCGCGGCCCGCGCCGCGGCCCGCGCCGCGCCCGAGACCGCCACGGCGCGCATCGCGCCGAGAGCATCGACCCGGGCCGGGGCACTTGGATCAAGCGCACGATTGCCGCGCACGGTCACAGAGCGCCGCAGCGAGTCGATCCCCACCGACAGGACGTGGCCTCCGCCTGCGACGTAGGCGCGCAGCCGGGCCGCGAGCGATGCCGGCAGCCACTGTTCGCTCCCGGCGAGGACCACCAGCGAATGCCCGCTGAGCTGAGGTCCCACGCCGTCGAGCAGCCCGAGATCGGTGGTGAGGTCGTAGCCCCGATGGGCCGAGTCGAGATAGGCCGCCATCCCCGCCTCGTCGGCGAACCCCGGCGGCAGTCCATTCGCAAAGACGCGCGCGAGCGCCACCGGCCCCCCGCCAGGCAGCGTATTCGGGACCCCGTCGCCGCTGTCGTCGACCGGGTTCAGGCCCTGCCAGCTCAACGCCGGCAGCACGACCAGCGCGGGCTGGGACGAAGGCGCGCCGGCCGCCAGCGGAACGGTTGTCGAGTACCGCCCGCGCCGGGAGCGCAGCCTCAGCTCGTATAGCCCCGCACGCCCCGCCGGGAGCGGCACCGACAGCTCCGCCGCCTGGCTCGTCCCATCCTCGACCGAACTACGGGCCCCCACGCGCCGCAGCGACCACGAGTAGGCGCCCACCCCGGACTCGACTCGCACCGCCGCCCGCGACCCCGCCGCAATGGGATCGAGCGGCGGCGCGGCCGCCAGATACCTCACGCTCAGCCCGGCGTGAGGAACCCCGACCGCCACGCGTGGGGCGGCCGCCATCGACCGGGCCGTCACGCACGCCCCGTCAGTCAGCGCCAGCCCGGCCACGTACGTCCCGACCGGCGCCGGACGCCCGTTGATGCGCCCGTCCCACAACACGCTGTGGGCGCCCCACGGCATCCCGAACGTCTTCGCGAGCCGCGGCGCGCCCGGGAGATCGGTCCGGTACAGGTTCACGGACCCGCCAAGCTCGTCGTTGCCCACGTAGCGAAACACGGCCGAGATGCGGCCGCCGCGCGGGACGACGGGCGGAGAGACGCCCAGCACCCGGGGTCGCGGCGGCGCCGACTCGACCGTGATCGGCTCCGGGCCAGCCGCGTTGGAGATCACCACCGTCCGCCCCTGGTGGATCAGGGAGACCTGGAAGTAGTAGGTGCCGGCGGGGGCGGGCTGGCCGCCCGATTCGCGGCCGTCCCAGGCGAAGTCGCCGTCGGGGTTGCGCACGCCGCGGCGCATGTGGCGATCGGAGGCGAGTGTGTCGACGACGTTCCCGCCCTGGTCGATCACGTACACGTCGACGTCGTCGGATCGGTTCAGGAGGTAGAACGAGAGGTTGCTCACCCGGTGCTGGCTGCCGTTGCACGTGCCGCCGGCGACCGGGTCGATCACCGCCGGATCGGGGGCCGGCGAGCCGGAGAGCAGGGGCGTCGTGACCTTCAGGTGCTGGGTCACGAAGAACGCGCCCACGGTCGCCACCACGAGCACGCCGAGTACGGCGGGGGGCAGCCGGCTCACAGCGCCACCACCGCCACGTTGGGCACCTCGAAGGCGTGAAACGCCTCCAGCCCGCGCGGGTCGTGCAGGCACAGCATCACTCGGATCGACCCGCCATGGCATACCGCGAGGGCCGGGAGCTCGCCCGCAACATGAATGTCGCGGAGGCACGCGAGCACGCGCTCCTGCTGCTCGAGCAACGACTCGCCGCCGGGAAAGCGCCACTCCGGTCCCGCCCGGCGCCACGCCGCGTAGAGCTCGGGCTCCTCACGTTCGATCTCGACGAAGGTGTGGCCCTCCCATCGGCCACGCCACGCCTCGCGCAGGCGGGCGTCGAGCCGCGGCTTCAAGCCGATCCGCGCCCCCACGATCTCCGCCGTCTCGCGTGCCCGAGACAGGTCGGAGGACCACATGGAGGCGATCCCGAGCACAGCGACCCGCTCCGCCAACTCGCCCGCCTGCCGCCGTCCGACCTCATTCAGAGGCGTGTCGGTGAAGCCCTGCACGCGAATCGGCTCGCGGTTGTCGTCAGTCTCTCCGTGGCGGGCCAGGAACACCCCCGCCAGCAGGTCCGCGCCGGCCCGCTCACCCGCGCCGGCCCCCTCGCCGCTCGAGAGTCCCGCCTCAGCCACGCGCGCTGATGCCCAGCGTGTCCGACCGCAGGCCCAGACGCAGCGTCTCGACGGGGAGTACCTCGGCCGGCGCGATGTTGCCGAGGTTGACATCGGACCCGAACCGGCGCACGAACCACACCTGCTGGTGCTTGCGCGGAGCGTCGAACATGATCCGCGTCGAGTCGATGCCGTGGACGATCTCGTCGATCAGGCCCTCCCTGACCTCGCCGGTGGGACGGAAGATCCCGGCCGTGCCCGCCTCCCGCCCCTCGGCGATCACCTTCCAGGCGCCCGCCGCGAGCTCCGCCTCCATCATCTCGACCCACCGGTACGGCGGGGTGATCGCGCCGGTGTCGTCCTTGGAGCCAACCTCGGAGAGCACCGTGAAGTCCTCGGCCAGCCGCCCGATCAGCTCCAGCTTGCGCGCGTGGTCGAGCGCGATCGTCCCGTCGGAGATCTCGAAGTGCCGGAGTCCAAGCTCGTCTCGCACCCAGGCGATCAGCTCCGAGAACCGGTCCTGGGTGATGGCCAGCTCGGTCAGGGTGCCGCCCAGCACCACCGGGATGCCGTGCTCGCGATAGCAGGCGAGCTTGGCCTCGAGGTTGGCCGTGGCCAGCGCCGTGCCCCACCCCAGCTTGACGATGTCGACGAAGTCGCCGGCGACCTCGATCAGCCCGTCCACCTCGGCGACCGACAGGCCCTTGTCGAGGACGTGCGTGATGCCCTGCTCGCGCGGCTTCGCGCTCCGGCTCGGCAGCTCGATGAAGCTCAATACGTCGACGATAGATCGGCGCCCACGGTCACGACCACGTTGGCCGTGCACGCCGCCGGCGGCGGACACGCCACCGCCTGCGTCCCCGAATCGATCGGCGCGACCGCGGCGGAGGACAGCCTCAGCGTGCTCGCCACCCTGAGCGCGTCGCTCCGGTCACCCGGCAGATAGGACACCTGAGTGGTCGTGCGCGTCTGGTCGGTGGCGGTGGCGACCGTCCCCTGCCTGTAGCCGGCGCCGGCGAGGCGAAGCGCCGTGCGATGGGCGAGCCCGGCCGTCGCCGTGCCGTTCAGCACGGAGACCGTGACCGACCGGGGGTTGAAGGACACGAGACGCCTCGCGGCCGGCGCGTTGGTCGTCCGCGAGGCGACGGTCGAGCTCGTGCTGGTTGACTTGGTCGAGGTCACGATCAGGAGCGCCGCCACGGCCGCGCCCACCACGGCGAGGCCCAGCAACGCCACCAGCGCCGTGACCCAGGGCGAGCGGCGGCGCGGAGGCTCCGGGGGCAGCAGCGGACGGCGGGAAGGCGCTCCGGGTCGGGCGCCCGCGCCGCCCACACCGGGCTGGACCCGACGCCGCGGGGAAGCCGCCACGGGGGGGACCCGCCCGTGGTTCGCTCCGTTACCGGCGGCCACGGTCGCCGGCGCCGGCGCGGGCTGGACCCGCTCGACGCTGATCGGCTCGGGCGGCCAGTCCAGTGCCGCGTCGGCGTGGTTCGAGCCGTTGTCCGTGGCGAGCGGGATCAGGCGAGTGGCCGCCGCCAGCGCGGGCGCGGCGACGCCGGCCGGCGGCCCGATGTGCACCAACCGCCGGCTGGCAACCGCGGACGCGGCCCCAACACCGGCCGGGACCGCGCCTTGCTCCGCGACCGAAGCATGGCCCGCCGCGGCGGCCGCGGCATTCGCGGCGCCCGCGGCGGCGTCTCCCTCACCCGCGACAACCTGGGCCGCCGCCTGGCGCGCCAGCTCGGCGATCCGCGCCTCGAGCTCGCCGACCCGCGCCGCGGCCTCCGAGGCCTGCTGGCGCAGCGTCGAGGTCTCGCGGGCCTGGGCGAAGAACAGCAGGATCAGGATGGCCAGGCCGATGATCGACGCGAACCCGGCGTCGGCACCCGTCGATGAGACGAACTTGTGGATCGAGATGGCGAAGGAGATCGATCCCATAATTCCGCGGTCAGTCTACGTGGCGATCCAGGTGCCGGACTCGTCCGCCGGCAGCCGGGTCGCGGACAGCTTCGACACGTGCTCGGCGAGACCTGCGGCGTCGCCCTCCAAGGCCAGCAGATTGAGCTCGGCGAACGTCTGCTCGACCCAGGCCGGATCGAGCGGATCGCGGTCGGCTCGAACGATCTTCTGCGCCGGCGTGGGCTGAGGCCGCTCGTAGGGGTTGAACAGGTCCTCGTGGAACTTCTCCCCCGGTCGCGCTCCCACGATCTGGATCGCGATGTCGCGCTCGGGCTCGAACCCGGACAGCCGGATCATCGTCTCGGCCAGCTCCATGATCCGCATCGGCTCGCCCATCTCGAGGACGAACAGCTCGCCGCTGGCCTCGCTCAGTGACCCGGCGCGGATGATCAGCTGCACCGCCTCGGGAACGGTCATGAAGTACCGGCTCATACGCGGATCGGTGACCGTCACGGGGCCGCCGGAGGCGATCTGCCGGCGGAAGATCGTCACCACCGATCCCGACGAGCCGAGCACGTTGCCGAACCGCACGGTGGCGTACTTGGTCTGCGGGTGGCGCGCGGCGGCCGCCTCGACCGCCCACTCGGCCAGCACCTTGGAGGCGCCCATCACGGTGGCGGGCTTGACCGCCTTGTCGGTCGAGACGAGCACGAAAGTCCCCACGCCGGTCTCGCCGGAGATCCGCGCCATCAGCCGCGTGGCCAATGCGTTGTTGCGCACCGCCTCGATCGGGTTGAGCTCCATCATCGTCACGTGCTTGTAGGCGGCGGCGTGGAAGAGCACGTCGGGGCGGTGCTCGCTCAGCACCTCGCGGATCCGCTCCTCCTCCTTACAGTCGGCGAGGACGGGCACCGCGGTGCGCACGTGCCGATCCTCCTCGAGCTCGCGGAGGATCTCGAACAGGTTGTCCTCGGCGTGGTCGACGAGCACGAGCCGGCGCGGCCCCACGCGGGCGATCTGGCGGCAGAGCTCGCCACCGATCGAGCCCCCGGCGCCGGTGACCATTACCACCTTGCCCTCGAGGTAGGCGCCCACCCGCTCGAGCTCCATCCGCACGGGCTCGCGTCCCAGCATGTCCTCGACCCGCACCTCGCGCAGCTGGCGAGCCACCCGCATCTGGCCGGAGCCGTCCTGGAGCAGCTCGAACACGGTCGGCGTGGTCCGCACCGGGATCCCGCGGTGACGGCACGCAGTCACCACCCGGGCGCGGAGCGTGCCCGGGGCCGACGGGATCGCGATGATCACCTCGTCGGGCTCGACCTCGTCGAGCACGCGGCTGAACTCGATCACGGCCGTGGTTCCCACCACCTTCAGCCCGTGCTCGTCCTTCATCCCGCGCTTGCGGGGGTCGTCGTCCACGAACCCGACCGGGCGCAGCCGCAGCTGCGGGTTGCGCGCGAGCTCGCGGGCCACCAGCCGCCCGCCCTGGCCGCCGCCGACGATCAGCACGTCGCGAGTGCCCTTGGCCACGCGGAAGCTGTGGACACGCCCCTCGGTGACCAGGTGCACGGCGAATCGGGCCCCGATCAGCAGGGCGAGCATCAACAGCACGAAGTAGCCGATGACACTGCCGGGGAGGGTCACCGGGCTGGTGCGGCCCGGGAACACGTAGTTGACCGGGTGAAGCAGCGCGATCGCCCCGACGATCAGCAGGCTGGCCACCACCACGCCCTTGACCACTGCCTCGTAGTCGCGCTGGCCGACGAACGACCACAGCCGCTCGTACTGCCCGAATCCCGCGAAGACCACCAGGCACACCGGCACGACCCACCAGATCGTGGCCTCGAACAGCTCCTCGTAGGATCCGGGGACGACGAACTCGAACCTCAACCGGAACGCGAGGAAGTAAGCGAGCGCGACCAGGACGCCGTCGACCACGAGCTGCGGGAGCGAATGGCGGTGGACGGGAAAGGCCGCGGAAAGGATCCGCCGGCGCATGCGGCGCTGATTCTAGTGGCGAATTCTCGGGAAAGGCGGCCCCAACGCCACCTTAACGGCGGCCCGGCGGCCCTACGTGTAGAACTGAACCGGCGGAGGGCCGCTCTGCGCAGTGAACGAGTGCGAGGTTCCGAGGACCCGGCCCCGGCGGTCGAGCGCCTGCACCTCGTAGGCCGAGTAGCTGCGGCTCAGCCGAATCGCCGTCTCGAACCCGGTGCGGCCCGCCCGGCGGACCACGGTCGTCAGATGCTTGGGGCTCGATCCGGCCAGCACCCGCCAGGCGCTCACGCCGGTGGCGCCATCCCAGCTCGCGTACACGCTCGTCTTGCCCTTGCTCGTGCGGACCGCGCCGCTCGGCGGGTAGTACGGCGTCCCTGTCCAGCCCTGAAGATATGCCCGGTAGCTCTCGTTTCGGGGGTTCACGCCGACATGTGGCCAGCTCACGTCGAGGAGCAGCTTCCCCGTCCTGCTGTACTCGGAGAAATGCGACGTCGAGCCCCAGCTCACGAGCAGGTTGCCGTTGGGGAGCAGCTCGGTGTTGCCCAGGAACGTGGCGAAGTAGTTCGGTCCCCGGGAGATCGACTGCGCCACCGTGGCCGTGTGGTGGGCAGTGCTCAGGTTCAGCACCAGCGCCCGAGCGGGGCCGTATCCGCTCGCCACCTTGCCCGACGAGGTGAACCCGCAGCAGTGGTCGTCGAACATGCTGACCTTGCTGCCGTGCAGCTCGACGTCGTGCTGCCACTCGAACTGCGCGCCGCGGCCGAACTTGAAAGTGCTGTTGTTGCCGCCGAGCGTCCACTCGATCCCGCCGGTGGTGGCGGAGACCAGATACGCCGCCCACTCCTGGCGCATCGAGACGAGGAAGCGGTTGTCGCTCACCAGCTGGATCGAGTTCTCGTGGTAGGCGTCCCACGGTCCCGACTTGGGCGGGACCTGGTGGGAATCCTTCAGCGAGATGTGCTGGAGAGCGTCCCAGGTGTAGAGCAGCGCGCCCGTGGTCAGGTCGTACTCCTGCACCGCGGCGTCGAACACGGTCCCGTTAGCCGGACCGTGGTACGCGGTGAGGTTCATCGGGACGTTCTTGTAGGCGGTCACCCACGCGTCATGGCCCTTGATCACCATGTCGTGCTGACTGAGGATCCAGCCGTCCGCGCCCTTCAGCGTCGCCAATTGGCGGTAGTGCTGGTCGACCACGAGGTCCTCGCCGCTCGAGGTGATGCCGTTTGACTGCTGAACCGTGCCCTGCCACCAGCTGAGCGCCGGCTTGCCGTTGTAAGTCTGCTCCTTCAGGTTCGCCGCGACCACGTTCCCGCCGAGCGGCGGCAGCGCCCACACCGGCTGGAGGTGGCTGTCGAGGATCAGTGGCCCGCCGCCCCCGACCATCTTGTACTTGGGGTCGCCGGGTGAGTTCGCGACCAGGAAGTAGCCGCCGGCCAGTCCCTTGCCCACCGGCGCGTCGGTGCTCAGCTTGGGCGGGTGGAGCTTGGGCGCGGACGCGAAGCTCCAGGCGCCTTGGGTGGTGTAGCTGGCGATCGCGGCGGCGGGCAGCAGGATGGCTGCGGCTGCGGCGGTGATAAAGGATTTCTTGAACATGGTCTTAGCCGAACGTAACACGACCCTGGCGGGATTGTTTCGGTGGGTGGGGCCTCGCTGCGCTCGGCGTCCGTGGGGCCGGTTGCGCCGGGCATCCGTGCCCGGCGCCCGCGCCCCGGGCGCCGTGGTCACCCCCCGTGACTCAGTCCGCCAGCGCGTCCGCGACCGCCACCACGACCTCGCGCGCCTGCTCTGAAGTGAGCGCCGGCCCCATCGGCAGCGCCACGTTGCTCGCCGCGATCTGCTCGGCCGCCGGAAGCGGAGGGGTCCGGGCCGCGTACGGCGCCATGGCCGGCTGGCGATGGAGCGGCGTGCGGTAGTAGCCCCGGGCGCCGATGCCCCGGTCGCCCAGGGCGCCGATGAGCTCGTCCGCCCGCGGATGGCTGACCGCGTATAGGTGCCAGGCGGGCTCCGTGCCGCGGGGCGACTCCGGCAGCTCAACGTACTGCCCGAGCCCCGCCTCCTCATACGCACGCGCCGCCGCCCGCCGGCCGTCGCACCACGCGTCGAGCTGGGGCAGGAGCACGCGCAGGATCGCCGCCTGGACCTCGTCGAGGCGAGAGTTGTATCCCACGTGGGTGAAAGTTTCCTTATCGAGGGAGCCGTGAAAGCGCAGGGCCCGGGCCAGCTCGGCCACCCGATCGGAGTCGGTGACGATGGCCCCTCCGTCCCCGAAGCAGCCGAGGTTCTTCGACGGATAGAACGAGAACGTGGCCACGTCGCCGAGTGCCCCTGCCATCCGGCCATCCAGCCGCGCCCCGGCCGCCTGGGCCGCATCCTCGAGCACGGGCAGGCCGAGCTCGCGCAGCTCCGGCACCGGGGCTGGGCACCCGAACAGATCGACCGCCACGATCGCCTTGGTCCGCGGCGTCAGCACCTCCCGCACACCGTCCACGGTCACGTTGCGGGTGGCGGGGTCGACATCGCAGAACACCGGGAGCGCCCCGGCGTTGACCGCCGCCTCGACCGTCGCATAGAAGGTGAAGGCGGGCACCACCACCTCGTCGCCGGGCTCCACGCCCATCGCCCGCAGCGCGATCGTGATCGCGTCGGTGCCGTTCGCCACCCCGATCGAATGGCGCACGCCCAGGTAGTCGGCGAACTCGGCCTCGAACGCGGCCACCTCGGGCCCGAGCACGAACCGGCCGCCGGCGATCACCGCGGCGACGCGCTCCTCGATCTCCGCGCGCAGCGGCGCAAGCGGCGCGTCGGTGTGAAAGAGCGCGACCGGCATCGACCGGTACGCTAGCGGGCGTGCTCCCGGTCGCCTCGGTCACCGACTCGCTCGCCACGCTCGCGACCCACATCGTCCACGACCTCAGCTACGGCGGTGTCGGGCTGCTCTGCCTGACCACCGGCGTGATCGGGATCCCGGGCACCGAGCCGACCATGCTGTTCGCGGGCTTCAACGTCTACCAGCACCACCTCACCCTGATCGGGATCGTCCTCGCAGGCGTGATCGGCGACGTGATCGGCGCGACGATCGCCTACGCGATCGGCTACTACGGCCGGCTCGAGCTGATCGAGCGCCACGGCAACAAGCTGCACATCAGCCAGCGCCGCCTGGAGGTCGCGCGCGGCTGGTTCGACCGCTACGGCGCGCCGGTGATCTTCGTCTCGCGCTTCATTCCCGGGCTCCGTGCCGTCTTCCCGTACGCGGCCGGCGTCTCGCAGATGCCGTACGTGCGCTTCCTCCCGTTCGCCGCCCTCGGCTCGGTCGGCTGGATTCTCGGGCTCGGCCTGCTCGGCCGCGCAGTCGGGAGCGACTGGAACAGCTGGCGGCACAACCTGGACTACGTCGACTACGTGGCGCTGATCGTGCTCGTGGCGCTGATCGCGTACCTGATCGTCCGCCGGGTCCGCGGCCGGGGCACGCCTCCGCCCGCGGATGCCCTCGCCGAGTAACCGTCCGAGCATCGGCCAGGCGGCGGCGCTCGGGCTCCTGCACGGACCGGCGGAGCTCTTGCCCGTGTCCTCCTCGGGGCACGTGACGCTAGTGCCCTGGCTGCTGGGCTGGGAGTACGCCCGCCTCGACGCGGACGTGCGCAAGGCGTTCGAGGTCGCGCTTCACGCCGGCACCGCGGCGGCGCTCGCCATCACGCTCCGAGACGAGCTCCGGGCGGCGCGTCCGCAGCTGGTGGCGCTCGCCGCGGCGCCCCCGGCGCTGGTGGGCTACGCCCTGGAGGAGCCGATCAAGCGCCGGCTCGGGACGCCGCGGACCGTGGCCGGCGGGCTGCTCGCCGGCGCGCTCGCTATGGCCCTGGCTGACCAGCGTCCGGCGAGCCGGGACGCCGAGGCCGCGGGTGTCGCCGACGCACTGTGGCTCGGCGCCGCTCAGGCCTGCGCGCTCATCCCCGGTGTCTCGCGCAACGGCGCGACGCTGGCCGCGGCCCGCGCGCTCGGCTTCACCCGAACCGCCGCGGCGCAACTTTCCTGGCGGGTCGCGGTGGCGCCGATCGCGGGGGCGTCGCTGCTCGAGGCGATTCGGGTGCGCCGGCGGCTGCCGGCGCTGGCCGCCCCGTTTGCGGCCGGGGCGGGTGCGGCCTTCATCTCGACGCTCGCCGCGGGCCGGCTGGCGGCGCCGACCGACACGGACAGGCCGCTCGCGCCCTTCGCGCTCTACCGGATCGCACTGGCGGCAGCGGTGCTGCGTGGCGCAAAATACTGAGCGATCGATGAGCACCCTGCTCGGCACCACGCTCAGCGGCCGCTACCGGCTGGAGGCCCGGATCGGCACCGGAGGCATGTCGACGGTGTACCGGGCACTCGACGAGACGCTCCAGCGGCGGGTGGCGATCAAGCTGATGAACCGCGAGGTGGCGAGCGAATCCGACCAGCTCGAGCGCTTCCGGCGCGAGGCCCGAGCGGTGGCCCAGCTCTCGCATCCCAACATCGTCGGCGTGATCGACGCGGGGGAGGACGAAGGCCGGCCGTACATCGTGTTCGAGTACGTGGAGGGGGAGACGCTCAAGGAGCGGATCCGCCGGCTCGGGCGGCTGCCGATCGCCGAGGCGGTGGCGTACGCGATCGAGATCGCCCGTGGCCTCGGCGCGGCGCACGCTCGCCACATCGTCCACCGCGACGTCAAGCCTCAGAACGTCCTGCTCGACGAGGAGGGCCAGGCGAAGGTCACCGACTTCGGGATCGCGCGCACGCTCGACGAGGAGGGGCTGACGGCTGACGGCCGCGTGCTCGGCACCACCGACTATGTCTCACCCGAGCAGGCGCTCGGGCAGCCCGTCACCGGCCAATCCGACCTGTATTCGCTCGGGGTGGTGCTGTACGAGATGCTGACCGGCGAGGTGCCGTTCCGGGGCGAGAATCAAGTCGCGGTGGCGATGAAGCACGTCCGCGAGGAGATTCCCGACGTCCAGCGCAAGCGTCCCGAGGTCTCGGCCGCGCTGGCCGCGGTCATCGATGCGGCTACGGCCAAGCGGCTCGACGCCCGCTACGGCGACGACGCCGAGCTGATCGCGGACCTGGAGGATGTGCTGGCGATCGAGACCGCCCGCGCGGGCAGCGCCAGCGGCGAGGCGACGCAGGTGCTGCGGACCCTGCCGGCGGGCAAGCAGCGCATCGTCCCCTTCCGGGTGCGCCACCGAGCGACGGCCTGGGCGCTGAGCCTCCTCACGCTCGCGCTCATCGCCGGCGTGGTGATCCTGCTGGCCACGCAGGCGCACCGCGGCAACGGAAGCGAGGGCGTGAAGCCGCCGGTCACGCCGCGTGCCCGGCCGCTCGCCCAGGTGTCGCTGTGCCAGACCTGCGCCCACGGCTACAACCCGCTCGGCGACCCCAAGGACGAGACGCCCCACGCGCCGCTGGCTATCGACAACCTGCCGGATACCTTCTGGAGCACCCAGATCTACTACGACGGCAAGCTCGACAAGGCGGGCACCGGCATCTACCTGTCCGCTACTCCTGGCACCGCCGCCCGCGTGCTGCGGGTGCTCACGAACACCCCCGGCTTCACCGCCACCGTGTACGGGAGCAACACCACCCCGCCCTACACCTGGCCCAGCTCCGCCTGGACGGCCGTCTCGGCCTCGACCACGCTCTCGCACCGGCAGCAGAGCATCCCGCTCACGAGCGCCGGCCAGCGCTATCAGTTCTGGCTGCTGTGGATCACCAACCTCGGCCAGAACCACCGCGTCCAGATCGCCGAGCTTGCCCTCTATCGCTAGCCGTAATCGTAGAAGCCGCGCCCCGACTTCCGCCCCAGCCGCCCGCTCGCCACCATCCGCTTCATCAGCGGCGGCGGCGCGTACTCGTCGCGCTTGAACTCCTCATACAGCGAGTCGCACACGGCATAGAGGACGTCCAACCCGATGAAGTCGCACAGCGTGAGCGGTCCCATGGGGTGCCCGCAGCCGAGCTTCATGCCGGTGTCGATGTCCTCGCGAGACGCGAACCCCTCTTCGAACATGCGCACGGCCGCCATCAGGTACGGCACCAGCAGCATGTTCACGATGAACCCGGAGCGGTCCTTGGTCTCGATCGGCGACTTGCCGATCCGCTCCACGAACTCCTTGGCGGTGGCCACGGTGTCGGGGCTGGTGTCGAGTGCCACCACCACCTCGACCAGCCGCATCACCGGCACAGGCGAGAAGAAGTGCAGGCCAATCATCCGTCCCGGCTCGCGCAGCGCGCAGGCGAGCTCGGCGATCGGGATCGAGGAGGTGTTCGAGGCGACGATCGCCTCCGGCCCCACCACCTCGTTGATCGCGTGCATCACCTCGACCTTGAGGCGCTCGTCCTCGGGCACCGCCTCGACGACCAGGTCGGCGCCCCCGACCGCCGCCAGGTCCTTGGTCAGCTCGATCCGCTCGCGCACCTCGCGCGCTTGGTCGGGCTCGAGGCGGCTGCGCTTCACCGCCCGCTGGAGCGACGCGTCGAGGCCGGCGCCGGCGCGCTCCAAGCTGCGCTCGTCCACGTCGCGCACGACCACCGGCATCCCGGCCACTGCCACCGACTCGGCGATGCCGGCGCCCATGAAGCCGCCGCCCACCACGGCCACCGATCGGATCTCTCCCTCCACCCCCAGGAGCCTAATGGTCCCGGCTAGTGGGTCAGCTGGCGCTCGGCCGTGTGACGCTCCAGGGCGAGATCCAGCAGCCGGTCTAGCAGTTGCTCGTACGGAATCCCGCTCGCCGCGAACAACGCGGCGAACACGCTCGTGGAGGTGAAGCCGGGCATGGTGTTGAGCTCGTTGACCAGGACGGTCTCGCCCGTGACGAAGAAGTCCACGCGGGCCAGCCCGCAGCAGCCGGTGCGCTTGAACGTGTCGACGGCGAGCTCGCGCACCCGCTCGCGCACGCGCTCGGGCACCCGCGCCGGCACGACCAGCTCCATCCCGCCCGGCGTGTACTTGGCCTCGTAGTCGTACCACCCGCTCTCGCCGGCCGAAAGCAGGATCTCGCCCGGCTCGGAGGCGACCGGGTCACCGTTGCCCATCACCGAGCATTCCACCTCGAGCCCGGACGCGGCCGCCTCAACGATCGCGAGGTGGTCGTGCTCGAACGCGGTGTTCAGCGCGTCGTGGAGCTCGTCCGCTTGCTGCACACGGACGATGCCCACCGATGAGCCGAGGCGGGCCGGCTTGACGAACACGGGCAGCCCCAGCGCATCGAGGGCGGCCAGCGTCGCCCCGGGCTCGGCCGTGAGCTCCTCGAGTCGCACCGCTCGGTAGTCGACCTGGGGCACGCCGGCCATCGCCATCAGGTCCTTGAACGTGACCTTGTCCATGCACAGCGCGGAGGCGAGCACGCCAGCGCCGACGTAGGGGACGCCCAGGCACTCGAGCAGGCCCTGCACGGTCCCGTCCTCCCCGAACGGGCCATGGAGAGCGGGGAACACCACGTCGATCCCATGCAGCCCCCGGCCCGGCGCGAGCTCGACCACCTCGCCGTCGCGCCGCCACACTCCGTCGCGCCCGACCTCGATTTCGGTTGCCACATGGCCGGCGGCGCGCAGGCCCTCGCGAATCGAGGCGGCGGAGGCCAGCGACACCTCGTGCTCGGAGGACCGCCCGCCGCCGAGGACCGCGACGCGGAGCCCGCTCACTTCTTCTTCGGCTTCGGTGTGGTCGACGTCGTGGGCGTCGTCTGGGTCGTGGTGGTCGGTGTCGTCTGGGTGCTCGTCTGCGAGTTGTGGAACTGCCCCACCACGATCGTCACGTTCGATCCCTTGTTGGCGGTCGCGTTGGCGGCCGGGTTCTGCGAGATGACCAACCCGTCTTGCTTCTTGTCGCTCACCGACTGAGTCTGCTGCGTGACCGTGAAGCCCGCGCCCTTCAGCGCGTTCTGCGCCGCGTCCGCGTGTTGGCCGACCACGTTCGGCACCGTGGCGGTGGTGGGAGCGGTCGCGATGACCAGCGCCACGGTCGAGCCGGGGGCCACCTGCTTGCCGCCTGACGGGTCCTGGCTGATCACGTCGCCGGCGGTCGCCGTGCTCGACACCTGGCTCGTGGTCGTGACCTGGAAGCCGTCGTTTTCCAGCTGACCCTTGGCGCTGCCCTCCGACTCGCCGGTGACGTCGGGCACGCTCACCAGTGCCGGGCCCGAGGAAACGAACAGCGTCACCGCCGTACCCACCGCCGGCGTCGCGCCGGAATTGGGGTCGCTGCTGATGACGTCGTTCCTGGGCACCGCGGAGCTGCTCTGGTACACGGTCCGCCCAACCCTCAGCCGCGCCTGGGCGATCATTTGCCGGGCCTGGCTCAGGGGAAGGTCGGCCACCGAGGGGACGGTGGTGTTGCCCGGACCCGAGGAGACGTTGAGCGAGACCGTGGAGCCCTGCTTGGCCTTGGTGTCCCCGACCGGGTTTTGGCGGATCACGAAGCCGGCGGGGTGAGTGCTCGTCACGCTGATCGTCTGCACGGCGAAGCCGGCGTTCTGGAGCTGGGTGCTGGCCAGGCTGAGTTGCTCGCCCACGACCACCGGAACGACCACGCTCTTTGGGCGGGTCAGGAAGTACGCGGCGGCTCCGCCGCCCGCGAGCAGCAGCACGAGAAGGAGCGCGATCCACGGCCAGGCGCCGCGCCCGGGCTCCTCCTCCTCGGGCGGCAGGGGCTCGTCGGCCAGCACGCCCGCCCCGTTCCCCGCGTCGGAGGCCAGCGCGGGAGCTGGCACGGCAGCCGCGGCAGCGGGAGCGGCCGCGGCGGCCGCGGCGTAGGCGCCGACGCCGGCCAGCGCCGCCATCGACGCGGTCCGCTCGCCGCGCTGACCGGCCAGGATCGCCGCCTTGGCCTGCTCGAGCGCGGTGATGAACTGGTCGGCGTCCTGGGGACGGTCGGCCGGATTCTTGTTGAGCACCCACATCACGATCTGCTCGAGCTCGGGCGGGATCTGCGCGTTGACCTGCGTGGGCGCGGTCGGAGCCTGCGAGACGTGCTTGAGCGCGATCGTCACCGCCGAATCCGCGTCGAATGGGACCCGGGCGGTGAGCATCTCGTACAGGACGACGCCGATCGAGTACAGGTCCGAGCTGGCGCTGACGGCGTGGCCCTGGGCCTGCTCGGGGGACAGGTATTGGGCGGTACCCATGATCGAGCCGGTCTCGGTCATGTCCGACGCCCCGGCCCGGGCGATGCCGAAGTCGGTAACCTTGGCGTGGTCGGAGTCGTCGACGATCACGTTGTGCGGCTTCAGGTCACGGTGGATCACGCCTCGGCGGTGGGCGAAGCGAGCCGCCTTGAGGATCTGGATCGTGATGTCGATCGCCCGGATCGGGTCAAGCGGCGCCTCCTGGCGGATCAGCTGCTTGAGCGAGCGCCCTGGCAGGTACTCCATCGCGATGTAGTTGGTGTCCTCGAACGAGCCTCGGTCGTACACGCCGACCACGTTCGGGTGCTGGAGCCCGGCCGCGGCCTGCGCCTCGCGCCGGAAGCGCTCCACGAAGTCGGGGTCGGCCGCGAACCGGCGGTGCAGGAGCTTGAGCGCGACCTTGCGCCCGAGCTGCTCGTCCTCGGCCAGGAACACGTCGGCCATGCCCCCGCTGCCCAGGCGCGAAAGGACCTTGTAGCGACCGTCGATCATCGAGCCGGCGGCGACCTCGGCCATGGTCACTGTCCCTCCGACAAGAGGACCTGGAGGACAGACCGGGCGATCGGGGCGGCGACGGTGGCGCCGAAGCCGCCGCTCGACTCATCGACCATCACCGCGATCGCGACCTTGGGATGCTGAGCGGGCGCGAACGCCACGAACGCGGGCTGCGTCAGGTTGGATCCATTGGCCCCGATCTGGGCCGTGCCGGTCTTGCCGGCGATCGTGATGCCGGGGATCTGGACCGGCGTGCCGGTCCCCTCCTCGACCACCTTCTCCATCATCTGCGTGACCCCGGAGGCCGTGGACGGCGACATAACCTGGCTCTGCACGCTGGGCTTGATCGTCTGCACGGTCTGCCCCTGCGCGTTGACCACGCGCGTCGCCAGGTGTGGGTTCATCAGCGTGCCGCCGTCGGCCACCGCCGAGGCCACCATCGCCATCTGAAGCGGAGTGACGAGGAGCCCGCCCTGACCGATCCCGATGCGGCCGATGTCCTCATCCGGGCTGGCGGGTGGATACGGCCGCGCTTTCGGGGAGAACGGCTGGCTGACGTTCAGCTCGTCCGGGGGGTAATCGAGCGGTGGCTTTGAGTAGAAGCCAAGGCGTTGCATGTACTTCGTCATTGTCGCGCGCCCGACGCGCTCGGCCACCTGCGCGAAGATCGTGTTGATCGAATAGGTCATTGCGGTGGTGAATGACTGCGGGCCCCACGACTGGCCGCCGTCGTTGGCCAGCGGGACGCCCGAGACGAGGACCGGCGAGTTGCCGTTGATCACCGAATTCGGCGTGTAGAGCCCGCTGTCGAGGGCTGCGATCGCGGTGACGATCTTGAACGTCGAGCCCGGAGCGTAGGAGCCCTGGGTCGCCCGGTTGAACGTGGAGACGTTCGCGCCCTGGGCATTGACGTTGTTGTCGTCGTAGCTCGGGTTGGCGTACATCACCTTGACCGCGCCCGTGCTGGGGTCGAGCGCCACCACGGCGCCATGCTGACCGCCCAGCGCCTGCTGCGCGGCCCGCTGGGCCTTGGGGTCAAGCGTCGTGTAGACGTCGTCGCCGATCGGCGGGCTGCCTCCAAGCGGTCCGAACACGGAGCTGATGCCCGTCTGGACCTCGCCCCGCAGGTCCTGACCCCGCGAGAGCTCGAGCCCGGCCGCGCGACCCTGCTCGGCGATCGAGTAGCCGACGGTCTGGGCGAACAGCGACCCTTGCGGATACTGCCGGCTCCAGGTGTGGCCGGCGGCGGGAACCGACTGGGCCAGCACGGTGCCGTCGTCGGCCACGATCCGTCCGCGCTTGATCTTCAGCTCGTCGAGCAGCGTGCGGACGTTCAGGGGATTGTTGTTCAGCGAGGACTGCTCGAACACCGTCCAGCGCGAGGTCCACACGATCAGGACTCCGAACAGCAGCACGACGAGGCCGAACAGCTTGGCGATCGGCGCGCTCACGCCGGCCTCCGCGACCGGTCGGACACGAGCAGCAGCAGCGCCAGGAGCACGAAGTTCGCGACGATCGACGACCCTCCGTAGGAGATGAACGGAAGCGTCACCCCGGTGAGGGGGATGACACGCGTTACCCCGCCCACGATCACGAACACCTGGAGCGCGAACATCGCGCTGAGACCGGCGGCCAGCAGCGTGGAGAACGAGTCGCGCGCCAGGAGTGCCGTCTTGAATCCGCGTGCCACGAACATCAGGTAGCCGACCAGCAGCGCACAGGCGCCGAACAGGCCCAGCTCGTCCGTGATCACGGCGTAGATCATGTCCGTCTGCGACGCCGGCAGCAGCGGATTGCCGTTGGGAAGCGCCAGCGCGGCCTGCCCGAAGCCCTGGCCGAACATCCCGCCCGCGGATTGAGCGAACATCGCGTTGGCGATCTGGTAGCTGCCGAGCGGAGCGTGATACAGCCGCGGATCGAAGGGATGCAGCCAGGTCTCGACGCGCGCGTGCACGTGGGCAATATGCGTGCCCAGGTACCAGGCGCCGAGCGCGAACGCGATCAGGCCCACCACCACGAACGACACGCGGTTGGTCGCCACGTACAGGACGGCCAGGAGGCCGCCGTAGAACATCAGCGAGGAGCCGATGTCGTGCAGGACGATCAGGATCAGCATCGCCACGCCCCAGATCACCAGCACGGGCCCAAAGTGCTTGATCGGCGGGATCGTCACGCCGAGGATCCGCCGCGCGCCCATGACCAGGACTTGGCGGGTGTCGCGTAGGTAGCTGGCCAGGAAGATGACCAGGCCGATCTTGGCGAACTCAGAGGGCTGAAACACGAACAGCCCGGGGATGTGGATGCCGAGGTAGGCCCCGTTGGCCTGGTAGCCGATCCCTGGCAATCGCGGCAGCATGAGCATGAACAGCGAGCCGGCCACGATCGTGTAGCGGTAGCGCTCGAGCCGCCGGTAGTCGCGGAAGAAGAAGATCGTCGCCGCGAACAGGACCAGCCCGAGCACGAACCACTGTGCCTGCTGGCGGGCCAGCGTCGTGTTGATGCGGTAGATCTCGACCAGGCCGAAGCTGGCCAGCAGCGCGGCGAGCGGGAACAGATACGGGTCGGCGTGCCGCAAGGTCATCCGGATGAACACATGCGCGGCCAGGCACAGGCCCAGGAAGATCGCGCCGTAGGTGAGCGAGGCGCCGTAGCTGAACGAGACGGTCGACAGCGTGCTCGAGCGCTGGATGAACACCCCGGCGAAGCCGGCCGTGACCAGCAGCGAGGCGGGAATCAGGCCTAGCAGCTCGCGATTGCGCGCGCTCATCCGCTGAGCTGTCCGAGCTCCAGGGCGTGCACCAGACCATCGGCGCTCGTCTGCGAGCGCAGCTGGTTGTTGAACACCGCCCCTCGGCGGTCGGGCGGCACGAGCGACGCCGGCACCCCGGAGACGTAGAACGTCTCGTACATGTGGATGCCGAGCGGAAGGTCGTAGGGAAGCCCCCGGTACACGGTGACGAGTCCCTGTGGGTTGGTGCCGATGAAGAACAGCTGGCGCGTGGCCAGGTAACCGGCGCCTCCGATCAGGAAGAAGATAATCGCGATCGTGATCAAAGCAGCGACCGGCTTGGCGTAGCGTCGCCGGCGAGCCGGGGCCGCGGCCGACGTCTGGCGACCTTGTGTGGGCGCACGCGGCGGCGGCGTGGCGGGACGTGCCTCGCGGCGAGGCGCGAGCGCCACCGCCGAGCCCGCTCCCGGTGAGCGCGCCACGGGTGCGGACGAGGTCGCGGTCGACGTCGATGCGGCCGCCGGCTGGGGTTCGGTGTCGGGGCCGGGCGCGGCGCTCTGCGGCGCGGCGGCTCCCACCATCGTCGCCTCCTTGCCGCCGCCATCGCCGCCGGCGTCCTCCACGCGGAACAGGACGACCGTGATGTTGTCGCGGCCGCCGGCTTCGTTGGCTCCCTTGATCAGGGCGTCGCCGGCCGCGTCGAGCGAGCTGTGAGTGGCGAGGGTCTGGCTCACCCGGTCCTCGGAGATCATCGAGGTCAGCCCGTCGCTGCACAGCAGCAGGACGTCGCCCGCCCGGGCCGGATAGGTCCAGGTATCGACCTCGACCTCTGCCTCGGGACCGAGGGCGCGGGTGATGATCGAGCGCTGTGGGTGCTCGGCGGCCTGCGCCTCGGTCAGCTTGCCGTGGCGCACCAGCTCGTCCACCAGCGAGTGGTCGCGCGTGAGCCGCTGGAGCGTGCCGTCGCGAAACAGGTACGCGCGGCTGTCTCCCACGTGCGCGATCGCCACGCTCGACTCGTCGAGGTAGGCCGCAGTGAGCGTGGTGCCCATGCCCGCGCTCTCCTTGTCGGTATGGGAGCGCTCATAGATCTGGCGGTTGGCTTCGCGCACGCGGATCGCCAGGCGCTCTTCGGGGCTGCCTTGATCGGGCAGCTCCTGCTCGAAGGCCTCGATCGCGATCTTCGAGGCCACCTCGCCCGCCTGGGCGCCGCCCATTCCGTCGGCGACCACGAACACGGGCGGCCGAGCGTAGGCGTTGTCCTCGTTGTCCCGGCGCTGGCGCCCGGTGTCGGTCTTGCACGTGGTCTCGGCGGCGCGGAGCATCGTCGGCTTCGTCAGCTCGGGGCGGGGCGGGGCGGGATGGTCATTGCAGGTAGGAGAACTCGCAGTCGCCGATGCGAATGCGGTCGCCCGGGTGCAGCGGCTGCGGCCCGGTCAGCGGCTCGTCGTTCAAGTATGTGCCGTTCGTGGATCCCAGGTCCTCAATCACGAAGACGTGGCCCTGTCGCGAGATCTGGGCGTGGCGCGAGGAGGCAAACGGATCCTCCAGCCTGATCTCGACGTTGCCGCGGCCGAGAGTAGCGCCCTGCGAGAGGTCGTAGGCGACGCCCGAATCGTGGCCCAGCGCCCGCTCGACCAGCAGCCTCGGCTCGACCTCGTCGGCCGCGCCGTTCGACAGCCCGGCAGCTGCCGGGTACATGCCCGTGGCGTCGGGCAGCGGGCCGCGATCGGTCTCCACGACGCCGCCGGTCCCGCGCCGCAGGTCGCGCAGGGCACTCCACGCCACCCACAGGAGGAACACGTACAGGACGACCAGAAAGCCGAACTTGAGCGCTACAGAGACGGGCTGGAGCATCGCTCCCGGCTACTCCAGCTCGAACGTGACCACGGAAGTCCCGAGCTCGATCTCGTCGCCCGGCTTCAGCACCTCGGGGCCCACGATCCGGCGGCCGTTGAGCGAGGAGCCGTTGGTCGAGCCGAGGTCGGTGAGGACCCAGGACCCCCCTCGCGGGCGGATCTCGGCGTGCTGGCGGGAGACGTTGGCATCGTCGATCACCACCTCGCACTGACGGCTGCGGCCGAGCGTCGCCCCATCGGGACCGATCCGCATGCGCCGGCCCTCGTAGCGCAGCAGCACGCTGCGCGACTCGACCCGCGCACGCTCCTCGAGTGGCTGGGCGACGCGGCCCGCGGCGCTGTAGACCATCGTGCGGCCGTGCTCGGGCTGTGCCTGTTCCTCCTCTTCGCCCTCGTCCGGGTGCGAGATCCGGGTCTGGATGCCGAACTCCCCGAGCCCTAGCCGCTCATCGGTCTCGAACTCCACGATCGGCCGCGACAAGAGCGCCAGCCGCTCCCGCCGGGCGTGCTCGAGCAGGTAGCCGGCGAGCTCGTCGACCAGCGCTTGCTCGTATTCCGCGAACCGGTCACGGTCGCGCGGCGAGAGATAAACGCGGTATTCGTTGGGAACGTAGGTGCGCGAGACCGACAGCGACTTGTGCTCCTCCATCTCGCGCGCCAGCTTGCGCGCGATCTCCACGGGCCGAACCTCCGAGCGGAAGGCTCGGCTGAAGGTGCCTTCGACGAGGCCGGCAATCTTGCTTTCGAGGTTTCGGAGGACGCTCATCGCTTGCGGGGAGTGCTACCCCGTAATCGCATCCGAGGCAGGGTCTTTAGCGAGGTTCCATGCTACGCAAGTCCTCGCCGCGCGTTGGTTTGCGCAGCCGGCTCGTGACATCTGACGCAAGCGTGAACACCACGGCGGCCACGGCGCCGAGGACCGCCATGCCCGGAAGGATCGACGGGTAGGCGATGGACGTGGCCGTGGTGAGGACGATCGACCAGGCGCTGACGGCGGCGAGCTCGGCGGCGAGCAGCCTCGGGCGGCGGGCGAGAGGCAGGATCGCGGCGCCGGCGGCCCAGATGACAGCGGTCGTCAGCGTGCCGACGTGGAGCAGGGGCGAGAGCACGTGGGAGGCCGCGGCGGACGCGGAGTGGACCCAGTGAGCGGGGGCGGCGGTGCTCAGGCGGGTGTAGAGCGACTTATGGGCCAGCGGCGCGATCAGGGCGAGCCAGATCCAGCCGGCGGCGCCGAGGACGGCGCGTCTGAGGGTGGTGCGGGCGTTGCCGGCCAGCGCGGGCCAGGCGCCGGCCAGGCCTACGGCGCCGAGCGCCGGGGCGAGCGGCGCCGTTCTAGCCGGGAATAGCATCGCGATCCCGATCAGTAGCGCCGCCCCGGTGCGGCCCTGCGTGGCGAGAAGGACCGTGGCGAGCGCCGCGAGCGCGAGCCAACCGAGCCGCGGGAGGAGCGTGACCAGCAGGGCCGTGGTCAGCGCGGCCGCCGCCGGGGTGAGCGGCGGGTGGGGAAGGACGTACGCCACGAGCCAGGCGGCCAGGCCGGCCGCGGTGGCGCCGCCCAGCGCGCGTGCCGCCCAGCGCGGAGGCGCCGGCCTGGGCAGGGTCGCCGGTTTGGGCGGGCTCGCTTCGGCGGCGGGCGCTCCGCCCGCCGCCTCCGGGGCTTCCCACACGGCGGTAGCCGGCGGGGCTGGGCCTTCCCAATCTGCCGTAGCCGGCAGGGCCACCCGGGTGCTGGCCGGGAGTGTCCGGTCCGCCGCGGAGGGCCACAGGGTCGGGCTACCGACGATCCCCGGGCGATCCTCGACCTCGTGTATGGAACGTTCCAGAGCGAGGCTCAACTCAGCCAGCGTCCCGCGCTCGCGCAGGCGCGGACGCAAAGCCTGGTCGATGGCCTGCCCAAGGGCCCGCGGCAGATCGCGCCGCTGGCGGCGCAGCGGCGGGAGGTAGGTGCCGAGCCGCCGCGTCCGCGGCGCCGTGGCGAGGGGGTTCACGCCGGTCAGCGCCTCGTAGAGCACGATCGCCAGCGAGTACAGGTCGGCGCCCGCGTCGGCCGGGCGGCCCTCGGCCTGCTCCGGCGCCATGTATGCGGCGGTCCCGATCACGTCGCCCGTGCGGGTCAGCGGGTTGCCCCCGATCAACCGCGCCACTCCGAAGTCGGTCAGCTTGGCGATTCCATCCGAGGAGGTCGGCCGCCGCGGGATGAGGACGTTCGACGGCTTCACGTCGCGATGGACGACGCCCTGTGCGTGGGCGTGGGCGAGCGCGCCGCACAGCGCGATGCCGATGCGGACGATGGTGCGGTCGGACAGGCGCCCATCCTCGAGCAGCCGGGCCAGGGTCGCGCCGCGGACGAGCTCGGAGACGAGGTAGGCGCCCTCGTCGTCGACCGCCGCCTCGTACAACGTGACGATCCCGGGATGGGCAAGGCGCGCCGCGGCGCGCGCCTCACGCTCGAAGCGCCCGCCCGCGATCCGTTCCCGCGGCAGCAGCTTCACCGCTACGTCCCGGTGCAGCCGCTCGTCGCTCGCCTGCCACACGCTGCCGAAGGCGCCGGAGCCGAGCCGGCGCCGAAGCCGGTAGCGGTCGAGGACGAGCGGGCCGGCCTCGGCTGGGAGTTCCGAGCCGCGGACCGTCCGGGCCGTCCGGGCCGTCCGTGCGGCCCGGGCGGTCCGCAGGGACGGCATCCGGTCGGTCCGCACGGGCGACGTCGGGTCGGTCCGCACGGGCGACGTCGGGTCGGTCCGCACGGGCGGCGGCAGCTCCTTCGCACGCATGGAGGCGTTTTCCACGCCGTCGCCCCGGTCCCTTTACGTCGCACGCGCGGGCGCGCAAAATCCTCCCGCCGTCACGCAGTTCATACTGGCGTCTTCCAAATGGCCGCAAGGAGCGAGAAGCTTGTCGTTCTTCGACGAGGCGGACGAGCCCCGGACGACCACCCGCACGGCTCCGCGTAGCCGCCGGGCGGGCCGGGCGGGCGGATCCCGATCCCGCGGCCCTCGGCCGCCGGACCGGCACACCGCGCGGGTCCGCCAGGGCGTGGCGCTGGCCGTGGTCGTCGTCGTGCTGATCCTGATCGTGCTCGGCGTCTCGAGCTGCGAGAGCAGCCAGCGCATCAACTCGCTCAAGGACTACACGAACCACGTCTCCTCCCTGATCACGAGCTCGGACCAGATCTCGACCCAGTTCTTCGGCGTGCTCACCGGCGCCCAGCCCTCGAGCAACGTCGCCACCGTCCAGAACCAGCTCGACCAGGCGCGGATCAGCGCCCAGAGCCTGCTCAGCCGCGCCCGATCGATGTCCGTGCCCGACGAGATGAGCGGTGCCCAGCCGAACGTGGTGCTCGCGCTCCAGATGCGCCGGGACGGGATCGCCAACGTGGCCCAGCAGATTCAGCCGGCCCTTTCGACCGCGGCCAGCAAGGACGCGATCAACACGATCGCCACCGAGATGGCACGGCTCTACGCCTCCGACGCGGTCTACAAGGACTATGCCGCGCCGAGGATCGCGGCCGCGCTGCATGGCGCCGGCATCGCGGTCGGGCCGCCGAACGGGGAGACGATCGCCGCCGGGCAGTTCGTGCCCGATCTCCGCTGGCTGACCCCGGCGTTCGTGGCCAGCGAGCTGCACGTCGGGTTCGCGGCGCAGCCGACAACCAAGGCGGCGCCCGGGGTTCACGGACACGCGATGGACGGGTGCACGGTGGGCGGCACGAGTCTGAGCACTAGCTCGACGAACACGATCCCGGTCAGCCCGCCTCCGGTCTTCACCTGCACGGTCACCAACGACGGCCAGAACAAGGAGACGAACGTGACCGTCAAGGTCGCGGTCCAGGGGACCTCGGTCAGCGGCCAGGCGGTGATCCCCCAGACCACGCCGGGGAATACGGCGAGCGCCCAGGTGACGCTGACGAGCTCGCCGTCCGCAGGCAGCTACACGGTCAGCGCCACCGTGGAGCGGGTGCCCGGCGAGACGGCGGTCACGCACAACACGAAGACCTTCCCGGTCAGCTTCCAATAGTCGGGCCGCGGGCCCGGCCCCTATCCCGCAGGCCCGGCCCCTATCCTGTCGCGCGTGCACGACCTGACCAGCACGGCGGGGATCGTCGCCATCGCTGCCGCGGCCGTGGCCGCGATCTCGTTCATCTTCAACCTGGTGCTGCTCATAAAGCTGCGCCAACTCCAGCGCGACCAGCGCACAGTGCTCGGCGACCGCCGCGAGGACCTGGTCGCCCACGCGGCCACGCTCCAGCGCCAGTTCGAGGCGCTGCACGACTACGTCGAGGACGAGGCCGGCCGCATGCACGCCCGGATGGAGACGGCCGAGCACCGGCTGGACGGAGCGGTGGCCTACCGCTCGCTGGTCCGCTACGACGCCTACGGCGAGATGTCGGGGCGCCAGTCGACGTCGATCGCGCTGCTCGACGCCACCCGCTCGGGCATCGTGCTGTCCTCGATCCACCACCGCGACCAGGCCCGCCTGTACGCCAAGCAGGTCCACGAGGGCCGCTCGGAGCTGGAGCTCTCGCCCGAGGAGGAGGACGCGCTGCGCCTCGCACTCGAGGGTGACGGGGGCAAGCACCGCTCGCCCGCGTAACCGCCCGATGCGAGTCGGCTACTTCGGCCCCGAAGGGACCTTCACCCACGAGGCCCTGATCGAGTCCGCGCGCGCCGGCCGGACGGCCCTCGATGCGGTGCCGCTGCCGACCATCTACGACACGGTCATGGGCGTCCACCACCGCACGGTCGAGCGCGCGCTGGTCCCGATCGAGAACTCGCTCGAGGGCTCGGTCAACGCCACGCTGGACGCGCTGGCCATGGAGACCGAGGACGTGTCGATCGTGGGCGAGGTCGTCCACCCCATCCGCCACTGCCTGATCGCGCGCACCCCACTCGAGCTGGAGGAGATCGAGGCCGTGGTCTCCCACCCACAGGCCAACGCCCAGTGCGCGCGGTTCATCCGCTCACGGCTGCCGCAGGCCAAGGTGCTTGCGGGCAGCTCGACGGCCGAGGCGGTGCGCATGGTCGCCGAGCACGACGGAGCCTGGGCGGCGCTCGGCAACCGGCTGGCGGCCGAGCGCTACGGCTGCCAGGTCCTGCGCTCGGGGGTCGAGGACGTGGCCGACAACGAGACACGATTCGTGTGGCTCGCGCCGCTGGGGACGGCGCCGGGGGCGCCCGGGGATCCGTCGCCGCTCGGGGACCAGTCGCCGCTCGGGCCGTGGAAGACCGCGATCGTATTCTGGGGCGTCGGCGCGGAGGCGCCGGGGTGGCTGGTCAACTGCCTGTCGGAGTTCGCGGACCGCCAGGTCAACCTGACCCGGATCGAGTCGCGCCCGCGCAAGCAGGGCCTCGGGCGGTACATGTTCTTCCTCGATTTGGAGGGCCGCGAGAGCGATTCGCACGTCGCCGAAGCACTCGATGGGGTGCGCGCACGAGTCGAGGTGCTGCGGGTCCTGGGGTCCTTCCCGGCGGGCTGAGCTCGACTGTGAAGCCGGTGTGAAGCCCTCCAGTTCCTGCCAAAACCATCGGTACACTGCCGCCAGAGATGGCCTCCTCCGTAACAGCCCCACTGGGGTCCGCGTCGCTCCGTGAGCACCAGCGACGCGGACGAGAGGTTGGCCGGGTGCTCGTCCTGAACGCGACGTACGAGCCGATCAACGTGTGCACGGTTCGCCGAGCGGTCGTGCTGCTGCTCAAGGAGAAGGCCGAGGTCCTCGAGCGTGCGGACTGGCAGCTCCACTCCGCCACCACGACGATCGCCCGTCCCGTGGTCATCCGCCTCGTCGCCTACGTCCGGATCCCCCGTGACACCCACCGGCGCAAGATCACCCGCCGCGCGGTCTTCGCGCGCGACGACTGGACCTGCCAGTACTGCGGCTCGCGCTCCAACCTGACGGTCGACCACGTGATCCCGCGCTCCAAGGGGGGCGCCTCGAGCTGGGACAACATCGTCGCCTCGTGCGCCCCCTGCAACCGGCGCAAGGGCAACGCGCTGCCCCATCACGCCGGCATGACCCTGCTCCGGCAGCCCCGGACCCCGAACCCGACCGTGTTCATCCACGTGGCCAGCCCGACGATCCCGGCGGCCTGGATGCAGTACCTGGCGGCGTAGGCCGGCGCGGACGCGCGAATAACCTCGGCACGATCCGGCGGCCGCCGGGCGCGGGCTCCGGACGGCGGGCGGCGGGCTCCGGGGGCCGGGCCAGCCGCCGGGCCGCGTAACCGCGCCGGCGGCCTACTGCACGCTCTCAGCGAAGAAGAAGCCCGGCCCCGGATGGACGGGGAATCCGACGGCCGGATATTGCGGATAGCCGAAGCAGTCGTGCTCATAGCCGTACCGGTCGTGATAGCCCTCGTAGAAGCACAGCCAGCGGTAGGCCACCCGGCACCCGTTCTCGCACGCGGTCGGACTATGTCCCTCGGCCAGGAAGTGCCTCGTCAGCACCCTCGCCACCTTGCAGCTGACCCCATGGACGGCCTCGAACCTGTAACCGACGAACCTCCGGCTCCCCACTCGGGCCACGACGGAGCCGCAGCCATGGCGGCCCCGCGCGGCGGCTGCCGGGGCCAGCGCCACGAGCAGCGCGGTGGTGGTGACCAGCACGGCAACAGAAGCGCTTAGCGATCGACGGCTCATGTCGGCGGCAAGTTACCGCTCCCGCGCCGCGTGCGTGCCGCATGGGCCGCGGGCGCAGCGAGGCCCACAAAAACACGAAGGGCGCCGTCGACGCGGCGCCCTTCGCTTGAACTTCGGCTGCCCTGGACCGTATGGGATAGTCAAAGCCGGTGGGACTACTCCCGGCTCCCCACGGCCGGTGTCTCGGTTGGGACTCCGCTAAGCGGGGCCAGCCTCCGACCTAGCGGCCGGACACCTCCAGGGTCCCGCAAGAACTTTCAGACAGGCGGACCACCTCCTTTCTCTGGTAGGCGGAAGTCTAGCGAACCGAGCGGCCTATTCGTCGGCCACGGGCGCCCCCGTCGGCGCCTCGGATTCGACGACCAGGGCCACCGCGCTCACCTGGTCGTCGTCGCGGATGTTCATCACCCGCACGCCCTGGGAGGCCCGCCCATAGCGGTTGATCCCCCGCACCGAGGTGCGCTGCACCATCCCGTTCTGGGAGATGAACACGAGCTCCTGGTGCTCGCGGACGACCAGGGCGCCGGCCAGCGCCCCCTTGTTCTCGGTCAGCGTGATCGTCTTGACCCCCATCGTCCCACGGCCCTTGACCGGATAGTCGGGGATCGGGGTCCGCTTGCCGTATCCGTTCTCGGTCACGACCAGGAGCTCCTGGTCATCTCGGGCCACGTCCATGGCCAGCACCGAGTTGTCCTTCTGTCCCACGTTCATCCCGCGCACGCCGCTGGTGTCCCGGCCCATCGCCCGGACCTGGTCCTCGCTGAACCGCGCCGCCTGGCCCGAGCGCGAGACCATGATGATGTCGTCATGGCCGCCGGTCCGCCGCACCGCGATCAGCTCGTCGTCGTCGCGGATGTTGATGGCGATGATCCCGTCGGCCTTGATCGGGGTGTTGTAGGCGCCGAACTCGGTCTTCTTGACCATCCCGTTGCGGGTGGCGAAGACCAGGTACTTGCCCTCGTTGAAGTCACGCGTGGCCAGCACCGATTGGACGCGCTCGCCGTCGCGCAGGGGCAACAGGTTGACCAGCGCCCGGCCGCGCGCCGTCCGCGACGCCTCGGGCAGCTCGTAGACCTTGAGCCGGTACACCTTGCCCCGGTTGGTGAAGAACAGCAGGTAGTCGTGCGTGGAGGAGACGAACAGGTGCTCGATGTAGTCGTCGTCCTTCATCTCCATCCCGGTCACCCCGACGCCCCCGCGCCGCTGCATCCGGTAGGTCGACAGGGGCAGCGACTTGACATAGCCCGAGTGGGTGATCGAGATCACCATCTGTTGGTCGGCGATCAGGTCCTCGATGTCGATCTCGCCCTCGGCGTGGACGATCTCGGTGCGCCGCTCATCGCCGTAGCGCTCCGCGATCTCCCCGAGCTCCTCCTTGATCAGGTCGTAGACCTTGGCCTCGTCGCCGAGGATCTCGCGCAGCTCCTTGATCCGCTCGACCAGGTCCTTGTACTCGAGCCTGATCTTGTCCGCCTCCATCGCGGTCAGGCGGCTCAGGGTCAGCTGGAGGATGGCCTGGGCCTGCACCACGGTCAGCTCGAAGCGGTCGACCAGGCCGCGCCGCGCCGTCTCGGCATCCCGCGAGGCCCGGATCAGCGCGATCACCTCGTCGAGGTTGTCCATCGCGACGAGGTAGCCCTCCAGCACATGGGCGCGCTCCTCGGCGCGGCGCAGCTCGTACTTGGTGCGGCGGACGACGACCTCGCGCTGGTGGTCGACGTAGTGGCCGATCGCCTCGCGCAGCGAGAGCGTGCGCGGCACGTTGTCGACCAGCGCCACCATGTTCACCCCGAACGTGGTCTGCAACGGGGTGTGCTTGTAGAGCTTGTTGAGCACGACCTTGGGGATCGCGTCGCGCTTGAGCTCGACCACGATCCGCATCCCGTGGCGGTCTGACTCGTTGCGCAGGTCGCTGATCTCCGAGAGCTTCTTCTGCTCGTGCAGTTCCTTGATCTTGAGGATCAGCCCGCCCTCGCCGTCCCGGCGCACCTGGTAGGGAAGCTCGGTGATGATGATCGCTTCCTTGCCCTGCCCGATCGGCTCGATGTGCGCCTTGCCCTGCACCCGCACGCGGCCGCGGCCGGTCTCGTAGGCGTCGCGGATGCCCTCGCGCCCGAGGATGATGCCGGCGGTCGGGAAGTCGGGGCCCTTGATGTGCTTCATCAGGCCCTCGACACCGACGTCCGGATCGTCGATGTAGGCGATCGTCGCGCTGATCACCTCGCGCAGGTTGTGCGGTGGGATGTTCGTGGCCATACCGACCGCGATCCCCGAGCCGCCGTTGACGAGCAGGTTGGGGAAGCGCGCCGGCAGCACCACCGGCTCCTGCCGGGTGCCGTCGTAGGTGGGCGCGAAGTCGACGGTCTCCGCGTCGATGTCGCGGAGCATCTCGGTGGCCAGCCGGTCCAGGCGCGCTTCTGTGTAACGCATGGCAGCTGCTGAGTAACCGTCGATGTTCCCGAAGTTCCCGTGGCCGTCGACCAGCGGGTAGCGCATCGAGAAGTCCTGGGCGAGGCGGACCAGCGTGTCGTAGATCGCCGCGTCGCCGTGCGGGTGGTACTTGCCCATCACCTCGCCGACGATCTGCGCGCACTTGACGTGCTTGCGCGTCGGCTGAAGCCCGAGCTCGTTCATCACGTGCAGCACGCGGCGATGCACGGGCTTGAGCCCGTCGCGCACGTCGGGCAGGGCGCGCCCGACGATCACCGACATGGCGTAGTCGAGATACGCCGAGCGCATCTCCTCCTCGAGCCCGCGGGGCTCGATGTTGCCGCCGCCGATGGTGTCGATCGTCGACATGTTGCGCCGTCCTTAGATGTCGAGGTTGGCGGCCAGGGCGTTGTCCTCGATGAACGCACGCCGCGGCTCCACCTGGTCGCCCATCAGCATCGAGAACACCTCATCCGCCGACGCGGCGTCCTCCATGGTCACCTGCACCAGCGTGCGGGTGCTCGGGTCCATCGTGGTTTCACGCAGCTCCTCGGCGTCCATCTCGCCCAGGCCCTTGAAGCGGTAGTACTCGATCCCCTTCTGGGCCACCGCGAGGATCCCGTCGCGCAGCTCCTCGAAGCTCAGCGCGTCGCGCGTGGTCTCGCCCAGCGCGATCGTGAACGACGGGGTGCCGGCGAGCGCGGCCAGCTCCGCGTGCACGTCGGCCAAGCGGTGGTACTCGTTGGCGTCGAGCGCGGCCCGGCGCACCCGGTGGGTCGTGGCGAGGCCGGTCTTGGCTTCGACGGTCTTCACGACCACGAACTCGTCGGTCTCCTCGACCAGCTGCGTCTCGAACGCCGCGCCGTCCTCGCCGTCGCGGCCGAGCGAGGTCCGCAGCGCGTCGATGTCGTGGATCTGCTGCTCGAGCAGGCGCGCCTGCTGGAGGAAGGTGACCACGCCCTGGCCGTGCAGGCCGCGCAGCGCCGCCGCCCAACCCTCGTACTGCTTGAGCAGGCGGGTGAAGCGCTTCCAGCGGGCCTCGGTGAGCCGGAATTGCTTTCCCTCCCGGTCGGTTACGGTGAGCTTCTCGAACTTGTCGCCGAGCAGGACGTCTTCCAGATCCGCCTCCCGCTCCAGGTAGCGATGCTTCTGCCCCCGGGTCAGGCGGTAGAGCGGCGGCTTGGCGATGTACACGTAACCGGCTTCGACCAGCGGCTGCATCTCGCGGAACAGCAGCGTGAGCGCCAGCGTGCGGATGTGCGCGCCGTCCACGTCGGCGTCGGTCAGCAGCACGACCTTGTGGTAGCGCGCCTTGGTGATGTCGAACTCGTCGCGCACACCCGTGCCGATCGCGGTGATCAGCGCTTGAATCTCGGTGTTGGCCAGCACCTTGTCGATCCGGCTCTTCTCGACGTTCAGGATCTTGCCCCGCAGCGGCAGGATCGCCTGGGTATTGCGATCGCGCGCGCTGACCGCCGAGCCGCCGGCGGAGTCCCCCTCGACGATGAACAGCTCGGCGAGCGACGGATCCTTGACCGAGCAATCGGCCAGCTTGCCGGGAAGCGTGGAGTTCTCGAGCGCCGACTTGCGCCGGGTGAGGTCACGCGCCTTGCGCGCCGCCGCGCGAGCCTGGGCCGCCTGCACGGCCTTGCGGATGACCGCGCGGGCGTCCTGCGGGTTCTCCTCGAGGAACTCCATCAGCCGCGCGTACACCACCGACTGGACGAAGCTCTGCATGCCGGGGTTGCCGAGCTTGCCCTTGGTCTGACCCTCGAACTGCGGGTCGGCCAGCTTGGCGCTGATCACCGCGGTCAGACCCTCGCGCACGTCCTCGCCGCTCAGGTTCTCGTCCTTCTCCCTGAGCTCGTTCTTCTCGCGCGCGTACTTGTTGAGCGCGCTGGTCAGCGCGGAGCGGAACCCGGACAGGTGGGTGCCGCCGTCAATCGTGTTGATGTTGTTGGCGTAGGAGAACACCGACTCCTGATAGGAGCTGTTCCACTGCATCGCCACTTCGACCGCGCCCTCGTCGCTCTCGCCCTCGAAGTACACGATCTTCTTCTGGATCGGCTCCTTCTTGGTGTTGAGATGGGCGACGAAGTCCTTGATCCCGCCCTCGTAGCGGAACTCCCGGCGGTGGCCGGGCGCGCGTTCGTCGCACAGGACGATGCGCAGCCCGCGGGTCAGGAACGCGGTGTCGCGCATCCGCGTCTCGAGCGTGTTGAAGTCGAAGTCGAGCGTCTCGAAGATGTCTGCATCGGCCAGGAATGTGGTGGTCGTCCCGGTCTCCTTGGTCGGCTCACCGCGCTTGACCTCCGACAGCGGCTTGCCGCGCTCGTATTCCTGCGTCCACACGTAGCCGTCGCGGCGGATCTGCACCTCGAGGCGCTCGGACAGAGCGTTGACCACGGACACGCCGACACCATGCAGCCCGCCCGAGACCTTGTAGCCGCCACCCTGGCCGAACTTGCCGCCCGCGTGCAGGACGGTCATCACGACCTCGAGCGCCGAGCGCTTCTCCTTGGCCATGACCGCCACCGGGATGCCGCGCCCGTTGTCGCGGACGGTGACCGTGTTGTCTGGACGGATCGTGACGGTGACGTCGTCGCAATAGCCGGCTAGAGCCTCGTCGACCGAGTTGTCCACGACTTCGTAGACGAGGTGGTGCAACCCGCTGACCCCGGTCGAGCCGATATACATCCCGGGACGCTTGCGGACCGCCTCGAGCCCCTCCAGGACGGTGATGTCCTGGGCGTCATAACTTGTCTGGTTGTGAGCGCGCCCCCGGGCGCCGCTGTCGTTTGCCAACGATCCTCCGATGACATTGAGACGCCCCGGGGACCCGCGCCGTGCGCGGCACGCCGGGGCGTCGAAAACATGTGCTCTCAGGATAGCACAGGGGGCCCCGGGACCCGTGTGCCGAGCATGACAGTTTTGCCTGCAAAGCGCGGGGAAATGCAGCGGCGCTAGCCCAGGGATTGAACACGCGTCCGGCCGGCTTCTGCGTAGGCAAAATCTGCTCATTGCTCCGGAAACCGGCGCAAGGGCCCTACAGCTTTCGCGGGCGGCGGCCGATGTTGAGCTGAGGCGGCACTGGCGAGAGCTGGCCGGTGCGTTCGCGATGGAAGCCCACACGGTCACTCCCACTCCAACCCGGTCTCCGCGCCGTCCCGACGGCGTGCTCGCTCGCCTGCGCAGTATCCACCCGGTTTGGGGGCTCAACGCGGTCGTGCTCGGCCTCGCGGTGGTGCTCTACATCGCTATGGATCGCGCGGACGCCGTGGCGCGTCCGCACATCGCCTGGTGGATCGTCGCTATCGCCTTCGCCGTGGCCGAGCGCTGCGTGGTGCACGTGCACTTCCGCCGCGGCGCACACTCCTTCTCGCTCGGCGACATACCGCTGATCTTCGGCCTGATCTTCTGCCCGGCCCACGGCGTCGTGCTCGGCTGCCTGCTCGGCAGCGGCGTCATGCTGCTGCTCGACCGGCGGCCGCCGCCGATCAAGCTCGTCTTCAACGTCGCGCAGTTCGCGCTCCACGCCCTGATCGCCGTGCTGGTGTTCCACGCGCTGGCGCCGACCAGCGGGGTCGGCCCGCAGACATGGCTGGCCGCTCTGGTGGCCACTCAGGCCTCCGGGCTGGTGACCGTGATCCTCATCACCTCCGCGATCTCCCTCTCGGAGGGCGTGGTCAAGCTGCGCACCCTGTTTTACATGCTCTGCATGGACGTGGTCGTAACCATGAGCAACACGATGCTCGGGTTGTGCGGCGCCGTCCTGACGGCCGCCGACGCGCGGGCCCTGCCGTTGCTCCTGGTCCCATCGGCGACGCTGTTCACCGCCTACCGCGCCTACCTGTCAGAGCGCGAGCGCCACCGGCGCCTGGAGTTCCTGTACGAGGCCAACCGGACGCTGGCCCGCTCGCGCGAGATCGCCCCCGCGCTGGAGGGGCTGCTGGCCCGCTCGCTCGAGGCGTTCCGGGCCGAGATGGCGGAGATCATCTTGTTCGGCTCGGCCGAGAACCCCTCGCTGCGGACGCTGCTCGGCCCGGGCACGTATCGCGAGCTGATGGAGCCCGTGGACTCGGACATCGCCGATGAGATGCACGCCCTGGTCGAGCCGGGGACCGGACGTGGCGCGCGGACGCTCGATCTGCCGTTCGGCAACGAGCGGATCCAACGCTACCTGGAAGGTCGGGGCGTGACCCACGCGATGGTCGCGCCGCTCCCCGGCGAGGAGCGAATCATCGGCACGATTATGCTAGCCAACCGCTTCGGGGTCGTGCGCTCGTTCAACGACGACGACCTCAAGCTGCTCGACACGCTGGCCACCAACGCCAGTGTGGCGCTCCAGTACGACCGCCTGGAGCAGGCCGTGCTCCAGCTGAGCGTGCTCCAGGAGCAGCTCCATCATCAGGCCTACCACGACCCGCTGACCAGCCTGGCCAACCGGGCGCTATTCACCGACCAGATCCGTGAGGCGCTCACGGCCCAGGAGGCGCTCGCGGTCATGTTCATCGACCTCGACGACTTCAAGACGGTCAACGACAGCCTGGGCCACGCGGCGGGCGACGAACTGCTGATGGCGGTGGCCGGCCGGCTTCAGGGCTGCCTGCGCCCCGAAGACGTGGTCGCGCGCCTGGGCGGAGACGAGTTTGCGGTCATGGTCCGGGAGCCGCTCGAAACCGAGGACGCAGCGGTCGCGGTGGCGCGGCGCATCATGGACGCGTTCGCTCAGCCGGTCGCGGTCGGGACCGAAAGCGTGTCGGTGTTCGTGAGCACCGGGATCGCGATAAGCACGACGGGCGACACATCGGCCGAGGAGCTCATCCGCAACGCCGATGTGGCCATGTACGTGGCCAAGGCGAGTGGCAAGGGCCGCTTCTCGGTTTTCCACCCGAGCATGGGCACCGCGGTGCTCGAGCGCCACGGCCTGAAGGAGGAGCTGCGGCTGGCCATCGAGCGCGAGGAGCTGCGGCTCTACTTCCAGCCGATCGTGGACTTGGAGACGGGTTCTACCGTGGCCACGGAGGCTCTGGTGCGCTGGGAGCACCCGCGCCGGGGGCTGGTCGCGCCGTCGGAGTTCGTCCCGCTTGCCGAGGAGACAGGGCTGATCCTCTCGCTCGGGCAGTGGGTGCTCGAGGAGGCCTGCCAGCGAGCGCGCGCCTGGGAGGGCGACCAAGACGAGAGCGCGACCGAGATCGCAGTGCACGTGAACCTGTCCGCGGTGGAGCTCCGCGATCGCAACCTCTGCGAGCGCGTTCGCGCCACGCTTGACCGCACCGGCTTGGATCCGCGGCGGCTGGTCTTCGAGATCACCGAGACCCTGCTGCTCGACGACGCCGAGTCGGTGTGCGAGACGTTGCGTGAGCTGCGCGCGCTGGGCGTCCGGTTCGCGCTCGACGACTTCGGGACCGGATACTCGTCGCTCAGCTACCTCCACACGCTGCCGCTCGACATGCTCAAGGTCGCGAAGTCGTTCGTCGACGGCCTCGATCGAGGCGGCCGGGAGGCCTCGTTCGTACGGATGATCATCGACCTGGCGCGGACGCTCGGGATGTCGGTGATCGCCGAGGGGATCGAGACGGCCGAGCAGGCACGGGCGCTGGCCGCGCTCCATTGCGAGTACGGCCAGGGCTTCCACCTGGGGCGGCCCTCGCCGATGCGCCACGCGGCGCAGTTGCCCGCCGCGGCGTAACGCGTTCAATCGCCGCGGGGTGGCACCGCGACGCACCTGAGGCGTGCGACCTGCCCGCGCCGGAGCCGGGAGTTCAGCTCCTCGAGGATCACCGGTCCCATCAGATCGAGCTCCTGTGCCCACACGGAGGCCGAGCACGACACGGTGAGCACCCCGCCTCGCTCGGCGCTCGGGTGCGCCTCACCGGCGATCGCGGGCCCGACTGCCTCACCCCACACGGTTTGCACCTCCGCCAGGAGGCTTTCCGGGGCGAGCTCGTCGCGGAGCCGGACGAGCGGGTTCGCCAGGGGAGTGGGGCCGCGGCGGTACGACCCTCGAGCCGGGATCCCGCTGCCGCGCTCCGGGCCACGCCCTGGGCCATGTCCTGGACCGCGCCGTGGGCCGGGCCGCGCGGTCACGCCGCGACCTCTTGCCGTGCCGCGACGTGTCCGTCGTGCACCTCGAGCCGCGCCACACCGGATTCGTGGGCGCCCGGGACGTGATCGAGATCAGTTGTGGTGATGACCGACTGCGCGCCGCCGGCGCGCAACAGCTCCACGAGGGCCTGCCGGCGGGTTCCGTCGAGCTCGCTCATCACATCGTCGAGCAGCATCACGGGCGGGGCGGGACGCTCGGCGGCAATCGCGTCGCGCTCGGCCAGCAGCAACGCGAGCAGCGCCAGCCGCTGCTGGCCCTGCGAACCGTAGGCGCGCAGGTCGCGCCCCTCGCGCAGCAGCACGATGTCGTCCCGGTGCGGGCCATGTCCGGTGAACCCCCGCTCGAGGTCGCTTTGCACTCGCTCGGCGAGCTCCTGGGCCAACCGCTCAGGCTCGATCGCGCGTGAGCGGGGACGGTACTGCAGCATCGGGTCGCCGTCGAGGTTGAGCGCGCGGGCGAGCTCGCGAAATGGCTCGGTCAGGGCATCCACAGCGCGGCTCCGATCGGCCATCAGCGCCACGCCGTGGCGGGCCAGCTGCAGGTCCCAGGTGGTGAGCGACTCGCGCGCGGCGTGGCCCGCGCGGATCCGCGCCAGCAGGGCATTGCGCTGGCCCAGGGTCTGCGCATAGGCCCGGCGCGTGGCCGATCGTAGCGGCCACAACGCGGCCACTACCTGATCGAGGTGGGCCCGGCGCAACGCCGGCGCGCCCTTGATCAGCTCGAGCCGGTCAGGAAGGAAGACGCTGACGAGCGGGCGCTCGGCGACGTCGAGCAGGCGTTCGACCGGCGCCCCGTCGAAGCGCATGCGCTTGGGCTGCCCGGACGCGAACCCCACGCTGAGCTCATGCGGCCCGGCCTCGCCCTGGCAGGTGACCGTGGTGCGAGCGGCCTCGGCACCGAAGCGCACTATCTCGCGTTCGTTGTTGGTCCGGCACGATCGACCGGTGCAACCGAAGTACAGACCTTCGAGCAGGTTCGTCTTGCCGGCGCCGTTCGGCCCGAATACGACGGTCAGCTCCTCGCCGAGCCGGATATGGGCGTCGCGATAGCCACGAAAGTCGCGCAGCGTCAGCTCGAGGACCAGCATGGGCGCGGTGACTTCTCGGCGCGGGCGCTCATCACACGTTCAATCGGATGGGCATGATCAGGTACTGGAACCCGCTGGCGTCGGCCGCCTCGATCAAGCCCGGACGCAGCGGGCTGATCAGCTTCACCAGCACGTCGCCCTCGTCGATCGCCTCGAGACCGGCGCGCAGGAACTCGGGGTTGAAGCCGATCTCGAGCGACTCGCCCTCGAAGCTCACCGGCAGCGACTCCCGCGCCTCTCCCACGTCCGGAGTCTGCGCCGACACGGTCAGCTCGCCCTGGCTGAACGCCAGCCGCAGCGGAGCATTCTTCTGGGCCAGCAGGCTGATGCGCCGCACCACCTCGGTGATCTCGGCCCCGGCGATCCGCAGCTCGTGCTCGAAGCTCTCCGGAAGCAGCTGGCGGTAGTTGGGGAACTGGCCGTCGATCAGGCGTGAGGAGAGCACGATGCCGCCGAGCACGAACAGGACCTGGTTCTGGCGGACGCCCACCTGAAGCTGCGCATCTCCGGCATGGGCGGCGACACGCGCCAGCTCCTGGAGCGCCCGGGCCGGCACGTTGACCTCGAACGCCGACCCCAGCGGCGACTCGAGCACGGTTTCCTTGACGCTCAGCCGGTAGGAGTCGGTCGCCACCATCCGCAGCTCCCGCTCGCTGGCCGAGACGAGGATGCCAGTGAGGACCGGTCGCGTCTCATCCCGCGAGGCAGAGCCGGCCACCTTGAGCGCGGTCGACACGAAGGCCTCGACCGGGAGCGCCACGGCCGATTCCTGATCCGGCTCGGGGAAAGGCGGGAAGTCCTCGGAGCGAAGCGTGCGGATGTGGAAGACCGCGTTGCCGGATACGAGCTCCACGTCCTGCTCGGCAGCACGGAGCTCAATGGAGACCTCATGGGCAGGCAGTGCGCGCACGACATCCAGCAACAGTCGGGCCGGGAGGACCACGACGCCCTCCCGGCTCACCTCGGATTCGAGGGGGACACGGAGCCCGACATCCATATCGGTGGCGCGGAGCTCACAGCCGCCGCTCGATGCCGACAGCTGCACGCCCGAGAGCGCCTGGATCGCGCTTCGCGTCGAGGCGACCCTGCTGACCGTCTGGAGCTGGGCGAGCAGAGCATCGCGCTGGACGGAGATCTTCACGATGAATACCTCTAAAGGGGAATAGCAGTCATAGAGCGAATAAGGGTTGTGGAGAACTGCGGGTTTGGCCGCAGGGAGCGCGAAAGTTGTTGGCTAAGGCGGACAGGCAAGTCTGTCAACAGCTCCGGTCGGCTTCGGTGGCGCGGAGCTCTTGGCCGAGCTCGTCGATCTCCTGTTGAACGTGTTGATCGCCGGCGAGTCGCTTGGCCACGGTCTTACACGCGTGGAGCACAGTCGCGTGGTTGCGCCCGCCGAACGCCCGACCAATCTCCTGTAGCGATGCCGTAGTGAGCTCACGGGCCAGGTGTAAAGCGACGTGGCGAGGCCAGGCGACCCGAACGGCTCGGCTCGGCGATGTGAGCTCGGCCACCGTGATCCCATATCGGTGCGCTACCACGGCCTGTATTTCCTCGAGTGTCAGAGAGTGCTTGGACGCGCCCGGGTAAAGCGTGTCGAGGACCTTGAGGGCGAGCTCCCGGTTGATCGGCCGGCGCGCCAGCGAGTGGTAGGCCACGACACGGATCAGCGCTCCCTCGAGCTGCCGGACGTTGTCGGTGATGCGCTCGGCGATCAGCTCGAGGACGGTGTCGTCGGGAAGCTCGACGTTGTCGAGCTGAGCGCGCTTTCGCAGGATCGCCACGCGGGTTGAGTGGTCGGGCGCCTCGATCTCTGCCACCAGCCCGGCCTCGAACCGCTCCCGCAGGCGTTCCTCGACGCTGACGAGCTGGCGGGGCAAGCGATCGCACGTGAGCACGAGCTGGCGACCGTTCTCGTACAGGGCGTTGAAGGTATGGAAGAACTCCTCTTCGGTCTTGGCCTTGCTGGCTAGGAACTGGACGTCGTCGATCAGGAGCACGTCGGCGTCGCGATAGCAGCGCTTGAAACGCTCGGTTGAGCGTGAGCCGAGCGCGCTGATGAAGTGGTTGGTGAAATGCTCGACGGTGGCGTAGCGCACGGTGGCGCCACCGAACGAGGCGACGTAGTTGCCGATCGCCTGGAGCAGGTGCGTCTTTCCCAGCCCGGGCGGGGCGTACAGGAACAACGGGTTGTAGGCCTGACCGGGCATCTCGGCCACGGCCAGCGCCGCGGCGTGCGCAAGACGGTTGCCGTCGCCGATGATGAACTGGTCAAAGCGGTAGCGCGGGTTGAGCTCGGCCGGCCTGTCCGCGGCCGGCGCTTCGCCCCGACCACCGGCCGGCCCGGCCTTGCCGCCGCCGCCCGCCTCGGCGCCCGCACGTGTGAAAACGACCTTGACCTCGTGCTCGAGGACCGTCTTGGCCGTCGACTCGAGTAGCCGCCCGAAGCGCTTGGCTACCCACGTCCTGGTGTCCGCCGGAGCCCTGAGGCGCAGCACGCCTTCCTGAAGCGACTCGAGCTCGAGCGGCGCGAGCCAGATCTCAAAGGCGGACTCGCCGACGGTGCGCCGGATCTCGGCGCGGATCTCGCGCCATGCAGGTGACGGCTCGAGATGCGCGGGCAGCTCCAAGCGGCTCCTCCCGGAGCGGGTTGTCGACATTGGCGAGGCCGAGCGGGAGAAGCCCGGGGCGGCGAATATACCAGCGGTTCACGAGCCCAAACGGCTTGCGGGAGGCCCTTGGCGCAAAGCGCGGGAAAAAGGCCGCGGACGCTACGGAGGGTCGTTTGGAGCGGCTGGCTGAGGAGCGCCTCCAGGGGCGCGAATGGCTCCGCGTATACTGGCCGCAGGCCCTCCGCCAGGGCTTGTGAGCGATGAAACGCACTTATCAGCCAAAGAAGCGCAAGCGCGCTCGGACCCATGGTTTCCGCGCGCGGATGCGCACGCGTGCGGGCCGTCTGACCCTCAAGCGCCGGCGCGCGAAGGGCCGCAAGCGCCTAACCGTGTGATGTCGCGGTCACGCGGCGATCGACCGCGGGCGGGGCGGGGCAGGCTGTCGCGCAGCGCCGATTTCGACCGCGTGTTCCGCAGCGGGCGCTCGCACGCGGGGCGTGAGCTCGTGCTCCATGTGTTCCCGCGCGCGGAGGATGCACCCCCGCGCCTGGGCCTGTCGGTATCGCGCAAGGTGGGCGGCGCCGTCGATCGCAACCGGATCAAGCGCCTGCTACGCGAGGCCTTCGCCCTGGAGCACGAGCGGCTTCCTCCCGGGACGGATGCCGTGGTCGTGGCTCGCCGCGACGCTAGGGGTCTAGCGGAGCGTGAGGGTCTGCCCGGAATCCAGCGCGCGCTCGGTGAATTGATCGGCAAGGCGTCTGGCCGGGACGAGGCAGGTCCGGACGGCTCGGACGGAGACGGCGGGTCTGGGTGAGGGCGCCGCGATTGATCGTGGTGTTCCCGATCAGGCTGTATCAGCGCTTGATCGCGCCGGCGTTCGGCGCGCGCTGCAAGTACTACCCCTCGTGCTCGGAATATGCCGCGCAGGCGGTTGAGCGATTCGGCATACTCCGCGGACTTGTGCTAGCCGCCTGGCGGGTGCTTCGATGCAACCCCTGGAGCCACGGCGGATTCGATCCGGTCGATGACCAGCGGCTGTTCAAGTCACACGCTCCGGCCGGGAGCGCCTGACCATGCTTGTCCTCGCGAACATCTTTCAGCCCCTCATCGATGTCTTCGAGGTGGTCCTGAAGTTCTTCCACAACTCGGTGGGCGTCTCCTGGGGCCTGTCGATCGTGCTCCTGACCGTGCTCATCCGGGCGCTGATGGTGCCGCTGTTCGTCAAGCAGATGCACTCGATGCAGAAGCTCCAGGCCCTCCAGCCCGAGCTGAAGGCCCTCCAGCAGAAGTACAAGGAGGACAAGCAGCGCCAGCAGCAGGAGATGATGAAGTTCTACAAGGAGAACGAGGTCAACCCGTTCGCGTCCTGCCTGCCGCTGGCCCTCCAGCTCCCGGTCTTCATCTCGCTCTTCTACATGCTCCGCCAGGACCTGCGGAAGAACATCTGTCCCGGCGTCCAGCATCTCGCGCTCACGAAGGGCATCGTCAAACACGGCCAGACCGTCGCCTGTAGCCACTTCGCCAACATCCACGTGCCGGCGGCGAAGTTCCTGTTCATCGGCGACCTGACCAACGCCGCCCACGGCGCGACCCTGGTCATCCTGATCCTGCTCTACGTCGGCACGCAGCTCGGCTCCACGATCTTCATGTCCGCGCCGACGATGGACCCGACCCAGCGCAAGCTGATGATGGCGCTGCCGCTGTTCTTCGTGCTGTTCATCATCAGCTTCCCCGCGGGCGTGATCCTGTACTGGATCACCACCAACGCGTGGACGATCGGCCAGGGCTACTTCATCCGCCGCCGCATCGGCCCGATCACTCCCGTGACCGCCGCGGCTGGCGGCGCCACCGCCACTGGTCCGCCGGTTCGCGCAGCGGACGACGGTAAGCGGGCAGAGACCCCGGCTCCGGCCCCGACCGGCAACGGCTCGGGCGGTGGCCTGGCCGGGTTGCTCCGCGGCCGGACCAAGACCGAGGAGGAGCCGGCTGCGGTCGGGTCACGCTCGCGCGAGCGCCGCGGCGCTCCTCCGCCCCCGCCGCCGCGCAAGAAGAAGAAACGGTCCGGACGCCGGAGGTAGCCAATGGAGGCGGGGAACACCGAAGCCGCGTCGCGGGTTCATGAGCTGCTCGAACGGATCGCGCGCGAAGTGGATATCGACGCCTCCGTTCGCGTCCACGAGGACCAGGACACGATCACCGGCGAGTTCGTCGGTGATGACCTTGGCCTGATCATCGGCCACCACGGCCAGACGATCGACGCGATCCAGCACCTGGCGTACCGGATCGCCTACCGCGGCGCCACCTCGCGCAAGCGCGTCGTGGTCGATGCCTCGGGCTACCGCGAGCGGCGCGCCGTAGCGCTCCGGGCTGCCGCCGACCAGGCTGCCGAGGCGGCGGTGCACGACCGGCGACCCGTGGCGCTCGAGGCCATGACGGCACTTGAGCGGAAGGTCGTGCACGAGCATCTCAAGGGCCGTCACGACGTCGAGACCTACAGCGAGGGCGAGGAACCGTCCCGGCGGCTGGTCGTGGCGCCGCTCGTGCATTAGCCGGGCCGCCACCCGCTCCGGCCCCCCGACCCCCGGCCGCCGGCCGCCCCGGCCCAGCCCCCGGCTCAGCCCCGCCGAGGTTTCATGTTTTTCTTGACGGTGAAACAGCGCCCGTGTTAGAACCGGCTCGTGGCCGGCCTCTCGGATTTCGACCGCGGCGTGGTGGTGGGTCTCCTGGTCGGCGAGGGCTCGTTCGGTGGCGACGGCAAGCAGCCGCAGGTGACGCTGCGCATGCACATCCGCCACGAGGCCCTATTCCATTGGCTCATGGAGCGCTTCCCGGAGACGCGGCTCTACGGCCCGTATCACCACGGCGGCCGCTCGTACTACCAGTGGATGGCCAGAGGCCGGGCGCTCGTCCGGGATCTGCTGCCGCTGCTCGAGGCTGAGCTCCGCCCGGGGCTCGACGGTCACGCGGCCGAGCGCTTCGAGCAGATGCGAACCCGCTACGCGGCGTTCATCGAACGCGAGCGAGGCCGCGAAGATGAGTGACCGCGCCGCGGCGCTGGAGCGCCTCGCCGAGCGCTACGGGCTTCCGGCGCCGGCGGTGGAACAGTTGCGAATCCTGGCCGACCTCCTGGCTGGCGATCCGCTCGCTCCGACCTCGGTCCGCGACCTGCCCCAGGTGATCGACGACCACCTGGCCGATTCCCTCGTCGCCCTGGAGCTCGAGTTGATCAGGACGGCTTCTGAGGTCGCCGACATCGGCTCAGGCGCGGGGTTGCCCGGCCTTCCGCTGGCCATCGCGCTCCCGGCCACGAGCTTCACGCTTGTGGAGAGCGCCCGTCGCAAGTGCGAGTTCATCGAGCGGACGGCGGCCGCGTGCCGGATCGTCAACGCGGGCGTTGTCAACAACCGGGCCGAGACGTGGCCGGACGGCGCCGAACGTTTCGACGTGGTCACGGCCCGCGCGGTGTCCTCCCTGGCGGTCGTGGCCGAGTACGCCGCCCCGCTGCTGCGGATCGGGGGCGTCGCCGTGCTCTGGCGCGGTCGGCGCGACCCCGCCGGCGAGGCCGATGCCGCCGCGGCCTGCCGCGAGCTCGGCCTGGAGGTTCGCGAAATCCGTCGCGTGGAGCCATACGGGGGCGCGGAGAATCGATATCTACACCTCATGTCGAAGGTCACGCATACCCCCGGGCGGTTTCCGCGCCGGCCGGGCATAGCGGCCAAGCGGCCGCTCGGCGCTGACAGCCGGGACCCGGGATCTGACCGCGCTCGGCGCTAGCTTGGTCGCGCCCATGGGAACCGTGTACGCGATCGCCAACCAGAAGGGTGGGGTCGGAAAGACGACCACCGCCGTGAACCTGGCTGCCTGCGTGGCCGAGGCGGGCTACGAGGCTCTTCTCGTCGACATCGACCCGCAGGCCAACGCGACGATCGGCCTCGGGTTCGCCAAGGACGCGCCCCGAACGGTCTACGACGTGCTGATCGGCGAGGTGGCGCTCGGCGATGCCGCCATACCGACCTCGATCGAGCACCTGGCGATCGTGCCCGCCGGTCCGGATCTCGCCGGAGCCACGGTCGAGTTGCCCCGGATTGCCGGATCGGAGACCCGCCTGCGCGAAGCTCTTTCCGGCGTCCGCGATGACTACGCCTTCACGCTGCTCGACTGCCCGCCGTCCCTCGGCCCACTCACGGTCAATGCCCTCGTGGCCGCCGATCGCGTGATCGTGCCCGTCCAGGCCGAGTACTTCGCACTCGAGGGTCTGGCCGGCCTGCTCGACACCCTCTCGCTCGTCCAGCGCGAGCTGAACCCCCGCCTCACGGTGGCCGGAATGCTCCTGACCATGCACGACGGCCGGACGCGTCTGGCGCAAGACGTGGAGCACGAGATCCGGGCGCACTTCCCCGAACTGGTGTTCGATACCGTGATTCCGCGCAACGTCCGCGTCGGCGAGGCGCCGAGCTTTGGCCGGCCGGTCATCCACCACGACCCACACTGCGCCGGCGCCGATGCATACTTCGAGCTGGCAAAGGAGGTGGCCGCGCGTGGCTGAGCGACAGAAGGGAATGGGCAGAGGACTGGCAGCGATTCTGTCCGTGGCGCCGAAGGACGAGCCGGAGGAGCTCCGCCACGTCCCGGTCGAGCTGATCGCCCCGAGCGCCCACCAGCCCCGCCAGATGTTCGACGACGAGGCTCTCGCAGGCTTGGCCGAGTCGATCCGCTTGCGTGGCGTGCTCCAGCCCGTGCTCGTGCGGCCCCTGCCGGGCGGGCGCTACGAGCTGATCGCCGGCGAGCGCCGGTGGCGCGCGGCCCGGCTGGCCGAGCTCGAATCGGTCCCGGCGATCGTGCGCTCCCACGACGACGCCACCTCGCTCGAGGTCGCGCTGATCGAGAATATGGCCCGCGAGGACCTCAACCCGGTCGAGGAGGCGCGGGCCTGTGCTGCGCTGGTCGAGGAGCTCGGGCTGACCCACGAGGACGTGGGGCTGCGCGTCGGCCGCAGCCGCGTTGCGGTCTCGAACCTCATCCGCCTACTCGACCTGCCCGACGAGGCGCTTGCCCTGATCGAGCGTGGCCAGCTCACCGAAGGCCACGGGCGCGCGCTGCTCACCGCCGCCGACCACGCGCAGCGCCGCGCCTTGGCGCGCGCGGCGGCGACCGGGCGCTGGTCGGTGCGCGAGCTCGAGTCGCGGGCTCGCAGCAGCGCCGGTCGGCGAGCGGCGCGAAAGTCTCGTCGCCGGCCGGAGCGGCGTCTGCACCCCGATCAAGTGGACGCGATCGGGCGCATCTCCGACACCCTCGGCGCCGCGCTGGGCTATGAGCTCGAAGTCGCCCCCGGCAAGACAGGCGGGTATCGGGTCGAGATCTGCTTCGACTCGCTCGACGATGCGCTCGACCTGGCGCGCCGCCTGCGCGTCAAGTCGGTGGCCTGAGTTCGCCGGTTCAACCCACGGAGAGCAGGACGATCCCGGCGAGGATCGCGATGCCGGCGAGCGTCCGCCGGATGACCCGTCCCTCGCCGAGGACATTGGCCCCGAGCAGGATTCCGAACACGATCGAGACCTCACGCGCCGGCGCGACGAACACCACCGACGCACGCGTGAGCGCGGTCAGGACGAGGATGTAGGCGGCCGGCGCGAGCAGCCCCACCCCGATGACCGAGCGCTTGCGCGACTCCCACACGAGTCGGATGTCGGCGCGCCGGCGGGCCGCGAGCGGCCCGAGGACCACGGCGCGGGTCACCTCCGCGCCCCAGAAGTAAACGATCACCGGCTGGTGCAGCGAGGTCACCGCGTGGGCATCCCACAGGGTGTAGGCCGCGATGAAGGCCCCGGTGAGGACGGCGAGCGAGATCGCCCGCCCGGCTCCCTGTCGCCAAGCCCCTCGGGTGAGCGACAGGATCGCGACCACGATCAGTCCGGCACCCGCGAGAGCTAACCCGGATGCGCGCTCGCCCAGGATCACCACCGCGGCGATCACCGACAGCAGCGGCCCCGTGCCCCGCGCCAGCGGGTAGACCAGGGAGAGATCGCCCTCGGCGTACCCCTGTTGCAGGGCGCTGAAGTACCCCACGTGGAGCATTCCGCTGCCCACCATGTAGCCGGCCCCGGTCCAACTCAGGCTCCCCGATCGAACCGTCAGCTGCACGATCGCCGCCGGGGCCCACAGAACGACGTCCGCCAGCGCGCACAGCCAGACGAACGCCATCCCGCCACCCGCGCGCTTCGCGATCAGGTTCCAGCCGGCGTGGGCGCCGGCAGCGGCGAGAACGAGAAAAAGCGGAACAACTCCCATGGGGCTCCTGTAGACCACAGCAAACCGAATCCCGCGCCGTGACGCCCCCGCGCAGGTCCTCGAGTAGGCTCGCAAAGTGACCGTTCGCGCCCTGGCCTTCGACGTCTTCGGCACGTTGGTCGACTGGCGCTCGGGGATCGCCGTCGCGTTCCGCGCCTCCGGCGTGGACGGCGACCCCGAGGAGCTGGCTCGAGACTGGCGCGACCGCTATGTGCCGATCATGCTCGAGGTCAATCGCGGAGAACGACCGTGGGGGAACTTCGACGAGCTGCATCTGGCCACGCTCGATCACCTGTTGACCGAGCGCGGCATCGCCGCGGACGCGGATCAGCGCCGCCGGCTCGTCGCCGCCTGGCATGCGCTGGATCCCTGGCACGACGTCCCTCGCGGCCTCGAGATGTTGCGCGCGGGCTTGACCACGTGCGCCCTCTCCAACGGGCACACAGCGCTCCTCGTCGACCTGATCCGACACGGCGATCTGCGCTTCGACTGCGTGGTGTCCGCGGAGCTCGCGCGCGTCTACAAGCCCGCGCCCGAGGTCTACCAGACCGGCGCCCGGCTCCTCGGCCTCGACCCCTCCGAGCTCATGCTCGTCGCCGCCCATCCGGGCGATCTGAAGGCCGCCCGCCACGCCGGCCTCCGGACCGCCTTCATCGACCGGCCACTCGAATACGGCCCCGGCTCGCCACCCCGCTCCGATCCCGACGCCGACGAATCGGCGTCCGACCTCGAAGAACTGGCCGCGAAGCTCAACACAATTTAGGTGTAGCGCGGGCCGGTAGCTACAGCGGAGGCGCTCCTTGGCGCCGGCGCTACCATCCCCGTCCAGGCGAAGGGCGATTAGCTCAGTCGGTTAGAGCGCTTCTCTGATAAGGAAGAGGTCCCTGGTTCGAGTCCAGGATCGCCCATCGGGGAGTTGCAGGGGAATTGCGGCATCGGCTGACCTCGTCACTCGTCAGCGTCGACCGCTGCGGAACTCTGGCGGAACATGAGGCTGGCTCGTGCCGCGGCAACCAGTGCGTCGAGGTCGGTGTAGCGCTCGCCGCTGATCCGCCCTTCGGTCGCGGCCTTAACGGCGGGCCGGAGCCGCTTGTAGCCCCACAGCCGGAGCGCGTTCGCGGTCATGTCGCCAACGATCGGCGCGGTGCCGCGCCCTCCGGACTCGAGCTGCCAGGCGCGCAGCTCACGGACCGCGACCGCGGGGCCGCTGATGACGCGCGCACGACGAGCTGCCGCTTTCGTCTGAGCACGTCCGATCGCACAGCGGGCGCAGGAAGACAGCCCGAAGCTCAGGTCGGAGCGTCCGAGGCCGATACCATCATCGGTCCAACGGGAAGGCTGTGATCATGACCACCGACACGACGGAAACGCTGATACCTGCGGTCGAGGAGCTAGACCGCGACGGCGGCCGCGTGTTGCTCGACGAAGCCGCGCGCCACTATCTTCGAGTGAGCGGCGAGGAATTCATGCGTGCCTGGGATGCGGGCGAGTACGACTCCGATCCGGATCGGCCCGAGGTCATGCGCGTAGCAATGCTGCTTCCGTTTGGCCGGTAGGACTCCGCACGAGGCGGTCCGAGAGTTCATTGGCCCGCTTCAGTTGGCGCTCTCCTGCGTTGCATCAGAGGTTCTACGCGCGGGCGGCTACCACGTTGCCGACGAGCCGCACGCTCACGCTCGGGCGCGGGCTGCCGGTTCGGCTCCGGGGCGGTGGGCGGCTATCGCTCACATTCGACCACCACTACCGGATCGTCGAGGATCCCGGGGCGCGCGGCCCCTACAAGTGCTCGACCACAAGCTACCTGTACGGGTTGGATGATCCTGACGGGCGGGAGGTGCTCTCCGATCAGTGGCACCCGACCGGACGCAGTCCCGTCACCTGGCCCCACCTGCACCTAGGCGCAGGCGCCGAGGTCGCTCGCTCCGACGTGGCGAGGGCTCATCTTCCAACCGGCCGCGTGTCGATCGAGGAAGTGCTGCGGCTGGCGATCAGCGAGCTCGGTGTCGAGCCATTGCGCGAGGACTGGCGAGAGGTCCTCGAGCGCACACAGCAAACGTACGCAACCTGGCGAACCTGGCCGTAAACACCCGCGTGATCCGTGGCGCCGGATACGCGCGCTCGTATCTCGCCGGGCTAGGTTGTGTGGCTGCTACCGCCGGGCACCGGAACTACGGCGTGAGTGCGGCGGTCAGCGTGTGTCCGAGCCAGCGGCCGTATTCCTGGGCGCTCCAGCCGTAACCGTCGACGAGGCGGAGGTAGACGGAGTCGTTGGTGAGGGCGTAGATGGTTGCCGCGGCTTGTTGTTCGCTGATGCCTTCCGCGAGTGCGCCTTGGGCGTGCAGAGCGGCGGCGACCTGTCCAAAGTAGGCGCGCATGGCTGTGTGGCCGCGTTCTCTGAACCGGGCGAGTTCGGGGTCGACGGTTGCGGCGGCTTCCGCCATGGCGAGCACGCGCGCGGTGCGCTGCATCACGCCGGCGCCCACCTGGCCAAAGCGTGTGAGGATCTCGTTGGGCGGGCTGGCGATAACTGCCTCGCGTTGGGTGACGAATGCCACGGGCTGGTCGGTGGCGCCGATCGCGGCGTCGATGACCGCGTCGAGCAGGGCGGCTTTGTTCTTGAACGCGAGGTAGACGGTCTGCTCCGCCACCCCTGCCGCGGCAGCGATCGCGCGGATCGACGTCGGGAAGTAGCCATTTTCGAGGAATAGCGAGCGCGCGGCGGCCACGATTCGCTCCCGCGTTTGGCCGGCTCGGCGTTCGCGCTCGGGGGAGTGGTAGGAGCGGCGCGGGGCGCCGGCGCGTTTGACAGGCCGACTACTCATTCGATAGAGTGCCACTCTAGCTAATTAGTGGGACGGACGAGAGAGGCTTCATGCTGACGTTGATAGCGGACACGGTTGGGCGTTCCGGGTCGACTCAGCGCAGCGCACATCTGGTTCCGCTCACTCGTGAGTGGGCGTTATGGCGGGATTTCGCGGTGCGCAGCGCCGGCTTCCCGGTCGACGGTCTCGATGCATTCGGCGAGGGGGATGAGCACGCGCGTCTGGGCGGGGTGGCGCGGGACGCGGCGTTTCGCGAGGCGGTGACGTGGCAGAGTCGTGAGGCGCTCGCGTCGGCCGTTCAGAAGCTCGCCGACGAGGTCGGGGGGAGCCCGGCGGCGCAGCGTCGGCGCGAGGAGGTGGTGGCGAGCTACTGGCAGCGCTACTGCGCGAAGAACGACACGATCGGGTTCTTCGGTCCGCTCGCGTGGGGCCAGATCGCACAGGATGGTCCGGCGATCGCGCTGCAGGCGGGTGAGCTGGTGCACGAGCGCGTCGTGCATCTGGAGGTTTGGGCGGTCGAGGCGATCGCCCGCGCGGCCGGGTTCGAGATCGCCCTGCCGATGGGCCCGCATCCCGAGCGCGAGTTGCGGGTGCGGCTCGCGCGTGAGCCAGACTCGCGTGTGCGTAAGCGCGGCCTGGCGGCGCTCGAGCGGATCGAGGCGGCGCGCGCCGCGCTGGCTGAGGCTGGGCGCGTCGGCGTGCTCGACGCGATGAACGCGCTTGATCGGGTGTTCGAGGAGCTCACCGGCCGGCGGGCCGAGCGCGGTGAGCACGACGCGGGCGGAGGGCGCACCGTCGCGTATCTGGACTGCATGCGCGATCTCGACGTGACGCTCGGGCCCGGAGTGCTCGCGGAGCTGCGGGCCACGCTGCCCGCGGTGCTCGCGAGCTCGCGCTGGTGGTGCGGGATCGCGAACGCAGCCGCTCAGGACCGCTTGGAGCGGATCGCGACCGCGCAGGGGCCGGGGCCGCTCGCGCCGATGATGAGCGAGCTGATGGGCGCGGCGTGGGGCCTGTTCGAGCAACTGGACGTCGAGGCGGCCGAGCTCCAGCGACGTTGGGCCGTCCTCCTGAACGCGGGCGAGGACGCAACGATCGCCGAGCGCGCCACGACCGCGTTCGCCGACCACCGTCCAGCGTGGCCGCTCTCGGCCTACCAGTCCGCGGACTTACAGATCGCCGCCGCGGATACCGCAGCCATCAACCGCGGAGAGTTCGGGATTGTGCTCGGCGACCTCCACGGAGGCAGCAACCCGCTCGTCCAGGGCATCTTTGCGCGACGGCACCCCGAGCCGGATGCCTTCCACGCGCGGATCGGCGCCGATGTCGGCCCGCAGGTCATGCTGCTCCCTCCGCGCGCCGGCATCGTCCCCATGACCGCCCGTAACTTTCCGGTTCTCGGCGGACCCAACGACGTGCACGTCGTGCCGGGAGCGTTCGATGTCGCGCCCGAGCAGGGCCGTACGGTCAGCATCCAGGAGCTGACCGTCGCCGATGGCCACGTCAGCGACCCGGAGGGCTCCTTCCGGATCCCGCTGGCGGAGCTGTTGTGGCTGCCCATCTTCATCTCGGCGATCCGCAGCTTCGATCCGTTCGGCGCGCGTGACGGCGAACGGGTCACGATCGGGCGCACCGTTGTCCAGCGCGCACGCTGGCAGGCGCCAGCGGCGGAGCTGCCCGACGAACCGAACGCGCTCGCTGCCTGGGCGCGGGATCGCGGCCTCCCCCGCCGCCTGTTCGCCCGCTCACCGCTAGATCGCAAGCCCATCTACATCGACCTCGACAGTCCCGTGCTGCTGCGCGTGCTCACCCGCTTCATCCGCCCCGCCAGGGAACGAGCACCCAGAGCGCCGATAACGCTGACCGAGATGCTCCCGAACCCCGACGAGTGCTGGCTGCGTGACTCGGCAGGCCGCTACACCAGCGAGCTGCGGGTCGTCGCGCTCGACACCACCCGAAGGCCGGGCCGAGAGGACCGCCACGATAACGATGCCGCCGACGCCTCATCCGTAGGCGCGATTGGGAGGGGAGAGACTCGATGCTAAGCACCCTGCACAGCCGACGCGGCCTGGGACGGATCTGCATCGAGGGGCAAGTCGACCGCGCTGGTGACTCCGGGCTTCGCACTGGGCCTTATTGGCGTCGGTCCGCGTGTACCTCAAGATTGGGTGATCCGCGGCCAGCGCACGACTGCGACGAGGTGCCGAGTTGAGCTGGCGCGCTCGCGACTCGGTGGGGCCACCGCGCTCGAGGGGTCTTCTTCCGAGCTGGCGACGTCGCGCGCGGAACTTGGCCGGTGTGCGGCACTCCAGGGTGTTGCCGGTCGCGCTGCTGTGCTTGCTGCTGCTGTTGGGGGCCGTGACCGGCGCGTTCGCGGCGTCTCCCGTCGGGGAGATCAGCACCTACCCAATCCCAACGGCGAACAGCTACCCGTTTTCGATCACGTCGGGACCTGATGGCAACCTATGGTTCACCGAGGCAGGCTCCAACAAGATCGCGAAGATCACAACCGCCGGGGCGATCACCGAGTACGCCGTGCCGACCGTCAACAGCAGCCCCGAGGGAGGAATCACCACCGGCCCCGACGGCAACGTGTGGTTCACCGAGCCCGGCGCGAACAAGATCGCCAATATCACTCCCGCGGGAACCTTCACCGAGTACCCCGTGACGACCGCCTCCAGCTACCCGGACGGGATCACCTCCGGCCCCGACGGCAATCTGTGGTTCACCGAATACAGTACGGACCAGATCGGGAAGGTCACGCCGTCGGGGGTCGTGACCGAATTCTCGGTTCCCACTGCAGGCAGCGAACCGGATGGGATCGTCGCCGGACCGGACGGCAACCTCTGGTTCACCGAGGCCCATGGCGACCAGATCGGCCGCATCACGCCATCCGGGACGGTTACCGAGTACCCGGTGCCCACCTCAGGCGCCTTCCCAGAGGGGATTGCTAAAGGCCCCGACGGGAACCTTTGGTTCACCGAAGCGAGCGCCGACAAGGTCGCCAAGCTCACCACCTCGGGCACGGTCACCGAGTACGCCGTGCCCGCGGCCGGCGGGAGCCCTCAGACCCCGACCGGGATCGCCGCCGGCCCCGACGGGAACCTGTGGTTCACCACCGGTGCCGGGAATCGCGTCGACCAGATCACACCGACGGGAACGGTGACGGGCTACGGCACCTCCGGGCAGCTCGGAGGCATCACCGCCGGCCCCGACGGGAACATGTGGTTCACCGAAGAGGAAGGAAACGCGATCGGCTCGATCGGCACGCAGAGCGCCAGCGGGCAGCCGGTCTCCTCCGTCAACCCCAGCTCGCACGCCTTCGGATCGGTCACGCCCGGGCAGACCAGCCAGCCGCTGCCGGTGAGCGTCAAGAACGTCGGGCAAGCGCCGCTCACCGTGAGCGGCGCACAGCTCACGGGCGCGCAGGCAAGCGACTTCGCGATCTCCGCTGACCACTGCTCAGGGCAGACCGTCGAGCCAGGCGAGGCGTGCGAGATCGACGTGACCTACTCGCCGGCCAGTGAGGGCAGCTACAGCGCCGCGCTGGCGGTAAGCGACAACGCGTCCGACAGCCCCCAGAACGTGACGCTCACCGGCACCACTCCCACCGATGCATCCGTCGCGCCTACCAGCATCGACTTCGGCACCGTCACACCCGGCCAGACGAGCGCGCCACACGGCGTCACGGTTACTAACACGGGCGGCGCACCCCTCGAAGTGAGCAGCGCTCAGATCACCGGACCGCAGGCGTCGTACTTCGCGGTCGCCCAAGACCAGTGCTCGGGCCAGAGCATTCAGCCTGGAGGCTCGTGCTCGATCACCGTGACGTTCGGGCCGTCGAGCAGCGGCGGCTACAACGCCGTCCTGTCAGTCGCCGACAATACCACCGACAGTACGCACCAGGTTTCTCTGACTGGCTCCACGCCACCCCGCACCCCCCCGCGAGCCACGTTGTCCGCGGCTAGCGTGGACTTCGGCTACGTCGGGGTGGGCGACAGCGCTGTCCAGACCGTGACCGTCGGGAACAGCGACGGCGACCCATTGCACATCAGCGGAATACAGGTTGGCGGACCAAACGCGAGTGCGTTTGCAATCTCTGGTAACCAATGTTCGGGACAGACCATTCCGTCAGGCGCCTCGTGTAACGTCGCATTGAGGTTCAGCCCACCGTCCGACCAAAGTTTTGCCGCGACGCTCAGTATCAGTGACGACGCGAGCGACAGTCCGCAACAAGTGGCACTGACGGGCAGCGGGATCGAGCGTGGCACCCTCACCGGTCGCGTAATCAACGCCGCGGCCGGGGATGCACCCGCCGCCGGCGTCACGATAGTGCTAACCCGCCCAAACTATACGGGGTATGCTCAGACCGACGCTAATGGCGTCTACTCGTTTACCCGCCTGCCCGCTGGTAACTGGCACGTGAAGGTGTTTCCGTTGGGTCAGAGCCTTGGCGGCGCGGCTATAGCTACCGTATCCGACGGCGCAGTAACGCGGCAAGATTTCTCACTGCGGCCGGCACGGCCGCTGAGCGGCGGAATCACAGTCACAATGCCTGGCAGCGGGGCCTTGGGGGGCTCTCCGGTGGTCGCGCTGGGCCAGCCATGGACCGTCACTGCGCCCGTCACCATTCCCGCTGGAAAGCCGAACTCCATCAGCGACTTCGCGACTCTGGCCGGAATCGGACAGGCCGGCGGCTCCCCAGCCGGAACCGGGTTGAACCTTGCCGGAGTGATCATGTTCGCTGTGCAATACGACGCCCATGGAACGCCCGAACGAATGTCAGACGTCATCGCAGCTCAACTGGACTGTGGACCAACTGGCGTACCGTCACCCTGCGGCGGTCTACTCGCCAACGCCGGAAGCGGCGCCACGGCCAGTAGCGCTCGGCGGCTGACCGCGTCTCAGCACGACGGCCCAATAGCAGTCGCAAGTGGGTGCGCCGGCAGCAGCGGTAATTCAAACGGACAGAGCTCGAGCGGCGCCACGCAGGGCCAGTTTTACCTGTCGTCCACGCCCGAGGGCGGCGTCACGATCAACATCTACGCCGGATTCGGCGACTACATCCCGATCACGCTGAATCCGTTGGTAACCGTGGCGAAGCCGGCCCCAACGGGGAACCCCTTTGAGGACTTCGCGCTGGGGCTGGGAGCGAACGTGGCAAACGGGCTGGGGAACGACACGATTCCAGGGGCCGGACAGATCAGCAACATCGCCGGCATCCTCAACAGCGTGAACAACGTGCTGCAGAATCCCACGTCAAACGAGGGCATAGCCCAAAGCCTGAACACCACGGTGCAAATCGCGATCGATCACCTTAGCGACGAGAGTGCTGATGGAGCCATCTACTTCGGTCTCAGCGTTTTCAGCAACGCCGTTGGGGAGTTGCTCCCGCCCGTTCCCCCGAACTCGGGCGCGGAACCTGGGTCCGGTCCATGCAACGGACCGGGCGGTGGCGGCGCCGGAGGAGCCGGAGGTGGCGGAGCCACTGGAGGCGCTGGAGGCGGAGCTGGCGGCTCGGGCGGCGACCTCTATCTCGACCCGAGCGGCTTCGTGACCACGCCCAGCGGTGTGCCCATCGGGCATGCGAAAGTCACACTAACGCGCTCTGCCAGACGGAAAGGCCGCGAGGTACGCGTTCCGGCCGGGAGCCCGCTGATGTCACCGTCTAACCGACGAAATCCGGACTTCACCAGCCTCTCGGGAGCCTTCGGCTGGGACGTCCTGCCCGGTTACTACCAGATCACCGCCACGCGACCGGGCTGCCGAGCGACCAACGGGGCTCGCACTCAACGCACGCCGGTTGAGGCCGTGCCGCCACCGGTCGAGAGGCTCGTCCTCAGACTGCGCTGCCCCGGTCTCAAGCGCTCGGCTACAGAGACGTCGCTTAAGGCGATCAGGGGCCCTGAACACAGTCTCGTCTTACGCGTAAAAGTCAGCGCGAGTTCCCCGCGCCTGCGCCGGAGATCCCGAGCCACCCTCGACGGTGAGCTTATATTCCGCCTAGGCCGTCACCTCCTGGCCACGCGTGCGCTTGATCCACGCACCGGGAGCGCCATCCTTGACCTCCCCCCGCTCCGCCCAGGTACACGCACGTTCACGGCAACGTTCGCCGGAAATGCCGACTTCGTTCCGAGCCGGGCTACCCTTCGCGTCCGATGAGTCCGGACCAAACAGAGGGCCGTGCGGAACCATCGCGCCCCTCCCGGACGGCGAGCACTAGCCCCTGCCCCCGCGGTCGACGCTGGAATCCCTGGGCGAGCTGCGATATCACCCGCTTATCCAACACGCGCATGTCGGCACCACCTCGATCTATCTACACGGCATCGACACCAGCGAGATCATCAACACCGTCCACGACCGTCGCCCACTGGTGATCCCGGCAAGCGCCGGGCACGCCGCAAGCTGGTGGTCGAGGAAGGGCTGGTTGACCTGGTGGCCGATCGCGACCAGCGGCTCCCAGTTGGCGTCGGTGAGTCGTCGGCCGATCCCGAGTCGCGCGTGTCGTTGACGGTCGTCTCGGTTCTGAGCGCGCGGCCCTCTTGAAGTATTGCTTGACCTTCGAGGCGCGGTAGCGGACCTGGATGGCGGGCTCGACCGCCTTATTGAAGATCTGGTTTGAAACCGCCCCGGGGTTTGGCGCGAGACGCGCCGCCGAACACGAGCGCGACCTTCGGCACGACTCTACGCCCGGCTTCTCCTCGGCATAGCAACTCCACATCGTCAGGCGTTGCGACACCAGTTGAATTCAGGCCATCATCGCCGGGTCATACGGAGCGCGGCCCGCCGCACCCAACCGATACCCCTCCCGGAAGCGGACCAGATCCATCTGATCAACAGCACCGAGAGCCGTCCACACCAAGTCATCCTCAGGCAGCCGCTCCACCAGCGACGGCGGCATCAACAACAAATGACCGCGCTCACACGAAACGAAATCTCGAGCCATACCGGGAAGCGTCTCAACCCGGGCAGACGACGCCGATATTCCGACAGCCCTGGGGCGTGGATCGGCAGCGTGCGGAGAGGCCGACGCGTCATCGGACCTCGTGGCTGATGATGTCCGGATAGCGGTCGCCTTCGACGGCGCGTCGGCCGTCGCCATCGTGGCTGCTTCGTCCGCGAGCAGCGCCGAGTCGACGGAGAGCGCGTGGTCGCAACCGCGGGTCGCGACAGTGGGTCTGGGGACTCCTGCTGGGCGATACCGGGTGCCCGGTCCGACCGGAGCTTGGGCAGAACTTCATTCCGAGGCGCGCGTCAGTCATCAGGAGTTCTGCCGAAGCCAGCGCGGAGGTCGGTCGGCCTCGTTGGCTCGTGCGCGAGTGATCCGAGCTCCGAGCGCCCGGCGGCTGTCGCAGGGCGCGCGCCTTTGGTTTGAATGCAAGCGCCAGCGGGAGCGGTGGCTTGACGGCCCGAGTGGGACGGGTTAGCGTCACGGCAGTGCGCATGCCGGGCGGGAGCAGGCGTCCGTATCACATCTCTAAGGAGGCTTCGATGACCAGCAGGCTCCACCGCCGTGCACTGGGTGCGGTTGCCCTTATCGCGCTCGCCGCCACCGCCGGGGGCGCAGCCGCCTTTGCGGCTACGCCGATCAAGGGGGCGACGTATGAAGGGACGATTGCCCGTACGTCCACCGTCAGGTATCCGATCAGCTTTAAGGTGAGCGCAAACGGAAAGCGCGTGACCAATTTAACGCTCGGGATCGGCTACCCGGGCTACCCGGTGTACTGCGGAAGCGGCGCCGGGTTCGGCGCGGCGCAGCGAGCGTCGGGGACGATCACCAAGAAAGGGACCTTCGATGTCAAGCTGCCGATCTACTTCGCGCCCCGCCACCAGCACCAGGGGTTCGTGATCATCACCGGCAGCTTTGCCAAGCACGGCAAAGAATCGGGCAAGGTGAGGACCGACTTCACCCACGACAACCGCTGCAACGGGACCTCGCACTACGCGACCACCGGGTGATTGGCCGGCGGCCACGCCCGGGAGGAGCGCGTCGAAGAAACCTGACCTGGCGGCGGCGTGACGTCGTCGCCAATGGCCCAAGCCGCGCGCATGCCTTCGATAGTCGCGCGGCGCTCTGCCCGTCCCCGCATCTCGAAGGGGCCGTAGGAGCCGACGCTCGCACCCCGCGGCGGACCTAAAGCGTCCGAGTCGAGAAGGAAGCTCGGTGCGACACAGAGTGCATTGACCACGACGGCTAAAGCTGCTCTGATACGCGCAGTGGGTCTTGTTCAGAAGCTGAGCCGGTCGCGTGCTCTAAAGGTGATGCCCGTCGTTTGCGCGGCGGGTCTGGCGGCATCCGCCGCTGCCGGCGCGAGTTTTAGCGAGATCACCGGACGGGTGACCGGGCTGCCGACGAATCCGCTCCTCTCGACCGTGATGGTTCTGAACCCGCACGGGGCGATCGCGCAGATCGCCCCGCCGGCTTCTTCGGGCAGGTATCGATTCTTCCTTGCGCCTGGCACGTATCTGGTCGCCGCCGGCGCCGCGAGCGCTGCGAGTGCGGGCGCACACAAGGCTCACTTGTTCTTGGCGGTCAGCACCCCGGTGCGGGTGCGCTTCGGTAAGCAAAGCACGAGAGGGCTTCATTTGAAGGCCATCAAGAAGGCCACCGATGCGAGCGCGGCCGCGCAGATCCCTCTCGAGGACGCGATCGTCACGGTCGGCAACATCCCAATCCTCGACGACCGGGCCGCACCGACACTCGTCGGCGGCAACGTCGGATTCCACACGGCGACGATACTTTTCGATCTGTGCTCCCGTGTGAGAACTCGGTTCGTCGAGACCTCTCCCGAGATCGTCGCCAGGGAGAAGCAGGAGCTCGCCCTCTCGCGGGCAGGCAAGTTGAGCACTCCATTCGACTTTCGGCCACTGAAGCCACGGTTTGCGATCACAGGTTCGCTCACCGTGGCTCCCGCCACGCAATCAGGCGCTCCGCCTAATTCCGACCAGGCCACCTTCGAGCTGGACGCGACCAGGCTGGGCGGTGGAGGGACCGTGGTTCATACCAAGTTCGTCGTCCCGCAAACAATGGTCGATGACCCGCGCGTGCTCCAGGGAATCGTGGACGGGGGCGCCGAGAAGTTCGCCGGGGCGGCTTGCGGGCGCGGCACGCCGTTCTGAGCTCGAACTGATCGGTCAGCGAGCGCCTGCCTCCGCACTGAGGTTCAGACGCAGCTCACTCCCTACACCGTAGCCGATCGTGTCCGGAAGCAATGGCGCGCCGGGGCCGATACGGACTCCAGATCGCGGTCGGATTGCGAGCGAAGCCGTCCCGCGGATCGGTCCCTGGCTGCGACCGGAGCAGGCGCGTCGAACCTTGCGGCTGACCGGTGCTTCGGTGACGCACCGCCCCGGCCGGCCGCTTGCTCGGACAGCCGGCGAGCGCGCCTGAGCAAGCACCTCACACGCCGCCGCCTGCTCCTGGGCCTGCCGGAGCGGTAGTCGACCTGACGTCCGCGTCGAGACACGTCGACGCGTGGTCCACACGGGCGGTGCAATAGTCGGCCGCGCTCGACGCGGCGGCTGGTTGTCGTCCGCGGCGAAAGTCTCAGACGCACCGATCAGGCGCTCGGCAGCTCTCGCACTTCTAGCGAGCAGCACTGAGAGTTTGCTTCTGCAAATGCTCGCCGACTGGGACCGAGCGACACCACCCGCGGCTCGTTCCCGGCGGTGTCAGGGCGCACTTTGTCATAGCCCAAGTCGCCGAGCACGGCCTCCAGCCCGCTCAGCAACGTGTGCTCGGTGCCGCGCCCACGAAACGCTCGACGGGTTGGCTAGCCGGCGGGAGCGCCGGGAACCGGCTTGTACTCGATTAGTTTGACGGCGCGCCCGGCGTGGAAGTGGCGGTTGCCAGGCATCGTGACCGAGTTCACACGCACCCGCACCGTGACGCTACCGGCGCGCTCGAGCGCTGCGCGGACCCGCGCAGCGAGCGCCACGCTCACCAGCGCCTCGCGGCCGCCCGTGACGTTGTAGGAGTGCGCGCCAAGCGCTCGCGAGGAGCCGCCGGGACCGGTGACCGACACGGTCCCGGCGCAGCGGGCGTCGCGGCGCGGGCAGCGGATCTCGATCACCCCGACCACGGGGGAGGAGTCGGTGGCCGGCTTCGGGAGCGTGACCTCGGGCGGCTGGGCGGTCTGCGGCGGCACGATGATGTACGGCGCGTACGGCCCGCCGGGAGAGTCCAGGATGTCGATTGGACGGACATGGTCCGGCCACTTGCCGTCCGGGAAGTCGAAGCTGAAACCATCGCGGGTGTCGAGCAACGAGACCGTGACCTGCGAGAAGATCGTCATCGCACCGGTCTCGATGACCGAGTTGCCGCAGTCGGCGCCGTTGAACTGGCCAAGCTCAGGTGGCAGGTCGTAAGTGGTCGTGACTGTGCCGAAGCCCATGTACCCCTCGCCGAGGAACACCGCGCCGTCGCGCATGTAATCGGTCTTCGGCTCGAACGCGGTCGTGACCGCGGGCGTGAACTTGGCGGCCGTGGAGAGCGCGGGCGGTGAGGCGCAGATCGTGTCGCAACTGTTGAAGTCGCATGCGAGCGCATCGCCTTCTCCGCCTCGCTGGCCGTTGCAGGTCGATACCGCGCCCGGGATCCTGATCCCGTATATGACGTCCGCGAAGTTCTCGCTCGCGTAGATCGGGGCCGAAGCGAGGGCGCCGGCGTCGTAAGTGCAGTGCGTGGTGCCGGGCGCTGCGCCGAGCCGCCCGTCCGAGGTCGTGTCGAGCGTGCCGACGACCTGGAGGTGCCCCGGCAGGGCCACCAGGCTGCCGTTCTCATGGTCGGTCGCGCCCTGCGCATGCCACGTCCAGCTAAACGCCTGATCGACCGTTCCCGAGGGCGTCCCGTGGTACGACTCCGTGTTCTTGAAGTTGTAGACGCCCGAGTAGTCGATCGTGAGTGTGATCGCACCGCCCGCGAGCGCGGTCCCCGTGAGAGCGGTGCCGAGCGCCACGAAAATGACGGCAGCGACCCCGATGAAACGCGCGCCCACGCTCACCAGCGTACCCAACCCAACCCTCGATATCAACGATGCCGTCCGGCGACCGCCGCCTACGAACCACCCGCGACGCACGCCTCGCGCGCACCGACCTCGGCGTACGACCGTAGCGGCGCGCCGCCGATCATGAACTCTCGAGCAGCGCAGCGTACACGGGACCCACTGACCACCGTCAAGTCGCGGCCGCGTGACCGTCTCGCGGACCATCCATCACGGAACTGGCGTGACGCGCGTCCGCCGTTCGACCGGAGGTGGACACCGCCGGTCTCAAACGACAGATCGATGATTCTCGCCAGGAAGCCGGGCTATCCGAACACGACGACATGCCGTTCCGGGCGCACCGTCTGATCGCTCCCATCGGCTGACGTTCCAGCGTGCGCCGCGTCGACCGGACAGTTCTGCTTCGCCTTGGCGAACCAGGCGTCTGATGCACGAGTGCAGCAGAGGACGAGCAGGAACCACGGACCTCGCTGCTCCTTCCAAGCGGAGCGGTAGCGCTCCGAGCCTCTCGCGCGGCGGCGCATCGGTGCGAGGCGGCAGGGTGTCGCGATCGGCTGCGGGAGCCCATCCGTGTGCTCCCGCAGGTCGCCTACAAGGCCAGGCCGGCGCTGACGCACTCCGGCGTCAATCGCCGTGCGGTGCAGCTCAAGCCGGGGGGCGCTGGCCGACCATGCATGGCCGCGAGTGGGTCCGACGATCACGCAGAACAGCGGCCCGACGGGGAGTCTCGCGCGCTCGGTCAGCCAAGCCTGCAGCGCCGACCAACCCCACGGGTCGATCCCGACCTCGCGCCGCCGATCGTTCTTTCCGTGCCTGACCAGAATTGACCCGCGGCGCTCGTCGAGGTCGGTTTCGGTCAGCGAAAGCGCCTCGTTGATCCGCAGCCCGGCGCGCCAGAGCACGACGATCAGGCCGTTGAGGCGGTGGCCGTAGCGAGCCTGTTGAGCTTGACGCATGACCGCGACGAGCTTCTCGACCGTCGGAGGGTCAGCGGGGTATCGCTGACCTTTGTTGCGCGGTGCTTTGCCCGTGCGGAACCCCGGCATTGCCGCGGGCGAGCGGCGCCGGCCGGCGGCATCGATGAGCGGCTGAACAGAAGACATGACTCCCTCCTTTTGAGAGCAGAACGGATTGACCGTCGAGCTCTAGCGCCAGCCGAGCCCGCCGCACCGCCAAGGCGTCTTCAGGGCTGTCCAGAGGAGTCGAAGAAGCTGACGCGAGGCAGGCGCCGCTCCGTTCCCAAGCCGCGCCCAGCGGGCGCGAGGTCGGTTGTAGACGGACGCCGGTCGCGACCCGACAGGGGGTTCGTGGCTCGGTGGTCGGATCTCAGGGAAGTCGTGTCGCGGACGCGCTCCGGCCATCGACCGGCTCGCTCGTCGGCGAGGAGCGAGACTCCGGCGCCTAGCTTAGCTAAGCTAGGCGCTCGCCACCTCACCTGAAGCAAAGGCGCTGGCGTGACCGGCTCGCTTGCTCATTCACGGAAAATGGAGGAGCCTTGCTCGACCGGACGGCCTGGCTCGTGCTGCTGCTTCGGACGACCGATGAAGAATGAAGGGGGCGGCGGCCGGCCGCGACGCTTAGATCGACCCGATTGCGCAAGCTGCGGTGCGAGCTGTTTGGCGTTGCGGCGCCGGCGCTCCCATAGGCATGGTGGCCGGCTCGCCAAAATGCTCGCCCGGGAGGAACTCCCGGGGGCGAGCCCTGGGCCGCTCGCGTGATGCAGGTTGACCGGGGGGTGGCGGTCGAGTACGGTGGCGACCGGGCATTGCGTCGGCCAGTTGGCCGGCGCCGGGAAAGGAGTGCGCGTGGCTAGATTGCTGCGGTTTGGGGTCGTGTCTGGCGTCGGAGGCTCGGCGCTGCGAGCGCTGGTTCTGGGGATCGTTTCAGCGTTGGTCGTGGTGCCGTCGGCGTGGGCGGGGTCGTGGCAGGCGATCGTCACCGATGCTTCTGGTTCGGACAGCTCAGCCACGGCGATCGATTTGGGGACGAACATGTCGGGGTCACCGTTCGCGACCGGTGGGTTGGCGGGTTTGGGTGTGGCGATCTCTCCGGATGCGAGCAAGGCGTACGTGGTCAACGCAAGTTCGCATTCGGTGACGCCGGTCGACCTCGGCACCTCCCCGGTGGCCGAGGCGCCGATCGACTTGGGTGCTGGCCACAACGGCGTCAATTTCATCGCTATCTCGCCGAACGGGCTCAAGGCCTACGTCACTGATGCCGCTCACAACCAAGTGCTGCCGCTTGATCTGACCACAAGCCCTGCCACGGTTGGTACGCCGATCGACGTGGGGGCCAACCCTGAGGGCGTTGCGTTCTCTCCCGACGGTTCAATGGCCTATGTGGCCGACAACGCGAACGGCAGCGGTACGCCCGGCGTGACGCCGATCACGGTCGCCACGAACACTGCAGGCACCGAGATCACCACTGGCCTGGGACCGCACCCGTTTTCCATCGCGATCACCCCTGATGGCACCCAGGCCTATGTCGGAGACGCCGGCTCGGGCAGCAACGGCAAGGTCTACCCGATCGCGCTTCCGTCGGGCTCGGTCGGCCCGCCGATCACGATCGGAGGAAGCGACGTTGGGATCGCGATCACGCCCGATGGCAGCAAGGCCTACGTGGCCAACGGGAGTACGGTCACGCCGATCACACTGCAGGGCAACACGCCAGATGCGGCAATCCCGGTGACCGGTGGAGCGTTTGGGATCGTGGCTGCCCCGGACTCGAAGACCGTCTACGTGACCGACGACACCGCCGGCAAGGTAACCCCGATCGACGTCGCCAGCAACACGGCCGGGACGCCGATCATGGTCAGTGGCGTGCCGCGCGGCGTCGCGATCACTCCCGATCAGGCTCCGGTGGCGAACTTCACGGTTACGAGCGCACCGGCCGGATCGGCGACTTCGTTTGACGCATCCTCCTCGACGGTGCGCTTCGGGACGATCGCCAGGTACGACTGGAACTTCGGCGATGGGCAGCTGGCTGCGAACGCCGGTCCCACCCCGTCGCACGTGTACGCGGCCGCGGGAAGCTACACCGCGACGGTGACCGAGACCGACAGCAACGGCACCTCGACGACCGGGGAGATCTACACCGGCCAAACCGCTAGCAGCGTCGGCAGCCAGAGCGCGCAGACGAGCCGCTCGGTGATCGTTTCCGCGGGCGGACCCGTGGTCGGAGTCAGCGCCTCCCATCTAACCTTTGGCCCGACCGCCGTGGGCGTGCCGAGCGCCACGCAGACATTGACGATCACCAACACCGGTAACGCGCCATTGGTGATTTCGGGCTCCGCGATTTTCGGTCCCCAGGCCGGCGACTTCAGGCTCACCGCCGACAACTGCAGCGGCCACACCGTCGCGGCGGGCGCCAGCTGCACCACGAGTGTCGTGTACACCCCGAGCGCCGGAGGCGCCGGCAACGCCCAGCTCGCGTTTACCGACAACGCTTCCGGCAGCCCGCACACCGTGTTCTTGAGCGGCAGCGGGACAACAACGGGCACCGTGAGCGGGCGTGTCCTGGATGGCACCCGGACCAGTGCGCCGCCGGTGGACGGCGCCTCTGTACAGATCTGCCCGCAGGGTCAGCTCGGGGTTGCCGCCTGCCAGTACACGACCACTGGGGCGTCGGGCGCCTATGGCTTCGGCGGGCTGCGGCCGGGCGCATGGGCGATGGAGATCACGCCTCCGACGCAGGCTCTGTTCGGAGCCTCTGCGGTGCTGAGCGTCTTGCCGGGCACCCAGACTCAGGACTTCACCCTGAGGGCGCCCGTGCCGCTGCCGGCGCAGGTCACGGTCAACAGTGCTGCCGGCCTGTTCTCGGGCGGTATACCGATCATTTATTGGAACGGGCCGTTCTCGATCTCCCATCCACTCGACGTGCCCTCCTCCGGGACTCCTGGCAGCGCGCTGACGATGGTGGTGGAGGACGGGATCTACCTCGCCGGGGGCGGGCTTGGCGCCCAGACTGGCCTGACAGCCACTTTTCGCTACGACGCCAGCGGACACCCCTCGTTGACCTCAGTAGCGCCGGTGACGACACCGCTCGGATCGAACCCAGCCCTGAGTCCTCCGGCGGCGGCGAGCGCGGCCGACTCGCCGCAGAGCCATGGCCATGGCGGTCCCCTGGCCAGGCCCGCAGGGTCAGGTCTGAACCAATTCAACGTCGCTGATGTTCTCAGCCAAGTGGCAGGGGGTTCGAGCTCCCCTACGGTCATCACCACCGGGAACATCAATCAGGCGGCGCACGGCGATGTCACGCTTTCCCACCTCCAATACGCCCAGCCGACTGGGTACATGAAAGATCCCAACAACACATCGCTTCTGATCCCGATTTGCCCGAAGGGCTTTCACGTCGCTGTGGTCGACATCACTCTCGTTCCCAACGGTCGTCCGATCCCGCAACGCGAGTGCGTGCCCGACCCCGACCCCAACCAACCCCAGAACAGCAACGCCAAGATCGATCCCAGCGGCCTCGTCACCACGAGCCGCGGAGTGCCGCTGGCCGGCGTCCGGGTGACCCTGCAGCGATCGTTGGTCCGGCCCGGTCCATTCACCGCTCCGCCGCGGGGTAGCACGGTAATGGCGCCCTCTGTCAACCGGGAGCTGACCAACGCCGAAGGCCACTACGGCTGGGATGTGATTCCCGGCTACTACCGCGTGATCGCTGCTCGCCCAGGATGCACGGCGAGCTCCAGACACGGGAAGCGTGCGAAGCAGCTGATCAGCCGCATCGTGACGATTCCACCCGCGGTGACCAACCTCAATCTCGTGCTTTCATGCCCGCACCTACGGCGCTCGGCGTCCCGGACCATCCTGCGCGCTCACGCGCTGAGAGGGGTGGCTGGCCATCTTTTCACCGTGACAGTGACGGTCCGGGCACGGTACGGTCGCGCCCGCCGCGGCACAATCGTCGGTGTCGTGACACTACGGGCAGCCGGGCGTACCGTGGCGACGCTGCCACTCGATCCGCGTAGCGGCAGCGTCACGACTACGCTGAGAAACATCAGTCCCGGACGCCTGCGAGCTGCATATTCGGGTGACGCCTTCTACACCAGCTAGCCTGGTCGGGCTAGCTCACGTCAAGCCACTAACTACTCCCGCCGAAGAGTGGGGGGCGTCAACGACCACCAAGTGCACGCCGTGGTGGTCAGCCAAGACCTCCCTGGCCACCCTCGGCAACACGAATCTGGACTGTCTAGAGCACTCACCTTCAAGTGATCAGAACTCACAAGGAGCCCACTGACCGCCGACCCATGATCGGGCACTCCGGTTCGCTAGACGGCTCGAAGCCGCTCGTCCCGGTCGTCTACCGATCGAAGTGCCTGCAAAATGCGACTGATTGCACGCAGGTTCAACCGCTCACGCTTGCGCAGCGAGCTGGCGGAAGCTTCGGACGGCGCCTGAACATCGAAGTGGTGAACAGCGGTATCCCCACGAGCTTTCCTCCGACGCGCCACTCTGCGCCGTAGTCGCCCGGGCCGGCGTTGAGGCGGCATTCGGCCGTTCCCAGCTCCACCCCGTTGCCGGCTCGCGCGAACGGCCCGCTGGCGCACCCCGCGAGCTTGTAGACGAAGCACAACGAATACCGCCTCGCCGACCCGTGGCGCGCGATCGCGTAGACGAAGACGCCGACCCGCGGGTCCCCGTATACGGCGAGGCAGTAGCGTGCCGCGGCCAGCGACGGCTGACAGTAGCTGCGCTCGTTATTTCCAGCCGAGAGAGGGGCTCGAAAGAAGTTCGTGCTGGCGACCGCATGGCCAGAGAAGACCTGGGTGACGCTTCCGCCGCACGTATCGGAGATCGACACTTGGCCGGATCCGAGAACGGAAGCTCTGGTGTTCAGGGATACCGACTGGAATAACGAGCTATTGGTGAATAGGTCAAGCTGGCGCACGAACGACGGTGGCTGACTGGACTGACAGGCGGAGAAGTCACCGCCCAGGAGCTCGAGCGAAACCGCTCCGGGAGATCGCGAGCTTTGCACGACGCGAAACTCGCCGAAGCTGACGGCGGCGATCTGGCCAATGTTCGTGCCGTTGGTCGCGCCGATCTCAGCCGAGCCATCTGTGGCGTCGATGATCGAGCCGACCGGCACTTCCTCCATGTCCGTGATCCGCTGCGGGGGGCTTCCGCTCACGTTCAGGTAGACCGAGCCGCTGAGCGGCGAGACGCCGACCTCCTTGCCCGCCACACCGAACGGGAGCGCGTGGCACACGCCCGCGCTCGCGGGTCGAGCGACCGTGGCGGTGAAGGTGAGAGGAGCGAGGAATTCGCGTCCTGCGACAAACCAGCGCGCGACGTAGGTACCCGGACCCTCATCCTGGAAGCAGTCAACGATGCTGACCGGTATCGGCTGCGGAACCGTTTGAAAGGTGCGGCACCGGTTGGTCCCACTCGGGGCTTTGATGCACAACTGGTAGGTCGCGGTGCTCGATCGTTCGAAGATGCCGAACGCGAACTTGCCAATCGACGGTGAGCTCAGGATGGTCACGCATTGCCGTTTCTCCGCTCCTGCTGCCGCGAGACAACTTCCCGCAAACTCCGTACCAGACGTGAGCGGAGTCGGCTGTGGCCCCGCGTTCGTGGCCACGGACAGGCGGCCCTGGTGGTCCGATACCTGGGTTTGCTCGCAGTAGTCTGTCGTCGTCCAGTCGGCCCGACCGGCAGTGGTCGCACTCGCAAATCGTCCGGCGGTGGCGAAGTAACCATCGAAGGCGGCACGTATCCGGAACCTTCGCGACCGCCTGATCCTTGCCGTCACCGCCCGGCCGCAGCCGGGTAATGGCGCGAGCCGGAGCTGCGTCAGCCCGCCGTTCGCGCGGTTCTGCATGATCCGCACCGGCCCCCCGGTGAATTCGGCGCTGTGCGTCGAGCGGCCTGTGCCGGCGGCGGTCAGCGCCACCTGTCCCTTCGTCGCGTCGACAACGGTCCCAACCGGAACCTGGGCGGGGCCGCTCAACGCGGTCACGCCGCGCCCAGGCTCCCGGACGGACACGTGACCGGCGACTGGCTGCAGGTCGACCGTCCTTCCGAGCACGGGTGCCGGAGGCGTTGCCGCCTGCACGGCCGCTGGCGCCGCCAGCCATGCGCCCAGGACAAGGCAAGCCAGGCGCCAGCAGCGGGCTCGCGTCAGCACCTGCGTCCGCGATGCTTCTTGCAGAACTTGTACCGGTAGCGCCCTTGCCGTGCTACTAGGGCGAAGTGTTGCGGAGCGCTCGATGTTGTGACATTTCCCGCGCCTTGCACGTGGGCGCGCATGATTACGCCGGTGGACCGAGGTGACAGCTCGTACCCGATCACCGCGCGGCCGTGCTTGGGAGCGCCCTTGCCGACATCGAGCCAGCGGTGAATGCCGGTGCGAATCTGAAGCTGGACTGCAAGCCTGGGATCGGTGACCGGATCGCCCGCAAAGTCCTTTACCGAAACCGCGATCCAACCGGAAAGCTGGATCGTGCCCACGTTCGGCAGGCGCAGGCGAACCACACGCGGCCGGGAGGTGGCGCCCGCGATTGGGCCGGTGAGACTCAGCGAGCACAGGCCAACGAGGACGGCGGCAGCGATCCAGGTGGGTGCGCGAGGTGCGGGTGGGATCTTCACGAGCCCCACCCCGGGCATGCCTCCTGGTAGGGCTGGCCGGCGAGGAACTGCCTCCAGGCCGCTCTGGAAAGCCTCGTGCGTACGATCCAGGCCACGGTCAGCACCGGCGTCCGCGATGCCTCAAGCATCCACGGCCACGGCCTTTGGGTTGATGCCGTGACAGGGTGACATCCTCCGGAGTGCTTGATGTCGTGACATATCCAGCGCTTTGCACACGCGCGCGGATGGTCACATCGCCGGATTGGCGCTTCAGCGCATAAGGGACGAGCGCGTAGCCCTTCTTTGGACCGGCCTCGCCGATGTTCATCCACCGGCCTCGTCCGGTGCGAACCTGAAGGTCCACGGCGAGCCCGGGGTCGGTCACCGGCTTCCCAGCCGCGTCCTTCACTGTTACCGCGATCCGTCCACGGGGCAAGATGAAGTCCAACCGCGGCAAGCGCAGGCGCACCACGCGCCGCTGTGGCGCGGCACCCGCGCTTGCGCCGCTGAGGCCCAGCGCCCACAGGCTGATGAGCGCCGCGGCAACCATCCACGGGAGTGCGCGGCGGGTGCGTGAGAGCTTCACGAGCCCCACCCCGGGCATGTCTCGTGGTAGGCCTGCCCGGCCAGGAACTGCCTCCACGTCGCTCGTGAGAGGTTTGTGCGCACGATCTGACAAAGCTGACGAGTAACGGCGCCCGGACTCTCACTGTCCGGCACCGGCGAGAGTCTAACCGTTCCATCCAGGCTTGCCGACGCGAGCGCCGAGCCCGATGGGCTGAAGGCAACGCTCTGGACGCCCTGCGTATGGCTGGCCACCGGCTCGCCGATCCCGGAGGTCAGGTCCCAGGTCATAGCGGTTCCGTCACCCTGGGCCGAGGCGATGCCGGTTCCAGTCGGACTGTACGCGAGGCCGTAGATCGTGCTCTGCGTGCCCACCAGCGACCTGCTCAGCCGCTGACCGCTGCCCACGTCCCACAAGGTGATGCTGCGGTCATCGCCGGCAGAGGCGATGGTGTCGCCGTTGGGGGAGAAGGCGACGCCCTCGACGGGACTCGGGTCCGCACTCAGCGTGCGGATCCTCCGACCGCTGAACGCGTTCCAGAGAATCACCGTGCCATCGCTGCTGGCCGAGGCAAGTAACCCGGGCCTCGGAGCGAACGCGACGGCGTTGACTGCGTCGGTGTGCCGGGCCAGCGCCCACAGCGGCTTTCCGCTCGGGAGCCGCCATACCCTGACGTAGTGGTCGGAGCCGGCCGTAGCCAAGAGCCTGCCGTCGGGGCTGAAAGCCACTCCGTACACATAACCCGATCCAGCGGGAAGCACGTTCAATCGCTGCCCACTCTCGAGGTCGGTCAGCTCTACCGCCGCCCCCGCCGCGACGGCCACGATGCGGCGCGTAGGGTCGAAGGCGACAGCCTGGCCCGAGGTTGGCAGTGCGATCGGACGCTGCGCGAACGCCCCCGTTCGGGGATCGAGGAGCAGGGCGCGATCGTCGTCGCTCGCCGCCGCCAGCACATTCCCGGCCGGGTTGAAGGCGACGCCCGCAATTGCCGGGGCCTGCGCGAGCAGGGGGCGCCTGACGTTCCACAGGATCACCGAGCCGTCGTCGATGCCGGAGGCGAGCGCCGTTCCCGACCGGTTGAAGCCGACGCTCAGAATGGCGCCATTCGGATCTCGGAACACGCTCTCCTGCCGGAGCGTCTTCAGTCCCCACACGATCACGTCGTGGTCATCGCTCCCCGACGCGAGGCTCTGGCCATCCGGGCTGAACGCCACGCTCTCGACGACATCGCTGTGTCCGCTCAGCGTCGCGAGCAGCTGGCCGGTCGCGACGCTCCACAGCTTCACCTTGTGATCGGCCCCCGCTGAAGCAAGCATTGCCCCGTCCCGTGAGAACGCGACGCCATTCACCGTGGCGCTGTGGCCGCGCAGGACATGCAGCCTGCGGCCGTCGGCGGCGTCCCAGAGGCTCACGGTGTGATCGTCGCTTCCTCCCGCCACGATCCGAGAATCACGGCCGAAGGCGACGCTGTACACCGGTCCGCTGGGCCCCCGCAGCGTCCGGAGGTGAGCTCCGGTGAGTGCATCCCAGATCGCCACCGTGCCATCGTCGGCGGCCGATGCAAGGAGCTTCGAGTTCGGGCTGAACGCGACGTTCTCCACCGTCGCCGGCCACGGGATCGTGCGGATGGCGCGGCCAGTCCGTGCGTTCCAGATCGTCACGGCCCCGCCGGTTGCGCGCTGGCTAGCGGCCGCGAGCATGGACCCGTCCTGAGAGAAGGCAACCCCGGATACCTGGTCGCCGGCGGGAAGGCGATGAACGATACGGCTGGTCGCGACGCTCGAGACGATGACCGTCCCGTCGCCGCTGCCCGAGGCGACCACGGTTCCAGCCGGATTGAAAGCCACTCCGGTTACAGGCGCCGTGTGACCGCGGATGTACGCGCCCATGCCGCGCGTGGCCAGCAACGCCGCCGTAATGCTGCCTCTAGTGTCGGCGTTCTGCGCCAGCCGAAGCGCCTCGATGCTCAGGAGCACACCTCTCGAGAGTGAGCCCACCTGTAGGTCGGTCGCGGCTTGGCGCGTCAGCTCTTCCGCGAGCGCCGTCCGCTGGGCGCGGCGCGCATCATTGAGCGAGGTGATTACCAGCCACACGATCACCACCGCGAGCAGAACACTCAAGAGCGCCGCCAAGCCCCTGAAGGTTCGCGCGCGCCGCCGCTCGCGCCGTGCTGTCTCGACCGCCTCCCGCTTCTCTGTCTCGAGGCGCTCGCGTTCGCGGATCGACTGCGCTTGCTCGCGCAGCGCCTGAGTCCGCCGGCGCCAGTCGAGGATGGAGGGCGCGAGCACGTCGTGGAAGATCTCGTAACGGTCGTCGGGCTGAGTCCTCCCGGCAGGGGGCGGAACGTGACGTAGGATCCTGGTATCGCTTCCCGCCAGTCTCGCCAGCACAGTCGCCACCTCGTCTGCCGGCCGTTCGGTGAGCTGGGCGAGATCGGAAGCCGCATGCACGATCTTGGTCCCCGACGGCGTAACCAGATAGCGAAACACGTCGAGCGCTACTCCCTGCTGCTCGTCGGGCAGGCTGGCCAGTGCGCCATCGAGGTGGGTGCGGACGATCTCGTCCGCACCACCCAGCTCCTGGAGGCTCGTTAGGCGCAGGGTGCTCGAGCTGTTCGCGCGCTCGTGAGCCCACAGGGTCGACATCACGAGCTGCAGGTACGGCGTTTCGATCTCCTCGCGCTGCGGCGACGCTCCGTTCCCGCTCTCGACCGCGCCGCGCCCTGCGCTTGCGAGGACCACCTCGCCGGTCCTTACCTGGTCCAGTACCGCCTCGACGAGCTGAGGTTCGATGCCGACGGGAGGATTGGGCGCGTACCTGTCGTTGAAGTGCTCGATTGGCTTGACAATGGTCTCCCGGGCCGCGCTCCGGTCGAGGTACTGGAGCTCGATGTAGTTCCCGTAGACGTTCGGCAGCCGTCCGGCGAACAGGTCGCCCAGTCCGGCGTACGCATCCTCACGGATCGCGATCAGGAAGTTGGCCCGGATATCGGGCCGGTTGATGCATTCGGCAAGCTCGTCCGCGAAACGCCCCTCCACCGATTCGCTGGTTCGGTACAGGAAGTACTCCTCGAACTGGTCCAAGACGACCAGAAGCCTCGCGCCAGACGCCGCCGTGGCTGACTCAATCGCGTCCGTGAGGCTCTGCCGGGGGAGCTCCGTGTCGGACGCAGTAGGAGCCAGCCGCTGCAGTGACTGCTCGATCGCGGCGATCAGGTCCGCCACCGGATCATCCTTCCACGCGCTCATCACCACGGGCAGGTAGCCCGGCGTGCCTCGGCGCGCGAGCCGGTGCGCTGCCAGCTCACGTAGCTGCCGACTCACGCCCGCGCGCAGCAGCGAGCTCTTGCCGACGCCGCTCTCGGCGTACAGGATGGTCAGCCGGGACGCGCGCAGGTTGGCGATGATCGTGTGCGTCTCGCTATCGCGGCCGAAGAACCACTCGGCGTCAGCCTCGGTGAAGAAGCTCAGGCCGACGTAGGGGCTCGCCTCGGCGGCCGTGGGCGCGGCCGCCCCGTCGGGTGGCGGGCTAGGCGCCACGCGCGCGCCACCGGGTCAGCCGCCCCTCGAGTTCACCCACGTAGTCGTCGAGTGGAGCGGCGAGCAGATCGACATGTAGCGCGCTCCAAAAGTCCTTCTCCAGAGGATCCGGTGAGCGCTCGATCGCCCACGACTTGTCCTCCAGCGGCCCGCCCTGCCAGATCCTCTTCAAGAACACCCGGAGGCTCCAGTCGCGCATGGCATACCCGAGGAACAGGCAGTGGCTGCTGGTGAGCTTGTTCAGGATCTGCAGGGGCACGACGCTGCTGATCTGGTCGGTGACCAGATAGTCGATGTACTGGTCCTCGGTCAGCACATAGCTTCGGTCCCAGCGGAACGTGCCCTCGGCGCCGACCGCCGCGCCCAGCGTCTTGACGATGACGGTCCGCTCCAGCTCATCCCACGGATCGATCGGGAAGTCTCGATACTTGCTCGGCTCCCTGATCAGCCGCGGCTCCTCGCGCCAGGGGACGTGGACGAAGTGGCCCTTGTCGCGGCCGGTGCCGAGGAAGACGGCCAGGTCGTACTCCTCACCCGCGTCGTCGAACGCGCGCTCGAGCGCCGTGTCGTAATTGGTGGTCACGATCATCTGGTATCGCGGGGGCTCGCCGAGCTCTGCGAGCTGCTTCGGGAAGTGGGCCAGGAACCTGTGAACGGGACGGGGCTCCTGCCGAAGCCGCAGGGCCTCGTTCATCGCCCGGTAAAGGAACGAAGGTCCCTTCGCGACGGCCACATGCTGAGCGACCTCGGCCAGGTCGAGGGACTGGAGCTCGAGCTTGAACTCGCTCGCGAGATGCTCGGCCAGCCGCTCGGCGTCGGGCAGCGTTCCGCAAACCTGAGATCCGAGCACCGGGACGACGGTGCCCTCGTCGACCATCGCTTCCAGCACGGTGTCGTAATGGGCATCGTCCGGTCCCCCCGCCGTGGGGACGCGAACGCTCCGGCCGGTGGACGTGCGAGCGGGTTCGGACGGCTCGGCGGATGAGCTCTCCGCGTCGCTCGCCCCCGCGGCGCTCGGCTTCGCCTCCAGCTCCTCGAGCTGAGCGATCAGCCCCGCGACGTCCTGATCGAATGAGCCATGCCGCAGCTCGACGGCTTCCCAGCGGGTGAGGGCGCGGATCGGCTTAGGCAGGCTGGTCTCGCTCGGCATCTCGGCGCCCTCGACGAGAACCGGGATGACGGTGCCCGACCAACGGCGAAGCGCCAGCTCGAGCTCCACCATCACGACGTCCTCCGGTTCGCCCGCGGGTCGATGCTGTCTCGCCTTGAGGCTGTCCAACCAGTGACGGCCGATCACCGCAAGAACGACCAAGCCACCTGCGCCGTGTCGCTTGATCTCCTCGAACCACTGCGTCCCCGCCTTGAGCGTCTTGACGTCGAGGAACACGTTGTCGGTCCCGAACCTCCGCTCGAGCCTGTCGTATAGGAGCAGCGCCGACGAGCTGCTGTCCTCATGCCTGTAGCTGATGAATATCTTCAAGGCGCCGTCGACCGAACCTCGATGGCCGGTCCTCTCCGCTGAAGTCCCCGCATCTGCCCAGAGCCCCCGCGCAATGTTAGCCCGGCTGCGTCCAGCTCTCAAGGTGCGATCACGGATCCGCGCCTCCTCACCCATCCCTGGGCTGTGAGTCCGCGACGGTCGCAGGGGGTAGGCTATTCGCATGGGCCTGATCCTCTACTTGATCATTCTCTTCTTCGTCGGTCTATTCGTCGGTGCGCTGGCCCGGCTGTTGCTACCTGGCCCAGATCCGATGAGTATCGGCATGACCGCGCTGGTCGGGATCTGCGGGACTTTCAGCGCCGGCCTGTTCTCCTGGTATGTGTTGCATCGCCACGGCGCGGGGCTCGTCCTGTCTGTCGTGTTCTCGATGCTGGTGGTGTGGATCTACCGGCATTCGCGCGGTGGGACCTACGGACGCCAGGGCTTCGCGGGACGCCGCCGGGGGTTCTGAGCCAACCCACCGGCGCGCACGCCCGCCGTGGTACTCCAGCCATGAGCGAATACGAAGTCACGATCGCGGAGTCCGTGGCGCCGGACGCTGACGAGCGGGCGTCCTCGCCCATGGTTAGGACCGTGGACTGGAGGGGCGAGGCAGAGTCCGAGGACGCGGCGCGCGCGGCGGCCTGGCAGGCGTGGGACGAGCAGTACGGGTCCCAACGGGAGCGACCCGATCACGCCGAGATCCGTGTGACCAAGATCGACGAATAGCCCGCCCAGCCTCGAGTCTCAAGACGCTGGGGACCGCCAGATGACCTATCCCAGGCGGTCGATCACCTGATTGCGCATTTGAACTGCGGCAGCGCCGACTCCCGTGGCAGCGTCACGTCGAAGCGCACAAATCCCGCAATGCGCCCGTTGACGTCCCACACCCCGTCGTAGGTGCCCTTTCCCGCGTTGACGACACAGTTGAGATCGGAGATCTGCTGGCCCGCCGACGGCGCGGGCAGGACAGGCGTCACGCACCGCAACCGGCCGGTCGGCGTCCCGACACAGAAGGTGTAGTGGGTTGCTGGGGTGTGCAGGCCCAGATGAAACACGAAGAAAAACGGATTCCGCTGAGTCACCACCGCGACGCAGGTGGACGGTCGCGATGAAGTGTCCGAGCACTGGTAAGTGGCGCTGGTATCCGGGACGAGGCCGAATTCCTCGAACGCGTCCGCCACGACGACTCTGCCGGACGTGTCCTGGGTGAAAGTGCCGTCGCAGCGGTCGAACATGACCGCGCTCGACGACGCTGAGACGCCTTTTTCCACCGCGAATCGGCCCGCCACGACAAAGGCATTGCTCGCCTGCTTGGCACTGAGACCCCGGACGATGCGGAACTGCCCCGCTTTACACGTCCGGAAGTCTCCGCCGGTCATCCGCAGGTACGTGGTGCCGTTCTGGCCTGTGGGTTGTGTGACGGCGACCTCGGAGCCGAAGAACGACCCGATCTGCACGAGGTCGGCGCGGCTCATGCTGTTGACTTCCGCCGCGCCTTGGCGCAGATCGAGGAGCGTATCCAGCGGCACGCGCAGCGATCCACGTACGCGATGGCGAAGTTGCCCGGGGGGCGCCACAAACACCTTGCCCGACCCGACCTCGAGCCCCACCTCCTTGCCGAAGTTGCCGGTTGGGAAGTCGTGGCATTGCCACGGCACAGCACGCCGGGCGGCCGCGATCGAGAGGGGTATGCCGACAGGTCGCCCGTCGATCGTCCAGCGCGCCACGTATGCGCCGGCGCCCTGATCGGCAGGACATAGGGCCACGGATACCTGTGCGTTGAGGAAGTCGTCGTGCCGCAGGGGGAGCGAGTGGCAGCCGTCGGCGCCCTTGGGACCGGACAGGCAGAGGCGATACCGGCTGGCCGGCTCGCGCACCACGAGGCCGAAGCCGAAGCCGGACCGCCGGAATGAGAGGGCGTTGATGCAGCGCTTGAAGTGCGTTCTGTCGGGGGCGAGCCCGGTGCAGTAACCAACGCCGGTGACGCCAGGCGCCAAGCCCGAGCTCCGACCGCCGAGGTCCGTCTCGACGGCTCCGGATAGATCGGCTATGTGCGTGCCGCCGCAATCATCTGTGGTCGTCCAATCGGCACGGTTGGCCGCGGTCGCGGTGCCGAACCGTCCCGAGGTTTCGAAGTCTCCATCAGCCGCGGCATAGATACGGTGCTTGCGGGACCTTCTGATCTTGGCTATCGACGCCTGGCCACAGGCCAGGGGCTGCGCAAACTGGAACTTCGTCAGTCCGCCTTCGGAGGAGCTTTGAAGGACACGGACCTGGTCGCCGCTGAACTGCCCAGAATGCGTCCTCCCGGCTGAGCTGCCGGCTGCGATGAGGGCGAACTGTCCGTTCGAGGAATCAATGAGCGTGCCCACCGGTACCTGCCGTGCGCCTCGGAGCGCGGTCGCGCGCTGGCCCGGCTCCTGGATTAGCACCCGTCCGTGGACGAGCCGCAGGTCGACGTTGCGGCCGAGCACCGGCGCTGGTGGACCGGTGGCGGCCGACGCCACCGCGACGGCGCTCAGGCCGAGCACGCTGGTCAGGGCAGCGATCCACCGCAGGACAAATCGAGGCCGCTTCATCGCTCGAGGCCCCGGGTCCTCTCAGGTGAGACGCGCAGGTGGCGCTTGGGCGTCGTCGTGATGGACCGAGTATGCCCCGCCGTCTTTGACCCGAATCGCCAGCCGCAGGGCGTTCAGACGCGCACGGAGAGTAGTAACTGTCAGTTGCGGTAGCGTCGCCAGATCGCGGCGCTCAGCCGCTCGGCCTCAGAGTCGTGGGTGCGCTGGAGGTTGCGACCGCCCCTGGCGAACGTCCGGGCCACCGCGGGTGGCACCTCGCCTTCATCGACCGCGCGTTCGAGCCACGCCGTCACTCGCACGTGGGTGAGCCCGACTGCGCCCGCGGCGTCTGAGTCGTCTTCGCGCAGGGGCCCCAGGATGCGACCCAGGTGGTAGCCGCCGGCCCGATCGCGCGTCCACACGAACGCCCCCTCGGGCAGGGTGGCGAAGCGGTGGAGCATGCGCGCCGCGCGATCGCCGCGTCCAGGTCCGATCCCGACGAGACCGTGCGCGATGCCATACTCGGCGCCCGCGCCGGCCGGCTGATCGAGATCCCGCGCGCGCATCGGCGCGCGGTAGATCGGAATCGGCTTCGCCATGAGTCAGTCCTATCTCATCGACGCCCACGGTCCACGGGGAAGTGCTTCGTAGTCAAGTGAAAAACGGGACTACTCGTAGCTCCCCGCTCCGGTTCCGTCTGAGCCAGCGCCAGCGCCACGGCGGCATCGAGACCCATCGAACCACCTCGCTCGCGGAGACGCGCGAGACCATCACGCCCGAGGCTTCGCTCGAGCTCGCGGATGGTCTCTTCGAAGAACGGGACCTCATCGGGGTTTCGCTGCGCGCCGGCCCGCTCGCGTTCGGCATCGGCCGCCCCGATCAGCGCGCCGGCGACCGCGGGGTCGCCCGTTCCACCGGCGAACCGTGCGGTTACCTCCAGGCATTCGATGATGTGGAGGCGCTCGCCGAGCACGCTGGCCAGGTCGAGCCCCTCGCGGAGCAATGCTGGGATCCGCGGATCGTCTACCTGCTGACGCGCGAGCAGGCGAGCGAGAGTGATCACGGTCGCCGCGATGTGCATGCGGTCACCCGCCGCGCGCGCGAGCTCGACGCTCTGCTCGAGCAGGGGCATCGCCTGGTCGAACTGTCGCATGAGCTCGTAAACGACAGCCAAGTTCTGGCACATCATGCTCTGGCCGCGTACACCGCCGAGCTCGCGCCAGATGTCGCCCGCCTCGCCGTACCTGTTCAGCGCAGTCGCGTAGTCCTCGGTGAACATCGCGATCACGCCGAGGTTCGCCAGGGCCCGTGCCATCTGCCGACGGTCCCCGCTCTCGCCGGCAAGCTCAAGCGATTGCTCGAACGCGGCCCGGGCGGCGAAGAAGTCTCCGGTCTCGCCAGCCAGGACGCCGGCAGCGTTGAGGGCGCTCGCCCGTAGTGACGTGTCGCCGCGGCCTGCCGCCAGGGCCTCGGTCAATGCGCCTCGAACATCCGCCGCGGCGCCGCGGGCCAACCAAAAGCGCCACAAGCCCCCCACCAGCCCGAGCGTGACCTCGGGCTGTCCGTGCTCGACCGCCCAGGCAGAAGCAGCGCGCAGGTTCTCCTGCTCGGCGTCGAGCCGCGCGAACCAGATCTCCTGCTGCGCGCCCTCGAGCTCCTCGGCCGCGGCGTTCGCCAGGCCGAGACACCACTCGGCGTGCCGGCGCCTGACGGCTTCCGCGTCGGGCAGTTCCTCGAGGCGTTCCGCCGCATAGTCGCGCACGGTCTCGAGCATCCCGAACCGGTCCCCGTCGCGGCTCACCAGGTAATGCTCGGCCAGCACAAACATCGGATCGAGCACGGGTCCGTCGGCTACTGCCTCAGCCGCGTCGAGCGAGCACCCCGAACGAAACACGCCGAGCTGCGCGAACAGACGCTGCTCGTCGGGACCCAGGAGATCGTGGCTCCAGGCGATCGTGGCCCGAAGGGTGCGGTGCCGTTCGGGAGCGTCGCGCCTGCCAATCGTGAGGAGGTCCAATCGGCGACCGATCCGCTCGAGAATCTCCTGGGGCCGCAACGAGCGCGCGCGCGCGGCGGCTAGCTCGATCGCCAGGGGAAGCCCGTCAATCCGCGTGCAGATCTCCTCGATGCACCGGACATCGCGGGCATCTGTCGAGAAGCGGGGGTCCTGATCCTTCGCGCGCTGAACAAAGAGCTCGACTGCTGCATCGCCGTGCAATGGCGGCAAGGGCAGCTCGTGCTCTCCCGCGATGCGAAGCGGCGCTCGGCTGGTCACGACAGCGGTCAGCGATGGGAGCGCGGCAAGCAGCGACGCCACGACCGAAGCCGCACCGATCACCTGCTCGAAGTTGTCCAGAAACAGCACGATGGACTCCGAGCGCAGGGCCGCGACGACAGCGTCTTCGCTGGCTTCTCGCGCACCGATTGCCGCGGCTACCGACGGGAGGACGCGTGCGGCGTCGCGGGTCGCCGCCAGCGCGACAAGCCGACTCCGTTCTCCCATTTGTGTAGCGAGCTCGAGCGCGAGGCGCGTCTTGCCGATCCCGCCTGGTCCGGTGAGCGTCACGAGCCGCACATCGTCACGCGCGATCAGCGCGAGCGCCGCATCCAGCTCCCCGTCACGGCCCAGGATGGCCCGGGAGGCGTGCGGGATCGCTTCCGGGGCCGGATCGGCCGCTCGCGGACGCGAGACGGGTGCGACTACATCGAGGGCAGTGTCCTGCTCGAGGATCGCGTCCTGGAGGCGAACGAGCTCGGCCCCGGGTTCGATGCCAAGATCCTCTACCAGCAGGCTGCGTGCTCGGCGGAACGCGGCCAGGGCGTCCGCCTGGCGCCCGGCGCGGTACAAGGCGAGCATCAGCAATCCGTGCATCCGTTCCCGGTACGGATGGGTAGCGATCAAAGCCTGCAGCTCCGCCACCATCCCGGCCGCATCGCCCTGCGCCAGCTCGAGCTCGATCCGCGTCTCCTGCGCGACAGCACGCAACTCCTCGAGTCGCTCGGCTTCTCCGGCGCCTGGGCCGAGCAGCGTCACGTCAGCGATCGCTGGTCCTCGCCATAGGTCCAGCGCCTGCCGAAAGGCTCGTAGTGCTCCAGCCTGCTCGCCGGCCTCACGCAACCGCCGTCCCTGGATGAGCAGGGCTTGGAAGCGGTGAACGTCGATTGTCTCGGGATCGACCCGGATCGCGTACCCGGTGGGAACCGTGACGATGGGTTGTGCTCCGCCGCGCGTCAGGGCCCGGCGCAGCTTCGAGACGTGCATCTGGAGCGCCTTGTCGGCGTTGGCCGGCGGATCATCACCCCACAGGTCGTCGATCAAGCGCTCGGTGCGCACGGCACCGTGCGCCGCCTCCAGCAGAAGCACGGCAAGCACAGCGCGTTGCTTGGCCGCCCCGAGGATCACGTGCTCGTCCCCGACGCGGACCGACAGCGGGCCGAGCACGCCGAACTCCATACTCGGGCCGGACGTTACCAAGGACCCATGGCCACGCGCGACGGGCCCTCGCCCCGCGCCGGCGGGCCCAGTGCGGAAGGTGCTGCGTCAGTCGCGGAGGGCCAGCGCCAGCTTCGTCGTCGTGCGCTCGCGGAGTGCGAGCCAGCCCACAGCCGACAGTCCGACGGTGCAAGCGCCGGCAGACACGAATACCACGCGAATGCCGAGCAGCGAGAGCAGCGCGCCGGTGCCCAGGAATGCCGCCACGAACGCCACGTTCTCGAGCACATCCTTGAAGCCGAACACGCGGCCCAGCAGGCGCTCGGCCACCAGCTCCTGGACCAGGCGCATCTCCGGACCGACGAGCAGGTTCTCGCCGGCGCCGATCAGCGCGAATGCCACCAGGGCACTGGCCAAGTTGGGCGCGAATGCTGCCGCGACCATCGCCGTGCCGGACACCAAGATTCCAAACAGCCAGTGCCGCCGTAGCCCGGCGACGTCCGAGCCGAGGCGCGCGTTGGCCCAGGACCCGGCGAGCATTCCGACTCCGTAGAGAATCATCAGGAGGCTGTAGCCGGTCCCGCCCGCGCGCAGAGGACCGATCGCAAGCAGCGGCGCCGCTACGTTGAACACGGCGCCGGTCAGCACGACGAGTGCTCCGAGGACCATCACCACCAGCACGTCGGGCATCCCGGCGAGCACGCGCGCTCCGGCGAGCGAGTGCGCCCATGGCGCCTCGGCATCGTCCGCCTGGCCGTCTTCGACCGCGTGCGGACCAAGGTCGATGCCCGCCATCACCGATGCCGAGACCAGAAAGCTCATGGCGTTGGCGATCAGCACCACGGGTGCCGTGGTTATGAGCAGCAGGCCCGCGCACAGGGCCGGCCCGAGCAGCAGTCCGATGTTGACGCACCCGTAGAACAGCGCGATCAGCTCTGAGCGCCGCGTGGCTTCGACCATGTCAGGCAGGCAGGCGTTGATCGCCGGACGGAACATCGCGCTGCCAACGCCGGCCAGCAATGCCAGCGCGACCGTGGCCGTGAACGAGGGGACCACGGCGAGCCCGGCAAAGCAGCAGGCACGCAGGAGGTCCGAGCAGATCACTATCTGCCTGCGCGAGCGCCGGTCTGCCAATGAGCCGAACAGCGGCGCGAGCACGATTCCCGGAACAAACTCGCCGAGCAGCACCAGCGAAATCCCCCATCCGGAATGCCATCGGTGGTAGGCGACCAGCAGCAGCGCCGTACACGCTGCCATGTTCCCGACCTGCGATTGCACGAAAGCGGCGAAGAACCGCCTCAGGACAGGGGCGTCCTTGAGGAGGGCGAGCATCGAATAGCGACCTCACGGAAGAGTGGATGAGCACGGGACCGGATGTCCGGCCCCGTGCTCATGGGTCGGGGCATTTACCAGCGAGCGCGCTCGAGCTCCATCGCGAGCCTCCTTTCGCGTGGGCGCCGGCTCACCTGCGCCCCGTCGATCGTCAAAGTCATGGCTGGGAGACTGCCGATCGCCGCCCACCCGGGGGTAACGTCGCGGTAACGCTTAGAAGCTGACGACCGCGAACCGCGTCACGGTGGTGCGCGAATGCGTCAGCGCGGCAACGAGCGTCAACGCGATTCGAACTCGAACCCGCCGACCGTGGCGCAGTGCTCTGACCGCCGCTTTGGTCGGCGAGACCGACAAGGAAAGCGTCGCTGCACCTGCGGAGGTGGCATGTGCGGTGCCAAATTTGATCATCCGCCCGCAAGCGCCCCGCAGGCGGCCGCAGATCGCGACGCTCGCCGTCACCGTCCCTCGCAGTGGGGATGTCACCCTCAACCGGAGCCTGTCTCGGCGTCCCTTCTGCGCGTGCAGGAGGGCGACGCCGACCTCCGCGAACGGCCTCTCACGCGCGGGGCGCCAGACCAGGCGCACGCCCTTCGCGGCGCCTCCCGAATGAACCAGGAGGTCCTGCTCGCCGAAGTCGGACAAAGCGAAGGTCGCGGTGCCCTTGCCGTTGGTGGTTGCGCGAAGTTCGTTGGTCCCGTTGAACAGGTCGACGACGGCCCGCGGAACCGCCCGGAATCGCCGGTCGACTGCCGTCACATAGACGTACTCGCGCGCGCCGCCCGTGCTTGGACGTGAGGCTCTGACACGCAGATGCGCGACGCGACCCCGCGACAGCACGGCCAAGGAGCTCGCCGGGAACGTGTCGCCGCTGCTCGTGCGAAGGATGATCGGGCCGCTCCGGGCCTTGGGGACGACGACGGTCACGGCGCCGTCTGACCAGGAGACCACGTGCGCCGCGACCGTGCCCGGTCCGCTGGCACCCGAGAAGGTCACACCGCCCGGGCTCGGGCCCAGGCCATGTCCGTGGAGCGTGATGCGGCTACCCGGCGCCGCGGCATACAGGAGAGGTTCGATCGCAGGACCGGCTGGTCCGGCCACGCTGCGCTGAGGCGCTCTCACAGCCGCGCTCTCAGCCGGCGGAGCTCTTCGGCCGTCGCGCGCCGCCGAAGAGCGTGCCCCGTACCCCCGGCCCGAGCGCGCGTCGGTCCCCACGATCGCGCTCAGGTCCCCAGCCGTGATTCCGGCGATGTAGTCGACCGTCGGCTTGCAGATCCGGACGACCTCGTGGCTGGGATCGCCGGAGTATTGGGTGCCCCGGCAAGGGCTGACGTAGCTGGGGCCGGCGACCGAGCAGGTGTCGCTCAAGCCTCCGCTGCAATTCATGAGCACCTGCGAGAGGAGCGCGTTCAGCGCAGCCTGCTGGTCGTTTGCGTTTGGATCGAAGTTGAGCGACCAGCGCATGTCGCCGAGCGCATAGGCGTAGTCGCCGATGGTCCCGACCGGCCGGAAAGAACCGTTACCGTCTTTACCGAGCTCGCCGGCGTCATTCGAGTCGAGGTTGTCCCAGAGGACTCCGTAGAAGTTGCGCACGACCGAGCCGAGATGGTTGTCCACGATGCTCTCGATCGACGTGTGGTCAAGCCCGTTGATCGGTGAGTCGAGCGTGAAGACGTGCCTCACGCCGTCGCGCTCGTTCTGGAAGGCCGTGTTCCAGTAATACTCGGCCGGAACTCCTCCGCCGCTGTCGGCGATGACGTCGATGGCGGCATCCGGCCAGCACGAGTGAATCGACTGCACCTCGCCCCAGAGATACCCAGCCTCGGTGTTCGGATCGGTGTTGCCTGGGTCGCGGCTCGACGAGTAGTTGACGTGGAACAGCGGCGCGGTGTTACCGCCCGGACACGACGAGAAGTATGCGCCGTGGTAGCTGTAGGGGAGCAGCACGGCGCCCTGTTTGGCGAGCGTATCGGTAAGGATCTCGCTGCCGAGTGAGGGCGGTGGATTGAGCGTCCCGTAATAGCCGCCCAGGACGCCCGATACCGAAGGTGGATACCGTCCATAGCTGGCGGCGTTGTACGGCGAGCAGTACGAATCGATTGCCGGATGAGCGGGCGAACCGCTGAAGCCGTAGTCGAGCGGATAGAAGTCGTCGTTAGGAGTGGACGTCTGAACGCCGTCGACGAAAACGGCGACCAACGCGGGCTCCAGCTTGCCACGAATCGGTCGCACCGGACAGCCGCCGGAGCATCCGTCGCCACTGTAGACATTGGCCGGAGGTGACTCGCCGCCGTTCACACCCTGGTTGACGAGAACCTGTGCGTCGTTCCCATGGCAGCTGTAGAGATCGGTGCTGACCAAGTCGTTGTGGCCGTTGTTGTAGAAGTCACCTGTCGCGAGGTCGCCGGCAACGCCGCTGAGAAGGTACGGAGAGCCCGGCGCCTGACTGAAGCGGCCTGTCCCATCGCCCAAGAGAACTGAAACCGCATTGGGGGGCAGATCGCACGGGGGGTTGGCGCACCCGCCCTGCCAGTAGCCGCTCGCGGCCAGGTCGAGTTGGCCGTTGTTTCCGAAGTACCCGGTGACGAGGTGCGTGACCTGGGTGCTCCTGCCGTCGGAGCGGGCTGGGAACGGGCTGCCGGGCGCCAGCGACAACCCCCCATGTCCATCACCCAAGAGCACTGAGATCTTGCCGTCCTCGTGGCCCACGGCCACATCGAAAATGCCGCCGGTTCGGAATTCTCCCGCCACGATCGAGAGCGCGTCGTAGAGACAGTTGCTGGTGCAGTACGTCGGATCCCCATCGGACACCGGGGGGCCCGCCGGGGTGAAGTGCGCGCTGCCGTTGTTCCGGAGCACCGACACGGTGTCGTTGCAGCCGTCCGCGACCGCCAGGTCGGGTGCCTGAGCGAACTGGTCGAAGAAGCCGGCCGCAAGCGCGTCCGGACAGGCGCCGCTTGCGATGGGCGAACCGGGAGCCGGAGAAAAACGGCCGTTTCCGCTGCCGAGCAGCACGGCGGTGCCCGCGTCGGTGGTGGCCGCGATGTCAGGATGGCCGTCGTGGTTGAAGTCGGCTACCACGATGTCTCGCGGATGGGGACCGAGCGTCACCGGCGAGCCTGGCGCCTGGGTGAAGGTGCCATTCCCGTGCCCCAAAAGGACCGTCGCGGTGCCGCCGGTGTAGTCCGCGGCCACGATGTCAAGCTTGTTGTCGCCGTTGAAATCACCCGTGGCGAGGGCGATCGGCCCAGCGCCGCCAGGGACCGGAGATCCGGGGGCCGGCGTGAAGTCCCCGTGGCCGTCGCCGAGCGAGATCGAGATCGTGTTGGCGCCAGTGCCCACCGCGAGGTCGGCGTTGTTGTCGCCGTTGAAGTCGCCGGCCACCATTCCACCCTGGCCAGCGTTCGGATAGGCCGGGACGCTTGGCCCCGGGATGAACAGCGGTGGGGTGCCGACCGCGGCGGTTGCAGCGGGAGCCGCCGCGGCGACGAATGCGGCCACCGCGACAGGAACGAGAAGTCGCAACAGCACCACCCTCAATGTGCGCCGCAGCGTACCCGCCGACGCGAGATTGCATGCGTCCTTTTTCCGGCGCGCTGAGCTGGCGGACTGACCTGCCGTGGACCCCGCGAGAAAGCGCCCGACCGCCCGGTCCGGGTTGACCGCATCGTGGACCGACACGATCTTTAAGCGGACAGCCGGCGCCTGTCGGCGCCTACGTGCCGGCGATCGCGGCGAGGACGCAGAATGCGCCCATCCCGAGCAAGGCGGCCCCGGCGACCGGCTCCGAGGAGCGCCACGCACTCGGGAAGAGGTCGTCGAGCTTGCGCCAGGCAACGGCCGCGAGCGTTCGCTCGCCGAGGAGGAGGTGTCCCCAGGCGGCCACGGCAAGCCCGCAGAGAATCAGAACTTCACGAAGGCCCATATCCCCGTTAACGGCCGGCGCGGCCACCGCTTGACGCCGGTCGCAGACGAATTTCCAGAGGAGGGTCTCACCACCTCGGCGTCCTCAGCCGATAAGGGAGGTGGTGGCCCGATTCCTCAGCCTTCGCCTGGTCTATCTCGCTGCGCTCCTCGGCCTGCTCGTGCCGGCCTCGGCGGCCGCCGCGAGTGGGGACCCGGCGGCCAACAGATCGCTCAGCCCGGCCACCTGGCGCGCGTGCTCCGAGAACCCGACGAGCGGCGCTTGCATCAGCTCGGCACTGGCCGACATCAACGCGGCGCGCGCAGCCGAGGGCGTGCGAGCCATGGTCCTGCCCGGCGGTTTCGCGTCCATGAGCGTGCCCGTGCAGTTGCTCAACCTGGCGAATCTCGAGCGCGTCGATCGCGGGCTGGCGCCGATCCTCGGCCTGTCGGCAGCGCTCGACCAGGATGCGCAATCGGGGGCGGCGCAGGACGCTGATCCGATGCCAACCCACTTCTACGGCAACGAAGCGACGTCGAACTGGGCCGGTGGCGATAACTCGGCGCTCGAAGCCGACTTCGAGTGGATGTACGACGATGGACCCGGCTCGGGCAACCTCGATTGCACGAGCTCGGACTCATCGGGCTGTTGGGGCCACCGGCACGACATCCTCTGGCACTTCTCCTCGCCGATCGCCATGGGCGCCGGCGACGCCACCGGGCAGTACGGTCCGTCGATGACCGAGCTGTTTGTCGGCGGCGACACCAGGACCGCGCCGGGTCAGCCCGACGCCCCGGTGGCGCGGCCGAGTCCGTCCGGCGCCACAACCGGCACCAGCACCGGCGCGGGCAGCAACCCCTCCGCATCCGCGGCCGGCACCGGCGCCGGCCAGACAACTCCCACCGCCCGGCCGCGCGCCGCGGTGGTGAAGCTCGTGGCGGCCCACCACGCGGTCAGGCTGGTCGTGCGTTGCGCGGCCGCCCTCGGCCGCGTCTGCAAGCTGGCCGTGACGATCACGGCGAGGCTGGGAGGCGCATCCGGGCACGGGTCAGAGCGGCAACTCGCGAGCACGGTCGCCCTCACCGTCCAGAGCCGCGCGAGCACCGCGATCAACCTCGCCCTTGACCGCGCGATGGAGCGCCTGCTCGCCAGGCAACGCAAGCTGCTCGTCCACGTGCTGGTTAAGCAGTACGGCAGCTCGGCCCTCGCGAACCGCACGCTGAGACTCACCTTCTGAGCCGCTGCCTCCCCGTACCGTTAGATTGCGGCCGGGTACGCGAGAGGAGAAGCGATGGCGAGCAGTCGATTGGCGCAGACACGCGTTGGCGTGCTGGGAACCGGCGAGGTGGGGCGCCGATTGGCGGACGGATTTCGCAGTCGCGGCCACGCAGTGATGATTGGCTCTCGCGACCCCGATAAGGCGGAGTTGCGCGAGTGGCTGTCCGACGCCGGCGCAGGCGTCGAAGCTGGGTCGTTCGCGCAGACCGCGGCGCACGGGGATCTGCTCGTCCTGGCGGTTCTGGGCAATGTCGCCGAGCAGGCGATCGCAGATGCGGGACCGGAGAACTTCGCCGGCAAGGTGGTGATCGACGCCATGAACCCGCTCGATTTCTCGGGCGGCTTTCCGCCCAAGCTCTCGATATCGGGCGAGGACTCCCTGGGCGAGCGCATCCAGCGCGCATTGCCCGACGCGAGCGTGGTCAAGGCGTTCAACACGATCGGCAACCCGTACTTCGTCGATCCGAGCTTCGGCGAGGGGCAGCCGACGATGCTGATCGCCGGCAACGACGAGGGCGCAAAGCGGACGGTCCGCGCCCTGCTCGCCGACTTCGGATGGTCCGACACGGTCGACATCGGCGGCATCGAGGGCTCGCGCGAGCTCGAGGCGATCTGCATCGCCTGGGTCAAGATCGGCGGCGCGCGGGGCGCCTGGGACCACGGCTTCAAGCTGCTCGTGGGTTAGACGGCCGTAGCGTCAACCGCAGTACCGCGCCCGCCCCAGTCTCTGCGACCCAGATCGTGTTGCCGGGGCCCGCGGCGATCCCGTCGGGCGCCGCGCCCGGAACGGCCAGCGCGAGCTCTCGGATCCGTCCGGTCGCCGAGACCCTCCCGATCACGCCGGCCTGATCGGTGAACCACATCGCACGGTCGGGGCCCAGGGCGACGTCGTTCAGACCGCCGTACCGCGCGGGATCGGCGAACCGGCGCAGCGTGCGACCGGACACCAGCTCGTCAAGCGCTCCAGCACCGTAGTCCGCAAGCCACAGGGTGTCCGCCGGTCCGATCGCCAGCGCGTCGATGTCGCTCGCCGCATCCCACCGCGCGACCCTCTCGATCGAACCGGAGGGCCCGAGGTGTGCGAGCGCTCGCGCATGCTCGAAGTACCCGGTGAAGGTGCTCACCCATGCCGTGCCGTCGCTGCCCGCGGCGAGCGCGAGCGGCGTGCCCGTTCCGGGCGCGAGCAACACCCGGCCGACCCGGCCGTGAGGCGATATTCGATCGACCGCGCCTGCGGGATCGGCGATCCAGATATTGCGCCCCGAGCGGGCGATCCCAAAGCCCCCGGCGCTGCGCGGGGCGAGGACGAAGTCCGTGATCCGGCCTGCGCGCGACACCCTCCCCACCCGGTTGGTGTTGTACTCGGTGAACCACACCGAGCCATCGGACGCGGCGACGAGCTGGTAGGGCTGGGCGTCCGGCGTGGGCACGCGGTACTCACGGATCCGCCCGGCGCCGTCGATCCGGCCGATCGCGTCGGCTCCGAACTCGGTGAACCACACCGTGCCATCGCTCGCGACCGCTATGTCGACGGGCTCAGCATGCGCGCCCGGTAGGCGGAACGTCCTGACCGCGCCGACGCTCAGGCGCGGCGCGCTGACCGGCGCGACGACCGTAGCCGGATGCGGCGTCCAGCGCGCGTTCCCACTGCGCAGAGGGTGGGCGAAGAGGAAGCTGAGGAGGGCGTCGGTGCCCGGTCCTCCTCGCAGCTGGGCCGGCCAGGTGTGCCCGCCGCGGGCGCGTACATAGCCGGCGATGACCGCGCCGCCATCGCAGCCCCACCACTCGCGTGCGCCGACGTCGCCCACCACGCCGAGGGCCGAGCTGCGCCGGCAGCCCACTCGCAGCGACCACTGATCGAGCCACGTGGGAACGGCGGGGGCGTAGTACTCGGGCGATGCCCGCGCCGGGACGCCGGAATACGGCGCCACCCCGTCGTCGGCGGCGTGAACATCGAGGATCGAGGCAGGCCGTGCCGGATGGCAGCCGGTGGGAATCATGAAGAACTCGCCCTCCACTGCCACGAACGCGGCGATCCGGCCCGACAGGACGCACGCCAGGTATCCGATCAGGCCGGCACCGTTGGAGAAGCCGATTGCCCCGATGCGCGCCGGGTCGACGCAGAACTCGGACTGGACGGCGTCGAGCAGGTGGCGGACGTAGGCGCCGTCGTCGATCCCGTGCGCGTCTGGGTCGCTCGGCCCGCTCGCGTACCAGTAGTAGTGATTGCTGCGCGCCGGTTGCGGGAGCCCTTGGGGATAGACGACGATGAAGCCGTCGCGATCCGCCCGCGAGGAGAGGCCGGTCAGTGACTGCATCGCGAGGCTCGTCCCGCCAGCACCGTGAAACGCCAGGACCAGCGCCACGGGACGGTCCGGGCGATAGCCGAGCGGTGAGTGCACCCAGTAGCTGCGGACATGCATTCCCTCGGCCTGGGCCGGCGGGACGGCGACCAGCTGCCTCGCCGTTCGGCCCGCGCCGACCGGTGGCGGCCGCCGACAGCCAGAAGAGGCGGCCGGGGCGCCGGCGGACCCCCCGGCGGCCACGGCAGTCGCGGTCGATCCTCGGCTTTGGCCGCGCGGCCGGTGTCTGGAACCGCCGCACCCGGCGGCCAGCGGCACGAGCAAGAGCAGCGTTAGCGCGATCACGCGGAACCGAGTCATCTGCGCACCACGCCGATGGCGGCCCGCGCTCAGCGCCGAAGCGAAGGGCGCTTGAGCGCGATCACGGGCTCGAGCTGACGGTGGGCGATCAGCGCCGGAGTCGCGGCAAGCAGGAAGTTGAACGCTCGGTAGGCCACGACCGCGGCCAGAGACGGCGCCAGCGGGAAGCGGACCCAGTACAGCGAATAGGTCATCAGGACCTCCGTGATCCCGGCGCCGCCCAGCGGGAGCGAGCGGCGCGTTGCGGCATACCCGGTGGCGTAGGCGAGGATGACCTTGCCTGGTCCGGGATCGAGGCCGAAGGTGCGCAGGCCGCCGTAGAAGGCCGCGATATCAGCGGCCCAGTACAGGGCCGTCCCGACCCAGGCACCCATGTATCTACGCGGGTTGCGGATCAGCGTGTGCAGCGCGCCGACGCCCTCGAGCGCACGGATCAGCCACAGGCAACGGCCGCGGCACAGCTGCGCCACGCGCTCGATCCGCCTTGGAGTACTGGCCCACAGCCCGAACCCGAAGCCGAGCGGCACGGAGATCGCCCAGGGCCAAAGCAGCGAGGGCAGGATGTCCGCTCCCTGGATGAGAAAGACGATGGCGACGACGCAGGTGGTCGGCGCCAGCACCGCCCATTCGAGCGTGCCGAGAGCCAGCACTCGCACGCGCGCGCTGTGCTCATCCTCTTGCAAGGCCTGGAGCGCCTGCCGGTCGATGCCGAACCCGCCGCCGATCGTGAACGGCCCGAACCCCGCGATCACCACCCGTGCGACCAGCGGCAGTGCGAGTGGCGCGTGCCCGTGTACCTGCGCCAGCGATCGGTAGGCGACCATGTACGCCGGATACGCGAGGAGCTCGGCCCCGGCGATGAGCACGATCCACACGGCGTCGAGATCGTCGAACGCCCGGCCGACCTCGTCGACGCCGGTCGCGCGGGCGATCGCGAGAACCGCCACTGCTGCGATCCCGGTCGCGACGGCCGCGACGACGACCGGGCGCATGCGAAGCTGTTCCCGCACCGGCCCGAAGATACCCAGCCCGATGGTCGCGCCGGCCGATTGGGTGGCTATGCGCGCATTTGAGGCTGCGCATCCCGCACCACCACGACCGTCTCCTCGACGGCGTAGGCGTGTAGCGCCACGCAATGCGCCGCCTGGGCTGCCCCGGTCGCGCTCACCTCGGGCGAGCCGAGCACGGCATCGAGCGCGGCGCGGTCGGCGGCGCCCACCACGACGGCAGCGTTGTAACGCCGATGCACCGGATTGTCGTGCGCGACAGATGGCGTCCGCCACAGCAACCACGAGTAGGGCAGAAATGCGTGCGTGCGGACCTCCGCGGCTCCGTCTGCTTGGGCGAGGGCCGGCCCCAGCGTTCCGTGGACGAACGCTCTGAAGGTGCCGAGCCGAATGCCGGGCCGGCGCCGGATGAGCACGACGGCTCGTGTCAGCTCCGGCGGGGTAACCCCGTGACCCGGCGGGGCAACTCCGCCACCGTCCGCGGGGCCGCCAGAGCCGACACCGAACCACCGCCCGCCGCCGGGCCCCGCCATCAGTCCCAGCACCCGATCGAAGGCGTTCGCCTCGTCGGGGAAGACGTGCCGCACCGCGTTGAACGCCGCGCCCGGCGAGGGAACCGACCGTGAGAACGTCACCTCGGGCATCCCGTCGACGCGCCAGTCGGCCGGTACCCTTGTCCCGACGCCCGCGCCTCCGGGCCAGAAGCCGTGGTCGCGTGCTGAGAAGTGCAGCTGCCGGTATTCCTCGATGCCGCCCACGCCGCCCACAAGCTCGGCGTGCGGACCGCGCCAGTAGGCCCTCGCCTCGTCGCGATCGAGGTCGGCCCGCAACCAGAGCAGCCAGCAGCCCGTGTTCCGCGACCGAGCGGTGATCACCGCGCCGCAGCCTCGACGGCGGCGCGCACGCGCCGCCAGTACGCCGTGGCCGAATAGCGTGTGAGCGCGACCTCGCGCGCGCGCTCGCGCATGCGCGTGTAACGGTCCGAGTCCCTCGCCGCGAGCACGTCGGCGATCGCGCGTCTTAGCGCTTCCACGTCATCCGGCGGAATGATGATTCCCGTCTCACCATCTTCGACGTAGTCCCGGACGCCGATCACGTCGGTCACGATCACCGGTTTACCGAGGGCCATGGCGTTCAGGTACGTCTGCTGCCCGGCGCTGCGGACGGTGCCGCTGCGCAGAGGAACCACGACCACGGCCGCCCCCCGCAGCAACTCGAGGTAGCGCGTGTGCTCGACGAACGCGACCTCTACGTTCGCCGGTATCGAGGACAGCTTCGCCTTGGCCGCGATAACCGTCTTCCAGGGTTGGCCGCGAGAGGCCTCGACGAGTAGTTGGGGGTCACGAAGCGACGTCCCGCCCGAGAACACGTAACCGAGATCGGTGACGGGTGCCAACTGATCCTCGAGCAAGGTGTGGAAATAGTGCGTCGCCCTCACCGTCGCGCGCCGTAATTTCCAGGTGCGGGGAAACACCTCGACCTCCGCCTCCGACAACACGCAGAAGTTCATCCTGTCACTGTCGAAGCCGCGAATCACAAGCTGTGACGGTTCTCGCAACACCGAGCCATTCCGGCCGAGCAGCGCTGCCACGGCACGGCTGCCCGGCTCCCACGTGGCTTCGGTGAGCACGACGGCCGGCCCCCCTCGTCCGCGGACCAGGCCCCACGCGATGATGACGTCGCGGTAGCGCTGGCGGAAGCCAACAGAGCCATCGAGCACGACCACGTCGTACGGTCGGGCGTCACGGCGAATCGCCCGTAAGGACAAGCCGCCGTTGTAGCGCTCGGTGTCGAGGATGTCCGCGTCGCGCCAATCCGGGTGCGCCGACACGGGGAACGTCGTCAGCACCCTGGCCGCCATCGGGCGGCCAGTCTAGCTGCGGCCCGTGCCGCGAGGCCCGCCCGCGCCGCGAGACCCGCCCGCGCCGCGAGACCCCCCGGCGCCGCGAGACCCACCCGAGTCTCTCCCCACGGCCCCGACCAGAAAACGCTCGAGCTGGTCGCCGGCGGAGTTGGTCACCACGGCGCTCCCGCCCGGCACCACCGAGATGGCGTCGGCAAGCGGGCCCGCTGGAATCGAACCGAGCAGGCTCGGCCGCGCCGGGGAGGATATGTCGAGGACGTTCACGGCGGAACGCGCTCCACGTGCGCCCGACACGTCCAGGTCAGCCACCAGCGCCACGCGGCCCCCGTTGGCCACCGCCACGCCGAGCGGTTGCGCGCCCACCCGGGTGACCGACACGAGCGCGGGGGCACGACGGGAGCCGACGGAGTAACCGAGCAGCGCATTCGCGTCGCGCGCGGTCACCCACACCGCGCGGCCTCCCGGGGAGACGGCAACGCGCACCGGTGCGCATGGCGCGGAAGCGCGCGCCACCTCTGCGCTCGCTGGACGGTCGACTGCGCGCGCCACGTCGAGGACGTTCAGCGCGCCGCGGCCTTCGCTCACTTCGTAGAGCCGGCGCCCATCGGAGGAGGTCGCGATCCCGAGCGCGCCCGCGCCCACGGGAATCGACCCGAGGTATGCCGCGGCGCCGGACCGGCGGCTGATCGCGCTTCGCAGGTCGAACACCGCCACCACCCCTGCCCCTTCGAGCGTCACGAACGCATATCTCGAGCTGCTGGAGAAGGCGACCTCCGCCGCGCCGGGCCCGGTCCCGGCCACTCGGGCCGGCGCGGCCAGGTCACCGAGCACCGCGCGGCCCGTGCCGGACCTGGCCGCTGCCACGCTCAGCACCACGGCGCCGCGCCCCGCCGCCCCGAGGACGTAGCGCCCGTCGGGGCTTACCTTCATTCCGCTGGGGACCTCCGGCACGGCGATCGTGCGGAGCAGGCGCTGGCCGGCCGGGCCGTTTGCGATCACCGCGATTCGGGGAGCTCCGGTCTGGAGGGCGACGAACGACGTGCGGCCGTCCGGCGTGGTCGCGACGCCGTCGGGGCTTCCAGGTAGCCGGAGCATGCCGGCGCGAAGCGAGGCCAGGCTGCGTCCGCTGGCCGCCGGCTCGCCGCAGCGGACGGCGATCGTGTGCGCGGGCACGCCCACCGCGGCGGCGCCCGCGCGGGATCGACCCCCGCCGGCGCATCGCGAGGGACCGCGACGGCGGCCGCGAGGACGACCGCGACGAGGCGCATGACGCACAGTCGGTTCGGCGTGCGCATGACGGGATGGTTCCACGTGGGGCGCTCCACGCGGCCGTATGATGGTCGCGATCGAACGTCGGGGCGGCCCGCGAGGAAGGTTCTTCTCCACCGCCGCGTCTGTAATGAATGAGAGGTCCGCGTGTCGACCGATTTACACAACACCCACGACGGAGGCTCGGACATGAGCACGAGGTCCAATCTGCTTCGACGGCTGCCGTGCGTTGCCCTCGTCGCGCTCGCGCTGGCGGCGGCTGGGTGTGGCGGCGGGTCCTCGTCGTCCACGACGCCCTCGTCCACTCCAGCCTCGTCCGCCTCTTCGTCGGCCTCTTCGTCGACCACGGCCACCAAGACGACATCGACCCAGAGCTCGTCCGGGATCCCGCAGGGACCAAACGCCGGCGACGCCGACAGCGATAACCACGGCGGCCCCAGCGATGGGGACGGCAACCTCTAAGCGCGCCGCACTCGCCACGGTTGCCGCCGCGCTCGCGCTCGCCGGATGCGGCGGGCACAGCTCCGCCCCGCGCTCCACCGCGGGCGACACCTCGACGTCGGCAACCGCGCAGCCGGCTGCGTTTGCCTGGCTACGGCCAAGCGCGCCGCCCTCGGGCTGGGCCACCGCCCGGATCCCCGTCGGGGCGGCGATCTCCTATCCCCCTGCGTGGACGAAGGTCAAGGGGGATCCAGGCACCGCCACCGCTGCGCTGTTCGGACCAGCCCACGTGTATGTCGGCTATCTGAACCTGACGCCGCGGCAGGGCACCGAGACGCTCGGCAACTGGGGGCGCTTCCGCGTCGGGCACAACGCCGAGGAGGGCGATCGGAACGTGCGCACGCTCTCGCTGACCACCAATCGTCCTCTCGGAGGCGCCACCGCTTCCTGCGTCGAGGACGCCTACACGACCTCGACCGGCGCGAGCTATCAGGAGATCGCCTGCCTGCTCACCGGCCGGCGGAGCAGTGTGGTGGCCGTGGGCGCAGCTCCGCCGGACGATTGGGCCCGCGTGGCGCCCGCGCTCGAGCGGGCGATCGCAAGCGTCACCGCCTGATGCAGCCAAACGCGCCCGGCTATTCGCTCGCCACGATCGGCGCCATCGCCGGCGGATCGCCTCCGACGCCGCGCCTCACGGCGGCTCGCCCCGTTCTGAACGCCGCCCCGCCCACGGCCGCCAGCGCCAGCGTTAGCAGCCCGGCTCCGACGAACACCACCCGCACGCCGGCGATGCTGAGCAGCGCGCCCGCGCCAAGGAACGCGCTCACGAACGCGATGTTCTCGAGTACGTCCTTGAAGCCGAACACGCGACCGAGCAGCCGCTCGGCCACCAGCTCCTGGACCAGGCGCATCTCGGGCCCGACCAGCAGGTTCTCTCCGAGCCCGATCAGCGTGAAGGCGATCAGGGCGAGCCCGAGGTTCGGTGCGAGCGCCGCCACCGCCATCGCCACCCCCGACAGGCCGATCCCGAATAGCCAGCGCCGGCGCAGGCCCTCGATGTCCGAGCCCGCGCGTGCATTGGCCCACGACCCGGCCACCATCCCGGCCCCGTAGAGCGCCATCAGCAAGCTGTACCCCTTGCCACTAGCGTGCAACGGGCCCGTGATCAGAAGCGGCGCCACGACGTTGAACGTGGCTCCGGTCAGCACCACCAATGCCCCCACGCCGAGCAGCACCGGCACACCGGGCAGGCCGGCTACCGCGTGCGCGCCCGTGCGCGTGTCGGCCCACACGGAGCGACCCGGCCCTGACACCCCGGCGCCCTGGGCGGCGTCCACCGCGGAGGCCTCCCTCTCCTCTACCCGCGGCCCCAAATCGACCCCGGCCAGAAGCAGCGCGGAGACCCCGAACGTGAGCGCGTTGAGCACGAGCACAACGGATGCCTGGGTGAAGAGCAGCAGTCCGGCCGTGAGTGCCGGGCCGAGCATCACTCCGGTGTTGACGCTGGCGTAGAAGATCGCGGTCAGCTCAGAGCGCCGTTCGGGCGCCACCATTCCGGGCAGCGCCGCATTGATGGCCGGGCGGAACAGCGCGGTCCCCACGCCGGCGAGCATCGCGAACACCACGGTGGCGGCAAACGACGGGATCAGGGCGATCGCGATGAAGCAGCCGGCCCGCAACAGATCGGCGCAGATCGCCAGCCGGCGCCGCGAGACCCGGTCTGCGAGCGTTCCGAACACCGGCGCCAGCACGATCCCCGGCACGAACTCTCCGAGCAGCACCAGCGAGATCGCCCAGCCGGAGTGCAGCCGCTGGTAGGCGACGAGCAGCAGCGCGACGTAGGCCGCACCCGTGCCCACCTGCGACTGGAAGAACGCGGTGAAGAACCGTCGCAGTGAAGGGCTGTGTCTGAGCAGCGTGAACACGGTCGACCCGCGGCTACCGCTTGCAGGCCGACGCGCGGCGCCCAAGCGCCGCCCACTCGAGCTTGCGCGCCCCGGCCGCTGCCTCCAGCCGGTCGTTGTTGCACGTCGCGTGCGGGAGGGGCAGCGAGGTCGTCGGCTCGGCTGGGACGAGCGCCGGCGGGAGCCCCGTGTGGCGGGCCGGCAGAACGGGCGGGTTGGCAGTGGCGGTCAAGGATCTCCTTCGTCAGTCGGAATTCGGGAAATGGAGGGGACGGGGCCGGTCGGGTGGCCCCGCCCCCACCTAGGGACGGTTCAGAGCCCGTCCCCAGCTTTGCGATTACCAGCGCATGCGCTCGAGCATTGCGATCCCACCTTTCACTCTTGGCGGTGCGCCATGACAAGCGCCCCATTTGCGACCGTCGAACATGGGCGCAAGGCTGGCGGAGCCCGGCAAGACATCGGTAATACGCCGGTAAAGCCGCCCGGCAACGAACCATCGCCGCCCGCTCCTCTTTCTGGCAGACTCTGGCCCAGATGGGGAACGCAGCCGTAGAGGTGGGCGCGGCGCGCGCGCCCATCTCAGAGTCGGAGGACGGCCCGGCCGCAGGCGCCGGCCGGCCGGGGGTCGTCGGGCTTCTCGCCCCGACGCTCCCGCTGTTGCCGATCCTCCTGGTCTACACGCTGGTGGTGGTCATCCACCCGCTGCCCGGCAACTACACCGACGAGGCTGCCTTCCTCGGCATCGCGCGCGACCTCACCCACGGCTTCTACACGCAGTCCAACACCACTGTCATCAGCGGCCTCTTGTTCCATGGCCCCGGCCTGCCCCTGCTGCTGCTCCCGCTGGTCGCCCTTCACATACCGCTCACCCTGATCCGGATCCTCGTGGGACCGGTCTTTCTGTTTGCGGCGATTGCTGTGTTCCACCGGATGCTCCGGCCGTTCATGACCGAGCGTTCCGCGATCCTCGCCAGCTACGCGGTGGGGGCCTACCTGCCGTTCTTCCCGCACATGCGCGCCGTGTACGTGGAGGCCCTCGCGACGCTCTGCTTCACGCTGGCGGTGTACTTCATGGTCCGCTCCTTTCGAGGCGGGCGACGCGACCATCTGTGGGCGGGGCTTGCCCTGGGCTGGTTGGCGCTCAGCCGCGTCGAGTACGGCTACGTGCTGGTCGCGTGCCTGCTCATCAGCGCGGTGTGGCTGCTCGTACGCCGCGCATCGCTTCCCGCTCGTCACAGCCTGATCGCGTGCGCGATCGGCCTGGTCATGTGCGTCCCATGGCTGTCCTACACCTACTCGGTCACCCACAAGCCCTTCTATTGGGGCGACTCAGGGGGCTGGAACCTGTTCTGGATGAGCGCGCCGGGCACGGGTGACTGGCAGTCGCCGCTGACGGTGGCGACACGGCCGCAGCTCGCCGTGGACAGGGCCACGATCGCGGCGGTTAAGCGCCTGCCTCCACTCGAGCAGGACCCGCGCTTGACCCACATCGCCATCCAGAACATCCGCCACAACCCCAAGCATTACCTGGCGAACATCGTCAACAACGTCGGTCGCCTCGTGTTCAACTCGCCCTACAGCTACACGAACGAGAAGTCGAGCGCGATGCTGTACGGCGTGCCGAACGCGATCCTGCTCGGCGCCCTGGTGATCTCCGCCCTGGCCGCGATGAGGACCCGCCGGCGGCTGGCCGTCGGGCTCGCGCCCATCTCGATCTTCATCCTCCTCGGATTCCTGATCCACGTGCCCCTGGCCGCGGAGGCACGGTTCATCGTGCCGCTGATTCCGGCGACGGCATGGCTCGTGTTCGCGGTGCTGGCGCCGGTCTGGCCCGTGCCCGGCGTCGGCGCCTCAGCCTCCCGCGAAGCGCTCCTCTAGCTCCCGAACCTCGGGCAGCCCGATCATCTCGAGGAACTCCTCGAACGGCACCAGCGAGCTGAGCGCGTTGATCGGGCTCCCGTCGGACTTGATCTGGCCGAGCACCGAGCGGACCGCCGCCGTCGCGGCCAGCAGGACGCTGAGCGGGAAGATGACCAGGCTGAAGCCGAGCTCGCGCAGGACCGCATGCGAAACCGGCGGAGTCCGCCCGCCCTCCGCGTAGTTGAACAGCAGCGGCGTGTCGGGAAACGCCCGCGCCACTGCCTCGATCTCCTCGACCGACTGTGGTGCTTCGACGAACAGGGCGTCCGCGCCGGCCTCCCGGTAGCGATCCGCTCGCGCCAGCGCCGCGTCGAGCCCCTCCACCGCGCGGGCGTCGGTGCGCGCGATGATCAGGAAGTCCCGCGAGCGCCGAGCCGACACGGCGGCCTCCACCTTCGCCGCCATCTCGTCGGGACCGACCAGCAGCTTTCCCTCGATGTGGCCGCACTTCTTCGGCATGACCTGGTCCTCGATGTGGATAGCGGCCACACCCGCGGCTTCGTACTCCCGCACGGTCCGGATCACGTTGAGCGCGTTGCCGTATCCCGTGTCCGCGTCGGCGATGACCGGGATCCCGACCGCGTCCACGATCCGGTGGGCGTTGTCGACCATCTCGGACAGCGTCAGCAGACCCACGTCGGGTTGCCCGAGCCGCGATGCAGCGCTCCCGAACCCGGTCATGTAGACGGCGTCGAACCCTGCCTCCTCGATCAGGCGCGCGCCGAGCGCGTCGTAGCAGCCCGGCGCCAGCACCGTCTCGCCGGCCGCGAAGCGCTCCCGCAGCGGGCGGGGCGCCGGCTCCGACCCGGCCTGCGCGCTGCCTCGCCCGAGCAGCCCCGCCATCACCCGCCGACCGATGCGCGCTCGCGCTCGGGTGGCGGCTCGGCCATGACCGCCGGCGCCGATCCCGCCGCGTGCGCCGCCGAGCCCTCGATGTTGATGTGGGGCAGGCGCGCGTCGAGCCACGCGGGCAGCTTCCAGGTCACCGCGCCGAGGATCTCGAGCACGGCGGGGAGCATCACGCACCGCACCACGAGCGCATCGAGGAACACGGCGCCGGCCAGCCCGAAGCCGAACTCCTTGACCGAGCGCTCGTCCCCGAGCATGAAGGACAGGAACACGCAGACCATGATCGCGGCGGCCGCGCTGATCACCCGGCCGGTGAACGCGATCCCATCCGCCACCGCGGCGGTGGCATCGCGCCCGCGAACCCACTCCTCGCGCACCCGCGAGACCAAGAACACCTCGTAGTCCATCGACAGGCCGAACACCACCGCGAACATCAGCACCGGCACCCACGGCTCCACCGGTCCCTTCTCGAGGCCGAGCAGACCCGACAGCCAGCCGAGCTGGAACACGGCCACGGTCGCCCCCAGCGCGCCACCAATGCTGAGGAGGTTCATCACCGCCGCCTGGATCGGGATGACGAGCGAGCGGAACATCACGAACAACAGCAGCGCCGAGAGCACGACCACGATTGCGATGAACAGCGGCAGCTTGCCCGCCAGCACGTTCGCGAAATCGATCGACCCGGCGGTGAACCCGCCCACCAGCACCGGAACGCCGGTCCGCTGCTTGATCGGCGGAAGCACGTCGTGACGCAGGTGGTTGACCAGATCCGTCGTCGCTTGGTCCTGGGGCGCTGACGCCGGATACGCCGTCAGCACCGCCACCGCACCCGATGGGCTGAGCCGCGGATCGCTGACGGCGGCCACGCCGGGCGCCGAAGCCACGGCCGCGCGCAGTGCCGGCAGCGCGCCGGCCTGCGCCGGGCTCCTCAGCTCAGCGACCAGCGAGAGGGGCCCGTTGAAGCCCGGGCCGAAGCCTTGTGAGAGAAGGTTGAACGCCTCATGGGTGCTGGTGTTGCTGGGGTCGTTGCCCGCGTCGGAGTTGTCCAGGCGAAGCTGGGTCACCGGGATCAGGAACCCGATCATCACCGCCGAAGCCGCGAGCGCCAGCGGCCAGGGCCGGGCCTGGACCATCAGGCTCCAGCGCCGCCACAGCGACTCGCGCGGCGCCACTCCGGCCGCCTCGCGCCGCCGCGCCCGCCGGCCCGGACGTACCAGGCGCGGCCCGAACCGGGACAGCAGCGCCGGCAGCACGGTCAGCGACGCGAGCATCGTGAACAGCACGGCCAGGATCGACGCGATCGCCATCCCGTACATGAAGCTCACGCCGGTGGCGAACATGCCGAGGAGCGCGATGACCACCGTGGCGCCGGCGAGCAGGATGGCCCGGCCCGAGGTGTCCATCGCCTCGATCACGGAGTGCTGGACGTCACCCAGCCGTCCGTAGTTCTCGCGAAAGCGGGTGACGATGAACAGCGCGTAGTCGACGCCCACGCCGAGGCCGATCATCACCGCCAGCTCGGGCGCGACGTTCGACATGCTGGTCACGTGGGTGGCCAGGCCGATCAGGGCCACCCCGGTGATCAGCCCGAATCCGGCCGTGATCAGCGGCATGCCGGCCGCGATCAAGGACCCGAACGTCATCAGCAGGATGACCAGCGCGGCGAGCACGCCGACCGAGGTCGCGGGGCCGATGCTGAAGCCCTCGGCGTCCTCGACCACCTGTCCGCCCGCGGCGACCTGCAAGCCCGGGCGCGAGGCCGCGTTCACCGCGCCCAGGATTGGCTTGCCGGCGTCGTTCGGGAGCAGGTTGGCCCGCTTGTCGTAGTTGACCACCGCGAACGCGGTCCGGCGATCGCGCGAGACCTGGAGCGCGCCGCGCGTGCTGTAGGGGCTGACCACCCCCACGACGTGGGGGAAGGTGCTCGCGCGGGCGAACAAGGGCTCCATCGTGCCGCGCACGGCGGAGGAGAAGACGGTCCCCTGGGTGGTGTGGAACACGATCGTGTCCCGGTCGCCGCTCTGCGCCGGAAACTCGCGCGTGAGCAGGTCGAGCGCCCGTTGCGACTCGGTCCCGGGGAGCGAGAAGTTGGTCGCGTAGTGGCGTCCCACGGCCGAAGCGATTGCGGTGCTGCCGAGCGCCAGCACGATCCACCCGATCACGACCCAGCGACGATGTCCTATGCACCAGCGAGTGAGCCCGAGCATGGTCGCTCCTTTGCCGGGGCGGCTTCGTTCATCCGCGCGCGTCCGAGCGCGCCCCGCGCCCCCTAATCCGGTTTGCCTTGACTGCAAAACACTTTATAGTTCAAACAATGGATGTCAAGGGCGGTGGCGAACAGGAAGAGCCGCCGGGGCTGTCGGTCAACTCTGAGCTGATCGAGTTGCTGCGCGTGATGCCGCGGGTGTTCCGCGGAATGCGCCGCGCCGGCGACGCCTCCCCGAGCGGGGGCATCCGCGCGCTGTTCAAGGGCGGCGCGCTGGGACCCAGGCATATACCGGTCTTGGTCGTGCTCGTGCTCGAAGGGCCCCAGACGGTCGGCAGCCTGGCCTCTCGGCTCGGCCTCAGCCTGGCCACGCTCAGCCTGATGACGGGGGAGCTCGCGAAAGCGGGACTGGTCGAGCGTCGCGAGGACGAGCGCGACCGCCGGCGCACGCTCGTGAGCATCCCCGACGAGTACTGCTGGCGCCTCGCCCCGTTCGTAGGTCAGCGGATCGCGCCCGTGCGCCGCGCGCTCGAGCGCATGTCGCCCGAGGTGCGGGAGGCGTTCCTTGCCGGGTGGCGGGTCCTGGCCGAGGAGATCGAGCGCAGCGCTTCCGCGACGCCAGAGACCTGACCTCTCGGGCCGGGGTTCTGCCGCGGGCGCCCGCGGGCGCCGCCTTCTGATCTCGATCAGTCGACGGCAGCGCGCCGGCGGCGACCGAACAGCCCGCGGCGTCGCGGCCGATCCGCCGCGCCTGCGGCCGCACCGGTCGCGGCGAGGGGCTCTTCGACGATGCGCGGGCGCGAGAAGTACCGCCCCATCGCGAACGCCGCCAGTGTCGCGATCAGCACGCCGAGCCCGGTGAAGTACCCGATCACCTCGAGCGCCTGGCGGATGTGGCCGCCGGTCGGAGCGCCGATTGGGTTCCCGCTGCGATGCCAGAACAGGCTGATCGAGGTCCCGATCGCAAACCACGCGCCGGCGATTACGGCCAGCCAGCCACCGAGCAATCCGCTCGTGCGGTGTGCACTCGCGAGGAGCATCCAACCGCCGATGAACGCCACCGCGCCGGGAACGATGTCGAGCCAGATGCGGTTGGTCGTGACGTGCCATGCGTGGTAGTTGCCGAACGCATAGTGGAACCACGGACCGATCAGCGGGATCAGCGCGCCCCAGACGCCGAGGATCATGATCAGGATGCCGCTCAAGGCGCCGGTGGTGCGGGGGACGCGCAGCGGCCCGGCCGGTGCCGCGGCGGGCTCGCGGCGGGGACTTGCGGCTTCGGTGCTCATGTCTTTCAGGTACCCGCCGCCCGCGGGCCGGAACCCGTGCACGTTCTCGTGCGTACAAGCCGGCGCCGCCCGCGGCGCCGCCGTGCGCCAAGCCGCTCCACGGGGCCCGGTCTCTGTCACACTCGCCGCTGTGTCGACCCTCACCGTTGGCCGCGAGCTATCGGGCTATCGCATCGACGCGCTCATCGGTCGCGGGGGTATGGGCGTGGTGTATCGCGGCACCGACCTGCGACTCGGTCGCCCGGTGGCGATCAAGTTGATCGCAGCTGAACGCGCCACCGATCCCGTGGTGCGCCGGCGGTTCGAGCGGGAAGCTCGGCTGATGGCCGCGCTCGATCACCCCAATGTGCTGCCGGTGTACGCCGCCGGGGAGCAGGATGGATCGCTGTTTCTGGTCATGCGCTACGTGGACGGCACCGACCTCGCGGCGCTGCTCGGCGCCAAGGGCCGGCTGTCGCCGTCTAGCGCGGCGCGCATCGTCGCCCAGGTCGCCGAGGCCCTCGACGCCGCACATCTCGCCGGGCTGGTGCACCGCGACGTCAAGCCGGCCAACGTTCTCCTCGCCGGCGAGCACGTCTACCTGAGCGACTTCGGGCTCGGCCGGGCGATCGACGCCGCCACGCGGCTCACCGACTCGGGCGAGTGGCTCGGCACGGTCGACTTCTGCTCCCCCGAGCAGCTCCGAGGCGAACGCACCGCTGCCCGCAGCGACATCTACGCCCTGGGTTGCGTCCTGCACACCGCGTTGACCGGCGTTCCGCCGCTCCATCGTGAGACCGCGGCAGCGACGATGCTGGCCCACCTGACCGAGCCGCCGTCCGTGCCCTCAGCCTCGGCCGGCGTGCCGCGCGCGTTCGATCCGGTGATCCTGCGCGCGCTGGCCAAGCCTCCCAACGAGCGCTGGGCCACCGCGGGCGAGCTCGGCCTGGCCGCGCTCGCGGCCGCTCGCGCTGCCCCACCCGCGCCGCGTACCCGTCGCCCACCCGCTCGCTCGCGCACCGCCCGCGGGACCGTCGTGCGCACCAAGCTCGACCTCAGGCCGCCCCGCGGTCGCTCCAATGACGCGGCCGCGCCCCGCCGCCTCAGCCGCGGGGTCCTCGGCGGCGTGGTCGCCCTCCTCGCATGCCTGGGGGCGGTCGCCGCGCTCATCCTGGGTTCCGGCGCGCGCTCCCCCGAGCCGCTTCGCGCCACCGACATCAGCGGCGCCGTCCACGCCTTCGCCGCCGCCATCGCACAGCACGACGCCAACGCGCTGCGGCGAGTGCTCGCGCCCGAGGTCGCCGAGATGTCGGCAAGGACGACCTTGCGCGGTCGCGCGGCGGTGCTCACCCAGTACGAGCGGCAGTTCGCCGACGGCTCGATCTCCGGCTACGCGGTGGCGGACATCCGGGTGCAGCCTGGATGGGTCGGCCGGGCGACCGCCCAGTACGCGGTGCTCCGCTCCGGCCTTCCCGATCTCTCGGGTCAGATCGTGCTCGGCCTGGAGCGCACGGGCGGGCGGCCGGCGATCGGGCTGATCGTCATGCAGCCCACCACTTGATGCAGCCCACCCCCTGATGCAGGCCGCCCGCTGAGCAGCCCGGCCCGTGATGCAGGCCGCCCCCCGACGGGGCGGCTCAGCAGACCTTCGCGACCTGGATCGCCACCGAGCTACCCGGCGCCACCGAGTGGCCCGCCAGCGGGATGCTGGTGCACACCCGCTTCGACAGCGGCAGCACGGACTGGAAGAAGGTGCTGACGTCGTAGACCTGCACGCCGAGCCCGAGCCGGCCCAGCTCCGCTGAGGCCTCCGACGGGCTCAGCCCGTCGACGTCGGGGATGGCCACCGGAAGCTCGCGGTAGACCCGCACCGCGCTCATCGCCGCGCGCGCCCCGGGCGCGCCGGCCAGGACGTCGATCAGGTTCGACCCGGGCTGAACCGCCACCCGAGCGCTGAACGCGTCACCGCTAACCGTCGCCTGACGGCCACCAACCAGCACGGTGGCGGGCGCGGGCGCGGCCACGGTCCCGCTGACCAGGACCTGCGCGCCGAGCGTGCTCGCGCCCTCGACCGGGCGCGTAATGCTGAGCCGCACCAGCTGCGCCGGCGTGCTCGCGCTGCCGCAGCCCGCGAGCGTCGCGGCGCAGATCGCGCTCATCAGCATCGGGCGCAGTGGCACGCCCGAGATTCTAGGTTCCGGCCCCGGGGTAAGTGCCGTAGAGGACCCGTTCGGGTCCGCTTTTCGCCGCAGGGAGAGAAGGTGCAACGGGCCGCTGACGTCAATACGCCTGGACCGCTGCCCGCCGGCGTCGCTCGGCAGGCGCTCGCCGCCGAGCGCTCGCGCCCGTTCTGCTGGGCCGTGCGCGCCGGTTTCGCGACCCGCGGGCTCACCTACGGAGTGATCGGCGGGCTCGCGGTGGCGCTTGCTCTGGGTGCCGGAAGCGATGGCGCCAGCCCGAACCAGCAGGGCGCCCTGGCGCTCATCGCTCAGGCGCCGATGGGCCGGGTGGTCATCCTGGTCGCCGCCGTCGGCCTGCTCGCCTACGCGCTGTGGAAGCTCGGCCTGGGGATCGTGGGCCGCGGACCGGAGGGACGTGGCGGGAAGAGCTTCAAGGACCGCGTCGCCAACCTCTCGGCCGGCGTCGCCTACATCGCCTTCTTCGGCATCGCGGTGCAGGTATTGGTGGGCGCGGCCGGCCGCCAGTCCGGCGAGCGCCGTGAGACCTCGGGCGTGCTTGGCTTGCCGGGCGGCCAGTTCATCGTCGGGATCGGCGGGGCGATCCTGATCGCGGTCAGCCTGTACCAGTGCTATGCGGCGGTTCGAGGACAGTTCCTCGACGACAACAAGTGCCACGAGATGAGCGACTGGGAGCGCCGGATCTTCATCGGCGTGGGTGGTGTCGGCCTGGTGGCGCGGGCCGCGGTGTTCGCGGTCGTCGGCTACTTCCTGTGCCGGACCGCGATCAACTTCCACGCCTCGGGCATCGGGCTCGACGGAACCCTCGGCGAGGTCCATCGCCAGCCCGGGGGGAGCCTGATCCTGGCCCTCGTCGCCTTCGGCCTCGAGACGTTCGCGCTCTTCAGCTTCTTCGAGGCCCGCTACCAGCGCCTCTGAGGGGCGCCGGCGGGGGACTGCCCCCCGGCCCAGCGGGCGCGGCGGGGACGCCCCCCGGCCCAGCGGGCGCCGGCGGGGGACTCGCCCCCGTCCGCGCCGGCCTCAGGCCGCCTGGCGAAGGTCCTCGAGCTCGACGCTGCGGGCCAGGGCCCGGAGGCCCCGCTCCTCGAGCTCGCGGGCTCGCTCGAGCGGGATGCCGAGCTCGCTGCCGGTCTGCCGGAGCGTCAGCGGCTCCTCGCCGCTCAGTCCGAACCGCAGCCGGATGACGTTGCGCTCCGCCTCCGGTAGGCGTCCGACGACGTCGTTGACGCGCCGGTCGCGGTCGATGTCGGCGATCTCCTGGTCGGGCTCGGGGCGATCGCTGGCGAGCAGGTCGCCGAACGCCGTCTCGCCGTCATCGCCCACCGGCTGGTCCAGGCTGGCCAGCCCGCGGCTCAGCTCCCGAAGCTCGGCCACCTCGTCGAGGTCGAGGCCGGCCGCCGCGGCGACCTCCTCGTCCGTCGGCTCTCGGGAGAGCTTCGTGCTCAGCTCGCTCTCGACCTTGCGCACCTTGACCTGCCGCTGCGCCACGTGCACCGGCACGCGAATCGTGCGGCCGTGGTTCTGCAGGCCACGCTGGATGGCCTGACGGATCCACAGCGTTCCGTAGGTCGAGAACTTGAACCCACGCCGCCAGTCGAACTTCTCGACGGCCCGGATCAGGCCCAGCATGCCCTCCTGCACCAGGTCCTCCATCGGGAGACCGTGGCCCTGGTAGCGGCGGGCCTGCGAGACGACGAGCCGCAGGTTGGAGTTGATCATCCGCTCCTTGGCGGCGAGATCGCCGCGCTCGATCCGCTTGGAGAGCTTGACCTCCTCGTCCGCGGTCAGCAGCGGGTGCTCGCGTGCGCGGCGCAGGAACAGGTCGAGCGAGTCGGCGACACCGACTGTATGCTCGCCGTCGGCGCCCAGTTGCTCGATGCGCGAAACGGCATGCGCGGCCTGCCGCCGGTTCTGGCGGCGGTTGCCGGCCGAGGCCGGACGCTTGCGGACCGCGCGCTCCCTGCGGGCCCGTTCAGTTGTTTCATGACGATCGCTTCGCATGGCGTCGCGATCCTTGCTTTCAAAGCTGCTCAGATCTATCACCGTGGGACTTCGATTGTTTGATACGATGGCGAAGTATAGCACTTGTACGACGATCATCGAACCTGGGCGCGTCCCTGCTATGTTCAACCCGGGTCTCGCGCCTGCTACACCGTTCGCACGTCTTTGCGGTGTACCCCCGACGTGCGCGCCTCTCACGCTACGTGGCCGAATTGCCGATGCTGGCACGCCAGAGCTTCTAAGCATTCCGCGCGCGGGGTAGTTCAGTCGGCGTGTCGCCCCGCAAAAGGAGGAAGTGATGGCCCTTCGGATTGAGGACGTAAGCAGCCTGCCCGGACGCACGATCGTAGATCAAGAGGGCGAGGAGGTCGGCGAGATCAAGGACGTCTACGGCGTAGGCGACGACGGGGACCCGATGTGGCTGGTGCTCGAGACGCACACGGGCGGCATGGCCGGCGAGGACAAGCTGAGGATCGTGCCCCTGGCGCGGGTGCGCGAAGAGGACGGGAACCTGAGCGTGCCCTACAGCACCGAGCACGTCCAGGACTCGCCGGAGGTCGAGGTCGAGGACGAGATCTCCGAGGAGGACGACGAGAAGCTGCGCATCTACTACTCGATCGACCTGGCCGATCAGGAGTTCCGCAACGAACCGCGCTCGTACGCCGCCCAGGTTCCCGAGGGCAAGGGGAAGGCCACCAAAATCACCGACGACCTCGACGACAAGGAAGTTCCCGGCGGGGACACGAAGGCCGACGAGGAGGACGAGTCCGGCGACGAGGACGAGTCCGGCGGCGACGAGGACGAGTCCGGCGGCGACGAGGAGAAGTCCGGCGGCGACGAGGAGAAGTCCGGCGGCGACGAGGAGAAGTCCGGCGGCGACGACGAGGACTCCGACGACGAGGAGAGCTCCGGCCCGCAGTCCCGGGGCTCGGATGACGAGGGGAAGTCAGACGAGGACAAGGACTCCGGCGACGACGAGTCCGGCAAGTCCAGGGAGTCCGAGAACGACGAGTCCGAGGAAGAGCCCGAGGGGGATTCCAAGGGAGAGTCCAAGGACTGACCGCCCCGCCGCTCGCCGCCCACCGCCCGCCGCCCGCGGCCGGCCGCACCCGCGAGCCCGCCACCACCTGCGGTAGCGTCTCGCCGGTGAGCACCGAGGAGGGCCTCTTCTCAGGCCTGTTCGCCCACGGCCCGGCGGCCCAGGCGGCCAGCGAGCGGGCGTTCCTACAGGCGATGCTCGACTTCGAGGTGGCGCTGATGACCGCGCTGGCCCGCGCCGGCCTGGCTCCGTCCCGCGCCGCCGACGAGCTGGCCGAGGCCGCCGCCGACGCCGGCACGTTCGACCTGGCGACTCTGGGCCGGGGCGCGGGCGAGAAGGGCACGCCGGTTCCCGACTTGCTGCGGGCGCTGCGCGAGCGCCTGAGCGACGAGGCGGCCGCCCATCTTCACACCGGTGCGACCAGCCAGGACGTCATCGACACCGCGGGCATGCTGGTGGCGCGCCGCGCGCTCCGTCCGATCCTCGACGACCTCCACGCCGCCGGTGACTCGTGCGCCAAGCTGGTCCAGGAGCACCGGGACACGCTCGCCGTCGGGCGGACCCTGCTCCAGCACGCCCTGCCGGTCACGCTCGGGCTCAAGGCGGCCGGGTGGCTGGTCGGACTCGAGAGCGCGGCCCGCGAGCTCGCGCGCGTGGATGAGGAAGTCCTCGCGCTCCAGTTCGGCGGAGCGGTTGGGACGTTGGCCGCGCTCGGCGATCATGGCCTCGAGGTCGCCGCCGACGTCGCGGAGCAGCTGATGCTGCCCGACCCGCCCCTGCCCTGGCACACGATTCGCCTCCGGCCGGCCGCCCTGGCCGGCGCGCTCGCCGCCGCCACCGGCGTGATGGGCAAGCTGGCCCGCGACGTGGTCCTGCTCGCGCAGACCGAGGTGGCCGAGCTCGCCGAGGGCGGTGGCGAGGGGCGCGGCGGCTCCTCGACCATGCCGCACAAGAAGAATCCGGTCGGGTCGATCGCGATCCTCGCCTGCGCCCACCGGGCTCCGGGGCTCCTGGCGACGATCTACGGAGCGATGGCGCAGGAGCACGAGCGTGCCGCCGGCGCCTGGCAGGCCGAGTGGCCGGCCATGTTGGAGCTGCTGCAGCTCACCGGATCGGCCGCCGCGGCGACCCGCGAGCTCCTCGACGACCTGCACGTCGACCCGGAGAAGCTCCGGGCCGACCTCGACCTGACCGCGGGGCTCATGATGAGCGAGGCCGTCGCCACCGCGCTGGCGAGCACCCTCGGGCGCGCCGCCGCCCAGGAGCTGGTCGAGCGCGCGGCCCGGGACGCTCGGCCCTTCCGCGAGGCTCTGCTCGCACAAGCCGAGGTGGCGGATGCCCTCGGCCCAGATGGCGTCGACCGCGCGCTCGACCCCGCCGGCTACCTGGGCGCCGCCGAAGCGCTGATCGATCGAGCGCTTTCGCTGCACCGCGCAACCGAGCCGGCCCACGACTGATGCCCTGCCGCCTGAATCACCGCCTCGACGGGCCGGCGGACGCCCCGGTGGTCGTGCTCAGTGGCTCGCTCGGCACCGATATGTCGATGTGGGAGGCGCAGGCGAGCGCGCTGGTCGAGCGCTATCGAACGCTGCGCTATGACCTGCGCGGCCATGGCCAGTCGGGCGTCCCGCCCGGCCCCTATTCGATGTCGGACCTCGGGGAGGACCTGCTGGCGCTGATGGACGAGCTGGAGATCGAGCGCGCGGCGCTGTGCGGGCTGTCGATCGGGGCGATGATCAGCATGTGGATCGCGGCCAACGCCCCCGAACGGGTCACCCGGCTCGTCCTGTGCTGCACCACGGCCTACATGGGCCCCGACAGCGGCTACGACGAGCGCGCGGCGGCCGTGCGCAAGGACGGCATCGAGCCGATCGCCGACGCGGTGATGGAACGTTGGTTCACTCCCGCCTTCGCCCGCGAGCACCCGGAGACCGTCCAGGACATGCGGTCGCGGTTGTGCGCGATTTCGCCGGAGGGCTACGCGGGATGCTGCGAGGCCATCGATGGCATGGACCTGCGGAGCGCGCTGGGCGCAATCCGCGTGCCGACCTTGGTCGTTGCCGGCGAGGCCGACCCGGCCACGCCGCCGGAGCATGGGCGGGCGATCGCCCAGACCGTGCCCGACGCCGAGTTTGCGGTGCTGCCCGACGCCGCCCACATCGCCGCGGTCGAGCAGGCCGAGCCGGTGACCGCGCTGATCCTCGATTTCCTAGAGAGGAGCTGAGCTCGATGAGCGACTACGAGGCCGGAATGCAGACCCGGCGCGAGATCCTGGGCGACGAGCACGTTGACCGCGCCACCGCCGCGGCAGGCGATTTCGGGGCGCCGTTCCAGGAGTTCATCACCCGTTACGCGTGGGGTGGGCCGTGGTCGCGCCCCGGCCTGGACCGACGCACGCGGAGCGCGATCACGCTCGCCGCGCTGGTCTCGCTGCGGGCCGAGAATGAGGTCGGGATGCACGTTCGCGCCGCCCTGCGCAACGGCCTCACGCCCGACGAGATCGGTGAGATCCTCCTGCATACGGGGGTATATGCGGGCTTGCCAGCGGCCAACAGCGCGTTCGCGATCGCCCACCGCGTGCTTCGCGAAGAGGGCGCCGTGTAACTCCCCCAGGGCCCCGGTTGCCCTGCCTATACTTGCCAGCACCCCGATTGAGGAGCGCACACGTGCAGGAGATGGTCATCTACGGCGTGAGCTTCGACATGGTTGGTAAGCAGCCGATCGTGCTGCTGAAGACGGTCGAGAGCAACAAGTTCCTGCCGATCTGGATCGGCCATCCCGAGGCTGCCGCAATCCTGATGAAGCTCCAGGGAGCCTCGACCCCCCGGCCCATGACCCACGACCTCCTGTCGGACATGCTGGGCGAGCTCGACGTCGAGTGCACGCGCGTCGCGGTCACCGAGCTGCGCGAGAACACCTTCTATGCCTCGATCAGCCTCCGCGTCAACGGCCGCGAGCTGGAGATCGACTCGCGCCCTTCCGACGCCCTGGCCCTGGCCGTCCGCGCCGGCGCCCCGATCTTCGCCGCCGACGACGTGATCTCCGAATCCGCGATCGAGTTCGAGCACGAGGTCGAGGACACCGAAGAGGTGGTCGAGAAGTTCAAGGACTTCCTCGACCACGTCACGCCCGAGGACTTCGCCAGCGACGAGTAGTCGCGGCCGTTTCGCCAGCTATCGGATCTCAGCGCGCGGGAAGAAATGGCCGGTTTCCGGCCGAAATCTCAGGCGCTCACGCCACACCGGCGCTCACGCCACACCGGCGCTCACGCCACCACCGGCGCTCACGCCACACCGGCGCTCACGCCACACCGGCGCTCACGCCACCACCGGCACAGCCCCCACGATCCGCTCGATCAGCTCGTCGAAGCCGATCCCCGCGGCGTCAGCGGCCTGGGGCAGCAGTGAGGTCTCGGTCAGGCCCGGGATCGGGTTGACCTCGAGCACGAACAGCCCTTCGTCGCCCAGCATCAGGTCGACCCGGGCGAACCCCGAGCACCCGAGCAGCCGGTACACGTCCAAGGCGATCTCGCCGGCGCGGCCGGCCACCTCGGAATCCAGCTCGGCCGGGCACACGAACCGGGTCCGGCCGATCTCGTAGCGCGACTCGAAGTCGTAGAAGTCCTCCTGCTCGGGCACGGCCTCGACGATCGGCAGCGCCCGCGGGCCGCCCGCGTCCTCGAGGATCGACACAGCCAGGTCGCGCCCGGCGATGTGTCGCTCCAGTAGCACCTTGCGGTCGTAGGAGAACGCCGCCACCAGCGCGCCGGGCACATCGGCGGCGGTACGCGCGAACTTGATCCCCAGCGCCGAGCCCTGCGACGCCGGCTTGACCACGATCGGGTACTGGAGGCGCTCCTCGATCGCCGGCAGCGCCTGCGCGGCGCCCAGCTCCCGGAACGCCGTCTCGCTGAACGCGAAGAAGTCCGGCGTGGGGATGCCGGCGTCGAGCATCGCGTGCTTGGCCAGGACCTTGTCGGAGGCGCGGATGCAGGCCGAGATCCCCGACCCGGTGTAGCGGATCCCCATCACCTCGAGCAGCTCCTGCACGGTCCCGTCCTCGCCGTCGCGTCCGTGCAGGGCTACGAACGCCAGGTCCGGCCGCTCCGCCGCCAGCCGCGCCACCAGGTCGTCGCCCACGTCGATCGCCACGACCTCGTGCCCCAGCCGCTCCAGCGCGTTCTCCACTCGCGCGCCCGACTTGAGCGACACCTGCCGCTCGAGCGAGCGCCCGCCCTTCAGCACGGCGACGCGCATCACCGCGCCCGGGAGCGCTGCGCGGGCATGCGGAGGACCTTGGCGAGCTCCGGCTCCTCGGCCGGCGGGCCGCTGGCCCGCGAGCGCGAAGGCGCGGGCGCCGTCCCGGTGAGCGTCCCGTACAGGTCGACCTGCTCGCGCACGACCTCGCCGAGCCGGCGAATGCCCTCGCGGATCGCGTCCTCGTCGACCCCCGAGAAGTTCAGGCGCATCGACGATCCGCCCCGTCCGTCCATGAACGCGGCGCGCCCGGGCACGAACGCCACGTGCTCCTCCAGCGCTCGGGCCAGCAGGTCGGTGGTGTCGATGTACTCGGGCAGCGTGGCCCAGATGAACAGCCCGCCCTGGGGATGGGTCCACTCGGTCTCACGCGGGAAGTGCTCGGCCAGCGAGTCGAGCATCACGTCGCGCCGGCGCCGATAGATCTCGATCAGCGAGCGAACGTAGGTCTCCCACGGCCCGGACTCGAAGTAGGCGCTCACGAAGTACTGCGAGACGGACGAGGAGCACAAGTCGGTGCCCTGCTTGCCCACGTTCATCTTCGCCAGCACCGGCGCCGGCGCGATCGACCAGCCCAGGCGCATGCCGGGCGAGAGGATCTTCGAGAAGGTGCCGGCGTAGATCACGAACTCGCCGCCGTCGAGGGCGCGGAGCGTGGGGAGCGGAGTGCCCTCGTAGCGCAGCAGCCCGTACGGGTTGTCCTCGAGCACGAGCAGTTCGCGCTCGCCGGCGATGCGTACGAGCTCGCGCCGGCGCTCGAGCGAGAGCGTGACTCCGGCCGGGTTGTGGAAGTTCGGCACCGTGTAGATGAACTTGGGGCGCCGCCCCTCTTGCTCGAGCGAAGCGAGGGTGGCTTCGAGCTCGTCCACCCGCATCCCGTCGCGGTCCATCGTCACCTGGACCACGTCGGCTTGGTAGGCCGAGAACGTGGGCACCGCGCCGGGATAGGTCGGCGCCTCGGTCACGATCACGTCGCCCGGGTCGACCAGCGTCTTGCACACCAGGTCGATCACCTGCTGGCCGCCGGTCGTGACCAGGACCTCCTCCGGGTCGATCTCCATGCCCTCGGCGCGCATCACGTCGGCGATGCAGCCCTTGACCAGCGACAGGCCCTCCGTGGGGCCGTACTGGAGCGCACGCGCACACGCCTCGGCCGCCACCGAGCTCATCAGTGAGGCATAGGAATCGGGCGGGAAGGTGGTGGTGTCGGGAAGCCCGCCGGCGAGCGAGATCACGTCCGGACGCTCGGTCAGCGCCATCAGATCGCGCATGGCCGACGACTTCATCACCTTCGTGCGCTCCGCGAACAGCGCGGCGTAACGTTCGATGTCGCGGGCGGTGGACCGCGAGCGCCTCCCCGGGCTCACGGTGCCCTCTCGTCTATCGTCACGGTTCCTCAAAGGTACACCACGGTGCATCTCGTCTTCGACATCCTCACCGGTATCGGCGTGGCCGCGGCGGTGGGCATTCGCCCGTTCCTGGCCGCGCTGGTCGTGGGCATCCTCGCCCTCGCCAAGGTCGAGATCCACTTCAACGGCACGACCTACTCTTTCCTTCAACGCTGGCCATTCCTGCTTGCGCTCCTGGTCCTCGCGTTCGCGGCCATGCTGCTCGAGCGCCGGTTCGCCACCCCCGAGCGAGGCTGGCGCAGCCCGGAGGCGATCGCCCTCGCGCTGTGCGCGCTCGCGCTGGGCGCGCTGCTGTTCGCCGCTTCGCTGTCGGCGCGCGGCACGCAGCACTACACGGCCTGGCCGGGCTGGATCGGCGGCGTGCTGTGCGCCGCGCTGGCGATGTTCGCGACCCGGCCGCTGTTCACGCGCGTGCGGGGACGCCTCGACGCCGAGGCGGCAGCCGCCGTGCCGCTCTACGCCGAGGCTGGCGCCGTGGTGCTGGCCGCGTTGTCTGTGGTGGCGCCGCCGATCGGGCTGATCGGCCTCCTCGCCCTGGGCTGGCTGCTTCTGGCCAGCCGCCGGCGCGAGGGCCAGAAGTACGCGGGCCTGCGGATCCTGCGTTGACCGTCAACGGCAAGAAGCTCGTCCTGGTCGTGATCGACGCGCTCAAGCCGGCGATGCTCGAGCGCGCGATGGCCGGCGGTCGCGCTCCCGCTCTGGCCCGCATACGCGAGGAAGGCGTCTACGTCGACGATTGCGTCGCCGCGTTCCCGTCGGTCACCCCGGTGTGCGCGGCCACGATCACAACCGGCACCGGCCCCGACGGGCACCATATCCCGAGCATGAACTGGTACCACCGGGAGGAGGGCCGCTATGTCGAGTACGGCTCGAGCTTCTCGGCCAGTCGCCAGTTCGGGGTCCTGCGCTCGCTCACCGACACCGTGTACCGGATGAACGCCGAGCACCTCTCGGGGGGCGTGGAGACGGTGTTCGAGACGCTCGACGATGCCGAGGTGCGGACCGCCGGGACCACCTACCTCATCTACCGCGGGCGCCACCACCACGAGGTCTCGAACGAGACTGCGCTGGCCCGGATCGTCACCTCGACCCTGTTCCGGCGCACAATCGACGGCCCCCGGGAGCTGTTCTACGCCGATCTGTACGCCAGCCGCAAGACCGGCTGCCGCGGCCAGCTCGGGATGCCCGGGATCCGCGACCAGCACACCGGCTGCGTGGGCGCCTACCTCGTCGAGAACGACCTGTTCGACTTCCTGCTGTTCTCGCTCCCCGACAACGACGCCTGGTCGCACAAGAACGGGCCCCATGCCCAGGTCACCTCGATCGCCAACGCCGACCGCCAGATCGAGCGGCTGATGCACGCCGCCGGCGGCCCGGACGCGTTCCTCGAGGATCATGCCGTGATCGTCACCTCCGACCACTCGCAGGCCAAGGTCGAGGAGCGAATCCGCCTGGACCGGGCGTTCGCCGAGTTCGACGTGGCCACGCGCAGCGCGGCCCGCTCGGCAGGAGCCGAGGTGGCCCTGAGCCCGGCGCAGCGAGCGGCCATGGTCTACGTCCTGGACGAGGACAATCGCGAGCAGATCGTCGAGCGTGCCCTCGATGCGGTGGCCGAGCTCGACGGCATCGACCTGATGCTCCGGCTCTCGGCGGACGGGGACGAGGCGATCGTCCGCGGCGCCCGCGGTGAGCTCCGCTTCGCGCCCGGCGGGGACGTCGAGGACCTGCGCGGGGGGACCTGGAGCGTCGAGGGCAAGCTCTCCACGCTCGGCGCCCGCGTGAGGGATGGCCGGATCACCGCGTCTGACTATCCAGATGCCCTGTGCCGGATCTGGTCCGCCCTCACCTGTCCCACCGCCGGCGATCTCCTGCTTTCGGCCGCGCCGGGCTACGAGTTCGTCGACTGGGGCGGGTCCGACCACGTCGGCGGTGGCAGCCACGGCTCCTTGCACCGCTCCGATTCGCTCGGGGCGCTACTGTGGTGCGGGACCGGCCCGGACTCTCGCGAAGCGTGCGAGCAGTGGTCGCTGCGCGACGTAGCCCCGATGGTGCGCGAGCATTTCGGGGTACCGTTAGCCGGGGAGGTACTCGGGCGCTCCGAGTTAGGACCCCGTTAATCGAGGAACCTGCTTACGGCCCGCAAATATCGCGCCGATACATTGATCTGAATGTCCGACGAGTTCACCACCACCGTCCAGCTGCCCTTCCACCACCGCGTCCGCCACGGCGTGCGCAAGTCGCACAACTGGCTCCAGCTGGTCCGCTTCGGCGCCGTGGGCGCGACCGGATACGCGGTCAACCTGGCGGTGTTCGCCGCCTCGCTGCACCTGATCGGGGTCGACTACCGGATCGCGGCCGTGTTCGCGTACGTCGTCTCGGTGCTCAACAACTTCTTCTGGAACCGGCACTGGACGTTCCGGGCCAAAGAGGGGCACGCCATGCACCAGGGCCTGCGATTCTTCGCTGTATCGCTGGTCACGTTCGGTTTCTCCTATCTGGTGCTGGTCCTGCTGGTGAGCGGCGCGGGCGTGCACAAGGACATCGCCCAGGCCGTCTCGGTCGCGGTCGGCATGCCGCTCAACTTCGTTGGGCAGAAGCTTTGGAGCTTCAGGCTGTAGGCCTGCGGCGCCTCCCTGCTGCCCTTCTCCTAGCGCTCGTCCTCCTCGCTGTCGCCCCGCTCGCGGCGCGCGCGAGCTCCGACTCGCCGGTCCTCGTCACCTCCGAGCACACCCCGCCCGCCGGCTACCGGCTGACCGCGGCCGAGGTGGAGCGGATCGCCGCGCGCTCGCCCGCGGCGCGGGCAGAGCTGCGACGCCACCGGCAGGCCGTGCCGTATGAGTACACGAAAGGGCCTGGCCAATGGCAGGTCAGCTGGTTCTCGGCGGGCCGTCAGCCCAAGGAGCTGCTGCAGATCTACGTGGACGACGCCACCGGCACCGTCACCCAGGCCTGGACGGGCTACCAGGTGGCGTGGTCGATGGCCCGGGGCTATCCCGGCGCGTTCGGGCGCGTGGCCAACGCCTGGTACGTGTGGCTGCCGCTATGCGTGGCGTTCGTGGCTCCGTTCCTCCCGTGGCGACGCCGGCCCTCGCTCGTCCACCTCGACCTGCTGATGCTTCTCGGCTTCTCGATCTCGCTGGCCCTGTTCAACCACGCCAAGATCGGGCTCTCGGTCCCGCTCGCGTATCCGTTCCTCCTCTACATGCTCGTCCGGATGCTGCTCCTCGCGGCCGGGCGAGGGCGTCCGCACGCGCCGCTTCGCCTGATCGTCAACACGTCGTGGCTGGTCGTGGCGCTGGTCTTCCTGGTCGGGTTCCGGATCGGCCTGAACGTGGCCGACTCGAACGTGATCGACGTCGGCTACGCCGGCGTGATCGGGGCGCACAAGCTGATGCACGGCCAGCACCCGTACGGCGGGTGGCCGAGCGACAACGGCAGCGGCGACACCTATGGCCCGGTCAACTACTACGCGTACGTCCCGTTCCTGAGCGTGTTCGGATGGAGCGGGAAGTGGGACGACCTGCCGGCGGCGCACGCCGCGGCGATCGTGTTCGACCTGTTGACAATGCTCGGGCTGTTCGTGCTCGGCCGGCGGATCCGCGGGCCGACGCTCGGGGTCGTGCTCGCCTACCTGTGGGCGGCCTACCCGTTCACGCTGTGGACCCTCAGCTCCAACACCAACGACGCGCTCGTGGCGCTGCTCATCGTGGCCGCGCTGCTGCTCATCACCTCGGCTCCGGCCCGGGGGGTGCTCGGCGCTCTGGCCGCGTTGACCAAGTTCGCGCCGCTGGCCCTGGCCCCGCTGCTGATGCGCGGGGTCGACCGCCCGCGCAAGCGCTCGCTCGTCGCGTACGTCCTGGCCTACGCGGCCACGCTCGCGGTGGCGACGGCGCCTGTGCTGCTCGACCACAACTGGCACGCGTTCTGGCGCGACACGATCAAGTACCAGTCCCAGCGCGTCTCCCCGTTCTCGATCTGGGGGCTATGGGGGGGTCTCGGCTTCGTGCAGCACCTGGCCGAGGGGGCCACGGTGGCGCTCGCGCTGATTGCCGGCGTGCTCCCGCGCCGGCGGACGCTGATCGAGGTGGCGGCGCTCGGGGCGGCGATCCTGATTGCGCTCCAGCTCGTGGCCAACTACTGGCTCTACTCCTACATCGTGTGGTTCTTCCCGCTGGTCATCGTGGCCGCGTTCGGCGCCCATCCCTCGGAGCTCGGCTGGGCGCTCGAGGAGCAGGAGCGGGCCTGGCGCGAGCGGCCGGCGCTGGCCGGCGTGGCGTAGGCCCGCGGGGCGGCCGGCACGGATGCCGGCCGCAACCGGCCCCATGGACGACCGGCCGAAGGCCGGGCCCAGAAACCCTCAGTGCACCCCGGGCGCCCACTCCAACACCGCCTCGATCGACTCCGCCCGCATTTGCTCTTCTCGCGTTCGGATCACCACGCCGTTCAACCACGGGTCCTCGGTCGAGGTCTCGAACCGGATCGGCATCCGGGTGAGCATCGCCTCGATCGCCTGCTCGCGCTTGACCCCGATCACCCCGCCGCGCGGGCCGGTCATGCCCACGTCGGTGATGTAGGCGGTGCCGCCCGGCAGCACCCGAGCATCGGCCGTGGGGATGTGCGTGTGGGTGCCCACGACCGCCGTCACGCGCCCATCCAGGTGCCAGCCCATCCCCACCTTCTCGCTCGTGGCCTCCGCGTGCATGTCCACCAGCAGGTGGTCCACCCCCTTCTCGCCGAGCGCGTGCAGCGCCGCATCGGCCTCGCTGAACGCCGGCCTGCCCGCGTTCATGAACAGGTTGCCCGACAGCGACAGCACCCCGAGCCGGACCCCGTCCGACTCGACCACGCACCACCCGTGCCCGGGCTGGCTGCGCAGGAAGTTGGCCGGGCGGATGATCCGGTCCTCCTGGTCGAGATAGGAGTAGATCTCGCGGTGGCGGTAGGTGTGGTTGCCGAGCGTGATCGCGTCCACGCCGGCCGCGAACATCTCCTGCGCAATCTTCGGAGTGATCCCGATCCCGCCGGCGGCGTTCTCGCCGTTGACCACCACGAAGTCGGATGCGTGGCGCTCGCGCAGCTCGGGCAGCAAGCTGAACAGGGTGCGTTTGCCGATCCCGCCGACGACATCGCCGACGAACAGAATGTTGATGGGCTTGGTCACCGCTTCTCCATACTTCCAATTCCCATGAGGTTTAGGTTCCGTGAGCGACTAGGCGCCGGCCGCCCGCCGCCGGACCCAGAGCTTGGCGAGGCCCCGCGCGAGCCGCCGCTGACGCCTCCCGTGATGGTCCCGCGCTGGGTCCAGCTCGTGCTTCTGCCAATCGCGCTGCTCGCGCTGTGGGAGCTGGCCCACGCCGCCGGAGTGGTGCTGTTGATCCTGCTCGCGGCGAGCACGATCGCGCTGATCCTCAACCCGCTGGTCAAGATGCTCCAGCGCCGCCACGTCCCCCGCGGCCTGGCCATCCTGCTCATCTACCTGGCCTTCTTCGCGGCGCTCGCCGGAGTCGGGGTGCTGCTGGCCAACCCGGTGAGCACGCAGGTCTCCCGGCTCGAGCGCAATATCCCCAGCTTCGTCCGGACGGCCAACCGCGACCTGGCGAGCTTCCAGCGCTGGCTGAACCGCCGCGGGATCAGAGTCCAGATCCAGCAGCAGGGCCAGACCGCCCTGCAGACGCTCGAGAAAAACGTGCTCAAGGGCTCGGGGAACATCGTCTCGTTCTCGCGCGATTTGCTCGGTGAGATCGTCACCACCGGGTTCGACCTCGTGCTGATCCTGGTCCTGTCGATCTATCTGCTCGTCTACGCCGAGGGCATCGGGAAACTGGCCAGGCGCATCGTGCCGCCCGGCGACGGAACGCCCGATGACGACTACCCGGTGCTCGTCCAGCGCGCGGTGTTCGGCTACGTCCGCGGGCAGCTGCTGTTTAGCGTGATTATGGGTACGAGTGCCGCGGCCTGCCTGGAGATCTTCGGGCTGATCGGCCTGTTCCCCGCCGGCGCCCATTACGCGATCTTCTTCGGCGCCTTCTACGGGCTGATGGAGTTCATCCCTTACATCGGGCCGATCATCGGACCCGCGCCGGCGGTCGCGGTGGCGCTATTCAGCGACCCGATCAGCGCGCTGTGGGTGGTCCTGCTGTTCGTGGCCCTCCAGCAGCTCGAGGGCCATTTCGTCGCCCCGCAGGTGTTCCGGATCTCGCTGCGCATCAACCCGATCCTGATCATCCTGGCCCTCCTGCTCGGCTACCAGCTCCGCGGGATCCCGGGCGCGCTGCTCGCGCTGCCGATCGCTACGGTCATCCGCGCGACGGTCCTCTACCTGCGCCGTCACCTCGTGCTCGAGTCCTGGGGCACCGCCTCGCCCCGCCTCGACGTGCTGCAACTACACCCCGCGCGGTGCCCGGATTGCGGGACCGCGGCCGGGCCCGACGACGCGTTCTGCCACGCCTGCGGAGCATCGCTCGAGTCACCGGCCGGGGCGCCTCGGTAGGGCAGAGGCCGCGGTGAGGGGCCATCCGGCGGCCCCCGGTCATCGCCCCGACAGCCGGTGCATAGCCGGGTGCGCGGCGGGTAGGCGAGGGAACATGGCAATCAGAGATCCTCAACTTGAACGTCAAGGCCGCCGGCTCGGCCGGGCCGGAGGCTTCTGGATGGCCGCCGGAGCGGTGCTCTCGATTCCGGGCATCGTGCTCGTGGTGCTCGGCTTCGCCCTCGGCACCCGGGTGCTGTGGGAGGTCGGGCTCGCGGTGCTCCTGATCGCAGCTGGGCCGGCCGTGATCGGCGGGGCGCTGGGTGGTTCGGGCGCCGTGTCCCGCTGGGCGTCCCGGCACAAGCTGTTCGCCTAGCCTTAGCGCGGCCGCAACAGACGGCTGTACTAGCCTCCGTCGGCGTGACGACCGCCGCCCGGACGGGCGATGCCGTGGCCACGCTGGCCACGCACTCGCTGAGCAAGCGCTTCGGCGCTCGGCGCGCGCTCGAGGACATCTCGTTCGAGCTCGGACCGGGCGAGCTGGTGGCGCTGATCGGGCCCAACGGCGCCGGCAAGACCACGCTGCTCTCGATCCTGGCCGGCGTGCTGAAGCCGACGGCCGGCGAGGTCACGCGACCCTCGCGGGAGATCGGCTGGGTGCCCCAGCAGCCGGCCCTGTACTCGAAGCTGTCGGTGGCCGAGAACCTGCGCCTGTTCGCGCGTCTGGAGAAGCTCGCCGAGCCCGAGGCGGCGGTGGCCCGCATGCTCACGCAGACCGGCCTCGAGGACCGGGCCGATGAGGAGGTGGGCCGGCTGTCGGGGGGCAATCAGCAGCGGGTGAACATCGCCATCGGGCTGCTGGCCGAGCCCGCCGCCCTGCTGTTGGACGAGCCCTCCGCGTCGCTCGACCCGCGCCAGCGCGAGCGGCTGTGGGAGTTCATCGGCTCGCTGGCCCACCGCGGGACGACGGTGTTCTTCTCGACGCACAACGTCGGCGAGGCCGAGCGCTACGCCGAGCGGCTGCTCGTGCTGGTCGACGGGGAGCTGCTGTTCACCGGAACGCCGGCCGAGCTCGAGCGCGCGGTGGGCGGGGACTCGCGCGATTTCGAGGCGGCGTTCGTGCGCTTCCTGCACGACCGCGGGCACTGAGTGCGCTGGCTGCTGATCAAGGACCTCCAGATCCTCAAGCGCTCGCCGCTGCTTGTCGTGCTGCTGATCGTCTATCCGATCGCGATCGCGCTGATGATCGGGTTCGCGCTGTCGAGCCCGCCCAGCAAGCCGAAGGTCGCGTTCTACAGCGGCGTGGCGCCCGGCAAGGGCAAGATCGGCTTCGGCTCGCAGCAGATCAACATCTCCAAGTACGCCAACCAGCTGTTTCGGTCGATCACCCCGATCAGGGTCGGCTCGCCCGATCAGGCGGTCGCGCTGGTGCGCAGCGGCGAGGCCCAGGCGGCGCTGATCATCCCGCCGGACATCGTCTCCGAGATCCAGAACCTGGTCCAGCAGGGCGTCGGCAACCCGACGGTGCAGGTGGTGCTGAACTCGCGCAACCCGGTCGAGCGGCAGTTCGTGGACCAGGCGATCAGCGAGCGGGTCAGCCAGGTCGAGCAGGCGGTGTCCAAGCAGGTGCTGCACGTCGCCATCTCCGACCTGCAGCTGGTGCTGAACGGGGGGACGATCCAGATCCTGGGCGCCAACGTGCCCCTGCTCGGCCTGCGCAACACGAGCAAGATCCTGAGCGGGACGATCGCCTCGCTTCCGCGCTCATCGCCGCTGCGCCCGGCGCTCGGACAGGTGCTGTCGTTCGCGAGCCTGGCCAGCGAGGGCCTCGGGTTCGCCAGCCCTGTGCTCGGCTCGATCGGCACGCCCCTGACCGTGCAGACGACCGAGCTGGCCGGGAAGACGACACCCACCGCGAGCTACGCCGTGGCGATCGCGATCGTGGTCTCGCTGATGTTCCTGACCCTGCTGCTGGCCGCCGGCATGCTCGCGATCGAGCGCTCCGAGAACGCCTACTCGCGCCTGGTCCGCGGGCTCGTCTCGCCCAGTGGGCTGCTGGGCGAGAAGGTCGTCCTGTCGGCCGCGTGCGCCGGCGCGGTGACCCTGGTGATGGCCGCGTTCGTATCCCTGTTCGTGCATCTGGAGTGGGGCCGGTTCCCGTTGTGGCTGGTGGCGCTTGTGTTCGGCGGCGCGGCGTTCGCGGCGCTGGGGGTGGTGATCGGGGCGGTGGCCCGCGAGGTCAGCGTGGCCTCGCTGATGGCGCTGCTCGTCTCGCTGCCGATCGCGTTCGTGGCGCTCGTGCCGTCGAGCGCGGTGTCGGGCACGCTGTCCTCGGCGCTGTCGGTGGTGGCGTTCCTGTTCCCGTTCAAGGCCGCGCTCCAGGCGGCCGGAAACGCGTTCAGCGGCGCCTCCCCGGGGATCGGCTGGCCGCTAATTCACCTGGTGGTGCTGGCCCTGGCGTTCGCGGCGCTGGCGCGCGTGGCGATGCGGCGGTTCGCTTAGTCGCCGCGTATCGATCCGGCCGGCGGTCCGGATCCGGCTGGCGGTTCGCTTAGCGCGCGAGGCGCGGGCGCGGTTACCTGCTGCTGACCGTTGCCCGGAACGCGACCACGCAGATCGCCGCGACGATGAACGCGAGCAACGGGAGCGTGGCGCCGATCACCCCGATCGCGGCCAGCACGACGCCAACCACGCCCACCGTGGTGGCCGTCCCGCCCGCGAGCACCAGCCGGTAGGCCCGCCGCTCGCGCACCTGCCGGGGGGTGTAGCTGCCGCGCTTCTCGAGGTTCGCCATGTTGGAATGCAGCGTATCGCGTCCCGGTAGGCTGGATCGCGTGCCGGACCCGGATTCTCACCATCTTCTTCTGTATGAGTACGTCGAGGACATCGCCGAGCGGCGGGGCCCTTATCGCGAAGATCACCTGAAGCGGATCCGCGCGGGCAAAGACGCGGGACGGATCGTGATGGCCGGCGCGCTGGGCAACCCTCCGAACGGCGGTGCGCTCGTGTTCCGGGGCCTGGACAGCGATCAGATCGAGGAGTTCGTCGACGCCGATCCGTACGTGCAGGCCGGCTTGGTCCGATCCTGGCGGATCGAGCGATGGAACCTGGTCTGAGCCGGGCCGCCCGGGCCCTACCCCGGGCCGTACCCCGGGCCGAACCCCGGATCGCACCCGGGGCCGCGGGCTGATGATCGCCCGGGGTCGCGAAGGCGCCCCAGCCGCCGGGCATCCGCGGGTATCCTCAGCCGAGCCATGCCCTTCCCTCAGACCCGCCTGCGCCGGCTGCGCGCCACCCACGCCCTGCGCGGGCTGGTCCGCGAGACCCGCCTGGAGGCGGCGGACTTCGTCTACCCGATGTTCGTGGCCCACGGGATCGACCGACGTGAGCCGATCGCCGCGATGCCCGGGATCGATCGGCTGTCGATCGCCCACGCGGTACTCGAAGCCGGCGAGGCGGCGGCGCTGGGCATCCCCGCGGTGCTGCTGTTCGGGCTCCCGGCCAGCAAGGACGAGGAGGGCTCCGGCGCGTGGGACGACGAAGGCATCGTCCAGCTCGCCACGCGCGCGATCAAGGACGCCCACCCCGAGCTGATCGTGATCGCCGACCTGTGCCTGTGCGAGTACACCAGCCACGGCCACTGCGGGGTCGTCCGCACCGACGGCACAATCGACAACGACGCCACGCTCGAGCTGCTCGCGCGCACGGCGTGCGCACAGGCCCGGGCCGGCGCGGACGTGATCGCCCCGAGCGACATGATGGACGGCCGGGTCGGGTTCATCCGAGCTGCGCTGGACGACGACGGCCACACCGACACCCCGATCCTCGCCTACTCGGCCAAGTTCGCCTCCGCCTTCTACGGCCCGTTCCGCGAGGCCGCCGACTCGGCCCCCGCGTTCGGCGACCGGCGCAGCTACCAGATGGACCCGGCCAACGGCGCCGAGGCGGTCCGCGAGGCGCGGCTCGACATGCAGGAGGGCGCCGACATCGTGATGGTCAAGCCGGCGCTGCCCTACCTGGACCTGATCCGGCGGATCAAGGACGAGACAGCGATGCCGCTGGCCGCGTACAACGTGAGCGGCGAGTACGCGATGCTCAAGGCCGCTGCCGCCGCCGGGTACCTGGACGAGCGCGCAGCCGTGCTCGAGGCGCTGACCGGCATCCGGCGCGCCGGCGCGGACATCGTCATCACCTACCACGCAAAGGAGGCCGCGCGATGGCTTCAGTGAGCCAGTCTGCCCGTCACGGCCCGAAGCTGCGCGAGCGCAAGGACGGCGCCGCGATCCCCCTCGACGACCTCGACAAGCGCCTGCTCAACCTCATGCAGGGCCGCTTCCCGATCGCAGACCGGCCGTACCAGAGCGTGGCCGCCGAGGCCGGGATGACCGAGGACGAGGCCATGCAGCGGGTCCGGTACCTGCTCGAGCAGCGGATCATCCGCCAGGTCACCCCGATCTTCGACACCCGCGCGCTCGGTTACTCCTCGATGCTCGTGGCGGCCAAGGTCGACCCCGAGAATCCGTGGCGGGCCGCTCAGGTAATCAACGAGCACCCGGGCGTCAGCCACAACTACCTGCGCAACCACGAGTTCAACATCTGGTTCACGATCGCGACCGAGCCGGGGTCGCCGCTCGGCCTGGAGGGGACGCTCGACGTGCTGGCCCGGGTCGCGGGTGCCGAATCGATCCGTCAGCTCCCCACCTTGAAGCTGTTCAAGATCCGGATGGACCTGGAGATGGAGGGGAGCACCGGAGATCTCGCCAAAGCCGCCGAGGCCGTCGAGCCGGCTGAGACCGCGCCCCAGCCCTACGACGAGTTCGACATCGCGGTGATCCGGGCGCTCCAGGGCGACATGCCGGTGCAACCCGAGCCCTACGCCCCCGCGGCGAGCGAGTTGGGGATCCCGCAGGCGGAGCTTCTACGCCATCTGACGGAGATGCAGGAGCGCAGGCTGCTGCGCCGCGTGGCGGCGATCCTCTTTCACCGCCGCGCCGGCTTCAGCGCCAACGGCATGGGGGTGTGGAAGGTCCCCGACGAGCGGATCGCCGAGCTCGGCCCGCGGATGGCCGCGTTCCGTGGCATCTCGCACTGCTATCAGCGACCGACCTACGAGGACTGGCCGTACTCGATCTTCACCATGGCCCACGGCCGCTCCAAGGAGGAGTGCGACGCGATCCTCACCTCGATCGCGCAGGACACCGGCATCGAGGACCGCGCCACCCTGTACTCCTCCACCGAGTTCAAGAAGATCCGGCTGCTCTACTTCACCGAGGACTATCGGAACTGGGAACGCAAGCACGCGGGCGTGTGAGCTCCCGCTCGGTTGAGCTCTACCACCGGGCCCTGTCGCTGCTCCCGGGCGGCGTGAACTCCCCTGTGAGGGCGATGCGCGCGATCGGCCGAGAAAGCCCGGTGTTCATTGCCTCCGGGAGCGGGCCGCTGATCACCGACGTCGATGGGCGCCAGTACGTGGATTGGGTCAGCTCGTGGGGCCCTCTGATCCTGGGCCACGCCCACCCCGCGGTGGTCGAGGCGGTGATTGAAGCGGCGCGCAACGGCACCACGTTCGGCGCGCCGACCGAGGGCGAGGTGGCGCTGGCCGCGGAGGTGGCCGGCCGGATCCCGTCGGTCGAAATGGTCCGGATGACCTCCTCGGGCACTGAGTCGACGATGAGCGTGATCCGGCTGGCGCGGGCCCTCACCGGCCGCGAGCTCGTCCTGAAGTTCGCCGGGGCTTATCACGGGCATGTCGACGGCCTGCTGGCGCAGGCGGGGTCGGGGCTGGCCACGCAGGGCATCCCGGCCAGCCCGGGGGTCCCGACCGCCGCGGCCGCCGCCACCGTGATCGTGCCCTGGAACGACTTCGAGGCGGTCCGCGAGGCGTGCGAGCGCCACGACCTGGCGGCCATCCTGGCCGAGCCGGTGCCGGCCAATATGGGCGTGGTACCCCCGGCGCCCGGCTTTCTCGAGCTGCTGCGCGAGTGCGCCGACCGCACCGGCGCACTGCTCGTGTTCGACGAGGTGATCAGCGGGTTCCGGGTCTCTCGGGGCGGGGCCCAGGAGCACTATCACGTGTTGCCAGACCTTACGATTCTCGGGAAGGTGGTCGGCGGCGGCTTGCCGGCGGCGGCCTACGGCGGTCCGCGAGCCCTGATGGAGCGTGTGGCACCGGCCGGCGACGTCTACCAGGCGGGCACCCTGTCGGGAAATCCGCTGGCGGTGGCGGCGGCGCGGGCGACGCTGGCCCACCTCGATCACCGGGCTTATGCACGGCTGGAAGGGACCACGCACGCGCTCGCCACGGGCTTGTCGGAAGCCGCGCGTGAGGCCGGCGTGTCGCTCCAGGTGCAATCGGTTCCCGGGCTGCTCACGCCCTTCTTCAGCGACCGTCCCGTGACGCGGTACGCCGAGGCGGCGGCGTGCGACCTGGACGCCTACGGGGCGTGGTGCCGGGCGCTCCTCGAGCGCGGTGTGTACCCGCCGGCCTCTCAGTTCGAGGCCTGGTTCCCATCGCTCGCCCATGAGCGCGAGGACGTCGATCACACGATCGAGGCGGCCCGCGAGGCGTTCGCGGAGGTGGCGGCGCGGTGAGGACGGCGCGCGAGGGGGCACTCGAGCTCCGGCGGGCGCTGAGCGCCGAGGGCGGAACGATCGCCCGCGCCGTTCGGGACCCGGGGCACCGCGGCGAGGTCGCCAGCCCGGCGGACCTGGATCGCTCCGGCCCGGCGGACCTGGATCGCTCCGGCCCGGCGGATCTGGATCGCCTCAGCCCGGCGGACCTGGATCGCGCCGGTCCGGCCCAGATCGCGGCCTCCGGACCCCGGGCCGCCGGCCGCGAGCACGAATACGAGCTCCTGCTCGAGATGATTCTCGAAGGCGCTCGCCTCCACTACCGCGAGCCGCTGGTCGTCCGCCCCGAGGACCCCGACCTCGGCCTGCTCCTGGGCGACCAGCTCTACGCGCTCGGATTGACCCGGCTGGCCGCGCTCGGGGATATCGAGGCCATCGCCGAGCTGGCTGACGTGATCTCGATCGTCTCCCAGGCCCACGCGGCCGGGGACACCGAGCTCGCGGCCGCCGTGTGGGAGGCCGGCGCGGTGGCCATCGGGTGGGGCGCCAGCGCCGAACACGCGGCCGCCAAGTCGCTCGCGCGGGCCGCGGATCCGCGTGCCGCGGAGGCCCTGCGGGCGGCTGCACACGCAGCTCGAGGGGCTGTCGGCAGCACCACCTCCTGACGCGGGAGGGGGTACCCTGTCGGACGCGCTCAGTCCGGCGCATCCCCTGCGAGGCGCACTTGCCCATCAACCGTCGCACACCGCCCAAATCCAAGTACACCGTCGATCGCCAGCTTCCCGGCGCGTTCGAGGGTGAGACCGTCACCCGCCGGCGCTTCATGAACCTGGTCACCAACGGCGCGGGCGGCATCGCAGCGGCGGCGTTCACGCTGCCGACGCTCGCTTTCGCGCTCGGTCCGATCTTCAGCCGCGAGCCGTTCAACTGGCAGACGATCGGTCTGACCAGCGACTTCACCGAGGACACCTACCAGACCCGGACCATCCAGATCGTCCAGGGGATCGGCGAGGCCGGCGACTCCACCGCCTACGTGCGCAAGCGCAATTCGTCGATCGACACCGAGCCCGAGGACCAGTACAACCAGTTCATCGCGCTGTCCTCGCGCTGCATGCACCTGGGATGCCCGGTGCGGTTCGTGGCCGCTGCCGAGCGCTTCATCTGCCCGTGCCACGGCGGCGTGTACGACTTCCGCGGCATGGTCGCCGGTGGTCCGCCCGTCCGCCCGCTCGACCGCTTCTACACCCGTGTGGTCGGCAACTACGTGCAGATCGGGCCGCGCTACTCGGTCAACTCGCACCTGCGCCGCTTCTCTCCGCGCGATCCCGGCGAGCCGCTCGACGGCATCGGCCAGTACCTGTATCCCGCCCGCTTCGACACCGCCAGTCGCCCCTAGGACCGGTAGCTGCAATGCCCCGCCTTCCCGCCCCGCCAATCCCCAAGATCCTTCATCCCAAGCCCAAGCGCCCCGGGGAGCCGTCCGACGTTGGCGCGTTCCCGCCGCTCGAGGCGGGCTTGACCGTCGTCGACTGGATCGACGAGCGCACCTCGCTCTCGCCGGGCGTTCGCTGGATGCTGTTCCGCAAGGTCCCCAAGGGGATCAACTGGGCCTACACGCTCGGCTCGGCCACGATGTTCGCCTTCCTCTCTCAGGCGGTGACCGGCGTGTTCCTGGCCATGTACTACCGGCCGGACGCCAACGGCGGCGCGTACGACTCGATCCGCTACATCACCGACCAGGCGTTCCTCGGCCAGTTCGTGCGCGGCATGCACAAGTGGGGCGCGTCGGTGATGATCATCCTGATCTTCCTGCACATGGGGCGCGTGTTCTTCTACGGCGCCTACAAGTACCCGCGCGAGCTGACCTGGGTGATCGGCGTGGTGCTCCTGATCCTCACCCTGGTCATGGGCTTCACGGGCTACCTGCTCCCGTTCGACCAGCGCGCCTACTGGGCCACGATCGTCGGCGTGAACATCAACGGCACCGGCCCGTTCATCGGGCCCTTCCTGTCTGACTTCCTGCGCGCAGGCCCGGAATTCGGCGCCACCACCCTCTCGCGCTTCTACGCCATCCACATGCTGATCGTTCCTGGCGCGATCGGCGCCCTTATCGGCGCGCACCTGTACCTGGTCTCCAAGCTCGGCATCACCGCTCCGCCCTGGCTCAAGGCCGAGCGCAACCCCGAGCTCGAGTTCGAGTCGGAAGTCTGAGGCCGTCGTGAACCAGGCGCAGAAAGAGGCCTACCTCCGCGAGTACTCGATCCTGAAGAACCAGGGGAAGCCGTTCTTCCCCTACGCCGTGGCCAAGGACTCGATCATGGCCGTGGTCGTGATGCTCGTGATCATCTTCCTGTCGCTGCTGTTCGGCGCGGAGATCGCGCCCAAGGCCAACCCCGCGACCACCACCTACGTGCCGCGCCCGGACTGGTACTTCTTCTTCCTGTTCGAGGTCCTCCGGGTCATGAAGAACGTCCCGAAGTTCACCCCCATGGCCACCATCGGGGTGCCGACGATCTGCATGATCCTGCTGTTCCTGCTGCCGTTCTACGACCGAAGCCCGGAGCGGCGGATCGAGCGCCGGCCGATCGCGCTGGCAGCGGGCATCGCCACCATCGTGGCGATGGCCTATCTCACGTACTCCGGCGCCAACACCGGCTCCCCGAACTCCGTCGATATGCCGCCGCCGGCCAGCCTGACCGCCGCCGAGCGGACCACGTTCATGGCCGGCGAGCAGGTCGTCGGGCAGTCGGGCTGCCTCGCCTGCCACGTGATTGGCAGCAACGGCAACAATGGACCCGGGCCGGTACTGACGCATATCGGCTCGCTCGTTCCGTCGCAGGCGATCGCCTCGACACTGATCAACCCGACGCCGCCGATGCCATCGTTCCGGACCTTGGAGCAGAACTCGCCGCAGAAGTTCCAGCAGCTGGTCGGCTTCCTGTCCCTGCTGCAGTAGCCCTGGCCTCGTGACGGGACGCTCAGGCCCGGCTGCCGGCGCCGGATCGGGAGGGCCTCCCGGCGTACTCGAAGAGGCCCAGGTCCGGGCCATGTTCGACCGCATCGCCGGCCTGTACGACCGGATGAACTCGGTGATGACGGCCGGGCTTCACCACCAGTGGCGCCGTCGGGCCGCTGCGCTGGCCCGCCTCGCGCCCGGGGACCGCGCTCTGGACGTGGCCTGCGGCACCGGCGACCTGGCGCTCGAGCTCGCGTCGGCGGTGGCTCCGGGGGGCGAGGTGGTGGGCGCGGACTTCTCCGAGCGGATGCTCACGCTGGCCCGGGAGAAGGCGGCCGAGCGGATACCCGGCGCCCGGGTCCGGTTCGACGTAGCCAACGCGCTGGCGCTGCCCTACGGGGACGATGAGTTCGACGCCGCCACGGTCGGTTTCGGGGCGCGGAACTTCTCCGATCTGGAAATGGGCCTGCGGGAGATGGCGCGCGTGGTGCGGCCGGGCGGGCGTGTCGTGGTGCTGGAAATCACCACGCCGACCCGGCCTCCGTTGTCGTCCTTCTTCGAGGTGTGGTTTGATCGTGTCGTGCCCGCCCTGGGGAGGTTGGCCGGCGACGCCCAGGCCTACAGCTACCTGCCGAGCTCGGTAAGGCGTTTCCCCGACCCCCGGGCGCTCGCCGAGACCATGTGGGGCTGTGGCCTGCGCGACATCCGCTGGGTCCTGACCGCCGGTGGGATCATCGCCCTCCACGCGGGGACGGTGGGGCAGTGAGCGCTGCGGCGGTCCGGGCCGTGGTCGATGCCGGCGGCGAGGAAATCATCCGGATCATGGGCCGGGTCGAGCGGCGGATGACCGAGTTGGCCGGCGGCCATGGCGCGCTGCTGGCCCGCTACGCCGGGGACACGATCGCCGCCGGCGGCAAGCGGCTGCGCCCGTTGCTGGTGTGCCTCGCCGCCGGCGCCCCTCCCCCGGAGACGGCCGGCCTGACGCGCGCCGCCGTTGCCGTCGAGCTGATCCACGGGGCGACTCTCGTCCACGACGACGTGCTCGACGGAGCGTCGCTGCGTCGTGGGCGGCCCACGGTCGTGGCCGCCGGCGGCCGAGGGGTGGCCACCGCCACGGGCGACCTGCTGTTCTCGCGCGCCTTCGCCGAGCTGGCGGACGGTGGCTCGATCGCCGCCGTCCGGGCGCTGGCTCGCGCCAGCTCCGAGCTCGCATTGGGCGAGCTGATCCAGCGCGCCGACGCGTGGAACGCCGAGCTGACCGTGGAGCGATATTTAGAGCGCTGCCGGCTCAAGACCGCGGTCCTGTTCCGAGCGGCCTGCGAGCTGGGGGCGCTCGAGGCGACCGGCGACGGCCGGCTCCTGGGGGCGTTCGGAGAGCGGATCGGCCTGGCCTTCCAGATCCTCGACGACGTGCTCGACGTCTCCGGGCCCCCCGAGCGCACCGGCAAGCCGCGGGGAGCCGACCTGCTCGACGGAACCGTCACGCTGCCGCTGATCGTGGCCCGGGTCCGCGATCCCGATCTGGCCGCCCTCGACCTCCGCGAGGTCAGGACCTCCGGCGACGCCGCCGAGGTAGCCGACCGGATTGGCGTGACCGGCGCCCTGGGGGTGGCGAGGGCGCACGCGCTGGAGCTGGTGGCCGAGGCCAAGGCGACGCTGCCGGCGCTGCCCGACCGGCAGCGCTCAGCGCTCGAGCTGGTCGCCGACGGCGTGGTCGACCGCTACGCGTGATCGACCGCTACGCGTGATCGACCGCTACGCGTGATCGACCGCTCTCGCCTGACCGTCCGCGATGCCTGACCGACCGCCCGCGAGCCGGGCGCTCGGGCTTAGAAGTCCTCGGGCAGGATCAGGTCGGCCCGCAGCGCGGCGGCGAAGCGCTCGAGCTGATCGGCCATGTTGGCCTGGGTCAGCCGCTGCAGGTCGCGCAGCATCTCGGCGAGACCCTCGTCAAGGCACTCCTCGAGCGCCAGGACCTGCTCCTCGTCGAACACGCCCTCGGTCTCCCACCAGCAGTTGGGGCAGGAGAGCAGGAGCTCCCAGCGGCCTTCGGTGGCCTCCGCCCAGGCGATCGGCTGGACCAGCTCGGAGCTGCACTCGGGGCAGATGTGCAGGGAGCGCCGCGGAGCCTCCTCCACCTCGTGGAACCGGACGACCTCGATCGTCCGTCCGCTCGGCAGAACGATCCGGCGTACTGAGTGTTGGTTTCGGTTCTCGCTCATCGCAGTGGTGCTGGGTGGTTGGTGCTCCGGTAATCGGCGGAGTCCAAAGCCACCTTGAGCTTGTTTGCACCTGACTAGACGAGCGGCTATCGCTAACCTTCCAGGTCCCACCTGGAGGCCTCAGAAGATGTTCTACAAGAGCCCCATCACCGACCTGATCATCTTCCTGGTGATCGTCCTCCTGATCTTCGGGCCCAAGCGCCTGCCGCTGCTCGGGCGCCAACTCGGTCACGGCATGCGCGAGTTCAAGGACGGGATCACGGGCAAGTCCAAGGATCCCGACGCTGAGGAGCGGCCGGAGCTCACGCAGTCGAGCGCGACGGCGGCTCAGCCGGTGCCCGCCGCTACCGCGCCCGAGCGCGAGGCGGTTGATCTCAGCGCGCCCGACCGCCGCGCCTAGCGGCCGGAGGGGGTTGGCCGTCGATGGCGCCGGCCCTACGGCCGATCGGCCACGAAGATCGCTTGAGCATCGTCGAGCATCTCGACGAGCTCCGCTCGCGCCTCATTATCTGCGCCATCGCGCTGGCTGTCGCGTTCGGTATCTGCTTCTGGCAGAACCAGCCGCTGCTCAGGGTGCTAAACCGTGCCCTGCCGCACTCCTCGAGCGCGGTCGGGCAGCACGGTCTGGCGGCGGTGCCGAACCAGTCGGTGCAGCTGCGCCAGGGGCTGAGCGAGATCGCGCAGGGGGCGAGCGCACTGGCCGTCTCTCCCGGGCTGTCCGCGCAGGGCCGTCACGCGGCGGCGCAGATCGAGCGGGGAGCCAACCGCGCGATCCGGGGGCTGCCCTCGAGCTTCTCACAGCAGGAGAAGCCGATCACCATCGGCGTGGGGGAGCCGTTCGTGACCACCCTGGCGGTGTGCGCCTACTTCGCCCTGCTGTTCACGTTGCCCCTGCTCATCTACCAGGGCTACGCGTTCGTCATTCCCGCCCTCGACCCTGAGGAGCGGCGCGTGGCCGTGCCGCTGATGGTGGTGGCGCCGCTGCTGTTCATCGCCGGCGTGGTATTCACGTACCTGGTCGTGCTGCCCCCGGCTGTCCACTTCCTCCAGGGCTACAACAGTGGGAACTTCGAGATCCTGGTGCAGGCCAAGACCTACTACACGTTCCAGATCTTCACCATGTTGGCCATCGGCCTCGCCTTCCAGCTGCCCCTCGGCCTGCTCGGGCTTCAGCGCATGGGCATCATCAACTCGCGCACGCTGACGCGCCACTGGCGCTACGCGATGGTGATCATCGCGATCATCGCCGCGGCCCTGCCCGCCCCCGATCCCGTCACGACCGCCCTCGAGGCGCTGCCCCTCGTGCTCCTGTATCTGGCCAGTATCGTGATGCTCAAGATCGCCGATCGCCGCGCCGCGGCCCGCACCGAGGCCGAGCTCGCGCAGATGGGCGATAGCCTCGATCTCACGTAAGTCAGCTAGCCTCGATCTGACCTAGCCATGTTGTTCGACCTTCGCAGCCGCGGCCGCCGGCGTGCCGTCCAAGGCATCTATCTGGGCCTCGCAGTCCTCATGGCGGGGGGCCTCATCCTGTTCGGCGTCGGCACCGGCACCGGCGGTGGCGGGCTCCTGAACGCGTTCAACGGCGGCGGGTCAAACCAGAAGCAGGTCATCAGCCAGCAAGAGAAGAGCGCCTTGGCCCAGATCAAGGCCAATCCCAACGACCCATCCGGGTGGGGCAACCTCCTCCAGGCCCGCTGGATCAGCGCCGGCCAGGAGACGACCAGCACCGGCACCTTCACCGCCGCCGGCACCAAGGAGCTCCAAGGCGCGGTGCAGGCCTGGGAGCGCTACCTGTCGCTGACCAAGAGTCCCGACCCCGCGCTCGCGGTCACCGCCGCCCGCGCGTACGCGAAGCTCAGCAACTACGGCGGCGCCGCCAAGGCCTGGAGCCAGGTGACTCTCAGCACTCCCGACGGCGCCAACGGCTTCGAGTGCCTGGCCATCACCTCCTACGCGTCGGGCAACAAGCGCATCGGCGACCTCGCCTCCGGCAAGGCCCTGACCCTCCTCCCCAAGGCCCAGCAGATCTCGCTCAAGACGACCTTCCAGCAGGCCAGAAGCTCCCCCTCCACCGCCCAGCAGCTCGCCGCCCAGTGCTGAGCACCGCCCTCCCGGCGGGGCGGATAACATCGACGCCAGAGGGCCGTTAGCTCAACTGGTAGAGCAGGGGACTCTTAATCCCAAGGTTGGAGGTTCGAGTCCTCCACGGCCCATAGGGATAGCCCCGCAAACGCGGGGTTTTTGCATTCTTGCTCCACGTCGCCTTGTAGCTGCGCGAACGCTTGCGCGAACAGTTACCGAGCAATCGCGCATCGACGTCATCCGAGGGCGCCAGCCCGGTCGAGTTCGACGTACCGCGAGATCAGACGGTTCAACGACTTGTGCAGGTCATCGAGCGGCGCAGATCGCTGCAGGCAGAACACGACCTGACGCAGGGCGGGCATGAGTTCGCCCTCGGCTGCTTCCGCTTGAGAGGTATCCAGTGGCTGATCTCTGCGCTTGGCTTCGAGGTCGCCGATAACGCTCGCGAGGACGTAGAGCGCTAGGGGCTCCTGCGTCGCCTGCGTCAGCTCGTTGATCAGGAGCAACAGCCTGCGCAGGTTCTCCTGATGGAGCCCGTCCTCGAGTCTTGACCGGAGTTCGTCCAGGCTCACAGCCGGGCCGTTAGCTGCCAGGGTTTGGGTCGCTCGGGTCGAAACGCTTGACGAGACCGCGAGCGATCCAATCTTCGACCGGGGTCATTAGCGCGTAAACGTCTTCCGCGAGTGCGCTCGCAGCGGCCAAGCCCTCGGCAGGCGTGGCGGCGCTCAAGACGGCGGGTAGGTGTGTCGTGATGGCCCGCGAGATGTCGCGTGCGATGGTGTCCGGCACGCCTTGCAGCTCCTCCCACCATGCAAGCAGCTCGAACAGGAGCCGTGCTACGACGCGATATCTCGCGTCGCCGGTGGCGTCTGCGAGCGCGTAGCCCTCGGCGCCCGCATCCGGGAACCGATCGGGAGGTACTGCGTCCACGCCGCCAGCTGCGAGAGCTTCGAGGAGGGGCGCCGATGCCGGCTCGCTCATATCCGCCGCAAGACTACGGCAGGGGTACAGCCTCGTATCCGGTCTACGCCGCGATCCGCCGCGTGTCGCGCAGGTGAGCGTCGATGTCGTCGATCGTGCACAGAGCCCTGAGCGGCACGTCCGTCGTGCGCTGAAAGCTGTCGACCACTCCGGGGTCGCTGCGGTCTACCCCGACGACGACGCCGACGACCTCGACGCCATCCACTGACCGAAGGGTCTCGATGGTTTCGATCTTCGTCGCAGCGGTGGTGATGACGTCGTCGATGATCAGCACGCGTTTGCCCTCAAGCTCGGCACCGACGAACGAACCCTTTTCGCCGTAGGTCTTCTCGATCTTGCGGTCGAAGGCGTACTCCTTGTTGATCTTGACCGCTGTGAGAGCCATCACGGTGGCCACGGCGATTGGGATCCCTTTGTAGGCCGGTCCGAAGATGAGGTCGAACGAGTCGTGACCGAAGTCCTTACGGATCGCCTCGGCGTAACAGCGTCCGAGTTCGTTGAGCCCCTCGCCGTCGGGGATCTTCCCGAAGTTGACGAAGTAGTTGGAGTGCTGGCCGCTTTTCAGCTTGAAGTCTCCGATCATGATTGCTCCGCACCGGCGCAGCACGGCGACCAAGTCGTTTCGTTCTGTTTTCGTCGGAGTCATCCGTTCGTCCTTTCCGTGCTGGCCGGGGCGAACCACGAACAGCCGCGCTCTCGCCAGAGCGAGCGACGAGGTCGCGCACACCAGCGATGGAGGCGGTTAGGCATCGACTGGAGGGCAACGAGCGGCGCACCCGATGCGCACCGCTCGTCGTAGAAGACCGGGAAAACGTCCTCTACCCGCCGTAAACTATAGGGATTTGGCGGGGCTGCCTTCCCGCGACGCCGCTGAATTGGAACATTCGTGGATGCCATAAGCTTTAATCTTTGCAACTTATAGACTTAGTCCCGGATGGAAAAGGTCTTCGAAGCGCTCGGCAATCCCTCGCGGTTGTGGGTCATCCAGTACCTCGCAGCGAATGGCCCGACGAAGCAGATCGAGCTCGCCCGGGCGTTCGTCGAGGCTGGGTTAAGCCCGTCGACGGAGGTCAATGCTGGGGCGATGTCGCACGTCGTCAAGCCCTTGATCTCGGCTGGCCTTATACATCGGCCTCGGCGTAACTCCCGCGAGCCGCTGAGGCTGCGATATGAGGAGCAGACTCGTCGGCTACTGAGCATCGCTTCGGCGCTCGACGTTGCGGTCGCCGACGAGTCTCAACAAGCGGCGAATCGTGCTCACGCTCAGCTGATGCGCGACCTGACCGGCCCGGTTGAGGAGTCAGCCGTCGACGAAACTCCGAGCGTGTGATCGCCCGGCCGCGAGGTCTGCTCGCTCGCGCCCTTAGACCGTGAACGCATCGGCGAGTCGCGCCATCGCACGCTTGCGTGCGGCGCGGCTCCAGTGGCCGTACACCCTGTCAGTGACCGCGGTGGATGAGTGGCCTAGGTGACGGGACAGCCAAGTCAGCTCGGCACCGTGCTCGAGCGCGATCCGGGCGAACGTGTGCCGGAAGCTGTGGAAGGTCCGGACCTCGCCAGTCGGCCCATTCCGCGGGACGCCCGCGCGCGCCATCGCGGGGTAGAGCTCCCGCTTGAGGATGGTCCCGTTCACGAGGTAGCCGTCACGACCATCGCCGGGGAACACGAGACAATCGTCGGCGAGTGAGCCAAGCTCCCCCCACCATCGACCGAGCAGCTGCACGACCTCCGGGGTGAGGTCGACGTCGCGCCGCTCGTGGTTCTTGGGCTCCTGAACGATGCCGTCCGTGCAGGTCCGCCGAACGCGTGCCACAGCGGCCGTGAGGTCGAGGTCCCGCCAGCGAAGGGCGATCAGCTCGCCTTGTCTCATCCCGGTCTTGAGGGCCACCAGGAACAGGGTGTGGAACACGCCCGACGTGACCTCAGCGAACAGTCGTGGCAGCTCATCGTCCGTTAAGTACGCGCTCTCTTTGCGCTGGGCTCGCGGCTTCTCTGCTGGCGGCAGCTCCTTGACCGGGTTCGAGGCAGCGTACCTGTGCCTGATCGCGGAGTTGAGGCAGGCGCCGAGAACGCGGAGGTGCTTCGCGCGCGTCGAGGCCGACAGCGGTTTCGTCCTGTGGTCGCCGTTACCGTCGGGGCGCCGCACCCGGATCTCGCTGAGGTGCTGATTGAACTGCGCGATGTCTGAGGCTCCGAGGCGGCGTACCGGCTTCGCGCCGAAGACCTCGGTCGCGTACGCGATCGTCGAGCGGTAGCCGTTCACGGTCGTGCCCTTCCGTTCGAGGGCCGCGAGCCATTGCGCCCCCCAGTCGCTGAAGCCGATCTCCTTCTGCGCGACGTAGCTGCCCTCGTCGATCGCAACGACGATCTTGTTGCGCGCCCGCTCCGCGTTCTGCTTGTTACGACCGACGGGTTCGCGCACAAGCTTCCCGTTCTCGTCGCGGGAGATCACGTAGAAGGACGGCTTGCAGGTGCACCCTTCGATCGGCCCGCGCGCCGGCACCGTCGTCCAGGCGCCTGCGTGCGAACACCGGCGGCTATGACGTGCGTGCAGGGACGCCATCACCAGCCTCGGCGGCCATAGCGGCGGCTTACGGTTGCCTTGTCGATCTTCATCGCCTTGGCAGTGCCGCGGACGCCGAGCCCGTGATCAAGCGCTTGGCGCACGACCTGATCCCGCCGGCGCTGTGCGTCCTCGACCTCACGCTGCGCGCGTGCCACTTCTGCGTACCACCGCTGACCGTCGCGGGTGGCATGGCCTGGCAGCCTCGACATTATGCTCTTTCGTGTTGCATGTTACGTACAGTATACGCTGGCCGTGTAAGCGCTGTGGGTGTTTCAGATCGGCCTCGTCGGCAGTCATTAAGGCGTGACCAAGCCCGCACCGTACGACCACAAAGGAGTGACGGTGCCATCCTCGGCCCTTTGCGCCCGTCTGATCGACATGGTCAAGTCGGGCGAGCTCGAGCGCGTCGCCAAGCACCTGGAGGGCCAACTGCCGGCGGTCGCCAGCTACGCAGACGACGCGGTGTGCTCGGCGGTCGCGAAGATCCTGGCGCTCGCGGACCCACCCGCCCCCGAGAAGGTCGGGTCGTACCTCTACCGGGCGGCGCTAAACGCGATGGTCGACGAGGCCAAGCGCGGGCGGCGGTTCGCCGAGCCCGCCCGGTCGCTGTACGACGAGACCGACGACGACGTCGAAGCCGCCGTACTCGGCGAGCTGGAGTTTCAGCGCATCCGCAAGCACGTGACGGGGTGGGACAACGCCAACATCCGCGCGGTCACGCTCGCCGTGCTCGACGCCGTCTACTACGGCGAACCGCTCGACACCGAGGAGCTGACGCAGGCGGCAAGCGAGATCCTCGGCCGCGACCTCTCGCCGGATTCGGTCCGCAGCTGGAAGTCCCGCGGCCTCGCCCGCCTCGAGCGCGAGTTCCTGTCTGAGGAACCCACCCACAACCCGATCAGGAGTAGCCGTGCCGAACACACTTGATGGAAAGACCGATCTGCGCGAGGCCGTGCGAGAAGTGCTCGCGCGCGCGGCAGTGCTGGTGCGCGACCACGACGAGGATCTCGCGACAGCCCTCGACGCCACCGACGTCCCGCCAATGCAGCGGGCTCGCGCGGAGCGCTTCTACGAGCGCATCCTGACCGCCGTCCGTGAGTACGAGGCCGGTCCGCTAGATGAAGCGGCCCACAAGCGCCTGGTTCGCCAAGTCCGTCAGGAGGTCAACCAGATGATGGCGCCGCGCGCGATCACGCTGGTTGAACGGCACGGCGCGGCGCCGCAAGAGGTCCGCCCGATCCAGAGCTTCAACGGCGTACCGGTGAACATGACGGAGGGATTCGTCGACATCGAGGTCCTGCGTTTGTGGGATGAGAACCCGCGGAGCGTCCTGCATACCGAGGAGTTCTCCGAGCTCAACGGCGGCCGGGCTCCCGACAGCGACGAGCTGTACAAGCTCGTCACCGGGCAGATCCAACTGCCCGGGTCCGGAAAGCGCGACCCGTTCAATCTTCGGCCACTTGCGCGCAGCATCGCGCGCAAGGGCGTCGAGCGCCCGATCATCGTCACGGACGAAGGCGTCATCCTCGACGGGAACCGGCGCTGGGCTGCGTCGATGCTGGTGCTGGAAGATCGGGACTTCGGATCCGAGGAGCGGGAGCGCGCGCGCTGGGTGCGCGTCTGGAAGCTGGATCCCAAGGCGACGCCGGATCAGGTCGAGGCGGTGGTGGTCGCGCTCAACTTCGAGCCCGACCTCAAGGAGCCGTGGCCCGAGTACGTCAAGGCGCGGCGCGTCACCACCATGTACGACGACCTGTGCGAGCGCAAGGGCGAACGCCTGTCCAGGACCGGCCGAGGCGAGATCCGACGCGAGGTCGCGAAGCAGTTCGCGATCACCATGCAGGAAGTCACGCGCTACGTGAACATGGTCCGCTGGGCTGAGGACTTCCAGGACTTCCACACCGCCGAGGGCCAGGACGCCGGCAAGGTGCGGCACCGCACCAACGAGATCTTCCAGTGGTTCTACGAGATCGATGCGGGGCGTGGCCACGAGAAGCTGCGCACGCACATCGAGGCCGACGAGAGCGTCAGGGCCATCACCTACGACCTGATGTACGACGTCCTCGACAGCGGCGCTCAGGTCCGCGCGCTGCACAAGGTGGTCCCGGACCCGGACGCCTGGCAGCTCGTGCTCAAGGCGCACAAGATCCGACAGTCCGACGACGGCGACGAGGATGATCGTCGGGCCGACGCGCTCGGGCTCGTCAAAGATGCGATCGATGACGTGAACGCCCGACGCAAGCGGATCGTGCGGGCCAAGGCGGGATTTGACGAATTCCTGCAGACCGCCGTCGACCGCTTCGGCCAGGCGTCTCCCGACGACTGGTCGAAGGTCGATCCGGCGTTGCTGCGCGAGCTGCTTCGGGTGCTGCGAGGCTCGATCGGCAGTATCGAGGGCGCACTGGGTGTCATGGGCGAGCTGGTGGAGCGCGCGTGATCCCGGCCCGGGTACGTATCGCCGATTCGGACTCGCTTGACGTGATCCCTGAACCAAGTGAGCGGGACGAAGTGCTCCAGCTCCTCCGGGAGCTCGTCCCCGCGGTACGGACACGGCGCGTCGGGCAGGGCGTGCGTCTCCCCCTAGCCGAGGCTGACCGACTCCTCGATCAGCCAGAGCTGTCGCTTGAGTGGGATCGCGCCGCCGATCGCGCCGCCCGCAATCGTCAGGCGATCCGGTCCCGCGCCGAAGACGTTGTCGCCCGCGCTCAGACAGTCCTCGGCGGGGACGTCGGTACCGCCAGCGCGCACCTTGGCGACTGGTCGTTCCGGGTACCACTCGATGACCACCAAGTCGTCAACGTCGCGGTGATGACGCTGCCCGATGGGTGGGGTGCCTGCGTCTTCGATGAGCAGGGAACCGGCAAGACCGTCACCACGATCGGCGCGTTCGACGTGCTGGTCGAGCGCGGCGAGACCGACACGCTGCTGCTCGCCGCGCCGAAGTCGATGGTGGGCGAGTGGCAGCGCGAGTTCGCACGGTTCACCGGGGATCTGTACTCGGTCGCGCTGCTCGACGGTGGGCGGCGCGACCGGATCGACGCGATGCACTCCGGTGCGGACGTCATCGTGTCCGGGTACGAAACCGCGCTTCGCCACGAAGACGACCTTGTGCTCCTCGCCCAGCGGCGACGGGTCGTGCTCGTGGTCGATGAGTCGTACAACGTCAAGAATCCCGACGCCCAACGCACCGGGGCGCTCCGGCGGATTCGGGAATGGTGCGCGCGATGCTTCGTCCTGTGCGGGACGCCGGCGCCGAATCGGCCTGAGGATCTGATCTCGCAGTTCGACCTGGTCGACTACGGCTACACGTTCGCCGGCTACCGCCCGTCGGGGGACGCCCACGCCGACCGCGAGGCGATTCGGGAAGCGACCAGCGCGCGCGGGATCTTCACGCGGAACCTCAAGGACCAGGTCCTTCCAGACCTACCCGGTCGGCACTTCCAAGAGGTCCTGGTCGATCTTGAACCGATCCAGGGTCGCGCGTATGAAGGCGCGCTCAACGACCTGATTATCGACCTGCAGGCGACAGACGAGCAGGAGTACCGCCGTCACATCCTCTCGTTCCTCGAGCGGCGAGCCGCCCTGCTGCGCATCTGCTCAAACCCCAGCTCGTTAATCGACCACTACACCGAGACGCCCGCGAAGCTCCTGGCGCTCGACGGCATCATCGGCTCGATCCTGTCGCGCGGCGACAAGGTCGTCGTGTGGTCGTTCTTCCGTGACAGCGTCGACGCGATCGCCGCGAGGTATGCCCATCGCGGCTTGGTCCGAGTCGATGGGTCAGTCACTGACGTAGCTGCCCGTCGCGAGGCGGTGCGCGCGTTTCAAGAGGACGACGAGACCAGAGTCTTTCTCGGCAATCCCGCGGCGGCTGGTGCCGGGATCACGTTGCACCGAGCCTCCACCGCGGTCTACGAGTCGATCTCCAACCAGGCAGCCCATTGGATGCAGAGCCTCGATCGCATCCACCGGCGAGGCCAGGCCCGGCCGTGTGAGTATCTCCTGCTGATGTGCCGCGACACGATCGAAGAGGCCGAGTTCCAGCGGGTACGCGACAAGGCTCGCGCCCAGGGCGACCTGCTCGGCGATCCAATGGATGAACCTCCCAGCCGGCGGGTCCTCCTCGATGAGCTACTGCGCGCCCGGAAAGCGCTGGAGTCACGATGACCGCGCCTGGCCCCACGCACGAACGCCTCCGGGTCGACCTCGATGCCCTCGCAGTATTGACCGGCCACAGAGAGCATCTCCGCTTGGGCGATTGGTTGCGTCCCGACGTGGCGCGCTGCGACCTGCTTGATCTACGGCTCTTTGTGGGCGACGCCAAGGACTCGGAAGGCCCGACCAAGCCTGACTCGCTGCGACGGCTGCGGACATATCTCGCCGCGGTCGCGCAGGCCACGCGCCTCGGCTGGACGGCGACGGTCGCAGTGGCTCATGCGCACCCCGACGCCGCCTGGCTCGCCCAATTGGAGTGGTTCGCCGCCCGGTTCGGGCTCACCCTTAGGCATCGCGGAGTACGCGTCATCGCAGCCGACGCCACAATTTCCTGGATCGGCGTCGCTGCATCAACGCCGTCGGCCGTGGGAGGTGCAAAGCTGGCGCTCTAGGAGACACCCGCCGACCCGGCGGCTAAGGTGACGTCGGGCGGCTTCGATAGATTCGCACGCGAGTGCGCGCGAGATCCCCTGCCCTGAATCGGCCCCTTCGGGCGATTGACCTGTTTTGCGGAGCGGGCGGGCTCACGGCTGGCCTGACGGCCGCTGGCTACGAGGTGGCGTACGCCCTCGACAAAGACAAGGACTCGTGTGCGACCTACGCGCGAAACCACCCAGACGTCACCGTCGAGTGCCGCTCGATCACCACGAGGACTCCTGACGAGATCGCCGAGCTCGCTGACGGGCCAGTGGACGTAATCGTCGGCGGCCCAAGCTGCCAGAGCTTCAGCACGCACGGCCGCAAGAACGGTTGGGTCCGCAAGGGCGATCCGCGCAATGACCTGTGGCGCCAGATGCTCGACATCACCCGGACGCTCAAGCCCAAGGCGTTTCTCCTTGAGAACGTGCCAGGGCTTGTCTACTGGAAGCAGGGGGAATTCGGGGCGACCATCCTCGAAGAGTTCCGCCGCCTCGGCTACCACGTCTCGCGCGAGATTCTGCTCGCGGCGGATTATGGCGTCCCGCAGCGCCGTCGCCGTCTATTCATCGTCGGGCTGCTCGGTGACGACCCGTTCCAATTTCCGCCCGAGACACATCTTGGCGGCTGGCGTCGAGATACTCGCGACCTCTGGGAACGGCGCCGCAAGAAGCGCGGTCTCTCCCGACAGCTTCGGACCTGGGAAGCGATCGGCGATCTGCCGCCGCTCATCCTTTCCAACGGCACGGCCGGCACGGTCGATCTGCGACGGGTCACCGCGTTTGCCCGTCAGATGCGCGATGGGCTACGGACCGTCCCCACGGATCACGACCTAATCCCGATCCCGGCTGACCACCTCGCTTTGATCGAACACGTCCCGCCAGGCGGCACCTGGCGTGACATCCCACCCCATCTGCTGCCCGACCGCTACCGCGGGATGCGACGAACCGACAGCACGAACCTCCTCGCTCGCCTGGCGCCGGACCTCCCCGCCTACACGATCACGACGCAATTCAACAACGTCACGACGGGCTGTTTCACACATCCTTACGAGAATCGGTCGCTGAGCGTGCGCGAGGCGGCGCGACTGCAGACGTTCCGTGACTCGTACGCCTTCGAGGGCGCGACGGCATCCAAGTGTCGCCAGGTTGGCAACGCTGTCCCTCCGCTCTTGGCCCACGCCCTGGTCGCGGGTATCGCCAAAGCGATCCTCGGTGAGGAGGCCGCCGAGCTTCATCCGGGCCCAGATCCGATCCGTCCAGCTGCCCAACTTCCGGCCCCACCGGCCGTCGACGCCAAGACCCGACGGCGCATGCGCAAGCAGCCCAAGACCAACACCAAGCCCGAGGTCGAGGTCCGACGCGCGGTGCGGAAGCTCGGCTTGCGCTATCGCATAGACCAAGCCCCTGTTGCTGGCTTGCGGCGCCGAGCGGACGTCGTGTTTCCGGCCGCGAAGGTTGCGGTGTTCGTGCACGGCTGCTTCTGGCACGGCTGTCCGGTGCACTCACGTGCCACCAAATCGAACACGAAGTGGTGGGCGGACAAAATCGCCGCGAACCGCTCCCGCGATGCAGAGACACAGACGCAGCTTGTGACTGCGGGCTGGCTACCGCTGATTGTGTGGGAACACGAACCCCCTGACGACGCCGCAGCTCGAGTGGCCGCCATCGTCAAAGATCGTCTCGAGGTCGCCGGCGCGCACGCGGCTTAGCTGGCCGCCGGTCCAGCGGACCGCTTCAGCCAAGGTTCATTGAAACTGGAACACGGGCCGGTCGCGGCCGTGACCTGCGCGATCGTTCCCGGGCGACATGGCACCGCGCGCTCAACGCTGTCACCAGGGCAGGTTGAGCGGCTCGGCCGGGGAGCTTGGCGTCGGCTCCTGTCCTGGGTGGCGGGGGCGACGGTCTTGCGGATCCAGAAGCCTGCGGACGCGGAGTCTGCTGCGCGGTCGCAGCCGAGGCGGTGGCATCGAGGGGCGGGCGCGATACTCCTGCCAGCAGTTGCCTTGTGCGGCGGGCCAGCGATCTGGGCCGTCGCGCATGGTCCGGACCATCGCTGCGGTGGCCTCCAGGTCATCGCGGTTGTAGGCGACCAGGTCGGCCTGCAGACGGGCGCGTTCGTCGCGTTCGCGGCAGGAGCGGTATTCGGCGTAGAGAAACTGCGCCTCCAGGCCATCGGAGATCTCGCTGATCTTCGGGACGCCGAAGTAGTCCGCGACCGCCTTCAGGGAGAGCTTGGGGTGGGGGAGGCGCATGGTGCCCCTCGCATGCTGGTAGAGATCGACATGCCGGGCGGTGACCTCGCTGTAGACGTGCTCAAGGTGGTGGCGTTGGGCGGCGTAGCGGAGCTGCGGCAGGTCGGCGCTGCATCCGGCCCAGGTCACAATCGGGAGCCCCGGATAGGTAGCGCAAATCGCCTCGAGCGCCATCAGCGCCTCGCGTTCCTCGCGGGCGGTGTCGGCCCAGAAGTAGTTGTGCTCATGCGTGTCCCCGTCGCAGATCAGCACCGCGGTCAGCCACACCGACATGGCGTACTCCAGATCCAGGGCGATGAATGAGCCGTCGACCGGAGGCGGCGGGCCGAACATGACCGCGCGACCCTCGCGGTAGCTGCGCGCATGCTGAGTCCAGCTCTTGACCTGTTCTGCCGAGACGCTAACGCGTCGTGCGCACAGGCTCGCCGCGACTTGCGCGGGATCGTGCTGGTCCAGCGCGTCAAAGTCTCTGATGCCGAGAGCCTCCAGGTGCATAGCGGTCGGGCGCGCGATCCCCCAGAGCAGCGTCAGGTCGCGGCCAGCCCACGTCTGCTTGGCGATGTGCTCCCGCAGAGGCCCCGAGCAGACGGTGCAGCCGCAGACTCGCGGCCGCACGCCGTGACGTCGGGCGTCGCGGACTTGGCCGATCACGGCGTCAAGCTCGGCGAACCGCTCAGGCGTCACGCGAACCTCTACCTCGAACGCCGTCCCGTCGCGGCGCAGGATCATCCGACCTCGCGGCTCGCCAGGATCCATGCTGCGGTAGGGGTCAAGCAGCCGCCAGTAGAACGCGAGCTCCAGCTCGTCGGTGCGCCGCACGTCACGGTGAGACTTGATCTCCACCGGGATCAGCGCACCAGCGGCCGCGTCGACCGCGTCGGGGATGCCGCGCAGTCGCAGCTCGCGGTTCTCAAGGCGCGGCAATCCGTAGATCCGCGCGTCGCCGGCGAGCACGTCGGTGAGATCGAGGTCGGGTGGCAGCGGTTCGGCTTCGGTGGTGACAGACCGCTCGAAGGCAACGCCTTCCTCGATTAGCCGCTCTCCCAGTGGGTCGATCGCCAGTTCGGGTGCGAGCGCGCCGGAGTCGATCTGCCAGAACGCATATGGGCAGCGCAGGTAGCTGACCACGTCGCTCTTCGACACCCAGCTCGGCGGTCGCCGGCGGCGGCGCGGCGACGTGGCGGGCGCGGTGGCGACAGGAAGCGGCACGATATTCCTCCACGCACATTCTGAGCGGCGCTCCGGACGGCTTGGCCTGCCTACCGAAGGATGCCCCGCCAGTCGTTCGAGTCGCGCCAAGCCGCCATGCCCGCGGATATCTGGGCGCCAGGCCAGAGGCGGCGGCGCAGAAGCCTGGTATCCGAATGGCTCGTCGTTACCGCCGGCGCTGGTCGTAGCACTGCGCGAGCTCGAGAAAGCTCACGCCAAGCCCTCGAGCGATCCGTAGCAGCACGCCGAACGAGAGGTTGATCTCGCCGCGCTCGCACCCGCCGACGTAGTTGCGATGCAGGCCCGCACGGAACCCAAGTTCCTCTTGAGACAGACCCTGCTGCTCTCGCAGGTCGCGGATCGCTCTACCCAGCGCCAGATGGTCGGGGCTCTTGGCGACGGGCACGGCGGCGACCGTGCCAGCCCCGCCCATGGCGGTCTACCACATATATATGGCGTAAACGGGGCAGATCGAAGAGGGACAGCCCGATGAGGTGTTCTCAAAGACCGCGGAAGGAGACCACGTCATGAACATCGGCGAGAAGCGATCGCACCCGGACAGGCGCCTCGCGCGCATACTTTCCTTCAGCAAACTCCGGCTTTCCGCCGCGCGCGCAGGAGCCTGTTCCCAGACACGCGCCTGGACGAAGCCCTTTCGCCCGGTCCATCCCGCGTCGCAGGGGGTGCCTCGCGTAGTGGCGGTGGCCTGCGACGTGAGGACGTGGCCGGCCAGCCGTACGTGCACGCCCCGGCCGGGCGAGCGGCACAGACAGGTACGGCGTGTGAGGGCAGGAGTCGTGGTGCGCGCGCTGCTGGCGACGCTGACGCTCGCCGCGTGCGGTGGCGGCTCGACGACGTCGAGCAGCGCGGGGACGACGTTCAACGACCCGGCCACACTGTCTTCGAGCGTCAAGACCCAGCTGAACCAGAGCGGCAAGGAAGGCATCGCCAACTCGGTCAGCTGCGCCAGCCCGTCCGGCGGGTGGTCGACCTGCACAGTCGCATTCGCGGGCGGCGGTTCGGGCACCTACCACGTCCAGGTCGCCTCGGACGGGTCGGCGTGGCACATGGTCGGCTACGAGAACGACAGCTTCGGCGCGACCGAGTGAGCTAGCCGCCACCAGGCGTGCTGCACGCCTCCGGTTGTCCGCGGCGGCCACTCAAGGTCTGCGCCCACCTCGGTCTACAAATCGCTGGGATGCCCCGCCGCCGTCTTCGGGTGCAGCTCGTTGTTGAGCGCCCCGGCCGCGTCGCCGCCTGGGATGAGGCGAGCATCCGCGGCGAGTCGACCTCGCAGGACCGCGATGCCGCTCGGACGCCCACGGTGGCGCGAGGGGGCCGCTCGCGCGGCAGAAGGTCGATGTGAGTGGTGGGTCCACCAGACTCGCGGAAGCCGGGTTGGGGCGCGGGCCGTGTCGGTCTCCGGAGGCGCGTGGCTCTAATCCGCGGGTTCGCGCCGTGCGTTGGTGCGACCCCCAACCGACGAGTCTCCCAAGCCCCATCGGCGTTCGACTTCGTAGAAGCGAATCCCTTGCCCGGCTACGAAGATAACGACAGCACCGGGGGAGCCCTGACCAGCCGCGCCAATCAACCGAAATAGGCGTCCGTGGCTTACCCTAATGGCGCTCGCCAGACCCCGCGTCCGGACTGCCATTGCGGCGGTCACATTGCGGTGGCCCCAAGCCCACAGCGCGAGCGCCTGCGGGGTACGCTCAGCATCCCAGGCGTCCCTGAGCGCGCGCGCGTATGCGGTGGGCGAGATCGGGAGCGCGAGCAGGAGCCATGTCACGTGGTACTCCGAGCTGCGCCTTAGACGTCGTGCCGTCAGCGGCCAGAAAGCATCGCGGTCGTCGTGATGTACGACCGGCTTCAAACCAGACACTATTCCTCCTAGGTGTTGAACTGCTGCGTGGTAACTACGCGACTGGAAGCCGAGGCGTTCGCTCGACAGAACGGCTCATGTGCGTAGTGATCGCGGCAAAGCCGGACGAGGCGACCATGCCTGCACCGACCGCGGTTGTACCAGTGACCCTCGTAACCATGGCGCGCGTTCGCTTGGCCGTACTGGTTAGTCCACGTCCTTCCGAACGGGCACCGACGACGCGCCAGGAACCGGTTGTCGGTCAGCCCGATTCAGGCTCGAGTCGCCAACTCACGCTAAGGCTGTGCGCTGCGGTCGGGCCCCGCACAACGGGGTACTACGCTCGCCGGGGCCAAGCTGTTTGGGGCTGTGTCACCACGACGATCAGCTCCTCGAGCGTCAACGGTGCGATAGGTTGGTGGAGTACAGCCAGCCTCGCTCGGCGTCACCTACCCATGTGCTTCTCGAGGGATCTATTGTGCACGACCCTCTCTTACACATAGGGTAAACCGACCGAGTACACATACCACCGCGACGTCCACATTCTCGACCATTGGAGTTGACGCGCGTCAGCAAGAATTAGCGTCGGCGCGACACGCCCGAGCTGCCGCTCCGTCCAGCTCGGCGGCCGAGCTGACACAAATGCTGGGCGGATCCCGCCGTGGTCTAACGAAGCTTCAAGGTAGCCAGACAGCGAGGTCCAGGCGAGCCATCGCTGTTACGCCATCCTTGGGCCGTTGGCCATTTCGACAGAATTTGCTCTCTAGCTTCGCGCATGACGCGCGTCGCCCAGAACGATGGCTTTATCCGCTCCACCGGAATCCGCCTGAACCTGACTCCGAGCGAGGCATCGACCGGGATGTCGTCCGCTTCCCACGGCCGGCGCTCAGGGCGGCTCGGGAGGTGCTGCCCCTGAAGCCATCTCGAGACGGTCGACGGTCGGCACCCGGCCACGTGCGCAAGCTCACCAGGCGTGAACCAGCCGCGCACGCGTTCAGTCACGATTTCGGTGCGGCCCTGACTCTCGTCGTCTTGGTCAAGGTCGAACGGCTCAACATGTATGACATCGTCGGGGACCGGGATCCAGGTCTTCCGGTCGTAACGCAGGACGTGAAGCTCGCGCTCGCATTGGTTCTTGTGCTCGGCCACTTCCCGGATTTGCTTTTGCAGCTCAAGCAGCTCGATCGCGGCGACGCCGGGGTTGATCCTGTTGCGCCTGGCGGCCCGTCCGACCTCGTCGAACCGTTGGTTGAGCCGACGCTGTTCGAGCTCCAGCGCCTTACTGAGATCGCGGCACTCGCGGTACCGCTCCCGGTCGATGTCCTTGCGGGCGCCGTCATCGGTGGCGAGCAACCTCCAAATCCCGTACACCGCTCGGGCCGCGAGTAACTCGCGCGTGGCCTCGGTGTTACGGTCGCCATAGAGCGCTCGAAGGCGATGCTCGGGCATCTCCTGATCGAGGAGCGCCGCGGCATATGCGCCTGGCGAATATTGCGTCTGTCCGCCTGTTGCTGGGTGCCGGTCGTTCCATTCCGCGCCAGCGCGCTCAGCCTGGATCGAGGCGGCGTGACGATAACCATGCGGGTGGTAGCCCACATAGCGCCTCATCCCGACCGGTAGGTCTGGGTTGTACCCGCTGCGCCGCTCAATCAAGGGGACCATCCCGCCCCTTCCGCTAGGGGCCGGCGTCTTGCCGGACACGAGCAGGCGGATGCCCTCAGCGCCCCACGGCCTCCAGTTCTGGCGTCCTGCCACGAGCAGCGGAGTGTTGTCGGAGCGCAGTGGCGGCGTCTGCCAACCCCCCTGCTTCCACCGGCAGAGGATGTCTGAAACCCGCTCCAGGTATCTGAGGTATACGTCGATAACTAGCCCGGCCTCAGGCGGGATCATCTTCACGCGCGCCGTATCCGCGTGGACCGTTTTGCCCGGCCGCAGCACCAAAGCCGGCCCGACAAGGTAATCCGGCGCACGACCCCGGTAATCGCGCAGGTAATCGCCGATGCACAGGGACGCGAGTGCCTCGATCCGCCCGCCGACGCCGACCAGTAAGTACAAAGCGACCCGTGCGCGCAAGTCTCGGAACAGGAAGGAGTGGACCAGTCGGGTGTCAGGCATCGCCTCCATGGCCGCCAGCTCGTCATCGCCCGGTTCGATTCCGAGCTTGAAGGCGATCCTTCGCTCTAGGTCCTGCCAGGCCAAGCGGATGGCCTCAAGCGGAGGGCCGTCGTTGTTTAGGCAGGTGCGTGGCAGGGCCGGCTGCTGGATACTTGGCGCGGCGGTCCAGAGCGCGAACACGCGACTGTCCGGGCGCGTCAGGGCGAACTCGGTTACCAGCCGGAACATGCGCGTGAACGTCGTGTGCATCAGTGCGACCGTCGACGCGGACATCGTTCCCGCCGAACGTCGCTTCGTCGCAGGTACTCGCTTCCTTGAGTACTGGCGCAGCGCGCGCTCAGCCCCCATCTTCGCGCTAGCGGGTCCATCGCAGATCAACGCCTCGAGGACAGGCCACAACCTATACGGGACGAAGCTGGCGAGGACTTCGTCATCGAGGCTCGCCACGGGACCGACGGCGTCGTCGCGCCTCTGGAGCTCCTCAGCCAAAGTCCGCTGCGTTACGCCGAGCGCTCGAAGCGCGACCGTGCTCGTCGGCCACGGTCCTGCTGGCACCGGGATAGAGCTCTCAGCGGTCCGTCGGGCCGATCGTGCGTCTGCGTAATAGGCCAGCGCCCTGCAGACGTACGCGGTCATCGGCCGTGCGGCCTGCCCGCGCGCGATTATGCGCGAAAGCACTACCCGAGTCGCCGCCTCAAGGTCGTCCGCGTCACGCGCGCTGATAAGTCTCAAGGGTCTTGTCATGTCCTCACACTCCACGTCGCTTCCGACCGAATAGGGCTGTCCACGTCGATTACCGCGCATCCGGCGCGCTAGTTCCAGGGGTTGGTCTCGACCTTCGTACTCACGTCATCTCATGCACGCAGATTCCTCCCGGATCGCCGATGGGTTGGTTGCATTGCACAAAAGTCACCCAAGAGAGCCAGGAGCGATGCTGGAGGCGCGGAGGCAGACGCAGGACGCGGCACGATCAACCTGCCAGCCGAGAGCTGCCGGGCAAGAAAAGGAGCGAGCGGACTGAGCTCGCCACGAGCGACCATGTCCTCCGCGACACGTACGACCTCGTCAGGATCCAATGCAAGGCGGAAGGTGACCCCGACGTCAGTGAGCTCGCCTCGTCGAACCATCCGACGCGTGGCGACCACCGATCGCTGTAGGACAGCCCCAGCCTCATACGGATGAAGCCGGAGGACCGGATCCTGCGGCGGCGGGGGCCGACGCCACGTCATGCTGCCCCCTTTAGCGCCGATAGCGGTCGTGCAGTCGCTGAACTCATGGCAAGCTCGGGTCGTGCGGCGTTTCGCGCGATGAGCCCGCGGGCCGGACGATCCGGCCGCCGCCGGACAGCTCGACGCGCTCAAGCGGAACGCCGTCCGCCATCCATTGCTGGAGTTCAGTCTTGATGAACTGCAAGCGGCGAGTACCTGAGAGACGCCGATGGGGAATCAGGCCGAGGCGGGCCTTCTCGTGGACGGTCCGCTTGCTCCAACCGAACAGCACCATCACATCCTCGACGCGGAGATACGGCCCTGACGTCACGGTCCGCCTCCGCGTGCCCGCTTTCCACCCCGGTGCGACGCTCCTGCACCGCCGCGGCCGCCAAAGGCGGAAGTTCTTCGCCGTAGCAGCGGCGGGCGGATTGTCCGGTCGACCGCGCCGTTCCGGAGCGTGACCGCACAACGATCCTTCGCCGTCCCCGCGTGGCCCTCCAGCCGCAGCCGCGCGAGCACCGGGCGGCGCTCGGTCAATAACGACTGCGGCCTGGCTCTATCGGGGGCGCGGGAGTCGCCGGCGTCGCCAGCCTGACTGTGACCGGAACTGCCGCGACGACTTCGGCGGTGGGTGCGCGGAACTCGACGGCGCGGCCGCCGCCCACGAGCAATGCTCCGCGCTCGCACGACTCGTGTCGCGTGAATACGCGGGGCAACGCCGAATTCGGAGCCCGTCTGCCGCTGCCTCTCGAGCCACGGCTTGAACATCCGGAAGCGACGGCCGCGCCGCGTGCGGTAGCGCCTGCCGACCCGCGTCCGCAGGTAGCGAGCCCTCATGGCGTGCGCAGACTGAGCGTCACGCGTCGGAACGGACCTGGGTGTCGCGCACAGGTCGCTCATGATTGCCGGCGAGCCCCGGACCCTCGGCCACATGCACAGTGGACGTCCCACCCTGCCTGACGTCCGTCAGCGAGCTTTGCCGACGTCGTTGCTGGCAAAGAGATCATGGCCGCAGACCGACCTACCGGGGAGGCCGACGGATCGGCTGAGGGACATGATGCACGTCGCCAATCCCGCGTGTCAAGCTCTTCAGGTGTGCACGAAGCGTCGAGTGTCGCGAGAGCCGTCATCGGGAATCGTCCGAAGGCTCAGGTTATCCGCCACGATCAACATCGTCAAGCACCAAACTGCCGTTGACCGAGATTGTGATAACGGCGCCGCCGAAGCATTCAGGAATTGAGTGGCAATAACTGCAACGGAGTGTCATTCGTTGCGGCACGATGCAGCTTCCTGCTGCTCGTCGGAACCCGCTGGCGGATCGCGGATCGAGCACGGAGGGGTCGCCCTTGTCTTTGAGGGTGTCGTGCATCGCTTCGACCACCACTCGCTCGTGAGCGCGCCTGGCAGTCGTGTCTAGAGGCCGACATAGCGGCCCTGCATCAGCCACGGGACGCATCCATGTCGCACGGCTATACGAGATGTGTGCTGGACGCAGTAAGCGAGGCGTGGCGCCCAAACAGTACGCTGCGCAGCGCATAAAGGGTAACGGACGGTCCGCGACTGCGCTGGAGGCAACAGTACTGTACGTATGCGCTGTACGTACAGTACTGGTGACGGTCGCGAGCGCGAACGTGCATAGGTCAGCGACTTGGCTTGGGATGCCTGACGCGTGCGCCGTCGTGCTCACCGTGGTCTCAGCCCACCGCGTTTCCGGGACATCGCTCGCCGCAGCTCAGAACGGTGCCATTGAGCGGACATGGAGTACCGGCCCTCCGCAAGACGCGATGGCATGTGTCGGGTCCACGGTAGTCCGACCGGGCTCCTCGCCCCCAGATAAAGAACGAGTAGTCAATCTTTGCCGGGTCGGTCGGGTAGAGCGCTCTTGCGTAGTCGGTGATCGCCACGACGTGTCTCCACGCGGGGGCCTCCTTTTCCGTAAGGGGCGGAATGATTCTCGCCCTGATCGCTAGCTTGGTGACGTTGCTGTCGACGGGGACCATCAGTTCGGCTGGACTCAGCTTCTTCCAACGATGAAGGTCGGGCGCGGGACGCACCAGCCAGCGCATCAGCATCCACATCTTCTTGCGTGTGTCGGCCCGTGGGGTGATGCCCTGACGATGGATCGTCGTTGCCAAGGTGTCCACCAGCGGCGCGACGTTTGTGAACGATCCTGCCCAGGTGTCGAAGTCGCCACCGGCCACGTCATCAACGAAGCGTTGGCTTCGCTGAGGATACGCGGCACATAGCCCCGCCACGACCAGCTCCTGAGACAGCGGTCGGCGACGACCACGCTCTCGATCAGTTTCGCGTGTTCGGCGGTGAGATCGAACAGGCCGCGAGCCAGGCCCTCGCGTCTGGCACGCCGGTCCAATCGCGCCAGGAAGGGTCTTATGTGGTCGGAATTGGTTTGGGCGTCGATTGCGGCTGCGAGCAGCAGATACCGGGACCCCGAGGGGCTGTCGGGGTGGACGGGCAGCGGCTCGTGGCGGTTGTCGCGGAACGACATATCCGGGAGCCGGTAGCGCTCAATGAGATCGACAAAGGCGCGAAGTTCCTCAGTGTGCGGCATCAAGATCCTTTCGGCAGGTCGGCATGGTCGGTCGTGTGGGGTTCGGCTGCGGCCAATCGCTTGCGGTCTTCGACTGATCTGGGGCCGCCGGTGGTGTCGGCCGGGTGCGGGAGCCGCCGCTCCAGCTCGTCGAGGATCGCCGGGTAGAGGCGAGAGGCGATGCCGTCTCGGTCGCGCCACACCGTCCGGCCGTCGATCTCGAATTCCTGCCATGGGTACGGCAGCCCCAGCGCCTTGGCTCGCCGCTTTAGAGAGTTCGTCAGGAGCGCCGCAATCTGCCTCGGCGAGTCGACCTCGAGCAGGCGCGCAACGGCGAGCGAGTTCACCCCGTCGGGCTGTGCAAGGTTCGCGACGAAGTCCTCGGCGCGCTCGAGGACGTGAGTCCCGATTTCCTTCACGTACTCCTCACACGTGGCTTCGTCGTAGTCCGCCGTCAGGTGCTGGCGCGCGGTTGGCGGGCCGGCGGTGCCGCCGATTTCTGAGGCGACATAGGGGGCGAGCCACTTTGCGACTGCCGGCGCGAGAGCTGGGGCTAGGGCTTCCAACGCTCTCGCTAGGTCCTGCTCAGGTGTGGCCATCTGATCATCTCCTTGGGCGGGAGGCCGGTCTATTCCACCGTGCTGACTAGTGGTAAAAGCATACGATAGCACCGTGCAAAAGCATGTCAATAGCGTGCTAAGTAATGGCGCCCACCTTGAAGCCTCCGGCGCTCACTCGAACGAGGAGCGGCTCAGTCCCCAGCGTTCGATTTCCTGCGAGCGGCGTGGCCCGCTGACGCGCGAGTCTGCGTCGACGTCGGCGCACTGAGCGACCGAGGCTCGGTGCGGTGATCATCGCGCTCCTCGGCGTCCGCGGAGCGGGGCACGGGGGCGGGTGATGCCACCCCCGTGCCACACCCTAGATGCGCTGACGTCCGCTTTCGGTCAGGCAGCGCCAGGGGCCGTCGAAGATCATCGACGGGGAGCTCCCGTCGAAGAACCCGGCCAGTCCGCGCACCTGGTAACCGTGGGCGAGCCCGACGGCCCGCCACGCGGTCACGTGAACGCAACCACTGGCTTCGTGGACTGCCGCGAGCAGGTCGCGGCAGCGTGAGTGTGAATTGCTCATGCTGCTTATACCTCTGAGAGCCGATCGCTTCAACCCGCGCTCAGCGGCCGCCGTCAGGAGAGGCTGGCTCCCGAGCTGCCGGTCCGGCCCAGGGTGCGTCGAGTAGGCTCCGAGGAGCATGCCAGCCGTGAGCGCCGTCCGCAAACGGTCCGAGGCGCACCGTCGCGACCCTGCGCGGCGAGGTCGACGCGGTCCGGCCGGAGATGCGCGGCCTGAGGCGAGGCAGCTCCTGGAGTTGTTTCTGCCTCGCGCACAGAGTGAGCGGTGGCCCTTGGAGCGAGGCGTCGACTCCGCGGGACGATCAGGCGGGTGACACTGCTGCCGCCCGGCAGACTCCCCGCCTGGCTGAACGAGGCCAGCGCCAGCTAGCCGCCCCGGAATCAGAGAACGTCGCACGTTCTGACACCGGCTGATGCCCTACCCAACCCCTCATCGGCGTCGAGGTTTGGGAGGGGGCCCTGGCGCGGGCCGTCCAGGGGCCGGCTTCGAGCCGGCGAGGCGAGCCGAACGCGCGGAGTATCGCCGGCGGCTGGCGAACTGGAAGGAGCAGTCGGACGCGTGGTACGCCGAACGCAACAAGCTGGCGTCCTCGCCTCGCCCGCCGCGCACGCACGGCCCGGTGTGGTCCACCCGTTCGCCGAGCGGCGGCCATGTGAGTCCGCCGCGACGGGTCGACCGAGCCGACTACCTGCCCGTCGGGGAGACGATCTACACCGAGTGGTACGCCAACCCAATCCCAAAGCCGGGCGACGAGGTGACCGTCAAGACGCGCCGCTGTCGTGCTGAGGCGTCCCAGCTCGCGGCGGACGTGACCGATCGGATGCGCACCTTGACCGTGCTCGACCACCGGCGAGCGCGTTAGGCCGGGGCGCGGAGATGCCCGGCTAACCGGCGCCGCCAGCAACCATCAGGTCGGCGGCGCGCTCCGCGGCCGCTGCGGCCACGGCCACACTGCGGAGCCGCACCGACACGAAGGCGCCGCAGATCGGGCAGCGCTAGTTGTCACGGCGGACGAACCCGAGGCGATCATCGCGCGTGCCGCGCGCGTAGCGAGCCTCGGACCTCGGGCTCCCGAAACCGAAGGTCGGTGGGTCCGTATTGAGGGCGATTCTGCTTCGTCGTCGGCGGCTTACCGCATCGAGGCCGACGACACCACGCTCAAGACCGTCGGCGAACGGACAGATGAGACCGATTATGTCGCATGCCTCGTCGATCCGAGGACCGTGCTGATGTTTTCCCAAATCTCCGGACGATGGGCTATCATCCCGCCCTGCCCGGGGCCGGGGCTCGACGGAATCACGCCAACCAGATAGGTGGACCTGTCCGCACAGGACAGCAACTGACGATGTCCGACGCCTTGATCGATTCAGGTACCCGCATTGTTGGAAGTAAAGTCGGTCGTTACGACGTCCTCAGGCAGATTGGCCGAGGGGGGATGGCCGTTGTGTACCTCGCGCGCCAGCCTGCTCCTGCCCGGTACGTCGCTCTGAAGCAACTCTGCAACTTCAATGCCGCGTCGGAGGCCGCCCACCGTTTCCTTCGCGAGGCGCAATTTGTGGGGTCGCTGAATCATTCAAATATCGTCGTCGTCCTCGAGCAGTTCGAGCATCATGGCGTGCCTTACATCGCGATGGAGTACCTGCCGCGAGGCTCCCTTCGACCACACGTTGGACGCCTGGCGTTGCCGCAGATCGCCGGGATACTCGAGGGAGTTCTGGCCGGCCTGGCGCATGCTGAGCAGGCCGGAATCATCCACCGTGATCTCAAGCCGGAGAATCTGCTGGTTACTGACGAAGGTCGCGTAAAGATCACGGACTTCGGAATCGCAAAAGCGACCGTGGCAGCCGGAATGAGCACATTCGCGACAAAGGAAGGCACAACGGTAGGGACGCCCGTCTATATGGCACCCGAACAGGCCGTAGGGACCGAGGGCTTGGGGCCATGGACGGACATTTACTCGGTAGGCATCATGGCGTACGAGCTGGTCGTCGGACATCCGCCCTTTCGAGATGAATCGGCACCCATAATCCTGTTCCGGCACGTGAACGACCCCGTACCTCCTGCGCACGAAGTGTCCCCGGATGTCAGCCCTGCCCTGTCGGACTGGATCGCAAGGCTGCTAGCCAAAGCCCCAGCAGACCGTCCGCAGACAGCATCGGATGCCTGGAACTTGCTCGAGGACATCATCATCGACGGGCTCGGCCCGCGGTGGCGGCGTGATGCCCGACTGACAAATCAAGTTTCGCCGACCAACCACCCGCGCCCCCTCACCCCAGCGCCGTTCGACACAACGCGCGGTGCCAACTATCCACGGCCGGTGCATGAACCGCCCGCGCCGGACTCGACGGAACAGGAACCCGATGGCGCAATCCTGCCGGCGTCACTAGGTGGCTCCAGAGTCCCCGGACCACCAGAGCCCACGCCACCGCCCGGCAAATCCCAGGAGACGGTCGGACCTTTCAAGGAAAGCGTCGCAGCCGAGCAGAACGCGGCAGAGGACGATGGATCCGAGCGCGGAAACGACGTCACCACACCCGGGCGCGGAGATTTCTCCACGACGTGGCCAGGTAGCCAGCCAGGTGACGATGACTCTACGCAGCCGCCCGTGCCGGATTACTCGCGTAATGGCGGAGGAGAACGGCTCGCGTCACCAGGCAGCTTGATGATCTTGGCCGGAACGGAAAGGTCCGGCATCGTGGAGCAGCCGGACGCCGAACCTGCTGCGACCGATCGTTCGACTGTATCGACGTCCGATGAACCGGTAGCTCGGTCGGTCGTCACCGAAGGGCCGCCCTCCAGCATAAAGGAGGTACAGGCCCGGCGTTCTACGACCGAGGTCACGCAACCCGGACCCGCGCGACGGTCGGCGCGGCGTGACACCGTCGGCGATGCGCTCCCCGGTTCCTCGCCACGGCTTCACCGTCATGTCTCGGCATTGCGCTCGAGAGCGCACACGCGTCGGCGCGCAATGTTGAGCATGGTCGCGCTAACAATCACACTCGTTGTCGCTGCCGTGCTCGCGATGCATCGTGAGAAACCAAAAGCGGCCACGGTGACGAGTGCGGGGCTTGCCGTGAGATACGAAACGCCGTGGCGGCGCACGCAGCGCGCGCCCATGGGCGCTTCAGTTCTTCGGTCTCCCTTCTTCATCACTACGGGGCGATCGACGCTCGCAGGGGGCGCCATCGTTCCCTCTGCTGCGATTCCCGGTGCTGTGCCGCCACAGATGCTCGCCTCGTTCGGCTCGCCGGAGCGCCAGACCAGCGTTCGCCTGGCCGGCCATCTTACACGGCGTTATGACTGGCTTGTCGCCGATGAGCGACTTGTTCTTCTCATCCTTCCAACGAATTCGTACGACCGCGGCCTCATCTGTTCCGCCCGCGTCTCTGACAGAGTCTCCATGGGGGAATGTCTAGCTACGGCCTCGGCCGCTGATGTGTCCAGTCTGACGATGCTAGCCCCTGGGCCCGACATCAGCCTCGGCCGATCGCTCACACGAATTCTGTCGTCTACAAGTGAGGAACGGCTACATTTCCGCGTAAGCGCCAAGACGCAGTTACAAGCCCGTTCTGCTCCTGCCCGTGCGCTAGCCGCCATGGAACAGGCTGACGTCTCTACCCTCATGCAGCTTTCAACACCGCAACGATACCAACCGGTCGTCGCACGGATCGTGACCGCTTTGAGGCGTGAGTCCGTAGGACTGTCCGAGCTAGCTTCCGCGGCCGCCGCCAAGAATCCGCGTTCCTACAACGCCTCCCGCGCCGACATCGAAGGAGCAAGCAAATTGCTCTCGGAAGCGATCACCGCCACGGATGTTGACGGCTTGGCCTTGCCAGTATTCGCGACGCTCGACGTGCCGACAGCTCCCGTCGTATCTAAGCCAAAGCCTACCCCCACCGCACCTCCATCATCAGTGTCGTCGACACCGTCGACGGGCAACAGTCCGTCGAGTGCCGCTCAGTCTTCCGTGACGGGCCCCCGGACAAGCGCATCGACTGGGCCCTCGACAGGCTCGGCAGCACCAACGCCAAGCCAGGCCCCAGCGAGCGGGTCCGCGCCGAGCCAGCCATCGAATGCGCCGGCGCCGTTGACGAACGGCGGTTCCGACTTCGGTCCCCCCAGTCCAAGCAAGCTTTCCTAAGCAAGTCGCTGCCGCCTATCAGGAGATCGCCGCCGATGTCGCCGTGCTGTACGCCTAAGCTCGAAATCGACCTTACCAACGTAAAAGATGATCGGTACACAATCCGCCTTCGCCGTCGTCGTCAGCGAATGTCATGCCTCCAAATCGGCATCGCCGCGTTCCTCGCGGTTATCGTTGTCGGCACAGCCGGTGTAGGCACCAGTATGGCGCAGACGCTTCGCTATCTGCCACGCCCCAGCGTGACAATTGTCAAGCAATATGGAAAGGCGCACGGACGCCCAGTGGTCTTCGTATCGAAGGTCATCGTCACTACTGTCGCGCACACGGACGAAACCGATTCCGCTTGCAGAGGTTCGCGGTGTGTCTTCAACAATTCGATTCAACATATGTACGGGATTGGCGATGGTCGGTACCAGTACGTGGACCAGACTACGTTCCCGGGCGTTTATCCGTTCGTGCTATCGCCGCCGGTTAGACTGGTAGTAAACGTGGAAAGAGCGACATGCGTTGGCGGCTCAGGCCCCTGGCATAGTGGTGAAGGATCGACGTGCGGCTCGGTCCGGTGGTGGATGGATTGGCAGCTTGCGATCGCGTGGTCCATAAGTCACGGCCACCTTGTCTCGAAAGTAGTTCCACCGGTTTGCTATTACTACAACGGTCGGAACCGAGCAGTCGCAGTTGCCTGTCCCGGATCGTGAGCCTGCCAAGTGTACGCGCGGAGGTGTCAGCGCGGAAAGGACCTTCGTAAGTACAGGCGTGGCCTCAGAACGTGTTGCTGCCCCCTCGGGACGACCGCGGACAGGTTCGTTCTCGTGCAATTTCACCGCCTTGAGCGGGGGCCTGCTTTGCTAACTGCTCGTCAGGCTGCTAGCGCTGCGCCCGGCCGCTCATGGTCCGGCCGCAGCTCAGCGCCACACGGCGCGCCGCCGCCGACCGCGAGCTGCCTGGCTTTGAACCGTCGGGGTCTCACGGCAGCTGATCGGGCTCGCGTTCTGGGTCAACGCGTGCCACCCGGCCGAACCCGCCCAGCCGGCGCCCACACCACTTCCCGTAAGACGTCCCGCGCACGACCATCGAGCCGGTCTCGCGCCTGGCGACGATTCGGCTCCTGAAACCCAAGGTTGAGTCTTTCCGGAGGGTCGTGCCCGGCGCCACGGGCTTTTCTCGCGCCGTGCGCGAACATTGCGCGAACAGACTTGCCACCGCCGGGGGCGGTTTGTGACAGTTTGGTGCTATCTGGAAAGCACGGATTAGCAGCGCGTTTCGGTTCGACGCCGCTTGCGTCAGCTCGCTTGCCAGGACTCTTAATCCCAAGGTTGGAGGTTCGAGTCCTCCACGGCCCATGATGGCTCACGTGGCCGAGCACTACCAGCGTCCGGGCTGGTTCACGACGAACGTCTTCAATCGGGTCGTTGCCGTACTAACGCGACTGGGCGTGAGCGTATACGGCTCGCGCGTGCTCGAGGTCCGGGGGCGCAAGTCCGGGGAGTGGCGACAGACCCCGGTGAATCTCTTGCGCTACGACGGCGCGGAATATCTGGTCGCGCCTCGTGGTCAGACGCAGTGGGTCAAGAACCTTCGCGCTAGCGGTCAAGGGAGGCTGCGTGTCGGCAGGCGCACTCAGTCGTTCCACGCGGTCGAGCTCGCCGACGAGGAAAAGCCACCGTTGCTCCGTGCCTACTTGAAGAAGTGGAAGTTCGAGGTCGGCGTCTTTTTCGCCGGTGTTGGACCCGACTCTTCAGACGAGGAATTGCGCCACATCGCACCTGATCATCCAGTCTTCCGCGTGACCGGCACCTGATCGATCGATCGCCTGGCACGTTGCGCGCCGGAAGAAGGGCGTGCGCATCAGGCGGCAACGGCAGAACTGAGCGCCCGCGCTCGGTCGAGCCACGGTTTCGCGTCCAGCGCCTCGAACCGCCGCGCCGCCTCATCGCCAAGCTGATCGATGGCTGGGGAGCGCGCGGACGTGACGGACAGCCACTCGGCGTACTGAAGTTGGGCCCGGGCCAGCGCGAATGGCGTCTCCATCTCGCGGAACAGGTCGATGGAGCGCTCGAACCAGCGCTCGGCGGCGTCGGCATTCTGTTCGCGCGCCGCCAGCAGCGCCCGCGCGCGGGCTGCCTCGGCGTCGAGCATCGGCAGCAGTTGCGCCGGCTGGAGCGCATCCACGCCAGCCAGTAGCTCGCGAACGTCCTCGACCCGGTCCGCGGCGAGGACGCAGTCGACCGCCTCGGCGAACAGCATCGGACCTTCCGCGGTGGCACTATCGATCACATCCAGCGTCCCACTGCGCGCCGCGTCGGCAGCTTCCGCCAGCCGGCCGTCCTCGCGCAGCAGGACGGCACGGGCTATGAGCGCCAGCGGCTTGAGCTGCGCCCACGCACCGGCTTCGGACGCGGAGTCGAGACCGGCCCGGAGTTGCTCGATTTCGCCGCGGGCGGCCAGGATCGGTCGAGTGCAGAACAATCCTTGAGCCGACGAGACGTCTACGCCCCCTGCCCGCAGCGCGGCGGCGTTGGCGATGGCCTGGTCCCAGCGACCCCGGGCCCACAGGGCGAGGATCCCCTGGCTGAGCAGCATCCGCTCGCCTTGACGGTCGCCGCGCCGGCGGGCGATGGCCAGGCCCTGATCGAGCAGCTCCTCGGCTTCGCCAAAGCGCGCTTCCCCCATCAACGTGTCGGCCAGGTTGAAGTAGGCGCGCACCGCCTCGGCCGGGAGGTCCTGCTCGACCGCCGTCTGGACGGCGTGGCGCAGCAGTGCGGTCGACTCGCCGGGTCGCCCCCCCTCGGCCAGCACGATCGCCTTGGTCACGAGAGCGTCGACGAACACCCGCCCGAGCCGGCGCCCGTCGGCGATGCCGAGCGCGATCTCGGCCCACCGGAGCGCCTCGGCGTCGTTCCCGGAACTGAAGGCCACACCCGCGCGCCGCGCGGCGAGATCGGCCAGAGCGGCCGGATCGGTGCCGTCATCGACCGCGGCGTAGGCTTGAGCGAGCCGCTCGCGCGCCTCATCGAGGCGACCGAGCTCCCTGAGAACGTCCGCCCGATGTCCTTCGATCAGTGCGGCTTCGCGTGCGATCCCGGCCTGCTCGAGCAGTTCTGCCGCCCAGCGGAGCAGCGCGAGCGCGTCCTCGAGCTCGCCGGCCAGACTCGCCGCCGTGCCCGCCTCCGCCAGCAGCCTCCCCCGGGCGGCCGGGTCCTCGGTGAGCTCCGCCGCGTGCTCGAAATGGCGGTGGGCCTCGGGACCGAGCGCGAGTGACAGCGCCCTCCGTCCCGCATCGGCCAGCGTCTGACAAGCGGCCGCGCGGAGCTCGGGCACATCGCTTGCGTCAGGGTCGGCGTCGATGGCCGCGAGGTAGTGGCTGGCCAGTACCTCCGCCACGTCGCCTGCCTCCTCCTGAGCGAGGTGGCGCGCCACCGCCAGATGCTTGGCCTTGCGATCGCGCCGCGCCAGCGTGCCCAGCGCGATCGTCCGCAGCAGCGCCTGGAAGAACACGTACTGCCCGCGCTCCGCCGAGCGGGGATCGTCGACGTAGCCGAGCACCTGCTTTCTCACCAGCGACTCGAGTAGGCGAGGCACCTCGTCCGGCGGACGGCCGCAGACGGCGATCAGCGCACTGGGGGTGAACGACTGGCCGATCACCGCGGCGTCCTGAAGCAGCGTGCGCTCAGGCGCGCTCAGGTTGTCCAGGCGCGCGGCCACCAGCGCCTGAAGTGTCTCCGGGACCTCCAGGTCGCTGACATCGCCGGTGACCACGTAGCGCGCTCCCTCCTGCGCGACCAATCCGCGATCGAGCAGCATCCGCACCGTCTCCACCGCGTAGAGCGGCATGCCCTCGGCCCGCGCGCGGATCCGCGCGGCAAGCTCCTCGGGCAGGCCCGGCACCAGGCCACCGAGCAGCTCGCGCATCGCCGAGTCGTCGAGCGGCCCCAACCGGATGCTCGGCGTCCACTCCGGCCGGGCGAGGAGCAGCTCAGGACGGCCGAGCGCGAGGATGAAGATCGGATACTCCGCCGACCACTCCATGAGGTAGTCGATGAAGTCGAGCAACCCGCTGTCAGCCCATTGCAGGTCCTCGAACGCCAGCACCACCGGCTCCGTCGCGGCGATCCGCTCGAAGAACAGGCGCCAACCGCTGAATAGGTCGGCCCGGTCCGCGGCGCTGCGGCGCTCCAGCCCGAGCAGGTGCGCCAGCCGCGGCTCGACCAGCCGCCGCTCGCGCTCATCGGGCACGAACTCCTCGACCGTCGCATGAAGCTTCTCGCGCGCCTCCGCCGGATCCTCCTCCTCGAGGATCCCCGCCCGCGCCCTGACCATCTCGGCCAGTGCCCAGTAGGCGACGCCCTCACCGTAGCTGAGGCACCGGCCTTGGTGCCAGCGGACGAACTTCTCGACGCCGTCGATGTATTTGAAGAACTCCCATAGCAGCCGCGATTTACCGGCGCCCGCCTCGCCCACGACCGTGATCAGCCGCGCGCACCCATCCGCCGCGGTAGCCTCGAAGGACTCGATCGTCAGCGCGAGCTCCCGCTCCCGCGCCACCAACGGCCCCTCCAACCCGACGGTGCGCCGCGCGCCCCCGGCGCCCGCCACCACCCGCAGCGCCGTCCAGGCGTGCACCGGCTGCTCACGCCCCTTGACCTGATGGCGATCGGCGTCCTCGTAGGCGATCGCCGCCTCACTCGCCCGGCGCGTGACGTCATCCACCAACACGGTCCCCGGCGTGGCGATCGATTGCAGGCGCGACGCCGTGTTCACCGTGTCACCCAGCACCATCCCCTCGACCTCTGAGCCGACCTCGACCGCCGCGTGGCCCGTGAGCACCCCGGCCCTGACCTTGAGCTGGGGCATCCCGACCTCCTGGCCGAGCAGTGACACCGCCTGCGTCAGCGTGAGCGCAGCACGAACCGCGCGCTCGGCGTCGTCCTCGCGCGCCACGGGAGTGCCCCAAACGGCCATCACCGCGTCGCCGATGAACTTCGCCACCGTCCCGCCGTAGCGCTCGATCAAGGCGCGGCATCGATCGTAATAGCGGCCCATCAGCTCACGCACCTCATCCGGATCGCGGTGCTCGGAGAGCGTCGTGAACCCGACCAGGTCCGCGAACAGCACCGAGATCAGGCGCCGCTCAGCGACCGTGCCGGCCGGGGCCGAGCCGGCCGCCTCGACCGTCGCGGCGCCCGCACCGGGGGATCGCGGCGGGCTGGTCGGCGCCCCGCATTCGGCGCAGAAGCGCGCCCCCGCCACCAGCGGCTGGCCGCACGAGGGGCAGCGCGCCTGGGTCTGGGTACCGCAGTGGATGCAGAACTTCTTACCGGCGGGGGTGGCCGACCCGCACGCGGCGCAGGTGATCGTGGATACCGCGCTCACCGCGCAACTCCCAAGGGGGTTTCGGACTCCGTTTCCACCGCAGACTGACCCAGTATCGTCGATTTGCCGGCCACAGCCGACCGACACCGGCACTCACCGGCGCAGTTGTCATCCGGCTACCCCCCAGCGACTCCGTGCCTGCTCCTCGCCCCCATGTGCCAGCGTTCGGGTGCCCGGGATCGGACGGCGAGAGACTACTCCCCGTGCCTTTGATGCGCACGCGCGCGCCGGGAAGCGAGCGAGCGATCAACGAAGTATCCGGGGCCTCCGCTTGACCTACCATTTCCGCCCGTGGGGTCGGAAGAAGCACTCCGGACGGGCGCTGCTGACCGTCCTGTTCGTGGCTCGTGTTTGGTTCGACTGAGCGCGCGATCGAGCTTGGGGACGCTCGCTGGCGGGAGGTCCTCGATGCGTATGACCGGCTGGTTCGCCGCGAGGTGGAAGCGGCGGGTGGGGCAGTCGTGAAGATGATCGGGGACGGCGCGTTGAGCAGCTTCGACCGGACCGGCGTCCCACATCCGGCCGCTTCTCGCCGACGATACCGACCGCAGCATGGGCCACGTGATCGTCTCCGCCCGGGCCTGAGGCACGTTGCCGCAGCAGAGGGGAGCCGGCGCCCGGTCAGATGGCGGGGACCCAGCGGGGCCGTTTTGGGGGCCGATTTGGGCGGCGATGGCCTTCGCGAACGCGTCCGGACGCGAGAGGAACGGATGATGCCCGGCGTCAAACTCGACGACACGGGCGCCGGGTCTGACGCGTCGGCGCTGCACCTCGGCCGGGGTCGCTAGGTCTTCTGTGCACACGAAGTAGGTCGCCGGCTTCTGCTGCCAGGCGATCCGGCGAGGTGGCTGCGTGAAGGGCGTGAGCGACTGCCGCGTGAGGCGGCTGAGCGCTTGCTCGGTCGTCACCTTGTCGCAGTCCTGCAGGAAGAGCTCCCGGATCATGTCGGGGTCGACGCCGACAGTGCCGTCGTCGCTCGGCGCCAGCCACGGCGCGGGCTCGGAGCCGACCAGATCGGCCTGGGACTCCCCGGCGTCGGGCATGACCGAGGTCAGGTAGAGCAGCTGGTTCACGCGGTCATCGATCCCGGCTTCGGTGATGATCACCCCTCCGTAGGAGTGGCCGCAAAGCACGACCGACCCGTGGGCCTCGGCGATCGCCTGGCGGCACGCGTCGACATCGTCGTAGAGATCGCCGAGGGTCTCGCCCGCTTCGCCGCAGCTCGGGAGCGGCACGACGGCGGTCGCGATCCCGTAATCGGCAAGCGGCTCGGTCATTTTGCTCCACCACCACGCTGCGTCGCGAACGCAGGCGCCGTGGACGAAGATCAGTGTAGGCATGACGCCACCATATCGCAACCTTACGGTTGCACGTGCAGTAGGTCTACGCGGGCAGTCGCCGCGGCGGCGACAGGCCAAGCGATAGGCGACTGTGGAAGGCAGCGATGACGAAGCCCTAAAGGCCCCTGTCGTGCCGGCCGACAAGTCCCTTGTCAGACAGCGAGGGCAACCAGCGGGTGAGACCTCCTCTCCGAAAGACGTCCCCCGGCCATGAAATAACCGCCTGATCTTCTGATGCCCGAGGCCCGCAATAGCGGGCCTTCGGCGTTAAGCGGCGGTTCGGCGGTCCGGCATCGCTGCGGACTGCACCCCGTGGGCCGGTTTGACGGTCGGTCTACGCTTTCTCGCAGCGATCAGGATTGGGGTCTGGATGCCGGCCGATGACAGTCAGCGGGCAGGGGAGTCGGGGAGGACTGGGCCTGAGGAGGCGGCTCTAGTCGACGCGAATCGTGAGCAGCTGGAGCGGGAGCGCGTAGCGAGGCTGGAGCAGCGTGAGCGGGCTCTCGAGTCACGCGAGCGGGCGGTCGAGGCACGCGAGGGTGCGGTGGCCCAGCGCGAGTGGAGGGCGAACGAGCGGGAGCGCATCGCGGATCGGCGCGAGCAAACCGCGGATCAGCGCGAGCAGGTGGCCGATCGCCGTGAGCATCTTGCTGATCAGCGGGAGGGAACGGCCGAGGAGCGCGAGCGCGAGCGATTGAAGCGAGATCGGGAGCGTGGGGCGCGTGACCGGGCGGGCGCTCAGCGGGAGGAGGCGACGATCCAGCGGGAGATCGCCGCCAGCGAGGGCGCCGCGGGCGAGGAGCAGCCGTCGCTGCCTGACGGCGGCCCGGATCCGCCCGCTGAGGGCAAACCGCGCTAGCTCGGCCGACTAGCGCGCGTGACCGGGCGCCTGCGACCCGCGCGGAGGGCGCTGGTCGGCCGCGGCTTGCTGGCCTGGCGGTTCCGCACATCGGCTTCGTGCGCAGCGACAGAGCGCCGGAGGGTGTTGCCATGGAGGCGGTGCTCGATCCCCAGTTGACCGGCGAGTTTCGTGACGTCACCGTGCTGGTCTGGCGAGAGGAGCGTGATTCCGACGCCTTGACGACCGGCGCGGCCGGTGCGGCCGATGCGGTGCACGTACGTCTCGCTGTCGGCGGGCGGGTCGAAGTTGATCACGTGCGAGATCCGCTCGACATCGATCCCGCGCGCCGCGACGTCGGTCGCGACGAGGATGTCGACGGCGCCGGACTCGAAGCGGGTCAGCGCCTGCTCGCGTTGGCGCTGTGACTTGTTGCCGTGCATCGCGGCGGCTTTGACGCCGTGCGCTGCAAGCCGCTTGACAAGTCGGTCGGCTCCGCGTTTGGTTCGCACGAACACGAGCGTGAGCTCACGGTCACGGCCGAGCTCGCGAACGAGCGCATCGACGCGATGCTCGTGTGCCACCTGGACGAACCTGTGCTCGACCTCCGCGCTCGCCCGCCGCGCCTGCGGACCGTGCTGGCGGGTCGCCGGGTCGCGTGCGTAGCGTTCGGCGAGCCGTCCGGCCTCGCCGTCCAGGGTGGCCGAGAAGAACAGCGTCTGGCGGCTCTGCGGGCAGGCCGCGACGATCCGGTCGATCGCCGGGCGAAAGCCCATGTCAAGCATCCGGTCGGCCTCATCGAGCACGAGCATCCGGATTCGGTCAAGCGTGAACGCGCCGCGCCCGAGGAGGTCCTCGAGCCGGCCTGGAGTCGCAACCAGCACGTGCGACGCCGCGGCGTCCTTAGCCTGCTTGACCAGCCCGACACCGCCGTACACGGCCGTAACCCGCAAGGCGCGTGCGTGCGCGATCCCGCGGATGTCGTCGACGATCTGGGTCGCGAGCTCACGGGTCGGGGCGAGCACGAGCGCCGCCGGTCGCGGGTCCTCGGCGCGGATCCGTTCAATGAGCGGGATTCCGAACGCGAGCGTTTTACCCGACCCGGTGGGGGACTTCGCGATCACATCGCGGCCGGCGATCGCGTCGGCGATTACGGCGCGCTGGATCGCGAACGGCTTGGTGATCCCTCCTCGGGACAGGGAGCTGATGACGGCGTGCGAGACGCCGAGCTCAGCGAACGACTGATTAGACACGTAGTACTCCTTGACGGCGCAAAGGGGCCGCGGACGATTCGGGAGGCTATGGCTGACCCGAACCGCTGACTGCGGGACCCAAGCAAGCTGCCTCGCGGCCGACGGCGCCGACCGCTCATATCAACCTAGCAGCTTCGCTCAGCGCCGACCGGGACGCTTCGGCGGCTCTGGGACCGGCGGGAAGCGCCGGCGCTCCTCCACGGTCATCTTGCGGATCACGAGCGACCCACTCTCGACCTGCTCGCGGACCTGCTCGAGCTTCTCAGCTCGCTTCTCCTCGGCCCGCTCGCGCGCCGTCTTCACGACATCCCCGCTTGGCCCGACGTGCCCGACAAGCCGCACGCGTCCACCGAGCGCACGACAGGTGCGCTGGGACGAGAAGCGCCGAACCCTTCATAGCGGTGTGCGGACATCGATCTCCTTGGTTCGCCGGCGCGGTCCCGAGTCGGAGTGAGATTCGCTCGTCGGCGACGGAGAACCCCACGGGCGAGGACATCACCCGTACCCTTACCGTAGCAGCCCAAGAGCCGCCTACGGTCGCGTTTTCCAAATCGCACAGCAGCCAAAAGCTCTCCATGTGTTCATCCTGTGAGCAGGAACTCGGCGTGATCTGCCAAACCAAGCAGAAGCCATGAGCATGAGCGAGGGGCAGGCGCGGCCCATCACGGAGATCACCGTCGTCACCGGACACCAATACCGTGTTGAGGCGGAAGCCAAGGAGGTTGAGCGGATCATCATCGACGCCGCTCGAGGTTCGATCATGCAGCTTGCGTGGCTGGTCGAGGCCGAGACAGGACAGGACGTCGCCGTCAACCCCGAGCACGTCGTCGCGATCAGAGCTCCGGCTCGCCCCACCCAGCTCCGATGACGGCCGTAACCGGAGCCGAAGCCCCCGCCGTGACAGTACACCGGGTAACCATGAGCCAGTGAGAAGTGACTCACGCGCTTGCCGTTCGCGCTGACGGTGAAGCTGATCGTGTAGGTGATATTGGACTCGCGCGCAATCTTTCCGTCAGCGATTAGCTCGATCTCTGCCTGGTTCGGGCCTTTGCCTCGCTGGTGGGCAGTGTCACGCCGGCAAAGAGGCGCCGCCGACGCCGCTTGCCGGGCGGGTTGGCGAGCCGCGGTCCGATCACAGCGAGGAGATCCTTGATGAAGTCGTCGAACTCACTGTCGGTGAGCCACAGCGCGGCCATGCGGTATCCGGCGCGATCGCGACGTGGATCTGGGTTGCCGGCGGCCAGGTAACGGTCGAAATCGGCGAGTAGGCCCGCGACGAACGCGGTAAAGGCGTGAGCATGCTGGTCCGGGGTCATCGCGGCCACCTCGCCTGGTTCGATCTGCGCAGCGTGGAGGCGCAACATGTACGTACGCTCGACCGCGCCGCGTACCCGGCGCTCCGCGACGACCTGGAGAACGCCCGCATTGGTCAGCATCGCGACGTGCCGGTAGAGGCTTCCGGCCGGGACATCGTCGAGCTCCGCAGCGAGCTGGCTCGTGGTGAGCGGACGCTCGGCCAGGAACGCCTGCACGATGCGCAGACGCACAGGGTGCAGGAGCAGATCTGCGCTGGTCAGGGCCGGACCGCCACGCTCACCAGCTCTCGCTCGAGATCGTCGGCCCAATCCACCGCCTCGCCGTGCTGAGTCCGCGCCTCGCGGATCAGCGACAGGTTGTGAGCGGTGCTTTTCGGCTGCCACGCCTCGCGGGCCGCGGCGAGGGCGGCTCGGGCGCCCGCGATAGCGTCGTCGCGGTCGCGCGCCACGACCGCCAGCTCGACCCGAGTGGCGTGATCCCAGAAGTCGGCATCGTGCCGCCCTATCCGCCGACGGTTTGCGTACCGCACGACCGGCAGGAGCTCTTGCAACGCGCCGCCTCCGGGTTCGCGGATCTCCATCAACGTCACGGCGTTCACGCCGGGGTAGGGGTCGCGCCAGTCGAACTCGAAGCCCGCCCTGTAGGCGTCGATCGCCTGGTCCAGATAGCCGGCCGCCTTCAGGAGCGAGCCGTGGCGCTCCGCCTCCCAGCGGTCTTTGTACACCCGTCCGAGGAGGCCGTAGGTCTCGCTGCTGGGACCGTACTGGTCGATCGCGGAGAGCAGGATCCTCTCCGCATCCGCGCCCCGGCCGATGCGATTGAGCGCGAAGGCGTACTGCTCCCCGACAACACGGGTGCCCCGGCTCCTCTCAGGCATCTGCTCGATCAAGCGGACCATCTCCTCCCAGGCGGCAGTGGCGCGGTAGGAGAGCAACAGGTCGATCAGGAGACCGGGCTCGACGTCATGCAGGGCCCCCAGCCGATGCTCGACCGCGCGTACGGCCTCGGCATCGACCCGCCGGGCCTCCGCCAGACGCTCCTTGGTCCTGGCCAGGCGCGCCGCCTCAACCCGGAACGCGTCGGTCTTGAGGAAGTCGATGTCGATGCGCGGGAGTTGATCGATGAGCTGAAACACCGGGCTGTCGGTGGACGCCGAGCGAGCAGCGCGAAGCGCCGTGACCAGAACCTTCCTGTCCGCGGCGGCCTCGAGCGGCCGGCCAGCTTCGTCCAGGCGATACGGAAGCACTCGCCCCGGGGCGAGATCGAACGGGATCCGTCTGACCTCGGCTGTGACGAGCACCGTTGAATAGGGCCGCAGCGCGTGCCGCACGCCCACCTCGTAGAAGACGTTGGCGTTGGCCGTCGTGAGGTCGGCGACGGCGTAGTCCGCCAGGATCAACCGCTCGAACATCGGCTTGTGCACAATCCCGCCGAGCAGCTCCTGATCGGCTCTCAAAGGCTCCAGGCTCGACGCCTGGATGGCCGGGGCGAGGATCTCGGAGTAGACGGCGTCGAAGTCGACCGAGCCGCCCTCGGCCTGAGGCTTGACGCCGAAGGGCATGACAACGAAGCAGAGCGGCGCGGAGCGCTCGGACGCTGGAGGTTCAGCGGTCGAGTTCACGCGCGAAGCCTAGGACTTTGATCCGCGCTATGCGATGGGTCGTCCACTTGACTTGATTTGGCGTTTCGGCATCGAGAGAATCGCGCTACGTGGTCACGCAGCAGCTGGAGGGGGGGGTTGACCAAGGCCGTGTGCGGGAGTCGCGGGCCGACATCAGCCTACGTCTGCGGGTGGGGGTCACCGGCCATCGGGAGCTCGAGGACGAAGGGCGAGTCCGGGAGGCACTGGTCGAGCACCTCGGGTACCTGCGGGAGCAATTCGTTCGACAACAACCCACGCCGGTGATCTTCTCCGTGATGACGGCGCTCGCCGAAGGCGCGGATCGTCTTGTCGCACACCAGGCTCGAGAGATGATGGGCGAGGAGCAGGTCGAACTGGAGGCGGTGCTGCCCTTGACCGTCGATGACTACCTCAGCGATTTCAAGAAGAGCGGATCGCGGGAGGAGTTTCACCAGCTACTCGACGGCGCGGCCTCGCTCGTCGTGTTGGCCGACGGACCGAAGCCCCAGAAGCCGGAACGTGACGAGGCGTACGAGAAGGGCGGCCACTACATCGTCGACCGCTGCGATCTACTGGTCGCGGTGTGGAACGGCGAGCCCTCGGACAAGAGGGGCGGAACGGCCCAGATCGTCGATTACGCGCGTCGGCAAGACGTGCCCGTGCTGATCGTGCCCGCCGTGCGCGACCAGCTGCGCGACGACGCCCCAGCCTTGGATGCAGGGTGCCCCCGGTTGAGGGCATGGGCGCAGGCGTTCGAGGGGATCGGCGAGTACAACGGGATAGCCGTGCCGGAGCGGAAGTTGCGCAAGGCGGAGGCATCGGTTCGCGCCCCTCTGGAGGGGTTGGACGCAGGCCTCATCCAGTCGCAACTGGAGGAAGTGACCGCTTGGGCAATACCGCACCTCGCGCGCGCCGATGCGGCGGCCCTGCGCTATCAGGCTCGCTACGGGCGATTCTCTCGCGTGATCCATCTCCTGGCTTTGCTCGCGGTGATCGCGGTCGGCTTGCAGAACGTCTTCGCCAGGAACCAGCCGGACTGGCTGGTCGGCGAGATCGTGTTCATGGTCGCGCTCGTCGTCGCGGTGTGGTGGGCCCGCTCGGGGCGGCCCCACGAACGATGGATCGGCTACCGCTCACTTGCCGAGGCCTTCCGCGCCGCGCTCTTCATTGCCCTGAGCGGCGCCGGCGAGGTGATCGACGATGTGCCCGAAGTGGATGCGATGGATCGGCCGTGGTCGCAGCGCGCGTTCACGGAGGCATGGAGGCACCGACCGCGCGTCGCCTATCTCCCGGAGGCCGCGCCGCAGCTGCACGCGTTCCTCACGAGCGGCTGGATCGACTCGCAGATCAAGTACCACAGCGACGCGGTCGACCGATACGAGCACAGCCGCAATCGCTACGCCCGCCTCATTTCGGCGCTAGCCGGCGTCACGATTCTGGTCGCGGCGCTTCACATCTTTGTGGCGCGGAAGCCAAGCGGGGCCGCGCAGTGGTTCGAGCTCGTCGCGATCGTCCTCCCCGGTGTCGGCGCGGCGATCACAGGCCTCCGCGATCACGCTCAGCACCGCGTCCACGAGGATCGATCCCGCCGCACAAAGATCCGCCTCGAGCGACTGAAGCGGCAGTTCGATTCGCCCGCAACACTCGAGTCGGTGCGCCGGATGGCCATCGAGACCCACCGCGTGATCGTCGAGGAGAACCAGGACTGGTGGGGCGTGATCGAGTTTCAGGACATCGAGCTCGTGATCTGATCGGGCTACGGTCGCGCCGGGCTCAACCGTGGCCCGGAGCGATCAATGGTTTCGCGCCGGGCTCAACCGTGGCCCGGAGCGATCAATAGTTGCCCGAGATCATGTCCCAAGCGCGCATCAGCTTCTCACGACGGAAATCCGACCTGGACTCGGCCGGATCGTCGCGCATCACCGCCGGGTTCGAGGAAGGCTTCGGCAGCTGCTCGCTCGCGGCGCGGTCGAGCTTGAGCACGACGCCGCGCTCGTGGATGTCCGCGACATCGTCGGCGTCCGCGAACCGGTGCTCTGCACCGAACAGATGCTCGCCGACCACGATGCCGTCGAACACGTCCTCGCCCTCGTCCGCCAACACATGCGCCACGGTGCCGATGCGCTCGCCATCGGCGCTGTAGACGGGCGTGCCTTGGCTCAATGACCGATAGGAGATCCGCTCGCCGAGATCCATGAGCTCAGCATAGACAGGCGGCGCCGGGGCCGCCCTCTACGGCTGGCCCCACGGTAGGTGCGCGTCGGTGCGAAGATGGCGCTCGGCGGCGAGCATGCTGCGCTGAAGGTCCGTGAACACGCGCTGCTCGGCGGGGAAGGGCACCGGCGCCGTGGCGAGCCTGCGGGCCCGCTCGGCGTGCCGCCCGACCACCCACTGCACGAGCGCATCGCGGCCGGGAACCTGGCGCGGCGCGGGCTCGGTGAGAAGCTCGCCGAGATCGTTCGCGCCGGCGGTTCGCGTGCCCACGTAGTGCGGGTGCCCGTGCTCCATCCAGCGCGCGAGCTTGTTGAGTCCCCCGGGCTTGTCGAGCTCGGCCGGACAGAAGCGGGTCAGGATCGTCTTGATGATCGAGGTGTGGTCGAACAACGTGTGGGAGACGGAACCCGCCCCGACCCACGGCGAGACCACGATCGCCGGGACGCGGATCCCGTAACGGCCGAAGTTCTGCGGATCGTCGTCGGGCGCCTCGGGCGGCGCGACGTGGTCGAAGAACCCTCCGTGCTCGTCGTAGACGATCAACAGCAGGGTGCGGCCCCAGGCCTCAGGCGGACCGGAGGCCAATGCGTTGTAGATCAGGAACACGAGCTCCTGCCCGTCCTGGACGTCCGATGGCGGGTGATCGTCGTTGGTCTGGGCATGCGCCAGGTTCAGGTCCTTGAAGTTGGGATCGATCCACGACACCGCGGCCAGCCGTCCGCGCTGAGCGTCTTCGACGAAGCTGGCGGCGTCCTCGTCCACGATCAGCTCCTCCTCGAGCGCGGTCTGCCAGGGGAGCTTCGGCTTGTCGACGTAGGCGAAGCGGTCGTGGTGGCCCACCCGGTAGTGCTGATCGACGCAGCGCAGCGTGCCCACGTCGTACGTGTACCAGCGCCAGCTCACGCCGGCGTGATCCAGGTGGCGGACGAACGAATGCTTGTCGTAGATGGGCGGTGGCGTTGGCTTGTCATCGCGGCTACCGTCGGCGTTCCCGGCCACGGCGTACAGGCGGTTCGGCCAGGTGGCACCGGGAACGGAGCTGTGCCAGCGATCGCAGATGCAGAAGTTCGCCGCCAGGTGGTCGTACACCGGCAGGTCCGCGCCGTTGTAGTAACCCATGACCATTCCGGGATCGGGATTCGGTACGTTCCGGTGCGCCAGGGTCCGGGCGAAGCTCTGGGCGAAGCCACTCATCTCGCCGCCGCCGACCTGGAGGTCCGTCGCCGCGGCGGAGTGATCCGGATCCCAGCTGGGGTTGGGGATGTGCGTCGCCGACAGCCGGTGCGGCTCATACGAGATACCTCCGGCGCGGTTCGACAGGCCCGGCCGCAACCCGTCTAGGTCCGAGCGACCGTGCTCGAGTGACAGGTAACCGAGCATGTGGTCGAACGACCGGTTCTCCAGCATCAGCACGACGATGTGGTCGATTCGCGCGAGCCGGTCTCGCTCCTGATCGGGCTCGGCCATGCCGTCAGACCGCGAGCGCGGTCAGCCGTACCGGTTGGCGCAGGTGTGAGCGCGAGGCAGTCACCGTCACGCGATAGACGCCACGCGTGATGTGCGTCTGCGGGAGGGTGACGATCACGGTCTTGCCTCGGGATATAACCGCGACGCGCTCAGCCGGGCCGCCCCCGACCTTGCTCAGCGAGACCGTGACCCGGCCCGGGCCGCTCACGGCAACCTGAAGCGGCAGCGAGCGCGGTCCGCGGAACACCGGGTCGAGGAGCTGCCCGGAGGTGCCGTCGCACATGGCCGCGGAAACAACCCCCGGTTGCCCGCCGGAGCGCCTCGACTCGTAGGGAACCACGAACCGCTCGTGCCAGACGCGCCCGGCGGCATGCGCGGCAACATCGATGAGCATCGAAGCATGTATCTGCGTCACCGCCACCGGGCCCGAGGCGCGGGCGACCGGGCTCACCGACAGGCGCGCCAGCCGTATCTGCCGGTGTCCGACGAGGATCCGGTACGTGGTGATCGTGACCCGCCTGAACGAGGCGTTGGCGGAGAAGGCCAGGCCGCGCCCGAGCGGCTGGAGAGTGCCCAGGCCCATCAGCTCACACGGCGGCCCGGTCTGCGCGCCCGGCGGGTAGCGGATCGTGCCATGCCCGGGCGCTGGGCACTGGCACACCGGGAGCGCCTTCGTGGTGGTGGCGCTCGGCCCACTCGAGTCGGCCACGGTGAGGCTGGCGCTCACCGTGCCCGGCCGCCAGAACGTGCGCGTCACGGACGGACCGGCTGCTGTTCTCGAGGATCCGTTGAACGACACGCTCCACTGCTGGGTGGAGATGGAGCCATATTGATCGGCCGCGGCCGACTGGAAGGACACGGGCTGGCCGACCGCCGCCCACGACATCGGCACGGAGATCGCCGGCGTGGGAACGCAGATGTGCGGCGGCCCGGGCACCGGGACGTGCGAGCGCGTGAGGTCCGCGAGCGCGTTCGTCATCGCCCGCTGAAGACCGGGGCTGGCCGGTGGCACCGGCACGAGCCCGGGTCCCGTGTAGCCGGGGTCGCGCCACGAGTCGAGCCCCCACGAGAACTGCAGCGATCCGCCGCTCAACACTTCGGCGCCCGAGCAGGCGGTGTAGCGCACGGCGTCGCCGTGAGACGGCGTGCCGTTCGCGGGTGGACCCGCGTAGCTGAGCAGCGGAGTCACCGGGGGGACGTGGCATCCGGTAGTGATCTCGTCGGTCTCGCCGCCGCCGAGGCCGGACAGGACCGAGCCCGGCGTCAGTCCGCTGCCGGCAAACCACGGGTCGGTCGCGACGGCGGGGTCGGCCGTGGCATCGATGTTGCGATTGATCAACACGACGTTCTGGAACTCGATCCCGAACAGCTCGCATTCCGGACGCGGCGGTGTGAGCCAGCGAAACTCGGTGGTCTTCTGCGCCGGATCGGGATCGGGGTCCGCCGAGTACTTGTAGCCGACCATGGTGCGGCGGTTGTCTTCGTAGCGGACCTGCCAGAAGCTGTCATTTGCGCCCATGAAGGCCAGGTTCACCCCGGCGTTCCGCGCGGCCTCCCAGCCGTCGCGCATGTTCTTGGTCCAGTACTCGTCGTGTCCGGCATCCATGTCCAGGAAGTGATCGAGCAGGATGCTCGGGTCGGCATCGACGTCATCGTCGGTGGCGTAGCTGACGTCCCAGCCCCCGCGTTCGAGAAACCGGACCAGTGGATACTCCCAGTCGAACAGCAGCCGGTGGGCGTACGGCCGGTCGAAGGACACCTTCACGGCACGAGGATTGGTATAGAGGCTCTGGCCGCCCCACGCGTTGTACGCCTGCCATGTGTTGGCCGGCACCTGCACCAGGATCGCCGATTGATCACCTACCGGCGCCTGCACGATGAAGGGAGCGAATCCGGTCACCCCGGACGAAGGGCCGGAGGTGAGGCGAAACACAGCGAGGTAATAGCCGCTGGGCCAGTTACTCGGCACGGTGAGCGTATCCGTCAGCGACCAGCCGGCACGGATCTCTCCCGTGACCGGATCTGGCGGGGCGGGGCTCGGCTGCTGCACGCCGAGGTGATCACGCGAGCACGTCGGATCGAGCTGAGCCCCGACCAGGCAGGTTATCCGGCGGCCGCCCTTGCCGCCGTACCATCCGAGCCGGCTGATCTCGACGCGGTAGTGCGCCACCGGGTTCGTGGTGACCTGAAAGCTGATCGTCTCACCTGCCCGGACGCTGTTGGCACTGGCGTAGCCGTCGATCGGCGGATTGGCGCTGACCGGGTCGTGCGTGGCGGCCGTCCAGTAGCTGTCGCCGGGCAGGGCGTTCTCGGCCTGGATTGGGTTGGCGGCGAGCGCGGCCGGCGCAAGCACGAGCGTAAGCGCGATCGCGATGGCCAGGAAGCCCACGCGGGCGCAGGCGGCGCGGGCCAGGAAGCCCACGCGGGCGCAGGCCGCGCAGCGATCCCGCGCGACGCGCCCGGTGACCGGGGCGTCGCCATCTTTTCTCAAGACTGGCAACAACGGACGGTGTCTCCGAAAGGAGCAGCTGTTCCCCGGTGCGCTCCAAGATAACGGACAACCGCCAAGCAGGCAGCGCAGGGCATGGGCGTGATGCGGCGCTCACAACCGGCGCAGCGGCCGCCGCGGCGGCGTATGTTCGCGCGGATGCGCACAGATCTTCGTCGAGCACTGATGGCGAGCCTGGTGCTCGCCGCCCTTTCGGTCGCCGTTCCCGCGGGCGCTCAGGCCCAGGCGCTCGCGCCCTTCGGTCACGCCTGCACGGCCGAGAACGGCGTGCGCTTCTGCCCCACCACCGACGGGGCGGCCGGCCAGACGACTGACGGCGTGCCGTCCTTCGACGGCGTCCCGCTCGATGTCGACGTGACCCTTCCGGCGACGGGCAACGGCCCATTTCCGATCGTCGTGATGGCCCACGGATGGGGGAACGACAAGACCTCGTTCGAGTCCACCACGGCTGCGGGCAACGACCCCACGACCTACCACTACAACAACATCTTCTACGCCCAGCGCGGCTACGCGGTCGTGAACTACACCGCGCGGGGATTCGGCCACTCGTGCGGCGGCGGGCCGCTCGCGGTGCGCCTCGGCGCCTGCGCCAATGGCTACATCCGCCTCGACGACACGCGTTACGAGGCCCACGACGCCCAGTATCTGGTCGGACTGCTGGTGGACGAGGGGATCGCCGACCCGACGGCGATCGGCGTCACCGGCATCTCCTACGGCGGCGGATTGAGCCTGGAACTCGCCTACCTCAAGAACCGCGTCCGTACGACCAGCGGGACCCTGGTCCCGTGGACCAGCCCCAAGGGCACGCCTCTGTCGATCGCCGCCGCCTACCCGCGCTGGGAGTGGTCTGACCTGCTCGACGCGCTGCTGCCCAACGGCCGCTTCCTCGACACCGACCCGGCTACCGACGGGCTGAGCGGCAGCCCGATCGGGGTGGAGATCCAGAGTTACGTAAACGGCCTGTTCGCGTCCGCGCCGCCGAGCGGCTACTACTGCGGCCAGCCGCCGAGCACGCCCTGCACCGACGCCAGCGCGAACCTCCCGCTCGACTTCGCCGAGGTGAGCCGGGGCGAGCCGGTCGACAGCACCGACATGGCGGTCGCGCAGGACATCTACGACAACCACGACGCGTACTCGCTGCCGCTGCCGAGCGGCGGGCCGCCACCGCTGCTGCTCGAGAACGGCTGGACCGACGACCTGTTCCCGCCCTCGGAGGCCCTGCGCGTCTACAACCAGCTCGGCGGCAAGGGAGTCACCCTGCAGTTCGGGGACCTCGGCCACAGCCGCGGCTCGAACAAGTCCAGGGTCAACGACGCCTTCCAGGACCAGGCCGCAGCATTCTTCGACGCCTACCTGCGCAGGACCGGGAAGCCGCCGGCGTCCGGCAGCGTGGAGGCGTTCACCCAGACCTGCCCGGCCAGCACGCCCGACGGCGGACCGTACACCGCCTCGAGCTGGACGGCGCTTCACCCGGTCAGCCTGACCTTCGGGTCATCCGCGCCGCAGACGGTCACCGCCACCGGCGACGCTCAGGACGGCCCGCAGTTCGACCCGATCCCGCAGCTCGATCCCGCCGGCACATCCGACGCGTGCAAGACGATCACGCCCGGCTCCAGCGCCGGGACCGCCGTGTACACCCTGACCAGCCACGGCTTCACGCTGCTCGGCCTGCCCACCGTGACCGCCACGATCCAGACCACGGGCCTCTACGGCGAGCTCGACTCGCGCCTGTACGACGTGCTGCCCGGCGGCACCGAGAGGCTGATCTCGCGCGGGACCTACCGCCTGCTCGACAACCAGACGGGGCGCATCACCTTTCAGCTGCACGGCAACGGCTACTACTTCGCCCCCGGCGACACGGTGAAGCTCGAGCTGCGCGGCAACGACGCCGACTACTACCGGCCGAGCAACGACGTGGCGTTCACGGTCCAGGTGTCGGATGTCACCGTCTCGCTACCGGTGCCGGCAGGGTCGCTGCATGCCACCGTATCCCCGACCCGGGTCAAGGCGCGCACCAGGCACGCCTTCCACTTCGCGGTTAGCACCGTCGTCAACGGGTCGACGATCCACGTCGTCGACGCCCTGGTGCGCCTGCTGGGCCGCTCGGCGCTGACCGCAGCAACGGGCTCGGCCAAGCTCTCGCTCGCCCTGCCCCGCGCCGGGAGCTTCAAGGCGACGGTCAGCAAGGCGGGCTTCAAGGCGGTCACGCTGATTGTGCATGCCTTCGCCGCGCCGGCGGCGAGGCGGGCGCCGCCCGCCCCGCCACGCTTCACCGGCTAGCGCGGCGGGCGGGGCGCTCGGGCGAGCGGTCGGCTGCCCCGCCTCGCCCCGCCGCAGAATCGCCTTCGAGCCGAGCGCTCGTGGCGTTCTCCTAGTGAATTGCCCTCGCGTGCTTAGGCAGCCAGAAGATGGCCATGCAGGCCGCCACCAGGAACAGGATCGCCACAACCAGCGCGTGGTCGGTGGCGCCGACAAACGCCACCGCTCCGCGGCCGTGGCCGAGCCGGTCGAACAGGACCGTCCCCACGGCCGCGATCCCGACCGACATCGCGAGCTGCTGGACGGACTCGAGCAGCCCCGAAGCTGAGCCGAGCTCGTGCGGCTCCACCCCGGCCAGGATCACGTCGAACATCGGCACGAACACCATGCCCATCCCGAAGCCGGTCAACGCCAGCGGCCCGGCCAGGTCCCAGGCGGTGACCCCGCCGCTCTGCGAACGCAGGACCAGGTCCACGACGCCGAGCCCGGTGGCCATCAGGGCGGCGCCGATGTGCATGGTGTGCCGGCCGAGCCTGGCCAGTAGGAGCGAGGAGGTGATTGAGCCGCCGATCGCTGCCAGCGGAATCGCCACTGTGGCCAGCCCGCAGCCCAATGGGGTGAAGCCGAGCCCGGTCTGGTACATGACGTTCAGCGCGATCATCATCCCGCCCATCGCGCCGATGAACGCGACCACCACGGCGAGGCCGGCCACGTAGGGCCGCCGGCGCAGGATCGATGGCTCGACCAGCGGTGCGCGGCCCCGCCGGCCGCGGCTTGCCTGCAGCGCCGCGAAGGCGACGATGATCGCCACGCCGGCGGCGAGCAGCGCGAACGACCAAGCCGGCCAACCGTACTGCCGCCCCTCGATCAGCGGGTAAACGAGCGCCACGCCGCCCGACATGGCCAGCATCACGCTCGGGATGTCCAGTCGCAGCCCCGGCGTGGCCGGCGCGGTCCGTGGCAGGAACCGGCGTCCCGCGGCGATCGCGGCCACGCCCAGTGGCACGTTGACCAGGAAGATCGCGCGCCAGCCCATGCCCAGGATGTCGAGGTTGACCAGGCCGCCTCCGACGAGCGGTCCGGCCACCGCGGCCAGCCCCATCACCGGGCCGATCACCGCGAACGCCTTCTGCTGGCCGGCGTCGCCGAACATCTCGCGGATCAAACCGAAGCCCTGCGGGACCATGATCGCTGCGAGCGCCCCCTGGAGCGCCCTCGCCGCAACTAGCGCCCCGGCCGAGGGAGCGATCGCGCACAGCGCAGAGGCGCCGACGAAGCCCCCCATCCCGAGCAGCAGGATGCGGCGGCGGCCGAGCGCGTCGCCCAGCCGGCTTCCGACGATCAGCATGGCCGACATGGCCAGGGTGTACGCAGCCGAGATCCATTCCAGATCGGCATAGGAGCCGCCAAGGCTCTTACGGATCGCCGGCGCCGCGGTCTGCGCGATGGTCGAGTCCAACAGGTCCATCACCGAAGCGGCGACGACGACGAGAAAGCCGAGCCAGATCGCCCGCTCGGCCGACCGCGTACGAAGCCTGGACGCGGTCAAGGGAGGAGAGGTGAGGGTGGTGGTTGACATGGTCGAAGCCTCTATCCCATTTAGGGCGATTCCGGTCCGCATTCACGCGCGCCGGGGTCCATTGAGGACAACTATGGTCCGCAATGTGTGTCAAGCTGTGCGCCGTCATGGTGCAGACGTCGGCTCGCCTACTCGCGCTCCTGTCGTTGCTCCAGGTTCGCCGGGAGTGGACCGGTCAGGAGCTAGCCGACCGGCTGGAGGTGGATCCCCGGACGATCCGGCGCGACGTCGAGAAGCTGCGCTCGCTCGGCTACCCCGTGGAGGCGGCGCGCGGCGTGGCCGGCGGGTATCGCCTTGGCGCCGGCGGTGAGCTCCCGCCCCTGCTCCTCGATGACGCCGAAGCGGTCGCCGTGGCGGTCGGCCTGCGGACCGCCGCCTCCGGATCGATCGCCGGGATCGAGGAGACGTCGGTCCGGGCCCTGACTAAGCTCGAGCAGGTCCTGCCGGCCCGCCTCCGCCGGCGGGTGAGCGCGCTCGGCGACGTCACCTCTGCCTTCACCGCGGACGGGCCGCGGATCGATCCGGACCTGCTTGCCACCCTCGCCGGCGCGTGCCGGGACCGCACCCGCCTGAGCTTCTCCTACGTGGCCAAGGACGAGAGGCTCACGCGCCGCACGGTCGAGCCGGCCGCCGTGGTGCACCGCGGATACAGGTGGTACCTGGCCGCATTCGACGTCGACCGCGACGACTGGCGCACGTTCCGGCTCGACCGGATCCGGGGCCGCGTCCGGACCGGGGGGCGCGCTAGCCGCCGCGTGGTGCCGGGCGGCGACCCGGCCGCGTACGTGCGGGCGCAGACCAGCTCCGAGCGACCCGTCGACGGCGAGGCGGAGCCCGGACGGATTCGCGTGGTTGCGCCGGTGGCGCGGATCCGCGACAGGGTCCCGGACCGCTACGCCACCGTCGAGCCGGACGGCGAGGGCGCATGCATCGTGACCACGCGCGGAGCGTGGTCACGGAACTTCCTGTTCTGGATGGCGATGCTCGACGAGCCGATGGAGGTGCTGGCGCCGGCGGAGCTGGTCGAGGTGGCCCGGAGTGTCGCGGCGCGGCTGTCCGCGGCGGCGTGAGGCCGAGCGCTGCTCACGGGAGCGCGATGTCGTGGTGAGCGCGCGCCCTTTGGCGCTCCGCCTCGGGCAGCTCGGACTCGGCCACCGGCGTGACCAGCGACCAGTGCTTGCCGATCGGGCAGTACTGGAACCTCCACCCGCCCAGCTTGAGCGACTTCAGTGAGACTCCTGGAACCCACAGGGTGGTGAACAGATGACCGCTTCGGCAGCGGACGATCAGGTTACCGGCCACCGGAGCTCCCCGGAGGCGTAGCGCGCCCATCTCCAGAAGGACCGCGGCGAGCGCTATGAGTGCACCGCGCCGGCCCCCAGAGCTGTCTCGCTTGCCGCCGCGCGCTCGGCGGCCGCGTACACGACCGCTGCGTGTCCCAGGGCGCTTCGCCATCACGATCGCTAACGTTATCAAATTCGAGAACAAAGGACAAGCGCCGCCCGGACCGGTCTATCGGGCGGAGCCCGTCTCGTCGTAGTCGAAGCGGGGGGCGAGCGGACCGCGCTCAGCCGGCGATGCGGCGGCCGCCCTTCCGAGCGGGGTCCTGAACCAGTAGTCGAGCGCCGAGGTGTTGTTCGCCCAATCCCAGGCGTAGACGGTCAGGCGGTAACGGCCGGGCGGCAGGCTGTTGAGTGGAAGCGGCGCCGTGAGACCTCCGGCCAGCCAGTACACCCAGTTCGGTATGCACCGCCGGCGGGTGAAGAAACACTGAAACCCCGGGTTGGCCGCGCCCGGAGCGAAGATGACCGGCTTGAGGCCGGGCGGATAGTTCTGAGATCCGCGCATTGCCCATACCAACCCGGTCAGCGCCCGCCCGCGAGTGTCGTAGAGGCGCCAGGCGAGCGAGGAGGGGGCGAGCACCGGCGTCTCATAGGTGAACCCGGTCGCGACGAAGCTCTGCGGGTCGAACGAGCCGACGATCACGCGTCCATCCGAGAAGATGTGCGGTACGCCGATGACCGGCGCCTCGGTGTCCACGTACGGGCGCAGGCTTCCTCCGGGCCTCAGCGGATTGAGGTAGTCGTTCGTGTTCCCCTCGGACAGCGCGAGGTGATAGAAGCCGTACAGGACGTGGCCGATGACCGTCTTGTAGGCGACGACGTACTGGCCGTTCGCCACCGCGGGATCGAGGTGCCAGTAGTAGAAGTCGCCGATGTCGACGTTCACGTCGGGCGTGCCCGGATAGCGGATCGAGGCGTAGCCGGACTGGATCGCGTACACGGGCTCGGAGTTGTGGGCCTGGATGTCGACCGCGACGTGGAAGTTCGCCGGGCGGAGCTCATTGATCCCGGCCCGGATCGCGTGCTGGACGTGGAAGGGCTTGATCGGCCATCCGGGGATCGCCCCCGGGGCGTTGCAGCCCACCGAGCAGAAGAGGCCATCGGCCCAGTAAGCCGGCAGCCCGTCGCCCCGTGTGGTTGGGCGCTGCAGGGGTGAGATCGAGAAGGGCCAGATGTCGAGGCGCAGGCCCTGCCGATCCGAGATCGCCGTGTAGGTGATGCGCGAGTTGATCCGCAGCTTCTGGTCGGACGCCTTCGCGGCCACGATCAACTTGTTCAGCGTCCACGCGCGGGTCGAGCGCGTGCGTGGGTTGCGGGCAACCACGAAGTTCGTGCCGGAGGCCGTCGCGTAGGCCAGCATCTCGGGCGTGAGCACCAGCGCGCGGCGCGCGTGAGGCCCCGAGCGGACCTGTACCCGTCCCAATCGCAGGTCCACGGCGAGCACCGCCGTGCGCCGGCCGGAACGGGCGCTGACCGCCAGGCGGCGGCACTCCAGACGGACGTACCCATGGCGGACGCGATAGCGATTGCCGCCGTAGGAGAACGTGAACACGGTGCGGCCGACGATGATCAGATCGCCCGCTTGCAGGTAGAGGCCGCGCTGCGCGGTAGGCGCCGGGGTTACCGTGGTCGTGGTACCGCCCTGGGTTGTGCTGGTCCCGGTTTGCCCGGGGGGCGTGGTGGGCTCAGGCGGCGATCCCAGGCGCTGCCCGTCGCGGATGACCGTGACGTGGGCGGGGACTCTCGCTATCGGGATATGGGTTGCGCAGGCGGCGCTCACGGGGCGACGTGCACGGTCATGCGACCTGGCGGTAGTTGCCGGCCAGGCCGGGTGCGTCGAGCAGCACGGTCACCGGCCGATGCGCCGTCAACTGCGTCCTTGGCAACGCCAGGGGGCGGCGACTTGAGATAGCGCGCGAAGTGCCTCGCGGTGGTGCAGTAGACGCGCGCCTTCGTCATGGCACAGAGCTGCTGCAGAAAGCCCGTAACGAGCTCGTGGTAGGAGAGGTCGTCCAGCTGTCCGGGCTGGTACAGCGACCAGGTGCCGGTGTCGAACTGCGGCAGCTCCGCCTGCGCCTCCCTGCTCCCGGCAGCGAATAGCCGACGGGCCAGGCGGCTCTTGCTCGTCTGGGCGAAGTCATCGAGCCCGATCAGGGCCTGCAGAAAGCCGTTGATCACCTCGTCGCTGCGTGCCGGATCGAACGTGTACTGCACATACCGCGCGCCGATCCCGGTGCTGACCGCGACGCCGTCGGGCGGCGCGGCGCTGAACTCGGCCAGCGCGCGCCTGCCGACTGACAGGTACCTCGCGTGACGCGTCACCCGGTATCCATCGGCGAAGGCCTGGAGCGCGGTTCCCTGCGACATCGCGCTCGTCCAGGGCGGAACGCCACCGTCGAAGTCGAAGTAGTACTCCCAGGTCAATCGGCCGGCGCGGTTCGCGCCGAGCGGGATCAGCTCGGCGAGCAGCGCGGCGCATGCGCTTCGGTGGCGCCGCCCGGCCGTGCAGAGCGCATCGGCCGCGGAGAAGCTTGCGAGTTCCTGGAGCTCGATCCCCTGGCTCGCGTAGTACTCCCACACCAGGCGGGAGCCCGCGAACTGAACGTACTGCCCGTCACTGAGCAGCGGACCGGTGCTCCACCACTGCCGGTTTCGCCGGAGCGTGAGAAAGAGGACACGCAGGCGAGAAGGCGTGAGCATGCCACCCGCGGCCATGTTTTCGAGGTTCGCGATTACGGCTCCGAGCTCGGCCGCGCGTGTCCCGGACAAACCCGAGAGCGTGTGCAGGGCGGCGGTAAAGGTTCCGACCGAGGACTCGTACGCGCCGGCTGAGATCGCCCGCGCGTCTCGAAGCTCAGCCAGCGCGGCGAACACGGGATCGTCGGCGATGTGTGCGTGGTCCCGTGCCCGAGCGCCGGTTCGGTCCCGTGCCTGAGCGCGGGCGCTTGCCCGGCCCTCCGCCGCGGCGACGGCCGGCCGTGGCGTCGTTGTCGACCGGAGGTACGGGTCCTCGTGGACTACGGCTCGCCCATCCGGCTCGAGCACGACCACGCGCGCGGCGTGGGCCAAAGCGGGGCGGGCCAGGCCGCCGAGTACGGCGAGGACCGTTAGAGCGATCGCGAACCACCCGGAGGGGGCGCGATGCCCCATGGGGCATCGATGCTTGCGCGGCACCGGCGGAGCTTAACCGGCCCCGCCGGGGCGGATCACCTCGGAGCTGCCGAGCACCCGCCCATCGCCGGCCAGGGCCTGCACGGCGACGTATGGTTGGGCGGCCACGCGGATCCGGGTCTCGAATCCCTGACTGGCCGCCGTGCCCAGGACCTGGCGCGAAGCCGGTCCGCGTCCCCCGACCACGCACCAGGCCGCGACCTCGGTGGCGCCGTTCCAGCTCACGTACACGGACATGCGGCCGCCCGCGACGGTGGCGGCGACCGCCGGCGGCGTGCGCGGCGCTCCGACCCAGGGGAAGCGGAAAACCCGGTAGCTCATGATCGCGTCGACGAAATGGCCGTCGAACACTGCCTGGCCGCTGGGATCGAACTCGGTGAAGTAGGGCTGCTGACCCCAGCCCACGAACTCGTCACCATCGGACAGCCGCTGCGCGTCGCCCTCGTAGTCGGCCAGCAGCGCGGGCGAGTGCTCGTCCTGGCGCACGAGCTCGGCCGTAGCGCGCCTGCGGTCGAGGCGCAGCGCGATCGCACGCGATTGGGCGTGCACGTTCGGCGGGCCGGCGCCGTCGTCGAACACGGCGACGGTCCTCCCGTCCGGGGCAACCTGCACGTCGTGCTGGAACGCGAACGACGCGCCCGGACCCATCTTGAAGCTCGACCGCTTCCCTCCCAGGGTCCAGAGCACCTGCCCGGTGCGGGTGTCGATGTCGTACGCGGCCCAGGTGTTTCGCCCCGAGACGATCATCTCGCCGTTCGGGCGCTGCTGGATCGAGTTGACGTGGAAGTAGTCGAACGGCGTGGTCCCCGCCGGCGCGGCCAGCTCGCTGTCGGTGACGGGGACATGATCGAGGCTGTCCCACTGGAACAGGACGAGCCCGGTCTCGATGTCGATCTCCTGTACGACCGCGTCGAGCACCACCTCGCGGCGGGCGCCGCCAACGTTCCAATACACGGGCTGGTAGGCGGTGATGAGCGCGGTGCCACGCGGGGTCAGCGTGAACTCGTGCAGGTCGGCCATCAGCCCGTTGCCCGCGCGGACCAGGTACCTCTGGCGGTAGGAGGAGTCGTCGACTACGTCCTCGCCGAACCCGACACCGGTACCGAGCCGCCCCTGCCACCAGGTGAGCACTGGCCGGCCGTGGAGGCTCTGCACGCGGACGTCGTCCGCTTGCTCCCCCGCGGGCAGCGGCTTGAACCAGACCAGATCGCCGTGCGCGTCGACGATCATCGGGCCGTTTTCGAGCGGACCGTTCTGCGGCCCGAGGAAGATGTCTCCCGGAGCGTCCGCCGGCGTGACTCGCACCCGTACAGCCGCCGGGGTGAGGTCCGGACGGGATTGGAACTGGAGCACGTCACCGGCCGTCCGCGGGGGCGGCGGTATCGGGGCGAGCGGGAGGCCGCCGGCCGGCGTGGCCACCGTGAAGCGGAACGTCCCCCGGCGGGCGCCGCGGATGCGCAGCGAAGTCCTGACCGTGACGACTTCGCCGGGCACGAACGGACGGGTCGGCAGGAAGCTCGCCCCCTGCCCGTCGGAGTCGGCGGCCAGCCGGCCGGCGTGGCGGCCGGTGCGCGAGCCACTCACCACGAGCCTGCCCAGCGCGTCGGCCGGCCTCCCGCGGAACGTGACCTGCGCCTGCGGCGAGGCCACGCGATCCCCCGGGATCGGAAACGCATCGACCACTCGCACGACCGGTCGCGTCCGGGGCAGCGACATCGTCACCAGCGCGAGCGCGATCAACGCGAGCGGCAGCGACCACGCGGGCGGGCGCGACCACGCGGGCGGGCGCGACCACGCCGGCGGGCGCGACCACGGGGGCGGCCGCGAGCGGCGTGTGGAGCGATTCGGATCCCGATGCATGGCGATCGCCGTTGCTGAGCGCAGCGGCGTAAGTTTTCGTTCACGTGCCGGACGGCTTCGCCCAAACCCCCTCCAGCAGCGCGCGGCCGCGTGCGCCCGACGAGGCGGGGCTCGACCTGACGGCGATCCGGGCACGCTTCTCGGCGCTCTCCCGCCAGCACGCCGGCTCGCCCGTGGTCTACCTGGACGGGCCGGGAGGCTCGCAGACGCCGGACTCGGTCGCCGCCGCCGTCTCAGGCTACCTGACCAGCTCGAACGCCAACTGCGGCGGGCCGTTCGTCACGTCCCGCACCACCGACAGGCTGCTGGATGACGCGCGCCTAGCCGCGGCGGACTTCCTGGGCTGTCGCGTTGATGAGGTGGTGTTCGGGCCCAACACGACCACGATCAACTTCCTGCTCGCGCACGCGGTGGCGCGCACGCTGCGCCGGGGCGACGAGATCATCGTCACCGAGCTCGACCACGACGCCAACGTCGCTCCCTGGCTGCTCGTGGCCGGCGATCACGATCTGGTCGTGCGCACCGCGCCACTCGATCCGCGCGAGGGCACGCTCGACCCGGCCGCGGTGAAGGCGCTCGTATCGGAGCGCACGCGGGTGGTCGCCTGCACGCTGGCCTCGAACGCGCTCGGGTCGATCGTCGACGCGCAGCGGATCGCGGCCGCCGCGCACTCCGTGGGCGCCCTGGCGTGGTTCGACGGCGTGCACCTTGCGCCCCACCGGCGCCTGGACCGGACGCGCCTGGGCGCGGACGTCCTGCTCACCTCGCCCTACAAGTACTTCGGGCCGCACCTGGGCGTGGCCGCCCTACGCGCCGAGTTGGCCGCTTCGCTTCCGGCCGACCGGGTGCGCCCGTCCGCGCAGGAGCCGGCCGGCCACCGGTTCGAGACCGGGACACTGAGCCACGAGGCGATCGCCGGATTCGTGGCCGCGATCCAGTACCTGGAAGAGCTGGGAGCGGGAGCGGACGACCGCCCGGGCCGGCTCGACCTGGCGTATGCGCGGATCGAAGCCCACGAGCGATCGCTCACGCGGATGACGCTGGAGCACCTGCGCGAGGTCCGGGGCCTGCGGCTGTACGGCATCTCGGACCCCGGTCGGGTGGCCGAGCGAACGCCGACCTTCTGCTTCAACCTCGAGCGCTGGGCGCCGGTCGAGCTGAGCGCCGCGCTGGCGGAGCGGGGGCTGTTCACCTACGACGGCAACTACTACGCGCTCGGGGCGATGACCGCGCTCGGGCTCGAGGAGGCGGGCGGAGCGGTGCGCGCCGGGTACCTGCACTACACGACGCCGCAGGAGGCCGAGCGTTTCTGCGACACGGTGGTGGCGCTGGCCTGAGCCGGCGGGGCGCGTCCCAGGGCCGTCCGGACGCCATCACGCGCCTGGGATCAAATGGCCGCTATCCGGCCGAAATATCCCAGGCGCTCGCCGCTAAGCGCGCCGCAGGCCGTGGTGGCGGCGCAGCCACGGCCGGTGGGCGTGGCGGCGGGCCGGCCAGGCGTGCGGGTGGGCGGGCCCGTGCGGATGCGGGTGCGCCGGCGGATGTCCGGACGCTGACGCCGGCGCCGGCGGACGGGCCGGCACGGCGGCCGGAACGACCGAGGGAACCGTGGCGCTCCCGGCCGCGGCGGTCGCCGCGTCGACGTAGTCGCCGTCGATGTTGATCGTCGCGCGGCCGTGGCGTTCGTCGTGCGCGCCGGCGAACTGGTGGATGCGCTGATTGGCGCCCCAGTCGCTGCTGGGGAGGTTCGGGTCCAGCGTCGTTGCCTCGCCGTCCCAGTTGGCCACCCAGATGTCGTCAGGCTCGGCATAGCCCGTGCCCACTCGAGCCGCGAGGTCCTCGACCCCTGAGTACTCGCTGCTGTAGATGCCCGACTGGTAGCCCGCGGCGTGCAGCCCGCGCGTCCAGGCCTGGAGGAAGGCAAGCACCGCGGCGGTGTTGCGGTGGTTGCGGTTGTAGGCCTCCATGTCGTAATAGATCGGGTTCCCAGGGCCGAGGTCGATCGCCTGAGCCTGGGCCACGGCGTCGAGCGCGGCGGCGTGGCCCTCGCCCGCGGCCGCAGCCGGCGTGATCGGGGCGCAGCCGCACGAGTTGGAGGGCGCCTGGAGACCGACGTAGATCGGGATCATGTGCCAGCCGCGCGCCGATTGCTGGGCTACCCAGCTTGCGGTCAGGTTGGTCTGCGAGCAGGCCATGTTCGCGCCGCCGATGTACACCCCCACCCCGCGGTAGTGCGAGCCCAGCCACGCGGCCATCTTGGCCGAGCTGGGAGTCGAGCAGGCGTCGAAGGCGAAGCCGGTGAACACCTCTCCGGGGGTGGCGGCGGCTCCGGCCGCACGGACGTCGTAGCTCGACGAGCCGGAGTCGGAGCCGGAGTCGGAGCCGGGGCCGGAGCCGGAGCCGGCGGCGTGCCAGGGCGCGGGGCGAACACGGGCCGCGGCGGCCAGGCCCGCCACCGACCGCACGCCGAGCGCGCGAGCGATGGCCGACGGATTGCCGTTCCAGGTGGCGGTCACGACGACGCCGTGGACCCGGTCGACCAGGCGTCCGACCGAGCCGGAGCCGAGGTCAGCGGCCGCTTGCGAGGCGCCGCGCAGCAGGGGCCGGGCCAGAGCCGTGCCCTTCCCCGACAGCGGCTCGATCAGGATCGCCTCGGTCCGGCCGGTCGCGGCGGTCGGGCACCTCTCGTCAGTCCCGGGGCGGCCCAGGTAGACCGCGTGGTGGTCGAAGCGCACACATGTGGCGGGCGCCTTGTCGAGGCTGTAGACCGGCCAGTTCGCGGGGACCAGCAGCCGGTATCCGTGGTAGTGGATGACCTTGATCGGCGGGCCGGCGGGTGCCGCCAGCGCGCCGGCGGGCGCCGCGAATCCGAGGAGCGCGGCCGTGAGCGCGATCAGGCGTGCGCCCACGCCACGACGAGTGCGCCGGGCGGAAATCGACTGCAGAACGGAATGAGTTCGCGATCCGAGCACGCGAGAACCCCCACTTCGATAGCTGGTGGACAGACGCCCGCGGGTCAGCGCATTGGCGCGCCGTCAGCCGGCGCGGCCGGACGTCGCGACCGGACTGAACGCACGGCCCGACTCCACGCTCCGCGAACTACCTACTAACTCACTCGGCAGTCGAGGCGATGAGCTTTAGCGGTCGGCGGGTCGGCGGGTCGGCGGGTCGGATGCCGCGCGCTGTCGGTACGGTGCCGCGCGTGCGTCCCGTGCTGCTGATCCACGGTGGTGCCGGCCCCCGCCCCAAGAGCGACGACGTCGCTCTGCAGGAGCGGCTCGCATCGCTGCGCGGCGCTCTGGCCGCCGGCGCCGCTCAGCTTCAAGACGGTGCGCTCAGCGCGTGCCTCGCGGCGGTGTGCGCGCTCGAGGACGCGCCGCTTTTCAACGCCGGTCTCGGCTCGGCGCTGGCCCGGGATGGCGGAGCCTGGTGCGACGCCGCGGTGATGACCGGGGATGGGCGCGCCGGTGCCGTGGCGGGGATCAAGGGGATCCGCCACCCGGTCCTGGCCGCCGCGGCCGTGCGGGCCGAGGGGGAGATGGTCCTGTGGGGCGGCCATGCGGACGCGCTGGCCGACCGCTACGGGCTGGAGCGCGTGGCCCCGGACGCGCTCGTGACCGATCGTCAGCGCGACCGGCTGCGCAGCCATCTCGCCCGCGGCGACGAGCCGGGCATGGGCACGGTGGGCGCGGTGTGCCTGGACCGGGCGGGCCGCCTAGCGGCGGCGACCAGCACGGGCGGGCGGACCGGCAAGCTGCCGGCACGGGTGGGGGACTCGCCGCTGATCGGCGCCGGAACCTGGGCCAATGCGGAGACGTGCGCGGTGTCGGCCACCGGTGACGGTGAGGCGTTCATCCTCACGTCGTTCGCGCATGAGGTGCACTCCCGCATGCGCCACGTCGGTCAGGACCTGGACACGGCCGCGCGCGGCGCGATCGAGGAGGTGCTGGGCGCGGGCGGGCGGGGAGGGGCTATCTGCGTGGGCGCCGACGGTAGCTTCTCGATGCCGGCCACCGCAGAGATGTTCCAGCGCGGATGGCTGGCGGAGAATCGGTCGCCGGAGTGCCGCCTGGAGGCCTGAACAAAATCGTTTGGCGGACGGTGAGTCGCCGAATCTCACCCGCGAATGCGGCCCTTCCAGCCTGGGCGCCCGCCTACGAGGTCTTCCACCCACATATTCGACACGGGCCACCGAAAGCCTTAGCGCTCAAGCGGCCCGCGACGCCGCCGAGGGCGAAGCTTGCTTACCTAGGGCCGATGAAGCGAGCTGTCATAGCCATCCTCTTCGCCGCGGCGCTCGCCGGCTGCGGAAGCTCAAAGCAGCAGTCCGCGTCGAGCTCGGCGAGCACCTCGTCCACGCCGACCGCGACCACGTCGGCGGCATCGACCACGACTCCGACCACGGCCACCTCGAGCACGACGAGCAGCACGCCGGCGACAACGCAGAGCGCGCCAGCGCCCAACTCCACGACCACCAGCGGTTCCACGGGCGGGGCTGCGCCCACCACCCAGACGGCGCCCAGCACCACCTCGACCCACACGCCCACGCCGGCGCAGGTCGCCGCCGCCAAGCAGGCGCTCGCCGGGTGCCGGGAGGAGCAGCCGGGGGTCACCCTGGCCCAGCTCGAGCAAGAGGCGGCATCGCCTCTGGGCATCCAGTGCTAGCTAATCCGTGAGCGCTCCGGACCCCCGGCTCCTCGACGCGCTCGGGGCGCAGCTGGCGGACCGGCGGGCGGCGCTCGAGGCAGGCGCCGAGCACGTGGGGTGGAAGCTCGGGATGGGCCAGCGCGAGCGGATCGGCGGCCACATCGCCGTCGGCTACCTCACATCCGCCACGGTCCTCCGCGCCACCGCCCGCTACCGCGGCCCGCCCGGGGAGCTACACGCGGATGTCGAGGCCGCGATCCAGCTCGGGAGCGACCGCCTCGAAGCCGCCCGGTTTGGCCTGGCAATCGAGATCGTCGACCTGACGCGGCAACCCGGCGAGCCAGAGTCTGCCGTCGCGGGCAATGTCTTCCACCGCGCCGTGAGAATCGAGCCGCTCCGGCGGCCCCCTGCCGCCGGCACGCTAGCCCGGATCTCCGTCAACGGCGCCCCCCGCGGCGGCGGCCAGTGGCCGAGCGACCTGGACCAGCGCCTCGCGAACGCCGCGAGCGTCCTGGACGCGGTGGGTGAGGGCCTGCGCGCAGGCGACTGGATCATCACCGGCGCGATCGAGCAGGTCCCGATCCGGCTCGGTGATGTCGTCGTGGCCGAGCTCGACGATGTGTCGGTGGCGGTCGAAATTGGCGCCTGAGCGGGGAATCGCAGTCGGCGAGGACGGCGTGGCCCGGTGCTGGTGGGCGGACTCGGCGCCCGAGTACCGCGCCTACCACGACACCGAATGGGGCTTCCCGGTGGCCGACGACGTGCGGCTGTTCGAGAAGCTCTGCCTAGAGGGCTTCCAGGCCGGGCTCTCCTGGTTGACCATCTTGCGCAAGCGGGAGGCGTTCCGGCGGGCCTTTGCCGGCTTCGACTTCGAGCGCGTCGCCCGCTTCGACGAGCGCGAGATCGAGCGTCTGCTGGGCGATGCCGGGATCGTCCGCCACCGCGGGAAGATCGAGGCGGTGATCAACAACGCCCGCCGCGCCGTGGAGCTCGTCGCCGGCGAAGGCTCGCTGGCCCGCCACGTCTGGCGCTTCGAGCCGCCTCCGGAAAACCGCCGGCGCGATCAGGTCGTGGCGCTCACGCCCGAGTCGAGCGCGCTCGCCAAGGACCTCAAGCGCCGTGGCTGGCGGTTCGTCGGCCCGACCACCGCGTACGCGTTCATGCAGGCCATGGGCCTGGTCAACGATCACCTGGACGGCTGCGCGGCGCGCCCCGCCGCGGAGCGGGCGCGGGCCGACTTCAAACGGCCCTAGTAACCCTGGCCACCCGGCGGCGGGCTGCCGTTGTTGCCGCCGTTCGAGCCGCCCTTGTGCTTCTGGGTGCCGCCTCCGCCTCCACTGCCAGTGCCGCCACCGCCGGAGGTCGAGGGGGGCGACTGCACCGGCGCCGGCTGGGAGGCCGGCGGCGACTGCACCGGGGTCGGGCTCGAATAATGCGTCGAGGAGGACGTACCCGACGACCCGCTCGAGGAGCTGTAGCCGGTCGACCCCTGCGACTGCGACGAGGGCGCGGACGCCTCGGTGACGGGCGCGCTGTTGTGCGTGCTCGTCGTGTGCGCCGGCTTGGGCTTCGGCTTTGGCTTGGGCTTCGCCGCGGGCTTCTTCTTCGTGGTCGCCGTGGTCGACGTGGTGACCCGAGCGGCTGCGCGAGTGGTGCTCTTACTCGAGCTGCCTCCGCAGCCGGCCACCCCGATCGCAGCCAGGGTGATCGCTATAAGCGCTCGTTTCATAGAACCCCAACTCCTGTCTTCGCTTGACCCTACCGGCTCCAATGTACAAGACACCTCAGGCGCGGCTTTGGTGCGGCGCAGCGCCGGCAGGCGGCGGACGGCGGCCCGGTGCGCCGGCGGACGGCGGCCCCGGACCCGACGCCAGTGGCCCGTGCCGCGACGCCAATGGCCCGAGCCCCGGACCCGACCCGGCGACGCCGCTCCCTTCCTGCCGCAGGAGCGTTCTGTACGATGGGCGGCCCGTGACCGGCCACCCTGGCATGCTCACGGGACGGTCCGCCGCCTGGTAGGGCGTCCCCTCCCCGCGGACCGGCAACACGACGTTTTGACATCGCACGATGATGGCTGAGCTGACATGACCGGCGTAACCGGGGCCGGTGACCAGACCACCGTGGGCGTCTCCGACGCACCGCAGAAGACCGCGCCCGCGGAACCTCCCGCCGGCGCGCCGCGCCTGCCGCCGCGCTCGGCCTGGCTGCTCGTCGTCTGCTGCGTGGCGCAGTTCATGGTCATCCTCGACCTGAGCATCGTCAACGTCGCGCTGCCCTCGATACAGGACAGCCTGAACTTCACGACGAGCCAGCTCCAATGGGTGATCGACGCCTACGCGATCACCTTCGCGGGCTTCCTGATGCTCGGCGGTCGCGCGGCCGACCACTTCGGGCAGCGCCGGGTGTTCGTGTCCGCGCTCGCGCTGTTCGCGCTCGCCTCACTGGCCGGCGGGCTCGCGCCCACGAGCCTGACGCTGGTGATCGCCCGCGGCGCCCAGGGCCTGGGCGGCGCGCTCATGGCGGCGTCCTCGCTGGCCATCATCACCTCGTCGTTCCCACCCGGCCCTCAGCTTCATCGGGCGATCGGCGTCTGGGGCGCGATGAACGGCCTCGGCGGCGCGGCGGGCGTGCTCTTCGGCGGGATCATCACCGAGACGATCAGCTGGCGCTGGGTGCTGCTGATCAACCCGCCCATCGGCCTCGCGGCAGCACTGATCGCGTTCGCCGTCGTGACCGACCGCAAACGCGAGCACGGAGCGCCGAGCTTCGACCTGGCGGGCGCGCTCACGCTCACGATCGGCCAGATCGTCCTGGTCTACGGGATCGTCGAGACCGGCATCGCCTCGTGGCATTCCGCGATCGCGCTGATCCCGATCTTCATCGGGCTCGTTCTGCTGGCCGCGTTCACCTACATCGAGGCGCGCGTGGTCGCGGCGCCGTTGATCCCGTTCAAGGAGGTCACCCGGCCGCTCGGCATCGCCAACGGCATCGTCCTGCTGTTCAGCGCCGCGCTGTTCCCGATGTGGTACGTGGGGTCGCTGTACCTCCAGCAGGTGCTGGGGCTCTCACCGCTCCACACCGGACTGACGTTCCTGCCGCTGGCGCTGATGATCATGTTGTGCGCCCGGCGCGCCGGACCCCTGGTGAGCCGGTTCGGGGTGCGCCCGGTGCTCGCCGGCGGACTGGTGATGATGGCCAGCGGGATGCTGCTGTTCGCGCGGATCCACGACAGCGGCAGCGGGATCACCTACATCATGATCCCCGGGCTGCTCACCGCGGCGGGTATCGGCTTCTCGATCGTGCCGTCCACGATCGCGGCCACACACAGCGCCAAGCCAGGCCAGGCCGGTCTGGCCTCCGGTCTGGTCAACACCTCCCGCCAGGTGGGCGGCGGCCTCGGCCTCGCCATCCTGATCACGCTGGCCACTCAGTTCACGACGCACCAGATCGGGGCGGGCCACCCTGTGCCGCAGTCGCTCACCGACGGCTTCCGCCTGGCCTACTTGATCTGCGCCGGCTTGGTCGTGGCGGCTGCCCTCGCCACGTTCGCGGGGATTCCCCATAGCGCGGGCGCGGCCAGCGCCCGGCCGATCCGCGTGGCGCTGGCGGTCGCGGTGGCGATCGCCGGGATCGTCGCCATCGACCTGAGCGTCGGGGGAACGCATGGTCCGCCGCTCGGGGCATACACGACGGCCGGCGCCTATCGGTTCGCCTCCGTCCCCCGCCTGAATCCGCCGCGACTGCGCACGACCGGGACAACCAACACCGCGAAGCTCGCGCCCGGATACATCCTGCTGGCCAACTTCTACGACCTCAACCACCCGCCGCTGGTCGGCCAGAGTGGACCTCTGATCCTCGACTCCTCACTCGCGCCAGTGTGGTTCAAGCCGGTGCCGACCAATGTCGTGGCCTCCAACCTCAGCCTGCAGACCTACGAGGGCAAGCCCGTGCTCGCCTGGTGGCAGGGCGTGGTTACCAACACGGGCGCCACCGACAGCGGCGAGTACGTGATCGTCAACCAGCACTACCAGACGATCGCCCGCCTGCACGGCGCCGACGGCTGGATCCCGACCCTGCACTCGCTGACGATCCAGGGTGACGACGCCTGGGTGACGGCCAACAAGGACATCCCGTGGAACCTGTCGCGTTACGGCGGCGCCTACAACGGCGCGCTGACGGATTCGGCGGTCCAGGAGTACGACCTGACGACGGGCAGGCTGCTGCGCAGCTGGGACGCGCTCGATCACATCCCGCTGAGCCAGTCCTACGCCACCCTGCCCAGCAACGGCTTCCCATGGGACGCCTACCACGTCAACTCGATCGTGCTGCCGGGCGATGGCACCTTCGTGGTCTCGATGCGCGACACATGGGCCGCCTACAAGGTGGACATCGCCACCGGCAGGATCCTGTGGACGCTGGGCGGCCGGCACTCGAGCTTCAAGTTCGCCCAGAACGCCGGATTCACCTGGCAGCACGACGTCAACGTCTACCCCGGCACCCCGTTGGTCACGATGTTCGACGACCATTGTTGCCAGATCTCGAGCGGCGGTACGTACGTCTCGCCCACCGCGCCCTCGCGCGGGCTCGTGCTGAAGCTCGACCTGACGAAGCACACAGCGGCCCTGGTCGGCCAATACGGACTGGACGAGAACCTCGCGTCCGACTACATGGGCAGCCTCGAGCCGCTGCCCAACGGCAACGAGCTGATGGGCTGGGGCTCCACGCCCTTGCTCACCGAGTACGACAGCGCGGGCAACCGGATCCTGCGCGCCACGCTTCCCGGCTCCGACCTGAGCTACCGGGCGAGGCTCGAGCCATGGGTGGGCTTGCCCACCTATCCGCCCGCCGGCGCCGCTCGGCGCACAAGCGGGGGCGCCACGGTCGTGTACGCGAGCTGGAACGGCGCCACCCAAGTGGCGGCCTGGCGGGTCCTCGACGCCGCCGGTCGCTCGCTCACCACCGTCCCGCGCGTAGGCTTCGAGACCGAGATCCGCCTAACCGCCGCTGGCGCTGGCGCTGGCGCTGGCGACTTCCAGGTCCAGGCGCTCGACGCGCGCGGCCGGGTCCTCGGAACCTCGGCCCGCTTCGGCGTCACGCACTAAGCGTCACGCACTAAGCGTCACGCACTAAGTCACTACGCCCGAGCCGGCGCCTCGGCGGCAGCCGCAACCGGCGGCGGCACGCTGTCCAGCTTGGCCACCGGCCCGGTCGACCACTCGCCCCACACGACGCCGCTGTGGCGCGACTGGAAGCGATACACGGTTCCTTCGTCGTTGACCAGGTAGGTGTCGAGCGTGTCCTCGCGGTAGTGCAGGATCAGACGGTCGCACGCCTCGGCCAGACGGACGAGCGCCTCGATGTTGGGGACGTCGAACGGGGCCCAGGCCAGGTCCTCGGCCGTGCCGGCGATCGGGACGAGCAGGTGCCCGTACTGGGCCTGGATCCGTCCGGCCTCGCCGAACGGCGCGGAGCGCTTGATCAGCACGAGCAGGAGCACCACCGCCAGCACTGAGAGCAGCAGGCCGCCCAGGGCCACGCCCCGGAGGGTCTTGACGCTGAGCGCCAGGCCGGCCACGTTGAGGTCGTTCGCGACCGAGCTCGTCACGCTGACCGCGCCGTGGACAGAGCCGCCGGCCACGCTCGGACGCAGCTGCGGCGGCGCGAGCTGGAGGTTCAGCGCGGGGTGGAAGCTCGCGGCCAGTGGCTGACCGGCGACATTACCCGTGACGTGGATCTGGGGGACCACCGCGATCGCGTAGCCCGCGGGGCCATTCACGCCCGTGAGCTTCTGGATCTGCTTGATCAGCCCCTGGAGGCCATTCAGGTCGAGGGTGACCGAAGCGTTGGCGCGGCCGCCCGCGAAGTGCTTGACGGCGCTCAACGGAAGCACCCGGGTCCAGCCGGTCGGGCCGCTCACCCGCGCCACCACCTGCTCGGTCCCGGACACCTGCGCGGGCACCGGGGCGACGAGGCTGTAACCGACCCGCACGCCGAGCTGGTGCACGAACTGCAGGAAGATCGGGTCGCCGGTGCGCACGACGCCGTCCGGATACACCGGGCTCGAAGGAGCGCTGCCCTGGTAGGCGAAGCTCACCTGCTGCGTGTAGGGCACGCTGGACGTCCTGGTCTTGTTCCAGGGACGCGTGAACGCGACTGCGCTCAGGCCGAGGAAGGCCAACGCGGCCACGCTCGAGGCGATCAGAAAAGCACGAAGATTGATGCGGCGCTGAGATTTCACGGTTGGCCTCCTTGCTGGCGAGAATTCATCGTCGCGAACGGCTTGGGGCTAGTCCGTAGTTACTACGGATCGTTGGTCGAGCAGCTCCCCGAAGCGCTCGACGACCTCGCTTGCGAGCTGCCAGGCGGCTTCCTCGTCGGCGGTCGGCACGTCCGGGGCGGGCGGCTGCGGCGCGTCGAGCTCTTCGAGGAAGGCCGCGACCACGGCGGGGTCGAACTGGCTGCCGGCCTCCCGCAGCAGCTCCGCGCGCGCCTCGTCGGACGAGCGCGCCCCGCGGTAGCAGCGGTCGACGGTGATCGCCTCGTAGGCGTCGCACACGGCCACGATGCGTGCGGCCAGGGGGATCTGCTCGCCGCTCAGGCCGTCGGGATAGCCTGCGCCGTCCCAGCGCTCGTGGCTGGCCCGCACGATCGTGGCCACCGGGCGCAGGGCCGGCGCGGCGCTGAGGATGCGCTCGCCGAGGATGGTGTGCTGGCGGATGAACTCCCACTCCTCGGGGTTGAGGGTGCTCGGCTTGTCCAGGATCGCGTCGGGGATCCCGACCTTGCCGATGTCGTGCAGCTCCGCGGCGCGGCCGAGCTCGTCGATCTGCTCGGCGTCCATCTTGAGCCGCCGGCCGACGGCGACGGCCAGCTCGGCCACGCCGGTGGAGTGGTCGGGCAGGCCGGGCTGCTTGGCGTCCATGATCCGGACGAGCACATCGCGGGTCTGCTCGCGTACGGCCGAGGGGCGGGCGGCCTTGCGAGCGTACATCCGCTCGTCGGCGAGCTGGAGCGCATAGTCGGCGCTGCTGGCCTCGTGGGGCAGGAGCACGGCCCCGCACGAGGCCTGGATCGCGAACGTCTCCCCCCGGTCGCTCAGGGCGGCGGCGGCGCGCGCCAGCGTGGCCTGAAGCTGGTCGGGATGGGCCGGCAGAAGCGCGCAGAACTCGTCGCCGCCGAGCCGGTAGGCGGTCCCGTGCGGGTACACGGCGGCGGCCAGCTTGCTACCCAGCCGCGCCAGGAGCGCGTCGCCGGCCAGGTGACCGAAGGTGTCGTTGTAGATCTTGAAGCCGTCGAGGTCGAACATCATCAGCACGAGCGGCTCGACCGTCTGCCCCAGACGATCGGTCAGCTCGGCGGCCAGCTTGCGGCGGTTGCCCAGGCCGGTCAGCGGATCGGTGATCGCCTGCTCGCGCAGCACCTCATGGTGGAGGATCTCGCCCACCGCAGCCTGCGCGCGCTCGACCAGGCCCAGCATCACGGCCTGCTCATCGGCGCGGAACTCGCGCGTGCGCCGCGCCACCGCGATCGCGCCCACCTTCGAGCTCGGCTCGCCGGGCAGGCCGAAGGGCAGGGCCAGGGCCCACACCCCGGCGCGTTCGAGCTGGGCGGCAGCACCCGCGTTCTGGGCCGCGCGGGCGGCCTCGCGGAGCAGCCCGGCCAGGCTGCCGTCGCCGGCGGTGTCGGCGATCGGCACGCGTCCGTCGAGCTCGAGCGTGAGCTGGCCGGCCTCCGCGTCGAGCGCCTCGACGGAGCCGCTCAGCGCGATGCTGGTCAGCGCGGGAAGCTCGAGGCGAGCCGCGAACGCGTCGCCCAGACGCTGCACGGCGGCCTGGAGCCGGGTCCGCTCGCGACCCACGAGCTCGAGCCGGTGCTGGGCCTGCGCGATGCGCGCGCTCCGGTCGCGGTCGAGGATGAGCAGCAGGGCGCTCAGCGGGAGCACCATCAAGAGCTGGATGTGGTCGTGGCGGGCGGCGAAGGCGAGCAGGTAGCCGAGCGGGGCGATGCACGCGTCGATCAGCCAGACGATGGCCACCACGCGGAGCTGCAGCTTGGGCGCGATGCCCAGGGCGCAGGCCTCGCGCAGCGTCGAGCTGGCCAGGTCGATGACGCAGCCGGCCAGGAACGCGCCGGAGTACACCTCGACGGTCGCGACGAGGCCGTGCGGCACCCCGAAGACGTAGAGGACGAGCGCCGGCCCGAGTGCGTGCCAGGCGTTCGGGATCGAGAACAGCACGTGCTCGACGGGAACCCGGCGGCCGATCCAGCGGGCTGCGCTGGCCGTGACCAGCCCGGCCGCCGTGAACAGCGGGACCGTGGCCGGCGGCAGCAGGAGCAGCATCGGCACGAGGATCACGTAGGACGGCACCACGTAGCCGGCCCCGATCGGGAACCGCACGGCGCCGGCCACGAGCGCATACAGCGCCACGAGCAGGCAGGCCAGACCGGCGTCGAATCTGTGGGCGGCGAGCGCGGGAGCCGCGAGCGGAACCGCGGCCCCGAGGAACAGGATCGCCCCGGCGAATTCGCCGATCAGCTCGCGCCGGTTCGCGCGCTGCGACCGGGAATCCCAGGAGTCCTCCAGGAGGCGCTCCACGGGGTCGGCGGCACGGGCGTCGTCGAGCTCGGATTGATGCATCAGGACTTGGGTCCTTGCTGGGTGGGTAGCGGCGGCGGAGGAGCGGCGGGGGTAAGCCGCCGCTCCTCCAAGCCGCTATCTGGCATACGGATCCACATAGACGTCGTCGATGTTCCAGGCGCCGCCATTCTGGTCGGCAGAGAACACGAAGCGGACGTTGGCCGTGGCGCCCGGCATGAGCACCGAGCCGAGAGGCAGCGCGTTGGTCGCCTGCCAGGAACCGAAGTCCGACCCGTCGAGGTCGGTAACCGGCACCTCACCGCTCTGGCCCCAGCTTGTCGTGTACTGCGCCGAGATGTGCAGCCTGCCACCGTTCGGCGCGACCGCGAAGAAGCGCCACGAGGGGAACAGGCTGCTCACGCACATGACGGGCGAGGCTGCCTGCCCGCCGGGAGCGATGCTCAGCGACGCCGGCTTGGCCGAACCCGACACGTTGTAGGGCTCGCCCCCCGACACCACCGAGGCGTTGTTGAGCGTCCACCCTGCCAGCGGACCGGAGAAGTCCCCACCGGACAGGAGCGAGTAGCTCGCGTTGTCGCCGATCACGCTCAAGGCCTGCGACGTGGTCGGCATCGGGCACACGCTGGGCGGCGCCGCGATCTGGCTCTGCGACCCTCCTGTCGGGCCCTGCGCCGGCCCACCCGGGCCTGGCATCGGACCGAAGGCGGCCGCGGGTGCTGCCGTGATTAGCAGCGTGCAGCAGGAAGCCGCGAGCGCAAGTGCGCGCTTGTGCGGCATTCGGATTACATACGGCATTTGGACCTCCTTGTCCGAAAACTTCGTCGTTGGAGGTCGGCGGCTGGGCTATCTCGTTGAGACCCCTGGCTTTGCGTCCCCGCCTCGCGGCGGGTTTGCCTTTTACGACGGACCATGCATCGGCCGCACCGCCGGACAAGTTGAACGGTTCTGGCCGGATGTTCGACCCCCGCGCCCGAGCGCAAGTCACGTTGCAGGGTGTTCCGGAACGCGCGAGGCGCGCTAGCTTCGCGGCCCGTGACCGGGTTCCGCCAGCCAGGGCCGGCTTCGACGCGGGCTCGGCGCCATCGTCTCCTGAGACGCGCCGCGCACGTCGGGTGCGGCCTGGCCGCTGCGCTGGCCACGCTCGTGGCCGGCGTCGGGACCAGCCGCGGCGACCTGGCCGGCCGCTACGCCGCACACCAGGCGCAGGCGGGCCGGCTGCAGTCGACGATCCAGTCCGACACGTCGGCGATCCAGGGCTTCGAGGGCACGATCGACTCGCTCCAGGCGCGCCTGGCCATCGTTCAGCGCAGCCTGGCCGTGCAGGAGAGCCTGCTCGAGCACGTCCGCTCCGAGCTGGTGCGAGCACGGTCGCAGCTTCACGAGCTCGAGGCGCGCTACGCCACCGACCGCCGGCGCCTGGCCTCCCAGTTGGTGGCCGACTACGAGGCCCCGCCTCCCACGCTCGTTGATGTCGTCGTCACCTCGCACGGCTTCCAGGATCTGCTCAACCAGGTACACGACCTGCACTCGATCGCCGAGTCCAACAGCCGGGCGATCGTCGAGGTGAATCGCGCCCGAGTCGCCGTGGCAGCGCAAGCACGGCGCCTGGCGGCAGTCGAGGTCCGTCGCCGCCGGAGCACCGCCGCGGTGCTCGACGAGCGTGACGAGATCGCCCAGCTGCGCCTGTCGATCGTCGACCGCGAGATCGCCACGGCCCACGATCGCGCGTCCGCCCAGCGGCGGCTGTCCTCCCTGCAGCAGACCCTGTCGCGCGAGTCGGCGACGCTCGAGCGCGAGGCGGCGGCGGCCGCCGCCACCGGCGGCGCCCCGGTCGCTCCACCTCCCGGGGGCTGCGTCAACGCGGCGTTCGTGCCCCACGGCGGGGATTACGGCTTCTTCCCCGCAACCGGCACCAACTACACCGTGAACCAGGAGCCGGTGATCGCGGCGCGCCTGGACGCGCTGGGCAAGGCGCTCCAGCTCCACCTGATCGGGATCTCCGGCTATCGCTCACCGCAGCACTCGGTCGAGGTGGGCGGCTTCGCCGATGATCCGCACACCCGTGGCGAGGCGTCCGACACGCCGGGCGTGGAGGGCGTGCCCGAGGCGACGCTCGAGTCGTTCTGCCTGACCCGGCCCTTCCCCGGCCCGCGCGAGGCCGACCACATCCAGGAGCTGTAGCGCGATGGAATACGAGCAGATACGCGCCGAGGTCGCCGATCATGTGCTCACGATCACGCTCAACCGCCCCGAGCGCCTGAACGCCTGGACGCCCACAATGCTCGAGGAGCTGCTGTCGGCCTTTGACCGGGCCGATGCCGACGACGACGTGCGGGTGGTCGTGGTCACCGGGGCGGGGCGGGGCTTCTGCGCCGGCGCCGATCTTGAGCGGGGCGGCTCGACGTTCGACTGGCGCGAGCGCGAGCGCCCCGGCGGCGCCGAGGCGCCGCGCGACGGGGGCGGGCGGTTCACGCTCCGGGTATTCGACTGCACCAAGCCGGTGATCGCCGCGATCAACGGCCCGGCGGTCGGGGTAGGCGCGACCATGACCCTGCCCATGGACGTGCGCCTGGCCGCCAAGGAGGCCAGGATCGGCTTCGTGTTCGCGCGCCGGGGGATCGTGCCCGAGGCCTGCTCGAGCTGGTTCCTGCCGCGCGTCGTCGGGATCAGCCGCGCGATGGAGTGGGTGGCCACCGGCCGGGTGTTCGGTGCCCAGGAGGCCCTCGACGCCGGCCTGGTGCGGAGCGTCCATCCGGCCGGCGAGCTGCTCGACGCCGCCTACGCGCTGGCTCGCGAGATGGCCGACAACGCCGCGCCGGTGTCAGTGGCGCTGGCCCGCAGGATGCTCTGGCGAATGCTCGGGGCCCAGCATCCGATGCTGGCCCACCGGGTGGACTCCCGGGCCATGTTCAGTCGCGGTCAGTCGGCCGACGCGCGTGAGGGAATCGCCGCCTTCTTGGAGAAGCGCCACGCGTCGTTCCCGGACTCAGTGAGCCACGGGCTGCCGGACGTCTTCCCGGGGTGGAGCGCCCCCGAGTTCGAGTAGGCGCCTTCAGGCCACGCTGCGGAGCGGGCGGACGCGCGCGCCAATCGCCGCGGGCGCGCTGCGCGGTGAGGAGAGCGGCAGCAGCAACCCCGCGATGAGGATCATCATCGGCCCCGTGCCGAGGTCGGTGGCCTGGCCGGTGAACAGGCCGCCCATTCCTTCGGCCAGGACCCAGAACAGCAGCGATATCGCGATCGATGTCCAAAGGGCGATTCGGGTCCCGCGACCGTTCAGCACGCTCAGGCCGATCTCGACCGAGCACAGCGCCAGCACCAGCGCGGCCGTCATCCCGGAGTTCCCGAGGGCGTGGGCCGCCGCCGAATGCAGGCTGGTCAGCCAAGGTGTGCCCGAAGGCGCGTTGGCCACCGTGGTTCGCAGCGCACCGGCTGCCGCGTTGGCGGGGAACAGCCAGAACGCGGCGGCGGAGAGCCACAAGGCTGCCCACAACGCCTGGCCGCCGGTCCGCCCGATCAGCCCGAGCTCGCCCGCGTCGCCGCGGCCGGGGGCGGCGGCGGAGGCGACGGCGGGGGCGACGGTGGTCCGGCGCGGCCACACCAGCAGCCCGGCCACGATGTAGAGCGGCGCTGTGCCGACGACCCCGGTCAGCGGCGTTGGCGTCACGCCGGCCAGCAGCCCGCCCAACCCCTCGCCGGTCAGCCACACGTTGATCGCCCACGCGAACGAGACGACCAGGGCCGGCTTGACCGTCCGCGGGATAAGCAGCCCGATTCCGATCGAGATCTCGGTGACGGCGGCGAGGACCGCGAAGATCGCCTGGTGCGGTGAGACGAGGCCGCCGATCGAGGTGATCAGATGAGCCACGGCCGCCGGCTGACCCGCGGCGCTCGGGTCGATCACGCCGCTGACGAAGTGGTGGCGGAAGGACGGTTGCAGCTTCAGCAGACCATCTGCACACCAGATCAGGCCGAGCAGTATTCGACCCCGGTGGGCCGGCGCGCGAAGCGCGCTCAGGGTGTCTTGAGCGAGTTTCTGTGGCATCGGGAACATGGACGTCCCCGCGCCGCGATTCCTTTCCGCCGCGTCAGCCGCCGGCGATGATCCGCCGGCCAAGCACGCGCTGGCCCACCCGGATCGGCGTCAGCAGGCCCATCCGCGAGGCCAGGCGCATCGAGTCGGCGATCCGAGACAGGTTCGAGCCACGCGAGTCGGAGAACGCGCCGTCCTCGATCAGCTCCTTGTACCAGTCGATCGTGTTCTGGAGCGTCTCGTCGAGCGGGCGAGGGTCGTAGCCAAGCTCTTGGCGCGCCTTGTCGGTGCTGAAGCGCCAGTCCTGGCCCATCAGGTTGGTGGCCTCGGCCGAGATCGGGCCCGGGATCCCGAGCGCCTCGCGCACTCGCGCCACCTTCGCGATAACGGCCGGCAGCACGATGAGCGGGTAGTGCTCGCCGGACAGCTCGGCCACGCGATCGATCAGCGCCGGCCAGCTCATGTTCTCGGCGCCGAGGATGTAGCGCTCGCCAGGCTGCCCTCGCTCGCCGGCGAGCAGGTGCCCCGCGGCGACGTCCTCGACGTCGACGAAGTTCATCGGAGAGTCGATCACGCCCGGCAGGCGCCCGCGCAGGTAGTTGCCGATCGTGCGGGTCGAGGTCTCACCTGGCTGGGCTCGGTTGACCGGCACGCCGAGCACGTAGGCCGGGTTGACGACCACGAGCTCGATCTCGTGGCGTTCGGCCGCCTCCAGCGCGGCAATCTCGCCGGCATGCTTGGAGTCCGGGTAGACCAGCCCGGTCCAGTTCTGGGGGAACTCGGTCTCCTCGTTGGCCGGCCCGTCACCGTCCGCGGTCCCGATGGCCGAGATCGTCGAGGTGAGAACCACGCGCTTGAGGCCCTCCGCGGCCGCCGCCTCGATCGCGACCACCGGCCCCTGCGCGTTCAGCTGCCACACCCGCTCCACCGGCCGCGAGGCGACGAAGCCCGCGACGTGGAAGAGCACATCCATTCCCTTCACGGCCCGGCGCATCGCGCGGTACTCGAGGACGTCGGTCTTGGTGCGGGAGTAGTCGAGCCCCTCGAGCGCATCGAGCCGATCGGGGTTGCGGTATGTGACCCGCACGTCGTCCCCGCGCTCGGCCAGCGCGCGAACCACGTGCGCGCCGACGAACCCGGTCGCTCCAGTCACGCACACCTTCACGGTCTTGGTCGGCCTACCCGCCGTGGCCGGGCCCAACCGCCTATTTGGGGCTGGGCCTCCGGCCCATCGTCCATGGGGCCGGTTGCGCCGGGCATCCGTGCCCGGCGCTCGCGCTTCGGCGACTGTGGCGCTTCAGGCCTGCGCCGGCGCGGCCACCTCTCCCTTCAGCGCCTGGAGCAGGGCGGTGCCGTTGGGCGACCCGAGGCCCGAGCACGCGTCCCAGTCCGGCCCCGCCGCGTAGGCGGGGTTGTCGCCCTGGGTGATGTCGTTGAAGCCGCTCTTGGTCGCAGTGGCGTAGAGCAGCGGCTGGAGGAACCCGACGGGACGTCCGAGCGACTCGTTCATCAATGCGCTCAGCCCGGCCCAGAGCGGCGCCACGGCGCTGGTACCGCCGATCGCCTGCGGCTGGCCGTCGACCAGCACCTGATAGCCGGTCTCTGGATCCGCGTCGCCGGAGACGTCGGGCACCCCCCGGCCCGCCCCGCCGCTGTCCACGTTCTTCGGGTTGATCGCGCTCTGATAGGAGGGCGGTGGTGTGAACTCGACGCTCACGCCGCCGCCGGTCGCGCCGTGCCCCGCCGTCAGGTCGTTCCACACCGTCTCGCTGGTGATCCGGCCGTTCTGGATCTGCAGCGAGGTCCCCCCGCAGGCCAGGGCGTGGGGGGCGGAGGCGGGGAAGTCCACATGCTGCTTGCCGTCGTTCACCCCGTCGGTCGAGCCGTTGTCGCCGGCGGCCACGGTGACGGTCACCCCCAGCGCGGCGGCCTCGGTCATCACCTGCTCCATCTGGCTGCGGGCCTGGCCGGTCCAGGAGTCCTCGGGGCCGCCCCAACTGATCGACACGACCGACGGCTTGTGGGTCGTGTCGTGGACGGCGGTCGAGACCGCGTCGATGAAGCCCTGATCGGTGTTCGGCGCGAAGTACACGGCGATGCTCGCCCCCGGCGCGACCGCGCCCACGACCTCGACGTCCAGCATCACCTCGCCGTCGGCGTTGGGGTCGGTGCCCGGGGAGTTCGAGCCGCCGTCCACGCTGACCGCGATCACGGTGGGCGGAGTGCCGTTGAAGTAGGTGCTGAGGTCGGCTTGGCTGAACCCACCCCCGAGCTCGATGATCCCGACCGTCTCGCCGGCGCCGTTGACCCCGGTGGGGAAGTTGTAAGCCTGCGCCACCTCCTGCGGCTTGTAGGACACCGCCTGCTGAGGCTGCTGGTGGCGGCGGCGGAGCTGCGGCTGAGCTTGGGGACGCTCGTCGATCCCGAACACGCCGATCACCACGCCATCCAGATCCCTCGGCACGGTCAGCGGACCCCGCCGGGCCCGATAGGCGCCTGCGGCGGGATGCTCGAACAGGCCCAGCTCCTGCGCCCCGAACGCCTTGGAGGCCGCGTCCACGGTCCCGCGCAGCTTGACCATCCGGCGCGCCGGATCGACGTCGGTCACCTCGAGGCCATTGTCACGTGCGAAGCCTCTCACCGCCTCGATGTCCGCCTCGCGCGCCGCGTAGCCCTTCGCGAGCTCCTCGCGTGTGATCGAGCGCCGGTCGGCGGGCAGCCGACGCGCTTCGTCGTCGACCCAGTCGAGCGTTCCCTGGGCGCGCAGGTAGACGGTCACCTCGATCTGCTTGTTGGCGTCGGCCTCTCCGACGCGCTCGTGCTGCGGTTCGAACTCGCGCTCGCTACCCGGAATCTGTACACGCTCTGCTGGTGCCATGGCTGGCCTCCTCTAATAGGTCCCCAAAGTTCCCCAATGCGCCCAAAGCGCGAGCCCGCCACGCGGGTAGCGCCCGTCCGGCCCTCTCGATCCTATGCCGCTGCCGCTTGCGGCCGTGGGATTTTTGTCCGTATCAGGCGGCGAGCCGGGGGAGCTCGATCGCCGGGCAGCGGTTCATGACCACCCGCAGCCCGGCGGCCAGGGCGCGCTGCGCGGCCTCCTCGTCGATCACCCCGAGCTGGAGCCACACCGCGCGCGCCCCCATCGAGATCGCCTCGTCTACGTGGGCGCCGGCAAGCTCCGAGCGACGGAAGATGTCCACGACCTCGACCCCCTCCGAGGCCGGGATCGCGCTCAGGCCGGGATAGCAGCGCTGGCCGAGGATCTCGGTGGCGGCGGGGTTGACCGGGACCACCCGGACGCCGTGGCCCTGGAGCACTTGCGCGATGCGGTGGGAGTCCCGGCGCGGATCCGGGGAGCACCCGACCACCGCCCAGGTGCGGGTGCTCGTCAGAAGCTCGCGGATCGTCTGCGGATCGGAGTGGGCCGCCACGCCCCCCGTAGGCTATCCCGCGCCACCCGAACCCGAAGGAGGCCGTCATGAAGCTCAGCGCGCGCAACCAACTCACCGGCACCGTGTCCAGCATCAACCGCGGCGAGGCGATCGCCAACGTCGTCCTCGACGTGGGCGGGCAGCGCCTCGTCGCCTCGATCACAGTCGAAGCCGTGGAAGAGCTTGGCCTCTCCGAGGGATCCGAGGTGACGGCGGTGATCAAGGCCTCCGACGTGATCATCGCCAGCGAGTGACACCGGACGGTCGCGGGCAGAGCACCGACGCGGGATCTCCGTGAAGCGCGTAGTAACCATCGGGGTCTACGGATGGTCATTGGAGAGCTTCCTGGAGGCGCTGGAGCGAAGCGGCGTAACGCTGTTGCTCGACGTGCGCCAGCGCCGTGGTGTGCGCGGCGCGGAGTACGCCTGGGCCAACTCCGCCCGGCTCCAGCGCGCGCTGGCCGGCGCGGACATCGCCTACCGACACCACAAGGAGCTGGCGCCGACCACCGAGCTCCGCCAGCTCCAGTACGCCGAGGACGCCCGCCAGGGCGTGGGTAAGCGCTCGCGCCGCAAGCTCGCGCCGGAGTACGCGAGCAGGTACACACGCGAGATCCTCGGCCAGGTCGACCTGGCGCCGCTGGTTGCCGAGTTGCCGGCGCGCGGGGCGGCCGCGCTCCTGTGCGTGGAGCGCGACCCCGAGGCCTGCCACCGCTCGATAGTCGCCGAGCGCCTGGCCGGAGAGCATGGCGTGCGCGTGGCGCATGTGCGACCGTAGGTCGCGTGGACGACGATCAGCTCTACGGACTGGCGCTCGAGCGCTTCGTGCCCGAGCGCGACGCGCTGGCGAAGTCGTTGCGCGCCGGTGGTCAGCGCGAGGAGGCCGCGCGAGTCGCCAAGCTGCGAAAGCCGTCGGTGGCCGCCTGGGCCGTGAACCAGCTCGTGCGGACGCAGGGGCGGGACGTGAGCGCGCTGTTCGAGGCCGGCGACGAGCTCGTCCAGGCGCACGGCGCCGTCGTCGCCGGGACGGGCGACGGGCGGTCGCTGCGAGCGGCGGCCGAGCGCCAGCGGGCTGCGGTCGATGCGCTGCTCGGCGCAGCCCGCGGGCTGCTGAGCACCCAGGGGCACGAGCTGAGCCCGGCGATCATCGAGCGGGTAGCGGACACCCTCCAGGCCGCGGCGCTCGACGACGGCGCGCGCGACCAGGTCCGCCACGGCCGCCTCGAACGCGAGCTGCGCCACGTCGGGCTGGGCGCTCTGGGCGCGGCGGGGGGCCTCCCGGCGGCGCCGGCGCCGCGCAAGTCCGAGAACCCGCGCCAGGCGGACGCCGAGGCCCGGCGCCAAGCCGAGCAGGCCGAGGCCGAGGCCCGGCGGCGCGCGGAGCGGGCCGAGCGCTCGCTTCGAGAGGCCGCGCGTGCGCGGGATCGCGCCCGCGAGCAGCTCACATCGGCCGAGGAGGCGCTTGCCGCGGCGGAGCAGGCCGCGGGACGTGCCGAGGCAGAGGCGCGCGCCGCGACCGAGGCGCATCGCGAGGCGCGCGAGCGGCTGGATCGCCTCGCCCGCGCGTGAGCGGGCGGAAGCGGATCGCCTGCCGGGCGGTGTTCCTCGACGCCGGCGGTGTCCTCGTGCTCCCCCGGCGCGAATTGGTGGCGACCGCGCTCCGACACGCCGGTGCCCGGATCGATCCGGCGTCCGTGCCGTACGCCCACTACGCCGCCGTGCGGCGCCTCGACCGCGGCGCGGCCGCGGGGTACTTCGAGCTCCTGTGCGCTGAGCTGGGCGTGGATCCGGCGCACCGAGACCGAGCCGTCGAGGCGCTCGACCGGCTCGCGGATCGCGCTTCCGGCGAGATCCTGTGGAGCGAGCCGACGCCGGATTCGCTCGCCGCGATCGTTGCGCTCCAGGCGGCCGGGATGACCGTGGTGGTGGTCAGCAACTCCGACGGCCACGCCGAGGAGAACCTGCGCGAGGCCGGCGTGTGCCAACCGGGCCCCGGTCCCGGCGCGCCTGTCGCCGCGGTGATCGATTCGACGCGGGTCGGAGTCGAGAAGCCCGATCCGCGCATCTTCGAGATCGCCCTCGAGCGGGTGGGCGGCTCGGCCTCGAGCGTCGTGCACGTCGGCGACATGCTGATGACCGACATCGCCGGGGCCCGCGCCGCGGGCATCGAGCCCGTGCACTTCGACCCCGCCCGGGGCTGCCGCGACCGTGACCATCGCCATGTTCGCTCGCTGACCGGCATCTGGCGCCACGCCGCCCCGCCTGCCGCTTAGCTCGCAAACGCCGGGGGTACGCCAAAACCGGAGAGGCGTTACCCCGGAGAGAGGAGACGATGATGAAGGCTGTCGTCTACGACGGTCCGTACGACGTCAAGGTCAAGGACGTCGAGGACCCGAAGATCGAAGCCCCGACCGACGCGATCGTCCGCATCACGTCGACCTGCATCTGCGGCTCGGACCTGCACATGTATGAGGGGCGGACGGACGCCGAGCCGGGCCTCGTGTTCGGCCACGAGAACCAGGGGATCGTCGAGGAGGTGGGCGATGCCTGCACGCGGGTGAAGAAGGGCGACCGCGTGAACTTGCCGTTCAACGTGGGCTGCGGGTTCTGCTTCAACTGCGAGCGCGGCTTCACGGGCTTCTGCCTCACCGTGAACCCGGGCTTCGCCGGCGGCGCCTACGGCTACGTGAACATGGGCCCTTACCGCGGCGGGCAGGCCGAGTACCTGCGAGTCCCGTTCGCGGACTTCAACTGCCTCGAGCTACCGGAGGGCGACGAGCACGAGGCTGACTTCGCGATGCTGTCGGACATCTTCCCCACCGGCTATCACGGGGCGCAGATCGCGTCGGTGGGGCTGGGTGAGACCGTGGCCGTGTTCGGCGCGGGGCCGGTGGGGATCATGGCCGCCTACAGCTGCCTGATCCGCGGCGCGGCGGTGGTGTACGTGGTCGACCGGGTCAAGGAGCGCCTGGAGAAGGCCGAGCAGATCGGCGCCGTGCCGGTTGACTTCTCCAAGGGCGATCCGGCCGAGCAGATCAAGGAGATGCGCCACGGCGACGGGGTGATGAAGGGGATCGACGCCGTCGGCTATCAGGCCGTGGGCTCCGAGGGTGACGAGGAGCAACCGAACGCGGTGCTCGAAGGCCTGATCGAGTTGGTCAACCCGACGGGCAAGATCGGTGTGCCCGGCCTGTACGTGCCCTCGGACCCCGGTGCCAAGGATCCCCACGCCAAGGAGGGGAGCATCTCGATCTCGTTCGGCAAGTTCTTCGAGAAGGGCCTGTCGCTCGCCACCGGTCAGTGCAACGTCAAGGCCTACAACCGTTACCTGCGCGACCTGATCGTGGCTGGACGCGCCGAGCCGAGCCTGATCGTCTCCAACGAGGTCACGCTCGAAGACGCCGCCGACGCCTACGAGAAGTTCGACAAGCGCGTGGACGGCTACACGAAGGTGATCCTCAAGCCCGGCGCGTGAACGCCTAGAGCGCCTAGAGCGCCGGGTCCGGCCATAGCATGGCCGGGCATGAGGAACGCGACGCTGCTCGTCCCGGTCCGTGCCGTCAGCGGGCGCACCTATCCCGCCGGCACGACCGTGGCGATCAGCGGCGCCGGCGCGGTCGCGGACGCGTTCGTGGGCGGCGATTGGATGTCGCTCAGCTGGTGGGAGTTTTCCGAGGCCGACGCGAGCGCCGCGGTGGCGCGCGTCCCACACGACTGAATCCATTTGAGCTCGGTCAGCGAGCTCAAATGGCTTCAGGCGAACGGCTACTGGAAGATTTCGGTCGTGCAGTCGCCGCCGGGGAGGTGGATCTCGTGCGGCCGGGCCCCCTCGGCCTGCTCGTGGAAATCGACGAAGAAGTCGGGATCGAGCGCGTAGGTCCCGTCCGGTTGGCGGCGCAGCATGGTCAGCCAGCCGCGCAGCTCGGGATAGAACTGGTTGTCCCAGGTCGAGTAGAGCGAGTTCGAGACGTACACGCGCTCGCCGTCGAGTGAGTTCTGGAGCATCTGCGGGCCGCCGTTCAGCGGGCCGGACGCCTTGGGGTGGCCGCCGTCGCGACCCAGGAGCCCGCCCAGCCAGACCTGTGAGCGAAGCACCGGCCTGTGCGGGTCCGACACGTCGTAGTGGCGCAGGTCACCGTGCAGCCAGTTGGAGAAGAACAGGTTCTGGTCGTCGAGCGACAGGACCAGATCGGTGATCAGGCCGGGGACTCCACCCTCCAACGGCCAGCCCTCGAGCTCCTCGTTGGCCACGTCGATCACGGGGTGAGCCTTCCAGGAGCCGCTGGACCCCGGGTGGAAGTGGATGATGTTCGAGGACAGCGTGGCGCCGACGAACCCCTGGTCGGAATCCGGGTCGTGCTGCCAGCGGATCTCCAGCGGGATCAGGCCCTCGTCGCCCAGGTCGATCGTCTGCACCTTGGCGCGCCGCTCGAGATCCCAGAAATGCAGGCGCCGGCCGTATTTGCCAGCCACCACGTCGGCCGGGTTGAAGCCGTCCTTGAACGTGTTGGGCGCGCCCCACTCGCTCGAGACGAGCGTGTTCTGCCGGGGCTGGTACCAGAAGTCGTACATGAACTCGACGCCGTCGCGCTCGCGCTCCCAGCGCTCTGCCACGGAGAAGTCGCGCGCGTCGAGGACGGCAAAGCCGCCCGGGAGGTTCCCGTCCGCGTCGCCCAGCATCGAGATCGTGACGATGTCCCCGGGCATGCAGTGGACGGTGTGAGGTGCGCTCAGGCCGAGCTTCTCCTTGATCTCCTCCCCCTCGATCACGTCCTTGATGCGCGGCGCCCGCGGCTCGGACACGTCGAGCAGGTGGATGCGGGAGGAGCGCAGGCCGGGCACGATCAGCGTGTCGCGCTGGAGCTGCGAGTGACACGCCGACGAGCACGCATTCCAGCCGAAGTGGTGCAGCTCGTCGCCCGTACCCGGCATCTCGGTCCGCCCGACGATCTGCCCGTAGGTCGGCGAGTCGCGATCCACGTCGACCACGGCGATGAAGTCGGGCTTGTCGATCCCGGTGCCCTCGTACAGCGACGCGACGTAGACGAACCTCTCGGGCGGCTGCTCGCGCGCCGCCTGCGGCGAGGCGTAACCCGGCCCGACGTGTTCGTGAGTGCTCATCAGACCTCCCGTTCCGCGGTGGGGCCCTCAGCGTAAACGTCGGCCAGCGCGGGCGCCACGATCTCCGGCGCCGAGACGGTCCGAACTCGCTCGAGCGCGAGCGCCCCCGCGCCCGGGTCCGCACGCACCTGCGCGATCCTCTCGGCCAGCACCTCCTCGTCCCCCGGCGGGGCGAGCCACTCCTCCGGCACGAGCTCGGGCAGGGCCCCGATCTGCGAGCCCGCCACCGGGAGGCCCGCCGCCATCGCCTCGGCGGCAGCCAGGCCGAACGTCTCCGCGGACCGCGACGGGACCACGGCCACCGAAGCGGCCCGGCGCAGGCGATCGAGCTCTCCGCGCGAGACGCGTCCGACGAACCGGACCTCGCCGTCGGAGACTCCGGCCTCGAGCCGTTCCCGCTCCGGGCCGTCACCGGCGATCACCAGCGGAACGCGCGCGAGCCGGCAGGCCGCGATCGCCACCTCCACTCCCTTCTCGGGGGCGAGCCGCGACACGACGAGCGCGTGGCCGCCGGAGGTCCCGCCCGGCATCGAGGCGAACTCGCGGATCACCGGCGCGACGACGCGCGGAGCGCGGACGGGCGCTCCCAGTTCCCCCAGGCGTACCGCGGCGAATCGGCTCGGCACCACGAACGCGTCGACCGCCGCGGCCACGCGGCGCTGCCATGCCGAGAGCGCCACTGCGTAGCTGAGCGCTTCCGGCACCGACCCCCGGCAGTTGTGGATCAGGCCGGGGAGGGTGTAGCGGCCGTGGCAGCGCGTGCATTCCTCCCCTCCGGTGAAGCAAACACCCACGGCACACACCAGGCGGTACTGGTGCAGGTGCACGACGACCCGCGCGCCGGCGTCCCGGGCCGCGGCGAGCGCGCGCCAGCCCAGGTCCGGGTGGAGGTTGTGGGCGTGCACCACCCTGGCCCGCGTGCGCCGCACCGCCCGCGCGATTTCCGAAGGGTCGAGCCCGCCGCGCAGCAGCCCGAACGCCGCTCGCCCGCGGCCGATCTGTCCCGAGTCGCGCTCGAGCAGCTCCGCCTCCTCGCAGAGTTGCTCACGGACCAGCCACAACAGGTCCTGGACGGTTCGCTCCTCGCCGCCCGTCGTGCGGTAGCGGTTGTGCAGGAAGAGGATCACGCGGCAGTCCGGGGGAAGCGAGAAGCTACTCTGAGCCGCAATGTCCTACACCAACGAGGAAGGCCGCCGGCGTCTGCTCGACGACGTGACCGGCGCGGCCGGCGAGCTCGCCCGGTCGCTGGCCTGTCTGGGCGAGGCCTACGAGACCCTCGACGAGCAGACCGCCGACCGGCTCGAGGAGCAGATGTTCCGGCCGGTCCGGGCTGCCTACGGCCGTGCCAGGCGGACCTTCTCGGAGTTCGCCGTGCGCTACGACATGAGCGACGGCCATGTGGAGACGGCGACGCCGGGAGCCGCGGTCCACGATCCACGGGTGTACATCGAGCGCGCGGTCGAGGCCGTGGAGGCGGCCGATCAGCGCATCGCCGAGCTCCAGGACTCGATGCTCCCGGTCGACGTAGGAGACACCGAGGTACGGGCGGGGCTGTCCGAGACGCGGACGCTCCTCGCCGACGTTCCCGCTCGCGGGCGGCAGCTCCTGCGCACCCTCGGCCGGTAACGGCCTTCGGACCGCAGCGCGTCCGTTTTGCCCCCAAACCGCCGGGGTAGGACGAGCCCACACGCTCACGAGGGAGGTCGGGAGATGGCACACGCATTGAGGCGCCCAGTCCGGGCCAAATCCGGCCCGTCGAGAGGCCGGGTTGCGGCGGCCAGGGGAGCGTGGGCCGTGGGCTCGGTGCTGTTGCTCCTCGCGCGCCTCGTCCGGTTGATCACTGTGCTCGTGGCGCTCGTGATCGTCGTGGCGATCGTCCTGAGGGTGCTCGGGGCCAATCCCGGCAACGTGGTCGTCAAGGACATCCATGACGTCGGCAAGGCGCTGGTCGGCCCATTCCACAACGTGTTCTCGCTCAAGAACCCGAAGACGTCGATCGCGGCCAACTGGGGCCTCGCGGCCGTGGTCTGGCTGATCGTCGGCAGCGTCATCGCCAGCCTGATCGCTCGGATCGCACCGAGAGGAGCGCCCCCGGCATAGGCCTGCGTATAGAGAACAAATGGCCGGCCTCGGCATCTAAGCCACTACTTAGGATTGAACGCGCAAGAAAGCGGGTAGAACTGGGACCATGGAGACTCTCGCCTTCCCTAGAACCGATTCCGGCGAGCTCTTCGTTCGCTGGCAAAAGCACCACGATCAGCGTGCCCGAGAGGAGCTGGTAGAGAGATTCCTCCCGCTGGCCCGCAAGCTCGCGCGCCGCTACGCCGGCCCGCGAGAGCCGTTCGAAGACCTCATGCAGGTGGCAAGCCTCGGTCTGGTCAAGGCTGTTGACCGTTTCGACACCGAGCGCGGCACCGCGTTTTCCTCGTTTGCCGTCCCCACGATCCTCGGCGAGCTCAAGCGCTACTTCCGCGACCTGGGCTGGTCGGTCCACGTTCCGCGCGGCGCGCAGGAGCTGGCCCTGAAGGTCGAGGAGGCTCAGCAGCAGCTGACGACGAAGACCGGGCGTCCGCCCAGCGTCCAAGATCTCGCGCTGTACCTCGAGATGAGCATCGAGGATGTCCTCGAGGCGCTCGAGACCGCCAGCGCGCATCACTCCACCTCGCTCGACGCGCCCCGTGAGGACGGCGAGGAGGAATCGGGTTCCCTGGCCGACGCCTTCGGCGAGGAGGACGATCGCTACGAACTCGTCGATGCGAGTGTGACGATCGCCGCGGCGGCTCGTCAGCTTTCCGCGCGCGAGCGTCGGGTGCTCGTCCTGCGCTTCGTCGAGGATCTCACGCAGACACAGATAGCGGAACAGATCGGTGTCTCGCAGATGCAAGTCTCCCGCATCTTGCGCCGCGCGCTATCGCGGCTGCGGGAGCTCACGCAGAGCGAGCTGCTCGAGACCTGAGGGACGCGACGGCCGGCGGAGCCCCCGGGGTCGGCCGCGGGAGCGCGGACCCGTGGTCGCGGCCCGGCCGACGCGCGTGTATGCGAGCGCCTCTCGTCGCTGCCACCGCCCCCGAGCACCCTGCCAGCGCGGGTTGGCAGCGGCCCCCTGTAGGGTTCGGTATCACCAGGCCGCGCGGCTCGATCAGACCGGGATCAGACGCGATGTATCCGCGCGGGGAGGCTCTCGCTAAGCAGTGGATGTGATCGGAGATTGCCCAGCAGTTCGCCTTGAGCTCGATTCGAGCCCCGAGACCCTGACGCTCGTCCGCGGGGCGCTCGGCGCGGTCGCCGAGGTGCTGGCGCTCGACCCGGAGCTTCTCGACGACCTGAAGACAGCGGTCAGCGAGGCTTGCAACAACGTCGTGATGCACGCCTACGATGGCATCGCCGGGCCACTCGCAGTGCTGCTCTACGTCGACTCCGACGCGATCGAGGTGCTCGTGCGCGATCACGGGAGCGGAATTCCCATGGCCGCTCCCGCCGACGACCGCATGCAAGGCGTGGGGCTCCCGATCATCCGCGCGCTGGCTCAGAAGGCCGAGTTTCGACGCCGGCCCGAGGGCGGAACCGAGGTCTGGATGCTGTTCGATGGTGTCCGCGAAGGCGCGCCGCTGTTCGAGCGGCCCGGTGACCCGGCCCCCGAGGATGGATGGGTGGAGCGCCTGTCGGGGGACGCGGTGGTGTCGCTTTCGCCGGTCAGCTTCCTGGGCGCGGTGCTTGGGCGGCTGGCCAGAGCGTTGGCCGCGCGCGCCCGGTTCTCGCTCGACCGCTTCTCCGACGTCTACCTGATCACCGATGCGATCGCGGCTCATGCCGCGCGGGCCGCTCGCGGCCCGCGAATCGCCTTCGGCCTGTCCACGCACTCGCGGCGGCTCGAGCTCACAATCGGGCCGTTCCGGCACGGGAGCGGCTCGGAGCTGCGCGAGGAGAAGCCCGTCCGCGACGTAGGGTCAGCGCTCGTGATGCTGAGCGACGCGGTCGAGATCGAGGCGGCGAACGGCGATGAGATGCTCCGTGTCGTGATGACCGACATGGGGCGAGAGGCTCTGCGCGAGCCGCTGTCCTGAGCGGCCGCCTAGGCGGCGTCGGCGCCTACTCGAGCAGGCCCTCGGGCGGCTCGGCGAGCACCAGCCGATCGGCCACGCCGGTCAGGCTGAGCAGCCGCTGCACCTGCTGCGATCCGTTGATGAGCCCGAAGCGCTGGGTGCCCTCGGCGGCCCGCTGGTGGGCGCGGACCAGAACGCTGAGTCCGGTTGAGTCCATGAACTCGAGCTCGCTCAGATCGACGACGACGAGCGAGGCCTCCGAGTTGGCAACTCGCTCGAGCTCCTCTTCGAGAGCCGGGCTCGAGGCGAGATCAAGCTCGCCGCTAACGCTGATGACCGCCGTCTCTCCCTTGTTGGCGACTTCTACCCGGAAATGGCTCTGCATCAGGGCGCCGAGCCTACTGATGTTGCGGTCGTGATGCGGAAAGCTCGGCATGCCTGAGGCCTCCCAAAGCTCGTGCCGGCCGTTTGCTCAAATCCGCTCGGGGTAGCCTGGCGCGCATGCAAGAAGGCGACCTGGAACGTCAACAGGAGGCGGCCGCCGCAGCGGACGCTGCGGCCATCGGCGGCCGGCCCAGCGCCGAGCCAGCTCCCGTGGAAGGCGCCGACGAGGCCATGCGCCCCCTGGCCGAGGCCGGGCAAGGCGAGGCGGAGGGCTTCGAGCAGGCCGAGCACGAGCTCATCGAGCACGCGAGCCACGGCGACCAGCACGCGGCCCGGCGAGCGATCGGTGATGCGCCGGAGGCCGCGGACGACGCGCGGTCCACGGAAGCCGGCGAGGCCGACGTCGCACGCTCCAGCGAGCGTCTCGACGACGAGGTCTGAGCGCCGCGTCGCGACGGGGGCCGAGCGTCGCGCTCGGTTGACGCGCGCGCGTGGCCGCGACCGGTTCGGGGTAGATCTAGGGAGCACGGCGCACGGGAGGCGCCAGTACCGGAAGGAGGCCCCATGGTCGCATTGATCGTTCTGCTTCTCATCCTTGCCCTGTTCGGCGGACTCGGCTTCGTCGCCCACGTTCTGTGGTTCGTGCTGATCGCTGCCGTCATCCTCTGGATCCTCGGTTTCTTCATCGGGGGCGTGGAGTCGGGCATCGGCCGGCGGAGGTGGTACGGGCGCTGGTGACGCCCGGGCCGTGCCGGGCACGACTGCCCGGCGCAACCACCCCCAACGGATGACGCGCGGGCGAAACCCGGGCGGCCCAATAAGGACTTAGCGGACGCCGTCGCCGGTGAGGTCGCGCAGCCGCTGCAGCGAGCGGCGTAGTAGGCGCGAGACCTGCATCTGCGAGACCCCGACGCGGTCGGCGATCTGCGACTGCGTTAGATCCTCGCCAAACCTGAGGTAGAGAATCTGGCGCTCGCGCGCCGGCAGGTGCTTGGCGGCCGCGAAGATCGTGGCCTGGGTGTCGACCAGCTCCAAGCGCTCGTCCTCGGCCCCGATCACCTCGAGCCGGCTCGACATGTCCGCATCGTCACTGGCCATTGGCGCATCGAGGGAGATCGCATCGTATGCCTCGGCCGTCTGCAGGCCGTCGAGCACCTCCTCCTCGGTGATCTCGAGGTACTCCGCGAGCTCCTGCACAGTGGGTGGCCGGCCGGTGTGGGCTGAAACCTTCTCGCGGGCCTCGGAGATCCTCCGAGCGCGCTCCTGCGCGCCACGGTCGACGTGCAGGGCCCAGGAGGTGTCCCGGAAGTACCGCTTGAGCTCGCCCACGATCGTCGGGACCGCGAATGAGGTGAAGGCGAATCCACGCTTGGGATCGAAGCGCTCCACCGCCTTGACCAAGCCCAGGCTCGCCACCTGGACGAGGTCGTCGTACGGCTCGCTCGCCGAGACATAGCGCCGGGCCAGCTTGCGCGCGAGCGGAAGGAAGCGCGCGATCAGCTCGTCGCGCGCGCGGATGTCGCGATATCGACGCCAGCGGTCGAACAACTCCGTCGACCTGGCGATGTGTACGGGCGCGCAGAGCCTGGGCGCCACCGTCATCCTGTGCCCTCCTGTTTGCAGACGGGCATCGTTTTAGCACAAAGCGTGCACTACGTGCAGGCGAATTGTGCCGATTCGCACCTTTCCGGACGACTATCGTACTCCGGAGTAACAGCGCTGACCGTTCGGGGCCGGTTCAGCTCGCGGGCTCAGCCCGTCCCGGCAGGCTCGCGATTCAGCGCCGCCGACTGCTTGTTCTCGGTCAGCAGGTCGAGCACCGCCGCCTCGATCCGGGCTCGTACCTTATCGTCGGCGACATCGAGCTCGCGGGTTCGGCCGAGTGCGCCGGCGATCGTCCAGCCCGACAGGTATCGGTCGAACACCCTCGGGTCGATGTACGCGCGGCGCGCGACCGCCGGTGTGTTGCCGAGCAGCTCGGCCACCGCGCGGACCGCCTGGTCGACCGCACGCTTGCGGGCGGTCTTGGTGGTGGCGTCGTGGCCCGCCGTGGCCAGCGACACCGACGCCATCACGGTGGCGTTCCAGGTGCGGAAGTCCTTGGCGCTGAAGTCCTCGCCCAGAAGCTCCTTGAGGTAGTCGTTGATCTCGTCCGAGCGGACGCTGCGCCACCGGCGCCCCTCGCGGTAGGCCAGGAGATGGTCGTCGGCCCCGCGCCGGCGCCGAAGCGCGCTCACCACGTCGACTGCGAGCGGGTCGTGGATGATCTGCCGGCGGCGGGTCCCGCCCTTCGCGGGATAGTCGAAGCAGACCCGGCCGTGGTCCATCGAGACGTGCTCCTTGCGGAGCGTGGCCAGGCCGTATCCGCCCTCGTCGTCGGCGTACTGCTCGCTGCCGATCCGGAACAGCCCCACATCCAGCAGGCGCACCGCGCAGGCCAGCACACGTTGCTGTACCGGCTCGGACGAGGCTTGCAGATCGGCGCGCACCCGACGACGCATGCGAGGCAGGCTCTCCCCGAACCGGACCATCTTGTCGAACTTCTGGCGATCGCGCCGCTCGCGCCAGCGCGGGTGGTAGAGGTACTGCTTGCGCCCCGCGGCATCGAGCCCCGTGGCCTGGAGGTGGCCCAGCGGATCGGGGCAGATCCACACCTCGCGCCAGGCGGGAGGGATGGCCAGCGCCCGGAGGCGCTCGAGCACCTCCGCGTCCGCGATCCGCTCGAAGTTCTCGTCGAGATACACGAACCCACGGCCGCGTCCCTGCCTGTGCAGCCCCGGCCCCGAGCAATCAGACCTCCGCAACCGCCCCTTCCGAGGCGCCACGGTGGTCATCGGCCTGCCTCCAGACAGCACTGAGGCCCGCAATTGGCGGGCCTCAGGCTGACAACTGAAACTGCCGGCAAGGTGTTACGCGATGCGCTTGATGCGCTCGAGGACATCTCCTGCGTCGCGGCGGATGCCGTTAGCGTTGACGCTACGCCGGCCACGCTTGAGCGCGCGCTCGCCGCGGCGCTCGTAGCGGTCGAATTCCTTGACCATGCTGCCGACGTTCGTGTACGTGCGCACGCTGCGCGCGAGGGCGTCCCGCGCGGTCGCGGCGGCGCCGACCTGGATGTAGAACGCGCGCTGCATGCGGCGGCCGAACTCCTCCAGCCGCTCGGTCGCGGCGTCGAGTCCGTAGCCCGCAGTGCGGCGGGCGGCGCGGCCCGTGCGGCGAGCCTCACGCGTGGTCTGCGACGCCGTCGACTGGGTGCGGCGGGCCGAGGACCGGGTCGTGGAAGCCGTCCGCTTGGCGGCGTTTCGCTTGCGGGTGGCAGCGGCCTTCTGCGCGGCCGCCTGGCGCTGAGTTCGCGTCTGTGTAGCCATGGAGGTAGGTCATCCCTTGATGTTCGTTTTCGGATCCCTACCTGACGTACCCGAATGTACGTTCGGGGTAACGCCGAGTTAGTGTGACGGGCGTCACTCAGACGAGTCGTCGTCCGAGTCGTCGTCGTCCTTGGACTTCGACCTGGACCTGGACTTCGACTTGCTCTTGGACTTCGCCGAGGAGCCGTCCCCGTCGGAGTCGTCGTCGTCATCGTCGTCGTCGTCCGAGTCGTCGTCGTCGTCCTTGGACTTCGAACGGGACCTGGACTTCGACTTGCTCTTGGACTTCGCCGAGGAGCCGTCCCCGTCGGAGTCGTCGTCGTCGTCGTCGTCCGAGTCGTCGTCGTCGTCCTTGGACTTCGAACGGGACCTGGACTTCGACTTGCTCTTGGACTTCGCCGCGGAGCCGTCCCCGTCGGAGTCCTCGTCCTCGTCATCGTCATCGTCATCGTCCTCGTCCGAGTCGTCCTCGTCGTCCTTGGACTTCGACCGGGACCTGGACTTCGACTTGCTCTTGGACTTCGCCGAGGAGCCGTCCCCGTCGGAGTCCTCGTCCTCGTCCTCGTCGCCGTCCGAGTCGTCGTCGTCCTTGGACTTGGACCTGGACTTGGACTTGGACCTGGACTTGGACTTGGACTTCGCCGAGGAGCCGTCCCCGTCGGAGTCGTCGTCCTCGTCATCGTCATCGTCATCGTCATCGTCGTCCGAGTCGTCCTCGTCGTCCTTGGACTTCGACTTCGACTTGGACTTTGTCTTCGTCGAGGAGCCGTCCCCGTCGGAGTCCTCGTCAGAGTCGTCTTCGGCGAACGACTGGAAGCGCTCCGCCATCTCCTTGTCTGACCCGGAGTCCTCCTCGTCCTCCTCATCCTCCTGGTCCCGCTCATCCTCGTCCTCGTCCTGCTCCTCGTCCTCGTCGCTGTGCGTGGCGTTGGCCTGCTGCACGACGCTCTCGAGGAAATGCTTTAGCTTCGCCTCGGTGCCTGGGATAAGGCCGCTGACCTCAGCCTTCTCCTCCTCGATCTTGATCTCGCCCCAGGTGCCCCCGCCGAGCAGCTTCACCGTGGTGTTGAACGTGTCTTCCCAGCCATCAGGCAGGTCCCCGTCGACCTGCACCGTGAGCTTCGAGTCCTTGACCTCGGCGGTTGACCAATCGAGCGTGGGTTCGGGCATAGCGTGGGACTACCCCACGTTCTTCGGCCATACTCAGCGACGCGATGGCATCCGCGCCCTACACATCCGAGCTCGCAGAGGCGCTCGCGCCCGACGTGCTCGAGCGCTTTCTCCGCTACGTCCAGATCGACACGCAGTCGACTCGTGAGCGGACGGGATCGCCGAGCACCCCGGGCCAGCTCGAGCTGGCCCGTCTGCTCGTGACCGAGCTCCGCGACGCGGGCCTCGCCGACGCGCAACTCGATGCCAACGGCTACGTCACCGCCACGCTCGAGGCCACCACCACCACCACCACCACCGCCACCGCCACCGCCACCGCCGGCGACGGCGCGGCGCCCGTGATCGGCCTGATCGCCCACGTCGACACCAGCCCCGACGCTCCGGGCACCGGGGTCACTCCGATCGTGCACGAGGCGTATGACGGTGGCGTGATCGAGCTGCCGCGGGAGGGAACTCGGCTCGATCCGGCGACGATGCCGGAGCTCCGAGCCAAGGTCGGCCATGACATCGTCACCTCGAGCGGCGACACGCTGCTCGGCGCCGACGACAAGGCGGGCGTGGCCGAGATCATGGCGGCCGTGAGCTACCTGGCCGCCCACCCCGACCTGCCCCGGACCACGCTCCGGGTCTGCTTCACGCCGGACGAGGAGATCGGCGAGGGGGCCACCCTTTTCGACATCGACGGGTTCGGCGCGTTCTGTGCCTATACGCTCGACGGCTCCGAGATTGGCGAGCTCCAGGACGAGACGTTCAGCGCGTTGGAGGCCGTCGTGACCATTCACGGCATCGAGGTGCACCCAGGGCAAGCCACGAACAAGCTGGTCAATGCGCTCCGGCTGGCCGGCCGAGTCATCGCCGCGCTCCCCTCCGACGGGCTGGCCCCCGAGACGACCGGCGGGCGCGACGGCTTCATTCATCCCTACGAGCTGGGCGGGACGCCCGGCCGGGCGGAGATCCGAGCGATCCTTCGCGATTTCGACGACGACCAGCTCGACGGTCATCTTGAGCTACTGCGCCGGGTCGCCGAGGAGGTCGTGGCCACCGAGCCACGGGCGCGGCTCGAGATCGACGTGCGCGAGCAGTACCGCAACATGCGCCGCTATATCGACGCGGTCCCCAGGATCATGGACGCAGCCGATGCCGCCATCCGAGCCGAGGGGATCGAGCCCCTGCGCCGGCCGATCCGCGGCGGCACCGACGGCTCCCGACTGAGCGAGCGCGGGCTGCCCACGCCGAACATCTTCACCGGCGGCCACGAATACCACTCGGTCCGCGAGTGGGCCTCGGTTCACGACATGGCAGCCGCCGCGGCCACCCTGGTCCGGCTGGCCGAAGTGTGGACGCGGCCCGAGTTGCGCGAATCGCGCGCTCGCGCCGCGTAGTTACGAGCGCCGGTACGCTGCCGGTCGTGCCGACCGATCAAAGCTCTCTGGCCTCGCTCGATGGCCAGATCATGCTTGCGGCCGAGGCCACGATCCCGGCCACCGACGAGGGCCTGCTCCGTGGCGACGGCGTGTTCGAGGTGATTCGCATCTACGACGGCAGGCCGTTCGCCCTCGAGGAGCACCTGGCGCGGCTCGAGCGGTCGGCCGCGAACCTGCGCCTTCCGCTCGACCTCGAAGCCGTGCGCGCGGATGCGCACCGCCTGCTGGCCGAGGCGGGCCGTGGGGCCCCGCACGAGGGGCTGCGGATCGTGGTTACGCGCGGCGGGCGGCGCCTGCTGTTGACCGAGCCCCTGCACGAGCTCCCTGAGCGCGTTCGCCTGGCCACCGTCACCTACTCGCCGACCCGGGTCCTGGACGGGGTGAAGTCGCTGTCCTACGGGGCGAACATGCTGGCCGGCAGGCTGGCCCGGGAGCGCGGCTACGACGAGGCGCTGCTGGTCACCCCGCACGGCCGCGTGCTGGAGGCTCCCACCAGCTCGATCTTCTGGATCAGGGGCGGTGCCGTGCTCACGCCTCCGCTCGGAGACCACATCCTCGCCTCGATCACCCGCCGGGTGGTCATGGAGCTGACGGACGGCCGCGAGTGCCCGTGCACGCTCGAGGACCTGCGCGCGGCCGACGAGGCGTTCCTCAGCTCGACCGTCCGCGAGGTCCAACCGATCGCCGCGATCGACGAGCACGCCTTCCCGGACGGCGGCGAGCACACCGCGCGCATCGCCGAGCAGGTCCGCGAGCGGATCCAGTCCGAGCTTTGAGCGGTCCCGCGTTGGGTGGGCGCGCACGGTGAGGGTCCTCACGGTCGTCGGCAACCGGCCGCAGTTCATCAAGGCCGCCGCTGTGTCGGGACCTCTGCGCGCGGCCCACGAGGAGGTCCTCGTGCACACCGGCCAGCACTTCGACGACGAGCTCTCGGCGGTGTTCTTCCGGGAGCTCGGGCTGCCCGCGCCGGATCGCTCCCTCGGCATCTCGCGCGGTAGCAATACCTCTCAACTGGCCCGCATGCTCACCGCCCTCGAACCCGTCCTGAGCGAGCTGGGCCCCGACCTCGTGCTCGTCTACGGCGACACCAACTCGACCTTGGCCGGCGCTCTGGCCGGAGCACAGAGCGGCCGCTTGGTGGCCCACGTCGAGGCGGGGATGCGCTCGTTCGACCGCTCGATGCCCGAAGAGCTCAACCGCGTCCTCACCGACCACCTCGCGTCGCTGCTGTTGTGCTCCTCGGAGATCGCGGTGGAGAACCTCCGGAGCGAGCGCGTTGCCGGCGCGATCGAGCTCGTGGGGGACGTGATGGTGGACGTGGCGCTCCGGCTCCAGCCCGTGGCCCGCGAGCAGGTGGAGCTCGTGACGGGCCGCGGCGTGGCGCCGGGCGAGTATGTGCTCGCCACCGCGCACCGGGCGGGCAACGTCGACGACCCGGCCCGCCTGGAGCGACTCGTCGACTTGCTCACAGCCATCCCCTGGCCAGTGGTCCTCGCGCTCCACCCGCGCACGCACTCGCGCCTGGCCGCCGCCGGCCTGCTCGAGCGCCTGTCCTCGGGCGGCTCCGTGATCGTCGTCCCGCCGCTCGGCTACCTCGAGCTGACCGCCCTGCTGTGCCATGCCCGCGCGGTCCTGACCGACTCGGGCGGGCTCCAGAAGGAGGCCTACCTCGCGCGCGTGCCATGCGTCACCCTGCGCGGCCGCACCGAGTGGACCGAGACGGTCGAGCACGGATGGAACGTGCTCGTCGACCTCGACCGCGACGCCGCCCTCGCGGCGCTGGAGCGTCAGGCGCCGGCCCAGCACCCGCCCCTGTACGGCGACGGCCACGCCGGTGAGGGCGTCGTGAGCGCTCTTACACTGCACCTCGGATCATGAGCGAGGATCGACTTCGCATCGGCGTGGCCGGGCTCGGCTACTGGGGGCCGAACCTGGCGCGGAACTTCGCCGCGATTCCCGGCTGCGAGCTGGCCTGGTGCTGCGACGGCGACGCCGGCGCGCGAGAGCGCGCTGGTGCGCGTTTCCCCACCGCCGCGCTGGCCGAGGACCTCGACGAGTTGCTCTCCGACCCCGGCCTCGACGCCGTGGCGCTAGCCACGCCGGTGCCCAGCCACGCCGAGCTCGCCGTGCGAGTGCTCGAGGCGGGCAAGCACTGCTTCGTCGAGAAGCCGCTTGCCCAGTCGGTGAGCGACGCAGAGCGGGTGCTGGCGGCCGCCCAGGCAAGCGGCCGCGTGCTGATGGTCGGCCACCTGCTCGAGTACCACCCGGGCGTGCAGAAGCTCAAGGAGCTGACCGAGTCAGGTGCGCTCGGCGATCAGATCTACTACATCTACGGCAACCGCCTGAACCTGGGCAAGATCCGGGCCGACGAGAACGCGCTGTGGAGCCTGGGTGCGCACGACGTCTCGGTCGTACTACACCTGGCGGGCGAGGAGCCCTGGGAGGCGGTGGCGCACGGCGAGTCCTACCTGCGGCCCGGCGTCGAGGACGTTGTGTTCTGCTTCCTGCGCTTCCCCTCTGGCCTGTGCGCGCACCTGCACCTCTCCTGGCTCGACCCCCACAAGGAGCGGCGCTTCACCGTCGTGGGCTCGCGCCAGATGGCCACGTTCGACGACATGGCGCTCGAGGCCAAGCTCACGATCTATGACAAGGGCTTCGACGAGCCTGCGCACGGCTACGGCGAGTACATAACCCGCAGCGGCGCGATCTTCTCGCCTCGGCTCCCCAATACCGAGCCGCTGCGCGTGGAGTGCGAGCACTTCGTCCACTGCGTGCGCCATGGCGAGACGCCGCGCTCGGATGGCGTCAGCGGCCTGCGGGTCGTGCGGGTGCTCGAGCAGCTCCAGCGCTCGCTCGAGGGAAGCGCCGCCGGTGTCCGTAGCTCCTGAGATCGCCCCCGGCGCCGTGATCCACGATGGGGTGGAGCTCGGCGACGGGGTGGTGATCGAGGCGGGCGCCGTGCTGGGCAAGCGTCCCCGCCTGCGTCCCGGATCGCGGGCGCCGCGGACCGAGCTGCCTGCGCTGGTGGTGGGGCCAGGGGCAACGATCTGCGCCGGCGCCGTCGTCTACGCCGGCGCCTCGATCGGCGCCGGCGCGATCATCGGCGACCAGGCCCACGTGCGCGAGCGCGCGGAGATCGGCGAGGGCGCCGTGGTCGGCCGCGGGTCCTCGGTCGAGTTCGGGGTGCGGATCGGGGTGCGGGCGCTGATCCAGAGCAACGTGTACCTGACCGCCGGCACGGTGGTCGAGGAGGACGTGTTCGTCGGTCCCGGGGTGGTCACGACCAACGACGACACCATGGGCCGGCATCCCGCCGGGGACGCGCTGAAAGGCGCGCTGCTGCGGCGGGCATGCCGGGTCGGCGGTGGGGCCGTGCTCGTCCCCGGCGTCGAGATCGGAGAAGAGGCCTTCGTCGCCGCCGGGGCGGTGGTCACCCGCGACGTCGGCCCGCGCGAGGTCGTGATGGGCGTGCCGGCCCGCGTGGTCCGGCGCGTGCCCGACGAGGACCTGCTCGAGCGGTGGAGGTGTCGGTAGGGTCGACCCTCCGGCCGGTCACCGAGCCGGCCGGCGCGCAGCGTCCAGCCCGCGCCTCGCCGCGTCTCAGGCCGCCGTCGGCGTCGGCGCCCCGGCGCCGGCCATCCCCACGCTGGCCTGCGTCCAGATGACCGCCTCGCGTGCCGGCCCTACCCCGATCAGCGCGATCGGGACGCCGACGAACTCGGACATGAATTGGAGGTACTCGCGCGCCGCGCTCGGGAGCTCGGACTCCTCGCGGCACTCGCTCAGGTCCTCCGTCCATCCCGCCAGCTCCTCGTACTCGCCGGTGGCGTGGTGCAGGACCGTCTGGTGGTAGGGGAAGTGCTCGAACTCGGCTCCCTCGGCGCCGCGGTAACGCGTGCACACGCACAGACGGTCGAGGCCGGATAGCACGTCGAGCTTCATCACCGCGAGCGCGGTCAGCGAGTTGATCCGGGCGGCGTAGCGCAGAGCCACCAGGTCGAGCCAGCCGACCCGCCGGGAGCGGCCGGTGGTGGTCCCGTACTCGCCGCCCTTCTCGCGGATGCGGTCAGCGAGGCTTCCGTTCAGCTCGGTCGGGAACGGCCCGGCGCCGACCCGCGTTCCGTAGGCCTTGGTCACGCCCCAGACCTCGTCGATGTCCTTGGGCCCGACCCCGGCTCCCACGCACGCCGCCCCGGCCACGGGGTTGGAGGAGGTGACGAACGGATACGTGCCGTGGTCGATGTCGAGCAGGGCGCCCTGGGCACCCTCGAACACGACCCGCCGCCCTTGGTCGAGCTGCTCGTGCACGAGCCGGACCGTGTCCGCGATGTAGCGCTCGAGCCGGTGGCCATAGGTCAGGTACTCCTCGGTCATCGTCTGCAGGTCGAGCCGCGGGTCCTTGGCGAACGGGCGCAGCGACAGGCGCTTGGGCTCCAGCGCGGCGATGATCTTCTTCTTGAGGATCTTCTCGTCGAGCAGGTCCTGGACGCGGATTCCCAGCCGTGCCGCCTTGTCCTCGTAGCACGGCCCGATGCCACGCCGCGTCGTGCCGATCTGGAGCTTGCCCAGCTTCGCCTCCCCGGCGTGGTCGAGCATCAGGTGGTAGGGCATGATCAGGTGGGCGTTGGCCGAGATGCGCAGCGACGTCGTGTCGACCTTACGGCGGCCCAGCTCCTCGAGCTCGTCGGTCAGGACCTTCGGATCAATCACCACGCCGTTGCCGATCACGCACAGGGTTCCGCGGTGGAGGATCCCCGACGGGACCAGGTGAAGCTTCCACGTGCTTCCGCCGCGCACGATCGTGTGGCCTGCGTTGTTGCCGCCCTGAAAGCGCACCACGGCGTCCGCGCGTTCGGCGAGCAGGTCGACGACCTTGCCCTTGCCTTCATCGCCCCACTGGGCGCCCACGATCACGATCCCTGGCACCGGATCAGTGTACGCGCGGCCGGGGCGGATGCTCGGGGGCGCTCCTGCTCTGCGCGGCCTCTCTCGGAAAGGTTCGTGCGCGCCTACGCCCGCCACGTTCGTGCGCGCCTACGCCCGCCACGTTCGTGCGCGCCTACGCCCGCCACGTTCGTGCGCGCCTACGCCCGCCCGGCAGGCGCACCGCCTTCGACCTCGGCCCGCTGCTGAACCTGTCTAACGCGCCGGTTCCCGGCAAATCACAGTCCGCGTCCGCGGCCGGCGGGACGGGGCCTGTCAACGAGGCTCCCTTGGGCACGCCGAGCATCGCGACCGGCTAGGCTAGCTGGGGTGATGCGACGCTTCTTCGCCGGAATTGTGTGCTCAGTACTCGTGGTCTTGGGGCTCGCCGCCTGCGGCGGCGGGTCGACCCCAGTAAACGGCGCCGGTGTCGTAGTGAACGGCATCGAGGCCAAGTCGCCTGATGCCATCGTTTCCGCCGCCACGGGTGCTATATCGAAGGTGAACTCGGTTCACGTCTCCGGCGCGATCGCGAACGGCGCCGCCCAGACGATGCTCGATCTCAGCCTGGTCAACGGCAAAGGCGGGCAGGGCTCGGTATCGCAGGGTGGGCTCAGCTTCAAGCTCGTGGCGCTGAACCAGCAGCTCTACATCAGCGGCAGCCCGACCTTCTGGCGGCAGTTCGGAGGCGCAAACGCCGCGCAGCAGCTCAGCGGGAAGTGGCTCAAGGCCCCGGCGAGCGGCCAGTTCGCGGCGCTCGCTGCGCTGGTCGATGCGCGCGCCCTGTTCGGTCAATTGCTCGCCAACCACGGCACCCTCACCAAGGGGAGCACCACGACGCTGCGTGGCCAAAAGGTGATCCCCGTGACCGATACCGGCAAGGGCGGCACCCTGTACGTGGCCACCACCGGTAAGCCGTATCCGATCGAGATCGTGAAGAACGGTGGGCAGGGCGGACGAGTCGAGTTCGATCGGTTCAACCAGCCGGTCTCGCTGTCCGCGCCGCCCAACGCGATCGACGTCTCGCAGGTGAAGTAGCCTCAATCCCGATCGCCGTCGTGAGCGAGGATCCCGACACTCAGGAGCTTCGTGAGGCGCAGGCCCGGCGGGTGCGCGAGGAGCTGGAGCGGGCGCGCATCGCGGCGGACGAGGAGGAGGAGAGCCAGCACGCGCGACGCGCGGACAAGGCCGAGTACCTCCGGCAGAAGCTCGAGGAGCGAGCGCGCTCCGAGCGCGAAGCCGGGGATTGACCGGACTCGTCCTAGCTTCGGCCGGCCGGGGCGGCGCGCGCGGCCGCCTCGATCGACCGGGCCCGTCGTAGCCCTAACCGGCCGGCGCGTCGCGTGACCAGCGCGCCTCCATGCGATGGTCGTCTCCGCCCAGCGGCAGCTCGTCGCACATCTCGGTCAGGCGTGAGACGGTGCGTTCGGTGATCTGCTCGCAGAGCGCCTCGCGGTCCAGGATGTTCGTGGTGATCACGATCGATCGCTGATCCTCGTAGCGGCCGTTGACGATCGAGTACAGCTCCTCCAGCACCCAGTCGGTGGTGCGCTCGGCGCCCACGTCGTCGATGTGCAGCAGGTCGACGGCGGTCAGGCGGTCGAGCAGGTCGACGTGCGAGCGCTCGGCTCGGTGCGTGTCCCGGATCTCGTTGAGCAGCCGTGGCAGCGAGTAGATCGCCACGGATCGCCCCAGGCGGAGCGCCGCCTTCGAGACCAGCATCGCGAGCGTCGTCTTGCCCGTTCCCACCGGACCCATGAACCACAGCCCGCGCCCCGCGTCGAGGTGCCGGTCGATGTCGGCGGCGAACTCTTGCGTCGCCCGGACGATCCTACGGTCGATGTCGATCACCGGCGGGCGATCGAACGAGACGTCGCGGTATCGGCGGGGAATCACCGCCGACAGGCTGCGTGCCTTGGCCAGCGCCACCCGCTGCGCCCGGCAGCGGCAGTCGTACGCGGTGTTCGACTCATCGTCATAGAGGAAGCCGCTTCCGTCGCACAGCCCGAACGGGCAGTCCTCGCCGGCGCGCGTCCGATCGCGGCCCAAGCTCGCGCTCGCGCCCGGCGCCAGGTCATCGCCCTCGGCAACGCGCGAGCGACTCATACGGCAATCCGGGAACGGCTCATCCCGCGAACCTGTCGCCGGCGTAGTTCATGAACTTCGGGTACTCCTTCTGGAAGGTCAGCACCACCTCGCCGACCGGCCCGTTGCGGTGCTTGGCGATGATGATGTCCGCCTCTCCCGGCCGCTCGGACTCCTTGTCGTAGTACTCCTCGCGGTAGATGAACATGACGAGGTCGCTGTCCTGCTCGATCTGGCCCGATTCGCGAAGATCGGACAGGATCGGCTTCTTGTCGCCGCCGCGCTGCTCGACCGCGCGGCTGAGCTGGGAGAGGGCGATGACCGGGACCTCCAGCTCGCGGGCCAGGCCCTTCAGGCCGCGGGAGATCTGGCCGACCTGCTCGACGCGGCTCTCGACACGACCCTCGTGGCGCATCAGCTGGAGGTAGTCGATGATGATCAGGCCAAGGCCGCCCTCGACTTGGTGATGGAGCCGGCGGGCCTTGGCGCGAACCTCGAGCACGCCGGTGTCGCTCGAGTCGTCGACGTACAGCGGGGCCTGGGACAGGCGATCGCAGGCGGCGAGGATCTTGGGCCAGCGCGTCTCCGCCACCCGCCCCCGCCGCAGGTCCTCGCCCTTGATCCGCGCCTGCGAGGCCACGAAGCGCTGGGCGAGCTCGGATTCGGACATCTCGAGCGAGAACAGCGCGACGGCGCGACCGGCCAGCGCGGCATTCTCGGCGATGTTGCAGACGAGCGCCGACTTGCCCATCGAGGGGCGGGCGGCGACCACGATCAGGTTGCCGGGCTGAAAGCCGCCGGTCACGTTGTCGATGTCGCCGAAGCCCGACGGCGTCCCGGTCAGCGAGGTCTTCGCCACCGACAGGTGATGGAGCTTGTCGGTCTCCTCGTGCAGGATGTCCGCGATCGGGCGGATCTTCTTCTGGCGGTCGTCGTGCGCGACCTCGAGCATCGAGCGCTCGGCCCGCTCGACCAGGTCACGCGCCGGCGCCTCGCGCGCGATCACGCTCGCCTGGATCTCGTAGGAGGCGGTGAGCAGGGCGCGCATCTGGGCGTTGTCACGGACGATCCGCCCGTACTCGCGCGCATGGCCCGCCGCCGGCACCCAGCCCGCGAGCTCGTCGATCGCCTCGACGCCGCCCACCTCCTCGAGCTTGCCGTGCTGGCGCAGCGTCTCGGCGATGGTCAGGTGGTCGATCTTGCGGTCGTTCTCATAGAGCGCGAGCATCGCGGCGAACACCGCGCCGTGCTGCTCGCGGTAGAAGTGCTCGGGCCGCAGCTGCTCCTCCACCAGCAGTCCGTGCAGGTGGCGCTCGTCCAGCAGCACGGCGCCGAGGACCGACCTCTCGGCCTCGAGGTTGTGCGGCGGAACCGCGATGCTCTGAACGGCGCTCATGGGAGATCCGAGAATAGGTTCGGTGACGGCGGCGTGAATAAGGCGTTGCCGCAGTTTCCGGCGATGCCTGCGGCGGCGGGGGCCGTGCCGGCAGAGGGGTGTCTGGACGCGGACACGCCCACGGGGCCAAGGGTCGTCTAAACGCGGACGCACGAGCGTGCCCGGGCAAGTGGGCCTGCAACGTGGCCCGACAAGCCGCCCCCGGCAACGTGGCCCCGCAGAACGCCTCGAACTCAGAGCGCCGAGCGCGGACGCGCCCGCACGGCCCCCGCCAAGCTACGCGGCGACGACCATGGTCTTGACCGTCGCGGTGACCTCGTCGGCGACCTCGACCACGACCATGTATGTCCCGGTGTGGCGGATCGGATCCTCCAGGTGGACCTTGCGCCGGTCGATGCGGATGCCGCGCGCCTCGCGGATCGCCTCGGCGATGTCCTGCGTGGTCACCGAGCCGAACAGCCGCCCGTCGTCGCCGGCCTGCTGCGGGATCGTGAGCACGGTCCGGCCGAGCAGCGCCGCGTTCTCCTGAGCCCGCTCAGCGGCCTCCTGCTGCGCTCGCTCGGCCGATTCGCGCCGGCGCTGGGCGACTTGGATCGATCCCGCCGTGGCCGGCGCGGCTAGCTTGCGCGGCAACAGGTAGTTGCGCAGGTACCCCGGCGAGACGTCGACGACCGCACCGCGCTCGCCGAGCGCCTCGACGTCCTGGAGCAGGATCGCTTGCGGCATCGCCTAGAGACCGATTGCTACCGGTCCCGCTCCCGATCGCCGCGGCCGCCGCCCGACCCTTCCGCCACGTACGGCAGCAGGGCCAGCTCACGGGCTCGCTTGACCGCGCGCGCGACCTGGTTCTGGTGGCGACGGCACGCCCCAGTGATCCGCCGCGAGCGGATCTTCCCGCGCTCGGAGACGAACCGGCGCAGGGCCGAGATGTCCTTGTAGTCGACCTGGTCGACCTTGTCGCGGCAGTACGGACACGGCTTGCGCCGACCGGAGGTCATCCCGGTCTTCCTGTCGCGCCGGCGGACCGGCCTTCTACGTTGCTTTGCCAACCTGCATCACCTAGCTTGCGGAGTCTCGCTGTCTATCGCTCGCCGCCTCAGAACGGAATGTCGTCGTCAGAGGTGGATCCGGCACCCACGGAGGCAGTCTCGAAATCGCCGTTGTGGATCGGGATGTCGTTCTCGGCTGCGCTGACGCTGCTGGAGAACCCGTTCCCACTTCCGGCGCTGTCATCGCGGCCGCCGAGGAACTGCACGGACTCAGCGATGATATCGACTGCTTGGCGCTTCTGTCCCTCCTGGGTGGTCCACTCGCGCCAGCGCAGGCGTCCGTCGACCGCCACGCCGCGCCCCTTGCGCAGGTACTGGGCGCAGTTCTCGCCCTGCTGACCCCAGACCGTCACGTCGAAATAGTTCGCCTGGTCCTCCCACTGCCCGGCGCCGTTCTTGCGGCGGCCGTTGCATGCGACGCGCAGCGTGCAGACGGACGTGCCAGTGGCCGGGACCGAGCTCAGCTCGGGATCCCTCGTCAGGTTGCCGGTGATGATCACACGGTTGATGTTGCCAGCCATTGCTGCAGAGCTCCTTTCAAAAGGGCGGGTTGAAAGCCTGAAGCCGAGTCTATGCCCGGCTCAGGCGGCAACCCGGAGCCTGGCCCGAAAATGGTCGGAAAGGTTTCAGGCGCGTTGCGCACCGTCGCAGACCTGTTGCAATTCATGGCCGTGTACGAGCTCGAAACGCTGACCTCGCCGGCACTGCGCCGGCTGATTGACGGCGGCGCCACGGTCGTCATCGCCCCCTTCGGCTCGATCGAGCACCAAGGCGGACACCTGCCCATCGGCAGCGACGCTCTGCTCGCCGACGCCGTCGGGCGGCTCGTCGCCGAGCGGCTCGAGGCCGTGCTCGCCCCGACCATGCGAATCGGCGACGCCCACGAGCACCTGTCGAGCCCCGGCACGCTCAGTCTGCGCGCACAGACGCTCACCGACGTCGCGGTGGAGCTAGGGGAGAGCCTCGTGAGCCAGGGGTTTCGCGTCGTCGCGCTCGTCTCGATCCACGGCGGCAACCGCCGAGCGCTGCAGGCCGCCACCAGGCAACTCACCGAGATGCTTGACGACGCGATCGCCTGCGCGCCCACCGGCGATGTCGGGCCTGATCCCGGGCGGCACTCCGGCGCCTGGTTGACCTCGGTCATGCTCGCGCTGCGCCCCGATCTGGTCGATGTTGACCACGCCGCGCCGGACCTGGCAGACGAGGTGAGCGCGGCCAATCCGGCGGACGGCCAGGCGCGGCTGGAGCGGTTCGTCAGCTCGATCGTCGAGGCCGTGCGCGCCGCGGCCGACGAGTTGCGAGCGCGGGGTCCGGGGACGGCCGTCTAGCGCCTGAGACTCGCCGGCGGCGGCGCCGGCGCGGTGGCGCGGGCGGTTAAGACTCGCCGCCAGCGGGCGCCGGCGCGGTGGCGACGACCGGCGGAGGGGAGTCGGGCGCCGGGGGAGTGCCCGGGATCACCTTGATGATGCGGAAGCGCAGCACGTTGTCGGTGATCCGGAGGTTGTGCGACAGGCTTTCGAGCAGGGGCGGCGGGCCGGTGAACTGAAGCAGGTGGTACTCGGCGTCGCGCTGGTGGTTGATGCGGAAGGTGAGCGGCCGCGTGCCCCAGTCGTCTCGGCGCTCGATCGAGCCGCCGGCGTCGGCGATCGCCGACTCGACATCGCTCAGGACCTTCGCGCGATCCTCCTCCGCCGCCTCGGTCGAGAGCAGCAGCGTCAGGTCATAGAGGCGAGACTGTTCGGGCATAGTTCGAGGCCCAGGCGGGCGGCGGACGACTATAGCAACGCGCCCCGGGCCCGCCGGGGACCCCGGTATGTCCCAGCAGAGCGAGCTTCCGATCCTCGAGTTTCACGACCGCGCCGCGTGGGATGAGTGGCTCGCGACGAACCACGACACCGCCGGCGGCGTGTGGCTGAAGTTCGCCAAGAAGGCGGCGCCCAGATCGACCGTCGCTCACGCCGAGGCGCTCGAGGAGGCGATCCGCTATGGCTGGATCGACGGACAGGGGCGGCGCTTCGACGAGCACTTCTGGCTCGTGCGGTTCACACCCCGGCGTACCGGCAGCAAGTGGTCGCAGGTCAACCGCCAGAAGGCGACGCAGCTGATCGAGGAGGGCAGGATGCACCCTTCGGGCCTCGCCCAGGTACAGGCGGCGAGGGAGGATGGGCGCTGGGATGCCGCGTATCCCGCCCAGAGCCGCGCCACGGTCCCACCCGACCTCCAGGAGGCGCTCGACCACAACGCGAAGGCCAAGGCGTTCTTCGAGACCCTGACCGGCGTCAGGCGCTACGCGTTCCTCTACCGCCTGCACCACGTGACCAGACCCGAGGCGCGGGCCAAGCGGATCGCGAGCTACATCGCCCTTCTCAGTGAGGGCAAGACGCTCCACGACTGACGCGTCCCGGCCCCCGCTACACCGGCAGCGGTTCAGGGGCCACGCAGGCCGTCGAGCAACCGCCGCACGGTCTGGCCCATCTCCGCCCGCGCGGCGAGCGGGTCGTCGGCCCGCGCCACGACCATCGCAGCCTCGTCGAGCGCGCCGGCCAGCACGTAGGCGAGGGAGATCGGCGAGCCCTCGCGCAGTTGGCCCGCGTCCATCGCGCGCTGCAGCGCCGCCTCGAGCAGGCCCAGCCCGTAGTCGCGGTCGATCGCCCGCCGCACGTCCCACCCGAGCACCGCGGGGGCGTCGATCAAGACGATCCGCTGGACGTCCGGGCTCGCGCAGGCATCGAGGAACGCCTCGCACCCGGCCACCAGCGACTCCCACGGATCCCCGGCGTGTGTGGCCACGTGCGCGATCCGCTGAACGGTCTCCGCGCTGACCTGTACGAGCACCGCATGAAACAGGTCCTCCTTGCCCCCGCGGAAGTGGTGGTAGAGCGCGCCGCGGGTCACGCCGGCGCGCTGGACGATCTCCTCCGTGCCGACGGCGGCATATCCACGCTCGGCGAACAGCTCGCGCGCGACGCCGGTGAGCGCGGCCACGGTCGCCTCCCGCTGCCCGGCCTTGGTGCGTGGCCGCGCCGGCTGGTCCGAGGTCTCGGAGCGAGCCGGAGAATAGTCACCGGAGGCTGAGGGATTGACATCCATACTGTTTGTATGTGACTATACGTCCAGGCGGTATGCGGTCACGTCAGACGCGCCCGCGGGTCTACAGAGAGGCCGGGGTGTCGAGAGGCCGGGATGCCCGCCCGATCACCTAGACCTAGATCAGGAGAGCTCAGATGCCGGAGATCAAGCTTTCGCAGGGGACGGTCCATTATCGCGAGCAGGGGAGCGGCCCGCCGGTGCTGTTCATCCACGGCCTGCTGGTCAACGGGACCCTCTGGGACCGCGTGCTCGCGCCCCTGGCCCAGAGCGCGCGGTGCCTCGTCCCGGACCTGCCGCTCGGGTCCCATCCGCACCCGCTCGACCCCGCGGCCGATCTCTCGCCGCCCGGCCTCGCGAACCTGATCGCGGAGCTGATCACCCGTCTCGAGCTCACCGAGGTGACCCTCGTGGGAAACGACACCGGAGGCGCGCTGTGCCAGCTCACGGCGGCGGCGCGCCCCGACCTCGTGGGCCGGCTCGTGCTCACCGACTGCGACTCGTTCGAGCACTTCCCCCCGCGCGCGTTCAAGCCGCTGGTCACCGGAATGGCTCGGATTCCCGGCGCGGTGGCGGCCCTGGCTGCGCTCTCGAAGCTCGGGCCCGTCCGCCGCGGCTCGATGGCGCTGGCCTCGCTCACGGTCAACCCGATCCCTGACGAGCTGATCCGCGGCTGGGTCGAGCCGCTGCGCGACCCTGGCGTCCGGCGCGATCTGATCAAGGTGTTGCGCCAGGTCGATCCCCGATACACGCTCGAGGCGGCCGAGCAACTCCGCACGTTCGACGGACCGGTGCTGCTGGCCTGGGGCACGAGAGACAAGTTCTTCCCGATGGCGCACGCCGAGCGGCTCCAGGCGCTCTTCCCCGACGCGCACCTCGAGAAGATCGAGGACGCACGAACGTTCGTGCCGATCGACGCGCCGGACCGGCTGGCCGAGCTGATCGGGCCGTTCGTCGCGTCCGCGGGCGCGGGCACGGGCACGGGCACGGGCACGGGCACGGGCACCGCTCGGGTCTGACCGCGCGCGGCGGCCCCGGACGGGTCCGAGGAAACCGGAAATAATTTCCGGCAACCTCGGGAGGATCAGCCCCGCAACCGGCTAACCCTCCGCCTTGCGCCGGATGTCAGCCAGCTGGTCGTCCACCCAATCCCCCGGGTCGCGCGCGGTGACGATCGACTGGAGCCCCTCGTGCCGGCGCCGGCGCTCGCCCTCGTCCATAGTCAGCGCGGCGTGGATCGAGTCCGCCAGCGCCTGGATGTCGAACGGGTTCACCGACAGCGCGTACTCGCTGAGCTCCTCGTGCGCGCCCGTGTTCTCGGACAGGATCGAGACGCCGGCGCGCTCGTTGACCATCGGCCCCTCCTTGGCCACCAGGTTCATGCCGTCGAACATGGCGTTGACGATGAGCACGTCGTAGTGCTTGTACGCCGCCACCGCCTCCTCCACGTCGTCGCGTAGCTTCAGCTGGATCGGCATCCAGTCGGGTGAGCCGTGGCGGTGGTTGACCACCGCCACCACCGCCTCGATCCGCTCCAGGTACTCGGCGTACTCGGCCACGTCGGTCCTTGACGGCATCAGCTGGGCGATGAACGTCACGCGCTCGCGAAACTCTGGGTGCTGTTCGAGGAACGTGTCGAAGGCGCCGAAGCCGCGGAGCACGTTCTTCGACAGATCGGCGCGGTCGACCCGCAGGATCAAGTGGTCCCGGCGCCGGCGCAGCAGCTCCTCCTCGAACTCTCGCACCCGAGCGCGCCGCGCCACCTCCTGGATGGCCGAAGCGTCGATCGGCAAGGGATAGGCCCGGACCCACACCTCGCGGTCGTCGCAGAACACGATGCCGCGCTCCATATCCACCTCGAGATCCATCAGGTCGCGGCAGCACTGCAGGAAGTTCCGCCGGTAGGAGCGCGTATGGAAGCCGATGATGTCGTTGGAAAGGATGCCGTTGTAGATCTCGCGGCGGATCGGCGTGGGCAGCACGCGCCAGGAGTCCGACTGGCTCCAGGGGATGTGCACGAAGTGGTGCAGGAAGACATCCGGGCGCTCGCGGCGGACCAGGCCGGGGAGCGTGTACAGGTGGTAGTCGTGGACCATCACCATCGGGTCCTCGACTCCGTCGATCTCCTCCAGCACCGCCCGCGCCAGGTCCTCGTTGACCACGTTGTAGCCGAACTCGAACGCCTCGGTCTCGTTGCGGCGGATGTCCGGGGCGTTGGAGAGATCCCACAGGTAGTGCTGGATGAACCACAGCATCGGGTTGGCGATGATGTTGTAGAAGCGGTCGTAGGCGTCGCCGTCCGAGGCGACCAGCTTGACCATGTACTCGCCGCCCTCCGGGGCCTCCACCGCGAACGGCTTACCGTCGTTGCGCTCGGCCGCCTCGACGTCCTCGTCGCTCATGGCCGAGGCGATCCACGTCACCTCCCGGTGCGAGGCCAGCCCGATCAGGGCGGTGACCAGACCACCGGTGCCGCGCTTGATCTCGCCGCCGGGCCCGAAGGTCACCGGTCCCCGGTTGGACACGAGCACCAAAGGCTGATCGGCCATCAGGTCTCCAGCGACTCGATCAGCTCGAGCCAGTCACGCAGCAGCCGCGGCATCAGGAAGCGCCGGCGCGCCGCCTCCTTGCCGGCGCGCCCCAGCCGCTTGCCGAGGCCCGGGTCGAGCAGGATCTCGAGCGCGCGCTGCGCGCACTCCTCCACCGAGGAGACGAGGAACCCGGTCTCCCCGTCGGTCACCTGGAGCGGGATCCCCCCCACCGCGCCGCCGATGAACGGTCGCGCCTTCCAGATCGCCTCGGTTACGGTCAGCCCGAACCCCTCGCGCGTGGACTTCTGGATGACCACGTCGCAATGCGACTGGAACGCGTTGACCTCGATCGCCCCGACGTTGTTCAAATTGTTGAGGATGTGGATGTCCGGATCCCCGTCGGCGTGGGCGACGGTGGCGTTGAAGAAGTCCCACCCCTCGGGGTCGTCGGTGGCCATCGAGCCGACGAGGGCCAGCTGCACCTCGGGCATCCGCTCCTTGACGATCCGGTAGGCGTCGATCACGCCCAGCGGGTCCTTCCACGGGTCAAAGCGCGAGACCTGGCAGAGCAGCGGCCGGTCCACGTCGATTCCGAACTGGTCGCAGATGTACACCGCGTCCTCGGGCGAGAAAGCCATGTTCTTGGGCGCCAGCGGGTCGATCGCCGGCGGGAAGATATGGGCCGTGCCGTTCATCACCGACGGCACGTACTGGGGCATGTGGAACACCGCGGCCGGATATGGCTCGAGGTAGGGCAGCAGGCGGTCCAGCGTTCCGGGGTTGGGCGTCGAGAGATCGATGTGACAGCGCCAGATCCAAGTGCGGGCCTTGTCCGGGACGAGCGAGGCCAGCGCCGCCGGCTGGGGGTCGTGGACGATGCACACGTCCCACTCGGAGGTCAGCTCGCGGGAGTTGATCTCGTTGTAGCGCTGCCAGATCTCCCACTGCTCCTCGGTCAGGTCCTGCGGATTGCCCTGCAAGGCGTTGTGCATCAGCTTGGTGACGTTGAAGAACTCCTCGCGACCGTAGATCACCTGCCACTCGGTGTCGATGCCGACGTCGGCCATCAGCGGCACCAGGGTCATCAGGATCTCCGCCACACCGCCACCGAAGGCGGTCGCGGACGCATGCAGCACGCGCTTGCCCTTCAGCCGCTCGGCCCGTTCGCGGATCTCGTCCACGAGCGGGCGCCCGACGATGCTCGCGTAGTCGGAGAGCGACTTGTGGGCGACGGCGACTTTCTGCAGCATGCCTGGACCGGCGGCGCACCATATCGCGCCGGCTCGGCTCAGGCTCCCCGTGCCGTTTCAGTTGCTCACGCGCGCAGCGAGCGTAGGCGCGCTATCCCCACGTCGACCGCCTCGACCAACTGCGCATGCAGGCGCGGGTTGCAGGCCGAGATCGACGACATCTGGAATTCGTGCCCGGAGCCGAGCAGCCGGCGCTCGTCCAGGGGCCGTCCCCACCCGTCGCTGACCACACCGCCGGCCTCGATCAGGCACAACCAGGGGGCGGCCAGGTCATAGGGCGAGTTGTTGAGAACCTGCCCGCCTCCGATACGCTCGAACTCCGAGCGCATCCCCGGCACGTCCTCGATCACGCGCGAGCCGACCTCGATCACCGCGTCGAGCTGTCCGGTCACGATCCGGGTCATGACGAACGCCTGCGAGCCGAGCTCGAACGTCCCGCCACCGACCGACGAGGCGTCGATCAAATCGCCGAGCACCTCGACCATCGCCCGCGCCGGACGGCCCCGGAAGCCGTAGCCCCAGAACATGCGGGACACGTCGGTCTGCCCGCTTAGCGCCACCGACCGGGTGCAGCGCACCCCGGAGCCTCGGACGGCATGGAACCAATCGCCGGTCTTGATCTCGACCACCGCGCCGGCGCGGACATCGCCCATCGTCGGATCCCCGTCCGGACCCAGCGGGGCCAGTGCCACCGCCACGCACGCCGATTCGAGCCCGGCCATGGCCGGCCGGGTGCCGTCGATCGGGTCGACCACGAGGACATCGACCGCGCCCTCCGGCGCGACCAGCCCCCGGTCCTCGGAGTAGTAGGCCACGGTCGGCGCCCGATCGGCAAGCCAGGACTGCATCGCGCTCTCCGCCAGCTCGTCGACGGCGAACGTGACGTCGCCTCCGGCCCCGCTCCCGCCGTGGGAGCGCCCCGCGTGCGACCCGAGCTCCGGCGCCACCCTCTCCCGCAGGTGACACGCCAGCTCGAGCACGAGCTCCGGTCCGGGCTGGGACGCCGTCACGCCGGGATGTCCAGGGTGAAGGTCGTCTCCGCGGGCGAGGAGGTGACGGTGAGCCGGCCATCCATGCGTTCGGCCAGCTCGCTGGCGATGGCGAGTCCGAGCCCGGATCCCTGAGCATCGTCGGCCGTGTAGAACGGCTCGAAGATCCGCGGCATGGACTGGGGATCGATCCCCCCGCCGTTGTCGCGCACAGCGAGTCGCACGTGCCCGTCGGTTCGGTTGGCGGTGACCACGATCCGTGTCCCGGGCGGCGTGTGGGTCAGGGCGTTGTCGATCAGGATCCGCACGATCTGCGCCACCCGGACCGGATCGCACTGCACGTCGATCCGGTTGGTGGCCAGGCGCAGCTCCAGATGCGCATCGCGCTGGGCCAGCGTGGGCTCGAACTCGCCGCCGACCGAGCGGGTCAGCTCGCCGAGATCGACCTGCTCGGGGCGGAGCTCCAGTGACCCGGATTCGAGCCGCGACAGATCCAGCAGATCGACCGACAGCTTGCGCAACCGCTCCACCTGCTGCTTGACCTGGTCGAGGAACCGCTGGCGCGTCTCTGGGTCGAGCTCCTCGTCCTCGAGCAGTTCGACGAACCCGCCGAGCGAGAAGATCGGCGTGCGCAGCTCGTGGGAGGCGGTGGCGATGAACTTCTTGCGGGCCGACTCGAGCTGGGCGAGCTGACGCTGCATCAGGTTGAAGGCGACTGCGAGCTGGCCGAGCTCGTCGGTGGAGTCCGGGCGGATCGAGTGCTCGAAGTCGCCGGCGGCCACCCGCTCGGCCGCCACCTCGAGGCGCCTGACCCGCCGGGCCAGCGGCCGCGCCATCAGATAGGCGCTCACGAGCGCCAGCGCCAGCGCGATCCCGCCCGCCACCAGCACCTGGTGTCGCACGACCGCGGCCGTGCGAGCGAGGTCGGCGACCGCGGCCGAGAACACCACGACCGCACCGACCCGCCCTCGGTAGATGACCGGGTACGCCGCTTCGGCGACCGTCCCCGAGCCCGCGGTCTCGGTTCCGGTCCTGAGCTGCCGTGAGGCCACCGCCTGGTAGGCCACGGGAAAGCGAAGCGCCGCCGCCGATCCGGACTTGCTCGAGTCCGCCTCGGCAGAAAGCTGCGCGGCGCCGAGGGCCTGCGTGACGACGAGCAGCGTGACGCGGTCTCCCGAGGTGAGCCCGGCGTTGTCGACCCGGAGGCGGACGGTGCCAAGCGGCGCCGAGCTCCCGACCGTGCGGGCGATCCGCCCGGAGTTGCCGGCGGCGTCCGTGGCCAGCTCGCTCAGCCTCTGCGAGATCAGCCGCGAGCGCAGTCCAGGGGCGACGTACACGTAGAGCACCGCCACCGCGACGCACGTGACGGCGAAGAACACCAGGACCAGCCGATTGCGGAGCGAGACCCTCACGGGCGCGGGAGCTCGTACGGCTACGGCTCGGAGTCGCGGAACCTGTACCCCACGCCGCGCACCGTGCACAGGTACAGGGGGTCCTTCGGATCACGCTCGATCTTCTCGCGCAGGTGGCGGATGTGCACGTCGATCGTCCGCTGATCGCGGTAGGCCGAGTCGCCCCAGATCCGGGACAGCAGCATGTCCCGCGTGAACACCCGGCCGGGGGCGCGGGCCAGCGTGGAGAGGATCTCGAACTCGACGTAGGTCAGCTGCGCCTCGCGGCCGCGCGCGCGCACGGTGCGCTTGGAGAAGTCCACTCGCAGCTCACCCACCTCGAGCGGCAGCTCGTCGGGGGTCGTGTCGGCCGCCCGGCTCATCTCCGCCCGGCGCAGGGCGGCCTTGATCCGGCTGGAGAACTCCCGCAGCGAGAACGGCTTGGTGATGTAGTCGTCCGCTCCCAGCTCGAGCCCGACCACCTTGTCGATCTCCTCGGACTTGGCGGTGAGCATGATGATCGGGACCGAGCTACGGCTGCGCAGCCGGCGGCACACCTCGAGCCCGTCGACCTTGGGCAGCATCAGGTCGAGCACGACCAGGTCGAACGACTGCTCCTCGAAGCGCTCGAGCGCCTGCTCCCCGTCGGTCGCCTGTACGACTTCGTAGCCGTCCTTGCGCAGGGGATAGGAGAGCAGCGTCTGGATCGGCTGCTCATCGTCCACAAGCAGGATGCGCGCTGAGCGGTCTGGCAAGGGTGGTCCTCCCGCTAGGGAAGAGTAGTGTCCGCCCGGCGCCGGCTGGATTGCCGGAAGTTGCGGGCACGTTAGGGCTCGCGCCGCGCCGCGCCGGTTACCCTCTGGCGATGCTCGATCCGCGGATCTACCGCAGCGGGCTCGTGGTCGTGGCGCTGGCCGCGATCGTGTTCGCGTTCTCGCTACAAGGCGAGCAGGGTTCGTTCGGTACGACGCTCTCGCCTGGCGCGTTCAACGGCCAGGACGCCTACGGGACGATGACCACGCTCAGCCAGCGCTATCCGAGCCGCCTGCCGGGCTCGGCCGCGGATGGCCAGATCGCCGACTACGTGGCGCGGTCGCTGGCCGGGGACGGCTTCACGGTCTCTCGCCAGGGGTTCCGAGGGCAGACGATCGACGGTGCGCGGAGCCTCCAGAACGTGCTCGGCGCCCGGGCGGGGACGTCCAACGGCACCGTCCTGGTCCTCGCTCATCGCGACGCTGCTCACAGGGGCGATCCCGCCGAGCTCTCGGGCACCGCCGTGCTGCTCGAGCTCGCGCACGTGCTGGCGGGCCAGACGCCGTCGCGCTCGATCGTCCTGGCCTCGACCAGCGGCTCGGCGGGGGCCGCGGGCGCGGCCGAGCTCGCGCGCACGATTCCCGGCCCGCTCGATGCGGTGATCGCGCTCGGTGACCTGGCCGCCGCGAACCCCGGTCGCCAGCCGATCGTCGTCCCGTGGAGCAACGGGCACGTCGTGGCCCCCTCCGTGCTGCGAAACACCGTCGCCTCGGCCCTCGCCGCCCAGGCCGGGCTGGCCGCGGGCAGCCATGGGCTGGGCAACCAGTTCCTGCATCTGGCCTTCCCGATGGCCGGCACCGAGCAGTCGCCGTTCCTCGCCGGCGGCACGCCCGCGGTGCTGGTGTCGCTCACCGGCGATCGACCCTCCAGGCCGGGCGAGGCGACCAGCGAGAGCCAGATCGACGCGCTCGGGCGCTCCGTGCTCTCGGCGGTGAACTCGCTGGACAACGGCTCGCAGGTGCCGGCGCCCGCGGCCTACCTGCTCTACTCCGGTCAGGAGATCCCTGCGTGGGCGATCCGCCTGCTCGTGCTGGCGCTGATCATCCCCGTGCTTGCCGCGACCGTGGACGGGCTTGCGCGCGCTCGGCGCCGGGGCCACGCCATCCTCGCCTGGATCGTGTGGGTGCTCTCGGCCGCGCTGCCGTTCGCGCTCGCCGCGCTGGTCGCTCGCGGCTTGCGCGTGACCGGGGTGATCGACGCCGCCCCGCCGGGACCGCTGGCCGGCGGCGACATCTCGCTGCACGGGCGAGAGGTCGCGATCCTGGTCGCGCTGGCCTGCGTGATCCTCGTCGGGTTGCTGGTGCTGCGACCGCTCGTGCTGCGCCTGACCCGGCCGCGGGTCCGGGCGGCCTTCCTCGACGTGACCGGCCCGGGAGCGGCTTCGGCGCTGCTTCTGGTGTTGTGCGCGGTGACCCTGTCGATCTGGTGGGTCGACCCATTCGGCGCCGCGCTGCTCGTTCCCGCTCTGCACCTGTGGCTGTGGGCGGCCGGGTCGCAGCGGCGGCTGCCTCGCGGGCTCGTGCTCGCGCTGCTGACCGGGGGCCTGGTGTTGCCGGTCCTGGCGGTCCTCGCGTACGCCGGCGGCCTCGGCCTGAGCCTGCCCCAGAGCGCCTGGGGCGCGGTGCTGCTCGTAGCCGGAGGCGGGGTCGGCCTGGCCGCCGCCGTGCAGTGCAGCGTCGTCGCCGGCTGCGGCGTCTGCATGGCGCTGATCGCGGCGCGCGCGATGCGCCACCCGCGGCCCGAGGCGGCGCCGGTCACCGTGCGGGGACCGATGTCGTACGCTGGACCGGGCTCGCTGGGCGGGACCGAGTCGGCGCTCCGGCGATGAGTGCCGGCGCCGCCGCGCCGGACGTGGCGCGCACTCCTCGGACCGCGGTGCGCCGCCTGCTACGCGACATCTCCTCGGTGCTGATCCTCTCTGGCCTGTTGCTGTTGCTCGACGTGGCGGTCACGCTCGTGTGGCAGGAGCCGCTGACCGCGCTCGTGGCCACCTTCAAGCGGGCCGATATCAACCAGCGCTTCGTGCGTACGGACGCGCCGCTCTCGAGGATCGACCTAAGCGCGCTGGTCACCCTCGCCGCCGGCGAGCAGCGGATCGCCTACCTGGCCCGGCGCCTCGAGCACGCGGCCGGCGCCGGCGACGCGATCGGCCGGATTGCGATCCCCCGGATCGGGGCCGGCTTCGAGGTGGTGCAGGGGACAGACACCGACAGCCTGGAGAAGGGGCCCGGCCATTACCCGGACACCGCGCTGCCCGGGCTCGGCCAGACGGTGGCGATCGCCGGGCACCGCACCACCTACCTGGCCCCGTTTCGCCACCTCGACGCGCTGCGCCCGGGCAACCGGATCGTCCTGACCATGCCCTACGGCCGCTTCACCTACGTCGTCCAGTACCGCCGAATCGTGGCGCCGACCGCGCTGTGGGTGACCCGCGACATCGGCTATGACCGCCTCGTGCTATCAGCGTGCAACCCACTGTTCAGCGCGGCGCAGCGGATTGTCGTGTTCGCACGGCTGAGCCAGGCGGTGGCGCTCGGCGCGGCCCGGGTCCGCCTGTGACGTTTGTCACGCCTTGGCGGGGCATTGCGTCGAGTAACGTCTGAGGCCGTTCGAGATGGGGGTGAGCGATGCCGATGGACCCGGAACGAATGACACCGGAGCGCGAAGCGAAGATGGCGGGAATTAGGGAGCAGATCGAGCAGGGCGAGTACCGAGTCGATCCGCGCGCCGTCGCTGACGCGGTCCTGCGCCGGCTGAGCGAGCTGCTGGAAGTTCCCGCCGGCTACAGCGCGTGCTCGTATCCGGACAGCGCGACTTCACCTACTCCGAAGTCCACGCCGCCCTGCCCTTGAGCCACGCGCCCGACGATCGCCGCGGCGCCGCGTAACGCTCCGGGCGGCCCGCACACGCACAGCTCGTAGTCCTCACCGGCGCTCGCCGCGAATACGCGGGGGTCGACGCCGAGCTCGCCCGCCACCTCGGCCACGCCCTCGGCCAGGGGGAGCGCGTCGAGCGAGAGCTCGATCCGGACGCCGCTGCGTCTGGCGATGTGCCGCGCGTCGGTGGCGAGTCCGTCCGAGAGGTCGATCATCGCCCGCGCCCCCGACGCGCCCAGTTCGGCGCCCTCCTTCAGGCGCGGTTCGGGCCGGGCATAGCGCTCCAGGAGCGCCGCCCGCACGCGCTCAGAGAGCCCCCGTCCCGTCGCGCGGCCCTCGAGGAGCGCCAGACCGGCGCCGGACGCCCCGAGCGCCCCGGTCACCGCCACCGCGTCGCCCGGCAACGCGCCGTCGCGCCCGATCAGCCCGGCGGGGTCATCCGCCCACCCGACCACGGTGAACGCCACCGTCAACGCCTGGGCCCGAGTCACATCTCCGCCCGCGATGGTCACGCCGGTTTGCGCGGCCAGCGCCTCCGCGCCGGAGACCAGCGCGAGCAGGTAGTCGCGCTCGACGCCGGAAGGCACCCCCAGGGCCAGGTACGCCTCGCCGGGGCGCACGGTCCCCATCGCGGCCAGGTCCGAGAGCGCCGCCGCCAGCGCGCGATGGCCCACGTCTCCCGGCGCGAGCTGCTCGGAGCGGAAGTGGACGCCGTCGACCATCGCGTCGACCGAGGTGACGCTGTAGCCATCCGCGCGGACCACCGCCGCGTCATCGCCAAGCCCGCGGAGGACCCGTGCGCTGCGGCGCGCCAGCATTCCCTCGAGCGCGTCGATCAGCTCGAGCTCGCGCACCCGGCCGGCCCGGGATCAGCGCCGCTCAGCGGTGCCGGTAGACGATCCGCGCACGGTCGAGATCGTACGGCGAGAGCTCGACGCGTACGCGATCGCCGGGCAGGATCCGGATGCGGAAGCGGCGCATCTTTCCGGCGACGTGCCCGAGCACCGTGCGATCCATGTTGTCGAGCTTGACGCGGAACATCGCGTTCGGGAGGGCCTCGACGACCTCGCCTTCCAGCTCGACTTTCTCTTCCTTGGGCATGCTTGTGTTCGGTCCGGTGCTTCTCGATGGGCGCGCGGCGGGCGCCGCGGTTGCCGTAAGAGTAGTGGGTATGCTTGGCCGCTGGCCCGGTCCGGCTGGGCGGTCCGGCTGGGCGGTCCAAACGTCACCCGAATTCGTGGAGGCCCGTTTGCCCACCCTACCCTCAGCGCTCAAGAACGAGTATACGAAGCAGATCCTGCGCAAGACCGGCATCCGGCCGGCCGGCCTGCAGCAGCGCAAGACGCCCCACTACCGCATGCCGATGCTCGAGGAGGCCGGCGGCTACCTCGTGCTCGACAAGTACAAGGGCCCCGAGATCCCGGCCTCGGAGTGGGAGGACCTGACCTACACCACGTACTCCAGCGATCCGACCACGTTCTTCGCGCCGATCACCTCCGCCACGGGGGAGATCGAGCTCAAGGGTTTCTGGGAGTACGGCAAGGCCGATCTCGACGGCATCTGGACCGAGAACGCCAAGAAGTGCCCGACGCTCGTGCACTGGATCGAGTCGATGGGCGTCCGGTTCGGGCGCGTGCAGCTGCTGCGCATGTCGCCGAACACGATGCGCGAGTGCCGCTGGGGCCTGCACCTGGACAACAACAACCAGGGCAACCCCGAGACCAACGGCTGGGTCGTGCGCCTGTGGCTCGAGCTGACCCAGGATCCGTCGAGCGCGCTGGTCGTGCGTCCCTCCGAGTTCGACCGCAAGGGCGAGGTCAAGATCGCGCTGCCCAAGTACCAGCAGGCGGTGGTCGACTCCGAGTACCTGTGGCACGGCGGCTACCACAACTCTGACCACACCCGCTACGCGGTGATCGTCAGCGCGGAGAGCGGACCGGCGCTCGAGCGCTGGATCCAGAGCCAGCTCCCGCAGGGCGCGGGGGCCGCGCAGCCGGTCGCCTAGGTCGGAGTCGAGGCCGGGCCGGAGTCGAGGCCGGGATCGAGGCCGGGCCGGGATCGCCGTCCCGCGCCTCGAGCGCTGGAAAACGCTTGCGCGCCGGCGCAGGCGGCTTATAGTGGTGGGCGCCGTGACCGCGGTGCCCACACTCTCGCTGACCCCGGAGGGCGACGTACGTGTCCGCTCCGGCGAAGCCCGGCCTCGAGGGCCTCGAGGCCAAGTGGGATAGGCGCTGGGAGGCGCAGGGGACCTACCGGTTCGACCGCTCGAAGCGCCGCGAGCAGGTCTTCTCGATCGACGCCCCGCCGCCCACGGTCTCGGGCGCGCTGCACGTCGGGCACATCTTCAGCTACACGCACACCGACGTGGTGGCGCGCTTTCAGCGGATGCGCGGCCGCGAGGTCTTCTATCCGATGGGCTTCGACGACAACGGCCTGCCCACCGAGCGCCGGGTCCAGAACTACTTCAACGTCCGCTGCGATCCGGCGCAGCCGTATGACGCGGAGATGGGGGTCGCGTGGGCGGCCGGACTGCGGGTCGCGCCGGGGGCCGCCAACACCCCGGGCAGCGGGTCCGCCGCGCGCTCCACACCGGGCGGCGGGTCCGCCGCAGACCCGGGACCCCCGCGGCGGATCTCACGGGCGAACTTCATCGAGCTCTGCCGGCGGCTCACGCTCGAGGACGAGGCCGCGTTCGAGCGGATGTGGCGCGCACTTGGCCTGTCGGTTGACTGGCGGCTGACCTACACGACGATCGGCGAGCGCGCCCGCCGCGCCTCCCAGGCCTCGTTCCTGCGCCTGCTCGACCGGGGGCTGGCCTACCAGAACGAAGCGCCGACGTTGTGGGACCCGGACTTCCAGACCGCGGTGGCGCAGGCCGAGCTCGAGGATCGTCCGATCGACGGGGCGATGCATCGGCTCCGGTTCGAGCTCGCCGGCGGCGACGGGAGCATGCTCGAGGTCGACACCACCCGCCCCGAGCTCCTGCCCGCCTGCGTCGCGCTCGTCCACCACCCGGACGATGCCCGGTATCGCGGGCTCACCGCGGCTGCGGCTGCGACCGCGGCTGCGACCGCGACCGCGACTGCGACTGCGACTGCGGCTGCGACCGGCGCCCGGGCCATTACGCCGCTGTTCGGCGCCACGGTCCCGATCCACGCCCACCGCCTGGCCGACCCGGACAAGGGCACCGGCCTGGTGATGATGTGCACGTACGGAGACCTCAACGACATCGTGTGGTGGCGTGAGCTGGGATTGCCGGCGCGGGTCACGCTGAGCAGCGACGGAACGATCGCGCCGGACAGGTGGGGGACCGAGTGGGACTCGCGGGATCCCGGTGCGGCCCGCGCGGCCCACGCGCGGCTCGCGGGCCTGTCCGCGGTCGAGGCCCGTCGCGCCATCGTCGCGCTGCTGGCGGAGGCCGGCGCCATGGCCGGCGAGCCGCGGCCGATCCGCCACGACGTGAAGTTCTATGAGAAGGGCTCGCGCCCGCTGGAGATCCTGCCCACCCGTCAGTGGTTCATCGCCAGCATGCGCTTCCGCGACGGGCTGCTGGCCCGGGGCCGCGAGCTCGACTGGAAGCCGGCGCACATGCGCGTCCGCTACGACGACTGGGTGCAGGGCCTGACCGGTGACTGGTGCATCTCGCGCCAGCGCTACTTCGGCGTGCCCTTCCCGCTCTGGTACCCGGTCGACGCTCAGGGCCGTCAGGATCGCGCGCACCCGATTCGCCCGGCGCCGGACCGGCTCCCGGTCGATCCCGCGGCCACGCCGCCGCCGGGGCGCGAGGAGACCGACCGCGGGGTCCCCGGCGGCTTCGTCGCCGATCCGGACGTGATGGACACGTGGGCCACCGCCTCGCTCTCGCCACGGATCGCGGGTGGCGGCGAGGACGATCCCGACCTGCTGGACCGCGTGTACCCGATGGATCTCCGCCCCCAGGCGCACGAGATCATCCGTACCTGGCTGTTCACCTCGCTCCTGCGCTCTCACCTCGAACACCGCGTGTTGCCGTTTCGCCAGGTGGCGATCTCGGGCTGGATCGTCGACCCGGACCGCAAGAAGATGTCGAAGTCCAGGGGCAACGTGGTCACCCCGCACCACCTGATCGAGACCTACGGTGCGGACGGGGTGCGCTACTGGGCTGCGCGGGCCCAGCTCGGCATCGACACGACGTTTGACGAGCAGCAGATGAAGGTGGGGCGCCGGCTGGCGGTCAAGCTCCTGAACGCATCGAAGCTCATCGTCTCTGACGTTCGCTCATCGGACCCGGCCCGGGCCTCGGCACCCGTCCCGGCCTCGGCACCCGTCCCGGCCTCGGCACCCGCTCCGGCCTCGGCACTCGCCCCGCCAGCCGCCGCCCCCACCGCACCGCTCGACCGCCAGTTCCTGGCTCGCCTGCGCCACACCATAGAGGCCACCACCGCCGCACTCGAGAGCTACGAGCACGCGCGCGCGCTGGAGCTGGTGGAGCGCTCGTTCTGGGGGTTCTGCGACGACTACCTGGAGCTGGTCAAGCCGGCGGCCTATGGCGAGCTCGGCCCCGCCCGCCGGCGGTCCGCGCAAGCAGCCCTCCGGACCGCGCTCTCGATCTACCAGCGCTTGCTCGCGCCCTATCTGCCGTACGTCGCCGAGGAGACCTGGTCGTGGTGGCAGCCGGGCTCGGTGCACCGCGCTGCCTGGCCCTCGGCGGGCGAGCTCGCCGCTGATGGAGAGCCCGACGATGCGCTCGAGGCTGCCACGGCCGTCCTGGGCGGCGTGCGCAAGGCCAAGTCAGACGCCCGGCGCAAGCTTCGCGCGCCGGTCCGCCGCGCGGTCATCGCGGACACGCCGGTGCGCCTCGAGGCGCTTGAGCCCGCGCTTCAGGACCTGAGCGCCGCCGCGAACATACGCTGCCTCGAGCTGCGCCCGGCCGCGGAGTTCGCGCTGGAGGTCGAGCTGGCGGACGAGTAAGCGCCCCGGCCGCTCGGTAGCCGCTCCAGCCCTGCGATGCCGCAGGCCGCTTAGCCGTGCTCCGCAGGCCGCTTAGCCGTGCTTGCCGCCGTGGCCGCCGCCACCGCCGCCGCCGGAGTGACCGGCACCCCCGGTGCCGCCACCGCCACCACCGGGCCCGGCCCCGCCGGTGCCGCCCCCACCGCCACCGCCGTTGCCGCCCCCGCCACCACCACCGTTGCCGCCCCCGCCACCACCACCGCCACCGCCGGTGCCGCCCCCACCCGATCCGGCCGGCGGCTGCGCGAACAGCGTCGGGTTGTTGTACGGGTTGGAGTACGAGCCCCCGCCAGAGCCAGAGCCAGAGCCGGAGCCGCCGCTGCCGCCCTGCCCATTCCCGGAGCTGCCATACGACTGGCCAGACGCGGAGGAGTGCGGACCCGAGAACGCGCTACCCGAGAATGGGTTGCTCGGCGCTGGCCAATCACCGCAGTAGCCGTTGCTCGCGACGTCCATGAAGTCGTGCCAGATCGGCGCCGCGAGCGTTCCTCCGAAGCCGTTGGACATCGGGATGTTTCCCTGCGGATAGCCCACCCATACCCCCGTCGCGAGCTTCGGCGTGTAGCCCACGAACCAGGCGTTGTCCAGGTTGTTGGCCGTTCCGGTCTTGCCCGCCGCGGGACAGCCGTAGCCGGCGGCGGTCCCGGTTCCGCTCGTGATCACAGTCTTGAGCACCTGGGTGGCGGCGTACGCTTCGCCGTCGGTGAACACTCGGTCACCCTTCGGGCTTCCGAAGTTGGCCACGCTGCCGTCCGGGAACACGACGTGGTCGAGGATCGTCGCCGGATAGTGCGTGCCGCCGTTGGCCAGCGTGGCATAGGCGTCGGCCATCTCCAGCATCGTGCAGCAGTACGACAGGCCGCCGATCACCTCGGACGGGTTGCCGTTCAGCTTCGAGGTGATGCCCATCGCGTGGGCGGTCTGGTCGAGCTTGTCCCACCCGAGGTCGGCCGCCAGCTGCGCGAATACGGTGTTGTCGGACACGGTCGTGGCGTGGGTGATGTTGATCGTGCCCTGGTAGGACTCCTCGGCGGTGTGCACCGACCATGTCGGATCCTCCGAGAGCCAGCCCGCGGGGAGGAACTGCGAGGTGTAGTAGGTCGAGTTGGGGTCGCCGTGGTAGTCGTGGATCAGCGTCAGCAGCGCGAACACCTTGAACGCCGATCCGGTCTGTCGCTCGGCCTGGACTGGATAGTCGAACTTGGTCTGGCTGTAGTCGGCCGACTGGGCGAGCGCCAGGATGTGCCCGTTGGAGGGGTCGACCGTGGCCAGTGCCGCGGCCGGCTGTGAGTCGAGGTTCGACCCACCGGGCTCATTGGCCATGATCGCGTTCTTGGCCTGTTGCTGCATCTTCAGGTTGATCGTGGTGTAGACCTTCAACCCGCCCGCCTCAACCGCGCGCAGACCCACCTTCTGGAGCAGCTGCGACTGGATGTAGTCGAACACGTAGGGCTCGCGGCGGATGTTGTACGCGCTGGTCGTCTGCACCTGGAGCGGCGAGCGGGCGGCTTCGTCCGCCTCCTGCTGGGTGATGTAGCGCGAGTTCGCCATCGCCTGGAGCACCTCGGCCCGCCGCTGCAGTGCGAGATGCGCGTCCAGGAACGGGTTGTAGTCGGACGGGGCCTGCGGAAGCCCGGCCAGCAGCGCGTCCTGGGCCAGCGTGAGCTGTTGAACGGGCTTGTTGAAGAACATCTGCGCTGCCGCGCCCACTCCGATCGCCGTCACCCCGCCGACCGTCCCGTAGGGCACGTCGTTGAGGTAGGTGTCGAGAATCCAGTTCTTGCTGTGCAGGCTCTCGAGCTGCTGGGCCAGCTTCGCCTGCACGATCTTGTACTTGAGGTTGTGATTGGCTCCGATGTCCGAGGGCAGGTAGTCGTTGTCGACCAGCTGCATGGTCAGGGTCGATGCGCCCTGGAGCGAGTTGTGGCCGCCGAACACATCGCGGATGCCGGCGCGGAGGATGCCCTGGTAATCGAGCGCGCCGTGCTGGAAGAAGCGACGGTCCTCGATCGCCACGGTGGCGTGCTTGAGCAGCAGCGGGATCTGATTGCCGTTCTCCCGCTGCACGATCGTGCTCGAATGAATGTAGCCGAGCAGCGTGCCGTCGGACGCGAACACCGCCGACGGCGGGTTGGGGGCGTGCGGCTTGAGGCTGCGCAGGTTGGGCGCCGAGTCCGCGACCGAGACCACCCAGCCCACGCCCACCAGCGCCGCGATCACCCCGCCACACAGGATCAGGCTGAACGACAGCAGGACCGAACGGCGCAGCGGGTGACCGCGGTGGCGCGTGCGCCGTCTTTGTCGTTCGCGTCGTCTCATCGAAGGAGGGTGGTGCCGTGGCGCTCCGGCGCTGAGTCAGGCATCCCGGTCCGGACGGCTGAGTGTACCTGCCGGCCAATTTCGGGCCGCCGCCTCGTGCTCCTTCACCCTGCAACACTCGGCGCTGCCGATGACTGCGCAGGCGACCGCCCCGCGAGCGATCCTGCTCGACGCACTCGGCACCCTGGTCGCGCTCGAGCCGCCGGCGGGCGCGCTGCGCGTCGAGCTGGCCGAGCGCTTCGCCCTGGAGGTGACCGAGGCCGAGGCCGAGCGCGCGCTCGCCGCCGAGATCGCCTACTACCGGGCCCACCTCGACGAGGGCCGTGATGCCGCGAGCCTGCTCGGTCTGCGCGAGCGGTGCGCAGGCGTGCTGCGCGACGCCCTCCCAGGCGCCATCGGGATCCCGCTCGCGGCGATGACCGAGGCGCTCCTCGCCTCGCTGCGCTTCAGCGCGTTCTCCGACGCGGCGCCCGCGCTGGCGGCGGCCCGGTCGCAAGGCCGGCGGCTCGTGGTGGTGAGCAACTGGGACGTGTCGCTAAACGGCGTGCTGCGCGGGCTCGGGCTGGCCGACTGGCTCGACGGCATCGTGACCTCCGCCGCCGCCGGGGTGCGCAAGCCGGGGCCGGAGATCTTCGCCCGCGCCCTCGCCCTGGCCGGCGCCGGTCCCGCGGACGCCGTACACGTGGGAGACAGCCTGGAGGAGGACGTGGCCGGCGCTCGCGCGGCCGGGATCGAGCCGATCCTGATTCGCCGGTCAGGCCCCGCCGTAGCCGGTGTTTCGACGATCGCGAGCCTGGCCGAGCTGCCGTGAGGGCACCACTAACCTCCAACCGGACATGACGAGCCCCCCGTCCTCCGAGTCGCTTGCCCAGGCGCCGGCGCCCGATCCGGATCCGCCGCCCGCCGACCGCGACGTTCCCCCGTGGCCGCTCTGGACGGCGCCCGGAGCGTTCGCGCTGGGGCTGGCCGTGGTGCTGTTCGTGAGCGCGTTCGCCGGCGCGTTCGGGCGCACGACGCCGCCGGCGGTGGAGCTCGTGGCGAGCGTGCTCATCGACGCTGGGTTCGTCGGCGCGGCGATCTACATGGCCGCTCTCCACGGAGGTGCGCGACCGTCCTACTTCGGCTTTCGCAAGCTCTCTCCGAAGCTGGCCGTTGGCGCGTTCCTGATCGCCGCGGTCGGCTACTACCTGGTGACGCAGGTCTACGGGCGGCTGGTCCACATCGGCAACGAGCAGCTCCCCAAGGAGTTCGGGATCAGCGGGAGCACGGCGGCGCTGGTGGGCACGGCGGTGTTCGTGTGCGTGATCGCCCCGGTGGCCGAGGAGTTCTTCTTTCGCGGCTTCATCTTCGGCGTGCTGCGCCAGTGGCGCATCCCCGTGGCCGGACGGGACCTCGGCACGTGGGCGGCCGCGATCGTCACCGGGATTCTGTTCGGCCTCGTCCATGGCGCCTCCGCGCCGGCGCAGTACCTGATCCCCCTCGGTTTCTTCGGCTTCGTGCTCTGCCTGCTGCGCTGGCGGACCCGCTCGCTGTACCCGTGCATGGCGCTCCACTCGGTCAACAACTCGCTCGCGCTGGGGATCGGCCAGGAGCACTGGGGTGCGGGCGCGGTCGTCGGCCTGGCGGTGGGCGCGCTGCTGCTGATCGGGGCGGCCGTGGGACCCCTGGCCGCACGGGTGCCCGCGAGCGCTTGAACCAAACTTGGGGCCCGGCCGCCGCCCCAGCGCCCCCGTCTGCTTTAAGCTTCCGTTTAGGCGTGCGTACGGTCAGCCAACGGATTGCGTCGTGCCTCGGGGTGCTAGCCGCTTCGCTGGCCTGCGCGTCCCCGGCCGCGGCCGCCACGGTGCCCGCGCCGGCGGCCCCGCCGGCCAAGCCGCACGTCAAGCTCTCGTTCCGGTACGGGTTCTCGGTCGCTCGCCAGGAGGTGACGATCCCGCACCGGTCCCTGAACGTCCGCGGGCAGGTACGGCCGTACGAGGCCGGTCAGTACGTGTCGGTGTTCGCGTACCTGGACGGCCGGCTGCTCAAGCGCGCGAAGCTGCTGATCAGGCACACCCACGGGACCAACTACGGGGGCTTCTACCTGACGTTGTCGGCCCCGAACCCCGGCGAGGTGCTGGTCGTGGTCAAGCACCACACGACGAGCAAGCTGGCCGGATTCACGGTGCTCGAGCACTACGCGGTGCTGAACGACAACGTCTCCTTCGGCTCGACCGGCCGCTACGTGCAACTGATCCAGCAGCAGCTGGCCGCGCTTCACTTCTACCTCCCGCAGACCGGCGTGTACGACGCCGGCACCGGCCTGGCCATCGACGCCTACCACCGGCTGCTGCGCCGGGGCACCTCGCAGACGCTTGACTCCTATACCCGCGACTGGCTGCTGAACGGCTGGGGCAGCTTCGGGATCCGCTTCCCGCAGCACGGCGCGCACGCCGAGGGGAACCTCTCGGATCAGCTGCTGGCGCTGGCCAACGGCAACCGGGTCTACTGGATCTTCCCGATCAGCTCGGGCAAGCCCTCGACGCCGACGATCCTGGGCGACTTCCACGTCTACCTGAAGACGCCCTGGTCCCTTCCGGACGGGATGTACTTCTCGAACTTCTTCTGGGGCGGGTACGCGATCCACGGCTACAACCCGGCGCCCGACTATCCGGCCAGTCACGGCTGCATGCGCGTCCCGATGGCGGACGCCGTCCCGATCTACAACTGGCTCGGGCTCGGCGACTGGGTCGACGTCTACTACTGATCTCGCCAGGCGAAGCCGCGCGAGACGCGGGCCAGGCGCCCAGGCGAAGCCGCGCGAGGAGCGGGCCAGGCGCCCAGGCGAAGCCGCGCGAGAAGCGGGCCAGGCGCCTAGGCGAAGCCGCGCGAGAAGCGGGCCAGGTAGCCCAGCCCCAACCCGTACACGGCCAGCGCCAGCGCGGTGGGGATACCGTGATCGACCCAGTCGTTGTTGGACTGGATGATCGAGTGAAATGGAGAGGTCAGGGCGCTGGCGGCCCCGTCGATGAACCGCCGCGGCTGGGCGTGCTTGTGCTCGGGGGCCGTCTGGGCGGCCACGGGCCCGCCGCCGGGCAGCTCCGCGTACTGCTGATGCTGCGAGGCGCCGGCCATCTGGTCGTGCGCGAACAGCGCGAACGACACGAGCACGAGCAGGCAGCAGGCGGTCGACAGGGTGGCTATGAGGCGATGGAGCACGGTCTGCTGCATCGGCCGGGCCCGCGATTAGGATGACGAAGCCCCGTGAATCTGGACGCAGAACCGACTACCCCCGTGGGCGTCCAGCCGACCGCTCGCACGCGCCTGCTCTCGGAGCTCCGCGAGCACGCGCTCGTCATCGGCGAGGTGGTCCTGACCAGTGGCGCCAAGGCCCAGTACCTGGTCGACGCCAAGCGCGCGATCCTCCGCCCACAGGGCTTCAACGCGCTGGCCGAGCTGGTCGCCGCTCAGGCCGCTGAGTGGGGCGCCACTGCGGTCGGCGGGATGACCATGGGCGCCGACCCGATCGCCTGCGCCGCGCTCGCGGGCGGCGCGCCGGTCAAGGCGTTCTTCGTGCGCAAGGAGGTCAAGCAGCACGGCCTGGCGCGCCGGATCGAGGGCCCGCTGCTCGATCCGGGCGAGCGCTGCATGCTCGTCGAGGACGTGGTCACCACCGGCGGCTCGACGCTCCGCGCGCTCGAGGCCCTGCGCGACGAGGGGCATGCGGTGTGCGGCGTGCTCGCCATCTGCGATCGGCTGGCCGGTGGCGCGCAGGCCATCGAGAAGGCCGCCGGCGCTCCGTTCCGCGCGTTGACCACGATCGACGAGGTGTACCCGGAGCGCCCCGACCGCTGAGGCGGGAACGTTTCCGCGAAATATCGTGGCTTTTGTTCCCCGCTTATAGGCGCCGGCACTCCGACAGCCGCTGCCTACAGGCGCCGGCAGCTCGCCCGGTGCTGGTAGAGCGCCTGCACCACCCAGCCGCCCCGCGGTGTCGGGGTGAACAGCACGATCGGCCGCTGGCGCGCGATCGCCGGGCCGTACTTCCAGCCGATCTTCGCCACGTTCATCCGCAAGGTCCAGGCCAGGATCGTCTGGAACTCCAGGTGGGTCAGCGGCTCCCCGCACGTCCGCAGCCGCGCCGCGCCCCCGCTGAAACGGATTGCTGAGGCCAGGCGGTTTATCTGAGCCGTCCGCGCCCGTTGCGCGTGCAGGTCCCGGCGCTCGCTGCGAGCATGCGAGATCGCCGAGGGGATCAGCGCCACCACGATCAATCCGGCCAGCGCCGCGCCGGCCCACGGCCATCGTCCCACGCGGACCTCGGCGACGAGGCGTCCGATCGCGATCCCGGCCAGCACGACCAGCAGCGCCCCGGCGGGGAACATGTAGCGCTGGAGCCCGGGCCAGCCGTGAAGCGCGAAGGCCGCCTCCACCGCGACCCAAACCACGACGCCGCCGGCGAGCCACAAGCTCAGGCGGTCGCGACGGACCAGGGCGAGCGCGGCGCCCGCCAATCCGGCCACGTCGAGCAGCGGGTGGTTCATCCGGACGAACCGGCCGACGGTCGCGAACACCTTGTTGCCGTGGGGCGCGCGCCCGGACCCGAACGCGTTGCTCGCCGCGACGAACGGCGTGCGCGAGGTCAGCCCCGGGATCCCGAACCACATGAACAACACGAACGCCCAGCCTCCGGCGAGGAGCCGGCGCATCGCCGGGCGCGCCCGCCACGCCCACAGCGTGTACAGCGCCAGGAACGGCCAGACCTCGGGCCGCCCGAGCGCGCCCAGCACCCCGAGGGCGAACGCCCAGCGCGGGCGCTCCGAGAGATGGCAGTCGATCGCGCCCAGGCACAGCGAGACGATCACGGGGTCGGACTGGAAGCTGAGTATGTAGTGCCAGTAGTCCGCGATCCCGAGCAGCGCGAGCGCGGCGAACACGGCGGCGGCCCACGCCGCGCCACGACGCTCAGGCGCGCCTGCGAGCACCACCCGGTAGGTGATCCGCCCAGCGAAGAACACCCCGCTCAACGACACCGCGACCGCGGTGATCATCCACAGCCACAGCTGGTAGTGCCCGAACAGCGCGTAGGGGAGGGTGAACAGGAACGGCAGCGGCTTCCACGACGGCGCGGCGTTGGTGTTGAGCGCGCCGGCGAGCGTCTGGTGCCCCCACACGAGCCACCCGTAGGGATCGAAGCCGGGCCGGGTCCGGGCCCAAACCACCATCGCGGTGGCGAGCGCGAGCACGAGCACGGCCACCGCGCCCTCGGGATAGCGGCGGAGCAGGCCGCCGGCGCCGGCCGGCCGCTCGGCTTGCTGCGCTCCGGGATCGGCGAGGCCGGCCGGGGGGTGCTGGACGGTTGACTGGGCCACGGCGCTGCGCGGCTCCGCGTCAGCGGCGGACCAGGAACCCTCCCGGCTCCCGGGGCGAGGTCAGGTAGTTGACGTTCAGGTTGCTGCAGGCGGCGTGCTGCCGGCGCCGCGTGTGATACGCCGTCACGTTCCACCCGCCCTGGGGGAGCGGGATGAAGACGACGGTCGGGTGGTGCTCACGCTGCTCGAGGGCGGGGATGTATCCGACGAAGCCGACGTCGAGGTGCGTGAGCCAGGCGAGCGCGCTGGCGAACTCGACGGTCGTCCCCGGCGTGCCGCATGCGCGCACGTGGTGGTAGCCCCCGAGGACGTCGAGCGTCGTGTTCAGGAGCGCGATCTGCTTCGTGCGGTCACGCTCGTGCTTGAGGTCGGTTCGCTCGGTGCGCGCCCGGGCCAGCGCTCCCGGCACGAGCGTCCCGACCAGCACCGCGACGACCGGCACCCCGATCCACCGCGGTAGGCCGGGGCGTAGCCGCGGCGCCTCGGCCAGCACCCAGCCAACCCCCGCGGCGGCCAGAACCGCCGCGATGGCGGCCGCCTCGAACATGTACCGCTGCAGCCCCGGCCAGCCGTGAAGCGCGAACGCGATCTCGACGACGACCCAGAACACGACCGCGCCGGCCAGCCACAGCGCCAGCCAGTTCCGACGCAGCGCCGCCCAGGCCACCGTGATCAGCGCCGCAATCCACATGGGCAGATACTGAAGCTCGGCGAAGCGCCCGAGCGTGCCGGTGATCTGGTTCTGGCGCAGCTCGCGGGGCGAGTTCATGGCCAACTGCGCCGAGACGAACGGGCGGTTGTTGGTGATCGTGGGGATGCCGAACCAGAAGAACAGGATCACGAACCACCCGGCGATCAGCATTCGCCGCATCGACGGGATCCGGAACCATGCGTACAGCGAATACGGCCCGAGCATGCACCACGCCTCGGGGCGCCCCAGCGCGGCCAGCACGCCGAACGCGAACGCCCACCGCGGTCGCCCGGAAAGGTACATGTCGATGCCCGCCAGGACGAGCGTCACGATCATCGGATCGGACTGCACGCTGAGGACGTAGTGCATGTAGTCCTCGACGCCGAGCAGGGCCGCGCCCGCGAACACCGCGGCGGCCAGCGCCGCGCGGCGGCGGCCGAGCCCCGGCTCTTCGCCGATCTCGCCGATGCCGGCGGATCCTCGCAGCGCGAGCCGGTAGGCGATCCGCCCGGCGAACACGCACCCGGCGAGCGAGGCCCCGACGTCGGTGATCATCCACAGCCACAGCTGGTAGTGCCCGAACAGCGCGTAGGGCACGGTGAACACGAACGGCAGCGGCTTCCAGGACGGGGCGCCGCCGAGGTCGAGGCCCCCGTGGATGGTCTGATAGCCCCAAACCAGCCACCCGAACGCGTCGTAGCTCGGTCGCGTGCTGGCCCATGCGATCAGGCCTCCGGAGATGCCCACGATCACCGCCGCGACGATCCACCAGGTGTAGCGGCGCAGGGCGAAGCGAGCCGGCTCCGGCGCATGGGGACGATCGGGCGCCGCCGGCTTGGCGGCAGTCGGTGCAACTAGCGTGTTCTCGGACACGGAGTTCGCGGACGGTAGCACGAGGGCTCCGCGTGCTCGCGGCGCGCGGCCTCGATGCCCCCGGCAGGAATCGAACCTGCATCCCGCGCTTAGGAGGCGCGTGCTCTATCCATTGAGCTACGAGGGCGCGGCGGAGAGCCTAGCCGCCGGTGCGTCGCCCACGTCCCCCGGCGCCGGCCGCGCGGCAGGCTGAGCGCGGACAGCACTGCGGCCAACCTTCCTGCACGTTTTGGCCGGCCATCCTGGACGTCTCGGCCAACCCCCGCTCTGAGGAGGTTGCGGCATGGTTAAGACTGGTACACCGCCTCTCCCGGTTGTGGTATTCCCCCCGGAGGAGGAGGGATTTGCGCTGTGACAGAGAACTGGCTTAGTCCATGAGCGTCGGGACGTCGGAGCTCCTGCTCGAGTCCGACTCGGTGGCCGCGACCGAGCTCGAGTCCGTCGCTGCCGACGTAGCTGCCCGCTCTCCGCTCGAGCTGTTCTGGCGCCGTTTCAAGAGCGACCGGGTGGCGATGATCTCGCTGGTGGCGATCGTCGCGCTGATCGTGGCGGCGATCCTCGCGCCGCTGATCGACTCGCTGGTCGGCGCCCCCGGCCCGAACGTGCAGAACACCGGCGCGCTGTCGACGTTCGGGACCCCCACCGGTCCCTCGCACAACGCCCTGTGGCCGTTCATCGTGGCGCTCGTCGGGATCGTGCTGGCGATGGTCGCCTCCGCCGCGCCGTCGCCGGCTGTGCGCAAACGCGGGCCGATGCTCATCGGCGGCGTCGCGTTGCTCGTCGCGATCGTGCTCGCAGCGATCCTGTGGCCGAGCGCCAAGCACCTGTTCGGCGTGGATTCTCTGGGCCGGGACGTGTTCGCGCGCGTGCTCTACGGCGCGCGCGTGTCGCTGCTCGTGGCGTTCGTCGCCACCGGCCTGTCGATGGTCGTCGGCGTCACGCTGGGGATGGTCGCCGGCTTCTTCCGGGGCGCGGTCGACATGGCGATCAGCCGGATGATCGACGTACTGCTCGCGTTCCCGATCCTGCTGCTGGCGTTGGGGCTGGCCGCCGCCTGCTCGCTCGGGAAGGGATGCTTCGGCGGCGCGCTCAAGCCGGGCTTGATCGTGGTCATCTTCGTGATCGCGTTCGTGAACTGGACCTACATCGCGCGGATCGTGCGCGGCCAGGTCCTGTCTCTGCGCGAGAAGGAGTTCGTCGAGGCGGCGCGCTCGCTGGGAGCATCGAACGCCCGGATCATCTTCCGCGAGATCCTCCCCAACCTGGTGGCGCCGATCATCGTCTACGCGACGTTGATCATCCCCCAGAACATCCTGTTCGAGGCCGCGCTGTCGTTCCTCGGCGCCGGGGTGCAGCCCCCGACCGCGAGCTGGGGCGCGATGCTGGCCGATGCCACCACGATCTTCAACACCGCGTGGTGGTACATGGTCTTCCCGGGAGCAGCCCTGCTCCTCACCGTCCTCGCCTTCAACCTCGTTGGCGACGGACTCCAAGACGCCCTTCATCCGAAGGCGTCCAGTGCTTGACAGTCGAATGAGGAGGCTTATATGAGGTCACCAACGGAAAGGATGGGAATGCGAAATCTCTGGCGCTTACCGGCGCTCGTGGCGGCCGTCGCGGCCTGCCTCGTGATCGCCGGCTGCGGGGGCTCCAGCAGCTCCAAGAGCGGGTCGTCCTCCAGCGCTTCGGGCACGCCGAAGTACGGCGGCACGGCGACGATTCTGTGGACGGCCGGCGGGATCGACAGCCTGGATCCGGGCTACTGGTACTACCAGGACGACTACGAGGACATCCAGCAGCCGACCCAGCTGACCCTGTATGCCTTCACCGACCAGGGCACGACTCCGTCTCCTGAGCTCGCGACGTCGCTGCCGGCCATCTCCAATGGCGGCAAGACGCTCACCATCCACATCCGCAGCGGGGTGAAATACAGCCCCCCGCTCCAGAACCAGACGGTGACCTCGTCCGACATCAAGTACGCGATGGAGCGCTGCTTCCTCGCCTCCGTCGGCAACGGCTACGCCGAGGCGTACTACCCGCAGATCATCGGCGCACCGGCGGCCCCGGCCACCTCGCTGCCGAACGTCACGGGGATCCAGACGCCGAACCCGACTACGCTCGTGATCAACACGAAGGTGCCTGTCGGCGTGCTCACCACCGCGAACGCCCTGGTGCTTCCGTGCACGGCGCCCGTGCCCCAGAGCTACGCGGCCAAGTACGACACCGGCGCAACGTCGAGCTACGGCATGCACCAGGTGTTCACCGGCCCGTACATGATCCAGGGCGCGGGAACCGGGACGATCCCGAGCAGCTCCTACTCGACGGGCCGGATCCTGACCCTGGTCCGCAACCCGAGCTGGAACCGCTCGACCGATCCGCTGCACAAGGCGTACTTCAACGAGATCGTGTTCAAGGGCGAGTACGACCCGACGGTGTCCAGCCGCGAGACGCTGAGCGGCTCGAGCCTGTTGAGCGGGGACTTCGCGGCGCCGCCGACCTCTGTTCTGCAGCAGGGGCTGACCGGCTCGGAGAAGAGCCAGTTCCACATCCTGCCCAGCGGCGGCAACCGCTACATCTCGCTGAACACCACAATCCCGCCGCTCAACAACGTCAACGTGCGCAAGGCGATCAACGCGGTGATCGACAAGAACGCGCTGCGGCTGACCCGCGGCGGTCCCACCCTGGGCACGGTCGCCACGCATTACATCCCGCCGGGCCTGCCCGGCTTCGCGGAGGCGGGCGGCACCGCCGGTCCGGGCTACGACTTCGATTCCAACCCGAACGGAAACCTGGCTCTGGCCGAGAAGTACATGAAGGCGGCGGGCTATCCAAGCGGGAAGTACACCGGGCCCGCGCTGCTGACCATCGCCGACAACAACGCCCCTGCGTCGAACACGGCACTGGCCGTGCAGAGCGAGCTCGCACAGCTCGGCTTCAAGCTGAACTTTCGCGAGATCCCGCACGCCACGGTGCTCTCGAAGTTCTGCCTGGTCCCCAAGGCCAAGGTGGCGATCTGCCCGACGCTGGGTTGGGGCAAGGACTTCGACGACGCTCAGAGCATGATCGACCCGGTGTTCAACGGCAAGAACATCGTGCCCGTCGGCAACACCAACAGCTCGCAGGCGAACGATCCCAGCCTCAACGCGCAGATGAACTCGGCCGAGCAGCTGACCAGCACCAGTGCTCGCGCCGCGGCGTGGGGCAAGATCGACGACGAGGTCACCGCTCAGGCCTACAGCGTCCCGTGGTTGTGGGACAACGAGGTCACGTTCACATCGAAGAACGTCGTTGGCGTGAACTGGAACTTCAACGGCAACGCCTGGGACCTGACCAACAGCTATCTGACCAACGGCTAAAAGGCAGTGACACGGGAGGCCCCGTCGCGTGAGCGGCGGGGCCACCCGCGAAGGGTCGCTTAATGACCAAGTACATAATCCGGCGGCTGCTTTGGGTGATCGTGCTCCTGTTCGCGGTGAGCTTCATCACCTTCATCATCTTCTACCTGCTGCCCTCGGCGGATCCGGCGCAGCTGCGCGCCGGTCACCAGCCCACCCCCGCCCTGATCAAGGCGATCAGGCACCAGCTGGGGCTCGACAAGCCGTGGTACGTGCAGTACTTCGACTACATGAAGGCCCTGGTGCTCCACTTCGACTTCGGCTTCAGCTACCAGTACCAGTCGCCGGTTAGGACCATGCTCTTCAGCCGCCTGCCCGCGACGGTGTCGCTGGCCATCGGCGCCGCGGTGGTGTGGCTGGCCATCGGCATCACCATCGGGACGATCTCCGCGGTCCGGCGCCGGTCCCGGTTCGACCGCGCGACGATGGGCACCGCGCTGGTCGCGATCTCAGCGCCACCCTACTGGCTCGGCCTGGTGGCGCTGTTCCTGTTCGCGTCCGACATTGGCAAGTTCAAGGTCTTCCCCGGCGCCGGCACGTATGTGCCCATCTCGCAGAACCCGGGCCACTGGTTCACCTCGCTGATCATGCCCTGGCTGGTCCTGGCGGCGTCGTTCGCCGCGATCTACGCCCGGCTGCTGCGCGGGAACCTGATCGAGGTCATGTCCGAGGATTACATCCGGACCGCCCGGGCCAAGGGCGTGCCCGAGCGCAAGGTGATCGTCCGCCACGGCCTTCGCGCGGCGATCACGCCGATCGTGTCCGCGGCGGGCGTCGACATCGGCGTCCTGCTCGGCGGCGTCATCCTGGTCGAGACCGTGTTCAACATTCCCGGCATCGGGCGGCTGGCCTATGACTCGATCATCAACGGCGACCTGCCCATGATCCAGGGAACGGTGCTCGTCGGCGCGTTCTTCATCGTGATCATGAACCTGATCGTCGACATCGCCTACGCGTTCATCGACCCGCGGGTGCGCTACTCGTGAGCGCTGCTCCGCTCCTTTCAGTCGAGGACTTGCGGGTGCAGTTTGTGACCGACGACGGCGTGGTCCATGCCGTCGACGGGATCACCTACGACGTCGCGGCGGGAACTACGCTCGGCATCGTCGGCGAGTCGGGTTCGGGCAAGACTGTGTCCTCTCTCACGACGTTGGGCCTGACCCGGAGCCGCAACACCCGGATCTCGGGACGCATCGCGTTCGAGGGACGCGACCTGCTCACCGCCCCGACCGAGGACCTGCGCCGGATCCGCGGCAACGACATCGCGATGATCTTCCAGGACCCGCTGTCCTCGCTGCACCCGTTCTACAAGGTCGGTTCGCAGCTCGTGGAGGCAGTGCGCACACACCGCGACGTTTCCAGGGCAGCGGCCCGGGACCGGGCGCTTGAGCTGCTTCAGCTTGTCGGGATCCCCGATCCTCAGCGCCGCCTGAATCAGTACCCCCACGAGTTCTCGGGCGGTATGCGCCAGCGGGCGATGATCGCGATGGCGCTCGCCAACGAGCCGAAGCTGTTGATCGCCGACGAGCCCACGACCGCGCTCGACGTCACCGTCCAGGCGCAGATCCTCGCTCTGATCCAGGATCTCCAGAACCGGCTCGGGATGGCGGTCATCATCATCACCCACGATCTCGGCGTGGTGGCGGAGATCGCCGACGAGATCGCGGTGATGTACGCGGGGCGCATCGTCGAGCACGGCTCGACCAGTCAGATCTTCGAGACTCCGCAGCACCCCTACACCTGGGGCCTGCTCAAGTCGATCCCGCGGCTCGATACCGCCCGGGACGAGGAGCTCGTCCCGATCTCCGGTCGGCCGCCCAGCCTGATCCACCGCCCGTCGGGGTGCTTCTTCAACCCGCGCTGCCCGTATGCCCGCGCCGCTCATCGACGCGTGGACCCACGCCTGACGCCGGTGACGGGGGACGCCGGCCACACGGTGGCGTGCCTGCTCGAGCCGCAGCTGCGCACCCGGATCTGGAACGAGCTCCAAGCCGGACGCGATCAGGAGCAGGTGCGCGCGCTGGCCGGCGCCGACGGCGCCTCGCCCGTCGCCGCCGATGCCGCCGCGCTCACCGACACCGCGTCTGTAACCACCCCGGAGAGTGGGCTGTGACCGCCACCGCCGAGCCGCTGATCGAGGTCCGCAACCTCGTCAAGCACTTCCCGATCACGAGCGGGATCATCTTCCAGCGCAAGATCGGGGCGGTCCAGGCCGTGGACGACATCTCGTTCAACGTGTACAGGGGCGAGACGCTCGGGATCGTCGGCGAGACCGGGTGCGGCAAGAGCACGACCGCGCGACTGATCGTGCGCCTGCTCGAGCCCACCTCGGGCGCGGTCTGCTTCGAGGGCGAGGACATCACCCAGCGCAAGGGGGCGCGCCTCAAGGAGCTGCGCCGGGAGATGCAGATGATCTTCCAGGATCCGTACTCCTCGCTCAACCCGCGCAAGACCGTGGGCTCGATCATCGGCGAGCCGTTCGCGATCCACGGCCTTCTGGACGAGCACGGCGCCCGCAAGAAGCGGGTGCAGGAGCTCATGGATCGGGTTGGCCTGAACCCCGAGCACTACAACCGCTACCCGCACGAGTTCTCGGGCGGTCAGCGTCAGCGGATCGGGGTGGCCCGAGCGATCGCGCTCGAGCCGAAGGTGCTCGTGGCCGACGAGCCGGTCTCAGCGCTGGACGTCTCGATCCAGGCCCAGGTGCTCAACCTGCTGCGTGGCCTACAGCACGAGATGGGCCTGACCCTGGTCTTCATCGCCCACGACCTCTCGGTGGTACGCCACATGTGCGACCGCGTGGCCGTCATGTACCTGGGCAAGCTCGCGGAGCTCGCGCCCAGCGAGTCGCTTTACGGGTTCCCCCGGCACCCGTACACCGGCGCTTTGCTCTCGGCCGTCCCGGTGCCCGATCCGACCGGCGGAAAGCGCGAGCGCCAGCTGCTCTCGGGAGACGTGCCGAGCCCGGCCAACCCGCCCAGCGCCTGCCGCTTCCACACTCGCTGTCCCAAAGCCCAGGAGATCTGCTCCACCGAGGAGCCGCCGCTCGAGGACAAGGGCAATCACACGCTTGCCGCGTGTCATTTCCCCCTCACATTGGATGAGGTCCGGCTCAGGCTTCCGGCCGCGCTCACCACCAACGGCGCCGCGCCGACCGCCGGCGCCGAGACCGGCGACGCGTCACCAGGGCCGTCTCACCCGGCGATCTGACTACTCCTCGTCGTCCACGTACAAGGACTCCCTGGCGAGCTCCTCGCCATTGCGACTCCAGAGCTTGACCTCCAGGAAGTCCCCGCGGTAGTTGTCCGGCGCAATCAGCGTGAAGCGCTCGTCCACCAGCTCGCACTGGTCCACGGCCAGGTTGGCCAGCTCGGCGGTGGTGATCGCTCCGCCCGGGATTAGCGGCACTCCCCAGACCAGGGTCATGTCGGCCGCTTTGCCCTGCTCGCCACGCCAGGTCCCGATCACGTCGTCGTTGAGGTCGAGCTTCCAGTCGGGGTTCGACTCGGCCAGCTCGGCCGTGAAGTCGGCGCGGGCCTCGAAGTCGGCCGGCCCGCCCGATCCCTCCGAGAACGACACGAACCCGAACAGCTCGTAGGAGGCGGTCGTGCGCGCCACCGCCGGGACGTACGTGCGGCCCGCGTAGGTGCGGTCGGGAAACCAGGCGATCTCTCCGGGCTCGCCGATGTCCTCGCCCTCGGTGTCGATCTCGCGGCAGGCTCCCTGGAAGTGCGCGCGCAGGGTGTCGGCCCAGCGGCCATACGGGATCCCCTCCTGGGGAGGCTCCGCGGCAAAGCTGATCACGAACCGGTCGGTCGGGGGCATCTCGGCGGGGAGAGTAGATGGCGGCGCGTTCAGAACGCGCCGCGGCGCGAGAGCACGGCCGGAATCGTCCGCAGCAGGATCCGCAGGTCCAGGAAGATCGACCAGCGCTCGAGGTACAGGAAGTCGAGGCGCACGAGATCGTCGAAGTCGAGCTCGGAGCGTCCGGAGACCTGCCACAGCCCGGTGATCCCGGGCAGCACCAGGTAGCGCTTCTTGTGCCACTCCTCGAGCCGTTCGAAGTCGCGCATGGGCAGCGGCCGCGGGCCGACCAGCGACATCTCGCCGCGGACCACGTTGACCAGCTGGGGAAGCTCGTCGAGCGAGAAACGTCGCAGCACGCGGCCCACGCCGGTCAGCCGTGGGTCGTGGCGGATCTTGAAGATCGCCCCCGACTTCTCGTTCAAGGACTCCAGGTCGGCCTGGATCTGCTCGGCGTGCTCGCGCATCGTCCGGAACTTGAAGCAGGAGAACGGCCGGCCGGCCATGCCCGGTCGGACCGATCGGTAGAACACGGGCCCAGAGGAGCTCAGCTTGACCGCGAGCGCGATGATCAGCAGCACGGGGGAGAGGACGACCAGGCCGATCGTCGAGAGCGTCAGGTCGAAGGTCCGCTTGAGCGCGAAGTCGATGCCCTCGAACACAGGCGGGCGCAACGTGAACAGCGGGACCGTCTGCCCCGGAACGAACTCCGCCCGGTCCATCAGGATCTCCATCGTGCTCGGCGCGATGTGCACGCTCACGCCGCGCCGGTGGCACAGGTCGACCAGCTCGACCGCCTGCTCCTGCGGGAAGTCCGGGTCGGCGATGATCACCTCCTGGATCCGCTCGACGCCGAGCACCTCGGCGAGCTGCCCGATCGGGCCGAGCGAGCGCAGCCCGTTCTGCGGGCGGGGCGTGAGCGACATGTAGCCCACGACCTCGACCCGAGTACGCGACCGGTCTGCGAGCGCGTGGGCGACCTCCTCCATGTGCTTGCCCGAGCCGACCAGTACCGCCCGGCGCCGGTAGCCGGCCTGCCCGAGCAGCCAGCCGGTGAACCTCAGGTGCGCCTCGCGCATCCCGGCGATGTAGAGGGTCCCGAACACGAGCGACCCGTAGAAGATGAAATAGCTCGAGAAGTGCTCGCCGTTGGCCAGCGCGAACACCAGCGCGATCACCGCGGCCTGGAACAGCGCGCCGGCGATCCGGGTCAGCCCGGGCCGGCGCGTGCGCTCGGCGTACAGGTCGACCCGTGCGAACAGCAGCACGGTCAGCAGGTAGGCGAACCACACCCACTGCTTCATCTGCGACCAGGCGAGCCCCGCGTCGAGACTGCCCCGGACGGCGAGCTTGACCATCAGCGCGGTAAACAGGGCGCCGGCCACGCCCACCAGGTCGAGCGCCATCAACGAGACCACGCGGGCCACCCGCCGAAGCGTCTCGATCCGCAGGATGAAGGAGACCACCGGCGGGCGCTTCTGGCGCACGTCGCGCTCGGGCAGCCGTACCGAGCCGGGGGCGTGTATCCCGTTCGCCTGGCCGCTTGAGACCTTTGTCCGCTCGATGCTCAACGTGCCGCGTCCAGCTTCTCCACTTCCCCTACGCGCTGATAACGGTAGCTGGAGGTCGAAGTTCCGGGGTACCCGGGAACCATTCGTGCACAGGGTTTACCCCTGCGCGCTACGCGATCGCGCCGACCAGCGTGTCCCGGCCGGACTGCTCGATCGTCCGGCTGAGCCCTTCGCGCAGCGAGATCTCCGGCTCCCAGCCCAGGATCTCGCGCGCCAGCGTGATGTCTGGCTGGCGAACCTGCGGGTCGTCGGTGGGGAGCGCCTCGAACACGATCTCCGAGCCCGATCCGGTGACCTCCACCACGGCCTTGGCCAGCTCCAGCAGCGTGTATTCGTCGGGGTTGCCGATGTTGACCGGGTTGTGGTGCCCGGACTCGACCAGCGCGATCAGGCCGCGGATCTCGTCCTCCACGTAGCAGAAGGACCGGGTCTGCGAGCCATCGCCGAACACCGTGATCGGCCGGTCCTGGAGCGCCTGGCGCAGGAACGTGGGGATCGCCCGGCCGTCATGGGGGCGCATCCGCGGGCCGTAGGTGTTGAAGATGCGAACGATCGAGGTGTCCACGCCCTGCTGGCGGTGGTAGGCCATGGTCAGCGCCTCGGCATAGCGCTTGGCCTCGTCGTACACGCCGCGCGGCCCGATCGGGTTGACGTGGCCCCAGTAGGTCTCGCGCTGCGGGTGCTCCCGCGGGTCGCCGTACACCTCGCTGGTGGAGGCGAGCAGGAAGCGCGCGCGGTGCTTCTTGGCCAGCCCAAGCGTGTGGTGGGTGCCGTAGGAGCCCACCTTCAGCGTGTGCAGCGGGAGGCGCAGGTAGTCGATCGGCGAGGCCGGGGAGGCCAGGTGGTAGACGAAGTCGATCGGCTCATCGACGAAGTAGGGCTGGATGATGTCCAGGTTCTGGTGAACGAACTTGTCGCTGCGGATGTGCTCGATGTTGGCCAGGGTGCCGGTCTCGAGGTTGTCGACGCAGATCACGCGATGGCCGCGGCGCAGCAGCTCCTCGCACAGGTGGGACCCGAGGAAGCCGGCGCCGCCGGTGACTAGGCAAGTGGACACCGCGAGGGAATGTAGCGTGCGGACGCTTAGAGGAGTCCATTAGCATCCACCGGGATGGCTGCCGCCCGCTTCGTCGAGCGTCTGAACGAGCAGGTCGCCTACGAGTTCGCGGCCTCGCAGCAGTACATCGCCAACGCGGTCTACTACGACGCGCAGACCCTGCCGCGGCTGGCCGCCTTCTTCTACGCCCAGGCGGTCGAAGAGCGCAACCACGCGATGATGATGGTCCGCTACCTGCTCGATGCCGACGCCCAGGTGGCGATTCCTGGCGTCGCGGCGCCCGAGAGCCAGTTCGCCGACCTAGTCGCACCGGTGGCGCTGGCGCTCGAGCAGGAGCGGCGCGTGAGCGACCAGATCGCGGCGCTGATGGGCGTGGCCCGGGAGGAGGGCGACTTCCAGAGCGAGCAGTTCGTGCAGTGGTTCCTCAAGGAGCAGGTCGAGGAGGTGGCGACCATGTCCTCGCTGCTGGCCGTGGTCGAGCGCTCGTCGGAGACGCCGATGACGATCGAGGACTACGTCGTGCGCGAGCACGGCGGCGCCGGCGCCGGCGCCGCCGACCCGACCGCGCCGCCGGTCGCCGGCGGCGGGCTCTGAGAGCGCCGGACCACGTGGGCCTCGCCGCGGCGCACCGTCACCTTCTCGGAGTCCAGATGCTCGAGCAGAGCCTGCGAGAACTTGCGCGAGGTCTGTAGCTCGTCCCTGACCTGGGCCAGCGTGACCGCGCCGCCGTGGCGCTCGGCCAGCGCGAGGATCCGGCGTTGGGCGTCGGCCAGCGCGTCCGGGTGGTAGTGCAACGTCTTTGAGACTCGGACCGCACGGCCGGCGTCGCGGAGCGCGCCCAGGGCCTCGGCATCGAGCTCGGAGGTGGGCGGGGGTTCGAGGCCGGCCTCGCGCAGCCGGCGCTCCAGCGTGAGTGCCGCCGAGTCGAGCTGGGCGCGGGGTGTGGGCTTGGAGTTGGGCTCGGGCTTGGGCGCGGGTCCGGGTCCGGGCCCGCGCGCTGGCTCTGGCTCTGGCGCGTCCGGCTCTCCGCGGGCCAGCCGTTCGAGCCTGACCAGCAGTGCCCGGCCCGCGCCGTGCTTGCGCGGGTGCGGGTCGAGCACGACGCCGCCGCCGACCGTGTCCGGTGGGGCGATCTGGCGGATCACGAGCCGGTCGCCCGCGGCCGGGACCAGCGGCTGCTCGAGTCGGATCTGCCAGAAGCGCCCGCCGAGCCAGGCCATGCGCGCGGGTGACTCGCGCGTCCCGTGGTGGACCTGAACGCGGTCGCCGTGCTCGCCGTCGAAGTCGAGTTGCGCGTCGATCAGGTAGGTAGGGGCGAGCGCGGCGCCGGCGCTCGCCAGGACATCGCCGCGCGCGACCTCGTCCAGCGATACCCCGGTCAGGTTCACCGCGACGCGCCCGCCGGCCGGCGCCCGCTCGACCGGCTCGTCGTGGACCTGGACGCCGCGGACCCGAACGCGCGCGCCGCTCGGCAAGAGCTGGAGCTCCTCGCCGCGGGCGATCTCGCCCGACCACAGCGTTCCGGTGAGGACGGTGCCGGCGCCGCGGATCGTGAACGCCCGGTCGACGTGCAGGCGTGCCGGACCGAGGCGGGTGGCGCGGCCGGCGGCGCGCTCCGCCGAGCGCTCCGCCGCGCGCTCGAGCACCCCGCGCAGCTGGTCGAGACCCTGGCCGGTGCGCGCGGACACCGCCACGATCGGGGCGTCCGGAAGCAGCTCGGAGGCCTCGAGCATCGCGATCTCGGGGTCGGCCAGGTCGGCCTTGGTGATCGCCACCACGCCGGTGGCGATGTCCAGCGCGCGCAGCACGGCGGCGTGCTCGCGCGTCTGTGGCATCACCCCGTCGTCGGCCGCCACCGTCATGAGGTACAGGTCGACTCCGGTGGCGCCGGCGACCATCGTGCGCACGAACCGCTCGTGGCCGGGCACGTCGATGACCGACAGCCGCCAGCCCGAGGGCAGCTCGAGCGCGGCGTAGCCGAGCTCGATCGAGATCCCGCGAGCCCGCTCCTGGGGCAGGCGGTCGGTGTCCACGCCGGTCAGGGCGCGGATCAGGGCCGTCTTGCCATGGTCGATGTGCCCGGCCGTGCCGAGCGTGAGCGGGTTCATCGCCCGAGCGCCGCGCGGACCGCCCCGAGCACCTCCTGCACCTCCTCGTCGGCGATCGTCCGCGGGTCGAGCAGCACCCGGCCGTCGTGGATGCGCGCGATCACCGGGGGGTCGTGCTCGCGTAGGGTGCGCGCCAGGGCGACCGGCTCCCCGTCGAGCGCCACGACCGGCCCGTCGAGTTCGAGCAGCGGCAGCGCGCCCCCGCCCACCTTCGCGCTGGCGCGCGCGATCTGCGCTGGCGGGCCGATTCCGGCAGCCAGCCGCTCGGCCCGCGCCGCCAGCGCCTCCTCGCCCGCGGAGAGCATCGCCAGCACCGGGATCTCGCGCCGCGCGCGGTCCGGATCGAGGTATAGGCGCAAGGTCGCCTCGAGCGCGGCCAGCGAGAGCTTGTCGATGCGCAGCGCGCGGGCCAGGGGATGCCGGCGCGCCAGCGTCACCGCCTCGCGCCGGCCTACGATCAGCCCGGCCTGCGGCCCGCCGAGCAGCTTGTCCCCCGAGCAGCAGACCAGCGCCGCGCCCGCCGCCACCGAGCGCGCGATCGTCGGCTCGTCGGCGACCACCTCCAGGGCGCCCGACCCCACGTCGTCGATCACCGGCACGCCCAGCTCGCACAGCTCCTCGATCCCCACCTGCTCGACGAACCCCACGGTGCGGAAGTTCGATGGGTGCACACGCATGATCGCGGCGATGTCACCGCTGTCTACGGCCCGCCGGTAGTCGGTCAGCCGGGTCCGGTTGGTCGTCCCGACCTCGACCAGGCGCGCGCCCGACTGGGCAATCACTTCGGGGATCCTGAATCCCCCGCCGATCTCGACGAGCTGCCCGCGCGAGACCGCGATTGCCTTGCCGGGGCCGGCGAGCGCCGCGGCGGCGAGGAGCACGGTGCCGGCCCCGTTGTTCACGACCATCGCCGCCTCCGCTCCGGTCAGCGCGCGCAGCAGCCCCTCCACATGCGCCTGCCGGTTGCTGCGCTCGCCGCTCTCCAGGTCGAGCTCCAGGTTCGAGTAGCCGGCGGCCGTGCGAGCCACCGCCTCGCGCGCCGCCGCCGCCAGCGGCGCGCGCCCGAGGTTGGTGTGGACGATCACGCCCGTGGCGTTGATGACCCGGCGCTGCGACGGCCGTTCGAGCTCGGCCAAGAGCTCCCGCGCGCGGGTCACCACATTGGTCGATGGCGGCGCCGGCGCTCGCGTCGCCGCCGGATCCCCCCGCGGTCGATCCTCGGGTGCCACCCCATTCCCCCTAGCTGGCTCGCCGGCCAGCCAGGCCTGCCGGGCCTCGTCGATGGCGCGCCGCGCCGCCGCGACCGCCAGCGCGTGCGGCGCGTCGAGCTGTGCGGCGACCTCGTGGACCGCCGGCAGCGCCCTCAGCTCGCGGGCTCTGGCTTCACGCCCGCCACCCACTCGCCCTCCTCCTTCTTCCAGATCGGCGCGCGCGCCTTGATCTCGTCGATGATCTCGCACGCCCCCGCGAATGCTCCGTCGCGGTGCGGGGCGGAGACGGCGATCGCCACCGAGGCCTCGGACAGCGCCACCGCCCCGACCCGGTGTTCGGCCGCGGCCGCGCACAGCCCGTGGCGCTCGATCGCCCGCTGGACGATCTCCGCCATCTGTCCCTCGGCCATCTCGACGTAGGCCTCGTAGTCGAGGTGGTCGACCTCGCGTGTCACGCCCAGGAAGGTGACCACTGCGCCGGCGCGGGGGTCGCGCACGCGCTCGATCAGCGGGTCGAGGGCCAGGGGCTCGCGGGTCACCCGCGTGTGCAGCGAGGACACCGCCCCTCCGGACACCGGCGGGATCAGGGCCAGCTCATCGCCGGCGTGGAGCGGCGACTCGCCGCCGGCGTACTCCTGGTTGACCGCCATGACCACCGGGATCCCGTGCGTCAGCTCGCTCAGCTCCGCGAGCGCGTCGGCCACCCGCGCGCCCTCCGGAAGCTCGAGCTCCACGTCGGCGGCGCCGGCGCGCTCGCGCAGACCCGCAAACAGTCGAACTCGCACCTGCATGGTGCAAAGGCTAGCCGGCCGCGGGTAACCTCCAGAGCCATGGCCACCGCCGATGAGCACCGCACGATCGCTCCGATCGTCGGCCCCGACGACCCGCGCCGGTTCACCGACTCCGGCATCGAGATCAAGCCGCTCTACAGCGAGGAGGACGTGCCGCAGGATCTGCCCGAGCGGCTCGGGGAGCCGGGCGAGTACCCCTTCACGCGCGGGATCCACCCGAACATGTACCGCGGGCAGCTCTGGACGATGCGCCAGTACGCCGGGTACGCCAGCGCCAAGGAGTCCAACGAGCGCTACCGCTATCTGCTCCAGCACGGCTCGACCGGGCTGAGCATGGCTTTCGACCTGCCCACCCAGCTCGGCCTGGACTCCGACGACCCGCGCTGCCTGGGCGAGGTCGGGCGGACCGGGGTGGCGATCGACACGATCGACGACATGCGGACCGCGTTCGACGAGATACCGCTCGACCAGGTCTCGACCTCGATGACGATCAACGCGCCGGCGAGCGTGCTGCTGCTCCTGTACGCGCTGGTGGGCGAGGAGCAGGGCGTGCCGGCCGAGAAGCTACGCGGCACCACCCAGAACGACATCCTCAAGGAGTACATCGCCCGGGGCAACTTCATCTATCCGCCCGAGGGCGCGATCCGGCTGACCACGGACCTGTTCGCGTACTGCAAGGAGAACGTTCCCAAGTGGAACACGATCTCGATCAGCGGCTACCACTTCCGCGAGAAGGGCTGCTCGGCAGTGCAGGAGGTGGCGTTCACGCTGGCCAACGGGATCGCCTACGTGCAGGCGGCCTCCGATGCGGGCCTCGCGATCGACGAGTTCGCGCCGCGGCTGGCCTTCTTCTTCAACGGCCACAACAACGTCTTCCAGGAGGTGGCGAAGTTCCGCGCGGCCCGGAAGATGTGGGGCGAGATCATGCGCGAGCGCTTCGGCGCCAAGGACGAGCGTTCGTGGCGGCTGCGCTTCCACACCCAGACCGGCGGCGTCACCCTGACCGCGCAGCAGCCCGAGAACAACATCGTCCGGGTGGCGCTCCAGGGCTTTGCGGCGGTGTGCGGGGGCACGCAGTCGCTGCACACCAACGGGTTCGACGAGGCACTGGCCCTGCCGACCGAGCGGGCTGCGCGGATCGCGCTGCGGACGCAGCAGATCATCGGCTACGAGTCAGGGGCCGCGGACACGGTCGATCCGTTCGCGGGCTCGTACTTCGTCGAGGCGCTGACCGACGAGATCGAGACCAGCGCGCGCGAGCTGATCTCCAAGATCGACGAGCTCGGCGGGTCGGTCCAGGCGATCGACTTCATCAAGAACGAGATCGAGGAGTCGGCCTTCGGCTACCACGAGCGCTACCGGATCGCCCAGGACATCGTGGTCGGGGTGAACAAGTACGTCGACGAGGGCGTGCCCGAGGTTCCGGACATCCTGCGCGTCGATCCCGAGTCCGAGCACGCTCAGGTGGAGCGGCTGAAGCGGTTCAAGGAGGATCGAGATCAGGACCTCGTGCAGCGGCGCCTCGAGGAGATCCGGGAGACCGCCAGGGGTAGCGAGAACCTATTGCCCGTGCTCCGTCAGGCCCTGAAGGACCGCTGCTCCCTCGGCGAGGCATGCGGCGCAATGCGCGACGTGTTCGGCGAGTACCAGCCGAATATCTGATCCTCGCGCTGCTGGCGGCGCTCGCGCTCGCGCTGCCGGCGAGCGCCCTGGCCCGCCGGGCGATCCCGAACACCGACGGCGCCGTCCACGTGTGGGACGACCAGCTGCCGGACTCGATGACGCCGGCGCAGATCCGCTTCGTGGCCACGCACGTCGACGGCACCCAGAAGGTCTCGCTCCAGACGGCGCGGCGCCTGCGGGCGTTCAAGCGCGGCTTCCTCGTCCTGTACTACCGCCTCGGGATCGGCGACGGCCCGGTCCCGTTTCGGTTCAACGGCGGCTGGAGCTCGGACTACGGGTTCGTGACCAGGCACGAGGCGTGGTTCTGGCACATCGACGGCCGGCGCGTTTACCAGTCGCAGTGGGGCTGGTATTTGATGAACCCCGACAGCGGGTGGAGCGGCTACTGGGCCTCGAGCGTGCTGCACCAGGCGGCGATCCTGGGCGACGACGGGGTGTTCGCGGACTCGCTGAGCGTTCCCCAGTACCTGGGGGCCGACAGCTTCACGCCGCCGCTCCAGTACTTCGTGGGCGAGGGCGCGTGGACGGTGCGGATCGACCGCTTCATGCGCTACGAGAAGCGGCGGCTGCGCGGACGGCTGTGGTTCATCCCCAACGCCGGCTCGTGGATCACCACGCGCGACCGCACCGACTACGCCCTCGCCGATGGCGTGATGATCGAGGGCTTCGCCGAGGGCGGCTCGTCCAGCTTCTACGCGCTCGGCGACTGGCAGCTCCAGATGAACCGGGCGCTCAGCCTGATCCGGCGGGGAAGCGTGCTGATCGCCCAGACCTACCCGGCGGCAAGCGATGTCGCCGAGCGGATGTTCGTGCTCGGCTCATATCTGCTCGTCAAGGGCTCGCACACGTTCCTGAACATGGACATCGGCCAGGTGCCCCAGTGGTTCCCCGAGTACGGCGCGCCGCTCGGCCCGGCGCTCGCGCCCCCGCCGGCGAACATCGATGCCCTGCGCGCCGGCGGCCTGTACGTGCGCCGGTACGCCCACGGCCTCGTCGCGGTCAACCCGGACGGCCGGTTGCACGCCCTGCCCGCTCCCGCGGGGGCGCGGCTCGTGGTGCCCGTGGGCGGCGGGGCGCTCGACGGCGCCGCCGACACCCGCGGGTGGGGCCTGCGCGAGCGGCCGGTTAGCGGCTCGGTGGTGGTTCCGGCGCACGGCGGCGTGGTGCTGCTGAGCTGACTGTCGCCATTTTTGCCCGGTGACCGGGCAAAAATGGCTTCACCCGACGGCGGCGACGCAGCGCTCGCTGTCGAGGTGGGCCACGGCCTCAGCGCTCGCTGTCCAGGTGCGCCATCTGCGCCTCGTCGTAGCGCTCGCCCGCCACCGCGTCCGCCGGCATCGCCTGCTCGATCTGGTCGAGCTCTTCGGCGCTCAGCTCGAGCTCGAGCGCGCCGAGCGCCTCCTCGAGCTGATCGCGCCGGCGGGCACCGATCAGGGGGACGATGTCCTCGCCCCGGGACAGGACCCAGGCGATCGCGAGCTGGGCGGTGGGGACGCCTCGGGCCTCGGCGATCGCTCGCAGGCGGTCGACCAGCTCCAGGTTCTGGGCCAGGTTCTCTTCGCGGAACCGGGGCATCCGACCTCGGATGTCCCCGGGGCCCGGCGAGTAGCTGCCGCTGATCAGCCCGCGCGAGAGCACGCCGTACGCGGTGACGGCGATCCCCAGCTCGCGGCACGTGGGCAGGATCGCGTGCTCGATCCGGCGCGAGATCAGCGAGTACTCGATCTGCAGGTCGCAGATCGGGTGCACGGCGGCGGCCCGGCGGATCGTGTCCGGGCCCACCTCCGAGAGGCCGATGTTGCCCACGTAGCCCGCCTGCACCATCTCGGCGATCGCGCCCACGGTCTCCTCGATCGGCACCTGCGGGTCCAGGCGCGCCGGCCGGTAGACGTCGATGTGCTCGACCCGCAGGCGGTTCAGCGTGTAGGCCAACGCGGTCTTGACCGCGGCCGGCCGCGCGTCGTAGCCGAGCCAGGCGCCGTCGGGGCCGCGCTGAGCGCCGAACTTGACGCTGATCAGCACGTCGTCGCGCGAGCGCCCCTCGAGTGCGCGCGAGAGCAGCAGCTCGTTGTGGCCCATCCCGTAGAAGTCGCCGGTGTCGAGCAGGGTGATGCCGGCGTCGAGCGCGGCGTGGACGGTGGCGATGCTCTCGCGCTCGTCCGCCTGCCCGTACATCCCGGACATGCCCATGAGCCCGAGACCGAGGGTCGAGACCTCGGGCCCGTTCGCACCGAGCTCGCGCGTCATGCGCCCCACGTTAGCCGCTGCAAGGCGGACGTCCCGGTGAAGGAGTCGCGATCGGGCGGCCGAAGATGCGGAGCATGATCGAGCTGACAGCGAACCGAACCCTGGTCAAGTCTCATCCCGAGCTGTGGGCGGAATGCAGCGACGCCGCCTCGTTGGGGCGCCATCTGGACCACTTCGGAGACATTCGGATCACGAGGCTCGAGCCGGAGACCGCCGTTGCCTGGGAGGGCGACTGCGCGAGCGGCACGGTGCGGCTCGAGCCGTCGGGATGGGGCACGCGGGTGGTACTGACCGCGCAGCTGGGGCCGCCCGAGGAGGAGGTTGCGCCAGCGGCCCCGCCCGGGCGCCGGCGCGCCGGCCTGTGGGCGCGCCTCCGCGAGGCGCTGGGCTGGCGGCCCGCGCCGGCGCCGCCGGAGCCCCCGCCGGCGCTCGAGCCGCCGCCGGATGACATGGACGCGCTGACCGCGGCGCTCGACAGCCTCGGCCAGGCCCACCACCGCCCGTTCTCGCGGGCCTAGCCGCCCGGCGGTGGGCGCCGGGCAGGGATGCCCGGCGCAACGGCCCCATGGACGCCGCGCGCGGAGCGCGCGGCCCCAGATACGCCCAGTACACTCGCGCGCCACCATGCGCGACAAGGCACCCGAGACCTACGAAGAGAAGCTCTCCCAGCTCGAGGAGATCCGCCACGAGGCGATCCACGCCGGCTCAGAGAAGGCGGTCGCCAAGCAGCACGAGCGCGGCAAGTACACCGCGCGCGAGCGGGTCGAGAAGCTGCTCGACCCGGGTTCCTTCCAGGAGCTCGACGTGTTCGTGCGCCACCGCACCCCGGACTTCGACATGATGAAGAACCGGCCGTGGGGCGACGCGGTGGTGACGGGGCACGGCACGATCGAGGGCCGGCGGGTGTGCGTGTTCAGCCAGGACTTCACGGTGTTCGGGGGGTCGCTCGGCGAGGTCATGGGCGAGAAGATGTGCAAGGTCATGGACCTGGCGGCCAAGATCGGCTGCCCGGTGATCGGGATCAACGACTCCGGCGGCGCGCGGATCCAGGAGGGCGTCGTATCGCTGGGCGCCTACGGCGACGTGTTCGTGCGCAACGTCCGCTCCAGCGGGGTGATCCCGCAGATCAGCCTGATCATGGGCCCGTGCGCGGGCGGCGCGGTGTACTCGCCGGCGATGACCGACTTCATCTTCATGGTCAAGGAGACCTCCCACATGTTCATCACCGGCCCCGACGTGATCAAGACGGTCACCGGGGAGGAGGTCGACTTCGAGTCGCTCGGCGGCGCCATGTCGCACAACTCGAAGTCGGGGGTGGCGCACTTCGCCTCCGACGACGAGGACCAGTGCCTGGAGGACACGCGCTACCTGCTCAGCTTCCTCCCTCAGAACAACCTCGAGACACCGCCCCGGGTCCTCCCGACCGACGACCCGAGCCGGATGGACGAGGAGCTCGACCACGTCGTCCCAGACAACCCGAACAAGCCTTACGACATGCGGGACGTGATCCGGCTGATCGTCGACGACGGGGAGTTCTTCGAGGTCCACGAGCACTACGCGCGCAACATCGTGTGTGGGTTCTCCCGGCTGAACGGCTACGCGGTGGGTGTCGTGGGCAACCAGCCGGCTCAGCTCGCCGGCGTGCTCGATATCGACTCGTCCTGCAAGGCGGGGCGATTCGTCAGGACCTGCGATGCGTTCAACCTCCCGCTGATCACGTTCTGCGACGTCCCGGGATTCCTCCCGGGGACCAATCAGGAGTGGGGCGGGATCATCCGCCACGGAGCCAAGCTGCTGTACGCCTACACCGAGGCGACCGTGCCCAAGATCACGATCATCACCCGCAAGGCCTACGGGGGCGCCTACGACGTCATGGCCTCCAAGCACATGCTGGCCGACTTCAACTTCGCGTGGCCGACGGCCGAGGTGGCGGTGATGGGGCCCGAGGGCGCGGTCAACATCATCTATCGGCGAGACATCCAGTCATCGCCCACGCCCGACACACGCCGGCAGAAGCTGATCACCGACTACAAGGCCCACTTCGCCAACCCGTACGCGGCGGCCGAACGGGGCTACATCGACGACGTGATCATCCCCCACGAGACCCGGCCCAAGATCATCACCGCGCTCGAGACGCTCCAGACCAAGCGCGAGCCGGGCCCCCGGCGCAAGCACGGCAACATCCCGCTATAGCGAGATGGTCTGGGCGGCCACCCGGCCGGCGCGGTAGGCCTCGAGCGCGGCGGCGGCGATGGCCAGGTCCTGGATCGCCAGCCCGGTCGAGTCGAACAGCGTGACCGCGGCCGGGCCGGGGCGGCCCTGCGCGTCGCCGGCCAGGACCGCGCCCAGCTCGGTCACATGGGCCCGCGCGACCACGCCTGCGCCGACCGCCTGCATGAGCTCGCCGCCGTGGGAGGCCTGCTCCCACTCGTCGCAGAACAGCGCGCACGAGCCGACCGCGCCGACCGTGGCCTCGGCCTTGCCCGGCCCGTCGGCGCCCAGCATGTTCAGGTGCAGGCCCGGGCGCAGGTCGCCGGCGTCGATCACGGGCGTGGCGCCCGGCGTGATGCAGCACACGACCTCGCCGCGCACCGCCTCCTCGCGGGTGCCGGCGCGCCAGCCGAACTCGTCGGCCAGGGCGGCGGCGGCGTCGGTCCGGGGGTCGAAGCAGATCCCGGGGCCGTAGCCGGCGGCGGCCAGGCAGCGCGCGGTCCACGCCCCGTGCAGGCCGCAGCCGATGATCCCCACCGAACGAGCCTCAGGCGGCGCCAGCGCCTGGGCGGCGACGGCCGCCACCGCACCGGTGCGCAGCGCTGTCACCGAGCGGGCGTCGAGCAGCATCAGCGGCTGGCCTGTGGCGGCGTCGGACAGGCAGATCACGCCGGTGACCGTGGGCAGCCCGGGCGTGCGCGCCGGATTGCCCGGGAACGAGGTGACCCACTTGAGCAGCGCGAGCCCGTCGCCGAGCGCCGGCATGGCGCGGAAGTCGCCGAACGGCGGGCTCTCCAGGTACACCTTCGCCGGCATCATCCACTCGCCCCGGTGGTGGCGGAGCAGCGCCTCGCGCACCCGGGTGATCGCCTCTTCGGTCGAGACGGCCTCGAGGACAGCGTCGTGGTCGAGGACAGCGAGGGTGGGCATGGGCGCCGCACGATAGCCTGGGGCGGCCCGTGAACCGACGGCCCAAGCTGACGATCGTGGCGCCCAACGCTTCGCCGGAGGAGGCGGCGGCCGTGGTGGCCGCGCTCGAGCGGTTCATGCGCGAGACGGCGCCCCCGCCGGCGCCTCCGGAGCCCGGGCCCAGCGCATGGGTGCAAGCGGCCTTGCACGAGGGCGTGAGGCGCGCGCCCGAGCCCCCGCTGCCGTGGGCCTGAGGCGGCCGTATGCGTTCAATAACCATTCCTTGACAGGGCTCTGAACCTGTGAGAGCGTGCTGTGCAGAGATGGTGCGCCGCACGGACGTACCAGTACGGACCGCCTTTGGATGCGGGCGGGATTAGGGGGTAATACGGAAGTTATGGGGCGAACAGTTCGCCGCCCACGCAGTGAACGTCTTCCCGGCCTCGGCACGCACGCCGGGGCTCGGAGTCGCGCTCGCCGTTCCGCCATCGGTCGCAGGCATGGCGCCGCCCCCAACGCCGATGCCGTGGCCGGGGCAGGCGCCGGCTGAGAGCGCGCCGGCTGCCGCGGCGGGTGGCCCCACCGCCGCGGCGCCGGTCCCTTTCGCGCTCGCCTGACGCGGGCGTCGCGTACCGCTGTCCGCCGGCTAAATCCCGGAACCCCGATTGCCTTTTGGTACATTGCGGGATTCCGCCCGCGACCGGAAGGACCCCGCCTCGATGGAGCCCGCATCTCTCGACAGCAGCACCACTGCCCACGGGCCGCGCAGCGGCTCGCTCGAGAACCCCGAGCTGGTCGAGAACGTCCCCGGTTACGTGATCCCGATCCTCGAGCGCGAGTTCGACGACTTCGACACCGAGTCGACCCGCTACCTCGATGGGAAGCTGACCGAGGAGGACTTCATCAAGTTCCGCCTCAAGCAGGGCGTTTACGGGCAGCGCCAGGCGAACGTGCAGATGGTGCGGGTCAAGCTTCCCCTGGGCGGGGTCACGCCTGACCAGCTGGACGCGTTCGCGGCCGGAATCGAGAAGTACGTCCCTCTGCGCAAGGGCCACATCACCACGCGTCAGAACATTCAGATGCACCACGTGCCGCTGCCCGACGCGGCCAAGCTGATCCGCGAGCTGGGCGACGTCGGCCTCAGCTCGAGGGAGGGGTGCGGCAACACCATGCGCAACGTGACCGGGGACCCGCGGGCCGGCGTGCTCCCCGGCGAGCTCTTCGACATCACGCCGTACGCCGGCGCCTACGTGCGCTACTTCGTCCGCCACCCCACCACCCAGTCGATGCCGCGGAAGTTCAAGACCGCGTTCGCGTCGACCGTCGGCGACAACACGATCGGTCCGATCCACGATCTCGCGTTCCTCCCGAAGATCAACGAAGACGGCGTGCGCGGCGTCGAGGTGCTGGTCGGAGGCGGGACCTCGATCATGCCGCGCCTGGCGCCCACGCTGTACGAGTTCGTCGAGCTCGACAACGGCGACTACCTGAAGGTGGCTGAGGCGGTCGTGCGGATCTTCGACCGCACCGACTGGCTGCGCCCCAACCGCGCCCGGGCCCGGATCAAGGTCCTGCTCGACAAGATCGGGATCGACGCCTTCCGCGACATCGTCGAGGAGGAGCTCCAGGGCGAGTGGGTCAACGAACGCGACTTCACCCCCGACCGTCTCATGTACGAGATCGACGAGGAGGCGAACGCTTCGGCGCCCCGCGAGACCTACGCCAGCCCCAACGGCGACCAGCGGGCCTTCGACCGCTTCCTGGCCAGCAACGTGGCCGCCCAGCGCCAGCCGGGGTTCGCCACGGTCGAGGTGAACGTCCGGCGGGGCGATTTGACGGTCGATCAGCTGCGGGGCCTGGCCGAGATCATGCGCGAGTATTGCGGCGGCTCCGCCCGCACGAGCGTGCACCAGAACCTGATCCTGCGCTGGGTCCGCGACGAGGCCGTGTACGAGGTGTGGCAGCGCCTGTGCGAGCTCGATCTCGGGCAGGCCGGCGCGGACGAGATCACGGACGTGGTCAGCTGCCCCGGGACCGACTCGTGCAAGCTCGGCATCACCAGTTCGATGGGCCTCAACCAGGCGATCCACGATCGCGTGACCGAGCTGCGCATCGACGACGAGCTGACCCGCCGGATCCACATCAAGATGAGCGGCTGCCCGAACGGCTGCGGTCAGCACCACATCGCCAACATCGGCTTCTACGGTGCGTCGATCAAGGTCGGCACCCACACCATCCCGGCCTACATCCCGCACATCGGCGGGGCCTACGAGGCGGGCGAGGTCCGTTACGGACAGCGGCTCAAGGCCCGGCTGCCGGCCAAGCGCGTCCCGGAGGCGATCGAGCGGTGGGTACGCTTCTACGAATCCGATCGGCTCCCGGGCGAGGAGTTCAACGCCTTCGCGGATCGGGTGGGTCTGGCGGAGTTCGAGGCCCGCGTGAAGGATTTGACGATGCCGATCGAATTCAGCCTCGAGAACATGAACCACTTCGTCGACTGGACCAAGAACGCGCCGTTCGAGGTGATCCGCGGCGAGGGCGAATGCGCGGTATAGGCCCATGACCGCGACCAGCCCAGAACTGCTCGACTCGGCCTCTGCCCAGGAGGTGCTGGCCTACGGCATCGAGCGCTTCCACCCGCGCCTGACCCTGGCCTGCTCCTTCCAGAAGGAGGAATCGGTCCTCCTCCACATGCTGAGCGAGATCGAGCCGGACGCGCGGATGTTCATGATCGACACCGGCGTGCTGTTCCCCGAAACGCTCCAGACCTGGAAGCGCTTCGAGGATCGGTTCGGGGTGAAGATCGAGGTGGTTGACGCCACCGGACCGTGGAGCGAGACCAACTGCTGCGGCCCCGCCAAGGTGGCGGCGCTCGGACGCGCGCTCAGCGGTGTGGATGCCTGGATCACGGGTATCCGCCGCGAGCAGGCCGCGACCCGGGCGGCCTCGACCAAGCTGGAGCGCGACGAGAAGCGCGGCATCTGGAAGCTCAATCCGCTGGTCGACTGGAGCGAGAAGGACATCTGGCGTTACGTCCACACTTATGACCTTCCTTATAATCCGCTCCACGATCGCGGCTATGCCTCGATCGGCTGCGCTCCCTGCACCCAGCCCGGGCTAGGTCGCGAGGGGCGTTGGGCGGGGACCGACAAGGTCGAGTGCGGTATCCACGAGTGAACCCGTTCACGTTTGAGCTGTCCCACCTCGAGACGCTCGAGTCCGAGGCGATCCACATCTTCCGCGAGGTGGCCGCCGAGCTCGAGCGCCCGGTGCTGCTGTTCAGCGGTGGCAAGGACTCGGTCGTGCTGCTGAGGCTGGCCGAGAAGGCGTTCCGTCCCGGCCGCTTCCCGTTCCCGGTGATGCACGTCGACACCGGCCACAACTTCCCCGAGGTGATCGAGTTCCGCGACCGGGCGCTGGAGCAGATGGGCGAGCGGCTGATCGTGGCCAGCGTCCAGGACTCGATCGACCGCGGTCGGGTGACCGAGGAGACCGGGCCGCGGGCGTCGCGCAACCGCCTTCAGACGACCACGCTCCTCGATGCCATCGCCGAGCACGGGTTCGACGCCGCGTTCGGGGGCGCGCGCCGCGACGAGGAGCGCGCCCGGGCCAAGGAGCGGATCTTCTCCTTCCGCGACGACTTCGGACAATGGGACCCCAAGCGCCAGCGGCCGGAGATGTGGGCGCTCTACAACGGCCGGATCCGCAAGGGCGAGCACGTGCGCGTGTTCCCGATCTCCAACTGGACCGAGCTCGACGTGTGGCAGTACATCGCCCAGGAGCGCCTCGAGGTCCCTAGCATCTACTACTCTCACAGCCGCCAGGTCTTCCAGCGCGACGGGATGCTCTACGCGCTCAACCCGTATGTGCCGCTGATCGCCGGCGAGACGCCGTTCGAGGCCTCGGTCCGCTATCGCACGGTCGGGGACATGACCTGCACGGGCGCCGTGCGCTCGCACGCCACGACGCTCAAGGAAGTGGTGGCCGAGATCGCCGCCACCCGGATCACCGAGCGCGGCCAGACCCGGGCCGACGATCGCGTGACCGAGGCGGCGATGGAGGACCGCAAGCGGGAGGGCTACTTCTGATGGCGGTGGGGGTTGCTACCAACGGTCACGGCGTGCGCATCCGAACCCGAGAGCTCTTGCGAATCGCCACCGCCGGCTCGGTCGACGACGGCAAGTCGACGCTGATCGGCCGGCTGCTCTACGACTCAAAGCAGATCCTGGCCGACCAGCTCGAGCACGTGGTCCAGTCCTCGGAGCGGCGCGGCGACGGCTACCTGAACCTGGCGCTGCTCACCGACGGGCTGCGGGCCGAGCGCGAGCAGGGGATCACGATCGACGTCGCCTACCGCTCGTTCCAGACCCCGCGCCGGCGCTTTATCCTGGCCGACACGCCGGGCCACGAGCAGTACACGCGCAACATGGTCACCGGCGCCTCCACCGCCGACCTCTCGATCGTCCTGGTCGACGCGCGCAAGGGCGTGAGCGAGCAGACCCATCGCCACGCCTACATCACCTCGCTGCTGCGGATCCCGCACCTGGTCGTATGCGTCAACAAGATGGACCTCGTCGGCTACGACGAGGCCGTCTTCGACGGGATCGTCACCGAGCTGTCGGATTGGGCGTCCCGGCTCGACCTCGGCGACGTGACGTTCATCCCGATCTCCGCGCTGCACGGGGACAACGTGGTCGAGCGCTCGCGCCACATGGACTGGTACGGCGGGGCCCCGCTGCTCTACCACCTGGAGCACGTGGTGATCGCCCCCGCGCGCAACCTCGCGGACGTCCGCTTCCCGATCCAGTGGGTGATCCGGCCGATGAGCGACGAGCACCACGACTACCGCGGCTACGCCGGCCAGGTGGCCGGCGGGGTGCTGCGCCCGGGCGCGGAGGTGACGGTGCTCCCCAGCGGCCAGCGCACCCGGATCGCCGCGATCGACGCCTACGACCGCGAGCTCGATGCCGCCTTTCCCACTATGTCGGTCACCGTGCGGGTCGAGGATCAGCTCGACATCTCGCGGGGGGACATGCTCGTCGAGCCGTCAGACCCGCCCGTCACCGCACGCGAGCTCGAGGCGATGGTGTGCTGGATGAGCGAGCGGCCGCTGATTCCGGGCGCGCGCTACGTGATCAAGCACACTTCCCGCACGGCACGCGCGGTGGTCGACGAGCTCGAGCACCGGGTCGACGTCAACACGCTCGAGCATGTCCCGACCGATCAGCTCGGGCTCAACGAGATCGGGCGGGTGCGCCTGCGCTCGAGCGCGCCGCTGATGCTCGACAGCTACGCCCGCAACCGGACCACTGGCAGCTTCATCCTGCTCGATGAGGCGACCAACGACACGGTGGCCGGTGGCATGGTGCTGGACGCGAAATAGCGCCTCGGGCTCTAAAGTCACCCGCCCATATGTTCAAGAAGGTCCTGGTTGCCAACCGCGGTGAGATCGCGGTCCGAATCATCCGCGCATGCGAGGAGCTCGGCATCGCCACGGTGGCGGTCTACTCCGAGCTCGACCGCGACGCGATCCACGTCAAGCGGGCCGACGAGGCGTTCCTGCTCGGCCCGGGCCCGGCCAGCGAGAGCTACCTGGTAATCGAGAAGCTCATCGACGCGGTAGAGCGCTCGGGCGCCGAGGCCGTCCACCCCGGCTACGGCTTCCTGGCCGAGAACGCGTCGTTCGCCGCCGCGCTCGAGAAGCACGGGATCACATTCATCGGGCCGCCGGCCTCGGCGATCGAGGCGATGGGGTCGAAGACCCGGGCCCGCGAGCTGATGAAGGAGGCGGGCGTGCCGATCGTGCCGGGGACCACCGACCCGGTCGAGTCGCTCGAGGACGCCAAGCGGGTGATCGAGGAGACGATCGGCTATCCGGTGGCGGTCAAGGCGGCCGGCGGCGGCGGGGGCAAGGGCTTCCGGGTCGCCCTCTCGGAGGACAAGCTGAAGGACGCCTTCGAGGGCGCCGCCCGCGAGGGGGAGAAGTTCTTCGGCGACCCCACCGTCTACCTGGAGCGCTACCTCCCGGACCCGCGCCACGTGGAGGTCCAGGTGCTGGCCGACACGCACGGCAACGTGATCCACCTGGGCGAGCGCGACTGCTCGCTCCAGCGCCGGCACCAGAAGCTGATCGAGGAGGCTCCGGCCCCGGCGGTGGACGAGAAGCTCCGGGCGAAGATCGGCAAGATCGCCACCGAGGCGGCGGCCGCGGTGTCCTACACCGGCGCCGGTACGATCGAGGGCCTGCTCCAGGAGGGCGAGTACTTCTTCCTGGAGATGAACACGCGCGTGCAGGTCGAGCACTGCGTGACCGAGATGGTCACCGGGATCGACATCGTCAAGGAGGGGATCCGGGTGGCGGCGGGCTCGCCTTTGAGCCTCAAGCAGGAGGACCTGGAGCTGCGCGGCCACGCGATCGAGTGCCGGATCAACGCCGAGGACGCTTCGAAGAACTTCGCGCCCGCTCCCGGGCGGATCGGCGGGTATCGAGAGCCGGCGGGGCCGGGCGTCCGCGTCGACTCGGGGGTCGGGCCCGGCGATGAGATCTCGCCCATGTACGACCCGATGGTGGCCAAGCTGATCGTGTGGGAAGTCGATCGCGAGCAGGCCACGCAGCGGATGGTCCGGGCGCTGCGCGAGTACGAGATCGAGGGGATCAAGACGCTCCTGCCCTTCCATGAGGCGATCCTGCAAACGCAGCAGTGGGCGAACGCGGAGACTTGCCGCGACCTGATCGAGGACCGCGAATGGCTGAAGGGGCTGGCGGCGCCGCCGGCCGCAGCGGCGCCGGCCTCGGCAGGCTCGGACACAGACGAGGAGCCGGTCGAGCAGAGCTACACGGTCGAGGTGTCGGGCAAGCGCTTCGACGTGAAGGTGATCGGGCCGCCGTTCGCCGGCGGGGGCGGCGGCGCTACTCCGGCAGCCGTCAACGGTGCAGGCGCGGCGGCTCCAAGGGCGCCGCGACGCGCGGGCCGGGGTGGCGCGGGCGGCGGGGGCGGCGGCGACACTCTCCCATCCCCGCTTCAGGGCACCGTGCTGAAGGTGGCGGTGGAGGCCGGGGCCGCGGTCGAGGAGGGCGCGCTGATTGCGGTGATCGAGGCGATGAAGATGGAGAACGAGATCACCGCCCACAAGGCCGGCACGGTTACGGAGCTCCCGATCGCTGTGGGCTCCTCGGTGGCCACCGGCGACACGCTTGCGGTGATCAGCTCAGACGGCGGCGGCTGAGGCCACCGTCGCTTCGAGCGTCCCAGTTCACACGGCGACTGCGGACGCGTCGATCACGCCGGCCTCGAGCAGTGCCTCGAGGACGCGAGCGGCCGACTGATCGGGTGTGAGCACGCCCGCCTCGAGATGGACCTCGGGGCTCTGAGGCGGCTCGTAGGGCGCGTCGACGCCGGTGAAGCCCGGGAGCTCGCCGCGCCGGGCCCGCCCGTAGAAGCCCTTGGGGTCGCGCTGCTCGGCCACCGCCACGGGCGTGTCCACGTACACCTCGACGAACTCCCCAGGCTCGACCAGGCCGCGCACGGCAGCGCGCTCCCGGGCGAACGGAGAGATGAACGAGCAGATCACGATCAGGCCGGCGTCGACCATCAGCTTGGCGACCTCGCCGATCCGGCGGATGTTCTCGTCCCGGTCCTCGGAGGAAAATCCCAGGTCCTTGTTGAGGCCATGGCGGACGTTGTCTCCGTCGAGCACGTACGTGTGGTAGCCGGCGCTGTGGAGCCGGCGCTCGAGCGCGTTGGCGATCGTCGACTTGCCCGCGCTCGGCAACCCGGTCAGCCAGACGATGCAGGGGCGCTGGTGCTTGATCGCCGCGCGGGACGCCTTCTCGACGTCGAGCGCCTGCCAGCACACATCCTGGGACTCGCGCAGCGCGCGGTGGACCAGCCCGGCCGCCACCGGCTCCAGGGTGACCCGGTCGAGCAGCAGGAACGAGCCGGTGTCCGGATTGACCGCGTGGGGATCGAAGGCGATCCGGCGGCTCACGTGCAGCTCGCAGATCCCGAGCTGCGCGCGATCGAGCGGGGCGCCGGGACGCTGCTCAAGCGTGATCGGATCGAGCAGGTGCTCGGGCGGGCCGACCGTGGCCGTGGCGGTCTGGGTGCCCACGCGGAGCAGGTAGCCCCGCCCCGCAACCGGCGGCTCGTCGCTCATCCAGACCACGGTCGCGTCGAACTGGTCGCCGACGGTGGCGCGTGGAACCGCGGCCGAGATCAGATCGCCCTGCTCGAGCTCGAAGCCGTCCTCGAGCTCGAGGGTGACCGATTGGCCACTGGAGACATGGGCGAGCTCGCCCTCGTGGGCGACGATCCGGCGGATCCGGCTCTCGCGCCCGGAGGGGAGGACGACAACGCGCTCGCCGGGGGCGCACCGTCCCCCGACCACGGTTCCCACCAAACCGTGGCCGTCGGCGCGGCCCGGCGTTGGCGGGCGCTGGACCCACAGGCGGAACGCCGCCGGCGAATCGTCGGCCAGGGCCGACTCGAGCTGCTCCAGCAGCGTCGGCCCGTCGTACCACGTCATCCGATCCCCCCGCGCGCGCACGTTGTCCCCGTGCAGCCCGGACACCGGCACGCACGCCACGTGCTCGATCCCCGGGAGCTCGGCCACGCTCCGCGCCGCGGCTTGCACGGCCTCGTGCGCCTGCGCGCCGTAGCCGGCCAGGTCGAGCTTGGTCACGGCGAACACGATCCGGCGCATCCCAAACGCCGCGGCCACGGCGCAGTCGCCCCGGGCGCCCGCCGTCAGCCCCTCGCGGGCGTCGAGGACGATCATCGCCAAACCGGGCGCGGGAGCCGAGGTCACGATCGCCTGCGGGAAGCGCTCGTGGCCGGGCGGGTCGACCACAGCGAGGCGGCGTCCGGTGTGGGTCGAGAAGTACCGGTAGGCGAGCCCGATCAGGAGGTCCTGCGCCGGCGGGTCGGGAAGCGGCCGCTCCTGCGTCCCATGTGATTCGCGCAGCAGCTGCGCCACGAGCGTGCTCTTGCCCGCGCCGGCGTCGCCGCCGGCGATCAGGCGCAGCACCTGGGCAGGACCCGGCGCCTCGCCGGGACCCTCGGGCACGGGCGCGTGCGCGTTTGCCACCGCCTGCCGCATGGCGTCCATCGTGCCATAAGAACCCGACCGAGCCTCAGAAGTCTCTTAGCGGGCCTCCAGGTTCCGGGCGTGGATGGCGCGCTGGGTGGGGGTGCGGCGGCCCTTCGGGAGGGGCGCTTCCGCGCCGCGCTCGGCGAGGGCGTCGAGGTAGTCGAGGTCCTCCTGGTGGATCCGCAGCGCGTGGTCCCGCGGCTGGGGCGCGCCGTGCCCGGGAATCACCATCTCCGCCGCCTCGACCAGGGGCTTCAGCCGCTCGAGCGTGTTTCGGTAGCCCTCTCGCGAGCCGCCCTGGGAGATCATCGGGATCTCGACCGGCGAGAGGTAGTCCCCGCACACGAGGATGCGCGTCCAGGGGATCCAGATCGCCATGCCGTCGGCGGTGTGGCCGTCGGCGGGGTGCAGCTCGAGCTGTTGGGCTTCGCCGCCCGGGCCGCCCGGGCCGCCCGGGCCGCCGGAGCCGCCGGAGCCGCCGGAGCCGCCGGAGCCGCCGGAGCCGCCCGGGCCCCCGAGCTCGAGCTTTCCCGGCACCGGCAGGCCCTGCACGCCGGCCAGGGCCAGGGGCCCGCGATCCTCGACGTAGTGCTCCTCGTCGAAGCGCCGGAGCTCCCGCTGGGCGGCGCCGAGCTCAGCGTGGATCCGCTCCGCCGTGGCCTCGCCGCAGCCGAGCGAGGCGCCGGGGAAGGCCAGGCGCCCCAGCAGGTGGTCCCAGTCGGCGTGCGTGGCCAGCAGGCCCGAGACCGAGAACCCCGTCTGCTCGAGCACGCCCGGAAGCGCCTCGAGCTCGTCCGGGTAGACGGGCGAGTCGATCACGAAGCCCTCCTCGCCGGCGCGGACCGCCGTGCACGTCGTCTGCCACGCGCGGCTGACGAACACGATGACGTCGCGATGCAGGCCTAGGGCCCGCATGGGCGCCTAGCCGATGCCCAGGAGCTTGGCCGCCTCGCGGAGGCTCGCCACCTCCGCGTCGGGCTTCTTCTGGTTTGACTCGAGCTGCTGCTTTGACCGGTTGACCCACACGACCGGGATCTTCTTCTTCAGGCAGGGCTCGACGTCGTGGTAGTAGCTGGCGGCGACGTGGACCCAGCCCTTCTTGCCGCCGATGCGGCGCTCGCACTCGGTGAAGTGCGCCGGGTCGGGCTTGTAGGAGCGGACCTGCTGGGCGGTCACGACGAGATCGAAGTCGAGCGGGATGTGCCGTCGGGTCTGGCCCAGGAGCTTGTCGTCGATGTTGGAGATCAATCCGATCTTGTACTTCTTGCCGATCCTCTGGAGCACGGAGTTCGTCTCCTTGAATGGCAGCCAGCGCTGCACCGAGTCGGGCAGGAAGCCCGAGCGCGAGGGTTCGAGCGGCCAGCCGAGCTGCTTGGCGATGTCCACCGCAGTCCGCCTGAGCACCTCCGCGTAGAGCTCGTAGGAGCCGGCCTGGATGCGCTGCTGGATCTCATGGAACAGGGGGATGAGCTCGTCGCGCTCGATCGTGAAGCCCTCGCGCGCCGCCTCGGCGCTGAACGCGTCGTAGGCGCCGGATTCCCAATCGATCAGCGTGCCGTAAACGTCGAAGGTGACGAACGTGATGTCCTTGGGGATCGCCATCGGCTCGGGATCATGCCATGGGGAACGGTTCCGACGCCTTGCCGGCGGACGCCGCGAAGCCCCACCCACTAGAGTGCATCGGCGCTATGGACCTACTCGAATACCAGGGAAAGCAGGTGTTCGCGCGCCACGATGTGCCGGTGCCGTCCGGGCGCCACGCGCAGACCGTAGATGAGGCCGCCGCGGCGGCCGACGACATCGGCTACCCGTGCGTGATCAAGGCGCAGGTCCAGATCGGGGGGCGCGGCAAGGCCGGCGGGATCAAGCTCGCGAACGATCACAACGAGGCGCGTGACCACGCCCAGGCGATCCTCGGGATGGACATACGCGGCCTCACCGTGCACGAGCTCTGGGTCGAGGGTGCCTCGCAGATCGAGTCCGAGTACTACGCCTCGGTCGTGTTCGATCGCTCGGCCAAGGCGCCGCTGGTCATGCTCTCGACCAAGGGCGGGATGGACATCGAGGAGGTCGCCGCCACCGATCCGCAGGCGATCGCCCGCCTGCACATCGACCCGCTGCTCGGGTTCCAGGAGTTCCACGGCCGGCGACTCGCGTTCGAGGCGGCGGTCGACCTTGACGTGGTCCGCCCGGTCGGCGCGATGCTGGCCAGGCTCTACGAGGTGTTCACGGCCGAGGAGGCCACGCTGGTCGAGGTCAACCCGCTGATCGTCACGCCCGAGCGTCAAGTCAAGGCGCTCGACGCCAAGGTAACCCTGGACGACAACGCGCTGTTCCGCCACCCGGAAAACGCCGAGCTGCGCGACCCCTCTCGCGAGGATCCCCAGGAGCGGATGGCCAAGGAGCGCGGGCTGACCTACGTCAAGCTCGACGGCGACGTCGGGATCCTCGGCAACGGGGCCGGGTTGGTGATGTCGACCTTGGACGTGGTGGCCGGAGCCGGAGGCGCGCCGGCCAACTTCCTCGACGCGGGCGGCGGCTCCAAGGCGGAGGCAATCACGAGCGCGGTCGAGGTGATCCTGTCCGACCCGAAGGTCAAGGCCGTGCTGTTCAACATCTTCGGGGGCATCACGCGCTGCGACGAGGTCGCGCGCGGGCTGATCGAGGCGTTCAACCAGATCAATCCGACGGTGCCGTTCGTGGTGCGGCTCGACGGGACCAACGACGAGGAGGGACGCCGCTTGCTCGCCGAGGCGAACCTGCCCAACGTCCACACCGAATCCACGATGGACAGCGCGGCGCACAAGGTGGTTGAGCTGACCAAGCAGGAGGCGACCGCGGTATGAGCATCCTCGTCGACGAGGGCACCAAGCTGTGCGTGTCCGGGATCACCGGGCGAGAGGGCACGTTCCACTCGCTGCGCAACCGCGAGTACGGCACGCAGGTGGTCGGCGGCGTCACCCCGGGCAAGGGGGGGCAGGATGTCGAGGGCGTCCCGGTGTTCAACACGTTCGCCGAGGCGGTTGCCGACACCGGCGCCAACACCGCGATGATCTTCGTGCCCCCGCGCTTCGCCGCCGATTCGATCCTCGAGGCCGAGGACGCCGGCATCGAGCTGATCATCGCGATCACCGAGGGGATCCCGGCGCACGACGAGCTGCGCGTGTTCAACACGCTGCGGGCGCACGGGCGCTCGCGCCTGATCGGACCGAACTGCCCGGGCATCCTCTCGCCCGGCAAGGCCAACGTGGGGATCATCCCGGCCGCGTTCTTCAAGCAGGGCAACGTCGGCGTGGTCTCCCGCTCGGGCACGCTGACCTACCAGATCGGCAACGTGCTCGCCCAGCGCGGGTTCGGCAACTCGACGATCGTCGGCATCGGCGGCGACCCGGTCCCGGGGACCGACTTCATCGACGTGATCGGGCTGTTCCAGGACGACCCCGAGACCGAGCTGATCGTGATGTGCGGCGAGATCGGCGGCGACGCCGAGGAGCGAGCGGCCGAGTTCATCGCGGATAACGTAACTAAGCCGGTCGTGGCCTACATCGCCGGCTTCACCGCGCCCCCGGGTAAGACAATGGGCCATGCCGGCGCGATCGTGTCGGGCTCTCGCGGGACGGCCAAGGCAAAGGCCGAGGCTCTCGAGAGCAAGGGCGTGCGGGTCGGCCGCACCCCCACCGAGGTGGCCGAGGTCGCCGTCTCGCTGCTGGGCGCGGCCGCCTAGCGCAGCCCGGCCCGCCGCCGGGGCGGGCGCTAGGCTCGGTTCAGATGTCAGACCCGGACCCGAGCTTCGAAACGCGGCTTGAGTCGATGGAACGCCGGCTGGCCGACATCCAGCGCGAGCTCGCACCCGAGCCGTCAGCCGGCCGCCCCGAGCACGAGCCGCTCCCGCCGCCCGAGCATGAGCAGCTCCCGCCGCCCGAGCCGATCCCGCTTCGCCCGCGCGTCCCGTCCGCGTTGGAGCGCTTGGCCGGCACCGGGTTCTTCGGAACCGGTCCCGGGGCGCCCGCGGCTGCGAACCAGCCGGCAGCGGCCGCCGCCTCGGCCGCGCCGGCCCCTGTGCCCGAGCCCCCCGCGCCCGAGTCCCCGGCGCCGCCCGACCCCGCCCCCGACCCTGGCGATGTCGAGCTGCTGGGGACGCTGTACGCCGATCTGCTCGGGTCGGTCCGCCGCCTCCTGGACGGCTACGAGGCGGCGCTTGGCCGGCTCTCGCGGCCGGCTACCGGGCGCCGGCCGGGTCCGCACGCGGCCGACGCGCGCGACGCGCCCGGGGCGGCCGACGCGGCCGACGCGGCCGGGGAGGTCGAGGTCACCGCCGGCCCGTTCCGGGACACCGCCGCGCTGCGGGAGTTCGAGCGGACTCTGGCCCGGCTGCCCGGGGTGGGCGAGGTCGTGGTCCGCGGCTACCGGCCCGGGAACCGGGCCATCCTCGAGGTGCAGCTCGAACGGGAGACCTCGTAGTCTTAGACGCGTGGCCGTAACCAAGACGATCTCGTTCGCCCGCGGCGCGCCGTCGCTGGACATCGTCGACGTGGAGGGCCTGCGCGAGGCCGCCCAGCGCGCGCTCGCCAACGACCCGGCGGGCGTCACGGCGTACGGCACCTCGGTCGGTTACGGGCCGCTGCGCGAGTTGATCGCCGAGCGCCACGCGGTCGACCCCAAGCAGGTCATCGTCACCAACGGGTCGATGCAGGCGGACGCTTTCCTTTTCGACGCGCTGGTCGGCGACGGCGACACCGTGATCGTGGAGCGCCCCACCTACGACCGAACGCTGCTCTCGCTACGCAACCGGGGCGCCGACATCCGGATGATCGAGCTCGAACCGGACGGGATCGACGTGTCCGCGGTCGAGCGGGTCCTGGCCACCGGCGCTCAGCCGAAGCTCGCCCACATCATCCCGAACTTCCAGAACCCGGCCGGCTACACGCTCTCGGCGGAGAAGCGCGAGCGGCTGCTGGAACTGGCGCGTTCCCACGAGTTCACGCTGTTCGAGGACGACCCGTACGTGGCGCTGCGCTTCGAGGGTCCGCCGCTGGCCACGATGCTCTCGATGGACGGCGACACCGTGGTCTATGCCTCCTCGTTCTCGAAGACGGTCTGCCCGGGGGTCCGCGTGGGCTACCTGGTGGGACCGCCCGAGCTGATCGCGTTGGTGAGCCGGATCGCCACCCAGACCTACATCTCCCCGAGCATGATCTCGCAGGCGATTGTGTACGAGTTCTGCCGCTCCGGCGCGCTCGAGCGCTCGATCGAAACGGTCAAGGAGGCGCTCCGCGAGCGCGCGCATACGCTCGGCGAGGCGCTGCGCCGCGAGCTTCCCGACGCCCGGTTCAAGCTCCCGGAGGGCGGCTACTTCATGTGGGTGGAGCTCCCCCGGGGGACCGACGTGGCGGCGTTGTTCGAGGCGGCGGCGCAGCGCGGGGTGCAGTTCGTCAAGGGGTCTGACTTCGTGCTCGACGGCGGGGGGTCGGCGTTGCGGCTGGCCTACTCCGGGGTCACGCCGGAGGAGATCGAGGAAGGCGTGCGCCGGCTGGCGGAGGCCTACGGAGAGCTCAGCTCGACCGCGGATGCGGCGTAGCGAGATCGCAGCCCTGGGCGAGCTGGCCGGCGCTGTCCTGGCCGGCACCACTGACCGGGTCAAGGAGTTCCACGCCGGCGTCTCGCGCCGGGTGTTCGGCATGATCGGTCCGGCCGCGCGTCCGGTGCAGATGGTGCACGACGGGATCGCCGGCCTGGCCTACGCGGGCGGGCGCGAGGCCACACGGACCGCGATCACCGCCGGTGCGCTGGCCGCCAGCGCGGCGGCGCCCGCCGTCGCGCCGGCACTCGAGGAGAGCCCGGTCGGCCGGCGCCTGCTCGGGACGCTCAACGCGGCCGCGGGCGACCGGCTGGAGCGGCAGGCCAGCCCGCTCGCGCTACCGATGAGCATCCACGCCCGGGGCGTTTCGGAGAGCCCGCGGCTGGCGGTGTTCGTGCACGGTCTCGGGCAGACCGACGACGCCTGGCTGACCGATCACGACCGGCACGTCCCGTACGGCTACCGGCTGGAGGCCGAGCTCGGCTACGCGCCGCTCTACATCCGCTACAACACCGGTCGCCACGTCTCCGAGAACGGCCGGGAGCTCGCCCGGCTGCTCGAGACTGCGGTCGCGCAGTGGCCGGGCGAGGTGCGGGAGATCGCCCTGTTCGGACACGCCATGGGCGGGCTCGTGGCGCGCGCGGCCTGCCACTACGGCTCGGGCAGCACCTGGACCCGGCACGTCCGCCACGTGGTCATGCTGGGCGCGCCGCACGGGGGGGCACCCATCGAGCAGCTGATGGCACGGGCGGGGAGCCTGCTGGCCCGGCTGCCCGAGACCCAGGCGGTGGCCAAGGCCATCGACCAGCGCAGCGCCGGGATCAAGGACATGCGCCACGGCTACGTCGTGGAAGAGGACTGGCGCGAGGGCTCGACCCACGAGATCCCGTTCCTGGCCGGCGCGCGGCACTACTTCGTCTCATCCGGGAACCTGTGGGTGACCCGCGGGAGCGCCTGGGCGCGCCGCGCCCGCGAGCCGGTGCGCTTTCCGGCCGAGCACTACGCGCACATCGACGGCGTGTCTCATTTCGGGCTGCTCAACCACCCCGCGGTGTACGCCCAGATCCACTGGTGGCTGTGCAGCCGGCGGGCTCTGCCGGCGCCGCGCCACGTCTTGCCTTCTGGTTAGGGGCTGCCTTCGGCAGCGTCCGTGGGGCCGTTGCGGCGGGCATCCATGCCCGCCGGCCGTTGCCGCCGAGGAAACGTCTACTAGCGTCCGTACCGCTCGCGCCCGAGCACGAGCTGCTCGGGGAGCGCGATCCGGGGCGGCGGCGAGGGGTCGGCCAGGACGGACACGGTCTCGGCCACGCTCGCGGTCACGGTGGCGGTCTCGCCGTTGGTGCGCACCGACACCAGCTCGCCGTCGTTGGTCACCACCTCCCCGCGCATCCCGGGCTCCACGCCGGCGTCCTTGAGGTAGTGCAGCAGGTCCTCGGCCTCGTTCTCCAGGCGCAGGATGGTCACGGCGGCCCCCTCCTCGCAGTCTGCGAGCGGCACCCCGTCGATTCGCTCGCCAACCCGGATCGGGTGGCCGTGGGGACAGGTCTTGGCGTCGCCGACCGAAGCGCGCACGTAGGCCTCGAAGCGGGGCGTCATCGCGTGCTCGAGCTGCTCGGCCTCCTCGTGCACGTCGTCCCATGGCACCCCGACCACATCGGTGAGGAAGCGCTCGATCATGCGGTGGCGGCTGACTATCGCCTCGGCGTGGACACGGCCTGGCTCGGTGAACGCGATGCTCCGGTCCGTGCCCCGCATGATGTACCCGTCGCGTTCTAGGCGCCCGATCATCTCGTGGACGGTCGGGGCGGAGAGCTGCATCGCGCGCGCCAGGTTCGCGCCGGTCATCGGCAGCCCGGCCTCGAACAGCCAGAACAGCGTCTCCAGGTAGTCCTGCTCAGCCCTCGTGGCCCTTTCCATCCCCATGGACTGATCGTACCGACCCGGCGATCGGCGATCCCATAGCATCGCGGGCGCCATGGACCTGCCGCTCAAGCCGCCGATCGACCCCCAGCTCGCCCGCTCTCGCCCGGAGCTTCCAGCGGGAGAGCAGTGGTGCTACGAGCCCAAGTACGACGGCTTTCGGGCGATCGTGTTCGTGGACGGCGAGGATTCGATGGTCCAGTCGCGCGGGGGCAAGCCACTCGCGCGCTACTTCCCCGAGCTGCGGTTTCCATCCGGCCGCTACGTGGTCGACGGGGAGATCGTGATCGACGGGGACGGCGGGCGGCAAGACTTCGACGCCCTCCAGAACCGGATCCACCCGGCCGCCTCGCGGATCGCCATGCTGGCCGAGCAGACGCCGGCGCGATACATCGCCTTCGACCTCTTGGCGCTCGAGGACGACTCGCTGCTGGCCGCGCCGCTCTCCGAGCGGCGGGCGGCCCTGGAGGACGCGCTCGGCGGTGGCCTCGACCTCACGCCGTCCACGCACTCGCTCGAGGAGGCCGAGCCGTGGCTGGGCACCGGCGAGGGCGTGGTGGCCAAGGACGTGCGCGCGCCCTACCGGCCCGGCGAGCGGGTGGGGATGGTCAAGGTCAAGCGCGTGCGCACGATCGATGCCGTGGTCGCCGGATGGCGTCCGGGCAAGGAGGACGGCACTGTCGGCTCGTTGATCCTCGGCCTGTACGACGACTCCGGCAAGCTCCATATCGTCGGGCACTCCTCTGGGCTGCGGGCCGCCGAGAAGCGCACCCTCGTGGACAAGCTGAAGCCGTACGAAACGGGCAAGCGCGGTCACGGGGATCCCAGCCGGTGGAAGAACGAGAAGGAGCTCGAGTGGATCGACCTGCGGCCCGAGATGGTCGTGGAGGTCACCTACGACCACACGAGCGGCGGGCGCATCCGCCACGGCACGAAGATCCTCCGCTGGCGCGAGGACAAGCCGCCCCTGGAGTGCAAGCTCGAGCAGATGCGGTGAGGGCCGGGTGAGCGGCGCCGACGCCGATGCGATCGTCGTGGGGGCGGGGCTGGCGGGCCTGGTGGCGACGGCCGAGCTGGCCGACGCCGGCCGGCGCGTGATCCTGCTCGACCAGGAGCCCGAGACCTCGCTCGGCGGTCAGGCGTACTGGTCCTTCGGCGGCCTGTTCATGGTCGACACCCCCGAACAGCGGCGTTTCCGGGTCCGAGACTCCCGCGAGCTCGCCCTCCAGGACTGGCTGGGAACCGCCGGGTTCGACCGGCCCGAGGACCACTGGCCGCGAAAGTGGGCCGAGGCCTACGTCGACTTCGCCACCCAGGAGAAGCGGGAGTGGCTCGGCGCGCAGGGCGTGCGCTTCCTGCCCAACCCCGGCTGGGCCGAGCGCGGCGGCTACCTGGCCACGGGGCACGGGAACTCCGTGCCGCGCTTTCACGTGACTTGGGGAGCGGGCCCGGGGCTGCTCGAGCCGTTCGTCCGCCGGGTCCGGGAGGCCGCCCAGAGGGGACTGGTCGAGCTGCGCTTCCGCCACCGGGTCGACCAGCTGACGCTCTCGAACGGGGCGGTCGATGGAGTCCTCGGGACCGTGCTGGAGCCCAGCTCGGTGGCGCGCGGGCGGCCGAGCTCCCGGACGCCGCTCAGCGAGTTCAGCCTCAGGGCGCCGGCGGTGCTGGTCAGCTCGGGGGGGATCGGCGCCAACCAAGACCTGGTCCGCGAGAGCTGGCCGAAGTGGCTGGGCGAGCCCCCGAAGCGGATGCTGTGCGGGGTCCCCGAACACGTCGACGGCCGGATGCTCGCGATCTGCCGGGATGCCGGGTCCAGCCTGATCAACCCGGACCGGATGTGGCACTACACCGAGGGGATCCAGAACTGGGATCCGATCTGGCCTGGCCACGGGATCAAGATCATCCCGGGGCCGTCGTCGCTCTGGCTCGACGCGCGCGGCCGGCGGCTGCCCGTGCCGCTGTTCCCGGGCTTCGACACGCTCGGCTCGCTCGAGCACATCATGAAGACCGGCTACGACTACACCTGGTTCGTTCTGACCCAGAAGATCATCGAGCGCGAGTTCGCCCTGTCCGGGTCCGAGCAGAACCCCGACGTGACCGGGCGGAGCATCCGGCGGCTGGTGGGCTCGCGGGTGCTCCCGGGGGCCCCGCCCCCAGTGGAGGCGTTCAAGCGCCACGGCGTCGACTTCGTGGTCTCGCACGAGCTTCGCGAGCTGGTGCGCGGGATGAACGCCTTGACCGATGAGCCGCTGATCGACGCCGGCGATCTGAAGCGCGAGATCGTCGCCCGGGACCGAGAGATGGCCAACCCGTACTGCAAGGACCTCCAGGTGACCGCGATCCACGGTGCCCGCCGCTATCTGGCCGATCGGCTCACGCGGGTGGCGGCTCCCCACCGGATCCTCGACCCCGGGGCGGGCCCGCTGATCGCGGTCCGGCTGTCGATCCTCACCCGGAAGACCCTGGGCGGCTTGGAGACTGATTTGTCAGGGCGCGTGCTGGGCGCCGGCGGCCAGCCGGTTCCCGGTTTGTACGCGGCGGGCGAGGTCGCCGGGTTCGGCGGGGGCGGGGTGCACGGCTACCGCTCCCTGGAGGGCACGTTCCTCGGCGGCTGCCTGTTCAGCGGGCGGACGGCGGGACGAGGTCTGGCCGCGGCGCTCGCCTAGCTTTTCATCCACAACGTGAACATGCGGTCGGCCTCGATCCGTGCATACACGGGCGCGTCCTGCTCGGCATCGAGGAAGTCGCGCACCCACTCCTGTCCGTAGCGGGGCGCATAGACCTGCTCGAGCGTGCGGCGAAACTCCCCGGCACGCACGTCCACGGGCACCGCGCGCCCATGCACGCTCACCGCGAGCTCCTCGCCGGGGAGGTGCGTGGCGCTCACCTGTGGGCGGGCGCGAATGTGCCGGAAGCGGACCGAGGTGGCCGCAGAGCCGAAATGCCACGCCCCGCGGTGGAAGATGCCATCGACCGGGCCGGTGATCGGCCTTCCGTCGGCGGTCACCGTGGCAAGCACGAGCAGGCGCATGCCGGTGAGGCGCTCGGCCAGCTCCTCGGCTGAGAGGCGGCGCTCCGGAGTGTGGATGCTCAGCAGGTGCGCCCCGGCGCGCTCGTAGCTGCGGTCGAGCAGTGCCTGGAGCGTCTCGAGGTCCTGCGCGGTCTCGAACATGCGCCGTTGCACGATACTGCGGGCGGTGCCTGCGATCCCGGGGATTCCCACCACGATCCTGGTCGCTCCGGACTCGTTCAAGGGGACCCTGACCGCGACCGAGGTCGCGGCGGCGCTCGGCGCTGGACTGCGCGCTGCCGGGCGCTCGGTCGATGAGTGCCCCGTGGCCGACGGTGGCGAGGGAACGCTCGAGGCGTTGATGCACGGGCTGGACGGGGAGCTGCGGACCGCCCGGGTGAGCGATCCTCTGGGTCGTCCGGTCAAGGCGTCGTTCGGGGTCCTGCCCGACCGCGCCACGGCGATCCTCGAGACTGCGTCCGCCAGCGGGCTCCACCTCGTGTCGCCCGATGAGCGCGATCCATGGGCGGCGAGCACCGCCGGCACGGGCGAGCTGATCATGGCCGCTGTGGAGGGCGGCGCGAAGACGCTGTACCTGGGCGTGGGGGGAAGCGCCACCACCGACGGTGGCGCCGGCGCAGTGCGGGCGATTCGCGACGGTGGTGGCCTGCGCGGCGCGCGGGTGGTCGTGCTGTGCGATGTGCGGACGCCGTTCGAGGACGCGGCTCGCGTGTTCGGACCTCAGAAGGGGGCCGACGCCGACGGCGTGCGGCGGTTGACCAAGCGCCTCGGGTCGGTGGCGGGGCGGATGGAGCGCGACCCGCGCGGCGTGCCGATGACCGGCGCCGCCGGCGGGTTGTCCGGAGGGCTATGGGCGGAGTTCGGGGCCGAGCTCGTCCCGGGCGCCGCGTTCGTGCTGGACGCTTTGGATTTCGACATGCGCATGCGCGCCGCGCGCGCGGTGGTCACCGGCGAGGGCCGGATCGACCAGCAGAGTCTCGCCGGCAAGGTCGTCTCCGAGGTCGCCACCCGGGCCCGGCAGTCTGGCGTCCCCTGCTACGCCGTGGTGGGCCGGCGCGAGCTCGACGCCTTCGGCGCCCGGGTCCTCGACCTCCAGGTGATCCTCGAGGCGGGAACGGTGTCCGAGCTCGAAGCCGCCGGCCGGCGCCTGGCCGAGCTCGTCTGACCGCCGGCCCCGATCCGTCCGACAAAACCGGAAATAGTTCCCGGTTTTGTCGGCCTCATCGGCTTCCGAACGTCACGTCCAGGTGTCGCGGGGCAAAGTATCTGGGTGCATGCCTGAGCAAACCGATGGTGAGCTCCTCGCAGCGGCGGCGGCCGGTGACGGGGCGGCGTACGCGCGCTTCTACCGGCGCCACCTTCCTGGCGTGGTGGCGCTCCTGCTGCGGGCCACCGGCGACCGCGAGGCGACCGCCGACCTGACGGCCGAAGTGTTCGCCGCGGCCTTCGTGTCCGCCCGGCGCTACCGGACGCGGGGCGAGGACTCGGCGTGGCCGTGGGTGCGCGGAATCGCGCAGAACAAGCTGCGGGAGAGCCGCCGGCGGGGGAGGGTCGAGGACCGCGCCCGCCGGCGCCTGGCGTTCGAGCCCGATGCGCTCGAGGACCACGATCTTGCGCGCGTGGACGAGCTCGCCGGTCCGGCGCTCCAGCTCGTGGAGCAGCTGCCCGAGGGGCAGCGGGACGCGGTTCGCTCCCGGGTGCTCGAGGAGCGGGACTACGCGGACATCGCGCGCGAGCTGAACTGCTCCGAGCTCGTCGTTCGCCAGCGCGTGAGCCGCGGTTTGTCGCGGCTGAGAGAGCAGATGAAGGAGCGTGAGTCGTGAGCGACTACTTCGATCGCGTGGAACGTCAGCTTGTGCGCGGCGTGGAGGCGCACGCCGCGCGACCCCGGTGGCGGAGCGCATTGCCCGGCCTCCGCGCGATCGTTCCGGTCGCTGCATTCCTGGTCGTGGTCGCGGTAGTCGGGGTTTTCCTCGGGGTAAGAGGGCGCGCCCGAGCCGGCGGCGCGCCCGCGCCGGCCACCACGGTCACGTTCACGGCGTCCGCGCTCAATCCGCGCCTGCCACTGGATCCCACGATCGACCGCGCGGTGGGCATCCTGCGCGCACGCCTGGCGGCCCGTTTCGCCGATGTACACGTAACGCGCGCCGGCGATCAGGTGATCGTCAGCGCCAGGGGCGCCACCCGCGCTCAGATCGCCGCGCTGGCCGTTCCGGGTCAGGTGGCCTTCTACGACTGGGAGGCCAACGCGCTCAACCTCTACGGCGCCGATGTCGCCGGCTTGCTCAAATCGAGGGATCCGACGGCGATCGCGATCAGCCAGGGCACCGGCGGCCTGCCCGCCGGCAGTTCGGGCACGGCCGGCCTCGCCATCTACGACGCCGTCCAGCTGGCCTCGCAGCAGGCCCCCGAGCCCGCCTCGGACAACGCGCGGGGCGGGCCCGCCTACTACCTGTTCGGGGCGCCCGGAAGCGCCGCCTGCGCGATCGTCGCGCGCGCCGGTGGGTTCGCGCCGGATCCCAGTGAGCACTGCCTGCTCGCCGGACCCGCGGCCACGATCGGGCAGCTCAGAGCGGCGCTTCCGCCACGGGTGTCGCGTGCAGGCGGTCAGGTCCTGCTCGTACCGCGCGGGATCACCGTGCTCCAGAGTCTTCCCGCCACCGCAGGGCACCCGGCACCGACGGCCTCTCCCGAGGCCTGCTTCTACGTCCTGCGCGACCACGCGGCCCTGCTCGGCAGCCAGCTCACCGATCCGCACGCGGGACGCGGGTCGGACGGCAGCCCCGACGTGGAGTTCGGCTTCACGTCGGCCGGAGCCCGCGCGTTTCACCGCGTGACGGCGACGCTCGCCCGCCGCGGCGCTGCGCTCAGCGGCCTCGGCCTCACGCTGGACCAGCATTTTGCGGTGGCGCTGGACGGCAAGCTCGTGACGGTCCCGCTCATCGACTTCCAGATCTATCCGCAAGGGCTCTCCGCCTCGAACGGCGCGGACATCAGCGCCGGGTTCACTCCCTCGTCCGCCCGCGACTTCGCGATCCTGCTGCGCTTCGGCCCGCTGCCGGTAAGCCTCCGAGCGCTCTGATTCAGCCATGCCACCGACGTTGGTCGCGATAATCGCGACTAAGGTCGATCCGATGCCCTACGTCGAGTACTTGGTCGCGTCTTCAGTCGTCTGCTGCACCTGGGAGCAGGCCACCGACCACGAGGTCGAGCAGCGCGTGGTGCCCGACGCGTGCGTCGATCTGATCTGGACCGGCGATCGGCTGATCCTGGCGGGCCCGGACACCCGAGCGCGCCTCGTGCGCCTGCGCGCCGGCGCGCGCCTGGTCGGCGTGCGGCTCCGTCCGGGCTCGAGCGGCGCAGTCCTGGGGCTGCCGGCGTCCGAGCTCTGTGACCTCTCGCCCGACGCCGTCGACGTCCTCGGGTCGGATGCCGTCGATCGCCTCATCGATCGCCTGGCCCTGGGCGCGGATCAGCACTCCGTGCTGCTCAGCGCCGTCGGCCGTCCCGGGAGCGCCCCGGACGCGCTGGCGCGAGCGGCTATCGCCGCCCTGGACGATCCGGTGGCCCGCGTAGCGGGCGTCGCCACGGAACTGGGCGTGAGCGCGCGCCAGCTCCAGCGCCGCGTCACCGCCGCCGTGGGCTATGGCCCCAAGACGCTCCAGCGGGTCCTCCGCTTCCGGCGCCTCCAAGCGCTGCCCGACGGACCGCTGGTCGAGCGCGCGCTCGAGGCCGGCTACGCCGACCAGGCGCACATGACCGCCGAGGTCACGCGGCTGGCCGGCGTCTCGCCTGTCCGATTCCTCAAAGACCGCACGCCCACCGCCGCGTAGCGTTCGGGCCATGCCCGGAATCGATCGCGCCGCCGCCGAGCAATTCGTCTGGTCCGCCGCTCGGCTCGTCGACCGCCACCGCTACGCCATGCTGTTCGCCGGCGGGCCGGCGGAGCCCGTGCTGGCGGCGCTCGCCGCCTACCGCAACGCCGATGGCGGCTTCGGCCACGCCCTCGAGCCCGACCTGCGCTGCCCACAGAGCCAGCCGGCTCCGACTATGTCCGCGCTCGAGATGCTCGAAGAGGCGGGCCGGATGGACAGCGACCTGGTCCTTGGCGCGGCGGGGTGGCTGGAATCGATCAGCGACTCGGAAGGTGGGATTCCGTCTGCGGTGGCCGGGTTCGAGAACTATCCCCGCGCGCCTTGGTGGAGATCCGATCCCGGCTCGATGCTGACCTTCGGCGTGGCGGCGCTGTTACAGGGTCGCCTGCCCGCCGCCGGCGAGTGGTCTTGGCGCGCGATCGAGACTGTCGAAGCGCTGAGCCCCTATTGGCTCAAGTTTGCGCTGGCCTTTCTCGACGCGGCGCCGGACGAGGAGCGCGCGGCGGAAGCAGTGGCGGCGTTGAGCGCCCGGGTCGATCCGGATGCGCTCTCGCCGCTCGGCGGGACCGAGGGCGAGCGGCTGCGCCCGCTCGATCTCTCGCCGCGTCCGGGCAGCCGCAGCCGCGCGCTGTTCGGCGACGAGCAGATCGAGGCGCACCTCGACGAGGTCGAGGCGGGACAGCTCGAGGATGGCGGCTGGATGTTCGACTGGCGGGCGTGGTCGCCGGCGCAGAGCGCCGCGTGGCGCGGAATCGTCACGATCCGCGCGCTCACCTGGCTGCGCGATAACGGGCGCCGGATCTAAGCCCGCCACTCATAACGGCAGCGTCTCGAGCGCCACTCATAACGGCAGCGTCTCGAGCAGCCTTCAGAACGGCAGCGTCTCGAGCACCACCGGCCCGTCCGGCCAAGCCGCGCCGTCCCGCAAGGCCCGCCACATGGTCCGCAACGGCATCGGCGCGTAGCCGAGCGGCTGCTTGACCTGCACCTCGTGGTCGATCTCGAGGAACCCGAGCCGGCGGTAGAGCCCAACCCGGTCGGGCAGGCAGAACAGCATCGCGAAGTCCGGGCCGAGCTCGCGCGCCCGGGCCAGCGTCGCGTCGAGCACGCGGCGCGCCAGGCCCTGTCCGCGGTGGCGCGCGGCCACGATCACACCCCCGATCCCGACCACGGGAAAGCGCACGCCGGCGACGTCCACCTCGGAGATGACCAATCCGGTCGAGGCGACGAGGCGGCCCCGCTCGTCTTGGAGCGCGACGTGTCGCTCCTTGGGCCGGAACTGGAGCGTGACGCCCGAGACCTGGAACGGATCGTCCTCGTCGCCTTCGAGCTCGGCCCGCCGCCCCGGGCCGAGCCGCCCGAATTCCACGATCTCCACTCAGTTGTGCGCGAACGCGTGCCGCTTCTCCGAGGGGATCGGAGCGTCCAGGTTCTCCAGGAAATCCGTCTGCTGGCGGAGGTGCTCGAGCAGCCAGTCCGCCATATCGACCGTCATGCCCGCCCGTACCACGATCCGCAGCACGGCGAGATCCTGACGGTTCTCCGGGAAGGTGTAGGCCGGGACCAGCCAGCCCGCCTGCCGGAGCTTGTCCGACACGTCGAACACGCTGTAGTTCTTGACGCGCTCGGCAAGCCGGAACGCGAACACGGGCAGGTCCCGTCCCTCGGAGATCAGCTCGTAGGGGCCCATCTCCGCGATCGCGCTCGAAAGGTACACCGCGATGTCCTGGGCTCCCTGCATCACCCGGCGATAGCCTTCGAACCCGAGGTTCGTGAACATGTAGTACTGGGCGACGACCTGACTGCCCGGCCGTGAGAAGTTCAGCGCGAACGTCGGCATGTTCCCACCCAGGTAGTTGACGTTGAACACCAGGTCCCGGGGCAGGGACTCTTCGTCGCGCCACAGCGCCCATCCGATCCCGGGATAGACCAGGCCGAACTTGTGACCCGACGCGTTGATCGATCGCACCCGCTTGATGCGGAAGTCCCATTCCACGTCGGGCTGGATGAACGGCGCCACGAACCCGCCCGAGGCCGCGTCGACGTGTACGGGGATATCGACGCCGCGCTCTTCCTCCAGGCCGTCGAGCGCCGCGGCGATGTCCTTGATCGGCTCGTAGCTACCGTCGAAGGTCGAGCCGAGGATCGCAACCACGCCGATCGTGTTCTCGTCGCAGTGCGCCACCGCCTGCTCGGCGTCGAGGTGGAACCGCTCGCCCTCCATCGGCACCATACGCGCCTCCACGTCCCAGTAGCGGCAGAACTTCTCCCAGCACACCTGGACGTTCGCGCCCATCACCAGGTTCGGCTTGTCCGCCGGCTTGCCGGCGTCCTGCATGCGCTTGCGCCACCGCCACTTCATCGCCAGGCCTCCGAGCATCGCCGCCTCGCTGGAGCCGGTGGTCGAGCAGCCCGTGGCATGCTCGGCCTCGGGCGAGTTCCACAGCGCGGCCAGGATGTCGATGCACCGGGACTCGATCTCGGCCGTCATCGGGTACTCGTCCTTGTCGATCATGTTCTTCTCGGCGGTCTCGGCCATCAGCGCGGATGCGATCGGCGGCATCCACGTGGTCACGAACGTGGCCAGGTTGAGGCGCGCCTGGCCGTCCAGCAGGAGCTCGGACGAAATCAGGTCATAGGCGGTGTTGTGGGCGACGCCCTCAGACGCGAGCTTGTGCACGGGCAGACGCGCCGAGGCGTCCGCGTCGGGAAGCGGTGCGTGTGGCGCATGCTCGCGTTGCTCGGGGGCGCGCTGCCGGCTCAAAGGCATCTCTGTCGATCTCCTGGTCGGGGCTGTCGCCGGGATCATCCCTCAGAACACCTCCAGGCCGACCCGCCACCGCTCCCCGGGCCCGGCTCACTCCGGCGCCGGTGGCGGCTGGCATCCGAGCTCGAGCAGGTGGCGGGCGAACGCCAGCCGGTCACGATCGGGATGAAACGGCTCACGGCCGTCGCGGAGCAGGCAGGCGATCCGCTCGAGGTCGTACAGGAGCGCGAGCTTGCCCGGCGCGTCGTCCCATTCGCCCGAGTCGTAACGCTCGACCCACGCGGCGAGCGCCGCTAGCGCCTCGACCTGGATCTGATCCTCCCACCAGCCCGCACGCAGCGGCAGGCGATAGCGCTCGCGGAGCATGCACACGTCGCACCACAGCTGCTCGAACCAGCGCCACCGCTCGCGCGGATACAGCCCGCGCCAGTCCAGCGGCCATCGGCGGCCCCCCGGGTCATCACAGTCGCCGTCCCGGTCCTCCCAGCGCCCGTCGTCTGGCTCTGACCAGCTCACGACGCCAGCCTCCGCAACCGGCGGTCGGCAAACCACATCCGCAGCGCCACGGTGATCGGCGCAAGCCGGCCGTACAGCAGCAGGGCGTGGCCGTCCGGCAGCTGGCGCAGCAACTCCGCCGCGACCAACGGGCGCCGCCGCCGGCCGAACGAACGAGTCGTGCCGCCCGCCCCGGTAGTCCGCGTCTGCTCGCGCGCCTCCTCCTCGCCGAGCAGGCCCGAGAAGTAGCGCAGCGTGTCGAGGTCGGCCACGCCTGGGAGCAGCATCCGGGCCCGATGGCTGTTGACCACGGTCTCGGCCTGCCGGCCGTAGCGCGAGCGCGCCTGGGCCAGGTCGTGGAAGATCGAGACGAGCTGGATGTTGTGGCTCGGCGCGGTCGAGGCGATCTCGGCCAGGTTGGGGAGCGGCGCCACGTTGCCAGCCTCGTCCAGGCACAGCAGCAACGGCAGCTCGAGCCGTCCGCCGGCCAGCGTTGCGCGAGCGTACGCGCGGTCGACCACTTCGCCCAGTAGCGCCAGGAAGATCGGCCGCAACAGCTTTGACGCCTTCGCGTCGCCGATCAGGTAAAGCGTCGCCGGCTCGTCGAGGAGGGCGTCGGCTGTGATCGCACACGACCGCGCCGATCGCGCCACCCGAGCGAACCGGTAGGCCCTCAGCAATGCCTGCGCGGTCGCCTCGATCGAGGAGCGGGTGCGGTCGGCCTGCGCCTCGAACGCCCGTACCGCGTCGTAGGCGGCGTGCGCCCCGGCCAGCGCGTCCTCGTCGGCCGCCTCGCCGGTGACCTGGGCCAGCGCGGCGTGCAGCTCCCGGTTGCCCTGGCCGTAGGCCCAGCGCACCACGCTGTCGATTCCGGCGCCGGTCCCCGCCGCGGCGTAGAGCAGCGGGGCCAGGCGCTGCTCGGCGGCGATGGCCCAGAAGTCTCCGCCGTCGACGCCGCGCTGGTCGAGCTCGCCCGCGCAGGCCAGCCGCCACGCGACCTCGAGCGCCCCGTCCCACGTGCGCGCGCCCTGGATCGGCGACCACGTGTCGGACGCGCCTGCCCCCGCGAGCTCGAACGGGTCGAACACGAACACCCGCCCCAGCGCTTCTCGGCGCTTGCGAGTGGCGCCCAACAGATCGGTCTTGATCGAAGAGGCGACGGCCGGCCCCTCCCACTCGAGCAGCGCCGGCACCGCAAGGCCGGCCGACTTCCCGGACTGGGGCGGGCCGAACGCGACGAGCGCATGCCGCTGCTCGGCGCGCAGCAGGCGGCCGCGGCTGCGGCCGAGGGCGATCCGGGTCGCGTTGCCGGCGCTGATCGTGGCCCTGGTCGCACCTCCCCGCCGCACGCGCCTCGACCGACCCGAACGCCGCAGAGCGCGCAGCTCGCGTGAGTTCGCCCACCGCGCGCCCGCTCCACCACCAAGCCGCCCACCGAGTGGTCCCCCGACTACGATCGCCAGAAACCACGCGGCCACTCCGAGCAGCGCCAGCGCCCCGTAGAACCCGCCCGGCGCCGGAAGCTCGCTGCGCACGCCGGGCGGCCATGCGCCGCGCGGGGTTGGCCAGGTGGCTCGGGAGATGCACGAGGACCGATAGGAGCGCACCGAAGCCCACCGGCGGCCAGCCCCGGCCGAAGAGCACGCCGGCGAGGCCACCCCAGAGCCAGAGGATGGCGACGAGCCCGGCCAGGGAGCCGACGATCCCGAGCATCGCCACATCCCCGATCCCCTCCGAACGGGACGTGCTCATGTCCGGCTCCATGCGCGACCGTTCACGGTCATCCCGGTGTCGGTGTCGGTCATGGCGCGCCTCCATCCGCGAGCGGTAGTGCTGAACGACGAACGACCGGCTCCCGATCCGCCAGAGAGCCTGACCCGGAGTCAGCATCGAGATCAGCCGAGCCTCGTTCTCGGACAGTCCGAGCAACGTGCGCGTGAGCGGGACCTGGCTCTCGTCCTGGTGGTAGACGACCCGGGTCGACGCGTCCGCGATCAGCCCCTCGGCGATCCGGGCCGCGCGCGAGCCCGAGTCGCCCGCAGCCTGCAGGTCGGCCAGCTTGTGCAACACGACCAGGTTCATCACGCCGAACTGACGCGCGAGCTTGAAGTTCGATTGAAACCACTCGCCCAGGCCCGTGTGCTGGACGATCTTCCAGGACTCGTCGGCCACGTTGATCAAGCGCTCGCGTCCAGGTTGCTCGGCCATCCGCGCCAGGAGCGCGCTCATCCACGCCGTCGCGCAGGCCATCAGGATCCCGACCGCGGGCGAGTCTTTGACGGCGTGGAGGTCGAGCACCACCAGCCTCGAATCGAGCTCGAGCCCACGCGTGGTCGAGCCGTCGAACATCCCGCGCAACGGACCCTCACACAGGTCCTGGAGCGCGAGTGCGGCACGCCGGGCATCGGCGGCGAGGCGCTCCGGCGTGCTCCGAAGGCGCCGCGCCATCTCCGCCGTGGGCGCGAACAGGAGCGCGACGATCTCCGGCAACGTCGGTTCGTCGTTTCCGTGGGCGCGCAGGCAGTGCAGAGCCTCGCGCAGCGCCGCGGCCTCGACCTGGGTCAGCGGCGCTTGGAGCGAGGATCCGGTCACGGCCCGCAGCAGCTCCAGCTGAGCGTGCTCCTCGGGCCGGGAGGCGAGCGGGTTGAGCCGCACGCTCCCGCCTGGCACGAGCGAGATCGGCCTGACTCCGAACGCCCGGCAGAGCGGCCCGTACTCGCGCTTGACGTCGAGCACGAACGCCCGGCGGCCGAACAGCAGCATCCGCCACAGCAGCGTCTTGACCAGCGCGCTCTTGCCCTGCCCGAGCTTGCCGAGCACGATCGCGTTGGGGTCGTCCAGGACGCCGTCCCCGTAGAGGACCCAGGGGTCGTAGCAGAAGGCGCCGCCGCTCGAGTCGCGCCCGATGAACGCGCCCCGCCCGCCGAGCCCGCCGGCGGCCATGAACGGATAGATGGCCTGGGCGTGCCGCGTCGTGCTGCGGTGGCCGGGCCGCTCGGCGCTCATCGCAGTCCCCGGCACAGCGGCAGGGTGAACGTGAAAGCCTCGGCCTGCTGGCCGTACATGCGATGCAGCTCGAGCCGCGCTCGCGCGGCGTGCTCGTGCACCTCCGCGCACGCCCGCCGCAGGTCGTCCGGATCGCGGCCCGACACGGTCACGAATCCCGCGAAGCGCACCTCGGCGTGGCCGGACGCGAGCTCGGCCTCTCGGCGGGCGGTGGCCTCCTGGGCCTGGCGCTGACGAGCTGTCTCGGACTGGCCGAAGCGCTGCCGGAGCTCGCGATCGGCGCGATCGCGGGTGATCGCGGCCTCCACGTCGCGCGTGGAGCGCTCGGGCGGGATCGGATCGAAGCTCACCGAGATGCTCCGCACCGCGCTCGAGCGGCCCAGCAGCGCGTCCATGAACATCGGCGAGACGTTCATCCGCGGCCAGGCGCCGATCCAGTAGGTCGCGTGGAGCGCGCCGTCGGTCTGGTAGTGGTCCCAGCGCTCGCGCGTGCCCAGCGGCCAGCCGTTCGCCTCGAGCAGGCCATCGCGATTCTCGTCCGCCGTCTCGAGCGCCGCGAGCTCGGCGCGCGCGTACGGATCGAAGGCGGTGCGCAACGCGCGCGCGAGCTGCCCAGTGCTGAGCGCACCCAGCACCCGGATCTCGGCCGCCTCGAGACCCTGGGCGATCCGCTCGGTCTGCTCGATCAGCGCCCGGAGCACCGCGTCTCTGCCGCGGTCGCGCACGCGGCGGGCCTCGACCTGGACGCCGAGCAGGATCTCGTGCTCCTGCGTCACCTTGGCCGTGCTCCCGATCAGCTCGAGGTAGGACTCGATCATCGGGGCGCCCCGGAGCGGGACGGCGGGATCGCGCTCTGCGTGCAGCCACCGCACGAGCTCATCTCCCTGCGCCGGCGCCGTCCGCTCCACCCACTGAAGCCGCCGGATCGGCGTGTTCGCGGCGCCGGCGAGGACCAGGCCCCACCGCGCCAGCCGCCTTTCCTGGGCGTCGGGATCGAGTAGCGCGAACGCCAGCACGCGGCACGCCAGCACGGCGGTGAGGCGCCGACCGGACTGTTCGGCGAGCACGCCGATCGAGCGCTCGCGGTAAGCGGCCTCGATGATGCGCACGTCTTTGAGCCTCTGGGGCGGATCTGGAGGGGGAGAGGCAGCCGACCGGGGAGCGCCGCCGTCCACGTCGCGCGGATGCCGGAGGACTCGGTACCCGGCGGCGGGAACGTGAGAGCGAAAGCGGGCTGTGCCGACCGCGCACCGCAGCGCGTACGTGATCACGACCGGCGCCCACTCGGCGACATTACGCCGGGCGACCGGAGCCACCGCGACCACGACCGCGGAGCCGAACAGCAACACGGCTACCAAAGCGCCGGCCGCATTCGGTGCGGCGTCGAGGATCACGATCGCTACGAGTGCCGCAACGCCGAAGATCGCCGCCTGGCCGGCGCGCAGCGGGCCGAGGATGCCGCGGCGCTCCAGCGGGCCGAATCGGTAGGTAAGCCGCTCGCCGCTCACGGCGCCCCATCGGGCCGGTCCTGGGCCGGCGGGAGCGGATTGGGGTCATCGGCGACGGCGGCCGTCGCCGCACCGGCGGCCGCGCCTGAGGCAGCCCCGGACGCCGTCCCGGACGCGGCCCGGCCGTTGGCAGCGGGCCGGCTCGTCGCGACCCGCGGCGGCCGCGGGTGCAGGCTTTCGTCGGTGCCGCCGAGACGGACCTCGCGGCTGAAGGGCTCGGCGTCGAGCAGGCCCGGATCGCCGTCATCGATGGGCTGGCTCGAGGCGGCGTCGGCGCCCGGCGCCCAAGGGGACGCGACCTCGGAACCACCCGGAGGGGCGCTCGCGGCGGCCCGACGCGCTGCCCCGTTCCGCGATCGCTCGCTTTCCTGCCCCGCGCCGGCGGGTCCCGCCGACGCACCGTGCAGCGCCTCGCCCTCGGCAGGCGGCTCCTCGCCCCCGACGGGCGGCTCGTCGCCCTCAGCCGGCGGTACGTCGCCCTCGGCCGGCCCCGCTTCGCTCGTTGCCGGGGCCGCCTCGTCCTCGGCCGTCGAGCCCGCGCCGGCGCCCGCCGGCTCGCTCGCGCCGGCGATCGTCGCCTCGCCGCGGTCGTCCGGCAAATCTGCCTGGGTCGCCCCTCCCTTACTTGCAGCACCTCCACCCGACACGTCATGGGCCTGCCGGCGCATGTGTGCAGCGAGCGTGTCCACCCACTCCGAGCTGGCCCGGGCGGCGGTGTCGGCCAGGCCGGCGCCCTTGCTTGCGCTCCCCAGCTCGTGGCGCAGCGAGCCGGCGGCGCTGCTCGCGACCTCGGCCAGCGGGACAAGCCGCAGGAGCGCCCATGGCATGAACGCCGCCATCACCACCAGGACGAGGCCGCCGAGCCAGCTGACCACGCTGAATGTGCCGAGGCTGGCACTCAGGGCCGCGCCGCCGAGCGAGAGCACTGCGACGATCGCGAACTTCGACATGATCAGCGCGAATAACACCTCCACGGTCCGTATCGCCCAGACCCTCCGGGCTGGCCACACGAACGCCGCGAACGCCAGCGGGAGCATCAGCACGATCACGTACACGGCGGCCTCTCGCACCAGGAGCTCGATCCACAGCGCCAGCGCGGCGGTGACGGTGAACGCGCCGATCAGGAACGCCATGAAGGGCGAGGCGGCGAGGGTGAGCACCCCCGCGGCGGCGCTCGCACCGCGCAGCAGGCTCAGGCTCTGGTGGCCGGCGGCGCTGGAGACGATCGCGGACAGCTCGTCGGAGGCGGCGAGCACGAGCATCGTCAGCGGCGCCGCGATGCCCACCGCGAGCATGGCTAGCGGCAGGTGGATCAGCGCCGAGCGCACGAGCAGCGCGAGATCCCCGCGGACGATCGCCTGAAGTGCGGCGGCGAACAGGAAGGGGAGCGTGAGCACCGCCGCGATGCCGGCCATACGCCAGTAGGTCCCCGAGAACCACGTACTGCGCAGCTGGGGAGTGGTCGTGGAGGACAGAACCTTCGCGGTCTCGTCGAGGGCGAACTTTGCCCCACCGACGACCCAGGCCACGATCGCGGCGAGCCCAAGCGTCGTGGCCCCCACTGCCGCCGGACTGGATCCTGCGAGCGCGTTGAATGCCGCGCCCGGGTGACCGGTGAGCAGCTTGCCGCCGGCCTTGAGGACGCGGCCCACGGTTTCGACGCCACCGCACGGGTCGACGCGGCCAACCGTCACCACCTTGGCCACCCCACATACCGCCTTCAGCGGGTTGAACGCAGATGCCGGTGCGGCCAGGCTGCCGAGAACCAGCGCAGAGAGGATCAGGACGAGCGCGAGGCGGAGGGGGATGCTCATTTCGCGGTTGACCCCAGGTGCTCGAAGAAGTTGACCAGTCCGGGCGCCGAGCCGACGATCAGCGCCGACGCGCCCGAGATCAAGGCGGCCATCCGCCCCCGCGCCGCGTAGTGGTGGTTGTGGGTGTGGGCCGCGACCGCCCAGAGGGCCGCCCCGACGAATGCCCCGAGCAGCGCGAGCGCGAGCGCCCAGGCCTCCGCGCCGTTGACGAGCTGCTGCAGGACGTTGCTGCCGGGCAGGTTCGTGAGCACGGGGTGGGCGGAGACCGCCGGTACGGCGACCACAACTCCAGCCATCGACGACATGACACCTCCTGAGTCCAACTGAGACAAATTGATGTAGTTGAACCCTACCAACACCCAGCGCCGCGTGGTAGGTTCATCAGCATCAAATTAGTCTCAATTAGACTCACATAAGGAAGGTGCGCGGATGTACACGGCCTCGGGAGGACCAACCTGCGAAAGCGGTGAGATCAGCACGCTGTACGCCCTCCACGCCAGGCGCCTGGAGCAGATCGTGCGGGTGGGCGTCCGGGCGCCGCAGGCCGTGATCGAGGACGCGTGTCAGGTCGCGTGGAGCCGGCTCGTGTTCCACGCCCACAGCATTCGGCGCGAGACGGCCCTACCGTGGCTGGTCACCACCGCCATCCGCCACGCGGTCAAGGTGATCGGGCGCCAGGCCCGAGAGGTGTCGCTCGAGCGCATGGATGAGTACGCGCTCCAGCCCTTGGACCGGCTGCGCGCGCCGGCGCCGGACGAGCTGGTCGAGCGGCGCCAGCGCCTCGACGAGGTGTGCCTGCTACCGGTGCGCCAGCGACGGCTGGTGTGGCTCCAAGCCCTCGGCCTCAGCTACGACGAGATCGCTGTGCGCGAGGGCTGCACGATTCGCACGGTCGAGCGCCAGCTGGGCCGCGCAAGGCGCACGATGCGCACGATTCCGCCGATGTAACGGGTCTCGGCGGGCAGGGGCCGGCGGGGTCCAGGCGTGTAACGGCCTACCGGGCGCGCCCGCGCTTGCGCCGGCGGCGCTCCTGCGCACTCAGCTTGCGCGGCTTGGGTCGCGGCTTGGACCCGCCGGCGGTCGCAGTCACCACACCCTGCTTGACCGGAGCCCGCCGGCGCGCGTCGCGCCAGATGAAAAACGAGATCCCGATCAGGATGATGATCGCCCCGACGGCGATCGCCGCGATCCCGGTGCCGCTGACGCTGCTGCTCCCGGCCGTCGTCGTGGTCTGCGGCACGGCGGGCGCCGTCTGCGGGGTCGGCCCGGTCTCGACGCTCCCGGTGTTCTGCGGCAGTCCCGGGCTCAGCGGATTGGGTGGAACTCCCTGGGCGCGCGCCACGCCAGCCGGCAGGGCCACGACCGCCACCAGGACCACCAGGGCGAGCCGCGCGCGTAGCACCATCGGTCTACCTCTCGGAGGCGAGCGGCTGCTCCATGGCCGGCGTCTCGGGCGCGGCCACGTACGGTTGCTCGTCCTCGACATGCTCCTCGTGGTAGACGCTCTCGGCGTTGACCGCCCAGAGGTCGTGGTGGGCGCCGAGCAGGATGTTGTCGACGGCGCGCATCGCGGTCAGCATCGAGTGGTCGGAGTTGTTGTAGCGATGCAGGCCGTTGCGGCCGACCTGCTGGAGATTCGCCAGCGGGTCGAGCCAGCCGCGGATCGTGGCCACCCGCTCGCCGTACTCGGCGTCGTACATCGGATAGGCCTTGTGCACGCGGACCGCGAACCCGAACCTGACGTTCTCGGCGCGCGCCAGTCCCAACTGCTGGATCTCGCGGGTGGCCAGGGCGACGAGCTCGTCGTCGGGCATGTTCCAAAGGTCATCGCCCTCGAAGCAGAAGTACTCCATGCCGATCGAGGCGTCGGTGTCGTTGGGGACCATCCAGGGGCTCCAGGAGCGGAAGTTCTGAATGCGGCCCACGCGCACGCTGGGGTCGTGGATGTAGATCCAGTTGTCGGGGAACAGGTTCTCGTTCGCGATCACCAGCGCAACCGTGAGGAAGTCCCGGTAGCGCAGCCCGCGCGCGGCGTCGCGGACGTCCACGGGGGCCTCCGGCTCGGCGATCCCCACCGTGGTGCGCAGCGGCAGCGAGGAGATCACGTGCGAGGGCGTCAACGTCTCGCCGCCCGCCACCACCTCGACCACCCTAGGACCATCGAAGCGAAGGCGCGTGACCGGCGCGTTCAGCCGGACCTCGCCGCCGTGCGCCTGGATGTCCTCGGTCATCTGCTCCCACATCTGCCCGGGGCCGTAGCGCGGATAGTTGAACTCCGAGATCAGCGACTTGATCTTGTTGCCCCTGTTACCGAAGAAGGCGGACTTGGCAGCGGCGAAGAACGACAGGCCCTTGATCCGCTGAGCGGCCCATTCGGCCCGGATCTCGTCCGCCGGAACGCCCCACACCTTCTCGGAGTACGACTTGAAGAAGTGGCCGTAGAGCCGCTTGCCGAAGCGGTTGGAGACCCACACCTCGAAGGTGTCCTCTCGCCCCTTGGGCTTGATCGCCGCCCACAGGTACGAGAGCAGGCAGAGTGTCAACTCAATCGGGCCCAGCTTGCGGATCACGTCCATGCCCTGGAGTGGGTACTCGAGGAACTTGCCCCGCCAATAGATCCGCGATTGACGCGGTCGCTTGAGGAACTCCTCCTTCATGATCTCGTGCCAGAGGTCGTCGACCTCGCGCACCTTGGTGAAGAACCGGTGGCCGCCGAGGTCGAAGCGGTAGCCGTCCCGGACCTCGGTGCGGGCGATGCCGCCGACCTGGCTGGTCGACTCGAGCACGATCACCGGCTTGCCCTGCTTGGCCAGCAGGTATCCGGCCGTCAGGCCGGCCGGGCCGCCGCCGAGCACGACCACCGGACGTTCCGGCGTGATCTCGGACCCGGGGGCGGAGGGATTGGGAAGAGTGTCAGGCATCAAGTGACTTTCTGGTAGAGCACGGCACTGTCGGCGAGGATCGAGGCTCCGCGATAGTTGTGCGGCCCCCACCAAACCTGCTTGAGGATGCCGCGGTTGACGTCGTTCTGGAGGATCTGGCCCATCTGAGCCGATCGCCGCCGCACGAGCGCGGTCCAGGACGACTTCCAGTTCTGGGCGCCTTCGGTCAGCGGGCGCATGTACAGCAGCTGCTGTCCGGGCCTGAGGCTAGCAACCAGCGGCACGAAGGCCGTCGTCGGCCGTGACGCGCGCAAGCGCTTCAGCGCGTCGACCCAGTTCATGTAGCTGGGGTCGCTCACCCGCCCGAACACGGTCGCGTACTCGAGGTCGCTCGGCAGGTAGTACCACGCGAGCGGGAGCTGATCGGGTTGCCCCGAGACGACCACGTCGCCCGGATGCATGAGCGGCGCCATCTCACCGCTGATGTCCTGCACGTCGCTCTTGTACTGCGGGACGTAGGAGGAGACGTGCGCGACGAAGATTACCGACAGCAGGATCGCGATCAGCCCCACCACGCCCGAGCGCGCAGCTCCCCAAGCGGCCAACAGCAGGATCGAGGCGAGGATCGGAGCCATGTAGCGCGCGACGAACGCGGGCGTGATCTGCGAGGCCAGCCAGGCCAGGACGAGCGTGGCCAGCGGCAGCAGGATCAGCGTGAACATGACCGTCGCCTCGGGCGTGCGTCGGTAGCGGCGGGTGAAGAACTGGGCGAGCCCGATCACGATCGCGAACACCAGCACCACGGTCAGGCGGTCCCCGCCGAGCAGGTCGCGCGAGAGCAGGACCGGGACCCCGAACTTGATCCTGGGCGCCCACGGCGCCCCGGTGTGAGTGGCCTGGTAGATGAAGTTCGGCAGCCACGGGAGGAATAGGACGCCCGCGCCCACGTAGGTCATCACGGCGTCGCGGACCAGGCCGCGACGGTCCTCGCTGCGACGCCACACGAAGATCAGAGCCACGACCGATCCGGCGCCGAAGAACAACCCCCACGCGTGGGTATAGAGCAGTAGCGCCTCGGATACGGCGAACAGGACCAGGTAGCGCCGGCGCCGGTACACGAAGCCGTGGATGAACGCCGCCGTGGCCAGCAAGCCGAGCAGCGCCATCAGCTCGTACATGCGAGTCTCGTCGGCGTAGCCGGCCAGGAACGTGCTGAACGCGAACAGCACGGCCGCGTACATGCCGGCCCGCCGGCCGAACAGGCTCCAGCCGGCCCACATCGCGACGGGAATGCAGATCAGCCCGATCGCGACGCTCAGCCAGTGCGTGGCCGTCTCGCTGGCGCCGAACAGGCTGATCCATACGTGGAGCAGCAGGTAGAACAGCGGCGGCGAGCCGTCGTGGCGAAGGATCCCGGGGATTGCGCTCAGCGGATGCGAGGCGATTCCCGTGGTGATCGCCTCGTCCTCCCAGAACTGGCCGCCCACGTAGCGGGTCCGGATGATCGCGGAGATCACCATGAGCACGACCAGGAGCGCACCGGCGCTCGCCCACGGCGGCACGCGCTCGAGCCACTTCGGCTCGCGTACCTCCGCCACACGCGGGATGGCGCGCGTCTCTGGAGCGGTGACGATCGCCATCTAGCCCGCCACCCTACGGGGGCAAGTTGAAAAGATCCTGAACGTCCCCGAATGGGCGATGACCGTGTAGTGCGCGCCCGCGCGCTCCCAGGCGCGGATCTGGTTGTAGGTCGGCAGCAGCGCCGACTTCGACTGGGCCCGCGTCTGGAGGATGACGTTCGGCCACGGCGGGCCCACCGTGGTCAGGGGCGTGGCCTCGACGCGCAGGGTGCGCACGCCCAGCGTCCAGGCGGCCATCGGCACCTGGAAGCCCTCGGTCATTACCGAGCCGCAGTTCAGCAGCGCGCCGGCGCCGCCGGCGCGCCGCACCGCGGCCGCCAACCCGCTGCGCAGCTTCGCCTGGTAGACGAGGGCGTGGTGGGTGCGTGGGAGGCTGACGATGTTGTGGCTGATCCAGGGCGGCCAGGCCAGGAACAGCGCCACCGCGACGACGGTTCCGGCGGCCAGGGCGAAGGAGCCAGATGCGTACCGGCGCAGGCTTGCGACCCGCGCGGCGAGCATCCGCGCGAGCCCGGAGAGCGCGTACATGAACCAGCCCCAGGACACCCCGCCGGCGATCGCCACCGGCGCCGTCCCCAGGACCAGGTAGCGGTTGTTGCCGGAGAAGCCGGCCTGCGTCTCGACCGCGATCCCGAGCCACCACACGAACCCGAACGCGCCAATGGCCAGCAGCCACGCCCGGGCCCGGATCCCGGGAGCCACCGGCGCCTCAGCGCGCCACCAGGTCCGGCGCGTGCGCCACAGGCCGACCACGGCGGCGAGCAGCCCGATGATGCCTGGGATCTTGACCCGGTTGAGCACGGCCACCCACGCCTCCTTGCGGAACACGGTGCAGACCGGGCACTTGGTGAACGCGGCGCTGTTGGAGCGGGGGTGCTGAGCACGGGTGACGCCCCGCAGCAGGTGGCCCGATCCCCACAGCTCGGGGACGAACCAGAGGACGGGGATCAGCGCGAACAGCGCCACCACGAGCTTTCGGGCACCCGGATCGCGCCAGAACAGGTAAAGCCCGAACGGCCCCCAGAACACCCACAGCTCGGGGCGGTCGAGCGCGGCGAAGAATCCCACCGCGAACGCCTGTCGCGGAGCGCCGTCGAGGTACCGGTCGACCGCGATCAGCGTCAGTGCGGTGGCGAGGCCCTCCGAGTAGCCGAGCGCGTTGTCGCTGATGAACCCGCCCGAGTTGACCAGGCTGCCGGCGGCGATCAGCCCCGCGAGCAGCGGCGGCACCATCCCCCACGAACGTCGCCCCGCCGGATCGACCTCGGCCCGGCCGTAGCCGAACAGCCCGGTCAGCCGCCACCCGAGCTTGAACACCATCGCCACCGACATCACTGCGCCGGCCCGCGCCACGATCAGCCAGAGATCGGGCTGTGCCTTGCCGAACACCGCGAACACCGTCGTGAACAGCATCGGCAGGGGCTTCCACGACGGGCCGCCCGGCGTGTGCAGATCGAGGTGGATGATCTCGCGCCCCCACACCAGCCACGCCCAGGGGTCATAGCTCGGCGTGGACGGGACCAGCAGCGACAGCGCGCCGATCACGAGCGCGGCCACGGCCAGGGTCAGGTACAGCTGCCCGCCGCGGAAGCGGCGGCCAAGCACGGTGCGCGGGGCGCCCCGCTCGGGCGCCACGGGTGGCGCGGTCAGCTCTGCGGTCGGAACGGACACGGGATCAAATCTGGGCCGCCTCGCCCTGGAGAAATCGTACGTGGGCGGCGGCAGACGCGGACTGGCCCGGCATCGGGCACAGGCACGCGCGCATTCTAGACGCCGTGCCGGGTACTGCGACGATTGGCACCTGGGCGTTGGGCGCGCCGGCGGCTATCCGGAGACTCCCTGCGTGAGGCAAGTTTCGATCTGCGCGAGCTCGCCGTCCGATCCCTGGTTCGGATAGAGCAGCGCGCTGCCGATGACCTCCGCCCCCTGGGCCTGGCCCTGGATCTGCACACCCTGAGCGGACCCCGGTGTGGGCGTGAAGACCACGCGTGGTCCCGCCGGCGGGGCGCCGATCTGCAATTCGGTGACCCCGATCTCCTGGACCGGCAGGTGATCCTTGCGCATGCACTTCGCGCGGTCGGCCTTGGCGGTACGCGGGTCGTCGATACGACCACGGGAGGACCCGCCGGTCGGGTGCACCACGGTGCTGCCGCAAGCCGCGAGGCCGACCGCGAGCCCGACCGCGACGGCAAGAACCCGCGCCGCGCGGGCCGCGCGCGGGCCGCGCGGAGAGAGCATTGGCGGGACGGGCAGACTTGCGCCGGGCACGGGCCCGGAGGGTAGAGGATCATCTCCACGTGACCGCATTCGCCGCCCTCAGCGGACCGCTGCCCAAAGCGGGAGTCACCGCACTGGCCTTGCTGGTGGCTGCGGTGCTGCTCTCGCCGAGCCTCCGGGCCAGCGCGGCGGCGATGCTCGCGGCGCTGGCGCTGGCGCCGGTGCTGCTCCTGGCCGACATCTGGCACTCGCCGCAGCTGAGCACGATCCACCGGCATCCGCTCCTCGCCGTCGTGGCTGCTGTGATCGCGCTCGCGGTCCTCGGGGCGGCGGCCGCATTGATCGCGCGGAGGCCGGCGCTGCTGGGCCTGCTGGTCGTGGCCGCGCTGCCGTTCCGGATCCCGATCCAGGCCGGCGGGACCACCTCGAACCTGCTCGTGCCGCTGTACCTGGTCGTGGCCGCCGGTGCGCTCGCGTTCGTGGTCCCCACGCTGCGCGGAAGCCGCGCGGCCCCGGGGGCGGGGGCCGGCGCGCCCGTCCGGAGCGGCTGGCTCGAGCGGCTGCTCTCGCTCTACATCCTCCTGTACGCCATCCAGTCGGTCTACTCGCTCGACTTCGAGAAGGCGCTTCAGAACATGGCGTTCTTCTACGTTCCGTTCGCGCTGACGTTCTTCCTGCTGCGCCGGCTCGAATGGACGCCCCGGCTGCTGCGCCGGTCGTTGGAGGTGGTGGCGGCCCTCGCGGTGGTGTTCGCACTGATCGCGTACGTGGAGTACGCAACCAAGACGATCATCCTCAACCCGAAGCTCGTGGTGCAGAACGACCTGCACACGTACTTCACGGTCAACTCGGTGTTCTTCGATCCGGACATCTTCGGGCGGTTCCTCGCCGTAGTGATGATCCTGATCGTGGGCGTGCTCCTGTACTCGCGGCGCCAGCGTGAGCAGCTGATGGCCACCGGGGTGCTCGGGCTCCTGTGGGTCGCGCTCGTCCTGACCCTGTCGCGGTCCAGCCTCGCCGCGCTGCTCCTGGGGGCGGGGATCGTGGCGGCGCTGCGCTGGCGAGTGACTCGGGCGCTTCCCGTCGCGGTGGCGGTGGTGGTGATCGGGGTGGCCGCGGTCGTGATCTCGCCCACGACGTTCGGGCTCAATCAGGGCCTCAACGGCGCCTCGAGCGGGCGCGCCGGGCTGGTCAGCGGGGGCCTTGACATGTTCGGCGCCAAGCCGCTGGTCGGCTACGGATCGGGCTCGTTCGTGACCGAGTACCGCGACCGCAATCCGACCACCTCACAGACCCTCGCGGCCTCGCACACGATCGCGATCACGATCGCGGCCGAACAGGGCGTGATCGGCGAGCTCGCCTATATCGCGCTGGTGGTGGCCGCGGCGATCGTGCTGCTGCGCGACGCGCGCCGGGATCCGGTGCGGGTGGCGATCGCGGCCGCGTTCGTCGCGCTGATGTTCCACACCGAGCTGTACGCGGACTTCCTCGAGGACCCGCTGACCTGGACGCTGCTCGCGATCGGGGCTGCGCTGGCCGCCGGACGCCGGCCGGCGCCCGAGCCGGTGCGCCGACCGGACGCGCTCGAGACGGTGGCGGCCTGATCCGCGTGTGATGTGGTGCGGATAGCGCCCCACATCGACCATTCGCCCGCCCTTCGCGGACGTTTAACTCGACTAGTTGCAGCATCTTCGTCACGTTCCGACGAGCGCGCATGAGTTTTCGAGCGGTGGGTAGTCCAAACCCAAGACGATGCATTCCCAGGGTCGCGCCTTCAACCAGTCCTATCCGGCCGCGGCGAGCTCGGTGCCCCGGGCCCGTACGGCGCTCGCGATGTTCGCCCGCGCCACCGGCGCGACCCCCGAGCAGGTCGAGGCGGTCCGCTTGGCCGTCTCGGAAGCCCTGACCAACGCGGTCCTGCACGCGTACGGCGGCGAGTCCGGGTCGGTGCACGTCAGCGCCGCCCGCAGCGGAAGCGAGCTGTCGGTCACGATCGCCGATGAGGGTCGCGGCCTGCGCGCCGTCAGCGCCAGCGGCGGCCTGGGTATGGGCCTGGCCCTGATCGCGTGCATGACCGACTACTTCGCGATGGGCAAGCGCAGCGGAGGCGGCACCCAGATCCTCATGCGGTTTGGCGCTCGCGCCCGCCGCCGCTCCGACCTGCTCCGCCCCGTCGCGGCCTGATCCCGTCGCGGCCGCAGTCAGCCGAGGGACAGCCGGCCGTGACAGCTCTCGCGATACGAGGTAGGATCGACTCGGTTTGACCTGGGGATTTCTGTGGTTGATGTTGGCGCTCAAGCTCCCGCTCGCCGGGCTGATCTACATCGTGTGGTGGGCGATCAAGCAGGAGCCTGAGGACGCCTCGGGCAAGGACGACGACGGCGGCGTCAAGCGCCACGAGCGTCCGCATCCGCCCAAGCCGTTCCCGCGCCGGCCGCGCCGCGGCCCCCACGGCGACCCGGCGCCCCCACCGCCGGCCCGCGTGCGCACCACCCGCGCCCGCGCCCGCACGCTCGACCATTAGCCACAGGTCCGCGACCGCTGGCAGACTCCCGGCCATGACCAGCGGCTCCGTTCTCTCCGACGCCACGATCATCGAGCTCGTCGAGCAGGGCCGCATCCGGATCGAGCCGTGGGACCCGAGCCTGGTCCAGCCGGCGAGCGTCGACCTGCGCCTGGGCGACTCCTTCCGGGTCTTCCACAACCACCGCACGTCCGCGATCGACCTGCGCGACCCGCCCGCCGGCCTGACCGAGGAGGTCGTGAGCGACCCGTTCGTGATCCACCCCGGGGAGTTCTGCCTCGGCCGCACGCTCGAGTGGGTCGAGCTGCCCGACGACATCGTGGCCCGGATCGAGGGCAAGTCGAGCATCGGTCGCCTCGGCTTGATCGTCCATGCCACGGCCGGCTTCTGCGACCCGGGCTGGAAAGGGACGCTGACCCTGGAGCTGAACAACCTGACCCGGATCCCGATCAAGCTCTACCCGGGGCTGCTCATCGCCCAGCTGTCGTTCATGGCCCTGGATCGGCCGGCCCGCCGGCCCTACGGCAGCCCCGAGCTGGGCAGCCACTACCAGGGCCAGCTCGCGGCCACCGAGAGCCGCTACGAAGGCCGCCATCGGGTAGTCTCGCGCCCGTGATCCACCTGCTGATCGCCGCCGGCGAGCCCTCCAAGGTCCCGTTCTACATCGCGGGCGGCGCGCTCGTCGTGTGGGCCGTGGTGCTGGCCGCGGTCGGGCTGAACCGGCCGACTTTCCCCGGCAACGAGCGCGGCGCTCGCGCGGTGATGGGCGTGAGCTTCGTGCTGGCCGCGGCGGCCATCGCGATGGCGGTCATCACCAGCGCGTTCATCAAGCCGTAGCTGGTCCGGGTCCGCCGTAATCCCTCGAACGCCGCCTTCGCGTCGCGGCGTCTAGCCCGCACCTTCCGGGTATTACAGTCCGAGTCAGAGACTTCTGGCCGGCGCCGCCCCCCGGCCAACCGCCCCCGGCCAACCCCGCGCCCCCGCAGACAGGAGAGGAATGACGACAGAAACTCAGCAAAAGGATGGCGCCAGCGCCGAGACGTCGAACGAGACGCTCAGCGTCGTCGACAACCGCACCGGCAAGGAGTACGAGATCCCGATCGAGCACGGGACGATCCGGGCCATGGAGCTGCGCGAGATCAAGGTCGACGAGGACGACTTCGGCCTGATGTCCTACGACCCGGCCTACCTCAACACCGCCTCGACCAGCTCGGAGATCACGTTCATCGACGGCGAGAAGGGGGTCCTCCAGTACCGGGGCTACCCCATCGAGCAGCTGGCCGAGAACTCGAGCTACCTAGAGGTGGCCTACCTGCTCATCAACGGCGAGCTGCCCGACAAGAAGCAGCTCGAGGAGTGGGTCCACCAGGTCACGATCCACACCTTCGTGCACGAGAACATCAAGGACTTCATGCACGGGTTCCGCTACGACGCTCACCCGATGGGGATGCTGCTGGCGTCGGTCGGCGCGCTCTCGACGTTCTATCCCGAGGCGACCGACATCAAGGAGGAGGACACCCGCTACATCCAGATCATCCGGCTGCTAGCCAAGATGCCCACGCTGGCCGCGTTCGCGTTCCGCCACAACCAGGGCAAGCCGTACGTGTATCCGGACAACGAGCTCTCCTACGCCGGCAATTTCCTCTCGATGCTCTACAAGATGACCGAGATCCGCTACGAGCCCGACCCGCGGCTCGAGCACGCGCTCGATGTCCTGTTCATCCTCCATGCCGACCACGAGCAGAATGCCTCGGCCAGCGCCGTGCGCAGCGTGGGCTCCACCCAGGTCGATCCATATTCGGCGGTCGCGGCCGGCGTCGCGGCTCTCTACGGGCCGCTCCACGGCGGTGCCAACGAGGCCGCGTTGCGGATGCTCCGCCGGATCGAGACCAAGGAGAACATCCCCGACTTCATCAAGGGGGTGAAGGACGGCAAGGAGAAGCTGATGGGCTTCGGCCATCGGGTCTACAAGAACTACGACCCGCGGGCCAAGATCATCAAGAAGGCGGTCGACGAGACGCTCGAGGTGACGGGGACGAACCCGCTGCTCGACATCGCGCTCGAGCTCGAGAAGATCGCCCTCGACGACGAGTACTTCCACGACCGCAAGCTCTACCCGAACGTCGACTTCTACTCGGGCCTGATCTACGAGGCCCTGGGGATGCCGCACGAGATGTTCCCGGTCCTGTTCGCGATCGGCCGCACCAGCGGCTGGATCGCCCAGTGGCTGGAGATGGTCAACGACAAGGAGCAGAAGATCGCGCGCCCGCGCCAGGTCTACCTGGGCGAGCGCGATCGCGATTACGTCAAGATCGATCAGCGCTGAGCCGCTGGACGGTCACGGTCCGCGCCGGCCCAAGGGTCGAGCGCGCCACCTACGCCGACCGCGATCAGGCGCTGGACGCCCTTGAGGCCCGCGCGCGCCAACTCACGCGCGCGGGCTCGCGTCCGGGAGTCGATCTCAAGTACAAGCGCTTCGACCCGGAGGAGCTCGTGGCCTCCCGGATCGAGCTGGCGGGCCCCGAGCGGATGCTCCCGTCGGTTCGCGCCGGCCTCGACATTCACGGCGACGGCTCCACCGAGGCGTTCCTCGGGCGGGTCCGGCGGCGGCGCATCGAGCCGCGCCGGGGGGAGAGCGCGGCCGAGGCCCTGCGCCGGGAGCTACAGGACTAGCGTCGCGCCGTGCTGGCGCAGCCAGCGCCGGGGTTCGCGATAGCCCGGGCAGTAGCGCGCGACGAGCGCCCAGAAGCGCGGCGAGTGATCCATCACCTGGAGGTGACAGACCTCGTGCCAGACGACATAGTCGAGCACCCGCTCGGGGGCCAGCAGCAGCCGCCAGTTGAAGCTCATCGCGCCGGATCGCGAGCAGCTCGCCCACCGCGTCTTCTGCCCTCGGATACTGAGGCTCCCGTACGAAGTGCGGGCCGCCGCGCATGCCGCGTCCAGACGCACCGTGACCTCTTCCCGTGCCGCCCGCCGGTACCACCGCTCGAGCGCCTCCATCCGCGCCGGCCCGTCTGCGGCGGGCACGAGCAGCTCCGACCCGCGCCGGCGCACGCGCTCGCGCCCCGGCTCGGCGACGAGCGTCAGCGCCGAGCCCAGGTACGGCACGGTCCCCCGCCGCGCCGCCACCGCCGCGCGCGCCCGCGCCGCCTCGGCCATCCGCCGCTCTATCCACGGCCGTAGCTCGCGCACGGCCAGAGCCGCCTCGCGCTGCGCGGCCCGCCGGGGGAGCACCACCTCGACTCCGCGCGCCGCGTCGACCGTGACCCGCACGCGCTTGGCGCGCGCCGAGCGCCGGACGCTGTACTCGATCGGCTCCACGCCGCGAGAGGGTACGGTCAGCTTCCGACGATGCCGCCCCTCCCGCTCCTCGACACGCCCCTGCGAGACGACGTGGTCGTCCTGCGCGACGCGGCCGAGCGCGACATCCCCGAGGTTCTGATCGCCCACGACGACGACCCGGAGCTGCACCTCCGGCGGGGCCTGGCCAGAGCGCCCAGCGGGGCCGAGCTGGGGCGGCAGGCCGAGACCTCCCTGGCCGAGCGCGCCGCCGGCACCAGCGCCACGCTGACGATCGTGGAACCCGGCTCGGACCTCTGCCTGGGCCAGGTGATCGTCCATACGGTGCAGTGGGACCACGCCTGGGCCGAGCTCGGGATCTGGCTCGCTCCCCAGGCCCGCGGCCGCGGCCTCGGACGGCACGCGCTGCGCCTGGCCGCCGGCTGGCTTCTGGCGACCTGCGGGCTCGGGCGCGTGCAGCTCCTGGCCGATCCCGGCAACGCCGCGCTGCTGCGATCGGCCCAGGCCGCCGGGTTCCAGTTCGAGGGCGTTCTGCGCGGCTACCGACGCGAGCGGGGAGTCCGCGTGGACTGCGCGGTCCTGTCGCTGGTCCGCGGAGACGTGGGAGACTCAGTCCGCGGATGAGGTACTGGCGCGTGAAGCTCCCGCCGGGCGTCCGCTCCCCGTTCGAGGTGTACGTGAACGGGGTGCGCCAGGAGCTCGGGAGCGACTACCGGATCTCCGCCGGCGAGCTGCTGTTCGAGCGCGAGCTGGTCAAGCAGAAGCTCGGCTTCTGGGCCTGGTTCGTGGGGTTCTGGGGAATCGGGACCTACAAGCGAAACGACGAGATCGACATCCGCTACGAGCTCGACGGGCGGCCGATGGTCGCCCAAGGGCTCGAGGTCATCCCGCCGGCGTGACCCGGGGAGCGCGATCAGTGGCCCCGCGCGTCAGTCCCCGACCCTGACGACTTCCCGCCGGACCCAGGGCCGCAGCAGGCGCAGCGAGGACAGGATCGCCCGCGTGGCCGGCGAGCGGTTGAGCGTGTAGAAGTGGATTCCGGGCGCGCCGCGGGCCAGCAGCTCCGCGCACTGCAGGGTGGCGAACGACACCCCGAGCTCGGCCACCGCCGCCGGGTCCTCGGCGCGCAACTCGAGCTGCTCGAGGAGCGCCTCGGGGATGGTCGCCCCGCACATGCCGGTGATCGTCTTGATCTGGCTCAGGTTGGTGATCGGCATGATGCCGGGGATGATCGGGACCTCGATCCCCGCCGCCCGCGCCTCCTCGACGAAGCGGAAGTAAAGCTCGTTGTCGAAGAACAGCTGGGTGATCAGGAACGAGGCGCCGCTGTCCACCTTGCGGCGCAGGAAGTGCAGATCGCTCGCCATGTCGGGCGCCTCGGGATGCACCTCGGGGAAGCAGGCCGCGCCGACGGCGCACGGGTAGCGCGAGCAGATCAGCTCCGCCAGCTCGGTCGAGTAGCTGAGCCCGCCCGGGTGCGGCTGCCACTCGGTCTCCCCCCGCGGCGGGTCCCCACGGAGCGCGAGCACGTTCTCGATCCCGGCTTCGGCGATCCCGTCGAGGATCACGCACAGCTCGTCGCGAGTGGCGCCGACGCAGCTCAAGTGCGCCATCGCCTCGATCCCCAGCTCGCTCTTGAGCCACTTGGTCACCTCGAGCGTGCGGCCCCGCGTGGACCCGCCGGCGCCGTAGGTCACCGAGGCGAAATCCGGCTCGAGCGGCCGCAGCGCCTCGAGCGCTGCCCGCAGGTTGCGCTCTCCCTCCTCGGTTTTGGGCGGAAAGAACTCGAACGAGAAGATGGGTTCGTCGCTGCCGGCGAGGATCTGATCGATGCGCATGGTGGCGGGAGCCTAGCAACCTTGACAAGGTTGTGTCAACGTTCGCGAGGACCTTCACGCGGGGGAGCGGCTCGGGGATCATGCCGCCGCCCAGCGCTCGCCCTCCTCGCGCCGCACCACACCCTCCCGCTCCAGGTGGTGCAGGTAGCACAGCGTCTCGGCGAGCAGCCACGGCGCGTTGGACTCGCTGAGTGGCTGCCCGTCGTGGACCCGGGGCGCGATCTCGACCGCATTGGACGGCGCGCCGGCGACCGCCTCCCGCGCCGCCTCGAGCCGCGCGCGCACCAGATCACGCGCGCCGGAGATGTGCCCAGGGACGTCCACGAACGGCTTGCCGTGGCCCGAGAGCCCAAGCCGCGAGTCGAGCTGGCCGACTACGTCCAGGGAGGCCAGGAACTCGCCCACCGGGTCGGGCGTCCAGCCGAAGTCGTAGTACAGCGAGATCCGGCCCAGCACGTGGTCGCCCGAGATCAAGAGGCGCTGCTCGGGCTGGTACAGGCACACGTGCGAGGGCGCATGGCCCGGCGTCTCGTACACCCGCCACGCGCCCAGATCCGTCTCCACGGTCACCCCGTCGACCAGCTCGCGGTCCGGCGCCATCACCCGGGCGATCCCGCTTGGCACCGGCCCGCGCTCGGATGCGTAGCGCTGAAGCACGCGTTCGGGGACGCCGCTCTGGCGTCCGATCTCGAGCCGGCGCTCCAGGGCGAGCCCCGGATCTGACGCCGGCGCCGCTCCGTGCTCGTAGTTCGGGTGCATCCACAGCTCGCAGCCCGCCCGGTCACAGACCGGCGCCGCCTGGCCCCAGTGGTCGGTGTGGGCGTGGGTGACCACCACGAGCCGTATGTGCTCGACGCGCAGGTTGACCTGCTCCATCGCCCGCTCGAGCTGGGCCATCGAGCCGGGCTCGTGCATCCCCGTGTCGACCAGCACCACTCCCGATCCCGCCGCGATCGCCCACGCGTTGCAGTGAGGGACCCCGGGGAAGGGCAACGGGAGCCGCAGGCGCCAGAGCCCGGGGAGGACGCGCTCGCCCCGGCCCAGCTCGCGTCGCGCGGTCATGCGCCCGCACGATATTCGCCGCGCGTAGACTGCGGCCCTCCGATGCCCACCTCCGAGGTCGCCAGGCGGTACTTCGCGGCGCTGGACGCCCACGACCTGGACACCGCGGCGGCGTGCTGGCAGCCGGGCGCGGTCGATCGGCTGGTCGGCGAGCAGGAGCTGATCGCCCCCGACGGCGTCAGGACGTACTTCCAGGGCCTGTTCGGCGCCTTCCCGGACTTCTCGATCGAGATCCTCGAGCTCACCACCTCGCACGCCCGCACCGCGGTGCGCTGGCGCGGGCGCGGGACGTTCGCCGGCCCCGGCACGTTTCAGGACTTCGAGCCCAACGGGGCTCGGATCGAGATCGAAGGCTGCGACGTGATCACCGCCCACGGCGATCTGATCGAGCACAACGACGCGTACATGAACAGCGCCGAGATTGCGCGTCAGCTCGGGATGCTGCCTCCGGCGGGCTCCAAGGCCGAGACCCGCCTGACCAGGGCCGCGAACGTTCGCACTCGGCTTCGCAACCGGGTGTACGGCGCCACGACCGAGCGGATCGCCGACGGCGTGTGGCTGGTCCAGGGCGGAGTGCCCAAGCGCATGAACGTGTACCTGCTGGCCGACGAAGGCCGCATCACCGTGTTCGACGCCGGGAGCGCCGACATGACCGACGCGGTGGCGGCGGCGGGCGCGCGCCTGGGCGGGATCGACCACCTCGTGCTCGGCCACGCCGACGCTGACCATCGCGGTGTCGCGGCGGCCTTGGGCGTCCCCGTGTACTGCCACGAGGCCGAGCTCGAGGCGGCCGAGTCGCCGGCCTCGTTTCGCACCTACTACGACCTGGACAAGCTCCCGGCGTACGCCCGCCCGGTGTATCGCCGGCTCCTGCCCCACTGGGATGGGGGCCCCGTGAAGATCGCCACCACCGTCCACGAAGGCGACCACATCGCCGGCTTCACCGTGATCGACCTGCCGGGCCACGCGCCCGGCCTGATCGGGCTGTTCAGGGAATCGGACCGCCTCGTCCTGTGCTCGGACTGCGTCTACACAGTTGACGCGCTGACCGGGCGCAAGGTCCCGGCGCAACTGCCCCACTCCGCGTTCAACGAGGACAGCGGCGTCGCCCGGGCCTCGATCCGCAAGCTGGCCGCGCTGGGGCCCTCGGCGGTGTGGGCGGGGCATGCGGATCCGGTGACCGGCGACGTGGTGGGCCAGCTCGAGCGCGCCGCCGCCGCGTGACGAGCGACGTGGCCCGCCGCCGCCGCCAGCAGCGCCAGTCCCCCGCCGGTCCCGTCCCGAAAGCCCCGAGCGCCGAGTACCGCGACGGCGAGGGCAACGTACTGACCCTGCGCGGCTCGCTCACCCCGGGCTCCCGGCGCCAGTACGCCGAGATCCTGGCCGGCGGTCTCGAGCGCGAGGACGCGTGGCAGCGCGCCACGGAGTACCTGTTCGAGCGCCTGGCCGTGTCGTGGACGATCGCGGGGCTTGCCCTCACGCGCCAGAAGGAGCTGCTCGGCCGCTACCGCATGGCCTCGAACGTTGAGCGCCAGTTCGTCCGCGATGCTCTGCGCGAGCACGTGCGCGAGCACTTCCCGGAGCTCCAGGCGCCGTGACCACGCCCGACCCCGGCGCCTTCGCGGCGCTGCTGTGCGACTGGTGCCTTGAGGCGCGCGCCGGCCAGCAGGTTCTCCTCAGCACGACCACGCTGGCGCAGGCGCCGGCGCTGGCCCTCCATCGCGCGCTGCTCGAGCGCGGGGCCTGGCCGCTCCTGCGCCTTTCCCCGGCCTCGCTCCAGGAGGAGTTCTACCGCCACGCCGGCCCGGCCCAGCTCGACGGATACGCCCCGCTCGAGCTCGCCGAGGTCGAGGCGGTCGACGCGGTGCTGCGGATCGACGCGCCCGCCAACACGCGCGCCCTGGCCGGGATCGACCCGGCCCTGATCGCGCGGGCCAGCCGAGCGCGGTCCCCGATCCAGGAGGCCCGGCTGGCCCGCCGGTGGTGCGGAACGCTGTGGCCTACCCCTGCCCTTGCCCAGCAGGCCGGCATGAGCGAGCGCGAATACGCCGCGTTCGCCGCTGGCGCGCTGTTCCTGGACCGTCCGGACCCGGTGCGCGCCTGGGGTGAGCTCAGCGAGCGGCAGGCCGCCCTCGTCGAGCGCCTGTCGAGCGCGCACGAGATTAGGATCGAGGCCGAGGGAACCGACCTGCGCCTGCGCGTGGACGGACGGCGCTGGATCAACTCGGACGGCCGGCGCAACATGCCGAGCGGCGAGGTGTTCACCGGGCCGCTCGAGCGATCGGCGCACGGGCACATCCGCTTCACGATCCCCTCGAGCCCGCGCGGGGTGCTGGTCGAAGGGGTCGAGCTGACCTTCGCGCACGGCGAGGTGGTGGCCGCGTGGGCTGAGCGCGGCGATGCCTACCTCCAGGCTGCGCTCGCCACCGACTCCGGCGCGCGCTACCTGGGCGAGCTCGGGGTCGGCACCAACGCCGGCATCGACCGCCCCACCGGCTCGATCCTGTTCGATGAGAAGATGGCCGGGACGGTCCACCTGGCTCTCGGGCGCTCGTACCCGGAGACCGGCGGCACCAACGTCTCCACGCTTCACTGGGATCTGATTTGCGACCTGCGCCACGGTGGCCGTCTCACCGCCGATGGCGAGCCGATCACGGTGTGTTAACCGCGGCGTTGTAGCGTGCACTAGAGACATGCGCCGCACCAAGATCGTCGCCACCATCGGGCCCGCCTCCCGCGACCAGGAGACGTTGACCAGAATGGTCGCGGCAGGGATGGATGTTGCCCGCCTGAACTTCTCCCACGGCGACCGCGACCTGCACGCTGAGAACGCCCGCCGGGTGCGCGCCGCCGCTTCCGCCGCCGGGCGCCAGGTGGCGATCCTCCAGGACCTGCCGGGACCGAAGATCCGGATCGGCGCGCTGGAGAACGACATCGCCGAGCTCAAGCCGGGCGAGAAGCTGGTGCTCACCTGCGACGGGGGCTCGCCCCCCGGCAACGGCGAGGTCATGTCGGTCACCTGGAGCGGCCTGGCCGGGGCCGTCGATCCCGATGACGTGATCTACCTGGCCGACGGCGCGATCCGCCTGCGGGTCAAGACCGTGCGCGAGGGCGACGGTGAGATCGAGACGCAGGTGGAGATCGGGGGCACGGTGGCCTCGCGCCAGGGGCTCAACATCCCGGGCTCGACGCGCGGCCTGCCGGCGGTCCCCGAGGAGGACCTCGACATGCTCAAGTTCGGCGAGTCGATCGGCGTCGACCTGGTCGCGCTGTCGTTCGTGCGCACGGCCGAGGACGTGTCCAGCGTGCGCGCACACACCCGGCTGCCCCTGATCGCCAAGGTCGAGAAGCCCCAGGCGGTCGCCGCGGCCGAGGAGATCATCCGAGCCGCGGACTGCGTGATGGTGGCCCGGGGCGATCTCGGCATCGAGCTGCCGATCGAGGAGGTCCCGATGGCGCAGAAGCACCTGCTGCGCATCGCCGGCCGCCTGGCCCGTCCCTCGATCACCGCCACCCAGATGCTCGACTCGATGGTCAATTCCTCGCGCCCCACCCGCGCCGAGGTGGCCGACGTGGCCAATGCGATCCTCGACGGCACCGACGCGGTGATGCTCTCCCAGGAGACCGCGATCGGCCAGTACCCGGTGGGCGCGGTCGAGATGATGGCGGCGGTGGCCGAGCGCACCGAGCACTCGCTGCCCTACCGCCAGTGGAACGAGGACCGCGTCCGCCGCGACGCCCGCGATCCCGCATACACCGTCGCCTACAGCGCCTGCGCCGCCGCCCGCGAGCTGCACCTGGCCGCCCTCGTGGTGCCCACCCTGTCCGGGCGCTCGGCCCGGCTGCTCTCCGCGCACCGGCCCCAGGTCCCGATCTACGCCCTGTCCCCGGGCAAGGAGACCGTGCGCCGGTGCTCGCTGATGTGGGGCGTGCAGGCCTCGTCGATGCGCCGGCACGAGGTGACCGAGGCCCTGATCGCCGACGCCGCCCGGCGCGTCGTGGAGCTCGGCTGGGTGAAGTCGGGCTCCCGGATCGGGATCACCGCCGGACTGCCGAGCGGCCGCCCCGGAACCACCAGCCTGGTCCAGATCCAGAGGGTCTAGTTGGGGCGGCTTCCGCGACGCTGCGTGGCGGTCATCCTCGCCGCGTCGAGTCTCGGGCTGCTCGGGGGTCTCGCGGATCCGGCCAACGTTCGCGCGGACGGCGATCCGGCGAGCGACGTCCTGACCTCGCAACCGTTGTTCCTGCCGGCGGACGCCAATTTCTCGGCGTCTGAGCAGGCGCGGCTGAGCGCGCTGATCGCCGCGGCGGCGCGGGGCGGGATGCCGATCGGAGTGGCGATCATCCCCAGCCCGACAGACCTCGGGGCGGTCACCGGGCTGTGGAACCGGCCGCGCTCTTACGCGCGCTTCCTCGCGGCCGAGCTCTCCGCCGGCGACAGCGTGCGCGTCCTCGTGGTGATGCCCGGTGGCTTGGGATTCGAGTGGCCGGCGCACTCCGCCGCGCCTTCCTACCGCGTGCTCGACCGGATCCGAGTCGGTGCGGGAGGACGGCATCTCGCGGGTGCGGCCGAAGCGGCCGTGAGCGCGCTGGCTTCCGCCGCGCACGTGCCGCTGACCCGGTCCGGCCCGGCCGGGGGTACGGCGGGCGACCGCGGTGGCGCGGGGCGTGCGGTCTGGCCTGGCGGAGGAACCGATCGGAGCTTCGGGCTGGTCGGCATGGGCGCGGTTGCGGCGGTAACTCTGGCGGCCTTTTTCCTCCTGCGCGCGTTTGGCCGGCGCAAACGGCGCTATGATCGCACCGGGATCTGGAGCAGATTCGACAGGGGGTAGCCGTGGGTACGCACGAGGCTTCTGAGCCGATCGGGGCTCAGGCCGTTGTGGTTGGCGAGGTGCCGGGGGCCGAGGCGCCGTCGATGGAGCGCGCCGGGCTGCGCAAGTACGGAATCGGGTTCGCCTGGGTCCTCGCGGGCTCGCTTCCGATGATCGGGCTCGTATCGCTGCTCATGCGCTCGCAGCTGGATCCGAGCTTCGATAACCACAAGGTCCACTTCATCGTGTTCCTGACCGTCGGCGCCGTTGTCAGCTTCCTGGCCTACACAACGGGCGAGGCGGCCACGAGGCGTGGCGATGCGCGGGTGCTCTTGATGTCGCTGGCGTTCATGGCCACCGGCGGGTTCCTGGCCCTGCACGCGCTCGGCACGCCCGGGATCCTCTTCGCCACCGAGCGCTCGGGGTTCGTCATCGCGATCTCCGCCGGCATGCTGTTCGCCGGGGTGTTCGCGTTCGCCTCGGCTTTCGTCGACGCCCGTCCATGGCTCCCGCCGCTGGTGATGCGACGCCGTTCGCAGCTGCGGTGGATGGTGTGGGCGGCGATCGGGCTGTGGGCTGTTTGGACGATCGCGCGCCTGCCCCCGCTGACCAACGCCAGCAGCGAGGGCGGCACCGGCAGCCTTCTGAGCTGGATGGCCGCAGCCGGCGCGATCCTCTACGGGCTCGCCGCAGGCCGCTACTGGCAGAGCTTCCTGGGTCGGATGAGCCTGCTCCCGGCGAGCATCATCGCCTGTTTCATCCTGCTCGCCGAGGCGATGGTCGGCGTTGCGGTGACCGGCGAGCGCAGCTGGCATGCCAGCTGGTGGGAGTGGCACGGGCTGATCGTCCTCGCGTATCTGATCGTCGGGCTGGCGGCCCGGCGGGAGTGGCGCGATGAGCGCTTCCGCCACCTCTACCTGCCGACGACCCGGCAGAAGAGCCAGGACGTGAGCGTCCTGTTCAGTGATCTGGCCGGGTTCACCAGCTTCTCGGAGCGCTCCGAGCCCGGCGCGGTGGCGGACCTTCTCAGCACCTACTACGAGGCTGCCGCTCCGCTCATAACCCGCCAGTTCCGCGGCGAGGTGGAGAAGTTCATCGGCGACGGCATGATGGCCACGTTCAACAGCCGCGGCGATCAACCGGATCACGCCGTGCGCGCCGCCGCCGCAGGCCTGGAGCTGCAGCGAGCGCTCGGCCGGCTGAGCGCCGAGAATCCGGGCTGGCCGCGCCTGCGCGTCGGGGTCAACACCGGCGAGGCGGTGCTGTGCGAGCTCGGCGGCTACGGGCACGTCGCCTACTCACTCGTCGGCGACACCGTCAACACCGGCTCGCGGCTGGAGAGCAGCGCGCCGGTCGGCGGAGTGCTGATCGGTGCCGAGACCTATCGCCGGCTTCCGGACGGCGCGGTGGTCGAGGCGATGGCCGGGCTGCAGGTGAAGGGCAAGGAAGACATGCTGGACGCGTACGTGCTGCACGCGCTCCCAGCCTGACCGAAAACGGCGTCGCGGCCCGCGACTTCGCGAAGGCCTCGCTCGTCGCCGCTCACCCCACCACGTCAGCCGCCGCTCACCCCACCACGGGGATGTCCGCCGTCAGCACAGCCGGCCCCTCGTCGGTCACCAGCACGTTGTGCTCGATCCGGATCCCGCCGAAGGCGAGCATCCGGTCCACGAGGTCCCAGTCCACGGCGTCGCGGTGGCGCGATCGGATTTCCGCGTCGCCCAGGAGCGCCGGGACGAAGTAAATGCCCGGCTCGACCGTGACGACGTGCCCGGCCATCAGCGGCAGGTCGATTCGCAGGCCGGGGAACACGGTGGGGTCGGGCCGGCGCCCCGGGAGGATCTCCGACGCGTCGCGCACGCCGAGGCCGACCATGTGCCCGACCCCGTGGGGGAAGAACAGCGCCACCGCCCCGGACTCTACGAGCGAGTCGACCCCGCCCTTAAGCAGGCCGAAGCCGACCAGCCCCGCGCCGATCGCGCGGGCTGCGGCCAGGTGCACTTCGGTGAACTCGGTGCCGGGCACGCACTGCTCGATCGCCGTCTGGTTCGCCCGGTGCACGACCGCGTGGAGCTCGGCCTGCTCGGGGCTGAAGCGTTCCCCGGCGGGATAGGTGCGGGTGACGTCGCTGGCATAGCCCCGGCACTCAGCGCCGGCGTCGATCAGGACCGGCTCGCCGGCGCCGAACGGCCTCCCGCTCGGCGCGAAGTGGAGCACCGCCGAGTTTGGCCCGCCGCCCACGATCGTGTCGTACGCCGGGCGGTCGGCGCCGCCGCGCAGGAACTCGGCCTCGAGCTCGATCTGGACGGCCCGCTCGGTCACCCCGGGCTCGAGCAGCGGCACGATCGCCGCGAAAGCGTCGCGCGTGGCCTGCTCGGCGTCGCGCATGCGCGCGAGCTCGACCGGGTCCTTCTGGCGCCGGACGTGGTTCAGCTCCGAGCGCAGCCGGGGGGTGAGCTCCGTGTCGGGCGCCGCCCCGCCCGTCCTGAGCCCCGCGTCGAGGACCGCCCCGCGCCCCGGCACGCCCAGCCACGCCGCCGGCCGGCCGCCCCGCCGGCCGAGCCAGCGCTCGAGCTCGGCCACCGGAACGCCCTCCCGTCCTGCCGTCCCGCCCCCCTCCCACAGCAGCTCCTCACGCGTGACCGGGACGACGAAGTCGACCCAGCCCTCCTGCGGGTCGAACGCCAGCACGCCCCCCGGCCGCTCGCGGTCGGTGAGGTAAAGGTACTCGGAGTGCGCGCGGAAGGGGTAGGTGACATCGCCCCGGCCGGGGACCGGGATCGCCTCGCCCGCCCCGACCAGCACGATCTCCTCGTTCAGATCCCAGCGGTCCGCCGCCTCGGTGCGCCGGCGCTCTAGCTGGGCGGCGAGCTCGCTCACCTACGCCGCGGCGCGCGAATAGAACTCCAACTCTTGCTCGCCGAGCTCGGTCGCCGGCGGGTCGTCGTAGACCCACTCCCGGACGATCCGGTGGAAGTTGCCGCGCGCATGGAGCTGGGAGACCACGGCCAGTGTCAGCACCTCCATGCGCCGGCCGAAGATGTGGTCGGGGGGCGCGGACTCGTGGCGGAGCTGCCCGAAGTACTCCGAGCGCGGGTCGCTCATGTCGATCATGACCTGGGTGGCGTAGTCGGGCGTGAGCTCGATGTAGTCGTCGTTCGTGTACCAGGCGGTCGCGGCGCGGAAGTGCTCGAGCACCCGGTCGGGGTCGAAGCGCTCGGGATCGGGGAAGAAGCCGCTCTCCGAGCCCAGCCGCATGATCGTGTCCTTGTCGCCCTCGATGATCGCCCGGACCACCTCGAGCTCCAGCTCCACAGCGCGCGGCGGCATCCGCTTGAACAGCCCGAAGTCGAAGAACGCGACCCGGCCATCGTCCAGCAGCATCGAGTTGCCGGGGTGGGGGTCGCCCGAGAACTGGTGGTGGCGGTACATGCACCCGAAGTAGAACCGGAACAGGATCTCCGCGAACCGGTCGCGGTCCTCCTGGGGCAGGCCCTTGATCTCCTCGAAGCCCCGGCCCTCGACGTACTCGGACACCATCACCCGCTCGCGCGAGAGCGAGGTCACGACCTCCGGCACGACGATGAACGGGTGCCCGCGGAGGATGCGCGCCAGCGTGCGCTGGTTCTGGGCCTCGAGCTCGTAGTCGAGTTCCTCCTCGACCCGGTTGCGGATCTCCTGGCCGATCGCCTGCGGGTCGAGGCCGGGGGCGATCCGCTTGACCAGGCGCAGGATCAGCCCGAGGTTCTGCATGTCGGCGCGCACCGCGGCGGCCACGCCCGGGTACTGCACCTTGACCGCGACTTCGCGCCCGTCGGTCAGCCGGGCGCGGTAGACCTGCCCGATCGAGGCCGCCGCGATCGGCTCCTCGTCGAACTCGTCGAACACCTCCTTGACGGGGTCGTCGAGCTCCTCCTCGATCACCTTGCGCATGTCCTTGAAGGTGACCGTCGGCGCCGCGTCCCGGAGTGCGCCCAGCTTGCGCTGGAATTCCTCGCGGTACTCCTCCGGGACCAGGCCGGTGTCGAGGAACGACATCACCTGCCCGACCTTCATCGCGGCACCCTTCATCTTGCCCAGCGCCTCGACGATCTGCTCGGCCGCGTCGATGTGCCGGCGCTCGAGCGCCGCCTCACGGCCTTCCTTGCTGCGGGCCACGTTTGCCGCGTGCGTCCCGGCCTGCCGGATCGCCTGTCCTGCTGCAAGCCCCCCGATCTTGGCGGTCCGCCCCACGCGCGAGGTGGGGATCTTGTCTTTCGCCACTTTTCTGAATGCTAGCCGCGGCGGGGCTGCGAGCTACCCGCGAGCGACCTGGGAGCCGGGCACGATGTCATCCGACCCGTCAGGCCAGCGCACCCACGCCTTGTGCCCGCCGTCGTAGTCGGCGCCGAGCAGGATCAGCGTGGCCGGCTCGCCCAGCGCGGTGCACGGCTCCTCGCCCTCTGGATCGAGCCCGCGCCAGATCCGCACGAACGCGTTGCGCTCGAGCTCCTCAGCCACCGTGGTGGGATCGGTGTGGCCGGGGTGGATGCGCGTCTCCGGCGGCAGCTCCAGCAGCGTGTCCATGATCGAGGACTTCAGATCGGCGTAGGTGGTGTGGCCGGGGGCCCGGACTCCGCCCACCGAGCCCTTGAACAGCGTGTCGCCGGTGAACACGTCGGTCCCGTTGACGAGCAGCGAGAGCATCCCCCCGGTGTGCCCGGGGGTGTGCAGAGGCTCGATCTCGAGCGCGCCGCTGTGGATCGCGGTGCCCGGCTCCATCGTGCCGGTGGCGCGAGCGACCAGCTCGCGTTCGGCCTGGTGGATCAGCACCGGCGTATCCGGCCGGCGCTCGAGCACCTGATCGAGCTCGGCCACGTGGTCGTGGTGGTGATGGGTCAGGAGCACGTGGGTCAGCTCGAACGGCCCCCGGTCCAGGAACCTGAGCAGCGGCTCCACCGGCCCGCCGGCGTCGATCATCACCGCATGCCCGCCCATCTCGTCCGCCACCACGTAGGTGTTGGACAGCCACTGGTCATGCATCGAGCGCTCGATGATCACGGCTCCCAGCGTATCCTCTTCGCCACCGTGAGCCTGCTCCACACCTGTTACCGGATCACCGATATCGAGCGCTCGGTGGCCTTCTACGAGGCTCTCGGCTTCGAGGAGGTCCGGCGGATGCCGATCCGCGACGAGGCCACCAACATCTTCATGAACCAGCCCGGCGACGGCGACGAGCCGCGCCTGGAGCTGACGTTCAACCACGGCCAGACCGAGCCCTACGACCTCGGCACTGGCTACGGCCACATCGCGATCAGCGCCCCCGACCTCGACGGTACCCTGAACCGGTTGAAGGAGCAGGGGATCGAGCCCGAGCGCCCGCCCTACACGGTCCGCGACGGCGCCCCCCGCATCTGCTTCGTCCGCGACCCCGACGGCTACCGGATCGAGCTGATCGAGCGCGGCGGCTAAGCGCGCCCCGGCGCCGGACCCATAGAACCGGGAGGTTCGCCCCTAGCTAATGGGCGGTCGCGAGGCGTAGGATCGCCTCGGGCGTATGCGATTGGGGGCTTGAAAGGTGAAGACGTACCGGCTTGGCGCTGAGCGGCGTTGGCTGTTCGTCGCGTTGGTGGCCGCGACGCTTGGGGCGGCGCCCGCCGCCCGCGCGGCAAGTGCAGAGATCCGCCCTCCTCCTGTGCCATTGCACCTCGGCGCCCCGCGCTCCCTCGGGCTCCGTGCCGAGCCGGTCTGCCCGCACGGGCCCTGCCAGATGCTCCTGCTGGTGCGTCCCAACGGGACGAGTCCCGCCACCGGCATCGTGTCCTATTTCTTCCCGGACACCCTCCATCTCTTCTACCAGCTCCCGGATGACAGCGTAGCCTCGCCTCCGCCGACGATTGCGGTTATCGAGGCCGGCGACGATCCCACCGCCGAGGCGGATCTCAACACCTATAGCCAGAAGACGGGGCTGCCGGACTGCACCTCAACGTCGACCCCCCAATGCTTCTACAAGTACGACGGGTCAGGTATCCCGTACACGCCCGGAAGCTCGCCCGCCACGTACGACAACTCCAACAGCGACGATCGGCAGGACGCGTTGGAGACAACGCTCGATCTCCAAGCTGCTCACGCCACGTGCGAGAACTGCCGGCTGATGCTGGTCGAGACCAACTTCACCGGGCTGACGACGCCGGCCGAGGGACTCGATCACCTTGCTGCCGAAGTCGCGTGGGCGGCGCACAACGGGGGTCCCGGCAACGCCGGCGCGGCCGTGATCAGCAACTCCTACGCCTACGGCGGCCCCGGGTTCACGATGCCCGCTCCGACCGACCCGGACTACACGGATTATGCCCAGCCGGGCCACGTGATCGTCGCGTCGAGTGGCGACACGGGCTATATCAGCGGGTATCCGGGCTACCCCGAGACGAACCCGAACGTCGTCTCGGTCGGCGGGACCACGGTGAGCGCCAACCAGGACGGCACCTATGGAGCTGAGGCGGTCTGGAACAACGAGACCGGCGCATCCGGGAGCTCGTGCAACCAGAGCTATACGGCGCCCGCATGGCAGGCCAGCGACCCGAACTATCCCGACGAGGGCTGCCGCAGCGTCAAAGGCAAGAGTCCCCACTTCACCGTCTTCAACTACCGCGCCAGCGCGGATGTCGCGATGGACGGCGATACCGATACCGGCTTTCAGATCTACCAGAGCTTCGACCCGAACATGCAGAACTTCCAGGTCGGCGGCGGCACCAGTCTGTCGGCGCCGCTGATCGCCGGCGTCTACGGGCTGGCCGGCGGCTACCCTGCGGTCGCCCCGCCCGGCGGGTGTCCCAGCGGCACCTCCTGCGCCGGCTACGCCCCCTACGCGGCCCAGGGCGCCGCGGTGTCAGCGCTCCACGACATCACCACCGGCAACAACGCCTGGAACGGAACGACCTGCAGCGGTCTCACGATCTGCCAAGCCGGTCCCGGACTCGACGGCCCCACCGGCGTCGGAACACCGATCGGGCTTGGGGCCTTCGGGGGGCCGAGCCGGCCCGATGCGGCCACTGACGCAGCGACCCAGATTGGCTCGGGATCGATGACGCTGAACGCGACGATCGATCCCGAGTCACAGTCTCAGACGACCGCGTACTTCTGCTGGGGCCGGACCGGTGGCCAGCTTTCCAACTGCACCGACTCGGCGCCGGTCAGCGGGGGCTCCCAGGCCTTCTCTCAGGATATATCCGGCCTCAGCCCCGGCACCGCCTACCAGTATCGGGCGTTCGCGACCGGGCCTGGCGGCCTCGGCCTCGGGGGGGTGGCGACAGCGACTACCGCGCCACCCTCCGAGACGCTGGGCGTCTCGATCGCGGGCGCGGGGTCGGGCAAGGTGACCGGGCCGCAGATCGTCTGCCCCGGGGCCTGCTCGGCGAGCTACCCAGAGGGCGCCACCGTGACGTTGACGGCTACGCCCGCCAGCGGGTCGAGCTTCGCCGGCTGGACCGGCGCCTGCACCGGGACCGGTACGTGCGCCGTCGAAATGGACTCCGCCGAGCAGGTCACGGCCACGTTCACGTCCAATCTCAACCCGGCGCGGGTCCGGCTCATCGTCGCGACGAATGGTCCGGGCCGCGTCCTCGGCGGTGGAATCGACTGCCCGGGTAGCTGCACGGTCACCTACGCGCGGGGCAGCACGGTGACGCTGGTCGCGGAACCGGCAGCAGGGAGCCGATTCGCGGGCTGGACTGGCGCGTGCTCCGGCACGGGGACGTGCAGCCTCGTCATGAGCGCCGACCGGTCGGTCGGCGCGACGTTCCTCGCCGGCTCGTCGCCCCCGCCCCCAGCCCTTCGGACCTGCCGGATCTCGCAGCTTCGGCTGTCGGTGGCGCGTCGCCGAGCCGCCGCCGGTCACCGCGTCTGGAGCCTGGCGTTCCAGAACACCAGCACAGCTAGGTGTTCGCTCCAAGGCTTCCCGTCCGTGCAGCTGATGGGCCGCCACGGCGGGACGATCAAGGACGGCGTCCACCGCACGAAGGGCGTCCCCGCCCCGAAGCTGACCCTCGCTCCCGGGCAGCGGGCTTTCTTCAGCCTCAAGTTCGTCGCGGCCGGCCCGTGCGGTAGCCGCTCGTTCACGGCCTATGGCCTGGACGTGGTGGCGCCCGGCGATCTGCACGCGCTGAAGCTCCGCCGGCAGTTCGGCGTTTGCAACGCCTCTGTCGCCGGCCATCCCCTCGTCTCGCCGGTGCGCTCAGCGCTGACACCGCCGGCGGCCGTTGAGGCATCCCTTGCATCGCCGCTGCGTGTGGCGATGCGGCTCGTCGCCGAGCTGATCGCCCGGCTCTGATCGGCGCGTGGCGGATGACGCCTCGGCCTGGGTACGCTTAACGAAGAGTCGATGCCTCCCACCACCAAGATCGCCGCTCTGCTGGAGCGCGTGGCCCAGGGCGTGGCCGCGCACGACCGGGAGAACCCCGACCACAACACCTGGGGAATCGGGATGTCGTACTTCGACATCGAGCGCCTCGGCCTCGAGGAGGGCGAGGCGCTCCTGCCGGGGATCGTGCTCCAGGCCGACGGCGGAATGACCGGCCAGTTCCGGATCCTGTGCGACGGGCTGCACGGCCAGGGCGCCACCGAGGAGGAGGAAGAGGTGGTGGACGCGGTGGCGCGCGAGGAGGTCGTGGCGCCGGCGCCGGGCCCGGCGCCGCCGATCAGGCCTCCGCTGTAACGACCGGCGCGGCGATCCCGGCCCGCTCGGCCACCCGCCCGGCGAGCCAGGTGATGGTCGGGCAGCGCAATCCATGGCGCCCGCCCGCGCGCAGGACGGCGCCGGCGATTGCGTCGAGCTCGGGCACGCGACCCGCCGCGATGTCGCGCTGCATCGAGGAGCCGAGCTCGGGCGGGGCGTCCTCGAGCTCCCCGAGCGGCCCGAGCGGGTCGACCGCCGCGCCCTCGGCGACGCCCACCGCGGCGGCCTCGTTGATCGCGCCTTCGAGCGCGGTGCGCCACCGGGGGTCCGTGCGGATGTAGCCGAGCGGCGCGTCCGCCGCGCTCGTCGTGCAGGCCAGAGCGCACAGGCGAACCAGCTTCGTCCACAGCACCTCCGCCTCGGACTCGCGCACGACCGCCGGGATCCCGGCGCCCTCGAGCAGCGTGGCCAGGCGCTCGAGGGCGCCCGCCAGCGCCGGGTCCCCGCTGGCAAGGTCGACCCGCACCGCCGGGCTGGTCTGGAGCACCCTTCCCAGCTCCGGCCGGTCGACCTCGATCCTGATCACCCCCGCGGCCACGGACCCAAAGCGCTCCCGGAGGGTCGTCATGTGCTCGACGCCGTTCAGAAGCGGCACCACCAGGCCCGGCGGAGCCTCGATCCGCTCGAGCGCCCCGACCAGGGCGCCCGCCTTCGTGGTCACGAACAGCACATCCACCGGCTCGGTCAGCCGGGGCGTGGCCGCGGGCCGCGCGGTGAACTCGCCCAGTCGAACGCTGCTTACCTCGATTCCATAGGCATCGATGTGGCGCGCGGTCATGTCCCGGGCGACCACAACCGGGTTCTCGCCGGCATGGGCCAGGGCGGCGGCGAGGAAGCCGCCCACTCCACCCGGACCGAGCACCGCGATGCGCGTCATCGCCGGCAAGTTACAGTCGCGCGCGATGACCTACTCGATCGTGGCCGGCGATCCCGGCACCGGCGGAGCCGGGCGCCTGACCCGGGCGGCGTCGGCGTGCCCGCCTCGGTACGGTTCCGCGCCGTGTCCGTGACCACGCAGCCCACCACCATCCAGATCACGCCCGTACGCGGCCTGCGCGACCTGCGCGAGTTCGTCCAGCTGCCGTTTGGCCTGCACGCGGGGACGCCGTGGGTCCCGCCGCTAAAGGTCGAGCGCTACCTGTTCCTGAGCCGCAAGGTCAACGCCTACTTCAAGCACGGCGAGGCCCAGTACTTCCTGGCCCGGCGCGACGGGCACGTGGTCGGCCGGATCACCGCCCAGATCGACCACGCGTTCAACGAGTTCCATCAGAGCCGGTGGGGAAATTTCGGGTTCCTCGAGTTCGAGGACGACCCCGACGTGCTGCGGGAGCTGCTCGCGGCGGCCGCGGGCTGGCTGCGCGAACGCGGCTGCGACCGGATGGTCGGCCCGATGGACTTCCAGATCAACGACGAGAGCGGGATCCTGGTCGAGGGCTTCGAGCTCGAGCCGCTGATCCGCAACCCGTGGCATCCGCCGTACTACCAGCAGCGCTGCGAGGAGGCCGGCCTGACCAAGGCCATGGACCTGCTCATGTGGGACATCGACGTCTCCGACCGCAACCACCTGAACCCCGCCCTGCCCCGCATCGCCGAGCGGGCCGAGACCAAGTACGGGATCCGCCTGCGCAAGATGTCGCGGCGCACGCTGCGCAAGGACCTGGACGAGTTCGCGAAGGTCTACAACGCGGCCTGGTCGCGCAACTGGGGCTTCGTCCCCTACTCCAAGGAGGACCTCGACGCCTACGCCCTGGACCTCCAGCTGGTGTTCAATCGCGACTGGTTCATGGTCGCCGAGAACGACCAGGGGACCGTGGCGGTGGCGATCACCATCCCCGATATCAACCAGGTCCTGAAGAAGATGAACGGGCGCCTGCTCCCGCTCGGCTGGTGGTACTTCCTCAACCGCTGGCGGATCATCGACCGCATTCGCGTCGGCTTCCTCGGAGTGCTCCCCGAGTACCAGCACACGGGCGTGGCCGCGCTGCTCTACCTCGAGCACTTCGCGATCGCCGAGCGGTCCCCCCGCGACCACGGGGAGACGGGCTGGATCCTCGAGACCAACCACTCGATGAACCGGGCCATGGAGGCGATGAACGGCCGGATCGCCAAGCGCTTCCGGGTCTACGAGCAGCCGCTCACAGAAGCACTCCCGGGTTGAGCGCGCCCGTCGGATCGACGGCCGCCTTGGCGCCCCGCAGCGCCAGCGCGAACGGCTCCGGCCGCTGACGGTCATACCACGGCCGATGGTCGCGGCCGACCGCGTGGTGGTGGGTGATCGTCCCGCCCGAGGCGAGCACCGCCTCCGAAGCCGCCGCCTTGATCTCCGCCCACTGCTCGAGCTCGGAGCCCCGGCGCGCCGGCGCCAGCACCGTGTAGTACGGGGCCGGTCCGTCGGGATACACGTGCGTGAAGCGGCATGTCACCGAGCCCGCGCCGCACACCTCCGCCAAAGCCGCCGACGTGCGCGCCAGCACCCGCTCGTGGAAATCGGCGAGCCGATCCCAGGTGATCGCGGTCTCGAAGGTCTCCGAGAGCACTCCGATCGCCACGAGCGTGTCGCGCAGGTAGGGCGCGCGGAGGAACGCCTCGCGCCACGCGCCGGACTGGCCCCCGCGCCGCTCCGACGCGCCCCCGAAATCGGCGCAGCATTCGAGCGCGAGCGTCAGCCACGGCTCAACGTCGTGCTCGGCCGACTCGAAGGCGAGCAGGAGCAGGGCATGGGTCCCGTCCCCCGCGCCGGTCACCTTCGCCTCCCGGGGATCGATCAGCCGGCAGTTCGAGGGGTATAGGCCCGACTGCGAAAGCGCTCGCACCGCCTGGGCCCCGGTGGCGAAATCGGCGAACCGGACCGTTGCCGAGGCGCGATGGCTCGGCCGCCGGCGCACCCGGACCCACGACTCGGTGATCAGCCCGAGCGTGCCCTCGGAGCCGAGCAGCAGGCGATCGGGCGAGATCCCGGCGCCCGAGCCGGGCAGCCGCCGCGACTCCCAGGCGCCGGACGGCGTCAGCGCCCGCACCGACTCCACCAGGTCGTCGATGTGGGTGTACAGCGTGGCGAAGTGACCGCCGGCGCGGGTGGCGATCCACCCGCCCAGGGTCGAGAACTCAAACGACTGGGGGAAGTGGCGCAGGGTGAGCCCGTGCTCGGCGAGCTGACGCTCGAGCCCCGGGCCGGTGGCGCCGGCCTGGATGCGCGCGCTGAGCGACACCGGGTCGACCTCGAGCACGCGGTCGAGCGCCTTCAGGTCGATCGTGACCGCGCGCTCGCAGCCGATCGGCTCGACACCGCCGACCACGCTCGTGCCACCGCCGAACGGAATCACCGCGGCGCGTTCGGACAGGGCCCAGTCGAGCACCGCCTGAACCTCGGCCTCGGTCCGCGGTCGCGCCACCACATCGGGGGGATGGTCGAACTGGCCCCGGAACGCTCGCACCACGTCCCGGTAGGAGCGGCCGTAGGCATGGAGCGCGCGCTCGTAGGGCGCGGTGGTGCATGGCAGCGACTCCGGCGCGCGCAGGCGCGGCGGCCGGAGCGAGACCTGCGAGAGAGGGACCGGCCGCTCCGGTGTGGGGCAGCCGAAGCCGAGTCGTTCGACGATCGCCGGGGCGATCGCTTCGGGGTCCACCTGCTCGTCCTCGTATCCCCACCCCCAATGCTTCAGGCGCCGCTCGTTCAAAGCACTCTCCTCCCGGTACCGTGTGTTGCGTGGCGGTGTCGGCCGGCATTCTCGCGCGGGGCCCATGGGACCCCGAGCGGGTCCGGGTCGAATGGCGCTCGGACCCGTATGAGCCCGACCGTGGCGAGACTCACGCCGCCGATCTCGAGCTCGCCGCACTGCGCCGGCGCGGCTCGCCGAGCCACGACGGGTTGGCCGCCCGGCTGGTCGACTTCGACGCGGGGGAGCTAGAGCTGTCACTCGAGCTCCAGCCGGTGCGCTGGGCGCTGCGGCTCAACCCGCAGGATGGTGCGCGCAGCATCTCGGCGCTGTGTGTGGTGCGCGATGCGGATGGCCGCTGGCTTGCCGGGCGCCGCGCGTCGTGGCTCGCCTCGTGGGCCGGACGCTGGGCCCTCGGCGCCGGAGGCTCGGTGGAGATCGACGAGAACCCGGCCCGGACGCTCGCCCGAGAGCTGCGCGAGGAGTGGTCGGTCGAGCCGGAGCGGATGCGGGTCGAGGCGCTCGTGCTGCTGCCGAACGAGATGGTGCTGCTCGTGGGACAGGCCTGGCTGGCGGCCGGGGCGGCGGTCACCCCCGACCACGAGCACGACGCGTTCGCCTGGTGGCCGGCCGAGATCGACGAGTGGCCGTCCGAGGCCGACCCGGCTCTCCGGCGGATGGCCAGGTTGCTCAGCTCGTGATCACGTTCCGGCGACTGCGGGTGGTGTCGTTCATCCACTCGACGATCTACCTGTCGCTGCTGATCGTCGCGTTCGTGCTGAGCAAGCCGGAACCGGAGACGTTCCTGCTCGGCATGGCCCATGGGCTGCTGTGGATCGGGATGTCGCTCGTCTGTATCTGGGCCGCACGCACCCGGATCATCCCGTTCTGGCTCGCGGTGACCGTGGCCGTGCTGGGCGGGCTGGGCCCGTTCGCCGGCTCGGTCGGGTTCATAATCGCCGAGCGTCGCGGGTACCGACCAAACGACCTAAATCACGCCCTGAGCACGCGTTACAGTAGGTGAAGAGAATGGCCGTTGGAGCCGGCACCGTTCAAGTCGTCATGCCCGCGATGGGGGACTCCGTCGCGGAGGGAACCGTGCTCGAGTGGCGCAAGCAGGAAGGCGACACGGTCGAGGTCGACGAGACGCTGGTCGAGATCTCGACCGACAAGGTCGACGCCGAGGTGCCCTCGCCCGCCGCCGGCACGGTCGTGAAGATCCATGCCGGCGAGGGAGACACGGTCGCGGTGGGCGGCCTCCTGGCCGAGATCTCCACGAACGGCGGCGGTGCGCCGGCAGCGTCCGGCGACGGCGGAGATGGTGCCCCCGCGGCCCCTGCCGCCCCCGCGGCCCCTGCCGCCCCCGCGGCCCCTGCGACCCCCGCGGCTTCCGGCAACGGCGGCGACGCCTCGAGTCCGGCCACCCCGGTCTCAGCCGAGTCGCCGCCGGCCACGCCCGAGGAGGCGCTCGCCGCCGCGGCGATCGAGGCGGAGGGCGAGGCCGCGAGGCAGGCCACGACCGGCCAGACGGTCGACATCGTCACGCCCACCGGCGGCGAGTCCGTCACCGAGGGGACGATCCTCGAGTGGGCGGTGAAGGTCGGGGACGCGGTGAAAGACGGCGACACCGTGGTCGAGATCTCCACCGACAAGGTCGACATGGAGCTTCCGGCGCCGGCCAGCGGCACGATCACCGAGATCCTGGCCGAGGCGGGCGAGACGGTGAGCGTGGGGCAGGTGATCGCGCGGATGACCGTGTCCGCCGGCGCCGGCCCCGGCGCCGGCACTAACGGCGCCGCCGGCGCGTCGAGCGCGGGCGCGTCGGCCGCCACCGCCGGCCCCTCATCCGCCACGGCCGGGCCCGGCTCAGCCCCCTCCACCGGAGCCGGATCAGCCGAATCCGCCCCTACCGGCCCCGCTCAGGCCCCGCCGACCAACGGCGACGGGGCGAACGCCTCGCCGGTGGCACGCCGGATCGCCGCCCAGGAGGGCGTCGACCTCTCCGGCGTTCAGGGCAGCGCCCGAGGCGGGCGGATCACCAAGGCCGACGTGCTGGCTGCGAGTGCCGGAAACGGAGCGGCCGCCAAACCACAGGCGGTCCCCGAAGGGACCGCCATAAAAACCCCAATCCGGGGCGGAGCGGCCGCGCTGGCTCGCTACATGGACGAGAGCCGGGCGATCCCCACTGCGACCTCGTTCCGCACGCTCGCCGTCACCACGCTCGACCAGCGCCGCAAGCAGCTCAAGGAGGCGGGCCATCGCGCGTCGTTCACCCATCTGATCGCGTACGCAATCGCGCGGGTGATCAGCCGCGAGATGCCGGTGATGGCCCATCACTTCGCGGAGATCGACGGGAAGGCGCACCGGATCGACGACGGCGGGGTGAACCTGGGACTGGCCGTCGACGTGGAGAAGAAGGACGGCTCCCGCACACTGATGGTGCCGGTGATCCGCGACGCGGGGTCGAAGAGCTTCGCGGAGTTCCTCGATGCGTACAACGCGCTGGTCGAGAAGGCGCGCACGAACACCCTGAGCGCCGATGACCTGACCGGGGCCAACGTCAGCCTCACCAACCCGGGCGGCCTCGGGACGGTCGCCTCGGTACCCCGGCTGATGGTCGGGCAGGGGACGATCGTGGCCACCGGCTCGATCGCCTATCCGGTGGGGCTGGAGCGGATCGGCGCCGCGATCGGCGCGGAGAAGGTCATGACGATGACCTCCACTTACGACCACCGGATCATCCAGGGTGCCGAGTCGGGCCGGTTCCTCCAGCGCCTCGAGGCCTACCTCCAGGGCGAGGAGGCCTTCTACGAGACCGTGTTCGGCGACCTGGGCCTGGAGCTCCCGCCGCTGCCCGAGGCCCCCGCCCCCGCGCCTGCCGCGCCGACGGTGATCGGCGACCGCCGGCGGGCCACGCCGGCCGCCTTCGACGAGGAGATCCTCCAGGCCGTGCAGGCCGCCACTTCGCTGCTCAAGGCGCACCGGACCCACGGCCATCTGGCCGCCAGGCTCGACCCGCTGGGCCGCGAGCCCGAGGGCGACCCCGCCCTGAATCCCGAGCCACTCGGGCTGACCCCCGAGGTAATGGCCAAGATCCCGGCCCGGATCCTCCGCATGTACGTAGAGGGAGGAACGCTGGCCGACGCGCTGCCGCACCTGCGCGCGACCTACTGCGGCCCGATCGCCTACGAAATCGAGCACATCTCCTCGCACCGCCAGCGCCTGTGGCTGCGCGAGGCGATCGAGTCCGGCACGTTCCGCCCGCCGCTCTCGTCAGATGAGCAGAAGGCGCTGCTCAAGCGGCTGACCGAGGTCGACGCGCTCGAGCGCTTCATGCACAAGGCCTACCTGGGCCAGAAGCAGTTCTCGATCGAGGGTCTCGACATGACCGTCCCGATGATCGACGAGCTGATCCAGCTCGCGGCCACGCGCGGAGCCCGCGAGGTCGTGCTGGGGATGGCGCACCGGGGCCGGCTGAACGTGCTCGCGCACAACCTGGGCCGCCCGTACGAATCGATCTTCGCCGAGTTCGAGGGCTCCTCGACGCTGGAGCCGATCACCACGATCCCCCAGGGCGGCACTGGCGACGTCAAGTACCACCACGGTGCCCAGGGGAGCTATCAGCTCCCGAGCACGGGCGAGTCGATCATCGTGCGGCTGGAGTCGAACCCGTCGCACCTCGAGTTCGTCCATCCGGTGGCCGAGGGCGCCACCCGGGCCGCGCAGACCACGCGCCAGGGCCCGCACGCCCACCGCGACACCAACGCGGCGATCCCGATCATCCTCCACGGCGACGCGGCCTTCCCCGGCCAGGGCGTGGTGGCCGAGACGCTCAACCTGCAGGCGCTCGACGGCTACACGGTCGGCGGCACGGTCCACCTCATCCAGAACAACCAGGTCGGCTTCACCACCGACCCGGACGACGCCCGGTCGACCACCTGGGCCTCCGACCTGGCCAAGGGCTACGACGTCCCGATCATCCACGTCAACGCCGACGACGTGGCGGCGTGCATCTCGGCCGTGCGACTGGCCTTCGCCTTCCGCCAGGAGTTCGGCCACGACGTGCTGATCGACCTGATCGGCTACCGGCGCTTCGGCCACAACGAGGCCGACGAGCCCGCCTACACCCAGCCCGAGATGTACCAGGTGATCAAGAAGCACCCGCCCGTGCGCGAGCTGTTCGCCAAGCAGCTGATCGAGCAGGGCGTGGTCACCGAGCAGGAATCGACCGAGATGACCGACGAGGTCTGGGCGCGGTTGACCGAGGAGCACGAGCACCTCAAGGAGCGGATCGCCGCCGCCAAGGAGGTCGAGCACGCCACCGGCGAGTACCAGCTCGACCGAACGCCCTCGCCCGAGGTCAAGACCGCGGTGGCGATCGACCGGCTCCAGGTGCTCAATGAGGAGCTTCTGTCCGTGCCCGACGGCTTCACGATCCACCCGAAGCTGGCCAAGCAGTTCGAGCAGCGCCGGCACGCGGTGGAGGATGGAGCCGGGATCCTGTGGGCCCATGCCGAGGAGCTGGCGTTCGCGACGCTGCTCACCGAGGGGATCCCGATCCGGCTGACCGGGCAGGACACCGAGCGCGGCACGTTCAGCCAGCGCCACCTGGTCCTCCACGACCCCAACACCGGCCAGGAGCACTGCGCGATGCAGCACCTGCCCGGGGCGCTCGCGCCGATGGAGCTCCACAACAGTCCGCTCTCGGAGATCGCGTGCGTCGGGTTCGAGTACGGCTACTCGCAGGAGGCGCCGGAGACCCTGGTCCTGTGGGAGGCGCAGTTCGGCGACTTCGCCAACGGCGCCCAGGTGATCATCGACCAGTTCATCATCTCGGGGTTGGCCAAGTGGGGCCAGACCTCACGCCTGACCCTGCTGCTGCCCCACGGGTACGAGGGATCGGGCCCCGAGCACTCCTCGGCCCGGCTCGAGCGCTACCTCCAGCTCGCCGCGGAGGGGAACATCCGCGTGGCCTATCCCACGACGCCGGCGCAGTACTTCCACCTGCTGCGCCGCCAGGCGCGGATCGCCAAGCAGCGCCCGCTCGTGATCATGACCCCGAAGAGCCTGCTCCGGCTGCCCCAGGCGACCAGCGGCGTGGAGGAGCTGGTCGGCGGGCGCTTCCAGCCCGTGCTCGCCGAGCCCGGCGCCGATCCGGAGGCCGTCACCCGGCTGATCGTGTGCAGCGGCAAGATCTACTACGACCTGGCCGGGCAGGTCCCGCCCGAGGAGCGGCAGGAGGTCGCGGTCGGGCGGGTCGAGCTGCTGTACCCGTTCCCGCAGGCGGAGATCCTCGAGCTGGTCGAATCCTATCCGCGGCTCAAGGAGGTCCTGTGGGTTCAGGAGGAGCCCCGGAACATGGGCGCGCGTGCCCACATGTCCCCGCGCCTGCTCCAGATCCTGCCCGAGCATCTCCAGTTCGGATACGTCGGCCGGCCCGAGCGCGCCGCCTCGGGCGAGGGCTACCCGGTCGCTCACGCCACCGAGCAGCACCGGATCGTGGCCACCGCGCTCGACGTGGGGCAGCCGGTCTCGCAATATCCGCGCAAGCAGCCCGGAGAGCGCTGATTCGCAAGGATTCCGGCGCACGTGCGCCGCGGCCGCTGTTCTGGCACCCTTGTCCTCATGGGGTTCCGTAGAGACGGGTCGCGCCGGGACTATTCCCGTCGGCACCTGGCGCCGACGTTCGGCGTCCACGACATGGCGATCGACCTGGGCACCGCGAACACGCTCGTGTACGTGGGCGGGCGCGGGATCGTGGTCTCCGAGCCCTCGGTGGTCGCCTCGGACGTCGACAGCGGCTTGGTGCATGCGGTCGGGGCTGACGCTGAGCGGATGATCGGCCGCACGCCGGCCACGATCGCCGCCACACGGCCCCTGCGCCACGGGGTGATCGCGGACTTCGAGGTCACCGAGGAGATGCTCCGCTACTTCATCCGCAAGGTGCTCGACCGGCGGATGGCCCATCCGCGCCTGATCGTGTGCGCTCCCTCCGGCGTGACCGAGGTGGAGAAGCGCGCGGTCGAGGAGGCCTCGCTGGCCGCCGGGGCCCGGCGTGTGCACCTGATCGAGGAGCCGATCGCCGCCGCGATCGGCGCCGGGCTGCCCATCGAGGAGCCGGTCGGCCGGCTGGTGGTCGACGTCGGCGGCGGCACCAGCGAGATGGCGGTCATCTCGCTGGGCGGGATCGTCGTCTCGCGTTCGGTCCGGGTCGGCGGCTATGAGATGGACGAGGCGATCACCTCGTACCTGCGGGGTGCCCACCACCTGGCGATCGGGTCGCGCACTGCGGAGACGATCAAGATCTCGATCGGGTCGGTCATCCCGCTGAACCCCGAGGAGATCTTCCAGGTCCGCGGCCGGCACCTGCTCACCGGCTTGCCCACCGCCGTCCCGCTGACCAGCGAGGAGGTGCGGGAGGCGATCGCCCCGCCGGTGCGCGAGATCCTTCAAGCGATCCGCGACACGCTCGAGGAGACGCCGCCCGAGCTGGCCTCGGACATCGCCCGCGACGGGATCCTCTTGGCCGGCGGGGGCACGCTGGTTCGCGGGTTCGCGGAGCTGGTGGCGGTCGAGACCGGAATGCCGGTGTTCTCGGCCGAGTCGCCGCTGACCTGCGTGGCTACGGGCTCAGGTCAGGCGCTGGATCACCTCGACCGGCTCGCCGGAACCTCGCGCCACCGCCGCCCCGCTCTGAGCGCCGACTGGCGCACCGCGTAGTAGGCGGGGCCCGACGCGCGCGGCCGCGGCAGCGAGCGCGCCCGCCGCGAGCAGGATCAGGAACGGCTCGATCGGCTCGCGAAAGCGGGGAGTCTCCATGTTGACCGTGACCACGCTCAGCCACATGAGGATGGGTACTCCCCAGATCCATTTGGGCGCACGGCGCACCGGGGTGGTCAGGGCGCCGAGCAGGGCGAGAATCGCCACGACGTAGAAGCTGATCACCCCGGTGTGGGCGTTGGTCGTGCTGATGCCCTGCACCGCGGCGGAGGTGCCCCAGGCCGAGCTCCCCTCGAGCTCGAGCATCCTCAGCGTGTTGTAGAACGCGGCCTGGACCGGCGCGAGCGGATGGAGGCCGATGTAGTGGATCGCCTGGTGCTCGAGCCGGGTCGAGAGCTGTGGCTCGGTCAGCCGTTGGGCGTTGCCCACGCGGCGGCTCTCGCCGGGGATCGCGGCGAAGAACTGCCACTCGTAGGGCACCTGCCGGTTGGCGGCGGAATCGGAGTTGTAGGTGCCGATGAGCGTGATCCCGGTCTCGTCTGAGATCGGGATGAAGGAGTGAAGCTGGGTGGCGTTGCGGATCGTCCAGGGGGCGAGGGCCGCGGCCGTGGCGGCGATCAGCAGAGCGGGGGCGGCTAGTGCATTGAGGCTCCGGCGCGGCGGGGCGGCCATGGTCCAGGCCCCGAGGGAGAGCGGGATCACGAGCAGGATGCCGTTCTCGTGTGCCAGGGCGGCTGCGCCGGTGAGCAGTCCCGCTAGCGCGGTCCACCCGTACCGGCTGCGCTCGCGGCCCGCGCGCCGGGCCCGGAGCAGCGCGTAGATCGCGGCGAGCATCAGCGCGGTGAGCAGATTCTCGGCCAGGAGAACTGCGGAGAGCTCCACGAGCACGGGGTAGCCGGCGGCGAGCGCCATCGCGATGAGCGCTGTCGTCGCCCCGAACAGCTCCGCCGCGACGAGCCCGATCAGGGCGACGACGATCGTCCCCAGGACCGCCTGCTCGATCCGCGCCGGCTGGAGCGCCTTGCCCTTCTTGGTCGTGTGGCCGCTGAGCAGGTCCGACACGGCCAGGACGTACGGGAAGGCGGGAGGGAAGTAGGCGCTCGGTCCTCTGGTCCCGCCCGCGCCCGGCGCGCGCGAGGAGAAGTCCCCGTGATGGGCGATCTGGCTCGCCAGCGACATGTAGGAGCCGGCGTCGAATGGGGCGCTATAGGAGGTCGTCTCGACCTGCGCGACGCGGACGGCCAGGGCTATGGCGAGGAGCGCGAGTGCGATGAGGACGGCGCGGCGCGTCACGGGCGCCAAGCGTAGGCGCTCCTCGGCGACCCGCCTCGTCGCGGGCGCCGCTCGCTCGCCGCGCGTGCAGCAGCGCTCAGTGGATGCCGACGATGCTCGCGCAGGCCCAGTTTCCGACGCCCGCGCCGCCGCCCCAGATGCGGTTTGCCACCGCATCCTGCTGGGACTTGGGGGCCAGGTAGGCGGCCGGTCCGGAGCCGCCGTACATCTTCCAGGTCCCGGGCATGATCTGGTAGTAGCCCGAGGCGCCCGCGCTGTTCGGCGGCAGGTTCTGCCCGCCCGATTCGCACGTCACGATGGCGCTCGGAATCACCCAGGCTCCGCCGACGCTGACCGACGGGCCGGCGGACGCGCTTTGAGTCGCCGCTCGGGCGGCCGCCGCGGCGGAGGCGGCTCGGGCCGCCGCGGCCTGCGCGGCCTGCGCGGCCTCGATCCCGGCAATTTGGGACTGGAGGCCGTTCGCACGGGCCCGGCTCGCGGCGAGGGCTGACTCCTGGGCAGAGCGGGCGCTTTGTAGCGCGGCCTGCTTGGACTGGAGCAGGACGTTCATCCCGTCGAGAGCCCGAGCCTGCACTTGCGCCGCGCCCGCGGTCGCCTGCTCGGTTCGCTGGAGGGCGGCCAGCCGGCGCGCCGCGGCATCCGCTTGGGCCTTGGCCCGCCGGGTGAAGGTGATCACCTGCTGCTGGGCGCCCTCGGCATCGCGCAGGTAGGTCAACTGGTCGAGGAGGTCGCTGAAGCCGCGGGCCTGCAGGACCACGTCGACGAGATCGGGCGGGTTGTTCTCGTAGCTCGAGGTGAGCTGCCGGGCGAGCAGCATCCGGGCCCTGGCCAGCCGTGCCCTGAGCAGGGCGAGCAGCCGGCGCTCCCTGACCAGGGCGACCTTGGTGTCCGCGAGCCGCTGCTCGTCGCGCGCGAGCTCGGCTCGGACCTCGGCTTCGCGCGATTGGACGAGCGTGATCTGGCTCAAGAGCGAAGCGATCGACTGGTTGAGGCCACCGACGCTCGCGGCCAGGCCCTGCTGCCGTGCTCGCTCCTGGCTCAGCTGCGCGTTCAACTGGCTGAGGCTCGGCTGCGCGATGGCGAGCGTCGCCGCGGCGCCGCCGGTGGTCAGGGCGGCCGCTGCTGCGACGGCGGCAATCCGCAGGTGGAGGGGGCTCATGATGTTCGTGCGCCTACGGGGTTAGCTGTCGGGCTCGCGCTCATGGTTTGTGAGCGCTACGCGGACCAGCAGGCCGCGATTCGCCCCGAGAGACCTGGGTCCCCCGCTTCCCCGCAGCGTGCAGGGAATTCGGCGGCGCGCACGCTAGCAGGGCCAAGCGTGCATATGCTCCCCTCAGGTGCCCTTGCAAGATTCCGCCCAGGCGCTCGAACGGGTACGAAAAGTGCCGGTCGGATTCGTCGCCACCTATGGCGACGTCTGGCCGGGCGCCCCGCGCGCGGCGGGGGCACTGTTGAGCGGTTGCGAGGACCCGGCGCTGCCTTGGCATCGGATCGTCCGGGCCGATGGCTCGCTGGCCAAGGGGGAGCGCCAGCGGGCGCTGCTGGACGCCGAGGGCGTCCCGTTCCGCGGGCCGCGTGTCGACATGCGCGTGGCCCGCGTGCCGGTGCTGTGATGTGGGTCCAGCGTGCCGTGGAGCTGGATGCTCGCGCCCGCGGGTTCCACCTGGTCACGCGCGAGATCCTCGTCGCGCTGCCCGAGCTGTCCCGCGTGCAGGTGGGACTGCTCCATCTCCTGATCCAGCACACCTCGGCATCGCTGGCGCTCAACGAGAACGCCTCGGCCGACGTCCGGCGTGACTTCGAGACCTGGTTCTCTCGCGCCGTTCCCGACGGCGCGTCGTATTGGACGCACACGCTGGAGGGCGAGGACGACATGCCGGCGCACATCAAGGCGGCGCTGCTCGGGCCGTCGCTGACCTTGCCGGTGGAGCGGGGGCGGCTAGCGCTCGGGACCTGGCAGGGGATCTACCTGTGCGAGCACCGGGATCGCGGCGGGGCGCGGACGGTCGTGGCGACGCTCTGGGGCTCGGACGACTAGGGCTGTGCCACGGCCCGAGCGCGTCGATCAGCGCCGCTGATCGCTTCTTCGCGCATACCGCGAAGAAGCGACCAATCACCGGCCTTGCCAGACCGGCTCGCGCTTCTCGGAGAACGCCGTCGCGCCCTCGCGCGCGTCCTCTGAGCGCCACACAGGGTCGACGATCTCCCGCTGGCGGTCGAAGAACTCATCGTCTGGCCAGTCCACCGCCTCGGTGAGGATCCGTTTGGTGGCGGCCAGCGCCAGCGGGGCGTTCACCGCGATCGCCTCGGCCAGCTCGAGCGCCCGGTCCACCGTCTCGCCCGGCTCGGCCAGGCGGTTGACCAGGCCGAGCTCGTAGCCCCGCTCCGCGAGCATCGGCTCGCCGGTCAGCGCCAGCTCCATCGCCATCGTCCGCGGCAGGACCCGGGGCAGGCGCAGGAGCGCCCCGCCGGCGGCCACGAGCGAGCGCTTCACCTCGGGGATCCCGAGCCGGGCGCCCCGCGAGGCCACGATCAGATCGCAGGCCAGCGCCACCTCCAGGCCGCCCGCCACCGCGAAGCCCTCCACCGCCGCGATCAGCGGCTTGACCGGCGGGCGCTCCACGAGCCCCGCGAATCCGCGCCCCGGGACGTGCGGTCGCTCGCCGGCCACGAACGCCTTCAGGTCCATGCCGGCGCAGAAGCCCCGGCCGGCGCCGGTCAGCACCCCTGCCGAGAGCGCGGCCTCCGAGTCGAGCTGGTCCAGCGCGGCCGCGATCCCTTGGGCCACTGCGGCGTTGACCGCGTTGCGCTGGTCGGGACGGTTGATCGTGATCAGAAGCACCCGGTCGCGGTGCTCGGTGAGGACGGCGGCGTTGTCGTTCATGGCGCGAACGATCGCAAGTCCGAGGGGGGCCTGTCGCGCGGTGGCGGTTCGGGGTGATCCGCCTCCCCGGCGCAGGACGGAGCCGCGCCGCGGGGCGAAGTTCTGTACTCTGGCGCAGTCGCCCCGGGGTGGGGGCGGGCCAAACTTGGGCTAGGGGCGTTGATCATGCGATTTGGCAGGTGCTTTGCGAACGCTGTGCCGGGTGAGCGCGACCGTGACCGTGCGGGCGCGTCGACATGTGCGGCCGTGCGATTGGCTGCCGTTTGGATAGTTGTGCTCGGGATTCTCGGGCTCGGGCCCGTGGCAGTCGCCCAGGCGGCCCATTACGCGCAGAGTGTCAACGTCGCCCTGATCCCGGACGATGGCTCTTCCTCGAACGGCGGGACGATGCCCACGAGCGGCACGGTGACGGGAGCCGACGGTGATTCCTTCGATCAATTCACCTTCACTGATGTGTCCCTCGACCAGATCGATTCCTCGACGCTCTCTCAGTACGACACCGTGGTGTTGATGCAGGTGTCAACCGCCGACCTGAGCGACGCGGCCAAGCAGGCGCTATCTCAATTCGTGACAGGCGGCGGCAAGCTGATCATCCACGACGCGGATTCGACGACAGGCAACGACTATTCCTGGTTGCCGGTCCCGGCTCAGACCGGGCAGTCCTGTCAGAACTGTGGTTCGACCACGGGTACCTCGCAGGTCGTTGAGAACAACACACTGGTAAGCGCGAACCCTGCGGACGCGTCCTACGTGAACGTCTCCGAGCTCGAGGGTGCGACCGACGCCGTGGGGGACGCGAACGTCATGGTGACTCAGGATCCCCGGTGGTTCGTCGACATCCGCGCCACCAACAGCCTCGGTGACACCGGTGCCGTCCATACCTATGCCACCGACAATGGTCTGATCATCTTCAACGGCTATGACACCGACGACGTCGGCCAGACTCAGGACTCCGGAGTCGATTGGCTTGGCAAGCTGTGGTATCTGGAGCTCGCACAGGGGTGGAGCCCGGATGGTCTGCCGCACGGAACCCCGGTGGCGCCGCCACCGCCGCAGCCGCCGGTGCTGCCGCCGCCGGCACATGCCTGCGTGTCGAAAGGCGGCAGCTTGGCCCACCGCTTGCTCGAGAGCTTCAAGTGCACGGGCATACAGACAGCGCTCGAGGCGCGATGCGGCGCCAGCATCGTCTGGAACTTCGCCAATCCGCTGAAGAAGCTGAAGACGGTGAAGGGGCTCTATGACCTGCGCAAGGTGGGCCGGGCCAAGCCCATCGCCATCCTCGCCAACGACCTGCTCAAGATCAAGTACATCCCGCACGCCCCCAAGGGGTACCGGACCGGTGCCGAGCTGGTGGGGAAGCTGGAGAAGGCTGACACGGCTAGGACCGTCATCGACGTACTACTCAAGGTGTGGCGCTACCTGCCGGCACGCGACTACGGCTTGCTGGCCCGCGACCTCGCGGACATCGCCGGTCTGCACTCGTGCGTCCAGGGCCTCGCGAACGCCCTCGCCAACTGAGGGTCGCCTCACGCTCATATATGACGCGCTCAGGGGAGCCCTTCACGGACGTCCGCACGCTCAGGCCGCGAACAGCCGTAGCTCCGGCTTGCGCTCGCCCCGGAGCACGGCGAGGTCGACCTCGACGCAATCGATCCCGCGCGACTCGGCCAGCACGCGCGCCTGGCGCTTGATCGCCTGCGCGGCCAGCACGCCCCGGCACGAGGCGAAAGCCGGGTCGAGCCGGATGCGCTCCAGGTAGCGCGTGAGCTGCTCGACCGCCTCGATCCCCGCCACCCGCTTGATCTCGACCGCCACCCACTCCTCCGCGGCATCGCGGCACATTAGGTCGACGGGGCCGATGTCGGTCGGCCACTCGCGGCGCACCAGCCGTAAGCCTTCGCCACAGCAGTCCGGGCGCTCCGCGAGCAGCTGCTGGAGGTGGGCCTCGACGCCGTCCTTGGCCAGCGCCGGGTCCTCGCCCATCTCGTGCACGACGTCGGAGAGGACCTCCGCGATCTCGATCTCGAGCCGGTCTTCGCTGCTCCCGGCCCGCTTGCGGACGACGATCTGGCCGGGCGACTCCTCGATCACCGTGGGCGGCGTCATCCAGTTGAGCGGCTTGTAGCCGCCGGCATCGGAGTGCACGAGCACCGACCCGTCGGCCTTGACGATGATCAGGCGCAGGGCCTCGGGCAGAAGGGCGTTTAAGCGGCCCGAGTAGCGGGCCTCGCAGCGGGCGACGATCAGGCGCATCAACCCCAGAACCTAACCCGGCCTCCGGACGCGCTCTAAGCCCTCCGGGAGGCGCGCGAACGGGACGAGCCGGAAATCTGAGGTACGGGTGAGCATCTCGCTCATCGGCTGACGAACCGATCCCCGCAGGAAGTTGGCGTCCGGCCCGCCGGGTCGGACGCCGCCGCCCGTTCGAACCCTATGATCAGCACGCATGCGTAACCAGCTTCGACCCCTGTTCGACCGCGTCGTGATCAAGGAGCTCGACCCCGATCGGATCCGCCGCTCCGGTCTCCTCGTGCCGCCCGGATCCGACGAGCCGCCCCCGCAGCACGGGATCGTGCTCGCGGTCGGGCCGGGACTCGACTGGTGGGACCACGTCGGCGTCGTGATGCCGGTCAAGCCCGGCGATCACGTCGTGTTTCCGGCCGCCGCCGGCGTCTGGGTCGAGGTCGAGGAGGAGCGCCTGCTGGTCTGCCGGGTGGGGGAACTGCTCGGCGTGCTCGAGCGGGTCGAGGACTGTCCAGCGTGCGGCGGACGACCGCTCGGCCCCGCCGAGTCCTGCCCGGTGTGCGGGCGCGAGGGCTCCTCGGTCACGCCCTCCTAGGCGGCGTTGCGCTTGGGCAGCTCGCGCGGAACGGCGTCCTCCACCCGAGCCAGCAGGTCGGCCACCTCGGCGTCGTTGCCGAGCGCGAGCGCGCGCCGGCACGCCTCCAGGCACTCGCTCACTCGGTCGGTTCGCGCCAGCGCGTGGGCGTAGCTGCGCCAGGCCGCCATCGAGTCCGGGTCGATCATGGTCGCCGCGTGGGCGGCGGAGACCTCCGCACCCACGTCGCCGGCGAGGTGGTAGGCCAGCGCGAGGTCGAGCAGGCCCTCGGCCGACGGCCCGCTCAGCCGTGCCCGCTCGAGCGCCGAGATCGCGCCCGCCCGGTCCATCAGGCGCAGCCTGAGCCGGCCGAGCCGCTCCCATGCCGAGGCGTCCGCCGGCGCGCGATCCGCGGCCCGCGCCGCGGCCTCGGCGGCTAGGTCGATCGCGCCCATGTCCTCGTAGATCCGCGCCGCGAATCGCTCCGGCGTGGGCCGATCGGTCTCCGCCCGGGCCCAGTCGCGCACGGTGCGGGCGGCCGCCGGAAGGTTCCCAGCCTGCCAGAACGCGGTCGTGAGCAGCCGCAGGACCACCGGGTTGGAAGGTTCGGCGTCGCGGGCGTAGATCAGGCGCTGGGCGGCCAGCGCGGCGTCGCCCTCGGCGAGCGCATGCTGAGCGGCGGTCATGAACCGCTGAACGCGGTCGGCGGCCACGTCGGGCTTCGAGAAGTCGACGAACTGGAGCGAGCCGGCGGGAAGCGTCCGCACCCCGATCGAGAACATCACGCGCGCCCACTGCTGCACATCGTCCTCGTCGCCCGAGAAGTAGATCCCGGTGACCGAGCCGACGCCCCACTCCGGATAGGACAGGCAGCGGGCGTAGCGATGGACCACCGAGTGGTCGGGCACGCGAGCGCCGAAAGGGTCGTGCTTGGCGCGCTCCTCGGCCGCCGCCCGCTCCCGCTGCTCCTGCTCGTACGCGCGCCGCCCGGCCTCCGCGCGCGCCTTGCGCGCCGCGGCCGCCGAGACCTTGACCGCGTTGCGGCTGACGCGGCCTCCGCGCGAGGTCTCGGCGAGTTGCTCCAGCTGGTCGGCGGCCTCGTTGATCGCCTGGAGGTGGCGCTGATGCTCGTGCTGGCGGCCCGCGGGGGCGATGTCGGGGTGCCAGCGCTTGGCCATACGCCGACGCGCCAGCTGTACGTCGCGCTGGTCGAACGGCGCCTCGAGCTCCAACAGCAGGAGCGCCTGTTCCACGTCGAGGATGCGAGGCATGACCCGCTTACGTTAGCGGCAGGTGGCCGGCCTTATACCGGCGAACGTGCGCCTTCGCAACAAATCCCGCGCGGTTCGCCCAGGGTGCGCTCCGGCTGGCCTAGGTTCGCCTCCGTGCGCCGCCATGGCACCGCCATAGCAGTGACCGCGCTCCTCGCCCTGGTGGGCGGAGCGGTGCTCGGCGGCGCGATGTTGGCCCTCCTTCTGAGCGCCTCCGGATGCGGAACGCAGGGCGCGGCCCCCACCGGAATCGCCCTCGGCCCACCGGGGACCGGACAGCTTGTGGGGGCCACTGAGTACGGCGGCCCCGGTGACCCGAGCAGCGGAACCGTCGGCGCCTCCGGCGCGAACCTGCTGGTCCACCCCGACAGCTACGCCGAGCTCGGCGGCTACACCTTCCAGACCGCCACCGCGATGGGGGGCCTGCCGTACATGACCGCGCTGCGGGTCACCTGGGGAAGCCACTCGGCGATCGCGTACAAGCGCGACTTCGGCCTCGGCGGCGGGCCCGTGGACGGCCTGCCCCGGGTGATCGACCTGTGGTGGCAATTCGCGCAGGCGCTGGGGATCCCCTACGAGGACGGCCTGTGGTCGGGCGGGGTGCAGGTGGCGCGGCCGCCCGCGGCCGGCGCCGGCAACGTGCTCGGCCAGACCGCCGGCACTGAGCTCGCGCCAGGCGCCGGCCCCGAGGGGGCTCCGGCCGGAGCCCCGACGGGGGATCCGGCGGGGGATCCGGCGGGAGGTACGACCGCGGACCCGGCTGCGTGCGCGGCGGACACGGCGGCCGGGGTCCCCCTCACGGCGGGAGAGCGCGCCCAGCTCCTGCCTGACGGCCAAGCCGCGGCCCCGGCGGACGCGCCGACCGCGGTCAAGGGCATGATCGCCGCCGGCAATCAGATCGTGGGCAAGCCGTACACGTACGGCGGCGGCCATGGGATCCCACTCTCCGAGGTCGCCTCCACGTACGACTGCTCGAGCAGCGTCGAGCACCTGCTCTACGGCGGCGGCCTGCTGCCCGCCACCTACGATGCTGCTTCAGGGACCCTGGAGGGCTTCGGCCAGCCGGGCCCCGGCCACTGGGTGACGCTCTACGCGAACGCCGACCACGTGTTCATGTACGTGGCCGGCCTTCGCTGGGACACCCACAATGCCGCCGGCGCCGGCGACGGCAGCACCGGGATCGGCTGGCATCCGTTGGTGCGCAGCTCGGACGGGTTCGTGGCACGGCACCCGGCGGGCCTGTGAGGGGCGCGCTCGTGATCGCGCTCAGCCTGGCGCTCGCCGGCTGCTCGCCGCTGGCTATCCACGGCGGTGCCCGTCCCCCGAGCGCGGTGACCCAGGCCGAGGCCACGCACGAATACCCCCAGCCGGCGCCCCCGGCCCAGACCGTCCCGGCCGCCGACGCCTCGCCCACCTCCGCGATCGACGCCTTCGCCACCACCTACATCAACTGGACCGCCTCGACCGTCGTGGCGCAGCTGCGCACGCTGGCGGCAGCCAGCGTCGGGCAGGCCCGCTCGGCGATGCAGCTCGCTGCCGCGCAGACCGCCGGCGACTACGAGCTCCAGCGCGGCGGCGTGCAGAACAGCGGCACCGTGCTCGCGGTGGCGCCACTCGCCGGCCAGGCCGACCAGTACGTGGTGGTGACGCGCGAGCAGACCAGCGCCACCAATACCACCGCCTATCAGGGCCTGAACCCCGCCTGGCATCTCACGCTCGCCACCGTGGCGCAGCTCGGCCCCGGAGCCTGGGTCGTGAGCGGCTGGCAGCCGGAGAGCTAGCCGCTTCCCTGCCGCCGCCCAGCGCACCCGGTTCGCCCGACGTCCGCCACGCCTCGCTCCGCCTCGCTTCGGGCCGCCCGCGCTCAAGCGCCGGCGCCGCGCTGCCGATTGGCTATACTAATGCTTGCCAGCAAGCAACTATTCCTCAGAATCCAGCCTCACTTGCCCAAGACCGCCACCGACAGCACCGCAGCCGCCGCGATCGACATCGAGACCGCGGCCCGCCTGCGCGCGGTGATCGGCAAGCTGTCGCGGCGGCTACGTCCCACCGCGGCCGGCAAGGCCGCCGGCCTCACCCCGACCAAGGTGTCGGTGCTGATGGATGTGGTCCGGCGCGGCCCGCTGCGCCTGGCCGAAGTGGCGGAGGCCGAGGGCATCAACCCCACGATGCTCTCGCGTGTGGTCGCCGACCTGGTCCAAAACGGTCTGCTCGAGCGGGCCAGTGACCAGGGCGATCGGCGTGCGGCCTGGGTGAAGGCCACCGCGGCCGGCCGGCGGCTCTCGGAGCGGATGCGCCGCGAGCGCACCGATGCCCTGAACGGCGCCCTCGCGCGGCTCGAGGACGAGGATCGCCACCAGATCTTGGACTCGCTGACAGCGCTCGAGCACTTGGCCGAGGCCCTCAAGGGGAGGCGTGCGTGACGCGCGTCGTGCGCGCCGGTCGCCTGACCTTCGCCGCGCTGTCCGTCCCCAACTACCGCCGCTACTACAGCGGCCAGGCGATCTCGCTGATCGGCACCTGGATGCAGATGACGGCGCAGTCGTGGCTGGTCCTGACGCTCACTCACTCGAGCACCGCGCTCGGCGTGATCGTGGCGCTCCAGACGCTCCCCGTGCTCCTGCTCGGGCCCTACGGCGGCGTGATCGCCGACCGCGTGAACAAGCGCCACATGATGATCGCGCTGCAGAGCGCGATGGGGGTGCAGGCGCTGATCCTCGGCGTGCTCACCGTGACCGGCGCCGTCCAGGTGTGGGAGATCGGCTTGCTCGCCTCGCTGCTCGGCCTCAACAACGCCTTCGAGAACCCGGCCCGACAGTCGTTCATGATGGAACTGGTCGGTCCGGAGTATCTGCGCAACGCGGTCAGCCTGAACTCGGTGCTGGTCAACGTCGCGCGCACGATCGGCCCGGCCGTGGCCGGCATCCTGATCGCCACGGTCGGCGACGGCGTCTGCTTCCTGGTCAACGCCGGCAGCTTCGCCGCGGTCGTCGTGTCGCTCGCCACAATGGATCGCGCGGCCTTGAAGCCCACCAAGCCGGCCCCGCGCGCTCGCGGCCAGCTCCGCGAAGGCCTGCGCTACATCCGCTCAACGCCCCAGCTCGCCATCCCGCTGCTGATGATGGCCCTGGCCGGCTGCCTGACCTATGAGTTCCAGGTCTCGCTGCCGGTGATGGCCAGCCGGGGGCTGCACGTCGGCGCCACCGGCTTCGGCTTCATGACCTCGGCGATGGGGATCGGCGCCGTGGCCGGGGGCCTGCTGGTGGCCGCCCGCGGGAAGACCGGCCTGGGCCCGCTGACGCTCGCGGCCTCGGGCTTCGGCGTGGCCATCGGACTGGCCGCGCTGGCGCCCAACCTGGCGCTCGAGCTGGCCGCCCTTGCCTTCGCCGGCGGGATGAGCATCTCGTTCATGTCCACCGGCAACTCGACCCTCCAGCTCACCGCCGCCCCCGAGATGCGGGGCCGGGTGATGTCGCTGTGGTTCGTCGCCTTCCAGGGCTCGACTCCGATCGGCGGTCCGATCATCGGCGGCGTGATGGACGTCGCCGGCGCCCGCGCCGGCCTCGGGATCGGCGCCGTCACGTGCTTTGTCGTCGCCACGCTCGGCCTGCTCGCGCTCAGGCGACCCGCCTTCGCGCCGCCCGCCGGCGTCGCCGCTCCGACCCAGCCCTAAATTGGTCGATATTGCCCGCCACGCGAGCAAATATCGACCAATCACCGCCCCACCGAGGCCAGCACGACAGCGCCGGCGAAGCACACCACCGCCACCGCCCGCACCACGAACCCCGCGCGGTCGCCGGGGCGGCCGGTGACCATCCCCACGATCGCCAGCGTCATGCACGCCACCGCGATCAGAGCCAGCACGGCAGCCGCGACTCGCAACACCCTCGTATCCTGACGCCAGACATGTCGGCCCAGTACATCTTCACGACCTACAAGCTCTCCCGCCGCTTCCCGCCCGACCGGCAGGTCCTCACCGACATCTCGCTCTCGTTCCTTCCGGGCGCCAAGATCGGCGTGCTCGGCTACAACGGCGCCGGCAAGTCGACCCTCCTGAACATCATGGCCGGCCGGGACACCGAGTTCGACGGCCAGGCCCAGCTCGCCCCCGGCGCCACCGTGGGCCTGCTCGAGCAGGAGCCGGCGCTCGACCCGGGCAAAGACGTCAGGGGCAACATCGAGGACGGGGTCGCCCATGTGAAGGGCCTGCTCGACCGCTTCAACGAGCTCTCGATGAACTACTCGGACGAGACCGCCGACGAGTTCGCCCGCGTCCAGGAGCAGATCGACGCCACCGACGGCTGGAACCTCGACACGACGCTCGAGATCGCGATGGACGCCCTCCGTACGCCTCCGCCCGACACGCCCGTCGAGAACCTCTCCGGCGGCGAAAGGCGCCGCGTCGCCCTGGCGAGACTGCTTCTCTCCCAGCCCGATCTGCTCCTGCTCGATGAGCCCACCAACCACCTCGACGCGGAGTCGGTGGCCTGGCTCGAACGCCACCTCCAGGACTACAAGGGGACGGTCGTGGCGATCACCCACGATCGCTACTTCCTCGACAACGTGGCCGGCTGGATCCTCGAGCTCGACCGCGGCCGCGGCATCCCATACCAGGGCAACTACTCGGGCTGGCTCGAGCAGAAGCGCGAGCGCCTCCAGACCGAGGCCAAGCAGGAGGCCACCCGCAAGCGCACGATCGAGCAGGAGCTCGAGTGGGTCCGGCTGAACGCCAGCGCCCGGCGCAACAAGCCCAAGGCCCGCTTGAACGCCTACGAGGCCCTGCTCGCCCAGGACCGCAACGTCAAGCTCGACCAGGTCCAGATCCACATCCCGGCCGGCCCCCGGCTGGGCCAGACCGTCGTCGAGGCACAGCAGCTCCGCAAGGCCTACGGTGACCGCGTCCTGATCGACGACCTCAGCTTCGCCCTTCCACCGGGTGGGATCGTCGGTGTCATCGGCCCCAACGGCGCCGGCAAGACCACGCTGCTCAGATTGATCACCGGCCAGGAGCAGCCCGACGAGGGGAACCTCAAGATCGGCGACACGGTCGAGCTCGCCTACGTCGACCAGTCACGCGACGCCCTCGACCCCGACAAGACCGTTTGGCAGGAGGTCTCCGACGGCGCTGACCAGATCAAGCTGGGCGACCGGACCGTCAACAGCCGCGCCTACGTGGCCGGCTTCAACTTCAAGGGCACCGAGCAGCAGAAGAAGGTGTCCAAGCTGTCAGGCGGCGAGCGCAACCGCCTGCACCTGGCCAAGCTGCTGAAGACCGGCGGCAACCTGCTCCTGCTCGACGAGCCGACCAACGATCTCGACGTGGACACGCTGCGCGCGCTCGAGGAGGCGCTTCTGGCCTTCGCCGGCTGCGCCGTGGTCGTCTCCCACGATCGCTGGTTCCTCGACCGGATCGCCACCCACGTGCTGGCCTTCGAGGGCGACTCGCAGACCCGCTGGTTCGAGGGCAACTTCGAGGCCTACGAGTCCTTCCGCCGCGAGCAGCTGGGCGAGGAGGCCGACCGGCCCAAGCGGATCACGTACAAGAAGCTCGTCCGCGGATAAGCTGCCGCCATGCAATCGAAGGCCGTGCTGATCACAGGATGCTCGTCGGGCATCGGTTACGCCACCGCCGAGCTCCTGGCCGAGCAGGGGTGGAACGTCTATGCGACGGCGCGCAAGCCCGACGCGATCTCCGTACTCGAGGCCAAGGGCGCGAAGCTGCTGCCGCTAGATGTCACCGACGAGCAGTCGATGAGCGAGGCCGTCCAGACGGTCACACAGGCCGAGGGCGCGGTCGGCGTCCTGATCAACAACGCCGGCTACAGCCAGAACGGCGCGATCGAGTCGGTCTCCATGGAGGACGTGCGCAGCCAGTTCGAGACCAACGTGTTCGGGCTGATCCGGATGTGCCAGCTGGTGCTCCCCGGGATGCGCGCCCAGAGATGGGGCAAGATCGTCAACCTCAGCTCGATGGCCGGCCGGCTCACGTTCCCGGGCGGCGGCCTCTACCACGCCACCAAGCACGCGGTCGAGGCGATCTCCGACGCGCTGCGCTTCGAGGTGGCGGGGTTCGGCGTGGACGTGGTCGTGATCGAGCCGGGGCTGATCACCACCAACTTCGCCGCCACCTCGGCCGGGTCGATCCAGGAGAGCGACGGGCCCTACGCCGAGTTCAACCGAAAGGTGGCGAAGGCGACCGAGGACGCGTACACCGGCCCGATGTCAAAGCTCGGCGGCGGCCCCGAGTCGGTGGCCAAGGCGATCCATTCAGCGCTTGAGGCCAAGCGCCCCAAGACCCGCTACCCCGTGACCCCCAGCGCGCGCCTGATGATGGGCCTGCGCCGGGTGAACCCCGATCGGGTCTGGGATCTGATGATGCGCGCGCAGTTCCCCCGTCCGTAGGCCGCGCCGCTACGGCACCAGCTCCGCGAGCACCGCCCGCAACCCCTCGATATCCGCCACCGCGGCGTCGGCGTCCCGCAGCTCGTCGACCGAGTAGGGCCCGCACGCCACCCCCACGCAGCGCAGCATGTCCGCCCGTGCGCACGCGATGTCGCGCGGGGTGTCGCCGATCACGATCGTCTGCTCCCGCGGATGAGGGCGTCCGGAGGAGCCGGCCCGGCGCCGGGCGATCGCCGGGAGCGCCGCCCGGTCCTCGCCGTCTGAGCCGAACGCGCCCTGCCGGGGCGGGAAGAACCGCCCGATCCCGGCGCGGGCCAGCTTCAGTCGCGCCACCGCCTCGAAGTTGCCCGTGAGCAGGCCGAGCTGGACCCCGTCGCGCTCGGATAGCCACTCGAGCAGCGCCGGCACCCCGGGCACCACCGCGCTCGACAGATCGGACGGGCACAGCCGCGCATAGGCCGCCGCGCACGCCTCGCGCACAGCGTCGGCGCGGTCGTCGATCCGCTCGGCCGAGACGCCGGCCGCGAGCAGGGCGCCGCGGGCGATCTCGCCATCGGTGCGGCCCGCCACCGAGCGCCCGAGCACAGCCTCGACCCCGTGGACGGACAGCATCGCCTGCCGGAGCGCCTCGCGGTGCTCCCGGGTCGCGCCGTGCATCAGGGTGCCATCGATGTCGAATAGGAGCAGCACCGCTCCACCACGCGCCGATCAGCGCTCGAACGACATACCCGGCTCGAGCGCCTTGGCAAACGCGGCGATCAGCCTCGCCGCCGCGGCGACGTCCTCGAGCGAGACCATCTCGACCGGCGAGTGCATGTACCGGCAGGGGACCGAGATCAGCCCGGTGGGCACCCCGGCGCGGCTCAGGTGGACCGCGTCGGCGTCGGTGCCGGTGCTACGGCCGAGCGACTCGACCGTGAACGGGATTCCCTCCCGCTCGGCCGTGTCGTAAAGCAGCTCGAACATCCGGGGGTGCAGCGTCGTGCCGCGCGCCACCACAGGCCCAGAGCCGAGGGGGTGCTTCGTCATCTGACCGAGCTCGATGCCCGGCTGGTCGGTGGCGAAGGTCAGATCGACGACGATCGCCACGTCGGGGCCGACTGCGAACGCGCTCGTCCGCGCCCCCGCGAACGTGGTTTCCTCCTGGGCGACGGCCAAGGCCACCACGTCGCCGGGCGCGCCGCCGTCGGCCGCGACGAGCCGCGCCGCCTCGGCGGCCACGTAACAGCCCACCCGGTTGTCGAGGGCGCGAGACACCAGCCGGTCGTGTCGAAGCTCGAACGGGCCGACGTCGATCACTGCGACATCCCCGATCCGCACCAGCTGGGCGGCCTCCTCGGCGCTCTTGGCGCCGATGTCGATGTGAAGCTCCTTGGTCTCGGGGAGCTTCTTGCGCTCCTCGTCCTTGAGCAGGTGAATCGGCTTGCGGCCGATCACGCCGGTGACCGGCCCGCCCCGGGTCTGGATCCGCACGCGCTGGCCGATCAGGACCGAGACGTCCCAACCGCCCACCTGCCCGAACTTGAGGTAGCCCTCGTCGTCGATGTGCGAGACGTGCAGGCCGATCTCGTCGATGTGGCCGATCACGGCCAGCGTCGGCCCTCCGGCCGTGCCCGCCACCCGGGCCAGCGAGGAGCCCACCTGGTCGCTGCGGACCTCCTGGGCAAAGCCGGCGCACGCCTCGCGCCACACGCGCGCGGCCGCCGTCTCGTTGCCCGAGGGGCCGGCAGCTGTGAGGAGCCGGTGGAGGAACTCTGGGGCCGGCATGGCCCGTGAAGGCTATTGACAAAGCGGCCGAGGCCGCTTCAGCACACCGGCGGGCGGAGGATCAGGCGCCGGGGCGGCTGCGCAGCGAGCGGGCGGAGGATCAGGCGCCGGGGCGGCTGCGCAGCGCGGGCGTGGAGATCACCGTGATGCTCGCGGGCCGCTCATACACGGGGGCCTCCGATTCGCCTAGCTGCCAGGCGAGCCAACGAGCCAGATGTCTGATTGCTGACACCATAGGTGCCTCCTACCCTCAGATTAGAGCGTTCCAAACCGCTCTGGTTGACAATAAACGCGAGGGCGGCGGCGATTCTGCCGCTAGCAGCGAATATTTTTGATCAAAAGGGGAGGGCCGGATTGGATGCGGCGGGCCGGGCGCGGGGGGCCTGGATTCCCGACCGGGGCCAAATGCCGGAGCCGGCGAACGAAAGCGAAAAATAACGTGGGTTTTGTTCCCCGCCCCGTCCTAGGCCGGCCGATTCGGAGTCGTGATGCGGTGAAACGCTCGTGATTACGCCGCCAGCAGCTGCCGGAGCACGAACTGGAGGATCCCGCCGTGGCGGAAGTAGCGCTGCTCCTTCGGCGTGTCGATCCGCACGGTGACCGTGAACTCCTTGTCATCGGCGCGCACGGTCAGCTCGCGGGGGATCTCCTCGCCACCCGCCAGCCCGGCGATCGTGAACTGCTCGCGACCCGTGAGCCCCAGCGACTGCACCGACTCGCCGCCCGCGAACTGGAGCGGGAGCACGCCCATCCCGACCAGGTTCGAGCGGTGGATGCGCTCGAAGCTCTGAGCGATCACCGCGCGCACGCCGAGCAGGCGCGTGCCCTTGGCCGCCCAGTCGCGCGATGATCCCGACCCGTACTCGGCGCCGGCGAGGACGACCAGCGGTACCCCTTCGTCCATGTACTTCATCGCGGCATCGTAGATCGACATCTGCTCCCCGTCCGGCAGGTGCAGCGTGACTCCGCCCTCGGTGCCGGGGGCGAGCTGGTTGCGCAGGCGGATGTTCGCGAACGTCCCGCGCATCATCACCTCGTGGTTGCCCCGCCGCGAGCCGTAGGAGTTGAAGTCGCGCGGCTCGACGCCATGGTCGATCAGGTAGCGGCCGGCCGGGCCGTCGCGCTTGATCGACCCGGCGGGGGAGATGTGGTCGGTGGTGACGCTGTCGCCGAGCACGGCCAGCGTGCGCGCTCCCTCGATGTCGCTGACGGGCTCCGGCTCGCGGGGCAGATCCGAGAAGAAGGGCGGCCGGCGCACGTACGTCGAGCCGTCGTCCCACGCGAAGCGCTCGCCGGTCGGCACCTCCAGCGAGTTCCACCGCTCGTCGCCGTCGTACACCTCGCCGTAGCTCTTGTGGAACATGTCCGACTGGACCGCCTCCCCGACGGTCTGGGCGACCTCTGCTGCGCTCGGCCAGATGTCCTTGAGGAACACGGGCTCACCACGATCGTCCTCGCCGAGCGGCTGGTCATACAGGTCGATGTCCATCGTCCCGGCCAGCGCGTAGGCCACGCACAGCGGCGGCGAGGCCAGGTAGTTCATCTTCACGTCCGGGTTGATCCGGCCCTCGAAGTTGCGGTTGCCCGACAAGACGGAGACCACGGCCAGGTCCTCGGCGCCGACCACGTTCGAGATCTCCTCGGGCAGCGGCCCGCTGTTGCCGATGCAAGTGGTGCAGCCGTAACCGACGAGGTTGAAGCCGAGCTCGTCGAGGTACTCGGTCAACCCGGCCCGCTCCAGGTACTGGGTGACCACCTTCGAGCCCGGGGCCAGCGACGTCTTGACCCACGGCTTGACGCGCAGCCCTCGCTGGACGGCGTTGCGCGCCAGCAGGCCCGCGCCCAGCATCACCGAGGGGTTCGAGGTGTTGGTGCAGCTGGTGATCGCGGCGATCACCACGTGGCCATGGTCGAGCTCGGTCTCGGTGCCGTCGTCGAGCGTCACCGGGGCGCACGTGCGCGGCCGCTCGGCCACCTGGGCACCGCCCGTCCCGCCCTCCGGCTCGTGGCCGGGTCCGTCCGGAACATGAGTCGAGACCGGGTCGCTCGCCGGGAAGCTCTCCGCCACCGCCTCGTCCTCGGCGTCCTCATCAGGCAGGAAGCCCTCGAGCGCCATCCGGAACGCCTGCTTGGACTCGGTCAATGACACCCGGTCCTGCGGACGCCGGGGCCCGGCGATGCTCGGGACGACCTGGCCCAGGTCGAGCTCGAGCGTCTCTGTGAAGGTGGGCTCCTCGGAGTGCTCGTCGTGCCACAGCCCCTGCTCGCGCGCGTACGCCTCGACCAGCTCGATCAGCTCGGCCGGCCGGCCCGTGAACTCGAGGTAGCGGAGCGTCTCGGCGTCGATCGGGAAGATTGCGCAGGTCGAGCCGAACTCTGGGGACATGTTGCCGATCGTCGCCCGGTCGGCCAGCGGCAGGTTGGCCAGGCCGTGGCCGTAGAACTCGACGAACTTGCCCACCATGCCGCGCGCGCGGAGCATCTCGGTCACGGTCAGGACCAGGTCGGTGGCCGTGGCGCCCTCCTCGAGCTCACCGGTCAGCTTGAAGCCGATCACCTGCGGGATCAGCATCGACATCGGCTGGCCCAGCATCGCGGCCTCGGCCTCGATCCCACCCACGCCCCAGCCGAGCACGCCGAGCCCGTTGACCATCGTCGTATGCGAGTCGGTGCCCACCAGCGTGTCCGGGTAGGCCAGGCCCCGCTCCTGGTCTACGAACACGACCCGGGCCAGGTACTCGAGGTTGACCTGGTGGACGATCCCTGTCTCCGGCGGGACGACCTTGAAGTTGTGGAACGCCCCCTGGCCCCAGCGCAGGAACGCGTAGCGCTCCTGATTACGCTCGAACTCGAGCTCCGCGTTGCGTTGAAAGGCCTGCGGCGAGCCGAACACATCGACCTGGACCGAGTGGTCGATGACCAGCTCGGCCGGCACGAGCGGGTTGATCTTGGCCGGGTCGCCGCCCATCTCCGCCATGGCGTCGCGCATCGCGGCGAGGTCGACCACCGCGGGCACGCCGGTGAAGTCCTGCATGAGCACGCGCGCGGGCGTGAAGGCGATCTCGTCGCGCGGCTCGCCCTTGGCGTTCCAGCGCGCCAGCGCCTCGATGTCCTGCGCGCGAATGGCCTCGCCGTCCTCGTTGCGGAGGAGGTTCTCGAGCAGGATCTTGAGCGAGAACGGCAGGCGCGCGATGTCATATGAGGCCTGGAGCGCATCCAGGCGGAAGATCTCGTATTCCCTTCCGCCGACCGCCAGCGCGGCCTTGGCGTCGAAGCTGTTGGTGGACAAGGTGTCGGGCTCCTGATGCTTGGTTTCTTCTTCCTACTGTAGGACCGGCCCGCTCCTACGCTCCTCTTAGCGACGTCTTCGCCTGCGCTTCGCGCGGCCGCCGATCCTGCCTGCGACAAGCACTACCGCTCAGGAGACGCCCGATGACCGCTCTCACCCTCGCCGCCGCAGCGCTGGCCGCCGCCGCGCTGGCGGCACTCGCCGCCGCCGGCGTGTACACCGAAACCCACCGCGCGCCCGACCAGCCGTGAGCTCGCTCTCCTACTCGGGGCCGCTGCGTGCCCGGGCACGCACGGAGCGGTGGTCACGACTGCTGGCCCGGCCCGAGCTGCTCGGCCTTCTCACGCTGACCGGGGTCCTGAACCTGTGGAACCTCGCCGTCAACGGCTGGGCGAACACGTATTACGCCGCGGCCGTGCGCTCGATGAGCACAAGCTGGCACGACTTCCTGTTCGCGTCGCTCGACAAGGCCGGGCTGATGACCGTCGACAAGCCGCCTCTGGCGCTCTGGGTCCAGACGCTGTCGGTGCGCGTGTTCGGCTTTCACCCGCTCAGCTTCCTCATACCCGAGGCCCTGATGGGGATCGCCGCGGTGGCCCTCCTGTACGACCTGGTCGCCCGGCGCTTCGGGCGGATCGCCGCGTTCGTGGCGGGCCTGGCCTTCGCCACCACTCCGATCACGGTGGCCATCGCCCGCCACAACAACCCGGACGAGCTGCTCGTGCTGTGCTGCGTAGCCGCCGCGTGGTGCGCCGTGCGCGCCTTCGATACGGGCCGGACGAAGTGGCTTGTGCTGAGCGGGGTGTGCGTGGGGCTCGGATTCGAGGCCAAGATGGGAGTCGCGCTCCTGCTCGTGCCGGCCATCGCCGCCGCCTGGATGTGGGTGGCACCCCGGGGACGTTTGCGCGCGTTTCGCGAGCTGGTGGCCGGCGGCGCCGCGATGGCCGCCGTCGGACTGGCCTGGCCGCTGCTCGTGATGCTCACTCCGGCGGCCGACCGGCCGTGGATCTCGGGGACCTCCGACGACAGCATCTGGTCGCTGATCTTCGGCTACAACGGCCTCGGCCGGGTATCCGGCCAGACCGGCGGCCCCGGGGGCTTTGGCGGGGCGATGTTCGGCGGGAGCAGCGGGCCGCTTCGCCTGCTCAATTCGGCTCTGGGCGACCAGGCGGGATGGCTGCTCGGGTTCGCGCTCGTGGCCGGGCTCGGCCTGGTCGTCGTGTCGCGGCTCAACCGGCGCGATCCGCGCACGGGGTGGCTCATCGTGATCGGGGGCGCGGCGGCGACCGTCGCGGTGGTCTTCAGCTTCGCCTCGGGCATCTTCCACCCCTACTACGTTTCGCTCCTGGCTCCGTTCGCGGCGGCGCTGGTCGGTGCCGGCGTGGGCACCGCCCTCTCCTCCGAGCACCGGTGGATGGCGCCGGCGGCCATCGTCGCCGGCCTGGTCACCGAGTTGGTCGTCCTCGGAGAGATCGGCGGGCAGCTCGCCTGGGCGAAGCCGCTCGTGATCGCGGTGGCCGGCGCCGGCGCGATCCTGCTCCTCTCGAACATCCGCCCACGGGCCCGGATGGCGATTCTGGGAGTGGTGCTGGCCTCGCTCCTGGCCGCCCCGGCGACATGGGCGGCTGAGACCCTCGGCCACGCCACGAGCAGCACGTTCCCGGCCGGCGGGCCGGCGAGCGCCCTGGGCGGTGGCCCCGGCGGGTTCGGCGGCGGCGGCCCCGGCGGGTTCGCCGGTGGGCACGGCGGTTTCGTCGCCCCATCCGGCGCCACCGCGCCCGCGGGCGGCGCCGCAGGCGCCGTCGGATCGCTGTTCACGCCCCCCAGCAGCAGCGCCGGCCGCTTCGGAGGAGCGCCCGGCGCCGGAGGCTTCGGCGGTGGCAGCCAGGACCTGAGCGCGGCGATCGCCTACGCGAACGCCCACGGAGGCGGCACGATCGGCGTCGAGAGCCAGACCACCGCCGCCAGCGCGATCCTGTCCTCGAACGGCAGCGTCGCCGGCCTGGGCGGGTTCTCGGGCCGGGAGAGCTCAGTCACCGTCAGCTGGCTGGCCTCCGAGGTCAAGGACGGGCACCTCAGCTGGCTGCTCGTCGAGAGCGCCAGCGGCGGCGGGCCGACCCTTCCCGGCGACAACCGGACCGGGAGCCAGTCCGCGCTCGGCGCCGCCGAGAAGGCCTCGCCGTCGGTCACGCTCAGCAACGGAGCCACTCTCTACCACCTGACCGGCCGGGCCGCGCAGATTCTCGCCGCGGCCGGCCGGTAATTAGCTCAAGCCGGCGGCCTCGGAGACCGACATTGACAACAGTGCGCGCGTGGATCTCGAGCGGGCTGGTCAGCCTGGTCTGCCTGATGGCGGCCCCCGCCGCCATGGCCGACACCGCCACCAGCTCCAACTGGGCCGGTTACGCCGCCCACCGGGCCGGAGTGAGCTTCCAGAAGGTCACGGCCTCGTGGCGCCAGCCGAGCGTGTCCTGCACGCCCGGCGTCCACACCTACTCCGCCTACTGGGTTGGGATTGGCGGCTACAGCCCCACCTCGACCGCGCTCGAGCAGATCGGGACCGAGGCCGACTGCGCCGCGTCCGGCCGCCCCGTGCTGAGCGCCTGGTACGAGCTCGTCCCGGCGCCATCGATGTCGATCAGCTTCCCGCTCTCGGCCGGTGACGTGATCGACGCCACCGTGATCGTCCGGGGTCACCGGGTCACTCTCTCTCTGTACGACGCCACGCGCCATCACGACTTCACCAGGACGCAGACCGTCGCAAACGTCGACACGAGCTCGGCCGAGTGGATCGTCGAGGCGCCATCGGTATGCACCGGCGGCTACTCGTGCCGGACGCTGCCGCTGGCCGACTTCGGCGCGGCCGCGTTCACGAGCGCCCGGGCCCAGTCGAGCACCGGCCGCCTGGGCGGCGTCAGGAGCCCAGCCTGGTCCACCACCAAGATCGACCTGCTTCCGGGAGGCCGTCAGTTCGTCGCGTACCCCGACAGCGGCTCCGGCGGCGGCGTCGCCACGCCGGGGGCGCTCCAGGCCGGCGGCTCGGCGTTCAAGGTCGCCTACTCGAGCGGCGCCGGCGAGTTCCTGGGCGTCCGCAGCGCCGGCCCGGTGGCGGCGGGCCGCCTCGTGCACCCCGTCAGGTAGCGGCGCGGCGGGACCGCACGGACCCGCCAGACCGCCCGGACCACGGCTACTGCGCGCGCGCCCAGCGCTCGAGCTTGTCCTCGAGCACGGGCAACGGCAGCGAGCCGCTGTCGAGCACCGCGGCGTGGAAGCCGGACAGCGCGAAGCGCGTGCCCAAGCGGCGGCTCGCCTCGTCGCGCAGCCGGAGCATCTCACGCTTTCCGATCAGGTAGGCCAGGGCCTGGCCGGGATACACGATGTAGCGGTCGATCTCGTTGGCCAGGAACGGCTCGGGCATCGGAACGTGGGCCACGAAGAACCGCAGCGCGTGCTCACGGCTCCACCCGAGCGCGTGCAGGCCGGTGTCCACGACCAGGCGCGCGGCGCGCATGAGTGACGCCGTCAAAGCGCCGAGCAGGCTCTCGACGTCGCTGTAGAGCCCGACTTCCTCGGCGAGTTGCTCGGCGTAGAGCGCCCACCCCTCGGCGAACGCAGTCAGGCTCCGCTGCCGCTGCATGGCGGGCAGGCCCTCGATCATCTGGACGCGCGAGAGCTGCAGGTGATGCCCCGGCACCGCCTCGTGAAAGGCCACGCCTTCGAGATCCCAGCCCGCCCCCGCGGTCGGCCGCTCGAGGTTGAACCAGAACGTCCCGGCCCGCCCGCCGTCCAGCCTCGGCGGCGTGTAGTGCGGGGCCATCCCGGCGCTTGCGACCACTCCGGGCATCGGCGTCACCTCACACGGCGGCGGCAGCGGCTCGGGGAAGAACTCGGCCGCCCGCGCTTCGGCTCGGCGGATCGCCGCCGTGGCCGCCAGCATCGCGTCGGCCGGAGGGCGGCTCTGCGCGGCGGCGCGCAGCGCCTGATGGATCTCGGCCAGTGAGTGCAGCTGCAGCCCGGCCCCAAGTTCCAGCGCGCGCTCCTCGAGCGCCTCGATCTCGTTCAGGCCGATCCGGTGGATCTCCTCCGGCGTGAGCGCGAGCGTCGTGGCCGACCGCACACAGCCGGCGTAGTCGGCCTCGCCGCCCGGAAGGTGCACCAGGCCCGCGAGCTCGGGCGGCCGCGCCCGCGGCAGCAGTTCGCGCAGCGCCTCGAGCCAGCGTCCGAGCGCGGGCTTCACCACGTCGGCTGCCAGCGCGTCGCGCTCCTCGCGCCACGCGGCGGCTGCGTCCCGTCCCTCGGGTGCTCGCGGGACCGCGAGCGCTTCGGGAACGGCCGGCCGGAGCAGTTCCTCGCCCCAGGCGATTGCCTGCTCGACGAGCGGGGCCACTGGGAGGCGCCCCTTGCCCGCGCCGATCCGCAACCGCTCGGAGCGCTGGTCGATCCACTCGCCGCTACGGCGCAGCCGCTCGAGATAGTCGGCCGCCCCCTCGGCGTCTGCGATCACGGTGCGCGCCGCCGTGGCAAGCAAGACCGGAGGACCCGCGAACGGCATCGCGGTCACCGAATGCTCGATCAGCCGAGCATCCAGGTCTCGCAGATCCTGGCTCACGTTCTCGACTAGGCAGCCGAGTGTGATCGCATCGTCCGCCGAGAGCCGCGAGTCCTCGAGCCGGCTCGCCTGCGCGAGAACCGACTCGAGCTCGGCCCGCCAGGCCTCCTCGCCCGCCTCGCTGTCGTCCGGCACCCGTTCCTCGTAGCCGGGGATCCCGTAGCTGCTGGCGGCAAACGGATGCGTGCCCAGCCAGCGCTCGTGAAACGTGTCGGCGAGATCGCGAATGGAGGTCATAGCGTCATCTCCGGCTAGAGGTCGAAGAACATCCCCTCGGGACCGACGTTGACCACCCGGGTCGGCCCGATCATCGCCTCGCGTCCCCACGACTGGTGGATGTGGCCGCACACCGCGAGCACCGGGCGGGTCCGTTCGATCGCCTGGAGGATCGCCTCGCTCCCGTAGGACTTGCCCCGCACCTCGTCCACGTAGCCCTTGGGCGGCGAGTGCACGACCAGGACGGCGCCCTCGGGACAGCTTTCGAGCTTGGCCGCCGCGTCCTCCTCGCTCAGGTCGAAGCTCCAGGGCAGCGGCGTGGGCGGGACCGCGCCGCCGAGCCCGAAGAACTGCATGCCGCCGATCTCCGTGCCCTCGCCGTGCAGCACCGCCGCGCTCTCCCAGCCGGCGCAAGCGCGCCACAACGCCGAGTCGGTTTCGGCGTTCCCCGGCACCAGCACGGTGGGTGCGGTGATCGCTCGCAGCACGTCGATCACCCCCGGCAGCCCGAACCGGAACGAGCCGAAATCGCCCGCCCCGAGCACCACATCCGCGTCGCGCGAACGTGCCACCAGCGCCTCAGCCTGGTCGTGGTCGCGGTGCAGATCACTGAAGGCGAGCAGCTTCATCGCTTGCAATACTCACACGATGCGGAGCCGCCGTCACGTGCTCGCGCTATGCACGGCGCTCGCGCTCCTCAGCCCCGCCGCTGCGCTGGCGCAATCGGCCGGAAACCAGCAGTACGTGGACCCGCTGGCCAGCCAGACTCAGACCAGCACCACGAGTCAGCCGGCTCCCTCGAGCACGCCGTCCGCCGGCGCCGCCCCGGCGACCGGGACGGCGCCCACCACACCGCAGACGAGCAGCCAGGCGAGCGCCGCCGCGACAAGCACCACCACCGCGGCCGGTCAACCCGCGGCCACGCCCGCCGCCACGTCGCAGTCCGGCGCCGCCGGCAAGAACACCCTGCCCTTCACGGGCCTCGACCTGGCGCCCGCGCTGGCCATCGGATGCGGACTGGTGGGAGCCGGGATCGTGCTCCGCCGGATCACCCGACGCGCCTGAAGCGCGTCGCGATCAACGGCCGCGCCGCCGCGCGTGCGCAGATCGGCGGGGTGGAGCGGGTGGCCCGGGAGATGGCGCTGCGGCTGCCCGCCCTGCGGCCCGACCGCTACGGAGTCATCGTCCCTCCTGCCCGCCTCGCCCACCGCGCCGGCCATGCCTGGGAGCAGACGGCGCTGCCGCTGCTCGCCCGGCGCGCGGCGCTGGTCTACTCGCCGGCGAACCTCGCCCCGCTGGCCTGCGCGGGCAACGTGGTCGTGCTCCACGACGTGGCGGCCCTGCGCCACCCGGAGATCTACTCGCGCACCTACGTGGCCTACCAGCGCCGGATGCTGCCTGCGATCGCGCGCCGGGCGCGCCTGGTGATCACGGTGTCGGACTTCTCGCGGGAGGAGGTGCTCGAGCTCCTCGGCCTCAACACGGTCAGGGTGATCGCCCCTGGGGTCGATGCCCGGACGTTCCGGCCCGTAGACCCCGCGCCGGCGCTCGCCCGCTACGGCCTCACGCAACCGTACGTGCTCGCCGTCGGGACGATCTCCTCGCGCAAGAATTTGGCGCCGCTCGGATCGGCTGCGCGCGCGCTGCGCGAGCAGGGCGTTGAGGTGGTGATCGCGGGGTCGGAGCGGGACTACCTGCGAGGCGCGCACACCGAGCTGCGCCGGCTCGGCTACGTCCCCGAGGCGCTGCTGCCGGCGCTCTACTCGGGCGCCCGGGCGCTCGTCATGCCTTCGCTCCACGAAGGGTTCGGGCTGCCCTGCCTCGAGGCGATGGCCTGCGGGACACCTGTGGTGGCCGCGGCCCGCGGGGCGCTGCCGCAGACCGTGGGAGATGCCGGCCTGCTGGTCGACCCGGCCGTCCCGGGCGAGCTGGCCGAGGCGCTGCTGTCCGTCGTCCACGACGAGACGCAGCGCGCGCGTCTGTGCGAGGCCGGCCTCGCCCGCGCGGCCGGCTACTCCTGGGAACGGGCGGCGCGTGAGACCGATGCGGCGATCGGCGAGCTGCTTGAGGCCGGCGATCCCGCGGACGCCGGCCTCGAGCAGGCCGGCGATCCGGCAAACGGCACTGCCTAAACTCCGGGCGATGTCGCGGTGGCGTCTTGCGGCGGTCGTGCTCGTGGGCGCGATCGCTCTGATCCTGGTCCCGCTGGCGGCGGCCAGCGCGCGAGGCCGGCGCGCCGCGGCGCGCACCCCGCCGGTGCCCGCGGGCTTCGTCGGGATGAACCTGACTTCGCCGCTGTTCCCGCCCCGCTCCGGCGTCGATCTCGCCCACCAGTTCGACGTCATGTCGACAAGCGGGGTGGAGAGCATCCGCGTCCCGTTCGACTGGGCGCAGGCGCAGCCCTACGCGACGTGGAGCGAGGTTCCCGATAACCAGCGCTCGCAGTTCACCGACGCCGGCGGGACGCCGACCCGCTTCGGCCCGCTCGATGAGATCGTCGGCCAGGCCGCCGCGCATGGGATGACCGTCCTTCCCACGGTGCTCGACGCGCCGAGCCTGGGATGGGCAGAGCGGACCGGGCGCGGCGATGTCGATACCGGTCTCGGCCTACTACTACTCGAACTTCATCGTCGCGTTGGTGGATCGCTACGGGCCCAACGGAAGCTTCTGGACGAAGGGTCACCCAAAGCTGCCGATCGAGATGTGGCAGATCTGGAACGAGCCCAACCTGATCAGCTACTGGTGGAAGCAGCCGTTCGAGAAGAGCTATGTGACGATGCTCGAGGCCGTCTACCCGGTGATCAAAGCCGCCGATCCCCAAGCCAAGGTCGTGCTGGCCGGCTTCCCGAACTACTCGTGGGGATACCTGGAACGCATCTACAGGGTCCGCGGAGCACGCAAATCCTTCGACATCGTCGCGATCCACCCCTACACGAAGCAGCCGCAAGGGGTGGTGACGATCGCCGACTACGTCCGCAAGGCGATGAACACCCACGGCGACCCGCACAAGCCGATGATGATCACCGAGACCGGGTGGACTTCTTCCCTGGGTCACACGCGCCACCTGTACGACATCGAGACGACCGAGGCCGGTCAGGCGCGGGATCTTGCCCAGCTGATCCAGCTGCTGGGCCAGAATCGCACTCGGCTGAAGCTGCTGGCGTTCTACTGGTACGACTGGGCGAACGTCGAGCAGCCGAGCGGCGGCGCGTTCGCCTACTCCGGGCTGTTCCGGATCAACTCCGGTCGCTTTGTGGCCAAGCCCGCGTTCCGCGCCTTCAGCCAGGCCGCACTCGCGCTCGAGCACTGCGGCGCCAAGGGCGTCCGGGCGACCATCTGCCGGCGCAGCGGCTAGAAGACCGCAGCGCGCGGGCGGCGGCTGCGGCGGCGCGTAAACCCGCTGGCGTCACGTCACACAGTGGATGAAGAGACCGGTGCGCTCTTCTCCCTCGAGCCGCAGCTGTTGCACTGCCTGTCGTACGCCAGGGTATTCCGGATGGGTGTAGTCGTCGAATATAACCAGCGACCCAGCCCGGAGGACCGGCCGCCAGGCATCGAGCTCTCTGATCGTGCTATCCCGTTCGTGGGCGGTGTCGACGTAGAGAAGATCGACTGCTCGGTCAGAGCGAGGCCCCTCGTCGCCCGAGGCACAGACGAACTCGATCCGCCCGCGAACGGTCGGGCTCACCAGCCTCAGATAGCGTTCCAGCATAGGATGGCGAACCGGGTCGTAGGTGACGATTCGCCGTCTGCGATCGGCGAGCGCGAGGCAGATCGCCGTCCATCCAGCAGCCGTGCCAAGCTCCACGACATCTAGGCGACGATCCGCCACTCTCAGCAAGGTCGAGAGCTTGTTAGGCCGAGTGGAGGAGACCGACGCAAAGTCGTCACCCAGCCGCAGAGCGGTCCTGCGGGCTCGCCACTGAAACAGCGCCACCCGGGCCGGCAAGCCTCGAAGCTGGAGAAGAAACGTGAGTTCCCGTCGTGTGCGGCGCAGGTATTCCCTGAAGCGGGGTGAGTGCCTCAACTCCACGTCCTGTGGGTGGCGAGTGTCTGCTGGGCATCGACTGCGCGGACGTACGGCCGACTCGAAAGGAATTGCCGGGTTTCGGCTAGGGCATCGGCGTGGTTATAGGCGGCTGCAATGCGCCGCAGTCGGTGCTGGATCGGCACCGCGTCGATGACCCCGAGCCGCCAGCCATGCTCGCGAGCGAGCGCGGACCAATGGAGGTCTAGCCCCCACCCGAACCGGAGCTCGGGGAACGGCAACAGCAGGTCGAACGTTTGCCTGTGGAAGGCGACGACAGGCCCTGTCTCGACAAAGCAGGTCTCGCGGACGATGCTCCGCGCGCGCCGGCGTGTCACCTTCCACGCTGCGTGTGAGCGGCTCTTGTGGGCGGGCTGCGCCACTCGGAGGTCGAAGCGCTCGGCAAGAAAGATGAACGCGTCGAGAAAGCGATGCGGAAGTAACACGTCATCGTCGAGCACCAACAGCCAATCCCAGTCAGTAACGCGATGTGCCGCAAGCAAACGGTTCAGGTTCTGAAACTTGCCGAGGCTGCCTACGTCCCTAGTTACGACCTGTAGGTAATGCTTTGACCGAAGCAGCTCCGCGCGGGCATGTGCGAGCACGTTTGGCTGATCCGTACGCTCCACCGCCAGCGCCAGGATCCGGCGCTGCGGCCAGGTGCCCGCCGCTGCATGCAGACGCCACCGTCTGCCGAGCGTCCACGCATAGGCGTCAGCAAGGGCGTCGGACGCAAGCGCGCGGGTCGTAGCCCTGATGCCAAATACCTGCCCCGACGTTCCAGATGCGAAGTCTTCCTGAATTACGGGATATCTCCTCTGCGCGATCTCGGCGGTCCTGTACTAGCAGGTTGGCACCACCGCGCGTGCCGCGGGCCGAGCGCATCGCGCAAATCCCTGGGCGAACGAACATAGTCGACGCTCGGCAGCCACCGGATCCCAGATGGGCGGCCGCTCATCCCGCCAAGACGTGCATGACCGCTTCGAGTTGCCGCCGCTCGCGCGCGGCGGACCTTCCGAGGGCTTGCTTTACCACTGCGCGCGAAGCGAAGGTGATCGCCTGCGCGGCGTCGTCGAGGCGTGCGCGCCGGCTTCCCAACCGACGCTGCACAACGTCGTGGCGCGCGCGGGCCAGGAGAGCGAACGGCTCGCCGCCGAACGCGGGAGCGCTGGCGTGCGCCCGGTGGTGAAGCACTCGCGCGTCCGGCCAGAACCAGGTGTGGATTCCCCGGTGGCCGCACGCAGGCCCAGGTCGAGGTCCTCGCCGTAGAGGAAGATGTGCTCGTCGAACGGGCCGAGGCGAAGCAGCGTGTCCGTGCGCGCCGCCAGCGCGCAGCCAACTGCCCAGCCCACTCGGCGCGGACGGTTGGCACGCCATGGCGCCGCCGCCGTCCCGAGCAGGGCGGTCGGCACGAGCGCGCGCATCAGGTCTCCGGGCGCGGTCGGCAGCGGGTGCACGGAGTCCTGGCGCGAGCCGTTCGGGTAGAGGACGCGCGGGGCGAGGAGCCGCTCGGGACGGTCGCGCCGGTTGGCTTCGGCGGCCAGGAGCAGCAGCGAGCCGTCGATCAGCTCGACGTCGGGGTTCACCAGGATGCTGACCGGTTCCTCGACCTCCCCAAGGCCGAGGTTGCAGGCCCGGCCGAAGCCGACGTTCTCCTCCAGCGCGAGCGTGGCGGCCCCGCCCGCGCCCGCCCGGGCGAGCGTGTCGTCGGTCGAGGCGCAATCCACGACCAGCACCCGGGCCCCCGGCAGGTGGCGCGCTGCCGAGTCGAGCAGCCCAGGCAGGACCGCCGCCGAGTTGTGGGTCACCGTGACGAGGACGACGCCTCGGCCGTCCGGCGCGGTTCCGCCGGATCCTGGACGGATCCGACCGCCCCGGCCCAGCGACGGCGCGCCTGCTCACGGTCGAAGTGCTCGCGCGCACGAGTCCCGGCCCCGGCTGCCCATCCCCGCGGCCAGCTCGGGATCGCTCAGCAGCCGGACGAGCGCCTCGGCCGCCGCATGCGCGTCCCCCGGCGGGTAGAGCGCTCCGCACGACCCGTCGACGATCTCGAGCGGTCCGGCCGCGGCGGGCGCAACGGCCGGGCGTCCGGCGGCGAGCGCCTCGAGCACGGCCAGCCCGAACGGCTCGCGTTCGGCGCAGTGCAGCAGGCACGTGGCGCGCGCCAGCTCCGGCCGTGGATCCGCGACGTGACCCATGAACTCGACCGCGCCGGCCAGGTCCGGCCGAGCTGCAAGGGCGCGAGCGCGGGTGAGCGCTGTGTCGCCCCGGTTCAGCGGGGCGCCCGCGAAGCGCAGCCGTGCCTCCGGAACGGCCTGGCGGGCCAGCGCGAACGCCTCGAGCGCCAGGTCCGGGCGCTTCCAGTCCACCAGGGCGCCGAGCACCAGCACCTCGGGGGGCGAGGCCGGCGGCCCGGCGTCGAACACGTCCACGCCGGGGTGGACCACGTGGACGGGAAGGGGGTGCAGCTCCCGGGCGATCGCGTGCGAGAGCGCCAGCACGAGCTCGGCGCGCCGGGCCGCCACCCGGACCAGGCGGCCGACCCGCGGCCCGGGGAGGAGGTCGTTGTGCTGGAAGACCAGCGGCCCTGGCAACCGGGCAAGCGCACACGCCAGGAGCGGGCGCATGCCCCACGCGATCACGAGCTCCGGGTGCAGCGCCAGGACGAGCCGGCGGAGCTCCAGCGCATGCGCGGCCAGGTGCGCGAGCGCCACCGCCGGCGATCTGCGCATCGCGAGCGGGCCGGCGCGGACGTCGAACACGCGCAGGCCGGCACGGCGTGCCGCCGTCGCGAGCGGACCCTCGGGACACGCCACGACGACTTCGTCCTCGAGCGCGGTGGCGAACTCGACGAGCAGGCGTTCCGCGCCGCCCAGCGCCGACGAGTAGCTGGCCACCAGGATCACGTTCGCGCTCAGGCTATCCGGTGGCGGGTGGTTCGCCGGATCGCCCCCGCGCCCGCGCCGGCGCCCGGCCCGCCGGCGGTCCCCCAGCGGCACCCGCTCTAGACTGCCGCCGTGGGCATCGGGTGATGATTCGGCGCGAGCTCAGGTGCATCGGACTTGTCGTGTTGCTCGCCGGTCCGACGGCGCTGGCCTTCTTCACCGGCGGCTATTTCGACGAGGCGCGGCTGTGGGCGACGATCGCCGCGTGGGCGCTGGTGGCCGTGGGTGCGCTTGCCAGCCCGGCGCCGCTACCGCGCGGACGCGCCGCACGCGCGGCGATCGCCGGCCTGGTGGCGCTCGGCGCGTGGACCGCGGCGTCGTTCGCGTGGGCGCCGCTGGCCGGCGCGGTGCAGGATGACCTGGAGATCACGGTGCTCTACCTGGGCGCGCTGCTCGCCGCGGCGGCGCTCGTCCGGGGCGCCGGCGCGGGGCGGGCGGTGGAGCCGGCGCTCGCGGCCGGCGCGGTGATCGTGATCGGCTACGGCCTGGCCGAGCGGTTCCTGCCGGGGCTGCTTCATTACGCGCGGTCGTTCACCGCCGGCGGGCGCCTCGAGCAGCCGCTCACGTACTGGAACGCCGAGGGCGCCCTGGCCGCGATCGGGCTGGTGTTGTGTGCACGGCTCCTCGGCGACGTCACCCGTCCGGCGCCCGTGCGCGTGGCGGCCGCCGCCGCCTCGCCGCTGCTCGGGGCCGGCGTGTATCTGTCGTTCTCGCGCGGGGCGATCGCTGCCGGCGTGGCCGGGCTGATCGTGGTGGTGGCCGCGGCGCCGACGTGGGCCCAGGCGCGGGGCGCCATCCTGAGCCTGGGCGCGGCGATCCTCGGGGCAGCGGCGTGCGGGCCATTTCGGGGTGTCGCCTCGTTGCACGGATCGCTTCCGGCGCGGGAGCGCGACGGGCTGATCGCGCTCGCCCTGATGGTGGTGATCGCCGGCGCCACCGGCGTGGCGGCAGCGCGCCTGGTCGCGGCCGAACGGCCCGGACGCGCCCGTATCGACCCGCTGCCGTCGGCAGCGCTCGCTCGGCGAATCGCCGCCGGGATGGTCGGCCTGATCGTGCTCGGGATGGTGGTCGGTGCGCTGGCCGAGCATCAGGACCCGCGCCAGTTCGGCGCCAGCGCCGGGCGGCTCACCGAGATCGGGTCCTACCGGGCCAACTACTGGGCGGTGGCGGCGCGGGCGTTCGTGCACCATCCGCTCGACGGGCTCGGGGCCGGAGGCTTCCGGGTGGCCTGGCTGCGCGAGCGGACGATCCCCATCGCCGCCCAGAACGTCCATTCGCTCGAGCTCGAGACCGCGGCCGAGCTCGGCCTGGTCGGGCTGGCTGCGCTCGCGCTGTTGCTCGGTGGCGCGGCCGGGGCGTTCCGGCGCGCCTATCGCGAGCGCCCCGTGCTCGTCGCCGGGTGGTGCGGGGCGGCCACGGTATGGCTGCTGCACTCGGCGATCGACTGGGACTGGCAGATGCCCGCGCTCACGCTGGTGGCGGTGGTGCTCGCCGGCGCCGCGATGGGCGCCGCCGAACGGAGGCTCCGGTGAACGGGGGGGTGCCGGGCGCGGGCGAATGGAGGCTTCGGTGAGCGAGGGAGTGCCGACGGCCGGCGCGCTGGCCCCGGACGCCGCCGGCACGCTGGCCCCCGACGCCGTCGCCCCGCCCCCCGGGCATCCCCGCTTCCCGCTGCTCGACTCGCTGCGGGGCATCGCGCTGCTCGGGCCTGTGATCGGCCACGCCGCCTACCTCGGCGGGGCGGTACGGGCCACGTTCACCGGTGGGTTGATCGCAAATACGAGCATCGCCCCGACGATCTTCTTCATCCTCTCGAGCTTCCTGCTCTACCGCCCATTCGTGGCCGGCCGGCTGCTCGGCGCGCGGGCCCCGACGTTCGCGGAGTACGGGTGGCGCAGGCTGCTGCGGATCGTGCCGGCCTACTGGGTGATCCTGACCGCGCTGGCGATCTACCCGGGCCTGCCGGGGGTGTTCAGCCGCAACTGGTGGCAGTACTACGGGTTCCTGCAGATCTACACGGGCGCCGGGGGCGGCATCGTCTCGGCCTGGACCGTGTGCATCGAGGTCAGCTTCTACCTCGCGCTGCCCCTGTACGTGATCTTCATCCGTCGCCTGACCCGCGGGCTGGCGCCTGAGCGGGCGGTGCACCGTGAGCTGATCGTGCTGGCCGCACTCGGCCTCGGCTCCGCCGGTCTGCGGGCGCTCGACCTCGAGGTGCTGGGAACCCGGCTGCAGCTCAGCCTGCTCGAGACCTTCCTCTGGTTCTCGATCGGGCTGGCCATGGCGGTGCTGAGCGTGGCGGACGCGCACGGCGGCGCGTCGGGGAGGCCGCGCGCGCTGCGGGTGCTGCGTGGAGCAGCACGTCATCCGCTCCTCTGCTGGGCCGGCGCGGTCGCGTCCTACGTGGTGCTGGCGCTCGTGCTCGTCAACCCCACTGGCCAGCTTCGCTACTCGTCGACCCAGTGGGTCGCCTACCACTTCCTGTCGGCGTTGATCGCGGTGCTCCTGTTCATCCCCGCGGCGTTCGCGCAGGAGCGGCGCTCGCTCCCGCAGCGAGTCCTGCGCATGCGGGTCTTCGCGTTCATCGGGGTGATCTCCTACAGCGTGTACCTGTGGCAGGGAGGCGTCGTCCAGACCCTCTACAACCACGGGGTGAGCTCGGCCGCCTCGCTCGTGCTGGCGACGCTCGGCGTGAGCGTCGTGCTGGGCGCGAGCAGCTACTACCTGCTGGAGCGGCCGGTGCTGCGCCTGAAGACCCGCGGCTTCTACTGGGTGCGCACAGCCGGCGCGACCACGCGCGCGGCCAGGTAGACCGAGCTTGGTCGGCCGGCTGCAGCGACGTCCGGTGGCGGTGGCCGCGCTCCTGTACGCGGTGCTCGCGATCCTCCTGTTCGCGCAGGGGCTCGAGCCGGGACGCACGCTTTCGAGCTCGGACTACCTCTGGAGCACGGCGCCGTGGCAGGGCCACGCACCGTCCGGGGTGCGGCTGTTCGGCGCCAACGGCGAGGACGCCGACGCGGTCTCGGCGTTTCAGCCCTTCGCTCTATATGCGCGGGCGCGCCTGCCCGGGGCGCCGCTGTGGAACCCGTACATCGGGATCGGTCGTCCGTTCCTGGCCGACGCCCAGTCCGCTGTGCTCTCGCCATTCAGCGCGCCCGCGTACGTGCTTCCGTTCTGGCGCTCGCTGGCCGTGACGGCGATCCTCAAGGTATTCGTGGCCGCGCTCGGGGGTTTCCTCCTCGGCCGCGCGCTGGGGATGCGGTTCGCGGGCGCGTTCCTGGCCGGGCTCGTGTTCGGGTTCGGCCTGGACATGATCGTGTGGGAAGCGTGGCCGCTCACGAACGTGTGGGCGTTCATTCCGTGGCTGCTCCTGGGCGCGGACCGGCTCGCTCGCCGGCCGGGCCCGCTGCCCGTGGTCGGCATGGCGCTCGTCGTTGCGCTCCAGTTCTTCGGCGGTCATCCGGAGTCGAGCTTCCACGCGCTCGTGGTCACGGTGCTGTTCTACGGCTTCCGTCTGGCCACGGCGCCGGGTCCTCGGCGCTGGCGCGCCTCGTCCGGTGCGTTCGTCATCTCGCTCGCCGCGGGGACGGCGCTGGCCGCGGTCGCGCTTGTGCCGTTCGCCGAGCTGCTCGCGCACTCGGGCGACGTGAACGGGCGCGGCGGCCACGCGATCCACATCCCGGTGAAGTACGTCGGGATGCTGTTCCTGAACGACTACTGGGGTCGGCCGACCGGCACCGAGCTCGCGGCCTTCGTGAACTCGCGCGCGTTCTACGGCGGCGCGCTGACGCTGATGCTCGCGGTGGGGGCCCTGGTGATGCGGGCGACACGGCTGCGGGTCGCGGTGGCGCTGTTCGGCGCGCTCTGCGCCGCCATCGTCCTGGGGATCCCGCCGTTCTTTCAAATCGTGAGCCACCTGCCGGTGTTCGACGTGGTCTACAACAACCGGCTGATCATCATGGTCCTGCTCGCGCTCGCGCTCCTCGCCGGATGGGGCCTCGACGAGGTCGTTGCGCTGGGAGCGCCCGTGGTGCGCTCGCGTGCGGCAGTCGTGGTGGCGGCCGGGATCTTCGTGGTGCCGTTCGCGTGGGAGGCAATCGCGGGCCGGCTCTCCGCGCCGTTCGGACGCGCGCTCGATATCGCCTGGGGCTTCGCCACCCCGCCCGTCGGCGCACTGGCCTACAAGGTGATGCCGCTCTCGGCACTGCTCGAATGGGTCCCCCTGGCCGGTCTCGGCCTGCTCCTGCTGGCGCTGCGCGTGACACGCCGGCTGCCTGCGGGCGCGTTCGCGATCCTGGCCGTCGCCCTGATCACGATCGATCTGTTCCGCGCCGGGATGGGACAGAACCCCGCGATCCCGCTCAGCCATGCCCGCCAGCCGGTCACCGGCGCGATCCGGTATTTGCAGGCGCAGCGGCCCGCGCGCTTCGTCGGCATCGTTCCCACACAGCTGCTCACGCCGATGCCGGCGGATGCGGCCATGCGCTACGGCCTGTATGACGCGCGCAGCTACGACTATCCGATCGAGGCCCGCTACGACCGGCTGTGGGTGCGATACGTCGCGCCCCACGTGCCGTTCATCCCACCGACCACACTCGCCTCGACCACGCCGGTGGCGCTGCGCGTCCTCGGGCTGCTGGGGGTCAGCAGCCTGATGCAGCAGCCGATCGACCCGCCGCTGCACAATCTCCGTCTCGCGTACGACGGCGCCGACACGCGGGTCTACGCCAACCCCAGCGCGTTGCCCCGGGCGTTCCTGGTCGACCGCCAGGAGGTGGTGAACGGTGACGGCGCCGCGCTGACGGCGATCGGCGACCCGCGCGTACCGCTGGCGCGCGTCGCGGTGACTGAGCACCCGCTGCCCGGTCTCGGCGCGGGCGCGGACGCGAGCGGGGCCCGCTCCCCCGGGAGCACGCGGATCACCTCCTATCAGCCTCAGCGCGTGGAGATATCCGCCAACGCCACGCACCGCTCGCTGCTCGTGCTGAGCGACCTGAGCTATCCGGGGTGGGGGGCCAAGGTGGACGGGCACCCCGTGGCCCTCCAGCGCGTCGACTACCTCCTGCGCGGGGTCGTGCTCCCGGCCGGCCGCCACACGGTGACCATGGCCTACTCGCCCGTCAGCTGGCGCGCGGGCTGGATGGTCAGCGTCCTCTCCGCGCTGGCGCTGGTGGCCACGGCGGCGCTGGCGGTGCGCTGGCGCCCGCTCCGGCGGAGCTATCGATGAGGACGATTGCGCGAAGGCCGACCCTGGCTGCGGCGGCGACCTTCGCACTGCTGGCGCTGCTATTCGTCTCGCCCGCGCTCCCGCCGGGCCGGACCCTGTCCAACTCCGACTCGTTCTGGTTCCAGCCGCCATGGATCAACCAGCGGCCGGCGGGCCTGGTCAGGCCGTCGAACCCCGAAGTCGACGACGCCCCGGCCGTGCTCCAGCCGTTCGTGCAATACACCCGCTCGGTCCTGCCGCATATCCCGCTGTGGAACCCGTACATCGCGGGCGGACGCCCGTTCCTGGCCGATGCGCAGTCGGCGGTGTTCTCGCCGTTCAGCGTGCCCGCGTACGTCGTGCCGTTCTACCGCGCGCTCGCCTGGATTGCCGCGCTCAAGCTGTTCCTGGCCGGCTTCGGCGCGTTCCTGGTCGGCCGCGCGCTCGGTATGCGCTTCGGCGGGGCGATGCTCGCGGGGGTCGTCTACGCCTTCAACCTGTGGCTGGTCTGCTGGCTGGCCTACCCGCACGCCAGCGTGTGGTCGCTGATCCCGTGGCTGCTCCTGTGCACCGAGCGGGTGATCCGCCGCCCCGACCCGCTCACCATGGCCGCCTTCGCCGGCGTGGTCGGGGTCCAGTTCCTGGCCGGGCACCCGGAGTCGAGCTTCGACGCGCTCGTGGTCACCGGCCTGTTCGCGCTGATGCGCCTCGCGCACACGCGCCGGGCGGGCCGCGCCATCCGTGCGCCGGTCATATGGCTACTCGCCGGCGGGGCGCTCGGCACCGCGCTCGCCGCGCTCGTCCTGCTGCCGTTCGCGCAGCTGCTGTTCGGCTCGGCGGACATCCACCAGCGCGCCGGGCAGGCGATCCACGAGAAGGTGATGCTCCAGTACGCACTCGGGATCCTCATGCCCCACTACTGGGGGGACCCCACCGAGACGCCGCTCCAGCTGTTCCTCCTCGCCCGCGCCGTGTACGCCGGCGCATTGCCGCTGATGCTCTCGCTGGTCGCGCTCCTGACGCGCCCGCGAGGCATTCGCCTCGCCACCGCCCTGCTCGGAGCCGCGGCGCTCATGGTCGTGTTCGGGATCCCGCCCGTGTTCCAGATCGTCGCCCACCTCCCGATCTTCTCGAGCGGCCACAACACGCGGCTGATCATCGTGTACATGCTGTGCATCGCGCTGCTGGCGGGGTGGGGGCTCGACGAGGTGTCCGCCCGCGCGCTCGTAGGCCGGCGCCGGAACGCGGCGCTGATCTTCGCCGGAGTGCTGGTGGTGGCGCCGGTCATCTACATGGCGCTGCGCGGGAGCACGTCCTGGAGCTCGTTCGGGCGCGCGATCCCGCTGGCCCTCGGGACCGGGTCGGCGCCGCCGGCCACCGCGCCCGGAGCGCCGGACGCGATCCGGCTGGCGGCGCTGCTCACCTGGGTGGTGTTCGCCGGGGCAGCTGCGCTGCTGCTGATCCTGAGCGTGCTGCGTCGGGTTCCGGTCGTGGCCTGGGCGGTGCTGGCGGTGGCGCTCACGTTCGCCGACCTGGGCAACGCCGGCATCGGCTACAACCCGGCCATCCCGGAGCGGGATGCCAGCCAGCCCGCGACCGGAGCGATCCGCTACCTGGAGAGCCAGCGCCCGGCCCGGTTCGTGAGCGTCAGCGGGACGTTCCCGATCCCCCAGGACTCCATCCCGATGCGCTTTCAGCTGTACGAGGCGCGCGGGTACGACCTGCCCATCCCGCAGCGCTACGACCACTTCTGGCGCACCCAGCTCTCGCCCGAGTTCCCCTCCCAGGTCGGCCCATATCCGCAGAACATCCCGCTGTCGCTGCCGAAAGTGACCCCTTCGCGGTTGCGGGCGCTCAGCCTGCTCGGGGTCACCGACGTGCTGCAGGCGGCCGGTCAGCCGCTGCTCCGCGTGCCCGGGCTGTCCCTGGTCTACGGCGGCCCCGACGCCCGGGTGTACCGCAACGCCGACGCGCTACCGCGCGTGTTCGTGGCGGGGGCGCAGCGCCCGGAAGGCGGCGCCGCCCGCGCGTTCGACGCCACGGTCGCGCTCGGGCGCTCCGCCCGGGGCGTCGCGGTGACGGAGACCCGGATCCCCAGTGTCCCGGTCGAGGCGGGCCCGACCGCGCCGGCGGGCAGCGCCCGGATCGTCGACTACCAGGCCGAGCGGGTGGAGGTCAGAGCTACCGCCTCGCGTCCCGGGCTGCTCGTGCTCGACGACAACCAGGCGCCGGGATGGGGCGCGACGCTCGACGGTCGACCGGTCTCGATCCACACCACCGACTACCTGTTCCGCGGCGTGGTTCTCCCCACCGGCACCCACACAGTCGTGTTCACCTACAGGCCCGTGGCCTGGCGTATCGGGTGGATCACGAGCGCGGTGGCGCTCCTGCTACTGGCGCTGAGCGTCGCGTTTGGCTGGCGAGTCCGCCGCCGCGCCACTCCCGTCCGCGGCGCCCGTCCACGTGAGCCCGAGGCGGTGGCGGCGTGATCCCACAGCGCCGCCACTTCCCGCACTTCGACTCGATTCGCGGCCTGGCCGTGATGGCCGTGTTGCTCGTTCACTCCTCGCTCTATGCCGGGATCCGCCCCGGGTCGCTGGCTTGGCGCTTCGTCGAGCGGCTCGACGTCGCCGTGCCGATCTTCCTGGTCATATCGGGCTTCCTGCTCTACCGGCCGTTCGCCGCGGCCCGCCTGGACCAGGCGCCGACGCCGTGGCTATCCGCCTACGCGTGGCAGCGGGCGGCGCGGATCGTTCCCGGCTACTGGGTCGCGCTCACGATATCCGCGCTTGTCCTCGGACTGAGCGAGGTGCTCACCCCGAGCGGCATTCCGACCTACTACGGCTTCGGCCAGGTGTACTCGTCCTCGACGATCGCGCACGGAATCCCGCAGGCCTGGACGCTCGGGATCGAGGTCATCTTCTACGCGTTCCTGCCCGCGTGGATCCTGCTCATGCGCCGCCCCGGCCCCACCGACGTCGACCGGTGGGCTCGCCGCGAGCTGCTCGCGCTGGGCGTGCTCGCGCTGGCCAGCCTCGCCTACAAGGTGGCGATCATCTACTCGGGCGGCGCCGGCCACCTGACTCCGGCGCTGGTGCCCTCGTTGACCTCGATGCCGGCATACGCCGACCAGTTCGCGCTCGGTATGGGCCTCGCCGTGCTCAGCGTGGCCTACGAGGCGAAGGGGGCGCTGCCGCGCTGGCTGCGGCCGGTCGACCGCTTCCCCGGGTTGGCCTGGACGATCACCGTGGCCGCCTTCGTATACGGCGCTCAGTTCAGCGGGCTCTCCCGGCATGCCGCCGGCGGCTACACCCACGGGCAGTACCTGGAGCGCCACTACCTGAACGCGCTGATCGCGGTCACGTTCGTGATCCCGGCGATCTTCGGCGCGCAGTCGCGCGGGCTGGTCCGCCGCCTCCTCGCACTGCGCCCGCTCGCCTACATCGGGATGGTGTCCTACGGCCTATACCTGTACCACGAGCTCGTGCTCGCAAAGCTGTGGGCCTGGGGCTACGCGAACGTGAGCTTCGTGCACCCGTACGTGAGCTGGTTCCTGGGCTGCCTGCTCGCCAGTCTGATCCCGGCCAGCGTCTCCTGGTACCTGCTGGAGCGGCCCGCGCTCCGGCTCCAGGGCCGCCTGCGCTCGCGCCGCCGGGTGGGTCTGCCCCCCGAGAGCGCGGCGATCGCCCCCTGAGCGCGGCTCAGCGCGGCGCGCTGAGTGGATCGAGCGCGACGATCCGCGTGCGGGCGGCCCGCGCCTGCCCAGGCGCGACGCGGGCGCCCGCCAGCGCCACCATCCGCCACGCATCGAGGTTGTCCGGTTCGTCCGCCGTCACGCCGTCCGCGAGCGCCAGCGCCTGGTTCGCCCGCCCCAGCAGCAGCTCGATCCCGGCCAGGTAGATCTTGGCCTGCGGATCGCCGCTCCACAGCGTCGCGCGCCGCAGCGAACGCGCCGAGGCGCGGAACGCCGGCACCCCCGGGTGGGCGTTCGCGCCGGCCAGCGCGTCGTTCTGCAGGCGTGCGTCGCGGGCTAGCACGGCCGCCCACGCGATCACGACCAGCGCGAGGATCATCAGTACCACGCGGGCCGCCGAGGAGCGGGTCATGCCAGCAGGATCGCATGTCGGCTGCCATAGACTCCGGCCACTGCATGTCCGCCGCTGCACAGTCACAGCTGCCCGGCGTCCCGCTGCACATCCTGATCCTTTCCGACCGCGACTGGACCCACCCCCAGGGCGGCGGCACCGGGACGAACCTGTTCGGTCAGGTGTCGCGCTGGCTGGCCTGGGGACACCGGATATCGGTGATCTCGTGCTCGTATCCGGGCGGGGCCGCGCGGGAACAGATCGACGAGCGACTCACGCTGTACCGGGTGGGCGGCCGCTCGACCGTGTTCCCGCGGGTGATCGCGCGCCAGGCGCGGCGGTTCGTCCCCGACGCGGACGTGCTGCTCGAGGTGATCAACGGCGTGACCTTCCTGACCCCGCTGTGGTGCCGGACGCCGCGGGTTGCGCTGGTCCACCACATCCACCGCGAGCACTACGCGCGCGAGCTCGGCACGCTCGGCCGTGTGGCCGCCGTGGCCCTCGAGACCGCGCCCCTGCGCATGCTCTACCGCCGCACGCAGTTCGTGACGATCTCCCACGCCACGGCCCGCGACATCGCCGCGCACGGCATTCCGCCGGCCCAGATCAGCGTCGGCTACCTGGGCGTTGAGCGATCGGTCCTGCGGCCCGGGGACGCGGCCGCCCGCGCGCCCCAGCCGACGTTGCTCTACCTGGGGCGGATCAAGCGCTACAAGCGGATCGAGCTGATCCTCGACGTGCTCGAGCGCCTCCCGGGCACCGTGCTCGAGATCGCCGGCGATGGAGATCACCGCCCCGCGCTCGAGGCCGAGGTCGAGGCCCGCGGCCTCGCGTCGCGCGTACGCCTGCATGGCTACGTGAGCGAGGAGCGCAAGCTCGAGCTCTACCGGCGCGCCTGGGTCAACATCACGATGTCCTCGGCCGAGGGCTGGGGTCTGTCGGTGACCGAGTCCGCGGCCTGCGGCACCCCGAGCGCGGCGCTTCGCCTCGGCGGCCTGGCCGAGGCGATCGAGGACAGGCAGACGGGCGTGCTCGCGGACGACGCGGCCGAGCTGGCGGCGCGGATCGGGCCGCTACTGGCCGATCCATCGCTGCGGTATGAGATGGGCGAGCGCGCGCGGGAGCGCGTTCAGGCGCTCAGCTGGGACGACACGGCGCGCCTGACCCTCACCCTGCTCGACCGCGAGCGCCGGCGCACCCAGCCGGACGCCCTCCCGGCGCGGGGGCTGCTCGAGCCGATGAGCGATGTGGCGGCGGCCCAGGGGCCGGTACCGGCGTGAGCCCCAGCGCCATCGACGAGGCGCTCGCGACGATCGACGGGGTGGAGGGGTGGCTGTCGGAGGACCAGGCTCGGCGGCTGTTCGATCGCGCGCGAGCCGTGGCGCCCGGCGGGACGATCCTCGAGATCGGGAGCTTCCGCGGCCGCTCGACGATCGTCCTGGCCAAGGCGGCCGCCGAGGGAGTCAAGGTGCTGGCCGTCGACCCGCACGCCGGCGATGACCGCGGTCCCCGTCAGATCCACGGCACGTCCGATCAGGGCGAGACCGACCGGGATGTCTTCATCGCCAACCTGGCTCGCGCCGGGGTGGGTGACAAGGTCACGCACGTGCGACTGCCCTCGGGGCACGCCCTGGTCCACCTCGACGGCCCGCTCGATCTGCTCTACGTCGACGGCGCTCACCGTTACCGCGCGGCAAGTGGCGACCTGGTCGCGTACGGCGCCCGCGTGCGGCCGGGCGGGACGATGCTCGTCCACGACTCGTTCTCGTCGATCGGAGTGACGCTGGCGATCCTGCGCCATCTGACCTTCGGGCTCGACTTCGCCTACGCCGGCCGCATCCGATCGCTCGCCGAGTACAGGCGGCCGCCGGCGGGCGGGCTCGACTCTCGTGCCCGCGTGCGCAACGCGCTCGCGCAGATGGCAGAGCTGCCCTGGTTCGCGCGCAACGTGGCGATCAAGCTCGCGCTCGTGACCGGTCTGCATCCAGTCGCGCGCGTGTTGGGGCATCGGATGCAGGACGAGTGGCCGTACTGAGCTGATGCGCCGGCCGAGTCGTGACGCCGTCCTGACCGCAGGCTTCGTGGTGCTCGCGTTCGTGGTGGCGTTCGCGCAGCGGCCGGGGTGGGCGACCAGCGACACCAAGATCGACCTGCACGTCGATCCGGGGGCGTTCCTCGGCCAGGTGGCCTCGCTGTGGTCGCCGCACATCGGCTTCGGCGCTGTCCAGAGCGCGCAGTACAGCGGCTACCTGTGGCCAATGGGCACGCTGTTCGCGGCGCTGCACTCGCTGGGGGCGTCCCCATGGGTGGCCGAGCGCATCTGGCTGGGCGCGCTGTACGCGCTGTCGGCCTGGGGGATGCTGCGGCTGCTCGACCTGTTCATCGGCCGCCCGCGCGGGTTGGCCCACGTCGTCGCGGCGCTGTTCTTCATGCTCAACCCGTACACGGTGATCTTCACCGGACGCACGAGCGTCACGCTGGTCGGCTACGCGGCGCTGCCCTGGCTGCTCGCGGTGGTCCACCAGGGCGTGCGCGCCGGCGCGCGCATGCGACGCTGGGCCTGGGCCGGCGCGTTCGCGCTGATCCTCACCTCGCTGGGCGGCGGGATCAACGCCGCAGTGGTGGCCTGGATGCTGGTCGGCCCGCTGGCGTTGCTGGTCTACGAACCCCTGGTCGGGCACGTGCGCTGGCGCGACAGCGGATCGTTCACCGTGCGGCTCGGCGTGCTCGGCGTGCTGGCCTCGCTCTGGTGGTTGGTCCCGCTGCTCCTGTACTCGCGCTACGGGGTCAACTTCCTCCAGTACACCGAGCAGCCGTTCACGATCTGGGCCACCAACAGCTCGACCGAGGTCCTGCGCCTGATGGCCTACTGGACCTCGTACATCGGGGTCGGCTTCCACGGCGTCATGGCCCCGTTCTCGACCGAGGCCGGCGTGCTCCTGTTCAACCCGCTCGTGGTCGGCGCCTCGTTGCTGCTGCCGGCGCTGGCGGTCGCGGCGTTCGTGTGGTCAAGGCGCTCGCCGTACGCACCGTTCCTGCTCCTGCTGGTGCTGGTCGCGGCGGTGATCGAGGTGGCGGCGTTCCCGCTGGGGACTCCCGCGCGCGGGGCGATGCAGTGGCTGTACGACCACCTCACCTCGCTGCGGTTCCTGCGCACCACGCAGAAGGCGGCGCCGCTCGTGGCCGTCGGCCTAGCCGGGCTGCTGGGCATGGGCGCGCAGCTCGCGTGGCGCCGCCTCCGCCCCGACGCGGGTGCGTTTTCCGGAAATAATTTCCGGAAAAGTCGGGAGCATCGGGGTGCGGTGGCGCGCGTCGCGGTCCTCGCGGCGCTCGCAGCGCTCATTGCGCTGGCGGCGCTGCCGCTGGTGCGAGGCACCGCCGTCGAAAAGCAGCTCGCCTGGAAGCGGATCCCGCCGGCCTGGACCAGCGCCGGCCGGGACCTCAACAAGACCCTGGCCCCCAACACCCGCGCGATCGTCCTGCCCGGTCAGCTGTTCGCCTACTACAACTGGGGCGGCACGATCGACCCGATCCTGCCCCGCCTGACCACGCGCCCCGTCGCGGTGCGCGCGGAGACGCCCTACGAGGATCCCCACGCCGCCGACCTCTTGCTCGAGATCGACAGCCTGGTCCAGCAGGCCCGCCTGTTCCCCGGCCAGCTCCAGCCCCTGCTCCGGCTCGCCGGCGTGGGCGCGGTGATCACCGGCGCGGACGACGACATCAAGCGCAGCGGCGCCGTCGATCCCGCGTCCGCCGCCGCGACCCTGGCGTGGCAGGGACTGTCAACGCCCAACCGGGCGTATGGCCCGGCACTGACCCTGCCGCCGCCGCCCGGGGACCTCGGACCGGCACGACGCGTCAACCAAGTCCGGCGCTACGACATCACGGGCAGCCGGGGGATCGTGCACGTCGACCCCGCCGGACCGCCCACGATCGTCGACGGGAGCGCCGACGGCCTGGCCGAGATGGCGGCGTTCGGCGCGCTCCCCGCGCGCGCGCCGATCCTGTACGCCGGCGACCTGTCCGCGCCGGCGCTCCGGCGCGATGCCACGTCCGGGGCCGACGTGGTGATCACCGACTCCAACCAGCGTCGTGACTTCCTCGCGCAGTTCGTGGGCCAGGACGTCGGGGCCCCGCTCCAGGCCGGCGAGCCGTTCGGCGAGAACACCGAATCGATCACCCCGTTTCCGGCGCGCGGCCCGGCTGCCCAGACCGTGGCCGTCCTCCATGGCGCCGCCTATCTGAGCACCCCGGCCCAGGTCGGCTACCCGGCCTTCCCCGAGCACTCGCCGATCGCCGCCTTCGACGGCAACCCCCAGACGAGCTGGGCCGCCGACCGCTATCTCCCGCCGTCGGATCGCTGGGTGCAGATCGGCTTCACCCATCCCCGCGCCGTCCCATACGTCGACCTCGAGCCGATCCGCGACCCGTACGGGATCGAGGAACAGGTCGACGTCAACGGCGTCAGCGCCCTCCTCGGCGCCGGCGTCACCCGGGTCTGGCTGCACCAGCGCCACGTCAGCTCGGTGCGCGTCACCCTCACCCGGGTCAAGCAGCCACCCGGCAACGTCCGCGGCTCGGGCGGCTTCCGCGAGATCAGTATCCCCGGCGTCCACTTGCACCAAGTACTGCGCCCGCCAACGCTCGGCGCCACCGCGCTCGCCGGACGCGACCTGAGCCACGTCGGCCTCACATACATCCTCCAGCGCACCACCGCCGACGAGCCGTTCCAGGTCGACCGCAGCACCGGCAGCCCGCTGCTCGAGCTGCCTCAGAGCCGCCAGGACCCCGAGCCCACGCTGGCCCGCCAGCTCCTCACGCCGGCGGCCCGCTCCTACGCGCTCGACGCCTGGGTGTACCCCGGCCTCGACACCCCCGACCACCTCCTGGACCGGCTCGCCGGCGTCAAGGCGGGGGAGGTGTTCGACTCCTCGGACCGCTTCCAGAACCAGGGTCGCTATCGCGCCTCGAGCGCGTTCGACGGTCAACCCGCGACCGCCTGGGTGGCCTACTGGGCGCCACCATCCGCGCCGCCCCCGTGGATCTCCTGGAGCACCCCCCGGCCGGTGACCGTCTCGCGCCTGCGCCTGGCGTCCGGACCCGCCGGGACCGGCCGGCCCACGCTCGTGCGCGTGTCCTGGCCCGGCGGCGCCACCGCTCCCCTGCCCGTCGGCCCGGACGGCACGCTCTCGCTCCCGGCACCTGTCACCGCTCGCAGCGTCCGCCTGACCATTCTGGGCGTCGCTCCCGGCACCGTCTCGGCCGTCGACCCCGGCGACGTTTCGGCGGTGGGCATCGGCGAGATAAGCGGCCCCGGAGTGCCGACGGTGGCCGTCCCGCGCAGCGGCCCGCTCGACGCGCGCTGCGGCGACGCCGCGGTCACGGTGGGAGGGCGCGGGGTGGGCCTGCGGCCCCACGGGACGATCGAAGCGCTCGACGCCGGGCTTCCGCTGCGCGCCTCCGCGTGCGGCAACGGCGCGGTGGCCATGGGCGCCGGCGTCCAGGAGGTCGACTCGCTCGCTGCGCCGCTCAGCGTCGACCTGCTCCGGCTGAGCTCCCCGGCGCCGGCCGCCCGCGCCTCCGCGACCCTCACCGCCCCCGCCGCCGCCGCGCCCCCCGCCGCCGCCGCGCCCCCCGGCACCGCCGCGCCCCTCGGCGCCGCCACGCCCCCCGGCGCCGCCGCGCCGGCCGGCGGCGCCGCGCCCTCCGCCGCCGCCGCGCCCCCCGCCGCCGCCGCGCCCCCCGCCGCCGCCGCGCCCTCCGCCGCCGCCGCGCCCCTCGGCGCCGCCGTGCCGGCCGGCGGCGGGCGGGTCACCGACCCCGGCCACTTCAGCGACGACGCGGTCAGCCACGTCCGCGTCGCGCTGAGCGGCCCCTCCTGGCTCGTCCTCGGCGAGTCCTTCTCCAAGGGCTGGCAGGCCACCTGCAACGGGCATTCGCTCGGAACGCCGGTCCCGATCGACGGCTACGCCAACGGCTGGCGGGCCCCGGCGGACTGCCGCGAGGTCGCCTTCACGTTCGGCCCCCAGCGGATCGCCTGGATCTCGTACGCCATCTCCGGCCTGGTCTGTCTGATGCTCGCCGTGCTGATTGCCGTGGTCTGGCTGCGCTCACGCCGGCAGCGCCCTGTCGCGCCGCGCCCGCGCCCGCCGCACCCGCCCCTCCCCGACGACGTACCGGCGCGGATCCCGCTCCTCCGCGCCGCCCTCCTCAGCGCGATCGCCACCATCCCGCTGTGCCTGCTGTTCGCGCTGCGGACGAGCCTGGTGATCTTCCCGTTGCTGACCTTCGCGCTCTACCGCGGCGCCACGCCGCGCCGCCTGGCCGCGGTGGCAGCCGTGCTCCTCGGCGCGGTGGTCCCGCTTGCCTACGCGATCGAGTCGCCCAAGAACCTCGGCGGCTACAACTTCGACTACAGCGTGCGCGCGATCTACGCCCATTGGGTCGGGGTGGTGGCCCTGGTGCTGCTGATGCTGGCCTGCGGGCGCACGCTGAGGGCAGCGCGGCGCGCCCGCGTCGCCCAGCCGCCACCGGACCCCGCCGACCAGATGGCGCTCGACCCGACTCCCGCGCCGGCCCTGCGCCGGAGCTGACCGCGCCGATGGCCGCCGTCACCTCGACCCGCCGCCGCGTCGCCTCGAACACGGCGGTGCAGGTCTTCGGCAAGCTCCTGGTCCTGGCCATGGGCGCGGTTTCGATCACCGTGCTGACCCGGTACCTGGGCCCCGACCGCTACGGCCGCTACACGTTCGCGCTGATGTTCACGCAGCTGTTCGGAGTGCTGGCCGACGTGGGGCTGTTCACCACCGTGGTGCGGGAGATCAGCAAGCACCCGGACCGGACCGAGGAGCTCGTCGGCAACGTCGCCGTGCTTCGCCTGCTGCTGTCGATCGCGGTGATCGCCACCGCGACTGGCATCAGCCTGCTCCTGCCCTACAAGCCGAACGTCCGGCTGGCCATCCTCCTCGCCGGCGCGCCGCTCCTGTTCGGAATGCTCACAAATTCGATCGAGCCGGTGTTCCAGGCCCGCCTGCGGATGGGCCGGGCCGCCACGGCCGAGGTGATCGGGCGCGCGGTGGCGCTCGGACTGGCGATCGCCGTGGCCTCGCTCGACCTGGGCTTCTACGCCGTGATGGGCGCTGCGGCCGGCGGCGCGTTCGCCGCGCTGGTCGCGATCTGGCTCCTGAGCCGGCCCCTGGTCAAGCTCCGCCTCCAGGCCCGCCCCGAGATCTGGCGGGCGATGCTGATCGCCAGCCTCCCCCTCGGCATCGCGCTGGCCATCAATCAGGTCTATGTCCGCGCGGACACGCTGATCATCTCGCTCTCGCGCTCCTACACCCAGGTCGGGTTCTACACGCTGGCCTACCGCATCCTCGAGCTCACCCTGGTGCTCGGCACCGTGTTCCTCAACACCACCTTCCCGGTGGTCACCCGCACGCTGGCGCTCGACCCGCCCCGGGCCCGCCGCGCGATCCAGCTGTCGGTCGACGTGCTGGCTGCTCGCCGGCGCGCCAATCGCCGCCGGAGGACTCGTGCTGGCGCCCGCGATTGTCCGGCTCGCCGGCGGGGCCCGGTTTGCCGGCGCGGCCACACCACTCCGGATCCTGCTGTTCGCGGGCGCGCTGATGTGGGTCAACGGCGTGTTCGGCTTCGCGCTCATCGCCCGCGAACGGCAGGCCGCCGCGCTCTGGCTGAACGTGGCCGGGCTCCTGTTCAACGTGATCCTGAACGTGATCCTGATCCCGCGCTACGGGATCGTCGCGGCGGCCGCGGTCACGCTGGGCTCCGAGGTGCTGATCCTGGCCGGCTCGTACCGGCTCATGCGCCGCCATGTGGGGTTCTTCCCCGGGCTGGGGGCATTCGTTCCCGCGGCGAGCGCCGCCGCCGTGATGGGCGCGACCCTAGAGCTGCTCAAGAAGCTGCCGCTGCCCGTCCTGCTCGCGCTCGGCGTCGCCGTCTACTGCAGCGTGCTCTGGGTGATCAGCCCGCACACCCGCCGGATCGTGGTGGCGCTGCGCACATGACGCGCGTGCTCGTCATCTCCGCCGAGCCGGTGGGCCCGCTCATGGCGGGCCCCGCGATCCGAGCGCTCGAGCTGGCCCGCGCCCTGAGTCGCCACTGCGAGGTCACGCTGGCCGCGCCGGCGCCGAGCGACGCCGGCGCCGCTCCCGTCCAGCTTCTCGAGGCCGGGCTGCCCGACTTCGCGCTCCTGCTCGAAGCGCTCCGCCGCCACGACGTGGTGGTCGCCCAGACGCTTCCGCCGCAGCTGCTCCGCTACGTGGCGCGGCTGCCGGTCAGGTTCGTCGCCGACCTCTACAACCCCCTGATGATCGAGGTGCTCGAGGCGGGAGGGCGCGACGAGAGCTCGCCGCGCCGCACCTCCAAGCTGATGCTCGGCCAGTGCGCGGTGGCCGACTTCATCGTGTGCGCGAGCGAGAAGCAGCGCGACCTGTGGCTCGGCGGGCTGGCCCTGGCCGGGCTGCTCGACCTCGACCGCTACCGCGCCGATCCCACGTTCCGCTCGGTCATCGACACCGTCCCGTTCGGCCTGCCCGAGCAGCCGGCTGCGCCCGCGCCCGGCGGTCCTGTGCTCAAGGGCGTGCTGCCGGGGATCGAGGCCGAGGATCGGGTCCTGGTGTGGGCCGGCGGGATCTGGCGCTGGCTCGACCCGCTGACCCCGATCCGCGCGGTCGAGCGCCTGCGCGCAGACGGGCGCCGGGTGCACCTCGTGTTCCTCGGCACCGACCGCCCGGCCGCCGATCCCGCCACCGTCCCGACCACCGCGGCCGAGGCGATCGCGTTCGCCCGCGAGCGCGGACTCGAGGGCAGCACCGTTCACTTCATCCCGGGCTGGCTCCCCTACGGGGAGCGCGACGCCTACCTGCTCGAGGCCGACCTCGGGGTGTGCGCCCACCACGACCACCTGGAGGCACGGTTCTCGTTTCGCACGCGCGCGCTCGACCACTTCTGGGCTGGCCTGCCCTCGGTGCTGACCGGCGGGGACGCGATCGGCGAGCTGGTAGACCAGCGGGGCCTTGGGCGAGTGGTCGCTCCCGGCGACGCCGACGCCTTCGCCGCGGCGTGCGCCGCGCTCCTCGACGACGAAGGCGCCTACACCGAGACGGCGACACGGGTCCGCGCGGCCGCGCCCGAATTCCGGTGGTCCCGCGCGGCCGCCCCGCTCATCCGCTTCTGCCTCGAGCACACGGCCCGACCGCGCCGGCGCGTTCCCGCCGGCGTCCTCGCCCGCGCCACCTTCGGGCAGTATCCGGACATCCTCGCCGACCTGTACGAACGCGGCGGCGCTGCCGAGCTCGCGCGGCGCGTGCCGCGCCACGTCGCCCGAGTGCTCCGCCACCGCGCCTAACCGTGCCAGGTCCCGTGCCCGCCCAGCGCACATCCCTGCCGGTCCTGTTCCAGACCCGGCCGCAGCGCGCCGCCCTGCGTACACGGCGCGAGCCGCTCGCCCTGTACGCGCTCCTGTTCGTGCTCGCCGGCGCGCTTTGCTCGCTCGCCATCACGAACGCCATCAACCCCAACGACGAAGGGATCGTCCTCCAGGCGGCGGCCCGGATCGTGCACGGCCAGCTGCCCTACCGCGACTTCTACGCCAACTACGGCCCGGGCGAGTACTACCTGATCGCGCTGCTGAACCTGGTCTTCGGCCCCTCGCTGCTGGCTTGGCGGATCCTCCACGTGCTGCTCGACGCCTCCGTCGCGGTCCTTGCCTACGCGCTCGTGCGCCGCGACGCAGGCCCGCCGCTGGCGCTGCTCGCCTGGCTGGCGGTGGCCGCCGCACTGTCCTTCCCGCAAGTCCCGAACCCCAACACGCCGATGCTGGCGCTCGCCTTCGGAGCCCTGCTGACCGCCCGTCGCGATCCCACCGCCGCAGGCGTGCTGGCCGGGTTCGCTTTCGTGTTCCGGCTCGACGCCGGCCTCGCCGTGATCGCCGGCGTCCTGATCGCCGCGTTCGCCGAGGGGGGCGCGCCCGCGGCGGCCCGGGCGGCCGGGGCGGCGTTGCTCGTGGCGCTCCTGCTGGTCGGCCCGTTCGTGGTCATCGCGCCCGGCGAGTTCTGGCAACAGACGTTCGGCTTCGCTCTGCACCAGCAGTCGCTCCAGCGCCTGCCCCTGCCCGGGATCAATCCCGGCTCGGCCAAGCCGAGCACGGTGCTCCACCACCTCTACCCCTACGTGCTGCTGGCCGCCGCCGCGCTCTGGGTCGCGATCGCCGTCCGCTGCCGAGCGCCCGCCCGCGCGTGGGCGCCGGCGCCGCTCGCGCTGGCCGGCGTGCTCTACCTGCTGGCGCGGGCCGACGACTTTCACCTAGTCCCGCTCGCCGCGGTCCTCCCGGTGCTGCTGGCCTCCACCGTCGGGCGCCGGCCGCGCTCGGTGGCGGTGGCCGCGGCCTGGATCGCCGTGGCGCTGATCGCGCTCGAGGGGCTCGACCAGAAGCGGATCCAGCTGGCCAACGAGCCCCCCTCGGCGAGCATCGAGGCGCCCGCGGCCGATGGGGTCGAGGCCGCGACTGCCGACGCCGGCGCGCTCGGCGCGCTGACCCGCTACGTGGACGCGCGCATACCGCCCGCCCAGCCCGTGCTCGTCGCCCAACCCCGCTACGACCTGGTCAACGTCGGCGACCCGCTCCTCTACGTCCTGCTGGATCGGCCCAACCCCACGCGCTACGACGTGATGCAGCCCGGCGTGGTCACCACCGCGGGCGTCCAGCTCCAGATCGTGCGCTCGCTCGAGCGCGACCCCCCGCGCCTGATCGTCCGCTGGCTCAGCCCGCTCGCCGATCAGGCCCAGCCGGACGGCGCCGGCCACTCGAGCGGGGTCGACATCCTGGGCCGCTACCTGGCCCGGAACTACCGCGCGACGCACCGCTTCGGCGACTACCAGGTGCTGCGCTACGCCCGGGCCAGCTGAGCGCCCCGCCGCGCCAGCTTCACCCGCTCGGTCTTGTCGAGTGCGACCTTGCGCAGCCGGACCGCCTCCGGCGTCACCTCGACGCACTCGTCCTCGCGCAGGAACTCGAGCGCCTGGTCGAGCGACAGCGTCCGCTTGGGCACGAGCCGGACCAGCTCGTCCGCGGTCGAGGAGCGCATGTTCGTGAGGTGCTTCTCCTTGATCGCGTTCACGTCGAGGTCCTCCGCCCGCGCGTTCTCGCCCACGATCATCCCCTCGTAGACCTCCTCGCCGGGGGCGACGAACAGCGTGCCCCGCTCCTGGAGGTTGAACAGCGCGAACGCCGCGACGCGGCCGCGCCGGTCGGCCACCAGCGAGCCGGTGGGACGCGTGCGCAGCTCCCCGTGCCAGGGCTCCCAGCGGTCGAACACGTGATGCACGATCCCGGTCCCGCGCGTCTCGGTCAGGAACTCGGTCCGGAACCCGATCAGCCCGCGCGCCGGAACCAGGTACTCCATCCGCACCCAGCCCGTGCCGTGGTTGACCATCTGCTCCAGGCGCCCCTTGCGCACGGCGAGCAGTTGCGTGATCACGCCCACGTACTCCTCGGGCGCGTCGATGCTCATCCGCTCGATCGGCTCGCAGCGCTGTTCGTCGACCTCCCGAATGACCACCTGCGGCTTGCCCACAGTGAGCTCGAACCCCTCGCGTCGCATCAGCTCCACGAGGATGGCCAGCGCCAGCTCGCCCCGTCCCTGGACCTCCCACACATCGGGTCGGTCCGTCGGGTACACGCGCAGCGACACGTTGCCGACCAGCTCACGCTCCAGGCGGGCCTTGATCTGCGACGCGGTCAACCGGTCGCCGTCCTGCCCGGCCAGGGGCGAGGTGTTCATCCCGATCGTCACAGACAGCGACGGCTCCTCGACGGTGATCACGGGCAGCGGCCGCGGATCGTCGGCGTCGGCCAGTGTCTCGCCGATCGTGATCTCGGGGATACCCGCCACCGAGATGATCTCCCCGGCGTCCGCGCGCTCGGCCTCGACCCGCTCGAGCGCCTCGGTCACGTACAGCTCGCTGACCCGGACGCGTTCGATCTGACCGTCGGACCGGCACCAGGCCACCGTCTCGCCCCGGCGGATCGCGCCCTGCCGCAGGCGGCAGATGGCAATCCGCCCGACGTACGGCGAGGCGTCCAGGTTCGTCACGTGGGCCTGGAGCGGGTGCTCCGGGTCGTATTCCGGCGCCGGAACATGCGAGAGCAACAGCTCGAACAGCGGCGCCAGATCGGTCCCGGGCTCACCCGCCTCCAGCGATGCCCAGCCCGCCTTGGCGTTGGTGTAGACGATCGGAAACTCGATCTGCGACTCGTCCGCGTCCAGGTCGAGGAAGAGCTCGTACACCTCGTCCACCACCTCGTCGATCCGCGCGTCCGGCCGGTCGACCTTGTTGACGACCAGGATCACGGGCAGCCGCGCCTCGAGCGCCTTGCGCAGAACGAACCGGGTCTGCGGGAGCGGACCCTCGCTCGCGTCGACCAGCAGCAGCACGCCGTCGACCATGGTCAGCCCGCGCTCCACCTCGCCGCCGAAGTCGGCGTGCCCCGGCGTGTCGACGATGTTCAGCTTGACGGCGCCGTAGTGAACGGCGGTGTTCTTGGCCAGGATCGTGATGCCCTTCTCGCGCTCGAGGTCCATCGAGTCGAGCACCCGCTCTCTGACGTCCTCGTTCGCCCGGAACGCGCCGGACTGCCAGAGCATGGCGTCGACCAGCGTGGTCTTGCCGTGGTCGACGTGGGCCACGATCCCGATGTTCCGGATGTCCTCGCGAATCGCCATATCGCCAGTCCACGATAGAAGGCGCCGTCTCCGCGGGCCCCTGGCCGGCGTCTGAGGGCGGGAAGAACCTCGGCCGAATGAAGCCTCAGCTGGTTCCGCCGAGGTTGTTCCCGGTACGCGGGCAGAACCTCGGCGGGATCGATCTGCGACGCATCCTGCCGGGGTTATTCGCGGTCGGCGGGCCCGTGAGCGGGCGCCGGGAAGTCCTCTCGGACGTTCTCCGCCCGGACGTTCTCCGCCCGGACGTTCTCCGCCCCCTGGACGTTCTCCGCCGGGACTTTCTCCGCCACCGGGACATTCTCCGCCGGGACCTCGTCCGCCGAGACCGCCTCCGCCGGACCGGGCTCGAGCTCGCGCTGCTCCCCCGGCGGGAGCGCCCCGTTCTCCGGCCGCTCCTCGGCCGCGCCCACGCCCACCGCACCCGCGCCCACCGCGCCCGCGCCGGCCGCGCCGGCCGCGCCGGCCGCGCCCGCGCCAGCCGCGCCCGCCGCCGCGCCCCCCTCGATCGCCTGGAGCACCGGCTTGATCAGGTCGATCGGCATCGGGAACACCACGGTCGAGTTCTGGTTCGCCCCGATCTCCCGAAGCGTCTGGAGATACCGCAGCTGGAGCGTCGTGGGATTGCGCCCGATCACGTCGGCCGCCTCGGCCAGCTTGGCCGCCGCCTGGGCCTCGCCCTCGGCGTTGATGATCTTGGCCCGCCGCTCGCGCTCGGCCTCGGCCTGGCGCGCGATCGCGTGCTGCATCGACTGCGGGATCTCGACGTCCTTGATCTCGACCGTGGTCACCTTGATCCCCCACGGCTCGGTCTGCGAGTCGATGATCTGCTGCAGGCTCTCGTTGAGGCGCTCGCGCTCGGAGAGCAGCGTGTCCAGGTCGACGCCGCCGAGCACCGAGCGCAGCGTGGTCTGGGCGATCTGCAACGTCGCGCTGTGGAAGTTCTCAACCTCGTTCACCGCGTGGTTGGGATCGATCACGCGGTAGTAGGCCACGGCGGCCACCCGCGCCGGGACGTTGTCGCGGGTGATCACCTCCTGGGGCGGGACCGTCAGGGTGACGGTGCGCAGGCTGACCCGGACCATGCGGTCGATCGACGGCACCAGCAGCACCAACCCCGGCCCGCGCAGGTCCATCAGCCGTCCCAGCCGGAACACCACCCCGCGCTCGTACTCCCGGAGCACGCGCACCGACGCGCCGGCCGCCGTCAGCGCGATCACGAGCAGCACCACCAGGACGACGACGATCGCGGCGATCACCGCACCAGCTCCCAGCGCTCGGCCGGCCGGACGCACAGCGTGAGCCCGTGGCGGCGCTCGACCACCACCGGGTCGCCCACCCGCAGCTCGGACGGAGACTCGTCGTCCTCTGACGGCCACGAAAGCCGCGCGTGCCACAGCGCGCCATCGACGAGGACACTGCCCCGCACGCCCTCCCAGCGCCGCACCTCGCCCATGTGCCCAATCAGGTGCTCGGGCCCGGCCCGCACCGCGCGCCGGCGTACCCCCAGCCCCTTGCCGACCGTGAGCGCCAGCGCCGCGCCGGCGGCCGCGACGAGCACGAGCGCGGCCAGGATCCCGAGCAGCAGGCCGCCACCGAGACCGCCCACGGCCAGGACCGCGCCCACGCCCAAAGCGATCACTCCCGGTCCGCCTATCAGCCCGAGCTGCGGGACATGCGCCTCGACCAGGATCATCACCGCCCCGATCACCAGCAGCGACACGCCCAACGCGGTCATACGAATATCGTACGCCTGCGCCCGCGTCCCCAGGCTGGCCGCCCAGGCTCGTCGCCCGGGCCGGAATCCAAACGATCAGCTCGGCGTGGAGGAGCCCGCCGCCATCCCCGTCCTGAACGCCTGAGCCGCGCGCGCGATCAGATCGACGCACGCCTCGAACTCGAACGCCGTCGAGTCGATCACCAGGTGGTAAAGCGCCGAATCGTCGATGTCTACGTCGTAGAAGCGCCGGATGTACTCGGCGTGCCCGCGGTCGGTGTCGTGCAGCGCCCGATCGGCCGTCCGGGCGTCGATCTCCCCCAGCCGGATCGCCTGCGCCCGCCGCCGCTCCACCGGCCCGGTCAGGCGTACCCGGAGCACCCGCGGGTCCTCGCGCAGCACGACCATCCCCCCGCGCCCGAGGATCACCCCCGAGCCGGTCGCCGCCTGGCGGAGGAGCACCTCCTCGGTGGCGCGGCGGAAATCCTCCGAGGAGACCGCCTCGGGCGCCGGAAGCGGCGTGGGCGCGCCAGGGTCAGAGCCGATGAAGCCGCGCAGCATCCGCTCGAGCCACCCTCCGCCACCGGCCTCCTCGTGCGCTGCGGCCTCTTCCTCCGAGACGTGGAGGTGATCGGCCACGGCGAGCGGGATCGCGCGGTCGATGAACGGCACGTCCAGACGCGAAGCCAGCGCCGGCGCGATCTGCGTGCTGCCCGCGCCGTACGCCGCCGAGATCGCCACCAGTGTCATCGGTTCACCACCGGCCGCGCCGCCCCCGCCGCTGCCCCCGTCGCCCCGGTCGGCGCCGGGACCTCCGGGCTCGATGCCTCCTCGTCACGGTAGTGATACTTCCCGCCCCGCAGCCACGAGGCACCCGCCGCGACCAGGCAGGCGATGAACGAGAACGTGAACGCGGTCGACAGCGCGCTCGAGAACGGCGCGCTCATCAGGTGCGGGAAGAACGACCGCCCCGTCAAAGCCGCGGCCTGCGCCGCGGGCAACCCGTGGAGCAACCCCGGCCCGAGCAGCGACTGGATCGGGTTGTAGCCGAGGAACGCCGCGAACAGGCTCGCCACCGGCGGCAGGTGGGCGATCCGTGCGGCAGCCGCTACCGGCACGCCGTGCGCGCGCAAACCGCCCTCCAGCGCTCCCGGCAGCCCAGAAGCCATCCCGACGATCAACAGCGAGAAGAAGATCCCGATCGAAAGCACCATGGCCGAGTTCTGGAACGTCGCCGCCATCCCCGCCCCGGCGCCCCGCTGGCGCGGCGGCAGGCTGTTCATGATCCCCGCCCGATTGGGCGAGGCGAACAGGCCCATCCCGATTCCGTTCAGCAGCAGGAGCAGCGCGAACCACACGTAGGAGAAGTTCACCGGCAGTTGCTCGAGCAGAATGAACGAGAGCGCGGCCAGGATCATCCCGCCGGTGGCGAACGGTCGCGCGCCGTAGCGGTCCGACAAGAGCCCCGAGGCCGGCCCCGCCAGCAGGAACCCGACGGTTAGCGGCACCATGTAGATGCCCGCCCACAGCGGCGTCTCGCTGAAGCTGTAGCCGTGCTGGGGCAGCCAGATCCCCTGGAGCCAGATGATCAGCACGAACTGAAGCCCACCCCGTCCGATCGAGGACAGCAGGCTGGCCAGGTTGCCTGCGCTGAACGCCCGGATCCGGAACAGGTCCAGATGGAACATCGGCTGCTCCACCCGAGTCTCGATCACGCAAAACACAGCCAGCACCACCGTGCCGCCGATCAGCTCGGCCAGCACCTTCGGGCTGCCCCAGCTCATCACGTGGTGGCCGTACGGCTGGATCCCGTAGGTGATCCCGACCATCACCGCGACCAACCCGACCGCGAACGTCACGTTTCCGATCCAGTCGATCCGAGCCGGCCGCCGCTCGCTCAGGTCGACCAGCTTCATGTACGCCCACACGGTTCCGAACAGCCCGAACGGCACTGAGACCAGGAACACGAGCCGCCAGTCGACCGGCGAGAGCACGCCACCGAGGATCAGCCCGACGAACGTGCCGGAGATCGCCGCAACGCCGTTGATGCCGAGGGCCAGCCCGCGCTGGTTCTCCGGGAAGGCGTCGGTGAGGATCGCGCTCGAGTTCGCGAACAGCATCGCGCCGCCGACCCCCTGGCCCACCCGCATCCCGATCAGCCACAGCGCGCCCGCACCACCGCTGAACGGCGTCACGAACAGCAGGATCGAGAACAGGGTGAAGACCGCGAAGCCGAGGTTGTAGGTCCGCACCCGCCCGAACATGTCGCCCAGCCGGCCCAGGCTCACCACGAGCACCGCGGTGACGATCAGGAAGCTCAGGATCATCCACAGCAGGTAGTTGGTGTTGCCCGGGGCGAGCGGGTCGATGTGGATGCCGCGAAAGATGTCGGGCAACGCAATCAGCAGAATCGACGAGTTGATCGTCGCCAGCAGCATCCCGATCGTGGTGTTCGACAGGACGATCCATTTGTAGTTCGCGCCCGGAGCCTGCACCTCGGCCACGGTGCCCGCGCCGTCCGCGCCCAAACCGCCCAGCGCTTGCCCGCACGGGGCCGCCGGCACGAGCCTGTGCGGAGCCGTAGTCTCCGTGGCCCCGACCCTGGAGGAACCAATGACTGCTTCGAAGGAAAACGGCCTGGTCACCGACATGGCCGGCCTGCGCGAAGCCGCCGGCAAGCACATGGGCTACACCGAGTGGCAGGAGATGACGCAGGAGACCGTCAACCAGTTCGCCGACACGACCGACGACCACAACTTCATCCACGTCGATCCCGACCGGGCCAAGGAGACGCCGTTCGGCGGCACGATTGCCCACGGCTTCCTCTCGCTGTCGCTGCTCGCTCCGGTCAGCATGCAGCTGATGCGCGTCACCGACGCCAAGTTCGGCGTCAACTACGGCCTCGATCGCGTGCGCTTCCCGGCGCCGCTGCCCGTCGGCAAGCAGTGGCGAGGCGGGGGCGAGATCGTCGAGGTGACCGAGGTGTCGGGCGGGCTCCAGATCAAGTCCAAGGTCACGATCGAGGTCAAGGACCAGGAGAAGCCGGCGGTGGTCGCCGAGTTCCTCACGCGCGTGTACGGCTGACGTGGCCATCGACGTCGATAGCCTCACCGCGATCGACGTGCACGTGCACGCCGAGCGCAACACCGACGACGCCCCCGACGAGGTCACGGTCGAGTACCTGGAGGCGGCGGCACGCTATTTCGGGGGCAGCCCGCCGCAGCCGACCGCCTACGAGGTGGCCGACTACTACCGCGAGCGGAACATGGTCGCGGTGCTGTTCAACGTCGACGACGAGGCGGGGATGGGGCGGCCCCGCCTGGGCAGCGAGGAGGTGCTGGCTGCGGCCCGCGATCACCCGGATGTGCTGATCCCGTTCGGAAGCGTCGACCCGCACAAGGGCAAGCTCGCCGTCCGTGAAGCCCGCGAGCTCATCGACGCCGGGGTCAGGGGCTTCAAGTTCCACCCCAACACCCAGGCCTTCTGGCCCAACGACACGACCTTCTTTCCGCTCTACGAAACGATCGCCCAAGCAGGGCTGATCGCGCTGTTTCACTCCGGCACGACCGGGATCGGCGCCGGCATGCCGGGCGGCGGCGGGGTTCGCCTGAAGTACTCGAACCCGATGTGCGTCGACGACGTGGCAGCCGAGTTCCCGGGCCTCCAGATCATCCTCGCCCACCCGAGCTTTCCCTGGCAGGAGGAGGCGCTGGCCGTGGCCGTGCACAAGCCCAACGTGTACATCGACCTGTCGGGCTGGTCGCCCAAGTACTTCCCGGAGATCCTGATCCAGTACACGAACACGCGCCTGAAGGACAAGATGCTGTTCGGCTCGGACTTCCCCCTGATCACCCCGGACCGGTGGCTGGCCGATTTCGAGAAGATCGCGATCCGCGAGGAGGTCCGGCCGCTCGTGCTCAAGGAGAACGCTGCGCGCCTGCTTGGCCTCAGGTGATTTTGGGGCCCGGCCTTCGGCCGGTCATCCGTGGGGCCGGTTGCGGCCCGCATCCATGCGGGCCGCTCGTGAGCGACACAACTTGCCTCTGCGTGCAGGCCGAATCGCCCCCGAGCTAACACACAGCTAACGTGTATTTGATGGACAAGCTCCTGCCGCTATCGGACGCGATCGCCGAGCTCGTCCACGACGGTGACGCGGTCGCGCTCGAGGGGTTCACGCATCTGATCCCGTTCGCGGCCGGCCACGAGATCCTCCGCCAGGGCCGCAAGGAGCTCGAACTCATCCGGATGACCCCGGACATCCTGTACGACCAGATGATCGGCCTGGGGGCGTGCCGGCGGCTGGTCTTCTCCTACGGCGGCAATCCCGGGGTTGGCTCGTTGCACCGCTTTCGCGACGCGATCGAGAACGGCTGGCCGCGCGAGATCGAGCTCGAGGAGCACAGCCACGCCGGCATGGCCAACCGCTACGCCGCCGGAGCGGCCGAGCTTCCGTGCGCGCTGATGCGCGGCTACGTCGGGACCGACCTGATGAAGCACACGCAGGTGGCGGAGGTGACCTGTCCGTTCACGGGCGAGAAGCTGACCGCGGTCCCCGCGCTGAACCCCGACGTGGCGATCGTGCACGCCCAGGAGGTCGATCGGCAGGGCAACGTGCAGCTCTGGGGGATCCCCGGGGTCCAGAAGGAGGCGGTGCTGGCGTCCGAGCGCTCGCTCGTCACGGTCGAGCGCCAAGTCGACGAGCTCGAGCTCCAGCCGGGCGGGGTCGTGATCCCGGGCTGGGCGATCGACGCGGTGGCGCTGGCGCCGGGCGGCTCACAGCCGTCCTACACGCTGGGGCTGACCGAGCGCGACAACGACTTCTACCGCTTCTGGGACAAGGTCAGCCGCGAGCGCGAATCGTTCACCAAGTGGATGAACGAGAACATCCTCGACCGGGAGGCCGTGGCCGGGTGAGCACCCAGGCCACCGCCACCGAGGCGCCGAGCACGGGCGAGGTCCAGACGGTCGTGGCCGCTCGGCGGCTGCGCAACGCCGAGAGCGTGTTCATCGGGGTGGGCCGGCCGAGCACGGCGGCGCTTCTGTGCCGGATGGTTCACAACCCGTCGCTGGTGCTGGTCTACGAGTCGGGGACGATCGGGGCCAAGCCATTTCACGTCCCGCTCTCGATCGGCGACGGCGAGCTGGCCGAGTCGGCCGACAGCGTGGTCTCGGTCGTCGAGATGTTCAACTACTGGATCGGGGCGGGCCGGATCGAGGTGGCGTTCCTGGGCGCGGCTCAGGTCGACCGCTACGCCAACCTGAACTCGACCGTGATCGGCGACTACGAGCATCCGAAGACGCGCCTGCCGGGCGCCGGCGGCGCGCCGGAGATCGCCGCGAGCTGCGGCGAGGTGATGGTGATCGCGCCCCACACCAAGCGCACGTTCGTCGAGCGCCTCGAGTTCGTGACCACGGTCGGGCACGGCGACGGGCCGGGGGCGCGGGAGCGTCTGGGCTTCCGCGGCCGGGGACCAACCGCGGTGATCACGGACCTCGGCGTGCTCGAGCCCGACCCCGATACGTGCGAGCTAGCGCTCACCGAGATCCACCCCGACACTACGATCGAGCAGGTGAAGGAAGCCACCGGTTGGGATCTGAAGATCTCCCGCCCCCTCCAGCACACCGAGCCGCCGAGCGACGAAGAGCTGTGCGCTCTGCGGGAGCTGCTCAGCCGGTGAGCGCCGCCTACGTCCTCGACGCGATCCGGGCGCCGTTCGGCCGCTACGGCGGTGGCCTGGCCGGCGTTCGCCCCGACGATCTGGCCGCGCACGTGGTCAGGACGCTGGTCGAGCGCACGCCGGAGCTCGAGCCCGAGCGGATCGACGAGGTCATCTTCGGGGACGCCAACCAGGCCGGCGAGGACAACCGCAACGTGGCGCGCATGGCCACGCTGCTGGCCGGGCTGCCCACGAGCATCCCGGGGAGCACGGTCAATAGGCTGTGCGGCTCGAGCCTCGACGCGGCGATGCAGGCCAGCCGCCAGATCGAGACGGGCGAGGCCGACGTGGTGCTGGTCGGCGGGGTGGAGTCGATGAGCCGGGCCCCATGGGTGATGCTCAAGACCGAGAAGCCCTATCCGCGCCAGCACGAGCAGCTGCACTCCACAACGCTGGGCTGGCGGATGGTCAACCCGAACATGCCCGAGCAGTGGACGATCTCGCTCGGCGAGTCAGCCGAGAAGCTGGCGAAGATCTACGAGATCCCGCGCTCGGCGCAGGACCAATTCGCGCTGCGCAGCCACCAGCGCGCCGCCGCCGCGTGGGACGACGGCTTCTACGAGCAGTGGGTCATCCCGGTGCCGGACACCGAGCTCGAGCGCGACGAGAACATCCGCGCGGACACCTCGCTCGAGAAGCTGGCCAAGCTCAAGCCGGCCTTTGCCAAGAACGGAACGGTCACCGCCGGCAACGCGTCGCCACTCAACGACGGCGCCGGCGCGATGCTGATGGTCTCAGAGAAGGCGGCGGAGGCGCTCGGGCGCGAGCCGCTGGCCCGGGTGGTGTCCCGCGGGGCCGCGGCGGTCGACCCCGACGTGTTCGGGATCGCCCCGGTGGACGCGGCCAACCGCGCACTCGAACGCGCCGGGATCAGCTGGGGCGAGATCGAGGTGGTCGAGCTCAACGAGGCGTTCGCCTCCCAGTGCCTGTCCGACATCGGCCAGTGGAAGGAGCTCGACCCGGACAAGGTCAATCCCAACGGCGGCGCGATCGCGCTCGGCCACCCGCTCGGCGCCTCGGGCGTGCGGATCCTGGGCGGGCTGGCCCACGAGCTGGGGCGCCGCGGCGGCGGCCACGGCGTGGCCACCCTGTGCATCGGCGTGGGCCAGGGGCTGGCCGTCGTACTGGAGGCAGCATGACCGATCAACTCGACGCCGCGGTGGAGCAGCCCCGGCGGATCTACGACCAGGTCTCGGACACGCCGACCAGCTACCTGCGCGACCCCCCCGAGGCCCACCCCCCGCTCGACTATCCCGGCTACAAGTCGACCGCGCTGCGCCACCCCAAGCAGCCGCTGATCTACCTCCCCCAGACGATCACCGAGGTGACGGGCCCGCAGCTCTCCGACCGTGCCCGCGGGGAGCTCGACAACGACCTGACCCGCCAGCACGAGGGCGAGCCGATCGGCGAGCGGATCACCGTCACCGGCCACGTGTACGACACCGAGGGCAAGCCGCTGCGGGGGACCCTGGTGGAGGTCTGGCAGGCCAACGCGGCCGGTCGCTACCTCCACCGCTGGGACCGCTGGCCCGCGCCGCTCGACCCGAACTTCTCCGGCGCCGGTCGCACCATGACCGACGACGAGGGTCGCTACACGTTCACCACGATCAAGCCCGGGCCGTACCCGTGGGGCAACCACTTCAACGCGTGGCGCCCCGCCCACATCCACTTCTCGCTGCTGGGGCGGGCGTTCACCCAGCGGCTGGTCACCCAGATGTACTTCCCTGGCGATCCGTTCTTCCCGTATGACCCGATCTTCAACTCTGTGCGCGACCCCGAGGCGCGCGCGCGGATGGTCTCGAGCTTCTCGATCCACGACACCGTGCCCAACTGGGCGCAGGCGTTCGCATTCGACATCTACCTGCGCGGACCGGGCCAGACGCCGTTCGAGGAGGCGCATTGATCTTCGCCACCACGCCGTCGCAGACCGTCGGGCCGTACTTCGCCATCGGCCTGCCCTGGCCCGACGGCCCGCATGCCGTGGCCGAGGAGACGCCCGGCGCGATTCGGATCGCCGGAGTGGTCTACGACGGCGCCGGCGCGCCGGTCCCGGACGCGCTGATCGAGACCTGGCAGGCCGACCCCGAGGGGCGCTTCGCCGACCTGCACGGCCACGGCGGGCCCTCGGAGGTCCCGGGCTTCCGCGGCTTCGCGCGCTGCGGACAGGAGGACGGCGACGGCTCCTTCGAGGTCGTCACGGTCAAGCCCGGGCCGGTGCCGGGGCTTGACGGGATCGCGCAGGCGCCCCACATCGACGTCTCGGTGTTCGCGCGCGGGATGCTCCACCGCTGCGTGACCCGGATCTACTTCGCCGACGAGGGGGAGGCCAACGCGGCCGACCCCGTGCTCGCCCGCGTGCCGCCGGAGCGCCGCGCAACCCTGATGGCCGAGCCGACCGACAGCGGCTACCGGTTCGACATCCGCCTGCAGGGCGAGGGCGAGACGGTCTTCTTCGCGGTCTAGCGAGTCCGCGGCCGGCGCTCCTCCCACGGCCAGCGCCGTTCGACCCGCGCGGCGATCTCCAGCGCCACGGCCTCGGCGCCCGGGCGGCCCATGACTTGCATCGCGTACGGCCGCCGGTCGTGGCTGCCCACCGGCACGGAGACCACGGGACCACCGGCCTCGCTCGGCGGGACCACGCATGCCTGGAGCGCCGCGCGCAGCGGCTGCCCGCCGACCGCGTCCGCCGCTTTAGCGGGTGCCACGAACCCCACCGTCGGCGCCACGAGCGCGTGGAGTCCCTGCATCCGCTCGGCCATCTCGCGGGTGATCAGCCGCCGCGCCCGTTGGGCGGCGAGGTAGGCCCCGGCGGGGAGCAGCCGCCCCGCTTCAAGCCGAGTCTGCACAGGCTCGCTGTACGGCCGGCCGAACCACGAGGCGTGGACCTCCGCCGCCTCGGCGTACTGGATCAGCTGGTGCACCGCGCCGGCGTAGCGCAGGCGCTCGAAGCGCACCGGCACGAGCTCGCCGACCTCCCGGGCCGCCTCCAGCACTCCATCGGCCACGTAGCCCTCGGCGTCCGCGAACAGCTCCTCCACCACCCCCAGCCGCGGCCGCCCGGACAGCTCCGGCGGCCCGAGCGGCGCGCCCACCAGCACCTCCAGCAGCAGCCAGGCGTCCGCGACCGACCGGCACAGCGGCCCGACCACGTCATAGGACCAGGCCAGCGGGACCACCCCGTCGCGCGGAACCCGGCCGACCGTGGGCCGCACGCCGACGAGCCCGCACAGCGCCGCCGGCACGCGGATCGAGCCGCTCGTGTCGGTGCCCAGGCCGGCCAGCGCCATTCCCGCCGCGCTCGCCACCGCCGGCCCGGAGCTGGACCCGCCCGTGATGAGCGAGGGGTCGTAGGGGTTCGAGCAGTTGCCCCAGTGGGGGTTCCGGCCGTCGATCCCGTAGGCGAACTCGTTCGTGTGACCCTTGCCGATGACCACCGCCCCCGCGGCCCGCAGCCGCGCCACCGCGGCCGCGTCACGCCGCCCCGTGCGCCGCCACCGCGCCGCCCCGGCCGTGGTCGGCACCCCGGCGGCATCGATCACGTCCTTGACGCAGATCGGGATGCCGTTCAGGGGCCGGTCCGCGGCGCCGCGCCGCGCCTCGGCCGCACGCGCCTGCGCCAGCGCCTCGTCCCACAGGATGCTGATGTACGCGTTCAACCGGCGCTCCAGCCGGTTGACCCGCGCCAGCACCGCCTCGGTGAGCTGGATCGCCGAGAGGCGCCCGCCCCGGATCGCCGCCGCTGCCTCGGCGACCGTGAGATCCGCCAGCTCGCTCACTCCCAGTCCGGGACCGGCGGCGCCGGCTCCACCCCTTCCAGCGGAAGCTCGCGCAGGCGCTCCGCCTGAGAGAGCAGCACCTCGAGAGCCTCACCGACGGCGTCGAGGCGCTCCTCGCTCAGCTCCAGTCCGGCCGCCCGCGCCAGGGCCTCCACACGGTCCTTCATCTGAACGCGCCATCCTATGACCAATGAGCGCAAGCGATCTCGCCCTGGCCGTCTCGGTGTTCCTGGCCTGCGCGGTGGAGGCCGTGGAGGCCCTGACGATCGTGCTCGCCGTCGGCTACACGCGCAGTTGGCGCTCGGCCTTCATCGGAGTCGGCGCCGCGATCGTCGCGCTCGGCGCCCTGACCGGCGCGCTCGGCCCCGCGCTCACCGCGCTGCCGATCGACGCCCTGCGCGTGGTGGTGGGCGGGCTGCTCCTGACCTTCGGGCTCCAGTGGCTGCGCAAGGCGATCCTGCGCGCCGCCGGCCTGAAGGCGCTCCATGACGAGGAGCAGGCCTTCGAGGAGGAGCGGCGGGCCGCGGCCGCCGCCGGCGCGGGCGCGGGAGGCTTCGACGGCTACTCGTTCCTGCTCGCGTTCAAGGGCGTGCTGCTCGAGGGGCTCGAGGTCGTATTCATCGTCCTGACCTTCGGCGCCAACCAGCACAACGTCGGCCTTGCCGCGGCGGCCGCCGGCGCGGCGGTCCTCAGCGTGACGCTCGCCGGTCTGGCCGTGCACGCGCCGCTCTCCCGAGTGCCCGAGAACGCGATGAAGTTCGCGGTCGGCGTGATGCTGACCTCGTTCGGCACCTTCTGGGGCGCGGAGGGCGCAGGAGCCCACTGGCCGGGCGGCGACGCCGCGCTCCTCGCCATCATCCCGGTGACGCTGGCGCTCGCCCTGGCGATGGTGGCGGCGCTTCGCCGGCGCGCGGCGAGCCCTTACCCGGTGCGGGCATGAGGGGCTTCCTCCGCTTCCTCTGGGACTTCTTCGTCGGCGACGACCCGGCGATCGCGGCCGGCGTCGTGCTCACGCTCGGCGTCACCGCGCTCGTGGCGGGCACCAGCATCCCTGCCTGGTGGATCGTCCCCGTGGCCGTCGCGGCGCTCCTCGTCGCCTCGCTCTGGCGCGCCGCTAACCGATCGCGCGCAGATAGCGATCCGCGGAGCGCAGGACCTTCTCGTGAGCCCCCTCGGCCATCACCCGGTCCCACCACCCTCCATACACCCGATCGAACCGCAGGCCCTCGATCACCGAGCGGATCCGCCGGATCTCGCGCGCGGCCAGCGGGATCAGGTTCGGGTAGCTCCACATGAAGCTGACCCAGTCGCGGTCCGGGACGACCGTGACGATGTCGGCCGAGAGGAGCGCGCCCCGACCGCCGGCGCCGGCTGCCCACAGGCAAACCGTCCCGCCGGGAAAGTGGCCGCCCACGCGGATCAAGGTCAGCCCGTCGGACACCGAGAAGCGCTCCCCCGACCACAGCTCGATCCGCGAGCTGGGCCGCATCACCCACTCGCGATCGTCCTCGTGCAGCAGCACCCGAGCGTCGAGCCGCTCGGCCCACTCCACCATCGCCGTGTAGAAGTGCGGGTGGGAGATCGCGATCGCGTCGACCCCCCCGGACGCCGCGAGCCGCTGGGCCGTCTCATCGGAGAGCAGGCTCACGCAGTCCCACACCAGCCGCTCGACGACGAGCGCCCGCTGCCCGATCCCGAAGTCGGGTTCCATTCCGATCCCCAGCAATCCCGGCTCGAGCTCCTCGACCCGGTTGCGGTGGGTCCGCCCCAGCTCCTCCGAGGTGGTCCAGCGCTGCCCGTCGTGCCCGACGAACTGTCGCTCGTCCAGGCAGATCGGGCAACGCTCCGGTGGCTCAGCGCGAGGCGCGAACTGGGTGCCGCAGGTGATGCACGTGTAGGCGACCATGGCGTGGCAGTTGCGACCCCAAGGCTAACCGGGGGTACGCCGACGCCGTCAGCGAAACCACAGGATCAGGTACAGCCCGAGCGCGGTGAGCGCCCACGCGCCGGCGGCGATCACCAGCGCCACCGCGGCGTTCAGGTGGCCGAGCGCGAGCGCGGCGACAAGCGCGAAGACGGCCATCGCGCACCCTCCGGCGATCGCCCCGCGGGCGTCCTCGCGCGCGTGCGCGGTGTCCTGCTCCTCCTGGATCAGCGTCAGGCTGGCCGCCAGGATGGCCGGGAACCCGAGCATGATCCCGCCCACACGCGCCCCGAAGGCGAGCGTGAGTGCGCCCGAGACGATCGAGGTGAGCCCGCCGGCCACGAATCGGATCACCAGGTCCTTTGTGTTGACGCCCTTCACCCGGCCGGGCTTGAACGAAGGCCGCTCGTCGACCCGTGCGGTAAGCGGCCGCTCCGTCGTCCCCTCGCCACTCATGCCAGTAGCAGCGGCAGCGCGACGACCACGGCGACCACCAGCCACGCGCTCAACGACAGCGCTGCGGCGCTGAGCGCGCCGGTGCGGCGCAGCATCGGCACGACCGCGCTGGCGTACGCGACCATTCCGATCGCGCCGGCGATCATTCCGGCCGCGCTCTGGTGCGCGTCGTGCGCGCCCTTGTCGAGCACGGTGATCGTCAGCCCGGCCAGCGCGACCGCCGGCGCGGCGCTGAACAGTCCTGCGAAGCGCTTGGGGCTCAGGCTCTCCGAGAGCAGCGCGAACGCGAGCACGAGCAACCCGCCGGCCAGGCCCTTCGCAAGGAGGGTCAGGACGTCGTGCACCCGCCTACGATGCCACGAGACCCATCCAGGCGCGACGCTCAGCCGACGCGCCGAAAACGGAGCGCCTCGTTACCGCTCAATTGCCGGTTTCACTTACGGCGCCACGACCCAGCGCGACTGCTCGCCTGCGAGCTGACGATCGGCGTGCATCACGTGCATGATCGCGTTGATCAGCGCCAGGTGCGTGAACGCCTGCGGGAAGTTTCCGTAGTGGCGCCCGGTCCGTGGATCGAGCTCCTCGGCGTACAGGCCGAGTGAGCTCGCGTGGCCGAGCACGCGCTCGCACAGGTCGCGCGCCCGGGCGTACTCGCCGATCTGACACAGCGCGGAGACGAGCCAGAACGAGCAGATCAGGAACGTGCCCTCCTCGCCGGACAGTCCGTCCTCGGTCTCCCCGACCCGGTAGCGCAGGACGAATCCGTCCTCGGTGAGCTCCTCGGCGATCGCGAACACCGTGTTGCGGATCCGCTCGTCGCTCGGCGGCAGGAACTTCAGCAGCGGCATCAGCAGCACCGCGGCATCGAGCGCGGTCGTGTCGTAGTGCTGCACGAACACGCCGCGCTCGTCCACGCCGTGCTCGCAGATGTCGGCGTGGATCTCCTCGGCCACCTCCCGCCAGCGCTCGGCCCGCTCGTGGTCCTCGCGCAGCTCGGCCAGCTTCGACCCGCGATCGCACGCCAACCAGCAGAACATCTTCGAGGAGGTGAAGTGCTTGGGCTCTCCCCGCACCTCCCAGATGCCGCGGTCGGGCTCGCGCCAATGGGAGATCGCCGCCTCCACCTGCCGCTTGAGCAGCGGCCACACCCGCTCATCCAGCGAGTCGCGCGAACGCGTGTGGAGATAGACCGCGCTGATCAGCGCGCCCCACACGTCGTGCTGGCGCTGCTGGTAGGCGTCGTTGCCGATCCTCACCGGCCGAGCCCCCTCGTAGCCCTCGAGATGCTCGAGCACTTGCTCGTCGAGCGTGCGCTCGCCGTCCACGCCGTACATGATCTGGAGGTCCTCCTCGCCGTCGGCCACGTCGGCGATGAAGTAGAAGAAGTCGTTGGCCTCCCAGTCGAAGCCGAGCGTGTACAGCGCCCAGAGCATGAATGTCGAGTCGCGGATCCAGCTGAAGCGGTAATCCCAGTTGCGGTTGCCATGCGGCGTCTCGGGCAGCGACGTCGTGGCCGCCGCCAGCAACGCTCCGGTGGGCGCGTAGGTCAGTCCCTTGAGCGTCAGCGCGCTGCGCTGGAGGTACTGGCGCCACGGATGGTCGGGGAAGTCGCCGCCGTCCAGCCAGTGCTGCCAGTGGTGCGCGGTCCACACCAGGCGCGAGTACGCCTCCTGGAAGTCCTGCGGCGGCGGATGCTCTGACCAGTACAGCGCGCAGTAGATCTGCTCGCCCTCCTTCATCCGGTGGCGCGCGGTCGCCCGCGGCCCCTCGAACCCGAGCCGCAGGTCGGTTCTCAGCTTGAGCTCCACGTCCACGCCGGGCGCGCGGGCCACTCCCTCGTGGTAGTCGGAGCCGAGGTACTCCCACTGCGCCGGCTTGCGGCCGTAGTCGAACGACGGCGCGCATTCGAGCACCACCTCGACCTCGCCGTTTACGCAGCGCACCGTGCGCAGCAGCACGTGGTCGGCGTCGTAGTCGGTGGGCGCACGCCGGTGGGTGTGCGAGCGCTCGCCCTCGTGGTGCCAGGGTCCGATCAGCAGCGCGTCGCGCACGATGATCCAGCCGGCGCCGGTCCACCAGCTCGTCTCGAGCACCATCGTCCCTGGGAGATACCGCCGCGATGCCGGGACGTTGATCCCCTTGGGGCCGAGCCGGAACGAGCCAGCTCCGCGGTCGAGCATCGCCCCGAACACGCTCGGCGAGTCAACCCGCGGCAGGCACATCCACTCGACGCTCCCGCTCGGCGCCACCAGCACCATCGTCTCGCAGTCGGACAGGAACCCGTAGTCGGCGATCGGTGGATACGCGCTGCCCCGGAGCGGGACCTCGGCCGTGACGTCCTTCTCCTGCGTGGCCGTCGCCGACGCCCCGGGCGGGGTGAACTCCTCCATTCGCAGGAGTATCGCCTGCGCTGGGTCGGGGCGGCGCAGTTAATCCTGCATTTCTCGGTGGCCGCTGGGGCGGCGTCAGCCCGTGGCGCCTGGAGCCGCGAGTACGTGGCCCAGCAGGTTGCGCGTCATCGCGACCACCCGCGGGTCGGGCGTGGTCGGTGCGTCGGGCGATGCGCTCGGCACAGGCTCGAGCCCGAGCTCCCATCCGAGCGTGCCGGTGTCGAACACGATCGCCCCCGACGGTGCGGTGTAGAGCGTGCTCTCGGCGAGGTCGTCGCCGGGCTGGGGCACCGGCTCCCCGGGCTCGCTGGCGCCCTCGCCCATGCACGGCGCCGCGCCCGACCCGATCAGCTCTGTCCCCGCCGGCGTCTGCGGCGTCCGCTGGTCGAGCTCGTAGCCGACGATCCCGGGGATGCGGGTCGACGCGGTCACCCCGGTGCCCGCGAACAGCCACCCCGGCGCCAGTCCGGGCGCCGGCGACCAGGCGTAGTAGCGATAGGTCGGTGGGCCGGGTTGCGAGAGCCGCGGCGTGATGCAGCCCAGGTAGGCCGAGCCGGCCAGGCTCGCGCCGCGGTCGGGGAAGATCCCGGCGGCGCCGCTCGGATCATCGGCGGCGTGCTCCTTGTAGCCAACGATCAGGTGGCCGAGCGCTCCCGCCTCGCTCGAGCCGGCGGCGGCCGGCTCGTAGCGCACCCGCCAGGCCAGCGTGTCGGAGCCGAAGAAGAGCAAGCTCGTGCGGGCGCTCAGGGCCCGCACCCAGGCATCCTCCTGCGGCTGCGACCAGTACTCGGAGTGGCCGAAGTCGATCAGGGCGCGGTGTCCGGCGAGCTGCTGCGGATCGACGGCCGCCGACTCGCTGGTGGTGTAGGACACCGGATAGCCGTAGCGCTCGAGGAACCACACCATGGCGACATCGCGCGCGAAGAACTGGCCGGCGCCAGTGACGCTGTCGTACGGCCGGTCGTAGGACACCTCGACGCCCTGGGTGGTGCCGGTGAGCCCGACGGCGTCGCTTCCGCCCGGGTACAGGCTGTCGCCGCCCCACGCGTTGTAGGCCTCGTAGGTCGAGGTGGGAAGCTGTGCGAGCAGCGGCTGCGGCCGGGCCGACTCGACGACGAACAGGCAGTCGGCCGCGCCGCTTCCCGTGGTCAGCTTGGCGATGTAGATGCCGCTGGGCAAAGACGTCGGCAGTTGCACCGCGAGCGTGGCGTGCCAGTCGCACTGCGTCAGACCGGTCTCGTGGACGTGCGCGCACGGAGGCTGGCTCACCGTGGACAGGCGGCGGCTGACGAACACCTCGCGGCCGCCCGCGCCGTGATACCAGCCGATCCGGAAGATCCGGATGCGCACGAACGGCGATCCGGGCGCGCTCACGTAGATCCGCTCGGTCTGGCCGGGCAGGACCGACGGCGCCGAGACATAGCCGGTCACCGATCCGTAGGCCAGCCCGCCCACGTCGCTCGCCGGGCCCGGGAGCCGCCATCCTCCGGTGCCCGCCGCCTGATTCTCCGCCGGCACCGTCGGCGGCGCGCCGCTGGTCGGGACGAGCCACGTTCCACCCGCGACTGCACCTGCGGCGGCGCTCGGGGCTCTGCGCGGCGCCCGCGACGAGCCCGAGAGGGCCACCACGGCGACGGCGACAGCGATCGCCGCGACCAGAAGCGCGAGCGCCCAACCGCGCCGAGCCGCGCGGCGACGGCTCCGGCGCCGGCGCGCGCCGGCGCGCTGCGGACCTGGAGGAGAGCGATACGACATGTGCCCGGCTGCCGAGGTTGGCACAGCTCCCCGGCGGACGCGCGTGAGCGGCCGACCGGCCGCTCAGTAGACGCGTCAGCCGCGGCCCGGCGGGAACCCGACCTGTGGCTTGCCGCCTGCGCGAACGATCGTCGGCACGGTCCCCCGGTTGTTCGTGTAGCCCATCAGCTCGGCCTTCCACGCCGGGTTCGCCGTTGCGTCACGCTCCTCGACGGACTCTCCCTCGGCCGCGAGGTGCTCCCGGGCCGCTTCGCAGTAGGGGCAGCCGGGTTTTACGTACATGACGACGCTCATCCTCGTAGGGTAGTTCCCATGATCTTTCGTCAGATCACGCACGACGACCTCGGGTGCGCCTCGTACCTGATCGGCGACGACCAGGCCCACGTGGCCGCGGTGGTCGACCCGAAGCTCGACGTCGAGGACTACCTGGCCCTGGCCCGCTACATGGGGGTGCGGATCGAGCACGTCCTGGAGACCCACAACCACGCCGACCACGTGTCAGGGCACGGGCGCCTCGCCGCCGCGACCGGCGCCACCATCCACGTCCACCGCGAGGCCGGAGCCGAGTACGAGCACGAGCCGTTCGATGACGGGTGGGAGCTCGAGTTGGGCGCGGTGCGGGTGCGGGCTCTGCACACGCCCGGCCATCGTCCCGAGCACACGTCGTTCGCGCTGATCGACACCGCGCGGGGTCCCCAGGCGTGGGCCGTGCTGACCGGCGACACGCTGTTCGTCGGCGACATCGCGCGCCCCGACCTGGCGGTCGACGAGCAGGAAGGGGCGCACGGCATGTTCGCCTCGCTGCACGAGAAGCTGCTGACGCTCCCCGGCGAGTGCGAGGTGTGGCCCGGGCATCTCGGCGGCTCGCTCTGTGGGGGCCCCGGAATGGACATGAAGGTGTCCTCGACGATCGCCTACGAGCTCGCCCACAACGACCTGCTGGGCGAGCGCGACGAGGCTGAGTTCGTGGCGCGGGCGATCGGCTCGCTCGCGCCTCAGCCGCCCAACTTCCGCGCGATCGTCGCGCTCAACCGCGGGCCGCTGCAAAGCGGTCCCGTGGAGATCGAGCCGCTGACCGCGCGCCAGGTCGAGCTCGCGCGATCCGAGGGCGCCCAGATCGTCGACGTGCGAACCGACCTGCAGTTCGACGACGCGCACATCCCGGACGCGGTATGCAATCCCGCGGTGCGGGCCGGCTTTGGCACCAAGCTGGCCTGGGTCGCCGACCGTGAGCAGCCGGTGATCCTGGTCGGCCGCGACGACCTCGACGCCGTGCACGCGGCCCACCTGGCGGCAGCCGTCGGGATCACCAACGTCCGCGGATACCTGGCCGGCGGGATGACGAGCTGGCGCGAGGAGAAGCGTCCCACCGAGGCCATCGAGCGCATCGACGTCACCGCCCTTCACGACCGGATCGACGAGGTGCAGGTCGTGGACGTGCGCGAACGGGCTGAGTGGGACGGCGGCCATATCCCCGGCTCGGTGAACGTGCCCTACCACGACCTGCACGGCCTTCCGGAGACGATCGATCCGGAGCGTCCGGCCGCCGCCATCTGCTCCTCCGGCCAGCGCAGCGCGCTCGCGGCGTCGCTGCTGGCCCGGGCGGGCGCCCGGCACGCGATCCACGTGGCCGACGGCGGCGTGGGCACGTGGGAGTCGCACGGCTGGCCCATCGAGGGCGGCGGGAGCTCGGAGAACGGCGGCTAAAGGGTCGCCGGCTGGAGGATTGCCGGCTACAGGATCGCCGGGCCGAGCGTGAGGACCGCGACCGAGAGGTCGTGGTTCGAGTCGAACCCGCTCACGCACGCGATCGGCCGGCGCTCGAGCACGCGCTCGGCGATCACTCGCAGCTCGTCCTCGAGCTGGCCGTACAGGAGCATTCGCGATTCGCGCAGCCGCGCGTGCTCACCCAACAGCGCCAGGTTGCGCTCGGCAACGGTCAGGCTGTTCTCCAGCAGGATGACGACGGTGTCAGGACCGACGAAGCACGCACGCGACTTGCTCGGGCCGCGCCCGAACGTCTTCTTGTAAAGCGCGACGACGGCATTCGAGAGCTCGAGCAGGCGCAGCCCGGTTTGGTCGGCTACGTATCCCGCTGTCTCCGCCGTCACGGACACGGAGCTGATTGTGGCTTACGGTTCGCGGCCGGTCTATCCCCAAAATTGGGGATTTGCCCTGGTCATGCAGCCAGATCGATCTCCAGGCTGATCTCGCCTTCGCGGAGCCCGAGTGCGATCGCGTGCGCACGATTGCGAGCGCCGAGCTTGTCAAGGCAATGCCTGACGTGGCTCTCGACCGTCGAGGTCGATACGCCGAGGCTCGCCGCGATCAGCGCGCTGCTCCTGCCCATGGCCACCATCCCCAGCACTTCGCGCTCGCGCTCGGTGAGCAGCGACCGAGCCTGCTCGCTCGGATGACGCTCGACCTGCCCGGCCGGAAACATCAGGATCGACAGGTGCTGGCCGGGCGCGATGTTGGCGGTGGCGCTGTAGTCGACCGCGACCCGGGCCCCATCCGGCATCAGCAGCTCGAACGTGCCCTGCTGGGTGCCTTCCCGGAGGAACGCGTCCCACAGCGGCGGGATCTGCGCGCGGTTCTCCGGCGGCGTCAACTCCTCGATGCTCCGGCCGCGGACGTCCTCCTCGGGGAGGCGCAGCAGCAGGCACGCGGCAGCGTTGGCCGCGACGTAGCGGCGGCTGTCGTCGGCGATCACCATCGGGACCAGGCTCCTGGAGAAGGACGGCGCGCCCGCGAGGTCTCCCGCGCCGTGCGGGCGAGGTGTCGTTCCCGGAGCTCCCTCGGCCTCGCTCATGCGCGTTCAGGCTGCCACACCACGCCCGGGTGCGCACCCGACAGAGCCCGCCGCGGGGCCAGTATCGTGGACTCGTCATGATGCGGACGTCCCGCAGGTCGGCGCTCGCTCTGACCGTGCTGCTGGTCCTCGCGCTCGGTCTCCTGGCCCGCGTCCCGGCCGCGGCCGCGGACGGCGATCCCGGAAGCGATGTACTCGTCTACCAGCCGCTGTTCCTGGGGTCCGATGCCGGTATCTCGGTCGCGCAGCAGGTCCGGCTCGGGGACATGCTCGGGGCCGCGAGCCGGGCCGGTCTGCCGATCAGGGTCGCCATCATCTCGAGCCCCGCGGACCTCGGCGCGATCACCGGGTTGTGGGGCAAGCCGCGGGACTACGCGCGCTTCCTCGGCCTCGAGCTCTCGCTCGCCTACAAAGGGCGGCTCCTCGTGGTGATGCCGAGCGGCTTCGGGTTCAACTGGCCCGGCCACGCCACGGCGCCGGCTTACGCGGCTCTCGATCGGGTCCGAATCGCGTCCGGGGGACCGGGCCTGGCCGCCGCGGCGGAGGCGGCAGTGAGCGCGCTCGCGGGCGCCGCACACGTCTCGCTGCCGCGGGGGCAGGCGCCGGCGCCGGTGGGCAACCGCGCGGGGGCGAGCGGCGGTGCGCCTTCGGGACAGACCGCGCCGGCCGGGCACACCGCGGCCCGGGGCGCCGGCACCGACCAGCTCGTCGCCTTCATCGCACTGGGCGCGCTCGCGCTTGCGGCCCTCGCGGCCTGGTTGCTGCTCCCGCGCCGCCGGCGCCTGTTCGCCATGCTCGGACGGGCCCGGGCGCGCATCCGCCTGCCGCGAAAGGCGATCGGCACGCCGGCGCTGGTCGTCGCGGCGCTTGCCGTTGCGTTCGGCGCCTACGCGCTGATCGGACGCACCGGCCCGGCGCCCAGCGAGGCGCTGGCCACGAATCCGGTCCTCGACCCCGGCACGCCACTGTCGCGCCCCGCGCCCGACTTCACCCTGTTCGACCAGTTCGGAGCGCCGGTGTCGCTGCGCTCCTTCCGCGGCAAGGTGGTGATCCTCTCCTTCAACGATTCCGAGTGCACCACGGTCTGCCCGCTGACCACCACCGCGATGCTCGATGCCAAGGCCATGCTCGGCCGTGCGTCCTCGCAGGTCCAGCTCCTCGGCGTCGACGCGAACCCGAAGGCCACCTCGATCGAGGACGTGGCGACGTATTCCGAGCTCCACGGGATGGTCTCGGCGTGGCACTTCCTGACCGGGTCGCTCGGCGCGCTCGAGCGCGTCTGGCGGGACTACAGCGTCGGCGTCGCGATCACGCAGGACGTGGTCGACCACACGCCCGCGACCTTCGTGATCGACCCGAACGGGCGCCTGGTCAAGCTGTACGTCACCCAGCAGTCCTACGCGTCGGTGCCCCAGTTCGGCCAGATCCTGGCCACCGAGGCCTCGCACCTCCTGCCCGGCCACCCCGCCGTCCACTCGCACCTCTCCTACGCCCAGATCCCCGGCATCAGCCCCGCCACCGCCGCGGTGCTGCCCCGTGCCGGGGGCGGCAGCGTCCGCCTGGCGCCCGGGCGAGCCCACCTGCTGGTCTTCTTCGCCACCTGGGACCGGCAGATCACCGGCCTGGCCGGAGGCCTCGAGTCGCTCGAGCGCTACCAGGCCCTGGCCGGCCGCGCCGGGCTGCCTTCGTTGACCGCCGTCGACGAAGGCGCGGTTGAACCGGCCGGAGCTCTGGATGCCTTCCTGCGCCGGCTCCCGAGGCCGCTCTCCTACCCGGTCGGGGTCGACGGCACCGGGCGGCTGGCCGACGGCTACGAGGTGGAGGGGCAACCCTGGTTGATGGTCACCTCAGCCGACGGCCATATCGCCTGGTACTACTCGGTGGCCGCCCTCGGCTGGCCCAGCACCGCGCATCTGATCGCCCAGGTCTCAGCCGCTCTGGCTCGCGCCCCTGGCGCCGCCGGCGCCACCGGCGCCACCGGCGCGACCGGCGCCACCGCGGCGGCGACCACCGCGGCCGCGCGAAGGCCGGCCCCGCGTCCGCTGGCGAAGCTCCACCTGGAAGCCGCGCGCCTCCTCGTCCAGCGCTCGGGTCTGGCCACGGAGATCAAGAGCCTCCGCGGGTATCCGGTCGTGATCAACGTGTGGGCCTCGTGGTGCACGCCGTGCCAGGCCGAGTTCGGCCTGTTCGCCACAGCCGCCGCCGGCTACGGGCACCGGGTCGCCTTCCTCGGTGCCAACTACCAGGACTCGCCGGGCGACGCGCGCGCCTTCCTGAGCCAGCACCCCGTGGGTTACCCGAGCTACAGCGTGAGCGGCTCGGACATCAGCCGTTGGGCCGCGATCCAGGGCCTTCCGACGACCATCTACGTCGACCGGAACGGCAAGGTCGCGTTCGTCCACACCGGCCAGTACGACACCCAGGGCTCGCTCGACGGCGACATCGCCACGTACGCCCTCGGCGCTCGATAGCGAGTTCCGTGGCGGTCAGGTGCCGGCGGCGGCTGGTGTGCCGTGACTTGTCGTTCTCGCGCGCCCGTGACTCGGCCTCATCGCGCGCCCGCCGCCAGGACGCGTAGTGTTGCGCTGGCGAGCGACGTGGAGCGCGAGTTCGACACCATCGTCATCGGGGCGGGCCCGGCCGGCGAGATCGCGGCCGGGCGCATCGCCGAGCGCGGGCAGAAGCGCGTGGCGCTCGTCGAGGCTCGCCTGATCGGCGGCGAGTGCTCGTTCTACGCCTGCATGCCGTCGAAGACGCTGCTGCGTCCGATGGAGGCGCTGCTCGAGGTCCAGCGCATCCCCGGAGCGGCCGAGGCGGTGACGGGTTCGCTCGATGTGCGCGCCGCGCTGGCCCGCCGCGACGAGGTCATCCACGGCCTCGACGACTCCGGTCAGTTGCCCTGGCTCGAAGAGCGAGGGATCGAGCTGTACCGCGACTGGGGCCGGCTCGAGGGCGAGCGGCGGGTCCGGGTGGGCGACGATCTGCTGGTGGCGCGCGACGCGGTCGTGCTGGCGGTCGGCACGGCGGCGGTGGTCCCGCCCATCCCCGGCCTGGCCGAGGTCGGCGCGTGGTCCAACCGCGAGATCACCACCACCGAGGAGGTCCTCGGGCGGCTTCTCGTCCTGGGCGGCGGGGTCGTGGGCGTGGAGATGGCGCAGGCGTGGAGCTGGCTGGGTTCGGAGGTGACCGTGCTCGAGGCGGCCGACCGGCTGATCACGCAGGAGGAGCCGGTGGCGAGCGATGCCGTTCAAGCCGGGCTCGAGGACGCCGGCGTTCACGTCGAGCTGGGCGTGAAGGCTACGTCGGCCACCCGGAACGGAGACGAGGTCAGCATCGAGCTGGATGACGGGCGCGCCTTCACCGCCGACCGCCTGCTGGTGGCGGTGGGGCGCAAGCCGCTGACCGAACAGCTCGGGCTGGAGACGGTCGGCGTCGAGGCGGGCGGCTACGTTGCGGTCGACGATCACCTCCGGGTGGAGGGGCTGCCGTGGTTGTACGCGGTGGGCGACGTCAACGGCCGCTCGCTGCTCACGCACTCGGGCAAGTACCAGGCGCGCATTGCAGCCGACTGCATCATTGGCGAGGAGGCGGTGTCTTGGGCCGATCTCGGGCGCTCCCCGCGCGTGGTCTTCACCGAGCCGCAGGTCGCCGCGGTGGGGTTGACGGTTGAGAAAGCCGAGAAGGAGGGGATCGACGTCCAGGTGATCGACCTCGAGACCAGCGGCACCGCGGGCGGCAGCTTCTACGGCCGCGGCACCGCCGGCACCACCCGTTTCGTGGTCGACGCGGCGCGGGAGGTTTTGGCCGGCGTCACGTTCGTGGGGGCCGAGATCCAGGACTTCGTCCAGGCGGCCACGTTCGCCGTGGTGGCCGAGGTCCCTCTGTCGGTCCTCGCCCACGGCATCGCCGCCTTCCCCACCCGAAGCGAGATCTGGCTGAAGTTCATCGAGGCCTACGAGAAGCAGAGCGGTCGCTCGCTCCATACGGTCCGGTGAGGACGGACCGCTCGCCATAGCGTGGGCCGGGCCCGCGGCGACCGCGCGGAAGCTGAAGCTGGGCCGTCACCAGCTCGATCTCGGGCAACTCGCCACCGTGGTGTCGGGCAGCCACACCTTCACTGTCAAGATCCAACGCAGGTACCAAAAGAAGCTCGCCACGGCCAAGCGACTCACCCTCTACGTGATCGTCGCCGCCGAGAACGCGGCCGGTGCGCAGGTGGTGAAGGTCTACACAGTCAGGGTGTCGCGGTGAGCGTCGCTGCCGGCGCGCCGCCGTCCGGCGTTTGCGTTGCCAGGACCCGGGCGAGTTCTCCGCGGGAGTGGATGCCGAGCTTCTGGTAGATGTGGCGCAGGTGGTACTCGACCGTCTTCGGGCTGAGGAACAGCGCCGCCGCGGTCTCCCGCGTCGTCTTGCCCGCTGTGAGCAGCAGGCCGATCTGGAGCTCCTGTGGAGTCAGGTCATCCATCGTGCTCGGATCTCGCCGGCGCACGGTCTCGCCGGTCGCCGCGAGCTCGCCTCGCGCGCGGTCGGCCCATGGGCGGGCACCGAGGCGCTCGAAGGTCGTGAGCGCGGCGCGGAGCTGCTCACGGGCGAGCGTTCGACTGCGGGCCCGTCGCAGGCGCTCCCCGAATGCGAGGCGGGTGCGCGCCTCCTCGAACGCGTCGGGGGTCTGCGCGTGATGTATCAGCGCCTGCTCGAAGCACCGGGTCATCGACTGATCGCCGGCGACGAGACCCGCGCATCGGAGGGCTCGCGCGAGCGACCATGGCTGGGCCTTGGCCTCCGCCACTGCGACGAATTCGGCCGCTACGCGTTCTGCGTCCTCCACGCGCCCGACCCGTAGGTAGGCCTCGACCAGATCCGGCGCAGGTGACAAGTCAGCATCTGTGATCGAAAGCTCGACGAGGAGCTGCTGCTGGTGCTGGAGTTGCGTGCTCGCGCGCTCCGCCTCGCCGATCGCGAGCTCCAGCTCGCCGAGAGCGGCGGTGGCCCACACCTCGTCGAATCGTGTGCCGAGGTCCGGGCACAGGGCGAGCGCCTCGGCCGCACCGGCGCGGCACTCGTCCTCCCGACCGCGGCGCGCCTGCAGCCAGGCCAGGCCGGCGAGACCGAATGCGAGATCGGTCCGCTGGCCGCTCTCTCTGGCGAGGTCGATCGCCTCGCTGTAGGTCGACTCGGCGACCGCCCAGCGGTCGGTTGTGGCGTAGTCACGCGCGATCAGGCACAGCAGGAACGGAAGCGATCCAACCGCTGCGCGCTCCCGTGCGGTTGCCAGCGCCTGCTCGAGCAGAGGCCGCCCGGCGCCCGACTCGCGCAGGAAGATCGGTCCGATGGCGAGCCAGGGGAGCAGGCGGAGGTCCTCGCGCAGCTCGTGCGAGCTCTCGGCCAGCGCGATCCCGTCGCGGATGGCGCTTGCTCCCGCGGCGGCGTCGCCGCCGAGGACGCCGGCCATCCCGAACGCCATCGCGGCCAGGAAGCGTGTACGGATGGACGCGTCCGGTGGCACGATCGCGCGCGCCCGTTCCGCGGCCGACGTCATTTCAGCGGCATTCCCCGCGTACAGGCACGCGCTCGCGGCTTCGGCGAGCATCGCCACGGCACGGTCAGGATCAGCCCGCTCGGCTGCGGCGACGAGAATCGCGTGGCCGCGCATCACCGGACCGCGCCGCGCGGCGATGTGGCCGGCAAGCTGGTCGATCTCGATCAACGTCTCGGCATCGCCGGCTGAGGTGCGCGCTTGATCGAGCAGCGCAAGCGCCCGCTCGGGGAGGCCGGCCAGCCATGCGCTGTCCGCAGCCTCATAGAGCAGTCGGGCTCGCCGCTCGTCGCCGCCGACGAGACGCGCGGCACGCTCGAACGCGGAGGCCGCGGCGGCGTACGCGCTGCGGTCGCGACTGCGTACGCCAGCCTGCTCGAGCGCCGCCGCGGCAGACTCGTCGATCCCGACCGCCGCCGTTGCGAGGTGCCAGGCCCGCCGGTCGACGTCCCGATCGGGGAGCGCCGCGGCGAGCGCGCGGTGCGCCTCGCGGCGCTCACTGGCGGATGCGTCCGCGTAGATCGCAGAGCGCGCGAGAGGGTGGCGGAACTCGATTGAGCCTGACCGCAGGCTGACAAGACCGGCCGTCTCGGCGGCGGTAAGGCTCGTGAGCTCGATCCCGAGCCGTCCGGCGGCCCGCTCGAGCGTGGGGAGATCGCCGCTGTCGCAGGTTGCAGCCAGGACGAGCGCCCGTCGCACGCGGTCGTCTAACCCGTGGACGCGGCGCACGAACGTGCGCGAGAGGTGAGTTGAGATCAGCACGGGCGCGCTCTCGGGAAGGAGCTCCACGTCCGGCGTGTCGACGGCCAGCTCGAGCAGGGCGAGCGGGTTGCCGGCCGTGGCGGTGTGGAGCCTTTGTGCCACCGGCTTTGGCACATCGCCCAGCAGCGCCACGGCGTCCTCGCTGCTGAGGCCGCCGATCCGCAGCGTCGGCAGATCGGCGCCGTCGAGCAGTGAGGGCTCCCCCTCACGAACGGTCAGGAGGACCGCGATCGGGTCGGCCACCAACCGGCGGAAGGCGAACAGGAGCGCCTGCGCGCTCGAATCGTCGAGCCATTGAGCGTCGTCGATCAGCACTGCGAGCGGGCCCTGCTCGGCATATGCGGCCACCAGGCTCAGCGTCGCGGCGCCGATCGCGAAGCGCTCCTGGGCCGAAGCCGGCCGCAGCGCCAGGGCGCTCTCGAGGGCGACGGCCTGCGGTCGCGGAATCCTCTCCAGCGCGAGCAGGGCCGGGCGGAGCAGCTCGAGCAGCGACGCGAACGGGATCTGCGCCTCGGATTCGATCCCGCGGGCGCGCAGGACCTGCATCCCGGCGGCGCGCTCGGCGGCATGGTCGAGCAGCGCGGTCTTCCCGATCCCGACTTCCCCGACCAGGGCAAGCGTTGCGCTCTCCCCCGATCGCGCCCGCTCCAATGCGCGGTCTATCTCCTGCCGCTCCGGTTCGCGCCCCAGCAGCACGGCCCGATTCTAAGTACCTGGCGTGACTAGGGGTCAAGACTAGGGGCCCCCCGGAAGCGAGCGACGCCAGGTCGTTCATAGGGTCACCGCCATGACGATCGAGGATCCACACATCCGGCCCTCGCGGCGCGCGTTCTTGAAGGGCGTAGGGGCCACCGGCGCGGGGCTGCTGGCCGGGTCCATGGGCGCCGCTTCGGCGGCGGCCGATCCGGCCGTAACGCCACTCGCACCTGGAAGCTACGCACGATCCGGCGCGGGCGCTCCGGCGAGCAGCAGCGACTTCGGGCGGATGTTCCCTGGCCTGCCGCCGTTCGCCGACGCCACCGACAAGGTGCGTGCGGCGCTGCTCGAGGTCGGCCAGCCGGGCGGGATCCTGGACGCTCGCGATCAACTCGCGGCCGGCCCGAAGGCCCTGATCGTCGACCCGACCGTCAACGGCAACCCCACAGCGAACGATCCGTACGGGACCAACCCTGATAACCCGACGATGACCGCCGGCTCGACGTTCGTGGGCCAGTTCACCGATCACGACATCACGTTCGATCAGACCTCGCGGCTCGGGGTGCCGCAGAGCCCGGTGCTCTCGCCCAACACACGCACGCCCGCGCTCGATCTCGACTCGGTGTTCGGCGGCGGCCCCGGCGTGCGACCCGAACTGTATGTCGAGAACGCCGACGGGTCGGTCGGACCGAAGCTGAAGCTGGGCTCGGGCGGGGTGCACGAGGACGTGCCACGGGTCGCCAACGGCGACGGCACCTACTCGGCCCTGCTGGGCGATCCGCGAAACGACGAGAACGTGATCATCGCGGGTTTGCACTGCGCGCACATCCTGTTCTACAACCGCGTACTGGACGAGCTCTCAGAGCACGACCTGGGGCGGTTTCCCGCCATGCGCGCCCACACGGCCGACCCGGCCAACAACTACCTGGCGTTCCTGCTCGCGCGCCAGGTGACGCTGTGGCACTACCAATGGCTGCTGGTGAACGAGCACCTGCCCCAGATCGTCGGTCAGCAGATGGTCAACGACGTTCTGAAGAACGGCAACCGCTTCTATCGACCGCCGCCGGGCGACGCGTTCATGCCGATCGAGTTCGGCGCCGCGGCATACCGGTTCGGGCACAGCATGGTGAGACCCTCCTACCGGGCCAACTTCACCAGCGGCACCGGCGACAGCACCAGCCCCACCGCCGACCCGTTCTTCGCGCTGGTGTTCGACGAGAACGAGCATGACTTCTCCGATCCGGTCAGCTACGACCGCGACGACCTGCTCGGTGGCTATCCGGCGCCCCGCCGCTACATCGGATGGCAGACGTTCTTCGATCTCGGCGACGGGCAGGTCAAGAACAACAAGAAGATCGACACCACGATCTCGAGCGTCCTGTTCACGCTCCCCCTTCCCGCGATCGCGCCGCACACGCAGACCAGCCCGACCGTGCTGCCGCAGCGCAACCTGCTGCGCCAGCTCACCTGGGGGCTGCCCTCCGGCCAAGCGATCGCCCGAGCCATGGGCACGGCCGCGCTCGGCCCATCCGACCTGCCCGACATCGCCGCCGTGTACGCCCCATTCGGCCGCAGCACCCCGCTCTGGTACTACATCCTCGCCGAAGCCAAAGCCACCACCGGCGGGCTGAACCTCGGCCCCGTGGGCGGGCGGATCGTCGCCGAGACGCTGATCGGCCTGCTGCGCGCCGACCCGACCAGCTACCTCAGCGTCTATCCCCGCTTTCAGCCATTCCTCGGGACCGACCTCCAGCTCGGACCCAACCTCAACCCCAACATCACGGGCAACCGCAGTTACACCCGCGCGCACTTCCTCTACTACGCCGGCGTGGTCCAGCCCGGGATCTACCGCTGAGACGAAGCGATGGTCACCGGACTGCTCACCCCCACGCACATCGCGATCGTGCTGGTCGCTCTCTTGTTGATCGTCGGACCAAAGCGACTACCCCAGACCGGACGCGCACTAGGCAGCGGCATCCGCGAGTTCAAGCAGGCGATTACCGGCAGCGATCCCGACTCGATCGCTGACACCGGCGCCGACCAAATCCCCACCCGAGGAGAGACCCCATGAGTGTCACCGAACAACCCGTCGAAGTCGATGGCGAGAAGCTCATGCAATTCGTGTTCCGGGCCGTCGACGAGGTCGGCGCGACGCTGAACGCGGCGCTGGTCGTGATGGGCGACAAGCTGGGGCTTTACCGCGCGCTCGCTCGATCGGGACCGCTCACGTCAGGCGAGCTTGCCGAGGCGACCGGTACGGCCGAGCGCTACGTGCGGGAGTGGCTGAACGCGCAGGCGGCCGGCGGCTACGTGGCCTATGACCCCGACACCGGCCGCTATACGCTGCCGCCGGAGCAGGCGGTGGCGCTGACCGACGAGCAGAGCCCCGCCTACCTGCCGGGGTTCTTCCAGATCGCGGTCGGGTCGGTGCTCGATTCGCCGCGGATCACCGACGCGGCGCGGACGGGTGAAGGCATCGGTTGGCACGACCACGTCCATGACGTGCACGAGGGGTGCGAGCGGTTCTTCCGGCCCGGCTACAACGCCCATCTGGTGCCAGACTGGCTGCCCGCGCTCGACGGCGTGGTCGACAAGCTCGAGCGGGGGGCCGCGGTCGCCGACGTGGGTTGTGGCCACGGCGCCTCCACGATCCTGATGGCCCAGGCATTTCCGAACTCGGCGTTCGTCGGCTACGACTACCACGGGGGCTCGATCCAAACGGCGCGGGAACGGGCGCGCGAGGCCGGGGTCGGCGACCGGGTGCGCTTCGAGGTCGCGCCCGCGGCGGCCTACAGCGGCGCCGGCTATGACCTCGTGACGATGTTCGACTGCCTGCACGACATGGGTGATCCGGTCGGCGCCGCGCGCCATGTCCGGGGCACGCTCGCGCCGGGCGGGACGTGGATGATCGTCGAGCCCAACGCCGGCGATCGCGTCGAGGACAACCTCAACCCGGTCGGGCGCGCCTATTACGCATTCTCGACGCTGCTGTGCACACCGGCATCGCTCTCGCAGGAGGTCGGCCTCGCGCTCGGTGCCCAGGCCGGCGAGGCGCGCATCGGCGATGTCGTGACCGCTGGCGGCTTCACCCGCTTCCGCCGCGCCGCAGAGACGCCGTTCAACCTGGTGTTCGAGGCGCGTCTGTAGACCGGGGGCACCCGTGGGCGCCCGCACGTCGACGCAAGGCTTGCGGGCGCCCGGACGCGGTGAGACGATCCGCTCGAAAGGGCGAGGAACCTTGGAGGGCACGATGTTTCCAGAACCAGCCGCGCGCACCGCGGGACTCGACGACCCGCTGATGGAGACCTTCCAATCGGTGCTCGGACGGCCCGGGATCATGTCGTTTGGGGCGGGCTTCATGAACCCGGCCGGGTTTGACGTGGCCGGCGTGCGATCGGCGTTTGCCGCCGCACTCACCGACGAGCAGGCGGCCACGACACTCCAGTACGGGCTTGCCGAGGGCAGCGAGCGCCTGCGCGCCGCGATCGTCGAGCGGATGGCGTCGCTCGAGGTCAGCGCGCGGACCGAGGAGATCGTCGTCACGAGCGGTGCCACGCAGGCGCTCGACCTGCTGTGCAGGGCGCTGCTCGATCCCGGGGACGTGGTTCTCGTCGAGCGGCCAACCTATGTGGTGCCGCTGAAGCAGTTCGCGGTCGCGCAGGCTCGGGTCGTGTCGGTGGCGGGAGACGGGCACGGCCTCGATCCGGTGGCGCTCGAATCGGCGGTCGTCGAGCACTCGCCCAAGATCATCTACACGATCCCCACCTTCCAGAACCCAGGCGGGACCACGGCTCCGGCGTATCGCCGCGCTGCGGTGGCCGAGATCGCCGCGCGCCACGGGATCTGGGTTATCGAGGACGACCCGTATCGCGAGCTGCGCTACGGCCCGGAGCCGCCGGCGCCGATCGTCTCGCACGACCGCGAACGGGTGATCTACATCGGCACTCTGGCCAAGACCGTCGCGCCGGGGCTGCGGGTGGGCTGGGTGCTGGCGCCAACCGATGTGGTGAGCGTGTGCCGGCCGATCAAGCAGACGCTCGACTTCCACACTTCGACGATCGACCAGACCGCGGCTGCGATCTACCTGGAGAACGTCGACTGGGAGCGTCGCACGGCGGAGCTGCGGGCGGTCTACGGGCAGGCCATGTGCGCGATGCTCGACGGTCTCCCTGACACGATGCCCGAAGGCTCGCACTGGACCCGCCCCGGCGGCGGCGTGTTCGTCTGGGTGACGCTGCCACAGGGCTGGTCCACGGCGCAGCTTCTCGAGCGTGCGCTCGAGCACGGCATGTTCTTCATGCCGGGACAGGCGTTCCTGGCAGACGTGAATAACGACACCACGCTCCGGCTGTCGATCTCCAATCACACGCCGGACACCATCGCCGGAGGACTCCGTCGCCTGGCGGCCGCAGTCGCGGACCTGCGAGCGCCGACCGTGGCGGTGGCGTGATGACCGCGGTCGAGGCGGCGCCTCGCTCGCGCGAGCAGAGCCGCGCGCGGTACCCCGACCGCAGCGGGTACATCGAGCGCGACGGCGTGCGCGTGTTCTACGAGGTATACGGCACGGGCGAACCCACGGTGCTGCTGTTACCGACCTGGTCGATCGTCCACTCGCGCTGCTGGAAGGCCCAGATTCCGTACCTCGCCCGCCACGCGCGGGTGGTGACGTTCGATCCCCGCGGGAACGGCCGATCGGATCGGCCCGCGGACCCCGAGGCATATGGCGAGACCCAGTTCGCAGATGACGCGCTCGCGGTGCTCGACGAGACCGACACCGGCCGTGCATTCGTCGTGGGCTGGTCGATGGGCGCCCAGCGAGGGCTGCTGCTCGCGGCCGAGCATCCCGAGCGCGTCGCCGGACTCGTGTTCGTGGGCGCCGCGCTGCCGCTCGGCCCCCAGTCGGCGCGGGCCGAGGCGGTCAAGTGGTGGGGGCAACGCCACGACGCCTACGAGGGGTGGGGAAAGTACAACCGCTACTACTGGCTTGAGCACTACACCGAATTCCTCGAGTTCTTCTTCTCGCAGGTTTTCACCGAGACCCATTCGACCAAGCAGATCGAGGATGCCGTCGGGTGGGCTGAGCAGACGACGCCAGAGACCCTGATCGCGACCGAGTTCCACAGCAAGCTGGACGAGGAGACCGTGCGCCAGCTTGCCGCAAAGCTCACGTGCCCGGCGCTCGTGATACATGGGACCGAGGACGCGGTTCGCTCGGTCGACTCGGGAGCGGCACTCGCCGAGCTCACCGGCGCAGAGTTCGTCCGCCTCGAGGGATCGGGGCACGGGCCGCAGGCGCGCGATCCGGTCAAGGTGAACCTCCTCCTCCGAGAGTTCGTCTGCCCGCCGGCGCCGCCCCGCCGTTGGAGACGCGCCGCGGCGCGCCGGCGACGCCGGGCTCTGTACATCTCCTCCCCGATCGGCCTCGGCCATGCTCGGCGGGACGTCGCCATCGCTGACGAAGTGCGCAGGCTCGCGCCGGATCTGGAGATTGACTGGCTCGCTCAGCACCCGGTGACGAAGGTGCTCCAGGCGCGAGGTGAGCGGATCCATCCCGCGAGCGCGTTCCTGGCCAGCGAATCCGCGCACATCGAATCCGAGTCCGCCGAACACGACCTGCACTGCTTTCAGGCCCTGCGGCGGATGGACGAGATCCACGTGGCGAACTTCATGGTCTTCCACGACCTCGTCCGCGAGGACCCATACGACCTCTGGATCGGCGACGAAGCCTGGGAGCTCGATTACTTCCTGCACGAAAACCCCGAACTCAAGGCCGCCCCGTACGCATGGATCACCGATTTCGTCGGATGGCTGCCGATGAGCGACGGCGGCGAGCGGGAGGCGTTCCTGACCGCTGACTACAACGCCGAGATGATCGAGCAGATCGCCCGCTATCCGCGGGTTCGCGACCGGGCAGTCTTCGTCGGCGATCCGGACGACGTCGTACCCGACCGCTTCGGCGATGATCTGCCGCTGATCCGCGACTGGACCGAGCAGCACTTCAGCTTTGCCGGGTACGTCACGGGCTTTGATCCGGCGGCTTTCTCGGACCGCGCCGCGCTTCGTTCTGAGCTCGGCTACGAGGAGTACGAGCGCGTCTGCCTGGTCACCGTTGGCGGAACGGGCGTCGGGGGGCACCTGCTCCGCCGGGTGATCGCGAGCTTCCCCGAGGCCAAGCGGCTCGTACCAGAGCTGCGGATGATCGTCGTCGCGGGCCCGAGGATTGACTCGGCGACGCTGCCCGCTCACGACGGGCTCGAGGTCTGTGCCTACGTCCACGACCTCTACCGTCACCTCGCCGCCTGCGACCTCGCAATCGTCCAGGGCGGCCTGACCACCGCGATGGAGCTGACCGCCAGCCGCAGGCCGTTTCTGTACTTCCCGCTCAAGCACCATTTCGAGCAGAGCCTTCACGTCCACCACCGCCTCGAGCGCTACCGCGCCGGCCGGCGCATGGACTTCGACGACTCACCTCCCGAGGCCATCGCCCAGGCGATCCACGACGAGATCACGCGCAGCGTCGACTACCGGCCCGTGGCGAGCGACGGCGCGGTCCGGGCCGCCCGGTGCATCGCGGGGCTCCTCGAATGACGAGCAGAACCGGCGAGAGACCCTCAGCTCGGGCTCCGCCGCTCCGAGTAGCCTCGAGCCGGCGCTACGGGCTCCGCCCGGGTAGACATGGTGGGACGACGGTGTTAGCTTGACTTGGCGCGCGTACGGGCAGCCTTCCTGGCCGCCGCGCTGCGACGCTCAGCATTTCGCTTGCGCGTGTTGGCGGCCTTCTTGGCAGCCGCCTTCCGTTTAGCGGGGCCGCCTGAGAGGCGGTCCTCGACCTCGCTCACAACTCGTTTCAGGTCATCGAGCGCCCGCTCCGTGCGCTTCGCCGGCTTACGCCGCCGGTCGGTGGCGGTGGCGATCAGCTTGGCGGTGCGCTTGCGCAGCCCCTGTGCCCGCAGGCGCTCAAACAGGTCGTCTCGGCGCGTCGTCTTGGCCATCACGGTCCCTTCGTGTCGTTGAACCTAGACAGCCACTACCCCGAGTCGTATGGGAGCTACGCGGTCTCATCGCGCGTCCCACTGGAACCACCGGATGCCGACCCCGGCGAACACGACGATGTAGGCCAGGCAGGCCACCACCGAGAGCGTGTCGCGGCTGTACCACGCGTGCAGGTTAAGCACGCCCGCGAACAGCGTCATTACCGCTCCGACCGGACTCCAACGCGCGATGGAGCTCCAAAAGGAGCCGAGCGCGCCGCTCTGCCCTAGAAGCCCGAGCAGGATCAGGACGGCGAACAGAACTCGCGCCGCCGCCTGGACGCTGTCGGCTGACTTCACCAGACCGACCAGCGCCTGACCGAGGCTGAGGAACACCGCGCCCGCCAGGATCGAGACAAGCAGCACCAGCGCGTACTGCCCGACCGAGGGCGAGAGATGATGGATCAGGCTGCCGACGATCACGACCCCGATCGAGATGATCAGGTTCGCGACCACCTGCATAGCCAGGCGGCTGGTCATGATCGTCCAGGTGGGGGCCGGCGTGACGCGCAGTCGCTGGAAGACGCCCTTTTCCCGGTCTCGCGCGACCGTCAGCGCGTAGCCGATCAGCGCCGTCGACAGCAGTCCGTAGGAGATCGCCAACCCGATCACGAATTCCGCCCCGCCGAATTTGTTCGTCGCCTTGCTTCCGCTCGTGCTGGTCAGAACAAAGAGGGGCAGCACCATGCTGATGATCAGCGCCCGGCGGTGCTTGAGGAAAACGAGGAAGTCCGCGCGCAGCAGTGAGCCGAACACGAGGCGCAGTGGTGGTCCGGCGACCGTATTGGGTGCTGCGGCTGACGTGCTCGAGCTAGTCACGAATTTGGTTCCCGGTGAGTCCGATGAATACGTCCTCCAGCGTCACCTGGCCGTGGGCGACCTCGCGTACCCGGGGGTCGTCCTTGTGCTTCTCGATCAAATCCTGCGGGGTCTCGGTGGTCAGCAGCGTGCCGTTGTCGATGATCGCGACCCGATCGCAGACTGCCTGCGCCTCCTCCATCGAGTGGGTCGTCAAGAGGATGCTCCCGCCCTCCTGGCGGATGTGCTCGATCCGGCCCCACAGCTGGCGGCGCGACTGCGGGTCGAGGCCGGCCGTCGGCTCGTCGAGCAGCAGCAGCGCGGGGTCGTGGACGACCGCGATGTACAGGGAGAGGCGTTGCTGCTGCCCGCCCGAGAGCTGCTTGAACGGCTTCTGTGCTTCGCCGTCGAGCCCGATCTCGCGCAGGCCCCCCGCGATCTGCTGGTCGGAGAGCTCGACCCCGTAGAGCCCCGCGTACAGCCGCACGATCTCCGTGATCTTCAGCTCGGACTGAAAGCTCGTCGCCTGAAGCTGCACGCCCATCCTGGCTCTGGCCCGGCTGGGATGACGCCTGCTGTCGATGCCATCGAGCAAGATCGTCCCGGACCGGGGCTTGACCAGCCCTTCGATCGCGCTCAGCGTGCTCGTCTTACCAGCTCCGTTCGGCCCCAGCAGCCCGAAGATCTCGCCCCGGTGGATCTCGAAGCTGATCGAGTCGACCGCGGTCTTGGGGCCGTAGGCGACCGTCAGGTCGTGCACCTGGAGGATCCCGGCGATCTCCGGAAAGTCGGCAGCGGCGGGTCGACCGTCTAAGGCGGGTACCGCGTCCCGGGTGCTGGGGACCGGCTCGGGCGCCAGCATCAGCGATCCGTCCTCCCGCTCCTCGACGACGACGTACGCGCGTGCCTGCCCGCCCCGAACCACCTGCACCATCTCCGTCACGCGCCAACAGTAGCGCCTGCGCCGGCACGATCATCGTGCCGCGGTTCGTCAGCAGCCGCGCGGTTTGCGCGAGGGTGTCGGATGTGTTTAGCGCGTCGACAGTCCGGGATCCGAAGGCGCGTCGTGTAACCGATCCCGCACCGGTGCGAGGGGGTCAGGAGGTCGCTGCGGCGATCACCACGGCACGACCGTCCCGTCCCAGGAGAAAGCTGGCCGGTGGGGCCGTCGTCCCCCAGCAGCGCGAGCCGGACCGCGCCGGCCGCCGCTTCGGCTGGGTCGCCGCCGGCTGCCGCGGCTTGGGGGTTGAGATTCGTGGCCCGCAGACCGGGCGCGAGGGCATTGACCTTGAAACCGTCTTCGGCGAGCGCGTGCGCATAGAAGACGGTCAGCGCGTCGAGGGCGGTCTTGGAGGAGCGGTACGCGGCGCCTGAGCCTTTGCCGGCGGCCTGGTAATCGAACTGCGGATTGGGCCTGGTGCTCCAGGTCAGCGATCCGGTGCCGCTAGAGACGTTGACGATGCGCGGATGCGCGGAGCGGCGAAGCGCCGGCAAGAACGCGTTGGTGACCGCGACCACGCCGAACACGTTGGTCTCGTAGGTGCGGCGGACGACCCCCACGATGATCGCACGGCGGCTTCGCGCAGCGACGAGACCGCAACGCTGACGACGCCGCACACGGTCATCCGCGAGATCCGAGGTTTTGCGCGCGGTCGCCGTCGATCATCGACGGGTCGATTATCCTCACCGGCCGTGGACTTCAGTGAGCTGACTCCACCCGAACTGCGCGTGCTTGGCTGCCTGATCGAGAAGTGCTGGACGACGCCCGACCACTACCCCTTGTCGTTGAACGCGCTGAGGCTCGCCTGCAACCAGGCGACGAACCGCGATCCGGTCACCGACTACGACGAGGAGACTGTCCATGAGGCCGCGCAGCGGCTCAGCCGCTACGGCCTCGCCAGCCTGGCCAGCGGCCAAAGCTCTCGCTCGGTCAAGTATCGCCATCTTGCCGAGGACGGCCTCGACCTCGACCGCAAGGAGCTCGCGGCGCTCGCCGTGCTCCTTCTACGTGGCTCGCAGACGCCCGGTGAGCTCAAGGCCCGCAGCGAGCGGATCGCGCCGATCGGCTCGCTCAAGAAGGTCGAGCAGATCCTCGAGACGCTGATCGACCGGGGGTACGCCCGGCGGATCGGTCGCCGCTCGGGGCAGAAGGAGGACCGCTTCGTCCACCTGCTCGGCGACAGCGGCGAGGCCGACCTCGCCGTGGCCGAGGCCGAAATCGGCACGCAGCCGCAGCCGCTCACCATCGATGAGACGCTCGACCACGGTCCCGGCGTGCTCGAACGGATCGCCGCGCTCGAGGACGAGATGGCAGCGCTGCGGCTCGAGGTCGCGGAGCTGCGCGCCGAGCGGGACACCCGGTAGCGTTCGGTCGCTCGGCTGATCCCGCCTGGACGGAGGTCGCCGCGTCCCGGCGGGGTTGCTAGGTCGGCAGCGCGAGGCCGACGAGGTATGTCGCGCCGCCGAGGACCACGCCGGCAACAGGCGAGGGATGCAGTGCGTCCCGGACAGCTCGCCCGCCTGCGGCGCGACAGCAAGACCTCGCCCAGGCGACGCGCTGCGTGTGCTCGCGTCGCGAATGACGGCGGCGACTATTCGTGGGTCAACGACGACTTACGCGCCTAAGGACGCAGCGCATTTACGTCTTTGGCGACGCAGGGCTCGTCAGGCAGCGATGGTCCAGAGCTCCACCGCGCAACGCGGCCTGACTCCAGCGGACGGAGGAGACAGTGGTCCGGATATGCGGCTCATCGCGGTCGGTGCCCGCTTGCGGAGGTCGAACTAATCGAACCGAACCGTCCGTGCACCATGCAGGTCACCGTCGTGTCAGTTTGGTTTGACAACCCCCCGTGTTGTCAGTTTAAACTGACGGCGTGAAGGTAGACGAGCTGGAGAGTGCGATCAACTCCGAAGACCCGGCGATCGGGCTGCGTGCCGCGCTCGCTCTGCGACGGATCGCGGAGCGGATCGAGGCACAGCACGTCGCGGCTGCGCGGACTCGCGGATGGTCGTGGCAGCAGATCGGGGACGCACTCGGGATCACGCGCCAGTCGGTTCATGCCAAGTACGGAAAGGTGACGCGATGAGCAAGCCGCGACGGAGCCGCGGGGACTACCACCCCTTTACCACATTCCTCTACGCCGCCGAGGACGCACGGCAGCGCGGCGACCGCAAGGTGGACACCGACCACCTACTGCTCGGCCTACTGCGAGAGCCGCCGCTTGCACAGGCGCTCGACACCGACCTCGAGTTCGCCCGTGCGATGCTAGAGGCAATGGACCGCGAGGCGCTGAGCGCGACCATCGGGACCTCGCTCGACTCGGCGCCCGCGCCTAGCTACCCACCCGACCGCCCGCCTCCGCGCCCCACGCTCAGAGCGGTGCTGCGCCAACGGATGCGGCTGACGCCGGTCGCCAAGAGGGCGATGGAGATGTCGAGCAGGGACCTGAGACGAGGCCGGGCCGTGGAACCGCGCGAGTTGCTGTTGGCGCTGCTCGCGCTCGAGCGTCCCGACCCGGGCGCAGCGCTGCTCGATGCGCTCGGCGTCGATCGCGCCACCGCGAGGGAGCGCCTGCGCGTCGGGGTTGCCGCCTGAGAAGGTCGACTCGTCGCGGAAAACGTGACCAGCCGAGACCGCTCGGTCGAGAGAGTGCTGCTCTATCGCCCGGGCAGCACTCTCGGCCACCCTAAGCGCCGCTTCGTCGCCAACCCGGCACCGCGGCTGTCGGCGTCACGAGGGGCTACTTGCACAGGCGCCGTTCACAATCGCTTTGGTCAGCTGGGCCTCCTGAATCGGGTGATCGCTTTGCGGACCAGGGAGTCGCCCGCTCCGGCGCGCCGGCGTCGCGTCTCATGATCGCCCTGGCCCCGATAGCTCGCGAAGGAACGTCGGTTCTCGTTCCGAGCATCAGCGAGCTCGAGTTCGTCGGTCTAGCCCCGCGGGGGCGTCCACCCCAAGCCGCATCGCGTTGACGATCGCGCCGCTGAGGATCAGCAACGCGACGACGTAGAACCAGCCGAGCATGATCAGGATGAACACGATCGTGGTGCCGAACCGGGCAATCGTGGAGATGCTCGTCAGGTAGAGCGGGAATGCGAAGTCGACCACGCCGATGGCGATCGTCGCGCCCAGCGCCCCCGGCCACACGGCCCTCCAGCGCACGGGCCGGTTGGGCACGCGCGCGTAGATCAGCGTCAGGCTGGCGAACAGCAGCGCGAGGCTGCCGAGCAGCGATATCGCGTAGACGGCGCCTGTCACCCGCGCGAGGTCAAAGGGCAGGGCCGAGGCGCCCCCCTTGAGGATGCTCTGCACCGTCGGTACGGCGACGGTAGCGATCATGAAGAGCAGCACCACGATCAGCATCCCGAGCGCGAATCGCTTCTGCTCAAGCCACGGGCGCGACTTGCAACGGTAGATGCGGGCGAACGCGGTGTCGAGCGCTCCCCAGAACGACGAGCCGAGCCACAGGCTCGCGAGCAAGGCGAGCACCCCGGTGCTGGTGGTAGAGCTCTGAATCTGGTCGAGCAGCGAATTGAGCGTGTGCGCGTCGGCCCCTGGAAAGATCCCTCGCAGGTCGCGCAGTACGCTCTGTTGCACCGAGTGGCTGGACAGGATCTGACCGCCGAGGAACAGCCCCAGCAGCGCGACGGGGACCACGCCCAGCAGCATGTTGTAGGCGACCATCGCCGAGGAACCGGTGACGTTGGCGTCCATCATCACGCGCCAGAACCGCCGCAGCCCGGTGGCCGACCGGCGGCGAAGGCTTCGTCGGCGACCGGCGCGCTCGCCGCGCTCCGGACCGACGAGCCCACCAACTCCTTTGCCCGTGCCACCCATAGCTCCACCTGGTCGCGCTTGCCCTTCGGCATTATCGCCGGGACGCGCTCGAACGCGACCGACCCGTGCTCACCAACTCGAGCGTCGAGTCGATGATCAAGCACCTCGTCGTCCGTCTCGCGGATGCACCCCTCGACCCGCGCGCCCGTGTTGACCGGATCGCGATCAACCGCACTCGAGCCGGCTGCCGCCGCCGACGGCGGGCCAGCTGTGCTGCAGCCACCCCCGCGGCAGCGACTGTGCCCAGCTGCTGCTCCTCGCTCGAAGAGATCGTCGCGGTCATACTCGTGCCGAGCACGCCGCGGCCTCGCGGCCCGCGCGCTGATCGTCGTGCTCTGGCGCGGCGGGCTACCGGATCAGCCAGGCCGTCGCCCCAACCGAAAACCACTCGCTGGGGGCTCCCGGGAGTACATTCCGAGGCATGCGCACAATCCTCTCGTGTCCTCAGTGCGGAGAGCGAGTTCTCGTTCCAGGGGAGTACACGGTGGGCCGACATCACGGGCGTAACCAGCGTTCAACCTGCCCGCAGTGCCACGTTGAGCTCGTGCGCCACCCTGACCTACAGGACAACGCGTGGGCGGTTGACGATCCCACGCCGCCACCGGACGAAGAACTAGGCGGCATGGGCTAGCAGAGACTCCTACCCCTCCGCTCGCGCGTCCGGCTCCACAGGCGACGTCCGCTGGCCGGTCCTGAGCCGCGCGTGATGTCCGCCTCACAGTCGGTCGGAACAGGCTCAGCGCCGACTGTGCGACGGACAAAGTTGCGCTGTCAAGCCCCGAGCGCCGTGCCGACCTTGACAACGACGTAGAAGAGCCCGGCAACCCCGAGCGCGCGGCGCACCCAGTTCGCGCCGCGCTCCAGCTCGTTCCATGCCCACGCAGCTAGGCCGGCGTAGAACGCGGCTCGCCGCGCGTAGTAGTGCGGCGAACCATCGGTCAACGTGGCGACGATCCATGCGCCCAACGCGACGAGTAGCGGCCAATTTGGAAACTGCGCGAGCGGGAAGCGCGCCGGCCAGCCGCGTTGCCCGCTCCGCCAGACGTCGTGAAACGGGGGCCGGTCGCTCACCGGCCCGACCCTAGCAACCGTGAGCGTCGGGGTCTTCGGTGCGGATCTGCTGCGTGCGAGCCCCCTATGGCCGGTCTCGACAGCTAGGGTTCCTAGCGCCCACCGACTCGCTGCTCAGCCGAGGAGATCGTATGGTCCGTTTTGCGAAGATCAACCTGCTCGAGGTCGAGGACTCGGTCGCCGGGAGGGTGGAAGGGCTCGAGGGCCGCTTCGGCCGTAAGCATCTGGACTCTCGCGACCTCGGGGTAAGTCTCTTTCGGTATGCCCCGAACCTGCGGAGCCCGATGGCTCACAGCCACAAGGAGCAGGAGGAGGCCTACGTCGTCGACCTCGACGCTCGTGTAGCCCTCGACGATCTCTTCAGGAATCGAGCGAACGGTCATTGCTGCAACCGGCGACCGAACCTTCGCGGCTGTTGGCACGGCTTCGGCGACCGCGCTACGTTTCCGGCGGATGGCGTACTCGGTCCTGAACATCGCTGACGTAGAACCAGCTGGTCCTGGTGGTGCGGTGCGGTTCATGCGCCGCGAGCTTGGCGTTGAGGCATTCGGCGTCAACTGGTTCGAGCTACCGCCAGGCGCCGAGGGCAAAACGCACGACGAAACGGCCTCCGAGCAGGAAGAGGTGTGTGTAGTCGTGCGGGGCTCAGGACTCTGGCGGGTCGATGATCATGAGATTCCCGTCCGAGTGGGAAGCTTCATCCGCATTGACCCCGCGAGCGTGCGCTGTCCGGTCGCCGGGCCTGAGGGCATGACCTTCGTTGCCATCGGAGCCCGCCGTGGCGCATATGAGCCCCGAGGGCCGTTCTAAGTGTGGTCGAGGGCGAGGCCGATGATGATTGGCGTTCGGGTGCTTGGATCTTCGTTTCGCACTCGCACCGAGACCTCCATGAAGTTCGCCGAGTTCGCGATGCCCTTGAGGCCAAAGGACACCAGCCGCTGCTCTTCTTCCTCAAGTGCCTCGGCGATGACGCCGAGCTAGTTGACCTCATCCGCCGCGAGATCGAAGCGCGGCAGTTCTTCTTACTCTGCGATAGCCCAAATGCGCGGGCGTCTACGTACGTACAACAGGAAGTCCGGTTCATCCGAGACTTGACAGGCAAGGTAAGCGTCGAGCTTGCCCTGGACGGTGATTGGCAGACTCAGCTTGAAGCGATTGAGGAGCTCTCCCGGCGAGCGACGGTATATCTGTCATACGCTCGTCGGAGCAAAACGAGTCTCGAGCTTGCGCGCCGGCTCGTCCATTCTTTGCGGGCGCGCGACTACCGGGTGTTCCTCGACGTCGTTTCGCTGGCACCAGGGATGGCGTGGGATCGAGAGATACGCGGGGCGATCGACGCAGCACTGCGCCATGGGTTTGTCGTGGTTCTGTTGAGCCCAGAGACGGTCGGGGCGGATTTCGTGGTCGCGGAGATCCGGCACGCGCTCGAGCGTCGCATCGAACTCGGACGGCAGTCCGGGGTCATCCCGATCATCGCGAGTGAACGAGATCGGACGCTCGCCTTGCTTGCGTCCTCTGACTTGGAGCCGATCACCAAGATGGCACTCCTCGACTTCACGAGCGGGACGTGGGAGAACAACCTTGCCGAGCTGATTAAGGTTCTCGCGACCGAGTGAGGGGGGAGCTACACCCCTCACGACTTTCCAAGGGATCCGTCGAAGGGGCACCGAGGCAAAGGCAAGACCAACGGCTACATCCGGAGCAAACCGAGGCACGATAGGAGCTCGGCCCCGCTGCTCCGTAGCCCAAACTTCGACTCCTCGCTCACCCGGCCCCCATGCGCGATCGAGCCAGTGCCCGACCTGACATGTCGGTGATCGCGGTTCGTCGCTCGGATGTGGCGCGTCACGTGGGCCCGTTGGACGGAGCCGCCGTTTTGATGCCAACCCTGATGCCCAACCTGGCACGCGCGGCTATCTCACGACGGTTGGGCAACAAAAACCCTCCTGTTTGGAGGGCTTTTCTTGATGGAGCTAGCCGGACTCGAACCGGCGACCTCCTGGGTGCGATCCAGGCGCTCTCCCAACTGAGCTATAGCCCCGAGCGGCGGCACGAGCCGCACGGATCCGGACAGTTTAGCCACGGCCCGGTCCGGGCCCAAAGCGCCGACTTACCGGCGTTGGCCAGCTTGCAGGTTTCCGGTGAAGCGCCCGGTACGCTCCTGATGGGCCGGAATCATGAGCTTTCGTACGCGTCTCACGAGTTTCTTCGTCGTGATCGTCGTCGTGCCCATGATCGCGGTCGGGGCGCTGGTCTATAGCCTGATCTCCGACAGTGAACGCGCCGGGGCGGAGGCCCGGGCGAACGGCGTGGCTACGGCTGCGGCAAGCCTGTATACGAGTGAGGAAGCGGCGTCACGTGCCGACGCCCAGACCATTGCTCGCAATCCTGCCTGGGTGGCCGGAGGGATACTGAGCAGCCGTGTCGCGGCGATCGCGGCGGACGCGGGGCTGGCCCGTCTTCAGGTGAGCGTCGGCTCTCGGATCGTTGCGGACGTTGGCGACCGTACCGCGATCGCGCCGGGCGTCGCGACGGTGTCGCTGCGCGGGCGAGGTACGACCGCCACCATCACCGTCTCCGAGCTCACGGCCGCGCAGTACGTGCACATGCTCGGCGGGCCGGATGTCGCCGCTGTTGTACGGCACAAGGGCCGGACGATCGCCTCTACGCTCGCGGCCACCGACGCCAGTCCGCTTCCGCGACAAGGCGCCGTAACGGTAGGGCACACCAACTATCGGACGGCGAGCTTCGACGTCCCCAGCTTCAACGACTCCCTCTTTACGGTAACGGTCCTTTCGAACGTGTTGGCGACCTCCTCGTCGGTGGGCACGACGCGCTTGGTGGCAGCACTCTTCATCTTCGCCTTCTTGGTCCTCGCCTTCGCATTCTCGGTGCTCGTGTCGCGCGCCCTGCAAGGGCAGGTGAGCCGGTTCCTGCAGGCCGCCCGCCGCCTCGCCGGAGGTGACTTCTCCGCTCCGGTCCCAATCGCCGGACATGACGAGTTCGCCGAGCTCGGCCAAGAGTTCAACAACATGTCGACCCAGCTCGCGCATCGTTTGGATGAGCTGTCTCAGGAGCGCGCTCGTCTGAGAGACTCGATCCGGAGGATCGGGCAGACCCTTGCTGCCAATCTCGACCGGCCGGCTTTGCTCGAGCTGGCGCTCGACACGGCGGTCGACGCGGTTCAGGCCGGATGCGGACGCGTTAGCGCGCGCGCCGATTCTGCTGAAGGCCTGCAGGAGGTCGCGCGCCTAGGGGCGATGGAGGAGTTTCACGACGCAGTCGCCGAGGCTGAGGAGGAGGCACTTCAAACGGGGCGCCTAGGGGAACGCCTGGCGGAGGAGCGGATGGTGCTGTCGCTGCCGCTGGGCGCGCTCGGGCCTGATGGACCTACGCACGGCGTGCTGACCGTGGCGCGGAGCGGGCGGCCGTTCTCGGAAGACGAGCGCGAGCTTCTGGAGTCGTTGGCCGCCCAGACGTCGCTTGCCCTCGAGAATGTCGATCTGCACTTCCAGGTCCGTCGTCAGGCCGTCACTGACGAGCTCACCGGCCTTGCCAACCACGGCCGCTTCCAGGAGCTACTGAACGCGGAGGTCGAGCAGGTTCGGCGCTATCACCATTCGCTCGGTCTGATCATGCTCGACATCGATGACTTCAAGGCGATCAACGACACCTACGGCCACCTGCAGGGCGATCTAGTCCTCCGCGCTGTGGCCCACATCGTGCGCGACAACTCCCGCGAGGCCGACACCCCGGCGCGATACGGTGGCGAGGAGATGGCGCTGATCCTTCCCCACACGGACATCGACGGTGCGTACGTGATCGCGGAGCGCGTCCGTGTCGCGATCGCAGCCCTGCAGATCCCGCGGGTTGGTGGCGACGGGAGCCTCGCCACGACCGCCAGCGTCGGGGTCGCGGCGGCACGCGACGGAACGCGAGAGGCCCTGATCTCCGCCGCTGACGCAGCCTTATATGAGGCCAAGCGTCAAGGCAAGAACCGCACAATCCGAGCCGACGGGACAGCCGCGAACGTGCCCGCAGGCGAGTAGGCTTTCCACCATGGGCTTACTCGACGACGCCATCCGCGAGCACCTCGACCTAAAGCGACGCCGGGGGGCCGATCCCACCGAGATCGAGCGTGCGGAGCGGGAGGCCCTGGGACCGGTCCGCCGGCGCTACGACGAACCAGAAGGCGACCTCGACGAGGCTGAAACGCGGATCCACGACGACCTGCTGCCAGAGGACGAAGTGGAAGACTGGCGCGAGGCTCCGGCGGCCGCCCGGGAGCCGCTGGGTGAGTACGAAGAACTCGACGCACCCGACAGGCCGGCGAACTGGGAGCACGAGGAACCCTTCGCTCCCGACCATCCAGCCCCACCGGCGCCGCCCGCCTCACCAGATCCGTCGCTCCATAGCCTGGACGCTGAGACCTCCGAGTACGACGTCGAGGCTGAGCACGAAGCCGACGAGGAGGATGTGCTCGAGGAGACGCCCGACTTCCTCCAGGACACCCCGGACCACGACCGTCTGTGGTTCGAGCAGCGGCCACCGCGCGACTTCGACTTCGACGGCTGAGTCGCACCGCGCGTAGCGGTCTACGCCGCGCCGGTCCCGAGTCTGCACCACCCGGGATCCTGAGCCGACCACGTTAGACTCGATCCCCGATCGGGGCCATAGCTCAGTTGGGAGAGCGCCTGCTTTGCACGCAGGAGGTCACGGGTTCGAATCCCGTTGGCTCCATAGACGAAGTCCATGGAAATCACTTACTTCTCGCAGCCGCGGTCTGGGCCATACCGACGTGTCACGCCCCGCCATGGAAGCGTTATGGAAGCCTCTGATTGAGGCTGGCGGCGAGGATCTTCGCGGCAGTCGAGCTGCGCGCTCCTCGGGCGCTTGAAGTTGCCGTGAGATTCAACGCTGCTGTTCGAGCGATTGCTCTGGTTTGGAAATCAAAGACTCCCGATTTGGTGCGTCCCCAAAATGGGGAGTACCCCAGCTGGAGGCGACGCTCGACGCACGAACGCGTCTCCCGAACCACCGCAGCCGTCGTCCCTTACCCGTCCGGACGAGGCTCTCTACAGCGAGCTCGAGGAGAAGCCGGACCACGCCGAGCTCCTCTTCCTCGGAGCCCAAGCGGCTCATCTCGGCGGGATCGAACAGCGTGCTGAACCGGAGCCGAACCATATGCCCGGTAGCGGGGCCGGTCGTAGTCCCGCGGCGCGAGGCCGGTCGCCTACCGAAACCGTGAGTGCGCGGCGGGTACTTCGTCGCCGTTGCGCTCGTGAGCTCCGCGACCCTCGAGCGACGAAAGCGGTCGTCCAGCGTCGCACTTGCGCGGCCCGATCTGTCCGATGTCAGCCGACAGGTCGCCGTCTCCTCGGCCTTCGTCGCCAGCCACGCAACCGCGTTCTCGAAGTCGCGGGTGAACCGGGAGCCCTCGCGGGCCGAACGGGACATCCTCCACGTGCGGGTCGTGCTCAGGGCAACGCTAGCCGCCGCAGCCGGGCGTGAACCTCCAGCCGCCACACTCCGAGATCATGATGCCAGACCGAGTCGTGATGCTGACGGTTCTCGCAGTGCCGGGTGGAGTACGAGCACTTCGGTCAATGAAGGCGGCGACGGCGCATTACTATCCTCACAATGACTCGATCGGGTTCGAAACGGACCGACCGGACCCATTCTCCGGGCAGATCAAGCCGGCGAGAGAATGCCGTCGAGACGGGCATGGGCAACACCTTCCAGCTCGAGGATCTAGATCACCCGCGAGCCTACGGTCCAACTCGTGCGCGCCTCCGAAGCCTCCGATCGCACCCCGCAACCGGCGAAGACAGCCTGCTCAGCCGCCAGAACGCAGGGCCAATCACCCGTTCCGAGTCACCTTAACGATCAACCTCCCCCACTCCTCCCTTTTGTAAACCCTACTGAGGTTCGGCAGAAGGTTCCGATGCCGTTCGGTGAAGACATCGTAATCGCAAGTCAGATTCTGCACGCCGCCGAAGGGATACAGCGGTGGAGGGCAAAGATCCACCGAGACCTAGCCGAGCCACCTACGATCATCTACGGAGCCTCCCTCTTGTTGGCAGTCGGCCGGTGCCAACAAGGCGGTCGTGGTAACGATATACGCGCGCTCAACTAAAGCGATCGGCTCGGGCGCGCGACTCGAGCGCAGTATCGAACGTCGTCCATCTCAATAATGTCGCGCATGAGCGGGAGGACTGCTTCTCCTGCCCGCGTCAGCAGCAGCCTCGCAGTTCCTCGCGAAGTGGTGTCGTTGCCGTTCCGAAGCAGGCGCATCGCCGGCTTGCCCAGGCGGTCGGACCTTGCCGCTGCCGGCCGAATGCAGCCGGTACCCGTACCTGTTCTATCGACAGCGCTTCTGTCGTCGCGGGGCAAGAGCGGAGACCGGCTCGCGCAGGCCGAGGGCCGCATGGCGTGCCAGTCACCGCGCCGCGTAGGCCCGGACGAGGACCGCCCATCGGATGCCGGAGTCCACAACGGGCAGGCATATCTCATCACTGTGACCGCGTTCTTTAGAACGTCGCTGTGACCTCGACACGTCTATTCTTAGCCCGTCCAGCGGGGTCATCGGTGCCATTTGGGTAAGTATTGGGCGCGATGAAGTGGGTCTTGCCGTACGAGATGACGCTGACCTTGGGGATATGTACCCCCTTCAATAGGTAGCCAGCGACGGCGTTAGCACGGTCCTGGCCGAGAATCTGGTTGTAGGCAGAGCTCCCGATGGCGTCACAGTAACCGGCTATCGTGATGCGCGTCGCCCCCTTCAGTTTTGGCTTCAGTCCGTTGAGGCCCTTGAACGCGGCGGGCTGCAGAGCGTCCGAAGCGAAGGGGAAAAGAACCGTGTCGTTCAACGTCAGGTGAACGACCGGGTGGGTTTTCTGGGTGAAGTGGACTGTAAGGGTTGTCTGCGCGGCGGCGCCCTCTTTGTCCTTGACCTTAAGCTTGTAACGGTACTGTACGCCTGCTTTTAGCGTCTGCGTGACTTGTGCGGAGCGGCCGAGCAGCTTACCGTGAGAGCTGTACCACCAGTAGGCGACGATCTTTCCACCTCTGTTTGGGTCATATGAGCTGCTGCCGTCTAACTGGTACTTGCGCTCGCTGCCCTTAGCCGCACCGTTGGGCCAGGCAACAGCCTGTGCAACGGGAGGCAGGATCTTGGTCTTTGTGATCGTCTCTTGGCCGCCCGTGCGATTGCCATCAGAGCAGTCGACGCGAAGGGAAAACACTCCCGGTGCAGTGTTGACCGGAAGGGCGATGATGACGTTGTCATCAGCCCAGTAGGTGACGTGGGCTTGGATGTTGTTCAGGTAGACGGTGCCCGGCGTCGAGCCGAAGTCCGCGCCCGTCAGGGACACCAGTTCGCCCGGCTGCCCCGGGTGTGGTACGGCGGTGAACTTCCCAGGCTGGCAGAGCGACGTTGGCGGAGGGCTGGCCAGAGACTGGCCGGCGGCGGAGAACTCATCGATCCGGAAGTTGTCGTAGTCGGCGACGTAGACGTCGCCCGAGCTATCGGTGGCGACGCCCTCGGCGGTGTAGAACTGCCCGGCGCCGCCGCCCTCGAACCCGGTCTGGCAGGTGCTGGTGCAGGTCTCAAACCGGCTGGCGCCGTCGGCAACCCCCCAGCCGTAGGCCTTGATGAACGCGCCGGCGGCGGAGAACTCATTGATCCGGTTCTCAGCAGTGACGTAGACGTCGCCCGAGGGATCGGTGGCGACGCCATCGGAGCCGTCGAGCTGCCCAGCGCCGCCCCCCGGGATCCCGGCCTGGCAGGTGCTGGTGCAGGTCTCAAACTTGCTGGCGCCGTCACTCACGCCCCAGCCGTAGGCCTTGATGAACGCGCCGGCGGCGGAGAACTCCTCGATCCGGCTGTTTTCCACGAGGTCGGTGACGTAGACGTCGCCCGAGCTATTGGTGGCGACGCGCGTCGGGTTGTAGAACTGCCCGGCGCCGCCGCCCGCGATCCCGGCCTGGCAGGTGGTGGTGCAGGTCTCAAACTGGCTGGCGCCGTCGACAACGCCCCAGCCGTAGGCCTTGATGAACGCGCCGGCGGCGGAGAACTCCTCGATCCGGCTGGTGAACTCGTCGGCGACGTAGACGTCGCCCGAGGGATCGGTGGCGACGCCATCGGGGTCGTCGAACTGCCCGGCGCCGCCGCCCTCGAGACCGGCCTGGCAGGTGGTGGTACAGGTCTCAAACTTGCTGGCGCCGTCGCTTACGCCCCAGCCGTAGGCCTTGATGAACGCCCCGGCGGCGGAGAACTCGTCGATCCGCTCGTTGTAGTAAGCGGCGACGTAGACGTCGCCCGAGCTATCGATGGCGACGCCCTGGGGGCTGTCGAGCTGCCCAGCGCCGCCGCCCGCGATCCCGGCCTGGCAGGTGCTGGTGCAGGTCTCAAACTGGCTGGCGCCGTCGCTCACGCCCCAGCCGTAGGCCTTGATGAACGCGCCGGCGGCGGAGAACTCCTCGATCCGGTTGTTGTTGGCATCGGCGACGTAGACGTCGCCCGAGGGATCGGTGGCGACGCCAACGGGGGCGCCGGGCTGTCCGGCGCCGCTGCCGTAGATCCCGGTCTGGCAGGTGGTGGTGCAGGTCTCAAACTGGCTGGCGCCGTCGACAACGCCCCAGCCGTAGGCCTTGATAAAGGAAACGTTCGCGCTCGCCGCTGCCGCGAGCGTGAGGCTGACCACAAGCGCGGCCAACAGGGCGACGGTGCGCCAAAGGGCGCGGAGTCGCCACTCCTCGCTGGTGCTTTCCTTCCCATGCCGCTTGCTCATCCGCATCTCGAAGAATCGCGCTCGCGGCGGGTCTTGCGTGATGCTCACGACGACGTCCCCCTTGACGGACCCCCGGTGCGTAGCGAGTCCACGCTATGAAGGAGTCCAGTTTGAGGGTTGAAGCTACGCTCGGGGTGGCGTGTTGTCTATGGCTCGTTCGAGCCTAAAGGGGGGCCAGACCTGGCCGGGTGGGGCGCCCGAACGAGCTATCCGCCGGCGGGTGAAATCGCCTCCCGAAACACTGAAAGACTGGTAGCTTTAAGGCCGGGGGTGGGTTCAGTCGGAGAACGGGCCGGACATGCCAGATGAGCTTAGATCGGGCGCGGAGCGCCGAACATCGATCACGGTCGTACTGGTCGACGACGAGCCGCTGATCCGCAGCGCCCTCGCTCACACGCTGTCGGTCAGCGGGCTCGAGCTCGTCGGCGAAGCTGGCAGCGCAGAGGACGCGATCGAGCTCGTGCTCGACCTGCGCCCGGACGTCGTGCTGATGGACATCAAGCTCCCCGACATACCCGGCGTGCAGACAATCGAGCAGCTCGGCCTGCTCGCCCCCGCCTCGCGCGTGCTGGTCCTCGCCCGCACCGAAGAGAACCGAGTCGTCGAAGCGATCATCGCCGGCGCCAGCGGCTACATTCTCAAGACCGCGCCACCAAAGGCGATCATCGCCGCCGTCAAAGCCACCGCCGCCGGCGAATCGGTGCTGTCCTCCCAGATCGCCGGGAAGCTGCTCGAACGCATCCGCGAAACCGACATCCCGATCACCACCAGCCAAGACGCCGCCAGCGCGATCCGCGCCGCCCTGACCGAACGCGAGCTCGAGATCTTCACCCTCCTAGCGAGCGGCAAGAGCAATCAGCAGATCGGATGCGAGCTGTCGCTCAGCACAAACACCGTCTCTAACCACATCAAGAGCATCCTCGCCAAACTCCACCTCGAGAACCGCATCCAAGCAGCCGTCCAAGCAGTACGCAGCGGCATCTCCTGACCGCCACCAGCTCGCCAAACGAGGCGCCTGGACGAGCAGTGCCTGTCGGTTTGGCACTAAATGGGGTGCAGGTCGCCTCTAGGGCAGGCTTCTCGCGAGCCGACGCGGGACAGCTCCTTCTGGTTGAGGCCGTCGCATAAATCGAGGAGTTGTGAGCAGCGCACAACTGCCCGCCACGCGGCGCCGGCGCCATGCGCGATTCAGCGAAGGCTGGTCGCGAAACGCCACGATATTTCGCCGTTTCTCGACCAGGCCTCGCCTCGCGGGTCCATCCCTTGTGACCGGGCCACAACAATCCGCGACGCACGGGGACGGCAGCGGAGGCGGGTTTGCGCTTCGGCGACGATCCGCGTCTTGGGCGTGCCAAGACCGGATGACTGCTGGTCGACGGGGGCGGTCATCGCGACGCCGGCCTGCGTCGTGGCACAGGTTGTCCGGGAGCGGTCACGCCGCGTCCGCCAAGGCCTCGATATCGCTGCCCCTGTGCATTGAAGGAGCAGTCTTGCCGCCATGTCGCTGTCTCTCAGTGTGTCGAGAACAGCGGGGGACGCGTCGGCCATCCAGACAGTCGTGGCTGTTAGAGCGTGCTCTGCCAACTCGTCGAGGCTGTTGCCCAAAAGGGATCCTGTTCCGACGGGTTAGCGCCGTTGCCGCATGCCGCAGAACTTCATTTTGTGCGTCGTGAGTGAAGCTTTGTTGCGCCGGGGCGTGTTTGGCTGTCGGCGGATGATGTGGCGCGGTTTGTGATCGCTGCGCCCGCGCGCTTGGGATTCTCGCTGTGGTATATGCGGCGGATCGGGCTGATCGTCACGTCGCGCTGCGCACGAGCCGTTGATGATGGCGGGTTGATCCCGTACGCGGTGGCGAGCAATGTGCGGCGCCGGGCGCGATCGAGCGCCACTCTCGAAAGGACGTGACGTATCGGATGGCGAAAGCAGTTCTTCGAGCATGCCTGCGCGGCCGTGAGGACCGGCGCTGGCGCAGCAGACCGTCGGCTTCCCCCTCAGGTTCGCGCTGGACGGTCGGCCTGGCGTGCGACCGGCCCGCCGATGCCGCGGTGCCCTTGGCCCGCGGGCCCTGGCGCTTGCGGCGGATGCGTCCAGCGCCGGCCTTGTCATTTGCGTCTCAACCGCCGCGGCTTTGCTGCAGCTTTACGATCGCCGAGGCTTTGTTGCAGCTTTGCGACCGCCGCGCGTCCCTCCTCCGCATGAACTAAGCCCGGGTGGACCTGGTGTTCCTCATGCCCGAGCTGGAGGCAAATCGCCGCCTGTTGCTTGAACGCCTGCATCGCGATGTCGAGTGCATCCGCGGCTCCGCCGTGGAATCAGAAAAAGGTCACCGAGGGCGCCGAAGGCGGATTGAAGAGCATCTCGATCTCCGATCTCGTCACATATCCGGATCTGTTCCCCCAAGGCTGCGATTGCGGCGTCGAGGTTACCCTGCGCCTTCCTCATGGAAGCTTGGTATCCGAGGACGATTTGCAAGCCATCCATGTCTTCGGTCTCTCGACAAGACCGTTCAATCTCTGCGAGCAGCGTGAGCCCTACATCTGGATCACCCCGCTTAGCGAGTACACTCGCCTGTCCGGCTAGAGAGAAGAATAGACCGTCTCGGTCTGCACGTTGGCGGCAAATGTGCTCCATCTCCTTATACCTTGCAAGGGCCTCGCGTAGGTCATCATCCCGTGAGATGGTAGGTTTATCGTCACCTCGCGTTTCGAGGAGTCGAGCCTGGCTTCCGAGTGCATCGGCGAGGGCGGCCTCGTGACCAATTCGTCGCGCCAGCGACTCCTGTTTCTCGAGTTCCGCTAAGGCGTTTTCGAGGTCCCCTCGGGCGCGGTATGCCCGAGCATCCTGTACGACCTGTCGCAGGGCGGCTGCATCGTCATACCCGCTGTCCATTTGATCCTCACTCGATGATGGTTGGCCTGCGGTCTGACGCGTCGACGAAACGATGGGCGGTGCCGGCGGTGAGGAGGGAGATCGCGCGATGCGCTCTTTCTCGTCGGAATCGGGGACCCCATACCCGGGGCGGCGGTTTCCGGCCGAAGTAGACCCGGTCTCGTGGTCGGTGCCGCCGGCCGGGGGCGGGGCGTCATCCCGCTCGTTGAGGATCTTGGCCTTCTCTTGCCGCATGGCCTGCACCCAGTCCTCGTGTCCGAGCGACCGGCAGATGCGCTCGACTTCATCAAATTTTGCGAGCGCCGCTTCGGGTTCGTCGCGATAACGAAGGATGGCTCCTTGATTCACAAGAGCGACGATCAGGTGATCAGCGATGCCTCTTCGACGGCTTACGACCTCCAGCTCTCGAAAGAGGGTCAGAGCCCGATCGTGATCGCCACCATCGCGGCAGACGATTGCCTGCCCTTCGAGAGACAATGCGAGACCTTCCGCGTAGCCGATCCGCCGGCAAATGCTTTCTTGCTCTTGGTATACGTCTGTTGCTTGCAGTAGCTCTCCTTGGCGGGCCAGCAGCTTACCCTGGTTGCACAGGGACATCGCGAGGTTCTGCCAGCTTCCTAGCCTCCGGCTCAGTTGCTCGACCTCCTTGTGGAGGGCTAGGGCGCGGTCGAGCGCTCCCTCCCTGGCACGGATCACGGCCTGGTTCCCTAAGCAAGCTGCCAGCCCGTCCTGGTCGCCTTTTTCTCTGTACCTCCGCTCGACCTGTTCTGCTATCGCCATCGCTTCGGCAAGGTTGCCCTGCATGGTGAGAATTCGAATTCGCCCAAAGAGGGCTGATGTCAGGAGGTGCTCATAGCCTCCCTGACGTGCGATCGCCTCCGCTTTCTGGTGTAGTGTCAGAGCGCGGTCAACGTAACCTTGAGTTTGGGCGATCATCGCTTGGCTACCGACTGCCACGGCGACGGCCTCCAGGTTCCCGCTCTCCCGACCTTCGCGCTCCACCAGCTCATTTAGCAAGAGGGCTTGATCAAGCTCGCCTCGCTCGACGTGGATATCGGCCGCGCCCTTTACCGCCCGCACGACGCCGTCGTCGTCGCCCCGCACTTCTGATGACCTGACCAGCCGGTTATAGAGCGCGAGTGCCTCGCTGAGATACCCTGTCTCTTTCAGCCCGTCGGCCAGGAGAAGGCTGACGCTCGGCGGTAGCTGCGCGTCGTCGATCAGTGGTCTGTACGTGTCAACCAGTCTCAGCTGCGAGTTCGCCTCAACCCGTGCCCAATACCCTCGCCACTCAAAGTGCCGTTGTTCGTCCCGGTTCAGGGCGACAAGGGTGCGTAGGTCGCCCAGGAACGTCGCCAGGGCGTCCCAAGCTCGCGCCTGATCAAGCTGCCACGGCAGCTCGGCCACCCTTCGCTCCGCCAATACCGGCTGCCCATCGAAGTAGTCAGCGAGCCGCATGTGCGCGAGACGCTGATCAGGCTCTGTCGGCATGTACCGGTGAGCAACGGCCGCGCGTCCATACTCGTGCGCGAATCCAAGCAGTCCATCGCGGTTCACGAGCATCTGCTTCGCCGCGAGATACAGCGGCGACCAGTGCGCATGGGGCATCGGCCCGCCATAGCCACCGAGAAGGTCAAGGAGCTCGCTTTCGCTCAGTCCAAACCGCGCCGCCCATAGCAAGCTCATGGCGTCGCGCACGAGCGCCGGCCGGTCGCGATCGTAGTCACGCTCCCAGCGAGTCAGCATCAGCTCGTACAGATGGGGGATGTCGGGGGCCGACAGAAGCTCGCAGAGGCGATGTCTAAGCGTCTCGTGCTGACCGTAGAGACGTAACTCATCAAGCGTCGCTCGCAGGAACAACGGGTTCTCGGCTTGAGAGGCGCCCGCGATTTCGCTGACTAAGAAATCTGGGAGCACTTTTCCATAGCCACCCAGGTAGGCGTGGGTCAGCCGTTCCCGCTCGCGATGATCGAGAGGTGTGATCTCGAGCGTCGCCCAACGGCGGCGGTGCAGCTCGTTGAGCGCACGACCGGGAAGCGCGGACACAACCAGCCGCACGTTGGATGGGATCATCGGTGGCAACCACACGAGGTCAGGCGCGCCGTCACGATCCTGTAGCTGATTCAACGCGTCGATAATCAACACAACGGGGCCTCGCGCCGCCGCCAGGTGCAGCGTGTTCGCAAACGCCGCACGCAGCAACGAGGCGTCGTGCGGCGTATCAACGGCCAATGTGAAGTATTCGTTCAACTCAGAGATGATGCGGCGTAGCATCGCCATCCAGTCGGCACTCGCCCGCGATGCACCAACGAAGTGCCCGATGACGAACGCCGCGCCAGCGGAGTCGCCTGCAAACAGCGCTTGCTCACGCCGTTCGGCAAGCCGGAACTCCCAGTTGGCGAGCAAGGCAGACTTACCACTCCCAGACTCGCCAATCACCACGAGCGGCGATCCGTCGCTCTCAACGTGCACGTCCAGCCGCTCGAAATACTCCGCCCGACCGATGTACACGCCCGCCCGCGAACGCGCGAACTCCTGATGCAGCCTTCGCTCTCGCTCAATCGGACTCAGTTCTGAGCCCGCTGGGAACAGACGCTCAATCACCCCAGTGAGGTCCTCGAGAACTAGGCGTCCCAGCGCCTGCGGATCCGGATATCCCTCTCTCACGGGGAGCCCACTCGCGCGAATCCGGTCCTTCAGAGCCGCGAGTCGCTCCCGCCGAAGCCGCGCGCGCATCTCCGCCTCCAGGGCCCCGAACCGTTCGGTTCCCACGACAGTCGGCTGCTCGGCGAGGGCCGGATCGCGCTCGGCAAAAGCTGGATCACGGAAGTAGAAGAAAGCATGCTCCGCCATCGCGGGATCGGCGAGCACCCCATGCATGATCTCAAGTTCAGTCACCGACCTACCCGGATGCTCACCGATCCAAGGCTCACGCTCAACCAGGGCTGGATCGATGAGGTCAGGCACCCAGCCATAGCGCTCGCCCAGGAGTCCAATGAAATATGGGCGACAAGCTCGGATCTCCTCGAGGCAGATCGGCAGCACGCGGCCCTCGGCTACCTGCTCGTCAGTGATCCCCCACCGCAAATCAACCTCGCCCCACGTGACGCCGCGGGACTCGCACAATGCCCGCAGCTCGGGAAAAACGCGCTTGACGAGCTCATCCCTCTCCCCTTCCATGTCACGGAAGGTCGACGACACGAACACGCGCATCACGCGCCTCGAGGCGCCAGCCCCGGCCATCACATAAGCACCCCCATACCTGGCGCACTATGGCTGACGAGGCGCTGGGCTGTCAACGTGTTGATTGGCGGAATGATGCAAGCCACCCCGTCGAGGTCGAGCACCGTTAGTCGTGGCGAAGCCGTCCGGCCGGTACCCGGCGCGGCTTGTGCAGCCGCTGATCCTCCGCAACAACACCTCGCGGGATGCGTAGCCCGCTGGAAACATCAGCCGGAGCCGCCACAGGGTGCCTCTGCGGACCGGTCCACAAGGCGGGGCAGAGTCCCATCAAAGCGCACTGTTGCGCCTGATTGAGCCGCACCAAGGGCTGGTCAACCAACGACCGTCGGCCGGCCGCCAAAGCAGCGACCAAGAACAACTAGTCGCGGCGATCGAGGCTCTCGCGCCGGACGACAGGCGATGGCGTGTCCCGGACTGTTCGGATCCTCGAAATGCGGAAGTACGCCCACTGGGCGCGGGGCTCCCTACCGACCGTGACCGCGCTACGGATGCCGACCAAAGCGGCCATGCGGGCGCCGCGACCGCTATAGGGGTGATCCGAGAGCGCGACGGCCGCGACCGACATGGCTGCATCCATGAAGCGACGACTGTCCGAGCTCGCGATTGCATCCGTCGGAGCGCCAGCTTCCAGCGGGCTTCTGCTTCGGCGACTCAGCGGTAGCGGCTTCCTTCCGTTGGTGGTTTTCAGCCATCCCGGCCCAGGAGGTAGCTGCTCGTGAGCACGTGCCGGACGAGCTGGCGGTCCTTGCTCGCGCTCGGCCGATCCGGATTCGCCTGAATGGCGATGAGGAAGGCGGTCTTGTCGCCGACTCGGACCGCCGGAGGCCAGCGAGTGTCCTCGTCCTCGCGTTCGAACACCAGAGCTCTGGCGTGAGGTTGAACACGACGAGGTATCCCGCGGAGACGCCGTAGTCGTTGGCGTAGCGGATCCTCGGGGCGAAGCCCTGCCGAATGTAGGCGTCGCCTTTGCTAGCGCTCGGTAGGAACAGCTTCACCTCGAGCGCCATAAGGAGCGATCGAACTATGTCGATCCCGCGGAAGACGGGACGCCAATCGCGGTGCCGCACGGAGCCCTGCCGTCAATGCACAGCTTCCCCCACACGGTTGCGAGCAGGGCGTTGCTCGCCGGAGAGAGCGTTGAAGAAGTTGCGTTCCTGCTCGGTCATCGCGACGCCAACGTGACGCGGGCGGTTTACGTCCGCGAACTGTCGGACGCTCGTCGCCGCACCCTGCGACGGTCGCGGATGGTCGCCGAGTTCGGCGGCGTGCTCGGCGTCCACGATTACGAGTGAGCATTCGGGCGCCCGGTTGCCGTGCCGGGCGTCCGTTCGGCTTGGCACGATCGATTTCGTGTCGTGGCCACCTCAGATTGGCGAGCTGCTGCCTAGAGCGGAGGACGCGTATGGCATCCACGAGAAGCTCGTCGACTACTCGCTGAAGGCTGGCCATCCGAAGGGAAAGGCGGAGGGATTCGCACGGGCGCTCGGCGTCACTGCCGACGATCTGGATTACGTTGCCGAGGCGCTACTCAGCGGGCTCCGCGCGACGCCGATCTCCGGCGTTCGACCTGCGGGAGAGCACGGGTTCCATTGCGAGGTCATCGTGCAAGTGCGCGGACTTCGCGATCGCGCCGATCGAGTCGCGAACGTCCTGACCGCCTGGCAGATCCGGTGGGACGGGGATCGACCTCGTTTGATCACGGCATACCTCGTCTCTAGAGTTCGATAGACGATGGCAACGATCAAACACGCGATCGAGGAGCACGACGTGGTGGCGCTACGGGTGCCTATCGGCGGCTGGCCGGCCGGGACCAGCGGTACGGTCGTCAGCCTCTACGATCGGGCGGCGCTGGTCGAGGTCGCCGAAGACGATCCGCCTGGATCGGCGCTCGACAACCTGCTGACCGTCCCGTTCGAGGAGCTCGAGCTGCGCTGGAGTCACCGCACCGGTTGGGTCGACGGCATGGAAGCCTGATGGAAGCCTACGTCGCCGCGACCGTGCCTTCAAACGGTCTACAGCTTTAGAGCAAATCGCGTATCTACGGGCGAAACCACGATTCGACCCGCAGAAAATGCGCCCCGCTGGCTCTTTGCACGCAGGAGGTCACGGGTTCGAATCCCGTTGGCTCCACTATCGGCGATCCAGCAAAGGGTGACCTAGGATTTCGCCGTGCCGTTCACGCTGAGGAACATCAAGGAGGATCTGCAGGACGTTGGCTCTAGGTTCGACGGCGCGCCGGACCTTGAGTTCCGTTTGGCGACCGGGGCGCTCGAACTCGAGAAATCCGGCCTGGGCTACCAGCGCGTCCCTCCCGGCTATCGCTTTCCGTACGGCCACACGCACAAGAAGCAGGAGGAGGTATACGTGGTCCTACGCGGGGGCGGGCGGATGAAGCTCGACGACGAGATCGTCGAGCTCAAGGAGTGGGACGCGGTGCGTGTCCCGCCCGGTACGTGGCGAGGCTACGAGGCTGGGCCGGAGGGCCTTGAGATCCTCGTCATCGGCGCGCCCAATCTCGGCGCGGCTCCGCGCGAAGACGTCGATGGCCAGCGCGACTGGTGGGTTGAGTAGCGCTCTTGTGTGCTTGCAGCACCCCGGTCGCTCAGCTAGCACCCGGGGTCGAGCCCCGACGCGGTGATAGCGGCCGTCTTGGGCGCGCTCGGCGTGCACCTGCCGCTGATGGAGTTCGGCGACGAGGGCCAGTCGCTGGGCCGGTTGCAGGCGGTCGTCGATGTGGCTCGTGAGTCCGGGTTCGCGGCTGTCTCGGCAAACGACCACTTTGTGTTCTCGACTCCGTGGCTCGATGGTCTGACGGCGCTTGCCGCAGTGATTGACCGTTCGGGTGATATGACTGTCGCGACGACCATTTCGCTACCTGCGCTCCGTGGTCCGGTACCGCTGGTGAAGACTCTCGCCGCTCTCGATCTGCTGTCGGGCGGGCGATTGGTGGCCGGCGTCGGCCCCGGCTCGTCGAAGCGTGACTATGACGCTGTGGGTGTTGCGTTCGAGGATCGCTGGGCGCGATTCGACGAGGCGGTTGTGATCCTGCGAGCGCTACTTCGGGATGAGCCCCTGCCGGATCGCACGCGTCATTTCGCTCTACCGGATGCGCGGCTTGCACCCGCACCGCGAAGGACTGACGGCCTTCCGCTGTGGATCGGAAGCTGGGGATCCACGGCTGGGCTGCGGCGCGTGGCACGGCTGGGAGACGGGTGGCTGGCCTCCGCATACAACACATCCCCTGACCAGTTCGCGTCCGCCCGCGAGGCGCTGGCCGTCGAGCTCGCGAGCGAGGGGAAGAGAGCCGAGCAGTTCCCGAACGCATTGGTGACGATGTGGACGTGGATCACCGATGACCGCGCCGACCGAGGCCGCGTGCTGGGCGAGGTTCTCTCGCCGCTGCTCGGACGTGACGCCGACGAGCTCGGTGCGCAGGTGTGCGTCGGCTCGGTCGATCATTGCGCCGAGTTGCTCTCCCGCTACGAGGAGGCCGGGTGCCAGCGCGTCTACCTGTGGCCGTTAGGGGACGAGTCACGTCAGCTCGAACTCGCCGCCGAGATCGCGCCCCGCGTCCGGCGATAAGTGGAAGTACGTCCTCGACGCGCCTTCCGCGCAAGGAAAGAAAATTCGCGGGCCACGGCAGATGCGCGTGCCGGCCGCAAGGCGGGAGTTCTGCCCAAAGCGGTGGACGCGCTTGGCTTGCCCAAGGTTCGGACGGGGCGCTAGCAGTGCCGCTTGGTCGGCAACGAGCACGATCCACGGGACACCGATGAGGTTTCTGCCCGCGGGCGGTCTTGGCCTCTGAAATCGCACTTCAAAGGGAGGACGGCATGGACACGGTGACATCAGCAGACGGCACGCACATCGCGTATGACCGCTACGGCGAGGGGCCAGCGGTGATCCTGGTCAACGGCGCGCTCGGCTACCGCAAGTTCAAGACCATGGAGCAGGTCGCTGCTGCCCTGTCTGAGCACTGCACGGTTGTCAACTACGATCGCCGCGGGCGCGGCGACAGCGGACCGGCGGGGCCCGCGTCAGTCGAGCGCGAGGTCGAGGATCTCGCCGCCCTGATCGACGCGGTAGGCGGGCGGGCGTCGCTGTGGGGTTACTCGTCCGGCAGCGCGGTTGCGCTGCGCGCGGCGGCGGCGGGGCTCCCCGTCGAGAAGCTGGTGCTGTACGAGACCCCCTTCAAGACCGACCCGACGGCCAAATTCCCGCGGGACGACTACGCCGCGCGGCTCGAGCCGCTGATCGCCGCTGATGACCGGATGGGTGCGGCCAAGCATTTCCTGCGCAACGTCGGAATGCCTGGGCCGATCGTGGCGGTGATGTCGCTGGTGCCGATGTTCAAGCGGTTCGGCGCCAACGGCCACACGCTGATGTTCGACTACCTGGCGCTCGGCGACGAGAACATGCACGGTTCGCCGCTGCGCGCGGAGGAGTGGTCGACGGTCACCTGCCCGACGTTGGTCGTGTACGGCTCGACGACCTACGCAAGCCTCAAGCACGCGTCCCACTCGCTGGCAGACGTGCTCCCGAACGCGACGCTGCACGAGCTTCCTGGCCAGAAGCACGCGGTGAAGCCGAGCGCAATCGCGCCGGTGATCGCCGAGTTCGTGGCCGGCTCGCCGGTGGCCGCCTGACGCTCAAAGCAGTGCCTCCCCGGGCCCGGTGGGCGACCAGCCCGCCCGGCTCGACGACTGCGAAGGCGTCGGTTCGAGGACTGCCACATTAGGCGTCAGGCAGCTAGGCGCCTAGCCAGGCTCGTGGAACGCTTTATGCCAGACCGTTGGCGTTGAAGGTTATGGCGGACACCGCTAATCGGCCGCGCGAAACCAGAGTCGATTACGAATCCTCGTCGTTTTCCTCCGCGGAGGAATCCTCGTCCTCTTCCTCCGCAGCGCCTTCCACGAATTCCTTGAAGTTCTCGACGGTCTGATCCCAGTTGCTCTGGACCGACCCCGCTAGAGCACGCTCCAGCAGCCCGCCGAGCGGCCCGAATTTCGGCGTGGCACGCAACGTCATGGTGAAGGTCGTCCCGTCTTCCCCGGGCTCGCACTCCATCTCTGAGACCAGCTCGCGCGCGTACCAGACCTGGCCGGTATGCACCAGGCGCCGAGATGGTTCGAGCGCGCTCACTCGCCAGTGCAGGACCGCCTTCCACGGCCCGATGAAGGGCGCGCGCTCGTCGTACGTCGTGCCCACCTCGGCCGGTTCCTCGGCGTCTGGTATCTCGAGCGTCTGCGCGCCCCATTCGGCGTAGCGGCTGATGTCGCACATCAGCTCCCACACCCGCTCCACCGGAGCGTCCACCGTAACGCACGACGTATATGTGTGTTCGGAAGCCATGCGTCTACGCTCGCGCGCTCTCCCGCCGCAAGCCCGGCAGGGGGCACGTGCTGCTCAGCCTAGCGCTTGACGGTCGGTCGACGATGTTCGCTGCCTCCGCGCTGTCGCGTTGACCCGCCACGCTGGCGAGCTGGCGGCCGCCGTTTGCGTTCGCCGTTCCCGCTTGCGTGTAACGACCGTTTCATGTAATGTGCGTTTCATGAATACGGCGGCACATGCATCGTTGATCGAACAGGCACCCGCCAGTCCGGAGGCAAGGCCGAGCCGCCACCGCCACGCGCACGGGCCCCCTGCCCGTCTGCACGCGCCGTTCAAGCGGCGTCGGTCGGCGTGGGTGTTTGGGCCATTGACCGTCGCGATATGGGTGCTCCGCGTCCGGTCGGGAAGTTTGGAGAGGTAATGGGCCGCCATCCGGACCCCCGGCGGCGACAGCAGCTTCTCGAAGCAGTAGCTCAGTACATCCTGGACGTGGGCCTGGCCGACCTCTCGCTGCGCCCTCTCGCGGAGAACTTGGCGACAAGCCCCAGGATGCTGCTCTATTACTTCGGCTCCAAGGAGCGTCTGTTGGTCGAGGCGCTGCGGCAGATCCGGCTGTGGCAGCAGGAGGAGGCCGCGAGCTGGTTCGCGGAGGACACGCCGTTCGACCCAGCCTCGATGCTGGAGCGGGCGTGGCAATGGTTTAGCTCACAGCAGGCTGAGCCATTCATGCGGCTGTTTTTCGAGGTGTACGGTCTCGCGCTCCAAGAGCCGTCGAAGTATCGGAGCTTTCTGGACGATGTCGTCGTCGACTGGATGCCGTTCGCGGAGGCGATGATGGTCGCCGTCGGCGTCCCGGCCCGGGAGGCACCCCGGCAAGCGACGCTCCTCATCGCAGTCCACCGGGGGCTCTTGCTCGATCTGCTCGCCACGGGAGATCGGGAGCGCGTAGATGCCAGCCATCGGCAATTGATCGCGGATCTCACGCGCGCGAGCACCCGCACGTGACCACGGTCGTCGTCACCGGCGCCGGAAGCGGGATCGGCCGCGCCTGCACCCACCTGCTGGGCGCCCGCGGGTGTCATGTGGTCGCCGTCGGGCGCCGACGGGAAGCCCTTGAGCAAGCCGTCTCCCTGCAACCGCAAGCCGGCTCCGCCGAAGCCGCAGCCGCCGATATCGCAACCGACGAAGGCATCGAGAAGGTGCGACAAACGATTCAAGATCGGCCCATCGGCGGCATCATCCATGCGGCTGGCCGAGAATCGCTTCTGCCCCTCGGCGCCTCGGATCGCGAAGAGCTCGAGGCGGTATTCGGAACCAACGTCTTCGGGCCGCTCCTGCTGACCCGAGCGATTCATCCGCACCTTCAAGCAGGGGCGTCGATTGTCTTCGTCTGCTCGATCGCGGCCGTCCGCGGCCGCGATCGCCACGCCGCCTACGGTGCCTCCAAGGCGGCACTGCTTGGACTCACCCGCAACCTCGCAGTCGAGCTGGCTCCCGAAGTCCGTGTGAACGCCGTGATTCCTGGGCCGGTGCAGACGCCGATGCTCGAGAACTACCTCACCGAATACCTCGGACCCACCCCCACACAGGAAGCGCTAGCCACCGTCCAGCTCGAAGCCCAGCGCCTCCCGCTCAGACGGATCGCGCAACCCGACGAAGTTGCCACGACCGTCATCCACCTGCTGCTTGATGCCACTGCCATGACCGGCGCAGCGGTAGCTATCGACCTCGGGTACACCGCGCGATAGAGATATCGAGCCTTCGCGTACGGGCGGATCAGCTGGGTCCTCGGCAAGCCCGCCGTGGTCTCGGACCCCGCTGACGAGCGCGACTGCCTTCTCGGCAGGGACGCCGGCAGGGGCCCTGACCGCGGCCGCGCGAGGAGCCCTGTTCGGCCGGGGACGCACGAGGCGCCACACGCCCAGGCCTCGCAACGCCGCACTAGCGAGCCCTTTCTAGAGACTAGACAGAACTACTAAAACTGTAGTAGTCTCCATCGTCCAGGTAGCTCTATCCCCGTCCCGAAGGCAGTGGGCTGATGGAAACCAGCACTCCCAGCGTCGCCAAAGTGCTGACGATGGTTTTGTTCGCACTTTCGTGCGTGGGGTTGTTGTTGTTTTTGTGGTTGTCGTTTGGTGGTCAGGTGCCGTTCAATCCCCGGGGTTATCGCTTTCAGGTGGCGTTTCCGGATTCGCAGGAGTTGGCGACGCAGGCGGATGTGCGGATCGCGGGTGTGTCGGTGGGCAAGGTGGTGGATAAGGAGCTCGATCCGAATGGCAATAAGACGTTGGCCACGATTGAGCTGGAGAACAAGTACGCGCCGATTCATGTTGATGCGACGGCGATTTTGCGGACCAAGACGCTGCTGGGGGAGACCTACATTCAGCTGACGCCGGGCTCGCGGCATGCCAAGGCGCTGCCGGATAACGGGGTGTTGAATCGGGCTCAGGTGTTGCCGGCGGTGCAGTTGGACACGATCTTTAATGCGTTTGATCCGACGACGCGCAAGGCGTTTCAGACGTGGCAGCAGCAGTTGGCGGTGGGGGTGCGCGGCAACGATATGAATTTGAATGATGTGTTGGGGAATTTGCCGATGTTCGCGGCGGACGCGACGGATATCTTGAATGTGCTGGATATCGAGCATGGCGCGGTGGTCAATTTGGTGCGTAACGGGGGGACGGTGTTCTCGGCGCTTTCGCAGAACCAGGCGGCGTTGCGGGATTTGATCACGAGCTCGGATACGGTGTTTCGGACGACGGCGGCCAATCAGGCGGCGCTGGCGAATGTGATCCATATCTTCCCGACGTTTTTGGATCAGTCGCGGTTGGTGATGGCGAAGTTGCAGTCGTTCTCGTTTAATGCGGATCAGGCGTGTTGTGTGGCGGGGCAGAACGCGCCGTTGCTCAAGGAGCTGGTGCCGGTCGCGCAGAATTTGGGGCCGACGTTGCAGGCGGTGCGGGCGTTCTCGCCGCCGTTGAAGAAGCTGTTTTTGAATTTGAATCCGTTGATCACGGTGTCGCGGACGGGGTTGCCGGCAACGGCGGAGTTCTTGAAGGGGTTGGGGTGCACGCCGCAGCCGGGGTTGACCTGTCCGCCCGATCCGGCTACCCAGACGCTGCTGCCAGCGCTGGGGGGCTTCCTGGAGCAGCTGAACCCGATCCTGAACTGGCTCGGGCTGCACCAACAGCTGATCTCGGACTTCCTCGGAGATGGCAGCTACCCCATGGCCGCCCGGACCACGACGTACGGGGGTAGCGGTATGACCTGTGGCGGTCAGCCGTGCGGCCACTACCTGCGCCAGTTCGGCTTGACCGGCAACGAGTCGCTCGGGATCTACCAGAGCCGCGACGCGAACAACCGCGGCAACACCTATCCCGAGCCCCTGGTCGGAGCCGATTCGCGGAACTTCATCTACGACGTCCCGGGCGCGTGGGACTGCAACAACGCCGGCGGCCAAAAGATGCCGCAGGGCGATGCCCCCACCGGAAGCCCGGGTTGCTGGGTCGCGCCGCCGCTCCCGGGGGCCAAGCCGGGGCGGATCCCGCACCTCATCCAGGCCAAGTATCCGGACAGTTAGGGACGGTGGCGCGGGGTCGGGCATCCCGCGTGACGCGGGGTCGGGCATCCAGCCCGACTCCGTATAGAAGCCCCCCGGGGACGGCGGCGAGGCCGCCGCGACGCTCGCATAGAGCCGCTACGGCACCGTAATCACGGGCTACTAAAAAGCAAGTGGTATTAAGCGACTGGGTATTATTGGTCGGGTGCGCAGCTACCACCAGTTCTGCCCGGCGGCAACCGCGCTGGACTTGGTCGGGGAGCGGTGGACCCTTCTCGTAGTGCGAGATCTCCTGTTCGGGCCAAAGCGCTACACCGACCTTCAGGACGGTCTCCCCGGGATCGGGCCGAACGTGCTCTCGTCGCGCCTGCGATCGCTCGAGAGCGCCGGCGTGATCAGGAAGCGGCGTCTGCCCCCGCCGGCGGCATCGACCGTGTACGAGCTGACCGAACTCGGCGAAGGGCTACGCCCCGTCCTGCTCGAGCTCTTCGACTGGGGGCTCCAGCTGCTTCGCGTGCCGGGCGGGAGCGACGCAATCAGGGCGAGCTACTGGCTGCCGGCGGTCGAACAGGCTGCACGCCGCGAGCTCCTTCCCGACGGCACGGATGACCTCTACGAGTTTCGCATCGGTTCGGAGACCATCACCGTCCATGCCACGAACGACCGCATCGACGTCTGGCAGGGCGCCGGCGAACGGCCGGATTTGGTGGTGCACACCGACCCCGCAACCTTTATCGAGATCGGGCGAGGACGGATCTCGTCCGCCGAGGCGATCAAGGTCGGCAAGCTTCGCACCGAGGGGGATCCGGCTGCCGGCGCACGCTGCGCGATGCTGTTCATCCCCCGAGAGGCCGATCGACTCGAGCCCGCCGCCTGACCGACCCTCCGCGCACGGCCCCCGGCCGCATCACGAGCCTGGGCCGAGCCCGCGCCCAGCGGTCCCGGCAGTCCGAGCAGCGCCGGCTAGCGTTGCGCACGCATGAGCGCGATCACCGTGATTCGCGAAGGCGCCGGACCGGAGGTCCTGCTCGTTCACGGCGGCGGCGGGCCGCGGAGGACCTGGCAAGGAATCGAGCCACTCGCCCGCTCTTGGACGCTTGCGTATGCGTACCGGCGCGGCTATCCGCCCAGCCCGCCGGGGCGCCACGACTTCGACGTCGACGCTGACGACCTGGCGCCCCTGCTCGCCACCAAGCCGCATGTCGTCGCTCATTCGTACGGCGCCTTGGGGTCCCTTCTCGCCGCTGCCCGCTCTCCGGAGCAAGTCCGCTCCCTGACCGTGATCGAACCTCCGCTCTACTACCTGGCGCCGGATGACCCCGAGGTGGAGCACCTCGAGCGTCTCGGCGACGCCTTCCTACAGGACGGTCTCGACACAGACCCCGCAATGCTCCGCGAGTTCCTGCGGCTGGCAGGCTCCCCAACCCTCAGTGAGGGTCCCCTACCCGACGCCGTCGTGCGCTCCGTTCAGCGCGCGCACGGCGGACGTCGTCCTGGCGAAGCTCGGCCCCGACTCGATGTGCTCCGCGTCGCGCGGATCCCGTCGCTTGTCGTGTCCGGCGCCCACGCGCCGGCAATTGAGCACATTTGCGATGCCCTTGCCGTCGCCCTGGACGGCGAGCGGGCGGTCATATCGGGGGCAGGACACTTCGTGGCCGCCGCACCCGGCTTCGCGGAGAAGCTCGACCGCTTCCTCCGGTCGACGCCGTGAATCAACGCGATCAGCGACGGTTCGTCGTCCTGCCCTTGCGCGCCCGCGCCCGCGTCGGTTGCGCCCCCGCGAGGGTGTAGTACGACTCGACGAAGTCTCCATACAGCCGCTCGGGCACAGCGTCGGGATCGGCAAGCCGCGCGAGCGCGAGGCCGATGCCAAGCTCGCGCATCGTCGTAGCGATGTCCTGCGCCGGCATCGGGAGCTGGACGCCGGCGGCGCGCGCGTCTTCCTCGAGCATCCGGCCCACGGCTAGCCGGACCGCCGCCAGACGGTCCGCAAGTGCCTTGCGCAGCTCCGGCACCCGGAGCGCGTGGACGAAGAACTCGAGCGTCACGATGATCATGCGGGGGTCATCGGAAACTCGAGCCATCCATTGGTCTGCCATCGCGCGCGCCTTCGCCGCGAGCTCCTCGGGGCCGGCGTCGTGCGTGGCCGTGACCTCCGCGACCCGCATCAGGGCGTACTCCTCGAAGACGGCGAGGAAGAGCCCGTCCTTGCCGCCGAAGTGCCAGTAGATCGCCCCCGTGGTGAACCCGGCCCGCCGCGCGATGCGGTCCAGCGAGGCGCTCTGGAACCCGTCCTCGGCAAAGATCGCGGCTGCGGCTGCGATCAGATCGCGCCGCGTCTCTTCCTTGCGCTCCTCGCGGCGCGATTTCGGCTCCGGCATTACCGCAAATGTACATAACGGTCCTATGTGGAGCCGCGCTCGCCCGCGCGGAATCGTGTCCCACCACTCCTACGACTCGAGCAACAGCTCCTGCGCTCGCCTTAGCAAGTCGCGCCGCCGCCGGCCGCCGTGATCGGCTCTGATCAGGGGCGGTCCGATGCCGAGCGAGAAGGCGATCAGGCAGCGCATTTCGACCTCGTCCTCATCGGGGCAGAAGGCGCGAAACAGCGAGCGCATGTACTCCATACGCCGGTGATCGACCCGCCTGAGCCGCCGGGCCACCCGTTGGTCCCGGTACGCCCAGTTACGGATGGCGAGCTCGACCTTGACCAGGTCGCGCGCCGAGGAGGCGATCGCGAACAGCCGCGCCAGCTTGGCCCTCGCGTCGCCTCCGTCACTTTCCACGCGCTCAATCACCTGGTCGACCCCGATCCGCTCCCACGTGTCGAGCATCTCGTCGAGCAAGGCGGGCCGGTCCTCGAAATGGTTGTAGAACCCCCCTTTGGTAACGCCGAGCGCGCGCGCCAGGGCTTCGATTCGCACAGCGTCCGGGCCGCCCACGGCCAGCGCGCGCAGGCCGGCTTCGATCCACTTGCTGGGGGGTGTTTGAGTCGGCGGGGGCATGGCGCGCAGCGCATCATCGGCTATCCGGCGCAAAGAGGTCGCGCGGGAAAGCGTTGACGATCAACAATACATACGGTAGCGTATTAGATACGCAGGCGTATGAAATGATATGATAGGAGCCGCACGCATGAGACTGCCTAGCGCCGCGCACACCTCACAGCCGTGGCGGATCCACGAGCTGGCCTACGACTACAGGCTCGAAGACGTGTGGGCGCTTCCGGCGCGCGGCGATGAGGATGCCTTTCCCCGTCTTGCAGCCGCATTCGCCTCGCTCGATCCGTTCCGTAGCGCATCGCGCGCCGTCCGGACGCTGTTTGGCATACGCCGCAAGGCGGGGGAGCTGTTTCGCCTGGACGGCCCAGCCCAGGATCCGCCCGCGCGAAGCCTGCGTCGTCGGTTGCCGGAGGAGATGCGCCAGCTTCCCGCCGGCCCGCGGTCCCGCGTCCTGCCCTACACGCCGCTCTACCTGACCGAACGCGAGTGGGCGGTCCAGATGGTCAACCGCACTGTCGACGGCGTGATCCACCTCGGTTGGGTGCCGGACGGAACCGGCGCCTACCGCGGCCAGATGGCGATCCTCGTGAAGCGCCGCGGCGTGCTTGGCACCTTCTACATGGCCGCGATCACGCCATTCCGCCACGCGATCGTCTACCCGCGACTCTTGGCGGACATCGAGAGGAGCTGGACCGAGACACCGACCGAGCAGACGGTCCTCACCTGACATGCGCTCGCTCGTACTCGAGGCTCCTCGACGCCTGGCTTGGCATGAGGTGCCCGAGCCGCAGCGCCGGCGCGAGCGAGAAGCCATCGTGCGCCCGCTCGCGGTGACGACCTGTGATCTAGACCAGCCGATGATCTTCGGCCGGACACCGTTTCCGTTCCCGATCCACCTGGGCCATGAATGCGTGGCTGAGGTCGTCGATGGGCCCGACGGCCTGGCGCCCGGCGATCGAGTCGTCGTCCCATTCCAGATCTCGTGTGGCACGTGCGAACGATGCCGGCGAGGGCTCACCGGCAACTGCGCGCGCGTTCCACCCCTATCGATGTACGGCTTCGGGGCGCTCGGTGGGGAGTGGGGAGGCATGCTCAGCGACCTGGCACTCGTTCCCCATGCCGAGGCGATGCTCGTCCCGCTGCCACCCGGCGTTGACGCGGCGGTCGTACCCAGTGCTGCGGACAACCTGACCGATGGCTGGCGGACCGTGGCGCCGGCCCTGGCCGACTCGCCCGGAGCGAACGTGCTGGTGTTAGGAGGAGCCGCGCGTTCGGTCGCGCTGTACGCGGTCGACGTAGCGCTGGCGTTGGGCGCCGGGTCGGTGACCTATGTGGACACCGATCCGGGAAGGTTGCATGTGGCAAGTCAACTCGGCGCCCACGTCGTCGACGGTGAGCCCGAACCGTCGCTCGGCCTTTTCCCGATCACAGTGGATGGGACCGTCACGCCGGAGGGCCTGCTCGCGGCGCTGCGCCTCACCGAATGGGGAGGCCGGTGCACATCGGTTGCACAGCTGGTGCCGGAGGCCGCGCTGCCGCTGTTCGAGCTCTTCACGCGAGGCGTGCACCTGCATCTCGGTCGCACCATGGCCCGGCCGGCCATACCGGCGATCCTCGACCTGGTCTCGGCCGGACGGCTGCGACCGGAGCTCATAGCTACCTCGACGGTGGCTTGGGACGATGCGCCCGAGGCGCTGCTCGAGCCGGCAACGAAGCTCGTCTTCAGCCGGGATTCCGGGTGTCACTCGTCGGAGTGAACCGCAGACGTGACTTCGACCCCCCGGCGCACCGAAGACCACTTTACGTCCACGGGGGCAGACCAGTTCAGGGATATCAGCGCCTGGGACAATCCTGACCTGTTGCCGTCGATCGATTTCACCAATGGGCTTACTACAGGTGAGCAATCGCGTCTGCTGGAGCGCGAGAACGAGCAGGAGGCGTTGCACTCGACGATGGCTCGCGCTTGCGCCGGGCATGGGGGCGCCGTTGTCATCTGCGGCGATCCCGGCATCGGCAAGACCCGGTTGCTGGCCGGCGCCGCCTCGGCCGCCGAGCGGTTGGGGCTGGTGGCGCTGCGCGCGGCTGGAAGTGAGCTCGAACGCGGCTTCGCCTTCGGTGCAGTGCAGCAACTGTACGAGCGCTCGCTCGCCGACCTGCCGGTCGCCGAGCGCGAACGCATTCTCGGCGGCGCGGCATCTCAAGCGCGGGGAGTCTTCCCCGCCCTCTGCACCGGTGCGGACGGTGACGCTGAGGTAACCGAGGCCACTCACGCGGTCTTGCACGGCCTGTACTGGCTCACCGTGAACCTCGCGATGCACCAACCACTGCTGTTGTCGGTCGATGACGCCCATTGGGTCGACGAACCGTCGCTGCGCTGGCTCTCCTATCTGGCCCACCGCCTCGAGGACATGCCGATCTGCCTGATGATCGCCACCCGGCCGCCCGATGACGCCGACGATCATGAGGTGCTGCGCGAGCTGGCGGCGCGCACCGGGTCGCCGATGGTCGTGCCGCGTCCGCTGAGCACCGCTGCGGTGCGCGAGTTGCTGACGGAGCGCATGGCGCGCGAGCCCGACCGCGACTTTGCGCAGGCGTGCCACGAGGCAACCGCCGGAAACCCGTTCTACCTGTCAGAGCTCATGACCGAGCTGGAGCGGCGCGGAATCGAGCCGACGCCGACGAACGTGCCCGAGCTGTCGGCGATAACGCCGATGTCGATCATCCGCTCGGTGGCGCTTCGCCTGGGCCAGGTTGCCCCGGAGAGCCGCAGGTTGGCGCATGCCGCCGCGATCCTGTCCGATGTCGACCAACACGGGCAGGCCGCTCGCCTGGCCGACCTGCCGGCCGATCGCGTCGTCGCGGCCGCCGAACAGCTCGAGCGGGCCGGCATCTTGGACCGGGGCGATCTCGGATTCAGCCATCCGCTTGTGCGCACCGCGGTCTACGCCGACATCCCACTCGCCGAACGCGACGAGCTTCATGTACAAGCGGCCCGCCTGCTCTCGGACGCCAACGCGTCGCCGGAGCGCGCCGCCGCGCACCTGCTCCGCTGTCAGCCGCGGCATCAAGGGTGGGTCGTCGAGCTCCTGACAGGCGCGGCGAGATCGGCTCGTCAAGCCGGCGCGCCGGGCGCCGCGGCGACCTACCTGCAACGCGCCCTGGACGAAGAGCCGCAGGGAGCCGATCGCATACGCGTGCTGCGCGAGCTCGGGCAAAGCGTCCTCGCTGCGGAGGGACTCGAGGGGCTTCGCTACCTGCGCGAGGCACGGAGGCTCGCACCCGATCCTGAGGCCGCATCGGACGTCTCTCTGGAGCTCGGCTTGGCCCTGTTCACCCAGGGTTTCGTCTCTGACGCGGCCGCGGTGTTCGAAGAGGCGCTCGCCCACGCTCGACGACACGCACTGGACTCCGAGGCGACGCTGCAGGCGCACCTCGCGTGCGTAGCGGTTCTCGACTTGCGAGTCCTGGAGCGGATGGGTGGACTGAAGGGCGCGGCGCACCTCGTGCGCAGCACGCATTACCGCGGCGGGCTCGCACAAGCCGCCTTGAGCTGGGTCTGCGCGGCGGGGGAGCCGCCCGCGGCGCGCGCGGCTGAGCTGGCCGAGGCTGCCCTGGCCGACCGGCGGCTCATCACGGGTCACGATCCACTCGGCCTGGGAGGGGCGACGATGACCCTGCTCACCACCGACCGCCTTGATCGAGCCAAGCGGGTGTGGGATGAGATCGTGGCCTCGGCGCGCGCTCGCGGCGCGCTGGTCATGCTCAGGTTCGCGCTCGCTGACCGGGCAAGCGTGCACTCGCGCATGGGTGACATGAGCGCGGCGGAGCTCGACACGCGCGAAGTGCTCGACTGGGCGCTGGAGCTTGAAATCCCGCTGGACGCCTACGCCGTGGCGCTGCCGTGGGTGGTGGGCCCCCTGGTCGAAGCATTGATCGAGCGGGGAGCCCTCGAGGAGGCGGACGAATGGATGCGTCTTTCCCTGCCGGAGTCCGAGGTCCCTCCGGTGCTCGCTTTCACGATCCTGCTCGCGACGCTCGGTGAATTGCGTCTGGCCGAAGGACGTCAACGTGACGCGGTCATGCACCTCCGAGAATGCGGACGACGCCTCCAGGAGTGGGGCATACAAAATCCTGGGTTCGTCTCCTGGCGCTCGACGCTGGCGCTTGCGCTGGCGGCCGCCGGCGAGATCGACGAAGCCAGGCAACTCTGCGCCGAGGAGGTCCGGCTGGCTCGACGCTTCGAGGTTCCCCGCGCATTGGGCGTGGCCCTGACCCGGAGCGGCTCGCTGTCCGACGCCGACCGTGACCCGGAGGTACTGCGTGAGGCGATGGACATCCTCGATGCGACGCCGGCCAGGCTTGCACAGGCGCGCGCGCGATACGAATACGGCACCGCGCTGCGTCTATGCGGCCACCGCTCCGCGGCCCGCGAGCCTCTGCGCGAAGCCCTTGATCTGGCGATCCGCTGCAGTGCCACCGTCCTCGCCGGACGCGTGCACGCCGAGCTTGTCGCCGCCGGCGCGAAGCCGCGGCGCGCGGCGTTGTCCGGAGCGCGGGCACTCACCCCAGCTGAGGCGCGAGTGTCGCGGCTCGCCGCACAAGGGCTGACCAACCGCGAGGTCGCCGAGGCGCTATTCGTGACTGAGAAGACGGTCGAGGGTCATCTCGCCAACGCGTTTCGCAAGCTGGAGATCAAGTCGCGCGCGCAGCTATCGGCCGCTATCGACTGAGCGCTGCCGGGCGGCGGATAAGACCCGGGGAAATCCCAGGGACGCGACGGGTTGAACGTCTCACCGGCCGGGGCACGGTCTCCTGTAGATCGATGCAGCGCATGATGCTCACACTGGACGGCTGGCTCGCGGATCGGAGAAGGCTGATCGTCGCCTTGTGGATGATCGCCTTGTTCGTCGCCGCACCGTTCGCGCTGCGCCAGTCCGATCATCTCACCGGTGGCGGGTTCACCGCGCCCGGCTCGGCGTCCGATCGCGTCTACTCCGCGATCGCCCGAGACTTTCCCGCCGTCTCGGCGGAGCCGCTCAGCGTGGTGCTGGTGCCGAGCTCCCACTCGAGCGCTCAGCGCGCGCGTGCAGCAAGCGCCTACGTCGAGCGTGAGGTCTCGGCCGTGCACGATGTGACCCTCAGCAGGCAGCGCTCCGCGCCTCGCGCCGCCGACCCGGCGCCGGCGCCGGCGCCCGCGAGCAACCATGAGCCGCTGCTCTTACCTCTCACCGTCAACGGCGGCGAGCAAGCAGATATCGACATCGCCGGCAAGCTTCGTCACCGGTTCGGCATCACCACTCACGCCCTCGGTTTGGCTCCGGGTGGATACCACGTCGCCCTCGTCGGGCAGGGCGCCCTGTGGGCGGCATTCCAGGATGACGCAAAGCGCGGCTCCGAGATCGGCGAGGCGCGTGGCTTCCCGGTGATCGGGCTGGTGCTGCTCGCGGTGTTCGGGTCGCTCGCCGCGCTCGCGCTGCCACTGGGGCTCGGAGCGGTCGCGGTAACGGTGACGGGGGCGGTGATCTACGCCCTGTCACTCGCGCTTCACATGTCGATCTTCGTGACCAACATGGCCTCGATGCTGGGCCTGGGCGTGGCGGTGGATTACTCGCTGTTCGTCCTCGCGCGCTATCGCGAAGAGATCGCGGCCGGCGCGTCGCGCCAAGACGCGCGCGCGACCGCGCTCGCCACTTCGGGAAGCGCTGTCGTGTTTTCGGCGCTGACCGTGGTCGCGTCGCTCACCGGGTTGTTCCTGACCGACTCGGCGGCGCTGCGATCGATGGCCGCCGGGGCGATCATCGTCGTCGTCGTATCCATGCTTGCCGCGGCCACGCTGCTGCCGGTCTTGATCGGCCTGCTCGGCGAGCGCGTCGATCGGCCGAACCCGACCTTCCGTCGCTTGGGGGCCCGCTTTCGCCGAGAAGCGCGTCCGTCGTTCTGGGAGCGCTGGACCAACGCGGTTATGCGTCATCCGGTGCTCAGCGTCCTGGCCGCGCTCGCGGTGATGCTGGCCCTCGCCGCTCCGGCGCTTCAGTTGAAGATGGGCAATGACGCGTTGCGCCAGGTTCCGTCCGGGGACTCGACGTTGACCGCGATGGCCGCCGCCGCCGCCGTGACGGGGCCCGGCGCGCTCGGGCCGGTCTACGTCGTGGTGACCCCGCGAGCAGACGCGCCTGCGGCAGGCGGCGGTGTGCTCCGACGGCTGACCGAAGCGGTCTCCGTCGATCCGGACGTCGCCCGCGTTCAGCAGCCGAGCTTGGCCCGCGGCGGGCACAGCGCTCTCATTTCGGTGCTGCTGCGCGCGCGTCCGGACTCGGACGTCGCGCGCCGGGCGCTGTCGCGGCTGCGCTTGCGCCTGCCGCACGTAGCCGGCCGCTCGGCGCAGGTCGAGATCGGTGGCACGACGGCGACGCTGCTCGACTTCGACCAGCTCATATCGAGCTCGCTCGTGAAGATCATGCTGTTCGTACTGGCGCTGTCGTTCGTGGTGCTCATGGTGCTGCTGCGCTCGCTGATACTCCCGCTGAAGGCGGTCCTGATGAACGTCCTGTCGGTGGGCGCGGCCTACGGCGTCACCGTGGCCGTCTTCCAGTGGGGCTGGCTCGATTTCCTGGGCCTGCAGCGCACGCCGTACATCGACACCATCACCCCGCCGCTGGTGCTCGCGATCGCGTTCGGCCTGTCGATGGACTACGAGGTGTTCCTGCTCACGCGCATCCGTGAGCGGTACCTCGCCACCGGCGACAACCGGAGCGCCGTCGCACAGGGACTCAGCACGAGCGCGCGGACGATCACGAGCGCGGCGCTGATCATGGTCGCGGTGTTCCTGGCCTTCGTCAGCGCCGGCCTGCCCTCGCTTCAGCGCCTGGGCTTGGCCTGCGCGGCCGCGATCGCATTGGACGCCACGATCGTGCGGCTGGTCCTCGTGCCGGCCGCGATGGAGCTGCTGGGCCGGTGGAACTGGTGGCTGCCCTCCACCCTCGCGCGCGTGCTGCCGCCCGTCGAGCTCGAGAACAGCCCCAGCGCGGCCGTGCGGCCCGACGTCGTGCCAGGCAGGCGCTCAGCGCGGCCCGACCGGCGCCGAGTGGCACCCACCGGCTGATGGCCCGTCGAAGCGGCCCGGTTCTCGAGCTCCTGGTGGACGTCGATCGCGCCGCCGCGGAGCCGCTTCACACGCAGCTCGAGCGCCAGCTGCGCGATGCCATCCGCGCGGGCCGGCTCAATTCCGGCACGACGCTGCCTTCGAGCCGCACGCTGGCTGCCGACCTGGGAATCGCGCGGGCGGTCGTGGTCGAGGCCTATGCCCAGCTCGCCGCCGAGGGATACCTGGAGACCAGGCACGGGTCCGGCACGACGGTCGCGCCGGCCCCGGCTCGATTGACGCCACGTACCGTCGCGCGGGATAAGCCGCGGGCAGCGGATTACGACTTTCATCCGGGCAGGCCCGATCTGGACACCTTCCCGATCGCGGACTGGTGCAGCTGTGCCCAGGACGCGCTACGCACCGCGCCGCGCGCGGTCCTGGGCTATGCGGACCCGCAGGGATTGCCGCGCCTTCGAGAGGCGCTGGCGGAATATCTGGGGCGGACGCGCGGCACGATCGTCGATCCGGATCGCGTCGTTATCTGTGACGGTCTCACGCAGGGACTTGGGCTTGCCTGTCGGGCCCTGCTGACGCGGGGGGCACGGCGGGTGGCCGTGGAGGACCCAGGCTTCAGATTTCACCGCGAGATCATTCGCCACATCGGGCTCGAGCCTGTGCCCGTCCCGGTCGACGACGGCGGTATCCGGGTCGACGCGCTCGAGCGCGAGTCGATCGACGCCGTCCTCGCCACGCCGGCGCATCAGTTCCCCACCGGGTACGCGCTGTCCACCGAGCGGCGTGTGGCGCTGCTCGACTGGGCGGCCCGGACGGGCGCGCTGGTTATCGAAGATGACTACGACGCGCCGTATCGCTACGACGGTCGACCCGCCGCGGCGATCCAAGGTGTCGCGCCAGACCATGTTGTGTATGCCGGAACCGCCAGCAAGATCCTGGCGCCCGGCCTAAGACTGGGCTGGCTGCTCGTGCCCGCCGCGATCTCGGAAGCCGTGGTCGGCGAGAAGGCGCGCGAGGATCTCGGGACCAATGTGCCGGCGCAGCTAGCGCTGGCGCTCTTCATCGAGCGCGGCCATCTCGATCGCCATGTTCGGCGGGTCCGGTTGACCTACCGCACCCGGCGCGACGTGCTCGTCGACGCGCTCGCGACGTACCTGCCCGATGCGCGCATCGAAGGGATCGCGGCCGGGCTGCACACGATGGCCACGTTGCCGGACGAGATCGACGAGACGAGCCTCCGGGAGCGAGCGCGCGGCCGCGGCGTGGCAATCGACGGACTTTCGCGGTACCGCGCCACTCCCGAATCGGGCGGTCCCGGGCTCGTACTCGGCTATGCCAACCTACCCGAGGTCAAGATCAGGCGTGGCATCGAGCAGGTCGCGGTGGCGCACGGCGCCGATGGGTGAGTCTCCGGGCGTCCGCGCCCTGGTCGAGGAATTCCTCAAGCGCCAGCGCGAGATGTACGCGGGCGGCGATCTGCACGCGGTCGCCGAGTTGCTCGCCGAGAACGTGGTGTGGCACGTGCCCGGCAGCAGTCCGATCGCCGGGGACTACCGTGGGCGCGACGCCGTGGTCGGCTACTTCCGGCGCCGGCGCGAGCTCGCCGGTGGGGCGGTGCGCATGGCCAAGATCGGGCAGGTCCACCACGACGAGGCGCTGGTCCAGCTTGCCGATGGCCATGCGCAACTCGGAGGCCGCGAGGTCATGTGGCGCACCGCCGGTGTCTATCGGGTGGACGCCGGCGCGATCGCCGAGGCGTGGCTGGTGCCGCTCGATTTGGAGCACTTCGATCGCGCGTGGTCACGCGCGCGCCGAGCGCCGTTCGTGTACCGCCAGCGGGTGCGCCCACAGGAGTGCGCGGCCAGCACGATGCTCGGACATCCCCGCTTCTTGGAGTTCTTCGAGGCCGCGTTCCTCGAGTGTTGGCGCGCGCAGTTCGGTGAGCTTCGCAGCAGTCTCGGGCCGGAGCGGAGGCTCACGGTGGCGGCCGTGAACGTCCGCTACCTGTCGCCGGTCCGCTGCGACGACGAGCTGCGCATAGAGGTGAGCCTGGACCGGATCACGGGGCGTTCGATCCAGGTGCACTACGACGCGTTCGTCGAGGGCGCTCGGGTGGCCGTGGGGAGCTCGCGCTACGTGTGCCTGGAGACGAGCTCGGGCGCGCCGACGTTACTGCCGGCGCACATTACGACGCGCTGAGCGCGCGCCAGGCGTCGGGATCGTGCGAGGGGACGACGATCGCCTCCGGATCCTCTCGCATGAAGGCCGCGAGCTGCGCGAGGGAGGATCGCGAGGCCTCGTCGTCGTCGGTGAGCATCGGAAGCCGGCCTTCGCGGATGCTTCGCAGGGTGTAGGCGGCGTCGCCGACCAGGAGCACCCGGCGCCCGTCTTCGAGCAGGACAAGGACCGACATGTGGCCCCTGGTGTGCCCCGGGGTGCTGAGCAGGCGCAGCGACCCGTCGCCGAGGACGTCGAACGTCTTCGGAAACGGTCCGAACGGGACGCCGTCCCGCGTGAGGTCAACGAGCCGGACGCGCGCCTCGGGTGGAAGGTGATGGGGCGCGTAGCCGCGGGTCGCCGGGAATCGCCCGCGCACCGAAAGCCACTCTGCGCGTGAGATCGTGAACTGTGCGTTCGGGAGCAGGCTCATGCCACTCGTGTGGTCGACGTGAAGATGCGTCATCACGACCGAGCGCACCGAGCCCGGTTCGATCCCGCGCTCCCGAAGCTGATCGTCGAACGGCGCCGTCGCCGGGCGCAGACCCTTGAACAGCAGGCTCATGAGGATGCCGAAGTCCTTGCGAAGGTCCGCGCGCGTGTCGCGGCGGAACCCGGTGTCGATCAGGATGGTGCCGTGCGTCGGATGCCGGACGACGAACGCGAGACAGGGCGAGATCAATGCGTCCTCACCGACGCGTAGTCCGCGGCGCAGGCGCGAGAGCATGCTGCCCTCCGCACGAAACACGTAGCCGTGCGGGGTGGGGATCTGGCCGGTCTGGATGACTGACAGCCCGACTCCCATAGAGATCGAATGTACCATAACGACGTTATGTGAGGCGTGTGAGCGTGTCACCAGACCGAACACGGCAGACGAGCGGATAATCGCCGGCGTGATCGTCTTCGACGAGACCCTTCGCGACCGGGTGGCGACACATCTGCGCGCGCACGAGCGCCAGCGGGTGGCGCTCGATGGTCGGCGCCACGCCGCCGTGGCGGTGGTGCTGCTGGACAGCGACGCCAAGCACGACGATCACGACCCCGTGCAGGTGCACGACCTCGACATGTCCATCGTTCCGGGAGATCTTCGCGACGGACACGGGCGGGCGCTCGACGGGCGGATGGTCGGAGTCGCCGGCGGGGCGGCCTTCCTCCTATGCCGCCGCGGATCGAAGCTGAGGCGGCACGCCGGCCAGTGGGGGCTTCCCGGCGGCAGGCTCGAGCCCGGCGAATCGCCGCTCGACGCGGCGCTCCGCGAGCTCGAGGAGGAGCTTGGAGTGCGGCTGGGCCTCGAGTCGGTCGTCGGGTGGCTCGACGACTACGCGACGCGCTCGCGGTTCGTGATCACGCCAGTGGTCCTCTGGTGCAGCGACGTCCAAGCGCTCGACCCGGACCCGGGCGAGGTCCTCGCCGTCTATCGCATCGGGCTTCAGGCCTTGCTCGACGGAGAGCCGCGCTTCGTCGCGATTCCCGAAAGCGCGCGCCCCGTGCTCCAGCTGCCGCTCGGAAACGACCTGATCCACGCTCCGACCGGCGCGATCCTCTACCAGTTCAGGCAGGTCGCCCTGCTGGGACGGATCGGCGAGCGGGTGGATCATTTCGAGGAGCCGGTGTTCGCCTGGTCTTGATTAGCGCGCGTGAGTCGTCCGCGTGAGTCGTCCGCGTGACTTGCGCGCGTGAGTCGCGCGCGTACCAGCGCTCTGCCAGCGGCCACGGCTGGCAATATCGCCCCCATGTCCCCGGCGACGGAGGTCTCGGCCGATCTCGGACGGCCGGCGCACAGCCCGGCTCGCGCGTCGCGCATCGGAAGCCTGGCGCGCTACGGCGCGGTACGGCACGGCGGCATCCTGGGCGCCTACATGGCGCTGGGTGTGCTCGTCACCTGGCCACACGCCACCTACCTGAGCGGGGTGATGCCGAGCACGCGCGACCAGGGCTCCTACACCTGGGACATGTGGTGGATCGCGCATCAGGTCGAGCACCTGGGCAGCCCGTTCACCACGCACCAGCTGTTCGCGCCGGTGGGCGCACAGCTTGCCTACCACGCCCTGATGCCGTTGATCGGCCTTCTCATGCTGCCGCTCACGCTCACCGCGGGCGCGGCGTTCAGCGTCAATCTGCTCTCGGTGTTGCTGCCGGGGCTGCTGTGCTACGCGATGTACCGCGCGGCGCGGTTGTGGCTGCCGCCGGCAGGCGCGCTCGTGAGCGGCGCGTTCTTCGGGCTCTCGTCGATGCTCGCCTGGCGCGCCTGGTTTCACCTCAACATCGCCGTGGGCGCGCTGTTCGTGCCGGTGGCGCTCGAGGTCGCGGTGCGCTTTCGCCGAGATCCGCGTCCGCGAAGCGCCGTCATCCTCGGCCTGACGTTGGGGCTGTGCCTGCTCGTCGACTTGCAGTCGGCCGTGCTCGCGTTGATCGTCGTGGCGGGCGTGCTCGCGAGCCTGGTGTTCTCACGCCCGAGCCTGGGCACGATGGGCTTGATCGGGCTGGCCGTCTTCACCGCGCTCATCGTGGGCAGCCCGCAGATCGTCGCCCTGGTGCATCAGGCCGGCGCGGCCCGGTCTGACCCGCGGGGCCTCGCCGTTGACTATCTGCACTACGCCGTCGCCCTGCCCCAGTTGTTCACCCCGTCGCCGCGGGTCGGCGCGTTCGGGCTGCACGGCGTGGCGCGCCTGTTCTACGAGGGGATCCAAACCGAGGCGATGCCGACGTTCGGCGTGACGTTGACCGCCTTGGCGCTTCTCGGCGCTCTGGTCGGCTGGCGCCGGCGTCGCGAGCAGGCGTGGCTCGTGCTGTGGCTTGGCGCGTGTGCGCTGGCGCTCGGTCCGGTGCTCTACCTCGGGGCCCGAGCCCACGTGCCGCTGCCGATCAACTTCCACGGGCACAGGCTGTCGGCGCTGATGCCGTTCACGTGGTTCGTTCGGCTACCCGGAATGTCGGGCTTTCGCGAGGCCAACCGGTTCACCGTGCTCGGGCTCCTCGGCGCGGCGCTTCTCGCCGGCAGCGCCGCGACGTGGCTGCGGCGTCGCTTCCCGCTGGTGCTCGCGCTGCTCGTCGTCCCCGCGGCGTTGGAGCTCGGCTGGTCCGCGCCGGCGCCCACCGGGAAGATGCCGGCGGGCGTGCCGAGTGTCGACCGGGCGATCGCGGCGGACCACTCAGCGTCGACCGTCGTCGACTTGCCCCTTGGCTTTCGCAGCGGCACGATCCAGCTCGGCGCGCCATTTCCGCCCGAGGCTCTCGTCGAGGCGACGCTGGACGGGCATCCGCGGGCCGTCGGCTACGTGTCGAGGATGCCGGCCAGCACCGCGGCGGCGCTGAGCCGGCTCCCCTTCTATGCCTCTCTGCTGAGCGAACAGAACGGCGCCGCGCTCTCCTCCGCCCGCGTCCGCGCGGCGGGCGCCGACGCCCGGGGCATCGACGTCGGGTGGGTGGTGTCGTGGACGCCGGTGAGCGCCGCCCTAAACGGCTTCCTCCTCCGCACCGGCTTCGATCTCCGCTACCGGGTCGACGGCGTCTCGGTCTACGGACGGTAGCCCACGCCGGTGCGACGGTTGTCGAGCCACGCCGGCCGGATTCCAGCGGGCGCCCCCAGCCGTCGATGAGAGCCCCAATGCCGGATCAAGCACAGGAACGACAGCTGGTCGTGTTCAAGCTAGGAAGCGAGCAGTACGGGCTTCCGATTCAGAGCGTGCGCGAGATCATCCGCTACGTCACCCCGCGCGCCGTCGCCTCGCGGCAGGACTGGGTCCGGGGCGTGATCAACCTGCGGGGCCGGATCATCCCGGTCTACGATCTCGCCGCGCATCTGGGGCTCCCCACGACCGCAGATGAGGACAGCATGATCGTGATCCTGGACACGGGATCGGAGATGCTCGGGGTGATCGTCGACGGCGTCGACGAGGTGCTGACGATCCAGGAGGAGCAGCTCGAGCGGATTCCGACCGCCGATTCCGCGGCGATCGACGCGATTGCCAAGCTGGGCGACCGGCTCGTCGTCCTGCTCAAGCCGGAGCTGCTGTTCAACGGCGGCGAAGCGCTCGCCGCCGCGGCGGCGTAGGCGTTCGACGACTAGCCGCCGAAGACCAGGCGCGCCAGGTACTGCGAAGGAGCGATCAGCTCGTCCAGTTGCGCGGTCTTGCCCTGGCGCACGTAATCGTGGGCGAGCTCGTCGAGCGTGGCGATGATGCTCGTGTAGGCCACGTCGTCGAGCTCGGGCAGGCCGGGCTGCTCGCGCCGCGCCCGCTGGCCGAGCAGCTTGATCCGGTGGGTCATGGCCGCGAGCACGCCCGAGCGGGCTTCCAGCCCCTCCCCGCCCACGACCCTGATCTCGACCAGGAACGCCGCCGCCACCTCCGGTCGCTCGCGAAACCACTCGAAGTAGGCGGCGATCCCGAGATCGAGCGCCCGGCGCCAGTCCGCCACGCCGTCGCCCGACGCCACCACCGCTTCGCGCATCGAGTCGGCCATCAGCACGTAGGCGGCGAGGAAGCACTCCTCCTTGCTCTCGAACTGCGCGTAGAACGCACTGCGCGAGACGCCGGCGCGGCGCACGATGTCGGCGATCGTGGTGTGCTGGTAGCCGTGCGCGGCCGAGCACGCGATCACCGAGCGCAGCAGCCGCTCGCGCTGGCGCGAGGCCACGACCTCGGGCTCCGGAGCGTGTCGTCCCGGAGGAACTCGAAGGCCAGCGCTGATCTCCACCGAGTCCACCGGGTGGCGACTATAGCCACCGCACCGACCCCTCCGGCGGGTTGACACACCAAAAGTAGGTCCATATATTCACGCGAGTACGCCGGGGTACCTAAAGGGAGGTAGCCGTGCTCAGACGACGCTGGATCCAGACCGTGGCCGCGGTCACCGTGGCGGTGGCGATCGGAGCTCCGCTGGTCGCGCCGGCCATCGCGCGCGTGCGCCACCGACCGGCGACGAGCCACAAGCGATCCAAGCGCCACCGCGCTGCGATACCCGCCCGCGACCTTCTGCGGATCAAGGTCCTCTCGACCCGGGCCGACCTCGTCTCGGGCGGGGAGGCGCTCGTCCAGGTCGTGCTGCCGCGGGGCGTGAAGCCGTCCACGGTCCACCTCTTCCTCGGCCGGCGCAACGTCACTCACGAGTTCGCGCAGCGTCCGAACGGCAAGTTCGAGGGCCTGCTCACGGGACTGGTGAACGGCCCCAACGTGCTGAGCGCCAAGCTGGCCAACGGCTACGGCGCGCGGCTGACGATCGCCAACCATCCGATCGGCGGCCCCGTGTTCTCCGGACCTCAGATCCAGCCCTGGCTCTGCCAATCCGGCGCCGTCGACAAGCAGTGCGACCAGGCGCCCACCTACGCCTACTACTACGCGCCGGCCGGGACCGCAGGCGCCGGCTCCAACGGCGCCGGCCAGGGTAATGCCACCACCTTCCAGACATACGACCCGAGCAACCCGCCCCCGTCCTCGTCCATCGCGACCACCACGACCACCGATGGCGTGACGGTACCGTTCATCGTCCGCCAGGAGACCGGCTACATCGATCGCGACCAGTACACGATCGCCACGCTGTGGCAGCCCGGCAAGCCGTGGGAGCCCTGGGCCCCCCAGCGCCAGTACAACGGCCGCCTGGTGATCATGCACGGCGCCAGTTGCGACACCACCTACGGCACCGGCACCGCGCCGAGCGTGCAGGACCAGAAGGTGCTCGGTGCGGGTTTCATCGTGATGTCGACCGCGCTCGACAACGCCGGACACAACTGCAACCTGCTCACCGAGGCCGAGTCGCTGGAGATGACCAAGGAGCACGTCATCGACCACTACGGGGAGATCCGCTGGACAATCGGCAGCGGCTGCTCGGGCGGCTCGCTCGTGCAGCAGCAGGTGGCCAACGCCTATCCCGGCATCTACCAGGGCATCACCCCGCAGTGCTCGTTCACCGATGCCTGGTCCTCGGCGATGGAGTACGAGGACTACTACATGCTCCTCAACTACTTCAAGACGCGCGATCAGACCGACCTGTGGACGCCGGTTCAGATCAGCGCCGTCATCGACCACCCCAATCCGGCCAACCCGGTCACGTTCACCACGGCGATCCCCAACTCAGGCGTCGCCGACCGCCAATGCCCCGACGTCCCGGCGAACGAGACGTACAACGCTCAGACCAACCCGCACGGCGTCCGCTGCACGCTCGAGGATTACATGGTCAACCTGTTCGGTCGCCAGCCGGGCACCGGTTTCGCCAACGTGCCCTTTGACAACACGGGCATCCAGTACGGCCTCGACGGCCTGCGCCAGGGCCTGCTCACGCCCCAGCAGTTCGTCGACCTCAACGCCCACGTGGGTGGGCTCGACCGCGACGGCCACCTGTCCTCCCAGCGCTCACCCGGCGACCTGATCGCGCTCCAGCGCGCGTACCGCAGCGGCGCCGCCGACGAGGCGAACAACCTCAACCAGGTCGCGATCATCGACCTGCGCGGACCTGACCCGGGTGCGTTCCACGACGTGTACCGCACCTACGCCATGCGCGACCGCCTGCTGCGCGACTTCGGGACCGCGGCCAACCAGGTGCTATGGCGCGGTCAGGCGCCACTCATCGGCGACCCGAACTACGCCGACCAGGCGATATTCGCGATGGACTCGTGGCTCTCGCGCGTGTACACCGACCGGCGCAACCTCGCCCTGCCGCAGAAGATCATCCAGGACAAGCCCGCCACCGTCGCCGACCGCTGCACCAATGGGTCCGGCACCGATGTGCCCGAGACCGTGTGCGACTCGACCGTCCAGGCCTACGGGACGCCGCGCTTCGCCGCCGACGAGCCCAAGACCGACGACGTGCTCAAGTGCCAGCTGAAGCCGCTGAACCCAGCCGACTACCCGGTCCCGTTCACGCCCGCCCAGTGGCAGGAGCTCCAGCAGGCGTTCCCCCTGGGCGTGTGCGACTACAGCAAGCCCGGGGTCGGCCAGCAGCCGACGGTTCCGTGGCTGACCTACCAGGACGCCCGCGGGAACGTGGTCTACGGCGGGCGGCCGATGGGAGCGGCGCCGGCGTCGGTGGCGTTCGCGCCACGGGGCACGGCCAAGAAGAAGCATCACAAGAAGAAGAAGGACAAAGTCTAGGGGCCGGGCTTCGCCCGGCGTCCCTGGGGCCGGGGGTGGGCAACCCCCGGACGCACCTCCGCCGCCGGCCATCCAGGCCGGCGCCCGAGCCGCTGCCGCCGCCCCGCGACCCGATACTTGACCAATCAACTATACTGGTGAGGACCATGGAAACGACCTCCGTGCATGCCCCCACCGCCACCACCCCCTCGCTGCCCGACGCCCTGCGCCTCGGTTCGGTCCGCCTCACGGTCAGCGACCTCGACCGCTCGGTCGCCTGGTACCAGCGCGCCCTCGGTCTCCGGATCCAGCGCCTCAATCCCCCGACGGCCGAGCTCGGTGACGGCACGAGCACCGTCCTCGTGCTGAACGAGGACCCCGCTGCGCGCCCGGCCGAACGCCACGCCGGGCTCTATCACTACGCGCTGCTCTATCCCTCACGCGGGGAGCTGGCCCGCGCCGCCGTGCGCCTGGGGGTGACCCGCACTCCGATCCAGGGAGCCTCCGACCACGGCACGCACGAGGCGATCTACCTGCCCGACCCCGACGGCCTGGGCATCGAGCTCGCCGCCGATCGCGCCCGCGAGCTGTGGCCGACGCCCGAGGAGGAGTTCGGGCGCGGTGGCCCGCGGCCGCTCGACCTCGACGACCTGCTCTCGACGGTTGCCGGTGAGGAGCCACGGCCGCAGATCGAACCCGGGCTGCGCGTCGGCCACCTGCACCTGCACGTCGGCTCGGTGGAGCGCGGGCTCGCCTTCTACCGCGACCTGATCGGCTTCGACGTGTGGGCGCTCTTGCCGAGCGCGGCGTTCGTGAGCGCCGGCGGCTACCACCACCACCTCGGCTTCAACACCTGGCTCGGCCAGGGCGTGCCGCCCGCGCCGCCCCACACCGTCGGGCTGCGCGACTGGACGATCGAGCTCCCGACCCGCGACGACGTGGCCGCCGTCCGCGCCCGACTGGAGCGCGCGGGCCACGCCACCGACCCGGTCGAGGGCGGCTTCGTCGCCCACGACCCCTGGGACATCGCGGTGCGGGTGGTGGCGCGATGAGCGGACCGCAGGGGCCGATCGAGCCGAGCCAAGCGGCCGAGCGGCCGATCGACCCGGAGGTCCGCATCGGCCACGTGCACCTGCGCACGACGGACATCGACCGCGTGCGCGACTTCTACGTGGGCGTGCTCGGCTTCGACGTGGTGTTCGAGGCGCGCGACGTGCCCGGGTGGGGAACCACCGGGGACATCCTGTTCATCTCAGCGGGTGGCTATCACCACCATCTGGGCTTCAACACCTGGAAGTCGGCCGGGGGCGGCCCGCAGCCGGACGGCGTCGCCGGGCTTCACCACGTGGCGCTGAACTTCTCCTCCAAGGCCAACCTGGCCGATGCGGTCAAGCGCCTGGTCGAGGTCGAGTGGCCCCTGCGCCAGCTGACCGATCACGGCACGCATTTGGCCGTGTACCTGAGCGATCCGGACGGCAACGACCTCGAGCTGGCCTGGGACCGGCCGGTCGAAGAGTGGCCGCAGTACGGCTCGGCCGGAGCGCCGGCGATCGACGCCCCGCTGGATCTCGACTCGCTGCTCGCCGAGGTCCGAGTGTAGACACCGGTTCGTTTGTCGCACACCGCAACGGGTATGACCAGCCGGCAATGTTCGCCCTCACGCAAAGAGTTCCGTTCGGCGGCGTTTGGGGCTGGCACTCCGGCCTGGGCCACCCGATCCTGAAGCTGTTCGGGTTCCTGGTGGCGATCGTCGCGACCGTGGTCCTGGCCGCGCTCGCGCTCGTCGCGATCATCGTCGACATCATCCTGCTGCCGTTCCGGCTGCTGCTCTGAGCCGGCGGGTTTAGACTCGCCGGTCGAGTGTCCAGCCTGCTCGACTACACGGTCCAGGGCGACGTCGCGACGATCAGCGACGAGTCCAAGCTGGCGCAGGTGCAGCTGATGACTCCGCTCCAGCTCTACCGCCTGTGGGAGCGTCAGAACTGGGTCTCGCACGAGATCGACCTCGAGCAGGACCGCCGCGACTGGGAGGCGATGCCCGAGGACCTGCGTGAGGAGATGCTATGGGGCCTCTCGGCCTTCTTCGTCGGCGAGGAGCGGGTGACCAGCCAGTTCTCGGGCCTGGTGCTGGCCGCCGAGGACAAGCACGAGGAGGCGTTCCTCATCACCCAGCAGGTCGACGAGGCTCGCCACGCCCAGCACTTCAACCGCCTCTACGAGGAAGTGTTTCGCTTCGACGGCAGCTTCGAGACCCGCCTCGAGCGGGCGCGCCAGGACCTCACCCCCGACTACTTCAAGCTGTTCGACGGCTTCCTCGTCGACGACCACGAGAAGCTCCTGGCCGACCCCTCGAGCGTCGAGGCCAAGGTCGACTTCGTCACCACCTACCACATGGTGATCGAGGGGACTCTGGCGCTGACCGGGCAGTACTTCCAGACCGACAACATGGACCGTCGTGGGATTCTGCCGGGTCACCTGAAGGCGTTCGGCCTGATCTCGCAGGACGAGCATCGCCACGTCGCCTACGGCACGTGGTTCCTCCAGCAGAAGGCGCGCGACCCGGGTCTGGCCAAGCGCATCCAGGACAAGCTGGTCGCGACCCTGCCGGCGGCCGCAGGCGTGCTCGTCCCCCCGGCCTACCAGCTCGGCGACGACTACGAGTACCTCGGCTACTCGGCCCAGGAGATGAACGAGTTCGCGTTCACCGCGCTGTCCCGCCGCCTCAAGGTGATCGGCGTCGGCCTACCCGCCGTCGCCGCCTGACTCGCCCGCGTTTGCGTGCCCCGGCGGAGCACCGGGGCACGCAAAGCTGAGCGTTGTCTATCGGCGCAGCGTAACCGCGGCCAACCCGAGCCGCCCGAACAGGACGCCCATCCTGCCGCCCGAGCGGACTCCCAGCCGGGACCGGGTCCGCGGGGCGTGGCCCGCGCCCCGGTCCGCCGCGGTGGTCGCGGTAACGGAGGGTGGTACCGGCACCGGCGGCGGCGCGCACGTCTTGTCCCACGGCGCGTCATCGAGCCGGGGCGGCAGCGTGCCGTTCTCCAGATAGGCGTTGATCGTGTCGTCGACACACGGGTCTCCGGCGGGCGTCTCGGCGTGGGTGGTGCCGCCCGGCTCGGCGATCAGCACCGAGCCCGGGAACAGCCGGCGCACCTCGAGGCTGCCCTCGAACGGCGTCGCCGCATCGAGAGTCTCGTCGACCAGCAGCATGCTCTGGATCCCGCGCCCGTCGATCCTGACCGGCCGATACCGCGGCGCCGGCCAGTAGATGCACGGGGCGTTGAACCAGGCGTTGCCCCAGGTCTCGAAGGGCGCGTAGCTGAAGATCGTCCAGTTGTCCCGACTCCAGCGATCCCAGTTGGTCGGCCACGAGTTGTCCGTGCACTCGACGCCCAGATACACGGCGAACCCGTTGTCGTTGCCCGGGGTGTCCACGGTCTGGTAGAGGTTGACCACCTCGGGCACGCCTACGCTCGGGTTGTTGATGAAGTCCGAGAACGCCTGGCCCCATTGCGTCCAGGTGAACTGGTAGTAGCCGGGGAACAGGAACGCGTCCACCCACTCGTCCGGCCCAATGACGCCGGCGGCCGGGTGGAGCATGAGCTTGAACTCGGTGGCGTAGAACAGCCTGGCCACCGCCTGCTCGGTGGCGCCCAGGTGGTAGACGTTGTTGTACCTGGCCAGCCACGCGAACCAGATGTTCTCGTTGCGGTTGAACGGCGCGTCCTGGTCGAGGTTGGCCTGGTACCAGACCGTGCGCGGGTCGATGTTGCTGTCCAGGACGATGCGGCGCACGTGCGATGGGAACAACGAGGCGTAGACCTGCCCCAGGTACGTGCCGTACGAGTAGCCGTAGTAGGTGATCTGCGGCTGCCCCAGGGCCTGGCGGATGCTGTCCATATCCCGCGCCGAGTCGGCCGTGGTCAGATGGGCCAGCAGTGCGGTCTGGAGCTGGCTCTGTGAGGCGCAATCCTGGGCATAGCCCCGCGACCTCGACAGCCAGGCGTTCAGCAGCCCTCGGTTGAACGGGATGTACTGGGGCCGGGGGCCGTTGAAGTAGTTCGGATCGCAGCTGATCGCCGGAAGGCTCGACCCGACCCCGCGAGGATCGAACCCGATCCAGTCGTAGTCGGAGACCATGCTTCCGTAGCCCTCGGCGGTGAACGCCTCCGCCTGGAAGGCGTTCAGGTTCAGACCCGAGCCGCCGGGACCACCCGGGTTGTCCAGGATCACGCCCTGGTAGTTGCTCGAGGTGTGCTGGATGCGGGACACCGCGAGTTGGATCTGGGTGCCGTTCGGATTGTTGTAATCGAGCGGCACGGACAGGTAACCGCATTGCGCGCCGGCCTGGATGAGGCTCGGGTCCGTGCACGGTCCCCAGGCGATTGTGCGCGGCGTGGAACGCGGAGCCACCGTTCGCGCGGCGGCGGGTGCCGTCCCCAGGACGGCGATGGTCGCGCTCGCCAACGCGGCGAGCGACAGGACTCTCTTCATACCTTCCCCTTTGTATGACTGCCGGTCCTACGAGGATTGTCTCCACAAGCGCCGGCGCTGAGCAGTCCAAATCGCGCGCTAGATTTGCGACCCTCAGGCCAAAGGGGCGTAGGGATCAGCGGTCCTGGGCGGATCCTGTGGAGCCCGCGAAACCGTGGTGCGAGGGTGAGCCCGCGCACCCGCCGAGCCGGCGCCGGTACTAACCGCTCGATCAGTCGGGTAGGGTCTGCGCGCTCGCAGGAGAACGTGTACAGCGGACGGAGGAGACACTCATGGGCGAACCGACCCGAGAAGACGCTCAGCTGATGCTGCAGATCGCGCAGTGGGGAACCTCGCTGGGCGTCAACGACGCCATGGTCCAGGTCTTCTCCGAGGAGTTCGACCCCTACGAGGCCGACGCCACCGAGCCCAACGCCAACAAGATCCTGATCTTCTGCGAGACGATCGGCACGCTGGTCAAGCGCGACCTGCTGAGCAAGGAGCTGGTCGACGACTGGCTGTGGATCGATGGCCTGTGGGGGCGCGTCGGCCCCGCGGCGGTGAAGTATCGCGACAAGCAAGAAGAGGAGCGGCTGTTCGCGAACTTCGAGGCGATGACGAGCGAGAACGCTCCGGACGTGAGGGCGGCGCTCAAGGAGGCCGAGGAGAAGCGCGAGGAGGAGGAGCGCAAGCAGAAGGAAGAGGAAGAGCGCAAGGAGAAGGAGGAAGAGGAGAAGAAGAAGGAAGAGGAGGCGAAGGACAAGGAGGACGGCGACGGCGAAGGGGAGGGCGACGGCGATGGCGACGGCGACGGCGACGGGGAGTCCTCCTCCGAGGGCAAGGACGAGAAGGACGACGGCAAGGACAAGAAGGACGACAACGAGGACAAGAAGGACGACGACGAGGACAAGAAGGACGACGACGAGGAGAGCTAGTCCGCCGCGAACTCCTCGAGCGCCTCGTTGAACGTGGCGCTCGGCCGCATCGCCTCCTGCATCTTGTCCTCGTCGGGGCGGTAGTAGCCGCCCAGGTCGACCTCCGAGCCCTGCGCCGAGCTCAGCTCCTCGACGATCTTCTCCTCGTTCTCTTCGAGCCGATCGGCGAGTGACGAGAAGCGCTCGGCCAGCTCCGAGTCCTCAGACTGGTCGGCCAGCTCGCGCGCCCAGTACATCGCCAGGTAGAAGTGGCTGCCCCGGTTGTCGATCTCGCCCACCTCGCGCGAGGGCGAGCGGTCCTCCTCGAGCACCCGACCGGTCGCGCGATCCAGCGTGTCCGCGAGGACCTTGGCCCGCGAGTTGTCGTCGCACTTGGCCAGCAGCTCGAACGACGGGGGGAGGGCGAGGAACTCGCCCAGGGAGTCCCAGCGCAGGTGGTTCTCATCCAAGAGCTGCTGCACATGCCGCGGGGCCGAGCCGCCGGCGCCGGTCTCGAACAGCCCCCCGCCGGCCATGAGCGGCACGATCGACTGCATCTTGGCGCTCGTGCCGAGCTCGAGGATCGGGAACAGGTCGGTCAGGTAGTCACGCAGGACGTTGCCGGTCACGGAGATCGTGTCCTCGCCATCCCGGGCGCGCTCGAGCGTGAACCGCGCCGCCTCGGCCACGTCCATGATCTCGATCTGGAGCTTCTCGGTGTCGAGCTCCTCGAGGCCCGGCTTGACCTTCTTCAGCAGCTCGCGGTCGTGAGGCCGGCTCTCGTCGAGCCAGAACACGGCCGGCGCGCCGGTCTCGCTCGCCCGGGACACTGCCAGCCGTAGCCAGTCCTGGATCGGCGCGTCCTTGGTCTGGCACATCCGCCAGATGTCGCCTGCCGCGACCTCGTGCTCGATCAGCGTATGCCCATCCTGGTCAACCACCCGCACCGTCCCGGCTTGGCCGATCTCGAACGTCTTGTCGTGCGAGCCGTACTCCTCGGCCGACTGGGCCATCAGCCCGACGTTGGGCGTGGTGCCCATCTTCGACGGGTCGAACGCCCCGTGCTCGCGGCAATGCTCGACGGTCTCGGCGTACAGCGCCGCGTAGGAGTGGTCGGGGATCACGAACTTGGCGTCCTGCTGCTCGTCCTTGGCGTTCCACATCTGACCTGAGGTGCGGATCGCCGCCGGCATCGAGGCGTCGATGATCACGTCGCTGGGCACGTGCAGGCCGGTGATGCCCCGGTCGGAGTCGACCATGGCCAATTGCGGCCCGTTCTCGTAGGCGGCGTCGATCGCCTGCTTGATCGCGTCTCGCTTGTCGTCGGGGAGGTCATCGATCGCGTCAAGGAGCGCGCCCAGGCCGTCGTTGGGATCCACCCCCACCGACTTCAGCTCCTCGCCGTGCTCGTCGAACACGTCCGCGAAGTACGCCCTCACGACATGGCCGAAGATGATCGGATCCTGCACCCGCATCATCGTTGCCTTCAGGTGCACCGAGAACAGCACGCCCTTCTCCTTGGCGTCGGCGATCTGCTCGCGCAGGAACTCGAGCAGCGCCTCGCGCCGCATCACCGCCCCGTCGAGCACCTCGCCCTCCTGCACCGGCAGGCTCTCCTTGAGCGTCTCGGTCGAGTCGTCTTCGCTCACAAGCTCGATTCGCACCTCGCCCTCGCGCGACACGGTCACCGACTGCTCGGTCGAGCGAAAGTCGCCGTCGCTCATCGTCGAGACGTGCGAGCGCGAGTCCGAGGACCAGTCGCCCATCGAGTGAGGGTGCTTGCGGGCGTACTCCTTGACCGAGGCCGGCGCGCGGCGGTCCGAGTTGCCCTGGCGGAGCACCGGGTTCACGGCGCTCCCCTTGACCTTGTCGTAGCTCTCTCGAGCCTTGCGCTGCTCGTCGTCGGAGGGCTCCTCCGGATAGTCGGGAATCGCGAAGCCCTGTTCCTGGAGCTCGGAGATCGCAGCCTTCAGCTGCGGCACGGACGCGCTGATGTTCGGCAGCTTGATGATGTTCGCCTCGGGCTTCTGGGCCAGCTCGCCGAGCTCCTCGAGCGCGTCGGCCACCCGCTGGTCCTCGTCCAGCTCGTCGGGAAACTGCGCCAGGATCCGGCCGGACAGCGAGATGTCACGCAGCTCGATCTCGATTCCCGCGGCGGCGGCGAACGCCTCGATGATCGGCAGCAGCGACTTGGTGGCGAGCGCGGGCGCCTCGTCCGTGTGCGTGTACGTAATCTTCATGCGGCCTGCACCCTACCGCCAGGGCGCAGGCCGCGACCGTGCTAGGCCTTGACCGGCTCCACTTCGGTCGTCTCGGCCGCGGCCGCTGTCAGCGGCGTGACCTTCGGCTCGGCCGGGAACCGCTTGGTCCCCTCGGCCGACAGCTGCGCCAGCGCCTTGGAGAGGTTGCTCACGTCCTCGAGCAGCCTCGCGCGCTCTCGCCACACCGAAAGCTTCTCGGTCTCCAGCTCGTGGAGCTTGCGGTTCGCTTCCTTGGTGATCTCGATCGCGTTGGCGGCCGCATCGGACAGACACCTGTCGGCCTGCTCCTTGGCCTGCCGCGTCGTCTCCTGCGCCTTGTCGTGCGCCGCGAGCAGGATCGCCGAGGTCTGCTCGCCGAGCTTCTGGATCTCCTCCGCCACCTGGTTCTCGGGCGGGGTGTTCGCCCGCAGCTCTGTGAGCTCCCGGTCGAGCTCGGTCAGCTCCTGCTCGAGGTCGGCGATGTGCGCGTCGACCGTCGCAGGGTCGTAACCCTGGCGGGTGATGGGAAAGCGCGGCACGACCTGGTCCCAGACCGGCTCGCGCTCGTCGCGAAGCTCGTAGTCGGTGTCGCCGCCCGGCTCCTCCCAGCCTTCATCCTTCGGGTCGCGCCCGGCCGTCTGGAAGGCCCGTGAGAGCCTGTCGCTCAAGTCACCGAACCGCGATGCTGTCGTACGCCGCTTCATCCCGCGGTCCAAGGCGAGACTGCGCCTCTCGAAATTGGCCACCATGACCTCCTGGTCTTCGAACTTCTCCTACGGGGCCAGTTCGGCGGCTCGGTCCGGAACCCTCCGTCCCGCCAGCCGCCGTGCAACACGCACGGTCGAGCGCCCAGAGTCGAGGCGTATGATCGGCCCGTGGGGCTCCGACGCGTGAGGGCTCGATGAGCGCCGCGGCCGTTGCCCCGCAGGCGGAGCGCGACCGCCAGGGCATCCTGGTCGTGTTCACGGGGTTGATGCTCGTCATGCTGATGGCGGCGCTCGACCAGACCATCGTATCGACGGCGCTGCCGACGATCGTCGGTGACCTCGGCGGGCTGTCGCACATCTCGTGGGTGGTGACGGCATACCTGCTCGCCCAGACGGCGGTCACCCCGATCTACGGCAAGCTGGGCGATCAATACGGCCGCAAGATCGTCCTGCAGTCGGCGCTCGTGCTGTTCCTGGCCGGCTCGGCGCTGTGCGGCGCCGCTCAGAGCCTGACCATGTTGATCGTCTTCCGCGCCATCCAAGGCCTCGGCGGTGGGGGCCTGATGGTCTCGACCATGGCCGCGATCGGCGACGTGGTCCCGCCCCGCGAGCGCGGTCGCTACCAGGGCCTGTTCGGCGCGGTGTTCGGGCTGGCCAGCGTGATCGGGCCGCTGCTCGGCGGGTTCTTCACCTCGAGCCTGTCCTGGCGGTGGATCTTCTACGTGAACCTGCCGATCGGGGTGCTCGCCTTTGTGGTGCTCGCCGCGACGCTCCCGTCGCACAAGGCCGGCGTCCGCCACCGGATCGACTACCTCGGCTCGGGGCTCCTCGCCGCCTGCCTGAGCGCGCTCGTGCTTGCCTGCACGCTCGGCGGCACGAGCTACAAGTGGACCTCCGGGCTCATCATCGGCCTATTGGCCGGCGCGCTGGCACTCGTCGTGCTGTTCGTGGTCGTCGAGCGGCGGGCAGCTGAGCCGGTGCTCCCGCCGCGGCTGTTCGGCAACCGGGTGTTCGCGGTCACCAGCGGGGTCGGTCTGATCGTCGGCTTCGCGCTGTTCGGCTCGGTGACCTATCTGCCGTTATTCCTTCAGGTCGTCAACCGGGCCAGCCCGACCGGATCGGGGCTTCAGATCCTTCCCCTGATGGGCGGCCTGCTGCTCACATCCATCGCCTCCGGCCAGCTCATCAGCCGCACCGGCGTCTACAAGCCGTTCCCGATCGCCGGCACTGCGATCATGACGGTCGGCCTGGTGCTGCTCTCGACCATGAGCGCCGGCACCAGCCGGCTGGAGGCCTCGCTGTTCATGTTCGTACTCGGCCTCGGGCTGGGGTCCGTCATGCAGGTGCTGGTGCTCGCCGTGCAGAACGCCGTCGCCTACGACGACCTCGGCGTGGCCACGTCCGGAGCCACGCTGTTCCGCTCGATTGGAGGCTCGGTCGGGACCGCCGTGCTCGGCTCGATCTTCTCGAACCGGTTGAGTCACGAGCTGGCCGCGACTCTGCCGCCCAGCGCCCTGAAGGGCGTATCGGGAGGGATCCAGGCCAACCCGGCCGCGCTTGAACGACTTCCCGCCCCGATCCACGCCGCATACGTCCAGTCGTTCACCCACGCGCTCGGCACCGTGTTCGAGGTGGCGGCGGGGGTGGCCGCGTTCGCCTTCCTGCTCACCTGGGCCCTCGAGCAACGCCCCCTGCGGGACGCGGTCGCCGCCGGGAGCGGCGTGGGCGAGAGCTTCGCCGTGCCCAAGGACACGGCTCCGCTCGCGGAGGCCTCGCGCGCCTTGGCCGCCCATGTGGGGCGCGAGGAGCGGCGGCGCATGGTCGAGGAGATTGCCCAGCGAGCCGGGGTCGACGTCAGCCCCGCGGCCGCGTGGTTGATCGTGCGCCTGCACGAGGATCCGGCGGCGGACATCGAGCTGCTGTCCCAGAGCTTCGACGTCCGGCTCTCGGCCGCCCAGGCTGCCCTCGGCGAGCTGGAGGCCCGTGGCCTGCTGACCGATGGCGCGGGCGTGCGCGAGGTCTCGCCGGCGGGGCACGAGGTAGCCGAGCGACTGATCGCCGAGCGCCGTGCCACCCTGGCGCGAATGTGCGAGCACTGGGACCCCGACCTGCACCCGGAGCTGGCCGATCTCGTCCAGCGGCTCGCGCGCGACCTCGCGCGCCAGCCCCACCCGGAGCTCGCCGGGGCGCGCGGGTGAGCGTCGCGAGCGAGATCGTGGCCCGCCGGATGCGCATGTGGCGCGCGGAGACGCACGACGTGGTGTGCGAGCGCGACCTGCGGGCGGAGATGGAGGACGGTGTCCTGCTGCTGGCTGATCGGTGGGTGGCGCGCTCGGGCCTCGACCATCCGCAGCCGACGATCCTGATCCGCTCTCCCTACGGCCGGCGCCAGTTCGTCGGGCTGATGTTCGGGAGGCTGCTGGCCGAGCGGGGCTTTCAGGTGGTGATCCAGAGCGTCCGCGGGACGTTCGGATCCGGCGGTGAGTTCACTCCGTTCGACGAGCGGCCCGACGGAGTGGCCAGCCTGGGCTGGCTCAAGACCCAACCGTGGCACTCGGGACCGATCGGGATGTTCGGGCCGAGCTACCTCGGGCTCGTGCAGTGGGCGGTGGCGCCGGAGGCGCGCGAGCATGTGAGCGCGCTCGCCATCCAGGTCAGCGCCTCGCAGTTCCACGGCGAGACCTTCGCGGGCGGCAGCATGTCGCTCGAGACGAGTACCTCGTGGATGGTGCTCGTGGCCGCGCAGGAGAGCCGGCTGGCACCGGTGACGATCGCCCGGCGCCTGCGCCGGCTGCCCCAGGTCCTCTCGGAGCTGCCCCTGCACGACCTCGACGAGCGCGCCACCGGGGGGCGGGTCGGCTGGTATCGCGCCGGCCTGGGCAAGTACTCCCGCGAGGACGACTACTGGACCACCCGCGACTTCGCCGCCGACGTGGAGCGGGTGGAGGCGCCGGTGCAGCTGATCGGCGGGTGGTACGACATCTTGCTGCCCTGGATGCTCGAGGACTACCGCGTCCTCGCCGCGGCAGGCCGCCGGACGCAGCTCATCATCGGGCCATGGACGCACACCGCGCCGGGCCTGATGGCCGCGAGCCTGCAGGACGGCCTGGGCTGGCTGCGCGCGCACCTGCTGGGCGACGAGCGGATGCTCCGGCCCGACCCGGTGCGCGTGTTCGTGACGGGCGATAAGCCGCGGGGCGGGTGGCGCAGCCTGCCCACCTGGCCGCCGCCCGGGATGGAGCGCCGCCGGCTGTGGCTCGCGGCCGGCGGGCGACTCGTCGAGGCCGAGCCAGCGGGAGAAGCCGCGCCGCCGGGCGACCGCTACCGCTACGACCCGGCCGACCCCACCCCGTCGCTCGGGGGTCCGGTGCTGCTGGCGCGCTCGGCCGTGGTCGACAATGCGCTCTTGGAGTCGCGCGCGGACGTCCTCGTCTACACCGGCGAGCCTCTGGCGCAGGCGCGCGAGGTGATCGGGCCCGTCAGCGTCGAGCTGTGGGCGCGCACCAGCTCGCCGCACTTCGACCTGTTCGCGCGGGTCTGCGACGTCGACACCGAAGGGGTGTCACACAACGTGTGCGACGGGCTCCAGCGGGTCGATCCCGAGCTCTTCGAGCAGTCGAGCGACGGGGCCTGGCGGGTGGCCTTCGAGCTGTGGCCGACCGCGCACCGGTTCGCACGCGGGCACCGCATCCGCCTCCAGGTATCCTCGGGTGCGCACCCCCGGTACGCCCGCAACCCCGGCACCGGCGAGGACCCGGTCACCGACAGCCGTCTTGAGCCGGTCGACGTCGAGATCCTCCGCGACGCTACCCACCCCTCGGCGCTGGTCCTCCCCGGCTGATGGCGCGGCTGGTCGGCATCAACCACGTCGCCCTCGAGGTGGGGGACATCGACGAGGCGCTCGAGTTCTACGGGCGGTTCTTCGAGTTCTCGCTGCGCGGCCGGGCGGGCAACCGGATGGCGTTCGTCGACATGGGCGACCAGTTCATCGCGCTATCCGCCGATCGCACCCAGCGCCCGGACGAGCACCGCCACTTCGGCCTGGTCGTCGACGACAAGGAGGCGGTCCGGGCGGCGCTGATCGACGCGGGCGTCGAGGTCCAGCGCTCCGGCTCGCTCGACTTCCACGACCCCTGGGGGAACCGCGTTCAGATAGTCGACTACCGCGAGATCCAGTTCACCAAGGCGCCGGCTGTGCTGGCGGCCATGGACCTCGACGCGCTCGAGAAGACCGAGGCCGCGAAGCGCGAGATCCGCGACCGCGGCCTCGGCTGAGCACTGCTAGAAGTCCGCTTCCGCGGGCAACCCCACGTAGTTCTCGGCCAGGCTGTGTGCCGCCGCCTCGGAGCGCTCGATGTAGTCGAGCCGCGCCAGCTGGAGGCGCTGCTGGAACTCGCCTTCGCCGAGGTTGTGCAGCAGACGGGTCATGTAGTTGGAGAAGTCCTGGGCGCGCCACACCCGCCGCAGGGCGCGCTTGGAGTAGCCGTCGAGTTCGTCGGAGGAGCCGCCCCGGTACCAGCTCTCGAGCGCCGCCGCCAGCAGGCGCACGTCGTTGACGGCCAGGTTGAGGCCCTTGGCGCCGGTCGGCGGGACGATGTGGGCGGAGTCGCCGGCCAGGAACAGCCGGTGGTAGCGAAGCGGCTCGGCCACGTAGCTGCGCATCGGCGTGATCCCCTTCTCGAGGATGGTGCCCTCGTTGACCCGCCACCCTTCGGTGGCCTGGCGGATCTGGAGCTCCTCCCAGATCCGCTCGTCCGGCCACTCCTCGATCCGCTCGTCGTTCGGGACCTGGATGTACAGCCGGCTGATCCGCGAGGAGCGCATTGTGTAGAGCGAGAAGCCGCGCTCGTGCCAGCAGTAGATCAGCTCGTCGGTGGCCGGCGCCGCCTCGGCCAGGATCCCCAGCCAACTGAAGGGATACAGGTAGTCGTACTCAGTCAGCACGCCGTCCGGGATCGAGGCCCGGGACACCCCGTGGAACCCGTCGCACCCCGCGATCACGTCGCACTCCAGCTCATGCCGCTCGCCGCCGTGCTCGAACGTGATCCGCGGCCGCTCGGACTCGAAGTCGTGCAGCTCGACGTCGGAGACCTCGAACCGCAGCTCCCCGCCGCGCTCCAGCCAGGCCGCGATCTCGTCCTTGACCACCTCCTGCTGGCCGTAGATCGTGAGGCGCCTGCCGGTCAGCTCGGTCATCTGCACGTGGTAGGTGTGGCCCTGGTGGCGCAGGTGGATCCCGTGGTGCTCGAGCCCCTCATGCGCCAGGCGCTCGCCCACGCCCAGCTCGTGGAGCAGCTCCACGGTGTTGTGCTCGAGCAGGCCCGCCCGCGTGCGGTGCTCGACATACTCGCGATCGCGGCTCTCGAGCACCACCGATTCGATCCCCGCCCGCTGCAGCAGGAGCGCGAGCGTGAGGCCGGCCGGTCCGGCCCCCACGATCCCGACCTGCGTCCGCATGCCGTGGACTATATGGCCCTCGCTAAGCTCTCCCGCTCCCCGGGGCCCGCCCGGGTCTTCCCGCCACTGCGCGCCCAGGAGACGACACATGACCCACGCCGACAACGAGTTCCTGTTCACGTCCGAGTCCGTAACGGAGGGACACCCGGACAAGATCGCCGACCAGATCTCCGACGGCGTCCTCGACGCCGTGCTCCGCGAGGACCCATATGGCCGAGTGGCCTGCGAGACGCTGGTCAACACCGGCCTGGTCGTGGTCTCGGGCGAGATCTCGACCACCGCCTCGCTCGACATCCAGCAGATCGTGCGCGAGACAATCCGGATGATCGGCTACACCGACCCGGCCCTCGGCTTCAGCGCCGACTCGTGCGCGGTAATCAACGCGATCGACAAGCAGTCGCCGGACATCGCCCAGGGCGTCGATCGAGCCTACGACTCGGACGGGGATGACATGGCCGGCGCGGGTGACCAGGGGATGATGTTCGGCTACGCCACGCGCGAGACCCCCGAGCTGATGCCGCTGCCGATCTCGCTCGCCCACCGGCTGGCCAAGCGCCTGTCCGACGTGCGCAAGGCCGGCGCGATCCCCTACCTTCGCCCCGACGGCAAGACCCAGGTCTCGGTCCGCTATCGGGACGGCGTCCCTGTGGAGATCGAGAAGCTGCTGATCTCGACCCAGCACGAGGAGGGATGCGAGCCGTTGCTGACCGACGAGCTGTGGGAGCGGGTTGTCATGCCGGTGCTTCCGCGCGGGCTGTTCGACGAGCAGCGGCTGCGGGCGAGCTTCCTGGTCAATCCCACAGGCCGGTTCGTGATCGGAGGCCCGGTCGGCGACTGCGGGCTGACCGGGCGCAAGATCATCGTCGACACCTACGGTGGGATGGCCCGCCATGGCGGCGGCGCGTTCAGCGGCAAGGACCCCTCGAAGGTGGACCGCTCGGCGGCCTACGCGGCGCGCTACGTGGCCAAGAACGTGGTCGCCGCTGGCCTCGCTGACCGTGCCGAGATCCAGGTGGCCTACGCGATCGGGGTCGCGCGCCCGGTCAGCGTGGCGGTTGAGACGTTCGGCACGGAGAAGATCGGCCGCGCCACGATCGCCCGCCTGATCGACGAGCACTTCGATCTGCGGCCCGGCGTCTTCCGCGAGGAGCTCGCCCTGCATCGCCCGGGCTATCAGCGCACCGCCGCCTACGGCCATTTCGGGCGCTCGGAGTTCACCTGGGAGCGCACGGACCGCGCCGAGGCGCTGCGGGAGTCGGCTGGGCTGGGCGACCGCGAGCCGGAGCCGCTCGCCGCATGAGCATCACGGTCGTAGGTTCGATCGCCTTCGACGCGGTCAAGACCCCGTTCGGCGCCCGCGAGCGAATGCTCGGAGGGGCGGCGACTCATTTCGCGCTCGCCGCCTCGTTCTTCGACACCGTGCACGTCGTGGGCCCTGTGGGCGAGGACTTCGCCGGCGAAGACCTCGACGTGCTGGCCACACGCGGCACCGACGTCGCCGATGTGGAGCGGGTGGGAGGAGGCCGGACGTTCTTCTGGCGAGGCGAATACGGCTGGGATCTAAATTCGCGCGAGACGCTGGCCACCGAGCTGGGCGTGTTCGAGCAGTTCGAGCCGAAGCTGTCCGTGGCCTCGCGGGCCTGCGATGTGCTGTTCCTGGCCAACATCCAGCCCCAGCTCCAGCTGAGCGTGCTCGAGCAGTGCGACGGGCCGAGGCTGGTCGCGATGGACTCGATGAACCTGTGGATCGACATCGCGCGCGACCCGCTGATCGAGGTCATCCGCCGGGTCGACTGCGTGATCCTCAACGACGCGGAGCTGCGCCAGCTCACCAATCGTCCCAACCTCATGGGCGCCGCCCGCGAGGTGCTCGACCTCGGCCCCACGATCGTCGTGGCCAAGCACGGCGAGTACGGAGCCTCGCTGATCACCCGCGAGCAGTTCTTCGCCCTGCCGGCGTATCCGCTGGAGACCGTGGTCGATCCGACGGGGGCCGGTGATACGTTCGCGGGGGGCTTCGTGGGCCATGTGGCGCGGGTTCTGGGGGAGCTGGGCGCCGGCGCGTCGAACGGGTCGTCGGGGGATGCCGCCTCGGGGTGGTCGATCGACGAGCCGGGGACCGCGCACGTCCTGCGCCAGGCCATGGCGTACGGCACCGCGCTGGCCTCGTACAACGTCGAGGAGTTCGGAACCGAGCGCGTCTACCGGCTCGCAGCCGATGAGATCCGGGCCCGGGTGGATGATCTACAGCGGATGACCCAGTTCGAGCACGACCCGATCCCTCTGGGCTGACCCATGGCCGCCCGGATCATCGACGGGAAGGCGGTGGCGGGCACTCTGCGCGAGCAGGTCGCGCGCGACGTCGCGGCGTTCACCGCCGATCACGGATCGCCACCCGGCCTGGCCACGGTCCTGATCGGGGACGATCCCGCGTCCGAGATCTATGTGGCGTCGAAGCGCCGCACCTCCGGCGAGCTGGGAATCGAGAGCTTCCACCATCCGCTGCCAGCGTCGGTCAGTCACCCGGAGGTGCTCGAGCTGATCGACTCCCTGAACGCCGATCCGGCGGTGAGCGGGATCCTCTGCCAGCTCCCGGTGCCGGCCCATCTGAACGGCGCCGTGATCACCAACCGGATCGACGCGGACAAGGATGTGGACGGGCTGACGGTGTTCAACGCGGGGCGGCTGACGGTGGGCCTGCCGGGGCTGCGCCCCTGCACCCCGCTCGGCGTGATGATCCTGCTCGAGGGGGTCGAGCTGACCGGTGCGCACGCGGTGGTGATCGGACGCTCGAACCTGTTCGGCAAGCCGATGGCGCAGCTGCTCCTGGAGGCCAACGCCACGGTCACCACCTGCCACTCACGCACCCGCGACCTGCCCTCGATCTGTCGCACCGCCGACGTGCTGATCGCCGCGGTCGGACGCGACCGGATGGTCAAGGCCGACTGGGTCAAGCCGGGCGCCACGGTGATCGACGTGGGCATGAACCGTGCCGAGGACGGGTTGCACGGAGACGTCGACTTCGACGCGGTCAAGGAGGTCGCCGATGCGATCACGCCCGTGCCGGGCGGGGTCGGCCCGATGACGATCGCGTGCCTCATGCAGAACACCCTTCAGGCAGCGCGGCTGCGGGTGCTCGCCGGTTGATCGAGCTGCGCGGAGCCGGCGGCGAGCCCGTCGACTTCGCGCGGACCCTGCTCTCCCACGGCGTCGCGGAGCTCCCGCCCAACCGGATCGCCGAGGACGGCTCGCGCCTGGAGACGGTCCTGCCGACGGGCGTTGGCGCTCGGGTGGTCGCGGTCGAGCCGGGCGAGCCCGGATTCGCCCGCATCTCAGTGGGCGACCCGGAGATCGAGCGGCAGGTCCGGCGGATGCTGGCCCTCGACCAGGACCTGAGCCCGTTCTACGAGCAGGCCGCCGCGGATCCGGCGCTCGCCTGGGCGACCGCCGGCGCCGGACGGATGCTCCGCAGCCCCACCGTGTTCGAGGACGTGGTCAAGACGATCTGCACCACGAACTGCGCCTGGTCGGGGACCGTGCGGATGGTCAGCGCGATCGTGCGCGAGCTCGGCGCGCCCGCCGCCGACACGGTCGAGCGCCGGGCCTTCCCGGGGCCCGAGCAGATGGCCGCCGCCAGCGATGCCTTCTACCGCGACGTGGCCCGCGCCGGCTACCGCGGGCCGTACCTGCGCACCCTCGCCACCGACGTGGCCGAGGGGCAGGTCGACCTCGAGGCGCTGCTCGACCCGGAGCGCTCGGACGAGGAGGTGGCCGAGGCGCTGCTCGGCCTGGCGGGTGTGGGCCCGTACGCGATGGCGCACATGATGATGCTGCTCGGGCGCTACCGGAGGCTGATCCTCGACTCCTGGACCCGGCCCAAGTACCGGCGCGTGAGCGGCCGCGCCCGGATCACCGACAAGGGGATCGAGCGGGCGTTCCGCCGCTATCGCGAGTTCGCCGGGCTCGCCTTCTGGCTCACCCTGACCGAGGACTGGATCCCCTCCTAGGGCGCCAGGCGCTCGACCGAGGACTGGATCCCGTCCTAGGGCGCAAGGCGCTCGATCCGCCACCCGTCGCCGTCGCGTGTGTAGCTGAGGCGGTCGTGCAGGCGGTCCGGTCCGTGCTCCCAGAACTCATAGCTCTCGGGTACGACCCGGAACCCGCCCCAGCTCGGATGCACCGGTAGCTCGCCCGGATGCTCCCCGGCGAGCTCGGCCACTCGGCGCTCGAGCATCGCGCGATCGGGGATCGGCCGGCTCTGAGGCGAGGCGAGCGCGCTCAGCTGGCTCCCGCGCGGACGTGAGTGCGCGTAGGCGATCGACTCCTTCCGGGATGTCCGTTCCACCGGCCCCTCGATTCGCACCTGGCGGCCGGGCCAGTGAAACAGCAGCGCCGCCCGCGGGTTGGCGGCGAGCTCGCGCCCCTTGCGGCTCTCGTAGTTGGTGTAGAACACGAACCCCCGCTCGTCGAAGCCCTTCATCAGGACCATCCGCACCGAGGGTGCGCCGTCGGGGGTGGCGGTGGCCACTGCCACCGCCTCGGGCGCGGGTCCGGGCGCCTGCTCGAACCACAGCGCGAACTGTCTCAGCGGGTCATCCATGCCCGGCTGTGTACCCTCCACGGCTTCGGCGGGCACGGAAGGAGCTCTGAGAGGTGAAACTGGTGATCGGGATCGTCCGGCCAGAGCGGACGAACGACGTGCTGGAGGCGCTGTATCGGGCCGAGGTGCGCGGGCTGTCGCTCAGCCGCGTCCAAGGCCACGGGGGAGAGCTCGACCGCGTCGAGACGTACCGCGGGACCCGGGTCAAGATGGAGCTCTCCGAGAAGGTGCGCTTCGAGATCGCCGTGTCGGACGAGTTCGTGGAGCCGACGATCGAGGCGATCTGCGAGGGCGCCCGCACCGGGAACGTGGGCGACGGCAAGATCTTCGTGGTCCCGCTGGAGCGAGCGCTCCGGATCCGCTCCGGTGAGACCGACCACGGCGCGGTCACTCCGGTCGACGCCTGATGGCCGCCGGGATAAGCGCGGGCGATACCGCGTGGATGCTCGTCGCGACGGCGCTTGTGCTGATGATGACGCCGGCGCTGGGCCTCTTCTATGCGGGGTTGGTCCGCTCCAAGAACACGCTGAACACGTTCATGATGAGCATCGGCGCGCTCGGCGTGGTAACCGTGGCCTGGGCGCTGATCGGCTACTCGCTGGCCTTCAATCGCGGGAACGGCTTCATCGGCGGGCTGGGATTCGTCGCGCTGCACGGCGTCGGCTTTGCCCCGCGCGCCGGCACCGCCATCCCCCAGTTGCTGTTCATGGCCTTCGAGGCCACGTTCTGCATCATCACCGCCGCGCTCGTCTCGGGCGCGGTGGTGGAGCGGATGCGCTTCGGCCCGTTCCTGGTCTTCATGGTCCTGTGGTCGGTGCTCGTGTACGCGGTGCTCGCCCACTGGGTGTGGGGCGGTGGCTGGCTCCAGCACCACGGCACGCTCGACTTCGCCGGCGGCGTCCCGGTGGAGATGGCCTCCGGCTTCTCCGCCTTCGCGGCGGCCACCGTGGTCGGCGCGCGCCGGGACTATGGGCGTCAGGCCCTACTCCCCCACAACGCCGTGTACGCGCTGCTCGGCGCCGGCCTGCTGTGGTTCGGCTGGTTCGGCTTCAACGGGGGAAGCGGCTACTCGACCGGTCACCCGTCGGTGCTGGCCTTCACCAATACGCTGCTCACGCCGGCCTGCACGCTCGTCGTGTGGTTCCTGATCGACCTGCTGCGCGACCGCCGTGTCACCGCGATCGGCGCCGCCACCGCGATCATCGTGGGCTGCGTCGGGATCACGCCGGCGGCGGGCTTCATCAGCCCGACCTGGGCCATGCTGCTGGGCGCGCTGGCCGCGCTGCCGAGCTACGCGCTGATCGTGCTGCGCCCCCGCACCCGGCTCGACGAGACCCTCGACGTGCTCGCCGCCCACGGTCTGGCCGGCCTCACCGGGATCCTGTTCATCGGCTTCTTCGCCCAGCACGTGTGGAACGGCGTGTCCAACGGGCTGCTCTACGGGCATCCCCGCCAGCTCGCCTGGCAGGCGATCGCGGTGGCGGTTGGGCCGGCCTACGCGTTCACGATGACCTACGTGATCCTGCGCGTGATCGGCCTGGTCATGCCGCTACGGGTGACCGAGTACGAGGAGGCGGTCGGGATGGACATCGTCCAGCACGGCGAGGAGGCGTACACCACGGGCGAGGGCGCGATCCTGGTCGTCTCGGAAGAGATTCCGACGCGATAGGACGAGACCCGCGCGGCACGATGCGGCCCGCGCGGCACGATGCGGCCGCGCGGCACGATGCGGCCGCGCGGCACGATGCGGCCCCCGCGGCCCGATGCCGCGCGGAACCGGCCTTCCTAAGCGAGTACGGGCGGGCGCTCCGGGGCGACGGACTCCGGAGCGTCGATGATTGACAGCAGCTCGTCCACCAGCGCCATGGCCTCGGCGTGGGTCTGATCGTTGTGGCGCGGGATCGCATGGACGGCATGCGTTCCGACCGCGTCGAGCGGGGGCTGGCGATGCAGGCCGATGCCACGCAGCCGCGGCGGCAGGAGCACCCGGGTCCACCGGCGCTGGCGCAGCTGGGCGGCCCACTCCAGCAGCCGCTCCGCACGGGCGCGCTGGACCTCACCCGAGGCGCGCGTCCCAACCACGCGCGAGGCATACGCATAGAGGTCCTGGCGCCGGGAGTCGTCCACCGAGTCGTTGTACGCCCGCAGGAACGATCCGATCACAGGGCAGACCGAGGCGGGGTGGTCGCTGAACTGCTCGCCCGCGAGCATTGAGGCGAGCTCCATCACGCAGGCCCCATCCTCAGCCGATGTGTGCTTGCCCTTGCTCAGCTTGATCGTTTGATAGTTGACGGGGGACATCTGGCCTCTCCTGGTTGTGAATTCACGTTGCTCGGGTCCGGCGGCGGGCCCAGGTGGCTCTGTTTGTTTCCCTGTTGGTTGCGATTGAATCGCGGTGCGCTGATTGACGCAAGGTTTGGGTATGTCGGGTGACGCGCTTAAGCAGCTTTGCCGAAGCCGGCATTGAACAGGGCCTGGGCCTGGTCCGCGGTGTTGCCTGAGCGAAGCAGCACCACGCCCAGCCACCGGTTGCCTCGCCGGGCAGTCGCTACCAGGCACTGGCCGGCGGCCTGGGTGTAGCCGGTCTTGACCCCGTCGATTCCGGGGTAGCGCGCCAGCACCAGCGGGTTGTTGTTGTACAGGTAGAGCTTTCCGCCCTTGATCGGAAAGGGCAGGACCGCGCTGCGGCTGGCCACGATCGCCGCCAGGCGCGGCTCGAGCAGGATCGCGTGGGCGATCGTCGCCAGGTCGCTCGCGCACGAGTAGTTGCCCTGGTCGACGATCCCGGAGACGTTGTCGAAGTGCGAGCAGCGCAGGCCCAGCTGCCTCGCCCGGGCGTTCATCATCGCGACGAAGCGGCGTTGAGAGCCGGCGACGTGGTCGGCCAGCGCGATCGCTGCGTCGTTGCCCGAGGGGAGGAGCAGCCCGTAGAGCAGGTCCTGCACCGGGACCCGCTTGCCCAGCGGGAGCAGGCCGACGCCGGAGCCCTGGTAGTGGAGGGCGTCCGGCGTGATCAGCGCGGAGGCGTTCGGGCGCGTGTACGCCGCCGCCACGAGCGCGGTCATCATCTTCGTCAGGCTGGCGACCGGGAGGAGCTCGGAGGGATTGCGCTCCCACAGGATGCTGCCGGTTTGCACGTCGAACAGCAGGCCGCTGCGCAGGGGGAGGCGGGGACCGAACGCGACCTGCTCCCGGGATGGGGCGAGCTGGGTGGCGTAGGTGGAGAGCGGCGGCGGCGGAGCGGCGTGGTGGCGGGGGAGGGGACGGACCTTTACTCGTGTCGGCCCGGCGGCTCGTTGAGGCGGGAACGCGAGCAACGCGACCGCGCCGAGGACGATCGCCGCGATGGCCAGGGCAGCGACGTGGCCGCGGCGGCGCCGGGGCGGGGGCCGCCGGCGCCGGGGCCGCCGGCGCCGGGAGTACGTCGGCTCGAGGAGGACGGAGCGGGTCACCCTCGCGGGGGCTGGCGGATCATTCCCACGACTGCGAGCCCGAATAGAACCACGATCGCCGCCGAGACCACGCCGAGTCCCGTGACTCCGTTGCGGACGAAGTCGGCGACGGTGGCTACAGCGAGCGCGATCGTGAACACGAGCGCGATCAGGACCGGGATGCGCACTAGTACACGGGGTAACGCGACGGGGGGACCGACTTGCGCTTTGTGGCCAGCAGCTTGATCGTGAGCAGGCCGAACGCGAATCCGCCGACGTGGGCGAAGTACGCCACCCCGCCGCCCCCGCCGGTGGGGTTGGTCAGGTTGGCCGCCCCGAACACCGCCTGCTGGATGAACCAGATGCCCAGCATCACGAACGCCGGCAGCTCGATCACCGTGAAGAACAGGATGATGAAGATGAGCGTGAGAACCCGGGCGCGGGGATAAAGGAGGATGTAGCCGGCGAGCACGGCCGCGATCGCTCCCGAGGCGCCCAGTGTCGGGACGGCCGAATGGGGCCCGACCGCCACCTGGAGCGCCAGCGCCGCGAGCCCGCCCAGGATGTAGAAGGCCAGGTACTTGACCGGTCCCATCGAGTCCTCGACGTTGTTGCCGAAGATCCACAGGAAGAGCATGTTGCCCCCGATGTGGAGTATCGAGGCGTGCATGAACATGGCGGTGAAGACCGTCTGCCAGGGGGGGAGGGGGTTCGCGGGCGGGATGTGGTTCGCGGCCAGCAGCGCCGTGTTGCACACAACCGTCGGCGTGGTCGCGCCGACCCGCACCACCGCCGCGCAGTGCGCGCCGTAGTGCGTCAGGGCGGCGGGGATCGCGCCGTACTTGAACACCTCGGGCGTCGTCGGGCCGCTAATGATCGACCCCCCGTGGCGGATGGCCAGCAGGTACACGACCACGTTGGCCAGGATCAGCGCCACCGTGACCAACGGGAACCGGTCGGTCGGGATGTTGTCCTTGAGCGGGATCATCGATCAGGGCGCCGCGGCGCGCCCTAGACCAACCCGACCGGCGCGTCGACCGCGACGATACGCCACGGCTGCTTGGAGTCGCCGTTGAGCGCGAACGTCCACCGCTCCGTGAAGCCCGACGGCCGCCGCCGGCTGCCCGCGAGCACGGCGGTCGTGGAGCGGTTCTCGATGTAGCGCCGGCCGGTGAGGTCGACCTCGACCGTCATCGTCGGCAGCGACGAGCTCGTATCCAGGTGTGTGATGCGGATCCGGTTGACCTGCGGACCGCGCACCACCAGGCGGGTCCTCTCGGTCGGGTCGCCGGGGTGCAGCAGCTCGCGGACGGCCAGCGGGTCGGCGATCTCCCGTAGCTGGGCGTCGTCGCCGTCGACGGCCGCGGCCCACGCATGGGTGGCCCGCCGAACGGCGACCTCCAGCACGTCGGGCGCGAAGCGGCCGTCGGCCAGGCTGAGGTCGAGGGCCTGCGCATGCGCGTCGCCCTCGAAGTCGATGCTGGTCAGCTCGGCGATGTTGGTCGACGCGGGGATGGCGTCCGCCACCGCCTGCTCAACGACCGCCTCGTCCTTGAGCGTGCGCTCATCCGACCACGGGGTGGCGACGATCTCCTCCTCGAGCGTGTGCGCACCCTCGGCGCCCTGCTCGATCGAGGCGAGGATCCATTTGCCGTCGCGCTTGGTCAGGGTCCAGAACTCGCGGATCCGGGTCGTCTCGCTGAGATGGCCCCGGCGGGTGATCTGGTAGCCGGCGCGGTCGACCACGTAGTCCTGGAGCTTGGCCTCGACCCGGACCGTGACGCTGTCGCTCACGCCACCCCGGTGGACTAGCCCCACGTACTCGATCCGCGGCTGGCCGAGCGGCTTGACCCGGTTGCGCCACCCGCGCGCGTCGAAGTCGTCCAGGCGCCGCTCCCATTCGACGAGCAGCTCGGGCGCCACCAGCCGGTGCAGGCTCGCTCGATCGGCGTTGTCCCACGCCCGCTGGATCGCCATGAACAGGTCCGCCGCGGCGGGCTTGACCACGTCGGGCGCAAAGTCCGGGTCCTCCTCGGATGCCTCGGCCGCCGCCAGCTCTACCCGGCGCTGGCGCTGCGCGGTGCGCCGGCGGGCTCTCGGTCCGGCGCCGTCTTCGTGACGCGCCCTTGCGGCGGGCATCACGCGAGCGAAGATGACCCATGCGATCACCAGCCCGAGCAGGACGAGCGCCCCGAGGCCGTGGCCCAGGACCGCCACCCTGATCAGGATCTGGATCAGGATGTAGATGCCGGCGCCACGGCCACCGCCTCCGCCTCCACCGCCGCCTCCGCCGAATCCGCCCGAGCCGCCGCCGGCGGCGGCCAGGGCCGCCGGCGCCGCGACCAATGCCAATCCGGCGATGATCAGGAGGACGATGAGCGTGCGCCGCTTCATGGCTTCATGCCTTCATACCCGCGCGCGCCGGCACGTGCTCGTCGGCGTGGTAGGAGCTTCTGACCAGCGGCCCCGCGGCAACGTGCTCGAATCCGAGCTCGTGGGCGGCCTGCTCGAGTTGCTTGAACTCGTCGGGGTGCCAGTAGCGGACGACGGGGAGGTGGCGCTCGGTCGGCCGGAGGTACTGGCCGACGGTGAGCACCTCAACGTGGCTTTGGCGGAGGATGCCGAACGTCTCGATGAGCTCGTCGTGCGTCTCGCCGAGCCCCACCATCAGGCCCGACTTGGTGGTGATCTCGTTGCCGCCCATCTCCTTGGCGTTGGCCAGGACGCGGCAGGAGCGCTCGAATGTGGAGCCGCGGCGCGCGACCGGATAGAGGCGAGGGACGACCTCGACGTTGTGGTTGAACACGTCGGGGCGCTCGGCGATGACCTTCGCCAGCGGCATCTCCTCGCCGCGGAAGTCGGGGGTGAGGACCTCGACCTTGCAGCCGGGCGCCTGCCGCCTGATCTGCCGGATGACGCCGACGAACGCCGAGGCGCCGTAGTCGGGGAGGTCGTCGCGGTCGACGCTTGTGATCACAGCGTGGTTGAGGCCCATCCGCGCCACCGACCGTGCCACTCGCGCCGGCTCGAGCGGGTCGTTCCACGTCGGCTTGCCCGTTTTCACGTTGCAGAAGCCGCATCGTCGCGTGCAGGTGTCGCCGAGGATCATGAACGTGGCGGTTCCGCGCGTCCAGCACTCGCCGATGTTGGGGCACGCCGCCTCCTGGCAGACGGTGTGGAGGTTCTCCGCCTTGATCAGGCCGTGCAGCTCACGGTACTTCCGGCTGCCGGGGGCGGGGACCTTGAACCAGGGCGGCTTGCGTGACTTGAGCGGGAGGGTCTCCGGGCCGAGGACCGTGAGCACGTCGGCGATTCCGCCTGGATTGGCGCGGGAGCGGGTCACGTGCTGCCGTTCCGTCACGAATTCAAGGGTACCGGTGCGCAGAGTTGTGTCACGGCGTTGCCCACGTGTCACTTTTTGGCTGGGAGAGTCGGGGGATGGCGGAGGGTGGGCGCAAAGCGGGAAATATGGGGACGTTTCGCGCCACGGCTTCCGTCGACGCGCGGATTCTGGCGATCGCCGAGCGACAGCAGGCGGTGCTCGGCCTCGATCAGCTTCGGGAGGTCGGCCTCACCAGTGGCGCGGTTCGCAAGCGCGCCGGCGACAAGCGCCTCCACCGCATCCACCGCGCGGTCTATGCCCTCGTTCCGAAGTCGCTGCTCACCCAGAAGGGCCGCTACATGGCGGCTGTCCTGGCCTGCGGCGCAGGCGCCGTCCTCTCGCATCGCTCGGCGGGGGCCTTGCTGGGGCTTCGAAGGAGCGGATGGTGGAAGATCGAGGTGACGGTCCCCACACGCAGCGGGCGCAGAGCCCCGGCCGGCGTGATCCTGCACCGCTCGGTCGTCCTCGCGGCGTGCGACGCGATCGTCGTCGACGGCATCCCGTGCACGTCGGTGGCGCGGACGCTGTTCGACCTGTCCGAAGTCGTCGACCGACGGCAGGCGGAGCGGGCGTTCGACCAGGCCGAGATCCTTGAGCGCTACGACCAGCGGGCGATCGACGACCAGCTCGCGCGCAATCCGACGCGTCGGGGCGCGGGGGTCGTGAAGGCCATCCTGGCCGAGCACTACATCGGCACGACCGTGACCGAGAGCGAGCTCGAGGAGGCGATGCTTCGGCTGAGCCGGGCAGTCGACCTGCCGGCGCCCGAGGTCGGCAAATGGCTCGACCTCGGCGACGGTGGACCGATGATCAGGCCCGACTTCCTGTGGCGGGCGCAGCGGCTGATCGTCGAGGTCGATGGCTGGAGGTTCCACCGGACCCGGCAGAGCTTTGAGAGCGACCGCCGGCGCGATCAGCGGGCCATGGTCGCGGGCTGGCGCGTCGTGCGCACCACCAGCAAGCAGATCAAACTCCGACCGGCCGAGCTTCGCGCGACGGTGGCGGCGCTGCTGGCGCAAGCGCCTCCAGGCGGGGCCGGCTCACCAGGCGCTGGCGGCGTCCCAGCGCCTCGGCCACTTTCCACGCCGCCCGCCGGCGGAAGCACTTCAGGTCGGCGGAGTGGGTCTCGTTGACGATCGAGGTCATCCGCACGCCATCGAGGCCGCACGGGACGATCCACGAGAACGGCTCCAGGTCGTTCTCGACGTTGACCGCGAACCCGTGGGTCGTCACGCCGCCGGAGACGTGGACGCCGATCGAGGCGATCTTCCGGTCCTCGACCCAGACACCGGTGAACTCCCGGCCCTCCTCGGAGCGCCCGCGGGCCGCGACCCCGACCTCGGATAGTGCGGCCACGAGCGCGCTCTCGAGCGACGCGACATACGAGACCACGTCGCCGATGCGGACGATCGGGTAGCCGACGAGCTGCCCGGGGCCGTGATAGGTGACCTTGCCGCCGCGGTCGGTCTCGACGATGTCGATCCCTTGCATCCGGTACCAGTCCTCGCCCAGCGGCAGCTCCCCGGGCGCGGCCCGGCGCCCACGCGTGTAGACGGGCCAGTGCTGAAGGGTCAGCAGCACATCCGGAACCTCGTCTCGCTGCCTGGCGGCACACAGGCGCCGTTGGAGCGCGAACGCCGTCTTGTACTCGACCGTGCCGAGATGGCAAACCCACAGCTCGGGTCGCATTACCGCGCCGCCTCCAGGTTCCGCTTGACCGCGGCGAGGAACTGGGCGGCGAGCGCGCCGTCAAGCGCCCGGTGATCCCAGCTCAGGCCGAGGATCGTCATCGGCCGGATCGCGATCGAGTCGTTGCCATCGGCGTCGGTGAGCACGACCGGCCGCTTGATCGTCGCCTCGAAGTCCAGGATGGCGACCTGCGGCTGGTTGATGATCGGCGTGGCCATGATCGAGCCGTACTGGCCCGGGTTGGTGATCGTGAACGTGCCGTCGCGGACGTCGTCGGGGGTCAGCTCGCGCCCGCGCGCCCGGCGCGCCAGGTCCTTGATCCGCGCCGCCAGCCCCTCCGGCGACAGTTCGTGCGCGTCGCGGATCACGGGCACGATCAAACCGTCGTCGCCCAGCGACACCGCGATTCCCAGATTGACGGCGCTGTGGCGGGTGTACCGCTCGCCCTCGAGCCACGCGTTCAACGCCGGGTGCTCGCGGAGGGCATCGATGCACGCGCGCGCCACGAACGCCAGCGCGGTCACGCCGAGCCGCGCCCGAGCGGCCTCCACGCGACTCATGTCGACCTCGATCCACGTGGTGCAGTGCGCCGCAGTCTCGAGCGAGCGCTTCATGTGCTCGCCGATCTGGCGGCGCATCCGCGAAAGCTGACCGTCCGCCATGCCGGCCGGCGCCGGCGCGCGCCCGGGCGCCGGTGCCTGCTCGGGGGTAGCGGGCGTGCGAGCGGCCGGCGCGGAGGCGGGGCGCGCTCCGGGCTTCGGAGCGGGCGGGGCGGGCTCGGGCCGGTACGGGCTCTCGATGTGCAGCGGCGGCTCCTCCGCCGGCGCGGCCTCGGAGATCGCGGCAAGCACATCCTGCTTGCGCACCCGGCCCCCGCGCCCCGTGCCCTCGATCGTGGATAGGTCGATGTCGTGCTCGGCCGCAATCCGCTGGACCACGGGCGAGTAGCGCCGTGTGGCGACCGCCGGCGCGGGCCCGCCTTCAGCCTGCCGAGCGGCGCCGGCGCCGTTGGACGAGGGCGCCGGGGCCGTGCTGGCGCCGGTCGTGGCGCCGCGAGTGCCCGCGCTGTCGGTCGTGGTACTGCCGGCCGCGCCACCGCCGGCCGCCCCACCGCCGGCCGGCCCACCGCCGGGGTCGATCCGCGCCAGCACAGTCCCCACGGAGACCGTCTCCTCCACCTGCACGACGATTTCTGCGACCACGCCGCTAACGGGCGCCGGCACGTCGGTGTCGATCTTGTCGGTGGAGATCTCGGCGATCGTGTCGTCGGCCTCGATCCGATCGCCGACCCCGACCCGCCACGCCACCACGGTCCCTTCGGCGACCGACACCCCCATCTGGGGCATGGTGACGTCGACCAGCGTCTCAGTACTCGAGGAGCTCAAGGCACGCCTCCCTCACGCGCTCGACGTTCGGCAGCACCGCCTGCTCGAGCGGCGGCGAGAACGGGATCGGGACGTCGGGTGTGGCGACCCGGACGACCGGTCCGTCCAGCGACTCGAACCCCTTCTCGGCGATCAAGGCCGCGACCTGCGCCCCCGCGGCGCAGCACTGGTTGGCCTCGTCGACGATCACCACCTTCGAGCACCGCGCCACCGAATCGAGGATCGCCTCCTCGTCCAGCGGCACCAAGGACCGCAGATCCAAAACCTCGACGGAGGCTCCGTCCAGATCAGCCGTCGCCTCCAACGCGACCCCCACCATCGCCCCGTAGGCGATCACCACCATGTCCGATCCCGACCGGGCGACCCGGGCCGTGAACGGCGTCTCGAACACCCCTTCCGCAACCTCCCCGCGCACCCTGCGGTACAGGTGCTTGTGCTCGAGGAAGCACACGGGATTCGGATCGTGGATCGCCGAATGGAGCAGCCCCTTGGCGTCCTCGGCCGTGGAGGGCGCAACGACCTTCACACCCGGAGCGTGCATGAACCACGCCTCCGGGTTCTGCGAGTGGAACGGCCCACCGGAGAACCCGCCACCAGACGGCAGCCTCACCACGAGAGGCACGGCAAGGCCCTGGCGGTAGTGCATCTTGCCCGCCACGTTCACGAGCTGGTCGAAGCCGCAGGAGATGAAGTCGGCGAACTGCATCTCGCAGACCGGGCGCAGCCCGACCACCGCCGCCCCGATCGCGCACCCGATGATCGCCGACTCGGCCAACGGTGTGTCCATCACCCGCTCGCCGCCGAACTCGTCCACGAAGCCGTCGGTGACCTTGAACGCGCCACCGAACACTCCGATGTCCTCGCCCATCACGATCACCCGCTCGTCCGCCCGCAGCTCGTCGCGCAGCGCCGCCGAGATCGCCTGGAGGTAGGTCAGGGTCGGCATCAGGCATCACCCGCGCCCGCGCCCGCGCCGGCGCCCGCACCCTCGCCCGCGTCCGGGTCCGTACGGAACCCGCTCCACGGCGCGTGCCCGTCCCCCAGCGGCTCCGCCTCGCCGGCACAGAAGACGCCATCCAGCGCGGTCCCCGGGTCTGGCATCGGCGCGGCGAGCGCCTCCTCGGCGGCGTCGTCGATCTCGGCCTTCACCGAAGCGCGCAACCCGTCCACGTCGACCCCCAGCGAAGACAATCGCGCAGCCTGCCGGTCGATCGGGTCGCGCTTGCGCCATTCCTCGACCTGCTCCTTCGGCACGTACTTCATGTCGTCGTGGGCGGCGTGTCCGTGCATTCGCATCGTGACCGCCTCGATCAGCGTCGGTCCGCCTCCCGACAGAGCGCGCTCCCGCGCGACCCGAGACGCCTCGAACATCGCCTCGACGTCGTTGCCGTCCACCGTCACCCCGACGAACCCATACGCCGCCGCCCGCTCGACCGGATCGACCGCGAACTGCTTGTCCAGTGGCGTCGAGTACGCGTACTGGTTGTTTTCGAGCACGAACACGACCGGCAGCTTCTGCACCCCGGCCCAGTTCATCGCCTCGTGGAAGTCGCCCCGGGAGGTCGAGCCGTCGCCGAACCAGGTCATCGCGCACCGCTGCTCGCGCCGCAGCTTGAACGCCATCGCCATCCCGGTCGCCACGAGCATCATGTCGGGCAGCATCGAGACCATCCCGACGCACCCCAGGTGCCGGTCGCCGAAGTGGACGTTGCCGTCCCTCCCTCCGGTCACTCCGGATGCGCGTCCCATGTACTGGGCCAACACGCGCGCCGGCGGCACCCCCCGCACCAGGTGCGCCGCCAGGTCCCGGTGCAGCACGCACAGACGGTCGGCGGGGCCCATCGCGAACGCCGCGCCTGCCGATACCGCCTCCTGGCCGTGGCCGTCGTAGAAGGACCCCGGCACCTTTCCCTGGCGATAGAGCGACATCGCGCGCTCCTCCAAGCCCCGCATCATGAGCATCGCGCGCAACAACCAGACTCGGTCCTCGAGCGTCAGGTGCTCGCTCGCGGCAGCCTCGTCACGTACCGCCTCAGCGATATGGGTCGCCATCTATTCAGTTGCCTTTCATCCGTGGGCCGGATCGGGATCTCCGTCCGGAACCGCTTCTCGGGCCGGTCCGGGGTCTCCGCTCCGGCCCCTCGATCGGGCGCTGTCGAGCTTACTCCACGGGCTCGGCGAAGAAGCACAGTCCCAGACCATTAGCCTTACCTGCAATGGACGCTGCCTGGCTCGGCCGCATGCGGTGGCGCCGGCGCGGCGCCTGGCTTTGGCCGACCTTCATCGCGGCGACGGCGGCGGACGCCGTGCTCGGGCACGCGCTTCCCCCGGCCGGGGACGCGGAGTCATTGGCCGGAGCGGCCGTCATCGCCCTGGTCCTGAACGTGATCGCGGTGATCCTGCTGAGCCGCCCGCTGAGCACCCTGCTCCGCCGCAAGCGCAGCGACCTCCCGGTGATAGTGGCCCGCGACTACGGCGGGACCGCGGCAATCGCCGCGATCAGCCTGGTCCTCCTAACGGTGGGCCTCGTCCACCACGAAACCGTGATGAGCGACCGGTCCGCGCAGCGGGACGCGATCGTCAGGGCACAGGCATGGATCGGCGACCGCGCGCCGGCCGAGTTCCGGCGCGATGTGGCCTACGTCAGCACGTTCGCGATCCAGCCGGGCCGCATCTACCGCGCGTGCGTCGTCAGTCAGGCCCACGCGCGGACCTACTGCGTGGTCGTCGACGAGAGCCAGCCGTTCGCGAGCAGCGTTCGCTTCAGCGGCTATGAGCCGAACACGCTGTTCGCCGAGGGCGTGAACTGATGGCCGGCTCCGGCGTCTCGGGAAATCCCAAGCTCGGCTCGGTGAACTCACGGCCTTGAAAGGAACGTTCTTCCCGTTCCGGCGCGGGCGGGCAACCTCGGCCGCCGGACCCGCCGGACCCCCCGCCACCCCCCCGGACCCGACCAACCAGCGAATCGCCCTGATCGCGAGCATCCTCGGATCCGGAATCGTTTTCCTCGACGGCACGATCGTCAACGTGGCCCTCCCGGCGATCCGCGCCGGCCTTGGCGGTGGCTTGGCGGCCCAGCAGTGGGTCGTCGAGGCGTACCTGCTCACGCTCTCATCGCTGCTCCTGATCGGCGGGTCGCTGGGCGATCTGCTGGGCCGCCTGCGCGTCTTCCGGGCCGGCCTCATTGGCTTTGGCATGTTCTCGTTGCTCTGCGCGGTGGCCCCCAGCGCCGGGTTCTTGATCGGCGCGCGCGCCGCCCAGGGCGCCGCCGGCGCGCTGCTCGTCCCGAGCACGCTGGCTCTGCTCATGGACACGTTCCCGGACCAGCACGAGCGCGCGAAGGCGATCGGGAGCTGGACCGCCTTGACCGGCGTGGCCACGGTGATCGGGCCGCTCGGGGGCGGCGCCCTGGTCCAGGCCGTCTCGTGGCGCTGGATCTTCGCCATCAACGTGGCGCCCGTCGTCATAACGGTCCTGCTGCTGAGCAAGCTCCGCGGTGACACGCGCGAGCCCGGCCATGTCGACGTCCGGGGAGCAGTTATGTGCGCGATCGGGCTGGGAGGACCAGTGTTCGCGCTGATCGAGCAACCAGCCTACGGCTGGACCAACCCCCGCGTCCTGGCGCCGCTGATCATCGGCGTCGTCACGTTCGCCGCGTTCCTGGCCAGCGAGCGGCGATCGCCCGAGCCGATGCTCCCGCTCCACCTGTTCGCCAGCCGCAACTTCGCGGTCGGGAACGTGACCACGCTGGCGATGTACGGAGGGCTCGGCGTGGCGACCTTCTTCACCATCGTGTTCGTCCAGCAGGTGGCGGGTTACAGCGCTCTTGGCGCCGGGCTCTCGCTCTTGCCCCTGACCGCGGTGATGTTCGTCCTGTCGAGGCGGTTCGGCGCGCTCGCCGATCGCTACGGGCCGCACTGGTTCATGGGGGGCGGCCCGATCGTGGCCGGCGCCGGCCTGCTGCTGCTCACGCGCATGGGAGCGCACGCGCCGTACGCCAGCACGATGCTGCCCGGGGTCCTGGTGTTCGCGCTGGGCCTGGCCGCCACGGTGGCGCCGCTCACCGCCACCGTTCTGGGCTCGGTCGACGCTCACCACTCCGGCGTGGCGAGCGGAGTCAACAACGCGGTGGCGCGGGTCGCCGGCCTGCTGGCGATCGCCGCCCTCGGCGCCGTCGTCAGCGCCAGCTTCGCCCATCGGCTGACCCAGGAGACGAAGACACTCCCGCCGCAGACGCACGCGTTCGTGAGCCGGGCGCGGACGAAGGCGTTCGTGATCGCCACTCCCGGCGTGGACCCGGCCGCCCGCGCCCAGGTCCGCCGCGCCCTCGAAGACGCCTCGGTCCACGCCTACCACGTGGGCCTGATCATCGGCGCGGTGCTGGCCACGCTTGGAGGCGTAGCCGCCCTCGTCGGGATCGAGAACCCGCGCCGGCGCGTGCCCTGCGTGGATTGCCCGGGTGGCGCGCTGGCGGGAGCCAGCAGCGACGTGGCGGCAAGCCCCGCCGCGGCACCCGGAGCTGTCCCGGCCCCCGCCGCAGTCCCGGCCGCGGCTCAGGCCCCTCCCTAAGCCTCGGCCCTAGGAGTCCTCGGTCAGCTCCTCGACCTCGTCGCGGTCGAGCGGCAGACACACGTCGGTGAAGTTCTGCCCGAACGTGGTCAGCCGCAGGCTGCGATGGACGGTCTTGGTCCGGCTGGTCTCCTTGATCGCCTTGAGCACTTCGGGCTGGGCCTCGAGCACCTGGTAGCGCGCCGGGTCACCGATCGCATCGTCGGTGAACTCCACCAATCCGAGCCGCTGGAGGTTGATCAGGTACTCGGGCACCCGTTCCACGTGCTTGCAGCCCGACTCGGCTCCGATCATGTTCTGCTCGCCCGCCACCAGCTGCGAGCCGACACCGATGAGGTTCAGCCCGCGCACGTCCACCGCCGGCTGCGGCCCCTCGGAGGCAAGCAGGCGCAGGATTCGTCCCTCGTCGGGTGCCAGCTCGGCCAAGATCCGGGCGTAGGCGGGGTGGGCGCGCTCGTCCGCGGTCACGTCGGCCGACTCACGCAGCAGCTCAGCACCCCTGATGCGCAGGGCCACCTCGGGCGGAGGAGGTCCGGCCTCCTCCTTCTCCTCCGATTCGCGCCGGCGTCCCAGCGCCCGCCGCAGGGCACGTCCACCAGAGCCGACACCGCCGTCTCCGCCACCTCGCCCGCCGGACGACCCCCCGCCGCCGTAAGGCCCGGGATCGGCGTGCTCGACCCGCCGCTCGAGGTCGGAGATCCCCAGGAACTCGCGCGCGTACAGGCGTACCCCGGAGCTCACGTCCCGCGCCAGCGACACGGTTGCCCGGGGGTCCACGGCGGCGTGGCCCAATCGCAAGCTCACCCGCACGCTCGTCCGCGCGCTCCACGTCGCTGTCCGCAGCCAACCCTTAATCGCCAGGCGCGCCAAACCCGGCACTGCCCAGATCAGCGCCGGCGGCTCGTCCCCGCCGCCCCCGCCGCGCGCACCGATCGCGCCATCGGAATCGCCGTCGCCCGCCGACCCCCCCTGACCCTCGGACCCCTCCGATCCCTCCGACTCTCCCGCCGACACCGACGCCTCGAAATCGACCTCGACCGCTTCGGACTCGGCGTCGATTCGCTTCAGCTCATCGGTCAGCGCATCGTCCCCGGAGTCTCCGGAGTCTCCGGAGTCTCCGGATTCCCCGGATTCCCCGGACTCCCCGGAGTCCTCGGGGTCCTCCGGCGAGCCCGAGGAGCCCGACTCCAGCCTCTTCTCGTCGCTCGGGCTCATCCGAAGATGCCCGTGTGGATGAGGCCGCCGAACAGACCGAGGACGCCACCGTGGAGCAGCAGCAGCCACTCATCCTCGCGCGTAGCCGTGCGCAGCATCTCGCCGAAGTCCTCCCCCGACATCTTCCGCATCCGCTCGACGATCAGCTTGCCCATCGTCTTCGCCTGCTCGGCGCTGAACTCTGGGTCCCTCAGCGGGTCCATCATCTGGTCTACCGGCTCGGCAGAGAACGCTTGGCGAATCGCGTCGTACTCGCGCGAGCCGACCGCCACCCGCACCGCCGCCCGCGCCGGCCCGATCGCGTTGTCGATCGCCGGCCGCATCGCGTTCTCGATCAACGTTCGCGTCCGGTCCGCCTGCGGCCCGTGCAATAGCTCCTCCCCGAACTGCGCGACGGTGAGGATCTCCTCGGAGACGATCTTCGCGTACACCTCGGAGACCTCGGGCTGGCGGCGGATGAACAGCCCCTTGAACTTGATCGGGCCGTAGCGCCGCCAATCGGGCGGCTCGTAGATCATCCACAGCGCGACCTGGTTGGTCACCCAGCCGATGACAGGTCCGGCGCCGACGAGGACCCAGGGGGACGTGAACGCCATGATCGCGGCGACCGGGATGCCGACGATGAACCCGAACACGAAGCCGAAGTTCTTGATGAAGTTGAGCTCGCGCTGGCCCATGTCGAGAAAGATGCGATTGGCGAGCTCCGGCTCGAAGCGCTTGATCACCATCAGCTTGACGTCGACGAGCTGATCGATGTTCTCCCCGATCTGCTCGGTGAGCTCATTCACGATGTCCGGCAGCTGGTTCTGGACTCGCTGGATCACCAGCTCCTTGACCTGCGACGGGAGCTCGTTCCACAACTGCGGATTCTCGCGGCACATCACCCTGTCGACCACTTCGCCCACGTCGCCGCGCGTGCTCTCGACAATCTGAGCGGCGATCTTCTCCGGATCGAGCTGCTTGAAGAACTCCTTCGGCGTGCCCAGCTTCGCGATCCCGCTGTCGACGGCCAGGCTCCCCATCTTGGCCGAGCGCGACGGCACGATCCCCTGCCAGCCGATGCCGCCGACCATGATCCCGGGGATCTGGCGGACCTTGTAGGGGAGCCGCCGCGCCACCTTCTGCAGCCACGGTGCGCGCAGCCCCTTGAAGTGAACGGGGTAGAACAGCATCAGCACGCCCGTCCAGTTGGTGACGTAGCCGATGATGCCGGTAATCGGCGGAACCGACAGCACCGCAACCAAGCTTTCCTTCACGGTGCAACGCTGCCCGAAAGCGGCGCGCAGTACGCTTCCACGCCCCGATGACCGAACCATTGATAGCGCTGGTAACCGGCGCCTCCAGCGGGATCGGCGAGGCCGCTGCGCGACGGCTCGCACAGGAGCCGAACGCCCACGTGGTCCTCGTGGCCCGCCGCGAGGACCGTCTGAACGAGCTCGCGCGCGAACTGAATGGCCCCGCCACCGTGATTGCCGTCGACCTCACCGAGCAAACCGCGCCCGAGCGCGTCAAGGCCGTCCTGCTCGAACAGCACCAGGGCCGTCTCGACCTACTGGTCAACAATGCCGGCGCGGCGTGGCGCGGAACGTTTGCCGACGAAGGCTGGGAGAACGTCCACAAGCACATGCAGCTGAATTTCGAGGCGCCAGTCCGCCTGACCGAAGCGCTCCTCCCGCTGCTCCGCACCACGGCGAAGACCAGCAGCCGCACCCCCGCCATAGTCAACGTGGCCAGTACCGCGGGCCGCGTCTCGCGACCGAAGTCGGGCGCCTACAGCGCCAGCAAGTTCGCCCTGATCGGCTGGAGCGACGCCCTGTACGGAGAGGAGCAGGAGAACGGCGTCCACGTCGGGCTCGTCCTGCCGGGATTCGTCAAGACCGAGGGCTTCCCGGCCAAGGAGCTGCTGTCAAAGCCGCTGATCAAGCGAATCGTCGGCCGGCCCGAGCAGGTGGCCGAGGCGATCGTCGAGACGGGCCTCAAAGGCAAGGCCGAGCGCTACGTCCCGCGCTTCTATTGGTTTCCCGCCACCGCCCGCCTCGTTGCCCCGGCGCTCGTCCGGAGAGCCACCGCGGGCGGTGGCCTGGCGACCGCTACGGCAGCCGACGACTAAGCTACATAGCTGTAACAAACTGAAGGAGCGAACCTCAAAATGACTTCCAATGGCCGCCGCGTGGCCGTGCTCGGCGGTATCCGAATCCCGTTCGCGCGCCAGAACGGCCCCTACGCGCGCGCGTCGAATCAGGACATGCTGACCGCCGCGCTCGACGCGCTCGTGAGCAAGTTCAGCCTCGAAGGCGAGGCCATCGGCGAAGTGGCCGCCGGCGCGGTGCTCAAGCACAGCCGTGACTTCAACCTGACCAGGGAATGTGTCCTGGGCTCGAAGCTCGCTGCCGAGACGCCCGCCTACGACATCCAGCAGGCCTGCGGGACCGGGCTCGAGGCCACCATCCTCACGGCCAACAAAATCGCCCTGGGCCAAGTCGACTCGGCGATCGCCGGCGGCGTCGACACCACCTCCGACGCTCCGATCGCGATCAACGAAGACCTCCGCCAGGTCCTGCTCGAAGCCAACCGGGCCAAGAGCAACACCGGCCGCCTGAAGGCGCTGGCCAAGGTCCGCCCCCAGCAGATCGTGCCCCAGCTCCCGCGCAACGCCGAGCCACGCACCGGCCTCTCGATGGGCGAGCACACCGCGATCATGGCCCGTGACTGGGGGATCAGCCGCGAGGAGCAGGACGAGCTGGCCGTGGCCAGCCACCACAACTTGGCCGCGGCCTACGACACCGGCTACCTCGACGACCTGGTGACCCCGTTCATGGGCCTCGAGCGCGACCAGAACATGCGCCCGGACAGCAGCATCGAGAAGCTCTCCAAGCTCAAGCCGGTGTTCGGCGGGATCGACGGCACGATGACCGCCGGGAACTCAACGCCCCTATCCGACGGGGCCTCCGCCGTCCTGCTCGCGAGCGAGGAGTGGGCAAGCGCACACGGGATCCCGATCCAGGCCTACTTCGACACCGCCCAGACCGCGGCCGTCGACTACGTCCACAAGCGCGAGGGGCTGCTGATGGCCCCGGCGTACTCGATGCCGAGGATGCTTGCCCGCGCCGGCCACTCCCTCCAGGACTTCGATTTCTACGAGATCCACGAGGCGTTCGCCGCCCAGGTCCTGTGCACGCTCAAGGCATGGGAGGACCCGGTCTTCTGCCGCGAGAAGCTTGGCCTGCCGGAGCCCCTCGGCACGATCGACCGGGCCAGGCTCAACACCCACGGCGGCTCGCTGGCCGCGGGCCATCCGTTCGGCGCCACCGGCGGGCGGATCGTGGCCAACCTCGCCAAGATGCTCGCTCAGAAGGGCTCCGGCGCCAAGGGCGTGATCTCGATCTGCGCCGCCGGGGGCCTCGGAGTGACCGCGATCATGGAGGCCGCATAAGTCATGGCTGACCGCTACCAGCAGTTGATCAACACGCCGATCGGCCGGATCGTCTCCAAGCAGGTCGGCCTGCCCGCCCCGGTCAAGCTCGAGCGCTACGAGCGAGGCCAGCCGGTCGTCACCGGGCCGGTCCTGCTCGGCGCGGCCCCGGGCGCGAGGCTGATCCCTGCCATCACCCAAGTCCTAGCCAATATCGAGGCAGAGACGCACACCCCAATGGACGAGGCGACGAGAAGCGCCGCCGCGGACGTCGGGCTCGACGCGGCGATCTTCAATCCGGAGGTCGCGCCCGCGGAGGACAGATTCAAGGCGCTGGTATTCGACGCCAGCGGGATCGCCTCGGTCGACGAGTTGCGCGAGGCATACCGCTTCCTGCATCCCACGATCCGCCGAGTCCGCGGGTCCGGCCGCGTGATCGTCCTCGGCACGCCTCCCGAGGATGCGCCCGACCCGCAGGCGGCCGTGGCGCAGCGCGCGCTCGAGGGCCTGACCCGCGCGATCGGCAAGGAGGTCCGCCGCGGGGCCACCTCCCAGCTCGTCTACGTCGCGCCCAAGGCCGAGAACCGCCTGGAGTCAACGCTGCGCTTCTTCATCAGCCCGAAGTCGGCCTACGTGTCCGGTCAGGTCGTCCGCATCACCGCCACCAAGGGCGCCGTCCCCACCGTCGACTGGGACCGGCCGCTGGCCGGCAAGGTCGCGCTGGTCACCGGCGCCTCGCGCGGGATCGGCGCCTCCGTGGCCGAGGTGCTGGCCCGCGACGGCGCCCACGTGGTCGGGGTCGACGTTCCGGCCATGATGGAAGAGCTCGAACGCACGACCGGCGGTCTCGGCGGGTCGGCGCTCACGCTGGACATCACCGACCCCGACGCTCCGGCCCAGATCGCCGATCACCTGCTCGAGCGCCACGGCGGCGTCGATGTGGTGATCCACAACGCTGGGATCACTCGCGATAAGACGCTCGGGCGGATGACCGAGGACGTGTGGGAGAAGGTGATCGAGGTCAACCTCCACGCCCCCTTGCGGATCGACGCGGAGTTGGTGGCGCGCGAAGCGCTCCGCGACAACAGCCGGATCGTGTGCGTGTCCTCGATCAGCGGAATCGCCGGCAACGCCGGCCAGACCAACTACTCGACCTCCAAGGCTGGGATCATCGGGGTGATCCAGTCATTCGCGCCGATCGCCGCCAAGCAGGGCCGGACGATCAACGCCGTCGCCCCCGGCTTCATCGAGAGCCAGATGACCGCGGCCATGCCGATCGCCACCCGCGAGGCCGGCCGGCGCATGAACAGCATGGCCCAGGGCGGCCTGCCGATCGACGTCGCCGAGACCATCGCCTGGTTTGCCAATCCGGCCTCCGGCGGGGTCAACGGCAACATCGTCCGCGTGTGCGGCCAGAGCCTCCTCGGAGCCTAGGCACCGATGGCCGAGAAAGAGCTCAGCGGCTCCCCCGGGATGCTCCCGATGTTCGTCCGCGCGGGCGCCGGGCTGATCCCCGGCGCCTCGCGTCTCCCGTTCGTCTCGGGAGGGGGCGGGCGGGAGCTCCCGGACGTCACCCTGGTCCTGAATGACGTGCAAACCGAGCGTGAGCGCCTCGCCCAGTACGACCGCGTATGCGGCTTCGACGTGAGCGACACGCTCCCGCCCACCTACCCCCACATGCTGGCCTTCCCGATGCAGCTCTCACTGATGACCGACGGGAGCTTCCCCTTCCCGGCCATCGGCCTCGTGCACATCCTCAACGAGATCATCCAGCACCGCCCGATCCAGGCCACCGAGGAGCTCCAGATCAAGGTGTGGGCGACCAACCTCCGCGAGCACCCCCGTGGGCAGCAGTTCGACCTCCGCTCCGAGGTACGCTCATCCGGCGAGCTGGTGTGGGAGGAGACCTCGACCAACCTCAAGCGGGGCAAGCCGGGCGAGGACGCCGAACGCGGCCCGGAGCCTCCCTCGGCCGAGGATCTGAAGCCGAGCGCCACCTGGGAGCTGCCCGGCGACCTGGGACGCCGTTACGGCCGCGTCTCGGGGGATCTCAACCCGATCCACGTGCACCCGCTGAGCGCCCGGCTGTTCGGCTTCCCCTCCGCGATCGCCCATGGGATGTGGACCAAGGCGCGCTCCCTGGCCGCGCTGGAGGCCGAGCTCCCCGACCGCTTCACGGTCAAGGCCGCGTTCCGCAAGCCGATCATCCTGCCCGCGGAGGTGCAATTCGCCGAGAAGGGGAGCGCCACGGGGATCCGCTTCGGCGTCCTCAGCGACGAGGGCTCCTCGCATCTGGACGGCGAGCTGACTTTCGGCTGAGCGTCCAGGACAATATTGAGCTGGGATTAACGCATAGCTCTCCCCGGCCGATAACCGGGAGAGAGCAATGGTGGGAGACAAGCCTTTCTCAGAGGCTTCTCACCAGACCACGCGCCTGGCCCCCGGACGCCACGGGGGCCCGGGCGAAGAGGTCTGCGTGATGGAGCTTGCGTCGATGCTCGCCGGCGAGCGCTTCAGCGACCGGCCGAAGTCCGTCTGCCCGCTGATCGGCGCCTTCCTGCGCGCCTACAACGACAACGTCGACGACGAGCGCCGCCAGGACCTCTACCGCTTTGCCGCCCAGGCCGTCGGCACTCGGGGCGACTTCGAGCTCCAGCGCGAACGGGCCGAGGTGGCCCTGGACGCCGCCCGCGAGGCCCGCGAGGAGGCCCCCAAGGGCAAGCGCCTGCTCGAGCCCGAGCTCGACGCCGGCCCGGAGGAGATCGCCGACTACGTCCTCGAGTCGATGGCCCGCCGGGCGTACAGCCGTTACCGGAGCCGCCGCTTCGACGACGCCTCGCACGAGCGGGTCGTGGCGCTACTGGACCGCCTGATCGCTATCGGAGACTCGCCCGCCTTCGACGCGCTGCTCGGCGAGCTCGTTGAACAGGCCGGCGAGCCGGTCGAGGACGGCGGCGGCTACGAGGAGCTGATCTTCCCCGAACTCGGCGATGGCGGCCTCGAAGCGTGGGGCGAAACGCGTGTGGCGCTCCTCCACGAGTGCCCGGCCGCGTTCGGTGAGGGCGGTGAGGACTACGCGCCGGTCGCGGTCGGAGCGGTGTCGCTCGACGAGGCCGTGTTCGGCGAGCCCGTCGAGCATCTCGGTGACGCTCGCCGACCGCAGATCTGCCGCGAGCGCAAGCTCGCCGGTGGACATCTGCTCTCGCTCCCGCAGGCTGAACAGCAGCCCGTACTGGGCGTCGCTGAGCTCCCCCGGCCCGTGGCGCTCGCGCCCGCGCATGCGTCGCATCGCCGCCACCGCACGCTTGAACGCTCGGCCCAGCTCGTCGGCGCCGCCGTGCTGATCGCGCTGGCTTACCGGGCCCGCTAGCCGATTTTGGGGTCGCGCCTGCGGCGCGACATCCGTGGGGCCACCAGGGCCCGTCCGGTCGGCTGCGGGCGCTTCGCTCATGCCGCAATCGCCTCCGCGAGCGTCTCGGGCGAGGCCTCAGCCGCCGCGCCCCGGGCGAGACGGGCGGCGCGCTCGGCCCGCATCAGGATGAACGCAGGGATGATCGCCACCGCGGACATGCCGGCCGACCACCAGAACGCCGTGCCGTAGCCGGCGGCGGCGCCGGCCAGGCCGTGGGCGGAGACAAGCGCGCGCTGGAGCACCACGGCGAGCACGGCGGTGCCGATCGACCCGCCGACGCGCTGGAGCACGTTGAGCTGCGGCGTGGCGTGCGCGAGCTCGGATCGATCGAGCGCGGCGAACGCCGCGGCCATCGCGGGCATGAAGCCGAAGCCGATCCCGACGCCCCGGATGGCCATCGCGAACGAGAGCCACAGGATCGAGGTATGGGCACCGATCAGCCCGAACGGGATCGTGCCGATCGCGCACACGGTGACGCCGAACAGGGCGAGCGGCCCGCCACCCCACCGGTCGGTCAGCTTCCCGGCGATCGGCATGGCCAGTGCGGCGCCGAGCCCCTGCGGAGCGGTCAGCAGGCCGGTGACGACCACGCTCTCGTGGCGGATCTCCTGCCAGTAGAGCGGGAGCAGGATCATCCCGCCGAACAGCGCGGCCGCCAGGCAGAACATGGCAAACGAAGCCGAGGAGAAGGTGGAGCGGCGATACAGGCGCAGGTCGAGTAGCGGCTCGTCGGTCCTGAGCGCATACACCGTGAAGGCGGCCACCAGGGCCAAGCCCCCGAGACAGCCGATGATCACCTTGGGCGAGCTGAACTTGCCCGTGATCCCGATCTCGGCCAGCCCATAGGTGAAGAGCGGCAGCCCCGTGGCCATCAAGGCCAGGCCGCGCACGTCGAGCCGGCCCGCGGTGCCTTCGCGTGCGCCGCTCGGCAGCACGCGGAGCGCCGCGAACGTGCCGAACACGCCGATCGGGACGTTGACGTAGAAGATCCAGCGCCAGCTGATGTTCTGCACGATCAGGCCGCCGATCGTGGGGCCGAGGATCGGGGCCAGCATCACGGGGACGGCCGCGATGCTCATGACCCGGCCCATCCGCTTCGGCCCGGCGGCGTCGGCCATCATCAGCTGCCCGATCGGCATGATCATCCCGCCACCCACGCCTTGGAGGACGCGGAAGATGATCAGCTCCGAGGTCGAGGTGGCCAGGCCGCACAGCGCCGATCCGGCGGTGAACAGCACCAGCGAGGTCACGTAGACCCGCTTGGCTCCGAAGCGCCGGGCCGCCCAGCCGGTGATCGGGATCACCGCGGCGAGCGACAGCATGTAGCCGGTCACCACCCACTGGATCTGGGCGATGGACGCGTGCAGGTCGTGCGAGAGCGTGGCGAGCGCGACGTTGACGATCGTCGTGTCGAGGATCGACATGATCGACCCGACGAGGACGACGAAGCTGATGCGCCAGACGTAGGCGTCGATGCGGTCTGAAGTAGCTTGTTCGGTCATTAGGGTCCTAAAGGTTAGGTACCTAACCATCGGCTGTCAAGCTCGGTCCCTTGAGCGGCGCCGTACCCACCCGGCGGGCGCGCGATCCGCGGATGTCGTCCTTGCACGGCCAAGGGAAGGCCAACTCAGTCCAAATTCCGGGTAGCTCTATCGTCCTGACCGCGATGACTACAACCACCCCGTTCGCCGACCTCGGTCTCGAGCCCGCTCTCCTCGAGGCGATTCACGACGTCGGCTACGAATCGCCGAGCCCGATCCAGGCCGAGGCCATCCCGCCCCTGCTCGAGGGGTCGGACGTGATCGGCCAGGCCCAGACCGGCTCGGGCAAGACGGCGGCGTTCGGGCTGCCGATGCTCCAGTACGTCGACCCGAGCGACCACGAGGTGCAGGGGCTCGTGCTCACGCCGACCCGCGAGCTCTGCATCCAGGTCACCCAGGCGCTGCGGGCCTACGGCCGGCGCAAGGGCGTGGATGTGGTGGCGGTGTTCGGTGGAGCGCCGATCCGCAGCCAACAGGCTCAGCTCCGCGCCGGCGGGCACATAGTGGTGGGGACCGTGGGCCGGGTGCGCGATTTGATCTCCCGGCACGCGCTGCTGCTCCACACGTGCCGGTTCCTGGTGCTCGACGAGGCCGACGAGATGCTCGACCTGGGCTTCCTCGAGGACGTCGAGCGGATCCTCGCGCTCACGCCCTCGAGCCGGCAGACCGCGCTCTTCTCGGCCACCATGCCGCCGGAAATCCGCCGGCTGGCCGACCAGTACCTGTACGACCCGGTGACCATCAAGGTGCAGGCGGCGACCCTGACGGTCGACACGGTGGAGCAGTTCGCGCTCGAGGTGACGCCGCGCGAGAAGACCGACCACCTGGCCGAGGTGCTCCAGTCCGAGCACCCCGAGCAGGCGATCGTGTTCGTGCGCACCAAGGTGCGCTGCGAGCAGCTCTACCGCACGCTGCGGGACCGCGGCATGAATGTCAAGGCGCTCCACGGCGACATGACCCAGGGGGCGCGCGACGGGGTGATGATCTCGTTCAAGGACGGGCGCCTGCCGCTGCTCGTCGCCACCGACGTGGCGGCACGCGGGCTCGACATCACGGGGGTCTCGCACGTGATCAACTTCGACGTCCCGACCTCGGCCGACGTGTACGTGCACCGGATCGGGCGCACCGGCCGGGTCGGCCGCAGCGGTCGGGCCATCACCTTCTTCGAGCCGCGCCAGCGACGCGAGATCGCGGCGATCGAGAAGCACGCCGGGGTCAAGCTGGCCCCCTGGGTCAAGGACGCGCACGTGGCCCCCACCGCGGCCAAGCCCAAGCCGCGACGGCACTCCAAGCCCCACCTGTCCCCGTCGGGGGACGGCCGCGTCCGTAAGCTGATCGTCGACGCCGGGCGGGCGATGGGGCTCGAGCCCTCGGATGTGATCCACGCCATAACCGCGGCCACCGGACTCGACGGCGAGGCGGTGCGCAACGTGCGGATGCTCGAGCGCTTCACGTTCCTCGAGGTGCCCGAGGCCGAAGCCGAGCGGGTGGTGGAAATGGTGCGGGGGACCGATCTCGGCGGCCAGCCGGCCCGGCTGGAGATCACGGGAAGCTAAAAACCGGACCGTTGCGATTCACCCGCAGGCGGCGCGGGTAGCCCGGCGGCGTCCTGTAGTCAGCCGTGGGTAGGGGACGGCCGGGCCGGCTCGCGGCGTGAACCACGCTGGAGGTCCTAGATGTTCACGCGTTTCCGTGGCCGCCGCCCGTCGGCGCCCATGGTGATCTCGATCACCGCACTGTTCTTCGCGCTCGGGGGCGTCGGCTATGCCGCTTCGTCGCTCCCTCCGGGCTCGGTCGGCACCGCGCAGCTGCAGAACTCGGCGGTGACCCATTCGAAGCTGCGCTACGCCGCGGTGACCTGGGAGAAGATCGCCCCGAACACGATCGGCGCCGGACGAATCAATCCGGGGACGGTCCAGGTGCGCGTCACCGGCACCTGCTCGGGCGTCAACGGCGCGATCGGGGCGGTCCTGCAGTCGGGTCAGGTGACCTGTAACCCGAGCGCCCCCAAGGAATTCGGCACGAATTCCGCGGCCACCCCGGTTACCGCCACCTCGAGCGCGGTGGCCAACCGGCCGCTGACCGCCGGCACCTACCTGCTGCTGGGCCAGGCCTATGCGACGGACACCAATACCGGCGGAACGCGCTCGGCCCTCACCTGCACGCTGGCCGTCCCGGGCGAGACGAGCACCACCGAGTCGACGACCGTGCCCCCGGCCACGAGCGGCAGCGACCCGGGCCGGGCGGCGCTTCCGCTCAATCTCGCTGCGACGGTGCCGACGGCGGGCGCGACGGCCACGCTGTCGTGCAGCCAGACCGGCGGCACGGACACCGTGGCGGCTCAGATCAACGCGATCCAGACCGCCGGCAACAGCTGAACCGGACTGGTGTGGCGAGCGGCCCCGCTGACCCGCGAGGCCGCTCACCGCTACGCTCGCGAGCCATGAGCACAGCCAACATGCACACCACCCGGGGGACGATCGCCCTCGAGCTGTTCGACGAGGACGCCCCCAAGACGGTGGAGAACTTCCGCAAGCTCGCCGGCGAGCACTTCTACGACGGGATCATCTTCCACCGGGTGATCCCCGACTTCATGATCCAGGGCGGATGCCCCGAGGGGACCGGCACCGGCGGCCCCGGCTACACGTTCGAGGATGAGTTCAACCGGCACAAGGTGGTGCGGGGCGCGCTGGCCATGGCCAATGCCGGCCCGAACACCAACGGCTCGCAGTTCTTCATCGTGACCACCGACAGCGCCCCATGGCTCGACGGCCGGCACACGGTGTTCGGCCGGGTCACCGCCGGCATGGACGCGGTCGACGCGATCGAGCAGCTTCCCACCGACGGCCGCGACCGGCCGCTCGAGCCGCCCCAGATCGAATCGATCGAGCTCGACCCGGCCTAGTGCCGTGGCCATCCGGGTCGAGAACCCGGCCACGGGCAGGCTGATCAGGACCGTCCCGACGCTCGGGGCGGACGAGCTGGACGAACTGGCCGACCGGGCTCGCCGGGCGCAGCCGGGGTGGGAGCGGCTGGGCTTCGAGGGCCGCGCCGGAGTGCTGCGCCGGGCTCAGCGGTGGATGCTCGACAACGCCGAGCGGGTCATCGACGTGGTCGTCGCCGAGAGCGGCAAGACCCACGAGGACGCCCAGCTGGCCGACCTCGGCTACACGGTGGCCGCGCTCGGCTTCTGGGCAAGCCGGGCGCCTGGGTACCTGGCCGACGAGCGCGTGCCCTCGTGGACCAATCCGGTCGTGTTCGGCAAGAAGCTGATCGTCCGCTACTCGCCGATCGGGTTGGTCGGGGTGATCGGCCCATGGAACTATCCGATCGCCAACTCCTTCGGCGACTGCATCCCGGCGCTGGCCGCCGGCAACAGCGTGATCCTCAAGCCGAGCGAGCTCACGCCGCTGAGCTCGCTGCTGATGGAGGAGATGATGCTCGAGTGCGGGATGCCTCGCCACGCGTTCGCGGTCGCCACCGGGGATGCCTCGACCGGGGCGGCGCTGATCGAGCGGGTCGACTGCGTGATGTTCACCGGCTCCTCGGACACCGGGCGCGCCGTGCTGAAGGCGGCGGCCGAGGCGTTCATCCCGTGCTACCTGGAGCTAGGGGGCAAGGACCCGATGATCGTGTGCGCCGACGCCGACCTCGAGCGGGCCGCCAACGCCGCCGCGTACTACTCGATGAACAACGCCGGCCAGGTCTGCATCTCGGTTGAGCGAGCGTATGTCGAGGCGCCCGCGTACGACGAGTTCGTGAGGCGAGTGCTCGACAACGTGCGCCGGCTGCGGGTGGGGCCGCCAGACGGCGCCGGCGCGGTGGATGTGGGCGCCCTGACCTTCCGCGGCCAGCTCCAGATCGTCGAGGAGCACGTGCGGGATGCCGTGGCGCGGGGCGCCTCGGTCATCATCGGCGGCCGGGCGCGCGGGGCGTTCTACGAGCCGACCGTCCTGGTCGACGTCGACCACACGATGAAGATCATGTGCGAGGAGACCTTCGGCCCCACGCTCCCGATCATGCGCATCGGCGACGTCGAGGAGGGCGTGCGGCTGGCCAACGACTCGCCGTACGGCCTCCAGGCCAGCGTGTGGACCCGGGACGTGGAGCGCGGGGAGGCGGTGGCGCGGCGCCTCGAGGCCGGGGTGGTGTGCGTCAACGACGCCCAGGTCAACTACTCGGCGCTCAACCTGCCGATGGGCGGCTGGAAGGCCTCCGGTCTCGGAGTCCGGCACGGCGCCGGCGGAATCCGCAAGTACACCAAGGCGCAGTCGCTGCTGGTGACCCGGCGCGCGCTCCGGCGCGAGCCATTCATGTTCCCCTACCGGCGCGGGCGCACGCTGTTCTTGCGCCGCCTGCTCCGGCTGCTCTACGGGCGCGGCCGGCGCAGGTAGTGCTCGCGCTCGTCCTCGCCCTCGGATCCTCGCTGTGCTGGGGGATGTCCGACTTCCTCGGCGGGCTTCAGTCGCGCCGCCAGCCGCTGCTCGCGGTGATGCTGATCAGCCAGGGGGCCGCGCTGATCTGCCTGCTGGCGCTCGTGGCGGTCCGGGGCGCGGGTCCCCCGCACCTGGTCAAGCTGCTTCCCGCGCTCGGCGCCGGCGCCGCGGGGATGGTCGCCCTGAGTGCGTTCTACCGTGCGCTGTCGATCGGCACGATGAGCATCGTCGCGCCGATCTCGGCCACCGGCGCGGTGGTGCCGGTCGTGGTCGGGATCGCCCAGGGCGAGCGCCCGGCGGCGCTCCAGCTCGCCGGTATCGCCGCGGCGATCGTGGGGGTGGTGCTGGCCAGCCGCGAGGACGATGCCGCGCTGCGCCACGATGCCCGCGCCCCCAGCCGCGCCAGCATCCCTCTGGCGCTGGTCGCCGCGGCCGGGTTCGGCACGTTCTTCGTCGGCCTGCGCTCGAGCGCCAGGGTGGACGTGGTGTGGGCGCTCGTCGCGGCCCGTGTGGCCGGGGTGGCGTTGCTCGTCTTGGTTTTGGCCGCCAGGCGCTCCGTGCCCGTGCGCGACCGCCGTGCCCTGGCGGCGCTGGCGGCGGTTGGCCTGCTCGACTTGTCCGCCAACGGCCTGTATGCGGTGGCCACACGCCACGGCCTGCTCAGCGTGGTCGCGGTCGCGGCGTCGCTGTATCCGCTCGGTACGGTTCTGCTCGCGCGGGCGGTCCTCGGGGAGCGGGTGCGGCGCGTTCAGGAGGTCGGGATCGTGGCCGCGCTCACCGGGGTGGTGCTGATCGCGGCTGGTTAGCGCAGCTCGACGCCGAGGAGCCGCTCGAGCTCGCCGATCGTCTGCTCGGGGGTCACGTGGTGCACGGTCGCCATGCCCAGCTCCTCGGCCGGCTTGAGGTTGAACGGAAGGTCGTCCACGAACACGCACTGGGCCGGATCGAGCCCGATGCTCTCAGCCCCCATCTCGTAGATCTCGCGCGCCGGCTTGCGGATGCCCACCTCGCCCGAGATCACCACGCCGTCGAACAGGTCAGCCAGCTGCGCGCGGTCGTAGCGGCGCGTGCCCCACGAGTTGGAGATCAGGCCGGTGCGGACCCCGCTCCGGCGCGCGCTGCGGACCGCCTCGAGCATCGCCTCCTCGGGGTCCGACCCGGCGAACAGCCGGTCGATCAACCCAGCAGGCTCGACCCCGAGCACCGCGGCGAAGCGGGTCTCGAACGCCTCCTCGGGAAGCGCCCCCGTCTCCAGCCCGATCAGCAGCTCCCGGGCGCCGCGATCCTCCCGGAAGCGCTGCGCGATCGCATCCGGCGTGAGCCCCTCCTGCTCGCAGAAGGCGCGGAAGGAGTCGAAGGGGCTGGTCGTGAGCACGCCGCCGAAGTCGACCAGCAGACCCCGGTGGCCGTTCTCAGAAGCCATCGCGCGTGATCTTCGCGGCACGCCCGGCCAGCTCGACCACGCCCTCGCCGAACGTCTTCAAGTACGGGTCGTCGGTGGACCCCGAGACGGCGCGCTTGTAGTTGCCCTCCATGAACACGCTCGCCTTCCACAGGGCCAGCGTCACGTACCAGTCGAGCTTGGTCATCGAGCGCCCGGAGCGCTCCTCGTAGCGCGCGATCAGCTCCTCCCGGGTCGGGAAGCCCTCGCGCCTGGTCACGTTCTGGAGGTTGAAGCGACCGAGCTCGTCCCCCTCCTGGGTCCAGTGGATCATCATGTAGCCGACGTCCGCGAACGGATCCCCGATCGTCGCCATCTCCCAATCCAGGATCCCCACCAGTCGCGCCGGTTCCTCGCACGCGAACATCGTGTTCCCGAGCCGGTAGTCGCCGTGGACTATCGTCGCTGATGGTGACTCGGGGAGGTTGGCTTTGAGCCACTCGCCGACCTGCTCGACCTCGGGGATATCCCGTGTCCGGTTGTGCTCCCACAGGCCGCCGAAGCGGCGAAGCTGGCGCTCCAGGTACCCGGACGGCTTCCCGAAGCCCTCCAGTCCGACCTCCTGGTAGTCGACCTCGTGCAGCTCGACCAGGGCATCGATCAACTGATCGGCGATCCGGCGCCGCTGCTCGGGATTGTCGAGCGCGTCCGGGATCGAGCTGGCGATGACCTCGCCCTCGATCCGCTCCATGATGTAGAACGGCGCGCCGATCACCTGCTCGTCGTCACAGCTGGCGAGCACCTTCGGCACGCGCACCTGGGTCCGCTCGAGGTGGCTGAGAAGCCGCGCCTCACGCAGAACATCATGGGCGCTCGGAGGCAGCGGGCCCCGGGGCGGCCGGCGCAGCACGAGCCCGTTGGAGAGCCCGAAGGTGACGTTCGAGTGGCCCTCGCCGATCGGCTGCGCGTCGAGGTCCTGCGGGGCCTCCAGATCGTGGGCGGCCAGGAACTCCTTGAGCGGGTCGAGCACCAGCAGCGGCTCGCGGTCGTTGGCCGCCGCCTCCTCGTGCGTGTGGACGACGTCGTCGGGTGCCAGCGAGGTGGCCATCGCGGCCCTGGAGGGTAGCGACGTCTACCCTCAAAGGGTGCCGGAGCTACCCGAAGTCGAGATCACTGCCCGCCTCATCTCCCGCGCTGTCGCCGGCGCGGAGATCGAGTCGGCGCTGGCGCCGGGGGTCAACGCGCTCAAGACGTTCGACCCGCCGTTGACGTCGCTCGCAGGGCGCCGGTTCTCTGAAGTGGAGCGTCGCGGGAAGCTGTTCGTGGCGAGGCTTGACGGCGAGCTGGCGATCGTGATCCACCTGATGTCGGCCGGCCGGCTTCAGCTGTTCGACACGCGCGCCTCGCTGCGCGACCGCACCTCGCGGCTGCTGGTGCGGCTGACGGACGGGCGCGAGCTGCGCCTGCGCGAGTTCGGGACCAAGCAGCGGGCGTGGGCCAAGCTGCTGCGTGCCGGCGAGCTCGACGCCGAGGAGACGCTGGCCTCGCAGGGACCCGAGGCGTGGCCCGAGCCGCCGGAGTTCGGGCCGCTGCTCGACCAGCCCCGGCCGCTCTACGCGCTCTTGCGCGACCAGCACGTCATCGCCGGCATCGGCCGCTCGTGGGTCGACGAGATCCTCCACGCCGCGATGATCTCTCCGTTCAAGCGGGGCTCGGACCTGGACGGCGACGAAGCCGACCGGCTGCGAGAGGCCACCGTGCGGCGCCTGGGCGAGGCGCTCGCCCACTACGAGCAGACGATCGCGCTCCCGGTCCCCGACAAACTGCCGATGCCGCTCACCGTCCACCGCCAGAACGGCCAGCCCTGTCCGCGCTGTGGCGATCGACTCGAGGCGGTGTTCTACGAGGACTACGTGATGTGCTACTGCCCGACCTGCCAGACCGAGGGCAAGCTGCTCAAGGATCGCCGGCTGTCGCGGCTGCTCAAGTAGCGGCCGCTGGCTTGCTGGCTAGCTAGTGGCCCGAGCGGGCCTGGCGATCTGCCACGGCCTGGCTGTCGCCGTCGACCGGCGCGGGGAGTCGGAGCGCGATGTGCAGCTCGCGCAACTGCCGCTCGGACACCGGCGCCGGCGCGCCCATCATCAGGTCCTGGGCGCGCTGGTTCATCGGGAACGCGATTACCTCGCGGATGTTGGGCTCATCGGCGAGCAGCATCACGATCCGGTCGACGCCGGGGGCGATCCCGCCGTGGGGAGGCGCGCCGACGGTGAAGGCGCGCCCCAGCGCCCCGAAGCGCTCCTCGACCTCGGTGCGTGGGTAGCCGGCGATCTCGAACGCCTTGTAGAGGATGTCCGGGCTGTGGTTGCGGATGGCGCCCGAGGACAGCTCGTAGCCGTTGCAGACGATGTCGTACTGGAACGCCTTGATCTCCAGCGGGTCCATCGTGGTGAGGGCGTCGAGGCCGCCCTGCGGCATCGAGAACGGGTTGTGGCTGAACTCGATCTCGCCTGTTTCGCCGTTCAGCTCGTACATCGGGAAGTCGACGACCCAGCAGAACCGGTAGGTGCCCTGCTCGACCAAGCCGAGCGATTCGCCCACGTGCGAGCGGACCGCGCCCATCAGCTTCTGCGCGGTGCGCCTCTCGGCGTGGGAGATCAGCAACAGCGTGTCGCCCTCCTGCGCGTCGAGTGCGGCGATCAGCTCGGCCTGCTTCTCGTCGGCGACGTGGCGGGCGAGCGGACCGCGGAGCTTGCCATCCGGCTCGACCACGAACCAGCCAAGGCCTCCGGCTCCCTGCTCGCGCGCGAACGCGTCGAAGCGGTCGAGCTGGCTGCGGGACACGTTGGGAACCGGCACGCGCATCGCCGAGACCGAGCCCGCGGCGAGCGCGCGCACTCCGGAGTCGGCGAATATGTGCCCCACGTCTCGCATCTTGAGGCCGATGCGCAGGTCGGGCTTGTCGGTGCCGTAGCGCTCCAGCGCGGTGTCGAACGGGATGCGCGGGAACGGCAGCGGCGTGGTCTGCCGATCGGGACGCAGGTCGGAGAACAGGCCGTGGAACACGTCTTCGACCACCTCGAACACGTCGTCCTGAGTGACGAAGCTCATCTCGAGATCGAGCTGGTAGAACTCGCCCGGCGAGCGGTCCGCGCGCGCGTCCTCGTCGCGAAAGCAGGGCGCGATCTGGAAGTACCGGTCGAATCCCGCCACCATCAGAAGCTGCTTGAACTGCTGGGGCGCCTGGGGCAGAGCGTAGAACTGGCCCGGGTGCACGCGCGAGGGGATCAGGTAGTCGCGCGCGCCCTCGGGGCTCGACACGGTCATGATCGGCGTCTGGATCTCGAGGAAGCCGTGCGCCTGCATCCGCGCGCGAATGCTCGCGATCACCGCCGAGCGCAGGATCACGTTGTCGTGCATGCGCGAGCGGCGCAGGTCGAGGAAGCGCCACCGCAGGCGCGTGTCCTCCGGCGCGTCTTCCTCGGGGAACACGTTGAAGGGCAGCAGCGCGGCCGCGCCGAGCACCTCGAACCGCTGCGCGTCCACCTCCACCTCGCCCGTCTCCAGCACGGGGTTCACGGTCTCCGGCGGACGCGCGACGACCTCGCCCTCGATCCGCAGCACTGTCTCCTTGGGGAGGTGGGCGAGCTCGTCGATCCCCGACTCCGGCCTGACCACGATCTGGGTGATTCCGTAGTGATCGCGCAGATCCAGGAAGGCCACGCCACCCAGGTCCCGCCGGTTGTGAAGCCAACCCGTGAGGCTGACGCTGACGCCGACGTGGTCTTGACGCAACTCCCCGCAGGTATGCGTGCGCAAGCGTGTGGGCCAGTGCGCCACGGGCCTGATCGTAGCCGATGGGGTCGACCCCAAACCGGGGTCTGGGCCCCGCTGCGGGGCGGCTAGGCTGGCGTGGCGGTGCGGGCTAGGCTGGCGTGGCGGTGCGGGCTAGGCTGGCGTGGCGGTGCAGGCTAGGCTGGCGTGGCGGTGCGGGCGGTGGCGGCCCTGAGCGCCGCCCTTTCGCCGGCGCGTACGCGCCGTCCGGAACGCCGCAGGTCAACCACGTTGGGATCGGCGCGCGTTGGGTCGGCGGCAAACACGAGCGCTTCCCGTGGCCGCGTCGGCCCGGCCGGCGGCGTGACACAGCGCGAGGAAGAACAAGACCACCGAAAGCCAGGCGGCGAAGCCGATTACCGCTATCAAGACCCAGATCATCCGAGGTTCCCTTCAGTCGCCTTCGTTCTGCAGCGACCCTGATCAGAAGACTCGCCACCACACGGGCTTCCTAAAACGCGCTCCTACTTTTTCGGTACCTCCAGCCGGCTTCCTCGGTCTCGGCCTCTCCCGCGTGCCAAAAGGAACGTAATTCCCGCCGGCGCGGACTACGTGAGTCGCCGGGATGCAAATGTCAGCACTTGCGAGAGAACGTCGTAGTGACGGTCGACGTGAGCGACATCAGCTGAATGCTGCTGCGCACAGGACGCAATGAGCAGGTCCGGGATGGGGATGCGATGCCGCCCTGCGTCCGCGAGTTCTCGTTGCGCTGCTTCTGCGACGGCGAACGTCTCGGCGTCCATCCGCAGATCACGAAACTCCGCCAGATCCTGCTCGAGGCGCTCGTAGTCGCGGCCAGACCGCGCGCTGTACAGGAGTTCCAGCCGCGTCACGGCGCACAGGCACAGGTCGTCATCGGCGGAGAGCTCAAGCCCGCGAACGTAGGCGGACTTGTCGACGAGCAAGAGGCTCATCGCCAGGCGGCGTCGCCTAACAGTTTCTCCGTGTCGATGAGTCCGGGAGCGCGCGCGAAGGCATGACGTTGCCGCTCGCGCCGGGACTCGGCTGCCGCGGCGTCGAGCTCGGACGCAATGCGCTCCGCTCCTGCCCCAGCCAACCGCAGCAGCAGTTGGCGTCGGTTCTTGACATCCGGCCACCGCCGCTCCGCGAGGTTCAGCATCTCGCGCATGTCGTCTGTGTCCGTGACGGTGTAGCGGGGGTGCATAGTTGGCACGACCGCAAGTGTAGCACCGACTCCTGGAGGTGCGACACCGGCTCGCCACGGCAAGCTTGATCGCCTCACGCTGGTCGAGCGGGGCGGGCATGCCCGCGACCGTACGGCGCTCAGGTCAAGCTTCAGGCCAACCGCGCGCGTATTGAGGCACTGTTGTTGCGGTGTGTTGCACTTCACCGGCCGGCCAGCACGGCGATCCGGTCAAGCTGCCCGCGGCCAGGCCGCGGTGATCCCAAGGCGGACACACCGAGTCCCTTGAGCAGTATGAGTTGCCGCAGGCCGACATCACCGCCCGAGGGTCATCGTCGATCCAAGCGCAGAAGTAGCTAGGGTTCGACTGACCAGTCGAGAGGAGAGGCGATGTATGCGCGCGTGGCGACATTCGCTAGCAGCGACCCAGGCAGCGCCCGTCAAGGGTTTGCCGAGATCGAGCGGCGGGCGTCGAGCGGGCCACCTCCGGGCGTCCCGGGCCGCCGGACGTCGGTGGAGACCTTCGAGGTCGCAGTCAAGATCGACCTCTGAGGCCCGCGGTGGCCCCGGTCACCCGCTACATCAAGAGCGGCGACGGCTACCTCGCCTGCCAGGTGTTCGGCGAGGGCCCGGTTGATCTCGTATTCCAGTCGGCATGGGGCAGCCACGTCGAGGAGATATGGCGCATACCGGGCGGATTCTCCGAGCTACTGAGAGGCTTGGCGCATTTTTGCCGAGTGATCATGTTCGACCTGCGCGGGACCGGGCTGTCGGATCCGGTTGCGATCGCGGACTTGACGAGCCTCGAGCGCTGGATGGACGAGACCCAGGTGGTGCTCGACGGCATGGGCTCTCAACAGGCCGCGCTGATGGGTCATGGGGGAGGGGGCCACCTGTTGGCGTTGTTCGCCGCGACCCATCCAGACCGCACCAAGGCGCTCGTGCTGTGGCGCGCCGCCGCGCGATTCTCCGCCGCTCCCGATTATCCGTGGGGCCTTGCGCCCGAACGGATCCCTGCCTACCTGGACCGGATCGAGCGCGAGTGGGGGAACGGAGCGCAGCTTGCCCGGACGGTCCAGCTCGCGGGCGACGAACCGGAGCTGCGCCGCTTGTACGGGCGTTATGAGCGATACGTATGCGGTCCCGCCACGTATCGCTCAGCGATGCGGATGGCGCTGGAGAGCGACATCCGCGGGATCCTCTCGAGCATCAACGTCCCGACGTTGGTGGCCCATCAGGCCGGCGACCGGTTCATCCCGGTCGAGCACGGCCGCTACCTGGCGGAGCACATCGCGGGTGCCCGCTACGCGGAGGTCCCGCCCATCCTCGACGATCCCGCGTCGATTGCCAGCACGGTCGCCGGCTTCGTCACCGGCACTCCGAAGGTTCTTCCGAGCGACCGGGTGCTCGCCACCGTGCTCTTCACGGACATCGTTGCTTCCACCGGTCGCGTCGCGACACTCGGCGACCGGCGCTGGCACAAGACGCTCGATGACTACGACGAGGCCGCCGCGGACGTCCTACGCGAGTTCCGCGGCCGTCAGGTGAAGAGCACCGGCGACGGAACGCTGGCGACGTTCGATGGCCCGGCCCGCGCGATTCGCGGAGCGGTGGCGCTATCCGACGCCGTGGAGCGGTTGGGCCTGAAGATCCGCGCGGGACTGCACACTGGCGAGATCGAGACTCGCGGCGGCGACGTCGCAGGCATCGCAGTGCACATCGGGCAGCGCATCTCCGCTCTCGCCGAGCCCGGTGAGATCCTCGTTTCTCGCACGGTCAGGGATCTCATCGCCGGCTCCGGGATAATGCTCACCGATCGCGGGAGCTTCGGTCTCAAAGGGATCACGGACCCGTGGCAGGTCTACGCCGTTCAGCGCGACACGGCCTGAGTTCGCCCTGGTGGCCCTGCGGGATACGATCTGGGCCATGCTCGAGCCTGGTGACACCGCCCCCGACTTCACCCTCGCCGACCAGCACGGCGATCCCGTCAAGCTTTCGGACTTCCGCGGCCAGCCCGTGGTCCTCTACTTCTATCCCAAGGCCGACACGCCCGGCTGCACCACCCAGGCCTGCGGCGTGCGGGACCGGCGCGGGGACTATGAGCGCGCCGGCGCGGTGGTCCTGGGCGTCTCGCCCGATCCGATCACGCCGATCGCCAACTTCGACGAGAAGTACGACCTGGGCTTCCCGCTCCTGTCCGACGCGGACCACGCGGTGTCGGAGGAGTACGGCGTGTGGGTGGAGAAGTCGATGTACGGCCGGAAGTACTGGGGCGCCCAGCGGAGCACGTTCATCATCGACGAGAACGGCGTGGTCTCCCACGTGATCGAGAAGGTCAAGCCCCAGACGCACGACGACGAGGTGCTCGCGGCGCTGGGCGCGGCGGCCTGACTGGGCGTTCGCCGAGTCGATCAGCGCGCCCCCGGGCGGACGCTACCCGGCCCGGGCGGATGCTACTGAAGGCCCTCGCGCGCCTCGCGCACGAGCGTGACCGCCTCGGGGAAGACGGTCGCCATCACCGTGCGCAGCTGCTCGGCCTGCTGGTCGGTGGTGCCCTGGATGTTTGCTCGATTCATCGCGGCGACCGTGAGGTCGACCGCCAGCTTGATCGCGTTGTCGGCCCACGCGAGCCGCTGGGCTCCGTGCATCTGCTCGGCGAACTCGCCGAGTCTGCGCTGGAGCTCGTCAGGGTCGCCGAACAGGCCGCCGAAGCCGCTTCCTTCCATGCGGGTTATGGTACTCGGCCGGTAAAACGCGCCCGGCGGCCGTACACTCGTCGCTGATGGCCGCCTCGCCGCCGAACCCGCGCATGCGCGCGCGGATCGAGTTGATGATCCGGATCGCCGCGCCCGCGCTCGACCTCACGCTCGGGATCGCCGATCGGGTCTCACGCCTGATCGAGCGCGACGATCCCGCGTATGTGACGCCCCGGATGGGGCACTCCGGCGCCTCCGCACCCCGCGGGCTGAGTGCCTACTCCGTCCGCGCCGGCGACTCCACGCGAGCCGCATGAGCACGGCGACGCCCAGCAGGAGCGCGCAGAGGCCGGTGGACCAGGTGCTGCGCCGCGAGGCCGAGTGGCGCCCGCGGGTGGCGGTGGTCGCCGTGGTCGCCGCCGTGCTGCTGATGGCGGGCGCGATCCTCGAGCTGACCGGTCCGCACCCCAAGGTGAACGAGCTCACGCTCGGTTTGCTCGTCGAGCACACCCGCATCACGCGCGACCTGATCAGCTCCGTCCTCAACGGCCTCGGACAGATTGGCTTCGGCGTGGTGATCGTGTTCCTGTGGGCAGCGGCGCGGGAGCGCAATCCGCAGACACAGACCTACATCCGCGTGCTGGCGATCCTCGGCGCCGGCGTGGCCGCGGTCGCCGGCGTCGTCGGGTGGATCACGATCGGTTCCGCCGTCCACAAGTTCGTGACCACCGGCGCACAGACCTATCAGGAGGCGAACCGGTTGACGACCAGGGCGAGCCTCTCCGTCCCCGGCGAGATCACCTACGGCGGCAACCTGCTGCTGGCGGTCGCGATCGTGCTCGCGTCGCTCGCGGCGCTACGCGTCGGGCTGCTGACCCGGTTCATGGGCTACTTCGGGATGTTCGCCGGCGTCCTGTTCCTGTTCCCGCTCATCCCGATCCCGGCGGTCCAGTGCTACTGGCTCGCGGCGCTTGCCTACCTGCTCTGGGGGCGGTGGCCGACCGGCGTGCCGCGGGCCTGGCTGACCGGCAGGGCCGAGCCGTGGCCGAGCAGCCAGGAGCTCCGCGAGCAGCGGATCCGTTCCCAGGGCCCCCGCTCCGGCGGGCGCTCCAAGCCCGTGCCCGAGCCCGTCGGCGCCGCGGCGAAGAGCGCTGGCTCGAGCCAGCCTCAGCCCCGGTCCGGCTCGCGCACGCCCCAGAAGCGCAAGCGCAAGCGGCGCAAGTAAACGCGCTTCCGTCCCGGGGGTCGGACATTCGTCCGCCGTCCGCCCGCGGCCTTCGCCCCAGGGTGGCGATGCCGATGTCGTGCCTGTAGATCGTTATCTCGCCGCTTACCAGCGCTATGCCCATGCGACACGGACCGTCTGGGCAGTCCCCCGCGCCGCGGCGACTAACGGCCCCGGCCGAGACCGTCCCGGCCCCCGTCCACGCCGGGGGCCGGGACTGCGGGGCTTTTCCGGGTCCCTCCGCCCCACGGACGGCCCGCAGCCGCCGCACACCCGCCCGACGGCCGCCGTTCGTCGCGCCTGGCACGCCGCTCATCCCTGCCTGGACGCCGCTTGCCGATTGCCGGTTGCCAAAGCACCCGATCCTGGTGGAGCGTTCGCGCCAACCTAACCACTCGAGTAGGAGGCGTAGATGGAAGCCGCTCGTGTTCCGCGCGAAGCCGACGTAGCGCCGGCTCCCGCAGCTACTGAGCCCACCGGCGGCCGGTTGGCCGGTTGGGTCCCGGCGGATCCCGGCCCGCTGGGCCTGGCCGGATTCGCCGGCACCACGTTCATGCTCAGCATGGTCAATGCCGGCCTCGTAGGCTCCGGCAGAGCCGTCGGTGGCGGTCTCTTGCCCATGGTGGCGAGCCTGGCGATCGCCTATGGCGGGATCGCTCAGTTGGTAGCCGGGATCTGGGAGTTCCGAACCGGCAACACGTTCGGAGCGGTCGCGTTCTGCTCGTATGGAGCGTTCTGGATCTCGTTCTACTTCATCGTCCAGTCAGTCGGGAAGAACGTCCCCACCGAGGTCTTCAGCGGCCTCGGCCTGTACCTGTGGACGTGGGGGATCTTCACCGTCTACATGTTCCTCGCCTCGCTGCGGACCACGGGCGCGATCGCGCTCGTCTTCCTGCTCCTGGCGGCGACGTACATCCTCCTCGGGATCGGGAATTCCGCCCTCGCCGGGACCGCCACCATCACGAACAACACGATCAAGATCGGCGGCTACGTCGGAATCGCCACGGCGATCGCCGCGTGGTACGCGTCGTTCGCGGCGGTGCTCAACTCGACCTTCGGTCGGGTGATCGCGCCAGTGATCCCGCTACGGCGGATCTAGGCCCCCTCGGCGTTTACGCGGTGGACAGCTAGAGTAAAACTAGACCCAGTATTCGCCGCGCATCTGTAGCCATTTCGGCGCCGGCGGCAACGCCGGCGCCGCCGGCTGCCAGGTGTGGGACGCCAAGCGCGTAAGAAGGAGAGGGCTTACATGGCAGACACGGCAACGAAGGGAAGCGAGGAGAGCCTCGAGTCCAAGCTCGAGGAGATGCTCGACATCGAGACCTTCGACCCGCCGGAGGAGTTCAAGGAGCATGCCCTCCTGAACGACTCGTCGGTGTACGAGGAGGCCGAGGAGGACTGGAAGGGCTGGTGGCTGAAGCAGGCCAAGGAGCTGCACTGGTTCAACGAGCCCTCGGAGAGCGTCGACGAGTCGAACCCGCCCTTCTACAAGTGGTTCACCGACGGCAAGATCAACGCCTCCTACAACTGCCTCGACCGCCACGTCGAGGAGGGCAACGGGGAGCGGGTCGCGTTCCACTGGTACGGCGAGGAGGGTGAGACCGAGGACCTCACCTACGCCGACCTGCACCGCGATGTACAGAAGCTCGCCAACGCACTGAAGGAACTGGGCGTCGAGAAGGAGGACGTCGTCGGGATCTTCCTGCCCATGATCCCCGAGGTCATCGTCTCGATGCTGGCGTGCGCCCGCATCGGCGCGATCCACAACGTCGTGTTCGGCGGGTTCTCGGCCGGCTCGGTCCGCGAGCGGATGGAGTTCTCCGAGGCCAAGGCGCTGATCACGGTCGACGGGGCGCGGCGCAAGGGCAAGACGGCCGAGATCAAGAACCAGGTCAACGAGTGCATGGACGATCTCGAGACGCTCAAGCACATCGTCGTGGTCAAGCGGACGGACGCCGACTGCGAGATGAAGGACGAGCGCGACGTCTGGTACCACGAGATCATGGATAAGGCCGAGGACGAGTGCCCGGCCGAGGAGCTCGACGCCGAGCACCCGCTGTTCGTGCTCTACACGAGCGGATCGACGGCCAAGCCCAAGGGTGTGCTGCACACCACGGGCGGCTACCTGACCGGGGTGAAGGCGACGCACAAGTACGTGTTCGACCTGCACCCCGAAGAGGACGTCTTCTGGTGCTCGGCCGACGTCGGCTGGGTCACCGGCCACTCCTACATCGTCTACGGGCCCATGTGCAACGGTGCCACGTCGGTGATGTTCGAGGGCGCCCCCGACTACCCCCACAAGGGGATCTGGTGGGAGCTGTGCGAGAAGTTCGGAGTGACCAAGTTCTACACGGCGCCCACGGCGATCCGCGCCTGCATGAAGTGGGGCGTCAAGCACGTCGAGAAGCACGACCTCTCGAAGCTGAAGCTGCTCGGGACGGTCGGCGAGCCGATCAACCCCAAGGCGTGGCTCTGGTACTACGTGGTCGTGGGCGGCGAGCGCTGCCCGATCGTCGACACGTGGTGGCAGACCGAGACGGGCGGGATCCTGATCACCCCGCTTCCCGGGCTGATCTCGACCAAGCCCGGCTCGGCCACCCAGCCGTTCCCGGGCATCAAGGCCGACGTGCTCGGTGAGAAGGACGGCGAGCCGGTCGACGAAGGCCAGGGTCTGCTCGTGCTCAAGCGCCCCTGGCCGTCGATGCTGCGCACGCTCTACAAGGAGGACGACCGCTTCGTCGAGACCTACTTCGAGCGGTTCGGCAAGGAGACCTACCTGGTCGGCGACGCCGCGCGCAAGGACAAGGACGGCTACTTCTGGATCATCGGACGGATCGACGACGTGGTCAACGTCTCGGGGCACCGCATGTCGACGGCCGAGGTGGAATCGGCGATCGTGGCCCATTCCAAGGTGGCCGAGGCGGCGGTGATCGGGCAGGCCGACGAGGACAGCGGCCAGGCCATCACCGCGTTCGTGATCCTCGAGGGCGACGACGACGAAGGCTCGGACGAGCTCATCAACGACATCCGCGAGACCGTGGCCAAGCGGATCGGCAAGCTGGCCCGGCCGAAGCGGATCATCTGGGCCTCCGACCTGCCCAAGACCCGCTCGGGCAAGATCATGCGCCGGCTGCTGCGCGACATCGCCGAAGGCCGCGAGTTCGGCGACGTCACCACGCTGCGCGATCCGGACGTGATGAAGCAGCTCGAGGGCAAGGTCCAGGAAGAGCAGGAGCAGGAGGAAGACCAGGGGCAAAAGGACGACCAAGACCAGAAGGACGAGTCGTAGTCGATTGGGGGGCGGGACCGCTCCCGCCCCCCTCTCACACCCCCAGGCGCCTTGACAGGTCGCTCACGTGCCGGCGGGCGACCGGGACCTTCTGCCCGTCGCGGAAGGCCAGCTCGGCCGTGCCGCCGAGCAGCGGTCGGAGCTCGACGGCGCGAGGCAGGTTGACCAGGTACTGGCGGTGCACGCGGACGAACCCGTGGGGCTCCCAGCGCCGCTCGATCTCGCTCATGGTCGCCCGCAGCAGGTAACGCCCATCCTCGGTCACGATCCGGACGAAATCGCCGTGCGACTGCACGTACAGGATTGCCGTGCGCGAGATCAGGCGGTGCGCGCCGGTGGCCACGTTCGCCACCGCCACCATCTCGCTCTCGGCGCCCGCCGGCGCGCCGGCCCGCAGGTGGCCGTTGCCCACGGGCTCCGCCGGGCGGCTCCTGGCGTCGACCGCCGCGATCACTCGTTCGAGTGCCTCCTCCAGGCGCCCGCGGCCCACCGGCTTACGCAGATAGTCGAGCGCCCGGAGCTCGAACGCGTCGACCGCCGCACTGTCATAGGCGCTCACGAACACCAGCTGCGGCGGCGCGGCGAAGCGCCGCAGCACGCGGCCCAGCTCCAGGCCATCCAGGTCGGGCATGCGCACGTCGAGGAAGATCGCGTCGTAGCGCTGGTTTGAGGCCATGACCAGCGCCTCGTGCCCGTCGAACGCACACTCCACGTCCTCGACCGACGCAAAGCTCCGCAGCAGCCGCGCCAGGTCCTCGACCTGAGTGTGCTCGTCGTCGACGGCCAGGATGCGCAGGCGGTCGCCGCTCACGTCGACCAGGCCAGCTCCGGGGTGGCGGGCTCGCCACGCAGGTTCGGGACGGTCATGATCGCGGTGGTGCCCTGGCCCGGCTGGGACTCGATCCGCAAGGCGTAGCGGTCGCCGAAGGTGGCGCGCAGGCGCGCGTCGACGTTCGAGATCCCGATGCCCCCGCCGGCGCCGGCGAGCACCGCGGGCACGCGCTCGGGCTCGATCCCCACGCCGTCGTCGCGCACGCACAGCTCGACATCCGATCCGGCCACCCGCGCGGTGATCGACACATGCCCGCTCCCGGCGCGGCGCTCCACGCCGTGCCGGACCGCGTTCTCAACTAGGGGCTGCACGGACATGGCGGGGACCACCGCGCCGCGGGTCCCGGCGGGAACCTCCACGCTCACGTGCAGGCTCTCGCGAAACCGCGCCTGCTCGAGCCGGAGGTAGCGCTGCACATGGTCGAGCTCCTCGCCCAGGGTCACGTAGGAGCGACCGTCGCGGAACAGGTAGCGGGTGAACTCGGCGAAGTCGATCAGCAGCTCGCGGGCCTCGTCGGGCCGGGCATGGATGTCGCCCGCCACCGCGGCCAGGGCGTTGTAGATGAAGTGGGGCGAGATCTGCGCCCGGAGCGCGCGCAGCTCGGCCTGGGCGAGGCGCTCCTCCTGCTCGGCCACCACCGACAGCTCGACCTGAGCCGACACCAGGCTGGCCGCCTCCTGCACCACACGGAGCTCGTGCTGGCTGGGGCGCCCAACCGCGTAGTAGAACGCGATCAGGGTCCCCGCCCGCTTGCCCTGCACGAGCAGCGGGGCGAGCACGGCTGAGCGCAGCGGGCAGGTGGGATCGGAGGAGATCAGCCGCGGCACCACGTTCAACCGATCGTCGCGCGTGCGCGCCAGCAGCCGCGACAGGAGATCGCCGGGGCGCACCTGGTCGCGCCCGTCGCCGTCGATTGCCAGCACGGCATGGGTGTCGGCCAGCGCCACCGCGGCCGCCCCGGTCAACGCCCGCAGGTGTGGCACCGCTCGCTCGGCGGTGCGGGCGCTCAAGCCGCGGCGCAAGTGGGGGAGGGTGGAGATCGCCGCGTGCAGCGCGGCTTGCATGGCGCGCTCGGGAATCCCTGCGGCGCGCCCGGCGCGCACGTTGCGCCACACCGCGGCCACCAGCGCGGCGACCCCGATCCCCAGCAATACGCCCAGCGCGAACTCCATTTCTACCCCTCGTAGCTTAGACCCGGGTTGAGTCGGACGCCACTGGGCGCAATCATGGAGAGATGAGCTCGACTACCACCATCTCCTCCTACGAGGAAGCGTGCCGGGAGCACCGCTGGGAGGTCCCGGCGCAGTACAACATCGCCGCCGACGTCTGCGACCGCCACCCGCGCGACAAGCTGGCGATGGTTCACGAGGACTTCACGGGCGCGGTCCGGAAGGTGACCTGGGGCGAACTCCAGGACGACGCCAACCGGTTCGCGAACGTGCTGCGCGCACAGGGCGTCGAAAAGGGCGACCGGGTGGCGATGCTGCTTCCGCCCACGCCCGAGACCGCGGCCGCGTTCTTCGGGACGTGGAAGGTCGGCGCGATCCTGCTGTCCATGTCGGTCCTGTATGGCGACGAGGGCATCCGCCACCGGATCACCGACTCTCAGGCCAAGGTGCTGGTGACCAACGAGGCCAACGCCGGCCGCATCGAGCGCTCGCTGGTCGAGCACCTGCTGATCCTTGACGAGGACCTGCTGAGTCGGGGCTCGACGGCATTCGAGACCCTCCAGACCGCGGCCGAGGATCCCGCCCAGCTCTACTACTCGAGCGGGACCACCGGCCTGGCCAAGGGAATCCTGCACGCGCACCGCTACCTGCTCGCGCACGAGGAGTTCGTCTACTGCCACGACGTGCGGGACGGGGAGCTGTTCCACGGCATGGGCGAGTGGGCCTGGGCGGCCGGCATCTGCCCGCTGCTCGGCCCATGGCGCTACGGGGCGGCACAAGCGGTGTACCAGCGCAAGGGCGGGTTCGATCCTGACAAGCAGCTCGAGTTCCTCTCCCGCCACCAGGTCTCGAACGTGTTCGCCACCCCCACGGCGATCCGGGCGATGATGTCCATAGCCGACGCCGGAACCAAGTACCCGCAGCGCTTTCGGATCGTCTGCTCGGCCGGTGAGCCGCTCAACCCGGAGGCCATCCGCTGGTTCCGCGAGCAGTACGGGATCACCGTGCTCGACTACTACGGCCTCACCGAGTCCTATCCGCTGTGCGCGAACTACCCGTTCATGGATGTCCGAGAAGGCTCGATGGGCAAGGCGATGCCCGGCTGGGAGATCCAGATCCTGGACGAGGACGAGCGTCCGGTTGACCAGGGCGAGCGCGGTGAGATCTGCCTACGGGCGCGCTCCAACCCGCACTACCCGCTCGGCTACTGGAACCGCCCCGAGGAGGACACCGCGGAGACCTTCGGCGGTGACTGGTTCCACACCAAGGACGCCGCGCGAACCGATGAGGACGGCTACTTCTGGTATGAGGGGCGGGCCGACGACGTGATCATCGCCTCGGGCTACCGGATCGGGCCGTTCGAGGTCGAGTCGGCATGCCTGGAGCATCCCGCCGTCGCAGAGGCGGCGGCCGTGGCCTCTCCGGACGAGCGCCGGGGCAACGTGGTCAAGGCATTCATCATTCTGGCCTCCGGGCACGAGCCCTCGGACGCACTGGCCGAGGAGATCAAGAAGTTCGTGCGCGAGCGCCATTCGGCCTACGCGTATCCCCGGCTGATCGAGTTCGTCGAGGACCTGCCCAAGACGCTGACCGGCAAGATCCGGCGCATCGAGCTGCGCCAGCGCGAATTCGAACGCGAGTGATCGGTTTGCCTGCCCTACCCTGGGGGGAGCCCCAACAGAGATAGGGAAACGAGCGCGAGAGGAGCTGGTGCCCTGATGTCCGACGAGCGACACCCCAGCCCGGCTGAGCAGATCAAGAGCCTCTACGAGGAGAGCGAGAGCAGGACGGCGGAGGCTTTCGAGCAGCTCGTCAAGCGCGACAGCTTCGGCGAGCTGCTTGCGCGCATGACCGAGAACGTGGTCGGCGTAACCAGGATCGCGACCGACGCCTTCGATCTCGTCCTGCGCAACCTCCGCTTGGCCGGCCGGCAGGACATCACGCGCCTGGCGCGTCAGCTCGCGCGGACCGAGGACAAGCTCGAAATGGTGCTCCAGGAGATCGAGGGCCTGCGCACGCAGGTCGACTCGCAACCTGCGCGGCGGTCGCGCAGCTCGAACCGCAGCTCCGGCTCGAACCGCAGCTCCGGGGGCTCGGGCCGGACCTCGAGCAACGGGCGGTCCCGCAGCTCTTCCTCGCGTCGGCAGAGCAGCCGCGCGAGCAACGGGGGCGGAGAGTCCTCATGAGCGTGGTCGAGCGGGTCCTGCGGGCGCCGCGGGCGGCGCTCGAGTTCTCGAACATCCTGATCACCCAGAACGACGCGAAGGTGGGCATCTCGCCCAAGGACGTGGTGTGGACCCACCGCAAGACGACCTTGTACCGGTACCGCTCGGAGGAGCGGAAGCACCCCATCCCGGTGCTGCTCGTGTTCGCGCTGATCAACCGGCCCGACATCTTCGACCTGCGCCCGGGCAACTCGTTCGTCGAGTTCCTGCTCGGGGAGGGCTTTGACGTGTTCCTGATCGACTGGGGCTATCCCGAGGAGGAGGACGCGGACATGGGCCTGGGCAACTACGTCTGCGACGAGTTGCACTGGGGGATCCGCGAGACCCTGAAGGCCAGCGGCCAGGATGAGCTGAGCCTGCTCGGCTGGTGCATCGGCGGGACGCTGTCCCTGCTCTACGGTGGCTATTTCCCGGAGAACCCGGTGCGGAACATGGCCCTGCTCACCACTCCGGTGGACACGCGCGGATCGTTGTACGCCAACTGGGTGGGCCGCGACAGCTTCGACGTCGATTACGTGGCCGAGGGCTACAAGGCGATCCCCGGGCCCGCGATCGACTGGGCGAACAAGATGATGAAGCCGGTCACCAACTACTGGACCACCTACCGGCGTCTGTGGGAGGGCGTGCTCGGCGGGAAGGCCCGGCGCGAGTCCTTCCAGCCGATGGCGCGCTGGGTGGCCGATAACCCGCCGTTCCCGGCCGGCGCCTACCGGGAGTGGATCACGGCCATGTACAAGGAGAACCGCCTCGTCAACCAGCGGATGCGCCTGCGCGACAAGCTGGTCGACCTCGGTCAGGTGGATCAGAGTCTGCTCGTCGTGACGGCCGGCGCCGACCACATCGCGCCGCCTCAAGGCACGCGGCCGCTGCTCGACCTGGTGGGCAGCGAGGACGTCACTTGCATCGACCGTCCGGGCGGGCACATCGGGCTGATGGCTGGATCCAAGGCACGCGAGGAGATCTGGCCCGACATCGCGGAGTGGCTGAGCGAGAGATCGAACGGGGCGTGACGGAGGCGGGGGCCCCGGAGGCTGACCGCCCCCAGCTTGTCCGCGACGTACTGCTGCTCGACGGCTCGACGCTCCGACTGCGTGCGCCTGCGCCCGAGGATCTCGATGACCTGTCCGCCTTCTACGACGGTCTCTCGCCCGAGAGCCGGTACCTTCGCTTCCACGGCTTCGGGCGGACCGATCTCGCCGTCCGGGCGCTGATCGAAGCCAGCGGCTCGGATCGCGTAGCGCTGATCGGCCGCCAGGGCGGGCGGGTCGTGGCCGCGGCGCAGTACGACGTCCTGCGCGAGCCCGGCGTCGCCGAGGTGGCGTTCACGGTGGCCGAGGACTTCCGCCGGCGCGGCACGGCGACGCGCTTGCTCGAGCAGCTCGCGGCGGCCGCGGCCGAGCGAGGCATCCGGAAGTTCATTGCCGAGGTGCTGAGCTCCAATCGCCCGATGCTGAGCGTATTCGGGCACGCCGGTTTCCACGTCGAGCGACAGGGGGCGTTCGGCGAGGTCACCGTGTCGCTCGACCTCACGCCGACCGAGGCGGTGCGCGACTCGATCGACGCGCGCGACCACGTGGCGGCGGTGGCCTCGTTGCGCCCGCTTCTCGCGCCGGACTCGGTGGCGGTGGTCGGCGCGTCCAGCGAGCTCGGCCGGCTGATGCTCGCCAACATCCGGGCCGGAGGCTTCAAGGGCGAGGTTGCGGTGGTCGACCGGACGGGCGGCGAGGTCGAGGGGATCTCTCCCGTGGCCAGCCTGACCGAGCTCGAGCGAGCGCCGGAGCTGGCGATCATCGCCGCGCCCGCGCCGGAGCTGCTCGGGCATGCCTCGGATGCCGTGAGCATCGGCGCCAAGGCGCTGCTGGTCGCGAGCTCGCAGCTCGGCGACGATGCCGACGAGGCCGCCGCTGCGCGCGAGCAGCTGCTCGAGGTTGTGCGGTCGGGTGGTCTGCGGCTGGTCGGCCCGAGCTCGCTCGGCGTGATCAACACCGCCCCGAACGTTCGCCTGCATGCTGTCTCGGGAGTCCCCCCGATCGTCCCGGGGCGGCTCGCGATCGGCTCGCAATCGGGCGCGATCGGCATCGTGCTTCTCGCCCACGCCGCCTCCCGGCGACTCGGCGTCAGCTCCTACGCATCGCTCGGGGAGCGGGTGGACGTCTCGACCAACGATCTGCTCGAGCTCTGGGAGGAGGACCATGCCACCGGCGCCGTGATGCTGTACATGGAGGCGTTCGGCAACCCAGAGCACCTTGCGCGGATCGCAGCCCGCGTCTCCCGGCGCAAGCCGATCCTGGTCGTGAAGGGCCGGCGTGCCGCCGAGGCGGTTCGGCTGGACGCCGAAACTCACACCGCGGCCGCGCTGCGCGGCGATGCCGTAATCGACGCGTTGTTTCACCAGGCTGGGATGCTCCGGTTCCGGGGAGGTGAGGAGCTGTTCAACTCGGCCCAGTTCTTCGCGACCCAGCCGCTTCCGCTCGGGCGTCAGATCGCGATCGTGACCAACTCGGCGGGCCTGGTGACCATCGCCGTGGATGCGTGCGTCACGCGCGGCCTGGTGGTGAGCGGCGAGGCCAACCCGAGGCTGCTCGGGCCGGCATCGGGGGCCGAGGACTACTCCGAGGCGGTCGGCGCCGCGCTCGGGGACGCCCGCGTCGATGCGGTGATGGTCTACTACGTCGATCGCGCCGGGGGGGACCCGGACTCGGTTCTCGCGGCCGTCTCGGACGTCAGCTCGCGCCACCGCAAGCCGGTCGTCGGCTCGATCGTCGGCGCCGACGGTCGCCTGGCCCAGGACCGGGACGGCCGAGTCCCCAACTTCGTCTTCCCCGAGGCATGCGCCACAGTGCTGGCCCGGGGGGTGGAGCGGCGCGAATGGCTCTCGCGGCCCCTCGGCGTGCGCCCGCAGTTCGGCGATCTCGATCCGGGCGCGGCTCGCGCCGAAGTCGAGCGCGTCCTGGAGGACGGGCACGAGTGGCTCACGCTGGCCGAGGGGGAGGAGCTCCTCGGCACGCACGGGATCGCGTACGAGCCCACCCGCTGGTGCCGGAACGTCGAGGACGCCGTCCAAGCCGCCGTCGAGGGCGGCCCCGTGGCGATGAAGGCGGCGTGCCAGGCTCCCGAGACGCCCGCCGACTTCGACGCGGTCCTCCTCGGGCTCGAGGGGGAGGAGGGGATTCGCTCCGGTTGGCAGGAGCTCCAGCAGCGCACCGAGCTGGGCGAGCGGGAGTGGATGGGGGCGGCCGTCCAGCGGCTGGTCGAGCCCGGGGCCGACGTGCTGGTGGGCGCTCTGAACGACCCGGACCTGGGGCCGGTGGTGGCCGTCGGGCTCGGAGGCAGGCAGGCCGGGCTGGCCGGAGGGGCGGCCTTTCGCCTGCTGCCGGGGACCGATGTCGAGGCGGACGAGCTGATCGACGCCTCGGACGCCGTGGTGGCGCGGATCGAGGGCTTTCGAGGGCATCAGCACCTGCACGCGCCCGCGTTGCGCGAGCTGGTGCTCCGCTTCTCGGCGCTGCTGGCGGAGTGCCCCGAGGTGGTCGAGGCCGACCTCAACCCGGTCCGGCTCACCCCCGAGCGGTGCGTCGTGCTCGAGATGCGCCTTCGAGTCGAGCGCCGCCGGCCGCCGCAGCGCGTCAAGACCTGGTGAGCGGGGCTACTTGACCGCGCGTCCGGTGCTTCCCAGCGCCCACCAGGTGCCGCCGAACTCCGGGAAGCCGTTGTACGAGGTCGACCCGGGTCCGCCGTCCCCGCCGTAGGTGTAGAGCGGACGTCCGGCGTAGGTGACCTGCCGGCGGCCGTGGGCCAGCGCGATCGTCCCGATCAGGGAGCGCTTGACGCCCGGTCCCGCCACCGGCTTGCCCGAGGTCGTGACCGGCGGCCACACGCTGGTGCAGCCGGCGACCTTGACGCAGCTGTCTCGGTTCCGATGGTCGCGCGTGAACATGTAGATGGTGAAGCCCTGGCCGTTCTCGACGATCCGCCCGAGGCTGGTGCTTCCGAGCTGGAGCCGCGCGCGGTGCCCGGCGGCCATCGCCATCGTCGCGCCGGTCAGCGTGGCGGCGCAGCTCAACAGGATCAGGATGCGCTTCATGTGGTCGTCCTCCGCTCCATGTGGTCGTCCTCCTTTCCGTGGAGGACGCCGGCCCGGCGTCAGACCTTCCGGTGCTCCGGGACCCAGGAGCCGTCCTCGGCCTGGGTGAAGTCCTGGAACAAACCGGGCGCCTCGAGCAGCATGGTCCGCGCCACCTGGTCGAACACCGTGCGCAGCTCCTCCTCGGCGCTCGGCGCGGTGCGCATCTCGATCACGTGGCGCAGGGTCCGCACGTTGGCGGTCCACACGATGTCCGTGCTCAGCCCGATCGGGGCCAGCCGCCGCAGCGCGGAGGTGACCTCTTTCTTGACCGAGAACGGCACCCCCTCGTCATCGAGCCCGAGCGCCTCGGCGGCGCTCACCTGAAACTCCTCGAGCTGCTCGATCAGGCTCACCACCTGATCGCGCACCGGCTCGAGCGCGGGCGGCACCCGGAAGCCGATGTCGGTCAGGCGCACATAGCGCAGGCTCTCCTGGCTGAACGCCGACCCGGCGCGGTGCCTGACCAGCTCATGCGTGAAGACACGTGAGCAGTTGTGGAAGGCGAACGAGTAGTTGGCATGCTCGAGCACGCTGCCGTGGAGGCTGCGCAGCAGGTTGACGAAGTACTCGCGCTGGTTTGTCCGGATCCGGGTGACGTTGGGGTTGAGTCCGGGCTCCCAGCTCCGGTAGCACATGCGTCCGCTGAACTCGACGAGCAGCTCGCCGGGGTTCTCCTCGGACGCCTCCAGGCGCCGCTCCAGCCACGACGCGCCACCGACCTCCTCCAGGTAGGCCCGCATCCCCGTCAGGTCCACCGACGGGCGGGCGATCAGGTGAACTGAGGGCTCGGTCTCGCGCATGGTGGTCGGCTCGGGGTCGGGCAGGGCGGTCGTCATGCGAGGCATCGTGACTGCGCCACCGGACGTTAAGGCGGAACGCTGCTCCCTCGGCGTCGGCGTACGACTCGCGCCTGCCAGCAGTACGTCGGGCCGACTCAAGAGCCGGCCCGAACATCAACTCTGGTGCGCTGCCTACATTTGGGCCTGGGGGCCAGCGGCGGCCCTACGGAACGGGAAGAGCGGGAAGGTCGCCCTCCCTATCGTGTCGTTGACCATCTCCGCCATCACGATGTGCCACGCCAGCGCGGCCAGGACCATCTCCGCATAACCGCCGGCCTTGGTCAAGCTGTTGGCCATCGTCGTGCCTGTGAGTTGGGCGTTGCCGATGACCCCGAGGATCAGAGCGACGTCGAAGACGATGAAGGTGATGAGCACCATCCAGTTGGTGCCCAACGTGGCGAGCGTGAATATCAGCGTGATCACGGTCCACATGATCAGGAAGATGGTTACTGCCTGATGGGCTCCCGCTCCGGCGTGGGGCACCACGTACAGGATCAACGCCACGTAGCTGAACCAGAAGGCTCCATACGACGTCATGAAGGCGGCGCCGAAGAGCTCTCCCTTCGCCAGCGCAAAGAATCCGGCGATGAACTGAGTTAGGCCGCCGTAGAAAGCGGCGAGGGCCAACACCAGCACCGTGCCCTTGGGGTTGAACTGCCCGGATGTATAGAGCCCGAGCGTGAACGTCGTCAGGGCGAACCCCCCGACGCCGACCGGCACAGGGTTGGCGATCAGAGATACACGACGCGGGACTTCAGGCGCGGGCGCCACGTCGGCCTCGCGGCCACCAACGTGTCCAGCTTCTATTTACGCGCCTCCTCTCGGCTGTAGACGGCTGTGTGATCAGTGTGTGCCAGCGACCAGCCTGAGTCAAACGAAGTCCCCGAATAGGGTCGGGCGTCGAACAATGCACCGGCTCGACATGGTCGGCTGCGGGTGAGGAGCACGGATGACGCGCGGCCACCGCCGAGGCGCAGGATCACGTGCTCGATAGGGCCAGTGCGAAGGAAAAGCAATGAAAGCTATCGCGCCGCAAGCCCTGGCCCCGCGCTGCTGGATCACACCCTCAAGCGGCCACGCTGGCGGCGTGGCTGCGCTCGACAGAAACCGGTAGCGCCGTAGCGCCCGCGGCGGCGTCGCCCTCAACCTGCCCCGCTCAGGCTGCTCGCCAGGCTGGAGTGCGATGGATGCTCGTCAATCCTCGCCGCTGGCCGCGCGCCTCCGGCGCGGCCGTAGGTATCCCCCCCGAGGTGCAAACTCGTAGTCAGGGCCCCTCGATCCACTGCACACGCCGCAGCCCACGTTCACAGGTCACGCGGTAGTGGCCCTCCGTATCGCCTGGGAGGTGCGCGTTGACCGACACGCACGCGAACCCGTTGAGGTGCCGCCTCCGCTTGTACGTTCTCCACACCCCGAAACGCCTGTTCTCATAAGCATTGGCCAACGCCCGACCGCGTGCACATGAAAGACCGCTGACCCTTAGCTCCTCGCCAAATAGGATGTATGACGTCCTCGGGCACGCACGGTACAGGTGCTCCGAGCGAGCCCGAGAGGCGTGTGCTCCTCCCGCCGTCACGAGCGGCAGGAAAAGCATCACGCCGATAACGGACAGGGACAATCCAACGCGTAGACCCCAACGCGCGTTTCGGAGGGTGCTTTTAGTCGACATCGACGCCCATTCTCCCACGCAGCTGCAACAGCCGCAGCCTCCTGGCTCAGGCGGCGTGGCAGCTTCCGGCGACCGCTAACGCGGCTCACGCCCCGGCTCTCGACACCACGGCTCCACGCCATCACGGCTGCCCGGTCGCATGGAAAGCGGAAGCGCGACGGTGCCCCGCCTGTGTCAGGACGCACTCACAGCACACTAGCGACGACGGTCGCGAAGCCGATTAGCAATGCCGCCAACGTGAACAGTGTCGCTCCGGCGAGCAGTCGCTGCTTCCGCGTGAACTCGCTAGAGCTTTGGATAAGGTCGTCCTTACTCGGGGGCAGGAGCAGCGTCGTCCGGTGAACTGAGTGACTGCTTGCCTGAAGAGCCAGCCCAAGACCGCATCCTGATGCCGCGATAACGACCACGCTGAGGATGTGGATCCCGAGCCGGGAGTCGACCTTTCCAATCGCTACGAGACCGGCGCTGAGAAATGTAGTCAGCTTGAGTATCGCGTCCGCTCGGTTGTCGATCGTGGCCTGTGCCTTGTCTAGGTCAGCGAACATCGCCTCTAGCGCCTGCTCCGCACCAGTGACATCGGGCTGCCCTTCGCGCCGTGCTTGCTCGCCGTGGAGGTCATCGCCGGTCGGCAAGCCAGCCATCCCAGACCATCTGCAATAGCGATCCAACAGCGACGTGAACGAAGCCATCGGGGCGGAATGATGCCGCCGTTCTCGGACCGACCGCCCGCCACCGTCCGTCAAGCAGCCCCAACTGCCGTTTCTTGAGGATGCTTGCTGCCGCTTTCCATACAGAGGGCCGGCGGATGATTCTGTAGCTCCGCGGCGCGGCGCTGCTCGCGGGGCCAGTCGCCCGCTCGAGCAGGCGCGTTTACGTCAGGTAGAAGGTACGGTCTCCAGGGATAACTCGGGTACGCGCCGGAAGATGGCGTCGTTGGAGACGATGGGCAGTCCGAGGCGGATCGCTGTGGCGGCGATCCAGCGGTCGGCGTTATGGTCGCGCTGGGTGAGGGCGTGACCCGCCGCTTCGCAGTCAGTGCGCAGCCGGGCATACACGCGGATCAGTTCGGGCCCGGTGTGGACGACCTCAACCTGCCCGATCTTCGCGTCGAGCCTCGACATGCGGGCGGCGCCCCAGCCGCGTCGCAAAGCGCCGAACCGGATCTCCGCGGCTGTCTGGAACGAGATGAGCGCGCGACGCCCGGTGATGATCGGTGCGTAGAGCTCCGCCAGGCGCGATCCGGGGACCAAGTCGGCGCTGAAGACGTCGGTGTCGATGACGATCGGCCCGCGAGGCGGCGCGCTCACGACTCGACAGCCGCTAGGAAGGCCGCGCCTTCCTCCTCACTGAGGCCCTCGATCACCATCTCCTCGTGGGGCGGCAGCGGGCGTGCGCGCTGCAGCAGCTCCTCCACCGGAAGCTCGAGGTGCTGCCCTCCATTGGTCGGCTCGCGGGGAGCATCGGCACGGTCGGTCGCCATAGCCCCACGAAGTGTACGGCCGTGCCATCGGAGCGATCCCGGCCCGGGACCGTGCTAGCGCAGGCCGGCGCTGGCCGGGAGGACCGGCGCCGGACGCCCGTGCACGGTGTTGATGATCTCGCTGCTGTCGATCCCGTCCAGATAGATGCTGGTGATCCCGAGATTGGCGTGCCCGAGCTGGCGTTGGATGACCACCAGCGGGACGCCCTCGCGGGCCATCTCCACGGCGTGCGCGTGACGCAGTTGATGCGGCGCGAAGCGCCGACGCACACCGGCGGCCATCGCGAGGTGGCGAAGCGTGGCTCGAGCTGCCGTGGGTGACCAGGGCCGCCCGGCCGTCGGACCGCCGATGACGCAGAGAAGCGTGCCGACCGGCATCTCGAGGCGGACCTGCGCCCAGCGGTTGACGTGCTCCCATGCCCATGTGTCCATTCCGACCTCGCGTCGGCGGCCGCCTTTGCCCCGCCGAACCAGGATGCTGCCTCGTGCGGGGTCGAGATCGCTCTCGGCGAGGGCCAGCGCCTCGCTGATCCGCAGCCCGGCGCGCCAGAGCAAGATGATCAGCGCTCGGGTGCGCAGCCCGCTCGTGCGATCGCCAGCGCGCCGCATTACCGCCACGATCTCCTCGACAGTCGGTGGATCCGCTGGGTAGCGTCTGCCGTTGTTACGGGGTGGGCGGCCGCAGTGGAAGCCGGGCATGGTCGCCGGCGACCGGCGACGACCAGCGGCGTCGAAAAGCTCATAAGCAGTCATCCGCGCAGCATCCCGCGGTCAGCGATCGCCTGCCACGCATGGAAACCAGCAGCGCTGGACGATCCTCTCCGCCCCGATCAACGGGCGGCGACGGACCTCGTTTGCAAGACCTACACGCCAGCGCCGGCAGCTAGCACCAGCCCACCATCGCGATCGTGGCGAACCAATCGCGGCGCTAGGCAGCGCCCGGGGCCGAAGCGATCGTGCGGGCGATCGAGCCCGACGATCGCTATCCCGGATGTCCCGCCGCGGGAGCGATAGACATAGCGGCATCGAGATGTCGTCGAAGCGTTCATAGGACGCCGGGCTACTACGAGATGAAGGCGATCACGGTGCGACGGTCGGCCCGAGACCCGCTATGGCCGGTGTTCTCGGCCGTTAGAGCAGCTACCGCCGATCGGTGACCTACGCTCGATAGCTGTGTTTGACACCGTCGCAGCGATCATATTCGGCATCAGCCTCGTTCTGCCGGGTTTCATCATCGTGGACCTCGCAGAGGCCCGGCGCGCACAACGTCCGGACCGGTCTGACTGGGAACTTGTTTTACGCGCGCTCATCTACGCCCTGATCCTGCAGGCAGCGGTATTGCTGACCGGTTGGACGACGTGGCTTATTGATACGGCTGGGCTGCTCAAGCATGCCAAGCCGGGAATGCGACCACTTTGGGAGCACCACGTTGATGCGATCGCCCTGTACGCGTTCGTGGTGATTCTGATCATCCCTACGATCATCGGCCTGTGGCTCGGCTGGATATTGAGACGGGCCGAGGCCCGAGGGTCGCTTACCTGGGTTCACTACGCCCTCGGCGGGCGTGATGCGCGCGACGCGTGGGACTACATCTTTCTTCGTTATGGCGCTGGTTTTGTCCTCATCCACCTGAAGCCTGGGGCGGAGGAGCGCAGCGCGTTCTTGGTCGGCAAGTTCGGGCTCGCATCTTGGGCTGCTCAAACGCCTGCGACCTCTCGAGACATCTACTTCGAGGAGGTGTGGCCGGCAGACGCCGATGGTCAGATCAGCAACGAGTTTGCCGTTCGGCGGGGTGTCTGGCTCGATTCAAGCTCGATTGACGCCATGTTCTTCATGGACCCACCCGAACCGCCACGCTCCTTTCGGCAGCGTGCCTCTGCCTTCTTGAAAATCGGTGGGCGTTCGGAGTCGTCCGGCGTGGGCTAGAATCAAGCCATGGCTGAACATGAACCGAGCATCATCAAGGAGGGCGGCTACCAGGGCTCAAGCGATCCTGGTCGACCCACCAATCTCATGCAGGAACAACTCCGGCCCGCACAGAATCAGTCGGGCAACGGCGCCGCTCCTGCGCCTTCGCAGGGAGCAACACGTGAGCGCTGAGGACGCACCTCGCACTCCGCGGGACCGCATCGAAAAGCGCGGGGGCTACCAGGGAACCCACGATCCCGGTCAGCCGACGAACTTGATGCAGCCCCAGCGTAACCCGACCGGCCAGGTGAGCGGAGAGGCTTCTCCAAACGCAGGTGGGTCGGCACCAGTCGGTCCTAGCGGCCCTGAGGCTTCGGGAACTACGCCTAGCGTCTGATCCAGCGCGCCACTAGTTCGCTGCGGGCTGGGCATGGGGGACGACCGCGCGAGTTCAGGTTCGCTTTGCTGGAGGGCACGTAGGCACCTGTTCCTCGTAACTGAGGAGCGGGGTCGCTTCATCAACCAATGACGCCGCAGACCGCGCAAGCGCGGTGTCTGCTTCTACGCTCTGTTTCTAGTGGTACCGACTCCGGAGGCAGCATCACACCATCTGGCGGCTGTTAAGGACTGCCTTGAGCGTGTTGTGGCGACGCGCGATCTTTCTCTCGTATTGAGTGACGACGTGCTAATACACGCACGAGCCCTTGACGAGTTGCTTCACGAGGGCGACCCCGACGAGCTCAGGGCCAGGTTCGTTCTCGGCTGGTTCCACTGGTATCGCTTCTTGGCGCTCCCGCAAGGCCACGACGAGAACGACTCCTTGCTGGCCCTCCATATGCTCACCGCCTGCTTCATCGCAGGCGCTGACGGCCTGCCCGAGCCGCTTCTGCCAACCCTGGCCAAGCACGCCGTGCCCCGCGCCCACTCGCTGCTTCAGCAGGCACTCGACTCCGGCGAACCGGGGTTGGCATCGGAGACGGTGGAACTGTGGACGCGCATCGTCGATGTCACTCCAAGCGATGACCCGGACAAGCCCGCGCGCATGTCAAACCTGGCTATGGCGCTGCAGATTCGGTTTGAGCGAATCGGTTCTCGCTCTGACCTGGACGCCGCGATTGCGGCTGCTACAGCCGCGTTGGACACGGCTGCACCTGATGCCCCCTTGCGTGCAAGCATGGAGTCTAATCTCGGCGTTTCCCTTCACGATCGGTTTCTTGACACGGGCGCGGAGGCTGATCTGGAGGCGGCGGTGTCGGCGACCCAAGCCGCGCTCGAATTAACGCCGATCAGCGATCTGGCTAGGCCAGCACGCTTAGCCAACTTGAGCAATGTTCTAGGAACCCGGTTTGAGCGGCTGGGCGCGTGGGGCGACTTGAGTACATCAATCGAGGCGTCCCGGAAAGCTGCGGAGGCCGATCCAACTCGCCCGCGGTATTGGTCGAGTGTGGCCAAAGGTCTCTTATGGCGGTACGAGCGCACAGAAGCGCAGGCTGATTTAGACGCTGCGGTCGCTGCAATTCAAGCGGCGGTCAAGGCCGCGCCTGAAGGGCACCCCGATCACATCCCGATGATGTCGAGGCTGGGGATCGTCTTGGCGTGTCGTTTCGACCGTGTAGGCGCCCTCGCTGACTTGGACGCCGCGATCACGGCCAGCGAGTCTGCGGCGCAGCTCCTGACGAACCAGATCGATCGCGCAGGAGCGACGTTGAACCTCGCCAGCATGCTGCTGAAGCGCTTCGAGCGCACCGGTTATGAAGCAGATTTTGACGAGGTGATTCGCGCCGGCCGAGCCGCGGTTGAGGCGCTACCCACGGACCACCCAGCTCTTCTTTTAGGGCTAACGACTCTGGCACGGGCGCTGCGCGCCCGGTTCGAGCAAACCGGGGCGCAAACTGACTTCGACGAGGCGCAGTCTCTATTTGAACGCGCTGTAAATGTCGAGTCCTCCCCGCCCTCCTTCCGGATCCATGTAGCGCGTGAGGGCGCATCATTTGCGGCGCGATCTGCGCCAGGTCGCGGGGCTGATCTCCTCACGCTCGCGGTGGGACTTCTGCCAGCGGTCGCCCCGCGTCAACTACAGCGGACCGATCAGCAGAACGCGCTTTCAACCTTCGCGGGGTTGGCCGCCGATGCCGCGGCGCTTGTGTTGATGGACGCAGCGGCGCCAGCAACAGCGCGGGCCGCGCGCGCAATTGAACTTCTCGAGGCCGGACGAGCGGTCCTTCTCAGCCAGGCGCTGGAGGCCCGCGACGACCTAGCCGATTTGAGCCATCGAGAGCCGGCCTTGGCCGCTAGCTTCGTCGAGCTGCGTCAGAAGCTCGACGAGCCCGTCGCTGATGCGCAGCATCTGTCGTCTCCGACTGACGACTGGGCGAGCGTTGGTTCGCTTCGCGCGGGTGAGGAGCGGTCTCGACTCGCCCGCGAGTTCGCGGCGACTCTGCAGCAGATCCGCGATCTCGATGACCGATTTTCCACATTCGGCCTCCCCCCGAATATCGAGGACCTCGCGCCGGAAGCCGCAGAGGGTCCGATCGTCGTGTTCAACATCAGTCGGTACCGCAGCGACGCGCTACTCGTGACGGAAGCCGGTATCCGTTCGCTTGAGCTGCCGGGGCTCCGGTACCGCGTTCTGATCCCGCAGATCGAGGCCTTCTATGGGGCACTAGCTATCGCGCTCGACCCGAAGGCGCCACCAGCTGACTGGCGGGAGGCCGAGTCGAAGCTGAGCCGGATACTGGAATGGTTGTGGGATTACGCAACCGGACCAGTCCTTCACGCGCTCGGATTTGCGGAGAAACCCCCGGACGGATCTAGGTGGCCTCGGATCTGGCTCTTAGCAGGAGGTGCGCTTGGCATTCTTCCCTTACACGCCGCCGGATATCACAGCGACCCTCTTGAAGACCCCGGACGCCGAAGCGTTCTCGATCGTGTAATCCCAAGTTACACACCCAGTATCCGGGCGCTGCGCCACGCGCGGCGACCCGAGCCTCGATCGGCGCGGCAACAGCGAGCGCTGATCGTTGCGATGCCGACGACACCTGGAGTTCCCGGCCGCCTGCGCCACGCATCCGACGAAGCCGCAAAGGTTGCGAGCCACCTGCCCGGATCTCTCGTATTAGTCGAACGGGGTGACGAAGAGCGGGACATTCCCGCGACTCTCCTTGGGATCCCAACTAAGGTCGCCGTGTTAGAGCATCTTCCTGAGTGCGCGATCGCACACTTCGTGTGCCATGGAGCGACGAACATCACGGACCCTTCGAAGAGCCTGCTTCTACTTCATGACCATGATCACGACCCACTCGCGGTTGCGAGTCTCGCCTCAGTCGTACTCGACTACTCTGAACTGGCCTATCTGTCGGCCTGTAGTACGGCGTCCACGTGGGACCCTCGCCTAGGCGATGAAGCCATCCACCTGGCCTCTGCGTTTCAGGTAGTTGGATTCCGCGCGGTGATCGGCACACTTTGGGAAATCGATGATGCCATCGCAATGACTATGGCCGACACCTTCTACACAGCTCTACATTCGAGCACAGGCCCGCTCGATACGACGCGTGCAGCGCAGGCTCTACATGCCGCGGTTTGCAGCGTCCGCGACGAGTTTCCGGACAATCCCAGCGTCTGGGCAGCGTTTCTCAGCACTGGGCGCTAAGCGATCCCGCACAGTAACACCAGCGGTAGCGTGCACCTATGCGCTCCGGTAAACCACGGCGCGATCGGTCGATGCCAGCAGCGACCGATCCAGCTCCGTGAGCGTGCAGTAGTGTGCGAGCAGTTCCTCCACGAGCCCAGCATCATCCTCAGTGATTGCCATGCCCATAAGTCAAGCTGGGCGGTCAAGAGCCCGTCAGCTGCTACACGCGGTCCAACCTCTCGCTTCTTCCTGTCACAGGCATCTCAAGCGCGAAGCCGACTCCATAAGGTGCGTGCACCGACCGAGACTCTGGCTATCGCCTTGGCATCCTCAGGCATCCCGGACTTCACGACGCTTTGCGACATCTCGGCGGCGAGACAACTGTAGCTGCCGGGGGGGATAGCGATCGTCCGGTGCGATCGCCCGCACGATCGCTTCGGCCCCGGGCGCTGCCTCACGCCGCGATTGGTTCGCCACGATCGCAATAGCGGGCTTGTGCTAGCTGCCGTCGCCGGCGTCGACCTCTTGCAAGCGGTCCACGGAGGTCCGTCGCCGCCGCTTGATCGGGACAGCGAGGATCCTCCGGCGCTGCTGGTTTCCATGCTGAAGGGCAGCGATCCGACGGCCGCAATGGCCTCGACGCGTGGCTGCTCGCGGGACAGATGGAGTCAGGCGGTGACGAGGACCTCACGTGGCCGCTCCTTCGCCAAAGGACTCGTCCGGTAGGCGGGCCAGCTGACGAGCCGCGTTCGTGGCATAGCGCAAGCGCGCTCGGCGGCGCCTCGAAGGCCGGCCGGCGCGAATGCAATTGTGCGACAGCGCCGAGCCGCGGCCGATCAGCGTGATGCAGATGTCGCCATTACGATGGCGCGTGGCGGCGCGCCGGGGCGACCAAAGGAATCGTCCGAGGCCGCGTGCCCCCGGCCGAACCCCGATGCCCGGTTCAGATCTGGCGTCCCGATTCTTGAGAACCCCAGCTACGGCTAGGGTTTGACGTTCGAGGCCGGACGTCTCGTGCCGATGTCGGCATCCTCGAGCGCCCGCGGCCGGATCGGGGTACTGGTCAGCTGAGGAGCCCGGCGCGGGCGAGCGGGAGCCTGTGCGGCGCCCCTGGCCGCGCCGCGAGTGCTTGGTGGACGCTTACCTCGCCGTCCTCGAACCCAAGCGCCGAGCCGAGCATGTACAGCCGCCAGACGCGCTCGCGCTGGGGCCCGACCTCGGCGACCGCGTCGTCGCGGTGAGCGTCCAGGTTGGCGACCCATCGGCGCAGCGTCAGCGGGTAGTGCTCGCGCAGCGACTCGAGGTCGCGGATCTCGAGGCCGGCGGACTGCATTGCGCCTAGCATGTCGGTCACGGGGTGGAGCTCGCCATCGGGGAACACGTAGCGTGAGATGAAGGAGTCGGGCTCGGGCGCGTGCGGGACCAGTCGGGTGATCCCGTGGTTTAGGAACAGGCCGCCGGGGCGCAGGAGGCGCGTGATGATTTGCGCGTAGCGAGCGAGCTGGGCACGGCCGACGTGCTCGTACATGCCCACGCTCGCGATCTTGTCGTAGGGCCCGTCGGCGATGTCGCGGTAGTCCTGGACTCGGATCTCGACGCGGTCCTGCACGCCGGCTTCCGCGGCGCGCTCCCGGGCGAGCTGCGCCTGCCGCTCGGACAGGGTGACGCCGACCGCGACGGCGCCGTAGCGCTGGGCGGCGTGAATGACCAGCGAGCCCCAGCCGCACCCGATGTCGAGCAGCCGCTCGCCCTCGGCGAGGCGCACCTTGCGGCAGATCACCTCGAGCTTTCGTTCCTGTGCCGCCTCCAGCGTGTCCTCGCGGTCATCGAAGTACGCGCACGAGTAGACCATGGACGGGCCGAGGACCAAGCGGTAGAAGCGGTTCGAGACGTCGTAGTGGTGGCGGACGGCGTCCCGGTCGCGGGCGAACCAATGGCGCCGGCCGCGCAGGCGCGCCTCGACCGGAGGGATCGGCGGGGGTCGAAGCGCATTGGCGCCGACAGCGTGCAGGGCCGCGGCCGCGAGCCGGGCGCGATCGGCCGCCGAGACGTGTACGCCCTCGAACGCGCTCCGCAATCGGAGCACGGCCTCCAGGTCGCCCTCGACGTCGAGCGATCCGTCGACCCAGGCCCGGGCGAGCCCGAGCTGTCCGGGGGCTCGAAGCAAATGGACGAGCGCCGCCGGATCGCGAAGCGCGACGGCGGGGCCGCCGTCGGTCGAGGCCAGCTCGCTTCCGTCCCAGAAGCGAAGGGTGATAGGGAGATGAGCCAGCCTGCCGTCAGCGACCTCAGCCAGCGCGCGGCCCGCTGCCGCCGCGACGCCGCGGCTCGCCGGATGCACCGCGACGCGCGTCGGGCCGCGATACATCTGCGGTGTCGCTCGCTCGGTCTTCATCTCGGTTGGTGGGGTAGGCCGGTCTTTTATGTGCGGTAGAGAGCCGGACGGGTCGGCCGTCACCGTTAAGGTGGACGGATGAGGTGCGTTGCATTCGTCCAGTGGGCGCTCCCGCGGCTCGGCATGCGCTGGGCGGGGTTCCGCAACGTCCGCGGCCAGGTCTGCAAGCGACTTCGCCGCCGGGTCGCGGGGCTCGGCGTGCCCGATCTGGCTGCGTATCGGGACTGCCTCGAGGGACATCCGGACGGATGGGCGGTGCTCGAGAGCCTGGTCCACGTCACGATCTGGCGGCGCCATCGTCCGCGCTCCCTCGTCGAGTCCGATCCGGTCGTGCAACCTGCGGAGCGCCGGCGGCGACCACCAGTTCCACTCACCGAGCAGCGTCATCAGCGACGGCACGAGCGTCGAGCGCACCACGAACGCGTCGACCAGCACGGCGACCAGAGCACCGAGGCCGATCTCCTTGAGGAAGATGACCTTGGACGTCGCGAACGCACCGATCGCGACCGCCAGCAGCACGGCCGAAGCGCTGACGACCCGCCCGGTGTGCTCGAGCCCAACGGCAATCGCCTCCCGGTCGTCGCGGCCGCTGTCGCGCGCCTCCTTGATCCGCGTCAGCAGCAGCACGCCGTAGTCGGTCGACAGCGCGAACGCGATCGCGGTGAGAACGAGGAAGTCGGTCTGCTCGATCCCCCCCTGGCCGACGTAGCCGAGCACGCTCTCGAGCCGCCCGTCCTGGAACAGGAACACGAGCACGCCGGTCGCGGTCGCCACTGTCAGCGCGTTCATCACGAACGCCTTGACTGGTAATACCACAGAGCCGGTCATCAGCCACAGGATCGTCAGCGTCAGCACCATGAGCACGCTCAGGGCGAGCGGCAGCGCGCTCGCGATCGACGCCTGCTGGTCGACGAAGGAGGCGGCGGCACCGCCCACGAGCACTGCCGCAGGCGCGCTCGACGCGCGAATCCGCGCGATCGTTTGCTGGGCCGGCACCGAGATCGGATCGCCAGCCGCGCCGAGTCGGATCTCCCAAGTGTCGCTGCCCAGGTAGCGCGGGGGCTCCACTCCGGTCACGCCCGGCACCGCGCGCAGCGCCACCGTGTAGGCGTCAAGGCGCGGCCCGGCCGACGCCGGCGCGCTCGCGGCAATCGTGATCGGGTTGAGATCCTGCGCCGGGAACCTGCGAGCGAGCGTGTCGGACACGACGCGCGCGCTCTGCCCGGCCGGCAGGTCGGTCGCATCGACCCCGGCCCAGCGGACGCGCAGCGTCGGCGAGGCGACGACGAGCAGCGCCAGCGTGGTGCCGACGGCGATCAGCGCCGGTCTGCGTATCACGACCTGCGCCAGCCTGTACCAGCTGCCGGTTCCCTCGGATGCCGGCTTCACACGGCCGATCCGGCCGGCCAGCAGCACCAGCAGCGCCGGCACCGCGAGCAGTGCGGCGGCGCAGGAGGCGAGTGCGGTAGCCGCGCCGCCGATCCCCATCGAGATCAGGAACCGTTGCGGGAACAACGTCAGCGTCAGCATCGCCGCGGCGACAGTGGCCGCGCTGAAACTGATCGTTCGTCCGGCTGTACGGAGCGTCGTCGCGAGCGCGCTGGGGGTATCGGCGCCCTTGCTCAGCTCCTCCCGAAACCGCCACACCAGCAGCAGGCTGTAGTCGACGGCGAGCCCGAGGCCCAAGCCAATCACAAGGTTCAACGCGAAGTTAGACAGCGACAGCTGCTCGTTGACAAGCCGCAGGATCACGAACGACCCCAACACGCTGAGGCCGCCGACCGCCACCGGTAGCAGCGCTGCCACACCGCGGAAGATCAGCCACGCGATGATCGCCAGCAGCGGGAACGCCAGCAGTTCGGCGAAACCCAGGTCCTGGGTTGCCTGCGCGCTGATCTGCCTGCCGGCGACATCGGATCCACCGAGCAGGACGCCGCGCCGCCCGTGCAGCGCTGCGGTGATCGCGGACACCACCGAGTTCGGGTCAGGCGCCGAGCGGAGCGTAACCGTGATCAACGAAACGCGTCCGTCGCGCGAGACGAGCGGCGAGTGTCGGCTCGCCGGACCCAGGGGCGGCGGCGTCACGGCCGCGACCCCGGGGACGGCCGCGATCCTCCGCGCGACCGCAGCGACCGCGGGATTCCGCGGCGGTGCGCTGACAAGCGCCAGCACCCCCGATCCGTCCTCGGCGCCGGTCGCCCGCTCGATCGCCCGCTGCTCGCGGGCGGACGGCGACGATGGAGCCACGAAGCTATCGCGCGCGTTCAGCCGACTCGCCGCGGAGCCGCCGTATACGCCGGCGACGATGAAGAAGGCGAGCGTGAGGGCGGCCATCCGGCGCGGACGGCGGAGCGCCAGGTTCGTCAACGAAGTGAGCAGTGAGCGCCCCTTCCCATCGGCTACCACTTCCATCCCGCAAGCTGCGGTGCGGCGGCCTCCAACGCCTCGTGCGCCGCGCGGCGGCCGATCTCGAGCGCCCGGGGCAGCGCATCCCACTCGAGGATCCCGATGCCTTCTACACGCGGCGAGATCACCAGATCGGCGTGGGTCAGCGCGGCATTGACCGTGTCGGTCGAGGCCAGTGCCATCGTCCAGAGGATCGTCTCTCGCAGCTTCGGCAGCCTCTGTTCGTATCCGGTCAGCAACCGCCGGAGCTGTCGCGACATCCGCTCGAACCCGGGACGGCGCGCGCGCGGCGGCATACCGACCCGCCGCGACACATCGACCGCGATGATCGGCCCTTCCGCACGCTGCGCCATCGTCTGGACCGGGAGGTTGTCCATCACGCTGCCGTCGACGAGCAGCCGTCCGTCCGGCGTCGGAATCGGAGGATAGATGCCGGGCAGCGCCAAGCTCGAATACACGGCGTCGGCGATCGAACCGGTGCGGTGGACGACCAGCTCGCGGGCGATGATGTCCGAGCTGATGCAGAACCATCTCCGCGACAGCTCCTCGATCCGGCGTGGACCGAACATCTCATGCAGCACCCGGCGGGTCTTCACGCCTCGGATCAGCGAATATGCGGGAAACGTGTAATCAGCGGACGGATTGTGGTCGAGCACATGTCGCTGGCACATCTCGATCATCTCGCCAGTGCCCGCCCCGCCCGCGGCAAGCGCGGATACGAGCGCCCCCATGCTGGCGCCGGCGTAGCGGTCGATCGTAACGCCCGTCTTCTCGAGCTCCTCCAGAACGCCCAGGTGGGCCAGCGCGCGAGCTCCCCCGCCAGACAAAACGAGCCCGATCGACTTGCCGGCGAGCCGACGCGCGGTCGCTCTGGTGGCATCGCGCAGCTCCGTCTCGCCGTGGATGACCTGTACCTCACGGGGACGTAGGGCGAGCAGCCTGCCGTTCGCCGGCGCGTCGAGAACGATCAGCTCGCATCCCTCGAGGTGTTCGAGCTTCGGGAGCCATTCGGGCTCTGGAGATCCGGTCGTGACCGCGATCACGACGTCCGCTTCTCTGGCGCAGAACTGCATCCACGGATCCTCGCGCCGGGAGCAGCCGGCGCTGAGAACCACATGCGGACTGTGGGCCTCGGCGCGCTTGAGCATGTCACGAAACTCAGAGGGATCCCGGGCGCGATCGGGGTCCAGTTGCTCCACGCTGCCGAGCGCGCGGAGAGCCGTCGTGAGCTCTGACCCGATCCGGAGCGCCGGCGCGGCGGGGTCCAGCCCGAGGACGGCAATCGTGCCGGGAGTGGCCGGCTCGACACGAGGTGCGGTCAGCTCGGCAAGTTGGGCTGCGATGGCTCGAAGCAATCCGAACACGAAGGTTGGCGAAGCAAGCAGCCCCTCGAACTGGGCACGACTCAGCCGGACCAGCTCCGTGTCCCGCGAAGCGCGTGCTGAGGTGCCGCGAGCGCCGCCCATCAGCAGCGCAAGCTCGCCAAGCATCTCGCCTCGCTTGACCTGTCGGAGCGACACCTCGGTGGGATACTCCGACACGATCTCGATTCGCCCGGAGTGGACCAGATACGCGTGGTCGGCGGCATCCCCCTGACGGAACAGCCACTCGCCGGCACCGAGGCGGATTCGCTCAGTCTCGTCGCTGAGCTGGGCGCCGATCACGCCCGAGAACCCCCCGAAGAGGGACGCTGCCCCCCAGCTATCCGTCGCGCCCCGATCCATCTCCTCGGCGCGACCCTAACCGATTTCACCGCTCGGAGGCCAGTTTTTGGCGGGGGGGTTCGCAGGGGTGGTTAGCGCGCCTTGAGGGGCGTGCTCGACTTCTCCCAGCAGGGAGACGTATTCATGTAGGGTCGACAGGCACCTAGCCGGCTGCGCTCCCAGCGCGGCTCGGGAAAACGACCATCGCTCTGCAGACGACCATGAAGTTCGTGCGGTGAGACTCGACGCCCTCTACTACCGGTTCGCCTACGGCTCAGGAACGCCGTTCTGGGACAGCGATGAACCACGGCCGGAAGTGGTCGAGCTGGCCAGCTCGCGACCCCCCGCCCGGGTCCTCGACCTGGGCTGCGGAACCGGGAGCAACTCCCTTCACCTCGCGAAGTTGGGATGGGAAGTAGTTGGGGTGGACTTCGCGTCGAAGGCGATCGAGACCGCGAAGTCGCGCGCGGCGGCGTCGGCGTCCTCGGCCCGCTTCATAGTCGCGGACGTGAGTCGCCTGCGGGCGGATGGGATAGCCGGGCCCTTCGAGCTGGTGATCGACATCGGCTGCTACCACGCGGTGCCCGCCAGCCTTCGTGACGCCTATCGCAGCGAAGTGGCCGCGGTCACGCGAGCGGGCGGCGACCTATACGTGGCTGGCATCTCCGAGCCTCCGCCGACATGGCGCCTGCTTGGGGCCGGTGCCGGCGTCACTGCCGGAGAGTTGAGTCGACGTTTCGGGGCCGACTTCGACCTGGTCGATCAACGGCAAGTGGCGCCTCCGGCCCGGCCCCCCAAGCGCCTGATCGGCCGAGCGGTGCCCTTGGTTCTCTATCACCTGCTCCGCAAGGGTTCCGGCGAACCGGTTGATCAGCTTGCAAGTATCCCGTCGACAGCGGACCCGGGGGAAAGTGTCCGCGACGCTGGCTACGACTCCTGACCTGCGCGGTTCTGTCCGCTCGATCGTGCCAGGCACGTTAGACAGGATCCGCATCAGGGGGAGGCGGTGAGTGGCGTCCGCGAGGCCGCCGACGAGGCCTCACATCCTGATCTAGAGATGCAGACCGAATCCGCCGTGCTGACCCCTGGACTGCGTGACCGTCTGCTCTACTACGCGTGGCGGGCGCCGTCGCCGCACAATGCGCAGGGCTGGCGGATCGAGGTCGACGGCCTGCGCGTTCGCGTCTCTCGAGATCCGGCTCAGCGAATGCTGGGAGAGCTCGATCCAAGCGGCCGAGAGATCGACGTGGCTTGCGGCGCCGTCGTCACCAACCTGTGCGTGAGCGCCCGGGCGTTTGGGTTTGATGCTGAGATCCGCTGGCGCCCTGCCGACGAAGTCGCGGCCGACGTGATCTTGGCGCCCGCCGCGGTGGCACCCGAGGAGGTGGACTTGCGTCGGCTGCGCGCGCTGCGTCGCCGCGCGATGAACCGCTCGCTGTACCGGAGCGATCCCGTCCCCGCCTCCGTCATCGATGGCCTACAGGACACCGCGGGACGCTTCGGGTTCACCCTCTCGGTGCTTACCGCCCCGGCCCAGATCGAGCGGATCGCTGCGCTTGCCGGCCGCGCCGCCGCGATGAAACTGCTGCACGCGCCGACGCAGGCCGAGCTGCACTCGCTCCTGCGCTTCAGCGCGCGGGCCGCGGCCGAGCGGCGGGATGGCCTTGACCTGGAGCTGTTCTTCACGCCATCGCTGGCCGCGCGGGCCGCCGCCGTCGCCATGCATCCGCGTGTGCTCGCGGCGCTGGCGCCGGTCGGTGCGGCGGCCAGGATTGCCCGCGAGACCGAGGAGGTGCCGTTACGCACAGCGCCCGCTCTGTGCCTGCTCCACGCCAGCTCGTTGGAGGCCGAGACTTACCTGCGCGGTGGGGCGTGCTTTGAGGAGCTCGCGCTCGTAATCACCGAGACCGGGTTGGGTATGACGCTGCATAGCGCGCCGATCGAACTCGGCCTGTCGTATCCCGACCCTCCGCGCCCCTCGGTGCCTGCCGCGTGGCATTCCGACATCGCCGAGACCCGCAGGATGCTCCTGGCGGAGTTCGGTGCCGCGTGGGATGCGGTTCCGATCACGTTCTTTCGGCTTGGCTCGCCGACACGTGAGCCAGGGCGTCGGAGCCTGCGGCGAAGTGGGCGCCCACCGCGGCCCGAGACCGCCCACTACCGAGAGATGACCCGGCGCAACCAACCGTCGATCAGTCCGCGGGAGCAGAGCGCGCTGCGGGCTGTGCGAGTCCTGGTGGCAGGCTGCGGCAGCATCGGCGGCGCGCCGGTTGTGCCGTTGGTGCGGCTGGGTGTGGAGCGTTTCATCCTATGCGAGCCAGGTGACTACGAGCTCAACAACCTCAACCGGCAGGGCGCCGACATGGGCGACATCGGCCGCAACAAGGCCGAGGTGCAGGCGGACCGCGCCCGGGCCATCAACCCTGAGGTCGAGGTGCTGGTCGAGCCCGCCGGCGTGACGGAGGAGATAGTGGACTGGCTGGTCGGCACCACCGACATCGTGATCGACGGAGTCGATGTCACCGAGCCGTCGGGGCTCGCCGCAAAGCGTGGGCTGCATGACGAGGCCTGGCGCCAGCGCCGGCTGGTCATCTCCGGGTTTGACCTCGGAGGCACGCAGCTGGTTTACGCCTTCGACTACCGCGACGGCCGCACCCAACCGCTCGACGGGCGCCTCTCCGGCGCGCCGGCTGACGTTGAAGCGATCGAATTCCTGTCACGCCTGGTCGATCCGCTCGACGTGCCACGGGAGCTGCTCACCTACAGCGAGGCGATGATTCGGGGGCAGTCCGGCTCGCCGCCGCAGCTCGCGCCGACCGCCGACCAGTTCGGCGTGCTGGCGGCCTGGATGGTGCTCGATTTCGCAGCCGGCAGAGCGGTGCGCAAGCGCGTCAAGGTGGCGATCCCGGACCTGGTGATGCCGCGCGGCCGCCGGGTCGCCAACGAGGCGGCGCGCGCCGTTCAGCTGGCCCGCGTCAAGTTCCTGCTGGAATCGACGCGGCGCCGGGCCCGGAGTCAGGTGCGGGCAGAGGGCTAGATGTCGGCCCGCCTAGCCAATTCAGCCGAATCGTGATGCAATACGCGCTGGAGTTGGTCGAGGGTCGCCGGCGCGGGCGGTCGGGCTGGAGCTCCATCGGGCGCAGACACATCCTTCAGATGCATCCCAGGCTGTATTCCTACCCCCAAGGGTTCGACCCCGGCTCGCTGCACGGCGGGTACCGACTTCACTGCCTCGCATCCGCCACGCCGTCGCCAGCCCGGCGGTGCACGGTTACCGGGACCCGTGACGGCGCCCCGGTTGTATACGACGTACCAGCGGAGATCAGGTGAGCCGGATCATCGTGCCATCGCCGGAGATGCGGGCGGCCGCGCCGGAGCTGTGCGACTCGCTTGAGCCGGTGTATATCGCCGAGACCGAGGCGGAGCGGGAGGCGGTGTTTTCGTTCCGGTACTCGGTCTACACCGAGGAACTCCACCGCCAGGTAGGCACCCCCGACCACGATCGGCGGCGGCTGACCGACGAGGAGGACAACAAGCCCTACACCACGCTGCTCTACACCTGTGATGGCTCCGGTCGGCTGACCAGCACGATCCGCATCCGCCAGTGGGGACCGGGCGAGGTGCCACAGAAGGACTGGGTCACGTTCTCGATGGAGCATTTCAGCGGCCTGCGCGAGATGCGCACCGCGGAACTCGGGCGGCTGATGCTCGAGCCCGGGCAGCGCGGCAGGTTCGGGTTGGTTTCAATCGGATGTGCGTTGTACGAGCTGTATGCCCGCGAGCCGGTCGTGGATGCCATATTCGTTTACTGTGCGGCGGGCCTCGTGCGGTACTACCGACTCCTGGGGTTCCGCACTTACGCGGGCCGTCTCGTGCCTACCCCCGATGGCATCGAGGTGCCGCTTGTGGTGATTCCGAGTGACCGCACCTACCTCGACCAGGTCGGTTCTTTCTTGGCGCCGTTCGCGGACGTCTTCTACGGCCCCGGCAAGCGTTTGCCCTTGGACATCACCGCCTGGTCTGACCTGCTGGACGCCGACTCAGCACCGGTCAGATTCGAGTCAGGGGTTATTTGGACGCAGGTCAGCCGCTTGCGGGACGCGCCGGACGGTGCGCCATCGATGCTCGACGCGCTCAGCGATGACACGGTCCGTAAGCTGTCCAGGAAGGGCTTTCTGATGAACATCCAGGCGGGTCAGCTGCTCACCGAGAAGGGGCTCTTCCAGCGCGAGATCTTCGTCATTCTCGATGGCGCGTTCGAGGTGCACGACGGTGACCGTCGGCTCCGCCTGATCGGGCCAGGTGACGTGTTTGGGGAGAGCGAGTTCTTCGCATCCTCGGGACGCCGTACGGCGTCAGTGACCGCAGCATCGGACGGACAGGTGCTGGTGCTCCGTCGTCACTTCGTCGATGAGCTGATCAAGACCGATCCGGCTTGCGCCGCCGAGGTCCTGTTCGAGCTGGCACGCGTACTCGCCGACCGTCAGTACGCCCCCGCTTTGTCGTAGCCGTTCACGCGGGGGGCCCCAACATTCCGATCGTCGCGATCGGATTCGTGTGGGCGACGGCAGTGGGCGGAATAGCCCAAGAACCAGCATGCCTCCTGCGCGGAGGGGGCACCACCTCACTCGCTGTCGCGAGCCAGTCGCATTGTCCTCGCTAGTCGGTCGCGCGGCTCCAAGAACGCGTGGCCTCTCGTCGCAATCCCCCAGATGCCGCTGGCGAAGTCGTAGATCGATCCGCCGGCCCGGCACGCGCCGAAGCAATACCAGGTGCCGTCGTCGTAGAGCTGCAGACCGGGCGTGTGGTCTTCGTGAAAGGGGCAGGCAACTTTTCCGGTCCGGTCTGGCGATACGCCGGCGAGGCTATGACGTAATCGGCGGCTGGGATTGCGAGCAGAAGCTCGCCGACGGCGGTGCAACCTGATCGCGCTCGACGCCACGGACCCGTAGCGGTCGGCCGAGCGGGTCCCCGAGCCTGTCGACAACCTCGACGCCAGCGGCCCAACCTCACAGCAAGCGATCGCACAACAGCTCGGATTAAGCGGCGCCGCCATCCTCCAAACCGTCGACCGCCTCGAAGCCGACCAGCTGGTCAAACGCCGCCGCAACCTCACCGATCGCCGCTCCTACGCACTCCAACTGACACCCACTCACACCACACGGACACGACGCCCTTCGCAGCGACGCAACCGCCCTCGACGCGCTCAGTACCGAGCTCGAGAATGCCCTCGCCGGTCCACGCCAACAGCAACAGCTCCAACGACTCCTGCTCAAGCTGCTCGCCCCAGGCGACCACAGCTAAAGACCTTCCGCGATTACGCGGGGCGCACTCGCCAGCCAATGCGAGCGTCCGGCTCGGTCCCTAGCGCCCCCACCCTGGTCCCCGCGCGGTGAACGCTAGGAACAGAGCAGCTCGACGATCGTCTTCGCGTCCTTGCGGTTCGGCCGCGGTGCCTCAAGCGCCCACCGGTCCCCGTCGAGGAACTCGAGTGTGATCCCGGAGGCATACATCGCGGAGCTCTCGAACTCCACGGTGGAGACCTGACCGCGCGGAACACGGGCCACCACCTCACCGAGACGCGTCTTGAGAGCCCCGAGGGTCACCTTCAGCAGCACGACCTCGTCCTCGGTCACGGCCAGGTAACCGACCTTTCCGAAATCCGGCAGGCCTGAGCTCGATGTGGTGGCCTTCTGTTTCTCGCCCTTCTTGTTGATCACGGCTGCCGTGGCCGTGCCAGCGATCGCCCCGGCCAGTCCGCCGCCCCCGCCCGCTCGCGCGCGGCTCATCGTGGCCCCCCTTCTAAGAACCTTCGTCCCGGCGATTTCCGGTGCGCCTATCGCTCCGGCTACGTCATACCCCATGACGGCCTTCCGTGGGAGGCATTGATCCACGAACCATGCATGCTCCATTCTCGAGTCGGTTCACCGACATCCTAAGCGTGGCCTCAACTGCTCTGAGTCTCCCTCACCGGCACTGCAGGCGCAATGGGGAGACCCCTCGAGTTTGAGATCTGTAGCCCCAGAACATTCAGGCCGTAGGGCCGCACCGCGCTTTCATCTATCGGCTGGTTCGCGTCTCGGGGTGCATCGGTGACATCTGCATCACGCTGAGCGCCGCGGCTCGGCGCTGGCCGCACGATTGCATTCGCGCCGGCCGGCCTTCCGAGGCGCCGCCGAGCGCGCTTGCGCTATGCCACGAACGCGATCGTCGGCTGGCACGTCTACCGGACGAGCCCCTTCGTGACGTGCGAACGCCCGCGTGAGGTAAATCGAGTTCTGGACTCTGGACCGGCGTCGCAGCGCCTGGTTGCACATCTCGGGATGACGGTTCGCGGGGAGCTGATCTCGCATTCGGACATGTGCCAGGCCGAACGCCGAATGCTCAAGCAGGGCATGAACTACCGGCCCGCTGACCGCCGCGCCAAGCCGGCTGCTCGTGTCAAACGTACCGCGACGACCAGGCCGAAATGGTCGCATCAGCAGGAATCCGGAAGGGCAGGGTAATCACTGATCGATCCGTACTGGCCGGATCAGCCGGATCAGCCGGATTGGCCTGCTAGCCGGCGTTCTGTGGCTCGCCGGTGGCCTGCGAGTGCTCGCCGGCGCCGCCGGGATTCCCCGGCCGCCCGCGCTCGCCCGCGGTTTCGGGCTCCCCGCTGCCGCCGCCACCCCCGCCACCCCCGCCACCCTGCGGAGCTTGGGGCTCCTCGGCGTTCTGGTTCGAGGAGTCGCCGGGGATGCCCTGGCTGCCGTGGGTCTCCTCGGTGTCGGAGCTTCGGTCGTCGTCTTCGTCGTGCATGGTCGCTGGTTACCCGGTGAGGCGAGCGGGGAACCAGCGCGCCGGCGCGGGCCGACACGCCGTCGAGCGCCCGGCGGCCCCCCTCACCTGAGGACCTCGCTCAGCGGGCGCGTATTGAGCACGTCGGCGGCGGTTGCCCAGCCTCGGCGCGCGGTTGCCACCGCCAGCGTCATGTTCCCCAGCCCGGCTTCGGAGTGCGCGTCGGTGGAGCAGACGATTCGCACGCCGGCGTGCAGCGCGTCGCGAACATGGGCGCCACTCAGGTCGAGCCGGTCTGGCAGGCCGTTGACCTCGAGCGCGATCCCAAGCTCGAGCGCCACCGAGAACACCCGCTCCAGGTCGACAGCGTTCTCGGGCCGGCGGCCGATGTAGCGCCCAGTGGGATGGCTGAGGCAGCGGACGTAGGGATTGCGCAGCGCGTACTCGACGCGCTCGGTCATCTCGCGGCGGGGCATCCGCTGGCCGCCGTGGACGCTGGCCTGGACCCAGTCGAGCTCGGACAGGATGTCGTCCAGAAGATCGAGCCGGCCATCGCGCAGGATGTCGCACTCGACGCCGCGCAGCACCCGGAAGGGCGCCAGCGCCTCGTTGGCGGCCGCAATCTCCTCGCCCTGGCGGCGGAGGTCATCGGCGGTCAGCCCGCGCACGGCGCCCACGGCCGGGGTGTGGTCGCAGATCGCGATGTACTCGTAGCCGCGGGCCGCTCCGGCACGGCCCATGTCGAGGACGCTCGAGCGGCCGTCCGACCACGTGGTGTGCATATGCAGATCGCCTCGGATCTCGGCCTGCGAGACCAGCTCCGGCGGCACCCCGCGGAACGCGTCCTCGCGCAGCTCCGGGGGACACCACGGCACCTCCAGACGCGAGTACACCGTGGCCTCGTCCGGCGCGTCGGGCAGGGGCTCGAGCGCCTCCACGTACGCAAGCGAGCCGGTCGCCCGGGTCAGCGCCGTGCCGAACGACTCGGGTGGCGCGGCGACGAGCTCGAGCGGCACCCCGTCCACCGTCACGCCCACCGCGCGACGCTCCTCCTGCTCGAGCAGCGCGACGATCTGCGGCAGCGCCGCGAACTGCGCCAGGACCCCCTCGGGATCCGAGGCCCGGCAAACGACCGACAGCCGCTCGCAGCTGTCGCGCCACCGGCGCACGTCGCCCGCCACCTCGCCGCCCAGCGCGGCGGCGACCCCGCCCACCAGCTCGCGCGCGCGGTGCAGGAGCAACCCGCGCGCCCGGGCCGGCGCCGCCTCGCGCGCGAGCGCCTCGAGCAGCCGCGCCTCGGTCTTGGGGCCGACCCCCGGGACCGCGCGCAGCTGGCCCGCGGCGGCCGCGGCGCGGAGCTCATCAGCCGTCCGGATCCCCAGCGACTGGGCCAGGTCCATCGCGCGCTTGGCGCTGAGGCCCAGGTAGCGGCCCATCCCCACGAGCTCCGGCGTCAGCGTGCGCTCGAGCTCGGTCAGCTCCGCGATCTCGCCCGTCTCGACCAGCTCCCGCAGACGCGCTTCGATGCCGGGGCCGATCCCGCGCAGCTCGCGGACACGTCCCGCGCTCACCAGCTGGGCCACCGCCACCGGGGTTGCCCGGATCGTCTCGGCGGCGCGGCGGTAGGCCCGGATCGTGTACGGATTGGCCTCGGCCAGCTCGAGCAGCGCCGAGAAGGCGTCGAGGCGGTCGGCGATGTGGCGGTTGTCCAGGCCTGACGTCAGAACAGCCCGGAGATCGCGTGCCCGGCGTGGGCCACGAAGTCGAACAGCGGCGCCGGGAAGATCCCGAAGACGATCGCCGCGCCCGCCGCCACCACGCCGACGAAAGCGGTCTCGGGATGGAAGGTCGTTCGCTCGGGGCCTGGCTCCGACGGGTCGCCGGGCGACGGCGCGAGGCCGCCGGGCACGGGCGCCGGCGCCTCTTCGGTCTCCGGCTTGCCGGGAGTGGCGCCACCGCGCGTCTCGGCGGTCTCGCCCTCCTCGTGGGGGGCCTTGCCGGCGCCCGGGTCGTCGACCACGCTCTCGCCCGACTCGCCCTCGCCGGACCCGTCGGCCGCGCGTTCGCCGCCACCCGGCTCATCGGCTTCGGGGGACGCGCCGGCGATCGGCGCCAGCGCACCCGCACCAGCGGGCGCGCCCGCCGGGAACGGCGCGCCGCCGCGCATCCACATCGCCGCCACCACCCGCAGGTAGTAGCCGAGCGAGATCATCGACCCGATCACGAGCACGATGGCCAGCCACGTGTAGTCGCCGGCCACCAGGGCGTGGATCAGCTGAAACTTGCCGATGAAGCCCACGGTGCCGGGGATGCCGGCGAGCGCGAGCATCCCGATCGTCATCGGCCAGGCCAGCCACGGGTTCCGGGCCCCCAGACCGGTGATCGCGGCGATGTCGTCGCCGGCCGGATGCTCGAGCTCGGCCGCGACCACCACCGCGAACGCCGCCATGTTCATGGCCAGGTAGACCATCAGGTAGAGCACGGTGGCCTGGATGCCGAGCTGCGTCCCGACCACCACCCCGCCGAGCATGTAGCCCGCCTGGGCCACGCCGGAATAGCCGAGCATTCGCTTCAGGGAGGACTGGCCAAGTGCGCCTACGTTCCCGACCACGATCGTGATCGCCGCCACCGCGGCGACCATCGGCGCCCACGTGTTCTGGGCGCCGATCACCGCGACGTCGAAGAAGCGCAGGAACACCCCGAGCGCGGCCGCCTTGGTGGCGGTGGCCATGAACGCGGTGATCGGGGTGGGGGCGCCCTCGTACACGTCCGGCGTCCATTGATGGAAGGGCGCCACCGACGCCTTGAACGCGAACCCCACGAGGACCAGCCCGACCCCGGTCAGCAGCATCGGGTTGGCGAGCAGGCCGCCGGCGAGCTTGCCCTGGGAAGTAGCCACGGCGATCGTGGCGAAGTCGGTCGACCCGGTGGCGCCGTACACCAGCGCCAGCCCGTACACGAGCGTGGCCGAGCCGACCGAGCCGATCACCAGGTACTTGAGGCCCGACTCGAGCGAGCTCTCGCGCCGGGTCTCCGAGGCACACAGGACGTAGAGCGGGATCGACAGGAGCTCGAGCCCGATGAACAGCGTGACCATGTTCACGGCCGAAACAAGGACGGCCATTCCCAGCGCGCTGAAGATCATCAGCGCGTGATATTCGCCGTGCCCGGCCTCGCGCGGGGCGATTACCCGCCAGGACAGGAGCAGCGCGGCGATCCCGGCTCCGGAGAACAGCATGTCGAGCTGGAGGGAGAGGGCGTCGATCCGCAGCGCTCCCGAGATGATCGACGTGGCCGGGTGCTTGAAGCGCCAGATCTCCAACCCCAGCGCGGCCAGGAACGTCACCACGCTCAGCACCGGGACCACCTGGTGGCGGATCGCCCGGCCCGGAAGCAGCCCTACCATCAGCACGACCAGTCCGCCGCCGCCCAGCGCGATGAACGGCGACAGCGACGCGTAGTCGATGTGCGGGCCCTTGGCGTGGGACGCGACGGCGAGCACGAACCCGAGCATCAGCGGGCCCCTCCAGAGGCGAACTGCGCCACCGGTGCGATCGAGGCCTTCAGCGAAGGCTCCGAGCGCCGTAGCCCGAACTGCGGGTAGAAGGCCAGGGCCAGGATCACCAGCACCACGGGCGCGATCGCCACTGCCTCGCCGAACGCGATCTCACGCGATGCGACCATGGGGCCGGCGCGATTGTGCATCGCTCCGATGAACATGCGCAGCGCGTACACGGCCGCGCCGACCACCCCCGTGAATGCGATCACCGCGATCGGCAGCTTGGCATTGAACACCCCGAGCAGGATGAAGAACTCGCCGGCGAAGTTCGACGAGCCGGGCATGGCCAGCCAGGCCAGGGTGACGATCAAGAACAGCGAGGCCAGGACCGGCGCGCGGAAGGCGATCCCGCCCATGTCGCGCAACAGCTCCGAACCGCCGGCGCGCACCGCCAGCGCGGCCACGATGAAGAACGCAGGAGCAGTGACCAGGCCGTGGTTGAGCATCTGGAGCAGCGCGCCCTGGCCGCCGGTCTGGCTGAGCGAGAAGATCCCCAGCGTGATGAAGCCGAGCTGGGCGACGCTCGAGTAGGCCACGACCAGGCGCGCGTCGGGCGTGGTGAAAGCAGCCGCGGTCGCCCACAGGATCGAGACGAGCGCGATCACCAGCATCAGCAGCTGGTAGTGCCGGGAGGCGTATGGGAACAGCGGCAGCACGATGCGCAAAAAGCCGTAGGCCGCGACCTTGGAGAGGATGGCCGAGAACACGGCCACGGCGGGGATCGGCATCGCCTTGTAGCCGTCGGCCAGCCAGCCGTGGAACGGCACCAGCGGCATTTTCACCAGGAAGGCGATCGCGAAGCACAGGAAGATCCAGTCCTGGGAGACGTGCGAGAGCGGCAGCGCGCGCAGCGCCGACAGGACGAACGTGATGTTCGTGCCGTTTTGCGAGGAGGCGAGTGCGCCGGTCGCGATCGCCGCGGCCAGCATGAAGAACGAGCCGACCAGCGTGTAGACCACGAGCTTGGTCGTGGCGCGCACGCGATCGGGGCCGCTCCCCCACATCCCGATCAGGAAGTAGAACGGGATCAGCATGAGGTCGAAGAAGGCCACGAACAGCGCCAGGTCCTGGGCGCAGAACGCGCCCAGCACCGCGCTCTGGGCGAGCCCGAAGTGGAAGTAGAACACGCGCGACCGGCCCCACTCGCGGAACGCGGCCCAGATCAGCGAGGCGCTGAACAGCAGCGCGGTGAGCAGCACGAGCGCCACGTTCAGCCCGTCGAGGCCGAGCTTGTAGTGGATCCCGAGCGCCGAGATCCACACCTTGTCGGTGATGAACTGCAGGCCGGCGTGTCCCACCTTGAAGCGCGCGACGAAGTAGATCGCGATCCCCAGCGTGATCAGGCTGCCGGCCGCGGCCACGATCCCGCAGATGCGCCGCGGGAAGAACGCCGCGATCACCACGCTGAGGAGCGGCAGCCAGATGAGGATCGACAGCGTCATGCGGCGGAGATAAGGAAGTAGAGGGCCACGCCGGACGTCGCCAGCACCATTAGCGCCGCGTAGTAGCGCACGTACCCGGTCTCCGCGCGGCGGACCGCCGCGGACACGCCACGCACCAGCGAGGTGGTGCCGCCAGTGATCGCGCCGCCGACCAGGATCCGATCGAGCACGGTCGTGGTGAAGTTCCCGAACCACAGCGCCGGGCGCACGAACATGAAGTCGATCAGCTCATCGAAGTACCACTTGTGCCAGAGGAAGGTGTAGGCCGGCGTAAAGCGCTCGCGCAGCGTCACCGCCGTGCCCGGCGCGCGCACCCAGATCCGGTAGGCCACGGCGATCGCGACGAGAGCGATGGCGGCCCCGATGATCAGTCCCACCCATGCCGAGCTCGTCGACTCGTGCAGTCCCGCGAACTTCGAGTCGGCGAACGTCGGCTCGAGGAACTTCTCGACCCCCTTGTCGACGCCGGGGATCTGGATCGCGCCGCCGGCCAGCGCCAGCACCGCCAGCACGCCCATGGCGATCCGCATCGGCCACTCGCGCTCCGCGATGAAGTGCCCGGGGCCGGGGAAGCCGACGTCGGTGTCCTCGACCTCGCCGGTCATCGGGTTGGTCGGCTGATCGGCATGGTGCAGGTGACCGCCCTCGAGCTCCACCGCCTCCGGCACCGGCTGGCCGAAGAACGCCCGGAAGATCATCCGGAACGTGTAGAGGCCGGTCAGGAAGGCGCCGATGTAGCCGAAGATCCCGAGGACCAGGAAGCCGCCGCCGCGCTCGTCGAGCAGGCCGATGATGTCGTCCTTGGACAGCCAGCCGCTGAACGGCGGCAACCCGGACAGCGCTAGGCCGCCGATCACGAAGCACAGGAAGGTGAACGGCATCGCGCGGCGGAAACCGCCCATCTTCTCGAGCGACTGTGCTCCGGCCATGGCGGCGATGATCGAGCCGGCGGCCATGAACAAGAGCGCCTTGAAGTACGCGTGCGTCATGAGATGGAAGAGGCCCGCGGAGTAGGCGCCGGCGGAGACGGCCATGATCATGTAGCCGATCTGCGACATCGTGGAGTACGCGATCACGCGCTTGATGTCGACCTGGACCAGCGCCACCGTGGCGGCGAGCACCATGGTCAGGCCGCCGCCGATCGCGCCGACGTCGGCCGCGGTCGGCGCCTGCTCGAACAGCGGGTGCATGCGCGCGATCAGGTACACGCCCGCCGTCACCATCGTGGCCGCGTGGATCAGCGCGGACACCGGCGTGGGGCCCTCCATGGCGTCGGGGAGCCAGGTGTGGAGCGGCACCTGGGCGGACTTGGCGAACGCGCCTACGAGCAGCAGCAGGCACGCCACCACCAGGTCGGTGCTGTTGTGGTGGAAGACGTGGTGGACCGAGGCGAACGTCGCCGTGAAGTCAACCGTGCCGGTGTGCTTGAACAGGAAGAACGTCGCGAGCACCAGCCCCACGTCGCCGACCACGTTGATCACGAACGCCTTGATGCCGGCGCGCGTGGCGGTGCCCCGGCGGTACCAGAAGGAGATCAGCAGGTAGGAGGCCGCGCCCACGAACGCCCAGCCAATGATCAGTAGCACGAAGTTGCCGGCCAGGACCAGCAGGAGCATCGAGAACACGAAGTAGTTCAGGTAGGAGAAGTAGCGCCGGAACCCATGGTCGCCGGTCACGTAGGTGACCGAGTACAGGTGGATCAGCGTCGAGACGCCGGAGACGACGAGTGCCAGGAACACCGACAAGGGGTCGACGAGGATCGACACCTTGGCGTCCACGCCGGCGCTCACCGCGTAGTCCCACAGCGTCGAGGTGTGCACCCGACTGTCCGGGCTCTCGCCGAGCAGCTTGAGGAACACGACGACGCTGAACGCAAAGGCGCCGGCGATGGCGAGCGTGCCCAGCCATCCCGCCACCCGTCCCGGAAGGACCCGGTAGCCCAGCGCGATCACCACGCACCCGACAAGCGGGCAGAGCAGGATCAGCCAGCCGAACGTGGTGACGCTCACGGTTGTCTCACCCTTGGAGCTCGTTCAGCTCGTCGACGTCGATGGGCAGCCGCCGGCGGTACAGCGCGACGATCATGCCGAGTCCCACGGTCACCTCGCACGCGGCGATCACCATCACGATCAGCGCGAACACCTGCCCGTCCTCGCCGCCCCACATCCGCGAGAACGCGACCAGAGCCAGGTTCGACCCGTTCAGCATCAGCTCCAGGCAGAGCAGGACGACCAGCGGGTTGCGCCGCGTGAGCACGCCGCCGGCGCCGACGCAGAAGACGAGCGCGGACACGACCAGGTACCAGCCGATCGGCACTACCAGCCTCCTTCGTGGCCGTTGCCGCTGCCGTTGCCGCCCGATCCGCCGGGCTGAGAGGCGGCGCCCGGGCGAGAGCTGCCGCTCGCGCGGGTGCCGATAGGCTGTGTGCCCACGACCTCGACTTCGGGCTCAATGTCCTCCGGGGCCGGCACGGTCACTCCCGCCGCCTCGGCCATCGTCCCGGTGCGGGGCGGAGGCGCCGTGCCGATGCGCAGCAGCAGCTCGCGGTCGGGGCCCTCGAGTCCGCGCCGGCGCCGAGCCAGCACGACCGCGCCGACCGCCGCCACGAGCAGGATGATCGAAGCGAGTTCGAACGGGAACAGGTATCTGGTGAGCAGCAGCGTGCCGATGTGGGCCGGCGTTCCGAACCCGTACCGGTACGGCGCGCCGTTCCCCGTCACTCCCTTCAAGCCCGCGCCGAGCATCGCGATGCACAGCTCCACCGCCACCGCGAGCGCGAACAGCGGCCCGAGCACCCGGAGCACCGCGCCGCTCGCCATCTGCTCGCCGCCGCCCACGTAGGAGACCACGAACAGGTAGAGCACCATCACCGCGCCCGCGTAGACCACGACCTGCGCGGCGGCCACGAACTCGGCCCGCAGCAGCAGGAACAGCGCGGCCAGCGAGACCAGGTGCACGATCAGCATGAGCACGCTGTAGAACGGGTTGCGCACGGCGATCACGCCGATCGCGCCCGTGACAGCGCCGATCGCCGCTATGAAGAAGATGACCGCGGTGAACGGGTGAATCGCCGCGATGACCAAGGCGCCGCTCACTCCCCTTCGCGGCGCAGCGGGGTGCGCTCGATCGGGTCGGCCAGCAGCATCTCCTTGGTGAACACCAGATCAGACCGGGTGTAGTCGGACAGCTCGTACTCGTGGCCCATCGTGATCGCGTCGAACGGGCACGCGATCTCGCAGTAGCCGCAGAAGATGCAGCGGCTCAGGTTGATCTCGTACACCGCGGCGTAGCGCTCGCCCGCCGACACGCGGTTCTCGGGCGTGTTCTCCGCCGCGACCACCCGGATGCAGTCGGCCGGGCAGGCGGCGGCACATAGGGAGCAGCCCACGCACTTCTCGAGCCCGGTGTCCTCGAAGCGGTGCAGCTTGTGCCGTCCGCGGAAGCGCGGATACACCGGCACCTTCTCCTCGGGGTACTGAATCACCTTGGGGCCCTCGACCACGCGGGCCAGCGTCGTCTTCAGCCCGAGCATGGTGGCGCCGAACGCGCGGTAGACGTTCGCCAGTGGCTTGGGCGAGGGGCTGCGAACCACCTCGATGACGTCGTCGCCGGGATCGTAGGGACTCATAGGACCACGATGATCGCGGTGACGAGCAGGTTCAGGGTGGCGAGCGGAAGGAGGATCTTCCACCCGAAAGACATCAGCTGGTCATAGCGCAGGCGCGGGAGCGTGGCGCGGATCCAGATGAAGAAGTTGAAGAACAGGAACATCTTTGCGATCACGACCAGCGGATCGACCCAGCCGGGCACGTGCGGGTTGCCCGGGATCATCCAGCCGCCCAGGAACACCGTGGTGGCGATGCCGGAGACCACGATCATGTTCGCGTACTCGGCGAACAGATAGGCCACGAACGATGTGCCGCCGTACTCGGTGAAGTAGCCGGCGACCAGCTCGGCGTCGGCCTCGACCAGGTCGAACGGCGCCCGGTTGGTCTCGGCGAACGAGGCGGTCAGGAAGATCAGGAAGCCGAGGAGCTGCGGGACGATGTACCACATGCCGCGCTGCGCGTGGACGATGCCGGTGAGCGACAGCGTCTGCGCGGTGATGATCACGCCGACCAGCGACAGGCCCTGCGACACCTCGTAGGAGATCAGCTGCGCGGCGCCCCGCATCGCCCCGAGAAAGGAGTACTTGGAGCCGGATGCCCAGCCGCCGAGCATGATGCCGTAGAACGAGATGCCGGCGAACGCGAACACGTACAGCGGCCCGACCGACACGTCGATCCCATAGAGCCCGACGGGCCGGCCGAAGATGTGATGGACGTCGCCGAACGGGACCAGGGCGAGCCCGGCGATCGCGGTGAAGATGGCCAGCATCGGAGCGATGCGGTACAGGGCGCCGACCGAGGTGCTGGTGCGGAACGGCTCCTTGCGCGCGAACTTCACGATCTCGGCCAGCGGCTGGAGCATTCCGAAGGGCCCGACGCGATTGGGACCGTAGCGGTTCTGGAAGCGTCCGAGCAGCTTGCGCTCGTAGATTGTGAGCATCGGCAGGATCGCGAACACCACCCCGAAGATCACGAGCGACTTGATGACCTGGATCCACCACGGCTCGTAGTAGTTGATCGCGGCGAACTGGATGCTCACGCTCGGCGCACCTCCACGAGCGGTTCGGTGAGCGCGTTGGCGGACTCCTCGGCCAGGCCCTCGGCCAGGAAAGCGCTCCCGGCCGGGACACCCGTGCGCACCGCGGCGCGGGCTCGCAACGTCGTTCCGTTCTGCGACACGGCGACGTCGTCTCCGTTCGCGATCCCGAGCCGCGTGGCGTCCTCGGGCGAGAGCTCCACCTGCTGGCGGGCCACGGTGAACTTGAGCGCGGGCGAGACCTCGACCTCGGGCGCGGCCCAGATCGGGCGATAACGGCCGAGCCGGAGCGCGCCGTTGGCGTCGCCGCGGCCGTTGCCGCTCCCGGCGCTCCCGGCGCTCCCGGCGGTACCGGCGCTCCCGGCGGTACCGGCGCTCCGGGCGGACACGCCGTGCGAAAGCCGCCGCTCGGCCGAGGCGTCGGCCGCGGCCTGGGCCTGGAGATTGGCCCGCCCACCCACCGGCAGCGGCTCGGCCGCCAGCTCGGCGGCCTCGGGACGCGGCGGCCAGCGCACGCCGCGTCCGCCGAGCTCCTCGAGCGTCAGCCCGCGGTAGAACGGCACAGCGGCGGCGAGCTGGCTGAAGGCCATCGCGCCGGTGAGCACGCGTGTGTCGTAGCCGGTCCGCTTGGCGAGCTCGGCCAGGACCCACCACCCGGCGCGAACCTGGCCGGGGCGCTTGATCGCCGTGCGCAGGCGCTGGATCCGCCCGTCCGGGTGGACTACCGTGCCTTCCTTCTCGGCGTAGGAGTCGGCCGGGAAGATCACGTCGGCGTGCTCGCGCAGCCCGTCGGTGAGGACCGAGGCGTGCGCCACCACCAGGCTGGCGCGGTCGAGCGCGCGCTCCCACAGCAGGCTGTCGGGCTGGTCGCGCAGCGGGTCGGTCTGGAACAGGTACAGGGCGCTCAGCTCGCCGTCAGCCGCCGCGCGGGCGATCCCGCTCGCGCTCCGGCCGGGCCGCTCGAGCGCCTCGTACCCCGGGCCGGCGTCGGGCAGCACCCCGGCCTCGCGCAGGCCGCGGCCGTTGGCCGTGGCGGGGACCTCGAGCAGGCCGGCGCCCTCGCGCCCCCACAGCTCGAGCCGGTTGGCGATGCTCAGCAGGTGCGGGAGCGCGTCGGGGCCGATCCGCTCGCCCCACACGATCACGATGTCCTGACCGGCGGCCTTCAGGAACTCGGCCAGTCGCACGTGTGGCGCGTCGTCGTCTCCATCCTCCTCGCGCGAGGCCTCGCCGGCGAGGACCTGGTCGAACGCCGCGAGGAACGCCGCCTCCTCGCCCGGAGCGACTCGGGTGACGAAGCCGGCGTTGGGGTCGAGCGTGCTCGGGCGGCCCGTGGCCACGGCGAGCCGCACGCCGCGCCGGCGCATGCCCTTGCGGATCCGCAGGTCGAGGATCGGCGCGTCGTCGACGAGCTCGGTGCCGACCACGAGCACGGTGTGCGCGAACTCGAGGTCAGGCACGGAGGCCTGGATCGCGGGTTGGGCCAGCCCGCGGGCCAGCTCCACGGGAACCGCGTCGCCGGGACGCGAGTCGATGTCGGGGGCGTCCAGGCCGTCGCGCATCAACCGGGCGAGCAGGAAGCCCTCCTCGTTGGTCGCCTGGCCGCCCACCAGCGTGCCGATGCGACCGCGGTGGCGGACGAGCCCGGCGGCCGTCTCCAGGGCGCGCTCCCACGAGACCTCGCGCAGCGAGCCGCCATCGCGCACCATCGGCGCCTGCAGGCGCTCGTCAACGTGGATCGCCTGGTAGGCGAAGCGTCCCTTGTCGCACAGCCAGCCGTCGTCGACGCCCTCGTGCCCCGGGTCGCGGGAGAGGACCCGCATGACCTTCTCGTCGCGCACGGTGAACTCGACGTTGCACTGGGACGGGCACAGGGTGCAGATGCCGCCCGCGCCCTCGATGTCCCACGGGCGCGCGCGGAAGCGATAGGGCTTGGAGGTCAGCGCGCCCACCGGGCACAGCTCGATGATGTTGCCGCTGAACGGGGCCACGTAGGGATGCCCGTCGTGCGTGGTCACGAACGTGTTCGCGCCGCGCGAGGCGAAGATCAGCTGGTAGTCCTCGGCGATCTCCTGCGAGAAGCGCACGCAGCGGTAGCACAGGATGCAGCGCTCGCGGTCGATCGCGATCAGCGGCGAGAGGTTGAGCGGCTTCTGGAAGTGGCGCTTGGGCTCGATGAAGCGCGAGCGTCCCAGACCCCAGCCGAACGTGATGTCCTGGAGCGGGCACTCGCCACCCTTGTCGCACACCGGACAGTCGAGCGGGTGGTTGACGAGCAGGAACTCGACGATCGCGTTCTGCGCGTCGCGCACCCGGTCGGTCTGGGTGTTGACCACCATTCCGTCCTTGACCGGGGTCGAACACGAGGTCTGGAGCTTGGGGATCCCCTCGACCTCGACCAGGCACATCCGGCAGGCGCCCACCGGCGCGCCCAGCTTGGGCTGGTAGCAGAAGTACGGGATCTCGATGTCCCCGTACTTGGCCGCATCGACCAGCATCGCGCCCTCGGCGGCCTCGATCTCCTTGCCGTCGATCGTGAGCTGGATCATCTTCTGCTGGGGGCGGGGCATGGCTGTTAGCGCAGTGCGACGGGGGACATGGGGCTGGCGGGCGCCTTCTAGTGCACCGGGAGCGGGCCGGAATGCTCGTCGGCCACTCCGATCGGGACGACATGCTCGAGCGCGGCGGCGTCGGCACGTTCCCGTGCGGCCTCGATCTCGCCCTCGAGCTCGTCCCTGAACTTCTCGATCATCGACCCGATCGGCATCGCCATCGCGTCGCCGAGCACGCACAGGCAGTTGCCGATGATCTGCTCCTGGACCGAGGCCATGATGTCGAGGTCCATCGGGGTGGCCTCGCCGGACTCGATCCGCTCGAGCATCTTCACGGTCCAGTTGGTGCCCTCGCGGCACGGGACGCACTTGCCGCACGACTCGTGCTCGTAGAACTTGGCCACCTTGTAGGCAACCTCGAGCACGGAGTGGGAGTCGTCGACGACGATGATCGCGCCCGATCCGAGCATCGAGCCGGCCTTGGACAGCGAGTCGAAGTCGTAGGGGACGTCGAGCTCGTCGCCCGTGAGGACGGGAGCGCTCGAGCCGCCCGGGAACCAGAACTTGACGTTGCGTCCCTCCGGCGGCCCGCCGGCGAAGCCGTAGATGATCTCGCGGCTCGGGGTGCCCAGGACGACCTCGTAGTTGCCCGGTCTCTGCACGTCGCCGGACACCGACACGAGCTTGGTCCCGGTCGAGGTCTCGGTGCCGATCCCCGCGTACTCCTTGCCGCCCATGCGGATGATGGCCGGCACCGTGCACAGCGTCTCGACGTTGTTGATCAGGGTGGGGCCGTGGTAGAGGCCCTCGATCGCCGGGAATGGCGGCTTCAGCCGCGGGTTGCCGCGCTTGCCCTCGAGCGAGTCGAGCAGCCCGGTCTCCTCGCCGCAGATGTAGGCGCCGGCGCCGCGGTGGACGACCAGCGACATCGAGAACTCCGAGTCGAGGATCCCGTGGCCCAGGTACCCGGCCTCGAGCGCCTCGGCCACCGCCGCCTCGAGGATGTCCGCCTGGTGGGCGTACTCGCCGCGGATGTAGATGAACGCCTTGCCGATCTCGGTGGCGTATGCGGAGATGATGATCCCCTCGATCAGCATGTGCGGGCTCTTCTGCATGAGCTCGCGGTCCTTGAACGTCCCGGGCTCGGACTCGTCGGCGTTGCACACCAGGTACTTGTCCATGTCGCCGTGGGGGAGGAAGCCCGCCTTCTGGCCCATGCGGAAGCCGGCGCCGCCGCGCCCCCGGATCTGCGAGTCGGTGATGTGCTCGAGGACCTCGGCCGGCTCCATCGTGAGCGCCTTGCGCAGCGGCTGGTAGCCGCCGCGGCGCTCGTACACCTCGAGCGTGTTCAGCCCCGGCTCGTCGATGCCGTCGAACAGGATCTTCGGTGCCACTAGTAGTCCTCGGCTTCTTCGGTGGGGATCTCGATCGGCATGGTGCCCCCCGGCCGGTCTACGGGGTCTCCCCCTTCACCGAGCCCGGCCGTGTCGGCCTTGGGCATGTCGTCCGGCGGGCCCCAGTCGGTTCCGGCCTCCTCGACCCCGGGGTCGGCGCACTTGCGATAGCGCAGCTGCTTGTGCTCGAGCACCGGCCGCCCCGCGTGGATGTCCTCGACGATCCGCGCCGCGTCCTCGGTGTTCAGCGGGCCGATGTACTCGCCATTGACCGAGGCCATCGGCGCGATGTCGCATGCGCCGAGGCACTCGAACGATCGCACGTAGATCTCGTCGGAGTCCTCCGCGGCCTCCTTCATCACCTCGAAGAACTCGTCCGCGCCGCGCAGCGAGCAGGAGATGTTGGTGCACACGAACACGTCGTTGCGCGGCGTCGGCTTGACCCAGAACATGTCGTAGAAGGTGGCGACCGAGGTCAGGTAGGCCGGCGTGAGCTGCATCACCGCCGAGACCTGGGCCAGCGCCTCGGGCGAGCACCACCCGTGCACCTGCTGCGCGGCGTGCAACGCCGGGATCGTCGCCGAACGGCGGTCCGGGTACTTGGCCATGGCCGCTTCGATGTCCTCGCGCAGCTGCTGGGGCACGTCGATGTTGGCCGGGTCGGGGATCGTCGCCGGCGGCTTGGACAAATCGACGGACTCGTCCCAGCCGGGGACCCGCGAGCCGTGATCGAAGCGGGGAACCGGGCCGGTGGTGCGCCGGCGCCGTGGCCGGCCGCCGTCCTCCTCCACCGGGCCGGAGCCGCGCTCGAATCGCGGATCGCCCATGGGCGGGAGGCTGGGGGCCGTGCTCATCGGTCGATGCCCCCGAGGATCGGGTCGAGCATGGCGAGCGTGGCGATCAGGTCGGCGATGTAGCCGTCGCGCACCATCGGCGCGAACGCCTGGAGGTTGACGAAGCTCGGGTCGCGCATGTGCACCCGCGCGGGCTTCGCCGAGCCGTCGGCGCGCACGAAGCAGCCATACTCGCCGCGCGGTCCCTCGATCGGGTAGTAGCACTCGCCGGGGGGTACGCGGAAGCCCTCGGTCACCAGCTTGAAGTGATGGATCAGGGCCTCCATGCTGGTGGCCAGCTCGTGCCGGGGCGGGAGCGCGACCTTGCGGTCGGTGGTGATGAACGGGCCCTCGGGGAGTCCCTCGAGCGCCTGCTCGATGATCTTGATCGACTCGTACAGTTCGGCGACCCGGACGCGGAAGCGGTCGTAGTTGTCGCCGACGGTGCCGACCGGGATCTTGAAGTCGAAGTGGTCGTAGCTCGAGTAGGGCGCCGCCTTGCGCAGGTCCCAGGGGTTGCCGGTGGCCCGCAGGAGCGGCCCCGTCACACCAAGCGACAGCAGCTCCTCCTCGGAGACGATCGCGGTCCCCCGCAGGCGCGAAAGCACGATCTGGTTCTTCTCCAGCAGGTCCAGGTACTGATCCGCGCGGCGTGGCATCTCCTTGCAGAACTCGCGCACCTTCTGGGCAAACCCGAGCGGGATGTCCTCGATCACGCCCCCCACCTGGATATAGCGCGTGTGCATGCGCTGGCCCGAGGACATCTCGAACAGGTCCAGCACGGTCTCGCGCTCGCGGAACGCGTACCAGAACATCGACATCGCACCGAGGTCGAGCATGCTCGTCCCGAGCCAGACCAGGTGGGACATGATGCGGTTGAGCTCCAGGTGGAGCACCCGCAGATACTGGGCCCGCGGCGGGACCTCGACTCCGAGCAGCGTCTCCACCGCGCCGGCATAGGCCATCGCATTGAAGTAGTAGGAGACGTAGTCCATCCGCTCGACGATCGGGATGACCTTCCAGTAGGACTTGTCCTCGCACGTCTTCTCGATCCCGGTGTGCACGTAGCCGACGATCGGCTTGACGTCGCGCACCACCTCGCCCTCGAGCGTGGCCAGCAGTCGCAGCACCCCGTGCGTGGCCGGGTGGTGCGGACCGATGTTCAGCGTGAGCAGCTCGTGGGTCTCGCCCTCGCCCGCCGGCTCGGTGGCGATCGTGATCGACTCTTCACGCTTGCGGTAGTCCTCGGTGATGCTCACATGTACTTCCCGTAGTTCTGCTCTTCGTTGAAGGTGAAGAGGATGGGCTCGCCGCCGATCGGGAAGTCGCGGCGCTGAGGGAAGCCCTCGTAGTCCTCGGGCATCAGAATTCGCCGCAGGTCGGCGTGGCCCTCGAAGATCACGCCGAACATGTCGTAGGCCTCGCGCTCCTGGAAGTTCGCGGTGGGGAAGATGTCCATCACCGTGTCGATCCGGGGATCCTCGATGGGCACGCGCGCCTTGACGCTTATGCGGTCGACCTGCTTCATGTCGAGCATCTCGTAGTGGATCCCGAGGCGCGGCTCCTCCGGGTAGTAGTCGACCCCGTGCACGCTCATCAGCCGTGTATATCCCTTGCCCTTCAGATGCTCCAGCACGGTGCGGATATGCGCTGGATTCGCCACCAGGGCCGCACGGCCGCGGTAGAACTCGGTGTCGAGGATCGACTCGCTGTTGGCGTCCCGGAGCTCCTGGGCGGTGAGCTCGAGCGCGGTGGCGTCAGGCACCGGCGGTGTCCCCGTGGTGAAACACGTTGATCGCGGCCTGCTCGGTGGCCGTGGCGCCGCCCGGCGGGGTCTCCTCGGGGATCACCTCCTCGGTGCCGAACGCCTGGTAGCGCTCGCGCCAGCCGGGGGCCTTGTGACCCTGGACGATCTTGTCGCGCAGGCGCAAGATTCCGTGCATGAGCGCCTCCGGGCGCGGCGGGCAGCCCGGGACGTGGATGTCGATCGGCATGAACTTGTCGGCCGGCACCAGGGCGTAGTTGTTGAACACGCCGGTCGACGAGCAGCAGGCTCCCATCGAGATCGCCCAGCGCGGCTCGAGCATCTGGTCGTACAGCCGCCGGATCACCGGCGCCATCTTGATCGACACGCGTCCGGACAGGATGATCAGGTCGGCCTGGCGTGGGGAGGCCCGCAGCGCCTCGAAGCCGAAGCGGGCGATGTCGAGCCGCGACGCGACGATCGTCATCATCTCGATCGCGCAGCAGGCCAGGCCGAACGTGAGCGGCCAGATCGAGTTGCCCTGCGCCCATGCCACCGCCTTCTCGACCGTGGTGGTCAGGACCCGGTCCTCGACGTAGCGATCGAGCTCCTCCCGGCTGAGGTCGCCGCGCAGCATGTCGCGCGCCTCGAGCTGGCGCACGCGGAAGTCGCTCAGCGGCGCCCGGCTTATTTCCATTCGAGCGCTCCCCGCCGCCACACGTACACGAACGCGATCATCAGCAGGACCACGAACACGACCAGCTCGCCCATCGCGAACGTGCCGAACGCGCGCAGCTGCACCGCGATCGGATAGAGGAAGATCACCTCGATGTCGAACAGGATGAACAGCATCGCGATCAGGTAGAAGCTGATCCCGAACCGGAAGCCCCGCTGCACCTCGGAGGGCAGCCCGCACTCGTATGGTTCGAGCTTGGCGCGCGTCACAGGCTGGCGGCGGCCGACCAGGACGTTCAGCGTCGAGAACAGCAATCCGACCAACCCGCCGAGCACGAGGAAGACGATCGCGGGGAGGTAATCGCGGAGCATGAGGAAACCGTTATATCACCGGGCGCCGAGAGCTTGTAACAAGATGTTACTTAGTGCGGAATGCGGCTATCTCACGGGCGCTGCGCGCGTAGCTGGCCGTCGTTGTACCCCGCTGCCGGGGTGTCATTCATGAAGGTGGTCCACGTTGTCATCGGTGTGGCCGCGATGGTCCTGACTGGGGCGGCGGCTCTCTACGGTGGCTGGTGCTGGTGGCGGCTGCGCTCGAGCGTGTGGTTCTGGCGCGTGCTGCGCGCCGGCCAGGCCGTGATCGTGCTCGAGGTCGTGCTCGGCGGGGTCCTCTACCTGGTCGATCACAAGTCCTCGGGGCTCCACGTCCTGTACGGGGTTCTGCCGCTGCTCGTGGCGTTCATCGCCGAGCAGCTCCGGGTCAGCTCCGCGCAGATGATCCTGGCCGGACGCGGGTTCGAGACCGCCGCGGAGGTGGGCAGGCTGCCCGACGACGAGCAGCGGGTGATCGCGATGTCGATCGTCCAGCGCGAGATCGGCGTGATGGCGCTGGCGGCGCTGGTCAACGTGGTGCTGCTGGCTCGGGCCGCGGGGACGGGCTGATCTTCACGGCGCGGGCTGACCCGGGGACGGCCGACCCCCGGACCGCCTGACTTCACATTCCACCGACTTTTCCGGAAGTTATTTCCGGTTTCTTCGGCCTGGTCGGCCCTGCTTTAAAGCCGCCGGCGAGCGCGTCCACCCGGTACTGCCGCCGGTACCAGAGCAGCGGCTCGCCCTCGCCGAGGCCCATCGACACCACCTCGCCGATCGCGATCGTGTGATCCCCGCCGGCGATCAACTCGCATACCTCACACGCAGCCCAGGCCAGGGCGCCCTCCAGGATCGGGACCTGGGTCTCGAGCCGGTGCGGGGCAAGCTCCAGCTTCTCGGCCTCGGGCAGCTTCGACGCGAACACCCCGGCCAGCTGCTCCTGCTCGGTGGTCAGCACGTTGACGCCGAACCGGCCGGAAGCCCGTACGATCGGCAGCGTCCGCGCGCTGTTCTCGAAGCACACCAACGCGAGCAGCGGCTCGAGCGACAGCGAACAGAGCGCGTTGGCGGTCATGCCGCCCACGCCCTCCGGCGAAGCGGCGGTGATCACCGCGACGCCGGTGGCGAAGCGCCCGAACACCTCCCGGAACAGCTCTTGATCGCCGGCGGCCATCGGTGGCGTCGTTTATATCTGACCCCGGCGGAAGGACCCGGGCGTCGCCCGGCGAAACCCGACCCAACCCCGGCGCCGGCCATGAGACGTTCGCCCCGAGCCTCTCAGCGATCGTCCCTCCACGGCGGCAACCAAGGCAGCCGGCGCCGGGGCCACGATTTCCCGCCTCAGCGCGTCACCGTGAGCGTGCCGTAAATCCCGAGGTCGCGGTCCGACAGGACGGTTGAGAGCATCAGGTACTTGCCCGGCGTGAGCGTCAGAGTCAGCCAGGTGCCGTGCCCGGGCGGGATGGGCTGCGTCGATCCCTCGGTCTGGGCGCCGCGCATGACGGCCAGGTTGTGGCTGAGGCGGCCGTAGTTGTAGGCGTAGAGGGTCAGCTGCCCGGCCGGCGCGCGCACGCTCTGGGGGATCAGCCGGTACTCGCTCAGCACGATCTGCAACACGCCCTGGCGGGCGGCCACCGTGTGGCCGCAGCCGGCGCCGGCCAGGAGGAGCGCCAGCGCGCCGAGGAGGCTCGCGAGCCGCATGTGAGGCATCGCGGCGATCGTATTGGCGCCCGCCTTCCGTATGATCTCCGCCCGCATGAGCCGCCCGCGCAAGCTCCTCGTCATCTCATGCGCCGTGATCGTCGTGGCAGCCATCGTGAGCGCCTGCGGCACCGAGAACATCAAGGTCCAGCGCTCCGCCGGGCCGGTGCTCTACACCGGCGCGGTCCTGTTCAACCAGCGCTGCTCGGGCTGCCACACGCTGTCCTATGCCGCCGCGCGCGGCTCCGCGACGAACGTCCGTAGCTCGCAGTTCAACAACGGACCGAACTTCAACGTCCGATGCGAGCGCCCGGTGACGAGAGTGCTCTACGCGATCGAGAACGGCGGCTTCTCGGGCGCGATCATGCCGCAGAACGTGGTGGTCGGGCAGGACGCGATCGACGTGGCCCAGTTCGTCGCCACCTACTCCGGGCGCCAGGCGCCGCGCGTGCCCGGGACGATCGTGTGCGCGCAGCAGCCGATCGGGACGATCCCGCCGCGGGGTCAGGCAAGCTCGAGTGCCACCGCCGGCTCGAGCGCCACCGCCGGCTCGAGTGCCAGCGCCGGTCGAGCGCCAGCCACGACCACGACGGCCGCCAAGGGCGCCAACGCCAAGGGCAACGGCAAGCCGGGCGGGAAGTCCAAGGCCAAGACCCCGGCCCACCCATAAGGGGCGGTCAGTTCTCGACATCCAGCTGATCCGCCGCGAACCGGATGCCGTTCGCTCAGCGCTCGGCCGGCGCGGCCCGGACGCCGCCGGGCGGGTTGATCGCGTGCTCGAGCTCGACGAGTCCTGGCGGGCGACCAGGACCGAGCTCGAGGAGCTCCAGGCCGAGCAGAACCGCGCAAGCCGCGGCCGCAAGGGTCCTCCAACGCCGGAGGAGCGCGAGCAGCTGGCCGCCCTGGCCGCCCGCGGCCGCGCGCTGAGCGACCGAGAGACCCAGGTCCGGGCCGAGCGGGACGCGCAGCTCGCCGCGCTCCCGAACCTGCCTTCCGAGCAGGCCCCGCCCGAGGATCGCGTGATCAAGGAGGTGGGCCAGGCGGGCGCCACCGGGCGCGATCACCTCGAGCTCGCGGGGCCGCGCATCGACATGGAGCGGGCGGCCCGGCTGTCCGGTTCTCGGTTCGCCTATCTGCGGGGCGAGCTGGTGCTGGTGGAGCTCGCGCTGGTTCGCTATGCCTTCGAGAAGCTGAGCGGCTACGGGTTCGAGCCCGTGATCCCACCCGTCCTGGTTCGCGAGCCGGCGCTCTACGGCACCGGCTTCCTGCCCGACACCGAGCAGCAGATCTACCGACTGGCCGACGACGACCTGTACCTGGTCGGGACCTCCGAGGTGGCGCTGGCCTCACTGCACCAGGACGAGATCCTGGCCGGTGACGCGCCGCCGCTCCGCTACGCGGGCTTCTCAAGCTGCTTTCGCCGCGAGGCAGGTGCCGCCGGCAAGGACACCCGCGGGATCTTCCGCGTGCACCAGTTCGACAAGGTCGAGATGTTCTGCTTCGTCGAGCCGGGCCAGGGAGCTGCCGAGCACGAGCGTCTGCTGGCGATCGAGGAGTCGATCCTCCAGGACCTGGAGATCCCCTACCGGGTGGTGGCCATCGCCGTGGGCGACCTAGGCGCCTCGGCCGCGATGAAGTACGACTGCGAGGCGTGGCTGCCGGGCCAGGGCCGCTACCGCGAGCTCACCTCTTGCTCGGACACCACCGATTACCAAGCCCGCCGTCTCGACATCCGCTACCGCCCCGGAGAGGGTCGGCCGGTCTATCTGCACACCCTGAACGGGACGGCGGTGGCGGTGGGGCGGACGATCATCGCGCTGCTCGAGAACGGTCAGCGCGACGACGGATCGGTGGCGCTGCCCGAGGCGCTCCAGCCCTTCGGGGCGCCGGCGGTCCTGGCGCCGGCCGCTTAGGCGACGCCGGCCGCTTAATCGACGGCGCGCAGCCGGCGGTGCCCCGGGCCCTGCAGGACGACCAGCGCGGCCCGCGGCGGTCCGCACGAGGCGATTCGCGCCCGCATCCGCACACCGAAGGTGTTCCAGGGCCGGACGAACACGTTGGCGGGGTCATCGGCGCCGCGGGCGGCCTCGGCGATCGCGGCGGCGAACCCGGCGGCCGCCTGGGCCTCGGCGTCGGCGGGCACCAGCAGCTCCGCCACCGGCCGGTTGACGGCCTCTTCCTCGCTGACGGCCAGCAGCGTCTGGGCGCGGCGGGACATGGCCTGGATCAAGAGCGAGCTGTCGATCACGAGGAACGCGTCGCGATCGGCCGGGACGATGTCCCGGCGGGTCTCCAGCAGGAGCCCGAGGCCGCACGACCGGCACACCCGGGCCGTCGGCGCGGGCGCTTGTCCGCTGGGGGCTGGAGCCGCGCAATGGCCACAGAACCAGGACCATCCGATGGCCTGGCTTCCCCCCTCTACAAGCCTCAGTGCAGGCCTTGATCCGTTCAACGCCATCATGCCCTTCCCGGAATCCTAGCTTTTAGAACCGGGACACGTAAGCCGGTTGTATCAAATTGTTCACCTTGTGAAAGCACGGCCGCCAGTTTCAGCCGGCGCGGCAAGTGTTGTATTCCCCGATTTGGGGACCCGGATTCACGGCGAACTACGGAGAGGGGGGGATTCGAACCCCCGAACGAGGTCAACCCCCGTTACGCGATTTCCAGTCGCGCCCGTTCAACCGCTCCGGCACCTCTCCAGGCCCCGGCTAGCCTAGCGCGCCGCCAGGCGCTAGATCTGCCACACGCCGTCGCGCAGCACCGGCACCTCATCGCCTGCGGGCGTCAGGCCGGTCACCGCCACCTCGTCCGAGCCGACCATGAAGTCGATGTGCAGCTGGCTGCGGTTGATCCGGGCGTGCTCGTCCTCGTCGCCCACGGCGAACGCGAGGCCCTGCCCGAGCGCGATGTGGCTAGCCGCGTTCTCGTCGAGCAGCGTGTCGAAGAACACGGTCCCCAGGCTCCCGATCCGGCTTTCGCGGTCGACCAGCGCGACCTCGCCGAGCCGGGCAGCCCCGTCGTCACGGGCGCTCATCGCCCGGAGCGTCTCGGCCCCCTGCTGGGCGGCGATCTCGACCGCGCGACCCCCCTCGAACCGTACCTCGAGGCCCGTGATGATCGCCCCGGAGGCGAACAGCGGCTTGGTCGACCTCACGAAGCCCTCCACGCGCTCGGGGTCCGGGGTGGTGAACACCTCCTCGGTCGGGACGTTCGGCGCATGGACGATCCCGTCGAGGGTGGACATCCGCGCGCACAGCCAGCGGCTGCTGGGCAGCAGGCCGACGGTCAGGTCGGTGCCCGGTCCCTCCAGGCGCAGCGAGTCGAAACCGAGCGCGTCCAGCCGGCCGGCCACCGAACCCAGCAGGTCCAGGCGGTCCTTCCAGGCCGCCACCGGATCGGGCTCGTCGAGCCGGCACACGTGGGCGATCTCCTCCCACAGCCGCGCCAGCGCGCGATCCGGCTCGAGCTCCGGATACACGAGCGAGGCCCAGTCGGGATTGGGGCACGGGGCGATCGTCCAGTTGCTCGTGCGACCGTTGACCGCCTCGATCGACTCCCGCACCCTGGGGAGCATGTCGCGGCCCAGCAGCGCCGGATCCACGCCATTCATCACGTGCGGCGCCACCGGGCCGGCGAGCGAGATCATCGCCGCGTGCTGCTCGCTGAGCTGGCGGATGCGCTGGCCGATCCAGGGTGGGACGAACTCGAGCGTGTCCGGGTCGGCGTTGAGCGCCCGGGCGCGCTTGAAGTGCATGTCGAAGACCGACAGGTCGACGAACTTGGCCCCCTGCTGGTAGGCGATTTCGGCCACCGCCCGGGCCAGCGCCTCCTTGCCCGGCTCGGAGGCCACCGACACGATCTGGCCGGGCTGGACGTTGGCGCCGAAGCGCACAATCAGCTCGGCCAGCGCCCGGAGGCGGTCCTCGGCCGCGGCGCTCATCCGATCAGCACCCCCGGGTTGAGGATTCCGGCCGGGTCGAGCGCCGCCTTCAGCGCCCGCATCACTCCCACGCCGAGGTCCCCGACCTCCGCCGAGTAGATGTCGATGTGGTCGCGGCCCACGCCGTGATGGTGACTGATCGTGCCGCCGGCGGCGTGGATGGCCTCTCCGGCCGCGCGCTTGGCCAGCCGCCACTGCGTCACCGGATCGTCGAGCTGGGCCGCGCCGACGGTGAAGTACAGCGAGGCCCCCGAGGCATACACGTGGGATATGTGGCACATGACGATGGGGAGCGTGCCCTGCGCTGTGAGGGCGTCGCGCAGGGCCCCGCCCACGGCCTCGTACAGGCTCGGCAGCTCCGACCAGAAGCAGGCCGTCTCGAGCGTCTCCACGAGCGCGCCCGCAGCAAGCAGCGCGTCGCGCAGGTAGGGCCCGCGGTAGCGGCCCTCGAGCCAGCGCTCGCCGGCGCCCGCCTCGGGCTCCCCGCCGTGGCCCGAGAGCACCCGGACGCCCGCCGCGCGCCGCGCCTCGACCTCGGCCGCCGAGCCCTCCCAACCGACCACGCACAACGACCCGCCCGAAGCGGCGCCCCCGAGCTCACCACCGGCCAGGCCAAGCGCCGTCTCCGCCTCGTCCGAGAGGCGAAGCACGGTGGGCAGCGGCCCGTCCTGGGCGAGCGCCCGCACCGCTGCGGTCGCCTCAGCGAACGACGGCAGGCGCCAGCCCTCGTACACCCGCGCCTCGGGCACCGGGCGCACCTGAACGGTCAGCCCGGTGATCACGCCGAGCGTCCCCTCCGAGCCGAGCACGAGCTGGCGCAGGTCGGGCCCCGTGGCGGACTTCGGGGCTCGCCCGAGCTCCCACTCGCCGGAGGGCGTCGCCATCCGCACGCCCACCACGAGCTCATCGAAGCGCCCGTACCCGGCCGACGCCTGGCCGCTCGACCGGGTGGCCGCGAATCCACCGAGCGTGGCGTACTCGAACGACTGCGGAAAATGCCCGATCGTGTACCCGCGCTCGCCGAGCAGGGCCTCGGCTTCGGGGCCGCGCAGGCCGGGCTCGAGCACGGCCAGGCGCGAGGTCTCGTCGAGCGCCAGAAGGCCGTTCATCCGGCGGACGTCGAGCGCCACCACGCCGGCGAACGCGCCCGCGTCCGGGGCCAGCCCAGCCACGACCGAGGTGCCGCCGCCGAACGGCACCACCGCCAGCCGGCGCTGACCGCACAGGCGCAGCGCCTCGAGCACCTCCTCGTGACCCGCGGGCAGGATCACTGCGTCGGGGGCATCCGAGGCGTCGCCGGCGCGCAGCCGCAGCAGGTCGACGGTGGACTTGCCGCGCGTATGCGCCAGCCGGGCCTCGTCATCGGTCCGCACGTGCTCCGCTCCGACGACCGCGCTCAGCTCCGCGAACGCGTCCCGCTCGATTCGCGAGTCAGGCAGCGCCGGCGCTGGCGGGGCCGCCCGTGCCGACGCCCGCCGCAGGCCCAGACCGGCCTCGAGCAGCTGCCACACGGCGTCCGGAAGCTCCGGGACCAGGGCGGGATCGCCCCACCCGCGCCACGATTGCCCGGGGTACGGAGCTGGTGGTCGGGCGAGCGCCATGACCGCGCCACGGTACCCGCCTTGCACTGAGCGCGCGCCTCGCTCATCCTGTGCCCTGGACCCAGGAGGGAGAGGATGAACGACACGATGCAGAACGGCCTGATGATGGACGACTATCCGCTCTCGCTGACCCACGTGGTCGAGCGGGCGGAGCAGATGAACTCCGAGCGCGAGGTCGTGCACCGTCGCCCGGACGGCGAGGTACGCCGGACTACGTTCGGCGACTGCGCGCTGCGCGCCCGCAAGCTGGCCTCGGCGCTGGCGGAGCTCGGAGTCGGCGACGGGGATCGCGTGGGGACGCTGCTCTGGAACCAGCCCGAGCACCTGGAGCTGTACTTCGGGGTGCCCTCGATGGGCGCGGTGATCCACACGCTGAACCCGCGGCTGCATCGGGACGAGCTCGCCTTCGTCGCGTCCGACGCCGCCGACAAGGTGATCGTGGTCGACGAGTCACTGCTGGAGGTCTTCGAGTCCTTCCAGTCCGACTGGGATTTCGAGCGCGTCGTCGTGGTCTCCCGCTCGGACTCCACGCCGGACGGCGCGCTCGACTACGAGGCCCTGGTCGAGAGCGGCGAGCCGAGGAGCTGGCCGCGGCTGGAGGAGACCCGCGCGGCCGCCATGTGTTACACGTCGGGCACGACCGGCCGGCCCAAGGGCGTCCTCTACTCGCATCGCGCGCTCGTGCTGCACTCGATGGCCGCGGCGCTGCCCGACGCGATGAACGTCTCCTCGCGCGACAGCGTGCTGCCGGTCGTCCCAATGTTCCACGCCAACGCCTGGGGCCTCCCGTACACGGCCACGATGGTGGGGGCCAAGCTCGTGCTGCCCGGCCCGCGCCTCGACGCCGAAAGCGTGCTCGACCTCCTGGCTGACGAGCAGGTGACCCTCACCGCCGGCGTGCCCACGGTGTGGATGGCCATGCTCCAGGCCATCAACGAGGAGCCCGATCGCTGGGACCTGAGCTCGCTGCATCGCCTGCTCGTGGGTGGCTCGGCCGTGCCCAAGAGCATGATCGAGGGCTATGACAAGCATGGCCTGGAGATCGTGCAGGGCTGGGGGATGACCGAGACCTCGCCGCTCGCCAGCACCTGCATCCTCCCACCCCAGCTTGACGACGCCCCGTCCGACGAGCAGTTCGAGTACCGCGCGCGGCAAGGCACGACAGCGCCGTTCGTGGAGATCCGGGCGCGCGGCGACGACGGCGAGCTGATCCCGTGGGACGACGAGAAGATGGGCGAGCTCGAGGTGCGGGGGCCGTGGGTGGCCCGCGCCTACCTCCACGGCATGGGCGAGGAGAAGTTCACCGAAGACGGCTGGTTCCAGACCGGCGACGTGGTCACGATCAACGACCACGGGTGCATCCGGATCTCGGACCGCTCCAAGGACCTCGTCAAGTCCGGCGGGGAGTGGATCTCCTCCGTCGACCTCGAGAACCAGCTGATGTCCCACCCGGCGGTGGCCGAGGCGGCGGTGATCGCAATCCCCGACGATCGCTGGGGCGAGCGGCCGCTGGCCGCGGTGGTCCTGCGCGAGGGCGAGGAGGCGACTCCAGACGACCTGCGCGAGCACCTGTCGCAGAAGTTCTCGAAGTGGCAGCTCCCCGAGCGCTTCGAGTTCATCGACGAGATCCCGCGCACGGCGACCGGGAAGTTCAAAAAGACCCAGCTCCGCGAGCGCTTCGTCGAGGCCACGGCTTGATCTGAGGGCCGGCCGGCCGCAACTTGGCCGGCCCCGGTGGGTTACGGACCAAACGTATGCCGTTGGCCTTGGTCGGAGGCAAGCTGCGACGTCTGCTGCTGGCGCTCCTGGCGGTTGCCGCCGCCATCCCCGGGGTCGCGATCGCCGCGACTGGCGCCGCGACCCCGGTGCCCGCCTGCCCGTCCACGCCGGCGGCGCCGGCCGGCGGCCCCCGCTCGCTGTCGCTGAAGTCAAGCGCCAACCCGCTTTTCGCCGGGCAGCCCGTGACCCTGTCCGGGAGGTTGAGCGCGCCACACGCGTGCGGGGTGGCCGTGACCGTCTGGCAGGCGCTGCCCGGACAGAGGCGGTTCGCGCGCCTGACCACCGCCCTGACCGGGCCCGGCGGCGGCTTCCGGATCGCGCTTCCGGCCGGCACCGTCGAGGTCAACTCCAGGTGGTACGCCACCGCGCGGGCCCTGCACTCGAAGACGCTGAGCGAGCGCGTCTACGCGGTGGTCACGCTCGCCAGCAGCGCGACGTACGCCGTGGCCGGCGACCGCGAGACTCTGAGCGGCGCCGTCGCCCCCAACCACGCGGGCCAGCAGATCCTCCTGCAACGGCTGGTGGGCGGGCGCTGGCGGACGAGTGCCCGCCCGCGGATCCGCCGAGACTCGACGTTCGCGGCCGGCTTCGCCTTCGATGCCTCGGGCGTCCAGCGGTGGCGCGCGCTGCTCGGCGCGACCCCACGCAACCTGAGCTCGGCCTCGAGCTCGGTGAGCTTGCGAGTGGTGCCGGCGACCGGCATCCACAAGATCCGCCACGTCGTGATCATCATGCAGGAGAACCGCTCGTTCGACTCCTACTTCGGGACCTATCCGGGTGCTGACGGCATTCCGCCCGGGGTGTGCGTGCCCGACCCGATCAACGGGGGATGCGTGGCGCCGTTCCACGACTCGGCCGACCTGAACTACGGCGGCCCGCACGGGCAGTCGGAGGCCGGCCAGGACATCCACGGGGGCGCGATGGACGGGTTCGTGGCCATGGCCGAGCACGGCATGGGATGCAACACGACCAACCCGGAGTGCAGCCCGTGCGTCGGCTCGCAGGCCTCTTCGGGCCAGGGCAGCGGCAACGGGCAATGCGACGACGTCATGGGCTACCACGACGCCCGCGAGATTCCCAACTACTGGAACTACGCCCAGAACTACGTGCTCCAGGACCACATGTTCGAGCCCAACGCGTCATGGAGCCTCCCCGCGCACCTGTACATGGTGTCCGAGTGGTCTGCTGTCTGCTCGGTGGCGCTCGACCCGTTCTCGTGCCGGGGCGCGCTCCAGAGCCCCAACCCGGACTACACCGGCTCGATCGGCGGCCCCTCCGACCAGACCCCCCACTATGCGTGGACGGACCTGACCTATCTGCTCCACGGTCAGAACGTGAGCTGGGGCTACTACGTGTTCAAGGGTACCGAGCCCGACTGCGAGAACGACAGCGCCATGACCTGCGCACCCGTACAGCAGGGGCCCCAGACCGCGGGCATCTGGAATCCGCTGCCCTCGTTCACCGACGTGCGCCAGGACGGGCAGCTCTCGAACATCCAGTCGCTGAGCAGCTTCTTCTCGCAGGCCAGGAGCGGGTCGCTGCCCGCGGTCTCCTGGATCGTCCCCAACGACAAGGTCTCCGAGCATCCCCCGAACCTGGTCAGCGCCGGCCAGGCCTACGTCACCGGCCTCGTCAACACGATCATGCACAGCCCGGACTGGAACAGCACCGCGATCTTCCTCTCGTGGGACGATTGGGGTGGGTTCTACGACCACGTGGTGCCGCCCGTGGTCGACCGGATGGGCTACGGCATCCGCGTTCCGGGCATCGTGATCAGCCCGTACTCGCGTCGCGGCTACATCGACCACCAGACCCTGAGCCACGACGCGTACAACAAGTTCATCGAGGACGACTTCCTCGGCGGAGCGCGCCTGGACCCCCTGACCGACGGCCGGCCCGACCCCCGCCCGGACGTCCGCGAGGACAACCCGATCCTGGGCGACCTGAGCGCGGACTTCAACTTCGCGCAGGGCCCGCGGGCGCCGCTGATCCTGCCGGTGCATCCGGCGCCGGGGCCGGCGTCGAGCCAGCCGTAGCCCGCCCCTAGAGGCGTAGGCGGATGGATCCCCGGGCGGGCGGGTATCCCCTATCACTCCGCGAGTGGTCGATATCGCTCGCTAGTCGCACCATATCGACCACAGTTGTGGCCACAGCCGCTGGAGCGCCGCGGCTGGAGGGGCGCGACCGGACCCTCCGCTGACCCGGGCCGTCATGGAATGGCTCCGCGAGGGCGGGTGGAGCGCGCGAGGCTCAGAGCCTCGGCCCCGGCCGGGCCCCCGGCCGCCGAAATCCGCCCGACTACCCCGCGACGACCGGGGAGGCCCCGATGATGCGGTGGCCCCAATCGAGGGCCAGGACCTGCATGTAGCGCTGGGAGTGAACGTTGATGGCGGTCTCGAAGCTGTGCTTGTACGCAGCCCCCAACCACTTCATTGCCTTGGTCGAGGAGCCTCCCACCACTCGCCACGCCATCACGTGCGTAGCGCCGTTCCAGCTCGCGTAGGCGGTGGCCTTGGCGCCACGTGCCGAGACCGCCAACGCGGGGGGCGTGGCCGGCGTGCCGCTCCACGGCAGGCGGAACGCGCGGGCGCTCGGATCGAAGTCCAGGAAGTGCGCGTCGAAGACCATCTGGCCCCGCGAGTTGTACTCGCTGAAGTACGGCTGCATTCCCCACCCGACGAAGTCGTCTCCGTTGGACAGTTGCTCGACGTTGCCCTCGAAGTTGGCTGACAGCGGAGGTGAGTGCGAGTACGCCGAGACCTGCCGCGCCGTCATGTGCGTGAGGTCGAGCTGGAGCTTGACCGCGCGCGATTGGTTATGAACCGTGGGTGGGCCGGCGCTGTCGTCGAACAGCGTCACGAACTGGTCGTTCTGCGCGCGGACCCGGACGTCGTGCTGGAACGCCCAGTAGGTGCCGCGGGCGAGCTTGAAGCTCGAGCTCCGGCCGCCGAGCTCCCAGATCATCGCGCCGGTCTGGTGGCTGACCTTGTAGGCCGCCCAGGTGTTGCGCGCGCCGATCACCAGGTTGCCGTCGTCGTCGAGATCGATCGAGTTGACGTGGAAGTAGTCGAAGTACGAGGTGGAACGCGAGGGAAGTCCCGAGTAGGTGGCGTTCACGGGCACGTGATCGAGGCTGTCCCATTGGAACAGGACCAGCCCGGTGGGGATGTCGATCTCCTGGACCACGGAGTCGAAGGTGACCTGGGTTTTTGGGCCGCCGCGGATCGACGACGCGTCCCAGTACACCGGGTAGTAGGCGGTGATGAGCGCCGTGCCCTGCGGCGTGAGCTGGAACTCATGCCCGTCGGCCACGAGGCCGTTGCCCGCGCGCACCTCGTCAATCTGTCGGTACGAGGAATCGTTGATCACGTCAAAGCCGAGCCCGACGCCGGCCCCTACGTAGCCCTGCCACCAGGTCAGCACCGGTTGGCCGTGATAGGTCTGCGTGCGGAAGTCGCCCGCCGACTCATTGGGCGGAAGCGGCTTGAACCACAGCAGCGTCCCGTAGGGATCGAGGATCATCGGCCCGTCCTGGACCGGTCCGTACTGGGGCGAGACGAAGATGTCCCCGCCGGCTACGCCCCGGCGACGGGTCAGAACCTTCACGGTCGCCGGCGACAGGTCAGGGCGCGATCGATAGCGCTGCACGTCGCCGGATACGCGGAAGGGCACCGGCACGCGGGCAACGGGTGGCGACGGAGCGGGATTGGCGACGTTGAAGCTGAACGTGCCGTTGTTGCCGTTCAGGATGTTCAGCGACGTCTGCACGGTGACGGTCTCGCCAGCCTTGAAAGGCGTCGAAGGCAGGAAGCTCCCCCCGTTGCCGTCCGAGTCGCTTTGGAGTGTCCCGGTGTGCACACCGCTCTGCGAGCCGGTCACCGCGATCGAGCCGACCTGGCCGATCGGAATGCCGCGGAAGGTGATCTGCGTGGTCGGTGCGGCGACTCGCGCGCCCGGGATCGGGAACACTGCGACGGCGGGGCCCGAGGCCCGGCCGCCGGCGGGCAGCAAAAGTGCCGCGAGTGCGCACAGGAGGAACAGCGGGGCGGCGAGCCTGAGCCCACGACCCACCACGCCTACGCCCCCTACCTTGCCTTGCACAACGCGTACGCGAATCCGCACGAGACCTCTGAACACTGCCACCGGACTATAGTTGCGCCTGTCCCGGGGGGCCGGTCGCCAGGTTCCTTCCGAACTCCCCACTGGTACTCTTCCAGCCGCCCATCGCTGCCTCGCGTGGGCGGACGCGAACTCGGTGATGCCCGATCAGCACGCTAGTTCGGGACTGTTGGCGCCCTCCCGGCCGGGCGTGGCGCCGCGGTATTCCGACCGAACCCATGTAATCGCGGCTGCGCGGCTGCGCGGCCGTCCATCGCCGCTGTTCTGGGTGGCGGCGGCGTTGCTGGTGGCGGGCTCGGCCGCGCTGTGGCTGGCGCGAGCCGGCTCCTCGAGCCTCTTCACCGACGAGGCCCTGAGCTGGCTCGAGGCGAGGCAGCGATTCCACGGGCTCATGACGATGGTGCGCAAGGAGGAGATCAACCCGCTCGGCTATCCGGTGCTCCTGCACGAATGGATCAGGGTGTCGCCGTCGAGGTCGGAATTTTGGCTGCGCCTGCCCTCGGTGATCTGCGGCGTCCTGGTGGTGGCAGCGATCATATGGCTCGCCCTGCTGGTCGCCGATCGCCGGGTCGCGCTCCTGTCCGGGGCGCTGGCGCTGGTGAGCCCGTTCATGTTCGACTACGCGCAGCAGATGCGCGCCTACATCTTCGCGATCCTGGGGGTCACGATCGCGGTGTGTGCGCTGCTGCAGGCCGAGCGCAGCCCTCGCTCGCAGCGGTGGTGGGTGGCGCTGAGCGTCCTGGCCGCGGCGGTGGCCGTCGCCATGCACTACACGGCGTGGCTCGTACTCGCCCCGCTTTGGGTTTACGTCCTGGTGTCGCGCGGGTTGCCGCGGAGCGCGAAGGTCGCCTGGACGCTCGTCGCGGCGGCCGCCAGCCTGCCCTGGCTGCCGATGTTGCTCTACCAGATGCGCGGCGGACACAACCTGTGGCTGACCTGGTACGCCAACCTGACCACGGGACACGTGGGCGACGTGCTCGGCGGCCCGTTGAGCGGCCGGCTCTCGCAGCCTGCCGTCCGCGGCGTGATCTGCAGTGCGATCGTGGTTGCCGGCGCGGCGATCTGCCTCACGCGCCGATCGCGCCTGGTCGGCCTGCTCGTCGCGCTGGCGATGGTGTCTCCGATTTTGCTGCTGGTCGTGACCCTGGCCGGTCAGCCCGATCTGCTGGTCCGATACATCTCGGTGTCGGTGCCATTCATGATCGTGATGCTGGCGATCGCGCTGCTGATGTTCCCGCGGTGGCTGGCGCCTCTCGCGATCGCCGGGGTGCTCGGGCTGTCGTTGTGGATGGTCGTGGAGACGAACAAGTCGACCAACCAGTATCAGAACTTCCGCGGCGCGCTCACCTACGTCAAGTCTCATTACCGGCCGGGAGATTTCGTGGCCACCGTGGGCAACCGACTGGTTGGCTTCGACCTCGCCTATTACCTCCCGCGGCTGATGCCGCACATACACGTCACCGAGTTACCGCCCATACCGGCGCGCTGGAACCTCACGATGCCGCCCGTGGTGGCAGCCCAGCGGGCGGGGCGGACGATGTGGTTCCTGAACGGCAATCTCCCCTCGCCCACCCCCCACCCGCACGGCTACAAGCTCACCACCAAGCGGGTGTACCTGGACATCGGCGTGCTCGAGCTAGAGCGCTTCCGGCCGTCGGCGTATGGCGCGGCGGCGCAGGCGTCGCCGTCGCACCATTGACGGTCGCGCGGGCGGGGGGCGCGGCCTCGTCGGGCGTGGCGTTGCCGCGCATGCGGTGGTTGGGCGCGGCCTCGTCGGGCGTGGCGTTGCCGCGCGCGCGGCGGTTGGGCGCGGCCTTGCGCCGGGCTCTACCACGGGGGGCTCTGGTGGTGCTGGCGGCCGTGCTGCTCAGCGGGGTGAGCATCGCTCGCGGCGCAATCCAGCTGAACGATCGCGGCCGGCCGTTCAGCTGTCCCGATCCGAGCATCGCCGACGTTCCTCAGTTCGCCCGCAGCGGCGACCGCTACACCGAGGCGTGCACAACCGACTACGACGCCAACGCCTATGCGTTGTACCGCTCCAATGACCTACGAACCGGGTGGCATCTGTTCGCCGATGTGTTCCCGACTGGGCACCAGCCGTGGTGGGCGCTGCCGCCCGGCGGGTCGGCCGGTGGCCGGTATTGGGCACCGGAGATTCACTGGCTCGACCACCTTTGGGTCGTCTACTTCGCGGCCCTGCCACGGCCCACCCTGAGGCTACCGGGGGGCATGGTCATCGGGGTGGCCTGGGCCCGGTCACTGTCCGGGCCGTGGAGGACGAAGATCCTCCACTGGCGCGGACAGTTCAATTACTTGAAGGGTGACCAGGAGACATACGGGGGTGTGATCGACCCGACGGAGACGGAGAACCCGCAGACGAAGCAGCGCTATCTCTACTGGGCCGAGCAGCACTACAGCATCTGGGGTGCGAGGCTCTCGCCGGACGGGCTGAGCATCGTCCCGGGCGTTCACCTGGTGCTGTGGGCCAAAGAGCCGCACGACTGCGACACGCCCGACCCCAGCTCGTGCACCATCGAGGGCCCCGCGGCCTTCTACAAGAAGGTCGGAGGGGTGGAGTGGCCGTACCTGCTCTACAGCGCCCGCAGTACCTGGACCGGTACCTACGACATGTGGGCAAGCGTTTCAAGGCGCGCGCTTGGGACGTTCACGCGCCTGGGACGCGCGCCGATCCTGCGGTCCGGCAACGGGTGGTGGGGCCCCGGCGGGGGTTCGCATCCCGTACCCGCGCCGGACGGTCGATCGTGGTGGCTGCCCTTCCACGCGACGCCTGTCCGGAACAACTCGGGTCACCTCTCGTGGCTGCGCCTGGGATTCATCGGCCGGGTCAGATGGCTCCCGGGGCCGAAATCGCTCGCCGCGCACAACGCCCCGCCGCCGCCGATACCGCTGGTCAACGGCGGCGTTGCGGGGTAGCAATTGCGCGCTGTCATGGAGATGGCCGCGCCGCGGGGTGACCGCGGCGCGCGAACCCTCTCCAGTGGGTAATCACGGCGACGTCGGTGGCGCGTCCGCGGGCGATAGAGTCGGGCTCCGGATGCTCGACTGCACCTACCGCGTCCAGATCCCTCATCGCGCCGGCCAGCTGGCCCGGGTCGCGAGTGCGATCGCGCAGGCGGAGGGACTGATCGGCGACATCGTCACCGTGTCGGTCGGCCGCGACTACTCGATCCGCGAGATCACGATCGAGGTGCGCGACACCGACCACGCCGAGCAAGTGGCCGACGAGCTGTGTGAGCTCGAGGGGGTTCGGGTGCTCTGGCACCAGGACCGCGCTCTGATCCGCCACGAGGGCGGCAAGCTGAAGGTTGAGGCCACGGCCCCGGTCAACACGGTCCAGCAGATGCGCGACGTCTACACGCCCGGGGTCGCGCGGGTGTGCCGCGCGATCGCGCGCGATCCAACCCTCGCCGCCCGCTACACCACGATCTCGCACACGGTCGGCATCTGCACCAACGGGACCCGGGTTCTGGGGCTGGGGGACATCGGCCCGGTGGCCTCGATGCCGGTGATGGAGGGCAAGGCCGTGTTCTACCGGCAGTTCGCGGGCATCTCGGCCGTGCCGATCCTGATCGACGCCAAGGACGTGGACACCTTCGTGGACACCGTCCAGCGGATCGCGCCGACGTTCGGCGGCATCCACCTCGAGGACATCTCGGCCCCGGAGTGCTTCGAGATCGAGCGGCGGCTGATCGAGGCCCTGCCGCAGCCGGTGATGCACGACGACGTCCACGGCACTGCCGTCGTCACGATCGCGGCGGCGATCGTGGCCTGCCGCGAGGCGGGCGTGGAGCTCGGCGCGACCACGGTCGGCCAGCTCGGGCTCGGGGCGGCCGGGTACGGGATCGCTTCGCTGATGGTGGACGGCGGGGTCGAGCGGGTGATCGCATACGACCCGCAGGAGGTCTCGCACGATCGCGCCCGCGAGCGCGGGATCGAGATCTGCTCGATGGAGGAGGTCTTGGAGAACGCCCAGGTGATCGTGGCCACCACCGGAAAGCCGGGCCTGATCGAGCCGTCGCAGGTCCGCAAGGGCCAGGTCATCCTCGCCCTGACCAACCCGGATCCGGAGATCGATCCCGAGGCTGCCGAGGAGGCCGGCGCCGCCTTCGCCGCCGACGGTCGCAGCGTCAACAACGTGCTCGGTTATCCGGGAATCTTCCGAGGCGCGCTCCAGGCGGGCGCCAAGGAGATCAACGTGGAGATGAAGCTTGCCGCCGCCCGCGCGCTCGCCGATCTGGCGAGCGACGGCGAGCTCGTGCCCAACGCCCTCGACCGGGACGTGCACGACGCGGTGGCCAAGGCGGTCAAGGACGCGGCCGAGGAAAGTGGCGTGGCCCGGCCCGAGTTCGCCACGGCGGGCCTATAGCGCCCGACCCTTCGCGGCGCCAGGCCCCCGCAAGCCCCCCGCAAAGCCCCCCGCAACTTTGCGGGCGCGGAGGGTCCTAGCCGAGAACCGATGAGCAGATCCGTCCTGATCCGTGCCTCGATTGCCGCGCTCGTCATCGCGCTGGGCGCCCCGGCCGCGGCCCTGGCCGACGCGTCCCTGAGCACGAATTGGGCCGGATACGCGGTGCACCGGGCGGGGGTGACCTTTCGTTCTGTGAGCGCGACCTGGCACCAGCCGGCCGCCGACTGCAACACGCCATACCCGACCTACGAAGCGAGCTGGGTCGGGATCGGCGGCTACAACCAGAACTCGACCGCGCTCGAGCAGATCGGAACCGAGCTCGACTGCGGTGGCACGAGCCCGACGACCTCGGCCGCATGGTTTGAGCTCGTCCCCGACCCGAGTCAGCGAATCCGGATGACGATCAGGCCCGGCGACACGATCAACGCCAGCGTGACCGTGCTCGGCCACCGCGTGACCCTGAAGCTGACCGACCGCACCCGCCACAGCTCATTCGCGAAGTCGCTGACCGTCAGCGCAGTCGACGTACGGTCCGCGGAATGGATCGTCGAGGTGCCGTCTGAGTGCTTCACCGACAACTCCTGCCACACGCTCCCGCTCACCGACTTCGGGGCGGTCAGGTTCGGCGGCGCCCGCGCCATCACCACGAAGGGACGGGCCGGAGCGATCTCGAGCCGGGCCTGGGGCACGAGCAAGATCATCCTCGCGCCGACTGGCCGCACGTTCGTCGACTACGGGACGGCGGGGGAGGCGACGCCCTCGGCCCTGTTGGGAGGCGGGTCCGCGTTCGCGGTCACGTATTCGCACGCCGTGGCGCCGGCGGCCGAGACGTTCATGGCGCCGCGTGCCCGAGCCCGCGGGCCGGCGCCGGCGGTGAACCCCGGCGGCCGGCGGCGCTGACCGGCGCCCCGCACGTTCGCCAGCCCTCAGGCGAGACGGCCGGTTCCCCCCGGCTCGATCGGCTTGGCTCGCTACCATGCTGCCTGTCTGGCGGCGATGGAGTTCGCCGCGGCCTCACGGCCGAACCGCCTTTGGGCTGATGGCTCCTACGTGAAGGCAGCCACCACGCGTAGGAGGTCGAGGAGCTCATGTCGCCATCGCAGTCCCGGGTCACGAGATCGGCCAGCCGCCCGATGGCGATCGATCGTCGCGAGATCGGCGCCATCTTCGCCGGCGGTGCGCTCGGCGGTGGCGTCAGGACCGGGCTCTCCCAGCTCGTGGCTACCCAGCCCGGTCACTGGCCGTGGGCCACCTTCGCCGTCAACCTCGTCGGTTGCCTTCTGCTCGGCTACTTCGTGACCCGGCTTCAGGAGCGCCTGCCGATCACGGCTTATCCCCGGCCGCTGCTCGGCACCGGCGTCTGCGGCGGGCTCACCACGTTCTCCACCGTGCAGCTCGAGCTTCTGCGCATGATCGACCGCGGCGAGGTCGGGCTGGCCCTGCTGTATGGCGGCGCGAGCATCGTGGCCGGGTTCCTCGGTGTGGCGCTAGGAACGTCGGTCGTGCGTCGCGCGAGGCTGACCTGGTGATCATCGCCCTGCTGGTGGTGGTGTGCGGCGGCGCCGGCGCGGTAGCGCGCTTCCTGGTCGACGGGGTCGTCCAGGCGCGGGGCGGGCTGGAGTTCCCGCTCGGGACGCTCGTGGTCAACCTCGGCGGCGCGTTCGTGCTCGGCCTGCTCGCGGGGCTCGCGCCGCCCTCGCGCCTGATGCTGGTGCTCGGCACCGCCACCGTGGGCTCCTACACGACGTTCTCGACCTGGATGCTCGAGGTCCACCGCCCAGCCGAGGATGGCGAACGCGGCGTCGCCCGCTGGAACCTCGCGCTGAGCATCGCCGGCGGGCTCACGGCGGTGGCGCTCGGACGAGCGCTCGGGGGCGCCCTGTGAGTCCGGCCGGGATCAAGCTGACCACGTACTTCAGCGAGCGCGACCGCAGCGGCGACCGTTTCCTGGCCGACGCCCTGTTCGACGTTTACGAGCGCCACCGCATGCAAACGAGCGTCCTACTGCGCGGCGTCGAGGGCTTCGGGCAGCACCATCAGCTTCAGAGCGACCGCCAGCTGACCTCGTCCGAGAACCTACCTGCGGTCTCGATCGCGGTTGACACGCGGGAGCGGGTCGAGCGCGCGCTCTCGGACGTGCTGCGGGTGGCGGGCCACGGTCTGATCAGCCTGGAGCGCGCCCGGCTCGCCACGGGACCCGAGATCGCGGAGCTCGAGCTCCGCGACGAGTCCCACAACGCGATCAAGCTGACCGTCTACGGCGGCCGCTCGGTCAGGTCTGGCGGCCAGGCGGGTTACGTGGCAGCGGTCGATCTGCTGCGCCGTCGAGGTGCCGCCGGGGCGTCGGTCCTTCTCGGGGTGGACGGCACGCTGCACGGCGAGCGCCGCCGGGCCGGTTTCTTCGCGCGTAACGCTGGAGTGCCGCTGATGCTGCTCACGATCGGCGACCGGGACACGATCGCCTCAGTTCTCAGCGACCTCGCCGGCCTCCTCGGTGATCCGGTGGCGACGGTCGAGCGGGTGCAGATCTGTAAGACGGGCGGCACGACCGTCTCCGAGCCCCGCGCGGTTCCCGAGCGAGATCCATCCGGACTGCCGATCTGGCAGAAGCTGATGATCCACGCCGAGGAGCAGGCCAAGGTCGGGCCGCACCCCCTCTACCGCGAGTTGATCCGGCGCTTGAAGGAGGCCGGTGCCTCCGGCGCCACCGCGCTGCGCGGGGTACGCGGCTTCTACGCCGATCACGAGCCGTTCGCCGACCGGCTGCTGTCGCTGCGACGCAACGTCCCTGTGCACGTGATCGTGGTCGACCGGCCGGCCAACATGCGCCGTTGGTGGCCGATCGTCGACGAGGCCACGGCCGAGGCGGGGCTGGTGACGAGCGAGCTCGTGCCCGCCTCCCATGCCTTCGCCGCCGGCCGTGACGCAGCGCTCGAGCTGGCCGCCACCTCACGCTGAGCCGTCGGTCCGGGTTCACTTCGCGGCGTGCCAGACCTGCGCCCAAAGCTCACGGCTTCGCGCCCGGCGGAGCTGGTGGCGTGGAGAACCGCGCTGGGTACAGAAACTGACCGATCCCGTCCAGCGGCTCGCCGGGATCGCGCGGCGCGAACCGACGCAGCTCGTCGTTGACGCTGAAGCGAGGTCCGAGCAGCACCCGCCCACCACGGACCAGCGTGTAGAACCGGTCCAGCGGGCGCGGCGGAGGGCCGCCCACGCGCCGGCCGCGGAAGTCGTACACACCGCCGTGGCAGGGACAGACGAAGCTCTGCGCGGCCGCCACATAGCGCACCGGACACCCCACGTGCACGCAGCGCGAGGAGATAGCGATCACCTCGTCGTAGCGGTCCTTGACCGGTCCGTCTACAGCGAGGTTGTGCCTGCGGACATATGCCAGCGAGTCACCTGCCTCTCCTATTCCCTGCGCAACCGTGATCGCCGCCGGCACGTAGTCGGAGTCGGTGAAGCTCGAGAGCGGCCCGATCTCCTGCCAGGTCGCACGGGCACGGTCGAAGACCGGACCGACCGCGAAGCCGAGCGCCGGAAGCGTGAATGCCGCGGCGGCGATCGCGCCCGCTGAGTGCGCCGTGGCGGTCATGAACCGTCGCCGTGTAACGGTCTCGCCCTCGAATGCGCCCGGTAGCTGGCGGTCGGTGGTCAGACGGTCGCGACGCGTCATGAGCTACACATGATCGTACTACAAGACATAGTAGAAATTCGATGAGTGGCGCGGCGTGCAGGCCGCACCCGCAGCCGCCGGCCTACGCCGCGCTGACCAGCTCGACCAGGCGCCGGTAGTCCTCGGCGGCCCGCTCCTCGCCGTCGAGGGCCATGCAGTAGCGCTCGAACGCGGCCACCCGGTCGCCGGCGCCCGCCCGCCGCCACGCCTGGTACATGACCTCGACGGCTGCGCTTGCCTCGCGCCAGCTCACGTAGCCGTCCATCGCGGCATCGACGAGCCGGGGGCTGGGTGCGAAGGATGATCGCTTGACGCTCATGGTGACTGGTGCCGGGCCTCACTCGGCTCGAGTGCGTATGGCTCCGGTAAATCGAGAAGACGCCGCCGGACCTCGATCCTTCCCGGCGCCCAGCCTCGATCCTTCCCGGCGCCCAGGTGCGGCCGGGGCGATCGGCGGCGCTAGCGCTGCTGGCGAGCCAGGCGCTGGAGGGCGCGCCTTCTCGCCGGATCGAGACTCGCCATGTGCTGCGCGAACTGGCTCAGCGCGGCGTCCCCGTAGTTGGCCACCAGATCGTCCACCTCGGCGCGGGCGCGGAGGGCCAGGTACTCCTCGCGTTCGTACGCGGGTGAGTAGAAGTCGGTCTTGCCCTCGCGGCGGCGGGTCAGCATCCCCTTCTTGTGCAGCCGCGCCATGATCGTCATGTACGTCGTGTATGCCCGCTCCTTGCCGCCCTTGTTGAGGGCCTGCATGATCGAGCGCACCGACGCCTCGCCGCCGCGCCACAGCGCCTCCATCACCTCGGACTCGAGCTCGTGGAGGGCCGGCGGGACGGGACTGCTGCGTCGCCTGGATGAGCGCGGCGGCATCTACGACGCACGATAGCAGCGGAGGGGGTTTACGATTGTCTGTAGGAGATGGCCACCGTAAACGTCGATCGAGCATGCGCTTCACCGGGCGCCGCCGCTGCGAGCGTGGCGTCGGCCAGGGTGTCGAGAGCCGCCGGCGGGCTGGGAGCGTTCGGGCTGGCGGCTTCGTTGTTCGTTGTCCTGCGCCTGTCCGAGACCTGGCGGCTGAGTTCCGCCGCGGCCGCGCGGCATGTGTCGATCCTTGGTCAGACACTCACCTACCCCAGCGCCAACCTGGCTGCGATCGTGGTCCTGGGCCTGGCCGCGCTCGGCGCGAGTGCCACCGCCATCGCGCTATGGGGCGCCGGGCGCGAGGTGCTCGCCGCCGTCCGCTTCAGCCGTCGGCTGGCGCGGGAGGCCCCGATTCCGTACTTGGACGCGCTCCTGATCGAAGATTGTCGCCCGCTCGCCTTCTGCGCCGGCTTGCTCCGGCCGCGGGTCTACGTCTCGACCGGCGCGCTCGAGCTGCTCGACGACGCCGCGCTGTACGCCGTGCTGCTCCACGAGCGCCGCCACGCGCGCTGCCACGACCCGTTGCGCCTTGCCACCGGACGGGTCTTGGCCCGGGCGCTCTTCTTCATGCCGGGCCTTAGGGAGCTGGCCCGGCGCCAGCAGGCACTGGCCGAGCTGAGCGCCGACGAGACCGCCGCGAACGCGAGGCCGGAAGGCCGCTCGGCGCTGGCGCGCGCGATGCTCGGCTTCTCGGAATCCGGGTCGGTCAGCTTCGACCCCGAGCGCGTCGATCACCTGCTCGGCGAGCCGCGGAGCTGGCGTTTCCCAGTGACGCTCTGCCTCATGGCGGCCGCCGCGGTGGTGTTGATGCTGGCGCTCGTGCTCCTGGCCGGGCAGGTCGCGGCCGGGTCGGCCACGCTCGCGCCACCGCTCCTGTCACGCCAGCCGTGCGTGGTCGTGCTCGCGCTGGTTCCGGCCGGCCTGGCCTTCATCGTTTTGCGGCTCCGCCTCCGGAGGGCGCGGCGGACGCTGAGCGCAAGCTGAAGCCATCTCCCTCCGAACCGGCCGTGGGGTCACCCTCGGGCCGGCGCAACAGCGCCCGCGCACCGCTCACTCCTGCCAGGAGCGTGAGCAGAATCGCGCTCGAGACGCACCAGGAGCAGACGGCATGGATCGTGAAGACCTCGCGGTAGGTCAGGTAGGCGCTGAAGGCAAACCCCACCAGGGACAAGCCCAAGCTCGTGAGCAGCGCCCGCTCGCCCCCGGACACGGAGCTCGCGAGCAGGATCAAGTAGACGATCAGGCCGAGCAGCGCCACCGGGATTCCCGCGAGGGAGGCGTACTGAGATGTCTGCACCGTCTCGCACCCATGGGAGATCCCACAGATCGGAGTGAGGCCGGCGTAGTGAACGTCGGTCAGATAACCGGCCACGCCCACTCCGGCCGTGGCCAGGATCGCGACGATCCGCCGCAGGCGCAGGTCGGTCATCCTCTGCCTCCGAGCACCCCGGTGAAGGCGCTCGCGCTGAGGCTCGCCGGTTCGAACAGGTGAAGCGCTCCCCCCGCCCGGCCGACCAGGAACGACGGGGTGGCGTCGATACCCTCGGCGCTGGCGGCGACGTTCGCGGCCGCGAGCGGCGCCGACGCCTGCGCGCTCTGACTCGCACGCTCCGCGCGCTCCACGTCAAGCCCGGGGACCCCCGCCAGCAGCCGGCGCAGGTAGGCGATCGTGACGTATCCGGTGTTCTCCTCGCCCTGGTTTTCGTACATCAACTCGACGAAGTTCCAGAGCCGGTTCTGCTGCTCCGCTCCCGCCGCGACTCGCGCCGCCCGCACAGAGTCCGGGCCGATGAAGGCCAGATTGCGGAACTCGATGCTCACCCTGCCGGGCCGGACGTACTGCCGGATGAGCTGCGGCAGGGCCTGGGTGGCGAACTCGTCGCAGTACGGGCACTGGAGGTCGGCGAACTCCACCACCCGCACCGGCGCGCGGGGGTCGCCGAGCACCAGGCCGTGCTGGGGAATCCCGCCGAGCAGCGCGTTCACGTAGCCGGCGCGGGCGACTGCCCCGCCGCTCGCGGCACCGATCCGCCCGCCCGCGGCGGGCCCGCTCGTGGCGATGGCGACAGCGACCACCAGCAGCGCCGCGAGCGCGGCGACGAGGCCTGCACCCAACCGGCGCCGCCGGGTCTCCTCGCGTCGCTGCGCCTGCACCAGGGCGACGCGGAGCTTCTCCGCGCTCTCGCGTCGCTGGGCGGTCCGAGAGGCCATCGTGAAAGACATGCTACTACAGAGCGTAGGAGATAACGCGTGCCCAGCCCACACGAGCCCTTCCGTATATTGGCCCGGGTGGCGGCAGTGAGGGTCAGCGGCCTCGTCAAGCGCTTCGAGGAGACGTGCGCGGTCGACGGGGTCGATCTGGAGGTCGAGGCGGGCGAGGTCCGCGGCCTGCTGGGGCCCAACGGGGCCGGTAAGACCACCCTGCTGCGGATGCTGTTCGGGCTGGTGCGTCCGGACGCTGGCGAGATCGAGCTGTTGGGGCGCCGGCGCGACCCGCTTCACCCGATCGCGCTCGAGGGCGTGGCCGGGTTCGTCGAGGACCCGACCTTCTACCCGTACCTGTCCGGCCGGGCCAACCTCGAGCTGCTCGCCGAGCTGGACGGCGGCGTCCCCGCCAGATCACTCGACCAAGCGCTCGAGAAGGTAGGGCTCGCCGGCCGCGCGGGCGATCGGGTCAGCCGCTACTCGACCGGTATGCGCCAGCGGCTTGGTATTGCCGCTGCCCTGCTTCGCACGCCGCGGGTGCTCCTGCTCGACGAGCCGACCAGCGGACTCGATCCCGCCGGCGCGCGCCAGGTCGCCGGACTGCTGCGCCAGCTTGCCGCCGACGGCGCCGCCGTGTTGCTCTCGAGCCATCTGATCGGTGAGATCGAGCAGGTGTGCGATGCCTTCACGGTGCTGAACCGGGGTCGGATCGTGTGGAGCGGGACTGCGGCCGCGCTCCGTGCGCAGGCCCCGGGCTCGGCCTACGCGCTCAGCACCAGCGACGATGAACGAGCCCTCCAGATCGCCGAGGCGCAGCCGGGCATCCGCGCCGGCCGGTCCGAGCGCGGCGGCCTCGCGCTGGCCGCCGGAGAGGAGTCGCTTGATCCGTACGTGATCGCGCTCGGCCGGGCCGGGATCGCGATCAGGCGGCTCGAGCTTCTCGTCAGCCCGCTCGAGAGCATGTTCTTCGCGCTCACGAGCGACGTCCCCGTGGCGGATCTCGAGCCGGAGGAGCTGGCCGAGAAGGCGCTGGCGGCCACATGACCGCGGCCGGCGCGTTTGCACCTGGAGCTCCTGGCGCGCCCGCGCCAGCGCGCGCCGCGGGGGGCGGCGCCGGCGGCGTCGCCCGGGCATACCGCGCGGAGTCGCGCAAGCTCCGCGCCCAGCTCTCGACGCGGCTGCTCGCTCTGGTTTGCCTGGTCGGGCCGTTCGCGTTCGCGGCTGTGCTGACCGCACAGAGCGGAAGCCCGGCAGACGCGTTGTTCGGGATCTGGGTTCACTCCTCCGGCTTTGCCGTATCGCTGGTGGTCCTCGGCTTCGCCGGCTCGTGGGGCTTCCCGCTCATCGCCGGGCTCGTGGCCGGCGACATGTTCTCGGCCGAGGATCGCTACGGGACGTGGAAGACCGTCCTGACGCGGTCCTGCACGCGTCAGGAGATGTTCGCCGGCAAGCTGCTGGCGGCCGCGACGTTCACGGTGGGCTTGCTTGTGCTGGCGGCGCTGTCGAGCCTCGCTGCCGGCCTGCTGCTCGTGGGCGGTCAGTCGCTCGTGGGTCTGGGCGGGACGCTGATGTCGCCGGGGAGGTGCCTTGGGCTCGTGCTGCTCAGCTGGCTGATCGTGGTCCTGCCGGCGTTGGCCTATGTCAGCGTGGGGGTGCTGCTCTCGATCGGCACCCGCAACGGGATCGTCGGCGTGCTCGGTCCGAGCCTCGTAGCGCTCGTCACCCAGCTGCTCAACCTGATCGGAAAGGGCGTTTGGGCCCACCTGCTGCTGATCGGCTCGGCCTTCGACGCGTGGCACGGCCTGTTCTCAGCGCACCCCTTCTATGGCCCGCTGCTCGTCTCGAGCGCGGTGGCGCTGGTGTGGATCACCGTGGCGCTGGGCGCCTCGTGGCTGATACTGCGCCGCCGGGACTTCGCGGGCGTGCCGGTGGCGCGGCGCGCGGGGTGGGCGGTGCCCGCTCGGACCGTGGCCGTCGCGACGGCGTTGATCGCACTGCTGGCGATCGCCGCCAACTGGGGCCCGACCGGCGCCACCGCCGCACGGCTGCGGAGCAGCATCACGCCCGCATTCGACAACCTCACCCTGCTCCAGCAAAGGCTGCTCGGCCGCGCCGTGCCGGCGGGCGCGAGCCTCAATGTGGTGCCGACGTGCACGCGGCACGGACCGGCGCCGCAGGGTCCCGGCGATTGGAGCTGCACTCTCGTCGTGTTCATTCCCCAGCCTGGCGCGGTTCCGTTCCAGCAGACGCCCGTGACCTATGAGGTGAGCGTGCAGGCCAATGGGTGCTACAAGGCCGAGTCGCCTCCGTCGTTCGTCGGGCAGCAAACCATGCGCGATGCCCACGGACGCTCGGTCGTCAACCCGCTGTTCGTGATCTACGGCTGCTTCAACATCCTCTGACGGTCACGGACCAGACCGCGTGGCGTCCGACGGCGCGCCGTCGCCGTCCGTCGCGCTGTCGCCTCGCGTCTGCCCCGCCGCGCTGTCGCCTCGCGTCTGCCCCGCGTCCCCAGCATCCGGCGCGCCTGCGCTCGTCGTCCCTGACTGCGCCTCGTCTTCGAAGCTGACGTGCACGCGCTGGGGGCCCACCCGCTCCTCGGTCTTGGCGATCTGGGTGAGCGTGCGCTTGTCTTCATCGCGGTCGGCTCCCCCGAACAGGCTGCGTGGCCAGAGCTTGAGCGTGAGGACGCTGTTGAGCTCGGCCGAGTAGATCACCGCCTGGGCGCCCAGGTGCAGCCAGGTGATCAGGCCGATCACGGTGGCGAACGTGCCGTACGTGTTCGAAGCGTTCTTGACCACGTGACCGATATAGACGCCGCCGACCGCCTGGAGGATCTCCCACAGGACCGACGCGGTGATGATGCCCGGCCAGAGCTCCCGCGTGGGCACCGACTCGTCGGTCAGCAGGCGAAAGGTGGCAAAGAACAGGAGCACGTTGAGGATGAACGAGACCGCGATGCCGGCGACCACCAGTACAGGGCCTCCGACGCCTCCGCTCACCGCGCCCGATGCCCCGGTCGAGATCACCTGGAGGAGCCCCAGCACGATCAACGTGCCCAGCCCGCGGAGACGTGACTGGACGAAGTTCGGGCGCTTGCGGTAGGGGACGCCGTACACCTGGTTGAAGGCGTTCTGTCCGGCGTTCGTCACTCCCAGGCCGGCCAGGAGCGTGCCCACGATGCCCACGGCCAACGCGACGCCGCTTCCGGTCAAGGACTTCGCCTCGAGCTGGCTGCCTATGATCGGGAACTGGCCGAGCGCCGAGTGGATGATCGAGTGTTGCGCCGATGGGTTCCCCTGGAGGATGAACCCGAGCACGGTGGTGAACAGCAGCAGCAGCGGGAACAGCGCGAAAAAGCCGTAGTAGGCGATGAGCGCAGCCAGGTTGCCCGCGTTGTCGTTGCTGAACTTCTTTACCACGGCGAGCGGGATCGCGAGCACCGCATGGCGCTGCTGGAAGGCGTCGATCTTGCCGAGCATGGGTTGGGTCTACCCGGTGGCAGACGTGCAACGCCGTGGATCAGCAGGGCGCCGGCAGGCATCGGAGCGCGCTGTGAACCGCCCCGGTGGTCCGATTGAGATCGCCCGTGGCGAGCAGGTCGAGGAGGGCGCCGCGGAGCACGGCGAGCACGAGCGTGCGCCGGACCTCTCCGGCCGCGCTCTCGCGCTCCTGCGCCGGCTGGGCGCGGGCCAAGAGCTCGAGCCAGTCGTCCACAGTCGCCTGTCCGAACCCGGCCCACGGCCCATCCGGCTCCACCAGCGACTGCGCGTAGCTCTCGACCCAGACACGCAACAGCCCCCGGTGCTCCTCGGCCACCAGCCAGTCCCAGATCGCACCGGCGGTCGTCACGAGATCGCCGTGGAGCCGCTCGACCAGCTCCACCTCCTCCGCCCGCGCGCGGGCCAGCAGCTCGCGGATCAGGGCGTCCTTGCTGCCGAACAGGAACAGGAGCACTCGTGGGCTCGAATTCACCGCCGCGGCGAGCGGGCGCAGCGACAGGCCGGTCAGGCCATGCGCGAGCACGTACTCGTATGAACGATCGAGCAGCTCCTTGCGACGGGGCGATGCGGCAGTGGCCATGATCCGGTAATCTACTGAAACAGTCGTTTCAGTAGGAGGGAGGTCGGATGAGCGAGGTCAGGATCCGCACGCTCGGGGAGCCGGGTGACCTGGGGTGGGTCGTGATGGCCCACGGCGAGCTGTACGCCGACGAGTTCGGCTGGGACACCGACTGCGAGACGCTGTTCGCGCGGATCGTGGCCGACTTCGCCGCCGAGCCCGACCGTGAGCGCAACCGGGCCTGGATCGCCGAGCTCGATGGTCAGCGAGTCGGCGGCGTGTTCTGCGTGGCCGGCGATCAACCCGGGGTGGCCAAGCTGCGGCTCCTGCTCGTGCAGGCACGCGCACGGGGCCGCCGCCTGGGCTTCCGCCTCGTGGAGACCGCGATCGAGTTCGCGACCGGCGCCGGCTACGAGCGGATGACGCTGTGGACCAACCACCCGCTCGTGGCCGCGCGGCAGGTTTATCTCCGCCATGGCTTCCGCCTGGCTCGCGAGGAGCCCCATCACAGCTTCGGCGTCGACCTGATCGGGCAGACCTACGAGCTCGCGCTCGGCTCCCCACGAGCTACGTGCGCGGCCGACCCCGTGCCTGCGGAGCCCCGGGCGGACTGAGCACCCGCTACGGCGGCGGTAGGGCCAGGAACCGTGTGGTACGTTCGGCCGCGAGCGAGGAGGACCCCATGACCGACGTAGTCCTGATGACCGTCGACCAGGGCGTGGCCCTGATCACCATGAATCGTCCGGACCGGCTCAACGCCTGGATCCCGGAGATGCAGGTCGCCTACTTCGACCTCCTGGAGGAGTGTGCCGCGCGCGAGGAGGTGCGTGCGATCGTGCTCACCGGAGCCGGACGAGGGTTCTGCGCCGGCGCTGACATGCAGAGCCTTCAAGGATTGGCCGACGGCGACGGCGACGGCGAGCGGCCGGGGTCACGCGCCGACGAGCGTCCGGTGACGTTTCCTCTGACGATTCCCAAGCCGATCGTCGCGGCGATCAACGGCCCGTGCGCCGGCCTCGGGCTCGTGTTCGCGCTCACCTGTGATCTGCGCTTCGCAGCGGCGAGCGCGAAGCTCACGACCGCGTTCGCACGCCGAGGCCTGATCGGCGAGCACGGCATTGCGTGGTTACTCCCGCGGCTCGTCGGACCCGCTCGCGCGCTCGACCTGCTCCTCTCGGGGCGCGTGGTCATCGGCGCCGAAGCTGCCGAGCTGGGCCTCGTCAACCGCGCCTGCCCCGACGAGGCAGTGCTGGAGGAGGCGCTGAGCTATGCCCGCATGCTCGCGGCAGACTCCTCACCAGCGAGCATGGCCACGATCAAGCGCCAGGTCTATACGGACCTCCACCGCCGCCTCGAGGACGCCCTCGAGGACGCGAACCGGCTGATGCTCCAGTCGTTCTCGGGTCGCGATTTCGGCGAGGGCGTGCAGAGCTTCCTGGAACGGCGCGCTCCGAGCTTCGCGCCGCTGGCCGCCGGAGTGCGCACAGACCCTTGACAGCCCGCGCACGAGGGTTACCGCCCTGGCAGGCTGATGCGCGGCCGGCCGTGACACGATGTCTCTATGGCACGAGATCGCATCACCGGAACCCTGGCCGCAGCGGTAACGCCGCTCCGCGATGACGGCCGGCGCCTCGATGAGGACGCCTTCCCGCCGCTCCTCGAGTTCTACGGAGCGGCCGGCGTCGACGGTGTGTTGGCGCTCGGGACGACCGGCGAGGGCGTGCTGCTCGAGCCCGAGGAGCGCCGGCGCGTCGCGCAGCTTGTCGTGAACGGCGCCGGGCCGCTCGCGGTGATCGTTCACTGCGGCGCCCAGAGCACCGCGCAGACCACGTCCTTGGCCGCGCACGCGGCGGAGATCGGGGCGCACGGCGTGGCCGTGATCGCGCCGCCGTACTTCCTGCTCACCCCGTACGAGCTGCTCGAGCACCTCACCGCGGCGGCCGCGGCCTGCGCACCGCTCCCGTTCTACGTCTACGAGTACGCCGACCGAAGCGGCTATACGGTGCCCCCCGACGTGGTGCGCGCGCTCCGAGACCGGGCCGAGAACCTGGCGGGAATGAAGGTCTCGGATGCTCCATTCGCCAAGGTGGAGCCCTACCTGGATCTCGATCTGGACATCTTCATCGGCGCCGAGCCCGTCATCCCCGATGCGCTGGCGCGGGGCGCGGTGGGCAGCGTCTCCGGTGTGGCGGCGGCTTTCCCGGAGACCGTGGCCGAGCTCGTGCGGGAGCCGACGCCGGATCGGGCCCGCCTGGTCGAGTCTCTGCGCCGGGTGCTCTCGGTCGGACCCTTCCAGGCGTCGGTCAAAGCGGCGCTCGGCCTACGCGGGGTGCCGGTCCGCGGCGACGTGCGAGGACCGCTGAGGCCGTTGCCATCCGACGCGGTGCGGGGGTTGGCCGAGGACCTGCAGGCGCTGCTCGGAGAGCAGGCGCTCGCCGAGCGTCCCGCGGCGGCGAGCGCGAGCTAGCGCGGCGGGCCCGCCGACCGACGGCACGTATATTTCGTCGGGCAACCTGAGGGCATCGAGGGAACTGGAGAGAGCGATGGCCAACACCGGAACCATTCGCGGAACCCATCATCTGACGTTCTGCGTCGGCGGCGCCCAGGAGGACTACGACTTCCACGTCCGCCTGCTCGGCCTCAAGAGCGTCAAGAAGACGGTGCTGTTCGACGGTGAGATTCCCATCTACCACCTGTACTACGGCAACGAGCTCGGCGACGCTTCGACGCTGCTCACGGCGTTCCCGTACCGGCAGGCGGGATGGATGGGCAAGCGCGGGACAAACCAGGCCAAGCAGCTGAACCTGTCCGTCCCGCCCGAGTCGATCCCCTTCTGGTCCGATCGCCTCAGCGAGGCCGGCGTCGAGGCGCGCGCGGTCGAGCTGTTCGGCACCGAGCGCCTGCTGTTCGCTCATCCGTGTGGGATCCCCTACGCGCTGGTGGCCGACCCGCAGCCGGACGATCGCGCGCCGTACGAGGGCGCCGGCGTCCCCGCCGAGCACGCGATCCGGGGCGCCTACGGCACCACCACGTCGGTCCGGGAGGTGGGGGAGATGGACTTCTTCATCACCACCGGCATGCAGGGTGAGCTGGTCGGCTCGGAGGGTCCGAACCACCAGTACCGGGTCGGCACCGAGGACGGCTACGGACGGATCTTGGAGCTGGTGGAGGAGCCCGACCTTCCCCAGGGCACCTGGCACTTCGGGGAGGGAACCATCCACCACCAGGCATTCGACGTGATCTCCGAGCAGAACCAGCAGGAGGTCAAGGACTGGATTGTCGGCCTCGGCTTCACCGACGTCTCCGACCGCAAGGACCGCGGGTACTTCTTCTCCTGTTACTGCCGCAGCCCGGGCGGCCTCCTGGTGGAGATCGCGTACTCGACGCCCGAGGGGTTCCTGATCGACGAGGCAGCCGACGAGCTCGGCACGCACATGTGCATCCCGCCGCACTGGGAGCACCGGCGGGCCGAGATCGCTCAGCTCGAGCCGATCGACACGGTGGAGACCGTCGTCTCCTAACCGGCCACGCGGCTCATCCGCCGCCCAGCAATGCGCGCAGGCCGGCCACGGCACGGTCGTTCACATGGTGGACGCGGTCCTCGTAGGTCTCGAACGCCACCACCGCGCCGGCCTGCGCAAACGCCTGCGCGGTGGCCTGCGCATCCTCCAGCGCGATCCACTCGTCGTAGCGGCTGAGGCCGAAGAACATTCGTAGGCCGTCCGCGCGCGCCGGCGTGGTTCGGTCCTCGGAGCGGCCGAGCAGCGACCCGGTCAGGATCGCCGCGCCCGCCAGCCCGCGCGGCCGCCGGGCGAGCAGCTCGGCGAGCACGCACGCGCCCTGGGAGAACCCGCCTGCGACGAGCCGCTCATCGGGCACCCCCGCTGCGCCGGCGAGCGCGATCGCGGCCTCGCAGGTCTCGATGGCCCAGCTGAGATGCGGCTCGTTCTCGCCTGGAGGGTCGAAGTAGCGTCCCGGATACCAGCTGCGGTCGGCCGCGACCGGAAGCAGGTAGGCCACGTCGTCGCGCTTCAGGCGCGCCACCACGTCGAGCATGAAACCCTCGTCCTGGTCGCGGCCGTGGACGAGCACGCAGGCCACGCGGGCGTCGGCCAACGGAGGGCCGCACTGCACCGGTGGCCGCGCCAGGTGGGGGTTGGCGCCTGCGCGCGGCCCGAGCGGTCGGTCCCCGCTCATTGGGGGCTGGCGCCCGCGCGGGGCCCAAGCGGTCGGTCTCCGCTCACCCGCGGGCGGCCGCCGCCTCGCCGGCGAACAGCGGCGCGAGGTCGATGTAGATGCGGTAGTCGTCGATCTCGCCATCCCGCTCTCGGTAGATCGTGACCACCGGGACGGTGACCTGGGTGTCGTCGCGCCGCGTATAGGTGGCGTTGGCCTCGACGATCGTCGCGTCCCCGATCGTCCACTGCTCGACCAGAGCGTGCTTGACCCCGTTGATGTCCCGGCAGAACGATGCCCAGGCGTCGCGGATGGCATCGCGGCCGTGAATTGGCTCCGCGTTGCCGAAGCGCATGGTCGCATCCCTCGCGAGATGAGCCGCGAAGCGCTCGGGCTCCATCGAATCGATGTCGGTGAACAGTTGATCGCGCGCCGGCATGGCTCTCCTCTCGTTGGACGATCGCAGCGATTGATTGTCTCCCGCCGCGCTACCGTCGGTGCGGCGATGGACGACACGGCGCTTCTCGACGAGCAGCGAGCCTATTACCGCGCCCGATCGAGCGAGTACGACCAGTGGTGGGAGCGCACCGGCCGGTTCGACCGCGGCGCCGAGGCCAACGCGCGCTGGTTCGCGGAGGCCGAAGCGCTGAGGCGGGCCCTGGACGAGTTCGGTCCGCGCGGCGACGTCCTCGAACTGGCCTGCGGAACCGGCATCTGGACGGAGCGCCTGATCCGGGACGCGCGCCAGCTCCTCGCCGTGGACGCGTCCACTGAGATGCTCGAGATCAACCGCGCTCGAGTCCGCGACGAGCGGACCGAGTACGTCCGAGCGGACCTGTTCGAGTGGCAGCCGCCAGCCGGCGCGTTCGACGTGTGCTTCTTCGGCTTCTGGCTCTCGCACGTGCCCGAGGCGAGGTTCGAGCGCTTCTGGGAGACGGTGAGGACAGCGCTCCGCCCGGGAGGCCGGGTGTTCTTCCTCGACAGCGATCGCACCGACCGCTCGACCGCGGCTGACCACGTCCTTCCGCACGAGGACGACGAGACGCTGGTGCGCCGCCTCAACGACGGTCGTGAGTTCCGGATCGTCAAGCGCTTCTACGCGCCCGAGCCACTGCAGCGCCGGCTGGCCGCCCTGGGGTGGGCAACCGAGGTGCACGCCACCGGCGAGTTCTTCATCTACGGCAGCGGCACGCCCGGCGCCGCCGCCTCGCGCTGATCGGCTGGTGGCAGCGCTCTCGCTCGCTCGCTGGCGAGACCTGCTGCTGATCGCGCTCGCCTTCGTCACGGGCGCCACCGACGCGGCCGTGTTCGAACGCCTGGGGCACGTGTTCGCGAGCGTCATAACCGGCAATCTGATCCTCCTTGGGGTGAGCGCGGCGCAGGGAGACGGCCAGCTGGCGCTGTTTGCCGGCTGCGCGCTGTGCGGCTACGGCCTGGGGGTGATGCTCGCGGCTCCGCGCTCCGACCAGCCGGACCGCGTCTGGCCGCCGAGCGCGACCGCGGCCCTGGCGTTCGACCTCTTCCTGCTGCTCGCCTTCGCGGTCGGATGGGAGCTGATCGGGCGGCATCCCCGGCATCCGGCGCAGTTGGCGCTGGTGATCGCGGCGGCCGCCGCCATGGGCGTGCAGAGCACCGCGGTCAGACGGCTCGGCTCGATGTCGACCACGTATCTGACCAGCACGCTCACCGGCGTGCTCGAGTCGGTGCGCAGATGGCGCTGGTCGCCGGAGCAGACCCGGAGCGCGGGGATCGTGGCTGCCGCGGTGGCCGGCGCGGCAGCCGCCACCTTGCTGATCCTGCATGCACGCAGGTGGATGCCCACGCTACAGCTGATACCGCTGGTGCTCGTCCTGGCCAGCTCGTGGCGCCTCGTCCGGCGCGAGTCTGCCGCGGCGCCGGGGTCCGCCGCGGCGCCGGGGTCCGCCGCGGCGCCGGAGAACGCCTAGAGGCGCATTGCGTCTCTAGGCCGCCGCGGGCGTTCGGCCGGCGGCGCAGTCGCCGCCAGCCGCAATCCGGCCCGTCGAAGGGTCAGTCCTTGCCGGTCGGGACCTTGTCGGCGACCGAGTCCACCGCGTCCTTGACGCTGGACTTCGCCTGATCGACCTTGCCCTCGTTCTTCATGCTGTCATCGCCGGTCAACGAGCCGGCGGCCTCCTTAACCCTGCCCTTCCCCTCATCAACGTTTTTGTCGGACATCGACGCTCCTTGAGCTCGGTTGTCGGGCACGCGGCCGCGCGGGGGCGACCGCACTGATCGGGTTAGGCGTACCCGGCCGCACAAGCACAGAAACGGGGCCCGCGGCTGTAGGCTCGGCGCCATGACCACAGGCACGCAGCAGTTGATCACGGGAGTTGATTTCGTCCCGGTACCCACCCACGACCTCGACGCGGCGGTGGCGTTCTACGGCGCCACGCTCGGCCTCCACCGCTCGGTGTACATGCCCGAGCGCAACTTCGCCGAGTTCGAGACCGGGAACCTGACTCTGAGCATCATCAACGCCGAGGCCATGGGCCTTCCGCACGTCACGAGCGCAAACGCGATCGCCCTGCACGTCGAGGATGTCGCCGCTGCCCGCACGGAGCTCGAGAGCCGAGGCGTGCAGTTCGCCGGCGGGACATTCGACACCGGTGTCTGCCACATGGCGTTCTTCCACGATCCGGACGGCAATGCGTTGATGCTTCACCACCGGTACGCCCCGCGCGTGACGGAGGACTCCGCGGTCGGCTGACGCCGCGGACCCCTGAGGCCGCGGGGAGCGATGATCCGTCCCGCGGGCGACGGCTGACCCCGTCCCCCGCGAACGGCGCCCGGCTCAGTGCTCGAGCCGGGCCAGGGGGGACCTATCGCCTACGGACCAGTTGTGGCCGAACGGGTCGTGAAAGCCGCCCTGGCGGTGGTTACCCCAGGGCACCTGATGGTCGATGACCGGCGACCCCTGGGTGGCGCCAGCCGCCACCGCTCGCGCCATCACGGCCTCCGGGTCGTCCACGAACAGCTCGATCCTCGTGCTCGTCATGGCGGCTCGAGCCGGCGTGTCCTCGTGCGGATTGTCAGGATTGGCCTCATGCAGGAAGAACGGCGCCCCCTCGATCTCCAAGCCGGCCACGCCTCCTAGGTCCCAGAGCCCGACCGCACCCAGGGCGTCCTTGTACCAGGCCAGCGCTGCCGCGGCGTCCGGGACGATCAGCATCACCGACACGGCCGTGCGCGGCGCCGCGATCGCAGAGCTCGCCGCGACCACAGAGCTTGCCGCACCGCCGGCGAGGCCGGGACCCGACGTGCCGCCCCACTCCTCCGGCGCCACATCCGCGATCGACTGCGAGAAGCACCAGTGGTGCCCGCCCAGGTCCTCGGCGGTGTACTGGCACTCCCCGTAGGGATAGTCCTTCGGCTCCTGGACGATGCTCGCGCCGCGGCTTCGCGCCCTTTCGCAATGGGCCCGCGCGTCGTCGACCCGAAGCAGCAGCGACACGTGGCCCGGGAGGACCTGCGAGGTCCGCGGCTCGGTGATCGCGACGGTGCAGCGGCCGAACGAGAGCTGGGCGCGATGGTCGCCGGCGTGCCAGCGCTCGACGAGCCCGAACTTGTCGCACAGCCAGTCGAGCGCCGCCGGCACGTCGTCATAGACCGCCGGGGCGATGGATTCCGACGCGGCCGAGCGAGCGCTCCTGCGCAGCGCCACCGCGGTCCTGGCCTCGCACCGCTGAGCGTTAGTTAAGTAGCCACTTGACTTTCTGCGCGCGAGCACGTATGGTTAAGTACATGCTTAACCAAGCACCCGCCGCCGCACCGACGCCAGACCGGGCATTTCACGCGCTCTCGGATCCCACCCGGCGCGCCATGGTGGAGCGGTTGACCGCCGGACCGCTGTCGGTCAGCGAGCTGGCCCGGCCGCTTCCGATGACGCTCGCCGCCGTCGTCCAGCATCTCCACGTCCTGGAGAAGGGCGGGCTCGTGCGCTCGGAGAAGCTCGGCCGCGTCCGTTCCTACCAGATCGTGCCGGGCGGACTTGGGGCGGTCGAGGATTGGATCCGCGTCCAGCGCACCGCATGGGAGATCCGGCTCGATCGGCTGGCGGAATACCTGAACGAGCCGGACGAACCGAGGAGCAGTTAGATGACCGAGCCGAACGTAGTGCACAGCACCTTCACCCTCGACCGCACGTACGTCGCGGATCCCGCTCGGGTCTTCGCCGCGTGGGCCGAGCCGGCGGCCAAAGCGCGCTGGTTCGCCGGGCCCGAGGTCGAGCACGAGCTGGACTTCCGGGTGGGGGGAAGAGAGGTCGCGCATCGGCCCGCGGGTGGCGGACTTCCGGACATGCGGTTCGAGACGCTCTACCGGGACATCACGCCCGATCGGCGGATCGTGTACGTCTCGACGTTGTACGCCGACGGCCGTCCCGCGACCGTCTCGCTGACCAGCGTCCAGTTCCACCCCGCCGATACGGGAACGCGACTTGAGCTGACCGAACACGGCGCCTTCCTGGACGGCCAGGAGCAGCCGAGCTGGCGCGAGCGCGGAACGAGCGCACAACTCGATGCGCTGGAGCGTGAGCTCGAGGGAGATCCCCAGCCGCACCGCACCGATGAGCTTCGGAGCGCTGCCTCGTCTAATCGGGAGACACCATGAAACGAGAGCAAAAGGAACGCGAGATGACGCAGAGCCGAAGCCGCTGGATTGCGCTGGTCGTCCTGTGTATGGGGACGCTGATGATCGTGCTCGACACCACGATCGTGAACGTCGCGCTGCCCTCGATCCGCCAGGACCTGGGCTTCTCGCAGACCTCGCTGGCCTGGGTCGTGAACGGCTACATGCTCACCTTCGGGGGCTTTCTGCTCCTGGGCGGACGGCTCGGCGACCTGTACGGGCACCGGCGCCTGTTCATGACGGGCATCTCGCTGTTCTCGGTCGCGTCGCTCACCTGCGGGCTGGCCTCGACGCAGGCGATGCTGGTCGGCGCGCGGGTGATCCAGGGCCTCGGTGGCGCGATTGTCTCCGCGGTCTCGCTGTCGCTGATGATGTCGCTGTTCGTCGAGCCGGTCGAGCGGGCGAAGGCGATGGGCGTGTTCGGCTTCGTCGCCGCCGGCGGCGGCAGCCTCGGGGTGTTGCTCGGCGGGATCCTGACCGACCTGTTGAGCTGGCACTGGATCTTCCTGGTCAACGTTCCGATCGGCGTGGCCGTGTGCATCAGCGCCCTGCGCCTCCTCCCGGGCGTGCGCCCTGACGCCGCCGGCGTCCGGCTCGACGTAACCGGCGCCCTGACCGTGACCGCCGCGTTGATGCTCGCCGTGTACGCGATCGTGAACGGAAACCAGGTCGGCTGGACGTCGGCCCGGACGCTCGGCCTGCTCGCCGCCGGCGTGGCGCTGCTGGCCACGTTCCTGGTGGTGGAGTCGCGCGTGCGCTCGCCCCTGATGCCACTGCGCCTGCTGCGCCTGCGCAACCTGGCCACCGCCAACGGGGTCGGCGTGCTGTGGGCGGCGGCGATGTTCGCCTGGTTCTTCCTCTCTGCCCTCTACCTGCAGCTTGTTCTGGGCTACAGCCCCTTGCAGGTCGGGCTCGCCTTCCTCCCCGCGAACCTGATCATGGGCGCCTTCTCGTTGGGGCTGTCGGCGAAGCTCGTAATGCGCTTCGGCATCGCGCGTCCACTGTGCGTCGGCCTGGCGCTCGCCGCGGTCGGTCTGGCCATGCTCGCTCGCGCTCCGGTGGCGGGCAGCTTCCTCCCGGACGTGCTTCCCAGCATGATCCTGCTGGGCTTCGGCGCCGGCCTGGCCCTCAATCCGGTGCTGCTCGCCGCCATGGGCGACGTCCCGCAGAGCGAGGCCGGCCTGGCCTCGGGGATCGTGAACACCTCGTTCATGATGGGCGGCGCGCTCGGCCTGGCGGTCCTGGCCAGCGCCGCAGCCTCGCGCACCTCGTCGCTGCTCACCGCTCACTACGGCCATCTGCAGGCGCTGACCGGCGGCTACCACGTCGCGTTCGCGCTCGGGGCCGGAGCGGCGCTCCTCGCTGCGAGCCTCGGAGCATTCCGGCTGCGCGGCGCGACCGCGGCCGGCGGCGCGCACGCCGCGCATGGCGAGCATGGTGCGCCCACCGCACACGAGCGGGATCGGGCGCCGAGCCGGTGCCCCGCTTCGGCCGAGGGCGCTGCGTAGGATTAGCCGCGTGCCGGAGCGCCTCTTCTTCACCGAATCCGACGAGTCCAACCGGCTGATCGCCTCGGACCCGATGGCCCTCCTGATCGGCTTCGCGCTCGATCAGCAGGTATCCGTGCAGAAGGCGTTCAGCGGCCCGATGGCGATCAAGGAGCGCCTGGGATCGTTGGACGCCGACGCGCTCGCCGGCGCCGACCTCGACGCGATCTTCCGCGAGAAGCCCGCCGTGCACCGCTTTCCGGGCTCGATGGCCACCCGGGTCCACGAGCTCGCGGTCCACATCCGCGACAAGTACGGCGGGCAGGCCGAGCGGGTGTGGAGCGACGCAGCCGACGCGGAGGAGCTTCGCGCCAACCTGGCCGCCCTGCCGGGATTCGGGGAGATGAAGATCAAGGCGCTCGGCGCGGTGCTCGCCAAGCGCTTTGGCGTGGCCATGGCCGACCGGCTCGTGCCGTGGCATCCCACCCTCGGCGACGTCGACTCACCCGAGGCGCTCGCGAGCTATCAGGCGGCGAAGCGCGCGCACAAGGCGGAGTGGTCGGCGGCTCGCCGGGGTTGAGCGGGCTCAGTCGCCGCCGGACTCGAAGAAGCTCGCGGCCCGGCGCTCCATCTCCTCGCCCGAGAGCAGCTCGATCCGCTGGCTCATCATCCACTGCTGGCCGAACGGGTCGCGCAGGCGGCCGCCGCGCTCCCCGTAGAACTGGTCGGCCAGCGGGTAGATGACCTCGGCGCCGGCCGCCAGGGCGCGCTCCCATGCCGCGTCCACGTCCTCCCAGTAGGTGGCCATAATCGCGCTCACGGGGCGCCCGCGCGACGATGTGGTCGCGTCGGCGTCCACGGTCTCCTCGGTGATCATCACCACCGAATCGCCGATCCGCAGCTCCGCGTGGATCAGTCCGCCCGCGGGATCGGTGAACCGATCCCCGAGCTCCTGCGCCCCGAACGCCCGCGCATAGAACTCGATCGCTGCCGCCCCATCGCCGACGACGAGCCGGGGGGTGATCGTATGGAGGTGCTCCGGAATCGGGCTTACGGGTGCGGGGGCGTCATTCATGCGGCATGGCTTCCTTTCAGCTCTGGGTCAGCACCGCGCGCAGGAGGTCCCGCAGCTGGCGCTGCTCGGACACCGACAGGCGTTCGACGCCGGGCGCCGGTTGGCCCACCCGGGCCAGCAGCCGCCCGCGCAGCCGCCGGCCGGCGGCGGTGAGCACCACGTGCTTGACCCGACGGTCCTCGGCGCTCGCTCGGCGGGTCACCAGCCCGCGTGCCTCGAGCCGGTCGATGAGCCCGGTGACATTGGAGCTGTCGCAGCCCAGCGTCGCGGCGAGCTCGTTCATGGGGAGTGGAGAGGCCAGTTGGAGCAGGGCGCCCGCCTGCGCGGGGTGCAGATCGAGCTCGGATGCTGCGATGAGAAAGCGCCGTCGCTGGAGTCCTAACAGCGTACGGAGCAGATCCGAGACCTCGTCGGCGGGCGATTGCCTCTCAACGTGCGCAAGCGGCGCGGTATCCATCCCCAACCCATTCTACTTGAGAATCTTGATCGTTGACAAGCTAAACCTTTTGGTAGAGTCCTCTCCCATGACCGGCCGAGCCGCGATCGAGGTGGAGCAGCTGGTGCGTGAGTTCCGCAAGGGGCCGCGCGCCGTGGACGGGATCGACCTCGCCGTGTCCCCGGGCGAGATCTATGGCTTCCTGGGGCCGAACGGCGCCGGTAAGTCGACCACGGTACTGATGCTGACCACGCTGCTGCCCCCCACCAGCGGCCGGGCGAGCGTCGGCGGATACGACATCGTCCGCGAGGGCCCGAAGGTGCGGGCCACGATCGGCGCGGCGCTCCAGGAGGCGGCGCTCGACGCGATCCTGACCGGCCGCGAGCACCTGATGCTCCAGGCCACCCTCCAGGGCCTGGCCACGGCTGACCGGCGCCGGCGAGCGAACGAGTTGCTCGAGCGCGTCGGCCTGACCGAGGCGGCGGACCGGCGCGTCGGCGGCTACTCGGGCGGCATGAAGCGCCGCCTGGACCTGGCCCTCGCGCTCGTGCATTCGCCGCGGATCCTGTTCCTGGACGAGCCGACCACCGGCCTCGATCCCCAGAGCCGGTCGGCCCTGTGGGAAGAGGTGGCGCGGCTCGCCCACGACGAGGGAATGACCGTCTTTCTGACCACTCAGTACCTCGAAGAGGCGGACGCCCTGGCCGACCGGATCGGGATCATCGACCATGGCCGGATCGTCGCCGAGGGAACTCCCGCGCGGCTCAAGGCCGAGATCGGCAGCCCCACGGTCGAGGTGGCCCCGGCCGACCCCGAGGTTGGCGACCGCCTCGCCGAGCTGCTGTCCGGCTTCGGCGAACTGCGCCGCAACGGTCGCGGCAGCGTCATCGTGCAGCTGCCCGGCGGTGAGGCCCAGCTGGCGGAGATCGTGCGCATCCTCGACCAGGCGGACCTCCGCGTCGAGACGCTCCAGCTCCATCAACCGTCCCTCGACGACGTGTTCCTGGCCAAGACCGGTCGCAAGCTCGAAGGGTCCGCCGCCGGCACGATCGTCGACCCGGCGGCGGCCGGAGTAGAGACTGCGAGCGCCGGCCGGCGCCGCCGGAGGGGCCGGCGTGGCCGTTGACGTAGCCCTCGGGGCCCCTCAGGCGGGCCGTTCGGCCGCCCTGTCGGGTATGGCCGAGCAGACGCTCGCGGTGGCGCGGCGGGCCGTCGTGCGCACGCTTCGACAGCGGGCGCTGATGGTCTTCCCGATGCTGTTCCCGTTGATCCTGTTCGCGATCAACGGCTCGGCGCTCAGTCCGGCGACCCACATCCCACGGTTCCCCACCCACAACTACCGCGACTTCCTGCTCGCGATGCCCTTCGTCCAGGGCGCGATGTTCGTGTCGATCGGCGCGGGCGTGGATCTCGCGCGCGATATCGAGAGCGGGTTTCTCAACCGGCTGGCCCTCACCCCGCTGCGTGGCGAGGCGATGCTCGTCGGGCAACTGGGCGGCGCGCTCGTGATCGGCGTCGTTCAGGCGATCGTCTACCTGCTCGTGGGAGTTGCCTCGGGGGTCACGTTCGCCAGCGGGGTCGGCGGCGCGTTCGTGCTGCTCGTCCTGTCGATCCTGATCGCGTTCGCATTCGCCAGCCTCGGCGGCCTGCTGGCATTGCGCTTCGGCACCGGCGAGGCCGTGCAGGGGATCTTCCCGCTCCTGTTCGTGACGCTGTTCCTCAGCTCCTCGAGCCTGCCGCGCAATCTGATCAAGGCCGCCTGGTTCCGCGACGTGGCCACCTACAACCCGGTCTCCTACCTGCTGGAGGGCCTGCGGAGCCTGGTCATCACGGGATGGGACGCGCGTGCGCTCGCGCTCGGCTTCGGCTTTGCCCTGGCCCTCCTGGTGATCACGCTGGCCCTGGCGCAGTCGGCCATGAAGTCGAGGCTCGCCCGCCGATGACGCGCTTTCTCAACGTCACCCGCGGGGTCGCATGGCGCTCGATCCACAACACCGTCGTCAACCCGGCGATCCTGGTCCCGTCGATCATCTTCCCGCTGTTCTTCCTGATCGCGTTCGCCGGCGGGCTCTCACGCATCAGCGATGTCCCGAACTTCCACTACGCGCCCGGCTACACCGCGTTCCAGTTCGTGTTCGTGTTCCTCCAGTCAGCGGCGTTCGGCGGTGTCTTCACCGGGTTTGCGGTGGCCCGGGACTTCGATTCCGGGTTCGCGCGGCGGCTGCTCCTGAGCGCGCCCCGCCGCAGCGGAATCATCTCCGGCTACCTCATCGGAGCCCTGCTGCGCTGGGCCCTCACCGCCACCGTGGTCACGTGCGCCGCACTGATCGCGGGGATGAGCGTCGGCGGTAACGGCGTGCAGCTGTTCGGGCTGATCGGGCTCGGGGTGGCGATGAACCTGGTGGCCGCACTGTGGGCCTGCGGCGTGGCCATGTTCCTTCGCACCGAGCAGGCGGGGGCGCTGATCCAGATGCCCGTGTTCGTGCTCCTGTTCCTCGCCCCGGTCTACGTGCCCCTTTCACTGCTCACCGGCTGGATCCACAACGTGGCGAAGCTCAACCCGGTGACCCCGGTGATCGAGGCGGGACGCGGCCTGCTCGCCGGGTCACCGGTCAAGGTGGCGATCGCGTTCGGGGCGCTCGCAGTGGCGGCGGCCGTCATGACGGTGTTCGCGCGCCGGGGCCTGGCATCCGCGGAGCGGGCCGGCTAGGGCTCGGCCACCAATGCAGTACCGTCGCCCCCCGGAATGAGCTCGACCGCCCAGACCGTTGCTCGCGGGCTGGCTGCCGGCCGGGTCGGGATCGGGGCTGCGCTGTGTGTGGCGCCGGACCTGGCCGCCGGGTGGGCCGGCCAGGCCGTCCGGAGCCCGGGCGGCCGCGTGATGGTCCGGGCGCTGGGCGCCCGCGATGCGGCGCTCGGCGCGGGCGCGCTGGCCTCGTCTGGGCGGTCGGACCAGCTCCGGCTCTGGCTGATCGCCTCGGCCGCGGCCGACGCCGCCGATTTCGCTGCCACCCTCGCCGGTCCCCCAGCGCCGGCACGAACGTTCGTGCTCGGGGTGGCCGCCGGGGCCGCACTCGTCGGCCTCGCCGTCGCTGCGGTGCTTTAGCGTTCTTCCCGAGCGCCCGCGGTGATCCCGGCCCTCGGCGGGAGCGTATGCGCTCGCAGAGAGGAGAACGCGATGAGCTTCCTGCAACCGGCACCGCCGCCCTTCGATCTCGCGGAGTGGAAGGCGAAGCCCTACCTCGCCCGGCTGAAAGCAAACTGCCAGGACTGGGCGGTGAACGGCTTCGGCACGCCCGACGTCGTGTTCCTGCTCTACGCCATCAAGCTCGTGGTCTACGTGGGAGGGATGTTCGCGGTCGTCTCGGCAACTACGCGCGGCATCGGCGGCTTCGGGAGCATCGGCCACTGGTGGACCGAGCCGATCGTCTACCAGAAGTTCGCCGTCTGGACGCTGTTGTGGGAGATCCTCGGGCTCGGGTCGGGATCGATGCAGCTCACCGCCCGCTACGGCCCGGTGATCGGCGGGATCCTGTACTGGCTCAGGCCGGGGACGGTCCGGCTGCCGCCGTGGCCCGACAAGGTTCCGCTGACCCACGGAAACCGCCGCACGCCACTCGACGTCGCGCTGTACGCCGGGGTGCTCGCGGCGGGCATCGACGTGCTGGTGAGCGACGGGCAGGCCGTCGCCGGCACGGCCGCCGGTCGCCTGCATCCGGCGGCGATCGCCGTGCTTCTCGGAATCTGGGCCCTGCTCGGCCTGCGCGACAAGGTCTCGTTCCTGGCCGGCCGCCCGGAGGTGTACGGGTACCTGCTGACCGTCTCGCTGTTCCCGGCGCACAACCTGATCGTCGGATGGCAGTTCGTGATCTTCTTCATCTGGTGGGGCGCGGCGTCGTCCAAGCTCAACCGCCACTTCCCGTTCGTGATCTCGGTGATGGTGAGCAACACCCCGTGGAACCGCTCGCGCCGGGCCAAGGCGAAGCTGTACCAGCGCTGGCCCGAGGATCTGCGCCCGGGACGGCCGGCCGCGCAGGGCGCCCATCTCGGCACCGCGATCGAGTTCGGGCTGCCGCTCGTGCTCATGGTCTCCCGCGGGGGCACGGTCGCCACGATCGCGCTGATCGGGATGATCATCTTCCACGCGCACATCACCTCGACGTTCGCCCTGGGCGTGCCGATGGAGTGGAACCTGTTCATGATCTTCAGCCTGCTGGTCCTGTTCGGGCACTACGGGCACGTTCCGTTCTCCACGCTGGACAACCCCGTGCTGATCGCGCTCCTCGTGATCGGCGGCGTGGTCATCCCCATCGCCGGCAACCTGCTGCCGGAGAAGATCTCGTTCCTGCCGGCGATGCGCTACTACGCCGGTAACTGGGCCACGAGCGTGTGGTTGTTCCGCAAGGACACGCGCGCCGAGGAAAAGCTCGACGAGCGCGTCGACAAGGTCGCCCGGATCACGGTCGAGCAGCTAGCCAAGCTTTACGGACGCGAGACGGCCGAGTACTTCCTGGAGAAGGCGGTCGCGTTCCGCGCCATGCACAGCCACGGGCGCGCGCTGAACGCGCTGGCGGGGCGGGCCGTGGAGGACATCGAGGGCTATCACGTTCGCGACGGCGAGATCGTGGCCGGCGTGGTGGCGGGCTGGAACTTCGGCGACGGGCACTTCCACGGAGCGCAGCTCTTGCAGGCCATCCAGGAGCAGTGCCGCTTCGAGCCCGGCGATGTCCGCGTGGTCTCACTCGAGGGTCAGCCCGCCCACGTGCCGAGTCAGCGGTATCGAATCTACGACGCGGCGTCGGGGCTGCTCGAAGAGGGCTGGGTCGACGTGGCCGAGATGGTCAAGCGCGGTCCGTGGCTCGAGGAGTCGTTCGAGTTCCCGGTTCGCGTGACCCGCGCCGGCGGCGCGCCGGCCGTGATCGTGTGAGCGAAGCGATCGTCGTCGGCTCGGGCCCGAACGGCCTGGCGTGCGCGGTCGAGCTCGCGCGCGCCGGCCTGGGCGTGACCGTGCTCGAGGCTGAGGACGCGATCGGAGGCGGCGCGCGCAGCGGCGAGCTCACGCTGCCAGGCCTGGTGCACGACGTCTGCTCGGCCGTTCACCCGATGGCGCTGGCCTCGCCGTTCCTGCGCTCGGCCGGACTGGAGGGGCACGGTCTGCAGTGGCGCTGGCCCGAGGTCGACTGCGCGCATCCACTCGACGACGGCAGCGCCGGCACGATGCTCCGCTCGATCGACGCCACCGCCGAGGCCCTGGGATCGGACGGCGCGGCGTGGCGCCGGGCCTTCGGCGCCCCGGCGGCCCGCTTCGACGCCCTGGCCGAGGACGCGTTTCGCCCGGTGGCCCACATCCCGCGCCACCCGCTTGGGCTGGCGCGCTTCGGTGCGCTCGCGGCGCCACCGGGGGCCGTGCTCGCGCGCGTGTTCCGGACGCCGCAGGCGCGAGCGCTGTTCGGGGGGATCGCCGCCCACGCGGCGGCTCCGCTGAGCTGGCCGATGAGCGCTGCGATCGGTGCGATGCTGATCTGCGCCGGTCACCGGCATGGCTGGGCGGTGGCACATGGGGGCTCGCAGGCGATCTCGGATGCGCTCGCGGGCGCGTTGCGCGAGCGGGGCGGGGTGATCGAGACCGGGGTCCGCGTTCGCTCGCTGTCGGAGCTCCCGTTCGCCGCCACGGTGGTGCTCGACTTGGCGCCGGCCCACGTGGCCGACCTCGCAGCGGGCGTCTTGCCGCGGGGGGTCGAGCGCGCATACCGCCGCTATCGCCACGGCCCCGGGGCGTTCAAGCTCGACCTGGCGGTCGAGTCCGGCGTGCCGTGGACGAACGAGGCGTGCCGGCGCGCCGGCACGGTGCACCTGGGCGGCTCCTTCGAGGAGATTGCCGCGGCCGAGCGGGAGGTAACTCGCGGCCGGATGCCGGCGCGGCCGTTCGTGCTCGTCGCCCAGCAGTACCTCGCCGACCCGCAGCGCTCCGCGGGAGACGTACATCCCGTGTGGGCCTACGCCCACGTGCCGAACGGGTTCGACGGTGACGCCGAGCCGGCGATCGTCGAACAGATCGAGCGGTTCGCCCCCGGCGTACGCGAGCGCATCGTGGCCTCGGCCGCGCGCTCGCCGGCCGCGCTAGCGGCTGCGAACGAGAACTACATCGGCGGGGACATCATCACCGGCGCGAACACCCCGTGGCAGATGCTGGTTCGCCCCCGGCTCGCCATCGACCCCTACCGCACGGGCATTCCGGGGGTGTTCATCTGCTCGGCCGCGACGCCGCCCGGCGGGGGCGTGCACGGCATGAATGGGTACAACGCGGCGCAGTCCGTGCTCCGCTGGCTGCGCCGGCGGCCGGCCGGAGCGCCATCGTCCGCCCGGCCGGCTAGCGCCGGCCGAACAGCGCCACGATCAGCCACTCGGTGAGCTTGGTGGCGGGCCGCGAGTACGGGAAGTAATAGATCTCGCGGTTGAGCCCGAAGCGGGTGACTACGAGGTTCTGGCGCTTGGCGTACTTCTGGATGCCGATCTTGCCGTGACGAGCTCCAAGCCCGGATTGCTTCATGCCACCGATCGGGATCTCCATGGCGAAGTAATTGGAAAGTGCGTCGTTGACCACCACAGCGCCGGACTGGACCCGGCGCGCCACCTGCTCGGCATGGCTGGGGTCGCCGGCGAACACGCTCGCATCGAGCCCCAGGTCGGAGTCATTGGCCAGGCGGACCGCCTCCTCCTCGTCCTGCACACGCATGATCGGCAGGGTCGGGCCGAATGTCTCCTCGGTCATGATCTTCATCGAGTGATCGACGCCGGTCAGCACGGTCGGCTCGTAGAACTGTCCCGGTCCCTCGGACCGGTTTCCGCCCACCTCGATCCTGGCCCCCTTCTCGACCGCGTCGCGCACGTGCTCAGCCACGATGTCGGCCTGCTCGGACGAGGTCACCGCGCCGATCTCCACCGTGCCGGCGGCCCCGGGCGGCCCCTGGCGCAGCTTTCGGACCTTTTCCACCACCTTGGCCACGAACGGCTCGTACACGTCGGCCTCGACGTAGACGCGCTCGATCGAGATGCACGTCTGGCCGGCGTTCTGGAGCGCGCCCCAGACGGCGGCGTTGGCCGCCCGCTCGAGGTTGGCATCGCGGAGCACGATCATCGGGTCCTTGCCGCCGAGCTCGAGCGAGATCGGCAAGAGCCGCTTCGCTGCCTGCTCGGCCAGCCGGCGACCCACCTCGGTCGAGCCGGTGAAATGCAGCATGTCGACGCAGTCCACCAGCGCGCTGCCCACGGTTCCGCCGGGGCCGTTGGCCACGAGGAACACGTCCTCCGGGACGCCCACGGCGCGCAGTCCCTCCTGGATCAGCAGCGAGCTCATCGGCGTCATCGACGCGGGCTTGAGCACCACGCTGTTGCCCGCCGTGAGCGCGGGGATCGCATCGCCGAAGTTGTTGATCAACGGGTAGTTCCACGGGCCGATCACCCCGACCACGCCGTACGGGACGTAGCGGTTCACCACCTTACGGCCGAGCAGCAGCGGCGAATGCGGCCGCTCGCGCTCGTCAGCGAGCCACTTGGGCGCCTTCTTGGCCCAGAACCCCAGCGCGTCGGCGCAGTAGAAGAGCTCGAGCTGGGCATCCTCCCAGGGCTTACCGTTCTCCTCGCTGATCGTCTCGATCACGCGCCGGCGGTTCTGGACCAACCACCTGCGCAACTCGCGCATCAGCGCGCCGCGGCCGGCGAAGCCGAGCGCCTCCCATCCGGGCTGCGCGGCGCGGGCGCGGCGGACCAGCTCCAGGACGCCATCTCGAGACAGCGATGGAATCTCCGCCACGGTCTGCCCGGTCGCCGGGTTCTGCACGGTCAGGGTGTCCGGCTGCTCCGGGGCCGCGTCCGACCCGTCGCGCTGCTCTTGGGCGATCGACATCATGCCTCCTGGTGGGTTCCTCTGCGTCCGGGCGCAGTCTAGAGGCAGGCGCGCAGCCACTTCCGAGCGAGGGCGGCAGGCCAATAACCGTGTGAACAGTTAGCGAGCCGGGTCTCGAACGGGCTCTCGGTGGGTATGCGACAAGTACCGCGGTCACGAGAGAGGCGAGGAAATGGCGATCACCAGCGAGGTCGAGAACGATTACACGCGCGAGGCGGCCGACGCTCGGCTCCGCGCCGCATCGGAGGCCACCGGCGCGTCGCTGGAGCACATCGGAAGCTACTGCTTCGACCCCGATGAGGTGCGGGGCAACATCGAGAACTTCGCCGGAGCCACGCAGGTGCCCCTCGGCCTCGCGGGTCCTTTGCTGGTCAAGGGAGAGCACGCCGACGGCGAGTTCTTCGTCCCGCTCGCCACCTCCGAGGGCACGCTGGTGGCGAGCTACAACCGCGGCATGAAGGTCGCCCGGGAGGCAGGAGGGGTGCGAGCCACGGTGCTCGATGACGCGATCCAGCGCGCGCCGGCCTTCGGCTTCGACAGCGCCTACGACGGGCGCGTGTTCGGCGACTGGATCATCGAGCATTTCGACGAGATCAAGGAGCAGGCCGAGTCCTCCACCGGCACCGGATGCCTGCGTGACATCGAGCAGTACTCGGCGAGCAAGTACCGCTTCCTCCGGTTCAACTTCGAGAGCGGAGACGCTGCGGGTCAGAACATGTCGGGGCGGGCCACGGCCGCGGCCTGTGAATGGATCTCCAAGAACTACGAGGGAATCCGCTACTTCCAGCTGGAGTCGAACTTCGCCACCGACAAGAAGGCCTCGCAGGTCAACATCATGCATACGCGCGGCAAGCGGGTAGTGGCCGAGATCACGCTTTCCGATGAGCTCCTCCAGCGCGAGCTGCATACCTCCGCACAGGCCATGTACCGGGCACGCCAGGTGTCCAACCTCGGCGGTTTCATGTCGGGCGTCAACAACAACGGCTCGCATTCGGCGAACGGGATCACCGCGATCTTCATCGCCACCGGCCAGGACGTGGCGAACGTGGCCGAATCGTCCGCTGCCCTGGCTCATGCCGAGTTACGCGAGGACGGCTCGTACTACTACTCGATCACGCTCCCGTCGTTGATCGTCGCCACCTACGGTGGCGGGACCAGCCTGTCGACGCAGCGCGAGGCCCTCGAGCTGCTCGGATGCTACGGCGAGGCCAACGTGCGCAAGTTCGCGGAGATCGTCGCGGCCGCGGTCCTGTGCGGTGAGCTCTCGCTCGGCGCCGCCGTGATCTCCGACGAGTGGGTCGATTCACACGAGCGACTGGGGAGGAACCGCTGAGATGTCAAGCGCAACTCGATCCGAGGACCAGAAGCCTTCCGAACCTCAGAAGTCCTCGTCGGCAGAGGACGGCGGACAGAACCTGGCCAGCATCCTGACCGACACCGCAGCCAAGCACGCAGACCGGATCGCGCTCAAGCTCGGTGACACGGAGCTGTCCTACGCGCAGCTCGAGGATGCGAGCGCGCGCGTGGCCGGCTTGATCCGCTCCAAGGGCATCGAGCCCGGCGACCGGGTGGCCGTGATGCTCCCGAACGTGCCCTACTTCGCACCGCTCTACTTCGGGATCCTGCGCGCCGGCGCGGTGATGGTGCCGCTCAACCCGCGCTACGGCCACAGCGAGGTCGCCTATCACGTGGGTGACTCGGAGGCGAAGTTGCTTTTCGCCTGGCACCAGTTCAGCGACGCCGCAAAGAAGGGCGCCGGCGAGCACGACATCGAGATGATCGCCGTGGAGCCCGGGAAGTTCGAAGAGCTGCTGAGCGAAGCCGAGCCCGATTCCAGCATGGCTGAGCGCGAGCGCGACGACGCCGCCGTGATCCTCTACACCTCGGGAACCACGGGCTCACCCAAGGGAGCGGTCCTGACGCACGGGAACATCGCCAAGAGCACTGCCGTGGCGACCACGCTCGTGGAGATGAGCGAAGAGGACGTGATCCTCGGTGCGCTGCCGTTCTTCCACGTGTTCGGTCAGGCCTGCGGGCTGAACGCCTCCACCAAGCTCGGTGCCTGTGTTTCGCTGATTCCGAAGTTCGACGCCAAGGCCACTCTCGAGGCGATCCAGCGGGATGGCGTGACGGTGTTCGAGGGCGTGCCCACGATGTACAGCGCCGTCCTCAACTCCGACGAGCGCGAGAATTACGACGCTTCCTCGTTGCGGGTCGGCATCGCCGGTGGCCAGGCCATGCCGGTCGAGGTGATGGAGCGCTTCGAGCAGGCGTTCGGGATCGAGGTGCTCGAAGGCTACGGCCTGTCCGAGACCTGCGCTGTCGGCACGTTCAACTACCCAGGGGAGCGCAAGCCGGGCTCGATCGGAAGGCCGGTCGAGGGAATCGAGGTGAAGATCGTCGACGACGATCGCAACGAGGTTTCCCAGGGCGAGATCGGCGAGATCGCCATCAAGGGCGCCAACGTGATGAAGGAATACTGGAACAAACCCGACGAGACCGCCGAGGAGCTCCGAGAGGGCTGGTTCCACACCGGTGACATGGGCCACATCGACGAAGACGGCTTCGTCTTCATCGACGATCGCAAGAAGGACATGATCATCCGCGGTGGCGAGAACGTCTACCCGCGTGAGATCGAGGAGGTGCTCTACCAGCACGACGGCATCGAGGAGGTGGCCGTGGTCGGGGTCGAGCACGAGCGGCTCGGTGAGGAGGTTGGCGCCGCGGTCGTGCTCAAGGAGAAGGACAGCGTCTCCGTCGACGAGCTCCGCGATTTCGCGCTCGAGCGACTCGCCAAATTCAAATGCCCGACCAAGATCTGGTTCCTCGACGAGCTCCCGAAGGGCCCGACCGGCAAGATCCTCAAACGCGAGATCGAGCCTCCCAAGGATTAGCGGCGACCGCATCGGGTGACGCTGTTCGCAGACGTCGTCGGCGCCTCACGCGAGGTCGCGAACACGAGCTCGCGTTCACGCAAGGTCGCGATCCTGGGTGAGTTGCTGGGCCGCCTCACGGCAGACGAGGTGGCGGTCTGCGTCGGCGTGCTGTCCGGCCTTCCCCGGCAGGGTCGGGTCGGCATCGGCTACTCGACCATCTACAGCATCTCGACACGACCCGCGAGCGAGCCCTCGCTGGCCGTTCACGACGTCGACCGTGCGATCTCCGAGATCGAAGCGACCACCGGGAGCGGCTCGGCGACGAGGCGCGTAGCGCTCCTCGAGCGACTGCTCGGAAGTGCGACCGAACAGGAGGACGAGTTTCTCCGGCGGCTATTCACCGGCGAGCTGCGGCAAGGCGCGCTGGCCGGCCTGATGGCGGACGCGGTGGCCAAGGCCGCCGGCGTCTCGGGCCAGCTCGCGCGCCGCGCGCTGATGCTCTCCGGGGATCTCACGCGGATGGCGACGATCGCGATGGCCGAAGGAGAGCAAGGCCTGGCCGCCATCGGCTTCGAGATCTTTCGGCCGATCCTCCCGATGCTCGCCTCGACCAGCGCCGGCGTGGTGGAAGCCGTGACGAGCTTCGAACGCTCGTCGGTCGAGTGGAAGCTCGACGGGATCCGGATCCAGATCCATCGCCTGGGGGACGAGGTCCGCATCTACACGCGCAACCTGAATGACATCACCGCCGCGCTGCCGGGGGTGCTCGACGCGGTCCTGAGCCTGCCGGTGAGACAGGTGGTGCTCGACGGCGAGGCACTGTGGATGGGCGAAGAAGGACCCGCCGCGTTCCAGGAAACCGTCTCGCAAATCGATCGGGACGCGCCGCCGGAGGGGATCGTGACGTTTCTGTTCGACCTGCTGCACCTCGATGGAGAGCATCTGCTCGATGCTCCGTTGTACGAGCGTGCCGCCCGGCTGGAGGCGCTCGCGCCGCAGCTCAAGGTTCCCGCCGTCCTCACCTCGGATCCCGACGAGGCTCGAGCGGTCCTGGAGCAGTCGCTGGGCGCGGGCCACGAGGGCGTTGTCGTCAAGGACGCAGCGTCCGCGTACGCTGCCGGCCGGCGCGGCAAGGCGTGGCTCAAGGTCAAGCCCGTGCGCACGTACGACCTGGTCGTGCTCGGCGCGGAATGGGGCCACGGGCGGCGCCGGGGCTGGCTCTCGAACCTCCATCTCGGAGCTCGTGACCCGGACTCCGGGCGGTTCGTGATGGTCGGAAAGTGCTTCAAGGGACTGACGGACGAGCTCCTGCGGTGGCAGACCCAGGAGCTGCTGGCACGCGAGGCCGGCCGGCGCGGGATCGCCGTGATGGCGCGTCCCGAGCTAGTCGTCGAGATCGCTATCGACGGCGTGCAGTCCTCGACTCGCTACGCCGGCGGCGTCGCCCTCCGCTTCGCGCGAGTCAAGCGCTACCGGCCCGACAAGAGCGCCGACGAGGCCGACACGATCGGCGAGTTGCGAGCGCTGCTCCCCTCGAGCTCGAGCCGTGAGACGTTGACAGACGCCTAGCGTAAGGTTAGACTTACCGTTCGTGCCTGCTTACCAAGTGGATCCGTGGGCGGCGCTCGGCGATCCGACGCGCAAGGCGATTTTCGAGCACCTGGTGGAACGCCCACGCGCGGTGGTGGAGCTCGCCCGCGAGCTGCCCGTGAGCCGCCCCGCCGTCTCGCAGCATCTCCGGGTGCTCAAGGACGCGGGGCTGGTGATCGACCGGCCGGCCGGCACGCGGCGCATCTACCAAGTCGATCCGGACGGCCTGGCCGCGCTTCGGGCCGAGCTGGATCGGTTCTGGGGGCGGACCCTGGCCGCGTACAAGGCGGTCGTCGAGCAACCGACCGAGGAGAGCAAGTGAGCAGCCATACGCAGGCACCGCGTACGACCGTGACCAACTCGATCGTCGTCGACGCGACGGTCGACCGGGCGTTCCAGGTGTTCACCGAGGATTTCGGCGCGTTCAAGCCCCGCGAGCACAACATGCTCGCAGTCGAGATCGCCGAGACCGTGTTCGAGCCGCACGTGGGCGGCTACCTGTACGACCGCGGTGTCGACGGCAGCGAGTGTCGCTGGGGACGGGTGCTCGCCTATGAGCCACCGCACCGTGTGGTGTTCAGCTGGGACCTCAGCCCTCAGTGGCAGCCCGAGACCGACCACGACAGGACGAGCGAAGTCGAGGTCCGCTTCATCGCGGAAGGGCCCGAACGCACGCGGGTGGCGCTCGAGCACCGCAACCTCGACCGCCACGGCGACGGATGGGAGTTCATCCGCGACGCCGTCCACGGCGACCAGGGCTGGCCGCTGTACCTGCAGCGTTACGGCGATCTGTTCCGCGCTCAGGGCTGACAGCGCGCGTCGCTGCCGCGACGCGCATGGGCCGGGCCTTGGGGCGCGGCCCAGGCTCTGGATCGCTCAGGTTTCGCGCCCCATAGGATCGCGCCAGCGGACTGAGCGATTGGAGGAAAGATGAGCGAGCGGTGGTTCTCGGATGCCGAGTTGGATGCGATGTCCCGGCCAACGATGGATCGAGCGATCGAGGCGCTCGACCGCGGCGACGTCGGGGAAGCGCGCGCGCTGTGTGAGGAGATGAAGCACGAGTGGCGCTACCTCCACGACCTGATGGTCGAGGGGATTGCGGGGCTGATCTCGTTCGTGCAGGAGCGACTCGGCGATGATGGCGTTGCCGACGCGTGGACGTACGGTCAGGGGCGCGGCTGGCAGCGCGATGTCGAGACGATCGCCTCACGCGACCGCAAGCAGATCGTGCACGCGTTGGCGGCGACGTGGCGCGCGCACTCGTGCAGCGGCACCGGGCCGCACCCGGGCGCGTTCACCATCACAGAGGACGACGAGAAGTTCACATTTGAGATGAACCCGTGCGGTTCCGGGCAGCGGCTGGTCCGGATGGGCCGATACGAAGGACCGCGGGCCCTGGGAGTGACCCGCTCCGCGCACGACTGGAGCTACGGGCGCCAGGGGTTCCCGCTGTACTGCACACACTGCTCGTTCATGAACGAGTCGCTGCCCATCCGCTGGATCGGATATCCGCTGTACCCGAGCGATCCGCCGGATGACTTCGGACGCGATCCGTGCACGTGGTACTGGTACAAGGACCCGGCTGATATTCCGGCGCGCCACTGGGAGCGATACGACCTGCCTCGAGCCGAGGGCGGAGCCGATGCCCGTTAGCACCGCCGCCACAGCTCGCCGCGTGATTGTGACGGGCGCTGCCGGTGGCATCGGCCGGGCGATCGTCGAGGCGCTTGCGGACAGCGGCTGCCGAATCGCTGCCTGTGAGCACCCGGGAGCCGATGTCGCGAGCATCAACGGCGCGGAGATGATCGCGAGGTTCGATGTCCGGGATCGAGCGACGCTGCGAGCCTCGGTCGCCGATGCTCTCGCCGCGCTGGGCGGCTGCGATGCGGTGGTCGCCAACGCGGGAGTCGTAGACACGATCCATCGCGCCGAGCGGTTCTCCGACGAGGACTGGCGGAGCGACATCGAGACGAACCTCCACGGCGCGTTCTATCTCGTGCAAGCCGCTTTCGAGGCGCTCGCCGCATCGGGCGACGGTCGCGTCGTCCTGATTTCCTCGGTGGGGGCGGAGACCGGCATCCCGGGTCAGGTCGCCTACGGCGCATCCAAGGCGGGGCTCGTGGGCATGGCCCGAACGCTCGCGGCCGAATGGGCCCACAGGGGGATCCGGTGCAATGTGGTGATGCCTGGCTTCATCGCCACCCCGAAGGTGCGGGCGATGCCGCAAGAGGTTCAGGCGGCCGCCATGGCGAGGATCCCGCTCCAGCGGTTCGGCGAGACCGAGGAGCTCGCCGGCACGATCAGCTTCCTGCTCTCGCCCGCCGCGGCTTACATCAACGGCGCGGTGCTGCGTGTCGACGGTGGGTTTGGCTTGACGCTCCGGTAGACCGATCGTGTCTAAGCCGCGATGGCTCGGGCGACGCGGGAGGCGGCGTACCAGCTGCCCGACACGAAGCGCATGGTCGGGCCGAAGCTCCAGGCGGCCGGGGCGCCGAGCACGTGCAGCCCGGCCACCGAGGTCTCGAGGCCGCGCCCCAGCACCGGGTAGCCGTCGACCACGCGCAGACCGCGACGCACGGCGTCGCTGAGGAAGGGATAGCGCGTGACGTCGACCTGGTAGCCGGTGCCGAACATGAGGTGGTCAGCTTCGCGCGTGGTTCCATCCGACAGCGTCAGCCGAAGCCGGTCCGCGACGGGCGCCGCCGCGGTCACCCGGGTGGCGGTCGTCAGCCTGATCCCGTCGAGGCGCACCTTCACGAAGTACGAGCACGCCGGGCGGATCGATCGATAGGCGATGCGCTCCTGGGTCTGGCGGGGCAGCCGCGTGAACAGCGCCGGCGTGGCCACGAGCCGGCTGTACCACAGCGGACCCACGTCGGTTGGGGCGTACACGATGCGCCCGAGCGGACCCATGAAATGGATCGGCGACCAGCTGCGCAGGTACACCGGCTGGGCGGTCCGCGCCACCAGCTCCACCTCCGCTTCGCGCTCGCTCATCAGCACCGCGGACTCGAAGGCGCTCTGACCGGCGCCCACCACCACGACCCGCTTGCCGGCGAACTTCGCGAGGTCGTCGTGCTGACTGGTGTGAGAGACGAGCTCGGGCGGCAGGCGCTCGAACCCGGGCGGCATGCGCGCGAACGGCGCGATCCCGCATGCCACGATCACCCGCCGCGCGGTGAGTGTCTCTCCGTCGTCCAACTCGAGGGCAAACCCTTCGGCGCTCGGCTCCAGTCGCAGGACTTGCCGGGTGTCCACGTCGGGCACACCGGTGCGCTGGACCCACGTGCCGTAGTCGATGAAGCGTCGCAGCGAGACCGGGTGGTCGAAGTACTCGCCCACGTGTGCCATGTAGCGCACCAGCGAGAAGGGGCCCTCGGGCTCGACCATGTTGGTCGCGCTCAGGTTCGAGCGCAGACGCATCCCCTTCGGCATGCTCCGCCAAAATGACATCGGCTGCCCGAATGCATGAGCGGCCACGCCGGCGCGGCGCAGGTGGATCGTGGCGGCCAGGCCGTGAGGGCCCGCGCCGATTACCACCACCTCGCGGTCGGGCAATTCAAATGCCTCTCTTGACGGCGAGATAGGGAAGCAGCGCGAGCTCGGCCAGCCCGGGCCACGGATCGTCGCTGCTGAACACGGACTCGACGTCGTAGGCGCGCAGAGACCGCACATACGAGCGCCAGTCGAGCCGGCGGCGCATCAGCTCACCTGCGGCGGTGGGCAGGTCGGTGGTCAGGCGGATCCAGTTGACCCCGGCTCGCGCAGCGACCGCGCTGTCGACGACGCCGCCGGCGCTGGCGCTGGCGCTGGCGCCGGCACCGGCACCGGCCAAGCCGAGCTGGTCCGCGTACACGAGGTAGGGAAAGTCCACCCCCGCGTATTGGGCGAGGCTGTGATAGCCCCACGTCCGCGCGTTGACATCGAGGAGCTTCGTGAGCCCATCGCGCTCGTCGTGCTTGTACTCGAGCTCCACCAGCCCGTAGTAGTCGATCGAGCGCAGGAAGCGCACCGACATCTGCTCGAGGTCGGGGTTGTCGATGGTCCGCACGAAAGTGCTGGCGCGGCCGAAGTCGACGGGGTGCTGGCGCAGGCGCTTGACGGCCATGCTTGCCCGCGCGCGGCGGTCCTTGAAGAACGCGCAGTAGGCGAGCTGCGTCTCGCCGTCGCCCGGAACCAGCTCCTGGACGACGACCTCCTCGCAACCCACCAACCTCGCCGCCGCGCGAAACCGGCCCATGAGCTCCTCGCGCGTGTCCGCGCGCCAGGCCTTGCGCCGCGTGGCGTAGAAGAAGCGCTCCTTGATCGCCGGCTTGATCACGTACGGTGGGTCCGCATCGATCCGGCGTAGCTCCTCCTCGCTCGAGGCCAGCCACGTCCGCGGTGTGGGGATGCCGAGCTCGGCGGCCCGCTGGTAGGTGTTGCGCTTGTCCCATGCCCAGCGCGTTACCGACCACTCCGGCGTGGGGACGCGAAAGTGCTCGAGCAACTGCGCGCGGTGGCGGGAGAGTGCCGCGACGGTCTCTTCGCGCGTCGCGTAGAGAACCCACCCCTCGACGTCCTGCTGTCGAGCCACGGCGTGCAGCGCGCCGACGGTCTGGGCGTCGCCGCGCAGATCGCGAAACCGGTATGAGCCGGCGACGTAGCGCGAATGGCGGCTGATCGAACGCTCGTCGTCGACCACGATGACGCTGACACCCCGCCGGCCCAGGCTGCGTGCTATCCCGAGGCCCTGGTAATCGCCTCCGATGACGATCGCTCCGCTCACCACGAGGCCTGCTCGAACACGACACGGCCCTCGCCGGCGGCCGGGCCCACAACCCGCCAGGCTTCGCCATCGTGCTCGAGCCGTGACGCGGCGCGCCGGCGCCACCATGAGCTGACCTCCCGCGGCAATGCCCGCCACGCGGTCTCGTCGCAGGCAAACCGATCGAGGAAACGGTCGTAGGCAGCCAGGATCCGCTCGTCGATCAGATAATCAGGGTGAGTGTCGATCATCGCGAGCCCGCCGCGCTCGCGCAGAAACCGCGCCTTCTGTACCCACGCGGTTTCATCCCGCTCGCGCAGGATGACGAACAGAGTGTGGTCCTGAGTGAGCGTCAACGGCAACTCGAGGACGTCTCGGTTGAAGAAGGGCAGCCAGGTGCAGCACCCTCCATGCTGGGGCTCGAAGGGATCGGTGTCCGGGTACGACGAGTCGTATTCGAAGGACAGGAGGCGCATCCACTCCCACTTGCGGTGCAGCGACGCCGAGCGGAAACCGAGCGCGCCCCAGCGATTGGCGGCGTCATGTGCCTCAGGAAGCCGCTGCCGAAACGTCGACAGCGACTCGAGATCGCGCCCGTCGTGACGCAGGCCATGCACGCCGACCTCGAATCCTTCCTCGATGAGCTTGGATACGTGCGCCGAGTCGATCTCGTAACGCTGCGGAACGAAGTTCCAGCACGAACGCACCCCGTGCGCTCGCTCGAGCTCCAGCACCGGTCCCACGGCCGCCAGGCCTGCTGCCTGCTCTACGTCGTGGGTCAGCACAAGCGCCCACGCGCGTCCGTCGGGCCACTCGGCGAGACGCGGCAGAGGCCCGCCTGCGATGTCCGAGAGGATCGCGAACATCAGGGCGAAGAAGTCGTCCACGCAGGTTTCGATCGGCCAACGCGGGAACAGGGAGCGCGCTTGGAGGCGCGCGAAACGGCGGCGCAGCCAGATCTGGAGCTTCCGGGGCAGGAGCGGGCGCGCGCGGTAGTAGCCGAGGCGCAAGCCGCGCCGAAGGTTCCGCAGCGCGGTTCCCTGTCCGATCAACAGGTAGCGCTCGCTCCAGTAGTTCAGCAGGACCTCGTCGGGATCGAAGGGGAGGAGTACCGAGCCGCCTTCCTCCTGCCAGATGGAACCCTGGGCGGAGCCGTCAGCCGACGTGAGGACGCGCGCCCGCCGCCAGCTTCCGCCAAGCTGCTCGATAAGCGCCTCGAGTTCGCTGTCGGGCGCGACTCGCGCGAACAGCGGGACGGTGATATCCGGATCGGTTCCCGACACGGTCGCCGCAATGGCGGGTGCGTCCGGCCGACTGACCCACGACATCGACCTGCCTCCACTCGCCGGGCGGAGTTGATGGATTCCCCCGGCTTCCAATGTGGGCTCGAGCTCGTACGGGACCCCGGCGTGGTCCAGCAGCGTCAGGGGCTTCGAAGATGTGAACAACGTGCGCGCATGCGTCTCGGAGGGCGCCCCCACGCGCTCGTCGAGGCCGCTCAAGGCCCGGTCGTCCCCACGCGCTCTTCGAGGCCGCTCAAGGCCCGCTCGCCCCCATTCCCTTGCCGCGTCTCACCATAAGCCGCGTGGAGATTATGTCGGTTGCGAAGCGAGACGCGGCGCCGGGCGGTAGCGCCTGTCGCCTATCTCTTTTGAGACGTTTCTTAGGCTTTGTTGATATGCGATAGGGCTACCGGGGCACCGGCCTCATCGCTCGTGCGCGCGAGGAGCTGGCCGCCGCGGGGGGCCGTCCATTGCGCCGCTCAGACGGGACGAGGCTGACCGCGGGCGAGCTGCGGGTGGCGCGGCTCGCGTCGCAGGGCATGTCCAACGACCAGATCGCCCGCGAGCTCTACGTCAGGCGGCGCACCGTCGAGACGCACTTGACGCACGCCTACGCGAAGCTCCGGATCAGGTCCCGCTCGCAGCTATCCGAAGCCCTGGAGGCCTGCGAACAGCTTGATGTAGGTCGAACTGATCACGCAGGGTGAGCGCTCACGATGCGCGGGACAAAACCCACCGATATCGCCACACTCGCCCGCGCCCTCGAGCACGGCTCCGCCTGCGAATCGCGCTGGATCGCCCGGCGCCGCGGGCGGCGAGACGTCGGTCAGCCGTTGACCTGGGCTTCGTCGAGCATCGCGTTGACGAGCGCTCGTGATGCCCAGCTGATGGTCTCCTGCTCCTGGACGGGGTCCAGGCTGCGCATGTCGCGCAGCACGACCATGGCTTCCCAGCCGATCACAACGGCGAGCGCCGAGACGAGGCGCTCGAATTGCTCGTCGTTGAGCCGTTCCCGAAGCGGTTCGACCGCGCGCTCGATCCACTCGATACGGCGGTAGCCCCGCCTGGGGGATTCTGCCTGCTCGCTGTCAGGCGCCGCAACCGTGAGGCGGATCAGCTGGCGCCCCAGCGGCAGCGTGGCCGGAGCGAGCTCGAGCATCCTGCGGGCGAGCCCCTCGACCCGTGCCGCAGGATCCCCCGTACTTGCCTCTTCGTCGAGCGCCGCGTCGATGGTGGCGTTGCTCAGCGCACCGGCCGTGGCGTCGATCAGGAGCTGGTCCAGGGTGGGGAAGTAGAGGTAAATCGTGCGGCGGGAGACGTCGGCGGCACGCGCGACCTCGTCGATGGAAGGTGCGCGCCCGGCGGCCACGAGTTGGGTTGCCGCGTCGACGATTGCCTTCCGGGTCCGGCGCCGCTGAGCCGGCCGTCCGGGGTCGGCCGACGTGGCCTTAGTCGAGGTCGGCCTTGACAGGGGTGGCATGAGCGCAGTATAACGCTATGCAGTAATTACATACCTATGCAGAAAGGTAGAGAGAGGCATGGCCACGGTTCCGTTCGTGAACTGCTTTGAGGTCCCGAGAGGTCACGAGGACGCCTTCCTGGCGCTCTTCCAGGAGGTGAACTCCTATATGGCGGCCAAGCCGGGCTACGTTCGCCACCGGCTCCACCGGTCGCTGGCGCCGGACGCGAAGTTCCGATTCGTCAACTACGCCGAGTGGGAGAGCGCCGAGCACTGGCGGGCTGCCCACGATGAGGGCTTCCGCCGGCTCGTCTCTCGTCCGGAGTGGTCGGGATTCTCGTCCACCCACGCGCTATACGAGGTCGTGCATTCTGGCCCCGCACCAGATCCCGCCGCAAGCTCTCACTGATCACGGGAGCTCAGCCCGTCGGGCTCGCTCATCGTAAATCCACACCCGGCCCGCGCGAGCGCACCAGACGTCTCCCGATGTCGGTAGCCCCCGCGCCCCGGCCTCCCGGCGACCACATACCGCCTCGCGACACGAAAAAACCCTAGCCGCCCCGCGTTGAAAGCTTGATCTCCGGCTGGCATTGGCTTGCCGACCACCGCTAGACGGCGGGGACCTGCGGCTGAGACAGCGCGCCGGCGACCTGCGACGACGGCTGTGGGGTGGGACGGCGCCGCAGCCTCGGCGCCCACCAGTTGCGCTCGCCGAGCAGGGCCATTAGCGAGGGGACGAGCAGGACGCGAATGATGCTGGCATCGATCAGCACCGCCGCGGCCGTACCCAACCCGAGCTCCTTGATGAAGCTCAGCTGCGAGGTGGCAAAGGCGGCCACCGCGATGGCGAAGAGCAGCGAGGCGGCCGTGACGATCGAGCCAGTGCGCTGCAGTCCGACGGCGACCGCCTCACGGTTGGTCAGACCACCGTCGTGGGCCTCCTTGATGCGCGTCAGGAGGAACACGCCGTAGTCTGTCGAGAGCCCGAATACCACGGCCATCAGCACGAGCGGCTGGGTGAGGTCGATGGCGCCGTTGCTGTGGTAGCCGAGAACGCTCTGCAGGTGCCCGTCCTGGAAGACGAGCACGAGCAGGCCGAAGGCGGCGCTGATCGTCAGCAGGTTCATGACCAGCGCCTTGATCGGCAGGATGACCGACCGCGTCATCACGAACAGGATCGTCAGGCTCGTCGCGGTCAGTAGCACCAGGGCGATCGCAAGCGAGGCGAGCAGGCTGGCGCGCTCGTCGATGAACGCGGCCGACTCGCCCCCGACCTGCACGGGGAATGGCGCCGGAATGGCCCGCACGGCGCGAACCAGCGCCAGGCTGCGCGAGTCGAACAACGGTCGCTTGGAGGTGACCGAGATCGCCCATGTATCAGCTCCCTCGAAGCGAGGCGGCGAGACCTCCGCCACGCCTGGCAGGGCGGCCAGTCGATCCGCGTAGGGCCGCACCGTGCGTGCGCCCTGGCCGGCGTGGACGGCGACAACGGTCGGGGTGTAGGGAGTGGGGGGGAAGGCGGCCTTGATCGCCTGGTCGACCTGCTTGGCGGGCGAGCTTGACGGCAGCACGCTCATGTCCACGCCGGTGAACCTGATGTGGGTAACCGGCGAGCCGGCCGCCAGCAGCAGCGTGGCGGTCAGCACGGCGATCGGCGCCGGCCGGCGCATGACTCCGTGCGCGAGGCGATACCAGAACCCGGCCTCGCCTCGCTCCGCTCCGGCCGCGCGCTGGCGCCGGCGCCGGAGCGTCCGCGCCCCCGCGCGTGGGCCCAGCAGCGCCAGCAGCGCCGGCAGTGCGAGTAGAGCGGCAGCCGCGCCCAGCAGGGCGGTGAGCGCTCCGCTGATCCCCATCGAGTACAGGAAGCGCTCGGGGAAGACGAGCAGCGCAAGCAGCGCCGCGGCGACGGTCAGCGAGCTGAACAGGACCGTCCGGCCCGCGGTGCTCAGCGTGCGGGCCAGCGCCTCGGTGCCCCAGCCCGTCTTGCTGGCCTCTTCCCGGTAGCGCGAGACGATCAACAGGCTGTAGTCAATCCCGAGCCCCAGCCCGAGCGCGATGGCCAGGTTCAGGGCGTAGATCGAGAGCGGAGTGAAGCCGTTGATCAGCCGCAGGCCCAGCAGAGTCCCCAGGAGCGTGAGGGCGCCGATGAACAGCGGTAGCATCGCCGCCAGCACGCCCCGGAAGAGCAACACGGCCAGCACGAACACGATCGGGAAGGCCAGTGCCTCGGCCCGTCCCAGGTCCTGACCGATCTGCCCGCCCAGCCCGGAGAACGCATCGCCCCCGAGGGTCACCCAGGAGAGCCCGGACAACCGGCGCTTGACTCGGGCGGCCACCTGGTCGCTGCTGACGCCGTTGCGCAGGTAGGCCGTCACGTAGGACATCGTTCCGTTCCGCGAGACCATCGTGTGGTCATGGGTGCTGGGATACGAGTCGACGCGGCCGATGCCGGAGTCCGATGCGAGGGCCGAGACGACGCGCTGGACGCGCGTGCGGGCTGGCTGGGCGTTCAACGGCCCGCCGAGCCGGACGAGCGCGACGACGGACGGGGTGGCCTCGGTACCCGAGGCCTGAGCCAGCCGCGCTTGCGCGTGGGAGCTCTGCGAGCCCGGGTCGGAGAAGTCGTCGCCGGTGCTGAGGCGTCCGACGACCGAGCCGCCGAGCAGCGCCGCCAGCACCATGAATGCCAGGACGGCGAGCACGACGCGCCGGGGGCGGCGGCCGGCGATGGTGGCAAGCGAGCGAAACATCGGGGGCTCCTTCATGTGTTGAAGTTGACATGTCGAGCTTGACATGTATACTTTGACTTGTCAAGACCCCAAAGGAGAAAAATGTCCGTCCTTCGCAATGCGCTGCTAGGGCTGCTGGCCAAGCGTCCGATGAGCGGCTACGACCTGACCAAGCAGTTCGACCTGTCGGTCGGCCACAGTTGGTCGGCCAGGCACAGCCAGATCTATCCCGAGCTCGCGCGGCTCACCGAGGCCGGGCTGATCCAGCCGACGGGCGAGAACGGCGCTCGCGGTCGCAAGACATACGAGCTCACCGAGGCCGGCCTCGAGCAGGTGCGGCGCTGGCTGGTCGAGACCGAGCCCGAGCGCGTGACCCGAAACGAGATCACCCTGCGTGCGTTCTTCCTCTGGCTGCTCGAGCCCGAGCAGGCTCGCGACTGTCTGCGGCGCGAACGCGATGTCGCCCGGCAAGCGCTCGGCCGCCTCGAGGAGATCGAGACCACCTTCCGACCCCACAATCCAACCGAGCACGCGGCGAGGATCGCACTGGAGGCAGGGATCCGCCAAACGCGGGCTGTGGTGGAGTGGGCGGAGTGGGCGCTCGAGCAGACCGACGGCCTCGATGGCGCGGTGCCGGCCGTCGCCGGCGACTCAGACCAGCGTTGAGCGCGCTCGGCCGCCCCGCGACCGCGGCCTACCGGCGCTGAGAGTGCTCGGCCGCCGCCCGACTGCGGACTACCGGCCTCACTCGCCGTCCGAGCTGGACTCTCCGGAGTCGCTGTCGGACCCGCTCTCGGAGTCGTCGTCCCCGCTCTCGGAGTCGTCGTCCCCGCTCTCGGAGTCGTCGTCCCCGCTGTCCTCCTCGAGCTTCTGCTTGTCGACCTTGCCCTGCGGCTTGCGCGGAAGCTCGTCGAGGAACTCGATCTCGCGAGGCACCTTGTAGTTGGCCAGCTGCTCCTTGACGTAGTCCTTGAGCTCGTCCTCGGAGACCTCGCCGTCCTTGACCACGAAGGCCTTCAGTCGCTCGCCGAACTTCTCATCCTCCACGCCGATGACCGCGGCCTCGGCAACGGAATCGTGCTTCTCGAGCGTTTCCTCGACCTCTTCGGGATAGACGTTCTCGCCGCCGGAGACGATCATGTTGTCGGCTCGGCCCTCGACGAACAGGCGCCCGTCTTCGTCGAGATAACCGAGATCGCCGGTCGTCATGTGGCCGTCGATCATCTCCTCATCCTCTTCGTCGCCGGTGTAGCCCTCGAAGAGCATCTCGTTGCCGACGAAGATCTCGCCCTCCTCGTTCGGAGACTTCTCCTCCTTGCTATCCGGGTCGAAGATCTTCAGCGAGGTGCCGGGCGGGGCCTTTCCGCTGGTCCCGGGGGCGGCGCGTAGGTCCTCGGGGGTGCCGATCGCGGCCCACGCCACCTCGGTGGAGCCATAGAGGTTGTAGAGGTTGTCGCCGAAGGTGTCCATCCAGCTCGCTGCCAGGTCGCCCGAGAGCGGCCCGCCGCTGGATGCCACCACGCGCAGTGAGGAGAGGTCCTGCTGGCGGTCCTCCTCATCCAGCTCCAGGATGCGCTGGAGCATCACCGGCACGACGATCATCGCCGATGCGCCGCTCTCCTCGACCTTGTCGAGCGAGGCCTTCGGATCGAACTTCCGGCGCAGCACGTACGTCGAGGACAGCAGCAGCCCGAGCTGGAAGTGCATGAAGCCCCAGGCGTGGAACAGCGGCGCCGCGAAGAACGTGTGCTCGCGAGCGTGCAGCGGGATCTTCGAGAGGACCGCGACGATCGGCTCGATCGGATCGGGCTGGCCACGCGAGGCGCCCTTCGGCGTGCCGGTGCTGCCCGACGTCAGCAGCGTGATCTTCCCGACCTTGTCGGGGCTCGAGAGGTCTGAGTCGTCGGCGCCTTCGATCAGGCTCTCGACGGTGTCCGCGCCTGAGTCCTCCTCGTGCCAGGCCACCCATCGGTGGCGATCCCCGACGCCCTCTTCGATCGCCTCGGCGAACTCCTCGTCGTAGATCACAGCCTTGGGGTCCTCGCGCTCGGTCACGTCCTTGAGCTGGGGACCGCCGAACTGGGTGTTGTAGAGCAGCGAGGTCACGCCCAGCTTGGAATTGGCGACCACCGCCTCGATGAACCAGCGATGGTCCCTACACATGATCGCCACCGAGTCCCCTGCACTCACGCCGGCTTCCTGCATGGCATGGGCCAGCGCGTTGGTGCGCTTGTCGACTTCCCTGAAGGTAAGGGTGCCCTTCTCGTCGATGATCGCCGGCTCGTCCGGATAGCGCAGCGCCGCGACCACGATCGCGGCGGCGGGGGTGAACTGGAAGCCCAGCAGCGCGCGGGCCGCGCGCAGGGCCTTGTCGGGCCGGTCGGCCCGGATGATGCGCGCCTCGAGCAGGACTTGCGCCGCTCGTGCAAGCTGCTCGGGTCGCTTGAGCTGAGTGCCCAGCGCCTCCAGCGGACCGCCGCCAGGGAGGACCGAGCCCGCCTGCTCGACCAGCGCGCCCAGGGCTCCGCTTCCCGGCATCGCTTCGGCCACCTTCTCGGCGGCGCCTGCCGCGCCCCCAGCAATCTCGCCGACGAATCCCTCCAGCGATGCCCTGAGCGTCTCAGGCATTCTTCCTCCCTACTCGCGGGTAACTCGACACCTAGCTGAGCTATCCCCGCCAGTGCGGGCGCCCTAAACGTCGGCTCGCCGTCCCGAGTGGGGTCACGGCGGCCGTCTATGCGATCGCGCTGAGCATCCTCGCGCTCGAGCTCATCGCCACCTGGCGCGTACGGCCGCGCAGCCCCGGCGTCTGGCTCAGGATGACCGTGGGGGTACTGGCCGGCTTGGGCGTCTTGGGCGTGAAGGTGCTGCTGCACGTCTGACGGAGAGGACCCGCGTCAAGCGCGCTCTTCGTCGCGTTCCTCAGCCGCTCGCTCGCCGGACCCCTCGCCAATCGAGCCACCGCGCCGCCATCCGTGGCCGACGTCGCCGAGATTGCCCATCAGCAGCAGAAAAGCGGCGGCCGCGAACACGAGCGAGATGGCCACCTTCCAGTAGTCCGGGCCGAGCTCGACGAGCACGACGCAGATCGCGGCCACCGCCAGCACCAGCGCGGAGCTGGCCAGGAAGGACAGCAGCCGTCGGCGCGCGAACGCCTCCATGCCGGCGAACAGAAGGGCGAGCGCGACCACGGTGGCGCCCCAGGCGAGTGGCCGCGCCAGCAGGATCACGGGCACCGATGCGAGCAGTAGCGGCGTGCTGACCACAGCCCACAGCCGAAGGAATCGGGTGCGTCGCTCCTGCTCTTCCGATCGAGGTAGGTGTCGCACGCTGAGGTGGGCCTGCGGAGCGGGCACGGCGGAGGGCCGACTCAGCTCGTCCAGGTGGGCGCGCAGCTCCTCGGCGAGGCCGGAGCGCTCCCCGATCAAGCGGGCCAGGTCCGCCTCGAGCCGCTCCACCTCGGCGTTCCGCGACTCGACGAGCGGCCGGGCGAACTCGTGAGTCTCGAGCGAGCGCACCTCCGCCGCAGCGCGGCGCAGCGTCGTGAGCTCGGCGTCGATTCGCTCGTCCGAGTCCCGAAGCCTTCGCTCGATCTCGGCCACGCTCAGCCGTAGCAGCTCCGTGGCGGCGTCGTCGTCGGGTGCTACCTTCAGGAGACCCGCCCACCCCAGTGGGTCCGCCCACGCGTGGCGGGCGGTTCCGTCCCTCTCGTAGCGGGGTCCCGCAGGTGCGCGCTCGCCACCGAAGTGATCCTCGGTGTCGAGTCCCCAAAGCCCGCGGTAGTCACGCACCCAGTCCGTGTAGTCGTCGATCAGGACCGGCGTCCATGCCTTGAGCTGCCCGGGTCCGACCGTCCTGCCGTCACCGCGGGCGTAGTCGATGAACGGAATCCCGAGGCCAGGCCCGGGACGCGTCTCGTCTCGCCACGGGGCCAGGAATCGCTGCGCGCGGCGCGTAGCGCGGAGCGCCCTTCGAAGCTGCGGCGGGTCGACGGAAATCACATAGTCGCCGGGTACGAAGGCCCCGGAATGCGAACCCGCGCCCGGAAAGAGCACCGGATGGTCGCCTTGCCGGCTGAGCTCGGGATCGTCCCACCGGCGCCTGAGGTTGTCCCCCGCGTGATCGTGGGAGGAGAACGCGACCCAGGCCGGTCGTGGCGGCTCTCCCGCCCGCTCGGCCAGGTAGACCGTCGCCAGCTCCCAGTCGGCCTCGTGGTCATTGACTCCGCTGAAGGTCGACCGCCAGTCGTTCATCGCGTAGAAGTACCAGTACTGCAGGCACAGGTAGCCCCCGGTGCGAACAACGCGGCCGTAGTACGTCATGCGCTCGAAGTCCAAGCGCTCCCGGTAGGCAATCTCGGCCGCCGCCGCCACTCCCGCGGAGACTGTTCCGCGCAGAAGCAGGGAAGCTCGTAAGCCGGCTTCGATCAGGCGTCCGAGCATTCCGGTCGTCGTGAAGCGCGCTCCGCCCACCAGCCGGTCTCGCGGCGCTCGCCTCCAACGCCGGTACGCGCCACGCTTGAGCGGCGCCGATACGAATCGCAGCGATAGGGGCCGGTCCCGGCAGGCCCTCGCCTCCTCGCACAGACGCTCGAGCGTCAGCTCCCCGGCCTCCACGATGCAGCGGCTCTCGCCGTCGGGGTCGCGCCGCCACAGGCTGCATTGGGCGACGTATGGTCCGACCGCCGTGGGAAAGAACAGCTCGCCGCGCGCGAAGCGAGCAATCGGCTCGTAGGCACGGAGCAGGTTCAGGTCGTCTTCCGCGGCACGCCCCCGTCCGGCACCGGGCATCGCGCCGGACGCGCGCGTCCCGTTCGTCGGAGCACCGAGTTCAGTCAACGTGGGGCGATCGTATCCGAGCCGGTCGCCCGGGCGGGGATGTGGGTGCGCACGACGTTCGGTGGGGGTGCCTGCTCCCGTACCCAGAGGAGCGCGCCCGGCAGCGCCTAGGGTAAGCGGCACCGCGCTGCGGGCGGCGTTCACTCGCGTGGCGCGGTCGACAGCAATCGTGCGATGACCACCACCCCCGTCGACGTTTCGTCCGTCCCACCTACACCGGCGGACCGCACGTTCACCGAACGAGTGCTCGACGGGATCGAGCGCGCGGGAAACAAGATCCCGGACCCGGCGATGCTGTTTGTGGGCTTGATCGTGCTCGTGATCGCCGCCTCGCAGATCATGTCATGGGCAGGCGTGCAGGCGACCAGCGAGGTGGCGGCGCCGCCGCCGGCGCAGGTGCACGAGCGCTATGACTACAGCGGATCCCAGTACCCCTCCTATGACCTCCCTACCGAGCAGGCGCAACCGGGTCAGTATGCGATCCACAGGGAGACCATCAAGGTGCAGGGCCTGCTGACCGGCAGCGGGATCCGCTTCATCTTCACCTCGTTCACCAAGAACTTCCAGGAATTCACCGCGATGACGCTCATCCTGGTGGTGATGATCGGCGTCGGCTTGGCCGAGGAGGCGGGCCTCATCGCGGCCCTGGTGCGGAAGCTCGTCGCGGTGGCGCCACCGGCGACGCTGACCTTCATCATCGTGCTGATCGGGATCGTCTCGAGCATCGCCTCGGATGCCGGCTACCTGGTGCTCATCCCGCTTGGGGCGGCGGCGTTCTACAGCGTCGGGCGCCATCCGCTGGCGGGAATCGCTGCCGGCTTCGCGGGGGTGAGCGCGGGCTTCGGGGTCAACTTCCTCATCACGCCGACGGACGCGGTCGTGACCGGATCACCAACGAGGCGATCCATCTCGTTGATCCCAACACGACGCTCCAGCTCACCCACAATCTCTACTTCGGAATCGGCTCGACGATCCTGCTCACGGTGCTCGGCGGGATCGTCACCATACGCATCGTTGAGCGTCGGCTCGGCCGCTACGACTCCGCCGAGGCCGGCGAGGCCACCGAAGCGTCGGAGGCCGAGGCGAAGCTCTCGCCGGCGGCGGAGGCCCGCGGCCTGCGCTTCGCGCTGTTGGGGCTCCTGGCTGTGATAGTTGCGATCGCGCTGCTGACCGCGATACCAGGCGCCCCGCTGCGCAACCCGGAGACGGGCTCGATCATCAGCGACTCGCCGTTCATGGAGAGCCTCGTGTTCATCATCTCGCTGGTGTTCTTCGTAGCCGCCTACGCCTTCGGCCGGGGAGCGGGGACGATCAACACCAGTACCGACGTAATCAACAAGATCACCAAGCAGTGGGGCACGCTGGTGGCGCTGCTGTTCCTGTTCCTGTTGATCGCCCAGTTCCTGGCCTACTTCAGCCACTCCAACATACCCGCGCTGGCGGCGGTCGGCATCGGGCACGCTCTGGAGCACGTCCACATCCCGGCCGTGTGGCTGCTGATCCTGTTCATCGGCATCGTCACCGTGGTCAACCTGATCATGTCCGGCCTAATTGCCAAATGGGCCCTCCTGGCTCCGCAGTCTTGCCGGGTTTGGCCTTTGGGATCGCGCTGCTGTTGCTGCTCACTTCACGGACGCTCAACTTCATCGACGTAGCAAGCTCACTCGTCTACGTCCTCACCGTCCCGTTCGCGGCCACCGTACTCTCGCTCTATTACTTCGATCTCGAAGCGCATGCGACGACTGATCTTGCGCGGCCTGAGCAGCATGCCGCCCGCGCGAGCCTGCGGCCGGCGCCGGCGGGGGACTCAACGTCCGGACTCTAGGCAACCAGCGGCCCGCGCCGCGTCTCCGAGCCGAGCATGAGGCACAGGTTGACGCGGACGCCGGAGCTCAACGGTGGATCTGCACGGCTGCGCGATGCACGCCGCCATCGAGCTGGTCCGAGCTGACGATCTCGCGCCCGAGCGGAAGGAGAGAGACGGGGATCAGCTTGAAGTCGGCCAGGCCGAGGGGAATCCCGATCAGCGTCAGGCACAGCGCGACACCAGAAATCAGGTGGGCGACGGCCAGCCACCAGCCAAACAGCAGCAGCCAGAGCACATTGCCGATTGCCGAGGGAGCGCCCGCGCTGGGACGGCGCACCAGCACGCGCCCGAACGGCCACAGGGCGAAGCGGGCGATCCGCCAGGAGGCGAAGCCGAACGGAATGGTCACGATCAGCAGGAAGCACAGTAGCCCGGTCAAGAAATAGCCGACCGCCAGCCAGAAGCCGGCGAGCAGAAACCAGATCAAGTTCAGGATGAAGCGCACTCTTCCCTGCGCTCAGTCGCTGTCGAACCCTGTCGCACGCTTCCCCTCGCGAGCGATGGCGCGCAGGGCCTAGCTCGCACCTGACCGGCTCTCAATCCAGGGACGACTTCGCCCGCACCATCCGGCGGCCCAGGATCAAACCGACGATCAGGCCGAGGACGGCGGAGATTGCGATCACGAGAATCAGCGCGGCGTTCGTCGTGGTGACGATCCAGTGAACCCGCACCGTCTGACTGTTGAGAGCGGCGAAGACCACCACCACGGCGGTGATCACGACCGCCGCTACCAGTCGGACTGTTGCGACGCGGTCGGCCGAGTTTGTTGGAGCCGCGGCCGGGTTGTTCACGGTGGACATGACGTGGTGTGCTGTTTGGGATCAGGGGACCTCGAAGTATACGCCCGCACGCCTTCGGCGACGGACTCTGGATGTGCGTATCCCGGCCGCCTTCGTGCTCGCCTCCACGTGCGGCGTGGCGTGCGGAAGGTACAACGCCCAGATCCTCACCCTGGCGCCACCTACCTGCCGTCAGCTGTCGAGCAGGCGACGTTTCTCGGCTTCGAATTCGTCCTCGGTCCAGCACCGCTCAACCGTGGTGCAGGCCTCCGCCCAGGGAGAGGCATGCACCAAAAGGCGGGTCTACCTTTCCTGGTTCCGATCGACGTCACGACGACGGCGCCGAAAGATGGCGGCGAAGTTGATGCCGTAGCCCCATCCGTAGTTCTTCGGCGTCAGAACTCGCGGGTCGTCAGGGTCCCAAAGGCCCCTGCCAAAATCGTCACGTGAGGGGGGAGACCAGTTGAACGGCAATCCGCGGAGCCAGCCCTGAGGTGATCGCGCCACGGGTTATCTGTACCCGTTGCCATGCTCGGGCATGCGAGATCGGGCTCTAGTAGAAGACCACCGTCATCGCCATCAGCCAGAGATCGACGGCGTGGTGCTCGCGCGAATCTCGGACAGCGCGGTCGCATCCGCCAGCAACGCCGATCCCGCGTTCTCACAGGCAGCCGTGCGGGCCAGGGCGGCGCCTAGCCCGCCGCCGCCCCCGGCCCCTCCCCAGTTCACTGGTTGATCTGACCCCGACCGCCTCATACCCGCGTGCGGGAGGGATAGGCTGCTCTGGATCGCAGGACGTTGGCGGGATAACCAGAGGAGCGCGGCGTGGCTCAGACCGTCTACAGGCAGTGCACTTTGTGCGAGGCGCATTGCGGCATCAAGGTCGAGGTGGAGGGCGACCGCGTCCTGCGGATCAGCGGCGATCCCGATGATGTGATGTCCCGCGGGTATATCTGCCCGAAGGCGGCCGCGCTTGCCGATCTCCACGCGGACCCCGATCGCGTGCGCCGGCCGGTCAAGCGGGTCGGCGATCGTTTCGTCGAGATCGGCTGGAACGAGGCCTTCGCGCTCGCCGCGGATGGGCTCCGGCGAGTGCAGGAGCGGCACGGCACGGACTCGGTCGCCACATATCTCGGCAATCCCAGCGCGCACACCTCGGCGGTGCTCGCGGCCGGTCTGTTGCGACGCGTCCTCGGGAGTCGCAACAACTACTCCGCAACCTCCGCCGACCAGCTCCCGCAGTACATGAGCTCACATGAGATGTTCGGTCACTTCGCGTTGCTGCCGATTCCCGACATCGACCGCACTGACTACATGCTCGTGATGGGCGCCAATCCGGCGGTCTCCAACGGCTCGATCATGACGGCGCCGGGCGTGCGGCACCGGCTCAAGGCAATCAGAGACCGCGGCGGGAAGGTCGTCGTGGTCGACCCCCGCCGCACCGAAACGGCCAGGCACGCCTCAGAACATGTCTCGCTCAGGCCGGGCGGCGATCCGTACCTGCTGCTCGGGATGCTGCACACGGTCTTCGCAGACGGTCTCGTCCGGCTCGGGCATCTCTCCGGCCACTGCGATGGGATCTCTGAGCTCGCGGCGCTCGCTACGGAATGGGCGCCGGCGCGCGCGGCCGACCACGCGGGTGCGGACGAGGAGACGATCGTCCGGCTGGCGCGGGAGTTCGCCGCCGCCCCCAGTGCTGTGGCATACGGGCGCGTCGGGGTCTGCCAGCAGGAGACGGGTTCGGTGACCCACTGGCTGATCAACGCGCTCAACCTGCTCACGGGCAACCTCGATCGGCCGGGCGGGGCGATGTTCACGACGCCGCCGCTCGACGTGCTTTCGATCGGCGAGCGGGTGCTCGGCAAGAGCCAGTTTGGACGCTATTGCCAGCGTGTGAGCGGGCTCCCCGAGTTCATGGACGAGCTGCCCGTCGCCGGCCTGGCGGACGAGATCCTCACTCCCGGACCGGGGCAGGTGCGGGGCATGCTGGTCTTCGCCGGCAATCCCGTCCTCTCGACGCCGGGCGGCGCTCGCCTCGAGCAGGCGATGGCGGGGCTGGAGTGGTGTGTCGCAATCGACATGTATGTCACCGAGACGAGCCGACACGCGAACGTGATCCTCCCTCCCGTCTCGCAACTCGAGCGCCCCGAGATCGACATCGTCTTCCCGCTGGTCGGGGTGCGCAACCACATCCGCTACAGCCCAGCCGCGTTTCCCAAGCCGCCGGACGGCAGGACCGACTGGGAGATCCTGATGGCGCTCGCTGCCCGTGTCGGGCGCGGACTACGCGGCGGTGTGCAGGACCGCGCGCTCCGCCTCCTCAATCTGTTCGCGACCGCCGAGCGGGTGGTCGACGTTGCGCTACGCACGGGGCCATACGGACCGCTCAAGCGCGGTCCGTTCCGTGGGCTGACCATCGGGAAGGTAAAGCGCGCGCGTCACGGGATCGATCTCGGCCCGCTTGAGCCGCGGTTGCCCAGCCAGCTGCGGACTCCCGCCAAGCGAGTGCGACTCGCGCCGCAGCGAATGCTGCGGGAGGCGGCCAATCTCGAGCAGTTGGCCGCGGACCGCGATACCGCGCTGCGCGACGGGTACGACGTGATCCTCATTGGCCGGCGCCAGCTGCGCTCCAACAACTCCTGGATGCATAACAGCGCGCGACTGATGAAGGGCGCCGATCGGTGTACCGCGCTGCTGCACCCGGATGATGCTGCCCGCCGGGGCCTTACCAACGGCCAGCGGGTGAGGGTCACGTCCGCAGTAGGAGCGATCGAGCTGCCGGTCGAGATCAGCGACGAGATGCGTCCGGGGGTCGTCTCGATCCCACACGGCTTCGGCCACAATCGCGACCACGTCGGGTGGAGGCTCGCCGCCACGAAGGCCGGCGCAAGCGTCAACGACATCACCGATCCAGCGCGGGTCGACCGGCTCTCCGGGAACGCCGCCTTCAACGCGGTGCCCGTGCGGGTGGAGTCGGCGTCGGACATCACCGCTCCGGAGGCCGGAGCCGAGGCGGCTGCCTAAGCCCTTCCGATGGCCCGCTCCGCGCGTGGCCACCCGATCGACACCGTCGCTTCCGTTCCTGGCGCGAGGCGCGAGTCCTATGCGACGATAGGACGTGTCATCCGGCCAACCCCGCTTCGCGCATGGTCAGGCCTTGCCGGTTGCGATGTAGGCCAGCACGTAGTAGCCGAAGGCGGCGAGTGCAAGCCCAATCGGGAGTGACCCGACCAGAAGCCAGCTCGCCCAGCGATCCCGCGCGTCTACCGCCGCGGCTGCGGCCTCGCTTGAGCTGACGCCGTTGTAGCGCGCAGCGAATGTAGGCACGAGCTTGTGGTAGGCGGCGAGTGGTTTGCCTGCTGCCCGTCGGCGCTCTGCATAGAACAGCTGCACGTCGTCGTAGACCCCACGGCCGACGCGACGCGCGAACACGATCGAAGCGAACAGCCCGACGATCTTCTGCGAGACGTTGCCAGTCCAAAGACTCTGGACCACCACATCAGACGAGACCTGGTGCAGATGCACGTGCGCGAGGCCGTGCTGGATCAGGTGCGCGACGCCGGCGCCGATTGCGAAGCCCGGGATCGCGTACACGAGGACCAGCGCCGGGAGAGCCATCAGCTGCCAGCCCGACGTCCGCCGGTCGTCCTTGAGATTGGGAATGTGCAGCGCGATCTCGACCCGATCGATCCAGTTCCGAGGCTTCGGCTGGTGCTTGAAGTGATTCCAGATGATCGCCTGGCCCAACACCCCGCCAAGCAGCCCTTCGCCCACGTTCCGAATCAAGTGACGCCACCCGCCCCAGTGAGCTTTCGAGAGCAACGCAAGATGAACGTGTACACCCCAGAAGTGCAGACCACCGGTCAAGAGGTGATCCCAGTCGTACTTCACGCCGTGGATCGTCTGGAAAGCGAGGTAATACAGAGCCACGACGATCAGGGTGCCGACGTGGACGAGTACGAGGCCGTCCACCAACACGAGGGCCTTGTTCCTGAGCCACCTCAACGGATGGCGAATCAAGGTCGCGTCCAAAGGGGGCGGCGGTTTCTCGCGTCGCCTGCGCCGCCAGAGGCGAGGCCTTGGCTCGGTTGTCGTCGCGCTCATTTGCCGCCGCAGGCTAGGAGATTCGTTCGAGACGCGCGCAGGCTCCGCCGTGGCTGGATCCTACCGCGCGACCGGACTCTCGCTCTTGTCGTGGACGCCTGCTCCGGCCGGACGACTGGTTTGACGACCCTTCCGCCAGTCCGCCTCCATACGGCCGGCGTCGATAGCTAGGGTTCCCACGTCGCGCCGAGGCCCGGCACGGAATAGCGCGGAGCTGTCTGCGACTCGACCCGAGCGACGACGCCGTCGCTCAGCGCTCGCTGCCCTGAAGCGGGCTAAACGTATTGACGCTTCCGGCCGAGTATTCAGTCTGTATGCACTCGAGGCTGAAAGGGCTCGCGGTCGAGCCCAGCACACAGTTGGATGCTGCCACTCGTGCGGAGCGCATGCTGCATGCGGAGCGTGAACGCGCCGACCGGCTGCTCTCACGGCTGCTGCTGGCGCATTTTCCGGTTGCGGTTGTGTTGGCGGCCTGGCATGGAAGCTGGACGCTCGGGATCGTCGCCGGGTCGCTGCTGTCCGTGATCCCGTTGCTGGTCGTGAGGGCTCGGCCCGCCAGCCTCGCCTCGCGCCTGACGGTGGCCGCGGCGTTCATGGGCTATTCGGCGCTGCTGATCCAGGAATCGCACGGCGCGACCATTGCTCACTTCCACGTGTTCGTCGGCCTCGCGTTCACGCAGCTCTACCGGGACTGGCGGGCACCCGTCGCGGGGGGAGTCGTGATCGCGGTGCACCACGTGGCCTTCCATTTCCTGCAGGTCGCCGGCACGGGCGTTTGGGTCTTCGACAAGCCGTATCCAGGCCTTCTTGGGATCGAGATCGTGGCGCTCCACGCTGGGTTCGTGATCTTCGAGGTCGCCGTGCTCGCTCTCGTCTCGGTTCGCCTGGCGGCGGAGACACGAGCGCAGGCCGAACTCCTTACGGTCCAGGAACGCGATCAGGCGGCGATGCGTGTGCTTGCCGAGGGCCTTCAGAATCGAGATCTGACCGTTGGCAGTTCTGCCGCTCCCGACGACGGCAACGGTGCCCTGGGCACCTTGCGCCAGGGGATCGACCACGTCGCGGAGCTCGTACGCGCGATCGAGCGGACCGCCGAGAGCGTCTCCGTGGCCTCGTGCGAGCTGGCCACGACCACGGCCGAAGCCGGCCGTGCGACCTCGGAAGTGGCAGGGTCGCTGGCCCAGATGGCTGACGGGGCCGACCGCCAGGTGAACGCCGTCGCCCTAGCCCGCGAGTCGGTCGACCAGGTTGGTCAGGCGGTGTCATTGAGCTCTGCCAACGCGGCCCGAACGGCCGACGCGGTGGAGCGCGTGCGGGAGGCGGCGGATCAGGGCATCGCCGCGGCGCTTGAGGTGTCCGCTGCTGTCCACGCAGCAAACGAGTGCTCGGCTGCGGCGACCGAGGCGATCAACGAGCTCGTCGCCAAGTCACAACGGATCGGCGCGATCGTGGAGACGATCACGGGAATAGCCGACCAAACGAACCTGCTGTCGCTGAACGCCGCGATCGAAGCCGCTCGCGCCGGCGAGTCAGGAAGAGGGTTTGCGGTTGTCGCCGATGAGGTGCGCAAGCTTGCCGAGGGATCGCAGACTGCCGCCTCGACGATCTCCGCAATCGTGCGGGAGATCCAGTCGGAGATGGAGCACACCGTTTCAGTCGTCGAGGCCGGGGTTCGCCGTAGCGCCGAATCGGCAACGACGGCGGAGCGGGCCAGAGGCGCGTTCGGCCAGATCGAGGCCGCAGTAAGTGAGATGACCGGCCATTCGAACGAGATCGCTGGGGCGACCACGCAAATCAGCGAGAGCGCCGATCGCATGCGTGCGCAGATGGACAGCATCGTGACGGTCGCCGAGCAGGCATCAGCGGCCGTCGGACAGGCCTCGGCGTCGACCCAGCAGACTTCGGCCTCGACTGAGCAGGTCGTCGCCTCAGCGGAGATGCTGGCCTCGGCCGCCCATGAGTTACAGGAACTCGTGCGTTCGTTCCGCCTGGCCGACGTCGCCGCCCGACTCTAACGCTCGTCCGCTCACGGCGTATTGAGCGGGTCAAAGTGGGCCAGGCAAGTCCTGCGACTTCAGGTATCGCTGGTAGCGGTCGTTATTAAGGGGTAACGGCCTACACAGTCCGCGCAGTCGCCGCAATATCTGAGACCTCTACCGCGAAGGCCCCCGTGAACGTCGTGAACCCGCCGGATCCCGGCCCAGACGAACTCGTCGAGCGTGACTTTCGCGTCTCCTCGATGCGCCGCAGGATCGCCGTCAGTGTCGGCGGGGCTCTCCTCGTCGCCGCGCTGCTGGCCTACGTACTCGCAGGGCGGGCCGCGCAGTTCAGCGCGGCTCTGCGGACGGCCCCGATCGCCCTCGTGGCGCTTTCGGTGCTGCTCCAGATCGGCGCATTGCTGACCCGCACCGAGGCCTGGGCGATCTGCGTGCGGGCCGCCGGAGGCACCGTCAGCCGCCGCGTGCTGTTCCGCTCGGCCGCGTTCGGCTGCATCGCGAGCATCGTCAACGGATCGGTCGGCATGGCGGTGCGGATCGCATCCGTGCGTCGGACTGCCCCGCAGACGACACCGGGCGCACCGGCCCTGGTGGCCGCAGAGGTGCCGATCATCACCGTCGAGCTGGCCCTCGTCGCGATCTTCTCGTTCACGCTCGTGGCGCCGCTCGGCATCCCGCTGTGGGTGCCGGTGATCATCGTCGTGCTGATGGCCGGCCTAACCACCATCCTGCGCCGCGTGTCCGGGCGTTACCGGACCGGGCTCGGAGCGGGCCTCGCTGTCCTGCGCATGCCAAGCCGCGGCCGCTTGATCACCTTTACGCTACTGGCCGTGTGCGCCCAGGTGCTGCGCAACTGGCTGATGCTCCGCGCCATCGGCGTGCACGTCTCGATCTTCGATTCGATGGCCTTGCTGATCGTCATGTTCACAGTCGGGCAGCTGCCGATCGGCCCGAGCACCGGGCCGGCCGCCGCCGTCCTCATCCTCGGCGCCCACGGTGTCGCGGCCACCGCCGCCGCCGGCGTGCTCGTGACGCTCACCGGCATCATCGGCTCTCTTTTCTTCGCAGCCTGGGCGACGACCGACCGCATCGTCGACCGCCGTCGCCCCGTCGCCGCGCCGCACGTCGCCGCGCCGCACATCACCGCGCCGCACGTGCCCGCGCCGCACATCACCGCGCCGCACGTCGCCGCGCCGCGCCTCGAGCAGCCGATCACTGCGCCACAGACCTAGCGTTTCACGTCGCGGCACACCGCGGCGGCCCGACCTGCGTGTCATCCGGTCACAACCGCCGGCGCGAGCGACGCGGCGTGGACCTCGAGCGTCGCCTGGGCGACGTTGACGGTGCCCGTCCAGCCGTAGACGGTGCGAGTCGCCGCCGCCAGTGCAGAATCGGTGGTCTGCACGCGGGAGGAGCCGTGCATGGGCAGATCGACGTCGGGCCAAACGAAGGCTGGGTCGGCGAGCACCGACAGTTCGGGCATCGCGAACGGAGGCACGATGTAGCCGGTCGCGTGCAGGCCCGTGCCGATTCCCTGGTCGGTGGTCACGAGCTCGCGGGCGTCGACCACACCGGTACCGTCGGGCCGGATCAGGAGGTAGTCGATCCCCTCCATGTCGCAACCCGCCAGCGGCCCGTCGGTGATCGTTCCGGCAAAGGCCACGTCGAGCCGCAGCCCGTCCGGGACGAGGCCGATCGCGGTGATGCGGGTCAGTCGGCCGCGAAATCCGTATTCGTCCATTCTGTCCTCCTCGGAGTGGTGGTGTAACGGCATCTTTGTTCGGACCGCACCGTGGCTCCACCCAATCCTGGGTATACGCCGCAGCCGGATCAGCGGGCGCGCTGGCGCAGCGCGTCTAGTCGCAGCGCTCGGCAAGCTCCACGAGCCGGGCCGCCACCCTCCCCACGGTGTCCAGCGCGCCGAACTGGGAACGTTTGAGCGTCGTCTCACGGAATTGGTGGCTGAGCGCCTGCAACAGCACCACGGCCAGACGCGGCGTGCGCTCCAGGTGGGCGCGGAGCTCCGCGGCCGCGAGGACAAGCGCCTCCACGGGCTCGAGCGCGACCACCGTACCCACCCGCGGCTCGCCGTCCAGGAACGACAGCTCGCCGAGGAGATCGCCGGGGTCGCGGATGCTCAGAAGCCGCTCGCGGCCATCCTCGCCGAGGCGTACCACCTTCACCCGACCGGAGACGAGGATCGCGACGCGATCGCCTGGCTCACCCTCATGCATGAGCGCCACCGCCGCTGGGAAACGGACTGTGCGGCCACGCGCACAAAGCGCCGCCCACTCGCCATCCTCCAGCTGGGCTCCGAAACTCCCCGGTGCAAACGGGCGAGCCGCCTCGGGCATCACCCGCCGCCGGTCCGCGCGGCGCGCTCCGCCGGCCCGAGGGCCCGACCTGATCCCGCGCCTGGCTCGACCCGACGCCGCCGGGTAAGCCGTCCGCCCAGCCGGATCGACTGCGGAAGGGTCTCCGCCAAAGCCAGGAACGCGCGGTCGCGCAGCGTGTGCCATCCGCGTCCGGGCGTTCGTGATGCCTCCCGCAGATCCGCACTGCGCGGGCCGGCGGCGAACAGCTGCCACCGGCCCGGCACCCCCTTCAGGCGCTCCATGCCGCGCGCAGAAAAGGCGACTCCCGCGCTCCGAGCCAGGTTGACAACGGCCGTGGTCACGAGCACCTCGTCGGCGCCGGCGAGGGCACAGACGCGGGCGGCGATGTGCACGGTGATTCCGATGAGCTGCTCGCCGCTGCGCTGGCATTCGCCGCAGTGGATCCCCGCCCTGATGCGCAGTCCGAGCTCACCGACCGCGGTCACGAGAACATGCGCGCAGTCAATCGCCGCGACGACTCCGTCGAACTCGATCAGGAAGCCATCGCCTGTGTCGGTCACGATCCGGCCGCCGGCCCGGGTCACCAAGTCTCGGACCGTCTGGCCGTGACGCTCGAGCAGCGCCCGCCAGGAAACGTCACCCATCGCCGCAAATCGCTCGGTGGAGGAGACGATGTCGGTGAACAGAAGGGTGGTGAGTGCAAGCGAGGGATCGATGGCTCGCCGTTCGCCGGTGACGACCTGCTCGAGCTCGCCCACAACCGCCTCGACGTCCCCGATCCACGGGAGGTGGTCAACCCCGTCGAGCTCGACCAGGCGGGCGCCCGGGAGCTGCTGCGCGACGTAGCGCGCCGCCTCGACGGGGAACGCATCGCCGCGTCGGTGCAGCGCGACGGTCGGAACCCTGATCGTTGGGACGAGTTCGGTGAGGTCGATCCCACGCCAGGCGTCGACTGTCGCGCGAGCCATGGCCGGGCTGGCACAGCCCCGCTCGAACGCTCCCCACACCCGCTGATGAAGGCCACCCACAAACGATCCGGCCGTGACGACGCTCGGCGCGAACACCGAGATAGATCTCCCCTCACCCCAGCTGTCGATCGCCCCCACCAGCTGTTGATAGGTCTCGTCGCGCACGCCCCACGGTCGCCCTGCATCGGCCGAGCCCAGGATGATGCCTCCGTAAACGACCAGCGCGCTCACCCGGGCCGGGTAGCGGGCGGCGAGCAGCATGGCCGTCGATGCGCCCTCCGAGAACCCGACCACCACCGCGCGCTCTGACCCCGCGGCGTCGAGTACCGCGACCGCGTCCTGCACGCGCTCGTCCAGCGTCGGCGGCCGCGTCACCGGGTCAGACAGGCCCGTGCCACGCTTGTCGTAGATGATGAGCCGGGAGAACGCCGACGTCAGGCGCAAGAGACGCGCGATGTCCGGATCCGCCCAGTACAGGTCCAGGTGCGAGATGAATCCCGGCGTCCAGAGCAGGTCTGGACCCTCGCCCACCACCTGAAACGCGATCGAGACCCCGCCGCTGGCCGCGTAACGAGTCTTTGAGCTGCGCATCCCGCCGGTTGCGAGCTTACCAAGCCCGCGCCGCCACAACTGAGAGGCGGGTAGCGATCGCAGAGACCTTCTGGCGGCATGCCCGGGCTATATCGACGGGCTGCAGGGCGGATTCCTTCGTTGCGGTCTGAGCGCTGAATGCGAGGTTGACAGCACTCGATCGACGGAGCCTCTATGTCTCAACGGGTGCGCGCATTGGCGGCGGTGTGAGCGCGGCGGCGAGCACTACCAACGCGAACGCCATCACCCTCACGACCAGCGCCGCCTGCCCGGCGGGCAGCGGCTCGCTGAACACGATCGGTCCGGCGGCAATCGTGGTCAGGTTCGCGGCGACGCTGGTCAGCGCGATCATTGGCACGGCCTCGCCGAGCTGAAGGCTGCGGGCCGAGATCAACAGGCCCACCATCGAGGCGAGGAAGATGACCAGCGCCAGCGGCTGCACGAGCACGCCCGCGCCTAGCGCGTCGAGGTGCCCGCTGAGCGCCTTGATCGAGGTGTCCGAGGCCGCCCACTCAAACCCAGCCGCCACCGCGAGGGCGCTCGCCCGGCGCGAGAACAGCGCCGTCAGGAGCAGCCCGCCTCCGGCGGTCGCGAGCAGGAACACAGTGAGCGTGCCGCTCGCGTAGTGGGAGTGGGCGCTGCGAGCATCGCCGTCGAGCGTGGCGGCCAGCGCGGCGAGCCCGGCTGCCATCAGCGTCACGCCGATCCACTCCCGTCGTGTGACCTCGATCCCGAACAGCTGATCGGCCACGACCGTGAGCAGCACCAAGCCCCCGGCCACGGTCGCCTGCGCCAGCGAGATCGGCGCCAATGCGAGCGCACCGACGTGCACCAACCACGAGCTCAAGCCGATCGCGATCCCCAGCGAGTACACCGGCGAGCGGAACAGCAGGATCGTGCTGCGAATGGGCCTGCGCAACTCGACCTGCGAGGCGCTCCGCGCGCCCCGGAACTTGTACAGGAAGCCGGCCACCGAGCCGAACGCGGTCAGCAGCGCGAGCACCAGCCCGAGAGCGACGGACACCGACATACCGGCCTCGAGCCTATCGAGGAGCGTCGGTACACAGTCATGATCGCAGCAGCCGGTGCTGCTGACGCCGCCCACTCGCACCTTGTCGAGATACCGCTGCCGCGAGCGAAGCAGGTCTGAGCACCGGACCCGGCGGTCAGCGGTACTGGAGTTGCTCCTCCCAGCCTTGGGGCCGTCCCTCGGGGGTGAAGTCGAGCATGTTCCAGAGGGGTTCTATGGTGCCGACGTGGCGGGGATGCTGACCCGGCTCGGTGGGCGCGTAGAAGAGCTCCGAGCTCCAGAAATGCCTGATCGCGTTCCCGTAGCGGTGAAAGACCGTCAGCATCGGCCGCTGCGTGCCCTCGCGCGTCTCGGCGTGGTAGTCGACGTTGTACGTGTTTTTCGCGGAGGATAGGAACGGGAGCCGCTTCCACTCGCGCTCCTGGGCGAATGTGAGCAGCCGCGGCAGCGGGGCCTTGGCGACGACGGCGAGATTGATGTGCTGGCGCGCGTGGTCGGCCGCGCCCTCGAGCTGATCAATCAGCGCCGTGCACGACGGGCACGGCCCTTCGGCGAGCGGGAGCAGCGCCGTTTGCCCGACCGTCGGGCCAGGCGTCTGGTCACCGGGGTCGCGCGGAAACATGAAGCTGTAGAGCACCAGCGAATCCTTGCCGGGCGCGAACAGCTCAGACAGCCGCACCTCTACCGGCGCGCCGTCAGTTCCGGCGCCGTGAAAGACGTAGTCGCGAGGCGCGAGCCCGCCCGGCGGCAATCCGCGCCTCGCAACGGCAACCGACTCCATCGCGCGGCGCAACTCGATCTCCTGCTCCAGGAGCCGATCACGCGCCGCACGGTACTCCCGTGACTCGCCCGGAAACGCAATGCCCATGATCTTCCTCTCGCCACTCCCGTAGCGGTTTCGACGAACGGCGGTCGAACACTCAACACTTGGACCGATCGACATCGCATAACTCATCTGTCGGATTCCGCGCGTTGCGGGAGCGTCGAGCCTGCCTTCCCTCCGCGCCAGCTGCGTGTCTGCGAGCCCCGCGACCTCCCCGAGCGGGCCGAGCTGATCCGCCACGCGATCCATTCCGCCTTCCTCAAGCCCTGGACGCGGCCTGGGCTGCCTTTGGTGGAAGATCCTCGGTCTGGGTAGAAGCTCTCGACGAGGTAGGAGGCGGACGTGGTGACGGAGCACAAGATCGGGACACGTGATGAATGGAAGGCCGCTCGCGAAGCGCTGCTGGAGCGCGAGAAGGAGATGGAACCAAGACGCTGGCGGAGCTCTTCGACGGCCGGTCGCAACTGCTCGTCTATCACTTCATGTTCGGACTGGACTACGAGGCTGGCTGCCCGGTGTGCTCATCGAGCGCCGATACCGTGGGTGTCGTCATATGAGAGCGACTTCGACTTCGGCGTCTCGGCGCCCAAGGAGAAGGTCGCGCCGATGCTTGAGTCCGGCGTCCCGCCGATCCTGGAGGAACTGGCCGCCGAGTGCGGGACCGATCCAGCTGGATACATGACTGAGCAGCAAGCGCTCACTGCGTTCGCGCTCGAGGACGGCGTCGTCTACCACACGTATTCCACGTTCGCGCGCGGCGTCGAAATCATTATGGGCTTCTATCCACTGCTCGACCGCGCTCCCAAGTGGCGTAACGAGAGTGACGACTCCGAGTTCTGGATCCGCCGGCACGATGAATACGAGGATTTGGCGAGGCGCTAGCCAAGTCGGTCCACAGCCACTCCGAACGAAACGAGACCGTGGACCCCATGAGCGGCGCCGAACCCCTGCAACTGCGCCTCACGGCACCCTGATCAGCATCTGGCCCGGCAAAGACACACCCAGGCGGCCCCACGGTAGGCGCTCGTCGCTGGTGCCAAAGCGGCGCGAGCGCCCCAGCCATCCAGCCTGGCTGGCTCAGCTTTGCGGCAGCAGTTCGAGCAGGCCGGAGAACAGGGGCGTGATGATGCGCGAATGGGGATACACGCGGTAGGTGTTGTAGGCGGCGCCGTCCCGCATCGCGAACACGCTCCAGCCTGCGCTCACGGAAACGGCCGACTTAAGGTCCGGCGCTCCGACCTCCTCGCGGTAGCCGCGCAGCCACTGCGGCGCCTCGCGGAGCAGCTGTCCCATGTCGAACTCCTCGCGGACGATGCCCGACATTTCCTCTCGGCGGAACGCGTAGCCGTAATCGAACAGGAAGTCGCTGCCGTAAGCGGACACCCACGGCACGGTCCACCCGCGCCGTGCCTTGTACTCGGTGAGCTTGTCTAGCGGCGCCTGCGACATGCAGACCAGCGTCACGTCGCGGTCATTCAGATGGTCGACCACGCCCCCAAGCCCGTCGGCCAGTGACGAGCAGCCGGGACACGCCACCTCCCAGTCCTCCCCGAACATCAGGTGGTAGATGAGCAGCTGCGAGCGTCCATCGAACAGCTCGACCAACGACCTGGGTCCGTCCTCGGTCGCCACGCGGTACTCCTTCTCGACGGCAACCCATGGGAGTTCCCGCCGCTGCTGCTGGACCCGCTCGGCGTGCGTCTCGAGTTCGCGCTCGGCCGCGAGCAGCTCCTTGCGAGCCGCCTGCCAGTCCTGCTCTGTTCCGACCTTCATCTGGCCTCCTTCGGGGTTGGCCTCGTCCTCGTTGAAACGCCGCGAGGGCCGAAAACTAATCGGCAGTCCGAATGCCTCGAAGAGCTCCGGCCGGTCCCAATGGGTGACCTCGATGACGCGTCCCTGTTCCACGCGCCGCACGGCGAGCGCGAGCGGGCGGTAGCGCGATTCGCCCGGCGCCCGCAGGAAGATGGCCAACGCGGGCTGGAAGTTGGCGGCGGCGGGGACGAGAAGGTGCTCGCCGGGAGCGGCGTGCTTCTCGCTTCCGCGCCGGAACGCGTCGAGACCGTTGTACCAGAGCGGGCGTGGTGGGAAGGAGAAGCGCGCGTCCGCCCGCACCAGCGCGGCGAGCGCCACGAAGTCGCGGTGCTCGACTGCCTCGATGTAGCGCCTCGCGATCTCGCGCTCCTGCGCGGTCGACTCCTCCCGCGCGCCGTCTCGCGGGCCGAGAATCCCGCGACGTCGCGAAGGATCAGCGCGGCGCGCTGGCGCGGGCGTAGGTGCTGGACGGCCGCCACGAACGCGATCTCCAACGTCTCGCGCGCCACGGCCGCCTCGTGCGGATCGACTAGACGGTCGGGGTACGGATCGAGCCAGAGCACATCAGAGGCAACCGGCGGCGGCTCGGCATCCGGGTCAGCCGCCACTGCGACATCTGCCGGCAGCAGCCGCGTGGAGGGGCGCGCCAGATGGTCGAGACATGCGTTGGTCGCGATGCGATACAGCCAAGCGCGGAACGACCACCGCCCCTCGCGCTGGAACCCCTTCCGCGCGCGCCATGCGCGCGCAAACGTCTCCTGCACAAGCTCCTCGGCGTCGTCGAACGACCCGATCATGCGATAGCAGTGCGCCTGAAGTGCGCGACGGTGACGTTCGAACAGCGCGGAGAAGGTGATCTCGTCGGCGTCCATCGCTAATTCAGACCGCGTCACCCCGCCCTCCTCATCGGTCGAGGCACGACAAGGATCTACGCGCGTGCTTCTCCGCCGCGCTGTTCACCGCCTCCTATGAGAGCCGGCGGCGTCAGTCGTCCTCGGCTCGGTCGCTGTCGTCGTCGACTTGAAGCGGCGGGATCTCGCCCTGTAGGAGCCGGGTGAACGAGGAATCCCAATCGACGGGTTGGACGAGCAGTGCCTCGACTCTTGTCAGCTCGTCGTCGATGACGAGAAGGTCTTCTCGCAGGCCTGCTCGATCGCCATCGTCAATATCCGCGGCATTCGCCTCGAGTTGCTGTACGACGTCCGCGATCGTCCCGCCGGCCTGGGTCAGGAGCCAACGCAATCTAGGGACCAACTCGTCGTCCACGACCTTGACGAGCGAGGGCGGTCTGGTTACGAGTCCGGCCGAATCCCGTTGCTTTCGCACGGCGACTCGAATCTCGACGTCGATGGGGTCATCGCCCCGCAGCGCAGACACTGTCTGCTCACACAGTTCGGCGAGGTCCTCACACGGCTTGCAGCGCATTGGCGGATGCTGGGGTTGCGCTCCCGTCGAGGTAGACGGTAGGCCGGCGGCCGCGGCGGATTGCGAGGGCAGATCCCGGCCATGGACCTCTACGCCCCAGCGCTGGGCGAGATAATCCTCGAACGCACGGTTCGTGGCGCGATAGAGCTGCCGATCGCGGATCTCGGCCAAGGCCTTCCTGACGTGCGTGCTAAGACCGTGCTGCACTACGCCTTCGAGGCGCTCGAGGTCCTCGATCTCGTCGGAAGACAGATTGTTGTCAGGATCGGTGCCGCTCATGGGGTCCACGGTCTCGTTTCGGATGTGCTCGGCTGTGTCGAGGAAGCCGACTCGCGCTTCCTGCACTAGTTACCTCGAGCGTAGCCAGGAGGTCACAGCGCAAGCCTCAGGACTTACCCAACTCATAAGAATCTTCAGACGGCCAGGAAGACTGGGGTGTCACACAGTCGACGTCGTGGCTCGGCGGCTGTCCGCCACCGTGTTGTCGTTCGGTGGCTAGAGTCGCCGGCATGCCAGGACCCGCCGCAGGATGGCCCCCGGGTTGCCGAACGAGGACTTGTCGATGGCTAGGTCCATGAGGTGGAGCGACGTTGTGGCGCGGCGGATGGCGCGCCATGCGTTGAGCGAACCGGCGACTGATCTCGGGCCGGCGGAGATCGCCCGTGCGCTCTGCGGCGCGCACGCGCAGGTCCTCAGCGCTGCCGAGCTTTCTATCGGCCGGCGGATCGCCGGCGCGACTCGCGCCCACGTCCGGCGAGCGCTCTGGGAGGAGCGCTCGATGATCAAGACCTTCGGCCCCCGGGGGACGATCCATTTGCTGCCGACGGTCGACTTTCCGATGTGGACGGGTGCCCTCTCGGCATTACCGTCTCGGGCGTCCTCACATCCCGAGGGCGTCCGGTTCAGCCCGCGGCAGGCGGAGGAGATCATCGCCGCGATCGGCGAAGCGCTGGCCCGGGACGAGTTGACGGTCGATGAGCTGACGGACTCAATTGCCGACCGGGTCGGTATATGGGCTGTGGAGCGAACGATGGATGCCTTTCAAGACAAGTGGCCACGATGGCGACAGCTCACCGGCGCGGCAGCGCACCGCGGGATGCTGTGCTTCGGGCCGGACCGCGGCCGAAAGGTGACGTACACCAACCCGCAGCGTTGGCTGCCGGGCTTTCGCCCGGCGGAAGCGCACGCCTCCGTGCGCGAGCTTCTTACGCGCTACCTGTACGCGTACGGGCCAGCTACCCCGCAGCAGTTCGCTAGATGGCTGGGCATCTCGCCGCGGTATGCCGCCACCCTGTTCGACGAGCTGGGTGACGCGGTTGAACGCGTCTTGCTGGACGGCGAGCCGAGCTGGACTCTCGTAGGGGACGCGCGACCATCGAGCGCGCCACACTGCGGCGTACGCCTACTTCCCTACTTTGATGCCTATATCGTCGCCGGCCAACCTCGGGAATTGCTCTTCCCGGGGCCGGCCGCTAGTCGTGCCCTAACTCCGTCGGGCCAGGCCGGGAACTACCCGGTACTACTCATTGATGGCATCGTGGGAGGGGTCTGGCACCAGCGGCGCTCGGGTCAGAGGCTTGACATCACCGTCGAGCCCTTGCACTCCCTGACCAAACAGCAACGGCGGGAGCTCGACGACGAGATCGAGCTGGTGGGCGAGGTCATGGAAGCCACCGCGACGCTCACGGTAGGCACCGTCACCGTTGGCGCTCACGCCTGAAGCCGATCGTCGACGCCGGGGACAAGGCCGGGTTCGGCGCCATGGGCGTGCTGTCAGAATCAACCCCGATGAGACGACGGCGCGATTCGAGTGATGACCGGCTACTCGCCCGGGTGCAGTCCCCGCCCGACCTCCGCGAAGGCGTGGAGTCGCTTGCCTACTGGCTCGAGCGGCGTCAACGGCTGCCCTGGTACCGAGTTCGCGCGAGGCGCGAGGCCGAGGAGATGATCGTGCGTTGGGAGCGGCGGGTCCGGGGCGCCATCTTCTCGCAGCCGGGCGTGCCGATTAGGACTCGCACCTCCGCTGGGGTGCTTCTCGCTCGGACTCGCTTGCGGCGGTGGAGCCGCGTTCGCAACCTGGCCTCACCGTCTCGGTCGGCGTGACCCGCGCGCCGTTCGCGCCAGCCGCCTCCTGACGCGTAGCTAACTGTTGGACTTCTTCCCGCCCTTACGACCAGCGGCTGCCTTCTGCGCCTTGTTGCCGCCGCTGCCGCTTCCACTGCTACGGCGGCTCTGGCTGCTACCGCTGCTCTTCCCGCCGCGGCTGGAGGACCCTTCCGAGTTGGAGATCGCGGCGGCACGCGACTTGCTCATGCCCTTCTTCCGCAGACCCTCATACTGCTTGTCATTCTTGACGCTCGACCCGTGATCCTTGGCCATCTTGCACCTCCTCGAACTCTTCGGTTTGAATGCAAGTACCCCTCGGGTCGGCGATTACGCACGCGCCAGCCGCAATGCAGATCGCCTCGAAGCCATGCGGAACACCGCTCCGCTCCTCTGAGGCGGCAGCTCAGCCGGCGCTCTTGGGCGCGCGGGATAGGCGCCTGAGATTCCGCTTTGCGGCCTGCGCGACTTCCGGATGGGGGTGCGTAGTCAATTCTCGAAGCAGGGCCGCCGCGTCCTCCCGCGCCACGAGCCGACGGAGCGCAGCACCCGCGTGAAGCGCGACATCGGTCGGTGAGGGCCTCCCCTACCGCCCGTAAGGGTAGCGACACCTTTCGCGGCGGGATTCCGAAGGCGCCCGATGATCGTCTGCTTCAGCGCCGTATCGCTGACCTTCGGCAGCCACTCCATAAGCACCGGCGTCGCCGCCACGCTGTCGAACGACGACGGCTCGATCACGCCCGGTGACGGCCGGTTGACGAACCGCCCGAAATCCGTGGGGTCCAGGGAAGCCGCCTTCAGGCCCTCGCGCACAAGGTCCCACTCCCGCTCGTCCCGCATGTGACGCAAGCTACTTCAGCCCTCCCTCCCGGGGTATCAGCGGCGCAAAGCGCTCGCTGCGCTTGCCCTCGCCGCTGCCGCGCTGGCCGGCTAGCATACCGGCGATGTCACCAACGCCTCGTCGTTGGGCGCGCTCTGGTGGGCGCGAGGCAAATCTCTTTCGTCGTGTACTGGATCGACTGCGGCTGCTGAGGTGAGGCGATGAGGAAATCGATGAGATTACGGGTCACGCTCTGCTGCGGCTTGGCCCTGGCGGTGCTGGGAATGCCTGCCGCGACCGTCGCCGCCGGCGCACGGAAGCCGCGGCTGCTGATCAACGCCGGCGACAGCTTCCGAGTGCGGCCGGCGCTGGTCGTCTTCGGAATGGTGGGGATCACCGGCCCCCACGTCACGCCGGCTGAGTACCGCGCCGGTCGCTACGGCCACATCGTGTGGGTGCGCTGGTCTTCGGCCGAAGCGCTCGGTCACGGCCGGGCGTGGGTTCCCAACGACGCTCAGCAGACCCTGCGGCCGTATCCAGCGACGGTCCGTGCCTGGCGCGTGCGCAACGGCCGCTACACCCGTGTGCGGTGGACGTATGGCGCGGGCAGGCACCCGTACACAGAATGGGACGATCTGCTGCGCTTCGGCCGGAGCTACGACTGGCGCGTGGTGCGCTACACCGGCGGCTAGTAATCGCGTCTGAAACCACCACCCCAATAGCAAGCTGAACCCGCCGCCGATCGCGACGGTCGCGCCCGCGAACGGCACATCTAGCTTGCGCTCAGCTCCGATCCCCCGCTTGCAGACCCCGCTTCACGTCCGGCAAGCGGCCCTCGATTACTAGAACCGACGGTCGGGCACTCATCCGCGCCCCCTACGGTATGTACGTGCCGGTGAGGACCTTTGTTCCCTTGGTGCAGCGGGTGGCGCCGTGGCCGCGTGGCGGGCCGAGGTAGGCGAAGTGTTGGACACAGTGCCACCCTCCTCGGGTCGTGCCGAAGTCCGTCTCGCTCTTGGGGTGTCGGCTGTGAGGCGGATAGAAGGTAAACCTCATCGGGCCCGAGATGAAGTGGATCAGCACCCCGCCGGCTACCCGACAGCCGACTCCGTCGGCGCGAACGTCGCGGAAGGCAAGCACCCGGGCGTTGGGCGGGAAGTCGTACACCTTTCCGCAGAGGTGCGTGTGCGTGCGCGCGGCAGCGACCGGCGCGGCGGCGAGAGCGACCGCCGCAAGGATCCCGAGCCAAAGACCGTTACGCGAAACGATGGCCAACAAGATAATGAGAAGTCGGGCGGCTCGCAGCGGTCGATTTGGCGTTTAGGAGCGCCAGCGGAGGGTCAGGACCGCGAACAGGTAGCTGACTCCACCGATCGCACCGAGCCAGTCGTATGGCGCGCCGCTGCGGCCTTGGGCGATGTCGACCAGGAAGGCGACGATCACGGCAACAACGATCATCAGCCCCGTGAACGCGGTCGCCTTGAGGTCGATCATCGCGAAGCGCTCATCTCGTCCGTCGCCCCGCAACCCACGGATGGTTTCGCTGCGCCCGCCCAGCAGGAATACAAGGCCCAGCGCGGTCATCAGGCCGAGCGCGCCGAGGCCGTCCCCAAGGTGACCGCCGATCCACAACGCGGCGAGCATCACGGCTCCGAGCGCCACCGAGAACAACGGTAGGTACCAACGCGACCGACACATTGCGCTCGGTGACTTATGGGTGCCCGTTGTCATGGAAAACCTCCTCTACCGGCTTCTCGAAGTAGTGCGACAACGCAAGTGCCAAGGGCAGCGACGGGGTGTAACGCTCGGTCTCGATCGAGTTGATCGTCTGCCGCGACACGCCCATCGCCTCCGCAAGTTCCGCCTGCGAAATCGAGCGGAGCTTACGTAGCTCGCGTAGGTCATTGCGCACGATGTAAAGCTAACTTGTCTACGAGGCCTATGTCAAGCCGACTTTCCATGCTGGCCTCGCGCATCACCGCCTACTCTCAGAACTGACGGGTCCTCGGCGTGATGGTCTCGGTGCGCTGTCGATGCGACGGATCGCAACCGGGCTCGCCGCTCAGTCGGATGCCCCGGGGCCGGGAACCCGCTCGCTGTCCTGCTGCTGGGATAGAGCTGCTGCCCGGGCGGCGCCGGCCGCCTCCCCCCGCCGCTTGGCGCGCATCCCGTAGCCGAACGTCCAGGCACCGAGGACCGCGAGGAAGACGTAGGGGAGGATCTTGTTGATCACGAACGCCTTATCGGTCGAAGTCGCCTCGATGATCGCCGCGCTGACTGCCGCCTGGAGGACAAAGGCCGTCCCCTAGACCACGGTGAGGACCACGAACACGCGGCGAAACTCCGGATATCGCCAGGTGTCGGCAAACTCGCGGCCTCTCGCCGACTCCATGCCACCGTTCGTCTCCAATGAAAAATGGAACATCAGCGAGCGGGACGTTGCCAGCGACGCCAGGCACACCACGCCAAGGGCCCCGGTGAGGATGGCGCTGTCCAGGAGATACAGCCGGCCGCTGCCGGTGGCCAGCCCGATCAGGGTGGCCAGAATGATGCTGGACAGGACGAATACGCCGATGGGGTCCATTCGGCCTCGCCAGAGCATGCGTACGAGGATCCATGCCGCGGGAGGGGCGCCGCTGAGCGCGAGCGAGACGGTCAGGTTGGCACCGTGGTCCCGCGCGACGCTCTGCACGATGATCGGCCCCGCGATGTCAAACACGCCGATCGGCCCCAGCACCGCCATGCCCGCGCGGAAATTCGAGCGTCGGGAGTCAACGGCTTCGCCGGGCCCCGAGTGCGCGCTGCCGCTCACCGGTCGGTCAGGTTGAGGTGATTGCGGCACGGACGGCTGCCGAGCACGAGCGCACCAATTTGGAGCTTTGGTGAGACAAAGGTAGTGGGAAGCTGCTGATTACCCCGGACACACCCATCGGATCGCTGGCCGTATGCTCAGCGGACAGCCCTCATGCCGGGTAAATGCGATCGGCCAGGGCTCGCGCCAGCTCGAAGAGAATCTCCGCAGCGCAGGACGGATCGCGTTCGCGCAACTCGTCCAGGAAGTGACGGCGCAGAACCAGCACCTGCCCGTCGGTCTCGGCCACGACTGACGCCATGCGCCTACCCGATGTTCCGAAGAAGCCGATCTCGCCGATGACGTCTCCGCGCCCGACTATCCCCAGACGCCGCTCGCCGTCGCGCACCTCGAATGCCCCGTCGAGGATCATGAAGATCTCTCGCTGGGACAGTCCCTTCTCGGTCAGCAACTCCCCGGCGGGGACGTTCATCAGAAATCCTCGCTCGGCGAGTTGGTGCACCGTTGACTCGCTGAGGCGGTCGAGCATCCGCGGCTGCGGGTCGATCGCCGCGCGGAGCCGGTCGACGCGATCCCACACAACGGTGGGGTCGACCTGCACAGGAGCCGAATCGGCATCGAGTAGGTGGGCGTAAGGCGCGATGTCGAGCGCCGGCTTGCGGCGGGGCCCGTAGAACACGTCGACTAATGGGGCCAGGAAAGATCCCACCTGCTCGAGGTAGTCGCGATCGGACGGAAACAGCACGAGCGGGACCTCGATGCCGTCGGGTGTCGGCACCAGCCGGGCGGCGTACGTGCGGAAGCCAAGGAGGCGATAGTGGCGGACGAGACCGGTCGCGCAATTCAGGAAGGCCACGTCGACGCCCAGCTCCGTCGCGTTCAGTTGCAGGAGTGCGCACGCCAGCGAGACGATCCCGAGTTGTCCTCGATGATCCGGCTTGATCATCAACCGTCCGAGCTCGGCAGTGCCAAGTTGGCCGAGCCCCGGAAAGCGCTCCATCGAGAACGTCTCCCAGTCCCTGAGGGGAACCTCGCCCGCTCTCCAGCGGCGGACGCGGATCGTCCCGGTCAGCGATCCGTCAGCGTCGGACGTATACAGCAGCAGCGTGTAGGGCTTGTCGTCCTCGGCATCGTGCACGTGGCGAGCGCTGTGGTCGGCATTGCCGAGCTTACGCCCCAGCTCCTCGACGTACACGGTGTAGCGGAAGCGAAACACAGCATTCCGCTCGTCGTCACTCTCGGCTATCCGGACCGGATCGAGCGCGTCAATCAGCTCAGGCGCGCGGGCGCGCATGTCTGGTGACAGCTCGACGAGCGTGCTCACTCGAGCACCACCATCCCGTCTTTCACACGCGCTAGCCTCCGCGCCCGCTCGCGCCAGGTCGCCGGCAGCTCCTCTTCGTGCTCGGCCGTGACGTCGGGCAGGAACAGCACATCGGCTCCGTCAAACACGATCGTGCCGTCAGCGACACACACGCCGCGCAGCCGGCTGCCACGGCGAAACCATCGCACCGTGGGATCGCCGAACTGCTCGAGCGTGATCCGGGTGAGCGGATCGACCGCGGCGATGGCCGCGAGCTGTTCGGGCAGAGCTGCGGCGACTGCGCGTCTGAGAATCGCATACGCCTCGGAGAGCGAGTGCAGTGCGCGCAGGAAATCACCGTGCGACATCGTCGCCGTCACAGCGTCCCCTTGATCAATGCCTCGTCGAGCATCCAGGACGCGATCTCGACCCGCGGCTCGAGTGCCACGCGCTGAAGCGAGCCGGCGAGCACCTGGTTGACACCGCCCGCCACGTGCATGAGCCGCTTGCCGAGCTGCGGCAGCGCGCCCGCTGCCACGTCGTCCGGGTCCATTGCCCAGCCCGCCACCTTCGTGCCCGCCTCCTCCTGGAACCCGGTGCGGGTCGGGCCTGGGATCACGAGCAGGAGGTCGACCTCGGTGTCGAGCAGCTCCTGCCAGAGGCCGCACGCGAACGAAGTTTCGAACGCCTTCGTCGCGCTGTAGACGGCGCTGCGGCCGATCCCCGGCACCAGCGAGTTGAGCGAGGAGACGAACACAAACCCGCCACGTCCGCGCTGCACCATCCCGGGGAGGAACTCGTGGGTGAGAGCGACGTAGGCATCGACGTTGACCGCGAGCATCCGCCGGTAGGTCTCCATGTCATCGGAGCCGAAGGCACCCGTACGTCCGAACGAGGCATTGCTGATCAGCAGTCCGAGCTCACGCTTGCCGAGATGGCCGGCGATCTGGCGCGCCACGTCAGGCTCGGCCAGATCCAGGCACAGCGCCTCGACCTCGACTGTGTATGCCGCGGTCAGCTCCTCCCGCGCCCGCTCGAGCGCCTCCTGTTCGTTGGAAAGGATCACGCACGGCATTCCCCGGGCCGCCACCTGGCTGGCCATCGCGCGGCCGATGCCGCTGGAGGCGCCGGTGATCAACGCCCAGCCGCCGTAACGTTGTGCGAACGACTGATCGACGACATCGCGCCCCACGCCACGAATCTATTCGCGGCCAGCGTACCCGTCAAGCCGAATGGTGTCGGCATCAACAGCCGCGGGTTGCCGGCCGCGGCGCCACGATGTCGACGCTCGGCCCCGACCAGCCTCGGCCCGCAGAGCCTCGATCCGCGCCGAGCCAGCGATTACAACCCGCGCGTTCGCGCGTTGCGGCTGAGATCACGCGCCAGCTGGCCGGGCTCCATGCGCCTGCGCAACTCGTCGATGCTCTCGTCTTCGCGGACCGCGCGGCGATGGACGGCATCTTGGAGTCCTTCGAGCACCAACTCGAGATGCTGCGTGCGCGCCTCGAGCGTCTCCAGACGGCGCTCCCAACCGATGTCCGGCGCTTGGCGGTTTGAGCGCTGCTTGCCGCTCCGCCACAGTCGCCGGACGCGCTGTGTGATCGTGAGCTTTGTCGGCTCTGTGTAGTCTGGGCTTGCTGCGTGCTGGCCTTTGGGCTGAGTGTTCACAGCTCAGCACCTCCCGACCCTCTGGTGCCGTGTCGCGCGAGAGGACAGAGGGGAACGAGACCACAGACGGGCGATTCAGCGGCTGACTGCGGGTCTCGATCGTTTGCCTCGCGCTCCGCGCCTCAGCGCCATCGCGCTTCGGTGGCTTTCAGGCGCGGGGCTGAAGGCCTGCCCATAGGGTCCGCTGCCGTATCGAAGCTACTCCCTTTCGGCGCTTCGCACAACCGGCGATGCTCGCAGCCGGCCTGCCGCGACCGCTGCGTCGGGGATCGGGGGGGTGGCTGTTGCGAGGTCAAGTTCGCCTGTCACCACGTCCCAGGCGCCGACGCCATGACTTCGAGCAATCAACGCGCCCGGGTATGGGGATCAGCCGCCGTCGCCGTGGCCGCGACGCTGGAGCCCGTGCGTCCGCGGTCGCGAGCTGGTCGGGGTGGGTGGCTCGTCATCGTTCTGCGTGATTTCGCGAAGGCGGGCGAGCGCCGCCCGCAAGATCCGCGAGACCTGCATCTGCGAGACGCCGATCTCAGCGCCGATCTGCATCTGCGTCATGTCCTTCTGAAAGCGAAGAGCGAGGACGTGCCGTTCGCGCGTAGTGAGCTGTTCGGCCGCCGAGCCGACCGTGACGCTCGCGTCGACGAGCTCGAATCGTTCATCGTAGCGGCCGATCGACTCGGCAAGGCTCGCCGGCTCCCCGTCGGCATCCCCCTGTGGAGCCTCGAGCGATATGGAATGGTGCGAAGCCGCCGTCTCCAGCGCGTCGAGTACCTCCTCGACGCTCAGCTCGAGGTACTCGGCGAGCTCGCTCACACTCGGGGCAGCTATAGCTCCTCGGTGGATCGGGTCGGCGTGCCGAGGTATCCGGCTCAGGTGGGGCGGATCACCGTCGCGCCACCGCCTCGCTGCTGAGGCTGCCGCCCTCATCCAACCAACGCTCCGCGTCCAACTCATCGCTCCGGGCGTCGCGGCGAGCGGAGAGATCGACCGGACGGACCTCGCTGGCGCGGCGATCGAGGCGCGCCGAGGCGGCCCCGTCGCGGACGCGACGCGCGGCTTGCTCCGCGCTGTCATAGGACGCGAAGCTCCCCGGCTGCGCGAGGGTCTCGCCTTCGCCGGCGACAAGCCTCCAGCGATGGGCGCCGCCGTTGTCCTCGAAGATCACGAACCGGATCGACTCCGGCACCCCTTTACGGGGACGGCGCGCGAGCTGACCAGCGGCGCGAGACTTCCTTGTTGCGGTGGCCATGGCCAACCGCCTCTGCCCCTCTGACTGAAGACGTCGCCCGGAAAGCGAGAAGGGCTAGAGGCTCGCTGAGCGGCACCAACGAGCCTACCACATTCCGACCCGCGGACTCGGAATTATCGCCGACTCGATCCGCACGCGCTGCTGCTCGGTGGATGCCACGAGCCTCCGGCCAGAAGCACTGAACCCCGGGGGCTCACCGCCCGCGACACCGAAATGCGTTGCACGGCGGCAGCGCTTCGCACAACCGGGCTCCGATGCTCGCTCGAGGCCGTTACTAGTCGTGCGACCGCGTGAGGTAGCCGTAGCGGGGATCCCGCGGGCCGAAGCGGCCTGCGCTGGTCCCGCCGCCACCGCGTCTCTCGGCATTCAGCGGCCGTCGGTCACCGATCGCCGGCGACAGCCGGCGGCCGACCCCACGCCAAGTGGCCTAGTTTTCAGCCGGCGCAGGTGGCCCAGTATTCAACCGGCGCCCACAAGAGGACGCGCCTATCGCGCAATGGGGGTGCCGCTCGGGCATAGGCAAGACACTTGTGCTCGGCAGCGAAGCACGCCCCTCACCCGGCCATCGTTCGTAGACTGCGGCTCGTGTCCGCCGAAGAGGTTGACGAGTACCTGCGGGGTCTCGATGAGCCGAAGCGCAGCACGCTTCAGACACTTCGCCGCACGATCCTCGAGATCGTCCCGGACGCTGAGCAGGTGATCTCGTACCGCGTTCCCGCCTTCCGCGTTAGCGGCAAGATCGTCGCTGGCTTTGCAGCGTTCAAGGATCACCTGAGCTACCTGCCATTCAGCGGCTCGGTCCTGGCGCAGCTCGCGGATGAGCTCAAGGGCTACACGATGACCAAGAGTTCTCTGCACTTCCCCGTCGACCGTCCGCTACCGAAGTCAGTCGTGGAGAAGCTGATCGCGGTGCGTCTCGCGGAGCGCCGCCAAGCCTCCCATTAATCAGTGCGTCGGACCTTCCGTGCGGAGGGGGATGCGCCGACCGCGGGCCTCCACGCGTGCCAGCACGGTCACGGACAGCCGGCCTGCACCTGCTTGCAGCGCGACGAGCATGTCGGCCGCCCTCGTCCCTGCCCTGCTCCGCGCGGATAGCGCGCACGACGCCAGCCGTCGCTCGACGCCCGGCCGGGCGAGCCAACTGCTGGCCAGGCCAAAGTTGCAAGCACGAGAGCAGCAGTCGTCGTCCCAGCGGTCGCACTACCGCTCACGAGACAAGGGAAGTTGCGCACCCGTGCCGCCAACTCCGCACCCTGGAAGGACGAAGATGGGGCTGCGCGCGATAGGCGAGGCAACCCGCGCGTCGCGGAACTGACGACCGCAACCCCGAACGTCGCAAATTCAGTGCAATCTGGTGAAGTCGAAGTCCCGATGACCGGCACGGAGCGACACGCTGCTGAGCGTGTCGGCCGGGGCGCTCCGCGCGTGTGGGTTTGGCGGCTTCTGGATCGACCAGCTTGCGCCGTTCCAGCGCTCAGCCAGGGTGAGTCATCGCCTGCGCCGTCCGTGTAAGACCCGACGGCGGTACAGCCGCCGCCGGCGGGGCACGACACGCTGCTCAGGGCGCCGCTGATTACCCTTGCCGCTGGAGGTTTCAGGATCGTCCAGCCGGTGCTGTTCGCGGACTCCCCCACGGGCGACATGCCGCCGTCAGCGGAACCCACGGCGAGGCTGATCGAGCTCGCCGGCGACGAGCTGCACGCCGCCGCCGGCCGGCCCCGCAGTCCATGGCTGACCGGAGGCAGCCTTGACCACCGGGGAGCTACGCGTCGCCCGCCTCGCTGCCACGGGCCTGAGCAACCAGCAGGTCGCCGAGGCGCTGCTCGTCACGATCAAGACGGTCGAGATGCACCTGACCTATGCCTACCGCAAGCTGGGGAGCAGCTCCCGCGCGCAGCTGCCGCGGCTGCTCGAGGGCGAGTCCAGACTACAAGATTAGACGACCTCCTCACCTCCGCCCAGTAGATGCCCAGATCCGCCAAGATCTAGCTCAACTGCATCGAAGTCCACGTCGATCTCAGCGAAGCTCGTTCGCGACCTGCGATAGGACGCTCGATGCGTCTGGGCACACGTCACCAGCGCTAATGCACGAGAAGAAGTACGTATCGTTCGCGACGCGGACACTTCCCCCCACCCCGGTAGACACGCTGCCGCTGTCGCCCTGGTCAGCGTTCCGGAAGGTGTACGTGACGGCCGCGTCCCCGATCGCCAAGCGCGTAAACGGTGACAGCATGAATGGGTTGGTTGGGTCGGAGAACAGCGTGGGAGTCCCGGTTCCGTTGCCGTAGTAATTCTTCGCCCGTTTGGTGGTCGCCCATGAAATCAACAGGGTGAAGCCGGTTGTGCCCGGCGGGTTGGTCTGGGACGAGTCGGCAGGTGGAATCTGCGTGACGGAGCATTCCGAGCTTGAGCTACCGAACCCATAAGCCCCCTCCGTCACCACGCCGTACCCGCCAATGTCGACCCCGCCCATGCTGGAACCGGGGGGGTACGCCGGTTCCTCACCGCCGACGCTCGGGAAGGTGCTTAACGGCAGCAGCCCGGCGCAGCTCCGCGGCGGCAAGAGGCAGTCCCCGACGAGCTTGACGGTCTCGCCCGTTGGGCCGCCGGCGATCGCGAGATCTCCGCCCTTAAACTTTTTGGCGCCGGGGCACGACGCACAAGCCTGCTGCGTCTTGCAGAGGATCAGGGGACGGGAGCCCGTCACAACGGTATCGAGGTGGGGGCCTTTCGTCGAGCCCACGCGGACCTGTGCGTATGGGCGGTTTGGTGCGCCAGCGCTCACTGTGAGTACGGGCGCCTTCATCACCAAGGTCAGTGGTCGATCGGTGTACGGCTTGACCACGATGGATTTCGTAGCGCTGAGAGCGACCGACACCTTTGGCCACTGTGGCTTGGGCCGGTGTACCGGGACGTTGCCGTTGGCGATCGCGCTGCCCTGGTTGCCGGTCGTCCACGCGCTTCCCACCTGAGGAGCGTCAAAGAAGGCCGCGGCCTCCGTGCTCAGGAAGCGGTCGCTGTCCGCCCCCGATGCCCCATATGCCGCAGGCCCGCTGGTCGCCAGGAACATCCTCCCGAACACCTGCCACGGCGAGATCCCGCTGGCCGCCAGATGCCCGAAGAATCCGATCGCTGAGTAGGCCCAGTAGGGAGGATCACGGAGGCCCATGCGGTCAAACAGCGGCGTGGTCGGCGAGAGGAGGTAGTCCATCCAATACCCCTGAGCGCTGCGATCGTGAGCGATCAGCGCCGACTCGACCCATCCAGCCGAGCCTTCGATCAACCAGTTGCCGTGGCTTTCGAAGTTCGCAAGCGTGCCGGACAGCTGCCCCGCTAGGCAGTGAAAGGCCTCGTGCGCAGCGGTCTCCGGCACCTGGCCGCTGGTGTGCGCGGCCCTTTCGATCTCGATTTCGCAACGCGTCTCCGCCCCGACCCGCTGTCCGCCTGCGTCGCTGAGGTCCGTCAGGGCGGCGTACCCGGGTCGGGTGTTCTCCGTCACGCTGACCGAGAAGTTCGGAGTCACGCCCAGCAGCTGGCTCTCCACGTGGAGATAATGCGCGACCAACGCCTCGTCGCCGGAGAGGTAGGGGCTCGGGTTCGCCAGCGCCGGCACAGCGAGGATGCCGAGCAGCACGATCAGGGGCCCGGCTAACAAGGCCGCCACTCGCCAAGCCCGTCCGATACCGTCACGCGCGAGCAACTCTGCCATCGACCAGCCCCTCGATCCTCATTAGCCGGAGGTAGCCCCGAGCCGAGGCAACTCCAGCTCGAGGGTATGGTGTGGTGGCGGCCATGTCAATGGTTCGATGGAGCTTCTCGGACCTCTACGGGGGTTCGATCTAACTAATCGCCGCTGACAGGTCCACCGGTCCACGGCGCGTCGGGTTGGTAGATTGCGTCTGCCGGAGCTTGACGGTGATGAGTCAGACGCCAACCGAGCAAGGCCGTCCGGGGCGTTGCGGTCACCGATCACCGTCGTGCTGGTCGACGACGAGCGGCTGATCCGCGCGGCGTTAGCGGAGGCGCTAGTGCTGCGTTCCTGAAGTGGATTGATCTTTGGTGGCCTTGGCGAGGACGTGCTCGGCGGTCTTGGTCCAGACGAACGGTTGGGCGCGTTCGTTGTAGCCATCGATGAAATGGTTGAAAAGCTGCAATCAGTTCGGGGACGTCGTGGTAGCGGCTCGGCGGACGTGTCGCTTGGTCAGGATCGAGAGCCAGATCTCGACCATGTTCAGCTAGGCCGCATGTACCGTCCCGGATTTCTTGGAGGTTCCGGATCCGCCCCGGTTTTCGTTGAGTCGCGTTTCTGAGGTTCACGCGGCTTGCTCGTTGTTGAGTAGTTGATGTTGATGGGCGTGGTCGATTGGTTCTGTCCGCAGAGCGGAGAGACCAGCGGCAGCGCCTTCGTCAACCAGCGCCGTTGGAGCGGTCTTAGCGATCCTCGCTCGGGCAACAGCGCCATCGTCGCCAGCAGCCCACGCGGCTTCGATTTCGGAGGGGTGCGCATCCCCAACGCGGCGTGCCGGCGCCGGGTGTTGTGGAACACGAGGTAGTCGTGGATCGCGTTGGCGAGCTCGATCCGGGTCTTCCAGCGACGTCGGTTGAGCAGCTCGACCTGCATGCGGCCCCTGAAGCTCCCCATCATGGCGTTGTCAGCGGCCGTGCCGACGGCTCCCATCGACGGGGCGATTCCCGCCGTCCGGACCCGGTCGCTGAACGCCCACGAGGTGAACTGCGTTCCGCGATCGGAATGGATGATCAGCCCGTCGCGGTGCCCGCGTTGCTGGGTGGCGGTCCCCAGCGCGTTGAGGACCAGCGCCGTGGTCTGAGCCGATCTGCCGAGCACCAATCCACAGATCGGCGCTCTGGCCGACAACGGCGGCCCCACCCTGACCCGGGCTTTGCTCTCCGGCAGCCCGGCCGTGGACCGGGGAAGCAACGCCGGCTGTCCCGCCACCGATCAGCGCGGCGTGGCGCGGCCACAGGGCGCGCGCTGCGACATCGGCGCCTACGAGGCCGCGCCCGCGCCCGCGGGCAGCCGCCCGCCCCCGCCCAGCCCGCCGCCGGGTGGCGTGTTTCATCCGCCCGGATTCTCGTTCCTGACCATGATCACCTCGGGCCCGAGCGGGCTCACGTCGGCCGCGCCGACGTTCACGTTCACCTCCACCATCGCCCACGCGACGTTCGAATGCCGGTTCGATCACGCGGCGTATACGGCGTGCACGACGCCGTTCACCACGTACACGCTGGCCAACGGCGCCCACACCTTCTACGTCCGCTCGGTCGCTCCCTCGGGGGCGCGGGACCCCAACCCGGCATCACGGACCTTCACCCTCGGTCCGACAACCCGCCATGGGAGTTGCACGATCATGATGCCGTGGGATCCCCCCAGCCACTCGCTCGAGTGTTTCCTCGTGCCCTTTGCCTGTCCCGCGGGCGCGCGCTGCACGCTCGCTCTGAATGCGACCGTCGTGGACGCCGACCAGCGCGCCGCGTGGACCGCCATTGGAGTCACCGATTTGTTGGCCCCCGACGGATCTCAGACCGGGTCGCATGCCAACGACTATGGGGATTGCGACTCGGCATCGGACAAGGCGTTGCTCCTGAGCGTTTCGGCGTCTACTTCCCCTGCCCTTTCAATGCCAGCGCCCAGGCCGAGGGTCCGGCGGACTCGAATGTGAACTGCGACTACGGTGAGACCTTTCTCGGGCTTCTCGAGGGCGGATACACGGAGAAACCGCCCGACGCGGTGCGCGGGCCCGACGATCAGCGACGGTTGACCTGCCACGCCTCGTACACGATCCAGCCCGACGTTCCGTTGGCCGTCACCGTCGCGGGCAGCGGATCGATATCCCTCGTCGCGCCGGGCGCTGGAGCCCTGAGCATCGCCGCCGCGGCCGCGGGCAAGCCGGCCCTCGACGTCGCTTCCGCGGCGGCCCACGGCCGCAAGGCGGCGCCGGCGATCAGCCCGGTGCGCGTCCGCGTCACGCACGGCGGACCGCGGACGATCAGGCTCAAGCTCAGCCCGTCCGCGGCGGCCACGCTGCGCCACCACCTCAAGCTGACACTCCATCTGACCCTTCGCTTCACGCCAACGAAGGGAACGGCGACCACGCGCCGGGAGACGGTCACGCTGATATCCGCCGCGTGCGCGCTCCGGCCGCACGGTCACCGCCCGCCAAAGCCGCGCCCGAAAGGCTGCCGCTACCTGTTAGCCGGCGGCCCGTGGGGAGTTCCGATGGCCCCCGATGGGGAGAGAATCTCGTGGCCATCGACACTCAGACCCCGGTCCGATCCTGTTCGTCGTTGCATGGTCGCCGGATACTGGCGTCGGCGGCGGCTCTTGATCAAGCGGGCGGCTTCGAGCTACTTCACGCCGAGGCTTTCGCCATATCGGTTACGTGCGGGTGTAGGGTCGGGCCGGAATGGTTAGTGATCTGGGGGGCGACGGAGAGTTGTTGGAGCGTGCTGTGGAGCTGGGGGTCTTGGCTGGGCTTCTTGATGCGGTAGGTCGGGGCGAGGGCGGTTTGGTGTTGGTGGAGGGGCCGGCGGGGATTGGCAAGACCCGACTTTTGGATGCGTGCGCGGCGGGCGCTCGCCGGCGCGGGATGGTGGTTCTGGGGGGTCGGGGTGATGAGTTGGTGATGCAGGAGTCGTTCGCGGGGGCGCGGGAGTTGCTTTGGTCGGCGGTCCAGGCGGGCGGATCGGAGTTATTCGAGGGGGCGGCGGGGCTGGCCGCGTCGGTGTTCGAGCTTGGTGGGGGTGAGCGGGTCGATCGCGAACGCCCGGCGGGGGTGCTGCATGGTTTGTATTGGCTTGTGGCGAACCTTGCCGATCGCGGTCCCTTGTTGCTGGTGGTCGATGATGGGCAGTGGCTTGATGCTGCGTCGGCTCGCTTCGTGGCCTATCTGGCGCGGCGCGTGGAGTCGTTACCGGTGCTGTTGGCGGTCGGGATGCGCCGTGGTGAGCCGGGCGGTTCGGCTGACATGGTTGCGGGGCTGGCGGAGTTCGCCGCGGGCGTATTGCGGCCTGGGCCGCTGAGCGAGGCGGCGGTCGGGCTGCTGGTTCGCGGGGAGCTCGGTGCCCGCGCGGATGCGCAGCTATGTCGATCGTGTTACGACGCCACGGGTGGCAACCCGTTCTATGTACGTGCGATGGCCGCGGCGCTGGCAGCCGAGCCCGGTCGCGCTGCGGGCGCGTTGGCTCGGAGCGTGCGGAGCTTGGGCGCGGGTGCGGTGAGGAGCAGCGTGCTGGTTCGCGTGGGGCGGTTGGGGTCGGAGTGTGAGCGCTTGACGCAGGCCCTGGCGGTGCTGGCGCCCGGCTCGCCGCTCCGTCATGCGGCGCGGCTGGCCGGTCTGGAGCCTGGGCAGGCCGCGGTGGCGGCGGATGCCCTGCGCGCCGCCGATTTGCTGGACAGCGACTCGGCGTTGTCGTTCTCGCATCCGATCGTTCGCGAAGCGGTTGGCGGCGCAGATGGCCGCTTCGCGGCGCGCGGCACTGCATTCCGAGGCGGCCAGCCAGCTCGTCGCCGAGGGAGCGCCGGCGGCTCGCGTGGCAGCGCATCTGCTCTTTGCCGAGCCTTACGGGAAGGCCTGGGTCGTCGGCACCCTGCGTCGGGCCGCGATCGAGGCGCTTGTTCAGGGTGCGCCCGAGGCGGCCGTCTCCTATTTGCGGCGCGCGGTAGACGAGCCGCCCGCGTCCGAGATTCGGTTCGAGGTCCTGCTGGAGCTGGGGCGCGCCGAGGCGCTGTTGCCGGCCGAGCACGACTTCGCGGCGCTGCGCGAAGCTCTTGAGCTCGCGGGCGATCTGCGGCAGCGAGCCGAGATTGCGCTTGAGCTCGCGTGGGGACTGAGCACGGCCACGAGGTTCGGCGAAGCTGCGTCGCTGCTGGAGGGAGTCCTTGAGCGCGAGGAGGATCTCGATCCCGCTCTGGTCGAGAGCAGCGAGGCGGTGCTGATCGGGGGCGGCGTCGAGGATCTCACGGCGTCGAAGCGGATGCTTGAGCGGGCGGTTGGGCATTTCGCGCGCGCGAAGCGGGGCGAGATCCACGATCCCGGTGATGTTGGCCTCGCTATCGCTGGTGGGGGCGGTCGCCGGCGTACCGGCGCTTGAGGTCGCTGGACTCGCGAGACTGGCGCTAAGCGATGCAGTCGCTGGTGGAGCGCGGAGCGGCTTATGGGGCCGCAACTTCTGGGCTGTACTTGACCGATCAGCTCGATGAGGCCGCCGAGGCGCAGGACGCTGGGATCGCGTGGGCGCAGCGTCGTGGGGCTGCGCCGATGTTCATGGCGATGTCGGTTTGGCGCGGCGATACGGCCTCCCGGGCGGGCGAGCTGGCGCTCGCCGAGGATCACCTGCGACGCGCACATGAGCTCGGCGTGGAGCTCGGCGTCGGTCTGTTCGCGGTGATGTTCTTGATCGAGGTGCTGCTCGGACGCGGCCGGGTTGAGGAGGCTTTCGAGCTAATTGAACTGGCGGAGATCCCGGAGGCGCAGTTGGCGTTGTGGCAAGGGGTGATCGTGCTTGCGCAGCGCGGGCGTGTGAGGGTGGCCCGAGGCGAGATTGAAGCTGGCGTGGCCGACATGCTCGACGCTGATCGGCGGATGGCCGCGGGCGGGCTGCAGCTGAGCGTGCTCGTCGATTGGGTGCCGAGCGCCGCGCTCGCGCTTGCCGATTTAGGGCGCGAGGACGAAGCCCGGGCACTCGCCTCGCGTGAGCTTTCAGCCGCGGTCATGTTCGGCGCGCCACGACGTCACGGGATCGCTCTGTCGGCGTGCGGGCGGCTCGATTCGGGACCGGAGGGGCTAACGCGCCTGCGTCAGGCCACGCAACTCCTGGAGCGCAGCCCGGCCCGGCTGGAGCACGCGCCGGGCCCTGGTCAATCTCGGCATCGGGCTACGCGCCCGCGGTCAGCCTGAGGATGCCCGCGAGGCGCTCTCGCACGGACTCCATATCGCTCAGCGCTGTGGCGCGGACGCCCTCATGGACCAAGCCCGCGCTGAGCTCGTCGCGACAGGGGCCCGCCCGCGTCGGGACGCGTTGAGCGGGCCGGCTGCGCTCACCCCGGCCGAGTTGCGCACCGCCCGGATGGCGGTCGGCGGGCTCACCAATCGTGAGATCGCCCAGGCGCTGTTCGTGTCGGCCAAGACAGTCGAGGCGCAGTTATCACACGCGTACGCGAAGCTCGCGATCCACAGCCGCTCCGAGCTCGCCATCGCCCTTGGAGCCAACGGCCGGCGGACAAGCCCGTGATGCTCGGCCGCCGCCGCTGAGTCGGTGCCCCGAGCGCCAACGCGTTCAGCAAACGATAGGGTGCCGACGGCCAAACTGTAGGGTGCCGCCCGATGCGCTGAGCCCACCGGCGCGCGAAGCTCTGCTCGTGGACGCTTCCGAGCCTGTGCATGTCGCCCTCGCCCTCGATATCGAGCGGGTAGACGGCACGATTACCGGACGGCTCGCCACTCACGGCACGCGCGCGGTCAGGTTCTTGCATGCGCTTCGGCGAGGCAGCGCGCTGACGATCAGCCGGACCCCGGTCCCGGGCGCCGCCGCCGACCCGACCGCGACGACCCTCGTTAGGCCTCCGCGGGCACGACGGCCTTGGGCAGAGACTCGGGCGCAAGCCCCGGGCCCGGTAGTCGATGTGTAAACGACCGGACCCGGGCAATGGCGCGTGGGCGCGGTTGGGGTGTTGAACGTGTGCGCCCAGGCCGGTCGATCGAGGCAGTCCGCGGCAACGGAACTCCGACGATCCACCCCGGCGCTCTCTGTCCCTAGCCTTGACCAAGCCCATGCGTAGCCGTTCCAAGCTGCTGCTTGTTGCTATCGGAGCGATTCTGTTGGCGGGTGGGTCGGCGAGCGCGTCCGGTTACCAGTCGGCTCGACAGTCGCGTGCTTCTGTGACCCCGCGCCATAGCGTGGCACGACCGCTCCCCCAGCTCGTCCCCCGTGGCGTCCGGGTCGCGCTAACGGGCTATCGCCTGACCGGGTCAGTCCTCGCCGCAAACGTCGGCTCAGCCCCGGCGGGACGGTCGGTCGCGGCTTTGGCGTGGTCGCGGGGCCACCAAGCGATGGTTCAGCTCGCGCGCTTTGGCGTCCCCAGGCTAAGGGCGCACCAGAGTAAGCGTGTGACGTTCTCGGCGCGCCTCCCCGTGCTCGCGCCTCCTGGTAAGTACACGCTTGACGTATGCCTCGACGTGCTGGACAGAGTGAAGCAGCGCACCCGGGCGCACCGCTGCACCGGGGCCGGGACGGTCACGATCGCTAAGCCGAATGTTCCCGGCCCCACGGGGATCGGGCAGACCGGGGGGCCAACGTCAACGACGACTTCTCCCCCGCCAACCATCCAGAACCCCCCGGGGCCGCCCCCTACGACCACCCCCGACCCCACGCTCCCAACACCCGGCGCGCCGGGCGCCAACGAGGCCGTTCCGCCCCCTCCGGCAGCGCCCGCGGCGCCGGCCTCGTCGAGCGCCGTCGAAGCAATGGCGACGGCGACGGCGTTCCTGTACACCGGCGCCAATCCGGTACAGACCGGCGTCGCGGACGGCACGATCAGCGCTGCCCGCGTCGCGGTGTTGCGTGGTCGCGTGCTCGCGACCGACGGTCGCCCCCTGCCGAGCGTCACGATCACCGTTCAGGACCATCCCGAGTTCGGGCAGACGATCAGCCGCGCCGACGGCGAGTATGACCTCGCCATCAATGCGGGAACACCGGTCGTCCTGGACTACACGCGAGCCGGCTTCCTGCCGGTGCAGCGCCACGTCGATCCGCCGGTGCGCGACTACGAGATGGTGCCCGACGTCGTCGTCGAGTCCTTCGATCCAAACGTGGCGACGATCGACAGCGCCGCGACGGCACCACAGGCCGCGCGCGGAAGCACGATGTCCGATGCGAGTGGCTCGCGGCGCGCCACCCTGCTGTTCATGCCCGGGACCCATGCCACGCTCCACCTGCCCGACGGCAGCACGCAGAGCCCCGCCAGCTACCACGTCCGCGCGACCGAGTTCACCGTCGGTGACCTGGGGCCTGAGGCGATGCCCGGAGACCTGCCGGCAAGCTCCGGCTACACGTACGCGGCGGACTACTCGCTCGATGAGGCGGTCGACGCGCACGCGACTGCGGTGACCTTCGACAAGCCGGTGATCTCCTACACCGACAACTTCCTCGGCTTCCCGGTCGGAAGCCCGGTGCCGGTCGGCTCCTACGACCAGACGAAGTCCGCCTGGATCCCGGAGGCCAACGGCATCGTGATCAAGGTCCTCGGCTCCGATGCCCAGGGCGCCGATCTGGATGTCGACGGGGACGGTGTGGCCGACACCGGGGCGAAGCTCGACGCGCTCGGGATCACGTCCGCTGAGCGGATCGCACTCGCCGGCCTCTACCCGGCGGGCACCGAGCTGTGGCGAACCGAGCTGGCTCATTTCTCGGATTTCGACATCAACTGGCCCTTCGAACCCCCACCCGATGCGACGCCGCCCAACGCACCCGCTCCGAAACCGCCGCCGCCGGCCAACCCGAACGATCCCCATCCTCGGTGCCGCGACGACCACGGCTCCCAGATCGAGTGCGCGGATCGCTCCCTGGACGAGGACGTCCCGGTCACCGGAACCCCGTACAGCCTGCACTACTCCAGCGGGCGAGCGGTGGCCCGGCAGTCGCGCACGATCGAGATCCAACTCACAGGTGCCACGGTGCCGGCATCGCTGGGTCACGTCGAATTGGAGATCGACGTCGCCGGACGCCGCTTCAATCCCCCCGACTTCCCTGCCGCGCCGAACCAGACCTATGAGTTCACCTGGGACGGGAAGGACGGCTATGGCCGCTCGGTGGCGGGCCGCCAGGACGGCGTTGCCACGATCACCTACGTCTACCCGGCCGACTATAAGACGCCGCCGGCGTCTTCGACACGTCGGCGTTCGACCGATTTGGCGCCGGTAACCTCCTGGAGCATGTCAGCGCGTGGGGGTTTCCGGGTCACCGAACGGCTTCCCTTCTCAGTCGGCGCTCCGGCGCTACCGCCGGCCGGGCTCGGCGGTTGGACCTTCGATGTCCATCATGCCTTCGATCCGAACGGCCAGAGCGTCCAACTCGGCGACGGCGACAGCCTCATCGCCCCGGTGACCGACGTCTCGGATCTGCTCCTCGACCGCAACACGGCAGTTGCCTACCCCGCCCATCTCGCAGTGTTCGGCGTCGCGCCGCAGCCGGATGGCGCGGTGTGGTTCGCAGACCAGGAGACCAACGCCGACGGCTCGCGCACGCCGATCCAGATTCGCCGGATCGCCTCCGATGGGACGGTGAGCGATGTCGCGACCCTCCCGGCCCCGCCGGCGCCCGTCAATCTGAGCACGGTCTTGCTGGCGAGCGCGCCGGGCGGCGGCGCATACGCCCTCGCCACCTGGGACTCGGGGAGCGGCAATGGTCCGTTGTTCCGGATCGCGCCCGACGGGACCGTCACCCAGGTGACGGCGGGTGATCCCCTGGCCGCCCAGTCTCCCACTCCCGGCGACGGCGATGGACTAGCGGCGAGCCAGGTCGTGCTCGACAATCCCGAGCAGATGGCCGCGGGGCCGGACGGGTCGGTCTATATCCTCGAGCAGGGCTCGCCTTACGCGCACCTCATCAGAATCGGTGCCAGACGGAAAGGTCAACACGTTGATCGGCGACAGCGCGGGCCTCGTCCAGCTGCTAGCCGTCGCGGCCGGAGCCGACGGGTCGGTCTATGTGGCCATCACCCGCGCATCCTCGAGCTGATGCCCAGCGGTGAGCTTCGTCCGGTCGTCGGTGGCGAGGACAGTGTCGGTCCAACTGCTGCTTCACCGGCGAGGCCGCCGCGAATGCCAACCTGGACCTCGGGGAAACCGCGCTCTCGGTGACCCACGATGGCCGGCTGCTCTTCACCGCCGACAACCAGATTTGGAGCGTCGACGTCGGGGGTGACCTGGTTGCGGTGGCCGGCTCGACGACCGACAGCGTCAACCGCAGTTCGGGCGTTTCGCCGCTGAGCGTCTACCTCGGGGTGGTCGATAGCTTCGCGCAGGGACCGGACGGGACGCTCTACGTGAGCATGAGAGACGGATTGCGCAGCGTCCGTCCGGGGCTCCCCGGGTTCTCGCTCACGGGCTATTCGGTGCCCTCGGCTGACGGTTCGCAGGTGTACCGCTTCGATCCGTCCGGGCGCCACACCGCCACGGTCGATGCGATCACTGGCACGACGCTGCTGAGCTTCGGCTACGACAGTGCGGGACTACTGGCCTCGATCACCGACCGGGATGGCCAGACGACGACAATCGAGCGTGGGGCCGACGGCACTCCGAGCGCGATCGTCGCGCCAACGGGGGAGCGGACCGCGGTGACGCTCGACGCGGATGGCAACCTGGCCGCACTCGCTGCCCCAGGTGGCCTGCAGACAACCTTCCGCTATGCCTCGGGCGGTCTGTTGACACAGGAGACCGACGCGGCCGGCGGCCTTCACGAGTTCGCCTACGACAGCAAGGGGTTACTGACGCAAGATCTCAACCCCGACGGTGAGTCCACGGCCGTGGCGGGCGCCGCCGCCGGCGAGAACGAGCAGACGCAGCTGACGACGCCGCTGGCTCATCAGGTCACCTATCTCAACGGCCAACAGGCCGACGGGAGCTGGCTCAACACGCGGACCGACGAGGCCGGCGGAGTCACCAGCTCGACCATCGCACCCGACGGCACCGACACGGGCTCCCTGCCGAACGGGCGCGTCACGACCGTGGCGCCGGGCGCCGATCCGCGCTTCGGCCTGCTCGCACCGTACAACCAGACGGCCAGCGTGCGGGAGCCCTCGGGGCTGACGCTCACCGCCGCCACGTCGCGCACGGTCACGCTGAACGATTCGACCGATCCGTTCAGCGTCGCCACCTGGACGCAGTCGCTTGCCACCGATGGCGCGACGTCGACGCAGACCTACGACGCGGCCTCGCACACGATCACGTCGGTCAGCGCCGCCGGCCGCCAAAGTGTGGACACGATCGACTCGAAGCTGCGGACAACGAGCGCGCTCGACGACCCGGCGCTTGATCCGCGATCGTTCACCTATAACGACCGCGGGCTCCTGACCGCGACCGCGCAGGGAAGCGAGCACGCCGCCTACGTCTACGACGCCGAAAACCGGCCCACATCGCTCACCGATGCGTCAGGCCAGACGACGTCGTACACCTACGACGCAGCCGGGTCGGGTGGCCACCATCACTGTCCCCGGCGGCGAGGTCTACACCTACACGCACGACGGGCTCGGCCATCTGACCTCGCTCACGCTTCCCCGCGGCGGCGTACAACGCGTCCTCTGGACGCCGGCCGGTCGTGACGTCGGCTTTGTGCCGCCCGGCGGCGGACCCTGGCTACGTGGAGGCGCTCGATGCCGACGGGCTGCGCACGTCGACCACGTTCCCGTCGGGGCGAGTTGAGCACCAGACTCGTGATAGCGGCGAGCGCGTCACATCGATCACATATCCCGGCGCCAGCGTCAGCGTCGGCTACCTCGGGACCACGACCCAGCCGACAGCGCTGACCCGGACTCCCGACAGCGGCCCCTCGTCGTCGCTGGCCCTGGGCTACGACGGTGACCTGCTCACCTCGGAGGCTTGGACCGGCGCCTCGACCGGTGACTACGCGTTGACCTACGACGACCGCTTCGACCTATCGCGCTCGGTGCTCACCAGTGGCGCCGACTCGGTACCACCGACGTGACCCGCGATGCCGACGGGCTGGTGACCGGTCTCGGCCCGTTCACGCTCGCGCGCAACGGCCCGGAGGGCGGCCTGACGGGGATCTCCGGTGGCCCCGAAGCCGTCACGCAATCATGGGACCGCTCCGGCCGGGTGGCCGACCGCAGCGACGTGGTCAATGGCATCGATGCGTACCGAATGCAGCTCACCCGCGGCGCGACCGGGCAGATCACCCAGAAGATCGAGACCGAGGGGTCGGTCTCCCACACTTACGACTACGCATACGACCCCGACGGGCGCCTGATCGAGGTCAGGCGCGACGGGTCGGTGATGGAGACCTACTCGTATGACGCCGATGGCAACCTGGTCAGCCGAACGATCGGCGCCGGCCCGGCTCAGACCGCCACCTTCGACAGCGCCGACCGGATCACCGCCGACGGCACGACGCCGTACGGCGTCAACGCGGACGGCCAGCTCACAACCCGGGGCGCCGACACATTCGTCTATAGCGCGCGGGGTGAACTGACGTCGGCGACCGTCGGAGGCCAGACGGCGTCTTACTCCTACGACGGCTTCGGTCGGCTCATCGCCCGGACCGCCAACGGGCAGACGTGGCGATACCTCTACGGCAACCCCGCCCAGCAGCTACAGCTCACCGCTGCGATCGAGCCCGACGGCACGCTCGACACGCTCGACTACACCGACGCCGGCACCGTCTTCTCGCTGCTCCGGGGGAGCACACGGCTCTATGTCTCCACCGATCAGTCGGGCAGCGCACGCGTGTTCACCGACGCTACGGGCGCCGTCGTAAAGAGCGTCAATTACAGCGCGTACGGCGAGGTCACATCCGACAGCGACCCAGCTCTCGTCCTACCCGTCGGTTACGCCGGCGGCATCCCCGACGCCCTCACCGGGCTGGTGCACATGGGCCTGCGCGACTATGACCCCGCCACCGGTCGCTTCACCACGCGTGATCCGCTCCTGCTTGGCGGCGGAGCCGCGAATCTCTTCGCCTATGCGGCCGGCGACCCGATCCAGCAGTTCGATCCCCTCGGGCTGGTCAGCGCGGGTGCCACGCTGTGCGAGGGCGTGTGCGTCGGCTTCAAGTGGACGCTCGACCGCAAAAAAGGCCTCTCAGCCTGCGTCGAGGGCGGGTTCGGCACGGGCAACGGCGTGGAGATCGACCCCACGGGTAAGATCGATGACAACAAGGCCTACTTCAAGGCCCAGCTCGCAGGCGAACCTCGGAACCCTGGCCAACATCGAGGTCAGCGACGAGCTTGCCTCCGATGGGCACTGTCTCAAGCAGAAGCCGGTGCAAAGGCATGCACGGTCGGCGGCTGCGTCTCCGACGACAACATCACGGTCGACCCCGTCGCCGCGGCGGGAGCATTCAACGACAGCACACGCGCGCTGGACGCAAAGGTGCTGGCCGGAGTCTGCCAGTCGCTTCCGTGGTAGTCGCGCGCCTCTGGGCGCCCGGGCCTCGGTATCGCAGCCCGTCCAGCGCGATATCGAGGATGTGATCGACCTGTCCCGGCTCCGCGGTCGGGATCGCCGCCGCGATCCCCCACGCCGCCGCGATTCCGAGCGGGACTTGCAGTTGGAGTTCCCCGCTTCTGATCTGGCCTGACCAACTCGAGCCCGACATCGCCGTCGACGGGAGAGAGGGTCCACGGCCGGTCCGAGCTCGCCACTGCACTCGAAGCCAACGGCCGGCGGACAAGCCCGTGATGCTCGGCCGGCGCCGCTGAGTCGGTGCCTCGAAGAGCCAAGGCGTTCAGCAAACGATAGGGTGCCGAGGGCCAAACTGTAGGGTGCCGCCCGATGCGCTGAGCCCTCCGGCGCGCGAAGCTCTGCTCGTGGACGCTTCCGAGCCTGTGCATGTCGCGCTCGATATCGAGCGGGTAGACGGCACGGTTCGCGGCCGGCTCGCGGCTGACGGCACGCGCGTGGCCAGCTTCTACGGCTGGCTTGAGTTGATCGATCGCATCGAGCGGGCCATGGGCCCGCTCGGGCAGCCGTCTGAGGCCAGCGAGCGTCCCGGTCAAGGCCGGTATGAGCCGTGAGCGCTAAGCGCCACAGATCTCGCTGGGGCTCGTTCTGCCGGCGGGACGGCTTCGGTGCTCGTGCACCTGAACGCCCGCGGCCGGGCGCTGGCCCGTGCGCGCAAGCTCGGCAGGGTGACGCTCGTGCTCGGATCGGTGGGCGCAGGGGGCAAGATCTCTGTCACGACCCGGACGATCATCATCGTCGGCGGACGGACTGGTGGGCACTGATGCGCCGAGCGAGCCGGCTGGCGATTGGGTGCGGGCGGGCTGTGGTCGGGCTTGTCGGCGGCGTCACCGAGGGTTGCGGTGGCGGATGGCGACAGCGTGGAGGGGTCCCACCCCTGCGGCGACGACGCCACCTACGGCGGGACCGTGACTTACCGGTGCACGCAGGTCGCCGGGGCACCGACGGCATCGTCCACCGCGACCGTCCAGGATGCCCGGCGGCTCTTCGTTGCCGAATGCCAACAGTCGGGGCTATCGCCTCAAAGTCGACATCATCCCGTTCACAATCTTTCATTCACTACACGCCTCTTTCGCGGCCGCGCCACCGAGGTCTTCGTTGGGCTCATCAGCCCATCCGGCAGGCATTACTCCCGCAACTACTTGCCGCCGTACCCAGTGCACAACGGCGGCGCGATCAATTACGCCGACCACGGCAAGCTGATGGGTGTCGGTTCAGCCCGATGTTGTCTGAGGACGGCTCGGATGCCGCCACCGTGGTCGGCGTGTTGAAGTGCAATTACCCTAAGCCGAAGCGCACAAGGTGAGGGCCGGAGCCCCCCGTCCGATTCGCAGCGTTGTATGCGCGCGCGTGTCGACCCGGACATCGGTTCGAAGCAGACCCCGTCAACGAGGATCGAGGCACGCGATGGAACCCTGGCCTTTTACCAACCGGCGTGATTCCGGAGACGCAGCCGGACCCCGAGGCTTCCGTTTCGGTCTCAGCCTGGTGTGCGTCGCAGTGCTGGCTGCGCTGGCGCTGCCGAGCGCGGCGCTGGCTGACGTGACTGCGGTGGAGGGACAGTCCTTCAGTGGGACCGTGGTCGACGTCGGCTGCGACGTGTCGAGCGCGGAGATCTATTGGGGTGATGGCACGCCGACGTCAACTGGGGAGTCCGACGGCGGTACCGGCGTGCAGGGCACGCACACCTACGACGACGAGCGCACCACGACCGGGACCGTCACCTACACGTGCTTCAACCAGGACCAGACGAGGGATTTCGCGGTCACGGTGCAGGACGCACCGCTGACCAGCGCGGCGCACGACATCTCGGGCACGTCCGGCCAGTCGCTCACGCCGGTCGTTGGCCACTTCGACGATCCCAACCCGGCAGCGACCGTGGACGAGTTCTCGGCTCAAATCGATTGGGGCGATGGGACCACCGCGGCCGGCTCGATAACCAGCGCGGCCGGCGGAGGCTTCGATATAGCCGGCACCCACACCTACGCGGCGCCCGGAAGCTACACGGTCACCACCACGGTCGACGACGTGGGTGGGAGCACGACCAGCGCAACCTCGACGGCCCGGATCGTGGGGCCGCTCGCCGGCGGCTTCACGGTCAATCCAGGCCTACCGTGCCGGGATGAGAAGGTGACCTTCGACGCATCCTCGTCCTCAGGTGGAACCGTCCCGATCACCCAGTATCACTGGATCTTCAACGGCGCCAGTCCCCTCGATGGGCTCGGGTACCCAGTCGAGAACATCGTCACGACCAATCCCGTTTACACGCAGAGCTTCGGCCCGACCACCACCGTCGGCCCGACTAACTTGGTTAGCTTTGGCTTCTTCGCGGGGTATGATGAGGACTTCACGCTCTTCCGACCCCCAGTGTCGGCCACGCTGATCGTCACCGACGCGCGCGGACGAACTGCGCTGGTCTCACGAGACGTCGCGTTTGCCGACCCGAAGGAGACCGTTACGTTCGAGGTGGACTTTTCGCTCGTCAAGCGAGGCTGGGTCAGCTCTCCAGTGGCCGGGTCCGACGCGGGCTGTGACAAACGCGTGAAGACTCAGCCTTCGGGTGGCTACGGGCCGGCCAAGGTCCCGAAAGTCGCGTCGGTCAGGAGCAGCACCGTGACCGCCCGGCTGGCCTGCGGCGCTCTTGAGAACTGCGCCGGGGTGCTGGAGATCCACAGCATCGGTTCCTCGCAGCTTCGTCGAGCCAGCAGCACCAAGTCCCACCGCCCGAGCGATCCGACCCTCCTCGGCGACACGGGCTTTCTCATCTACAAGGGCCAGACCGGAACCGTCAAGATCAAACTGAGCGCGCACGGCAAAGCGCTCAAGCGAGCCGGAAAGCTGCACAAGGTCATCTTGACCGTGACCACCTTTGGCCCCAAAGGTACGACTCGTACGACCAGCCGAACCGTCGTACTGCGCACCTCCCGCTGAAACAGAGAAGCATGGGAAACGATTGCGCTAATCCTGGCCGGGCGCTCATGAACCGGCAGACCGTCTCGTCCTCGAGAACCGCAGCGTGTCGATCAACGGCGCGTAGTTGCAACCCACGGCACAGCGCGGCCGGCGCGTGACGGGAGCGTTGACGCGTTGGCCGAATCATTCGTCGACAGCTTCAAGACCGAGCTCATCGCCGTTCGCGTGTGGCGCACCCGCTCTCTGCACGAGGCCCCCGATGTTATCCCCGCCGGCCGAGTTCGAGGGCGCCGCTCTACGGGTGCCGAGCACTGGCTCGATGAAAGAAGATCAGAACCTACAAATCCAGTGATCCGTGGAACCAGGTCGGCTCACAGAGTCGCTCGGCACGTCGCCGCTTTGGACGAGACGCGGGTTCAACCCGGCGGAAGTCGGCGGACGTCTCACCCTCTGCTACGCCGGACAGAATCATCTGTAGTGCAGATCTCGCGGCGCTCACTCCGCGCCGCCCCAGGTCATATCAACGGATAGGACTGCGCGCCCGGCCGGCGTCGCGTCGCCAGCCCGTGCGGTCGGCCAGACTCATCGCCGCGAGCGCGTGGGGATGGGGGCAGTGGTGCGGGAGGCGCGGCGCTCGAGGGCGTCGGGACTGTCGCACAAGGCTCGGGTTTCGCGAAGCTTTCGCAGCTTCATGAGCGAGTGATTCTCAATCTGACGTATCCGCTCGCGGGTGACGTTGAACGCTCGCCCAATCTCATCCAGCGTCCTCGGATGCTCGCCACCGAGACCGTACCGGAGCTCGAGTACCCGCCGCTCGCGATACTCGAGCCGGCTGAGCGCGTGTGCTAGGGCCTCGCTGGCGAGGCTGCCAGCCGCCTGATCGTACGGCGACTCGGCCTGTTCGTCGGCGATGAACTGACCGAACTCGGATTCCTCCTCATCGCCGACCGGCTTCTCCAAAGACACTGGGGCCTGCGCGGAGCGCTTGATCCGCTCGACCTCCTCGGGCTCGATCCCCGTCGCCTCGGCAATCTCCTCGGCCGTCGGCTCACGACCACGCTCAGACGTGAGTTTGCGCTCAGCCCGGCCGATCTTGTTCAGCTTCTCGACAACGTGGACCGGGATCCGGATCGTCCGCGCCTTGTCGGCCAGCGCCCGCGCGATCGCCTGACGAATCCACCACGTCGCATAAGTCGAAAACTTGAACCCTTTGCGGTAATCAAACTTCTCCGCCGCACGCACCAGACCCAGCGTCCCCTCCTGAATCAGATCCAGGAACGGCAGACCCTGGTTGCGGTACTTCTTGGCGATCGACACGACCAGACGAAGGTTCGACTCGACCATCTTCCGCTTCGCGCTGAGATCACCGCGTTCGATCCGCTTTGCCAGATCGACCTCCTCCTCCGCGTTGAGCAGGCTCAGCTTTCCGATGTCCTTCAGGAACAGCTGAAGCGAATCGGTGGGCATTGACGGCCTCAAGTCGAGCGCCGTCTGGGGCTTGCGACGCGCAGGCTTATCCGGAGCACGCTCTGTCGCCGCGCCCAGCGCCGGATCGGGCTCCTCGACCAGCTCGATCTCAGCCCCCTCCAGGAACCCGTGCAGCTCTTCCACGTCTGCCTCGTCGAGGTCGAGCCCGGAGACTGTCCCGGCCACGTCCGCGTAAGTCAGGACACCATCCTGTTTCCCGCGGTCCACCAGCCCCTTGACCTCATCAAGCTCCTGCAGATCAGCTATTGACATTGCGCGCCTCCTAGCGCCCCGCCGATCCCGCGAACGACCTCGAAGACCCCACGCAACCAGGCCAACCGGAGCCGGTCAGCGGCGATACGTGAGATTTGAGCGGTCCGGCTAAGAGCGGTTGAGACATGAGCGAATTCCTGCCCGAGGGCCAACGGGGCTTACGGACCAGGATGTGAGGCCAACCGTGTTGACCGCAGGCTCGTTCCGCTCAATCAGAGCAGCTCGGTGGCGCCGATCGTGATGTGCGCCTCCGGACCGCTGCCCCAAGCCTAGCGCCTCTGCCCGCGATGCCACAAGGTCCCGCGTAGGGAGCTCTTCGGTGCAGCTCCGGATGCGGATGAGGGTGCCGAGCCGCCTTCGCGACGACCTGCGACGTTCACTCAGGATACCGTCGCTTGGGGGCAGCAAGAGCCGAGATCGGGCTCGAGGTTTGATCGCGTGTGTCCGGCCGGCCAGATGCCTGCGCGACCGACAAAGCTGGTTGTCCGTTCTGCCGACTGCCTGTCGATAGCCGTCGAGGTCCTGCGCATTGAGCGAATTCATCCAGCGCGTCAGGAGCGCGTCGGGCGCCAGCGCGGCTATGGTACTGACGTGCTCAGCGCCGGCGGTGAGCGGCTGGCGGTGCGTCGAGCCGGTCGGTGCGGGGTGTCGCTTCGGCGGGGTATAGCTCGTCCGTCGGCAGGGTTGAGGCGAACAGGCTGATTGCGAGGCCGTGACGTGCGATGCATCGCGGGCAGTGCTCGATCGTCAGCCAGCTTGCTTTGGGGGTGATTGTCAGCCCGCAGCGGGGGCAGTTCAAGTGGATCGTCCCGGCGCTGTCGAAGGCCGGCGGGCGCGTTTGAAGGTGCCGCATGGCTGGCGTTAGCTCAGGGCTCTGGTTGGCCCGAGGCATCGCAGCCCTCGCGCGGGTGGCGGGTTAGCGCTGCGCGCTGGGATGGCGGCGAGGTCGGGGTCCGCGGGGACCGGCGCACGAGGTTCACCGGACGGGTGCGGGTTCACGCGAGGGGCGCCTGCGCGAGTGTGTCGGTTTGGTCGCGTGCTGGGGCGTCGAGGAGTTCGAGTACGAACGACTCGATCGCGACATCCGGGTTGACGTGGTTGGAGCTCATGAAGGCGGCCACCTTCCGACCGGTCAGGCGCTGGACGGTCTCTACCAGCTCAGTGCGCATCGACTCCTGATAGGTCGCGCGGATCGCGAGCACGGCCTGTTCCTTGCCGTTCTCGACGAGCCTGAGCTCTCCCTTCGTCAACGAGTCATGCAACACGCAGACGACCAGGTCTTTATGCACGTAACAGCGCGACTTCGACGATCCGCGCCCCGTGTAATCGGCCATCAACGCGACGATCGCGTTCGCGAGCGCAGCAGCAAGCTCGCCCGTGGAATCGGTCACGGCGTCCGCCGAGCGCTTCGTGGGGCTAGCAGCCGCGAGGCCGAATCGGACGTGACTCGTTCGCGGCCCATGAACTCGCCCGTCGCTCTGGCCAGCAGGCGCGCGGCACCCTGATCGTCGAGCGGCGGACTTGACGCCCGCGCGCCGTTCTGACGCCGCGAGCTCGCGATCACCGCGCCGGTCGCCGCGCTGAAATCGTCTCCGCTACTCGATCGGTGCATCCGTGACTCTCCCCGGCTCCGGAGAGGAGCCGCTCAGGTGCCGCGGAGCCGAATCTGGCAGCCAGCGTGTGACCGCCCATTCGTTCCGACTCGAGGGGTGCAATCCCAGCCACGATCACCGACCGCGCATGAGAGACCGCTGTGCAGTCATGCTAGCGCGCACGGCCCGACTCATCAAAGCTAGCCGCTAAGACTCGACCGGCCCGAGCCCGCCCCTTCGACTACGTCGCGCAATACCCGCGACTCTTTGAAGGGATTCGGCTCAGCCCTCAGCGCCAGCCGAAGAATTCCTCCGACCCGGAATCGAGCGCGCTACCCTTCTCCGTGCGGGCAAGGTCGAAGCGTGAGCGGTGATCCTGCCAAGTAAGGGCGATCCTTGGATCGGTGTGGTCTCGCAGACCCCACCGAAGACAGGAGCAGACCGAATGGAAGTACCCCTCGCCGACCGTAGTCCAGCCCTCCTCGCCGGCGGCAAACTACTAGCGGCCATCTCGACCAGGATCGTCGCGATCCTCCACGACCATTACGGGCGCGGGCCGATGAAAGCCAAGACCTACGCGCTCGACGACGTCATCTTCGTCGTGATGCGCGGCAGCGGCTTCACCTCGCTTGAGCAGACGATCATGGACAGCGGCGAGCCTGACCGCGTCGTCGCGATGCGCCACGACTTCCAGCGCATGATGTCCAAGCGCTTCACCGAGACGATCGAGGAGCTCACCGGCCGCAACGTCGTCGCGTTCCTCTCCCAAGCCCACGTCGAGCCCGACATCACGATGGAGACCTTCTTCGTCGACGGCCCCCTCGAAGGCTTCGGCGCACTCGAGATCACCGAGCCTGAACAGCCTGCCACCGCAGCCTAAGCTCACTCCGAGCCTAGAACGCGCGGCCAAACTCGGCACCCCCCACGGCGCCCCGCTAATCGCGCTTGCACGAGTCCGGTCAGCGATCGCGCGGCGACACGGTAATCCGTCCGAGCAGGCTTACAGGCGAGCATCTCGGCAACCGGCATCGATCCCCCAGCGGGCGGATGCGGATGACGTCGGCCGGGGCCATCCGCAGCCGCCGAGATCTGCGCCTTGACCCAGGACCGGGGGGACATGCATCCGGCCGGCGCGCTGCAGCGCTCGAGCCTGAAGAGCCGTTGTTTGCCCCTTGGTGGATTGCATGATCCCCTCCAGGGGGCCGGGCCGGCGTCACGGGCCCTAAGCGAATACCTCGCCACACCCGAGACGCTGCTCGGTGACGACGCTCGGGGACGCGAATCGGCGGTTGCCCGGCGGTTCCGAATCGGCTTCCTTGCCGGTCTCGATACGCAGCGAGGGTCGGCGCAGCCCGACGCTATCCAGCAGCCGCGCCGAACAGCGCTCCTTCCGCAAATTGCGTGGTTCCAATGAGGTGGTGCCTGTCGCCTTGGAGGTGTGCGACATCCGGGAGTAGCATGACTCCGCTTGTGGCCTTTGCCCTGTCGCGCGACGGTGTGAAGGTTGCAGTTGGCTGACCAGACGCGCCGGCAGACACACCGTGGCTGCCCCTTCGCGGCTCGCAGCGACGTAGATCGCTAGCTGAAGGTCCGATTGCTGCATTAGATCGCTCGTTCGTGCGTACTCGCGGGTTGACGGGACTGCGATCAGGGAGGTTGCGGCAGCGGACGAAGCACGGAGCAGGAGGGGAATCCGCATGACGTTCTTTGATACACGCTTGGGCGAGCTCGACGAGCTGCTCGCCGACGGCGCCACGTTCGGAAAGATCGAAGACTGGATCGAAGATCAACCGCTCGACAGCGAGTGCAAAACCGCACTCTGGCTAGCGGCCTGGTCCGAGCAACCGCGAACAGAGCGCCGACAGATGGTGGCGCCGAGTCGGTACGGCACCGCTTAGGCGGACGAACCCGGGATTGACGTCCCACCCTGGCGGGACGCTGTCCATCACAAAGTATCCTCCCGGCCTGGACGGCACCGCCTGGGTGGGGCGCTCGCTCGGAGCGGCGACCTTGGTGTCTTGGAGGGCACTGTGAGAACGTCCTCATGCACTATGAGAACGTCCTCCGGGTGGCGCTGCGAGGGGGTCTTGGCGTCCCTCTCGTGAATCTTTTGATCGTTCGTCCGTGTATGAACCGTCAGCTCGAAGCTGTTGGCGTGGCGCCGCTCTCGAGCAGCTGTTTGAACTTCTCGTGACTTTCCGGTGTTTCCTTGGCGGCCTGGCGGCGCGCGAAGATCGCAAACAGTTTGCCGATTCCATGACCCTCAAGCTCTAGCTCGAGAGTCATGCGTGACCTCAACTCCCCAACTGGCTCAACGGTTACCGTGCCGGCGGGGCGAACCGGGCCCGCGGTGCCCTGGAACGAAGTCTTGTGTGGGGGCTGGTGCACAGTGATCTCGTAAGTGATGTCTCGAGCTCCGCCCGGAACATTACGTCGTTCGACCACGCGCGTGCCAACGTGCGTGGGGGCGTCTGTCACCACCTTCGCGCTCACCAGAGAGCTTTGCCACTCGCTGCGGCGGTCCAGCTGATCGAGGTAGGCGAACACCTCATCGGGGGGGCGATTGATCACGATGCTGTGTCTGATCATGGTCGGTCCTTTCCTGGGGAGAAGTAGATCCTCGTGGCAGCGGGCGGCACGATCTGATGGTGTGAGTGAAGCTGTTCGAGCCGTGTGCTGTTGGTCGAGGTTGGCGCCGCCGGGCTTGGGCGTCCACGACGCGCGCAGTGGTCCGCGTTGCCGCGTGCTCGAGGTGTTGCCGGCGGGGGGATGACCTGGCGTCGCCGTTGCGATCGACGGTGTCGTGGTTGCGGAGCTCCCGCTGTCTTTGGTGCGCGATCAGCTGGAGGATTCGGATGTGCGGGTCGGTCATGATCGCCCCCCAACGCGCGCAACGTGATCGAGACGGCGGTTGCGTGGAGCAGTTCGTGGGGGAGGTCCTCTGGGCCGAGGAGGCGGAAGCCGGAGCTGCGTTTCAGGCTGGCGATCGGCTGGGGCGCGTCACCGCATTCCGGGCAAGCGGTGATGCAGGCCGCGGCGGCGGGTCTGAAGCGCAGCCGGCAGCGCCGGCAGCAAACGTGGGTCCTCGCGCGGATCACGGCGGGTTCTTCCCAGGCAGGCCGTGCCGGCACGCTGGGCATACGCGATCCATTACCGGATCATCCACCTTCATCTAGCCAACGCTCGGCGTCGAGATCGTCTCGCTTGGGGTGAGGTCGGGGGCCGTCGCGGCCGATGACCCGTTGCTGACCGGGGCTGTGATCGCCTTGGGGATCACTCCCGGCGCGGGCGAGCGGGCCGGCGCGCTGGGTGTCTTGGAGAGCATTGTGAGGACCTACTCAGGATGGGGTGAGGGGATCTTCGCGTCCTCTCGTGAATATTTGATCACTATAGCATGAAACATGAATCTAGAAATTCGAGGCTACTGAAGATGGCTGAGAGCACCGCACCCGGTTGGACGTTCCTGACCAACCACGGCCAGGTGCTGGTCTGCATCGCCCACGCTCCCGCGTTCGCCTGCGCGACATCGGCGACCGCATCGGGATCACCGAGCGAGCCGCGCATCGCATCGTCACCGAGCTCGCCACCGCCGGGTACATCACGCGCCAGCGAAACGGGCGCCGAAACCACTACGCGATCAACACCGACCTGCGGCTCCCTGACCCGATCGCGCGCGAACAGAACGTCGGAGCCCTGCTCGAGATCCTGACCGCGAGCCACGGGTCCGAGCCGCGGCTCGATCGCACGGGAACCAGCGGGTGATTGCGGGGCTGGTGACGGCGGTCGGGTGCGCTCTGGCGGACAGCGTTGCGATGCTGCTCGAACAGCGCGGCGCTGTCGCGGCGCCGCTCGTGTGCGCACCCCACCCCGTTGCCAGCGCGATCGGCTTGTTTGGCTCCAAGTGATGGACGGGTCGGCTGGCTGCTCGCGCTTGGCGCCTGGCTGCTGCACGTCGGCGCGCTCTCGCTGGCGTCGCTGTCGAGCGTGCAGGGGGTCATCTCAGGCGGATTGGTGTTCTTGGCGATCCTCGCCGAGCGGTTCTTCGGCTTGCCTCTCAACCGCCGGTTGAAGCTGCTCGGAACGGCGGCTCGATCCCCCGGGGGGCGGCTGTTTCGTCGAAGCATCGCTGGGAAAGGACTCAGAGTTAAGCGCCGAATGGGCATTAGGTTTGCCTAGCGCTTGGCGTCTAACGCGCGGTCAGGGCGAGCTAGGGGTCGACTGCGGCCCCACTCGTCCGGCCGCAGCGTCTAGCGGAAGGAACCTGCCGCCGTGGATCCTGGGCCTCTACGCGATGAGCGCCCTGGAGCGGAATCGCATCTGGCGGACGATACGTTAAGCATGCGCCCACACGTGCGTCGGCGATAGGAGTAGAGTCCAGCTGGAGCTGGCCCTGCGGCCAGGATTCTCGGGCCCGGCCCGGATGCCACCAACGGCGCTTGCGCCACGAGGCCGGAGGCCGGGGTTACTGGTTTTGACTGTGGGGCCGGTGCCGTATTTCTAGCGGCGTCACGCCACCATCCCGGTGGACGCGTCCCCAACCTGATTGAACGCTCGGGGTTCTCCTCGTCCCCCCCGCGGACCCAACAGAGGGGAAGGCCCCAGAACATGACGCGGACGGTACAGACCTTGGCTGCACGCAGGCGACGCGAGTTCAATCGCAGCCGTGACTCGCGACGGCTCTCACAGACGGTCGATGCCCAACGACGGCTGACCGCCGGGCGAGCGGCAAGCACCGGGACCCCCGCAGACCCGGTTGGTCCGAGCGACCCCCGCTATGCGTACCTGACTCAGTCGTACGACTAGAGCGGCCAACGATGCCGGACTCCGACGAACAAAGAGCCGATATGCCCCTCCATCACGTTCTAACGGAGGTTGCGGGACATGACCCCGAGCAGCCGACCCTCTCCCACGATGGCGGATCGCCTGCGGCCGCTCCGGCTCGCTCGATGCGCCGCGCGACGGCGCGGCGGGCGAGCAAGCGGCGCGCGACCGCGCGCAGCCGTCAGGGAGATACCGCGGCGAGGATCATCGACTTCCTCGCTCGGCACCCGGGAAGCACTGCTGGTCATCTCGCTAAGGGTCTGAACCTCAATCGCGGAACAGTGTCAAGCCGCCTGACCCAGCTGGTAAAAGCCGGCGAGCTCGTAAAGGCATCGCACGGCTACAGTACGAAGCAGGAGGGCACGATCCCGTAGGAACCAGCGCTCGCGCCGTCACTCACGGTTGCAGAGGAGGCGGACCTGGCGCGCCACGGCGCCGAGCTCCAGCGCTCCGATCCGCAGCCGGCTGTTACCGGGACGGTGCGGGGAGCTACAGAGTGTGCCGCCTGTGCCGGTCTGTACAGACCGGCACATCGATGGCGGTGCGCCGCGCCCGACCAGCACCGTCGACGACCCGCCCTGGGGGAAAGTTGGGGGAAGACCCGATGCCGAAACCCCAGACGGGACGGGGTGATCCTCGTACCGGTCCCGGGAATGAAACGTCGGCTCTGGGGCGGCAGCGGAGAGGGAGGGATTCGAACCCTCGATGGACCGATTGGCCCATACCGGTTTTCGAGACCGGCGCATTCAACCGCTCTGCCACCTCTCCGGGTAGGCATTGAGAACGTTAGTGCACCGGGTGGCGGAGGGCGGGCTCAGGAACCCGGGGGTTCGTGCCGATAACGCGCAGAAGCCGACGGCGCAGGCCGAGCGGCAGATCGACTCGAGATCGACGACACCAAGGAATCACGTTTCGTATGAATGGCGGACCGTCCACGGGCGGATCGACGATCGATGCGCTCGGGGCGCCGCAAGGCGCTGGGCGCCCGGAGCGACGGCGACCACGCTTCCCATTGGAAGCGAGCAAGCCTGCCGAGCGGTGGGTGTTGGCCTGCTACGGCCTTCTCGTCGTGTGCCTGGCGGCCTACGTCATCTCTGAGATAGTGCGCCGCCAAGGCCAGTCGTGGCCCGCAATCGACGGGTGGGGGATCGATGCGTTCGAGTTCCTCGGGAGCGTCCTGTGCCTCGCTCGCGCGTTCGTGAGTCCGCGGGGACGGGCGGCGGTGGCGGCGCTCGGAGTGGGACTGCTCGTATGGTCGATGGGCGACCTTGCGTTGACGATCGAGTCGCTCGGAGGCGCGACGCCGCCGACTCCCTCGGTGGCGGACGCCTTCTATCTCAGCTTCTATCCGATCACCTACGTCGGGTTGATGCTCCTGATCCGCCTCCAGGTCAGGAGATTCGACGTGTCGGTCTGGCTCGACGGCGCAATCGCGGGGCTCGGGGCAGCGGCCGCGTGCGCGGCGTTCGCGTTCCATGGCATCGAGGTCTCGGCCGGCGGCGGCGCGATCGCGGTGGCGACCAACCTGGCCTACCCGCTCGGTGACTTGCTGCTGCTGGCGCTGGTCGTGGCCGGCACCGCCGTCCTGCCCCGAGGTGGAAAGCGGCGGTGGCTGATGGTCGCGGCGGGCTTCGCGGTGAACGTTGTCGGCGACACCTCGAACCTGTTCTCCTCCTCGTTTGGGGCCTCCCACGTCGGATCGACGGTCAACGCGGTGGCCTGGCCGACCTACATCCTGCTCGTCTCGGCGTCGGTATGGGTGCGTCCGGGCGAGTCGGCTCCGCAGGTGCAGGAGCGTTCGCCGGGGTTCCTGCTTCCGGCGCTCGCCGCGGTGTCGGCGCTCGTGATCCTGTTCGCGGGCTCGCTGCATCACATCGGGATGCCGGCGCTCGTGCTGGCAGCCGCGACGCTGCTGGTCGCAGGCGTGAGGTCGGGGCTGTCCCTGGTGAGCCTGCGGGCGCTGACCGAGCAGCGTCACCGGCACTCCGTGACCGACCAGCTGACCGGCCTCGGCAACCGGCGCGCGCTGTTTGCGCTGCTCGACGTCGTGCTCCCGGAGAACCCGGATCCGGACGCGCGCGGCCACAGGGTCGCCTTCCTCTACATCGACCTCAACGGCTTCAAGCAGGTCAACGACTCCTTCGGCCATGCCGCCGGAGACGAGCTGCTGCGCCAGCTCGGTGCGAGGCTTCATGGCGCGCTCCGGAGTGAGGATCTGTTCGTTCGGCTGGGCGGCGATGAGTTCGCTGTCGTTCTCGTCGACGGCACGGTCGACGAGGCCACGATGGTGGCGCAGCGGCTGGCGGCGAGGCTGGAGCAGCCGTTCATGCTCGACGGGATCCGAGCGCGCGTCGGCGCGAGCATCGGCATCGCGGTTACCCCCACCGACGCGACCAGCGCCCCGGACCTGCTGCGCTGCGCGGACCTGGCGATGTACCGCGCCAAGCTCGCGGGCAACTGCTTCGCGATCTACCAGGAGGATCTCGACGGCACCGGCGATCGGATGCGGCTGGCTGAGGAGCTGCGCGTGGCGGTCGAAGAGCGCCAGTTCGAGCTGCATTACCAGCCCCAGGTCGAGCTGAGCAGCGGCCAGATCGTCGCCGTGGAGGCGCTGCTGCGGTGGCCGCATCCGCGCTTGGGCTACGTGCCTCCGCTCGCGTTCCTCGCGCTTGCCGAGGAATCTGATCTCATGGGCCCGCTGACCAAGCTCGTGCTCGAGGAGGCACTCGCGCAGTGCGTCCGCTGGCGCGCCGAGAGACACCGCCTGACCGTCTCGGTCAACGTGTCTCCGACCAACCTGCTCGATCCTGACTTCGTCGACATGGTGGCGGAGCTGCTCGCGCAGAGTCAGGTTCCGGCCGAGGCGCTGGTGCTGGAGGTGACCGAGACCTCTCCGATCGACGACCTCGATCGCGCCAAGCACGCCATAGAGCGGTTGCGCGCGCTGGGCGTGGTCGTGTCGGTGGACGACTTCGGGGCCGGGTTCACATCGCTGGCCTATCTCGGGAGCCTCGCCGTCGGCGAGCTCAAGCTCGACCGCAGCTTCATCAGCGAGCTCACCAAGGCGCAGGCGGGCCGGGACGTCACGCTCGTGCGTTCCACGATCGAGCTCGCGCATTCGCTCGGGCTGCGTGTCGTCGCCGAGGGCGTCGAAGATGCCGAGTCGCTCGACCTGCTCGCCGGTCTCGGCTGCGATCTCGCTCAGGGATACCTGATCAGCAAGCCCAAGCCCGCGGCTGAGCTGGTCTTGCCGGTAGCGGCGCTGGCCCGCACCTGAGGCGCCCGCGGGACCGCCGACCGCCGGCGAGACCACCGGCCGCTTAGCTCCGGCGAGGCCACCGGCCCTCGAGCCTAGCTCCGGCGAGGCGCGAAGAACCCCCGCAGCAGGTCCGTGCACTCCTCCGCCAGGAGCCCGGACTCGACCTGGGGCCGGTGGTTCAGGCGCGGCTCGGCCAGGATGTTGAACACGCTGCCGGCCGCGCCGGCCTTGGGGTCCGTGGTGCCGAAGACGACTCGGGGGACGCGGGCCAGGACGATCGCCCCGGCGCACATCGCGCACGGCTCGAGCGTCACGTACATGACCGCATCGAGCACACGCCAGCTGCCCAGGGTGCGGGCGGCGTCGCGTAGCGCGATCAGCTCGGCGTGGGCGGTGGGATCCTCGCGGAGCTCGCGCTCGTTGTGGGCCGCCCCGATGACCTCGCCCTCACGGACCACCACGGCGCCGATCGGCACGTCTTCGTGCTCGGGCGCGCGGGCCGCCTCGCGCAGAGCCAGCCTCATGAAGTACTCGTCGCGCGGAAAGAAGTGGAAGTTCGCCAAACGAACCGGGGACGCGGTACCGTTCATTCAGGGCAACCGGCATCCCATGATGCCTTAACCACCAGGGGCTTACCTCAACTTGAACCACGGCGCGCTTACACGGATGGCGGCGGTCGCTGTGGCCCTCGCTGCGCTGCTCGCGTTCGGAGCGGGCGCCGCGAGCGCCGCCGATTACGTGCCGGGCCAGGTGATCATCGGCTACGCCGCGCCGCCCGCCGCGAGGCTGAGCTCCGACGTGGCCCGGCGGATGGGCGTGCGCGCGGTGGCGTCCACGCCATCGGCCACCGAGCAGGTGGTCCGGCTGGCGCCCGGGGTCAACGTTGCGCAGGCGATCGCGCAGGCCCGGCGCGAGCCCGGGGTGGCCTACGCGGTGCCCGACTACATCGCTCACCAGGCCGGCGGCTTTATCCCCAACGACCCGGGATCCGGACACGCCGCCGCCGGCTGGCAGTCGCTTCAGTGGAACTTCCTGGCCTCGACCGGCGTCGACGCTCCCGACGCGTGGTCCAACTTGCTCGCCGCCGGCCGCCCCGGCGGACGCGGGGTGATCGTGGCGATCGTCGACACGGGCGTTGCCTACCGCAACTGGCACCAGTACACGCGCTCGCCGGACTTCGCCGGCACGCGTTTCGTCGCTCCCTACGACTTCGTCGATCACAACGCGTTCCCGCTCGATGAGAACGGCCACGGGACGTTCGTGGCCGGGACCGTGGCCGAGGCCACGAACAACGGGATCGGCGCGGCCGGCCTGGCCTACGGCGCATCGATCATGCCGGTGCGCGTGCTCGACGCCAGCGGCGACGGCGACGCGGCGACGATCGGCCAGGGGATCCGGTACGCGGTCAATCACGGCGCGCAGGTGATCAACCTGAGCCTGGAGTTCGATCCGAGCGTGACCGCCGGCGACATCCCGAGCATCATCAGCGCGCTCGCCTACGCGCACCGGCGCGGCGCCGTGGTGGTCGCGGCCGCCGGCAACGACAGCGCCTACCAGCTCGCCTACCCGGCGCGCGCCAGCAACGTGATCTCGGTCGGCGCGACCACGCGCGACCTCTGCCTGGCCGACTACTCCAACGTCGGCCCGGGCCTCGACCTGGTCGCGCCCGGCGGCGGCGACGACGCGAGCCTGACCGGCGACCCGAACTGCCATCCCGACCGCAACCTGCCCGGGATCTTCCAGATGACGTTCGCCGACCCGTTCAACCCGCGCCAGTTCAGCCTGCCGGCGGGCTGGTACGGCACGTCGATGGCCGCCCCGCACGTGGCGGCGGTGGCTGCGCTGATCATCGCCAGCCAGGTCATCGGCGCCCACCCCACACCCGCTCAGGTGCTGGCTCGCCTCGAGCAGACGGCGCGGCCGCTGGGCGGAGCCGTGCCGAACGCCAACTACGGCTACGGCCTGATCGACGCCGGTGCGGCCACCGCGCCGAGCGCGGCGACGATCCAGGCGAGGCGAACCGCGGCCGCCCACCGGGCGCGGAGCCGACGTGCCGCGGTGCGGCATCCGCTCGCCCGGCGCGGCGCGAAGCACCGTCCGCGCCGGCGCACGCCCTGACGCGCCAGTCAGTGCCAGCCCCGAGCCGTCAGCGCCGGCCCTGACCCCCCGGTGCCGGCCCTGACCCCGGCTCAGGCGAGCCGGGTGATCGCGATCACGATGCTCGCGAGCAGGAACAGCGCGATCACCGCCTGCGTCCAGATCCAGTGTCGGGGCACCGAGGCAAAGCTAGCGAACCGCTCCGGTCTATCGTCCGCAGGAGGATGCACCAGCAACTGAACCCGGTGCTCAAGGCGGTGAGCGACGCGGTCCTCGCGGTGGCCTCGAAGCTGTCGGTGGACGAGGTTCTGCAGCGCCTGGTCGACTGCGCACGTGAGCTCGCCGGCTCCCGGTATGCGGCACTAGGCATCCCGGACGGCGAGGGCGGGTTTCGCCGCTTCCTGGTCTCCGGGATGAGCGACGAGCTGATCGAGCGGATGGGCCCGCTGCCGAGGACCCACGGGATGCTCGGCGCCATGCTCGCCGAGCCGCGCCCCTACCGCACCGAGGACATCCACGCCGACCCGAGGTTCCGCGGCTGGTGGCCGCGCGAGCACCCCGACATGCGCTCTTTCCTGGGCGTGCCGATCGTCGCGGCCGAGGGCACGATCGGCGCGTTCTACCTGACCGAGAAGGAGGGCGCGGCCGCGTTTGACGCCGCCGATCAGGAGCTGATCGAGGTGCTGGCCGCGCACGCCGCGATTGCCATCACCAACGCGCGCCTGTACGAGCAGAGCCGGGAGCTGTCGATCGTCGCCGAGCGAAACCGGCTCGCCCTCGAGCTACACGACGTGGTCAGCCAGAAGCTCTTCAGCCTGGTGCTGAGCGCCGAGGCCGCCGCGAGCCAGCTCGACCGCAACCCGCCGGCGGCGCGGGCTCAGCTCGAGCGCGTGAGCGCGCTCGCGGGCCAGGCGCTCGAGGAGCTGCGCGCGCTCATCCTCGGGCTGCGCCCGCCCGCGCTCGAGCAGGACGGCCTCGAGCAGACGCTGCGCAAGGAGGTGGCGATGCTCTCCCGGGTCCACGGCCGCGACATCGACCTGCGCATCGAGGGCCATCTTGCCGACGGCGGCGATCGCGAGCGCGAGCTCACGATCCTGCGAATCACCCACGAGGCGCTGCACAACGCGCTCCGTCACGCGAGCGCCGAGCACGTCGCGGTGCGGCTGTCCACGCACGACGGAGCGCTCGCGGTGGAGGTGAGCGACGACGGCATCGGCTTCGACCCCGAGGCCGGCGAGGTGCGCTCGCGCCACCTGGGGCTGACCTCGATGGAGGAGCGCGCGCGGGAGCTCGGAGGGCGTCTGGAGATCGACTCGCGCGCCGGGGCGGGCACGACCGTGCGGCTCCATGCCTGAGTCGATCCGGGTGATGATCGTCGACGACCACGCCGTGGTGCGCGAGGGGCTGCGCGCGTTCCTGGCCCTCCAGGACGGGCTCGAGATCGTGGGCGAGGCCGCGGACGGGGCGGAGGCGGTGACCGAGGCCGCGCGCCTTCGACCGGACGTGATCCTGATGGACCTGGTGATGCCGCGCCTCGACGGCGTGCAGGCGATGCGCCGGCTACGCGACGAGCTGCCGGCATGCCGGGTGATCGTCCTGACCAGCTTCCTCGACGACGAACGGCTGCTGCCGGCGATCCAGGCCGGCGCGGCCGGCTACCTGCTCAAGAACGCCGAGCCCGCGCAGCTCGCCCGGGCCGTGCGCGAGGCCCACGGCGGCGGCGCGATGATCGATCCGACGGTGGCGGGCCGGTTGGTCCGCGCGCTCGCCGACGCGGCGCAGACGTCAGGCGTCGCGGGCGGCCCCGGCGGCCCCGGCGCCCCCGCCACCCCCGGCGAGGAGCTGACCCGGCGCGAGCGCGAGGTGCTCGAGCTGATCGCCGGCGGGCGCTCCAACAAGCGGATCGCGCTCGAGCTCGGCATCTCGGAGAAGACCGTGAAGACCCACGTCGGCCACGTCCTGGCCAAGCTCGGGGTCAGCGACCGCACGCAGGCCGCCATGCTCGCGGTCCGCCGGGGGCTCGTTGGTGGCGCGGCGGATCCCACGGCGGCGGGTCCCACGGCGGCGGGTCCAAGGGCGGCGGGTCCAAGGGCGGCGGGTCCCGGGTCCTAGGACCAATTGCCGCTGGTAACCGGGACCGCCGCGGCCCTACCGTGGCGGCATGCCAATAGCCATCATCACCGGGGCATCCCGCGGCCTCGGCCTGGCCCTCTCGCGCGCTCTCGCCCTCCAGGGCTGGACGCTCGTCATCGACGCGCGCGGAGCGGCCGACCTGAAGCGGGTCGCGCGCGAGCTCCGATACATCACCGAAGTCACGGCTATCGCCGGCGACATCACCGACGACTGGCACCGAGGCGCGCTCGTCGAGGCGGCGGGCGAGCAGGTCGACCTGCTGGTCAACAACGCCGGCGTCCTCGGTCCGAGCCCCCAGCCGGCCCTGGCCGAGTACCCGCTTGAGGTCCTGGCCGACGTCTATCGGGTCAACGTCATCGCCCCGCTCGCGCTGACCCAGCTCGTGCTCCCGCGCCTGCCCGCCTGCGGAGCGATCGTCAACATCACGTCGGACGCCGCGGTCGAGGCCTACGAGGGATGGGGCGGGTACGGGTCGGCCAAGGCGGCCCTCGAGCAGCTGACCGCGATCCTGGCCGGCGAGCACCCGGCGCTCAGGGTCTACGCCGCTGATCCGGGGGACATGCGTACCCGGATGCATCAGGAGGCGTTCCCGGGCGAGGACATCTCGGACCGGCCGCTGCCCGAGGAGAGCGTGCCCGGACTGCTGGCGCTGATCGAGGGGACCCTGCCCAGCGGTCGGTACCGAACGCGAGAACTGGCGCCCGTGAGCGCGGCAGTCGCGTGAGCACGTGAGCGCGCTCGCGTTCGAGCTGCCGGCGGCCCAGGAGGCGTACTCGCCCCCGGAGGAGCGGGGCCTGCAACGCGACGAGGTCCGCCTGCTCGTCGCTCGCGGCGTCGGCGGGCCCGCCATCGAGCACGCCCGGTTCAACGACCTGCCGCGCCTGCTGGCGCCCGGGGATCTGCTGGTAGTGAACGTCTCGGCCACGCTTCCGGCCGCGCTCGCCGGCCGGCGCGAGGACGGCTCTCGGGTCCGGGTCCATATAGCCACGCGCGCGCCCAGCCTGGACGCGAGCTGGCGCGTTGTCGAGCTGCGCAGCGCGGATGGGGCGCGCCCGGCCGCCGGTCGCGCCGGCGAGCAGCTCACGCTTCGCGGGGGCGGCCGGCTCACGCTGGTGGCGCCGTATGCCTCGAGCGCGCGCCTGATGCTGGCGCGCTGCGACGGGCCGCTCGGGCTCGAGGAGCACGGCGAGCCGATCCGCTACGGCTACGCCGGCGCGCGCTGGCCGCTCGAGGCCTACCAGAACGTGTACGCCCGCGAGCCCGGGAGCGCGGAGATGCCGAGCGCCGGACGCCCGTTCACGCCGGCGCTGATCACCTCGCTCGGGGCCCGCGGCGTGTGGCTCGCTCCCCTCACCCTGCACTGCGGCGTCTCCTCGCCCGAGCGGCACGAGCCACCGTTCCCGGAATGGTTCGAGGTTCCGGCGCCCACCGCCGCGCTTGTCAACGCCGCCCGCCGGGTGGTCGCGGTCGGGACCACGGTGGTCCGCGCGCTCGAGACCGTCGCGGACCGCGAGGGGACGGTGCGCGCCGGGTCGGGCTGGACCAACCTGGTCATCGGACCGGAGCGCCCGCCCCGGGTAACAGACGGGCTGATCACCGGCTGGCACGAGCCCGAGGCTTCGCATCTTCATATGCTGGAGGCGGTGGCCGGGCCCGAGCTGCTAGCGCGCTCGTACCGCGAGGCGCTCGCACACGGCTACCTCTGGCACGAGTTCGGCGACTCGCACATGATTCTGCGCCACTAGCAGCTCGCTATCGGCAGCTAACGCAAGGCGCTCGCCGGGAGATCGTCGAGCAGGCCGTACGCCACTGGATCCTCCTCGCCGTCGATCCTGATCGCCCCGCCCGGCCAGTAGGGGTGCGGCGGCTCCGCGCGATGCACGAGCAGTGGCTCATACACCCACGAGCCGCTGTTGGCGAGGCGGGGGAGGCCGCCGGGCGCCTGCCACTGCTCAGGGTCGTCGTCGCCGAGCGGCCCCAGGCGGTGGACGTGCCCGAACAGCACCCACTCGGCCTCGATCCCCAGCCGTTGCGCCACGCGCGCCAGGGCGGGGATGCTGGCCCGCCGCATCTGCGTGCCGAGCAGGCGGGAGATCACCCGAGACATCCGGGGGTGAAGGACCCGGCGCGGAGCGATCGGCATCGTCGAGGCCCGCGCCAGGTCGGCGACGCCGTCCGCAAGCGCGGCCAGCGGCCCGGGTAGCAGCTCCCCGAGGGCTGCGGTGGTGCTCGGACGCGATGAGACGCGGCTGCCCTCGTAGTCGTGCGGCGCTGCCTCCTCGCGCGCCGGCCGGCCCAGCGGCCCCTTCCACAGCCCGAACGCGGACTCCGGAAGCAGATGCTGGTCCAGGTAGTGCCCGTGGGTGGCCCACACCCGCCCGGACAGCCACACCCCGGGATAGCGGACGCTCACCTGGGCCGGCTCGAGCCAGTCGGTCAGCTGGGCAAGCGCGGGCGAGGCGTCCCGCGGGACCGGGTCATCGACCCCGAGCGCCGTACCCCGCGAGCGGATCCAGCTCCGGATGAGCCGGCGGTCGTGGTTGCCGGGCACGAACACGATCGTCCGCTCGGCGCCCATGGCGCGCCCGAGCGCCCGCAGGACCTCCTCGCCCGCCAGCAGGCCCCGCCGGCTCGTCGACTCGAAAACGTCGCCGAGCAGGACCAGCCGGTCCACGCCGTCGAGCGCGTCGAGCAGGCGGCGCAGGGGCTCTGGCTGGACCAGCACACCGGGCCGCGCCCGCGCGCCCAGATGCAGGTCGGAGACGACGAGCGTGCGCACGGCGGCGCACGATATCCGCCAGCCGGCGGCGGGCTATGAAAGCGTGGCGAGCTGGGGGAAGCGGAGCGTCACCCCGCGCGGCACGACCAGTACCGGACAGGTCGCGCTCTCGATCACGTTCTGCGCGTGCGAGGTGATCATCAGGCGGCCGTCCGGGGCCTCGGGCCGCGAGCCCACCACGAGCAGGTCGACCTGTCGCTCGTCCCGGGTCAGCCGCGCCTCGAAGGACTCCGCCAGTTCGCGCGCGGTGGCGAGCGCCGCGTCCTCGCCGGGGGGCGCGAGCACGCCGACGGAGCGGATCCCCTCGATCAGGCGCGTGCGGTAGCAGGCCGGCGCGATCGCCAGCGCGGTCCAGCCGCAGTCGAGCATCCACTGCGCCGACTTCTGCGGGGCGACGTGGCCGGCGGCGGTCCGGTAGTCGGAGCCGAACACCACGATGTCAGCTGCCTCCTGCGCCGCCAGCGAGCACAGGCCCTGGGAGGTGGAGGCGCTGAGCACCACCCGCCGCTCCAGGTAGGGATCGTCGAGCCACTCGGATCCACGCTCGAGCAGCGCCTCGGCGTGCGCCGCCTCGGCGACCTCGCGGGCCGGATCGTTCTCGGTGCTGTGGCGAACGTAGGCCAGGATCAGCTCGGCGCCGGCGGTGGCCAGCAGCCGCCCGAGCGCCAGCGCGTCGAGGTCGTTGACGGTGTCGTCGTAGGAGATGATCGCCTTGGTGGACATTGGGGTCCTCCCGTCTTGCCGGATGCGTCCTGTGCGGAATTCGCGGCCAGGATGGCACCCTCCTGGTATCACTGCTAATGAACTTCCTCATGTTTGGTATAACTTTTGCTAATGCTGCACCTGGGCCGCGTGCGCGTGCTGTCGGAGGTGGTGAGCCGGGGCTCGTTCTCGGCCGCAGCGGAGGCACTGGCGTACACGCAATCGGCGGTCTCCCAGGCGGTAGCCCGGCTCGAGGCCGAGACGGGAGCGGAGCTGGTCGTGCGCGACCGGCGGGGCGTCCGGCCCACCGCGGCCGGGGCGGCGCTCGTCGCGCACGCGGAGGCGATCTTCGCTCAGATCGAGGCGGCTGAAGCCGAGCTCGACGCGATCCTGGGCGTGCGCAGGGGCCCGCTCCGGGTGGCCTCGTTCCCCTCCGCCGGCGCCACGTTGATGCCTCGGGCGATTGCCTCCTTCCGGGAGCGCCACCCGGGCGTGGCGTTGACGCTGGCCGAGGGAGAGCCGGAGGAGATCGCGCCGCGGCTGCGGGCCGGCGAATTCGATCTGGCCCTGCTGTTCGATTTTCCGGGGGTCCGGGAGCGACCGGGCGCAGGGCTGAGCACATCGCAGCTGCTGATCGATCCCATGTACGTGGTGCTGCCGGCCGCGCATCCGCTGGCCACCACCCGGGCCCTGACCCTGGTCGATCTCCGCGACCAGTACTGGGTGCAGACCTCGGCGAGCAGTCCGTGTGCGCGCCACGTGGTCCGCTCGTGCCTCGGTGCCGGGTTCGAGCCGAACGTGACGTTCGAGAGCGACGACTACGAGACGATCCAGGGCCTGGTCGCGGCGGGCGTGGGGGTGGCGCTGATCCCGCGCCTGGCCCTCAGCCACGTCCATCCGGGCATCGTGGTGCGCGCGCTGGCGCCACGTACGCCGGCGCGCCGGGTGGTCGCGGCGACCATGAGCGGCCCGGGGGTTGCGCCGGCGGCCAAGACCATGATCCAGGTGCTGGCCGACGTGGCGCGGCGCTACAAGGACGAGCCCGAGCCGCTGGCGGCTTGACCCGCCCGCGCCTGCCCGCGTGCCCGGCCGGCGTCCGCCCGCGTACCCGGCCGGCGCCTACCCGCGAATCCGGTGGTAGTCTCGTCGGGCACTCCGGCTGGGGGAGCTGTTCTCTCCTGCGCCGGGGGGATATCTCTGCTTGGGACGGAGGCGATCCAAACAGGGTTGCTCTGCGGACCGGCGCAGCCTGTCGGAGTCGAGATGAGCGATGATGTCCCGAATGGGTAGGCGCATTGCTGCGATCGAGCGCAGCGATACCTGATGGCTGACATGGCCGAGCCCTGGTCGGACGACGTCCCGGTCCCGGGCGGCCTCGTCGTGCAGCCCAGCACGGAGGAGGACCTCACGGTGCTGACGGTGTCGGGCGAGCTCGATCTGGCCTCGACGCCGATCCTCGAGCGCGAGCTCCACGCGATCGAGGAGGCCGGCGCAAAGAAGCTCCTGATCGACCTCGCCGGCGTCGGGTTCATGGACAGCACGGGCCTCCAGGCACTGCTGCGGGCGCGCGAGCGCGCCACCGCGGAAGGGATCCAGCTGGCCCTCCGGCGAGGGCCCCATCAGGTTCAGCGCGTGTTCGAGCTGACCAAGACGATCGACGTGTTCACGTTCGTGGATTGACGGGAGCGGCGCTCAGCCGCGCCCGTTCAGCCCGAAGCGCATCCGCAGCTCTGTCCCGCCACCGTCGCCCTTGATGATGTCGAGCTCGTCGCAGGCCTGGGCGATCAGGACCAGCCCGAGGCCGAGGCCGCGCTTGTCGTAGTGGGGGCGCAGGCCGGCCCCGTCGTCGGCGATCAGCACCGAGAGCTCCTCGGGGGTGAGGTCAACATCGATGCGAATCTCGCCCACCGTCCCGTCGTAGGCGTGCAGCACGACGTTGGTGATCGCCTCGGAGGTGGCCAGGCGCACCGCCTCGACCCGCTCGGCTGGCACGCCGGCGTCCGAGACCAGGCGCGTCAGCTCCCGGCGCGCGAGCGGCACGGATTCCGGCGTCGCCGGGTAGTACTGGCACCACTGGCGCCGCTCGAGGAAGCTGCTCACACCTAAGGGCTACCCGCCTCCCGCCACGGCATGCGACCGCGCGCGCGATTTGCCCTGCACTGCGCCGTGAAATCTACGCGCTAGATTCGACGCGCCCGGACCAGAAAGCCGCTTCGGCTCGGGCTCAGGAGCTCGATCGACTCGAACCCGCTTGCCCCGAGCATCAGCTCGAGCTCGCGCCGGCTGTAGTTGAAGATCGGGCAGTCTCCGATCCACTCGTAGCGGACCTTGCGCGCCGGGCCCTTGAGCCATGACCAGCTCGGAAACGAGCCGACGAGCGTGCCTCCGGGTGCGCAGAGCTCGAACATCCGGCGGCTGAAGCGGTGCGGGTCGGGCAGGTAGTCGAACAGGCCGAGGGCCAGCACCACGTCGAACGGCCCGTCCAGGGGTGCGTCGAGGAAGTCGCCGAGGATCAGTTCCACGCGCTCGCCGAAGCGCTCCAGCCTTTCCCGAGCCATGCCCACCATCGGCTCGGAGAAGTCGATGCCGACGTAGTGCGCCGCGCCGGCCTCGAGCACGAACTCGCCGATCCGTCCCGAGCCGCAGCCCACGTCGAGCACGCGCGGATCGGTGTACCCGCTGACGGTGTCGGCGGCGAGCCGGCGCCGGCGAAACAGGCCGGGGCGAAGCAGCCGGGTGAGCGGCCGCTGGTCCTCGTAGAGGTCGTCGAACTCCCGCGCCTTCTCGCGGAAGCGATTACGTACGCGCTGGGGCGCGGCCGTCGAGCTCGGCATACGCCTCACCATACGGGATCAGCTCGAAGCGCTCCGCGATCGCGCGCAGGACCGCCGGAGCCCGCCGGCGGGCCGCGTTGCGCTGCGCGGCCCGCGCGACGCCGTGCAGCCGCTGAGACGCCGGCGCGCCGGGACCGACCCCGGCTCGCAACGGCTCGGGGTCGAGCTCGTGCGGGTGCAGGTAGAGCCCCGCGAACCGGCCGGCCTCGGACAGCCCGCGCAGGACCAGGGCGCGCGGCGTGATCGCCCAGTAGGAGGCGCCGCCCACCGGGAGCCTCCCCTGCCACACCGCCACCGGGAACTCCCACAGCGCCCGGCCGCCCGCCAGCGCCAGCGGATGCGGCTCGGCTGCCTCCCGCCGCACGCGCCCCCGGATCCGGGGCGAGTCGTGCTGGCTGGCGTCGTAGGCGAAGCCCTCCTCGGCCAGGACCTCGTAGGCCCAGGCGGCGTCGCGGGTGATCGAGAAGGCCGGCGCTCGGTAGCCGATCGGCACCTGACCGCTTATGCCCTCGACGGTCTCGCGGGCCGCGCGGAGGTCGGCGGCGAACTCGGCTGGGGACTGGCTGTACACCGGCCGGTGCGCATCGCCGTGCGACCCGATCTCGTGCCCGCGCGCCACGATCGCCTCCACCAGCTCAGGATGCGCCCGGGCCGCCATCCCGAGAACGAAGAACGTCGCGCGCGCCCCGATCTGGTCGAGCAGGTCGAGGAGGGCGTTGGTTTGCCTGGGCAGGGCGGGGCCGGGCCGCGCCCAATCGGAGGCGCCCACCCGCCGGCGGACCAGCTGGTGCCAGTCCTCGAAGTCGACGCTCAAGAGCAGCGTTGCCAAGGCCGTGTGAGAGGGTAACGTCCGCCGCATGCTCGTTCGCTGGGGACTGGAGGCGGTGCCGGCCGTGCTCGAGGAGCTCGGGATCGAGCACCCGCTCCTGATCAGCTCCGAACGGTGGCGCTCGCTCGAGCTGCCGGTGGAGAACCGGTTCTACGGCGCTCGTCCCCACGCCGAGGTGGGCGGCGTCGACGGCGCGCTGGAGGCGGCCCAAGGCGCGGACGGGTTGGTGGCCGTAGGGGGCGGGAGTGCGCTCGATACGGCCAAGGCGGTCTCGAGCCGGACCGGCCTGCCGGTGGTCTCGATCCCCACCACCTACTCCGGAGCCGAGTGGACGCAGTTCTTCGGCAGCCGGGACCCCGAGTCTCGGATCAAGAAAGGCGGGATGGGGGCGCGCACCGAGGCGATCGTGTACGACGCCTCGCTGACGCTGGGACTCGCGCGCGAGACGAGCGCAGGCACGGCGATGAACGCCCTGGCCCACTGCGCCGAGGCGCTGTACGGGCGCAACCGCAACGAGGAGTCAGACGAGCACGCCATCACCGGCGCCGGGTTGATCTCGCGCTGGCTCCCGAGCGTGGTCGACCACGGCGAGGACCGCGAGGCGCGTCGGCGGCTGCTGGAGGGCGCCATGCACGCCGGCGCGGCGCTGCGCGCCGGGATGGGCCTCGGCCACGCCATGGCCCAGGCGCTGGGCGGCCGCTACGGCCTGCCCCACGGGACCATGAACGCGGTCTGCCTGCCCGTGGCGCTCGAATACAACCGCGAGGCTGCGGCCGAGGAGGTCGCGCGCTTCGGCCGGGCCATGGACACGGAGGACCCGATCGATCGGACGCGCGAGCTTGCCGCGCTCGCGGGCTCGCCCCGATTGCGCGACTACGAGGTCCCGCGCGAGGACCTACCGGAGCTGGCCGAGGCGATCACCGAGCGGATTCAGTCCAATCCTCGTCCCGCGCCGGCCACGGCGATCCGGGAGCTGCTCGAGGACACCTGGTAGCTCCCGCGCGTGATCCACGCGCGCAGCTGCTCGTACACCGCCGGATGGCCGAGCAGGTCGAAGTGGTTCAGGCCGGTCAGCTCGTGACCGTTGTCGACCTCGAACGGGATCCGGCGTCCCTTGCCGTCACCGCGTCCCGATCCGCTCGGCACCCGCACCAGGAGGTCGCCCAGCCAGGCGCCCATTCGGCCCCGATACAGATTCGAGCACACGAAGTAGTAGTTGGCGTCGGGTAGGAACGGGACCTCCTGGCAGCGGTCGCGCAGGAACTCGTCCGCGTCGCAGTCGCACCAATCCTCCTCCACGCACGAGCCGAAGCGCAGGTCCTTGATCCCGCGGCTCCGCGTGTTGATGAGGTTGGCCATGCCCCGCGTCTCGGGCAACCGCGAGAGTGCCCAGGACAGGAGGTTGGCCCCCTTTTCGAGGTCGGCGCCCAGATGTGGCGTGCCCAGGCAGAACACGTGGCGCACCGAGGCCGTGAAGCGCATGCCCTCGTCCTCGCCGTAATGGCAGGCGCTGCGAGAAACCAGCCCGCCCATCGAATGCCCGACCAGCACCAGCTCCTCGACCCCCACCGGCCAGCCGAGAACCAGCGCCTCGAGCAGCTTGGCGAGCACGCGCCCGTTGTCGGAGACGTGCAGGCCGGTGTTGTAGCGCAGGTAGATCGGCGTGAAGCTGAGCTCGTCCTGGAGGCGCTCGCCGTACGTCCGTCGATCGGAGCGGTCGCCGCGCGCGGGGATCCGCCATGCCGTGTCGGTCTCGCACAGCCCGTGGACGAATACGACGAGCCGCGAGGTCGCGTCCGGGAACGCCGCGCGGAGCGACTCCGGCTCGGCCGGGACGGCGGCCCCGTGGCGCCGGATCTCCATGGTCAGCGCCAGCTCTTGTTGGCGCGCCATCAGGTGGTCGCCGTAGAACCCGTTGAGCGCGCCGAGGACCAACGACCCTCGCGGGCGCGAGCCGATCGGCGCCCCGTCGGCCGGCGCCTGGCGCGCCGCCACCTGCGCGCCGCGCTGTGCGGCTCCCCGCAGCCCTCCCTGGACGCCGTCGTAGACCGCCTTGGAGACACCATCGTGGATTACCCGCACCGGCGTTGCCCATGGGCCCAGCACGTTGAATGGGCGCCCGGCAATCCCCTCGTGCATATCCTTGATCAGCCTGCCCGCGGCGGCGAGCGCGTCCCCTGTGAGCGCTCCGACCGCCTCCACGTCCGTCTTGCGCACCGGCACCTCCCGCAACAGATGGGCAATGATGTTGCATTAAACACCACGTCCCGGCCACTTCCCACCGATGCACTAGCACTGGCGCGAAGGCGCTTCCTCGCCGGCAGGCGAATCGACATGAGCGCGCTGGCGGCCGAGCTCGGCGTCAATCGCGTCACCCTATACCGCTGGTTCGGGTCGCGCGACCGGTTCCTGGTCGACGTGCTGTGGTCTCTGGCGCAGGACACGCTCGCGTCGATCGAGGCGCGTGCGCCGCAGTCGAGCGGGGGAGAGCGGATCGTCGCGGTCGTGATCGGCTTCCTGGAGACTGTGATCGGCAATTTCGGGATGCAGCGCTGGCTGGCCGAGGAGGGCGAGCACGCCATGCGCCTGCTCACCCGCCACGAGACCGGGTTCCAGCCCCGGCTGATCGAGGAGGTGGAGCGACTGCTGCGCGAGGAGGCGGCCGCCGGCGCGCTCGAGCTCCCGGTCGACCTGCACGAGCTGGCCTACGTGATCGTGCGGTTGATCGAGTCCTACACCTACCTCGACCTGATCACCGGTGAGCAGCCCGACGCGGCCCGGGCGGCGCCGATTCTGCGGATGCTCCTGCGGGTCGCGTCATAAAATGCCCGCGCCATGTGCAGGCTCTTCGGGATGAGCGGGGGCCAGAACGAGGTGCAGGCCACGTTCTGGCTGGTCGACGCGCCGGACAGCCTGCTCCTACAGAGCCAGACCCAGCCCGACGGCGTGGGGCTGGGGACCTTCGAGCCGGATGGCACGCCGCGGCTGTGGCGCAAGCCGGTGGCGGCCAACCGCAGCGAGACGTTCGTGACGGGCGCGCATCAGGCGCGCTCGCGCACCTTCCTGGCCCACATCCGCCACGCCACCGCGGCCGAGCCGACGCTCGAGAACACGCACCCGTTCGAGCAGCATGGGCGTCTGTTCGCGCACAACGGCGTGCTGGCGGAGCTCGACCGGCTGCGCGCGCGGCTGGGGAATGACGCGGCGCTGCTGCGAGGCTCGACCGACTCCGAGCTCTACTTCACGCTGATGACCAAGCGGATCGAGGAGCACGGCGGCGACATCGCAGCGGGGGTCGCCGCGGCGGCGAGGGAGCTGGCCGCCGACCAGCCGCTGTACTCGCTGAACATGGTCCTGACCACGCCCACCGACGTGTGGGCGCTCCGCTACCCGGACACGAACGAGCTCTGGGTCCTCGAGCGCACGCTCGGCCAGATCGGAGACCTGGCGGCCGACACCGGGATCACCCGCGTGTTCTCGGGACAGCTGTCGATCCTGCCCGCCACGGTGATCGCCTCGCAGCCGATGGACTCGAGCCCGGGCTGGCGGCTGCTCCAGTCGGGCGAGCTGATTCACGTCGACGCCGGCCTGAACGTAGCCTCGTCGATCGTGGTCGACGGGCCGCCGGCCACACTGATGGAGCTCAGCACGCACGAGGCGGTAGCCCAGGCGGAGTAGGAGCGGGCTCGCGCGGTCAGCTAGTCGCGGCAGAACCGCGCCGACAGGTCGGCCACGAGCTGAGGCACGCCGACCGCCGTCGCCACCGCGCGCTGGCGCGTGGCCTCCGGCGCCTGGACCATCGGCCAGACCAGGTCGAGCTCCGGGAGCGCGTCGAGCGCCTCGGCGTGGGGCCGGGCCGCCTCGAGCAACTCGCCCACGATCTCGGACAGCGGCACCCGCGTGCCGGCGCAGGGGTCGATCATCTGCGCGCGCGCCCCGTCGCGCACGGCCAGGAAGCGGTTCTCGACGAGCACCTCGTGCGCGGCCACCAGCTCCGGCGCGGCGAATCCGTCCTCGAGCTCGAGTCGGGCCACTGACTGCACAAGCGCGCACAGCGCCGCGGTCGCGGACAGGCGCGGCTGGGCGTCCATGATCCGGATCTCGATCGTGCCGAGCCGGGGCTGGGGTCGGATGTCCCACCACAGGAACGTCGGCTCGGGGATCGCGCGTGAGCGCACCAGCAGATCGACGGTCTCGACCCAGTCGTCGTAGCTGTCGAAGCGGCGTGGGAGCCCGGTGCGCGGGAAGCCCTGGAACACGACCGTGCGGTTCGAGGCCAGGCCGCTGGGCGCTCCCTGCACGAGCGGGGAGCTGGCCGAGAGGGCGAGCAGCATCGGGAGGTGAGCGCGCAGCCGGTTCAGCAGGCGGATGGCGCTCTCGGGGTCTGGAACCCCGACGTGCACGTGCAGCGCGAACGTCGGCTCGCGGTGAGCCAGGCCGCGCATCGTGCGCTCGATGATCTGATAACGGCTCGAGGGGGAGACCTTGGTCACGCCGCCCTTGCCGCCCGGGTGCATGCCCGCAGCGGCGGCGGCGATCCCGAGCGAGTCGACGTCATCGGCCAGGCGGGCTCGGAGCTCGCGCAACTCCGCCACGGCGCCTCGGACCGTCTCATGCGGCCCGGTCTTCAGCTCGAGCGCGGCCTCGTGCGTCTCCGCGGCGCGCCGGCCCGCCAAGTCCTCGGCGGTGACGCTCAGCACCTCCTCGGCGCGCTCGCTCAGCGCCCAGCTCGCCGGATCGAGGAGCATGACCTCCTCCTCGACGCCCACGGTGTAGGCGCGAGAGGGCCGCCACGCCGACCATTCGGTCTCGCGCCGCCGCCGCCTGCTCCACGGTTGCTGTGCCCCAAGGTGCCGTGGGGGTGAGTCTAGCCGCGGATTCTGGGGTCAGACGGCTTTTCTGCGCAATCTGCGGGAGAACGCCTTCGCTGGCCTCGACGAGCAGGTCGAACAGCGGTGCATGCGCGCGCAGGCCCTCGGCGTGCCACTGGACTCCCAGCACCAGGCGCTGCCCCTGCTCCTCGATCGCCTCGATCGTCCCGTCGGGGGCCCAGGCGGTGGCCACCAGGCCCCGGCCGAGCTCCTGCACCGCCTGGTGGTGGAACGAGTTCACCGCGACCGGCGAGCCGCCGAGCACCGCCCGGACGGTGCTGCGGGACGCGGTGGTGACGACGTGGGTGGGAATGCTCGTGTGCTCGTCCTGACGATGGCGCGAGTGCTCGCCGACCACGTCGGGCAGGTGCTGATGGAGCGTGCCGCCACGGGCCACGTTCAGCATCTGCATGCCGCGGCAGATGCCGAGGATCGGCAGACCGCGTCGATCCGCTCCGCGGACCAGGGCCAGCTCGAGCGCGTCGATCCGCGGCTCGGTCGGGCCGAGCTTCTCGTGGGGGCGGGCGCCATAGGCGGTGGGCTGGATGTCGGGACCGCCGGACAGGCAGACGCCGTCCACGCGGTCGAGGAGCGGCCCGATCGCCTCCGGGCGCATCGGGGGAACGACCACCGGGATGCCGCCGGCTCGCTCGATCGCCTCCGGATACAGGGTCGCCAGCGCGAGCTCGAGCCGGGGCGGCTCGCCCTCGGGCGGATGGCCGCAGTCCTCGGGGCGGCGCAGCTCGGAGGTGGTGAGCGCGATGATCGGTCGCATGACTGAATATTTCGGCTGCTCAGGCCATGAATACATGGCCCAGTGGACAAAAGATCGGCCTCGGTCGCCACCGTGTGGAGGGTCCGGTCCCCCGGGGCGGATGCCTGTCGCTGCTGCTGGCGTGCTACCCGGCCGCGCGAGCGGCCATGCGGGCCGGCACGTAGGGCATGCGCCGGCGCCCCGAGAGGAGCAGCACACCGGCGGCTCCCCAGCCGATCGGCAAGAGCGCCCAGAAGCTGATGATGCGATACACGAGGACGGCGGCGAGTGCCGTCGCGGGCGGCATGCCGTACGCGATCAACAGCAGCGACGCGGTGCCCTCGACCACGCCGACCCCGCCGGGGGTGAACGGTACGGCCTGCGAGATCTGGGTCAGCGCATAGACCGCGAGCAGTCCCTGCCACGGCACGCGGCCTGACACGGCCGCGATCGCGGCGGCGAGGCATCCGCAGTCGGCGAGCCAGCTGAGGAGCGCGGCGCCGAAGCCGGCGGCCAGCAGACGGCGCTCGAGACGGAAGTCGGTGAGGCGGGCGAGCCAGCGCTGCACCCGAGGGTGGCGAGTCGCAACCGCGAGAACCGCTGCGGCGGCTATCGGAAGGGCGAGGATGTATGGCCATGCCGGCGCGGCCGGGCCCTGTCCGCCGGCCACGACCGTCCCGGCGATCAGCAGCGCGATTAGCGCCAGGGCGGAAAGCGCGACGCCCTGCAGGAGCACCGCGGCGGCGGCACGCCGGCTGAGGCCGCGCCGGCGGAGCTGATCGAACGAGAACGTGGCCCCCCATGCCGCGCCGCCGGGGATCGAGGACGACAGCGCGTTGCCGGCCAGCGTGATGCCGAGCACCGAGCCTGGGGTGAGGCGCCGGCCGGTCGCGCGCAGGAGGATGACGGTGACGAGGGTGAGCGAGAGGTACGCGAGCGCTTCGGCGTAGATCGCCCAGCGGACCGGCATCCAGCGCAGGTGCGTCAGCTGGACCAGCGCGGCCTGGACGCCGCTCCACTCGCCCGCCACCGACCACGCGCCGGCGCCGGCCAGGACGAGGCTCGCCAGGGGTAGTGCCCGGCGCCACCGCGTCCACAGGGAACCGGGCCCGGGTCCGGTTGTGGGTCCCGGTTCGGGTCCGGGTCCGGGTCCGGCCGAGCCTGAGGCCCCCACGGCCGCACGCGCTCCCGAGGGTGGCCCCGGCCCCGCCGGCGGCGCCGGCGCCTGGTTCACGTTGCGCGCGGCTCGAAGCCTCACCAACGTCCAGGCGCAGAGCGCCGCCGTCACGGAAAGCGCGGCGCCGGAGCGCAGCCACAGGTCGTGCCCGCCGTCGCCGGTGATCGCACGCAGAGCGCACACGATCGCGTTGGCGAAGGCGATGAACGCCATGGCGCCCAGCGCCGCCGTCACCGTCCTCCGGTGGCTGGCCGACGATGTCCGGGTCGGGCCGTCGATCGTCACGGGGGGATCGCACCAGGTGACGCGAACCCGGACGTAACCGGCGCCGAAGAACTGCCGAAGAGGCTTTCCGTGGGAGACTGCGGGGCGATCGTGACCTTCGCGCCGTCGGGAGAGCAGTTTGAGATCACGCACGCCGACCACCGGGCGGTGATCGTGGAGGTGGGCGGCGGGGTGCGCTGCTACGACGTCGCGCGGCGCCCGGTGCTCGATCCGTACGCGGTGGACGCCATGTGCGACGGGGGCCACGGTGCGCCTCTGATCCCGTGGCCCAACCGGCTGGCCGGCGGGCGCTACGAGTTCGACGGCGCCGAGCACCAGCTTCCCGTGAGCGAGACCAAGCTCGGCAACGCGATCCACGGGCTTCTGAGGTGGCGCTCGTGGCGGTGCCTGGCGCGGGAGGCGGACCGGGTCTCGGTGGGCACCCGGTTGTACCCGCGCCCCGGTTATCCGTTCGCGCTCGAGGTTCGGATCGACTACTCGCTCGGCGACGAGGGCCTGGAGGTCCGTACGTCGGCCACGAACATCGGTGAGCTGCCGTGCCCCTTCGGGTCCGGCCAGCATCCGTATCTCTCGCCGGGTGAGGGCACCCTGGATCAGTGCACGCTGCGCTTCGGGGCGGCGGCGTGGCTTCGGACCGACGAGCGCTCGCTGCCGGTGGGGCGGGAGCGAGTGGCGGGGTCCTCGATGGACTTCTCCGCGGGACGCCTGATCGGCGCCGCGGTGATCGACACCGCGTTCACCGAGCTGGAGCGCGACGGCGCCGGGCGAGCTGTGGTCCAGCTGACCGGGTCGGACGGCGCCACCGCCGAGCTGTGGGCGGACTTGAGCTACTCGGTGATCCAGCTCTTCACCGGGGATACGCTGGCGCCCGAGCGCCGGCGGCTGGGACTGGCGGCGGAGCCGATGACCTGCCCGGCCAACGCGTTCGTCACCGGTGAGGGACTGCGGCGGCTGGAGCCGGGGGAGACGATGACGAGCACTTGGGGCGTGGGGCTGCGCTCGACTGCGGTCGAGATCGGCCCGCGCGCGGGCGGGCTCGCCTAGCCCAGCCGAGCGCCGCAGTCCGCCAGGTCGTAGCCGCCGAACTGCCGCACGCGCTCGATGAAGGCGGCGCTCGCGAGGAGGTCTCCGAGCGCCCCCGCGGCGGGGTGCTCGAGCCAGCGCTCGGCCAGCCACACCTGGACGGCGTGCTCCTCCAGGGCCAGGAAGCGCAGCCCGAAGGCGCGGGCCGCCGACTCGGTGGTGACCGCCGCGCAGCCCAGGGTTGCGGCCAGGCGGGCGGCGTCGATGTGGCCGACGGCGCGCGTGCCGGACGGCGCCGGCGGCGGTGACCCGAGTCCGCCGCGGGCCGCGGCGCGCTCGAGCGCCTGCTGGCTGGCGGCCGCGCGGTCTCTCTGCACGACCGGGACGTGGCCCGCCAGCAGCGCAGGCAGCGAGCGCGAGCGGCGCGCCGGCGCGACGCCCAGGCCGACCTGCCATCTCGCCAGGTGCAGGCGGGCGACCGGCGCGGGAGGGCTCGGGAGCTCGTCCTCGAGTCCGTGCACGACGGCGGCGTGCAGATCGCCGCGCGCAAGCGCCCGGAGCGCGGTGCCGCTTGGCGCCGAGAGCGCCAGCAGGCTGCGCCCCCCGAGGCCTCGCAGCATCGCCTCGGCGATGCCGAGCGCCGGGTCGCAACCCGCGATGACCAGGCCCGCGGGCGCGGCCCCGGGGAACAGCCGCAGCCGGCCGTGTTCGAGCATTCCGTCGGGAGTGGCCCACGCCGCGCCGGCCGTGCCATGGTCCGCGAGCTCGGCCGCGACGATCCGGTCGCCCACCCGGCCCACGCGCAGCGGGACTTGCTCGCGCAGGCGGCCGCCGAGCGCATGCGTGAGCTCGCCCGCCGCCGGGGCGCTGGCAAACAGATCCTCGACCGTGGTGCTCAGGGCTCGGGCCAGCCCGAGAGCGGCGTCCACCGCCGGGGCGTTGTGCCCGGCCTCCACCGCGGCAACGAGCTGACGGCTCACCCCGGCGCGGGCCGCGAGCTCGGCCTGGGTGAGCTCGCATTCGAGCCGGCGCTCACGCAGCCGTGCCAACGACGCCATGATCCCGGTATTCTGCCAGGATCCTGGCGTCAACGTCTACGGGGAGGTCCTGATCTTGCTCGCGCGCGTGATCACTCTGGTGATGGCGGCCGCCGCCGGCTCGGCGCTCGCCGCCGGCTGCGGGAGCAGCAGCACCTCGTCCGGCCCCGGACATGCGGCGGCGCCGCCGAAGGCGCCGGCTGGACCGACCGTGTTCGCGGCCGCGTCGCTGACCAAGGTCTTCCCCAAGATCGATCCGCGCGCGAAATACACGTTCGGCGGCTCGGGCGCGCTCGAGACTCAGATCGAGCAGGGCGCGCCGGCCGACGTGTTCGCCGCGGCCAGCCCGAAGCAGCCGGCGCAGCTCTCCGCGAAGGGCCTGGTGGGCAAGCCGGTGGAGTTCGCGACCAACACGCTGGTCCTGATCATCCCCAAGGGCAACCCGGCGCACATCTCCTCGGTGGCCGATATCACCAAGCCCGGGGTGAAGCTTGTCATCTGCGACGCCAGCGTCCCGTGCGGTGACTACGCGCGAACGGCGTTCAAGAACCTCGGGATCACCGCCGCGGCGATGAAGAACGTGGTCAGCCAGACCGCCGACGTGACCCAGACCGTGGCCGAGGTCGCGCTCGGGCAAGCCGACGCCGGATTCGTGTACATCACTGACGCGGATGCGGCGGCCGGGAAGGTGGCGGTGGTGCGACTGCCGGCAAAGGCCAAGCCCGGAGCCAAGGACTTCATCGCGGTGGTGAAGGCGAGCCGAAACCAGGCCGCCGCGCGCGCGTTCGTGGATGCCGTGCTCTCGCCCGCAGGGCAGGCGAAGCTCAAGACGGCCGGCTTCGGCGCGCCGTGAGCGTCGTTCCGCTGCGCGGGGCGGCGGCGCCGGGGACGCCGCCGAGGGCGCCCAGAGCGATGGCGATCCTCTCACGCGCGGCGGTGGCGGCCGCGTGCGCCGGGGTGATCGCGGTGGTGCTCGCCTTCCTCGTGCTGCCGATCGTCGCGCTCGTGACCTACCAGCCCGTGCACCACCTGATCACGGGGTTCGCCTCCAAGGTGGCGACCGACGCGATCCTGGTCTCGCTCAAGACCAACGTAATCGCCTTCGCCGCGATGCTCGTTCTCGGAACTCCGTTCGCCTACATCCTGGCCCGCACACGCTTCCCCGGGCGGGCCGTGGTGATCACGCTCGTGGAGCTCCCGCTGGTGATGCCGCCGGCGGTGGCGGGACTCGGCCTGCTCGTGGCCTTCGGCCGCTTGGGCCTGCTCGGGCACACCTTTAGCGCGCTCGGGATCAACCTTGCTTTCACCCAGGCCGCGGTGGTGATCGCGGTGGCGTTCGTGGCGAGCCCGTTCTACCTACGGGGGGCGATCGCGGCCTTCGAGGCGATCGACCCGGCGCTGATCGACGTGGCTCGGACCCTGGGCGCCGGGCCGCTGCGACGTATGCTGGCCGTGGCCGTGCCGGTCGCCGCGGGTGGGCTGGGAGCGGGCGCGGCGGTGGCGTTCGCCCGGGGAGTGGGCGAGTTTGGCGCGACGATCCTGTTCGCGGGGAGCCTCCAGGGGAGCACTCAGACCCTGCCGCTGGCGGTCTACTCGCTGTTCGACGCCAACCTCGACCAGGCCATCGCGATCGGCGTGCTGCTGATAATCGTCAGCGCAGCAATCCTGCTCACGGCCAAGCTGCTCGCGCGCTCATGGACGCCTTCACCATCGATATCGATCTCGCGCGGCGCTCGTTCGATCTTCGGGTCGCGCTGAGCCTGGGCGCCGAGACGATTGCCCTGGTCGGACCGTCGGGCGCCGGCAAGAGCTCGCTGCTGCGCGCCGTGGCCGGACTCGAGCGCCCTCGCAGTGGCCGGATCGCTCTGGGCGAGGAGGTGTGGCTCGATACCCGGAAGGGCGTGTGGCTCAACCCGGAAGGGCGCCGGGTGGGCTACCTCCCGCAGGACTATGCGCTGTTCCCGCACCTGACCGTGGCGGGAAACGTGGCCTTCGCCGGCCGCCGCGAGCGTCCTGACCTGCTCTCGAGGCTGGGGATCGCGCACCTGGCCGCCGCCCATCCGGCGCAGCTGTCCGGTGGCGAGCGACAGCGGACGGCGCTGGCGCGGGCGCTCGCCCGGGAGCCACGAGTGCTGCTCCTCGATGAGCCATTCGCCGCCCTGGACGCGATCACGCGCGAGCAGGTCCGCGGCGAGCTGGGCGAGATCCTGGCCGATGTCCGGTTGCCGGCGCTGTTGGTCACGCATGCGTTCGACGACGCGAGCCTGCTGGCGGACCGGATTGGCGTGCTCGATCGCGGCCGGCTGGTGCAGCTGGCGCCGGCGGGCGAGCTGGTCCGCGATCCCGCCACCGTGCTGGTGGCGGCCCTGACCGGAGCCAATGTCGTTGCAGGCACGGCCACACGCGCGCGGGGCGGGGCGAGCGTGCGGCTCGAGGGCGGCGGCATCCTGGACAGCGCCACCCCGGCCGAGGGCACGGTTCAGGCCGTTGTCCACCCGTGGGCGCTCGAGCTCACGCGTGCGGGGCTCAGCCAGCTGACCGATACCGTGGTGAGCGTCCACCGCGACCGGGGCGGCCTGGTGGTGAGGCTCACCCGGTTCACGGCGCGCGTGCCGGGCGCGGCGAACGGACGTGTGGAGCTCGCGCCCGGGGCGAGAGTCGGCCTGCGGGCCGATCCGCGGGATGTCCGGCTCCTGAGCGACCCGACCGACTTTGGTTGCGATTATCGCGACGAACGTCGGTCGGATCCGGCGTCGCTAGTGGACGAAGCGCCGGAAGCGCCGGGATAGGCGGCCTGCCGTTCCGTGGCCGGAGCTCGCCAGGCCGGTGACGCCCAGCAGCGTGACGAACACTCCCGCGATCAACGCCAGGCCCGCCAGCAGCTCCGGCCAGTGGCGCTGGAGGAAGTCGCGCGCCCGGGCCAGCACCTCCTCGGCACGCTCGCCGGCCACCGACAGCGTGCCGATGATCAACAGGAGCGGCAGCACGAAGCAGACGTTGTAGAGAGCGAGCAGGATGAGCTGCTGCGGGAGATCGAACCCCGAGCCGACGATCGCCGCGATCGCCGCGAAATACGGAAACGCGGTGGGGAGCTCGAAGATGGCGATGCTCGCACCGAGCTTGACGCTCGAACGTCCCTCGTGGCTGGGCGTCGGGAGCTGACGCCGGGCCAGGGTCTTGCGCCGGCGCCACAGCACCAGCGACGCGAGCAGCATGACCGCGCCGGCCACGACCTCGGCGATGTCCCGCGCCGTGCCTCCGGGCTTGGGCACGATCGACAACAGGGCCTGGCCCGGCCCGAGCAGGATGATCGCTCCGCCTACGGCGAACACCGCGAGCACCGCCAGCGTGAACTGGGTCACGTTCCGGCGCGCATCGCCGCCCGAGGCGAGGTACAGCGCCGGCGCGATCGTGCCCGGATTGAGCGAGTCGGCCAGGCCGATCGAGAGCACGAGCGCGATCAAGCGGAGCATGCTGTGAGTTGTTCCCGCCGACGCGCGAGCACACGCTGCGGCGGGCGGTTCGTGACGGATGTGGGGCAGGCGCGTAGGGTGGAGGTATGGCCCGCCTGCGCGCTCTGCTGCTGCTCGCCCTGCTGCCGGCGGTGTGTGCGTGCGGCGCCACGGCGGGCCGCGGCTCGGGGGGCGTGGTCCGCGCGGCCGACCCTCGTGCCGCGCCGGCTGCGCCGGCCGGCGACGCCGCCGCTCTTCAGGAGGGAAACGACGGCTTCGCGGGTCGGCTGCTGGCGCTCCTGGCGCGCTCGCACCCGACGGTCACGCTTTCCCCCTACGGCATCTCCGAGGCCCTCTCGATGGTCTTCGCCGGCGCGCGTGGAGAGACCGCGAGTCAGATGGCAAGCGCGCTCGGATTCCGCCTGCCGACGGCGCGACTCGCCGCGGCCTTCAACGCCGTGGCGCAGCGCCTGGCCGGCTCGGCGGGTCCGGAGGGCGAGCTGCGCGAGGCGAACGCCCTGTACGGGCAGCGCGGCCAGCAGTTCGCGGCGCCGTTCCTGGGCCTGCTCGCGCGCGAGTACGGCGCGGGCATGCGCACCGTCGACTTCGAGCGCGCCACCGAGGCCGCGCTCGCGACGATCAACCGGTGGGTGGCGGAGCAGACCGCAGGCCGGATCCCCGAGCTACTGGGTGCGGGGGACGTCGATGACCGCACACGGCTGGTCGTCGTCAATGCCGTGTACCTGCGAGCGAGGTGGCAGTTCCCGTTCAAGGCCAGCGGAACCCAGGAGGCTCCGTTCCACGCCCCGGGCGCGACGGTGAACGTGCCAACCATGCATCAGACAGGCTCCTTCGGCTACACCCGCGGCGCCGGGTACCAGGCGCTCGAGCTGCCCTACCAGGGCGGCCGGCTCGCCTTCGACATCCTCCTCCCGGACCCGGGCCGGCTCGATGCGCTCCTGGCACAGCTCGCACACGGCGGAGCGCTCCCGCTGCTGCGCGGGCTCGCCCCGCAGCGGGTCGAGATCGCCGTCCCGAAGCTGCGGCTGGATACGAAGTTCGAGCTCGCCGGCGCGCTGCGGGCGCTTGGCATGCCGCTCGCCTTCGACCCCGGCGGCGCCGACCTGTCCGGAATCGCCGGTCCGCCGGGATACCTCTACATCCAGGCGGTCGTGCACCAGGCCTACCTGAACGTCGACGAGACCGGCACCGAGGCCGCGGCCGCCACCGGCGTCTCGATCAACGCCACCGCCGTGTTCGCCCCGCCCCGCCTTCGCTTCATCGTCGACCGGCCGTTCGTGTTCGTGCTCCGTGACGTCCAGACCGGAGCGGTGCTATTCGAAGGCGTCGTCTCGCGCCCTTGAGCGCCGGCACCGGCGATGATGGGGAACATGGCCGATGACGTCGAGACCCTGCGGCGCTTCGGGCTGGGCGATGAGGACCTCTCCGCCTGGCGGGCTTCGGGCCTCCCCGAGGCGGCCTTCGTCGACTGGCTGACCGATCGGGTGGCGCGGCGTCCCACCGGGTCCCGGGCGCGCCGGGTGTACGGCGCCGAGGACGTGCACGACTTCGCGCGGCGGGCGATCCTCGGCAAGCTCGACCTGAGGCCGGGCGAGCGGTTGCTCGAGATCGGGTGCGGGGGCGGCCTGCTGCTGCGTGACGCGCTGCGCGCCGGAGCCTGTGTCACGGGTCTCGATCACAGCGCCGAGATGGTGGCGCTCGCCCGCGAGCTGGCGCCCGAGGCGGACGTCGTGCTGGGGCGGGCGGAAGCGCTGCCCTTCCCCGATGGCGCGTTCAGCGCCGTCGCCATGTCCGTGGTGTTCTTCTTCTTCGAGGAGCCGCTGACCGTTTTGCGCGAATGCCGGCGCGTGATGTCTCCCGGTGGCCGCCTGGCGCTGTACACCACCTCCCCGGCGCTGCGCGGGACTCCCGCCGCCCCCGAGCCCCTGGCCAGCCGGGGTCACTTCTACACCGATCAGGAGCTGGCCGAGCTGGGGCGGGAGGCGGGCCTTCGTGACGTCGAGGTGGAGGGCGACGGCGGTCAGCTGATGAGCGCGCGAGCCTGAGGCGTCCTCGTCAGGGCGTGTCGTCGTCCTCGGGCGCAGCGACCCCCGGAGGCAGCGTCCACCGGCGTACCTTCGGCGGGGGATCCTCCGGCCACACCCCGTGCTCATCAAAGTAGCGGCGCGCGTCCTCTTCGCGCGTGCGCTCCTCATCGCCGGAGGCCCCCAGCCGGAAGAGCATGTTGAGCAGTAAGACCGAGAGCCCGCCGCCGACAGCCATCGCGAACCCGTCCACGCCCGTGCCCGGGACGGCGACGAGCAGCACGATCCCGGCGATCACCATCACTGCGCCGATCCCGTAGCGGACGGCGAACAGGGCAATGTCCGAGGCGGTGCGGGGATGCGAGGCCTTCGGGGGTATGCCCTCGGGCTACCCGGCGGCCGGCCGGGCTAGGCGGGCCGATCCCGCTCGGTCGACTCCTTCAGGTGCTCGATGTGCTCCTCGTTGAGCGCGATCGCGCGCTCATGCGCCTTGACCGCTTCCTCGTGCCGTTGGGCCGCACGCGCGTGCGTCTTTGCCTCGCGTTCGCGCGCGGCACGCGAGGGCGCCACTTATGTCGCCCTACCGGTAGCGCGTGCGCGGTCCGGTCGGCAACCCTCGGAGCAGCGCGTGGAAGATCTGAGCCAGGGTCTGCTTGCCGTAGTCGTGCGATCCGTCGTCCATCGTGAGCACGGCGATCGAGACCCGGACGCACCCGCGAGTTAGCAGCGCCACCTGGTTGTCGATCAATCCGGTCCCGGCGCCCCAGCCGCCCTTGAAGTAGAGCCTCCAGCCTCTCGGCGCGACCTGTCCGATGCCCCAGCGCTCCGACGGGACGATGCCGGCGAGCAGACGCATTGCGTACGCGCGGTGCAACCGCGCGATGTCGCGCTTGATGTGCAGGAAGAACTTGGTCTGGTCGCGCGCGGTGATCTCCGACTCGCCCCAGATCGGAGCGGTGGCCGTGAAGTGCCTCATGCCGACGCGCGCGGCCAGGGACTGGAGGCCGCCGTTGCCGATCAGCACGTCCAGGGTGTTGGCCGGCCCGTTGTCCGACCTGGTGATCATGGGGTCGAGCAAGCCCTTCTCGTAGGCGTTCAGCGGGCGGCGGGCGACGTCCGGGCGGTTCAGATAGGCCACGAGCAGCATCGCCTTGAGCACGCTCGCCGACCACTCCTGGTGGTCGGGGCGATATCCGTAGAACGCCTGCGAGGTGCGGACCGCGAATGCGATGTCCCCCTGCCGGTGGCGCGCATACCGAATCGCAGCCGACATGTGCGGCCGCCAGAGCCGGCCGAGCGGCTTGCCCCTCCCGGGAAGCAGGCATGGTGCCGGCCGGGCAGGCCTGTGTGCGCGAGCCGCGGCTCCGGCGGCGCCGAGGATCCCGAGACCGGCGAGGGCGGCGGACGCGGCGAGCGCGGCGAGGAGCACCGCGGTGCAGGTCAGCCGTAGGCGCATGCTCTCGCGCGTCACGCGGCGAACTCTATGGCGCTCTTCCGGGCGGGACCGCCGCTATGCGTGGGCTTCTTCGGCGCTCCGTCGCAGGCTCGGTGTGAAAAGTGGCTTCGACGGCTAGGAGGCGTCGTATGGATCAGCATCGCGCGCCCCTGGTCGAGGCGCTGGCCGAGTACCACGAGCTGGACCGCTACGGATTCACCCCTCCGGCGCACCGCCAGGGCCGCGGGGTCGACCCGCGCGTGATCGAGGTGATGGGGCTCGCGCCTTTCCGCGACGACCTGCTGGCGACCGCCGGCCTCGACGACCGATCCTCCTCCGGGGGGTACCTCAAGCAGGCCGAGCAACTCATGGCCGACGCCGTGGGAGCCGAGCATGCGTTCTTCTCGACGTGCGGAAGCTCGCTATCGGTGAAGTCCGCGATGCTGGCCGTGGCCGGACATGAAGGCGACCTGCTCCTGAGCCGCGACGCGCACAAGTCGGTCGTGGCCGGGCTGATCTTCTCGGGTCTGCGGCCGTGCTGGGTCCGGCCGCGATGGGACGCCGACCTGCACCTCGCGCATCCGCCCTCACCCGAGCAGGTGGCGGATGCGTGGGAGCGCCATCCCGATGCCGCCGCCGCGCTGATCGTCAGCCCTACGCCCTACGGGACGTGCGCCGACCTCGAGGCCATCGCACAGGTGTGCCACGACCGCCGGCGTCCGTTGATCGTCGACGAGGCGTGGGGCGCGCACCTGCCGTTCCACGCCGAGCTGCCGACATGGGCGATGGATGCCGGCGCGGATGTGTGCGTGGTCAGCGTGCACAAGATGGGCGCGGGCTTCGAGCAGGGCTCGGTGTTCCACGTCCAGGGGGATCTCGTCGATCCCTCGCGGATCGCGATGTGTGCCGACCTCCTGATGACGACCAGCCCGAACGTCCTGCTCTATACGGCGCTCGACGGCTGGCGACGGCAGATGGTGGAGCACGGCGAAGAATTGCTCGGCCGGGCGCTCGACTCTGCGCGAGGCCTGCGCCGCGACCTCGACGCCATGCCCGGACTGCACGTCCTACAAGATGAGCTGGTGCGGCGCGAAGCCTCGCACGATCTCGACGAGCTCCAGGTGCTGCTCGACCTGACTGAGCTCGGGATCAGCGGCTACCAAGCGGCGGACTGGCTGCGCGAGCACGAGCGCATCGACGTGGGGCTCAGCGATCATGGACGCATCCTGGCGACGCTGTCGATGGCCGACGACGAGCACAGCGAGCGGCGCCTGTGCGAGGCGCTCGAGCGGCTCGTCGCCGCGGCGGGAGATCTGCCGGCACCGCATCCGGTGAAGCTCCCCCAACCCGCCGACCTCGAGTTGGAAGTCGTCGCACGTCCCCGCGACGCCTTCTTCGGACCGGCCGAATCGGTGCCCGTCGATGACGCGGTGGGCCGGGTCGCCGCGGAGCAGATCACGCCGTATCCACCGGGGATCCCGGCCGTCGTCCCGGGAGAGCGGATCAACCAAGCGGTGATCGAGTATCTGCGCAGCGGGCTCGAAGCGGGCATGGTGCTGCCGGACCCCGCCGACCCGAAGCTCGAGACGATTCGCGTGGCCAGTGAGCCCGCGGGCCTAGCCTGACGCGGCCGCGTGGCGCGGCGTCAGGCCACGGCGTTGGCGCGGCGTCGCGGCGACGTCGGCGCCGGGTGGCACGGCGTCAGGCCACGGCGTCAGGCCGCGGCGTGACGCCGTGGCTTCTGTCCGCGTGTCCTGTCCCGCCGGCGGCCGCCGCGATGGAGATCGGCTTCGATCTCTTCGAGGCTCCTGCCCTTCGTCTCCGCCACGAATACCTTCACGAAGATCGCGGCGAGCACACCCAACCCGGCATAGCCGAGGAACACGGGTCCCGGGCCGACCCCGGATAGGAGCGGCGGGAAAGTCTGCGAGACGAGGAAGTTCGCCCCCCAGTTGCCGAACACCGCGACTCCCATCGCCGTGCCGCGGACGCTCAGAGGCAGGACCTCGGGGAGCATCACCCACACCACCGGACCCCAGGTGGCCGCGAATGATGCGATGAACGTCGCCAGGCACACCAGGGTGATCACCGCGGCCGGATCACTGGGGTGGTGAGGCGTCGGGAGCACCGACAGCGAGATCCCGAGCACGAGCAGGCTTCCGGCCATGCCGGCCACGCCTCCGAGCAGCATCGGCTTGCGTCCCACGCGGTCGACGATCCGGATCGCGATCACCGTCATCAGCACGTTGATCACGCCGATGATGAGGTTGGCGTAGATCGCGCTCGTCTTGGCGAACCCGACGTTGGTGAGCGTGGTCGGCGCGTAGTAGATGATCGTGTTGATCCCGACCAACTGCTGAAACACGGCCAGCCCGGTCGCGACGACCAGCGCGGGGCGCACCCACTTCGCCCGCAGCAGGGAGCGCAGGCCGGTGTCGCTCTCCTCGTGCTCGACGTCGCGGATCTCTTCGATTCGCTCCTCTGGGCGCTCGTCACCGGGCAGGTCCTCGAGCACGGCTCGCGCTGTGTCCTCCTCGCCCGCGTGGACCAGGTAGCGCGGCGTCTCGGGCATGAACATCATCCCGGCGAGCAGGATCAGCGCCGGCGCTGCGGCCAATCCGAGCATCAGCCGCCAGTTGCCAGACGATGCGAGGATCGCGTTGACGATGTAAGCGGCGAGGATGCCGACCACGATCATCAACTGGTTCAGCGACGCGATCGCCCCGCGAACCTCGGTGGGCGCGATCTCGGCGAGATATAGGGGTACCACGAGGGCCGCGGAGCCCACGGCCAGCCCGAGGATGAAGCGCGCTCCGATCAGAACCTCCACGTTCGGTGCAAGCGCCGCCAGCAACGCGCCGCCCGTGAAGATCACCGCGGCGCCGACGATCAGGCGCTTGCGGCCGAGCCGATCGGAAAGCCGGCCGGCGAACGCCGCGCCGATCATCGCGCCGAGCAACAGGCCGGCGACGATCGCTCCCTTGACGAACGGGCTCAGCTTGAAGTCGTTGGGGATGAACAGCAGCGCGCCGGAGATGACGCCGGTGTCGTATCCGAACAGGACGCCCCCCAAGGCACCGAAGAAATAGATCGTTCGGCCGCTCGCTCGCATCGCTCGCATGGTTCCTCCCTCACTACGCGTACCAGCACGTACTCCTTAGTGATACAGAGCCTTCCCGGGCAGCTTGTCCGGAAACGTCCGCGAGAACTCGGGCGCGGCGCTGGCTCGCCCGCCTCACAACTCGGTTGGGAAGAAATAGTCCGTATACCGATCAAAAGATCCCACGCGCCTAGTCATAGGAAGGAGGAACATGCCAATCATCAGCTCAAGCGCGCTGCCGGATCGAACGCTTCGAGGCGCCGAGCACGGCGCCACGATCTCGCTGATCCTCGACAACAGCGATGTCGGCCAGGGTCCGCGACTCCACCGACATCCCTACGACGAGACGTGGGTGGTCCAGGAAGGGAACGTGACCTTCCAGCTAGGCGAGGATCGCTACCAGGCCGGACCCGGAGACATTGCGATCGCGCCGGCCGGCGTGCCCCACAAGTTCACGAACGACGGCCCGGGCCGCTCGAAGCTCGTCTGCATCCACGCCAGTCCAACGATCATCGGCGAGTGGCTGGAGTGAGGTGATACACCGAAGAGGTCCAGCACGAGCAGAGGAGTGATCGCCATGCGCCGGAGCCTTGCCACACGCCGAAGGAGCTCTCGCTATTCATTCACGCCAGCCAGTATCACGGGCGCGACGGTGGTGGGCCCGCGCGTGATCGGGCCGTCCGCGATGGCGCCGCTCGCGATCGCCGCCTCGGCGGTCGGCGCACTGGCGATCGGCCGGCTGGCCATCGCCGATGCGGTCATACGCAAGCTTCAGGCGGGCGAGGTCGAGATCGGCTCGCTCAAGGTGCGCGAGCTCGCGGTCGCCGGCCGTCGCTGGCCCGCCGACGCGCCCCCGCCGCCCAGCGCGTAGCCGGCCGTCGCTGGCCCGATGACGCGCCGCCGTCGTCGTCGTCGTCGTCGCGCGTAGCAGCTAGACCAGGTCGCCGCCGTGCACGAGGAATCCCGCGGCCTCGAGAATCCCGCGTGACTCGAGCCGGTCGAGGTGCTCGCCGACGCGCTCGTCGTCGGTGACCTCCCAGGCCCCGGCGGCCGCCGTGCCCTCCAGGGCGCGTAGCCCGTGCTCTTCGGGCTCGTCGACGGCGCCGCGTAGCCAAGCGAGATCATCGGAGATACGGCGCGGACGATCGATCGAGGGCGACCACGGGTCCTGACCTGCGCGGCGCTCCGTCATGCCCGCGGGCAGGGTGAGCGCGGCGGCGAGGGCCTTTCCCCAGCTCGGTCGTTCATGTACAAGTTCGAGCAGCATCGTGTCCGCTCTACCCAGGCGATGCGAGCGGCCAACGAGCGCACGGCTTATGAGCAGGCTTACCGGCTCGAGCGGCGGTTGACCTTGCGCAGGCGACGCCGTGGCGCCGAGTCAATCCGGGTACTCGTCCTTTCGCCACGCGCGCGGTTCTGCGTTCTCCGGCTTCGGCGTGCGATCGAGCAGGAACGAGTGATATGGGGCGACGAACGGATCGGGCGCGGTCACGGTGTAGGTGTGGTACACGCTGCCGTTCTCGCGGGCGAAGGCGATGAAGCCCGGTCCCTCGCGCAGCCCGTCTTCCAGTCCGGCGCCGACCTGCCCCGCCCACTCCCGCAGCCACTGCGGCGGGTCGTCGATCATCTGCTGGATCTGTGGGATTGCGCGGGCCTGGTCGGGTTTCAGAGCCAAGCCGAAGTCGAACGGGAACTCGGTCTTGTACGTCGAGACATACGGGAACTGCCAGCCCATCCGGCGCTTGTACGCAACCAGTCGCTCGATCGGCGCGCGCGAGAAGCAGATCAAGGTCACGTCACGATGATTGAGGTGCACGCGCGTGGCATCGAGCTCATCTCCGAGGTTGGTACAGCCCGGGCAGGCTCCAAGCTCGTAATCGGGCCCGAACATGATGTTGTAGGCCAGCAGCTGCGAGCGACCGTCGAAAAGCTCGGCGAGCGTCTTGGTGCCGTCCTCGGTTTCGAACTCGTACTCCTTCTCGACCAGGACCCAGGGAAGCTGACGGCGCTGTTCGGCGACCTTCTGACCGAGATCCGCATGCTCGGCCTCGAGCTTCGCGAGCTCCTCACGCGCGGCTTGCCACTCCTCGCGGGTTCCAATCTTGGTCTCGGTCATCATTACCTCCTGTGGGCATTCACGTCTGCGCGCCACGATGCGCGCAGCGCTGCTCTGCGAAGGGTAAAAGACCGATCAGGCGCCCGAAAGGGACGCGCGGCAACGGGCACCGCGCGCCCCGGGGTTCCGGCCGCTTGCGCGCCGGTTATCCGACCCAGCTACGCGGAATGTTCCGGTGCTTCTTCGCGATGATCGCGATGTAGTCCAACGGCTTCCCCGCGACCGACATCCGGTGGGTGTAGCGGGTGCGCGCACACTCCTCGATGACTCCCTCGGCGCGCATGCGCTCGAGAAGCGCGCCGAAGCCGGCCGGATCGCCGTCCTCGAGAAACCGGTCGCGCAGGTTGAACGCCAGCCAACCGGGCGAGCCGACGAGGTTGAACGCGGTGGCGAACGCCTTTGGCGGCACATCGCCGAATCCCAGCGCCGCGACGCACACCATGCAGTCGAAGCCGTAGCTCTCGAGCTCGGCTCGCTCGCCGGCGCGCAGCGCGCTCAGGTCCAGCGCACGGTAGTCCTCATAGATCTCCGGGCGATCGCGCATCGCCGCAGCGCGCGCCTCGGGCAGCAGGTCGATGCCGACGATCGTTCCGAAGCCGATCCGCGCGAGGCATTCGCCCACCATGCCGTTGCCTGCTCCGAAGTCGAGGGCTGCGTAGCCGGTTGGGTCGACGCCCGCTCGGTCCAGCTCCTCGCGCAGCAGGTCGCAGACCACGTCTGGCGATGAGCACTCGAGCAGCTCGGAGAACAGCCGCTCGTACAGACCCGGGACGCTATAGATCGTCGCGTAGTCGTGGAACCGGATCCGGCGCCGCTTGCCGTCGATTTCGAGCTCGCACCACTCCTGGTCTTGGTCGAGGCCGTCCCTCGCCCGCGAGGCTGGCAGGTGTAATACGAACCGATCGTGGTCGACCGTGGGCATCTGGGTCCTTTCCGTCGGATATGAGGTTATGCAGACGCCAGCCATCGCGACGCGCCTGCGCGACCGCTCCGACCGGTGGGGAACAAGGTTGGCTCCGGTCCCGGCGAATGTGCAGACTATTAGATTTCGGGCCCGCGTGGCACCAGGTCGGTTGTTCACGCCGCGCGCCGGACGCCAGTGCACACACGAAACGCGAATGCGCAGCAGTGCGTGGGAGCAAATTCGTACGCGTCGGCCGAGTTCAAAACCAACATCGCGAGCGAGTACGACGCGCCATAGCACGAGTTGCGCGCGTCAGGACGCGGCGCCGTATTTTGTTGTCGCGTGCGGGCGCGGCGGTCGCCGCGGTGTCACATTTGAGGCCGCCGCGGTGCTTAGCGTGGTGTGGTGAGAGTGCAAGCGCGACGTGACGAGCGGTGGGAGCGGCCGGATGAGGGCTCGGGCATCGAGGCCTTCGAGGTCTTCTTTCGCAATCACTACCGCAGCGTGGTGCGCTTGGCGCAGACTGTGGTCGGAGACTCCCAGGGAGCTCAGGATGTGGCGCAGGAGGTCTTCATTGCCGCGTTCCGTCGTTTTCGTGGCGACTACGAGCAGGCTGCGGGATGGGTCCGGGTCGCGGCCGTGCACACGGCGCTCAACCTGCTCCGCGGTGAGCGGCGTCGAGACCGGCGTCAGCACCTGGTGCAGGTGGTGGGATCCCCGCCCAGCATCGAGGAGAGCGTGATCGAGCGGGAGAGACGGGCCGAAGTGCGCGAGATCTTGCGCCGGCTCCCGCGTCGCTCGGCCGCCGTGCTCGTGATGCGCCATGGCGGCATGAGCTATCTCGAGATCGCAGACGCCCTCGGGGTGAAGGTTGGGAGCGTGGGGACTCTGCTCAGGAGAGCGGAGTCCGCACTTCGAAAGGAGATGGACCGTGAGACACATCCCTGACGGCGTGCTTCGCCGGCTCGACGACGAGCCCCTCGCCGTTCCAGATCGGGTCAGCGATCACGTCGCCAACTGTGGACGCTGCAGCGCTCGGCGTGCGCACATCGCGCGCGACGCAGAACGCGCAGCCCACCTCTTTTCTGCCCCGCAGCCGGCACCCGAGCTCGACGACGCGTGGGCCAGGCTCCGGCGTGAGCTGAATCGAAATGCAGTGGAGAGCGCTGATCGCAGCCGGCGGCCGGACCCCGTTCTTCCGCGCCGTGCGCGCCTCCCAAGAGTTTCGCTGCGCGCCGGCCTGGCCATCGGCGCGCTTGGCGTCGTGGTCGCCGGCACCGCGGCGGCGGCCACGCTCACCACGATCTTCTCGCCGACTCACGTAGCGCCGGTGACCGTGAGCCAGAACGATCTGCGCGCGATCGCGGCAGTCGCGGGACTCGGCAATAGCAATTCGGTGGGAGGTTTCACGAGACCTGTTGGATCGAGCAGGCTTCGCTTCGGGACCATCACGTGGTCCTCGGGCGCCGCGCAACCAGCGTCCTCACGTGCGCAGGCCACCGCGGCTGCCGGCTTTGCTGTCCCACTGCCCGCGCACGTGCCTTCGGGCGTGGGTGCGATCCAGCAGTTCATCGTTCAGCCGCGCGTGAGGGCCACCGTGACCTTCAACTCGAAGGCCGCGAGCCTGGCGGGCAGCTCCGTGGCCATCGACGCCGGCCCCGCCGTATTTGCGCAATACGGCGCAGCGAGTGATCCGGGCGTGCCCACGCTTGCCGTGGCGAGCATGCGCAGTCCGAGGGCCCGTTCCACGCGCGCGAGCCTGAGCCAGATCGAAGCCTTCCTGCTAGATCAGCCTGGCATCCCGCCCCAGCTCGCCGAGGAGATCCGTCTGCTCGGCGATCTCAGAACGACGTTGCCCGTGCCGGTTCCGGCGGGCGCCTCGGTGCGCGCGGTAAAGGTTGCGGGCTGGCCCGGTGTCCTCCTGGCCGACTCCTCGAATGCGGCCGCCGGGATAGTGTGGGAGGACGGCCGGGGTCTTCTCCATGTCGTCGCCGGAATCCTCGATTCGCAAGACGTGCTCAATGTCGCGAACCAACTCGGCTGAGAGAACCGCCGCCCACGCCGACGAGGACGCGCGCGCCGGAGCGCACGCCGGCGCACTTGTACGGACGTCGTCTGACACGGGCGCGCCATCGAGCGATGAGCGCGCCGCGGAACCAGCGGCATCGCCGGCCATACACGCGACGGGGCTGAGCAAGCGCTTCGGCAACACGATCGCCGTGAACGCGCTGTCCATGACCGTGCAGCGCGGAGAGGTGTTCGGCTTCCTCGGGCCCAACGGGGCAGGCAAGACCACCGTGGTAAAGCTCCTGCTCGGGCTCGCGCGTCCCACCGGAGGCGAGGCGCTCGTTCTCGGCGCGCCCCTGGGAGACCGCGAGGCGCGGCGGCAGATCGGCTATCTCCCCGAGCTGTTTCGCTTCCAGGCCCTGTTGAGCGCACACGAGGTGCTCCACCTGCATTGCCGACTCCTGGCGCTGCCCAAGGCGGTGTGGGAGGAGGAAGCGCACCGCGCGCTCGAAACGGTCGGTCTTTTCGAGCGGCGCAACGATCGCGTCGGCACGTTCTCGAAGGGAATGCAGCAGCGGCTCGGACTCGGCGTCGCGCTGCTCGGCAGCCCGAGCCTCGTGGTGCTGGACGAGCCCACGAGCGCGCTTGACCCGGTCGGTCGGCACGAGGTGCGCGAGATCATTCGCGGGCTGCGCGAGCGCGGGTCCACGGTGTTCCTCAACACGCATTTGCTCGAAGAGGCCGAGCAGGTATGCGATCGCGTGGCGGTCATCGACAGAGGGACGGCCATCGCCACGGGCAGCCTCGACGAGCTCCTTGGGCGACAGAGCAGGGTGCGACTCAAGGTGGGAGGCCTCGACCTTGAGGAGAGCTGGCGGAGCGTCCTCGGCCGGTTCGGCCAATGCCGGCGCCAGGACGAGTGGCTCGTGGTCGACGGCATCGACCCGTCGCAGATCGCCGACCTGGTCGCCGAGCTCGTCGCGCTCGGGGGTCAGGTGCAGGCCGTGATCCCCGAGCACCAGAGCCTGGAAGCTCGCTTCCTCGAGCTGCTGGGAGACCGATGAATTTGACCTTGACCATCGCTGGGCTGACGATCAGGGAGGCGGTGCGGCGACGTCTTCTCGTTGCTTTCGTCGTGATCACCGTGTTCATCGTCGGGCTGAGCGCATGGGGATTCGACCGCTTGAGCCACACGCACAGCCTTACCTCCGGCGAGACCAATCTGGCGGTTCCGCAGGCGCTGATCCTGTTCATGTTCATGTTCAGCTTCGTGCTCGCGCTGAGCGCCTCGGCGATCGCTTCTCCGTCGATCTCCTCCGAGGTCGAGTCCGGGGTGCTGATGACGATCGTGACCCGTCCGATCCGCCGCACTGAGGTGCTGATCGGCAAATGGCTCGGCTTGGCGACGTTGCTCGCCGGTTATGCGTGGGGCGTCTGCGCGCTCGAGTTCGGTGTCGTCGCGTGGGCGAGCGGCTTCGTCCCACCGAACCCATTCTTGGTCGGCGTCTACCTGTTCGCCGAAGGTGCGCTCCTCTTGACCCTGGCTCTGCTCTTGAGTACGAGGATCCCCGTCATTGCCGCGGGCGTCATCGGCGTGGCGGTGTTCGGCGCCGGATGGCTGGCCGGGGTCGTGGGGACGCTCGGCAGCGCACTCAACGTCGCCGCGCTGCGAATGGTTGGACAGGTCGGACGATTTCTGCTGCCCACCGACGGGCTGTGGCACGCGGCCATCTACTACCTACAACCACCCTCGCTCATCGCCGAGCAACTCGGCAGCGGCCGACAGGAAGATCCGTTCTTTGCTCAGGGAGCGCCGTCGGCCGCATACCTGTTGTGGGTGGTCTGCTGGTTCCTCATCGTCCTGATCACCGCGGTGGCGAGCTTCGAGCGTCGCGAGCTATAGGACGGGCCCGCGAACGGGAAGACTCACCGCCCCGGCGCAGCTCTCCTGTTGGTGATGCGCCCGGTCGGCCTCTAGGCGGAGCTGCTGGCGAACGTGTCGCAGGAGCCGGGACTGCCCGACCGAAAAGCCCGTGGTCAGCCAGTGCTGGCGCTGTGCCGAGGAGCCGTGGGTCCACAGCGAGCTGTCGGGGACGCGTCCGGCGGCGTGCTGAAAGTCGTCGCCGACGAGCGCGGCCGTCTGGAGGGCGTCGTTGAGGTCGGCGTCGGTCAGCTGACCGCGGGCCTGGCCCGAGTGCGCCCACACGCCGGCCGGGCAATCCGCCTGGAGCTCGACGCGCACCGACCGAGCGTTGGCGCCGGTGGGGTTCTGTTGGTCGAGCACCGCGACACGCCCGGCGACCCCGACCAGATGCTGGACGTGGTGGCCGAGCTCATGCCCGACGATGTACGCCTGTCCGAAGGGGCCAACCCCGGCTTGGCGGGCCAGCGCCTCGAAGAAGCTCAGATCGAGGTAGACGGTGCCGTTCGCGGGGCAGTAGAACGGTCCGGTGTCAGCCTGCGCGCCGCAGCCGGAGTGCACGGCGCTCACGAAGATCACCAACTGCGCAGGCGCGTAGCGAACTCCCGCCTTGCTGAACTCCTGCTGCCAGAACCGCTATGTGTCGTTGAACACCTCGCCGAGATACGCCCGCTCGGCCGCGGCGGTGGTCGAGCTCGGCGCGGGTGGGGGCGTTCCGGTTGCAGGCGTGGCCTGCGGGAGCGTGTCGAGCTTCACCGCGATGTCGGCTTCGGACGAGCTCGTGGTGCTCGTGCCGCTCTCAGAAGCGCTCGACGACGATTCTGTCTTGGTCTGCGAGGAGCTGGAATGACTCGATGACCCGCATCCAGCCAGAAACATGCAGGCGAGCAACGCGAGGAATGCGCACGCACGTCGGCACGCGAGTATTGCTGGCGCTGGTCTATCCGGTGAAGTTCGGCGCGGGCGTTGGCCTTGGTGCCGGGGTGGCGGTGATCGTCGCGTGCGCGGTGCGGTAGCTGCGCTTGGTGGCACTGAGGTGATAGATACCAGTCGGCAGGGCCAGGCAGATCGTGGCCGTGCCGGCGCGCGACGTGCGTGCTGTGCGGCCGGCGAGGTGGATCGTGACGTCCGCGACCGGGTGTCCGACCGAGGTAGCCCTTACCCCAAAGCAGGCCTGCGTGCCAGCGTAGGTGCGAGTCGGCGAGACCGAGAGCGTAAGCGCTCGTGCGTGGGCGGTGAACGTCTTATCGGCACCGTCGCTGGTTCCGCCCGCGTAAACCCCGACGAGCCTGTAGTGGTAGGTGGTGCCTGGTGCCAGTCCCGAGATCGAGGCTGACACTGACTGGGTGGTGGTCCCCGAGCCGGCGGTACGCGTGCTGGTCTGCTTGCCGTACCGGGTGGAGGTTCCGTACTGGAAGTAGTAGGTGGTCGCCAAGCCGTTCGGGTTCACCGTGCCCTTGAGCACGGCCGAGCTAGTCGTCACGTTGCTCGCCGAGCCGGTCACCACGGTGGGGGCAGCCTTGGTCGTAAAGGTTGCATCCGCGCCGTCGGTCGTGCCGGAGGCGTTTGTCGCCACGAGCCGATAGTGATAGGTCGTGTTCGGCTTCAGCCCGCTAATCGGCGCCGAAACCAGGACGTCCGAGCTGGACGAGCCGGCGCTGGCGCTCGCCGTCGAGCTTGTATACGTCGTCGTCGTGCCGTACTGAAACTCGTAAGTTGTCGCCAGGCCCTCCGGGTTGACGCTGCCGTTGAGCGTCGCGCCGGCCGCGTCGATGTTGGTCGCCGAACCCGTGGTCACTGCGGGAGCAGGCTGGGACGTGTAAGTGATCGACACCATCGCAGAGGCTGAGGTCGCGGTTGGCCCGCTGACGCCGGTTGCACTCGAAGCCGTGAAGCTCGCACCACCGCCGCCACCGCCGCCGCTCCCTTGATCGGCGGCGCCGCCGCCACCACCGCCGAAGTAGCCCCCGCCCCCGCCGCCGCCGCCGGTGCCGTTGGTGGCACTACCACCGTTCCCGCCCGCGCCGGCCGAACCATAAGCGCCCGCGCCTGCACCATTCCCCGCGCTGCCACCGGCACCACCGCCGCTCTGCGTCCCCGCTCCGCCAGGGCCGCCCGCCTGCACGCTGCAGTTGTTATTGGTGTCGCTACCTCCCGGGCCGTCGGCGTCCCCGCCGGTTGCGCACAAGGCGGCGCCGCCGCCACCGCCCGCGACGACCAGCGGCGCAGTCCCGGCGGCGAGTCCGCTGGGACCAACCCCAGACGCGCCGCCACCGCCGCCGCCACCGCCAGTGGTGAAGCCGTTGCCCCCGTTGCCGCCGCCGCCAGACCCGCCCGCAGCACCGGTACTGGCTCCGGTCGTACACCCGGTGGCGCCGACACCGCCAACGCCCACGGACAGGTTCTCGCCCGGGGAGACCGGCACCGTAGCCGTCAAGGTCGCGCCCCGGCCACCTGGTTCGTTTTGGTCGATCTGGCAGCGCCCGCCCGCCGCGCCGATCGCGGTCACGGTGATCTGCGAGACATTCGACGGGACGGTGAACGTGTAGGTGCCCGCAGTGCTGTACGTCTGGGTGGTCGCTGATGCGACCCCCGCATTGAGCCCGATCACGCCAATGGCCGCCACCGCACCGACGACGCACGTCGCAGCGCGCGAGAGAGGTCGTACCCCGAACACCCAAGCCAGCACGCCGCACCTCCGAGTCGCTAAAGCCCAGCCCGCGCGGGCATCCTATACATCGGACTCGAATCGCGCCTCGGGGTCGAGTGAAGGCGCTCACCCCAGGGGATCCGGAGAACTAACCGGGCGGAGGAGCCTCGCCCTCGCCGGCAGCCGGCTGCTGTGCCTCTGCGTGGTCAGCCGTGCCGGTCTCGCCGGCAGGGAGGGCCGACTGCGGAGCGCCCGACTGGACCTCCGCCTTGAGGCGGGCGAACTCGTCCTCGACGGCGCTGTTGGCGCCGAGTTGGTCGAGCTGGCGATCGACGTCGTCCTGGCCGGGGCCAAGCGCTGTCAGATCCCCGAAGGTTCCCGCCGCCTGAAGCTCATCGACGGCCTCCGCTCGAGCCTTCATCGTCTCGGTCTTGTCGAGGGCGCGCTGCATCGCCATGCCGACGTCCGCCATCGAGTCACCAACTCCCGTGGCCGCCTCGGAAACCTGCACCTGCGCCTCGGCAGCCGAGTACTGCGCCTTGATGACTTCCTTCTTTGAGCGGAACTGCTCGGTCTTCGCCTCGAGCTGCTTCTCGGACTCGATCAGCTTCCCCTGCTCTGACTCGAGCTGTGCGATCTGCTGGTCGAGCGAGCCAGCCTCCTGAACCGCCAGCTGCTTGCGCTCCAGCGCTGCGCGAGCAAGATCCTCACGTCCCGCCGACATCGCCTCGCGGGCCTGAGCATCTAGCTTGGCGCCCTGTTCACCGAGCTGCTGCTGCTGGCGCGCCAGCCGCTTCTTGGCGGTGGCGATATCGGCGATCCCCTTCTTGACGTTCTGGAGGTTCTCGAGCTGGCGCTCATAGGCATAGTCGATCGTCTCGCTCGGGTTCTCGGCGCGGTCAAGCTGCTTTGAGATCTTCGACTTGACCACAGTCGAAAGCCGTCCCTTCAGTCCAGGCATCGAAACCTCCTAGCGGCTTCGTAACGGGCGTGGCTCACTCACCTGAGCGTACTCCGGCTCACCCGCCGGCTTACAGCCGAACTCGGTAGGTGGTGGGTCAGGACCCCGCGGCGGTCATGGGCGGGCCGGGCGAGCGGTCCTAGCCCGGCGCCACCGTAGCGATGAGTTCTCCGATCTCGGATTGTCCGATGGTGGGAACGCAACCCCAGAAAGGAACGAGCCCACCGTGAACGCGCCCGAAGCCGTGATCGAACGCCCGACGATGACTGCCAACCGGCGGGGCGTAGCATCTCCGACGATGGTGCATCCGACGCCGGATGGCGCACCCGCCTTCGCTGAGCTTGAGCGGCATCGACGAGAGCTAACCGGCTACTGCTACCGGATGCTCGGGTCGCCGTCCGAGGCGGAAGACGCCGTCCAGGAAACGCTCTTGAACGCCTGGCGCGGCCGAGACCGCTTCGAGGGCCGCGCAGCGCTTCGCACCTGGTTGTACCGGATTGCGACCAACGTCTGCCTGAATATGCCGAGCTTGCGGCGAGCCGAGAGCCGATCCGGCTCGCCTTCGTCGCCGCGCTGCAGCGGCTTCCAGCCCGACAGCGCGCCGTGCTCATCCGGCAGCGGCTGCCGCGGCTCCAAGCTCTGTCCGCTGCTCGCGAACGGCACACCTGCTTTCGGCCAGTACCGGCCTGGCGGCAAGCCGTGGGCGCTGCACGTCGTCCACACATCCGCCGGCCTAATCACCGCGATCGACTCCTTCGTGGACACTCAGCGACTGTTCCCGCTCTTCGGCCTCCCCCTCCAGGCGCGGAACGCATTTCTGTCTGACGAGAACAGGGCGATCTCGGCTGCGTCAGAGACGGGAGCGTCGCACTAGCGAGGCGAGTCATGCCGCGTATCGCGGTCGGGCGTTCATGTTGAGCACAGTCCGCGTGCGGCTGTAGTGTTTGCCCATGGGCAGGCTGGCGGCAGTCGTTACGGGGGCCGGTGGTGGCTTCGGCCGGGAGATCTCGCGCAAGCTCGCCGCCCGGGGCTTTGCAGTGCTTGCTACCGACATCGACGAGGAGGCCGCTGCACGGACAGCGGCGGCCATTGGCGAGTCTGGCCGCTCGCTGCGGCTAGACGTTCGTGATCCGGCCGATCATCGCCAAGCCGCCGAAATCGCTCGGGAGCTTGGCTCGGTCGCCGTGTGGGTGAACAACGCCGGCGTACTGCGGACGGAGCGTGTTTGGGAGCACACTGATGAGAACGTTCGGCTCGCGGTTGAGGTGAACGTGCTCGGTGCCATGCACGGTTCGCGCGCGGCGGTCGACGTAATGCGCCGTGACGCCGTACGGGACGGCCACATAATCAATATCGCGTCGGTTGCGGCGTTCGCTGCAGCGCCGGGCTTCGCGCTTTATGCCGCGACCAAGCACGCGGTTCTTGGTTGGACAACGTCACTCGAGGGCGACCTCCGAGCGGCGCGGCTGCCAATCAAGGCGCACGTCGTCTGCCCCGATGCTGCGGACACCGCCATGGTGCGGGAGCGGGTCGCAGACCCAGAAGCGGCGCCGCTTTGGACGATGCGTCTCCTCGCAGCCGATGCCGTAGCTGAGAAGGTCGTCGGCCTCGTCGACGACGGGAAGCTGGTGACACTGATCCCGCGCTCACGCACTACGTTGCTGAGGGTGCTCTCGCCATACCCGTCGGCTAGCCTCGCGCTCATGCCGCTCATGCGCTGGATCGGCAACCGAAGACGTCCGGTGTCACCCAGCGAGACGCCCTAACGGCAAAGGCGCGCGGGCGGGTTGTCACGGTCCGCGGCTGCCAAACCGCGCACCGGCGTTCTGCACAGATGAGAGCCTGGCCCCCCACTGAGCACCTGGACTACCGAATTTCCGGGCGGAGGGGCACCGCGAGCCTCAAACGGCTGCATGCGCTCAGGGTCTCGCGGGGCGGTTCAGTCTGGCGAGCGGCGCTCGCCTGGCGTTCGCGCGATGAGGGTGATGCTCGTGACGACAAGCCAGACGAACATGAGCAGCGCGCCCAGCAGGAGGATGCCGTATGTCGCCGAGTGGTTGTTCGTCGGGCCGAGGAGGGTGCTCGCACAAGCTGCCCCACACACGGCGCTGACGAAACCGAGCCAGCCGATCCAGCGCGCAAGGAGCTGCTCGCGCAGCGCCGCGGCGGTGACGACGCCGACCATGGCGACGAGGGGCACGGCGATGGCGGGGCCGCCCGCAAGATAAGAGAGCACGACGAGCGCGTGCGCGAGCGGCGCGTCACCGGCGACCGCTGGTTCGGCCAGCGTCCGGTAGCAAAGCGCCGAAAGCAGTAGAAAGGCCGCCGCAATGGCACCTCCCGCCAGCGCGAGCGCTGCCAGAGCAGGCGGAGCGGTGCTTTCGCGCCGCAGGTAGCCGTATACGTAGGCCGCGAAGGCGACCAGTGCAACCGCCGACATCACATGGAAAAAGCTCAGCGCGCGCACCTCGGAGGCGTTTTCAAGGAAGTAGGCTCTGAGGGGGTACGTCAGGTGCGACGTGTACCGGCCCTCACGGCGAAGCAGCTCGCCGACCTGTGGGCGGGTGCACGCATCCGCCTCGGCAAGGATCCTCGCCCTGTACTCGATGTGTCAGGCTTCGGTTGATGTGCGGTTCGACGCGAGCGCTTCCATCGCAGAGGCGGCCTGGTTTGCTGTCGATCTGCCTGTGCATGATCGTGAAGAACGAGGTGGAGTTTCTCGGGCGTTGCCTGGGTTCTGTTCGTGGTGTGATCGACTATTGGGTGATTTGCGATACCGGGTCGACCGATGGCACGCAGGCTCTGGTTCGCCGCGAACTCAGGGGCGTGCGTGGCGAGCTCCACGAGCATGAGTGGGTCGACTTCGCGGCGAACCGTACGCAGTCGATGCAGCTAGCGCGGGGCAAGGCCGACTACGTGCTCGTCATCGACGCCGACACGACGCTCGAGGTCGAGCCGGGCGGGCTCGATTCGCTCACCGCCGATGCCTACGCGCTTCGGCATCTGGATGACGTCAGCTACGGCTACAGGACGTGCCTCGTTCGCGGTGACCTTGAGTGGCATTACGTCCATCCCGTCCATCCATACATCGCTAGTGATCACGAATATTCGGTCGAGCTCCTCGAAGGGGCGAAGGTGCGGGCGTGGTCAGTCGGCGGGATGCGAAACCAGCGTTACGAGCAAGAGCGCAGGCAGCTTGAGCGGATACTCGAGCAGGATCCTGAGGACGCGCGGACGGTGTTCTTCCTCGCCGCAACGCACCGCGACTTGGGGCATTTGGACGGCGCAATCGAGATGTATGACCGCAGGGTAGAGATGGCTGGCTGGGACGAGGAGGTGTTCTTCGCGATGCTCCAGGCTGCGGTGTTACGAGCCAAGCGGGGTGATTGGCCGGTCGCAATGGCGGGCCTGATCTCCGCTTGGGAGTTCCGTCCATCGAGGATGGAGCCGTTGTACGAGTTGGCATCGCGCCTGCGGCTTCGCGGCGAGTACCACACCGCCTACTTATTCGCGCGCCGCGGCCTGGATCAACCGGTGCCGCAGGATCTGCTGTGCGTCTCGCCATGGATGTATGAATGGGGCTTGCCGTTCGAGTACTCCATCAGTGCCTATTGGATAGGCGATATTCATGGAGCGCTTGAAGCGTGTCAACGCTTGCTCGCCATGGCGGATCTGCCCGAAGATTACCGCCGGAGTACGCAGCGGAACATGGATTTCTGTGTGCGCAAGCTCGCGAAGGTGCATCGGCCGCCCCCTACGCCCGTGCGTGCGCGCAAACGCCGGCACCGGCGCTGAAATGCGGCACCGTATTCTCGGCGGGTGTTCAGCTCACGTGAACGCGCCTCACAAAGGGGTTGACTGATGTTTTAGCCGCCGTTAGCGTCACTTTATGATCGAGGCGTCGCGCGGCGGCCTTTGTCGGGTGGTGCGCGTCCGGGCCGTTGTGGTGCCCGTGTGCGGTGTTTGGGCATGGTTGCTATTTGGTTCGCAATCAGCAGTCGCTTTGGTGCGCGGGGCGGTGGGCGGTGTAGCGGACCAAGCGGGCGCGACGGCGGCGGACCCCGGCCAGCCTCTCGCGGCCGCGGAAGAGTCGCCCATGGCCACCGACCCCGTCGGTCCGTCTGGACCGACGGGGAACGTCACGCCGTACGCGGATAGCTACTCGTGCGGATATCCACCGGGCCCGTGTGAGTTGGGCCAATTTTCGAGCGTGTCCTGCGCGTCGGCGATGAGTTGCGTAGCGGTTGGCGAGTACGCGGGGGGCACGCTCGCTGAGGGCTGGGATGGCAGCACGTGGCGCGTTCAAGCAGTCCCGGTTCCCTCGACCGGCGGCTACCTCAAGGCGGTTTCTTGCCCCGCCTCGAACGCATGTCTTGCGGTCGGCAGCGACGGGAATGGCGCGCCACTCGCGGAATCTTGGGACGGGTCGAGCTGGACGATCCGAGGACCGCCCACCCCCTCCGGTGCAACCAACGTCATGCTCAACTACGTCCAGTGCGCGTCGGCGAGCGCGTGCATGGTGGTTGGCTCCTATTACGACAACACGGCTGACGAAGTCTTACCGCTGGTGTTGCCGTGGAGCGGCTCGAACAATTGGGGGACGCCCCAGGCGGCACCGCTGCCTAGCGGGGCGAGCACCGGAGCTCTATACGGCGTCTCGTGCCCGTCCACCACCGCGTGTATCGCCGTAGGCGAGTATCAAATCACCAGCAACTCGGCGGAGTTGCCGCTCGCAGAGGTCTGGAACGGTTCAAGCTGGTCGGCCACGCCCAATCAACCATCGGATCCACCCGCAGCCGCTGCCGCCTGGCTCAACGCGGTGTGGTGCTGGTCTGGCACCTCGTGCACCGCTGTCGGCACCTATGACGTCATGGGTGGAGGCTCCTCGACCTTGGCCGAGACCTGGAATGGCACGAGCTGGTCGGCGCCCGAAGCCACCAACAACCCGACCGGCTCGCAATACAACGGGTTTGTGAACCTCTCGTGCAACCGTTCGGCGGCCGGCCCCCCAGGCGCCCCGTGCCAAGCGGTGGGCTTCAGCGCGAACGGCCCACTCGTGGAGTCGTGGGACGGCACGAACTGGTCCATGCCCCAGTCCACCAATTCGCCGACGAACGCGACCTTGTCGGACGTGTCCTGCACCGCCGGCAACGCATGCACAGCCGTCGGCTACTACACGGACAACAGCTTTGGCGCTACTTACACGCTAGCCGAGCGCTGGGACGGCACAAGCTGGTCGTCCCAGACCACGCCGAACGCCGCCCTGTTCGCCGTCGGCAATGCCACCAACGTCGGATCGGCTTCCGCGACCTTGACGGGCACGGTCTATCCCGAAGGCGCGACCGTCAGCACCTGCTACTTCAAGTACGGGACGACGACCGCCTACGGATCAGTGGCGCAGTGCGCTCAGGCGGTTGGCGGTGGCGACTCGCCGGTCTCCGTCTCGGCTGACCTATCCGGCCTCGCACCGAACACCACCTACTACTTCGACCTCGTGGCGGCAAACGCCGCCGGTGGCGTTGATGGCGGCCTCCCCTATGCCTGTTATTACGGGTGCCAGAGTGGGTCCTCATTCACCACCACCGCGGGCGGTACCCCAGCTGGGACGACTGGGTCTGGCTCGACAACGACCACGCCACGCTGTTCTACCGGTCCCGGAGGGACGCTGACCGGTTGCGCGGTAGAGCAGACGGTGTTCGTACACGGGATCAACGCCAGCTGCGCCAACGCGGGAGCGCAACCCAACGGGACGAGCGGGGTCGGGGACTATCGGGCGCTGTATGACACTCTCGCCGGGCAGGGGCTTGGCGTCTACACCTTCTGCTACTCAGACGACCTCGCGTTCGCCAACCACCCGAGCTGGCAAGGGCGATGCTTCTCGGACACGAGCCGCGGCGAGTCGGGCATCATCGGTGCGACCGCGGGGACCGCTCGTACGACCTCTCCCAATCACATCGGCCCGCTGTACCTAAGCTCGAACCGCCCCGGCACGAGCCCATCAAATGACGGCGACGATGCACTCGCGGTGGAAGCGGCCAAGCTGGATGATTGCCTGAACCAGCTAGTCAGCTACGACATCCAAACCTACGGAGCGCCGCTGCCGATCGCGGTGATCGGCAACTCAATGGGCGGCGCGATCACGCGCGGCTGGCTGGCGCTGGCAAAGTGGCGCAGCAGCCGGGCGCTCACCGCGGTTACCACGGTGTTCTTCCTCGAGGGTGCAACCGAGGGGTCGTGGATCGCGGCGGTCGGCGAGGGTGCCGACGCCGGGATCGCAGGCATCCCGCTGATCGGATCCGATCTGGACTCGAAGGCCAGGTCGCTGGCGCAGAGCCACAACCTGAATCCGGGGCGGCCGGGGGTGCAGGACCTCGCGCCCGACTCGGCCTATTACCAGTCGATCGTCAACAACGGCCCGCCGCCGCATCTGCACTACTTCGCGTTGTCAGCCGACATCTTCATCCACCTCGAAGAGCAAGTCCTGTGGTGGACGACCGAGGTCGCCAGGACGGACGCCATCGGCGACGGCGTGATCGCGCTCGGATCCCAGAACGCGAACACGCTCCCCGCTTGGGGCGGCTCGCAGTTCCTCCCGTTCGGCGCTGCCGCCGACGAGCACCAATACCTGATAACGCGCGATTACTACGAGACGTTCAATCCGCTGGTGCCTCTGGCCACTTCGCTGAGCAATCCATACTCAGACCCGTACAACCACTTCAACTTCGGTACCTACATGGGCAAAGAGAACGCCCACCAGCAGTTCACCGGCGGATTGACGGTCCCGTCGTGCGACCGAAGCGACGGGACGCTTTCGATCCCGGGCGAGATCCTCCGGGTGCTCGAGGATCCGGCGCAGGCGTGCTCTTCTGGCCCCGCGCAGGACGTCGGCACCCACGCGCCACCGCCAATGGCAGCTGATGCTCCGGCCGAGGTGGCGAGAGCCGTGACGCCGGCGTCGAGCGCTGGTGGGGGCGGCGGATCGCAGCCGGTGGTCTTCCGCGACCGCGGCGGCCGCGGCTGGCTCGCCCTGTACACCTCAGCCGGACCGCAGCAGGGGCGACTGACGATCGAGCTTGGGGGGCGGACGATGCTGGCGGCGCTGCCGGCGCGGTTGGTCAGAAAGCGCGTGGTCACGCTGAACCTGCTACTCGATGCGACGAGCCTCTCATCGCGCGGCTCAAGCGTGCGGTTACGGCTGCACGGGGTACTGAAACCGGGCAGCCATTACGCCAGGCTGACGATCAGGAGCGCCCGCCCGAGGCTTAGCGTGACGATCTCCTCGCCCACGCCGAACATCGGGGCCGCGAAGCTGGCGACCAGCGGTCTCATGAGACTGCTCACGCGAGGCGACGTTTCGGGACTCGTCCAGATGCTCTCGCCGACGCTCGTGCAGGGCGTCAGCCGGGCGAGTATCGCATCGCGCCTGCGCGCGCAGAGAATCCACGTGCGGAGCATCAGAGCGCGCGGTCCCGGCCGGACACTTTGGCTCATGGACGGCGATCCCGGATGGGTTCAGCCTGTCATCGCGGTCGCCCGTGGACGACCCACCCTGCGCGCCTCGCTGGTGTTCGAGCAGCTCAACGGTCGCTGGCGACTCCTCGGCTCGACCGGCTAGCTGCGCGACCCTCGACCGCCAGAGCGCCTCGATCATGGCGCGAGACCCGCTTCCGCTCCGCGACACTGGCGGTCTATGGGCGGGCCGACTCCATTACTTCAACGAGTCTCAGAGGCGCAGTAGCTCGCGCATGACTTGCGCCGGCTCGCCGCGGGCGTCGGTGCGCCAGGATGAGAGTCGCCAACGAGCGATCTCACGCACGATTGCCACGGCGGCCTGTCCCGCGGCGCCGCCCAGGCGAAACTGCGGGGCAGATCGAGCCACCGCCGCGAGCGGGGGCTGGAGCTCGGAGGACTACCGCGTTGCCGGCTGGGGTCGCGCCGCGGTGGCGGCGGCCGCCGGGCGATCGCTTAGGCCTCTCGCGGCGCCGCGGGCTGGGGCTATCGCAACGGCGAGAGGATGTCGCGTAATTACGGTGCCGTCCGGCGGCTTTTGGACCATTCCGGGATGGCTCAGAGCTTCATTGGTTGTGACCGTGATCAGTCGTTTTTGCTGCCGCCGGACGTGAGGGATTGGCTGCCTGAGGGTCATCTCGCGTGGTTCGTGCTCGACGCGGTCGCGGGGATGCAGTTGGGCGAGTTCTATGGGGCGTATCGGGCCGATGGGGTGGGCCGGCGGCCGTATGACCCGGCGATGTTGGTCGCCTTGTTGTTGTATGGCTACGCGCGGGGGGTTCGCTCTGCGCGGGCGATCGAGCGGGCGTGTGTGGAGGATGTGGCGTTCAAGATGATCGCGATGATGGAGACGCCGGATCACGCGACGATCGCGCGGTTTGTGGCGCGGCATGAGGTGGCGCTGGCCGGGCTGTTCGGTCAGGTGCTGGGGCTGTGTGCGGAGGCCGGGCTGGTCAGGCCGGGGGTGGTCGCGATCGATGGGACGAAGATGGCGGGCAACGCGAGTCGTGAGTCCACCCGCGACTTTGGGCAGATCGCGCGGGAGATCTTGGCGGAGGCCAAGGCGATTGATGAGGCCGAGGATGAGCTGTATGGCGATCAGCGCGGGGATGAGCTGCCTGAGCAGTTGCGCACGCGGGAGGGCCGCGCCGAGTTCTTTCGCCGGGCGCGTGAGCGGCGCGCGGCCGAGACGGGCGATGACCGGCAGCCAGGGCTCGAGTCCGAGCCGGTGTCGGCTGAGGAAGACGGGTTCGGGTTTGATACCGAGCGGATCGTGGCTCGCCATCAGGGGCGAGAGGGGTGGACGCGCGAAGCGCGCCGCCAGCTTGAGCAGCACCGCTGGGAGCAGGGAGATCCCGTTCCCCGCGCGCGGGAGGATCGGCTGCTGCTCGCCGCCGAGCGCCTCGAGGCCGAGCGCGATGCTCAGCTTGCGGCCAACCGGGCCTATGAGGAGTACCGGGCCAACGGGCGTGACACGCACGGCCGGCGGCTGGGTCGCCGCCCGAAGCCGTGGGTCGCGCCCGTGCTGCCCGATGGGGTGCTGAGCGTGAGCGATCCCGATACCCAGCGGATGAAGGCCAGCCGCGGGTACGTGCAGGGGTATAACGCTCAGGCGGTCGTGGATGAGGGGCAGATCGTGATCGCGGCGGAGATCACCAACACCCCGGGTGATTTCTCCAACCTGGACCCGATGATCTGCGCCGCGCTCGGCGAGCTCGACACAGCCGGTGTCACCGAGCGGCCCGAGATAGCGCTCGCGGACGCTGGTTACTGGAACGAGCAACACATGGACGAGGTGATCGCCAACAAGCACATCCAGGTGCTGATCCCCCCGGACTCAGCCGGCCGAGCGGGCCCCCGGCCGGGTTGGACCGGCGGGCGCTACTCATCGATGCGAACCGTCCTGGCCAACCACGGGAAGCTCATCTACCGAAAACGGATCCAGATGATCGAGCCCGTGTTCGCTCACACCAAGCACAACCGGCTGATCGCCCGGTTTCATCGAAGAGGCCGGGTCGCGGTGCGCACCGAGTGGCGACTACTGATGGCGACCCACAACCTCACCAAGCTGCACCGCCACCACCTCGCCGCAATCGCGGCCTGAATAAGCCCTCACGACGGTTCACACCGTCAACGCGACCACGCCGATCACAGCCACCGGCCGCAGCCCGAACGGTGCGCGACAGCCTCGCGACGAAGGCACCGCTCGGATCAGGTTCGAACACCACCTAGCCGAGCGGATCCGAGCTCCTGGCCTACCGCCCGTGGTGCACTGCCTCGATGTTGTGTCCGTCTGGGTCGAGCACAAACGCGCCGTAGTAGCCCTCTGAGTATTCCGGCCGCGGCCCCGGTGGCCCGTTATCGCGACCTCCTGCCTGGAGCGCGGCGGAATAGAACGCGTCGACCTGCTCGCGCCGGTCCGCTGCGAAGGCGACATGAACTGGTGCGCCAGGCGCGTAGGCGGTCGATATAGCGAAGTCGTCTGCCTCATCCAGGCCGAACGTGACTTCCTCCGCGCCCTCTCGCCACGGACCCAACTCGGCGAATCCCAGCGGCGTGAGCGCGTGACGATAGAACTCGCGGCTCCGGGCCAGATCGCTGACACCAACGCTCACATGGTCGATCACAACTCGCCGTCTCGGCATGAGCGGCACTGTATACGCACCCTGTCGCGGCGGCGTGCTCAGTCTCGGCGCGCTTCTCGACCGTCTGCAGCGTCTGATTGGCACGGACGCGCGATCGCGTTCGTATGGCCCGGTCGCCAGCGGCATGGCGACCGCGTTGCCGACGAGGGGATGACGCGGGTCGGCGTCGGCGCCAGCTAGTGCTTTGCCACTCAGTGAGAGCCTGTTCCTTGGATCGGTGATGTCCGGCCGGTGGGGTTGGGTTCCTCGGGCGGCGGCGGGCTGACTCTCTTTGCCACTGTCGATCGTGTGGTCTGACCGGCTTTCGCTGTGTCGCCCGTCGCCGACCGAGGACCGTCGGCGTGATTTGATAGGAGCGTGCCAGCGCCCCACTGAGTGCTGTCCGCCGAAGGTCCGCTTCGTCAGCCACATCCAAACGAAGGGACGGTTGTAATGATCGTGATCGGGGTGGATGCGCACAAGCGGACGCACACGCTGGTGGCTGTCGATGCTGTGACGGGCGCCGGTCGTGGGCAGCGGACGGTTCCGGCCAGCGACGCGGGTGCCCTGGACGCCTTGCGGTCGCCGCCGGGCTTGGTCAGGATCGGGTGTGGGCAGTGGAGGACTGCCGGCATGTATCGGCAAGGCTTGAACGCGCTCTGCTGGGCGCAGGGGAACGGATGATCCGTGTCCCTCCGGCGCTCACGGGGGAGTCCAGAAAGGCCTCCCGTGTCCTGGGGAAGTCCGATCCGATCGACGCGACCGCAATCGCGCTGGCCGCGATCCGTGAGGGCGTGGACCGTCTCCCTGTGGCGTTCTTGGATGAGCAGGCGCACGAGATCCGGGTGCTGTGCGACTACCGCGACCAGCTGATGAACGAGCGCACCAGGCTGATCAACCGGCTGCGCTGGCACCTGGTCAGGATCGCTCCGGAGCTGGAGGCGCAGCGCGGACCGGCGGCTCTGAAGGGGCCGCGGATCCGCGCCCGGCTCGCCCGGCAGCTCGGTCAGCTGCCAGCCAGCCCACAGCTGCGGGTCGCCAAAGCGCTGCTCAGACGGATCAACGAGATCTCCCGTGAACAGCGCGAACTGTTCGCTGAGCTCACCGCGCTGCTCCAGGCGCATACACCGCAGCTGCTCGAGCAAGCCGCCGTGGGCACTGTGACCGCCGCGGTCATCGTGGGACATACCGCCGGCGCGCAAAGCTTCCGCAGCGAAGTGTGCTTCGCCAGACACGCCGGCACCGCCCCGATCCCGGCCAGCTCGGGCAAGACGGTCCGTCACCGACTACACCGTGGGGGTGACCGGCAACTGAATCGAGCGATCACATCATCGTGCTCGGCCGAGCCAAGCTCGACCCCGCCACCCGCGCCTACCTCGAACGCAAACAGACCGAAGGCAAGACCAAGCTGGAAGCGATCCGCTGTCTCAAGCGTCACCTTGCCCGCCACATCTGGAACCTACTCTATAACGGCCAACAGCCGTTTCAGGCACCGCCACCGTCGCCATCACGAACGGTCGTTGGTGCAGCCCCAGCTCTCATGCGATGCGTCCGCTAAGACCGCACATACCGGCCAGTCCTTGACATAGGAGAGGCGAAAGCGGTCACGGTACGTCCATCATCAGTCTTGTGGCTGAAGTTGTCCGATGCCCGCAGAACGAGCGCGGCAAAGTATCGCGGCACGAGTAGAGCGCGACTCCGCGGCTTGGCAGGAAAGAGCTCTGGGGTGTGGGTGGTGCATTTGGGGGGGCCCCGGATCCGGGCTCGGTCTTAGTGCCTATCGGGGTGGCTGAAGAAAGAAGAATCGGATCATCTCAGCGGAGGCGTTGGGACCGTGCGGGTCGGTGTAGGACCCGGCGGGGCTTCCTCCTGACCATGCGTGACCGCCGCCGTGGATGATCCAGCTCTCGAGGACGATCGTCCCCTCGCGGTTGGCGTGCGTGGTGCGGCTGTGGGAACGCTTGCCGGGTACGCGCGTGGTAGTCGGTTCGTCGCTGCGCGTGATGTCGCCGGCCGCGACGCGGGAGGCGATGAGCTTGTCGGCGTTGATCGGAGCTACGGTCGTGTCCTGGTCGCCATGGAAGACGATCAGCGGCACCGCACTGGTTTTGGTTGGTGTCCCCCCGGTTCGCATCGCGGTGAACGCGGATCCGATGTCGTGCGCGGCACGGTAGGCGAGTCCGGAGTGGACGCCAACGGCGGTGTAGAGGTCAGGGTAGGTCGATGCCATCACTGCCGCCATCGCGCCCCCGGCGGATAGCCCGGCGATGTAAACACGGCGTGCATCGACGGCAAGATCGTTCATCACGCGCCAGGTGATGCCGGCGATGATTGCTGGCTCGCCCGTTCCGGCGCGCTGGTGGCTGGCTGTGAACCAGTTCCAGTAGCGCCCAGGATTGGCCGTGGTTGATTGCTCGGGGTAGGCAACGAGGAAGCCATGCTGTTCAGCGAGCTCATTCATGCGAGTGCCTGCGGCGAAATCGCTCGCGTCCTGTGTCCCACCGTGGAGCATGACGACAAGCGGCATCGCAGCGCCGTGGTAGCCGGTGGGTACATAGAGGTCATAACGGCGCGTCCCGACTGCCTCGCTGTGCGTGAGGTGGCGGACCTCGCCACCGCAGGCTGGCGCAGTCGCCGCTCTCCCGGGTAGAGGTGACTCGGTATCTGCGAACGCCTCGGTATGCCGGTCCGTTCGCGATGTCTTCAGCAGCTCCGCTTTGAGGTGGTCCGCCAGCCCATACGGCGCGCGGAAAGCGTGTGGCGCGCCGCGCCAGGGCTTTGGCCGGTCATCTGGCGCTGGCACGCCAACACGGCGGCCCAGGTCGCGAGGCCAACCGATGCTCGCCTCGGCCGGCACCTCATTGCGGACGTTGATGGCGGCGAGTTCGCGCTGTAGGAGCGCCGTCGCCTCGGCCAACCGGCCGCAGCGAGTCAGCCTCAGCGCCTGCGCCATCGTGGTGCTCTGACCATGGTCCATTGGGCCGTCCTTTGCGGTTTCCTAGCGTCGTTGCCTCACCCGCTGTCGTGCCTGCTTGGGTCTGACGAACGGCTGGGTCGATCATGAAGTACGCGACGCGAGCGCGGCCTTGACCGCCTGAGACGCTCGAAAAGCCCCCAATACCTCGACTGCGGCGATCGTCGCCAGTGCGAGTTCAGGCGTGACGTCCTCGGCGACGCTCGCCAACCCCAATACCCGCAACTCGACCATGCGCCCCCTGGCCAGAAGCTGCTCGAGATCGTTGCGGCTGTAGTGCTCAGTACCCAGAACGAGCTTGCGGCGCGCCACCGTGCGGTCGACAGCATCCGAGCGACCGTCGAGCTGACGCCGGATGGCGGTTCGGATGAAGTCGGTGCGATTGGTGAAAAAGCCCTCCTCGACCAGGAGATCAATCTGCCCCAGGTCGATCAGCCCGACGTTGATCGTGATCTTCTCGCTCTTCTCAGCCTCGGGGATCTTCTTCGGCATGCGGCACCTGGGTCAGCAGCTATCGTACCATCTAGTGACCATCCAAGCACCATCTAGCAAGATGGTCCATCCAGCCTCAGCGTATCGTCTTAGCATGGCAGGCGCCGGTACGGTTGACGCATCAGGACCCGACGATCCGCTACCTACGCGATCCGAGGATCGAGGGTGCTGCATCCGCGAACGTCGCACCCGACTGGCTCGTCACGGCCAGCGCCCCGCGTCGTGCATCCTCCAGAACTGAGCGGAGCCTCGCCAAAGAGAAAGCGCCGATACGCGGGGCTTTCTGCAGCGCGCCCGGAGAGATTCGAACTCCCGGCCTTCGGTTCCGTAGTTCCCTATTTGCAGGGCTTTTGCGGTAGGTAGGCGCAGTTCGGGGCGTCTGATTCCAGTTAGCGCAGGTCAGAATTGCTGAGTTCGGGACACGTTTGGGGACACGTCTTGTGTTCGCCGCTACGCGGCGACTGTCGGCCCCGGTCTTGGACCCGGTGGGGCGGCGACAAGCGCGGGCCGCAACGTCAAAAACCGATCCGACACTCGCCGAGCCCTCGGTCGCCACAGGCATCGCGCCGGACCGGTACCGACCTGGTGAGTCCTTTGGCAACGCAGCCGCGCGGCGACGCCTCCGAAGGCCTGCCGGCGCGAATGCGATCGTGGGGCCCAGGACGGGGGCGACAACAGGCGTGATTCAGATGTCGCCGAAGCGGTAGCGCGGGACCAGACCGCCTGAGTGACGAATGCGATCGTCCGAAGTAGCCAATCATGCCGACCCCGGATCGCCCGCGAATATGGCAGCGGCTACGGACTCCCGTTGCTAATCGTCGTGCTCGTCGCCTTTGCGCTGAGGATGTCGTTGACCAGGTTTGTCGTGGCGGCTTTGGCGGCGGCGGCGTCGTGGCCCTGCGCTGCCGAGGCGACGCTTGTCAGGTCTGCGTGGACTTTGCTCACCTGACCCTTTAGGCGGTTGAAGGCGGCCGCGAACTGTGGCGGAGGCCGCAGCATTTCGAGGTTCGTAAGCGCGGATTTCCACTGCACCGCCAGTTGCTGGAATTTTGCCGTAACCTGCGCATCAGTGTGCGAGCCCGCCTGCTGAAGCGCGGCGCCGGTCGCCTGCGACGCCATCTTGAACTGGTTCAGTACGGGAGCGATTGCCGCCTTGAACTGAGCGGCGCCCTGAGTGGTCTGGGTCGTCTGACTCGTCGAAGACGAACCACCCGACCCGCCCGAGGACGAGTTGCTCGCGCCACTGCCTCCGCAGCCGGACAGCAGCACAAGCGTCGCCACGATCCCCGCGATCCAGGATCTCGATCTTGGCGGTTGCAACCCCATGGCGCGACCTTAACTGCTCGGCGTAGCTGCCGGGGAACGATTCATGGGGGTGCTCGCTCGGCGATGCCACGGCACGGCCGGGCGCTTCGGTTCGGAAACCTCAAACCCTGCAGCTGCCGGTTGGGGACCGTTTCGGCGACGTTCCGCTCAGGTCGTGCGGTTCCTAAGCCCAGCTCGAGGGGGTGTTCGTGCGGCCGATCTCGGGCACGTCCACCAGCCCTGCGATTGGCGACGAGCACGTGCCGCGAGCGGCTGGCGCTGAGGACCTGCTCTGATGCTGACTCGTGTCTTGGCCCCGCACGCTCGGGCGTCCCGTGCAGTGTTTCGTCACCGGGACGGGTCACCGGGCGGGTGTTACGGGACATAACGAGGCGCCAGCTCGACGACAGTCGCCGGTCTGCAGGAGAACCCCCCAAGGGGTTCCCTCGCGACGGGGGCGGACCTGATGAGTTCTGAACAGGCCACTCAGGCTCAGGCAGACCTTCTCCATCTCACAATGGAGCGCTGGCCTTACCGGTTGCTCGAAGGCCGTGCCTGGCTGCCGCGCCGCAACCTGAAGTCCTACGACGCGAGCTACGTGGCCACCACCGAACCCCTCACGGTTCCGCTGATCACGCTCGATCATCGGATCGCCACAGCACCGGGGACAACTGCCGACTGCTCTTCATGAGCCGGACCCGGCGGCGGATCTAGGCTTTGACCCTCAGCGTGAGCGTCTTGGTGGGTGTCCGCGCGCTGGCCGCGAAGATAGCGACTTGATATGTGCCAGGCCTGAGGCGATGGTCACCGATCTCCCTCGTGAGGGTGATCTGCTGGCGTCCAGCCTTTAGCGCCTTGGTCAGGGTCGCGACATCAATGAGCCGCGCGCACGACTTCATGCGGCGGTTCTTCTCGGTTTGAGCTACGCAGCGACCGTGGACGCGCCGGCCCGCAAGCCGACGCTCGAACTTGACCTTCACGGTTCCGGCGTGGTTGAGCACCATTGCCAGCGTGACGCTCCGGCCCGTTCCGATGGTGCTGCCGTGGCCGCTGATGCCGGTGATCCGTAGCCCGGTCGGTGGCGTAAGTATGTGGGCTGGGGGGCAGCCACTGACCGTGAGCGAGCCGAGGCCCGCCGCCGGAGCCGAGTCGCCCTCGTTGTCGCTGAACGTCGTGCCGCTCAGCAGGGTTGTGGCGGCGCACCCGGCCGCAGGGTTGTGAACGGCGTGGAAGGTCAGCGTTGCTGTCGTGGCGTCGAGACTCGGGATCGTCCACGTGACATCTCCGCCCTGGACACTCGCGGTGCCGATCGACGCCGACGGGGCGGACGGCGTGAAACCCGACGCCACGTGGAAGACCCAGGAAACGTTGCTCGCGCCGGGATAGGAAGTCGGTTTGTCCCCGTAGGCCGTCTGCACCGCTGCGGTAGACCCGGCATACGTCGCCGTGCCGGTGCTGTCGGTGCTATCGAGATCGGTGATTGGTCCCGACGGGATGCCGATCGCGCGTCGTTCGATGTGAGCGGCGTTCGACGCGGCCGTAGTTGTGGCGACGTCCGCCGGCGCCACGTTGTCGTTGCCATCGCCAATGATATAGGCGATCTGCTTGTGCTCGGCAGCTCCGGGGATCGCGGTGAGCAGGTCCGTGGCGCGCTGGATACCGCAACTCAGGCACCCGTTCCCGCTGGGCGTGATGTTCGCTACCGCTTGATGGAGCGCGGAGACGTTGGTGGTGGGTGCCGCGCCGGTCGTCGCGGACTGGGAGAAGCTGACGACCGCGATCGTCCCGCCCCGTGTGAAAAAACCTGCGTTGTTGAGCGCATCGATCTCGCTATTCGTCGCGCTGGCGACCGCAGATGAACGTGATACGGAACTGCTCGGCATGCTCGTGGCCATGCTGCCGGATGCGTCGATGACGAACACCACGTCGACCGGCTTTGCTGTTCCAGTGAGGCTGACGCTGTAGTCCGTGGCACCGCCCGGCGCGATCGTCGCAGAATTCACCGTCCCGCCCGAGACGCCGCTATAAGCCGCCTGCGCGGGACCCGCCGCCAGGAGAGCAAGGATGGCACCGACCACGCCCCGTCGCATGCGCGCAGTCTACTGGCGCGACGGCCCACAAAGGGGATTCACCCTCACTGGGGCGGCTGACCGCCTAAGCCGCCCGCTGCCCTCGCAGGCGCGAGAGACACCCCCTCCACTCCAGGCCCCGATAAGCGTTCCCGGCTCGGAAGACCGCCGAGCACCTGCTTTGGCTCCGGTCGACACAACCACATCCGCTGTGCGCGGACTTGCTTAGCGCGGACAGGAGGGCGCGCGGGTAGATCGAACCAGGGAAGAGCGATCGCCCCGGCGCCGGCGGTCGTCATCCAGATGTCGCCGTTGCGGTCGTGCGCAAGGGGACGGCCAGGATGTAGAAGCGATCGTCCGCGCGGCGGTGCGGCCAACGGGTCGCGACGCTACCGGGTTCACGATCGAGTTTCGCGCATTGGGATCGCCCGGATCGTGGAGCTGGGACGATCGCATTCGGTGGAAGGAATTGTGCGGTCGGGCGCTGGGATGTCCCCACGACCGTCCGGGCGCGTCCCCCCGAGCGCAGGCATTTCCTGTCACGGGTTCCGTATGCCGCGGCCGGGATTCGAGCCAGCCTCTGAAGAGTGAGTTTGGCCGGATTTGCCTGGAAACTCGGGCGCTGTCCCGGCACGTGAAGCTGCCCGCTGGCTCGACCATGACGAACTGTGGACAAGAACAGGCTAACGTGGTCGACGCCGATGCTACGCGGCTGTCCGACGTCACGCGGCTCACCCTCTAGAACGTGTTGCTCCAAGAGCGGTTCCTCTCGCAACTCCAGTTGCTGCCGCTGATGCAGACCGAGGAAGGGGAGTGGCGGGTCGAGTTCGACGAGCCATGGGCCGAGGAGGGCGCCAAGCCATCCGAGGCCCGGAGAGCCCGCCGCGGCGTCCGGAGAGGGTCTGAGCACTGAGCCTTCCGCGGCTGAGCCCGCCGCCGCCTGATCGGCGCCCGGCGCCTCTCAGCGGTGCGGGCGCTTCGAGGGGTGACTGAGCCGCTGGCAGAGCTTCGTGCCCCGCAAGCGCCGGTTGGCACGGCACAGCCCGGCGAGAGTGGGCGAGAGCGGGATCAGGGTGAGCTTGACGCTCCTAGAGAGCGTCTTGCCCCGGCTCGGCTCGAACACCACTGACACCCTGATGGTGCTCCGGTGTCCCTGCCGGTACCGGCGGGCCACCGTTCCCGTGAGGTGCAGGCTGAAGGCGACCACCCCGGCTCGGCGGACCCGCAGGCGCAGAGACCGGAACGGTGCGCGGGCATGGGCGGCCTCTGACGCGCGACCGCCGTGTCCCGGCAGTCCGGAGCCGCTCAGCAGGAGCAAGCCCGCCCCGGGAGCGAAGACCTGCCCAGCCAGACCGGCTGTGGTGAGCGCCAGGGCCGGCGCGGGCGCGATCGTCAGCGACACCGAGCAGGCGATTCCGCGGTCCGCGTCCGGGCCGGGGGTCGTCTGCCCGTAACCGTATTCGCCGGTGGAATTGAAGTCGCCGGCATCACAGATGAAGTCAAACGCGTCGTTCTCGCCGATGAACGTGGCCGAGCTGGTGGTTTGGCAATGTGGAGGGCTCAATCTGCTGAGGGGCAAGGGCCTGCAGTTGTTCTGCCCCGAACCGACCGTGAGCCGCCCGGTGGGAGCCCGTGCGCTCGCGCTCGCGTCGATTCCCCAGTTAGCGCCCGTGTCGGCGTCGTCGAAGGACGTGGTCATCCGTATCGTGCACTCGGCGCCGGTCGGGCACCGGGCATCGATCGGGTGGCACTGGAAGTCAGAGTCGCAGTAATTCTCGTCCTCGAACTCGCACCCAGCCGGATCTCTGGAGGACGGCCCGAGCGCCAGGAACGGCTGGATCCGGCACTGCCAGCCCGCGTTCTGCGTCGCCAGGACCGCGTACGCGGCCGACGCCACGGCGCTGAGCGTGCCGTCGGGGGCGACCGCCTCGACGTAGAACTCGTGCTGGCCAGAATCCTGGGCCGGTGAGACCCATGGGCTCGCGCAGGGAACGAATGCGCCCGTATCGATGCGGCAGCGGTATGTCGCTCCCGGGGTGCTCGAGGTGAAGCCGAACGCAGGCTGTTTGGACCAGATGTCCCCGCTCGGGGCCGAGGTGATGCTCACGTCAACCGCCGCGAGCAGCGTGAACGCGGTCGAGCGGACGGCTTCGACGTTGCCCGCCGCGTCGCTCGACGCGGCGTAGAAGACGTAGCTCCCCGGGGTGGAGACGATCGGCTCGGTGCAGCCGTCGGGCATCTCGGCATAGGACGCCGGTGGCGGGGTCCCGGCTCCCTCATACTCGCACCGGGTGTGAACCCCGGCCCCGCTCGGCGCCGGATCGGTGGCCGTCGCGAGCAGCAGGACGGCGCCGTGGATCTGTTTGCCCTTAGCCGTCCGCTGACCGCCGACGACCTGCGGGTTGGTCATCGGCGCGACCGTGTCCACGACGAAGCTCCGGGTGGCGGGGGTCGCGTCCGGCGAGCCACCTGGAGGGATCGCGGCCACCTCGATCTCGTGCGTTCCATCGGCGAGGTGCCCGGTCGTGTATGGCGAGCTGCAGGGGGTCTGGGCTCCATGGTCGATCGAGCAGACGAACGTCGCTCCCGCCGCCGGGTTGGCGGTGAAGGTGAATGCCGGGGTGGGGATGTTCGTCGGGTTGGGCGGGCCCCCGGTGATCGTGGTGTCGATCGCCGGGGTGGTGAACGTGCCGGTTGCCTGCCCGGGGCCGACCCCGTTCGTCGCCACCAGCCGGAAGTCGTAGGTGGTTCCGGGATCGAGCCCCGTCAGGGCAGCCGACACCGGCACGGCTGACGTCCCGCCCCCGACGTCCTGGGCACAGGGGACCGAGTGCCCGTAGGTCGTGTCTGCGCCGTAGTCGAAGTGGCAGTCGCTGACCGGCGAGTTGTTCGGGTTGACCGTGCCGTGGAGGGTCGCGCCCTGCGGCGTCAGGCCGTCGGCCGGACCGGCACTCACCGTCGGCGCGGCCCCCAGCTCGGGCGGCGTGGTGGCGGTCGAGCTCTGCAGATCGGCGATCTCCTGCGCCGACAGCGCACGGTCGTAGACGCGGATCTCGTCGAGGTCGCCGGTGTACTGCGGCACGTTGCACCTGTTGCTCGAATCGCCGGCGTACAGCCCCGAGCTGGCGTTCTCGCCGGCGCTGGTGTCGTACAGGAGGGGGTCCCCGTTCACCGGCGTAGCGCCGACCAGGCTGCCGTCGACGTAGAGGCTGATCGAGTTGCCGTCGTAGACGCCCGCCACGGCATGCCAGTTCCCGTCCCACACGCTGCTCGTACTGCTCTCCGGCGTCGCGTACTGGTAGGGACCGTTCGTCGGGTCGTTCGTCACTACGACGAATCGAACGCCCTGCGACAGGCCGGAGGTCAGTGCGTAGCTCGTCGAGTTGCAACCGAGGCCTGGGTTCGGTTTGCCCACGAGCAGCCGGTCGTAGTTCGGCCAGCCGCTCTGGCGCACCCAGGCCATCACCGTCACCTGCGTCGGTGAGAGAACGGCGTTGTTTGCCACGTTGACGGTGTCGCCCGCCGAGCTGAATCCCAGGGCGCCGCCGAACCGCCCGTCGGTGGGCGCGGTGCCCTGGACGGTGGCGGTCAGATGGTTCGGCGAGGAGTCGGGAGTTGTGCCGCCACTCACCGAGTCGAGGTGGAGCTCGAGCGCCGGCGAGAACGCATCTGCCCGGGCCATTGCGACGCCGGCCGTCAGGCCGGCGCACACGCACAGCGCGACAACCACGGCGAAGAAGCAGGGAAACCGTGCCAACCCCCGGTGCACGGCTCCATCTTTGCAGCCCGGCGGGCGCGTCGCAATAGAAGTCACCGTGGCTCAGCGCGCCCCACCCGGCCCGGCTCACACAACAAGAAGCCCCCCGGATCACCAGGGCTATTGCGAGCGGGCGAGTGAGTATCGCCACCGGGATTCGAAGCCGTCCTCGGGAAAATGAGTTTGCCCTGATCTGCCTGCAACTCGGGATGTGCGAAGCCGCGCCACCGCTTTCCACGAAAGCGAAGGCCAGCTCCCGCCGACGCTAACCATCCCGTTCGCGTGAATCCGATGGTCAGCACGACGCGCAGCCGTGAGTAGCGTCTCATGGGCTCCGGCACTATCGCTTTGATCTTCCCAGCGTGCGGGGTGGCGCTATCGCATAGGCGACATCTGAATCACGCCGGTTGTCGCCGCGCGTCCCTGCCCCACGATTGCATTCGCGCCGGCCGGCCTTTCGGCGCCGCCGAGCGCGCTTGCGCAGTACCACGAACTAGGTCGCCGGCTCGGCCAGGACCGGAACGACCCGAGCGGAGAGCAAGGACGTGCCGAAGCCGGTGTTGGACGAATCCTCTGCGGGAAGGGGGCCGTCAGCTCTCCCAGCGCGCGACGGCGTCCATCGTCATCGCCGTGAACTACGTCGCGCTCGCCGCCACGACCGCTTCCGGACTCGCTCGAATTGTGGCGTCGTCGTCGCTGCGATCAAGGTCGCCCCTTCGGGGCTGCCTTCGGCAGGGCCTGACGGCCCTCCCTTGACCTCCGCTCCTCCGACGCGGTTGTGCAGCGAGGTCCGGCATCGCCCATTCTTCCGACGCTCCCTGGCCCCACGACCGAGAGACATACACTCCACGCACTACTGTGCTGACGGCCGACGTCCCCGAACACAGCCACCGGAGGAACAGCGCAATTTGCAGGCGCTTTGCCACGAGCACTGTGTCTGATGGCGGCGACGGACCGGTCAGGCGGGGACGTCTTGGGACGTCTTTGGGACGTCTTAGAACTTCTGCCTGCAAACCGGGCGTTTCCGAGTCAGCCGGATCGACCGACCCTGAACCCCACGTTAGGACCAGTGAGCGCTTGCCGCGGAGGCGACGGGGTGCCTCCGAGCGGTTTCGTAGAGGGGCTCAGGGGCCATGTCGAGACCGTTCGGCCAGGCGATCGTTCCGAACTGCGGGTCGACGAACACCTTCGCAAACTCACTTGGGTCTCGGAGCGGCTCGAACACTCCGGTCCACTCGCTCTCGTCAAAGCTGACGTCGCCGACGGTTCCGTCCTCGAACAGCAAGCGAAGACTGTGGTCGCCTATCACGGCTACACCAGTGACGTGGACTAGAGGTGGGATCTGCACCACAGGACGAGATGTTAGGAGAGCGGCTCGATGCGATCCAGCGGCTCGTTCCGGCGAGCTCGTTCCCAGTTGACGAGGAGCTCTTCGCGATGGAGTTCCACCCACTCACGGACCTGGCGCAGCTGGCGGTTCGGGAGTGAGCCACCGAGCACGTGTCCATCAAGGTTGATGGTCGCGTCGTCGCCGGCGTATTCGGCATGGAAGTGTGGGACGGGATGGTCGCGCTCGTTCCAGAACATCGCGATGGTGATCCCAAAGAATTCGCTGATACGCGGCACTACGGGGGCTCTTCTACGTCCGACGGACGCTCCACCGCGAACGCCTCAGCGACCAACGCCGCGTCACCCTCTCGCGGCGCGTAGTGGAGGTAACGCATGGTCGTCTGGACGTCGGCGTGGCCCATCCACTCCTGTACGCGCCGAATGTCGGCCTTAGCGATCATCCGCGTCCCGAACGTGTGGCGCAGGTCGTGGAAGCGAAGCGGCCGCAGGCCTGTACGCGCCAGCGCCCGTCCCGTAGCGGCGACGCAGGGCCGACCCGTCCAGGTAGGACCCGGTCTCACCCGGGAATACGAGATCGTCGTCGCCGACCCAGTCGTCGCGCTGTCCGAGCCGTGCCAGCGCCTCCGCAACGCCCGGAGCCAGTGGGACTGAGCGGACCTTGCCCGACTTGGGCGTGGTGAGCTGATCGGCCGCGTAGCTGGAGCGCACGCGGATGATTGAGCCGCCGAAGTCGACGTCGCGCCATCGCAGTGCCAGCAGCTCGCCGCGGCGCAGGCCGGTAAAGGCTGCGACGAGGTAGATCGCAGCGTCCTGCTCGGAGGCGGCTGCGCGCACTAGCGCGAGCACCTCCTCGGGGGAGAAGACGTCGATGTCGCTGCTCGAGCGCTGCCGGTACTTCTCGACCCACGGCAACCGGGTTGGAGGGCAAACCCCAGACGTGCTGAGCACGACGGAAGACGCCATGCATCACGACCAGCAGCTTGTTCTTGGTGCGCGGCGAGAGAGCGGTCAGCGAGGCGCGCCAAGCTTCGATCGCTGCCCCCGTGATCGACTCCAAGGCCTCATCGCCGAACACCGGCAGCAGGTGCGCCTCGAGGTTGGACCGGTAGTCGCGCAAAGTCGACGGCTTGCAGCCGCGCTCTTGCTCGGTGTAGCGAAGGAACTCCGCTGCTGCATCGGCGAAGGTCGCACCCGACTGGCTCGTCACGGGCAGGGTGCCGCGTCGTGCATCCTCCAGGACTGACCGAAGCCAGTCCTCCGCGAGACGCTTCGTGAAGTAGCCGTTCGCGGGCCGGCCTCGACCGGTCCATGCCGGCCCGAGCTATTTCTGGACCTGCCTGCCGTCAGGCAGCCGGTACTTGGCGTACCACACGGGTCCCCGCGCCCGCTCGACCCGGAATACATGTCCCGACGGTGGTCTCACGGGCGCAGACGACCGGCCAAAGAAAAAGCCCCGCTATGCGGGGCTTCTACAGCGCGCCCGGAGAGATTCGAACTCCCGACCTTCGGTTCCGTAGACCGACGCTCTATCCAGCTGAGCTACGGGCGCCTAGCGGGCGATTCTAGCCCGGGCTGGGGGAGCGCGGCCCGCGGTCGCCGGGCGTCCGGAGAAGCAGCCGGCGGAGGATCGCTGTCGCCGGAGCCAGCGCGATCAGACGTGCGCGGCGTGCGCACCACCGCCGGCGAACTCGGCGTCGCCCTCGGCCTCAGGCTCGTGGTAGCGCGCGACGGTGAACCCGACCAGCGTCGGGACGTGGATCGAGAAGACCACGAGCGAGAGCGTCAGGACGACCAGGGCGCCACCGCGCAGGTGGTTGCGCAGGAAGGCGTACTCGATCGTGCCGGCGATCACGACGTAGGCGAGCATCGACCAGCGCCCAACCTCGAAGAACCGCCTCCAGTTGAAGTCCCGGACGCGGGACAGCGCGATCAAGTTCGCCGCGAGCAGGACCGCCGAGGCCGCGAGCAGCGCCACCGCCGGAGCCAGTGGGACGTGATCCGGGAGGTGCGCGGACAGATAGATCCCGCCGGCGACGATCAGCGCCAGCGAAGCCATCGCGACCGCGGTGACCGGAGGAAGCTTGCGCTCGTTCATGCGGAGCCGAGCCTGGTCATGATCACGAGGGTCGCGATCTGCATGGCGCCCAAGATGCCCGCGCAGTAGATGAAGCGCTTCATCAGGTGCTCAATCACCTCGGGACGCGGCCGGCGCTTCTTGAGCTCGACCAGGACGGCGATGTTGGCCGGCTCGAGCAGGCCGAGCGCGAGCACCGACATCACCCCGACCACGATGAAGCTCGCCACAACCCAGCTGTGGTGCGGATAGCTATTCAGGACCGTGCCCTCCTTGACGCCGAGCTGCCAGCCGGCGGCGAGGTTCAGGGTCACCACGGTCGGCATGATGAGCAGCATCTTGGGCATCAGCCGGGTGGTGAACTCAACCCGGGCGGGGATCGACATCCGGCCCATGATCGGCCCGAGGACGAGCCCCAGGAACAAGTCGATGACCGTCCAGCCGGCGCCGGCCGAGACGTGCAGGAACATCAGCGGCCACAGCTTGTTGGCCGCGATCGCGACGATCAGCGCCACCAGCGCCACCGCCACGATCACGAGGCCCTTGCGCGGCACGATCTCGAAATCCGGCCGCTCGACATGCGCGCCGGGGCCAGCCGGGACATCTCGCCCGGCGGCCTCTGGGGTTACCGTGACATCAACCATAAGGGCAAGCTTATGCAAATCGCCGGATACCCGCAAATGCCGGGGCGGCGTCGCCGGAGCCTGCAAACCGCCGGGGCGGCGTCGCCGGATGCCGACAACGCCGGGGCGGCGATCGGCCAAGCCTAGCGGAGCGGGAGGGATTCGAACCCCCGGGCCGCGTGAACGGCCGGCTGCTTTCAAGGCAGCTGCAATCAACCTGACTCTGCCACCGCTCCGGGCAGATGGCCGGCTCGAGCGGCGATCGCCCGCCGACCGGGGCGCAAAACCTACAGCCAATCGTTGGCGAGCAGAACCGCCCACCGGGGCGATGCTAGCCTCGCGACCGAGGCAGCTCCGGGCGCAGCGAGACCAGGCTCTAGACTGCCCCGGAACCCCAGGAGAGGTGGCCGAGTGGCTGAAGGCACTCGCCTGCTAAGCGAGTATGGGGTTAACACTCCATCGCGGGTTCGAATCCCGCCCTCTCCGCTCGACACCGCGCCCATCCGCCTCGCCGCAGCCCCCCGGAGCGCCGCCCAGACAGACCGCGGCGCCTCGCCCGCGGCCCCTCCCGGACGCCTCTCGGACACCGTAGTTCCTACGGATCACAGGCAGGCTGCTAATACGGATGTGACCGGCCGTGGGGCACCGATATAAGCCCCATGGCCAGCGATTCGCCTGCCAATACCGCGCGCGGGAACCACTTTGCCTGCTCGATGAGCGCCGTTCTCCTCGCGTGCGTGCGGGACGCGGTTGGCCCCGAGGCCGTCAAGGAGCTTCTCGAGCTGGCCGGCAGCGAGCGCTCCCCCGAGTACCTCACCGACCTGTCGAACTGGATCTCCTATGACGAGGCGGTGGCGCTGTGGAGGGTCGGCGCGCAGGTCACCCACCACCCGCAGTTCGCGCGGCTGGTCGGGGAGACCGCGGCCAAGCGCCTGAACTCCTCCCCGGTGGCGGCGCTGCTGCGCTCGCTCGGCTCGCCCGAGGCCTGCTATCGCCAGATCGAGGTGATGGCGACCAAGTTCAGCACCGTGGTCGGGTTCGAGCCGGGTGACGTCGGCCCCGGGTACGCAGAGCTCATCGCCAGCGCCAGCCCGGGCTTTCCCCGCAGCGTCGAGCACTGCGCCTGGACGTGCGGTCTGCTCACCCAGACCCCGGTGCTGTTCGGAATGGCGCCGGCCATCGTGCACCACACCGAATGCGCGGCCTACGGCGCTCCGAAGTGCCTCTACCGCTGCACCTGGGAGGTCGCCGAGGGCGATGCCGAGACTGTGCGTTCCGAGCTCGTCGACTCGCTGCGCGAGCAGCTCGAGGGGATGCGCGTGCGTCTGCACAGCATGTTCGCCACCGCGTCCGACCTGATCGGCGCCGAGGAGATCGGCGACGTCCTGGCCCGGATCACCGACCGCGCCGCGATCGAGGTGCGTGCCCCGAGGTACCTGCTGGCCGTGCGCACGAACGCCGGCGGCGAGATCCACTGCCACCACAAGGGCTTTGCCGAGGATGAGGCGCGCGAGTACGCCACCCAGATCCTCGAGCGTCACCCCGCCTCGTTCCCGGCCTCGTGGCTGGTCGTGCCCGTGCGCTCGAAGCGTGAGGACTACGGCCGGCTCCTGGCCATGAACGAGCAGTCCACCGGGTTCTTCCCCCAGGAGCGCGAGCTGTTCGAGGTGTACGCGCGCTACGCCGCCAGCGCGCTCGACGGCGCCACCGCGCTGCTCGAGGCCAAGCGCCGCTACGACCAGTCGAGCGCGCTGCTCAACCTGGCGCGCGCCCTGGCCGAAGCGGGTACCAGCGGCGAGGTCGCGCGACGCCTGGCCGATGCCGTGCCGGCGGTCGTCGACTGCGACCGCGTGGACGTGTTCCTGTGGGACGGGACGGCCGGCGAGCTGGTCAGCGCTCAGAGCCTCGACAGCGATTCCGAGAACGCGACGGCTGCGCCCGCGACCTGGACGCCGCTCCCCGGCGGCCCGCTCGAGAGCCTGCTCATCGACCCCCGCTCGGAGCCGATCTTCATCGACGAAGAGCACGGTGACGAGCGGCTTCGCCAGATGGTGCGGGAGTTCGGCTCGGCCGCGGCTATCGCCGTCCCGCTCGCCGCGCCGGACTCGCTGCTCGGCCTCCTGGCGGTGTCGGTGTCCTCGGCCCCCGAGCGCCTGGCCCCGAGCCACGATCTTCTCGACCGCCTCTCCGGCGTCGCCGCGCAGGCCACGATCGCCCTCCAGAACGGCCGCCTGGTCGACCAGATCACCCACCAGGCCCTGCACGATCAGCTGACCGGCTTGCCCAACCGGCTCAAGTTCACCGATCGGCTGCGCAGCGCGATCCGCTCGGCCTCTGCGCACGATGACACCGTCACCCTGTTCTACATCGATCTCGACGGGTTCAAGCCGGTCAACGATGAGTTCGGACACGAGGTCGGCGACCAGGTCCTCACGCTGGTCGGCGAGCGCCTGACCGGCCGGGTCCGCGGCACCGACACGGTGGCCCGTCTGGGCGGTGACGAGTTCGCGGTGCTGATCGACGGCGAGCCCTCCGAGGAGGACGCCCACGCACTGATCGGCCGGCTCACCGGTGCGTTCGCGAAGCCGTTCGTCGTCGACGGTCACAAGCTGAACGTGGGCGGAAGCATCGGACGGGCCATCTACCCGATCGACGCCGGCGATGCCGACGCTCTGCTCCGCGTCGCCGACGCAGCGATGTTCGAGGCCAAGCGCGCCCGCCAGGACGCCCGCGAGGGCGCCTACCAGCACGGCCACTCCCGGCGCTAACTGCGCGGACCGCGGACCGTGCGGCCGGACGGCCGCACGACAGAACGCCTCAGCGTTCGCGCGTGCGCAACGAGGTGCCGAACACCCGGTCCCAGAACGGCGCGCTCACCCCGTAGCCGCGCTCGTGATCCTGGAAGTGGTGGCGCATGTGGAGCTCGCGCAGCATCTTGCCCAGCTGGGTCTTCGGCCGGTGATGGTGCACGTGGTAATGGAGCATGTCGTAGAACAGGTAGCCCGCCAGGAACCCGGCCCCGAACGGCATGAATCCGGGGGTGCCGAACACGGCGTAGAACGCCCACACGAACAGCGCGGCCAGGGGCACGCTCAGCGACGGCGGCATGACCAGCCGCATCGGGTCGTTGGGATGGTCGTGGTGAACCCCGTGGATGATCCAGTGCAGCCGCGCGCCGATGCCCTTATCGGGCTCGAAGTGGAACACGATCCGGTGCAGCCAGTACTCGGTCAAGGTCCAGAACACGTAGCCACCGAGCAGCCAGGCCGGCGTGAGCCACCCCGACCCGTGCACCGCGCCCAGCACCACGAGCGCCGTGATCACCGGCCCGAAGATGATCGGCGGCACGGCCGGATGCACCCGCGAGAGCTTGTCGAGCAGGTCTGACTCGAACATCCGGGGCGAGGCACGCAGGACCTCGCTGCGGCTCAGGCCCTCGAGGTCGTCGGCAGGACGGATCGCCATCGCTTAAACGATACCCCGGCCGGCCAGCCCGATTACTCGGCCGGCATGACCAGCACCACGTGACTCAAGGCGAGGGCCAGGAACGGCCGGCGTTGCGCATCGGTGCCGTCCAGGTTCGAGATCTCCACGTCGGTCAGCGCCAGGAAGGCTCGCTCGGACGCGTTCAGGTAGTCGGTCAGGCGGCTCCGATAGCCGTCGCGGGGCAGGTGCAGGACGCCGGTGACCCGGTGGCGATCGGTCTCGGCCACGATCCGCTGATCGCGATGCTCCATGGCGGCGACGATACTCCAGGCATGCCGCCGAACGCCCGCTGGTGGGAGATCCGGCGGGCCCAGAACCGAAAGCCCGCCACCTACCGCTGCCCCCTGTGCGGAGGCCGCCTGCCGGCCCTGTCCGAGCACATGCTGATGTTCCCGGAGGGCGACCACAGCCGCCGGCGCCACGCCCACACCGAGTGTGTTCTCGAGGCCCGCCGCGCCGGCCGGCTTCCCACCAGAGCCGAATGGCTCGGCCCACGGCCCAGCCTGTGGGAGCGGCTGAAGGGTAGGGTTCGCGGCCATGGCACATGACCTGAAACTGGGCCTGAACCTCAACTATTGGGCCGGCGGGCCGCCTCCTGGAGCCCACGAGGCGATCAAGGAGGCCGACCGGCTCGGCTTCGACTCGATGTGGACAGCGGAGGCTTATGGCTCGGACGCGCTGGTGCCGCTCACCTGGTGGGGCGCCTCCACCGAGAAGATCAAGCTCGGCACCGCGATCATGCAGATGTCGGCGCGCACGCCGGCCGCCACCGCGATGGCCGCGATGACGCTCGACCATCTATCGGACGGCCGGCTGATCCTCGGCCTCGGCGTATCCGGCCCGCAGGTCGTCGAGGGCTGGTACGGCCAGCCCTTCGCCAAGCCGCTGGCCCGCACGCGCGAGTACATCGGGATCCTGCGCCAGATCTGGGCGCGCGAGGGGCCGCTGACCAACGACGGGCCCCATTACCCGCTGCCCCTGCCGGACGGGACCGGGCTGGGCAAGCCGCTCAAGTCGAGTCTCCGCCCCCTGCGCGAGGACATCCCGATCTACCTGGCTGCCGAGGGGCCGAAGAACATCGCGCTCGCGGCCGAGCTGTGCGATGGGTGGCTGGCCATCTTCTACTCCCCTCATCACGAGGATCTCTACAGCGATTCTCTGAACGAGGGCTTCTCCCGCGACGGCGCGCGCCGCAGCCCCGACACGTTCGAGGTCGCCGCGACCGTGCCGCTGATCGTGACCGACGACCCAGACTCCGCCATGGACGCCGTTCGCCCGTTCTACGCCCTGTACTTCGGCGGCATGGGAGCCAAGAACGCCAACTTCCACGCCAACGTGCCCAAGCGAATGGGCTACGAGGCCGAGGTGGGCAAGATCCAGGACCTGTACCTGGACGGCAAGAAGGACGAGGCGGCCGCCGCCGTGCCGCGCGAGCTGATCGAGCAGCTCACGCTGATCGGCCCCAAGGACAAGATCCGCCACGACCTCGAGGCGTGGCGCGAGTCGGCCGTGACCACCCTGCTGGTGGGGGGCGACGCGCAGACCCTCCGGACAGCGGCCGAGCTGGTCCTGGGCTGAGTTGGGGCTGGGCTTCGCCCAGCATCCGTGGGGCCAGGGCCGCCGGACATCCATGTCCGGCGGGCGTCGCGGGCACGCCTACGCGTCGTGGTAGAGCGCGAACTCCCAGGGGTGCGGGCGCATCCGGATCGCGTCGACCTCGGCCACCCGCTTGTAGTCGATGTAGGCCTCGATCAGCCCGGGCGTAAACACGTCCCCGTCGAGCAGGAACTCGTGGTCGGCCTCGAGCGCGTCGAGCGAGGCCTCGAGCGAGGAGGGGACCGTGCCGATGCTGGCCAGCTCCTCGGGCGCCAGCTCGTAGATGTCGGCGTCGACCGGCTCGCCGGGGTCGAGCTCGCGCTTGATCCCGTCCAACCCGGCCAGCATCAGGGCTGAGAACGCCAGGTACGGGTTGGCCGTCGGGTCCGGGGAGCGGAACTCGATCCGCTTGGTCTTGGGGGCCTCGTGGTACATCGGCACCCGGACGCACGCGCTCCGGTTGCGGGCCGAGAAGACCAGGTTGACCGGCGCCTCATAGCCGGGCACCAGCCGGCGGTAGGAGTTGGTGGTGGGCGCGCAGAAGGCCATCAGCGCCCGCGCATGGGTGAGCAGGCCCGCGATGTAGTGCCGGGCCAGCTCGCTCAGGTGGGCGTAGCCCTCGCCGAACATCAGCGGGTCGCCGTCCTTCCAGAGCGACTGGTGCACGTGCATACCCGACCCGTTCTCCTCGAAGATCGGCTTGGGCATGAACGTCGCGGTCTTGCCCGCCGCGGCGGCCGTGTTCTTGACCACGTACTTGTAGATCATCATCTGATCGGCCATCCGCAACAGCGGCTGGAAGCGCATGTCGATCTCGCCCTGCCCGCCCGATGAGACCTCGTGGTGGTGGAACTCGCAGCGGATCCCGAGCGACTCCATCGCGGCCACCATCTCGCCGCGCAGGTTGGCCAGCGAGTCCGCCGGCGGCACCGGGAAGTAGCCCTCCTTCTGGCGCAGCTTGTAGGCCAGGTTGGGCCCGGCGTGGGCGGGGCGGCCCGTGTTCCAGAAGCCCTCCGAGGAGTCGATCTCGTAGAACGCCCGGTGCTCGACCTGCTCGTAGGCGATGTGGTCGAAGACGAAGAACTCGGCCTCGGGCCCGAAGTACGCCACGTCGGCGATGCCCGTGCGCACCAGGTGCTGCTCGGCCCGGCGGGCCACGCAGCGCGGGTCGCGACCGTAGGCCTCTCCCAGCACCGGATCGGCCACCGAGCAGATCAGCGACAGCGTGGGCCGGGTGTAGAACGGGTCGACGAACGCGGTGGTGGGGTCGGGCATGAGCAGCATGTCCGACTCGTGGATCTCCTGGAAGCCGCGGATCGAGGAGCCGTCGAACCCGAGGCCTGTCTCGAAGTCGTCGGCGTCGAGCGCCCGGAGGGGCAGGGTCATGTGCTGCCAGGTACCGGGCAGGTCGATGAACTTGAGGTCGACCATCTCGACTCGCCGCTCGCTCGCGAACTCGAGCACCTCGGACGCACTCTGGGCGCCGACCGCTGTGGCGGTCTGCTCGCTCTCGGTGATTGACACGTTGCCTCCTTCTGTGATTGCGGTGCGAGCCTACCGGCGGTCCATCGCGAGCTCATGCCCGCGATGGAACCTCGCCGGCCGTGGGCGCCAGTCCGGGTATCCCGCCGGGGTACCCGAGCGAGGGCACGTCGGAGGGATACACCTCGTGCCCGTGCTCGGCCGTGTCGCCGATCTCCATGTTCGCCTCGGCCATCCGCACCGGGATGAACAGGTTGACCAGCTTGAGCAGGACGAACGTGACCAGCGCCGTCCAGCAGATCACGAACAGCGCCGCGAGCAGCTGCCACTTCAGCAGCGTCCAGTTGCCGTGTATGACGCCGGCCACGTTGCCGGTGGCGACCAGGCCGTGCTTGCTCGTCTTGTAGCCGAGGGCCATTCCCGGATCGGCGAACACGCCGACCAGCAGGCCGCCGGCCAGGCCGGCGAACCCGTGCGTGTAGATCACGCCGAGGGTGTCGTCGACGCGCCGGAACGGGCGCAGCCGGCTCAGGTAGTTGAGCGCGAAGTACACGAGCGTCGACGCGATCACCGCCATCGCGATCGCCCCGTAGCCGTTGACGTAACCCGCGGCCGGCGTGATCGCCACCAGCCCGACGATCATGCCGTTGACCCCGCCGATCAGCGACGGCTTGCGGCCCGTCAGGTAGTCCCACGCCACCCAGACGAGGAACGCCACCGCGGTGCACAGGTTGGTGTTGAGCACGGCGGCGCCGGCCGACATGTTCGCCGCGTACGGGTCGCCGCCGTTGAAGCCGTTCCAGCCGAGCCAGAGCAGGCCGGCACCGACCGCGACCATCGCCACGTTGTTGGGCGCGTCGATCTCTCGGTCGCGCTGGAGGCGCGGCCCGATCACCGCCGCGGCAACGAACCCGGCCACGCCGGCGGACAGGTGGATGACGTAGCCGCCGGAGTAGTCCACGGCGCCATGCTGGGCGAAGAAGCCGCCGCCCCAGATCAGGAACGCGTCAACCGCGTAGACGCAGGTGATCCACAGCGCGCAGAACGGGATCCAGGCCTTGAAGTTCACGCGCCCGAGCACGGATCCAAGCGCCAGGATCGGGGTGATCGCCGCGAATACGAACTGGAAGTAGACGAGCGAAGACTTCGGGAAGGACTGGGCCCCGATCAGCGGGATGGCCGCCTGGTGCTGTTCCTCGGTGTGCGAGAGCACGGGCCCGGGCTTCCCGAGGAAGTTCCCGAAGAAGCCGTGGTGGGCGAGGCCGTGGAACGGGCTGCCGAAGCCCATCTTGAAGCCCCACAGGACCCACACGACCAGCACGACCGAGAACGTGGCGAACGTCAGCATCATGCTGTTGATCGACCAGCGCTTCTGCATCACGCCGCCGTACAGGACGGCGAGCCCCGGGACGCTCATCAAGCCGACGAGCGTCGCGGCGGTGATCTGCCAGGAGGTGTCTCCTGGGTTCAGCCAACCTGGTGCTTCAAGAACGGTGCCGAGTGGCATATGACTCCTTGGCCTTAGGGGACGTGCACGCGAGCGCCCCGCACTCGCGGTGGATGGGCCTCTGTTCCGGCCACTGTGTGCAATCGTCGTCACGGGCGCGAGCGGCGGCCATGTACGCGGGTCCAGCGTTCCCCGGCCGGCACTTGGACATTGGGATAAGCGAGGCCGCAAACAGCAAGGTTCTGGCGCTCCGAGGGCCTACGGGCCGACGGGCAGCCCGGCCGTTCAGGCGCTCCGAGGGCCTACGGGCCGACGGGCAGCCCGGCCTTGCGGCACTGCGCCGCCACCGCGCCGGCCGCCTGCGCGGTGAACGCGCCGGGCGCGCGCGCCGAGGCGCAGGTCTCGCGCGCCGCGGCCCCGCACTGCGAAATCTGCTGGGCCCCGGTGGCGGCCGGAATGGTCGCGTAGATGCAGCCGTGGGCCGAGGCCGGGCCACCCGTGCTCAGGGCGATGATCAGGACCACGACGAGCGCCGCGAGCGCGCCGCCGACCCCGGCGAGCAAGCGCTTCTCGCGGCGCGACAGGCGCCGCGCGTCAGCGTGCCCCGGGGGAAGAATCAGCACGCCGCGAGTCTAGGGCGCGCGATTGTGGTCGATATGGTGCGAACAGCGCACCATATCGACCACTCACGCCGCTCAGAGACCGATCGCCTTGCCGTACGGGACAACCAGGACCGAGCCCAGCGATGTGTTGAGCTGCGAGCGGTGAAGCCCGCTGATCCCGGTCCGCCCCGCGCCGGTCCGAGGCGACGATCCGACCACGATCAGGTCGGCGCGGGCCGCCCCGTTCGGATTGAGCGTCGCGCCGAGCCGCTCGGCCAGCGTCCGCGCAGTCGACTCCACAGCCGGGTCCTCCTCGCCACCGAACGTCGCGATCGAGGCGATCGCCACGTCGGCGTGCGCCCGCAGCCCGGCGGCCGCCACCGCCACCGCCACCGGTCCGCCGTCGAGCATGCGCTGGGCGGTGTTGCCGGGCTCGGCGCGTCCGGGCGGAGTGCGGTAGTCCGAGCCGAACACCACGACCGAGGCGCCCTCCTCCTGCGCGAGTCCGATCAGCCCCTGTCCGGTCGAGCTGCTGACTACGACGTGGCGGGCGATCGCCGGGTCGCCGAGCCACTGCGCGCCTAGCTCCAGGCGGCGCTCGGCATCGTGCTGGGCGATCTGCTCGCGCTCGGGGTCGAACTCGCGCGTATGCCGGACGTAGGCGAGCGCGGGCTTGGCGCCGGTCAAGGCCAGCAGCCTTCCCAGCGCCAGCGCGTCGTCGTCGTTGGGGGTGCCGTCGTAGGAGATGATCAGGTCTGAGCTCATAGCGCGCGATCGTGTTGCAGGCGCCCGCCCGGCGCATTGGCCGCCCGGCCGAGGATCGCACGCCGGGGTTATCCAGGTGGAGGTGACGCCGGTGTGTGCGACGATCGCTGGATGGCGCGCGTCGGCATGGGCATGAAGCTGCTGCTGATTCTGGGGCTGGCGATCCACATCCACATCCACCGCCATGGCCCCGCGATCGACTACGTGGGCCTGGCCGCCGCGTCGGCCGCGAGCTTCATCGGCGTGCCGGGCCCGGGCGAGCCCGTGCTGATCGCCGCCGCCGTGTTCGCGGCCAAGCACAAGCTCGACCTGGGGTCGGTCGTGGTCGTGGCCTGGGCCGGCGCCATCGCCGGCGGCGTCGTGGGATGGGCGATCGGGCGCGTGGCCGGGCGGGCGCTCCTGAGCCGGCCGGGGCCGCTGCACAAGCTGCGCCTGCGGGCGCTCGAGCGCGGCGACGCGCTGTTCGCGCGCTGGACCGTCCTGGCGATCTTTCTCACCCCCTCGTGGACGGCGGGGATCCACAACGTGGGCACGGTCAAGTACAACGTGATCAACGCCGCGATCGCCACCGTGTGGGCGGTCGGGATCGGGGTCAGCGCCTACTACGTCGGGCCGCCGGTGCTCGATGCCGTGGCGGACCTGGGGACCGTGGCCACGATCGGGCTGGTGGCGCTGATCGTGTTCGGCGTGGGGGGCGAGGTCGTGCGGCGGTGGCGCAAGGGGCGGCGGGCAGTCCCCTCAGGCGCGCGGGACTAAGGTGTAAGGTGCCCGAGCGTGTCTGAAGCTCCCCCCGCCGCCGCCCTCCCGATGACCACCGCGCTCGACTTGCCGGGCGCGAGGATCACCGACAACCTCGGCGTCTGCTACGGGCTGGTGGTGCGCAGCATGGGCTTCGCCGGGAGCTTCACCGCCGGCTTCCGCGCCCTGCGCCGGGGCGAGATACCCGAGTACACGCAGCTGCTCGAGGACTCGCGGCGCCACGCGATCGACCGGATGGTCGAGAACGCCCAGCTGATGGGGGCCGACGCGATCGTCGCGGTTCGCTTCGATTCCTCGGAGATCGGCCAGCAGTTCACCGAGATCGTCGCCTACGGGACAGCGGTCAAGGTGCAGCCCGCCACCATCTGACGCCGGCGGCGACGGCGACGGCATGAGGTTGACCGAGGCCGACCGCGAGTCGCTCTACGAGCAGCTGGCCAGCCACGCGGCGGCGGACCGCCTCACCGTCGAGGAGCTCGAGCGACGGGTGGCGCTGGTCGCCGCGGCGCAGACGCGCGAGCAGGCAGTGGCGGTGCTGGCCGACCTCCCGGCGCTGGGCGAGGCGGCCAAAACCGGGTCGCAGGCCCGCCCCCGGCGGCGCTGGTGGCGCGGGCACGGCGACGCTGAGCGGCCGCAGATTGGCTGGCAGCCCACGGGCGAGCGATTTCGCGACCCTCGCTCGGGCTGGGTCATGCGGGTGTGGGTGGATCCGGGCGGCGGGCGCCACTACGTCCCCGACGAATAGAAATGCTGGTTCCGGGCGGTGCCCCAGGCCACCCGGAACCAGGCGGCTACCGCCCTTCGGCGGGGGCGGTAGGTTCGGAGCCGAGCATTCTCCCCGCGCTCGACTCGGCGCCCCTAGCTGGTCCCCACTTCGCCTACCCCTCCGGTCGGCTCCCAGTCCGGGATAATCGATGAGATGCTGCTGGCCCGCCGCTGCGGAAGCCAGTGCGGATGGTGGCGGGCGATGTGGCGATCGGCCGCCTCGAACAGCTCCCGCACGGACCCGCCGGCGAGCCTCGTGCCGCACTCGCAGTAGGCGATCCGTTGGCAGTTTGCGGTGGCTGCGATCACTGTTACCTCCGACGCAGGGGACGTGCTCTCCTCACCCAAGAGACACAGTAGGCATCGCCTGATACGGGGATCTGCGACATTTCTCACAGAGCGCGACGCGCCGGCGCCGGGGCCCTGGGAGAATCGGCTGGTGACCGGCGGCGACACCCCGTTCCTCCGCCAGCTCGGACCGCGCGACGCCGACTCGTTCGTGCGGCTGCTGCGCCGCCGCGCGATCAAGCGGGGTCAGCCGATCCTCCGCTTCGGCGCCGCCGGGGACGACGTGATCGTGGTGCTCGAGGGCCGGGTCAAGGTCCTTGCCTACGGCGCGGAGGATCGCGAGGTGGTGCTCGCGCTGCGCGGCCCGGGGCAGCTGATCGGCGAGATGGCGGCCCTGGGGGGCCAGCGCCGGACCGCTACCGCGATTGCGGTCGATGACGTCGACGTCGGCTACTTGAAGGGGGCCGAGTTCCGCGCCTTCCTGCTCGAGCATCCGGACGTGGCGATGGTGGTGATCCGTATGTTCGTGCACCGGCTCACCGAGGCCGACCAAGACCGGATCGACCTGGCCACGCAGGACAGCGTGGGCCGGCTGGCCAAGCGGCTGTTGGAGCTCGCCGCCGACCACGGCATCTCGGTCCCCGAGGGCACGCGGATCGAGCTGTCGCTTACCCAGGACGAGCTGGCCAGCTGGACGGGTGCGACCCGAGAAACGGTGTCCCGGGCGCTTCGCTTGATGCGGAACCTCGGCTGGATCTCATCAGATCAGCGCGCAATCACCGTGATGGACGTCGCGGCGCTGCGCGAGCGGTGCGGGATGAACGTGAGCACGCCCCACTGAGGCGCGCTCGGGCTCAGTCGTCCACCAGCCAGCCGTGCTCGCCCTGGATCGCGCGGGGATGGCCGGAGATCGCCCGGGCAGCCTGCATCCCCGAGGTGATCGCCGCCTCGACGCTCCCGCCGTCGATCCCGTTGCGCGTCCAGTCGCCGGCCAGCTTCAGGTTCTCGAACCCGGACTCGCCGGCGCCCAGCCGGTACGCCACCGACCCGGCGCGGGTCAGCACGTAGCGCTCGGTGGGCTGGAAGTTGGAGCGCAGGAACTGGGCGTCGAGCCGGGCCTCGCCCTCGACATCGGAGTCGGCGGCCAGGAGATCCCAGCGCAGCGACCCCCCGGGGTTCGTGCACCCGCGGGGCCACAGCGCCGTCGCGTCGTGGGCAAGGAAGCCGAGCGCGTTCTCGCGCACGCGCGCGTCGGCCTCCGCCTGCGTACGGATGCCCTCGTGCTTCAAGACCCCGCACAGATAGACCACGTCGGCGGGCGCCTGGCCGGAGCTCCAGGTCTCGCGCGGTAGCAGCTGGGACATGTTGGAGTAGGTGTCGGCTCGGTCGACGTAGGAGGTGGCGATCGCCGGCTCGTACGGCCACCCCAGCGCCTCGGCGGTTCGCGTGAGCCAGAGCTGGATGCCCTCCGTCATCACCGTGTCCGAGTGCTCGAGCATGGCCTTGAAGCGCGGCTGAGCCGCAGCCAGCTCCTCGCACAGCGGCGGCAGCGCCCCCACCGGGATCCCGAGCACGATCTGGTCGAAGTCCTCGCCGGCCTCGAGCGTCATCGTCTTCAGCCCGAGCGGATTGAGCTCCTGCTCGAAGTTGACCCCTCGCGCCTCGAGCTCCTCGCCCGCCACGAGCTCGTGCCACCTTGGCTCGCTCGGCCAGCACCGCACGTGGCCCACGGTCACGATCGGGTCATAACGCCCGCGCTTGATCCGGGCCTGGGGTTGGATCTCCACGCGTTGCACGGAGCGCCCGTCCTCGGACACGCACAGCTTCGTCACCTGATGGAAGAAGCGGAAGCGCACGCCGCGGCGGCGGAGCACGTCGTAGAGCGGAGTGAGCACGGTGTCGCCCATCCCGGCCTGCATCTTCCACAGCACCGCGCCCTTGTACTCGACGACGATCCGGATCATGGCCTGGAGCGCCTTGCCGGCGGCCAGGTCGGGCCGTTGCTTGTCTCCCTCGACGTAGGCGAACACCAGGTCGTAGAGCCCCGATAGGAACGAGGCATGCGCGAGCGTGAGCGGCTCGGCGCCGTGGCCCGCGAGCCACTCCCGCAGGTCGATGTCGTTGATGACCCCGAAGCCGCGGTCGAACACGCCGTCCCGCGACATGCCGCACACGGTGGTGGCCCAGAAGTCGAGCATGATCGCGTAGCGGCGGACCAGGTCGATGTCGATCAGCGGGTCGAGCAGTTCGTCGAACATCCACCGCTTGAACTTCTCGAGCAGCGACGCGATGTGGCTCGCGTACTGATGTCCGTCCCCGTGCCCGCCGGGGTCGAGCGAGCAGGCCTGGGCGACCTTGAAGGCCAGCTCGAGCAGGTGGGTTCCGGCCTCCCGGTCGAGCTCCTCGACCCGGTCGCCAAAGGCGTGCAGCAGCGTGTCGATGACCGGCAGGTGAAGCCCCCGGCCCGACTCGCGCGCCGGCGCGGGCATGGCGGCGCCGTGCTGCTCGCGCACCAGCCCCCACTGGTCGAGCAGGAACTCGAGCAGGCGGCGCAGGAACTCCCAGGGCGGGACGTCGTGGCGCGTTCCGGGCACCTGGCTGTCGGGAGCCACGTACAGGTGCCAGGGCTTCCACTCCCCTTTCCAGCAATCGAACAGGACGATGTCGTTGCACGGCTTGAATGCGTCTTGCCAGGTCCGCAGCGGGGAGCTCGCCGGCTGCCCCCATTCGGAGTAGCAGCGCTGAATCAGCGCGAAGGCGTTGGCGTAGAAGCCGAACCACACGTGCAGGCCGTGCTCCTCGACCCGCTTGTGCGGCCCGCCGCGTCCGCTGGCGCACTTGCCGCCGAGCCGCCAGCCGGGCTGGTAGACCGTCACCTCGTAGCGGCCGCCGAGTTCGGGAGCGGTCAGCTCAAACGCCGCGGCCAGCGCGCCGAGTCCGCCGCCGAGCACCGCCACCCTCGTCCGCTTCGCCCGGCCCCTGGACATCGCTAGGGATCCGCCGCGTCCCAGAGCACCCGGCCATCTCCCACATCGAAGTCCATCTCGACCCGGTAGGCGAGCCCCAGCGTCTGGCTGTCCAGGCCGAGCTCGGTGCGTACCGGATGGCTGTCCAGCGCGTGCACGGTCAACCGGTGCTCGGCCAGTATCGGCTGCGCACTCAGCCGCACGATCCGGTAGTCGGCTTCCACCACCTGCTGGAGCGCCGCGGCCAGTCCGTCGCGCACGTCGCGCACCTGCTTGAGGAAGACCCCGCGCATGCGATGAGCGCGGATGTCGCCCGCGATGTCCGCGGCGAGCTCCAGATCGCTCACGGCGTTGCCGCCGGCGAACAGGTGGCCGGCCATGTCGCGCGCCAGCTCCTCGAGCGAGCGCAGGTCGTTCACCGCCGCCTGCTCGACCGTTCCCGTGCGCACCACCTCGAGCAGCGGGTGGCGGGCGGCCAGCTCGTCGGGCGCGTAATTCAGGCCGAACGCGTCCACCTTCCAGCGCGGAGCCGGATCGGACTCGGAAGCTGGGAACTCGAGCCAGCCCCAGCTCTTGGGATAGCCGAACAGCTCGCGCCCCGTGGCCAGCGACATCGCGTTGTTGAGCCAGATGTAGGGGATGAACATGGCGAAGCGCTCGCGTTCGCTGGTGGGGTCGAGCACCACCACCGGCACCCACACGGCGACCTGGGGCTCGGACACGCCGCCGCGCTGGTCATACGGCGGCGTCTCTGACACCACGCGCTCGATAACGCCCCAGGTGAGCATCACGTGCCGGCCAATCGGGCGCGCGGTCACCCGGTCACCGCTCGGCGCGCCCAGCACCTTCCGGCACAGCGCCCGCAGCCGATCGGGATCGGCCTCCGCCCAGAACCCGTACAGCGTGGTGCCAAGCGAGCGAAACGGCGCCGGCGGCGTCATCAGCGCGCCGTAGTCCACGTACTGCGGCAGCGGCCTGGACGACGACGGCCCGCCGTTGCGTGCCGGGGCCCCGCCGGCGAGGCGGTCGAGCGTCCTCAGCAGGGCACGAGCCGTGCCCATGCCCGGAAGCGACCACCCCGATGCTCGGCCCGCCATAAGAATCCCCCGATCGCCCGGAAGATGAGCAACCCTACCGGTTTACGCAGCGACCGTACCGCGCGCGGGCACGTTACGCAAGAGATCCGATGAGTCATGCCGGTTCGTGCACGCGCGTGAGCAGTTCCGCGCTGCGTCGCGCCACCGAGGCACAGCCGAGCTCGCGTGCCGTCCGGGCAGCCTGACCGAGAAGCTCCGCGGGCTCGCCTCCATCGGCGCGACGCTCGAGCAGGACCCGGGCGAGGTCAAGCCGGGTGCGCGCCAGCCACAGCGGCGCGGCCATCGCGGCGTGCCGCTCGGCGGCGTGACGCAGCGACTCCTCGGCCTGCTCGTAGCGGCCGAGCACGCGCTCGAGGTTTCCCACGTGGCGGCGCACCAGACCCCACACGGTGGCGCTGTTGAACGCCACCTGCTCGCCCCACGGCGCGAGCAGGCGATGGAGCGCGCCGGCGGCGCCCCGGTCGTCGAGCAGGTTGCACGCCTCGGCGTGGATGGCCAGCCCGACCAGCCAGTTGGAGTCGTAGGGCAGCTCCGAGAACTCGCCGGCAGCGTCGATCGAGAGGACCTCGAGCGCCTCGGCGTGCATCCCGGCCTCGGCACGCGCCAGCGCGAGCGCGGCGCGGAACGCGGGGATGCCGGGGTTGGTCTGCACCTGGAAGGCGATCAGTGGCTCGAGCTCGCCCAGCCGCCCCTGCTCGAAGCGGATGTTGATCAGCTGCCCGGCGTAGAAGGCCAGTGCCTCGGGCTCGTCGTTGTGGACCGCGATCGCCCGGGCGTCCTCAGCCGAGCGCTCGGCCTCGTCTAGCAGGCCTGCCATCAGCGCCTGGGTCGCCCGATCGTAGGCGGCCAGCCAGCTGTAGGTCGGCTGGCCGAGCCGCTGCGCCAGCTCGCTCTGACGGGTCACGAGCTCGCCGGCCAGCTGGAGCTCGCCCGTCTCGACCGCGGTCGCGGCGCGCCAGTGCAGCGCGCGCAACAACGTCAGCGGGTCCTCGAGCTGCTCGGCCAGCGCCATCCCCCGGTCGGTGTCGGCCAGCCGCTTGGATAGCGTCTCGGGCGTCCACACGGTGATGAAGCGGAGGCTGAGGACGTCGCTGACAATCGCCGGGTCGCCCAGCCGGGTGGCAATCGACACGCTCTCGTCGCTAAGTGCCTTGCGCCGGGGCCAGTCGCCCGCGAACGTGAGCTCGGCGGCGAGCACGGCCAGCAGGCGCGCGCGCTCGGGGTCCTCAGCGCTGCCCACGGCGGCGAGAGCTGCCTCCAGCATCTCCACCCGCGCGCCGTCGACCTTGCCGGTCTCGCTGACGAACCCGCGCGTGTTGGCCAGGGCAGCGCGAACCAGGCTGGTGGGGTCATTCAGCCGCCGGGCCGCCGCGCACGCTTCGAGCAGCGTCGTCCGGAAGGCGGAGTCGCCGCACTGGCGCTGCGCGATGCCGCGCCCGATCAGCAGCTCGCAGCGGAGCCTGTCCGCCTGCTCGGAGGCGAGACCGCCCCGCTGGTGGAGCTCGAGCCCGCGCTCGAACCAGCGCGCGGCATCCTGCGGCGCGAGCTGCGCGAGCGCCTGCTCCCCCGCTCGGCGGAGGTATTCGATCGCGTGCGCCGGCTCGACCATCGGAACGGCGCCCAGCGCGTGGTTGGCGAGCTCGCCGATCCGCTCGGAGCGCGCCTCGTCGGGGAGCAGCGCCTCGAGGGCCTCGAGAGCCCGGCGGTGAAGGACCCGGCGCCGCGCGCTTCCCAGCTGCTCGTAGAGCGCCGGATGGATCAGCCCGTGGGCGAAGCTGTAGCGCAGGCCGATGCCCGGGACCTCGGCGAGCAGCGCCGCCTCGACCGCGGCGTCGAGCACGTCGGCCAGCGCATCCTCGGGAGCCTCGAGCATGCGCGCGAGCAGCTCGGCGTCGAACTCTCGGCCCGCCACCGCGGCCGCGCTCAGCACCCGTTCGCCGTCCGCGCCGAGGCGGCCGGCCCGGCCGACGATCGTCTCGCGGATCGTGCTCGTCACCCGCAGTCCCGGTTCGGGCGCGGCACGCGCGGCGCTCCCCAGGCCGCCCGACTCCGACAGGTCGCGCACGATCTCTCGCAGGAAGAACGGATTGCCGCCAGTCTGCTCGGACAGGGTGTGCAGGAGCTTGACCGCCGGCGGGTCGAGCTCCTCGCTCGTGAGCTCGCGGGCCAGCTCGACCGCGTGCTCGCGCTCGAGACCAGCCACCGCGATGCGCTCGAAGCCCGGACCCCGGCGGAGCTCGGCCAGCAGCTCGCTCAGCGGGCGGTGCGCGGGCTGTGCCGTGGTGCAGGTCGCGATCACCAGCGCCGGCACCGGCTCGGAGGAGCCGAGCACGTAGCGCAGCATCAGCAGCGTGCCCCGATCGGCCCACTGAAGGTCGTCGAGCACGAGCGCCAGCGGCCGGCGCAGCGCGGCGGTGCGCAGCAGGTCGTGCACGGCGGCGAGCATCAGGTGGCGGTTTTCCTCGGCTGACTGCTCGGGCACGGGCGCCGGCGTGGGGGCGGCGCCGCCCAGCTCCGGGACCAGCCGTGCCAGCTCGCGGCCGAAGCGCGAGCGGTGCTGGGCGAGCACTTCCGGCGAGGCGAAGCGCGAGTAATGCGTGAGCAGCTCGACGAACGGCTGGTAGGGGACGCCCAGCTCGGGGTCGCAGTGCCCCCAGAGCACGGTCACGCCAGCCGCGTGGAGCCGCGCCGCGATCTCGGCCACGAGCCGCGTCTTGCCGATCCCGGGCTCGCCGGTGACGAGCAGCGAGCGAGGCTCGCCGGCGCGCACGCGCTGGAAGGCCTGCTCGGCGAGCGCGAGCTCGCGCACCCGGTTGGTCAGGCTCGACTCGGCGAGGCGGGCGGCGGCCAGCGGGGGCAGCGGCAGCGGTGGCGGCCCGGCCGGTCGCGTGACCGTGAGGCCGGCCGAGGCGCGGAGGGCCTCGCTGTCGAGCGCCCAAACCCGCCAGCGGCCCGGGACCCCGCGCAGCTCGTGGACACCACGGTCGGCCAGGTCGATCGGGGATTCGCGCACGAGCGCCCGGACCGCGTCGGACACCAGCACCTCGCCGGCGCCGGCCAGGCCGCTGACACGCGCGGCGATGTGGATGGCCATCCCGGCCAATTGGTCGCCCAGCAGCTCGCACTCGCCGGCGTGCAGTCCGGCTCGGAGTGCCACCCCCAGCTCGGCCGTGTCCAGGCACACCTGCTCGGCGCAGCGGACCGCGTCGGGCGCGCGTTCGAACGCGATCAGGAAACCGTCGCCGCGGTCACTCAGGACCTCCCCGCGGGCGGCGGCCGCGCGCTCGCGCACGCTCGCCAGGTGGCGCTCGAGCAGCTCCCGCCAGCGGGCATCGCCCAGCCGGGCCAGGTGCTCGGTCGAGGAGACAATGTCGGTGATCAGCAGCGTGCGGTGCCGCCGGCCGGTGGACGGGTCTGCGCCGGAGCTCATCCGCTGCGGAAGCTAACGGACGCGCGCCGGGTGGGCGGTAGTGGCGGACGCTCAGGCGGCGGAGGCGCCCGGCCCGGCAGCAGGGGCGCCGGGGTGGGCGCCGGCTTCGGCGTCGGGCAGGAAGGACAGGATCCGCTGGCGCACGCTGGGCAGTGCGGCGCACAGGCGCCCCATTCCAAAGGCGCTGAAGGTGAGCACGCGCATCGCGGTGGCGGCGATCACCGTGTACGGCTGCGGCGCCGGGGCCGCCGGATCGATCTCGCCGAAGCAGTCCCCGGCGCCCACCACCCAGAGCTTGTGGGCGCCCCGCCACAGCTCGGCCTCCCCGGCCCGGATCACGTAGAACGTGCCGATCACGCTCCGCTCCTCGATCAGCCGCGAGCCCGCGGGCACCGCCACGTCCAAGGCCGGCCCGGCGAGCGAGCGCACGTCGAGCGCGCGCACGGGGGCGAACACTGCCATCGGATCGCAGGCGCCCCGTTCGCTTTTGGCCATCATGCTGCTGAAGCTAGGACGCCGGTCCGGCGAGGCGTGCGACATTTCTCACACCAGTAGCCTTTCCGGGTAGGCAGGTGCCCCCCGACGCAGCCGATTCAGCCCGAGCGGTCATCGAGGTCGCCCACGACGCGTTCGTGAGCGTGGACCGACAAGGCCGCGTGCGCGCCTGGAACGAGCAGGCCGAGGCGCTGTTCGGCTACGCGCGGACGGACGCGATCGGCTCAGACGCGGGCACGCTGATCGTGCCCGAGCGCTACCGCGAGCGCCACCGTGCCGCGCTGGAGGAGCTGTTCGCGGCCGGGCCGGGGCCCATGATCCGGCGTCGGATGCACCTGCGCGCGATCAGGCGCGACGGGACCGAGCTCCCCGTCGACGTGACTGCGATCACCGTCGGCGACGTGATCTACGCGTGGGTGGCCGACATGTCCGAGCGCGCGGCGCTGCTGGGCGAGCTCGAGGCGCTCCTGCGGCGCGGCAGCCCCGGGTTCGCGGAGGTCTTCGACGCACTCGGCGAGGCGGTGACGATCCGCGATCGCAACGACCACATCATCTACGCCAACCGCGCCGCTTGGGAGCACATGGGGTTCGGGTCGCTCGAGGAGCTCCAGCACCGACCGCCGCAGGCGATCATGGACGACTACCTGGTGACTGACGAGGCCGGTCGCGAGCTGGCGATGGCCGACGTCCCGTCCGTGCGGCTGCTGAGCGGCGAAGAAGCCCCGCCGCTCTTGATGCGGACCACCCACCGGCGCACCGGAGAGGTCCACTGGAACCTGCTCAAGGCGACCGCGCTGCACGACTCGGCCGGTGAGCGGGTGGCCACGGTGACCGTGATCGAGGACCTCACGCGTGAGAAGCAGGCCGAGCTGCGCGAGCGCTTCCTGGCCCGGGCGGGCGAGACGCTGATGTCCTCGCTCGACTACGAGGAGACGCTGCGCAACGTGGCGTGGCTCGCGGTGCCGCAGATTGCCGACTGGTGCGCGGTCGACCTGGTCGATGACTCCGGCGCCCGCCAGCGCGTGGTCGTCGCCCATAGAGATCCTGAGAAGCTGGCGCTGGCCGAGCGGCTGCGGCGCTACGAGCCCCCCGAGCTCGATCCGGCGGGGGGCATCGGCCGGGTCATCCGCACTGGCGAGGCCCTGCTCTATCCGGACGTCACCGACGAGATGCTCGTCGCCGGGTCGCGGGACGAGGAGCATCTGGCGCTGCTGCGCGCCGTCGGCCTTCGCTCGGTCCTGCTCGTGCCCCTGCGCGCGCCGAGCCGTTCGTTAGGCGCTATGACGATGGTGAGCGCGGAATCGCTGCGCCGCTTCGACGAGAGCGACCGCGAGTTCGCCGAGCAGATCGCCGCCCGCGCCGCGGTTGCGGTGGAGAACGCGCGTCTGGCTACCGCGCGGCGCGAGACCGCCCGGACGCTCCAGCGCAGCCTGCTGCCCGAGGTGGTGCCGGAGATCGACGGCTGGAGCATCGCCACGCTTTACCGCTCCGCCGACGCCGCCGAGGAGGTCGAGGTGGGCGGGGACTTCTACGACTTCCTGCCCACCGCGGCGGGGTGGATCGTGCTGATCGGCGACGTGACCGGCAAGGGCCTCGAGGCGTCGGCGATGACCTCGCTGGTCCGCCACGGCGCGCGCTTCCTCAGCCGCTACGAGCACAGCCCGAGCCGGATCCTCGCCGGCCTCAACGATGCCCTGCGCGAGCGGCCGGGGCTGTCGCTGTGCACGGCGCTGTGCGTGCGGCTCGAGGCCGAGCGCCTCGTGGTGTGCTCGGCCGGGCATCCGCCGCCGCTGATCGTGCGCGAGGATGGGCGCGTGCGCGAGATCGGCGGCGCGGGGCCGATCCTGGGCGCGTGGAGCGCGGAGGACTGCGTCGAGCGCTCGGTTGCGATCTCGGCCGATGAGACCGTGGTCCTGTACACCGACGGGGTGATCGACACCCGCGGAGAGTACGGTCGCTTCGGCACCCCGAGGCTGCGCCGCCTGCTGGCCGGCCACGCGCGGAGCGAGCCGGCGGCCATGCTCGCGACGCTTGAAGCCGAGCTGGCGGCGTTCTCGGTCGCGCGGCAGGCCGACGACACGGCGGCGCTGGCGCTGCGCGCGACCCCCGTGCGCGGCGAGGTCGATAAGCAACCGGCCGCCGAAGGCGTATTCTGAGTGCCGATCCAGGGCGAACGTGGCTGGGACCCCCACCTTTCGCATCGATAGCACCCGCGCGGGAACCCGCGGGACCCTTGTCGCTACCGGTGAGCTGGACAGCGGCACGTGCGTGGCGCTGATCGAGGCGGTCGAGCGCGCCGCGTCCGAGTCCGGCGCGAGCGAGCTGCACCTCGATCTCGGCGGCCTGTCGTTCATCGACTCGGCCGGATTGCGCGCGATGATCCAGATCGAGCTCAGCTCGCGCGAGCGAGGCCTGGCGCTGGTGGTGACGCCTCCGCCGGCGCCGGTCACCGAACTGCTCGAGCTCACCGGCGTGGCCGACCGGCTCACGCTGGCCACCCACGAGGGACAGACGCTGCGCCAGCGCCCGTTCGTCGAGCGGGTCGAGCTCGATCTGGTCTCGGATCTGGGCGCTCCGAGCCGTGCCCGCTCGGAGATCCGCGAGCTCGCGGGCGCGTTGCTGGACGACGATGCGCTCGACGCGGCCGTCCTACTCACCTCCGAGCTCGTGGCCAACGCGGTGATCCATCCGCCGAGCGGGAGTGACGGCAGCGTGGGGTTGCGCATCACGTCCTACGAGGGCGCCATCCGATGCGAGGTCACCGACCACGGGTCCGGGTTCGATCCGGCGAGCCTCGGCCGGCGGGTGCCCGAAACCGGGGGCCGCGGGCTGATGCTCGTCGAGACGCTGGCCACCCGCTGGGGGACCGGCCGGCCGAGCGAGGGCTCGTTCTGCGTGTGGTTCGAACTGGAGAACGGGGCGGCGGACGCCGCGGCGTGAGGCGCGCTAGCTGAAGTACTCGCTGCCCGGCTGCGGCTCGTCAGTGGGCGCGCCGCCGACCAGGCTCATCCCGACCCGGTACTTGCTGAGCGAGATCTGCTCGACTCCCAGCTCGCCGAGCACGCTGTCGGCAGGGCTTTCGCCGTGCTCGCTCTTCGTCTCGACCAGGACCAGCTCGCCCGACAGGGTGGCGGCCGATTCGCCGGAGCCGATCAACCGGACGCCGACGTCGCAAGTAAGCCGCTCGGGCCTTCCCATCGCGGCCAGGGTGACGCGACGGAAGGCCGTCCTCAGACGCGGCTCGAGCGAGTCGTCGAGGTCTATCCCGGCGTCGCTCAGCGCGCTCTCGAGACACTCGCGCGCCTGCGGAGTGAGCTCGTCCGTCCGGTCCGCCGGGTGGTCGACCTGGCGCTTGTCGGTCTCCCCGTCCTCGTCCTTGAGCTTGACCTCGAACACGCACGTGTCGGAGTCGCGATACAGGCGGGTGCGGGCCTTGAAGCGGGGGAAGTTGCCCTCGACGTGGTCGCGAAAGCAGCGCAGGCCGGTGGTCTCGAAGTACACGGTCTCGTATTCGAACTCGCGGCGGCCGTCCATGTCGAGGACATCGTGATCCTCACTCAGCCGGCCCAGCAGCTCGAGGAATGCGTCGCGGGGCACGGCGTACTTGTTATCGACGCGGCGCAGCAGCGAGGCGCGCTGATCGAGCTCGTCCAGGGAGATCCCGCTGAAGCCCCCCAGGGCGTCAATGATCTCCTCGCCCACGCGCGTCAGGCCGGGACGTTCGCCCCGACCCACTCCGCCGTGCGCTCCCACAGCTCGGCCGCCAGCTGCGGGGTGGCCACACGGGAAGGATCCTTGCGCCGGCAGTCCTCGTAGTAGTGGCCGCTCTCGGTCGCGGCCTCGGGTGAGGTCGCGCAGTGGATCGAGGTTCTGGCGCCCTGCTCCGGGGAGGCCATGCGGAGCTTCATCAGCGGCCGGATCGGCCAGGGCACGCGCCGCCAGATGTCGGAGGCGATCACGCCGGGGTGAAGCGAGTACGTGGTGACGCCCGTGCCGTCGAGCCTGCGCGCCAGCTCCTGCGCGTGAAGGACGTTGCCGAGCTTGGCCACCGAGTACTCGCGCATGCCGGTGACGGTCTTGGTGGGCTGGCGGATCGCTTCGTAGTCGATCCCCTTGGCGCTGTAGTGGGCTTCGCTGGCCACGTTGACGATCCGCGAGGGTCCGCTGTCCTTCAGCCGCTCAAGGAGCAGCGCCGTGAGCAGGAACGGCCCGACGTAGTCGGTGCCGAACATCACCTCGAACCCGCTCTCGGTCATCCCGCGCGAGCCGGCCAGGCCGGCGTTGTTGATCAGGACCTGGAGCGGCCGGTCGGTGGCGAGGAAGCTCTGGGCGCAGGCCCTGACCGAGTCGAGGTTCCCCAGGTCGAGGGGGAGGAAGTGCAGGTCCCGGTTGCCGGTCTGAGCGGCGATCTCGTCCATCACGGGCTTGGTCCGCTGCTCGGAGCGGCCGGCGAAGAACAGACCCGCGCCACGCTGCGCCAGCGCCTGTGCCGTGGACCGGCCGATACCGGTGTTGGCGCCGGTGATGAGAAACGTCTTGCCGTCGAGGTCGCCCATGTCCCCTCGAGAGGATCGCAGCTTGGGGGTGCCGGCGTGGGTTGGTCGATCGCCCCGCCGGGGTACCCATCAGCTATATGCGTCCCTGCTGCCCTCCCGGTCATGGCTGCAACGCTCACGGCGGCGCCGAGCCGTGCGCGCTCGAGAGGTGCCGCGAGGCGGCCGGCGTCCAGCAGGACGCGGCGCTGGCGGTCAAGAGGTGGAACAGCCTCGAGCAGGCGCTCGAGCGAGGTCGCGGTGAGCGGGAGTGCCGATTTCGCCGCCGCGCGTTCGAGCGTGCGCGCGACCGTGCGCTGATCGCGCTGGCCCTGGCGCCGGCCACGCCGAGCGCGCCGGGCACGTCGCCTGCGCGGTCCTCCGGTTGGCGGGTGCGCCGTGGACTCGCGCGGGGCTCCCGGAAGCGCCCGGCCCACAGGTAAGCCGGCGCGAGGTCAGGCGGAGGCTGGAACTACGTCGTCGAGCGCGGTCAACGCCTTGGCAAGCTGCATCGAGGCCTGACAGCGAGGGCAGATCGCCGGGTGGTGCTGACCCGGCGGGCACTCCAGCTTCATCAGGTTCTCGGCCACGGCTTCCATGTAGTTGATGGCGACGCGTGCGCGTGGATGGTCCATCGATCGTCCTTGTGGTGTACGGCGGGGACGGCGTTCAGCCATCGCTGCTAGTACCCGGTTTCTGGTCCGTGTACCCGCGCCGCGCGCGTGCGGGCGCAAAACTGCGCTGGGTGCGCGCGCGGACTCGTAGCCGTTTCGGAGTGGCCCCCGCTGTCATCCTCGCAGTCGTGGGGGCGCTCGCCGCGGCGCTCGGCGCCGTCGTCGCTGTCGGCTCGCGACACGCCGCGCTCCCGCGGCCCACGGCGGTGCTGACCGTCGGGGGACCCCTCTCCGCTCCGCCCCTCCCGTCCGGCTTCCTCGGCTTCTCGACCGAGTACGACTCGATCGAGGCCTACGCCGGCACCGACCCGAGCGCGCTCGACCCGGTGTTCGTGCGGCTCATGCGAACGCTCACGCAGGGGCAGCCCACGGTGCTGCGGATCGGCGGGGACAGCGCCGATCACACCTGGTGGCCGGTGCCGGGCATGACCCAGCCGCTCGGGGTGAGCTATTCGCTGGACGACCGGTGGCTGAACGTGACCCGAGCGCTCGAGGCCGCGATCAACGCGAAGCTGATCCTGGGGATCGACCTGGAGGCCGACAGCCTCACGATCGCCTCGACCGAGGCGGACAAGCTGGTGAGCGGCCTCGGTGCGAGCAACGTCCAGGCGCTGGAGCTGGGCAACGAGCCCGAGCTGTACGACTCGTTCGCCTGGTATCGGATCGACCACCACCACGGAGTCACCGGCCGTCCGCGCAACCAGTACCCCTTCTCGGCTTTCGTCCAGGACTTCGCGCTGTTCTCCTCGGTTCTGCCCCACGTGACGATCGCCGGCCCGACGATCGGCGGCCCAGGCTGGCTGAAGCTTCTGGCTCAATGGCTGAGCGCCGAGCCGCGCGTGGGACTCGTGACCGTCCACCGCTACCCGCTTCAGTACTGCTTCGTGAACCCCGCCTCCCCGATCTATCCGACGGTCCCCCACCTGCTCGCGGCGGCGTCCTCCACCGGTTTGGCGGCCGGGTTCGTGCCGTGGGTGGCGATCGCCCACGGTCACGGACTGCCGATTCGAAACGATGAGCTGAACAGCGTCTCGTGTGGCGCCGATCCGTCGGTCAGCTACACCTTCGGCGCCGGGCTGTGGGCGATCGAGACCATGTTCGAGATGGCTCGGGTGGGCGTGGACGGCGTCAACATCCACACGTTCCCCGGTGCCGGATACGAGCTGTTCAAGCTCTCCGACGCGGGCGGACGGTGGCGGGCCAATGTCTCGCCCGAGTACTACGGGCTGCTGCTGTTCGAGCAGGCCGCGCCGCCTGGCTCCCGCCTGCTCGACCTCGGCCTCTCAGGCGCGGCGCCGGGCCTCGGGGCGTGGGCCACGCGCACGCCGAGCGGGCAGGTCCGCGTGGTGCTGATCGACGCCGACCCCGCGCGGGCGGCCGTGGTCGCGCTGCGCGTCCCGCACGCGCACGGCGTGGCGACGCTGTCACGACTGCGCGCACCCGGGCTGAGCTCTCAGGCCGGCGTGATGCTCGCCGGCCAGCGCTTCGACTCGAGCGGGACGCTGGCCGGGCGCCGCCACACGTTCAGGGTCGAGCCCGACGGCGGGCGCTACGTGGTCCGGGTCCCGGCGGGGAGCGCCGCGCTCATCACGTTCGGGAGTAGTGCCCGGCCCCGTGGGTAGGTCCGGGCCATGACCGAGTTCGGCTACACGATGATGACCGAGCAGTCCCGTCCCGACCAGCTGGTCCGCGACCTCCAGATGGCGGAGGCGGCTGGGTTCGACTTCTCGGTGGCCAGCGACCACTATCAGCCGTGGCTCGATTCCCAGGGCCACTCCGGCTACTGCTGGTCGATCCTCGGCGCAGCCGCGCAGGCCACCGAGCGGATCGGCCTGATGACCTACGTGACGTGCCCGATCGTGCGCTACCACCCGGCGGTCGTGGCGCAGAAGGCCGCAACCATGCAGATCCTCTCCGGCGGGCGCTTTCGCCTGGGGCTCGGTTCGGGGGAGAACCTCAACGAGCACGTGGTCGGCCAGCGCTGGCCGGCGGTCGGGGTGCGGCACGAGATGCTGAGCGAGGCGGTCGAGATCATCGCCAAGCTGTTCGACACCACCGACGGGTCTACGGTCAACTACCGCGGCAAGTACTTCGACGTCGAGCAGGCCAAGCTGTGGGACCTGCCCGACGAGCGCGTGCCGATCGGCATCGCCGTCTCGGGGCCTGACTCGTGCACGCTGGCCGGCCAGCAAGCCGACATCCTGGTCGCGGTTGAGCCCAAGCAAGAGCTCGTCGAGATGTTCGAGCAGGCCGGCGGGTCGGGCAAGCCCAAGGTGGGCCAGATCGCACTCGCCTACGACGCCGATCGGGAGGCCGCGATCCAGCGCGCCCATGATCAGTTCCGGTGGTTCGGGCTGGGGTGGAAGGTGAACGCCGACCTACCGAACCCCGAGTCGTTCGAGAGCGCGACCCAGTTCGTCACGCCCGAGGACGTGGCCGACGCTCTGGGCTGCGGACCCGATGTCGAGGAGCACGTCGAGAACATCAGGCCGTTCATTGACGCCGGCTTCACCGAGGTGGCGCTCGTGCAGATCGGCGCCGAGCACCAGGAGAAGTTCATGCAGTGGGCCGAGCAGGAGCTGCTACCCGCGCTGCGCTCTCTGTGAGCTGACCGCCTCCTGCTCCACGATCCCGTCGAGGTCGGGGCGTCCGGGAGCGGCGGCCTCGCGTTGGCGCCGGCGCACCTGCTCCTCCTCGCCCAGCCGCGCCGAGTAGATCGACGGCGCGCCCATGACCCGCGCGACCACGGTCGCCCCGGTGACCGCGAGCAGAGTCGGGACTATCAGCGTGATGCTGCCGTGGGCCAGCTCAAGGATCATCACGGTGGCGGCGAGCGGCCCCGCCATCGACGCCGCGAGCACGGCGCCGCCGCCGATGAGCGCGTAGCTCCCGGCCGGCGTCCCGGACCACAGCAGCGACCACACATGACCGAGCGTGCCGCCGAGCAGCACCCCGAAGGCCAGGGTGGGGGTGAAAAGGCCGCCGGATGCCCCGCTGCCCAGGCAGCCCGCTGTAACCAGCGGCTTGAGCACGGCCAGGATCGCGAGCAGCCCGAATCCGAGCTCGCCAACCACCGCCAGCTGCACCTCACTCCTCCCGTTGCCCAGGAGCTGCGGGTACACCACGGACAGCCCCCCGAGCGCCGCCAGCATGACGATCGGCGCAAACAGCCGGCCCCGCCCGCTGGGCCGTAGGCGGCTCACGCGCGAGACCAGCCGCACCCAGCCCACCGCCGCCACCCCGGCCAGAGGTCCCACGAGCACCGCCCACACCACCTGCCGGGTCGAGATGCCGTAGGTGGGGATGATGTAGGTGGGCCTGTTCGGGAGGTACACCCAGGCCACCGCGGTGGCGATCACCGAGGTGGCCAGGGCGGGCAGCACGAGCGGGAGCGTGACGGTGCCGAGCAGCACCTCGAGCGCGAACAGTGCGCCGCCCAGGGGGATGTTGTAGACCGCGGCCATCCCGGCACCCGCGCCGCACGCGACCAGCAGGCGGCGCTGCCAGCTCGGGATCCCGGCCCGGTCGCAGAGCCGGCTCGCGGCGGCGGCCCCGAACAGCTGCGGCGCCGCCTCGCGGCCGAGCGAGGCGCCCATCGCGACGATCGTGATCGAGAGCGCGCCGCGCGCCGTGCTCGGGCCCAGCGCGAGCTGCCCATCCTCGAGCCACACCGCCTCGGAGACCTCGCCGCCCCCAAAGCTGCGCAGGCGCCGGAGCGCGAGCCCGCCGGCGCCGGCCACGACGCCGGCGGCGGCCACCACGAGGACCCGGTGGCCGGCGGAGACCGACTTGACGCCGTCGAGGAAGGTGCCGCTGTGGTAGGACCAGAGCAGGTGCTCGACCGTGCGAAGGAGGAGCATGAAGGCGGCGCCGCCGAGCCCGGCGACGATGCCGATCCCGACCACGAGCAGCCAGAAAACGGCCCCGTAGCTCGCGGTGATGCCCTTCCCGGGCACGTTGGGCTGCGGGGAGAAGAAGCGATCGGTCGACGACATGGTGGGGCGCTGCGCGGCGCGGACCGCGACGCCCGGACCTGTCCGCCGTCTAGGGCAGGAAATAGAGGAGGAGCGAGCGGTCCAGCGCCCATACGGCGCCCCAGACCAGCTCCGCCAGCAGTACGGCGAAGACGACGAGCAGCCAGTGCTGTCGGGCCACGGGGCGATGGTACCCGCGTGGGGGCGCGGGCGAACCAGTTCAGCGCCCGGGCGCCCGGCTGCGCACCTCCTGGACCATCCAATGATTGCCGTCGGGGTCGCGGAACGAGAGGAACGAGCCGTAGTCGGCGCGCTGCGGGTCTGGGCCCGGCACCTGCCGGCCCGCCTCGAAATGGAACGGACCGTCGACGTCCATCCCCCGCGCGGCGAGCGCCACCCGAGCCACTTTGATGTCCTCGACGATCAGGTGCAGCCCACTGAGTGTTCCGGCGCGGTCGGGGTTGCGCATCAGCGTGATCGAGCACGCTGACCCGGGCGGCGTCAGCTGCACGATGCGAAAGTCCTCGCCGGCGCTGTGGTCGACGTCGAGCGTGAAGCCCGCCTGCTCGATGTAGAACGCCTTGGCCCGGTCGATGTCGGCTACGGGCACGACGATCAGCTCAAGTTTCCAATCCATGCCGCCTTAGACGGCAGGGCCCGGGCGAATTCATCGCGCGGGGTGCGGGTGCGGGTGCCGGTGCGGGGTCCGGGGCGCGGGGTCCCGGCGGGGTGCCGGGTGCGGGTCAGTACTTGAGCCCGCCGCCGCCCCGCCACGTCCCCAGCGCCTCGAGCTCAGCGGCCGACACGCCGGCGCCCGAGAGCACGCAGGTATGGCCGCGGCGAAGCCATGTGGCGATGGTGCGTCCCCGCAGCGCCTCGGTCTCCACGCGTGTCCCCGCGCGCGCGGTCGCGCGGGCGCCGGCGAGGGTCACGGCCAGGGCCGGGCCGGAGACGATCGTGTATGCCACCAGGCGCCCGCCGCGGGCATAGAAGACCGTGCTCAGGGTGCGCCCGTCGAGGGTGTCGCGCCGGAATCCCACCGCCTTCCAGCCGAAGCGGTCCTCCCAGTAGGGGTAGGCGAGGCCCGCTGCGGCGACGCGCGGCAGGGTCACGCGTCCGTCGGGCGGCTCGTGCACCCGGGCCAGCGGCGGCCGGATGCTCAGCGCCACCGCCTGCGCGACCGAGGGCACCGGCCCGCCCCCGATCAGCACCAGCGGCGTCGCCAGCGCGCCCGCCGCCGCCAACGCCGCGGCCAGTCCGGCGGCCGCGCGCGGGCGGCGGCGCGAAACGTGCCCGCCGGCGCTCATCAGCGCCACCCGCGCGCGCAGCGAGGCCGGCGCGCGGTCGTCGGCCAGCGCGGCCAGCGCGCGTTCGAGCGGTGTCGGTGAGTCAAACAGGGACGCGCTCCTGCTCGTCGAGCGCCCGGGCCAGCCGCTGGCGGGCTCGGTACAGGCGGGTGGTGATCGTGGCCTCGCGCACGCGCAGTGCCCGGGCTGCCTCGCGATAGGACAGGCCGACCAGGTCGATGGCCACGAGCGCCTCGCGGAAGGCGTCGGGGAGCTCGCCGATCAGCGCGTAGACGGCCTCGACGTCGAGGGCCTCCTGCGGCGCCGGAGCGCTCCGGTCCTGAAGCCGGTCGAGCTCCTCGGGGAGGGGCTCGGGGCGGAGCCGGCGGCCCGCGGCGCGCAGGCGCGAGTAATGGGTGTTGCGAAGCACGCGCAGCAGGTAGCCGAGGTCGTCGTCGGAGCGCAGCCAGCGCGGCTTCTCGAGGATCCTCGTGTAGGTCTCCTGCACGAGGTCCTCGGCATCCTCGCGCGAGCCGCACAGGGCGCGCGCGGCGCGGTAGAGGCGATCCAGGTGGTCGCCCAGGCTGCTCGGGTTGAGCAGGCGCGTCGGCGCCGGCCGGCCGGGGCCGGGTGGCGTCGGCGGCGTAGACGCGTCCGGGTCGGGTGGGGGTGGCGACACGGGCGGGGCGGCAGCAGGAGCGGAGACGAACATGCCGGGTCATAGGCCAAGGACCGCTTCGAGCGCGGATCCTTCCCGGGGCGCGTCCGCTTGCGCGCGCCGACCCCGCCCGCGGGCCCGGCCCGCCGCGCTTGCGCCCGCCGGCCGACCCCACATATGATCGACCCATCCCCGTGCCCGGCCGCAGCGAGCAGTCGTTTGCCTGAACAGCCGAGCGAGCGGGCCCGCGCCCTGCTGCGCGGCGCGTACGACACGCACATGCACATCTCACCCGATGTGGTCGAGCGGCGGATCGACGACATCTCGCTGGCGCGCGAGTTCGAGCGCCTCGGGATGGACGGGTTCGTGCTGAAGTCGCACTACGGCTCCACCGCCGAGCGCGCCAGCGTCGTGCGCGCGGCCGTCCCCGGCGTGAGCGTGCTCGGGGCGCTGAGCCTCAACCGGGCGGTGGGCGGGATCAACCCGCTCGCGGTCGAGGTGGCGGCGCGCGAGGGCGCGCGCACGATCTGGATGCCGACCGTCGACGCGGTCAACGAGGCGGGCGAGCGCGAGCGATCGGGCAAGCAGCCGGTGTGGGTCAAGCTCCAGCTCGAGCTGCGCGAGCAGGGCATCGAGATCGAACCGGTGCCGGTGGTGGACGGGGCCGGGCAGGTCCTGCCCGAGGTTCGCGAGGTGCTGGCGATGATCGCGCGCCACCGGATGGTGCTCGCCACCGGGCACCTGAGCCGCGACGAGATCTTCGCGGTCGTCGACGCTGCGCTCGAGGCTGAGGTCGAGGACATCGTGATCACCCACCCGGAGTTCCCCTCCCAGAGCCTCACCGCCGAGGACCAGCAGGCGCTGGCCGAGCGCGGCGCGCTGCTCGAGCGCTGCTTCACCACCCCCCACACCGGCAAGGTCACGTGGGAGCTGTGGCTCGAGAACATCCGCCGGACCGGGGCCGAGCACTCGGTGCTGTCCACCGACCTCGGGCAGGTCTTCAACCCACCGGTGCAGGACGGCATGGCCCTGATGGTCGACCGGTTGCTCGAGGCAGGCTTCAGCGACGAGGAGGTGCACGTGATGGCCGTGGTCAACACGCGGCGGGTGGCCGGGGCGGATGCGCGATGACGCGGCTGATGGTGATCGGCGCTCACGCGGCCGACTTCGTCTGGCGCTCCGGCGGCGCGATCGCGGTGGTGAGCGCGAACGGAGGCGCGGCCAAGGTGATCGCGCTGTCCTACGGCGAGCGGGGGGAGTCGGGCGAGCTGTGGAAGGAAGAGGGCCAGACGGTCGAGCGCGTCAAGGAGGTGCGCCGGGGAGAGGCGACGCGCGCGGCGCAGGCGCTGGGCGGCGAGTTCGAGTGCCTGGACCTGGGCGACTATCCGCTCCAGATCGACACCGATGCATTGCTGGCGATCGCCGAGCAGATCCGCGAGTTCGCGCCCGACGTGCTGATCACCCACACCGACACCGACCCGTTCAATCCAGACCACCCCGTGGCGTTCGCGGCGGTCAGCCGGGCCCGGGGGCTCGCGGCCGGCGCCGGCGTGGCGAGCGCGTTCAAGACCGTGCGGCCGCCCGCGCTCTACCTGTTCGAGCCCCACCAGCCGGAGCTCTGCAACTTCACGCCGACGACGTTCCTCGACATCACCGCGGTGATGGAGCGCAAGCTGGAGGCGATGGCGGAGATGAAGGCCCAGAGCCACCTGCAGAGCTATTACGCCGAGCGCGCGGATCATCGCGGCAACCACGCGCGGCGCTCGTCCGGCAACTCCGAGATCAAGCAGGCCGAGGCGTTTCAGCGGGTGACGCCGGCGGTGGTGAGCGCGCTGTGAGCGAGCCCTACGACGAGCTCGCGCGTCTGGGCTCGGCCACCGTCTATGAAGCCGGCGGGCGCCGGGGCTACGTCGACGCCGATCTCGTCCAGGTGATCCCGGGGTCGAGAGCCGCCGGACCGGCTCGCACGGTCCGGTGCGGACAGGACGACAACCTGATGGCCCACGCCGTGATGGCCGAGGTGCAGGCGGGAGAGGTGATCGTGCTGACCATGCCCGATCCGCGGCCGGTGGCGCTGATCGGCGAGTTGCTGGCTACGCAGGCCAAAGCGCACGGCACGGCGGCGCTGCTCGTCGACGCGTCGGTGCGCGACGTGGAGGAGCTGCAGGAGCTCGGGCTCCCGATCTGGGCGCGGTGGGTCCGGGTGGCCGGCGCGGGCAAGAACCTCGCCGGGACGATCGGCGAGCCGGTCCAGGTCGGCGGCGCCACGATCCGCCAAGGCGATGCGGTCGTGCTCGACGGCGACGGCGTGGCCATCGTCGAGCACGAGCGGCTCGAGGACACGCTCGAGGCCTCTCGCCGGCGCGCCGAGAAGGAGCGCGAGAAGCGCGCCAAGCTCGAGGCCGGCGAGCTGTCATTCGAGCTCGACGGGCTGCGCGAGAAGCTCGAGGAGCTCAGGGCGTGAGCGAACCGATCCACGAGCTCGCCCACATCGGACATGCCGAGCTGCTCACGCCGGTTCCCGAGGAGAGCCTACGCTTCTTCGTCGAGCTGTTCGGGATGGAGGTCGAGGCCCGCGAGGGCCAGTCGGTCTACCTGCGCGGTTGGGGCGACTACCAGCGCTACAGCCTCAAGCTGACCGAGTCCAGGCTGCCCGGCCTCGGGCACATGGCGATCCGCGCGTGGAGCCAGGAGGCGCTTGAGCGCCGAGCGCGCGAGATCGAACGCGCCGGCCAGGGCGCCGGCTGGAGCGAGGGCGACGTAGGGCACGGGCCGGCGTACCAGTTCACCGACCCCGACGGGCACGCGATGGAGCTCTACTACGAGGCCGAGCGCTACGAGCCGCCACCCCACCTGCGCCCGGCGCTCAAGAACGTGCCCCAGCGCTACGTGGGCCGCGGCGCCGCGGTCAAGCGCCTGGACCACGTGAACGTGCTGGCCGCCGATGTCGCGGCCAACCGTCGCTTTGCCCAGGAACAGCTCGGGTTTCGCCTGTACGAGCAGATCGTCCTGAACGACGGCAGCGAGGCCGGCGCGTGGATGAGCCTGACCATCGCCGCGCACGAGCTCATCTACGTGGCCGACCACGCCGGTGCCAGCGGGCGCCTGCACCACCTGGCGTTCTTCGTCGACACCCGCGAGGAGGTGCTGCGCGCTGCCGACCTGTTCCTCGACGCCGAGGTCCCGATCGAGGCCGCTCCGTCCAAGCACGCGATCGCCCAGGGGATGTTCCTGTACGTGTACGAGCCGGGCGGCAACCGCGTGGAGGTGACGACCGGCACCCACTTCATCTACGACCCGGCGTACGAGCCGGTGGTGTGGAGCGAGGCCGAGCGCGCTCGCGGGCAGGCGTGGGGCGTGAAGACGATCGACACCTTTCACACCTACGGAACGCCCGACCTGTCCGGCGAGGCCACGGGGCCGCCGATCCCGCCGACGAGCCGGATCCCGGACCTGGGCGCGGCGCCGTGGTGAGCCCGGCTAGGAGCCCCAGACCTCGCCGGCGACCTCGACGATCCGCTCGAGCTTGGCCACCTCCTGTTCGTAGCTGAGCGTGTTTCCCTCCACGGTGGAGGAGAAGCCACACTGCGGCGAGAGGCAGAGCTGCTCGATCGGCACGTACCGGGAGGCCTCCTCGATCCGGCGCTTGAGCGTGTCCTTCTCCTCGAGGTCGCCGCGCTTCGTCGTGACCAGGCCGAGGACGACGAGCTTGCCCGGCGGCACGAAGCGCAGCGGCTCGAAGCCGCCGGAGCGGGCATCGTCGTACTCGAGGAAGAAGCCGTCGACGTTGAGCTCGCCGAACAGCGCCTCGGCGACGAAGTCGTACCCGCCCTCCGCCACCCAGGATGAGCGGAAGTTGCCCCGGCACATGTGGGTGGTGACCGTGAGCTCCTCGGGCTTGTCCGCGAGCACCTCGTTGAGGTGGCGGATGTAGGTCTCGTGGAGGTGCTCGGCATCCTCGCCCTGGCTGGCCATCATCGCGCGCTGGTTGGGGTCGTTGAGGTAGGCCAGGCTGGTGTCGTCGAACTGGAGGTAGCGCCCGCCCATCCGCGCCACGGCCCCCACCTGCTCGCGGTACGCCGCGGTCAGATCGCTCCAGAACTCCTCGCGGTCCGGATAGACCTCGGGGTCGATCAGGGCCTGGCCGCCCCGGTAGTGGACCATGCTCGGCGAGGGGATCGTCAGCTTGGGCGTCAGCTCGGGATCGACGGCCGACTTCAGGAACTCGAAGTCCTCGGCGAAGATCGGGCGGTCGAGATGGACACGCTCGGCCACATGCAGCGCGGCCGGCGTGTACTCGAGCTCGCCCTGCTCATTGCGGAAGCGGACCTTGAGGTCGCTGGGCGCCTTCTCGATCCCGCCGAGCTGGTGGATGAAGTCCATGTGCCACGAGGCGCGGCGAAACTCGCCGTCGGTCGCCGACTGCAGTCCGACGTCGCGCTGCATCTTGACCACGTCCAGGATCGCCGCGTCCTCGGCCGCCCGGAGCTCCTCGGCCGTGATGTCCCCGGCGGCGAACTGCTCGCGGGCCCGGAGCAGGTCGGGCGGTCGGAGCAGGCTGCCCACGTGGTCGGCCCGGAATGGCGGCGTCGTGCGCCGGCCGCTCTGAACCGACTGACCAGGTGCTCCTCCAGCCATCGCAGCGCTCATCCTATATCGTCGCCGCGGGGTCGCATTCGACGGAGGGAGAGACCATGGCGACGACAGAGATGACCCGGCAGCAGCTTCTGATCGGGGGGGACTGGACCGACGCGCGCAGCGGAGGCGAGTACGAGCAGACATTCCCCTACACGGGCGAGGCGGTCGGGTCGGCCGCAGCGGCCGGGCGCGAGGACGCGCGCGCGGCGGTGGAGGCCGCCGCACGCTGCGTTCGCGGAGTGGTCGACGAGCGCGCCCGCCATGCGCAGAACGATCCTGCTCAAGGCCGCCGATCTGCTCATGGAGCGCCAGCAGGAGATTGCCGGGATCGTCACCGAGGAGACGGGCGGCGTGTTCGGGTGGGGCATGTTCAACGTCGAGCTGGCCGCGGGCATGCTGCGCGAGGCGGGCGCCCAGGCTTACGGCCTCGTAGGCGAGGTGATCCCCTCCGACGTGCCCGGCAAGCTCGCGATGGGCATGCGGCAACCCGCCGGCGTGGTGGTGGCGATCGCGCCGTGGAACGCGCCGGTGATCCTGTCCACACGCGCGGTGGCGACGCCGCTGGCCTACGCCAACACGGTCGTCTTGAAGGCGTCCGAGCTATGCCCCCGCACTCATGCCTCGGTTGTCCGGGCGCTCGTGGACGCCGGCCTGCCGGAGGGCGTGATCAACCTGATCACCAACGACCCGGCCGACGCCGGCGACGTGGTGGACGAGCTGATCGCGCATCCCGCGACGCGCCGGATCAACTTCACCGGCTCGACCAAGGTGGGGCGGATCATCGCCGAGAAGGCGGGGCGGCATCTGAAGCGGGTGCTGCTCGAGCTGGGCGGCAAGGCGCCGATGGTCGTGCTGCGCGACGCGGACCTGGATCGCGCCGCCGCCGCGGCCAGCTTCGGCGCGTTCTTCCATCAGGGCCAGATCTGCATGTCGACCGAGCGAATCGTGGTCGATCATGCGGTCGCCGATGAGCTGGCGTCGAAGCTGGCCGACCGGGCGAGCGCGCTGCCGGTGGGCGACCCGCGCGACCAGGGCACCGCGATCGGGCCGCTCGTCAACGCGGCCGCTGTGGAGCGGGTGTCCGGGCTGGTCCGCGATGCGGTGGACAAGGGCGCGCAGGCGCTCTCGGGCGGCGAGCCGGACGGGCCGTGCTTCCCGCCCACCGTGCTCACCGGGGTGACCCCGGAGATGCGGCTGTACGCCGAGGAATCGTTCGGCCCGGTGGTGGCGATGGTCTCGGTGGATGGTCCCGACGACGCCGTGCGGGTGGCCAACGACACCGAGTACGGCCTGTCGGCGGCGGTCTTCTCGGAGAACGTCCCGGCCGCGCTCGAGCTGGCTCAGAGGATCGAGTCAGGCATCTGCCACGTCAACGACACGACCGTGCACGACGAGCCGCAGATGCCGTTCGGCGGCGTCAAGGCCAGCGGGTTCGGCCGCTTCGGGGGCCGCGCCGCGCTCGAGGAGTTCACTGAGCTGCGCTGGATCTCGGTCCAGGAGCTGCCCCGCCAGTATCCGATCTGAGCCCCAGGTAGCGGCCGAGCACGGCGAATCCGAGCAGCGACGCGGCGGTCTCGACGCCGATGATGAGCCCGGCGCCATGCAGCTGCTGGGTCAGGTGGTGGAGGCTGAGGCCGCCCTCGGTCATGGCGTGGGCGGCGGCGAGGGCCAGGCCGGCGCCGGCCGAGACGATCGCGGCGAAGCGCCAAGGGTGCCTGCGCGGATCCAGCCACGGGACGCACGCCGCTAGCGCGCCATAGAGCGTCTCGACGTCCTGGTCGGGGCCGGTGGGAGCAGATGGCAACGCGAGCGCCTTCCGGCGGCTGCGCATCAGCGTCGCGCCGGTCGCCATCGTCCCGAACAACAGCGCGACGAGCGCGGCCGCGCCGCCGACCCCCCACACATGACCGGCGATCAAGGCGCGGACGAGCGCGTCGACGATCCCGGCTGCCGCGCAGCCTAGGACCACGAGCGTCCCGCGCAGGACGAGGGTCAGCCGCGCGCCGCGCGGTCCGCCCTCTCGCCGCGCCCGCCACGCGCGCACGAACGTGAGCGCGCCGGCCACCAGCGCGACCTGGCCCAGCACGAACGCCGGGACCGAGAAGGGAAACGCGCCGGCGAACAGCGAGCGGCCGGGCGCTCCGATCAGCAACGCCCCGCACACGAGCGCGAACACCGTGGCCGCCTGAGCGGTACGCATGGCGCCGCGGGCCGCCTCCTGCTCGAGGAAGGTCCGCGCCAGCTCGCCGGCGGGCCCGAAGCGGCGGACTGCCTCGTGCTCGGCCTGATCGGGATCGAGGCCCTCGGCGTGGAGGTCGGCCGCGGCGCAGGCCAGATGGTCCTCGACCTCGGCCACGACCCGCCGGCGCTTGCCATCCGGGAGTCGGAGGTGGGCCAGCAGCTCGGCCAGGTAGTCGTCGATCATGCCGCCCCGAGCACTCTTTCCACCGCGCCGGCGAACCGCCGCCAGCTCTCGGCGCGCGTTTCCAGCTCGGCCCGGCCGCGGTCGGTCAACTCGTACTGCCGGCGCCGGCGCCCGCCCGCCACCGTCCACTGGCTGCGGAGCAGGCCGTCGGCCTCCAGGCGATGGAGCGCCGGGTACACGGTCCCTTCGGGCAGGTCGAAGCGCCCGCCGCTGCGCGCCTTGAGCCGCTCGACCGCCGCGTAGCCGTGCACCGGCCCGTCCGCGGCCACCGCCAGCAGCAGCGCATCCAGGTGGCCCTTGATCTCTTCGCCCGCCATCCCTAGACATCCTAGGCATAGTGCGGCTAGGTGTCAAGGCGGCACGGTACGCTCGCGGCCGCGATGCGCGCCCTGGTCGTGACGAGCATGTACCCGAGCGCCCGCGCGCCGGCGCGCGGCGCATTCGTGCGCGACCAGGTACGGGCTCTGTCGCGGATGCCCGACGTCGAGCTCGAGCTGTTCGCGTTCGAGCCGGGCGGGGCTTCGCCCTACGTGCGGGCGGCCGGGGAGCTGCGCAGGCGCTACCGGGGGAGCCGGTTCGACGTTGTCCACGCGCACTTCGGGCTCACCGCGTGGCCGGCGCTCGCCGTCCGAGCCGGGGCGTCGCACGCGGTGACCCTGCACGGCACCGACCTGGTCCACCCCCGCTCGCGGGCGGTGACGCTCTCGGCGCTGCCGCTCCAAACGCTCGTGGCCCCGGTGTCCGAGCCGCTGGCTCGCCTGGTCCCGCGCCCGCTAGTCCGCGGGCGGCTCGAGGTGCTGCCGTGCGGGGTCGACGTCGAGCGCTTCCACCCGATGGACCGGGCCGCGGCGCGGCGCGAGCTCGGTCTGGAGGAGCACGGGCGCTACCTGCTGTTCCCGGCCGACCCGGCCCGCCGGGAGAAGCGCTACGACCGGGCGCGGGCGGTGGCCGGCCAGGTGCCGCTGCTGGCGCTCGGCGCCGTCGAGCCCGCGCAGGTGCCGCTGTGGGTCAACGCCGCCGACGCGGTGCTCGTCACCTCCGAGCGCGAGAGCTTCGGTCTGGCCGTGCTCGAAGCGCTGGCCTGTGACGTGCCGGTGCTGGCCACGCCGGTGGGGATCGCCCCCGAGGCCCTGCCGGACGTCGCCGGCGCCCTCTGCAGCCCCTTCGATGCCCAGGTCTGGGGCGATACGCTCGCCGCGCTACTCGCCCATCCCGACCCGCGCGTGGCCGGCCGCGTCGTGGCCGAGCGCTACTCGGTGGCGCGAATGGCCGAGCGGGTGCTCGCGGCGTGGCGCGCGCTGCCCTGACTGGCCGCCCGCCGGACCACGTCCGGCCGGCGCGCCACCTTCGGACCCACGATCAGCGCGAACAGCGTCAGTGCCAGCCACGGCCTCAGGTGCGGCCTGATCCGGCGGATCTGCCCGTCCTCGGCGAGGTCGAACACCATCGCGTCGGTGATCTTGAGCGGCCCGATGCGGGCCTCGGCCATCACCACCCGCGCCGGCCCGTCGCCGATCCGCTCTTTCCAGCGCAGCTCGCGCAGGCTCCCGTACACGGCGCCCAGCAGCACCCCCAGGTCCTCGCGGCCTCGGAATACGAGCCGGCCGGACAGCGGCGAGATCAATTCCGCGTCCGCGCTCAGGGTGTCGAGAAGCCCGTCGATGTCGACCTTCTCCGAGGCCTCGCAGTAGCGCGCGATCGCGTCCACCGAAAGATCGTGGCATACGCGGGTAGTCCAGAAATGGACACCGAGACCCCGGAGGCAGACATGGCGAACCTTGGACGTGCAGTCGGAAGGAAGGCGACGAAGGCGACGCTGCGGCATTCCTGGAATGGCTTCGTCTCCAAGGCCCAGCGCAAGCCACTTCGCAGCGTGAGCCTGCTCAGCGCTGGTGGCGTGGTCGGCGCGACCGCGGGCTGGTTCGCGGGGCGGAAGACCGCCGGCGAGTGACGAACCGCGGGCTGGTTCGCGGCGCGGAAGACGGCCGGCGCGTGACAAGCGTGGCGCCCGGCACGGATGCCGGGCGCAACCGGCCCCACGGACGCCGGCCGCAGGCCGGCCCCAACTACCCCTCGTTTAGCAAGAGCGCGTCGAGCTCCGGGATCGCCTGCGCGCTCGACACGAACCGGATGGCGTGCAGGCCGGCGCGCGCGGCGCCCTCCACGCACTCGGGCGTGTCGTCGAGGAACACGGTCTCGTGCGGCGCCGCACCGAGGCGGCGGCAGACGAGCTCGTAGATCCGCCGGTCGGGCTTCTTCATGCCCTCCTCGTGCGAGTACACGACCACGTCGCACATGTCCTCGAACCCGTACAACCGCTGCTCGCGCTCGCGCGCGCCGACGAAGCTGTTGGACAGGATGCCCGTCCGGTAGCGCGGGCGGAGCGCGGCGAAGTAGCGCGCCATGTCCTCGTTCAGCCGTCCGACGTATTCCTCCCATAGGTCATCCATGAACCCGCGCAGCTGCGGCGGGTCGAGGTCGAGCAGGCGCGCGGTCTCCCGCTCGACCTCCTCCAGCGAGGTCGTGCCCACTTCGCCGCCGCGCCATAACCCCTCGAGCCGCGCCTCGACGTCGAGGCCGAGCCGCGCCGACCACCGCTGCACCCAGCCCGTGCGGGGGTTGTCCTCGAGCACGCCGCCGATGTCGAACACGACCCCTCTCAACACGCCGAGGGGTGCACGAGCGCGACGAGTGGCGCGCGTTCGGTGGCGAGCAGGGCCAGCAGCGACGGCGGCGTGATCACCGACACGCGGCCGTGCGCCGGCCGGCGGGCGCGGTCGCGGTAGCCGCCGGGCGACCACTCCAGCAGCCGCGACCCGAGGACGAGTGCCGGCTCCCCGTCGTGCATGATCATCGCGCCGTCGGGGAGCTCGTCTACCGAGGCGTCGTGGAGGACCCGCCGGCCGGAGCGCGGCAGGATCCGCTCCCGGTGCAGCTGCTCGTCGATCGCGTCGGCGCCGCGCTGCCCCGGGTGGAGCGTCGCCCACAGCGCGCACAGGTGCTCGTAGTCGGCGCGGCGGCACAGCGCGCACGGGCGATGGCCGGCGGCCAGGGCCGTGGCCTCGTCGAGGAAGAACAGCTCGGTGAAGCGGCCGGGCGCCATCAGTGGGCTGCGCCGCCAGCCCCGAAAGCGAAGCTGGCAGGCGATCCAGCGCTTGCCGGCATACCGCCGGCGGATGTTTCCGGCCGCGTCGTGCAGGCAGCCGCGGTTGGCGTAGACCAGGCCACGTTCCGGGGTGGCGATCAGCTCGCCGAGCGGGGTGACGCGGTTTCGCAGCGGGATGGCGCAGCAGACTACGCGAGCGCGCTCAGCACAGCTCGCGCAGCACTGCGAATTCCTGCGTGCGCAGGGCGCTCGCGGTGCTCAGGCCCGACTCGCCCGGGCCGGCCGGGCCGGCGGGACGGAAGCGGCGGACCAGGTACACGGCGGTCAGGCAGCCGGACAGGCTGAGCAGGTTGCCGGCGCCGAGCACGAGTGCGTGGTAGCCCATCAGGTTGACGCACGCCAGCGAGGCGTTGGTGGCGATGCCGAAGCTCCAGCCGACCGTGGACTGGCCGGCCGAGGAGCGCGCCCTGAGCATGGTGATCAGCTGAGGAGCGATGCCGGCGATGCCGATCACGGCGGCAAGCATCGAGAGAGTGTCAAACAGCATGGCGGATTCGGGGTCGACGACGAGTCAGCGGGCCCGATCGAACGGCAGTTGCTTCGAGCGGCCCGGCGGGGCGTTCGAACGCCCACGGGACTTCTTCGTACCGCTCCCCCTCGCCCTGCTTATCGGAAGCCGCGGGCGAAGCCTTAATCGCCACAACATTGCGCAAACATGGGACCGCGCGGCGGCCAATTGCCACGATGGCGCCCGCGATGCCGGGGCGTATGGGAAGAAATGGCCGGAATCCGGCCGAAATATCCCAGCCGCTCCTGGACCAGCGGCTCTCGCGCCTCGCGGCCAGGCGCCAGGGGAACGTCACGCGCGCGGACCTGGCCGAGCTCGGCTTCAGCAGCGCCGCGATCTCCCGCCGGGTCAAGAACGGCCGGCTGTATCGCGAGCACTGGGGCGTGGACGCGGTCGGCCGCCCCGCGACGACGCCGCTCGAGCGCGCGAGCGCCGCCGTTCTCGCCTGCGGCAAGGGAGCCGCGCTCAGCCACGCCTCGGCGATGGTCCTGTGGGGCTACTGGCGGCGCTGGGAGGAGCCGTTCGAGGTCACCGTGCCCGGCGACCGGCGCGTCCCAGGGGTCCAGGTCCACCGCTCGAGCACGGTGGCGTGGCGTGAGCTGACCACGCAGCTGGGCATCCACGTCACCACCCCCGCCCGGACGATCTTCGACACGGCGCCGCGCCTCGATGACCGGGCGCTGAAGCGCACCGTCAGCAACGCCCTCCATTCGCCGTGGATGGGCGAGTCGCAGCTCGAGGAGCTCGTGCAGCGGCTCTGGCATCTGCCGGCGGCGCGCCGGCTGGCGCCGCTGATCGGCCTCCCGGGCACTCCCAGCCGCTCCGGCTGGGAGGACGACTTCCCTGCCTTCTGCGCGCAGCAGCGGCTGCCGGCGCCGGTCATGGGCGCGTCCGTCTGCGGCTACACCGTGGACGCCCTGTTCGCGGCGCACCGCCTGATCGTCGAGCTCGACAGCCACGAGTTCCACCTGGACCCGATCGCGTTCGAGGTAGACCGGGAGCGGGACGCTGAGACGCTGGCGCATGGGTTCGCCACCGTCCGCATGACCTGGGCGCGGATCCACGGCGCTCCGGATCGAGAAGGCGCGCGCCTGCGCGCGATCCTCGCGCAGCGGGCGCCACGCGCGGCGTAGACCCGGCGCGTTCACGTGCTGCTGGGCGGGATCGTGATCGCGGCCGTGTTCGGCGCCAGCGGTCTGAGATCCGGGCTTTCGCACGGCTCGGCGCCGCGGGCTTATGATGGTCGTCGCCCCGTTAGCGGGGGGATCCAAGTGCCGACCCTGATGCCAGAAGCCCGGGTGCGCCTGCTCGAGGTGGAGCCGGAGTTCGGTCGCTTTCTCAGCGACGAGGAGCGCGGCGAAGCACGCGCGTTGACGCTGCCGGTCGTTCGCGTCGCGAAGGACCAACCAGAGGTCGGCGGCGCGCTCGCCACCCGCCACGCCTTCGGAGCGCTGGTGCTCGATGGGATGCTGCTTCAGCGGATGCGCGTGGGCGGCCAGGAGGCGATGCGTCTGATCGGCTCCGGCGAGGTGCTCGGGGTGGACGCGTCGCGGACCACCTCGTTGCTCGAGCAGTCCGGCTGGCGAGCGGTCGCCGACAGCCGTCTGATTGTCCTCGGCCACGACTTCCTGCTGGCCGCGCGGCGCTGGCCCGGCCTTTTCGCGGGAGTGCACGCCCGGTCGGCCGAGCAGACCGAGCGTGTCAACGCGCACCTGGTGATCTGCCAGCTTCCGCGTGTGGCCGACCGGCTGCTGGGGATCATGTGGCTGCTGGCGGAGACATGGGGACGCGTGACGCCCGCCGGCGTGACGCTTCCGCTCGTGCTGACGCACGAGGCGCTGGGCTCGCTGATCGGAGCGCGACGGCCGACCGTATCGCTGGCCATAGCCGAGCTCGTCGAGCGCGGCGCCGTGGTTCGTCAGAGCGAGGGATGGTTGCTTCTCGAGCCGTTCGTCGCCCCAGCCCACGGCAAGCCGTCCACCGACATGCCCGTGCCGTTCGAGCGCGGCGAGTCGGTCTGGGATCAGCCGACTGCCGCCGCTGCTGCACCGCAGGTGGTGGCCCGAGAGCTGCTCGAGACCGTGCACCGGGTGCGGGCCGAGGCCGTACGCGTCCGCGCGGAGATGGACGCGACGCTGGCCGAGGTGCGACGCAACCGCGAGCGGATCATGCTGCGCCGCGCCGGCCGGGCGCGGTAATCAGCTTGCGACGGGCTCCATCATCAGGATGATGCCGCTCCCGTCGCCGTCCTGGTTTTGGCCCACCGGGAGGACCGTGACCCGGCACTGAAACGCCCGGCCGCGCCGGTTGGTCGCGTCGAGGACCACTTCCTCACGATCGGTCTGACCAGTCAGCGTCGCGCGCAGTTGAGGCCCCAGCTTCTCCACCGGGAGCCCGAAGTCGAGCGAGAACAGGTGCTTGTCCTCGACCTCCTGGTGCGTCAAGCCCCAAAGCTCGCGTGCCTGGCTGTTCCACACCTGCACATGCTGGTCGCGATCGAGCACGGCCACCGCGAAGCCGATCGTGGTCAGGATCGTCTCGAGGAATGCGTTGAGGCCGTTGAGCTCGAGCGTACGGTGGCGCAGCTCTTCGTTCAGCGTCTCGAGCTCCTCGTTCGACGAATGCAGTTCCTCATTCATGGTCTCGAGCTCTTCGTTGGTCGTCTCCAGCTCTTCGTTGGTGGATTGGAGCTCTTCGTTGGTCGTCTCCAGCTCTTCGTTGGTGGATTGGAGCTCCTCGTTGGTCGTCTCCAGCTCTTCGACCGTCGACTGAAGCTCCTCGTAGGCCTCCTCCAGTTCGCGCTGCGATGCTGCGACCTGCTGTTGCAGGCGACGGGACTGGGTCACGTCGTCGAAGGAGACGCTGGTCCCCATGAAGAGGCCGTCGCTCAGCAGCGGCGCCAGGTGCACGTCGAGGATTCGCTCGCCCTCCTGCGTGTGCCAGCGCACACCTGGGATGTCGACCCTACGAAGCGTGCTGGCGAGCGCCTCCAGGTGCGTGCGCAGCTCGACCGGCCGATGGGACAGGTCCAGGTCCTGAAGCGGCCGCCCCAGGTCGGTGATCGCCAGCCCGAACAGCAGGCGGGCGTCGCGTGAGGCCATGATGAGCGCTCCGCTCAGGTCGAGCACGATCTGGATTCCGCCGCCGAGGTCGAAGGCAAGCTCGCGCAAGCTGTCGCCCGCCGACTGCGATGCCCCATTGCCGGGATCGGCGGCCAGCACGCGTGCACGCTCGCGTGCGGCCCCACGCAGCACCTTGCGGAATACCCGTTGCTTGAGGTCCACCGGCGTGAACAGGTCGCTGTGGGTGATCAGCATCTCCGACTTGCCCAGCATGAGTACGCCGTGGTCGCCGAGCGCGAAGTGGAACCGGCGCAGGATCTGCGCCTGTGTCTCGGCGGTGAAGTACATCAGCGTGTTCCGGCAGATCAACAGGTCGATGCGCGAAATCGGCGCGTCCTGCACCAGGTCGTTACGCCCGAAGATCACGCACCGGCGCAGGTCCTTGCGGAACACGTAGCGCTGGTCGGTACGCTCGAAGAAGCGCTCGAGCGCGGCCGCCGGCACGTCCTCGATCTGGCGCGGCTGGTAGGCGCCCAACCGGGCGTAGTCGAGCGCCTCCTCGTCGACGTCGGTGGCGTAGATCTTGACCCGCGCCTTGAAGTCTTCGTCGCCGAGGACGCGCGCGAGCACCATTGCGACGGTGTAGGCCTCCTCGCCCGAAGCACAGCCCGGGCACCACACGCGAATCGGCGCGCCGGGCACCCGGTCGTCCACCAGCAGGGGGAAGATCTCGTTAGCCAGGTATTCCCAGGTTTGCGCGTCGCGGAAGAACGCGGTGACGTTGATCAGGAGGGTGTTGAACAGACGGGCGAACTCTTCGCCGTGGAGCTGGAGGAAGTCGATGTAATCCTCGTAGCGCTCCACGCCGACCTCGCCCATCCGCTTGGCGACCCGGCGCTGGATGGTCGAGCGCTTGTAGCCGGTGAAGTCGAAGCCGCGGCTGTCCCTGACGAACTCCAGCAGCGCGTCGAGCTCGGGCGCCCTGGCAGGCTCGGCCATCACGCGGCGGTCTCCTCCTCCGGATCAGCGGACGCGGCGCCGAGGTCTGGATCGTCGTGCTCGATCGTGCGGAGCGTGGTCGCGGCCGCGTGGGCCAGCGCGGCGCGAACCTGCTGCGCGTGCTTCCCGGCGGCCTCGGCACGGCGGCCGAACGAACGGGCCGACCGCCGCTGCTCCCGGCCCTCCGCTTGGTTGGCCATCCTCCGCAGCAGAAGCTCGCGGTCCTCGAGCGCCCGGATCGCTGCCCACAGGGCGGCTTCCACGTCCTTGGCTTGAGCGTAGGCCAGGCGGTCGCGCGAGTAGCGATGGCCGACGCGGCACTCCCACTGGGTCATGCCGCCGACCGAGCGCTCGCTCAGCACGCCGCCGCACTCGGGTCAGATCGTCGTGACCTGCTCCACCTCAGGGGTGGGGCTGACGTCGCCGGGAGTGCCCGCCGCGCCCGCCCGGGGGTCGGCGACCGGGTTGTCCTGGGCTCCCGCGCCGGGGTTGTCCTGGGCCCGGCGCCGGGGTTGGGTTGTACCCCCGCGCCGGGGTTGGGTTGTACCCCCGCGCCGGGGTTGTGTGGTGCCCCCGCGCCCGCGCGGTTCTGTGCCCCCGCGCCCGGGGGCCCATCACTCCCGTTCACCATTGCGGCGACCGTGCTCGCGATCCTGCCCGATGGCACGACCGCGTCGACAACGACATTGGCGATGGCGCTGGCTGGCATTCCGTCATACAGGGCCTCCTTCGGATCTTGAACCACCGCCGCTCCACCGCACGCCTTGATCACCGCTAATCCGGCGGAGCCGTCGTCGCGGGTCCCGGACAGGATCACCCCGATGACGCGCACGCCGCGGGCGTGAGCGGCGGAGCGAAACAGGGCATCGACGGCGGGACGGTGTCCGTTCTCACGTGGCCCGAGCGTAAGCTTCACCCGCCCGTCTTCCACGACCAGGTGCCGGTCCGGTGGCGCGACCAGGATCTGTCCCGACTCGAGCGACTCTCCGTCAGCCGCGGCATGGCACGGAAGCCGTCCCGCGCGCTGGAGGATGGGACCTAGTGCACTGGGGCTTCCGGGAGCGATGTGCAGGACGATGCACACGGCCGCGTCGAGGTCTGCGGGCAGGTCCCCGACGACCTTCCTGAGCACCTCCACGCCGCCGGCCGACGCGCCGATGACCACCAGGTCACGGTGGGGGGCCGGCTCATCGGCTGGCTGCTCGACGGCCACTAAGCGACAGCGTACGCCTCGTCAAGACGACACGCCAATGATTCCGAGACTGGCGGGCAGGGCTTTGCTTTCGGCGGACGCTCGAACCGCCCGTCGTGCCCTGCCCGCTGCCTCGAGCGCCGGATGCGAGGAGAGAGATCGCGTGTGACGCGAACTTCTTCTACCACTCATGACGGTGGCTGCGGCAAGGCTTGTTGGAATGCAACTCCGGCCGGGCTACGTCGCGTCATCCGCGTCGTCGGCAACGGCCTCGGAGTCCGGCGCCAGCACGAACGCGACCATCGCCATGTTGGCCGCAGTGTCGATGTCGGCTAGGTACGCCAACACCGGCCGCCCGAGGATCTCCTCGACCGTCCGCACTGCCTCCTCGCGCATGGTGGCCTGGAACACGCGGCGCATGGCCGAGACGGCTTCGGCTTCCCCGGCCGCCACCAGGTTCTCCTCGGCGCGCGTCATCGTGTCGCCGAGCGTGACCACGACCAGGTTCTGGGTCAATGTCGCCCGTGCCTTGGTCGGCCCGCGGCCGACGTAGCGAGCGACGAGGCGCACCATCTGGTTGGAGATCGTGACCGCGGGCCCGCTGCTTCGCAGCCCGGGCGATATGTGCTGCGTATATGTGGTCTGGCTGGTCATGAGCGAGTGTGCCGGGATCGCTCAGGATGTCCTCAGCTCGGCGGCGAAGCGCTTGGTGCCCGCAGGCTCCGCTGCCCCGCCGACGAGCCGTATATCGAGGCTACTGTGATATTGGGCCCGCGCGCGCCGCATGCGGCGGGAAAGTTATAAACCAACGCCGCCGCGCGTGGGGGCTGGGCCTGATCGCCGGCGTCAACGCGAACGAACCGGTCGCCTAAGGTGAGGCGCCCGTGGACGAGACCTCGCGCCCCGATGACGCCGGCGCCGACGCCGGGCGCCGGCTGCGCAACGGCCTGATAGCCCTGGCCATGCTGGTGGCCCTCGTCGCCGGCCTGCTGCTAGCGGTGCCGGGTCTGAACGGCGTGGCACATGCGGTGGCGCGGATGCCGGCGGGCTGGATCGCCGCCGCCGTCGGCCTCGAGCTGCTCTCCTGCGTCTCGTACGTGGTGGCGTTCCTTCAGGTGTTCGAACGCGCTCCCCTGCGCTTCGGGGCACGGGTTGCGTTGTCGGAGCTGGCCTTCAACTCGGCGGTGTCGCTGGGAGGCGCGGGAAGCGCGGCGCTCGGCGGATGGCTGCTGGTCGAGCGCGGCGCGCCGGTGGACCGGGTGGCGGAGCGCTCGGCCGTGCTGTTCCTGCTGACCAGCGCGATCAACGTGCTCACGCTCCTGCTGGCGGGCCTGGGGCTGTTCACCGGGGTGCTCTCAGGCCCCGGGAACCCGTTGCTCAGCCTGGTTCCGGCCGCCGTCGGCGCGGTCGTGTTCGCGTTCTTCCTGGCCCTGCCGCGATTGATCGAGCGCGAGTTGGGGCGCCGTCTGCCCAGGCGGCTCGAGGTGACGCTGCGGACCACCGCGATGAGCATCCGCGACACATGGGAGCTGATGCGCCACCCGGACTGGCGGATCATCGGCGCGATCGGTTACCTGTGGTTCGACATCGGCGTTCTGATCGCGTGCTTCGCCGCCACCGGACGGGTCCCGCCGCTGGCCTCGGTGGTCCTCGCCTACCAGATCGGCTATATCTCGAACGCGATCCCGATCCCCGGCGGCATCGGCGTGCTCGACGGCAGCTTGATCGGGATGCTCGCCCTGTACGGGGTGAATGCCACCGATGCAGCGGCGGCGACCCTCGTCTATCACGCGATCGCGCTTTGGATTCCGGCCATGTGGGGGACGATCGCGTTCGTGATCCTGCGCCGGAACCGGCGCCAGCCGCTCCAGTTGCGTCCGCCGCGCCGCGGGCTGCGCGATCAATCAGCCGAGAGCGCGGGCTCGGGCTGAGGGGAGGGTCGCATGTCTTCTGGTGGGCCCGCGGGAAGGCGGACCTCGACCGCGAGACCCCCGTCGGCGTCCGGCCGGACCGCGAGTGCGCCGTCGTGCGCGGTCGCAATCGCCGCGACGATCGACAGGCCGAGGCCGAGCCCTCCGCGGTGTCCGACCCGGTCGGGCGCGAGGCGTTGGAAGGGCTGAAGCAGGCGCGCTACCTCGTCCGCGGGCACGACGAGTCCGGTGTTCGAGATCGTGAGCGTGCCCTCGTCGGCTGCGGCCTCGACGTGCACGCGCACGCGGCCGTCGGGGACGTTGTGGTGAAGCGCGTTCTCCAGGAGGTTCGTTACCAGGCGTTCGATCAGGCGCGGGTCGCCGGACACCGGCACCGGCTTCGCGAGCGAGACGCCGAGGTCGAGCCCGCGGGCGATCGCCTCGGCACGGTGAGCGGCTACGACGCGCTCGACCACCTCGGCCAGGTCGATGCGCTCGCGCCGGTCGATCCCGCGCTGGCCCTGTGCCAGCGCCAGCAAAGCGTCGATCAGCTCCTCCTGGCGATCGCCCTCCTCGAGCGCGTGACGGCACGTGATGCGGAAGCTCTCGACGGTGGCGTGCGGATCGGTGATCGCCATCTCGAGCATGGCGCGGACCGCGGTCAGCGGTGTGCGGAGCTCGTGCGAGGCGTTGGCTACGAACCGTCGCTGCGCCTCGAACGCGCCCTCAAGCCGCCCCAGCAGACCGTCGATCGTGTCCGCAAGCTGGCGGAGCTCGTCGCGCGGACCGGCCATCGCGAGGCGCTCGTGGAGGTTGGCCGCGGAGATCTCCCGGGTCGCCGCGGTCATCGTCCGCAACGGCGCCAGCACGCGCCCGGCCACCACCCAGCCGAGCGCGGTGGAGATCACGGCCATGATCGCCAGCGCGATCGCCGACTCGATCACGAGCTGATGCAGGTCGGCCACGCGCTGATCGGAGCCCACGAACAGCACCGCGTTGCGACCGGCCTTCGAGCCGAGCAGACGGGTGACCGCGGGCGGCACCTTCTGCTGGCCTCGGACGGTCTCGCGGATCGTCGCGTTGGGGGGCGGGAAATTCGGCAGTGCTGGGCCCTGCGCGCGGACGAAGCTCCGGATTGGTCCGCTCACCGGGGCGCGCTCCACGAGCGTGTAGGTGATCGCCAGCAGCGCCGCGCCGGAGGCGAGGAACAACCCGCCATAGAGCAGCGTCAGGCGCCAGCGAACGGTGGTCCGCGGGTGGCGCAGGCGCGAGGTCAGCCGAGCCGACGATTCACGCAGCGGCATCGCCGCTTCCGATCCTGTAGCCGACGGGCGTGACGGTCTCGATCACCGGCGGGTCGCCGAGCTTGGCCCGCAGGCGGCTGACCGTCATCCGCACCGCGTTGGTGAACGGGTCGACCGCGTCGTCCCAGGCGCGCTCGAGCAGCTCCTCGGTCGAGACGACTGCTCCCTCGGCCCCGAGCAGCAGCTCGAGCACCGCGAACTCCTTCGGGCTGAGCACGACCGGCGCGCCCGCCCGGCGGACGGAGCGGTGCACGGGGTCGAGCTCGATGTCGCCGCGCACGAGCGTGGGCGGCAGCGGACGGCGCGATCGCCGGGCGAGCGCGCGGATTCGCGCGACCAGCTCGGCGAGGTGGAACGGCTTCGGCAGGTAGTCGTCCGCGCCGATTCCCAGGCCCTTGACCCGGTCTTCGAGCGTCCCCGCGGCGGTCAGCATCAGCACCGCGCTCGGGCAGCCGGCCGCCGCCAGCGAGCGGCACACCTCGTCGCCGTGGACGACCGGCAGGTCGCGGTCGAGCACGACCACGTCGTAGGTGATCGTCGAGGCACGCGAGAGTCCCTCGCGTCCGTCGAACGCGACGTCGACCGCCATTCCCTCGCGGCGCAGCACGGTGGCCAGCGTCGTGGCCAGCCGCGGATGGTCTTCAACCACCAACACCCTCATGTCACTGAGCTCATGGACGGCGCCGGGCGGATCGCTTCCACCCGGCGCGTGTGGCCCAGGATGCCCGATCGCCCATAACACCGGCATAACAAGGTTACGACCGCGTTATCGCCGGGTCCCTACAACCGGGGTCGTGCGTGGTCAACTCGCATTCTCCGCCGTCGCCGTACTCGCCGGCGCGCTCGGGCTCGGCGCATGCGGCGGTTCCTCCGCGAAGCCCGCCGCGTCGACCGTGGACCCTGGGCTGAAGTTCGCGCAGTGCATGCGCGCGCACGGAGTGTCGAACTTCCCGGACCCGGGCGCGCGCGGCCGGATCCGGTTCATCGGCCCTGCTCCCGGCTCGAAGTCTCCCGTCGACCAGTCCGCGCTGAAGGCGTGCCAGAGCATCCTTCCCGCCGACAAGGCCGGGCCTCCGACGATGACGGCGGCCCAGCGGCAGGCGGCGCTCAGATTCGCCGAGTGCATGCGCGCCAACGGCGTACCGGGCTTTCCCGATCCGGCGCAGAACATCCCAACTGGCCCCGGCCCGAACACGCAGGTGCTCGTGCTGCGCGGGATGGTGTTCGCGATCGGAGCAGGGCTCGACCCGGGCTCGCCGGCGTTCAGGCAGGCGATGACGAGGTGCGGGGTGGGGCCGCCTCCGGGCGCCCCTCCGCCGCCGTGAAGCGCACCGTGACCACGAGCCCTCCGTGCGTCGCAGGCTCCGCCGTAAGCACGGCCCCGTGGGCGGTGGCGATCGCTCGCACGATCGAGAGGCCCAATCCGTGGTGACCGTCCTCGCCGGCAGCGCGGTGATCTCCGAGGCGCCGGAAGGGCTCGAACAGCCGCTCGACCTCCTCGGGCGCGATCGTCGCGCCGGTGTTGCTCACTGACACCGATGAGGATCCGCCGTCGCTTGCGGTGCGAACGTCGATCTGTCCTCGCTCGTCGTTGTGGCGCACCGCGTTGTCGAGGAGATTCCCGATCAGGTGCGCGATCAGCGTCGCGTCGCCGGACGTCGGACCGGGCTCGAGCAAGGTGGTGACGCGCAACCGGCGGCGCTCGATCGCGGGTTTCGCCGTGTGCAGGGCCGCGTGGGCGAGCGTCGCGAGCTCGAGCGGCTCGACACGCTCGAGGAGGCTGCGCTCACTGGCGGCCAGCGTGAGCAGTGCTTCGAGCAGCCGCTCGTGGTCGCGGCCTGATGCAAGCAGTTCCTCGCAGGTGGCGCGCAGCTTGGCGGCGCTCGCGTTCGGATCAGCGAGCGCCACCTGCAAGAGCGTTCTCTCGACCGTGAGCGGGGTGCGCAGCTCATGCGAGGCATTGGCCACGAAGCGTCGCTGGGCCTCGAACGAGGACTCGAGCCGGGCGAGCAGGTCGTCGAGCGTGTCGGCGAGCTGCTTGATCTCATCGTCGGGGCCGGTCAGGCCGAGCCGCTGGTGGAGGTTGCCGGCCGAGATCGTGCGGGCGGTGATGGTCATGGTCCGCAAGGGCTGGAGCACGCGACCGGCGGCGAACCATCCGAGCCCGCCCGCGGCGACCGCGGTGACGGCAAGCACGAACCACGACACGGCGAGCAGGCGATTGATGTCGGCAGATTTCTGCAGCACGGCCCCGGGCTGCGCGTGCAACGCGGCGCCCAACGGTGCCGGGGCGGCGCTGCTGACCCTCACGGCCGAGCCGCTGCGCGTCAGCAGCACGATCGCCACGATCACTGCGGTCCCGAGCAGCAGGAACAGTCCGGCGTACATCAGCGTCAGGCGCAAGCGCGCGGTCGGGGCGGGCCGGTGTACGAGGCGCGGGCGCCGGAGCGGTCTCAGCGTGCGGCGGAGCATCAGATCCGGTAACCGGCCTCGCGGACGGTTTCGATCAGAGGTGGATCGCCGAGCTTGGCCCGAAGCCGGCCGACGGTGGTCTTGACCGTGGTCGTGAACGGGTTGGCGGCTTCGTCCCACGGCGTGGCCGACTTTCCCGACCCGAGCGCCCAGGGGAAGCTGTCGCTCCAGATGATCAGCGCCGCGGGGGTCGACCTGCGCGCCCCCTCTTTCCTGACCGCGGCCAGGGCTTGCGTGGGCGTGACTCACGGCGTGATCTCCATGGCGGCGGTGGAGCAGGCGATCAACCACCGCGGCTGAGGCCGCGGCGCCTAACAGCGGCATAACAGCGTTACGACCGTGATAACCCCGGCGCCCTACAACCGCCACCGGCCATGCCCGCGACTCAGCTCACGCGGAGCCTCCGACTCGCGCTAGGACCCATGCTCGCGGTCCGCCGCCGGCGGCGGCTGGCCGCCGTGCTCGCGCTGGCGGTCGCGATTGCGGCGGTCGTGATGGTCGTGATGGGTGTCGGCTCGTCCTCGCCCTCGGCCGCCAGCGGTTCGAGCCCTGGGTCCTCCGGCGCTGCCGCGGTGGAGCGGCGCGACCTGGTGCAGACCGACACCGAGTCGGGCACGCTCAGCTATTCCGGTGCGCAGACGGTGTACGACCGCCTGAGCGGGACGGTCACGTGGCTGCCGAGCGTCGGGCAGGTGATCAAGCCCGGCCAGGCGCTGTTCAAGGTGGATGGCAACCCGGTGATCCTGATGGACGGCACCACGCCGGCCTACCGCGACCTGAGCGCGGCCGACAGCGCCGGCCAGGACATCCTCGAGCTCAACCGCAACCTCGTGCGTCTAGGGTTCAACCCGGAGGGAATCGTCGTCGACGGCACCTGGCAGGCCGCGACGACTGCGGGGGTCGACGTGCTCCAGGCGTACTTGGGCGAGACCGAGACCGGCATCCTCTCGCTCGGCCAGGTCGTGTTCCTTCCGGGCGACCAGCTGGTATCGACCGTCGACGGGACGCTCGGCGGGAGCGGCGGGAGTAGCGGGAGCTCCGGCGCCGGCTCGGCCGCCAACGCCAGCGAGCCGGTCGACGGGCCCCGGGCTCCGGAGTTCGTGAGCCTGCAGACGACGCCACTCCAGACCAAGCCCGGCGCGGGCAATCCGGGTGCGGGCAAGCCGAAGCCCAAGCCCCCCAAGCCTGGATCGCGGCAACACGCCGGCGCGCCACCGCCCAGCCTGAGGACGCTCCAGGCGCTGATCGCGCTCCTCAACGCCGAGATCGCTGAGCTCAAGGCCGCGAAGGGCGGTCAACCGAGCGGCGCCGGCTCGTCGCCCTCGTCCTCGTCGAGCCCCAAGGGCGGCGGCTCGTCCCCCGCGAGCGGTGGCGGGGGCGGGCCCTCCTCCTCGGGAGGCGGCAGCCCCTCCTCGTCGAACAGCTCGGGTTCCGGGAGCTCGTCCGGGAACGGCGCCGGCGGCGGGAGCGCATCGTCGATCCTTCAGACGACCTCGACGCAGCTGATCGTGACCGTCGACCTCGACGCGAGCAAGCAATCGGAGGCGAAGGTGGGGGAGCCGGTGACGGTCGAGCTGCCCAACAGCGACACCGTCGAGGGCAAGGTCACCGCGGTCAGCCCGGTGGCCCAGAGCTCGAGCGGGTCGGGCGGCTCCGGCGGCTCCGGCTCCGGCAGCTCCGGCTCCGGCGGCTCCGGCGGCGGCTCCGGCGGTGGTGGCAACGGCAACGGCAATGGCAACGGCAGCGGCTCGGGCTCGGTGATCCCGGTGACGATCACGCTCGCCGGACACCACACCGGCGCCGGCCTCGACCAGGCCGCGGTCAGCGTGAGCTTTGCCCAGGCCAAGGCGAGCAACGTGCTCTCGGTGCCGGTGACCGCGCTGCTGGCCACCGCCGGCGGGGGCTACGCGGTTCAGGAGGCCGCCGCGCCGCATTCGTTGATTCCGGTGACCACCGGCCTGTTCGCCGCCGGTTACGTGCAGGTCTCGGGCGCGGGCATCTACCAGGGTCTCGAGGTGACGGACTCGCAGGGATGACCGCCGCGCTGTCGCTCGAGTCGGTGACCAAGGCGTATCCAGGCGACGTCGTCGCGCTGCGCGAGGTCTCGGTTGAGGTACCCGAGGGCGAGCAGGTGGCGGTCGTCGGCGCCTCCGGATCGGGCAAGACGACGCTTCTCACCGTGATGGGCACGCTCGAGCGGCCCACGAGCGGAGGCGTGCGCGTGGGCGGCCACGATCTCGCACACGCCTCCGACGGTGAGCTGGCGGGGCTGCGGGCCCACGCGATCGGGTTCGTGTTCCAGGAGTTCCACCTCCAGGACTCCTTCACCGCGCTGGACAACGTGGCGCTCGGGATGCTGTACACGGGAGCGCCGCTCGGGCAGCGGCGGGAGGCCGCGCGCAGCGCGCTCGAGCGCGTCGGGCTCGGCCACCGGATGGAGCACCGCCCGCGGATGCTGTCCGGGGGCGAGCGCCAGCGCGTGGCGATCGCGCGCGCGATCGCCAAACGGCCGCTGATCGTCCTGGCCGACGAGCCAACCGGGAACCTCGACTCGAAATCCAGCCGCGAGGTGGTCGATCTGTTGCACGGGCTGGCGCACGACGGGGCGACGCTCGTGCTGATCACGCACGAGCAGGACATCGCCGCCGGCTTTCCCCGCCGGATCCAGATGCGCGACGGCGAGATCGTCTCGGACGAGCGCCTGTGAGCGTCGTCGACGACACGCCCGCACCCGCGCCCGGGTCCGCGCCCGCGGGAGCGATTGCCCCGCCGCGGCTCCCGCTCTCCCAACTGCTCGGTACCGCGCTCCAGGGTCCGCGCACGAGGCGGCTGCGGGCCAGCCTGTCCGCCCTCGGGATCGCGATCGGCATCGGCGCGATGGTCGCCGTGGTCGGCGTCTCTGCCTCCGCTCAGGCGACACTGCTCGCGGAGATCGATGCGCTTGGGACCAATCTTCTGACCGTGGCGCCGGGGCAGACCGTCCTCGGCGCCAACGAGGTCCTGCCCGACACGGCCGTCCCGATGATCCGCCACATGCAGCACGTGGGAAACGACGTCGCCGTCTATCAGGTCTCGGGCGCGAACGTGTATCGCAGCGCGCTCGTGCCGGCATCCGAGACCGGCGGGATCGGCGTCGACGCGGCGGGCGACGATCTCCCCCAGGTGCTCGGAACGACGATGGCCTCCGGGCACTTCCTCGACGCAGTCTCAGATCACTTTCCCGAGGTGGTGCTCGGGGCGCAGGCCGCCAGCGTGCTCCAGATCAACCACGCCGGCGGTCATGTGATGGTGTACCTCGGCAACACGTGGTTCGTGGTGGTCGGGATCCTCGATCCCGTCCTGCTCGACTCGGGGCTCGACGGAGAGGCCTTCGTCTCGCTCCCGGTGGCCGAGAGGCTGTTCCAGACCGCGCCCAACCCAACCGAGATCTACGTGCGCGCGGGCGTCAACGACGTCAATCAGGTGGCCAACCTGCTCGCGGCGACCGCCGACCCGCAACAGCCCGACGGCGTCGACGTCAGTCGCCCGTCCGATGCGCTCGAGGCGCGCGCGGCGGCCAAGGGCCAGTTCACGACCCTGTTGCTGGGACTCGGAGCGGTGGCCCTGCTCGTGGGCGCGATCGGAATCGCCAACATCATGGTGATCTCGGTGCTCGAGCGCCGGGGCGAGATCGGGCTGCGCCGGGCGCTCGGCGCGACGCGGTCGCACATCAGCGCGCAGTTCCTCGCCGAGTCGGCGCTGCTGGCCGCGCTCGGGGCCGTGGTCGGGGTCGGGCTGGGGGCCGGCGCCACCGAGGTCTACGCGGTCGCCCGAGCCCAGCCGTTCGTGGTGCCGCTGTACGCGCTCGTGGCCGCGCCCGCCGCGGGGTTGCTGATCGGCGCGGTGGCGGGGCTGTATCCGGCCACGAAGGCGGCGCGACTCAGCCCCACCGAGGCGCTCCGGGTGTGAACGGCGCCGCCTTCCCGCTCGCCACCACAGCCCGCTCCGGGTCAACGACGCCGCCTTCCCGCTCGCCACCTCAGCAGGTAGGGTTAGCCCCGGTTCGTCTGGAGGGAGATTTCTTGCATGGCTGAGTCGATCGTGGTGGGGACCGACGGTTCCGATCGGGCGAAGGCGGCGGTGGAGGAGGCGATTCGCCTGGCCAAGGCGCTCGGCGCCGAGGTTCACCTCGTGTCCGCGTTCGATGCGCTTCGTGGGGCGCGGATCGCCGGCGCGCCGGAAGGCGCGGCGAAGATATGGGCGCCGCTGCCCGATTCCCACGTCGAGGCGACTCTGAGCGAGGGCGCCGCGGCGGTCCGCACGCGCGAGGTCAAGGTGACCACGCACGCGTGCGAGCAGGATCCCGTCGACGCTCTGCTCCAGGTGGCCGACCAGGTCGGAGCGAGCCTGATCGTGGTCGGCAGCAAGGGTATGCACGGAGCGCGCCGGCTCGCGCTCGGGAACGTGCCCAACCAGGTCTCGCACAAGGCCCGCTGCAACGTGTTGATCGTGAACACCGAGCCGGGCGAGCAGGCGGCTGGCTGACGGGCGGGCGTCAGCCCGGCGCGGCGTCCCTCCCGCGCAAGGTCACAGGCAGGCGGCGAGCGCCTCGGGATCGTCCTCGAGCATCCGCCGAACCGCATCGCGACCTGCGTCGCGCATGCTCGGGAGATGCTCCCAATCGAGCATCCCCGCCCGCTCGACGGTAGGCGTGATCACCACGTCGGCGTGCTTGCGCGCGGCGGTGACGGTGTCGCTCGAGCCGACGAGCATGGTCCGCAGCATCGTCTCGGCCAGGCGCGGCAACTCCGCCTCCTGCCCGGAGATCAGCGCCCGCACACGCACCCGCCACGACGAGCGATGCGCCGTCTGGCTCGGCCGCCAGGGCGCGGCGTGCGCCATGTCGACGGCGATCACCGGGCCCTCCGCGTCCCGGGCCATCGTCTCGACCGGGAGATTGTCGAGCACCCCTCCGTCCACGAGCAGTCGGCCGTCTGCGGTGGGAACCGGCGGGAACACGCCCGGGATCGAGAGGCTGGCGAAGATCGCGTCCGCGAGCGGACCGATCCTGTGAACGACCGGGCTGCGGCTGTTGAGGTCCGCGCTCAGGCAGAAGAAGCGCAGCGGAAGCTGCTCGATCGCAGTCGAGCCGAAGGCCTCCCCGAGCAGGCGTCGCGTCCGGCGCCCGCGGATCAGGGAGTACGCGGGCACCGTGTAGTCGCCGCTCGGGTTCTGTTCGAGGAAGAACCGGTGGCAGTGCCCGTACATCGTCTTGTCGTCCATGCCGGCGCCCACTCCGCCGGCGATCAGCGCGCCCATGCTCACGCCCGCCACCCGGTCGATCTCGACCCCCGCGGCACGGAGCTCCTGGATGACTCCGAGATGGGCAAACGCCCGCGCGCCGCCGCCCGAGAGCACGAGCCCCACCGCCCGTCCGGCGAGCCGGCGCGCGCTGAGCGCAATGCACCGTTCGACCGCCGCCTCGCCCGGCAGCGTCTGCACCGCGCTTGGCTCGAGCCGGCCGATCAGGCTGTTCGGGACGACGTTCCCGAGCACGAGCAGCTCGCACCCGCGCAGTGATGAGCTCCCCGCATTCCAGGCCGGAGTCAGGCGGCCGCGGGTGAGTGCGACGATCCGGTCCGCGCCGGCCAGGCACGCTCGGGTCCACGGGTTCGCCGGATCTTGCCCGCCGCAAAGGATCACCCACCGGCTGCGCTCTTCGGCGCGATCGAACATCGCCGGATAGTCGTCGTCCTGACGGTTCGCCTCCGCGTGCAGGACGGCTACGTCGCCGTGCGGCTCGAGCGCCGCGGCGAGCCGGCCGGCCACGTCCTCGGCCGAGATGTCGCCGTCCAGGCCGACGACCGCGATCGTCCGCGGCGGATCGCTGATCAGCGCCGGAGATCGATGTGCGGCGAGTTGCGAGCCGAGCAGGCGGCACAGCGCAAGGGCGAACCGGTTGTCCTCGGCGATCAACTGCTCGAAGTGCTCGCGGTCGATCCGCCACAGCTGACAATCGCGCGCGGCCCGGGCCGAGGCCGCTCTCGGCCTCCGGCTCAGCAGCGCCAGCTCGCCGATCACCCCGCCGCGCCGAACCGTGCGGATCACGGCGCTGTCGATGACGATCTCGACGCGTCCCGACCGGATGATGTAGGCGTCATCCGCCTCCTCGCCCTCCCGAAACAGCCATTGCCCCGCCCCGATCTCGGCCAGGGTGGCGCGCTCCCGCAGCCGCTCTACGCTCTCCGCGGGCAGCCCGTGCAGAACCGGGGTGTGGGGAAACGCAGGGTTGTCAGCGGCGGCAGTCGCGACGGAAGTCTCTCACGACGGGGGTCATGACCCCGCCGCCCCGGAATGTGTGCGATCGGGCACGAACCGCTGGACAGCCTGTGAGGACTGTGTTTGAATGGCCGGCCTGGCGCCGCAGGGACGCCTGGACAGGGGCAGCGGAGTGGATGAGCTGCGTGGGCTCAGAAAGCGGGGTCGAGGGATGACATTGGAGCGACGTGCCGAGTCTGCGGGGTTCTCGCGTACCCGGCCCCAGACCGTGCTCATGGTCGCGTCCATCGGCGTGTTCATGGCCTATGTCGACGCGACGATCGCAAACATCGCAATCCCGAGCATCGGCCGCTCGTTCCCGCACGCCGGCATCTCCGGGATCTCCTGGGTGCTCAACGCGTACAACATCGTGCTGGCCGCGTTCCTCGTCCCGGCAGGACGAGTGGCCGATGGCCTGGGCCGCAAGCGGTTCTTCGTCGTCGGCCTGATCATGTTCACGGTGAGCTCGTGCGCCTGTGCTGCGGCGCCGAGCCTCGGCTTCCTGGTCGCGGCGCGGGCAATCCAGGCGCTCGGGGCGGCTGTCCTGATCCCCACTTCGATCGCCATCGTCATGCATGCATTTGCTCCGGATCGCCGCACACACGCCGTGGCGATGAGCGTCGCGGTGGCCACCCTCGGCGCCGGGATCGGACCCGCGCTGGGCGGCGCGCTCATCACGGCCGACGACTGGCGGCTGGCCTTCCTGATCAACCTGCCGGTCGGCGTCGCCGGGCTCGCGCTGGCGGCACGCCATCTGGATGAGAGCAGGACCGCGGGCGAGACCCGGCTGCCGGACATTGTTGGTGCGGCGTTGTTCGCCGTCGCCATCGCACTGCTCGCCCTCGGGATCGTCCAGGGCCAGCAGTGGCACTGGACGAGCGCCCGCACGCTCGGCGCGTTCGCGGGCGCGGTGGCGGTGGCCGCGCTGTTCGTCGCGCGCTCGCGCTCGGCGCGCGAGCCGCTGTTCGACCGAGGGCTGCTGCGCATTCGCCGTTTCAACGTCGCGGGCGCGGTCTTCACCGTCGCCGTGGCCGGGTTCTTCGGCTACACCCTGATCAACGTCCTGTTCCTCACTGAGGTGTGGCACTACTCACTGCTCCAGGCCGGGGGCGCGATGACGCCGGGGCCGGCGGTGGCGTTCCTCCTGGCTCGGCCCACGAGCGCGCTGGTCCAGCGCCACGGCTTCCGGCCGGTGCTCGTGACCGGCGCCGCGATTTGGGGCGTCGGCGTGCTCCTGCTGGCGGTGCTTTCAGGGGCAACCCCTGAGTTCCTCGGGATGTGGCTGCCGATCACCTGCCTGATGGGCGTGGGCGCCGGTTGCGTCGTCTCCAATGGCGGGAGCGCGGTCATCTCGGCGGCGCCGGGCGAGCGCTTCGCCACCGCCAACGGGCTGCTCACGGTGCTGCGGGCGGTTGGTGGCGCGCTAGGCGTCGCCGCGGTCGTGGCGATCGTCGGCGCGCCGGGTGAGCGGGACCTGCTCGTCGCCTTCCAGCACGCCTGGTTGTTCGGCGCGGGGTGCCTGCTGGTCTCGGCCGTGGGCTATCTCTCGCTCGGCCCGCGGGGTGCGGAGGCAACCGCCGGACTCGGGGCGCCCGCCGCCGCCGCGGCGCCCGAGCCGATCGCCCCCGTCGATGCGGTCGTCCTTTGAGAGCGCCTTCGTGAAGGCCGCCAGCACCGCTGCCGGCACCGTGCTGCAGCCATCGGCCGGCGCCGAGCGGCCCCCCCTCGAGTACGACGAGCTCACGCTCACCCCGGACGGCACCCGGTTCGTGGCCGAGCATCGGCGCGTGAGCGATGTGGACGTCGAGTTCAACTTCGCAGACCTGCGCGTCGGGCTCGATCCCTACCCGGTGTATGCGCGGCTGCGTCGCGAGCATCCCGTGCTCCGACGCCGGCACGGACTGTGGGTGCTCTCACGCTACGAGGATTGCGTGACCGTGCTGAAGAACAGCCACCAGTGGAGCGCCGACAGTCGCAACGCTCGCAGCGAGCGGTTCCTTGAGCAAAGCCAGGCGTTCGGCAGCGACCAGGCGGTGTACCCGTACCTGTTCTGGAGTCCCCCCCGCGGGCCCGTGCGCCCGTTCATGTTCCTCGACGAGCCCGATCACAAACGCCTGCGCTCGCTCGTGGCACAGGCGTTCACCCGGAGCACGCTCAGCTCGTACGAGCCGCGGATCGTGCAACTGGTTGAGGACATGCTCGCCCGCGCGCTCGCCGCCGACGACATCAACTTCGTTCGGGACTTCTCCTATCCGTTGCCGGTGACGGTGATCTGCGAGCTCCTCGGCATACCTGCGGAGGACCACGTGCTATTCGGCGAGTGGTCGCGCCCGCTCGCCAACATGCTCAGCCCCGACTTCATGCTCACGGCCCGCCAGCGGGAGGCGAGTCGCGTGGCGGTCCTGGCGATGGTCCAGTACCTGCTCGGGCTGATACAGAGCCGGCGCGGCGGCGGGGACGACCTGCTGAGCTCGTTGGTCGCGGCCGAGGAGGCGGGCGACCGCCTGAGCGAGTGGGAGGTGATCGCGACCGTCCTCATACTGCTGATGGCCGGTCACGAGACCACCGTGAACCTGATCTCCAACGCACTGCTGGCGTTCCTGCGCCATCCCGAGCAGGCGGAGAGCCTGGCCTCGAACCCGGAGATCGCCCGCCAGGCCGTCGACGAAACCCTGCGTTTCGACGCGCCGGTCCAGAACGTGGCTCGCACGGTCCTGTCGGACGTGGAGATCGACGGTCACCACTTCGCCGCCGGCGAGCACGCGGTCCTGCTGGTCGGTGCTGCGAACCGCGACCCAGCCGTGTTCGAGCAACCCGATCGCTACGACGTGACGCGCGAGAACGCCAGCCGGCACATCGGGTTTGGCTCGGGGATCCACGCCTGTATCGGCAGCCCGCTGGCGCGAATGGAGGGCCAGGCCGCCCTGCGGGCAATCGCTGCGGTGGCCGGGGACCTCGAGCTGACGCGGCCGCCGGTGTACCGAGGCGACGTCGTACTGCGCGGACCGGACGTGATCATGCTGCGACGACGCCGCCCGCGGCCGCGGTCGGCCGTCGCGCACAGCCCGGGAGGCAACCCCTGATGAGCACCGTCGAGAACGCCCCCGACGCGCTCGCCGCCGAGCACCTGGCCGGGCGGGGGATCGCCATGGACTACGGCGCGGTTCGCGTCAGGCACGGCGCACCTGTGCCCGCGCCATATCACGCCGAGGCGCTCGATCCGCGGTGCCTGAGCCCCGAGGAGTTCGACCTCCTGCTCGAAGGCGCGCCCTGGCGGCGCGTACTCAGCGTGGGGGACAGCACGATCGAAGGCCTGGGCGATCCCGTCGACGGGTATGAGACGCACCCGTTCGTCGAGCGGCTCGTCGCCGCCCTGCGCCGCCGCCAGCCGAACCTCCGCTTCATGAACCTCGGCACGCGCGACCTGACCGCTCCCGAGGTCGCCGCGACCCAACTCGAGGCGGCGCTCGCCTTCCAGCCCACGCTCGCGATCCTGATTGCGGGGGGCAACGACATGTTCCCCCCCGAGTGGGACCCCGATGGTGCCGAGCAGGCGCTAGATCAGCTCGTGGGCACGCTCCGCGCCACCGGCTGCGAGGTCATCACGTGTACCTACATGAACGCCGTCAACGCGATCCCCATGTTCAAGGGGACGCCGCTCGACGAGCGGCTGCCGGAGCTCAACGAGCGGATCCGGGCGGTGGCGCGCCGTCACGGCGCGATCCTCGTCGACCACACCGACTCCTCGGCCTCGTTCGACGTCGAGGTCTACAGCCACGACCTCAAGCATGTGACGATGCGAGGCCATGCGATCGTTGCCGCCGACTTCGCCAAGGCGATCTTCGAGCACCTGCAACCGGAGGCCGCCGCCGCGCTGCGCGGGCTCGTCGAAGCACCGGCGCCGGCGGCCCCTGCCGGGACGCCGTATCCGTCAACCCCTCTCGTCTATGGAGGAGCCATGGACCCGAGCCGCCTTCAGTCCATGTCGATCTTCGCCGAGCTTCCCGCGGTGACGCTCGAGCAGATCTCGCTCTACATCGGGGAGCGGGGTGTGCCCGAGGGCGAGCCGCTGATCGTGCAGGGCGATTACTCGCACGAGCTCATCTGCATCGAGCAGGGCACGGCCGACGTCGTCCGGGATGGCGAGGTGATTGCGCAGCTCGGACCCGGCGAGGTGGTCGGCGAGATCGGCATCCTCCGGCGCACGACCCGGACCGCGACGGTGGTGGCGACCTCACCCATGCGGCTGATCACGCTGACGAGCTGGGACATCAACCGGCTGCCAGCCCGGGTCGTCGACCGGCTCGAGGCGCTCGTCGAGGAGCGCCTGCGCCTGAATACCGAGCGGGCGGCCAGCTCGCAGCACGCGAACGGCGGCTGACGCTCGGCTCAGGCTGAGCCGGCGCCGCGGCGGTCTGCGGCCGCGTGCGAGCCGTTGCCGTTGGAGTCGCGCTGCCGGGCGAAGTAGATCGAGACGTCGTCGGGCACCCCGCGCAGCCAGATGTCGGTGGCTGCTGCTGCGGACCACCTGCCGCCGGCGAGCTCGTCGCGTACCTGACCCGAGACGAGCACGCCGCCGGCGGGAGCCGCCTCGCATAGGCGCGCCGCGATGTTGACGTCCACGCCCACGTAGTCCTGGCCGATCCGATACGGCTGGCCACGATGGATCCCCACGCGCAGCATCGGGCGGTAGCCGCGGACCCGGATCGTGCCCACCTCCTTGATCGCCTCGAACGCCGTCTCCACCGCCGGTTCGCAGTCGCCGAAGATCGCCATGGCGCCGTCACCCAGTCGCTTCACGACCACGCCGCACCGGGCCTCCACCACTTCGGTGACCGTCGCATCCACGCGGCGAAGCAGCTCGGCGACGTCTGAGGCCGGCGTGCGCAGCGCCCATTGGGAGAACCCCCGCAGATCGACGAACAGGATCGTCTGCTGATCACCGGCCGCGACGCCCCGGATGTCCTCGCCGAGCCAGTCCGCCACCTGAAGGCCCGCCTGCGCGAGCTCGCCGAGAAGGCTGAAGCGCCCGTCCTGCAGGCGCCATGCCAGCCGGCCCAGAGCCTGCGCGGTGGAAGTCCCGCCGGTCGACATCGGGTCGCCGAAGCTGCTGTCGCCCGGCAGCAGCTCGCGGGTCGCCTGCACGAGCGCGACCAGGCTGCGCCGGCGATTCAGCCAGCCGAGGCTGCTCCGCAGGCCAACTCGCAGTTCGTCTAGTGGTGCCACCAGTCGTCTCGCCTCGAATGCCGTGTCAGCGCTTTGCTCGCTCGATGCGCGCAAACGGGCGCGGACTTCGTCGCGGTAATCGACTGTGGTGGGGAGGGACATGGGTTGCCCTCGAAGACTCGCCCGTGTTCGGCCGCCTAACCCGCTCCACGTCGCACCGCACCGCGAATGCGTGCTTTCCCGGCGCGGAAGCAGCGCAAGCCTCCGCGCTCGAGAGTTCGAATACCCGGGCCGGAGACAAGAAAACGGCAGCTCGTCACATTGGCGACGCGCGTTGATTTTCAACCTGGTTCAGGCGCATTACGCGCAGGCGACGACGCTTGGTCGATGCTGCTCCCACGGCATCGCCCGCTCGAGCGCGGCCGCCACGCGTAGCAGGAGATCCTCGCGCAGCGTCTGCGCGGTCAGCATCACGCCGAGTGGCATGCCGTCCTCGCTCTGGCCGAGGGGGAGACTGAGTGCCGGCTGGCCGGTCAGGTTGGTGAGCGGGGTGAACGGAGCCCGGGTGAACACCTCGTCCATCCACGCCGTCGCGGTATGGATCTCCGCATCGTCCTGATCGGGCACGCCGGACGGAGGGGCGGGGCCCGGCGTCGTCGGACACACGAACAGGTCCCACTCGTCCATGAACCGTCCCCACCGGCGCGAGGTGGAGTTGACCACCACCGCCGCCGCTTCAAGCTCGAGCGCGCTGATCTCGCGCCCGCGCTGGATGCACGCCCACGACGCCGCCTCAACCTGATCGGGCGCCGGCTCGCGCCCGCTGATCCGGCCAAAGGAGGCGGCGAGCGTGGCGAGATCGACTGACCACACCACCTCCGTGCACGCCCGGAGTGCGTCAACCGCCACCTCCGGGGATGCCTCCTCCACGGCGTGCCCCTGCTCGGCCAGCGCGGCCGCCGCAGCCTCGACCGCCGCGCGCGCCGCGGGCTCGGTCGGCTGCCCAAACCACGAGCTCGTGTGGACGGCCACACGCAGGCGCGGTAACGGCTCCTCCAGGCCCGCGCTGAAGCCGCGCTGCGGGCGTTCCACGTAGTAGCGATCGCCCGGGGCCGGGCCACTGACGGCGTCCAGCAACGCGGCGGCGTCCCGGACGCTGCGGGTCAGAGCGAACTCGTGCGCGAATCCGCCGACCGCCTCGCCGACTGCGGGCCCCAGTGGGACCCGGCCGCGCGACGGCTTCAAACCCACCAGGCCGCACCACGCGGCGGGGACGCGGATCGAGCCGCCGGCGTCGTTGGCGTGCGCCATCGGCAACGCCCGCGCGGCCACCAGCGCCGCCGCACCGCCGCTCGACCCTCCCGGGCTTCGCTCGGGGTCCCACGGGTTCCGCGTTGGTCCATGCACCACGGGCGCGGTATCGATGTTGAAGGCAAACTCGGGCGTCGCCGTGCGCACCACCGAGGCCAGCCCCGCGCCACGAAAGCGCTCGGCCAGCGTGCCGTCACGGCGCGCGGTGAACCCGTCGAGCATCCGCGTGCCGAAGCCAAGCGGCCGCCCCGCTTCGGGCAGCGTGTCCTTGACCGCAAACGGGACGCCGGCCAGTGGGCCCTCGTTCGCACCGCGTGCATCCTCATATGGTCCGGAGACGATCGCGTTCAGCCTTGGCTGGACAGCTTCGATTGCGCGCACAGCCGCGTCCAGAACCTCCGCGGCCTCGACCTCTCCCGCGGCCAGGAGGCCCCGCAGCGCCGTCGCGTCGCACGCTGTGTACTCGCTCAGCTCCATCGATGCCCGGATTCTGCCGTTTTGCGGCGCCCCGCCTCCCTGTTACCGTTTCGGACAGTGGGGGCGGTTTTGGACCTGTCGATCCTCGGACCGTTCGAGGTCCGCGTCGATCGAGGCGAGGCGGTGGCATTGGGTGGCCTGCGCCAGCGGGCCTTGCTGGCGCTTCTCATCCTGCACGCGGGGGAGGTGGTGGCGAGCGATCGGTTGATCGACGAGCTCTGGGGCGAGACGCCCCCGCCGACCGCGCTCCACACCATCCAGGTGTTCGTATCCCGCCTGCGTGGCGCGCTGGGTGACGCCAGCGAGCGGCTCGTGACGAGGCCGCCGGGCTACGTGTTCAAGGTCGAGCTCGACGAGCTCGACGCCGACCGGTGCGAGCACCTGTATGCGACGGGCCGAGCCGCGCTGGCCGGTGGCGACGCCGCGCGCGCGGCGGTGCTGCTGCGCGAGGCACAGGGCCTGTGGCGAGGATCGCCTCTGGCCGACTTCACCTATGAGCTGTTCGCGCAGGCAGCCATCGCCCGCCTCGAGGAGCTCCGCTTGAGCTGTCAGGAGGAGCTGATCGAGGCGGAGCTGACGCTCGGTCAGCACGCGCGGCTCATCCCGGAGCTCGAAGCGCTCGTGCGCGAGCAGCCGTTTCGCGAGCGCCTGCGCGAACAGCTCATGCTGGCGCTGTACCGGTGCGGCCGCCAGGCCGACGCGCTCGATGCCTTCCAGCAGGCGCGCCACAAGCTGCTCGAGGAGCTTGGGGTGGAGCCGAGTGCGGCCCTCAGGGAGCTCGAGCAGGCGATCCTGCGCCAGGATGCATCGCTTACGGCGCCGGTGGCCGTCCGTACGGAGCCCCGGCCGGCGCCGAGCGATTCCGGGGCCGAGCCGGACGACTCCGACGCCGCGCCCGCCGCTCGCGAGGCGACGCTGCCGCCCGTTCTTCGTGCGACCACGACGATCCCGTACGTCGGCCGCGCCGAGGAGGAGCAGCTGGCGCAGCGGGCGATCGATCACGCGCGCGACGGTCAGCGACGCATCCTGGTGATCGCGGGCGAGCCCGGGGTGGGCAAGACCCGGCTCGCCGCGAGGACGGCGCTCGAGGCGTTCACCGGCGGCTTCTCCATCTCCTGGGCCACGACCACCGAGGGCATGGGCGCGCCGTACGCGATCTGGTCCACCGCGCTAGGTCACCTGATCGCCCATGCTCCGAGAACCGTGCTCGCTCCGCTTGCCACCCGGCACGGAGGCGAGCTGGCGCGGCTCGTCCCGTCGCTCGCGGATCGCGTTGGCCAGATCTCGGAGCCGCGGCGGTCCGACCCCGAGACCGAGCGCTACCTCGTCTTCCAAGCGGTGATCGCGCTGCTCGAAGCGCTCAGCGGCGCGGCGCCGCTCGCGCTCGTGCTCGACGACCTGCAATGGGCCGACGCGCCGTCGCTCGCGCTCCTCGGCCATGTGGCCGCGGCGACGGCGCACCTGCCGCTGCTCCTGATCGGCACTTACCGTGACACCGACATCGACTCCGAGCACCCTCTGGGCGACACGCTGGCGGCGCTGCGCCGTGTGGAGGGAGCAGACCGGCTCACGCTGCATGGCTTGAGCTCTGACGAAGTCGCGGCGCTGATGACGGAGGTCGCCGGCCATCAGTTGGAGGCCGCGGAGCTCGAGCTGGCGGCGGAGATCGCGAGCGAGACGGGCGGCAATCCCTTCTTCGTCGTCCAGATCCTTCGTCACCTGAACGAGCGCGGCATCTTCGCCCAAGCCGAGGACGGGCGGTGGCGCGCGCGGCGGCTCGACGAGGTCGCGATTCCGCCCAGCGCGCGCGAGGTGGCGGTCGGCCGGGTTCGCCGACTCGGCCGTGATGCGCAGTCCGTGCTCACGGTGGCCGCGGTCGTGGGGGAGGAGTTCGACGTCGGCCTTCTGGAGCGCGTGGTCGATCAGGACGAAGATGGCGTGCTCGACGCGCTCGAGGCTGCCGTGCGGGCCTCGGTCCTGGTCGAAAGCGCCGAGAGCCTCGGGCGGTTCACCTTCGCCCACGCGCTGTTTCGCAACAGCTTGTACGAGGAGCTGGGAGCGACGCGCCGCGCGCGCATTCACCGCCAGGTCGCCGAAGCCATCGAGCAGCTCGCGGCCGGCGGCCTGGACACGCACGCGCCCGAGCTCGCCCACCACTGGCTCGCGGCGCGCTCGCATCCGGAAAAGGCGATCGGCTACGCGCACCGAGCCGGCGAGCAGGCGCTTGCGCAGCTCGCTCCCGATCACGCGTTGCATTGGTTCACCGAAGCGCTTGCTCTGCTCCCGTCGGATGGGCGCGAAGATGAGATCCGGTGCGATCTGTTGATCGGGCTCGGCGAAGCGCGGCGTCAGGTGGGCGACGCCTCGTTCCGGGAGTGCCTGCTCGAGGCAAGCGCGTTGGCCGAGCGCCTCGACGATCCGGATCGGATGACGCGAGCGGTGCTCGCGAACACGCTTGGGCCGCTGGGCGCCGCCGGGCCGCCCGACCACGACCGGATCGGGGCACTCGAGCAGGCACTCGAGCACTTGGGGCCCGGCGCTCCACATGTCGCTCTGGTGCAAGCGATCCTGGCCAAGGAGATCTACTACGGGGGCGACCCTCACCGCGGCGTGGAGCTGGGCGAGCAGGCGCTGTCGCTGGCGCGTCAGGGGAGCGACCGGCGCGAGCTCGGCCGCGTGCTGTCGTTCGCGACCGCGATCAGCCCGATCAGCGCGCTGGAGCAGCACGAGGACCGCGTGCGCGAGCTGGGCGAGCTGGGCGAGGAGTTCGCCGATCCCGAGCTCCAGTTCCGCGCCGCCAACATGAGGTTCATCCACGCGATGCACAGCGGCGAGCGCGACGCGCTCGACGCGGGGCTCGCGCTGATGCTGACGCTCGCCGAGGCGATCGGCCAGCCCGTGCTGCGCTGGACAGCGCTCTGGGCCCAGAGCGCGCACCAGTGGATCGCCGGCGATCTGAGCGCGGCGGAGCGCCTCACGATGACTGCCGCCGCGACCGCGCGGGCGCACAACATTCCCGAGGGGTCGTTGATCACGTTCGGCCAGCTCCTCGCGGTCCGCACCGAGCAGGGCCGGCTGGACGAGCTGATCGAGCCGCTGAGCCGCCAGCTCGAGCACAACCCCGGCCTCCGGCTGCTCCAGTTGACGCGAGGCTTCGTGCTGGCCGAGACCGGCCGGCGCAACGAGGCGGCGGCCGTGCTCGCGGATCTGGCGCAGGACGGCTACAGGTTCGAGTTCGATCGCACGCGGGCGTTCAACCTGGCCCGGTGCGCGGACATCGCGCTTCGGGTCGGCGACCTCGACGCGGCGCCGCGGCTCTACGAGGCCCTGCTCGAGTCTCGCCGGCAGTTCGCGACTCCCGCCGGCATCGCCACGCGCGGCTCGATCGAGCTGAGCCTTGGGCGGCTGGCGAGCGCCCTCGGGCGCGAGGCCGCCGCCGAGGCGCATCTGCAGGCGGCGATGCGGGCGCACCGCGCCTTCGGCGCGCCGCTGCTCGAGGCCCGAACCCACCTCGCGCTCGGAGAGGCGCTACGTGCGCCCCAACACCTGCGCGAGGCGGCGGCCCTGGCGCACCGTCACGGCAGCGTCGCGATCGAGCGCGAGGCGACGAGCCTGGCCGAGGCGCCGGACGAGCTCTCCACCCTGTCGGCCGGCTCGGCTACTGGCGGTCGAAGCTGACCCGCGGCGTGGACCCAGCCGGGACGTTGCGGAGCACGATGTCCGCGAGCGAGCTGGTCGCCTCGATCGCCGCCAGGCCCGCCGCGGTGAACGTGTCGGCGGAGAAGACTCGGGGATCGAGCAGCGGGTTGGTCAGAGCCTGAGAGAAGGCGTCGACCCCGACCATGGTCCCCATCAGGTCGCCCAGCACGCCGCCGGCCACGACATCCTCGGCCAGCAGCCCCACGTACAGCTCGATGTCGTCGACGGTGGCGTAGCACTTCCTGAGCGCGGCCTGGATGTCACCGTTTGCGGAGACATCGGCGAACTTGTGGAGCCTCGGGTAACCGCAGGCCTGGCGATAGTCGTTGTAGCCGGCCAGCCGAGCTTTGCGCCCCATGGTGACGGTACGTTGCTCGACATCGAGCAGGAAGTCCGGGGTGTTCAACAGGCCGATCTCCGTGGCCGGCTGGTTTGACGCTTCGTTCACAAGGATGGCTGCGCCGTTGGTGGTGAGCACGTCCGTGTCCCACAGCAGGTCCCAGAACGACCACGCGGTACCGGCCACCGTGATGCGGTCGGGAATCAGCGTGTGCCACCGGTACAGCAGGTCGAACTCGATCGACATCCAGTTGGGACGGAACCACTCGCGGTCCGCTCCGGTCCCAGGCTCGGCCACGAACCGGAACTTGAACGGGCTGATGTGGTTGATGTAGTCCTGGATCACCACCTTGAGCAACAGCACGATCAGCACGTTGCGCGTCGTCTCGAAGATTCGCTCGTCATCGTGGTGAGGGTCCCAACCGGTCGAGGCGACGATCTCGCGGGCCACACGGTTGTGCTCGCGCAGGAAGATCGTGCTCATCATCGAGGTGCCGAGGTGGATGTTGCCGCGAGGCAGGCCGAGTGCGAACAGGTGACGCTTTCGCTCGTCGCTGAGCCGGGTCGATTCGGGACTGTCGGTCCCCGGGTCCAGGCTCTTGGGGTCGCCGTCTGGATAGACCATCTTGATGTCCTCGAACTCTTCCTTGACGTGGTCCGCCTCGTCGAAGTAGTAGGGCGGGTACTCCTCGCCCTGGATCTCCTGCGACTTGAGCTCACCGCCTGAGCGGGTCCGCAGCGCCTGGGTGTGCTCGGGATGCGACCCATACAGCTGACTCAAATCGATCTCGTGCGTGGAGCGGTTGCGCAGCGGGTTCCTCGGGTCGGTGCGCAGGAATCCATCGACGAACCACTGCGCGAAGAACGGGAATAGCAGCGTCGACCTCTTGGCTTGGCGCGCCGCGTGTCCCGGTCGTCGGAACAGCTCGACGACCTCCTCCACCGGCGGCAGCGCGCGATCGGCGGATCGCGGCGGCAGGTGGCGATCGCTGTAGGTCCGGTCGGTCAGCGACTCCCACGACGTGTAGTCGGACCTCGTGCTCAGCCGGGATGGTCGTGGCTCCATCGAGGAGACGAACTGGTTGATGATGCCTTCGTTCACCACGGACCGCAGCAGGTCCCGGCGGTTCAGGAAGCCCCACAGCCCGGTGAGATGCGAGGCGGTCCAGAACGAGATCGTGTACTTCAGACCGCGGCGCCTCCAGATGGTCGAGCGCTTCTCCATCGCCGGCCCGATCAACCGCCGCTCGGGAGAGCGCGGGGGAGGCAGATATCGCGCTTCTCCATCTCGGTCTGCACCGCATCGATGAACAGGACGTGTTCGATGCCGATGCCGGCCAGTAGCGCCGCTGCGGAGGGCAGGCGACGGTTCGCGTGCGTCAGGCGCAGGCTGGCGAGCCCGCCGATGAACTCGCTCAGGCTGCCGACGACCACCACTGGCTTGAGCAACTGGGACATGAACGCCTCGTCGTACACCGTGGCGGCCTCGAGCTGGTGCTTGAGGTGCATCGACACGAAGAGGAACGGCCCGGCCGCGAGCGGGCCCGCTCCTTCCGACAGGGCGTAGGACAGGAGCCAGATCAGGATCTCCGAGTCGAAAGCCGCCGCCGCCGCGATCTCCGACTTGCGCAGGTGCGCCGCGACGGCCGGGTCAGCGGGGTCGTACTTCTGCTGCGGGCCCCGGATGAAGAGCAGCAACAGGATCCCGGACTCGAACGTCTCCTTCACGACCAAGCACGCGGCGCCCAGCGGTCCGCGGCCCGACCGCGAGAGCCGCAGCCACGCGTACAGGCCCAGGACCTCTACTGCGGTCACGTAGACGGTCATCCTCACGCGGTTGCGCAGGCGCTCGCGAGGCCCTGGACGCAGGGGAGGCGGATAGGCCACGGCCAGGCTGCCCAGGGCAGCGATCCAGCGCAGCGCTCGGCGGCGTCGGCGTGCGGCGGACATGGCGTTTCCCGTGCTGCGCAACGGCTCTCGGACCTCAAGGGATCGCCCTGCCTGCGAGGTCGCCGAGACGCTACTCAGATCGAAAGGACCAAGTCAAGCGAGTTCCGGAGGGTCGGTGCGATGCAGCACGCGGCCCGCGACCGCGCGGTGAGCATCGATCAGCTTTGGACAGGGCTTCGCGGGCCGTCCGGGCGGTCCGGGCGGTCCAGGCGGTCCGGGCGGTCCGGGCGGTCCAGGCGGCGCGGTGAGCGGCGGTGAGCGGCTGGTGAGCGGTGCTGATGGAGCGGTGAGGGGCCGGGTGCATCTTTGCCGCCGTCACCGACGTCGAGGAACCGATGAGCACCAGCCACTCACTTCCCGCCCAAGAGCCCCATGAGAACGACGCCCGGGTCATCCGCCTGCCCGTTCGCGTCGTCCGCCGTCCGCGGACCGACCTGCCGATCGTCGTGCGAGGCGTCACTCGGCTCGAGGACTACCGCACGAGGAGGCCACGGCCATGAGCGCGATCGAGAACGCAGCTCGTGCGCGTCGCGGTGGCGAGGAAGTGGCGCGTCTGACGAGGGCGGCAGCGGGCGGCGATCGTCGCGCCTGGGACGCGCTCGTCGACGAGTTCGGGGGCCTGGTCTGGGCGATCGCGCGCTCACACCGGCTCTCCGACGCCGACGCCGCCGACGTCGTCCAATCGACGTGGCTCAGGCTGCTGGAGCGCCTGGACGACATCCACGATCCGTCGCGGGTCGGCGCGTGGCTGGCAACCACCGCGCGGCGCGAGTGCCTGCGGGCGCTTCGCGCAGCGCAGCGCCAGGTGCTGCGCGCCGAGGAGCCGATCGAGGAGGAGTCCGACGAGCAGACTGCCGCCGAAGCACTGCTGTCTGCCGAACGGGACCGGGCGCTCTGGCGCTGCTTCGCGCGGCTGCGACCGAGCGACCAGGCGCTACTTCGCCTGCTCCTCGCCGATCCACGTCCGGCCTACGAGGAGATCTCGGCCGTGCTCGACATGCCGATCGGCAGCATCGGTCCCACCCGCGCGCGTGCGCTCGACCGGCTGCGCGAGGAGCTTCAGCGCCACGGCGAGCTGGCCCTCATGACGTGTTGAGACGACGCTCGAACGCGGTGCTCGCCCAGGACATCAGGCGACGAGGGACAGGGTCCAGCTTGCTCATCAGCTCGCCCAGCTCTTCGAGCAGCCTCTCGTCGCTCTCGATCCTTTCTTCCAGCCGCGCCCGATCGGTGTCCACATCTCACAGAGCGACGAGCCGGCCTCCTGATGCAAATTTCATATGTCGGCGCCGGCCCGATGGTGCAGCACCTCACCACCGCGCTCGCCGGCGCGTGCGTGGATGTATCACCGCCGGTGGGACCGCGCTCTATTCGTTGACCGCGCGGGGGGGCGAGCTGGGGGCGCACGCCGGGGCGAGCTGGGGGCGCAGGCCGGGGCGGGTGCTGGGGGCACCCCGCCCCGGCCGGGGGCATCGCGATCTGCGTGCATGTTCCTGTAGGTGAAGCGTGCGTGATCCGCGCATGCGCGACATATTGCGCAATCCGTCGCCGAGTTACGTCAAGCTTTAGTTCTCGTTCGCTCAACGGCCCGATTGGAGCCCACATGCCAGCAGCCCGGAAGTCAGCCAGCGGCACGGCCGCCTCCCGCTCGAGCGCGAGCAACGCGCCGTTTCGGTCGGCCGCGACGCGGCGCGAAGTCGAGCAGCGAATCGCGCGATTCGAAAAGCACCTCGATGCGGCCAGCGACGCGCTCCAGGTGCTCGGCAAGGATTTGGGACGCGGCGGGCAGGATGCCTACAAAGAGGTGACGAGGGCGATGCGGAGCCTGCGCCGCGACGCGCAACGGACGAACAAGAGCCTGCTCAAGGACCTCGACAAGCTCCGTACCGCGGTCACGCCCGGTGGTACGACGCGACGCTCGTCGGGCGCGGCGGGAACACGTTCGGGTGGCACGCGCGCAACGGGTCGCGCGGCTCGGTCCAACGGTACGACGCGCTCAGCCCGGTCCGCCGGCACGACGCGCTCGTCCGGCACGACGCGCTCGTCCGGCACGACGCGCTCGTCCGGTACGACGCGCTCGAGCGGTACGACGCGCTCCGGCGGTACAACGCGCTCGAGCGGTACCGCGCGCTCCGGCAGCGCTCGCTCCGCGGGCACGGGTCGCTCCGGTGGCACCGCCGGCGCCGCGGGCAAGGGTCGCTCTGCCGGGACGGGCCGCTCCTCGGGCACGGGCCGCTCCGCGGGCACGGGCCGCTCCGCCAGCGCCGCTCGCGCGTCCGGCGCCGGTCGTTCCACCGGCGACGCTCGCTCCGCGGGCACGGGACGCTCGGGCGGCACGAGTCGCTCGGGCGGTACGGCTCGCTCGGGCGGTACGGCTCGCTCCACTGGCTCGCGCGCCAAGAAGTAGCAGCCGCTTGCCGAGCCCTGCGCGGTCTCGAACCGCACCCCGGAAGACGCCACCTCAGCGGGCGCCACCCGCTCCGACGGCGCTTGCAGCTAGACTAACCAGCTGGTGCCGGGCGAATGCCCGGCAAATGAGTGCCCGCGTTCGTAGTAGTTGCTCCCGCACCTCCCGCGTTTCGCAGCACACGATCTCCCGGGAGGGAATGCATGGCAACCGGAACGGTTAAGTGGTTCAGCGACGACAAGGGCTACGGCTTCATCACGCCCGACGAGGCCGGCAAGGACTTGTTCGTCCATCACTCGGCGATAGCCGGCCGCGGCTTCAAGTCGCTGGCGGAGGGCGCAAAGGTCTCTTATGAGACCGAGCAGGGCCCCAAGGGTCCCGCGGCGGCGAACGTTCAGCTCGTGTAGCTGAAGATCGGCGCATTCCGGGTGCCGCCGGACGCCGGTGGCACCCGTCGCTTCCTGCCCGCAGGTAGGCATTGACGCGGTCGCCCGGTTGCCGCGAGCGGCACCCGGCCGTAAGACCCACAAGGAAGGATGGACAGGCATGGCCTCAAGCGGAAAGAAGAAGACGACGTTCGCGAAGCTCGCCCGTGAGCAGAAGCTTCGCGAGCGCCGTCGCGATAAGCAGGTCAAGAAGGATGCCCGCAAGCGGGCGGGGGAGATGGACGCCGTAGCGCTTCCATCGTCGGCTCCCGCTGAGGCCGACCGGTAGCCCCTAGCAGTGCTACGGTGAGAGCTGTGCCCGAGCGTGAGCGGCTGATCTCGCGGATTCGCCAGCTTCGCCGCGCTGCCGAGGCAACCGGCGAACCGCGTAGGGGTGGCGCCGGCGAGACCGAGCCGGATGCGCTCGGAGCGCTCGAGAGTCGCATTGAGCACCTAGAGCAGCTCGTCCAGGGGCTTCAAGACGCCGTGCATCGGGAAGCGTCACGGCATGACAAGCGGATCACCGACCTCGAGGGCCGGATGCAGCCGGCGGCTCTGGCTAAAGCGTTGAGCAACGACGCTCGCGAGCGCGGACTGTAGGCGCCGAACGGCGTCTTCATCCCGGCGATCGCGCTCGCCATCTTCGACAAGTCCACCCCATACTCGGTTCTGGAGTTCAACCCATGAGCTTAAGCACGCAGGAAGTCCCTGCGGAAATCGCATCGAATCGTCCGTCCTGGCGGGCCATGCTCGGCGTTCACGCCCGATCGTCAGCTTGGCACGGTTCGCTCGATGTGGCGACATCGGCAGTCCCCTACCTGGCGCTGAGCGCGTTGATGTACCTGGCGACGGACATCTCGCCCCTGCTCACCCTGGTACTGGCGCTTCCAACGGCGGGATTCCTGGTGCGCGTCTTCATCGTGTTCCACGACTGCGCTCACGGCTCTCTCTTCCCGTCCAGGCGCGCGAATGTCTGGGTCGGCACCGTGATGGGGCTGCTGGTGTTCGCGCCCTTTGTCCGCTGGCGCCACGATCACGCGGTGCACCACGCGACATCGGGCGACCTCGACCGCCGCGGAGTCGGTGACATCCAGACGCTGACCGTCACGGAGTATCACGCCCGGCCGCGCTCCGGCCGTCTCGCCTACCGCCTCGCGCGTCACCCGGTGCTCATGTTCGGGCTCGGGCCAGTGATCGCGATGGTCGTCGGGCCCCGGATCGTTGCCCGCGACGCGCGCCCGCGTATGCGTAACAGCGTGCTCGCAACGAATGCTGCGCTGCTCGTCCTGGTCGGGGCTCTGGTCTGGCTGATGGGGTGGGAGAAGTTCCTGCTCGTGTGGGCCCCCGCGGCGTGGCTGGCCGGCTCGGTCGGCATCTGGTTGTTCTACGTGCAGCATCAGTTCGAAGATGCGTACTGGCGGTGCGGGGAGGATTGGAGCTATATGGAGGCAGCCCTGTGCGGCAGCTCGTACCTGAAGCTGCCCCGGGTCCTGCAGTTCTTCACGGGCAGCATCGGGCTTCACCATGTGCACCATCTCAACGCGCGCATCCCGAACTACAAGCTCCAACAGGCGCACGACGCGGCCGCGATCTTCACCGAGGTGCCGACGCTCTCTCTACGCGACGGTATTCGGGCCATCCGCCTGAAGCTCTGGGACGAGGAGGCGGGCCGGCTCGTCACCTTTGCCGAGGCCGGACGTCGCCCACGCGAAGCGCGCGCCTGACCCTCGGACAAGCGCCTTCCGTGGCGCCTCACGTATCCGCGGTCAGGACCTCATGTACAAGCCCGCAGAAGCCGCTCGCGCCCTCGCCGTCAAATAGGGCGTGGCGGTAGCGCAGGCACAGAAACAGCTGATCGGCGTGGGTCGCGGCGCCCACAGAGGCGCCGAGTGGCATCCGGCCGGGAGGCGAGAACCACACGCTGCGGACAGCGCCCGCGCTGCCGCCGAGGCGCGGCACCCCGTCCAGGCGCCCGAGGTTCGAGAGGACGGCCGTGTCCACGAGCCGGCTTCCGCTCAGCGTGATGAGGTCCTGAAAGCGCCGCTTGACGGCGGTCGGCAGCGTGGCCGTGGGCAGCTCGAGCAGGTCGATGACCAGGCCCGCGGCGCCTTGATCCTTGATCTCGCTTGTGCGCGCATGGGCCGTCCGGATCGCGGTGGCCAGGTCGCCGAGCTCCTGCGACGCGAAACGCACCGAGACGTAGGAGGCGAAGTTGCCGACCACCTCATTACGCCACTCCGCCGGCCGCAGGTTCACCGGCATCATCAGCGCCACTGCTCCGGTGGCCTCGCCGTGCCCGTCGTTCCAGCGCCGGATCGCCACCGCGAGGGCCGCGAGCAACACATCGTTGATCGTCGCGCCATCCCCGCGGAATGAGCGCAGCGCCCCGAGCTCCTGCGTGCTGAGCGCGAGCAGAGAGAAGCCGTAGCCGGGGCGATCCTGTGCGCCCTGGGGCGCGATGCGCGTCGGCGACCCAGCCAGCCGCGCCGCCTGCTCGACCAGCGTCCGCCCGCGCCCCAGCCGCGCGCTCAGCGAGCGAGAGTTGACCAGGCGACCCACGTCGCGAACCTCGAGCGGGTCGACCGGCGCCACCGGGTCGTCGTCGCCCGCGTAGGCGCGCAGGAAGGAGGCCATCAGCCGGACCGCGCTCATCCCGTCCCCGGCAGCGTGGCTCAGGTTCAGCATGATCGCGTCGCCGCCCGGGTGCTGCGCGAGCGTGATCGCGAACGGCGGTGCGCTCTCGAGCGAGGGGCGGCAGCTCATCGCGCGCTCGCGGGCCGCGTCGAGCGCCGCATCGTCCTCGCAGGCCACCACCTCGAGCGGCACCTCGTCGAGCTCGTCGGCGATCTCCCAGTGATAGCGGACGTCGGTGGCCAGCGCGGGACGCAGCCGCGCCCTGGCGATGGGGTGAGCGGCCATGCCGGCGAGCACGGCATCGCGCAGCCGGTCCTCGCTCACGGACCCCTCCACGCCGACCTCGAGGTGGACGCTCCACGGCTCGTCCTCGCGGTCGAGATGGAGATAGAGCTGATCGAGGACGTTGAGCTCAGTCGAGACCATAGCTTTCCTTATCCGTAAAGTATCCTATCCGCGCTACGATTGTCGCCTCATGCCGCGCCCGCGAATCCACAGCGACGCGACGATCCTCTGCGCTGCCCGTCGCGAGTTCGCCGCCAACGGCTACAGCGCAGCGAGCATGGACCACATCGCCACGAGCGCCGGCACCACCAAGCCGACGCTGTACGCGCGCTTCGGCGCCAAGGAGCCGCTGTATGCGCGAACCGTCCGCGAGCGGGCAAGCGCACTACTCGAGCACCTCTTCACCTCCTACGACCGAGCCGCCACCCAGTCGGTAGGCGACATGATCGACACCGCCACTCGCGCCTACCTCGACTTCTTCGCCGCGACGCCTGAGGACTTCGACCTGCTCTTTCACCCCGACCGCTCACAGCCGGCGGTTCAACTCGCCGAGGAGATCCTCGACACCATCATCGACGGCATCGCCGAGCTCGTCGAAAGCGTCCTCGCCCGCACGGGCCGCCAAGCGCCCGAGACCGCCAGGCTGATCGCCGCCATGCTGGTCGGAGTCGCGCACAACACCCTGCGCCAGGTCTCTCACTCGCCGCGGCTCGATCGCGAGCAAGCCGCCCAACTCGCGACATCGTTCTGCTACGCGGCCGTCCGCGGGCTCGACCCTGAGCTCATCGCCGTCACGCAGACACGCTGACGACCCCGCGGGTGGTGAATGTCTACACCTTTGGGCCCTACCGCTGCTCCGAAACGGGTAGTGCCTCGTTTCCTTCCCGCAGTCGCGGCGGTCGCGGTGGTCGTAGCGTTGGCCGCCGTCGCGGTGGCTCAAGCGAGCGGCTCGACGAGCTATTCGGGCAGCACCTCGGATGGGGGCAACTGGTGGCTGACGTGCCGAGCCCGTGGAACGGAACGCTGCTCCTCTACACCACGGCTTCGGCCCGGTTCAGGCGGCGGACGCGCCCGACCCGACGACGAAGCAGGCGCAGCTGAACAGGGCCGCCCAAGCTCTCAACCTCGATGGGTCCGCGTTCATCGACTACTGGCCCGCGCCGCTGTCCGGGAACGACGGCCCGTTCCCGAGCTACTCCGGCGAGGGGCCGGGCCGGGACCACGGCGCCACCTGGCCGTGGATGCGTGAGCGACACCGAACCTGAGAGGTGGACACGGCTACCGCTTGCGCAACAACGCGGTAGCGGCTGTCCAACAGAGGAGCGCGGCGCCGTTGACGGCTAGGTTGCCGGCCACCAGCGCGTCGATCTCGCCACGGTCGCGCCACTCGAGCAAACTGACGAGGGCGAGGTCGTTGAGATCGACAAGGACGTTCAGGATCGCGGCGGACCGGGCGCTCTGCGCGCTCCCGGCCTTCGCCAGGGTGAAGAGCGCCACGGCACTTTGCGTGCCGCCCATTCCACGACTGTTCATTCGCGCGCCGGCGTGGCCCTGAATCTTCGGGGCCAGGCGACCTCCCATCCACTCGGGGGCGAAGACCATGCCGACTCCGCCGGCCAGTCTCGCGATGCCACCGATCAGTAACGGAACTCGCCACAAGTTGGTCATAGTCAACCTCCTGCTTGGCTCGATCTTGACAATGGCAAGTTTATAACAGGCCGCAGAGATCTTGTCAATGTCTAGTATTCGTCCTGTGAGAACCGCCTACCACCATGGGAATCTGAGGCGCGCGGTGATGGACGGCGCGCTGGCGGCGATCGCAGAGCAGGGACCCGCGGCGCTCAGCCTCCGCGACGTAGCCCGCAGGGCCGGCGTTTCTCATGCCGCGCCGGCACACCACTTCGGCGACAAGGCGGGTGTGTTGACTGCGATCGCCACCGAAGGGTTCGAGTTGCTGACAGCCGCGACGCGCGCCGCAACCGAGCAGACCGGCAGCCTGATCGAAGGGGGTATCGCCTACATACGTTTCGCCCTCGAGCATCCGGCCCATTACGAGGTCATGTTCCGCCCCGACCTATACGACCCGGACGACGAAAGGTTGATCAAGGTTCGTGACGCGGGTGCCGACGTGCTCTCCGACGCCGTGCGTCGCTCACTGGGTCCCGATGCCGACGAGCAAGACGTGCTCAGCGGCCTCATTGCATCCTGGTCCTTCGCCCACGGATTCGCCAACCTCTGGTCGGCGGGCAACATCCAAGCATTAGTCGACTCTGACCCCGAGGAGCTCGCCCGCCGTGCGGCTAACGCGTCCGTGCAACTGGTAAACGCCGGCGCCCAACCCGGCGGCGGCCAGGAAGCGCCTGATACCTGACGTGGCAGCAGGGTCACGTCGCTAGGATCGCTTCCGTGAAGGATCTGCCGATCGCCTGCTCACTCGACGCGCCAGGACTGGGAGAGCGCCGGCGTGCATGGGAGAACCTCATTGACGCGGCCCTGCGCCACTCGGCCCGAACGCCATCGGGTATCCGGCTCGCCTTCGCTTCCGCTCCTAGCGTGGAGCGCCGCCTGGAGGAGCTCGTCGAGCTCGAACGCCAATGCTGCGGATTCGCGCAGTGGAAGATCACATGTGATGCCGAGCACGTCGTGCTCTCGGTGACCGGCGACCCGGATGGGGCGGCCGCGATCCAAGAGCTGTTCCGGTGCTGAGCGGCTGATCCTCGGCCGGGAGGACCAGTGCGTCTTGCACTGAGGGATGGCCTGGGACGGCTGTCAGGTTCTCAGGGGCGCGCGTGTCTACAGGGCATGCACGCCGGCTACATCGTCATCACTATCCTGGCGGCACTCGCCAACGGCTACGCCGCGTCCCTGAACTTCGTCGGCGCCGACTCCGTCAAGCTCGTCGCGGACAAGGTGCGGGTGTCGCAAAGATGGATGATCCCGTTCGGCGTGCTGTTGGCCTCCGGCGCGCTGGGACTGCTGATTGGCTTCGCCGTGCCAGTGCTGGGCACGGCCGCCGCGATTGGCCTCGTCGTTTATTTCACGTGCGCCCTGAGTGCGCACCTCCGGGTGCGCGATCCCGGGATCGGTGGGGCGCTCAGCTTCCTGATGCTTGCTGGCGCCGCGCTGATCGCAGGCCTCGGCTACCACAATCACTGGTGATGGCGAGATGAGCTGATGATGGACGAGCGCGAATGGTTAGCCGAGCGCTTCCAGCAGCACCGAACACATCTGCGCGCGGTCGCCTACCGGATGCTCGGGTCGGTCAGCGAAGCCGACGATGCCCTGCAGGAGGCCTGGCTTCGGATCCGTGACGAGGATCTCAAAAGCGTCGAGAACATGCAGGCCTGGCTGACGACGGTCGTCGGGCGGGTATGCCTGAACATGCTGCGCTCCCGCCGGGCTCGACCGGAGGAGCCGTCAGTGCACGTCCCGGACCCGGTGGTGAGCTTGGACGAGAGTGTCGATCCCGAGCACGAGGCACTGCTCGCCGAGTCGGTAGGGCTGGCGCTGCTCGTGGTGCTAGATGCGCTGAGCCCCGCCGAGCGGCTCGCCTTCGTGTTGCGCGACATCTTTGGTGTGCCGTTTGCGGACATCGCTACCGCCCTTGACCGCTCCGAGGCCGCAGCGCAGCAGTTGGCCAGTCGCGCCCGTCGGCGTGTCCGGGGGTCCCCGGAGCCCGATGCTGATCCCGCGCGACAAAGAGAGGTCGTGGACGCGTTCTTTGCGGCCTCGCGCGACGGCGACTTCGATGCGCTCATCGCCGTGCTCGCTCCCGATGTCGAACTCCGGATCGACGGTGGCGCGCTGCGCGCGGACGCCTCGCTCGTTCTCCGCGGCGCCAAGGCCGTGGCGGGGCACACGGCCACCTACTCGAGGCTTTACCCGTTCACCCGGCCGGCGCTCGTCAACGGCGCGGCGGGCGCAGTGGTGGCCCCCCACGGGCGACTGTTCTCCGTAATGGCCTTCACCGTCACCGAGGGCAAGATCACTCAGATCGACGCGCTCGTCGACCCAGAGCGACTCGCCCAACTCGACCTCACGCTCCCCAACGCCGGATAGTCAACCCGGGCACGTGATCTCGTCCGGGGCAGAACGGGTCGCGGCCACAAGCGGCGCGTGGCGCGAGGCATTTCGCTGACCAGGCAACGGCCCGGATTTGTTCCGCGGTAGGCGAGCCGGATCGCCTCGCCCGGTTTTGCGGGCCTGGCCGTCGGCATGGCGTTGGCAATCGTCCACCTGATCGGTATCCCGCTCAGGGGCACCTCCGTCGCGAGATCAGGCCGACGGCAGGGCCGGCCCCCGCCGCGGCGAACATCGAGGAATCATGCCCGAGGCCTGGGTGTATCTGCTCCGCTGCCGCGATGGGTCGCTCTACACCGGCTGGACGGTCGATCTCGAGGGCCGGCTTGCGCGGCACCGCTCCGGCGTCGCGAGCCGCTACACGGCCAGCCGGCTGCCCGTCGAGCTCGCGCTGGCGATCCCGATGTCCGACCGCACGGCGGCCCGACGCGAGGAGGCGCGGATCAAGCGTCTGTCCCGACCGGCGAAGCTCGCGCTGGTGACCCACGCAAACGCCTGAGGCAGCTCAGCTTCCCGCGGTCTGGGTCCTCCCGGCGCGGCCTCCCGCCTCACGACGCGCACCGCGAGGTGCGCTAATACGCTTGTGGGGTGACGATCTCGCGCTTCCTGAAGGGCCGCATTGCCAAGGAGGACGCAGTTCTCATCGGCGACCCGCGCGTGGAAAACTGGGAGTCCGTCGGCACGTTTGAAGACCAGCGGACCGCGGTGGCCTGGCGTGACCACCTGCGAGCCATGGGCATCGATGCTTCCTGCGTGGCCGATCATCCGCTCGACCGCATCGGGCGAGGCGACATCTACCTGATGGTCCCGCCGGAGCAATGGTCACGCGCCAGCGAGATCGTCGACAACCTCGACTGACCGGGGACCCTCATCGGCGAACCGCTCGGCTTAGGCGTTGCTGCGCCATTGGCCGGCGCCGAGCATCACCATCCGCAACTGCTTCTCGGCACTACGGGCGATGTCGGCTTCGGCGTCGGGCGCGGCGACCGGGGCGTCGACCATCGCGCCGACGATCGCGATCACCGCGTTGACGAGCAGCCCGGCCAGCGTGTGGAGATCCTCGGTCGTCCAGTCGCGGAGGCCGGGAAAGCGGGCGAGGTCGGTCGCGAGCTCACTGCTGAAGAGCCGGATCTCGCCGCGGATGGCGTGGCGGAGCACGGTGTTGCCGGTAGACCCGACACGTACCACGAATACGAAGTGCTGGCGATGCTCGCGTACGTGACTGGTCAGTATCTGGACCGAGCGACGGATGACGTGCTCCGGAGGCAGGCTCTCCCGGGCTTCACGGAGCATCGCCCGGAGCGCCCGGAAGGACTCCTCGACGAGCGCCAGCCCGAGCTCGTCCATGCTCGCGAAGTGCCGGTAGAACGCGTTCGGGACGATCCCCGCGGCTCGCGCGACGCTGCGCAGGCTGAGCGAGTCGAAGCTCTCGCCCGCCTCGACTCGCGCCAGCGCGGCGTCCAGGAGCGCCTGGCGGGTGTCGCGCCGACGCTGCTCCTGGGTGCGCCGCGGGCGATGCGCCTCGGTCCGCCTCCGCCCGTGTGTACGTCTGTCCACAGTCAACGTGTGCACCTGCTCACAGAACCTGAGTTTACTGCTTGACGTGCGGGGGAATCCTCTACCATCATAGCGGTGTACAGTCGTCCACTAAGTTTGATCCTCTCAAGATGCCCACGCTAGCTCCCTCTGCTCGCTTTCTGCGCTCCGGCCTGGTCGACTTGCTGGTCGGCCCCCATGGCGTCGATCGCTACCTCGAGCTGATCCGGCCCGAGCTCACAGTGCGCGACGCCCGCGCCCGGGTGCTCGAGGCGCGCCACCAGACCAAGCGGAGCGTCACCCTCACGCTCCGTCCGAACGCGGCCTGGTCGGGCTTCACGGCTGGCCAGTTCATCCGCGTGGGCGTGGAAATCGACGGCGTGCGCCGCAGTCGCACCTACTCGCCCGCGTGCTCGGAGCGCTGGCTCGACGGCCTGCTCGAGCTCACGATCACTGCCCATCCGGACGGGCTGGTCTCGCGATATCTGCATGGCCACGCTCGGCCGGGGGCGATCCTCCATCTCGGTGAGGCTCAGGGCGGCTTCGTGCTGCCTGACCCGCGGCCGCGACGGCTCGCCCTGATCAGTGGTGGAAGCGGGATCACGCCGGTGTTGTCGATGCTCCGAACCCTCATCGACGAGAACCACGATGGCGAGATCGCGTTCGTCCACTACGCGCGCACGGTGGCCGACTGGCTGTATGCGGCGGAGGTCCGCGAGCTGGCTGCGCGGCATCGCAATCTCAGCGTCGACTATGTGGCCACGCGCGAGGGCGGTGGCCACCTGACTCGCCGCTCGATAGAGCGGGTGGTCGGCTCGCTCGGTGACGCGCAGGCTGCCGTTTGCGGGCCGCCGAGCCTGATCGACGCGGCCCGGGAAGTCTGGCCAGACCCAGAGATGGTGCTGTCCGAGAGCTTTACTCCGCCGACTTTGGAAGCCGGCGAGAGCGCGAGCGGCACCCTTCGCTTCGTGCGCAGTGGCCAATCGGTCGCGATCGGCAGCGGCACGCTGCTCGAGCAGGCCGAGGCGGCGGGACTGTCGCCCGAGTTTGGCTGCCGGATGGGCATCTGCCACACGTGCACGTGCCGCAAGACCGCCGGAGCGGTCCGCAACCTCCGCACCGGCGAGGTCTCAGGCGAGGAGGACGAGAACATCCAGCTCTGCGTGTCCGTACCTGCTGGAGATGTCGCCCTCGAGATTTGAATACGACAGGAGAGAAATCTTGATGCCAACCCCACATCCACAACTCACACCCGAACAAGTCGATGCCCTCGGTCAGGAGCTAGACGAGCTGCGAAACCGCGTGCTCGCTGACCTCGGCGAGCGCGACGCGCAGTACATCCGGCGCGTTATCAAGACCCAGCGCGGCCTCGAAATCGCCGGTCGTGCCCTGCTCGAGGCGGGATTCCTGCCGCCGGCGTGGCTGGGCGGGGTGGCCGCTCTGTCGCTGTCGAAGATTCTCGACAACATGGAGATCGGCCACAACGTAATGCACGGCCAGTACGACTGGATGAAGGACCCGGCGCTTGACTCAAAGCGCTTCGAGTGGGACACGGCCTGCCCGGGTGACCAATGGCGCCACTCCCACAACTACGTGCACCACACCCACACCAACGTGCTCGGCAAGGACCGCGACATCGGCTACGGGATCCTGCGCATGTCCGAGGATCAGCCGTGGCGCCGGCGCGACCTCGCGAACCCGGTCTACGCGCTGCTGCTGGCGCTGCTGTTCCAATGGGGCGTGGCGCTCCATGATCTCGAGGTCGATCGCATCGAGGCGGGCGAGATCGAGCTCGACGACAAGCGCGACATTCTCCGGGCGATCTGGCGTAAGGGCCGGCGCCAGGTGCTCAAGGACTACGTCGCCTTCCCGCTCCTCGCGGGCCCAGGCGCCCCGTTCGTGACCACCGGCAACCTGACTGCGAACCTCATCCGCAACCTGTGGTCGTACACGATCATCTTCTGCGGCCACTTCCCAGAAGGCGTCGAGGAGTTCTCCGAGGAGGAGGTCGAGAACGAGAGCCGCGGCGGTTGGTACCTACGTCAGATGCTCGGCTCGGCCAACCTCACCGGCTCAAGGCTGTTCCACATCCTCTCGGGGAACCTCAGCCACCAGATCGAGCACCACCTGTTTCCCGACATCCCCGCACATCGCTATGCCGAGATGGCAGTCGAGGTGCGCGAGCTTTGCGAGTGCTACGGCCTTCCGTACAACACCGGGCCGCTGCACAAGCAGTTCGGCTCGGTCGTCAAGAAGATCTTCCGGCTCGCGCTGCCCGGTGGCGACGGCGAAGGCGTTCCTTCCCCGGCCGCTGAGCTCGAGCCGGAGCCGGAGCTGGCGATCGCCGCATAGGAGCAAGCAGTTACCGGTCTGTGCAAAGCGCCATAGGCGCCAATTGTCGTGGACGTGGTCCCCGGAAACTACGTCCCCCAGGAACACCATGATCGGACGGGGCGGGGGTGGCACGTCGACCACCGTTTCGGGGTCGGCGACCCTCGAGAATGACCACGTGACGCTATCGGGTGCGAACACGGACGTTTCCTCGGGCAGCTTCACCTTCAACCTGTACCCAGAGGCCCCTTCCGGGCGGCAGTGCAACGGGAGACCGGTGTTCACCAGCACTAAGACGTTGTCTCCCCTGGGCGATGCCGACTTCTCCTTCCCTGCTGATATCTCCTCGTCCCCCGTGCCCACAACGCTGGCGCCCGGGACCTACTACTGGACGGTGTCCTACAGCGGCGACCTCGCCAACCAGCCGAGCACGAGCCCCTGCGGCTCGGAGACGCTTACCGTCGCCCCATTTTCGATCTCGGCCCAAGCCGCGGTCGTCTCCACTCAGACCCTAGCGCTCACCATGAGCTGCACCGCGCCGCTGTGCACGGTCAGGATCACGGTCACCCGCGTTGCTCTGCTGGCGGCGAGCGATGCCCGCCAGAAGGCGAAGCGCAAACCCCCGGTCGCCACGCTGGCCCGCGGCACGGTCACGATCCGAAGGGGCGCGAAGACGGTACGACTCCAACTCACGCCGGCCGGGCGGAAGTTTGTCGCATCGCACAACGGTCAGGTTCCGGTTGACGTCGCGGTGGCCATGACCATCGCCGGACACCGGAGGGTGGTCAATCAGCACATCAGGCTCAAGATCAAGAAGGCGAGCAAGCGCAAGCAGCCTTGACGTGTCAGAAGGGTCTCGGTGCAGGAGCTCTCTCAACCCCGCCTCGGCAAGATCACTGGTAACTCAGCCAGTTCCCGCACAGCCGCACCGCTGGCGCTGGCCCCCGGACGCGATCGGGACCAGCCTCAGCGACGAGGCTGGGAGCCCGAGGGGGCTCCCCGTCGTGCAGAAACCACAGATTCCAGGACTTTCCTGATGGGCACGGCTGGGCTCGAACCAGCGACCTCTCAGCCAACGCGCGAGAGGTCTACGGGGTCGCGCGCTCGGGCTAGGCCACATTCCGCGACGCGCGCGAGCGAGCCATCCGGCGCCCCTCAGATCTCGGTAGCGACGTCGTAATTGACGGCACCTGAACATAATCTGGCTGATGAGGCCGGATCGCCGCATCTCGACTCGGATGACCGCACAGGCCCGCCGGGATCAGCTGCTCGATGTCGCGACGCAGCTGGTCGCCGAAGCTGGCTTCCATGGCGTGTCGATCGGAGCCATCGCCCGCCGGGCCGGGATCACCCGGGCCGTTGTCTACCAGCATTTCGATGGCCTGCCGTCACTGCTCGAGGAGGTGATCCAGCGTGAGACCTCGCGTGCGTTGGCGCAGGTCTCGGAGACCACGCTCGGCGACCTCAGCGAGGGCGATCCTGTCGAGCTGATGCTCGACAGCCTGCGTGCCTACCTCCACGCGGTCGAGAACCATCCCAGCACGTGGCGGCTCATCCTGATGCCGTCGGAGGGTGCGCCGCCGATTCTCCACAAGAGCATCGCCCGGGGCCGGGCGATAGTCCTCGCGCGGATCACCGACGCCGTGCGCCCCGCGCTGGCGCGCGAGCGGGGGCTCCCGGATGCCGAGCTGACGGCGAGGCTTCTTTCGGCCATCTCCGACGAATACGCCCGGCTCGTCCTCACCGATCCGAAGCGCTTCCCGCCTGAGCGGCTGCTGCCCCATGCGCGATGGTGGCTGACCCACGCCTGGGTGTAGCAGCGGCGGGCCGGCGGGCGTAGTGTCGGCGATCCAAGCGAGCGAGAGGAGACGGCTGTGGCCATCGTCGAGAACCGAGCCACCACGAGCGGCGAAGATGCGGCGGCGATCGCCGAGCTTCACGAGATGGTCGCGCGGCAGCGCGAGGCGTTCTTGGCCGATCCGTTCTCGTCCTTGGCGGAGCGACAGGCGCTGCTCGGGGCGCTGGCCGGGATGCTGCTGGGCCACCGTGCACAGATCGAGGAGGCGATGAGCAGCGACTTCGGGGTTCACCCGCGGCTGGCTGCCGACCTGATCGAGGTGCTGGGGCCGGCCGGTCGCGCCGGTTACGCGGCGGAGCAGCTGTCAACCTGGATGGCGCCGGAGCCCCGATGGACGGACCCCAACCTGTTTGGCTCGGGCCGGGCCTTCGTCCAGCCGCAGCCGAAGGGCGTGATCGGCAACATCGTGCCCTGGAACTTCCCGTTCGACCTGTCGGTCGGCCCGCTGGTCGAGATGCTGGCCGCGGGCAATCGCGTGGTGCTCAAGCCTTCGGAGTACGCGCCCGCGTGCGGCGAGCTCCTGCGCGAGATGATCCGGGCGACCTTCGATGGTGATCGCGTTGACGTCGTGCTCGGTGGCGTGGAGCTGGCGCGCGCGTTCGCGCGCGTCCGGTGGGATCACCTCCTGTACACGGGCAGCACTTCGATTGGGCGTGAGATCGCCAAGGCCGCTGCCGAGCAGCTCGTTCCGGTCACGCTTGAGCTCGGCGGCAAATGCCCCGCGATCATCACCGAGGACAGCATCGATCGCGAATCGATCAAGCAGGTGCTGGGGACTAAGGCCGTCAAGAACGGCCAGATGTGCATCTCGGTCGACTACTGCCTGGTCCCGCGCGAGCGGCTCGAGGAGTTCGCGCAGCTGGCTGTCGAGTACGTGCGGGAATCGATGCCGGGCTACTCGGAGTCTGAGGGCTGCACCGGGATCATCTCGACCCGCCACCTGGAGCGCCTCGAGGCGCTCTTGGACGACGCGCGCGAGCGAGGCTGCGATGTCCGGCCTCTCGAGGAGGGGGCGCAGCCTGATCGCGCGACTCGGCAGATGCCGTTGTCGCTCGTGATCGAGCCCGCCGACGATGTCGCGCTGATGCAGGAGGAGATCTTCGGCCCCATCTTGCCGGTCAAGGCCTACGACAGGCTCGATGAGGCGATTGATCGCGTCAACTCCGGCGAACGGCCACTCGCGCTGTACGCGTTCGCCAAGGACGAGAAGGTGGCCGATGACATCTTGCGACGCACGACCTCGGGCGGGGCGTGCGTGAACGCCGCGGCGGTGCACGGAGCGCTGCCCTCACTGCCGTTCGGCGGCAGCGGGCACAGCGGCTTCGGGCGCCACCACGGCATTGACGGCTTTCGCGAGTTCTCAAATCTGCGCGCGGTGTTCGTCCGGGGTGACGGCGACGTGATCGAGGCGTTCGTGCCGCCGTACGGTCCAGCTGCGCAAGCTGTCGTCGATGGTGCGTTCGGCGGCGCCGGCTGAACGGCACGTCACAGCACACCATCCGGCCGGGCGCGGACGGCGCGCCGGCGCCGGTCAGAACGACTACCGACACGCGCGCTGCGATGGCGATCCACCCCGGCTTCGGAGGCAGCTCCTCGTACCGCTGAGGTCATCGCATTCGGCTGGTCGGGTCCCGCCGCGCGCAGTGAACCGCGATGGCGGCCGGCTCCTCGACGAGAACCAACGGGGTGGAGGCGTTCCGCTACTTCTTCGGCGGGTGGCGCTCAATGGACCGTCAAGTGGTGTTTCGTCCCCGTCATTGGCGGGTAACGCCTCCGTTACTTAGGTCGTTTGCAGGACGGCCGCGGATTTGCGGGAGGACAACTGTCATGTCGGCAGCGATTCGTGGTACTCGTGTTCTGGGCTGCGCGCTCATGGCCGCGTGTCTTGTGGCGGTGGCGAGTGCTTCGGCCGCGGCGCCGTGCGTGACAGCTCCGGCGGGTGGCGGCGAGTGGCCGGCGTATGGCCATGATGCGGCGAATACGCGCACGCAGCCGGACGCGACCGGGTTCGGCCCGAGCGCGGTGGGCGCCCTGACCCCCAGGTGGTCGTTCTCGACGAGCTCCACCGGAGATGGGACTGCGTTTAACACGACTCCGGTCGTCTATGACGGGTGCGTGTTCATCGGCTCCTCCGGCGGGGTCGCGTACGCGCTCGATGCGGGATCGGGACACGTCGTGTGGCAGCGCAAGCTGGATGCGCCCAACCCGGGGTCTGGCGGCGTGATCGTCGGCGCCGCTGCGGTCGACGGCGGGTCGGTCGTGTTCTTGGTGGACGAGTTCTCGGCTCCGTACGCGATCGCGCTCAACCGCTCGACCGGCGCGGTGGTGTGGAAGAGCGCGCCGTTCGCACCGCCTCTCACGAGCTCGGCCGCCCAGGCGGGCTCCTATACGAATGCCAGCCCGATCCTCGCCAACGGGTACATCGTGGCTGGCTATTCCGAGCCGGAGGGCGACTCCACGGCGACCGGCGGGTTCTCGCTGATCAACGCTGCGACGGGCCAGGTTGTCAAGACGACCCCGACGATCCCCGCTGCTGCGCAGGCGCAGGGCTACTCGGGTGGGGGGCTGTGGAGCACTCCGGCGTATGACCCGGCCACGAAGTACATCTATTGGGGCGCGGGCAACCCGAACAGCAAGACCAAGCAATATCCGACGACGGACGCGATCCTGAAGATCGACGTCGACCCGTCGAGGCAGACGACGTTCGGGCAGATTGTCGCCTCCTATGCGGGCAACGTCGACCAATACACGAGCGCGTTGCAGCAGCTCAGCCAGACGCCGGCGTGCCAGGCGTCCGCGAGTGCGCCCGATCCGCTCGATGACCCGGTCTGCGGTCAGCTCGATCTCGACTTCGGAGCCTCGGCCAATCTGTTCACGACGAGCAACGGGACCAAGGTGGTTGGTGACCTGCAGAAGTCCGGCGTCTACCACGTCGCCAACGCGAACTCGATGGCGCCCGTGTGGTCCGCGCTCGTCGGCGCGTCCTGTCAGCCGTGCAATGCCGCCTCGACAGCGTTCGACGGCCGCTCGATCTACGGCGTCGCAACTCCCGGCGGGACGATGTATGCGCTTGACCGCAGCACCGGCGCCAAGAACTGGCTGACCCCGGTGGCCGATGGCGTGCACTACCAGTCGACCAGCGAGGCGGACGGGGTCGTCTGGACCGTTGACGGCTCGGCCAATCTCGATGGGTTTAATGCCGCCAGCGGCCAGCCGCTCGTGCACCGGCCCCTGAGTGCCGACGCCGGCGCGCCGGTTACCAACATCACCAGCGCGGGCATCGCGATCGCCGAGCATCACCTGTTCGTGGCGGCCGGCGGCCTCGCCTATTCCTCCGCCCCGGGATACGTAATCGCCTACACCGGCGGGTGATGCTCTCAGATGATCGAAGCGCCCTCGAGCGAGAGCAACGAGACGAGGCAGGGGAGAAGAGGATGAGACATGCAGCCCTAACGGCTGCGCTGGCCACCATCAGCTCAGTCGTCCTGTTGTCGCTCGGCGCCGCTCCCGCGTTGGCGGTCAGCGAAGGCGGCTACTCGGCGGCGAACCAGAACTGCCCGCCGGGCTACGGCGACAACATGACGCCCAAGGACAAGACCTATCCGGGCTGTCACACGATTCAGCTGTCGGTCGAGAGCGGCGGGACCGACGGTCACGGCAACCCCAGCGGCGCCTCCAACACCCACTACCTCGACGTGGGGTTCAACCAGGAGCCCAACGGCTACCTGAACGAGCCGTGCATCGGGTTCATCGAGTGCCCCGGCACTCCCGGCCAGAATGCCTCGCTTCATTCCGGCTGTGTGGGCGCGAACAGCGACGGGACAGGCTCCGCGCCAGCCCCGGCTGGCAGCGCGCCCGAGGACCCTGGAAAAGCCGGTGACGCCAGCAACGGCTGCGGCAACAACCCCAACGGCCTTGGCCTCACGGCCACGTTCGACTACTACCAGTTCTTGAACATGGCCTGTCCGATCGTGCATCACACGGTTGGGCCATTGCCCGGGTTCGTGATCCCCATGGGCGGCGCCGGCTCGCTGGGCTTCGGCGACCCGTGCGACTACGAGAGCAAACAGGTCGGGCACACATCGGTCACCCCGCACACCGGGACCGCGGTCGCCACCAAGCCGATCCTGAAGCACGGGCTGATCGTCTACTTCGGCGGCGATGACAACCAGAACCACGGCGAGCACGACGGCGTTGGCCCCTACACCGACCAGACGACGCCGAACGACAACGGCGCCGAGAACGGTACCTCGGACGGGATGGCGGATACCGTCTCGCTCACCCCCCAGAACGCCCGGCAGAGGCCGACGGCGACCCACCCGGAGGGCGCTGTCAACGCCAGCATCGGCGTGATCTGTACCGAAGGCATCTGCGCCGAGGCGACCACCCAGCAGCACACCGTGTACTACGGTTGCGATGCCCCGAATGCCAACGGCAACGCGCCGTGCGATCCCGGAACGCCGTCGAACGGCAACGTGTACGACTACAGCCAGCCGGACCCGTCGGCCAACTCCGAGTCCCAGGACTGCAACAACCAGGCCCCTTCGAGCTCCGGCTCCTGCGGACCGGGAGGCGAGAACTCCGACCGGTCCGGCACACCGCGCTACATGAACACCGAACCCGGCGTTCAGATCTACGAGGACCCCGACCCAGGACGCTCGCCCCTGAGCGAATACTTCGGCAATCCCCTCGGGGTCATATTCCCGACCCCCGGCGTCTACGCAGGCACGTGCGGAGTGACCGCCGGCAGCCCGGCGCTGCCCACGGCACAGACGATCAACAGCACGCCCTTCGGCAATGGAGCCGGCCAAGCCCAGGTCCAGACCGGGGGCTGCGGCGGAACTCCACCGCTGGCCAAGCACCATAGACGGCGGAGACGATCAACAGCATGGCGATCGGCAACGGCCTCGGGGGAAGGTCAGGCCCGAGGGAGCGGGTGGGACCCCACCACAACTCAAGCAGCGCGGCCAGCGCAGACGATCAACAGCACCGCGATTGGCAACCGCAGTGGGTCCGGCCAAGTCAATGGCACGAGCCGGAGCCCAGCGGGCAGTCAAACGCCGCGGACGCCGTCGGCGATCACCAGCAACCCCGCCAGCAGTCGAACGCCGCAGGGCCCAGGCGCTCAACGGGAACCCCATCCCAACGCTGCCGACGCCACGAACGATCAACAGCACCGCGGTGGTCCCAGCCGTTAGGACGGGGGGAATCTGATCGTCGCGGCGGCCAGCCACCGGAAGGTCGGCTTGAGCCTTGCGCAGCTGACTGGCGGCAACACACACCGGCTGACAAGCGGCGGCAGGGTCACCGTCGGCGGCGTCACCAGGAGCCGCTTTCTCTCCTGAACTGGCAGCCCCTTACGGGCACCGGTTTGGCCCTTGCAATGGGGGCAAACGCCGAGCTCGGCAACGCGACCTGGGGAGGATGGAGCGCGTGCTTGCGGTCGCCTTTGGCGCGGAGATCACCCCTATCGCGGCAGCAGACCATCGTCAAAGGGTGGGAGCGGCCTGATGTGGGGTTCGAGCAGCTCGGCGGCCTGCTGGGTGGTCAGGACCTCGTCGGGAGCAAGCTTGATCAGGTCGTGCTCGGTCTCGTCGTATTCCCACACGTTCTCGCCGATCAGGCGGCAGCGCTCGTCGTAGGGCCAGATCATCGCGACCCGCCCCCTGAGCAGGTACATCGCGTCCTCGTCGGCCTCGATGCCAGCCGCGGCGAGCGCTGAGCCGAGCGTCTGCTGGTAGCCGATCATCGTGCTCACGACCATGAAGTCGCCGACGGCCACGGTTTCGGTCTCGTTGTAGAAGATCGACTGGTTGGTCTCCGCCCAGAAGCGATAGAGCGGCTCGACCTGCTCGCGGCCGTCTAGCTTCATCGGCGGCTGGCCGATCATGTTGAAGCGGTACACCGGATGCTTCACCGTCATCTCTGGCGCGAAGATCTCCTCGAAGCGACCCGCGTGCTCGAGGTTGCGATGGCGATCATAGGCCTGAAGCAGGTAGCGGTGGCGCGGGTTCTCGGTGACCTCGATGAGCTCCTGCACGGCCTTGTTGGTCTCAGTGATGTCGAGCCGCTTGACGTCAACGTGTCCCATCTGGACGCTCCTCAGGTTGGTTGGTGTGCGATGTCTCGCCGGCCGGACCGACGGACACGGATAGCGCTGATCCACCGGCGGATCGTCCTACCCGGTCTCCTTGCGGAGCCGGTTGCGGTGAGCGCCGGCGTCATCGCGAGGGGAGCGGCGCCGGCTCGCGGGCCTGACTCTGCGGGTCGATGAGGATCTTGGCGTGCTGTTCTGGCTTGGCGAGGGCGTCGAACGCGCTCGCGACCCCGTCGAGTCCGACCAGGCCGGTCAGGAGCGGCCTGGCGTCGAGCTTGCCGTCGGCCAGCATGTGCAGCGTGTCGCGGAACTCGAGCGGCGTGTAGCCGACCACGAAGCGCAGGTCGATCTCCTTGTTGATCGCCATGGCGGGGCGGATCCGGTCCTCTCCCATGCACACGCCGACGCCGATCACGCGTGAGAACAGCGGCGCCGAGGCGATCACGCCGTCGAGCACGCCGGGCATCCCGACGCACTCGAAGATCACCGGGTGCTTGGGCTTGATGCCCAGCGCGTCGATCGTGCGCCATACATGCTGCCAGGGAACGGGCAGGCGCTGCAGCTTCTCCATCGTCGAGATCAGCAGGTCGATCGCGGCGGGCAGCGCGGTGATGTGGCCGCGGTCGCTGGCCTCGTACGGCGACTGCTGCTCCGGATCGACCACGAGCTCAGCGCCGCAGCGCGAAGCGAGTTCTCGCCTGGCCGGGGAGAAGTCGCTGGCCACGATCGTGCGGACTCCGCGGGCCTTGAGCGCGCAGATGACGGCGAGGCCGATCGGGCCGCAGCCGATGACGATCGCCACATCGCGCTTGCCGATCTCGCTGCGCTTGACGCCGTGCCAGCCGATCGCCATCGGCTCGGTCAGCGCGCTCAGGTCCGGCGCCAGCTCGTTGGGGACCGGCAGCATCAGCGATTCCTCGACGAGGACCTGCTCGGCGTAGGCGCCGGGCGCCTTGGCCGACAGGCCAATCGCGTGCGGATTGCCACCCTGCCTGATCATCGGAAGCGCCACGACGTGCGAGCCCGTGGGGATGCGTTTGCGGCAACCCGGGCCGTACTCGGCCACCTCGCCGCAGAACTCGTGGCCGAACACCACGCGCTGGTCGCAGCGCATGAAGTCCCCGTAGCCGATCTCGCTCAGCACGTCGGCGAGCTCGTCGCAATGCTCGCGAGCGTGGAGGTCCGACCCGCAGATCCCGCAGCGCCGCACCTTGAGCAGAACCTGGCCGTGGCCCGGCTGGACGTCCGGCATCTCCGTCACCTCGAGCTCGGCCTGCCGGCACACCACGGCTTTCATCCGCAGACCACCTTTTGGTTGCGACTCGGCTCGCTCAACTTGGTACCTACGCTCTCTTCCGGCGGTTCTGACACCACCGTAACTTACAAAAGCGTCAGTTGCAAGTGACATCATGCAGGCATGAGCGCGCAGCCCAGGAAGTCGACCCGCCGCAGCGCCGCTGCTCGGCGCGAGCAATTGCTCGACGTGACCGCCCGACTGGCCGCCGAAGGCGGGTTCCACGCGATCTCGATCGAAGGCGTCTCCGCCCGAGCCGGGGTCACCCGGGCGCTCGTCTACAACCACTTCCGCGACCTCCACGAGCTACTTGAGGCCGTGATCGAGCGTGAGACCTCCCGAGCGCTCGCGCAGGTCTCCGAGACCACGCTGACCAACCTCAGCGAGGGCGATCCCGCACAGCTGATGCTCAACGCCCTCGACGCCTACCTAAACGCCGTGCGCAGCTCGCCGACCACGTGGCGACTCGTGCTTATGCCCCCCGAAGGAGCCCCAGCGGCCCTGCACACCAAGATCACCCAAGGGCGGGCCGCGGTGCTCCAACGGCTCTCGCGCGCCGTGCAGCCCATCACCGAGCACGACGCGGAGCTGCCCGACCCGGAACTCACCGCCCACACCCTCTCCGCGATCTCAGACGAATACGCCCGGCTCGTGCTCAGCGACCCCGACCGCTATCCCCCGCAGCGGCTCATACGACACGCACGCTGGTGGCTCGCCCGCAACCCCCTCGTACGCGACCGGGGCACGCAGCACTCAGACTGAGCGCCCCAACCGGCGCAGGCCCCTGGTGGCGTCGTGCCGCCGCCCCCAGCGCTAAAGGGCGATGATGCATCCGAGGCTGATGCGGCCAGACGCTCAACACCCGCATCGGCGCCGAGGCACGGCCCTGTGCAAGGGCGGCTTCTACCCTCGATGTTCGCCGAGGCCGGGAACAGTTGTTGCGTCGAGATGAACAGGGCGGTCGGCGTCGCCACGCGGCTGAAGTCGGAGTCCGACCCAGTCGCGCTCCGAGGCCCTGCATCACGGATGCGGGGCCTTGGTTTTGTGCCAATGCGAGGTGTGGGTAGGGCATCGACATCAGCCCGTCGGCTGTGACAGTGATGAAGGCGCGGATGGAAGCTCTGCACATGGAGCATGGTGTTGCCGTATTGAGCCATCACCGAGTAGTTGGCGAAGAAGCCCTGGCGGGCGAGCTTCGCGAATTGATTTGGCGGGACAGATCCCATGTGCGGCACGGTAGCGGCGGGGCGGTCGGTCGGTCGGCCAGCCGATGACGAGCCGCTCGGACCGAGCGGACGCCTCATCGGTGTGCGCTCATGGCCCCGCGGATCCTCAGCGCTGCCGGGCGCTTCCGGGCGAGGTCGCCTCGCCCGAGCGGGCAACGCCGGCCGCGTGCTGTCCGCTGCCGCGCGAGATCCGCGGCAATGACGACCGGAGAGCCGCTCGATTAGGCTGCGCAAGATGAACCTTCACCGGCTCCCCGTCGCCAGCCTGGTCGAGACGGCGCCGCCCGGATACTCGAATCGCTTGCGTAAGGCGATCGAAGGGGCGTCCCTCGAACAGCTCGACGCCGAGGTAGTAGCGGCCGGTGGCGAGATCAAGTGCGCCCCGATCCCCGGCGACGGAGGGCTCAGACCCGGCCGTCGGGTTGTACGCGCCCGGCGGCCGCAGACCGCGTCGTGGTACGTGATCCCCGACTCGGCGCTCTCGGAGTCGCCGGTACTACCACCGCGGCGCTCGAGCGAGTCGGCCACGGATAGCCGCGTCGGCCGCGTCGGTCCTGTTCGCCGTACCCGTGACGCGCGCTCAACGGCTAGAAGCTCGCGCCGAGCATCGTCGGCGCCTCTGGGAGCGTGAGGCACGACACGCCGATGGCACCCAGGCGATCTCCGCGAGATAGCGAAACGCCTCGCCCCGAGCCAGCTCCGTGCCGTGCTTGCGCTGAAGCGGCAGTCCCAGCAGACGCACCTCGAGCCGCCCGTCGCGGCCGTCGTAGCGGTCGGTCACGCGCAGCCCGAGAGGACCGGCTATCGGGAGGCGAGCGTTCCAGGCGAACGCGACGCGATCGATCGCGAACTCCTCGGTCGCGGTGAAGGCGCGCGGTTTCGCCCTCGGCTTGAGCACCATCTCGCCGATCTGTTCGACCCTCACCGTGCGCCGGGTCTGCGCGTCGCTGGGCAGGACGCGGTCGACGTAGTCGCGCACGAGCTTGGGGAGCCCGCTCGGGTCGACGATCTCTGCGACCTGACCGTAAGCGGGCATCAACGGCTAGCTGTAGATCCTGAGCAGGTTGTTCCGCCGATGAGCTAGCCATCCGGTGCTCCTTGGAGGCTGAGAGCTGCCAAGCCACCTCAGTCCCAAGGAGGACACCGGATGAAGCTTCACGGTAACGCCAAGCTCAGCGTCAGAGGACGGGAGCTGCTGGTCGAGCGGGTTGAGCACGCGGGGTGGTCGCGGGCACATCCTATCCGTAGAGGCGTGCAGCATGGCCTGGGCGACTTACCGACTCCCTGTGCCGAGCCGCGACGCCGACACGCAGGCGCGCTAGCTCGCCGTTGAAGCTACCGAGGGCCTCGACGAAGCATTTCCGCGACAAAGCCGCTACCTGAGCATTTCCGCGACAAAGCCGCTACCTGAGCAGGCGGAACCGTCGGCGACACCGCCGTCCACCGTCGGCATTCACCCGGTAGCTGGCCTTCTGCTGCGACAGGACGGGGCCGGAGCGGGTCCGAGCGATACCTCCACGGCATGCCGTCCGGCGCCTCGGCCTCGTATGACCGGGTGGTCGAGCGCTGCCGCGCCGTCGCGCTGGCGCGGCAATCGCGAGGCCGAGGGGTTGTCGATCACCCAGATCGCCGATCGGCTCGGTCGCTCGGCGGCCACGATCAAAGCCTACTTCACGACCCGTCTGAGCGTAACAAAAGATCCAGATGCTCATGACAGACCGCGTTAGCGAGCGACGCCGCGCCGCGCAAGTCGCGCGCCACTACCGCGACCAGGAGGGCCTAACGATCGCCGAGATCGCTCGCCGGCTGGGGCGCGCAGAGGGCACCGTGAAGGCCTATCTCTACGATCGGCGAAAAGGCGCGCGAGGTCAAGGCGCGCTACCGGGGCGTCTGCCGGGGCTGCGGCGCGCCGACCAGCGCGCGCAACGGCAAGGGCGACGCGTACGCCTATTGCAAGCGCTGCCGTCCCGGGGCGATCGAGCGGCAATGGACCCGAGAGCGGAGCCGTGAGGCGATGCGCGCCTGGCGAGCGCGCTACGGGGCTGCGCCGTCCTCCTACGACTGGTCGCGCACCCACGCACGCCGGCGCGGCGGCGAAGCGCTCAAACGACTACAGGCCGGAGAATGGCCCGCGCCGTCCACCGTGATCGATCTGTACGGGAGCTGGGCGGCGGGCGTCGCCGACGCCTTCGGCGGCGCCTGAACGCATGGGCATCCATCGCCGTCTGTGCAGAGGACCGTTCAAGCGCTTCTGCGTATTACACAGCACCAGCGGCGTCCAGCCGATCGCCGGCCAGCGTGGTTACCGCCGACTTATACGAACGTGAGTATTGATCCGATCACCGATGCCGGTCACCGCGCCAGGTGTCGCTATCGGTGCGGCGATAAAGCAGCCACGCGCGACAGCGAGAACGCACGGCCCCGTTACGCCTGGACCGGCAGCGCCGGTCTGGCAGCACCGTGACTGCTTCGGCGCTTGCAAGTTCAGAAATTCGAGCAAGCGCCTCGAGCCTGTCGGACTGGCCCGTGGCCGATACGCAGCGTGCGCGCCTGTGGCGATTTGCAGACCGGCGACGCCCTCCCGGTCGAGACCTGTTTTCGTCGTCGCGTGCCGCTCGCCGCCAGGACTCGGCCGCGCCCCCGGATAGCGAGGCTCCGATCCCCGGTCCACAGTGCCGCGATGATCGAGACTACGAGTGGTTGCTCTCGATGAGCGTCGTCGTAGCCTGACCGTGTGGCTGCGAGCCCACCGCCACGCAGGCCCCGTGCGGGGCGCACGCAATGGCGTTCAGCGCACCGTGCTGCAGCGGGGCATTGCTCTGTGCGGGCGTGCGCGGGATCGACGCGCGCGTCCAGCGAGATCCGTTCCAGCGGATGATCAGCGGCGCGGTGCGCGACTGCGAGCCGCTGACGTTGCTGTAGAGCTGTCCTGCAGCGAAGCAACTGCGGGCGTCCACGCACGACACGCCATTGAGCCGCGCGAAGCGCGGAAGGCCATTGCGGGACGGCGACCAGCTGTGCCCGTTCCAGCGAACGGCAAAAGGAGTCGGCGACGCGTCGCCCTGCGTGATCGGTATGTACCCGATCCCGATGCACGATCTCCGCGAGGTGCACTCCACGCCGGTGACAAAGTTCCACGGGTCAGGCCCCAGCCTCGGCTGGTTGTTGATCGCCGCCGGGTGCTGGACGGTCCATCTCCTTCCGTTCCAGATCTCGGCCACCCACTGGTCTCTCGGTATGTCCGGGTACGGACCCAGGTGTCCCTTGTAGTACTCACCGAGGACCATGCACCAGCTGGCCGTGAGGCAGGTGACGGCCGCCAACTGGCCGCCGCGGCCGCCGAGCGACGGCGTCTTGACAATGCTCCAGGCGCTCCCGTTCCACACCTCCGTCAGCGGCTGCGTCCAGGCAGCCTGCGGATACGTGCTCTTGCCGTGCTCGCCCACGGCAATGCAGAAGTTGGTGGAGACGCACGCCACGCCGTTCAGAACGCTGTTGCCCGACAGCTTTGGCAGGTTGGACGGGGTCCATGCGGTCCCGTCCCACGTCGAGGCGACGGCGGAATGCGTGGTGGCGCCGGTCGACATCGTGTTACCAACCGCGACACAGAACGTGTCGGAGGCGCAGGAGAGACCGTTGAGGGCCTGGCCGGCAGCGATTGTCCCAGCGGACCAGGAAGCGCCGCCCCACGTATCGCTGAACGCGGTAAAGGTCGCTGACTGCGCGTAGTAGTCCGCGTTCGAACCGGCCGCTGAACAGAAGATCGCGGACACGCACGACACCGCGCTAAGCGCCGGATCCGGAATTCCGCTGGGACCGGAACTCGCCTGGATCGTCCATCGTGAGGCTGGCGCGACGGTGGTGGTTGACGTGCCGGGTGGCATCGCGTTGGTGGGCAAGTAATTCCAGCCGTGGCTGTTCTTCAGGCAGAGGATCATGCTGTACGCCTGCTTCGGTAGGGTGAGCGCAAAGCAGCGGTAGACCCTGTGCCCCAGGACCTTTCCGGGATTCCATAGGGTCACCTTCGCCTTTTTCTTGATGCGCTTGCCCTGCGCCTGGTTGGGAATGCCGTTGCTGGCGCTGCTGATGCCGGTGGCATGGGCGACCTTCGTGCCCCAGCCGGTCCACTTCAGCTTCTCGAGCGCCCAGGAGCCGTCGGCGAACATCAGCCAGGTCGACGGCTTGACCTGAGGCTTCCCGTGCCACACATTCCCGACTCCGGAGAGCGGGAAGGGAATCTCGGGGTAGGCCGAGATCTGATGCGCGGCGGCGGCGCCGGCGGTGTATCTGCCACCGCCGTTCCGTCCTGTGACAACGGGATGAATGGTTAGGTCGGCAAACGGGTAGGGCGCGCGCAGCCGGACGCTCTGTGAGGCATTTGGCGGCGTGACGCGAAGCCTGCGGGAGGAGGGAGGCGGGTGGGCGAAAAAGGCGGCGTCGACCCCTTGCAGCAATGCTGAAGCAGTCTGCCCGTTCTTGAGGGTAATCGTCGCGATGCTCCAGGAGCCGAAAAACCCAGTGAGAGCGGGCTTGGCGCGGACGACGACTCGGCCGCTTGCCGATAGGCCATCGACGCGGGGATAGCCGCGCAGACTGCACGTCCCCCCTCTGTCGTGGAAACGAATCGGTATCGCCAAGTGCCCGCTCGCGGCACTCTCCGGCCCCAGCGAGATCAGGAGTTGTCGGGACGCGCACGGCCGCGCGACGGGAGCGACCTTGCTGATCTGTATCTCACTGACCGTAGCGCCGTTGTTGTTCGTGACCCACACGTGGGTGCCATCCGACGACACGCCGTCGGGGCCGCGGCCGACCTTGATCGTGTTGACGACCGTGCCGGTCGACGCATCGATCTCACTGACCGTGCCGCCCTTGAAATTCGTGACCCACACGTGGGTGCCATCCGACGACACGCTCCCAACGTCGCGGCCGACCTTGATCGTTTTGACGACCCTGCCGGTCGACGCTTTGATCTCACTGACCGTGCCAACGCAGCCGGAACAGTTATAATTCGTGACCCAGACGTGGGTGCCATCCGACGACACCCCTGAGGGCCCGGGCCTGCTGCCGACCTTGATCGTGTTGACGACCTTGCCGGTCGACGCGTCGATCTCACTGACCGTACCGCCGCTGGCGTTCACAACCCAGACGTGGGTGCCATCCGACGACACCCCCTGGGGGGCGTAGCCGACCGGGATCGTGTTGACGACCGTGCCGGTCGACGCGTCGATCTCACTGACCGTGCCGCCGCCGGCGTTCGTGACCCAGACGTGGGTGCCATCCGACGACACCCCATCGGGTGCGCTGCCGACCGGGATCGTGTTGGCGACCGTGCCGGTCGACGCGTCGACCTCACTGACCGTACCGCCGCTCAAGCCGCCGCCGGCGTTCGTGACCCAGACGTGGGTGCCATCCGACGACACCCCTGGGGGCCTGCTGCCGACGTTGATCGTTTTGACGACCGTGCCGGTCGACGCGTCGATCTCACTGACCGTACCGTCGTCGTAGTTCGTGACCCAGACGTGGGTGCCATCCGACGACACGCCCACGGGGTGGCTGCCGACCTTGATCGTTTTGACGACGGCTGCCGCTGACGCCGAACACACGCCGATCGCCAGCCCAAGAGCAGCCATCACGGCGAACGTCCTAGCGATTCGAACGATTCTCATCACCACCGCCTTGCCCTGATCTGACGATCGCACTGTCGCCGCGGCCGCGTTCAGCCCGCTGCCGGTCCGTGAGCGGCCGATTCGCAAGACAATCTGCCGGGCATCGCGAGGACCTCGCCGTTCACCCAGCGTCCTCGTGCGCGTACTTCCCGAGCAGTCCCCACTCGGATCGGGTCCCGCCGAGCGATGACCGCGGTCAGGTGATCGCGAGGCGCCCTCGACCGGTCTTGGGCATCGCCCGCGGCGACCCCCTTTTGCTGACGGACCGTAGCGAGTCCCGAAGCCGCGAGCATCACCCCGCGCGCGACCCGACGCGGCCACGTCTGCTGCTCAAACATTCCCGGTGCCATCTCGCACTCGATTCTCTGGAGGACGGGCGCGCCTTGCCCCGAAGCAAGCGACCCGTGGTTTGTGAGCATACACCCGGTCCGGGCGGGGCTGTAAATGGTTCGATCGAACCTTTCTTGGGGGTTCGAGCAATCCAGGCTTGGTCCGTTCGAACCACCCGCCTCCGTTCACCCGGGCGCCGTCGGCCACGACCCAGAGCCTTGGAGGAGCTGACCGCGGGAGCAACCGGCGATGCCGTTCCAGGGGCGCGCCGTCGCGCAGTCGGCCGGCAGAGCACGGTCGGGCTCGTGAACGACGAGCAGCGCTCGGTACTGCGCTGGGCCAAGGCTGATCGGTGGCGGGCTCGACGTCGTGGAGGTGCGGAAGGCCGCTCGTCGCTGCTGGGCACGCGCAGGACCCTCCCGCCGGCGACGTTCCAGACGCCCACGACCCCGGCGAAGCAGCAGTCCACGATCGGCGATGCTAGCCGAGCCTCGGCTAACGAACTCATCGAAGTGGAAGCCTGCACTGCCTCGCGCCGGCCTGACGATCGCGTTCGTGGGGCGATGCGCTCGCCCGACGCCCTCGACTGGCGTGATCCAGATGTCGCCAAGGCAGTAGCAGACGGGCGGCCGGTACCGGGACGAAAGCGCTCGCCAGCGCTGATTGACGCGCGCGCCCTGGAAGCAGCCGCCCGTGACCCTCGGGGGGTCGCGTCTCAAGGGCGCTGTAAATAGCGCCGGTGCCGTCAGAGCGACGGCGTAGGTTCCCTCAAGTCCTGCAAGACGATGAAGGAGGCCTACGCCGTGCGACGTACCGTACCGCCGTCGGCAGAGATTGAAGCTCGGATCGAGCACATGTTGTCGGTCGGGGTCGGGGAGAACCCGCGCGAGACGCTGTCAGAGCTCGCCCGGCTGGGCGCCCGGTTGATCATTCAGCGGGCGGTGGAGGAGGAATTCGACGCCTGGCTTGGTCGGGCTCGCTATGAGCGTCGGGCGCACGAGCAGCGCGAGCGGGCCGGTGAGGAGAGCGGGCTGCGCAACGGGTTCCGCCCGCGGCGGATCCAAGACCGGGGAGGGCGAGCTCCAGGTCGAGATCCCGCAGGTCCGCCAGGCGGCGGAGACGTTCGCCTCCAAGTTGTTCCCCAGAACGCCGAAGCTGTTGCGGACCGAGCCGTTGAAGGCATTGGTGATCGGCGCGTTCGTGCGCGGGCTGTCGATGCGCGATGTCGAGTCGTTGTGCGAGCAGGCCGGGCTGAGGAAGCTGTCGCGCTCGACGGCGCCGCGGATCTGTGAGGAGCTCAAGGACCGCTTCGAGCGCTTCCGCCGGCGCGACCTCTAACGAGATCCGGCTCGTCGCGCTGTTCCTCGACCGTTCGACGCGAAGGCTGCGACTGTGCCGAGCGATCGCAATCGCCCTCGTGCTCGCATCTAGCGCATGATCGCCTTGGCGAACGAACCAGCCACCACGAGACGCCGTGGTCGCGTGACCCTAGCTGTCGGGTAGGCCCGGCGCCTTGCGACGCCGGGCCCCCCTAGGAACCGGACTTGCCAGTCTCCCGGCGTCCGGCTCGAGCAAGCCCTGATGGCGGTTGGGTGGGCAGAAGTGCCGGGCCGCGGCCGTGGTGGCAGCGGAGGTGTATGAGACGGGGTTCAGCCTTGTCCGGCGTGCTGTGGTCCCACACGACGTCGATCGTCTTGCGGGTGGTCGCCAGCCAGTGTTCCCACTCGTGCGGGGTTGTGGCCGGTCCTCGTCGGCGTTCAGCGTGCTCTGGCAGATCGCGCAGTGACCGTCTTGGACTCGGTGGAGTCGCTGGGCGGTGTGGTTGATCGGCAGGGGCGTCTTGTGCCGTCGCCGGGCCCAGTACTCGGCAAGCGCGGGGTCGTCGGGTGACGCCCCTTGCCTGACGGTCTGGTGCCGGACGATGTTGGTCCAGGCGAACTTGTGCATGAACGCGCCGCTTGTGCGGTCGCCGAACCCCCACCGGTCCTGCCTGGCCTTGTTGAACTTGCCGAAATACTGGTGAACGACCCAGGATGTCGGTTTGTTCGCGTGGCTGAAGGTGGCCCACTTGTCGGTGAGCCGCCACAGGTAGTGGTCCAGCTTGCCGAAGATCTCGGCGGATACCTGCGTCCGGTAGTAGGCGGCCCACCCCCGAATGATCGGGTTGAGCCGTTTGATCACCACCCGAGCGTTGGTCCCGCGCAGGGACCGCAGCTCGGTGCGGAGTCTCTCCCGGATCCGTCTGACGGCCGCCTGGCTCGGCTTGATCAGTGGCTTGGTGGCGTAGCGCGACGTTGAACCCGAGAAAGTCGAAGCCCTCATCAAGGGTGACGACGCGCGTCTTGTCCTCGTTGAGAGCCAGCCCTCTCGGCGCCAGCCACGCGGCCAGCCGCGCCTTGACCTCGAGCGCTTCCTGCCTTGTATGGCAGAGCGCGACGAGATCATCGGCGTACCTGATCACAGTCGGGGAGCCCACCGCCACCCTCCCGGCATCGACGCCGGTCGTGTGGTAGCGGACTCCGGCGGCCGTCTCCATCCCGTGCAGAGCGACGTTCAACAGCACAGGGCTGACCACACCGCCTTGGGGAGTTCCCTCCTCGGTGCGATACAGCCGGCCTTGCTCGACCACGCCCGCGTTCAACCACTGCCGGATCATCCCCCGGGCGGGGAACGAGCCGAGCATGGCCAGAATGTGGTCGTGGGCGATGCGGTCAAACGCCCCGGCCAAATCCGCGTCCAGAACCCACTGTCGCTTCGGGCGCTTGCCCTTGGCGACCTCGTAGATCGCCTGGATCGCGTCATGGCAGCCGCGACCCGGCCGAAACCCATAGGACCTCGGCTCGAACCGCGCCTCCCACTCGGGCTCTAGCGCGCTGAGCACCCGCGCTTGTTGCACGCGATCAACGACCACAGGAATTCCTAATGGTCGGCGCTTGCGGCTCCCTGGCTTGGGGATGTACACCCGCCTGACCGGCATGGCCTTGAACGACTCGGCGTTCTGATGCACTCTGTCGGCCAGCCTTGCTTTGGCCTCTGGGGTGAGCACCACCTCGCCGTCCACGCCCGCCGTCAGACCGCCGGCGTTGCGCTCGGTCACGCGCCGCACGCTCAGGAGCGTGTTCGCGCGCGAGCGCAACATCAACTTCTGCAGACTGCGGACCCTCTTCAGGTCCCCCGCCCGCGACGCCGTGAAGATCCGCTGCCGCAGCCGCCGTACATCACCCTCAACCCGCCGCCAATCGATGGCGTGCCAGTCAAAGGGCGCGTCCTCTGGTCCGTTCACCACGACGTTCGTCGCGGCGTCCAACTTGTCCTCGGGTTCCGGGGCTTCGGTCATCTTTCTCCTCACAGGCTCACCTGACCGCGTCAGCGCCCTTTCGGGCCGGGCCACCAGGGTCCCTATCCGGCCGGTTATCCACGACGACCAACTGGAGGGCTGGTCCTGCTCTCGCGGTTTCCCGTCGCCTTTCGGCCACCGGCATTCGCTTCTCGGCCATCCTGTTCCCGCCGGGGAGTTGGGCCCTCCTCACGGTCGGCTTACCGGCCAAGACGGCCGGACCCAGACGGGGTTACCGCGTTCCGCACGCACGAGCTATGACCGGGGTGGGCGCCCCCTATACCCCGAGGACGACGGTGCTCATCCCGGACCGGGCGGACTGCCCAGCCGGCGCCTGGCGCTCTACCGCGGCTAGTCCTTCAACCCCGCTCCAACATCCCACCTTGCGAGGCTCCGCTTGACGATGCATCAACGAGGGTCCAAGCAATTCACCCATCCGGTCTTCCCCTCGCCCGCGGCCGCCCGGATGGAACGGGCCGCCGCTTGGACTTTCCCCCGAGCTTCGCACCCCGCCGACCAGGAGCCGGACGACGAACGCCGAGGTGGGGACAGGCCATCGAGCACGGACCTGGAACTACTCGCTCAACATCACATCAGGTTGATCCTCCAGTTCGGTAGTTCACTCGTAGCGTGCGACCTCGCGTCGCACGTCCGGTTGCAGCAGCGTGGCTATGGCGGCGACGTGACTGCTCCGTCACCGATGGAGCAGTCCCCCTCACGTGGCCGACCGGACGACCCGCAACTCGTGGTCCGCCGCAGCGGGGGCGCGCACCGAGCTAGGCGGGCGGGTCCTAGGTCACGGAAAGCGACCGCGGGTTCGCTTGCTTCCCGCGCGGGGCAGACGGTCAGCAAGCGCCGCCGGGGCCGCATGGTTGGCGTCGCGGACGCAGCCGAGGTACTGCCAGAGCGGACCCCGCGCTGCTCAGCACCCCCGGCCGGGCCGCAAACCGCATGGGGCCTCGGCGGCATGGGAGCGGGGAAGCTCGCCCCAGTTGCGGCCGGACCAGCGCCAGGGCGAGACGGGGTGTCGGCCTGGTTGGCCGCAGACCAGCCGCTGGAGCCTGCAGTTGCCCCCGCCCCGGATCCGGACACCGATCACGATCCGCGTTCGCTCCCGCAGTTGCGCCGTGTTTCGGCGGCGGGGTCTGGCTGAGCCGCGGAAGCGGGCGTCCGCTGGCCTTCGGGAGCTGGGGTCTGGGTATCGGCGTAGGCAGCCCGGGATCGGCGCTGGGCCGCAGTCTCCTGGAGCGTTCACGGCACTCGGCTCGGCCATTGACTACGGACGCACGCGGTTTAGGCTCGGTTTCTCACGACGCGAGCGGAAGCGTCTTGGGGTGAGTCGCTTGGGACCCTTACCTTCCTCACAGCGAGCGGCCGCGCGGGCTTGTCTGCGCAGGGGTAGGCGCGCGGCCTACAGCGGCAGCCTCAAGTTCGACGCCTCGTTTCGTCCGAGCAGGCCCTTACCGCTGCAAAGTGACGAAGTGGTGCGATCGCCTGGGCGGACTACCGTCGGAACCGGGTCCTCTCGTGAGCTGCTGGGTGCTTGTCCGAGACTACATGGAGGCTTCATGAGAATGTTCTTCCTCGGGCGCTCGACGGCGATGGTCGGTGCCGTTGCCGCCATCGCCGTGCTGGTAGTCGCTACGAATGCGCCGGCGATCGGTCAGCCTTCGATTGCCAGTGCCTGTTCCACCGAAACTGTTAACCGAGGGTTTGGCAAGGTGACCGTGCGGTTCGTGCTACATGGGCACGTCACCTGCCCCGAGGCTCATCGCACGATGCGAGCATACGCACGGGCCATCGCACAGGGACGCTGCCCGACCGAGATCTGTAGCGAGGTCACGTTCCGGGGTGGCTGGACGTGCTCTGCCACGATCCCCGCTTTGCAGCGACCAACGGTACTACCTGGGGGGTGACCGCAAGAACGCCAGCTTCGGCGTGTACAAGTCGCCGGTGCGACCACGAGGCCAAAGACGAAGCAGATCTACTTTTGGCGTGACGTCGCTGCGAGCATCAGGGGGCCTGGCGAGTTCTCCACGCAGGCCGAGGTTGTTCGCCCCTCACTGATCTACTTGTTCGCGGACGGCTCGTGGTCCATCGACCATCTGCGGTGGACTGGCTGGGGCTCAAGCGTTGCCCACGGTAACGAATCAGCGGCGCGAGCAACGGTAACCCGAGCGAGGCGGGAAAAGCGCATAGCGAGCGGGCAAAATCTCTCTGTCGAACCCCAGACAGTTCCACGGCCACGAGTTGTACAGCTGCTAGCTCACGGTCCCCGCCCCGGCAACTAGTCTGCGCGGCTGCCTCAGAGATCTCGGCGGCTACTGGGACCTCGTTCCCTAGGAGAAGGTGACGAGTCGTGGAGAGCTCACGGTGTCGACGGCGACCAGAGGCTTGCGCCCGTTCGACCAGCAGCTAATACAGATTGAGAGCACAAGGCGCGATGATCGGTTTTCCCTGGATAGTGCCGACTTGCACGCGGCTCAGGCGGGCCAAGGGCGACGCGGCCGACGAGCAGAAGCGCGTACATGGTAGTCTCCGCACGGCGGCGCGCGAGCGTTTGGGGCGTGTGGCCATTCTCGCCGCCCTTTTTCCTGTTCCAACTCCTTGTCGGCGTGCCGGCGATCGCCCGTGCGGCCGCCGCGCCGTTGCCTACATCGTCGATGGCTCCGCTCTCGGTCTAGATACCTCCACAGACAGCGTTGTGAAGCGATTGCCGCTGCCCGGAGGCTCCTGGTCGGTCGCGATCACACCCGACGGGGCGGAGGCGTACATTGGGTCCCGGACCTTCACGCCCCGTGGCTACCCCGGGGGCGGATGTATGTCATCAGCACGGCCACCGATACGCCGGTCGCCAACAGTCACCTGACCGGGTGCCTGACGCGGTGGCGTCGACCAATGGTAAGTATGCGTACGTCGCAGACAAGTGGACACCAGCGCTGAGTTCGTGAATCCCGACGCAGGTTACGATGCCGCTTTCAGGTCAATCAATACGTCGACTCGCCGATTACTGCGACCGTTCCCATCGGCGACACCCCAACCGCCATAGCGGTAACGCCTGACGGAAAAACCGCTTACGTTACGAGCGAAGACGATCTCATTGCGCTAATGTCATCAACCTTGCGACCGACACCGTCCGCGCCGCCATCCCGTCCGCCGGGGGACCCCTGCTCGAGCCAGAGGATGTCGCCATAGCACCGAACGGCAAGAGTGCGTACCTCACGGCCCAGAAAGGCTTGGTCGTGCTCAACACGTCAAACAACAGGATTTCCACAACCCTCCCCGTGGAGTGGGACCAAATCTTTGACGGCACCATCGAGCCAGGCAATGTCGTGATCACCCCGGACGGTCGTTACGCTTACGTCTCAGGCTCCGGCTCCTACCCCTTCGCCAGGGAAGCCGTGAGTGTGGTCAATCTCGCCAACGACAAGATCGTCGACACCGTCCCAGTTGGTGATGAATTCGCCGCTCTGACCGGTGTCGCAGTGACCAGCACCGGCGGAATGGTCTACGCGCTCAATCCCGGCGATCACGACCTGGTGGCGATCTCGACAGCCACGAACACAGGTTGCGGCGGCCCCTGACTACGGCACGGCCATCGCCATCACCCCAGCGTGCCCACCTGCGGGACATCGATCGTGCAGAGAGTGACGTGCTACGCGAAGAGGCTAGCGGCGCTTAAGAGCACAGCTGCTTGCGTCGCTCTCACGTTTAATCGGCGCTCGTCGCCTTGGGCTGCTCAAGGGCATCAAGACGCTTCGCGGCACCTTCGACTTGCGCACTGTGAGAGGTTTAAAGAAGCAGTTCTATAAGGCCTACAACGATCTCGTGATCCTCAAAATTATCTCGCGGAGCTTCCCGGCAAGGCAAAGTACCTGTCGCTCGTCGCCAGCCTTGCGAAGAGGCTGGCTAAGTACAAGGAGGCCGGCGCGGTTATCGCGGCCGTCATCGCTTTTGGGATTTTGGTTGATACCAGTCTTCAACCTAGGTATCGCGCACAGTTCCTGCGGTACTTTGACCACTTTGCGGAGGACATCGCCGATTTCGCTGGGCGCGTGGGCGACTGTGTAGACCTGATCCTCGGACAGCTAGGTCCGGGCGACCCTTAGATGGACTCACATAATCTCCGACTTGGCTATTTGCTTCTTTAGCGCGCTCGGAAAGGTTGGACTAGGTCAAGCAGCATTCATGCCGCTCGCGATTGTGACGGTCGCGATGTTTACGGAACCAGCTCGAACGGCGAACACCGCTTGGCGCGACGCCGTGGTGGGTAGCCCCTGGCCGTCCTTTCGGGATCGTCGTGCGGGTGGTGGCGGTGTTCCTGCTTCTCGGCGGGTCGGCGGGTGGTAGTCGTGATATTCGTCCTCAGGCGGATTGTCCTGGGTCGGCTGGGGCGCCGAGGAGCCAACGCTTCCGGCGAGATCTACGTTGGAGGTGATGCCGGATCGGCTGTTCGGCTCCCCTCGTGATCTACCGCACCCTCGTGAAGCTCCGGGCGACTTTCAGAAAGGCACTCAGGGAGACGCGGGCGCTGTCCAGTTGGATTGCGTAGTGCTTCGCTGCGCGCTCCGGCACGAAAAGCAGGAACTCGCCCTTCGTCTCCCCGTCTTGGATCGTGCATTTGGGAAAAGTCGCGCACTGGACTTGCACCGGCACCTTGACTCCATTGACAAGGGCCGTGGCGACCTGCGTCGCTTCTCCAGGCTGGCCGCATCTGATGCTGTCGCACGGCTCGAGGATCACGAAGTCCGGACCTCTCCCTGACCGAAGACCCCCCCGCAACTGGCCGCGACCAACCCGTGTCGGCCGCCGGGATTCCCGGCGCTCCGCGGGCGAGTCCCACCGCATTGAATCTGAGGCCGAGGCTGTCGAGCGGTCGATAGACGGGAAACGCTGCCCGCCGTGCGACGCTGGACCACGTCGATTGGCTGGCCGCCGCAGGCGACGACACCGCGGACACCAGCACGAGCAACTCGATCATCACCGCAACACCAAGCAAGCGCCTCATGCGGTCTGCATCTCCGGGCGCATGTTCACATCAACTCAGGTGAATCGTCAGTCTCAAACTGGCTCTGTGCATCGAGTCGGCCCACGCCAAGGCTTGGTGACGGACATTGGGGCTCCCCGGCGTGGCGGAGAGATACGTGTACGCGGCCAGCGACGCCGGGAACCCCGCTACACGCGCTTGCCCACCGCCGATGCTGACGATCAGCTCTCATGCTCAATTCGACCCCGCTCGGCCACGGGCGAGAAGAAGTACGGGTTTCCGTGGGCGTGCTTGAGGCAGGCGTCGTAGGTCTGCGGCGCTGTCGGATCGGTCAGCTGGTAGCAGCTATAGACGGTGCGGCCGAACAAGTGTCTCCGCTGCGAGACCACGAACTGAGCGCGGTCGGTCGTCCGCTTGCCCTGTGCGCAGTCGGGCACGCAGTTCGATGCGCTCAAGATGCCCGTCGCGCGGGCGACAGTGCCGCCCCAGCTCGACCAGTGGAGCTTCTCAAGGACCGCGGAGCCATCCTCGATCAACAGGACCATCTTCGGACGCACGCGCGGAACGTTCGTCAAAAATGGAGTCCCGGGGACGAGGTTCGCGACGTCCGCGTAGAAGACCACTTGCCCGGACGCTCGCGCACGGCCCGCGTTGGCGGATCCCACGGACAGCCAGGCCGCCGTCGCTACGAGCGCCGCGGCCAGCAAAAGGAGCCGGCCAGCTTTCACCGCCACACCCTTCCCACGGCGCCAGGTCCCACCGCCCGGGACACCGCATCCGTTGGAACGGCCAACAGGCCCCGACTCACCGCCCCCCCGTGACCCAAGCCAAAACATCGCGCCCCCGATCCTTTTGGTAGCGCTCCCAGCCGCCTGACGTTCGACGACCCTACCACGCGAAGATCGGGTCAGGCAACCGTCTCAACACCTGGCCCTGAAGCCTCCCGGAATGGTCGAGCGCCAGCAGCCGGCCGACACGGTTCCAGCCGTGGCCACTCAGACCATCTGCGTTGAGCTGCTGGATGAGGATGTTGATAGATGACGGCAGATGGAAGCCACCGCCGAGGCCGATGGCACGGTTCGGCTGCCCGATCAGGCTCCGAAGGACGAGGCGTGAAGATTCCATCAGGGAGCCTCGACTGGTGTCAGTGGAACCTGCTCTCGGACGGCGAGGCGCTCGTGGCATGTGAACTAGTCGGCGGTCTGACTGACGCTTAGATCGAAAGCGGCGGTGCCACCGCCGTGGCCGCTTAAGTTAAGGCGTGACGGGGCAGTCCGGTCCGCACCCCGCAGGGTGGGCGGTTTCGGTCTGCTAGCAGTCACTGAACCGGACGATCGCTTCCACCCCGGCGGAGACCTCCGGGCTTGCGAGTGCATTGGCGACGATCCAGCACTCCGGCGGCGCCGGCGCCAGGTTGCGCTTTGCCACGGTTCCGATAGTCGCGCCGACCCCCCGTGGCCGTGACCGCCGGCGAGCACCGAACTGTGTGCTCCCCACAACCGGCGGCTGCTGACAGACGACCGCGGATTCGCGGCGTCGCGCCTCCCCGACGGACGAATCTCGCACGGCCGACGACGCCAATCTCGCTCTGCTGCTTCTCGTTCGGTTGCGGGGTCGCGCCCGACGACGATGTCCGACCCCGCGACCGTCGGCAGAGGTGTGCGAATCGTTCGACCCGAGGGTGTCGACGGACGCGCGAGAAGTCGCTGCGGGCGGCTTCCTTACGGATCCTGGCCGAGGAACCTGATGTCGATCCGGCGAGGGTCCCAGAGGCGACTCGGGCGCCCATCGGCGGTCATCGCCGGCGCGACGGTAACCGACTCGACGGTGTCGGTGATCAGCCGTCGCCACGCCGCTAGCCGCTTCGCGGGTTCGCGCAGCTTGTCGATCTCGTCAGGACCGATGACGTTGCTCTCGCCCCCATCGCCGAGTCGCGCCCGGACGGCGTGCGCATCATCGAGGGTCTTGGCGAGTTTCTCCAAGGTCTCCTGGCTCGCGGGCCGGCCCAACAAGCCAAGCTCGCCGAGCTGCCGGATCGTGTCATCAAGACCCGCGTTGGCGCGTTCGATCGCCTCGTCCGCCTCGCGGATCTGCTGCCTGCGCGAGCCGCGTCGGGCGCGTCGGCCGTGGCCGAGTACGCCCGGACCGCGTCCAGCACCATCGCCTCGACCCGGTCGGCCTTGACCGCCGCTCGTCGCCGGCAGCGGTTCGCGCTCGTGTCGCCGCAGCGGTAGCTGCCGCTGTCGGAGTTGATCACCATCCGCGACCCGCACGTCCCGCAGCGCAGCACCCCGAGGCGGGCCAGCAGCCGCTCTGACTTGGCCTGGCGCCCGCGCGAGACCGTCCGCCGCTGCACCCGCTCAAACAGCCCGCGATCCTTGACGATCGCCTCGTGAGCCTGCGTGTTGTGCAGCTCGCCGAAGTGGACCTCGCCCAGGTACATCCGCGAGCGCAGCATCCAGGCCACACCCGAGAGCGCGCGCTCGATCCCATTCTCGGCCAGCAACGCCTGGATCTCCACCAGCGACGCGCCGCGGTCGCGGCGCTTGAACGCCTGCACCACGACCCTCGCCGCCGCGGGCTCCACCACCAGCACGCCGTCCTCGCCGCGCACATACCCGACCGGGACCCTCGGGTGCGGATAGACACCCCGCGCCACCGCCCGCGCCTGAGCCGCCGTGACCTTCTCGCCAGTGATCTCAGCAAAATATTGAAACACCGACCCGAGCATGTTCGTCGACAAGCGCTGCGCCGCCGTGCCGTTCGTGAGCTTGCCGTGATCGAGCGCGAAGATCTCCCCGCCCGCCCTCTCCACCCGCTCGATCACCTCCAGCTGAACCTTCAGCGAACGCACCAGCCGATCGAAATACGCCACCACAAGCTGGTCGGCCCGGCCGGCCTCGATCATCTCAATCGCCGCCAACAGGCCCGGGCGCTTGGACAGCGGCAGCCTGCCGCTAACGTCGATCTCGGGAAACGGCGAGGCAACAAGCCGCTCACCACGGTCCCTCGCCCACCGCCTGGCGGCCTCGATCTGCACCTCGGGCGAGTGAAAGTGCTCGTCCTCCCGATCGCCCTTCTCGCTCACGCGGACGACCACGACATCTCTGAGCTTCGACATCCGACCCCTCTCGACGGGACACTAACGCCTTTTAGGCGCCTAGTTCCTCTGACCTATCGGTCGGTCGCGGGCGACTGAAAATGGTGGATGCTTCCGGGGTCGCCCTCGACGCCGATCAGTTCTTGGTGCCCGTGAGCCCGAGCCTAGTTTGGCGTGTGGGTCTCCCCGGGGTTCCGGACTGTTGCCACGAGCACGCCTGTCAGATTCGTTAGTTCTCAGAGGCCCCTGGGCGACGATCGTGTCGATTGAGCCAGGCCGGGTTTGACGGAGGCTGTATTTCGAGGATTCTGTCCTCGGGTCAGGAGAACCTCCGGTCATGCCACGTCCCAGGAAATACCCCCAGGAGTTGATCGAGCGCGGGATCAGGCTGGTGTTCGAGTCTGGTCGTCCGATCGCGCATGTCGCGGCGGATATCGGTGTGCCGCCGGAGACTTTGCGCAAGCGGGTCCGGCAGGCGGAGATCGATGAGGGCCGCCGCCAAGGGCTCTCGAGCGCTGAGCGCGAGGAGGTCAAGAAGCTGCGCCAGGAGGTCGCTGAGTTGCGTCGCGCGAACGAGATCCTCCGCTCGGCGTCGTTGTTTTTTGCGCGCGAGCTCGACCCAGACCGTCCGAAGTGAGCGCGTTCATCGATGAGCGCCGCGCTGATTTCGGGGTCGAGCCGATCTGCCGGACCTTGGGCGTGTCGGCGTCCGCCTATTACCAGCGCGCCAGTGGTGAGCGTTCAGCGAGGGCGATCGAGGACGAGCGGCTGCTGGAGGTGATTCGGACCACGCACGAGAGCAACTATCGCGCCTACGGGTACAGGAAGACGTGGAAGACGTTGCTGCGCGCCGGCGAGGGGGCTCCTCGCTGCCGGGTGCAGCGGCTGATGGCCGAGCACGGGATCGTCGGTGCGAAGCGGCGCGGGAAGCCGTGGCGAACCACCAAACCCGACCCGGCCGCGGTCAGGCCCAGGGATCTGGTGCAGCGCGACTTCACCGCGTGCGAGCCGAATCGCTTGTGGGTCGGCGATTTCACCTATGTCCGATCCTGGGAGGGCGTCTCATATTTCGCGTTCATCATCGACGTGTTCAGCCGCAAGATCGTCGGCTGGCAACTCGCGGGTCACATGCGCACCACGCTCGTCCTCGACGCTTTGCGGATGGCGCTCGGGCTCCGGCAGCCCGGCGCTGACTTCGAGCTGGTGGCCCACACCGACGCCGGCAGCCAATACACCTCAGGCGACTACACCCAAGAGCTCGACGACGAGAAGGTGCTCGCGTCGATCGGGTCGGTCGGGGACGCCTACGACAACGCGATGGCCGAGAGCTTCGTCGATAGCTACAAGACCGAGCTGATCGCCGATCGCGTCTGGAAGACCCGCTCCCAGCTCGAGCTCGCCACAGTCGAGTGGGTCGCCTGGTTCAACAACGAGCGCCTCCACGAATCGCTCGCCGACATCCCGCCAGTCGAGTTCGAGCAGCTCCACGCCGCCCGAACCGGGCCGATTTCCGACGATGGATCGGTCGCGGCACTCTCGCCGCCGAGCGCAGACCGGCTTACAACGCGTCGGTCCGAGCCGGTCGGCCCGGAAATCGCCGTCGATGGCCCGCTCAATCCCGACGACGCCACCGGCGTTCGAACGTTGCTCGCTAGGCCGCGCCAAAGGTGGTCCAATGACGGAGCCTACCCGCCGGCCTCTACGGCAGCTAGGGTCAGAACACTCACTGAAACAGGATAGAAGGAAACCTACAAACCACGTCTCCGTGGAACCCGGTCCGGCTCAATCCTCGAGGAGCTACCGCAAGCCGCCTAAACAACGACCCCCACACCCCGACCCGAACGGGATTTTCCTGTCAGGACCCCACCGGGGAGAAGGCACGGACGGTCAAGGCACGCTACGTCGGCGTCTGCCGAGGCTGCGGTAAGTGGTCGCTTGCCGTCCTCCTACGACTGGCGTGCACGCACGCCCGCCGGCGGGGAGGTGCCGCGCTGGAACGGCTGCAGGCCGGCGACTGGCCCGCGGCGAGCGTGGTCGGCGGCTTGTTCGGCAGCTGGGACGCGGCCCGGCGACGCCTCACCGTCGGATGACCTGATGCCGCTCGCGGGAGGGTCCGGCGCCGGCATGGTGCACGGAGCGGCCGGGGCGGGAGTCAGTAGTTTCGTGCAGCCGGGCTCGGCTTTGTGCGGCTGACCTGCGGTGGGCTCGACCCTATCGTCACCTGAGTGCAGCCCGACCCGAGCATCGAACAACCGCACCAGGCGACGAGCGCCGGATCGAGCCGTCGCGACCGGGGTGCGCGCCCCGCCTCCGAGATGCTCGAGCTCTCGCGGGAGGAGTGCCTGCGCCTGCTCGCCTCGCATCACTTCGGCCGCCTGGCGGTGAACATCGGCGATGGACCACCCGTGATCCGCCCGGTCAATTACCTGTTCGACGAACGCTCGCAATCGGTCGTCTTTCGAACCGCTCCCGGATCGAAGTTCCACGCGCTGCTGCATTCCGCCAAGGCGGCGTTTGAGATCGACGGCATCGACGAGGGCTCGCGGACGGGATGGAGCGTGATCATCCACGGCGTCACCGACGAGGTCAGCAGCCCGAGCGAGGTCCACCGCCTGGACCGTCTCGCCCTGGAGCCGTGGGCTCCGGGACCCAAGCGCTACTGGATGCACATCCGAGCCTGGACCGTGTCGGGGCGGCGGATCGCGCTGGCGAACCACACGGTGTCCGGCTACTACCTGGGCTAGACCATATGGATTGTTGGTCCGTCCGGCCTGAGCGGTAGAAGGGGCCGGTTCCCCCGCGTCGTGTGTGGGGGATGTTCTTGCCGCGCGGCTCCACCCGCGCGGCGGCCCACAATCACATAGGAGGAACCAGCCATGGCGAAGGCTAGATCCCTCGTTGGCCTGGACGTGCACGCCACCAAAATCGTGGCGGCGGTTATCGATGCTGAGACGGGTGAGCTGCAGTTCCGGATGAGCGGTGATGGCGCGGCGGCCGGGTTCTGTGCGGCGCTGCCGGGCCCGGTGCGTGCGGCGTATGAGGCCGGCCCGACCGGGTACGGGCTCGCGCGCGAGCTCACGAAGCGCCGAGTGGAGTGTGTGGTGGCGGCGCCGTCGAAGATCCCGCGCGCATCGGGGGACAGGGTGAAGACCGATCTGCGGGATGCTGAGCATCTGGTCCGCTTGTTGTGGGCTGGGAAGCTGCACCCGGTTCGGGTGCCGGGCGATGAGGAGGAAGCGCTGCGCGATCTTGTCCGTGCGCGGGAGCAGGTCCGGGAAGATCTGATGCGCTCCCGGCATCGGCTCTCCAAGCTGCTGCTCCGTCACGGGATCCGGTTCGATGACGGTCGCGCGTGGACTGAGCGCATCGCCGGTGGCTGGCGACGGTGACGCTGCCGTGGCCCGCGGCGCAAACGACGTTGCTCGACTGCAAGGGCGCGATCGACGCGTTCACACACCGCCGCGACCAGCTCGAGCGCGAGATCGTCGGCCTGCTGCCCGACTCGCCCTGGGCGCCCAGGTCGGTCGGCTGCGGTGCCTGCGCGGGATCGACACGCTCACCGCCGCCGGGTTGTGCGCCGAGATCGGCGACTTCGAGCGGTTCGCCAGGCCGGGCAGCTGATGAGCTACGTCGGGCTGGTCCCATCGAGAGACACCACCGGCCAGCAGCGCCGGCTCGGGGCGATCACCAAGACCGGGTCCGGGCACGCCCGGCGGCTACTGGTCGAGGCCGCTTGGCATTACCGCAAGCGCCCGCGTCGGCAAGACGCTCGCCGAGCGCCAGGACGGCCAGCCACCCGAGGCGGTCGCGGTCGCCTGGTCAGCGCAACGCCGGCTGCATCGCGTCTGGGACCGACTGAGCAGCGCTCCAAACGCCGGACGATCATCGCGGTCGCCGCGGCCCGCGAGCTCGCCGGGTTCTGCTGGGCGATCACCCAGATCGAGTGACACACCGACTCGACCAACCTAATCCCGTCGGCTGGGTCGGTGGCGGCCCGGCACGCGCGGGGAACCCGCGACGTTGCTATGAGCAACCCGCCCCGGCTGGCCACGCTCGCGTGTAGAGAGCGGATCCCCACGACGAACCATGGTCCTGCGGCCACCCGGATCCGCGCATATCAGTCTGACCCGCGTCGCGCACAGCACGCCGGACCGCCACCCACCCAGCCCGACCACACCCCCACCTCCCCGACCAGCGAAAGGCAGGAAATTCGTGACGCCCCCCTTGACAAACGACTCTCCATATCAGTGACGCGTGCGCCCCTGGCGGGGCGTACCCGGAACGGATGAAAATGTTGTTGCGGCGCTGGCGGTGCCGGGGCTGAGGGGCTGCAATCCGCGCGGCCGCTTTGGTCGACGTCGGCTCTGCTTGGTGCCACAGATCCCGGATATCAGTGGGACGCGAGAGTCTCGGGCACCCCGAACTGTTGCCTTGAGCACGTGATTCAGACTCCACAGCATGAGGCTCTCCCGTGTCAATGGCCATCGGTTTCTCCCCACTGGTGGCCACTTAATTCCCCACTGGTGGCCATCGTTTCTCCCCGCTGGTGGCCATCGGATCTCCCCACTCGTGGCCATCGTTTCTCCCCAGCAGGGGTTGGCTTGGTGTTCAGGTGAGGGGCTTCACCCCCTTGCCGGCGGTCGCTTGGGCGAGCCGGTAGCTGTCCTGGCCGTCAGTGATGATCACGTGCGCGTGATGCAGGAGCCGGTCGACGGTCGCGGTCGCCATCGTCTTTGGCATCAGCTCGTCGAACCCTGAGGGGTGGATGTTGGAGCTGATCGCGATCGAGCGTTTCTCGTAGGCGGCGTCGACGACGCGGAACAGCGCGTCGGCGGCGTCGGCGGACACGGGCAATAGGCCGACATCGTCGATCAGGATCAGGTCTGAGCGGATCAGTTTGGTGATCGCCTTGTTGATCGAGTCATCAGCGCGGTGGCGGCGGAACAGGGCGGCGAGCGAGTCGAGCGTGTGCCAGGAGACGGTGCGGCCTTTGTCGATCGCGAGGTGCCCGAGCGCTTCGATGAAATGGCTCTTGCCGCTTCCGCTCGGGCCGCACACGACCAGGACTTCGGCGCGGTTGACCCATTCGAGCGTTCGGAGCGCGTTCTGGGTCTGGGTGGGGATCACCGAGGCGGCCGACTCCCAGGCGTCGAACGTCTTGCCGGCCGGCAGGCCCGACGCGCGGCGGCGCATCGAGATCGTCGCGTGGTCGCGGCCGGCGGCCTCCTCGGCGAGCAGGACTCGAGGACTTCGGCGTGTTCCCAGCGTTGGCTGGTGGCGGTCGCGATCACCTCGGGCGCGGCACGGCGAACGTAGGGCATCCGCAGCCGGCGCAGGAGCCGGTCGAGCTCGTCGGGCAGTGGTGGTGGGGCGGGCGGCTTGACGGTCATCGCGAGTCCGATCTGCTGTATCTGGTGCTCGTTGGCGGGCAGGCGATGGGTCGCGGCAACGTCCCGCAGGGCCGCAGATCGCCTCTGAGCGCGTCGGTGTCGCCGGCGAGCACCGGATTCGAGGTGTTCATCGTCCGAATCCCTCCCAGCTGCGGGTCGAGCACTGCAGCGAGCGGTCCTCCGAGGCGCGCGTGGGGAGCGGGATCACCGTCGCTGACTGCTGATGGGCAAGGATGCTGGCCAGGTCCCCGTCGGCGAACCGGCCGTAGCTGGCGCACCGCGCCAGCGCGTCGTTCACCGGGCCGGTGCCGTGCAGCTTGGCGAGATCGATCGCTTCGGCCATCTTGCGACGGATCCGCTGCGTTCCCTCCGCGGCCGCTTGCTTGAGCCATCGCTCGGCGCCGTCGCCGATCGCAAGGAACTCCCGCTCCTCGCTGTTGCGAGCACGGGGCCTGCGCTCCAGCGCACCCGCCGGCCTAGGCGGGTAATGCGCGTCCTGGATGCTCGGGCGGCCCGGTGTGGTCAGCCGGTGACGCGCGACCTCCCGCGGCCCCTGCAGCGGCATCGATGTGCACGACCACGAGCTGCTCACCCTCGGCGCGGACCCAGACCCGCTCGCCGATCAGCTCGTGCGGCACCGAGTAGATCGCATCACCCACGCGTCACCGTCGCCTGGCGGTCGACCTTGCGGGTCTGCCCGAAACACAGCGTGTGCGGCAACCGGGGCAGCCGGTGCAGATGCTCATGCTCCTGCGCGAGCAGGATCACCGGCGGCTGCGCGCGTCGCGCGGTGCGGCCGCGTGTTGACATCGGCCATGAACTCCTGGCACGCCCGCTCCAGCGCCTGCCAGTCCGCATACTCCTCGCGGAGGTTGTGATCGGTCGGGACCAGATCCGCCTTCGCGATCTTCACCGTCGCCTCGCTGCCGCCCTTGCTCTGCGGGTCCGCCGGCTCGCACGTCTGGATCGTCAGCCCGTAATGGCGCGAGACCTCAACGATCGTCGCGTTGCGGACCGCGATCCCGCACACATGCTCGACCGTCACCGTCTTCTCGTTATCGGTCAGCGCATAGGTCGGAACGCCGCCCACCGCCCGCAGCGTGCGGTCAAGGCCGATCACCACGCTCGGCAGCGTCTTGTCGCGCAACGGCACCACCACCCGAAACCTGCTCCACGCCAGCCACGCGCAGAACAACACCGCCCGCAACCCGGCGACCTCGGGCCCGTCGCCGTAATCCAACTGCAGCCACAACCCCGGCTGCGGGATCCACGGCCGCGTCCGACGGCCGTGCCGGTTGCGCCACCGGCGCTTGGCCTCCGCGACCGCCCGGCGCGTCGTGCGATACGACCCCTCATACCCCATCGCGACCAGCACCCCATGCACCACATCAGCGCGCACCAGCGCGCGTGAGCGATCGACCAGCTCATCGATCTTCTCCGCGAACGGGTCGACCAACGGCCGCTGCCGTGCCCGCTCCGGCAGCCCGCCACCCGCCGCCTCCCGCGCCGCGACCAGCCTGGCGACCGTCTTGTGATCACAGCCCGCCAGCGCCGCCGCACCACGCAGCGACCCCGTCGCGTCATACGCCTCAAGAATCTCCATCGCTTCCTCCGCTTTCTTCACCGCCGCCCTCCTCAGATCGCGCGTTGACAACAACGCGCGTCCGAGTACCGGCGCCTCAGGACAGAACCGTGGGGAGAAACCGTGGCCACCCATGGGGAGAAACGGTGGCCACCAGCGGGGCGATTCAATGGCCGCCTATGGGGAGGTTTTCATGGCCACCGTCATCCCAGGCGGTCGTCCTGTTCGTCCGATCCTCTGGAGGGTTCTCGTGAATCGTTTGATCGAGCGCTGCGCGATGCTCGACATCCACAAGTCGCAGATCACCGCGTGCGTGCGCGTCCCCGACGGTGCCGGCGGTCGTCGGCAGGAGATCCACGAGTTCGCCACCACCACCTGCGGGGCTGCTCACGCTGGCGGACTGGCTGCGCAGCTGGGCGGTGACCGTGGTCGGGATGGAGTCCACCGGCGTCTACTGGCGGGCGGTGTTCTACCTGCTCGAGGACGAGTTCGAGTGCCAGCTGTTCAACGCCAGCCATCTTCGTCACGTCCCCGGTCGCAAGAGCGATGTTCAGGACGCCGAGTGGGGCTGTCAGCTCATCAAGGCCCGGCCTGGTCCGTGCGAGCTTGGTGCCGCCCCGCCCGTTGCGTGAGCTGCGCGATCTGGTCCGCTACCGCAAGGCCAAGATCCAGGAACGCACACGCGAGGTGCAGCGGGTCGAGAAGACCCTCCAGGACGCCGGGATCAAGCTCTCCTCGGTCGCCTCCGAGGTGCTTGGCGTGTCCGCCCGGCGGATGCTCGACGCGCTGATCTCCGGCACCAATGACCCCGACGTCCTCGCCGATCTGGCCAAGGGCGCGCTGCGCAAGAAGATCCCCGCGCTCCGCGAGGCGCTCCAGGGCCGCTTCACCGGCCACCACGCGCTGCTGGTCGGGCAGATGCTCGCCCAGATCGACTTCCTGGACGAAACGATCGCCACCCTGTCGGAGCGGATCGAGGAGCTCACCCGCCCTTTCTCCCGTGAGCTGGAGCTGCTGGACACGATCCCCGGCGTCGACAAGCGCGCCGCCGAAAAGCTGTTGGCCGAGATCGGCCCCGACATGAGCCGCTTCCCCACCGACGCGCACCTGGCCTCGTGGGGCGGGATGTGCCCCGGCCAGCGCGAATCCGGCGGCAAAAAGCACTCCGCCGCACCCGCAAAGGCTCCAAATGGCTGCGCGGAACCCTGACCGAATGCGCCAAGGCAGTCGTGCGCACCAAAGGCACCTACCTCTCCGCCCGCTACCACCGGATCAAGAGCCGCCGCGGGCACGCCAAAGCCACGATCGCCACCGCCCACAAGATCCTCACCGCCGCCTACCACGTCCTCGACCAAGGCGTCCCCTACCACGAGCTCGGCGAAGAGTTCTTCTACCGTCGCGACACCGAGGCCACCGAACGCTACCGCCGCGGCTCATCCACCAACTCGAACGCCTCGGCCACAAAGTCACCCTCAAACCCCTACCCGAGACCGCCTGACCCAACGCCGCCCCGGCCCCGGGGGCATTTTTCGATTCAGCCGACCGCGGATTGCGCGACCCCGGCTCGGCATCGAGCGCAGCCTTGCCCTCCGGGCGCGCCAGCGACGTGGTCCGGGAGGCGCTCTCGAGCCCCGAGACCTACCCGCATGGTCCCGCGGCCGTCGAGGTGCGCGAGACCCATATCTCGTGGGTGCTCCTCGCCGGCGAGCTGGACTACAAGCTGAAGAAGCCGCTCGTCCTCGACTTGTCGACTAACGGCACGGGCGAGCGGCGGCGAACGATGTGCGAGGAGGAGGTGCGGCTCAACCGCCGCACGGCGCCGGGCATCTACCTCGGCGTCCGGGGCGTCGCGATCAGCGGCGGCGGGGTTGAGCTGACCGCGGCCGATGATCCGCGCACGCTCGAGTTCGTGGTGGAGATGCGCCGGTACGACGAGCGCGACACGCTGACGGCCAGGCTCGACTGGGGCGAGCTCGACCGAGCGCAGGTGAGGGAGGTTGCGGGCGTGCTGGCGCGGTTTGGGAGCCGCTCGACGAAGTGCCCGCGAGCGCGCACCTGGCGCTGCGTACCGACGGCCCGCTCGAGCAGATCGTGGCGGACGTCCTGGCGCTGCTGGACCGTCGACGGTTCGGCCTCGCCTGAGCCGCTCAGTACTTTTCCGCAGCCGCGGTGCGGGCCGGCGCGGCTCGCGCGGCCGTCGGCGCGTTGCGTAGCTTGATCAGTATGAACTCCTCTTCCGACCAGCCATTCAGGGTCCTGATCGCCGGCGGCGGCGTCGCCGGCCTCGAGGCCGCACTCGCCCTACGCGATCTGGCCGGCGAGCGTGTCACACGACGATGCTGGCTCCTGAGCCGGAGTTCGTCTACCGCCCGCTGCGGGTGCGCGAGCCGTTCGCCTACGCGGCGCACAGCACTACGCGCTCGAAGACATCGCCCGCGACATCGGCGTCGAGCTCGCGCAGGACGCCTTCAAGCGGCTCGACCCGGCGGCGCGTCGTCCACACCGAGAGCGGCGAGGAGCTCTCCTACGACGCGCTGTTACTCGCCCTCGGTGCGCGGCTGCGCCCCCGCTTCGGCATGCGCTCACGCTCGACGACCGGCGCCTGGACGAGCAGCTGCACGGGCTGATCCAGGACGTGGAGGACGGCTACGTCCGCAAGCTCGCCTTCATCCTCCCGGCCAGATGCCCTGGCCGCTGCCGATCTATGAGCTGGCCCTGATGACCGCCCGGCGGGCCTGGGACATGAACGAGGAGGTGTCGATCACGATCGTCACGCCCGAGGACGCGCCGCTGGCGATCTTCGGCACCGCGGTCAGCGAGGCCGTCGCGCGGCTGCTCGACGAGAACGGCATCCTGGTCGATCGCCTCGGCGCAGTGCGAGACCCCGCAGCCGGGACAGGTCGCCCTCCATCCCGGCGGGCGCACGCCTGTACGTCGACCGCGTCGTTGCGCTGCCCGAGCTGTTCGGCCCGTCGACGCCCGGCGTGCCAAAGCGCGACCGGCACGGCTTCATCCCGGTCGAGCCCACTGCCGGGTTCCCGGCCTCGAGCGGGTATATCGCGGCCGGCGACGCCACCGACTTCCCGATCAAGCACGGGGGATCGCCGCGCAGCAGGCCGACGTCGCGGCTGAGGCGATCGCCGCGCTCGCCGGCGCTCCGCTGGAGCCGCCCAAGTTCCATCCCGTGATCCACGGCATCCTGCTCGGGGGCGAGCAGCCGCTCTACCTGAGCGCCCAGATCACCGGCGGCCATGGCTCGACTCGGAGGTCAGCGACGAGCCGACCTGGTCGCCGGCGGCGAAGATCGCCGCCAAGTACCTGGCGCCGTACCTGGAGTCGCGCGACCGCGCGGCGCTACGGTGAGCGCGATGTCCGACGCCGGACCCTCGACGCCGCCGCGGAGGACGCGACGCAGACGATCCGGGTCGTGATCGCCGACGACCACGCCGTCGTTCGGCGCGGGCTGCGGCAGGTCCTCGACGCCGAGGACGGCTTCGAGGTGGTGGCCGAGGCGGCCGACCTCGCCGGCCCGGCGTTACGTGCTCGGCCATCATCCGGACGTGCTCGTGCTCGACGTCAACCTGCCCGAGGGGCTCGAGCCTCGACGCGATCCCGGAGATCCGCGCGGAGCTCCCGACACCCAGATCGTGGTGCTGACGATGCAGAACGAGCCGGCCTACGCCCGCCAGGCGCTGAGCGCCGGCGCGCTGGGATACGTCCTCAAGGAGGCGGCCGAGGCGGAGCTGGTCGAGGCGGTCCGCCGGCCGCCGCGGGGGACACGTACCTGAACCCGCGGCTGGGCGCGCGCGTCGCGCGGAGCCGCCGCCCGGTCCGCCAGACGGTCTCTCCGAGCGCGAGGTCGAGGTGCTGCGGATGATCGCGCTCGGCCACACCAACCCCGAGATCGCCGAGCAGCTGTAGCTGTCGGTCCGCACGGTCGAGACCCACCGCGCGCACATCCAGCAGAAGCTGCGGCTCGGCTCCCGGGCCGAGCTGGTGCGCTACGCGCTCGAGCACGAGCTCGTCCAAGCCTGACCTCACCAAGGCGGATCCCGAGCGACGGCCTCAACCAGCTCGTGGTCGAACTCTGGTCGTCGGGTACACGCGACACGCGCTGCTCGGACGGGTCCTGATGGGCGGCGGCTGCCGCGCAGCGCTCACGGTGCCCGTGCAGAGTCGGGGCTGCTGGGGATCGCGGGCACGGCCGACATGCGCGAGGTGCTCGCCTGTGCCCGCGCCGGGGGAGAAACCGTCCGGCTGGCGCTCGAGGTCTACGTACACCGGCTGCGCGCGGGCATCGGTGCCATGGTCGCAGCGCTGGGAGGGGTCGACGGGCTGGTCTTCACGGGCGGAGTGGGGGAGCGCGCGGCCGAGGTCCGCGCCCGCGCGCTAGAGGGCCTCCGCTTCCTCGGGCTCGAGATCGACGATCGACGGAATGAGCATGCCGTTGCCGACGCCGACCTGTCGCCGGGCGAGGCGCGGGTAATGACGCTTGTGGTACGAGCGCGTGAGGACCTCGAGATCGCGAGGCAGGTTCGCGGGATTCTCGAGCGACGTGCCGAGGCCGACAAGCTCAACGCCGACCTCGAGGAGGCCGGCGCCACCGTTGAGCTGAAGAGGTGTGGTTGCGGCGCTCATCTGGCAAGAAGATCCAGGTGATCAAGGTCGTGCGCGCGTCTGCTCAACGGGGGAGCGGATCAAGAGTGCAGCTCACGCGGGCGCGATTGCGGGTTGTGCGGCCGGTAGGGGATCGATTTGGTCTGTCGACGGCCTGGTTGGGGAGTATGGTGAAACAAACTGCTCAGGGGTCTCTCGTTTCTTCTGCCCCGCGCGCAGCAGCTAGAGAAGAACGAGAAGGGACGCCATGTCCCCGGCAGAGCCCTAGCTGCAAGCAGGTGCTTGAGATCCTTGAAGTTGAGGCTCAAACTCTACCGCCGGACTGCATCGATCCAGCTTCGGGGCGAACTGGACATCGCCACCGCCCCCCAGGTTGCCGAAAAGACTCCTCGACGGCCTGGCATCCGCCGAGGGTGGCGTGCGTCACGTTGTCGTGGATCTGCGTGGGCTGACGTTCATGGACGCCAGGGGAGTGCGCGAGCTGCTCCGCCAGAAAGACAACGCGAAGCAGAATCGTCAGAACCTCGCCGTCGTACGTGGACGTGAGGCCATCGAGCGACTGTTGGCGTTGACCGGCGTAGAGGGGCTCCTTGTCTTGGTGGACGACCCCGAGGACTTGGTGCCGCCGCCAGCCACACCCAAGAATTAGCCCAGGCGCGCACTCAGCCGCTTCGAGACCGCCTGCTGCCTAAACGAAGGGAACCGTCGCAGCTTCCGGCTTGTCTGCGCGAGCCCGTAAGCAGTGTGTCGAAATCGGCTACATGTAGCAGCGACGGCAGACGCCGCCTAGCCGATTTGAGCGCGGAGATCGTGGCTGCTCATTTCGTGCCTAAGCGGCAGCGATACCAAGGCCCGAGCGGCCGACCACCGCGACTGCTGTCGAACACGATCGGTGATGAGGATCTCGGCGGTGGGCTCGTCGAGGGTCGCCATGACGCCCTTGCGCCCCGACGTTTGCTGGTCGACGCCTCAGCGGTCACGCCGGCGGCGTGGGTCCTCCTCGGTGGAAGCGGTAGCGTCGTCTCGGCCGCCGGCGTCGCTTTTTGGCCTGGTGGAACAAGCGCCTGCGGTGGTCGAGCGCGCATCTGCCGTCCCGGCCGTTCCGGTAGCCGTCTCCCGGTCGGAGGTGGCGTGCGCTCAGTCCGGCGAAGCGGGCCTGGAGCCGTCCTTTCGCGCAACTCACGTCGAGCGCCGTCCGTTCGCGGATGCGCCTCGCGCGTCGAACGGAGGTGTCAATCCCCGCCGCACCAGGATCCGAGCGATCTGCGAGTAGCGGCGGACCCGACGCGCCCGCTTGCGCCCGGCCCGGACTCGACACAGACCAGCCCCGGCGTTGTTCCGCTCGGCACGAGCGCCTCGGCGATGACCAGCACCAGCATCCCGATCAGCAGCGCGATCGCCACCCCGAGGATCACGAACCACACCGCCGGCAGGAACGACCAGATGCCGTTGTGCTTGGCGATCGAGCTGCCGATCGCCGTGATGACCGGCGAAGCCCACGCCAACGCGATCAGCCCACCGATCCATGCACGCAACGGCGAGAGACGTCAGACCCAGCAAGCGCCGCACCACGAACGCGGAGACGGGCACGGTCAGGGCCACGACCAGGACGACGAACAGGACCGTGACGCCGGTCATCCCCGCGTTGTCGGTCTCGTCGTTCGCGCGGCATCGCCTCGAGTTCGCCCGTCCGACCCGTCGTCGAGTGTGCGGCCCGGGCACCAGTCGTTTCCGGTGTCCACGAGCACTCCCAGCAGCTCACCGATCGTCGGTTCTCTGCCGACGGCTCCCGCAGCGGAAGGTGTTCCTGGATTCGATAGCGATTGCGACGGCCGTCCTTTTCCTTGACGACGTACCCGGCCTCGGTCAGGTCACTGACGATCCCGAAGGCCCGGCGCTCGGTCACGCCCAGAACCTCGGCAATCTCGCGCAGACGAACGCCCGGGTCAGCGCGATGCAGACAAGCGCCCGGGCGTGTTTGGTCAGGAAGCTCCACTCGGCCATTGCAAGCATAAGTATTAGAAGCATGATTTCTAGAAATCAATTGCTAATTTTCGAGATCGGAGTAGCGTCGCGCGAAGGCGCTTTCGTGGGCTCGGCGGTCGCGGCCGTCCGGGTTCGAGGGCGCCGGCCTGACCGGCCCTCAGGCGCTGCGCAGAATCCAACGGAAGGAGCTGGTATGCCCGTGTCCTCGCCGCCGCCGCGGAAGCTTGCGCTCATCGCGGGCGTGTTCTGGATCGTCACCTTCGTCGCGTCGATACCGGCGCTGTTTCTCTACGCCCCGGTGCTGAATCACGTCCACTACGTCCTCGGTGCCGGCGCCGACACGCGCATTGCGGTGGCGCGCTCCTGGAGGTCATCCTCGCCATCGCCGGCATCGGCACCGCGGTGACGATGTTTCCGATCATCAAGCGGCAGAACGAAAGCCTGGCCCTCGGCTTCGTCGCCTCGCGCGTCCTCGAATCGACCATCATCGTCGTCGGCATCATCAGCGTGCTCTCGGTGGTGACGTTGCGCAAGGACATCGGGGGAGCCGCCGCCGCAGATACCGCTTCGCTGGTAGTCGCCGGCAGGTCCCTGGTCGCGATCCATAAGTGGACGTTTCTCCTCGGCCCCGGCGTCTGCGCCGGCCTCGGAAACGGGCTGCTGCTGGGCTACCTGATGTACCGCTCAGAGCTCGTGCCACGCCGCATGGCCCTGCTCGGTCTCATCGGCGGCCCCCTGCTCCTGGCTTCGTGCATCGCAGTTCTGTTCGGCGCCTACAAACAGACCTCTGGGGCGGCGGGCATGCTGACAGTCCCCGAGTTCCTCTGGGAGTGTCGCTCGGCATCTACCTCATCGCCAGCGGCTTCAAGACCTCCTCCCCGGTCCTCGACACCCGCCCGACCGCAGCGAACGGCCCTCGCCGGCCCCGCAGTGGCCAGGGCGTGACACCCCCCCACGCCGCATCATCGCCAGATCCACCGTTCAGGAGTCCCACATGACCGCAATATCCACTCCCAGCAGCACGACGAGCGGCGACGGCGACTATCCACTGACCTTCGCCGTCGACTATCCCGACCGCCGCCTCAACCGGCTCAGCACGGCCTTTCGGATCCTCACGATCATCCCGATCGCGATCCTCGCCGGGTTCCTGGAGGGCGGCAGCTTCGCGACCAACGCCGGAGCCTCCGGCGCCCGCTACGCCGCCGGCGGCATCGGAATCCTCGTCATCCCGGTAGTGCTGATGCTCCTATTCCGTAAGAAGTACCCCCGCTGGTGGTACGACTGGAACCTACAGCTCACCCGCTTCAGCAACCGAATCGCCGTCTACTTCGCCCTCATGAATGACCGCTACCCCTCCACCGACGAGGAGCAATCCGTCCATCTCGAGTTCCCCTACCCCGACGCCGACCATGATCTGAGCCGCGGCCTGCCACTCGTCAAGTGGCTACTGGCGATCCCCCACTACTTCGTGCTCTTCTTCCTCACGATCGCCGCGTTCTTCGCCGCCATCATGGCCTGGTTCGCGGTCCTGTTCACCAGCCGCTACCCACGCCCGCTGTTTGACTTCATCGAAGGCGTGATCCGCTGGCACAACCGCGTCGGGGCCTACGCCTTCCTGCTCATCACCGATCGCTACCCGCCATTCAGCCTCCACGCCTGACGGTCATCGAACCTCGCCGGCCAAACTTCACCGGCCCTGTGTGTAGGCGCTCGTAGGGAGACCGCTGTCTGAGGTCTCCCAGCCCAGTGAATCGAGGTCGCGCGAGCTGTTGATCAGCACGGAGCCATCCGCCCGCAGTCCGCCGAACGCGTCGACCTGATGCAGCAGGGTGGAATCGACGATGATTAGCGCGTCGGGAGCGACGATCGGATCACGGGCGCGGATCGGGCGATCGTTGACTCGAGAGAATGAGACCACCGGCGCGCCCGAGCGCTCCCGAGCCGAAGCTCGGAAGCGCCTGCGCGTGTCAGCCGTCGTCGAATGCGCCGACCGACAGCAGCTCTGCCGCGGTCACGACTCCCTGGCCGCCGCCCCCGGGGACGCGAATCTCGAACATGGCCGATATTCGGACCACGCTGGTCAAGCCTCGGCCGAGGCCAGAATCCTGGTGACGTCGAGCGTCGACAGAACGCCAACCGGGCGCAAGGTTTCCGGCTGGATCACGATCACGTGGCTCGTCCCATGCCTGACCATGAGATCTGCCGCGTCGCGCAAGGGCGCCGTCGTCCGGACACTGATTGTCGGCTGTTGGGCAAGCACTCCCGCGCTGCTCTCGGTGCCGTCGTCGAGGCAGGCACGCATCAGATCGAGGTCGGAGACGATTCCCCAGACATAGGGGTCGGGCGAGCCATGCTGCGGCTCGTGCGTCACGACGACGCAGTGGACCCCGTGCGTGAGCATGATTCGAGCCATCTCGGCCGCGGTTGTATCTTCGCCGCACGCGATGATGCCGGGATGCATGGCGTCACCAACTGTGGCGTGCTCGAGCGACGGCGTCAGGAAGCTTCCGTGAAGCGGCTGGATGACGATGTTCGGCATCGGACTGGGCATGGCGGACCTCCTGGAAGATGTCGGTGCGGACGCTAGATCCTCGCTCCGTCCCCGGATCGTCCGCGCGGCGCGAAACCCGCTCGCGGGTTTTCCACATCCGGAGGGCGCGATGACCGATGAGCTGCCGGGCGAGCGGTGGTGCAGTTGGCCACACCGTCCCGCACGCAAAAGGAGCCATACGCCCATGTCCATCGTCGAGTCCACCACCTACGAGGTGCCGGGGCAGCCCGGCAGTCCGGTCGAGCTCGAGGAGCGCTACGAGAACTTCATCGGCGGCGAATGGATCGCCCCACCTCCGGTGAGTACCGGGAGAACCTGACCCCGTCCACCGGTGAGCCGTTCTGCGAGATCGCGCACTCAGGCTCTGACGATGTCGAGCTGGCGCTGGACGCCGCCCACGCCGCAAAGGATGACTGGGGCCGGCGTTCTCCGGCCGAGCGCGCCGCGGTGCTGAACAAGGTGGCCGACGCGATCGAGGAGAACCTCGAGATGCTGGCGGTGGCGGAGAGCTACGAGAACGGTAAGCCGGTGCGCGAGACGCTGGCCGCCGACATTCCGCTGTCGGCCGATCACTTCCGCTACTTCGCCGGCGCGGTGCGCTCGGAGGAGGGACGGATCTCCGAGATCGACGATCAGACCTATGCGTATCACTTCCAGGAGCCGCTCGGGGTGGTGGGGCAGATCATCCCGTTCAACTTCCCGCTGCTGATGGCGGCGTGGAAGATCGCGCCGGCGCTGGCGGCCGGTAACTGCACGGTGATCAAGCCGGCGAGCCCGACGCCCTGGTCGATCCTCAAGCTGATGGAGGTGATCGGCGACATCGTCCCGCCTGGCGTGATCAACGTGGTCAACGGGCCGGGGGCGGGGATCGGCAAGGCGCTGGCGTCGAACAAGCGGATCGCCAAGGTCGGCTTCACCGGCGAGACGGGGACCGGCCGGCTGATCATGTCCTACGCGGCGCAGAACCTGATCCCCTCGACGACCGAGCTCGGCGGCAAGTCGCCGAACATCTTCTTCGAAGACGTCACGGCAGCCGACGACGCGTTCCTGGACAAGGCCGTCGAGGGACTCGTGCTGTACGCGTTCAACAAGGGCGAGGTGTGCACCTGCCCGTCGCGGGCGCTGATCCACGAGTCGATCTACGACGAGTTCATGGAGCGCTGCCTCGAGCGAATCGCTCAGATCCGGCAGGGCGACCCGCTCGACCGCGAGACGATGATCGGCGCGCAGGTGTCGAGCGCGCAGCTCGAGAAGATCGAGAGCTACGTGGCGATCGGGCTGAACGAGGGCGCGGAGCTGCTGATCGGCGGCCACCGCCCGCCGCTGAATGGGCGTCTGTCGGACGGCTACTACTTCCAGCCCACCGTGCTCAAGGGGCACAACAAGATGCGGGTGTTCCAGGAGGAGATCTTCGGCCCGGTGCTCGCGGTGGTAGCCACGTTCAAGAACGAAGCCGAGGCGCTTGAGATCGCCAACGACACGATGTACGGGCTCGGGGCCGGTGTGTGGACGCGCGACGGAAGCCGCGCGTTCCGGATGGGCCGCGCGATCAAGGCCGGCCGGGTGTGGACCAACTGCTACCACCAGTACCCGGCGCACGCCGCCTTCGGCGGCTACAAGGCCTCCGGGGTCGGTAGCGAGAACCACCGCATGATGCTCGAGCACTACAGCCAGACCAAGTGCCTGCTGGTCAGCTATGACCCCAACCCACTCGGGTTCTTCTGACAGGAAAATCCCGTTCGGGTCGGGGTGTGGGGGTCGTTGTTTAGGCGGCTTGCGGTAGCTCCTCGAGGATCACTTTGTGGCCGAGGCTCTCGAGTTGGGCGATGAGTACGTTTGGTGAGCCGCCCGGGGTCTCGTTTGCGGAAATAGTCGCCGCCGAGGTCGGTGTAGAGCGCGCCTGTGGTGAGCATGTGCCAGCAGATGCAGATGATCGAGTGTTTGACGGCGCCGAGTGCTTTCTTATGGCCGCGGCGGGTCTGAGGCGGCGTACTCGGCGGCGAGGTCGGAGTCTTTGGTGAGGATCGCTGCCATCGCAGCCTCTTCCAGCGCCCAGTCCAGCCACTTCGAGCCCTTGCATGTCTTGCCGGAGCATCGTTTGCCGGCGGATCGATCGTTACCGGGGCCTGCCCGGACCATGACGCGAGCTGCTTCGTCGGGAACACGATCATGTCGACGCCGATCTCGGCGATGATCACCTCGGCGGTGCGCCGATGGACGCCGTCGATCGTGCACAGCGGCTCAACGGCCTTCTCGAAGGGCATTACTCCCCGATCGCTTGGCTGAGGTTCGCGATCTGCTCGTCGAGGAAATCGAGGTGGCTGAGGATCGCGCCGATCCAGTAGGCGTAGGGATGGTCAAAGCGGCCCTCGAGCGCCTCCTTGAGCGCCCAGGATCTTCGGCCACAGCTTCCCCTTCGCGAGGTTCGCGAGCACCTCGGCGTCGTTGGTCCCCTCGACCAGCGCGTCGAGCGTCGCCCTGCCTGATTTGCCGAGGATGTAGGTCACCACGCAGTCGAGCTGATTCCGGTGACCTCGAGTGCCTTGTGCAGCCGGTTGGCCTCGCGAGCACGCTCCTGGATCTGCGTTTTCCGATGGCGCGTCAGTTACGCAGCGCCCGGTCGGCTTGGGGGCGCGAAGCTCGCCTTCGACCGTCCGGCCTCGGCGAGCTGGCACGGCCACTCGGCGTCCTTGTGGTCGATCTTACGGCCCGGCGCCTGCTTGACGTGGCAAGCGTTCACCATCGGCGCTCGAACTCGTCCTCCAGGTCGCCCACGCGGGCTTCCAGGACGCGCCCGTCGCCTCCATCACGACCTGCTCGACGCCGGACGCCACCGCCGTCGCGCAGCGTCGACAGCCCCGCAACTGGGTCGGGAACTCCGCCACGTGCTGTCGCGCGAGCGACCCTCCCCGGCACGCGCACGAAGCGGTCACCTGCTCCTTGTGCACGTCGAGCGCCGCGGGGCGCTCGACCACGTTTCCATCTGGCCTCCTTGAACGCGATCGACAAGATCGTCGCCCAGGGGCCTCTGAGGACTAGCGAATCTGACAGGCGTGCTCATGGCAACAATCCGGAACCCCGGGGAGACCCACACGCCAAACAGGCTCGGGCTCACAGGCACCAAGAACTGATCGGCGTCGAGGGCGACCCCAGAAGCATCCAACATTTCAGTCGCACGCGGCCGACCGTCAGTCGAGAGGAACTAGGCCCAACATCGCGGCTCTAGTGCAAGCGACCCAGGCAGCCCTCGAGGTGACGAAGCGCCTCGAGGCCGCCACGGTCGGCTGATGTCTTCCGGTGGGGTCGGTGCTGCGGCAGCGCCCGCCCGCTGTGCCTCAAGCACGGCGGGCTCCCGCTCAGCCCGCACGACCTCCGGTTCGGAGAAATCGGCGGGGCGCCTTCTACATCGACTCCGAGCGGTACGAGCGCTCGGGCAAGCCGCGGTTTGTGATCGACGCCGCACCGGAGGCCGCCGAGAGCTTCTCGCTCGAGGGCTGGAGGGAGTGCAGTTCGTCACGCGTGCGCCGTAGGCGCGGGCGCGAGGTTGTGGCAAACGCGCGCAGGCATAGTGCCGCAGGCTCCCGATGTCCAGCGCCCAGCGATAGGCGCGATCGCTTCGAGACGCCCTTGGAAAGGAGCTTTCGGTGAAGGCGCTCGTCTACCACGGACCCGGCCAGCGCAGCTCGGCACGACGTCAAGTGCGGCGTGCCCGAGACCACGCGGGAAACGATCCTCGGCCACGAGGTGAAGCGTTCCCCGGGGCCGCCGGCTGAGCGTTGTTCGTCCAGAGCCAGGAGGCCCGCCGACTGCTGTTCAGGCGGCCGCGGCGCCGATGTGCTCCCGATAGCAGGCGCGGTGGTAATGCTCAGCGGAGTCCCTGGCAGATCCGGTTCGGCGGCGCGAGACGTCTCGTGGGCGTGGCCCGTCCCCACCACGGTGAGCGGCTCGTCTACCCCGATCGCCTCGTCGCAGTGGACGATCTGAGTTCGGTGGCATACCGGTGGCTGGCTCCCCTCATCCGCCATGCCTCCTAAGTGTCGGCTTCGCCGGGCAGCGGAGCATCGGTGGCTACCGGCAAACGTCGGAGGTCGCCTCGCGATCTCGCTCTCGGTGGGCGGTGAGCGGCGCGCGCCGAGCGAGGTCGTCCGCCGCTCGGCGTTTTCCCGCACCAGATCCGCGTCTTTGTCGGGACGACGCCCGGCCCTATGGGGTCAGCTTGGTGTTGATCTCGGCACACCTGTGTCTCGCCAGCACTGCGCCAGAGGGAGGCCCTTCCCAGCGCCCGGCATTCCCGATCAAGGTCGTCCTAGCCGACGAACACGCGAGGTGCGGCGCAGCCTGCGGCTGCTGCTCGACGGCGAGACCGATCTCGAGGTGATCGCCGAGGCGGCGGACCTCTCGACCGTGGTCCGCCACGTCCACGGGCGCGTGCCGCACGTGCTCGTGCTCGACCTGCAGATGCCCAACGGGTCGAGCGTCGAGACGATCCGCCGGCTGCGCGAGCAGGTTCCCGAGACTGAGATCGTCGTCCTGACGATGGAGGCCAGCCCGCTGTTCGCGCAGCAGGCGCTCGAAGCGGGAGCCGTCGGCTTCGTGCTCAAGGACCGCGCGGACAGCGAGCTGCCCGCGGAGTGAGAAACGCGGCCTCAGGCGGCGAGTGCGTGAGTCCCGCGGGTGGCTGCCGGGCTCGACGCGCTGCGGCGAGCCATCGCGGCGACGGCCTGAGCCCGCGTGAGACGAAGATCCTGCGGCTGATCGCGCTCGGCCACACCAGCGCTGAGATCGCCGCCGAGCTCCACCTCTCCCGGCGGACGGTGGAGACGCGCGCGCCCACATCCATCGCAAGCTGCGGATCAGAACTCGAGCGGAGCTCGTGCGCTACGCGCTATCCCGCCATCTCATGGGCGTCTAGCGCGAGCCTGCTAGCGCCGCCTCCCGGAGCGAGGGGGAACCGGGCGCGCACGAGCGTCCCACGCTCGCCGGACTCGAGCGAAACCGTTCCCCCGGCGAGATCGACGCGCTCGCGCATCCCCGCCAGCCCGAACCCTTGGACTTCGCGCTGGGGTCGAATCCCTCGCCGTTGTCCACCACCTCGACCCGTACCTCGTCGTCGTCAACGCCCAGTGAGACCCGGACGTCGGTCGCGCGCGCGTGCTTGACCACGTTCGTGAGCGACTCCTGAACGAGCCGGTAGACGGTCGTCTCCAGCTCCGGTGAGAGCTGGTCCGGTCGTCAGGAGCCGGCAGCTCAAGCTCGCTCTCGATCTGCAGCGTGTCGCCGCGGCGGCGCTCGATCAGCGCCTCGAGCGCCGGGAGCAGGCCGAGGTCGTCCAGCAGGGAGGGTCGCAGATCGCTGATGATCTCTCGCAGGTTGGCGATCTCGAGCTCGATGTCCTCGATCGCCTGGCGGATTGCCGTGTCCTTGGTCTCCGCCTCGCGGCGCTTGAGCGTCGAGGCCAGCAGGACGCGTAGGCCGCCCAGCGCCTGTAGCGTCTGGTCGTGGAGCTCGCGTGCCCACGGGCTCGCTCGCCGTCGGCGGCGGCGATCGCCGAACGCAGCCGATCGGCCTCGACGCTGCGCTTGATCGCCACCGCGGTGGCGGCGGACTGGGCGAATGTGCGCAGCAGTTGCTCGTCCTCGGCGGAGAACTCATCGCCGTCGTGGCCGTGATCGAAGGCCGCGAGCACCCCGATCGCGGCGCCGCGGTGCATCATCGGGACGAGCAGAGCGGTGTGCGCTGTCGGGACTCCGAAGTCCGCCGGGGCGATCCGCAGCTCGCTTGACACATCCGTGATGCGCTGCGGCCGGCCGCGCTCGAGCACCTGGCCGGAGGTCGACCCGTGGATTGGCAGTCGCCGGTCGCGGCGCACCGGAGGCGTGTCCGGCGCACGCGGCCACCACTAGCTCCTCCGCCTCTCGCAGCATGATCAGCAGGCTCCGTGCCTCGACCAGGGCGCGGCCGCGCTTGACGATCAGCTCGAGCACCCGATCGAGATCCGCGACGCTGCCGATCGCGTCGGCGATATCCCGCGCCGCCTCGAGCGATCGCACCGCGCGCTCCAGCTGCTCGCGGCGCTGCTCGCTGGTGTGATGCGCGCGCGTTCTCGATCGCGATCGCCGCCCAGCGCGCCAGCGCGACCGCGGCCTCCTCATCGCCTTGGTGAACTCGCCTCCACCCGCCTTCTCGGTCAGATAGAGGTTCCCCCACCCCTGGCCCCGGATCACGATCGGGACGCCCAGGAAACTGCGCATGGCAGGATGACCGGGCGGGAATCCGTAGCTCTCGGGATGCTGGCCGACATCGGCCAGGCGCAGCGGGCGCGGATCCTCGATCAAGACGCCGAGGACACCCCGACCGCGCGGGAGCTCGCCGATCCGGCGGTGGATCGCCTGGTCGAGACCCGCCGTGACGAACCGGTCGAGCTCCTGGCGGGCCTCGTCGAGGACCCCCAGCGCGGCGTACCTAGCGCCGGTCAGGCGCTGAGCCTCCTCGAGGATTCGGCGAAGCACGGTGTCCGGGTCAAGCTCGGATACCAACGTCTCGCCCACGTCAAGCAGGCGCCTAAGCCGCTCCTCTATCTCAGTCATGCCCCGGGCCTCATCGTCCACCTTGGTCTGCAACCGGACGAGCTTAACCCAGCGGGGCGGTCGGCCAGCGTGGGCCAGCCTACGCGGACTACGATTCGGTGATCCGCGCCGGGTGCGGACCGCGAACCCGGTGCCGATCTGACTCGCGATCATCCCCACGAACGACATCGTCGTCGCCTGCAGGTAGGCGTGGTGAAGCGGATGCCCGGCGCCGACCTGCGCCCCGGGTGCCACCCCGCGCTGCCGAGCACGAAGAAGAACCCTCCCGTCGGCAGCGCCGCCACGAGCAGTCCCAGGAACAGCCAGCTGCTGCCCTGCCCTCTCCTGGACGCCCGCCAGAGGATGCCCACCGCGCTGCACGCGATCTCCGACGCGCTCTCGCTCTCCTACGCAGTCGATGGCATCCACCACCTGACCGGACAGGGCGGGGCCGTCGCTGCGGACATTGCGATCGTGGCGGCGTACGCCTTCGGCGCCCTCGTGCTCGGCGCAGCCACGCTTCGCCGGCGCACAAATTAGGGCTCAGCCGGCATGGCGGCTGGAGCTGGCCAGCCGACGTGTGCTCACCGGTCTCGTCACCAGGACGGCAGCTGCCCGCCGCCGCGCATCAGTAATTCTCCACAGCGAGACGACACATCAGACGCGATGGGCGCGTCCGTGGCGGCGCGTAGCGTTCGGTGTCATGGCTGCCGTGTTCAACCTAAACCACCACGCCACGTACGTGCACTGGCACTTCATCACGCTGTCGCTCTCAAACGTGCTCGTGATTGCGGTGATGTTCGTCGTGTTCGCGCTCGCGATCGCGCTGCCGTTCCCTCACCACGAGGGAACCGGGGGCCAACAATGAGTGTCACTCCGCCGCCAACCTCGCCGAGCAAGTCTTGGACACTCCGGCTTCGCAAACGCGCGGTCGAAGCGCTTCCGCCCGAGAAGCTCCTCGCGGACAAGCAGCCCACCTACGTCGCCTCGTGGATCTACGTATTTGGCGTCCTGTCGCTCGCCTCCTTGGCGGTGCTGATCTTGTCCGGGACGATCCTCGCGCTCAAGGGTCCCGCGTGGTGGCACTTCACAGGGGTTGGGCACTTCTTCAACAGCATTCACCTGTGGTCCGTCGAGCTGTTCTTCTTCTGCATGATCATCCACCTGTGGGGCAAGTACTGGATGGCCGCCTGGCGCGGCGGGCGGACGCGGGTCTGGATGACCGGCGCCGTGACCTTCCTCGTCGCGATCCCGTGCGCGCTGACCGGCTACGTCTCGCAGCAGAACTTCGACTCGCAATGGATCTCGACCCAGGCCAAGGACGCGATGAACGCCTCCGGGATCGGAGCCTTCTTCAACCTCCTCAACTTCGGCCAGATGTACAGCTACCACGTTCTGCTGCTGCCGGCGGCGGTGGTGGCGATCGTGATCGCGCACATCCTGCTGGTCCGCAAGCACGGCGTGGTGCCGCCGTTCGACTCGCGAAAGGTCGCGGCCGAGGGCGCAGAGGCAGAGCCCGCCGACCGCGAGGTGCCAGCATGACCCGGCGCGAGCGGCGAGCGCTCGAGGTGGAGCGCTACCGCGCGTGGAGGGGCGGCTACCGCCCCTATGACCTGGTCAAGGAGGCATCGATCGCGCTGGGCGTGATCCTCGCGCTGTGCGTGGTCCTGACCATCCTGTTCTCCTCGCCGGATGAGAAGCCGGCCACGGTCAAGAGCTGGGCGCGCACCGACCCCGTCGACTTCGTCACCAGCGCCACCACCGAGCTGGACGGCTCGAGCACGACCGGCGGCTACGGCCCGCCGTACAACCACGCCTCAGACGGACAGCACGAGTGGTTCATCCACCTGCAGAAGTGGCTCGGCGTCAGCCACCCAGTCGACACCGCGCAGGACTTCGTGCTCGCGCCGCTGCGCTCGATCACCGGACAGCCGGCGCTCCAGGCGGCGGTCAGCACCTACGAATCGGCGCCGGCCAAGCAGCAGACTGCGTGGACCAGCGCATACGAGAAGGGACTGAACAAGGCCTCGGCGGCCGCCAACGGGTCGATCATCGTGCCCGGCCACGGCTATGGGCCGCTTCCCACGATGATGGGTGGCCTGCTCAGCCTCGCGCAATCCGGAGGCCTCGACGGGGCGCTGCTGACCAGCCGGCAGTTCTACCAGACCGATTACACCAAGCCGCTCCTGTTCATGGCCGACGGCAGCGTGCTCTCGGACAGGGCGCAGGCCGAGCATCTGCTCGGCACCCAGTGGGGCATCATGAACGAGACCGGGTCCTACCCGGGTCAGGTGTGGCTGTGGCTCTACACCTTCTGGTATCAGATCAAGCCGTTCTCGACCTCGGCCAACGCCGACATCCTGGTGATCACGATCATGGGCGTCCTCAGCCTGGCACTCGTCCTGATCCCGTTCATCCCGGGGATCCGAGACCTCCCGCGCTGGATCCCGATCTACCGATTGATCTGGCGAGATCACTACCGGGCGTCGGGGTAGCGCACTGCGTCTCGAGGTCGAGCGCGGCGGCGAGACTCGCTGCCTTGAGCCAGGAAGAGCCCGTGCGGGAGGGGCCTACCGCTACCGCCGGCGGGCGTCGGCGAGGCGAACGGCGATGAGTTTCTCACGAGCGCCTTCGGCGGAGCGCGATCGACAGGGAAGTGCGGCGAGCTCTTGGTCATGGTGTAGCCGTCGAGCTCGTGAGCAAGCTGCCCAAGAACCGAGCCGCTGAACGGCACGTAGCTCAAGTGATCCTCGAACGCAGCGATGCCGGCGACGGTCGTGCCGGCGACGCGGAACGCGGGATGCGGTACGAGATCACCTGTTCCGCTTCCGGGACGATCTCGAGAATCGTGCGGCGAAGCGTCTCAAGCGTGCTGCGCTTGGGCTCCTCGACAGCACGCAGGTACGCATCAACCTCCTCGGCGGACACCATCGCGCAGTCTAGGTCACGAGACGCCGCCACCGCCCCGGGACAGGCTCGGCTCGCCGGCGAGCACCATCGACGTGCGCTTCGGCCCGACGCGGACCTTCCACACTTGCCGCTCACCAGCCTCCCGCCTTGCTTCCGGTATCGGATCAACCGTTCTCCGGCGTCGCAGATGTCGTCGTGATTGTGATCACGCCGGTCATTCTCGGGTTCCCAGCATCGTTCCTGCATATACGTAGTTCACCGCGAAACACTGCTCAGGGCCCCGGAGGACGCAGGCATCGCGCTCGTCGAGGATTGGCGTCCCATCGAAAAGGAGCTGCCGCGTGTCCGCTACCACCACCCAACCAGAGATCACGGAAGCGCCGGTGGTGAGCTACCGCGCTGCCGTCGTCCACGAGTTCCACGCGCCGCTGGCCGTCGAGGAGGTGCCGCGGCGCGACCTCGAGCCAGGACAGATCCTGGTCCGCGTCGAAGCGTCGGGGCTCTGCCACACCGACATTCACGCCGCCCACGGCGACTGGCCGGTCAAGCCCTCGCCGCCGTTCATCCCCGGCCACGAGGGCGTCGGCATCGTCACCGAGCTCGGGCCCGGCGTGAGCGAGGTTGCGATCGGCGACCGCGTCGCGATGCCGTGGCTCGGGTACGCCTGCGGCACCTGTGACTACTGCGTCTCCGGCTGGGAAACGTTGTGCCTGGAGCAGCAGAACATGGGCTATTCGTTCGACGGCGGCTTCGGCGAGTACGCCATCGCCTTCGCGCGCTACGTGGTCAAGGTCCCGGACAGAATCGACCCGTTCGACGCGGCGCCGCTGACCTGCGCCGGCGTGACGACCTACAAGGCTGTGAAGGTCGCCGGCACGCGCTCCTCGGATCTGGTGGCGGTGTTCGGCGTCGGCGGGCTCGGTCACATGGCGATCCAGTACGCAGCGATCGCCGGCGGCCGCGTGGTCGCCGTCGACCTGATCGACGAGAAGCTCAGGCTGGCCCGCGAGCTCGGGGCCGAGTTCACGGTGAACGCGTCCGAGCACGATCCAGTCGAAGCGATCCAGGCGCTTGGCGGAGCCGATCAGGCGATCGCGCTCGCCGTTTCCCCGCGGGCGTTCGAGCAGGCGTACGGCTCCTTGCGCCGGGGCGGCACACTGGTGTTCGTCGCGCTGCCGGCGGACAACGAGGTCAAGCTCCCGATCTTCGAGACCGTGCTGAACGGGATCACGATCGTCGGCTCGATCGTCGGCACCCGCGCCGACCTGCGCGAGGTGTTCGAGCTGCACGCCGCCGGGAAGACGCACGTCACGCGCGAGGTGCGCCCGCTCGAGCAGGTCAACGAGTCGATCGCCGACGTCGAGGCGGGCCGGGTGACCGCGCGGATCGTGTTCGAGCCGTAGCGAGACCGACGGCTCCTCCAGACCCAGGCGGCCTCGCCCGCGCGGGTGGGGTTGTCTGGCTCTCAGCGAGCTACCTGGGGGGCGCGAAGCGCCTGGCATGCGCTGGGCGAACGCGTATGACCGATCCGTATTTCCCTGCAATGTCCGCGCGGCGCGGGCCGGATACCGCACCGGCTCGCGATGACGACGATGGGGAAGGCAGAACAAACTCGATGGAGGATCCACAAATGTCGCGCAAGGTATTCGACATTCTCACCAGCACCGGCGGCGCGGTCGTGGTCGTCGTCCTGGTGGTCGCGGGTGGCCTGATGACTTGGGGGCACAGCTTCGTCAACTCCAACGTCCGCAGCCAGCTCGCCCAGCAGCAGATCTACTTCCCGCCGAAGGCCGCGTTCGCGCACCCCAAGCCGGGCAGCGAGATCACCCAGAGCATGATCCCGTCGGTCTCGCAGTACGCCGGCGAGCAGCTCCTCACCGGAGCGCAGGCCCAGGTCTACGCCGATGACTTCATCGCCGTCCACCTGTCCGAGATGCCCTACAGCGGCATCTACTCGAAGATCAGTGCCGCGGCGCTGGCCCAGCCGACGAACGCCAAGCTCGCGGCGCTGAAGCAGACCTCCTTCCAGGGCACGACCCTCCGCGGGCTGCTGCTCGAGGCCTACGCGTTCTCGAAGATCGGTGCCGTGATGCTGTGGGGCGCGATCGCCTCGTTCATCCTGGCCGCGATGATGTCGGTCCTCGTGGGCCTTGGCCTCTGGCACGCCCGCCGTGCGGCCACCGCGACGCAGATGCTCACGCCGAAGGCGGAGGCAATTCCCGCCTCCTGACCGCCTGGCAACGGTCCAGGCACGGGCCTCGGTTGTCGATCCGGCAACCGAGGCCTGTTGTGTGTAGAGCGCCGATCGCGATGAGCGCGGTCAGCCTCTTCCAGGGCTGGCACCATTCGCTCGGTTCGCCGTCGGGTCCGCCGGCACGCTCGCGTGTCGCCCCGTCGTGAGAGGGAACCAGCCCGGACCTGCCGAGCGCCCGGCCGGAACGGCGGCCGTCGAAGCGCGCTGCCGGCGGGGCATCGCGAGATCGGCGCGATACCTGGAAGGGCAGCAGTGATGAGCGCGCAGAGAAGAACACCGCCCGCCGAACCCGCGCTGTCGACCACGGCTTCGCGGCTGGAGGATGAGGCGAGGCCGCCCGTAGCACCTCGGGGCTCGAGTCATGTCCGCTCGAATGGCCACGGGGCTGACGGCGGGGAGTCCGGAACCGGCGGATTTCTCACGCCGGCCGACGTGGATGCCATCGCCGAGGCGACGGCCAGGAAGCTGGTGGCGATCGTCGGGGAGCCGCTCAAGACGTTCGGGCTCGTTGGTCCACGTGACGTGGCGGAAGCGCTCGGCGTGTCGCTGGACTACGTCTACGCGCACGCTGCCGAACTGGGCGCGATGCGGCTTGGGTCTGGTCCAAAGGCCCGGATCCGCTTCGATCTAGATCGCGCGCGCTAGGCGCTAGAGAGTCGAATGCGACGGCCGGCTCGGCAACGACGGCGATAGAGCCCTCGGCGCCGAGCGGCGCGATTCGCGGAATCGTCCCCGCGGAAGGTCGGAAGCGGCTATGCGACGATGGAAGCTCCGCGTGGAGGAACCGGCCGGCGGGCCGGTCCGGCGCGCACTGACACGATCGTTTGGGATCCAGAAGGAGAATCGAAAGCAGGTCGTCTGATGGCTCGGCGAGGCTCGGGCTACGTAGTTGAACACACGTGGTCAGACGGCGAGACGATCAGCTTCGCCGCCCAGGTGCGCGCGTACGGTCGCTACGAGAAGGTCACGTTCGGCACCACCAAGCAGGCTGGAACCGCACGAGGGCGGAGCTCGAAACGGAGCGGATCATCCAGCAGATCGAACGAGGAACGTGGGTCCCGCCACGGCTCGAACCTACGGAGGATCGACGCGAGGAGGCGTTGGCGGGACTCGGCGTGCCGGTCGATGAGACCTTCGGAGGCTTTGCGAGGCGCTGGTGGCGATCCAAACACCTCGGTCTGGACGCTGACACGGTCAACGACTACGAGTGGAGGCTCGGCTATCTGGAGCGGTTCTTTGGCCGCTACCGGCTTCGCGAGATCACCCCGCGGCTCGTAGATCGGTTCCGGGACGAGCTGCACGAGCAGGCCGAGACGATCCGTACCGTTCAGGAGCGAGCGCGCACCGAGGAAGGGCGACGCCCTCTCATGGAGACGGTGACAGACCGGCGTGGTCGCACCTACCAGCGCCGGCGGCGACCGCTCTCGAACACGTCGATCAACGCGATGATCACGCTGCTCGGCCAGATCCTCCAGCACGCCGTGGACTACGACCTGCTCGGCCGCAACCCGGTTCGGGTGGGTGGCCGCTCCGCTCGCTTCCTCAAGCGGGTGCGGCCCAAGCGCACGTTCCTGGAGGTCGACGAATTCCACTAGCTGCTCGACGCCGCGGCCGAGCTCGAGGCGGGGGCCCGCCGGGACTACAAGGGAAATCGGCCGGCGCGCGATGATCGCCACGCTCGGCCTCGCCGGCCTCCGCATCAGCGAGCTCACAGACCTCCGGGTTGCACAAGTCGACCTCGCGCGCGGGCGCTTCAAGCTGGCCGACGCGAAGACCGAGGCCGGGGTGCGCGAGGTCGAGGTCACCCTATACCTCCGCGACGAGCTGCTCGAGTACGTCATGGACCGGCGCGCCCGCCGACTGCCGGTCGGGCTGCTGACCACTTCTTCGGTACCACAACCGGCAAGCGTCGCGACGCCGATCGGTTCCGCGACCGCATCCTCTCCCGTGCCGTCGACCGCGCGAGCGCAAACCGCGCCGAAGCCGGACTATCCCCGCTGCCCGAGATCACGCCGCACTCGCTGCGCCGGACATGGGCGACCTTCGCGGCGATGATCGGCCGTGATCCCAAGTGGATCGCGGCGCAGATCGGGCACGTCAGCCCCGCGTTCACGTTCTCCGTCTACCAGCAGGTGGCGACTCGCCGGTACGTCGACGAACAGGCCGTCTGGACGCTGATGCGCTTCGCCGATGAGCCCGCCGAGCGCCTGCCCACGCGCCAGATCAGCCGCATCGCGCCCGAGGATCCTCGTAGCTCCTTCCGGCCCCGAAAGGGCGAGTTCGATCAGGCGCTCGAACAGCTCAGCGAGGCTGACGAGGAGGCCGACGGATCGGAGTGAGCGGGCGTTCGGCGGGTGGTCATTAACACCACCATTAACGCTACGGCCCGTTTTTCCGTCCCAGCGCTGCCTGCTCGACGCTTCCGAGCGGGAGAAAAGATATGGATTAGCAGGGACTTTACGATGGGCACGGCTGGGCTCGAACCAGCGACCTCTCGCGTGTGAAGCGAGCGCTCTCCCACTGAGCTACGCGCCCCGGCTGCGCCGGATTCTACGCGCTCAGAGCCGGACCAGGTTCTCGACGTGGAGTCCGCGGGTGACCCCGCGAAGGTCGACGAACAGGGGACTCTGGGCGGCGATCGCGGCGTAGTCGATCCCGGGATGGGCGGTGACGAGCACGACGGCGTCGACGTCGGCCAGGGCGCCGTCGAGGGGGACGCTCTCGAGCCCGAGCTCCGGGAGCTTGGGCACGTACTCGTCGTGGTAGGAGAGCACCCCGCCGCGCTTGGCCAGCTCGTCCATGATGCGCAGCGCCGGCGATTCGCGCGTGTCGCCGACGCCGCCCTTGTAGCTGGCGCCGAGGATGAGGATCTTCGACCCCCGGACGGGCTTGGCGACGTCGTTGAGCGACCCTTCGATCCGCTCGATGCAGTGGTGAGGCATCTGCTGGTTGATCTTGCCGGCCAGCTCGATGAACTCGGTCGACATGTGGAATTCGCGCGCGCGCCAGGTCAGGTAGAACGGGTCAACGGGCAGACAGTGGCCGCCCATCCCCGGGCCGGGCTCGAAGCGCATGAACCCATACGGCTTGGTCGAGGCGGCGTCGACCACCTCCCACACGTCGATCCCCATGTGGTCGGCCAGGATCGCCAGCTCGTTGACCAGCGCGATGTTGACCGAGCGGAAGATGTTCTCGAGGAGCTTGGTCATCTCCGCCGCCTCGGGGCTGGAGAGGCGGACGATGTTCTCGCACACCCGGCCGTACAGCTCGACCGCCCGGTCGAGGCACGCCGGAGTCATCCCCCCGATCACCTTGGGCGTATTGCGTAGCGTGAAGTCGGTGCGTCCGGGGTCCACGCGCTCGGGCGAGTAAGCGACGTGCAGGTCCTCGCCGAGGCGCAGGCCCGATTCCTCGAGCAGCGGCACCAGGCGCTCCCGGGTGGTGCCGGGATAGGTGGTGGACTCGAGCACCACGAGCTGGCCCGGTTGGAGCACCTGGGCGAGCGCGCGGGCGGCGGCGTTGAGCGGCCCCAGGTCAGGCTCGCGGTTGGTCGTCAGCGGCGTCGGCACGCAGATCAGCACGGCGTCGGCCTGGGCCAGGTCGGCGTAGCGGGTGGTGGCCTTGATGGCTCTCCGGAGCGCCGCCAACCGCTCTGAGGGGACGTCTTCGATATAGGACTTCCCGGCAGCCACCGCCGCGACCTTGTGGGAGTCGATGTCGAGCGCCACCACCTGATCGCCGGCCTCGGCGAATGCCACCGCGAGCGGCAGCCCGACGTATCCGAGCCCAATCACTCCGACCTTCATCGCTCCGGACGATAGCGAGCGTGCAGGCGATACGATCTGAAATTGGACCGTGCTAGGCGGGGTGCTAGCGGTGCCCTGTACCCGCAAACCGCTCTAGCGGGGCTGAATCCCCTCCCGAGGGGCTCCAGGCCCCGAGGTCAGCGCCTCGTCTGTGGTGTTGATGGCCCGGTCCCGTGACGATGAAGGCCCGTGAACCAGGTCAGGTCCGGAAGGAAGCAGCCTTAAGCGGTCTCCTCCAGGCGTCGCGGGAGCGCCGGACCGGAATCACATCTCGGGGCCGCGCCTCGGGTACCGGCTTCGACGGGGGGTGCACGGTCCGCTTCCGACCTTGGGGCGCCGGGCATGGAGGCCCGGCGCAACCGGCCCCATGGACGACCGGCCGAAGGCCGGGCCCATCCCCACACGCCACTAGACTCGGCAGCCTCCCGTGTCCGTCAGCGCCCCTTCGCTCTACCGCCGTCACCGCCCCCGCACGTTCGCCGACGTGGTCGGGCAGGAGCACGTGGTCCGCACGCTGAGGAATGCGGTCGAGCAGGGGAAGGTCCACCACGCGTACCTGTTCGTGGGCTCGCGCGGGACGGGCAAGACGAGCATGGCCAAGATCCTCGCTGCCTGCCTGAACTGCGTCAACGGGCCGACGACGAGCCCGTGCGGCGTCTGCGACTCGTGTCTGGCGATCGCGGGTGCCACCTCGCTCGACGTGATCGAGATGGACGCCGCGTCCAACAACTCGGTCGACGACATCCGCGACCTGCGCGAGAAGGTGGCCTACGCGCCGGTGTCCGGCCGCCACAAGGTCTACATCCTGGACGAGGCGCACATGCTCTCGCCCCAGGCCTGGAACGCGTTCTTGAAGACGCTCGAGGAGCCGCCGCCGCGCACGATCTTCGTGCTGGCCACCACCGAGGCGCAGAAGGTGCTGCCGACGGTGGTGGATCGCTGTCACCGGTTCGACTTCGGGCGGCCCTCGGCCGAGCAGGTCGTCGAGGTGCTGCGGCGGGTGGCCGGGCAGGAGTCGATCGACATCGAGGACGGCGCGGTGGCGCTGGTCGCCCGCCACGCCACCGGCAGCTTCCGGGACGCCCTGGGCACGCTCGAGCAGCTCTTGACGTATGCCGGGGAACGGCGGATCGTCCCCGAGGACGTGCTCGCGGTGCTCGGGGTGGCCGACGCCGAGCAGCTGTTCGCGGCGGTCGACGCCGTGCTCGCGCGCGACCCGGCCGAGGCCCTGCGGGCGGCGGCCCGCCTGGCGGCGTCGGGGCGGGATCCCGGCCAGGTGCTGCGCGACCTCGAGGTGCACGGCCGGGAGCTCCTGACCGTGCAGGTGCTGGGCGAGGTGCCGCCGGAGATGCGGGTCACGCCCGAGCGCGACCGCCGGCTGGCCGAGCAGGCTGGGGCCCTGACCGACACCGATGCGGTCCGGCTGCTCGACCTGGTCTCGCAGGCGCTCGACGCCACGGCCAACGGCGCGCAGGCGCGAATCCAGCTCGAGCTGGTGCTGGTCAAGGCGGCGGCGCCGGAGCTCGACCCGTCGATGGCGGCGCTGCTGTCCCGGATCGAGCGGCTCGAGAAGGTCGGTGTGAGATCGGTGGAGGTGCCGCGGCCCGCGCCTGCGGCGCAGCCGCCCGCGCCGGCGCCGGCTGAGCCTCCGAAGGCAGTGGCGGCGATGGGCGCTCCGGCGATCCAGCCCGCGCCGGCGCGCGAGCCCGTGCCCGTGGCGCTCGAGCTCGGGGTCGCGGTCGCGGCGTGGCCGGCGGTCGTGGATCTCGTCCGGGCTGAGAACGTGATGCTGGGCGCGCTGCTGGCCGAGGCCAAGCCGGTGGCGGTTGGGGAGCGGGAGCTGACGCTGGCGTTCCCGGCCGGCGCGGCGTTCCTCAAGCGCAAGGCCGAGCAGGATGACTACCGCCGGACCACGGTCGAGGCGGTGGGTAGCGTGATCGGCCATCGGCTGGCCCTTCGCTATGAGCTTCGGGACGGACAGGAGGAGCAGCAGCCGGACGGCGAGGTGCTATCCGGGGAGGAGCTCGTGCGACGCTTCATGGAGGAGTTCGACGCCGAGGAGCTCCCAGACAACGACGAGGAGTGAGATGCCCCAACAACCCAACATGCAGCAGTTGCTCAAGCAGGCCCAGAAGATGCAGCAAGAGATGATGGCGGCGCAGGAGTCGCTCAAGGACGAGGTCGTCGAGGCCTCGGCGGGCGGGGGCATGGTCACGGTCAACGTGACCGGCGACCTCGAGATCAGGGCGATCACGATCGACCCGCAGGCGGTCGATCCCGACGACGTCGAGCTTCTGCAGGACATGGTGCTGGCCGCGGTCAACGAGGCGCTGCGCTCCGCTCAGGAGCTGGCCTCGTCCAAGCTGGGCGGGATCGCCGGCGGGGGGCTGGGCGGGTTGGGCCTTCCGGGTCTCTAGCGCGTGTACGCGCCCCCGGTACAGCACCTGATCACCGAGCTCTCGAAGCTTCCCGGCGTGGGCGGGCGCACGGCCCAGCGGCTGGCCTTTCACCTGCTGCGCTCGAGCCAGGAGGAGGCGCTGGCGCTGGCCGAGGCGATCCGGGAGGTCAAGGAGCGGATCGGCCTGTGCGAGGTGTGCTTCAACCTGTCCGACGGGCCGAGGTGCCGGATCTGCCAGGACGAGCGGCGGGATCCTGAGCTCATCTGCGTGGTCGAGGAGCCGTCGGACGTGATCTCGATCGAGCGCACGCACGAGTTCCGGGGTCGGTACCACGTGCTCGGCGGGGCGCTGTCGCCGATCGATGGGGTCGACCCCGAGGATCTGAAGATCGCTGAGCTGTATGCCCGGGTGCGGGACGGCGAGGTGCGGGAGGTGGTGATCGCCACCAACCCGACGACCACCGGCGAGGCCACGGCGCTGCACGTGGCCGAGGGGCTTCGCTCCGTGGCGCCGGGCATCGCGGTGACCCGGCTGGCCAGCGGGCTGCCGGTGGGAGCCGACCTGGAGTACGCCGACGAGCTGACCTTGGGGCGTGCTTTGGCCGGTCGGCGGGCGGTATAAGGGGTGGCGGTGCCCGAGACGGTCGTGATGAAGTTCGGTGGGACGTCTGTCGCCGACGCTGAGCGGATCAAGCGCGCGGCGCGGCGGATCGTCGCCCAGCGCGACGCCGGCAAGCGGGTGGTCGCCGTGCTCTCGGCGCGGGGGCAGACGACGGACGAGCTGATCGCGATGGCCGAGGAGGTATCGAGCGCTCCCGACCCCCGCGAGATGGACATGCTGCTCTCGACCGGCGAGCGCATCTCCTGCGCGCTGTGCGCGATGGCGATCAACGACCTGGGCCATCGGGCGATCTCGCTCACCGGGTCGCAGGCCGGGATCGTCACCGACACCTCCCACACCAAGGCGCGAATCATCGACGTGCGCGCCGACAGGATCCGCCAGGCGCTCGAGGAGGACAAGATCGTGCTCGTGGCGGGCTTTCAGGGGGTGTCGACCAGCCGCGACGTGACCACCCTGGGGCGGGGCGGGTCGGACACCACCGCCGTGGCCCTGGCGGCGGCGATCGGTGCCGAGGTGTGCGAGATCTACACCGACGTGGCCGGGGTGTTCAGCGCCGACCCGCGGATAGTCCCGGACGCCCGCAAGCTGCCGCTGGTCAGCTTCGAGGAGATGCTCGAGATGGCGGCGTCGGGGGCGAAGGTGCTCCAGTTGCGCTCGGTCGAGTACGCGCGCACGCACGGGGTGCGGATGCACTGCCGCTCAAGCTTCGAGGATGTCCCCGGTACCGTTGTGATCGGAGAAGACGAGACCATGGAACACCCCCTGATCACGGCCGTGACCCACTCGACCGAGGAGGCGCGGATCACCCTGCTGGGCGTCCCCGACCGGCCCGGCGCCGCCGCCTCGATCTTCGCGGCCCTGGCCGACGCCAACTGCAACGTCGACACGATCATCCAGAACGAGCCGCTGGGTGAGGGACGGGACGCCGAGGTCTCGTTCACGATCGCTTCGGAGGACCTCCGAGCTGCCGAGCAGGCGCTCGCGCCGATCGTCGAGGACCTGGGCGTGGCCCGGGTCGACACCGATCCGGAGATCGGCAAGGTGTCGATCGTGGGCGCGGGGATGCGCTCGCATCCGGGCGTTGCGGCCAAGGTGTTCGAGACGCTGGCCGACGAGGAGATCAACATCGAGATGATCTCGACCTCGCCGATCAAGATCTCCTGCGTGATCCGGGCCGATCGGGTGGCGCGGGCGGTGCAGGCGCTGCACAGCGCGTTCGAGCTCGGCGCGGGCGGCGTGGAGCAGGAGCGGCCGATCGGGCAGGAGGCGCGATGAGGGTCGCGGTCGTGGGCGCCACCGGGGCGGTGGGCACGACGATGCTCGAGCTGCTGCGCGAGCGGACCTTCCTCGCTGACGAGGTGGTGGCGTTCGCCTCCGAGCGCTCCGCGGGGCGGGAGCTCGACGGGGGTCTGGTGGTCCGGGCGCTCGACGACGGGGCCGACCTCGACGGATTCGACGTGGCGCTGTTCTCTGCGGGGTCGGGCACCTCAGGGGAGTGGGCGCCGCGGTTCGTCGAGCACGGCGCAGTGGTGGTCGACAACTCCTCGCGCTGGCGGATGGAGCCCTCAGTCCCGCTCGTGGTCGCCGAGGTCAACCCTACGGCGGTGGACGAGCACCAGGGCATCATCGCCAACCCGAACTGCTCGGCCATGCAGGCGCTGGTGGTCTTGAAGCCGATCCACGATGCGGCTGGGCTCGAGCGGATCGTGTTCAGCTCGTATCAGTCGGCTTCGGGGACGGGCGCGCGGGCGGTGGAGGAGCTCAAGGTGCAGGCCCACGCGATGCTGCACGAGATGGAGCCGCCGGCGCCGGCGGTGTACCCGCACCGGCTTGCGTTCAACGTGCTCCCCCAGGTCGAGACGTTCAAGGACGGCGATGAGTACACCACCGAGGAGCGCAAGGTGATCGCCGAGAGCCGCAAGATCCTGGGACTGCCAGAGCTGCGGATCACGGCCACGTGCGCGCGGGTGCCGGTGCTGAACTGCCACTCCGAGGCGCTGAACGTGGAGACGCGGGAGGAGCTCTCGCCCGAGGAGTGCCGTGAGCTGCTGGCCGCGGCGCCGGGGGTGGTGGTGGTCGACGAGCCGGCCGCCGGGCGCTATCCCCTGCCCTCGGAGGTCACCGGCCGCGACGAGGTGTTCGTGGGGCGGATCCGGCGCGACGAGTCGAATCCGCGAACGTTGAACCTATGGGTGGTGGGGGACAACCTGCGCAAGGGCGCGGCCACCAACACTGTCCAGATCGCCGAACTCCTGGTGGAGCGGGGGTTGGTCGGGGCGGCCGCCGCCGCTTCTTGACGGACGTCACCCTCAGTTGACGCTCCGGAAAAGAATGTTTCCGCCGGTCCTGATTCGGGTACACCGGCGGCCACAGTCTTTCGTCGGGAGTGCGGGACTTCCGACACCCCTTCCCTCGGGAACGAACAGGGGTATGACGAGGGCGAGGTCGCCGGGTGCCTCGCTCTTCGTCGTTAAGCGGCTGTCTGCGCGACGACAGACGTCGACCAGTCGATGACCCGGCTCGGCTTGACGATGTGCTTGCTCATCCCGAGCTCCTTGGGCGAGAGGCCCAGCGCGAGCCCGACCAGCTGGGGCAGGTGGAGCACCGGCAACCCCAGGTCCCGGCCCACGACCTTGGCCGCCGCGGGCTGCTGCATGTCGAGGTTGAGGTGGCACAGGGGGCAGGGGACGACCAGGCAGTCGGCCTCGGCGTCGATCGCGTCGCCGACGTGGCGGCCGGCCTGGGCGAGCGATGCCTTCTTGTTCATCGTGATGATCGGGAAGCCGCAGCACTTGTAGACGCCGGCGTAGTCGATCACGGTGCCGCCGAGAGCTTCGATCAGCCAGTGCAGGTAGCGGTCGCGCGGGTGCTCCTCGTCGACTCCCAGGCGGTCGACCGGGCGCACGATGTAGCAGCCGTAGAACGGGCCGACGCGGAGGTCGCGCAGGGGACGCTTGACCTTCGCCTTGACCGCGTCCAGCCCGATGTCCTCGACCAGCAGCCACAGGAGGTTCTTGTTGGTGACCCCCTTCTCGTAGCGGAGGCCCTCGTCGGAGAGCGTCTCGTTGACGTGGTCGCGGTACTCGGTGTTGGCGTCCAGGCGCTCCTGGCACTCGGACTGGGCGCCCTGGCAGGTGGAGCAGATGTTCATCATCAGCGCGCCGTCGGTCTTCTGGGCCAGCGCGAACGTGCGCGCGTTCAGCGTGTCCGCCAGTTCCTGGTTGTGCTCTGCGAGCACGCCGGCGCCGCAGCAGGAGGCGCGATCGAGCTCGATCAGCTCGATGTCCAGCAGCGGCGCGACCTTGGCCATCGCGCCGTGCAGTTCCGGCGTGAACCCGCGGCTGACGCAGCCCGGCCAGTATGCGACCTTCATGAACTCTCGCTTTCTGTCTCTTCGCCTGGGGCGGAGCCCTCCGTGGGCGGTTCGCGATCGCCGGCGCCCTTGGCCTCCGGCTGGCCCTGCTCGCCACCGGCGCCGGTGGTGTCACGTTCCTCTTCGGCGGCCTGCTCCTCGGGGGCGTCCTCGTAGCCGGTGACGTACAGGTTCAGCTCGTAGCGCTCCTTCTTGCCCTCCACGACATCGAAGATCCGCTTGACCTCCTTGGGCGCCTTGTGCGGGTGCATGAGCGCCGTCTTGGGGGTCATCTTGCCGCGGGCCAGCGCCTTGGCGGCGAGGGGCAGCGAGCTGATCAGCTCGGGGACGGCGCGCGGGTTGAACTTGCCGCCGTAGGAGTCGGGCAGGAGGTCGGCCTCGTTGAGCAGGCCGTTCTTGCGGATGTTCTTGACGAAGGCGTGCTCGTGCCGGTAGCCGTTGTTGCGATCCTCGATGTCGAAATCCGAGCCGGCGCGGCGGCGCAGGCGCATGATCTGGCTCATCGGGTCGACGCCCTTGGGACAGGCGTCGATGCAGTTGAAGCAGTGCGTGCAGTCGTAGATCCCGTGCTCGTCCTCGGAGAGGTCCTTGAGCCGCTCCTGGTGCTGGGCGTCGCGCGGGTCGCCCACGAAGCGGTAGGCCTTGGCCAGCGCGGCCGGTCCCACGAACAGCGGGTCGACCTCCATGGCCAGGCAGTCGGACACGCATGCCCCGCACTGGATGCAGGCCATCGTCTGGGTGACGTCGACCATGTTCTCGTGAGGGACGATGTACTCGCGCTCGGGGACCGGCTCCTTGTTGATCAACCACGGGGTGACGCGCTGGATCTTCTTCCAGTGCACCTCGTCCATGTCCACGATCAGGTCGCGCAGCACGGGCATGTTGCCCATCGGCTCGACGGTGATCACCGGCGTCTTCTGGCCCTCATCCGGCGGGTTCCAGCCGGTGCCGTGCCCGCGGGCCGCCGCCTCGTCGAGGTGGGTGTTGCAGGCCAGGCCGGGCTTGCCGTTCATGCGCACGCCGCACGATCCGCAGATCGCCTGCTGGCAGGAGCAGCGGATGCCGAGCGAGCCGTCGCGCTCGTCGCGGATCACGAGGATGGCGTCGAGCACCGACTGCTTCTCGCCCAGCTCGACCGTGTGGGTGTCCCAGTGCGGGGCGTCGCCGGTCTGCGGGTCGTAGCGCCGGATCCTCAGGGTGTACTCGGGCATCGGCTAGTACCTCCGTTCCTCAGGCTCCCAGCGGGTGATCGTCACGGGTGAGTAGCTCACCTGCGGGACGTCGGCGCCGTTGACCGAGATGTCGATGTGCTTGAGCCAGTCATCGTCGTTGCGCTCGGGGTAGTCGGTGCGGTACTGCGCTCCGCGGGACTCCTTGCGCTCGATCGCGGCGACGACGATCGCCTCCGCACAATCGAGCATGTACCCGAGTTCGATCGCGCCGATCACATCCTGGTTGAACACCGAGCCGCGGTCGTCGATCGCCGCCTTCGGCGCCTCCTCCTTGAGCCGGCGGATGATCTCGTGAGCCTTGCCCAGGCCCTCCTCGTCGCGGAACACCGCGGCGTACTCGTTCATGGTCTCGCCGAGCTCCTCCTTGATCGCCGCGATCCGGCGCCCGCCGCGCTCGCGATTGACGATCCCGGCGATGTTGCGCTCGGTGTCGGCCACCCGCGAGGAGGGGGTGGCAGGCATCGGCATGTGGAGCGCACGACCGGCGGCGTGCTCGCCCGAGCGGCGGCCGAAGATGAGCGTGTCGAGCAGGGAGTTGGCCCCGAGGCGGTTACCCCCGTGGACCGAGACGCACGCCACCTCGCCGGCTGCGTACAGGCCCTGGATCGTGGTCTGGCCGTCAGTGTCGGTCTTGACCCCGCCCATGATGTAGTGCTGGCCGGGGTGGATGTGGATCGGCTCGCGGGTGATGTCGGTGCCGGCGAAGTCGCGCCCGATGTTGACGATCTCCCGCAGCGCCTCGAGGACGCGCCGGCGAGGCACCTTGGTGATGTCGAGCGCCACCGTGCCGTCGTCGAACCCGCGTCCCTCGTTGATCTCGGTCTGCTCGGCCCGGGCGACGACGTCGCGCGACGCGAGCTCGAGCTTGTTCGGCGCGTACTTCTCCATGAACCGGTCGCCTTCGGCGTTGAGCAGCCAGGCGCCCTCGCCGCGGGCGCCCTCGGTGATCAGCAGGCCGTTGCCGGCGAGCGTGGTCGGGTGGTACTGGACCATCTCCATGTCCATCAGCTTGGCCCCGATGCGGAAGGCCTGGGCGATCCCGTCGCCGGTGACGATCAGCCCGTTGGTGGTCGGCTTGTAGGCCTGGCCGCAGCCGCCGGTGGCGAGGATCACCGCCTTGGCGTTGAACACCTCGAGGTGGCCGTCGCGGAGGTTGCGGCACACCGCACCAACGCAGTGCCCGTCATCGTTCTGGAGCAGGTCGGTGGTGAACCACTCCTCGTAGCGGTCGACCTGCTCGCCGTGCTTCATCAGCTGCTCGTAGAGCACGTGGAGGATGGCGTGGCCGGTGATGTCGGCCACGTAGTAGGTGCGCGCCGCCGAGGCGCCACCGAACGCGCGCGTGCCGAGGTTGCCGTTCTCGTTGCGGTGGAAGGTGACCCCGGCGTGCTCCAGCCACAGGATCTCGTCCGGCGCCTCGCGGGTCATGATCTCGATCGCGTCCTGGTCGCCCAGGAAGTCCGAGCCCTTGACCGTGTCGTACGCGTGCGACTCCCAGGTGTCCTCCGGATTGAGAGCCGCGTTGATCCCGCCGGCCGCGGCCACGGAGTGGGAGCGGACGGGGTGGACCTTGGAGATGACGCCGACGGTGGCGCCGGTTTGCGCGGCCGCGAGCGCGGCCCGCTGGCCCGCCAGACCCGCACCGATGATCAGGACGTCGTGGGAGGGCATGGCCCGATTCTATGGAAGCGCCGGGCCGGGGGGGTTTGCCGTGGGCCGGGGGGTTCGCGGGGTGACGCCGGCGGGGGCGGGCGGGGCCGGGGTCCGGCTGGTCCGCGGGCCGGGGTCCGGCTGGTCCGCGGGCCGGGGTCCGGCTGGTCCGCGGGCGGGTCTGGCTGGTCCGCGGGCGGGCGGGGGTCTGGCTGGGACGCCCGGGGACCGGGAGGGCGTCCCGGGATGCGGGCGATGCTTAGCCGGCGGTGCTCTAGCGCGCCGGCTGCACCTGCGCCAGCTGCACGCTCCACCGCGACAGCTGCGCCCGCTGGCAGTCGGGGCACGTGCCGACGTGTCGGACGTGGCCGCACCGCTTGGCGGGATGGGCGCTGTGGGTGTGTGTGTTCTGAACGACTGGTGTCTGCATCGTGAGACTCCTGGAATCAGTTAGGCCGCGAGGACCGCTGATGGCGGGCCGTCCCGCCAGTTGCGCTCCAAGCCGCCATCTCCTCATAGGCCTCTAATCGGCAGCGCGTGGAAACTGATAAGCGTTCAGTAAGAGACTCGTGCCCGAACGCGTGATACGCGTGGAAGCTACGTAGCCGGACGGACGGGTCAATCCGGGAAAAACCCGGAGTCCCACCCCGAGCGGGGAACAAAAGCGCGAAATAACGTGGGTTTCGTTCCCCGCCCCGGGCGGGGGGCCCGACGCCCCGGGCTCGACGGCTACGCCAGCGGGGAGCCGAAGCTTGACTGGAGCGCGCGGCGGACCTGGCCGAGCGTCACCACTCCGCGCAGCACTCCGTCGCCGTCGACAGCCATCAACGCACCGAGCCGCCCCAGCGTCTCTGAGGAGAGGACCTCGGTGATCGGGCGGTCCTCGCCCACCCGGCAGCTGCCCGACTCCTCGCTCTCGAGCACCGAGCCGACCGTGAGCCAGCCCTCGCCGGCATCCTGCGCTTCTAGCAAGCGAGCCTCTCGGGCAATGCCGAGCAGATGGCCCGAGGCGTCGATGACCGGGAACCAGGTCCAGCCGTAGCGCATGAAGAACTGCTCGAGCGCCTCTCTGACCGGGCTCTCGGCCGGAATCGCCACCGGCTGGCGGTCCATGATGTCGGCCACCCGGACCCCCTCGATCCGTTCGGTGAACGCCGTCTGGAGCAGCGCGCCGCGGGCGGATTGCCCGAGCAGGAATGCGATCAGGATCAGCCACAGGCCGGTGAAGCTGGCGTAGCGGAGCATCAGCCACAGGCCCACGCCGCCCACGATCACGGCGAAGCCCTGGCCGAGCTTGGCGGCCACGCGCGTCCCGCGCTGCTTCTGACCGGTCACCCGCCACACGATCGAGCGGGCGATCCGGCCCCCGTCCAGCGGGAAGGCGGGGACGAGATTGAACGCGAGCAGCAGGACGTTCCAGAACAGCAGCCAGCTCAGCGACAGCAGCACCGGGGTGATCTGCACCGTGCCGTCGAGCTTGGCGGCGTGGATGAGCCGGTGTGGCCCGACGATCGCCAGGTCCAGGGCGAGGCACACGAGCACGCAGGCGAACGTGGCCAGCGGGCCGGCGACCGCTATCCGGAAGTCCTCCCCGGGGGTGGCCGCGTCGCGGGTCATCTGGGTCATCCCGCCGAACAGGAACAGATCGATCTGGCGAACTTCGATTCCCTCGTGCCGCGCGACCAGCGCATGACCGAGCTCGTGGACGATCAGAGACGCGAACAGCACGAGCACGGTCACGACGGAGGTCAGGTATGCGACGCCGTCAGAGCTGTGGAGGGCTTGACGGAAGTCCCCCGACAGCCAGAAGATCATCAGGAACAGGATGAGGAACCAGCTGCCGTTTACGCCCACCCGGATCCCGAACAGGTCCATCAGCTTGATCGACCCCGATCTTCGCAACATGCTGCAATAGTCGCACAGGCGCTCGGCACTGACGTCAGCGGCAAAAAGGGGGTAACTATCAATGTCGACGATGACCAGCCACATCGAAGAGCTCCGGATCCGCATGGCGGAACTCACCGACCTGCGCAGCGCCTCCAGTTTGTTGGAGTGGGATCAGCAGACGATGATGCCTCCGCATGGCGCCGGCAATCGGGCTGAGTCGCTGGCCACGCTGGAGCGGATCGGCCACGAAATGTTCACCTCCGCGGAGACGGGGAGGCTGATCGACGCGGCCGCCGGGGAGCTCGATGGGGCCGCGCCCGACTCCGACGACGCCAGCCTGGTGCGGGTGGTGCGCCGGCGTTGGGAGAAGTCCCGGCGGGTTCCGAACGCGCTGGCTGCCGACCTGGCCAGAGCCGCCTCGGTCGGCCACACCGTTTGGGTACACGCGCGAGAGGGCTCCGACTACCGAGCCTTCGCCCCTTACCTCGAGCACAACCTCGAGCTGACCCGCCGCTACGTCGACTGCTTCGACGGGTTCGACTGTGCCTACGACGTCCTGCTCGACGACTTCGAGCCGGGGATGAAGACCGCGCAGGTGGCGCGCCTGTTCGAAGCGCTGAAGGCCGAGCTGCTACCCCTGATCGCGGTCCTCGGAGAGAACTCCGACCGAGTCGATGACTCTTGCCTGCACGGCCACTTCCCGGTCGACGCCCAGCACCGGCTGGTGTGCGAAGTGGTCGAGCTGATGGGGTTCGACCCGGAGTCGTGGCGGATCGACGAGGCCGTGCATCCGTTCGCGACCGGGCTGAGCCCCCAGGACGTGCGAATTACCACTCGCTGGGATAACACGTTCTTCCCATCCGCGCTGTTCGGCGCGATGCACGAGTGCGGGCACGGCCTGTACGAGGCCGGCATCGCTCCGACGCTCGCGCGCACGCCCCTCGGCCAGGCCGAGTCGACCGGGTTGCACGAGTCACAGAGCAGGATGTGGGAGAACATGCTTGGGCGCAGCGCGGCGTTCGCCGGCGTGCTCGCGCCGCGGATCGGCGAGCTCTTCGGCCAGGGGGTCGAGCCGGACGTGCTGTTCAAGGCGGTCAACCGGATCGAGCCCTCGCACATCCGGGTCGAGGCGGACGAGGTCACCTACGGGCTGCACATCATCCTGCGCTTCGAGCTCGAGCAGGCGTTGATCGAGGGCCGGCTTAAGGTCAAGGAGCTGCCGGAGGCGTGGAACGCGCTCACGCACGAGTACCTGGGACTGGACGTCCCGGACGACGCCCACGGGGTACTCCAGGACGTTCACTGGGCCAGTGGGGCGATCGGCTACTTCCCCACCTACGCACTCGGCAACCTGATCGCCGGGCAGCTTTGGGAGAAGGCGCACAGGGACGTACCGGACCTCGACGCGCGGATTGCCCGGGCCGAGCTCGGGCCGCTCCGCGAGTGGCTGCGCGAGCACGTCCATCGCCACGGGGCAAAGTTCACGATGCCGGAGCTGCTCGAGCGCGTCGTGGGCGGACCGATCGCGGTGGAGCCGTTCGTCGCCTATCTCAAGCGCAAGCTGTCGGACGTTTACGGGCTCGACCTGTGATCCCGTCCGGGCGGGATAGGATCGCGGATTCGCCCCGCCCTCGAAAGCACCCAACGGATGCGCCCGTCGCCGAGCGCGTCCAGATAACCAGGAGGACATCCATTGCCTGACACGCCCGTACGCGTAGCCGTCACCGGCGCGGCCGGCCAGATCGGCTACGCCATCCTGTTCCGCGTCGCGAGCGGACAGCTCCTCGGCCCCGACACCCCAGTGCACCTTTCACTGCTGGAGATCCCGGATGCCGTCAAGGCGGCCGAGGGAACCGCCATGGAGCTCGACGACTGCGCGTTTCCGCTGCTGGCCGGGATCGACATCGACGATGATCCGAACAAGGCGTTCGAGGGGGTCAACATCGCCCTGCTCGTCGGCGCCAAGCCGCGCAGCAAGGGCATGGAACGCAGCGATCTGCTCGAGGCCAACGGCGGCATCTTCAAGCCTCAGGGCGAGGCTCTGAACGAGCACGCCGCGTCCGATGTAAAGGTGCTGGTGGTGGGTAATCCCGCCAACACAAACTGCCTCATCGCCAAGAGCAACGCGCCCGACATACCAGGCGAGCGGTTCACCGCGATGACCCGCCTCGACCACAACCGCGCAATCGCGCAGCTCGCGCGTAAGACCGAGGCCGCGATCAAGGACATCACCAACATGATCGTGTGGGGCAACCATTCCGCCACGCAATACCCCGACATCTTCCACGCCAAGGTGAACGGTAAGGACGCCGCTGAGCTGGTGGACGACCAGCAGTGGCTGGAGGAGGACTTCATCCCCACGGTGCAGAAGCGCGGGGCCGCGATCATCGACGCCCGGGGGATGTCCAGTGCCGCATCGGCCGCGAACGCCGCGATCGATCACGTGCACGACTGGGTGCTCGGCACGCCCGAGAACGACTGGGTCTCGATGTCGATCCCGTCCGACGGCTCCTACGGTGTCGACGAGGGCTTGATCTCGAGCTTCCCGGTGACCTGCTCGGACGGTTCATACCAGATCGTCCAGGACCTCGAGATCAACGAGTTCTCTCGCTCGCGCATCGAGGCGACGGTGAACGAGCTGAAGGAGGAGCGCGAGGCGGTCAGGAAGGCCGAGCTGGTCTAGCGGGCTCGCCCGGCAGAACAACTGTCGCTCGGGATTCCGGCACGGATGCCGGAATCCACCACGTCAGCCTTCAAGCTGTCTGCTCTGGAAACCAGCCATGCCCTTCACGGCGGACCTGCGCATCCGCCATCAGCCGCGGCAGCACCCGGTAGAGGTAATTGGGCTCGATCTTCATCTGCTCGGCGATCTGGGGAATGGTTATGCCCGGGCGGGCGCGCACCAACTCGAGCGCCTGATTGGCTCTTGTGTTGCCTCCGCGGCGCCCCCGGGGGCGACCTGGTCCACGGCGCGCGGCGCCGGCGCGGGCGCCACGCGACGAGCGTCGAGGCCGGCCCGGGCTTCGACTGATTCCGGCCAACGCGTTGCGCGCCGCCTCGAGCCGTGCCACCTCTTCCCCGAGCTCGTTCAACCGCCGATCGATCTCCTGGACGGTGCTATCGACAAAGTCCGCCAATAGAGTCTCCTTTCGGAGCAACGGGATACGTACGTGAATTAACGATACCGGTGACCTAACCGGGTACCAGTGGAGCGGGCCGCGCTCAGCTGCGTTTTTCGAGCAGTTCCTTCAAGCGCTGAAGTGAATTGTTGGCCTCGCGCTCGGACGCAGCGCCGACGATAACCCGGCTGGCGACGTTTCCGAGCCGGCCGCCGGGAGGGGTGAACTCGTTGGTGTAGCTGAACGCGGTCTGGTCATCGCCGTTGCTCGAAAGCTCGTAGCGAATCCGGGCGTCGGAGTGAGCCGGGCCGCGGCCCTCCCACTCGGCGACGTTGGGCTCGTTCACGTCCGCGAGCGTCCAGTGAACGCGAAACGACACGCCGCGCATCGAGAGGACCTGGTCCATCGTCGAACCTTTACGCAGCGGCTGGTCCGAGACATCCTTGACCGAGCGGTGGATGGTTACCCAATCCTTCAAGCGATCGGGATCCATGACGGTCTCCCAGACGCGCTCGATCGGCGCCGCGATGTCGATGTTCACCCGGACAGTGCTCATGCGCAGACCCTACTGGAGTGGTGCTATTCGTATCTACCGCGCCGCAAGCGACTCGCCCGTCTCCCATTCGCGCAGCGCGTGCTCGATCGCTGCGTCGAGCGAGTGAAGTCGCACGCCGAGCAGCCGGGCCGCACGGTCGTCGCGAGGCACCAGGTCGCGATCGAGGCTCTCCATCAACGGGCCGACCAGCTCGTGGTCCTCGCCCGCGATGACCGAGGCGACACGGCTGGCGATGGGGGTCAGCGTGAGCCGGTTGAACGAGATCGTCGGCCGGCCGACCAGCATCAGGTTCGCGATCCGGTCGATCAGCTCGCCGTAGGAGACGATCTCGGGGCCGCCCACGTCGAATGCCTGGCCGCACACCTCCTCGCGGGTGGCGGCCCGGGCCAGGACCTCGATCATGTCCCGCCCATCGACCGGGCTCGTGCGGTGGGTCCGCCACGCCGGCACCGCGAGCACGGGAAGCCGCTCAACCAGACGGACCAGGAAGCGGAACGACCGGCTGCCCGCGCCGATCACGATCGAGGCGCGGAAGGCAACCGAGCATGGACTCGCGCGCATCAGCACCTCCTCGACGGCCAGCCGGCTCGAAAGGTGCGCCGACGCCGGACCACCGATGGGAATCAGCCCCCCCAGGTAGATGATCCGCCCGACGCCCGCCGCCGAAGCCTCGCGCGCGAAGTTTTCGGCCGCCGCGTGCTCGCGCACGCCGAACGTCCCGTTGTGAGAGCGCTCCATCGAGTGGATCAGGAAGTAGGCCACGTCGATGCCCTCGAGCGCGGCTGCGAGCCCCTCGCCGGTCACCGCGTCGCCCGCGACCGGGGTGGCACCGGTCACGCGCAGGCCAGACCGGCGGCTGAGCCCGCGGATGCTGTGTCCGTCGCGAGCGAGGCGGACGGCCAGGCGCGAGCCGATGTACCCGCTGATCCCGGTGACGAGGACGTTCATCTGGTCCCGCTACCCGGCGGCAAACCCTCGGAAAATGCGGCGCGATCCGGGCACCGGACGAGAAGCAGCTGCAATTTGCGGGCGTTTCTCCTCCGCACGAAGTTCCTGCGTTTTCCGGAGTTCGCTGTTGCGCCAGGGGGAGGGTCTGCGGTTTGATCCTGGCGTCGGTCGGTGGAGTTCAACTAGCAACGGGGTCGAGGATAGGCATGACCAACGGTCGCGGTGGGGCGGCAGCGGCAAGCTGCGAGAACTGCTTCTTTCATCGGAATCTGCTGTGCGCTGTGTCCGAGGCGGGGCCGTGCGCGACGTACCGCCCGAACCGCCCGGAGGGCCTGCGACCGCCGACCCAGATGCGCTTCGTGTTCCGGCAGGAGCGCCGGCTCCAGGTGGCGTGGGCGTTCCCGTCGCCCAACGAGCAGGTCGCCCTGCACGCCTGACCGCGGTCGCGCGGCTCGCCCTGCCGCGCAGCGCCGCCCACCCGTCAGATATGTTTCGTACATGTACTGGCCGCTGATCGGCGGATTCATCGCCTTGGTCCTGTTCAGCATCCTCATGGGATGGATCATGGACACCTCGCGCCGCGGCGACGGCGACCGTCACTGAGCGCGCTCACGCCCCGCTCCGGCTGGCCACTACAGTGCGGGACCGAGCGAGAGGAGCGAGGTGCAGATCACGGTGCTGGGCAAGTCGCCCTCATGGCAGGACGTCGATGGGGCGTGCAGCGGCTACCTGGTGCAGGAGGGCGACTACTCGCTGCTGCTCGACTGCGGCAACGGCGTGTTCGCGAAGCTGCGCCGCTCGTGCGACTACGTGGACGTCGACGCCGTCCTGATCAGCCACCTGCACGCCGATCACTTCCTCGATCTCGTGCCGTACAGCTACGCGCTGGCCTACGCGCCGCGCCAGCAACCCGTGCCCGTTGGTCGCTGGTCGGGGACCGACAACCCCGCCCGCCCCGACCTGCATGCGCCGCTCGGGGCCGCCGAGATGTTCCGCCGCATGGTCGGCTGCTGGGGCCCCGAGGACCTGATCGACCGGGCGTTTCGCATCCACGAGTACGACGGACCGGATGAGCTGACGCTGGGGCCGCTGGCCGTGCGCTTCTGCGAAGTCCCGCACTTCACGCGCACCTGGGCGGTCCAGATCAGTGCGAACGGCCGTCGGCTGACCTTCAGCGCCGACTGCAGCCCCAACGAGCAGCTGGTCGAGTTCGCGCACGACAGCGACCTGTTGCTGATCGAGGGGACCCTTCCCCGCCCGGAGCGCACAGGCGAGCGTGGCCATCTGACGCCTCGCGAGGCCGGGCAGATCGGCCGTAGCGCCCATGCCTCGCGGCTGATCGTGACGCACTATTCCGACGAGCTCGACGCGGGCTGGCTGCGCTCGGAGGCCGTCGGTGGCTACGGCGCGGATGTGGAGCTGGCCGAGGAAGGCGCGGTTTATACGGTGTGAGCCCGAGCACCTACTAATGTCCGCAGCGCTATGCGTGAACGTGACCTGTTTGCCAACTTTGACCGGATGCGTCGCGAGATGGACGAGCTGTTCGGTGACGTGTTCGAGCGCACCGGCCTGTCGCGGCGGCGCAGCGGCTTCTGCCCACCGGTCGACGTCGCCTACACCTCCGATCCCCCCACGGTGATCGTGACCGCCGAGCTCGCCGGCGTGGACGCGGACGAGCTCGACCTGGAGATCGAGGGGCGCAAGCTGATTCTCTCCGGAGTCCGCCCGCCCGCCGACATCGAGGGGGACGTCTACCAGCAGGTCGAGATCGAGCGCGGGCCCTTCCGGCGGGTGATCGAGCTCGGTGGAGATGTGCTGGCCGAGCAGGCCAGGGCGAGCTACGAGGACGGCCTGCTGCGCGTCGAGCTGCCGCTCGCCCGGCGCGAGGCCCCCGGACGCAACGTCACAATCGAAGGGCCGCCGGCGTGATCAGGTTCGGATGCACGTGATCGGGGTCGGATGCACGTGATCGAGACCGGGCGGACGTGATCGAGGTCGGCGTTCCCGACAGCGGCCCGCGCGACGTCGCGGTGGGGAGCGCGACGAAGCTGCCGCAGCGCGTGGGCGTCCTGCCCCTGCGCGACACCGTCGCGTTTCCGGACACCCTGATCCCCCTGAACGTGGGCCAGCCACGCAGCGTCGAATTGATCAACGACGTGCTGCGGGGAGATCGGTCGATCGTGGTGGTGGCCAGCCGCAAGGCCGAAGTGGAGGCACCGGCCCCGGAGGACCTCTACGACGTCGGCGTTCTGGGCGTCGTCCAGCGGATGATCCGCGTGCCCGATGGGACGCTGCGCGTGCTGATCCAGGGCGCCCAGCGAGTGCGGATCGAGCGGTGGGTGGCCAGCGAGCCCTATCTCGTGGCCGAGGTGATCGAGGAGCCCGACGAGGTCCAGCAGACGCCCGAGCTGATCGCGCTCATGCGCAACGTCCAGCAGACCTTCTCGAACATCGTCCAGGAGGTCCCGTATCTCCCCGAAGAGCTCCAGATCATGGTCGCCAACATGGAGGACCCGAGCTCGCTCGCCCACCTGATCGCCAGTGCGCTCCGGCTCAGCACGGAGGAGAAGCAGGCGCTGCTCGAGGAGCTCGACGTGGCCCAGCGGCTGCGGCGGCTTTCCGAGGCGCTGGCGCGCGAGCTGGAGCTGGTGGCGATCGGGTCGAGGATCCAGTCGCAGGTGCAGTCCGAGCTGGACAAGGGGCAGCGCGAGTACTTCCTGCGCCAGCAGCTCAAGGCGATCCAGGAGGAGCTGGGCGAGGCCGACGAGGTGCAGGCCGAGGTGAACGAGCTGCGCGAGCAACTGCTCGAGCTCGAGCTGCCCGAGGAGGTGCGCAAGCAGGTCGACCGCGAGCTGGCACGCCTGGAGCGCCTGCAGCCGGCGATGGCCGAGTACGGCGTGGTGCGCACGTACCTGGAGTGGATCGCCGGCCTGCCCTGGGACTCCTCGACCGAGGACGACCTCGACTTGGCGCACGCCCGCGAGGTCCTCGATCAGGACCACTACGACATCGAGCAGGTCAAGGACCGAATCCTCGAGTTCCTCGCCGTGCGGCGGTTGAAGCCGGATGCCCGGGGCTCGATCCTGTGCTTCGTGGGGCCGCCCGGCGTGGGCAAGACCTCGCTGGGCCGCTCGATCGCGCGAGCGCTGGGGCGGAAGTTCGAGCGCATCAGCGTCGGGGGCGTGCGCGATGAGGCGGAGATCCGCGGCCACCGCCGGACCTACATCGGCGCGATGCCCGGCGTGATCATCCGGGCGCTGCGCGATGCCGGCTCGCGCAACCCGCTGTTGATGATCGACGAGATCGACAAGATGGGCGCGGACTTCCGCGGCGATCCTTCGAGCGCAATGCTCGAGGTGCTGGACCCTGAGCAGAACCACTCGTTCCGGGATCACTACCTCGACCTCCCGTTCGATCTGTCGAGCGTCATGTTCGTGACCACGGCGAACACACTCGACACGATCCCGGGCCCGCTGCGCGACCGCATGGAGGTGATCCAGCTCGCGGGCTACACCGAGGCCGAGAAGCTCGAGATCGCGCGGCGCTACCTGGTGCCGCGCCAGATCGAGCGCAACGGCCTGACCAAGAGCAGGATCGCGTTCAGCGATCCGGCGCTGCGCGTGATCATCTCCGACTACACGCGCGAGGCGGGCGTCCGCCAGCTGGAGCGAGAGGTCGGCTCCGTGTGCCGCAAGATCGCGCGTCAGGTGGCGGAGGGCAGCCTCAAGCGCAAGGTCACGATCACCGAGCCGCGGGTGCGCGAGTTGCTCGGCCGGCGCCGGTTCTTCACCGAGGCGCGCCGGCGAACCTCGCGTCCCGGCGTGGCCACCGGGCTGGCCTGGACGCCGGTCGGCGGTGAGGTGCTGTTCATCGAGGCCAGCGGAATGCCGGGCAAGGGCAGCCTCACGATCACGGGACAGCTCGGCGAGGTGATGCGCGAGTCGGCGCAGGCCGCGCTCTCCTTCGTGCGCAGCAACGCCGCGGAGCTCGTCCCCGACCTGCCCGAAGACTGGTTCGCCACCCACGACATCCACATCCACGTTCCCGCGGGGGCCACCCCGAAGGACGGGCCGAGCGCCGGCATCGCGATCGCCACCGCGATCGCGTCGCTGATCTCCGAGCGCCCTGTTCGCTCCGACGTGGCGATGACGGGGGAGATCACGCTGACCGGGCAGGTGCTTCCGATCGGCGGCCTCAAGGAGAAGGCGCTGGCCGCGCAGCGCAACAGGATCCGCTGCGTGATCGCGCCGGCCCTCAACGAGCAGGATGCCGATGAGGTCCCGAAGCACCTGCGCAAGGACCTGGAGTTCAGATTCGTCTCGACGATCGACGAGGTTCTCGAGGCTGCGCTCCAGCGCCGGCCCGTGCGCAAGCGCGCGAAGGCCCTGCGTGCGGCCTGAATCCCGCGGTTTGGCTTCAACGGGCCGACTTGCGGGCAAAAAGGGAGACGAGGGGCAGCCCTCATCGCGTATCCTCACACCCCCGACCCACGCCACGAGGGAGAGCAATGGCATCACGTCGCAAGAAAGTCGCCAAGGCCGCCAAGGCCCCGTTCAACTCAGTTGACCTCGCGAACATCACGAAGGCCAACCCGTACATCCAGCGCCTGATCGAGGACGCCGATCTGCGCGACAACGTCCGGACGGCGATCGACTCGACCAAGAGCGCCTACGGGCGGTTGAGCAACGGCAAGGCGCCGGCGAAGAACCTGCTCGAGAACAAGAAGCTCCAGAATGACCTGCGCGACGCCTTCGAGGCTGCTCGCGAGGCGACGCTCGCGATAAGCGAGGCACCGCGCAAGCGCGCCAAGAAGGGGTTCGGGTTCGGGCGCAAGGTGCTGGTCGTCGGGCTGGCCGGCGGCCTGGCCCTGGCCGGCAGCGAGAAGCTGCGCTCCAAGGTGCTCGACACCCTGTTCGGCGCGGAAGAGGAGTTCCAGTACACGCCGCCGGCGCCGCCGACCTCCGCGCAGCCGAGCACTCCGGTGAGCGCCGCCTAGATCGAGGTCGCACCAATCCGCTTTCGGGAGGCGCCCGCTGTGGCGCCTCCCGGCGTTTAACGTCCCCCTCCGCGAGGCTAGAATCGCCAGCCACATGGCGGCCGCGACACCCAGGAGCGGCTGAAGCGTGAAGCGCCTGGGGGTGATCGGCGCCACGCTCGCGGTACTGCTCGTATTGGTTGTCGCCCAGCTCGTGTTGCCCGGGATCGCGGCCCAGCGGTTGCGCAATCGGCTGTCGCAGTCCGGGACGGTGATCTCGGTCAAGGTCTCGGCGTTCCCGGCGATCGAGCTGCTCTGGCACCGCGCCGATCGCGTGGTGATACGAATGGCCGATTACCGCTCGGGCGTCGGAGAGCTCGGGAGCACGCTGGCCGGCGCGTCCGATGCGGGGTCGATCGACGCCTCGGCCGGCGTGCTGCAGGCCGGGCTGCTGACGCTGCGCGACGCCACGCTGAGCAAGCGCGGCGCCGAGCTCACGGGGACCGCGCGGGTGACCGAGTCCGACCTGCGTACGGCGGTGCCGTTCCTGGACAACGTGCAGCCGGTCGCATCCGGTGGCGGCCAGCTCACGCTGCGCGGGACCGCGACGCTGTTCGGCGTGACGGCTAGCGTCGACGCCACGGTCGCGGCGGATGGTGGCCACCTGATCGTCCAGCCCGACGTGCCGTTCGGCGGGCTGGCCACGGCGACCGTGTTCTCGGACCCTCACGTCTACGTGCAGGGAGTGGCGGCGAGCGCCGCCCCGGAGGGGTTCTCGGTGCTGGCCCATGGGGCGCTCCAGTGAGGGCGAGCTACGGCGCGAACAGCTTGGGCGCCCGAGCGAGCATGCGCAGGCTGCCGCTGGGGCGGACCTTGCGCGTGACGAGCGCCCGCCACGGTTCGATCCGGCCGGCGGCCAGGTCGATCCAGTCCTCGAAGTCGCACCGGAAGGTGAGGTCGGCGTCGGCGGCCTTGCCCTGGACGGCCGAGGCCGACCCGCCCCGATCGATCCGCAGGTGCCACGGCGGGGCGTCGCTGAAGTCCCACTGGATCGTCGCGCCCGGCGCGGCCGAGGCGACGATCGACCGCCGGAGCCCGTCGAACAGCATGGCGGTTGCCTCCGGGTCGGGCTGGACGCGCCCGTTCGGCTCGCCCAGGTAGCCGGCGCGCAGCAACGTCAGCCCGCGCCGGGCGCGCTCGGCGGGCGAGAGGTCGAAGGGCAGACCGATGCGCATCTCCTCCACGGGCAGGCCGGCGGCGCGCAACCGGCCCTCGAGTGCCTCGGCGCCGTGCGTGTAGACGTCCTCGAGCGTGAAGCCGAAGCACGTCACATAGCGCTCGTCCCACCCTGGCGGCACGAACACCGCGGTCACATAGGGCAGGAGCTCGCGCAGCAGCTCCTCGACGGCCGGCCGGCACTCGGGGTCCTCGCGCACCAGGTCGGCGATCATCTTCACCCCGAAGGCGATGTGGCGCTGCTCGTCACGGGCCACGTTGCCGATCCCCTCGCGGAAGCCCGGCAGCAGTTCACGCTGGCTCAGCGAGTCGTCGATCAGGTGCTGGCCGGGCTGGGCCAGTGACGCCTCGATCACCAGGTGGTACAGGGTGATCGCCTGCGCGAGCTTCGGACGCGAGCGATCGCCCCGCAGCTCGCCGGCCATCCGGTCCAGGCGCTCGAACACCTTGCGAAAGCCCCAGGTGAGCTGCGGCCGCGTGGCCTCGAGCGAGCGGGCGGTGTCAGTTCCCGTGTCGGCGACCTCGCGCATGAAGCGCGCGAACAGGACCGCGTGACGCGCCTCGTCGACCTGCTGGGTGGTCAGGAAGTACTTCTGCTCCTCGCGGGGGGCGGCGTCGATGTAGGGCGAGAGGTTGTCCGCCACCGAGTCCTCGCCATGGAAGAACATCGAGTAGATCCACATCGCCGCGCGCCGCTCGAGGTCGCTGAACGTGTTCTGCCAGTGGTCGCGATCGACGCTGAAGTCGATCTCGGTGGCACGCCAGTTGCCGTGCTCCCAGCGCTCGTAGAGCGTCTCGTAGGAAACCTGGTCGGCGGCGAGCGTGGTCATCCTTCAGTGGTGTAGCTTTGCACGTGGGACGCGCCGGCGCAAGCGGACAAGCTCAGCGGCCCAGCTTTGGCGAGCGCCAGTCGGCGCGCAGGCGCCGCTCGATCTCCGGGGTCAGCTCGTCGATGGCGACGCGCTCCTGGGCCAGGCTGTCACGGTCGCGCAGGGTCACGGTGCGGTCCTCGAGCGACTGGTGGTCGATGGTCACCGCCCACGGGGTGCCGATCTCGTCCTGGCGGCGGTAGCGCCGGCCGATCGCACCGCCCTCGTCGTATTCGGCCTGGACGCGCTCGCGCAGCGCGCGGTAGACCTCGGCGGCCAGCTCGGGCTGACCGTCCTTGCGAACGAGCGGGAGGACCGCCACCTTGACCGGCGCGAGCTGGGGATGCAGGCGCAGCACCGTGCGCGGCTCGCCGCCGATCTCGTCCTCGTCGTAAGCGTCGACCAGGAAGGCCAGCATGGCGCGGTCGACGCCGGCCGCCGGCTCGATCACGTGCGGGATGTAGCGCTCACCGGTGGCGGAGTCGACGTACTCGAGCTTCTGGCCGGACGCGTTCGCGTGCGCGGTCAGGTCGAAATCGCCCCGGTTGGCAATCCCCTCGAGCTCGGACCAGCCGATCGGGAACAGGTACTCGACGTCGCTGGTGGCGCTCGAGTAGTGCGAGAGCTCGTCGGCGTCGTGGGCGCGCAGGCGCAGGTGATCGGGCCGGAGTCCGAGCCGAGTCCACCAGGCCATCCGCTGCTCGAGCCAGTGATCGTGCCAGCGCGGCCCGTCGCCGGGCGGCACGAAGAACTCCATCTCCATCTGCTCGAACTCGCGCATGCGAAAGACGAAGTTCCCGGTGGTGATCTCGTTGCGGAAGCTCTTGCCGATCTGGGCGATCCCGAACGGCGGCTTCTTGCGGCTGAACTGGAGGTAGTTGCGGAAGTTCAGGAAGATGCCCTGGGCGGTCTCGGGGCGCAGGTAGACCGTGCTCCCCTCCTCCTTGACCGGTCCGACGGTCGTCTCGAACATCAGGTTGAAGTCCCGTGCCTCGGTCAGGTCGCAGTCGGACGTCTCGCCCGGATGCTTGGACGGCTTACGCCCGCACGCGGACTGCTCGATGTGGTCGGCCCGGAAGCGGAGCTTGCACGTGCGGCAGTCGACCAGGGGATCGGTGAACCCGGCGAGGTGGCCGCTCGCCACCCACGTCTTCGGGTGCTGGATGATCGCCGAGTCGAGTGCGACGATGTCGTCTCGCTCCTGGAGCATGGCCCGCCACCACTCGCCCCGGACGTTGTTCTTGAGCAGCACGCCGTAGTGGCCGTAGTCGTAGCTCGCGCCCAAGCCCCCGTAGATCTCGCTGCTCGGGAACACGAACCCGCGCCGCTTGCAAAGCGACACGATCTTGTCCATGGTCACGACGTCGGTGGCGGCCATCGTCGGGGCGGATGCTAGCTTGGCCCACCTCGTTGGCACTCTGCCCTTGAGAGTGCCAAGCATGCGCCGCTATCCTTCATGAAGCGATGCCGATCTACGAGTACCGCTGCGAGCAGGGGCACACGTTCGAGGTCATGCAGCGCATGAGCGACGAGCCGGTGAGCACGTGCCAGACGTGCGAGGCGCCGGTCTCGCGCGTGTTCCACCCGGTCGCGGTGCACTTCAAGGGGTCGGGCTTCTACAACACCGACTACGGCACCCGCAAGCGCGCCCGCGAGAAGGCCGAGAGCGGGGATTCCGGCTCCGGCGGCTCCGGCGGCTCGAGCGGCTCGAGCGGCGACTCCGCCTCGAGCGGCGGCGGCGGCGAAGGCGCTACCAAGTCGGAGTCGAAGAAGAGCGAGCCGGCGAAGTCCGACTCCGGCTCGAAGGCCGCGGCGTCGAAGTCCGACTGAATCCATTTGAGCCCGCTTGAGCGATCTCAAATGGATTCACCCGAGCCGCGCTTAGCCGTTCAGCAGCTTCTGGACCTGGCCCTGGACGTTGCCCTGGTTGGGGATCAGCACGTCCGCGCCGTGGTAGACGCCGGGACTCTCTGAGAGCAGGCTGGGCGGGGCCGAGCCGCCGATCTCGGCGGACGCGAACATCTGCATCAGCGTCAGCCCGCCCATGTCGGTCTCGAGCACGCTCGGCGCATCCCAGGCCGCCCACGGGAGGTGCAGGAAGCTGTGGACGCTGAACAGCTGGGACTTGACCGAGTTGAGGATCTGCTGCTGGGCGGCCTCGCGGGTCAAGTCGTTGCTTGTCGGGTCACACGGGTTCTCGCGGGTCCGGGCCAGGACCATCGCGTCGGTGCCGTCGAGGTGGTGGACGCCGGGACTGAGGTTCAGCGTGAACCCGCCGTTCTTGACCCCGCCGGAGATGTTCGAGCAGATGCGGCCGGTCTTGACGTCCACGCCGCCGATGTCGTCGATGAACTTGGGGAAGTTGCCCAGGTTGATCACGATCAGGTGGTTGATCTGAAGGCCGGTGAACTGCTTGACCACCTGGAGCGCGAGCCCGGGGCCACCCACCGCCCAGGCGGCGTTGATCTTCGACATGCCGGCGCCGGGGATGTGGACGAGCGTGTCGCGCGGGATAGAGAGCCGGCGCGAGACCCCGCCGCCGACCCGCCACAGCATGATGGTGTCGGTGGCGGCGTTGGCGTCGTTGAAGTTGGCGCCGGGCTCCTTGGACCCAGGGCCGACCTTCGGGCGCGTGTCGAGCCCGAGGAGCAGCACCGTGTTGGCCGAGGTCAGCATCGGGCCGCCGCTCGTGAGCTGCGCGTTCGCGCCCGCGGGCAGCGGCGGCGAGTTCGCGCTGGTGCTGATCATGAACAGCACGAACGAGAGCAGCAGCCAGAAAAGGATCAGGCCGAGCAGGCCCAGGATCACCCGCTTGGGGGTGAACCGGCCGCGCCAGCCGCGCGAGCCGTACACCCGCCGGTCGTCGTCGAACCGGCCCGGTCCGCCCAGCTGCAGCTCCTCCTCGCCGCGCAGGCGCGAGCGCAGGCCCCGCGGGCCCGCGCGATAGAGCTTGTATGGGCGTTGATCCAGGTCGCTCGGCATCTCTGCATATAGTGACGGCATGCCGGGCCGGCGCACCATCGGCGTCGACATGGGCGGGACGAAGCTGCTCGCCGGCGCGGTCGACACGAACATGTCCGTGCACCGCCGCGCCCAGCGTAGCGTGGTCGGTCTCGACCAGGCTTCCCTGCTCGACGTGGTCGTAGACGCGGTGCTCGAGGCGGCGGCGTCCGCCGGGAGCCCGGTCGAGGCGGTCGGTTTCGGCATTCCGGCCCTGATCGACCAGCGCACCGGGCGAGCCGTGATCTCGGTGCACCTGCCGCTGGCGAATGTGCCCTTCGGCGATCTGATGGCCGAGCGCCTGGGGCTGCCCGTGTTCGTCGACAACGACGCCAATGCGGCCGCGGTGGCCGAGCAAAGCGCCGGGGCCGCGCGCGGCTGCAGCGAGGTGGTCGTGCTCACGCTCGGCACGGGGATCGGCGCCGGCCTGATCCTGGGTGGCGAGCTCTACCGCGGAGCGCACGGCGCCGCGGCCGAGCTGGGGCACATGGTGATCGACATGGACGGGCCGCGCTGCCAGGGCAACTGCCCGAACCGGGGCTGCCTGGAGGCGCTGGCCTCGGGTTCGGCGCTGGCCCGTGAAGCGCTGCGGATCGCCCGGGCGCAGGGCGAGAGCAGGCTCGGCCTCGCCCTGGCCGAAGGACGCGAGCTCGCCGGCCCGCTCGTCACCGAGCTCGCCCACGACGGCGATCCCGCGGCGCTCGAGGCGATCGAGCTGATCGGCACCCGCCTGGGAGTGGGGATCGCCAATATCGTGAACATCTTCAACCCCGAGGTGGTGGTGATCGGCGGCGGCGTGATCGGCGCCGGGGAGCTGCTGCTGGCCCCGGCGCGGGCGGAGATGCTCCGGCGGGCCCTGCCGCCCTCGCGTGACGAGGTCCGCGTGGCCGCGGCGCGCTTCGGGGTGGAGGCGGGGATGATCGGGGCGGCCAGGCTCGCCTTCGACGGGCTGGCGGCGCGGGCGGGAGCCGCTTGAGCTCGGCCGGCCGGCTGATCGTCTGCCCCACGCCGATCGGCAATCTCGAGGACGTGACGCTCCGCGTGCTGGCGGCGCTGCGCGAGGCCGACGTGGTGGCGTGCGAGGACACCCGGCGCACCCGCGTGCTGCTCGACCGCTACGGCGTGAGCGCCCACCTGGTGAGCTATCACGAGCACAACGAGGCCGAGCGCGCGGCCGAGCTGGTGGGACGGATGCAAGCCGGAGCAGTCGTCGCGCTCGTGTCCGACGCCGGCATGCCGCTGGTGTCCGATCCCGGCTTCGTGCTGGTGCAGTCGTGCGTGGCCGCCGGGCTGGCGGTCGAGGTGCTGCCCGGCCCGAGCGCTGCGCTGGCCGCACTGGTGGCGAGCGCCCTGCCGGCGCACCGGTGGCGGTTCGCCGGGTTCCTGCCCCGCAAGCGCTCGGAGCTGCGCGAGGTATTTCGCTCGCCGGAGACGCTGGTGGCGTTCGAGTCCCCGCGCCGGGTTGCGGCGTCGCTGCGCGCGCTGGCCGAGCTCGATCCGGGGCGGCCGGTGGCGGTGTGCCGCGAGCTCACCAAGGTGCACGAGGAGGTCGTGCGGGGGAGCGCGGACGAGCTGGCCACGCGCTACGCGGATGCGGCGCCCCGGGGCGAGGTCGTGCTCGTGATCGGGGGCGCGCCGCGGCGCGAGGACGCCGACCTCGTCCCGGCGCTCGACGCGGTCCGGCGCCTGGTCGATGCCGGCGCCCGGCCCCGCGCCGCCGCCACCGTGGTCGCGGAGCTCACGGGCGTCGGGGCCAACGCGCTCTACCGGGCGTTGACCGAATAGCCCGGTTGCGCCCCTAATAAAGTCAGACCCAGCGATGTCCTTCTACATCACCACCGCGATCGACTACGTCAACGCCCAGCCGCACGTGGGCCACGCGTACGAGAAGATCGCCACCGACGTGCTCGCGCGCCACATGCGACAGCGCGGCGAGGACGTGTTCTTCCTCACCGGGACCGACGAGCACGGCGAGCCGGTGGCCGACGCGGCGCATGCCCAGGGGATCGACCCGCGGGAGCTGGCCGACCGCAACGCCGAGCGATTCAAGGCGCTGGTGGCGCAGCTGAACGTATCCAACGACTTCTTCATCCGCACCACCGACCCCGAGCACGCGTCCCGGGTGCAGGAGGTGCTCCTGCGCGTGCGCGACAACGGCCATGTGTACAAGGGCATCTACGAGGGCTGGTATTGCCCGCGCTGCGCGGACTTCAAGGTCGAGAACGAGATCCTCTCCGGCAACCGCTGCCCGATCCACGAGATCGAGCTGACGCGCGAGCAGGAGGAGAACTGGTTCTTTCGCCTGTCGACCTTCCAAGCCTCCCTGGAGCGCCTGTACAGCGAGCAGCCTGACTTCGTCATGCCTCAGCATCACTACAACGAGGCGCTGTCGTTCATCACCTCGGGCCTTCAGGACGTGTCACTGTCACGTGCGCGGCTGAAGTGGGGAGTAACCGTTCCGTGGGATCACGCTCATGTGTTCTACGTGTGGTTCGATGCGTTGTTGAACTACTACACGGCGCTCGGCTACGCGCGTGACGGCGAGGACCTGACCGATCGTTACTGGCCCGCGACGTACCACATCATCGGCAAGGACATCCTCAAGTTTCACACCGTGTTCTGGCCGGCGATGTTGATGGCGGCCGATCTCCCGCTGCCGCAGCACGTGTTCGTGCACGGATTCCTACTCGGAGCCGACGGGCGCAAGATGAGCAAATCGCTCGGTAACGTGCTCGACCCGTTCGACGTGATGGAGGAGTTCGGGACCGACGCGCTGCGGTTCTACCTGATGCGCGACGTTCCGTTCGGGGCCGACGGCGCCGTGGGGATGGATGCAGTCCGGGTGCGCTATGACGCCGAGCTCGCCAACGAGTACGGGAACCTGGCCAGCCGCACGATCGCCATGCTCCGGCGCTACCGCGACGGGGTGATTCCGGCGGTTGACACCGACGAGGAGCTGGCCCGGGAGTTCGCGGTGTTGCCTGCCGAGGTGTCGGTCGTACTCGACCGCGCCGATCCGACCCGCGCGCTCGAGCTGATCTGGCACCGGGTGCGGCGCCTGAACCGCTATGTCGAGGAGCGGGCGCCGTGGCAGCTGGCGCGCGACGCCGAGATGGCGGGCGCGCTCGAGCAGACGCTTGCGTCCCTGGCCGAGGGCGTGCGTGCGGTCAGCGTGCTGCTCTACCCGTACATGCCCGCGACCGTCGAGCGGCTGCTCGACGCGCTCGGGGCTCCGGACACGGCGTTCGGGAGCGCCGTGTTCTCCGAGCGCGGGAGCGGGGCGACCGTCAAGGCGCTGGACCCGCTGTTTCCGAAGCGTGGTTGACAGCCACACGCACCTGGACCTGTGTGAGCCGCCGGACACCGAGCTGGTGGAGGCGGCGGCCGAGGCGGGAGTCTCGCGGATGGTCACGATCGGGACCACGGGCGCGTCGTGCCGCGCCGCCCTCGCCGCGGCCGAGGACTTCCCGCAGGTGTACGCGGCGATCGGCCGCCACCCCAACTACGCGACGGGATTCGACGACGCCGACCTGGCCGAGCTGCGGGCGCTGGCGGCGCACCCGAAGTGCGTGGCGATCGGCGAGACCGGGCTCGACTACTACCGCGACTACGCGCCGCGAGCCGATCAGGAGCGGGCGTTCACGGCACAGATCTCGCTCGCGCGTGAGACCGGCAAGCCGCTGGTGATCCACACCCGGGCGGCCGACGAGGACACGCTCCGGTTCCTCTCCGAGCAGGCGGAGGGGGTGCGGGTGATCCTCCACTGCTTCTCGATGGCCGAGCGGATCGAGGAATGCGTGGCGCATCCCGACTGGTGGATCTCGTTCGCCGGCAACGTCACGTATCCGCGCTCGGAGGCGCTGCGGGTGGCGGCGCTGCGCGTACCGGCCGAGCGGCTGCTCGTCGAGACCGACGCTCCCTATCTGAGCCCACAGGTGGTGCGGGGCAAGCCCAACCAGCCGGCGAACGCGGCCCACACGGCGCGGGCACTCGCTGTGGAGCGGCGGGTGCCCTACGAGGAGCTCGAGGAGGCGATCGAGCGAAGCGCCGCTGCGGTCTTCGGATGGTGAATCCGGATGACAGGCGCGCCGCCCGATTAAGCGAGGCTGGACGTCGAGCGGGCGGCCGGCGCCTGGGACAGAACTTCCTCGTCGATCGCAACATCCTCGACGTGATCGAGCGGCTGGCGGCGCTGGATGGGCACGACGTGGTGCTGGAGGTGGGCGGGGGCCTCGGCGTTCTCTCCGAGCGGCTCGCGGAGCGGACACGGCACGTGCACGTGATCGAAGTCGATCGGTCGCTCGAGCCGGCGCTCCGGGAGCGCCTCGCGCTGTTCGACAACGCCACGCTTCACCTCGCGGACGCGCTCGCGCTCGATTTGAGCACGCTGTCGCCGCCCCCGGTCAAGGTCGTGGCGAACCTGCCCTACGGGATCGCCGCGACGTTCGTGCTGCGCACGATCGAGGAGCTGCCAAGCGTGCACGGCTGGGTGGTGATGGTCCAGCGCGAGGTGGGCGAGCGGCTGGCGGCGGCACCGGGGACCCCGCAGTACGGGGCGCCGTCGGTGCTGGCCCAGCTCTCGTGCGAGGTCAGGGTGCTGCGGCCGGTGGCGCGCACGGTGTTCCGGCCCGTGCCTCGAGTCGACTCGGTGCTGGTGGGGCTGCGGCGGGTTGGGCCCGCCCCGGCTCCCGAGGTGCGAGCCCTCGTGCACGACGCGTTCGCGCACCGGCGTAAGGCGCTGTCGGGGGCGCTGCCGCTGGCTCCCGGGGCGCCGGCGGGGGTGCGCGAGCGGGCCCGCCAGGCGCTGGTGGAGCTGGGCCATCCCGCCGACGAGCGGGCGGAGCGGCTGGCGCCGGAGGAATTCGTGGCGCTGGCCCGGAGGCTCGGCGCGTGAGGCTGCGCGCGCTGGCCCCAGCCAAGGTCAACCTGTGCCTGAGCCTCGGCCCGATCCGGGAGGACGGCCGCCACGAGCTGGTCACGCTGTTCGAGTCGGTGTCGCTGGCCGACGAGCTCGTTCTGGAGGTGCCGGCGGACGGCACGGATGAGGTGAGCTGCCCGGGCGTCGAGGGGCCAAACCTGGTGGCGGATGCGCTGGCGGCGCTGCGGGCCGGGGGGTGGACGGCGCCCGCGGTGGCGATCGAGATCGCCAAGCGAATCCCGGTGGCGGCCGGCCTGGGGGGCGGATCGGCCGACGCGGCCGCCGCTCTGAGGCTGGCTGTGGCGGTGGAGACGGTGCCCGGCGAGGACGTCGTGGAGGTTGCGCGCGCCCTCGGGGCCGATGTGCCGAGCCAGCTCGAGCCCGGAGTGGCGATCGGCCGGGGGGCCGGTGAGGTGATCGAGCCGGTGGCTCCGCTGGCGGAGCATGCGTTCCTGGTCCTGCCCCAGCCGTTCGGGCTCTCGACGGCCGAGGTCTACCGGGAGGCGGACCGGGTCGGGCTGCCCCACCCGCGCGACGCGCTGGATGGCGCGGCGGGTGCGCTCGAGGGGGCGCTGCGGACCGGCGGTCCGCTACCGCGCGGGCTGCTCGTCAACGACCTCCAGCCCGCGGCGCTGTCTCTGCGCCCCGCGATCGAGCAGGCGCTCGACGATGCGTGGTACTCCGGCGCCGAGCACGCCATGGTCTCGGGGTCGGGCCCGACCGTGCTCGGCTTGTTCTGGGGTGAGGATGCGTCGGCGCGGGCTGGCGCCGGGGCGGCGGCGCTGGCCGGTCGCTACCCTGGGGCGACCGCGGCCGTGCCGGTCGACGCGTCGTTCGGGACCCCACAGCCGGCCTGACGGCGTCGCCGCGCGTTCGGGCACAATTCCTGCAAGGCGTCGATGACCAACGAAGCGATCACCTACCTGGTCGGGGCCTGCCTGGCTGTGTTCGGGCTGGCGATCTTCATCGCGCTGGTGGTCGTTCCCGGCGTTAGCGCGTACCGGCGCATGTTCGAGCGCGCCGCGGCGACGATCCTGTCGCTGTACGTGCTCGCGGCGCTCGTCGGCGTCGGGTTCCTGCTCGGGGCGCTGATAGTCGTCGAGTGGCCGAGGCTCTTTTGAGCGGGTTCTGAGCGGTGCCTGACGGCGTCCCGCAGCAGGGGGCTTCGGCGCCGGACCTGTCCGCGCTTGCGGCGATCACCGATGCGGTCGAGGCCGGAGCTGGATTGCCCGAGATCCTGCGCGCGGCGGCGCGAGCGCTCGACGCGAGTCTCGTGCTGATCGATCGCAGCTCCTCCGTCCTGGCGGTGGCCGCGCGCTCGCCGGCCGACGAGCGCTCGCTGATGCGCGACGCCGAGGGGGTCTCGACGATCGAGCTCAAGGTCGCCGAGGCGACCGTCGGGCGGCTGCGAATGCGCGCGCGAGAGGGCGCTCCCGATGGCTCGCTGTTGCGGCTGATCAGCACGCTGATTGCCTCCGAGGTCGAACGGGTGCGCGCGCCCGAGCGTGCCTCCGAGGAGGCGGCGAGCACGTTCCAGCGTGCGGTGCTCGAGCGCCGGATCGAGGACCGGGCGGACCTGGTCGCGCGCGGCAAGGAGCTCGGGATCGATCTGGGATCCGGCGGCTCGGTGCTGGTGGTGCGCGCACACCCGAGGATCGCCACCGAGGACGATTGGCGCCGGCGCCTGCTCGCGCTGGCTGGACGCGGGGCGAGGTCGATCGCGTCCGGTGCGATCTCGGCGCCCGCGCCCGAGCACCCGGGGGAGATCACGATCTTGCTCCCCGACGCGGACGGGGAGAACGGGCGGCGCGCCTCGGCGGCGATCATGCGAGAGCTGGAGTCGGGGCTGCCCGGGTTCGCGTTCGCCGTCGGTCGGAGCCGGCGGGCCGCGGATCCACTCGACCTGCACCGGGCGTCCGACGAAGCGCTGCTGGCGGTGAACGTGGTTGCCGGGGACCCCGAGCGGAGCGAGCTGGCCTTCGAGCAGACGGGCACCTACCAGCTGCTGCTGCCCTACATGAAGGACCCGGCCGAGCTTCAGCGCTTCTACGACGAGACGGTCCGCCCGCTCGTGGCCTACGACGAGCAGTACGAGACCGACCTGCTCGGCACGCTCGCGGCGTTCCTGGACTGCGACGCGAACGTCAACGCCACCGCGGCCCGGCTGATCACCCACCGCCACACGATTCGCTACCGGTTCGAGCGGGTGCGCGAGCTCACGAGCCTCGACGTCTCCTCCACGGACGGCCGCGAGAAGCTGTCGCTGGGCCTGAAGGCGATGCGCGTGCTGGGGATCGCGCCGCCGCGCGGGCCGGCCAGCGAGCCGGGCGCCGAGGGCGGTCGGGTTCCGCGGGTGCCGGGCTAGCGTGCACGGCCTGACCCGCCTGTTCGTCGTCCCGCACACGCACTGGGACCGGGAGTGGTACTGGCCGTTCGAGCGCTTCCAGCTCAGGCTGGCGGAGGTCGTGGACGAGCTGATCGACGTGCTCGAGCGCGACTCGGGCTTCAGCTCGTTCACGCTCGACGGGCAAGCGATCGTGCTCGAGGACTATCTGGACGCCCGGCCGGAGAACGAAGGTCGGCTGCGCGCGCTGCTCGAGGCGGGGCGGATCGAGGTCGGGCCGAGCTACGTGCTCCCCGACGAGCTGCTCGTCGGCTCGGAGTCGCTCGTGCGCAACCTGCTGCTCGGCCGGTGGGTGTGCGAGCGCTTCGGAGCGCGGACCTCGACCGTGGGCTACCTGCCCGACAGCTTCGGCCACCCCCTCCAGCTGCCGCAGATCCTGGCCGGGTTCGGCATCGGGAGCTTCATCTTCTCCCGCGGGCTGGGCGACGAGATGGACGAGGTGGGCGTGGTCTTCCGCTGGCGCGCGCCCGACGGCAGCGAGGTGCTCGCGATCCAGCAGCTCCCGAGCTACTCCAACTTCGCCCAGGTGCGCGATGCCTCGGATGCGCAGGACCGGATCGAGGGGATCGCGGCGCGGTTCGCCGAGGCGCTGTGCGGCGCCGGTGTGAACTCGCTGCTCCTGTGCGCCGGGGACGATCACGTGTATGTGCAGCCCGAGCTTCCGGCGCTGTGCGCTGAGCTCGAGCGGCGGCTACCCGACGCTGAGGTTCGGATCGCGCGCTACGGCGATTACGTGGAGGCTGTCTCCGATGCCGCGGAGCTGCCGGCGTGGACCGGGGAGCTCCTCGGCAGCCGGCTGCACAACGTCCTGCGCGGCGTCAACTCGGCGCGGCTCTACCTCAAGCAGGCAAACGAGCGTGCCGAGCGCCGGCTGCTCGCGGTTGAGACCCTGGGCGCGCTGCGCACGCTGCGCACCGGCGAGCGGTTTCCGATCTCGGACTTCCGCCTCGCGTGGCGCCAGCTGCTGCGCTGCCACCCCCATGACTCAATATGCGGGTGTTCGTGCGACGAGGTGCACCGGGACATGCTCGTGCGCTATGAGCTGCTCGATCGTGCCGTCGACGCGCTCGAGGGCCGCGCGCTCGCCGGGCTCCCGAGCGGCGAGGGCGACGGCGCCGACGTGGGCGTGGTGAACGTTTTGCCTCAGCGCCGGCGCGGACTCATCGAGGTGGAGGGGATGGCGCCGGCGATGGTCGAGCTCGGGGGGTTCAGCGCACGCACGGTGAGCCTGGCTCCGGCGGACCCGCCGGACGCTGGTCTTGACCAACCGCGGTCGGATCTGGTCTCGATCGAGAGTGACACGGTTCGCGTCGAGGTCGCCGGGGACGGCACCCTGACCGTGCTCGACAAGCTCACCGGCAGCCGCTACGAGCGCCTGCACCGGCTCGAGGACGAGCCCGACATGGGCGACCTCTACAACTTCTGCCCGGTCGAGGGGGCGCCCCGCTGGCACAGCGACTTTGCCTCGGCGCGGGTGCTCCGCGGGGGCCCCTGCGTTTGGGAGCTTGAGCTGCGCGTCACGGCCGAGCGGCCGGTGTCGCTCGGTGATGGGGGTACGGCGCCGCTCGAGGCCACCACGGTCGTCCGCCTCGTCCAGGGCGCGCGCCGCGTGGAGTTCCGTACCGCGATCGAGAACGCCACCGAGGACCACCGGCTGCGTGCGGTTTTCCCGGTTCCCGGCGCCGTCCCCGACCCCGGCGCCGCTGCCGGCGGCCCGGTCCGCGCGGAGGGTCAGTTCGCGCTCGTGGACCGCCCGCTCGTGCCGCCGGAGCCGCGCGCCGAGTGGGTCGAGCCGCCGGATCCGACGCAGCACACGCTCGGCGCCGTCGCGCTCGGACCGCTGGCCCTGCTCACCAAGGGCCTGCCCGAGTACGAGGCGCGTCCGGGGGCGGCCGCCACCGAGCTGTGCCTGACGCTACTACGCGCCGTCGGAGTCATCTCTCAACCAAGCGGCGCGATCGCCACCCGTCCGCTCGGCGCCGGGCCGGCGGTCCGGACGCCGGAAGGGCAGTGCCTCGGCCACCACGAGCTCGAGTACGCGCTGCTGCTGGGCGCGGACGCGCTCGATGCAGCCGAGTTGCTGCGCGAGTCGCAGGACTACCGCACGCCGTTTCTGCTCGGGCCCGCGGGCGTGGCCTTCGACGCGCCGCTCTCGCTTGACGGCGATGTCGTGTTCTCGTGCCTCAAGGGCGCCGAGGACGGCGACGGTCTGATCCTGCGCTGCTTCAACCCGCATAGCTCGGTGGCGACCGCGCGCATCACGCTCAACGGGAACGTCTCGCGCACCCGCCTCGACGAGTCGACCGACGACGGGACCCCGACCGAGCTCGGCGCCGGCGAGATCGCGACGTTCCGGTTACGGCCGTCCGCACAACACGAGCCCGCGCAACACGAGCCCGCGCAACACGAGCCCGGCCTCAGCGGATGAGGTCGCCGATCGTCTCGATCCCGCGCCGGATCGGCCCCACGTCGAGGTTGCCGAACCCAAGGACGAGCCCCGGGAAAGGCCCCTGGTCGAGCCCCGGGGCGAGCCCCGGCCCATCGCCCATCCCCCCGGCCAGGCGATAGCGGCTGAGCGGGTAGACGCCGACGTCCCGCTCGCGCACGGCGGCGGCGATCGCGAGCTCGTCGGCGCCCGCGGGCAGCCGAGCTACGGCGTGAAACCCGGCGGCCAGGCCGGTCAGCGTCACCGACGGCGCATGCTCGGCCAGCGCTTCGAGGAGCACCTGGCGCCGCGCGCCGTAGACGCCGCGCATCCGCCGGAGGTGCCGGTCGAACCGCCGGATTCGAGCAGCGCCGCGAGCGCGAGCTGCTCGGGCCACGGGCAGCCGCGATCCGCCAGCTGCTTCTCTTCCGCCACGAGGTCGACGAGCTTGAGCGGGCACACGATCCAGCCGAGGCGCAGCCCGGGGACGAGCGACTTGCTGACCGTGCCCACCGCGGCCACCCGCTCGGGGGCCAGGCCCTGAAGCAGCCCGACCGGCTCCCGGTCGTAGCGAAACTCGGCGTCGTAGTCGTCCTCGACGATCAGCGCCCCCGACCCCTGTGCCCACGCGGTCAGCTGCCGGCGGCGCTCCGCGCCGAGCACCACCCCGGTGGGGAACTGATGCGACGGGGTGACCACGACCACGCCGGGGTATCGGCCGCCTGGTGGACCGCCGCGGCCAGACGAGCGTCCTGGTGCTCTGCTCGACGCTCACGGCGGCCGTGCTGACCGGCACCGGGCTGCTCCCCGCATGACCCGCCTCGCACACAGTCGCTCAGTTGATTTGACAACCTCAGAAAGTTCAGTAATCTCTGAACTTGATGGAAGAGAAGCTGTGGCGGTTCGTGGATGCGATGGGAGCGTGGGCGGCTAAGGCGTACGCGCTGCCCCAGATGACGGGTCGCGTGCTTGGCTGGTTGCTCGTCTGCGAGCCGGTCGAGCAGACGGCGGCGCAGCTGGCCGAGGCGCTCCAGGCCAGCAAGGGATCGATCAGCGGAGCCACAAACATGCTGGTCCGGATGAAGCTGGTCGAGCGGCTGCACGTGCGCGGTGAGCGCGCCGACCGGTTCCGGATTCGGCCTGAGGCGTGGGACGACCAGGTGCGCGACCAGGGTGTCGGCGAAGCGCGCGCGCTCCTGGCGATGGGCCTCGAGGCGCTGGCCGACGAGACGCAGGTCCGCCGGGCCCGCCTCGAAGAGCTCGATGCCTTCTACGCGTGGTACGAGTCGCGCATGCCGGGGCTGGTCGAGGAGTGGCAGCAATACAAGAAGACGAGGCTGGGAGGGCGCAGCGGATGAGTGGACCGGGTACGGCGGCAATCGAAATCGAGGCCGTCAAGAAATCGTTCGGGTCGGTGGTGGCGCTCGACGGCCTCGACCTCCAGGTCGGAGCCGGCACGGTGTTCGGGCTGTTGGGGCCGAACGGCGCCGGCAAGACCACGCTGGTCGGAGTGCTCGCCACCCTGCTGCGCCCGGACGAGGGCCGGGTTCGCGTGCTCGGCCATGATGTCGTCGCCGAGCCGCTCGCGGTGCGCCGGCGGATCGGCCTGGCCGGCCAGTTCGCCGCCGTGGACGGGGAGCTGACCGGCCGCGAGAACCTCGAGATGATCGGGCGCCTGTACCGGCTCGGCGCCCGCGAGGCCGACCGGCGCGCCCGGGAGGTCCTCGAGCGCTTTGACCTGGTCGAAGCGGCGGACCGGCGCGTGTCGACCTACAGCGGCGGGATGCGGCGCCGGCTCGACCTCGGCGCCAGCCTCGTCGGCCGCCCCCCGGTCATCCTGCTCGACGAGCCCACCTCCGGCCTCGACCCGCGCGCGCGCCAGGAGCTGTGGCGGATCGTCGAGCAGCTGCGCGCCGGGGGGACAACGGTGCTGCTCACGACCCAGTACCTGGAGGAGGCCGACCGGCTGGCCCAGCGAATCGCGGTCATGGACCGCGGGCAGATCGTCGCGCAGGGCACGGCTGCCGAGCTCAAGGCCAGGGTCGGCACCGAGATACTCAGCCTGCGGGTGGCCGACCAGGCCCGGGTCGCGGAGGCCGCGGCGCTCCTCGACGACCTCGCCTCGGGCGACCGGCCGAGCGTCGACGAGGCGAGCGGAGAGGTGCGCTTGTCGGTGACCGACCCGCGCGTATCGGCCGAGGCGATCCGGCGGCTCGACGCGCATGGCCTCGCCGCCGCGGCCGTGCAGCTCGAGCAACCGAGCCTCGACGACGTGTTCCTCACCTTGACCGGGCGTACGGCCGAGGCCGGGCCCAACGACCAACCCACCGAGGAGGCTGCATGACCGCTATCGCCGAGGGCGGCCGGCTAACACTGGGAGAAGCGCTGTCCGACAGTCGCGTGATGGCGCGCCGCCAGCTGCGAAAGATCCTCCGCCGGCCGATGTACGTCGTCTACCTGTTCGTGCAGCCGATCCTGTTCGTGTTGCTGTTTCGCTACGTGTTCGGCGGCGCGATCAACACCGGCCCGGTGAGCTACGTCAACTACCTGCTGCCCGGCATCATCGTGATGACCGCGACGTTCGGCGCGCTCACCACCGGGCTGGGGCTGACCGAAGACCTGGCCGCGGGCGTGGTCGATCGCTTTCGCTCGTTGCCGATCGCCCGCTCAGCGGTGCTGGTCGGCCGCACGGCCGCCGATCTGGTCACCAACTGCCTGACGCTGATCATCATGCTGCTGATCGGCCTCGCGGTTGGCTTCCGCCCCAGCCAGCCGGTCTGGCAGATCGCGCTGGCGTTCGTGCTCGTCCTGGCCTTCGCCTACGTGTTCTCGTGGATCAGCGCGTTCGTCGGCATGGTCGCGCGCAATCCCGAAACCGCACAGTCCGTCGGCTTCATCTGGGTCTTCCCGCTCGTGTTCGCCTCCTCGGCGTTCGTACCCACGCGGAGCATGCCGGGCGCGGTGCGCGCGTTCGCCGACGTCAATCCGATCACGCTCGTGGTCAACGCCACGCGTGCGCTGACGGTCGGCCACGGGCACGCGCTGGGTCCGGCGCTCGGCTCGCTCGGCTGGCTCGCCGGGCTCCTGCTGGTATTCATACCCCTCTGCGTCCGCGCCTTCCGGCGGGGCTGACCCGCGCGTGCCCGGCCGGCGCCGAGTCGATTACCCCGACGCGTTGAGCGCCGCCTCGACCGCGGCGGCCACGAGCTCTCCGGCCACCTCGAGCGGCTCGGTGCTGCGGGTGGCCCGCGCGAGCACGAACGCCCCCTCGAGCGCGGCGAGCATCGCGATCGTCAGCTCTCGAGCCTTCGCCGCGTCCAGTCCGGGCTGCTTGTAGAGCGACGCCCCGGCGGCGATCCAGCTCTCGAACACCTCGGCGCACGCCGTCCTGAGCGTCTCGCTCGTGCTCGAAATCTCGAGTGAGATCGTGGCGATCGGGCACGCGTCGACGTAGTCGGTCGCGCGCAGGTGCTCGCCGGCCAGCCGGAAGAACTCACGGACGCCGGTGGGCAGGTCGGGCGCCGGATCGAACACGGCCGGGATCAGCTGCTCGTAGAGGGCGCCGGACACGCGGATCGCCTCCGCACCCAGCTGCTCCTTCCCACCGGGGAAGAAGTGGTAGACCGACCCGAACGGAGCCTGCGCGGCGGTGACGATCTGCTTGACGCCGGTGGCCGCGTAGCCCTGCTTGCGAAACAGCTCGGCGCTGGTTTCGAGAATCCTGTCTCGGGTGGTGGGCATGGGGGTAGTCTAGCTCGCTAGAGCGATCAATCTAGTGGAGGTACAGACCCATGCTGCTGTCCTGGCTCGTATCGAAGGTGGTTGGCTTCATCATGGCCAGCACGAACAAAGGAGACGTCCGGCCGACGCTGCTGCTCGACGCGCCGGACGTCACGCTCACCTTCCCCGGGGACAACTCCTGGTCAGGCGTGTTCCAGGGCAAGCCCGAGGTCGAGCGATGGCTGCGCCGGTTCGCCCAGGTGGGGATTCAGTCTTTCCCGGACGAGGTGGTGGCCAAGGGCTTTCCTTGGAACACCACGGTGTGCGTCCGTGCTCACAACTACCTGCGCTCGCCGGCGGGCGAGACGGTGTACGAGAACCGGTTCGTGATCTGGGGGAGGATGGCGTGGGGGCGCCTGAAGGAGTACGAGGTGTACGAGGACACGATCAAGCCGCGGGCGCTCGACGAATACCTGGCGGCGACCGAGCCGGCGCTGATGGCTTCCTGAGACCCGCGGGAGACGCGGGTCGCCGCCGGTCGCGAAGAGGCTGTTCGCGGCCGGCGGGCGCAGGGCGCAGGGGCGCTGGGGCGTTGCGGGCGGCCGCGCGCTCCCAATAGGATCGCCCGCCATGCCGATCGGGATCATCACCGGCTCGGGAACGCATGCCCTCCCCGGGTTCTCCGATCCGGAGGCCGTGACGGTCCGGACGCCGTTCGGCCCGGGCGCGGTCACCCGCGGCCGCTACGGTGGGGTCGACGCGCTACACGTCTCCCGCCACGGCGCCGGCCACGTCCGCCTGTCCAACCACGTCACCCACCGCGCCAACATCTGGGCCCTGCGCGAGTTGGAGGCCACCGCCGTGATCGGCTGCACGGCGTGCGGAGCGGTCGATCCGACGTTGGAGCTCGGATCGCTGGTGGTGTTCGACGATCTCCATTTTGCTTCCAATCGTCTGCCCGACGGGAGCCTCTGCACCTTCTTCGTGGACGCCGGGGACCCGCGGCGAGCCCATTGGATCCTCCACGGAGGACCGTTCTCCCCGCAGGTTCGCGAGGCGCTGCTGGCGGCGGCCGCGCAGGCGGGTCACCCCGCGCGCGACGGGGGCTCCTACGGACACGTCGATGGTCCGAGATTCAACACCCCCGCCGAGATCGCGCAGCTGTCCGGCTGTGGCGTGGCCGCCGTGAGTCAGACCGGTGGGCCCGAGACCGTCCTGTGCGGCGAGCTCGAACTGCCCTATGCGCTGATCGGATTCGTCACCGACTACGCCAACGACGTCAAGCCGGGGGAGCCGACGCCGGTGGCCAAGCTGATCGAGCTGATGGGTGCCAGCACGACGATCTTCGCCGATGTCGTTCAGCGCGCGGTCGTCGCTCTGGCGCAGAGCCCGCCGGCCGCCGCCGGCACGGTCTACCGGTTCGAACAGGGATGAGCGATGAGGCGCCCGCCGTGCTCGTCATGGCGCGGGCTCCCCGGCGGGGAGAGGTTCTTCGCGCCCTCGAGCCGCTGCTTGGCGTCGACGGATGCTTGGCCCTGCATGTCGCCCTGATCTCCGGGACCGCGGGCTGGGCCGAGGAGGTGGCGCCGGACTCCGTCTTCGTGGCCCACGATCCGCCCGACGGCGGACCAGACCTGCGCCCGCTGTTCGGCCCAAGCGCCACCCTGTTTCCGCAGAACGGCGAGGGGATCGCCGCGCGGGTCTCCGACGCCGCGGCGCGCGTCTTCTCCCACCGGGAGCGGCCGTTGCTGGTGGTGTGGCCGGACCTGCCCCGGTTACGGCCCGAGCACGCGACCGCGGCGCTCGGCGACCTACGCGCCGGCTGTGACGTCGTGCTGGGCCCGGTAATCGACGGGGGCCTCTACCTGATCGCGATCGCCCACCCAGTCCCGAAGCTGTTCGCGCTTCCGGAGCAGAGCTGGCGCGGACGCGACGTGATGATGATCGGGCTCTCGGCGGTGCAGGATGCGGGCCTCGAGGTGGGCATCCTGCGCGCCGAACGCGCTCTGCACCGGCCCGGCGACGTTCGCGCGGCCCTGGCCGATCCGCTGCTGCCGGAGAGCCTGGCCAAGCTGCTTCGCCGCGGCTGACCGCGCGCTCGCTCTCAGCCAAACGTCCACGTTTCGCAAGTCTCGCCGGCCCGTGCCGATTTAACCCGGCAACGCGCGTGGCTGGGGCGCCGCTTCCCGAACCCTGATTGCCGCCCCGCCCGACCTCCTCACGCCTACATGAACGAAGCTTCCAGCCACCCGACCGCTCCGAACGCGTCGACCAAGCCGGACGTTGGCCGGTCTTCGGTCGCTTTCCTCAAGCACGCTCGCGACGCCGGCCGATGGCCTCGGCGTGACCGCGCGTTCCGTCTACCGACTCCTGGGCCTCGGACGAGCCGAGGACGGGTTCACCCTGATCGAGGTGATGGCCAGCGCGCTGGTGGTGGCTCTGCTCTCGGCGGCGGCCGCAATCAGCCTCTCGGGTAGCGCGCACAGCTCTTACGAGGCGCGCGTCAAGTCCGACGCGCAGGCGCTGGCTGAGCAGAACGAGCAGTACCTCCGCGGCCTCAACGTCAACGAGCTTTCGAACCTGAACACGACGCTCCCCACCGTGAAGATGGATGGCGTGACGTTCTCCATCCACGAGAGCGCGACCTATGACTCCAACGCCACGAACAGCGCGAGCTGCAGCCCTCCGTCGATCGACTACCTCCAGACCACATCGACAGTGACCTGGGCGAACATGGGCAGCGACAAGCCGGTCGTGGATTCGAGCCAGCTCTCCCCACCGCTCGGCTCGATTGCCTCGTCGAACGGCGGGCTCGCCGTCTCGGTGGCTTCGGCGGGCAGCGCGATGGCGGGCGTGAGCATCCAGATCTCGGGTCCGTCCAGCGCCAGCGGCACGACCGACTCCACAGGCTGCGCGCTGTTCGGCGACCTGCCCTCGGGCACCTACACGATCACCGCGAGCCCCACGTCCGGCGCGTTCGTCGACCAGAAGACCGGCGCGGTGGTCACCTCCGGCAACCCCGACACGACGTCCGCGGGGGTCAGCGCCGGAAACGTCACAGGCGCGTCGTTCGCGATCGCAGCGCCCGGCTCGATCACCTATGCCTTCAAGAGCAGCCTGCCGTCGAGCCCAACGCCGCCGGCCGCCGGCGCGATCGGCGCCGTCGCCTACAACAACAACATGAACGCCAACTTCTTCCGTCTGTGCACGCTTGGCAACGCAACGAACTGTCCGGCCGTCAACCAGGGCGACACCTCGTTCCCCGCCGGCGACTGGCCGCAGCTCGCGGGGCAGACGCAGATCACGGCAAACCAGCTGTATCCGATGTCGGGCAACTACACGGTGTACGCCGGAGTGTGCAGCGAGAACGCGCCGGACCAGTACTCCGGCACCGACGTGACGTCCACCGTCACCTCCGGCGGGAGCACGACCGCCACGGTGAACGTGCCCGCGATGATCATCCAGTTCTACAGCGGGACGCCTTCGAGCCCCGGGTCGCTCCTCATGCCCAGCCATCTGTACATCCGGGATGTGGGATGCAACGTGCGCTACAGCGGCTACTCGGACAGCACGCCGGTCGCCAGCGCGCCGGCCGTCACCGCGGGGCAATCGCCCGAGATGGCCGACATACCGGTGAACCACAACTATCCGACCTCCAGCACGTTCGGGCTGCTGACCTACCCCGGCATGCCGTACGGCAACTACGAGGTGTGCGTCGATTCGGGCAACAAGTACTGGGCGGTGCCGGCCAAGAACAACGGCGACGGCACCCTGAACGTGACCCTGTACAAGGGCGTCACCACCAACTCTCAGGCGCCGCCGGAGACGACCGGATCGCTCTCTGGAGAGCTGGGCGTATGTTGAGCCTGCGCCGCCGGATGAAGGCACTGTCGGCCACCGACGGCTTCACCCTGGTGGAGCTGCTCGTTGCGATGAGCACGGGTCTGGTCATCGTCGCGGCGGCATTCGGGATCATCACCACGGCGATCGACGTCACCAGCAGCGTGACGGGCCGGATCGACGCCACGGGGGCGTCCCGGACCGCCATGCAGTCGCTCACCGGCGAGCTCAACTCCGGCTGTCTGGTGCCCAACGTGTCGCCGATCCAGGCCTCGACCCCCGGGAACATCTCCCCGGCCGTGAACAGCGACAGCACTCACCTGGTGTTCGTGAGTGGCATGGGCGACGGGGCCAGCGGCACGCCGACGCTGCACGTGGTGTCCTACAACAACGGGCTGCTGGTCGACACGTCCTACGCCGGAACGGGGGGGCAAGGCGCGACCAACGGCGCGGCCTCCACGTGGACCTTTTCCTCCACGCCAATCGCCAAGCACACGCTGCTGACTCAGGCGGTCCCCATGACCGATCCCAACACGCACGCCCAGTACATCTTCCGCTACTACAGCTACGCGAACCCGAGCAACCCCACGCCCAACTCGCTCAACGGAAGCTTCAACGGGACCAACTACCTGGCCACGCCGCTCGACGCGACGTGGCCGCCGACCTCGACCGAGTACAACGGGGCGCCGTCGGTGGCGATGGTCTCGATCAGCTGGCAGAACAAGCCGCGCACTGGCTGGAACGATCCCGGCCGGTGGGACACGTTGTTCGACACGGTGACCTTCCGCCTGACCCCTGCCTTCCCGTCGACCCCCAATTATCCATGCGACTGATCCAGCACCTCATCCGGCGAACGCAGCTCTCCTCAGAAGACGGCTTCACGATGATCGTGGCCATCGGAGCGCTCGCGCTCGTAACCGTGCTCACGATCACGGCCTTCGTGGCCACGCGGGGCGACGTGCCCTCCACGTACGTCAACGCGCAGCAGCAACAGGCGTACGCCGCCGCGCAGGCGGGAATCCAGCAGTACCTGTTCGACCTGGACCAGAACAACCAGTTCTGGGAGCAGTGCGTGCCGAGTCCGGCGGACGGCATCAACCAGGCCGGATCAACGGCCAACCGCCGATCCGCCCCCGGCTCCTCGACCGAATCCTATGCGGTCGAGCTGATGCCGGTCAGTCCCTACACGGCCTGCTCGGTGAGCGATCCCGTCGGCTCGATGATCCAGCCCAACGGCCCGATCGCCGGCGCCATCCGCATCCGCGTAACCGGGTTCTCGGGCAAGGCGCAGCGCACGATCGTCGCCGTCTTGCGCGAGTCGACGTTCCTCGACTACGTGTGGTTCACCCAGTACGAGACCGATGACCCGATCGTGCAGACGATCAAGTCGGGTTGCGCGGTCGGCAACTGCCCCGGCTCGTCCTGGAGCTCCGTGCTGGGCAAGGCACAGACGCAGTGTGCCCAGTACTGGCGCGACGGCCGTGGCAGGAACGCCTTCTACAACGGCACCTACTGCGACCAGATCTTCTTCATCAACGGCGACAACATCCAGGGCCCGATGCACACCGACGACGAGTTCGCCGTGTGCGGCAGCCCGACCTTCGGTCGCAACTCCCAGGACGCGATCGAAATCGGGGCGCCGGTGGTCCAGGGCGACAACGGCGAATCCAACCAGGGCAACGGTAGCTGCTCCGCCTCGCCGTCGAACCTCGGCCAGGTGGCGAACGGAGCTCCGATCTACGATCCACCGGCCGGTAACTCGAGTCTTCAGCAAGCGGCCGGGCTCACGTTCACGGGCAACACGTGCATCGACCTCCAGGCTGCCTCGATCGTCACCGCACAGCCGCCGGCCGGATCATCGTGCCAGAGCAGCGGCCTGACCTGGACATCGCACGCGTATCCGTCGAGCGGCGTCCTGTACGTGCAGAACAGCAGCACGACCCCTTGCTCGCTGACCTACAACTACCTGGCCCCGGTGTACACCGTGAACACTACCGGCGGAAACGCGAACTCCGGCTGCGGGACCGCATACGTTCAGGGAACGTATGGGAGCTCGCTGACCATCGGCGCGCAGAACGACATCGTGATCGACGGCGACGTGACCCACTCCGGGGCCAACACGCTGCTCGGGCTGGTTGCGGACAACTTCGTGCGCGTCTATCACCCGGTCAACGGCACCACCGATCCCAACAGCTGCAACGCGAGCAACGCGAGCGGCGCGATGCGCAACGTGAACGTGGATGCGGCAATCCTGTCGGTGGCGCACTCATTCATCGCCGACAACTATCCGTGCGGAAGCCCGCTGGGCAATTTGACCATCAACGGCTCGATCGCGCAGGAGTTCCGAGGCGGCGTCGGTCAGACCAACAACGGCTCGGCGATCCACGGATACGTCAAGAACTACGTCTACGACGATCGCCTCCGTTACGAGGAGCCTCCGCACTTCCTCAACCCGCTCCAGGCTGCCTGGTCGGTCGTGCGCCAGAACGAGTGCACGGTGACCGGGTCGAACAGCTGCTGATCGCCCCCCGCGTCCGGGTCAAGCGGAGACGCCCGACGAGCGCCCCAACTCATCGGGCTGTCTCCGCGGCCCCCGGGCCAGCAGCCCCGGCTAAGCCCGCGCTGTCTCCGCGCCCCCCGGGCCAACAGCCTCGGCTAAGCCCGCGCCTCCAGGATCAGGTTGAACGGCGTCTCGGTCGCGCGGCGGACGTGGGTGAAGCCGCCCTGCGATGATGACCTCGGTGAGCTTCGCCTCGCCGGCCTGCGCCCCGAGCGCCAGCCCGACCTCCTGGGAGAGCGAGGCAGGCGTGCAGAGCGTCGTTGACGCCGCGTAGTAGAGGCGGCCGACCGGGTTGAGGTTGTCCGTGACGTGGTCGTTCGCGTAGGGCTCGACGATCATCCAGGTGCCGCCCGGGGCGAGGGTGTCGCGGACGTGCTCTGCGGCACCGACCGGATCGCCCATGTCGTGCAGGCAGTCGAACACGCACACGAGGTCGTATCCGGTGCCCGGGTAGTGCTTCGAGTCCGCAACCTCGAAGTTGACGCGATCATCGACGCCGGCCTCCCGTGCCGCTTCCCGCGCGCGCTCGATCGACGACGGGTGGTAGTCGTAGCCGAAGAAGCGGGAGTTGGGGAACGCCTGGGCCATGATGATCGTCGACGCGCCGTGTCCGCAGCCGACGTCGGCGACATTGGCCCCGAGCTCGAGCTTGGCCTGGACACCGTCCAGCGCCGGAATCCACTGGCTGACCAGGTGACCGCGGTAGCCGGGACGGAAGAACCGCTCGGTGCCGCGGAACAGCCGGTGGTCGTGCTCGTGCCAGCCCACGCCCTCGCCCGTGCGAAACGCTGTGGCCATCCGCTCCTCGTCCGCCCATACCGACGCGATCAGCTCGTACGCGCCGAGGAGGTAGAACGGGCTGTCCTCGTCGGCCAGCGCCAGGGCGTGCTCGTCGGGCAGGGTGTAGCGGTCGGTGTCCGGGTCATAGGTGACGTAGCCCCCGGCGGCCTGGTTGCGCAGCCACTCGCGCACGTAGCGCTCCGCGGCGCCGGATCGCTCCGCGACCTCCTGCGAGGTCAACGGCCCGGCGTGGGCCATCGCCTTGTAGAGGCCCAGCTTCTCGCCGATCATGACCAGTGGTCCGCTGATCGCGGCGCCCATGTCCGTCACGGCCTGGCCCATGAATGCGTGCAGCTTGGCCTCGTCGATCGTGGTGGTACTCACTGAGACCCTCCTCAGGTGGGGATTGGATGAGGCCAGCTTCCCAGCGCCGCGTGTCACGCCCGCGAACGCTCCGTGAGCGTTCCGTGAAGCGTGTGCGGCCGCGCGCGAGCTGACTCGAAGAACTCGCGCAGGGCGATGTTCATCGCCACCGGCCAGCGTGCGTGGACGGCCGGCCCGAGGCCATCGAACACATGCAACCTCGTCCCGGTGGCTTCGGCCAGCGGCCCGCTCGTGTCCTTGCGCCAGAACGCCCGTCCCCCGTTCTGGGTCACCAGCACCGGGCACTCGATCTCGGCGGCCAGCCGCAGCGCCTTCTCGCGCTTGTACAGGTCGAAGCCCATCAACGCGGCCACCACGGTGGGACCGTCGGTCGAGAGCATCTCGCTCATGACCTCCTCGATCTGGCGAGTGGAGTGCGCCACCGGAAGGATCGTCCGGACGAACCACTCGACGAACCCCTCGTAATGCTCGAGGATGTTCTGCCGGTTCCATTTCGCGTAGCCCTCGTAGCGGCTCTGGGGAGGCGCCATGAACGGCTGCACGAAGTCGCGGCTCGCCCAAAGCTGCGGCGTGATGAAGGCGACCGCCGCGACGCGCTCGGGATGCTCGATGGCCAGCGCGAGCGCCAGGGCGGCTCGCGGGCTGAGCGAAGCGAGCATCGCCCGCTCAGTCCCGGTGGCGTCGAGCACGGCGAGGACGTCGGCCACGTGCGCGGCGCGCGAGTAGGCGGCCGGGTCGCGTGGGCGGTCGGAGCGCCCGTTTCCGCGCGGGTCGATCGTGATCAGGCGAAAGTGGCGCGCGAGGCACGCGATCTGGCCGCGCCAGGAGCGTGAGTGGAACAGGGGGATGGGTGGCAGCAGGCACACCGTGTCCGCCCCGTCGCCGTAGCACTCGTAGAACACGCGCACCCCGTCGCCGTGCTCGACAAACCCCTCGACGTCCGGATACCGGGCGCGCGAGGCCTCGGGTCCCGGTCGCGGACGGATCACAGCAGCTCCGCGATCTGCTCGGCGGCGCGGGTGGCGCCGATAGTTTCCACTGGGCGGTAGTCGACCTCTCGCCCGATGTGCTCGGCGATCGCGGATGCGATCAACGCCGGCGGGGACTCGTCGAACTCGAGCCGGACGCCGGCGTGGTAGCGCTCGAGCCTCGCGGCCACATGGATGCGCTGCTCGAAGTGGTGGGCGAGCGGGAAGTAGATGAACGGCCGCCGGCTCGCGGTCAGCTCCATCGCCGTGGTCAGCCCGCCCTGCACCACGGCCAGGTCGCACGCCGCCAGGTGACGGTAGATGTCGTGCACGTAACCGCGCACTTCCATGCCTTCGTGCCGCGGCAGGCGCGCCGGGTCGATCCGGGGGCCAGCGACGATAACCATCCGCAGCTCGGGCACCTCCTGCCGCGCCAGCGGATAGGCGTCGATCACCCGGCGCAGCAGGCTCTCACCCACGGCTGATCCGCCCACGCTGACGATGCATACCTTCTCCTCCGAGGTGAAGTCCAGCGCGGCGCGCAGCGCGTCTCGCTCGTCGTCTCCGATCGGATCGAAGCCCGACACGTAGCCCGTGAAGGTGAAGTGCTCCTCGGTCCAGTCGGCGATCGCCGGCAGGGTCCTACCGAGCGGCTCGGAGACGATGTCCTCACGGTTTCCCACGAACAGCGCACGGTCGCGGAGCCGGGGCGAGGCCGCGATGTGCTCGACCATCTGAGCGTTGTAGTCCTCGGCCAGGAAGCGTTCGTAATCGTCGGCGTCGTCGACCGGGAGGAAGCCGACGAAGTCGGTCAGCCACACGTAGGGAGCCTGCTTGAGCTCCGGATGCTCGTGCAGGAAGTAGTCGATCTCCCAGCCCTCGTCGGCGATCCACAGGTCGTAGCGCTCCTCGCGGATAACGTCGTGGAAGACCATGAAGTTCGCCACCATGATCTCGTCCATCCGCCGCCAGGCGTGAAACACGTGCAGGTCGTGCTCGGCGGACTCCGATTCGAAGTGCCCCGACTCCGAGCACAGGTGCACGCTGGCCGGGTGGATCCGCTCGCCCTCGCGCTCGAGCACGCGCGTCACCGGATCCTGGGCCAGCCAGTCGATCTGAAGCTCCGGGACCAGCCTCCTGAGCTCGCGGGCGATCGCCACATCCCGTCGGGCGTGGCCGAGGCCGATCGGCGAGGAGATGAACAGCGCTCTTGGCATCGCAGGGTCGAACCTACTCCGCTGTCCGTGCCTGGCGCGCGAAGCGATCGCGAAACCGCCGTGGATCGGCGTAGTGTTGGCTCATGTTGAAGGTGCGCGTCCTGGGGGAGCTCGCGCTAGAGCTCGACGGACAACCAATCGAGCCGCCGATCAGCCGGCGCGCGCGATCGCTCCTTGGCCTGCTCGCCGTCGAGCGCCGGGGCCATGCTCGCTCGGAGCTGGCCGCGTGCTTCTGGCCGGAGGTGCTCGACGAGAGCGCGCGGACCAGCCTGCGCAGTGCGCTCTCGGCGTTGCGAAAGGCGCTCGGCCCGGAGGCCGAGCGCTACGTGGTCGCCGATCGCGATCGCGTGGGGTTGGCCGACGCACCGCTCGTGTGGACGGACATGGGCGAGTTCCAGTCGCTGCTGCGCGCGGGACAGGTGAGCGAGGCGCTCGAGCTCTGCCGGGGTGAGTTGCTCGAAGGGCTGGACGACGACTGGGTCTTCCGGGCGCGCGACGAGCACCAGGAGCGCCTCGGTCACGCGCTCGCGCGACTGGCCGCCGAGGTGGAGGAGCGGGGGGAGATGGGCGAGGCCGTCGCACTCACCCGCCGGCAGGTCGCGCTCGATCCGCTTGCGGAAGCCTCGCAGCGCGAGCTGATCCGGCGTTTGGCCGCCGCCGGCGATCGAGCCGCCGCGCTGTCGGTCTACCGGCGCCTCCAGGATCGGCTGAGGACAGAGCTCGGGATCGTTCCGTCCGCGGCCACCCGGGAGCTCGTGGCGTCCTTGCGCGTACCGGAGGCCGAGCCGGACCAGGCGCTCCCGTCCGATCCGTCCGCAGTGGTCGGGGCCGCGCGCGGGCGCTCGGGAACCGTCAGCCTTCTGTTCACCGACGAGGTGAGCTCCACCGAACGCCTGGCACGCCTGGGCGACGACGAGGCGGCGCGCCTGCGTCGGGCCCACTTCGCGCTGCTGCGCGAGCTCGCCGCGAGCCATGCCGGCCAGGAGGTCAAGAACCTCGGCGACGGGCTGATGGTTGCGTTCGACAGCGCCGTGGACGCCGTGGCGTGTGCGATCGCGATTCAGCAGGCGGTTGACCAGGAGGCCCGGACGGAAGCCGGTCATGGGCTGATGGTCCGGATCGGCCTCAACGTCGGCGAGCCGGTGCGCGAGGCCGATGATTACTTCGGCACTCCCGTGGTGGTCGCCAAGCGCCTCTGCGACGCGGCCACGGGCGGGCAGATCCTGGCCGCCGATGTGGTGCGCACGCTCGTCGGCTCACGCGGCGGCTTCGAATTCCGCTCGGTGGGCGTACTTCAGTTGAAGGGCCTCCCGGATGCCGTGGCCAGCTCGGAGGTCGTCTGGCAGGCCGCGTCCGACCGGCGGGTCCCCTTGCCGCCGGCCGTGGCCGGGGCCGACAACGCCCGCTTCGTCGGGCGCGAGGCGGCGCTCGCCGAGCTGGATTCCGAGTGGTCGGCGTCTCGCGACGGGCGCCGGCGCGTCGTCCTGCTCGAGGGCGATCCCGGGATCGGCAAGACGCGGTTGGCGGCCGAGCTCTGCCGGCGGGCGCACGCCGACGGCGCCACCGTCCTCGCGGGCCGCTGCCACGAGGAGATGGCGGTGCCCTACGAGCCATTCGTGGAGGCGCTGCGCCACTACGTCACCAGCTGCCCGCCATCCGAGCTGGCGGTGGCAGTTGGCCAGCGCCGGACTGAGCTGGCCGTGTTGGTTCCGGAGCTCGATCCCGAAGCGACCCTGGGCGCGCGCGAGGGCCGCGAGCAGGAACGGGTGCGCATCGGTGAAGCGGTCGCCGCTTTCCTCTCCTCGGCATCGCGAGCTCGTCCACTCATCCTTCTCCTCGACGATCTCCAATGGGCGGATGAGGCCAGCCTGCTGCTGATGCTCCACCTCATCAGGGCGACGGTGACCGCTCGGCTGCTGGTCCTGGGCACGTTCCGCCAGACGGAGCTCGATCGCCACGGTCGCCTCGCGCACACCATGGCCGAGCTCCGCCGCGCCCGCGAGTTGCACGAGATCCGGCTCGAGGGACTTGGCGAGAGCGACGTCGCCGCGCTGATCGCGGCGCGCTCGGGCGTCGACGCAGATCGTGCCTTCGCTCATGCGGTGGGCGAGCGCACGGAGGGCAATCCGTTCTTCATCGAGGAGCTGCTCCGGCACGTCGATGACCCGGCGCGAGAGGACCTGTTGGCGCTCGAGCTGCCCGACAGCGTCAAGGACCTGTTGCTCCGGCGCCTGGGCGGGCTGGGCGAGGAGTGCTCGAGGGCGCTCTCGTTCGCCGCGGTGATCGGCACAGAGTTCGACGTGGCCGTGCTGGAGCAGGTTCTCGGGCTGGCGCTCGAGGACCTGGTCGAGCTTCTCGAGGCTCCGCTCGCCGATTACGTCCTGACCGAAGAGCCGGGAGCCATCGGGCGATACCGGTTCGCGCATCCTCTGATCCGCGAGACGCTCTACGGCGAGATCTCGCAGACGCGCCGGGCACTGATGCACCGGCGTGTCGGCGAAGCCATCGAATCACGCTTCTCAGACGGGCTCGGCGACCGTGCCGGCTCGCTGGCTCACCACTTCCGGGCCGCAGGCGACGTCGAGAAGGCGTTCGAGTATCACGTGCGTGCCGCGGACGCGGCGGAACGCGGCGGAGCGATCGGAGCGGCGTTCGACCATCTCACCGGGGCGATCGCGGCGGGCGAGCTGCTCGGTCGCACCGCCGAGGCGGATCCGGTGATGCTGCGGCTGTACGGCCGCCGTGCCTGGGCCGGCGTCGTGCGCGGGCGCCGAGAGGTGGCTCGGCGCGACTTCGACGTGGCGCTGGCGGGAGCGCGTGCGGCGGGAGATCGCGTGCTCGAGATGAACCTGCTCAACCAGATGGGAGTCATCTTTCACGTCCGTGATAGCTCGATGTCCGCTCGTTGCCATGAGCAGTCCCTCGCGATCGCCGAGGCGCTTGGCGACGAGCTCGGCCAGATCAGGGCGCTGAACCGGCTGTCGGTGGTGGGGGCAAACCGGCTCGAGCTCCGGCGCGCCCTGGAACTTGGCGAGCAGGCACTGGCGCTGGCCGAGCGCCACAGCGACGGCCCGTCGCGCTTGCAGGCGCTGGACGCCCTGAAGCTGGTGGCGCTCATGCTCGGCGACACCGAGCGGCTCGAGGCCCTGACCGCCGAGCTGGCGGCGGAGCAGCGCCGGCGGCTCGAGCTCTGGTACCTGCAGTGGACGCTCCAGGAATCGGCGTTCGCGTCGATCGGCCGCGCTCGCTGGGAGGAGGCGGCGACGAGGCTCGACGAGGCGCTCGCGGTGGGGCAGCGGATCGGCGACACGACCGGGAAGGCGCTGATCCTGACTGCGCGCTGCCGGCTCGAGCGATCCCGGGGGCAGTACGCGCGGGCGCTGGAGGTGGGCGAGGAGGCGGTGGCGGGTGCCGATCGAGAAGGGGGCGACGTCTGGCTCGGCTGGAGCGCCGCCGAGCTCGCTCGGACGCTGGCCGATCTGCGCGCGTGGCCGGAGTCGCTATCGCTGTTCGGGCAGGCTCTCGCGGCGGCCGAAGACCTCGACGCGCGTGCGCAGACGTTTGGCGTTCTCGGCGAGCTCGCCTGGACACGGCTGCGGACAGGCGACCGGGAGGGGGCCGCGGCGGCAGCCGAGCGATGGGATCGCATGGCGGCAAGCGTCGACACGCCTTCGGGCACGGCGTATCTCTACGCATTCCAGACCTATCTCTGCCGCGCGCGAGTGGCAGCGGCGTCGGGCGAGCTAGAGCTCGCCGAGGCGATCCTGGACGCGGTGCGCGAGCCGATCGCCAAGGCCGGGATTCGCGAGGCGGCCGCGGAGCTGTACGGCGCGCTCGCGGCCTGTGCGGAGGCGCGCGGGGAGCGCTCGCAGGCGGCGAGGTTGCTCGCCGGGGGACTGGAGGCGGTCGGGGAGAACGGGCTGCCCGCGACCCGGCTGGGTCTTCACTGCGCGCTCGCGCGCGTGAGCGCGAGCTCCGGCGAGTCGGCGCCGCACGTCCAGGCGGCTCAGCGGCTGATCGAGGAGATCGCGGGCGCGGTTCCAGCGCAGGCGCTCCGCGACGCCTTCCGCCGCTCGGCGGGTTCCGAGCTCGATCAGCTCATGAGCTCGACGGCGTAGCCGCCTGCTCCGCGAGGCGCCAGACCACCTCGTACCCCAGGAGGTCGGGCTCGTCGAGCACGCTCTGAAACGCCCATTCGAGGCTCGGTACCTGCGTCGCGTAGCACCGGATCGCTGCCACCTTGCGGGCGAACTCGCGACGCGTGAGCCGGCACACGTTCGCCTCACGCTCCTCGGGCACGATTCCGAGCTCGGTGAACGTTTCCTCCCAGCGCCCGTCCTCATCGTCGCGCCGGCCCGTTGCCTCGTCGGTCTTGATCCAGCCCGGCCAGCCGAGCGCGCTCGCATGAGGAAGGTCGGCGTACAACGCGGCTCGGTAGCCGTGAGCGCGGAGCGCGAGCGCCGCCGCGCGGACCGCGACGTGGTCGGGGTGGGCGCTGTAGCCCCAGTGCCCCCCGTCGAACATCTGGGGGGCGATCGCCGCCGGCGCATACACCACGCTGCTCGGCGAGAGGGTCTCGAGGAGCGCTTCGACGATCGGCTCGGTCGGCTGGTCGCCGTCGCGGTACTGGCGGTCCACGAAGCCGAGGTTGACTGGCGTGCGGCCGGCCAAGCCCAGCGCCGCCGCGTCCTCGGCCAGGCGCGCGGCCATGGCATCGCGGGGATCACCCGAGTTGGCCAGCGCATCCCACCACCCCCGCGGCGCACCATCCGGCGGGACGCCGGCGAACACGTTGACCACGAGCACCTCGCCTGGGCCGTCGAGCAGGCCCCAGCACGACAGCACGGCATCGTCCAGGTGGGGTGAGAGGACCGCGATCGGGGAGCTCACTGTGCTGGAGGATGGCGAGCGGGCGTGGCCGAACCGTGAACGTGGCGCGATCTCGGGTGTCGCGGCGGCCGACGGCGGATGAGATAACGTGGATCTCGCGGGGCCGCCCTCAATGCTCTGGGGAGTGGTGTAATGGCCGCACGCGACGCTTTGGACGTCGAAGCCCAGGTTCGATCCCTGGCTCCCCAGCTGCCGCACCGCGGTCGATCCCCTACGATCCCGACGTGGCCGCGCCTGTCGTCGTGATCCTCGCCGCGGGGGAGGGGACTCGCATGCGCTCGGCGACGCCGAAGCTGCTCCATCCGCTGTGCGGTCGGGCGATGATCGCGTGGCCGGTGGCGGCGGCGCGCGCGGCCGGCGCGGCGAGCGTGGTCGTGGTCGACAACCCAAAGCGGAGCTTGGAGACAGCGCTCGACCATGGCGTCGAGTTCGCGATCCAGGAGCAGCCGCGGGGCACGGCTGACGCGGTGAAGGCGGCGGCCGCGCACATCGCGCCGGACAGCACCGTGATCGTCCTCTACGGTGACGTCCCGCTGATCACCGCGCGGACGATCGAGGACCTGGCGCGCGCCCACGAGGCTGCGGGCGCGGCCGCGACGATGGCGACGATGGTTCTGGATGATCCGCGAGGATACGGCCGGGTGGTCAGGGCTCCGGACGGGATGGTCGAAAGAGTTGTCGAGACGAAGGCGCCCGGCGACGCGACGGAGCTCGAGCTTCACATCCGCGAGGTCAACACCGGCATCTACGCCTTCCAGGGCGGCCCTCTCCTGGCGGCGCTGGAGGAGGTCCGCAGCGACAACGCCCAGGGGGAGCTGTACCTGCCCGACGTGCTGCCGATCCTGCGCAGGCACGAGCGCAGCGTGGTCGCGCACGAGATCTCCGATCCGGCGGAAACGCTCGGGGTGAATGATCGGATCGCGTTGGCGCAGGCGGGCGCGATTGCGCAGCAGCGCATCCACGAGCGGCACATGCTGGCGGGGGTGACGATCGTCAACCCGGGGTCCACGCTCATCGACGCCGACGTGGAGATTGGCCAGGACAGCGTGATCGAGCCGTTCTCCTGTGTTCGTGGGAGCAGCCAGGTGGGCAGCGGGTCCGAGATCGGGCCATCGAGCACGTTGATCGACGCGCGCGTGGGTAACCAGGCACGGATCGTGCATTCCTACCTCGTCGGAGCGCAGGTTGGGGACCGGGTCAGCGTCGGGCCGTTCGCGTACCTGCGCCCGGGAACGGTCCTCCACGAGGGATCGAAGGCGGGCACGTTCGTCGAGATCAAGAACTCGGAGATCGCCGCGGGCGCCAAGGTCCCGCACCTCTCCTACATCGGCGACGCGGACGTCGGCGAGCGGACGAACATCGGCGCCGGCACGATCACCGCCAACTACGACGGCACGCACAAGAGCCGCACCAAGATCGGATCGGGAGCGTTCGTCAGCGTCGACACGATGTTCGTCGCGCCGGTGACGCTCGGGGACGGTGCCTACACCGCGGCGGGCTCGGTCATCACCAACGACGTGCCGCCCGGCGGCCTCGGTGTGGCCAGGGCACGGCAGCGCAACATCGAGGGCTACGCGGAACGGCGCAAAGAGCGGGATGGGATGCAACACGAAGCTCCGAAATCCGGCGACAATGCCGACGCCAGCGATCGCCAGACGGATCAGTCTTGACCTCGGATATCGTCAGCCGCCGGAGGAGCTCGCCGACGCCAGCGCGTCGGGAGCCCGGCCTACACTCGCCCAGCCGATGAGCGTGCTGCAAACAACCGAGCCGCAGAGCGACCTCCGCATCCCGTACGCCAAGCGGCTGATGCTGTTCTCCGGTCGCGCGAACCCGGGACTGGCGGCGAAGATCGCGTCCAAGCTCGGGGTGGAGCTCGGCGGGGTCACGCTCAAGACCTTCTCCAACGGCGAGGTGTACTGCCGCTACCAGGAGTCGGTCCGCGGCGCCGACGTGTTCATCGTCCAGCCCACCTGCGGCAACTCCGATGCCGGGCTGAGCGCGAACGACGCGCTGATGGAGTTGCTCGAGATGGTCGACGCCGCGGTCGGCGGCTCCGCCCATCGAGTGATCGCGGTCGCGCCGTGGTACGGATACTCGCGCCAGGACAAGAAGGCGGCTCCGCGGGAGCCCATCAGCGCCCGCCTGGTGGCGCGGATGCTGGAGGCGGCCGGGATCGACCGGATCCTGACGATGGACCTCCACTCCGGTCAGATCCAGGGGTTCTTCCAGAAGCCCTGCGACCACATGACCGCGCTGTTCATGCTGACCCAGTACTTCTCCGACCTGGCCCTCGAGGACGAGCTGGTGGTGGTCGCGCCGGACGCCGGCCGCGTCAAGCTCAACAAGCAGTTCGCCTCGAAGCTGGGGGCGGATCTGGCGATCCTGAACAAGGAGCGCCCCGCGCAGCAAGTCGCCGAGGTGGCGTACGTGATCGGCGACGTCGCCGGCAAGACGGCGGTGATCGTCGACGATCTGATCGACACCGCCGGAACGCTCAAGGCGGCCGCTCACGCCGTGCTGGGCGCGGGAGCGCGCCGCGTGTTCGCCGCCGCGACCCACGGCGCATTCTCGGGGAACGCTTGGAGGAACCTGGACGAGGCAGGCTTCGAGCAGGTCGTGGTGACCGACACGATTCCGATCGCGCCGGGCGCGCCGGACTACGTGCGGGTGCTGTCCTGCGCCGACCTGCTCACGAGCTCGATCCGCCAGATCTTCACCGACGGTTCGGTGAGCGACGTGTTCGGCGGCGAGAACCAGCTGTTCTGAGTCCGGGCGGCCGCGAGATGGGCGAGCTCGAAGGCGGCTCCGGCGCCGGCGGTGTCGAGAGCGGCCAGACCGGCCGCCGCTTGCAGAGCGAGCGGGCGGCACGATTGATGGACCTGCTCGGCCTGACCGACGACGAGCTGTGCCGCATCCTCGACGTCGACCCGCTCACCCTTCTATCCGGCCAGCTCGAGCACCGGGCGGAGCTGCCGATCCTGCTCGATCTCCTCGACGAGGCCGCGGAACGGGCGGGTCCGACGCTGCTCCGCCGTTGGGTTCGCGCCGCCGGACCCTCCGGGCGGCCCATCGACGCGCTGGTGGCGCGGGACTTCGGGTGCTTCGAGGACGCGCTGGCGGAGCTGGCCGAGCGCGGCTTCGTGCTGCGCGGCGGAACGGGCTGACGGTGGGGGCGCCGTTCGTTCACTCGCTTCGGGTCCGGTACGCCGAATGCGACGCCCAGGGCGTGGTGTTCAACGCGCACTACCTCACCTACTTCGACGTGGGCATAACGGAGCTTTGGCGCGCCGCGTTCGGCAGCTACCAGGCCATGGTCGATCGTGGCGTTGACATCGTGGTGGCCGAAGCGCAGCTGCGGTTCCGGGCGCCGGCACGCTTCGACCAGGAGCTGGCGCTGGAGGTCTCGATCGCCCGGCTCGGGCAAACGAGCATCCACAGCCGCCACCTCATCCGCCACGACGGGCGGACGCTGGTGGAGGGATCGCTGCGCCACGTGCTGGTGGCGCTGCCGGCGCTGACAAAGACCGAGATCCCCGACTGGACCCGGGCCGCACTCGAGCCCTGGACCGTGCCCGCCGGGTAGCCGCCGGCGGTCGGCGGTCGGGGGGCGGCGGTCGGGGGGGCGGTCGGCCGCGGGCGTCGAGCGCGCTACTTCTCTTCCGAGTCCTCGGGTGCGCTTCCGGGCCAGATCCCGGTCAAGTGGTGGAACGTGCGCGCGGCGGCGCGATCGACCGCCGCGCCCACCCCCGCCATGGTCGCCGCCTCCAGGGCAGCGGCCCCGACCACCTTGGGCAGCGTGGCGTTGGGGGCGGTCGGCTCCGGCGGCTCGGTGTCGTCGATCTTCGACCACAGCCCCCTGAAGATGCTCTTGCCGATCCGTGCGGCGATGGCGGCGGCGATCAGCCCGAACGGCTTGTAGAGGATCTTCATGGGCGGGAGCCTACCCGCGTGGGCTCGGGGTCGCTCAGGAGGTGAGTGCGCTTTGGGGCTTGGTCGCGCGCGCCGCCGTTCGGCACCCCGCGTTGCGCCTGTTGCACATGGGAGCTAGCCGGGCTTTTTGGGTAAGTACGGTGGAAGCTCGTCGAACTCGGAAGGCAAGGAAATGCTTGAAGAGGACCATGCCAGGAACCAGGCGGCGGAGGAGTTGCTCCGAAGGGCGCTGCTCGACCAGTCCTCATCGGTGGCCGTCTCGCTGAAGGTTGGTGGGCTGCCGCTCAGCGAGGCGGTGACGGTCATCTTCCATGGACGGCGCGATCTCGGGACGCTCCAAACCTATGTCGCCCGCGGCCGGCGCGGCGCCGGCGCCACGGTCTCGGCCAGCGAGCTCCTGCGCGTCCCGTGCGACCTCGACTTGGCCGACGCCGAGGATCGCGAGGAGGCCGAACGGCTCTACCTCGAGCAGGCCACCGCGCTCCGCGATGCGCTCGTCGGCGCCGACGTGGTGCTCGACGTCTGGCGCGAGCCGCTGGGCGAGCTCGTCGGTGCGATCCAGGTCGATCACTCGGTCGAGCTGGCGACCCGGCTGCCCGCGGCGCGTCTGCTTCCCACCGCCCTCGTGGCCCCGGAAGCGCGTCTCGTGGTGACGCCGGTGTGCGCCGCGCGGACGCTCGCCGAAGGAAAGCCGCCGATCGGCATCGCCTGCGCCCAGCAGGATGTCGCGCGCGTGTATCCACTGGCCGACGACCCGGAGCGGTGCGTCGAGGACTTCCTCGTGGTCGCGGCAGAGCACGCGCGGGAGCTCGCGGAGCGGCTCGACCATCAGGAGGCGTCGGTCGAGCGCTTTCTCGAGCTGAGCGGCGAGGACCTGGCGGAAGCCGGCTGATCGCTGCGGGCGCCGCCGGCTCAGCCGCGCCGCCGATCCACGCGGCTCTGCTTAGCTTGCCGCGTGCGCCGCCGCTACCTGGGCCTGATCGCGCTGGGGATCATGCTGTTCCTCGCGATCAGCGCGCTACTCGCCCGTGCCTTCAGCGTCGACGGTGCCGAGCGCGCCGCGCTCACATCGCTGGTTCAGGCCGAGGCCCGCGGCGACCAGCACGGCGTCGTCTCGAGCATCGAGGGCTGCCCGGCCAACGATGCCTGCCGCGCCCGGGTCACAGGAGAGGCTGCTCCGCTGCGTCGAGCGGGCCGCCTGGCGATCATCCAGATCCAGCCCTCGGCTGGGTTCTCACTGGGGAGCACGCTCGGCACCGCACGCGTCGTGTGGAGCGCGGGCTCGTCACTGCCGATCGTCCAGTGCGTCCGGGTCAGGCGAGCCGGAAATGCAATCAGCGGTCTGCGCGTCGAGCTGCTCGCGATCACGCCTCGGCTGCCGACCGACGCCGACTGTCCTTCGCGCGTCTGAGGCCGCTAGATCTGGCCGGGCGGTCGCATTTCGCCGGTCCGGACCGGGCGGCGAGCGGGTTCGCGCGCCGGCCGGCGCTCGCGCCGCGGAAGCAGGTCCGCCAGCCGGCGGTGGTCACGCAGGCGGACGCGTGCGGGAAGGGCGTCGGGCAGCGGGATCCCGCCGCGCGGCGATTCGGGCGGCTTCGGGGGCGGCGGCGGGCCATGCCCCCACCCGTCATCGGAATCCGACCGCGGAGGCGAATCCGGCGGCTCGCGCAACGCTGGCAGCATCAACACCGCGACACACGCCAGCCCCAGAGCATGCACTCCAGCGATGATCAGCATCAGCTGAACGTCGCCCGTCATAGGAGTTAAGCCTACCGCGCTCCGATCCTCGCGCCAAGGGTCGGCCGGGGGGCGAGTCAGCCGCCGTTCGCCCGGCCTGGAACGTCTCACCACGCCAACGACCGGCCCCCGACAGAGGGCGGGGAACAAAAGCGAAAAATAACGTGGGTTTTGTTCCCCGGCCGGAATATCTGGGCGGTTCGCGGGCGCCCCCGTCCGCCCGGACAAAAGGCAGCTTTGCCGCGGCTCGCTACCATCGTCGCCGTCATGGCCACCACCGAGAGCACAGCGCTTGCCGTGGAGCGCCGGGAGCCCTCCGGCTCTCGCGAGGCCCGCCGGCTCCGGCGCGCCGGCAACCTCCCCGGCGTCGTCTACGGCGGCGGCGAGGACCCCGTCCCGTTCCTGGTCGACGCGCGGACGCTCCGGCACGCGCTGGCGCATGCCGGCGCGGTCCTCGAGCTGAGCGTCGACGGCGCCCGCCCCTCGCCGGTCGTGGTCAAGGAGCTGATTCGCCATCCGGTCAATGGCGAGGTCGTGCACATCGACCTGCTGCGGGTCCGCCTCGACCAGGCGATCCAGGCCACGGTCGTGCTCGACCTGGTGGGAGCCGAGGATGCGCCCGGCGTCAAGGAGGGTGGCGTGCTCGAGCAGGTGACCCGCGAATTGACGATCGAGGCCCTTCCCGGCGACATCCCCGACACGGTTCAGCACGATGTCTCGACGCTTCAGGTCGGCGACACCGTGACCCTGAGCGCGCTCACGCCACCGGGTGGCGTGACGCTCGTCGACGACGCCGAGACGGTGATCGCCACCGTCACCGCTCCCCGCCTCCAGCTCGTGGACGAGAACGAGATCGAGGAGGAGACCGAGCTGGTCGGCGAGGGCGCGACGCCGGCCGAGGAGGAGGCCGCCGAGGAGGCCGCGGAGGTCAACCCCGAGGCCTCCCCCGAAGAGTGAGCGCCCCGCCCGCTGCGGGCGCGGCGCAAGTCTGAACCGTGCCCCTACCGGGCCGCGCGAGTGCTCCTGCCGATTGGCTGGTGGTCGGCCTCGGCAATCCCGGCGCCGAGTACGACGGCACGCGCCACAACGTCGGCTTCGAGGTAGCCAACCTCCTCGCCGCGCGGTGGCAGCTGCCCAAGCTGAAATCCAAGTACCGGGGTCTACTCACCGAAGGACGGACCGGGCCGGGCGGGCCGCGCGTGGCGATCCTCCTCCCGCAGACCTACATGAACGAGGCCGGCCGCTCGGTCGGTCCGGCGCGCGGCGCGTACCAGGTCGCACTCGACCACGTCCTGGTGATCCACGACGAGATCGACCTGCCCTTCGGAGAGATCCGCGCGCGCACCGGTGGCGGGCTGGCCGGCCACAACGGCCTGAAGTCGCTCAAGCAGTCGCTCGGCTCGGCGGAGTTCGCGCGGATCCGGGTTGGCGTGGGCCGCCCGCCGACCACCGACCCGGACCGCGTCGCCGCCTACGTCCTCGGCCGCTTCAGGGAGCCGAAGGCGGAAGTCGAGGAGCTGATCGAGCGCGCGGCTGAGGTCGCGGAGGAGACGGTCGCCGGCACCCCCGGCTGAGGAACCGCGAGGGCGCGGCCTCGCCACTGCAACCCGGTGGCCGCCACCTAGACTGGAGAGCCGATGCTCCGCACGCTCCTCGGCCATGCAGACGACGACGCGCAGACCGCGACGCTCGCGGACGCGGGCGGGCGCGCGTTTGTCTCGCAGTCGCTGCGCCCGTACCTGATCGCGGCGCTGCTGGACCGCGAGCCGGAGCGCCCGGCCATCGTGGTCGCCGGCGACGACCGGGCCGCGCGCGAGTTGGCGCAGGCTCTCAACGCGTGGCTCGCCCCGCGCAAGGTCCGCTACTACCCGAGCCGCGGCGTCACCTACGAGTCGCACCTCGCTCCGCCGCCGCACCTGGTCGGCCTCCGCATCGGGGCGCTCGACGCCCTGCTCGAGCGCGTTCCGGCGGGAGGCTCCGGCGCGGCGCCGGCATCGGCAGCAACCTCGGCGACGGCCGAGCCGGGTCCCGCCCCGGTCGTCGTGGTGAGCGCGGTGGCGCTATCGGAGAAGGTCCCCGACCCGACGCTTCGCCCCCACGGGTTCACGCTGCAAGTCGGCGAGCTGATCGACCTCGAGGAGACGGCACGGGATCTGGTGGCCGCCGGCTACGAGCGCGTGGACCAGGTCGAGGACCGGGGCCAGTTCGCGATCCGAGGCGGCCTCCTCGACCTGTTCCCCGCCACCGAGGACCGCGCCGTCCGCGTGGACCTGTTCGGGGACGAGATCGAGTCGCTCAGATGGTTCTCCACCTTCACGCAGCGGTCCCTGGGTGAGGCGGACGCCATCGAGATCGCGCCCGCGGCCGAGCTGGCCGAGGAGCATCGCGAGCTGGCCGAGATCGCGGCGCTCGAGGAGCAGGCCAACCGGCCTGACATCGCCGAGCTCCTCCCGGTCGACGACTTCCACCCGTTCCTCGACCTCGTGCCCCAGGGCGCCAACGTCGTGATCGCCGCCGAGGAGGAAGTGGCGCCGGCGCTCCACGACCACTGGCAGGACGTGTGCGCGGCGTTCCACGACTCGGACGCCCACCACCTGTACGTGGACCCGCAAACGATCGACAACGCCCTGAAGGATCGCGCCAAGACGAGGCTGTCGAGCATCGACCAGGACCAGCCGCTCGCGTTCCGCGCGCAGAGCGCCGACATCGCCGCCCGCGGGCTCAAGGAGGCCGAGCCGGAGCTCGAGAAGCTCACCCGGTCGGGCTATCGCACGGTCGTCGCGTTCGCGCGCAGGGGCGAAGGCGAGCGCGCGGCCTACAACCTCGGCCGCTTGAAGGTGGCATGGCTGGAGGAGGGGGGAGACGGCCCCCTCACCTTCGCCCACGCCCGGCTCCAGAACGGCTTCATCGCCCCCCAGTTCCACCTGGCGGTGATCCCGGCCCACCGCCTGTTCCGCCGCCGCCGCGCCCCCGAGCAGCCAGAGCGCCAGCGCCGCCGGGGCGTGCTCCGAAGCTTCGCGGACCTCAGAACCGGCGACATCGTCGTCCACGAAGACCACGGGATCGCGCGCTTCGCCGGCTTCGACACCAAGACCGTCGCCGGCGTCACCCGCGATTACCTCTACCTCGAGTACGCCGGCTCGGATCGGGTGTTCGTCCCGGTCGACCAGCTCGCCAAGATCAGCCGCTACGTCGGCGCCGGCGGTGCCCATCCGCCGCTGTCCAAGCTCGGCGGCACCCGCTGGGACACCCTCAAGGCCCGGGCCAGAAGAGCCGCCCAGGAGCTGGCCGGCGAGCTCCTCAACCTGTACGCGGAGAGAAAGCGCCGAGAGGGCCACGCGTTCCCGGTCGACACCGACTGGCAGCGCGAGTTCGAGGACGCATTCCCGTTCACCGAGACGCCGGATCAGCGCGACGCGATCGACTTCGTCAAGGCCGACATGGAGGCCCCACGGCCGATGGACCGCCTGATCTGCGGCGACGTCGGCTACGGCAAGACCGAGGTGGCGCTCCGGGCCGCGTTCAAGGCTGTGCAGGACGGCAAGCAGGTGATGCTGCTCGTCCCCACCACGATCCTGGCCCAGCAGCACTTCGGCACGTTCTCCGAGCGGCTCAAGGACTACCCGGTCACCATCGAGCACGTCTCGCGCTTCCGGCCCGCGGCCGAGCAGAAGGCCGCCGTCAAGCGCTTCTCGAACGGAGAGGTCGACATCCTGATCGGCACCCACCGTCTCCTCAGCCGGGACGTCCGGGCCAAGGACCTCGGCCTGCTCATCGTCGACGAGGAGCAGCGCTTCGGGGTCAAGCAGAAGGAGCTCCTCAGGCAGCTCAAGCTCAGGGTCGACGTGATCGCGATGAGCGCCACTCCGATCCCGCGCACCCTCCAGATGTCGCTCGCCGGGGTGAGGGACATCAGCGTGATCGAGACGCCCCCGGAAGGCCGACGCCCTGTCAAGACCTACGTCGGCGAGTACGACGAGGAGCTGGTCAAGCAGGCGTTGCAAAGAGAGCACCAACGCAAGGGCCAGGCCTTCTTCCTCCACAACCGGGTCGAGACGATCGAGGAGACCGCGGTCCGCCTCAAGGCCCTGTGCCCGACCATGCGCTTCGAGGTCGCCCACGGCCAGATGGACGAGCGCCAGCTCGAGAGGCGGATGCTCTCCTTCCTCAGAGGCGACGCCGACGTGCTCGTGTGCACGAGCATCATCGAGTCCGGCATCGACATCCCCCAGGCCAACACGCTGATCATCGAGCGCGCCGACACGTTCGGCCTGGCCCAGCTGTACCAGATCCGCGGACGCGTGGGCCGCAGCCGCGAAAGGGCTTACGCCTACCTCCTGTATCCATCCGCAGCCGCGCTGACCCCGGACGCGGCCCAGCGCCTATCCGCTCTGTCGGACTACACCGAGCTGGGCGCCGGCTTCAAGATCGCCATGCGCGACCTGGAGATCCGCGGCGCCGGCAACCTGCTCGGAGACGAGCAGTCCGGCCACGTGGCGGCGCTCGGATTCGAGCTCTACATGCAGATGCTCGACGAGGCCGTGGCCGACGCGAGCACCGACGGAACGGAGACCGACTGGGAGCCGGTACGCCTGGACGTCAACGTCGACGCATACGTGCCGGCCGACTACATCCCCTACGAGCAGGCCAAGGTCGACGTGCACCGGCGGATCGCTGGCGCGCGGGAGCTCGCCGACCTCGCGCTTCTCCGGGATGAGCTCACCGACCGCTTCGGCGACGTGCCCGACCCGCTCACCAACCTGATCTCACTCCAGCAGGCCCGGATCAAGCTCGGCCAGGCCGGGGCCCAGACCGTGACCTTCCGCGGCGGGCGCCTCGCGGTCACTCCCGTGGACCTGGACTCCGTGAGGGCCAAGCGAATCCGCCAGGAGATCCCGGAGGCGCTCTACGAATCGGGCAAGTCGCAGCTCTCGATGCGGGTGCCCGACGATCCGGCCAAGCGCTTCCCGGCCGTGGTCAGAGCCGCGGACGTGCTGCTGGCGGTCACGCGCGAGGCCGCCTGAGCAGGCGAGTATTCGGGGCTACTTAGAGAAGCTCGCTACTATCACCCGCGCTGTGAGAAGGAAGCGGTTGATCCCGGCGCTTGGCGCCTTTTTTGTGCTCGTACTTGCGGTGGCCGGCTGCGGCAGCGGCGTCCCCGGCAACTCGGTGGCGGACGTCGCCGGCAACCCGATCACCACTCAGGCGTTCAACCACTACATGCTGATCGCGGCCAAGTACCAGGCGCTGCAGAACCCCGGCATCCCTGTGATCGTGGCCAACGATCCGCCGAACTTCTCCGCCTGCATCAAGAGCGTCCGCAACCAGATCCCGAGCCTCAAGAGCCAGAAGACCTCGCAGCTGCGCTCCGACTGCAAGCAGCTGTTCACCTCCTACAACGGTCAGGTCATGAACTTCCTGGTCACCGCGTACTGGTACCAGCTGGAGGCTCAGCGCGAGCACGTCCCGGCCACCGACGCCCAGGTCCAGAAGGCGTTCAACGCGGCCTTGAAGGCCGAGAGCCCGGCGCAGTTCCAGGCCTTCCTCTCCGAGACCGGCTTCACGACCGAGGATGTGATGTACCGCTACCGGATCCAGGTCGCATTCAGCAACCTGCTGGCCAAGCGTGACACCACGGTCACGCAGGCTCAGATCGCGAGCTACTACGCGAAGAACAAGTCACAGCTCGGAACGCCCGAGACCCGGAGCCTCCGGATCGTGCTGACCAACTCGCAGGCCCAGGCCAACGCGGCGAAGTCGGCGCTGTCCTCGGGCAAGAGCTGGGATGCGGTGGCCAAGCAGTACTCGATTGACGCCAACACCAAGAACAAGGGCGGCGTGCTCACCAACCAATCCCAGGGCTCGTTGGGTGACACCACGCTGGATACCGCCGTGTTCTCGGCTCCGGCCAACCAGCTCGAAGGGCCGGTCAAGGGACAGTTCGGCTACTACGTGTTCCAGGTCACCCAGATCAAGCCCGGGACGCAGCCGACGCTCGCCCAGGCGACCGCCCAGATCCGCAAATCGCTGACCTCCCAGGCTCAGAGCAACGCCCAGGCCTCGGTCGAAAACTCGGCCAAGAAGAACTGGATGCCCAAGACGCAGTGCCGCTCGGCCTATGCGATGGCGGACTGCCACGGCTACAAGGCCCCGAAGAGCTCCTCGACGGCTTCCTCGTCCAGCGGGTGAGCGCCGGATCCGCAGACGCGGAGAGCGCCGCGGCGCTCCAGCGCCTGGACGCGATCACCCGCCGGCTACGCCAGGAGTGTCCCTGGGACCGCGAACAGGACGAGCGCTCGATCGTCCCCCACACCGTCGAGGAGGCCTACGAGCTCGCCGATGCGGCCCACCGGCACGATGACGCCAAGCTCCTCGACGAGCTCGGCGACGTGCTCTTCCAGGTGCACTTCCTGGCCCTGCTTCTCGAAGAACGCAAGCAGGGCAGCCTCGCCGAGGTCGCCGATCACTGCACCGAGAAGCTGATCCGCCGCCACCCCCACGTGTTCGGCGATGCCGAGGCGAACACGGCGAGAGAGGTCCTGGCCAACTGGGACAAGATCAAGCAGACCGAGCCCGGACGCGAGCAGGGCATCTTCGCCGAGGTCCCGGAGAACCTTCCCGGTCCGCTCTACGCCCGAAAGCTCCAGCGCCGCGCCGCCTCGAGCGGGTTCGACTTCCCGGGCGTCGAGGGCCCGCTCCAGTCGGTCCGCGACGAGCTGGCTGAGCTCGAGGCCGCCGCCACCCCCGAGGACCGCTTCGCCGAGTTGGGTGACCTGCTGTTCGCGGCGGTCAACGTGGCGCGCAAGCTCAAGGTCGACCCCGAGCTGGCGCTGCGCGCCGCCGCCGACCGCTTCCGAGGCCGGGTCACGGCCAGCGACGAGCTGGCCGCATCGGAGGGGCGTTACTGGAACGATCTGTCCCCTGACGAGCAGCTCCTGTACTACGCCCGAGTGCGTCTGAGCGAAGGAGAGCGATGAGCCAGATCGAGCACGTTCATGCCCGGCCGATCCTCGACAGCCGCGGCAACCCCACGGTCGAGGTCGAGCTCAGCCTGCGCTCGGGCGCGTGGGGCCGGGCGGCCGTTCCGTCCGGTGCCTCGACGGGCGAGTTCGAGGCGTCTGAGCTGCGCGACGGCGGCGCGCAGTGGATGGGCAAGGGAGTCTCCAAGGCCGTCGAGAACGTCAACGGCGAGATCGCCACCGCGGTCCGCGGCCAGGATGCCTCGAGCCAGGCTGCGCTCGACCGGCTCCTGATCACGCTCGACGGCAGCCCCAACAAGGCGCGGCTCGGCGCCAACGCGATCCTCGCCGTGTCCCTGGCCGCCGCCCACGCCGCCGCCGCCGAGGAGCGCCTGCCGCTGTGGCGCTACCTAGGCGGCGAAGCCGCGCACCTGCTCCCGGTGCCGATGATGAACGTGCTCAACGGCGGCGCCCACGCCGACAACCGGGTCGACTTCCAGGAGTTCATGATCGTCCCGGTCGGCGCCGCCACCTTCAGGGACGCGCTTCGCATGGGCGCGGAGGTCTTCCACAACCTCAAGAAGACCCTCCACGCCCATGAGCTCGGCACGGGGGTCGGCGACGAGGGCGGGTTCGCGCCCGACCTGCAATCGAACGAGGAAGCGCTCGGCTCCCTGATCGAGGCGATCGACGCGGCCGGGTACGCGCCGGGCGAGGACGTGGCCATCGCGATGGACCCGGCGACCTCCGAGCTCTACAAGGACCACGCCTACGCGCTCGAGCACGAGGGCCGCAGCCTGACCGCCGAGGAGCTGACCGACTACTGGACGGAGCTGGCCGATCGCTACCCGATCATCTCGATCGAGGACGGTATGGCCGAGGAGGACTGGGACGGGTGGAAGACGCTGACCGAGCGCCTCGGTAACCGGATGCAGCTCGTGGGCGATGACCTGTTCGTGACCAACACCGAGCGCCTGCGCCGGGGGATCGACGCCGGCGTGGCCAACTCGATCCTGATCAAGGTCAACCAGATCGGCACCCTGACCGAGACCCTGGCCGCGGTGACCATGGCTCGCGAGAACGGCTACACGGCAGTGATGTCACACCGCTCCGGCGAGACCGAGGACGTGACGATCGCCGACCTGGCGGTGGCCACGGGCTGCGGGCAGATCAAGAGCGGGGCGCCGTCGCGCTCGGATCGCGTGGCCAAGTACAACCAGCTCCTGCGGATCGAGGAGGCGCTGGGCGCCGACGCGCGGTATCCGGGGCGCAGCGTGTTCAAATCCTGAATGCCGGAAGGAATTCGCTCGCAAATAGCGAACGGCGAAGCGGATGCCGCAAGCCCGCTCCGCCCGCGCCGCTCCGCGCCGACGCACTGCTCCGCCCCGGCCCCGGCGCGTCCTCGCGCGCAGGCACGTCCAGCGCGTCCGCTGGGACCGGGTGGGCCGGGTCGCGCTGCTCGTCGTGTTGGCTGTCGTCGCGGGGCTGTACGTCCAGGACGCAATGTCGTATCTGGCCACGCGCAGCCAGGCCGACCAGCAGCAGGCGATCGTCCGCCGGCTCTCGCGCCAGAACGCCGCGCTGGCGGCCCAGCAGCGCTCGCTCCAGGACCCGGCCACGATCCAGCGCGACGCCCGCGCCCTGGGGATGGTGCTCCCGGGCGAGCGGCCGTACGTGGTCATGAACCACTAAGACGCGCGTAGTGCGCTTCGAGGAGGCGATCGGCCTCTGGCGGGAGGGCCAGCGCCGGCTGGCCGCGGCCGAGCCGCAGGACCGCCCCGCTCTCGAGCGCGTGACCGGCGAGCTCGTGGACGAGCTCCGCCGGCGCCTGGGCGGACCGTTCACGGCCGAGGAGCTGGCCGCGCTGTACGCCCGTGAGGGCACCGACTGGGCATTCGACGTGGCCACCCGGGTAGCGCCCGGGAATCCGGCGGCGTGGGACATGACCACCGTGGTCGGTGCCGCGTTCGCGCGTTACGTGCGCGAGGCCAGCGACTACGCCGGGGGCCGGCGGATCGTCGACGAATAACTACTCGCTGTCGTCGGTGTCCTCGGCGCCGGCGCGGCGGATCACGATCTGATCCTCCTCGATCGCCACCTCGACCGGGCGATGGCCGGCCCAGTACTCGGCGTAGATCGGGTCATCCTGCACGGCGGGATCAAGCCACAGGCCGTAGCCCTCCTCACCGTGGTCGAAGGTCGCTTCGAGCGGAGAGGTCTTGCGCCGGCCGCGCCCGCCCCGCCCCCCGCGCTTGCCCCGGCGCCGCCGGGCAGGCTTCTCCTCGCCCTCGGCACCTGCGCCGGCGGATTCCTCTTCCTCTTCCTCCTGCTCGGTCGCCCGCGCGGCCTCCTCGGCGGCGTCGAGCTCGGCGGCGATCAGCGCGTCGTCCTCGGCCCGCAGATCGATCTCGTCGTCGAAGTCGGCCACGGTGCCCGCGGCCTCCGGCTCGGCGCCGGGCTCGAGGTCCTGCTCGCGCTTGAACGCCTGGATCTGCTGCACGGTGACCTCGAGCTGGTGGGCGATCCAGGCGTCGGTGCGGCCTTGGCGGACCCACGCGCGGATGCGGTTCAGCTCGGGGCGAAGCGAACGGCGTGCCATGACCGCGCGGAGACTAGTACAGCGCGCGGTTGGAGGCCCTTGGCGCCGGAAAATGGAGCGGCTCTAGACAATGCGATCGTCAAGTTGTGCAAGAGATGTACGCCTTGCTCGGGTGAGACGCGAACCGCTATGCTGGCAAGCCGGGCGCACAGGCAGCTTGTCGAGAGGGCCGGCCGGTGTTGCTCGCATGGCATCGGCAAGCAGGGAGGCAATCCCATATGTTGGTACTCACCCGGAAGTCCAACCAGAGCATCATGATCGGTGACGACATCGAGGTGTCGGTACTGGCGATCATGGGCGAGAAGGTTCGGATCGGGATCCAGGCGCCACGGGATGTCCCCGTGTTCCGCAAGGAGGTCTACCTCGAGATCCAGCAGGAACGCATGGGTCCGAGCAAAGGTGCTGCCCGCGAGGATGTCGACGCCGCGCTGCGCGGCCTCGGCGAGCCCGGGACGACCTAGGCCAGCAGGGCGTTCAGCGTCTCGAACATCGCCACCGTGACGATCACCGCGGTGGCGACGAGCGACAGGACGAGCAGCCAGAAGCGCATCGAGCTGCGGCGGCGCTGACGCTCCCGGTGGCGCTGGCGCGAGCGCACCGCGGCGTTGCGCCGCAGCGTCTCGCGGCGCGTCCGGTCCAGCTCAGTCTCGTGTCGGAACTCCTGCTCGAGCTGCGCGAGGCTCTGGCGCATCCGTAAGGCCACGGGTGGCGAGCCTACCAGTGTGGTTGTGGGGCTGCGGGCGCAGGCCCGGTCCCCAACTACTACGCGACTACCGCGCCGTTGTAGACCTGGACGAAGTGCAGGTAGTTGTCGGCGATCTGGTGCGCGGCGGCCTCGCGGTCGAGGTCCTCGGCCAGGAAGCCCTTGAGCGCGTCCCACCAGATCGAGCGGCCGATCGCGAAGCCGATGAAGCCCTCGACCGGCGCGGCCTGGCGCAGCCAGTGCTCGACCTTGTCGGTCGAGGCGCCGCGGCCGAGGAGCACGCACTTGACGTTCTCGCGCCCCTCGCCCGAGCGGGTTTGCTCGGCGAGCATCTCGGCGTCCTCGCGCTCGTCCACGCCCTCGATCTTCCACACGTCGACCTCCACGCCGGCGTTCTGGATGTCCTCGATCGCGCGGCGCATCAGCTCCGGACGGAGCTCCGCGTCGTAGCGGTCGGTGTCGCCGTCGACGGACTCCATCTGGTCGTCGGTGGCGGGCACGAGCAGCTCGAACAGGAACTTGCGGTCGTGGTCGTGGAGCCAGTCGGCCAGCTCCTTCAGCCGCTCGAGCTGGCGCTGGTTCATCTCGGCGTCGGGTTCGTCGGAATTGAAGCGCACCAGGACCTTCGAGAAGTCGGTGGGGAAGTTCTCGATGTGCTCGCCGAAGTCCTCGCCGTACTGGAAGTCGAACTCGTTCTGGCCGGACTTCTCGACCGGCATGGCGAGCCTAAGGTCGTCCTCCTTGGCGCGCTTGGGGATGTCCGAGCCGAACTGCTCGTCGACCAGGACGCCGGTAGCGTCGGCCTCGACGCCGCGCTTGACCGCCTCGAGCATCCCCTCGAAGATCACCCGCTTGGAGTCGGCGATCGTCTCGGTCTGCTCGGGCGTGGGATCCCCCTCGATCCCGAACATCTTCTTCTGGAACGAGCCCCGGTGGTCAAAGGCGAGGATGTACAGCTTTCCGTCATAACCGAGCCCCATTGCTAGCCCTTTCTCCAGATGGTCGTCTGATCCCAGTCTACGGCCCCTCGGCTCGTTAGGCTGCCCCGCGTGGTTCACCGATTCACGGGCCCGGCGTACACGATCGGGATCGAGGAGGAGCTGATGATCCTCGATGCCAACTCGCTCGAGCTGGTCAACGCGATCGAGAGCCTGCTCGAGCCTGCGCCGGCCGGGGACATCAAGCCCGAGCTGATGGAGTCGGTGCTCGAGGTCTCGACCGAGCCGTGCCGGGACACGGTCGAGGCCGGCTCGCAGCTGCGGGCGCTCCGCCGCCAGGTGTCAGAGACGGCGGCGGGCAAGGAGCTGGCCATCGGGTCGGCCGGCACGCACCCGTTCGCGATGTGGGAGGACCAGCGGATCGTGGCCCGGCCCCGCTACCGGGACCTGATCTCGGCGCTGCGGTTCGTGGCGCGCCAGGAGCTGATCTTCGGAATGCACGTGCACATCGGGGTGGACGACCCGGACAAGGCCATCCACATCGCCAACGGGATGCGGGTACACGTCCCGGTGCTGCTCGGGCTGTCGGCGAACTCGCCGTTCTGGCGCGCCGGCGCCACCGGGCTGGCCTCCACCCGGACCCCGATCTTCAGGGCCTTTCCTCGCGTTGGCATCCCGCCCTCCTACAAGAACTGGGAGGACTACTCCAAGCGGATCCAGTTCATGATCGACGCACGCGTGATCGAGGACTACACCTACCTGTGGCACGACGTGCGGCCTCACCCGAACTTCGGCACGGTCGAGGTCCGGGTGATGGACTCCCAGACCCACGTCGAGCACACGCTCGGGCTGGCCGCGCTGGTGCAGGGCCTGGTGCGCGAGCTGGCCGACCACTACGAGGCGGGCAAGCGACTGTCGAGCTATCCGTTCGAGATGCTCGACGAGAACAAGTGGCTGGCGGCGCGCCACGGCCTCGATGGGGAGCTGGTGGACCTGCCGCGCAACGAGCGCGTCTCCACGCGAGCGCTGGCCCGCCGGCTGATCGACCGCATGCGCGAGTACTGCCAGGAGCTGGGTTCGGCGGGCGATCTCGAGGCGGTCGAGGACCTGCTCGAGCGGGGCAACGGTGCCGCCCGTCAGGTGGTCGTGTACGAGGCCAACCACGATCTTCGCGAGGTCATGGCGGAGATCGTCGCGGCGACCGTCGCGTAGGCTGTCCACGACCTTCGCGCCCGCTTACAATCGGTCAGTAATGAGCACGGGCGGTCCCGATCTGTTCGTGATCTGCAAGAGCTGCGGATCCGAGGTCAGTCCCTACATCACGGAGTGCCCGTACTGCGGGAACCGGCTGCGCAAGCGGGCACCGAAGATCGACCGCCAGGGTCGAGTGGCCGAACGGCGCCGGCGCCGCCCGCCTGCTCCGGCGCTCCCACGCCTGAAGCGGGGCGAGATCCCGGGGATCCGTCCGGAGTCCCGGCCGTACGCGACGATCTTCCTGGTCGTGGCGGGGCTGGTGGGCTGCCTGCTGTGGCGGACCGGCCTGATCGGGCTGGACACCGTCCGCGTCTTCGGCAAGCCGGAGACGCACTGGTGGAAGCTGCTCACGGCGCCGTTCATGTACGACAACACCGGGTTCGCAATCGTGACGCTCGGCACGATCGGCCTATACGGGTACCTGACGGAGCGCCGGCACGGACCGCTGCCGGTGATCGCGCTGTTCGCGCTGGGCGGCGTTGGAGGCGTGGCGGCGACGGTGGCGGTGTACGAGTTCCCGGTGGTCCTGGGGGCGAACGGGGCGGCGCTCGCGCTGCTGGTGGCCTGGGCGATCCCCGATCTGCTGAGCTTCCGGGCCGGGGAGGAGATCGAGGGAGACCTGATCGGGACGGCGGTGATCGCCGCGGCGGTGGCGGTCATGCCGCTGGTGGTGAGCGACGCGAGCTGGGTGGCCGACGGCGTCGGGGTGGTGGCCGGCGCGGCGGTCGGGCTGCCGCTCAGCCGAATCGCCGAACGCTGATCGTCCCGGGCTTGCCGGGGACGAGGCGGCCGATCGTTGCGCCCGGCATCGAGACCGGGGTGGGGACCGCGGCCAGCAGGCCGCCCGAGGTCATGGCGTCGCAGGCCAGCCAGCGTCGTGGCTCGGGGACGTCGCTGTCGAACGTGGTGAAAGTCTCAGCGTAAGCGCGGTTGCGGCGTGTCCCGCCCGCGACGGCGCGCTCGCCTTCGTCGCCGAGCAGGTGAAGGACGCCCTCGATTGCCGGGATCGCGTCGGCGTCGAGCTCGGCGGCAAGGCCGCTGGCCAGCGCGAGCTCGTGCAGGTGGCCGAGCAGCCCGAAACCCGTCACGTCGGTCAGGGCATGGGCGCCGGCGTCGCGGGCCGCGGCGGCGGCGTCGCGGTTCAGCGTGGTCATCGTGGTGACGGCCTCGGCGATGGGCGCGCCGGGGAGGCCGCGCTTGAGCGCGGTGGAGACCGCGCCGGCGCCCAGCGGCTTGGTCAGGACGAGCGCGTCGCCGGGCCGGCCGCCGGCGTTGGTCAGGACATGGTCGGGGTGGACGGTGCCGGTCACGGCCATCCCGAACTTGGGCTCGGAGTCCTCGATCGAGTGGCCGCCCAGGATGGCCACGCCGGCGTCCCGCGCGACCGCGGCGGCGCCTTCGAGGATCTGGGTGAGGGGGTCCTCGCCGAGGTCGGCGAGGGAGTAGGCGACGAGGTTCAGGGCGGTGATCGGGGTGGCGCCCATGGCGTAGATGTCCGACAGCGCGTTGGTCGCGGCGATCCGCCCGAAGTCGAACGGGTCGTCGACGATCGGGGTGAAGAAGTCGACCGTGTGCACGAGCGCGAGCTCTTCGGTGATGCGGTAGACGCCGGCGTCATCGGCTGTCTCGAAGCCGACCAGGACGTTGGGGTCTTGGGGCGGGGTCGGAAGGCTTGCCAGGAGCGGGCCGATCGCCGCGGCGGGGAGCTTGCAGCCGCAACCCGCGCCGTGAGACAGCGATGTCAGCGGCACGGCCACCCGCCTATGATCCTTGATCCGAGTGGCCGACCGCGCCTACACCGACGCCGAGCTCGATGCCGCCATCGAGACGATCACGGACCCGGAGAGGCTGCGGGAGGCGCAGGACCTGGTGGCGCGGACTGCACCCGCGCTGCAGCGCGTGCTGAGCACGGCGCTGGAGGACGGAGGCTGGTTCGGCGAGGCGCACGACCAGGTCGTACGCGAGACGCTCGGCCAGTCTGACCCGAGCGAGCGCGTGCAGGCCGTCAAGACGCTGCTGGCCGAGGAGACCAGGCTCGGGATGCTCGTCGGCGTCGCCGTAGGCTTCGAGCTCGCGCGGGAGCTGGGACGGGGACGCGAACAGAATCGCTCAACCCAACTGGAGGACTAGAACGACGATGCAAGTGCGCTTTCTCGGTCACGCATGCTTTGAGCTCTCCGACGGCGACACCACGGTGCTGATCGATCCGTACCTGAGTGGCAACCCGAAGGCCGCGATCTCGGCCGGCGACGCCGCCGCGAGCGCGATCCTGCTTACCCACGGCCACGGCGACCACATCGGGGACACGGTCGACATCGCCAAGCGGACGGGCGCGCCTGTGGTGGCGATCGTGGAGCTGGCGGGGGAGATCGGCGAGGAGGGCGTGGACGTGCGCGACCCGAACCTGGGCGGGACGGCCCGGTTCGATTGGGGATGGGTCAAGCTCGTGCCGGCCTGGCACACCTCGACCACGCCAAAGGGCACGGTCAACACGCCGGCCGGGCTGCTGATCAACTTCCTGGACACGATCGTCTACCACCTGGGCGACACGTGCGTGTTCTCCGATCTGCAGCTGGTGGGAAAGCGGGCCCCGATCGACGTGGCGCTGATGTGCATCGGGGGCCACTACACGATGGATCGTACAGACGCGGTCGACGCCGCCGAGCTCGTCGGCGCCAAGACCGTGATCCCCTGTCACTACAACACGTTCCCGCCGATCGAGACCGACGCCCAGGCGTTCAAGTCAGACGTGGAGTCGGCGACGCGCTCCTCGGTCGTGGTGCTCGAGCCGGGGCAGTCGCACTCGGCCTGAGGCCTTGACGCACGCGATCGTCTTGATCGAGGCCGAGCGGGACGCGCTGTCCACGCTCGGGGGCGAGCTGGCCGACATCGCCGGCGTGGCCGAGGCGTACTCGGTCACGGGGGAGTGGGACTTCGTGGTGATCCTCCGCCTGCGCGACCCCGACCAGCTCGCGCAGGTGGTGACTAGCGCCATCTCGCAGCTGCCGGGGGTGGCGCGGACGCAGACGATGGTGGCGTTCGAGGCGTACTCGCGCCACGATCTCGAGGCGCTGTTCTCAGTGGGCCAGTAGCGCGCGGTCGAACGCCGCGAGCATCGCGTCATACGTGTAGGGCGTTACCGCTCGCCTGGCCGCTTCACCGAGCGCTTTTCGCAGCTCGCGGTCCCCGAGCAGGCGGTCGATCGCCTGGGCGAGCGCTCGCGGGTCTCCGGGCGGGATCACCCAGCCGGTCTCCTCGTGGCGGACGAGCCCGCCGGCCACCGCGCCCACGCTGGTGGTGGCGATCACCGGACGGCCCTGGTGCATGGCCTCGTTGCATACGAGGCCCCACGGCTCGCGGAAGCGCGGCGTCGGGATCGAGGGGAGGAGGGCCAGGTCGGCGGCGGCGTAGGCGACCGGGAGCTCGGACCGGGGCAGCGCGCCGAGGATGCGTGTGCTCGCCAGGCCGGCGAGCTCAGGTGTGGATGGTCCGTCGCCGATCACCGCGAGCGTGGCCGGGCCGGCGACCTGCGGCCAGGCCTCGGCGAGCACCTGCGCACCCTTCTCGGGAACCAGGCGCCCGACGTAGAGGACTAGCGGCCGGGCGCCGATACCGTGGCGCGCGCGGAACTCGTCGATCTCCTGCTCGGTGACCAGGCGGGCGAACAGCTCGGGCTCGACGGCCTGGGGCGCCACGAACACGTCGTCGTCCCGGCCGCGGATCCGGGCCACGAACCGCCTGACGTGCTCGCCGTAGGCGATGACGGCGTCGGCGTGGCGGTAGATGTGGCGGGTCGCCGGCAGGGCGATCGCATGCGCTGCCGAGCGCGGCTGTGCCCACACCGAGGCCCACAGGATGAACCGGCGGCGGTGGCGCCGGGCGCCGGCATACGAGGCCGGGAGCAGCGCGCCGCCGGCGAACGGCGCGATCACCGCGTCGTAGTGGCGGCCGACGTCGAGGGCTTCCTGGATGCCGTGGAGGCGCCGGGCCGGGAAGGGGGCGGCGGCGAGCTGGGCGTCGAGGTCGCGGAACCACGGTGGCGCGTACCGGGCGCCTCGGCCGTAGCAGAGGACCTCGACCCCGTGGCGCTCGGCGAGCCTTCGGAATAGGGGGACGCGGTAGTCCGACAGGTATGTGGTGAGAAGCGCGATGGGCACCGGGGACTCCAGCCGGCGCGCCGGCGCGCCGAAAGAAACGATATTCCCGGGTGGGGAGCCCGTGGTGGCCGGCGGCCCTACGGCTGGGTGCCGTAGCCGCGCTCGAACCAGAGGGAGCGATCCTTCCAGTCGTGGAGCATCAGCCCCGCGCCGGCCGCCAGTGCGACAATGGCCCGCGCCCGCCCCAGCGCCCGAGGCGTGGGGGCGTGTCCAGCGATCATGCCGAGGCACGCCGCTGCAGCGACGATGCTGCCGGTGGCGCCGTGGTGGCATCGTTGGCCGTGAATCCACAGCCGGTGCCGGAGGGCGTCGTACTCGACGAGCCTGGCCTGTGAATGTCCGCGAGTCGATCGCATTTGATCCTTACGCGTCATTTATCGACATCTTTGCTGCGGTTTTTGAGGCCCTCGGCGATCAGCGTCGTGCTGCTCTCGCTGCTGATAAACGGCTGCGGAAGCGGAAATCATGCGTCCGCCACCTCGACGGCGCCGCCGGCCACCAAGACGACGACCGGCACCGGCGGGCGGCCGCCTGCGGCGGCGCACAGCCGGGGCGCCGGTCGCCCCGCCACTCCGGCGGTCAGCGCCAGCAACGTCCGGCTGCCGGCGAGCTTCGTGATCAGCGCCCCGCGGTCGCTCAGCCCGGCGACGGTCGCGGCGCCGGCCGGCGTGGCGATCCAGCTCTCGGTGGTCTCGCGCGATCGCCGTCGCCACCAGTTCGCGCTTCGCACGACCCCGCCGCGCGCCCTCACGGTGCCCGCGGGCGGAGGGGTCTCGATTCTGATCTCCGGCCTGAAGGCCGGGCGCTACGAGCTCTACGTCGACGGCGCCCGCGCCGGATCGCTAGACGTGGGCGCCAAGCCTGGCCCGTGAGCTAGGCGATCCGCGACCCCACAGCCGCCCCCCGATCCGGGCGCAGCAGCGCCACGCCGAGTCCGGGGGGGCCGAAGTCGATCGTCAGGTCTCGGGCGGGCACGCGCGCCTCGGGGAACTCCTCGACGGAGATAACCCGGCCGACCCGCATGTCGACCGCTTGGAAGTGGGAGAGGTCGATCACCCGGCCGCGGAGCCGGAATCACTGCTCGTGGTGCTCTGGCTCTGCGAGGGGTCGCCGCCCGTGCTGGTCGGCCCTGCGGCGCCCGACCCATCCGACGAGGACGTGGTGTCGGTGCCCGACCCATCGGAGGAGCTGGTGGTGTCGGTCGGCGTCGTGGTCGTCGACTGGTCCGTGGTGGTGGGCGTGGTCGAGGTGTCGGTGGTCGTGCCGCTCGAGGGCGTGGAGGGCAGCACCGTGTTTTGCGTCTGGGACTGCGTCCGTCCGGGCGGAGGCGGAGGCGGAGGCGTCGGCTTCGCGGCCGTGGTCGTGGTCCTGGTCGTGGCGACCGGCTTGACCGGGTGGGGGGAGTTCCTGGCGTGGCGCTTGGCCAGGACGCCGGCGGAGGACTTGACGGCCGGCTGGGCGGCGGCCGCCGGCTTGACGGGCTTGGGCGACCCTGGATGCGCGGCTTGGCTGATTTGGCCAACCCGCACGCCGTGACGCATGAGCCACACCGGCGTGAGCGCGGTCGAATGGGCGGCGAACCGGACTGGCGAGCGGTACGTAGCCGTTGCGGTGTTCGCCGAGCGCGAGGACCGAGAGCTCGAGGTGTGCTCGACCTCGACCGCGCCCGCGGTCACGAGCGCGGCTGCGGCGAGGCCGGCGGCGGCCTTGGTCGCGAGTGCGCCGACGCCGGCCGAGAGCAGCCCGCCGGCGCTGGGACCGACGGCCGCACCGGCCGCGGTGGTGGAGATCGCAGCTGCCGGACCGGCCGCGCCTGCCCCGGAGGAGCCGGCGCCGGCGCTCGCCGAGTGCCCGATGTGGGTGAGCGCGAGCTTCTTGAGCAGGACGAACGGTCCGATCGGCAGGAGCGCGGTGAGGGCCTTGTTGGTCTCCTTGAGCTGCACCTGGAACATCGAGCAGCGCTTGCAGGCGCGCATGTGGCGGCGGACGAGCGGGCCGGGCCGGCGCTGGAGGCCCTCCGCCACCTCCGCCAGCTCCACCCGAACGTCCTCGCAGGACAGCATCCGGGCCTCGGCCGCTTCGGCGAGCGACATGCGAGCGCGCACGAGCAGCGACTTGACGCTCGGCACCGTGGTCTCCATCGCCTCGGCGATCTGGTCGTAGGAGAGAGCGTCCATCTCACGTAGGACGAGAGCGGTCTTCTGCGTCTCGGGCAGCTCCTGGATGTCCCCGACCAGCATCCGGAACTCCTCGAGCCTGTGGACCTTGTCCGCCGTGCTGGCCCCGTGGTCGGATAGGTGGACGTCCATCGAATCCACGCCGACGGCTTGGATCCGGCGAAGGTGGTTCAGGCACCGGTTGCGGGCGATCCGGTACAGCCAAGGGCGGACGTTGATCGAGCGTTCGTCGGCCAGGATCGCGTTGAAAGCCGCGGCGAGCACCTCCTGGAGCACGTCCTCCGCGTCCTCGCGCGACCCGAGCAGGTGGCGGCAGAAAGCCAGCAGTCGCGACTGATAGCGCGACACCAGCACCTCGAAGGCGGCCGGATTGCCCCTCCGGACGACCGCGATCAGGCGCTCGTCGGACTGCAGCCTGAGCAGGGCGGAACGCCCGTGTAGGCCGACGGCTCCGGAGTATCTAAGCGCTGAGACTTCCATCTGGCGTTCAGAAGGACCCCGCCAGCCGGTCCTCGGTGACATGGACACGGTAGCAGCGCAATAGTTGCGCTATCGGCCCGCGCGCGCGTGCATTAAAGGTACGGGACCGGCGCCCCGGCCACCCGACTAAGATCCGCCGCCAGGCCCGGGTAGACAAACTGGCAAAGTCGGCGCTCTTAAAAAGCGCTGCTCCACGGAGCATGCGGGTTCGAGTCCCGCCCCGGGTACTGGACCCGCCGCGATCTGCGCGATTTCGGAGCGCTGAGTTCTGTAGCGGCAACCGGCGCAAAACGGGCGCTCGGGTTCTAAATTGACAGTCCGTCGAACCCCTTGCTAGCGTCGCCACAAGGTCGGGCCGGGGAACGAGCAGCCCCCCGGCAGGAGGAGAACGTTTGCCCAGGTCGCCGCGGTGCGGAATACATCTCTGATCGGCCGGATCGCCGCCCTCGGGGCGGTTGTCCTGGCCATTGTCGTCGTGGCGGTCGTCGTGCTGTCCAGCGGCAACAGCTACCAGGTCAAGGCGCTCTTCCAGGACGCCAGCCAGGTGGTCAGCGGCGACCTGGTCGAGGTCGCCGGCGCCCAGGTCGGCACGGTCTCCAACGTCGTGCTCACGCCCAACAACCAGGCGGAGCTGACGCTCAGCATCAGCAACTCGGGCTATCAGCCGCTGCACCAGGGAACGATCGCGACCGTTCGCCTCGAGTCGCTTTCCGGCCTGGCCAACCGCTACATCGACCTGCGCATGGGGCCGGGCGGCGCGCCCGCGATCCCGAACGGCGGCGTGATCCCGACCAGCAACACCGTCACCGCGGTCGACCTCGACGAGATATTCGACACCCTCGACCCCGCCACCCTGAAGGGCCTGCGGCAGGTGATCCTGGGCTCCGGCTCGCAGTACCAGGGCCAGGGCCAGAAGATCCAGGCCGCGCTGGCCTACCTGAACCCGGCGATCGCCTCCACCGCCGCCGAGTTCCGGGAGATCAACCGCGACACGGGCCGGTTCACGAACTTCATTGTCAAGACCCAGAATCTGCTCACCGACCTCTCGACCCGCTCCAGCGACCTCAGCGGGCTCGTCCAGCACCTGTCCACGACCACCCAGGCCCTCGCCAACCAGCAGGCCGCGCTCGGCCTATCGATCCAGCGCCTGCCGAACTTCATGACGCTGGCGAACACCACGTTCGTGAACCTGCGCGCGGCGCTGAACGACCTGACGCCGCTGGTCAACGACTCCAAGCCGGTGGCGCCCAAGCTCAACGAGTTCCTCCAGAAGCTCCGCCCCCTGGCCCAGCAGGCGGTCCCCACGGTCAAGAACCTGGCCACGCTGATCTGCTCGCCGCAGAGCACCTGCTCCCCGCAGCAGCCGGGGAACAACGACTTGATCCAGCTCACGGAGCTGGGCGTGCCGCTGGCCGCGGCGGCCTGCGGCACCGGCTCGAATGCGACCAACTGCCTGGGCACCGTGTTCGCCAACGGTAAGCAGCGCCCCGCCGCGTTCCCCGAGTCGACGGTGTCACTCAACGACTCGAGCCCCGAGCTCGCCGTCGACCGGCCATATGCGGTCGACCTGACCGGTTGGTTCGAGGGCTACTCCCATCCCGGCGTGATCGACGCCAACGGCGGCGTCAGCCGCATCGACACCGTGACCGGCGTGGAGGGGATCGGCAACGGCTTCACGACCGGCCTGATTCCGTCCCCGCTCACCCAGTTCATCGACCAGTTCTTCGGCAGCAGCGCGACCGGCGGCAAGCCGCTACTCACGACCGGGCAGGGCGATCGCTGTCCCGGCTCCATGGAGCGCGGCGCGGTGTGGAAGCCGGAGTCGGGCTTCCCTTGTAACTCAAACGAGGTGCCGACCGGCCCATGAAGCGGATCCTCCTGAGCGCTGCGGTGATGGTCGCGGTCGGGGCCTTCCTCGTCCTCACCCTCGGGGCGGGTAGTCCCAGTCCGGTCGGCCATTACTGGATCGATCTCGACAATGCCTTCGGCCTGACCTCCGGCGCCGACTTCAAGATCGCCGGGGTGCCCGCCGGCAAGGTCGGCAACCTCGACCTCCCGCAGGCTTGCGCAAAGGGGGGCGGAGACACATCCTGCTTCGCGCGAGTCGCGGTGACCGTCACCCAGAGGGGCTTCAGCCAGTTCCGCTCCGACGCGTTCTGCCAGTCCCGGCCGCAGTCGCTGATCGGCGAGTACTTCGTCGAGTGCACCCCCGGCACGAAAGGCAAGGTGATCCCGCCGGGCGGGACGATCCCGGTCCAGAACACCGAGTCCACGATCCCGTTCGACCTGGTGCAGGACATCTCCCAGATGCCCTACCGCCAGCGCCTGGCGCTGATCATCAACGAGCTGGGGGCCGCGGTCGCCGGCCGGTCGGGAGATCTCCAGCAGGCGCTCCAGCGTGCGGTCCCCGCCCTGACCCAGACCGACAACCTGCTCAACCTGCTGGCCAACGACTCGAGGACGATCCAGTCGCTGACCAGCGACTCGAACACGGTGATCACCGACCTGGCCAACAACGGCGCGCAGGTGCAGCGGTTCATCGATGAGGCCAACAACACCGCCGTGGACTCGGCTACGCAGCAGGCCAACATCACGGCCACGTGGCAGAAGCTCCCGGGATTCCTGGAGCAGCTCAGGCCGACCATGGTCGACCTGGGGCAGGCCGCCGATGCCAATGAGCCGGTGTTCCGGAACCTGATCTCCTCCGCGACCCAGCTCCACACCCTGTTCACGAACATCGCGTCCTGCTCGTATCCGCACAACGACAGCCAGTGCGGCTTCGCCGACGCGTCGCTCGAGTCGCTGCGCCCGCTCGGCCAGGCCTCGATCGTGGGCAAGGCCGCCGTCCAGGCCGCGGCGCCGACGATCCGCGACCTGAACACGATGACGGGGGGGACCGGCTGCCTTCAGCACGACATCAACCTCGACAACGCCGGCCACGCTTACGGCGGCGCCAACAGCAGCTTCAACCAGACCTGCCTCCCCGAGCTGGCCCAGAACCTGGCGATCGTCCTCCAGGACCTCGACAACCCCAACCGCGCGGTCGAGCCGGACACCCGCAGTCCGAGCGGCAAGGGCTTCAGCGGACTCGAGGCGCTGCTCTGGTACGCGTTCGTCCAGCCGCTGTCGATCAACACCTACACCCAGTTCGGGCACATCCTGAACGTCAACGCGTTCATCAACCCGGTCTGCTCGCCCTACGCCACCCCGCAGAGCATCGCCAACAACATGAAGCAGTACGGCACGGCGGCGGCCCGCAGTTGCTACGCGTGGTACGGGCCGAACCAGCCCGGCGTAAACGAGACCGATCCCTCCAACAAAAGCGCGTGCGTCCCCGATCCCGGCGGCGCGCCGCCGAACCCGACCGACCACGGCCCGCAGACCAGCGCCTGCCAGCTCCAGGCCTCGTCCACTGGCTCCAAGAGCGCCGACGTGGCGGGCGCGGGCAACTCGCAGACCGCCGAGACGGCGGCGGACCCGAGCGCCTCGAGCACGTCCGGAGGCGGCGGCGGATCGAGCGGCGCTTCCTCCGCGACGAGCTCCGGCGCGTCGAGCGACAGCGCCTCCAGCGCGAGTAGCGGCTCGCCGTCGGGTGGATCGAGCGGCTCCGCCGGACAAGCCCAGCAGCTCCTCAACTACCTCCTCGCCCCATGAGACGAGCGACCCAGTCCGCCTTCGCCAACCCCGTGCTGATCGGCGCCGTCACCGTGCTGATCACGCTGGTGGCCGTGTTCCTCGCCTACAACGCCGACTCGGGGCTCCCGTTCGTGCCCACGCAGGAGCTCAAGGTGGACATCGCGGACGGGTCGGCCCTGACCCCGGGCGACAGCGTGCGCGAGGGCGGCTTCCTTATCGGCCAGATCTCGAGCATGCGGGCCGTGCCGGCTCGTAACGGCCAGACCGCGGCAGAGTTGACGCTCGAGATCTCCGCCAAGTACAAGGGGGTCCCGGTGGACTCGACGGTGGCGATCAGGCCGCTGTCGCTGCTTGGCCTGAAGTACGTGGACCTGGTCAGGGGCCACTCCAAGACGATGATTTCGAACGGCGCCACGCTGCCCGAGGCCCAGACGAGAGTGCCGGTGCAGTTCGACGATGTGCTCAAGATCTTCGACCCGCCGACCCGCGTGGCCATCCAGCAGGACATGCAGGGCTTCGGCGACGCCTTGGCATCTCGAGGCTCGTCGCTGAACGACACGATCTCGGTGTTGCCCCCGCTGTTCGGGCACCTGAACTCCGTGGCGGGCTACCTGTCCCAGCCGAACACGCGCCTGGTCCCGTTCATCGACTCGCTCGAGCAGTTCATGGGCGCGATCGCCCCAGTCTCCAAGCAGAACTCGGACAACTTCACGCAGATGGCCACGACGTTCCATGCGCTCTCGCAGGACCCGACCGCGCTGGAGCAGACGATCCAGAAGTCGCCTCCGACGCTGGACGTCTCGATCGCCTCGCTGAAGGTGCAGCAGCCAGCGCTGATCGACACCACGACGCTGGGCCGGGCCATGCAGCCCGCCACGGCGGCGTTGAAGGCGACGGTGCAGGATCCGAACGGGCTGAACTCGGCGCTCGAGACGGGCACGCAGACGCTGGTGCGCACGCCGCCGCTGGATCAGCGCCTCCAGGGCGTGATGCGGGCGCTGAAGGGACTGGCGCAGGCGCCCGGAACCAACATGGCGGTCAACGCGCTGACCGCGACGGTGTCGACGCTGAACCCGATCGTCCGGTACCTGGGGCCGTACCAGACCGTGTGCGATGACTGGAACTACTGGTGGACGTACCTGCCCGAGCACCAGAGCGACCAGACCGCGTTCGGCTTCGCCCAGCGGGTGCTCCTCATGTTCGGCGACGCCAACCAGCCCGACAACGTCGGCACCCAGGGCGCCATCCATCCGGCCGACGGCCAGAACGGCGGCCCGGAGTACCTGCACAACCAGACCTACGGCGCCGCCATAGACACCTCGGGCAACGCCGACTGCGAGACCGGCCAGCGCGGCTACCCGCAGAAGCTCAACTACGTCGACCCGCAGGGTCGCCAGCTCGGCACCGACGCGCACACGCCGGGCGACCAGGGGCCCACGTTCAAGGGCCGGCCCCGCGTCCCCGCCGGCGAGAGCTTCACGCGCAACCCGACGACCGGCCCGCAGATCCCCTACAACCCGACCAACCCATGAAGCGCAGAGGACGCAGACGAGGCGGGATCACCACGCTGGCGGCGGGGGCGATCGCGCTGGTCCTGATCGTGCTCATCACCTATCTCGGATTCACGAAGTTCGCCAACCCGTTCTCGACCCCGTACACGATCCACGCGATCGTGCCCAACGCCAACCAGCTCGCCCCGCAGTCGTGGGTGCGGATCGCCGGCCTGAACATAGGCAAGGTGGACAGTGTCCAGCCGGTGCCCAACTGCAAGAGCGTCGCCCAGACCCCGGGCCCGTGCAGTGCCGCCGACGTGACCATGGAGATCCAGAAGCAGGGGCTGCCGATCCACAAGGATGCGACGTTCGCGATCCGGCCGCGGATCTTCCTCGAGGGCAACTTCTTCGTCGACCTGCACCCCGGGACACCGGAGTCGCCGATCGCCCCGAGCGGCTACGTGTTCCCGATCCAGGCGACGACGGCGCCGGTTCAGTTCGACCAGGTCCTGACCTCGCTCCAGGCGGACACGCGCCGCAACCTCCAGATCCTGCTCCAGCAGTACGGGGTGGCGGTCACGAAGGGCGGCCCGGCCTATAACCGCTCGATCCAGTACTGGCTGCCCGCATACGAGTACTCCTCGATGGTGGCCCACGACTCGCTGGGCATCCAGCCCCACGACCTCTCGAACTGGCTCTACAAGACCGGCGACGTGTCTGCGGCGCTCTCCACCCACCCGCAGAACCTCGAGAACCTGGTCACCGACTTCAACACCACCGCCAACGCGTTCGCGCGGCAGAGCGCCAACCTTCAGGCCGCGGTCGCTGAGCTCCCGAAGACCCTCCAGGTAGCAATCCCGGCGCTGACCGCGGTCGACCGCGCCATCTGCGCGCCACCGATCCTGTCGAACGGGGGCGGCCAGGGGTGCGCCCCGGGGCCACTGCGCCAGTTCGCCAAGGCGCTGATCCCGGGCGTGCAATCGACCACCGGGATGGTCAACGCCAGCCTGCCGTTCATCAACCAGCTGCGGCTGCTGGTTCAGCCCGACGAGCTGGGCGGCTGCCCCTACACCGGGGCCCCGCTCCAGCAGTGCGGCCTCAGCGCCAACCTCGGGGCCACCATCCCGTCGCTCACCCAGCTGACCAAGGAAACCATCCCGTTCCTGCGCAACCAGGTGCGTCCCGCCTCGAGCTGCGTGGCCAACGAGATCATCCCGTGGTCGCACCTCACCATCAACGACCCGCACTTCAACGCCGCCAACGGCTTCCCGCCGCACCAGGTGTACGTCGAGCAGGCGGATTTCCTACCGGGCCTGGCCGGCGAGTCGCGCGACTACGACGCCAACGGCTACTACATCCGGGTTCTCCTCTCGCTGGGCAACACCGGCGTCACCTCGCTGCAGTCCGGGCTGATCGGCGGCACGCTCGCTCCCCTCGTCGGCGAGCAGCCCCAGCCGCCGCCGGGCGGTAAGCGCCCGCCCTTCGCCGGCGCAGGCCCCGACGCCCAGGGCGACGTTCCCAACATCCCGTGCGAGACGCAGCCGGCGATCAAGGACCTCTCGACTCCGTCCACAGCGGCCCCGACGCAGTACCCGATCACGGGATCGCTCCCCGGGTCGCTCGTCTCGACCCTGCTGGGCGCACTGCCGCCGCTCCCGGGCGGGCTGAGCCGAGATGCCGCCTCCCGCAAGAAGGGCTCGAGCTACAAGCCCCTCACGACCGCGCAACGCCTGGCCGATCTCAAGCAGATCGCCAAGTACGGCCTGTGGGAGATCTTCCCGCACTCGAGCAACGCGGCTAGCACCGCGAGCACCACCACAACCACCAGCACCACCCGGTCGACCCGGGCGACCCAGACGAAGTCGAAGAAGACGCGATGAAGCGGGCGATCAAGAACCACCTGGGCGACTTCCTGGCCATCCTGGCCCTGCTGGTCGGGGCGATCGCCGTCTCCGGCTACGTCCTCACGCATGAGCGCCTGCGCTTCCCGCTGATCCAGTCCCAGCCGATCAAGATGTACGCCCAGTTCCAGACCGCGCAGGCCTTCACCCCCGGTCAGGGACAGACCGTGCGTGTGTCCGGAGTCCAGGTCGGGGAGGTCGGCCAGGTCGAAATCAAGAACGGCGTGGCCCAGATCGAGATGGACATCGACCAGAAGTACAAGCACCTGGTCCACACCGACGCCACCATGCTGGCGCGGCCGCGGACAGGGCTGCAGGACATGTTCATCGAGCTCGATCCGGGGACCAAGAGCGCTCCGATCGCCCCCGCCGGCTACACGTTCCCGGCGGGGCAAAGCCAGCCCGAGGTCAACCCGGACGAGGTCCTCTCATCGCTCGACGCCGACACCCGCGCGTACCTCGACCTGCTGGTCAACGGCGCCGGCAACGGCCTCAAGAACAACGGCGGCAACGAGCTGGCCGGCATATACGAGCGGTTCGAACCCACCCACCAGGACCTGGCGAGGCTGAACGGCGCGGTGGCGCAGCGCGGAGCCGCGCTACGGCAACTCGTGAACTCGCTCCAGCGCCTGAACACCGCGCTGGCGGCCAAGCAGGGTCAGATCGTCTCGCTGGTCGATGCCAGCTCGAAAGTGTTCCACGCCTTCGCGCTGGCCAACCAGGGCATCAGCAACGCCGTGCGGGATCTGCCGGGGACCCTTCAGCAGACCACGATCACGCTGGGCAAGGTGCAGACGTTCGCCAACCTGCTCGCGCAGACGAACACGCTGATCCCTGCCGCCAACGCGATCAAACCGTCCAACGAAGCGCTCATCCACCTTGCCGGCCCGGGCGCCACGACGTGCGCCGACCCGGCGGGGGCACAGGAGTCACAGATATCGAGCTGCGGGATCGTTCGCGACCAGGTCCGTCCGTTCGTGGTCGCCGCACAGCCGGTGATCCGCAACCTCAGGCCCGCCGCGACCAACCTGGCCGCCGCCACCCCCAACCTGAGCCGGACGTTCACGGTGCTCAACCACTTCGTGAACATGCTGGGCTACTACCCGCAGGGCCAGGATCAGCACGGATACCTGTGGTGGCTGGCCTGGCTCGGCCACGAGGTCCGGACCCTGTTCGGGACGCAGGACGCCAACGGCGTCTTCCGCCCGATCTTCCTCGAGGCCAACTGCGCGAGCTACGGGGAGCTGCTGGCGGCCAACCCATCGGCCGAAGGGCTGCTCGCCCCGGTCATCCAACAGTCGTGCAACCTGCCATGACCCACCAACCGAACGCCACGAGGAACTGATGGAAACCAGCACTCCCGGAATAGGCAAGGTGCTGACGATGGTTTTGTTCGCGTTGTCGTGTGTGGGGTTGTTGTTGTTTTTGTGGTTGTCGTTTGGTGGTCAGGTGCCGTTCAATCCGCGGGGTTATCGCTTTCAGGTGGCGTTTCCGGATTCGCAGGAGTTGGCGACGCAGGCGGATGTGCGGATCGCGGGTGTGTCGGTGGGCAAGGTGGTGGATAAGGAGCTTGATCCGAATGGCAATAAGACGTTGGCCACGATTGAGTTGGAGAATAAGTACGCGCCGATTCATGTTGATGCGACGGCGATTTTGCGGACCAAGACGTTGTTGGGGGAGACTTATGTGCAGTTGACGTCGGGTTCGCGGCATGCCAAGGCGCTGCCGGATAATGGGGTGTTGAATCGGGCTCAGGTGTTGCCGGCGGTGCAGTTGGACACGATCTTTAATGCGTTTGATCCGACGACGCGCAAGGCGTTTCAGACGTGGCAGCAGCAGTTGGCGGTGGGGGTGCGCGGCAATGATGTGAATTTGAATGATGTGCTGGGGAATTTGCCGATGTTCGCGGCGGACGCGACGGATATCTTGAATGTGCTGGATATCGAGCATGGCGCGGTGGTCAATTTGGTGCGTAACGGGGGGACGGTGTTCTCGGCGCTTTCGCAGAATCAGGGGGCGTTGCGGGATTTGATCACGAGCTCGGATACGGTGTTTCGGACGACGGCGGCCAATCAGGCGGCGCTGGCGAATGTGATCCATATCTTCCCGACGTTTTTGGATCAGTCGCGGTTGGTGATGGCGCGGTTGCAGTCGTTCTCGTTTAATGCGGATCAGGCGTGTTGTGTGGCGGGGCAGAACGCGCCGTTGCTCAAGGAGCTGGTGCCGGTCGCGCAGAATTTGGGGCCGACGTTGCAGGCGGTGCGGGCGTTCTCGCCGCCGTTGAAGAAGCTGTTTTTGAATTTGAATCCGTTGATCACGGTGTCGCGGACGGGGTTGCCGGCGACGGCTGAGTTCTTGAAGGGGTTGGGGTGCACGCCGCAGCCGGGGCTGACCTGTCCGCCCGATCCGGCTACCCAGACGCTGCTGCCAGCGCTGGGGGGCTTCCTGGAGCAGCTGAACCCGATCCTGAACTGGCTCGGGCTGCACCAGCAGCTGATCTCGGACTTCATCTCCAACGGCGGGACGCCGCTGAGCGCCGAGACCACCACGTTCGGGGGCAGCGGTATCACCTGCAACGGTCAGCCGTGCGGACACTACCTGCGCCAGTTCGGCCTGACCGGCAACGAGTCGCTCGGGATCTACCAGAGCCGCGACGCGAACAACCGCGGCAACACCTATCCCGAGCCCCTGGTCGGAGCCGATTCGCGGAACTTCATCTACGACGTCCCGGGCGCGTGGGACTGCAACAACGCCGGCGGCCAAAAGATGCCGCAGGGCGATGCCCCCACCGGAAGCCCGGGTTGCTGGGTCGCGCCGCCGCTCCCGGGGGCCAAGCCGGGGCAGATCCCTCACCTCCTCCAGGCCAAGTATCCGAACAGGTAGACGGCGGGGTGCCCGCGAAGCGGGACCCGGCGGTGCCTACGCGCGCGGCCGTGCGGGCGGTGGACCTACGCCGCGGCGGCCCGGCGATGCGGGCCTGGGCGGGGGCGACGTGCGGCCGGTGGGCCTACGCCGCGGCGCGTGAGGCGTCGATCGCCCGGCCGGGACCGGCGGCGCCGAGGCAGTCGAGCAGGAAGGCTGCGAGGTCGACGCTGCCGCTGACCGACAGGCCGGCGCGATCGCCCTCGGGCGAGAACGCGTTGATCCAGGCGGTCAGCTCTCCGCTCACCCGGGCGTCGGGATGCTCGGAGGGGTGTTCGGTGACGATCGCGCTGCCCTCGGTGATCGAGAAGCAATACGACGCGGCTTCGCCGGCCTCACGATCCTCGACCGTGAACTCGATCGTGCCGTTCATCGAGGGCGAGCGCAACAGGCCCGGCGCCAACCTGAAGATCGCGCCCAGGTCAACCGCCTCGGAGCTCCGCGGTGGGCTCCACGCCCAGTTGTAGCCCCAGCGCGCCAGCTCGCCGAGCACCGGCATCAGCTCCCGCGCCCGCTCGGTCAACTCGTAGTCGACGCGCGGCGGGACCTCGCGGAAGCGCTTGCGGGTCAGCATGCCGTCGGCGACCATGCGGTTCAGGCGCGAGCGGAGCTGCTCGGTGGAGATGCCGGGCAGCACGCGCTGGAGCTCGACGAACCGCCGGGGTCCGGCGGCCAGGTCACGCACAATCAGCAGCGTCCACTTGTCCCCTACCAGGTCAAGTGCACGTGCATCCGGGGACCACTGGTCATATGGATGTCGTTTTGGAGAGGGTACGTTCGGAATGATCGACTCCGGTTGGACGGCGTACCTCCAGTTTCGAGTCTACCGGACCTAAAGCGCAGCGTAAGCAGTTCCCCTTCGGTTTCGGCCGCTTTGGACGTTCGTTCGATGAGTTGATGGCCACCCGGGCGGTGCTGCGGCCCCCTGATCCGCGCCGGTGGGAGGGCGATTTCAGCGATTTTTCTCCGCTGATCCGGAAGTTCGCGAAAGTTTTCGCCCGAGCGGTCGTTTCTAGCGACCAAATGGGTGACCTGGTCGTGATAGACGATTGGCTAGCGGATCGGTCTCGTCCCTCGAGCGACCCGCGGCCCGCGTTCTTCTTCGATCTCGCCTGCCCGTTCTCGTACTTGGCGGCCGAGCGCGTGGAGCGGGTGCTGGGCGAGGTGGAGTGGATCCCCGCGACGAGCGCGGCCCTTCGCGAGGGCCGGCCACCGCGTGATCTCGCGACGCTGCGCGCCGAGGCTGAATGGCGCGCGCTCGAGCTTCGTCTCCCCCTCGTGTGGCCCGAGAACTTTCCGGCGCCGTGCCCCGGGGCGCTGGCCGCGGCCACCCGCACCGCCGAGATGGGAGCCTGCCGGCGCTTCGTCCTGGCCGCGAGCCGGCTCGCGTTCTGTGGCGGGTTCGACCTGGAGGATCCGGAGATCCTGGCCGAGGCGGCCTCCGCCGCCGGCATCCAGCCCGAGGAATGCCTGGCTGCCGCACGGGACCCCATGCGCGCGGCCGGCCTCGAGACCACGGCGCACGGGCTGCGCGACCGCGGCGTCACCCAGCTGCCCGCCGTCCGGGTCGGCCGGCGCTGGTTCGCCGGCGAGCCGGCGCTCGACGAGGCAGCCACCTTGGTGCGGATCCTGGCCGCGGACCGGGGCGCGGCCGCGGGGGCATAGCCGAAGACTTGTAGCGGGCGGCGCTGATCAAGGCGGCCCGTCGCTCTCCGAGCGGCGGGCCGCCAGCGATCAATACGGCAGTACGAGACCCGCGAGGATCAGGTCGTCGATCGGCCCGGCGTACTCATCCTCATCGAGCTCGAGCTCCATTTCGAGCGGCGGCGTGAAGGGAGCCGCAAGCATCGGTTCCCAGTCGCCCATCCCTGCGCACAGCTCGTCAAAACGTACGTGGTCCGACGGAGGAGCTTTCAGCGTCTGCATCGCAGACCTCCTGCGTTCGTCGCTGGCGTTTGCAGTCCGAGCCATCCTACGCTGTTACCTAATCCCCGTGTTAGCGTCTTGGCTTCTGGCCACGGAGACCGAACCCACCACTCGCCTGCACGGGGGGCGCCTGGTCGCGAAGCGCCTGCGCGCGCACGGCGTCAGCAAGCTGTTCACCCTCTCCGGCGGCCACCTGTTCTCGATCTACGACGGCTGTCGCACCGAGGGCATCGACATCGTCGACGTCCGCCACGAACAGTCGGCCGCGTTCGCCGCCGAGGGCTGGGCCAAGGTGACGCGCACCATCGGCGTGTGCGCGCTCACCGCCGGACCGGGCGTGACCAACGGCATGAGCGCGATCGCCTCGGCCAGCCAGAACCACTCGCCGGTCGTCGTGCTCGGCGGCCGCGCGCCACAGTTTCGCTGGGGTCAGGGCTCGCTCCAGGAGATCGACCACGTCCCGTTCGTGCGGCCACTGGCCAAGCTCGCCGCCACCGCCGGCGCCACCGAAGAGATTCCCGGCCTCGTCGACGACGCGATGCAGGCCGCGCTCTCGCCCCACTCAGGCCCGGCGTTCGTCGACTTCCCGCTCGACCACGTGTTCACCGAGGCACCCGAGCCAGACGGCGGCCTGCGGCTGCCCGAGCCGTGGCGGGAGGAGGGCGCCGACGCCAAGGCGATCGAGCGCGCGGCCGCGTTGCTGGCCGAGGCCGAGCGGCCGGTGGTCATGGCGGGCAGCGGTCTCTACTGGGGGCGGGGCGAGAAGGCTTTGCGGGTGCTGGTGGAGCGGCTGCGGATCCCGGTGTTCCTCAACGGCCTGGGGCGCGGCTGCCTGCCCGCCGATCACGACCTGTACTTCGCGCGGGCGCGAGGCGACGCGCTGAGAGGCGCTGACGTCGCCCTCGTCATCGGCGTCCCGCTCGACTTCCGCCTCGGCTTCGGCAAGTCCTTCGCCGACGATGCCGAGATCGTGGTGATCGACGTCGCCGAGCCCACGCGCGACCATCCCCGTCCCGTCTCGGCCGAGCTCTATGGCGCACTCCCGGCCACCCTCGAGGCGCTCGCGGCCGCCACGCCGCCCGCCGACCGCGCATCGTGGATCCGGTCGCTCCAGGAGACCGAGAGCGAGAAGCGCGAAGCCGAGCGCCCGGACTTCGAGGACTCGCGCGCGCCGCTTCACCCGATGCGGATCTACGGCGAGCTCGCCCAGCTCCTCGACCGCGACGCGATCGTGGTGTGCGACGGTGGCGACTTCGTCTCCTACGCCGGCCGGGTCGTCGACTCCTACCAGCCCGGCTGCTGGCTCGATCCCGGGCCGTACGGCTGCCTCGGCTCCGGTCCGGGGTACGCACTTGCGGCCAAGCTCGCCCACCCCGAGCGCCAGGTTGTGCTGCTGCTCGGAGACGGCGCCTTCGGGTTCGCCGGCATGGAGTTCGACACGCTGGCCCGTCACGGCGTGGCCGTGGTCGGGGTCGTCGGCAACAACGGCGTCTGGGCGCTCGAGAAGCACCCGATGGAGTTCCTGTACGGCTACTCGGTGGCTGCCGAGCTCCGGCCCGAGACCCGCTATGACCGTCTCGCCGAGGCGCTCGGCTGCCACGGCGAGCTGGTGCGCACGCCGGCCGAGCTGCGGCCGGCGCTGGAGCGGGCGTTCGCGTGCGGCCGGCCGGCGCTGGTCAACGTGCTCACGGATCCCACCGTGGCGTATCCGCGCAAGGCGAATCTGGCCTAGGTCGGATCGGGCATTCGACAGGACGAAAACCGCCCGCATTCTCAGCGGGCGGCTTCCGATCCAGGTTTGGCCCAATCGGGACGGGCAGGGGTACGTGCCAGAAAGGGCCGGTTAGTGTGGCTCGGACGGCGGGAGGCGCCGATGTCTGCGGCTTCGCCCGAGCCTATGTTGGGCTAGGCGAACCCGGCCCGACGAGAATCATCCTCGGTCAGGCAGGTACCAGCAATCGAACATTCGTCCAGTTTGGTCAGATTCCTGACTAGACGGATGTTCTAATGCTTTGTTTTCGGTGGTCCGCGTTTCGTCCAAGCGGCGGACCTGCGCCCGCCATGGCTACCCAGGGGGCTTAAGTTCCAATCACGAGCGGGGTCGAAAAGGTCCGCAATCGGGCCGATTCGGTCAGAGCCCCAGGGCCGCGCCGCGCAGGATGTCGTGCTCGGAGACCTCGACCTGGTCGAGCCCGAACACGCGCACGGTCTCCAGCAGGATGATCACCCCGGCCACGATCGTGGGCGCGCGGTCCGGGTGCAGGCCCGGGGTCTCACGACGCTCCTCGAGCGCCACCGACGCCAGCTCGTCGAGCATCCGCTCGATCTTCGGGACGCTCAGCAGGTACCCGTGCACCTTCTCCGGGTCGTAGGGCTCGAGCTTCTGTGCGATCGCCCCCAGCGAGGTCGCGGTGCCAGCCACCGCGATCGCGTGGTGGACCGCTCGCCGCTGGTCCTCCGGCACACCGCGAGCGAAGATCTCGCGCGCGTCGTCGGCCAGGGCCTCGCATTCCTCGGCCGTGGGCGGGTCGGTGTGGATGTGGCGCTCGGTCTGGCGGACCACGCCGGCCTGGTTTGAGACGTGGAAGCTCACCTCGTGGCCGGTGCCGATCACCATCTCGGTCGAGCCGCCGCCGATGTCGATCACCAGCGTCGGCGTCGGATCCTCCGGGTCGCGCTCGCTGGTGGCGCCGAGGAAGGTCAGCCGCGCCTCCTCGTCGCCGCTCAGGATGTGGGGTTCCAAGCCGAACCCGTCCTTCACCGTCTGGGCGAACTCCTCGCCGTTGGCGGCATCGCGGACCGCGCTGGTCAGCACGGCGATCGCGCGGTCGACGTCGTGGCGGTCGATCCGCTCCCGGTAGCCCTGGAGCGTCGCGAACACCCGCTCCATCGCCTCGTCGCCCAGCGAGCCGTCGGCGTCCACCCCCTTGCCAAGCCGAGTGACAACGCTCTCGCGCTCGAGCTCGCCGGTCACCCGCTCTTCCTCGGTGTCGACGATCAGCAGGCGGGTGGAGTTGGTTCCGATGTCGACGACGGCGGTGCGCATGCGGTTCGTGATTCTCTCCGATCGTGCTCTTCGTGGCTCTCGCAGTGGTTCTCTCGACCGCGGTCGGCGTGAGCGCCGAGCGCCGCACGCCGGCCGCAGCGACGGCCGCCCGCTGGGCTCTGGGCGTGATGCTCTACACGCTGCTGCCGTTCATCTCGTTCGTCAACTTCTCCCATCTGAGGTTGAACGTCGGGGCTGGCGTGGGCCTCGGCGTTGCCTACGTGGCGCTGGGGATCGCCGGCACGCTGGCATGGGCGATCGCCCGCCTGCGCTTGCGGCTCCCCGCGCCGGCGGCGGGGGCGGTGGTGCTGACCGTGGTCGTGGTCAACACCGGCTACCTGGGCCTGCCGATGTCGCTCGCGCTGCTCGGCTCCAAGGGCTTCGGCTCCGCCGTGGCCTACGACCAACTGGTCAGTGGCCCGATGTTCCTCGTGGTCGGGTTCGGGATCGGCGCCGCGTTCGGCTCGCGGGGCGGCGAGAGCGCGGGCGCGCGCCTGCGCGCGTTCGTGCTGCGCAATCCGCCGCTGCTGGCCGTCATCGCGGGTTTGCTCACGCCGGCCTCGGTGGTGCCGAGCTCGCTGCTGGGCATCTCCCACGGGGTCGTGATCGCGCTGCTGCCGTTGGGGTTCTTCGTCGTCGGGGTCAACCTCTCGGCCGAGCGGCGCGCGGAAGGCGCGCGGCTGCTCGACCGGCCCGACCGCCGGGTCGCGGCCGCGGTCGGCCTGCGGCTGCTCGCCGCGCCGGCGGTGCTGTTCGCGGTCTCGCTGACCGCGCTCCGCCTGCCCTCGGCCTACCTGCTCCAGGCCGCCATGCCCAGCGGTGTCAACTCGCTGATCGTCGGGCACGCCTACGGCCTCGACCAGCGGCTGATCGCCACCGTGATCGTGTGGAGCACGGCGGCGGCGCTGGTCGTGGGGGTGGCGGTGGCGGTGGTGTAGAGGCGGTGGTGTCGAGACGGTCGTGTAGAGGCGCTCGCGCGGACCGTCCGCTCAGGGCACGCCGATCGGCAGCGGCAGCAACATCGGCGGCGACGGCTGCGTCGAGCCGCCCGGCGGCGCGAGGTTGGCGAGCGTCCCCGCCGTGACGGGGAGCAGCACCGACGAGGGGTGCTGGGGGTCATTCAGCAAGGTGAGCACGCCACCGAGCTCGTTCAGCGCGTCTGGGGTCGGCGGGGTGGTGGCCGGCGTATCGGCCGTGGCCACGGTCAGGCGGAGGCGGTCCCCGGCCGGCAGATCGATCGAGGTCGGGTAGATCTCGATCTGGTACGCCTCGGGGGTGCCCGCCGGCACCGGACGCTGCGAGGCCTGCGTGTAGGGATGCCACGGTCGGATGATCAGCCCCGAAGGCGTCTTCGTCGACTTGGCCGGATCGAGCGCGCGCTGGCTGGCCAGCAGGAAGCCGGCTGTGATCTGGCTTGAGGCGCCGGACGAGTTGACCTCGCTCAGCACGGCGATCAGGGTCGCGTCCGAGGCGCCGGACAGCGTGCCCCAGACGTTGGCCTTGATCGGTCCGGTGATCGTCGTGGCCTGCTTGAGCGGCGGCGTTGTGAAGGTGAGCGCGCTGGCCTCGAACGTGCGGTTGTCGGTCTCGCACGGCGTCCGTGCCGCCGCCCCCGCCGTCCACTGGGCGGTCAGGCGTGAGCACGGGCTCGAAGCCGGCAGCAGCGGCTCGGTCTCGCTCTGCGCGGCAGTCGGGGCACGCGACTCGAGCGAGCCGTCGTGCAGCGACACCGCCGAAGATCCCGAAGCGTCGCTGCTCAGGTACAACGACTGATACCGGGTCCCGGGGACCGGCCAGGCGGGATGGACCCAGTGGGTGCCGTTGATCGGGTACAGGCTCACCGACGGCAGATTCTCGACCCCGTTGTGGATGCCGCGCAGCCAGCGATCGAAGAATCGGTCGGTGATGTTCGGATACGGCAGCGCCGGGCCGCTCGTCGTGTGGTAGTGCGGCGACATGAACAGCATCTTGTGCGGCGAGTGCGTGAGCGACTCGTACAGCAGCGGCTCCCCGCGCTGGAAGATGTCGTACCAGCCCCCCTGGATGACTACCGGGACGCGGATGTCGGCCGCGTGGACCACGGGTGAGCGCAGCCGGTAGAACGGGCCGTCGTACGCGGCCTCCTGACCGGTGGCCGACTCGACCAGCTTGGCCCCCGCGAATGAGAAGGTGTTCAGGACATGCTGCGCCCAGGTCGAGAGCGACTGCAGCGGGTCGGTGAAGATGGTCGACGGCGGGATGTCCGAGAGACCCGTGGTCAGGCCCAGCCACAGCGGGATGAAGCCGGTGTCGGCTGCGCCGCCCTGGAAGGTGACATCGCGGTACGCGTCGGCCATCGGAATGTCAGCCCACACCGCGTACACGGCGCGCTTGCGGTGGTGGGCCACCCGCCGGGCGTCGGCCTCGGCGATCAGTAGTGAGGTGATCCCCATGTACGAGCCGCCGGTCGTCGCCACGCGCCCGTTGGACCAGCCCTGCTTCTGGATCCAGTTCAAGACCTCCACGTAGTCCTGCTGGGTCCGCGAGCCCCAGGAGTCCCAAGTGCCCTCGCTGGCGCCGGTGCCGCGATCGTCGAGCAGCATCACGCCGTACCCCTTGCCGGTCAGGCTGGTGTCCGCGGTGGCGAGGGCGCCGGAGCCCGAGCACTGCGACCCGGTCGGATTGGTGGCGTCCTTGTTGTAGCCGGTGGCGGTCAGCACCAACGGGTAGCGCCCCGGAGCCTGCGGGAGCCACAGGTTGGCGCGCAACACGATGCCGTCGCTCATGACGATCGGGACGTTGCAGAACGTGCGCATCGCGGCGGCCGCCGGCGACGCGCTGGCCGCGGTGGCGGTGGCGACGAGAACGGCGGCGACGATGACACCGCGCAAACGAGACTGCCTCATGAATCCTCCTGCCAGGACCTGGAGACCGAGCCCAAAGAACGTTAGCGTACTTTCAGGTGCGTTGGTACTGGCTAGCGGCGGAGGGCCACGCGCGCGCTGGCCCCGGATCAGGCGCCTTCGGTCGCGATCACGGGATGGGAGCGGACCGCGCGCGGGTGTACGCGGGGCAGGCCGACCAGCCCGATCAGCGCTCCGGCCAGCGCGAACGCGGCGGACACCGCGAACGCCAGCACGAACCCGTTCGTGAGCGCGGCCCCGGACGCCACCGCATGGTGCAAGTCGGCGTCGGTGTGGGAGGTGGCGATCGTCGCCAGCACCGCCAGGCCGAGCGCCCCGCCGAACAGGCGCGAGGTGTTAACCAGCCCCGAGGCGAGGCCGGCCTCGTGAGAGGCGACGCCGGCCACGGCCGAGATCGTGGCCGGTACGAACGCCAGCCCGATCCCGATCGCGGCAATCAGCGAAGGCGCGAGGACGTCGGCGGCGTACGTGCCGTGGGGGGCGAGGTCGGTGAACATGGCCAGCCCGGCGGCGACCAGGACCATGCCGGCGACGAGCAGCGGCTTGGCCCCGATCCGCTGCACGGCCCGCGAGGCCAGCACCGAACCGCCGACGATGCACAGGGTCATGGGTAGGAAGGAGAAGCCGGCTCGCAGCGGCGAGTACCCGCGCACCTCCTGGAGGTACAGCGACAGGAAGAACCACATTCCGAACGTCGCGCCGCCGAGCAGCAGCACGACCAGGTTGGCCGAGCTGAGCGTGCGAGACCGGTAGATCCGCAGCGGCATCAGCGGCGCCGTGGCGAAGCGGCCCTCGATGGCCAGGAACGCCACCAGCAGCGCCACGCCGGCGCCGAGGAGGGCGAGCGTCGACGCCGCGCCCCAGCCGGTGGCCGAGGTCCGCACGATCCCGAGCACGAGCAGCGTGAGCCCGGAAGTCGCGCTGACCGCGCCGGCCAAATCGAAGTTGCGTTCGCTCTCCTCGCCGGCGTCGGCGGTGATGTAACGGCGCGCGAGCAGCGCGGCGCCGATGCCGATCGGCACGTTGATGAACAGGATCCAGCGCCAGCTCAGCGCGTCGGTGAGAACGCCGCCGAGGATCACGCCGGCGGACCCGCCGATCCCGCCCATCGCGCCCCAGATGCCCACGGCGCGGTTACGCGCCGGGCCCTCGGCGAACGTGGTGGTGAGGATCGACAGCGACGCGGGCGCGATCACCGCACCACCGAGGCCTTGGGCCGCCCGGGCGGCGATCAGCGTGAATTGGCTGTCGGCCAGGCCCCCGGCCAGCGAAGACAGCGCGAACAAGACCAATCCGCCCACGAACACCCGCCGGCGCCCCAATAGGTCGGCGGCGCGACCCCCGAGCAGCAGGAACCCCGCGAACGTGACCGTATACGCGTTCACCACCCACTGGAGATCCTGCTCGGTGAAGTGCAGCCCGCCGCGGATCGCCGGCAGCGCGACGTTGACGACCGAGACGTCCAGGATCACCATGAACTGGGCGAGGCACGCGAGAAGAAGCGTGGCGCGGGGATGCTGCGGCTTGAGGGTTGCTGTCTCCATCGGCCTCCTGGCGTTCTACACTCCCTGGTACGAGAGCCATCGTAGCAGATGTTCGATAATCGTCGTACAATGGGATGAGATGGATATGTCGCTGAGCACAGAAGTAGACGAACGGGTGACCCCGGTTGGGGACACCCCAGGGCCGCTTCCCCACCCCGAGCTTCACGAGATCGAGCTGCCGGCCGTGCTGCACGCGCTCAGCGACCCGATGCGGCTGCGGATCGTCGAGTGCCTGGCCTCCGGCGAGGCGCGCACGTGCAAGAGCTTCGAGCTCCCGGTGACCAAATCGACGTGCACGCACCACTTCCGGGTTCTGCGCGAGGCCGGCGTGATTCGCCAGCGCGTGGAGGGCACCACCCGCCTGAACAGCCTGCGCCGCGAAGAGCTCGAGCAGCGCTTCCCAGGGCTCCTGGGCGCCGTGCTCGCCGGCGCCGCGGCCTAGCGGTACAGCACGACGTTCCGATCGGCGCGGCCGCCGGCGAAGCCCTGCGGCCTGCCTCCCTGGGCGTCGAGGTAGGCGAGCTGGAGCGAGATCGCGCCGAGATCGCCGGGGAAGGCGTGGTCGAGCATCCAGGTCCGGATCGCGACGCCGGATGTCGTGCTCAGCACCTGGAGGGCGCGAGCTTGCTGGGGGTAGTCGATCAGCGAGGCGGTGCTGATGAGCCAGTAGCCGCCCGCGGGGGTCGGGCGCGGCTCGATCCGGTTGCGGTGGATGTGGCCGTTCAGGGCGGCGATCACGCGCGGGCTCCCGTCCAGGAGGGCGAGCAGCGCCTCGCCACCCTCGGAGCTCGCGAGCGGCTGGTGGGATACGGCGATCACCCACCGATCGGTTCGCAGCGCCGCGGTCAGGAACTGGGCCTGACCCGGGCGGACCAGCCCACCCGAGCCGCCTGCGCGGCGGGCGAGATCGAGCACGACGAGGCGCAGGTTCCGTCCTAGGTCCACGTGGTAATCCAAGCTGGGGGCAGATGCGCCGAGCCCGGCCAGGACGTCGCGTGGGTCGAGCTGGCGGCGAGCCGGGTCGGCGGGGACGCTGACGCTGGGCCCGGCCAGCGCCTGGGCGAGGAACTGGTCCACGAGGCCGGGGCTGGGTGGTCCGTCGGGCTCTCCCGACGCGCCCAAGGCCACCCCGGGCGGAAGCGTGAGTCCCGGCGGCAGGTCCCACACCGCCCGGTCGCCCACGGCTAGCGCCCGGGTCTCGGGCGTCGGCGCGATCTCGCCCTGGACCAGGATGTCGTGGTCGCCCAGCACCGGATAAACGCGCGCGCTCGCGCCCTGGCTGACAAACGGCGTGGTCGCGCGGCGCAACAGCCCGGGGTGGCGCGGGGCGTCGAGGTCGGGGCGGTAGTAGAAGGGGTCGGCGTTGGCGGAAAGCTGCACGCCGAAGTAGCCATGGGCGCCGCTCCCGGGGCGGACGGAGCCGCCGCGCAGAGTGGCGAGCGCCTGCGCGAGCTCGTTGCTCTGGGCGTTGTCGATCAGGTCACCGCCCTGGATCACCGCGTCTGGCCGGAGCGGGCGGATGGCGCGCAGGGCGCCGGCGAGCACCTGGGCGGTGAGCGTCTCGTGGGGCCGGAAGGTCGACTGGAACGGCGGGCCCAGGCGGTCGAGGAAGGTCACTCGCGCGGGGGAGGAGGCATCGAGGACGTGGGCGTCGGTCACGTGCGCGAGCGTGGCCAGCACGCCGGTGACCCGGGCCGGGGCCCCGAGCTCTGAGCGGGCGAGCAGCGGCTCGCCCGCCGCTCGGCGGAGAGCGCCGGTCCCGTCCACGTCGGCCCAGGTGGCGGCCCGGGTGGAGCCCGAGCCCGGGTGCGTTGCCTGGCTGCCACACCCGGCCGCAACGAGCGCGGCGGCGGCCAGCTTCATGGCCTGACGGCGGGTGATCTCGCTCATCGCGCCGCCGGCCCCACTCATCGCGCCGCCAGTCCCGCCACCACGCTCTCCCGCGTGGCCTGGCGGCTCACCCACGCCACGGCGATCGATCCGGCGAGCACGAGCCCGGCCACCACGGCGCCGATCTCGGGCACGCTGGCGCCGAGCGACAGCGCCGCGTAGCCGGCCGCCAGCCGGGCCAGCGCCGGTCCGAGCAGCGCCCGCTCGAGCACGATCCCGACCACCCCGGCGGGGATCACCAGCGCGGCCACCGCCCCCGCGAGCAGGCGCCTGACCGCCGGCACTCCCGCGCCGAACGCGCGAAGCACCGCGACCGTGCGTCGGCGCTCCTGCACGGTGAGCGCGCACGTCTGGATCAGCACGTACAAGCAGACCAGGGCGTCGACGATCGCCACCGCGCGCAGGATCGCCCGCAGCGTGGCCACCAGCGGGACCCCGCGGGCCACGGCGCCCGAAGCGGGCGCCGCCGTCGCCCCGAGCTCGCCCGATACGACGCCGGGATCGGCTCCCGGGCGCAGGCGGACCACGAGCTGGGAGGGCGCGCCCGGGTCGGCTGCGAGCAGCGCGGCGGCCGGGACATAGGCGACACGCCCGTCGTGGTCGAGTGAGCCGACGATGCCGCTGACCTCGAGGCGGAGCTCGCGGCCCGAGGCGAGCTGGATCGCCAGCGTCGAGCCCGGGGTCAACCCGAGCGCGTCGGCCAGCCCCTCGCCGACCTCGGCCTGGTCGCGTCCATTGGAGCGCCGCCCCGCCACCAGCGGCGGCGCCTCGAAGATCGTGTGGTCGCCGGAATAGGCGATCGTGTCGATCGTCTCGCCCAGCGCGAACGAGTCCACCGCCTCCTCCTCGTAGCGGGGTGCCGCGTCCTGCACGCCGGGGAGCCTCCGCGCGCGGGGGGCGGCATCGGGTGGGAGCGCCGCGGTCACCTGGTAGCGCTTGCCCAACGCTCCCGGATCCGTCTCTAGCGAGGTCAGCGCCGAGGCCAGCGCCAGGAGCAGGAGCACGAACGCGGTCGAGATGCCGAGCGCCGAGGCGGTCGCGACGAGGCGTGTGCGGCGAGCGGTGGCCAGGCGCATGCCCAGCGCGGCGATGCCCGCAGGCCGCCGGCGCCCCCGTCGCCGGGTGGCCTGGAGCTCGGCGCCGTTCAGCAACGCGACCGCCGAGCGGCCGGCGGCGCGCCAGGCCGGCCACGCGGCCGAGAGCACCGGGATGGCCAGGCTCCCCGCCCAGGCGAGGAGCAGCGGTCCGGCGAGCGCGAGGCCCGGAGCCGGCTCGTTGAGCATCACCAGGAGCCGCGAAGCGGGGCCGTAGGTGGCGAGCGTGCCGGCGGCGGCGCCGAGGGTGGCGGCCGGAGCGGCCACGAGCAGCGCCTCGAGCACCTGCGTGGAGACCAGGTGCCCGCGTGGGGCGCCCACGGCCCGTCTGATCCCGATGGCTCGCAGCCGCCGCTGCACCTCGGCTCGGGCGGAGGCGGCGAGCATCACGCCGGCGGTCAGGAGCGCGATCAGCGACAGCGCCACGAGCAGGTCGATCACGATCCCGGCCGCCTGGTCGAGGAGCACGCGCACGCCGGAACGGGTCACGAAGCGGAGGTCGCGCAGGCCGTAGCTCGTCGCCCGCGCCTGCACCAGCACCTCGTCGAGGTTGCGCGGGTCGCGCAGCCAGATCCCCGCGAGGTTCACGTTCGGGTCGAGCTGGCCGGCTCCGAACCGGCTGGCGAGGGCCCGTCGCGACACGTAGATCCGTGGCGTCGCCAGCGGGTAGGAGACGTTGTCAGGGCTCTCCGAGAAGCCCACCACGCGTTGCGGGCCGAGCCCGGCGACGTCGAGGCTGCGGTTCAGGCCCATCCCCCAGCTCGCCGCAAGACCCCGCTCGACCACCACCTCCCCCGGGCGGCCCGACAGGTCGTGCCCAGCCACGATCGCGTAGCCACGGGGTCCGGAGCCGACCACGTCGACCGAGCCGCTCGGGCTGTCGTGGCCGCCGAAGTCGAGCTCGACTCCGGTGATCTCCTGGCGCAGCGAGAAGCCGGCGATATCGGGAAGCGCCTGGATGTGCTCGGCCACCCGCGCGGGGGACTGGGGATCGAAGCGGACGATGATGTCCGGCAGCCCGGCGGCGCGCACGCCCCGATCAAAGCCGCGGCCCAGGCCGTCCGCGACCACGAGCGCCGCCGTCAGCATCGCGGTGGCGAGCGCGATCCCGACGCCGGCGAGGACGGCGCGCCGGCGGCGCGCGCGCAGGCCGCGGCGTGCGTCAGCCAGGGCGGCCCTCAGGCGGACTCCCTCAGGCGCAGGGCCGCCGGGGCCGCCGTGTGGAGGCGCCCGTCGCGCAGGTGCAGCACCCGGTCGGCGATCGCCGCCGCCTCGGGCTCGTGCGTGACCAGCACCACGGCGCGGTGGCCCAGATGGCGCAGCAGCCCGAGCACCATCGCACCGTTTTCCTGATCGAGGTTGCCCGTCGGCTCGTCCGCCAGCACCACCTCGGGGTCGTTGACCAGGGAGCGGGCCACCGCCAGGCGCTGCTGCTCGCCGCCCGAGAGCTCGTGCGGCCTGCGGTCGGCGATCTCCGCCAGGCCAAGCCGCTCGATCAGCGCTCGCGCACGGCGTTCACCACCGCGCCGGGCTCCGGGCAGGCGCGCCGGCAGGAGCACGTTCTCGGCCCCGCTCAGCTCCTCGATCAGGTGGAACGACTGGAACACGAAGCCGACGTGGTTCAGGCGGGTCCGGGCCTGAGCGGCGGGCTTCTGCTCGGTGACGTCCTGGCCCGCGAGCAGCACCCGTCCGGCATCCGGGTGGTCAAGCGCGCCGAGCACGTGCAGGAGCGTCGACTTGCCGCTGCCCGAGGGGCCCAGTACTGCGACCACTTCGCCCGCCTCGACCTGCAAGCCGACGTCGTCGAGTACGCGCCGGGCCGCTCGCCCGGCGCCGACAGTCTTCGTGATGCCCCGCGCTTCAAGGACGGGCACCCGGCCTACGGTACCGACCCGCGCATGCGCTGAAGCCCGGGGGCCGCGGAACGGGACCCTCCCGCGGAACGGGACCCTCCCGCGGAACGGGACCCTCCCGCGGAACGGGACCTGCCCCGCCAGGCCGGGCCTGCGAGCAGGGCCGAAACCGCGCGCCTCAAGGGCCGCTAGCAGCGAAACCGGCAGGAGGACCCGATTTTCAGCGTTCGCGACGCCATTTCTGGACAAATGTATGCAGAATCGTCAAGTCCATTAAGTGCCTCAGGGGCGCGTCGATGCCATCTGCATGACTCGACGCGCACTGGTTGCATTCCTCCTCGCAGTGGCCGTGAGCCTTCTGGCGCCGGCGGCCGGCATGGCCAACTCCTACGATCCGAGCGGCTTTCATTTCAGCTCGCCGACCTACTCCGTAGACGAGAATGCAGGGTCCGCGGTGATCACGATCACCCGCAGCGACACGAGCCGCGAGGCGTATGCGTATTACATCGCCGTCGGCATGGGCCATCAGTGCGGCTCTTCGCAGTGCACGGCCACCTCGCCCTTTGACATGCACGGGGTGCCCAGCGACTTCGGCGCCACCAAGGGCACGCTCGACTTCCCCGCCGGGGCGAGCAGCGAGAGCTTCACCGTGCCGATCGTCGATCACCACTTCACGACGATCTCGAAGACCCTTTCGCTCGACATCTACGCCTCGTATCCGATCGGCACGACACATGACGATCACGCGGTTCTGACCATCACGGGCAATGAGCCCACCACCCCTCGCGATCCGGCCAATCCGCTGGAGCTTGCCACCACGCCGCCGGCCGGAAACCCGCTGTACGGAGCGCCCTTCTACGTTTGGCGCCAGTCGCCGCCCGCCCACGCCGCGCAGCATTTGCCGGCGCTGCGGGTGATCGCCGGCCAGCCGTTCGTGGAGCGCTTCGGCTACTTCAGCGGCAAGGACGTGGGCATCGCGGTCAACCGCTACCTCGTGCAGGCCTCGGCCGAGGGCCCGGGCACGATCCCGATGCTCGCCACGTACCGGCTCGTGGACAACCACTGCGGTAACTGGACGCCCCCGCCGTCGGATGTCGCCAACTATCACTACTTCGTCGACCGGTTCGCGCAGGGCATCGGCAGCTATCGCGCGGTGCTGTTCCTCGAGATGGACTCGCTGATCACGGTCGGGTGCCTCTCGCACGAGGGCGTCAACGTCCGCATGAGCGAGCTGCGCTACGCGATCGACACGCTGACCGCGAACTGCCCGCATCTCGTGATCTACCTCGACGCGGGTGCCGCCGACGCCGTGCCGGCGCCGCGCATCGCCCAGCTGCTGCGGCAGGCTGGTGTCGCCCAGATTCAGGGCTTCTTCCTGAACTCCACGCACTTCGACTGGACCTCGCGGGAGATCCTGTTCGGCGAGCAGGTGTCGCGCATGACCGGCGGCAAGCACTTCATCGTCAACACCGGCTTCAACGGCCGCGGCCCGCTGGCCCCGCCGGATCCGGCCCGCCAGGGCAACGAGGAGCTTTGCGATCCGCCCGGCCGCGGTCTCGGACCCAAGCCGACGACGGCCACCGGGTACCTCAACGTGGACGCCTTCGAATGGACGACCAACCCCGGGGAGTCGTTCGGCCCCTGCGGTCCCGGTGCTCCGCCGCTCGGAGACTACTGGGACGCCTACGCACTGTCGTTGGTCCGGAACGCCAACTTCAACGTGGACCATCGTTATGCCGGCGCAGCCGCCTACGTCGACGGTGGCGCAGCCCGGGCCCAGTCGCAGTCGCAGTCGCAGTCGCAGGCACAGCGCGCCGCGGCGCGGCCCCACAAGGCGAAGTCGCACGCGCACCCCGCCCGCCGGCACAAGCGGGTCAAGAAGGCTCGCCACCACCGGCGTCGTCGCCGCAAGTAAGCCAGCCGCACGGCGCGGGGCCGCGGGTAAGCAGCCGCTAGGCGCGAACCGCGGGTAAGTAGCCGTTAGGCGCGGGCCACGTGTCAGCGCCCGATGACGGCTACGACGGTGGCATTCGGCGCCGCCGTGAAGCTGAAGATCAGGCTGCCGTCCCTGACCGTCACGGGCTGCGACCGGTTGGTGTTGTTGTAGGCGACCATCACGTCCTTGCCGCCCAGCGCGGTGCGGTCCGGCGGGTTGCGGAAGACGACGTTGTCGACCCCGGAAGACTCCTGCAGGGTGTTGGTGCTGTAGGTCACGGCGTGGGTGGAGAACACGCGGGTCGCTCCTGGCTCGACGAAGTGGCCAAACGCCTCGAGGTCATACGTCTCCCGGCTGTAACCCACGAGCGTGCGGTTCGGGCTGACGGTGACCAGCCCGGCGGCCACATCGGCCGCGCGGGGTGACACGTGCACGGTATCGGTACCGCGGCACAGGCCACAGTTCGCGTCGTGGGGAGTCTTCGGCAGACCCTGATCGGTGAGGACGAAGTTCCAGGTCAGTCCGCCACTGGCCCAGTTGCGCGCCACTTCGATCATCAACTGAGCGGCGTTCTCGAAGCCGATGTCCTGAAGCGCGCATTCGCTGAGGATCAGGTCTTTGGTGGGAAACAGATCGTGGATCGTTGTCAGGTTGGTGGCGCTGCCTCCGTAGCAATGGACGAAGATTCCCGGGGCGTTGGTGCCACGTAGAACCGACCGGATCCAGTCGATCCCCTTCCACCCGGAGTCATAGACGTAAACCCGGGTGGGCAGGTGCGCAGCGCGGAGCAGCGGCTGCAGGAAACCGGCGACCTTCGCCTCCTGCTGCGGCGTCAGGTCCGCGGCCGGATAGCTGTTGTTCTGATTGCCGGGCTCGTTTTCGATGCCCAGGAGGTCGATCCTGACCCCCCGTTTGTGCATCCCGATGGCCCACGTGGCCAGATACCGGGCGTACACCTTCTCGTAGCCCGGGATCAGGCCTCCGCTGTGGTACATGCGCCCGTCGATGTATCCATTCCAGTTGAGCAGGTTGTGACTCGTCTTCATCCAAGCCGGCATGCTCCACGGCATGGCGATGGTCTCGAGGCTCGGGTTGTACTGTTGCGCCAGCTTCGTGAACGTGATCACGTGCGCGTCGTGCGCGAACGTAAAGTGCCTGAGCGCGAAGTCGGTGTGGCCCGGCGGCATGTCGTCGTTCGTGAAGATCTGACCCCCGACGTTGAAGTCCGATGCGCCGATTGGGACCCTCAGGAAGTGCGCGCCCGCCGCGTGCGGGCTGAACATGTCATAGACGATCCTGCTGCTCAGGCTCGGGGCCAGCTTGCTCAAGAGGTACGCCGAGGCGTTCGTCATGGCCGCGCCAACGCCCTTGAAGGCTTGGTAGTGGATCGAGTCGTTGATGAAGATGGTCTTCGAGCTGGCCGTCGACTGCTGCGTCTGGACCTGCACCGGGACTGGAGCAAAATGCGACTGCCCGCTGGTCTGGAAGAGTTGAACGCGTGGCGCCGGTGCGGCGGTGGCGCCGGAAGGCGCGGAACGGGGGGAGGCATCGGCACTGGCCTGGGCAGCGAGCGCGGGTACGCCGGCCATGCCGAGGACGGCCACCCCGGGCAGGGCCTTCATGACGACTGCGCGCGCGGCGGTTCGCAGGCGCACTACGCGCGCGGAAGGAGCGTGGCTGGGCCGTGAGGTCCAAGTCATCGAAGTGAAATCCGATCCGGGGAGCCCCGGTCTCTGTGCCTGGTCTGGCTGGATGCCATGTGGTGCAGGCGACGAGCGCCACCATACCATCGGGTGCCGCGGCGGCGTTGACCAAGCTCGCAACGGCAGCGTAAGGTGGCCCGGGATGGTGAGCGTCGAGGCGCTGCGCGAGCGGTTCGAGGGGCGGCTCGTGGTCGTCGAGCCGCTCGAGCGGCGCCACCTGGATGGACTTGTTGCCGCGGCGCTGGCCGGGGAGATCTTCACCTGGTTTCCGCTGGACGTGGGGGCCTCGCGCGAGACGGCGCTCGAGTGGCTCGCCGACGCGGCCACCGCCACCGAGACGGGCGAGCGGATCCACTACGCCATCCTCGACTCCGCCACGGGAGAGCCGATCGGCTCCACGAGCTTCCTCGAGATCCGGCTCGAGCACCTCCGGGTCGAGATCGGGAACACCTGGCACACGCCGCGGGTGTGGGGGAGGGGGATCAACGTCGAGACCAAGCTGCTGCTCCTCGGGCATGCCTTCGAACGGGTCGGCCTGCGCCGCGTGGAGTTCAAGACCGACGCGCGCAACGAACGCTCGCGCGGGGCGCTCTTGGCGCTGGGGGCCACGTTCGAGGGGATCTTCCGCAAGCACATGGTGGTGCGAGACGGGCTGGCCCGGGACTCGGCCTACTACTCGGTGATCGACGAGGAGTGGCCGGCGGTGAAGGGCGCGCTCGAGCGCCGGCTGGACCTCTGATACCGCGGCGGCCGATCGCGTACTGTCCTTGGGGTGGGGCCGCTCGGTGAGTTGCAGTCGGGGACGGAGCGCGCGAACGCGGACGCGGCGCTCGCCGACCCGGCGATCACGGTGCGCGGCCTGTGGAAGGCCTACGGCAAGGTCCAGGCGCTGGCCGGGATCGATCTCGACGTGGCCCGAGGCACCGTGCTCGGCCTTCTGGGCCCGAACGGGGCGGGCAAGACCACGTTCGTGCGGGTGCTGGCCACGCTGCTGAAGCCCGATCGGGGTACCGCGCGCGTGGCCGGTCTCGACGTGGTGGCCGACGCGGGCGCGCTGCGCGAGCGGATCGGGCTGGCCGGCCAGTACGCCGCGGTCGACGAGAACCTGACCGGCCTGGAGAACCTGGCCATGGTTGGCCGGCTGTATGGCGCACCGCGACGGGTGGCACGCGTCCGCGGGCGCGAGCTCCTCGAGCGCTTCGAGCTGGTCGACGCGGCCGGGCGCCCGACCAAGACCTACTCCGGCGGCATGCGGCGCCGGCTCGACCTAGCCGCCGCGCTCGTGGCCAAGCCGCCCGTGCTGTTCCTCGACGAGCCCACCACCGGGCTCGACCCACGCAGCCGGCTGGCCTTGTGGGAGGTGATCGAGGGGCTCGTGGCCGAGGGCACCACCGTCCTGCTGACCACCCAGTACCTGGATGAGGCCGATCGGCTGGCCGACACGATCGCCGTGATCGACCGCGGTCAGGTGATCGCCGAGGGAACCTCGGACGAGCTCAAGGACCGGGTCGGCGGCGAGCGGCTCGAGGTGCGGCTTTCGAACGGCGCCGACTTCGACGCGGCCATCTCCGCGCTGAGCGCGATGAGCGACGAGCCCCCGCTGCAAGAGGACGGACTCGTCAAGGCGAGCGTGCGCCAACGCCGGGGCACGATCGTCGAGGCGGTCCGGCGCCTCAGCGCGGCCGGCGTCGACGTCGACGATCTGGCGCTCCGCCGGCCCACACTCGACGACGTGTTCCTCGGGCTGACCGGACATGCGGCCGAAGAGGCGTCGAGCGAGGAGGAGCCCGCCGGCTCATGAGGCGCCTCGTGCTCGACACACTGGTCCTCGCCGAGCGCAACCTGGTGCGCCTGCCCCGGGCGCCCGAGCTGCTGCTCGCCTTCACCGTCCAGCCGATCATGTTCGTACTGCTGTTCCGTTACGTGTTCGGCGGCGCGATCAGGACCGGCGGCATCCCCTACGTCGATTTCCTGATCCCCGGGATCATCGTCCAGAACATCGCCTTCGGCGGGTTCGTCACCGCGCTCGGACTCAACGAGGACGTCCACAAGGGATTGATCGACCGCTTCCGCTCGCTACCCATGGCCCGGCCGGCGGTGCTGGCCGGGCGCACGCTGTCGGACGTCGTGACCAACGCGCTGTCGATGACGATCCTGGTCGTGACCGGCGTGATCATCGGCTTCTCGTTCCACACGAGCCTCGGCCAGGCGGTGGCGGGAGTGGCGCTGCTGCTGTTGTTCGGCTACGCGTTCTCGTGGTTCTTCGCTCTGGTCGGCCTGCTTGTCTCGACGCCCGAGTCGGCCAACTCAGTCGGCTTCATCGCGGTCTTCCCGCTCACGTTCATCTCCTCCGCGTTCGTGCCGGTGGCCTCGATGCCGACGGTGCTGCGCGCGTTCGCCAACGTCAACCCGTTCACGGTCATGGTCGACGCGATGCGCTCGCTGTGGCTCGGCACCCCCGCCCACAACTACGTGTGGGGGGCGGCGGTGTGGTCGCTGGTGATCATGGTGGTGTTCGCGCCGCTGGCGGTGGCGCGCTACCGGCGCACGGCCGGCGCCTAGCCGGTCGCGATCGTCTCGGGAGGCGGGTCCGGCCGCGGCCGCGGGCGCTACTGCCTGGTGGTCTGGAACGTGTGCGACCCGTGACAGCTGAACGTCTTGCCACCTTGCGTGAACGAGCTCGTCTCGGTCCCGGTGACGGTCGCGGCGCCGCCGTGTACGTGGCCACGCACGGTGACCGTTCCGGAGCTGACGTGGTAGCGCCCAGAGAGATGCCCCTGGCTGTTGATCGTGCCGTTCAGGTGCGCCCGGGATCCACTCAGGAACGTGAACTCGTCGCTGAACGAGGTGCTCGGGTTGGCGCAGCGCTCGACATAGGAGATCCGCTGGACCGAGAACGAGCCCGAGCGGATGGTGAGCGCGACTCCGACGTGGTGCGCATTCCCGCCGGCGTACCGGCCGGTCTCGTACGACGCCGCGACGGCCGCGCCGCTCGCGGCGAGACCGAACGCGACTGTGAGGATCACGACTCTACGCATGGCAAGCCTCCGAGGGTTTGACCACCAGCGTGGACGGCGCGGGGTTGATTGACCGGCATGGGGGCGAGCATCATCTCAGGCCGGGTGGTGTCGCATCAGGGTTTCCCGAGCACCCCTACGTTCGCCTTGCGTCCCCCCTGGCGATTTGATCAGATATGCCGGGTGTACCCGGAGGCGGACCCGAAGCTGGCCGAGGACGTCGAGCGCCGCTATCGCCTCGTCCGCGAGGCGGCCGAGCGCGACGGGCTCGACGCGGTCCTGGTGTGCGCCACCGAGTACACCGGGTTCGAGGGCGCGATGTTCTACCTGTCGGGCTTTCGCATCCTGCACCGGTACGCGTACGTGCTGCTCCCGGTCGACGAGCCGCCCACGAACATCTTTCCCGGTGAGGGACGCTGGGTCGGCGATCATGGCGAGGGCTGGGTGGAGGACCGCGTGTTCGCCGAGACGCCCGGCAAGTGGATCGCCGAACGCATCCGCGACCGGGGGTGGCGCAGGATCGGGGTGTACGGGATGGACCTGGTCATGCCGGTGCGCGACTACGTCGAGCTCCCCGATGACCGTGTGACCCGCTGGGACGCGGAGTTCGACCTGGCCCGGTCGCAGAAGTCGCCCTACGAGATGGAGTCCGTGCGCGAGGCGATGCGGATCAACGAAGCGGGCGTGTTCGCGGTCATGCGCGCGTGGGAGCCGGGGATGACCGAGGCGGAGCTGATGGCCGAGGCCGAGCGCGAGTTCGTCGGCCACGGCACCCGCCGCCTGACCATGGACATGGTGCTCACGGGCCCGCGCGGCGCCGCGCTCCCCGAGATGCGCCTGCCCGACGAGAAGCGGGTCATCGGCGAGGAGGACATGCTCATCTACGGCCTCGAGATCGCCGGGCCGGGCGGCCACTGGGTGGAGTTCTCACGCCCCATGTGCGGCGGCGAGCCCTCGCCGGAGTCCCAGCGGATGATGGAGGCCTACCGCGAGTACCACGAGATCTGCCGCCGGGCGATGCGCCCCGGCGCCACCGCGAGCCAGGTGCATCAGACTGTCTCGGAGCCCTTTCGAGAGCGGGGCTGGAAGCTCGGCCACGTCACCGGCCACTCGATCGGCATGACGATGATCGAGCACCCCCGGATCGGCGAGGCCTACGACGTCGAGCTGCGCGAGGACATGGTGTGCTCGATGCACCCGCACGTGATCTCCTCCGACGAGCGGACCTGCCTGTACTTCCAGGACACATGGCACGTGCAGACGGACGGGTCGGTGCCGCTGAGCGATGCGCCGGTCGAGTTCTACGACCCGCGCGCGGTCCGCGAGCGGGTGTGAGGATCGCGCTGCCCCGGATCGCCCTCGGGTGCGGCAACTTCGGCGGCATCGGCTCGGCGCCGGCATTCTTCGGCCAGGGGCTGAGCGACGACGAGGCCTCGGCCCTGATGGACGCGGCGTGGGAGGCGGGGGTCACCCACTTCGACACCGCCGACGCTTATGGCGGCGGGCGCAGCGAGACCGCGATCGGTCGGTGGCTCACGACGCGCGGCGTGCGCCCCACGGTCACGACCAAGACCTACAACCCGATGTCCGCTCAGGGCGACCGGGGGCTGTCGCCCGAGCGGATCGCCCGCCAGCTCGCCGCGAGCCTCGACCGCCTGGGCCTCGAGCGCGTGGAGCTCTACCTGGCGCACGAGTTCGACCCGGACACGCCACTCGAGGAGACGCTCGCGGCGTTCGCAGAGCACGAGGAGGCCGGGCGGATCGACGCCTACGGTGTGAGCAACTTCGACGCGCACCAGCTCGGCCAAGCGCTCGACCGCGGGCATCCGCAGGCCGTCCAGAACGCCCACAGCCTGCTCCAGCGCGAGGAAGAGGACGTGCTCGGGCTGTGCGCGCAGCGCGATGTCGCGTTCCTGGCCTTCGGCCCGCTGTCCGGCGGGTGGCTGACGGGCAAATACCGGCGCGGGCAGCCGTTCCCCGCCGGCTCGCGGATGACCCAGCGCCCCGAGCCCTACGAGCAGTTGATGACCGACGGCACGTTCGACACCCTCGAGCGGCTCGAGGCATACGCCCGTGAGCATGGACGCTCACTGCCCGGGCTCGCGCTGGCCTGGCTGCTCGCGGACGACCGCGTCACCCAGGTCGTGGTCGGCCCCGGTCGGCCCGAGCATCTCGAGCCCGTCGCCGAGGCGCTCGCCAGGCCGCTGAGCGCCGCCGAGCGCGCGGAGGTCGAGGCGCTGTGCTGATCCTCTCGCACGCCGAGGTCCACGCCGCGCTCTCGCCCGAGGCGTGCGAAGGCGCGATGCGCGCGGTGCTGTCCGCGCGGGCGCGCGAGGAGACGTTCATGCCGTTGCGCTCGGTGATGCGCCCCCCGGAGGCCGACGGCCTGCTGGGGCTGATGCCGGCGTGGGGATCCGGGCAGTTCGCGCTGAAGGCGATCACGGTGATGTCCGGCAACCCGGCGCGCGGACTCGATTCCCATCAGGGCGTGGTCGTTCTGTACGACGCCGAGATCGGAGTGCCGGAGGCGATCCTCGATGCATCCGCGGTCACCGAGATCAGGACTGCCGCGGTCACCGCGGTGGCCACCGATGTGCTGGCCCGGCCCGACGCCCGTGTGCTGGCGATCCTCGGAGCGGGCGTGCAGGCCCGGGCTCACCTGCGGGCGCTGCGTGATACCCGGGCGTTCGAGGAGATCCGCGCCTTCGCCCCGAACCGGCGGCTGGAGGGCGCCACCGCATGCGCCACCGCCGAGGAGGCGGTCCGCGGCGCCGACGTGGTGGTGACCGCCACCAGCTCGCCCACGCCCGTGGTCCGCCACGAGTGGCTCAGCCCGGGCGTCCATCTCAACGCGATCGGCGCCAGCGTGCCCTCGGCTTATGAGATCGAGCCGCGGACGTTCGCCGTCGCCACCGTGTTCGCGGACAGCCGCGAATCGGTCGAGCACGAGGCCGGCGAATACCGGCTCGCGGCGCGCGAGGGGCTGCGCGCCGAGGTCGCAGCCGAGCTCGGGGAGGTGCTGGTCGGCGAGCATCCCGGCCGCGCCGGCGAGGATGAGCTGACCCTGTTTCGCTCGCTCGGGATCGCGGTCGAGGATCTGGCGGCGGCGCGCGCGGCGGTGGCGAGCGCCCGTGAACGCGATCTCGGCACCGAGGTCGAGCTGTGATCCCCCTGGCCGAGATCGAGGCGGCCCGGGCTCGCATCGCCGACGCGGCGGTGCGCACGCCGCTGATCCGGCTGCCCGTCGGAGGCGCGCCGGCGGAGATCTACCTGAAGCTCGAGACCCTCCAGCCGATCGGCTCGTTCAAGATCCGGGGCGCGTTGAATGCGATCCGCCGCGCTCGGCCCGAGGCCCTGACCGGCGGCCTGGTCACCGCGAGCGCGGGCAACATGGCCCAGGGGGTGGCGTGGGCGGCGCGCGAGCTCGGGCTGCCGGCGCGCATCGTGGTTCCCGAGCACGCGCCGGAGGCCAAGCTGACGGCGATCGAGCGGCTGGGCGGTCAGGTCCTGAAGGTGCCCTACGACGACTGGTGGCGCGCGATCGTGGAGAGCCGCGCCGAGGGCGTGGACGGGTTGTTCGTGCATCCCGTGGCGGACGAGGCGGTGATGGCGGGCAACGGCACGATCGGCCTGGAGATCCTCGAGGACCTTCCCGACCCGGATGCGGTGGTGGTGCCGTTCGGCGGCGGTGGCCTGATCACTGGGATCGCCAGCGCGCTCCGGGCCCTGCGTCCCGGGACAAAGGTCTACGCCGCCGAGCCGGCGACCGGGGCGGCGCTGTGCGCGGCGCTCGCCGCCGGCGAACCGGTGAGCGTCGACTACCGGCCCTCGTTCGTGGATGGGTCCGGCAGCCGGCGGGTGCTCGACGCCATGTGGCCGCGCGTCTCGGCCCTCGTGGACGGCGCCCACCCGGTGGCGATCGAGGACGTCGAGGCTGCGGTCAGGCTGCTGGCCGAGCGCGTGCACGTGATTGCTGAGGGTGCGGGCGCGCTGGCCACGGCCGTCGCGCTGAGCGGCGGCGCGGGCACCGGCAAGGTGGTGTGCGTCGTCTCGGGTGGGAACATCGACTTCGCGAGACTGGCAGCGATCCTCGGAGGTGAGCGATGAGCAGCGATACCCACGACGAGCTCCACACACCGGTCCTCCCCGGCCGCGGCGCCAGCGATTACGAGCGCTACCTGCGCACCGACGAGCTCCTGTCGCTTCAGAAGCCGGCCGGGCAGCGCGTGCACCACGACGAGCTGCTGTTCGAGACGGTTCACCAGTCCTCGGAGCTGTGGTTGAAGCTCGCCACCGAGGAGGTGGAGGAGGCGGCGATGGCGCTCGACCGCGACGGGCTCGCCGCCGCGATCCGGCTGCTCCGGCGCTCGGTGCTGTGCCTGCAGTACGTGACCACGCAAATGGAGATGCTCAACCAGATGTCGCCGTGGGAGTACCACCAGATTCGCGTGGTGCTGGGTCACGGCAGCGGTTTCGACTCCCCGGGGTTCCGGCGCGTCTCGCACGTGACGCCGCGCCTGTGGAAGGCGTTCGACCGGTTGCTCTCGCTGGCGGGCCTGACGCTGGAGGAGCTCTACCAGCGCGGGCGGGAGTTCGAGGAGCTCTACCAGCTGGCCGAGCTGCTGACCGAGTGGGACGAGCGCATCTGGGTGTGGCGCTTTCGCCACTACACGATCGTGGCGCGGGCGCTGGGCGAGGAGACGGTGGGCACGCAGGGCACACCGATCCAGGTGCTGAGCAAGCTGATCGCCCAGCGCCAGCTCCCGCAGCTGTGGGAGACGCGCAGCCGGCTGGTCGAGTTGTTCGACGCCGAGCGGCAGTCCGAGGGTTAGGGGCGCCGGCCGGGGCGGGGGCGCTGGCCGCGGTCCCGCGGCGCGCCGGCCGCGGTTCCGCGGCGCCAAACCGGGAAGAAGCTCGGCAGCACGAGCCCGGACGCCATCCTGCCGGACTTCTGCCCGCCCAGCGGGAACAACCTCGGCAGAGCGAGATCCGGCGCCATCCTGCCGCACTTCTTCGCGCGCCGCGGCTGACCGCCGCTGCGGCCTGCGGCCTGCGGTCTGCGGTCTGCGGTCTGCGGCCCGGCCCGCGGCTACGCGTCCGCCACAGCCGCCCGGATGTCACCGCCGATGACAGCCACCGCCTCGCCTGCCCGGTCGAGCACGTTCACCAGCGCGCAGAAGCCGTGGAGCATGTCGCCGTAGTGCCGATGGGTCACCGGCACGCCGGCGGCGCGCAGGGCCTCGACGTAGGCCATCCCGTCATCTCGCAGCGGGTCGTACTCGGCGGTGACCACCAGCGCCGGCGGGAGCGACGAGTGGTCCGGAGCGCGGAGCGGCGAGACCTCAGGTGCGTTCCGGGCGCCCGGGTCGGGGACGTACTGGTCCCAGTACCAGCGCATCTCGTCCGTGGTCAGGTAGTCGCCCGGATCGCTGCCGTGCTCGATGTACGACGGGGTCGCGAGGTCGCAGTCGGTGACCGGATACAGGAGCACCTGCATGCGCAGTCGCGGGCCGCCCCGGTCCCGCGAGCGGAGCGCGCACACCGCGGCCAGGTTGCCGCCGGCGCTGTCGCCGGCCACGATCAGCGGCTGTCCGTCAGCGTCCTGCGCCGCCCAGCTCAGCGCCTCCCAGCAGTCCTCGAGCGGAGCCGGGAAGGGGTGCTCAGGCGCACGCCGGTAGTGGACCGCGATCACCTCGCAGCCGGACTCGACCGCGAGCAGCCGGCACATCGGCTCGTGGCTGGCGAGGTCGTTGACGACCCACCCGCCGCCGTGGAGCCACAGCACGACTCCGGCCGGGTCCTCCGGGGCGTATCGGCGCCCGGGGATCGAGCCCACGGAGACGGGGATCTCGACCTCCTGCACGCAGGGGAGATCCGGGCCATCCCCGATCAGCTCGTTCATCAGCGCCGCCTGGCGCCGGGCGGCCGGCGCGTCGAGCTCGTTCATCGGAGGCAGGTCGGCCTCCGCTCCCCGCTCGATGAGCTCCCGCGCCTGCGGATGCAGCGCCATCCTCAGGCGCCCAGCGCATTCAGCGCGGCGACCAGCCGGTCGACCTCCTCGCGCGTGTTGTAGTGGATGAAGCCGAGCCGGACCGCGTCGCGCTCGTAGCCGAGGCGCCGGTACAGGTTCAGCGAGTACCACGAGTCGTGCGCCCACACGCCGATCCCCTGCTCGGCCAGGCGCTGCGCGACCTCGCCCGCCGGTGCGCCCGCGACGTTGATCAGGAACGTGGGAACGCGTCCCTCCATGCCCGGCAGCCCATACACATCGATCGCGTCGCTGATCCCGCTCAGGAACCGCTCGCCCAGCGACCGCTCGTAGGGGACGATCGCCGCAAATCCGCCGATCGACTCCAGATAGTCGAATGTCGCGGATACGCCGGCCAGCAGCTCGTACGGCTGCGTCCCGGTCTCGAACCGCCGGCCCAGCGGCGTGGTCGGCGCCGGCCGCGCCTTGTACGGCCGCCAGCTCTCGAGCACCTCGGCACGGCCGTAGGCGATCCCCATGTGCGGGCCGCAGAACTTGTAGGGCGAGCACAGCAGCACGTCGGCGTCGATCGCGCGGACGTCGATCGGCTCGTGGGCGGCGTAATGGACGGCGTCGACCCAGGCCAGCGCGCCCGCCGCGTGAGCCAGCGAGCAGACCCGGCGGGCGTCCACGACGGTGCCGATGGCATTGGAGGCCCAGGCGAAGGCGACCACGCGAGTGCGCGGGCTCAGCTTGCTCTCGAGGTCCTCGTAGTCGAGCGTGGTGTCGGGACGCAGCTCGATGTGTCGCACGACCAGGTCGCGATCGTGGGCCAGCTCGAGCCACGGCGCCACCCCGCCGTCGTGATCCAGCGAGGACACGAGGATCTCGTCCCCGGGGGCGAATTCCCGCCCCGCCGTGCGCGACAGCGCGAAGTTCAAGGACGTCATGTTCGCCCCGAAGATCACCTCCTGCGGCTCGCATCCCAGCAGCCGGGCGGCGCCCGCCTCCGCGCGCTCCAGGATCTCCTTGACGCGCAGGCTGGTGGCGTACACCGCCCCGAGGTTCGCGCTCGCCTCGCGCAGAGCTCGGGCAATTGCCTCGCCCACCTCGTCTGGCACCTGGGAGCCGCCCGGGGCGTCGAAGAAGGCGAAGCCGTTCTGCAGCGACGAGAAGCGCTGTCTGATCGCGTCTACCTGGTCAAGCGCCTGTTCCAGTTGGCTGCTCCTCGTCCGCGTGGCCGTATTTGATCAAACCTATCGAGTCCGCCGCCCAGCCGGGCGCGCTTCAGGCCGAGCAGGAATCGAAGCTCTGGGGCGGAATCCTCAAATTCACGTTTGGTTAAAGGGCCCGTCCTTGGCCTTGATTCAGCCGCGGGCGCCATTAGGGTGGCCACCGACAGCGACCCCTCCGGGAGAGGATGGAGGAACATGAGGTTACGAAGTGCAACATCACTGGGCGCCTGCGCTGTGGCGGCGCTGGCGATCGCCGCCTGCGGCTCGAGCAGCAAGAGCAGCACGAGCGGCAGCGCGGGCACGAGCGGTGGCTCGAGCGGCGGCGCCAATACGATCAACATCTATTCCGACCTGCCGCTCAAGGGCGCGGTGAGCGCGCAGACGCTTCCGGCTCTGAACGGCGAGAAGCTGGCGCTCCAGCAGGCCGGGTACAAGGCCGGGCAATGGAAGGTCAACTTCATCTCGCTGGACGACTCGACCGCGACGTCGCCCACCAACTACGACCTGAACGTGTGCCAGGCCAACGCGCGCAAGGCGGCGACTGACTCGAAGGCCGTCTACCTGGTCGGCCCATTCAACTCGGGCTGTGCCAAGGTCGAGATTCCGATCACCAACCAGGCCGGCCTGGCGCAGGTCAGCCCCGCGAACACCTACCCCGGACTGACGACGAACGACCCGGGAACCTCGCCCGGTGAGCCCCAGCAGTACTACCCGACGGGGAAGCGGACGTACCTGCGGATCGTTCCCCGCGACACCATCCAGGGCCAGGCGGGCCTGGTGGCGATGAAACAGCTGGGATGCACCCGCGTCGCGGTGAACGACGACAAGACGCCGTACGGGGTCGGGCTGGCCACGCAGATCCAGCTGAACCAGCACAAGTACGGGATCACGGTCACGGGCGTCACGCCCCTCGACCCCACGTCCCCGAACTTCCGTTCCTACGCCTCGACGGTCAAGTCACAGGGAGCCGACTGCGTCTACACCGCGTTCGACCCGCCCGGCGAGGTGGAGCTCGTCAAGGACATCAACTCCGCGGTCCCGAACGCCAAGATCTTCGGCGGTGACGGCGTCTGCTCCGGCGGCGAGACGAACCCGGCGAAGGGCGGCTTCCCCAAGAGCATCGCGCCGCTGTTCCACTGCACAGTGGCGACGCAGGGCCTGACCACGTATCCGGGCGGCAAGGCCTTCCTCGCCGCGTACAAGGCGGCGTACGGGGTTGGAAACCCTGACCCGTACTCGATCTACGGCTACGAGGCGATGCAGCTCGGGCTCAAGACGATCGCGAAGCTGGGCGCCCAGGGCAACAGCAAGTCCGCTGTCGTGAAGGCGCTGTTCGCGACCCAGAACTACCAGGGCGCGATCGGCACGTATGGGTTCGACGCCAACGGCGACACAACGCTGAAGTCCTACGGCCTGTACAAGGTTGGCGCGGACGGCAACCCGTTGTTCGATAAGACGATCACGGTCTCCTAGCAGAGAGTCGAGCGGGGCCGTTGGTTGCAACGGCCCCGCTCCGCGATTAGGCTGGACCGGGGGTCCATGGAAGCAAGCTCGCTCCCCAGCAGAACCGCACTCGCGGTTGCCAGGACGGTGCTGCTCCAGATCCGGCGCGCGGCCGGTCGGTGGGGGCTGGTGGCGGTGCTGGCGGTGTTCCCCGTCTATCTCGCGGCACACGACCTGTTCGCCGGATACGCCGGGTACGCCCATGGCCACGGGACGACGATCCACGACCTGACCTACCTCGGCACCAACGTCGTCCAGGGCATCTCGAACGGTGCGATCTGGTCGCTGATCGCGATCGGATACACGCTCGTCTACGGAATCATCGAGCTGATCAACTTCGCCCACGGCGACGTGTTCATGATCGGCTCGTTCACGGGGGTCAGCTTCTGGAGCGCGATCGGATTGGGCCTGGGCACCTCGACGCTCGGCTTGGTCGTCGGTCTGCCGCTGGCCATGCTCGTATGCATGCTCGTCTGCGGCGCCCTCAACGTGCTGATCGAACGGGTCGGCTACCGGCCGCTGCGGAGCGCTCCGAGGCTGGCGCCGCTGATCACGGCCGTCGGTTTCTCGTTCATCCTCCAGAACATCGGGCTGCTGTGGCGCGGCGGATCGACCGTCGGTGTGTCCGACCTGATCCACGAGAACACGACCGTGGTCCAGATATCCGGGGTGGTGATCCACCGCGCGGACGTGCTGTCGGTCGCGGTCACGATCCCGCTCGTGATCCTGCTGGGCTGGTTCGTCGCACGCACGCGCCATGGCAGGGCGATGCGCGCGACCGCGCAGGACCCCGAGGCGGCGAGGCTGATGGGGATCAACGTCGATTGGACGATCTCGCTCACGTTCCTCATCGGCGGCGCGCTGGCGGGCGCCGCCGGACTCGTGTACGCGCTCTACGAGACGACGGTCTGGTACCTCCAGGGGTTCGAGGCGGGACTGATCGCATTCACGGCCGCGGTGATGGGCGGAATCGGAAACATTCGCGGAGCCGTGCTCGGCGGGTTGATCATCGGCTTCATCCAGCAGACGATCGACGCCCGTGTCGGGCCCCAGTGGACCCCGTTCTTCGTGTTCGGCCTCCTGATCATCATCTTGGTCCTGCGACCGCAGGGACTGCTCGGCGAGGAGACGAGGGAGGCCGGGTGAGCGAGCTGCGCGCGCAGCTGCTGGAGTGGCGAGCGGCGATCGAGCGCCTACTTCCTCCTTGGTGGCCGCGCGTCCTGGCGGTGCTGCTGATCGCGTTCGGCCTGGTCCTGCCGCAGTTCTTCTCGACGACCAACAACTTCGTCAACACCGAGATCCTGGCCCTGACGTACGTGATGTTCGCGCTGGGCTTGAACATCGTCGTCGGCTTCGCGGGTCTGCTCGACCTCGGCTACGTCGCCTTCTTCGCGCTCGGCTCCTACACGTTCGGCTGGCTGGGCTCCGGCTGGTTCTACAAGGCCCACGTGCACATCCTCGTCCACGGCGCCACGGCGACGCTGCCGGGCATCCACCTGAACTTCGTGCTGATCCTGATCTGCGCGGGGATCCTGACCGCGTTCGCCGGCGCCATCATCGGCGTGCCGACGTTGCGGTTGCGCGGCGACTACATCGCGATCGTGACGCTCGCGTTTGGGGAGATCATCCGGGTGTTCGCGCTCCAGGGAACGTCGCTCAAGGTCTTCGGGATGCCGCTGACCGGCGGCGAGCTCGGAATCAGCGGCACCGACCTGCCGTACCTTCCGGGGGTCGGCACGTTCACCCAGCTGAACATCAGACCCTGGTACTACGCGATCTTCGTGCTCGTCCTGATGGCGCTGTTCGTCAACGTGCGCGTGCGCGACTCCCGCGCGGGGCGAGCGTGGATCGCGCTGCGCGAGGACGAGGTCGCCGCCGTCTCGATGGGCATCCCGCTGGTGCGAACCAAGCTGCTCGCCTACGCGCTGGGGGCGGCGTTCGGAGGCATTGCCGGCGCGTTCCTGGGCGCGTACACAACCCTGATCGACGCCGGGGAGTTCCAGTTCGGCTTCTCGATCTTCGTCCTCTCGATGGTGATCCTCGGCGGGCTGGGATCGATCTGGGGGGTGGTGGTGGGCGCGCTGCTGCTCGCCAACATCAACTACTACCTGATTCCGGACGTGCTCAACCCGATCCCCGGCGACCTGGGCCTGAACTTCAGCTTGACCGACCTGCAGGTGAGCATCTTCGGCTTCCTGCTCGTGCTGGTCATGGTGTTGCGTCCGCAGGGGCTGATTCCCGAACGGCGGCGAAAACTCGAGCTCACCCGGGGGATCGGCGACACCGCGCTCGACGAGCCGGGCGCCGAGGAGGCCTGGGCCTCAGCCCAGCCCGGCGAGGTGATGCAGTGACCGCGGACATGTCTGCACCTGCGTACGCCTCGCTCGGGCCTCCGATTCTCAGCGCCGAGATGGTGACCAAGGAATTCGGCGGCCTCGTGGCCGTCAATGGCGTCTCGGTCGACATCCCGCTGCGGTCGATCGTCTCGATCATCGGCCCCAACGGCGCCGGCAAGACCACGTTCTTCAACATGCTCACGGGCCTCTACAGGGCCACCCGCGGGCGGATCGTGTTCTCGGGTCGCGACATCACCCACGATCGACCCGACGTGATCACGAAGCTCGGGGTCGCCCGTACGTTCCAGAACATCCGGCTGTTCGGCGCGATGACCGCGCTCGAGAACGTGATCGTGGGGCGCCACTGCAGGATGCGGGCCGGGTTGTTCGGGTCGATCGTCCGCGCGCCGTGGGTGCGCGCCGAGGAGCGGGCGGTGGAGGACCGGGCGGCCGAGGCGCTCTCATATGTGGGGTTGCGCTCCAGCCAGTTCGGCCAGCTCTCGAGCAACCTCTCCTACGGGGACCAGCGCCGCGTGGAGATCGCGCGGGCGCTGGCCTCCGATCCGAAGCTGCTGCTGCTCGACGAGCCCACCGCCGGCATGAACCCGCAGGAGTCCGCCGCGCTGACCGAGTTCATGCGCAAGCTGCGCAACGACCTCGAACTGACGATCCTGCTGATCGAGCACGACATGAAGGTCGTGATGGGGGTCTCGGAGCGGATCACGGTGCTCGATCACGGCGAGAAGATCGCCGAAGGGCCGCCGGCGGAGGTCCGCGAGGATCAGCGCGTGATCGAGGCCTACCTCGGAAAGCAGAGCTGATGGCCCTCCTCCAGGTCGACGACATTCACACCTACTACGGCGCGATCGAAGCGCTCCGCGGCGTGTCGCTGAAGGTCGAGGAAGGGGAGGTCGTCACGATCATCGGCTCCAACGGCGCGGGCAAGTCGACCACGCTGCGCTCGATCTCCGGGCTCACGCCGGCGAGGTCGGGCTAGGTCACCTTCGAGGGGCGGGAGATAAGCCGCCTCCCGGCGCATGAGATCGTCGACGCGCGGAATCGCGCTCTCCCCGGAGGGACGCCACTGCTTCGCGCGGATGTCGGTGCGCGAGAACCTGGAGCTGGGCGCGTACCGCCGCCGCGATGGCGAGATCGAGGAGGACATCGAGCGGGTGTATGACCTGTTTCCACGCTTGAAGGAGCGCGAGCGCCAGAAGGCGGGGACGATGTCAGGCGGTGAGCAGCAGATGCTGGCCATCGGTCGGGCGCTGATGGCCCGGCCCAAGCTCCTGATGCTGGACGAGCCCTCGATGGGGATCGCTCCGATCCTCGTGCAGAGGATCTACGAGACGATCGCCGAGATCAATCGGCAGGGGATGTCGATCCTGCTCGTCGAGCAGAACGCGAACTACGCACTCGACGTCTCCAAGCGCGGCTATGTGCTCGAGACCGGCGAGGTGGCGCTGACCAACGAGTCGGGCCAGCTGCGAGACGATCCAGCCGTGCAGAGGGCTTACCTGGGGACATGATCGTGGTCTTCGCACTCATCGGGGCCAAGGCGCTCTACCTGCTGTTCGTGTGGCTTCTGTCCGCCGCGATCGGATCGTGGCTCTCGGAGCGGAAGGGTTACGGCGATCGGGTCGGTCTTGCCTTCGGCCTGATCCTGTCCGCGATCGGATTGCTGATCGTGCTGCTGCTGCCCGGGCGCCCGGGCTCGAAGTGGAAGACCGAGGGCTGGCGACCCCGGCGCGATCGCGCCGCCTAGCGCCACCGTGCTGTCCGTTGACGCGGATTCGAGCCCGCGAGAAAATCGGCCGGTGCCCGTCGAGCACCAGAACGACGTCGTCTCCGAGATCGCTCGGTTGAAGATCTCGATAGATCGTGCGGCGGACGCGACCGAGGTCATGCTCGCAATCTCCGTGTCGGCGCCTGAAGATGGCGATCCAAGCGCGCCGCTGGCGGAACGCAGGGAGCTGGCCCGCCAGCTCTCCGCTTTACGCGAGCGTGCGGCGCTGGCGGAACGTGAGTGCGAAGGACCGCGGGCGCTGCGGGCCGAGCTCGCGACGCTCGCCTTCTTTGCCAGGACGCTTCAGGCCGACGCGGATGCCTGGCGTTCAGCGCTCGACTACCGGCTCGAAGAACTCGAGAGGCAGAGAACCACCGCGCTTCACGAGCGGGCGAAACTGGCTGCCGAGCGCAAGAGGCTCGTGCGAGATCGAGACGCTCTCCAATTGACGATCGTGCAGACGGGCGCGCAGATAGCGCAGCAGAATCGCGGAGAGTGCCGCAGAACGCTGCCCGTACTTGCGTTCGCGGAGGGCCTGAGCGTATGTTCGGTATCCGTGTCTTGCCCGAGGAGGGGCCTTCGGATCGCGAAGCAGTGGCTCGTGACGCTTGACCGTTCCCGCAGCAGGGTGCTCGTCAGACGCCAATAGGCGCGGCCACGTGGGCTCGTGCCGCGCGCTAACCGAGTGGGAGCACACCTCGCGCTAGCCGAGTGGGCGTACACCGCGCCCTAACCCAATTGCAAGCAACCTCGCTTGCACTGTCCGGGCCGGCATGATTTGATCAAAACTAGGTTCTTGGGTCCGGACATGGTGCGCCGGACAGAGGCTCGGGGCGCCACGGACCTGAGGAGAGAGAGAACTTGAGCTTTCGTGTGACGCGGCGGTCGCAGGCAACCTGGAGCGGAACAGTGGCCGAGGGAGGTGGCCGCCTGGCGCTGGGGAGCGGCGCCTACGAAGGGCCGTTCAGCCTGAAGGCGCGCGTCCAGGACGTGGAGCGGGCGACCAATCCCGAAGAGCTGATCGCCGCGGCCGAGGCGGGGTGCTTCACGATGTCGCTGGCCAACCTGCTGAGCGAGTCCGGGCACCCGCCCGAGGAGCTCACGACGACGGCCAGCGTGCGCCTCGAGGAGCGCGACGGCCGGTTCACCATCACGACGATCGAGCTGCGCACGAGCGGCCAGGTCGCCGGGGTGAGCGCCGAGCGCTTCGAGGCCCTGGCGCGCGAGGCCAAGGAGACGTGCCCGGTCTCCCGTGTCCTGGCCGGCGCGGAGATCACGGTCGAGGCATCGCTCGCCACCGCAGCGGAGGCGTGAGCGCGGGAGGGACTGCGCCGGTGCGGTCGAATCCAAGAGCGATGCCGTCGGTGAGCGGTCAGCTTTGCGTGGTGAGAACCGATCCGGCAAACGATCCGGTGGGTGAGCACCCGGCGGCGGGTCCGGCCCGCGGTTTCACCCCGCTCGAGCAGACCGTGCTCGTGCTGGGCGCCGGCGAAAGCGCCCGGCGCACCACCGACGCCGCCGAAGAGACCCTGTTCGTCGCCGCCGGGGACGGGGAGCTCATGACGGCGGGCGGAGAGCAGCACCAGCTAACGACAGAGAGCGGCGCCTACCTCCGCCCCGGCGAGGAATATGAGCTCACGGCGGGCCCGGAAGGGATGCGGATGATCTCCGTGCGCATCCCCGATCCGGCTCCGCCCAGCGCCGCGGGCACGGCGCCGCTCACCGTGCGCCGGCTGGAGGACCAGGCTGTGCAGGAGGCGACCACCGAGCGCCGATTCCAAATCGTGGCCGACCCCAGCACGGGCCTGCGCTCGGCCACGCACTTCGTCGGCTACGTCCCCGTGGCCCGCGCCCCCAGGCACTTCCACACCTATGACGAGGTCATTTACGTGCTCGAGGGCGACGGACTGTTCCATGCCCCCGACGCGGTACACCCGCTGCGCCCGGGGACGTGCATCGGCCTCCCAGCGCGCACCGTTCACTGCCTCGAGAACACCGGCCCCGGCGAGATGCGACTGGTGGCCGTGTTCCGGCCCGCCGGGTCGCCGGCGGCCGCCTACTACCCGGATGGAACCCCGGCCTACGAGGGCGTAGACCCGATCCCACAGACGTGAACGAAGCCCATCACCAGAGCAGGAGGTAGCTGCGTTGAAGAGACGGATAGCACTCGCCGTGATCGCGCTGAGCGGCCTGATCGCGGCCGGCTGCGGAAGCAGCAGCAAGAGCAGTAGCAACACCACGACAGCCGCCAGCACGGGCAAGTCCGCCGGCAAGTGCGTGGCGTCGGTCGGGTTCGAGGGGCCGATCACCGGTCCCGCGGCCTCGCTCGGAGGCGAGCAGTTGGCGTTCGCGAAGCTGGCCGTGGCCGACGACAACAAGGCCAACGGCACGGACATCTCGCTCGTTCAGGGCGACACCCAGCTGACGCCTTCGATCGCCACCACGGTCACGCAGCAGTTCATCGCGAACTCGAAGATCGTCGCGGTGGATGGACCGGCGGGCAGCCAGGAGGTCCAGGCGGTAGGGCCGCTGTTCGGTCGCGCCGGGGTGGCCTTCGTGTCTGGCTCGGCCACCAACCCGACGCTGACCTCGAGCGGTCGCAACCCGACGTTCTTCCGGGTTGTCGACCTCGATAGCCGTCAGGGCCCGGAGGACGCCAACTTCGTCATCAAGACGTTGCACCCCAAGGCGGTGATGATCGTCGACGACCAGGAGGTGTACTCGACCGGCCTGGTGTCCTCGATGATTCCGGTGTTCAAGTCGGCCGGCATCAAGGTCGACCACGAGTCGGTCAGCCAGAAGGTGACGGACTTCTCCTCGCTGGTGGCGAAGGTAACCCCGCAGACGGCTGCGGTCATCCTGCCATGGCAGCTGCCGCCCAATGCGGAGCAGTTCGGAAAGAACCTCCAGGAGCAGCACAAGAACGCGACGATCGTCGGCACGGACGGCACCGACGCGCCGACCACGTTCACGATCCCGGGCTCCTACGTCTCGACCTTCGGGCCGGACATCAGGGGGATCCCGGCAGACTCGCAGCTCGTCTCGGAGGCGACCGCGGCGTTCCCGAAGTTCGGGACGTTCGGGCCACCCGTGTACGCGGCCATGCACGTCATCGACGAGGCGATTTCGTCGGTGTGCAAGGGTGGCGGCACGCCGAGCCGGAGCAACGTCCTCTCGGCGGTCAAGGCGACGAACGAGTCGACGTCGGTGCTCGGTCAGCCGATCTCGTTCACCTCGCACGGCGACCTGACCAACGCCAAGTGGTTCCTGTTCCACATCAGCCCGCAGGGCAAGTACCAGCTGGTCTCGGGAGCGTGATCGGCTGACATGAGATAGTCGTTCCGGCGCGCGGGCACCTGCCCGTGCGCCGGACCGGCCGCACGACCATGCGCTTCTTCATCCAGGAGACGGTGAACGGGCTCACCACCGGGAGCCTTTACGCGCTCGTCGCCCTGGGCTACTCGATGGTGTACGGCGTGCTCAAGCTGCTGAACTTCGCGCAAGGAGACCTGTACATGGTCGGTGCGTTCGTCGGCTACTTCGTGATCCAGTGGTTCGGCGGGCCGACCGCGATCAGCATCCCGGTGCCGCTCCTGCTGCTGATCATGTTCGTGCTGGCAGCGGGCGGCGTGGGCACGCTGGGCGTGGCGATCGAGCGGTTCGCCTACCGGCCGCTGCGCAACGCGCCGCGGATAGCGCCCTTGATCACCGCGCTCGGCGTTTCGTTCTTCCTCGAGAACTCCATGCTGCTGCTGTTCGGCGGGGACTACCGCATCTACAACAGCTCGGACTTCATCTCGTTCTCGACCGGGATCCACATCGGCGTTCTCAACGTCGACATCCTCCGGATCACGGTGATCGTGCTCAGCGTGGCCCTGATGGTCGGGCTGCGGGTGCTCGTCAATCGCACGAGCCTCGGCCGTCAGATGCGGGCCGTCGCCACCGACCGCGAGGCGGCGGAGATGCTGGGTATCAACGTCGACCGCACGATCGCCGCGACGTTCTTCCTCGGGTCGGCGCTGGCCGGGATCGCCGGTGTGATGGCCGGCCTGCTGTTCAACCAGGTCTTCGCCTACATGGGGTTCGTGGCGGGGCTGAAGGCGTTCACCGCCGCGGTTGTGGGCGGAATCGGCTCGATCTCCGGCGCGGTGCTGGGCGGCGTGCTGATCGGCCTGGCCGAGTCCTACATCACCGGCTACGTCTCCTCCACGTACACGAACCTGATCGTGTTCGGAATACTGATTGCGGTCATGCTGCTACGACCGAGCGGGCTGCTCGGCCGCGTGCAACTCCAGAAGGTCTGAACCGTCGTGGCCGCCCCACCCCAGGATCCGTCGATCGGCGTCGACGAGTGGGTGGCCCGGCAGGGCGAGCGGCGCGAGTACTTCCCGGGATGGCGCGGCGACGTGCAGCGCCGGCTCGAGCGGGTGGGATGGTGGCCGCGGCTCGTCGCTGCGGCCGCGCTCGGCGCACTGATACCCGCGCTGGGCCTCAACGGCTTTCAGTCGCAGGTTGCGATCAACGCGCTGATCCTGGCCCTGCTGGCGGTCGGGCTCAACGTGCCGGTTGGGTGGGCGGGGCTGCTCGACCTCGGCTACATCGCTTTCTATGGCTTCGGCGCGTACGGATTCGCGCTGCTGTCCTCCAACCAGCTCAGCTCGAGCGGCGTCCACCTGCCGGCGTACGCGTCGATCCCGGCCGTGATGGTCGCTGCGGCGATCCTCGGGCTGCTCGTGGGGCTGCCCTCGCGGCGGCTGATCGGCGACTACCTGGCGATCGTCACGCTGTTCTTCGGCGAGGCATTTGTCGAGTTCACCAACAACGTCGCCCCCAGCAAGCTGGGTGGTCCAAACGGGATCGTGGCGTTGGATCCGATTCACGGGTTCGGCTCGCAGATCACGACCAACATCGGCTACTACTACCTGCTCCTGATACTGCTGCTGGGGACGATCGTCGTGCTGCGCCTGCTCGACACGTCGCGAACCGGACGGGCCTGGCGCGCGGTGCGCGAGGATCCGCTGGCCGCCTCGGCGATGACGATCCCGGTCAACCGCGTGAAGCTGATGGCGTTCGCGTTCGGGGCGATGGTCGCCGCGCTCGCCGGCACGGTGTTCGCGGCGCAGCAGACCAACGTCTTCCCCACGGACTTCGACACGTCTTTCCTGATCCTGATCTACGCCGGCCTGATCCTCGGCGGCGCCGGCAGCATCGGGGGGGCGGTGGTCGGGGCGGTGCTGGTCGAGGTCGTCCTCGACGGCTTCCTGCGCAGCCCGACCGAGGCTGGATACATCTTCTACGGCCTGATCCTGCTCACGCTGATCGTCAAGCTGCGGCCGTGGCGACGGCTGGGCGCGGTCGTCGCGGCCACGGTGGCGTTGGGGTTTGCCCTGCACGCGATCGCCGACGCGATCAGCCACTCGGTCGTGGCCGGTGGACCACAATCGAGCGGGTTCGTCGCCGGCGTGGTGCGCGACTGGGTGATCGTGCCCGCGACCAAGACCGGTGTTCCCAGGTGGCCGGGCAACCTCGCGTTCGTCGTGGTGATCTGCCTGCTGATCGCGCTCGTGCAGCTGCGCGGGCGGTGGCGAACGATCCTGCTCGTGCCGACCATCTATCTGGCCGCCTGCGCGTGGGAGGCCAGGCTGGTGGCCGAGCCCTCGGTGACGCGGCTGATCCTGCTCGGCGCGATCCTGATCGTGACCATGAACGCGCGTCCGCAGGGGCTGTTCGGCGCGCAGCGGGTGGAGATCGTCTGAATGGCGCTGCTCGAGCTAGACCGGCTCTCGCTTGCCTTCGGCGGGCTGCGCGCGCTGTCCGAGCTGGACCTGCGCGTCGACAACGGCGAGGTGGTCAGTGTGATCGGCCCCAACGGCGCCGGCAAGACGACCGTGTTCAACGTGATCACCGGGTTGTACGAGCCGACCGGGGGCGAGGTGCGCTTCGCGAACCAGTCGCTCGTCGGTCGCAAGCCCCACCAGGTCGCGCAGCTCGGAATCGCGCGCACATTCCAGAGCTTGCGCCTGTTCTTGAACATGTCGGTGATCGAGAACGTGATGGCCGCGACCTACGGGCGCACGCACGCCACGCCGATCGAGTCGATCCTCCGCCTGCCGCGGGCAAGACGCGAGGAGCGCGCGGTGCGCAGTCGCGCCGAGGAGGTGCTGTCGTTCTTCGGGCAGCGGCTGGCCGGATACCGATGGCAGCAGCCCGCCTATTCGCTGTCCTATGCCAACCGCCGGCGGCTCGAGATCGCGCGCGCGCTCGCCACCGAGCCGCGGCTGCTGCTGCTGGATGAGCCCGCCGCCGGCATGAACCCGCGCGAGACCCACGAGGTCACCGAGCTCGTCGGACGGCTGCGCAGCGAGCTCGGGCTGGCCATCCTGGTGATCGAGCACGACATGCATGTCGTAGCCGGCGTGTCGGATCGGGTGGTGGCGCTCGACCACGGCGTGAAGATCGCCGAGGGCAGCTTCGAGACGGTGGCCAATCATCCGGCCGTGGTGGAGGCGTATCTCGGGCACGATCCCGAGGCGCTCGCTGCCGAGGCTTGAGGCCCGCCGATGCTGCTGAGCCTCGAAAGCGTCACCACCTACTACGGCCAGATCCGGATCCTCCAGGGGATTTCGGTGAACGTCGACAGGGGCGAGCTGGTGTGCCTGCTCGGCGGCAACGCGTCGGGCAAGTCGACGACGCTCAAGACGATCCTTGGCATCGTGCGCCCGCGCTCGGGACGCGTGCTGTTGGGCGACGAGGACGTCACCGGCCGGCAGGTGTCCGAGCGGATCGCGCGCGGCCTGGCCATCGTCCCGGAGAACCGCCGGCTGTTCGGGGACATGACCGTGCGCGAGAACCTCGAGCTGGGGACGGTGCTGCGGCGCGGGGACGCGCTCGAGGAAGACTTCGACCGCGTGTACACGCTGTTTCCGAGGCTCTACGAGCGGGGCGAGCAGCTCGCCGGCACGCTGTCGGGGGGCGAGCAGCAGATGGTGGCGATGGGGCGGGCGCTGATGTCGCGGCCACGGCTTCTGTTGATGGACGAGCCGTCGATGGGGCTCTCGCCCGCGCTCGTGCAGCAGAACTTCCGCATCATCAAGGAGGTGCACGACTCGGGCGTGGCGGTGCTGATGGTCGAGCAGAACGCGACCATGGCCCTTTCGATCGCCGACCGCGGCTACGTCCTCTCCACGGGCCAGATCGTGCTCGAGGGGCGGGCGAGCGAGCTGCTCAAGAGCGAGGACCTGAAACGGGCCTACCTGGGCGCGTGAGCGGCGGGCGCGATGAGGCGGTGGCGCTCGACGAGCGCGATCCACTGGCGTCGTTTCGCGACCGCTTCCTGTTCGACCCGGACGTCGTCTACCTGGACGGCAACTCGCTCGGCTGCCTGCCTCGCGCGAGCAGCGGGAGGCTCCGCGACGTGATCGCCGAGCAGTGGGGGCGGCGCGGCATCCGCGGCTGGGAGGAGGGCTGGATGGAGCTGCCGGTTGCGGTGGGCGAGCGCGTGGCCTCGGTGGCCCTGGGGGCGGCGCCGGGGCAGACCGTGATCGGCGACTCGACCAGCGTGTGCCTCTACAAGCTCGCCAGCGCGGCGTTGGATGCCCGGCCCCGGCGCCGCGAGATCGTCACCGACGTCGAGAACTTCCCCACCGATCGGTACGTGCTGGAGGGGATCGCCTGGGCGCGCGGCCTGCAGATCAAGTGGGTCGACGCGCCGACCGTCGCGGCGGTAGCGAGTGCGGTCGGGCCGCAGACCGCGCTGGTCAGCTTCTCCCACGTCTCCTACCGAACCGCGTACGTCGCCGCGATGCGCTCGATTTCCGCGCTCGTGCGCGAGGCCGACGCGCTCATGCTCTGGGACCTCAGCCACAGCGCTGGCTCGGTCCCGCTGGCGCTCGACGATGATGGCGCCGGACTGGCCGTCGGCTGCACGTACAAGTACCTGCATGGCGGGCCGGGAGCGCCGGCCTACATGTACGTGAGCCGCGAGCTGCAGGAGGAACTCCGCCAACCTGTCTGGGGCTGGCTGGGTCGCCGCGACCCATTCGAGATGGCCCCAGGGTATGACCCGGCGCCCAGCATGCGCGCGCTCCTGTCCGGGACGCCGCCCGTGCTCGGGCTGGTGGCGGTCGACGAGGGGATCCGCGTGGTGGGGGAGGCGGGGATCGCGGCGATCCGCGAGAAGGGCATCGCGCTGACCGAGCTCGCCATCTCGCTGGCTGATTCGCTTCCCGGTGTCACCGTCGGCTCGCCGCGCGAGGCCGGGCGCCGCGGCGCGCACGTGGCGCTCGTCCACCCTCGGGCCCGCGAGCTGTGCGGGGCGCTCATCGAGGCCGGCGTGATCGTGGACTTCCGTGCGCCGGACATCATCCGGCTCGGGTTCGCGCCGCTCACGACGCGCTACGTCGACGTGTGGGACGGGATCGAGGCGCTCCGCCTACTGCTCTCGGGCTGACGGCGCATGACACGGGGCCCGGTCCGCACCGCATGCCCTCGAACCGCATCAACCAGGCCGGGCCCACACCCCGCGCTCCTGGAGCAGCGCCACCTGGCGCCGCGTCACCTGCTCGCGGTACTCGGCGTGGGTGTAGGGCTTGCGCTCCAGGTACAGGTTCTTCGGGTACACCGGCCGCTCGTAGATCAGCTGGTACTGCTCGGTGGTCAGGTCCTTCATCCAGTTGTCCCACTGTGCGCTCTGGCGGAAGTGCCGGAGGGCCTGCACGTCGATCGTCCCGGCGATCCACGTGGAGCCGGCGCCGTATGACACCTCGACGACCACCTGGCCGCGGTAGTCGACGATCTGCGAGCCCCCGCTGAACGTGTCGATCGGAGTGTCGGACTGGGCGTCCAGGTAGTACGTCCCGAGGTTCATCCCGATCACGTACATGTTGTTGTCGAGCGCGCGGGCCCGGTTCTGCACGCTGAACATCCCGCTCATCACGCCCGGCGCCGGATACGGCCCGCGGTAGGCGATCTCGCATCCGTTCATGGCCAGCCCGCGTGCGTTCTCCGGATAGGACGCTTCGTTGGCCATCATGATCCCGATCCGCCCGATCTCGGTGTCGGCCACCGGGTAGAACGCGTCGAGCCCGTCCCCGTAGAGCTCGACCCACCGGTCCCAAACGTTGTGCGGGGTGACCGAGTGCTCGACCGGGAGCAGCGGCACCACCTTGTGGTGCTTGAGGACCACCGTCCCGTCGACCGGCTCGATCACGAACCCGACGTTGAAGAACCGCTCCGGGAACTCGGGGTGGCGCGCCTTGGCCTGGGCGATCACGTAGGCGTCCCACTGCCGGGCCAGCCGACCGAGATAATCGGTCTCCGGGCCGGGGATGTCGATCGCGCACGTCTGCGCGTAGGCCTCGTGGTCGAGGTCGAGCACTTCGTCGGTGAAGCCCTGGAGACCGCCTTCGGGGATGCAGATCAGCCGGACGGGCAGGTCCATGCTCGACAGCCACGACGCTGCCTTGATCATGTGCGAGATGTGCTCGAGGTTCGCTTGGATCTCCTCGCGCCGGTGGATCCCGCGCATCGTCTGGATCAGGCCGACGGCCTGGTAGGGCTCGATCATGCGCTGACTCTAATCCGCTTCCGGCGGGTAGCGGACCCGATATGGAAGATCCACGCCAAGAGCCGACGCCCCAGGGCGACGCCCCCGAGAGAGACGCTCCCGAGGAGCCGCCCGACACCAGCGAGCATCCCTCCCACGAGGAGAAGGTTGGAGGCAAGGGCGCCGAGGACCCGGCCGAGATGGCCGATGAGGATCGCTACCGCAAGGGCCCCGGCTGGTGAGCTGAGCCGTCAGCGCCGGCGGCGCAGCACGATCATCGCCACGAGCACGAGCAGCGCCGCCACCGCGGCGGCCGCTCGGCGCACGGCCGGACTGCTCGCCAGCAGCGATCCCACGTCGAGCTCGCTGGGCACCGAGGCCGAGGTTCGCTCCAGGGCCGTTCCCACCTCGGGCGCGCCCTCGGGCGACGCGGCGCCGCTGTACGCGCCCGCGGCGCCGACCTCGGGCGAAGTGAAACCGGGGCCGGTCGCGCCCGCGCCGGCCCCGGTGCTTGCGCCGGGTGCCACACCGGCGGCTTCCTCGGAAGGCTCGCCGGGACCGCCGGCGGCCGCGGCCTGCGCGGCCTGGCCGCTGTGGCGGCCGGCGGCCGCAGCCTGCGCGGCCTGGCCGCTGTGGCCGCCGGCGGCGTCTCCATCGCCGCCGGCGGCCGCCCCGGTCCCGTCAGCTCTACCGCCAATCTTCTGCTCGAGGCACGCAGAGAACTCCCGCAATACGCGCTTGCCCACGTCTTCGATCACTCCGCGCCCGAACTGGGCCTGCGGGCCGGTGATCTGAAGATCGGTTCGCGCGGTCACGCGCGTCCCGTCCTCGACCGACTCGAGCTGGTTGCGGATCGTCGCGCGGGCGGAGCCCTGGCCCTTGGCCTCCCGCGCGCTCAGCGCGATCACCGCCGTGTGGCTCTGATCGTCCACCTCGGTGAGGGTCGCCGTGCCGCGGTACTCCACCCGCATCGGCCCGATCTTGAGCCGCATCGAGCCGTTGTAGACGTTCTCTTCTTCCGTGGCGCTGATCGTTGCTCCCGGCAGGCATGTGGCGACGCCCTCCATGTCGAGCAGCTGCCGCCACACCTCCTCCAGGCCGGCCGTCACCGTGAACTCGTTCTCGATGATCACCGCGAGCTCACCTTCACCCCGCGCGGCTCGCCGCGCTCGCCGCTGTGCACCAGTGCCCACACCCGCTCCCAGACGTTGTGACTGTCCGAGACGACCGCGTCGGCGTCGGTCAGCGCATCCTGGATCGCGGAGCAGATCGCGTGCAGCGGCGCGCCGCCGCCCTCGCCCATGCCTTTGGCCCCGTTCGGGGTGAACGGGCTCGGGGACTCGATGTCGCCGGTCTTGATGTCCGGCGCGTCGAGCGCGGTCAGCGCGTGGTAGTCGTAGAACGAGGCCTGCTGGAGCTGGCCGTCCTCGTCGTACTCGAACGCCTCGTACAGCGCCGCACCGATCCCCAGCGCGGTGGCGCCGTGTACCTGACCCTCGACGATCTGGGGATGGATCCGCTTGCCGCAATCGTCGACCGCGGCGTAGTCGAGGATCCGAACCTCGCCCGTCTCCTCGTCGATCTCGACCACGCACGCGTGGATCTGCGAGGCGTAGGTGAGGGTCAAGTTCCCGCGCTTGCGCTCGGGATCGGGGACCTGGAACGGCGGTGTGTACACGTAGCGGCAGTTCAGGCTGATCCGCTCGCGCATCTCCGGCGTGAGCACCGCGTTGTTGGCGTAAACCATGTTGGCGATGCCGATGAACGGGATCGCGCGCTCGGCGTCGCCGTGCACCGAGCACATCCCGTCGGCCAGCTCGATCTCGTCCGGCTCGGCCTGCAGGGCGAACGCCGCGACCTCCACGATCTCGCTTCGCAGCTTGTCCGTCGCGCCCTTGGCCGCTCCGAGGCCTGTCACCGCGAACTGGCTCGCATACGTCCCCGAGAACGCCACATACGTGTTCTGCTGCTGGTTGAAGCCGGCGGTGACATGCACCTGGTCAGGTGGCATGTTGAGGATGTCACCCACCACCTGTGCCGCCGTGGTCTCATGTGACTGTCCCTGCGGCGTCGTTCCCAGGTTGACGTTGACCTCGCCGTACAGGTCCAGCTTCACGTACGCCGCCTCGCCGTTACCGCTGAACGGGAGCTCGGGGTTGATGATCCGCGCCTGGCCGAAGTTGTTCGTACCCGAGTCGAGCGTCGAGCCGATCCCGATCCCGATCCGCTTGCCCGACCCGCGCCCGAGCTCGCGCTGCTTCTCGCGCCAGCGCGGAGCGTCGATCAGCTCGAGCGCGATGTCCAGCGAGCGCGGCAGGTCGCCGCTGTCGTACACGCACCCGTTCGGCGTCTCGTACGGGTAGTCCTCGGGCTGTACGAAGTTCTGCTTGCGCAGCTCCACCGGGTCGAAGTCGAGCTCGTGCGCCACGATGTCGATGATCCGCTCAATCAGCCACAGGTGCTGAAGCCGCGAGTAACCCCGGTTGGGAATCGTCGGGCACTTGTTGGTCAACGTCTCGGTGTAGTCGACGTGCAGGTGCTTGAAGCGGTAGCACCCGCAGCTCACCTGCGTCCAGATCACCGCTCCCAGCGGCTCGTAGTGCAGGTAGGCCCCCGCGTCGTCGAACGCGCGCGTCTTGAACCCCAGGATCGTGCCGTCCTTCTGCACCGCGACCTTGGTCTCGAGGAACGTGCGCTCGTTCCCGTGTCCGGCCGAGAGCATGTGGTCGGTGCGGTACTCGGTCCACTTGGCCGGGCGTCCCGCCTTCTTCGAGAGCAGCGCCAGCGCCGCGATCTGCGGATATGAGCCGATCTTGATCCCGAACGCGCCGCCGATGTCCTGTGAGGAGAACATCAACCGGTTGCTGGGGATGCCGATCGTCGGCCCGATCACCATCGAGGCGAACATCGGCATCTGGTTGTTCGAGCTCACCTGGATGGTGTCCGTGCCCGGGTCCCAGTTGACAACCGCGCCGTTGCACTCGAGCGGAGTGGAGGAGAAGCGATGGAAGTGCAGCCGGTCGATCTCGACCACGTGGTCGGCATTCTCGAGCGCCCAGTCGACATCGCCCCAGTCGTACACCCCGTGCCAAGCCACGTTGGTCCCGACCACGTCGTGCAGGATCGGCGCGTCCGGGTCGGCCGCCTTGACCGTGTCGACGACGCACGGCAGCGGCTCGTACTCCACCTCGACCAGCCCCGCCGCGTCGCGCGCCAGCTCGCGGGTCTCGGCCAGGACCACCGCCACAGCGTCGCCGTGGTATCGGACCTTGTCCACGGCCAGCGGCCACTCCTCGAGCTTGGCCGCCGGCTCGGGGGCGATCTGGAAGAACGGGGAGGCGCACATCGTCTTGGCCTCCTCGCCGGTGAGCACTTCGTAGACGCCCTCCAGCGCCAGTGCGGGCGCCGGATCGATCGACACGATCCGAGCGTGCCCGTGCGGCGAGCGCACGAAGTGCGCGTGCCCGACCCGGCGCATCCATACGTCGTCTACGAACTGACCCTGGCCCTGGAGCAGCCGCCGGTCCTCGACGCGGGGAACGCTCTGTCCGATCGTCGACCGGGTCTCGACGGCGGTCTCGGTCGGGGTGGTGCTCATGCGGGCTCCTCGGCGCCTGCGCCGGCGCGGGCCGCGCTCTCGATCGATCGGATGATGTTCACGTAGCCGGTGCACCGGCAGATGTTGCCGCGCACCGCCCGGCGGATCTCCTCCTCGCTCGGGTCGGGATTTCGTCGCAGGAGGAACGTCGCCGCCATCACCAGCCCCGGCGTGCAGTAGCCACACTGCAGCCCGTGCTGCTCGTGGAACGCCTGCTGGACCGGCGTGAGCTGTCCGTTCTGCGCCACGCCCTCGATCGTCTCGACCTCGCACCCGTCGGCCTGCGGCGCGAGCATCATGCAGCTCTTCACCAGCCTGCCGTCGACGATCAGCGAGCAGGCGCCGCAGCTGCCGGTGTCGCAGCCGACGTGGGTGCCGGTCATGCCCAGCGTGTCGCGGATGAAGTGCACGAGCAGCTGGCGGGACTCGACCGTGGCCCGTTGGCGCTCGCCGTTGAGCGTGAACTCGATCGCCTGAACCGTGCCCGCGTCAACCAACTGTGCCTCCCTTGACCATCGCCTGACAGATCGCGCGCCGGGCCACCACCCGGGCCATCGCCCGCCGGTACTCGGCGCTGCCGTGGGCATCGCCCAGCGGCTCGAGGTCCTCGCCGACGCGCTCGGCCGCCGAGCGAACCGCGTCCGCGCTCGCCTCCGCGCCACGAAGCGCGTCCTCCATCCCGGCGTGGCGCATTGGCGCCGGCGAGACGCAGGCCAGCACCACGCGAGCGTCTTCGATTGTGCCGTTGGAGCGTATGAGCGCCGCCGCTCGCGCGATCGCCTTGGAGTCCACGCCCACCGCCACGGTGCTGTAGCCGGCGCCGGCGTCTTTTCCGAGCGCCGGGATCCTGATCGAGCGCAGCAGCTCGCCCTCCTTGACCGCAGTGACGAAGTAGCCCTCGAAGAAGTCCTCGGCCGGCACCTCGCGCTCGCCGTCACTCGACGCGATCATCATCGTCGCGTTGAGCGCCACGAGCAGCGGCGGCAGGTTGTTGGTCGGGTCGCTCAGACAGCAGTTGCCGCCGATCGTGCCCCGGTCGCGGATCTGCTGGTCCTCGATGTGGGACGCCACGTCGGCGAGCAGCGGGTGCGCTTCGCGCACGTCGTCGGAGCGGCCGAGCTCGTCGTAGGTGACGCAGGCGCCGATCTCGAGGCCGCCGTCGCGGGGCTCGATCCGGCGCAGGTCCTCCAAGCGGCTGATGTCGACCAGGAGCGCGACCGAGGCGACGCGGTGCTTGAGGACGTTGACGAGGCTCTGGCCCCCGGCTAACGGTGCCGCGCCGTCGGTCGATGCGAGGAGCTCGAGCGCCTGCTCGACGGTGTCGGGGCGAGCGTAAGCCACCTGTTCAAGGAGCATCTGTCACCGTGAAAATGGGGTTTGTCATTCGCCCCCGGCCGTGGCGCGAACACTCGCAGATATTTGATCAAGGGTCAAGGTTGGGCGGGCCGTCGCGAAGCCCGCGGCGTCGCGACCCGGGCGCGTCGCGCCCCGCACAGCCCCCATCCATGAGGGTGGGCGCGAAACGTGAAATATGGGCCCCTTTGGCGCCCAGCCTCAGGACAACAGCGCCGGCTCGCTCTCGGCCGGCAGCAGCGGGAACATGTCCTCGCCGGCCATCTGGTTGGCGATCAGGTTCGCCGTACGCGCCAGATGGTTGTGCAACTCGCGCGCGGCGAGCGGCGCGTCGCGGGCGACGCAGGCCTGGAGGATCTGCTCGTGCTCTGAGCGGCGCTTGTCGAGGTTCATGCGCACGGGCAGCATCGCGAAGCGGTAGCGCTCGCTCGATTCCCACAGCGGCCGGATCAGCCGCGACATCCAGCGCGATTTGGCAGCATCGTAGAGCGCGAAGTGAAACGCCGTGTGGGTCGACCAGATCGGGCCCAGGTCGCGCTGGCGCGAGGCCTTGACGTGCGCGGCCAGGGCATCGGTCGCGCGCGCCGCATCCTCCTCGGCGAAGTTCTCGGCGGCGTGGCGCACTGCGAGCGGCTCGAGCGCCAGCCGCGCCTCGTACACCTCGCGCAAATCCTCGATCGACAGCTCGGTCACGCGGGCGCCTCGGTGGGGGATGTTCTCGACCAAACCCACGGAGTCGAGCAGCCGCAGCGCCTCGCGGATCGGCATAGGGCTCATCTCCAGCACCTCGGCCAGGTCCTCGATCGGCAGGCGCTCGCCGGGCGTCAGCACGCCGGTGACGATCGCCTCGTGCAGCGTGGCGAAGGCGCGCTCGGCCAGCGTCCGATGACCGCCGGCGGGGCGCAGGGCGGAAAGCGTTTCAGCGGTCAGCATCGGCTAAGCGGGCCGCCGAACACACACCCGGTCGCCTGGCCCAGAACGACGTTCCTGAACGATAGCCGACCGCCGTGTATCTGATCGTTGATATTTTGCGCGCCGCCCCCATCACGGCCGCGCCGCCTCCACCGGCTCCTCGATCTCCGCCACCTCGACCGGGCCTGCCCGGCGCCGGCGCAGCCGGCGCGGCAGTCCGAGGTCCCACTCCCGCCCTCCGGTGAGTCCCCGCGGACGCAGGATCAGCATCACCACCATGACCACGCCGAGGATCAGATCGGACGCCCCCGCCGGTAGCGTCAGCTTGAAGAAGCCGAGGTGCAGTCCGTTCTCGGACTGCAGCAGGTAGGAGTCGAGCAGGCTGATCAGAACCGCGCCCACGGTGGCGCCCCACAGGCTGCCCACGCCGCCCACCACCAGCATGGCCAGCGTCAGGAAGGTGAGCTCGAGGTACACCTGCGAGGGCGTGATCGAGCCGATCTGATGCACGAGCAGGCCACCTGCCAAGCCGGAGATGGCGCCCGACAGGGCGAACGCGACGAGCCGCTCGCGGTGGATGTCGACGCCGATGCCCAGCGCGGCTGAGCGGTCCTCCCGTGAGGCGCGCAGCAGCCGGCCCCGGCGCGTCGACTGGTAGGCGAACGCCGCGGCGGCGGCGATGACCGCGCCGGCCGCCGCTTGAAACAGCCCGGTCGTCGTGGGCACGAGCGACAGGGTCTGGCCGCTCTCCGGCGCGATCTTGGGCCAGAACGTGAGGACGTTGTTGGTGACCTCGAGCACCGCGAAGGTGGCGATGCCGGCGCTCAGGCCGGACAGGCGCATCAGCGGCAGGCCGACCACGAGCGCGTACACCGCGCCGACGCCCGCCGCGATCGCCAGCGAGGGAACGTTCCCGACCGAGTGGTTCTGGATGAACGACCACAGGCTGGGCAGGACGAAGTGCTTGGGCTGAGTGGGGATCGTCAGCTCGCCGGCGGCGTACGCCCCCACCGCGACGAAGCTGATCTGCCCGAACGAGATCACCCCCGCGTTGCCCATGAACACGTATAGCCCGATCACCATCGTGACCGCCACCAGCGCGGTGATGAAGTTCTGCTGGGTCGAGATCGAGGTCGTAGAGCCGATCAGCGCCACGACCACGATCAGGAGCACCGGCGCCACCAGCTCGCGCGTGCTCGAGAGCCTCCTCATACCCGGTCCACGCTCGATTGCCCGAAGGGCGCGAACAGCCCGGCCGGGCGCAGCAGCAGCGCCAGGATCACCACGCCGAACGTGAACGCGGTCGAGAAGCTGCTCAGGGAGGCGGGGAGCTCGTCGCCGAGGATCGAGATGATGAAGCCGATCAGGAAGCCGCCGGCAGTGGCTGTGGAGAGCCGGTCGATCCCGCCCAGGACTGCGCCGACCAGCGCCAGGATGGTGACGTCGAGGCCGAAGGTGGGGGTGACGAGCGGCTGGGAGACGGTCAGGAGCAGCGACACCACGGCGGCGAGCACGCCCGAGAGCACGAACGCGAAGCGGATCACGCGGTTGGCCCTGACCCCGAGCAGCCGCGCGGCCCGGAAGTCCGTGGCCGCCGCCCGCATCTGAAGCCCGATCGTGGTACGGGCCAGGATCAGCGCGGTGCCGCCGAGCAGCAGCAGCCCGGCGCCCAGCTCGGTGATCGTGAGCCAGCGGATGTGCACGCTGCCGTGCGTGGCGGACTCATTCAGCGCCGAAAGCAGGTTCGCGATCTTGCCCTGCGGTGTGAACGCGATCAGCCACACCGCCTCGAGCGCGATCGCCACCGCGAACGTCGCCACAAGCGTCGTCGCCGGGGTGGCCCCGCGCAATGGTCGGAACGCCACCTCCTCGATCAGCAAGGCCATGACCACGCAGACGACGAAGCAGATCACGATGCTCGCGGCGAGCGGCAGGTTGCGCGTCAGGTACAGCGAGTACGCGCCGGCCGTGATCAGCTCGCCGTGCGCGAAGTTGATCAGGCGCATCACTCCGAACACCAGCGCCAGCCCGACCGCCACCAGGGCGTACAGGGCGCCCACCGCGATCGCGTCGATGATCGCCTGGAGCACCATCAGCTCAGGTATGCCGCGATCATCCGGTCGGTGTCCTGCGCCTCGCGGGGGGTGAGCGACATGCGAATGCGGCCGTTGTTGAGCACATGCGTGCGGTCGGCAAACCCGGCGATCAGCTGTGCGCGCTGCTCCACCAGCAGGATCGCCACTCCCCGCGCGCGGATCTGGCCCAGCGCGCCGAGCACGGTGTCGATCACCGACGGGGCGAGGCCGAGCGACGGCTCGTCGAGCAGGAGCACGCGCGGGGCCGCGATCAGCGCCCGGGCGATCGCAAGCTGCTGCTGCTGGCCGCCCGAGAGCGCGCCGGCCTGGCGGTCGCGGAACTCCTCGACGACCGGAAACAGGCCGCGGATCCACTCGAGGTCCTCCTTGAGGCCGTTGCGCGTGGCGGCGCGTCCGGCCAGCCCCAGCCGGAGGTTCTCCCAGACGCTCAGGCCGGCGAAGATGTGGCGTCCCTCGGGCACCAGCGCCACGCCGTGGCGCACGGTCTCCTCGGGCGCCCGCCCAGTGATCGCCTGGCCGCCGAGCCGGACCTCCCCGCGCAGGTGCGGGACGGCGCCCATGATCGCCAGGAGCGTGGTCGTCTTGCCCGCCCCGTTGGGACCGATCAGCCCGACGATCTCGCCCGCGGCCACGGTCAGCGACACCCCGCGGACCACGGGGACGGCGCCGTAGCGGGCCTCGAGGCGCTCGAGCTCGAGCAGCGGCGGCGGCTCAGACACCGCTCGCCTCGGTGATCACGCCGCTCGCGCCGAGGTACGCCGCGGCCACATCAATGTTGCGCCTGATCTCCTCCGCCGTTCCCCGGGCGATCATCCTCCCCTGGTCGAGCACCTCGATCCGGTCGGAGACCTCCATGATCAGCGCCATGTTGTGGTCGACGATCAGGACGCCGACGCCGTAGCTGTCGCGAGCTGAGCGGATCACCTGCGCGAACGCCGCCACGTCGTGCTCGAACAGCCCTGCTGCCGGCTCGTCCATCAGCACGTAGTGGGGCCGGGCGGCCAGCGCGCGGGCCACGGCGATCTTGCGCTGCTCGCCGTGCGGGAGCTCGCCGGCCGGAAGCCGGGCGTGGTTGGCGAGCTCCATCGAATCCAGCAGCCCGTGCGCACGGGCTCGCGCCTCCGAGGCGCGAGCGCCCACGCCGAGCGCGCCCAGCTCGACGTTCTCCCGGACCGAGAGCTCGCCGAACACGCGCCCCTGCTGGAACGTGCGCGCCAACCCCGCCCGAGCTCGCCGGGCCGGCCCCCACCGGCTCACGTCCTCGCCGTCGAGCGCGATCGTCCCCGCATCCGGCAGATCGAACCCGGTGATCAGGTTTATCAGGGTGGTCTTGCCTGCTCCGTTGGGCCCGATCAGGCCGACCACCTGGCGGGGCTGGAGCTCGAACGTGACGCCGTCGAGCGCGCGCACGCCCTTGAAGGCTCGGCTGACGCCGGTAGCCCGGAGCGCTGCGCCGGGCGACCGACCTTCCTCCTCCGAGCCGGCGCTGGTCACTACCCGATGTTCGCGGGGCTGCTTGCCTTGATCAACCCGGCGAACTTCGGCTTCCCGTTGACCACGTGGATGATCCGGTAATCGCGTCCGTACACCGAGTGCAGCGAGGGCGAGAAGCTCACGTTGCCCGAGATCGTCGGCAGGTCGTGGAAGCCCTGCATGATCGATGCGAGCTTCGCCCCGTCGGTAGAGCCGCCCGCCTGCTTGATCGCCGCCGCAATCCCGTCGATCGCCGCCGCGCCGGTGACGAACCCGCCGGTCGCCGGGGGGTTACCTGAGGCGGTGAGCTGCTGCTCGAGCGCGCGGATGGACGCGCTCGGATCGTCGCCGTAGATCGAGGCGTAGGTCACGTACCAGATGTTGGTCGAGACGTTTGCGCCCTTGGGGAGCCAGAACGACCCGTCGATCGACCAGGGGCCGTAGATCGCCATCTGGTTGCCCAGGCTGCGCAGGTCGGACACGAACGAGGCCAGATCTCCGGTCGGCGCCGAGTACGTGCACAGTGCCACCGCCTCGGCTTTCTGGCCGTTGACCTTCGAAGCCACCGAGCCGACCGTGTGGTCGCCCTGGGTGAAGCTGTCCTGGGCCGTCACCTTGCCACCGAGCTGGGTGAAGCGCTGGGTGAAGGCCTGGCAGTCGTTCACGTCGTAGACGATCGACTTGTCGGTGACCACGTCCGCGCTCTTGACGCCGTGCTTGATCGCCAGCTCCGCCATCGCCGCGCCCTCGTCCTGGGCCACGTTGCCGAAGCTGAACGCGAGCCTGCCGAGCGACCCGAAGCGCTTCGGCCCCATCTGGTCGGTGCCGATGCACGGCGCCACCGTGAGCAGGCCCTTGGAGATGCCGACCTCGGTGGACGGCGTGGCCCAGTCGACGTCGCAGGTCACCCACAGGATGTTGGCCTTCTTGTTCGCGGTCAGGTCGAGCGCGTCGGCTCGTGTCCGCGCCGGGTTGAGCTGGTCGTTCTCGACCACGAACTCGAGCTTGCGCCCGTCGACGCCGCCCGCGGCGTTGATCTTGGCCACTTCGAGCTTGGCTGCGGCCTCGGCCGGGCCGTCGAAGAACTTCATCGTGTTGCTCAGGTCGATCGCGGCGCCGATCACGATCGGGCCCTTGCTGCTCGCGGTGCTGGAGCCGCCGCTCGGCTTGCTGCTGCTGCTGCTCGACCCGCAGGCCGCCAGCACCACCGCGAGGACGATCGCCGCGCACACGCATACCGCCCACGTCCTCATCCTGCTCATCGCACACCCCTCTCGTCGTGTGAACTCACCGCTGCGCCCTCAGCTCACCGGCGCCGCACCGGCGGCCTGCGCCGCCGCGGGCGCGGCCTTGAAGTGCGGCATCACCAAATCCGCGAAGTTCGGCGAGCTCCGCGTGCAGCGCTCCACTGACTTCCCAGGCCAGTGCTGCATCTCCGAGTAGATGCTGAACCTCATGATCCTCCTTGTCGAGCGGGGGCCCGGCGCCAGAGCCGAAGCACCCTCGGTGCCTCCCGCCTCAGCCGCGACAGTAGCCGCTGGTTAGATCAAATGTCAAACTTCGCGGGCCCGCGCTTAGCAGGACCCAAACATTCTGTGCGCCGGCTTGCAATCGGCAGGTGCGCTCGGGATCCTCCGCGCCGCGTGAGCTACGACGCGATCCTCATCGGCGCGGGCCACAACGCGCTCGTGTGCGCGGCGTACCTGGCCCGCGCCGGCTGGAGCGTCCTGGTGCTCGAGCGCTCGGACCGGCCCGGAGGCGCGGTCGCGAGCGCGGAGCTGACGCGGCCCGGGTTCGTCCACGACATGTTCGCCACGAACATGAACCTGTTCCTGGGCTCGCCGGTGGCGGCCGAGCTGGGCGGCGAGCTTGAGCGCAACGGGCTGCGGTTCGCCACGTGTGCAAGGCCGTTCGCCAACGTGTACCCAGGCGGGCGCGCGCTGCGGGTGAGCCAGGACCGCGAGGCGACCGTCGCCGAGCTCGAACGCCACGATCCCTCCGACGCCGAGGGGTGGCGGGAGCTCGACGCGCTGTACGAGCGGCTCAGCCCCGCGCTGTTCGCGCTGTACGGATCGCGGCTCGATGCGCGCAGCCTGGTCGCGCTGGCGTCGGAGCAGGCGCCGGCGCTCGGGGCGGAGGGCGCGCGGGAGCTGGCACGGCTGCTCGTGAGCTCGACGCGCGAGCTGGCCGAGGCCTACCTGCACTCGCCCGAGGCGCACGCGCTGCTCGCCTGCTGGGGCATGCACCTCGACTTCGGCCCCGACGTGAGCGGCGGCGCGATGTTCCCCTTCCTGGAGGCGTTCACCGACATGCGCACAGGGATCTCCTTGGCCGAGGGCGGAGCGTCCCGGTTGATCGATGCGCTCGTGGCGGTGGGGGAGGGTTTTGGAGCGGAGGTACGGACCGATGCCGAGGTGGGCCGAGTGCTGGTGGAGGCGGGGCGCGCGGGGCGCGCGGTCGGGGTCGAGCTCGCTTCCGGCGAGCGAATCGAGGCGCGCCGGGCGGTGATCGCCGGGGTCACCCCGACGATCCTGTACGGGCGGCTGCTGGCGGAGGTGGCGCTGCCGGCGGCGCTGCGGCGGGCCGCCTCCCGCTACACGTACGGCCCCGGGACGCTGATGGTCCACCTGGCGCTGTCGGGTCCGCCCGCCTGGGCAGGCGGCGAGGACCTCTCGCGGTTCGCCTACGTCCACATCGCGCCGTATGTCTCGGACCTGGCCGACACATATGCCGCGGCGTGCGCCGGCGTGCTCCCGCGCGACCCGATGCTGGTCGTTGGCCAGAGCTCGGCCGTCGACGCGACGCGGGCTTCGGATGGGGCCGTGCTCTGGGTCCAGGTGCGAGCGCTCCCGGGCCGGATCCGGGGCGACGCGGCCGGTGGGATCGAAGCGCGCGACTGGGAGGCCGCGCGCGAGCCGTACGCCGAGCGGGTGATGGCCAAGCTCGAGCGCTACGCCCCGGGCATCGGCGAGCTGGTGCTCGATCGGGCCGTGCTCTCGCCGGCGGACCTCGAGCGCCACAACGCCAACCTGGTCGGCGGCGACTCGATCGCCGGCAGCATGCACCTGCGCCAGAACTTCCTGTTTCGCCCGTTCCCGTCGGCCCGCGATTACGAAACCGGGATACCGGGGCTTTTGATGGTGGGCGCCGCGACCTGGCCCGGCGGCGGCGTCAACGCTCTGTCGGGCTACAACGTGGCGCGCAAGCTGCTCGCTCCGCCCGCGCGGAGCCGTGCGGGCGACGCCCGGCTGGCCGTCAGCGCCTTGCGCGCAGCAGGCGGCGCACTTTTCCGCCGGAGGCGATGATCCGCAGCGCGACGATCCGACCCGAGGCCGCATTCAGCCCCGGACCCGGGTAGGTCGAGGCGCCACAGTGATAGAGGCCCCTCACCGGCGTCGAGTGCGCGCCGTAGCCCGGGAGCGGGCGCCACAGATACGACTGTCCGAGCTCGCAATCGCCGGAGTAGATGTCTCCGCGCACCAGGTTCGGATTGCGCAGCTCGAGCTCGGTCGGCGATAACGCCGCGGTGGCGCCGCGCGCCGACGACCAGTTCTCCACGTGCGCCTCCAGGCGCGCCAGCACCCGCTCGATGAAGGCGTCCTTGAGCGGGCCGTCCCAGCCGGCGGCGACGTCGATCTCGCCGGCGGCGTCGCCGGCCGGCGCGTAGGGGACCTGCTGAAGCTGGATCCACAGCGTGCCCGCGCCCGCGGGCGCGCGGCTCGGGTCGATCGTCGTCTGCTGCCCGACCACGACCGTGGGCCGGGCGGGGAGCAGGCCGGCCGCGGCCTGGGCGCAGGCGAGCGAGACGTCGCCGACGCCGTCGCTGATGTGGACGATCGGGACCTCGTTCAGGCGCGCGTCGCGCCAGCGCAGCGGCTCCTTCAGGGCGACGTGGATCTGCATGCCGGCGCGGGGGCTGTAGCGAAAGCGCCGGGCCTGCTCGGTCGCCGCCGGCGGCGCGGCCCGGGCGGGGAGCAGCCGTCCGTAGAGCTGCGTGGGGGTGGTGTTGGCGATCACCGCGCGGGTCGCGCGGATCTCGCGCCCGGCAATCACGCCGGTCGCCCTTCCGTCCCGGGCGAGGATCCGCTCGACCTCGGCGCCGGTGCTGACCCGGCCGCCATGCCGCTCGACCAGCCGCTCGAACGCGGCCACGAAGTTCTGCGCGCCCCCGCGCACCACCGGCAGGCCCACCGCGTGTAGCGAACCGGCGATCGCGAGCGCCTGAAAGCCGCTGCCCGCGGCGTCGGGGGGAAGGCCGGTGTGGAGCGCCCAGGGGGAGTAGAGATCGGCGACCTCGCGCCCCTCGAACCGGGTCTCGAACCAGCCGCGCGCCGATGAGACGAGGTCGGACGCGAAGCGCAACCCGCGCCGGGGGCCGAGCTGGCGGGCGAGCTGGAAGGCCAGCTTGGGCGCGCCGGCCGAGAACAGCTCGACGCCGAACAGCTGGCCCACCGTCGGGATCGTCGCGCCGAAGCTCTCCATCTCCGCGAGATAGGCGGCGCGGTCGCGCGGCCCGAACGCCTCGGCGGTGCGCTCGGCCTCCCGGTATGCGATCACCACCTCGCCGTCGCTCCTGACGTTGGCGGTCGTGGCCTCCGGCGTCTCGCAATAGTCGATCGCGAGCTCCGGCCCCAGCTCGGCGAACGCGGCCGAGAGCTTGAACAGCGGGTGCCAGGAGGAGAACGTGTCGTGGACGAAGCCGGGCTCGGTCAGCTCCTCGGAGGTAACCGCGCCACCGGCCACCGGGTTGCGCTCCAGCACCTCGACTGCGAGCCCGGCCCGGGCCAGGTAAGCCGCGGCCACCAAGCCGTTGTGGCCCGAGCCGATGATCGCGACGTCGCAGGTGTCAGTCACGCGTGGCCCTGCCGACGACGCAAGGTGGTCACGCGCTTCCCCTGGCGTGTGGGAGATTTCAGCCGCATACCGGCCATTTTCTCCCACGCCCCCGCGGCAGCGTCGCGAGTGCGGCGAGCCAGAGCGCGGCGACCACGCCGAACCCCACGCCACCCTGGCCGCCGAGCGAGAAGGTGAGACCAACGAGTGGCGTCCCGCACACGACCACCAGCACCGGGTACACGTTCATCGCGCCGATGGCCGCGCCCGCTGCCTCCGGGTAAGCGCGCGTGGATCCGGCCACGGTGACGCCGAACGGGATCCCCGCGGCCAGCCCCACGAGCGCCGCGGCCACCGCGTCGAGCCCACGCCCCAGCGACAGCGCGAGCGCCACGACGGCCGCCGACCCGCACACGAAGCTCGCGGCCAGGAGCGCGCGCGTCGACTCCGGGCGCGCCCGCGCCAGCACGCCGCCGGCGGGCCTCCCGACGATCCCCACGCCCAGGATCAGCGACCCGATCGCGCCGGCGCTCGAGCGATGCAGTCCGCCGGTGCGCTCGAGCAGCGTCACCACCCAGTTGCCGAGGATCACGCTGAAGCCGAACGAGACCGAGCTGATCAGGCCCAACCGGATCAGCCGGCGATCCGCCAGGAGGGTCACGAAGCGGGGCCCGCGAGTGCGGCCGCCGTGACCGACGGTCGCTGGGCAGGCGAGCACGGCGAGGAGGGCGGCGCCGGCCACCACCGCGCCACTCGCGTACGGCGCCCGCCAGCCCCACGCCGGCACGAGCTGCGGGACCACCGCCAGCGCCACCCCGCCGCCGCCCAGCGAAGCGCCGCCGTAGATCCCACCGGCCAGCGACGCGGCCCGGCCCGCCTGCGACTGCGCGTAGACCGCGCCCGCGAGGAACCCCATGCCCACCCCGACCCCACAGAACGCCCGGAGCACGAGCGCCGAGACCGGGTCGGTCGGGATCAGCAGGAGCAGGTTGGCGACGAGCGAGATCGCGATCGCCACCAGACCCACACGCTTCGCGCCGTAGCGGTCGATCGCGCGGCCGGCCGGGAGGAGCACCGCCAGCTCGGTGAAGAACAGCATCGTGGTGAACAGTCCGATCACCGCGAGGCCGGTCACGTAGCGGTGCGCGAGCAGGGTGGCCACCGAGCCGGCGTTGGCGATGTTCCAGGAGATCGCGAAGCCGACCAGGCAGCCGCCGAGCACCGGGCCAAGCGGACCGACCAGCCCGATCCGCGGGCCCTGGGGCCCGGGCACGCCTACCGGTGCGCCCAGCGGCCCGCCCACCTCGGCCCGCGCGCCCTCAGCGCGGCTGCTTCCAGGAATACTCGAGCCCCTTGATCAGCGCCGCGATCGCCTCGTTCAGCGGCGTCGCCACCCCGTGTTCGGCGCCGAAGCGCACGATCCCGCCGTTGAGCGCGTCGATCTCGGTCGCGCGCTCGGCCAGCACATCTTGGAGCATGCTCGCCCGGTGCTCGTAGGCCACGCGGGCCGCGTGGTCGACCAGCTCATCGGGGTCGGAGTCGAGCGTGATTCCGAGCGCATCCGCCACGGCGACGCCCTCGGCGACGAGCCCGCCGACCAGGCGACGCGTTTCCGGCAGCTCACATACCCGCCCATGCGTCAGCCGGGTCAGCGCGCCGATCGGGTTGGTGGCGGCGTTGAAGATCAGCTTGGTCCACTGGGCCCCGCGCGCGTCGGGCAGCGCGCGCGTGCTCATCCCCCCGGCGTTCAGCGCCTCGGCCAGGCGCGTGACCTCCTCCATGCGCGCCGGCCGCGGCTCGAAAGGCCCCAGCCACGTATCGCCACGCGTGTCCATTTGGACGACACCCGGCTCGAGCACCCGCCCGGCCGGGAACGTGGTCCCCCGGATTACCCGCTCCACGTGCTCGGCGATCGTCTCCTCGTTGCCCACACCGTTCTGCACGGACGCCACCGCGCCGTCGCGGAAGGCCTGCGTGACCTCGCTGATCGCGCCGGCGGTGAACATGCTCTTGACCGCCACGATCCCGAACTCGCACTCGGACAACTCGCCCGGATCGCTCGTCGCCCGCACCCGCCCGGTCAACGAGGCCTCTCCCACGATCCGCAGGCCCTGGCGGTTGATCGCCTCGACGTGGGGCGCGGACACGTCGTAACCCCACACCTCGACGCCCTCCACCTGCGCGAGGTGCGCCGCGAACAGGCTGCCCACGGCGCCGACGCCGACCACGCACACTCTCATGCCCGCACCCCGACCACGCACCGTCTCATGCCCGCACCCCGACCACGCACCCTCTCATGCCGGCACCCGAACACGCACCCTCTCATGCCCGCACCGCCGGGCGCGAGGCGCGCCACGAGGCCTCTTTGCCCTTGATCAGCTGGTAGGCCGCCGCGGTCACCGGCACCGCCACCCCCCGGCGCGTCGCCTCGCGGACGAGCGCGCCGGCGATGAAGTCGACCTCGGTAGGGCGGCGGGCCAGCACGTCCTCGAGCATCGAAGGCAGATGCGCATAGTCGCTGCGAGCCGTCTCACCCCGCTTGACCGCCAGCGTGTTCATCGACCACGGGTCTTCGTGGAGCTCGATCCCGGCCGCGGCGGCCACCGCTACCCCCTCCTCGATCAGTGTCCGCACGACGTGTCCAAGCGACCAGGCTTCTTCCTCGTCGACGAACAGGGCCACGTGCGGCAGCTCGGTCAGCGCCGAGGTGCTGTTCACGGCCGAGTTGAAGATCAGCTTGGACCACTGCGCCGGCACCAGGTCCGCCATCGCCTCGGCGTGAAGCCCGGAGGCGTTGATGAGCGCGGCCACCTCGTCGACGACCGCCTGCCCCGTGGCGGTCCCGGCCCACGGCCCCAGCCACGTCGCGGTGTCCAGCTCGTACTCCACGTGCACGTCCGAGCGCCGCGTGCCACTCATGAAGGTGACCGAGGAGATCAGCGGCCAGTCGCCGTGCCGCGCGATCACCTCCTCGGCCCCGAGGCCATTCTGGATCGTCATCATCGTCGCGCCGGGCGCCACGCCGGCTAGCCGCCGCCCGGCCTGCTCGAGGTCGGTTGCCTTGACCGCGACGATCCCGAGATCGAAGTCGGGCAGCTCGGCGGCGTCCGCGGTCGCGTGCACGCGACCCACCAGCTCGCTCTTGCCGGACACCTCGAGGCCGTGAGCACGCAGCGCCTCGGACTGCTCGGTGCGTCGGGTGAGCACCCACACCTCGCACACCCGGCTCAGGTGCGCCGCCAGCAGGCTGCCGATCGCGCCGGCGCCGATCACGCAGACCCGTTCAGCGGCCATCGACCAGCCCGCGGAACTCGTCGTCTGAGACCAGGCCGTGCTTGCGCGCGCCGAGCTCCTTCACCCGCGCGAGCAACTCCGGCCACTCGTCCTCGGCGGACACCCACGGAAAGCCCGCCTCGATCCGCTCGATCCCGGGCGAGTCGATCGCCCGGGCGATCGCCAGTTTCTGGTCGGGATCGAGCGCCACGCGCACCGTCTGCTCGCCGTCGCGCAGCGTGGTGTCATGCACCCTGGGGATCATGAAGCGCCTCGGAAGTCGTCGGGGTAGCGGCCGAGCTGCTCGCAGCCGGCGTCGGTGATCAGGAAGTTGTCCTCGACGCGCAGGCCGCCGCCGTCCGGCCAGTACAGGCCGGGCTCGACCGCCAGCACCATCCCGGTCGCGAGCTCGCCCCCGCCCGCCTGGTGCGCGTAGGGGAACTCGTGTGCGCGTGCGCCCACGCCGTGCGCGATCGGATGCGTGGGCTGTCCGGGGTAGCCGAGCTCGGCGATCCCGGCTCGGATCAGCCGGTCGAGCTCGGGCAGGCTGGCTCCGGGCTTCAGATGGTCGATCGCCCGCCCGTACACGCCGAGCAGGCCATCGACCAGCTCGTCGTACTCGGGCGTGAGATCGCCCGGGCAGGCGTTCTTGGTCAGGTCGCACCAGTAGCCGTCGGTCACCACCCAGATCTCGAGCAGGGTCGGCTCGTGCTCGCACACCCGGTCATCGCCGGTGGGCGTGAACGTCTTGATGCTCGAACCCGACCACACGAGCGTGAACGCCCGGGCCATCTCGACCTTGCCCTCGAACCCGACGCCCACCGAGTGAACGTGCCCCTCGTACAGGGCGCCCACCTCGCTGCACTTCATCCCCGGACGGATCGAATCCCGCACATGCTCCATCCCCAGCGCGGCCAGCTCCGCCGCCAGCCGCATGCGCTCGATCTCCTGCTCGGTCTTGATCGCGCGAGCCTGGGCGAGCAGCGTCGAGGCGTCGACCACCTCGCGACATACGTCGTCGAAGCCGCCGAACCAGGTCTGCGAGAACACCGTCGGCTCGGCCACCATCAGGTCGCCCGCCTGCGTGCCCTGGGTGAGCTCCAGGCCAACGCGCCCGGTCAGCCCGCGCTCGCGCAGAACGTCGCGGCAGACGTCGAGCGAGCGAAACCACGGCGGGCGGGGGTCATCCGGGTGGTAGGGGGCGAACGGCCGCGCGTCCTGGGTCCAGCTGGTGCGCGCGGCCGTGTCGAGCTGCGGCTCGGCGGCGACCAGGGTGGCCTCGCCGCTTGCCGGCATCACCAACGCGTCCCACCCCTTCATGCACCAGTAGCTGTCCAGGTAGACGATGTTGTCGGGCGAGCGCACCACCACCGCGTCGAGCTCGTGCTCGGCCATCAGAGCTCGGAAGCGGTCGAGCTTGGCTTGATCGACAGGCCAGCTCACCAGCGTTGCATCGGCGGTGCCGGCACCCCGTGCGCCTCCTCCCACGAGATCACCGGGTTTCGCAGCACGCCGATCCCCTCGATCTCGCACTCCATCACGTCGCCCGGCTTGAGGTAGTAGTCCTCGGCGTCCTCGCGGAACCCGGCCACGCCGGCCACGGTACCCAGGGACAGGACGTCCCCGGCGCTGTAGTCGAGCGGCGAGTAGTGCGCGATCACCTGCGGCATGGTCAGCGCCATGTTGCCCGACACCGACTTCTGCCGCACCTCCCCGTTGACCCGCAGCTGCATGTCGAGCTTGTACGGGTCGGGGATCTCCTCCGGGGTGACGATCCACGGACCGAGCGGGCAGAACGTGTCGATCGCCTTGCAGAACGAGAACACTCCGGAGCGCATCTCGCGCCGTTGGATGTCGCGCGCGGTGATGTCGTTGAAGATCAGATAGCCGCCGATGTACGACTCGGCCTCGTGCTCGTCGAAGTTCTTGCCGCTGCGGGAGATGACCAGCGCCAGCTCGAGCTCGTGATCGAGCTCGTTGGTCAGATGCGAGGGATAGACCACGGGATCCTCGGGCCCGATGATCGCGTCGACGTTCTGGAAGAACACGATCCACGGGGCGATCTCATGCGACCACCTGACGACCTTCGACTCCTGCTCGTGCTCGCGGTAGTTGCCCGAGGTGTGGAAGAACTTCTTGGGGACGATCGGGGCGCGCAGCCGCGCGTCGGCCAGCGCGACGTGCTCACCGTTGGCGCCGCGCGCGACGCTCGCCGGGTCCTCGCCGGACTGGAACAGCTCGCGCATCGTCGCGATGCCGTCCATCACCGTGATCCGGCCGTCGGTCAGCGAGCCGCAGCGGGTCCGCCCGTCGGGGTCGGTGAACGTCACGAGCTTCACGCGGACACCTCGCAGACCGCCGCCACCGTGAGCGCGTAGACGGTCGCAATCTTCACGAGGCCCGCTATGTCGAGGCTCTCGCCCTCCGGACCCGGCAGTCCGCTCGAGGTTCCGTAGTTCACGGTCTCGATCCCGTAGCGGGTGAGCGCGGACGCGTCGGAGAACCAGCGCACGACGTCCCGGGCGGGCGGCTCGCCGAACACGCGCTCGTGGCCCGCGTCGATTGCCTTGATTAGCGGGTGCTGCTCGTCGATCTCCGCGCCCGGCGCGCTCACGAACACCTCGTACTCCAGACGGGCGTCCGGATGCTTGGTCCGGAGCCGGCGGACCAAGCCGGCGAGGGCGCGCTTGGCCTCCTGCATGGGCATCGTCGGCGGCACGCGGATGTCGAGGAACAGGTCGGTGCGGTCGGGCGTGCGGCTGACCCGCCAGGGGTGCCCGCCGCGCACAGCGCCTACGTTCACCACGCCGTCGAGCCCCCGGTAGCGCGAGTTTCGCTCCCACTCGGGAATCCACTCGAGCACGTCGTCGAGCACGGCTCGCATGCGCACGATCGAGTTCTCGTGCAGCCGGCCCTCGGAGAACGCGGTGTGAATGAACGGCCCGTGCGTGGAGATCCGCGCCCACATCGTTCCGTAGTGGCCGAGCACCACCCGCTGCTCGGTCGGCTCGCCGAGGATGCACATGTCGGCGATCCCGCCGTGCGTCGGCAGATACCGGCTGCCCGCGGCGTAGCCCCGGTACTCGGCCCCGCGGAACTCCTCGCCCCACTGCGTCTTCTCGATCTCGCCGACCACGCACGCGATCAGCACGTCGCCCTTGAGCGCGACCCCGGCGTCCTTGACCGCGCGGACCGCCTCGAGGTAGCAGGCGAGCGCACCCTTCATGTTGCTGATCCCTAGACCGAAGATGCGCCCGTCCCTGACCACGGCGCTCGGCTGAAAGCCGAGGATGTGGCGCAGGTGCGGCTCGCGGCCGGAGTACGAGGTGTCCATGTGGCCGTTGAACATCAACGTGGGGCCTCCGCCGGCCCCCTCCAGGGTCCCGATCACGTTCGGGCGGCCGTCCTCGACCTCCTGCCAGGTCGTCTTCAGGCCCGCGTCCTCGAGCGCGGATCTGGCCACCTCCGCCATCGCCTGCTCGGAACCGGTCGGGCTCGGCGTGCTCACGTAGGTGCACGCGGTCTCGACCAGGCGCCGCTCGTCGACGCACTCGATCAGACGCTCGGTCAGCTCCGGGTCGGCGGCCAGCGTCATCGGCGGAAGTGTGGCAGCACCTTTTCGGCGAACAGCTCGATCTGCTGCTCGCGCCGATCGCCCCACAGCTCGAGCATCACGTGCGTGCAGCCGGCATCCGCGTACTCCTCGATCGCCTCGATGCAGTCGCTCGGGGTGCCCGCGATCGGCTTGCACTTGTCGAGGGTCTCGTCGCTCACCGCCTCCGCCGCCGCACGGCGACCGCCTCGCTCCATCGCGTCGGCGACCGGCCGGATCTCCTCCTGGGAGAGTCCGGCCTCGTCGAGCAGCACGTCGGCCGCGGCCTGGATGTTCTGCACCTTGTTGGCGAGGTACATGCCGGCGATCTCACGCGCGCCCTGGCGCCCGGCGTCGCGGTCCTCATCGATGCTCGCGACGATCGTGCAGCCGAGGTCGAGCTGGTCCGCGTCGCGGCCGGTCTTCTCGGCGCCGGCCTTGAGGTTCTCGCGCGCGTAACGGATGAAGCCGGGGGTGGTGATGCTCGGCGTGAGCAGCCCGTCGCCCTCCTCGCCCGCGTACTGCTGCATCCTCGGCCCGGTGCCCGCCACGTAGATCGGAACGCTCCCGCGCGGGCTGTTGGCGTCGTCGGACAGCGGGGGTACGACAGCGGTGAACGCCTTGCCCTCGTAGCTGAAGTCGCCTCCCTCCAGCACGCCGCGGACGATCCGGACGGCGTCGCGGGTGGGGTTGAGCGGCTTGGCGCCGTCGGCCCCGATCTCCTTCATGAAGATCCGGCTCGCCCCGAAGCCGAGCAGGAACCGGTCGGGGGCGAGCTCCTGGGTCACCCGGGCGTCCATCGCCACCTGGATGGGGTGGCGCGTGAACGGGGAGATGATCCCCCAGCCAATCGTCAGCCGCTCGGTCTCCCGCGCGATCAGGGCCGAGAGCACGGTCGAGCTGCGCGCCTCCATCTGGTGCTTGCGCCACCAGGGATACGCCTCGGCCAGCCAGATCGTGTCGAACCCGTGCCGGTCGAGAGCCTTCGCATGGGCCAGGATCTCCTCCAGCGGCTCCATGGTCAGCTGCATCACGCCGATGCGCAGGGGGACACCCAAACGAACTCCCTCACACTGCCGGCCGAGACGCCGGATCGCCCATAGATACCTCCCGTATATTTGATCAGAAAGGGGTTGGGGGTGCAATCGCGCCGGAATCTGGGCGGGCTCTGCGCGTGCCCGTGGAGGAGCGCTGGGACCTTGCTGTCGACCGCGTCACGCTCGAGCCGCGGAAGGGATGCAGGGTCACGCCGCGGGTTACCGAGCTCCGTGCTCGATTTCCTCGCGCAGGCGCCGGTAGACGGCCGCGTCGAAGTGCCCCGCCAGCGGTGCGCACACCGCCGCCGCCGACAGCGCCGCGGCGTCGGCCAGGCGCTCGGGCCACGGCGTGCCGTCGAGCAGGCCGGCGATCAGAGCCGCGGTGGCGGCGTCGCCGGCGCCGGTCGGGTTCCCTTTCAAGGCCTCGGGTGGCGCGGCGTGGAGAATCCCTTCCTCGAGTACCGCGGTCATGCCCGCCGCGCCCTCGGAGACGACCACCGCACGGGCGCCGCGGCGGCGCAGCGCCTGGGCGCCGGCGACCAGCTCGACATCGCCCTCGACGCCGGCCAGCTCGGCGCGGTTGATCGTGACGATGTCGGGCCGCGCGCCGACGCCGCGCCGGAGCGCCTCGCCGTCGGCGTCGAGGACCGCCGGGATCCCCGCCCGCACGGCCGCCTGCACCAGCTGCGCGTAGCAGTCCTCAGGCACCGCGCGCGGCACGCTGCCGGAGACCACGAGCGCTTCGGCGCCGGCGCACAGCGAACTGACCCGATCGACGAGCGCGCTCCACTCGCTGGCGCCGATCACCGGCCCGGGCTCTGAGAAGCCGGTAGCGCACCCGTCGTCCTCGACGACCATGAACGTCAGCCTCGACTCATCGGCGATCGGGACGAGCTCATCGCGCAGGCCCGCCGCGGCCAGCTCGGCGCGCGCGGCGTGGCCGGTGTGCCCGCCCGCGAACCCGGTGACCGCCGCCTCGCGTCTGAGCGCATGGAGCACCCGAGCCGTGTTGACGCCCTTGCCCCCGGCCTGGCGCGCGAACGTCTCGATCCGCGCGGTCTCGCCCCGCTCGAATCGCGCCGCGTGATAGGTCACGTCGAGCGCGAAGTTGAGCGTGACGGTGAGGATCAACTTGGGTGGCCCGGGAGGTCGATCTTCACGGCACGCCCGCTCTTTCCGCGCGGAGATGGGGGTAAACGCGCGTAGGATGCTCGCCCGTGACCAAGCTCTGCGGCGGGGTCGAGACAGGGGGGACCTGGTGCGTGTGCGCGGTCGGCACCGGGCCTGAGGACATCGCCGCCGAGGAGCAGTTTCCGACCGCTGCGCCCGAGGAGACGCTCGACCGGATCGTCGAGTTCTTCCGCGCCGCGCCGGAACCGCTCGCGGCGGTGGGCATCGGGTCGTTCGGTCCGGTGGACCTCGATCCCGGCTCCGCGACGTGGGGCCATGTGACGACCACGCCCAAGCCAGGGTGGCGGCACGTCGCGGTCGCGCCGGTGATCCGCGAGCGCCTGGAGGTGCCGGTCGCGTTCGACAACGATGTCGATGCCGCCGCGGTGGGCGAGCACCGCTGGGGGGCCGGGCAAGGCATCGACTCGCTCTGCTACCTGACCGTGGGTACCGGCATCGGCGCCGGGCTCCTCTCGGGCGGGCGTCCGTGGCACGGGCTGGTGCATCCGGAGGTCGGACACATCCGGGTTCCGCGCGCCGCGGGAGACGATCCGGAGTTCGCCGGCGTGTGCCCGGTCCATGGTGACTGCTGGGAGGGGCTGGCCACTGGCCCGGCGATTGCCCGGCGCTGGGGCGCCGACCCTAAGACCATCCCGGAGGACGATCCGGCGTGGGAGCTCGAGGCCGAGTACCTCGCGCTCGGCATCCTCAGCCTCGTCCTCATCGCCTCGCCCGAGCGTGTCATCGTGGGTGGCGGGGTCATGGAACAGGCCAGGCTGCTCCCGATGGTCCGCCGGCATGTGCGCCGGCTGCTCGCGGGATACCTCGAGGCGCCGGCGCTCAACGCGGAGATCGAGCACTACCTCGTCGCGCCCGGACTGGGCGACCGCGCGGGGGTGCTCGGCGCGATCGCGCTGGCCCAGGACCTGGCCGGCGAGGGCCCGTGATCGGGTTCGGCTACCGCGCCACCGTGCGCGCGATGCGGCCCGCTCCGAGCCCCCAGCTGACGATGCGCTCGGGGTAGATCCGGATCAGCGGCGTCGGCAGCGTGATCGCCTCCGCGCGACCACGGACCTCGATCCCGCGCGGACGCCACGGATCGACGCTCTCCAGATCGTCGATCACGATCGCGGCCCGCCCGGAACGCGCGATGTCGCGGAACTTCTTGGACTGCTCGAGCTCGTGCCCGCCCACGTCGATCGAATCGCGCGCGGCGTTGTAGATCCAGCCGACCGGGACCACGTGCGGCGTTCCGTCGGCACCGACCGTCGCGATCCGTCCCAGTTGCCGCCCGCCGGTCAGGTAGCGAAGCTCGGTCTCGGTGAACGCGCTCATCGCGGCGATCGTCGCACACCGGAGCCTTGACATCCGTTCGGTATCGGCGTACTATCGACGTGATATCACATTACGACAGGAGCCATGTGATGCAACCTTCCGACCCCCATCCGTTCCTGCGGCCCCCTCGTTTGAACACCTACACCGCGTACAGCATTGGGTGCCTGCTGGCTTGGGCTGTGGTCTGGGTGGTCGTGGCGCTCACCGCTCCGAGGCACAAAGTCGGCTACATCGCCGCGTTCTTCGGCGGGTGGGTCCTGGCGTGGGTGTCGGCGACGATCGCCCGGGTCGTGTATCCGCCGCCCAAGCCGCGTTCCTCGGCCGGGCCTCGGTCCTTCTTTCAGGGCTTTCGGCCGAACTGACCCCGCGCACTCGATGACCCCGGATCCTGAGCGACGAACGCCATGAACGCGATGCCAGACCCCGTCGCGCGGCAGCCTCGACAGTTCGCGCACGATGAGCGCCCCGCCCAGGCTCTGGCCTGCCCCCCCGCCATCGCCGTGGGGGCCGCCGTGCTCGGCCTCGCCGCGATCCTGATCGCGCTCGGCGCGGGCCAGCTCGCCTCGGGACTGAGGATCGGCGCCGGCGTCGTGGCGGCGGCGATGGTGCTGGTCGGCCCGGGCTTCGTGGTCGTGCAACCCAACGACTCGCGCGTGCTGATCCTGTTCGGCCGCTACGTCGGAACCGTGACCGCGGCGAGGCTGTCGTGGGTGAACCCGTTCACGGTCTTTTGGCGCCTCAGGGTCTCGCTCCGCGTGCGCAATTTCCAGAGCGAGCGGATAAAGGTCAACGACGCCAGCGGCAACCCGATCGAGATCGCCGCGGTCGTGGTGTGGCGCGTGGTTGACACGGCCCGGGCCGTGTTCGACGTCAACGACTACGGGCGGTTCGTCGTCGTGCAGAGCGAGACCGCGCTGCGCCACCTCGCCAACGAGTACCCGTACGACGACTACGCGCACGGCGCGGTCTCGTTGCGCGGCAACACCGAGGAGGTCCGCGACAGCCTGCACCTCGAGCTCCAGACACGTCTGCGGACCGCCGGCATCGAGGTCCTCGAAACCAGGCTCACGCACCTGGCCTACGCCCCCGAGATCGCCGAGGTGATGCTCCGCCGCCAGCAGGCCGAGGCGATCCTCGCGGCGCGCAAGACGATGGTCAGCGGCGCGGTAGGGCTCGTGCACATGGCCCTGGCGCAACTGGCCGACAGCGACCTGGTCGAGCTCGACCCCGAACGCAAGGCGACGATGGTGGCCAACCTGATGATCGTGCTCTCCGGAGACCACTCGCCCACGCCGGTGATCAACACCGGGTCGCTCTACTCCTGATCAATGGCGGACAGCAAGCGGTTCCTGCTCCGGCTCGACCCTCGGCTGTTCGAGGCGATCCGCCGCTGGGCCGACGACGACCTGCGCAGCATCAACGGCCAGATCGAGTATCTCCTGACCGAGCAGGCTCGCCGCGCCGGGCGGCTGCCCCACCGGCGCAGCCGCTCCGACGAGGCGCCCTCCCCGGAGGAGGGAGGAGGGGCGGCCGGCTCGGAATTTCAAGGCACCGGTGCGCCCGCCGCAACGCGTGGCGGCAGCGAGTGACTCAACTCCAGCCGCGTCAGCGCGCGGCCAGGCCGGCGCGTGAGCGGACGCCGGCGACGATCGCGGCCGTGTCGGGCAGGTAGGCGTCCTCGAGCGTGGGGCTGTAGGGAATCGGCGTCTCGTCGGTGGCGATGATCCACGCATCGTCCAGGTCGTGCAGGCCCTGCTCGGCCACCATGCCGAGCAGCCCGGCCGCCCAGCCGCCGGTCCGGGGTCCCTCCTCGACGGCGAGGATCCGGTTGGTCTTCGCCACCGATGCGAGCACGGTCTCCAGGTCGAGGGGACGGAGCGTGCGCAGGTCGACTACCTCGGCCGATATCCGGCCCTCCTCGGCCAGGGTCTCGGCCGCGGCGAGCGCGTCCGGCACGCCCTTGCCGATCGAGACGATCGTCAGGTCCTCGCCGGCGCGCGCGATGGCCGCCTCGCCCAGCGGGATCGTCTCCTGCTCGGGCGGTGGCCCCTTGACCGAATAGAGCCGCTTGTGCTCGAGGAACAGGACCGGGTTCTCGTCGCGGATCGCCGCCTTCAGCAATCCCTTGGCCTCGGCCGGCGATGAAGGAAAGGCGATCTTCAGCCCCGGCACGCCCTGGAACCACGTGCCGTGGGTCTGCGAGTGCATGCCCCCGAACCGGCCGCCGGCGCCCACGGCCGAGCGCACCACCAGCGGCACGGCGCCCTGCTCGTTCGAGATGTACCAGAACTTCGCGGACTGATTGACCAGGCTGTCCATGGCCAGCCCCATGAAGTCGCCGAACATGATCTCGAACACGGGCCGCAACCCGGTGAGCGCTGCGCCATACGCCGCGCCGGCGAGCGCCAGCTCCGAGATCGGTGTGTCGAACACGCGGTCGGGGCCGAAGCGCTCGAACAGCTCGGTCGTCACCTTGAACACCCCGCCCGCAGCAGCGACGTCCTCCCCGAAGAAGACGACGGCTTCGTCGCGCTCGAGCTCCTCGGCGAGGGCGTCGCGGATCGCGTCTCGGAACTCGAGCGTGCTCATGGGCTGAACTCGGTCGCCGCGCGGGCGGCGGGATCTGGATACGGCGCGGCCAGCGCCTCTTCGACCGCGTGGTCGATCGCCTCGGTCGCGTTCTCCTCGGCGCTTGCGAGCTCCTCCTCGGACCACGCCCTCCTGTGAGGAGCCTTGCGCGGGCGAGCTTGAGCGGATCGCGCGCCAGCCACTCCTCGACCTCGTGCTTCGGGCGGTAGGGGGCCGGGTCGCTCTTTGAGTGTCCGTAGTGCCGGTAGGTCCGGCACTCGAGCAACGTGGGTCCGGCGCCGGCGCGCGCCCGCTCCACCGCGGCCGCGGCGGCGGCGTGCACCGCCCACAGGTCGTTGCCGTCCACGACCTGCGACGGCATGTCGTAGGCGTGCCCGCGGGCCGCGATGTCCGAGCCGGCGGTGACCGACGCCATTGGCGTGAACTCGCCGTAGAAGTTGTTCTCGCAGACGAAGACGGCGGGAAGCGAGAGCACCCGGGCCATGTTCAGGCACTCGTGGAAGTACGCCTGGTTGACCGCGCCGTCTCCGAAGAACGCCACCGCCACTTTGCCCTGGCGCCGGCCGGAGACCGCAGCTCCGAGCGCCGCCGCGATCGAGCCGCCGACGATCCCGTAGCACCCGATCAGGCCGTGCTCGAGGTCGGCCACGTTCATCGATCCGGCGCGCCCTCCGCACACACCGGTGGCGCGCCCGAGCATCTCCGCCACCAGCGGGCCGGGCGCGGTCCCCTTGGCCAGCGCGTGGCCGTGCCCGCGATAGGTCCCGGCCACCCAGTCCTCGGGGCCAAGGGCGCTGCACACCCCGACCGCCACCGCCTCCTGTCCCGCGTACAGGTGGGTCGTGCCGTGCACCTCGCCGGCCAGGAACAGGCGGTGCATGGCGTTCTCGAAGCGCCGGATCAGGTACATGCGCGCGTAGGCTTCGACGAACATCGCGCGCGACTCGGCTCGTTGCGCCGCGTCCGCTGCGCGCGGGTCGCCTCGCTGCGCCGCGTCCGCCGCGTGATCGGTTTCCTGCGCCGCCACCCCGTCTCCTTGTCCTCGCCTCGGCCTCGCTTGCGATACTATCGCAAACGTTTGCAGCGCCCCTTCGAGTTTCGAGGGAGAAGGAGCCCGTGGCCCACGAGATCACCATGCCGCGCCTATCGGACTCCATGGAGGACGCGACGGTGCTGGAGTGGCTGGTGTCCGAGGGCGACGAGGTCGAGCCCGGGCAGCCGCTGGCCGAGATCGAGACCGACAAGGCGACCGTGACCTACGAGGCCGACATGGCCGGCGTGGTCCTCGCCCTCACAGTCCCAGAGGGCGCCACGGTTCCGCTAGGCGCCCCGATCGCGATCATCGGGGAACCCGGCGAAGAGCTTCCGGTCGCGCACGCGCCTGACGCGGTGCCTGCGGCGTCGGCCGCGGAGACGCCGGCGACCCCCGCAGTCCAGGCGGCGCCGGACACGCCCGCCGCCGCCACCCCGCCTACCCCCGCCCCGCAACGGACGAGCCCGCCGGCCGGGCGCCCCAAGGCCTCGCCGCTGGCCCGCCGCCTAGCCGCCGAAATGCACGTCGACCTCGAGGGCCTCGCCGGCTCAGGACCGCAGGGGCGGGTCGTACGCGCCGACGTCGAGCGCGCGGCGGCGCACCTCGCCAACGGCGACCAAGCCGCCGAGGTGCCTGCGCCGAGCCCCACAGCGCGCGCCAAGGGCGAGAGCGAGATCCACGAGCTCAGCCGGCTGCAGCGAACCGTGGCGAGGCGGATGGCCGAGTCACGCGCCACCGTGCCCGACTTCGAGCTTCGCTCAGAGGTCGACATGAGCGGCGTCGTCGCGCTCCGCGACCGACTGCGCGGGGTCGCCGATCCGCTCCCGTCCTACAACGACTTCATCGTCAAGGCCGCTGCGCTCGCGCTGCGGCAGTTCCCGCGGGTGAACGGCGCCTACCGTGACGGCAAGGTCGAGACGTACTCGCGGGTCAACGTCGGGGTGGCGGTAGCGGCCGACGAGGCGCTGGTGGTCCCGACCCTTTTCGACGCCGACCGCCTGTCGCTCGGCGAGATCAGCCGGCTCTCCCGCGAGCTGGCCGGGCGCGTGCGCGACGGCTCGATCGCGCCGGCCGAGCTCGCCGGCGGCACGTTCACCGTGTCGAATCTCGGGATGTACGGCGTCGACAGCGTCTCCGCAGTGATCAACCCGCCGCAGGTCGCGATCCTCGCCGTCGGCTCGCTCAAGCCGCGCGCCCTCGTGGACCCCGGCGGCGCGCTGGTGGCGCGCCCGACCGTGGTGCTGACGCTGGCCTGCGATCACCGTGCCCTGTATGGCGCGGACGGCGCACGGTTTCTCGCGCGCGTGCGCGAGCTGCTCGAAGGCCCGGACGCGCTCGTCCTCTAGCGCGGCACGGTCGTCCTCTAACGCGGCGCGGTCGTCGGCTCGGGCCGGGATAGCCCGTCGTCGACCTCGACGTCCTCGGCCTCGAGCGTCAGCGAGGACCCGCGCGCCTCGAGCTCCAGCAGCGCCGCGAAGTCGACCTCGTTGCCGATCGCCGAGAGCAGCGACTGGACGATCTGCTCCGTCGCCGCGGCGAGCGGCATCGGTACCCCCAGCTCGCGAGCCGCCTCCGCGCCGAGGTGGAAGTCCTTGAGCAGCAGCTCCGGCGTAAACGTGGGCGTGTAGTCGAGGTTCACGTAGGCCGGCGACTTGTAACGGGTGAAGGTCGACCCCATCACGCTGTCGTTGAGGAACTCCAGGAAGTCGGCGCGCGAGATCCCTCCCTTCTCGGCCAGCACGGTGATCTCGGCCATGCACTGCGCCACCACGCCCAGCATCAGGTTGTGGCAGACCTTGACCAGCCGCGCCCGCTCGCCGTCGCCCACATATGTCACCCGGCGCGCCAGAGCCTCCAGGTACGGACGCGCCTCCTCCCACGCCTCGGACGGCCCGGATGCCACGATCGTGAGACGGCCGCTCGCCGCGACCTTCGGATTGCCGCTGACAGGCGCGGCCAGCATCGCCGTCCCGCGCTCGGCCGCCTTCGCGCGGATCTGCTCGGCCGCGCCGGGGGAGATCGTGGTCGAGTCGACTATCACGCGCGGCCGGTGCTCGTCGCTCGAGAGAAGGGCGTCGACGACCTCCTCGACGTCCTTGGAGCCGGCGACCATCGTGAACACGATGTCGCGGTCGGCCAGCCCGGCGGGGGAGTCGACCACCGTCGCCCCGAGCTCCGCCAGCGGCTCGGCCTTCTCCCGCGTGCGGTTGTACACCGCCAGGTCGTGGCCGGCCTCGAGCAGCCGCTTGGCCAGCACCAGGCCCATCCGGCCGAGCCCGATCCAGCCAAGCCGAATGTTCTCGTCGCCGCTCATGTCACGCGCCCCCTGGTGCAATCGTTTGCAGGAGGTTAGCCGAGGGGGTGCGCCGGGTCAAGCGGGACGGCCCGGCCGCGCTCGTGGGCACAGGGCGGCTTGCCCTGCCCCGGCCCGGGCGTCTTGAACCGGCTGCGCTCCCGCAGTATCCTCCTGCAAACGTTTGCAGAAGGCGGTGGATATGGGTCAGCACAGCTACGGGGTCATGGGCGTCGACTGGGAGGAGCGGGTGCGCCATGACCGGCTGCGAGAGGAGCGGCTGGCGCGGATCAAGAGGCTGCTGGCCGAGTCGGAGCTCGGAGCGCTGCTGTGCTTCGACATGGGCAACATCCGCTACATCACCGCCACGCACATCGGGACGTGGGCGGCGGACAAGCTGAACCGCTTCTGCCTGCTGCCCCAGGGCGATGAGCCGATCATGTGGGACTTCGGGTCGGCCGCCCGTCACCATCAGCTCTACAACCCATGGCTGGGCGAGGGGCGCTCGCGCGCCGGCATCTCGACGCTGCGGGGCGCGATGTCGCCGCACTCCGGCCGGGCGGAGGACGTGGCGCGCAAGATCCGCGTCGAGCTCGAGCAGCGCGGCCTCCTGAACGAGCCGGTGGGGATCGACGCGATCGAGCCCCAGGTGCTGTTCGCGCTCCAGCGCGAGGGCATCCAGGTCGCCGACGGCCAGCAGCTGATGCAGGAGGCGCGGGTGATCAAGACCCGCGACGAGATCACGCTGCTGAACATGGCCTGCGCGATGGTCGACTCGGCCTACGAGGAGCTCTACCGCGCCATGCGTCCCGGCTTTCGCGAGAACGACTGCGTGGCGCTGGTCAACAAGGTGCTCTACGAGATGGGCTCGGAGTTCGTGGAGGGCGTCAACGCGATCTCGGGTGAGCGCTGCAGCCCTCACCCGCACGTGTTCACCGACCGGCCGTTGCGCCCCGGCGACCCGGCTTACTTCGACATCCTCCACAGCTACATGGGTTACCGCACGTGTTACTACCGCACGTTCGCGGTGGCGAGCGCGTCGCGGGCGCTCACCGACGCCTACAAGCGCTGCCGGTATTACCTCGACGCTGCGATCGACCTGATCCGGCCGGGCGCCACCACGGGCGAGGTCGCGGCGATCTGGCCGCGCGCGCAGGAGTTCGGGTTCCCAGACGAGGAGGCGGCGTTCGCGCTCCAGTTCGGCCACGGGGTGGGCCTCTCGATCTGGGAGAAGCCGGTGTTCAGCCGGCTGGTCTCGCTCGAGCATCCCGAGGAGATCCGGGAGGGGATGGTGTTCGCGCTCGAGACGTTCTGGCCGGCCAGCGACGGCTGGTCGGCGGCACGGATCGAGGAGCAGCTCGTGGTCACCGCCGACGGCTGCGAGGTGATCACGCGCTTCCCGGCCGAGGACCTGGTGATCGCCGGCAAGCCCTACTACACGGTGTCGGGGAACCTGCCGCTCGAGCGCGAGACGCAGTCGAACCTCAACACCGAGCTCGACTCAGGCGCTCAGGAGGCGACCGCTCGCCACAGCTTCTCGGAGGTGTACGGCGGATCGACGTGAGCGCCCCCGAGCGCGTCGGCCACCGCGTTGGCCACCGCCGGCAGCGTCCCGATCGCTCCGCCCTCGCCCACGCCCTTGGCCCCGAGCGGGTTGCGCGGCGAGGGGCTCGACCACCTCGCCGGTGACGATCTCCGGGAGCTCGGCCGCGGTCAGCAGGCCGTAGTCGACGAACGTGGCCGTGCGCAGCTGCCCGTCCTCGTCGTAGATCGCCTCCTCGATCACGCACTCGCCGAGGCCCTGCACCACGCCCCCGACGATCTGGCCGTGGGCGAGCAGCGGGTTGATGATCGTGCCCGCGTCGTCCACGGCAACCACGCGGAGAACGGTGAGCTTGCCGGTGGCGCGATCGATATCCACCGCGGCGGCGTAGGCCCCGGAGGAGAACACGAGCTCGGAGTCGAACCGCGCCTCCGCATGCAGGGGACCGACCTCGCTCCAGTCGACTCCCGACTCCGCCGGCGCGGGCGCGAGCCTGCTCGAGCAGGCGATCGGCGGCCAGCGCGATCGCCGAGCCCGCCACCGCGGTCGAGCGGCTGCCGAACGTCCCCACGCCGCGCGGCACCCGCTCGCTGTCGCCGAAGCGCAGCTCGATCCGGTCGACATCGACGCCGAGCCGGTCGGCCGCGATCTGCGCGAACGTGATGTCGTGGCCCTGGCCGTGCGGCGAGGCGCTGCTGGCGATCGCGAAGCGCCCGCCCGGCTCGAGCGAGATCGTCGCGCTCTCCCACTGGCCGGCCGCGCGCTCCACGTACAGGACGACACCGGTGCCGTCGGCCCCGCCCGCGTCCTCGCCGAGGAGCTCGAGCGCGGTGTCCAGACAGCGCTCGTAGTCCCCCGAGTCATAGCTCAGCCCCAGACGCGGTCTGGTACGGAAACGCGCGGATCAGGTTGCGCCGTCGCAGCTCGATCCGATCGACGCCGACCTGGCGCGCGGCGTCGTCGACCAGCCGCTCGATCATGTACGCGGCGTCGGGCCGGCCCGCTCCGCGGTAGGGGCCGGTCGGGAACCTTGTTGGTCCGCTTGCCGAGGACCGTGACCGACGCGGCGGGGATGTCGTAGCAGCCGGTGAGCAGCACGCCGGCGGTGTGGGGCGGAATCGCGGTGCTCGGGAGCAGGTACGCGCCGAGATCGGCGGTGAGCTGCGCGCGCAGGGCGAGCATGCGCCCGCCGGCGTCGAGCGCCAGCTCGAGCTCGCCCTCGATTCCCCGCCCCTGGTAGCCGGCGAGGAAGTTCTCCGTGCGCTCCTCGACCCACTTCACCGGACGCCCCAGGTCGATCGCCGCGATCGCCGCGACCACGGCCTCGGGCGGGACCACGCCCTTGCTGCCGAACGCGCCCCCCACGTCGGGGACGACCACGTGGATCCGCTCCTCGTCGTAGCCGAGGACATGGCTGAGCTGCGCGCGCGGGCGGTGGGTGTCCTGCATCGAGCACCACATGGTCAGCCGATCGCGCTCGCGGTCGTGCTCGAGCACCGCGCCGCGCGGCTCGATCGGCGCCGCGACCAGCCGGGGAAGCCCGTAGCGGCCCCGCACGACGTGGGCCGCATGCGCGAACGCGGCGGCGACATCGCCGCCGGTCTTCGACCAGCGCGTGAGCTCGCACGTGGACTCGCGCGGATCGACGACGGGCGCGCGGGGCTCGTAGTCGACCTCGACCAGCTCCGCCGCATCCGCCGCGAGTGCCGGTGAGGTCGCGATCACGGCCGCGACGGGCTGGCCGACGTAGCGCACGTCGTCCTCGGGGAGGATCGGGTGAGGCTCGTCGGCCGTCTCGACCCCGGGCGGGGCACCGATGGGCAACGGCTTGACGCGCCCGCGCAGGTCCTCTGCGGTGATCACCGCGAGCAGGCCGGGGGCGTGGTCGGGCTTACGGATGGCGGTGATGGCAGCGTGCGCGTGGTAGGAGCGCACGAACGCGGCGTGGACCATGTCCGGGCGCGCGATGTCGTCGAGGTAGCGCGCCTGGCCGCGTACCATGCGCGGGTCCTCGCGTCGCGGCAGCGACTTGCCGATCACCCGAGGCGATCCCGCATCCAGTCGGCGACCCGCGGGCGGTACTTGTACGGGAGGTTGTTGCACACGTGGGTGCCCTCGTCGTAGAGGACCCACTCGCCGTGCGGGACCTCGTCGGCGATCCGCTTGGTCTCCTCCCAGGGGATCACGCGGTCTCGCCGGCCGGTGACGACCAGGCATGGCTGCGTGACGCGCTCGGCCACGCCGGTAAGGGCGAGCGTCGCGGCGCGCTCGCGCGCGTCGTCGGCGTCGTGGGCAGCGGTGTGGTGGATGAAGGCCTCGCGAGTGAGCGAGGGCATCGCGTCCCAGTTGGCCGACATGTCGTAGGGACCGCTGACGCCCGCGACCGCCTTCAGGCGCGGCTCGAACGCGGCCGCGCGCACCACGTAGTAGCCGCCGAGGCTGACCCCGGCCGCGCCGATGCGGTCGAGGTCCACCGCCGCGTCCAGTCGCGCTAGCGCGAGCGCGTCGAGGATCGCCGCCACCGCCACTTCGTAGTCGGCGCGGATCGGAAGCGTGAAGCCGGTCTCGCCCTGACCCGGGCCGTCGAGTGACAGCGTGGCCATCCCGCGGCGCAGGAACACCGACTCCCACAGATAGAACTCCTCCTTGGTGGAGTCGAGCCCCGGAATGAGGATGACCAGCGGCGCCGGCTCCGTCGCGGCGGTTGGACGGCGGAGGTTCGCCACGATCGTTGCGCCGTCGAGCGGCGCCTCGATCCGCTGCGCGCTCGGGTCGAGGATGGCATGCGCGTCGTACAGCGCGCGGACCGCTTCCCGCGTCGCGGCGCGGTTGCGCTCAGGGTCGATCACCCACACGAACTTGGCGAAGTGGTAGGTGACGGCGGCGCGCAGGAACGCCTCGCCGGCGCTCTGCAGAAGTCCCGCGTCGCGCGCCTGCACAGCGAGCTCACGGTGCGCGTCGGCCGTGGCGCGCCACGCATCGAGCCACTCGTCCCAGCGGTCGATCGAGCTGGTGACGCGGACGAAGTCGTTGTAATCCACGCCGTTGGCGATCAAGCGAGGCCCCCAGTTGTCGATCGCGGCTTGGACGCGCGCGTCGGGGCTCACCGCACTCCGCTGGCGAGCAGCCGCTCGGCGTTGCCGGACAGGATCGCCGCCTCGTCCTCGTCGTCGAGTCCGGCTCGGCGCACCGTCTGCACCGGATGGCGGTCTCCCATGTCGAACGGATAGTCGGAGCCGAGCAGGACCCGGTCCGCGCCCACCGCCTCCACCAGCCCGCGCAACAGCGCGGGATCGTGCGTGAGGGTGTCGAACAGGAAGCGCCGGATCGACGCGTCGGCCGGCTCGCCGAGCGCGCCGCCGGCCGCCGCAACCGTCTCATGCCCGTGGCGGAGCCGTCCGCACAGCGCGGTGATCGCGCCGCCGGCGTGGGCCAGCAGCACCTTGAGGCTGGGATGGCGCTCCAACACCCCGGCCAGCACCATGTGCGCCGCGGTGAGCGTGGTCTCCATCGGGTTGCCCACGAGGTTGTGCAGGTAGTACTCGCGGAACACGGGCTCGAAGAAGCCCTCGGTGGTCGGATGCACGAACACCAGCGCGCCGGTGAGCTCGGCCGCCGCCCAGAGTGGAGCGAAGCGCGGATCGCCAAGGTATGTCCCGCGCACGCTCGCGGTGATCTCGACGCCGACGAACGAGCCCGAGGCCATCAGCGTGACGAGCTCGTCCGCGGCGAGCGCCGGGTCCTGGAGCGGGACGGCCCCGAGCACGCTGACGCGGTCGGGACGCTCCGTGCGCATCCGGGCCAGGCCCTGGTTTTGCAGCCGGCATCGCCGCAGGCCTTCCTCCGGCTCGACGTCGTAGAACAGCAGCGGGACCCACGGGCTGAGAACGACGTGCTCGATTCCGGCGCGCTCCTGGGCGGCGAGGATGCGATCCAGATGCACGAACTCCTGCACCATCGAGCCTACGCGCCTACCGTTCAGCTCGACGATCCGCCGGCCGTCGACGCGCCGGAGGGCGGGGCGCCATTGCTCGGCGGGGGCGGCGTCCCGGAGCAGCTCGGGCACGATTACGTGGGCGTGAACGTCGATCGGGCTCATCGCGGGGCGGGTGGTGCGGTCGAACCACGGACGATCAGCGTCGGCTCGAGCAGTATCTCCTCGCCGACCTCGCCGCCGCCGGTCAGCTGCTCGAGCAGCAGATTCGCGGCGACCTGTCCGATCTCCCGCTTGGGGATGCGCACCGAGGTGAGCGGAGGATGCAGGCGGTCGACGAACGGCATGTCGTTGAAGCCGACGACCGAGATGTCATCCGGACAGGTGAGCCCGCGCTGCTCGAGGGCTTCATAGCAGCCGATCGCCATCAGGTCGTTCCCCGCCACGATCGCGGTGACGTCGGGAGCGGCGTCGAGTAGCTCTCCGCACGCCTGCGCTCCCGCCGCTTCGGTGAACAGCGCGCCGAACCGGACGTGCCTGCGCGGTGCGCGCAGACCGGCGGCGCGTATCGCCTGGATGAAGCCGGCGTGGCGCCGGTGACCGGTGGACAGGTTCTGCGGCCCCGCGACATGACCGATGCGTTCGTGCCCGAGCGCGACGACATGCTCGACCGCGAGGGCCGCGCCCTGGCAATCGTCGACGGTTACCGTGGGCAGGGCGCCGTCTTCGAGGCTGCGGTTGACGAGCACGAGCGGCATGCCCGCCTCAGCGAGCTCAGTGAGAACCTCGCGGTCGAGGCGGGCAGTGGCGGAGATGAAGCCGTCGACCTGGCGCGCGCGCATCGCGTCGAGGTAGACGCGCTCGCGCTCGGCGTCGTTGTCGGTGTTGACGATCAGCGAGGTGTAGCCGGCCTCCTCGAGCCGGTCCTCGATGCCGCGCAGGATAGGCGGGAACAACGGGTTGGTGATGTCCGGGATCAGCACCCCAATGGTGTGCGAGCGGCTCGTCTTCAGCCCCCGCGCGATCCGGTTGGGCCGGTAGCCGAGCTCCTCCGCGACTCGGATGACGCGCTCGGCCGTATCGGGGTTGACGAGCCCGCGCGTCTGCTCGTTGAGCGCGCGGGAGACCGTGCCCGGGTGGACGTTCGCCACACGCGCGACGTCGCGTAGCGTGACGGCCGGACGGCCACGGATGACGGCCTCGCGCGCCATCAGCGCATGCCTGCCTTCACCGCGCGGGCGCCGGCCATCACCTGGCTGCGGGTCGTGGCCCAGGTCGCTGAGCATCACGATCGCGGCGTTGCGCCCGGGAGCGCCGGTGACCGATCCGCCAGGATGGGTGGTGCCGCCGGTCTGGTAGAGGCCGGGGATCGGCATCCGGTGCTGGGCCCAGCCCGGCGCGGGACGGAGGTGGCCGCTGTGCGCCGCGGAGCGATCGCCGCCGTGGAAGGTGCCGCGCCACATGTGCGGGTTGGCGTGCTCGAGATCAGGCGGGGCCACAATCATCTCGGCGAGGATCTTGTCGTCGGTCAGGTTGGGCGCGGCCCGTCGCAGATGGCGCAGGTGCACAGCCGCGATCTCCTCGCGCAGGGCGACCCACCCCTGCGGCCCCGGGCCCGGGTCATAGGGCTGCATCCCGAGCAGCTTGACCGTGTGGCGGCCGGCCGGCGCGCGGCTCGGATCAGCCACGGTGGGCGTCGGGAAGAGCAGCCACGCGCCGTCGCGGATCAGCCGGCCGGCCTTCACGTCGTGCCCCATGCAGACGATCTGCTCGGGCCAGCCGGCCACGCCGGCCGACACCGCGCTCAGCTCGCTGCCGTCGCGGCGGCGATAGCGCGGCGGCTCGGTGGTCAGGTAGTGCGCGGCGAACGCGGACACGCCGGCGTCGAAGGTCTCGACGCCGTAGATGAAGTCCTCACCCCACGCGCCCGGCGGAGCCATCTCGATGAGGTCCTTGACGTGGATGCTCGACAGCACGGCGTGGCTCGCCGGGTGATCCTCGCCGTCGGCCGTTCTGACCCCGGTGCAGCGTCCGTCGTCGAGGATGAGCGAGGTGATGCGCTGGTTGCACAGGACCTCGCCGCCTCCCTCCTCGATCACCTCGACGAGCGCGCGAACCAGCTCTCCCGAGCCGCCGCTCGGGATCGTCCAGCTCCGGCGCTGACGGCCGTAGACGATCGAGTAGGCAAGCGGGCCCGATCCGGCGGAGTCCACCGGCTGAGCGGTCTGAAAGGCCATCCACAGCATGAACGACTGGACGTGGCGGCTGGCGAACTCGTGGCGGATGACGTCGTAGGCGCTGAGCGCGATGCGGCGTAGCCACTTGGGGCGGTCCGCCAGCATCTCTTCGAGGCTCGGCCCGAAGCCGATCGGCGTGAACCGGTAGCGCGTGAACGCGTGCTTGACCTCGTCGTAGTCGGCCAGCAGGTGCTGGTACGCGACTGCGTCGTGCTTCGAGAAGCGAGCGATCTCCTCGGACGTGCGCTCGACGTCGAGCCACATCGTGAGCGACTCCCCGTCCGGGAAGGTGACATGGGCGACGGGATCGGGCTGGAGGTAGGTGAGCCCGCGTTCCGAGACAAGCCCGAGCTCGTCGTCGGTCAGCAGCGGGTTCTGCTGGATCAGCGTGTGACCGGTAGAGCACGAGTCGATCAGATAGCCGGGAAGCAGGGACTCCTCGGAGGCGACGCCTCCGCCCGGGCGCGGACGCGCGTCGAGCACGCGGCAGCGATAGCCGGCCCTGGTCAGGTAGGCGGCCGCGATGAGGCTGTTGTGGCCCGCGCCCGCGACGACGACATCGGCCGGGACGCTCACGAGGCGACCGCCGGTGCGCCACCGAGGTACAGCGCGCCGATCTCGGGATGCTCGAGCACCGCGCGACCCGAGCCGGTGAGGCGGACGGTCCCGTTCTCGAGCACGACCCCGTGCGAGCTCAGCTTCAGCCCGGCGCGCGCGTTCTGCTCGACCAGCAGGATCGTCTTCCCGCGGCCGTGCATCGTCTCGATCATGTCGAACACGACTTTGCGGATCTGCGGGTCCAGACCCATCGACGGCTCGTCGAGGATGATCAGCGCCGGGTCGAGCATCAGGCACCGAGCGAACTCGACCAGGCGCTGCTGGCCGCCCGAGAGGCTGCCCGCCTTCTCGTGGGCTCGCTCGTGGACGATCGGGTAGAGGTCGTTGACCTGGTTCAGACGTTGTTCGACGAGCCTCCGGTCGGTGATCGTGAACGCCCCCATCTCCACGTTCTCGCGCACGGTCATGTCGGGGAACAGGCTGTGCGCCTGCGGGACCTGGACGATCCCGAGGTCGAGGATCTGGCGCGGCGAGCGCCCTTCGATCGGCTGGCCTCTGAAGCGAATGCTGCCCTCGCGCGGCTTCAGGAGTCCGCTGATCGTCGAAAGCAGAGTGGACTTGCCGGCGCCGTTGGGGCCGACGATGCAGGTGATCCCGCCCTCCGCGACGTCGAAGCTGACGCGCTTGAGGATGTCACCGCCGCCGTAGCCGGCGGTGATCCCTTCGATGGTGAGCAGTGGGCGTTCGGTGGTGGCTGGCTCTGGTCGCCTAGGCTGCGGTTCCGGCCGCGGTCGCGGTTCCGGCCGCCGCCGCGGTTCCGGTTCCGGTTCCGGCCGCGGCCGCGGCCGCGGTGGGCCGGCCGCGAGCCGTTGCTGCGTGGCCGTGTCGTCCTCGCCGCCGAGGTATGCGTCGAGCACCGCCGGGTTGGCGCGGACCTCCTCGGGGGGTCCGGAGACGAGCGGGGTGCCCTGGCTCAGCACCGTCACCCGGTGGCACAGCGTCATCACGAACTCCATGTTGTGCTCGACCACGAGGAACGTCTTGCCGGCCCGGTTGAGCTCCGTGATGCGATCGGCCAGGTGGCTGATGAGCGTCGGGTTCACGCCGCCCGCCGGCTCGTCGAGCAGGAGTACGTTCGGGTCGGCTACGAGCAGCGACGCCAGCTCGAGCAGCTTGCGCTGACCATAGGACAGCGTGCCCGCGGCGTCGCCGGCGAGGCGCGCGATGCCGACGAAATCGAGCAGCTCCATCGCCCTTCGGCGCTCGGCCGCGGAGCCGGCGATGCGCATGATGCTGCGCAACCAGCCCTGGGTGCGCTGGGTGGCGACGAGCATGTTCTCGAGCACGGTCAGCCGCGCGAAGATCCGCGTGAGCTGGAACGTGCGCCCGACGCCGAGCCCGAACACCCGGTCCGGCTTGGCGTTGGTGATCTCGCTTCCGTCGAAGTGGACCGCGCCGTCCTCGATCCGCTCGTAGCCCGTGACCACGTTGAACAGCGTCGTCTTGCCCGAGCCGTTGGGCCCGATCAGGCCATGGATCTCTCCCTCGGCGAGCCGAAGGTCGCAGCTGTGCAGCGCTCTGACTCCGCCGTAGGACTTGGAGACGCCGGTGACTTCGAGCAGGGAGCTCATCGCGCGATTCCCGCCACTTCGCTGGTAGGAATCGGGGGTCCGGGCGTCTGGGGCGGGGCGGCGGTGCGGGCCCGGCGGTCCCGGAGGAGCGTGGTCAGCGTGGGGATGACGCCGCGCGGCAGCAAGAGGATCACCGTGAGGAACAGGACGCCGTACGCGATCAGGTAGGTGCCGCTGCCCGAGATGCTCTGCGTGAGGTATTGCTGGAGCGCCTCGAGCACAAGCGCGCCGAGCAGCGGACCGACCAGCGTGCCGATCCCACCCAGGAAGGCCATCAACGCGAGCGAGATGTCGAACAGCGGGTCGTATGCGTCATTCGGGAAGACCTGGCCGAGTAGGTAGAAGTACAGGCCGCCGACCATTCCGACCGGGATCGCGGAGAGAACGAACGCGGCTAGCTTGACGCGGCCGGTCTTGACGCCGAGCCCGCGCGCGCGATCCTCGTCGTCGCGGATCGCCAGCAACTGGAGCCCGAAGCGAGAGCGCCGCACGGCCCAGGAGAGGGTGGCTGTGAGGACCAGGATGACGAGCGCGACGTAGTAGAACGGCTGGTTGTAGTTGGCCGCCGAGAACGGCGCAATCGGCAGTTCGATACCCGAGGTGCCGCCGGTGAAGCCGAGGTTGAACGCGGCGAGCTGGAAGATGAAGAAGATCGCGATCGTCACCACCACGAACGTGTGGCGGCGGGTGCGCAGCGCGATCAGCCCGAACGGGATCGCGATCGCGGCCGCAATCAGGCCCGCGAACGGCAGCAGCGCGAACACCGCCCAGCCGCCGGGGACGTGCCAATCGCGCGCGGCCAGCGCCACCGCGTAGCCGCCGCTCCCGAAGAACACTGCGTGGCCGAGCGCGAGGTAGCCCGAGTAGCCGCTGAAGATGTTCCAGGCCGTGGTGGCGACCATGAAGACCAGCGTGAACACCGCGATCGTCGTGGCGGTCGGATCGGTGATCAGGATCGGGAAGGTGGCGAACACCGCCGCTACGGCGAGCGATGCCACGACCGTCCCGATCCGCAACGCGCTCACTGCGCCCGCACGGCTGCCCGGCCGAACAGCCCCTGTGGTCGTAGCGACAGCACGACGACGAGCGCCGCGAAGAACACCAACGGCGCCCACGTGGGTGACCACGCCACGGCCACCACATCGCTGAGCACCAGCATGAGTATGGCCGCTGCCATCGCACCCCCGATGCTGCCCAGGCCGCCCAGGATCACGATCGCCAGGAGGCGTGAGATCAGGTCATATCCGCTGTTGGGGTTGAACGCGTTGGTAGCGCCGAACACCATCCCGCCGACGGCGGTGACCGCGACGCCGATGCCCACCGCGATCGTGCGCGTGCGGTTGACGTTGACCCCGATCAGGTCGGCCGCGGTGCGATTCTGCAACGACGCCCGGACGGCGCGGCCGAACTTCGTCCTGTAGAGGGTCGCGTACAGCACGACCAGCAGCAGCACCGCGAGTCCGAAGCCGATCAGGTAGATGTAGGGCAGGTAGAAGCCCAGCACCTTGACCGACTTGTCGACGTAGGAGGCGTGGAGCTGGACGTAGTCCACCCCGTAGATCGCGCTCAGGATGCCCTCGATCAGGATGGCCACCGCGAACGTGATCAGGATCGACATCCCGGTCCGGTCGCCCTCGCGCAGCCGGCGCATGAAGAAGAACTCCATCGCCATGCCGAGCACGAACATCGCCGGGATCGTGATCACCAGGCCGGGGAGGAGGCTGATCCCGAGGTGCGTGGAGAGCTCGTAGCTCAGGTACGCGCCGAGGATGACCATGACCCCCTGGGCGATGTTGATGATGTCCATCACCCCGAAGATCAGCGTCAGCCCCGCCGCCATCAGCGCATACACGCCGCCGGTCAGGATCCCGTCGACGATTGCGTGTAGGAGATCCGTCGCGGACACTTCGGCTTGTTGGCTGGTATGTGGTTAACCGGCCCAGTTCGGCTTCGGGTACAGCGGTGGCGTGGCTCCCGAGGTGCTCGTGGGCAGGGACTGAACGAGGTTGCCGTTCTGCCACTGGAACGTCAGCGTCTTCTGGGCCCGATTTTCGCCGAGGTTGTCGAACTGGACCGGCCCCTGCACGCTGTCGAACACCGCCCCGCTGCGTAGATACTTGCTGATCTTCGCCTCGTCGAAGCCGCCCGTCGCCTGCACCGCCTGGGCGAGCACCTGGCCGACCGAATAGGCCTCGGCCACGTCGGCGTTCACGTCAGACGCCGTGCCGCCGTACTTGGCGATGTACTCCTTGACCATGTTCAGGCTGTCGGGCTTCTGGAAGCCGGGGTACCAGCCGTTGGGCACGAAGATCCCGTTCTCGTTGCCGTTCCCGACCGCCTTCACGAATGCCGCGCCCTGATCGGGGCCGGCGGTGGCGACGAAGATCTTCGGGTTGTAGTGCTGCTGGATGAACGCGTGCACGAACGACGAGACGGTCGGCACGTCGACCGAGCCAAGCACCATCACGTCGGCCTTGGCCGCGGCGACCTTGGTAGCGATCGGCGTGAAGTCAGTCACCTCGGCCGGGAAGACCGTGTTGTAGACGGTCTTGATGCCGGCGGCTTCGAGCATGCTCTGTGCCACCGGGAGCTGGGGCTGAGTGAACGGATCGTCGGTGGTGGCGTACGCCGCCGTCTTGGGCCGCTGGCTCGCCGGCAGGCCCGCCACCCACTGCGCGAACGTGGCCAGGTTGTCCTTGACCGGCACTGACACGTCGAACACGTCGCGCAGCCCCGATCCGAACACCGCGGGTCCACCGCCGGCGCCCTCCACGAACGCGTACCCGTAGCGGTCGGCCACGCGCGCGGCCGGGAGCGTGAGGAGCGTCGAGAACGGACCGAACACGAGCGCGTCCTTGTCGGAGCCGATCAGCTTCTGGTAGTTGCTCACCACCTGCGACGGGCTCGACGCGTCGGACAGGACCTGGAGGTTGATCTTGTGGCCGAGCAGGCCCCCCTTGGCGTTCTCATCGCGGACCCACAGCTCGTAGCCGCGCTCAAACGCCTGCCCGTCGGCGGAGAAGTCGCCGGAGAGCGACAGCGAGGTCCCGATCGTGATCGGGGCGCCGCCCTTCGGGGAGGTGCCGGTCTTGCTGGCGCTGCCGCATGCGGCGAGCACCGCGACGGACCCGGCAGCGAGTCCTGCCACCGCGAACCTGCGAAAGATCTTCATCGCCCTCTCCTTGATCCAGACCGAGTTAGCGCCTCGGGTGCAATCGATTGCACCAAACCTATTGGGATCGGCCGCGCGTGTCAACGGGGATCGTGTGCATCGGGTTAAGGCCGCGCTACGACCGCGCTACGACGGCGCTCAGCGGCCCTCGGATGCGACGACTTTGAGCCGCTTGCCGGGTGTGGCGGCCGGCGTGCGCGCGAGGGCGACTCCGCCTTCGAAGATCTCGGGCTCCAGGAACGCCTGCATTAGCTTGTGATGAGCGCGGTGGCGCAGCGCCTGGTGCTCGTGGCGGACGGCGGCGGCGTAATCAGCGGGGTCCGAGGGTCGCTCTTCGGGCAGACGGCGAGCGAGGATCTGTCCGGCGGCCCAGGCGTAGACCGCGTTTGCGGCGGCTTCGACTTCGAGCATCCGGTAGGGGACGTATTCCGGGACGTGCTTCTTGCTGTTCCCGGCGCGTCTGGCAGCGCGCTCGAGCTCGCGGAACTCGCGGCGGCCCTCGTAGACGGTGACCACGCCGGTTTCGGGGTCGAACTCCGCTTCGATCGGCTGGTCCTCGCTCTTTCGGGCGATTTCGCGTACCCAACCGGAGGCGTGGTGGCGGACGATCAGGATCTCCAGTTCGGCGGCGTGCTCGCCGGCCGCTGCGAGCACGGTCAGCCGGGATCCGGGCTCGACTGTCACCCGGGCGCGCACGTGGGCCTGAACGGCGCTGTAGCCGCGGGCGCCGGCCTGGGGGATTGCCGTCGCGCGCAAGAGGATCGTCAGGCCGGGATCGGCCGCGATTTCGACTGTGGTTCCCGGCGGCACCCGGGCCGGATCGGCGAGCAGCGTGACCGTGCGCTTCTCGCCAGGGTGAAGGCGGATCGGCGACTGCTTGAACCACAGTGGCTGTGCCGGCGCCGCTGGGCGCGGGGGTGCATGCTCGGATGGAGCCAGAGGCTCGGCTTCGTTTGCCGGCTCAGCCGGCTCAGCCGGCTCAGCCGGCTGGGCGGGCGGCTTGGTGGCGGGATCGCGTCCGGGCTCGGCCGCGGCGGTGCCCGGCTGGTCAAAGGCCGCCTTGAGCAGGTCGTTGAGCGCGCGCAGCCCAACCTGGTCGCGGGCCGTGACCGCTTTGGCGGCTCCGATCAGATGCGCGCCGTCGCGCCGCTCCTCAGCGGCCACGATCGGCCGCAGCACCCGGTCGATCGCCTGATAGAGCCGACCGACGATCGGGTGGTACTCGTTCAGTCCCGTGCGGTCGACCTTGACGACGAGCTCGGGACGCGGGCGCTCGAGCGCGTCGCGCTGAAGGCGCTCGATCGCCCCGCAGAAGACCGTTCCGTAGAGATGCCGCGCACCGGGGCGTCCCTCGAAGCTCGCAAGCGTCGTCTCATGCGCCGCCCGTCCGGAGCGGATCACGAGCCCGCCGCGGCGGGTCGCGCGCGAGAAGCCTTGGGACAGCGGCTCCTTGGCGCGCCGGACCACGATCCGTGCCTGGACGTTCGGGGCGACCTGGACATCGCCGTCGAACAACACCGGCCGGTCGGGATCCGGCTCGGGCGCGGGATAGCTGATGACCTGCGCCGTCTGGCCAGGCTGCTCGAGGTACAGCGTCCGGGCCGGATCCTCGAGGATCGGACGAAGCTGCACGAGCTGGGAGACCAGCGCGCGCAGCCTGCCCGCCGGCGGCAGCCGTGCTGCCAGCGGCACGGTCACCCGTGTGCCCGTCGCGCTGATGCCCAGCGCGTTCAGGTCGGTGGCGGCGGCTGGTCCGTCTCGCACGTGTATGAACGCGTAAGGCTCGTCGCCCGGCGCGGGAAAGAACCAGGACTCCACCACCCGCCCGGCGCGCACACCCTCGATCCGGCCCGCGCCTTGCGCCAACCACACGTCCCGAAGGCCCTGCCGAACAAGCCTCTCTGCCCTGCTCTGGGGGGCTCGACCCCGAGTGCGCCCAGCCGGCGATCGATCACCTGCGCGTCGACGCCCTCGCCATCGTCGGTGCAGCGCAGCTCGTGGCGCCAAGACAGGAGCGCGGGCGAGCGCAGCGAGCGCATGCGCGCCCGCCACAGCGAGAGGAACTCGGGGTCGGGCGCTGCGACCGCGAGCACGATGCGGCCGGTCGGCCGTCCCGAAGCGGCGATCGCCGCGTCGGCGTTCGTCACCAGCTCGGGGATGATCTGCACCAGGTCGACGCCGCCCTGGGCGAAGTTCTCGCGAAAGTAGCGCCCGCGAGCACGGCCGAACCGCACCGCCGAGAGATCAAGCGCCGCCGCCGGGGTCATTTCGCCTTCAAGTGTGGCTGAGTCGGCGGACGCGAGGCTACCGCGGGCGATGCCGTCTTGATCAGGGCGGTTGAGCTGGGCGGCACGGGCGCCGGGGCGACGCTGCCGCCGGGGCGACGCTGCCGCCGGGGCGACGCTGTCGCGTCCCCGGTACTCGCGTCTCGCTCGCGAGGGTGCGCAGAGGGACTAATCTCGCCCTTGGACAAGATTTCGAATACGGGAGACAACTCCAGTCATGGCTACGACGGCTCCAGCTCAGAAAATCCGCCCGCGCGACTTCCTCGAGCTCGACCACCTCCTCTCCGACGAGGAGCGCGACATCCGCGATACCGTGCGCGCGTTCGTGGGCGATCGGGTGCTGCCTCACGTGGGGGAGTGGTTCGAGGAGGCGCGGATCCCGATCGAGCTGGCGCGCGAGCTGGGGAAGATCGGCGTTCTCGGGATGCACCTTCATGGTTATGGCTGCGCGGGCGCGAGCGCGACTGCCTACGGGCTGGTGTGCATGGAGCTCGAGGCCGGGGACAGCGGGGTACGCAGCCTCGTCTCGGTGCAAGGCTCGCTGGCGATGTACGCCATCTGGCGGTGGGGTTCTGAGGAGCAGAAGCAGGAGTGGCTGCCGCGAATGGCGGCCGGAGAGGCGATCGGGTGCTTCGGGCTGACCGAGCCCGATGCAGGCTCGGATCCTTCGTCGATGCGCACGCGAGCTCGGCGCGACGGGTCGGACTGGGTCCTGCACGGCCAGAAGATGTGGATCACCAACGGGTCGGTCGCCGACGTGGCCGTCGTGTGGGCGCATACCGATGAGGGGCTGCGCGGGTTCCTGGTTCCGAAGGGCACGAAGGGCTTCACGACGCAGGACATCCACCGCAAGCTGTCGCTGCGCGCGTCGGTGAGCTCGGAGCTGCTGCTCGACGACGTGCGGCTGCCGGGGGATGCGGTGCTGCCGGAGGTCTCGTCGTTGCGCGGGCCTTTGTCCTGCCTGAACGAGGCCCGCTATGGGATCGTGTGGGGCGCTGCGGGCGCCGCCCGTGCGTGCTTCGAGGCCGCACTCGAGTACTCGTTGGAGCGCCAGCAGTTCGGCAAGCCCATCGCGTCGTTCCAGATCCAGCAGCAGAAGCTGGCGTTCATGGCGCTTGAGGTCAACCGTGCTTCGTTGCTGGCGTTGCATCTGGGCCGGATGAAGGACGAGGGGCGGCTGCGGCCCGAGCACGTGAGCATGGGCAAGCTCGGGAATGTGAACGCGGCTTTGGAGGTAGCGCGGAACGCGCGTCAGGTCCTCGGCGCCAACGGGATCACGCTCGAGTATCCGGTCATCCGCCACATGAACAACATGGAGTCCGTTGTGACCTACGAGGGGACGGCCGATGTGCACGCGCTGGTCATCGGTGGCGCGCTAACCGGGATCGACGCGTTCCGTTAGCTCCCAGGTGAGCTCGGCGATCTCGTCGGCCCCGCACATCGTGAGCTTCTCGTTCAGCTCGTCGTCGGTGGGCGGTCGGCTGGGGGCGCCCGGCGGGTCCGCCAGGGTTGTGCTGATCGTCTCGCCTTCCGCAAGGTCGATCTCGATCGTGACCTCGCCGGCGAGGAGGCCTTCACCTGTGTCCGTCGCATGCGTCTCAACTCGCTCGATCAGCCGTTGCACCTCGTCCCGCTGTACCGCCTCGTCCTCGAACGTCTTGAAGTCGGCGCGGCCGTCCGTGAGGAACGCCGCCAGCGCGTATTGCAAGCTGAACTTCGCTTCTAGGCCGGTTGCGGGGCGGCTGCGGATCAGCGGCTGGAGGGAGCTCGCCGGCGTGTACACCCGGATCCGCTCGATCTCATCGGGCTCTGGGAGATGCGGGAGCTGCTTGAGCGCGCTGATCGGGCGCTGCAGCGCGTAGCAGCAGGGGAAGAGCTTGATCGCCAGCCCACCCGGCACGGCCGTTGCGTCCGCGGTGTCGAGCTTGCTCGGATCCCCATTGACGAGCGTCATCCATTGTTCGAGCGCCTGCGGGTCCGCGGTGGCGCCGTCTGCCGCGAGCTTTGCCGCTCGGACGCCGGCATCCGCCGCGAAGCCCACCTGGAGCGACTTGGAAGCAGTCCCGAAGGCGCGCTGGACGCCGCCAGCCGCCGGGATCGCAAGCGCGATCGCTCGGCCGACCTGCTCGGGATCCATCCCCAACGCTACCGCCCCGGTCACCGCGGCCGCCGGAGCGCCGGCCGTGCACGTCGCGTGCCAGCCGGCGCTGTAGTGCGGCCACCCGAGCGCAGTTCCGACCCGGGCCATGACGCCGGCGCCGGCCAGGTACGCCTTGGCGCCGCCGTTGGTGGCGAGGGCCGCTGCGACGCAGATCGCGCTGAGGTGCGCGGTGGAGGGCATGTGGAGGTCGTCGAAGTCGTTCACGTGGGCGAGTGCTGCTCTCCGCCCGGCCTCGCCGAGGTGGCGGTCGAACAGCGGGCGCAGCTCGTGCTCGGCGGCGGCCGCGGTGACCGCGAGCGTGTCGCGAAGCGCCCGGTCCGCCAGCGCCAGATCCTCGTCGCGCGGTCTTAGCGCGATCGCCCATTCCGCCAGCGCCCGTGCGGCTTCGTTTCCCGGCGCTCCTCGGCGCCTACGCTCGCCGGCAAGAGCCATGGGCTGACGCTAGCGCACGTTGCCGAAGCGTGAAGGCCCCACTTATGTCGTTACTAACCGCCCGTCACGCCGGTGTGCCAAATCCGTCACAACTCACGCGCAGGTCGACCGCAGAGGGCAAACCGGGGGCGACACTCGGTTGATGCCATCGGACGACGCATGGGCGCGGTCTTCGGCGAATCGGCCACCGAGGACGAGTCAAAGCACGTCGCGTACACGCAGTCGAGGAACGACGCAGGCCGTGTACTACCGCGACTCACGCAGGCCGTGTACTACCGCGACTCGCTGCGGGCCGCGAGCCGGTCAATGACTGGCTCGAGGCGCTCCTCGCAACCAAGGCGCCTGCCGCGGCGAAGATCGACCACTACGTCGAAGAGCATCTCAACGGCCGCGCGTCCGAGAACCCCCCGCCCGAGTTTCCGATCACCTCCCAGATCGAGGGCGGCTTGCGCGAATTACGGGCTCGCTTCGCGAACACCAGATACCGCCTCCTCTACCAGCGGCCCGGCAATCTCGTCGTGCTCCTCCACGCCCTCGAGAAGAACACCGGCGCGACCCCGGCTGCCGACAAGAGGATGGCCCAGCAACGGTTCGCCGACTTCAGGGTGAGGATGAACGCTGAGACGCGGCAGCGCCCGCGCGCTGCCGGGCATGATGCGCCGCTGAGGCGCGGGATTGAGCTCTGACCAGTGATCCACCTTACCCAAACTTATCTACTTTGATAAGTTCAATTGCGCGATGAAACACCACGCTCACAGCCCGATCGGAGAGCCTGCTCAGCGGGATGCCGCGAGCCGTGCCCGACGAAGCCGGGCGTACCGCAATGCCCGCGACGAGTACGCGCATATCCGCGAGCTTCGTAAGGCCAATCCGATTGCCGCCCACCTGCGCGAGCGACGCTTCGAGCTTGGACTCACTCAGGAGCAGGTCGCCACCGCCGCCGATACCTCCCATACCGCTATCTCCCGTCTCGAGAACGGGACGCACATGCCGCAGCTGAGCACCCTGCGCCGGATCGCCGCAGTGCTCGACGAGGAGCTGCTGCTCTGCTTTCAGCGGGTCGAGGACGACGAACTCGAGCGTGTGTTCGCCGCGGTCGTGGCCTAGCGCCTTGCGCGCGACATCCAAGGCCCTCCGCGTATTCCACGAAGGCCCTCCGCGTATTCCACGGCCGCCCGACGCCACTGGCCGGCTCTTGATGATCCGCTGAAGTCGTCGCTCGGCCGACGCCCGCGAGCGCTGGTCGATCTCGCGCGCAACCCGATCGAGCCCGCTGGGCGTCGAACCGGTGCGCATCAACTGCACGCGGCCGGCTCGCCATTCTTCGCCATCGCCGCTGCGCCAGCGGATAGGATCGAACGGCCGGTTCGTTCGATCCTTGAGGAGGCTCCTTATGAGCCTGCAGCCCATCAGCCCAGGACTAATCGTCTCGCGGATCTGGGACATCTACCGCGACCAGTTCTCCAGCCTGGTTGGGACCGCGACGATCCTCTACGCGCTCCAGTTCGTGATCTATCTGGTGCTGCCGAGCGCCGCCGGCTTCGCCTTGGCGTTGCTCTTCTGGGCGCTCACCATCCTCTACCAGGGAATGGTCGTGAAGCTGGTCCAAGACATCCAGGACGGCCGTCGCGACAGCTCCGTCCGGAGCCTGATGGCCAGCGTGTCGCCCGTCTTCTGGCCCTTGGTCGCCGTCTCGATCCTGTTCGGCATCGGCCTCGCGATCGGCTTCGTCTTGCTGATCATCCCCGGGCTCTTCTTGATGGTGATCTGGTGTCTCGTCGCGCCCGTCACCGTGCTCGAGCGTCCCGGCGTCTTCGCCGCCTTCGGCCGCAGCCGCGATCTCGTTCGCGGCAACGGCTGGGCCGTCTTCGGCGTGATCGCCATCGTGTTCCTAGCGGTGGTGGTGGTCAGCATCGCGGCGGGCATCGCCGCCTCCGGCCTCGGCGCGGTCGGCCGCGCACTGGTCCAATGGGCGGTCAACGCCGCCCTGGCGCCGCTCACCGCGCTGAGCGCGTCAGTCCTCTACTTCGCCCTGCGCGGCGTCAGCGAACCGGTCATGCCGCCGCCGGCCTCGTTCGTCACCTGAGCGCCTCGAAAACCTTCCCCGCGACGCGGCTATCCGCTAAACTCCGCTGTCCGCCGCGGGGTGGAGCAGTCTGGTAGCTCGTCGGGCTCATAACCCGAAGGTCGCGGGTTCGAATCCCGCCCCCGCTATAGAAAAGCCCCAGCAAATGGGGCTTTTTCTTTGCCCTCATTTTGGTTGAGGCCGCAAACATCTAACAAATATCTAACAAGGATCGGGTAGCCTTCGGCCGGATGCGGTGGGGTTCGGGACAGGTCGTTCGAGTCGAGCGGAAGCGCGGTCCCGTCTTCTACGCCTACTACCGAGACCCGTCGGGGCGCCAGCACCAGAAGCGGATCGGGCTGGTCTGGACGGGTCGCGGCAGGCCGCCGGAGGGCTACTACACGAAGCGCATGGCCGAGGACTGGCTGCGCGACAGGCTGCTCGAGGAGGCGCAGCGGGCGTGCTCGGCGCCGGCGGCCGAGACCGGGGTCACGTTCGCGGAGGCGGCCGAGGAGTACCTGCGTTACGCGGAGGAGGATCGCGGCTGCAAACCGTCGACGATCCGCGGCTACCGCTCGCAGCTCAACGCCCACCTGCTGCCGGCTTTCGGTTCCATGCGCATCGAGGACATCACCGAGCGGGAGATCGAGCGCTGGCGCTCTGGACTCGCCGGAGCCCGCCAAGGGCGAGAGGTCCTGTCGAACAAGACCAAGAACCACCAGCTCGTGCTCATGCACGCGATCTTCCGGCGGGCGGTCAAGCTCTACGGGCTGGCGGCCAACCCGCTCGCCAACGTCGACCGCTATCGCGTGCGGCGCAGCGGCGACATCGAGGTGTTCTCGCCGGAGGAGGTCTGGAGCCTCGTCCGAGCCGCCACGACCGAGACCGACGCGGCGATCTTTCTCGCAGCGGCCTTCACCGGACTCCGACGCGGCGAGCTCCTGGCGCTCCGCTGGCGCGATGTGGACTTCGCCGGTTCGACCATCAGGGTCCGCGCGAGCTATGCCGCCGGGCGCCTGACGATGCCGAAGTCCGGGAAGGTACGCGCGGTCCCGATGGCTCCGGACGTGACGAGTGCGCTCGCGCGACTGGCCGGCCGCAAGCGCCACACCGGCGATGACGATTTCGTCTTCGCCGGCGAGGCTGGTGTCCCAGTCGACGGAGACGCGCTCAGCAGCCGTTATCGTGACGCCCTCGCCCGGGCGGGACTACGGCCTTTGAGGTTCCACGATCTGAGGCACACATTTGGTACGCGGATGATCGCCAAGGCGGACATCCGTAGGGTGCAGGAGTGGATGGGCCACGCCGACATCCAGACGACGATGAAGTACCTGCACTACGCGCCGCGCAGCGAGGACGCCGAGCTGGTGGCCCAAGCATTCGGGAGGGACCCGTCGGACGCCGGGCTCCCTGAACCGGCTGACGGGGCGTAGGCGGGACGGTACCGCCCCCACGCCCAAGGACCGCGTTGAGGCAAGGCATCTCGCGGTCCATCTCGGAGACCGCTCCGTGACCAAGGTACGAGACGTTCTCGCGTGACTCGCCGACGTGCCTCCAGACGCGGCGGTTTACGCGTACGACGGCGAGGACACGGGCATCGTCATCGCCGGTACCGGCGGTTGCCAGACTGGCTTCATCCATGCCTCCGCCGCCGATGAGGACGTCACCGAGCTGCGGTCGAGCGGGCGGGCCACGCGTTGAGCCCTGCGGCGCGGGTCCTTTCGCGACACGCGTGAATGGGCGCTGCGGTGTCGGAACGCCCCGATACGATCGCCAGGGATGGTGGTGTTCGCGTCGCAGCGATCAGGCCCAGAGCTCAGGCACCGCAACCATGGTACGTCAGCAGCCAGGCGCCGTGCGAGTTCCGACGGAGCGACCCTAGGGATGTCCTCCACGGCTTGTAGGTTCGAATGATGGTTGTTGGGGCCTGAGGGGATATGGCGCACGCTCCTGAGAGAGCACCGTCGCATCGGTGCATCAACGGGGTACATGAGTGGTCTACGTGGCGACTGGGAAGACCAGGTCGAGGCCGCGCGAGCCTTTTCATCATCCGCTGTTGAGCTATCCGCGCCTCCCGGAGAGGCAACTGCCGGCGCTGCGACAGTTCCTCGCACGATCTCCTCGGCTGCCCTTCCGCTACCTGAGCATCCATGGGCCGGAAAAAGATCGCGACATGACCGACGACGAGGTTGTGTCCGTGCTGTCGGAGCTCGCGCGAGGGGTCGACGGCATTGTGATGCATCCAGACGTGATGGAGGTAGTGGATCGGTACCGGGTGTTGGGCCGGAAGCTGCTCATCGAGAACATGGACGGCCGCAAGCCGATCGGAAGAACGCACGAAGAACTGAATCCCATCTTCGGCGAGCTCCCCGATGCCGGCTTCTGCTTCGACATAGCTCACGCGTCGTCGATCGACCGGGAGATGCACGTTGCCGACGAACTCCTTCACCGTCTCGGCGCGCGTCTGCGGCAGGTGCATCTGAGTTCGCGTCTTTCGGCTTCCATCATGTTCCGTTGACGGCGGACGACGAGCGGCGCTTCGACCCTGCACTCAGTCGTCGCCGCAACACCCCGTGGATCCTCGAAGCGCCACCTCCGGAGCGTTGGACCGCCGTTCGGCGCCACCGTCATGCGCTCGCGCGAACCTGACTGCGGTGGTCGGGCGTAGTCCGGCGTCCGGCGCAGCCATCGTCCGGGGCGCGGCTCTCCGGGCCACCGACTCCTATCAGCTGAGAGCAGTCACGGCGATGAACGCGATCGCGCGGCCCCAGCTGTCCGCGGGCAGCAGCGATGAGCAGCAACGGTGCGTCGAGATGGTGACTGCTTCGCGCCGCGGTAGATAGCGTCCGGAACCCTTCGCGAGCGCTGCTGCCTGCTTGCTTTGCCGGCCTACCGGCTAGCAGCGACCGCACTCGATCTGGGCGACGTCGTCGCGACAAACGGCGGAACGGTCGGCGCAGCGTGCGCGCTATCCGCGCCCAGCACGCGCTCGACCGGCGAAGGTGCATGCCGCGATCGAAAGCAGGGACATCGCGTGGTCGGCCAATCGCCTGTCGCGGATCCCGAGGGGATGCGGAAGCAGCGCGAGCCGCAGTGGTGAGAAATGATGCTCCCGTTCCGAACCAGCGTGTCCCGACGGCTCGATCGGCGTCAGATGACTTGCGCTCTCCTTGCCAGCTGGAGTCCGTTGGGCTGCCCGACCGCAACCTCGCGGCTCGTCCAACTCGTAGCGCTGAATTCGTTTGTCGGCATTTCGGCTTCGGCGACTTCGGCACGTGGTACAGAGCTCATGCCGGGAGCGAAAGCGGATAATCACCGGGTGTCAATCTTCCTCGCCCGCCCAGAGTGGCCCGGGGACGGGATCCCGCTGGCTGTCAAGGACCTGTTCGACACGGCCGGGCTCGTCACGACGTACGGCTCGATCGTGTTCGCCGAGCACGTCCCGGAGCGCACCGCGGAGTCGGTCGCGCGGCTCGAAGCGGCTGGGTACACGACCGTGGGCAAGACGAATCTCCACGAGTTCGCGTACGGGATCTCGTCGCAGAATCCGCATTTCGGGACCGTGCCGAACCCGGTCGCACCGGCCCGCCTAGCGGGCGGTTCGAGCGGTGGCTCCGCGGCTGCGCTTGCGGCCGGTCTCGCGGACGCCGCCCTTGGGACCGACTCAAGCGGCTCGATCCGGATCCCCGCCGCGTGGTGTGGTGTCGTTGGCTTCAAGCCGAGCCACGGCCTCGTGCCGCTCGATGGTTGCTTCCCGCTCGCCCCGAGCTTCGACCACGCGGGGCCAATGGCTCGATCGGTCCCGGAGTGCACGTCAATGCTTACGACCCTCGTGCCCGACCTTCGAGCACGTTGTCTCGAATCGCTCGACGAATTGGAGCTCGGCATAGCGTGGAGTCCGCTCGCCGATCCGCTCGTGCGCGCCCGCGTCGAGGAGGCCAGCCAACACTTTCCGCGCGCCCGGCAGCTCGACCTTCCTCTGCCGGAGCGGGTCGCGAGCGTGTTCATGCGCGAGGTGGCCGAGGTCCACCGCGACCTGTTCCGCGAACACGCTGCGCGGTATGGCGAGAACGTGCGGACCAAAATCGAGCGCTGCCTGGCCGTCACCGACGAAGAGCTCGAAGTGGGGCTGCGCGCCCGCGAGGCCTACCGCGAACGGTGTCTCGAGCGGCTCGAGAAGGTCGATCTGCTGCTGACCCCGACGACCCCGTTCGTGGCTCCTTTCGCCGACGCAGACGAGCTGACGATCCGGGATGCTGCGATCCGCTTCACATACCCGTTCAACGCGCTCGGCTGGCCGGCGGTGGCGCTGCCGTGCGGACCGGCGGAAAATGGCCTTCCCGCGTCCGTCCAGCTCGCAGGTCGAGCGGGCGACGACGCGCTCGTCCTCGCCGCCGGCGAGTTGCTAGAGCGCGCCATGTCTTGCCGGCCCGACCAGAACTACGCTGGGACACCGCATGCAGTACGTCGGTCGACTTGTTCCGATTGACCTGGTTCGAATCAGGTGCGTCCCGGTCGCCGTTCGACGGACCCGTCCCTTTGCCCCGCGAATGCGGGACTGATGGCCCGCTCTGCCAGTTCCCGTATGCATCGGCAGCCTGGCTGCGCTCCGCTACGCGGCCGGCGCAGCAGCGGCCTGGCAAAGTTGCGGATCCCCGCGCCTACCAGGTCAAATCTCGGGACGAATCCCTTCGCGTCGCCAATGCAGCGGCTAGCCGGTCGTCCGCGCGGCCGGTCCTGGGATCTCCAATCGACCGATGGCGTTAGGCGGGATTGCGCGGCGAGAGGAAGCGAAAGCTGCAATGGCCGCCGTAGGATCGGCGAGCTTACGAGCGCGGGAGACTATCGGGGTCGCGTGGGTGCAGACGATTCTCGGCCTTCCCAGGAGTCGCTCCACGCCCCCTCGATGATCCTTCCAGGTACGAGGGGAACCGTCTCGGAGCCGGAAAGCTCGGGGCGCACAACGTGTCCAGGCGTGTGATGACCAGGCGTCGGGCACGAGGGGGTCGATACTCGGGGACAGGCGTTCTTCGCGCATCTTGCTCCGCCTCGAAGACGGATTGCAGCCTTCCCACGATCGATCCCGACCAGTCCCCCCTGCTGACCCTTGACCGCAGGACTAACGGCGTGATTGGATAGACAGATGGATGGGGGACTTGGAAGCAACAGGGGTGTCGGGCCGCATCAGCCCAAGTTTCAGCGACGGCAGGTAATGATACCGAGTGCGATGTGGGCATACTCGACCGATTCCGAAAGCGCAACTTGGCCACCGGCCATGCGACGGGATAGACCGGGCGTGGGGTACCAGGGGACGTTGGCACCACACGGGGTACCAACGGCCTCTCCAGAGCACCTTCTTCACAGCCAGGGTCATACGCGTGCACTCGGCCCGTGATGCGACCTTTGCTTCGCGCGCTAAAGCGAGTCATCATCTAGTGACAAGTTCGAGCACCGCAATCTCCGGCCTCCGCGGTGTAAACCGCCAGATCGTCGATCGCCTGCAGAACGCTGACGCACTCGACCCGCTGTCGCGCGACGAGCTTGAAGACGCCCTGGGGTCGGCGGACAACCACACGCGGGCGCTCAAGTCAATCGAGCTGATCCGACGAACCTGGTCAGCGGATCTCGGATTGGGCGCACCGCCCTTCGTTGATGCCGTGTTCGCCGACGAGCAGGATCGCGCCTTCTACGCAGGATACCGCGACCATGTTGTTCACTCGCTCCAGGTGTATCTCGTAGGCTTGGACCTCTACCACGGTCAGCCGCAGCTTCGTGAAATCCTCGAGCGTAACGGGGGGAGCGCGCGATTCCTTCGTCGGTGGAAGGTTGCTGCTCTTGCCCATGACCACGGCTACGTCGGTGAGGTCAAGCAGCGATTCGAGATCCCGGAGCCTCTCAGGCCGTTACTCCGGAAACCCCTATTAGCGTTTACCGAGGCAGTTCCAGCCGGTGTTCAGAAACGACTCGGCAGCTACACGACTCTCCGGAGCTGGCCGGCAGATTACCTCGACGATCTACAAGAATTCGAAGGCAGACAACTTCTGTCCGATATCGTCAAAACGGTCGGTCCAATATCTCTCGGCCCGGGAACCAATCCCCTCGATGATTACTATCAGTTCGTGAAAGAACAAGGATGGGGAGGACGCGACCACGGCATCATGAGCGTTCTGCTCCTGCTCCAGATGCACCATCGCCTTGAGGCGCAGCTCAGGGGCATCGAGTGGCCGACCCTGCCCCGGGATGCTCTCACGGGCGTGGAGCGAACGTTCTTGCGTGAGCTGGAAGTCGCACTGGGCGATGCAAGACCGGACATCGAGTACGCGTGCGCGGCTATAGCGGTCCACAACGTACGCCGAGACGTGTGGACGGGGGAGCAGCATGACCTCGCGGCGGCCAGATTCAAGCTTCGTCTCGATGATTTCAGGATCGAACTGGAAGCCGCGCCGTTAGCGTGGTTCCTCGCCTTCTGCGATACGCTCCAGTGCTGGAACCGCCCGCAGGCGCAAGGCCGTAGTGACTCAGCAGAGCGCTTCTATCCCGAAAGTATGGTGAGTATCGACCATGCGCCAAACGGGATTCTTTTTGAGTTCCAGGACGAGCAGCAGCACCTAGCTCGCACGGCGGAAAGCCGCTTCTACCGGCTCCGGCGAGAACTGGTGACTTATCTCGACGAGGAGTCCGTCGATGGGTTCTTGAGGCCCGGTCATAGGCGACGCCCTGAGGCGCGACGCGAGGCTCCAAAACCAGAGGAAGCAGGCGCTGCTGTTGACGATCTCAGGAAGCTCCGGACCCCGATTCGGAACCATTCACTCCTCGGAACGATCCGCCAAGACTCATCCGATGAGGAACTCGCCGGGCGCATCCGCAAGTCACGTCGTAGGCATCCCACCACTTTACCAGTGGGCGTCCTCTACACGGGCGGCAGCGTGGGGATGGTCGCCAAGGACCCGACTGATCCGACCAGCCCGCTTGTCACAAGTTCGGTCGAATACATCATCCCATATCTGGACCGCCTCACGGAGCTGCCGTTCGACATCCATTTCTGGGAAACGCGAGACCCGCTGGATTCGAGCAACATACAGCCGCGGGACTGGCTCGCCATGGCTCGGATCGTCCAGAAACTGTATCCGTTTTATCAGGGCATTGTGATCCTTCACGGGACGGACACAATGACCTACACCGCGTCCGCGCTCTCCTTCCTCTTTCGGGATCTAGGAAAGCCTGTGATCTTGACTGGCGCCGAGCGCCCGATTGCGCAGCTTCTCACCGATGCAAACGCGAACATCATGAATGCCCTTCAACTCGCCGCGCCGCGCGCCATCGGTAAGCCTAATGTTCCTGAAGTGTGTATCTACTTCGGCGGCAAACTCATCCGCGGTAACCGCGCGAAGAAGACCCACTCGCTGTCATTTGCTGGGTTCGACTCCCCGAACTGCGAACTACTGGGTTTAGTTGAGGACAAGATTGACATTCGCACTCCTATTGTTCGTCTTGCGCCGACTGACGCGTTTGGGCCCATGCAGCAGGCGAGGCTTCAGCTGACCGTGGAGAAGCTTGACGACCGCGTAGCGATTTTTGAGATTTATCCAAGCACAGCACCGTGTCTCGACCTTCTAGAACACATACTCATCCGATCGGACACGGTACGCGCAGTCGTCCTAAAGACGTACGGGACGGGAAACGCTCCGACCCTGCCGGCGCGCTTCCTAGAACTTGTCGAATCCGGTGTTTCCGAGCACGGTCGCATTATTGTCAATCTCACGAATTGCCCGGCGGGACAGGTGGAGGTCCGGCTGTTTGAGACCAATGCGCGCCTGTTCGAACTCGGCGTGATCAACGGCGGCGACATGACCTCCGAGGCCGCAGCGACGAAGCTGATGTGGCTACTCGCGCGACACGCGCGCCAAGGGGATCAGGTAGACCGTGAGGCGGTCGTCCGCGATATGCAAATCGACCAAAGAGGTGAGCTGCGCTTTAGCGTTTACAACCTCGTGTACCGTCGCGTGAGGATACACGGCAACGAGGCATATACTCCGCGATCCCTTTACATAGGCGACATTGACCCATACGAGATCAATCATGCCTACATGCGTGTTCATGGGATACGGCTGGAGTCTCAGGCACCGCAGGAGTTTCGCCTCGCCCTCTACTTTCAGAGTCCGCAAGTGACGACCGATGCGGTGGACCATTTTGCTGAGAAGCTGATCGGCGACGCGGTTCGCCAGTGGGAAGGTAGTGATAGGGAGCGCAGCGAAGGCATAACGTTCAACTTAGACGCGACCCACGTGGTCCGTGAGCATCTGCAGATGCAAGATCAGCTCAGCGTGCAGGTGCTAGCGACAAGCCTTGCGCCGATGACTATTGAGACGCTCGAACTCGCCATATTTACCGAAAAGCGGCAACGCTCGGTGTGACGGCGTGCGGGAAGAGAGAGAAGAGGCGGTCTATGGCAACTAAGACTCCGGACCCCGGTGTACTGTCAACGGTATCGGTGCGCGAGATGGGACGAGCGAGCAAGGAGTTTCCGGTACGTTTCTACTCGGACCCACGCGATCAGGCGACGCTCCGCGACAACAGGAGGAAAATGCAGGGGTTGCCGCCAGACACGGGGGACCCCTTGGCGGACAACGTCGGAGTGCTCGTGATCTACTCTGGGGGGACGATCGGCAGCGCGCCTAACGATCCCGAAGACCCGCAGAGCCCGCAGGTGGTCAAGACGTGGCCTAACCTCGCTTCGCACGTGCCGGCGCTCAGCGAAGCGTCCCCGTACGCGATCAATTTCCGACTTGACGCCGTCGCATTCGAGGATCCGCTGGATTCTTCGAACATGGGCCCCACCGAGTGGAACGCCGTCGCTCTGCTTCTAAACCAATACATGGATTCCTACGAAGGTTTCGTGATCGCGCACGGCACGGACACCATGGTCTACTCGGCGTCGGCGCTTTCATTTATGCTCGAGCACTTAAAGAAGCCGGTCATACTGACCGGGTCGCAGTTGTCGGCCATCGGCCACGTACGCAACGACGCGCAGCAGAATCTCATCACCGCGATTCTGATCGCGAACGCGAAGTACAGCGACATTCCTGTCGTTCCGGAGGTATGTATTTTCTTTCGGGACACGCTCCTGCGAGGAAATCGAGCGATAAAGGTGGACGCCGACGGCTTCATTGCGTACCACACGCCGAACTTCAGTCCCCTCGGGACCGCCGGAGCAAAGATCGTAATCAATGAAGACCTCTTGCTTGAGCCCGACGAGCGAGAGTTCAGGGTCAACGTGCGGCTGAACACGAATGTGATGGACATTGCTGTCTTCCCCGGCATTCAAGACACGGAAATGTTGAGCAGCTTGCTAAACACCCCGGGGTTGAAAGCCGTCGTCCTCAGGACGTTTGGCGCGGGGAACACTCCAACAAGCCCCGGGTTCCTGAAGCAGCTGGAGATAGCCAGCGAGAAAGGAATCGTTGTCGTGAACGTTACGCAGTGCGCTCGTGGGACGGTCGCGATGGGGCTTTACGAGACGAGCGCCGTGCTGATGAAGTACGGCGTGATCAGCGGCATTGATAGCACACCAGTAGCGGCGCTGACGAAGCTCATGGTTGTGCTCGGAGATGAGAGGTTGTCCAAAGAGGAAGTCCCGCGACGAGTGCAGGAAAGCATTCGAGGCGAACAGAGCGAGAGCATTCTCGTTACTCCGATGGGTCATGATGGTGACGGGCGCGTAGTGCTCAATAGTCAAAACCGCACGTCGTGGCTTCTGAGCGAGGAGCGGATCCTCCCTGCCGATGGCGCGCTACGCCACGCATCGCTCCTTCTTCATTCGGCAACCGTTCAGCCGAAGGGCGCCGATCGTCTGGGGATTAACACGTATATCAACGTACCTCGGGACGAGGATCTTGGGCTGGAGCATCCTCGTAGGGCGTGTTCCGTCTCTCGGCTTCCGCTGGATGGCGGGACGCTCGTGTTCGACGTCTCGGATGCTATTAGGGGTCATTTGGACGAGAACCGAAAGAACTCGTTCACGATCGAGCTCGCCTCGGAAGACGGCGAACTCGAGTGGTCGTCGGCAGAGCTCGCGCTTTATAGCCGGGTTTCCTGAGCTGCGCCTCCATGTCAGGGGGCTTAGAAGGCGCCGGAGCGGCAGGACGCGTGGTCCTAGCGGACGTCGTGGAAGCGGCGCGAAGAATGCGCGAGCACATCCACATGACCCCGGTGATCATGTCGCGGTCTCTCGACGAAGCCTCTGAGAAAGCTGTGGTGCTGAAATGTGAGAATCTACAGCGCACGGGAAGCTTCAAGATACGAGGCGCGCTCAATGCGGTGGTGCGGTTGCCCAGCGAGTCTGCGAGCCGAGGCGCCGCGACCGCGAGCAGCGGTAACTTCGCGCAGGGGCTTGCCTGGGCCGCGCGGCTACGCGGGATACCCGCGCATGTGGTAATGCCCTCCGATGCCGGTGTCGTGAAGCGGGCGGCGGTTGAGGCGCTCGGCGCGGTCGTCTACCTGTGCGAGCCAACCTTGACCAGCCGCGACGAGGTGTGCGCCGATGTCCTACGGCGAAGCGGAGCGACGTTCATATCACCTCATGATGCTCCCGACGTGATCGCTGGGCAAGGGACGGTCGCCCTGGAGCTACTTGCGCAGGCGGACGAGATTGACGCAGTGCTTGTGCCAGTCGGGGGCGGCGGCCTAATCGCCGGGGTAGCCGCCGTGGTCAAGGCGTTACGTCCTCAAACTCGCGTAGTCGGCGCTGAGCCAATTGGGGCGGCGGATGCCGCCCGATCAAAGGCCGCTGGCACGCTCGAGCATGACCCAAACCCGCAGAGCGTGGCGAAGGGACTGCTTATTGGCCTGGGCGACATTACGTGGCCGATCGTTGACGAACTCGTAGACGAGATCGTTGTTGTAGATGAGGATGCCATCGTGAGCGCGATGCGCTTCGTTTGGGAGCGCGTCAAGTTGATAATTGAGCCAAGCGCCGCCGTAGCGGTCGCTGCGCTTTTGTCACCGCAGTTTCGGCGCCGAGGCGATGTGACCAGAGTCGCAGTAGTCTTAACCGGCGGGAATGTGGACCTCGACATTCTGCCGTGGCAAGAGGCGCTTTCCCTAGCGGCGCCATAATCGAGAAGAAGGAGCCACGCTTTGAAGTTCAAGGCCGCAGTTACCGACAACGCGCCGCGCGGGCTAGTCGACAGACTAAATTCGCGCGAGACGGCAGCGTTACTGATGGAACACGTGGTGCGCGAGTGCCTTCATGTGAGCGCTCAAGAGATTGGGCCTGCGACACACTACGTGCAACGCACCGACGTCCTCGTCTCTCTTTCGGATGACGTCGGGGTCGTTGTCGGACTTACCCTAGTTTCGAAGAAGCGTACACGGTCTGATCAGGATTTCGCGGACGCGCTCGGTGCTATTGAACGGGTTTACGAGTCCGTCATTTCCGAAGAGATTGCCGAAGGAACGCGCGCCCAGCTGTTCGTCGCGATTGCTTTGGACGGCGACGTAGAGGCCCCGACGCACATGGGCGGCCGGCGCACGAATCTGCTCGAGACGGACGCGAAGTGGATCGATGGAGGCGGGTCGGTCCACGCGCGCTCGGCTCCGACTGGGAGGGTTTGACAGGGATGGTGTCGTTGGCCGTCGGACTGCACCAGCGTTTACGCTGAGTGACACCCCGGCCGCGGGAGCAAGATTGCCGGCGACCCGGCTGTAACTTCGACGATCGGCACTCGTATAGGCTACAACGACGCTGCCAGGACACGCATGCCGCCCACGTCGCGTGTGGCGAGGGCTGCGTCGATTGGCTGTCGCCGTTGAGGCTCGTCATGCCGAGCGACACTCTGGCGGGCCGAAATGGTGCTGGGTCAGCGGAATTGACCACCTGGGTCGGCCTCAGGCTGCGTGCCGCTGCGGAGACGCGTCGTTAGGGTTAGGGTAGGGCTTGCGCCTGCGGAAGTTCGCGACCGTCTCGTCGCCACAAGCGGGCATCTCGGCGCTTGGCCCAGGGTCCGGGTTCGCCGCTGGTTCGAGCCAGGCCGAGGCGCCCGGCGCTAACCGGCTCGCATGAGGTGCAAGCGGCTACTCGGCGAGTCTGGGCCGGCACCAGCGCTACCGAAGATGCGGCAAAGGGGCTACCAGGCCGCCGTGACCCCCTGAGGCGTCAACCAGCCAGGGACCATCGCCGTCACGTCGCGGCTGCCTTCGTCGCGCCGGGGGTTGTCCCGCCACGAGCCGGGCCAGGGTGCCCTTCGGGCCCGGCGGACGAGCTGATCGCACGAGCGCTGGGTCGCCAATATGATCGCGCGGTCTGAACTGGCCCGAGAGACGAAAGCAGTCGCGCGTCCGCGGTGGTCAGCAGCTGAGGCTTCCAGGCTGCGCGCGGGCGCTGTGTCGGTCGCGGCGACGCCGCACGTATACAGTCCTGAGAATGCCGAGACGGCGTGTCGTCATCGATCATGTCAGCGTCGGTGTCAGCGATCTCGCGCGGAGCCGCGAGTTCTATCGCCACGCGCTCACGCCGCTGGGATTCTCCGAGTTGGGCCCGTGGCGAGAGGGCGCGGAGGAAGTCACGTTCGGCCTGGAGGAGGCCGACGACTTCGCGATCTCGACCGCCTATGCGACCGGCGCACCAGTTCATGTCGCCTTCGCTGCGGACAGGCGTGAGCAGGTCGACGCGTTCTATTCCGCCGCGCTCGAGGCGGGCGGGCGCGATAACGGCGCTCCGGGGCTGCGGCCGGAATATTCAGACGGCTACTACAGCGCGTTCGTGCTCGACCCCGATGGGCACAACATCGAAGCCGTGCACCACGGAAGGTGAGCAGGGGGCCGGATCGCCCGCGGTCCGCCGTGTTCGGATCGGACCGGTCGATGCCTTGTCGCCATTTCGATAGCTCGGTACTCGGCCTTGTCCATGCCCGAAGCGATCATCCGCTCCAGGCTCCGTCGGGCCCGCGGATCGCGCTCCCGACCGCTCGACCCGTCCCGGGATACGATCTCTTGCACTCCAAAAAAGGACTACCGCGATGCCAGAGCCCGAACGTCGACTGGTCCCGCACCCGATCGCATGGTTCAACGACCTGCACCAGCGCGGGTTGCTTGATCTAGACCCCCCGTATCAGCGCAGAAGCGTTTGGAATCAGTCCTACCGCGAGTATTTCATCGAGACTGTGCTCCTCGATTTTCCGGTCCCAATCATCTTCCTACATGAGGACATCGACGACGCAGGTCTCGCTAAGTACAGCGTGGTGGACGGCAAGCAGCGGCTTCTTACGCTTCTGACTTTTGCAGCCGGGGAGTTCCCAGTGAGCGAGACCGCTGCGGTCGAGCGCCTACAAGGCAAGTATTTTTCCGACCTGGATAGAGAGGACAAAGCGCACTTCTGGCGCTACCAGCTTCCCGTTGAGTTCCTACCTTCTGTTGACGCGAGTATTCTCAAGGACGCATTTGACCGCCTTAATCGCAACGTCGCTCGTCTTTCACGACAAGAACTTCGCCACGCGAAGTTCTACGGCGAGTTCGCCAGGTCTGCCGACACTCTCGCGGATGCGATGTCGGACGAGCTTCCTCGGGACTTCCCACACATAGCAAGTCAGTCTCGTCGCCAGATGCGCGACGTCGAACTCGTAGCGCAGCTCCTACTTCTCGCCGAGAGCGGGCCAGACACGCTCTCGCAGGACGACGTAGACGAAGCCTATTCGGATCGGGATGAGAGATGGCCCGCGCGCAGTCGCTCGGAGCGGCGACTGCGCGCAGCTTTCTCGGTGATCGCGGGCCTGCTAGAGGAGGAGCCGGCTCTGGTGTCCTCGCGCTTGCGAAATCAGGCTGATTTCTACTCGCTGACTGGAGCGATCGTCGAGCTTCAAGATGCAAAGGAGCTCCCAGCGACAGATGCGGCGGCACGAAATCTCCTCGATTTTCTTGCGATTGTCGGTGACGAGAAGAGGCGTGACCGGGACGGCCTGGCGACCGAGTACTACGATGCAGCGCGATCCGCGTCAAACGACCGGCGTCAACGAATTACGCGTATAAGCGCGTTGAGGGAAGTCATCACCGGCAGGAACTAGGAATGGCGGTCCCAAACGCTGTTCAAGCTGCGTACGACCGCGATCTTCCGCTGATTCGCTCGGTGGCGACCGTTGTCGAGCAAACTGTCTTCGGACTTGCCTCGGACCGTGATTATCTCTTCAAGGGCAGGATCAAGAGAGTAGACTCGATTGCCGAGAAGCTCGAGACAGGTCGCTACGCGAAATGGCGCGAGATCGATGATTTCTATGCTTGTAGCGTTGTGGTGCCGAACCGTCACCATGTCGAATCAGTGCTCGAGCATCTGGACACCGCGTTCCGGCGTCACGCGGTTAGGGGCCGAGCGGTGGCCCAAAAGCCGGCAGATGTGTTCCGATTCGACGCGCCACGCTTTATCGGCAGGCTCCGTGACCAACAAGCTTTAGGTCGACTACCTGGCGTGGAGGACATTCTCTTCGAGGTTCAGGTTCTAACTGCGCTTGAGTACGCTTGGCAAGTCGCTACACACGACGAGGTGTTCAAAGGCGATCAAATCGATTGGAGACGCGATCGCCTGGCGGCCGAGCTTAAGGCATCCATCGAACAAGCAGATAATCTCGTCGCGGCGTTCGACATTGCCGCTTCCGTGATCGTCGCGTCACCCTTTCGCGCAACTGAACGCCGCGAACTGGTCGTCGCGTTCTCCCTCGAGCAGATTCGTGGGGGCGGGCTTGCAGAACACCTTGCACCCACAAGCTGGGTGCGCTTCGGTGACAACGTCGTAAACCTTGTTAGCGCCTACGCCAGGCGAGATAGCATTGACGACGAACTGAACCTCGTGCTGGCGGAGGTAGCGCGGCTCATCGCCGAAGAGTCCCCGCCAGTCGCTGGGTCGCTATTCCAGCTCTTTGTCGCTGCCGTATTTCGACTGCGAGGAGAGAAGGGCCTCAAGAAGTACAGGCTGGTCGAGAGCGACGAGTTGACATCGATTTATCGCATACCGGAAGTCCCTACGGTGATTCGGGTCTAGTCGTGGCATCTCGGCGTTGCAGGTACGCCAATCTCACGATGGCCATGGCCGTGGACCATGGCTTCTGCCGGCCGACGTCGCGCGACGGGTTTTGCGACGGCTCGTCGGGGCGTCACTCCGCGGGACCACCGGTGGTGCCCGTGCCCGCCGTAGGAACGTTAGACCAGTTGGCCACGCCGCCGTGCTCGATCGGGGAGCGTCCGAATGGCCGTTCGCCGACGTCCGTGGCCGGAGCGCTGTTAGCAGCGAAGTCAGCCTTTCTAAGATGACAGGGTGTTCGCGCGCAACGTCCCACTAGAGCCTACTGCCATCTCGAAGAGCCGAATTGACGCCGCCGGCCGATCCCTTATCCAGGCAGCCCGTGACGGCCTACCTGAGCCACGCGACGCAGCCGACGTAGTAGACGCCTGGCGACTACTGCACGCGGACGCAATGGAGTGGGTGGCGGACTCGGTGAAGGGCAGGCTGGCTTCCTCATCAGTCGCTGGAAGAGTGGCGCAACGGCTCAAGCGCAAACCGCAGATAGTGTCGAAGCTGATGCGCTCCAGCACGCGGCTCTCCCAGATGCAAGACATCGCTGGGTGCCGGGTCCTACTGGCTGACCCGGATGCGGTCGAAGCAGCCTATTCCAGGATCACCCGGCGAGCGGCGCCCTACTACGTGGTCAAGGACGTCGACGACTACCGGATCGATGGCCGTCCAGACACCGGCTACCGTGCTGTCCACCTAAAACTGCTACGCGAGGGTCGTGTGGTTGAGGTGCAACTGCGCACGCGCTTGCAGCACGCTTGGGCGGAGGCGGTTGAGCGCGCCGGCGAGCGGGCCGGGTTCGCGTTGAAGGCTGGCGAAGGACCGAGCGAAATCTTGGCCTTCTTCCGGCTCGCATCAGATGCCCTCGCACGAGTCGATTCGGGCGACGATGTATCACCGAGCATGCGCTCGCGGCTCCGTCAGGGTTATGCGCAACTCCGGCAGTACCTTCCCGCAGATTCTGGACCTGTGGAGACAGCATCGATCGATGCGCTTCGTCTCTCGTCTCGCGCGAACAATTGGCTGATCATCTACAACTGGCGAGAGGGGCGGTTTGTCAACTGGGTGAATCTGGGTACCGACGCAGAAGCGGCCGCGGAGCGATATGGCGAGTTCGAGCGCCGGTACCGGTTCGAAAATGGGTTCGAGGTCGTTCTCATTGGAGCTGACTCTGCAGAGACAATTCGCCACACCCATGCGCACTACTTTGGTCGGAGCCCGAACGACTTGGATCCAGACGGCTACCTTGCGACCGTGATGTAAGCGCCAACTACGGTCGCTGACGGGCCTCCGCGGCCTACGACTCCATTCGTCGACGCTGGGCCCCGAGGCCGGCGATCCCTTTGGCCACCGTCCGATCGCGCCGGCTGGAGTGAGGTCGCGTCAGCCCGGTGCGAGGGGCCGAAGGTGGGCGCGAGAGCCAAATCGTCGGCCATTGCAATCGGGCTCACCGTAAGGCGGCGCCGCTACAGCGGCGCCAATAGCAGGCGCGTCGGGCTCCAGACCCGAAGTGGCCGAGGGAGGCAGCGTAGCGCTCGCGATGTCGGCGCTTCCTTTTCGCGCACGGAGCAGTGGGGCTGGACCGGCGGCCAACCGGCCGTCCGAGCGCTCGGGCGCACACTGCGCGCTGGCGGCGCAGCACCTGCTTCCGTTCAGCCGCGAGTGCTGTCCGGTGCTTTGGGACCTGACCGGTGAAGGCCGCTTTCCGGAATGTGACGACATCGTTGAGTCGAGTCGGCGGAGCGGTAGCAGCGTTAGCAGTGGCCTTGGCGGCCGCAGCGCTCTGCGACCTCAGCCTCGCGATTCTAGGAACCTTTTGCTCGCGGACCAAAGAACTGCAGTGACGCTTGTCAAGGCCGGGCGAAAGCGCACCCCTTGCCGCCGGTCGAAAATGCACCCCCTGTTGTTGGCGCCGGCCGAGAATTGACCCCTCTTGGGTGTGGGCCAAAGCGCCCGTCGTCGCGAAGGCCGAGCCCCGAGGGGCGAGGCCTGAGCGGCGATGGGCGCTTTAACGCCTCTGGCTGGGGGCGCCGCCGGGGATTGGCGCGTTGTGAGGCGTTCTGCGGCCCTCGGCGGGGTCGCCGAGGGTGATCGGTCAGGCAAGTTCGGCGGTCTGGCGGCCGGGGCGGAGTCCGAGGTCGCGGTCTTTGAGGCGGTAGCTGTCGCCTTTGAGCGAGAGGATCTCCGCGTGGTGGATGAGCCGGTCGACCATCGCGGTGGCGGCCATGTCGTCGCCGAAGATCTCGCCCCAGGCGCTGAACGGCTTGTTGCTGGTGACGATCAAGCTGCGGCGTTCATAGCGGCGGGAGACGAGCATGAACATCAGGCTCGCGGCCTGCGGGTCGAACGGGATATAGCCCACCTCATCGCAGATGAGCAGCGGGATCCGCTCGAGCCGGTCAAGCTCCTGGTCGAGGCGACCTTGGCGTTGGGCGTCGGCCAAGAAGGCGACCCATTCGGTCGCGGTCTTGAAGATCACGCGCTGGCCGGCCAGGCAGGCGCGGATCCCCAACGCGATCGAGATGTGCGTCTTTCCCGTGCCCGGCGGGCCCAGGAGGATCACGTTCTGTTTGGCGTGCAAGAAGTCGAGTTGCCCTAGATGCTCGATCACCTGCTTTCGCACTGAGCGCTGGAAGGTGAAGTCGAACTCCTCAAGCGTCTTGTGCGCCGGGAACCGCGCGGCACGGATCCGCAACCGGCCGCCAGAGGACTCGCGGGAGGACAGCTCGGTTGAGAGCAGCGCCTCGGCGAAGCGCTCATAGCTCCATTCCTCTTGGCGGGCACGCTCGGCCAGCTTCGGCAACGCCCGGGCCGCCGCCGGCGCTTTCATCGCCCGGAACAGATGCGTCAGCTCCGAGCTTGAGCGGCTCATGCGATCAGCTCGTCATAGACCGACAGCGGCCGCTGCTCGACGAGCACTTCGGTGTCGCTGCGCGCGCCTCGGCGCTCGCGCAACGCCCGCGCGTGCTCAAGCGCAGTGATCGTTCGGTTGCGCGCGAAGCACCGCTCATGGCGACAGGCGAGCTCGCCTGCACCTGGTACCAACCGCGCTCGGCCAGAGTGCCGCGTTCATGTCCCGTCCGGCTTCTGCTGCAGTGCCTGGACGCACGCCGAAGCTCGAGACGGCTTGACACGCACCGCGGGAGGCGCCACAATTGTGGCCCATGACGACTGAGCCGCTGCGATCGGTACGCGACCACCTCTCTGAGCTGGTCGATCGCGTCGAACGCGAGCACGACCGTGTGGTGATCACGCGCAATGGCCGTGACGCTGCCGTCCTGATCAGTGCCGCCGACCTGGCCGAGCTGGAAGAAACGGTGTCCGTGCTCAGCGACCCCCACGCGCTAGCCGATATTCGCGAGGCCGACGCCGCTTACGCTCGCGGCGATGTCATCCGCGGCGCGGACGCGGTCCGTCGCCTTCGGCAGTGAGCGAGGCCGCCCACTACGAGCTCGTCCTCACGCCACCCGCCGTCCGCGCGCTCTCCGACCAGCTCCCGGAGCCGGTCGCCGGCGCGGTGATCGAGTTTCTCACCGGCGGCCTGATCGCTGATCCGCGCCGCGTCGGCAAGCCGCTCCGTGGGGAACTCACCGGCATCTGGTCAGCCCGCCGCGGCACCTACCGCATCATTTACCGCATCCACGAGGACGCCCGCGAGGTCATCGTCCTGCGCGTCGAACACCGCCGAGACGTCTACCGACCCCGCTGACTCGCCGGATGCCAGACCTTCCCGGGCCGCTTCCACACCACGGCGCGACCGCAGCAGCAGGCAGCATGGCGGGTCGAACGAAGTTGTCGCCTTCGTGGAAGGAGGAGGAGAGCGGTGGACGATAGGTCCGCGCGGCTAGGCGGGACGAAAGACGGGGGAGAGTTCGATTGCGAAGCCGACGAGGAGTTCGATCCGCAGAGGTCGCTGAACGCATACCTAGTCTCGTGCCGACGGTCGCGCGCGAGTGAGCACCGTCTCCGAGGGATCGGCTAGCAAAGCTCCTGAGCGCCGGATTCGAGGTAGTGCTTGTGTTTGACCCCAAGGCCGTTGACCCGCGTCGCCGCGTGAGAGGACCTCGATGACAAGGTCGGGCACGACGTCAATCGCTCCCGGGTTGATCGCTGGCCGGCGGGCATCGGACCACCATGCGATATCGGGCGCGAGGAACTGACGGCCAGGGACCTCGACAAAGACATCTTGGAGGAGGAGGCCACGATCCGGTGCTTCCTTCTGCCAGCTGCGTTGAGCGAAGAACAGCTCTCCCTGGACCGAGGAGGCGGCTGCGCCGGAAGGCGGCATCACGATGGCCTCTCCCTCGATGAGCTCGACCGCCATCCGCCAGCCAGCGGCGGACTGGCGCGCGAGGAACTCCGAAGGCTCCAGATGCGGATGAGCAACGGTCGCCACCTGACCGCGTCTACGCGCTGAGCTCCCCTCCAATGAGGTCACATTTACGTATGGGTGGCGCGTCAGCCGGCGGTTCCAGCGGGGAGCCAGCTCGTCGGGTTGTGAACCCGATGAGGGCGACGGACAACGCATGCGCTGCTGGATTACGCCTACACCGGTCGCCCGGATCGCGCCGCTCCTTTCGTGGCATCGCGGTTGTGCGACGCCGGCATTGCCCGACTAGCGCTCTCCTTAAATCCGATCGCCGCCATGCGCCCTCTCGGCCCGGCAAAGTCGTCGTCGGCCATCTCCCACACCTGGCGCTGGTGGTTCACGCGGCATCGAGCGAAGCCGGCGTGGTGGCCGTCCTGCGCGGGCCGAAGCAGGCATCTCGGCGGTCCGCCGGTGCTCGGTCACAAGTGCTAAATTGGCGCGGTGCGCGGACAGCCAGGACAAGCCTCGATGCCAACGAGCCAGCGACGCAGAGTCAGCTTGCGCATTCTGGTTCTGGCGTTCTGTGTGTCGCTTGTAGCCGCAGCCTTGACAGCCTCGCCCGGAGCCGCGACGACGCCGCTAACAAACGTGACGCTCACACGGTGCGGCTACTTTTACTCTGGCGCATACGCAATATACCCGTGGCACATGTCGTGTGACAAGGCCAAAAAGGTACTCCGTGTGCTGTATTCCGCCACCAAAACGCATAAGGCACCACCGAATAAGCAACAGGCGCGCCACTGGTTGGCTGTCAAGGTTGGAAACGCTTGGTGGGCAGAGGGCGGCGGATATGGGTACGACGTGGCTACTTACCCACTTCAGCCCAAGCGAGCGTACCGCGCAATAACCAGAGCGGTTTGGGTTGCGCATTGCTCCGTCGGGTGCCCAAAAACGCTTCACGCCGATCTGTCGTTGTCAGGATCCACACAGGCTGGATAACAGACGTGCGTAAGGTCCCGACTCATCTGGGTCCTAACAGTTTTTCTCATTGTCGCCTCACTTGGTAGTAGCTTCGCAAGCGCCGCCGGGACGAAGATGATCACGTTCAAACGATGCGGCTATGCGCACCGGATCCTTCCTGGCGGACCGCTCGACACGCGAGGCACGTATGCCGTCTATGAGTGGCGTGTGTCCTGCGCGGCCACACATCAGCTTCTGGAGTCCAGGGGAAGTCACCTTCCTGACAAGCAGATGATGATTCCTACAGCCGTCGTCAAGTTCGGCGGCATGAGGTTTATTTGCCAGTCCGGCGACGCTGGGGGCGGTGAATGCGTCAATCCATATCGGCTGAGACAGTCATACCCAGGCGGAGCCTATCTCGTATCGGGGCACCCGACGAGACAGGTGTACTACGCGGACTGTAGCTTTTCTGGCGCTTGCTCCAGAACGAAACGGTTGCCTTATCGATAAGATCGGTCTGGGCGACTTAGCTTAGTCACGAACCGGAACTACGCCGCCGTTGTCCAGAAGGCGCTTATCGTCCTGGGAGTTGGAGGTTGGCGCTACGGTTACGGTGAAATTGGTAAACGTTCACTGCTGACCGCCCGTTTAGAAAGTCGTAGGCGTCCAGGGGGTGGTCGGGTGAGTGCGCAGGATTCCTGCGAGTTGCTGGGAATCTTGCGTTTGTGCGGCGAGCTGGGATGGATGCGATCTACCGTGCGGGATCGGACGCGGTCGCCGCGGTGCTGGCGGCCCAGGCCGAGCGGATCACTGCGCTGGAAGCTGAGCTTGAGGAGTTGAAGCGGTTGATCGGCCGTAACTCGAACAGCAGCAGCTTGCCACCGTTGCGCGATTCTCGTAAGGTGCGCGAGCAGCGATCCAAGCAGCGATCGTCGGGTAAGAACCAGGGCGGGCAGTTCGGGCACAAGGGCCGCCAGCGCAAGCTGGTCGCCAACCCCGATCACATTGTGGCCAACGGTGTACCGGCGATGCGGCGACGCGCTCGCCGAGAGCCGTCTGCACGAGTGTGCCTCGCCACGGAAGCAGCAGCGCCGGCGGCATCGACCTCGCGCCGGAGCGCGACCGGAATCGGACGAAGGCAGCCGCGCGAGCAGCCTCAGCGACAGCCGTCGGCGCGTATACAAAAGGCGGCGCGGCGGCGAGAGCTTGATATTCGTTCGGCGACCAACAGCTCCAGGCCACCGAAGCCGGTCCTGGACTCTTCGGGTCGGCAACCCGAAGGCCCTGCCGCCGCGTCGGCGGTCTGCGTGGCATGGACGGCGCAGGGCAAAATTGGATCACGGCAGCCGACCGTGGACGTGCCGAGACGCCATCCGCGTAGCTAATGACGTCGCTTCGACAGAACTCGAGCCGCATCGACAACCGCGGGATGGTCGAGCGCGAGCGCATCGACCGCGACGCATTCCGGCGTCAGCTCCCATAGCCCGTAGATGCGCCATTGAGGGCGGTGATAGGACCACCATCGAACGCCGTTCCACTTACGTGAGCCGGTCCTCGTTCGTTCGTTGAAGATCCTCAGCGCCCAGCCCTGCGTCGCGGGCCGGTTGCGCTCGATCACTTGGGTTGGTCGCAGGCCGCGGTCTAGGAGGTTACGGGCGTCGTCAAGATCGAGGATTGGGGTTGCGTCAGGAATCTTGTACGTGCCGAGTGCTCGATCCGCGCCTGCCAACGCCGGGAACGAGAACATGCCCGAAGTCCAGACGTCGAGGTCGCCGAACGTCTCGCCGACAGCGCCAGGGGCGTCCGCCGCCAAATACCAGCAGTCGTAGTCGGCGGGATTGTCGAGCCGGCCCATGCCCTGCGGCTTGTGTAGATATTGTGGGTGTCCCGACTCTCCCGTTGACGCACTAGGTAGGTACGGGAAGACCCGGTACAGGAGCATCCGCTACGCGTAGACCCCGCTGTACGCGGCATCTAGAGCGTCGAGCACTTCACTCGCACCGCGCAACTGGAGTACGTCGATGGGGCGGGCGTGATCGAGAAACGCGTTCGGAGACTCGAGCCAAATGCGAGCGGTGTCCGGCTCCCAGAGTTGAAGCGCACGAACCCAAACATGCTCAAGGTCTACTAGCCGTCGAGCGACCTGGGGACTAGGTTTCTCTGTGCCCTGCTTCCAGCGGGTTGGCTGGCTCTTTGCGACTCCGAGGAGTCGAGCAAGTTCTGTCACGCCGGCGAGCGTTTTGAGCAAGAACGTGGTACGTCCGGCAGGACCCCACACCGGCTCGGCGGTGGTCGCAGGAGACCCAGTATTGACGGCGCTGCTTGAGAGCTTCCGCGCGGGAGATGGACTGGCTCGCCCTGCAGATCGAGTGGCGCGTCCGGTCGATGCGCGCGTTGACGGCACGCGTCCGCTCGCCGAGCGGCTCGTCGACCGGCTTGCGGTGGATCCGGAACGACTCGACCGCGAACGAGTCGCGGCGCGGCTTCCGTTGGATCGGCTGGTCGGGTTCTTGGGCGTTGCCATGCAGAGATTCTACCCAACAGTTCCGTTGGGCACAAGACGCGCCGCCAGTATCGTGGCTGCCGTGAGATCGGTCCCGAAGCATCCTTGGATGCGGGTGCACCCATTCGCGAGCCGTGACCGGCGTTCGCCGCCGCGCCGCGGGGCGCCTGCAGGAGCGACGGCTCTTCGGGTTCGGCACCCGAAGGCCCACTCCGCGCATCCGCGCGCTACGGGGCCAACGGCCGCGGCCCGTCTCGGGAGTCAGCAACAGCTGCCGACATGCTCCGGTCCCCGCGATCGCGAGCAGAGGGTCAAGCCGCGCGCCGTCGCGCCGCCATCCACTCCTCAAGGTCGGAGCGTCGATAGCGCCAATGTTTGCCGATCTTGAATGCCGGCAGGATCTCGCGCCTGCTGAGATCGAGCACCGTCGAGTAGCGAAGCTTCAGAAGCACCGCCACCTCCTGTGGCTCAAGGATCCCGAGTTCGGCGAGAACGTTGACCGACGTTTGGTCGGCACTCATGGCCTAACTCGATAGTCGTGGTGGCCGGGCGTCAGCATATCCGCGGCCTTCCGCGGCAGCTGAGGGAGAACGTCGCGTGGCGTGGCCATCAAATTTCCCTCGGTGAGTTGGTGGGGCTTGGGAGCGCCCTGGGGGCCGGCTGCGGACCGCCAGCAGGAGCGCAAACCAATACATCGATTAGGTATATGGACGGAGCCTGGAAGCCCCGCGCCGGCAGGACTCCGCAGGGTCAAGGAGAAGAACGTGCTCGGCCGGCGCAGCTCGTAGGAATGGATCCTCAGTAGCGGGGATCGCTTGGATCCAATTGGGGTCAACGGCTAAAACCGCTGGCTTCTTGTTCCTGGGGCCGATCGTTGAATCAGTCGAGCGCTGAGCGCCGGCCGCTGCTGCGGTCGCCTGTTCTCGCCGGGGAAGGTATGGCACAGTCGTCCGTGAGCGGGGTTCTGGCCGTCTGCTGACGGGATTACGCGAGCCGTGAGCAATGGAAATGCCCGACCGGAACGGCATTAGCCTAGACGTGATGCCGACCCTGGTACGCGACCGGCCGCCCGCGGAGTTCGCCGCGCTGCTCGAGCGGCGCCGGCGGCTGGGCCAGGACCTGTTCGACGAGGTGTGGGAGGGCGTGCTCCACGTGAACCCCACACCCTCGGGCCGGCACGGCGCCGTCGAGAGCCACTGCACGCAATCCTCAGGCCGCTGGCGCAGCGGGCGGGGCTGAGAATGCGCGGCCGGTTCAATCTGGGAGAGGAGGGCGACTACCGGGTGCCCGACGGCGGCCTCGACCGGGACGCGAGCGACCGCGTGTACTACGCCACCGCAGCGGTGGTGATTGAGGTCGTCTCCCCGGGCGATGAGTCGTGGGAGAAGCTTCCCTTCTACGCCGCCCACGGCATCCAGGAGATGCTAATCGTCGATCCGGGCACGCGGACGGTCAGTTGGCTGGGCCTCGAAGCCGGCGAGTACCACCACCTAGAGCGGAGCGGCCTGATCGAGTTGGGCGCCGCCGAGCTCGCGGCGCAGATCGAGTGGTTCTAGCGTGGTTGTGGCACAGGTCACCAGACCCGAAGAGCGAGGCGTGGGTCGCGCGCGGCGGCGGCCCGTCGGCAGGGCGTCGTTTGAAGATGGGAATGGTCGAAGCGCCGCCTCCGGCTCGAGCTGGTCAGCTGACCAGCGCCTCGACCTAGCGCGGCAGCGAGGACACGCACGGTCAGCGAACCGACCGATACCCGCTCGCGGCTTCGACCGCCACGGCGATGGAGGACAGCCGACCCGTCTTGCAGTCGGGTTGAGGACCCGATGAGCCGTGCGGTGTCGGGCCAGCCACGGCCCCGAACTCGAACCGGCGACCGGACACAGGGAAGGTGCCCGACCCGCGCATACCCGCCGACCCATGCGGATCAACGTCTCGACGTTCCAGCTGCTGCCGACCGGCTGGTGCCCGACGCTTACAGGATCAGCCTCGAAGGCCCCCAGTCAGGCGGCGAACGCGACGCAACTCGGCGAGTGCGAGGGCGGCAAGGACAGCCGGCCGCTGCGTCGCGTCGTCTAGCAGCCTAGCGGGGAGGAACGTTGCGTGCTCCAAGCCGTTGTCCGCGACGACCCACGGGCCTAGTCCGGCGTCGTCGGCTCGGTTCAGCGCCGCGGCTAGTCGGTGATCGACAGTTGGGTCGCCGCTGCCCGGTACGGATGACAGGACGAGTAGCCCCACACCGAGAGCAGGATGGTCCTCGTCAAGCCGGAGCTCTAGCGTCGCTCCATAGGTGTCGGCACCGAGAGGGACGTGCAGGCGCTCACCGGTGCGGACGGGTAAGCCCGAACCCTCCTCGCGGAGAGCGTCGGCTGCGGCGTCGAGTTCCGAGTAGGGCAAGTCGATCTCTGGCAGCTGCCGTTGGATGCTTCTCAGGAGACGATCGCCGCTAGGCTCGTCGACGTGGACCTTCCCGGGCTTGCAATGCGCCAGGATCCGGCCGCCGACTCCGGCACCGAAGCCGGCGTGAACAGCACATGCAATCGCGAATGCGCGCGTGGCCCACGGCCAAGTGCTCGCCGTCAGCTCGATCTCGCTTCGCGCGACGATTGCGCGCTGGTCGAGGTCGACGAGCCAGCGGGTCAGCGTGAGGTACCGGTTGGCGGCGCCGAGTGTTTGTTCGCACTCACGCATTCCAAGGCTGCAGTCCTCGGCGAGCACGGTGCTGGCAGCGAGGCGATTCGATGTCGCGCACGCCGTGTGCTCGGCGCCCGCCAGTCTCCACGACACCGCCCCTGAGCTACGGTGTATGTCATCCGCGATCCGGGCCATCCGATCGGCGAGGATGTCGAGCGCTGAATCGGGCCGCGAGCCGTCGGGCACGGGCTCGAACAGCGCGACAATATCGTCGTGGGACACGACCCTGAAGCGTACGCAGCCGCCATCCCAAAGCTAGAACAGGTCGTTCAGATCCACCGGCTCCTTGGCGATGAGCCGCAACTCCGCGACCGACTGCTCGATCTCGGTATCTGCTGTCTGCGCAGTAGCCTGCCTAGGCGGGCGTGCGAGGCGTATGAGGAGGCCATTGCGCTGACTGCGCGCGTTGGGCCGCACCCGCAGCAGGGGGACGTGCTACTGAATCTCGCGGACGCGCGGAGAGCATGTGGGGATGTCAAGGGCGCGCTCACCGCGTACGACGAGGCGCTCGCGCAGGCACGACGAACTGGGAATCTGCGAGACGAAGAGGGCGCGCTCAAGGCTCGCGCATTCGTAGCGCGCGAGGAAGGCCTCTTAGAGGAGGCCATCGTTGGCTACAGAGGACTGCACGCGCTCTACGTTGGAACCGATCAGCGGGTTGAGGCGGCGAAGGTGACAGTCTTGCTTGAGTTTGTAGAGGCAGAACGCGGGGGACGGCTCGACGCGACGCGTCTCGTGCGGGCCGTCGAAGTCGCCTACGACGAGTCGAGTATGGCGTCCGCTCGAGTCCCGGCGCTGTGGCGCAGCGCGTTCGCGCTCCGCGATGAAGGCCGACTCGGCGAGGCGCTCCAAGTAGCCGAGGAAGCCTGGGTGTCCGCGGCCCAAGCTGGCGATCCGCTGCTGGAAGCAACGTCGGCGAACAACGTGGCCACGCTTCTGTCCTATGCCGGTGACGCCATTGCAGCGCGCAACACGCTCGACCACGCGCTCGACCTCCTGCGAAAGGCTGACGACCCAGCCTGTCTCGTGATCTCGCTATGCACAAAGAGCGGCCTCGAATCGACGCTCGGCAATGAGAAGGCGGCGTTTGATGCGCTGGCCGAGGCGTCGGAAATTAGTAGGGAACGCCTGTCGGGCACCCCACTAGAGGGACAGGTGCTGCTCGCGCTTTCCGAGCTGGAGAGCGATGCGGATGCGTCGTGGCGGCTGGCGGTTCGCGGGCGCGCGCTCGAGCTCTGCGACCGGCCGGGATACGACCGCCCGGCCGTTCGCGCAATGCTCGGGTTCGCCGAGGCGCAGGTGGGCGCCGAAGACTTACCGGCGGCGCGGGACACGCTTGACTCGGCAGTCCTCCGGAGCCGTTCGGCTCGTATAGAGGGCGAGGAGCATTCAGCGCTGGTGGCCCGAGCAAAGCTACTGGACCGCATGGGCCTTCGCGGAGAGGCGATAGAAGACCTAAAGGCAGCCTGCGCGATCGTAGAGCGCTGGCGCGGGGCGATCGACGAAGAAGACCTGCGACGCGCTTTCTTCGCAGACACGGTCGAAGCACATCGCGTGCTTGCGTACTGGCACGCCGAAGCCGGCGACCTTGAGGCGGCGTTCCAACACGCCGAGCTGTCGAAGACCCGCACGCTGCTAGACGCCGTCGTGGAGCAACGATCGGCGACCGTTAGCCTCGCCGAGGTTCAGGCCGTGCTGAGCGCGCGCGGCGCGGTGTTACTAGAGTATGTCGTGCCCACATCGAAGCCGGCGATGGTCCTCTGTGTGACACAAGAGCATGCCACCGCAGCCACGCTCGGTCCGCGCTTCGACGTCGCGGACGGCGCGCGGAAGTTACGTGATGCCCTCGAGAGTAACGGCGATCCAGCGCCGGCAGCACACGCGCTGCATCAACTCCTCATCGCACCGGTGGCCGCCGAACTGGACGGGTCTGAACTCTGGATTGCCCCCGATGGGCCCCTCGATGCCGTGCCGTTCGCAATGCTGCCCGAAGTCGAGCCAGAGCACCTGATGTTGTCAGCTGATGGCAAAGATACCGAGCTGTTGGCAGCCTTCGGCGCTTTCTTACGCGGTCGGGCCCGCCGGCGTAATTGGATGCGACTGAAGCCGCTCGTCCATCGATGGACAATCCGCATGATCCCATCGGCCAGCGTGGCGCTTCGGCCGCGGTTGGGGCCGACGGGCGACGCCGTCGTGGTCTTGGCCGCACCACTCGACGAACACACCACAGCAGTGGACGGCTTTACGCCGCTCAAGGCGGCTCGTGATGAGGCTGAGGCGGTAAGCGCTTTGTGGGCCGACACCACCAAGGTGCAATCGCTTACCGGTAAAGAGGTCACGAAGGCGACCGTTCTCGACCTAGCAACGCGCGAACCGTTGCGCCTGCTCCATGTTGCTAGTCACAGCATGGCTAACGACCGCTATCCTGCCGCTTCGGCTCTTGTACTAGGGCCTGGGCGTGCGGAGCGCCTGACTGCAGGCGAGATCGCCCGGCAGACGATCGAGGCCGACCTCGTAGTGCTGAGCGCCTGTGAGACCGGCCTCGGCCCCTCTACCGACGGAGAGGGCACGATGTCGCTCGCGCGCGCTTTCTTGATGGCCGGAGCTGTCGAGGTCACGTTCTCATACTGGCAGGTTGATGATCGTCCAACTGCAAACCTCATGACACAGTTCAACCGCAACCTGGTCAGGGGCATGGCCCCGCACGAGGCTCTGCGAGCGGCCCAGCTTGAGATCCTGAACGCCACCCCAAGGGCATGGGCGGCGTTCGCGGTCTTGGGCTAGCAGGGCGCTCCGCCCTCCGGCCCTTAGCCACGAAGGTGATCGCCCGCCGTGGGCCGGCCGGACAGGATGAGGCGACATTTCGATCACGGCGGATCGCCTGTGACCCGCCGACGCCGCCCCCCGTGATGGAGTGATCCGCACCCAGAGCGTCGGCACGAGTCCGTTCCCTAAGCGGGATCGCTCGGACGGTGCGATGCGGCTCGTCGGGTTCAAGCCCCGACGAGCCAGTGCGAGGCCCCCGCGAGCCGCTGCTCGCATCTTTCTGTCGCATCCCTGCCGCCGTGCGGTTAGACGATCCTCCGGCCGGCTGGGAGTCGCTTGTAGCCCTCGGAGAGCGCTTCGCGCAGGCGTCCGTCGATGCGCTCAGTCGCGGCGGCAGGGCTTGACTCGCTCCATTGCTTCTCCCTGTAGTAGCGCCACCGGTACGTGCCGCCGCGGGCACCACGAACGTCAACCGGGCCCCACCGCGCAACGACGACGACGCCGCGACGGAAGATCCAATAGCCCTTCGCGCTGGTGCCACTCTGGTTCGCTCGGTTTGGGCCGACGTAGATGAGGTATGGCATCCCCTCATCCTCGCTTTGGCGGTGGTCGCTGGCTGGTCATCCGAAGAGCTCGTCGATCAGGTGCGCGATCCGCTGGGTGTTGATGCCGCCCACTGCGTCGTCCTCGGTGCAGACGAGGATCTCTTTGCCCGATGAGGGGTGCTCGACGACGCCGTGGTTGGCGTACCACTTGCGCTTGGCCTGCCACCGTTTCGCGTACACAGAGTCGTTGAGCATGCCGAGGTGCTCCCAGTAGATGATCCGGCCGAGGTCGTCGTCTTCGATCGTGAAGTCGGGGTACCGGAAGCTGCCGTCGTCGAAGGTGAGCCGTCGCTCATAGGCATATTCGATGTTGCGCGCGTTGAGCAGCTCGGCGATGAGGACCTCGGACTTTGAGCGCACGACATCGCCGCGACTCGTCGTATGGATCAGGCCTTTCTCGAGGAATATCCCGGGCGAGGTCTGAATCAGGTCTGGCTCGGCGAACAGGTTGGTCAGTCTGGTCGCGGTCTCCGATCGGTCTGGCTGGGCGTAGCTCTTGAGCTCCGCGGGGTCCCCTTGGTAGAGCAGCGTGACCCGCTCCTTCTGCCGCGTCAGCGCCGTGTAGAGGAGCTCTCGCGTGAGGATCCGGCACGGGTTCGGGATCACCACGATCGTGCGCCCGAACTCGCTGCCTTGCGCCTTATGCACCGTGAGCGCATAGGCGAGCTCGAGCGGCGGGGAGCCCTCGTCGCCGAAGTCGCCGGGGCGGTAGTCGTAGACGAAGCCTTCCTGCCCGGCGAACTCGACCTCTCCTTTCCATGGGAGGCCCTTCATCGCCTTGCGCTTGTACTGACCGACGACGACCCCGATGTCGCCATTGGCGATGTAGCGCAGCGCGTCCTCCTTTGGGAAGACGTTGCGCCAACTCTCGTTGACGACCGAGATCACCTTGTCGCCGTAGACGATCTCCTCGGGCCCGAGCGGCCGGGGAATCTTGCGGTAGAACGATTGCTCCTTGGCCCGCTCGATTGTCCCGCTCCGGTATTGGCGCTGCAGAAAGCGGTTGAGATCACGGACGCCGTGGGCATGGGCGCGCACCGGTGAGAGGATTTGCCACTCCTCAATCTCCTTTGCGGCGCCCGGCTCACCGTTCCGGGCCCGCCAGAAGTACATGTGCCCCTCGTATTCAGAGCCGCCGCACGCTCGTTCGAACCCGATCGTGTCCTCGATAGAGACGAGCCCAAGGTCTTCGACGAGAACACCGAGGAGTTTCTCTCGGAGGTCGACTGGGCCGTCCCACCGGATCACCTGCAGCGTCTCATCGATCTTCCGCCCCCGGAGCTGATCCCAGATGACGTCGGCGCCTGGGCTCGGATCGCGCCCCCCAAACCATTCGGCGAGCATCAGGTCGGCGCGATGCTCGGCGTGGTGGGTCTCAACCCCGGCAAGCTGCGTTGGCCGGCGTGGCACTGTCAGCTCGCCGCAGCCGGGTGCTCGGCGAGGGAACGTGGCGTCGAGCTCGTCGGGCCGTAGCCGGCTGACGATGTCGACGAACGGCCTGCCGGCACCGATCGGTGGGAGCTGGCGGGGGTCGCCAACGAGGATGAACCGGCCGACTCCCTTGACGCCGTCGATCACAGCCGCAAGCTGATCCTCGGTCAGCATGCTGGCCTCGTCGATGATCACGGTTCGGTAGCCGTCCACGGGAGCGGCCAAGGAGATGCGGTAGCGCCCGGTCTCCGGCTCGTATCTGCCGCTTGGCAGAAGGAACTGGGCGATCGTGAAGGCGTCACGCTTGAGCGCGCTGGCGAGCCGGACACGGGCCTTGCCGGTCGGGGCGAGCAACAGGATGTTCCCGCCCTCGAGCGACGGCTCGTCGCAGAGGACCTTCAATAGGGTGGTCTTGCCAGTACCGGCCGGCCCAATAAGGACCGCGAACCGACTGGCGTAGAGCTCCGCGAGCGCGGCGACCTTCTCGGTCCGGGCGAGCTCCTCGTCGGGATCCTCACCTTCGATCTCGCCGCCAAGCGCGGCATCCAGTCGCGGCCGCCATGGGATCTCTCCCTCGTGGCGGCTGGCCGTCTGGCGGCGCTCGACGAACCGTTGGATGACCTGCTTGGTCTCGCGTAGCCGGTCGAGTTGGAAGGCCTTGTTGCCGTCAGCCAGCACCGACTCGGCGATCACCGGCTGCAGGGCGTCGCCGTAGACGAGAAGCTGGTCCTGGTCGATTCGGCACGGCGGATCGAGCTCGAACTCGCGGATGCGCTGGGTGACGCGGTTGGCCGGCAGCAGCGTGTCGCCGGTGGTTGACGCGAGCTCGAGCTGGGTGATCATCAGCGCGCGGGCGCGTCGCACGTCGAGTGCGTCCTGCATCCCGCTCGGGCTCGGGAGCGGATGCGCATCGCGCACGATGTCTGCGGGGAACGCGCCATGGTCGATCGTGCGAACGGAGATCGGCTCCTGGGCGTAGCGATCGCCCTCGTAGAGCAGGTACGGGTTGGCAAGGATCTCGCCGTCGGAGCAGTCGATCCCGGCGTCCTGGCGGAGGTCGGGCTGATACCAGCGCTCGGCCTGCTCCGACGTGAGCGCGAACCGGGAGACGAGTTTCAGGAGGGCACGTCGCTGATCGTCGAGGACTTTCCACTTCTTGCGCAGATTGATCCCGAGGTACTGCTGCAGGCCGGGCAAAACCGAGTGTGGGTCCTCCATCGCGCTCGCGACGATCTCCCACGGATCGCCGTTCTCGGGGATCAGCGGCTCGAGCTTCCGAACTACGAGCGTCGACTGATCGACCCCGAAGGCGTGCAGCGCCGCGCCGAGTCCCGGGCAGGGGCCGCGCAGCGTCCAGAGGGCGCCGAGCTGGTCGCTGACCCATTGCAGGTCTTTGGTGCGCCGTCCTGGCAGATGTGCCTCGGCAACCCGGAGCGCCTGTTCGAGGCCGACGAGGCTGGTGATCGCGGAGTCGTGCGAGACCCATTCCGAGGTGAACGAGAACTCGCCCCACGCTTCGTCGGGGGCGAACGCGACGAACTGCTCAGGATCGATCGTCTCGTCCTGCTCGGCTGCGGCAAGCGCCTGCTGATAGGGCAGCAGGAACCCCTCGCCAACGTCCGGCCTCAGCGAGTGCTGGACCATGCATTCCCACGCCAGCGTCCCGAGTGGGTTCTCGCCTCCGTATTCCTGCGGCTCGCCGACGTGCGTGACGCGTGCCGCTCCGATCAGCACCCTCCCTTCCTTCTCGGTCAGCGGCACGCGCTTGGCGTAGAAGAACATGAGCGCCGGTGGCTGCACGGCGGCGAAGAACCCATTCAGCATCGCGAGCTGGTTAGTCCCGTGCTGAATCCAACCTGACTCCCATGGGATCAGCTCGTCGGCCTGCTCCTCGAGCTCGGGCTGGTAGTCGATCCCCTCCTGGTCGGCGATCTCCTCTGCCTCCTTGCGCCGCATCCACCGGAACGGGACGCACGGCGCGGAGTAGCTGGGGAATTTCAGGATCAGCGGCTTGAGGTGTTCATGGGGCGGCGAGCGCCGGGAGGCATACGGGTGGGTGATCCGGGTCGCGAAGTCTCGGTCGCGCATGAATCCCACGCGCTCACGCACGCACGGTGGGAGTTTCGCCCCAACCTCATCCCAGTCCATGCCGGCATGCTCGTCCTCGACCGCATCGAGTCGCTCCTCATTGATGCGCGGCAGCGCCAGGCAGGACCCGTTGTTGCTTGGGGCCTGGCAGATCCGCCCGGTCCAGTCGGTGTCGTGCCACGGCACTCGAACAGAGAGGTGGCGGATCGCGGCGGTCATTAATCGAACAGCTATCAGGTTGCACCGTTAGATTGCAATTTGTAAGAGTCTGGGGTCAGATAGCCGACCCGCTTCTAATGGACGATCAACTCGTCGCCAAGAACCTAATCCGGTGGAACCAGCCCGGCGGCGAGACCCTCGGGGTGGTCCTCCGTGTCGAGGCGGGCGGACGTCGCATCGTCGTGCGACTGGACAGCGGCAGCGAGCAGATGTTCGTGTGGCCATCCGAGGTGATCGAGCGCCTGCAACTGCCGCAAGGACAGCACGTCAAGGTGCTCGCCTCCAACACCGTCGGGGTGATCAGCGGCGTGCGAGCTCACAACGGCATCGTGCTCTACCAGGTCAGCTTGCCCGGCGGGCAGGCGCCGATGGTGATGGAGGACGGCGTGCGCCCAGCGGCGATCACCGACCCGATCGAGCGGCTGCGCGCCGGCGAGCTGAACAGCCCGCGGTCGACCAACCTGCGGCTGGCAGCAACGCGACTGATCTTCGCCTACCAGCACGACGAGCTCTCAACGCTCGGAAACTCGCGGGTCGAGCTCAAGCCCCACCAAGTGGGAGTCGTTCACCGAGTGGCCGAAAGCTACCCGCACCGATTCATCCTCGCCGACGAGGTCGGGCTTGGAAAGACGATCGAGGCCGGACTCCTGATCCGTGAGCTGCTCGCGCGTTCGGTAGCGACGCGGATCCTCGTGCTCGCGCCGTCCGGGCTCATCGGACAGTGGCAGCAGGAGCTGAAGACCAAGTTCAACCTGACCTTCGCACTCTTCAACCGTGACTCGCTCGCGTTCGTGAGCAACGAGCACCCCGGTGAGAACCCGTGGACGGTGCGGGATCTCGTGATCGCCTCGACGAGCTACGCGGCCTGGGACCCCGCTCGGCGCCATGACATCGCAAGCGCAGGCTGGGACATGGTGATCGTCGATGAGGCCCACCATGCCCGTCGGACCTATCAGGGGCGCAACAAGAGCTCGCCGACGAACCTCTACCGGCTCGTCGAGGAGATCTCCGATCCCGATCTGGCCCGTGCCCAGGCGATGCTCTTGCTGACCGCCACACCGATGCAGCTGCACCCATTCGAGCTCTACTCACTGATCGAACTGCTCGACCCGGCGCTGTTCCCCACCTTCGATGACTTCGACGAGCATCGTCAGCAGCTGCGCGGACTGAACGCAACCGTGGAGCGCTTCAAGCGCTTCGCGGAGATCCATGAGGCGGAGCGAGACGAAGCTCTGGCCGACGCGGAGGGTTGGCTCGGTCAAGAGGCCGCCGAGATCGAGGCTCGCGCCCAAGGGGCGTCAGAGGATCTGATCGCCGAGCTACAGGGAAAGCATCGCCTGTCCCAGGTGATGGTTCGTAACCGCAAGAGCGTCGTCGGTGGGTTCATGCCGCGTACCGCCGCGATCTGGGAGGTCGACCTGACTGAGCTCGAGTCGCGCGCGTACGTCGAGATGGACCGGTACCTGCGAACGGGCTATGCCCGCTCGCGGGCGGACCAGAACAACGCGCTTGGATTCCTGATGGCGACCTTCCAGAAGCTCAATGCGTCGAGCTCGCATGCGCTCAAGCGTTCGCTAATCCGTCGTATCGAGCGGCTCGAGACGGTGACTGACGCCAACCGGCGTGAGGAGATCCTCGACGAGGTCGATCTCGATGAGAGCCCGACCGCCGACGCACTCGAGGTGCTGCTCAGCCAACGCCTGGACTCCGACTGGGAGGAAGTCCGGGAGCTCGAGCGGATCGTCGAGTTGCTCGAAGAGATCGAGCTCGACTCTAAGGCCGCACAGCTGATCGAGAACCTGGCCAAGATCGTCGAGGACGATCCGCAGGCAAAGGTCATCATCTTCACCCAGTTCCGCGACACACAGGACTACCTGCGAGACCAGATCGGCCGGCCCTGGACCGTGAACCTGTTCCACGGGCAGCTCAAGCCGCAGGAGAAGGACGCTGCCGTCGCGCGCTTCCGCGACGACCCCGGGCCTCAACTCCTGGTCTCCACCGAAGCCGGCGGCGAGGGCCGCAACTTCCAGTTCTGCCACATCATCGTCAACTACGACCTGCCGTGGAACCCGATGAAGGTTGAGCAGCGGATCGGACGGATCGACCGCATCGGTCAGAAGCATCCGGTGACGATCTTCAACTTCTCGACGAAGGGAACGATCGAGGAGCGCGTCGTCGAGGTCCTCACAACTCGGATCGGAGTGTTCAAGGAGACGATCGGGGGACTCGACCCGATTCTCGGCGAGGTCGAGAGCGACCTGCGCAAGATCTTCCAGCTCGGTGAGGCGGAGGCCCGCCGCGCCTTTGCGACTCTCGAGAACCGCCTCGAAATGCGGGTGGCCCAAGCGCGACAGGCCGAAAAGCGGCTGGGGGATCTGATCATGGACACCCGCTCCTACCGCAAGGACGAGGTCACGGCGCTCCTGCACCGCCTGGAGGGCGTCAGCGCACGTCACCTCAAAAGCTTCGTCCTCGGGGCGATGTCGAAACTCGGCGTCGTGATCGACCGCGACCCCGACCACGACGGCGTCTTCCTCCTCCGATTGGGAGCCAAGTTCGAGCACGTCTTCCCTGATGAGGTCCGGATCGACCGCAACCGCGTCGTGACCTTCGATCTCTCCGTTGCGCTCGAGCGCGAGGAGGTCGAGTTCCTCGCCTTCGGGCACCCCATCGTCGACGGGCTCGTCGAACACGTCCGCGCCACGGACTTCGGCGGCATCACGAGCTACCGGGTCGTGCTCAGCGAGGAGACCGCCCCCGCGCGTGGCTGGTTCTTCGTCTACGTGATCGAACTGCAGGGGATGACGACGATGCGGGAGCTGCTGCCCGTCTTCGTGGCCGAGGACGGCACGGCGGACCCGGAGCTCGCACGGTGGCTCCTTGACCGCTCAATGTCGAACCGGCGCGAGGAGTTCGGTCCCGACGAGCCGGAGCTACCCCCACGCGACGCCCGATTCGACGCGGCGGTCGCCATCGCCGACGGGGCGGCGATGGGCCGGCTGCTTGAACGCCAAACCGAGGTCGAGGCGACGAACGGGCGACTGCTCGCCGAGGAGCGCGGCAAACGAGAGCGGCTCTACGACTACCGCGGCCAGGCCGCCCGGGACAAGCTCGCCGCCAACCGACGGATCCTCGAGCGGATTAGAGCCTCGCCTGAGGATGCCGACCGTCGCATCTTGCCCGTGTGGGAGAAGAACGTCGAGGGTGCTCAGCGGATGATCGAGTCGATCACGCAGGAGCGATCAAAGCGCCTCGCCGAGCTTGACGGCCGGGACCATGTGAGCGCGCAGCACGAGCTGCTGGTCGCCTCGTTCGTGGCAATCGAGCCGGACCCGAAACCGCTGTTCGACCAAGTCAGAACGGCGCTGACCCCGACGATGTTCGCCCAGTTCGAGCGGCTCTGCGTGAGCGTGAGCGCCTCCGAGCTGCTCGCGCGGCGGGCAGTCGTGCAAAAGCGCCGCAGCCAGCTGATCCAACTCGCCCAGAAGCACCGGTTCCAGATCGAGCTGGCCACGAGCATCGCCGATGCGCTGATCGCCGCGCTGACGAACGTCGAGCGGTATTCAGGCTCCGAGCTCACTCTGCTCAAGGGTGCGGTCGAGTACTTCATCGAGCTCGAGGATGACGCGCACGACCTCAAGGACCCGAACGGCTTCGAGGATGACGCACAGGTCGCGCGGAGCGTGCTTGAGGTGATCGGACGGGCAGACATCGCGTCGAGCGTCACCCCGGCGGTCGCTGTCGCGTGAGTCAGTACTCGCGGACGTCCATTGCCCAGCCTGCGTTCGCGACCGCAGCTGCGGGCGCGCCGCCGGACAACAGGGTGAGCCGGTCCCGGCCACGGGTCATCCCGACAAACAGCGTCCGGCGCTGCAGCGCGACCCGCTCCTCGCGCTGCTCCTCAGGCAGGTCGGGCGGGACGAACCACCGCGACGGCCACTCGGCCGCCGCCAGTCCGGGGATGAACACTTCCTTGAACTCAAGCCCTTTGGCGCGCTTCAGCGTCCCCACGAGCACCCCGTCGGCGTGCTCGCCCTCGTAGCGCTCGAGCGGCGTCGTCTTGATGCCGGCCGCCGATAGGGTTCGGGTCGTATCGTCACCCTTGCGGTTCACGTCGACCAATATCGCGATGTCACCTGGGTCGGTACCGGCCGCGATTCGTTCCTCCACAAGCGCCGCGAGGAGCTCGAGCTCCTCCGCCGGGCTGCGGAGAACGTGGAGCTCGGCCGGCTCGCCAACCGTAAGCGGCTCCGGCTCATCGCCGGTCGGGCGCAGCCCGACGTCTTCGTCGAGGTCGTCGAACGCCTCGCCTTCGATCATGGCCCGCGCGGCTGTCCAGACGTTCCACGTGTTCCGCCAGTTCGTTGTGAGTACGCGCGCGCGCCCGCGAACATCGATCCCGAGCGACCGCAGCGAGAAGCCACCTGGGTAGATCGACTGCTGGCCGTCCCCGACGGCCATGAATCCGCGGTGTTCGGGGCTCGCATCGAGACCGAACAGCAACCGGACCCCGACCTCGGTGATGTCCTGCGCCTCGTCGACGATCACGCCCGCATACCGCTCGCCGTGCCCCTGCTCGACCGCTTCGAGAGCGCGAACGCGCAGCGTCGCGTAGTCGATGCGTCTCGACCGCGCGATCTGATGTAGGTACTCCTCGTAAGCCGCCCACACCTGCCCTCGCTCGGCGCGCGACAGCGGAATACCCCCGCCGCGCCGGCGAAGCGCGAAGTAGGTCTCGGGATCGGTCGTGCCTCGGCCCGTGATGAACGCGTCGAACTCCTCGAGGAGGAGACTCTCGTTGCCGCCGAACACTGCTGCAAGTCCGTGGCGCTTCAGCAGGGATCCTGCCAGCGAGCGGCGGCCCGACTCCTCCATGATCGAAACCGCGCCCGAAGTCCCTCGCACGATCCGCATGGCGAGCGCGTCGACGTTGACCACATCGAGCCGCTCCAGCGCACGCGGATCCATCGTGCCCATCAAGCCTTGCCATACCTTCGGGAGCGTCCGGAGGAACGTGGTCAGCAGCACTCTCTCAGCGTGAGGTGCCTCGCGCGCAAGCTTCCTCGCGCGATGCAGGGCCACCACCGTCTTGCCGGTTCCCGGCCCTCCGCGCACGCGTGCTGGACCGTTGAAGTCAGCGCGGACGATCGCCCGCTGGGAGGGGTGCAAATAGACCATCCAATCTTCGATGCTCCCATCGAGCAGACGGCGGATCTGTCCCTCGCTCTGAGTCAGGACGACCTCTGTCTCACTCTCGCGTGCGACCACTCGTCGTGCCAACTCCTCCTCGTCGACGACGACATCCGCAGTCGTTGGTGCGCTTCCATCGTGGAACGCGTCGACGTGCCGGCCGGGCTGTTCCCACAGGTCCGTGAGCAGCACCACCAGATCCGGGTCGGCAACGCGCGTACTCAACGCCTCACCAATGTCGATGCTTGGCGGCAGTGACCGCAGAAACGTGACCAGCTCGTCGTCGAGGCCATTCAACCGCCGCAGCTCGGCGTCGCTGAAGGGCGTCAACGGATTCTGCTCGACAAGCTTTGGCGCTCTCGCTCGTGCGCGTACTCGCGCGCGGCTGATCGGATTGGCTGCCTCGCCGATGGGCGGCGCGACCTCGATAACGCGCAAGCCTTCTCCTTTACGAGCGAGCCGCATCCGGCCGACTCGCTCGTAGATGTCCTTGCGAAGACCGATTGCTGCCACCAGAAAGCCCTCGCCAGTCTTCACGAACACAGCGCGCCAGTCACCTACGCGCAAGCGATACAGGCCCGGCTGGCCCTTCAATGCCTTGATATTGAGACTCGCGTCATCCCTGACAAGTCCCAACTGCCCAAATGCGCGTGGCAGCTGGGCGAGCGCCGCAGCGACCTCGGGTGGCGGCGTATCACCGAGCGACCGCGGGAGGGCTCGCTTGGCAAGTAGGACGCTCACGTGCCTGCTGCAGCTCGCCAGTCGCCCGGGGGAGGATCGAGCGCGGTCACGTACTCGTGGCCAGCGTCGTCAGCAGCGGCCATCGCGTCGTAGCACTCGAGGATCAGGCGCTGGGTGCGGTACTCGCCGAATAGTTGCTCGTCCTTGCGGCGCACCACCGGGAACGTGCCGAGAATGTATTGGGCGTCATCGCGCTCGATCCCGTACAGGTGGAGCATCGCAGCGTCGAGCTCGGCACGGATACTGGAGCGACGCTCCAGGTCCCAGCGGAACGGCGGTCCATCGTAGCCGAGGTCACGCGCGAACCCGGCTAGGTCAGAAGCGCAGTAGACCAACTCCAAGACGCGGGCGGCAATCCATTCGGACGTCGGACCCCCGGCCCAGGTCGCAGCCGCACGAAAGTCTGACGGCGCTGGCAGTGGCAGCTGATTGACGATAAAGAACCCGAGGCTCGTCGCGCCCAGCTTCTGCCTGGCGACGTAGTCCAAAACAAATGAACTCATAGCGGCAACGACGCATGCGAACTCGCCGGCGGGTCGCGGCACTACCGCGATAGGTAGCTTGTGGCCGACCCCGACGCGTGGAATAACAGCTGCAACAATGGTTCTCACGGTGTCCTGGGTTGCAGCCGTGACATCGCGCCACACGAGGAACCATTCGTGATCCCACCGCCCGCTTAAGCGCGCATCGACCTCGTGTTCCGGAACCCAGTAACGGGGCAGGGGCGCATATCCGGGGTCCACAAGAACTTCTGGTGCCGCTTCGGGGATCTGCCGCACCTCGCGGCCCGTGAGAGTAGCGAGCGAGTAGTCACCAAAACGATGGTGGTAGAGATGGATCATCTTTCCTTCGTATAGCGGCACATACGTCTCCGTGCCGCGGCGAAAGATGTTGCCTTCAAGACGAAATGACTGACCTAAGAGTTGTTCGCTAGTCCTGAACAGGCCGGAGTCTGTCGTCATGTTGAACAAGCCCTGTCTGTACGTTATTCCCCAGGGATTTCCAGATGCGTTGAGCTCACGGTTGATCACCGGGACCCGCCGATAGATGGAGGTCGTAACCGTTGCATCGCGCTGCGTGCGGAAAATTGGGCACGTGTTCGTGTTCGGGTTCAGCAGAGCGATGTCGGTGGCGTTCAGGACAACGCGACGATCGGGATCAGAGACGTCAAGTAGGGAATCGGCGCGAAAGCAAAAAGTGACCTCTTCTGAGACACGATCGCGGCCGGACAGGGTCATCAGACAAAACCGGACCCCTTGTGCGCCAGCGACATCTGGGAAGAAGTCGCTGTTGTTGCGGAAGTCGAAGAGACTGACGAGCGACCGCTGTTCCGCGATCTCCTGAAAGAAATACTTCGTAGTGTCATCCGTCGCGATCCCGGTTGGAACGATGCACCCAACACATCCGCCGGAGGCAACGACGCTTCGCATCAACTCGGCGAAGATTGCGTACGTATTGATTCTCCCTCGCCCGCAGAGAGGGTAGCGGTCGCTCGAGCGTACGAAATGGCTGTAGCCATCAGCCTGCCTCTTCGCGGCCTCGAACTCCGCGTAGAGCGCCGGATGATCGTCCCGTAGCGCATCAATCATCCGCTTGCGCGCAGCCCCGGTTGGCGCCGCTGCGATCTCCGGTTGGCGCACGGCGAAGAACTCCTTCTCCTTCAGTTCCGTGTGCTCCCAGGGCGGGTTGCCCAGCACAACGTCGAATCCGCCGCGCTCCCAGACCGCGGGGAAGGCGACGTGCCAGTGCAAGAACGCATAGCTTTCCTTTGCTCGTTGCACGAGGGCCAGCTCCGAGTCGGAGAGCGCTCCGACTGCGCCTAGCGCCCTGACGAGGACATCCTGAGTGATCGCGTCCACGCCCGTGCGCTTATCGACGACGAAGGCCGCGCACCATATATCGGCAGCCTGCCCTGCTCTGCGAAGCTGCGGCGAGCCGAGAAGCTGCTCAAATCGCCGCTGCTGCTCGAGGACACCAGCGAGCGACCTGTCATCGACGGCGGCGATCGATTGGCTCTGAGTTGCGAGCGCACGGACGTCAACCTCAGCTGTGGCCCCCGCCATGTCGAGCGCGAGTTGGCCGGCGAGCTCCTTGGCGTTGCGCTTGCGCAACTCGGCCACTGTCTGCTTGTCGTCGCCGAGGATCGGCTTGAACGCGTCGGCGGGGATGCCGGCGGCGAGGAGCTCCGGTGTGGTGCCGAGCAGACTGTTGCCGAGCACGATTCGGTGGTCGAGAAATGAGAGGGGTCGTCCGGGTTCGAGCGCCTCCAGCCACAGCGAGACCTTGCAGAGCTCGACCGCCATCGGATTCACGTCCACGCCGTGAATGCAGCGCGAGACGACGTCGCGCAGCGCGTGCCGGATCGCTTCTGGTGCTGGCTCGGGATCCTGCTCGCGGATGGCGGCAAGGCGTTTGCCAATTCGATTGGCGGCAGCGATGAGGAAGTGCCCCGAACCGCACGCGGGGTCGCACACAGTGAGATCCAGCAGTGCCCGCTCGGGATCCTCGCTCTTCGCCGCCGTGTCGATCACCGGGTCGAGCGCGGTTTCCAGCAACGACCCGATGAGGCTCGTCGGGGTGTAGTAGCTGCCGGTCTGCTTGCGTTCGTGCCCGGCGGCTGTACCCAAACTGAACCGTGCGGTCTCACGATCGATCGCCGGGTGAAGCTCCAACAGGGATTCGTAAACTGATCCGAGCTCCTCAGCGCCGAGGTTGCGGAAGTCCACGGGCCGGCGGCCGCCCTCGACGAACGAGAGCTCCCGGATTGCCTCGAGGAGCGCCTCGTTGCCAAGTCGCGCACCGCTGACGTGGGGCGTGGTTGCGGCGCTCCAGAGCGCGCTACCGAGGGCGGGGAGCGCCAGCAAAGGCTGGCCATCGTCGTGTAGCCAGGAGGACAGCAGCTTCACCTGCTCATAGAGGTCATGAGCGCGGCCGCCACGACGACGAACCGATAGGCGGCGCAGGCGCTTCGTAGCGTAGTAGCGGTCATATCGCTCGCGTGCGTCGAAACGCTCGACCGTGCCGTCGTCCGGGAGCAGGAGGGCGTCTCGATCCTCAGCCACGAAGAGGAACAAGAGTCGGTAGATGAGGCGCAGCAGCTCGCGGTAGTACGAGGGACCGTCTAGCCCGCCGGTGCGCAGCGCGTCGTGCAGACCGGTGTTTGCAGACTGCGCGAGGAACCCGCGCCCAAGGCCTTCTATGGCGCGCTCAACGCCCGAGCGGAGTTCACTGAGCGCACGAGTTCCGTCACGCTGCGCCGCCTGGGTCCACCGCTCCAGCCAGCACTCTTCAGGTACCTCGGCCTCAAGCCGGGACTGATGGGCGCACAACCATAGGAGCGCAAAGTCCTCGTAGGCCTCGGTCGCGAGGATCGCTTCGAGGTCGAACTCGACGTATGCCTGACGTGTGAGGGTGACGTTGTCCCGCAGCAATCGGAGCGATAGTCCGTTAGTGACGATGCCCCACAGGCGCTCACTGGAGCGGTTCAGGAGCTCCTGAACCACACTGTGTGGGGACTGGTCGGCGGCGCCGCGGACGCCCGCGGTGCGACGGTCGAGCGGGACGCCAGCGCCGACGAGGTGGAGAGGTGAGTGGTTGTACTCGCAGAAGACCGCATAGGTCTTGCCTTCGATCTCGACTCCGGGCTGTTGAACGAGCCGTCCGTAGCCGAGCTCCGAGAACAGCGGCAGCAGCCACCGGTCGCGCGTGAGCTTTCCGGCGTGGTCACCCGATTGCAGTCCGTCGCGGTCGTTTGAAAACGCCTCCCATGCGGAAGTCAGCCTGGCCCACGAGCGCGCGATCGCCTCGCCGAGGCGCTCGTTCGGCGCAAGATGGAAGTCCGAAAGACCAAGCCCGCCCAGATCGGAGTCCAGCGCGGCGACACGAGCGAGGATGTCGGCTGGCAGCAGCCCGCCTTGGGAGCGGATCGTCGCCAATTCCTACGCCTCTGCTACTGGGAGGTAGACATACAGGCCCAGGACGTCGACGGGGAGCTGGGGACGAACCTCGTAACTTCCTTGAGCCCTGGCGCTCGCGCGCACTCGACGGTGGGCGTCCAGGACCGCGCTTGCGCGCAGGTGGGCGAGCTCGCCAAGCCGCGGCTCGAGTATCGGGATCGCATCGCGTGCGCGCTCAAGCTGGCGGACGGCGACGTCGTGTGCAACGTTCCCATCCGGGTCAACTTCGAGCAGCAGAGCCGTTTCCTCATCTGAGAGCCAGGACGGGTTGTCGGGCGTGCCGGTGAACGCGGCGAGGATGGCGTCCTCGGCGAGCAGCTCTCGCGGGGCGCGGTTTCGCTGCGTGACGGTGAGATGGATGCGGGTACGGATCAGCAGCGCCGTGGTCCGGCTCGCGACAGCATGTGTTCGAAGGACGCCACAGCGAGAAGCGGCGCTCGGTCCGTGGGCGTCGAGGGCGGTGTCGACGATGTGAGCGGCGAGTGCCTGGACAACCGGGTGGCTGCGGCTCACGGTCAACGCCCCTCCGGTCGCGACGATTTGGAGCGTGTCGCCGCGCGCAGCCTCTCCGATTGCGTCACGTAGCGCCGCGGGCACCTCGGTGATATCGGCGATTAAGCCGCCGCCTGGGGTGCTTCGTGCGTGGCCGCCGTTCGCCGTGATGGCTTCGCTGACGAACCGTTCAACTGAAGCGACGTTGCCGATTGCGTCGCGCGCTTCGCCCAGCTCGCGGGCCACCTCGTCGGTATGGATCGCGTGCTGTGCATAGACAGTGTTCGTGCGCTTCTCGCGCTCACTGGCCGCGTCCCACTCCTTATGCAATTCCTGCTCATGCTCCTTGCTGACCTCGGCGAACAGAGAGAGCTGGTCCGTGAAGCGGAGGTCGTCGCGGCCGCGCGCAATGACGCCTTCGAGGATTGCGTCGGCGACCTTGCCGGCGTCAGCCGGCATCGGCACCGAAACCCCGAGTCGATTGCGAATCCGCTCGTGCTTGCGTAGCAGCACCTCGAGCACGATGCCGTCGATCGGACTATTCGACGCATAGAACGTGACGGCGCGCACGATGTCGCGCTCTTGCCCGAAGCGATCGACGCGGCCCTCGCGCTGCTCGTGACGGGTGGGATTCCAGGCAAGGTCATAGTGGATCACTGCGTCGAAGCCTTCCTGGAGGTTGATTCCTTCGCTCAGGCAGTCGGTGGCGACGAGCACGTGCTTTTCGTGTGAGCACAGCGAGGCAATCCGCTTTTCGCGGTCGGACGGTGGGAGCGAGCCAGTGACGGGAGCGACCTCGATGTTCATCTCGAGAGCGTTGCGGAGATGCCCGGCGACGTATTCGGCGGTCGGGATGAACCGGCAGAAGACGATCGGCTGATGGCCGTCCTTCACGAGCTCCTTGACGAGCTTGACGACGGCTTGGAGCTTTGTGTCGGCTGTGCCGGCGAGCTTCTCGGCGGCCTTGGCGAGCGTGAGCAGACGTCTGCGTTCGGCGGCGACACGAGGTTTAGCTTCGTCGTCCTCGTCGAGGGCACCGGGAGCGGAGTCGAGGCTTTCGGGGCCTTCGTCGCCAGCATCGTCCATGACGGCAAGGCGCCCTAGCTCATCGGCTTCCTCGACGGTCTGCGGGGTGAGGTTGTCGGCGCGCGTGCGCAGCGTCGCCGCAGCGGCCGCGGGACTCGATCCCAGTGAACGCAGCAGCGCGAGGGCTGACCACCAGCGCACGCGCTGTCGACGTCGGTCATGTTCTTCGTCTCGGACGATGTCGCGGGCCCACTGCAGCGCGTCGTCCAACACCGTGCGCATGTCGTTGCTGAGCTCGTAGGTGACGTCCCGGGAAAGCCGGTCGGGGAACGGCGTCTCCTCGTCCAGGTAGGCGCCGATATCGACCCTTCGTCGCTGCACAAGATGTCTAGCGAGCAGGCGACGGTCAGCCTCCCGCGTGACTCCCGAGAGATCCTCGGGGAGGTTCCCGAGAGATGGGTCAAGGAGCGCAAGCAGTGAGCGGAAGGCGTCATCCTTTCCGCTGTGTGGGGTTGCGGTGACGAGGATGAGGTGGCGATGCTCGTCGCTGCCCAGCGCTTGGAGCAGTTCGTGGCGTTGGTGACGCCCCCGGTCGGTCGCGCCGAACGCAAAGGTGTGCGCTTCGTCGACGATCACCAGTTCGGGGCAGGCGCGGACGAAGTCCTGGCGGCGACGATCGGACTTGATGAAGTCCGTTGAAACGATCACGTGCGGGTTCTCTTCGAACAGAGAGCGGCCGACGGGAAGGCCGCGCTCTAGGCGCTTGACCGTCGAAGGCAGCACCAGTTCGGCGTGGAGATGGAACTTCGTCCACAACTCGTATTGCCATTGCTCGGCCAGGTGGGGCGGGCAGAGCACGGCAAGGCGCTGAGCATCTCCTCGGTCGAGCATCTCGCGGGCGATCAGCGCAGCCTCGATGGTCTTGCCGATGCCGACATCGTCGGCGATCAACAACCGAACAGGCTCGAGCTTGAGTGCCATCAGCAGCGGAACGAGCTGATATGGACGGGGGTCTACTGCAATGCGGCCAAACGAGCGGAACGGCCCCGCAGAGGAGCGGATGCCGAGCCGGAGGGCATCGCGGAGCAGACGCGCGCTGCGCGCATCGCCCGCCGTAGCTGGATCCGGGGGCGCGAACGTCGCGGATGTGACTGGCTCGAGCTCGGGAAGGATCCCGGTGATCTCGTCATCGGTGGCTCCCAGGGGCCGGAGCATCAGCAGCTCAGGCTGCCTGGACTCAGGGAGGACCAGCCACTCGCGACCGCGTGCTGTGACGAGCGATCCGACTGGGTACGTCACAGCGCTGGGCACGGATCAGCTCCCGTTCTTGCCAAAGACACTCGTGAAGCGGTCCAAGATCGCGGACCAGTCGGCGGCATGGTGGAAACGGATGACTTCCCAGCCGAGGTCGTCGAGGCGAGCGTTGACGAGTGCGTCATCCGCCTGCTTGTCGGCTTCGTCATGGATCGGGCCGTCGACGAAGACCGCGACCTGCGCCTCCTTGTAGATGAAGTCGGCGCGCGTCTGAGCCGCGGCGATTAGCTTCTGCGGATCGTCGGGAAGGCGGCGGCGTTCGGCGACGAGTAGGTCGATGAGGCGGCGCTCAAGGTCTGAGTCGCAGCGGCGCTTGAGGAATGCGGCGTGGTCGTCCCCGACGGGCGCGTCGTCGGACGCAGTCGTGGCCCGGGCGAGGTCAAGCAGCAGGTCGCGTATCGCCGTACGGTCAAGAACACGGTGGTCACGCTGGTTGCCGTAGCTGAGTAGGCAGTCGTAGCACGCGACCTCGCAGTCCTCGCCCGCGTGCTTGGCGCGCTTGAGGTCCGCACCGTCGGCAGCGAAGTGGCACAGCTCGAGTGCGGCAGCGGCGACCCGTGCGATCGCTTGTTGATCATCGATCAGTCGGCGCAGTACCCCGGCGCCCCCCTCTGATGCCTCGAAGAACAACAGAACGTTGCGAGCGTCAGCCGTCGGAAGCGGTTCGGCGGCGAGCTCTTGGTCCTCGAGCTGGAACTCGGCTTGGATCGAGCGTTTGAGCGCCGCCTGGAGAGTCGCCATCTGCTCGGCCTGGAGAGCCACGAGCGGCGTGATGAGCAGGCAGTTGCGGTGGTCTTCGACGAACGGCACGACGCGCTTGTTCGCATCGCTGAGCGGGTCATCAGGGTCGTCAGGGGTCGCAGCGTCGTCTTTAGCCCAGTAGCCGCGCTCGGTGTCGAGCACGAACCCGAAGACGTCCTTGGCTTTGCGTCTGGTCCAGCCGAGGTTTACGCGCCAGATAGTCGCGGCCTGACCGAACTCGAGTTTCAGAAGCTCGCTCCCGTCCTGAGCGGTCACGAGCCCTGTCCGTTTGGCCACGCGACCTTCATGCTCGGTGAACTGGACAGTCGTGCGCACCTCATAGCCCTGACGCTGGCGTTCTTCCTCGTCGGACGAGATCCGGTCGCGCCGGCGAGTGGCGACATTCTGCAAGCGCAGGAGGTCCCTCAGCGGCGCCTCTAGCAGGGTTCCGCAACGCTCGCATACGTCGGGTCCCGCACCTTCGGTGATCTGGTGGAGATACCCACACGCACCACAGACCTTCGCCCGCTCAGTGGGCAGACCGTCGCCGTCGGGATCCCGGTTGACAGGAAGGATCACCTTGTTGACGAGGTAGCGGGCTCCCTCGTGGTAGACAATCGACCGGGGCCCGAACTCGGTGATCGCGAGAAACCTGGGCCGCTGGACGAAGTCCTCGGTCGGCCGACGGGAGCCGCGACGGCCAGGGATGAACGCAGAGAGCGGCAGCCTGGGAAAGCTGTAGCCCGGCAGGAAGCCTTCACTTGCGAAGTAGCGATAGCTGTAGAAGTCGCTCGAGTAATTGGCGGATCCCTCGACGGTAAGCAGCTCAAGCTGCGCCTCGGCCTCCCGGCGTAGGCGCTTGGCCTCGTTCTTCGCTGGCATAGCGCGTGATGCATCGGTGATCACGTCCGTTTGGGTCGCGATCGTCTGACGCGCGGACCGGTAGAGGTCACGCCAGCGGTCGCAGGCATCGTCCAGCGCGGTGGGAGCATGTGCGATGACGCGGTCCAGCCATTGCTCGCTCCACCACTGCGCGTCGGCGAGGTCGTCGGCCATAGCGTTCAGAACAGCCTGCGCACGCGCGTGCGCGCGCGGCTTTGCGTGTTCCGATTCGATTGACGTTCGGACCGACGGCTTGAGTGCGAGCGTCGGATCGGGGCCGTCAACGTCAAGCAAGTCCGTGAGCGACCGGCCAAGCGACTGTCCGGTTTCCGCGAGCCACACCGCGTGGATGTGCGCGCGGACGAGGTCCTCGTTAGCGAGGTCAAGCTGCGGCGGTGCAACCTGGCCCGAGACCATGCGTTCGGGGCGGGCGAAGAAGTACTGGTCGTGGCTGTTGAAGCTGGAGCAGAACGTGTAAACGAGCGCGGGTTGGCCACTGCGCCCGGCGCGGCCCGAGCGCTGTGCGTAGTTCGCCGGAGTTGGCGGCACGTTGCGGAGATTCACGACGTTCAAGGATGCGATGTCGACACCAAGCTCCATAGTTGGCGAGCAGAACAGCACCGGCAGCTCCGCCGTGCGGAAGCGTCGCTCACGTTCCTCGCGTTCCTCGGGGCGGACCTGGGCGGTGTGCTCGCGAGCCTCGATGCCTTGGGCGTTCCGTGCTTGGTCACGGTAGAGCTCGACGAAGAACTCATTCGTGCGCCGGCCGTCGGCCGGTGCACGCGGCACGCGAATCTGGTCGTGGGCGGTCACGGTTCCGTCTCCGGCGAGCCAGCACAGCTGAGCCGCTGGGATCTGGTACCCCGCGACGCCGTCTTCTCCGGTGGCGACTTGTTCCACGAGGCCGTAGCGGCGTAGCGCCTCGAGGATGCCGACGATGATGCGCTGACGCTCGTCGGCTTTGAGACGGTCTCGGAGCAGCGGGAACGTGCCGCGGCGGGCGAGGAACTGCCCGAAGCCGCTCAGAGGCGAGATGTAAGTGGCCCCGCGATCGTCGGTGACCGACCGCGAGCGCGGGTAAGCCACGCTGCCGTAGGTGAGCGGCTCGTTCTCGTCGATCGCCCACGGAGCGATCAACTGCTGAGAGGAGCGTCGTTTTAGCTCCTCCTGGCGGTCAGCGTCCAGGACGACGACCTTCAATGCGAGCTCGCGGCGCAGGAAGTCGAGCAGCGCCCGCGCGATCAGGTCGCGAGTTGCGGTGCTGGCCGACGCTAGAAGCGGGTGTGGGTCGCGGTCATCGCTAATCCAGCTTGGGAGCTCCTGCTCCCAGACCTCGTCATCTGCGACGCACTCTGCGAGGTCGTCGTAGTCGATGTGCAGGAGTCCGGTCTGCTCGAGATTCGGGGAGGTGATCCGCCAGCCGCGCTGCAGATCGCGGTACACGCGGTACTCGAGTACGTCGCGCAGCGCTTCATCGGTCCGACGCTTCGCGCCGCCCTTGACGTCTGGGTCAGTCGCGTAATGCGACATGGGGAGAGCTAGCGCGTCGAAGATGGCGGCGGGCAGCGCGTCGTAACGCAGCCCCTCCGTCCCTTTCCGGCGGACCGCCTCGTGAAGGGCGGCACGGAGCAAGCTGATCTCGACGAAGTCGTTGAAGTGGCCGGCCTGTAGCGATGCGTCCTGGCGGTTGTCAGAGAAGCTCAGGAGCTTGCGAGCCTCGGGCGCAAGCGTCTGGTCAGAGCGGAGCTCGCGGACCGCCGACAGACCGAGGATCGTCGTGCTCGTGCTCCGCCCGCCTGCACCGAGGGTGGCAAGTTTCCCGTAGTCGGCCGTCTGGCGGCTGCCGTAGGCGATGCCGCAGCAAAGGCAGAACCGGAACGGTGCCGGAATGAACACGGCGCTCAATCCGCTGCGGTGGAGGTGTCCGTCTGGGGAGACAGTGACGTGCTGCGGCATACGCGGCCGGTTCTCACGCTTCACTCGCGCGCCGCCAGCCTCCAGCCAGTCGTTGGGAAGCCGGGCGAGCTGCTCCGCCTCGTCCGTCGGCCACGGGTTGTCGTCGGAGACGTACAGGTACCCATTGCGCTGACCGTCGGTCGTCAGCCGGTCGGAAATCTCGCGCGGCTCGAGCAGTTCGCCCTCGTCGGTCGCGTGGCGGCGCACAGGGAAGTAGTCCTGCCCGCACTCGCGACAGAAGGCGAGTGGCAAAAGAACGCGATCGCGGCCAGACCCGGGAACGTACTGCTGACCGCTAGTCGAGATGTACCGGGCGGGTGGTCGGTCAAGCGAAGCAGCGAGTACGTTTCCACCGCTGAAGAACTGGTGGAGCCGAAACGCAAATACGGGAAACCCGGCGTCGTTTAGCGTGTCGCTGCCGCGCATCAGAGCAAGCTGCAGCGCCGCGGTGCAGCGCTCGACATCAACACCCGTGTGGTCGCTGAGAAGCGCAGCCGCCGCGCCGCCCTCCCCGCGGAGCGGCCGCGGGATGCAGCGGCGGTAACGCTCGTCCGTTGCGTCCCACGTGATCCCAAGGGTGCGTTCGATCCAAGAAGCCAGGGGATCGGCAACCATCGCGTCATACGAATCCGGCGGTTCGCCGATGCGAACCCGCTCTGCAAGCACGGTTCGGAATGACGAGTCGTCGATGTCAACATCGACTGTGGCGGGGCGCAGGGTCTCGCCAATGACGTTCTCCGCCTCGACAGTCGTGCCGAACAACCGGCTCGCGACGCGTGCCACCTCGGCCTGCTGCTCCGCGAACGTGCCGGGCCCCGCCATCGTGGCCGACGTCCCAACACAGCGAAGACTCTTGGCTTGGCAGCGCTCTCGGACGCGTCGCACGAGCAGGGCGACGTCAGCGCCTTGCCGACCCCGATAAGTGTGCAGCTCATCGAGCACGAGGAACGAAAGCCCCTGAGCGGCCCGAATCACGGCGCCATCGACCGGACGCGTGAGCAGGTATTCGAGCATTACGTAGTTCGTGAGCAGGATGTCCGGCGGGTTGTTCCGGATCTCGTCGCGCTGCTCTTCGGACTCCTGGCCCGTATACCGTCGGAACGTCACGGGTGGCTTGCCGTGCGGGTAGCCGAGCTTCAAGAACTTCGCCAACTCGTTCTCCTGCGAGTTGGCCAGCGCGTTCATCGGGTAGACGACGATCGCCTTGATTCGCCCGTCACCTGCGCCTCTGCGAAGCACGTAGTCGACGATCGGGACGATGTACGCAAGAGACTTGCCCGAGCCTGTGCCCGTGGTCAGGACATAGTTCGCACCCGTGCTCGCTGCTCGGATCGCGTCAGCTTGATGCTTGTGGAGCAGGATCGCTCGTCCGGTGGGATCGGACTCGGACTTGGCGGCCCGAAAGATCCGCCGACATTCGTCGTGTAGGACCCCCTCGTCGATCAGCTGATCGACGAGACCCCCGGGCTCGAAGGACGGATTGAGCTGGAGCGGCGGGTCTGGCCAAAGTAGACCCTCGTCAAGCTTGGACTGCACATGGGCGGCGATGCGAAAATCACGGATCGCGAGGAAGCTCTCGGCATAGCGGCGGTAGTCGCCCACAAGATGATCCCGTAGCGCGAAGACGTCCAACTCTCTAGTGCTCCCTTAGATGCGGTGCGCGCATGCTGATTCCGGCTGCCACCGCTCCCTACTGCCCCGCGGCTTGTCGCGCGAAATTGTGCCATGGATGGCGTCGGGATGTCGATAGCGGCCAGCGGCGGCCGTTCTGTAGCCGAGGCACCCTCAGAAGGGAATGTCGTCGTCGGCAATGTCTGCTCCCGCGGACTCGCCCGAGGGCAGCTGGGTCTGCCGAGCCGACCGGTCCAGGAACTCAAGGTTCTCGGCGACGATTTCGACCGCCTGGCGCTTCTCGCCCGACTCCGCGGTCCACTCGCGCCACTCCAGCCTCCCCTCGACGGCCACCGAGCTGCCTTTCGAGAGGAACCGCTTCGCAGCTTCAGCCTGCGGGCCCCACACGACGACATCGAAATAGTTCGGCTTCGCGCCCCAGGTGCCGTCAGACTGGCGGCGACGTGTGTTGGAGGCGAGTCGCAGCCGGCAAAGAGACGTCCCACTCTGCAGCTGGCGAAGGTCTGGATCCGCCGTCAGGTTGCCGGTGAGGATGACTCGATTTACGTTCATTTCGATGTCGGTCAGCCGTGAGAAGCCACCGCAGGGATCCTGAACCCATGGACGGTTCCGCGCAAGCGATGCGACTACGCGCCCCGCAGCCGACGCGAATCGGGCTCCTCAAAAGACTCAATACACCCGTACCCACCGCCGAAGCTCGGGATAGTCGAACAAGGCGGCGAGCAAAGCAGCTCCTAGCTCCTTGCCGAGCTCAGCGATCCCTGGGAATAGCAGCGAGTCGCCGGCGTCGGCGACCCCAAGCTGGCTCACCTCCTTGCGGTTCGTCAACGGATACCAGGCTGACCAGGTGCTGCACCGGACCGTCGTCGCGCGACGCCTCGCGAATCGCGCTCGACCTCGGCGACCACCCAGACGCGACGGCGGACGCGCGCGAGTTGCCACGCCTCAGGTGCCCGCGCGGACGCGAGCTGTTCTCCACCTCATTTGTCAGCGACACGAGTCGCAAGCCTAGTAAGTCGGCCTGGCAGCGCGACCGTCCCTGCGTGTCCGAGACCAGACACTCCGGCGAACGGTGTCGCTCGATGTGTCGCTCTCTCAGAACGGGACTCGCCGACTGGGTTGCGCGGCCGCAGCCAGTTCGGCGAGGCTCTGCCGATAACCGATTCGGATCACGCCGTCCGGCGAGCCGCGCTCGAGCACGTTCGGACGCTCGCCCACCGCTACGACGACCTTGTGCCGCGCTCGGCTCTGCTCGCCGGCTTCACGTTCGCAGGCGAGCGCTGGAGTCTCGGGTCGCTTCAGAACGGGATCTATCGCCCGCGGCGATTCGCCGGACCGGGCGCGCTGACGCTACTGACGGCGGCCCACGCCCACGCCCAGCCAGCGCCGTACGACGACGACATCGATCCGGCGAGCGGCACGATCCTCTACCACTACCGCGCTGGGTCGATCGACCAGCCGGACAACCGTGCGCTCCGCGCGGCCTTCGCCGAGCAGGTGCCGCTGATCTACTCCATGGGCGTCGCGCCGGGACAGCTCGTCGTGGTCGCGCCGGTATACGTGACGAGCGATGATCCGGCCGCTCGCGAGGTGACGCTGGAGGTCGGGCTTCCGCTCGCCGACACGACGCCGGCGGGGCTGGTCTCACCACCGGACGTGCGCGCATACGCCCTGGGCGACGTCCGGATCCGGCTGCACCAACAGCGGTTCCGGATCAATGTTCTGCGCGCCTATCCGAGAGCGCTGCGCGATCTGCGCGCTGAAGGAGCCAGCGCTCGTCCAGGCGGCCCACATCATCGAGGACGGAAGCCCCGAGGGGATCGCTGCCGTGATCAACCGGATCGCGTTGTGCGCGATCCATCACCTCGCGTACGACCGCAACCTGCTCGGCATCGACCCGGCCGGCGTCGTGCACATCGCCGGAAGGCTGTTGGGCGAGGTCGACGGCCCGATGCTGAAGACTGGCCTTCAGGGGTTCCACGGCCAGCCAATCGCCCTCCCGCGCCGGCCCGGTGACAGACCCGATCCTGTCCGGCTGAAGACGAGATTCGACCTGTTCGTCGCGGCTGCGTAGCTCGCGTCGGACGACGCGACTACGAGCGCGGCTCGAGCCTGCGAGTCATCCACTCCTCGAGGTCAGCCCGGCGATAGCGCCAATGCTTCCCGATCTTGAACGCTGGCAGGACGCCTCGGCGACTGAGATCGAGGACGGTCGAGTGGCGGAGCTTGAGCAGTTCGGCGACCTCGTGCGGCTCGAGGGTGCCGAACTGGGCCATCACGTCGATCGAGGTCTCGGTGGTCATTGCAAGCGGAGGGGAAGGGGGAGGCGACTCACGTTCAGTTACAGCCTTGTTCAGATATTGCCCCGGCGCCGAAGAATCCCGCCGTCCTACGTGAAGACGCTGTGGGTGGGCCCGAGCGCGAGCTGGATCAGCCGTTCGTAGCCGCCGGCGGCGAGCTCGTCGAGCGGGTTGCCGCCGTCAAGGAACGGAATATCGCGATCGAGCCATTCAGGGATGGCGTCGCCGGGAATGTTGCGCGCCATCTCTTCGACGAACGCCACGAACTCGGTCAGTCGCTGAGCCTCGAGCCCCGCAGGGGGCTCCCGCCGGCGATGCCGCGCCTGGATCGTCGCTGAGTCGGCCAGCGTCGCGCGGGCGATCTGCGCTTCGCTCAGCGGGACTCGGTCGAGCAGCCCGATTAGCAGGTCGGCCGGGGCCATCGTGGCCGCGGACCGGGACGTCATCGCACCCCCAGGCGGGAGGGACGATCCCATCCCCTTCGCCGGGCCGTTAGCCGCCGCCAGCCCGAGCGCAGGAGCACGGCGAGCAGCTCGCCCGGGTCGCAGAAGCCGGCTCGGATCTCGATCTCCACGGTCCCAGGATACGACCGCCGGTTGGCGATTCGACCGAGGTCGGTGGCGCCGTCGACGTCCAGAACGGCTTGCGTGTCTACCGCGACGTCAATATCCATACCTAAGTCACCGTGCGAAATCGCGGTTTACTCCGCTAGAGGCCCAGCGGGAAGCCCTGCAAAAGCGAGGTTTCCGAGGGGGCAGGGCGGCGGCGGTCAAGGACGACCTAGAGCGTCGTTGGACGATTCGGGGCCAACTCCGCCGCAGGTCTCAGAAATCCCTGCAAAACCTAGCTATCCGTACGCTCGAGAGCGTTGAGCTTCGGCGGAGTTGGACCGACCTATCGCGTAGTGGACGGCCCTTTTTGCATTTCGCCCAAAAGTCGATCCAGCGCCCGCGGCATCTACGCAATAGCCCGCAACGACTGGCTGCCGGAGGCTGGCAAAGCCGAGTACATGACGTCATACAATGAATGCGCTCATACGCAAGCATCGAGATTTTGCAAGCTTATTCCCGCCCAGAACCGTTCGAGGTCCGCGTCGGAAAGGCCCGTGCATCGGTGTCGATCGATGGCAGACGCGAGCGCTCATTCGCGGTCCGGCGCGTCGACGTATTGACCCGTGCCGCGGCGGAGGAGCTGGTGAAGGAGGCTCGCGCTTCCCGCCGCCGGATCATGATCGCGTTCGAGCGCTCCTCGCCGGAGGCGCGGGCGTACCTGCGCGACCGGAGGGCGTCCTACGCGGCGGCGGACGGAGAGGTGTTCCTGTACGACCCGCCGCTGTATGTCGAGCGGCCGCCGCGACGGAAGGTCGTGCCGGTCGGTCCTCCGCCGGCGGCGCCGTTCGCGAACCGCGCCAGCCGCGTGCCGCGCTGGCTGCTCCTCCACGCGACGGAGCAACCGTCGTTTCGCGAGCTCGCGACCCGGCTCGAGCTGAGCGAGGCGATGGTCTCGCGCACGATGCGCGCCCTTGCGGACGATGGCCTGGTGGCGATCGGGTCCGACCCGGCCGACGCTAGGCGGCGGCTCGCTCGGCTTCGGGACCCCTCGCTGCTGCTCGACGCGTTCGAGCGGGCGTTGGCGCTGCGCCGCCCGCGGCGCGTCACGTGGGAGATCGGCGCACGCGATGCGCCCGATGCCATCAGGACGCTCCAGGAGACAGCTCGGAAGCTCGACGTGCCGTACGCGATCGGTGGGGTGGCCGGAGCCTCGCTCGCCGGCAGCGCGGTCGAGCCACTCGACGTTGTGGTCTGGATCCGGAGAGACGACGCCGAGCTCTGGGCCGACGAGCTCACGCCTATCACCTCAAGGCCAGCTCCCGGTCGGGTCACGATGCAGCTAACTCGCGATCCCTTCGTCCTGTCACTCGCCAGCGACCGCAACGGGATCCGGGTCGCCGATCCGGTGCAGCTCTACCTCGATTGTCGATCGGCTGGCGAGCGCGCCCTCGAGGCGGCGGACGCGATTCGAGTGGAAATGGGCTGGTGACATCCGGGGGTCTCACCGCCGGCCGCGGTCCGCTTGCTCGGCACGAGAACCTTTCAAAGCTCCGGAAGCTTTGTCAGGATCGGACGTGATCCTGACAAAGCGCGCCGACGCTCCAGCCCGGCCGCTGCGACGAACACACAGGCCCTCCCGATCCGGCATTGGTCGCACAGTGCGCCATTGCCCTCAGAGCCGCCGGGTCTCGGCGATTACGCTGCCGAAAGGTGAGCAAGGGCAGGCGAAACCGCCGGCCAGGCGGCCACCCGGCGAAGGTCGCGGTGCGTCGCGAGCGCGACGCTGCCCGCCGTTCGGGCCTGCCTGCCGGCCCCGACAGCGTCGCCCGCCGGATCATGCGGGAAGCGCAGGAACTCACGGGCGCCTTCGACGCCGAGCTCTGGGCGTCCCACCTGCTCGGCGTGTTCTGGGACCAGCGGTACACGCTGCCGCTCGAGGAGGCTGCGTCAGGCGACCACAGCCTGATCTTCGGCGAGCCGCTGATCGAGGCGGTCGCTCGGTTGGGCGGCGTCGCGGCGCGGACGGCTCTGAGCGTCATCTCGAGCGTCGATGACGGCGAGTTCGGCATGCGCGCCCGCGAGCTGGCCGAGCAGCTCGAGGCGGACCCAGAGGAATCGCCGCCGAACTGGCTCGACGACGTCGGCGACGCGGAGATCACCGGCGCGGCGGTCATGCGCGAGACCGCGTTCGACGACGCGTCGAACGTATTCCTCGAGGCCTGCCACCCAAATGGCGAGACGCATGCGGTCGGCGTGCTGATCGACAACAACCTGGGCGGCATGGCCAAGGACATCCTGCTCGCCGACTCGATCGATCGCGTTGCCGCGGTGATGCGCAAGCATCCAGACGAGAGCGGCGAGCTGACGCTCGAGCGGATCGAGCCCGGGGTCGCGGCGGGAAGGATCCATGCGGCGATCGACCTGACCGATATGACCCTGGATCCCCCGGTAGCGGAGGACTACGCGTGGCTTCGCGCGTTGACGCTCATCGGAGCGGACGAGGCGCCAAACTACGCGCCGGTGCCGGAGGAGCGCGACGAGATGCCGCACGACGAGCGCGACCGGCTGCGCGACGAGTTCCTCGCTTCGCCGGAGGGAAAGGAGTTCGCCCCCGACAGCAACGAAGCCTGGGCCGTCTCGCTGGCGATCGACTTCTGTGCTGACTATGTCGACGGACGTCCGCTGCGCTGGAGCCCGGTGGTGGTCGAGTTGTTCATGGCCAACTGGATCCCGCGGAAGGTGCTCGCTGACGATGGTCTGTTCGATGCCCTCCCAGTGGCGCTCGACGCGTGGGTCCGATTCGCAGGCCGCAAGGCGGGCACGCCGGAGTGGGCCGTGGAGGTCACGCGGAAGGCGATTCCGCGCTGGCGCGGCGAGATGGTCGAGCGCGGCAGTGATCCGGTAGCCGGTGGTCCGGCGAAGCAGTTCTTGACCGCGGCGAAGGCAGCGGGGGTCGACGTCGAGGACAGCGACGCGCTGAAGACGTTCATCGCGGGTTGGAACCCACGCAGCGACGCCCGTTGAGCCTCAAGCTGGCCCGTGGCCTTGGAGGAGGACCGTTCCCTCATTCGACCTGTTTGCTGAACCAGCAAACACGCTGAAACAGGAAACTAGTGGGGTGCTCGCCTCCCCTATCGTTCCAGGGATCCTCCCGTTCCGACGTTGACGGAACGGTTGCGCGACTGGAACGCCAGCCGCAGGTGTGTCAGACTATCGTTCCAGAATGCGACACGTTCCGATGCCAACGGAACCAGATGCAGAATGGAACGCTCGACCATACCCAACACGCCCCCAACCGAACGCGAGCTCATCCAGATCGTGCGCGAGACCCTTACATCGACACTCTCACAAGGATGGAAAATCGAGCTCGATACCCAGGGTCCGCTGCGTCGAGCTGATGCCCTGCTTCGATTGAGGGCGCCTGACGGTAGGTCCGCGAAGCTGATCATCGAGGCTAAGACCGTGGTTGACGCGCGTGACGTTCCAGCCGTCCGGAATCAGCTGCGGCTCGATGATGATCCCGAAGCGGGCGGAGGCGTCGTCGTCGCGCGCTACCTGTCGCCTCGGGCTAGGGAGGCGTTGACCGCCGCAGGCATGTCGTACGTCGATGCAACCGGCAACGTTCGCGTGACGGTGAGCGAGCCAGCCGTCTTCATCGCGACGCAGGGCGCGAACAGCGACCCTTGGCGGACTCCGGATCGGCCGACGAACTCGCTGCGTGGAAAGCCGGCGGCCCGAGTTGTCCGGACGCTGGTCGACTTGCCTCCACCGTGGAAGGTTCGCGAGCTGGCTCAAGCCGCCGGCACGTCGCTCGGTTCGACAGCGCGCACGGTCGACTTCCTGGCCCGCGAAGCGTTGATCGACCGCAATGCTTCTGGGGCGATTGACCGGGTCGATTGGCCGGCGTTGTTGGAGCGATGGGCTGCGGATTACGACCTCGTCAAGCGTCGGCGTGTCATTCGGCTGCTGGCGCCCCGCGGGGTGGAGTCGATCGAAGACGCCCTGCGCACATGGAAGGGGCAATACGCGATCAGCGGTTCAGTGGCCGCTGCTCGATGGGCGCCGTACGCCGAAGCCCGGCTCGCGCTCGTCTACTCGCCGGATGTTGAGAGCCTGCGATCGCGTCTAGGCCTGCGAGAGCCGCCAAGCCGCCCGAACATGCTCCTGATCGAGCCTGACGACGACTACGTGTTCGACCGCATCGTTGAGCGAGATCGGCTTATGTTTGCCGCGCCCTCGCAGGTCGCCGTCGACCTGTTGGCTGGACCTGGCCGCAACCCCGAGGAGGGGACGGCGCTGATCGCTTGGATGAAGGCCAACGAACCAGAGTGGAGAGGGCGGTGAGCTATTCGGCGATCACGATCGCCGCGCGGAGAGTGCTGCTCGATGCGCTGGAGGCGCTCGAGGAGCATCGGGACGGTCTCGTGCTGGTCGGCGCCCAAGCGATCTACCTGTACACGGGTGACGCGGACGTCGCAATCGCGACGACGACGAAGGACAGCGATATCGCATTGATCCCGATTCGCCTGGCGTCTGACCCGACGTTGGATGACGCGATGGCCGCCTCAGGGTTCAGCCACGATCGCTCGGTCCAGCAGCCGGGCGAGTGGTCTTCGGCAATTGAGCTCGATCCGCCCGTCGAGTTGCTCGTGCCCGCGGGACTCCACGCCGGCGGCGGTCGTCGTGGTGCTCGGATTCCGCCGCACTCCAAGCACGCCGCGCGTGTCGTGCCTGGTCTCGAGGCCGCTGCAGTGAGTTATCGACAGATGACGATTACCTCGCTGGAGCCCGATCGCGACTCGCGCGCGATCGCAATCGCGGTGGCCAGTCCCGCGGCCCTGCTCGTTGCGAAGGCCTACAAGATCGGCGATCGCGCGACGACATCGGCGAACCGTCTGCTCGACAAGGATGCTCACGACCTGTACCGCTTGCTGCGCGCGTCAGCCCCCGCTGAGGTCGTGGCTGACCTGAGGCTTCTCCGGCGTGACGACGTTGCGGGACCGGCGACCGAACGGGCGCTGACATGGCTCCGCGAGTTCGCCAAGACGCACGAATCGCTCATCCCGGCGATGGCGGGGCGGGCTGAGGAAAACGTCGGCGACCCGGAGGACGTCTCGCAGCGAACTTGGGCGCTCATCCAAGATGTTCTGGACGCCCTCGACGCCGCGCCCGACTGATCTCAGCTGGCCCGTATCGTTCCGGTTTACGAGCCGAAAACGGGTACCAAACGGGTACCAAAACAAGCAGATTTGACCTCACGCAACGGAACGCATCCGCAGGAAATCCCTGCAAATCGCCACTCACCTAACACCCTGAACCCGACTCATAACCCGAAGGTCGCGGGTTCGAATCCCGCCCCCGCTATCAAGGCCGACAAGGCGCAGGACCCTCAAAAGCCCTGCAAACCGGCCGACCGAGACCCCGAAGGCCACCGCAAGGTGGCCTTCGTCGTTGGGGAGAGAACCGGTCATTTAGGGCCCGTGTCAAACGGATGTCAAACATCCCGGTGGGCGTCGGTCGACGAGGCTCGCGAGCTGCGCGGCCGCCTCGGCGTGCATGCCGGGGATCACGTGGGTGTGCTGCTGAGCGTGAGCCCGGGCGACTCGTGGCAGAGGCGCTCGCTTGACGGGGACACCCGCCCTAAGTGCAAGCGTCGCATGGGGTATGGCGGACGTCGTAGGCGTGCCTACTTCGGCGCAACCATGATCTGAGGCATAAGGCCGGTTTCGGATGAGCGGTAGGGCGGACATCAGGCGGGTGTAGGAATGGATGGGCCGTGCCGATATCCAGACGACGATGAAGTACCTGCATTACGCGCCGCGCCAGGAGGATGCGGCACTTGTGGCGGAAGCGTTTGGACCTGTGCCAGTCGATCCGCTATTAGGTCGACCCAGCGTTCGTAATCGTTCGTAGTCGGGCGAGGCGAGTTGGCGATGGGGAGGACTGCGACGCTGCTTGACGACGCTCTCACGCGTACGATCGGGCGGCTGCCGGCTTGGGCCGCGTTTGCCGCTGGCGGGCTCATCTACGTCGGGTTCGGGCTGGTGTTGCCGTACGCGATCGGCACCGCGACGCTCGGGCGCGTCGTCTGGAACGTCTTCGGAGTCGCGTGGAGCTGGGTCGTCATCATCGCGTGGCTCTTCTCGAACCAGCAGCGGCTCCACCGCCGGTTCCTGCTCGAGTGGTCGTCGGACCTTCGCCGTCTTTCCGCCACCGAGTTCGAGTGGCTTTTCGGCGAGGTCATGCGGCGCGAGGGTTGGAACGTCGAGGAGACGGGTCGGACGGACCGGCCGGACGGCAACGTCGACCTCCGGGCTTCACGAGGCGGCCGGCGCGTCCTCGTCCAATGCAAGCGATGGCAATCCACCGTCGTCGGCATCGATGAAGTTCGCAAGCTCGCGGGGACAGTCGCCAGCGAAGGCCTCCCGAAAGGCTCAGGCGTACTCGTCACCCTGTCGCGGTTCTCTGACGATGCCGTGGCGGAGGCGCGTCGAACGGAAATGGAGCTCGTCGATGGTCGAGCCCTGATTCGCCGGCTCGAGCGGGTCCGGGGTACCGAACCTTGCCCGGAATGTCGACAGCCGATGCTTCTCGATCGATCATCGCGCGGGTGGTGGCTTCGCTGCTCGCGTTTCCCGGGGTGCCGGGGGAAGCGCGACCTCGGCGTCGAACCAGGGGCCGCAGCCGATCTTCTACTCGCTTCGCCACCTCGCGCAAAGCGCGCAGGATCGGACGCCGCAGCCGCGTATACGGTCAGGGACTATGGCGTATCCGAATCGGAGCCGACAACGGACCAAAAGGGAACCGATAAGCGTATAGTCGACATCGGACCGAAGCCCTGATGGCCGTTCACGACCCATTCCAGACCGCTCACGACGAGCTCCACGATCGCGACATCGCCTCGATCGCGACGGAGCTCCAGGACGTTCTCGGGCAGAAGCTTGTCGCGTTCGGTCTCGGCGACCGTCATCCCAAGACGATCGGTCGGTACGCCCGCGGGGACCGTCGACCCGATGACGATACGCACCGGCGTCTCGTCGACCTCTACGTAATCGTCGGAATCCTCAAGCGCGGCATGCGCGCTGAGACGGTGAAGTCCTGGATGCTCGGTGCGAACCCCCGGTTGCGCGGGAAGGCACCGATCGAGGCATTCCACGAGGGTCTCACGGCGGCCGTGCGCGACGCCGCCGAGGTGTTCGTCTCCCGGCGCTGACCGCCGGCGCACCGCCTCGCCGTCGGGTCCGGTTCGTACCCTGGCAGGCCGATGTCGCCCGCGATCTCGATCCGCAACTGCCGGCGCGTACCGCCTCCTGCTGATGGGTTCTGGCGCGTCACCAGCTGGCATGAGCCGTTCAATCCGCCGCCGCCTCCGCGTCCGATCGGCGACGACGGTGAGGAGGACGAGCATGCCGGGCGGTGGGACGACGCTGACGGCGTCTTCCGAACGCTCTACTGCGGAAGCCTCGCCGAAGGTGCGATCGGCGAGAAGCTCGGCGACTTCGCGCTGAATCCTGCCGCCGCTGTTCGGATTGAGGCCTTCCTCGAGGGTGAGCCGAACGAGGAGTTCGCCGACGACCAGCTGCTCCGACCCCTTAATGCCGACGACATCGACGGTCTTGATTGGACGCTCGCGCGTGCCGGTGCCGAGCCTTCAGCTCGGTTCCTCGACGTCAATCACTGGCGTACCCACGTCGAGACGGCTCCGAGCGCCGTCGAATTGCTTCTCCGTTTCGGGCTCCGTTCGCTCGACCGGCGCGCGATCCTCGACGAGCGGCGTAACTTGACGCGGCGTCTCGCTGGCCTGTGGCGGTCGGCGGCCTTCGGTCCAGCGGGTCAGCCGACGATTCGCGGACTCCGCTACCGGAGTCGCCTGCCGCCGGCATGGATCTGCTGGGCACTTTGGGATCCGCTCCCGCTCGACCTGTCCCGGTTCACCTCAGAGCGCGTCACAATCGACCATCCGGCGCTTCGCGCGGCCGCCCGTAAGCTGGGCGTGCAGCTCGCCGACTGACGCTGCGCTGCAACCGTCCCGCGGCGGTTTGTCGAGGCGTACCTGTCGACATCGATCGGCATCGCGACGGACTTCATCAGTGGTCTCCACCGCCGCTCATAACCCGAAGGTCGCGGGTTCGAATCCCGCCCCCGCTATACAAAATCGCTGGAAATCGAGCCCTCCGAGAGATCGGAGGTTTCGTCGTTAAGAGCTGTCGAGTGGTTCGTTGCCATGCAGCCTGGGGAGCCCGCGGTACAGATCTGTCTCGCACGACGGTACAGCCGCAGGACGCGGCCACCCGCGGCCGGGGGTCGGAACAATCATCGCGGCGCCGTGCTCGCCTCCAGCACACCCGCGATCTGCGCGACGTCGTTGAGTCTGCCGCTCGCGACGTCGATGACAAGCTCGTAGGCCTGGTCGTTGGTGAGTGCCAGGCGCAGCCCGTTCATGCGGTAGAAGGCGATCATCGCGGCGAGCGCGAGGCGCTTGTTGCCGGCGACGAGGGCGTGATTGCGCGCGAGCGAATGAAGCAATGCCGCCGCCTTCTGATGGATCGTTGGGTAGGCGTCCCCGCCGAACGCCGACGCCTGGGGCCGCGCGAGCACGGACACGAGCAGTCCCACGTCGCGCACCTGCGGGTCGGCTCCAAGGGTCCTGGCGGCGACGTGGAGCAGGTCTTCGAGGTTTAGGAAGATCACTCGCCGAGCCGGCGCAGGGCCTCGGCGAAGCGAGGGAGCTCCTCATCGAGGACCTCATCCAACAGCTCGCGGCGGCTCGTGCGATCGATGTACTCCCGCACGGCCGCTCGAGCGACCTCCTGCATAGAGCGTCCTTCGCGCTCCGCACGCCGGCGCAGGGCGTCGGCCTCCTCGTCGGTCAAACGCAGCGTCATCGCCATGCGGCGATGGTATCAACACTGATACCGCACGCGAGGTTTTTCATGTTCCGTTGCGAAGTTGATTCAGGGCCGCGACGACTACGTCTTGTTCCGTCGAAGACGCGGGCCGCATTCTTTCGGCCATGACATCAACCGCGTTCGCGCACGGGCGTATGCGCCAGTACGACGCTCCGGATTGGAGGTCGCTCGAGGAGCTGCTCGGTTCGGACGACTTATGCGCCCACTTCATGTGGATGCACGACGTGGTGCTTGACGATGGAACCGTGCTGAATGCGTATAAGCACCGATGGACGCGGTGCTACTTACACCTCGCCGAGGATGGCCGCGCCTTTTACTATGTGACCAAGGCTCTCTATCGCGAGGTCGATCCCTACATGGCGATTAAGGCGGTGTTCGCGGAGTGGGCGTGTTGCAAGCCAACGCCGGAGGAGAAGAGGGCACTGCGTCGGGCGCTGCGAAACGCGGCGATGCGGGCGGAGGCGGATTAGGATCGCGTCGACTGCAATCGCGGCCGCGAATTGGGCGTATCACGACCGCGTTCGGCGGCCTGCGCCTGCGCTCGTCGTGCGGCCTTGGCGGCACGACGCGCTGCTCTCTTCTCCGCGATCTGCCGGGCGTGTTGCTCGATCGTGACCACCGTCCCCGGAGGTTCACGACCGACAGCTTGTCGTAGAGGTCCTCGATGAAGAGCGCCAGCGGTGCGTCGAGATCCAGATCTGCGGCTCGCGCGGAACAGCATTCGACTTCTTGCTTTGCTCATGGAGCTGCGTCTCGCAGATCGGCGACCAGGTCGCCGATGAGGGTCTCCTCGGCGCGCGAGCAGGCTATCTGCCGCACGCCAGCGTCCGGGCGGCGACGCCGGCGCTCGTGGCCCAAGCGCTTGATGGCACGCCGGCGAACTCAGGCCGGTGCCCTACATGTTACCCTACGTATGTGCGCAAGACGAGTGTCTATCTCACGGAGCGGGAATCCGAACGACTCGCCGAACTCGCGCGTTCCGAGGGTCGTTCGCAGGCTGAAATCATTCGCGAGGCGATTACTGCATATGTCCCTGGGGGCAGGGGCGAGGGGGACTTTGCGCTTGCGGCCGGCTTTGAGCGGATCGATAACGATCCGCGCTGGATCTCTGAGATACCCGAGGACGAGCTGCTAGACGGTTTCGCTCGGTGACGCTGGTTATCGATGCCGCGCCGCTGGTAGCGCTCGCCGACGAGCGCGAGCCGCGACGTCTCGAGATCCTGGAGCTGCTGCGCGCAAATCGGGGGCGCTTGTTCATTCCCGCACCCGTGACGGCCGAGATCGACTACTTGCTGGGCCGCCGTCTCGGCCCGCCCGCGCGCCGCGCGTTCCTCGAAGACCTCCGAGTCCGGCGTTACGAGAGCCCTGGGCTGGGTGGTCCTGACTACGCCGCCGCCCTCGAGCTCGATCGTCAGTACGCAGATCTGAACCTTGGCCTTGCTGATCTGTCTGTGGCGATCATCGCACGGAAGCTCGGGACACGGCGGATCCTAACCTTCGACGAACGCCACTTCCGGACCATCCGCCCACTACAAGGCGGCGTCTTCACCCTGCTCCCGGCCGACAGCTAGAGCGCGGGCGATTAATGCCCGCCCGCGTCCACGCTCGGCAGCGTTGGTTGGCCTCTGCAGAGGCTCGGCGCCGGCGGAATCATCGGAACGAACGTCCTTGGGCTCATAAGCCGAAAGTCGCGGGTTCGGATCCCGCCCCAGCTACTACAAATCCGCTGGAAATTAAGGCCTCCGAGCCTCCGAGGGATCGGAAGCTTGGTCGTTTAAGGCCTCCGGCGAGTTTGACTTCGTTTGATGCGGCGCCTCACTGGGGGGGCGAACTTCTCGCTCGTCGGGCTCTTGTCAGTAGTGGCCCAGCGCATCGACCCTCGTGCCCAGCCTCCGGCAGTCGTTCCGGAGCGCGGCCGTCGCATCATCCCTACGCGGGAGTTCGAGCGTTGGTGGGACACGCTTGACGTGGAGCGCAGGACGAAGGTCGACGCCAGAATCAAGCGGATCCTGGCCGGAGGTCCCACGTTAGGGCGGCCGCACGCTGACGTCCTACACAGCTCGGCCCTGCACAAGCTGAAGGAGGCGCGGGTCGATCGGGGCGTCCGGGTCCTGTTCGCGTTCGACTCGAACCGCGACCTCGTCATGTTGCTAGGGGGAGACAAGATGGGAAAGTGGAATCGCTGGTACGACAAGAACATCAGCCGTGCAGAACGGCTCTATGCAGAGCATGAGCGGAGCATCGGAAAGGGAGCACAGTGCCTGAGGCAAAGAGAGACTGGAAGGACGTTCTCGCAGAGAAGCCTGTGAACGAGGCACGATCCAGGCTCTATCAACGGTTGATGGAAGCCCAGGAACGGATTGCCCGCGCGCTATCTCGGCGCGGCTTCAGCGACCAGGTAATCGAAGCCGCGCTCGACGCGGCCGACGAGCGGCTCTCAGACGACGACCGGCGCGAGGATCTCTACCTGGCGGCGCTTACGCACTATGTCGAAGCCCTCGGGGGCCGGCTCGAGGTCAGAGCGCTGTTCGGCGATCAAGCGATCGTGGTCCGCCGCGCTCCTGCGGACTAGAGGCGGGGAGGCGGACCGACTCCGGTTACGTCAGGGCTCATCGCCGCGCCAGCCGAGCGCTCGCTGACGGGCGCGGGGGAGCTTGCTCACTACCAGGTCGTAGGAATCCTCGATCAGGTCGGCGATCATCGTGTCAGGCAGGGAGCCGTCGAGCGCCACTGTGTTCCAGTGGCGCTTGTTCAGGTGATAGCCGGGGGTGATGGAGGGATGCGCCGCGCGGAGCTGCTCCGCCAGCTGGGGGTCACATTTGAGACTGATGCGCCGCGGCTCGTCGCGCCGGCGAGACAGCGCGAACATCTTGCCGGCGACCTTGAACACCGCCGTCTCGGGCCCGAACGGAAACGTTTCCTCCGAACCTCGGAAGCTGAGACACATGTTGCGGAGGGTGTTCCAGTCCATCCCGTGTGGGTGCGAGCGCTCTGGAGGTCGGGGCGCTCGATCGTGGGCGGCCGGCAGGTCAGCCCGCCAAAGCTGCTCCGTCGTGATCGGGCGTGATGGGGCCGACGCCAAGCTGGGCCGTGGCGGCGGCGAGGAAGCGGTGCGTGAAGTCCTCAGCCAGCTTGCGCGAGTCGCAGAATGCGACCGGAACGCAGGGGTAGGCAACGTAGAGCTGCGAGGTGAGCTCCGCCAGCCATCCCGGCTGTACCCGCGGCCAGCCGAGAACCTGTGCGTAACGTGCTTCGACCACCACGCACGCTTTCGGGAGGGTCGAGAGTTCCGCCATCGCGAACGTCATCGCGCCGTCCAGAAGCGAGCTGACGTAGTCCTCGAGCGTCTTTCGCTCGACGGCGGCCACGACCTGGCCGTCGTCCCGCACGGCGTAGTCACCACAGCGCAGCGCACTCCGACGGCACTCGACATCGCGGCCCGCGAACCGGTACCCGTAGCGCTCCCGGGTGTCGACATCGATGACCAGCGTCCGCGGGCCTGGAGCACGGCGGACGGGGGCGCGTTGACCGGGGCGTGCGCGCCGGGCGGTCCGCGCGGTCTGCCAGAAGATCATCGGCCGGCCGCTATAGCGTCCGGGATGCGGCTCGGTGAAGACGAACTGCGACCGGCTGTTCCGTGCCCGATCGAGGGTCAGATCGATCGCTCGGCCTCGCCGGGTGCACTGCTTCACCGGGACCTCCTCCAGCGTCTCTGCTGCATCGGGCCAAGTCTCCACCGGATGGCAGTACACCCGAGCCGTTGCGGGCCAAGGCGCTTTGGCCTTCAGCTCGATGCCGCCCTCGATCGGCAGGCGCAAGAGGTAGGGGAGGGTGCTGTCCCCGTCGGGATTGCGCGCGACGACGAAGCGCTCACCAGCATCGGGCACGGCTGGAGCATACGTCCGCAGGCGGATGCCAGCTCCTCGCAAGATCCACGCTGGTTGAAGCTCCAGAAGAGCCCGGTGACTCTCCGGACCGGACGGTATTCCCGGTCCATCAGAGCCGCTCCGTCTCGCTGCTGCGCTGCACGTCGGGTCCGGACTCCTGACACCGCACTCGTGAGGATCCCAGTGTGCTGTGACGTCGTTCGTGAGCACCGGATCGAGGAATGCCCCGGCTTGTGTGAACGCCGACCGAGGTCGGGGTCGAGTCCCACACCATTGGCAAACCCGCGAAGGGCCGCGGCGACGCAATCGGCGGTTCGGGTAGCGCCTCGGGAAGCGGCTGCCGCGCCCGCCACTGAACGTGCGCTCGAGCGCCCGTCATAGATCACCCGCATCGACTGACTCGGCGCTGGCGATGAGCAGGATGTCCTCAGGCTGGAATCGCTCGATGACTTCGCGCTCGCCGCGGAGCTCCATCGCATCGCTCGCCGCACATGCGTCACGATCCGCAAGACGCTCGCCTGCCTGATCGCCGTTCCGTGCGTACGGACGCGGCTGCCGCTGCTTCACGCCGACGCCGACTTCGACCGGCTAGCCAGCTGCACGCCGCTTCGGATCTATCAGGCCGGTGAGCCTGAGCACACCCATGCGGCGCTGACGAGCAACCACTCTCGGAGAGCGAAGTCGACGGCTCGCGCTTCGTTGCGAGCCCGGTCAGTCGCCGAGCCTCGTTCAGACTTCGTCGTTTATCTCTATGTTCGCCGCGGCGAGGACGACCCGCGGCACCAGCCGTTGTGGATTATGCGCCAATATTGGCGCATGATGCGCCAGATCTGGCGTATACTGGCTGGATGGCTCGCCAGCGCAGCACTGATCTATTTCCCACGGATCAGCCGATCCCGGCGAGTCAGATGATCGGGCGAGAGACTGACGTCCGAGAGATCGCTACGGGGCTCGCAGCGGGCTCCAATCTGATCGTCGCCGGGCCTCGTCGGAGCGGAAAAACGAGCGTCTGTGATGCCGCGTTGGTCCGCCTGGGGCGCCGCGGGTTCTACACAATCAGCATCGATCTATTTCGAATCGCCAGCGCGCCGGAGCTTGCTGAAACGCTCGTGGCGGCGACGATCGCCAACCGCTCGGCTCTGCGACGCGTGATCCATCAGACGCGGAGGGCCGGCCGGCTCGTCGCCGACGCGCTTCAAACGTCGGCGGTTGTCAAATCGAAGGCGCAGCTCGGCGAGGAGATTGAGATTGCTTTCACTCCGGGGTTGGCGGCTCGTGACCCCGAGCGCTACTTGGACTATGCGCTCGCGCTACCCGGTCGCATCACCGAGGCAGACGGCGCGCAGGCAGTCGTGTTCTTCGACGAGTTCCAAGAAGTCGGTAGCCCGAACGAGCCGTACGGCGACTCCGACCGGCTGACAAAGCGCATGCGCGCGATCTTTCAGCGCACGACGAGCGTCAGCTATCTCTTCGCCGGCAGTCTCGAGCACCTGATGCGTGATCTCTTTACACCATCGGATCGCGCGCTACATCAGTTTGGCGGATTCCACGACCTCCGCCCGATCGAGGACGAGGCATGGCTGGCCGGGCTCGGGGAGCGATTCGCCGCTGACGACTGCGAGGCCGAGCCGGCGGCGCTCAGGCGAATCGTTGAATACGGGGAGGGCCAGCCGCGCAGCACGATGCTGATCGCCCAGAAGAGCCACCTGACGACCATCGAGCTCGAAACACGGCTGATCGACCTAGCCATCGTCGAGCAAGGCCTGCTAGCGGCCATGGCCGCCGACCGCGTGGCGCACGAGCAGATTCTCGAGCGAATTCGGAGATCTCACAAGCTCGGCCTGGTCATCGCCGAACGAATCGCCCAGGGGCATCCGGTGTATCGAGGACTCGCCCGCGGGGCCGTGCGCCGCGCTCTGGAGGCACTTCAAGACGCGGGAATAATCGAGACCCGCGGTCGCGGCGACTGGCGCCTCTCAAACCCACTACTTCGCCGATATATCCAGGCCATCACGCCACTGAGCTGATGCGTCAAATTTGGCGCATCGTGCGCCGTATTCGGCGCATCACGTTTGTGGCGCTACTCGTGCGATCGCGCCGCGCGATAGTCGGGCTAATAAGCCGAGCCACGTGTCGCTGGCTTTGGGCTCCTAGTCGAAGGTGCCGCCCACGCTCGTGCGAGTGCGCGTGGAAGGATCCATTGTCCGAGGGCGGTGAGGCGCTGGTCGGGATCGGCGAGCCCGAGTAGGTGCCATGGCAGGGCGACGATCCAGAATGCCGCCTCGAGCTGAGACTCTTCGTCTAAATCAATGCCGGACTCGCTCACCACCTCGGGGCAGTTGCGTATTCCCTCCACGAGGGCGTCCGCCGAAGCGTCCGCGCCAGTGGCCGGTCTCGAATAGCCGCGTGTCCTCGGACACGCACATAGGGTCCGCCCGATCCGTAGCCTTACCGCCGTGCACGTGCGGCAGCGGCTAGCAGCGAGGAGTCCGGTCCCGGCGCACCTTCTCACGATCGCCGTCGCGTTGCTGAGCTCACTCGCCGTGCTCTGGCCCGTGGCCACCGCGAGCGCGCAAGCCAGCGGGTTCGTCACGGCGCCGGGTGGAGCGTTCCTCGTCGACGCGCAGGGCCGGCGCCTGGAGCTGCACGGCGTCAACCTCGTCGCCAAGTGCGCCGCCGGCACGCATGCGGCAGGCGCACCCGGGCAGCCGTGCATTCCGGGAGGCAGCCCGACTGAGCTGAACTACGTGCTCGCCCCCAACGCCGGCGATCCTGGCCGTCGCTTCACCGCTGCCGATGCCGTCACGCTGCGCGCGCTCGGATTCTCGGTGGTGCGGCTGGGGATCATCTGGGCGGGGCTCGAGCCCGGCCCGGCCGGCGCGCACGCCAACGATCCGACCTACTGCTCGGAGCATCTGCCGGGCACCCCCTTCCCGAACCTCGGCGCGGCGGATCCGTACGACCAGGCCACCGTCGACGCCTACCTGAGCAGGGTGGACACGATCGTCGCCCTGCTGGCGCGCCAGCACATCCGTGTGCTGGTGGACATGCATCAGGACGCGTGGGGAATGCCATTCGCCAATCCCGGCAGCGCGACGCCGTGGATGGCCGAGGGGGCGCCGGCGTGGGCCACATGCACGAGCGGGGCGCCGTTCGAGCAGCCGTCGGCCTGGCAATCGGCGTACACCGATCCGGCGGTCAACGCCGCGTTCCAGCACTTCTGGGCCAACGACGTGAGCGGCGATCTCCAGGGCCAGTACATCCGCGTGCTGGCCGCCGTGGCCCGCCACTTCGCCGGCAACCAAGACGTGCTGGGCTATGAGCTGTTCAACGAGCCCGCCGGGCCGCTGCTGCTGACGCCACCCGAGTTCGATCGCCAGCTCCAGTGCTTCTACGCCGGGACGGAGTACGCCCCGGTGTCGTGCGCGGCGGCGGTTGGCCCCTCGCAGGCCCCGGCTCAGGGCGCGATCCCCGCCGTGCAGGCTGCCGACTCCCACCACCTCGTGTTCTACGAGGCGCCCGTACTGACCGACTTCGGCTCGCCTGAGACGGTGGGTATCGCCGAGCCGCTCCCGTTCGGGCGCCTGGTGTTGAGCTTTCACGACTACGGCGGCGCGCCGGGTGGCAGCTCTTTCGCCTGCACCCAGCCGACGTGCCCGGTCCAGGAGCAGCACACGATGTCGCTGTTCTCGAACGAGCGTGCCGCCACCCGCACCGATCAGGGCGGCGGGCCCGCCTGGCTGCTGAGCGAGTTCGGCGCCGAGTCCTACGTCCCGGACGTCGCCAACGTCGCGGGGCTGGCCGACCGCAACCTGCTCTCGTGGACCTACTGGGCGGGCTTCCAGCTGGACGACCCGACCGGCGGACCGGACGAGGGGCTGCTGAGCGAGCTCACCCGGCGGCCCGATCGCGCCCGCGCGTCCGTGCTGGCCCGCACCTATCCGCTCGCCACCTCCGGCACGCCCCTGACCCAGTCGTTTGACCCGGTCACCGGCGCGTTCGCCTTCACCTACCGCGCCGACCGCGGCGTCCACGCGCCGACCGAGATCATCGTCCCGACCGCCTATCACTACCCGCACGGCTATGACGTGACGGTGCACGGCGCGCGCGTGACCTCCCGCCCCGACGCACAGCTGCTGACGCTGGTCAACGACCCGGGCGCGTCCACAGTGAGCGTCACGCTCGTCGCGCGGGCCCGCTCGCGGCGAGCCCCGCCTCCGTCCCCGCCGCGCCGGCGCGTTCCGCCTCGGCCCGCGCCGACCTTCACCGGGTGATCGCGGCTAGACCGAGCGCGAAACTTGCCGCTGAACGCGATCGTCAACGCGCGCACCGGCGCTGCAACGCTCTACACGGCGCGCGTGTAGACCTGAACTTGGACGCCGTCGGGGCCGACGGTCCGGCTCTCGGCGAGCTTCAGCTTCAACCGGTCGATACCGTCGGGGAACAGGCGCTGGCCGCGGCCGAGGATGGTCGGGAAGACCATCAGCCGGAGCTCGTCCACCAGATCCGCCGCGAGCAGCGCCCGCACGAGGGTGCCACTCCCGGCGACGAGGATCGTCCCGTCGGTCTCGTCCTTGAGCTTTGACACCCCTTGGGCCGCATCGCCCGAGATCACGGTGGTGTTCTGCCACTCCGGATCCGTAAGCGTGTTCGAGACCACGTATTTGGGGCCGTGGTTGATCTTGTCGGCGAAGGGGCCTTCGCGGGAAGGCCACGCCTCGGCGAAACCGTCGTAGGTCCGGCGACCGAGCAGCTGGACATCGGCCTCCATCAGCTCGTCCATCTTGAACTTGTTGCCGTCCTCGCCGCGGTCGTACTCGAATGTCCAGCCGCCGTGCTCGTAGCCCTCGGCTCCGCCCGGGTCCTCGAACACACCATCGATCGAGATGAACTCGGTAACCACCAGCTTGCCCATCATCGGCCTCCTTTCTCGAACCGTTTCAACAGAGACCGGTAGATGCGGTCGAACTCATCGAATTGAACTGGCCGGGGCCGCGCGGTGAAGCGGGCCCGACCCACTGGCCCGCTTCGAGCCCCTCTGCGCCTACGTCGCAGAGGGGAGCCGGTAGCCACGGTCGGCCTTAAGGACCTCCCCGCTCTTGGCCAGCTTGGAAAGCGTCGTTGAGACCGTTGGGCGCGCCAAGCCTGCCTTGGATGCCACCTGGCCAGCGGTCATGGCTTCGCCACCGACAAGCGCGGCGAGGACGGAAGCCGTGGTCGCGCCACGAGCCGTGCGGCCGTTGGCCGACGAGCTCCTGCGCGACCTCCGCCCGCGCGTACGCGCTCCGGACCCGGTCGGCTGTGACTGCGCTGCCTGGGTGCGCTGGCGCGGCTTCGCGGTCGCCGGCGTGGACGCCGACGTGGAGGCCGTGGCGGGGTGCCAGCCCTGACCGTCGCGGTTGATATGACCCTCTGACGCCAGTCGTGGTAGCACCCGATAGAGGTAGTTCGCCTGGATCTTCATGGCCCGTGCGATCTCGGGAATGGTGATCCCGGGCTTGTTGCGCACCAGCTCGAGCGCCTGGTCAGCGCGTGTGTTCTCAGCACGGCGACGGCGCGGGGCGGCCGAACGGGAGTTCCGGCGAGCAGTGGAGCGGCCGCCGGCGCGGGCGGTGCCGTTGCTGGCCGCCGTTGACGGGCGGCGGCGGGCACCGCCGGTCAGCGCGGCCCGTGCGGCCTCGAGCCGCGCGGCCTCGTCCTTCAGGGCACGAAGCTGGTCATCGATTTCTTTGATTGCTGTGTCGAGAAAGTCGGGCAAGATCTCACCTCTCGTGTAAGGGCTGTGTAAGGACGCGACAGAACGTCGCGTGGTTTCATGAGTGATCCCGGTCGGGATAACAGTCGAGCTGCTCCGTCGATCGACATCGGGAGCAGCTAGGGGCACTGTTCACCACCCATAGTACTCAGAACGCGAACACGGATCCCCTCGCTGCGAAATACGCAATCCACGTTGCGTCCGAGGGGTGGTTAGATGTCAGGACGCGATCGCGAGCGCGACGAGATCGGACAGCCTCAGCGATAGCCGCGCCCAGCGTTCACCGGCATCGTCGGTGATCAGGAGTATGCCGCCGCGGAGCCCCACCAGCAGCCGGTTGGGCTGACCCGGTAACGTCGCCAGCGCGTAGGGCATCCGGCGAAGCTCCGGCGTGTCGCCCCACGTATCGATCGCAGTCCAACCGTCGTCGCCGCGCGAGCGCCACAAATGAGCCTGACCGTCGCCGGGGCCATGCGCTACCGACGGCGAGCGGCTGACTGCCACGTACCAGAGGTCGGGATTCTCGGGATCGATCGCTTGTGCCCATGCATAGCGACGGTCCAGACCGTGCTCGAAGCGGAACCAACTCTCTCCACGATCCTCAGAGCGGGCGACGCCCTGGCCGGCCACCTCGTATACCCGTTCGGGCGCCAGCCGGTGGGTGAGCAGCTCGTGCGCGTCGCTGTGCGCCTGAGGATTGTGGTCAAGCCACGAGGCGCCGCCGTCGTGTGAGCGCATCACCCCGCCCAACTCGATCCCCACGCATAGCCACTCGGGGTCAGTTGGGTGAAGCGCGATTGTCCGCACGTGGTGCGTCCACGGGCGAGGCGGGAACGACCAGCGGGGCCGGCTGGGTAGCTCCAGCAGCGCGGGCAGCCGATCCCAGCGCCGTCCGCCGTCTTCGGAGCGGTAGAGGTTGCTCGGCTCGCTGCCGGCGTACACCATCGAGATACCGGCCTCCTGGTGTGAGGGCGAGACCGCGATCGACATGATCCGGCGGTCGCCCAGCCCCTGCCCGGCACCGTCCCAGGTGCGGCCGCCATCTCCGCTGGCGTAAACGCCCTCGTCGAACGTGCCGACGTAGACCCGTTCCGGATCGTATGGATCGACGGCCACGCACTGGGCGCCCACGCCATTCAGAACGGTCTCCGCGTCGGCCGACTCGGCGGATCCGGTGAGGCTGAAGCGCACGACGTCATGGCCGGTGACGGCCCAGACTCGGGCGTGGTCAGGCATCGAAATCGGTGGGCGCCTGCGCCGCCAGCGCCGGCAGCGCGGCGGCCTTGGATTTGGTCTGGTCGGCGAACATCTGTCGTGCAGGTTACGACCGCGCCCCGCGGCCTGCGGCAGTGTTAGGGAGGTTTGGTGAGGTCCCCGCCACGGATCAGGCTCACACAGTCAGGATCGTGGGTAAACGTGCTTGATCTGCCAAGTGGCGCCTGTTAGCGTTGGCTAAAGATAACTCCAGGTTTGTCGCACTGGGCGCTCCGGTTTGGCGACAGCACTTGGGCGAGGGGTAGAGGCGCTCCCGTGTGGAGGGGTGTCAGGTGGGCACTACAGCGTTGAGCATTGCAGTTGTGGCCTCGAGGCTCTGAATGGCCACCCTGAACGATCCCGGACTGAACGCCGGCCACGGCGGCGACGAGGCGCGTGACGCGAACGCCACGGCGCATCGCAACGGCGGTGCGCCTGGCTCCAGAATCCCGCCTAAGCAGCCCGCTCTACTCGAACGCATGCGGCGCACCGCGCACTTCTGGCGCATCAGGATGGTGACGTTCGCTGAGAGGCGGACGCTCCACGAACAGCTCACCGGGCCGCCCCTCCGTGCGACACGGGCGCTGCGGCGGATGACCTTGTTGTGGCGCGGAGCGCGGAAGAAGCTGCGACCGCAGGTGTGGCTAGCGCTTGGACTGACGCTTGGGCTTGCGGCGGTGCTGGTCGGCACGGCGGTGGAGTTCGTCTTCGGTGTGACACTCCCCGTTCATGTGAATGCAGGGTGCGCACGGCACGAATTTGGATGCGGCGCGCTTGGCGGAATCCTCGTGACTGCGTTCGCCGCCGCGGTGGCGTTCACTTGGCTGATCCTGGTGCGGGTGTTCCAGGTCGTCAACTGGGGCTACGCGCGATCGGCGCGTAAGACGCCGAGCGGATTCGTCCCCACCGCGGCCGACATCGCGGAGGTGGTGGGCCGGGACGACCTGTGCCGGGTCATCGAGAAGGAGTTGCGGGACCGCAGTTCGCGCCGGCCACAGGTGATCGTTGGAGGCGTGGGCGCCGGAAAGACGGCGGTGCTCGTGCGCCTCACCCAGTGGCTAGCCGAACGAGGCGCCGTGCCCGTGGCGGTCCGGCTGCGCGATCTGAAAGAGGACGAGAGCTTCCGGGATCTGGCGTGGAAGCGGTTTCGGAGCGTCAACGAGAAGCGGTTCGCGTCCGACGCCGAGGCCGACCGGATTTGGCGGCGATTGTCTGGTAATGGCGTAATCGTGCTGTTGGCCGATGGGCTGGAAGAGGCGTTTACCGGGACCGAGGCACGGGAGACGTCGATCCGACAATCGATCGAGGAGGCGCGGCGCCTGGATCTTCCCCTCGTCATCACGTCCCGCCCGGACGACGCCCTCGTCACGCTCGATGCCGCTCTGGTTGAGCTCGGTCCGCTGGACGAAGAGGACGCGTTCCAGTACGTCCTGCGAAGCCGTACGAGGAAGGATGCTCCCCGTCTGGAGGAGGTGACGCTGCGCAAGCTGATGTCGACGGCCAAAGTCGCCGAAATGCCGTTGTACCTCCAACTCACGCGCGATCTCTACGCACGGGATCTGCTTGAGGTCGCTCATATGGAGCGGCTGCTGCCTGAGCACCGGCTCGAAACACGACTCCTCCTTCTCGACCGCTGGCGAGCGTGCATCGTCGACGGGCAGCTGAAGCGGGACGTCTCGATTACGCGGGATCGTCGACAGGACGCGATCGAAGTCCTCTCCGCGGTCGCAGCGGCGGCCCTGCTGCTCGATACGCTGGAGCTGAAGTTCAAGCTGCTCAAGGGCGATGGCGAGCAGGAGGACTTCGTCCACGTGGACCCAACTCAGGCGCGCGTGGCCTCCAACTTGGGAGCTCGGCTGGAAATCGTGGAGACGCTGCGCGCCGGCGTGCGTTTCCGCCACAGCATCATGCAGGCGTACCTCGGGTCCCGGTGGATCAGCCAACATGCGCTGACGAGGGAGAACGTCGACGAGTTCGAGGACCTGACGCGGCCGAACTACCTCAGAGAGGGGATCAGGAACGGCGGCCGCGAGTTCGTGATGGCGCTGACGATGGCATGCCACGCCCGGGTCGCCACCACGGAGCATGCGCTGGATCCTCACCGTCAGCATGTACTGGAGGAGGTCAGCAAGCGGCTGGCTGCGGAGGCGCAGGCGCGATCGGCCGGGGGCGACATCACCAGCGCGCGGAGCGTGCTCCTGCTCGCCGCGGCCTACGAGATCTATCGCATGGTCTCCGAGGACCCGGCCCGGTGCCTCAATCAGTCCCAGAAACCGCTGTGGCCCCCGGACCTTGACGGAGGCAGGCGCCTGACGGAGTCGAAGCAAATGGCGATCGACCGGGTCGCCGAGAGCAAGGTCGCAAGCGCATATACGGCGCTCTATCAGACCTGCCTTGTCGAGCGGGACTACCGCGTCAGGCTGGCTGCGGCACAGCACCTCGCATCGGGTGGGGACGTGGCCGCCAAAGCCATCTATGAAGCGCTCCGAGCAGCGGTCAAGCAACTGCGGAGGGCGTCCGACGAAGGCTTCGCGGTCGTCTACGGTCGAGATGCGCGCGGCTTACTGGTCCAGGGATGGATCCTGCCGCTCCTCGCCGCGACCGCGGACGAGATGCGCGATCGCGTGCTCGACCTCTTCGACGAGTGGGCGGTCCTGTGCTCGAGCGCGTCTCCGTTGCTGGAGGCTTCTCTCGCGCAGGGTTTGAAATACGAAGCCAATCGCGTCCCGGTGCCCGGAGGAGATCTGTCGGCACGATCGCACCTCGTCCGCGTCGCTGATGAATTGCTCGAGCGCACCGACTGGTGGTACACCCGGTTGACGCTGCTTCAAGCAATGACACTGTGGATGCTCCCCAGCGACCCGCGGTCCAGCGACGACCGGCTGCGACGAATCATGCGCTGGGCGGGCAGCGACCCGCACCCGTTCGTGCGCACGGCAGCGGACCTATGCGCGAGCGCGCTTGCGACGCGGAATCCGTCCCGGTACATCTGGATTGACGAGACCGGCGTCGCGGCCAAGCTCGGACAGCGACAGAAGAGCGGCGTCGTCGATGTTTCGGGAACGTCGCTATGGCTGAACGAGTCCCTGGGATGGGTGGCGCTCAAGCCGCGCGCGCTTCGCCTCGTCGGCGATGTCCTTCTGATGCTGAACCTGGCGGACGGCACGCAGCGCTACGGACTTCCCAACGGCGACCACGCGGTTGTCAGTGGTCAGGGCACGGCTGATGCCGATCCGGAGCGAGCGGACGAGCAGTTCCGGCGCGCCCTCCGAGCCTGCAAGCCGGGCCTACCACCATGTATCACCCGGGGCGCCGATCGCGCTTGGCTTTCGATTGCCCAAGGCGAGGACGAGCGGTCCTGGGCGCTGCCGAGCATCATGTGCGGGGGAAGTTGTCCGTTCTTGCTCTGCCCGTACCCCGTGGCCGGACAGACCTGGCGCCCGGAGTTCAGCGAGTCCTTCTGCCGCGGGCTGGCCACCGTGAAGGGCCGCTCCGAGTGGCACTCGATGCGGAAGCGAACGCTCCACGAGTTCTGGCGTGATATGGAGCGCCGCGTCCGGGCCGGCTAGCGCCCACGGGAGGAGACGGCGCCGCGTGGCCTCGCCCCGGCGGTGGCTGCCGGCGTTGATCTTGATCGTGGTGATGGTCGGCGCCGCGTGGTGGGTCGGCGTCCACACCAACGACCCGCCGACGCGCCTGCACAGCCTCGGCGTGGTGGCGCGGGTGTGCATCGGACGCGACCGTTGCGGGGCGGCGCTTGGCGTACGCGGCAACCTGGGACGCGACCTGCCCGTCACGCGACGGTGCCATCCGTGCTTCACGCGTTTCGACGTGATGCGTTACCTGCCCGGCGCCGGGTTGAGGGTCGACATGGTCGTGAAGGTCCACCCGCGGCTCTTCCCGTACGTGGATACCAGATGCGGACAGGCGACCGTGGACATGACCATTTCCGGCACGCCGCAGTTCTGGCAGCAGCACAATCGTCTTCTGGCGGTACAGCCGCCTCCGCGCCGGGGCGTGCGAGCGAGCGACAGCCCGCCGGCGGTAGTCACCGAGGTCGCACTCGGGTGGGATCGGTTCACCAGGGTCACGCTCCCGTCCGCAGCCAGGGGCGCGGTTCCGGGACCGGTCCTGGCAAGGCCCCTGACCGTGGATCCTCAGGCTCAACTACATCCGGCGCTCTATACCGACCAGGACCTTCTCAGCTCTCCGGACCGCCCACACGTGGCGCCCTACCCTCCGGCGGATCCGCTCGGCGTGCAGGTCAGGATGGCCAACTGGGCGAACCAGATGACCCTCACGATGAGTCCGCTGCACGTGCATTTCGTGGCGAACTGGCTGTCGCCGCGCGGGTGGGGAAGCTGCTACGTCGTCCTGCCGAGCCTCCTGGCCAACGGCGCGTTCTCCGCGACCCAGAACGCGCTGTATGCGCTGATGCAGCGCAGCTCCTTTTCGCGTGGACGTCAGGCGCGGCTGGAGTCGGAGACGCAGCCGCCCAGCTACGGCAGGACGGCGCTGTCAGCGACCGGCTCGCTGTCTCTGCCGGACACCAACCCCCCGCCGACGGACTACGAGGCCATCGGCGTCGACACCCACGGCACCCTGCAGCAGCGAATCAACGCATTCGTCACCGGTGGCACAGGACAACTCGGTCCGGTATGGGCGTGCACGCCGTCCGACAACCTCTCATACCTCGACGCTCGGTTCCCGCGCAACATCCCGGCGACCGGAAGCTTCGTCGGCAATGAGTGCGGCGCGATCGCAGTCGTGGATGCGCCGGGCGCCAGCGACATTCGCGCGACCGTGCTGATCATCCTCGGCGTGTTGCTGGCGATCGCGTTCGAGCGGTTGTTCAGCGGCCTGCGCCCGAACGAGGAGGAGAAGTCAGACCGCGTGTCCTGGGTCTAACGCGTGCGCCGGCTGCGGCGACGGGCCGAGACCGTCACCGCCGGGCGGCCCGCTGTGACGGTCGTGGTGGTGAGGGTTGCGGCCTGCACGGCGGCTGCGCAGAACGGATCCGTGACCCACTTCTTGGCGCCGAACAGCGCGGTCTGGTCGGCCAGGTGCGGCGAGCGCGGGTTGGTGGACTCCGAGTAGGTGAGGATCGACACCGCGTTGGGACATGCCGACTTGCCCCAGGTCACCACTTGCACGTATGACGAGCCCAGGTACGGCTCGCTGAATCCCTGGCCGGGGGTGAAGTTGGTGTACAGGGCATTGAACTCGCCGTTGGGATCGGCGACGCCGCCGTGCAGCGGGATCCGCCGGCCCTGACGGGTCACCGCCTGCACCTGTCCAGGGCTGGCATCCAGCGGAATGTGCGCGCCCTCCAAGTCGTTGATCGCGTCTCCTAACGCGACGCGGACCTGAGGGTTGTTCGTGTCGAGGCCGTAGGGCGTGTTCACCGGATTGCTGGCATCAAACGGGTGCGACCAGGGCGAGGGCTCGGCGGTCAGCGCACGGTCCCAGAAGCGGCGGAACAGGACGGCGCCCTTCGAGCCGAGGTTCTCGTGAACGTCCCAGGCCGCGAGGATGTTGCAGGCATCACCCACGGCGACCGGCGCTCCCGAGGAGGTTGGAGCAAGCCCTCCCGGGAAGGAGCGGCACATCCCGACCAAGTCGTCTCTCACCAGCTCACCGCCGTACTGGCGATCTGAGAAGACCATGTTCTGCATGTCCTGGCGGGTGAACCCGGGCGGTCCCAAATGATCTGAGCCGTCGACCCGAGCCTGGGTCATGATCAGCCCGATCCGGGTGCGAAGGCTACGCTCCGTCGCCTCGTCGCCGATGATCGTCGCGTAGCCCGTAAGCGGCTCGTGAGGGTTGGAAAGCCAGTAGCTGTCGTTCGAGTTGGTGACGTAATCGGAGCGGTACAGGTGGGGCAGATGACTCGGTCCGAAGATCCCCGGCGCCACGGCGTCGGGATCGTCATCCCAGTTGCACGCGCTGCGAGAACCGTCCAGCACCGCAACACGCGCTACCTCGAAGGTGGCGAGGCCGAGTGGCGTGCTGCACGATTGCTCCTTGGCGTTCGAGACGTTCGGGACGGCGCCGATGTCCGCGTAGAGCGCGTGTCCCTGCCGGTCGGCCACGATCGTGTTCACCCACGGTATGCCCTCGTAACGCTTGAGGATCTGAAACTCCTGGGGCGCCGACTGCGCCTGATCGGTGTCGAAGAAGTGGTTGATCACCCGAAAGTTCTTGGCGTTGACGTCGCCCAGGGCGAACGCTGTGGTCGCCGTCCACGGCAGCGGTATCCCCTCGATCGAGGTGAACACAGGCCCGTAACGAGTGGAGTAGAGCGTGCGGCTGACCGGCATCAGCGATCCGTTCGCCTGGCGCGTCTCGACGGTGATGGTGCGCGACGACATCTGTTCCGAATGTCCGTCGATGAGATAGGTGGTGGGCGATCCCGGCGCCAGCGTGAGCTGGAAGATCGTGAACCGGCGGGCGGTCGACACCGTGTGGCTCCACGCCATGTTCTGGGTGTAGCCGATCAGGATCAGCGGCACGCCGTAGAGCGACGCCCCCTCGACGTTGAGCTTGCCGGGAATGGTGAGCTGCGACTGGTAGAAGCGCTCGGTCCCGATCCACGGGAAGTGCGGGTTGCCGAGCAGCAGGCCGTGGCGGTGATCTCGAGTGCCTCCGCTGCCCACCGCGACCGCGTTCGACCCGATCCCCCCGGCCAGCGGGAGCTTGCCGGCGAGCGTATGCCCCAGCACCAGAGGGTTCGGGAGCTGACCGATCGGAGATTGCGGCAACGAGGACGGTGGCTGCGCCTCGGCGATGCCCGGGATGGCCACATCGCCGCTGGCCAGCTCGACCAGCTGGTAGAAACGCCGCCACGCGTCGGCCTCGGTGATCGGGTGGACCCAGGGCTTTCCGCGGCAGGTTGGATCGGGCACTCCCTTGGCTCCGCCCACGCTGGACAGATAACGGTTGTATCCGGCCACGTAGCCGCGCATCACCTCTCTAGCCTCGGGCTTGGGCCCGGCGGGCGGTGGCTGGGCGAGCAGATGGTCGATCACGTGTGAATCGATGATCTGCTGGAAGAAGAAATCGGAGTCGAGGTTGGAGACCGACAGCCCGAGCGCCTGCTGGTCGTAGGTGGCGTCCGGACCGAAGTACCGCGATCGCTGAGCGTCCACGGTCACGTAGTCGTCGGCCATCGTGCACAGGTTGTCCTGTGCGAAGGCATAGCCGTAGCCGTACCCGAGACCGGCCCAGCTCGAAGACTCGATGTGCGGGATCCCGTAGGCGGTGCGGCGGATCACGGCGGAGAGCGCCGCCGCTCGGGACCGGCGCGGCGGACGGGTCCGAGCAAGCGCGGGGATGGTCGCTGTGACCATCGCTGCCAGCACCACGGCGCAGAGCGCGCGACCCGCCCGCATAAACGTGAACGTTACTCCGAAAAGGGGTTGGCTGTCCAGTGGCTTCGAGCGGGTTGAACTCAGACCGCCCGCTCAGAATCGTGCCCGCCTCGTGTGACGGCCCCCGACCACCGGCGCCGGCGCCAGAACTTGACCAAGAAGAACAGTGGAAGCACGATCCACAGACCACCGAAGCCGTGATGGCCGACCACGGCCGAGACCAGCAGGAGGCCGATCAGGATCGGGACCAGCGGAACCACCGCCAGCCGGAAAGCATGGATCCGTCTCTCCGGCTGCTGCTCGACCGGAAGATCGGCAACCAGCTGCTCGAGCTCACCGATCGTCGTGGCCTGATAACAGCGGTCGATCCTGTCCTGGAACTCCTGCATATCGAGGCGGCCATCGGCGTGGCTGCGGCGAAGGCGCTCAGCGATCGCCTCGCGGTCGGCGTCGCCGGCCCGCAGGTTGGGATCGCGCCTGGGGCCCGTCCGAAACATGCTGTGTTCATACATCGTTCTGCTCCCCTTCGGGTGGCTGATCGTCAGTGGCGAAATCGTCCCGCCCGGCGCGGGTCCTGTCATCGCACCGGGGACGGCTTCTCCTCTGCCTCGCACGGTTGACGTGCCGCGCCGCACCTACGACCGGGGGAGTAGCGCGCGCTGCGCCCTCGAGCCGATGACAGCGACCCTCGTCCGGGCTATCGTGCCGCTGTGAACACCGCGCTTGACGTCTCGGACTCCATCCGCGCGCTGCTCCGGCGCGTCCGGCCTTCCGATGTCCGGCTCCCGGCGATGGCGGCCGCGATTCAGATCGGCGGTACGTTCGGTGCATCGCGGCACCAGGGCTTACCGGATGGACACGCGTGCTGGTGGGCAGTCTCGTGCCGTGCGCCGGCACATCTGAATGCGGTCGCGGTGATTTTGCTGGCGCTCGGGCCGCTGCTGCTCGTGGCGCGGCGCGCGCGCCCGCGCGAGGTGCTCCTCGCGGTATTCGGAGTGACGTTGCTGTACGTCGCCCTCGGCTATCTGCAGGGGCCGAATTACCTCTCGCTGCTGTTTGCGTTCGTCAACGCGATGCGGGCGGGGGAGACGGTCACAGCGCGTGCAGTCCTGGTGGCGGGCTGGGCGCTGTTCCTGTGGCTCCCGGCGGCCCTGGGGGTCACGGGGCGACCGACGGTCTTGGCTACGTTGGCGATCGCGGCGTGGCTGCTCGTGCTGCTCGCGGGCACGGAGGCGATGCGCGGCCGCCGCGAGCGAGCAGCCGAGGCGCGGCGCCTGCGCGAGCAGGAGGCACGCCGCCAAGCCGACGAAGAGCGTCTGCGCATCGCCCGTGAGCTCCACGACGTGCTCGCGCACAACATCTCCCTGATCAACGTCCGCTCGGGGGTGGCGCTGCATCTGATCGACGAGCAGCCGGAGCAGGCGCGCAGCGCCCTGGCCGCGATCCACGAGGCGAGCGCGGATGCTCTGCGCGAAGTGCGCTCGGCGCTCGACGTGCTTCGCGGCGCCCGCGAGCAGGCGCCCCGCTCGCCGGCCGCGGGGCTTTCGCGGCTCGACGAGCTCGTGGCGGGGGCGACGACCGCCGGCGTCGAGGTCTCGACCGAGGTGCACGGCAAACCGGCGGCGCTGCCGGCGAGCGTCGACCTGGCCGCGTTTCGCATCGTGCAGGAGTCGCTGACCAATGTGGTGCGGCACGCCCAGGCGAGGAGCGCAACCGTGAGGCTCACCTACGGAAGTGGCGAGGTGGTTCTCCAGATCGACGATGACGGCGAGAGCGTCTACGGAGAGGCGGACTTCGACGGTGGGAACGGCATCGCGGGCATGCGCGAACGCGCGCTGGCCCTCGGCGGGGAGGTCGAGGCGGGCCCGCGACCGGACGGCGGCTTCCGCGTGCATGCGCGATTGCCCGTGGGAGACGACCGGTGATTCGCGTCGGCCTCGCCGATGACCAGGCGCTGGTGCGGGCAGGATTTCAGGCGCTGCTCGACGCACAAGACGGCATCACGGTCGTGGGCGAGGCCGCGGACGGGCGCGAGGCGGTCGAGCTGGCGAGGAAGCTGGCACCCGATGTGGTCCTGATGGACATCCGGATGCCGGTGCTCGACGGGATCGCGGCGACGCGCGAGATCGCGGGAGACCGGCGACTCGACTCGGTCAAGATCGTGATCCTGACCACGTTCGAGCTCGACGAGTATGTGTTCGACGCGATTCGCGCCGGGGCCGCAGGATTCCTGGTGAAGGACACGAAGCCAGCCGAGCTGATCGAGGCGGTGCGCGTCGTCGCCGCCGGAGAGGCCCTGCTCTCGCCTTCGGTTACACGGCGCCTAATCGCCGAATTCGCGACGCGTGCAAAGGAGCCGCCGCGCTCGGCCGTGCTCGAGGAGCTGACCGATCGCGAGCGCGAGGTAATGGCACTCGCGGCGACGGGACTGTCGAACGAGCAGATCGCGCACAAGCTCGTGGTCAGCATCGCCACCGCAAAGACCCACGTCAGCCGAGCCATGGTGAAGCTCGGCGTGCGCGACCGGGCTCAGCTTGTGGTCCTCGCCTACGAGACGGGTCTCGTTCGTCCTGGCTGGCTCGACTAGCGGCGCCGCAGGACACTGCCGCGACCGTGGATCTCAGTCCAGATCGCGCTGGAAGTGATAGGCCGCGATCCGCATACCGCTGCCGAAATACAGGCGGTGGGCGTTCGCGCGCTCGGGCCCCACCCCGGAATCGAGGTGGAACTGCTCGCATCCCAGCCGGCGGGCCTCCTGCTCGAGCCAGCCAAGCAGCCGGCGGCCGTGTCCGCGCCGACGACCGGCCGGGAGCGTCGAGAGGTCGTCGACGTACAGGAACCGACCCCAAGCGAGGCTATGGCCAAGGCGAAATCCGGCCACGGCCACGGCCGCCTCCTCGCCTTCCTCGAAGGCGCCCACGAGGCGGTAGCCCTCAGGTCGCTGGACCTCGTCGACGTGACGAACCCACGCGTGTTGATCGCTGTAGTGCGGTCTCAGCGCGCGCATCGCCTCGAACGCCAGCGGCGTTTCGGGAGGCAGGATCTCGCGGACCATCGCTGGAAGTGAAGCAGCCGTCGAGGCCGGTCGGGCTATGCGACCGCTGAGGCTTAGAAGACATCGACCCGACGCGTGATCTGCGCGTCGGAGCCGTCGGGCATCGTGCCCGGCTTTGCGCCGATGTACTCGCCGGAGATGGTGCCTGCGCTCACGGTCAGGCGGAGGAACCCGTATTGAGAGGCGTCGCCGCGATCGAATACGACTCCGGGTACGACCTCGCTCCCATCGACCGCGTCAGGTGCGAGTTGGTGCAGGTTGTGGTAGCCGCCGTTACCGGAGACCACGTAGCGGACCTGCGTGCCGCCAATGGTGCGGGTGAAGCGCTGATAGTTGTGGACGTGCCCGGAGAGCACCAGCTCCGGGAGGCGTCCCGACCCGTCGAAGGCCTGGGTTAGAGCGGCGTCCATATGGGCGCTCCCCCCGTGGTGGGCATCCACCGAATATGGGGGATGGTGCAAGCCAACGATGACCGGCTTGCCAGGACTGGCGTCGGTGAGCTCCTGGGTCAGCCGATCGAGCTGCTCGGGCTCCAGGTGGCCGCCGTCCGGGACGTTCGAGTAGACGCTGATGATCGTCACCGCCGCGAGCTCGAGGGTCCATTCGCAGTAGGGCAACGTCTGCGTATGGCGCCCGAACTCGAAGTGGGGATCTTCCGGTGGGATGTTGGGCTGCGAATCGCAGAAGTTGGACATGAAGCCGCCGAGCGAGGTATCCCCGGGCTGCGGATCCCCGTCGTGGTTGCCCGGGAATGCGATGATCGGCTTGAGCAGCTTGGCGTATGGCTCATAGAACTGGTCCATGTACCCCGACTGCGCGCCCTGCACGTCGCCCACCTCTTGGCCGTTGAAGTACACGACATCGCCGAGGATCAATGCGAACGACGCTTCGTCCTGCGCTTCCTCCATGGCGAAGCTGACGGCGTTCTGCGGACCCGGCGCCTTGATCCCACCCACGTCGCCAAGCACGAAGAAGCTCAATGGATCGCCAGGGTCGGTGATTCCGACCGAGCTGGGCGTGATGCGGGCAGGCGCATAAGGCTGTGGCAGCGGCTGGACGCCCGCGCGCGAGAACGTCCTCGTGAGCTGATCGCCGGCCGAGCGATTCTCGATTCCGAAGCGACGCCGCATGGCCGCCTCAGAACGCCTTGACCAGCGTGGCCACAGTCACGTGCGGCCAGCTCAGGTCGAGGAAGTTGAGCAACACCGTCTGGCTGTATTGAAGCTGCATGAACGTGTGGCCTGCCGGGTGGGCCACCTTCTCGACCCAGAAGGTCGAGTGCATGAAAACCGCATTCGCGTTGTGCACCACGAACGGGATGTTCTCGATCCCTCCCGTTGGGCGGGTCGAGACGTCCAGAACCGTCGTCTCGAGGACGTGCTGCGGGTGAAGGACCGAGCGGAGGACGCTGTTGGGATCGTTGACCATCTCCTGCGTGATCCCGTGCGGGACCGGGCTGGTGCGGAATCGGTGCGGCCTCGCGAGGTTGTACTCAGGGAACCCATTCGGCGTCCCGAACGGCGGCGGCGCCGTGCGAACTGGGAACGGCACGGTGTTGGCATGCCCGATGTTCGGAGGACCGTTCACCACGCTCGCCCGCCCCTGCGCGTTGACGGAATCCCCATGGGGGATGGTCGCAAGGCGAGCTATCGTCGCCGGCGCTCTGGGAGCCGAGGTGGCGGGAATGTTCAACCAGATACCAGGTTCGATGTGCAATGCGCCATGGTTGGTCGAATCGCTGATCTGCTGCAGGTAATGCACACCCCGTAGGAAGATGTCGTCCTGAGCGCTTCCCCGGTTCGGGATCGGACTTCCGATGGTCATGAAGTCGAGCGACTCCTTGGTGAGGTTCAGCTCGAGGAAGATGTCGTTTCCGCCTTGGAAGTCGGGCCGAGCGATGATGTTGAACCCGTGGCCCATCCAGCGACCGGGCAGATCGTTGAGCGGCTCGATCCGCGATGCCAGCGTCGCGCGGTCGGGGACTGCCCTGAACGAAGTGACATTCTCGTGTGTGCCAGCGTCTTCGACCGCCATCCGGAGCCTTTCTCGGTTGCACTCGGACAGGCACGCGCATCGCGGTATGACGCGACAGCGACCTCCGGTGCTCACCTACTAGTGAATCCCCAATTCACCTGACGCGGCGACGCGACTGGTGCTTACCCAGGGCGAGTATCCCAGACGGTGACGTTGAGTGTCAACACTCGCAGCAAACCTGGCGAAACCTCATCAAAGCTGCCGCGTATTGACTCGCGCTCTTTCGTCTGAGAAGCTTGCGCCGAACGGGGCAGCGCGACACGCGTATAAGGGACCGAGAGAGGCTTCCGATCATGCCAGGACTTGACAAGGACCGCTCCCAATTCACCGGTGTGATAGCGCTAGGTGGGGCCGGACTGCTGTGCGTGCTCGGTATTGTCGTGGTGGTGTTAATCAACAGCCACGGCAACACTGACCGTACGAGCGCAATTTCTGCGCTCGGCGCGCTCGGGTCCGCTGCCGTGGGCGGCATCGCCGGGATGCTGACGGGGCGGAGCGGCACGACCTCGCCGGGCGGCGGCAACGGAGGGCCGAGCGCGGGCGGCAACGGGGGAGCTGCTGGGGGCGCCGGCGGCAACGGCGGAGGTGCCGGCGGTGCCGGCGGTGCGGGTGCAGGCGGAGCGGGTGCAGGCGGTGCGGGTGGCGGTCCCGCGGGCGCGGGTGGCAATCCTGCAGGCGCCGGGGGGGCGGGTGCGGGCGGTGCGGGTGGCGGGCCCGCAGGCGCGGGTGGCGGGCCCGCGGGCGCCGGCGGTGATCCCGGCCTCGTTGGCGCGGGTCCTGCTGATGGTGGCGTTGACGCCGGTGGCGGCGCGGATCCGGGGGCCGGCGGCGCGGATCCGGGGGCCGGCGGCGTGGGTCCGGGCGCCGGCGGGGCGGATCAAGTGGACGGCAACGGCGTCAACCAGATCAACAACGGCCAGGCTGCAGCGCCGGCCGCAAGCGCGGCGGTAGCCCCGTCGATCGCGATGCCGGCGGTCTCGCTGGGACTGCAACCGGCCCTCGGTGTGGCACCGAGCGCGGCGAACGGCGCGCCCTCCCGCCTGGCCAAGCTGGAAGCTCAGGGCTGGTAGCGGGCATACCGGCATTGACTCGGGCCGGCGGCGCCGGACCACGGTTCCGACAGGGAGCCGCGGGGCCCGAAGCCGGTCACCTTCCGGACAGTGCGCGAGTCAACCAAGGCTCGAGCGGTTAGGGGATCGGTAACTCGTCAAAGGAGTAGCCATGGGCACGACCGCACAGCAGGAACTCGTCAAGTACCTCTCAGAGGCGCACGGGATGGAGAAGCAGGCTCTCGCACTGCTGAACCGCGGCGCGGAGATCGTGGGCGATGATGAGATCGGCAGCATCTTCCGGGCCCACGCGCTCCAGACCGAGGAGCATGCTCGGTACATAGCCGAGCGGCTCGAAGCACACGGACAGAGTCCATCGAAGGTCAAGGACCTGGCTATGCAGGCAGGCGCGCTCGGTATCGGGATGGTTGCCCAGGCCTCGCCGGACACTCCGATTCGTCTCGCCACGGTGGCGTTCTCGTTCGAGAACCTCGAGATCGCGGCCTACAGGCTGTTGCAAGGGTCTGGCCCGGCGGGCCGACGATGCGGACACCGTCGCGGTCATCGAGCGCATCCTCGAGCAGGAGGAAGCAGCCGCCGAGCTCGTGGCCGGGTGCTTCCCCCGCATTCTCGAGCTCGCCCTCGGCGAGCCCGCGACGAGTCCCGTTCCACCGGTCACGCCGCTGGGCAAGCCGTCGGAGAGGCAGCTCAACGGTCATCAGGGTCCGCAGTCGTCCAAGGGCGTCGCGGCGGGCGAGCCGGTGGCGCAGCCGCCGCATATCGATACTCCAACCGAGGAGCAGTCGTCGCCCGAGCCCGGATATCCCACGGGCCAGGTTCAGCCCTACCGAGAAGCGGAATCGAGCAGCCGCGGCTAACGTCGCGGATCGTGGACTTTCGCCTCGCCCCCGCTCGTACGCCGGCCGTCGGGAGCGAGGCGATGGTGGCGTCAAGCCATCCCCAGGCGTCGATCAGTGGCCTCGAGGTCCTGCGCGACGGCGGGAGCGCCGCGGACGCGGCCCTGTGTATGGCGGCGGTCCTATGCGTCGCCGAACCGGATGCGACCGGCGTTGGAGGCGACCTGTTCGCGTTGGTCCGGGACCCGGGCGGCGAGCTCTTCGGACTGGACGCCGCGGGCCCGGCGCCGCTGGAGGCGCCCGCCGACCCGCCGGCCCCCGATGGCCCGCGCTCGGTCGATGTACCAGGGGCGGTCGCCGGATGGGGCGAGCTCGCGAGCCGGTTTGGGCGAGCAGGGCTCGGACGCTGCCTGCGACCCGCGATCGAGCTTGCGCGGCGGGGGGTGCCCGTCGGAGCGAACTGCGCTCGCCTGTGGAACACCAGCCCGCGAGCGCCGTCGGCGTTCGGCCCGCCGCCGGGATTCGGCGAGGCGGTGCGGCTGCCCGAGCTGGCGGCGACGCTCGAGAGCATCGCGCGGGATGGACCCGCCTACGTCTACAGCGGACCGCTCGCGGACGAGATCGTGGAGGCGACCTGGCTCACACACGATGACCTGCGCACGTATCGCGCTCAATGGGTCGAGCCGCTGACGCTCGACCATCGCGGTTATGAGGTCGCGGAACTACCGCCGCCGACCCAGGGCGTCGCAGTGCTGGAGGCGCTCGGGATCCTCGGCGAGCGGGAGCCGGGGCTGCGCGATGAGGTCGTCGCGGTGGCACTGGCGCTGGAAGACGCGCACGCGAACGTGCGCGATGAGGCCGATGTCAACGAGCTGCTCTCCGAGGGCTACCTGGCGCGCCGGCGCCGCCAAGTGCCCAACGCCACAGCCGAGCCCGCCGGCGGCACCGTGTGCGTGTGTGCCGTGGATCGAGACGGAATGGCCGTATCGCTCATGCAGAGCCTGTACGAGCCGTTTGGATCCGGAGTCCTCGCCGGGGCATCCGGGGTCGTGCTGAACAATCGCGCCGCGTGCTTCTCCGTGCAGGGTCACGTACAAGCAGGCAGGCGGCCGTACCACACGCTGATTCCGGCGATGCTCGCGAAGGGCGACGAGGTGATCGCTCCGTTCGGCGTGATGGGCGGGTTCGTCCAGGCCCAGGCGGAGGTGCAGTTCGTCACCGAGCTGCTGCGCACTGGGCTCGACCCGCAGGCCGCGCTCGATCGCGGCCGGTTTCGCATCGATGGTGACTTGCTGAGCCTGGAGGAGCCGCTGTGGGCGCACAAGGACGAGCTGGCCACGCTCGGGTTCAGGGTCCAGACCGATGCCCCACGGGCCTTCTTTGGTGGCGGGCAGGCGATCGTCAAGCGCGACGGCATGACGTTCGGCGGCTCGGACGCGCGCAAGGACGGATGCGCGCTCGGGTTCTGATGGCCCAGTAACCGTTATGTTGCTGCGCCGGCCATCGGGTTAATTCGCGTGCAAATCCTTCACCGTACTTGACTCTGTCACGTCAGTCTGCATAGGTTCGCCTGGGGTCACGCGAGGGGCGCGCGACTCGTGCAACCAAGGGGGAACTGATGGTCGAACACTTCACGGTCCCGAATCCGCTGCCGGGACAGGACGGCCAGAACGGTGCCGCCGTAGCCCCGGATCTAGGGCTCGCGGACCAAGATTTCAACAAGGCGGCGCAGACCGGCGCGCCGGCCGAGCTCAACGACGGGATCGCGGGGATGTCGGCACTGCGTGGGCTCATGCTGTACGGCGCGGTCCTCACGTTCGCGGGCCTGTACACGTACTTCATGGTCGTGATCTCGACCTCGCGGCACGGCGTCAAGCCAACGATCGGTGCCGCCTTGATCTCCGCCGCGGCCGCGCTTTCGGGCGTCCTGGGCTCGGCCTTCGCGCTGAAGATCGGGGTGCCGCCCCACCCGTCGCTGGTCAACCGGGGGCTGGCGGCGCATCAGAAGGCAGCCGACGCCAACGGAGTGGGACTGAAGGTGACGGCGTTCGTCAGGCAGGTCTTGTCGGTCGAGCCGAGCGACGTGAACTCCAAGAGCTGGCCGCTCACGTTCGGCATCTGGGCGTACGCGGTGGTGGCGGCCGCGGTTGCGGTCGTTTACATCCTTCACCAGAAGGAGACGCCGGACGCCGTCAAGGCCCTGGCGGTGACGTTCGGCGGCTATGTGATCGGCCTGGTCAACATGGCTTACGGCATGACCAAGCACGCCAACGGCTGAAGGCAGGCTTTGCGCCCCCGCAACGCGGACGGCCCGTCAATCGGCGGGCCGTCCGAACGTCGGGAGGTGGGTGCGTGGCTCTCGCTGAGCTCACTCCCACGAGGCCGGCGTGGCCGCGATCGGTGACGCCGGCACCAGCGTGGCGACGGACACGTGCGGCCAGCTCAGACCGGCGAAGTTCAGCAGCACCGTCTGGGTGTACTGAATCTGCGTCGCGGTGACCTTGATCCGGATGGGCTCGCTGATCGGGTAAGGCGGCCGGACATGGAACGACGGCACGGGCTGACCCGGGGCGGTGGGCTTCGGCTTGAGCGTGAGTACATGCTCGCCCAGCCTGTAGGGCGGGACCACGAGCGTGTACTCGACCTTCTCGATCCAGAAGATCGCGGTCATCCGGGCCGTCTGCCCGTTCTGTCCGCTCGGATGAGGGCTGCTCACGGCTGCCGCGTCGCCCCAGAGGAACGCGATGTTATCGGTCCCGCCCCCGAACAACGGGAGCGCAGGCGAGGTCGAGATCTGGATCACCGTGGTCTCGGTGATGTGTAGACCGCTGATCGCGTTACGCAATACCACGTTGGGATCGTCGAGGACGGCCTGGTCGAGCGTGCCCGCGGCGATGAACGGCGTGAGGTCCTGCGGGATCCGTGGCGTCCCATGCGCGGCGGCGGTCTGGCTGGCGAACCGGATCTTGGTGGCGGGATCACCTTCGACGAACGGTGTGATGTCCGCCTTCCCGATCACCGGGCCTCCCGGGAAGGTCCTGAACGTTCCCTGGGCGTTGATCGTCGTGCCGTGCGGGATCGACGCCATCCGCACGAGCGTCGAGCCCTCCTGAGGATCTGACGTCGGTGGCACGATCACCCACATGCCGGGCTCGAAGTGGATGCCGACGTTCTGTCCGCCCGTGACGTCACTGATGGACTGCAGGTACGGCACGGCGTTCAAGAACGCGTCGCCCTGAGCTGAGCCACGGTTCGGCACCGAACCGAGCGCCGGCGAGAACGACAGCGTCTCGTGCGTCAGGTTCAGCTCGAGGATGTTGTCACTACCAGGGACCGGAACCGGCAGCGGGGTCGGCGTCTCCGGATTGTCGGGCCGGAAGATCGTGTTCAGGCCCGCACCGGCGAACGTGCCGTGGAAGGCAGCAAGCGGCCCCAGAGCAGGCGCGGGCGTCGGCGTCGCCTTGGGAACCGCAGCCACGTGGTCGAACCGGAAGTCGCTTGGCATCTCCACTGCCGCGACGAGCGGTGCCGGCGCCGCGCTCGCGCGAGCTTCCGGTGGCGCCGCAGGAGCGGCGGACACGCCGTCGCGAGCTATTTCTGCCGCGGTCATTGCGCCGGGTTGGTCACTGATCGCGCTCACTGTGTTCCCTCCTTTAAAGGGTTGACTGGTGCGCGCTCGCAGCCACGCGAGGCAGCTTGCGGCGACCGCATAGGCGGTCGCTTCACGATCCGGCCCGAACCGCTGCACGTTGCGCACCCAAGCTCGTTCGCCGGCGAAAAGGCGCACCTCACAGTGGGTGCCCTACCTTGCCCCTAACCCCCGGCGTTGATTTCACTGGCAAGCATAAGGAGGCGTGAGTGTGCAAGTCAATAGTGAAATCGCCGCTTCCAGGTGAAAATCGAGGTATCAAGCGGGGCGGGCCACGAGACTACATGAGCAATGCTGGTAATACCTCGCTATCCCTCTCCGCGGGGGAACCGATCGGCGCTGGGAAGGGATGGCGCTGGGAAAGGATCGGCCCTATCTTCCGGGCGAGGGGAGAGGCGCTAGCTCCCGCGCCGGTACCAGCGAGGCGAAGTCGTGGGCGGCGGCGTAAGCGCGGCGTGCACCACGACCATGTTCGGCTCGGGCGTGGCGATCGACTGGCGTAACGCGTCCTCAAACTCACCGCCGAAGCCCTCGACGAGGCGCGCCGGGACCCCGAACGACGCCGCGAGCGCGACGAAGTCCGGCGTCGCCAAATCGACGCCGAACGGCTCGTCGCCGGTCCGGCGCTGGTCGAAGCGGAGCATCCCGTAGCCGCCGTCGTCGACCAACACGATGGTGACGGGCGCGCGCGTGTCCACCACGGTGGCGAGTTCGCCGCAGGCGTACATGAACCCGCCGTCGCCGGTCACGCATAACGTAGGCCCGGCGTCCGCCAGCGCGGTCCCGATCGAGGCCGGAAACGCGAACCCGAGCGTGCCCCAGCCCATCGGGAAGGCCAGCTTCCTCGGCTCGGGCACCCGGCGGAATCCGGCGAGCCAATAGCCGGGGATGCACATGTCCGCGACCACCACCGCGTCTGAGGGCAGCGCCCGCTCCATGATCTCGAGGAACTCCGCCGCCTGGCCGTCGTCGGCTCGGATCGCCGCGTGGATCTCGGCCGCCACCGAGTCCAGGCGCGTTCGGAGCTCGTCGAGTCCGTCGCGGGCCGGGACCAGCGGCACGAGTTGCTCGAGCACGGCGCGAGCGTCACCTACCAGCGTCACGTCCACTGGGTAGCTCTTGCTCGCATCCGCCTCGTCGACGTTGATCGCGATCAGCTTCGGCGGCGCCGGCATCAGCCAGTTCTGGGTCATCATCCCGTCGAGGTCGCTGCCCACCGCCAGCACCAGGTCGGCCTCATCCCACAGCCGGCCGACCGGCTGAGCGTGGACAGGGCCCGGCACGAAGCACGGATGGTCCGGAGGAACCAAACCGCGGCTCATGTACGTCGTAACGACGGGCGCGGCCAGCTTCTGCGCCAGCTCTCCCACGAGCGCGCCGGCGCCCGAGCGCACCGCGCCGCCGCCCGCCCAGATGAGCGGGCGGGCGGCATCCGCGAGCAGCGCCGCCGCCTCTTCGAGGGGCAGGGGGAGGCTCGCCGGGGGATCGGTGGCCGGCGCCCGCGCCGGCGGGGGCGTGTGGTCGATCCCGGACGCGGCCGCGGCGTCGATCCCGGGCGCCGGCGCGGACAGCAGATCGGTGGGGATCCCCAGATACACCGGCCCGCTCTGCGCCGCGAGCGCGATCGACCCGCACGACGCCACGGCGCCCGCGATCTCATCCGCGCTCGCCACCATCCTGGCCGCCTTGGTGACCGGGCCGAACATGGCGGTCTGGTCGCGCGTCTCGTGCAGCACCCCTCGATAGACGCCGGGACGGCGAATCCCGGAGGGGATGTCGGTGGCGATGATCAACACCGGCGAGGCCGACGCCATCGCTTCGCCGGTCGCGCCGAGCGTGTTGGCCGCGCCGGGCCCGGTGGTGACGAGCGCGACGCCCAACCGCCCGGTGGCACGCGCATAGCCATCCGCCGCGTAGACCGCCGTCTGCTCGTGCCGCACGCCCACGAGGCGGATCTCCGATTCCCCGAGCGCCTTCCAGATCGCGAGGTTGTGCACCCCGGGCAGCCCAAAGACCATCTCGACGCCGAGGCGCTCGAGCATCTCGACCAGGCGACCCGCTCCGCTGCCGCTCATCGCTGACAGGCCGGGCACCAGTAGGTCGTGCGGCCGCCGATCCGCCCCCGCTCGAGCCGGTGGCCGTCGCGCGGGCAGAGCCCCTCGTGCTCTCGCGCGCCGATGAAGCGCCCGGTGTGGGCGCCGCCCAACCGGATCGCGGAGCGAACCGCGCTGCGGGTCTCGCGACGCAGATGGTCGAGGTCTTCTGTCGACAGGCTCGAGGTCAGGCGCGTGGGAGCGAGCCGGGCCTGCCACAGGATCTGGTCGGCCAGCAGGTTGCCGATGCCGGAGATCGCGTGCTGGTCGAGCAGCCGCGCCTTGATCGGGGCGCGCCCGGCGCCGATCAGCCGGCGGAAGTCATCCCGTCCCACCTCGGCTGCGTCGGGCCCGACGTGCGAGAAGTCGGGATTGAGCATCGCCCGGCCGAGGCGCCGCTTGTCGCGCAGGACGAGCCGCCCGCCGTCATCAAACTCGAGCGTGAAGCGGTCCCAGTGCGAGCTGTCCTCGGGGTCGACCACGATCCGCCCCGCCATCCCGAGGTGCAGCCCGAGCGCCGGCCCGTCGTCGGTCTCCAGCCACATGAATTTGCCGCGGCGGTGCGCGGTGGCGAGCGTGTGCCCGACCAGGGCATCGGCGATCTCGCCCGGGGGATGTGGGCGGCACACGTACGTGTCACGGTCATCGACGCCGGCGATCCGCCGGCCGAGCACGGACTCGAGTGTCTGGCGGGCGCGCTCGGCCTCGGGCAGCTCTGGCATGGCCCCCAGCGTAGTGCGGGCTACTGAAGCGTGGCCAGCGCGAGCGGGACGACGCGCTCGGCGCCCGCGCGCCGGAGCTGCCCGCCCACCATCGCGAGCGTCCAGCCCGAGTGACGGCGATCGTCGAGCAGGATGCCGGGCCCGCCCGGTGGCCGGCCGAGGACCCGGAAGGCGCCGCGGACGTTGGCCGCCTGCTGGACGGCGTTGGCCATCTCCCGCTGGGGAGGACGCTCTTCCGCACGAGCCACGAGCGGCAGGTAAGGCACTCCGAGCATCCCGGCGACTCGCTCGCCGAGCCGCACGAGCCGTTCGCCGAGCGCGACCGATGGCACCGACATGACCCACGCGGCGCCGGCCGGGCGCGCCGCATCGGCGAGCGCCGCCACCAGCTCGTCCTCGAACTCCTCGCCCGCCAACCCGCGGGCCACCGCCGGCCACCAGCCGCCGTCGCCGAAGCGGGCGAGCGCCCAGCCCGGCTCGAGCCGCGCGTCCTCGGGGATCTTGCGCATCGTGCCGGCGGCGTCGGGCGCCATCTTCTTGACCTCGAGCTCGAGCGGGCGCGAGCGCAGATGCCGCCCCGCCGCCTCGACCAGCGCGGGATCCAATTCCTGAGCGAAGCGCGGGCCCGCGCACACCGAGCAGCGGCCGCAGTCGCGCGCGTCGGGATCGTCGAGCTGCTCCTGGAGCGTGCGCATCAGACAGCGTCCGTCCGCTCCGAAGGCGGCCATGGCGCGCTGCTCGGCACGGCGCAGCGCGGTCACCTCGGCGTAACGCTCTTGGTCATAGCGCCACTCAGCGTCGGGGACGAGCTTCCAGCGGGTGCCCGCCCGCAACACCGCACCCTCTACGTCGAGGATCTTGAGCATCGCCTCGAGCCGGCTCATCCCCAGGTTGACCGCCGCCATCAGCTCGCGGGTGGTGCGGCCCGCCTCCCCGGCGTCCGACAGGGCGCTCAGCACCGCCATCACGCGCTCGCGGTCCGGGAATGCCTGCTCGATGAAGAAGTCCTGGATCGAGCGGTCCTCGCCGCCGCGCAGCAAGACGATCTCGGCGTGGTCGACGCCGCGGCCCGCCCGGCCGATCTGCTGGTAATAGGCGATCACGGAGCCGGGCGCCTGGTAGTGGATCACGAAGCTCAGGTCGGCCTTGTCGTAACCCATCCCGAGCGCGCTGGTCGCCACCACCGCCTTGAGCTCGTTGCGCAGGAGCCGCTCCTCGATCTCGACGCGCTCCGCACTCTCGTGCTCGCCGCTGTAGGGAACCGCGGCGATCCCCTGCGCGGACAGGAACCCCGCCACCTGGTCGGCATCGCGCTTGGTCAGCGTGTACACGATCCCCGATCCCGGCAGGTTCGGAAGATGCGTGGCCAGCCAGGCCAGCCGCTGAGCCGGCCGCGGGAGGTCCAGGACCTCCAATCGCAGCGATGCCCGCCCCAGCGGCCCGCGGTAGGTGTGGGTGGGGGCGACCTGCTCGGCCACGTCGGCCACCACGCGGTCGTTGGCGGTCGCGGTAGTCCCGAGCACCGCGACCCCGTCGGGCAGCGCCTGGAGCATGTCGCGGACCCGCCGGTAGTCGGGGCGGAAGTCGTGGCCCCAGTCTGAGATGCAGTGCGCTTCGTCGATCACCAGCAATCCGACCGAAGCCGCGAACAGCGGCAACATGTGCTCGCGGAAGAGCGGGTTGTTCAGCCGCTCGGGGCTGATCAGCAGCAGGTCGACGGTGTCGGCGGCGAGCCGCGCGCGCACCTCGTCCCACTCCTCGCGGTTGGTGCTGTTGATCGTGTGGGCCCGCAGATCAAGCCGGCCCGCCGCGGCGATCTGGTTGCGCATCAGGGCCAGCAGCGGGCTGACGATGAGCGTCGGCCCGGCGCCGGCTTCGCGCAGGAGCGAGGTGGCGACGAAGTACACAGCCGACTTGCCCCAGCCGGTCCGCTGCACGCACAGGACGCGCGCACGGTCGACCACCACGTCGCGGATCGCCTCGAGCTGGTCGGGCCGGAACTCGGCCCCGGGGTGCCCGGTCAGCAACCGCAGGCGGTCGAGTGCCTCGGCGGCGAAGGTCGTGGTCGGCATCCGCCCATGGTCGCAGGCGGTTCAGACCACCCCCCGAGCTAGGGTCATCCGTAGTGCTCCAGATCCACAGAGCCGAACGGGCCGACCGTCTCGCCGACGGCCTCGCCGAGGCGCTGCTCGGACCGCTGGATGATCCGTTCACGCCGGAGGTCGTCGCGGTCCCGACGCGCGGGATCGAGCGCTGGCTGACCCAGCGGTTGTCCACGAGGCTCGGCACGACAGCCGCCGGCCGGCACGACGGCGTGTGCGCGAACGTCGAGTTCCCGTTCCCCGGACGGCTGATCCTCGGCGCGCTGGCCGCCGCCACCGGGATCGAGCCCGACGAGGATCCCTGGCTTCCCGCCCACTCGGTGTGGCCGCTGCTCGAGGTGGTCGACGAATGCCTGAACGAGCCGTGGCTCACCACGCTCGAACGACACCTGAACGGGGCGCGGGCCGGCCCGGAGGACCCGCCTCGGCGCTTCAGCGTGGTGCGGCATCTCGCCGAGCTGTTCGACCGCTACGGGGTGCACCGAGCGGAGATGATCCGGGGCTGGGCCGAGTCGTCGGCGCCCGGCGGCGAAGACGTCTGGCAGGCCGAGCTGTGGCGGCGGCTGCGCGCGCGGATCGGCCGCCCGAGCCCCGCCGAGCGCCTGACTGGCGCGTGCGAGCGGATCCGCTCCGACGCGACTCTGCTCGACCTGCCGTCGCGGCTCTCGGTTTTCGGGCTGACGCGCCTACCGCGCAGCTACCTGGACGTGCTCGCGGCGATCGCCGAGCTGCGCGACGTGCACCTGTTCATCCTGCACCCGTCCCCGGCGCTGTGGGGCAAGGTCGACGACGAGCTGCGCCGGGGTCCGCCGATCAGGCGCCGCCGTGAGGATCGAACCGCCGCCCTGCCCGCCAATCGCCTGCTCGCGTCGTGGGGGCGCGACGCGCGCGAGCTCCAGCTCGTGCTCGCGGGCGCCGGGGCCGTCGCCACAGACAACCGCAACCCCCCGCCAGAGCCGCAACCCCCGACGCTGCTCGCCCGGCTCCAGGCGGACATCGCCCACGACCGCCGGCCCCCCGGCCCGCCACTCCCCGGCGGACCGGACCCGCGCCCGCTGCTCGATCCGCAGGACCGCAGTCTCGAGCTCCACTCCTGCCACGGCCGCGCTCGCCAGGTCGAGGTACTACGGGACGCGATCTTGCACCTGCTCGAGGACGACCCGACGCTCGAGCCGCGCGACGTGATCGTGATGTGTCCGGACATCGAAACGTTCGCGCCGCTGATCCAGGCGATCTTCGGCGCCGGGGTCCGCCCGCAGTCCGAAACAGGAGAAACGGACGAGGACGCCGATCAAATGGCCCCCGCGCGGCCGGATCTGCGCGTGCGCCTGGCCGACCGCTCACTTCGCCAGACCAACCCGGTCCTGAGCGTCATCGCGCGATTGCTCGAGCTCGCCGACCAGCGGGCGACCGCCTCGCAGCTGCTCGACCTGGCGGCTCGTGAGCCGGTCCGCCGCCGGTTCGGCTTCGACGACGACGAGCTCTCGCAGCTGCAGGACTGGATCGCCGCCACCGGCATCCGGTGGGGGTTCGACGCTCCGCACCGGGAGCCGTTCAAACTCGGCGGCCTCCGGACGGGCACATGGCGCAAGGGCCTCGATCGCGTGCTGGCGGGCGTCGCGATGACCGAGGAGGCCCGGCACCTGGTGGCCGGCGTGCTACCGCTCGACGACGTCGAGAGCGGCGCGATCGATCTGGCCGGGCGCTTTGCCGAGTACGTGGACCGCGCTCGTGTCGCGACGGACGAGCTGACGGGCGCGCAATCGGTCGGCGAATGGGCCGTGGCGATCGGCCGGGCCGCCGACGCGCTCACCGCGACGAGCGAATCCACTGCCTGGCAGCGCCGGGAGCTGGATCGCATGCTCGACGAGGTGACGGCGGACTCGATTCGCGAGGACCGGCCCAGCCCGGCGCAGCTCGAGCTGGCCGATGTCCGCGCGCTCCTGGCCGATCGGCTCCGCGGCCGGCCCACGAGAGCCAATTTCCGCACGGGCCACTTGACCGTGTGCACGCTGGTTCCGATGCGGTCGGTCCCGCATCGCGTGGTCTGCATCCTGGGGCTTGACGACGGCGAGTTTCCCCGGCGAGCGCACCGTGACGGGGACGACCTGATGCTCCACGACCCGCGCGTGGGCGACCGGGATGCGCGCAGCGAGGATCGCCAGATGCTCCTCGATGCGTTGCTCGCAGCGACCGAGCGACTGATCATCACGTACACCGGCAACGACGAGCGCACGAACGTCCGCCGCCCGCCCGCCGTTCCGGTGGGCGAGCTGCTCGACGCCGTCGAGCACACGGTCCGCCCCAGCGCCCGCCCCGGCGCCACGGTGCGCGAGCAGATCCTGGTCTGCCACCCGCTCCAGCCGTTCGATCCGCGCAACTTCACGGCGGGCGCGCTGATCCCCGCCGGCCCGTTCAGCTTCGATCGCCAGGCGCTCGAGGGCGCGCTGGCGATCACCGGCCCCCGCAGCAGTCCGCCCGCGTTCCTGCCTGAGCGGCTCCCGCCCGTCGACACCGCGGTGATCGAGCTCGATCGCCTCATTCGCTTCGTCGAGCGGCCGATCCGGGCGCTGCTGCGCGATCGCCTGGGACTGATCGTTAGCGAATCCTACGAGGAGGTGCTGGACGCGATCCCCGTGGAGCTCGACCCGCTCGAGCGGTGGGGGGTCGGGCAGCGCCTGCTCGAGGGCGTGCTGGGCGGCGCTGAGCTGAGTGACTGCGTCTCCGCCGAGCAGGCCCGCGGGCTGCTTCCGCCCGGCCACCTCGGCCGCCACGCGCTCGTTCAGATCCGCGACGTGGTGCGTCAGATCGCCGCGCGCGCCGCCGAGATCGCGCCGGGATCCCCGAGCAGCGTCGACGTCAACCTCGTCCTGCCCGATGGGCGCACGCTGGCCGGAACGGTGACCGGCGTGTGCGACGAGACGGTCCGCGTCGTCTCGTACTCGCGCGTGAAGCCACGCGACCGGCTGCGCGCCTGGGTCAGGCTGCTGGCGCTCACAGCCGCGCGCCCCGAGCAGGGCTTCAGCGCCGCAGTGGTCGGCCGGGCGCGCGCGGACGCGTACGACGCCGAGGTGACAACCGCACGAATCCCGCCGCTCGGCGAGGACCGCGCGGCACGCCGGACGGCCGCGCTCGGGCACCTGCAAACGCTGATCGACCTATACGAGCGCGGGATGTGCGAGGTGCTCCCACTCACCTCCGAGGCATCCGCGGCGTACGCCCTGGCAAGAGCTACCGGTGCAGAAGGCACGGCCGCCGCGCGGAAGGCCTGGGAGAGCAGCTACGACTTCGACCGCGAGGATCGTGATCCCGAGCACCGCCGCGTGTTCGGCGGCGAGGCTGACTTCGCCGACTTGCTCGCCGACCCGCTACGCGAAGACGAGCGCGGCCCAGGCTGGGAAGAGACCGAGACCACACGCTTCGGCCGCTACGCCCGCCGGCTGTGGGACGGTCTGCTCGCCGTCGAGGTGCTGAGCGACGAATGACCACGATCGCGGCGAGCACCGAGTTCGACCTGTGCGGCCCGCTGCCCGAGGGGGTGACCGTGCTCGAGGCCAGTGCCGGCACGGGTAAGACGTACACGATCGCCGCGCTGGCCGCACGCTACGTCGCGGAGGGAGTCCCGCTCGAGCGGCTGCTGCTGATCACGTTCACGCGAATGGCCACCGGAGAGCTGCGCGACCGCGTACGAGAGCGGCTGGTCGTATGCGAGCAGCAACTCGCGCGCATCCTCGGTGGCGCGCTCGACCCGCACGAGGATCCGGTCGTCACGTTGCTCGCGAGCGCGGACCCCGCGACGGTCACCCAGCGCCACGACCGGCTGGCCCGCGCAGTGGCGAACTTCGACGCGGCCACGATCGCGACCACGCACGGCTTCTGCCAGGAGATCCTGGCCGAGCTCGGCACCGTCGGCGACCTCGACCCGGATATCGCGTTCGTCGAGGACGTGTCGGATCTGCTCGAGGAGGTGCTCGACGATCTGTATGTCCGCCGCTTTCACGATCGCAGCGAGCGGCCGCGGTTCACCCGCGGCGAGGCGCTGACGATCGCTCGCGCTGCGGCATTCAGCCCGATGGCGGCGCTCGAGCCGAGCGACGCCGCCGATGGCAGCAGCGCGCAGATGCGCTTCCGCCTGGCCAGCCGCATCCGGACCGAGCTCGAGCGGCGCAAGCGCCAGCGCGCGGTCATGACCTACGACGACCTGCTGACCCGTCTGCGCAACACGCTCGCAGGGGACAACGGGCAGGCGGCCCAAGAGCGATTGCGCGCGCGCTACGAGGTCGTGCTCGTCGACGAGTTCCAGGACACCGACCCGATCCAGTGGCAGATCCTGCAACACGCGTTCGCCGCCGGCGGCGTCACGCTGGTGCTGATCGCCGATCCCAAGCAGGCGATCTACGCGTTCCGGGGGGCGGACGTGTACGCGTACCTGACGGCCTCGAAGCTGGCCGCCACGCGCGCGACGCTGCTCGAGAACCGCCGCAGCGACCAGCCGCTGCTCGACGCCTATGACGCCCTGTTCGGGGACGCGCGGCTCGGCCACGAGGAGATCGTCTATCGCGCGGCGCGAGCGACGCCGGCCCACCGGAGCTCGCGCCTGACCGGCGCGCCGATCGACGCCGCGCTGCGGATACGTGCGGTGCGCCGGGACGACCCGGAGGTTGCGCAGACATTCAACGGGTTCGCGGTCGTGCAGTCCGCGCGCGAGCACGTCGCGCGGGACCTGGCTGCGGACGTGGCCGGGCTGCTGTCCTCGGACGCGCAGCTCGAGCGCCGCCGCGCCGACGGGAGCCCGATCGAGCGCGAGCCGCTGTGTCCCGGGCACGTCGCCGTGCTGGTCCGGCGGAACGCCGACGCGGAGCTGATCCGCGACGAGCTCCACGCGCTGAGGGTCCCCGCGGTGATCACCGGCGCGGGCACCGTGTTCGCCACGCAAGCGGCGCGCGACTGGCTGCGGCTGCTCGAGGCACTCGAACGTCCCGCCTCCACCGCGCGCGCTCGGACCGTCGCGCTCACTCCCTTCCTCGGCTGGGACGCCGAGCGGGTGGCGTGCGCGCCCGAGAGCGAGTGGGAGGCAATTCACCGCCGACTGCACCGCTGGAGCAGGATCCTGCGCGACGGCGGAGTCGCCTCGCTGGCGGAGGCGATCGCCGCCGGAGAGGGGCTGGCGGCGCGGATGCTGGCGGTGAGCGATGGCGAGCGGCGTCTCACCGACCTCGGCCATCTCGCGCAGCTCCTGCACCGGACCGCGCACATGGAGCGCTTCGGAGTGAATGCGCTGCGGGCGTGGCTGGCCGAGCGGATGGCGCACGCCGCGCGCGACGAGGTGGAGGAAGAGCGCGCGCGACGCCTCGAATCCGACGCCGAGGCGGTCCAGGTACTGACTATCCACCGCAGTAAGGGGCTCGAGTTCCCGGTCGTGTATTGCCCATTCCTGTGGGATCCGACGTGGATCCGCTCGCGCGAGCCGGTGTCGTTCCACGACCCAGCCCTCGGCTACCGGCACACAATCGACGTCGGGCTGGAGGGGCGTGGATGGAACGCCCACGTCCGCCAGTACCGCGTCGAGCAGCGCGGGGAGGACCTCCGCCTGGCCTACGTCGCGCTCACCCGCGCCCGCCATCAGGCGGTGATTTGGTGGGCGCCGTCTAAGGACAGTCGCAACTCGGCCCTCGCGCGATTGCTCTTCAACAAGGACCCCGCGGGCAACGTGGCTCCAGACGGCAGCGCGGCGCCGCCCACCGACGAAGCGGCCGACGCCCGCTTCCGGGAGCTGGCCGCGCGCGCACCCGGCCGGATCAGCGTGGAGCGCTCGGGCCGCGGCCTCGCGCGGGCGTGGAGCCCTCCGCAGGCGAAGGCGCTCGAACTTCGCATCGCCGAATTCGACCGCCAGCTCGACCTGCGCTGGCGCCGCACCTCCTACTCCGACATAACCGCCGGAGCGAGCGATCCGCTGATCGCCAGCGAGCCCGAGCGGCCGATGCTGGACGACGAGCCCACCGCGGCCGCCCCATCGGCCGCCACGACCCAACCTTCGACCGAGCTCGACCGGCCATCGCTGCTCGGGACGTTGCCCGCCGGCGTCGAGTTCGGGACCTTCGTTCACTCCGTGTTCGAAGCCACCGACTTCGCGGCTGCCGACCTGGAGGCCGAGCTGTCCGAGCGCATGCAGGCCGCGAGCTCGCGCCGCGCGCTCGAGCTGGGCGACCGCGCCACTGCGCTCGGCGGGCTGCGGGCGGCGATCGAGACGCCGCTCGGTCCGCTCGTGGGAGACATGCGGCTCCGGGATCTGACAGTCGAGCACCGCCTCGACGAGCTCGAGTTCGAGCTGCCGCTGGCCGGCGGCGACGACCCCACCGGACGGCTGACCTTGGCCGCGATCGCGCGTGTGCTGCGCGCCCGCTTGCCGGAGTCAGACCCGCTGGCGCAATACGCCGCTCGCCTCGACGATCCGTCGCTCCGATCGACCGTGCGGGGGTTTCTGACCGGCAGCATCGACCTGGTCATGCGACTGCCGGGGCCGCGCTTCGCCATCGTCGACTACAAGACGAACTGGCTCGGGCCGCCCGAGGAGCCGCTCACGCTGCGTAGCTACGCGCCGGCGGCGCTGACCACGGAGATGCAGCGGGCCCACTACGGACTTCAGGCCTTGCTCTACACGGTGGCGCTCCACCGCTACCTCCGGTGGCGGATGCCCGGTTACGACCCCGACGATCACCTGGCCGCGGTGCTGTATCTGTTCATCCGCGGGATGGTCGGCCCCGAGACGCCGACCGCCGGCGACGCGCCCATCGCCGGCGGCGCTCGCTGCGGGGTCTTCGCATGGCGGCCGCCGGGCACGCTCGTCCAGGCGCTGAGCGACGCACTCGACGGAGGACTCGAGTGAGCATCGCCGAGCCGTTCGACCGGCGCCGGGCGCTCCTGGCCACCGGTCTGCTGCGCTCGTTCAACGACGCCGGGGTCCTCTCGGCCGCCGACGTGCACGTCGCGCTCCGGCTCGCGGAGCTCTCCGGCGAGGCGAGCGATGAGGTGCGCCTGGCCGTCGCGCTGGCCGTGCGCGCGCCGCGGCAAGGGCACGTGTTCGTCGACCTGGCGACAATCCGCGACACCGCCACCGTCGATGCGGATGAGCCGGTCGACCTCTCGACCCTGCCGTGGCCGCCGGTGGCGGGGTGGGTCGAGACCGTGGCGGGGAGCGGGCTGGTCGCAGTCGGCGAGGAGGATCCCGCGCAAGATCAGCCGCTGCGACTCCTCGGATCCCGCCTCTACCTCGACCGGTACTGGCGCGAGGAGCGCTTGGTCGCCGCCGACCTCGACGAGCTGATGGCGAGCGGGCGTCTGACCGTGATCGCGGGTGGGCCGGGGACGGGCAAGACAACGCGCGCGGCGCAGATCGTCGCGCAGCTGATCGGCGAAGCGCCCGCGAACCGGCCGCCGGTGATCGCGCTGGCCGCGCCGACGGGCAAGGCGGCGGCCCGGCTCCAAGAGGCTGTGCACGAGGAGACCGCGCGGCTGGCGATCGCCGGCCCGGAGCGCGCGCGACTCATGGGGCTGCGTGCCTCGACGCTGCACCGGCTGCTCGGCCGCCGTCCCGACAGCCGCAGCCGTTTCGTCCACCACCGTGGCAATCGGCTGCCCCACGACGTGGTGATCGTGGACGAGACCTCGATGGTCTCGCTGTGGATGATGGCCCGGCTTACCGAGGCGATTCGGACCGACGCGCGGCTGATCCTGGTCGGCGACCCCGGGCAGCTTCGCTCGATCGAGGCCGGCGTGGTCCTGGGCGACATCGTCGACTCCGGCCGCGCCGGGATCGAGGTGCTTCGACGGGTTCACCGCTACGGCGGCGGGATCGCCCGGCTCGCCGAGGCGATCCGCGGCGGCGACGGCGACGGCGCGATCGCGGCGCTGTCCGAGAGCGGCGAGGAGGTGCGATGGATGGCGGTCGACGCGCTCGAAGCGGACCTGAGCGCCGTCGAGTCGCGCGTGCTCGCGGCGGCGCGCGAGGTCGCGAGTGCCGCGCGCGCCGGCGATGCCGGGACCGCGCTCGCTTCACTGGGCCGGTTCCGGCTGTTGTGCGCGCATCGCCGCGGCCCGTACGGCGTCAGCCACTGGACCTCCCGGCTCGAGGCGTGGCTGGGCGAGGAGATCGAGGACATCGAGCGGCGCGACTATGTCGGCCGGCCGCTGCTCGTCACCGAGAACGACTACGAGCTTGGGCTCTACAACGGCGACACGGGCGTGATCGTGAAGGACGACGACGGTCGCGCGCGTGCCGCGTTCGAGCGAGGAGGCGAGGTGCTGCGCTTCAGCCCGCTGCGCCTGGGAGCGGTGGACACGCTGTACGCGATGACGATCCACAAGAGCCAGGGCTCGCAGTTCGAGTCAGCCGCGGTGCTGCTGCCCCCGCAGTCATCGCGCATCCTGACCCGCGAGCTGCTCTACACGGCTGTCACACGGGCGCGCGAATCGCTCGTCCTCGTGGGCACCGAGGACACGGTGCGCCGGGCGCTGGAGCGGCCGGTGGCGCGCGCGTCGGGGCTGCGCGAGCGCCTGCGGAGATCGAACAACCGTCCAGGCTAGGTCAAGTCGAGGGCCCGACCGTCCGATACGCGACCTGTTTGGGTTGTAAAGGCAAACCCGTCGCGAGGCGGGGACGCAAAGCCAGGGGTCTCGCATGAAGCGAGATAGCTCAGCTGCCTACTCAGGCTCATACCACTCAAACAAACCAAGGAGGACAAGGATGTCGAAGTTCAAGCTGCGTCATCTTCAGCTACTGCTCTCCATCCTGTCGGTGATCGCGCTTGTCGTGGTCGCAGGAGCCGGCTGGAAGTTCTAATGACGGAAGGCCGCGGCCCGGTGCCCCGGCAACTTGCCGGGGCACCCGGACCGACATGATGACGCGCCGACCCCTCACTCCCGTCTATCTCTTCTGCGTCGCGGTGGCGCTCGTCGGCATCGGCGTGCTTGCGTCGGTGCTCGTGCTCTCGCACCTCGATCTCGACGCCTTCGGGAGCGTCGAGTTCATCGCGCTCGCCCCCAGCATCATGATCGGCGAGCTGTTCCCGCTCGAGCTCCCCCGCCGCTCCGGCGACGGGGAGGTGACGGTGTCCGCGATGTTCTCGTTCGCGCTGCTGCTCGGGTGCGGGCTCATCCCAGCGCTGACTGCGCAGCTCGCGGCATCGGTCACGCAGGACCTGATCGCCCGCAAGCCTCTGTGGCAGATCGGGTTCAACATCGGTCAGTACACGCTTTCTCTGGCCGCGGCCGCCGGCATGCTCTGGCTGGTCGGCGGCGTGGGCCTGCTGCACTCGGGACGCATGCCGTTCGACCTGGCCTCGACGATCGCCGGGGCGGCGGCATTCTTCGTGGTCAACCTGCTGCTGGTCACGCGCGCCACCACGCTCAACGAGGGGACGCCGTTCCTGCGGGCGATGCGCACTGACCTGTCCTTCGGCTTCTCGGTCGGGGCCGTGCTCCTGTGCCTGGCGCCGGTGGTCAACACCGTGCTGCACTTCCGCCCGGTGCTCTACCCGCTCCTGTTCGCGCCGCTGGTCGGGATCTACGCCACCGGCCTTCAGTCGATCCGCACGGCCACCGCCGAGCACGAGGCCGCCCACGACAGCCTCACAGAGCTGCCCAACCGGCGCGGGTTTCGCGACGGCGTGAGTCGGGCGCTGCGCGGCGGACAGCTCCACGCCGGCGGCGTGCTGCTCGTCGACCTCAACGGCTTCAAGGAGGTCAACGACACGCTCGGCCACCATCATGGCGACCTCGTGCTGCGTGAGATCGGACCTCGCCTGCGCGACGCGTTCCGGACCGAGGACCTGGTGGCACGGCTCGGTGGCGATGAGTTCGCTGTCTTCATGCCGGGCGCCGACGGCGACGCCGCCAGCTCCGCGGTCCAGCGCCTTCAGGATGCCCTGCACAAGCCGGTCGAAGTGGACGGGATCAGCATCGAGCTCGACGCCAGCATCGGGCTGGCCTGGTATCCCGGGCACGGCCGCGACGTCGACACGCTGCTCCAGCGCGCTGACGTGGCGATGTATCGCGCCAAGGCGGGACACCACGCGCTCGTGACCTACCGACCCGAGGACGACTACCACAGCCCCGCCCGGCTGGCCGTGGTCGCCGACCTGCGCCGAGCGCTGGCCGACCAGCAGCTCGTCCTCCACTACCAGCCCCAGGTCGACCTCGAGCTGGGGATGCCGGTCGCGGCCGAGGGGCTGGTCCGCTGGCAGCACCCGCAGCGCGGGCTGCTCGGTCCTCCCGAGTTCATCGAGGTGGCCGAGCGGACAGGCCTGATCAAGGACCTGACCCACCACGTGCTCGAGCTCGGCCTCCACGATCTGCGCGGCTGGATGGCGCAGGGCCGGATGACCTCGCTGTCGCTCAACATCTCCGTGCGCAGCCTGCTCGACCGGCGCTTCCCGGATGAGGTGGCCGAGCTTCTGGGCCGCTATGGCGTCGACGGCTCCGCGCTGACGCTCGAGCTGACCGAGAGCTCGCTGATGGTCGACCCCGAGCTGGCCAAGGCCACCATGCGCCAGTTGAGCGAGCTTGGCGTGTCGGTGGCGATCGACGACTTCGGGACCGGCTACTCGTCGCTGGCCTACCTGACCGATCTGCCGATCGGCGAGCTCAAGATCGACAAGTCTTTCGTACGCGCGATGAGCTCCGACAGCCGCAACGCGATCGTGGTGCGCTCGACGATCGAGCTGGCCCACAGCCTGGGGCTGCGGACGGTGGCCGAGGGGATCGAAGACGCTCCGACGCTCGAGCGGCTGCGCGCGCTCGGGTGCGAGCTGGCGCAGGGCTTCCACCTGAGCCGGCCGCTGGCGGGGCCCAAGCTCGCGACCTGGTGGGACGCGCGCACGCAGTCGGTGCGGCCGCTGATCCCCGGGGCGCTGCCCGAAGCGCTCGGCGTGTGAGGGCCGCACGGTGCTGCTCGTCCTCGCCGCGATCGCGCTCGTCCTGACCGTGCCGCTGGCCGGCGGCCGGCTGAGCCGGCTCGCGGACGTGCGCCTGCGCGCCACGTGGACGGTATTCCTCTCGGTGGCGATCCAGGTGGGCATCACCACGGTCGCCGCGAAGGGAAATCACGCGCTGCACGTCGCGCTTCACCTGTTCTCCTACGTGCTCGCGGCCTGGTTCCTGCTCGCCAACCGGCATCTTCGGGGGTTGGCGCTGGTCGCGCTCGGGGCGGCGCTCAACGTGCTCGCGATCTCGGTCAACGGCGGTGTCATGCCGGCCAACGCCTCCGCGCTTCGGATCGCTGGACTGACCGAGCGCGCCGGCTTCAACAACTCGGCGCTCGTCGCGCACCCGCACCTGGCCTTCCTGGGCGACGTGATCCCGGTCCCTGGGCCGTGGCCGATCGGCAACGTCCTCAGCGTGGGCGACCTGATCATCTTCGCCGGCGCGTTCCTGGTGCTCCACCTCACCTGCGGCTCGCGCGTGTTCGCGCGCCGGGCGGCCGCGCGCGCCACGGCTACCGCTCCGCCGGCGGCCGAGTCAGCCGTATAAGGCGGACGCCCGCCGGGGTAAGGCGCGTTCACCCTCAGCTCGCTGCGTTCTCCCGATGTGCGAGGCGAGGTCTCAGCGCATCATGACCCGCATGAACGAGACCGAGACCCTCACCCTCCGCCCGGCCACGCCGGCCGACGCGCCCGCACTCCGCCGGCTGGCCGCGCTCGACAGCGCACCAGCGCTCAAGGGCGAAGTCCTGATTGCGCTCGAGGCCGGAGAGGCGGTGGCGGCGCTTTCCCTTAGCGATGGCCGCGTGGTCGCCACGCCGTTTCGCCTGACCGAGGACGTCGTGGCGCTGCTCCGTATGCGCGCGGAGCGAAACGTCGTGCTGCTGCCCCGCCGGCGCCGTCCACGCTTACGACTTCGCGTCGCCTAGCGCGCCAGCGGGCAGCGCGCCAGCGGGCCAGCGGGCCAGCGCGCCTACCAATTCGTCATCGACGCGGTGATGATGTGGCGCAGATCGTCCTCGCCCACTTCGCGGGGGGCAACGGCGAGCAGCCGCTCCTGCTTTAGCGCCCCCTCGACCAGCGTGGGAATGTCCTCCTCGGTATAGCCGAACGCGCTCACGCCGTTCGGCGCGCCGACGTCACGCATCAGCGTGCGCAGCACGTCGGGGAGGGTGTCGGGGCCCGGATCGCGGATCGGCTCGCCGGCCAGCAGCTCGGCCACGCGGTGATGGCGCTCGGGCATCGCGTCGTAGGTGAAGCGGAACGCGGCCGGCGCGGTGACGATCACCGAGTGGCCGTGGGGGACGAATGGATGCTCGTCGGGATAGCCGGGCGGCTGGTAGGAGTGCTTGACCGAGGCGATCGGATACGCGCAGGAGTGGGGGATGTGCACGCCGGCGGAGCCGAAGCCCACGCCGGCCATGGTGGCGGCGAGCATCATGTACCCGCGCGCCTCGACGTCGTCTCCGTCGGCCACGGCGCGGCGCAGGTAGCACCCGCCGTATTCGAGTGCCTTGGCCGACCACACGTCGGCCACCGGATTAGACCCCTGGTAGGGCGGCCGGTCGTCCGGCGAGTCGGGCCGGGTGCGCTGGTCGAACGGCTTGGACAGGAACGACTCGGCGGCGTGGCAGACCACGTCGAGGCCGGTGGAGGAGGTCACCTCGGGCGCAAGGGTTCGCGTGAGGTCGGGGTCGACGATCGCCTGGGTGGGGCGCAGGTAGCGGTGGGAGATCCCCGTCTTGACCTTGAGGTCTGGGATGTCGAGCACGGCCACCGTGGTCGCCTCCGAGCCCGTGCCCGAGGTGGTGGGGATCGCCAAGTGGGGCTTCAGCGGAGCGGGCGGCTTGCGCCCCTCGCCCACGGGCGGGTTGACGTAGTCCATCACCGCCGCCGGGTGCGTGGTGACCAGGTTGGCGACCTTGGCCGTGTCGATGCTCGAGCCGCCGCCCACCGAGACGAAGCCGTCGACCTCGTTATCCAGCGCGAAGTCGGCCGCGTCCTGGAAGGAATCGATCGTGGGCTCGACGCGGGCCCGGTCGTACAGCACTACCTCGATCCCCTCGGCCTCGATCTGCTTCTTGATCCGCTCGGGATGGCCGAGCGCGGCCACGCCGGGGTCGGTCACGAGCATCGCGCGCTTGACGCCGAGCCGCTTCAGCTCCCAACCCGCGTCCTCTGAGGCTCCGGCGCCGAACTTGACCGGCGTGGCCTCCATCGTGAAGACCGTCTCGTGGTCGGGTGCCATGGGTAGTTGCGTACCCGCCATGGACCTCGAGAACGCCCTGGCGGGGATCGTCGGCCCGGCCAACGTGCTGAGCGACCCCGAGCTGACGGCGTCCTACGAGCGCGACTACACCGGGCGCTACCGGGGGAGGGCGCGGTTGGTCGTCCGCCCGGCGGACGCGGAGGAGGTGGCGGCCGTCGTGCGGGCCTGCGCCTCGGCGAGGGCGGCGATCGTCCCGCAAGGGGGCAACACCGGGCTGGTCGGGGCGGGCGTGCCCCGGCGCGGCGAGGTCGTGCTCTCGCTGGCTCGGCTGACCGCGATCGGCGAGGTCGACCTCGCCGCCGCTCAGCTCGTAGCCGGCGCCGGGGTGACGCTGGCGGGCCTGCAGGCCGCCGCGCGGGCCGCGGACTTAGACGCCGGCCTCGACTTCGGCGCGCGGGACTCGTGCACGCTCGGTGGCGTGGTGGCCTGCGACGCCGGAGGCGCGCGGGCGCTGCGCTACGGAACGGCGCGAGCGCGCGTGGCGGGGCTCGAGGCCGTGCTCGCCGACGGCACGACCGTCTCGCGGATGGCCGGGCTGGCCAAGGACAACGCCGGCTACGACCTGCCGGCGCTGCTCATCGGCTCCGAGGGGACGCTCGGGGTGATCACGCGGGTGCGCTGGCGCCTTGCGCCGCGCATGCCGGCGCGGGTCGCGGCGCTCGTGCCGGTGGCCTCGGTCGGCGAGGCCGCCACGCTGCTGGCGGCCCTGCGCGCGCACGCGCCTTCGCTCGAGAGCTGCGACTTCTTCCTCGACGACGGGCTCGAGCTCGTCCTCTCCCACCAGCGTCGCTCCTCGCCGCTTCGGACCCGGGCACCGGTCTACGTGCTGGCCGAGTGCGCGGCTCGATCGGACCCGACCGAGGAGCTGGCGGCGGCGATCGACGCGGCGGGCGCCCAGGACGACGTGGCGGTGGCTGACGACACCGCCGGGCGCGCGGGCCTGTGGAGCCTGCGCGAGGGCCTCACCGACGCGATCAACGCGGCCGGAATCCCGCACAAGCTCGACGTCGGCGTCCCGCTCAGCCAGCTCGACCGGTTCCTGTCGGAGGTTCCGGGTGCCGTGAAAGCGGCCGGCGGCGAGCGGGTCGTGCTGTTCGGTCATCTGGGCGATGGCAACGTGCACGTGAACGTGTTGGGCGCGCCCGCCGACGACCACGGCGTAGACGACGCGGTGCTCGAGCTCGCGCTGGCCTGTGGGGGCACGATCAGCGCCGAGCACGGAGTCGGCGTGGCCAAGGCTCGGTGGCTCGAGCGGGCTCGGGGCCCGGCCGAGGTGGCAGCCATGCGCGCCGTGAAGCGGGCGCTCGATCCGGACGGCCTACTCAACCCGGGTGCGGTGCTCGTGGCCGCACCTGGGTAGTAACGCGGTCATGTCCCCCTATGAGGATGACGACGACTGGGTCGGCGAGCCGCCAGAGGGCCACCACACGCGTGACCGGTCCAAGCCGGACTTCTGGCGCCAGCCCTGGCCGTGGGCGGGTGCCGGCACGGCGCTGCTGATCGTGATCGTGGTCGTGATCGTGCTCGTCGCGCACTGAGCGACGGAGGTCCCGGTGGGCGAGCTGATCAGCCTCATCGACGCCGATCCCGAGCTGGCTGAGATGCTCGACGAGGGCGAGCGCGAGCGCGCCCGCCGGGAGGCGCTGGCCCGGGAGCGCCGCCTGAGCGCCGGCGAGTGGGACGCCGCGAACGCGGTCGAGATCGACATGCACCATCACGGCTTCCTGATCATCGATGGCCTGATCAGCCGCGAGGTCGAGGTGCTGGGGCGGCGATGCGTGGAGCTGATCGGCAGCGGCGACGTCCTGCGACCGTGGCTCTGGGATCCCGAGGGCTCGCACGTCCAGGCCGAGGTCGGGTGGGTGGTGCTCGAGCCGACCCGGCTCGCGGTGCTCGATCACGGCGTCGTCACCCGGATCGCGCCGTGGCCGCAGCTCGGGGTGGAGCTGTTCGCGCGCGGTACCCGCCGCGCCCACTCGCTGGCCATATCACTCGCGATCGCCCATCAGCAGCGGGTCAGCGATCGCCTGCTGCTCACGCTATGGCACGTGGCCGAGCGGTGGGGCCGAGTGACCCGCGAGGGGATCGCGGTGCCGCTGCCGCTGCCTCACCAGCGCCTGGCCAACCTGGTGGGCGCTCACCGCCCATCGGTCACCAGCGCGATGGGCGAGCTCGTGCGCGCGGGCACGGTGAGCCGGCGCGAGGACGGGGTTTGGATGCTCCACGGCTCACCCCCGGACCAGCTGAGCCGCCACAAGCTGCCAGCGGCGCTCACCTGAGACAGAGCGGCCGGCCCGCGTCGTGCGGGCCGGCTGGCTCACATCTAGAACGCCGCCCGGCGATGGCCGAAGAAAGAGACCAGCGCCAGGATCGCGATCAGGAAAAGAAGCGGGTGGACGACGATGCCGCCCGCGATCGAAACGATCAGCAAGATCACCGCTAGGGCGAGAAGCATGCACAACCTCCATTTGTTGTTGTCTGAGTTCTTCCCGCTCTCGGCTCCTCTACGCTCCTGGAGCGTCTACATGCATACGTCCGTGCGCAGACATGGTCAGCCTCTGATCGGTTCGGGCAGGAGCGCGGCGCGCTCCGCGGCATGCGGCCGCGACGCATGTTGGGCCGCGCGGCTGGGCAGCCATGCCAGCCACCGCGGCTCACGCCAGGCCCGCTCGCCGAGCAGCGCGAGCGTCGCCGGGAGCAGCACGCCGCGGATCACGGTGGCGTCGATCAGGATCGCGGCGGCCAGCCGACTCCCATCTGCTTGAACTCGATCAGCTGAGCGTCCCGAACACCGCGAACACGCCGACCATAACCAGCGCCGCGCTCGTGACCACCCCGGCGGTGCTGTGCACGCCGCTGGACGCACCGCCTCGCGGGCGCTCAGCCCACGATCGATCGCCTCGCGCACCCGGCTGAGGATGAACACGTGGTAGTCCATCGAGAGCCCGAACAGCACGACGAACAGGAACAGCGGCAGCCACGAGGTGATCTCGCTCGTGCCCTGGAAGCCGAGCAGCTGGTGCAGGTGGCCGTCCTGGAAGACGAGCACGAGCAGGCCGTACGCCGCGCCGACCGACAGCAGGTTGAGCGCGATCGCCTGGAGCGGGATCACGACCGAGCGGAACGTGAGCATCAGCAGCAGGAACGCCATCCCGAGCACGAACGCGAATACGATCGGCAGGTGCGAGTTCATCGTCGAGTCGAAGTCGACCGTGCCGGCGGTATACCGGTCACGCCGGCCTGGACGCCGGGGACGGCGCCGATGGTGCGCGGGCACGAGCGCCCGGAGCCGAGAAAGTGCGTGCGTCGGAGCGGGCGTCGTCCGTGCCGGCCAGCGGGATCGGATCGCTCGGCGCGGTGGTCGCGGCGCTGACTGAGACCTGACCGGCCAGGAGCAGCCCGGGCTGCCCGGCACGCTGCGATCAGCCGCGCGACGCCGCGCCTGGACCGCCGGCGTGCGACGTCGCCGGGCCTGACCCCACGAACCGGAGCTGGACCGCCGGGAAGGCGGCCTGATGCGGTCGTCGGTCCGCTATCGAGGCCTGCGGGCAGCGCTCGTCCCCGGGCAGCGCCGTTGCATCTCCGCACGGGCAGCCGGCGCGAACAGCGCCAGCGCGCTGTGGCCGCCGGCAGTCGACCGGGCAGGACGCGGCGGTGTGGCCGCCAGAGCGGAATCACCGTCGAGCGGCGACCTGAACCGGTGCAGCAGCGGGATGCGGCCCCCTCCACGGCGGGCCGGGGCGTTCAGCGCGCCGAAGCACGGTCAGGGGCCGGCGACCGCCACGGCGACGACGATGATCGTCCCCACTGCGAACGAGGTGAACGTCTTGGAGCCGGCGAAGAACATGCCGGCCATCGCCACGACCACGGTGAGGCCGCTGACCAGGACCGCGCGTCCGGAGGTGGCCGCGGCGGTCTGCAGCGCCGCCTGCGGCGATCGCTCCGGCGGCCCGCTCCTCTGGCTCGCGGCGCAGGTAGAACATCGAGTAGTCGACGCCCACGGCGAGCCCGATGCCGGCGCGAGCGGGTTCGGCTCCGTCGGCGTGACCGCGAACCCGGGAGGCCCTAGCGTCACCCCAACCGCGTTCGCCCGAGCAGCATCGGCAGACCCGCCGCGACGAGCGAGCCGAAGGCGAGCGACGAGGACCACAGAGTGAACGGAAGCGAAGCGTCTCGGCGCGGGAGAAGTCCGCCCAGGGTCTTGTTGATCGCCTGGTTCGCGCTGGCCTCGCCGATCTCCTCGATCCGGAGCGCAGGGCGATGCCTGACGCGGCCGCGCGTGGCGGCGAGCAGCGCGGTCGATGTTGCCGCGCTGGCCGAGCTCCAGCGTGACGCAGAGCCGAGCGGCCGTCCCTGGAGATGGCGCCGCTGGCCCGCCGGAGGCCGGGTGCGTGGACGTCGCGGACGTACGGGACCCGCCCGACGTGCGTGCCACATCGCGGACCGCGGCGTGGAGCCAGGGCCGCCTACAGCCCCGCCGGCCAGCCGGACGGTTCGTCTCGGTGGAGACTGTGTGCGAGATGGAGGGGTACGGGGACTGGCGGGTGGCGTGGTCGATCACGCCGAGCGGCGTGCCGACCGCGGCGTGCGACGAGCATGAGTCAGCCCGCCGATGCGAGCGCGGTGCGCGCGCTCCAAGCGCCGGCGCGCGCTGCGATGTTCGATGGTGACATGTGCTTGCCTCCTCCGATGGGGGTTTGCGTGTGCCGGGGCAAGGTCCCACGGGGGGGCGGCCCTACCAGGAGGCCGGCTGGCGTCTGGGGGTGGGGAAACCTGCAGTCCGCGCGTAGGGCGATCAGCATGCCTTACGCGCGGCGCCGGCGGCGATCCTTCAGGCGATGCCGAGATCTCCGTCGACACGGTTGTCCGTCGCCCGCTGAGGAGGGATTGCTGGCGCGAGACGCTGTACCTGCTCGTCTCGGCTGATCACCGGGGTCTTCGGCTTCACGATCGTGATCACCGCGCTGGCTCGCCGCGCGGACGGGCGCCTGAACATGGGGCTCCGCTCGCCGTGCTGCTCGCCACCTGCTCCGGCGTGGTCGAACGAACCGTCCCCGCGGCCTGTCCTACGCCCAGGCGGCACCTGTACGCGCGCATCTGGGGCACCCGGCGACGAACCCCGACCGTCAGACGTATCTGGACGGGCTGTGGATGTTCGTCTCGTTCCCGCCCGGCATCGCCATCTTCGGCCGGGGTGCGGCCGGCCGGCGGTGCGTGTTCACGGGCACTGCGTTCACGAGGTGATCAGCAGATCTCGGACAGCTCGACACCGCTCCGTGCTCGCCACCGGGGCCGTGCTCGGCGCGTGGCGGTGGCGGTGGGCGCTGGGGCAGGCGAGCCTGGCCGCGTGGCTGCTCGGGCCCCGGCGGCTCGAGGAGCTGGAGCGGCGCGTGGAGACGCTGGCCGCGACTCGGGCCGGAGCGGTCGACGCCTCGGTCTCGAGCTACAGCGCGTCGTCAACAGTTTCTTCAAGCGCCCAGGTCCACCTTTGCCGGTGCCCAGACCTCGGTGCCCGCCAGCGGCTGCCCGCCACTCTGGGACGCAGCCGAGCAAGTCGCCTCGAGCGAAGGCGCGCGGCAAGCCGACTGCGCGACCTGGTGCGCGGGATCGGGCCGGCATCCTGCACGACCGGGGCCTCGATGCCGCGCTGACCGCGCTCGTGTCGGACGCTCCGGTGGCTGATGAAGGGCGCCGCGTCCGTCGGCCGCGCCCGAGACCGCGGCCTACTTCGTGGTGGCCGAGGCGCTGACCAACGCGCGCAAGCACGCTGCGGGCCTCGCGGGTCGCCGTGCACGTATGGGAGGTCGCCGGAGGGCCGGCTGATCGCGGAGGTGGTGGACGACGGGGTGGGGGGCGCCGATCGCGAACGCCGGCTCGGGTCTGGCCGGGCTGCGCAAGCGCGTGGCGGCGCTCGACGGCACGCTGGTGGTCGTCGAGCCCGGTCGGCGGGCCGACCCGGGTGCGCGCGGAGATCCGTGCGGGTCGTGATCTGCGAGGACCTCGCGCTGCTGCGCGACGGGCTCAAGCGGCTGCTCGAGGACAACGGCATGGAGGTGGTGGCCTAGGTGGCCGACGGCGATCGCTTGGTGTCGGCCGCGCTAGGCCACAAGCCCGACGTTTGCGTGGTCGACGTGCGCCTCCCGCCGACCTTTCGCGACGAGGGCCTGCGGGCCGCGCTGGCCGCGCGCGAGCGGATGCCGGGGCTGCCGGTGCTGATCCTCTCGCAGTACGTGGAGCAGACGTACGCGTCGGAGCTGCTGGCCGACGGCATCGGCGGCGATCGGCTACCTGCTCAAGGACCGGGTGTCCGAGGTGGAGGACTTCGTGGCGGCCGTGCGGCGGGTCGGCGGGGGGCGGGACTGTCTTGGATCCCGAGGTGGTGGCGCAGATCCTCGCGCGGCGGCGCTCGGGCGCGCTCGACTTGCTGACCGCGCGCGAGCTCGAGGTGCTCGGCGCTGATGGCCGAGGGCCGCTCCAACCAGGCCATCGCCGAGTCGCTTGTGATCACGCCGGGGGCGGTGGAGAAGCACGTGTCGAGCATCTTCGGGAAGCTACGGCTGCCGGCGGGTGGTGGAGGACAACCGACGCGTTCTGGCCGTGCTCGGCTAGAGCCTCCGTCGAGGCCGTCGCGATCGGCCCACTCGAGCAGGGGCTCGAGCGAGTACGCGGTGTCATCGATGCCCTGGTGCAGGTCGCCGAGGCGGGCGAACCGTTCCGGGACGGTGGCGATCGTCAGCTCGCTTGGCTCGACGTCGTCGAGCTCGTCCCAGGCGATCGGCGTCGAGACAGTGCCGGTGCTGATCCCGCGGACCGAGTAGGCGGAGGCGATCGTGTGGTCCCGGGCGTTCTGGTTGTAGTCGACGAACGCCTTGCGGGGGTCGCGATCCTTGCGCCACCACGTGGTGGTGGCGTCTTCGGGGACGCGGCGCTCGACCTCGTGAGCGAAGGCCAGAGCCGCCCGGCGAACGTCCTGGAATCCCCACCGGGGCTCGATCCGCACATAGATGTGGATGCCCCGGCCGCCCGAGGTCTTGGGCCATCCGGTGATCTTCAGCTCGTCCAGGATTTGGTGCGCGGCGTGGGCGACCCGGCGCACGCAGGCGAACTCGCAGTCGGGCATCGGGTCGATGTCGATCCGCCACTCGTCCGGCTTCTCCACGTCAGCGCGCCGTGAGTTCCAGGGGTGGAACTCGACCGTGGACATCTGCACGGCCCAGATCACGCTGGCCAGCTCGGTCACGCACAGCTCGTCGGCGGTGCGGTCGAAGCGCGGGAAGTGAATCCGGACGGTCTCAAGCCACGGCGGCGCCCCGGACGGGATCCGCTTCTGGTGGACCTTGTCGCCGTCGACGCCGTTCGGGAAGCGGTGGAGCATGCACGGGCGCTCTCGGAGGGCCCGGACGATCCCGTCGCCCACGCTCATGTAGTAGCGGACCAGGTCGAGCTTGGTCTCGCCCCGGGTCGAGAAGTACACGCGGTCTGGGCTGGTGATGCGGACGGTGCGGCCGCCTATATCGAGCTCGACGGATTCGGACACGATGCGATTTTGACTGCCGGCGCGCCGCGGACTCATCTTCGAGGCGGCTGAGGCGCGAACGCGGGCGCCGGGCATGGATGCCCGGCGCAACCGGCCCCACGGACGACCGGCCGAAGGCCGGGCCCCTTAAAGTGAGCGTATGAACACACGCAAGCTTGCAGATCTAGAGGTATCCGCGCTCGGACTCGGGTGCATGGGGATGTCGGCCTTCTACGGGTCGAGTGACGAGGAGGAGGCGATCGCGACGATCCACCGGGCGCTGGAGCTCGGGATCAACTTCCTGGACACGGCGCAGCTGTACGGGCCGCTGACCAACGAGGCGCTGGTCGGCAAGGCGATCAAGGGCCGGCGGGACGCGTACGTGATCGCCACCAAGTTCGCCCGCCGGATGGACGACGCCACGCCGGGCGACATGTCGACGGCCGGTCCGCTCGACGGCTCAGCCGACCACGTCAAGAGCTCGATCGAGATCTCGCTCAGGCAGCTCGGCACCGACTACGTCGACCTCTTCTACCAGCACCGCGTCGACCCGAATGTGCCGATCGAGGAGACGGTGGGGGCGATGGCCGAGCTGGTCCAGCAGGGCAAGGTGCGCCACATCGGCCTGAGCGAGGCGGCGCCCGACACCATCCGTCGCGCCCAGGCGGTCCACCCGATCACGGCTGTGCAGACCGAGTACTCGATGTGGACGCGCGACCCCGAGGCCGAGGTGCTGCCCACGTGCCGGGAGCTGGGGATCGGGTTCGTGCCCTACTCGCCGCTGGGCCGCGGCTTCCTGTCCGGGCGATTCTCGAAGCCCGAGGACCTCGACGAGGGCGACTTCCGCCGCAACGGCCCGCGATTCACGGGCGAGAACCTCGAGCAGAACCTGACGCTCGCGAACAAGGTCAAGGAGATCGCCGGGGAGAAGGGCATCACGCCGGCGCAGCTCGCGCTGGCCTGGGTGCTCGCGCAGGGCGATGACCTGGTGCCGATCCCCGGCACCAAACGGCGTCAGTACCTCGAGGACAACGCCGCGGCCGTGGACGTGACCTTGACCGAGGAGGAGCTCAAGCGGATCGACGAGGAGCTCCCGGCGGCGGCCGGCGATCGCTACGACGAGAGCGGAATGGCGGCGGTGAACCTATGAGCGTCCAGGTCGAGCCGGTGGCCCGCGGCCGCAACCCGTACGACTCGAGCGGCGTGGAGGTCGGGCCCGACGCCGTCAAGTACTACACGGATCGCCCCCAATCGCTGGTCCACATGCTGCGCGCGAGCGTCGATCGGGACGCCGATGCCCTGGCGGTGGCCGAGGTTGGCGGCCAGCGCTTCAGCTATGGGGAGCTGTGGGACGGCGCGGCGCGCGTGGCCGGCGGGCTGGCGGAGGCGGGCCTGACGCGCGGGGACCGGGTGGCGATCCTGCTCGGCAACGGCACGGACTGGGTGCTGGCTTTCTGGGGAATCCAGCTCGCCGGCATGGTCGCGGTGCCCGTCAACACGCGCTTCAAGGAGTCGGAGGTCGACTACGTGGTGAGCGACTCGGGCGCCGCGCACGTGTTCAAGCCCGATCAACCGCTGCCCGACGGCGACCCGGTGGCGGTCGAGGACCTGGAGCCCGACGACCTGGCCGCGATCTTCTACACGAGCGGTACCACCGGCTTTCCCAAGGGCGCGATGACCTCGCACCGCAATTTCCTCACCAACACCGAGAACGCGGTCCGGTGCATCGGGGTGGACCGGGACGAAGGGTCATCGACGGCCACGCTGATCAACGTGCCGCTGTTCCACGTGACGGGGTGCAACAGCCAGCTCCTTGTGGCCAACGAGCTCGCAGGCCGTGCGTTCATCCTGCCGAACGCGCTCGATCTCGAGGGCTTCCTCCGGACGGTGAGCGAGGAGCGCATCGACATGCTCACGTCTGTGCCGGCGATCTACCACGCTCTGACGCGGCATCCGCTCTTTGCCGAGACGGCGCTCGACCACGTGCGCTATGTCAGCTACGGCGGCGCGCCGATCGCCGCCACGGCGGTGCACCGGATCATGGACGCGTTCCCGAGCGCGCGCGTGGGCAACGGGTTCGGGCTGACCGAGACATCGTCGATCACCTCCTACCTGCCCCACGAGGAGGCGACCGAGCACGCGGACTCGGTCGGGTTCCCGCTGCCGGTGTGCGATCTGGCGCTGGACGAGCCGGACTCCGCCACCGGAGTGGGCGAGCTGCTCGTGCGGGGCGCCAACGTCGTGCAGGGCTATTGGCAGAAGCCGGAGGCAACCGAGGCGACGTTCGTCCAGCGCTGGCTGCACACCGGCGACCTGGCCCGGATCGACGACGACGGGTTGCTCTACATCGTCGACCGGGCCAAGGACATGATCAACCGGGGCGGCGAGAACGTGTACTCGATCGAGGTGGAATCGGCGCTGATCGGCGCACCCGGGGTGGGGGAGGCAGCGGTCGTGCCCGTCCCCGACGACATGATGGGCGAGAAGGTCGGAGCGGTGATCGTCCCGGCGGGCGACGAGTTCGATCCGCGGGCGGTCGTGGCGTACGTCGGCGAGCGGATCGCCGACTTCAAGGTTCCGCAGTACGTTGCGGTGCGGCGCGATCCACTGCCCCGCAACCCGGGCGGCAAGGTGCTCAAGAACGTGTTGCGCGAGGAGACCGAGTGGGGGGAGCCGCTGCGATGAGCGCTATCGAGACCGTGGCCGGATCGGTGGACGCGAGCGAGCTCGGCGTGACGCTGGTCCACGAGCACCTGCGCTTCCGGGACGAGGCGGTGGTCGAGAACTGGCCCGGGCGCTACGACGACGCGGCGGAGTTCCAGGCCGCGGTCGAGGCGGTCCGGGCGGCCCAGGGGCACGGGGTGAAGACGATCGTCGACCCGACCGCGATGCTCGGCGGGCGCGACGTGCGCTTCATGAAGCGGGTGGCCGACGAGACGGGCGTGACGGTGGTGCCGTGCACCGGCATCTACACCTATGACTACCTGCCCCACTACTTCGAGAACCGCGACGCGGACATGATCGCTCAGCATTTCGTGGAGGACATCGAGAAAGGGATCCAGGGCACCGACATCAAGGCCGCGTTCATCAAGTGCGCGGCCGACCAGCCTGGGGTAAACGAGCGGATCGAGAAGGTGCACCGGGCGGCCGCGCGGGCGTGCGTGCAGACCGGCGCGCCGATCATGGCCCACTCAATGCCGGCGGTGCAGACGGGGCCCCGGCAGGTGGAGATCTTCCTCGAGGAGGGGGTGGCGCCGGAGAAGATCCACATCGCGCACTGCGGCGACAGTGGCGAGGTCGACTACATCCAGGGGCTGCTCGATCGGGGCGTGTACGTGGGCCTCGACCGATACGGGCTCGAGATGTTCCTGCCGATCGACCGGCGAAATCAGATCACCGCTGAGCTCCTGCGCCGGGGCAGCGCCGAGCGCCTGATGATCTCGCAGGACTTCTGCGCCACGATCGATTGGTTTCCCGAGGAGGCGGCGCAGCAGATGGTCGACGCGGGGATGATCCGGAACTGGTCGATGACGCTGGTGTTCGAGGAGGTCATCCCCTGGCTGCGTGAGCAGGGGGTGCTGGACGACGCGGCGTTCGAGACCGTGTTCCTGGCGAACCCGGCTCGCTGGCTCGCTCGCTGATGCGGCCGTCGTGGCGGGCGCCGTGGCAGGCGCCGTGGCCGGTGCGCAGCGTGCTCGCGGGCGCCGTCGGGACGACAGTGCTGTCGGCGTGCTACTGGCTCGATCACCATCTGGGTCCGGGGCGCCGGGGGCCGATGGACTACGACGACAGCCTGGTGCCGGGCGAGATCGTGGCCAACATCCTGCACCTGCCGGGAGTGACCGGTCACCAGGAGGCCGAGCTGGGCTGGCGCTGCGCTGGAGCTACGGGTCGGTGTTCGGCGTGTGGCACGGGCTGCTCCGGCGAGGGGCGGATGAGCCCTGGGCGAGCGTGGCATTCGCCGCGACGCTGATGAGCGCCACGTTGACGCTGTTCCCGCTGCTGGGCCGGACGCCGCCGCCGTGGCGCTGGCCTCGCGGTTACCTCGCCACCAGCTTCGTCACGCACGCGGCGTATGTAGCCGCGGTGGCGGAGCGCCAGGCAGGTCCCGCGGCTTCGGCCGATGCCGGAGAGCTGTCCGAGCCGGCGGCGATCCCGCAGCCGGTGTGATCTCCGGATCAGCGACGCGCGAACACGCCGTCGAGCAGGTCGACCAGGCCGGCGGCGCCGGGGGCCACGGACGTGGCGATCCGGCCGTCGGCGATGAGGACGGACATCGGGGTCCCGCGGGCGCCGAACCGGCGCATCGCCTCGCGGTCCGGGTCGATCAGAACGGTTGAGCTGAGTCCCTGGCTGCGGACCTCATCCGAGTCGCTGATGACGACCAGCCGGGGCGCGCCGGGCGGGAGCTCCTGCTCGAGCGTTTGCAGGCCGAGGAGCATCCTCTGGCAGCGCTCGCAGGTCGGGCTCCAGAAGATCACGAGCGTCGGGGTGGCGGCGAGGTCGGCGAGCGCGACCGGGGCGCCTTGGAGGTCGGGCAGCGTCAGCGGAGGCGTGGGGTCGCCGACGGCCGGTGGCGGCGCCGGCGCGGGGCTGATGGCCTCCGTGAGAAGAGCAGCGATCGCCTCGGTCGAGGCGAGGGTGGGGCTGGCGATCGTTCCCTCCGGGCCGATCAGCACCGCCATCGGCGTGCCCGGGACGCGATAGGACTCTGCGATCTCGCGTCGCTCTTGGAGGAGCACGTCGCTCAGGCCGTGCTCGGCGACGATGGCGCGGATGCGCTCATGATCGCCGCTGGCGATGACCGCGATCGGGAGGCGGTGTCGCCACTCGGCCAGCGCCGGCAGGAGCCGATCGCACGCGCGGCAGCGGGCGTCGATGAATACCAGCAGCAGCGGGCGCGCGCCGCCGGCCTGGAGCGAGCGCAGCGAGTGGCGCCGGCCGTCCACGCCCGGCAGCTCGAATGTGGGTGCCGCTGAGCCGAGCGGCAGGCCGAAGGCCGGGAACGGCTCGGCTGCGAGAGGTGGCCGGCGCCGGATGCGACGGGGCGACTGCGGGGCCTGGATCGCCCCGGCGCTCCCGGTGCCGGCGAGGGCGCTCCTGGCGACTATGAGGACGCCCGCGGCAACTGTGAGGACGCCCGCGACGATCGCCGCGAGCCCGGCCGCCGGAAGGCGCGTGACCCAGTGGGTGGCGCTCAGGCCGGCTCCGTTCCACCCGGCGGCGGCGACGAAGACGGCCAGCGCCAGCAGGGCGAGGGTGCGGGCGAGCGTTCCGGCGCCAGCGGGGGCACTGTGGAGCCGGCCGAAGCAGTGACATTCGGGTCTCCTGCCGCGAAGGATGGCGCTCGTGGTGGCCGCATTGAACCCGGCCAGCAGCAGCGCGCCCGCTCCGGCCGCGGGGGCGGCGGTCGCACGCGGAATCAGCGCGATCGCCACCGCCAGCTCGGCGACCGGGATGAGCGGGCCCGCGACTCCGGCCGCGCGCCGCGGGATCCCGAACTCAGTCAGGGCCTGGCGGAAGCTCCCGATGTCCACGAGCTTCGCCGCCCCGGCGGTCGCGAACATGGCCGCCAGGAGCAGGCGGAATCCCAGTAGCGTCGCCCCCATCGCGTGACTCTAACCCATCGCGAGCGGCAGTTCACGAGCCCGGCGGGATGACCAGGATGCGCTGACCCGTCAGGTACTGGCCGAGGTCGTTGGGGTTCTCCGGCGGCGGGCGATAGACGTCGATGTGGGTTCCCTTGATCGCGCCCCCGACGTCCTGCGCGACGAACCAGCCGCCGTTGACGCCGCGATAGGCCGGGATGTACACGCGGCTGCCGAGCGGGATCAACCTCGGATCGACCGCGATGCTGTGGTAGTAGCGGAGCGGCAGGGACGTGGCCGGCGCGAACGTGACCCCGCCGTAGGGCAGGGTCCTGACGCCCGGTCCGTTCGTCCAGCCGCCGGAGGCGAGCGGGAAGGTCACGGCTCCGGCGCCGTTGCGCCAGCCTCCCCGCAACCAGGCGGGGAAGCCGTTGGTCCACTTGCCGAGGCACACCGGCAGGGTGGGTTGACCGGCCGCGTTGACCCATCCGGTCGAGCCGAGCTGGGCGATCTGCACGATCTGCCCGGCGTCGTTCAGGCCGTCGCCCTCCATGGCGAGGCCTCGGGCCGAGTAGAGGAAGTCGGCCGGGTAGGTGCCGGGCAGACCGGGCGCGGAGACCCGCTGGCCGGCGAACCAGCTCTCCCGGGCCGGGTAGTACTCGGTGATGACCACGCCGTTCAGCCACTGGGGGTGAGTGACCGGACGCTCGGGGACGGGTGGGGCCGCGTTGTGGCAGCCGGACTGCGAGGCCGGCGGGCTTTGCGTCGCGATCGCCGGCTTCGGCTTCGGCTTCGGCGGCTTGGGGGCGGGACGGGCCGGCACGCGAGCGCCCGGCGAGGCCAGGCGCGGGTGCGGGTGCGCAACCCCGGTGGGCGACTGCGTCGCCGCCGTCCCACACCCGGACAGCGCCAGCAGCGCCACGATGCTGACCCCAAGCGATCGGCAACCCACCGAGGTCAATATAGGCTGATCGTCGAGCGGGGCCGCCGCTCTTAAGAACCTCTCACCAACTATGCGTACCGTCCGGGTGACCTCATGAGGGGACCGAAGCATCTGTGGTCAGGCGACTGGGAGCGGGAGTCCGCGGCGGTGGAGGAGGAGCTCGCCTCGCTGGAGGAGCTTCCTCGCGTCGTGGCCGAGCCGGCCGGCGAGCGACCCAGCCCGCCCCCGGAGCCGCCTCGGCGGCGGCCGCCCGCGTGGCCGCGGTGGAGGTTGCCCCGGGTCCGCGTTCCGGTGCTCGACCGCCGAGCGCAGCGATGGATCGCGGCGGTGCTGGCGGCCCTACTCGTGCTCGGCGGCGCCGCATACGGCCTGGATGCGCTGATCAGCTCGGGCGGCAACGGATCGCCGGCCGCGGCCGCGAGCGGGCCCAGCGCGACCGTGTGGTGGCTGGGGATGCAGGTCGAGTCGTTTTCCGGCGGCGGCGTGGTGATCGAGACCGTGCCGCCCGGAAGCCTCGGTGAGGCCGCCGGCTTGGAGCCGGGAGACCAGATCCTCGAGGTGGCCAACCGGGCCGTGGGCTCCTCGGGCGACATCGTCAAGGCGACAGCCGGGATGCGCGCCGGTCAGGTGGTGGAGGTCGAGGTCAGCCGCGGCTCGACGCTGGTCAAGTCGAGCGCCATACTGGGCGCGCCACCCTCGAACAGCCCGTGACGTTCGCGACGCCGCTCGTCCTCCTTGCGCTCATCGCGATCCCCGTGCTGATCAGGTGGTACGTCGGGGAGCAGCGCAGGCGGGCGCGGTTGGCGCGGGGCTTCGTGGCGCCGGCGCTGACGCCGTCGGTCGTGCCGCGGCGGCCGGGCTGGCGTCGGCATGCCCCGATGCTCCTGTTCGCGATCGCGATCGCCGCGCTGATCATCGCGGCCGCCGGGCCGCAGCGCAGCGTCGCCGTGCCGGTCGACAGCGCGGCGATCATGCTGGCCAACGACATCAGCGCGTCGATGAACGCCACCGACGTGAGGCCCTCGCGCCTGGCGGCGGCAAAGGCTGCTGCCGAGCGCTTCCTCACCCGGGTGCCGGCCGCGATCGAGGTCGGCTCGCTCCAGTTCGCGACCCGTCCGACCGTGCTTCAGTCGCCGACCACGAACCGCGCGCTGACGCGCTCGGCGGTCGCCGGACTCGGCCCCCCCACTGGCCACACCGCGATCGGCGATGCCATCCAGGTCGCGCTTCGCCTGCTGAGCACGCTGCCCAAGCAGGGCGGCAAGCGGCCCCCCGGCGCGATCGTCCTGCTCTCCGACGGCGGCTCCGATGAGGGCAGCGATCCGCTCGCCGGCGCGCGGCAGGCCGCCGCCGATCGGATCCCGATCTACACGATCGCGCTCGGCACGCCCAACGGGACGATCCGGGTCAAGCGTGGCCCAGCGACCGTCAACGTTCCGGTGCCGGTCAGCTCGCAGCTGCTGCGCCAGGTTGCGCAGGCGTCCGGAGGCCACTCGTTCACCGCCGCCGACGCGGCGGGCGTGAGCACGATCTATGCCCATCTCGCCACCGAGCTTGGGCACAAGCACGTAAAACGCGAAATGACCGCGAGCTTTGCCGGCGGAGGCCTGGCGCTGCTGCTGATCGGCAGCGTGCTGTCTCTGGCCTGGTTCGGCCGGCTCGCCTGACCAGACACGGAGGACCGTTTGCGATGAGCAACGTGGATGAACCCACTCGGATGCGGGGCGAGGCGCGCGACGCGCTGCAGGAGGCGCTGTACGAGATAAAGCGCGTGATCGTGGGGCAGGACGCGATGCTCGAGCGCCTGCTGGTGAGCCTGCTGGCCGGCGGGCACGTACTGCTCGAGGGCGTTCCAGGGTTGGCCAAGACGCTCACCGTGAAGACACTGGCCGCCGTGCTCGGCGGCTCCTACAGCCGCGTGCAGTTCACCCCGGATCTGGTGCCCGCCGATCTGGTCGGAACCAGGGTGTGGAGGCCCGACACCGGGAGGTTCGACACCGAGCTCGGTCCGGTGTTCACGAACTTCCTGCTGGCGGACGAGATCAACCGCGCGCCGGCAAAGGTCCAGTCGGCCCTGCTCGAGGTGATGCAGGAGCAGCAGGTCACGATCGGCGGGACCACCTATCCCGTCCCGCTGCCGTTCGTGGTGATGGCCACGCAGAACCCGATCGAGTCCGAGGGGACCTATCCGCTGCCCGAGGCGCAGGTCGACCGCTTCCTGATGAAGATCCTCGTTGACTATCCGAGCCCGGGCGAGGAGGCGTCCGTGGTCGGCCGCAGCCTGACCATGCCCGCCCAGGTGCGTGAGTGCCTGTCGCTCGAGGATCTGCGGCGGTTCTCCGCGGCGGCCGCGACGGTGATGGTCGATCGCGATGCCATCGGCTATGCGGTGGCGCTGGTCGACGCGACCCGACACCCGGGTGGGCACGGACTCGAGGATCTGCGCGGGCATGATCGAGTTCGGGGCGAGCCCGCGCGGGCCGATCGGGCTGGTCCAGAGCGCGCGCGTGCTGGCGCTGCTGCGCGGCCGCGGCCACGTGGTCGCCGAGGACATTCGCGACCTCGCGGCGGATGTGTTGCGCCACCGGCTCGTCCTCTCCTACGACGCGCTGAGCGAGGGCGTAACCGCCGATGACGTGCTGTCGCGCGTGCTGGCGGCGGTGCCGGCGCCCGGGAGCGCGGCTTTGATGCGCGAGCGGGTGAGCACCGGGGTGGCGCGTCCGGCGTCGTGAGCGACCGGAGCGGCGATCTGGGGGCGGTGGTCGAGCCGCCCGCGGCGCGCCAGGGTCCTGGCCCGATGGCCCAGCCGTTGATCGAGGCGCTCGACGTCGCCGTCCAGCGGCTTGTCACGCGGACATCACCCGGTGACCGGCGAGCCGCCGGCGTCGGCCTGGGGGTCGAGCTGGCGCAGCTGCGCCCGTACGAGTTCGGCGATGACGTGCGCCATATCGATCCCTCTGCGAGCGCCCGGACCGGCCAGCCCCACGTGCGCCTGCACGTGCCCGAGCGGGCGCTCACCACGTGGATCGTGCTCGACATTTCGCCCTCGATGGCATTCGGGAGCGCCCGCCGGCTGAAGGCCGACGTGGGGGAGGGCGTGGCGCTGGCGTTCGGCCGCCTGGGCGTCCGGCGGGCCGGGAGCGTGGCGATGCTCACGTTCGGGGCCGCGGGCGTGCGGGTGCTCCCACCCCGGGGGTCCAGGCCGGGGATGGTGGCGCTGCGGCGGATGCTCTCGGACGGGGTGGCGCGCGACGGCGCAGGCGACCCCGGGGCTCTGGGAGATGCGCTGCGGCGGGCAGGGCGGCTGGCCCGCCAGCCCGGACTGGTCGTCGTGATCTCCGACTTCCGCGATCAACATGCGTGGGAGCGACCGCTCGGATCGCTGCGGGTCAGGCACTCGGTCGTGGCAGTCGAGGTGTCCGACCCCTTGGAGCGCGAGCTGCCGGCCGCCGGCCATCTGGCGCTGGTCGATCCCGAGACCGGAGCGCGCCTGCACGTCGACACCTCGAACCGGCGTCTGCGCCGGCGCTTTGCCGAACTGGAGCGCGAGCGGCGCGAGGCGATCGCACGCGAGCTTCGCCGGCTGCGCGTGCACCAGGTCGCGCTCTCAACGGCCGACGACTGGCTGCTGGAGCTGGGGCGCCAGCTGGGATGAGCTTCGGGACCCCGCTGTGGTTGCTGGCGCTGGTCCTGCTGCCGGGGGCGCTGGCGGCGTATGTGCTGGCTCAGCGCCGGACCAGACGCTACGCGATCCGCTTCCCAGCGCTGAGCACGCTGAAGGAGGCGGGACTGGCCGGGTCCTCGTGGCGGCGGCACATCCCAGCGGCGCTGCTGCTCGGGGCGATCGCCGCGCTGGCGCTGGCGCTCGCGCATCCGCGCGTGGCGCATCGCGTGCCGATTGGAGAGGCCGCGATGGTCCTGGTCATCGACCACTCGGGGTCGATGGCGGCCGATGACGTGCAGCCGACCCGCCTGGCCGCGGCACAGGCCGCGGCGAACACGTTCATCGGCGAGCTCCCGAGCTCGGTTCGCGTCGGCGCCATCGGCTTCGGCTCCTCGCCGGACACGGTGCAGGGGCCGGTTAGCGACCACAACGCCGCGCGCGACAACGTCGATGCCCAGACCGCCGGCGGTGGTACCGACACCGGCGATGCGCTCGCGCTGGCGCTACAGCTGCTGCACGGATCCGACCGAAGGCACCCGCCCTCGGCGGTCGTGCTGCTGTCCGACGGGGCCGCCAATGCAGGGCCCGATCCGGTGAGCATCGCCCACGAGGCTGCGCGAGATCGGGTCCCGATCTACACGGTCGCGCTCGGGACCCCGAACGGCGTCCTGGCCAACCCGGACCCACTCGCACCCCCGATCGCGGTGCCGCCGGACCCGCAGCTCATGCAGGAGATCGCCGCAGCCTCGGATGCGCGGGCCTTCAACGCTCAGAGCGCGGACGAGCTCAGCTCGATCTACAAGCACCTGGGCGACGAGCTCGGGAGCGTCAGCCGGAATCGCGAGGTGACCGCGTGGTTCGCGGTGGCGGGGCTCGCGCTGCTGATCCTCGCGGTGGGTGCGTCCGTGCGGTGGGCCGGACGGCTGCCGTAGCGTTTGTATTTGGAATGCGCCCTTGCGTTCAGCTGCGAGTTGAGTTACCCTGGCTTGCTCACAGGAGTGACAGTCTAATGGCAGCGCGATTTCACACCCAACTTCTCGGCAACGACGGCGGCCAGTCGACGGCGACGATCCGCCGCGGCTGCGCTCTCGCGTGGAGATGCACACCGTAAGACACGGTGACGCACATATGCACCACGCGAGGGCGGTCAAATGACCGCCCTTTTTCGTGCCCGAACTTGATTGGAGGATGTGCGATGACGGTGACAGACAACTTGTGATCCAGCGGTGAGCTGAGCGGCGTCCGCTCAGCCACGTGCGTTCAGTAGTTGACGTTGGCTTTCGGTCGCTTGGTAACCGAGAGGCGGTTACCCCTGCTCGGGGTGACCGCGAGACGATTACCCCTTTTGAGGAGAACACCCCCATGACGATGCGAGACAATCTGGAGGCCTACGGCTCTCGACCGTGGGCCATCCGACCAGCCCGGCGATGGCGTGGCCGGACCGTGCGACTGTGGTTGCGGCGCGCGCCGGAGCGGGGCCGGGAGCGACTCGAGGTGCTCGAGCGGCTGGCCGCCGAGGGGCGGCGTGCTCGGCGGGCCGGCGAGTACGCGCCCGGCGTGGGCTGGGACCGGCGCTGGCGCTGAGCGAACCGCTCGGCGCCGGCCGCGCCGGGGCCGGGGTTGGGCCCGGGGCCGGCGGTACGCCCCCTGGTGCCGGGGCCGGTGCGACACTGGCCTCGAATGCGCGGGACGGGCCGGTGACGATCAAGACCTTCGGCTCCGTGGATGAGCGGAGCCTCGCTCAGCTCAAGCGATGCATGGACGCCGGCGACGCCGAGTACGGCGTGCTGTGCGCCGATCACCACCCCGGCTACAGCCAGCCGATCGGTGGCGCGATCGCGTACGAGGGCCACGTGTCACCGTCCGGCGTAGGCTTCGATATCGGGTGCGGTAATAAGGCGGTGCGTACGAACCTGACCCGCGACCACCTTGACGACCTCGGCGGCGTCGAGCGGATCATGCGGGAGATCACGCGCCGCATCTCGTTCGGGATGGGGGTTCCGGCGCGCGAGCGGGTCGAGCATCCGGTGCTCGAGAAGATCAGGCGTGCGGACTTTGCGCCGCAGCGCAAGCTGGCGCAGCTCGCCGAGTCGCAGCTTGGGACCGTCGGGTCGGGTAACCACTACGTGAACGTGATGGCGGACGAGGGGGACCGCGTGTGGGTGGGAGTGCACTTCGGCTCGCGCGGGTTCGGCCACAAGACCGCGTCGGGCTTCCTCGCCCTGGCCCAGGGGCTGCCGTTCGACAGCCACGCGCCGGAGGGTGGGATGGACTCGCAACCGGTGCTGCTCGAGCTCGGCACCGAGCTCGGCGACGCCTACATCTCGGCGATGGAGCTCGCCGGCGAATACGCATACGCCGGGCGTGACGCGGTGGTGGGCAAGGTGCTGGAGATCCTGTCCGCCGAGGCGGGGGAGGAGGTCCACAATCATCACAACTTTGCGTGGCGGGAAGAGCACGGCGGCCGCACCTCCTGGGTCGTGCGCAAGGGCTGCACGCCCGCGCGGCCGGGTCAGGAGGGCTTTGTCGGCGGCTCGATGGGCGACGAGTCGGTGATCCTCGAGGGCATCGAGTCGGGCGATGCGCACGAGGCACTCTTCTCGACGGTGCACGGCGCCGGACGGATCATGAGCCGCTCGCAGGCCGCCGGGCGCATGCGCCGGCGCAAGCGCTGGGCGTGCAACCAGCGCGACTGCGAACGCATCCTCGATTCGGGGTCCGGCGGTTCACGGCCCCGCTGCCCTGTCCATCCCGACGCCGGCGTACGCAAGGTTTGGGTCGAGGAGCGGGTGAAGCCGGGCAAGGTCGACTGGCCGGCGGTTCAGGCGCGCTTGCGCGAGCAGGGCATCGTCCTCTTGGGCGGTGGCGCCGACGAGGCGCCCGAGGTGTATAAGCGCCTGCCCGACGTGCTCGCCGCGCACGCCGGCACGATCCGCGTCAAGCACACGCTGCGCCCGCTCGGGGTGGCGATGGCCGGGCGCGAGGTGTTCGACCCGTACAAGGACTAGGGTGCGCCGATGCGCTCGGCACGACCCCACGAGGACTAGGGTGCGCCGATGCGGTCGGCGCCAGCCCACGAGGAGAAGGTGAACCATCCGCTGTTCGCACGTATGTACCTGCGGACGTCCTCGGGCCGGCTGGAGGAGCGCGAGCGGGAATACCGCCGGTCGCTGCTGGCGGGACTGCGCGGGCAGGTGATCGAGGTAGGCGCCGGCGGCGGGATCAACTTCCACTTCTATCCACCGACGGTGACGCACGTGCTGGCGGTGGAGCCAGAGCCGGTGTTCCGCAACGCGGCGGTGGAGAACGCAGCGCACGCGCCGGTACCGGTGAGCGTGGTGAGCGGCGTCTCAGGCGCGCTTCCCGCCGAGGACGCCAGCCTGGACGGGGGTGTCGCCTCGCTCGTACTGTGCTCCGTGCCCGATCCAGCACGCGCGCTGCGCGAGCTCCACCGGGTGATCCGGCCCGGCGGCGAGCTCCGCTTCTATGAGCACGTGGTCGCGCAGGGGCGCGCCGCGGCCGTGGCCCAGAGGCTGGCCGACGTGACGCTGTGGCCGCGCATCGCCGGAGGCTGCCACCTCAGCCGTGATACCGGAGCCGAGATCGAACACGCAGGATTCGCACTCGAAAGCTGCGAACGATTCACGTTCAGTCCGGGCGCGCCGGTGCCGCCCATACCGCACATCCTGGGCCGGGCCCGGCGCTCGTGATGGTGGACCTGGACGGGCAGGTGGCGATCGTCACCGGAGGTGGCCGAGGTATCGGCCGGGCGATCGCGCTCGCCTACGCGTCGGCAGGCGCCGATGTGGCGATCAGCGCGGCGCGCAACGTCGAGGAGGCTGAGCGGGTGGCAGCGGAAAGCGAGCACCTCCGCGGGAGCGTTCACGCGGTCCGGGCCGACGTCACCGTGGAGGACGACGTGAAGCGTCTGCTCGACGCAACTCTGGCGCTGCGAGGGCGGATCGACGTGCTGGTCAACAACGCCGCGCGCGGCATGCGGTTCGTCAACGAGCGCTTCATGACCGAGCCCCAGCCGTTCTGGGAGGCCGCGCCCGATCCCTGGCGGCTGGTGATCGAGACGAACATCGTCGGGGTGTTCCTGGTCTCGCGCGCGGTCGTGCCGCACATGCTCGCGGCCGGCCACGGGAGCATCATCAACGTCACGATCAACCGCGCGACGATGGTCCGCCGGACCGAGCCGCGCCGCTCGACGTTCGGCACGTCTCGGTCGCTAGAGCACGAACGCGATCAGCCCGGCAACGAGCCCGTAGAAGAAGGTCGCCTCGGCGAGCGCGAACCCGAGCCACTGGATGTTGGTGATCTCGGCTCGCATCTCCGGCTGGCGGGTGATCGACTCGATGACCGCCCTGAAGATCATTCCGATTCCGACGCCGGCGCCGACCGCGCCGAGGCCGCCGCCCAGCGCGATCGCGACCGAGCGCAATCCCGCCTGTCCGGCGCTGGTGAGTGACGGCGCCGCAGCGGCGCCCAGATGGAGGATGTGAAGCATGCGTTCTGCTACGCACAGTAGCACTACGCAACGTAGTAGAAGAGTTGGCCCGGCTAGCCGGGGTGACGGGCCCCGCCAGGCGGGTCAGGGGCCCCGCTAGGCGGGTCAGCTCGCTACAGCCGGCGCGGCATCCGGCTGCGCAAGCGGTGCCTCGGGAGCGACTCGGGACGACCCGGCTCGGGACGCCCGGGCTCGAGTCGGTAGCCACGCGAGGAGCCCGCCGAGCCCGGGGACCCAGACAGAGATCGCGTGGTAGACGAGAACGGCCCCGACCGAGGCGGCCGGCGAGAACCCGTAGAGGACGAGCGCGCCGGCGAGCCCCGAGTCGAGCACGCCGAGTCCGGCCGGCATCGGGATCATCGACGCCAGGTAGCCGACGAAGTACGCCAGCGCGAGCGCCAGCACGCCGAGAGGATGGCCGGTGGCGCTGCACGCGGCCCACAGCGCGGCCATGTCGAGCCACAGGAACCCCGCCGCCCCCAGCAGTCGCCAATGGGGGTTCGCCAGCGACTCCCATGCACCCTCGAGCGACCCCGCGACCGACCGGCCGAGCGCCGGCGCGCGGGGTCCGTAGCGTCGCCCGGCGATCATCGCCGCCGCGGCGGAGCCGATGACGAACAGCGAGACCAGGATCGGGATCCCCGAGTGCTCGAGGTCGTGCGGTCCCCGACCGATCCCGGCGAGCAGGAGCGCTCCGGCGACGCCGTTGACGAAGAAGCCGAACAGCGTGAGGAAGCACAGCAGCGCGCCGCAACGCTCGACCAGGCGCCGGGCGCCGATGCCGTGGTGCCGCAGCAGCCAGCCGGTGGTCGCCGCTGAGGAGAAGTTCCCGCCCGGTAGGACAGCGCCCGCACCCATCGCGATCCACGCGACCTGGCGGCTCACCGGTCGTGGCGGCTCAGGGAAGAAGCGCCGGAAGACCACCACGTAGCTGAGGCACGACGCCAGCTCGAGCGCCACCGCGGCAAGCACCCAGACGGGGTTCATGTCGCTGATCGTCTTGATCACCTGCCCCGGCGGGGCCACCCAGAGCAGTGCGCCGAGCGAGACGATGCTGAGAATCGCCGTCCCGAGCACACGCACCCTGGGCCGCGGCCTGTTGCGCGACGGGCGGGGTGCGCTCGAGGGCCGCATCAGAGGACAGGCTGCCCCGTCTGGTCCAGATCGACGCCTGATCAGACCCGGGCCGCGGTGAGCTAAGCGAACCCTTAATTCAGTTGACGGCGCGAATCGAACGGCGGACACTATTGGCGAGGAGAGGGCCCCTGTGCGCGGTGGGCCTTGCGTTGACGAACCGAGAGGAAGGACCCCCGTGCAAGTTCCAGCTCCCTTCGCGTACGAGCGTGCGACGAGCGTCGAGCACGCGCTCGAGTTGCTCGAGCGGCTTGGGCCGGAGGCGCGGCTTCTCGCCGGCGGCCATTCGCTGCTGCCGATGATGAAGCTCCGCCTGGCCGCGCCCGAGCACCTGATCGACCTCGATCCGCTGGCCGCCGAGCTCGGCTACATCCGCGAGCAAGATGGCGAGGTCCGGATTGGCGCGATGACACGGCACCGCGACATCCTGGCTTCGGAGCTGCTTGGGCGCCGGCTGACGATCTTCACCGACGCCGAGCGCCTGATCGCAGACCCGGTGGTCCGCAACCGGGGGACGATCGGCGGCGCTCTGTGCCAGGCCGACCCGGCCGAGGATCTCTCTTCGGTGATCGCCGCGCTGCACGGCCGCGCGGTGATCCGAGGCTCCGGCGGCGAGCGCGAGGTCGAGATGCGCGAGTTCCACGTCGGCCCGTACGAGACGGTGGTCGGCCCAGACGAGATGCTGGTCGAGGTGCGGGTGTCCCTGCACGAGAGCGCCGGCAGCGCCTACCAGAAGGTCAAGCGCCGCGCTGGAGACTGGGCGGTGGCGGCCGCCGGAGCCGCGCTGTGGATGTCCGGCGGCACGATCGAGGGCGCGGGGGTCGGCCTCGCTGCCGTGGGCGGCGGCGTCACCTCGGAGCGCGCCGAGGCTGTGCTGGTGGGCGAGCAGCCCTCGGAGGAGCTGTTCAGAGAAGCGTCTGAGCGGGCCGCCGAAGACTGCGATCCGGTGGCCGATCAGCGCGGCAGCGTCGAGTACAAGCGCCATCTGGCGGGCGAGCTGACCCGCCGTGCGCTGCGGATCGCGGCCGCTCGCGCGCTCGGAGAGGAGGCCTGATGCAGATCACCATGATCATCAACGGCGAGGAGTACACACGCGACGTCGAGCCGCGGCTGCTGCTCACGCACTTCATCCGCGACGAGGTCGGCCTCACCGGGACCCACTGGGGCTGTGACACTTCGAACTGCGGGACCTGTGTGGTGCTGATGGATGGCGAGCCCGTGAAATCCTGCACGGTACTCGCGGCGACCGCGGCCGGACACTCGATCCGCACCGTCGAGGGGCTGGAGGTCGACGGTCAGCTCGACCCGGTCCAGCAGGGCTTCCGGGCAGAGCACGGACTCCAGTGCGGGTTCTGCACTCCCGGGATGATGCTGACCGCGCGGGCCCTGCTCGACTCCAATCCCCACCCGAGCGACGAGGAGATCCGCGAGGCGATCTCGGGCCAGATCTGCCGGTGCACGGGGTACGCCACGATCGTCCGCTCGATCCGCTGGGCGGCCGAGCACGCGGCCGGGGCCACCGAGCAGCCGACCAAGGAGGTGAGCGCGTAATGGCGACCGTTGAGGAGCGCCCGATCGGTTTCGGGCGGATGACGCGCAAGGAGGACGAGCGGTTCATCCGCGGCCAGGGCAAATACGTCGACGATGTCAAGCTCCCGGGGATGCTCCACGGGGCGGTCCTGCGCAGCCCGGTGGCGCACGCACGGATCGTGTCGATCGACACCTCCGCGGCCATGCAGCATCCCAAGGTGCTCGCGGTGATCACGGGCAAGGACCTCGAGGCGCAGGGACTGTCGTGGATGCCCACGCTGTCCTACGACACCCAGGCCGTGCTCGCCACCGACAAGGTGCGCTTCCAGGGCCAGGAGGTGGCGTTCGTGATCGCCGAGGATCGGTATTCGGCGCGCGATGCGCTCGAGCTGATCGACGTCGAGTACGACGAGCTGCCGGCGGTGATCAACGCGCGCCGCGCGCTGGATCCGGACGCCCCGGTGATCCGCGACGAGAAGGAGAACCAGACCGACAACCACATCTTCGACTGGGAATCGGGCAACCGGGACACGACCGACCAGGTGTTCGAGCTCGCCGAGGTGGTGGTCGAGCAGGACATGCTCTATCCGCGCTCGCACCCGGCGCCGATGGAGACGTGCGGAGCGGTCGCAGACTTCGACAAGGTCAGCGGCAAGCTCACGCTGTGGTGCACCACCCAGGCGCCACATGCGCATCGCACTGTGTATGCACTGGTGGCGGGGCTCCCCGAGCACAAGATCCGAGTGATCTCGCCCGACATCGGCGGCGGCTTCGGCAACAAGGTGCCCGTGTACCCCGGCTACGTGTGCGCGGTGGTGGGCTCGATCGTCACCGGCCGGCCGGTCAAGTGGATGGAGGACCGCTCCGAGAACCTGATGTCGACCGGGTTCGCGCGCGACTACGTGATGAAGGGCGGGATCGCCGCCACCCGCGACGGCAAGATCCTGGGCATCCGGGTCGACGTGATCGCCGACCACGGGGCGTTCAACGCCACCGCTCAGCCGACCAAGTATCCGGCCGGCTTCTTCAGCGTGTTCACGGGCTCCTACGACATCAAGGCCGCGCACTGCCACGTGCGGGGCGTGTACACGAACAAGGCGCCCGGGGGGGTGGCCTACGCCTGCTCGTTCCGCATCACCGAGGCGGTGTACCTAGTCGAGCGCATGGTCGACTGCCTGGCCTATGAGCTCGACATGGACCCGGCCGAGCTCCGGCTGGCCAACCTGATCCGGCCCGACCAGTTCCCCTACCGGTGCAAGACCGGTTGGATTTACGACTCCGGCGACTACGCCACCGCGTTGCGCAAGGCCATGGACATGATCGGGTACGACGAGCTCCGGCGAGAGCAGGCAGAGAAGCGCGCCCGGGGCGAGCCGATGGGGATCGGCGTGGGCTTCTTCACCGAAGCCGTCGGCGCCGGTCCGCGCAAGCACATGGACATCCTCGGTTTGGGCATGAACGACGGCGCCTCGCTGCGCGTGCACCCGACCGGGAAGGCACAGCTCGGCGTGAGCTGCCAGAGCCAGGGCCAGGGCCACGAGACCACGTTCGCCCAGATCGTGGCCGAAGAGCTGGGAATCCCACCCGAGGACATCGACGTGATCCACGGCGACACGGACGTGACTCCGTATGGCCTGGGTACCTACGGCTCGCGCTCGACCCCGGTGAGCGGGGCGGCGACCGCGTTGGTCGCGCGCAAGGTCCGCGACCGGGCGCGGATCGTGGCCTCGGCCATGCTCGAGGTCGCGCCCGAAGACCTCGAATGGGAGAAGGGCCGCTGGTTCGTGCGCGGCGACCCCGAGAAGGGGGCCACGATCGCCGAGATCGCTCTGGCCGCGCACGGCTCGATTGAGCTCCCGGAAGGGGTCGAAGGGGGCCTCGACGCGGAGACCGTGTACGACCCGCCCAACCTGACGTTCCCGTTCGGCGCCTACATCTGCGTGGTCGACATCGACCCGGGGACGGCCGAGGTCAAGGTGCGCCGGTTCGTGGCCGTGGACGACTGCGGCACCCGAATCAACCCGATGATCATCGAGGGCCAGATACACGGCGGGCTGACCGACGGCATCGGGATGGCGCTGATGGAGATCATCGCGTTCGACGAGCAGGGCAACTGCCTGGGCGGATCGCTGATGGACTACCTGATCCCCACCGCGCTCGAGTGCCCGGACTGGGAGACCGGCTTCACCGTGACTCCCTCGCCCCACCACCCGATCGGGGCCAAGGGGATCGGCGAGTCGGCCACCGTGGGCTCTCCGCCCACGATCGTCAACGCAGTGTGCGACGCGCTGATGCCCTACGGCGTGCGTCACATGGACATGCCGTGCACGCCGAGCCGGGTGTGGGACGCGATGCACGGGAAGGCGGCGCCGCCGCAATGATCCCGCGCGAGCTGGCCTCGCGGATCGCGGGCCTGGACGCGGGCCGCGTGCCCTACGTGCTCGCCACGGTTGTGGCGGCGCGCCGGCCCACGAGCGTGCGCGCCGGCGACCGGGGCGTGGTCCTCGCCGACGGTTCCATCGAGGGGTTCGTCGGCGGGGTGTGCGCGGAGGCCTCGGTCCGCCTGCACGCGCTCCGGGCGCTCGAGACCGGGGAGCCGCTGCTGCTCCGACTCCTTCCGGGTGATGCCGGGGACGGGGCGGGCGTGCCTGGGTCCGGCGGAGCCGGGGCGGGCGGAGCCGGGGCCGGGGCGGGCGGGACCGTGGAGGGCGCGGTGGTCGAGCACAACCCATGCCTGTCCGGTGGCACGCTCGAGATCTTCCTCGAGCCGTGCCTGCCCCCGCCGCGGGTCGTGGTGGTCGGCGACGCGCCGATCGCGCGGGCGGTGGAGAAGGTGGCCTCCGCGGCCGGCTTCGAAGCGCTCCGAGGACGAGCGGGCGAGGTGGAGGCGGCGAGTGGGGACGCGGCGCTGATCGTCGCCTCGCATGGCGCGGGCGAGGAGCAGGTGATCTCCGAGGCGCTCGCGCGCGGCGTGCCGTATGTGGCACTCGTCGCGAGTGCCGTCCGCGGCGCCGCGGTGCGCGACGCGCTCGCAGTTCCCGAGGAGCTGCGAGCCCAGCTGCACACGCCCGCGGGCCTGTCAATCGGCGCGCGCACACCGGGTGAAGTCGCACTCTCGATTCTCGCCGAGCTCGTCAGCTCTCATCATGCCCAGCCGGTCGAGGTCGTGCGGCAGGCGGTCGACCCGGTGTGCGGGATGACGGTCGCCGTGACCGATGCGACGCCGTCAGCGGAGGGCGAGTACTTCTGCGGCGAACGCTGCCGCGAGGCGTACGTGGAGCAGCATGCCGCCACCTGAGCGGTTTGTCGCCGGCCTCGTGCTGGCGGCAGGCGGCTCGACACGGCTCGGTGCGCCCAAGCAGCTGTTGCCCTACGGGCGCGCGACGCTCCTTGATCACGTGCTGGACACCGCCCGAGCCTGCGGGTTCGGCCAGCTCCTGTGCGTGGTCAGCGGCGGACTCGCGAAGGTGAGCTTCGAGGGCGTGCAGGTCGTGGAGAACCGCCGCTCCCGCGAGGGATGTTCTTCCTCGATCGCCGCCGGGCTGGCCGCCGTCGATCGCCGCTGCGAGCTGCTCGTGCTGCTGTTGGGCGACCAGCCGGGTGTCACGGTGGAGTCGGTGCGGGCGCTGGTCGCGGAGACGGCGACCGCGGATGCGCCCGCCGCTGCCTGTGCTTACGACGACGGCCGCGGGCATCCGCTGGCGTTCTCCGCGAGCCTGTTCGGCGAGCTGCGCGCGTTGCACGGAGACAAGGGTGTGTGGAAGCTGCTCGATCGCGTCGCGGTCCTCGACGTGCCGGTGCCCGGTCCGATCCCGCGCGATGTCGACACATGGGAGGACTACCAGGCGGTCCTGGCATCGTGAGCGGGCCGGCGCACGCGGGTGCCGAGGACGCGGTGCGGGAGCTCGTTCCCGACGTCGAGACCCTCGCGCGCCGGCTCGATGGGGCGGACTACCTGGCCGACGAGGGCCTGGCCACCGCGCTGTTCTTCGCCCTGCGCCTGCCCCAACCGCTGCTGCTCGAGGGCGAGGCCGGCGTCGGCAAGACCGAGGCGGCCAAGGCGCTCGCGGCGGTGCTCGACACGCCGCTGATCCGTCTGCAGTGCTACGAGGGCATCGACGCCGCTGAGGCGCTGTACGAGTGGAACTACCCCCGCCAGCTACTCCGGATCCGGCTGGCCGAGTCGGCCGGGGAGTCGTTGAGCGAGCAGGGCCTCTTCTCGGCGGAGTACCTGATTGCCCGCCCGCTGCTGCGGGCGATCCAGCATCCGGGGCCGATGCCGGCGGTGTTGCTGATCGACGAGCTCGATCGCGCCGACGACGACTTCGAGGCGTTCCTGCTCGAGCTGCTGGCGGAGTCCTCGATCACCATCCCCGAACTGGGCACGGTCCAGGCTGTACACGCGCCCGTCGTCATCCTGACCTCGAACCGGACTCGCGACCTGCACGACGCCCTCAAGCGACGGTGCCTGTACCACTGGATCGACTATCCCGAGGCCTCGCGGGAGGTGGAGATCGTCCGCCGGCGAGTGCCCGATGCGGCCCAGGCGCTCAGCGTCGAGGTGGTCGACGTCCTGCGCCGGCTGCGCGCGAGCGAGGTGCAGAAGCCGCCGGGGATCGCCGAGGCGATCGACTGGGTGGCGGCGCTGCGGCTCCTCGGCGTGGACCGGCTCGATGTTGCGGGCGCGGAGCGGACGCTCGGGTCGGTCCTGAAATACCGCGAGGACCAGGAGCTGGTGCGCTCGCGGGGGCTCGAGTCGCTGCTTTCCCGGTGACGGCCGAGCTCATCGATCTCCCCGGCTTCGCCGCCGCGTTCGGGCGCGCGATCCACGATGCCGGGCTACCGGTCACCTCCGAGCGCTCGGCGCGGTTCGCGCGGGCGGTGTCACTTGCGCCACCGGCGACGCGCAGCGAGCTGTACTGGATTGCGCGCACCGTGTTCGTGTCCGCGCAGGACCAGATCGCCGTGTTCGACCGGGTCTTCTCCTGGATCTTCGACGGCCTCGTCGATCCCGCCAGCGCGCGCGGAGACCAGAATGCGCCCCCGCTGCGCTCCCCGGAGCTGACGGAACGGCGGCCGGCGGGGCGCTCGGAGGAGGGTTCTGCTCCGCCCGGCGCTGGGCTGGCGCCGCCGGGCTCGTCGGTGACGGGCGACTCGCGTGATGACGAAGGGGAGCTGGACCTGCCTGTGGGCACGGCCACCGACGAGGAGCGTTTGGCTGAGCGCGATTTCGCGTCGCTCGAGGAGGAGGAGTTGCGGGCCCTGCGCGCACTGATGCTCGATTTGGCGCTCGCGCCGCCGCTTCGTCGCGTCCGGCGGCTCCGGCGCGATCCGCACGGGTCGCGGCTCGACGTCCGGGCGACGCTGCGGGCGAGCTACCGGACCGGCGGGGATCCGTCACGTCGCGTGCTTCGCCGTCGAGTTCAGCGCCGGCGGCGGCTGGTCTTGCTGTGCGACATCTCGGGGTCGATGGAGCCGTACACGCGGGCGTTCCTGCAATTGCTTCTCGCCGCGGTGGGGGGCGCTCATGCCGAGGCGTTCGTGTTCGCCACACGGCTGACCCGGCTGACGAGGGCGTTGCGCAGGCGCCAGCCGGATCTGGCGATCGAGCGCGCCGCGGAGGCGGCCCGCGACTGGTCGAGCGGGACGCGGATCGGCGAGGCGCTGGCGCGGTTCAACGACGACTACGGCCGGCGCGGGATGGCTCGCGGGGCGGTGGTGGTGATCCTGTCCGACGGCTGGGAGCGGGGGGACCCGGCGGTGGTCGCCCGCGAGATGGCCCGGCTGCGCCGGCTCGCGTTTCGCATCGTGTGGGTCAATCCCCGGCAGGCCGGCCGCGACTTTCAGCCGCTTGCCGGAGGGATGGCAGCCGCGTTGCCCTATTGCGACGCATTCGTGAGTGGGCATAACCTTCGAGCTCTGACCGTGGTCGCCGAGGCGATCGCGGACGGTGCCAGACCGGTCAGCCGTTTTCGCGAGCAGGGAGGGGAAGCCCAGTGAAGTTCGAGAATGCCTTCGACGTGCAAGCGCCGGTCGAGCACGTGTGGAGCACGATGATGGACGTCGGCCGAGTCGCGCCCTGCATGCCCGGAGCCGAGGTGCTCGAGGATCTGGGCGATGACCGCTACAAGGTCGGAATCAAGGTCAAGGTGGGGCCGATCTCGATGCTCTACCGCGGCGAGGTGCAGATCGTGGAGCGGGACGATGCGGGACGCAAGGCCGTCATGCGCGCGCGAGCCCGCGAGGCGCGCGGCCAGGGGACCGCGGACGCCCACGTCCACATGAGCCTGGCCGAGCAGCCGCCCAAGACCCACGCCGTGCTTGAGACGGATCTGCAGTTGAGCGGCCGGGCGGCGGCGATGGGGCGTGGCGTGATCGGCGACGTGGCCGCCAAGCTGATCGAGCGCTTCGCGGTCAACCTGGCTGCGCTGCTCGCGGCGACTCCGCCTCCGGTGGCGGCTGCCGAGGCCGCGCCGGCGGAGGCGGTGCCGGCGGAGGGCGTGCCGGGGGAGGCCGTGGCGGTAGAGGGCGTTGAGGCGCCGGCGGCGGCGGGCGTTGAGGCGCCGGCGGCCGAGGCCGTTGAGGCGCCGGCGGAGCCTCCGGAGGCCCCGACTGAGGCGCCACTGGCGGAGGCGCCACCGGCCGAGGAGTCGCCGGTGGCCGCGGAAGTCGACGAGCCGATGGTGGCCGAGCCGGGGGAGGCGCCGCCCTCGCCCGAGGAGCCCGTGGCGGCCGAGGGCCCGCCTGCCGCCGAGGAGCCCGTCGCGGCCGAGGAGGCGCCGGAGCCGGCCGCGGTCGAGGAGCCGGTCGCGGCCGAGGAGCCCGCGCCGGAGCCGGCCGCGGCCGAGGAGCACGCGCCGCCCCCGGTCGAGGAACCGGTCGCGGCCGAGGGTGTGGCGCCCCCGGTCGAGGAACCGGTCGCGGCCGAGGGTGTGGCGCCCGGCGAGGAGCCGGAGCCCGCGCCCCCGGAGCCTCCGGAGCCCGAGCCGGTTGCCCCCCCGCCCGCTCCCGCCGACCTCGAGCCGGTCGGGCTGATCAGGCCGTGGGGAGACTCCGAGCCCGCCGAGCCACCCGCGCCTGACCACATGGAGCCGCCGGCGCCAGGGCCGGTCTGGTCAGAGGCGGCGCCGCCACCGGCGCCTCCGCCGGCGCCGCACATCCCCCCGCCGCCGCATCCGGTCGAGGCGATGCCCCCGCCCGAGGCAGCGGGACGGCCGGAGGCGCCCGCTTCACCGCCGGAGCCGCCCGCTCGCCGCCGCCCGAGCCGCCCGCTCCACCGCCGGCGCCGCCGATCCCTGCCGAGGCTCACGAGCCCGCCACCGAGCTCGACGAGCCCGCCGCCGAGGTTCACGAACCGCCCACCGAGGTCCACGAGCCCGCCGCCGAGGTTCACGAACCGCCCGCTGAGGTCCACGAGCCGCCCACTGAGCTCCACGAGCCGCCCGCCGAGGTCGCCGAGCCACCCGAGCCGCCTGAGGTTCCTGAGCCGGCGCCGGTCGCGGCCGAGGAGCCGGTGGCCGAGGTTCCCGAGCGACCGGCGGAGCCGACCGAGCTACCCGAGGCCCCGCCCGAGGCTCCCGAACCGCCCGAGGCGCCGGCCGAGCCGACCGAGCTCCCCGAGCGGCCGGCGGAGCCCGTCGAGACGCCGGAGCCAGAGCCCGCCGTCCCGTCGATCGCCGCCACCACCACCACCACCGTGCCGCCGACGCCTCCGCTCCCGGCGCCGGCACACGAAGAGGCGCTTCCTGTCGGCGAGATCGCCATGAGCATCCTCGCCGATCGACTGAAGCAGCCCCGGACGCGTGCCGTGCTCGGCGCCGCCGCGGCGCTGATCGTCATGCGAAGGGTGCGTCGCCGGCGCTGACGCACGGGCCTGGCGGAACGCTCGATCGAGTGCTGCGAACCGGGGACGTACTGCACCACCCCTCGACGGGCGAGCGGCTGACCGTCATCGGCCTCACTCCGACGCAGCTCGTCCTCGAGGACGTGTGGCCGGGCCAGCATGTCGTCCCCGCACACCGGCATCCGACAATGACCGAGCGGTGGCGGATCTGCGAGGGACGGGTCGCGATCACGATCGACGGCGCTGAGCACGTGCTCGGTCCCGATGAGGAGGCCGAGGCGCCGGCCGGTGTGGTGCACACAGCCCGCAATCTCGGGCAGGGTCCAGCTCGGGTGCGGATGACGCTTCACCCGCCCGGCCGCTGGCTCGAGTTCGTCGAACGCCTGTTTCGGGGCGACGATCTCCAGACGCTGCTCCGCGCCTACCCCGACGAGCTCGCTCCGCCTTAGCCGAGCAGCTCGAGCGACAGGGAGGACGGGTGCGCGGCCGAGCGGTTGATCGTGTAGACGCCACCGGCCAGCTCGGGGAGCTGCGCCGGGAGCGGCGTCAGGTGTGGCGTGTCGACGGTCGCGAGCGTGAGCCGCAGGCGGTCCCCGGCCGCGATCGTGGCCAGCGTCGGGAAGATCTCGATCTGGTATTCGGTCACCGAGCCCGGCGTGACGGGTCGGGCCGACGCCTGCGTGTACGGGTGGTAGGGCAGCAGGGTCACGCCGCCTGCCGTCCACGATCGCCCAGCGTCCACCGCCCGAAGCGACCCCAGGAGCGCGCCCTCCGTGAGCGGGTAGGAGCTACCGCTCGGGGTCACGTCTTCGACCTCGGCGACCAGCTCGGTTTCGGTCGTGTTCGCGCTGGCGTAGATCGTGGCGGTGACCGGACCGGCGACGGCCTCCGGATGGCTGAAGGGCGCCGTCGTGTAGCTGATCGTCCACGGCCCAACCTGGGAGGGCTGGTCATCGTCGGCACACGGGGCAAGCAGGCCGGCGGAGTGCGCCGGGATCGAGATGCCGCCCATCGCCCACTGATCAATTGGGCGCCCGCACGGACTGCCCGAGGGACTCCAGGTGATCGTGTCGGTCGCCGGGAGACCCGGCAGCGCGGCCCGCGCGAGCTTCCCGACGACGGGGAGCTCGGTGTGGCCAATGTTTCCCAGGCCAACGGAGGGCGTCCCAGCAGAGCCGGAGCCGGAGGACGGCGCCGAGCGGATGAGCGTGTTCCCCGCGCCGAGGTAGAACCGAGTCGGCTTGGCCTTCGTGAACGGATAGGTCGAGGTCTCGTCGAACTGCCCCGTCCCGAGGTCGTAGTAGTGAAGCGGTGTGGGGGTGCCGGCCATGCCGGTCTTTTCGTGCTTGAGCCAGGTGTCGAACCACTCGAGCTCGAGCGGGTCGACGTTCACGCTGGAGCCGTTGAGGTGCTCCCACGGACCGACGATGAGCTGATAGCGCCCAGTGGCTCGCTGGCCCGGCTGCATTGGCGCGGTGTCGCTTCGACCCGCCCAGGCGTTTTGCAGCTCCGCGTAGTTGAGCGGCTCGCCGCGCTGGAAGATGTCGAACTCGCCGCCGAGCAGGTAGGCCGGAATGTGGTTGGCGACGACCCGCCGGATGACGTTCTGCGGATCCCGGGCCTGCCAGTAGGGCCCGTCGTAGGCCTGGCTTCCGCCCGAGAGGATGTTCGCGGTCTGCGCCGCGTGATAGCTGGCCAGTCCGTTGACGTGGTCGGCCTCGATGCCGGCCAGGTCCGACAGCAGCTGCGGGTCGCTCGCCGTGTCGGTGAGCGGATTGACCGTGTTGCCCTCGGCGGTGATCCCCAGGTAGGTCTCGTCGAACTCGAAGTCGATCAGGCCGCCCATGAACGAGGTGTCTCGGTAGATCTCGTTGGCGGTAACGAGCGGGAAGATGGCCTTCAGCGGCGAGTGCGGCCCGACCGCCCCGGCCAGGAGCATCTGGTCGATCCCCAGGTAGGAGGGCCCGTAGGTGCCGACCCGGCCGTCGGAGTGCGGCAGGTGTGCCGCCCAGTTCATCACCCTGATCGCGTCCTGCTGCTGGATCGGGTCGAACAGGCCCCAGCTGCCGTTGGAGTCACCCGTCCCCCGCACATCCTCGACCACCTCGATGTAGCCGCGCTGGACGAGGTAGTTGTCGGCCCCGCCGGTCGGGGAGCTTCCTCCCGGGCTGGCCGCTGACCCGGGCGCGCTCGAGCCACCTTGTCCCTTCCCGTAGGGCGTCATCGTCAGGAGCACCGGAAACTTGCCGGCCGCCGGCTGGCCAGACGAGGTGGTCGGATAGATCTCGTTGACGCGGATCGTGGTCCCGTCGGCGCCCTTCAGGGCGATGTCATTGATCGAGTTCGTGCCGTAGATCGCCTTCTCCGGCGTCCAGCGGCTTCCCGGAGCGGCGCTCGCGGCGATCACGCTCGCCGGAAGCTGGGGGTTCAGGCCCGTGAGGCTCGAAGGCGCCGACTCCACCGCCGGCGCCCCGGGCGGGGGCGCGGGAGTCACTGCGGACGCGTCGGTCGCCAGGCCGGCGCATGAAGCGAGCACGGCGAATCCCGCCGCTGCAGCGCGGAAACTAAAACGACGGCCGCGCCTCGCTGAGCCGTGGTGGACAGACTTGCTGGCGATCAATATGGCCTCCTCAGGTTTACCTCCGAGATGCCCGCGCGGCCCGTTGCGCAATCCGTGAAGACGCTTCCGGAGTACGTATTCGTACCCGAGGTCGTCGCCGTTCTAACGGCGAGGTGTCACGATCCGCCCCGGCGTTCAAGCAGCTCAGCGCAGCGTCAGCAGCAGCTTGCCCGTCGTGCGCCGCGCCTCGAGATCCTCGTGCGCGCGGCGGGCGTCCTCCAGCGGGTAGCGGTGCCCGATGCGGACGTTCAGCCGGCCGCCAGCGATCAGCTCGAAAACCTGGCGGGCCCGGTCGCGCAGGAGCTCCGGTGTGCGCGTGTAGGTCGCGAGCGTCGGCCGCTGGACGTAGAGCGAGCCCGCCGGCGCCAGCCTGGCGATCTCGAGCGGCTCGGGCTGCCCGCTCGCGGCTCCGTAGAGGATCAACCGCCCGGTCGGGCGGAGCGCGCGCAGTCCGTCGTCGAAGGTGGCCTTGCCGACCCCGTCGTAGACGGCGGCGGCGCCTTCGCCATTGGTGATCTCGCGCACCCGGTCCGCGAATCCGTCGTAGCCGCTGACCTCGTCGGCGCCGGCCTCCCGCGCGAGTGCGGCCTTCTCGTCGGTCGAGGTAGTGGCGAGCACGCGGCCGCCCCGGATCTTGGCCAGCTGGGTAAGCAGCTGGCCGACGCCGCCCGCCGCCGCGTGGACGACCACCCAGTCGCCCTCCTCGATCGGATACGAGTCGCACGCCAGGTAATGGGCGGTCATTCCCTGGAGCAGGGCCGCGGCGGCCACTTCGGGCTCGACCTCATCTGGCACCGGAACCAGCGCGTCGCGCTTCGCCGCCACCCGCTCGGCATAGCTACCCGGGACCGCTACCCAGGCCACGCGCTCGCCTCCGTCGGCGATCTTCCCGGAGCCCTCGACGCCGCCGATCGCCGGCGGCTTGGATCCGTAGCCGCGGCCCTCGCGCTCGTAGACGTCGCGGTAGTTGATGCCCACCGCGTCGACGTCCACGAGTACCTCGTCATCGCCCGGCTCGGGGTCGGGAACGTCCTTGAGCTCCAGGACGTCCGGTCCGCCGTTGCGTTCGAACACGACCGCGCGCATCAGCAGCACACGATATTCATCCGCGCCGCCCGGCCGCGGCGTCGAGCTCACGATCCAGCTCGGTGCGGACGCCCAGCTCGTTCAGGGCCCGGCTCGCTTCTCTCAAGCTGCGCGACTCCACCACCGCGCGAGCCAGCCGCCCCACCGCTCGCACGGTCACCTCCACGTCCAGGTAGAAGGTCAGCGCGGCGGCCGAGGACAGCTCGAGCGATCTCGTCCCGCCCCGGATCGTGGCCTCCCCGGCGGCGCCCCGGAACGCGCGGAGGGCCTGCGCACTGGCCTCCGTCGGAACTGCCGCCACCGCTCCCTCGAGGCGCTTGGCCACCGGCGCGGTCAGCCCGCGCGAGCCACAGAGCCCGCCGTGGGAGGCCACCACCGCGAGCTGAGCGAGCACTTCGGCCGGCGTCAGCTCGGCATCGCAGCCGATCCCGAAGATCCCGGCCAGGACCGCGTGGCCGTCGGATGCGAGCGTCGAGGCCGCTGCGAGCATGACCGCGTCGCACAACGGACTGGTGAGCCCGGCCTCGTCGCCCTGCGCGACGACGTCGCCCCCGACGTCGATGAAAGCGACCAGGTCACAGTCCAGCCGGCGCGCCGCTTCCTGAAGTGAGGCCGCGATTGCGCTCGGCCCCGGATTGACGTCGACCAGGACCGTGCGCTGCCCCAGGAAGCCGGCCATCCGCGATTCCGCGAACCACACGTCGCGGTCCCGGACCCGCGTCTCGGAATCGACCAGCAGGATCCCCGGCGCCAGTTCCTCGCCGCCCACGATCTCATCGACTGATCGCGGCCCCGGTGCGGGATCGATGACCCGGCGTTCCCACGTGACGCCTCCCACGACTGGATCGGCGCCGTCATAAAGGCGCGAGAACTCGGCGGTGGCCAGCGCGCCGACGACGTCGCCGCCACCGCCCATGCCGAGCACGAGCGGCCGGCGGGCACGGCGGAGCACCGCCTCCGCGTCGAGCATCTGGGCCTCTGGCATCCGGCTCCGGACAGTACCCGCCTAAGCCGGCGACACTATGTCCGGCATGGACGTCCGCGACATCGAAACTCCCCGCGGCACCGCCCGGGTCCACGTGCACACGCCCGCGAAGATCCGCGGGGCCCTGGTTCTCGGCCACGGCGCGGGGGGCGGGGTCGGGGCACGCGACCTGGTCGCGGTACGGGACGTGGCGGTGTCAGAGGGCTTCGGCGTGGCGCTGGTCGAGCAGCCCTACCGGGTGGCGGGCAGGCGCTCGCCTGCGCCGGCGCACCAGCTCGACGAGGCGTGGATCGCCGTCGTGAAAGCGCTGCGCGAGGCCGAGCTTCGCGGGCTCGCGCTCATAACCGGTGGCCGCTCGTCCGGCGCTCGGGTGGCTTGCCGCACCGCCAGCCAGACGGGCGCCTCAGCGGTCCTGTGCCTGGCCTTTCCGCTGGTTCCGCCGCGCCGCTCGCCGGCGCGTCCTCCGGACAGCCGCCAGTCCGAGCTCGATGCGGTCGAGGTCCCGACGCTGGTCGTACAGGGCGCTAATGACCCGTTCGGAATGCCCTCGGCCGGCCCGGCCCGTCGCGTGGTCACCGTGAAGGGCAACCACTCGCTAACGAGCGACCTGAACGCCGTCGCGACCGCGGTTCGCGAGTGGCTCACGGCCGAGGCCGGTCACGGCGCCTGGGAGATAACCAGCGCGCGGGCCGGAGTACGGCCTGCCTCGTAGAGGTGGGGGACGTCGGCTGGGAACGAGACGTAGTCGCCCGCGCCGAGCTCGGTCGAGAGCTCGACCGGCCCGGTGATCAGCTTGCCCTGGAGCACGTACACGTGGGCCCGCCAGCCGGCCGCTCGGGCCTCCGCCTCGTGCACCGCGCGCGCCGGAAGCGCCAGCTCGGAGACCTCGAGCGCGCCGCCGGCCGACAGCGTGTCGACGAGCCGCTGCGGGATCCCATCACGCCGCTCGAGGCGACCCTGCGTGGCCCGGACCACCCGCACCTCGGGAACCGGCAGGTCCTCGAGCAGCTCGCCGATCGACACGCGAAGCGCTGCCGCGAGCGACGCGAGCGTGTCGACGGTGGGGTTGGCCCGGCCGTTCTCGATGCTCGACAGCGTGGCCTTGCTCATCGGCGTGGCACGCGCCAGCTCCGACAGCGACAGGTGGCGTGCGATCCGCAGCCGCCGGAGGTTTGCCGCCAGCACCGTCTGCACGCCGTCATGCTCGGCATGGTCTAACATAGAGAACGCAGCGTTCAGTCTATCGAACACCTTGCCGTGCCCCCGATCACGTTCTACTTCGACCTCGGTTCGCCCTACGCCTACCTCTCCGCAGAGCGGCTGCCCGCCCTGCTGCCGGACCCGGTCCGGTGGCAGCCGGTGCTCCTGGGCGGCCTGTTCAAGCTGACCGGTCGCTCGAGCTGGGCGTTGGGCGACTACCGCCGGCGGCAGGTCGGGATGGCGGAGATCGAGCGCCGCACCCGGGCGTATCGACTGCCGCCGATGCGCTGGCCCGACCCCTGGCCGGGTGACTACCTGCAGGCGATGCGAGCGTGCACCTTCGCCTTCAGCGCCGGTCTAGGGCGGGAGTTCGCGATGACGGCATTCCGCGACGCCTTCCAGCACGGCGCCGACCTGACGATTCCCGGACGCGTACTCGAGGCGGCGGGACGGGCGGGGCTGGATCCTGCCGTCGTGGAGCGGGCGATGCGCGACCCGGCGATCAAGGCCGCGCTACATGAGGCCACCGCCACCGCGTACGAGCTCGGCGTGTTCGGCGTCCCGACGATCGCCATCGCCGACGAGCTGTTCTGGGGCGATGACCGGCTGAGCGACGCTGCGAACCACCTGTCGAGCCTGATGGCGGCATGACGTTCGATCCCGCGAGCCTGAGTGCGCCGATCGTCCAAGCGCCGATGGCGGGGGGTCCATCCACGCCGGCGCTCGCGGTCGCCGTGTGCGAGGCGGGCGCGCTCGGGTTCCTCGCCGCCGGCTACAAGCGCGCCGACGCGGTCCGCGAGGACATCGCCGCAGTGCGGTCGGGCACGAGCGCGCCGTTCGGGGTCAACCTGTTCGTGCCCGCGCGGGCCCCCGCCGAGGCCGAGGCCCTGCGGGCCTACCTCGATGAGCTGGCGCCCGAAGCCGAAAGTCAGGGCGCCCAGCTCGGCGAGCCGCGCTTCGACGACGACGACTGGGAGGCCAAGCTCGAGCTGGTGTGTCAGGAGCGCGTTGCCGTCGTGTCGTTCACATTCGGATGCCCGTCCGAGCAGATCGTCTCGCGGCTGCACTCGTGCGGGTGCGCCGTCTGGGTGACGGTGACCAAGACGGACGAGGCACGTGAGGCCGAGCAGGCCGGCGCCGATGCGCTCGTGGTGCAGGGCACGGAGGCCGGCGGGCACCGCGGGGCGTTCGTAGACGACGAGGACGCGGGCGGGGCGGGATTGATCGCGCTGCTGCGGGTGATCGCTCACGAGGTGCCGTTGCCGTTGATCGCGAGCGGCGGGATCGCCGACGGCGCGGCGCTGGCCGCCGTGCTGTGCGCGGGCGCCGCGCTCGGCCAGATCGGAACCGCGCTGATGCTGGCGCCCGAGGCGGCGACCGCCCCAGCCCAGCGCGAGCTCCTGACCGAGCCGATCCCAACCCGGCTCACGCGCGCGTTCAGCGGCCGGCTGGCGCGGGGCATGGTCAACCGGTTCCTGCTCGAGCACAGCGCCACCGCGCCGAACGCCTACCCGGAGATCCATCACGTGACGAGCCCGCTTCGCGCCGCGGCCCGCAAACGGGGCGATGCCGACGGCTTCAACCTATGGGCGGGCCAGGCGCACCAGCTGGCGCAGGCGCGTCCCGCGGCTGAGATCGTGCACGAGATGCACGCGGAGGCGCGTGGGGCCATGCGCGCGGCGGCCGGCCGCCTCGGCCAGGTCTGACGAGGCCCCTCCGAGGGCCCGCGCCAACAGCCTGACGGGGCCCCTTCCGAGGGCCCACGCCAACGGACCATAAGCCGCCCCTCAAGGTAGGATGAGCGGTCCAAAACGACTGGAAGGACCGGGAATCACATGATCGATCGAATTCGCGCGGACATCGAGCAGCGCCTCGAGCAGGTCCTCGCGGAGGCGGACAGGCTTCGCGAGGCGCTCAATGCGCTGGGCACGAGCGATGGACCCGGCGCGGCGCCGGCGAGGCGGCAGTCTCGGGGGCCCGCGAGAGGCGGCCGGCGAGGCGGGAGCGCGAGGAGCGGCGCGGCGGCCGGGGGCCGGGCAAGCCGAGGCCGTAGCACGCGCAGCCGAGCGGCGACCGGCCGGAGTACGGGGGCGGCCTCCGCTGGCGGCGGCGGCGCCGCGGCGTCGGGTCGCACACGCACACGGACCGCCTCGGGCGCCACGCGCCAGGCGGTGCTGGACGCTCTGTCCAAGGCGGGCGGCCAGCCGCTGACGGCTGGGCAGGTCGCGAGCGCCACCGGTCTGGGGCGGCCCTCGGTCAGCACCACGCTCTCGAAGCTGGCCCGCAGCGGCGACGTGACCAAGGCGCAGCGCGGGTACTCGCTCGGCAGCTCAGCCGGCGGGGCCTCGAGCGGTTCGGCCTGATCGCGGCTCGCGTCGCCCACAACTGAGTCGCGCCCCGGCAGGCCGGCGGGGGAGTAGATGGTGGCCGGTCTGGCGGGGCGCGTCTCTGGGGAGGAGGGGAGACACATGATGACCCCGTGTGCTTTAGATGTCCAAGACGAGTATCGGAGCGTATCTATAAGCTTGGCTTATGGAAGTGAGCCAGCTCCGATACCTCGTCGCGCTGGCTGAGGAGCGCCACTTCACCCGTGCCGCGGCGCGTGAGCACATCGCCCAGCCGGCGCTGTCACAGCAGATCCGGCGGCTCGAGGACGAGCTCGGCGTAGCGCTGGTCGAGCGCACGACCCGGCGAGTGGAGATGACCGCGGCCGGCCAGCTGCTGGTCGCGCGCGGGCGCCGAGTCCTGGCCGAGCTCGATGCCGCCCATACCGAGATGCAGGCGCTGCGCGGCGTCGAGGTCGGGCACGTGAGCGTGGGCGCGCTGCACACGATGGGGCTGGTCGACCTCTCGCTCGTGCTGGCCATCTTTCACCAGCGCCACCCCGGGGTCGAGCTGACCGTGCGCGAGCAATCGAGCGAGGAGCTGGCCGAGATGCTGCGCGTGGACGAGCTGGACCTGGCATTCCTGTCGGTGACCGAGCGGATCGAGAGCCGCGGGTTGACCTGCCACCGGCTCGTATCCGAAGAGGTGATGCTGATCGTTCCGCCCGACCATCGGCTGGCCCACCGCAAGCGGGTCAAGATGCGCGAGCTGGCCGACGAGCGCTTCATCAGCTTCCGCCCGGGCGCCCGCCTGCGGGAGCTGCTCGTCGGCGCCGGGCGGGAGGCCGGTTTCGAGCCCCAAGTCAGGCTTGAATCGAACGAGAGCCAGCGGATTCGGCGGCTGGTGGCGCGCGGCATGGGCGTGGCCCTCCTGCCCCGCTCCGACGCGACGGCCGCCGACGTCGAGGTCGCGGTGCTCGAGCTGACCGAGCCGGCGCTGGCGCGCGACATCACGCTCGCCTCCCGCGCCGATCGCCGCCATTCCCCGGCCGCGGCCGAGTTCATCGAGCTGGCCCGCGCAACCTACTCCGCCCTCACATGAGAGTGCTCGCGATCGTCCACGACCGCGACGCCGGTCCGGGCGTGTTCGCGGACGCCATCGCCGAGCGCGGAGACTCGCTCGATCAATGGGAGCTGCCTCGCGGGACTCCGGCGCCGGATGATCCGTGGCGGTATGACGCGGTCGTGACGCTGGGCGGCGAGGCCCATCCCGATCAGGAGCGAGCGCATCCCTGGCTGGCCGCGGAGAAGGTCCTGCTCCGTGAGCTGCTCGCGCGCGGCACGCCCCTGCTCGGGGTTTGCCTGGGGGCGCAGCTCCTGGCCGAGGCCATGGGCGCTCCGTCCCGGGCCGCGGCGCATCCCGAGGTCGGCTGGTACCGGGTGATGGTTGCCGATGCCGGGGCCCGTGATCCGCTGCTCGGCTCGCTGGCGCCGTCGTTCGAGGCGCTCGAGTGGCACAGCTACACGTGCGAGCTGCCCGCCGGGGCGGTCGAGCTCGCCCGCAGCGATACATGCCTTCAGGCGTTTCGCGCCGGCGCCCGCGACCGCGCCTGGGGAATCCAGTTTCACGCCGAGGTCACGTCCGCGGACTTCGCGGCGTGGATCGACCACGAGCGCGACCCCGAGGAGCGCGAGCGCCTTGGCCTCGAGCCGGACGAGCTGCGTATTCGCACGCGAGCCCAGATCGCCGGTTGGAACCAGCTTGGCCGCGAGCTGTGCCGCCGGTTCCTGGACGCTGCGGCTACGGCGTGAAGACGATCTTGCCGACCATCTCGCCCTTGAGCATCGCCTCGAAGCCCGCCGGCGCGTCCGATAGCGGCAGGGTCCGATCGATGATCGGCCGGACCCCCTGGTCGGCGCACAGCCGCATCAGGCGGCCGAGCTCCTCGCGCGTGCCCATCGTCGATCCCACGATCGACAGCTGCAGGAAGAACACGCGGGTGAGCTCGGCGGGCGGCGCGTCCCCGGTCGTCGCGCCCGAGATGACCAGCGTGCCCCCGGGCTTGAGCGAGCGAATCGAGTGCTTCCAGGTCGCCTCGCCGGTCGTCTCCATCACCGCGTCCACCCGCTCGGGCAGGCGCGCGCCGGCCTCGAACGCCTCGTCGGCGCCCAGCTTCTTGGCCTCCTCGCGCTTCTCCTCGGAGCGGCTGGTGATCCACACCCGAATGCCCGCGGCGCTGGCCAGCTTGGTGAGCGCGGTGGAAACGCCGCCGCTGGCGCCCTGGATCAGGATCGTCATGCCCGGCACCACCTGGCCGCGGGTGAACAGCATCCGGTAGGCCGTCAGCCACGCCGTGGGAAGGCAAGCCGCCTCTTCGAAGGACAGCTCCTGCGGCTTGGGCAGCAGATTGCGGTGGGGCACTGCAACGCGCTGCGCGAACGTGCCCTGATGGCGCTCGGAGAGCAGCGAGCGCTTGGGGTCGAACGTCTCGTCGCCGCTCCAATCTTCGCTCGCGATCACCGAGTGGACGACCACCTCGTTGCCCTCCTCGTCCACCCCGGCGGCGTCACAGCCCAGGATCATCGGCAGTGCGTCCTTGCCGAGGCCGACCCCACGCAGTGACCACAGGTCGTGGTGGTTGAGCGAGGCGGCTCGGACCTCGATCGTGGTCCATCCGTCCGGGATCTCCGGCTCGGGCCGATCGCCCACCTCGAGGACCCGGAGCGGGTCTTCTCGGTCGAGATCGGTAGCGAAAACGGCCAGCATTCCGCGCAATCATGCCTCACCGGGGCTCCGGGGACGTCCTCGGCGGACCGCGAATGGAAGAATGCGGCGCATGGCCACCGTGACGGCACGTGCCTCCAAGGCGGTGAACGCGCCGCCAGAGCGCGTGCTCGAGTTCCTGCGCGATTATCGCGAGGCACGCCCGAAGATCCTCACCGACAACTACAGCGCCTACCGGGTCGAACAGGGCGGCGAGGGCAGCGGGACCGTCGTCGCCTACCACTTTGAGACCCCCCGGCGCGGGCGCGACTATCGCCTGCGGGTGGAGGAGGCGGACGGGTCGGTCCGCGAGAGCGATGAGTTCTCGAGCTTCGTCAGCGTGTGGCGCGTCAGCCCCGACGGCGCCGGAAGCAACGTGACGCTCGAGGGATCCTGGGCGGGTGCGGGTGGGATCGGCGGCGTCTTCGAGCGGTTGTTCGCGCCGAGGGTCCTGTCGCGGATCTACGGCGAGATGCTCGATCGCCTCGCCGCGTCGATGGCCTGACAAGCCGGATCGTTCGCGGGCTCGCCAACCAGCAGCGGTCATTCGTCTCGCGCGGCTCGCGCGCCGGTCACCGCGCGCCGCGTTGGGGCGGCCATCTTCCCGCCTCCACCCGTCGCTTGAAGCGCCGCTGCTGGATGCGCCCGGAGGCGAACATCGGTCGCACCCCGATCAGCATCAACCGCGGCCACACGGCGCCAGCGCGCAGGAGGGCCCCGCGCCAGCGTGGGAGGCTGAGCACGGGCCGCGGATGGTCGAGGAGGTCCATTGCCCGCTCGGCCACCTGTTCGGGCAGCATCATCGAGCCCGTGAACGAGGCGACCGCGTGCGGATCGTCGAGCTTGTCCTCGAGCATTGGCGACCAGATCCCGTCGGGGCACAGGCACGAGATGTCGATACCGCGCACGCCGGCCAACCGGAGGTCGGCCAGGGTGCCGAGGCTGAAGGCGAGCGCGGCATGCTTGGAGGCTCCGTAGACGGTCTCGCCCGGCGCCGGGGTGAGGCCGGCCATCGAGATCACGTTGAGGATGTGCCCGCTGCCGGCGGCACGCATCACCTCGAGCGCTGCGAGCGTGCCGTTGATCGTGCCGTGAGCGTTGACGTCGAGCATCAGCCGGCGCGCGTCGTCGTTCTGGCCCCACGCCGGTCCGGTGAGGAGCACCCCGGCGTTGTTGACCCATACCTTCAGCGAGCCGGTGCGCTCGATCGTCAGGGCCGCGGCGGCACGGCAGGCGGCCTCGTCGCGGACGTCGAGCGCGGAGGCGAAAGCGCCGGGGCCGAGCTCGCCCGCGGCGCGGGCGGCCGCGTCGGCGTCCACGTCGGTGACGTGAACCACATGGCCACGATGCGCCAGCCGGCGCGCGATCTGAAAGCCCAGGCCGCGCGCGGCGCCCGTGACCACGGCACCTCCACCGGATGAGAGCGGCATGGCAGACACGCCGAATACGCTAATCGGCCGGCAGGCGCGGCGCGTGGCGCCCGCCAGCGCAGCGCGTGGCGGCCGCCGGCGCGGCACGTGGCGCCCGCCGGCACGGCGCGTGGCGCCGGTCGGGATGGCATCGTCTGTGGGGTGAGCGCACACCACTGCCAGCGGGTCGGCCACGGCGGCGCGAGCGCGCTGGCGCCGGCCAACACGCTCGCCTCGTTCGACGCGGCGCGCGAGGTCGGAGTCGACATGGTCGAGTTCGACGTGCGCGAATGGGATGGAGAGCTGATGCTGGCCCACACGATCCTGCACGCGCGCCGGGGCGGGAACGTTCGGCTGTCCGATGCGCTCGCGCATCTCTCGGGCCGGCGGTTTGACGGGATCGAGCTGAACGTCGACGTCAAGCACCTCGGTTGCGAGCGGACATTGCTAGACGGGCTCCGCCACGCCGGACTGCTTCACCGCGCGCTGATCTCCTCGCAGGTACCGGCCGTGCTCGACGCGGTACGGGCGATCGAGCCGCGGGCCCGCCTCGGCATCTCAATCGGTGGCCGGCTGTCCCGGTTCAGCCGGCGCTGGGACGACTGGCGCACCCAGGTGCTGGCCGGCCTGGTCGCGCGCCGATGGGAGGCGGTCATGGCCCAGCACCGGCTCGTCGACGAGCGCCTGCTCGGGCAGGTCAACGAGCGGCGCGGGCTGCTCTACGCCTGGACCGTCAACGAACGGCTGGGGATCGAGCGCCTGCGTGCGGTCGGGGTGCACGGGATCACGACGGCCGATCCGCGCCTGTTCACCTAGGGCCCTTCACCGCCACGATCCGTAGCCTGCGCGCAGATGGAGCACAACGCGTTCAGCGAGATGGTCGGGCCTCCCGACAACGCGCGGGTGTTCAAGCAGTCGCTCCGGCCGGGCTTGGCCGACTGCGCGCCCTCGGGCCGGATCAGGCTCGACGCACTGGCGCGCTGGCTCCAGGACGTCGCCTACGCGGACGTGGAGGACGCCGGGCTGGCCCAGGCCGCGGTGTGGGTGGTCCGCCGGGCCCGCATGCACGTCAAGCGCTTCCCGCGATTCGGCTCGCAGTTCGTGCTGGCCACCTTCTGCAGCGGGCTCGGCCGGATGTGGGCCGAGCGCCGGACCACGATCACGCGCGTGGGCGCCGAGGAAAGCGACGTCGAGGCCGTCTCGCTGTGGGTGCACCTGGATCCGGAGGCTCGACGTCCCACGCCGGTGAGCGCCGAGGAGCTAGCAGCGTACGGCGATGCGGCGGCCGGACGCCGGGTGACGGCGCGGCTGCGCCATCCGCCCCCCGAAGGGGTCGAGCACCGATTCCCATGGCGCTTCCGCGCCACCGAGTGCGACCTGGCCGCTCACATAAACAACGCCGCGTACTGGCAGCCGCTCGAGGAGGAGATCCTCCGCGGGAGCGATCCCGAGGCGCTCGACGTGGAGATCGAATACCGCACGCCGGCCCAGCCCGGCGAGAAGTTGGTGCTCTGCGACGGCGGCCGGCGCTGGATCGTCGACGACGCAGGGGAGACCCACGCCTCGATCTTCCTGTCGCCGCCCCTGCGCAATGACGTGATATGACCTAGCGCAATGCGCGCTGTCGGTATTCCCGAGCCCGGTGACCCGGACGTCCTCGCCGTGATCGACCGCGAGGTGCGCGAGGCAGGAGAGGGCGAGGTCCGCATCGCGGTGAAGGCGGCGGCGGTGAACCCCACCGATATCGGCCTGCGCGAGCGGGGCGGCGGAGACCTTCCGCCGCCGTGGACTCCGGGTATGGACGCTGCGGGGACGATCGAGTCCGTCGGGCCGGGCGTCGACCGTCTCAGCCCGGGGCAGGAGGTCATGGCCGCGGTGGCCCCTCGCCGCCCCGAGGGCGGGGCGCAGGGCGAGCTGATCGTGGTGCCGGCGGCCTCCGCGGTCCCGATCCCGGACGGCGCCACGCTCGAGCAGGCGGCGACGCTGCCGATGAACGGGCTCACCGCGATCCTTGGGCTGGAGATGCTCGGCCTGGGCGAGGGCCAGACGCTCGCGGTCAGCGGGGGCGCCGGGCTGCTCGCCTCCTACGTGATCCCGCTGGCCAAGCTGCGCGGTCTCGAGGTGATCGCGGACGCCAAGCCCGAGGACGAGGAGCTGGTGCGGAGCTTCGGCGCCGACGTGGTGGTTCCGCGCGGAGAGCGCTTCAACGAGGCGGTCCGCGAGACGGCTCCCGACGGCGTGGACGCCCTCTACGACACCGCGCTGCTCAAGCAATCGGCCTTCCCGGCGATTCGCGACGGCGGCCAGATCGCGGTAGTGCGGGGATGGGATGACGGCGAGCCCGAGCGCGGCATCCAGGTTCGCCAGGTGTACGTGTTCGGGGTCCTCGAGCGCACCGACTGGCTCGAGCAGCTTCGGGGCCTCGCCTCCGACGGGCGGCTGAAGCTGCGGGTCGCCGGGGAGTACCCGCCCGAGCGCGCAGCCGACGCGCACCGCGTGATGGAGGCCGGCGGGTTGCGCGGGCGGGCCCTGATCGTGTTCTGAGGCATCGGGGCCGGCCGCGGTCGGTCCGCGGCACGGCTGAGCGGCCCCGCGCGGCTGAGCGGCCGTGCGGCTGAGCGGCCCGGTCTCGGAGGGGTCAGCTCGGGGCCGGACCGTCGAGCGCGGCGAGCACGGCCCGAGCCGCGTTGTGGCCCGGGATCCCGCTAACCCCGCCGCCGCGCCGGGCTCCGGCGCCGCAGACCCAGACGTTGGCGTGCCCGGTCTCCACGCCCCAGGTTCCCAGCTCCTCGTCGGTTTCGGCGAACGGCCAGGCGAGGTCGCGGTGGAAGATGTGCCCGCCGGGCAACCCCAGCTCAGCCTCGAGCTCGGGCGGCGTCTGTGCCTCGAGGCACGGCGCGCCGTCGGCGTCTCGCCAGAGGCACTCGGAGAGTGGCTCGGCCAGCTCCGAGTCGATCGCCCGGAGGGTCGCCTGGACGGCGCGCTCCTTGGCGACTGCAGACGAGAACAGCCGCGCCGGCATGTGCAGCCCGAACACGGTCAGTGCGTGGGCGCCGGCCGCCCGGAGCTCCTCGGACAGGATGGTCGGGTCGGTGAGCGTGTGGCAGTAGAGCTCGCAGGGCGGCAGCGCGGGCACCTTCCCGGCCGCGGCTTCCTCGTAGGCGCGGCGCAGCTGGGCGTAGCCCTCGCCTACATGGAAGGTGCCCGCGAACGCCTCTTCGGGCGAGACGTCCGGATCGCGCACGGCGGGCAGCCGGCGCAGCACCAGGTTGATCTTGAGCTGCGAGCCCTCGGGGCCCTCGCGTGGCGACGGGGGTTCGGGTTCGTCGAGGAGCCGTGCGAGGACGGCCGGCGCCACCCCGGCGAGAACGTGCCGGCAGGCAAACCGCCGGCCGTCGCCGCACGCGACCTCGGCCTCCGAGCCATCCGTCTGCACCGCCACGACCTCGGCTCGCGTCTCGATCCGCGCGCCGGCCCGCTGAGCGGACGCGGCCAGCGCGGCGCTGAGCGCGCCCATCCCGCCGACCGGGACGTCCCAGTGGCCCGTCCCGTTCCCGATCACGTGGTAGAGGAAGCAGCGGTTCTGGCGCAGCTCGGGATCCTCGGCCGGTGCGAACGTCCCGATCAACGCATCGGTCAGAACCAGACCGCGGACCGCGTCGTTCTCGAAGCTCCGCTCGATCAGTTCGGACAGCGGCTCCTCGAACAGCGACCGCCAGGCCGAGTCGTCGCCTATCAGCCTCCGGATCTCGGCGCGGGAACGCAGCGGCTCGGTCAGCGTGGGGAACAGCCGCTCAGCGACCCGCGCCAGCATCGCGTGGAGCTCCTCCCAGCCCGCGGGGGCCGCCCGCCCGTCGGCGATCAGGCCGACACCGGGCGTATACGAGGAGATCGGCCGGCGCCGGAGCTCCACGCCCACCCCGAGCGACCGCAGCAGGGAGCGCGGGAACAGGCTGACCAGGTACGCGTACCGCGACAAGCGCGCGTCCACGCCCGGGAACCGGCATTCGGACACGGCGGCGCCACCGACGGCCTCGCGCCGTTCCAGCACGAGCACGGAATGGCCGGCGCGCGCCAGGAGCGTCGCCGCAACCAGCCCGTTGTGACCGCCGCCGACGATCACCGCGTCGTAGGGCATCGGCTCAGCGCAGCAGGGCGTCGACCGACACCGTGATCTTGCGCCGGGGCCGCTCGCCGGCCAACCGCGCGCTCGAGTCATCGACCAGGCGCACCACCTGGCAGGTCTCCCTCACCTCGCCGGTCAGGAAGCGAGACGGCTTGCCGTACCCGTGCGCGTCGTCGTTGCCGTGCGGGCGGTGGTAGTAGCGCACGGGAACGTGCATGTGCAGGCGCCGCCGCGCTCGGGTCATGGCCACGTACAGCAGCCGGCGCTCCTCGGCGATGCTCTCGCTCGACCCAGCCGACATGCAGGCCGGGAAGTTGCCGTCGTACAGCGCGAGCACGTGCACGGAATCCCATTCGAGGCCCTTGGCCGAGTGGATCGTCGAGAGCACGAGGTAATCCTCGTCGAGATGTGGCGGGCCCGCCAGGTCGGCGCTCGACTGCGGCGGGTCGAGCGCGAGCTCGCTGACGAAATGTGCCAGCCCGGACGCCTCGCGCGCGGCTGCTACGAGCTGGTCGAGGTCAGCGAGGCGGACCGCGCCATCCGGGTAGCGGGTTTCGATCAGCGGCCGGATGGCGTCGCGCAGGAGCTCGGCCTGCACGCCGGGACTCGTCTGCGTCCGCGCTCGCGCCAGGGCGTCGAACAGCGCCGCGGCGGCCGTCCGGGCTCCCACCGGCAGCCGCTCGAGCACGCGCGCCGCGGCGCCCTCCGCCGGCCCGCCGGGGCCACCCGCCCCGCCGGCGACGGCCCCCGCTCCGCCGGCCCCGCCGGAGACGAGCACATCCAGCGCCCGCCGCGCGCTCACCGGCCCGACGCCGTCGATCAGCTGGAGCACCCTGAACCACGACAGCTCGCTCGCCGGGTTATCGACGAGCCGCATCAGCGCGACCAGGTCCTTGACATGCGCAGCCTCGAGGTACTTCAGCCCCCCGTACTTGACGAACGGAATCTGCCGGCGCGCGAGCTCGAGCTCCAGCACGTCGCTGTCGTGCGAGGTGCGCATCAGCACCGCCTGCCGGCGCAGCTCCATTCCCTGCTCACGCGCCTCGAGCACACGCGCGCACACCTCCGCCGCCTGGGCGGAGTCGTCGCGGCAGAACACCAGCTCGGGACGGGTCCCGCCGTCCTCGCGCGCCGCGCGCAGGCGCGTCGCCATCGGCCGCGAGGATGCCTGCGCCCCCACCGCGTTGGCCGTGTCGAGGATCGGCTGCGAGGAGCGGTAGTTTCGCTCGAGCGCTGCCAGCTCAGCGCCCGGGAAATCTCCCCTGAACTCCAGGATGTGGCGCGGCGAGGACGAGCGCCAGCCGTAGATCGCCTGAAGGTCGTCGCCCACGGCGGTCACCCTCACCCCGTGTTCCGCGAGGGCGCGCACGATCTCGACCTGGATGCCGTTCACGTCCTGGTACTCGTCGATCAGGACATGATCGAAGTCGGCGGCGATCGACCGGCCGATCACGTCGTCGGCCACCAGGGCGCGCCAGTACAGCAGCAGGTCGTCGAGGTCGAGCGCGGCGAGCGCGCGCTTCCGCGCGGTGTATGCCTTGAGCAACGCGGCGATCGCCTCCACGTGCTCCTCGCACCAGGGGAACGCGTCGGCGATGACCTCGGACAGCGGCGTCTGGAAGTTCACCGTCCGCGAATAGATGTCGAGCAGCGTGCTCTTGCGCGGAAAGCGGACCCGTTGCTGTGCGTGCCCGTGCTCCTCGCGGACCAGGTCGAGCAGATCCGCGGCGTCGCCGGCGTCGAGCACGGTCATGCCCCCGCTCAGTCCCAGCGACGCCTGGTGGGTGCGCACGAAGCGGTGCGCGACGGAGTGAAACGTGCCTCCGAGGAGGCCCCGGCGCCCGGCCGGAATGGCGCCCATGGCGCGCGTCCGCTGGAGCATCTCGCGCGCGGCGCGGCGGGTGAAGGTGAGCAGCATGAGACGCTCCGGCGCCGCGCCTCGCGAGACCAGCCACGCCACCCGTGCGCACAGCGTGGTCGTCTTGCCGGTGCCGGCGCCGGCCAGGATCAGGAGCTGCTCGCCGGGGTGCGTGGCCGCGGCCCGCTGCTCGGGGTTCAGCGCATCGAGCCACGGTGTCCGCGGCTCGGAGGAGCGCTCGGCGATCAGCATGGCGCGCCCGGGGGCAGGTAGCGCATCCGCGGCCACCGCTCGCGCCAGCCCTTGTCCGCGACGCGCCGCTCGTAGAAGCGGGCGGACAGGATCGCGCCGGCGCAGATCAGCCAATCGGGCGCATCGGCGTCTCTCGCCGCCCGGAGGGCCTCCACCACGACCGGAGCGCCGCGCAGCAGCGCCGCCAGCTGCGCCGCGGCACCGCCCTCGGAGGCGCGGATCTCGCTGGTCTCGTCCACCACGAACACTCGTTCGTTGACGTTAGGCGCCGGGGCGGACGGATGGCAGCGCGCGTTGCAAGGCCGCCGGAGGGCGTAGGACGGATGGCAGCGTGGGTTGCGAGGCCGCAGAGGGAGTAGGACCAAAGACCGATGGCGATTGCGACGCCACTGAGCGTAGGCTGACCGTCGTGCCCGAACCCGGTCCCGCAGCCACCATCACCGAAGCGGTCAGCGCGTGGCCGGGGGTGGAGTCCGCGCCACACCGCTTCGGCGGCGTGGAGTTCCGCCTCGGCCGACGTGAGCTCGGCCACCTGCACGGCGACCGGATTGCGGATCTGCCGTTCCCGCGGCGTGTCCGAGACGAGCTGATCGGCGCCGGCCGCGCCCGTCCCCACCACGTGCTGCCGGACTCCGGCTGGGTCACCGTCTCGATCGCTTCGCCGGCCGACACGCAGAACGCGCTCGAGCTGTTCCGGATGGCCTACGAGCGGGCGGCGCAGTCGAGACGCCGCAGCCCCGCGGTCACCGGAACCCCCGACTAACGGGAAGCCACCGACTAACGGAAGCCCCCGACTTGACCGGAAACTATTTCCGGTTAAGTCGGGGGCATCCCGCTTTAGACCCGCTGCAGCATCCTTCAGAGACGCTTCAGCATGTTTCGCTCCTCGACCAGCCCTGCGTCGAGCGTCTTGTAGCCCACGGAGTCGAACACCACCGTGATATGGCCGTCATCGACGCCACCGACCGTCCCCTCGCCCCACTCCGAATGCGCCACGCGCTCGCCGGCGTGCCAGGAGGGTGCCCGCTCCCCCGAGGCGCCAGGAGGGTGCCCGCTCCCCCGAGACGGAGGCGGAGGCGGAGCCTCCCCAAGCCCGCTGTCGCAGTTGTCGCACGCACCGCACGGAGGCGCGTACTCACCCCCGATGCTCGGCGTACGCGCGCACCATCTCCACTCGCGAGCGATCGAAGGCCTCCCGCTCCTCCTCGGCCTCCGACGCCCGCTCCACCGCCTCCTCGAGCGAATCCCGGTCCACGGCGCCGGCGGCGAAGAACCGGCGCAGCCCGAGGTCTTCGGGCCGGTAGAACAGCAGCGTCTCGGCCGGCGCCGTCGCGCCCGGCGCGGCCCAGCTCCTGGTAATAGGAGTCGAGCGAGTCGCTGACCTGCTCGTGGAACACCCAGCGGACGTTCGGCTTGTCGATCCCCATCCCGAACGCCACCGTCGCCACCACCACGTCGCACTCGCTCTCGTCCATGAACGCGACCTGTACCTCGTCGCGATTTCTCGCGGCCATGCCGCCGTGGTAGGCGCATGCCCGCACCCCGCATTCGACCAGCTCCGCCGCCAGCACCTCGGCCGCCCGCCGCGCGGCCACGTACACGATCCCAGGGCGCGGAGCATCGACCACGGCGTCGAGAACCGCGCGGCGCTGCGCCCCCGCCTGGTGGAACCGCCGCACGGCGAGGTGAATGTTGGGCCGGTCGAATCCGCGCACGATCACGGCCGGATCGCGCAGCTCGAGCACCGTGAGGATGTCCTCGCGCACCGGGGGCGCAGCGGTGGCGGTCAGCGCGAGCACCACCGGGCGGCCGACGGCCTCGATCGCGTCCGCCAAGGCGAGGTAGTCGGGCCGGAAGTCGTGGCCCCACTGCGAGACGCAGTGCGCCTCGTCGACCACGAATAGCGACGGCCTGGCCCGGCGTAGGTCCGAGAGCACCTCGGGCTTGGTCAGCTGCTCGGGCGCCAGCAGCAGGAACTCGACCTCGCCCTCTTCGGTCCCCTCGAGGGTCTCCTCGCGAGCGCGCTCGCTCAGGGTCGAGTTCAGCACCCCGCCTCGGCGTCCTCTCCCTCGATTGCCTCGACCTGGTCGCGCTGGAGGGCGATAGCGAGACGACCACGGTCGGTCCGTCGAGCATCATACCTGCGAGCTGGTAGATCGCCGTCTTGCCCGACCCGGTCGACATCACGCACAGCGTGTCCCGTCCGGACAGCACCGACTCGACGCCTTCGAGTTGACCGGGGCGCAGCGGCTCGAACCCGAGCCGCTCGGCGGCCAGGCGGCGGATCCGCCGCGCCGGCGAAGTGCCCACGCGACTCACTCCGCGATCAGCACCAGCAGGTTCCGCGGGCCGTGCACACCCTCCACGCGCGTGAGCTCGATGTCCGAGCTGGCCGACGGCCCGGAGATGAGCGTGATCGGCAGCCCGCGCTCGCGCACCGCCGGGGCCAGGCGCGCAAACGCCTCGGGCACGGTTTCGACCACGTGCTCCGCCGTGACCACGCAGATGTGGTGATCCGGGACGAGCGTGAGCATCCTCCGCCCACAAGCGCCCTGCCCGTCGAGCGCGAGCGTGCCGGTCTGTGCGATCGCCACGGCGCAGCCGGTGAGCGCCCCATCGATCGCGTCGAGCTCGGACGCCCCGAGCCCGTGGTCCTCGATCAGCTCCACCCCGTCAGCGCGCCACGCCGGCGGAATCGCTGGCGGGACCGCGAGCCGGCGCAGCCCGAGCTCGGCGCACGCACCGCCGACGGCGGATGCCACGTCGGAGGCGCCGCACCGCTGCACGGTGGCGTGGTAGTCGCGCAACCGCTCCGCGAACAGGTCGAGCAGATCCGCGCGTGGCAGCCGGCCGGCGCGTTCGTACTCGCGGCGCCACGGGCACGTCATCGGGCCGCTCGTCGTCCGGGACGTCGGTCAGGGCGCTCCGTACCCGGGCCAGGATCGCGCTCCGGGCCTCGCTCACCGGCGCGCCGCCACCACGCCCCGTAACGGATTCGCTCACCGGCGCGCCCTCCACCATTCCCGGAACGACTGTGCAGGCAGTGCCGGCAGGTCACGCGCCGCGCTCCATCCCGACAGCGGCCCCGGGAGGCGCTGGATGCGCCCGCGGCGGACCAGCGGCCGCTGCGCCAGGCGACCAAGCCGCTGCGCTGCCTCGTACAGGCGCCGGCGCGCGAACACCCTGCCCACCGCCTTCATCGCGGCGGCCTCGCCCCTTGGCCCGCCGCCCCCCGACCCGCCGGCCGACCCGCCACCCCCCGAGCCGCCGCGCCCCTCCACGACCCGCCGGCGCAGGTGCACGAGCACCTCGGGGATGTTGATCTTGACCGGGCAGACCTCGTAGCACGCCCCGCACAGGCTGGAGGCATACGGCAGCGACCCGGCCCGCTCGACGCCCACCAGCATCGGCGTGAGGATCGCGCCGATCGGCCCGGGGTAGGTCGACCCGTACGCGTGGCCGCCAACCCGCGCGTACACCGGGCACACGTTCAGGCAGGCCGAGCAGCGGATGCAGTTCAGCGCCTGGCGCCCCACCGGGTCCGCCAGCACGCTAGTCCGCCCGTTGTCCAGTAGCACGAGGTGGAACTCCTGCGGACCGTCGCCCGGCGTCACGCCGGTCCACAGCGACGTGTACGGATTCATCCGCTCGGCCGTGGAGGAGCGCGGCAACAACTGGAGGAAGACCTCGAAGTCTTCCCAGCGAGGGATCACCTTCTCGATTCCCATCACGGTGATCAGCACGTCGGGCAGCGTCGTGCACATGCGGCCGTTGCCCTCGGACTCGACCACCGCCACGGTCCCCGTCTCCGCCACCGCGAAGTTGGCGCCGCTGATGCCCACCGAAGCCGACAGGAACTTCTCGCGCAGATGAAGGCGCGCGGTCTCGGCCAGCTCCCTCGGATCGTCGCTCAACCCAGGGGGCGCGTCGTCGAGCTTGCGCAGGAACAGCTCGCGGATCTCGGCTCGGTTCTTGTGGATCGCGGGCACGAGGATGTGCGAGGGCTCCTCGCCGCCGAGCTGGATGATCAGCTGGGCCAGGTCCGTCTCGAGCGCGGAGATGCCGCGCGCGAACAGCGCCTCGTTGAGCCGCGTCTCCTCAGTGGTCAGCGACTTCGATTTGACGACATCGGAAACGCCGTGCGCCGCCACGATGTCGCCGACGATCCGGTTGCACTCCTCGCCGTCGCGGGCCCAGTGCACCACGCCTCCGGCCCGCTGCACCGACGCCTCGAGCTCCAGCAGATAGGTGTCGAGGTGTCGGAGCACCCGCTCCTTCAGGGCCCGGCCGGCTTCGCGCAGCTCCTGCCAGTCGGCGACCTCGCCCACCACCTGCGCGCGCTTGGCCCGGATCGTCTGCGTGGCGTGGCCGAGGTTGTGGCGGAGCTGGGTGTCGGCCAGCGCCTCGCGCGCGGCCTCGGGAAACGGCGCGTGGTGCCCGGCGAGCGTCATCGCCGTCCCGAGTCGGTCGACGCCAGCACCTCGGCAAGGTGCATCGTCCGCACCCCCGAGCGCTGGCGCGACAGCGCGCCGCCGATGTGCATCAGGCACGAGTTATCGGCGGCGACGCACACCTCGGCCCCCGTATCGAGGACGCCGCGAACCTTGTCGGTCAGCATCGCAATCGACACGTCGGCGTTCTTGACCGCGAACGTCCCCCCGAACCCGCAGCACGCCTGAGCCTCGGGCAAGTCTGCGACCTCGATGCCCCGCACCGCCTGAAGCAACCGCAGCGGCCGATCGCCCAGCTTCAGCATCCGCAGCCCGTGACAGGTCGGGTGATAGGTGACGCGGTGGGGGAAGTACGCCCCCACGTCCACGACGCCCAGCCGGTCGACCAGCAGCTCGCTCAGCTCGAGCACGCGCGGCGCAACCGCGGCCACCTCGTCAGCCAAGCCGCGATCGCCGGCCAGCGACGCCACCCGCGAGTAGTGCTCGCGGACCATGGCCACGCAGGACGCCGAGGGCGACACCACGGCCTCTGCGTACCCGAACGCCCGCACGAAACGCCTGACCAGCGGGACCGTCTCGCGCGCGTAACCGGTATTGAAGTGCATCTGGCCGCAGCATGTCTGCTCGCGCGGGAAGCTCACGCTCACCCCGAGGCGCTCGAGCAACTCCACGACGGCGCGGCCGGTGTCGGGAAACAGGGTGTCGCCCAGGCACGTGATGAACAGGGCGACCTCCCGGGGTGGCACCGGCGCGATGATACGGCCGACCACCCCGCCGAGCCCCGCCCCGGCTGCCGGGCGCGCTCCCGGCCCGCCACCGGCGCCCGGGACGCTGGTTTCGCGCCGCTCGCAGTTGGTATACAACTCCCATGGCCACCGAGGGCAGACCACCGCAGGAGCAGACCCCCACCCCGACGCCGAGTGCCACTCCGTCTCCGGAGGCCGGCGGCGCGACAGCCGGGGGCAGATCCGGCGGCCTCCGCAAGCGCGGTCGTCGCGAGCCCGCACCGAACATGCTGCCCGGTCGCGAGCGTCGGCGCACCGCCCCGGAGCGGTTGCTCGTCAGGCTCGTCGCCACCGGCGGCGTGGTCGGGATCGGTGTGGCGCTCGGCGCGATCCTGCGCTCGAGCAACGTCCAGGGCTGGATCATCGGGCTGGTGATAGCCCTGGTGAGCGTGATCCTGTCGGCCATCCTCTGGTCCTCGCGTCAGTTGTGACGCGCGCCGGCGCCTCCCGCGGCGCCTAGAAAACCTGCACGAGCGCCGCCGCCGGTGAGAGAGTGCTCCGGTCAGGTCCCGGCTCGGAACCGGACCGAAACCAAAGGAGGGGCAGTGGCCGATCGCGTTCTGTTCATCGGCTGGGGAACCGCGGTGCGTGGCATGGAGGCGCGCGGGATGGAGGTGTTCAACGAGGCGCTCGGGCTGCTCGGGCGGATGCAGCAGGAGGGTCGCATCGAGAGCTTCGACGTGGCGCTGATGGAGCCCAACTCAGACCTCAACGGGTACGTCCAGGTGAAGGGGAGCACGGAGCAGATCGCGGCGGTTCGCGCCGATGAGGAGTTCCGGCGCAGCCAGATGGACGCGGCGCTGATCGTGGACCGGCTGCGGCACATCGAGGGCGCCACCAACGAGGGCATCGCGCGCGAGGTCGCGATGTATCAGGAGGCCATGGGACAGGTCCCGCAGAGGGCCTAGCGCCCACGACCGCCGGCGCTCCGTCCCCCGGCGAGGGGCCGGAGCGCACTGCGTCGAGCCCCCGACACGCTCACATTCCCGCGCGCGGTGGGATGTCGCGTGTCTTTGTGGGTAGCAATCCGCCACATGAGCGAAGGCGAGATCCGTGCCCACATCCGAGCCGCGGCGACGGGCGAGCCCGCCGACACCTGGCGGCTCACCTCGCGCATGGTGCGCACGTGCTGGCCGGGAGGCTCCCAGGATCACAGCGATCGCGCGGCGCTGGTTTGGCTGCGCTACTGGCGCCCCGAGCGCTGCGGGCTCGACCTTCCCGAGTGCTCGTGCTCGACCGCGCACTGCCTGATCTGCAACTGACGCGATGAGCGTCGCGATCGCCGGCGGCCACGGGAAGATCGCGCTGCGGCTCACGACCCTGCTGTCGAGCCGAGGCGAGGCCGTCACGTCGCTCATCCGCAACCCCGACCACGCCCCCGACGTCCAAGCCAGAGGCGGCACGCCGGTCGTGTGCGATCTGGAGCACGCTCCCGAGCAGGAGATTGCCGGTGCGATCGCGGGCGCAAGCGCGGTGGTCTTCGCCGCCGGGGCCGGCGCCGGCAGCGGCGCCGAGCGCAAGCTGACCATGGACCGCGACGGCGCGGTCAAGCTGCTCCACGCCGCCACCGCAGCGGACGTCCGCCGCTACCTGATCGTCAGCGCAGTGGGCGCCGAGAACCCGCCCGCCCAGCACGACCGCGGCGGCGACGAGGACGTGTTCAGCGTGTACCTGCGAGCCAAGGCGGAGGCGGACAAGGCCGTCAAGGCGAGCGACCGCGATTGGACGATCGTCAGGCCCGGCCGCCTGACCGACGACCCGGGGACCACGCTCGTGAAGATCAGCTCTGACCCGTTCCGCGGCGAGATACCCCGCGACGACGTCGCCGCCGTGCTCTACGCGCTCCTCCAGGACCCCCGCGCCTCGCGCCACACCCTGTATGTCAACAGCGGCGATCAGCCGATTCCCAACGCACTCACCGGAGTGCTCGAGGCGTCGTGAAGGAGCTTTCCGGCGCCGCCACCGTCGCCGTCACCGCGCCGCAGGAGCAATGCCTGGCTCTGCTCGCCGCGGTCGAGGGGTACCCGACCTGGTACCCGGAGGTGGTGCGGGCGGTCGACGTGCTCGAGCGCGACCCGTCCGGTCAGGCAACCCGCGTGCGAACCAAGCTCCACCTCTCGCAGGGACCGCTATCCAAGGACTTCGACCTGGAGATGGACGTCACGGTGCAGCCCCCACGCAACGTGCAGCTCAGCCGTATACCGCACGAGGCCACCGACGGGGAGCGCTTCGACGTGACCTGGCACGTTGACCCGCAACCCCAAGCCCAGATCCGGCTCGAGCTGCGCGCCAATCTCGCGGTCCCGCGACTGCTTCCAATCGGCGGGATCGGCGATGCGGTGGCGGATGGGTTCGTGCAAGCGGCCGCCCGAACGCTCGCCACGCAGGCCGCCTAACCGACCCGTTTCTGGCGCGACACCCCCGGGTACGCCTCTCTCCAAAGAGGAGGAAGAGATGGCACACACAGCCCCCCATACCGGCCCCGGGGCGCAAGGTCGCCCTCGCCACCGCCGGTTCGGACCCCTCGCCCGCCTCGACCGCATTCCGGTCTGGCCGTACGAGCGCAAGCTCCTTTGGGTGGTCGGCGCTGGTTACTTCTTCGCGTTCTTCGACATCGTCACGATCTCGTTCGCGACCCCGGTCATCGCCACGCAGTTCCACGTCTCCAAGCCGACCGTGGCACTGTCGGTGACGAGCAGCCTGATCGGCTACATCATCGGCGCGTTCGCCGACTCGTGGGTCGCCGACAAGTGGGGCCGCCGGCTGAGCCTCGCTATCTCGGTGGGGGTGTTCTCCGTGGGCACGATCCTGGCCGCGGTCAGCACGAACGTGACCGAGCTGATCATCTTCCGATTTATCGCCGGGCTCGGGATCGGGGCCGAGATCGCCTGCGTCACCGCCTACATCGGTGAGCTGGCCCCCGCCCGGCTCCGTGGCCGGTACACGAGCTGGGCGACCACCGCGGCGTACGCGGGGTTCGCGGTCGTGCCGTTCATCGCGCGCGGCTTGGTGCCCACGTTCGCGGCCGGGTGGCGGGTCCTGTTCGGGATCGGGGCGGTTGGCGCTCTGACGATCCTGTTCATGCGCCGCTCGCTCCCGCATTCGCCGCGCTGGCTGGTCAGCCAGGGCCGGACCGAGGAGGCGGCCGAGATGGTGGCCTTGGCCGAGGAGAAGGCACGCGAGAACGTCGACGGCGAGTTGCCCCAGCCCGAGCCGGTGCCCGACGAGGCGGTCGCCGAGGGAATGCCGATCAAGGCGCTACTCCGGCGGCCGATGGCCGGACGCGTCGCCCTGTTCGTAGCGATCTGGTTCATCTACTACATCGGCAACTACGGCTGGCTGACGCTCGCGCCGACGCTGTTCACCGACAAGGGCTACAACCTGGCCGACAGCATCACCTACCTGCTCGTGTCGGGCATCGGCTTCCTGGTCGGCGCCTTCGCGACCACTCGGTTCAGCGACCGGTTCGAGCGCAAGTACACGATGATGGGGTGCGCGGCCGCCTGGGGCGGCGCACTGCTCGTCATCGGCTACGCGGCCTCGCCCACGATCATCATCGTGTTCGGGTTCATCGCGTCGCTGACGATCGGGCTGCTCGTGCCGATGCTCTACACCTACACGGCCGAGCACTTCCCGACGCCCGCCCGCGCCACCGGAGTGGCGCTGAGCGACGGGCTGGGCCACATCGGTGGCGCGCTGTGCCCGCTGATCATCCTGGGCGCCAACGCGGCCTGGGGGTTCTCGTCGGCCTTCCTGGTCATGGCGATCACCGGCTTCGTGGCTGGCGCCCTGCTTGTGTTCGGCGTCCGGGCCACCGGGCGCTCGTTGCTGAGCTCGACTACGGAGTGATTGGGGCCGCGCTTCGCGCGTCGTCCGTGGGGCCGTTGCAGCCGGATGACGTGCAGCCGGCCCGGTCCTGGCGAGGCTCGGATGCCGAGCGGGCCGCAGCCGCACGGGCATCCGTGCCGCGCGGCGTCCGCCGCGGGAGCCCGAACGCGTCGGCCACCAGTTCGTAGGAGCGCCGCCGCGCCATGTGGTCGTAAGTGATCGTGACCACGATCACCTCGTCGGCGCCGTATTCGTGCGCCACCGTCTCGATCCCGGCCCGCACCTTCTCGGGCGAGCCGACGATCGCGCGGCGCCCGCCGCTCGACTGCACGGCGCCCACGCGCTCGAGGTAGGCCAGCGCCTTCTCGGGCGGCGGCACCGCGATCAGCTCGCCTTGGCGCAGCAGCCGCCGCGTCATCCGCCCGCTCGAGGCCAGGTGCTGGGCTTCCTCCTCGCTCGGCGCGCACAGCGCCCACACGGCCACGGCGCTCCGCGGCACGGCCAGCTCGGGGCTCGGCTCGAACCGCTCCCGGTAAAGGCGCGCGATGTCCGCCCCCTCCGGGTTGATGAAGTCCGCGAACGCATAGGGCAGCCCGAGCTGCCCGGCCCAGATCGCGCTCTGGGGCGAAGAGCCGAGCAGCCACGGCGCCGGCAGCTCGGGGCGGCCCGGAAGCGTGGCGGCCAGGCGGCGGAACGGATGGTCGGCGGGCAGCGTGTCGCCGAAGTAGGCCAGGAGCTCGGCGAGCTGCTGGGGGAAGTCGTCGGGCGCGACCTCGCGGCGGTCGCGCTGGAGCGCGTACGTGGTGAGCGGGTCGGTCCCGGACGCGCGGCCGAGCCCCAGATCGATCCGGCCGGGGTAGAGCGCGGCCAGGACGGTGAAGGTCTCGGCCACCTTGAGCGGGCTGTAGTGGGGGAGCATCACGCCGCCGCTCCCGACCCGGATCCCCTCCGTGGCCGCGGCAACCGGTCCGATCAGCGCCTCCGGGCTGGCGCTGGCCAGCATCGGCCCGCCGTGGTGCTCGGCCACCCAGTAGCGGTGGTAGCCGAGCTCATCGGCCAGGCGCGCCAAGTCGAGCGTGTTGCGCAGCGCCTGGGCGCCGGAGGAGCCCTCCGAAATCGGCGACTGGTCGAGAACGGACAGCAGCATCTAGAACTGATCGGCCGGCGCCATCCGGTAGAAGAAGGGCCCGAGACCGCCCTGGTTGATCGCGAACACCAGGCGCAGGAACTGCTCCTGGAGCCCCGCGTTCTCGAGGCCTCCGGCATAGATCGGGGCATAGCCGGCGTCGCGGCTCAGCTGCTCGACCACCGCGCGGGCCTCCTCGTCGCCGCACCACAGATTCCCCGGCCGCTCGCTGGCCGAGGCGATCTTGTCGTAGGCCGCCGCGAAGTTGATGTTGAACGACTTCGCGGTCGGGCCGTTCGTGCGCGACTTGACGTACTCGGCGTTCGAGGAGGCGCCCTCCGGCGGGTCGGCCCCGATCAGGTTCGTGGCGTCGATCACCGTCTTGCCCTCGAGCCCGCGCACGGTCTCGAACACGTCGGCGATGGCCGCGCCGGGCAGCGCTAGCAGTACCGCCTCGGCGTCGGATACCTCGCCGCCCTCGCTGCCGATCCGGGTCACCTGGTTGCCGGCCGCCTCCCACAGGTCGGCCAGCCCTCCGCCGACGTTGCCCTTGCCTACGACCGCGACCTTCATCTGCCCCTCCTTTGCCGAGTGCCTGGTGTGAGAGATTTCAGCATGCGCGCCGACTTGCTACGGTCGACCGCTCCGCGGCCGGAGGCACAACACAGGAGGACGTTATGAAGTTGATCGGCGCCGGGCTGCCCCGTACGGCGACGCTCACGCAGAAGATCGCGCTGGAAACGCTGGGCTACGGCCCGTGCTACCACATGGTCAACGTGCTCGGCGACCTGAACCAGGTGCCGCTGTGGCACCGGGCCCTGGACGGCGAGCTGGATTGGGATGAGATCTTCGGTGGGTTCGAATCGACGGTGGACTGGCCGGGTGGATTCGTCTACCGCGAGCTGCTCGATCGCTACCCGGACGCCAAGGTCCTGCTGAGCGTGCGCGACCCGGAGGCCTGGGAGCGCAGCATGCGCGGCACCGTGTGGGAGTTCCGCCACGGCGACACGCTGATGGCGCACCTGGCCCAGGCGCGCGCCCGCGTCGATCCGGACTGGGCGGAGTACATCCGGATGCTCGACCGGATGCTGTGGGAGGACCGCGGGACGCTCGTCGGCAACCACCAGGAGCCCCAGGGCCTGATCGAGGCCTACCACCGCCATAACGACGCCGTGCGGGCGAACGTCCCCGAAGACCGCCTGCTCGTGTGGGACGTCAAGGAAGGGTGGGAGCCACTGTGCCGCTTTCTCGAGGTCGCCGTCCCGGACACGCCGCTGCCCAACGTCAACGACAAGACGACGTTCATCGACCGCGTGGTCGGCGGGTGCATCGAGGTGCTGCACGGCTGGTGGGCGCAGCAGCAGGAGCAGCAGGCGCTAATCACCGCCTGAACCGTCACTCGCCGATGCCGTCCGGCGGCGGGTTCATCCTTCCACCCGTTAGCCACGGCGGAGTCAGGCAGGTGCTCGAGCCCTCAGTCAGCCAGGTCGGCAGCGACGGTCATATGACCGCCCTGATCTACGAGCTTCTCGACGCGCACGCAGACACCATGCGGCTGGCCGACGAGCTGGATGCGACGCCCGCCTGGGCGGCGCACCTCGACTACCTGCGCGACCTCCAGCGCGTCGGACGCGAGGCGCTGGCGTGGCGCCGGCAGCCCGCCGCCTGAACGGGGCAGGGCGCTAGCGGAGGACGGCCTCGGCTCCGACGACCAGCAGGACGAAGAGCAGGCAGACGGCGACCGTCACGACGACGCGCATGAACTCGCCTGCCTCGCCGGACAGGATGTCGATCAGCCCGGGCTTGTCCGGATGGACCTCCATCAGGGTTCCGGTTGTCTTGCCACAGGTTGGACAGCGGTCGAGCATGGCTCCCTCCTCAGGGAGGACTTCTAGTGGGGACTTGGCGGCCGGCCTCCGCGAAGCCAGCTCGCACCTACTGTCCGAGTGATCGGCACCTTGCGGCGAAGCTGGAATCGGCGGCTGGGACGGAGGATCGCGACCGGCGCCTGGAGGGGACGCCTGATCTCGGGCTACCCGCGCGCGGGTAGTGGCAGTCGAAGATGAGTCCGTTTGCAGACAGTCAGCCCGCCTGGGCAGTGCATTTGCCGACCGAGAGCGGGTCCGGCGAGGTCGACCTGCTGGCGGACGGAAGCCTGGTCGGCCGCTGGCGCCGGCGCTGGAGCGAGCGTCCCGACCAGCGCCAGCTCGAGGACGTCGACGGGAACTGGCTGACCGCCGCCGCGCTCGAGGAGCGCACGCGCGCGGCTGCCCGGCGCCTGCGCGGGGCCGGACTCGAGCCGGGCGACCGGCTCGTGCTCTCGGGCGCGAGCTCGGCGGCGCTCGTGGTCGCGTACATCGGCGCGCTGCGCGCCGGCCTGGTCGTCGTCCCGATCAACAGCGCCTACACCGAGGGTGAGGTCAGCCGTATCGTCGCCGATGCGCGCCCCGCCGGCGGAGCGGTGGAGAGCGAGCGGATCGCGGGCTGGGTCGCCGGCGCCTGCGAGCGCGAGGTTCCGCTGAGCGGGTTGGACCTGGACCTGCCGGGGGGTGGCGGATCGGCCTCCGAGGACATCGACGGCGCCGGCACCGACGACCCCGCGCTCCTGATCTATACCTCGGGGACGACCGGGCGGCCGAAGGGCGTGCCGCTCACCCACGGCAACCTGCTGGCGAGCGCTACCGCGGTCAATCTGGCCTGGCGCTGGGATCCCGAGGATCTGCTGCTGCTGGCCCTGCCGCTGTTTCACGTACATGGGCTCGGGGTCGGGCTCAACGGCAGCCTGTGCGCGGGCGCCTCGGTCGCGCTGGCGGCCCGGTTCGATCCCGATGCGGTGGCCGAGCGCGCCGAGCGGGGAGCGACGTTGTTCTTCGGGGTGCCGACCATGTACCAGCGGCTCGTCGAGTCCGCAGCGGCGGAGCGGCTGCGGTCGCTGCGCCTGCTGGTGTCGGGCTCGGCCCCGCTCCCGGCGGCGCTGGCCGAGGAGCTCGAGCGACGGACCGGCCAGCTGCCGCTCGAGCGCTACGGCATGACCGAAACCGTGATGCTGACCTCGAACCCGTACGACGGGCCGCGCAGGCCCGGGACGGTCGGGCTCCCGCTCCCGGGCGTCGAGGTCAGGCTAAGCGAGGCCGGGGAGGTCCAGGTGCGGGGGCCGAACGTGATCGACGGCTACTACGAGCGCCCCGACGCCGACGCGGAGGCGTTCACCGACGATGGTTGGTTTCGCACCGGAGACATCGGCGAGCACGACGACGACGGCTACCTCCGCCTGATCGGCCGCAGCAAGGAGCTGATCATCTCGGGCGGGTACAACGTGTATCCGCGCGAGGTGGAGGAGGCGCTGGGGGCGCACCCCGACGTACGCGAGGTCGCGGTGGTGGGCCGTCCGAGCGAACGGTGGGGCGAGGAGGTCACGGCTGTGGTGGTGGCCGAGCGAGCGGTCCAGGCCGAGCGCCTGCGCGAGTACGCGGCGGAGCGGCTGGCGCCGTACAAGGTCCCCAAGCGGATCGAGTTCGCCGACGAGCTGCCTCGGAACGCGATGGGCAAGGTGGTGCGCGGGGAGCTGTAGCTTCCTCGGCGTGAGTACCAACGGTAGGCCGAGCCTCGGCAGGCCGCGGATCGACCGGCTCGTCGTCCTGGGCTATGTGATCGCGCTCGGAATGCCGCCGGCCGGGTTAATCGTGGGAATCGTCAGCCTCGTGCGCCGCCGGCGAGCAGGCGCCAAGCACGCGCTGGGCATCATCGCCGTGAGCATCCTGTCGGCCGCCATCTGGGCCATGATCATCGCCTCTGGCGGGCTGACCGCGACGAACTCGAGCTACTGAGCGCGGACGGTATAGGGTTCACGCCCGATGGCCGAGCGCGCCGCGATAGTCACAGGAGCCTCCCGAGGAATCGGGCTGGCGCTGGCCGAGACGCTGGGCGAGGCCGGATACGGGCTGACAATCAGCGCCCGCAAGCCCGATCGGCTCGAGCAGACCGCGTCGGAGCTCCGAGAGCGCGGGTTCGACGTCGAGCACGTGGCCGGGAACATGTCTGACGAGCAGGCAATCCGCGGCGTCGTGGAGCGCCACCGGGAGCGCTTCGGCCGCCTCGACGTGCTGGTGAACAACGCTGGGATCGGCATCGGCGCCGGCGCGGGGGAGCACCAGACGAAGTACATCGACCTCCAGCTCGGGGTGAACCTGCGCGCGATCGTGCTCTTCTACCGCGAGTGCCTGGACATGCTGCGCGCCGCCGGCGCCGAGCACAAAAGCGCGCTCGTGGTCAACCTGGCCTCGCTCGCCGGCAAGTCGCCGTCGGCCTGGCTGTCGGTGTACTCGGCCACCAAGGCCGCGGTCATCGGCTACACACAGTCGATGAACAAGGAGCTGAACAACGACGGGATCAAGTCGGTCGCGTTCTGCCCGGGCTTCGTCGACACCGACATGGCGGCGTTCGCCGAGAACGCGGTTCCGCGCGAGGAGATGCTCAAGACCAGCGACATCGCGTCCGCGCTTCGGTTCCTGCTCGAGGTCTCGCCGGCCTGCGTGGTCCCCGAGATCGTTTTCCAGCGGCCCGGCGAGACGCTCTAGACGCCTCCGGCGCCCGGGCGCGCTCGCCGCTTCGCAAACTCTTATCGCTCTCCTACGGCGCTCCGACACGTGCGCGGGATCGTGGGCGCCATGAAAGGAGGTGATCGACATGATCAGACCCAGCCCACTGCTGGCTGCGCTCGCCGTGACGGGTGCGCTCGCCGGCGGTGGCGCAGCGATCGCCAGCGCGGCCACGTCGACGCACACGACGACCGGCGGCACCAGCACCACCGCGACCAGCCCGTCGCACGGCGCCGCTCCGTCCGGCCGCCCTGGCACCGGATCGCACAACTGCCCCGGTATGTGAGCCCCGGCCTCCCCACGGTGTGCCGACCGGGCACACGGCCCGCCTCGAGCACGGCCCGGTTTCCCCTGGCCGGGCCGTGCCGGCGGGTCCCGCGTTAGACGCTGGGGACCCCGCGACGCTCGCGGGGCACGGATGCCCCGCGAAACCGGCCCCAGGGATGCCGGGCGAAGCCCGGCCCCTAATCAAAATGGATCACGCTGCGGATGCCGTCCTGGCGCTCCATCAGCTCGAACCCGCGGTTGACCTCGTCCAGCGTGAGGTGGTGGGAGACGAACGGGTCGACGTCGAGCTGGCCGTCGAGGTAGAGCTGCACGAGCTCGGGCACCTGGTCGCGGCCCTTGACGCCGCCGAACGAGGAGCCGCAAATGCGCCGGCCGGTGATCAGGTTGCGGGGGACGACCTCGAGCACCTCGCCCTTGCCGGCCACGCCGATGACCGTGCACAGGCCCCAGCCCATGCGCGCGGACTCGACCGCCTGGCGCATCACCGCCACCAGCCCGGTCGCCTCGAACGTGTAGTCGGCGCCGAACCCGGCGGTCTCTTCCAGCACCCGGGCGACTGCGTCGGGGCCGCCGGTCCAGGTGTCGGTGGCGCCCTGGCCGCGCGCGAGCTCGAGACGCTCGGGCGACATGTCGACGCAGATGATCCGCTCGGCGCCCTGCAGGCGGCACCCCGCCACCGCTCCGAGCCCGACCATGCCGGCCCCGAACACCACGCACGTCGACCCCGGCTCGACGTTGGCCGTGTACATCGCCGCGCCGAGCCCGGTCGAGAGCCCGCACGCGAACAGGCACGCGCGGTCGGCCGGCGCCTCGGGCGCGATGTGCGCGAGCGCGATCTCCGGCATCACCGTGTACTCGGCGAACGTGCTCGTGCCCATGAAGTGGCGGATCGGCTCGATTCCGGCGCGCGAGAGGCGGGTCGTGCCGTCGGGCAGGAAGCCGTGGTTCTGCTGCTCGCGGATGGCCAGGCACAGGTTCGTCTTCGGGCTGCGGCAGTGGACGCATTCGCGGCACTGGGGCGAGAACAGCGTGACCACGCGGTCGCCGGGGGCGAGGCTGCTGACGCCCGGTCCGACCCGCTCGACGATGCCGCAGCCCTCGTGGCCGAGCACGGTGGGCGCGTAGCCGGACGGGTCGGCGCCCGAGGCGGTGTACATGTCGGTGTGGCACACCCCGCATGCCTCGAGGCGCACCAGCACCTCGCCGTGGCGCGGCTCGTCCAGGTCGACCTCGGTCACGTTGAGCGGCTTGCCGAACTCCTCCAGAACTGCGGCGCGAATGTTCATGGAGGTGAACCCTAATGCGCGAGTAGGATCGGCCGATGTCCACCACTGGCAGCGACCTCGACCAGGTTCTCGTCGGCGAGCGTGAGCTGTGGCTCGACGGGCCGCCGCACGAGCTGTTCGCGCGGCTGCGGTCCGAATGCCCGATCCACTGGACCTCGGCGATAACCGAGTACCCGAACGAGGCCGGCTACTGGTCGGTCACCCGGGCCGAGGACATCCACACGGTCAGCCGCGACTGGAAGACCTATTCCTCCGAGCTCGGCGGGGTCACCGCGGTGACCGATGTGTTCCCGATCGAGCTCATGCGGGCCATGTTCATCGGCATGGACCCGCCCAAGCACGACCGCCTGAAGACGCTCTTCCAGGCCGGATTCACGCCGCGGCGGATCGCCGCGCACGAGCCGCGGATCCGAGCGATCGTGGCCGACGTCCTCGACCGGATCGGCGACGCGGAGACCTGCGATCTCGTCGTCGATGTCGCGCAACCGGTGGTCTCCCGGGTGATCGGGAGCTTCATGGGCATCCCGCCCGAGGACGACGCGGTATGGGCCACGCTGATGAACTCGGCGCTCGGCGCGGGGGACCCGGATCTCAACCCCGACGGGATCTCGAGCGTGGTCACGCATGACATCCCGGAGGTGTTCGAGCGCTGTCGGCGGATGATCGCGGCGCGCCGCGAGGACCCCACCGATGACCTGACGAGCGTGCTCGTGCACGCGGAGATCGACGGTCAGCGGCTGGAGGAGCACGAGATCGTGATGGGCTTCTTCCTGCTCGTGGCCGCCGGCAACGACAGCACCAAGGCCACCTACTGCAGCGGGATGCGGGCCCTGATGGAGCACCCGGACCAGCGTGACCTGCTGCTGGAGGATCCATCGCTGATCCCGAGCGCGGTCGAGGAGGCGCTGCGGATGTTCCCGGCCTTCGCGCACTTCCGGCGCACCGCTACGCGGGACACCGAGCTGGCCGGGCAGCCGATCCGCGAGGGCGAGAAGGTCGTTATGTGGTACGTCTCCTCGGGGCGCGAGGAGACCCTCCACGAGGACCCGGACCGCTTCGACGTGCGCCGCAACCCCGACCACCAGGCGTTCGGCGCCGGCGGGCGGCACTTCTGCCTCGGCACCGCGCTCGCCCGTCTCGAGTTGCGCGTGATGTTCGAGGAGACGCTGGCGCGCTTCCCCGAGATGGAGCTCGCCGGGCGCCCGGTGATGGCGGAGTCGGCGTTCATCAACCAGCTCAAGACGTTGCCGGTCCGGCTGCGGCCAGCGCGGTGAGCGTGGGGCGGGGGCTGGGGCTGGGGCGAGCGGACGTGCGGCGACGGGCACGGCTAGCGGATGTGCGTCCCACCGCGCCGGCCCCCGCCCGAGGTACTTGGCACGCGCACTATTAGGCGGTACAATGGTTGAGAGTTCAATCGTTCCTCCGTCGGAGAGCCGTATGGCAGTTCAGCCGGATACCGTCAGCCAGGAGGTCGGCAGCGTCGAGCGCGACACTCGCCGCCTGCGTAGCGGGATCGCCTGGACTGCGGCGCTCGCGGCGCTCCTGATCGCGATCGGGATGGCGGTCCCTGACCTGCGGAGCGTGCTCGACCGCTCGGTGGACGCGGGGAAGGGCTGGCTCGCGCTGGCCGTCGCGCTCGAGCTCCTGTCCTGCCTTGGCTACGTCGCCACGGTCCGGCTCGTTCTGAACCGCGGCCCGGCGCGCGAGGTGCGCCGACTGGCCTGGGCGGAGATGGCGTTCGGAGCGGTGGTTCCGATTGGCGGCGCCGGCGGGCTGGCGGTGGGCGCCTGGGCGATGCGCGCCTGGGGCATCACCTGGTCGCGGATCGCCAACCGCTCAGCGGTGATCTTCCTGCTGACCAGCGGGATCAACTGCGCCGTCCTCGGGATCGCCGGCCTCGGCGTGGCGCTCGGGATCGGCTCGGCGAAGAGCGGCGCCGTCTACGGGCTGCTTCCCGCGGTCATCGGCTTCGGCGCGATCGCGGTGTTCGTGGCTCTGGCCCACGCCCCCAGCTCGTGGCTCCCGGGGCGGAAGGGCCGGCGGATGCACTCCGCGCTCGAGGCGACCGCCGGCTGGGTCCGCGCCACCGAGGAGGTCATCCTCGAGCCGCACTGGCGCCTGCTCGGGGCGCTGGGCTATCTGCTGTTCGACATCGCCGTGCTGCTGGCGTGCCTGCGCGCTGTCGGCGCCCCCGCTCCGGTGCTCGCGGTGGTCGTCGGCTACCAGATCGGTTACCTCGCGAACATCGTCCCGATCCCCGGCGGCCTCGGTGTGCTCGACGGCGGCCTGCTCGGCGCGCTGGTGCTCTACGGCGTCTCGCCGGCGCGGGCGGCCGCTGCCGTGGTGCTCTACCACGCGATCGCGCTATGGCTGCCGACAATCGGGGGGACGATCGGGTTCGTGCGGTTGCGCGGGGTGGTGGCGGCGCGCGCGCGTCAGGGACTGCCAGACGCCGTGGCCGGCGCGGACGTCGGTGCCGGGTCCGGCGCCGGCGCGCGGGAGCGTGCCGGGGCGAGCGACCGAGGAGCGTCCGGGGCGAGCGACCGAGGCGCGTCCGGGGCGAGCGACCGAGGAGCGTCCGGGGCGAGCGATCGAGGCGCGTCCGGGATGCCGCTGCCCCGGCTCCCGGAGCTCGACCCGCAGCTTCCGGCCGCCGCGCACGCGACGGCCGACTGACCGAACTCGCCGCTACCTAACACGCGGTGCTCCGCGCGACTAGCAAGCGATTGATCGATTTCGCACCCCAGGAGGGCAAAATCGATCAAAACACCCCGGCGAGGACCAGGGCGCCGAGCGCCGCGCCGGCGCCGGCCGCACTCGCGGCCAGGAACACGGGGAGGATGGTGAGATCGGGCGACGCCGCCGTGCCGAACGGAACCATCACGGCCAGCAGCGACCGCCCTCCGCGTGAGCGTGGTGGCGCTCGGGTGCGTGGAAGTGCGGCGGTGGCGACTGCGAGGGAGCCGGCGACTGCGAGGGAGCCGGCGACTGGGAGGAAGCCGGCGACTGGGAGCGGGCCGGCGACTGGGAGGGCGGGTGCGAATGGGGATGCGGGTGCGCATGCGAGTGCGCGTGCGAATGGCCGCGTCCGGACAGCTCCATTACGAGGAACGCAGCGCCGGTCGCGATCAGCAGCGAGCCGACGATCGTGTTCTGCGCCCGCTCGATGCTCGAGCGGAACTGGAGGCCGATGGCGATGATCACCGCCCCGAGGACGATCGACACGAGCACGTGCGCGACGCCGGCCAGCCCCGAAAACTGTGCCACCTTGCGCAGCGGGTACCGGCGCGCCCGGCCGAGCACCGCGAGCGGTGCCCAGTGGTCGGGCAGAACTGCATGACCGAAGCCGACGCCGGCAGCGGCGATCACGGCGGCGGTTGCGCTCACGACAACGTGATCACGGCGGCGGTGGCGCTCAACGGGGCGAGCTTAACCGGCCGAAAGGCTTGGGGTAACGGGCCCAGACGGGCAACCCGGGTCGCGCGATCGCGGCTATCCGGCGCACGCCCGAGTGTTCGACTGCGGACAGTGCCACCTTTCGGGAACGTTCCAACCTTGCAATTACTCATGCATTTTCGGGTCTGGATTCGGACGTAAATGGAAAAAGGGGCCCTGTGCAGGCGTGTTTACGATATAAACACCTCCCCGGTCGTTGAGGAACAGGAGAAGTAGGTGAACCCCAAGCAGGTGCAGCTGCCAGCTGCCAGCGGCCAGCCGCGCAAGCGCGTGCGTACTCCGCGTGTCGCCGCGGTTCGGCGAATTGAGCCGGAGCGTGCCACTCGGGTGTGGTCGCTGTTACTACCGCCGACGTTCCCCGTCGACCGTAAGTAACACGCCGACGTAGCTGTGGGGCGCGGCATCCTTTAAAGGGAGGCGCAAACAGAACCGCGCGGCGCCTGGTCCGCGAGTACGCGCCGGCGCCGCGCGAGCGCCGCTGCACGCCCGGCGCCGCGGCATGCCCGGCGCCGCCGCAGCCGCACACCCGCCGCAGCCGCACGCCCGGCTCCGGCGCACGCCCGGCGCCGCGCCCGGGGCGCCGCGCCGCGTGCGTCATCATGGAAAGCGGACATGAGCGCATTCGGCGGACACGGTGGTGGCGCGGGCGGGATGCGTGCGGCCTTGGGCGGAGGCTCCAGCCGCAAGCCGCCGCCGCTGATGGACCCGACGCGCCCGCGCGAGCGGCGCCGGATCCTGGCGTTGTTCAAGCCCTACCGCTACCGCCTAACGGCGGTGCTGGTGCTGATCGTGGTCTCCGCGGCGATCAGCCTGGCCAATCCGTTCCTGCTGCGCGCGGCCCTGGACAAGGGCATCTTCGGGCACGAAGCGACGGTGTTGACCCTGACCGTCTTGGGGATGCTCGGAATCGCCGTCTTCACCAACGCCACCGGCGTGTGGCAGACCTACATCTCCAACTCGGTCGGACAGCGGGTGATGCACGACCTGCGCGCCGCTGTCTACCACCACCTCCAGAGGATGTCGCTGGCGTTCTTCACGCGCACGCGCACCGGCGAGGTCCAGTCGCGGATCGCCAACGACATCGGCGGGCTGGAGAGCGTCGTGACCACCACCGCCACGTCGATCGCCTCCAACGTGACCACGGTGGGGGCCTCGCTCGTTGCCATGCTGCTGCTCGACTGGCGCCTGGCGCTGATCTCGCTGGTGTTCGTGCCGCCGTCGGTGTGGATGACCCGTCGCGTCGGTCAGGTTCGTCGCAGGATCACCACCCAGCAGCAGCGGCGCCTGGCCGACATCTCGGCCTTGGTCGCCGAGTCGCTGTCGGTGTCCGGGATCATGCTCGGAAAGACAATGGGGCGCGGGGCGGACCTGGCGGACCGCTTCACCGCCGAGTCCAAGGAGATCGCCGACCTCGAGGTCCGCTCCCGGATGGCCGGCCGGTGGATGATGGCCACGATCCAGTTCACGTTCGCGGCGCAGCCGGCGGTGATCTACTGGCTGGCCGGCCAGAGCTTCGTGGGTCGCTCGATCTCGATCGGCACCGTCGTCGCGTTCACCACGCTGCAGACCCGGTTGCTCTTCCCGATCCAGTCCCTGCTCAGCGTGCAGGCCGACATCGAGTCCTCGCTGGCGCTGTTCGACCGCATCTTCGAGTACCTCGACCTGCCCGTCGACATCGTGCAGGCGCCGAACCCGGTCGAGCTGCGGCCGGATGAGTTGCTCGGCGAGGTTCGCTTCGAAAGGGTGTGGTTCGCCTACGAAGACCCCGCGGACGAGGACGCCTGGACCCTGCGCGAAATCGACGTGGACGTGCCGGCCGGAACCCGCACCGCCGTGGTCGGGGAGACCGGCGCGGGCAAGACGACCCTCGGCTACCTGGTGGCGCGGCTGTACGAGCCCCAGCGCGGGCGGGTCACGATCGACGGCGTCGACGTCCGGGACGCCTCGCTGGACTCGCTCGCTGCGACCGTCGGGGTGGTCTCGCAGGAGACCTACCTGTTCCACGCGAGCGTGCGGGAGAACCTGCGCTTCGCGCGGCCGGAGGCCACCGACGAGGAGATCGAGGAGGCGGCGCGCACGGCGCGGATCCACGACCTGATCGCCTCGCTCCCGGACGGCTACGACACGATCGTTGGCGAGCGCGGGTACCGCTTCAGCGGCGGCGAGAAGCAGCGGATGGCGATCGCGCGGACCGTCCTGCGCAACCCGCCCGTGCTCGTGCTCGACGAGGCGACGAGCTCGCTGGACACCCAGACCGAGGCCGCGGTCCAGCGCGAGCTCGAGCGGCTGGCCGAGGGCCGCACCACGATCACCATCGCCCACCGCCTCTCCACCGTCCGGGATGCCGACCAGATCATCGTGCTCGACCGCGGCCGGATCGTCGAGCGAGGCACCCACGAGGAGCTGCTCGACCAGCGGGGCCACTATGCCGCGCTGGTGGCGCGCGACGTCACCGAGGAACCGGTCTAGGGCACCTCGACGTACTGCATCACCACCGGGCCCACCCGGATCACATCGCCGTCGCGGAGGTTCGTGGCGACGATCCGGTAGCCGTTGACGAACGTCCCGTTCATGCTGCGGTTGTCGAGCACGCGGGCGTGGCGGCCGTGGCGGACGATGATCGCGTGGTCGCGCGAGACGCGCTGGTCCTCGAAGCGGACGTCGCACGCGACGCTTCGCCCCACGTGCGTGATCGTCGCCTCGAGCCGGATCAGGTGCGTCTCGGTCCCGTCCTCGAGCCCGAGGTAGGTCCCAGCCGGAGCCAGGCCGCGCGGAACCGCCCGCCGGCGGGCGCGATGGTCGAGCAGCGCGTACGAAGCGCGGACCAGCTCGGGATCGGTGGCGGGCAGCCGCGCCGTGGGCGCCTCGCGCTCGGGCGCGGTCGCCTCGCGCGGATCGGGGGCGGTCGCCTCGCGCGGATCGGGGGCGGTCGCCTCGCGCGGATCGGGGGCGGTCGCCTCGCGCGGATCGAGTGGCTGAGTCGTGGACATGGCGGAAGCTGAACACGCCAACGGCAGAGCCACGTCAACGCCCCGTAAGAGGACCCTAAGATCCCACCCGCCATGCCCAGACGCAGCGCTGGAATCGTCCTGCACCGCGGCGCGCCCGATGCGCTCGAGGTGCTGCTGGTCCACCCGGGAGGGCCGGCGTGGTCCGGGCGCGACCTCGGCGCGTGGTCGATCCCCAAGGGCGAGTACGAGCCCGAGGAGGACGCGCTCGCGGCGGCCCGCCGCGAGTTCGCCGAGGAGCTGGGCGCCGACGCCCCCGAGGGCGCCGCGGCCGACCTGGGGGAAATCCGCCAGCGCTCGGGGAAGCTGGTGCGGGCATGGGCGATCGAGGGCGACCTCGACGCGACGAACATCACCTCGAACACGTTCATGTTCGAGTGGCCGCCCCGCTCGGGCAAGCGGATCGAGATCCCCGAGGTCGACCGGGCCGAATGGTTCCCGATCCGCGAGGCGCGCGAGAAGATCAACCCGGGTCAGGTGCCGTTGCTCGAGCGCTTGGAGGCGGCCCGGCGATGAGCCGGATCAGCCCGACCGCGCACTACACGGGCTACGTCTGGGCCCGCAACGGACTCTCGCATCCCGAGCTTTCCTCCGTGGAGGGGCGGGTCCTGTTCGACACGCTGCAGCCGGCGATGATCGTGAACGGGCTGCTCGGGCGGGGCACGCTCGAGTCCTACCTGATGGCGCGCCACACCGCCATCGACGCCGTGCTCACACGAGCGATCGAGCAGCACGGCGTGACCCAGGTGATCGAGGTGGCGAGCGGGCTGTCGCCCCGCGGCTGGCGGTTCACCGAGCGCTACGGCGACCGGCTCACCTACATCGAGGCCGACCTGCCCGAGATGGCCGCGCGGCAGCGGCGCGCGCTCGAGCGAATGGGCTCGCTGGGCGAGCGTCACCGCGTCCACGCGCTCGACGCGCTCAAGGACGAGGGAGAGGACAGCCTGCCGGCGCTCGCGAGCGAGCTAGACCACAACGCCGGGTTGGCCATCATCACCGAGGGGCTGCTCGGCTACCTGCCCACCGACACGGTGCTGTCGGTGTGGCGGCGGTTTGCCGCGGTCGCCTCGCAGTTCGCGAGCGGCCGCTACATCTCCGACCTGCACCTGGGGAACGTCCAGACCCGGGAGCTGCGCGTCTTCCGGGTGCTGCTCTCGGCGTTCGTGCGCGGCCGGGTCTACCTGCACTTCGAGGACGCCGAGCAAGCCGCGCGGGAGCTGCACGAGGCCGGCTTCGCGCAGGCCGAGGTACTCAAGGCAACCGAGGCCGGGGGCGAGGACCGCGACCCGGCGGCGCGGCTCGCTAATATCATTGAGGCATCAACCAGATGATCTCGGCCACGCTCTTCAACGATCCCGCCTGCCCCTGGGGGTACTCCGCCAACCCGCCGCTACGCGTGCTGGAGTGGCGCTACGGCGACCAGCTCGACTGGCGGCTCGTCTTGATCGGCCTGACCGAGGACGCTTCGCAGTACGTCGCGCGCGGCTACACCCCGCTGCGCGGCGCCCTGGGCCAGCTGCGCTTCCGCCGCTACGGGATGCCATTCGCGCCGAACCCGAAGCCGCGGGTGAGCGCGACCGCGCGGGCCTGCCGCGCGGTGGTGGCGGTGCGGCTGCTGCGACCGGGCAGCGAGTGGGCCGCCTTTCGCGCGCTCCAGCTCGCGAACTTCACCACGCCGCTGGTGCTCGACGACGACGGCCAGCTTCGCGAGGCGTTGCGCGGCGTCCCCGGGATCGACGCCGATGAGGTGATCGCCCGGCTCGACTCGCCGGAGGTCACCCAGGCATACGAGCGCGACCGTGCCGAGTCCCGCACCGCCGCCGGGACGCCGGCCGAGCTCCAGGGCAAGACGGCGGCTACCGACGGGCCCGTGCGCTACACCGCGCCGTCCGTGGTGTTCGAGAGCGGCGGCACCCGGCTGATCGCCGGCGGCTTTCAGACCATCGAGGCCTACGACGTGGTGGTCGCCAACCTCGACCCGGCGCTCCATCGCGAGCCGCCGCCGCCCACTCCCGAGCCGCTGCTTCAGCGCTTCCCCTGGGGGCTGACCACGCAGGAGGTGGCGGCGCTCCTGGTCGACGGTAACGACCAGCCCGACCGTGTCGCGGCGGAGGCGGCGCTGATCGAGCTGGCGAGCAGCGGCGGCGCGGTGCGCGAGCCCCTTGGCGACGATGCGCTGTGGAAGCCGGGCGCGGTGCGCGAGCCGCCGAGAACCGGGGCGTTCGCCACGACGGCGTCCTAACCCCCGATGAGTTTTGCCGTTGCGGCCAGTCCTGTTGGACGATGGCCGAGATCAGGCTTGCCCTCCGCGCGCCGTTTACGCGCGATGACCTACCCGGACTGCGCGAGCGCGTCTGCCGCCTGATCGGGCCCGGCGTCACCGCCGCCACGTTCGACGTGAGCGGGGCGCGGGCGGACGCGGTGACGGTCGACGCGCTGGCCCAGCTCCAGCTGGTAGCCCGGCGCCGGGGATGTCAGGTCACGCTGGTCGGCTGCACGGCCGAGCTGCGCGACTTGGTCGCGTTCATGGGCTTGCAGAACGTCCTGCTCGAGGACTGACTAGTCGTCTAGACGCGGCGGCAGCCCGAACAGCGGGAACAGCCGGGCGGTGTCGAGGAAGTATGTGAGCTCCGCCACCCCGCCTGGCCCGAGCTCGACGACGTGCAGCGACCACGGGTCGTACCCGCTGCCGGTTTCGCTCGGCTTGTACTGGCCCCAGGCCATGCTGCCGTTGGCCGCGTGCACCGGGACGAGCCGCGAGCCGCGGCAGCCGGCGCCCGGACCGAGGAACCAGGTGAAGATGTCCTCGCGCCCGTGCAGCCACAGGTCGTAGGGCGGCATCGACATCTGCGCGTCCTGCTGGATCACGGCGGTGAGCCCGTCGATGTCGTAGTTCTGGAATGCCTCGACGTAGCGGGCGAGCAGCTCGCGCTGCTCGGCGTCGACCGCGGCCGGGGCGTCCTGGAGCGTCGTGCCGGTCGAGTCGAGCGTGGCGCGGGCGCGCTGGAGCGCGCTGTTGACCGCGGCGGTGCTCATCTCGAGCAGCTCGGCCACCTCGCTGGCCTTCCAGCGCAGGACCTCGCACAGGATGAGCGCCGCGCGCTGGCGGGCCGGCAGATGCTGGAGGGCGGCCACGAGGGCCAGGCGAATCGACTCGTGGCTCTCCGCCGCCTGCGCTGGGTCATCGTCGGTGGCCACCATCCCGAACGGGATCGGCTCGATCCACGTCTCCTCGGAGCGTGTGTGGAGGTTCTCCATCACCGGCGCCACCGCCGGTCCCAGGTCCATGGGCCGGGCGCGTCGCGACCGGGCGCTCGACATGTCGAGGCACACGTTGGTGGCGATCCGGTAGAGCCACGAGCGCAGGGCGGCTCGGCCTTCGAAGCGATCGAAGCCGCGCCAGGCGCGCAGGAAGGTCTCCTGGACGGCATCCTCGGCCTCGAACGGAGAGCCGAGCATCCGGTAGCAGTAGCCGTTCAGCTCGCGACGATGCTGCTCGAGGCGGACCTCGAGCTCGGGGGCAGCGGGAATGGAAACGTCGGTCATAGGGGTGATCCTAAGGGGTCGACCCGACCGCGCGCGAGGGGATTCGCAAAGAGCGCTCATGCGTGCTTAGACCGTGGTCGGGCGAATTACTCATCGGTCGAGCTCGAGATGCAGGGGAAGCGACTCGAGGCCGTAGATTCCCGACGGCGTCCCGAAGCGAGGCTCGCCGTCCAGCCGCAGCGCCCGCACCCGCTCGGCCAGGAAGGCCAGCGCCTCCTGCATCTCGGCCCGAGCCAGGTTGGCGCCCACGCAGTAGTGGACGCCGGCTCCGAACGTGAGCAGCCGCCCGCCGCCACGCGGAGAGGTGATGTCGAAGCAATCGTCCTCGACGCCCTCGCGGTTCGCGTGCCAGGCCGACACCAGGACCACGGTTCCGGCGGCGAAGCTCACCCCCCGGAACTCCAACTCCGAGACGACGATGCGTGCCGTGAACGGAGTGATCGGCTCGTAGCGGAGCGCCTCCTCCACCGCCGCCAGCGCGAGTCCGCGCGGGTCGCCGCGGAGCGCGTCCCACTGCTCGGGGTGGTCGGCCAGCAGCCTGACGGCGTGGGCGAGCTGGCTCTGGCTGGTGTCCACGCCCCCGACCAGGATGTCCAGGACCAGGTTGCGCAGCTCGAGGTCGCTCAGCCGGTCCCCCTCCGCCTCCGCCTCGGCCTCGATCAAGGCCGAGATCAAATCTTCGCCGGGCCGTCCGCGCCGCTCGGCGATCAGCCGGTCCTCGTAGGCGTAGAACTCCTCCACCGCCTCCTCGATCCGCTCGCGCTCTCCGATCAGGCTGGTGGCGTCGAACTGCCGCTGGATCCAGTTCGACCAGTGGTGAAGGCGCGGCGCGTCCTCGAGCGGAGCCCCCATCACCTCGGCGATCACCAGCGAGGGATACGGCTTGGCGAACTCCCCGATGAACTCGCAGCGACCGTCGGCGGCGATCTCGCCCAGCAGCCGCTCGAGGAAGCGGCGCATGGCCGGCCGGTAGCGATCGATCGCGCGCGGAGCCAGAGCCGGGTTGACCAGGTTGCGCAGCCGGCGGTGATCGGCTCCGTTGATGTTGATGATGTTGTTGACGATCTCCTCGTGCAGCGGGCCGTCGGCGATCCCGAACAGCTGCGCGATCGTCAGCCCGGGAAACACCGCGTCGCGCGTGCGCAGGAAGAACTCGCCGGCATCGCGGTCGAGCACGATGAAGCCGAACGGGCTCGCGGCCAGCCAGCCCTCGTGGCCGCGCAGCCCCGCCATCGCGGCCCGGTAGCGCTCCCCGTGAAGCTCCGGATCGGTGTGGTCGAAGGTCGGGAGCTCGAGCTCGGTGGCGAGCGGCACGGCGGGAGCTTAGCTGCGGCGCGCTTAGCTCCGCAGCGTTTTCTCGAGCCAGCCGGCGGCCCGTGCGATGTCGGCCGGGTCAATCGTGTGGACTGTGTTGGACTCGCGGTAGTCGACGTCGAAGCCCGCGTCGTCCAGCAGCTCGCGCGCGCGCCGGGCGAAGGCCACGTCGATCACCGGATCGCGGCGGCCGTGGGCGATGAGCACGCGCACGTTCTCGCGTCCGGCGAGCTGCGGCTCCCAGCCGTCCACCACCGGGATGAACCCCGAGAAGGCGAGGATCCCGGCCGGCGCGGGACGCTCCGGATCGAGCCCGAGCGCGAAGCTCATCACCGTGCCCATCGAGAAGCCGCCGAGCACGGTCCGCTCCGGCCCCAGGCCGGTGCGCTCCCACAGCTCGTCGTGGAACTCGGCCAGCGCCGCCCGCGCGCGGTCGAACGTCTCCCGGTCCGGATAGCCGACCCGCGGCACCGTGTACCAGTGGAAGCCGGGCGCGCCGGGGAACCGCAGCGGCCCGCGCGGCGCGACCACGTGCAGGTGGCGCGCAGGATCGAGCTCGTCGGCGAGCGGGAGCAGGTCGAGCTCGTCGGTTCCACGACCGTGGTGGAGCACGAGCAGCCCGGCCGCTTCGCCACCGGCGGGCCGCTCGTGGAAGGTGAGCGCGCCGGCCATCAGTCGAGGTAGGAGACGACGCTGGCCAACGGTTCGCGCTCGGGCGGGACCTTCTCCTGGCGCGGCCAGCCCAGGTGGATCAGCGCCACGAACCGCTCGTGCGGCTCGAACCCGAGTGCCGCTCGTCCCGCCTCGGTGCGCAGGACCTCCGGAGTGCGCCAGTAGCCGGCCAGCCCGCGGCCGTGTGCGGCGAGCAGCACGATGTACGCCGCGCAGGCGGTCGCGCACAGGTCCTCCTCGTCCTGAACCGGGTCGCCGCTCTGGCGCGCAGTGGCGGCGATCAGCGTGGGCGCCCGGTCGAGCTTGCTCGCGGCCTCGGGCCCGGCGGCTTCCTTGAGCCGGGCGAGCGCGCCCGGACCGACCACGCGGAACCGCCACGGGTTCGTTAGATGGTGGTTGGGCGCCCACCGCGCCAGCTCCAGCAGCTCGTCGAGCAGATCGCGGGGCAGGGCCTCGGGCACGAACGCCTTGTGCGTGCGCCGGCTCAGGATCGCGTTCTCGACCTCCACGGTGCGCAAACGGTACCCAGCCTGCGTGCCGGCACCGGGGCGCGGGTACTGAGCGCTCGTGGAACCCTCTCGACTCACGCGGGGCCTGGCCCACGGCGCCGAGCACATCCCCGGGCTACGCAGGCTGCCCGTTCTCAAGCTGCTCCTGGTGGGCGAGCTGCTGGTGCTGGCGCGCCAGCACGTGGTCCGGCTCGAGCCGCAGGAGCGCCACCGGCTGGTCGAGCTCTTGCGGGTCGGTCATGGGCGCCGGCGCAACCTCGATCCCGAGCAGCGCGAGGAGCTGGCCGTGCTGATCGAGAAGGCGGCGCCGCGCGAATTCCTCGGCGAGGCCGTGAGCCGGCTCTCGCCCGTGCCGGTGCCCCGGCGATTCGTCGAGGGCCGGCGCCGCAGCCGCTGAGCGCCGATCGCGCTGCCAGGTATTACGCTGGGCGCGGTGAACGCGGCGGGTACGGAGGAGCTTCAGGCGCCCCGCGAGGACGGCGCGCCGGAGCCGGCGGCGTCCCGCCCTCTCGCGTCCCTGTGGGCCGTTCGGGCGATCGTGTTCGTCGTGGGCGCCGCCAGCCTGGGCGCCGAGATCGCGGCGGCCCGACTGCTCGCGCCGTACTTCGGTGCCTCCACGATCATCTGGGCCAACACGATCGCCACCGTGCTGGTGGCGCTGTCGGCAGGGTACGCGATCGGCGGCCACCTGGCCGACCGGCGGGCGGACATGCGTGGGCTGTGCGCGATCGTCCTCGTCGCCGCGGTTCTGCTGGCCGTCGTCCCGTTCGTGTCGGACCCGTTCCTGAAGCTGGCCGTGCGCGCGCTGGGTGGCCTGTCGGTGGGCGGCTTCGTCGGCTCGCTGGTGGCGGTGCTGGTGATCGTCGCGGTCCCGGTGCTGCTGCTGGGGACGGTGGCGCCCTACGCGAACCGGCTGATGGTGCAGCGCGTGAGCGAGACCGGCAAGGTGACCGGTCGCCTGTACGCGCTGTCCACGGCCGGCTCGCTCGTGGGCACCTTCGCGGCCGCGCTCCTTCTGATTCCGCTGATCGGCACCCACCGGACGTTCCTGGTGTTCGCGGCGGCGCTCGCGGCCGTTGCGGTGCTCGGCTCGCGCTCGGCCAAGCTCGGGGTGGTGCCGCTCGTGCTGGCCGGACTGCTCGCGGTGCCGCCGACGGCGGTGGGCTCGGACGTGTCGGGTGCACGCGTGATCTACGCGACCGAGACGTCCTATCAGTACGCGCGCGTGCTCCAGTTCCCGAGCGGCGAGCGCTGGCTTCAGCTGAACGAGGGGGTGGCGATCCACTCGCTCTACCGGCCCTGGAGCTACCTGACCGGGGGATACTGGGACGACTTCCTGGTCCTGCCGCTGGCCGGCGAGCGCGGTGTCCCGCGGCGGGTGGCCATTCTGGGTGACGCAGCGGGCACCGTGGCGCGGGCGTACGGCCACTACTTCCCGGCCACACGGGTCGACGCGGTGGAAATCGACGGCGCGCTGACCAAGATCGGCAAGCGCTACTTCGACCTGCGCGGCCCGCGCCTGCACCTGTACACCGCGGACGCCCGGCCGTGGCTGGCCGCGAGCCGCGCGCGCTACGACGCGATCTTCCTCGACGCCTACCGTCAGCCCTACATCCCGTTCTACCTGCTCACGCGCGAGTTCTTCTCGCTCATCCGCGCCCACCTGCGCCCCGGTGGCATGGTGATCGTCAACGTGGGCCACATTCCGGGCTCGGACGCGCTCGAGCAGGTGGTCTCGAAGACGCTCGGCGCGGTGTTCCCCGTCGTGATGCGCGACCCGCTGACCGACGCCAACTCGCTCGTCATCGCCGGCGCCCGGCCGCTCTCGCCGGTGCGGATGGCTCCGAGCGCGCCACCCCCGCTAAAGGGCCTCGCCTTCGAGGTGGCCGCGCGGCTAGCGCCGGCGCTGCCCGGGGGGACGGTGTACACGGATGACCGCGCGCCCGTCGAGTGGCTGACCGACCTGTCGATCCTGCGCTACGCGACGGGATCGCGCTAGCCCGTGCGCGGCTCGCCGCTGATCCGCGCCCGCGAGCTCGCGGCGGCGCTCCGCGGCCCCGCGCCACCGACCGTGCTCGACGTGCGCTGGCAGCTCGGCGGGCCACCGACGCGGGCGGAGTACGAGCTGGCGCACATCCCGGGCGCCGCCTTCGTCGACCTCGACGCCGAGCTGGCCGGGCCCCCCGGCGCCGGCGGGCGCCATCCGCTCCCGGAGGCGCGCTCGTTCGAGCGCGCGATGCGTCGCGCGGGCGTGTCCGCACACCGCCCGGTGGTGGTCTACGACGCGTCCGCGTCCCTCAGCGCGGCCCGGGCGTGGTGGACGCTGCGCTACTTCGGCCATGCGGACGTGGCGGTCCTGGACGGCGGCCTCGCGGCCTGGGTGGCCGCGGGCTATCCGCTCGAGGCGGATGTCCCCGACGTGGCCCCCGGCGACTTCGCGGCGCACCCCGGCGGGATGCCGGTGCTCGACGCCGCGGCAGCCGGCGCGCTCGCCTCGGGCGATGAAGGCGTGCTGCTCGACGCCCGCGCCCCCGAGCGCTACCGCGGCGAGAGCGAGCCGATCGATCCGGTGGCGGGCCACATCCCCGGCGCGGTCAACCGGCCTACGACCGAGAACGTCGAGGCCGACGGCCGCTTCCGCGATCCGGACCGGCTCCGCGCCGCGTTCGCGGAGGCTGGGGTGCGCGAGGGGGCGGTGGGCGCCTACTGCGGCTCCGGCGTCACCGCGGCGCACGAAGTGCTGGCGCTGGAGGTCGCGGGATACCCGGGCGCCAGGCTGTACGTGGGCTCCTGGAGCGAGTGGATCGAGGATCCGAGGCGCCCTGTCGCACGATGACTCCGACAAAACCGGAAACTATTCCCGGTTTTGTCGGACGGATCAGGCGGATCGCGGTGCCGGCGCCGGCGCCGGCGCCGGCGGGCGGTCCTGGATCACCCGGACGCCGGTGCGCGGCGCCTGGGTGATGGCGCGGAACTGGATCCGCTCGCGCTCGGGGTCGGCGGGGCGGAGCGCGGCCCGCTCGAGCACGCGGCGCAGGACGATCCGCATCTCCATGAGCGCGAAGCTCGCCCCGAGGCAGCGGCGCGTCCCGCCGCCGAACGGGATCCAGGTGTAGGTGTCGGGCGCGTCGGGGCCGAGGAAGCGCTCGGGCCGGAACGCCCGGGCGTCCGGATACAGGTCCTCGCGCATGTGCATCATCCGGATCGAAGGGTTGATCTCGACCCCCGGCGGCACGCTGTAGCCGTTCAGGCGGAACGGCTCCCCGCGCACGACGCGGCCCACGCCCGGGATGACCGCCCGCAGGCGCAGCGCCTCCTTGACCACGGCGTCGAGATAGGCGTCGTCGCCGGTAAGCGCGCGCGTGTGGGCGGCCGGCGCGTGCAGCAGCAGGTCGAACGTCCACGCCAGCCCGGTGGCGGTCGTCTCGTGGCCGGCCAGGAGCAGCGTGAGCAGCTCGTCGCGGACCTCGCCGTCGGACAGGCGCCGGCCCTCCTCGTCGGTGGCCAGGAGCAGGGCAGAGAACACGTCGTCGCGGTCGGCGAGATCGGGCTCGGCGCGCCGGCGGGCGATCTCCGCGTACAGAATCTCGTCCACCGCCCGCTTGCTCGCCGCGAAGCGCTCGGCCGCCGCCCCCGGCGCGCCGCGCTTGACGATCGGCAGCGCGGTCATCGCCGCCCGCAACAGGACCAGCCCGCGTGGCGTGGCGATCGGCTCGATCATCGCCCGCACCGCGTGGCGCAACTCGGACTCACCCGGCGTCTCGGGCCGGTAGCCGAACACCGCCTCCATGATCACCCGCAGGGTCAGCGACTGCATGCTCTCGAGCAGCCGGAACTCCTGTCCGAGCGGCCAGGAGTCGATCTCCAGGTCGGCGGCCTGGAGGATCGATTCGGCGTAGGCCTGCATCTGCCGGCCGTGGAAGGACGGGAGCATCAGCCGGCGGTGGCGCAGGTGCTCGGCGCCGTCGAGCAGGAGCACCGAGCGTTCGCCCAGGATCGGTCCGAGCAGCGCGTTGGCCTCGCCGGCGTGGAGCTGCTCGCTCGAGCCCTGGAAGAGCGCCTTGACGAGCTCCGGGTCGAACACCATCACGAACGGGCTGTCGAACAGCGTGCGCAGCGTCACGGCATCGCCGTAGCGCCGGCGGCAGGTTTCGAGGAAGCGCGGCGCGCCGAAGATGAAGGCGAGCGTCTGGGCGACGCGGGGCAGGCGCGGGCCGGGCGGCAGGCCGGTCTCGGGGCCGGTCTCGGCGCTCATTGCTGCGCTCCCGCCTGGGACTTCGCGGCCCGCGGATCGAGGTCCTGCAGCGTGAGCTGGTGCGCCGGCGGCCGCTCCAGCGCACGGGTGCTGGTCACGTTCAGATCGCCGTCGACATGGAGCAACTCGCCCGACTCGAGCTCGCGCCACCCCGGGTCCTCGTCCATTCGCTCGCTCGCGACCACGACCGCGCGCTGTCCCGCGAGGTCGCCGGAGCGGACGCGGACCGAGCCGCGGGCGCTGGCGTGCTCCAGGTGCCTGGCACCGGTGGGGCCGCCCGCGGCGCGCTCGAGCACGAGCAGGTCGTGCGTCTCCGGGTAACGGAGCGCCCACAGGTCGGAGGCCGTGATCAGCACCAGGTTCAGCGCGAACACCGGGAGGTGCTCGGCGATCCAGGTCGCGGCGCGGGTGATGCCTTCGGTGATATCGCCGCCATTTTCGCGGCCGGTCTCGCGGGTGATCAGGGCGAAGAAGCGCTCCGAGTCCGTCTCGCCCTGGACCGCTGCCATGCCGGCGGGGCCGAGCTCGCGCTCCAGCCCGGGCACGTCGCCGATCACGCCGTTGTGGGCGAAGATCCGCCCCGCCTGCTCGAACGGGTGCGTGTTCTGCGGCGCGACGCCGCCGTTGGAGGCGTAACGCACGTGGGCGATGAACGTCCGGGACTGCACCTCCCGAGCCTCCTGCGCGAACTGCTCGTCCTCGAAGGCGGCGAGCGGTTGCTTCGAGATCTCCGGCTGTCCGCGGCCGTCGAAGCTGCCCAGGCCGGTGCCGTCGGGCTCGCGCCGGCTCTGCTCGGCGAGCGAATCGGGCGCCTCGAGCAGCCAGAAAGTGGCGCGAACGCGCTCGCGCCCGCCGCTCATGCCAAACAGGCGGCACATAGCTACGCGACCGTAGCGGATACATTTGCGCCCCATGGCAGATTTTCCCGCGCTCCTAAGCGTGCCCGCGCAGCTGGGCGAGCGGGCCTTGATCGAGGTCCGCTCGGCGTTCTACGCCGCCCGCGCCGGCGTGATCGGCACCGACCCGCCGCTCAAGACGTTCGCATCGCTCCGGGCGCTCAACCGAATGGGCCAGATCGGGGGCGCGATCACGATCGCGGCGATACGCCACGGGGATCGGGTCGGCATCAAGGATGAGCTCGGGTCGCTCACCTACGCCGAGCTCGACGCCCGCTCCGACGCGCTGGCCTGCGCCCTGCGCCGGCGGGGCATCACGGACCAGGACTGCCTCGGGATCCTGTGCCGGAACCATCGGGGCTTCTTGGACGCCACGTTCGCGGGCGGGAAGCTGGGCGCGCGGACGCTATACCTGAACACCGACTTCGCCGGCCCGCAGCTCGCCGACGTGTGCGAGCGCGAGGCCGTGTCGCTGCTGATCCACGACCAGGAGTACGCGGACCTGGTCAGCGAGGTGTCGGCTCCGAAGGGAACGTTGCTTGCCTGGACCGACGGGCCGGTGCAGGGGGAGACGATCGAGGCGCTGATCGCGAGCCACGCCGGCCAGGCCCCGCCGCCGCCGGCCCAACCGGGCCGAGTCGTGCTGCTCACGAGCGGGACGACCGGGACCCCGAAGGGCGCCGGGCGCCACCAGGGCCAGTCGCTTCACCCGATCGGGGCGCTGCTCTCGAAGGTCCCCTTCCGCTCGCGCGAGTCGACCTACATGGCGGCCCCGATGTTCCACGCGCTCGGGTTCACCCAGACCATCATGGCGCTGATCCTAGGGTGCACGCTGGTGGCCGAGCGTCGCTTCAAGCCCGAGCGCGTGCTCGATGCGATCGACCGCGAACGCCCCACCTCACTGGTCCTCGTGCCGGTGATGCTCCAGCGGATCGTCGCGGAGATGGAGCGCGAGCCCGGACGGTGGGACACCGGCTCGCTGCGGATCGTGTTGCTGTCGGGCTCCCAGCTCGAGGCCGAGCTGGTCCGGCGCGCCCAGCGCACGATCGGGGACAAGCTCTACAACTTCTACGGCTCGACCGAGGTCGCCTGGGCCACGTTCGCCACCCCCGAGGACCTGCGGGCCGCGCCGGGCACGGCCGGACGGGCGCCCTACGGCACGGTCGTGACGCTGTATGACGATTCCGGTCGGAGGGTCGACGGTCGTGAGCAGACCGGGCGGATCTTCGTCGGCAACGGCTTTCAGTTCGACGGCTACACCGGCGGCGGGGGCAAGGAGCTCATCGACGGCTTGATGAGCACCGGCGACGTCGGACACTTCGACGCCGAGGGACGCCTGTTCATCGACGGCCGGGAGGACGACATGATCGTCTCCGGCGGCGAGAACCTGTTCCCCGGCGAGGTCGAGGAGCTGCTGATCACCCACCCGGCGATCGAGGAGGCCGCGGTGATCGGCGTCGACGACGAGGACTTCGGCAAGCGGCTGGCCGCATTCGTGGTGCTGAAGCCGGGGGAGAGCCTGACCGAGGACGAGGTCAAGGAGCTCGTCAAGCGCAACCTGGCCCGGTACAAGATCCCGCGCGATGTGAGCTTCGTCTCCGAGCTGCCGCGGACGCCGACCGGCAAGGTGCTCAAGCGGGCGCTGCGCGAGCAGGCCGCGACCGGGTAGGCGCGGGCGCCCGACGCGACCGCGACCGACGGCCGGGCCTTCCAGATCCGCTCAGGCCATCTGTCAAAGTAATTTCAAGCTTGCCCTCTACCGTGTTCGACCAGAGCACGAGAAAGGGTCTTTGACATGAAGTTCCTGCGCACCGCTTCCACTCGCCACCTGCTCGCCGCGATCGCCGGCGTGCTCGCCGCTATCGCCGCCGGCGGCGCGATCGCGATCGCCGCCTCCGGCCGCGGGCCCGTGCCCGTGAAGAAGCCGCTGGCCAAGGCGATCCAGGGCGCGCTCGCCGCCCCGCCGGTTTCGGGGATCAGCGCGCGGATCAGCTTCACGAACAACCTGATTCCGGGCTCTGAGGTCCAGAACCCGGGCCCGCTCCTCGGTGGCGGGATCGGCCGGCTGTGGCTCTCGAGCAACCACCAGCTCCGGCTCGAGCTCCAGGGCGAGAACGGCGACGCGCAGGTGCTCGTCAACCAGCGCTCCTTCTGGGTGTACGACCCGCAGTCGAACACGGTTTACGAAGGGACCCTGCCCGCGCCGACGCAGACCGGCAAGCAACCCCCGCACACGCAGGACAAGCTGCCGACGGTGGCGCAGATCCAGTCGCAGCTGAACCAGCTCGCGGCACACCTGAGCCTGTCAGGGGCGATTCCGGGCGACGTAGCCGGACATCCCACCTACACGGTCCGGATCTCGCCGCAACATTCGGGCGGCCTACTCGGGCGCCTGGAGCTCGGCTGGGATGCGCTGCACGGCGTGCCCCTGCGCTTCGCGGTGTACTCGAGCACGCAGAGCAGCCCGGTGCTGGCGCTCCAGGTCACGAACATCTCCTACAAGCCCGTCAAGGGCGTGTTCAACATCCATCCGCCGAAGAGCGCGAAGGTGGTCAGGCTCTCGACCCCGGCGGCCGGATCGCAGACGAAGCCGCACGCCAAGGGCAAGGAGCAGCCGCCGGTCACCGGTGCGGCGAACGTGTCCAAGCACCTGAGCTTCCCTCTCTCCGCGCCGGCGGCGCTCGATGGTCTGCCCCAGCAGTCGGTCCAGCTGCTCGACTGGGGCGGGACGCCGGCGGCGCTCGTCACCTACGGCCAGAACCTGGGCGGGATCGCCGTGATCGAGCAGAAGGCCCAGGCGCAGGCTTCTAAGGCGGCCGCGAGCTCGTCCTCCTCCGGCCAGGGCGGAGATCATCAGCAGTCGCTGACGCTGCCCACGGTGAAGATCAAGGGCGCAAGCGGTCAGGAGCTCGACACGGCGATCGGCACCCTCATCCGCTTCACGCGTGCCGGCGTCGACTACACGGTGATCACCTCGCTGCCCCCGCAGGCCGCTGACGCCGCCGCCAACGGTCTATGACCGACGCCCCGCCGGTCGAGGTACGGGGGCTCACGAAGCGCTACGGCGAGCTGACCGCGGTCGACCATGTCGACCTGACCGTCAACGTGGGCGACGTCTACGGCTACCTCGGCCCCAACGGTGCGGGCAAGACCACCTCGCTGCGGATGATGCTCGGGCTGATCCGGCCCACCGAGGGCACGGCCAGGCTGTTCGGGCGCGATCCGCAGGCGAGCGTGGAAGCGCTCGAAGGGGTGGCGGGGTTCGTGGAGGCGCCCACGTTCTACCCGTACCTGAGCGCGCGGCGAAACCTGGAGCTGCTGGCGGCCTACGACGGGCACGGGGCGGCGGACCGGATCGACGAGGCGCTCACAACGGTCGAGCTGGCCGACCGGGCGACCGACCGCGTGGGCGGCTACTCGCACGGCATGCGCCAGCGGCTCGGTATCGCCGCTGCCCTGCTGCGCGACCCGAAGCTGCTGGTGCTGGACGAGCCCGCCACAGGCCTCGATCCCGCCGGGATGCGGGACATGCGGCTGTTGATCCGGCGCCTGGCCGGCCAGGGCATCACGGTGGTGCTCTCGAGCCACCAGCTCGCCGAGGTCGAGGAGCTGTGCGATCGGGTGGCCATCGTCCGCATGGGCCGGATCGTCTACGAGGGCGCGATCGCCGATCTGAAGCGGAGCGCGGGAACCACATACCGCCTGTCCACCACCGACGATGAGCGCGCGCTGGCGGTGTGCGCGGCCCAGCGGGGCGTGGCCGACGCCCGCGTGCAGCACGGGCGGATCGTATTCGCGGCCGACGAGCGCGCGGTGACCGAGCTCTCGCAGGCGCTGGTCGAGGCGGGCGCGCTGATCAGGATGCTCACCCCGCAGACGGTCACGCTCGAGGACCTGTTCTTCTCCCTGACCGAGGGCGCGGACGGCGAGCTTCCGGTGCTCGACGAGCCGGTGGGTACGCGATGAGCGCGGTGGCGAGCCCGGCCGCAACTTCGCGACGCGCGGGTCGGGGCCCGGGCGTCGGCACCGTGTACCGCTGGGAGCTGTTCAAGCTGCGCTTTCAGAAGCGCACCTACCTCGGGCTGGGCGCGGCCGCGCTCGTCCCGATCCTGTTCGTGCTCGCGCTGCACTTCCGCCACGACCGCCATGGGGGCGACTTCGCGTTCTCCTCCTACCTGGATCGCAGCGGCCTGGCCGTACCGCTCGTGCTGCTGCTGTTCGGGGCGGTGTGGATGTTCCCCCTGATCACCGCGCTCGTGGCCGGGGACATCTTCGCGTCCGAGGACCACAACGGGACGCTCAAGACGATCTTCACCCGGTCGCTCGATCGCTGGCAGATCTTCGCCGGCAAGGCGCTCGCCGCCTTGACCTATGCGATCGTGGCCATCCTGCTCGACGGCACGGTGGCGGTGATCGCCGGGAGCCTCCAGTCGGGCTTCAACTCGCTCCAGACCCTGTCCGGGACGATCGTCTCCGCGCCGAAGGGGCTCGAGCTGATGTACATCGGGCTGCTCGTATACCTGATCCCGATCGCCACGATCGTGTGCATCGGGTTGCTGCTGTCCGCGCTCACGCGCAACAGCGCGGCGTCCGTGGTCGGGACGTTGATGGTGTCGCTGCTCTTCCAGCTGATCGGCATCCTCCCGGGACTGACCGGGCTTCAGCCGTACCTGCTGAGCACCCAGTTCAACGCGTGGCAGGGCCTCCTGCGCTCCCCGATCGACTGGGCGCCGATCATCCGCGCGGCGTGGGTGTGCGCGATGTACGGCGTGCCGGCGCTCGTGGCGGCGTTGCTGGTGTTCCTGCGCCGCGATGTCGCCGGGGGGTGAGGCGGCGCCGGCGGTTCCGGGTCCCGCCCGCGAGCGGGTGCTCGTCGTCGACGACGAACGCTCGCTGCGGCGGATGCTCGAGCGGACGCTGACCGCGGAGGGCTTCGAGGTCACGGTGGCGGCGGACGGAGGGGGTGCGCTGGCCGCAGCCGAGCGGGCCGCGCCGGACGTGATCGTGCTCGATGTCGCGATGCCCGGGGTGGACGGGCTCGCGGTGTGCCGGCGGCTGCGCAGTCGCGGCCTGGCCACCCCGATCCTGATGCTCACCGCACGCGATGCCGTGCCCGATCGGGTGGCGGGGCTCGAGGCGGGCGCGGACGATTACCTGGTCAAGCCGTTCGCGGTCCAGGAGCTGGTGGCGAGGTTGCGGGCGCTCACGCGCCGGCACAGCGAGCAGGAGCTGCTGTCCTACGCGAACCTGGTGTTCGACGTGCGCGGGCGGATCGCCACACGGGGCGGCCGGGCGATCGAACTCACCGGGCGTGAGGCGGATCTGCTCGAGCTCTTGCTGCGCGAGGCCGGGCGCACGGTCACGCGCGAGCGCGCCGTGGCGGAGATCTGGAGCGGCGCGGCCGAGCGGGGCGTAGTCGACGCGTACGTGACCCGGCTGCGGCGCAAGCTGGGCCAGCCGCCGCTGATCCGAACGCTGCGTGGGGCGGGGTTCGCGCTCCGGGCGTGAGGTTCACGGCGCGCGGGCCGCGGTCGCGCTACGGCGCCGCGGGCCGCGCTACAGCGCCGCGGGCGCGCCACGGCGCCGCGCCGGCGGGAGCGGTTATGCCCGGGCGCGGACTGGCGCGCCGTCGGCGCCCGGGAGCAGCCGCCGCACCTCGTCCTCGGGGACCGCGCGGCCGAACAGGAAGCCCTGCGCGCCGTCGCATCCGGTCGCCCGCAGCGCCTCGGCCTGCACCTCGGTCTCCACTCCCTTGGCCACCACGGCACAGCCGAGTGCATGCCCGAGCTCAACGACCGCCTCGACGATCGGCGCTTCGCGCGGGTCCGAGCCCAGCTCTCGAACCAGGCTCTCGTGAAGCTTGATCGTGTCGATGGGAAGGTCCTTGAGGCTCGGCAGCGACGACGAGGCCATCCCGAAGTCGTCGATCGCCAGGCGCACGCCGGTCTCCTTCAGCCGCCGGAGCGACACCGCAAGCGACTCTGGGCGCTCGACGATCACGCTCTCCTGGATCTCCAGGCACAGCGCCTGCGGATCGACCGGATGGGCGCGGAGCGCCGCCGCCAGCGTGTCCGGCAACGTGGTGTCCGCGAGCTGGTCCGCCGACAGGTTCACCGAGATGGTCAGCCCGGGGTTCTCCCGGCGCCAGAGCTCCAGCTGAGCAAGGGCATGCTCGAGCACGAAGTTGCCGATCGGGACCATCAGGCCGCTCTCCTCGGCCAGCGGGATGAACTCGCCTGGCGCGATCAGACCCTGGTCGGGGTGATGCCATCGGACCAGCGCCTCGAGGCTTGCGACGGCGCCGCCATCGCGCAGTGCGACGCCGGGTTGATAGTGGACCCGAAGCTCGCCCCGATCCACGGCGCGCCGCAGGCCGGTCTCCATGCTCAGGCGCTCGAGCGCGCGGCCCCGGGAGCTTTCGTCGAACAGCTCGTAGCTGCCCCGCCCGCGCTGCTTGGACCGGTACATCGCGGCGTCGGCCTCGCGAAGCAGGGTTTGTGGGTCGATGGCCTGCCCGGAGACCATCGCGATGCCGATGCTGACCGAGATAGCGGTGGGGCCGCGCTCGAGCACGATCGGCAGATTCGCGGCGCGGCTGATCCGGTCGGCGATCAGGACGATTTCATGCTCGTCGTTCAGGTCCTCGATCAGGAACGTGAACTCATCGCCGCCGATCCGCGCCACCGTGTCCATCGGGCGGAGCATCGTGGTCAGGCGCGCCGCCAGGTCGACCAGCACCCGATCGCCGGCGGCGTGCCCCAGGGTGTCGTTGATGTCCTTGAAGTTGTCGACGTCGAGGAACAGCACCGCCACGCCCGTGTGGCCGCGCGGCGCGCGGTCCAGGGCGAGGCCCAAGCGGTCCATGAACAGGGCGCGGTTCGGCAGGCCGGTCAGCGGGTCGTGCATCGCCTGGTGCGCGAGCTCCACCTGCGCGAGGTTCCGCTCGATCGCGCACTTGATCACCCGGCACAGGAGCGTGGGGTGGAGCTCAGGCTTGACCAGGTAATCCTGGGCGCCGGCGCGAACCGCCGCCAGCGCCGGCTGCTCGTCATCGTCGTCGGTCAGGACGACGATTGGGACCTCCTGCGACACCGTCCCCAGCTCGTCCCGGGCGTAGAGCGGATCCTCGGGAAAGCCCGCCATGTCGAGGAGGATGCAGCTCGGGGGCGCCGTCAGGAGCGCCTGGATCGCCGCGGCCATCGTCTCGACGGGCTCAAGCTCGAACTCCTGGGCGCTCGCGTCCAGCAAGTCTCTTATGTGGTCTGCTTCGGCCGGAGGCGCCCCTACGAGCAGGACCCGCAGCCTGAGCGGCGAGCTGGATTCGTTCACCGCGCCTTTCACCCCTGTTCTCGAGAGCAAAGCTCTACTTCCTTGCCGAACTCTGCTCCAGGTTCATCATGAACCGTTGTACACCAATAACGTGGGCCGGGCGGGTAAAACGTTCATGAGTCAGGCCGCCGGAACCAGACGGCGGTTCAAGATCGGCCAGACAGTCCGGGCGCGGCTCGTCCTGGCTGCCGCGACGTCGATTGTGGCCGCGGTCGCGCTGTTCGCCGGAGCCACGCTGGTGCTGGTGAGTCACGAGCTGCGCGGCTCGCTCGACGACGCCTTGCGAACGAGGGCCGCGGCCGTGGCCGAGCTGGCGGTCTCAGCGCCCGCCGTGCTCACCTCGCCCGGGGTCCTGGAAGGACCGGCTGGGGGGCGCGAGATCTACGTCGAGGTGATCGATTCCCGAGATCGGATCCTCGCGCGGTCGCTGAGCTTGGGGGCCGAGCTGCTCCCGCTGGGCCAGGTGGCTCGAAGCGCGGTGATAGCGGGACAGCCGGGATACGCGGACGTCTCGCTGGCCGGACGGCCGTTGCGGCTGTACGCGGCGCCGATCGCCGAGGTGGGCGGTCCGGCGGCCGGTGGCGCGGTGCTGGTGGCGTCCGACACCAGCGACATCTCCCACACGATCGGCCACCTCGGATTGCTCCTCGCGCTGGCCGGGCTCGCCGTGATCGCGGTCACGGTCCTGGTGGCCGTCGTCCTGACCCGCGAGGGCCTGCGGCCGTTGCGCCGCCTCGCCGGCGCGGCGGCGGAGATCGAGCGTACGGCCGATCCTGCGGCCCGCCTGCCCGAGAGCGGGCTGGAGGACGAGATCGCGCAGCTGAGCGGCGTTCTCAACCGGATGCTCGCGTCGCTGGAGCAGGCGCGCACGGGCGAGCGCCGGTTCCTGGCCGACGCCTCGCACGAGCTGCGCACCCCAGTGACCGCGCTGCTCGGCAACGTCGAGTTCGTGGCTCGCCACGGGCTCGAGCCCGAGGTGCTGTCGGACCTCCGGCGCGACGCGGGGCGGCTCGCGCGGCTGGTCGACGACCTGTTGGTGCTCGAGCGGGCGGGGGCCGGTACTGAGGCGGCGTCGCTGGAGCTCCTCGATGTGGATGAGCTCGTTGCCGGGGTGCTCGAGCAGCATCCTGACGGCCGCGTGGTGGCCGACCGGGTCGATCGCGCGGCGGTGCGAGGCGAGCGCGACGCGCTGGCTCGGATGCTCGAGAACCTGATCGAGAACGGGCTCGTGCATGGGCCCGCTGGTGGGCGGGTCACGGTGTCGGTCGCGGCGAGCCGGGAGTCGGTGCTGCTGACGGTGCGCGACGAGGGGCCCGGACCGGATCCGGCGACGAGGGATCGGCTGTTCGAACGGTTCTGGCGGGCACCGGAGGCCGCGGGACGGTCGGGCGCGGGGCTGGGGCTCTCGATCGTCGCCGCGATCGCCGAGCGCCACGGCGGGCGGGTGTCGGTGGAGGGGTCCGCGTTCACGGTCTCCCTGCCCGGGGTACGCAGGTGATGCCCTCGCTGGAGGCGCCAGCTAAAGCGCCGCTAATGAAAGCAAGTTCTCACGGTTCTCTTAGCGATACGGGCAATACTCTGGCCATGCGAGAACGCTCTCAACGCCTGCGGCTGGCCGCACTCGAGCGCGATGCGGCGCTTGCCCGGACGGGTCGGACCCGACGCTGGGCGATTGCCGCGACGGCGGCGCTGACCGCGGGATTCGCGGCGCTGGTCTCGGCGGTGGCGCCGGGCCGCTCGCTCGGAGCCAAGCGAACCGTGTCCTCGGCGCCGGCATCCTCTTCTCCCTCCGGGAGCTCCCGAGCGCCCGCGATGCCGCCGCTGGCGAGCCCGAGCCAGCTCGGGCTCCAGGGCTCCGACCAGGCCGGTCAGGCGCCGCAGTCGGCGCCGGCCCAGTCCGGCCAGTCCGCGCCGGCCCAGTCCGCGCCGGCCCAGTCCGCGCCCGCCCCGGCGCCCCAGCCCGCGCCGGCGCCCGTCCAGCCCGCGCCCTCCGCGGACTCTGGCGGCGGAGGCGGAGCGGTCGTATCCGGCGGCTCGTGAAGCAGACATGGCAGCAGCGCAGGAGAGCGGCTGGCACCGGGTCCAGTTCCCGGCGCTGGGAAGCATCGCGGTAGTCGCGGTGACCGACCAGGCCGCGCTGGGCACCGCCCGCGCGACCGTCGAGCAGGAGGTGGCGGAGATCGACCGCGCCTGCTCCCGCTTCCGCGAGGACTCCGAGCTGATGGCCGTGAACGCGGCCGCCGGCGAATCGGTACGGGTGAGCCCGCTCATGCTCGAGGCCGTGAGCGCCGCGCTCCGGGCGGCGGAGGTGACCGAGGGGGACGTCGACCCCACGGTGGGCGGTGCCGTGATCGCGCTGGGCTATGACCGCGACTTCTCGCTGATGGGCGAGGCCGTTCCCCGGGTGCGGGCAACCCCGATCCCCGGGTGGCGCACGGTCCAGGTCAATCAGGCTGCCCGGACGGTACGGGTGGGCCGCGGCGTCACGCTGGATCTCGGGGCCACCGCCAAGGCTCTGGCCGCCGACCGCGCCGCCGCCCGGGCTCATGACGCAGCCGGATGCGGGGTGCTCGTCTCGCTCGGGGGCGACATCGCGATGTGCGGCGAGCCGCCGGCCGGGGGGTGGCGCATCCGCGTGACCGACGACCATCGCTCGGACCTGAGCGCGCCCGGCCAGTTCATCACGCTGGCCGGCGGCGGACTGGCCACGTCGAGCACGACGGCTCGGCGCTGGCGGGTTGCCGGGGGCGGCGAGGCCCACCATCTCGTGGACCCCGCGAGCGGTCAGCCGGCGCTCGGCGCGTGGCGGACGGCGAGCGTGTGCGCCGCTAGCTGCCTCGACGCCAACATCGCCAGCACCGCGGCGGTGATCCGCGGCGAGCGCGCGGTGGCGTGGCTCGAGTGGCTCCGGTTGCCCAGCCGCCTCGTCTCGAGCGATGGCGTGGCGCGGCACGTCGCCGGGTGGCCGGCCGAAGGGGATGACCTGGCACGCGAAGCCGCCAAGCAGGAGAGCCTCCCGGCATGAGCCTCGTTGACGGCGTCGCGGGCCCGACCGCCTACTGGTATCTCGCCCGGGGCACCGGCGCCGTCTCGCTTCTGCTTTTGACCGCGGTCGTGGTCCTCGGCATCCTCGGGCCGCTGCGCGTCACCGCGCGACGCTGGCCGCGGTTCGCGATCGACACCTTGCACCGGGACCTGTCGCTGCTCGTGCTCGGGGTGCTCGTCCTGCACATCGCCACGAGCGTGCTCGATGGGTTCGCGCCGATCAGATGGCTGGACGCGGTGATCCCGCTGGGGTCCAGCTACAGGCCCCTGTGGCTCGGGCTGGGCGCGCTCTCGTTCGACCTGCTCCTGGCGTTGGTGATCACGAGCCTGGTCCGCCGCCGGCTCGGATACCGCGCGTGGCGGGCGGTGCACTGGGCCGCGTACGCGTCCTGGCCCGTCGCGGTGGCGCACGGGATCGGCACCGGGAGCGACGCGACCGCGACGTGGATGCTGCTGCTGACCGCGGTCTGCCTGGCCGCTGTGCTGGTCGCCGTGTGGATCCGGATCGGGCGCTCCACCGAGCCCAGCGTGCGGGCACCCGCCATCGCGCTGGCGATCATCACCCCGCTGGCGCTCGTGATCCTCACCGTGGTCGGGCCGCTTCGGCCGGGCTGGGCGCGGCGCGCGGGGACGCCGGCGACGCTGCTGGCAAGCCACGCGCCGGCGGCCAGGGTCGTGCGCCGGACACCGTCGCCTGCTCCGGCGCCGCGGCCGGCCGGGGACACTTTGAAGGTGCCGTTCTCGGCCTCGCTCAACGGCACGATCAACCAGACCCAGGAGCCGGGCGGGGCGATCCTCGATCTGGCGATGCGGGTGACCGGCGGCGCCCAGGGCGAGCTGCGCGTGCGCCTGGCCGGGGCGCCCGACGGCAACGGCGGGCTGTCGCTGACCGGCAGCCAGGTGGACATGCAGGCCTCGGGCCTGGCCTCGGTCCTGCAGGGCAAGGTCGTCTCGCTTCAGGGCCAGCAGTTCCTGGCGCGAGTGGCCGACCACAGCGGCTCGACGCTCGACCTGTCGGCGAACCTCAACATCGACGAGCAGGCCGGCACGGTCACCGGCACCCTGTCCGGCGCGCAGCCGGGAGGCGAGACTCGATGAGCATCGACGCGCATCGCGGCCTTCCCCGCCTCCTGGCCGGGATCGATCCCGGGGGCGCGCCGATGACGCTGGCCGAGCACGAGCGGATCCACGGGCCGCTGCCCCGGCCGAGCAGTCACGAGCTGATCGAGTCGATCGAGCTGAGCGGCCTGCGCGGGCGGGGGGGAGCGGACTTTCCCACCGCTCGCAAGCTGCGTGCGGTGGCGGGCGGCGCGGGTGCGTTGGGCGGCGCGGGCGCCGCGAGTGCCGGCGCGGCCGGCGGTGGCGTTCGCCGGCGGCGCGGGCTCGGCCGCGGGCGCCCGAGCGCGGTGGTGGTCAACGGATCGGAGACCGAGCCGGCGAGCGCCAAGGACGCGCTGCTGCTCTCGCGGCTCCCCCATCTGGTCCTCGACGGGGCGGTTCTGTGTGCCCTGGCCGTGGGCGCGGAAGAGGTGATCGTCAAGGTGGGCGAGAACGCGCGCGAGTCCCTGCAGAGCCTCGAGGCGGCGGCGCGGGTGCGCGAGGACAAGCTGCCGATCCAGGTGTACGCCGCGCCGGAGGGGTACGTCGCCGGCGAGGAGAGCGCGGTGATGCACTACCTGAACCGCGGCGAGCAGCTCCCCACGTTCGTGCCCCCGCGCCCGTTCGAGCGCGGCTACCGGGGCCGGCCCACGCTGGTCCAGAACCCCGAGACGCTGGCCCAGGTGGCGCTCGTCGCGCGCTTCGGGCCGCACTGGTACCGCGAGCTCGGCACGGCCGCGGACCCCGGCTCGGCGCTGGTCACGATCTCGGGCGCGGTCCGGGCCCCCGGGGTGTACGAGCTGGCCTTCGGCACCTCGATGATCGACCTGGTGGAGGCCGCCGGCGGCGCCACCGAGCCGCTCCAGGCGCTCCTGATCGGGGGGTACTTCGGAACCTGGGTCGACAGCGCACGCGCCCTGGAGGTTCGCCTGGCGCGCGAGGACCTTCGCTCGATCGGGGCGTCGCTGGGGTCTGGCGTGTTGATCGCGCTCGGCCAGAGCTCGTGCGGCCTGCACGAGAGCGCGCGCGTGATCGAGTACCTGGCGGCGGCCTCGGCCGGCCAGTGCGGGCCGTGCGTGTACGGGCTGGCCGCGGTGGCGCGATCGGTCGCGCGCGATGGCCTCCGGCGCAGCGGGTCCGGGGGAGCACGAGCGCGTCCTTCGCTGGACCTCGGAGATCCGGGGGCGGGGAGCATGCCACCACCCCGATGGGGCGGTTCGGTTCGTCGAGAGCATGATCACGGTGTTCGGGCACGAGATCGAGCGCCATCGTGATGGCCGCTGCAACGCGCGGCCGGCCCGGCTTCCGGTCGGACCTCGCCTGGCGGGGGCGCGCGGATGAGCCGGCGCCAGCAGCTGCGGGTCAACCCGATCGCGTGCGAGGCCCACGGGCTGTGCGCCGAGCTGCTGCCGGAGCTGATCCGGCTCGACGACTGGGGCTATCCGATCCTCGAGGAGGCGAACGTCCCGCCCGAGCTCGAGGGGCTGGCCCGACGGGCGGTGGACGTGTGCCCGACGCTGGCGCTGCTGCTCGAGCGCGCGCAGGACTAGCGGGGCTCGGACCTTCCCGGCTCGGGTAGGCGGGCCGGCGGGCCGGGCTCGGGGAGGCGCGCCGGCGGACCGGGCTCGGGCGGGCCGCCCCCGACGCCGTCCGCCGGCGAGACCCCCTCCGCCGGCGAGACCCCCTCCGCCGGCGAGACCCCGTCCGCCGGCGAGACCAGCTCCCGCTGCCACCACCCGACGTCGTGCCACGCGCCGGCCTTCCAGCCGATCCGGCGATAGACGCCCACGGGCTCGAGCCCGAACGACTCGTGCAGCGCCACGCTGGCGTCGTTGGGCAGCGCGATCCCGGCGCACACGATCCGCAGGCCCTGCTCGACCAGCAGCGGCAGCAGGGCCCCGTACAGGGACCGGCCGATACCCGCGCCGCGCCTATCGGGCGCCACGTACACCGCCAGGTCGGCGGCCCAGCGATACGCCGCGCGCTCACGGTGGGCGGTCGCGTAGGCGAAGCCGGTGAGCTCGCCATCGTCGTCGGCCACCAGCCAGGGATGGGTGCGAGAGATCAGCTCGATCCGGCGCGAGAGCTCCTCGCCGCTCGGCTCCCGTTCCTCGAAGCTCGCCGCGCTCTCGCGGACATACGGGGCGTAGATGACGGCGCAGCCGGCACCGTCGCGCGCGGGGTCGGCGTGGCGGATGACCATGCCGGGACTGTAGGCACTGCCGCGGCTCCGAGCCCGCCATCGGCCCCGGGTCCGGGCCCGGCACCGGCCCCGGCTCCGAGCGGCCCGCGGGCGATCGCCTCCCGGCGCCACCGCAGCTGCGCCGGCCCCGTGATGCGCAGGGCGCTCGGCATCACCGGCGTGGCCGCCCGGCACACCGCGCCGAGTGCGCGGAACTCGGTCTCGTCCCTGCGGCTCCAGGGGATCTCGAGCCGCTCGCGCAGCTCGCCCCCGAGCAGCCCCACCCCGCCCAGCCAGAGCGCCCTGCGAGGCGGGATCCTGATCGCGCGCCACAGCGCCTTGGGGAGCCGGATCGGGGGAGCGGCCGCCTGCTCGACGGCTGCCAGCACCCGGTCGACCGCGCTCGTGCGCACCAGCCCGGTCCGGGTGGCGTGCTCGAAGTAGGCGCGGAACCCGGGACTCCAGTCCGGCGGGAGGTCGTCCTCGCCCACGCCGATGAGCCGGCCGAGCCCGCGGTACTCGCGGTAGAACTGCTCGACGTCCGCGGACGGGAGCCGCAGCCCGAAGTGCGCGTGACCGGCGACGTACGCCTCGAGCAGGGTGGCGTGGACCCAGGCGTAGGCCTCGGGCTCGAGCGCGTGGTACGGCGTTCCGTCGTCCTTGTTACCGCGAAAGTGTCCGTGCAGGGCCCGGAGCCGCCGGCCGGCGGCGATCGCGTCCGGTCCGCCGTACACGAGCAGGCTGACGTAGTCGAGCGTGCGCAGGAGGCGCTGCCAGGGGCGCCGCTCGAAATCCGAGTAGTCGCGCACGCCCGCACCGACCGTGGGGTGGGAGACCTGCAGGAGCAGCGGATAGAGCATCACGAAGTACAGCCGCGCGTCGCTCCCGATCCGCCACGCGACCGAGTCCGATCCGACGATCAGCTGCTCGCTCTCTGCCTGCGTGGGAAACAGCGAAGCCATGCTCGCTCGTGGCGCAGGCTAGCGCGCCGCGCGCTGACACAATGCCGCTTCGATGGTCGATCTCACCGACGAGCAGCGGGCGTTCGTCGAAGCGATCCGCGACTTCGCGCGGCGGGAGTGCGGCACGCGCGAGCAGCGCGACGCGCTCACCGATCACGGCGAGGAGCCGCACAACCCCGAGATCTATGCGCGGATCGCCGAGCTGGGCTGGCTCGGGGTGGCGATCCCCGAGCGCTACGGCGGGACCGGCGGCGGTGCGGTCGACATGTGCCTGCTGTGCGAAGAGTTCGCGCGCGGGATGATCCCGATGGGCTTCTTCCCGATCAGCATGATGTCGGCCCGGCCGGTCGAGCGGTTCGCCACCGAGGAGCTCAAGCAGGAGATCCTCGGCGGGATCGCGGCGGGCCGGGTGGAGGCGATCGCGATGTCCGAGCCTGGAGCCGGCTCGGACGTGGGCAGCCTGACCTGCCGGGCCGAGCGCTCGGACGGCGGCTACGTGATCAACGGCCAGAAGACCTGGATCACCGGCGCGCACGTGGCCGCGCACATCCTGCTCGTGTGCCGCACGAGCCGCGTCGACGCCGACAAGCACCAGGGGCTGAGCATGCTGTCCGTACCCGCCGGCACGGACGGGATGGAGGTACGTCCGATCGGGACGATGGGCGGGCGCGAAGTCAACGACATCTACTTCACCGACTGCTTCGTGCCCGCCGAGCGCATGGTGGGCCGCGAGGACCACGCCTGGAAGCAGCTGATGGCGGGCCTCAACAACGAGCGGCTGATCATCGCCGCGCAGGCGCTCGGGATGGCGCAGCGCGCCTTCGACGACACGCTGTCCTACGTCAAGGAGCGCCGGCAGTTCGGCCAGACGGTCGGCAGCTTCCAGGCCCTCAAGCACCGCCTCGCCGATCTCGCGGGCGAGCTCGAGGCCACCCGGCTGCTCGTGTACGACCTGGCCGCGCGAGTCGACGCCGACCCGGATGTCCTGCACCCCCGCCAGGCGTCGATCTGCAAGCTCAAGGCGACCGAGCTGGCCAAGCGCACCGCGCTCGAGGGGATGCAGATGATGGGCGGGTACGGCTACGCCACCGAGTACGACATGGAACGCCACGTCCGAGCGAGTCTGGTGACAACGATCTACGGCGGCACGAGCGAGATCCAGCGCGAGATCATCGCGCGCACGCTCGGGCTGTAGCGCGGATCAGCTGTCGTTGCCTAGGTCGAACTCGTCGCCCAGGTAGGCAAGATCCCCGGCGGCGCGGTACACCTTCGCCTCGGGCAGATCGAACCAGCGCAGCTCGAGCGGCAGGATCGCAGCGTTGCTCAGCTGGACCACCCAGTCGCGCAGCAGCGTGTCGTACCACACGGTGGGCTCCGGGCCGGCGGCGCGGGCCCGGCGCGCCCGCGTCTCACAGCCGGGGCATCGGTCCGCCGCGGCTGCGGCGCGCACGACATAGACGGGCGGCCGGCCGCCGGCGGTGCCGCGCAGCGGCAGCCGCACGCCGCCGCACTCGGGGCAGGGCCACCACAGCCACCAGTGCCGGCTGCCGGTCGCGTAGCACAGCGTCGGGGTCGCCGCCGGGCGGCCGAGCTCGAGCGGCGAGCCGTGGGCCTCCCGAGAGGGGCCGAGCCCGAGCTCGAGCGGTGAGTCTTGGGCCCGCCGGGACGGGCGGAGCCCATGCTCGAGCAGTGAGCCGTGGGCCCGCCGGGACGGGCGGAGCAAGGCCCCCCGGTCACGCCGGAATCGTCCGGGCCCCCATCTCACCCGCGAATACCGCCTTCTGTCACCGCAATGGCGCGCATCTCAGTCCAATCAAACCGTACCAACGACGAGACGCCCCAAATGTTGCGTATCTATTTGCAATTCGCGCATCGCTCGGAGCCCTTCCGTGCACGCATCGGCGCCGCCGTCGCGCATCGGAGACCGGCCGGCTGGCGGCGATTTCGCGCCCCGATGAGAAACGATCTCGCCCCGCCGGGCGTCCGGAATGGAAATGCCTACTCGTGGGTAGAGGGTGGTGGCATGGGACCAGAGAAAGGAAATGCGATGCATCGTCCGCTGGCGAAACTGAAGGCGGAGCCGAGTGGGATTCGGCACGGACACCAGCCGGCGCAGCGGCCGGCCGCCGGCGAGAGCGGCAACGGCGAGCCCCGCCGCCGGCGCAGCCTGAACGAGGCTGCGCACAAGCTCCAACGCTGAGCGCCTAGCCGAGCACCTGGGGATTGACCGGCGTCGGTGGGCGCCGGCCCTCCAGCACCGCGACCACGTTCTGGGCGGCGAGCTCCGCCATCGCGGTGCGCGTCTGGACCGTGGCCGAGCCCAGGTGCGGAAGCAGCACGACGCTCTCGAGCCCGATCAGCCCCGGGTGGATGTCTGGCTCGCGCTCGTACACGTCGAGCGCGGCGCCGGCGATCTGACCGGCGGTCAGCGCGTCGACGAGCGCAGCCTCGTCCACCACCGGTCCCCGCGCGGTGTTGACCAGGAACGCGCTCCGCCGCATGAGCCCGAGTGCGCGGGCGTCGATCAGGTGCCGAGTCTCCGGCGTGAGCGGGCAGTGCAGGCTGACCACGTCCGCGGCGGCCAGGAGCTCGTCCAAGGGCAGGTGGCGCGCGCCCCCGAGGTCGCGCTCGACGTCCGCCGGCGCTCGGCGCGGGCTCGAGTACACGATTCCCATTCCGAACGCCATCGCCCGGCGCGCCACCGCCCGCCCGATCCCGCCAAGCCCGACCACGCCGAGGGTCCTGCCGGTCAGCCCCATCCCGAGCATGAAGAACATGTCCCACGACCAGGTCCCGCCGGCCCGGACCAGCCGCTCGGCCTCGCCGATCCGGCGGGTCACGGCCAGGATCAGCGCCATCGTGAGGTCGGCGGTGGCATCGGTCAGCACGCCGGGCGTATTGGTCACCGCCACGCCGCGCTCGGTGGCGGCGGCGACGTCGATGTTGTCGAACCCGACCGCCACGTTGGCCACGCAGCGCAGCTGATCCCCGGCGGCGTCCAGGACGGCGCCGTCGACCGTGTCGTGCAGCAGCGTCACCAGCGCATCCGCACCGGGCACCACCTCGAGCAGCTCCCCGGCACTCAGCGGGCGCTCGTGCGGCGAGAGCCACACCTCGCCCGAGCCGCGCAGCAGGTCGAGCCCCGGTTCGGGGATTCGCCGCGTGACGACTATCCGAGGCACATCACGTGGTCATGCCGCTGAACTGCCCGCCCGTGATGTTCAGCACCTGGCCGTGGACGTAGTTGGACCAGGGCGTGCACAAGAAGAAGACCCCGCCCGCGGCCTCCGGCGGCGTGCCCGGCCGCCCGAGGGGGATCAGCATCGCGCCCATCCCGCGCAGCTGCTCGGGAATCCCGAGCTGGACCTTCTGGCCGCCGATCTCGGCCACGTTGTCCTCGTCCTTGGCCGCGGTCAGCCTGGTCTCGATGAAGCCGAATGCCACCGCATTGACGTTGATCTTGAACTGGCCCCACTCCTTGGCGAGCGTCTTGGTCAGCCCGACGACCGCCGACTTGCCCGAGGAATAGTTGGCCTGGCCGGCGTTGCCCATGGTGCCGGAGATCGACGACACGTTGACGATCTTCCGGAACACCTCTCGGCCCTCTTCGCGCTCCTGCTTGGCCGGCTCGCGCATGTGCGGCGCCACCGCGCGGCACATCCGGAACGGGACGACCGTATGGATGTCGAGCATCCGCTGGAACCAGTCGTCGCTCATCTTGTGGATCGGGGCGTCGAGCGTGTAGCCGGCGTTGTTGACCAGGATGTCGACCCTGCCCCACCGGTCGATGACGTCTCCGACCAGCTGGTCACACACGCCCTCCCGGGTCAGGTCACCCGCGAACACGGCCGTCTCGCCCTGGATCTCTGACGCCGTCTGCTCGGCCACATCGCCGTCGAGATCGTTGATCAGCACCTTCGCGCCGTGCTCGGAGAGGAGCTCGGCGGTGGCGCGGCCGATGCCGCGGGCCGAGCCCGTGACGATCGCCACCTTGTCGTCGAGAACTGCCATGTGGGGCCTGCCTTTCGTCTGAATTCGGGAAGCGGGCATCATGCCACGGCCCCATGGGTCTAGAGTCCCGCGCCGATGAACGCCCGCGAATGGATCGACGCGTTCGCGCAGCGCCTCGGAACCGCTCCTCCGACCACCGACGAGTTCAAGGTCCTGCTCGACCTGGCGGGCGAGGCCGCGCACTCCTCGGAGCGGGTGGCGGCCCCCGTGGCCTGCTGGGTCGCCGCCCGGGCAGGCGCCGACCCCCTCACCGCATTGGACACCGCCCGCGGGATCGGATCAGATGGCTGAGCGCGAGTACGACATCGTCCTGTTCGGCGCCACCGGGTTCACCGGGGCCCTGACCGCCGAGTACCTGGCCGCCAACGCCCCGCCCGACCTTCGCTGGGCGATCGCGGGGCGCAACGAGCAGAAGCTCGACGACGTCCGGGGGAAGCTGGAGGGCGCCGACCCCGGCGTTGTTCAGGCCGACAGCACCGACGAGAGCTCGCTCCGCGCGCTGGCCGAGCAGACCAAGGTGGTCATTACTACGGTGGGGCCATATCTCAACTACGGCGAGCCGCTGGTGGCCGCGTGCGCTGCCGCCGGTACCGACTACGTCGATCTGACCGGCGAGCCGGAGTTCGTGGACCGGATGTGGCTGAACTACCACGACGAGGCCCGCCGCAACGGTGCCCGGATCGTCCACTCGTGTGGCTTTGACTCGATCCCGTACGACCTCGGCGCGCTGTACACCGTCCAGCAGCTTCCCGAAGACACGCCGATCACGCTCGAGGGCTTCATGCGGGCGAGCGGCGCGTTCTCCGGCGGGACCTACGCCTCAACAATCACCGCGTTCAGCCGCCTGAGGCACATGGTCTCGGCGGCGCGCGAGCGGGGCAGCCGCGAGGAGCGCCCGACCGGCCGCAAGGTGAAGGGAGACCGAGGCCTCCCGCACCGCGACGGCCTGGCGGGTGGCTGGGTCGTTCCGTTCCCCTCGATCGACCCCCAGACGGTTCTGCGGTCCGCCCGCGCGCTCGACCGCTACGGCCCCGAGTTCACCTACAGCCACTACATCGTCGTCGGCAACCCGGCGCTGATCCCGGCGCTCGGTATCGGCGCCGGCACGGTCATGGCCCTGGCCCAGCTGCCGCCGGCCCGCGATGCGCTGCTCAAGCTGAAGCCCTCCGGCGCCGGGCCCAGCCGCGACGAGCGCGAGAAGAACTGGTTCCGGGTCCGCTTCCGCGCCCGCGCCGACGGCCAGACGCTCGCGACCGAGGTGCGCGGCGGCGATCCGGGCTACGGCGAGACCTCGAAGATGATCGCGGAAGCCGCGATGTGCCTGGCCCGGGACGACCTGCCCGAGCGCGCCGGCCAACTCACTCCGGCGGTGGCTATGGGCCAGCCGCTCATCGATCGCCTCCAGGGCGCCGGCATCGAGTTCCGCGTGCTCGAGCAATGACGATCAGCCCGCAGGAGGCGATCGACGCCGCCAACTACGTGTTCGGGCGCCACCCCGGCTACCGCGCACTGCACGCCAAGGGCACTCTGCTCAAGGGCACCTTCACGGCCACGCCCGATGCGGCCGCGCTGACGCGGGCCGCGCACATGCAGGGCGATCCGATTCCAGTCACGGCCAGGGTGTCCAACGGCGGGGGTAACCCGCACAGCCCCGACTACGTGCCGGACGTGCGCGGGCTGGCGGTGAAGTTCTACCTGCCGGGCGGCGCGCGCACGGACATCGTCGCCCAGACCGTGCCGCGGTTTCCGGTGCGCACGCCGGACGCGTTCGTCGAGTTGCTGCGCGCCGGCAAGCCCGGGCTCGCCGCCACCTGGCAGTTCCCGCGGTTCCTTGCTCGGCATCCGGACGCGATCTCACGCGTTCTCAGCGGGCTGCCGGCGCTTCGCCCGCCCGTGAGCTATGCCACCTGCAACTACTACGCCAACCACGCTTACCGGTTGATCGCCGCAGACGGAGTCTCGCGCTACGTCCGCTACACGTTCAGGCCTGAGCTCGGCGACAAGCGGCTGAGCCCGCTGGTGGCTCGGCGGCGCGGGCGCGACTATCTCCAGGACGACATCCGCCAGCGCCTACCCGTCCGCTTCACGCTCGAGCTCCAGCTGGCGGAGGCCGATGACGACCCCGACGATCCGATGGCCGACTGGCCGAGCACGCGTCCGCGCGTGCGAGCCGGCACGCTCGAGCTCACCGCGCTGGAGACCGGCCGGGAGACCGGCGGCGACGTCCTGGTGTTCGATCCGGGGCGCGTGACCGACGGGATCGAGCTCTCGCGCGACCCGGTGCTGCGGTTCCGTCCCAAGGCGTATTCGGACTCGGTGGCGAGGAGGACCGATGGCGGATAAGTGGACCGCGGCCGAGATGCCCGACCAGACCGGTAAGACCGCGATCGTCACCGGCGCCAACAGCGGGCTCGGCGCCGCGATCGCCCGGGAGCTGGCGCGGGCCGGCGCCACCGTGATCATGGCCGTGCGCAACCTCCAAAAGGGTGAGAAGGCGATTTCCCAGGTGCGCGAGCAGGCTCCGGAGGCCCGGCTCGAGCTGCGCGAGCTAGACCTGAGCGACCTCGCGTCCGTGCGGGCGTTCGCGGAAGGCCACCAGGGGCCGCTGCACCTGCTCGTCAACAACGCGGGCATCATGGCCCCGCCCCGGCGCACGACCAAGGATGGATTCGAGAGCCAGTTCGGGACCAACCATCTAGGGCACTTCGCGCTGACCGGCCTGCTTCTGCCCCGGCTGCTCGAGGCGCCTTCGTCCCGGGTCGTCACGCAATCGAGCGGCGCGCATCGGATCGGGAAGATCAACTTCGACGACCTCCAGGGCGAGCGGCGCTATATCAACTGGCTGGCCTACGGGCAGTCCAAGCTTGCCAACCTGATGTTCGGCTTCGAGCTCCAGCGGCGCGCCAGCGCGGCGGGGACCGCGCTCGAGAGCATGATCGCCCACCCGGGCTACGCGCGCACCAACCTCCAGTTCGCCTCGCCGGCCTGGTATGAGCAGATGATCATGCGGGTCATCAATCCGCTGGTGGGCCAGAGCGCCGACATGGGCGCGCTCCCCGCGCTGTACGCGGCCACCGTGCCCGATCTGCCCGGCGGGACGTTCGTCGGCCCGGACGGCTTCATGGAGCAGGGCGGCCACCCGAAGGTCGTCAGCGCCGCCGGCAAGGCCTACGACGAAGACGCCTGGCGACGGCTTTGGGAGGTGTCCGAGGAGCTCACCGGGGTGCGTTACGACTTCGCTGCGTGACGACGGGCAGGCGGCGCTCGAGTGGGCCGCCCGCTACCTGGAGCGCGTCTCGGAGCTCCCGGTGCTGGCCCAGGTCGCGCCCGGCGATATTCGCAGCAGGCTTCCGGTCAGCCCGCCGGAGGAGCCCGAGCCGTTCTCGGCCGTGCTCCGGGACCTCGACGAGATCCTGCTCCCCGGCGTCACGCACTGGCAGCACCCACGCTACTTCGCCTACTTCGCCACGAGCGCGGCCGAGCCGGCGATCCTGGCCGAGCTGCTTGCGGCCACGCTGAACTCGGTGGCGATCCTGTGGCGCGCCGCCCCGGCCGCCACCGAGCTCGAGAGCCTGGTGCTCGACTGGACCGCCCAGCTGCTCGGGCTGCCGGCGGAGTGGCACGGCCACATCGAGGACAGCGCCTCGACCTCGACGCTGGCCGCGATCATCGCGGCGCGCGAGGCGACGGGGCGTGATGTCATCGTCTGCTCCGAGCAGGCCCACTCGTCGGTCGAGAAGGCGGCGCGGATGCTCGGGATGCGGCTGCGCAAGATTCCGTGCGACCGCGAGCTCCGGATGGACGTGCGCCGGTTGGGGGATCTGGCCGATGCCGCCGTTATCGTGGCTACTGTCGGTACGACTGCGTCGACTGCCGTGGATCCGGTGGGGGCGGTGGCGGAGGTGGCCGAGCGGGACGGCGCGTGGTTGCACGTGGACGCGGCGTATGCCGGCGCAGCGATGGTGTGCCCGGAGCATCGATGGGCGTTCGAGGGGGTGGAGCGTGCGGACTCGGTGGTGGTCAACGCGCACAAGTGGATGCTCACGCCGATGGACTGCTCGCTGCTGTGGACGAGCCGCCCCGAGGACCTGCGGGCGGCGTTCAGCGTGGTACCCGAGTACCTGCGCACCCCGGACGCCGAAGACGCGCTGTCGCTCTCGGAGTACGGCCCGGCGCTGGGCCGGCGGTTCCGCGCGCTGAAGCTGTGGGCGGTGCTTCGCTGCTACGGGCGGACCGGGCTACAGGACCACATCCGGCGGGGTGTCGAGTGTGCGGCCCGGTTCGAGGCGTGGGTGGCGGACGAGTCCGGGTGGGAGCTGTGCGCGCCGCGACCGTTCTCGGTCGTGTGCTTCCGGCTGAAGGCCTCCGACGAGGCTAACCGCGAACTGGCCCAGCGCGTCAACGCAACCGGTGAGATCTTCATCTCGGGCACCGTGCTGAACGGCCGCTACGTGCTCCGTCTGGCGGTGGGCAACGTGCGCACGACCGTGGACGACGTGCGCCGCGCCTGGGAGGTGCTTAAGCGCGAAGCGGCCCGGGTATGACCGCACTCGGGTGCCAAGGATGCGTCGGGTCGTGCTCGCGATGGTGTTGCTGGCCGCGCTCGCGGTTCCGGTCGGTGCACGGGCGACCGGCGTAGACGAGACCTGCCAGCTGACCGCGACCCGGTTCGACCCGGACACGGTCAACGTGCTCTACCCGGACAGCTCGGCGCAGTACTGGTCGGCGTCGTATACCGCGTTGCCGGGGACGCGGATCCGGATCGACGGGCTCTTCCCGTACGCGCGCTACACGTCGTGGAACGTGTACGACCCGATCCTGCGCCCGTTCGCGAAACTCTCCGACTACCAGCTCACGCCGGATCCCGGCAGCGCCAACCCGTTCCTGCCCGGCGCCCGGCGCGACACGCCCGCGGCGCGGCGCCACTACACGCTGTTCATCACCTTCAGCGCCAACGACCACCCCGGGCCGAACACGATCTACGTCGACCCGAGCCAGCACCCGACCGGCGTGTTCACGCTGCGCTTGTACGTGCCCGACCGTGGCCGGGACGTCACCGGCGGCGTGGGCCTGCCCCAGGTGAGCTGGGAGCCGACGGGCGCCCTCCCTCTGCCGTTGACCGCCCTGGCCTCACCGTGCCAGGGCCTCGAGAAGCCGACCCAGTCGCTCCTCACCGGCGCCTACGCCGGCCAGGAGGGACCGATCCCCGGCGGCCCGCTCCCCGGCCGCAACCCGCCCGACTGGCACAAGTTCACCAACCTCTGCCAGTCCGGCGCCGACCTGCTGTTCGGTAACGCGTTCGGCGACCAGGTGCCCCAGGGCGGGCCGAACCCGTGCGGGAGCTTCGGGAGCGGCGGCTTTCTCTCCAACCTCGACAACTCCTACGTGTACTCGTTCATCAGCCGCGGGTTCGGGCCGATCGTGGTCTTCCACGGCCGCGCGCCGACGTTCGCGGCGACCTACCCGGACGCGCGCGTGATGCCCGGCGGGGTGCAGCTGCGCTACTGGTCCTTCTGCCAGAACGACCCGTTCAGCGAGCGCTACGTGGCCTGCGCACGCGATGACCAGGTCCGCCGGCGCCGCGGCGAGTACACGATCGTCATCTCGCCGCCTGGCGCGTGGCCCGCGGCGGCCCGCCGCCGGTGCGCACGCGTGTCTACCTGGATCCCATGGGGACCCCAGCCCCAGGGCGTCGTCCTCTACCGCCAGATGCTCCCCGCCGGGTCGTTCCGACAGGCGATTCAGAATGTGGCCTACGGCTCGGAGAGAGCCGGCATGGGCGCGTACTACCCGGCCGGTCGGTACTTCGCGGGATGGCGCGCGGTGGCGAAGGCGTACTGCTCGTGAGCACGTGGCTCGCCGGCGCGCTCGCCGCGCTCCTGCTCGTCCCGGCGAGCGCGGTGGCCATGCCGATCCCGAGCACCAACGGCCCTCCGCCGGCGCCCACCTACATCGGCCACTTCGCCCGGCCCGATCCGATCCGGGGCGTCGCGCGCGTGCCGCAGAACCCGTTCATGGAGCTGGGCGGGCGCTCGGAGATCCACGACGACGAGTGGCAGAGCGACACCTACGCGTACGGCGGCCCGCTCGGCTATAAGCCGCAGGAGGCCTCGAACTACCTGGCCCCCGGACACGACTGCGGGTCGATCACGTTCGACAGCCGCGGCCGCGTCATCTCGATCTGCATCGCGCTCACCGGCCCGACTCTGTACATGTTCGACCCGAACACGCTCGCCACCCTGGCCACGTTCCCGCTGCCCCCGCGCACGCCTGAGGACGTGCTGCTCAACCCCAACTTCTTCCAGGACTTCGAGAACGGCGGCTACTTCTACCTCGACAACCACGACGAGGTGGTGACCGGGACGACGACCCGGCACATATACGTGATCGGAGAGAGTACTGGAAACGGCTTCACGCTCGTGCACGACTACGACCTGAGCGCCGTCCTCACCGCGAACGAAGAGTTCACCTCGCAGATCCCCGACTCGCACGGATTGTTGTGGTTCACCGCCCGCCAGGACGGCGTGGTGGGCACGCTCGACTTCGCCACCGGCGCCGTGCACGTGATCCGCCTGGGCAGCGGAACGACCGGGGAGATCACCAAGTCGCTGGCCTCCGACTCGAGCGGCGGCGTTTACATCCCGACCAACCAGAAGCTCTACCGGTTCGTGGCCGGTCCGGGTGGCGTGCCGCAGATCAGCTGGTCGGTCACGTATCCGAACAACGGCGTGTCAAAGCCCGGCCAGCTCGATGCGGGGACCGGCACCACTCCGGTGGTCTCGGGCCAGTACGTGGGGATCGACGACAACGCCGACCCGACCGATGTGGTCATCTACCGCACCAGCGACGGCCACCAGGTGTGCCGCGTGCCGGTGTTCGAGCGGGGCCAGAGCGCCGACGAGAACGCGATGATCGCGGCCGGCGACTCCTACCTGATCGAGAACAACTACGGGTACACGAACCCGCTCAATGCCGCAGGCACGCAGTCCTCGGCGCCCGGATTCGCGCGGGTCGACATCAAAGGCTGTCGCGTGGTCTGGACCAACACGACCGTGCGCGTCCCGAGCGTGGTCTCGAAGCTCTCGCTCGCCAACGGGCTGACCTACACCTACTCATACGCCCCCGGCCCGGCCTCACCCTGGTACTGGACAGCCCTCGACTTCCGGACCGGCCGCGTCGTCTACAAGATCCTGGCCGGCAACGGCCCGGGCTACAACAACAACTACTCGGGGATCGCGATCAGCCCGGCCGGGATCGAGTACGTGGGCACGCTCGGCGGGATCGTCTCGCTGCGCGACGGGGCGAAGATCCCGGCGCCGGCGAGCCGGGGACGCGGGCATCGCCGGCCGGCGACCCACCCGAAGCCGAGGCCGGCGCCGAGCTTCACAGGGTGAGGCTGCGGCCCGCGCCGCATGGATGCGGCGCGGAACCGGCCCCAGGGATGCCGGGCGGAGCCCGGCCCCAATTACTTCAACTCGGCTGAGGTCTTGCCCAGGAGCAGGCGCGAGATGATCAGCAGCTGGATCTGCTGGGTGCCCTCGAAGATGTCGAGGATCTTGACGTCGCGGGCCCACTTCTCGAGCAGGTCGCCCTCGGCGTAGCCGACGCTGCCGGCCAGCGCCACACAGCGAAGCGCGATGTCGGTGCCCACGCGCCCGGCCTTGGCCTTGGCCATCGAGGCCTGGAGCGAGTTCGGCTTGCGGTTGTCGGCCATCCAGGCCGCCTGGAGGGTGAGCAGGCGCGCGGCCTCCCAATCGGACTCCATCGCGATGAACTCCGAGGCGGCCGCGCTCTGGAGGTGGGGCGGGAGGTCGTAGTCGATCTCGATCCCGGCCTCCTCGAGCAGCTCGCGCGCGCGCTCCAGGCAGGCCCGGGCGACGCCGATGGCCATCCCGGCCACCAGCGGCCGGGTGTTGTCGAACGTCTGCATCACGCCCGCGAACCCGCCCTTGGGCGCGATCTCGGCGCTCCCCAACAGGTTCTCCTTCGGGATGCGGCAGTCCGCGAGCACGAAGTTCGCGGTGTCCGAGGCTCGGATGCCGAGCTTGTGCTCCAGCCGGTCGAGCTTCAGCCCGGGGTTGTCGCGCTCGACCACGAACGACTTGATCGCCGCACGGCCCTGGCTGCGGTCGAGCGTGGCCCAGACCACGATCAGCTCGGCCCGGTCGCCGGAGGTGACGAAGATCTTCTCGCCGTTCAGCACGTATTCGTCGTTTTCCTCGTCGTACACGGCGGTGGTGCGGATCGAGGCGGAGTCGGAGCCGGCCTCGGGCTCGGTGATGGCCATCGCGGCCCACTTGCCGCCGAAGCGCCTCAGCTGCTCCTCGTCGGCCACCGCGGCGATCGCGGCCTGGCCGAGGCCCTGGCGAGGCATCGTCAAGAGCAGCCCCACGTCGCCCCAGCACAGCTCGGTCAGGCCGAGCAGGCTGGCCATGTTCGAGCCGTTGCGGTTGCCGCCGTCGTCGGACGAGGCCTTCGCGCCGTTGGTGCCGCCGCCGACCGCGCCGGCGCCCGCGCCATCGAGCGCGCCCGACTCGTTCATGCCGTCGATCACGGCGGCGAGCATGTCGAGCTCCTTGGGATAGGCATGCTCGGCCAGGTCGTACTTGCGGGAGTTGGGACGGAAGATCTCGGTGGCGACCTGGTGGGCCTGGCCCACGAGACCGTCGAACTTCTTCGGTACCTCGAGGTTGATCATCAGGCGATCAGCGCTCCTTCCATGAGCCCGGCGGCTCGCAGGTCGCGATACCAGCGCTCGACCGGGTGCTCCTTGACATAGCCGTGGCCGCCGAGCAGCTGGACGCCGTCGGAGCCGATCGCCATCCCGCGCTCGGCGCACAGCCGGCGGGCCAGGGCGACCTCGCGCGAAAACGGCAGGTCCTGGTCGACGCGGCTGGCCGCGCGGTAGGTGGCCAGGCGCATGCCCTCGAGCTCGATCGCGATGTTGGCCACGGAGAAAGCGACGGCCTGGCGGTGGGAGATCGGCTCCCCGAACGCGGTGCGCTCGTTGACGTAGTCCTTGACGTAGTCGAGCACGGCCTGGCCGACGCCGACGGCGACCGCGCACCAGCCCAGGCGCCCGAGCTGGATGCACTCCTCGTACACGGCGCGGTCGGCCTCGCCGAGCAGTGCGCCGGCGGGAAGCTCGGCGTCGCTCAGGATGAGCCGGCCGGTGCCGGCGGCCCTCAGGCCCATGGCCGGCTCGGGCTCTATCGAGACGCCGTGCGTCTTGGACTCGACAATGAACAGGGCCGGGCCCTGGCCTTCGAGCTCGGCCGCGATCACGAACAGCTCGGCGTCGGCGGCCCGGGGGACGAGCGCCTTCACGCCGTCGAGCACGTAGCCGCCGTTGGCGTGGCGGGCCGTCGTCTGGAGCTCGAACGGGTTGAACAGCGGGCGCGGCTCCTGGACGGCGAGCGCGGCCGCGGGGACGTTCTCGCCCACGAACTCGGGCAGGTAGGTCGCCTGCTGGTCGCCGTCGCCCCACAGGCTGATCGCGCTGGCCACGGCCGAGGGCGCCAGGCAGGCCACGGCGATTCCCATGTCGCCCTGGGCCAGGGCCTCTGAGAGCAGGACCGAGGTGACCGCGGTGCGCTGCTCGATCACGCCGCCGAGCGCCTCGGGCACGCCGACCATGGACAGACCGAGCTCGTTGGACTGCTCGAGCAGCTCGGGCGGGGTGGCGCACGCATCGTCGGCGGCGGCCGCGGCCGGGCGGAGCTTGTCGAGCGCGAACTCGCGCACCGACTCGCGGAGCATCTGCTGCTCGTCGCTCGGGGTCAGGTCGAACAGGTCCCGGCGGCCGGCTTTGGGCTGGCGGGCCGGCTTGGACAGCTTCTGGGCGGCCGCGAAAGTTCGGCCGGCGCGCGCGGCGGTGCGCATGGTCGTCCTGGAGGCGCCATGGAGGAAGCGCTCGGTGGGCTGGCGGAGGCCGAACCGGTCGATCAGATCGGAGCCGGCCAGCGCGTTGATCGCCTTCAGCCCCACGGCCATGCCGCGTTCGGCGAAATTTTGCTGGGGTGACATAGGTCCTAAGGTAGCACTAGATGATGTGACGTCGGATGGTGTAATCCTGAACACGGACGTTCAGGAGATGCGGAATGTAGCTGTCTTACGCCGTTCTTATGTGCCCGCAGTCATGCTGGAAACGTGCGAGTCCTGATCGCAGAAGACGAGCATCGGCTGGCCGATGCGATCGCGCGGGGCCTGCGCCGCGAGGGGATGGCGGTCGACCTCGCGCCCGACGGCACCGACGCGCTGGTCAAGGCCCGGGTCATCCGTTATGACGTCGTCGTGCTCGATCGTGACCTCCCGGGCCTGCACGGCGACGAGGTGTGCCGGACCGTGCGCGGGGAGCGGCCCGAGACCGGGATCCTGATGCTGACCGCAGCGGGGAGCCTCGAGGACCTGGTCGAGGGGCTCTCGCTGGGCGCCGACGACTACCTGGCCAAGCCGTTTCGCTTCGTGGAGCTGGTGGCGCGCATCCGCGCGCTCGCGCGGCGCTCGACGCCGAGCCGGCCGCCCGTGCTCACTCACGGCGACATCGAGCTCGATCCGGCCCGGCGCCTGGTCGACCGCGGCGGGCGGGGAGTCGAGCTGACCCGCAAGGAGTTCGCGGTGCTCGAGGTGCTGATGGCGGCTGAGGGCGCCGCCGTGTCGGCCGAGGAGCTGCTCGAGCGGGTATGGGACGAGCAGACCGACCCGTTCACCAACGTGGTGCGGATGACGATCATGACCCTGCGCCGGAAGCTCGGCGAACCGCAGGTGGTGGATACGGTGATCGGCGTGGGCTACAGAATGGTGTGATGCGCCTTCCCGCGCCGACCGTCCGCCTGCGCCTGACCGTGCTGTACGGCCTGGTGTTCCTGGTCTCGGGGGCGGTGCTGCTGACGATCGGCTACGAGCTCGTCCGCCACAACCTGAACGGGGGCCTGGGCAACTTCCGCCAGGAGCTCCAGCGGCTGGGCCTGCGCCCGCCGTTCCCTCGTCCGTTTCTGGGTGGCTCGCCGGGCGGAGGAGTGATCGAGGCGCTTCGAGCGCAGCTGCGCGCCCAGGAGCTGCACCGGCTGCTGTTCGAGTACCTGCTGGCGCTCGGGGCGATGACGATGGTCTCGGTGGCCGCCGGGTGGCTGTTGGCCGGGCGCGCGCTCCGCCCGCTGCGGGACATCACCGCGACCGCGCGGCGGGTCTCGGGCGAGAACCTGGGTGAGCGGATCGCCCTGAGCGGGCCGGCGGACGAGCTCAAGGAGCTGGCCGACACGTTCGACGGGATGCTCGGCCGCCTGGACGGCGCCTTTGCCAGCCAGCGCCACTTCGTCGCCAACGCCTCGCACGAGCTCCGCACCCCGCTGGCGATCATGCGGACCGAGGTGGATGTGGCGCTGGCGGACCCGGACGCGCCGGCGGACGAGCTTCGGGCGATGGGGGAGGCCGTGCGCGAGACGATCGACCGTTGCGAGCGACTGATCGACGGGCTGCTGTTCCTGGCTCGCAGCGAGGCCGCGAGCGGCCGCGGGGAGCCGGTCGACATCGCTTCGCTGGCGGCGGACTGCGTGACCGACCTGCACGCCCGGGCCGTCCAGGCCGGGGTGCGGATGCGCGACGCCCTGGCTCCCGCTTGGACCAGTGGCCAGCCCGAGCTGATCGAGCGGATGATCGCCAACCTGCTCGAGAACGGGATCCGCCACAACGTCCCCGACGGCTACCTGAACGTCTCCACCACGACGCGAGGCGGGCGGGCCGTGCTCGTGGTCGCCAACGGCGGCCCGGTGATCGATCCGGCCCAGGCCGCGACGCTCACCGAGCCGTTCCGGCGGCTCTCTCGTGACGGTGGCGGGTTCGGCCTGGGTCTGTCGATCGTCCGCTCAGTGATCGAGGCCCACGGCGGGACCGTGACGGTGAGCGCGCCCGAGGCGGGAGGCCTCGAGGTGACCGTCGATCTTCCGGCACTTTCCGTGCCCGGCAATGTTGCACTTTCGCAAAGGTCGGGCGCGCTTACGCGAAGCTGACGCCGGCCTCGCTACAACGAGTCGCGCCGCGGGACGCGGCAGCGACTCATGATGCGACGAGACAAGCCCGGTCGGCCCTGGCATCTGTACCTACTCGGGTTGGTGGCGATCGCCGTTGCGGTTCTGGCCGCGACCGAGATCGGGCCGCCCGGGAGCTCCGCGCGCACCGCGCGCGAGGTCGTGACGGCCGCGGACGGCGTGGTGCAATCGACCGTCACCGGGACCGGCAACGTCCAGGCCGGAACCGACATGAACGTCAACTTCCAGACGAGCGGGACGCTGTCGCAGACGTTCGTGTCGGTCGGGCAGCACGTCAACGAGGGGCAACTGCTGGCCACGCTCGACTCGACGAGCGCCCAGCTCTCGGTGTCCCAGGCGCAGGAGAGCCTGAACGCCGCCGAGGACCAGCTGACCGCGGTCGAGAACGGGACCGCGACGTCCTCCGGCGCCGGCGGGTCGGGGTCCGGGTCCGGGGGGTCCGGCGGGTCCGGGGGGTCCGGGGGGTCTGGCGGGTCCGGGTCCGGGTCCGGGCAGACCGCGAGCCTTCACACCTCCGGGGCCCCAGCCACCGAGTTCGTCTCGCTCGTGAACGCCACGCGCAAGCCGAGCAAGCCGAAGCCGAGCAATCCCACGCCGACGCGCACGGTCACCGTGACGGTCCCGGCGCGCGCCCCCGCGCGCACCAGCTCGAAGCCGGCTTCCACCACCAGCTCCACTCCGACCCGTACCACGACCACTCCTACCACGACCACCACCGGGCCGTCTCCCTCGAGCCTCGCCTCGGCTGAGGCGGCCGTGTACAGCGCCGAGGCGAACCTCCACAGCGCCCAGCAGGCACTGGTCAAGACGAGCCTGTACGCGCCGGTGGGCGGCACGATCGTCTCGCTCGCCAGCCTGTCGCCCGGCGATCCGGTCTCGGCCGGGAGCTCGAGCGCGGCCTCGAGCAGCGCCGGCAGCGGTACCGGGTCCTCGTCGGGCTCGGGTGGCGCGGGGGGCGGCGGCGGTACCAGCGGCAGCGCCGGCAGCCTCGGTGCCGGCTCATCGTCCTCCTCTTCGGGCTCCGGGTCGAGCACGCCGTTCGCCACGATCGTCGACACCAGCTCCCTGACCATGACCGTCGCGTTCAGCGAGTCGGACATCAGCAAGGTCGCGGTCGAGCAGCCGGCGACCGTGACCATGGACGCGCTCACGGGCGTGGAGCTGGCCGCCCACGTCAGCTCGATCTCCGCGGTGGGAACCACGAGCAACGGCGTGGTCAGCTACGACGCCACGCTCACGCTCGACCAGACCGACCCGCGGGTCAAGCCGGGCATGAGCGCGTCGGCTTCGGTGATCACCGGTCAGGCCCAGGGCATCACGGTGCCGAACCAGGCGGTGACCGGCGCTGGCTCGCTCGGGACGGTCAACGTGCTCCAGAACGGCAAGACCGTGCAGACGCAGGTGATCGTGGGGCTCCGTGGCGCCAGCCGCACCCAGATCGTCAGTGGCCTTAGCTCGGGCCAACAGTTGGTGGTGACGATCAGCCTGCCGGCGCTGAGCACCCAGAGCTCGAGCACGACTCCGTCGGGCGGGACGCTCGGGGGTGGCCGCTTCGGAGGCGGCGGCGGATTCGGGGGCGGAGGGCTCGGTGGCGGCGGCGGATTCGGGGGCGGAGGGCTCGGTGGCGGCGGCTTCGGCGGCGGCCGTGCGTTCTTCGGCGGCGGCGGCGCTGGCGCCGGCGGTGGCGGTGGCGCCGGTGCGGGAGGCGGTTGATGGGCTCCCCCCGGGACCGCCCGCCGCGCTTCGCGGTCATGCGGGCACAGCGCGCGCTGCGCGCGCGCCGTGAGGGTGAGCCGGCGCAGATGGCAAAGGCCTCCGGCGGCCGTCCGCGCGTCTTAGGGCGCTCGCGGGCGCCGGTCATCGACCTGCGCGAGGTGACCAAGACCTACGCGGTGGGCGACATCGCCGTGCACGCGTTGCGCGGCGTGAGCCTGCGGATCGAGCGGGGCGAGTATGTGGCGATCATCGGCGCCTCGGGGAGCGGCAAGACCACGCTGATGAACATCCTCGGGTGCCTCGACCAGCCGACCACCGGCAGCTACCGGCTGAACGGCCTCGACATCCGCAAGATCGACGAGGACACGCTGGCCGACGTGCGCAATCGAGAGATCGGTTTCGTGTTCCAGAGCTTCAACCTGATCCCGCGCACGGATGCGCTCGCCAACGTCGAGCTGCCGTTGGGGTACGCGGGGCTGGGGCGGGTCCAGCGGCGCACCCGCGCGCTCGGGGCGCTGGCCGAGGTGGGTCTGAACGAGCGCGTTCACCACCAACCGTCGGAGCTGTCGGGCGGTCAGCAGCAGCGGGTGGCGATCGCGCGCGCGCTCGTCACCAATCCGGCGATGATCCTCGCCGACGAGCCGACCGGCGCGCTCGACACAGTCTCCTCGGCCGAGGTGATGGGGATCTTCGGCCGGTTGAGCGCGCAGGGGCGGACGATCATCCTCATCACGCACGAGCAGGAGGTCGCCGCGCACGCGCGGCGGATGATCCGGATCAGCGACGGGCAGATCGTGGCCGACGAGCAAATGTCCTCCTCGGAGACGCCGCGATGACCGAGATCGTCCGCGTTGCGTTCGCCGGGCTGGTTGCGAACAAGCTGCGCTCGGGGCTGACGATTCTCGGGTTGATGATCGGGGTGGGCTCGGTGATCGTGCTGATCGCGGTGGGCACCGGCTCCTCCACCGCGGTGGAGAACCAGATCGACGCGCTGGGATCAAACGTGCTGCTGGTCACGACGGGCCCGATCCTCGGCGGCCTGCGGCGCCTTCAGACGAGCAGCACCGAGCTCACGCTGGCCGACTCGAGCGCGCTGCAGAACCCCTTCCAAGCCCCGGACGTGCTCAGCGTCTCGCCCGTGGCCACGGCGCCCGGCGTGACGCTCACTTATGGAGACACCACGTACACGCCCTCGTCGTTCGTGGGGACGACGCCCAGCTATGAGCAGGCCCGCAGCTACAGCCTGGCCTCGGGAGCGTGGTTCACCGGGGCCGACGAGCAGAGCCACAACCGCGTGGCGGTGATCGGTCCGACGGTGGTCAGCGAGCTGTTCGGGGGCGAGGACCCAGTCGGGCAGACGATGCAGGTCAACGGCACGAACTACCAGGTGGTCGGCGTCACCAACTCGAAGGGCGCCAGCGGCGCCCAGAACCAGGACGACGTCGTGATCGCCCCGCTGACCGCGGTCCAGGACACCTTGACCGGCTACGGGAGCATCAACCAGATCATCGTCCAGGCGCGGTCGCGCCAGGCGCTGGGGGCGGCCCAGATCGAGGTGACCAACATCCTGAACGCGTTGAACCCGCCGAACCCGGCCACGGGCACGACGAGCAACTTCAACGTCATCAACCAGAGCTCGATCCTCCAGACCTCGACGGCCAGCAGCAAGGTCTTCACCACGCTGCTCGGCGAGGTGGCGGCGATCTCCCTGCTGGTGGGCGGGATCGGGGTGATGAACATCATGCTCGTCTCGGTCACCGAGCGAACCCGGGAGATCGGGATCCGCAAGGCGGTGGGCGCCCGGCGCAGCGACATCCTGGTCCAGTTCCTCGTCGAGGCGGTGCTGGTGTCGCTGTTCGGCGGCCTGGCCGGAGTGGTGGCCGGCGTCGTCGGCAGCCAGTTCAAGATCGCCGGCGTTCAGCCCGTGATCGCGCCGTACTCGATCGCGCTGGCGTTCGGCGCGGCGGTGCTCACCGGACTTTTCTTCGGGACCTATCCCGCTGGGCGGGCGGCCGCCCTACGACCGATCGAAGCGCTGCGCTTCGAGTGATTCAGAGAGGACGCGATGAGCGCAATCCCCTATGACCGGCCTGAGGAGGAGTGGGACGACGGCTACGAGGACGAGCGCACGGCACTCCCGGGGCGGCCGCGCCGCCAGCTGTTCACCCGCGCCAGCGCGCTGCTGTTCGCGGTGCTGCTCGGGGTGGTGGGCTTCTACGTCGGGGTGCGGGTCGAGAAGGGCCAGCTTTCGAGCAGCACGTCGAGCCGGGCATCCCTGTTCGCGGGCGCCGGCGGTGGCGGGGCTGCGGGCGCTCTAGGCGCGCGGGGGGCCGGGGCTGCCGGGGCCAGCGGTGCCGGGGCCGCCGGGTCTGCCGGGGCCGCCGGGGCGCGGTCCGGCTTCGGCGGCGGCGGTGGGGGTGGATTCGCCAGGCTGCTCGGGGGCGCCGGCGGGGCCAACAGCTCGTTTGGCACCGTCAGCTCGGTCAGCGGCAACTCGCTCTACGTGACCGACGTCTCGGGCAACACGATCAAGGTCACGCTCTACTCGGTGACCAAGGTGACCAAGAGCGTCGGCGTGTCCCCCAAATCCGTGCACCCCGGCGACGGGGTCCTCATTCAGGGGCTCAAGAACTCCGACGGAACGATGCAGGCGACGACGGTCAGCGACACCGGTGCGCGCGCGAGCGCGCTGGGCGGTGGTGCGGGCGGCAGCTCAGGCTCAGGCTCGGGCAGCGCGAGCTCGGCCGTCGGCTCGCTCTTCGGTTCCGGCGGCTGATGTGAACGCAAAGAAAGGATCCAGGAAATGACCACCCTCATGCGACGAGCACCGCTGCTCTGCACGGTGCTCCTGACCGGCTGCTTGATCGCAGCCTGCGGGTCGAGCAGCTCGACCACCTCGAAGACGCCCTCCGCGGCAGCTTCGACCGGCAGCGCCGGCGGGGCCGGCGGCGCCGGCGGTGGGCCGGGGGGTGCGCGCTTCAGCGCGTTCCGCCAGTGCCTCGCCCAGCACGGCGTGACCCTCCCGAACCGCCGGCCGGGGAGCCGTCGACCGGGTGCCGGCGGCCCCGGCGGCCCCGGCGGCCCCGGTGGCGGGTTCTTCGGTGGCGGTGGCGGTGGTGCCGGCGCCGGAGGTGGCCTTGCCCAGCGCAACCCGAAGCTGGCCGCGGCGATCCAGGCGTGCGGCGGCTTCCGGGGCGGCGGCCGGCGCTTCCGCCTCTCGCGCACGGCGATCAACAGCTACGTCGCGTGCGTGCGCCAGCACGGCTACAACCTGCCGAACCCGAACTTCTCGGGCAAGGGCCCGGTGTTCCCGGCGAGCATCCGCACCGACCCGAAGTTCCAGAGCGCCAGCCGGGCGTGCCAGAGCCTGCTCGTCCCACAGCGCACCGGAGCCGGAGGCTCCACGGTCCGGAGCTGAGGGTGGCCGCCCCCGAGCATTTACGAAAACCTGATGTGAAAAGTCTTAGTCTCCCTGCGTCGAGCACGCGTCCCGGTTATCCGAGAGGTGCGGCGGGATGGTGGCATCGGTAACTCCCCGCTCCGACCACCGTCTGCGGCCTGTCGCTGGACGCGACTCGACTGCGGCGAAGTGCGCCTCGTCGCAGCGGGTTGCCTGACCCGCAGCCGAGGATCAGGCGGCGGCCCGCGGCACGACTCCCGCCCGGGCCGCCGCCGTCCTCACCATGCGTCGATGTGAGGCCGGCGCTTGGTCGCCCGCGGCGGGCGTTCCTCGTGGAGCAGGGTGGCCATCCAGCGCCGGCTGTCGGCCGGATCGATCACGTCGTCGATCTCGCCGTGGGCGGCCATGTTGATCGCGCTCCCGCGGTCATAAGCGGCCTTGACCGCGTCCTCGAACGCGCGCTCTCGGGCCCCCGGGTCCTGGATCGCCTCGAGCTCGCGGCGCAGCCCGAGCCGGACCGCTCCCTCGAGGCCCATCCCACCGAACTCGGCGGTCGGCCACGCCACCGTGAACAGCGGCGCCTTGAAGCTGCCGCCCGCCATCGCCTGGGCACCCAGGCCATAGCCCTTGCGCAGGACGATCGTCCCGAACGGGACCTGGAGGTTTGACCCGATCACGAACAGCCGGGCGAAGTGGCGCACCGTCGCGGTGCGCTCGGCCTGCGGTCCGACCATGAAGCCCGGGGTGTCGCACAGGAACAGCAGCGGGAGGTCGAAGGCGTCGCACAGCTGCATGAACCGCGCCGCCTTGTCGGCGCCGTGGGCGTCGATCGCGCCCCCCAGGTGGGTGGGGTCGTTGGCGATCACGCCCAGGGGGTGGCCGTCCACACGCCCCAGCGCGGTCACGATGCCGAGGCCGAAGCCGCGCCGGAGCTCGAGCACGTCGTCGGCCAGGACGCGCACGACCGCGCGGACGTCGTAGGCGCGCTTGCGGTTGGTCGGGATCAGACCGCGCAGCTCGTTCTGATCGGGCGGGGACCCGGGCTCGATCCGGCCGTGGAAGAAGGACATGTAGCGCTTGGCCGCCTGGACCGCCTCGGCGTCGTCCTCGACGCGCAGGTCCACGACGCCGTTGGGGTACTGGACGTCGATCGGCCCCACCTCCTGGGGCTCGTACACGCCCAGTCCGCCACCTTCGATCATCGCCGGGCCACCCATCCCGATGCTGGCGTCCTCGGTGGCGATCACCACGTCACAGCAACCGAGCAGCGCGGCGTTGCCGGCGAAGCAGTACCCGGAGGCGATTCCGATCAGTGGCGTGAGCCCGCTGAGGCGCGCGAACAGGTGAAACGCCATGCAGTCGAGCCCCGCCACGTTCGGCCAGTCCACGTCTCCCGGCCGCCCGCCGCCGCCCTCCGCGAACAGAACCACGGGCAGCCGCCGGCGCTCGGCCACCTCGAAGAGCCGGTCCTTCTTGAGGTGGTTGCGCATCCCCTGGGTGCCGGCGAGGACGGTGTAGTCATAGGACATGACCACGGCGGGGTGGCCGTCGACGTCGCCCACGCCGGCGACCAGCCCGTCCGCCGGCGTCCGGCGGATCAGCTCGTCCTTGGACCGCCGTCTCTCCTGCGCGGCGAAGATCAGCGGTCCGTACTCCACGAACGTCCCCGGGTCCACCAGGTCGGCCAGGTTCTCCCGCGCGGTCCGGCGCCCACGCTCGCGGCGCCGGGCCACCGCATCCGGCCGGTGCTCGTCGAGTCCGAGCGCGTGGCGGTCGAGAACCTGCTGGAGGTCGGGCCGGATGCCGTCCGAGCCCGCTTCCCCGTCCTCGTCGCGGTCGACCCGCTGGCCGGGTTCGCCGGGCTCCAGAACCGCCAGCAGCTGGCCCTCGGCGACGGCATCGCCCACCGCCACCTCGACGCGCTTGAGCGTTCCGCCCTGCTCCGCCACCACCTCGTGCTCCATCTTCATCGCCTCGAGCAGGATCAGCGCCGAACCGGCCGGAACGGGCTCGCCGGGCTCGTGAGCGATCGCCACCACGGTTCCCGCGAACGGCGCTTTGACCTCGGGCATGCGCGGGATTTTGCGCGATACTGGGCCGATGGCGGAGCCCGAGATCCTCTGGAAGCCTCCCGCCGAGAGGATCGAGCGCTCTCTGTTGACCCGCTACCAGCGATGGCTGTCGGAGACCCGAGGGCTCGAGTTCGACGACTACGCGTCGCTTTGGCAGTGGTCGGTGGACGACCTCGAGGCGTTCTGGGGGTCGATCGTCGAGTACTTCGACATCCGGTTCTCGACCGAGCCCTCGAGCGTCCTGGGCGATGCCTCGATGCCGGGGGCCGAGTGGTTCCCGGGCGCCCGCGTGAACTACGCCGAGCACATCTTCCGGGGAAGGTCGGCGGACGACGTGGCGATCCGCCACGCGTCCGAGGTCCGGCCTCTGAGCACGGTGACCTGGGGCGAGCTGCGCGAGCAGACGGCGGCGATCGCGGCTGGGCTGCGGGCGGCCGGGGTGGGCGAGGGCGACCGGGTCGTCGCGTACATGCCGAATATCCCCGAGACGGTGGCCGCCTTCCTGGCCTGCGCCTCGATCGGCGCGATCTGGTCCTCGGCCGCGCCGGAGTTCGGGGCGCGCAGCGTGATCGACCGCTTCGCGCAGATCGAGCCGAAGGTGATGCTGGCGATCGACGGCTATCGCTATGGGGGCAAGAACTTCGATCGGGGCGAGGCGGTGGAGCGAATCGCCTCTGAGCTGCCGTCCTTGGCGAAGGTCGCGCGGCTGGGGTACCTGTCGGGGTCCGGGTGGGAGGACGGGTGCCTCGGCTCGGGCTCTGGCTCTGGCTCGGACTCGGACCCGGGCTCGGGCTCGGGCTCGGGCTCTGGCTCTGGCTCGGACTCGGACCCGGGCTCGGGCTCGGGCTCGGACGCGTTGGAGTTCGCCGCGCTGCCGTTCGACCACCCGCTGTGGGTGCTCTACAGCTCCGGGACGACTGGGCTGCCCAAGCCGATCGTCCACGGGCAGGGCGGGATCCTGCTCGAGCAGATGAAGAAGCACCACCTGCACCTGGACGCGCAGGCGGGCGACCGGATCTTCTGGTTCTCGACCACCGGCTGGATGATGTGGAACTTCCTGGTCGGGGTGCTGCTGACCGAGGCCTCGATCGTGCTCTACGACGGCAACCCTGGCCATCCGGACATGTCGGCGATGTGGCAGCTCGCCGAGGACGCGGGGATCACCACGTTCGGCACCAGCGCCGCGTTCATCTCGGGGTGCATGAAGGCCGAGATTGCCCCCCGGGACGGCGAGCGCTCGCTGGACCGGCTAGTTGCGGTCGGCTCGACCGGGTCGCCGTTGTCCCCGGAGGGCTTCCGCTGGGTCTACGAGCAGCTCGAATCCGACACCTGGCTGTTCTCGACCTCGGGCGGAACCGACCTGTGCACGGCGTTCGTCGGCGGCGTGCCGACGCTCCCGGTGTATCTGGGCGAGCTCCAGGCCCGGATCCTCGGCGCTTCGGTCGAGAGCTGGGACCCGGACGGCAAGGCGCTGATCGACGAGGTGGGCGAGCTCGTGATCACCAAGCCGATGCCCTCGATGCCGTTGTTCTTCTGGGGCGATGAGGATGGCTCGCGCCTGCGCGAGAGCTACTTCGACACCTATCCCGGGATCTGGCGCCACGGCGACTGGATCGAGATCACCTCCCGCGGCACGGCCATCATCACCGGGCGCTCGGACTCGACGATCAACCGCGGCGGCGTGCGGATGGGCACGGCCGAGATCTACCGGGCCGTGCTGGCGTTGGACGAGGTCGTCGATGCGCTGGTCATCGACGTCCCGCGTGAGGGGACCGACGGCTGGATGCCGCTGTTCGTCGTGCTGCGCGAGGGCGCATCGTTGGAGGACGACCTGATCAAGGAGATCCGCCGGCGCATCCGCGAGGACTGCTCGCCCCGCCACGTCCCCGACGAGATCCGCCAGATCGACGAGGTGCCGCGCACCCTGTCCGGCAAGGCCCTCGAGGTCCCGGTGAAGCGCATCCTCATGGGCACTCCGGCGGAAAAGGCGGCCTCGCGCGAGTCGCTCGCGAACCCCGAGGCGCTGGACTACTTCGTAGCGCTCGTGAAATAACAGCGCAAAACCGCTACAAGGGCCCGGCGGTGGTGGAACCTTGGGCGGTGATGATCGAAAAGGCACCGCATGCGGGCAAAATCGATCAAAAGGTGGCGAGGCTGGCGGCGCGGCAGCACGGGCACGTCACGCGGGCGCAGCTGTTGGGGCTGGGGATGCACAGGCGGACGATGGCGCGTCACCTCGACGCGGGCGGGCTCATCCGCGTCCACGCCGGCGTCTACGCGGTCGGGCACCTCCGTCAGGACGCTCTGGCGCGAGCGATGGCGGCCGTGCTGGCGTGCGGGCCCCGCGCCGTGCTCAGCCACCACTCGGCCGCCGCGCTCTGGGGCTTTCGCAACTGGGGCTGGGGCCCGATCCACGTCACGGCGCCGACGTTGCACCGCCGGCGTGGGATCAAGGCTCATCGGTGCGCGATCACGCGGCGGGAGGTCCGGCGCCACCAGGGCATCCCCGTCACCTCTCCGGCGCGGGCGCTCCTCGACATCGCGCCTGATCTGCCCGACAAGCAGCTGATCCGGGCGATCAACGACGCGATCATCGCCGGCTGCCTGCGGCCGCGGGAGCTCGAGGGGACGCGGCTGGAGCCCCACGTCGGCGAGCTGTCCCGCTCGCCGCTCGAGGACGACTTCCGCCCGTGGCTGAAGCGCTACCACCTCCCCGAACCGAGCTACAACGTCAAGCTGGGCCCGTATGAGGCGGACGTGTTCTACCGCGCGCAGCGCTTGATCGTCGAGCTCGACGGCTGGAGGTACCACGGGACCAGGAAGGCGTTCGAGGACGACCGGGAGCGGGACGCGTACATGCTGGCTCATCAAATCGCGACGATCCGGATCACGAAGCGGCGCCTACTGGGCGCGCCGGCGCGGGAGGCCGAGCGGCTCCGGGCGATCCTCGATTCTCGCGAAACTCTTACGGGCCTCTAAAGGAACCCTGGGACGATCCGGGCTCTCCGATCGTGATGCTCCGTCGTAAGCTAGTCATCGGTTTGACGGTCCTGGCCGCCGCCGCCTTCGCCGGCGGCGCGTACGCCGCCAGCCGCGACTCGGCGAGCAGTGCGAGGCAGGCGTTCCTCAACGACCTGGCCCAGCGCCTTCACGTCACCCCGGCCCAGCTGAACAGCGCTCTGAGCGGCGCGTACCAGGACCAGCTGAACGCCGCGGTCAAGGCGGGGCGTCTCACCCAGGCCCAGGCCAACGCCATCGCGCAGCGATTCAAGGAAGGCATGCCCTTGCTGATACCCGGGTTCGGTGGTCCGCGGCCCGGGCCCGGATTCAGGCCGGGCGCCGCGCTGGCGCCGGGCGGGCGGGGTATCGCCGGCGCCATCGCCAGCTATCTGGGTCTGACCAGGGCCCAGCTGCTCGACCAGATCAGGACGGGCAAGTCCCTGGCGCAGATAGCCGCCGCCCAGCACAAGAGCACCAGTGGCCTCGAGCAGGCGATCACCGCGGCGGTCAAGGCACGGCTCGACCAGGCGGTGGCGCGCGGGCTGATCAGCAGCGCGCGCGAGCAGAAGATCCTGAGCGCGCTGCAGGGCCGCCTGAACGCGCTGGTCACCCGGAGCGCGCCGGTGGGGAAGCTCAGGTGGCGCGGCCTCGCACCACGGGGCGCTCTGGTCCCGGGGCCCGGCGGGCCGGGTCCGGGCGGCCCCGGAGGCCCGGGCGCGGGTCCGGGCGGTCCCGGAGGCCCCGGAGGCCCGGGCGCGGGTCCGGGCGGTCCCGGAGGCCCCGGCGGCCCCTGGCCACACCCGGGCGCGTACGCCACGCCGCCTTCCCCCGGCGGCCAGATCGCGTAGACGCCACTCTTACGCAGCTCTCATCGATCTCTGACGGGTTTCTCATTGGGCCCTGCTGTACTGGGTAGATGCCGTACGACCTCATGAGGAGCAACTGAACCCATGTCCCGCCGCCTCAGCCGCCTGGCTCCAGTGATCGGTGGCGCGATCGCCGGCGCCATCATCGCGGTGATCGTGGCCAGCGCCGGCAGCTCGCACACGGTGACCACCACCACCGTGCTGGCGCCGCAGACCCAGGGAGTGCCGACCTCGGCCAGCACGACCCGAGGGCTCACGATCAACCAGATCTACCGCGAGGCCAGCCCCGGCGTGGTCGACATCCTGGTCACGATGAACAACGGGCAGAGCTTCCCGTTCGCGCCGACGCAGCAGAGCGGCGGCGAGGGCGCCGGCGTCGTCTACGACGCCAAGGGCGACATCCTCACCGACGAGCACGTGGTGGCCAATGCCACCTCGGTCAAGGTCAACTTCCAGGACGGCCGAAGCGTTCCCGCCACCGTGGTCGGCACAGATCCCTCAACCGACGTGGCGGTGATCCACGTGAACGCGCCGGCATCGGAGCTTCATCCGATCGCCTTCGCCAATTCCTCCGCCGCCCAGGTGGGCGATCCGGTCGTGGCGATCGGCAGCCCGTTCAGCCTGCCCGAGACCACCACCGCGGGCATCGTGAGCGCGGTCGGGCGGAGCATCCAGGCCCCCAACGGCTACACGATCACCGGCGCGATCCAGACCGATGCGTCGATCAACCCCGGTAACTCGGGCGGCCCGTTGCTCGACGCCAACGCCCAGGTGCTCGGACTGAACGACCAGATCCAGACCAACTCGGGCTCGAGCGCCGGGGTCGGATTCGCGGTTCCCTCCAACACCGCGGCGCGGATCGCCAATGACATCATCGGCGGCCGGCCGGTCAAGCACGCCTACGTCGGCGTCGATTTGAACTCCCAGTCCACCTCCGGCGGAGCGCAGATCAGCTCTGTCCAGGCGAGCTCGCCGGCGGGCAACGCCGGCGTTCAGCCGGGCGACGTGGTGACCGCGATCAACGGCCGCTCGGTCGCCTCGACAGAGCAGTTCATCGAGACCGTCGACACGTACGCGCCCGGGCAGAAGATCAAGCTGACGATCAACCGCAGCGGCCAGACCAAGAACGTTCAGATCACGCTCGGGACGCGGCCCAACTCGGCGCCGAACGGGGGTTAGGTCGCGGCGCTCGCCGCCTGCGACACCGCCCGCTCCATCAGCTCACGGTGCACGGCCCGATTGCCGCCGGAGCGTCGGATCCAGCCCTCGTCGGGATCGAGCGTCCAGGCGAAGGTGTCGTCGGCCAGGCAGCGCTCGAGCGTGTCCTCGAGCTCGGCGCGCAGCTCGGAGTCCTCGACCGGGGCCAGGAGCTCGACGCGGGTGTCCAGGTTGCGGGGCATCATGTCCGCCGAGCCGATGTAGTAGACGTCCTCGTCCCCGCGGTGGAAGGAGTAGATGCGGGAGTGCTCTAGGAAGCGGCCGACGATCGAGACCACGTTGATGGTCTCGCTGATTCCCGGCAGGCCGGGGATCAGGCAGCAGATCCCGCGCACGTTGAGATCGATCGGGACGCCGGCCCGAGAAGCGCGGTAGAGCGCCTCGATGCACTTCTGGTCGACCAGCGAGTTCATCTTCATGACGATCCGGCAGTCCTCGCCGGACTCGTGCGCCGCGGCGGTCCGATCGATCTCCTCGATCAGCGGCTCGCGCATCCAGCCGGGCGCGACCAGGACCTTGCGCTGGCGCCCCGGATGGCCGTATCCGGTCAGCGTGTTGAACAGGTTGGCCACCTCACGGCCGATCTCGGCGTCGGTCGTGAACAGGCCGAAGTCCTCGTACAGGCGAGCGTTCTTGGCGTGGAAGTTGCCCGTCCCGATCATGACGTAGTGGCGCACGCCGTCGCCTTCGCGCCGGACGACCAGGATCGCCTTGGCGTGCGTCTTCAGGCCCGGGATCCCGTGGACGACGTGAGCGCCCACCTCCTCGAGCTCACGTGACCACTTGATGTTCTGGCGCTCGTCGAAGCGCGCCTTGAGCTCGACCAGGCAAACCGCCTGCTTGCCCCGCTCGGCGGCCTCGATGAGCGACGGTACGAGCGTCGACTCGTCCGAGGTCCGGTACACGGTCATCTTGATCGCGAGCACGTTCGGGTCCTCGACCGCCTGCTTGACGAACCGCTCCACGGTCGTGGCGAATGAGTGGTACGGGTAGTGGACGAGCACGTCGCGCGTGCGCATCGGGGCGAACACATCGGGCTGCTCCTCGCGGTCGCCCGGACCCGGGCCGAAGGCCGGATGGGTCAGCGGCGTCCACGGGCTCTGGCGGAGCTCCGGATGGCCTTCGATCCCGGCGATCTCCCACAGGTCGCTCAGGTCGAGCATCCCCGCGACGTCGTAGACCTGGACCTCGTCCACGGCCAGCCACTCGATCAGCCGGCTGCGCAGCTGAGGATCCATGGTCGCCCCCACCTCAAGACGGACGACCTCGCCGAAACGCCGCCGGCGCAGCTCGTCCTCGACCGCCTGGAGCAGGTCGTCGGCCTCGTCTGAGACCTCGAAGTCGGCATCTCGGGTCACCCGGAACAGGTCGTAGCTGACGATGTCCATGCCCGGGAACAGCGCCGGCAGGTGCTGGGCGATGATCTCCTCGAGCGGGATGAACGTGCCCTTGCCGATCTCGACGAATCGGGGCAGGACCTCCTTGGGCACCTTGACCCGGGCGAACGCGTCGAGGTCGAGGTCGGGGTCGTGGAGGTGGACGATCAGGCTCAAGGACAGGTTCGAGATGTACGGGAACGGGCGCCCGGGCCCGATGGCCAGCGGCGTCAGGACTGGGAAGATCTGGTCGCGGAAGCGCCGCTCGAGCTCGTTGCGGGGAGCCTCTGACTGCTCGCAGGTGACGATCCGGATTCCCTGCTCGCGCAGTGCGGGCCGGATCGACTCGCTGAACGCGCGGGCGTGCCGGCGGTCGAGCGCGGTCACCTGCTCGGCAATCCGGTGGAGCGTCTCGGTGGGGAGCAGCCCGTCGGGACCGCGCGCGTCGATCCGGGCATCGACCTGATCGTGGACGCCGGCGACGCGGACCATGGAGAACTCGTCGAGGTTGGTGACGAAGATCGCGAGGAACTTGACCCGCTCCATCAGCGGAAGCGACTCGTCCTCGGCCAGCTGGAGCACGCGATCGTTGAAGTCGAGCCACGACAGCTCGCGATTGGTGTAGAGCGAGGGATCGGTGAGCTCGACCGCGTCCTCGGCGCGCGTCTGGGAGACGTCGGTCAAACGAGGTTCTCCGCCGGCTCGGAGACGGCGATCGCCGTCAGCTCACTCGGGCGCAGCAGCGTCACCAGCTCGCCTTTCTCGATCCCCGCCAGCCCTCCCTTGCTCAGCCTCGACTGGGCTCCGGTCAGGTCGTGGAGGGTGAGCGAGAAGGACGGGTCGTGTCCGACCAGCAGCACGTCGCCCAGGCCGGCGACCATGTCGCCGGCGTCGAACGGCTCCCCGCCCAGGCGCGGCTCGACCGTCACCTCGACACCGAGCGGCTCGCACGCGAGCTCGGCGGTCTGGCGCGCGCGGAGCTTCGGGCTGGTCAGGCAAGCGTCGATCGTGACGCCCAGACGGGCCAGAGCTCGACCGGCGGCACGTGCCTGGCGCTCGCCCGCCTCAGTCAGTGGGCGCTCGTCGTCGGGCTTGCCGTCCCGGGCCTCGGCGTGGCGCAGCAACCAGAGCATGCTCCAACTCTACGCCGCATGCGCAGCCGGTTACAGCTTCGGGGCGTCCTGGCAGCGCGAGCGCATCCGCTCGTACGCCGCCGGCAGCACGCCCACGATCCGCTCGACGTTGTCGAGCAGCTCGGCCGCGCGGCGCGGCTCGTCCCAGCGCGCCTCGGCCTCGGCCATCACCAGCAGGGTGTCGATCGCTTCGCGATGCTCCGGATCGAGGGGCCAGGCGGGCGGCGGCGCGGTCACACTCACAGCGCAAACGCTAGCGGAGCACGGCGAGGATGTGTGACGTTTTGGTTAAGCCGGCGGGTTCTGTTGAGACGTTCCGGAGTCAGCCGATCACCAGCCGGCGCCCGAACACGCGCTCGAACATCTCGCCGTCGCCGTAACGCTCGACGCTCCAGCGCGGGACGGTGAGGTCCCCCGCGGCCTCCAGGTGCAGGTCGACGCCGTGCCCGTTGGTGCGCAGCCGAGCCTGGCTGACCGACTGGTCGCGCGAGCGCTCGAGGTGCTCGGCCAGCCTCAGGATCACCGCGCAACGCTCGAGCAGGTCCTCGTCGCCGTCGCGGGTGAGCACCGCGATCTCGCCGAGCTTCGGCGCCCCCTTGCGGTGGTAGCGGCTGATCTGGCCGATCAGCGCGCGCTCGCGCGGATCGAAGCCCGGGAGCTCGGCGCTGACGATCAGGTAGCGGGAGTGCTTGTGGTGGTCGTCGTAGGAGATCGTCATGCCCACGTCGTGGAGCATCGAGGCGGCCCACAGGAGCTCGCGCTCGTTCGTGCACGGCTCGATCAGCCCGCCCTCCACGAGCGAGTCGAACATCTGGAGCGCCAGCCGCGCGACGTGGCACACGTGGTGCATGTCGGACTCGTACTGGATGGCGAGGTTGCGCACCGCGGCCTCGCGTACGTTCTCGAACAGCGGCTCCTCGCCGTCGGAGAACAGCTCGCGTCCGAGGAACACGCCTTCGCGCAGGCCCGCCTCGGTGACCTCGATGCCGTCGAAGTCCCCGAGATCGAGCACGGTCTCGATCACCAGCGCGGCGGCGAGAATGATGTCGCCCCGGCCCGGCTTGATCCCGGGCACCTCGCCGCGCTCGGAGACGGGAAGCGAGGCCAGCTGCTTGACGAGCTCGCCGAGCGCGTCACGGGTGAGTACGAAGCCCTGGATCCCGATGTCGATCTGGTCGGCCCTGCGCTGCGCCGCCGCCGCGAGGTTGCGGACCGCCCCGCCGATCCCCACCAGCCCGGGCCCCGACCGGCCGAGCCAGTCGAGCTCGCCAAGCGTGTCGCGAACGTGGCGACGCAGCTGCTGGAGCTCTTTCTTCTTGGCCGGCTCCGAGCCGGGAAGGAAGTGCTCGGTCAGCCGGACCGCGCCGAGCTCGAACGAGCACAGGGTCTGCGCGCGACGGTCGGCCACCTCGATCATCTGCATGCTCCCGCCACCGAGCTCGAGCACGGCGCCGTCGCGCAGCGTCGAGGTGTTGATCGCGGCGACGTAGCCGTAGCGCGCCTCGTCGCGCTCGGACAGGATCTCCACCTCGAGGTTGGTCCGCTCGGCCGCGCGGGCCAGGAACTCGTCGCGGTTCTCGGCGTCGCGGATCGCACTGGTGGCGACCGCGTGCACGTCGTCGGGGCCGATCCCGCCGGCCAGGCAGAAGCGCTCGAACACCGACAGCGTCTCGAGGCCGCGCTCGATGGCGCTCTCCTGGAGGCGACCGGTCTCGTCCAGGCCGGCGCCGATGCGGACGTTCTCGTACAGCTCGTCGGTGCGCTTCCACCACTCGTCGCGGACGAACGTGAAGACGACCAGCCGCCACGAGTTGGAGCCGAGGTCGATCACCGCCACCTGACGGTTGGGCACTTGCCCGCCCGCGGTGGCGCGCGTGGTTCGCCAGCTCACGGATGGATCATCGACGGTCCGCCGGACGCATTCATGCCTGGAATACCCCAAGTTCCGGCGGCGACCCAGGGGCGGTGGCGGCGGGCAACCCCGGTGGTGCCCGCCGCCGTGCCCCATGCGGGGCAACTTGGGCGGCGTGCCCGAACGCCGCGCGCAAAGCCTCCAAGCCTTGGAACGTGCCAGCAAACGTATATAACAGAGCTACCGCAGCGTCAATCGACGTGGTTGGAGAGCAACGCGCGTCGGCTCGGCGCGGTTGCCCGGGGCCGGCGCGCGGCCGCCCCAGGCGGCGCTCAGCGCGGTTGCTCGGGGCCGGCGCGCGGCCGCCCCAGGCGGCGCTCAGCGCGGCTGCTCGGAGCGCGCCGGCGCCCCCGCCTCGCGCGAGACCAGCCCGAGCCGGTGGGCGAGGCCGGCCGCGTCGACCCGGCGCTTGGCGCCGAGCTTGCGCAGCAGGTTGGAGACATGGACTCCCGCTGTGCTCGGGCTGATGTAGAGCTCGCCGGCGATCTCGCGGTTGGTCGCGCCGGCGGCCAGCAGCTCGAGCACCGCCAGCTCGCGTGGGGTGAGCGGATCCACGGCTCGCCGGTCGATCGCCGGCTCGGCGCCGCCGCCCGTCTCCTCGATCGCCGCCGCCACGCCGTCCACCACGTTGTCGAGCTCGGCGTTCCGGCCGGCTGACCACGCCCCCTGGAACTGGGTGTCGCTCAGCTTCGCCCGAGCCCTGCTCAGCCCCGTGTCACGGTCGCCGAGCTCGGCCGGCGGGACCGGCGCGCCCAGCCTCTGGCGCAGGGCGTCGGCGGCCGCGAACACCTCGACCGCGCGACGGGGGTCCTCACGGGCCAGCAGCCCGCCGGCCACCTCCTCGAGGACGCTGGCCATCCGCCAGCGGTCGCCCAGCCTGTGGTGGATCAGGAGCGCCTCGCGCAGCATCCCGGCGCCCTGGCGCGCGGGCCGCCGGCGGAGCCGGCCCACTATCGCGAGCTCGTGCAGCGCCCACGCGATTCCCTCCTGGAAGCCCAGGCTGCGCGACAGCGAGAGCGCCTCCTCCAGTCGCTCCTCCGCGAGCGGCAGCTCCTCGCGCAGTAGCGCGCATACGCCGAGGTTGACCAGCGTGGCGGCCGCGTCCTGGAGGGCGCCCGCGCGCTGGAACTGCTCGAGGGCGGCCCGGCAGAGGGTCTCGGCGGTCCACGGATCCCCCGACAGCCAGGCCACGAAGCCCAGGAAGTTCTGCGACCGCGCCACGCCCCACGCGTCGCCGAGGTCGTGCCAGATCGCCAGGCTGCGCTCGTGGAGGTCGCGCGCCTCCTCGTAGCGGCCCTGCTCGCGCGCGATCGTTCCGAGCCGTTGCAGCGCGGTGGCAGCCGCCTGGCGCTCGGCGCCCTCGTCGATCAGCTCGAGCGCGCCGTGAAGCCTCTCGACGGCGACGCCGTAGTCGCACTGCAGGAACGCCACCTCGCCGGCCCTGAGCAGGGCCTCGGCATGCACCTCGCGCGGGATCTCCGCGGACCGGGCGAGCGCGCGCTCGAGCCACATCCGCGCCTCGGTGTAATAGCCGTGCCGGTAGCAGTACGGCCACAGCATCGAGGCCAGCCGCGCCGCGTCCGCGGGAGCGTGATCGAGGAGCCACCGCAGCGCCTCCCTGAGATTGTCCGCCTCCAGCGCGATCGCGTCACTGGACGCGGCATCCCCGCCCTCGCCCAGCCGCGCCAGCGCATCGCGGGCCAGCTCATAGAAGAACCGGGCGTGGCGTTCACTCGTCGCCTGATTCTCCCCGCTGCCGTCCAGCTGCTCGGCCGCGTACTGGCGGACGGTCAGGAGGAGCCGGTAGCGCGGGAGCCCGTCGTCGTGGGCCACGTGTACGAGCGAGCGGTCCACGAGCGCGCCCAGCAGGTCGAGCACGTCGGCCTCGGCCAGCGAGTCGTCGGCGCAGATGCACTCGGCGGCGGTGAGCGAGAAGCTCCCTCGGAACGCAGCGAGCCGCCGGAACAGCTGCCGCTCGGAGGGCTCGAGCATCCGGTGGCTCCAGTCGAGCATCGCCGGCAGCGTCTGGTGGCGCGCCGGCGCGGTGCGGCTGGAGTGCCGGAGGAAGCCGCTGTCGCGCTCGATCCGCTCGGCGATCTGGAGAACGCCGAGGATCGGGGTTCGCGCGGCCGCGAGCTCGATCGCGAGCGGCATGCCGTCGAGGCGCCGGCAGATCCGCCTGACCGCGTCCAGCGCGCCAGGGCCGTCAGGATCGAATCCGCTGGCGACCGAGCGCGCCCGCTCCAGGAACAGCTCGACGCCGCCTGCCTCGCCGCCCTCCTGCTCGGGCTCCACCGCGAGGCCGGGGACACGCCACACCTGCTCGCCGGGCACGCCGAGGGGCTGGCGGCTGGTGGCCAGCACGCGCAGCGAGGGCGCGCGCTCGAGCAGGGCGGCCACGAGACGCCCGCATGTATCGATGATCTGCTCGCAGTTGTCGAGCACGAGAAGGGTGGACTCGCTGAACCGGTGCGCGATCGCGGCCGGCGCCGGATCGACGGCCGGCTCCTCGGCCAGCAGCGTCCGCGCCACCACCTGGCCAACCAGGCCGGGATCGAGGGTGGCGGACAGGTCCACCCACCAGGAGCCGCCGACGAAGTCCGGCCTGACCGCCTCGGCGAGCGCCGCGGCCAGGCGGGTCTTGCCGGCTCCGCCGGGTCCGCACAGAGTGAGCAGCCGCGTTCCCCAGATCAGCGAGCGCAGCTCGCTCAGCGCTTGCTCGCGTCCCACCAGCCTGGTGAGCTGGCCAGGGATCTCTCCGGCTGTCGCCTCAGCGTGTTGTGGCTGCGTGTCCCCCGTCACATTCCCCACGGGTCAGGTGTGCATCCCCGGCCCGCGGCGGAATTCTACGCCTCAGGGGCGGCGGAGCAGGTAGCCGCGGCCGGCGCCGACGCTGATCGTGTGGCCTCGACGCGGATTCGCGACCGCCACCACCCCGCGGTGGACCGCGATCAGGGTGCCGTCGCAGCGATCGCTCGTCGCCCATTGGGCCGTGGATGCGGTTCCGCCGCCGAACTTCCCGCTCACGCGGAAGACCCCGCTGACGCTGGCGTGCAGGGTCTGGAGCAGCCGCGGCGTCCGGCGCCGGCAGCTGCCGTAGCCGGGCACGCCGGTCAGCGCCCCATCGGCCAGGACCGCAGTGGCCGGCCCGCCGCCGGGCTGGGTGATCCTGAACACCGCCCCGCTCAGCATCGCGGTCGCCAGGCCGCGCGGGGCCGCGGCGCTCACCACCACCGTCCCCTGACGGGCGTCGAACTCGGTTCCGACCGGAAGCCGGCGGCGCTCGGTGAGTGGCACGAACGAGCCGCCGACCAGCACGCGGACCAGGCCTTGGGCGGGCGCCACGTTGATGAAGCGCCCCAGCACGGGCGGCGGCGGCGAGCGGTCCAGCGCGGTGACGAAGGTCTGGTCGGGACCGACCGCCGTCCCGGCGGCGTTGGCCACGACCAGACGGACGTGGTAGACCGCGGCCGGGACCAGCCCCGCCAGCGCGGCGGAGATGGTCACCGGCCCGTAGCCGCCGGCGAGCTGGGTCACGGTCGTGGAATGGTCGAAGGCACGGGCCGGCCGGTAGCGCGCATCGAGGCCGTACTCGAACCAGGCTCGGCTCGGCAGGCCACCCGGATTGACCAGGCCGGTGATCGACGCGCGGGTGCTGGCGAGCACGACCGGGCGTGTGCCGCCGACGATCAGCGGGGCCGGCGAGGCCGGCTTGTACTCGTAGGCGCCGATGTCGCACAGCCCGCCGGCGGGCTGCGGGCGGGCCACGCCGCGCTCGTCGGTGCTGACGGGATTGCCCGAGGCGTCGGTGCACGATCCGGCGTCGATCGCCGGACTGGCCGGCGTGAGCGCCTGGGTCAGGGTCGGTCCGCCGTTGTTCGTGAGCGGGCCGAGCATCGGGTTGGTGTTGGGAATGTCGCTCGGCAGCGTCATGTCGCAGTTGGTCGCGCCCTCGAGGTTGAAGCCGGCGGAGACGAACCCGCCCGGACCGGCGCAGTCGTTGCCGTTCTGGGAGACGATCGTGCTCTTGAGCGTGTACGTGCCGGCGTTGTCGTAGATCCCGCCGCCGGCCGTGCTGGCGCTGTTCTCGGCGATCGTCGTGTCGCTGATCGTGCCGCGGGCGCCCTCGTTGAAAAGCGCGCCGCCGCCGTTGCCGGCACCCGAGGAGACGCTCAGCGTATTGGCGCTCAGCGTGTCGTTGAGGTAGGCGCTCGACCGGGACGCGTCGAAGATCCCGGCGCCGCCGCTCGACCCAGCGCCGGTGGTGATCCGGGCGACGTTGCCGGCGATGGTCGAGCCGGTGGCGAGCAACGAGGAGCCGGGGCCGGCGTAGATCCCCCCGCCGCCGTCGGCGCCGCCGCTCGGGTCCGACACCGTGAGCGAGTTGCCGTCGACGCTCGTGGCGGTGAGCGTCATCGGCCCGGCGAGGTCGAGGATCCCGCCGCCGCCCGAGCCGCCGCCTGTGATCGTTGCGCTGTTGGCGTTGACCGAGCTGCCGGTGAGGGTGAGCGAGCCTGCGCTCAGGTCGAGGATGCCGCCGCCCCCGTCGCTGCCGCCGGCCGGGTTCACGCTGACCGAGTTGCCGGTCACCGCCACGCCGGCCAGCGCCACCGATCCGGATCCGGACTCGAGCAGGAGGCCGGCGCCGCCCAGCGAGGGCCCGGCGCCGCTCACCGCACCGCCGGTCAGAGTCACGCCGGAGACGGTGGTGGTCGTGCCGCCGGGCGTGGCGACCGCCATCACCCCGCTCGTGCCGCTCGCGTCGATCACGGTGGCGCCCTCGCCGGCGCCGGCGATGGTCACGGGCTCGGTCACGCTCAGAGGCTGGCCCTGGGTCAGCGCGTAGTGATTCGAGTTGGCCGGGACCACGATCGTGTCGCCGGCGCTCGCCTTGGCCAGCGCGTCCCGGATGGTCGGGCAGCTGCCGGCGCTGCAGTGCGTGGGGGCCGGCGGCCCGTCGGCCGTCGTGGTCACCGTCCAGGTGGCCGCCTGCGCCGAGGCCGGGGCCACGGCTGGGAGCAGGAATGCCGCCCCGGCCGCGAGCAGGACCGCCGCCCAGGCCGCGCGCAGGACCGCCACCGCCGCCACCGATGCACTCCGCCGCATGGGCTCCTTAACACACGTCATGCTCGAATCGATCGGCGCCCGCTCGCGCCGGCCTCCGCTAGAGCGGCGGGGGGATATCTGCCCGCACCACCCGCCAGCCGGTCAGGATCACCAGCACGGTCATGATCACCGCGCTGCTCACGCACCACTGGCAGATCGCGTGAATCGTGAACAGCTCCCGATAGGTGAGGTACATGCTGAACAGGAAGCCGACCAGCGTCAGGCCGAACCCGCCGATGCGGCCGATCTCGCCGGGCACGGCGAGCGCGAGCAAGATCATCACGTAGCCGATCAGCCCGAGCAGCGCCACCGGCACGCCGTCGACCTTCGACCAGCGCGAGGCCTGCACGGTCTCGCAGCCGCCGCTCGAGAGGCAGGCGACCTTGATGCCGGCGTAGTGGGTGTAGGTCAGGTAGGAGGCGATCCCGATTCCGATCACGGTGAGCACGAGAATCGCGATCCGCAGCCGACGATCGGTGCCGGTGCGCGCCTCGACGGAGCTGGCGCGCGTGAGGGTGGTCGTCACGACACGGAGTTGATCGTCTGCTCGAGGGTGCCGTAGTCGACGTCGCCGGCGATCGGCTGAGCCTGACCCTTGGGGCCCTGCACGACGAGGGTGGGGGTGCTGTCGAAGCCGAGGCTCTTCGCCGACTGCCACTCGGTGTTGACCTGCTGGAGCAGCGTCCCCGAGTTGCGGTCAGAGGACCACTTGTTGAGGTTCAGTCCCGGCACGAGCCCGGCGATCCCGGTCAGGTAGGCGGGGGTGACGTAGCCCGTGTCCTCCTGACCCTGGAGCTTGTAGAAGTCGAGGATGTAGTACCAGCCCAGGTTCTGGAGACCGGCGGCGTAGGCCGCCGCCTGCTGGGTCGGGAAGACGCCCGGATTCGGCCCGTTGAGCGTGGCGGTGGCCAGCGACTTGTAGATCAGCCGAACCCGTCCCTGGCGCACGTCCTTGGAGATCAACGTCTGCTCCGCGGTCTGCGAGAAGTCCCTGCACACCGGGCACTGGAGGTCGCCGTACTCGGTGAGCGTGACCTTCGCGGTGGGCGGGCCAAGGGTGGTCGCGGACTGCGGGATCCCGGCCAGCAGCGAGTTGATCGAGGCGACGGCGTTGCGCCCGCCCGTGCTCGCCGGCTTGGGGGTGCTGCCGCCGCCGATCGACAGCGCCACGGCGACGGCGACGACGGCCACTGCGGCCACGACGACGCCCCCAATCATCTGGAGGCGGCGGCGCTGACGCCCGCGCTCGGCCAGCGCGCGCTCTTCGGCGAGCCGCCGGGCCCGCGCCTCTTCCTTTTGCTTGGTTCGAGAAGCCATCGAGTTGCAACCTGGCGCCGGGAGAACGAACGATTCGACGCCGTGGCCACAAGGATAGCGGGCCGATTGTTACGCCCACGCTAATGGCGGCGAGCGGCCGCGCCGCCGCTCACGGAAGGTCCCCGCTGTTTGCGTGTAAACATCCTGTGACCAGGGGCACGGCGACCGGCAGGCAGCAACCCGCTCGATTACAGTGACCGCCATGTCGCCTGAGATCAGCGGCGTGCTTCAGGGGGCTCAGGGGGCTCCGGGGCGCGCGCAGAATTGCCCTCGCGTGGCCATGGTGGACCGTGACGCCGGCTTCGTCCAGGTCCTCACCAACCGCCTGGACGCACTCGGCTGGGAGCATCGCCCTCTGCCGGGGCCGGTCAGCCCCGAGGCGCTCGTCTCGATGCGCCTGAACGCGCTGGTCGTGGACGTGTCGGTGCTCGGCCCGAGCAGCTGGGACTACGTGGAGCGGATCTGCGCTCGGCTGCCCGGCCTCGCGGTGATCGTCTGCACGAGTCCCTCGTCGGTCGCGCAACGGGTGCGCGGGCTGCGGCTGGGCGTAGACGCCTGGATCACGAAGCCGTGCCACGCCGAGGAGCTCATCTGCGTGGTCGAGGCGGCGCTGCGCCGGCACCGCCGGCAGGAGATGCCCGAGCTCGAGGACGCGATCCGGGCGGGCGAGGTGACGATCCGCCCCGACCTCTACCAGGCGTTCGTGGGCGAGGTCAGCCTCGAGCTGACCGCGCGGGAATTCGAGATCCTCCGCCTGCTCTCGCAGTCGGACCGGGTGCTCCGGCGCGAGGAGATCTACGAGCGGGTGTGGGGTTACGCGATGGCCCACGGCGACCGCTCGGTCGACGTGTTCGTCCGCAAGCTGCGCCTGAAGCTGCGGTCCGGCTCCCCGGCCTGGAGCTACATCCATACGCACTTCGGGGTGGGGTACCGATTTGCCGCCGAACCTGACGAGGTCGAGGCGAGCGAGCGGCCCGCCGTTCGCGCCGCCGGGATCGACGCCGAGCTTCGGTCGATACTCACACGCTGAGCGGTCCGCCCGGCCGTTCACAGCCTCTTCACATCCCCGTCACCACCAGGTAACGCCCTCGGTCGCCGCGCGCTCGACCATGGTGCGGCATGTCCGCTGCCGCCCGGTCTATCCGCGAGGTCATAGAGGTCGGTCCGCTCGAGATCGTCCCGGACGAGCACCTGGCCCGGGCCAACGGGAGGCCGCTGATGCTCTCGATACGGGAGATCAGGCTGCTGACCGAGCTGGCCCGGCGGGCGGAACGGATCATCTCGCGCGAGGAGCTGTTCCGCCTGGTGTGGGGGCGCGAGATGCGCCGTGGGGACCGGTCGGTCGACGTCTACGTCTGCAAGCTGCGGGTCAAGCTCGCCGTGTCGCTCCCCGGGTGGCGGTTCATCCACACCCATTTCGGATTCGGCTACCGCCTCTCGGCGGAAACAGAGCCGGTCGCTAACGGGCGGTTCACAACCGATTAACACCAGCCCTCGTGATCGCCCACAGACTGCAGAACACATCAAGCCAAGGAGATGACCCTTTGAGACAACGTCGTTTCGGCACGCTCGCTTTGGGGCTGGCCGCCACGCTCGCGCTGGCTGCGTGCGGCTCCAGCTCGAGCTCGACCGCCACCCCGGCCGCCGCCAGCTCGAAGAGCTCGACGGGCAGCGGCGCGCCCGCCACGCTCAACGGGGCCGGGTCGACGCTGGCCGCCCCGATCTATCAGCAGTGGGGCTCGAGCCTCAAGTCTCAGGGGCTGACCGTCAACTACAACCCGGTCGGCTCCGGCGCGGGGCAGGCCCAGCTCCAGTCGAAGACGATCGACTTCGCGGGCAGCGACCCGCCCCTGAAGCCCTCCGACACGGCCAAGTTCAAGGGCCCGGCGCTGCAGTTCCCGGTCGCCTTCGGCGCCATCACCGTGTCCTACAACCTGTCGGGCGTCAAGAGCGGGCTGAAGCTCGACGGTCCGACCCTGGCCAAGATCTTCATGGGCCAGATCAAGACGTGGAACGACCCCGCGATCAAGGCGCTGAACCCCGGGATCAGCCTGCCGAGCTCGGGCATCACCGTGGTGCACCGCTCCGACTCCTCCGGGACCACCCAGGGCTTCACGACGTTCCTGTCCGACGTCTCGCCCGAGTGGAAGTCGACGGTGGGCAAGGGCAAGGACGTCAAGTGGCCGACCGGCACCGGCGGCAAGGGCAACTCCGGCGTGGCCGCTGCGGTCAAGCAGACCCCGGGCGCCATCGGCTACGTCGAGCAGGCCTACGCGCTCGAGAACGGGTTCACCTACGCCGCGGTCAAGAACTCCACCGGGCAGTACATCCTGCCCACGATCGCCAACACCTCTGCCGCGGCCAACGGCATCAAGGTCCCGCCAGACCTCGGGATCTCGACGATCAACTCGCCTAGCCCCTCGGCCTACCCGATCGTCTCCCAGACGTTCCTCGAGGCCTACAAGGACCCGTGCAAGGACGGCGGTGCCAGCTCGAGCGTGGCCAGCGGGGTCAAGCGGTTCCTGGCCTATGCGTTCGGCGCCGGCCAGCAGACGCTCGGGGCGAGCTCGAGCCAGCTCCCCTACGCGCCGCTGCCGGCCTCGCTCGCGGCCAAGGACACCGCGCAGCTCGCGACGCTGACCTGCAACGGCGCCCCCATCTCGTAAGAGTGCAGGCAAGCGCCACAACCGTACGCGGCGAGCGCTCGGTCCTCGAGCGCTCGCCGCTGGCGCGCCTGCCCGACCAGGTGCTCCAGTGGGGCCTGACCACGCTCGCCGCGCTGATCCTGATCCTGTTGGCGTACTTCTTCGTGCGCCTGATCGGGCAGTCGGGGGACACCTTCAGCCGGTTCGGCTCGGGGTTCGTGTTCGGTAACGACTGGGATCCCTCGCGCGACATCTACCGGGGCGCGGCGCTCGTGGTCGGCACCCTGATCACGTCCGGCATCGCGCTGGCCATCGGGGTGCCGGTGGCCGTGGGGACGGCGCTGTTTTTGAACGAGACCTGCCCGCGGCGTGCGCGGGCGCCGATCGCCCTGCTGGTCGATCTGCTGGCGGCGGTGCCCTCGGTGGTGTACGGGCTGTGGGGCGTGTTCGTGCTGGCCCCGAAGCTGCTGCCGGCCGAGAAGTGGTTCGCCGGCACGTTCTCGTTCATCCCGTTCATCGGCGGGGGTACGCCCACGCTCTACAACTACTTCATCGCCGGGCTGATCCTGGCCATCATGATCCTGCCGATCGTCTCGGCGATCTCGCGGGAGGTGATCTCGACCGTGCCGCCGGAGAACAAGGAGGCGGCGCTGGCCCTCGGGGCAACGCGCTGGGAGATGATCCGCCTCGCCGTGCTGCCCTACTCGCGCTCCGGGATCACCGGCGGCGCGATGCTGGGACTCGGGCGGGCGATCGGAGAGACGATCGCGGTGGTGCTGGTGATCGGCAACGCGCCGACCATCGGACATCACATCTTCAGCCAGGGCTACACGCTGGCCGCGGTGATCGCCAACGAGTTCGGCGAGGCTGCCAACACGCCGATCCATAGCTCCGCCCTGTTCGCGGCCGGGCTCGTGCTGTTCGTGCTCACGCTGGTCGTGAACATCGTGGCGCGGTGGTTCGTGGCCCGCGGGACCCGCGGGCAGCGGGGGACCGGCACGCGGGGAACCGGCGGGCAGCGGGGAACCGGCGCCGCCGGGATCACGGTGGCGGCCGCGGGAGCTGAGCGATGAGCGCGATCGGCGTTGCACCCGTCAGCGCGCGCCGCCGGCGCACGGACGCGACCATGCGCGCGCTGCTGCTGTCCGCGGCGGTGATCGCGCTGATCCCGCTCGTGCTCGTCGTCTACTACCTGCTCAAGAAGGGGATCGGCACGTGGAGCGGGCAGTTCTTCAGCTCCGACCCGAACGGACACTTCCTCGGCTATCCCGGCGGGATCCGGAGCGCGCTGCTTGGCACGCTCGAGATCGTCGCCCTGGCCACCCTGATCGCGGTGCCCGTGGGCATCGGCGTCGCGCTGTACCTGACCGAGTACGGCAAGAACTCGAGGTTCGCCAACGCCGTGCGCTACTTCGTCGACGTGATGACCGGGGTGCCGTCGATCGTGTTCGGCCTGTTCATATACATCGTGCTGGTGCTCGCCCATGTGGGCGGCGCGTTCACGGCCTGGAAGGGCTCGATCGCGCTGTCGCTGCTGATGCTCCCGGTGGTGACGCGAGCGGCCGAGGTGGTGCTGCTGCTGGTTCCCAGCCACCTGCGCGAGGCGGCGTTGGCGCTGGGCTCGCCTCGGTGGCGCGTGGTGACGCGCGTGGTCCTGCCCACCGCCGGACCCGGGCTGATCACCGGCTCACTGCTGGCCGTGGCACGCGGGATGGGCGAGACGGCCCCGCTGCTGTTCACCACCGCCGGCGTCAACGTAGGACTCACGTTCAGCCTCGGACAGCAGATGAACGCGCTCCCGCTCCAGATCTACACCGACATCCAGTCACCGCGTCAGGCGGTGATCGACCGGGCCTGGGGCGCGGCGCTCACGCTGGTCGTACTCGTACTGATCTTCAACCTGATCGCCAGGGCCTGCTCGAGAAGGAGCCGTATGACATGACCCCATCAGAGACCGCAACCAAGGAATCGATCGCTATGTCCACCGCCGGGGGCTCGCCGGACCAAACCGAGGCGGTCCCCGACCGGGACGCGCTCGGAGTCCGCGAAGGGGCCGGGCACGCCGTCAAGGTTCGGGAGCTGAACGCCTACTACGGCGACTTCCACAGCATCAGGGGGATCAACATCGACTTCCCGCCCAACCAGGTCACGGCGCTGATCGGACCGTCGGGCTCGGGCAAGTCCACCGTCGTGCGCTGCATCAACCGGATGCACGAGGAGATCCCGGGTGCGCGGGCGACCGGCTCTATCAAGCTCGACGAGCTCGACGTGTACGGCCCCGGCGTGGACGTCACGGCGGTGCGCCGGATGATCGGGATGGTCTTCCAGAAGCCCAACCCGTTCCCGACCATGTCGATCTTCGACAACGTCGCGGCGGGGCTGCGGCTGACCGGGATGAAGGCCGACAACCTGCGCGAGCGCGTGCACCGCGCGCTGCGCGCCGTCGGGTTGTGGGGCGAGGTCAAGAACCGGCTGAACTCGCCGGGCATCGGACTGTCGGGCGGTCAGCAGCAGCGGCTGTGCATCGCGCGCACGGTGGCGATCGAGCCCGAGGTCATCCTGATGGACGAGCCGTGCTCTGCGCTCGACCCCGTGGCCACGCTCAAGATCGAGGAGCTGATCGACGAGCTCAAGGAGCGCTACACGATTGCGATCGTCACCCACAACATGCAGCAGGCGGCGCGCGTCGCCGACACCACAGCGTTCATGCTGAGCGGCGAGCTGATCGAGCACGCGCCGACCAACACCATCTTCACCAAGCCAAGTGACGATCGCACCGAGCGCTACGTCACCGGGAAGTTCGGGTGATGTGATGCAGGAGACTCGGCATCAGTTCCGCGAGTCGCTCAAGGAGCTCGAGCAGCAGGCGCTCGGCGGACTGGACATGGTCATCGGGCAGCTCGACCGCGCGCTCGAGTCGATCAGCTACCAGGACGTCGAGCTGGCCGGCATGGTCGTGGCCGACGATGACCGCATCGACGGCCGCTACCTCGAGGTCCACCAGGGGATTCTCTCGCTGCTGGCGCGCCAGGCGCCGGTGGCGACCGACCTGCGCATCGTGGCCGCCCTGCTGCACGTGATCCGCTGCGTGGAGCGCATGGGCGACCAGTGCGTGAACGTCGCCAAGCTCGTCCCGCTGTCCGGCTACGAGGCGCCCAAGGACAAGGACATCCTCGACTGGATCGAGCGGATGGGCCAGCACGCGCGCTCGCAGGTCTCGCAGGCCAAGGTGGCCTTCGCCACGCGCAACGTCGAGCTCGCGCACGACCTGCTGCGCCAGGATGCGGAGATCAACACGCTCAACCGCAAGATCTTCCGGCGCGCCGTCGACGTGGGAGACAACGTCGAGCTGCGCGAGTGGGCGATGTTCATGGTGCTCGTCGCGCGCTGCCTGGAGCGGATCGGTGACAACACGATCGACATCGCCGAGCAGATCGTGTTCGTGGTCACCGGCCTGTTCCGCGAGTTCGCCGACGCCTCGACGCCGTCGCCGGAGGCCGCCTCGCCGGCCTGACCCGGCCTCGCCGACGCGGCTGCGGACCGATCCTGGCCTCAATCTCGCGTAGCTTGGTGCTCGTCGAGTCCAAGTGAAAGGAGCGAGCATGGAGTACAAGCTGGAGCTGATCGCGGTCCCCGTCTCCGACGTCGATCGCGCCAAGGCGTTCTACACCGAGCAGGCCGGCTTCAACGCCGACCACGACGCCTCTCCGGGCGAGGGGATGCGTTTCGTCCAGCTGACGCCGCCCGGGTCGGCGTGCTCGATCGCTATCGGGCAGGGCATCGTCGACAGCGAACCGGGGTCCGCTCGCGGTCTCCAGCTCGTCGTGGCCGACATCGAAGGCGCCCACGCGGATCTGGCGGGGCGTGGCGTCGAGGTCAGCGACGTCCACGACTTCCCCTGGGGACGCTTCGTGTTCTTCGAGGACCCCGACGGCAACCGCTGGGCCGTCCAGCAGGTCCCGCCGCGCCCGCCGACCTACTGAGCGGCGGCAGCCTCGGAGGCCCGGAGCGCGATCTCGGTGCGCTCGCGCGCCAGCTCGAGGAGATCGGCGCGCCCGCCCAGCGACTGCCAGCGGCTGCTCGCCTCCTCGGCGAGCTGGTCGAGGAAGTCGTCGGTGTGCAGCGGGTCGTGGTGGAACAGCAGCACGCGTTCCGCGCGCGTTCGCCGCGCGAATTCGAGCGCGTCCGAGAGCGGGCAGTGGCCCCAGCCGAGGTGGCTCGTGTACTCCGGGTCGGTGTATTGGCAGTCGTGGATCAGGAGCGAGGCGTCGCAGGCCAGCTCGAAGCCGGAGATCCAGTCGTCGTCGAGCTCGGCCAGCGGGGTACCGATGCCCGGCTCGTGGTCGGGGATGTAGCAGATGGTCCTGCCGGCGTCCTCGATCCGGTAGCCCAGGGTGGGTCCGCGATGGTTAACCGGCCGGGCGAGAATCCGCGCCGGCCCGATCCTCCATTCCATCGGCTCGGCGTCGCGGAACGAGATCGGAAGCTCGCGGACCTCGACCGGCGCCAGCGGAGCCGAGATGTAGCGAGCGATCCGGTCGCACAGCGGCGCCCCGTCGGACGGCGGACCCCACACCACGATCTCGGCGTCCTGGTGAAACGCCGGCCCGAAGAACATCAGCCCCTGGATGTGGTCGAGGTGCAGATGGGTGAGCAGGATGTTGATCGGCTGCTCGGCGGCGGGGAAGTCGATGCCCAGGTTGCGGATCCCGGTGCCCGCGTCGAGGATCAGCGTGCTGCCGTCGCTCAGGGTCACCTCGACCGAGGAGGTGTTGCCGCCGTAGCGCATGGTCTCCGGCCCCGGAGCGGGGATCGAGCCGCGAGCTCCCCAGATCTTGACCTTCATTCTTCCTCGGGCCCGAGTGGCCAGAAAAACACGATCGCGCCGCTCGAGCCACCCGGCCCCACGATCGGGACAGCACTCGCGGCCACGTCCTCAGAACTACCACCGGCTCCGCGGATCCGAAACGTCCCGTGTGCGGCGCGGGTCTCGCGGAGGGCGGCAGTGAGCGGAATCTCCTCGAGCGGCATCGGCTCGTCGGACTCGGGATCGAGCGGCCCGAACGTGCGCGTCCACTCCTCGGCACTCATCGTCCCGCACTCCTCGAAGCGCCGGCCGAGCAGGGCCGCCGCGGCATCGTTGAAGAACTCGAGCGCTCCGCCGGCGCCCGTGAGCAGCGCCGGCGTAGCGATGCTCGAGAGCAGGTTGCGGGCCAAGATCAGCTCGAGCGGCTTCTGCTCGCTCATCGGCGCATTATCCTGGCGGGCCGTGGCCCAGCAGAAATCCAAGCGCCGCTCGCGCAAGCGCCACACGCCCGGATCGCGCGCCCGCCCCGCTCCGACCGCGCCTCGGCGCGAGCGGCCGGTCAACCGCACGCGCTCCGCGCCGGCCAGCCCGGCCGACCGGGCCAACCTGCTCAAGGCCTACGGCGAGCCTCCGCCCAACCGGTTCGGGGGCGTTCCGGCATCTGAGATCGCGATCTTCGCCGGTTCGATCGGCTTCGTCTACGGGCTGATCAGCCGCCAGCCCGTGGTGCTGATCGTCGGCATCGCGGTGTGCGGCCTCGGCGTGCTCGAGTTCACCTCGCGCGAGCACTTCTCGGGCTACCGCTCGCACACCTCGCTGCTGGCGGCGTTTCCCGCGGTGATCATCGAGGCCGCGCTGGTGCTGCTGATCAAGCCGCGCCATCCGGTGGTCGTGCTGCCCGCGGTGATCCCGGCCTACGGGATCGCCTTCTGGTTGCTGCGGCGGCGGTTTCTGGCCGCGCGCCAGCTCAGGCTCGCGCGCCCGCCGGCGCCCTAGCTCTGCGGGCGGCGGGCGGCGGGCCTGGGACGTCCGCCGGCGCCCTAGTCGCCCGGGCGCCGGGCATGGATGCCCGGCGCAACCGGCCCGGTCGGCTCGGCCCGCTCGGCATCCGGCCTCGCCGGATCGGGCCGGCCGCCCGTCATCCGGCTGGATGACGGCGCCGCAGGCGCCGGCCCCAAATCGGCCACTTGCACCGGCAGGCGCATCGTGAACACCGCGCCACCGTCGGGCGCGTTGGCCACCCCCACCGACCCACCATGCTGGAGCGCCACCTGGCGGACGATGGCCAGGCCGAGCCCGCTGCCCTGGCGCCCGCGGCTGTTGGCGCCCCGGTAGAAGCGGTCGAACACGTAGGGGAGGTCGTCGGGGCCGACGCCGTGCCCGTGGTCGCGCACGATCACGCCCCGCTCGTCCACGATCACCTCGACCGTGCCGCCGGCCGGCGAGTGGCGCGCCGCGTTGTCGAGCAGGTTGTTGATCGCCCGGCCGAGCCGCTCGGGCGCCCCGTCCATGATCACCGGGACCAGGCTGGCCTGGAACGCGATCCCGGGCGAGTTGCGTCGCGCGCGGGCCAGCGACTCCTCGACCACGCGGTCGAGCCTCACGTCCTCGGCGTGCTCGGCCGGCAAATCGCCGCGGGCCAGCTCGATCAGGTCGTTGACCAGCGCGCTCAGCTCCTCGGTCTGTTCGACGACGTCGCCCAGCAGCCGCCGGCGCTCCTCCTCGCTCAACTCGCCGCCGTCCAGCAGCACCTCGATGTTCGTCCGTAGGCTGGTGATCGGGGTGCGCAGCTCGTGCGAGGCGTCGGCAACGAGCTGACGCTGGGCGCGGACCGACTCATCGAGCGCGGCGCGGGAGCCTTGCAGGCGCTCGATCATCGCGTTGAAGCGCATGGCCAGTGCGCCCACCTCGTCGTCGGCGTGCACGCGAAGTCGGCTGCTCAAATCCTCGGTCTCGGTGATGTGCTCGGCTGTCTCGGCCACCTCGGCGAGCGGCGCCAGCACCCGGCGCGCCGCCATCCGACCCAGCCCGGCGGCCAGCGCCACTCCGCCGGCGCACAGCACGAGCAGGATCAGGCGCAGGTCGGAGAGGATGTGGTTCACCCCGCCGAGCGGCCGCGCGAGCTGGAGCGCGGCAGTCTCTCCAGGGCCGAACCCGGCCGACACGCGCACGGCCAGTACGAGCTCGCGCAGCGAGACGCCGCCGACGGAGACGTCGGTTATGTACTGGCCCTGGCCGTTCTGGATGACCGACTCGACCGGGCTGGTGAGGGGCAGGGGGACCTGCCCCTGGCTGCACAGCACCGCCCCGTCGGCGCTCACGACCTGCCAGATCGGTGCGCCGCCGCCGGCGCTGGCCGGCGGACCGGGGAGGCCGCCGCTGCACGCCCGCGGATCGTTCTGCACAAGCGCGGCCTGCTGCTGGAGCTCGGAGTCCACCTGGCCGAGGAGCTGCGATCGCACGACCAAGTAGCAGACCATCGCGGCGATGATGATCGCGATGCCCACCGCCACCGCGGAGGCCAGGCCGAGTCGCTGGCGCAGAGGCATGTCCCCGCGAGGCTAGAGCTCAGTCGCGCAACACGTAGCCGATGCCCCTGACCGTATGTAGGAGTCGCGACTCGCCGCCGGCTTCGGTCTTGCGGCGCAGGTAGCCCATGTACACGCCGAGCGCGTTCGAGGTCGGTCCGAAGTCGTAGCCCCACACGTGCTCGAAGATCGTCGAGCGGGTCAGCACCTGGCGCGGATGGCGCATGAACAGCTCGAGCAGGAGGAACTCGGTCTTCGAGAGCTCGATCAGCCGATCCCCGCGGTGCACCTCGTGGGCCACCGGGTCGAGCACCAGGTCGGCGTAGCGCAGGACCTCGCCGTCGGTGCCCTCGCCGGACCGGCGCAGCAGGGCGCGCAGCCGGGCCTGGAGCTCGCGCAGCGCGAACGGCTTGACCAGGTAGTCGTCCGCGCCCACGTCGAGACCCGCGACCCGGTCGTCGATCGCGTCGCGCGCGGTCAGCATCAGGATCGGGGTGCGGTCACCGGCCTGGCGCATCCGCCGCGCCACCTCGATCCCGTCGAGGCGCGGCATAAGGACGTCGAGGATGACCGCGTCGGCGGGGCTGTTCGCGAGCGAGTCGAGCGCCTCCTCGCCGTCGGCGGCCAGGGACACGTCGTAGCTCTCCAGGCGCAGGGCGCGCTCGAGCGCCCGGCGGACCGCCGGCTCGTCGTCGACCACAAGAACTCGTGCCATGCTCGGAATGATCGCGCGTGCGCGTAAAAGTTGGTGAAGAAGAGGGCTTGCGATCATGACCGGCGTGTCCGGAACCGAGAAGCTCGGCCGCTACCGCGCCAAGCGCCACTTCGACCAGACCGCCGAGCCGCGCGGCGAGAGCGCGGCTCCCGCGTCGGGTGCTCGCTTCGTCATCCAGGAGCACCACGCCACGCGGCTGCACTGGGACCTTCGCCTCGAGCACGACGGGGTGCTGGCGTCGTGGGCCGTCCCCAATGGGGTGCCGTTCGATCCGCACGAGAACCGGCTGGCGGTGCGCACCGAGGATCACCCGCTGGAGTACCTCGACTTCCATGGCGTGATCCCGAAGGGGGAGTACGGCGCGGGCAAGATGACGATCTGGGACACGGGCACGTTCGAGACGCACAAGTGGGAGGAGCGCAAGGTCGAGGTCACCTTCCACGGCGAGCGGGTGAGCGGCCGCTACGGGCTGTTCCCGATCGGCCGGGCGGGCGAGGGCAAGGACGACTGGATGATCCACCGGATGGATCCTCCGGCGGATCCCGAACGCGAGCCGATCCCCGAGCGGATCATCCCGATGATGGCCCGGTCGAGTGCCGCCGTTCCGAGGGATGAGGCGGGGTGGTCGTTCGAGGTCAAGTGGGACGGGGTGCGGGCGATCGCCTACGTCCAGCCGGGCCGGCTTCGCCTGGAGAGCCGCAACCTCAACGACGTCACCGAGGCGTACCCCGAGGTCCGGGGGATCCTGCGCGACCTCGGCATGCGCGAGGCGGTGTTCGATGGCGAGATCGTCGCCTTCGACGAGTCCGGGCGACCCTCGTTCGAGCGCCTGCAGCGGCGGATGCACGTCCGGGGACCGGCGGCGGTCCGCCGGTTGAGCGGGACGGTGCCGGTGGTCTACGCGATCTTCGATTTGCTGTACCTGGACGGGCATTCGCTGACCGAGCTGCCCTACCGCGAGCGGCGGGCCCGGCTCGAGTCGCTGGCGCTGTCCGGGGCGGCGTGGCGAGTCCCGACCGCGCATCCGGGGGAGGGCGCGCGCCTGCTCGAGGCCACGCGGCTGCAAGGTCTCGAGGGTGTGATGGCCAAGCGCCTGGACTCCCGGTATGAGGCGGGGCGCCGGACCGGGGTGTGGCTGAAGATCAAGAACACGCTGCGCCAGGAGCTCGTGATCGGCGGGTGGGTGCCGGGGGAGGGGCGCCGGGCGGATCGGATCGGGGCGCTGCTCATGGGCTACTACGAGGACGGTTTGTTTCGGTACGCCGGGCGGGTCGGGACCGGATTCACCGAGCGGTCGCTGGGCGAGCTGGAGGCGCAGCTGTCCCGACATCGCCGCCCGTCGAGCCCGTTCACCTCGGGTCCGAAGCTGCCGCGGGAGGCGTGCTTCGTCGAGCCGTGCCTGGTGGCCGAGGTCGAGTTCCGGGAGTGGACCGGCGAGGGCGTGATGCGGGCGCCGTCGTTCAAGGGGCTCCGGGAGGATCGGGCGCCGCGGGAGGTCCGGCTGGAGCGCGCCTCGGGCGGTTCGGATGTTTCGGTCGCCTCGGTCGCCTCGGTCGCCTCGGGCGCCTCGGGCGCGTCAGGCGCCTCGGGTGCTTCGGGTCCGCCCGAGATCGAGGCCGATCCGGGCGCGCCGGAGAGCTTGTTCGACGAGGTGGAGCGCCTGCCCGAGGGCGCGCTGGCCGTTCTCACCGACGGCCGGCGGCTGAAGCTGTCCAACTGGGACAAGGTGCTGTTCCCCGGCACCGGGTTCACCAAGGGCGATCTGATCGCCTACTACGCGCGGATCGCGCCGGCCGTGCTGCCCCATCTGCGGGATCGGCCGCTGACGTTGAAGCGCTATCCCAACGGGGTCGACCACCAGTACTTCTACGAGAAGCAGTCGCCCTCGCACCGGCCCGAGTGGGTGGCCACCGCGCAGGTGCAGGGGATCGAGTACACGCTCGTGCAGGACCGGGCCACGCTAATCTGGCTGGCCAACCTCGCCGACGTCGAGCTGCACACGCCGATGCTGGTCGCGCAGGCGCCGGAGCGGGCGACCATGCTGGTGTTCGACCTCGATCCGGGCCCCCCGGCCGGTCTCGTTCAGTGCTGCGAGGTCGGGCTCGTCCTGCGGGGGCTGTTCGGCGCGCTCGGCCTGGAGAGCTTTGCCAAGACGTCCGGTTCGAAGGGCCTTCAGGTGTACGTGCCGCTGGGCGGCCACGGCGCCGGCTTCGATGCCACCAAGTCCTTCGCGAAGCGGGTCGCCGAGCTGCTCGAGCAGCGGATGCCTGAGCTCGTCGTCTCGCGCATGACCAAGCGGCTGCGCCCGGGGAAGGTGCTGGTCGACTGGAGCCAGAACGACGAGCACAAGACGACCGTGACCGTGTACTCGATTCGCGCGCGCGAGCGTCCCACGGTGTCCACGCCGGTGGACTGGGAGGAGGTGACGAAGTGCCGCGAGACGGGGTCCGAGGAGGCGCTTACGTTCGTCTCCGATCAGGTGCTCGAGCGGGTGCGGGAGCAGGGCGACCTGTTCGCGCCGGTGGTGAGCGTGGTCCAGGAGCTGCCGGCGCTCGGATGATGCGCGCGGTGGCCTGCGTGCTGGTGGCGGCCGCGGTGCTGGCCGGGTGCGCCCGCACGCGCCTGCTCGTTCACCACTCTCTTGACAACTCTCGCGGGGTCACGAGCACGCAAACCACCTCGTCGGTGAGCGCCGCTCCGTCGGCGGTTTCCCCGCGGCGGTACGTGGCACAGCTGCAGGCCGAGGAGCGGACGCTGGCCGCGGCCGAGCGCCGGATCCCCGCCAATGCTTCGACGCCGCGGGCGCTGGCGCGGTCGGCTTCGCTGCTGGCCGACGCGGTGGCCCGGCTGGAGCGGGGCCTGGCTGCGATCACGCCCCCGCCCAAGGTGGCGAGCGAGCATGCGCACCTGGTCGCGGTGGTCGGCGCCTACGCCGCGCAGCTCAGGCGCGCGGCCGCCCTGGCGCGACGGCCCGGCGGCCAGTTGCAGGCCGGGCCGCTGCTGATCTCGGCCACCAACCGCGCCAGCGCCGCGTTCAGCTTGACCCTTTCGAAGATCTACTCGACGCTCGGCGTCGCGCAACCTTAGGATCTGGCGCGTGGATCAAATCACGCTTCGAAACCGGTTGCTGGTCGCCACCGGGATGTGGCGGGAGGCGACGGGCGAGCCGCTGCCGCGGCTGGCCCCCGGGGATCCCGCCGATCAGCTCGAGAGCTTCGAGCTGCAGTTGGTAAACCGCCTGTGCGAGAGCGCCACGCCCGACAACGCCCGCGAGATCGCCGACCGCACCTGGGACCTGGTCCACGACCGGCCCGACGATGACCCGGTCAAGCGGCGCGTGGTCGAATGCCACGAGGCGCTGGCACGCATGGCCCGGCTGGGCGACTGAGCGCCTGGCAGGCCGCGTGCGCCACGACCGCCACTACACGCTGGAGCAGGCGAACGCCACGCGCGAGTGGGTGGCGGAGCGGGTGCGGCGGCTGGCCGACGCCCGGACGCGGCTGGTGGCGGTGGGCGGCGGGGCCCTGAACGCGCTCGACCCGAACTCGGGCGGCGCGTATCCGGGGCGCGATGCGGCGCGCGCGCTGGTCGAGCTCAGCCGCGCGATGGCCGAGCTCGAGGCGGTCGACATCGTGGTCCGCGACGTCGAGCGCGGCCTGGTCGACTTCCCCGCCCTGCGCGAGGGCCAGGAGGTGTACCTGTGCTGGCTCATCTCCGAGCCGGAGATCGAGTTCTGGCACGGGCTGGACGCGGGGTTCGCGGGGCGGCGGCGGTTGTAGGGCGGGCGGCGGGCCGGGGCGGCCGCGACTCACACCGCCGGCGGCACCGGCTCGGGCTGGGCCAACGGGTTGCGGGGCAGGCCCGCCGCGGCGTACGCGTCGACCTCGTCGAGCGTCTCGCGCTCGAGCAGGCCCGCGACGAGCGAGTCGAGGTTGCCGCGGTGGCCGCGGAGCAGCTCGCTCGCCTCGCTGTGCGCGGACTCGACGATCCGGCGCACCTCCTCGTCGATCAGCCGCTGCGTGGACTCCGAGGTTTCGCTGGCGCCCGGAAGCAGCGGCCCCATGCCGTCCATCGGGATCACCGCGATCGGTCCGATCGCCCGGCTCATGCCCCAGCGGCCGACCATGTGGCGGGCGATTTGGGTAAGGTGCTGGATGTCGGACTCGGCGCCGGTGGTGAGATCGCCGAACACGATCTCCTCGGCCGCGCGGCCGCCGAGCGCCACCTTGATCTGGGCGAGCAGGTAGCGCTGGTCGAAGTTGAAGCGGTCGGCGTCCGGGGCCGAGAAGGTGACGCCGAGGGCCTGGCCGCGGGGGATGATCGAGACCTTGCGCACTGGGTCGGCGCCCGGCGTGAGCATCCCCACGATCGCGTGGCCGGCCTCGTGGTAGGCGGTCCGCCGCCGGTCGTCCTCTGAGAGCATCACCTTGCGCTCGGCTCCGAGCACGATCCGCTCGAGCGCGTCGGTCAGGTCCTGGGGGGTGACCTGCTCGTGGTTTCGCCGTGCCGCCAGCAGCGCCGCCTCGTTGACCAGGTTGGCCAGGTCGGCGCCGACCATGCCGGGGGTGGAGGAGGCGAGCGCACCCAGGTTGACGTCATCGGCGAGCGGCACCGAGCGCGTGTGGACCTTGAGAATCGCCTCCCGGCCGGCTCGGTCGGGAGGCTGCACCGCGACCCGCCGGTCGAAGCGCCCGGGTCTCAGGAGGGCCGGGTCGAGGATCTCCGGGCGGTTGGTGGCGCCGAGCACGATCACCCCGTCGCGCGGGTCGAAGCCGTCCATCTCGGTGAGGATCTGGTTGAGCGTCTGCTCGCGCTCGTCGTGGCCGCCGGAGATGTTCGGGCCGCCCCCCGAGCGCGAGCGCCCGACCGCGTCGAGCTCGTCGATGAAGATGATCGCCGAGCCGGCCGACTTGGCCTGGGCAAATAGGTCACGCACGCGCGAAGCGCCGACGCCGACGATCATCTCGACGAACTCCGAGGCCGACATCTGGAAGAAGGGCACCCCGGCCTCGCCGGCCACGGCGCGCGCCAGCAGCGTCTTGCCCGTGCCGGGAGCGCCGCTCAGCAGCACGCCGCGGGGGATCCGCCCGCCCAGGCGGACGTACTTGTCGGAATTCTTGAGGAAGTCGACGATCTCCGAGAGCTCCTCCTTGGCCTCGTCGATTCCGGCCACGTCCTTGAACGTGACCGGCTGCTCGGACCCCTCGACCCGGCGTGCGCGCGAGCGGCCGAACGACATCAGCCCGCCCGGTCCGCCGCCGGCGGCAGCCGCGGCCCGGCGCATGAGCAGGAACAGCAGGCCGATGAACAGCAGCGTCGGCCCGAACCCCACGAGCACGCTCTCGATGAACGGGGGGCCGTTGTTGACCGGGTGGGCGTTGATCGTCACGCCCTTGCTCTGGAGCAGCGCGAACAGCTCGTTCGCGTTGCCGAACGAAGGGATCTCGGTCGCGAAGCTCGTGGCCCCGTGAGCGCTCGAATCGCCCGGCGGGTACTTGACCGCGCTCTTGAATGTCCCCTGGATCGAGTTCCCGGTAGTCGACACATCGCTCACGTTGCCGTCCTTGACCTGGGTCAGGAAGGTCGGGCTGTAGGGCACCTGGACCCGGGCGTTGGGCGCGAGCGCCTGGTTGGACAGCCACAGGTTGAGCCCGAGCAGGACGAGCACGGCGAGCCCGACGACCAGCCAGCGAGGGTTCGGCCCGGACGGGGGCGTGGGCTGGCCGGGCGGGGTCCCGCGGCCGTCGGGGGCCGGCGTCACTCGCCAGCGAGGCGGGGTCGGCTTGTCCGGCCCAGGCCGGTTGGCCGGGGGCGCCGCGCGCTGATTGGACTCCTGCGCCATCAGCTTGATTGTGACAATCAGTCGGGGGCTCTTCGTGGATTCATAGGCTCGCGCAGGTTTTCGCTCACCAGGTCTCGAGCCGGCTGCGGAACGATTCCGCCCCCTCAACCGTCGCGCCGGTGGCCGATACGCGGTCGGCCAGCCACCGATCCGAGGTCACGACCCGCACCGCGGCGGGGCGGGGATCGGCTTTGAGGCGCCGGACGATCTCGTCGTCCGCCGCGTCGGCCTTGGGCCTCGGGGCGTGGGCGACCTCGATCACGGTCGAGCGGATCGGTGGTGAGGGGGCGCGTTCGAACACCACCGTCACGTCCTCGCCCTCGTGCGCGGCCCACTCCTCGAGCAGCTTGACGAGCCTGAGCATCGCGCCGTCGCGGTCGCGCCACCAGCCGTCGGGGCGGGTTCCGATCACGTTCATGCCGTCGATGAGCCAGCGCATCCGTTGCGTCAGAGGCTATTGCCAGGCCCGCTGGCCGGGGTCCCTCGCGCAGGAGTCTGCCCGGCGCCCGGGGTCCCTCGTGGTCGATATGGTGCGCACAACGAGCGATATCGACCAGACCCGGGCCTAGTCGTCGGCCGCGGGCGGCCGGCGGGCGCGTTTGCGGTCGGCCTGCCGGCGCTTGGCGTTCAGGCGGCGCTGGACCGAGGCCTGGGTGGGGCGGGTGCCGTAGCGCGGGCGCCCAACGCTGAGCGCGGTGATGAGGCGGGTGCGCAGGCGCTCGAGCGCGAGCTCGCGGTTGCGCGCCTGGCTGCGGGCGTCCTGGGCGACCGCGACCACGCGCGGTCCGGCGCGCGCTGTGATGCGCCGCTTCTGCTCGTCTGTGAGCGATTCGGAGGCCGCTACGTCGAAGATCGCCTCCACGCGCGAGGCGGTCACGTTCGCGTGCTGACCGCCGGGTCCCGAGGATCGCGATGCGCGTAGCGCGACCTCCCGGAGGGGGATCGCGCCGTAGCGGCCCAGCGGCATCGGATCGTCCATCGAACGTAGCGTTACCAGGTTGTAATCGCGGCCACGCGCAGAGGGCCCGGCATCCGGGGCACGTGCTACCTTGCTGCGCGTAAGGTCGTTCGCGTGGACGACGACATCGCAGGGTGCAGGTCCCGGGGTAGTTGCACGTCGCATCCTCCGCGGAAGGGCACTTCAAAGCTACGGAGGAAAGCTCCACATGCCAACCGGAACCGTCAAGTGGTTCAGCGACGACAAGGGCTTCGGCTTCATCACGCCCGACGAGGGCAACCGGGACCTGTTCGTGCACCACTCGAACATCAACGCCGACGGCTACCGCTCCCTCGCCGAGGGCGCCAAGGTCTCCTATGAAGAGGAGGCCGGGCCCAAGGGCCCGAAGGCAGTAAACGTAGTCAAGATCTGAGGCCCGGGCGCGGACGTCCGCTCCGCGCTCATCGGCGTTCATTCGCGGCCGTTCCGCCGTCGCCAACCCGCGCTGTTCGCGGCCGCGAACGGGCGCGGGGGGAGCCCGCGCCGCCCCGTCCCGTACACTGGGTAAGTAGATAACTCGCGCGCAGAGGGGCGCAGGGCATGAGTAAGGCAATCGAAGAGCGTGAACGCGTGGTCGTTCGCTTTGCGGGCGACTCGGGCGACGGCATGCAGCTCGTTGGCAGCCGGTTCACCGACGCCACGGCCGTCCTCGGCAACGACCTGGCCACGCTGCCGAACTTCCCGGCCGAGATCCGCGCGCCGGCGGGCACGCTGGCCGGCGTCTCCGCCTTCCAGATCCACTTCGCCTCGCAGGACATCCTCACCCCGGGCGACGCGCCGAACGTGCTCGTCGCGATGAACCCCGCTGCGCTCAAGGCCAACCTGGGCGAGCTCGAGCGGGGCGCGACGATCATCGTCAACGAGGACGCCTTCACCCGCCGCAACCTCGAGAAGGCCGGCTACGGCGCCAACCCGCTCGAGGACGGGTCGCTCAGCGCCTACCGGGTCCACCGGATCCCGATGACCAGCCTGACCACGCGTGCGGTCGAGTCGGTCGAGGACGCCTCGACCCGGGATGCCGGACGAGCCAAGAACCTGTTCGCGCTCGGGGTGCTCTCGTGGCTGTACGGCCGGCCCACCGATGTGACCGAGAAGTGGATCGAGCAGAAGTTCTCGCGCAAGCCGGCGGTGGCCAAGGCGAACCTGGCGGCGTTCAACGCCGGCTGGTCGTTCGGCGAGACGACCGAGCTGCTCGACGTGCAATACAAGGTCAAGCCCGCCACCGACGCCCGTCCCGGCACCTACCGCAACGTCAACGGCACCACGGCGCTGGCGCTCGGGCTGATCGCCGCAAGCGTGCGCAGCGGCCTGCCGCTGGTGCTGGCCAGCTATCCGATCACTCCCGCCTCCGAGCTGCTCCACGAGCTGTCCCGGCACGCGCGGTTCGGCGTGAGCACGATCCAGGCCGAGGACGAGATCGCCGCTGCGGGGATGGCGCTGGGCGCCGCGTTCGGCGGGCGGCTCGGGGTGACCGCGACGAGCGGCCCCGGGATGGACCTGAAGGCGGAGACGATCGGCCTGGCCGTGGCGCTCGAGCTGCCGATGATCGTGATCGACGTGCAGCGCGCCGGCCCGTCCACGGGGATGCCGACCAAGACCGAGCAGTCCGACCTACTGATGGCGCTGTACGGGCGACACGGCGAGTCGCCGCTGCCGGTGCTGGCGCCGAGCACGCCCGGGGGCTGCTTCGACGTCGGCTTCGAGGCGTCGCAGATCGCGATCCGCTATCGCACCCCGGTGATCATCCTCTCCGACACGTTCCTGGCCTCCTCCTCGGAGCCCTGGCTGGTGCCCTCGCCGGCCGACCTGCCGGCGATCGAGCCTGCCTTCGCGGTCCCGCCGGCGGTGGCGGGCGCGGCCGATACCGATGCCGATGCCGATGCCGATCCCGATGCCGGGGCGTTCCTCCCCTACAGCCGCGACGAGCGGCTCGCCCGCCCCTGGGCGATCCCCGGCACGCCGGGGCTCCAGCACCGGATCGGCGGCCTCGAGAAGGCGGACGGCTCGGGCAACATCTCCTACGACCCGGGCAACCACGCTCGGATGACCGAGCTGCGGGCGGCCAAGGTGGCCGGGGTCGCGCGCGACGTGCCGCCGATCGCCGTGGACGCCGAGCCCGGTGCCGAGCTGCTCGTGCTCGGCTGGGGCTCGAGCGAGGGGGCGATCCGCGCGGGCGTGCGCCGCGCCCGGGAAGCTGGTCACAAGGTCGCGTGCGCGCACCTGCGCCACCTGAACCCGCTGCCCGCGAACACCGGCGACGTGCTGCGCTCGTTTGATCGCGTGCTCGTGCCCGAGATGAACCGCGGCCAGCTCGCACAGGTCCTGCGGGCGCGATTCCTGGTCGACGTGGAGTCCTTCTGCAAGGTCCAGGGTCAGCCGCTGTTCGCCTCCGAGATCGCGGCGCAGATCGCGGAGCGCCAGGGGAGCGCCGGATGACCGCGGTTCAGACAAACGGCAACGGGTCCGACCACGAGCTGACCAAGGCGGACTTCCAGTCAGACCAGGAGACGCGCTGGTGCCCGGGCTGCGGCGACTACGCGGTGCTGTCCGCCGTCCAGCAGTTCATGCCCGAGCTGGGCATCCCGCCCGAGCGGATCGTGTTCATGACCGGCATCGGGTGCGCGGGCCGGTTCGCCTACTACATGGACACCTACGGCATGCACGGCATCCACGGCCGCGCGCCGGCGCTCGCCACGGGCCTGGCCTCCGCCCGCGATGACCTGTCGATCTGGGTGATCACCGGCGACGGCGACTCGCTCTCGATCGGCGGCAACCACCTGATTCACGCCCTGCGCCGGAACGTCCCGATCAAGATCCTGCTGTTCAACAACCAGATCTACGGCCTGACCAAGGGCCAGGCCTCGCCGACCTCCGAGCTCGGGAAGGTCACCAAGTCGACCCCGTTCGGCGTCTCTGACCACCCCTTCAACCCGGTCTCGCTGGCGCTCGGGGCGGAGGCCACGTTCGTGGCGCGGACGATCGACCGCGACCGCCGGCACCTCACCGAGGTGCTGCGCGCGGCGGCCCGGCACGAGGGCGCGGCGCTGGTCGAGATCTACCAGAACTGCCCGGTGTTCAACGACGGCACGTTCGCGGCCCTGACCGACAAGGAGGTCAAGGACCGCAACCAGATCAAGCTCGAGACCGGCCGGCCGATCCGATTCGGCGAGGAGGGCAAGTACGGCGTGGTGAGCCGGGCCGACGGCGGCCTCGAGATCGTCGAGGTGGCCGACGTCGGGGAGGGCGCCCTGATCGTGCACGATCCACACCGGCCCGATCCGGACTTCGCCTTCGCCCTGGCCCGCCTGGCCGAGGATCCCATGGACCCCACCCCGATCGGCATCTTCCGCGCGGTCGAGCGCCCGGTGTTCGGCCGGACCGGCCGGGTGCGGCCCGAGCCCGCCTCCGAGGAGGAGCTCGGCGAGCTGCTCCTGAGCGCCGACACGTGGACTGTTAGCTGAGAGCTGGTGTGGGGCCGGCCTACGCCACGTGCCCGCCCTCGGGCTCGAGCGGCAGCCCGGCGGCGGCCCAGTCGAGCAGGCCGCCGGTCATGTTGTGGGCGTCGAACCCGGCGCCGCGGAAGGCCTCGGTGGCCATGGCCGAGCGGCCGCCGCCGCGGCAGTAGAACACGACGGGCTGCTCGCGGGAGATCGTGTCGGCCTGGGCGCCCAGGTCGGCGAGCGGGACCAGCCGTCCGCCGGCGATCCGGCCCGCCTCGTGCTCCTCAGGCTCGCGGACGTCGATCAACTGGATCTCGTGGCGGTCGAGCAGCGCGGCGACCTCCTGGGGGCTGTAATCGCCTTCCATCTCTGGGCGAGGCTAGCGCGGGCGTGGCCTTGCGGCGCTCAAGCGGTTGCCGATCAGCGCCGATGCAGACCAAGGTTGCGACATACATCGGGAAGGTTCGATAGTGTGCCGCGCCGACAAAGATAAATAGACCCAGCCGAATCCCGGAGGCCACGGCGTCCGGGAGCGGGGAACCCGATGGGGCCAACCGGCCCCGCGGGGCGAATCGCCGGACTTCCGGCGTAGCGCGTCTCTTTCAGCGCGAGCCCGACAGCTAACCCCGTAGGCGCGAGAAAGAGAAGGGGTTCTCTTGTCGTATCAAGTCCTCGCACGTGCGATCCGCTTTGCCGGTGCGGTCGTGCTCGCGGCGGCGCTCATTCCTACCGCCTCAGGTATGGCCGCCTCGAACACCTCCGGCGGAGCCGGACTCGGTAGCGCATCGACCTCTTCCAGCGCGCCTAAGCCCAAGCCCAAGGCCAAGGCGAAGAAGGTCGTCCGGCGCCACGCCTCTTCGAAGAAGGCGACGAACAGCGCACTGCCCGGGGACTCCAATCATCTCGGCGACCGCGTCCTGCGCCAGGGCATGAGCGGTCATGACGTCCGCGTGCTCCAGGGCTACCTGACCGACGTCGGGTTCGGGACCTCGGTCGACGGCGACTTTGGCCCCGCCACCAAGACCAACGTGATCGCATTCCAGCGCTCGATCGGCATGACGCCCAATGGCGTCGTCACGGTCCCGGTGGAGAAGGCGCTGCGGGCGGCGGTGGCCAAGGTCGAGTCCGCCCCGCCCACCGGCACCACGCGAATCAACCCGGATGGGACGGCGACGGCTCCCGCCGGCGCACCCCAGGTGGTCATTGCAGCCGTCGCGGCCGCGAACCAGATCATCAACACGTCCTACTGCTACGCGGGCGGCCATGGGAGCTGGAAGTCCAGTTGCTACGACTGCTCGGGCTCGGTGAGCTACGTGCTGCACGGGGCCGGCCTGCTCTCGAGCTCCGAGGACTCAACCGGCCTCGAGTCCTTCGGCGAGTCCGGTCCCGGCCGGTGGATCACGATCTACGCCGACGCGGCCCACACGTGGATCGTCATCGGCGGGCGCGCATTCGACACCGCCGACTTCGGCGGTCCCAACACTCCCGGCGGCACCGGCCCGCGGTGGCGCAGTAACCCCACCGGCAACCTGGCCGACGGCGGCGACTACATCGTGCGCCACCCCGCCGGCCTGTAGCGGCCCCCGGCCCCCGTAGGCGCCGACGGCGCCCCATAGCGGACGCCGCGGCCGCCCTTGGCAGCGCGTGATCTAGGATCAGTCGCATGCCCGACGCGCGACGCATCCTGATCTCCGCGTTCGGCGCGCTGACGGTCGGGCTCGGCGTGATCAGCCTCGTCTGGGGCTTCAGCGACTCGTTTCCGCTGCGGCTACTCCAGGGCATCGCCGTCTTCGGTGCCGGCGCGGTGATCATCGGCGGGACGGTGGTCGCGGTGATGATCCGCCTGGCCGGCTGGCGCGAGCCGGAGTCGGACTTCGAGGTGCTGGTGCAGCGTTCCGAGCGCCTGGCCGCCGGGGATGGGGAGCCGGAGGACTTCGTCGTCGCCACCGAGGATCCCGAAGACGACGACGACCTGTTCGACCCGTACGACGAGGACGACTTCAAGGCGCTGGTGCGGGCGGCCATTGACGAGCTCCCGCTGGAGTTCCACCGGGCGCTCGAGCACGTGGCGGTGGTTGTTTCCGATGCCGGCCGGCGCCGGCGCGCCTACGGTCTCTACCAGGGCGACACTGTGGCACGCGACTACTTCCACGACCGGATCGTGATCTTCCGGGACACGCTGGTGCGCGACTTCGGCCACGACCCGTCGTTGCTCAAGGCCCAGGTCGTGCGGACCCTGCGCCACGAACTCGCCCACCACCTCGGCTGGGACGAGAAGGGCGTCCGCGGCCTCGGGCTTTGAGACGGGCTTCGGCGGGCGTCCCACTAGCATCCCCGCTCCAGACCACGCTAGGAGGCCGTGAGAAATGCCAGAAGCAGTGATTGTCGACGCCATCCGCACGCCGATCGGGCGCGCGGGCAAGGGCTCGTTGAAGACGGTGCGCGCCGACGACCTGGCGGCGATCCCGATTCGCGCTCTGATCGAGCGCAACCCCGAGGTCAACTTCTCGGAGACCACCGATGTGCTGATGGGCGCCGCCTCCGGCGTGGGCGAGCAGGGCTACAACGTCGGGCGCAACGCCTCGCTGCTGGCCGGGCTCGACCACCACGTCCCCGCCTGCACCGTCAACCGGTTCTGCGCCTCCTCGCTGATGACGATCCGGATGGCCTCCCACGCGATCCGGGCCGGCGAGGGCGAGCAGTACATCGCCGCCGGGGTCGAGGCGGTTTCGCGGGCCGGACTCGGCGCCGGGATGATGGAGGAGGCCAAGCATCCCAAGCTGAACGGCTCCAACGGCGCCCCGTACGACGTCTACATCCCGATGGGGCTGACGGCCGAGAACGTGGCCGAGCGCTGTCAGGTCACGCGCGAGCAGCAGGACGAGTGGGCCGTGATCTCCCAGAGCCGGGCGGTCGAGGCGCGCGACTCAGGCCACTTCGACGCGGAGATCGTGCCCGTCCCGGTCCCGGCGCACAAGGACCAGGACAAGGAGGGCAACGAGATCGACGTGCCCGAGGCCTCCGTCGACCGCGACGACGGGCCGCGCGCCGGGACGACCATGGAGGTGCTGGGCAAGCTCAAGCCGGCGTTCCGGGAGAACGGCACCGTGACCGCCGGCAACGCATGCCCCCTGAACGACGGCGCGGCCGCCGTGCTCGTGATGTCGGACGCTAAGGCCGAGCGGCTGGGGCTGAAGCCCCGGGCCCGGATCATCGCCTCCACCGTGGCGGCGATCCGGCCGGAGATCATGGGTCTCGGCCCGATCCCCGCGATCAAGGCGCTCCTCGAGGAGACCGGGATGTCGATAGACGACATCGACATCGTCGAGATCAACGAGGCGTTCGCGGCCCAGATCGTGCCGTGCCGCGACGAGCTGGGGATCCCCGAGGAGAAGCTCAACCCGTTCGGTGGCGCGATCGCGCTCGGCCACCCGTTCGGGATGACCGGCGCCCGGATCATGACCACCCTGCTCAACGGCCTGGACAAGACCGGCGGCCGGTACGGGATCGAGTCGATGTGCGTGGCCGGCGGCATGGGCCAGGCGATGCTGGTGGAGCGCTTGACTTAGGAGTAGTTGGTCGCGCCGAGCCAGGTCAGGTCGAGTATTGGTCAATCTGCCGGGTCATCACGGGTCGTGGTCGCGACCACGATCTTTTCGGTGGATCAGCGCGGAGGCATCCGCAGCGCCCCGTCGAGCCGGATCACCTCGCCGTTGAGCATCTGGTTCTCGACGATGTGGGCGGCGAGTGCCGCGTACTCCTCGGGACGCCCGAGACGTGGCGGGAACGGGATCGCGCTGCCGAGGGCGTCGCGGGTTTCCGAGGGCAGGTGGCCGAGGAGCGGCGTGTCAAACGTCCCCGGGGCGATCGTGCACACCCGTATGCCGGCGGTGGACAAATCGCGCGCCGCGGGCAGGGTCATCCCTACGATCCCGCCCTTGGAAGCCGAGTAGGCGATCTGCCCGATCTGGCCGTCGAACGCGGCGATCGAGGCCGTGTTGATGCACACCCCGCGCTCGCCGTCCTCGGTCGGGTCGTTCTCGAGCATGGCCGCGGCGGCCAGCCGGAGCACGTTGAACGTACCGATCAGGTTCACGCGCACGACGCGCTCGAACCCCTCCAGGCTGTGCGGGCCGCGCCGGCCGGCGGTGCGCTCGGCGCCCGCGATGCCGGCGCAGCAGACCGAGATCCGCAGGCCGTCCGCGGCCGCTACCGCGCTCTCGACGCTGCCGGCATCTGTGACGTCGGCATGCACGAACCGCGTGCCCAGCTCGTCGGCCAGAGAGCGTCCGCGTTCCTCGTTGACGTCGGCGATGACCACACGGGCGCCGCCGGCGTGCAGGCGGCGAGCGGTGGCCTGGCCCAGCCCCGAGGCGCCGCCCGCCACGAGCGCGGTGGCGCCGTCAGTCCGCACTGACCTGGGGCTTTTCGAGGTCGGTCGTCAAAGGTCGCTCGCGATCCGGAATCCGGAGAAGATCTGTCGACGCTGGGGATAATCCCAGTTGCGGAAGGTGGGGGTGCTCACGCGTGCGCGGGTAGCCCACGAACCGCCGCGCAGCACCTTGTAGCGCTCGCCGAAGAACACCTCCGAGTACTCGCGGTACGGGTACGGCGTGAAGCGCGGGTAGCCGTCGAACGCGCTCGAGGTCCACTCCCAGACATCGCCGATCATCCCCAAGCAGCCGTACGGGGAGGCGCCGGCGGGGTAGGCGCCCGCGTCGGCCGGGCCGCACCCGAGCTGGTCCACGTTGGCGTGGACCCCGGCGTGCGGCGGATCGTCCCCCCACGGATAGTCTCGGGCCCGGTCTCGCTCCTGATTCCAGGTCGCCGCCTTCTCCCACTCGATCTCGGTGGGGAGCCGAAGCCCGTTGGCGCGGGCGAAGGCGTCGGCCTCGAACCAGGAGACGTGGACGACGGGGCGGTGCGGATCGAGCGGCTCGAGCGCTCCGAGGCGCCACTCCGCGGCGAGGTCCGCCGTCCACCCTCCAGGTCGGGTGATGTCGTACTGCTCCTTCCACGCCCAGCCTTCGTCCGACCACCATTCGCGGCGCTCGTATCCGCCTTCCTCGGCGAACGTGAGATACGTGGCGTTGGTGATCGGGGTGCGGCCGATCAGATAGCCGCGGACATCGGTGCGGTGGCGCGGGCGCTCGTTGTCGTAGGCGAACCCCCCGGGTGCGGCGCCGACCGTGCACGGGCCGGAGGGGATCTCGATCAGCTCCAGGCCGCCGGCGGCGCGATCCGGCGGGTCGGGAGGCGCGGTGGCGCCGGCGAGACGGTAATCGGCCAGGCGCGCGAGCTGGACAGTCTGGAGCATCGTCTCGTTGTGCTGGTGCTCGTGGCGGAGCACCATCTCGAGGATTGGTCCGGCGGTGCGGTCTTCGAGCACTGCAAGGGTGCGCTCCCTGGTCTGGACGAGATACTCCCGCGCCGGGCCGGCTCGCAGGAACGGCAGCTCACCGCGGTGCGCGCGAGGCGTCTCGAACGCGTCATAGACGTCGGCCAGGTCCTCGCGCAGAAGCGGCAGCCCACCGACGCGGTGCGCGATCCACAGATCCTCGAACGCCGCGATGTGCCCGAGGTCCCACACCAGCGGGCTCATCAGGGTCGAGTGAACTCGCTCCAGGTCCTCGTCGGAGACCGAGGCCACGATCGCGCAGGTCCGCTCGCGCGCCTCGCACAGGGCGGCGATGGCATCCGCCGCAGTCGGGGACACCGCGGCTGCGCTCGGGCCGCTCATCGCGGCCCATTGTCCCATCGGGGCTGGCTCAGCGCAGGGCGTAGCGCAGGAACAGGGAGCCGTCCTCCTCGAGCGCCCAGACCAGCTCGAGCTGCGCGAGCTCGGGCAGCTCTGGACCGGTGGTCACGGCCGGCCCGTCGCCCCCACCGGTTAGCCTGGGTGCCAGCGTCAGGAACAGCTCGTCGACCAGGCCCTCGTGCAGGAGCGCGCCGAACACTCGCGGCCCGCCCTCGCACAGCAGTGCGCGCACGTCGTAGTCCGAGCGCAGTCGCCGCATCATCGTCGTCAGCGTGAGCTGCCCCGGATCCAGTTGCACGACCTCGACGTGCGCGCGCGCCCCCGCGAGATCGGGCACGGTCGGCGTGAACAGGATCACGTGCGACTCGGGGTCTGAGAACAGCGGGATGTCGAGCGGGATCGCGCCGGCGCGCGAGATCAGGCAAGCCAGCGGCTCGGGGCGGAGGCCCGAGGCCGCGCGGCGTCGCCGCCGCTCCGGGTCGCGCACAAGCCGGCCGTAGCGCTCGATTCGCATCGTCCCCGTGCCCGCGAGGACCGCGTCCACGCGCTCGCGCAACCCGTGGAACATCGCGCGGTCGGCCCGGCTGCCGAGGCCGCTCGATCGCCCGTCGAAGGCCGAGCGTCCATCCGCGCTGGCCACGAAGTTGACCACGGTGTATGGACGGTTCGGCCCCGCCTGCGCGACCAGGTTGAGCGAGGTGACGGCCTCGCCGACCGTGGTCGCCCGCGCTTGCGGGAGGAGCTCGCGCAGCGTGGTATCGGGACCCGGCTGCGGCGGCGAAGTCACGGCTCGAACCTACCAATACGGACCGAGGGGTGCCGCCCGTTCACGCCCTCGGGCTGGGCGGCTGCTCGTCGGATTCGACCTCGCTCGAAACCGGTTAGGCTGCGCGGTCGTGAGGTTCCGGGAGATCGATCGTGGCGAGCTGATCGCGCTGGTGGGCGGGATCGTCCTGGGGATCTCGCTGTTCCTGGCCTGGTACTCGCTGGGCAACGGGCACACCAACATCAACACCTGCAAGGGAGTGAACACCTCCTGCACGGGCTGGGAATCGCTGTTGATCCTGCGCTACGTGATCCTCGTGGCCGCGTTGGCGCCCGTGTTCCTGATCTGGGTGGTGCTCCGCGGGCACGCGCTGGGCTGGCCGCGCGGCGAGCTGACCGCGGTGATCGCGCTCGTGGCGCTGACCTTCGTGGTCTTCCGAGGGCCGATCGACAAACCCGGCTCGCCCCGCACCGAGATCAGCCTGTCCTTCGGGTGGTACGTCGCGCTGATCGGCGGCCTGCTGATCCTGGTCGGCGCCATCTACCGCTCTCAGGAGTCCGCGCAGCGGCGCAAGCCCCCGGGAGTCATGTGAGCTCCTCCGGCGACGGGCAGCCGCAGCGCCCGGACCGGAATCTGGCGCTGGAGTTGGTTCGGGTAACCGAGGCGGCGGCGCTCGCGGCGGCGCGGATGGTGGGACGAGGGGACAAGGAGGGTGCCGATCAGGCGGCTGTCGACGCCATGCGCCACGTGCTCGACTCGGTCTCGATGGACGGAGTGGTGGTGATCGGGGAGGGCGAGAAGGACAAGGCGCCGATGCTCTACAACGGCGAGTCGATCGGCGACGGCACCCCGCCCGAGGTGGACGTGGCGGTCGACCCGCTCGAGGGGACCCGGCTGACCGCGCTGGGGATGCCGAACGCGGTCGCGGTGATCGCGCTGGCCGAGCGAGGGACCATGTTCAGTCCCGGCCCGATCGTGTACATGGAGAAGATCGCCGGGGGACCGGAGATCGCGGACCTGCTCGACCTCGACCGCCCGCTGCCCGAGACGCTCAAGCTGGTGGCGGAGCGCAAGGCCATCGACATCCGCGACGTGATGGTGGTGATGCTCGACCGCGAGCGCCACCACGAGGCGATGGACGCGGTGCGCGAGGTGGGCGCCCGCGTCCGGCTCATCACCGACGGCGACGTCGCCGGGGCAATGCTGGCGGTGTCGGACGACACTCCGGTGGACCTGCTGTGGGGGATCGGGGGGACCCCCGAGGGCGTGATCTCGGCGGCGGCGATCAAATGCATCGGCGGCCAGCTACTCGGGCGGTTGTGGCCGCGCTCGGACGAGGAGCGCTCCGCGGCCGAGGATGCCGGGTACGACCTCTCGCGCGTGCTCACGTGCGACGATCTGGTTTCCGGCCAGGACGTGTTCTTCTCGGCCACCGGCGTGACCGACGGCGACGTGCTTCAGGGCGTGCGCTATCAGGGCGACCGGGGGGCCACAACCGAGTCGCTGGTGATGCGCTCGCGGTCGGGCACCGTGCGGCGGGTCTCGGCCCGGCACGATCGCAGCAAGCTGCGGGCGCTGACCGGCGTGCGCTACGGCTGAGGCGTTTGCTGCTGCGCCGGTGCGGGGGCCGGGGCGGGGGCGGTGGACCCCGCGCCATTCGTCGCGCTCCCGGTCGCGCCCAGGTTCGGCTGGAGCGGGTTCTCAGCGCCGTCCGGGCGCCTGGCGAACCGGCCCACCTTCGACTTGGCGAGGTCGAGCCTGGCCAGCGAGCGCAGGAACGCGTGGGTCACGAGCACGTGGATGGACGACTGCGTCGCCTCGTACACGGGCTGGCTGAAGTTCGCGGCGATCGACGGGTAGAAGTTGGCCACCTCGACCTCGATCCGGAGCTTGGCCGACCCCTCCGCCGGCGACTCGAGATGACGCGCGTCGAGGGCCAGGAAGCCCCCGCTTCCCCGGCCCCCCCGAGCCACCAGCAGGCCGCCCAGGATCGGCCAGCGGACGGTGGCGTGGCCGGGCTCGAGCACGTACTCGGGCGCGGCGAAGCGCAGCAGCGTGAGCGGCCGCGTGACCAGCACCACAGAGCGCTCGTTCTCGCCGTAGACGACGCGGATCAGTCCCAGCGTCACCCGGGAGAGAAAGCGCCAGTAGGTCCGCGCCAGGTTCTCGACCTCGGTCGGATTCCACAGCTGCTCGAGCCGCGAGGCCGGGAGCGTGAGCTCGGCCGACTGCACCGATCGGACCGCGCCGTTCTCGGCCACCACGGTCGAGCGACGGGGGGAGACGATCACGGCCTGGGCCGGCAGGTGAGCGCGCCGGCGATGGCGGCGGCCGGCCATCAGTCCGACCAGCACGACGAGCACTAGCGCGAACGCGACCATCAGGCTGGAGTGTGCCCCGCTTTAGCGGTACTTAACCCCTACCGGGGGAGCGTCGCGAGCATCACGGGGCTGCCGGCGGGAAGCTCGCCTTCGCCGGGCGGGATCAGCGCGAGGGCATCCGCACCCAGCAGCGAGCTCATCATGTGCGAGCCCTGGGCGCCGTTGAGGAGCGCCACCGTGGCGCCCTCGCGGCGCTCGAGGCGGACGCGCACCGCCTGCTCGCGCTGGCGGTTGCGCGGCACCGGGCTGCCGAGCACCGCTTGGCCCCGGTCCAGCGCCTCGGGGCGCGCCCCCTGGAGCGCCGCCAGCGCCGGCCCCGCGAACAGGGCAAAAGTCACGTAGGCAGACACCGGATTTCCGGGCAGTCCAAAGACCAGCTTCTGCTCATGTGCACCAAACCACGTGGGACGACCAGGTTGGAGCGCCACTCCCCAGAAGATCTCCTCGACCCCGAGCGCGGCCAGGGCGGGCTTTACGTGATCGTGCGGACCCACCGACACGCCGCCGGAGACGATCAGCACATCCGCGTCGCTCAGCGCGACTTCGAGGGCCTGCTGGGTCGCCTGACGATCGTCGGGAAGCTGCACCGGAGCGTACGCGTCGCCACCCTGCCGGCCCACGAGCGAGACGAGCATCGGCGCGTTGGAGTTGTGGATCTCGCCGGGGCCGAGCGGCGCCCCCGGCTCGCGCAGCTCATCGCCGGTGGTGAGGACCTGGACCCGGGGCCGGCGGCCGACCGTGACCTCGCCCGCGCCCGCGGCCACCGCGGCTCCGAGCTCGGCCGGACGCAGGCGGGTGCCCGCGGTGAGCACCGTCGTGCCTTTGACCATGTCCTCGCCGGCGCCGCGGATGTTGTCCCCGGGGGGGACGGCGAAGGCTGTGGTGATTCGGTGGTCGTGCACCTCGACGTCCTCCTGGCGGATCACCGCGGTGGCGCCCGAGGGGACGGCGGCGCCGGTCGAGATCCGGATCGCCGTGGTTTCGGTGGGCTGCCCGGTGGCCGGGGATCCGGCCCGGGATTCGCCGATCACCTCGAGCGTCCGCCTCGCGGGGCCGGCGAGCACGGCATATCCGTCCATGGCCGAGCACGGGAAGGGCGGGACGTCGCCCGCGGCCCGGACGTTTTCCGCCAGAACCCGATCGAGAGCCAGCGCAACCGCCACCCGTTCCTTGCCGAGGGGTATGACCGCGCCGATAACCGTCTCGCGGGCCTCAGAAATCGTCAAAAGCGGCCGAGACATAGCTCAGAACATTCTCCCCGCTTCCTGCGTTCTTCCAATACTCGTGAAAGGTGATAAAAGGCCGCAAAATGTACCCCGGACCCCCCCGACCGCGCCGTGCGCGGCCGCTGGCTGAGCTATCTCTTGAGGATCTCCTCGAGCGCCTCGAGGACCTGACCAAGGGCTGGCTGCTTGCGCTGATCGAGGACGCGCCGCTGGAGCAGGCGGGCGCGATACTCGCGGCTGGACTGGTCCGGGAGGGGCCGCGGCTGTGCGAGGGGATCCTGCGCGCCCTCGTGGACGACGTCGAGCTGGGGGCGCTCGAGCGCGGTGGCCAGATCGGGCGGCTCGTCTTTCAGGCCGGCGAGCTCGCCGGCGCCTCGGACGCCGAGGAGGCGGTGCGGGCGATCGACGCGCTAGGCGCCGTGGTCTGGAGCGTGGCGCTCGCCGAGCTGACCGACTTGGATGCCGAGGCCGATCAGGTGGCGCGGCTGGCCGAGCGCCTGGCCGTCGTGATGAAGGAGGTGCGCGCGGCCGCGGTGCGGCGGTACTCGGGCGGGCCGGCTTCGCCCGGGCCGCGGGTCTCGCCAGGAGCTGGACCAGGATCGGGGCCCGGCCTGGCCCCGGTCGCGCCGCCCGGCCAGGGCCCCGGCGCCGGCGGCGGACCGGGGACGGAGGGCCCCCCGGCGGCGTCAGCGGGACTCGGCGCTCCGGCCGAGCCGGAGCCTGGACCTGCGAGCGTTACGTACGGCGCAGGCGCGACGGCGCCCGGGCCGGGGATGTTCGCCGAGCCGGAGCCGCACGTTGCAGCCTCGCCGCCGATCGAGCCCGCACACGACGAGCTCTGGGTCCGCGCGCTCGACGAGGAGATCGTGCGCTCCCGGCACGCCGGGATGGCGCTCGCGCTCCTGCTCGTGGAGCTTGACGAGGCCGATCGGATCCGCACCGTCGAGAGCAGCACCGAGGAGCTCGGGGCGAGCTTCGGTCGGTTCGCGCAGGCCATGCGCACGGCCCTGCGCCGGCGGGACATCCTGGCCTGCGAGACCGACACCCGGGCCTGGGTCGTGGCGCGCGACACCATGCGCGCTGGAGCCCAGGCGCTAGGCGGGCGGATCGCCGGCGCCGTCCAGGCCGCGGATCCGTGGCGGGGGGCGCCGCTCACGGTCAGCGTCGGCGTGGCCGTGCTGGGCGAGGACGGTCACGATCGCGAGGCGCTTATGGGTGCGGCCGAGCAGGATCGCTTCGCGGCGGCCGCCAGCGGGACTCCGGTGCTCCGCGGGATGGGACCGGACGGGGAGAGCGACGGCCCGCCCGGCGATTGGGCCTCCTGAGGCTGCGGGGCCTAGGCGGGCCGGAAGGCTAGGCGGGCCGGAAGGCTAGGCGGGCCGGAAGGCTAGGCGGACCGGAAGGCTAGGCGGACCGGAAGGCTAGGCGGACCGGAAGGCTAGGCGGACCGGGGGAGCGAGACCGCGCCGATCGTCGCCGTGCCGCCGATCCCAAGCGCCCGCGCGGTTCCGGTGGTGAGGTCCCAGTCGACGCCGGTGGTGTAGGGACCACGATCGATCACCGGCACGGTGATCGTGCGGCCGCGGTAGTAGATCGCCACCGGCGTTCCGCACTTGAGGGTCCGGTTGGCCACGCCCAGCGTGCTCGGCCGCAGGGTCTCGCCGCACGCGGTCCGGTTGCCGTAAAAGCCGGGACCGTAATAAGTAGCGACCGCCTCGCGGTATACGGTGACGGTCAGGGTCGGGGAGGCGGTGGCGCCGCGAGGACCGGAGGGCGAGGCGATCACCGCTCGGATCGCGAACCGGCCGATGTGGTTGACCCGCCAGAGCACCGAGAACGATCCGTTCCGCCCCACGGTGGAGTGAGCGGTGGGGGCCCAGGCCCAGCCGGTCTGATGGCCAAGTCGCTCGATCTCCACGGTGGCGCCACGGTCGGCGGCCGGCGCCGAGCCGGTGAAGCGCAACTGGTTGCTCAGGAACGCCGAGGCCACGGTGGCGATCGTCATCCCGTTGCCGTTCGCACTCACCGTCCCGTTCCCGGGCTGCGGCTGCGTGCTGGGGGCGGACTGGGGCTGGCTCTGGCTTCCGCCGCCGCTGGGGGCGAGGCCGCCGCCGCCGGACGAGGCGACACCCGCGGCCGGCATCGACAACGCCGCGGCGCCCAGCGCCAGCGAACTCGCAGCCAATGCAGTCGCACGAAGACTCACGGTCAGATCCGTCCCGTCTATGGATGTCTGCCTACGAGGTGAGCTGACGGGCTCGCGCCGATCTGGCGCTACGGTCCTTTGCGGGACCGATTCGCCCCTGCGACCTATTGGCCGCAAGTGGTTCCCCCGCCGGTCCCCCGCTGACGAAGGACCGCTCGGCTTGAACGCGGCGGAAGTATACGTAACGCGGCCGCGGATGCTTTATCGGCGCCGCCGGCACCGCCCCGCGGGGCGGATCCCGGCTACGGCTTCGGGAGGCGCGACACCGCGTTGCGCAGCGCCCGCGCGCTCACCGTGAGCCCGATCTCCGCCAGCTCGGCCGCGGCCTGGACGGCTGTGCCGATGATGTCGGCCCCCGTCGCCGGCGCCGGCTTGCGCGAACGCGGCTTCGGCGGCGTCCCCGCCGGCTGGGGCGGCTGGCGCAACCGCTCCGCGCGCGGCTTGGGCCGCGATCGCGGCGCGCGAGCCGCGCGCCGAGGCGCCTCGTCGCCAGTCGGAGCCGCCGGGGCGGCAGACGTGGCCCCGCGCGACGCACGGGTGCGCGCGGCCGGCGCCTTGGCGCCGGGTACTTTCGAGCGCGCTCGCTTCGGCGCAGCGGGCACGGCCTTCGCTGCTCCCGTGGCCTCGGGCGCGCCCGCGGCCTTCGCCGCTCCGGGGCCCTCCGCCGGGCCCGCGCCCGCGGCCTCCGCGGCCGGACGCGTCTCGGCCCCGCCGTTGGCATCGCCGGCGACCTTCCCACCCCGCTTGCTGCTGCGGCGATGCGGACGGGTCCGGGGAAGCGCGCCCAGGACCTCTGAAGGGGGCTTCTCGCTCATCTACCACACATGATCGCGCACGGCCCGGCTCGGCGTCTTCGTCGCGCCGCCGAGCGCACCACCTCGCCCGCCCGCGCGCGTATTGAGCTCGAGTTAGGACCGGGGAGGATTTGAAACCGACACGCGGGTTATCTGTATTACGTACCAGGCCAAGAACGCCGCCGGCCGAACGGAGAACCTCGCTGAATGCAGGCTAAGCAGCGAGAGCTCGTTGACTTCAAAAAATATAGTGCCTATACTCGGTTGCGTATGTTTGCGTAGCGGGGGTACGCCTTTGGATGGCGATCTGCCCGCTACTGCTCCTAAGCGCAGGCAGGGCGCGCACGACGAAAACAGGATGAGATGTCAGTAGCGGAACTGCAAGAACTCGAAGAGATCAAGGGCCTGGTGACCCGCGGTCAGCAGCTCGGTGTTCTGACGTATTCGGAGATCGCCACCGCGATCGGCGAGCTCGATCTCGACGAGGCGGACGTCGAAGAGCTCCACGGCTTCCTCGAGCGGGCCGAGATCGAGCTCGTGGAGGAGGTCGATCCGGCGCTGGCGGCTGCCGAGGTGGAGCGCGCCCCGGATAAGCGCGGCCGGCGCAAGCCGAAGACGGCGCTCGACCTGAAGCCGGACATGACGACCGACTCGCTTCAGCTGTTCCTCAAGGACATCGGCAAGGTGCGCCTGCTCACCGCCCAGGAGGAGGTCGACCTGGCCAAGCGGATCGAGCGCGGCGACCTCGACGCCAAGCAGAAGATGGTCGAGTCCAACCTCCGCCTGGTCGTGTCGATCGCCAAGAACTACCGCAACCAGGGCCTGCCGTTCCTGGACCTGATCCAGGAGGGAACGCTGGGCCTCGTCCGCGCGGCAGAGAAGTTCGACTACCGCAAGGGCTTCAAGTTCTCCACCTACGCGACGTGGTGGATCCGCCAGGCGATCGCTCGCGCCCTGGCCGACAAGGCGCGGACGATCCGCATCCCCGTTCACGTCGTCGAGAAGCTCAACAAGATCGGGCGCGCCGAGCGCAAGCTGGTGACCGAGCTGGGTCGCGAGCCCACGGCCGAGGAGATCGCCGAGGTCACCGGGATCGAGCCCGAGGAGGTCGAGTCGATCAAGCGCTCGGCCCAGGCCCCGGTCAGCCTGGAGAAGCCGGTGGGCGACGAGGAGGAGTCCGAGTTCGGCCAGTTCATCGCCGACGAGCGGGCCGAGTCCCCGTATGAGCGCGCGGCCGAGATCCTGACCAAGGAGGCGCTCCGCGAGGCGCTCGAGAACCTGAGCTACCGCGAGCGCCGCGTGCTCGAGCTGCGCTACGGCCTCGGCGGCGAGCACCCGCGGACGCTTGACGAGGTGGGCCGCACGTTCAACGTCACCCGCGAGCGGATCCGCCAGATCGAGAACCAGTCGCTCAAGAAGCTCCAGTCGCTGGCCGAGGCGCAGAAGCTGCGCGACGTGGCGTAGCGCGCGCGTAGCGACAGCTTCCGAGCCGTCCAGGTAGTCCGCGGCCGCTCAAGCCGGGCCGGTCCCCGGTCGATTCATACCGGGCGATGTTCGACCTGCACGAGGCGCTCGAATACACGGTCAAGATTGGCGGCTCGGACCTGCATCTCAAGGTCCCGGCGCGTCCGCTTGCGCGCGTCCACGGCAAGCTCCAGCCGGTGCTCGAGTACGGGGCGCTCAAGCCCGAGGACACCGACCGGGTGCTGCGCGAGATGCTCTCCGAGCACCCCGAGAAGCTCGAGTCGTTCGACACCGAGAACGAGATCGACTTCTCCTACTCGATTGAGAACCTCTCCCGCTTCCGCGTCAACGCCTTCCGCCAGCGTGGCTCGATCTCGATTGTCGCCCGCGTGATCCCCTACGCGGTCAAGACGGTCGAGGAGCTGGGGCTGCCGCCGGTGATCCGCGACCTGGCCGAGGAGGAGCGCGGGCTGATCCTGCTCACGGGGACCACCGGCTCGGGTAAGTCGACCACGCTCGCCGCGATCATCGACCACATCAACGACACGCGGGCGAGCCACATCGTCACGATCGAGGACCCGATCGAGTATCTGCACAAGGACCGCAACTCGATCATCAACCAGCGCGAGGTGGGGATGGACACCGAGTCCTTCAGCCGCGCCATGCGCCGCGTGTTGCGCCAGGACCCCGATGTGATCCTGATCGGCGAGATGCGCGACGAGGAGACGGTCCGGACCGCCCTGTCGGCGGCCGAGACGGGCCACCTCGTGCTCTCCACCGTCCACACCCTGGACGCCTCCGAGAGCATCAACCGGATCATCGACTTCTTCCAGCCCCACGAGCAGACGCAGGCCCGCGCGATGCTCTCCGGCACGCTCAAGGGCGTCGTCTCGCAGCGCCTCGTCCCGACGATCGACGGCGACGGCCGCGTCGCGGTGTGCGAGATCCTACGAGTGACCGGGCGCGCCCGCGACATGATCACCGACCCCGATCAGACCGACCGCCTGCGCGAGGTGATCGCCGAGGGTGAGTACTACGGCATGCAGACCTTCGACCAGGCGCTGCTCAAGCACTACCAGGCCGGCCACGTCGGCATGGACGACGCACTGCGCGTCGCCACCAGCCCGCACGACTTCAAGCTGCTCGTCGCCGGCGACGGCCGCACGTCGACCTCGATGGCCGACGTGGGCGAGGCCGCGGCGCGCTCCGTCTCGGCCGACCCGGGCCACGGTCCGGCCGCCTCGCCGGCCCCCACCCCGCCGCCGCTCGTCCCGGCCGGCCCGGCGCACAACGGGCACTCCTCGCCGCCGCCCGGCTTCCTGAGCTGATTTGGGGCCGGCCCTTCGCGGCCGTCGTCCGTGGGGCCATTGCGGCGGGCATCCATGCCCGCCGCCCCGCCCGCTTCAGTTGCTGAAGCATTGCGCTAGAATCGGCCTTGCGATGGCTTCCAATGCTTCATGCCCGGTCTGTCGCACGGCGGAGATCGTGTGCGGCAAGTGGACGCTGCTGGTGATCCGGGACCTGGCCGAGGGCCGGTCGCGCTTCTGTGAGCTCGAGCGCTCGCTCCACGGAATCAGCCCGCGCACGCTGTCGCTGCGGCTGCGCGCGCTCGAGGAGGAGGGGATTCTCGAGCGCCAGACGTTCCCGGAGGTACCGCCGCGCGTTGAGTATGCGCTGACCGCGAAGGGCCGGGCGCTCGTGCCGCTGATCGAGGACATGCGCGCGTACGGCATGACGTGGCTGGGCTGCGATCCGGCCGAGGCCGACGAGGCCCCCGACGTCGAGCCGGTCGCCGCGGCCGTCTGAGCGACCCGCCGCCGATGCGGATCGCCGTTGCGGCCGATGAGCGGACCGGGATCGCCGACACGCTCGTCGGCGAGCTCGAGCAGCGCGGCCACGAGCTGATCCTCCACGGCGCCTATGCGCCGGATGAGCGCCCGGACTGGGCCTGGGCCAGCGAGAGCGCCGCTCGCGACGTGGCCGAAGGCCGCGCCGAGCAGGCCGTGGTCGCGTGCTGGACCGGCACCGGAGCCTCGATCGCGGCCAACAAGGTCCCGGGCATCCGAGCCGCCCTGTGCGGCGACGCCCCCACCGCCGCCGGCGCGCGCAAGTGGAACGACGCCAACGTGCTCGCGCTCAGCCTCCGCCTGACCTCCGCGGCCGCGCTGGAGGAGATCCTCGACGCCTGGTTCGAGGGCGTGCCGAGCCTGGATCGCGACGACACGCGGAACATCGCGCACGTATCCGAGATCGAGCGGGCTGCAACGCCGCATTCGTAGACAAGGAGCACCCGCCGCCAGCGCGAATTCGCCGGCGTGCGCAACAGCAGCCTTCACGCCACGCTCGAGGCATTCACCGCCGACGCCGGCGGTCAACTGGCCGCGGCCACCGCGGGCGGAGCGGAGATCCCGTTCGAGCTGGTCGAGGAGCCGGGCGCGACCTCGCCCCTCTACTGCTACCGGCCGCTGACCGGCACGTTCATCCGGGACCGCGGCGACATGCTGGCCTCGCTGCCCACGTACGCGCCGGCGGCGCGCGCCCTGACCGGGCTCGAGGGCGTGGAGGCGTATCTGCGCCAGCGGGGTGAGGTCCGCGTGCCCACCGAGCCGCGCCAGCGGGCCGACCAGGCGCTGCGAACCTTCCTGGCCGCGGTGTTCGCGGAGCGGAGCGAGTTCGGGTTCGAGCCGCGCCGGTTCGAGGCGGCGTACGCCGAGCTCGAGACCGCGCTGTACGAGGGACGGGCGGTGACCACCGTGCTGGCCCCGCTGCTCGGGGTGGCGCTCGACCACGCCACCACGGAGCTCGTGCTGGGGGACGGCCTCTCGCTCGTGTGCGGCGACGGCTTCCCGGACGCGCCGCCCGAGGCGGTGTGGGGGGAGAGCGAGGAGCCGAACGTTCTCGCGGTGCTTCGGGTCACGCAGGACCGGGCCTCCCGACCGCCGATCTCGACCGCGCGGGTCAGATTCCGCCGGCTGCTCACCGCGCTGCGGCTGTTCGAGCGCGGCGGCTACTCGATCGGGCCGATCGGCTGGGCGCGCACCGACCAGGGCGCCTGGCGCCCGGTGCCTCTCAGCTCGAGCGGCCGTCCCAGGCTGGTCACATTCATCACCGCCGACCAGGAGGACGAGTTTCGCGCCTTCTGCAGCCTGATCGCCAGGCGGGTGCCATCGAGCGGCGAGCTGGCCTGGGCACTCAGCCGGTTCGAGATGGGGTGCGAGCGGCTCGCTCCGTTCGAGGCGCTGAGCGACTACCTGCTCGCGCTCCGCGCGCTGCTCGAGCCGGAGGGGCCGGGCAGCGGGCGGCTCTCGGGCCGGCTGGCCGCAATCTGCGCCACGGCCGAGGAGCGGGCTTCCCTGGCCGAGCGGGTGGCGCGCACGATCTCGCTGGAAACGGCGGTGATCGCGGGCCTGGCCCCGCCCGAGCAGGGGGGCGACGCGCTCGTCGACGAGCTGGCCGAGCACCTCCGGGCGGTGCTCCGCGACGCCCTGTGCGGCCACCTCACACCGGACCTCAAGGGTCTGGCCGACGAGCTCCTGGCCGAGGCAGCGGGCGTCGGCGTGCGTGGCTAGGCCTTAGTAGGCCGCAGCGAGGCCGCAGCGAGGCCGCTCTCGCTCGCTTCTACGCGCTAGGCTCCACGACAGGCCGCTCCCCACTCGGTTCCGGCCAGTCCGGGGCCGGGAGTGTTTGCCATGCCAGGCACTCACATAAGTCCTGGGGCTTTGTTGTCCTAAGGGGAGCGCGACCGCAGCGTCGAGCGGGCATCAGCCCGCTCGTGCTGTGTTCGGGGTAGCATCGGCGCCGATGCCGACCGAGCCTGAGCCGCTGACGATGTTCGAGGCGGTGCGCCGTGCCGTCGAGGCGTGCGACGACGGCACCGACAACGGGCTCGACGAGCTGCTCGAGAAGTTCGAGGACGACGATGAGCCGATCAGCGCGATCGGCGACATCGAGGAGCGGCTGGCCATGAGGATCGGCCCGCCGGAGTTCGACGACGACGCGCCGATGAGAATGGCCCGCGCCGTGGTCACCTATCTCCACTTCCGGCGCGACGAGGTGAACGTCTCCGACGTGGAGCTGCTCCGGCTGGCCGCCCGCGCCGAGTTCGACGGAAAGCCGCCCGACAACGTAGCGAGCTGGCTCGAGCAGCAGGGCGTGACGGGATAGCGTGCCCGCCGCCGCAGCAGCGCCGAGCCGGACGCCGAACGTGCACCCACGATGCCTGAACACGCCTCGGATGGGCGAGGACGGCTTCGAGGAGCTCTGCCATCTGGTGACCGAGGAGGAGCCGGACATCGCGCTGTGCGGCAAGGATGTGACCGGATACCCATGGAACCCGCCGTGGCCGCGCTGCGAGGCGTGCCTGGCGGTGTCGCGAGGGGAGATGAACTAGCGCCATGTCCGACGACGAGCTGGTCTGCATCATCGAGATCCCGAAGGGGAGCCGCAACAAGTACGAGTACGACCCGGACCTGAAGGGGTTCAAGCTCGACCGGTTCGTGTCGGCCTCGGTCGTCTATCCCACCGACTACGGCTACGTCCCCGAGACGCTCTCCCCCGACGGAGACCCCCTCGATGTGCTGGTGTGCGTGTCCGAGCCGACGTTTCCCGGATGCATCGTCCCGTCCAAGCCGGTCGGCCTGTTTCGCATGAGCGACGAGAAGGGGCCCGACGACCACGTGGTGTGCGTGCCGTGCAGTGACCCGGGGTGGAACGAGGTGGAGAAGATCGATGACCTGCCGAGGCTGCTGCGCGCCGAGATCGGTCACTTCTTCTCGGTCTACAAGGACCTCGATCCCGAGAAGCACTCCGAGGTCAAGGGCTGGGGCGATCTGGACGCCGCGCTCGAGACGATCGAGAAGGCCCGGGAGGCGTACCGCAGCAAGTAGATGTTCCACGTCGAGCTGCGCCGGTTCCCTCACGTGGCGCGCGCGTTCAATCTGAGCGCGGAGGAGCTACAGCAGCGGATTGTCACGCCGTGGGTCGCCGGCGCGGCGATCGATTTCGACGAGCGCACGTGGGAGCCGGCACGCACGAAGCTGGCGATCTACGAGGGCCCCGAGGTGCGCTCCGAGGACATGGGTCTCGGGCGGGGCTGGGCCGCCGCGACGCGCGCCGGCGCGGAGGTGACCGCACGGGTGCTCGACGAGGCCCGCGCCTCGGTCGATCACTTCAAGGCCGAGCTCCTGACGTGCGCGCGTCTCACCCTTGATGAGGTGGTCGCGCTCGTCGGACGCACGCACCCGGGGGCGCGGGTCAGCGACCGGCTGGCCCTAGCCGAGCGGGCGGTGTGGGAGCTGTTGCACGAGGGCCGTCTGGGGCTGTTCGGGGCGCACGGGGCGATCAAGCGCGAAGAGTGGGCTGACGTGCTGCTGGGGTGGGAGAGCTGGGCCGGCGGCTCGGTGGCGGTCGAGCCTCGCGCCGAAACCGTCACTTGAGGAAGTGGACTGACCAGGACCCCTGGGTGTCGACAGAGACGTCGCGGTAGCTCGGCTCGCTCAGCGGTATCGCGCCCTGCGTCGCCGTCGATTCGATCGCGGCGCGGTGGTCGAGCTTCAGCACGAACCGGCCGCCGCTCGAGGTCCACTCCAGGCGAGAGGCCTTCTTCGTCATGGCGCCCAGATCTCGGGGCCCGGTCCCCGAGAAGGCCGCGACGAACGCCCCGCCCTCGGAGCTGACCTCGCCGGCGCCGCCGCTCGGGGCCGGAGTTGCGTCGCTGCTGCTGGCGCTGCTCGGCGCTGCCGCCGTGCCACCGCCGCCGTGTTTCGAGAGGGCAACCGGAATCCCGACGGCCAGCGCGAGCGCGATCACCGCGATCAGCGGATACCTCATGAGCTGTCTGCCGGTTAGTGTCCAGGCCCGCGAGACGACCACTGGCGCGCTGGAGGTCGAGGACGCGGGCGCGGGGGCGGCCTCGGGCGCGGGCGGTGGAGCGGACGCGGACGGGGGCGGCGGTACCGGCGCGTCCGGCGAGGGCCCGGCCGTGACATTGGACCCCGCCGGCGGCGTGAGCTGGAGGACGTCGGGCAGGTACTTGAACTGGATCCGCGAGAGCTCCGGGGGCGGAAGGTTCCGCTCGGGTAGCTCCGGGCGCGGCTCCTCCCAATAGAACGGCCGGATGAAGTGGGCTCGGCCCAGGCTGAGGGCATACCGCCACTCGTTTTGGACGTGCGCCGAATCCATCGAGTTGGTCGACCAGTACAGCTGGAAGATGTCGGCCTCCTTGATCATCTCCTCGAGCCGCTCGTCCCACACCTCGCCCGAGCGCAGGTCCCTCGCGTCGCGCAGGAGGTCGTCGCCTAGGACCGAGAGAACGGGTTCCACCCGTTCGACGATGGCCGCGTCCGCGTGCGCGTAGGAGATGAAGATCTTCCGGTACGGGCGCGTGCTGTCCGAGCCGACGCTGCCGTCGGGCTCGCCAGAGCCGACCTTGAACGCCAGGGTCAGCTCGGCGATCAGGACGACCCCGAGATACACCGACAGCGTCCCGCGCACGCGCTTGCCGTCGACAGCGGGCGCGGCCCTCATCTGGAACTCCTCCTGGTGCACCGGCTGTAGCCACGTGAACTCGCGCTTGCGAGGCCTGAATTCGACCCCTTCGACCTCGGGCACGAAGGTCAAGACCGATCCGCGCGGCAGGTCTCGGGAGCTGTCCTGCGAGGGCTGGCGGTAGCGGCCGACATCACTTCCAAGCTGTGCCTCCGCCTGCTTGCGGACCTGCTCGCGCGGGTCGACCCGCCCGCGCACGTCATCGACGAACGGCTCGGTCTTGTGCGCGAAGGCGAGCAGCGGATACCACACGCCGGGCTGAACCGAGTCGCGCCGGTACACCGTGAACTGGACGTCGTCGTCGATCGCCACCTCCTCCGCGCCAGACGCGCCAGCGAGCGCTTGCCTCATCGCGTCGCCGAACGCAGCCGCGGACTCGTACCGGTCCGCCGGCCGGCGCGCGATGGCGGTGGCGATCACCGCGGCGACTCCCCGCGGCACGTCGGCTCTCAGCAGGCCCAGGTCCGGCGGCTCGCTCACCTGGCCGGCGATCCGCGCGCGTACCGGCGCGATCGCGCTGCGGTCGGACAGGAGCAGAAACAGCAGCCATCCGAGCGAGTACACATCCGCGCGGCGATCGAGCTCCGCGCCGGCCAGCAGCTCCGGGGCCAGGCCGATCATCCCTGCGCCCTCAACGCCGCGGATGATCACGTGGCGCGGGAGCCCGAAGTCGGTCACGAACAGTGTGCGCTCGTCCCGCGCGATCACGATGTTGGCCGGCTTCAGGTCCCCATGCACGAGCTCCTGCTCGTGCGCCGCCTCGAGCGCGGAGACCACCTGGTCGAGCAGGGCGGCGGCCGTTTGCGCCGTCGGGGGGTCCCGCGCGTCGAGCCATTCGGCGAGGTTCCAGCCGTGCACGAGGCGCCGGCTGACGAGCAGCATCCCGTCGTGATCGTCGACGTCGTAGACCGGCACGATGTGCTCGTGACGCAGCGCGGCCACCCGGAGCAACGACTCCCGGAGCGAGGAGTCCCGCGCGAGCTCCGGCCCGAACGCCTTCAGGGCGCACGGGCGCCGGAGCCTGATGTGGTCGGCTCGATACACGATCCCGTGCGGACCATGCCCGACGACCGACTCGAGCTCGTAGCCCGCCAACGAGGTGCCGACGGCGAGCTCCATATGCGACCCCGCCTTGCTCATGCTGATGCCCCTAGGCCCACGATTCTCCTACATCGCGTGTGTTGCTGTCCAGCCGCTGCTCACGCGACTACGTCGGCGATCAGCCGCCGGCGTTCGGCCGCGGAGGCGAACAGGTAGCGGCGGACCCGGAGCAGGCCCTCCACGTCGTGGACGTCGTCGTCGAGCTGAGGGACGAGCAGCAGCGGACGGCCGTCCACCTCCTCGGCCAGCCGCGCGATGTTGCGGTCATCGCGGCGCGCGAGCACGTGGTAGTCGCGGAAGTTCTCGGCCACCCGGGCGGCCAGCTCGGGCGCCAGCGTTCCGCGCAGGGCGTCGTTCAGATCCGCCGGCTCGCTGTCGCCGAGCAGGTCGTGGTGCACGCGGTTGACGATCACGCCCGCGAACGGCAGCCCGCTGCGCTCGAGCGTCTGCTGGAACCACATCGCCTCCTGGATCGGCGCGTGCTGCGGCGAGGTCACGAGCAGGAACGCGGTCGTCGGCTCCCTGAGCAGGCGCTCCACCTGGTCCGCGCGCTCGCGGAACTCGCCCGTCATGTCACCGAGCAGCTGGAAGAACGTCGAGATGTCCGCGAGCAGGTCGACGCCGGTGACCCGTCGCAGCGCCCCGAGCACCGGCGCCGCGCCCCGTCCCAGCACGCGCATGCCCACGCCGGTCGGGCGCATGAACGCCTTCAGCGCGCGGCCCTCCAGGAACGAGGACAGCCTCCCCGGGGCGTCGAGGAAGTCGAGCGCGTTGCGCGACGGGGGCGTGTCGAGCACCAACAGGTCGAACTCGCCCTCCTGGTCGAGCTCGTAGAGCTTGGCGATTGCCGTGAACTCCTGCGAGCCCGAGACCGCGGTCGAGAGCTCGCGGTAGACGCGGTTTGCCTTGATCTCGTGTGCCCGGGCCTCGTCCGGTGCGATCCGGTCGATCAGCTCGTCGAAGGTCCGCTTCGGGTCGAGCATCATCGCCCACAGCTCGCCGCGCATCCGGATCCGAGCTCCCGGCAGCGCGACGCGATGTGGCTCGTTCTGAAGCTCCTCGAGGCCGAGCGCGTTGGCCAGGCGCTTGGCTGGATCGATCGTGACCACTGCCACCTTGGCGCCGCGGGCGGCCATCCCGAGAGCGATCGCGGCCGACGTCGTGGTCTTCCCGACTCCGCCCGATCCACCGCAGACGCAGACGCGCTTGCCTTCCAGGAGGTCGGCGACGCTCACCTCAGCCCCTCTCCGAGCCGGTCCGCCAGCAGCTCGAGCTCCGGGCCCTCGATGTGGTCGGCGAACACGTACGGCAACTCGACCAGAGACCCGTCGAGCTCCTCCCGGAGACGCGCCCGCTGCTCGTGCTGCACCATCGCGCGGGCATGCTCTGACAGCGCCGCCTTGACCGCCGCGCGGCCCAGCGGCGACTCGGACTGGGTCAGGGCGGCGTCGAGCTCGGCGATCTCCTCGGGGGCGAAGCGCGACGGATACACCGCATTGACGACCACCGCGTCGAGCGGCAGCTCGTCGCGCTCCAGTGCGTCGCGCAGCCACAGCGTCTCGTTGACCGGCATCTCCTCGGGCGTGGACACGCCGACCACCCCGGTGAAGTCGCGGTCTGCGATCGTGGCCGCGATCACCCGCCCCTGATGCGCGATCGGGCCGACCCGAGCGATCTCGGCGAACGTGCGCGGGGTCCTGAGGATGGCCACCCCGTGCCCGGTGGCGGGCGCGTCGACGATCACCAGGTCGTAGGGCTGGGCTCCGCGCGTGCGGCGATGAAACTGCGCCAGCTCCCAAACCTTGCCCACGGTCAGCAGCTCCCGCAGCCCCGGCGTGGCCATGGCCAGCGCGTTGAACATCCGGCTCGAGCCGAGCACGTGCCCCAGCGCGCCCGTCTTGACCGTGAGGTACTCCTCCATCGCGCTGTGCGGGTCGATCGAGATCGTGAACAGCCCGGGTGCCAGCTCCACCTCGCGGAACTGCTCGGCCTCGTGCGCGAAGCTCTGCTGCACGCGCGACTGGCTGGCCAGCTCGGCCACGATCGTGCGCCGCCCGCGGCGCGCGGCGAGCAGCCCGAGCGCGGTGGCGACGGTCGACTTGCCGACCCCGCCTTTGCCGGTGACGAACAGTAGGCGCTTCTCCAGGAGCCCGGGCACCCGGCGAAAAATAGTGTTGTTGAGTCGCGTGCATGCGGCCGGGCCTCCCAAAGGAATCGGCCGCCCTGCTGCGAATAGAGGCGGCGTATGAGTCCCCCGACGCATCGGAGCCTCCCGTGAGCGCCAAGGTGATCGCTTTTGCCAACCAGAAGGGCGGCGTCGCCAAGACCACGACCACGCTCAACCTCGCCGTGGCCTTCGCCGAGGAGGGCCATCGCATCCTGTGCGTGGACATGGACCCCCAGGGCAACCTGACGATGTCCCAGGGCATCGATCCGGACACGCTCGAGAAGTCGATGTACGACGTCCTGGTGCACCACCTGTCGATCCGCGAGGTGATCCGCAAGCGCGAGATCGACGTGGCCTGCGCGTCGATCGACCTCGCCGGCGCGGAGATCGCGATGTCTACCATGATCGGCCGCGAGCGCTCGCTCGAGAAGGCGCTGGCGCCAGTCCGCGAGGACTACGACTTCATGTTCATCGACACCCCGCCCAGCCTGGGGCTGTTGACAATCAACGCTTTGACCTCCGCCGACAAGGTGATCGTCCCCGTCCAGTGCGAGTATTTGTCGATGCGCGGCCTGATCCAGCTCCAGAACACGCTGGCGATGATCCGCGAGAACCTGAATCCGGATGTCGACATCGAAGGGATCTTGCCCACGCTCGTGGACACGAGGACGCTGCACGCCAAGGAGGCGATCGAGCTGCTCGAGGAGAACTTCGGGGACCGCGTGTTCGCGTCCAGAATCCGCAAAACGGTGCGTTTTGCGGAGGCGCCGGTGAAAGGCATGTCGGTGCTGAAATACGATCCCGACGGCTTGGCCGCACACGCCTACAGGCAGCTTGCGAAGGAGGTCCTCTCGAATGCCCACCGGTAAGCGCGCGAGCATGCGCGAAGGACCGCTCGCGGACCTGTTCCGCAAGACCGCCGAGGACGCGCAGCCGGCCTCGGCGGCGCAGGCGCCGACCGAGGAGGCGGCCGCGGCGCCCCGGAATGAGGAGCCCGCGGCGCCGATCCCGCCGGCGGCGCCGGCCGAGCCTCGCGAGTCCACCCGCCGGTCGATCCCGCACCCGTCGCTCGAGGCCCCCCCGGCCGAGCCCGACTGGGAGCCGTCGGAGCCCCCGCCGGTGCCCTCGGCTCAGGAGCGGCTGCGCAGCGCCTTCTCCGCGGACATCCCCGAGAGCCTGATGGAGCCCCCGGCGCCGTCGCAGGCGCAGGCGTCGGCGACGGCCGCCGTGCCGGTCGCCCAGCCTCGGCCGCCCGCGGCCCCAGCCGGGCTCGACGTGTTCGCGCGCCCCGAGCGCACCCCCGAGCCGCTCACCCGGTCCAGGCCGCTCGGCATGCCGGTGATCCGGGTCGTGGGCGTCGGCGGCGCGGGCGTCAACGCGATCAACCGGATGGTCGAGGCGCAGATCGCCGGCGTCGAGTTCCTGGCCGTCAACACCGATCTGCAATCGCTCCAGCAGTCGGCGGCCCACGAGACGCTGCACATCGGAGACTCGATCACGCGCGGGCTCGGCTCGGGCTCGAACCCCGACCTCGGGCGCCAGGCCGCGCGGGAGGAGTACGACCAGATCAAGGCCATGCTGCGCGGGTCCGACATGGTGTTCATCGCGGCGGGAGCCGGCGGCGGCACCGGGACCGGAGCGGCCCCGATCGTCTCTCAGATCGCCCGCGAGCTCGGCGCGCTGACCGTGGGCATCGTGACGCGGCCGTTCCACTTCGAGGGCTCTCGCCGGCGCGAGCAGGCCGAGGCCGGGATCGCCGCGCTGGCCGAGGAGGTCGACACGCTGATCGTGGTGCCCAACAACCGGCTGCTCTCGGTGCTCGACCGCAACACCTCGATGGTGGAGGCGTTCCGCGTGGCCGACGACGTGCTGCGCCAGGGCGTGCAGGGGGTCTCTGACCTGGTCACCCTCCCGGGGCTGATCAACCTCGACTTCGCGGATGTGCGCACGATCATGGCCGGAGCGGGCAGCGCGCTGCTCGGGATCGGCATGGGCGCGGGCGATCGGCGTGCGATCGACGCCGCCGAGCACGCCGTGTCCTCACCGCTGCTCGAGACGAGCATGGAGGGCGCGCACTCGATCCTGCTCTCTATCACCGGCGGGCGCGACCTGTCGCTGTGGGAGGTCAACGAGGCCGCCAAGGCGGTGGCCGAGGCCGCGCACCCCGACGCGAACATCATCTTCGGCGCCATGGTCGATGAGAAGCTCGATGACCAGGTGTGGGTGACGGTGGTCGCGACCGGCTACGGCGACGGCAGGCCGCGTCGATCCGACCGCGAGCCCCGGCTCGAGCCGGCACGGCCGGCCGCCGTGCGCGAGCCGGCCGGCGAGCCGCGGGTCAGCCGGGTACGCACGCGCTCGCCGCTCGAGCTCGACGTGCCGGAGTTCATTCCGCGCCGTTGAGATGAGGGGTCCGGCGGGGGCCGGAACGTGACGGAGCGCCATCTCGGGGTTGTGGCCGCCGGCCATCCGCTGACCGCGCAGGTCGGCGCCGACGTGCTGCGCGAGGGCGGAAAAGCGGTCGACGCCGCGATCAGTGCGATGCTCGCCTCGTTCGTGTGCGAGCCGCTCTTGACTGGGCTCGGCGCCGGCGGCTACATGCTCGTCGTGGAGCCCGGGCGCGAGCCCGCGCTGCTCGACTTCTTCGTGGTGGCCCCGGGGCACGGCGCCGATCCGGCCGACCGTGCCGAGCTGGTCCCGATCAGCGTCTCGTTCGGCGATGCGATCCAGGTGTTCAACATCGGGGCGGCGTCGATCGGCGCCTACGGCACGCCGGCCGGGGTGTGCGCAGCCGCGGAGCGCTTCGGAAGCATGCCGCTGCGCGACCTGACCGCGCCGGCGGCGCGACTGGCTCGCGATGGTGTGGAGCTCAACGTCCAGCAGGGCTACCTGATCGAGATCCTCGGGGACATCGTGACCTCCACGCCCGAGTGCGCGCTGCTGTTCGCGCCCCAGGGCCGGCTGCTGGAGACCGGCGAGACGATGTACCAGCCCGAGCTGGCCGAGGCGCTCGACCGGCTCGGCGCCGAGGGCCCGGCTCCGTTCTACTCGGGGGATATCGCGGCCGCCGTGGTCGAGTGGGTCGACTCCCGGGGCGGGATGCTGACGGCGGACGACCTGTCGGGATACGAGGTCGTGGACCGCGCGCCGATCCGCGTCCCCTACCGCGACCGGGAGGTCCTGACCAACCCGCCCCCCTCGGCCGGCGGGATCCTGATCGCGCGGGCGCTTCAATTGCTGGACGACGTGCCCGGGAGGGCGGGGATCGATATCGAGCGACTCGTCGAGGTGATGGAACAGGTCCAGGGCGAGCGCACCGAGGACTTCCTCGAGGGGCTCGAGGACCCCGACTTCGGGGCGCGCTTCTTGGGGGGTACGCTGGGCTCGACCACCCATATCGCCGTGCTCGACGGCGAGGGCGGGGCGTGCTCGGTGACCTGCTCGAACGGATCGTGCTCGGGTGTGGTCGTGCCAGGCACGGGCCTTCACCTGAACAACATGCTCGGCGAGCAGGATCTGAACCCGCTTGGCTTTCACCGGCATCCCCCCGGTCGCCGGCTGCCCAGCATGATGGCCCCGACGGCGGTGCTGCGGGACGGCCGCGCCGAGCTCGTGCTTGGCAGTGCCGGCTCCAACCGGATCCGCTCGGCGATCCTCCAGACGATCATCCGGGTGATCGACGACGGCCTGCTCGCCCCCGACGCGGTGGAGGCTCCCCGGATCCACTTCGAGGACGGCGTCGTGTACGTAGAGCCCGGCGTGGATACGGGCGCGCTCGAGCGGGCGGGCCGGACCATCGCCCGGTTTCGCCGGCGCAACCTGTTCTTCGGCGGGGTTCAGGCCGCCGAGCGCGACCACCGCGGCGAGTTCTCCGGCGGGGGGGACCCCCGCCGCGGCGGCGCCGCCGTGGTGGTGAGCGATTGAAGGCAGCCATCTTCCTGGCCGTGCTCCTCCTGCTGGCCGGGTGCGGCGAGGACGTTCAGGCGCCGGATCTGTTCCTGCTCACCCGATCGGGAGCCGGTCAGAAGCTCACGCTGCTCGTCAACGATGCGGGCACGATCAGCTGCGACGGGCACCGGGCGCGGCCGCTCCCGGACCCGATGCTGCTCGCCGCGCGCGACCTGGCGCAGAGCCTCGACAACGACGCGAAGGCCGCATTACGCATCAAAAGGACTTCGAACAGCGTTTTCTCATACAAGGTGCGTCTCCAAGATGGCACCATCTACTTTCCGGACGCCGCCGGCGCCGCCCACCAGGAGCTCGCCCAGGCGGAGCAGTTCGCCGTCCAGGCCGCGCAGGGGCCGTGTGGACTGGCTTAGTCGTTCGTTACCTACGCCGCTACCGTTTCCGCCTCGTGCTCACCCTTGCCAGCAGCCTGATCACGTCCTTCCAGGCCATCGTCCTCGGCGCCCTGCAGGGCATCTCCGAGCTTTTCCCGATCTCGAGCCTGGGGCACACGGTCCTGTTCCCGAAGCTGTTCGGCTGGAACAACATCGTCGCCTGGCAGTCTCAGCCCGAGTCGCCGTGGCTGGCCTTCATCGTGATGCTCCACGTCGGGAGCGCGGTCGGCCTGCTGATCTATTTTTGGCACGACTGGGTCGCGCTGATCAAGGCGTTCTTCCGTACGCTGGGCAAGCGGCGCATCGAGACGCCGACCGAGCGACTTGCATGGCTGATTATCGTGGCCAGCATCCCTGTGGGGATCCTCGGTGTGGCCCTCGAGCACACCGCGCGGGTGGCCACGGCCAAGCCGGAGGTCGCTGCGGTCTTCCTGGTCATCAACGGGCTCATCCTGCTCGGCGCGGAGCAGCTGCGCCGGCGCGTCGAGATCCGGGCGCTGGCCCGGCGCGAGGGCATGAAGGTCGACGGCGGTCGCGTGCTCGACACGCTCGAGTACCGCGAGGCGGCTGTGATCGGTGGGGCCCAGTCGGCCGCACTGATCGCCGGGATCAGCCGCGACGGGATCGTGATGGCAGCCGGCCTGGCGCGCGGCCTCGACAACGAGGATGCCGCGCGCTTCGGCTTCCTGCTGGCCACCCCGATCATCCTCGCCGCCGGCGTCTACAAGATCCCGGATTTGACCGGACCGCTCGGGGCCGGCCTCCGCGGCGCGGCGGTGATCGCGGCGATCGTCGCCGCGGTGGTGGCGGTGTTCACCGTGCACTTCCTGATGCGCTACTTCAAGCGGGGCAACCTGAGACCGTTTGGGATCTACTGCATCCTGTTCGGGATTGCGATGATCGCCTACAACGCCTGAGGGTCAGCCGAAGCGCACCTTGCCGTTCGAGCGGGCGCGTTCCTGGGCGCGCTCGACGAACTCCAGGCGCTTGATCGCGGCGCGGAACAGGCGCGTGACCAGCCGCAGGCGGGCGTTCTCGGAGCGGAGGTCGAGCAGGCCCTGCTTGGCGTCGAGTCCGAAGTCGACCGTCGCCGCCATCGCGTAGGCGGACATGTCGGTGAGCTGCTCCTCGTCGGGGTCCTTGTCGGTGGCGAGGCGGACGAGCTCGGCGTAGGCGGCGTGGGCGGCCCGGACGAGCTCGGGGTCGGGTGCGTCCGGGCGGTCCTCGACGAACTCGATCACCCCGGCTGGGTAGGGCAGGTGGCCCTGGCGCTCGAGCACCCGGATGGGTCGGGTGCCGCGGGCGAGAAGGTTGATGCGCCCGTCCTCCATCCGTTCGAGCACGCGGTCGATCTCGCACGCGCACCCGATCTCCCGGAGACCGTCGTCGGACAGCCACACGATCCCGAACTCGCGCTCATCGCGCAGGCAGTCGTTCATCATCGTCTTGTAGCGCTCCTCGAAGATGTGGAGCGGGATGACCTCGCCGGGCAGCGCGACGAGCCCGAGCGGGAACAGCGGAAAGTCGCGCAGGGGCGGCTCGGGCATTAGCTGAGTGTAGGGCGGCGGGCGCCCGGCCGGTCAGCGTTTTCGCGCTGTGAGCAGGAGGTTGTAGAAGATCGCGGGCGGGAGCATCGGCTCGAGCACGTGCCCGTCGAGCTTCTGGAAGAGCAGGTAGCCACGGAAGGCGTAGTGGCGCCACAGCATCGGCACGTCGTCGTAGTCGGCCGACGCCTCGAGCGCGCGGTTGAACCACCCGAACCAGTTCGCCACCAGCTCCTCGCCTCGGACCCGGACGTCGGTGAAGCCGGCGCTCCGCGCGTGGCGCGCCAGGTCGGCGGGGGAGAAGGCGTGGATATCGACGAGCTGCTCGAGGCCGTGGTCGTGGTTCTCGCCGGGATCGCCGGGGACGTGGGTGGGCGGCGGGGCGGGCCGGGCGTGCAGCGCGCGGCGCCACAGGGGCGCCACGGTGTGTGCGGCGCGCTTGGGAAAGGAGGCGATCCGGTCTCCCACGCGCGAGGGCTCGCCGGCGAAGGCGATCTGACCGCCTGGGCGCAGAACCCGCTGGAACTCCGCGAACGCGCGGGGGAGGTCCGGCAGGTGGTGGAGCACGGCGTGGCCGAGCAGCAGGTCGAAGCTGCCCGCCGGGAACGGGAGCGACTCGGCGTCGGCGCGGGCCGTGCGCACGCTCAGGCCGAGCCGCTCGGCGTTGGCATTCAGCGTCCGGATCATCCCGGGAGAGATGTCGGTGCATGTGGCCTGCCGGACCACGCCCGACTGAAGCAGGTTCAGGCTGAAGTAGCCCGTCCCGGCGCCGATCTCCAGCGAGCGCTCGTAGCCCCGCTCGAGCTCGGAGCCGAGCAGCTTGCCCAGCTTGCCCAGGACCTGGGCCTGGCCGACCGGGCCGAAGTCGATGCCCCACTTGGAGTCGTAGCTCGCCGCGGCGACATCGTGGTAGCGGGTGTTGACGTCGCGGATCTCGTCGGGTTTGCGGACCGCCTCCATGCCGGCGCGGACATTACCCTGTCGGCCTTCTTATGAACGCTTACGTTCAGCAGAACCAGCCGCCTGGCGTGCCCGCCCTCGAGCTCACCGGCGAGCGCACCCTGCCCGACGTTCCGGCGGAGAACTACTGGTACCGGCGGCACCTTGCCGTGTACGAGTGGATCGGGGCGCGTGTGGCGGGCAAGCGGGTGATCGACATGGCCTGCGGCGAGGGCTACGGGTCGGAGGTCCTGTCCCGGTCGGCGGGCTCGGTCCTTGGCGTCGACGGAAATCCCGAGGCCTTCGAGCACGCCCGGCTGCGCTACCGGCGCCAGAACCTCGCCTTCGAGCGCGGGGCGGTCGAGTGGTACGGAAACCCGGCGTCCTTCGACGTCGTGGTGTTCCTCCAGACGATCGAGCACGTCCAGGACCCGAGCGGGGTGCTCGCACACTTCCGGGAGATCCTGGCCCCGGGGGGCGTGGCCTACGTCTCAACCCCCAACGTCCTCACGCTCGCGCCGCCGGGCGCGGCCAAGTCCGACAACCCCTGGCACATCCGGGAGTACCGGGCCTCGGAGTTCCGCGATCTCTGCCGCTCGGTGTTCGACGACGTGGAGGTCCTGGGGCTGTTGTACGCCCGCAAGCTCCGGGTTCACGAGCTGGCGCTGCGGTTCGGGTGGGACCGCGTCCACCGCGCCCTTCGGATCACCAAGCCGTTCTACGACTGGTTCACGCCGGCGATCTCCTCGCGGGACTTCGAGCTGCGTCCCGACGGGCTCGACCGAGCGCTCGACTTCCTGGCCGTCTGCCGCTGACGGCCGCCCCGGCTCCGGCGGCCGCGGCTCGAGCCCCGAAAATCAACCCCAGCGGAACGTCCGGGGCGTCTCGCGCATCCGGATCACGCGGGCCGGGATCCCCCCGACGACCGCGTTATCGGGCACGTCGGTCGTGACCACCGCGCTCGTGCCGATCACCGAGTTGTTGCCCACGCTCACGCCGCGGAGCAGGCAGGCGCCGTACCCGATCCACACGTTGTGGCCGACGTCGACGTTGCGCTTGTAGATCCCCTGCTCGCGGATGGGCCGCTCGACCTCGACCATGCCGTGGTCGAAGTCGATCATCATCACGCGGTCGGCGATGATGCACTCGCGGCCGATCGAGACGTGCTGGTAGCAGGAGATCGTGCACTCCTGGCCCAGCACGGACTTGGCGCCGATCGAGATGTGGCCCTCGTGGGCGCGGATCTTGCACCCGTGCCCGAGCCACGACCAGCGGCCCACGGTGACGGTGGCGTTCTTGCCTATCTCGAACTTCACGTGCGGACACACGAAGCACATCCCGTCGGTCTTCAGGCGCCCGCGCCAGCGGAGCTTGAGCCACAGCCACCGCACCATCAGCAACAGGAAGCCGGGCCGGAGCATGTGGTGCGTCGCGGCGAAGCGCAGGAAGGTCAGCGGGCCGCCGTGAAGCGGTGGCGGCCCCGAGCGGACCAGCGGAGGTGGAGATAGCGGGGCCGGCCGTGGCCCAGGTGGCTTGATGCGCGTTGACGCCACGGCCAGATCGTACGGGGGAGCGGGTTGGCATGATTGCTCGCCACCATGCCCGAGCCCGATCCCACCCTCGCCGAACGGCTGCTGGCCGGCGACCGGCGCGCGCTGGCCCGCGCCATCACGCTGGTCGAGAACGACGATCCGCGGGGCTGGGAGCTTGTGCGCGAGGTCTATCCGCGCACCGGGAAGGGCAGCGTGATCGGATTCACCGGGCCACCTGGCGTCGGCAAGTCGACCCTGATGGGCGCGCTGGTCAAGCTCGAGCGGAGCCGTGAGCGCACGATCGCCGTCCTGTCGATCGATCCGTCCTCGCCGTTCACCAAGGGGGCTTTGCTGGGCGACCGGATCCGGTTGAGCGATCACTTTCTCGATCCCGGCGTGTTCATACGGTCGATGGCCAGCCGCGGCGCGCTGGGCGGACTGAGCGAGGCCACCCTTCAGGCGGCTCTGCTCATGGACGCCTCGGGGCGGGACGTGATCCTGCTCGAGACGGTCGGGGTGGGTCAGGCCGAGGTGGACATCATCGACCACGCCGACACGGTCGTGCTCGTGCTGCAGCCCGGCTCGGGCGACTCGATCCAGGCGCTCAAGGCGGGCGTGATGGAGATCCCCGACGTAATCGTCGTGAACAAGGCCGACCATCCCCTGACCGACACGATGATCCGGGAGATAAAGGGCGTACTGGCGCTGGGCCCGCACGCCGACTGGGAGGTGCCGATCGTCCGCACCGAGGCGGCCCGCGGCCAGGGCATCGAGGAGCTGGCCGAGAAGCTGGGCGAGCACCACGCGTTCATCGACGCCGAGGGCACGCTGTCGGAGCGCCGGCGGCGCAACCTGATGAACGAGGTGCTGGCGATCGCCACGTTCCGGATGCGCCGCGAGCTCGAGGCGTCGGTGCGCGAGGACGAGGCGGTCCAGGAGCTGCTCGACAAGGTGGTCTCGCGCGAGCTCGATCCGGCCAGCGCCGCCACCACGATCCTCGAGCAGCAGCTGGTGGGGCGGGACGGTTGAGCGACGTCCTGACAGGACCAGTCCTGGCGGCGGCGGGGCTGGTGTGCGTGACCGCGGTGGCCAAGCTGCGGCGGCCGGACGGGGCGGTGCGGGCACTGGGCGCGCTCGGCCTGCCCGCGCGGGCGTGGGCGGTGTGGGCGCTGTGCGGGGTCGAGCTGGCCGCCGGCGCGGGCGCGCTGCTGGCGCCGGCGCCGGCGTCGCTCGCCGTTCTGGCCGGGCTGTACGTGACGTTCGCGGGTGCTGGCGCCGCGCTCCGGGGGCGGGGCGTGGGGTGCGGATGCTTCGGGGATGACGGTGGCGGGATGGTTCCCGTATCGATCGGGCACGTGGCGATCTGTGCGGCGCTGGCGATCACCTGCGCCGCCGGCGGCCTGTGGCCGCCGCACGGGACGGCGTGGGTGCTCGAGCGCCCGGTGCTGGCGCTCGGAATCGCCGGGTGCGTGTACGCGCTCGCGATCGCGTTCGTCGAGCTTCCAGTGGCGTGGGGAGCGTGGCGGGCCCAATGAGCGGACTGGAGCGCCTCGTTGCCGGGCTCGGAAGGTTGCTCGAGCGGCGAACCTCGCGGCGAGGGGCGCTCGCACGGGCAGCCGTGGCCGGGGCAGCGTTCGCGGTTGAGCCCGTGCGCTACCTGATCCGCCCGGGGACTGCGTGGGCGGTGCTCCTGCCCGAGCGGTGCGCGTCGGGGCTGTGCACCGACGGCTACACCGCGTTCTGCTGCGAGATCGAGCAGGGACGCAACACGTGCCCCGAGAACACGTACATCGCCGGGTGGTGGAAGTGCACGGCGTATCGAGGCCACGGCCTGTGCCATCCCGAGGGCGTTCGCTACTACATCGACTGCAACCGGATCCCCGGCACCCGGTTCCCGGGCGGCTGCCAGTGCGCGCTGGGGGAATGCTCGCGCCGGCGGGTTGACTGCAACCACTTCCGCTACGGCCAGTGCAACACGCAGGTCGCGGGGACGACCGAGGTCGTGTGCCGGCTGATCGTGTGCCAGAACCCGGCCACGGTCCCCGGCATGAACTGCAATGCCACCGTGAAGATCGACGATCGCACGTGCGTGCACGAGGCCAGGTGCCTGGAGGGTCTGGCCGGACAGGTGCCGGTGGACGGCGGGGTGTGATGGTCGCGCTCGTATCCGTCGAGACCGTGCTGCTGGTGGCGCTCGTGGTGCTGGTCGCGGGGCTCCTGCGAAGCCACGCGGAGATCCTCCGCCGGCTGGGACCGGCCGAGGAGTCGCCCTCGACAGCGGTCCCGCCGCCGCCGACGGGCGCGGTCCCGCAGCCGCCGACGGGCGCGCGGCAGGAGCATGCCACCCCGGTCGCCGGGACCACGCCGGACGGCGATGCGGTGGCGCTCGATTTCGCGGGCGCGGCCCGCCGGCCCACGCTGCTGGCGTTCCTGAGTACGGGCTGCAGCGTGTGCGGCGCCTTCTGGGGGGAGCTCGGACGCCGGGCGCTTCCCGGCGTACAGACGGTGATCGTCACCCACGGGACCGATCGGGAGAGCCCGGCGCGGCTGCGCACGCTGGCGCCGTCCGGGGTCCCGGTGGTCATGTCTTCGCGAGCGTTCCACGACTACGGAGTTCCGGGGTCGCCCTACTTCGTGCTGGTCGAGGGCTCGATCCGGGGCGAGGGCTCGGCGAGCACCTGGGATGCGCTCAGCTCGCTGGTGCGAGACGCGATCGCCGACGCCGACGCCGACGCCGACCCCGGTGCGGGGGCGGGCGCGGGCGCGGTGACGGCCGGCCGGGGCGGCGCAGGACGCACCGAGCGTGTGGACGAGATCCTGGCCGCCGCCGGCATCGGCCCCGGGCATCCGAGTCTGTATCCCGGGCAAGGGGCGGACGAGGCTTGACCGCGGTCGTGCTGCTGGGGGCTGTGGCCGCGGTCCTCGCCGCCGTGCGTGCCGCCTGGTCGCCCTGAGGCGAGTCGATGCTGGCGAGCATCACCCCGCTCGGCGAGCGGGGCCGGCGATCGACCTGGGGGGTGACCGTGACGGCGTTCTTCATCGGCGCCACCGCCGCGGGACTGGCGGCCGGGGCGGCCCTGGGGGCGCTCGGCACCGGGCTGCTCCCGGCCGGGCTCGACGAGCACGCGCGGCTCGCGGTGGTGGTGGGGGCGCTGGCCGTGGCGCTGGTGATGGACGTCGCCTCGAGCACCGCCCCGGGCCCCCGTCGCCAGGTCAACGAGCGCTGGCTCGACGAGTACCGGGGGTGGGTGTACGGCCTGGGCTTCGGGGCCCAACTGGGGCTCGGGATCGCCACGATCGTCACGAGTGCGGCCACGTACGCCGCATTCGTCGGGGCATTCCTGGCGGGGCCTCTGGGCGGTGCGGTCGTGCTCGGCTGTTACGGGGCGGTGCGCGGGTTGACGCCGCTGGCCGCCGCGCGCGCACGCACGAGCGGCGAGCTGATAGCGATCCACCGGGGGCTCGAGCGCTGGCGTTCGAAGGTCCGGCTGGGGTCGTGCACCGTGCTCGGCGTCATCTGCCTGCTCGCGGTGGTCCTGTCGTGATCCTGGAGGCGCACGGTCTGAGGCTGGAGCTTCCGCGCGGCTGGAGCGGACGCGTGTTCCGCCGCTCGCAGCACATCGCCACTCTGCACGCCGCCGATTTCCAGTTGCCCCTCGAGGACGGGGAGTTCGGCGACAGCGCGACGTCTCTGATGCCGGCGACCGGCTCGTTCCTCGCGCTGACCGAGTACGAGCCCGGATCCGGGTTGAAGCCGGGCGTCGGCTTGTTCGCGCCGCGAGGCATTCGCCTCCCGCTCGACCCGGCGACGTTCAGCGCCCGGGGGCTGGCCCACCCGCGAGAGGGGCAGTTGGGCATGCAGCGCTTCTTCACGGCCGAGGGACGGCCGTTCTGCCTGTACGTGGTGCTTGGGGGGCCGCGCCACGGCCGGCGCCGGCAGCTGCTCACGCTCGACCACGTCCTGCGGTCGCTGCGGATCAGTCCCCGGTGAGATGGCCGTGGTAGTACGCGGCGTCGTGGCTCGGCGGCTCGACGCACCGGGTCAGGTTCGTGCGAGCCCGGTTGGCGTAGGTGGCGTTGATGCGGTCGGCCACCACCGCGCCTGAGCTGTCGACGATCGCGTTGGTGACGGTCACAGTTATCTGGAACGGGACGAGCTCGCCCCGCAGGTAGAGGCGATCCTGGCAGCGCAGGGGTGCATAGAACTGGCCGGCACCAGCGTACAGCCCCGCACCGCGCTGGGTCAGCAGCAGCGTGTCGCTGCCACCGGCGCGCGTCCGAGTGAGCATCACCGAGCTGCACGCGCCGGCCGGGCATTGCGGAGTGAAGGTCCAGGTGCGCATGAACGTCGAGCGGGCACGCTCGCCGGCCACGTTGACGGCCACCGTGATCCGGCCGGCGAGCTGGAAAGTCCCCTCGAGCCGCGCGTCCGAGACGGGGGCGCTCTGGGCGAAGGCCGCCGGTGCCGCCGCGGCGGTGGCGGCGGCGGCCAGCGCGAGCGCGGCTCCGGCGCGTGCCACGACACGCACGCGCGCCACGACACGCACGCGCGCCACGACACGCGCGCAGCTCACGAGCCGCAGGCTCATGCCCCGAGCGCCCGCGCGATCACCAGCTCCTGCACCTCGTCGGTCCCCTCCCCGATCGTGAGGATCTTGGCGTCGCGGTAGAACCGGCACACCGGGTACTCCTCGATGTAGCCGTAGCCACCGTGGATCTGGACCGCCTCGTCGGCGGCGTGGACGGCCAGGCGCCCGCTCTTCAGCTTGGCCTGGGCGGCGGTCAGGGTGAAGTTCCGGCCCTCGTCCTTCAGAAATGCGGCCTTGTGCACGAGCAAGCGCGTCGCCTCGATCTCGGTGGAGAGGTTGGCCAGCTTGGCCTGGATCGCCTGGAACTTCGAGATCGGGCTGCCGAAGGCGCGCCGCTCGCGCGCGTAGGCGAGCGCCTGGTCGAGCGCGCCCTGGGCGAGGCCCACTCCCATCGCAGCTACGCCAATCCGCCCGATGTCGAGGATGTGGAGGAACTGGCGCAGCCCGGCGCCTCGCCGGCCCACCAGGTTCTCCTCGGGGATGCGGCAGTCGGTGAAGGTCAGCGGACGCGTGTCCGACGCGTTCCAGCCCATTTTGCGGTACGGCTGGCCTTGCTCATAGCCCGGAGTTCCGTTGGGGACGAGGAGATTCGAGATCTCGCGCTCGCCCGAGCCACTGCCGTTGCCGTCGCCGCGCCCGGTGACCGCGGTTATCACGACCAGGCCCGAGATGTCCGTGCCGGCGTTGGTGATGAACTGCTTGGCGCCGTTGATGACCCATTCGCCGTCCGCGAGCGCGGCGCGGGTCTGGGTGTTGCCGGCGTCCGAGCCCGCCTCGGGCTCGGTCAGGCCGAACGCGCCCAGAAGCTCGCCCCGGCACAGCCGCGGCAGCCATTCGCGCTTCTGCTCCTCGGATCCGAACAGGTAGAGCGGTTGCGTGCCGAGCGACGTGTGCGCGCACAGCGTGATCGCTACGGAGGAGTCCACCCGGGTCAGCTCCTCGACCACCAGCGCGTAGGCCAGCGAGTCGCCGCCGGCGCCGCCGTACTCCTCCGGGAACGGGATCCCCATCAGGTCGAGCTCTCCCAGCCGGCGGACGATGTCGTACGGGAAGGCCTTGGTCCGATCGAGCTCCTCGGCGACCGGTGCGATCTCCTGCTCGGCGAACTCGCGCACCGTTGATCGCAACAGCTGGTGGTGATCGGGTAGATCGAAGTCCATGCCAGGATCGTACGAGCAGATCCCGCCGGCCGTTTCCGGCGGGCCAGACGCAGGCGTGGAGCCGCCCGAGGTCCGTCTCGGGGAGCTGATGGACCGCGGGCTCGCGCCGGCGATCCTGGGCATCGTCGACCGGGGGGTGCGCCGGCGCCCGGCGCCGGCGCGCTCGCTCCGGGCCGAGGTGGAGCTGACGATGGACGAGGGATATCCACCCGTGCGGATCGTGTTCGGGCCGGACGAGGTGCTGGTCGAGGACGGGCACAGCGACGCCCCCGACCTTCGGATCCGGGGCGCGCTGCCCGATCTGATCAGTCTGCTGGTGGCGCCCGCGGTGGGCGGCCTGCCCAACCCGATGAACGCCCGGGGGCGCGCCGCGCTCGGGCTGGTGGCCTCGCGGCGGGTGCGGGTGGAGGGGCGGATCGGCCTGATGCGCCGGGTGCTCTCGGTGATCCGGGTCTGACGCGGGAAACCGCTGACCCCGGGTGGGGCCGACGACTCCGCTGACCCGGGTCTAACCCGCGCCGGCGCCGGCGCCGGCGCCGGCGCCGGCGCCCCCGCCACCGGCGCCCTCGCCCGAGCCGAACGCGCGCGCCAGATCCACCAGCAGCCGCACCCCGTAGCCGGTGGCCGCCCGATCGAGGTACGGCCGGCGCACGTCGTAGGCGGTCCCGGCGATGTCGAGGTGGGCCCACGGGACCTCGCCGACGAAGTGGTGCAGGAACTCGGCCCCCACGATCGAGGAGGCGCCGGTGCGCGGTGGCAGGTTGGTCAGCTGGGCGAAACGGCCCTTGACCATCTCGGCGAAGTCCTCGTGCAGCGGAAGCCGCCACACCAGTTCGCCGGTGCGCTCGGCTGCGGCCTGGATCGCGGCGGCCCAGCCGTCGTCGTTGGCCATCAGCCCGGTGTAGGTGTGCCCGAGCGCGGTCACCACACCGCCGGTCAGGGTGGCCAGGTCGACGATCCGGCTGGCCCCCTCCCGCACCACATAGGTCAGGCAATCGGCCAGCACCAACCGCCCCTCGGCGTCGGTGTTGTTGATCTCGATCGTGGTGCCGTCGAGCGCCCGGACGATGTCGCCGGGCTTGATGGCGCGCCCGCCGGGCAGGTTCTCGGTGGCGCCCACCACGCCGAGCACGCGCACGGGGGCGCGGAGCTCGGCCAGCGCGGCGATCGCCTCGATCACGGCCGCCCCACCGCACATGTCGAACTTCATCTCGTGCATCGAGCGGGCCGGCTTGAGCGACAGGCCGCCCGAGTCGAACGTGACCGCCTTGCCCACCATGGCCAGCCGGGGCGCCTCGGGATCCGAGCCGCCGTCGTAGTCCAGCCGGATCAGCCGCGGGTCCTGCTGGGAGCCCTGGGCCACGGCAGCGAACGCGCCCATTCCGCGCTCGCGGATCGCCTGCCCGTCGAGGATCTCGACGCCGAACCCGTGCGCCTCGGCCAGGCTCTGGGCGTACTCGGCCAGGGCCGCCGGAGGAAGGTCGTTGCCGGGCGCGTTGCCGAGGTCGCGCGCGCGGTTCTGCGCGTTCGTGATCAACGCGGCGTCCCGGGCCGGCGCCGAGACGTCCTCGCGGTCGCTCAGGATCAGGCGCTCGACCTCGCTGCGGTCCGCGTCTCGCTTGGTGTAGCGGTCGAACCGATAGGCGTGCAGGAGCGTGCCCTCGACGAGGCCGGACGCCACGCCCTCCCCCTCGGCCGGAACCTGCCAGCACAGGGCCTTGGTCGAGAGCTCGCGGGCCCGGCGGTGAACCGTGGCGGCGGCGATCCGCGCCCGCTCGCTGTCGAAGCGCGTCCGCTCGCCCAGGCCGACGAGGATGAACCGCCGGCCGTCTGCGTGAGCCACGGCAAGGCGCTTGAACTTGGTGCTCGCCTCGCCGGAGGCCAGGAGCTCGGTCAGCGCCGGCAGCCCGGGCTCCTCCCCCTCGAACAGGCCCACCGCGATGGTGTCGGCGTCCGTGGCGAGCGGCTCCGCGGTGCTCGCCTCGACGTTCACGGCCGCGACGTTACCAGGCGCCCCGAGGGCCTCCGCGTGCGGGAGCTAGGATTGAGCTGCCAGCCAGCGAGGGAGAGCCCAGATGCCGAAGACCGTCATTCTTTCAGCCGCAAGGACGCCGATCGGAAAGCTCGGAGGAGGTCTCTCGAGCCTCGACGCCACCGAGCTCGGCGCCACCGCGATCAAGGCCGCGCTGGAGCGCGCCGAGGTCGAACCCGACCAGGTCCAGCACGTGATCATGGGCCAGGTGCTCCAGGCCGGACAGGGCCAGATCCCCTCGCGTCAGGCCCAGTTCAAGGCCGGCATCCCCAAGGAGGTCCCGTCGGAGACGATCAACAAGGTGTGCGCATCGGGCATCCGCGCCGCCGGCCTGCTCGACCAGGCGATCCGGGCCGGCGACTTGGACATCGGCGTGGGGGGCGGCATGGAGTCGATGTCGAAGGCCCCCTACATTCTCAAGGACGCCCGCTTCGGATTCCGCATGGGCGACGGCAAGGCGATCGACGCGATGATCAACGACGGCCTCACCAACCCGTTCAGCGGCAAGCACATGGCCCTCGAGGCCAGCGAGGTCGCGGACGAGCTCGAGATGACCCGCCCCGACATGGACCGCTGGGCCCTGCGCTCCCATCAGCTCACGATCAAGGCCACCGACGAGGGCCGGCTGCCGGAGGAGATCGTGCCCGTCACGGTCAAGGGCAAGAAGGGCGAGACCGTGGTCGAGGTCGACGAGGCTCCGCGCCGCGATGCCAGCCTGGAGTCGCTGTCCAAGCTGCCGCCGATCTTCACGAAGGAGGGCTCGCACACCGCGGGCAACTCGCCCGGCGTCAACGACGGGGCCGGCGCGTTGGTGGTGGCCAGCGACGAGTGGGCCAAGCGCAACGGCAAGCACGCGATCGCGACGATCCTCGCCCAAGGGGCGGTGGCCGACGACTTCCCCTACCTGGCCCGCACTCCCGCCAAGGCGGCCAAGCAGGCGCTCGCGAAGGCGGGCCTGCAGGCTGAGGACATCGACCTGTGGGAGATCAACGAGGCCTTCGCCTCGGTGACCCTCAACTCGATCCGGATGCTGGGGATCGACGAGGACAAGGTCAACGTCAACGGCGGAGCGGTTGCGCTCGGGCACCCGATCGGCGCGTCCGGCGCCCGCATCCTCGGCACTCTCGTGCACGAGCTGCGCCGGCGGGGCGGCGGCCTGGGGTGCGCCGCGATCTGCTCGGGCGGCGGCCAGGGCGACGCGGTGATCGTCGAGGTGAATGGCGGCTGACTCCGGGCTGGGGCCGGCGCCGGAGGCCGGCCAGGACTCGGCCGCGGCGTTCTTCGATCTCGATCGCACGCTGATGGCCGGCTCCTCGGCCTTCCAATTCGGGCGCGCCGCGTACAAGGCGGGGCTTTTGAGCCGGCGCCAGCTGGTTTCCGATGCCCTGGCCAACCTGCGCTTCCGGCTGCGTGGCGCCAGCGACGAGGCGAGCCACGCGCTGCGCGACCGCATCTCGCACGAGCTGGGGGGGACCCGGGTGCGCGACCTCGAGCGCCTCGGCGTCGACGTACTCGCCGGCGTCCTGCCGCGGATCTATCCGCAGGTCCTGGCGCTTGCCCACGAGCACCAGGATGCGGGCCGGCGCGCGTACATCACCACGGCGGCGGCGCAGGAGCTGGCCGACATCCTGGCCCGCGTGCTCGCGCTGGACGGTGGACTCGGCTCGCAGTTCTCCGAGGTCGTGGACGGCGTGTTCACCGGGAAGCCGACCGGGCTGTTCATCTATGGGGCTGAGAAGGCGGCGGCGATCGAGCAGCTGGCCCGCCGCGAGGGCATCGACCTGGCCATCTCCTACGCCTACACCGACTCCGCCTCGGACCTCCCGATGCTGCGCCTGGTCGGCCACCCGGTGGTGGTCAACCCGGACGCCGAGCTCGCGCGCGTGGCACGTCAGGAGGGCTGGGAGGTCCTGCGCATCGACCGGCTGCGCCGCCGGCTGACGACGATCCTGGGGCTGCTCGGCGCCGCGCTGGCCGGCGGGGCCGGGAGCGCAGCCGTGGTGGCGAGGGGACGGCGCCGGCGCTCGGCGCTGCGCGTGGTCGGCGTCAAGCGGGCCCGGCGGGTGTCGGTCTGACGTGACGCGGGGCCCGGGGCCGCGGCGCTAGGAGAGCTCGCGGATCAGCGCCAGCTCGGCCGCGCGAGTCCGCGTCAGCCGCGCGTCCGCGATCCCGACCTCCTGGACGACGCCACCGACGACCTCAACCACGTCGGTCACCGAGGCCGTGCGCGCGAGGTACCAGCGACCCCCCAGGAGCGCACCACCGGGTAGCGCGCGTTCGAGCGCCGCGAACGTCGCGCCGGCGCGGATCCCGTCGATGGCGTAGTACGGGTTCCCCGTCGTCGCCCAGATCACGTGACCTGCGAGCGCCGCGCGGAGCTTGCGGGTGAGCGAGCCGAGCAGCCGGGCCGACGGGTAGCCGACGCGGACGCCGGCGGGCGTCAGGCAGAACCCATCCCGGTTCGCCGTAGCGTGGGCGGAGCTGCGGCGCCGGTAGGCCGTCTGGACCTGCACGCGGGTCATCCCGAGCCTGGCGAGCCCGAGCACCGCGCCGGCGAGACGACCGCCCGCGGCGGGACACCCGGCAACGAAGGGGATGGGCACGAGCACGCCGCGACTGGTTACGGGAGCGCTCGGGCCCCCGAGGTTGGCGGCCACCACCGTGCAGCTCAGCGTGGTGCCCTCGTCGATCGCGCGCACCCTGTAGCTCTGGCCGGCGACGCCCGCGAGCGCGGTCCCGTCGCGGGTCCACTGGTAGCTCAGGCGTGTGGGGCTGCCCGTCCAGGCGCCTGGTGAGCAGGCCAGCGTGCGGCCGGGCCGCGCGCTCCCGGTCACGGCGGGGGCGGTGAGCGAGCGCGGAGGCGGCGGGGGAATGACCGTGTAGGTGACCGAGGCGCGGCTCGTCTGCCCGTCGCGGCTCACCGCGGTCACGGCATAGCTATGCGGGCCGAGCGTGGACGTGCTGAGCGCGCCGGCGCCGGCGCCTGCGCCGTTCGAGTCCTGACAGGAGGCGATGCCGGGACCGTCGAGCCCATCAGCGCACGAGAAGTGCGAGGCAACGGATTGGCCGAGCGTGTACCTCGCCCCCGAGGTGGGCACGGAGATCGTGGCGCTCGGTGGTGCCGCCACCACGTAGCCGATCGACGCGGTGGCGCTCGCGCCGTCGTTGCTGGTGGCGGTGACGGTGTAGGTGTGCGGTCCGTAGGTTGAGGTGTCCAGCGCCGGGGACCCAGCACAGGTCGCGATGCCGGGGCCGCCGGAGGCATCGCGGCACGTGAACGTTGTCGCGACGTGCTGATCGAGCGCGTAGGTACCACCAGCGGACGGGGCGGAGATCGACGCGCTCGGCCCGTTCACCACCTGATAGCTGACCGGCGGGCTCGTCGAGGTGAGGCCGTCCCCGCTCTTTGCGGTGACGGTGTAGGTGTGCGGGCCGAGCGTGGAGGTGTCGAGGGCCCCGGTGCCGCCGGTGGCGCCGTTCGAGTCCTGGCAGGTGGTAATCCCGGGCCCCGTCTCGTCGCTGCACGCGAACGACGTGGGAACGCTCTGGCCGAGGGCGTAAGTGCCCCCGGTCAGGGGCATCGAGACGGTCGCCGTCGGCGGGTTCGCCACCCAATAGCTGATCGTCGCGCTGCCGGTGTACCCGTCCTGGCTGGTGGCGGTGACCGTGTAGCTGTGTGAGCCGTACGTCGAGGTGTCGAGTGTCCCCGAACCTCCACTCGCGCCCCCCGAGTCGACGCAGGTCGCGACCGGCTGCCCGCCGGACCCCTGCGCGCACGAGAAGGCCGTCGGGACGCTCTGCCCCAGGCTGTAGACCCCGCCGCCCGGGGGCGCGGTGATCGTAGCGGTCGGAGGCGCGATCACCGTGTAGGAGATTGAGGCGCTTGCGCTCAGTCCGTCCTGGCTGGTGGCGGTCACGGTGTAGGTGTGGGACCCGGCGGCCGAGGTGTCGAGCGTCCCGGTCGTGCCGGTCGAGCCGCCGGAGTCCACGCACGTGGCGATCCCGGGCCCACCGGTTCCCTCCGCGCACGAGAACGACGTCGGCACGGCCTGGCCCACCTCGTACGTCCCGCCCGATGCCGGCGAGGCGATCGACGCGGTCGGCGGGTCCGCCACCCAGTAGGTGATCGACGTACTCCCGGTCAGCCCGTCGTTGCTGGTGGCGGTGACGGCGTAGGTGTGCTGACCGTAGGTCGAGGTGTCGAGCGCGCCGGCGCCGCCAGTCGCATTGTTGGAGTCGACGCAGGTGGCGATGCCCGGCCCCCCGGCGCCGTCGGTGCACGAGAACGACGTCGGCACCGAGTCGCCCTGCGAATATCCGCCGCCGCCCGCAGGCGAGGAGATCGAGGCCGCCGGCGGTGCCGGCACGGTCAACGCGAAGCCGCTCGAGCTCGACGGGGAATGGACCTGATCCCCGGCGTACGTGGCGCTCATCGTCGGAGAGCCGGGCTTGCTCGGCGTATAACTGATCTGGCAGGACGCCGTGCCGGCCGTGCCCGTGGCCGACAGCGTGCAGCTCGCGCCTCCCGGGAAGCTGCCCGAACCCGGCGGCGTGTCGGCCAGAACGACCGACCCGGTAGGCGAGACTGCGTTACCGCCGCCGCCGGGGCTTTCGGACACCGTGACCGTGCACGTGGTGGTACTGCCGGACAGGAGCTCGCTTGGAGCGCACGAGACCGTGGTGGTCGTGGCGCGTGCCACCACCGTCCAGGTGAACGTGGTGCTCGAGTGGGCGCCCTGGGTGTCGGTCGCCGTGACGGTGACGGTGAACTGTCCGGTGCTCGAGGGCGTTCCGGAGATCGTGCCGCTCGAGCTGTCGATCGCGAGGCCGGGCGGCAGCCCGGTGGCCGAGTAGCTGAGCGTCTTCCCATTGGCATCGGATGCGCTGATCGGAACGCTCGCGGCGGCCTCGATCGGGGTGGACTGGTTGCCCGGGCTGGTGACCGTCACGGGATAGGCGCCGGTGCACAGCGCCTGCGCCAGTGCGGAGCCGTTCGGCGTTCCGAGGCCCGAGGCCATGTCAAAGCCGGGTCCGGCCGCGAACTCGCCGCCGTTGCCGCCGGTGATGTCGTTTCCGCCCGATGTGACGTCGTTGAAGTCGGCGGAGTAGCCGGTCGCGGCGGCCGCGTAGAGCAGCGGGTTCGCGAATCCGATCGCGCCTCCGCCGCACCGGCTCGAGGCGTCGGTCAGTGCGGCGAGGGCGGCCCACAGCGGCGCGGCGGCGCTCGTGCCGCCGATCGCGCTCCATCTGCCCCTGTAGTAGATGACATAGCCGGTGGATGGGTCCGCGTCGGCCGAGACGTCGGGAACCTCGCGGCAGTAGCTGCCGGACGCGGCGTTGCACTGGGTGCCCGAAGACTGTGGGCTGATCACGCCCAGCGCGGCCGGGGCGCCGGACTGGTAGCTGGGCATCGGCCACAGGCTCGAGACGCCACCGCCCCCACCGCATGAGCCCGTGCCGCAGGTGTCGTTCCAGACAGACTCCGACCGCGGCGGGCCCAGGGCCGACAGCGTGGTGCCCCCGACGCCGGTCACGTAGGGCTGGCTGGCCGGGTCATCGACCGCGAGATCGCTCGTTCCGCAGTCCTCGGATCCGTTGTCGCCGGACGCGGCGAAGATCGATTGGCCCTGCGTGGCGGCCTCCTGAAACAGCGTGTTCTCCGAGTCCGCGAACCCGGTCTCGAGGTCGGCTTCGCAGTCCCCCCACGAGGTGGAGATCACGCTCGCCTTGTCTTGGACGACGATCGCGCTGTAGGTGTCGATGACCTGGTCGGGCTGGGCGTTCTGAGGCCCCTGATAGACGAGGATGCTCGCCTTCGGCGCCAGGCCCGTTACGTCCTCGATGTCGAGCGCCGCCTCGCCCTTGCCCGAGCCGGAGCCCGGGCCGCCGTCGACGTTCACGTTGCTGACCGACCCGCTCGTCCCGTAGCACGACTGGTAGGAGCTGATGTCCGAAGCCCGGTACGGCTCGAACTCGACCAGCGCCACGGTCTGTCCCGCCGCTTGGTCGCCCGCCCCGTACAGCGACGCCAGCCCGTAAGCCGATGCAAGCTGGCTCGCGGTGTAGGGGCCGGTCTTGGACGCCGCACCGGCTGCGCCCGAACACGCCTGGGGTCCGCTCGTGACCACGTTGGCAGTACCCCGGGGACCCAGTCGGTGAGAGCTCGGCGGTCCCAGCACCAGCGGCTGCGCCTGCGCGAGGTTGTCCAGGCCCACTACGCTCTGGACCGCGCCGGCCACCGATGAGCTGAGCTGAGGCGGCTGGGCGTTCGCGAACGCGCTCCGCCCGCTCGGCAGCTTGACCAGCTGGAAGCTGACCGAGAAGGCGTGCCCGAGGGTGGCGGCGTCCGAGGTCAAAGGGATTGCCAGCCCGTTCGCCGACACCGGACCCGGGTGAAGCCCCTGGGCGGCCAGCGACGCCTTCACCGCTTGCACCGAAGCGTCCGTCGCGCCGAAGCGCCGGCGGAACTCCGCCACGGTCAGGAAGTGGTGGTACAGGGGGGAGCGGGGGGTGGAGACGGCGGTGGCGTACTCGGCCAGGGCCGAGGGGTCGCTTGGCTTCAGCGTCACCGTGATCGAGAGCCGCGTCCCGCTGGCGAGCGTCCCGACAACCGCGGAGCGCGGAGGATGACGCGGCGCCCGGCCGAGGCGGACTCGCGCGGGCGCGGCCGCCGCCGCGGCGGAGAGCGAGAACCAACTGGCGCCGCCGAGGATCAGCGCCACGAGCACGACGCCGGCCCCCCGGCGCCACCACCGGCTCGCCATCAGCACCGTCCCATCGTCCTAGGGCGGGCCGGTTGAGAGGAGTGGTTCGTTCGGCAATGCAAGGAGCTTCCCCTACCGACGATCAACGCTGCCGCTTCCCCGCAACGCGCGATCGCCCCGCGCCGAAGGATAGAGCCTCGCTTGGAGGTCGGCCACCGACAGCGCCTCTCCGGCGCGGCATCTTTAGAATCCCCGCGGCCCGCAGCCGCCCCGATCGCGCAGCTGCGCCAACCCCAGATGTCCTCCTCCCCCGAGAAGAAGATCCGCGTCGTGGTGGCGAAGCCCGGCCTCGACGGTCACGACCGCGGTGCGAAGATCATCGCCCGCGCGCTCCGGGATGCCGGGATGGAGGTCATCTACACCGGCCTGCACCAGACCCCGGAGCAGATCGTGGAGACGGTGATCCAGGAGGACGCCGACGCGGTCGGCCTGTCGATCCTGTCCGGCGCCCACATGACGCTCGTGCCCCGGATCCTCGACCTCCTCAAGGAGCAGGGGGTCGACGACGTGCTCGTGACCCTGGGCGGGACGATCCCCTCCGATGACGTCGACAAGCTCAAGGAGCTGGGCGTGGCCGAGGTGTTCACGCCCGGAGCCTCGGCCCAGCAGGCGATCGACTTCATTCGGAGCTCCGTCCGGTCGTGACCCGGGCGGGAGCGGGACGGGCCGCGCCCCGGCGGCCCCGCCGGCGCGCCGGCGGCCCGGCTGCCCCGTCCCGCGCCGGCGGCCCGGCTGCCCCGTCCCGCGCCGGCGGCCCCGCCGCCCCGTCCCGGTCCTCCTCCGCCGGCGCCGACCTCGACCGATTGACTCGTCAGTCAACAAGGTACTATTCAGCCCCTCAGGAATTCCCTAGGAGGACAACTTGAAGATTTGCGTCCTGGTCAAAGAGGTGCCGGACGCCGCCGTCGAGAAGCGAATCGACCAGTCGACGGGGCGCATGGACCGTTCAGGAGAGAAGAACCTGAATCCCTACGACACGCACGCCATCGAGGCGGCGATGCAGATCCGCGAAGGCGGCGCGATCGACGTCGACGAGATCGTGGCGGTGACGATGGGGCCCGAGTCGGCGGTCCGCGCGCTGCACAAGGCGGTGTCGCTCGGCGCCGACCGCTCGCTGCACCTCACCGACTCCGACCTCGCGGGCTCCGATGTGGCCGCGACCGGCTATGCGCTGTCCAAGGCGCTCGAGAAGGAGCAGCCCGACCTGGTGCTCCTCGGTCAGCAGTCCGACGACGGCGAGTGCTACACGATCGGCGCCGTGGTGGCTGACCACCTGCAGATGCCCTCGCTGACCCAGGTCATCAAGATGGACGTCCAGAACGGCGGCCTGCGCTGCGAGCGCCAGGCCGAGTACGGCTACGACACGGTCGAGATCGAGCTGCCGGCGGTGATCTCGGTCGGCGACGCGATCAACGAGCCCCGGTATCCCTCGCTCAAGGCGATCATGGGCGCCAAGAAGAAGCCGCTCGAGACCGTGGGCAGCGGCGACGTCGGGATCGACGGCTCGCTCGTCGGCGAGGAGGGCTCGCGCGTGCAGTGCGGCGATTTCCACGACCCGCCGGCCAAGGAGGCGGGTCAGATCATCGAGGACGAGGACACGAGCGAGACGGTCGAGAAGATCGTTGCCTGGCTCGAGGAAAGGAAGCTGATCTAGATGGCTGATGTTCTCACCTACGTCCTCCACTACGAGGGCGAGCTCAACAAGAACTCACTGGGCGCCGTGTCCGAGGGAGCCGCACGCGCGTCGGAGATCGGCGGCGAGTGTCACGCTGTGGTGGTCGGTGGCGAGGACCTGACCGACGAGCTCTGCCAGTCGGTGGGTGCCTACGGCGCCACCAAGGTCTTCCGCGCCAAGGGGCCCGAGGGTCTCGCCCAGCCCGTCGTCGACGTGATGGCCAAGGTGATCGACGAGCACGGCCACTCGTACGCGCTGTTCGGCGGCGGCCTGCTCGGCTTCGAGATCGGCGCCGGGCTGGCCGCCCGAAAGCAGGCCGGCGTGACGATGGAGGTGATCGGCGTGCGCGCCGAGGACGGCAAGCTCGTGGCCGAGCGCCCGATCCTCCAGGACTCGAAGATCTCCGTGTCCCGCTACAAGGGCGACCTCGGGATCATCATCGGGCGGATCAACGCCTTCGAGGCCACCACCCGCGACGGCGGCTCGGCCGAGGTCGTCGACGTCGACATCGAGTACTCGGCCTGGTCGAACAAGGCCAAGATGGTCCAGCGGGGCGAGCAGCGCGGCGCCGACGTGGACATCGAGGGCGCCGACATCCTGGTCGCCGGAGGCCGCGGGCTTGGCAAGGCCGAGAACTTCTCGCTGGCCGAGGAGCTGGCCAGCGCGTTTGGCGGCAACACCGCCGTGGCGGCCACGCGCGCGGTGGTGGACGCCGGCTGGTACCCGTACGCGGCGCAGATCGGCCAGACGGGCAAGACCGTCGCGCCCAAGCTGTACCTCGCCGCCGGGATCTCCGGAGCGATCCAGCACAAGGTCGGGATGCAGTCCTCGGAGAACATCGTGGCGATCAACAAGGACGCCAACGCGCCGATCTTCGAGTTCTCCGATCTCGGGATCGTGGGCGATCTGAACAAGATCCTGCCCAAGCTGACCGACGCGATCAAGGCCAAGAAGGGCTGATCGAAGATGGCTTCCTCCTCCCGGAACGGCCACGAGCCGCCCTACGCCCCCAGCGAGTTCCCGCCCCCGGTCGATTCGGTGGGCGAGTTCGTCAAGCGTGGGCTCGATTCCGAGGATGAGCTGATCGAGGTCGGCGTGGCGATCGTGGGCGGCGGCACCGCCGGGCTTGCCACCGCCAACCGGCTGCTCCAGCTGCTGGGCGACGACCCCGAGCTGATGGAGAAGCTCGGCGAGGTCCCGGTGGCGGTAATCGAGAAGGCCAAGACGTGCGGCGGCCACAACCTCTCGGGCGCAGTGATGCGTCCGGAGCCGTTGCAGGAGCTCTTCCCGGACATGAGTCGCGAGGACTGGCGCAAGGAGGGCTTCGCCTTCGGCGAGGTGACCAAGGAGTCGGTGTACATGCTCACCGGCCCCAAGACGAAGCTCAGGGTGCCCATTCCGGCGGTGCCGAACTTCAAGAACCACGGCAACGAGGTGGTCTCGGTGTCGGCCCTGGCCCGCTACCAGCAGCGCAAGGCCGAGGAAGGCGGCGCGTATGTCCTCACCGAGACCTCGGCGACTCAGCTGATCGTCGAGGACGGCAAGGTCGTAGGCGTCCGTTCCGGAGATAAGGGCCGGGGCAAGGATGGCGAGCCGCTGGGGAACTTCGAGCCGGGAACCGACATCAAGGCTCGGGCCACCGTGCTGGGCGAAGGCTGCTGGGGCCACCTGACCGGCGCGGCGATCAAGGAGTTCAAGCTGGCCGCAGGCCGCGAGCCACAGGTGTGGGAGCTCGGGGTCAAGGAGGTGTGGAAGGTCACGAAGCCGCTTGACCGCGTGATCCACACCTTCGTGCAGCCGTGGCCCTTGAAGGTCGCGGCCAAGTACGGGCAGCTCGGCGGGACCTGGATCTACCCGATGAAGGACGACAAGACCGGTGACGATCTGGTCTCGATCGGGTTCGTGGTCGACCTCAACTACCGCGACGCAACCACCTCGGCACACGACCTCCTCCAGGCGTTCAAGACCCACCCGCTGGTCAAGGAGATCCTCGACGGCGGTGAGCGGGTCGCGTGGGGCGCGAAGGCGCTCCCGGGCGGCGGCTACTGGTCGATGCCCAAGCTGTCCATGCCGGGCGCCCTGCTGGTGGGCGACGCCGGCGGCATGGTCGACACCGCTGCCCTCAAGGGCGTGCATCACTGCATCAAGTCCGGAATCCTGGCCGCCGAGGCGATCTACAAGTCTTTGAAGACGGGGGAGTCGCTCGAGTCCTATGAGGAGGCGGTGGACCAGTCCTCCATCGGCAAGGAGCTCTACCAGGTGCGCAACACCCGGCAGGCGTTCCAGAGGGGCTTCGTCGTCGGCAGCCTGCTCGCGGGCCCGTCGATCATGTCGAAGGGCAAGGTGCCGCCCGGCCGGCAGGAGTGGCATCGCGACGACGCCGAGCCGATGTTCATCGGCGACACTCGCGAGCGCTATCCCAAGCCGGACGGCAAGTACATCTTCGACAAGCTGTCTTCGGTCTACATCTCCGGGAACGCGACGCGCGACGACGCGCCCAACCACATCCGCGTGGAGAAGCACGTGCCCCGGGAGATCGCCGAGACGTGGGCGTGGATGTGCCCGGCCGGCGTGTACGAGCTCCCCGATGATGCCCCCGAAGAGGGTCCGGTCGACGTGATCGTCAACTACACCAACTGCATCCAGTGCGGGGCGATCACCGCCAAGGGCGGCCGCCTGACGCCACCCGAGGGCGGCGACGGGCCGCTCTACCGGGTCACCTGACCCGATGCGGCCGACTTAACCGGAAATAGTTTCCGGAAAAGTCGGGGGGGCCGTGGGGCTGGTTCTGGCGCCCCGGGACGCCGGACGGAACTTTTGCCGAGTTCGTGTTGTTCTTATGGGCATGGGGAAACGTGCGCTCCTTGGCGTTGCATTGGCGCTTGCCTGCGGCCTGCCCGCGGGCGCCTCGGCTGCCGCCGCCGCGCCACCGACTACGCAGCTCACCGGCCCGGTCTGCCACCACGCCCTCTTCCCCGCGCAGCGCAAGGTTGCGATCACCGCGGTGATGCGCCCGGTGAGCGGCACCTCGAGCATGGCGATGATGTTCGACCTCCAGCGCGCATCAAGGCGCTGGGGCCCGTTCGCCTCCGTCCGCGGGGCCGGACTCGATCAGTGGGTCCGTCCCGCGAATCCCACGCTCGGGCAGCGGCCCGGCGACATCTGGAAGTTCGACCAGAAGGTCGAGAACCTGCCGGGCCCCGCGTATTACCGGTTCCGCGTGCGCTTTCGCTGGACCGGTGCCCGCGGTCGCTCGCTAAGGACGTCCTCCACGAACGGCCCGGTCTGCTTCCAGCCCGAGCTGCGCCCCGATCTCCAGGCCCGCTCGCTCACGATCAAGCCGCCGGCCGGCGCCGGGAGCCAGACGTCCAGCGGCCAGGCCGCACCCACCCCGCAGTACCGCTACATCGGGGTGATCGCCAACCGTGGACTGACCAGCGCCGGGCCATTCGAGGTCGAGCTGATCGAGCCGGGCACCTCGTCGCAGACGGCTACCGTCAACGGCCTGGGCTCCCACGCCACGATCCGCGAGACCTTCACTGCCCCGCCCTGCACGCCCGGCAGCCAGATCACGCTCATCGTCGACCCGAACGGGGCCGTGCTCGACTACAACCACGCCAACAACACGCTCAGCGTGCCCTGCCCGGCGGCGCCTTAAACGCCGACGCTAAACTTGGTGAAGCGATGAAGACCGACATTCACCCCCAGTACGTCGACGCCCACGTGCGCTGCACCTGCGGCAACGAGTTCATGACGCGCTCGACCAAGCCCGAGATCCACGTCGAGATCTGCTCGGCCTGCCATCCGTTCTACACGGGCCGGCAGAAGCTCGTGGACACCGGCGGCCGGGTGGAGCGCTTCCAGCGCCGCGTGGCCAAGGGCCGGCGAGCCGCCCGCACCGGCACGGGCGCCTAGTCCTGACCTAGCGATGGCAGACCGGGCCGCACCGATCCGCGGCCCATTCCCGCGCACGCTGCAACCGCGTGCCGGCGGGCCGCTGAGCGCAACCCGCGACGCGCCCGTCGGCGGACAGGCCGTACTCGAGGGCGTGATGATGCGGGGGGTGAGCACCTGGGCGGTGGCGGTCCGCCCGCCCGGGGACGCCCCGAGCCTGGAGGTCCGCACCTTCCCGCTGCGCTCGCTCACCGCGCGCCGACGCGTGTACCGCCTGCCGATCGTCCGCGGCGTGGTCGCGCTGGTGGAGTCGCTCGGGATCGGGCTGCGAGCGCTGTCGATCTCGGCCAGCGCGCAGCTCGGCGAGGAGGACCAGGAGGTCTCGGGCGGGACCTGGACGGTGACGGTGCTGCTAGCGCTGGTGTTCGCGATCGGACTGTTCTTCGTCGTGCCGGTCGGGTTGACCAGCCTGATCAAGCACCAGCTCGGCTCCGCCACGCTGTTCTGGCTAGTCGAGGCGGTGCTCCGGACGGGCATCTTCCTCGGCTACCTGCTCCTGCTCTCGCGCGTGCCGGACATGCGGCGCGTGCTCGAGTACCACGGCGCCGAGCACAAGGTGATCTCCTGCTACGAGGCGTCCGACGAGCTGCGACCCGAGCGCGCCACGCTGTACTCGCGCCTGCATCCCCGCTGCGGCACGAGCTTCTTGCTGATCGTGATGATCATGGCCATCTTCGTGTACGCGCCGATCGGCTTGCCCGCCTGGTGGATCCTGTTGCTGACCCGGATCCTCGGGGTGCCGGTGATCGCCGGGCTTTCCTTTGAGGTGATCAAGTGGGCGGGGCGTCATCGCCGGCGCCGCTGGGTCAAGGCGATCATGTGGCCCGGCATGCAGCTCCAGAAGCTGACCACCCGCGAGCCCGACCTCGACCAGCTCGCGGTCGCGATCGCCGCGCTCGACGCGGTGCTCGAGGCGCAGAAGGGCGACGGGGTCACGGCCTCCGACCTCGTTGGTCTCGAAGTAGTCGCCTAGTCGGGCCGGTCCTACACTCGGCGTTGATGATCGACGAGCTCGTGACACAGATCGATGGGCGGTTCGCCGAGCTCCAGGAGCAGCTGTCCGACCCTGAGGTGATCGGCAACCGCGAGCGGTTCACCGCGGCCAGCCGGGCCTACCGCGAGCTCGAGCCGGCGGCGAAGCTGGCGGTGGAGTATCGCCATGCGGTCGATGACTTCGAGGGGGCGCGCGAGCTGCTGGCAGAGGACGCAAGCGATCCCGAGCTGCGCGCGCTGATGGAGTCCTCACGCGAGCGGATCGACGCGCTCGAAGACGAGATCCGCCTGGCCATGGTCGAGCGCGACCCCAACGACGAGAAGAACGTGATCGTCGAGATCCGGCCCGGCGCCGGCGGCGACGAGGCAGGGCTGTGGGCGGGCGACCTGTACCGGATGCTGACCCGCTACGCCGAGCGGCGCGGGCTGACCGTCGAGCCGCTGGCCATCGGCGACGGGAGCTACACGTTCGCGGTCAAGGGCGATGGGGCGTACTCGGTGTTCAAGTTCGAGGGCGGAACGCACCGGGTACAGCGAGTGCCCGAGACCGAGTCCCAGGGGCGGATCCACACCTCCACGGCGACCGTGGCTGTCCTGCCCGAAGCGGACGAGGTCGAGGTGGAGATCGACCCGAACGAGCTCCAGATCGACGTCTACCGCAGCTCGGGCCCGGGAGGCCAGTCGGTGAACACAACCGACTCGGCGGTCCGCATCACCCACCAGCCGACCGGGATCGTGGTCTCCATGCAGGACGAGAAGTCCCAGCTCCAGAACCGCGAGCGCGCCATGCGCGTGCTCCGCGCGCGCCTGTACGAGCGGGCGCTGGCCGAGCAACGGGCTCAGGTGGCGGCCTCTCGCCAGGCGCAGGTCGGCACCGGCGAGCGGGCCGAGAAGATCCGCACCTACAACTTCCCCGACAAGCGGGTCAAGGACCACCGCATCAACCTGCTCGTGCACAACCTCGACGGGATCCTGATCGGCGAGCTCGACGAGCTCACGGCGGCGCTCCAGGACGACGAGAAGCGCCGGCGGCTGCAGGAACGGGCGCTTGCCTGAGCTGGTGGCGGTGCGGGTGCGTGACGCGGTGGCGTCTGCGGCCGCGACCCTGGCCGGCGCAGGCTGCGACACTCCCCGCCTCGACGCGGAGCTGCTCCTGGCCGATGCTCAGGGGGTAGGGCGCGAGCGGCTCGTCCTCGACGCGCGGTCTCCGGTCGAGCCGAGGGCGTTGGAGCGCTTTCACGAGCTGGTGGCGCGCCGAGCCGCCCGCGAGCCGGTGGCGTACATACTCGGGCGCAAGGAGTTCCGTCGGATCACGCTGGCCGTCGATCGCCGGGTCCTGATCCCGCGGCCGGAGACCGAGCTGCTGGTCGAGGTCGGGCTGACGCTGCCGGAAGGTGTCACCGTGGTCGACGTCGGCACCGGGAGCGGCGCGGTGGCGCTGGCTCTCAAGCACGAGCGTCCCGATCTGCGGGTGTGGGGGGTGGACGTGAGCGCCGACGCACTGACCCTCGCCCGCGCAAACGCCGCCCGCCTCCGCCTCCAAGTGCATTTCGCCCAGGCCAACCTGCTCGCCGGGGTGAGCGAGCGGTTCGATGCCATCCTGGCCAACCTTCCGTACGTGCCGGACGGAACGCCGCTCCCGCCCGAGATCGCCGGCTACGAGCCCGCGGAGGCGTTGTTCGCTGGTGGGGACGGGCTCGACGCGATCCGGCGCCTGCTCGGGATGGTGGCCGGCACGCGCCTGATGGCGCTCGAAGTCGGCTTCGACCAGGCCGACGCGGTGTCCAGGCTCGTGCGCCAGGCGGGATTCGACTCCGTCGAGCGCCTGCGCGACCTCGCTGGTCTCGAGCGCGTCGTCCTCGGCCGGCGGTGAGCGACGCTGAGACGTTCGAGCGCTGCCTGGCCGTGGGTGGCGTGGCGGTGTTCGCGGCCGACACGGTCTATGGCCTGGCCTGCGATCCCGAGAACCGGTTCGCGGTGGAGCGCCTGTACCTGCTCAAGCGCCGCGCGCCGGCCAAGGCCTCCGCGGTCATGTTCTTCGACCTCGAGCTGGCGCTGTGGGCCGTGCCCGAGCTGGGAGAGCGCACCCGCCGCGCGATGCGACGGCTGCTGCCCGGGCAGGTCTCGCTGCTGGTCCCGAACCCGGCGCGGCGGTTCCCGCTGGCCTGTGGCGAAGATCCGAACACGCTGGGGGTACGCGTGCCGGACGTTCCCCGCCTGCAGGGCGTGCGGCGGCCGGCGCTCCAGTCGAGCGCCAACCGGGCGGGCGGACCCGATGCGCGCCGGCTCGAGGACGTCCCGGCACTGATCCGAAACGCGGCCGATCTGGTCATCGACGGCGGCGAGCTGCCGGGCACGCCCTCGACCGTGGTGGACCTGCGCCGGTTCGAGTCCGACGGCGAGTGGTGGGTGGTGCGCGAGGGCGCGGTCCCGGCGGCCGCGCTGGAGCCGGCGCTCGTGGCCTAACCGGCCGCTCGCTCGTGGCCGAACCCCGCCCGCTCGCTCGTCGCGTAATCGGCCGCTGATATCTTCGGGGGTGGTGGACGCCGACTTCTTCAACCGCCCGCTGGCCGAGGTCGATCCCGAGATCGCCGAGGTGCTGGCCAACGAGCTCGAGCGCCAGCAGCGAACGCTCGAGATGATCGCCTCGGAGAACTTCGTCCCGGTATCGGTACTCGAATGCCAGGGCTCGGTGCTGACCAACAAGTACGCCGAGGGCTATCCGGGCCGGCGCTACTACGGCGGCTGCGAGCACATCGATGTGGCCGAGCAGCTCGCCATCGACCGCGCCAAGGCGCTGTTCGGGGCCGAGCACGCCAACGTGCAGCCGAGCGCCGGCGCCCAGGCCAACGCGGCCGCCTACCACGCGCTGCTCCAGCCCGGAGACACGCTGATGGGCATGGAACTGGCCCACGGCGGCCACCTCACCCACGGCATGAAGATCAACTTCTCGGGCCGGCTGTACGACATCGCCGCCTACCAGGTCTCGCGCGAGACGAGCGTGATCGACATGGACGAGGTCGAGCGGATTGCCCACGAGCGCAAGCCGAAGGTGATCCTCGCCGGCTGGTCCGCGTACCCGCGGCAGCTCGACTTCGAGCGCTTCCGTGCCATCGCCGACGCGGTTGGGGCCTACCTGGTCGTGGACATGGCCCACTTCGCCGGCCTGGTTGCCGCCGGCCTTCATCCCAGCCCGGTGCCTCACGCCCACGTGGTGACCACGACCACGCACAAGACGATCGGCGGCGGGCGCGGCGGGATGATCCTGTGCACGGAGGAGCTGGCCAAGAAGATCGACTCGGCGGTGTTCCCCGGCCAGCAGGGCGGGCCGCTAGAGCACGTGATCGCGGGCAAGGCCGTGGCGCTCAAGATCGCCGCCTCCGAGGCATTCCGTGAGCGCCAGGAGCGGACCCTTTCCGGCGCCCGCGCGGTGGCGGCGGAGCTGCTGAGCGCGGGGGGCGGGGTCAACGTCCTCAGCGGCGGCACCGACGTGCACCTGGTGCTCTGCGACCTGCGCGAGTCCTCGCTCGACGGCAAGCAGGCCGAGGACCGCCTCGCCGCGGTCGGCATCACGGTCAACCGCAACGCGGTCCCGTTCGATCCGCGGCCCCCGGCGGTCTCGAGCGGCCTGCGGATCGGGACGCCGGCGCTGGCCACCCGCGGGCTCCAGGTCGAGGACTTCGAAGAGGTCGGCAAGATCATCGCCGAGGCGCTCACCGCCGAGGCGTTCGAGGAGCGTCAGGCGGAGCTGGCCGAGCGCGCGGCGGCGATCGCCGAGCGCTACCCCCTCTACGCACGGCTCGGCGCGCCGGCCGGCGTCTCCTAGGCGCTGCCCGCGTCCTTCGGCTGACCGTGCGCGCCCTGCGGTCGGGCGGGGCTGCCATGCTTTCGGCAGTCCATGCGCTACTGGGACGCCCTGTTCGCCTTCCTCGTCGCGATGGGGGTCGCCGCTGGGCTGACGCCGATCGCGCGGACGGCGGCGCGGCGAATCGGCATCCTGGCCCGGCCGAGCGAGCGCGGACTGGCCACTACGGACACGCCGGCGCTGGGCGGGATCGCGATCCTGGTCGGGGTCCTCGTGGCGGCGCTGATCTGGGTGCCGGCGACGATCCATCTGCAGCACACGCCGCACGGAAGGCCGGGTCCGGGCGGGACCGTCCACCTCTGGGCGATCGTCGCCGGGGCCTGCGTGATCACCGTGGTCGGCGCGATCGACGACGCGCTCGATCTGCGCTGGTACTGGAAGCTGGCGGGGCAGGTCGCGGCGGCGGTGATCGCCGTCGAGGGGGGGGTGGTGGTCACGGACGTGACGCTGCCGTTCCTCGGCAGCCTCCAGTTCCCCAACGCAGGCGGGGCGCTCAGCGCGCTCTGGCTGGTGGGGCTGATGAACGTGGTCAACTTCTCCGACGGGGTGGACGGGCTAGCCGCGGGTCTGTGCACGATCGACGGCGTGGCGTTCGCGATCATCGCGTTCGACCTGGGCGTCAACTCGGCGGGGACCCTGGCCGCACTCACCGCCGGCGCCTCGCTCGGGTTCCTGTTCTACAACTTCCACCCCGCGTCGGTTTTCATGGGCGACTCGGGCGCGAACCTGCTCGGCTACCTGCTCGGAGTGGCCGCCGTCGTCGGCTCTCTGAAGACCAACGCGGTCGTGGCTCTGGTCGTGCCGCTGGTCATACTCGCCGTCCCGTTCCTGGACACGAGCTTCGTGGTGGCCAAGCGGCTCAAGTACCGACGCAAGCCGTGGGACGCCGACGCCAACCACTTCCACCACCGGATGGCCCGGATCGGCTTCAGCCAGCGCAAGACCGTGGCCTACATGTACGCCTGGTCCCTGCTGCTGGCGGGCGTCGCCGTCGCGCTTCGCTTCGTTCCCTATTCCGACCACCATGGCAACTACCACCTGGGCTGGTCGATCGTGATGGGCCTCATCGGGCTGATCGCGGTGGCAGCCAGCGTGTACCTGGTCTACGTGCTCGAGATCCTCAAGTTCAAGCACTGGCGCGCCCGCGAGCTCAGACGCCGCGACCCGGACACCAGCGAGTTCGAGGTCCAGCAGGCGGTCGAGCGGGATATCGAGACGGGCGAGTTCGAGCAGGTCAGATCGTGAGTCGCTCGCGGCCGGCGCGCCGCCGAACGCGATGAGCAGAGCCGAGCGCGCCATCATCGGCGCGATCGTCGCGGTGAGCGTGGTGGCGGGGGTCCTGCGCTACGTCCACGGCGTCTCGGCTGTGGTGGCGTTCGTATTCGCCACGCTGGCGCTGGCCGGGCTGGCCTGGATCGTGTCCTTCTCGACCGACGAGGTGGGGAGGCGCTACGGACCCGGGGTCACGGGCCTGCTCCAGTCGAGCCTCGGCAACCTGCCCGAGTTCTTCGTGGTGATCTTCGCTCTCCAGGCCCGTGAGCTGACCGTGGCCCAGACCGCGATCCTGGGCTCGATCCTGGTCAACGCGCTGCTCGTGCTCGGTCTGGTGATCATCACCGGCGCGCGCCGGGAGCGCGACGGGGTGATGCGCTTCGGCGTCCGGCTGCCCAACGACACCGCCACGCTGCTGTTGATCGCGTCGTTCATCATCGTGCTGATCGGGCTGACCAACAGCTCGCACGACCCGGCCAGCCACCACAACCGGACGATCTCGATCGTGGGAGCGGTGGCGATCCTGATCGTCTATGCCTGCTGGCTTCGCCAGTACCTGAGCTCGGACGAGTTGCCGGGCGATGTCGAGCCGCCCCGGCTCTCCACCGCGTTCAGCGTGGTGCTGCTCAGCGTGGCGGGGGTGGGATCGGCGTTCGTCTCTGACTGGTTCGTGCACGCGCTCCAGCCCACGATCAACACCCTCCACATCTCGCAGGCGTTCGCCGGGCTGGTGATCGTGGCCATCGCCGGGAACGCGGTCGAGAACGTCGCCGGGATCGTCCTGGCCGCCAAGGGCCGGTCGGAGCTGGCTATCTCGGTGGTCAAGAACTCGGTGGCCCAGATCGCGGCGTTCCTGTACCCGCTGCTCGTGCTGGTGTCGCTGCTCACGGTCACCACGCTCACGTTCACCCTGGCCCCGGTGTACATCGGGGCGCTGTTCGGTACTGCGGTGATCGTGTGGCAGGTCACCGGGGATGGGGAGGCCACGGCGTTCGAGGGCGCCGCCCTGATCGCCACGTTCGTGATCCTGGCCACGGTGGCGGCGTTCGAATAGGTGAATCCATGATTGCCCGGTGAGGGGTTGTCGAGCAGTTCGCGGACGTCCGTGTCATCTAGATTGGCCATGGCTGGATTGTTGGTTGCCGCGCGGCAATAAGTACGGCCGGATCGCGCGGGCGCTCGTGCTGCCGAGGTTCTTCCCGCCAGGCGGCAATAAGTACGGCCGGATCGCGCGGGCGCTCGTGCTGCCGAGGTTATTGCCGCCTGAGCGGGCAAGAATGATTGCCGCCTGAGCGGGCAAAAATGGTCACACCCCGCGAGGCCGCTATTCTTACGTTAACGTGAACTCCGCGATCGAAGCAGCCCCGGCGACCCGCCGGCGCCCCGGCGCCCGCGCCACCGAGGACACCTACAAGTGGTGGGCGCTGTCGTGCACGAGCCTGGGCATGCTCCTGGCCACGATCAACTCGGGGACGCTGATCATCGCGCTCCCCGATCTCGAGCGCAGCCTGCATACGAGCCTGCTCGAGCTGGTCTGGGTGATCCTGGTGTACATGATCGCCAGCACGGTGCTGGTGCTCAGCGCCGGCCGGCTCTCGGACCAGTTCGGGCGAAAGCAGGCCTACATCGGGGGATTCGTGATCTTCGCGCTCGCCTCGCTGGGCGCCGGGTTCGCGGGCAACGGGACCCAGCTGATCCTGTGGCGGATCGTGCAGGGGATCGGCGGCTCGTTCCTGTTCGCCAACGCGGCGGCGATCGTCACAGACGCCTTCCCGCGCGAGCAGCTTGGGCTGGCCATGGGGACGAACACGATGGTGGCGGCGGTGGGCCTGGTGATCGGGCCGGTGCTCGGGGGCGCGCTGGTGGCGATCGGCTGGCCGTGGGTGTTCTGGTTCAACGTCCCCTTCGCGCTCCTCGGCAGCCTGTGGGCCGCGATGATCCTCAGAGAGCTGACCGGCCGCTCCGAAGATCGCGCGTTCGACGCCGCCGGCACGATCACGTTCCTGATCGGCCTGACCGGGCTGGTCCTGGGCATCTCCAAGGGCGGCATCTCCGGCTGGAACAACGCGACCGTGATCGGCGGCCTGATCGCGGGCGCGGTCCTGCTCCCCGCCTTCGTCCTGATCGAGCGCCGCCACCGCCAGCCGATGCTCGACCTGACGATCTTCTCCAACCGGCTGTTCTCGGCCGCCGCGGCGGCCGCGTTCATCAACGGCTTGGCCCGGTTCGCCCTGATGTTCGTGTTCGTCTTCTACTTCCAGGGTGTCCAGGGCGACTCGCCGATCCTGGCCGGCATCAAGCTGGCGCCGCTCGCGCTGGGGATGCTGATCTCCTCGCCCCTGTCGGGGATCTGGGCCGACCGGCGCGGCTCGCGGGCGATGGCGGTGGGGGGCATGCTCGTCCAGGCGGCCGGTCTGGCGCTGATGACGCTGCTCGACCGGGACACCACCTACGTGGCCAGCGGCGTGTACCTGTTCATCGTGGGGATCGGCTCGGGCATGTTCAACTCGCCCAACACGGCGGCGATGATGGGCACGGTGGCGGCGCACCGGCGGGGGATCGCCGCCGGCGCGCGGGTGCTCGTGCAGAACACGGGCGCAGTGATCTCGATCGCGTTCGTGATCGCCATCGTCACGAGCGCGGTGCCCAAGACCGTCCTGTTCAGCGTGTTCTCCGGCCTGGCCAACCACATCTCGAACGCCCAGCTCGACCCGTTCATCGCCAACATGCACACCGCTCTGTGGTGCCTGGCCGTGGTGTCGCTCCTGGGCGCGTTCGTGGCCGCGGCGCGGCCCAAGCACGTTCGGGCGGTCGACCCAGCGGAGGCCGTGGCATGAGCGCCACGACCGACAGGTCGCTGCGGATCGGAGAGGTGGCGGAGCTGACCGGCACGACCCCGCGGACGATCCGCTACTACGAGGAGATCGGCCTGCTGCCCGGCTCGGCCGAGCGTGTCCAGGGCCAGCACCGCTGCTACAGCGCCCAGGACGTCGACCAGCTTCGACGGCTCCTGCGCCTGAAGGAGCTGCTGGGCCTCTCGCTCGAGCAGCTCTCGTCGCTCTTAGAAGCGGAGTCGGCGCGGGCCGAGCTGCGCCGCGAGTGGGCCGAGGCCGAAGACCCGGCCACGCAGCGGCGGATCCTCGACCAGTCCCTCCAGCACATCGACGCCCAGCTCGAGCTCGTACGGGACCGCCGCCGCGAGCTCGAGCAGTTCGAAAGCGAGCTCGAAGCACAGCGCGGGAACGTCGCGCACCGGCGGGATACGCTCGAAGCATGACTGCGACAGCGGTCCGAGCAGCGCGCCTGGGGCGGCTCCACGGCGTCGATCGGCGGGCGATGGTCACCCTCTCGCTCGGCCACATGTTCACCGACATAGCCCAGGGATCGGTGCCCGCGCTGCTGCCCTTCCTGATCTCCCGCGACCACCTGAGCTACGCGGCCGCCTCGGCGCTGGTCCTGGCGGCGACGATTTCGAGCTCGGTGGTCCAGCCCGCGTTCGGCCACGTGTCCGATCGCTACTCGCTGCCCTGGCTGATGCCGCTCGGCCCGGCGCTGGGCGGCCTCGGCATCGCCCTGGCCGGCCTGGCTCCCAACTACGGCCTGACCTTCGCCGCGATCGTGCTGAGCGGGCTCGGGGTGGCCGCCTTCCATCCGGAGGGCTCGCGCTTTGCCAACTACGTGTCCGGCGCGCGGCGGGCCAGCGGCATGAGCCTGTTCAGCGTCGGGGGCAACGTCGGGTTCGCGCTCGGACCGGTCCTGATGACGCCGCTGCTGTTGGCCTTCGGCCTGCACGGCACGGTGTTCGCGGTGATCCCGACCTGGGCGATGGCGGCGGTGCTGATCCACGAGCTGCCGCGGCTGCGCGGCTTTCGCTCGGACGTGGTCCAGGGCCGGGTGCAGCGGGACGAGCAGCGGGAGGCATGGGGGCACTTCACGGTGCTGGCCGCGGTGATCGCGCTGCGCTCGTTCGTGTACTTCGGGATGGTCACGTTCATCCCGCTCTACTACGTCTCGAACCTCCACACCGGCAAGGCATTCGGCAACAGCGCCCTGACCGCGATGTTGCTGGGCGGGGCCGTCGGCACGCTGGCCGGAGGGCCGCTGGCCGACCGCTTCGGCCGGCGCACGGTTCTGACCGGCTCGATGCTCGTGCTGCCGCCCCTGATCGCCGGCTTCCTGCTCTCGGGCCCGGTGCTGGGGCTGCTGTTCGCCGCGCTGGCCGGCGCGGCGACGATCGCCACGTTCGCGGTCACGATCGTGATGGGGCAGGAGCTCCTGCCCGGACGGCTCGGGGTGGCGGCCGGCGTGACGATCGGGCTGTCGATCGGCCTGGGCGGCGTGGGCGCGCCGCTCCTCGGCCTGCTCGGCGACGCGCACGGCCTGAAGGCGGTGTTCGAGACGATCGCGGTGCTTCCGCTGGTGGCCCTCGTGCTCGCGCTGGCGCTGCCCCGCTCGCGCCCTTAAGCCGGCCACGCGTGGCAGCAGCCGGCGAGCCACGCTCTTTCTAGGTCGGCAAATGCTTATATCGCGGACCCGCGCACGTCGCGAGGCCCGACTCCGTGACCATCCTGTACTCGCTGACACTCTTCGTGGGCGCGGCGCTGCTCTTCGTGCTCGAGCCCCTGATAGGCCAGCTCCTGCTGCCGCTGCTCGGCTCGACGCCCGAGGTCTGGAACACGACCGTCCTGTTCTTCCAGGCGACGTTGTTGGCCGGCTACGCCTGGGCGCACACCACGAGCCGACTGCTCGCGCCGCGCCGGCAAGCGCTACTTCAGCTCGCCGTGATGGCCGCGGCGGCCGTCGTACTGCCGATCGCGCTGCCGCACGGCGCTCACCCTCCACCGAGCGCCGAGCCGATCCCGTGGTTGCTCGGGACACTGGCAGTGACTGCCGGCCTACCGTTCTTCGCCCTCGCGGCAAACGGGCCCATGCTCCAGCGCTGGCTTTCCTGCACGCAACATCGCGCCGCGCGCGATCCGTACTTCCTGTTCGCGGCCAGCAACGGTGGCAGCCTGCTCGGCCTGCTCGCCTACCCGTTGGCGGTCTCGCCCGCGCTCACCCTCACCGGCCAGGGGCACGGCTGGGCGATCGGCTACGCGGTGGCGGGTGGCCTCGTGGCGGCGAGCGCGGGGGCGCTGTGGCTGCGGCCCGGACGCGCCGTGGTCGCGCCCGCGCCGGCGGTCGAGGGCAATCCTCCACTGTCGGCCGACTCGGAGGCGGCCCCGATGTCGGTCGAGTCGGAGGCGGCCCCGATGTCGGCCGAGTCGGAGGCGGCCGCGATCGACTGGTCACGGCGCCTGCGCTGGCTTGTCCTCGCAGCCGTTCCGTCGAGCCTGATGCTCGGCACAACGAGCTACATCACGCGCGACATCGCTCCCGTCCCGCTTCTGTGGGTGATCCCGCTCGCGCTCTATCTGCTCACGCTCGTCGTTCCGTTCGCGCCGGGCGCCCGCCCCGAGCGGCTCGCGGTGCTGGGGCGACGCGTGTTGCCCGCGATCGCGGTTGTGCTCGTCTTCACGCTCGCGCTTGGCTCCGAGAAACCGCTGGTGCTGCTGCTTGCCGTCCACCTGACGGGCCTCACCGCGGCTGCGCTGATGTGCCATTCGCTGCTTGCGGCCGACCGGCCAGCGCCGCGTCACCTCACTGAGTTCTACCTCTGGCTCGCGCTGGGCGGGGTGATCGGCGGCGCCTTCAACGCGCTGCTCGCGCCGGTCGCCTTCCCGACGCTCTTCGAGTATCCGCTCGCGATCGTCGCGGTCTGTGCACTGCGCCCGCGGCCGCCGTCGAAGCGACCGGACCTGCTGGTGCTGCTGCTGAAGAAGCCATGGCTGGCGCTGCTGACAGACGTGATCGTTGCGGTGGTGCTCGGGGCCTTCGTGGCGCTCGCGCTCGGGGCGGCTCGTTCCGGATCGACAAGCGCCTCGTTTCAGTCGAAGAGCCTGCTCCTCGGGCTGGCTTGCGGACTGTCGCTGAACCTCGCGCGTCGGCCGCTGCGATTCGCGCTTGCAATGGGCGCGATCCTCCTCGCCCCGTCGCTCGTGTCGACGCCCGGCCAGCGCGTGATCGCCCGTGAGCGCAGTTACTTCGGCATCTACCGGGTGGTGGCCAGCGACGGGGCGCGCGTGCACTCGCTTTACGACGGCACCACGCTGCACGGGATCGAGCGCTTTGGCCCCGGAAGACCGCAGCCGCTTGTGTACTACAGCGCGTCGGGGCCGGTAGGACAGGCGTTCGGGGAGCTGCCGTACGCGACAACGCAACGAACCGGGGTGATTGGGCTCGGCGCCGGCGTGCTCGCCTGCTACGCGCCACCGGGCGATCGATTCACGTTCTTCGAGGTCGATCCGGTGGAGGTTCGGATCGCCCGCGACCCCGCGCTGTTCGACTACCTGCGCCGGTGCCCGGCAAACGTAGTGGTGGGCGACGGCCGGCTCTCGCTCGAGCACGAGCCGCCCGGTCGCTTCGGGCTCCTGGTAGTCGACGCGTTCAATTCCGACGCGATCCCGATCAACCTGATCACGCGCGAGGCGGTTGGCGTCTACTTCTCGCGCCTGCAGCCGACCGGCGCCTTGTTGTTTCACATCACGAACAGGTATCTCGCGCTGGAGCCCGTGCTTGGTGACATAGCGCACGACTTGCGGCTCACCTGTGTCGCTCAGCGCTACTTGCCCACGCGGGCAGAGGCCCGGCGCGGCGACGTGCTATCGAACTGGGCGATCCTCGCGCGGACCCCGAGGGACCTCGGTGAGCTCGCGCACGACGGCCGCTGGCACCGGTGCGTCCGCGACCCATCCGCGCGCACTTGGACCGACCAGTACTCCGACCTGCTCGGGGCGCTCCGCTTGGGCTGAGACGCCACGGGGAAGAGAAGGAGTGCCGCTAAGCTCGCCGTAACCAGCAGCGTGCGCCGCGGTAGTAGTTCAACCAGTCCAGCACGTCGGTTCAACCGGGAACGCTGCGCTGTCGAGATAACCCTCGTGACTCGCACCACCCAACGCCTCCAACGCTGGCTGCCGCGGCTTGCCGCGCTCGCCGCGGCGTTCGTCGGTCTGGTCAACATCGCCTCGGCACTGACGCCCAACATCCGCTGGCGCGGTCATGTGCTGCTCGAGTTCGAGCCGGTCGAGGCGATGAGGCTGTTCCACGCGCTGGCGCTGCCGGCCGGCCTCGCACTGCTGCTGGTCGCCCCGTACCTGGCCAAGCGCCGCCGGCGTGCCTTCCAAGCCGCAGTGCTGCTGATGATCTCGCTCGGGCTGTTCGACCTGCTGAAGGGCCTTGACTTCGAGGAGACCGTGATCACGTGGAGCGCCGCCGTGGTGCTGCTGACCGGACACCGTGCCTTCCGTGTGCACCACGACCCGATCACGCTGCGCTCGGCGGCATGGCGGGTCCCGCTGGTGGGCGCCCTCGGCGTGGGGATGGCCGCGCTCGCTACCTGGGCTTCGCAGGGCCATCCCTCGGCCTACTCGGTGCTGCACGAGACGGTCGATCTGCTGCGCTGGCAGCCGGGCCCGATCCAATTCCACAACCATTTCGGCTGGCTACCGCTCGCCGTCCACCTGCTCGAGCTGGCCAGCCTGAGCACGATCGCCTACGTGATCTTCCGGCCGCTCGCCGCGCCCACCGCGCTGCCCAGCGCGGCCACGCGCGAGAAGGCCGCCGAGCTGGTCCGCGAGCACGGAACCGACACGCTGTCGTACTTCAAGCTGCGGGTCGACAAGCAGTACTTCTTCAGCCAGGACCGCTGGGCGTTCGTCGGCTACCGGATCGAGAACGGGGTGCTGCTGCTGTCCGGCGATCCGGTCGGGCCGGCCGAGTCGTTCCGGGGCCTGCTGGCCGAGCTACGCGCCTTCGCGGCGGCGCGCGGCCTCAAGCTCGGTGCCGTAGGGGCAAGCGAGCGGCTCAAGCCCCTGTACGAGGAGCTCGGCCTGCACACGATCTACTTGGGGGATGAGGCGATCGTCGAGCTTGACCGGTTCTCGCTCCAGGGGCGGCCGATCCGCAAGGTGCGCCAGTCGGTCACCCGGCTGAGCAAGGCCGGCTACACGGCCGAGGTGCACGAGCTGCGCGATCTCGAGCCCGACACCATCGCCGAGATCGAGCAGGTGCTCGAGCGCGGCCGCCAGGGCGCGCCCGAGCGCGGCTTCTCGATGGCGATGGACTCGCTCACCGGCGAGCACGATCACGAGACGCTGGTGCTGCTCGCCCGAGACGAGGACAAGAAGATCAAGGGCGCGTTGCACTTCGTCCCCGTCTACGGGCGTCCGGCGATGTCGCTGTCGTTCATGCGCCGCGATCCGGACACCCCCAACGGCCTGACGGAGTTCATGGTCGCGCAGGCTGCCGAACTCCTCAAGGAGCGGAGCCTCACGGAGATGTCCCTCAACTTCGCCGCCTTCGCCAAGTGGATGCACAGCCCCGAGAAGCGCCATGAGCGGGTGCTTGGCAAGCTGGTGGCCCTGGGCAATCCGTTCTTCCAGATCGAGAGCCTCTACCGGTTCAACGCCAAGTTCTTCCCTCGCTGGGAGCCGCGGTACCTGGTGTACGAGGGCGTCCTGGGGCTGCCGCGCGCGAGCCTGGCTGCGATGTGGGCAGAGGGTCAGCTGCCCAAGCCCGCGCTGCCACGACGGTCTGCGGCGGATCCCGCGCACCTCACTCCCGCTTCGCGCTAAATCCGGTCCAGCGCCTGTGCCGCTGCCGGCGAAGCGGCGGGGCGCCCGATTGCCCGGGCGACAGATACTATCGGCGGTCCGCCGGGTAGTTTAGGCGCACCCGGTTGCCGCTGCCTTGAACCACCTCCCATCGAAACCCGCTCACGACGTCGCCACGCCGCCCGCGCTGTCGGAGGCACTCGCGCGGAGTGGCGCTGCGGCGCCGCCCGCACCGTCGGAGGAAGTCGAGCCGAGTGGTGATGCCGTGAAGCCCGCGTTGTCGGAGGGCGTGACGCCCCCGCTGTCGGATGGCGTCACCCCCGCGCTGTCGGAGGCCGTGACGCCCCCGCCGTCGGTGTTGTCGCGCCCCAAGGACTGGCGGCGCACGGGCTCTGCTGCCCCGCGCACGCCGCTGACCGTCAAGGGGCTGCTCGACGTGCTCGTGCTGGTCCTCGCCGTGCCGGTCATCCTGGTGCCCAGCGTTCCGGCTCGGGCCTACCTGATCTCGGCAGTGACCTGGATCGTGCTGCGCGCGGTGGGCTTGGCCGCCGACCGCATCGCCCTGGCGCTCGCGCCCTCCGCCGCCGAGATCGGCCTGCGGCTGGCCTACCTATTGGGCCGGCTGTTCGCGCTCGCGATCATGGTCGTTCTCCTGCGCAACAGCTGGGGCCGCTCGGATGCGCTCACGGCACTCCTGGTGATCCTGGTCGCCTACACCATCGAACTGAGCATCTCCGCCGTCTACCGTCCGAGAAGACGATGACCTGGACCAGGAAACGGATTGCCTGGACAGTCGCCCTGGTCTGGATCGCAGGCAATGTGGTGCTTGCGGTCGCCTTCGGCAAGTCGCCCAAGCCGCAGTTCAACATCCAGGACGAGTTCACGCTCATCCCCTGGGTGAAGCTCGGACCACTCTCGATCGATCGAGGCTTCGTCTACCTGGCCCTCTCGACGCTGGCCACCTTCGCCACGGTGTGGTACGTCGGGAGGAAGATGCGCCAGCGACCCAACCGGGTGCAGACGGCGGTGGAGACGATGTTCTCGCTCATGCGCGACAACATCACGCGCGGCAACATGGACTCCGCCATGGCGGCCAAGTGGTTCCCGTTCATCGGGACCCTGTTCCTGTTCATCTGGTTCAACAACATGATCGGTTACATCCCGCTGCCCACCAACACCGGGGAGACCATCAATGTGCTGGGGATCAACTTCCCCTCCTTGGCGTTCTACGCGGCCACGGCCAACGTATCGGTGGCGGGAATCCTCTCGGTGGTGGTGTTCATCGTGTTCAACGTCGAGGGATTCAAGAAGTGGGGATTCCGCGGCTACTTCAGCCACCTGATGCCGGGTGGCGTGGGCAAGTTGATCATCCTCATCGCCCCGCTGGAGGTCATCTCCAACTTCATGCGCCTGGTGTCGCTGACCATCCGGCTATGGGCCAACATCCTCGCCGGCCACATGATCATCCTGTTCATGGCCGGGGGGCTGGCCGTACTCCAGGGCCTCTCGTTCCTGGGCTGGTTCACCATGCCGGCCGGGATTCTGGTCTACATGTTCGAGGTCGGCCTGATCGCCACCTTGCAGGCATTCATCTTCGCGACTCTCGCCGCCATCTACCTCGGCGGCGCAGTAGAGGAACACTAAATAGATAGGAGCTGGTTCTAGTGCTTTTACATCTCTTCGTGTTCGCCCAGGCCTCGAAGGGCCTCGGGATCGGCATCGGCGGCGGCCTCGGCGCCGTCGGCGCTGGGGTCGGCATCGGCTACATCTTCGGCAAGGTGATCGAGTCTGTGACGCGCCAGCCGGAGATGCGCGATGAGATAACCAGCATCCAGTGGCTGGGCTTCGCCCTCACCGAGGCGTGCTTCTTCTACGGCTTGGTCGCGGGGCTGATCTCCTCGGTCATCAGCTGATGCTCGGTTTCGCCGCCTCCTCGCCGCTGGTCAGCCCCAGCCTCGGGTTGGCGATCTGGACGCTGATTCTGTTCGGGATCTCGATGTTCGTGCTCTGGAAGACCGTCTTCCCGCGGATCACGGAGGCGCTCGACAAGCGCCAGCACGCGATCGAGGAGTCGATCGACGCGGCTGAACGGACCCGGCGGCAGGCAGACCGCCTGCTCGAGGAGTACCGAGACCGTCTGCGCGAGGCGCGCGGCCAGGCCGATCAGATCGTCGAGCGCGCGCGCAATGCGGCCGAGGTCCACGAACGCAACGCGACGGCCGAGGCGAAGGAGACGCGCGACAAGCTGATGGAGCAGACGCGCCGCGACATCGAGAACGAAACGCGCCGGGCGATCGACCAGATCCGCCGCGAGGTGGCCGATCTGACCGTGATGGCCACCGAGCGCGTGACGCGCAAGACGCTGACCGACGAGGATCAGCGGCGCCTGGTCGAGGAGACCCTGAACGACCTCGACTTCAGCAGCCTGGCCGGAGACGGACGGGGCTAAGTGGAAGAGATCGCCGCCGTCTACGCGAACGCGCTGTTCGAGGTCGCCAAGGAGCAGGGCCTGCTCTCCGAGGTACGCGAGCAGCTGCGCGAATTCGCGCGCGCGCTGGACGAGAGCCGCGATCTGACGTTCTTCTTCTTCTCCCCGTACTTCTCCGCCGAGGAGAAGAAGGAGGGCCTCCACAAGGGCGTGCAGGACGCCGAGCCGGTCCTGATGAACTTCCTCGAGGCGCTCATCGAGCGCTCACGCATGCCGGTGATCTTCCGGATCCGCGATCGATACGAGAAGCTGTGGGACGAGGTAGAGCAGGTGCTGCCGGTGCAGGTGACGAGCGCGATCGAGCTCGAGGAAGGCACCGTGGAGAGCATCGCCGACCGCATCCATGAGCAGACGGGGCAGAAGGTGGAGATCTCCAGCCGCGTCGACCCAGAGATCATCGGCGGGCTCGTCCTGCGCGTCGGCAACTCGATTCTTGATGCCTCGATCCGCAATCGACTGAACCAACTTCGCCGTCAAGTCGCGCAGGCGTAGGACGCTGCGCCTGAGCAGGGAGCACTAGATGCCACAGATGCAGATCAAGCCCGACGAGATCACCTCGATCCTCAAGAGCCGGATCGAGGGCCTCGATACCTCGAGCGCCGACCTGACCGAGGTCGGCACAGTGTTGTCGGTGGCCGACGGCATCTGCCGCATCCACGGCCTCGAGAACTGCATGTCGTTCGAGATGCTCGAGTTCCCGCACGGCGTCACCGGGCTCGCACTCAACCTCGAGTCGGACAACGTGGGCGCGGTCCTGTTCGGCGAGTGGGAGGCCATTGCCGAGGGAGACACCGTCCGGCGAACCAAGCGGCTGCTCGAGATCCCGGTGGGCGACGAGCTGTTGGGACGCATCGTCGACCCGCTCGGCAACCCCCTCGACGGCAAGGGCGCGGTCGACACGAGCGAGACCCGACCCTCGGAGCACAAGGCGCCCGGCGTGGTCCAGCGTCAGCCGGTGAAGGAGCCGATGCTGACCGGCCTGAAGGCGATCGACTCGATGATTCCGATCGGCCGGGGCCAGCGCGAGCTGATCATCGGCGACCGCCAGACCGGCAAGAGCGCAATCGCCATCGACACGATCATCAACAACCGCGACAAGGATCTGATCTGCGTCTACGTCGCGATCGGACAGCGCAAGCAGACCGTCGTGCAGTTGGCCAAGACGCTCGAGGAGGCCGACGCCCTCGATCACACGATCATCGTGATGGCCGCCGCCGACGAGGCCGCCCCGATCAAGTTCCTCGCCCCGTACGCCGGGTGCGCGATGGGCGAGTACTTCCTGTACAAGGGGCAGGCGGCGCTATGCGTGTTCGACGACCTGACCAAGCACGCCTACGCCTACCGCCAGATGTCGCTGCTGCTGCGCCGCCCTCCGGGTCGTGAGGCCTACCCGGGGGACGTGTTCTACCTGCACTCACGGCTGCTCGAGCGGGCGGTGAAGCTGGCCGACGACCTGACCGATCCGCACACGGGCGACAAGATCGAGGGCGGCGGTTCGCTGACCGCGCTGCCGATCATCGAGACCCAGGCCGGCGACGTGTCCGCCTACGTCCCCACCAACGTGATCTCGATCACCGATGGGCAGATCTTCCTCGAGCCGAAGCTGTTCTACTCGGGCGTGCGGCCGGCGATCAACGTCGGGATCTCGGTCTCCCGGGTCGGCGGAAGCGCCCAGCTCACCCCGATGCGCAAGGTTGCGGGCCGGATGAAGCTCGAGCTCTCGCAGTACCGGGAGCTCGAGGCGTTCTCGCAGTTCGGATCCGAGCTCGATCCCGAAACGCAGCGGACGCTGGCTCGCGGTGAGCGGCTCGTCGAGACGCTCAACCAGAAAGAGAGCGCCCCGATGGCGATCGAGGACCAGGTCGTCCAGATCTACGCCGCCACCAACGGCTACCTGGACCGCATCGAGGTCGACAAGGTGGAGAAGTTCCTGGGCGAGTTGACGGACCACGTGAAGGGCAACGAGCCGGAGCTGCTCGAGAAGATCGCCGAAGGAGATTGGGAGGAGAGCACTCAGGAAGAGGTCGGCAACGTGGTCGAGCAGTTCGCCGAGGACTTCGGCTACGACCTCGACGAAGAGGGCAATCCGCTCGACGAAGACGAGGACGAGGACGAGGACCAAGGCGAGAGCTCGTCGAGCGGCAGCGAGGACTCGGATGAGGACAAGGACGAGTCGAGCGACAGCGACTCGAGCGACGACGATGACGACGAGGAGGAGGCGGCGTAAAGCCGGCGAGGGTCGCAATCGATGGGCGCATCAACGCAGGACATCAAGAACCAGATCGAGTCGGTCAAGAACATCAAGAAGATCACGCGCGCAATGGAGATGGTCGCCGCGGCCCGCCTACGCAAGGCCGAGCAGCGGATCGAGGTCCTGCGGCCCTACGCCGACGCGCTCCGGCGGATGACCCGGCAGGCCGCGGAGGCGGCCGGCGACCTGCCGAAGCTACCGATCCTCCAGGAGCACGGCGAGGTCAGGAACGTCGGCCTGCTCATGATCGGGGGCGACCGCGGCCTGGCGGGAGCGTTCAACTCCAGCGTCGTCCGGACTGGGACACAGGCGGCCCGCCGGCACGAGAGGGAGGGCCGGACACCCGTGTACTTCGCGTCGGGGCGTCGCATCGCCTCGTCGATCTCGTTCCGCGGGTTGGAGCTCCGCGACAGCTTCACCGGGTTCACCGATCGACCGGCCTACGCCGATGCCCGGCGGATCGCCGAGCGCCTGATGGCTGCCTACATCGACGAAGAGGTCGACCAGGTGGACATCTTCTACAACTTCTACAAGTCGGCGATGTCGCAGGACGTGGTCCGCGAGACGCTGCTGCCGCTCCAGAAGGCCGACATCATGGGCGACGAGGACTCGGATGAGGACTCGGAAGGGGACTCTGATTCGGACTCGGACTCCGACTCCGGCTCGGGTTCTGGGTCCGACGAGGACGAGGCAACCAGAAAGGACCGGGAGCGGGACAAGCGGGCGCTGGTGGAGTACGAGCCGGATCCCGAGGAGATCCTCAAGCGCCTGGTGCCCGACTACGTCGAGGTCTCGATCTTCCGCGCCCTGCTCGAGTCGACCGCCTCAGAGCATGGGTCACGGATGACTGCGATGCGCCAGGCATCCGACAACGCGGGCGAGATGATCGACGATCTGACCTTGCAGGCGAACCGCGCGCGCCAGGCCGAGATCACGCAGGAGATCATGGAAGTGGTCGCGGGTGCGGAAGGGCTGTCCGGGTAACCTAGGGAGACACATGGCAACCGCATCAGAATCCAGAGAAGAGCAGAGCGAGGAGCGCGACGGGGGCGGGCGACGCCGGTCCGAGAACGTCGGCCGGCTCGAAGAGGTCCAGGGCGTCGTGGTCGAGGCCGTGTTCCACGACCAGCTGCCCGACATCAACCACGCGATCAAGATCCGCCGGCCGGAGGTCATGCGCCAGGAGGAGGGCATCGATCCCGCGGCCTCGAAGGACGACTGGCTGTGGTGCGAGGTTCAGCAGCACGTGGGCGATGACCGCGTGCGCGCGGTGGCCATGGACGTCACCGACGGCCTGGCCCGAGGGGCTGAGGTGGTCGACACGGGGGGACCGATCTCGGTGCCGGTCGGCGACGTGACGCTGGGGCGGATCTTCAACCTGCTCGGCGAGCCGATCGACCTCGGCGATGAGATCGACGGCGACGTGAAGCGGTGGCCGATCCATCGCGAGGCGCCGACGGTCGAGGACCAGACACCGACGACGGAGATGTTCGAGACGGGCATCAAGGTGATCGACCTGCTCGCCCCGTACGCCAAGGGCGGCAAGGTCGGCCTGTTCGGTGGCGCCGGCGTGGGCAAGACCGTGATCATCCAGGAGCTGATCCACAACCTGGCCCAGGAGCACGGCGGCCTGTCGGCGTTCTGCGGGGTCGGCGAGCGCTCGCGCGAGGGCAACGACCTGTGGCTCGAGATGAAGGAGTCGGGCGTGCTCGAGAAGACCATCCTGGTCTTCGGGCAGATGAACGAGCCGCCCGGGGCGCGCATGCGCGTGGGCCTGTCCGGCCTGACCATGGCCGAGTACTTCCGCGACGAGGAGGGCCAGGACGTCCTCCTGTTCATCGACAACATCTTCCGCTTCGTCCAGGCCGGCCAAGAGGTCTCGGCACTGCTCGGCCGGATGCCCTCGCAGGTCGGCTATCAGCCGACGCTTGAGACCGAGATGGGCGAGCTCCAGGAGCGGATCACCTCGACCCGCAACGGCTCGATCACCTCGATCCAGGCGATCTACGTGCCGGCCGACGACCTCACCGATCCGGCGCCGGCGTCGGTGTTCGCGCACCTCAACGCGACCACGACGTTGTCGCGGTCGATCTCGGAGAAGGGCATCTATCCAGCGGTCGACCCGCTCGACTCGACCTCGACCATCCTCAAGGAGGAGATCGTCGGCGAGGAGCACTCCAAGGTGGCCAATGAGGTCAAGGAGGTGCTCCAGAAGTACCGCGACCTCCAGGACATCATCGCGATCCTTGGAATCGAGGAGCTCTCCGACGAGGACCGCCAGACCGTGAACCGCGCCCGGCGACTGGAGCGGTTCCTCTCCCAGCCCTTCCACGTGGCCGAGCAGTTCACCGGTCAGTCCGGCGTGTACGTGCCGGTCAAGGAGTCGATCCGCGGCTTCAAGGAGATCCTCGAGGGCAAGCACGACGACCTGCCCGAGCGCGCCTTCTTCATGAAGGGGACGATCGACGAAGTGGTCAAGGAGGCCGGCGGCGACGAGGACGAGGACGAGGAGAAGAAGGATTCGGATTCGGATTCGGACGAGGACGAGAGCGACGACACCGAGGCCAAGGGTGACGACGACAGCTCCGACGAGGACGAGGACTCCGACGACAAGGACGAGGAAGAGGACGACAAGGACGAGGACTCCGACGACAAGGACGAGGAAGAGGACGACAAGGACGAGGACGACGACGAGGACGAGGACGACAAGGGCGGCTCCGACTCGAGCAAGTCCAAGTCCAAGTCCGACTCCGACTCTAAGTCCGACTCCGACTCGGACGACGACGACGAGTAGGGCGCGCTGAATGGCGCACGACAAGTTCATCGCCGAGGTCCTCACCCCCGAGGGCGAGGTGTTCAAGGGCGAGGTCGAGATGGTCTCGACCCGGACGGGCGTCGGCTCGATCGGCATCCTGGCCCACCACGCCCCGATCCTGGCCATGCTCGATCCCACCGAGCTGCGCCTGTACACGAGCGAGTCCGAGGTGGTGTCCTTCGCCCAGGCCGAGGGCTACCTGCAGATGCAGGCCAACCACGCGATCCTGCTCGTGGAAGAGGCCCATTCGCCTGGGGACCTGAACGCCGGCGAGCTCCGCGATCGCCTGCAGCAGGCCGAGAAGGAGCTCGAATCGGCCGAGGACGACTCCGAGAAGAAGCGCGTGGCCGAACGCGACAAGCTGCGGCTGGAGCAGTTCCTGAAGATCGCGGAGTAGGCGGTCGCCGGGCCGGCTGCCTATCCTGACAGTCCATGGTCGACGAGCGCATCCTCGCCGAGCGGCTGATCTCCTACGACACCTCCAGGCCCGAGGAGCTGGTGGCGGCGGCAGGATTCGTCAAGGGCTGGCTCGAATCCCGCGACATCGAGGTGCGCCACCACGATCACAATGGGCTGCCCGTCCTGATCGCCGAGGTCGGGCGGTGCGCGCCCGGCGCTGAATGCCCGGAAGTCGTGCTGCACGGGCATCTCGACGTGGTGCCGGCGCGGGCCGAGCAGTTCCACCCGCGGGTCGAGGGCGACCGGCTGATCGGGCGCGGCGCGTATGACATGAAGGGCGGCCTGGCCGCAATGATGTGCGCGCTGAAGGACGTCGAGCGCCAGGAGCGGGTTCGGGTGCGGCTGGTGTGCGTGCCCGACGAGGAATCGGAGGAGGCCGACGAGCGCTCGACCGACCGGATGGTCAAGCTCGGCTTCGGCGGCAACTTCGCGATCACCGGCGAGCCCACCGACCTTCACATCGGCATCCAGGCCAAGGGCGTGCTGGTGATGCGGATCCAGGTGCACGGTCGCTCGGCCCACAGCTCGACGCCATGGCTGGGCGACAACGCGGTGCTCAAGGCGGTGGATGTGTTCCGGGCGATCGAGTCGCTGCCGTTCGCGCGCGAGTCCTCGGAGATGTTCGACCGCCCCTCGATCAACCTGGGGCGGATCGCCGGGGGCGACGCCCTGAACCGCGTGCCCGACGAGTGCACGATGGCGGTCGATATCCGCTACCTCCCCGGCCAGGACCCTGAGGAGATCCTGAGCCAGGTCCGGGACATTCCGTCGATCGAGGTGACCCGCACCTTCATCTGGCCCACGGTTGCGGTCTCGCGCTCGAACCCCTACGTGCTCGCGCTGCGCGACGGCGTGGCGCGCTCGGTGCTCGGCGAGGTGATGAGCGTCGGACGTGACGGCGCCTCCGACGCCGCTGCGTTCATCCAGGCCGGGATCCCCGCAGTCGAGTATGGACCCGCCGGCGCTGGTCACCACGGACCGGAGGAGTGGGTGTCGCTGTCCTCGCTGGCGCGCTACCGCCGTTCGCTGGGCGACTTCATCCGGGCCCTGCCGATGCAACTGGAGAAGCACCCGGCGCGGCGCGGTGAGGAGGACGACGAGGCGGCCCCGGCCGAGCCGGCTCCGCGCGTCGTCGAGCCGGGCCGCCGGAGCGAGGAGGCGGGCGGCCTTCGCGCGATCGAGGGCGGGCTCGCGTGAGCCCGATCGAGGGCGGGCTGGCGTGAACCTGTTCCCGCGCACGCGGGGCGGCGCGCTGATCCGCTTCGCGATCGCCGCCGTGCTCGTGGTCGGATTCACCGCCTCGGCCACGGCCGTGGCGGGGCTGCTCCAGTTCAAGCAGATCGCCAACGAGATCTCCGCTACCCCGGCGCTCAAGCAGGCTCCCGTGACGATCGCCAATCCCGGCAACCCGCAGACGCTGCTGTTGATCGGCTCCGACCACCGCGCCGGGACCCCGTGGGTCTCCGCCAACACCGACACGATGATGCTCGTGCGGATGGACCCGAACTCCTCGACGATCAACCTGCTGTCGGTCCCGCGCGACCTGAAGGTGATGATCCCGCGGGGCGGCGTGCCCCAACCCGCGAAGCTCAACTCTGCGTATTCGATCGGAGGCCCGAACCTGCTCGTGAAGCTCCTCTCGACGCAGGTGTTCCCCGGGCTCCAGATCAACCACATCGTCGACGTCAACTTCGGCGGCTTCGAGGCGCTGGTGAACGCGATCGGCTGCGTCTACGTCGACGTGGACCACCGTTACTACAACAACACCGCGATCACCGACTACTCGAGCATCGACGTCCAACCCGGCTACGCGAGGCTGTGCGGCGGCAACGCGCTGGCGTTCGTGCGCTTCCGCCACACCGACACCGACATCGTCCGCAATGCCCGCCAGCAGGACTTCCTGCGCTGGGTCAAGCAGCAGTTCAGCGAGAGCCAGCTCATCAGCCAACGCAACCAGCTGATCTCGATCTTCGGTCAGCACACCCAGACCGATGCAGACCTGCACAGCGTCGACGGGCTGATCAACCTGTTCAACCTGGTCGCGTTCTCCGCGGGCCACTCGGTCAAGCAGGTCCCGTTCCCGGCCCAGCTGCTGCCCTGCACCCCGCCGCCCGTCGGCGCGATCGGCAACGCGGCGCAGACGCCGTGCTACGTGACCGCGGATCCCGGAGCTCTGGGGAGGGCCTATCAGTCGTTCATGGCGGTCACGCCCCCGCCGGCGCCGGCTTCGCCCGCACCGGGCCCCGGATCGGGGCCGGGCCACGGGCCAGGGCACGGCCCGCCGCCACCGCCCCCGGCGCCCGTGTACGGCGACCTCGGCGACGGCAAGGCCCAGGCCGGGGTGCTTGGGAACGTCGGCTTCCCGGTGTTCGCGCCGGCCGTGATCGCGGACCAGTCGCGCTACTGCACCAACGGCCCGTGCACGATCGGCCCGGTTGCAAACTCCTACCCGCGGGCGTACCTGATCCGCGATCCGCGGGGCGGCCTCCACTACGCCTACCGGATGACGCTGGTCATCAACCCGGCGCTCGGCCAGTACTACGGCGTCCAGGGCACCACCTGGCAGAACCCGCCGATCCTGAACAGCCCCAGCCAGACCAGGATGGTGAACGGCAAGCGGCTGCTCCTGTACATCAACGGGGGCAAGATCAGCCTCGCCGCGTGGCGCACGCCGCAGGCGGTCTACTGGATCTCCAACACTCTGACCAACGACCTGTCGAACCAGCAGATGCTGGCGATCGCGTCGTCGCTGACGCCGGCGTAGCCCAGCGGGTAGCCTCCCGCCCTTATGGCAGCGAGAGAGCCAATCGCCGTCATCGGCACGGGGTACGTCGGTCTGGTCACGGCGGCCGGGTTCGCGGAGCTGGGCAGCGAGGTCTGGTGCGTCGACGTCGATGCGGACAAGGTCGCGCGGCTGAAGCGCGGCGAGATCCCGATCTACGAGCCTGGCCTGGCCGAGAGCATCGAGCGCAACCGGGAGCGGCTCCACTTCCACACCGACCTGGCGCCCGCGCTCGAGCATGCCCGCCTGCTGTTCGTAGCCGTGGGCACCCCGCCCACGTACTCCGGCGATGCCGACCTCTCGGCCGTGCACGCGGTCGTGGGCTCGATGCCGCCATCCGACCGGCACGCCCTCGTCATGAAGTCGACCGTGCCCGCGGGCACGGGCCGGGCGATCAGGCGGGTCTTCGTCGAGCAGGGCAAGCCCGGCTTCGCGTACGTCTCGTGTCCGGAGTTCCTCAAAGAGGGCTCGGCGCTCGCCGACTTCCTCGAGCCCGACCGCGTGGTGGTGGGCGACGACGGCGACTGGGCCGGGGATGCCGTGGTCGAGCTCTACTCGCCCCTCGACGCGCCGCTCGTGCGGACCGACGTAGCCAGCGCGGAGATGATCAAGCTGGCAGCCAACGCGTTCCTGGCCACCAAGATCTCGTTCATCAACGAGATCGCCAACGTATGCGAGGAGACCGGTGCCGACGTGCTCGAGGTAGCGCGGGGCATGGGTCTCGACCAGCGGATCGGGACGCACTTCCTCAAGCCCGGGATCGGCTTCGGCGGGTCGTGCTTTCCCAAGGATGTCTCCGCCCTGAAGCAGCTCGCCGGCAACTCCGGCTACCACTTCCAACTTCTGACCGCGGTAATCGAGGTCAACGAGCTGCAGAAGCGCCGGGTCATGAACAAGCTCCAGAAGCATCTGGGGACGCTGGTCGGCAAGACGGTCGCGCTGCTGGGCTTGGCGTTCAAGGCCAACACCGACGACATGCGCGAGGCCTCTTCGCTGGTGCTGGCGGCGCGGCTGCAAGCGGACGGCGCCACGGTGCGGGCGTACGACCCGATCGCCGAGGAGCAGGCGCGCAAGCTGATGGTGGGCGTCCAGTTCGCGGACTCCGCGCTGGAGGCCCTCCAGGGCGCCGACGCGGCCGTACTGGTGACGGAGTGGCCGGAGTTCTCCGGGCTCGACTGGCACGAGGCGGGCCACCGGATGCGCGGCCGGCTGCTCGTCGACGGGCGCAACTTCGTCGATCCGGAGCTGGTGACGGCGGCCGGATTCGCCTACGAGGGAATCGGACGGTGAGTTGCAGGCGCTGATCCTGGCGGGGGGCGAGGGGACGCGGCTCCGTCCCCTCACTTCGACGATCCCGAAGCCGGTCGTCCCCCTGGCCGGCCGCCCTTTCATCTCTTACATGCTCGAGTGGCTCCGCAGTCACGGGGTAGACGACGTGATCCTGTCGTGCGGGTTCATGGCCGAAGGCGTGCGCAGCGTCTTGGGGGAGGGGGAGGAGCTCGGGCTGCGCCTGCGCTACCTGGAGGAACCGCGGCCGCTGGGGACCGGCGGGGCGCTCAAGTTCGCCGAGGACCTGCTTGACGAACGCTTCTTCATGCTCAACGGCGACGTCCTGACCGACATCGACCTGACCGCTCAGCTCGAGCTGCACGTACGCGAAAATGCGCGCGGCACGCTCGCCCTGATCGCGGTCGAGGATCCCTCGGCGTATGGGCTGGTGAGCCGGGCCGAGGATTGCTCGGTCACGGCATTCGTCGAGAAGCCCGGGCCCGAGCAGCGTGATGCCGCGCTGATCAGCGCGGGCGCGTACGTTCTCGAGCGCGAGATCCTGGCCACGATGGCCCCGGCCGGGACGAACATCTCGATCGAGCGCGACGTCTTCCCGACGCTGGTCGGCAACGGGCTGTTCGGCTACGCGGCAAGCGGCTACTGGCTGGACATCGGCACGCCCGAGCGCTACCTGCAGGGCACCTACGACATCCTCGAGGGCAACGTCACGACGGAGGTCGGCCGGCGCCTTCAGGACTCGGGCTTCGTGGCCGTGGACGGCGGCACGATCGACGGCCGCGTGCTGCCGCCGGCGCTGCTCGGGCCGGATTGCACCCTGCACGCGGGGTGCGTCGTGGGCGATCGAACCGTGCTGGGCCGGGGCGTGACGATCGGGGAGGGAGCGCACGTGGAGTGCTCGGTTCTGCTCGAGGACGCGAGCGTGGGCGCCGGCAGCACCGTCCGAGGCTCGATCATCGGGCGGGGCGCGGTCGTGGGCGAGCACTGCCTCATCCAGGACGGCGTGATGCTCGGCGCCGGGGTCAAGCTCGGGGCGGGCAACGCGTTGGCCGCCGGCGCGCGTATCTTCCCGGGCGTCGAGTTGCCGGAGGGAGCAATCAGATTTTGAGCACCACCACCGATCTCACCCGCGACGCCGTCTCGTCGATCGACGCCTCGGGCCAGCTTGCGGACATCCTCGGTCTCCCGGATCAGCTGCGCGACGCGCTCTGGCGCGTCGAGTCGGCCAACCTCCAGCTCGACGATGCGCCCGGCGGCCTGGTGGTGGCCGGCATGGGCGGTTCGGCGATCGGCGGCTCCCTGGCCCGGGCGGTCCTCGGTGACCGTGCGTCGCGCCCGATCATGATCGCTCGCGGCTACGCCCTCCCGGCGTGGACCACGCCCGACACGATGGTCCTGTGCGCCAGCTACTCGGGCGACACCGAGGAGACGCTGGCCGCCTACGAGGCCGCTGGCGCGCTGGGTGCGCCGCGGCTCGTCGCGACGACCGGCGGCAAGCTCGCCACCGCGGCGCGCGAGGAGGGAGTGCCGGTGATCCCGCTCCCTGGCGGCTTTCAGCCCCGGGCCGCCGTGGCGTACTCGCTGGTGGTCGCGCTCGAGGTGGCCGGAGGTTGTGGCGCGGGCGACCGACTGCACGCTGAGATCGACGTGGCCGCCGCACACGCCGAGCGCCTCGTCGAGGAGTGGGGTCCGGACGGGGCCGAGGACGCCCTGCCCAAGAAGCTCGCCCGTGGCCTGCACGGCACCGTCCCCCAGATCGCCGGGGCCGGCCTGACCGCGCCGATCGCCTACCGGTGGAAGACGCAGATCAACGAGAACGCCAAGACGCCCTGCTTCTGCGCTGAGTTGCCCGAGCTCGATCACAACGACATCGTGGGCTGGCACGGGGCGCGGGAGCTCGGCCGCTTCAGCGCGGTGTTCCTCGACGACTCCGATCTGCACCCCCGGATCCGCCAGCGGATCGAGTTGACCCGGGGGCTGATCGAAGCCGAGGCGGCCGCCACCTACCGGATCGAGACGATCGGCGAGAGCGCCACCGAGCGCCTCATCTCCATGGTGCTCCTCGGAGACCTGACCTCGCTCTACCTGGCCGTGCTGCGCGGCGTCGATCCCACCCCGGTGATGATGATCGACCGCCTGAAGAACGCGCTCGCCCACGGGTGAGCCGCGACGGCGCGTGGCGCGGCTGATCTACTCGGCGATCGCGTCCCTCGACGGCTACGTGGAGGACGCCCACGGGCGCTTCGAGTGGGCGGCTCCGGACGAGGAGGTTCACGCCTTCGTCAACGAGCTGGAGCGCTCGGCCCCGACCCACCTGTACGGGCGGGGGATGTACGAGACGATGGTGGCGTGGGAGACCATGACCGGCCGGACGGCCGTGAGCCGCGATTACGCCGAGATCTGGCGGAGCGCCGAGAAGATCGTGTACTCGACGACGCTCTCCGAGGTCTCGAGCGCGCGGACGCGCCTGGAGCGCGAGTTCGAGCCCGAGGCGGTGAGGCGGCTCAAGGCCGAGACGCCGGCCGGAGACCTGAGCATCGGCGGCGCGGGACTGGCGGCCCAGGCGATCGAGGCGGGGCTGGTCGACGAATACCACCTGTTCGTCCATCCGGTCGTGGTGGGCGCGGGAAAGCACTGGCTGCCCGCGGGAGTCCGGCTCGACCTCGAGCTGATGGCGGAGCGGCGGTTCGCCGGCGGCGTGGTGTATCTGCGCTACCGGGCGCGCTCGTGAGCCGTGCTACCGCGAGCTGACGAGGCGAATTCCGCGCTGCTGGTAGAGCCGCCGGTCCGCGGTGCCGAGGAGCTCGTCGACCGACTGGCCGTCCTGCGGGAACGCCGCCGAGCCGACCGTCAGGTCCCACGGCGCCGCGAACCCCATCGCCTCGCGCCGCGCGGCCACCTGAGCCGCGATCCGCCGGGTCACGGCCTTCGCCGCCTCCGGCGTCTGCTCGACCAGCAGCAGACCGAGCTCGTCGCCGCCTAGGCGGCCGACCACGTCGTCCGCGCGGGCGCACTCGGTCAACAGCGCGGCCACGCTCTGGAGCAGGTTGTCGCCGGCCAGGTGACCCTCGGTGTCGTTGATCGTCTTCAGGCCGCGGACGTCGACGTAGGCCAGCACGAACGGGTGGTGGTAGCGGCGGGCCCGGGCGAGCTCGCGCTCGACTGCTTCGATGAACCCACGCCGGTTGAGCACGCCGGTCAGAGGATCGGTCAGGGCCGCCGCGGACACCGCGGCCAGCTCACCGGCCTGCGCGACCGCCCGCCGGCGTGAGATCAGCGCCGCGGCGGCGCCGATGGCGGCCAGCAGCAGCGACGCTCCCAACGCGATCCACACGCCCTCGGGAATGTGGTTGATGAAGTGCGGGATGAACTCGATCGTGGTTCCGCCGCCGTGCGAAGCGCCACCGGCGTGATGGCCGCCGGCGTGCGCGCCCGTGGTCGTGGCAACGGCCAGGCCGGTGGCCGCCGGGGCAAAGCCGGCGGCGGCGCTCGCCGGGGCGAGCGTGCCCAGTCCGCCGGTCCCCGCCAACCCCGTGAGCGAGTGCGGGAGGGTCAGCGCGGCGGCGCCCGTAATCAGGCGGTTGAGCACCGGAATGACACCGCCGCGGCCGCCCGCTCCGCCCAGGCCGGCGAAGCCGACGGGTCCGCTCGAGGAGCTGGACGAGAAGCTCGGGAGCCCGGTCGTGCCCAGCACGGTCGGAATCGTCGGAATGGTCGGAATCGTGGTGATGCTCGGAACGCTCGGCGTGCTGGGGGTGCTCACGATGGGCGGCGTGCCCGACGTCGTGGTCGGCGTGACGGTGACCGGCGTTGGCGTCGCCTGAACCGCGATCGACGGCACGGGGACGCTCGGGGTCTGCCCAAGGTGCTGGCACAGCCCATCGCACGTGCCGGTGCCGGTGCCGCCGCGCAGCAGCGGTCCCGGGCTTCCGTTGCCCGGGGGTTGGTTGTGAGCGTCGCCCGGACCCGGCACCGGGAAGGTCGGGTCGCCGTTGCCCTGACCGCCCGAGGCGCTGTTCGAGACGCTGGGAGTCGAAGCCTGGTGCTGCTGAACCAGAGGCGGGGAGGGCGGCGTCGGAGGCGCCGGCGGGCTGGGCGTCGTCTGCTGATCGCCCGTGGGCGGGTCGCCCCGGCCGTCGTGGCCGTAGCCGTTACCGTTGCCCTGGCCCCAGCCGTTTCCGTCGCCGTAGCCGTTGCCCTGGTCCTGATGGTGTGACGTGTAGCCCCCATCGCTGTGCTGCGCTATGTAACCGCCCTGCGGCGGCTGCGGGTCCGCCGGCGCCGCGACACCGGCGGCTACGGGATCGGCATGCCGCGCGGCGCGGCCCAGGGCGCCGTGTCCAGGACCGGGCACCGCGAAAATCGGCACTCCGAGCAGCGTGGCGGAGACGGCGACCGAACAAATCCCCTTGCCGCGTTCGACAATCCATGTACGTGTACCAAGCACTGCTTCACCCGCTTCCAGCGAATCCCCTACGGCTCAACGATCATCCTATCGACGGGATCCTAAGGATCTAGAGCCGTTCTGGACAAGTGTCGTACGAAAATCCTCCCCCGGGCGGGGGTCGCCCGCGTCGGCGTCCAAACCTTGACACACTCGTGGTAATGTTGGCAAGGTGGAAGGCCTCACGATCAACGAAGCGGCGCAGACGACGGGCTGGTCGCCGCGGATGCTGCGCTACGTCGAGCAGGCGGGTCTGATCGCGCCGGCCCGCTCCCAGTCCGGGTACCGCCTGTACGGCCCGGCTCAGCTCCAGCGGTTGCGCACGCTCAAGGCCCTGCTCGACCGCTTCGAGGTCGGCCTCTCGGACGTGGCGTTCGCCGCGCGGATGGCGCGCAGCCCCGAGTTGCGCGACGCGGTCCAGGCGTGGCTCGAGGCCAAGCCCGAGCGGCCCGAGCACGTACCGGCCGACGACTGGCTCCGGTTCGAGCAGGAGAAGCACGAGCGTCTGCTCGCCCTGGCCTGAGACCCTCGGACCGCCCCGACCCTCGAATCCGCCCGCCCGGCCCCCGGACCCGCCCCGACCCCCACCACTGGAGAGACGAACACGATGAGCACGACCGCCGCCAAGACTGACTTCAAGGTCGCCGACCTCGGCCTGGCCGAGTTCGGACGCAAGGAGATCCGCCTGGCCGAGCACGAGATGCCGGGCCTTATGGCCACGCGCGAGGAGTTCGGGTCAAGCCAGCCGCTCAGGAACGCGAAAATCACCGGGTCGCTGCACATGACGGTGCAGACGGCGGTGCTGATCGAGACGCTCGTCGCGCTCGGGGCCGAGGTCCGCTGGGCCTCGTGCAACATCTTCTCGACGCAGGACCACGCCGCGGCCGCCGTGGTGGTGGGCCCCGACGGCACGCCGGATGATCCGCAGGGAGTGCCGGTCTATGCGTGGAAGGGCGAGACGCTCGAGGAGTACTGGTGGTGCACCGAGCAGGCCCTCACCTGGCCGGACAGCCAAGGCGCTCCGAACATGATCCTCGACGATGGCGGGGACGCCACTCTGCTCGTGCACAAGGGCGCGGAGTTCGAGCGCGCCGGCGCCGTGCCGGACCCGGCCACCGCCGAGAACGACGAGTTCCGGATCATCCTCGAGCTGCTCACGAGGTCGCTGAACGAGGACCCGCAGCGGTTCACCAGGGTCGCCGAGAGCGTCAAGGGCGTGACCGAGGAGACGACGACCGGCGTGCACCGCCTGTACCAGTTCGCCGAGCAGGGACAGCTCCTGTTCCCGGCGATCAACGTCAACGACTCGGTAACCAAGAGCAAGTTCGACAACAAGTACGGCTGCCGTCACTCCCTGATCGACGGCATCAACCGCGCCACCGACGTGCTGATCGGCGGCAAGCTGGCCGTGGTGTGCGGGTACGGCGACGTCGGCAAGGGGTGCGCGGAGTCGCTGCGCGGGCAGCGCGCTCGGGTCGTGGTCACCGAGATCGATCCGATCTGCGCGCTCCAGGCGGCGATGGACGGCTACCAGGTGCTGCGCCTGGAGGACGTGGTCGGGGTGGCCGACATCTTCGTCACGGCCACCGGCAACAAGGACGTGATCACGGCCGAGCACATGGCGCAGATGAAGCACCAGGCGATCGTCGGCAACATCGGCCACTTCGACAACGAGATCGACATGGCCGGCCTGGCCCGCACGTCCGGGATCGAGCGGATCAACATCAAGCCGCAGGTCGACGAGTGGGTGTTCCCCGACGGCCATTCGATCATCGTGCTGTCCGAGGGCCGGCTGCTGAACCTGGGCAACGCCACCGGACACCCCAGCTTCGTGATGTCCAACAGCTTCACGAACCAGGTGATCGCGCAGATCGAGCTCTACGCGCACCCCGATCGCTACGAGACCAACGTGTACACGCTGCCAAAGCACCTGGACGAGAAGGTCGCCCGCCTGCACCTCGACGCACTCGGCGCCAAGCTGTCCGAGCTCAAGCCCGATCAGGCGGCGTATCTCGGGGTCCCGGTGACCGGGCCGTTCAAGCCCGACCACTACCGCTACTGAGTCGGGCGCGGGCGGGGTTGGCCGGGCACGGGCGGGCGAGCCCGACGCGGCGCGATGGCTCAGACCGCGCTACCCCCGCACGAGGTAGCCGACCTGAGCCTGGCGCCCGAGGGCGCCGACCGGATCGCCTGGGCCAACCAGCGGATGCCGGTTCTCCGGCGCCTCCGAGAGCGCTTCGCGGCTGAGCGACCACTCGACGGGGTCAGGATCGCCGCCTGCCTGCACGTCACCGCGGAGACGGCGAACCTCATCCACACGCTGCAGGCCGGCGGCGCGGTGCCCGCGCTGTGCTCGGCCAACCCGCTCTCGACCCAGGACGCGGTGGCGGCCTCGCTGGTCGCCGACCGGGGAGTCCAGGTCCGCGCGATCCACGGCGAGGACCTGCGGACCTACGCCGAGCACGTGCGCGCTCTGCTCGAAGGCGCGCCGGAGATCACCCTGGATGACGGCGCCGACATCCTCGCCACCGCCCACCAGCGCGGAGGCCCGACGCTCGACGCGCTGATCGGCGGGACCGAGGAGACCACCACCGGGCTGGTCCGCCTCCGGCGCCTCGAGGACAGCGGCGCGCTCCGCTGTCCGGTGATCGCGGTCAACGAGGCCCGGACCGAGCGCACGCTCAACGACCGACACGGGACGGGCCAGTCGGCGCTCGACGGGATCATCCGGGCCAGCCACGTGCTGCTGGCCGGCCACACCATGGTCGTGCTTGGGTACGGCCCGGCCGGGCAGGGCGTGGCCGAGCGGGCCCGTGGGGCCGGCGCCGCCGTGATCGTTTGCGAGGTCGATCCGCTCCGGGCCCTGGAAGCCCGGATGGGCGGCTACGAGGTCATGCCCGCACTCGACGCGGCGCCACGCGGCGACGTGTTCGTCACGGTCACGGGCTCACGCCGGGTCCTGCACGGAGAGCACTTCGAGCGCATGAAGGACGGCGCGATGCTCGCCAACGCCGGTCATTTCGACGTCGAGATCGATCTCGGGGAGCTGCGTGCGCTGGCGGTCGAGGCTCCGCGAGCGGTCCGGCCGCTGGTCGAGCAGTACGTGCTCCGCGACGGGCGCGCGCTCAACCTGCTGGCCGGCGGGCGGGTGGTCAATCTGGCCGCGGCCGAGGGGCATCCGGCGGCGGTCATGGACGTGTCCTTCGCGCTCCAGGCCCTGTGCGTGGAGGAGCTGATCCGGCGCCGGGGCCGGCTCGGTCCCGGAGTGCATCCGGTGCCCCCGGCCATCGATCGCGAGGTGGGGCGGCTCAAGCTCGAGGCGCTGGGGGTGCAGATCGATCGTCCCACGCCCGAGCAGGCCCACTACCGCGAGTCTTGGACATGACCGGCGAGCTCTGAGAGGATCTGCGCGATGGCGCGCACGAGCAAAGCGGCCCGTGCCGGGATCGACCTCGGCGGGACCAAGATCGAAGCGGTGGTCGTCGATGCGCGCAACAACGTGCTTGGCGCCGCGCGCCACCCCACTCCGCTCCAGGGCGGCCCGCCGGACGTTGCCGCCCAGCTCACCGCCGCGATGCGCGACGCGTGTCAAGCCGCCGGGGTGGACCCGGCGCAGCTGCGGGGGGTGGGCGTCGGCTCGCCGGGCATCGTCAACGAGGAGACCGGCGTGGTCTCCTCGGCGCGAAACCTTCCGGGCTGGGATGGCGCCTTCGAGCTGGGGGCGGTCCTCCAGCAGCAACTCGGCGTCCCGGTGTTCGTCGGCAACGACGTGGACGTGGCGACGCAGGCCGAGTTCCACCTGGGCGCCGGCAAGCCCTACGACTCGGTGCTCGGGGTGTTCTGGGGCACCGGGGTGGGTGGTGGCCTGATCCTGAACGGCAAGCCGTGGGTGGGGCGTGGCGGCGCCGGAGAGATCGGACACATGGTGGTCAAGCAGAACGGCGCCCGTTGCCCGTGCGGCCGGCGCGGCTGCATGGAGGCCTACGCGGGCCGCGGGGCGATGGAGGCCAAGGCACGCAAGCGGGCCAAGAAGGGCGACAGGACCGAGCTGTTCAAGCTGATGGAGAAGCGCGGACGCACGCGGCTCACGAGCTCGGTGTGGTGGCACGCGCTGGAGCACCGGGACAAGCTGGCCACCAAGCTCATCAAGCGAGCGGTTGAGGCGCTCGGGACCGGGGTCGCCTCGGCCGTGAACCTGCTCGACGTCGAGGCGGTGATCATCGGCGGTGGGCTGGGGGTGCGCTTCGGCGAGCCCTACGTGCAGCTGATCGCCCAGGCCATGCGACCGCACCTGTTCAACGACACCCGCCCGCCGGACGTCAAGCTCGCCGCGCTCGGTGATCTGGGCGGGGCGCTCGGAGCGGCGCTGCTGGCCAAGCAGGCGCCGGCGCACCCGGCCCCGGCCGCCACCAACGGCCCTAGGCCAGCTCGAAGCGCTCCTGGCGCTGAGCTTCCTGCTCAGACTCCGTGAGCATCTGAACGAACAGCCCGACCAGGGCGATCCCCATCACGACCGACTGCTCGAGCGCCATCTCCAGGCCCGCCAGCGACTGATCCTCGACCGCGCTCAGCCCCCAGAAGCGCGGCTGGTGCTGGTAGTAGGAGTAGATCGCGTGCGGCGCGAACGCCAGCACGATCCCCAGCATCCCGACGAACAGACGGGTGCTCACCATGTACAGGATCGGCCCGAGTCCGCGCAGCCGCTGGCGGCTACGGATCGGCGAGAGGATGTACCACCAGTAAAGCGCCCCGGCGGCGAAGAAGCAGGTGTGCTCGAGCGCGTGCACCGCGGTGCTGTTCAGGGCCAGGTCGTACATCCGCGGGATGTGCCAGAGCCACATGAACCCTGCGTACGCGATCACCGCCACCGCCGGGTGGCCGAGGATCCCGGCCCGCCGCTCGACCGCCTGAAGGCGCCTGGTGACCGGGCGCAGGAGCACCTTGGTCAGCCCCAGGATCAGGAGGATCGGCGCGATGTCGAGGAGCAGGATGTGCTGGAGCATGTGCATGACGAGCAGCTGCTCGCCGAGGCGGTCGACCGGGGAGACGAGCGCGACGAGGATGGCCAGCAGCCCGCCGGCGTACAGCGCGAGCCGGCCCCACCCGGGCCGGTGACGGTGGTTGCGCACGCGGGCGTGACGCCATGCCGCGAGGTACGCCGCCCCCAGTACGAGCACCCCCAGCACCGCAATCGGATCGAACGACCACGCAATCTGGGGCGACATCCCGCGCATTGTCGCAATCGACAAACGTCTGGGGGAGGATTAGTCTGAGAGTTTCTTACGCGCACATGCCCTTCCAAGGAGGAGGTCGGTCGAATGCGGATCGAGGTCAAAGGCCGCAACTTGCCCGTTTCGGAGGACTTGAGGGAGCACGTCGCGAAGCGCTTCCGCAAGGTCTCACGGCAGGTCTCGGAGCTGGCCCAGCTCGAGGTCGAGCTGTTCGAGGAGCGCAATCGAGCCATCGCCGACTGCTTCGTCGCCGAGGCGACCCTGCATTTGAAGGGCGTCACGCTGCGCGCCCGCGACGCTTCTCCGGACATCGTGCACTCGATCAACCTGGCCGCCGACGAGCTACACGTGCAGGTCAAGCGCCACCGCGACAAGCGCCGTAAACGCCGCGAGGCGCGCGCCGCAGCCGCTCCCGCAGCCGCTCCCGCGGCGGGCCCGGAAGCCGCTCCGCCGCCGGTCCCGGGGGACGTCTCGCCGGCCGCCTGAGCACCCCCGCAGCCCCCGGCGGGCCGGACCCCCACTGCTACCCTAACCCCATGTCCATCCTGGACCGCGCGCTTCGCATGGGCGAAGCCAAGAAGTTCAAGTCTTACGAGCAGCGGGTGGCCCGGATAGGCGCCTTCGAGCCCGAGCTCGAGCACTACGACGACGCAGAGCTGAGAGAGGCCGCCGACGCGCTGCGAGAGCGCGCCGAGAACGGCGAAAGCCTCGACGAGCTGCTCTACGAGTGCTTCGCGCTGGTCCGCGAGGCGGGCAAGCGGTCCATGGGGATGCGCCACTTCGACGTGCAGCTCATCGGGGGCATGGTCCTGCACGACGGGTCGATCGCCGAGATGAAGACCGGCGAGGGCAAGACGCTGACCGCCACCCTGGCCGTGGTCCTGAACGCGCTGGCCGGACGGGGCGTCCACGTGGTCACGGTCAACGACTACCTGGCCCGCCGCGACGCCCTGTGGATGAAGCCGATCTACGACCTGCTCGGCGTCTCGATCGGGATCCTCCAGAACATGCAGCCCTACGAGGAGAAGCGCGCCGCGTACGCCGCCGACGTGACCTACGGCACCAACTCCGAGTTCGGCTTCGACTACCTGCGCGACAACATGGCCACGACGCTGGAGGAGAAGGTCCAGCACGGGGGGCGGCCCAAGCCCGAGGAGGGCAAGTCGCCCTACCACACCTTCGCGATCGTCGACGAGGTCGACAACATCCTGATCGACGAGGCGCGCACGCCGCTGATCATCTCGGGCGCGCCCGAACAGGCCGCCGACCTGTACATGAAGTTCGCCCGGCTGGCCCCGAAGATGGTCCCCGGCAAGACGCCCGAGGGCATGGACCCCACCGCCCGCAAGCGCTACGTCGCGGACTTCGACTACGAGTTCGAAGAGAAGCACAAGACCGTCTCGGTGACCGAGCAGGGGGTGGCCAAGGCCGAGCGCTTCCTCGGCATCGACCACCTGTACCGGGCCGAGAACGGCCACATGGTCAACCACCTGATCCAGGCGCTCAAGGCCGAGTCGCTGTTCAAGCGCGACGTCGACTACGCGGTGATCGACGGCGAGGTCAAGATCATCGACGAGTTCACGGGCCGCATCCTCGAGGGCCGGCGCTGGTCGGAGGGCCTGCACCAGGCGGTCGAGGCCAAGGAGGGCGTGCGGGTCCAGGAGGAGAACCAGACGCTCGCCACGATCACCCTCCAGAACTACTTCCGGATGTACGACAAGCTGGCGGGCATGACCGGAACGGCGCTCACCGAGGCGACCGAGTTCATGAAGATCTACAACCTCCCGGTCGTCCAGATCCCGACCAACCGGCCCATGGTCCGCGCCGATCACGACGACCAGGTCTACAAGACCAAGGACGGCAAGAAGAGCGCGCTGATCCGGGAGATCGAGGCCCGCCACGAGCGCGGCCAGCCAGTGCTTGTCGGAACGATCTCGGTCGAGATCTCAGAGGAGATCTCCGGCGCGCTCGCGCGCAAGGGGATCAAGCACACCGTGCTCAACGCCAAGCCCGAGCACGCCGAGCGCGAGGGCGAGACCATCGCCGAGGCGGGCGCGCCCGGCGCGGTCACTATCGCCACCAACATGGCGGGCCGCGGCGTCGACATCAAGCTCGGGGGCAACGCCGAGCACCTGGCCCAGCTCGAGTTGGCCAAGCTCGGGATCCAGCCCGGGATGCCCGACTACGAGGAGCACTACGCCAAGGTGCTACCGGAGATCGAGGGGCGCGTCGATGCCCTGCGCGAGCAGGTGCTCGAAGCGGGTGGCCTGTTCATCCTCGGCACCGAGCGCCACGAGTCGCGCCGGATCGACAACCAGCTGCGCGGCCGCTCCGGGCGTCAGGGCGACCCTGGCGAGTCGCGCTTCTTCCTCTCGGCCCAGGACGACCTGATCCGGCTGTTCGCCGGCGAGCGGATCTACAAGATCCTCGACCGGCTGGGGAGCGTGGACGAGGAGGGCAACGAGGAGCCGATCGAGGCCAAGCTGCTCTCCCGGCAGATCGAGAAGGCGCAGAAGAAGGTCGAGGAGCAGAACTTCCTGATCCGCAAGCACACGCTCGACTACGACGACGTGCTCAACCAGCAGCGCGAGGTGATCTACACCTACCGCGACGAGATCCTCGAAGGCCGCGACATGAGCGAGGCCTCACGCGAGGAGATCACCAGCCTGATCGAGCGTCTCGTCGAGGAGTACACGGCCGGGGACTTCGTCGAGGACTGGGACGTGCCCGGCCTGCTCGCACGGGTGCAGGAGGTCTTCGTTCCGAGCGGGGCGCTGGCCGATATCGATCCCAACCGCGCCGACCGCGAGGAGCTGATCCAGCGCCTCCAGGAGGAGGCGCTATCGCAGTACGGCCGCCGCGAGGAGGAGCTCGGCGAGGAGCTGATGCGCGCGCTCGAGCGCTTCCTGCTGCTTCAGATCATCGACCAGCGCTGGCGCGAGCACCTGTACGACATGGACTACCTGCGCGAGGGCATCCACCTGCGCGCGGCTGCCCAGATCGAGCCGCTGGTCGCCTACAAGAACGAGGCGTTCGAGCTGTTCCGTGACCTGATGAACAGCATCTGGGGCGACTTTGCGCGGATGATCTACCACGTCCAGGTGACCCGCGAGGGGCCGGACGGTGGCGGTACCGGCGTTCCGGCGCCGTCGCCGCGGCGCCCGAGCCCGAACGCCAGCTCGCCCACCGGCGGCGCGGGCCGGGTCAGCTACTCGGGCGGGGGGATGGCCCAGCCGAGCGCGCTGGCGATGGCGGCGGCCGCGGGCGGCGCGGGAGGTGCCTACGCTGCCGAGGACGAGCCGGCGCCGCCGCACGTGGAGCAGCGCCGCGTCGACGAGACCGAGCAGATCGGCCGCAACGACCCATGCTGGTGCGGGTCGGGCAAGAAGTACAAGAAGTGCCACGGCGCCTGAGCCGCCGTGTCCGGGTCTGACTTCCGCGCCTCCGACGCCGACCGCGAGCGGACCGCCCAGGACATCCGCGAGCACTACGCGGCCGGGCGGCTGACCGAGGAGGAGATGACCGCGCGGGTGTCGGCCGCCTACGTCGCGCGGACCGAGCGGGACCTGAGGGCGCTGGTGGTCGACCTGCCCCGGCTCCCGGTCACCGTCGCCCAGCAGCGCGCCGAGGTGGCGGAGCGCCGGCGCCACCTCCAGCGCCGGCTGCTCCAGCAGAGCGGTGGCGGGCTGGCCGTGTTCGCGGTCTGCGCGGTGATCTGGGCGACGAGCGGCGCACCACGGCCAGTTCTGGCCGGTGTGGGTCATGATCGTGGTCGTGCTCCCGCTGATCCGCAACGGTTGGCGGCTGTACGGGCCGGCGCCCGAGTTCGACCGGGTCGAGGCCGAGCTGGCGCGGCGCGAGCGCGGCACCGCCGGCACCGCCACCGCGGCTAACCCTGGTTCACGTACCGGACCTTGTCCGGCTTGATCCTGAACCTGATCCGCTCCTCGCCCGGCTGCCGGAACGGGTACTCGTCCTGGTCGATGTACTTCTTGGACAGGGCGTTGATGTGCTCGTCGGCGCCCTCGGTGGTGGCGGTGGCGGTACCGCGGATCTCCACGTACTTGGCCGGGTTGCCGTGCTCCTGAACGAGCACGGTGACCCGCGGGTCGCGCTCCAGGTTGGTGGGCCAGACCCGGCCGATCGCGCTGTTGACCTCGACCGCGCCGTCCTCGCCCGAGATCCAGCAGATCGCGTTGTGGACGGTGCCGTCGCGGTTCAGGGTCGAGATCACCGCGTGGTTGGGGTTGTCGAGCAGCTCGCGTACGTCTGCGTCATCTAGGTTGGCCATGGGCTGGATTGTTGCGCGCCGCGGGGGAATAAGTCCGGCCGAATCGCGTCCGGGCTCGTCCTGCCGAGGTTCTTCCCGCCAGGCGGGCGTAAGTCCGGCCGAATCGCGTCCGGGCTCGTCCTGCCGAGGTTCTTCCCGCTGCTAGGGTGGTACGGCGATGGCCACCGCCCCTTCCGAGCCTCTCTCCCAGCGCCTCGCGGCGATCCGCGACCAGCTCAAGCTGCTCGCGGACTATCTTTGACCCCGCGGGGCTGAGCGAGCGCGTCGAGGCGCTCGAGCAGGAGATGGGCGCGCCCGGCTTCTGGGAGGACCAGGAGCAGGCGGCGAAGATCAGCGCCGAGCATGCGCGGGCCAGCCGCAAGCTGGCCGTGTTCCGCGAGCTCGAGAGCGACGTCGACGACCTCGAGCCGCTGGCCGAGATGGCCGAGGAGGATCCCGAGATCGCCCAGGAGCTCGAGGAGCAGATCCGCTCAGTGCAGGCCCGGCTGGAGGCGCTCGAGGAGCAGCGGCTGTTCGCCGGGCGCTACGACTCGGGCGACGCGCTGGTCACGATCAACGCCGGCGCCGGCGGGACCGACGCCCAGGACTGGGCCGAGATGGTGCTGCGCATGGAGATGCGCTGGGCCGAGAAGCGCGGGTTCGGCTCCGAGCTGCTCGAGGTCTCCCCGGGGGAGGAGGCGGGCATCAAGTCGGCGACTTTCCTGGTCAAGGGCGAGAACGCCTACGGGCTCTACGGCTCCGAGAAGGGCGTGCACCGGCTGGTGCGCCTGTCGCCATTCGACGCCGCCCACCGCCGGCAGACCAGCTTCGCCGGCGTGGAGGTGTCGCCCGTAGTCGGCGAGATCGACGAGGTGGCGATCGACGACGACGATCTCCAGATCGACACCTACCGGGCCAGTGGCGCCGGCGGCCAGCACGTGAACAAGACCGACTCCGCCGTCCGGATCACCCACCGGCCGACCGGGATCGTGGTGCAGTGCCAGAACGAGCGCTCGCAGTCCTCCAACAAGGCAGAGGCGATGACGATGCTGCGCTCGAAGCTGCTCGAGCTCGAGGAGCGAAAGCGCCGCGAGGAGATCGCGCGCGAGAAGGGCGACGCGCAGGACGTGAACTTCGGCTCGCAGATCCGCTCCTACGTGCTTCACCCCTATTCGATGGTCAAGGACCACCGCACCGACTTCGAGATGGGCGACACCAACCGGGTGCTCGACGGCGACCTCGACGGGTTCGCGCGCGCGTACCTGCACAAGGCCGCCAGGTGACCACGGACGTCCCCTGGCGCCCGGGCGCGGCCGCCGAGACCGAGGCCCCCCCGGCCGACCCGGCTCCCACGCCGGCCGACCCGGGTCCGGCCCGGGAGCCGGCCGCTCAGCCCACCGCGCCGTACCTCGAGGCGGTGACCGCCTACGGCTTCCGCGGCTCGGTTCGCTTCCACGTTCCCGGCCACAAGGGCGGCGAGGGCGCCGACCCCGGGCTGCGTAGCGCGTTCGGCGACCGCGCGCTGCTGCTCGACGTCCCCCTCGACATCGAGGGGATCGACGTCGGTCCATCGCCCACTCCATACGAGAAAGCCGAGCAGCTTGCCGCCGCGGCCTACGGCGCGGAGCGGACGTGGTTTCTCACCAACGGCGCCACCCAGGGCAACCATGCGTTGTGCCTGGCCCTGGCCACGCCCGACACCCGCGTGATCCTCCAGCGCAACTCGCACGCCAGCCTGATCGACGGGCTGATCCTGAGCGGCGGGACCGCGGGCTGGGTGGCCCCGGAGTACGACGTGGAGCTGGGCATGGCCCACGGGGTGACGCCGGAGGCGCTCGAGCGGGCGTTCGCGCGAAACGTCGGCGCGCGCTCGGCCTTCATCGTCTCCCCGACCTACTACGGCATGGCCGCCGACGTCGAGGGCTGCGCCGAGGTGGCTCACGCGAACGGCGCCGCGCTGATCGTGGACAACGCCTGGGGCTCGCACTTCGGCTTTCACGCCGCGCTCCCGGCGTCGCCGCTGGCGCTCGGCGCCGACGCAATGCTCACCTCGACCCACAAGATCGTCGGCAGCCTCACCCAATCGGCCATGCTCCACGTCGCGCCCACCGGGCGGATCGACATCGGCGCGGTGGCCCGGGCGGTGCGGCTGGTGCGCTCGACGAGCCCCAGCTCGCTGCTCATGGCCTCGCTCGACGCGGCCCGCCGCCAGCTCGCCGTGCACGGCGAGGCCCTGCTCGACCGCACGATCCACGCCGCCGAGCAGGCCCGGGCGGCGATCGACGCGATCCCCGGCTGCGCCACGATCGGCACGGGCTTCGTCGGCCGTCCCGGGGTGGCCGGCAAGGACCCGCTGCGGATCGTGATCGACACGCGCGGGACCGGCCGAACCGGCTACGAGGCCGCGGCGGCGCTCCGCGCCTCCTACGACGTCTACGTCGAGCTGGCCACCCACGCCACGCTCGTGCTCGTGCTGGGCCTCGGCCAACCGGTCGACGCGCTCGAGCGCCTGGCCCACGACTTCGCGGAGACGGTCAAGCGGATCGCCCGGCCCGGCGAGGAGAGCGCGGTGTCGCGCCCGCCGACCGCGCTCGAGCACGAGACCGTGGTCGCGCCGCGCGAGGCGTTCCTGGGCGCCGGCGAGACGGTGGCGGTGGAGGCGGCGATCGGGCGGATCAGCGCCGAGTCGATCGCCGGCTATCCGCCCGGCGTGCCGGCGCTTCTGCCGGGCGAGCGGGTGAGCGCCGAGGTGGTCGCGTATCTGCGTGAGCTCACCGCGGCCGGCGCGCGGCTGCACGGCGCCGCCGACCCGACGTTCGCCACGCTTCGGGTGCTCGTGCAGTGAGCGCCGTCCGCGACGTGGTCGCCGCGGCACTCGCCGAGGACGTGGGCACCGGCGATCTGACCACCGAGACGACGGTGCCGGCTCAGGCCCGGGCCAGGGCACTCATCCGGCAGAAGGCACCGGGGGTGGTGTTCGGGCTCGACCCGGCCGAGCGGACCTTCCGCTCGCTCGATCCGTCCTTGACGATCGAGCGCTTGACCGAGGAGGGCCGCTGGCGGGAGGACGGCCCGGTGCTCGCCGTCGAGGGCTCCGCGCGGGCCATTCTGACCGGAGAGCGCACCGCGCTCAACTTCCTCCAGCGCCTGTCCGGCGTGGCCACGCTGACCGCGCGTTGTGTTCACGCGGTAAGAGGTACGAACGCAAAGATTCTTGACACGCGAAAGACCACGCCGGGGCTACGCATGCTCGAGAAGGCCGCGGTGGCGGCCGGAGGCGGCACCAACCATCGAGCTGGGCTGTACGACGCGATCCTGATCAAGGAGAACCATGCCGCGCTGGCCGGGGGCGTGGGGGAGGCGGTGCGCTTGGCCCGGGCGCGCGGACTGAACGTGGCGCTCGAGGTGGAGGCGCGCTCGCTGGACGAGGTCGACGAGGCCCTGGCCGCGGGCGCTCCCTGGATCATGCTCGACAACATGAGCCCCGACGAGATGCGCGAGGCCGTCCAGCACGTCGCCGGCCGGGCCAAGCTCGAGGCCAGCGGCGGGGTCAGGCTGGAGGCGCTCAAGGACATCGCCGACACCGGCGTAGACTTCATCTCGGTGGGGGCACTGACGCACAGTGCCCCTGCACTGGACCTGTCACTGATTCTGGAACCAATCTCATGAACCTGCCCATGCTCGGCGCCGCCGCGCCGCTGCTGCTCGAGAACATCCCCGCCTTACAGGGCGAGGTGCGCGCGCTCGCCGCCGAGCGCGGCGCGGTAATCCTCGCCCACAACTACCAGCTGCCCGAAATCCAGGATGTGGCCGACTACGTCGGCGACTCGCTCGGTCTCTCGCAGCAGGCCGCCCAGGCCGGCGCGGACACGATCGTGTTCTGCGGCGTGCACTTCATGGCCGAGACCGCATCGATCCTGTGTCCGGACAAGCGCGTGCTGATCCCCGACCTCGACGCCGGCTGCTCGCTCGCCGACTCGATCACCGCCGCGCAGCTGCGCGAGTGGAAGGCGAAGCATCCCGGCGCGATCGTGGTCATGTACGTGAACACGACCGCCGAGGTCAAGGCGGAGACCGACTACTGCTGTACCTCGGCCAACGCCGTACGCGTGGTCGAGCACATCTACCGCGAGCACGGCGCGGACACCGAAATCCTGTTCGGTCCCGACATGTTCCTCGGTGCGTACGTTGAGAAGACGCTCGGCCGCCCGATGCACGTGTGGGACGGAGAGTGCCACGTGCACGCCGGAATCCGCCCCAGCGATATCGCTCGGGTTCGGTCCGAGCACCCAGGCGCCGACTTCCTGATCCACCCCGAGTGCGGATGCTCGACCAGCGTGATGGAGTACGTCGCCGCGGGCGACGTCGAGTCCGAGGGCGTGCACATGCTCTCGACCGGCGGGATGCTCGGCTATGCGCGCTCGCGGGCCGGCGGGCCTCCGTCGACCGCGATCGTGGCCACCGAGACCGGCATGCTCCACCCGCTGCGCCAGGCCGCGCCCGACACGGAGTTCATCGCCGCCAACGAGGCCGCCCACTGCCGCTTCATGAAGATGATCACGCTGCCCAAGCTGCGCGACGCGCTGCGCGACCGCGTGCACGAGGTGAAGGTGCCCGCGGAGGTGGCGGACCGCGCGCGGGTGCCGATCGAGCGGATGGTGGCGATCTAAGCCGCCGGATGGACCTCGGCCAGCAGGTCGAGTCCTTGCTCCACCGCCTCGCGCACCACGCGCAGCGAAGCCCGCTTGCGCTCGAACTCGGGGGGCGTGTAGCAGTGCACGTCGGCGGGCGCGCCCATCTCCAGCGCATCCCACAGCGCGCCGGCGTGGTAGACGCGCTCGAGCCACGGCATCCCGTCCCACGCCGGCGAGACGAGAACGAGCACGTACTCCGAGCCTCGCTCGCGCTGCGCCAGCGCGCCACGCTCGTCGGCGACACGCGCGCCGCCGAGCATCGCGGTCTCGATCGGCCAGCGGTCGTCAACTCGGCTCATGTACCTGCGCAGCTCGCGCCAGTTGAGCCCTGGGGCCGACTCCACGCCGCGATTGTCGCGGTTGATCGGGGTCTCACGCAAGGTGCTGTGCAGCTTCATTTGGCAATCGCGCCCACCATCTGTCCCAGAAGCTTCATCGCGACGAAGTTCGGGGGACCGTCGATGAACAGCGCGAAGGCCAGCACGTGCCCGATGTGGTTGGTGCAGTAACCGGCGAGGTTGGTGACATCGTTGAGCGTGCCGGTCTTGGCGATGCACCGCCCCTGTGCGGGCGTGTGCACGCCGATGCTCTGCACGGTCCCGCTGACGCCGACCAGCGGCAAGGCGGCGGCGAGCTCGTCGCCGGTGCGCGTGCGCCAGAGCCGGCGCAGCAGCGAGACCACCTCCGCCGGGGAGGTGCCATCTGCGCGCGACAGGCCCGAGCCGTCGACGATCACGGGGTGAAGGCCATAGGTGGCGATCGCCGAGGCGATCACCTTGGCGCCGGCGACGATCGTGCCCGCGCCTCCGCCGAAGCGCACCCCGAGCTGCTTGGTCAGCATCTCCGCGAACAGATCGTCGGACGGGACGTCCATCAGGTTCACCAACGTGGCGAGCGGCGGGGAGGAGACGACCGCGAGCGGCTGGGCGTTCGGCGGCGTCACCGCGGTCGCTGGCGCGCTCTTGGCGGCGATGTGCTCCGCGCGCATCGTCATCACCAACTCGTTGACCGCGAACTGGGCGGGTGACAGACGCCCGGAGGTGGAGCCGTGGTCGTAGCTGAGCGCGCTCAGCTGCCCGCCGAAGTCGCCCACATCAGGCAGGTAATTGGTCGCGGGCCCTCCGCGCGCGGTATCGAACAATGACTCGTCGCCGAACACATCGCCGCTGATCACGTGTATGCCTCGCGCCTTGAGCTGGTCGACGAGCTGCACTGGAGTGGGGCCGTAGCCGTGATTCCACACCTGGTTGAACGTGCCATCGCCGAAGGTGGGGTCGCCGCCGCCTCGCAGATAGAGGTTGCCTAACCACACGCCGCGCGGCCCCATGTGACCTGCGCCGAGGATCGCGGTCTGGAAAGTGGTCTGCGATCCCAGGTCGCTCAGCGCCGCCACCGTCGTGTAAAGCTTCTCGACCGATGCCGGCGGGCGCCGGATCGTCGCGCGCAGGTCGAAAACGGAGCTCTGCGCGCTCAGGTCGTAGACCTGGCCGCCCGAGTTCGGCCCTGCCTTTCCGAACGCGCCGGTCAGCTTGGACTCGAGCGGTGTGAGCGGAGTGGGCGCCGCGACAGTGACGGACGGCTTGTGCTCGGAGGTGACCACGGGCGGGATCGAGTCCGCCACGGCACTCGGCTTCGACCGGTGGGCGCTACCGCCGCAGCTCGCGAGCAGGAGCGCGAGCAGGAGGCCGATCAGGCTCCCCCGTCTCAGGCCGACGCAAGCTCCTCTGCGGTATGCGGGCCCACGCACGCGACCGCCAGCCGGTCGGCGATTCCGGCAGCGACATCCTTGACCTCGTCGGCGGTGACCTCGTCGAGCAGCTCGATCGTACGGTCGGGATCGATCTCCTCTCCGAACAGGATTCGCTGCTGCGCGGCGTGGCGGGCCACGGCCCCGCTGTTCTCGAACGCGATCGCCCGGGCGCCGGCCGCATATGCCCGCGCACGTTCGACCTCCTCGTCGGTCGGACCTTGCGCGCGCAGCTCGGCGACGATCTCGCGCATCCGCTGGTAGGCCTCGATGCACTTGTCCGATTGCAGGCCGGCCGAGAGCTGGAGCACCGGGACGTCCGCGTAGGCGTGCGCGGCCGAGTACACCGAATAGGCTAGCCCGCGCTGCTCGCGGATCTCGTCGAACAGCCGGGAGCCCATCGAGCCGCCGAGCAGGGTCGAGTAGATGGCCAGGGCGGCGCGTTGGCGCGGATCGGAGGTGTCGATGCGCGGGCGATACGACATACGCAGGTGGGACTGGTTGGAGTCGCGCTCGCGCACCAGCACGCGCGGCTCGGGGGCCGGCGCGGGCTCGTACGGGTCGGGGGCGGGGCGCGACTGGAAGCGACCGAACAGCTCCTCGAGGCTGCCGTTCTGAAACGCGCTCAGGTTGCCGACGACGAACGCGCCGCCGCGCTCGGGGGCCCAGCGCCGGGCGCGGAACGCAATGATCCCGTCGCGCGTGAAGGTGTCGCGAATGTGCTCGGCCGGACCCAGCACGGGCCGCCCGAGCGGATGGTCGCCAAAGGCGGCCTCGTCGATCAGGTGCTCGGCCATGGTGGCCGGCTGATCGTTGGCGCGGGCGATCTCCTGGACGACCACGCCGCGCTCGCGGTCGAGCTCGCCCGCGTCCAGCCGCGGGCGCCCCACGAAGTCGGTGAGCAGATCCGCGGCCTCGCGCGCGCGCTCGGCCCGCGCGGTGATGTGGAACGCGACCAGGTCGTGGCTCGTGTAGGCGTTGAGCACGGCGCCGATCCGTTCCGCCGCCTCGTTGACGTCCCGATAGGTCGGGTACTTCTCGCCACCCTTGAACACCAGGTGCTCGAGGAAATGGGCCATGCCGTTCTCCTCGGGGCGCTCGGTGCGGGCACCGGCGTCGAACGCCACCAGGATCGTCGTTGCGCGCGTCCCTTCAGTCGCGACCTGGTACACGGGCAGGCCGTTGGAGAGGATGGTCTCGCTCACCGAAGTCATTGCCCTCAAAGGTAGCCGTTCGGTTCGCGCCGCAAGCCGTCGGAGCGGCGTGGCCCGATCCTCCCTCGGCAAATGCCTGCAAATCCCGTTGCAGAGGGCCCTCCGGGCTCGGCCTCAGGCGATCTGCCCGCTACTGTGGCCGCCGGCTATGGCTAGAACACAATCTCATCCACGGACCCGGCGAGTCGCTCCGGTCGCGGCCGACGCCGCGCACCGCCCGGCTCCCCGTCCTGCGTCGCATCCGGTCATCGAGTTCCGCGGCGTGAGCATGCGCTATACGAGCGGCGACATCGGGCTCGAGCAGGCCACATTCTCGATCGATCGCGAGGATTTCGTGTTCCTCGTCGGCGCTACCGGATCGGGCAAGTCAACGCTGATGCGCCTGCTGATCAAGGAGCTCGAGCCGAGCGAGGGGATCATCCGCGTCGCCGGCAAGGATCTCGCGCTGGTGACGCGCAAGCGGGTCCCGCTCTACCGCCGCAACCTCGGCGTCGTCTTCCAGGACTTCAAGCTCCTGCCGAGCCGCACCGTCCACGACAACGTCGCGTACGCGCTCCAGGTGACCGGGGGCACGCGCAAGGAGATCCGGCAGAAGGTGCCCGACATCCTGCGTCTCACGGGGCTGTCGACCAAGCTGCACAACTATCCGGACCAGCTCTCGGGCGGCGAGCAGCAGCGCGTGTCGATCGCGCGTGCGTTCGTCAACCATCCGCCGCTGCTGCTGGCCGACGAGCCGACGGGGAACCTCGATCCGGAGACGAGCATCGACATCATGCGCCTGCTCTACCGGATCAACCGCACCGGCACGACCGTGCTTGTGGCCACCCACGACCAGGCGATGGTGGACAAGATGCGCCGGCGCGTGATCGAGCTCTCGCACGGCCGGATCGTCCGTGACGAAGCAGCCGGGTCCTATACGCGCGACGAATCCACACGTGAGTTCGCGCAGCGGATGCGCGGACCCGCCGGCCGCCCCGCGGGGGTGTGAGCGTGCGCATCGCGTTCTTCCTGCGAGAGGCGATGCGCGCAATGCGTCGCAACGCCGCGCCCAGCTTTGCCGCGCTCGCCACCGTGCTCGTGACCATGCTGGTGCTCGGCGTGTTCATCCCGATCGTCCAGGCGACCAATGGCGCGGCCAACAGCGTGCGCAGCCGTGTGATGGTCGACGTGTACATGAAGAGCTCGGCCACGGCGGCCGACGACTCGCGGGTGCGGGGCGAGCTGGAGGCGGTGGCGCACGTGGGCTCGGTGGAGTTCGTGTCGAAGGCCTCGGCCTACACCCAGCAGTCCAAGCAGGATCCGCAGGCCTACGCGCTGCTGGGCACCAACCCGCTGCCCGACACCTTCCACGTCATCCCCGACCATCCCGGCAACGTGCTGGCGGTGCGCAGCGCGCTGAGTCCGGGTACGGGCGGTGGCACTCCGATCGACCCGGCGATCCAGAGCGTGTCCAACAAGAAGACCGACACGCGCAAGATCCTCGAGGTGACGAACCTGGTGACGATCACCGCGGCGGTGCTGGCGGTGCTGCTGACACTCGCGTCGATCCTCCTGATCGCGAACACGATCCGCCTGTCGCTGTTCGCGCGGCGGCGCGAGGTCGAGGTGATGAAGCTGGTCGGCGCGACCGACTGGTTCATCCGCTGGCCGTTCGTGATCGAGGGAACGATCGTGGGCGCGGCCGGCTCCGTGCTGGCGATCGCGCTGCTCGGGGTGACCAAGGTGGCGCTGCTCGACCCGCTGGCCAACAACTGGACGCTGATCGCCGCCCCGCGCACGATCGCCTTCTCGGCGCTCGTGGCGGTACTGGTCGGTGCGGCCGTGGTGGTCTCGGCGATCGGCTCGGGCCTGTCGCTGCGCCGTTTCCTGCGCGTCTGAGCTCTCAGCCGGGGCCCAGGTTCCGGGGTGGGCCGCCTGGCGGGCGCCCCGGCTACTCTGCGGAGAAGATGCGCCCACGCCGCCGTGAACGCCGGCCGATCGCCCCGCTCGTCCTGGCGGGGCTGGTCGTGCTGCTGCTCGGGATCCTGTGGGGCGGCCATCCCAGCGCGCTCCCGGCGCCGCTACGAAACGCCCTCGTCGACCAGTCCGGTGGCCAGCTGACGAGCGAGGTCCTCGACCTGCTGACTCGCGATTACTACCGCCCCCTCAACCGTGCCTCGCTGGTCAACAAGGGCCTCGGGGCGATGGTGGCCAGCCTCGACGACCCCTACTCCCACTACTACACCCCGTCGTCGTACAAGTCGTTCATGAACGTCACCAACCCGCACCTGAGCGGGATCGGGATCGACGTGGTCGTGGTCTCGCGCGGGCTTCAGGTGGTCGACGTGTTCCCTGGGTCGCCGGCGGCGCGGGCGGGCATCCAGCGTGCTGACGTGATCGCGGCCGTCGGCTCTGCGTCGCTAGCCGACCGTCCCGCGAGCTTCGGCTCGACGCTGATCCAGGGCCGGGCCGGCACGCGCGTGACGCTGACCGTGTTGCGAGGGCCCAGGCGGCTGGTGCTCTCGGTCGTCCGCGCCGACCTCGTCGTCCCCGTGGCGAGTGAGAGCATCGTCACCTACCACGGGATCAAGCTCGGCGACGTGACGCTGACCAGCTTCACCCAGGGTGCGGGGAGCGAGCTGCGCAGCAACGTGGAGAAGGCGCTGCACGCGGGGGCGCGCGGACTGATCCTCGACCTCCGCGAGAATGGCGGTGGCCTGCTCGACGAGGCAGTGAACGTGGCCAGCATCTTCATCCCCGACGGGACGATCGTCTCCACGGCCGGTCGCAGCCAGCCGCGCCAGGTCTACCTGGCCAAGGGCGGCGCGATTCCCACCACGATCCCGATGGTGGTCCTGGTCGACCGGGGGACGGCCTCGGCGGCGGAGATCGTCACGGGCGCATTGCAGGACCGTAAGCGTGCGCTCGTGGTCGGGACCCACACCTACGGCAAGGGGGTCTTTCAGGAGATCGAGCCGCTGCCGAACGGCGGCGCGCTCGACATCACGGTTGGCGAGTACTTCACGCCGAGTGGGCGCAACCTGGGTGGCGGCGGCGTCCGCGAGGGTGCGGGGATAAAGCCCAACGTCTACGCGCTCGACAATCCGCGCACCTCGGCGGACGAGGCGATGCTGGCGGCCGAGCGAACGGTCGCCGCTCGGGTCCTGTGAGCGCGACGGCTTCGGAGCGGGCCGCCGGGGGGCCCCGCGTCGCCGTGCTCGAGCGGCGCGGGAAGTTCCTGGTGGCCGAGCCGCTGTTCGAGCGGGGGCCGAGGTTGGTGGTGAGCCGCGACCGCGGCGTGGCGGTCGGCGACCTGGTGGTGGTGCGCGCGCCGTCGGCCCGGAACGGACGGGGCGCGCGGCGGGCGACCGTGGCCCGGCGAATCGGGCGCCCCGATGTCGCGCGCGACGTGATCGAGGGGCTGATGCTCGACCGGGGGCTGCGCCGGGAGTTCGATCCGGCGGTCGAGCACGAGGCGCGGGTCGCGGGCGAGGCGTTCGACGCGCAGGGGCGCCGGGACCTGCGCTCGCTGCCCACGTTCACGATCGATCCCGTGTCGGCGCGGGACTTCGATGACGCGATCTCCGCCGAGTCATTGGAGGACGGGTCGTGGAGGGTGTGGGTGCACATCGCTGACGTGGCGGCCTACGTGCCGCCGCGATCGCTCGTCGACCGTGAGGCCTACCGCCGAGGGACCAGCGTGTACGTGCCAGGGGCGGTCGAGCCGATGCTCCCGGCAGCCCTCTCGAACCACGCCTGCTCGCTGGTCCCGGGGCAGGATCGGCTGGCCGTCACGGTCGAGATGGTGATCGCCGGGGACCGGGTGGCGCGCGCCGCATTTCACCGTTCGGTGATCCGCTCCGACGAGCGGCTGGACTACGACCGGGTCGATCGCGTGTTCGATGGGGTTGAGCGCGCCGCGGAGCCCTGGGGCGAGCCGCTGGCCGCCGCGCGCGCCGCCGCCGGTGCGCTGGCGGCGCGGCGGGCGGCCGCGTCGGCGATCGTGGTCGACGCGCCGGAGCCTGAGTTCACGTTCGACGGGGCCGGGAACGTAGCGGCGGTGGAGGCCTCGGCGCAGACCGAGTCGCACCGGCTGATCGAGCACCTGATGATCGCGGCCAACGAGCAGGTGGCGGCGCGGCTCGAATCGATGCGGGTGCCGGCGCTCTATCGGGTCCACGAGCGTCCGGACGGGGCCTCGGTCGAGCAGCTGCTCGAGAAGCTGGCCTCGCTCGGAGTTCCGACGCCACCGGCGCCCGGCGGCCACATGACGCCGCAGCAGGCGGCCGACACGGTGGGTGAGGCCTCCGCGTTGGTCGACCGCTGGGTCGTATCGCATGGCGGCCGGGGGCGGCGAGCGTTCACCGGGCTGGTGCTCCGCTCCTTGAAGCAGGCCTACTACGACCACCGCAACCTCGGCCATGCCGGGTTGCAGTCGCCGCGCTACTGCCATTTCACTTCGCCGATCCGGCGCTATCCGGATTTGATCTGCCACCGGGCGCTGCTGTCGACGATGGGCGGCGAGGTGGCGGCGCCGGAGGCGTCTTGGGTGGCGGGCGCCGGGCCGCTGTGCTCGGCGCGCGAGCGCGAGGCGATGACGATCGAGCGCGACGCCGACGACGTGGCGCGATGCTTCCTGCTCGAGCAGGCGCTGTTCGAGTCCGGAGCCGATGCGGTGTTCGAGGGCGAGGTGGTGGGGCTGGCCGGGGTCGGCGCCTTCGTGGCCTTCGGTGGGGGCGTAGGGGCCGGCGATTTCGAGGGGCTGCTGCCGGTGCGGCGGATGCGCGGCGATTGGTGGGAGCTGAACGAGCTCGGGACCATGCTGGTGGGCGCCCACAGTGGCCGCGCGATGCGGCTGGGCGATCCGGTGTCGGTGCGCGTCGGGCGGATCGACTCGCCGCGGGGGAGGGTCGACCTTTACCCGGCTTCCGCCTCCGAGGAGCAGGAAGAGGAGGAGTGAGGTCCTGATGGCCAAGGGAGCGAAGCGGCGGGCGAGCGCCGGCGACGTGGCCACGAACCGCCAGGCGTCGTACCGCTTCCACCTGCTCGAGAAGTACGAATGCGGCCTGGTGCTGACCGGGACGGAGGTCAAGTCCCTGCGCGAGGGCAAGGCCCAGCTCAAGGACTCCTACGCCACGATCCGCGAAGGTGAGGTGTGGCTGATCGGGCTGTACATCCCGCCCTATGGTCCCGCCTCGCGCGAGAACCACGATCCCGAGCGCCCGCGCAAGCTGCTCCTGCACCGCTCCGAGATCGACCGGCTGGTCGGCAGCATCCGCGAGCGCGGGCTCACGCTCGTGCCGACCCGGATCTACTTTTCGGGGGCCCGGTCGCGGGCCAAGATCGAGCTCGCGCTAGCCCGCGGCAAGGATCTCTACGACAAGCGAGAGTCGATCCGCAAGCGTGAGATGGCGCGCGACGTGCAGCGCGAGTTGCGGGAGGCGCGGCGGTAGGAGGCGTCGGCCGGCCCAGGGATATATCGCGGATGTGGCGGGTAGGCATGGCCCATGACCGTTGGTTCGGCAATTGTGCTGATCGCGATCGGCGCGATCCTGAAGTGGGCCGTCACGGCGACAGTCAGCGGATTTGACATCCAGACCGCCGGCACCGTGCTGTTCATCGTCGGCCTCGTCGGGCTCGTGCTGGCGCTGTTCTACGAGTTCTGGTGGACGCGCCGCGGCCCAGCGCACAGCGACCCCGCCTACGACGAGACGCGCGCGATGCGCCGTCCCCCGCCGCGCGTCTAGCGAGTTTCGCTAGAGCGTCCGCGGAAGGACCGTCGCGCTCATCCCGATCACGAGCAGGGCGATGAGGCCCAGGTACACCGCGGCGATCAGCGCGCGGTCCACCGGCCTGACCCGGTAGTAGCTCGCCTGCTGTCGCCCGCCCGCTCGGCGGAGCTTCCAGCGCCGGCGGGTCTCCAGGCCCGCGACCACCAGGATGATCAGGAAGATCGGGTTGGGGAACACGAACAGGAGCGGGATCAGCGCCACGAACCCGAGGAGCCACATCCAGGGCGCCATCGCGGCCATCGCGCGGCCGCCGTCGAGCGGCAGCACCGGCAGCAGGTTGAACAGATTGATCAGAAATCCGGTGTAGGCGAGGGCGCGCCAAAGGTCGTTGCCGGTGGCCTGCCAGACTAGGATGCACGCCGCCGCGCCGATGCTGCCCAGGACTGGCCCGGCCAGGCCGACCCGCGCCTCGGTGGTCGCGTTGTCGCCCAGCGAGCGGGCGCTGATCACCGCGCCCAGGAACGGGATGAACATCGGCGCGCTCGCGCGGATCCCCTCGCGGCGGAGCGCGATCACATGGCCCATCTCGTGTACAAGCAGCAGCGCCACGAATCCGGCCGCGAACTGCCAGCCCCAGATCAGCGAGTACGCCGCGATCGAGACCAGCATCGTGCCGGCGGTCGTCAGCACCTTCAGCTTGGGGAGGAGCAGCAGCAGCGTCTTCAGCTTGGCCAGCAGGGCCACGATCGCCGCCAGGATCGGCCCGATCCGGCGCTTGAACCAGGACGGCCGGCGGCCCTGATCGCGTGGGGCCGAGCGCCCGTACAGGCGGCCCTGATCGTGCGGAGCCGGACGCCCGTACAGCGACTCGAGCCCGAGCGGCTCGGGCTTGGTGGCCGGGGGCTGGGGCTGAGTCAGCACCGCCGGGGCCGGCGTCGGTGCCGGCAGCCAGGGTGTCCGTGGTTCCATACCGCTCATTCTGGCAGCGTGCGGGAGCGGATCCGCCCGCTCTTAGGATGTTTTTCAGTTCGCCGGCGGGGGGTCGGACCCTTCATGCGACGAGGCGGGCCGCCCTCGGCTAAAGGCGCCTCGCGGCTATACTCGATAGAGCTGGAATACCCCCGGGGACGACAGGCTTCGACGTGGTCGGTTCGTGGGGGTGGTTGCGAGTCGAGGTCCCGGAGGCCTCGTTAAACACCGGGAACAAAATAAGTGCGGATCAGACTGCTGATCTCCACAACTTTGACCTCGGTCTCGCTGCTTAGTCAGTAGCCGAGCGTCAATCCCGCCCTTTGTTCGCCTGCGCCGAAGGGTCGGGTCACCAGCAGGCTAGCCCGGTGAGGCCCGCTCCAGCCGATCCGGGGACTCCCAACGGAGCTGGCCTTCGACAACCCCGCCGGCAGGCGAGTCGAGGGTGAGAACAGAATGCCGGCTACGCTCGTAGACGCCACCTTTCACGCGGCTGCGGACGCGGGTTCAATTCCCGCCGTCTCCACCTCAGAAAGAATCGACCGCCCTCCGCGCCCTTGTGGCCGGGGGGCGTTTCGATTAGGGCGAGCGTGTCCAGGCTCGTGACTGCGCGCTAGAACGGCCGTCCGACGTCGGGTGTGACAGGTCGAGGCGGATCTGATCGAGGAGATCGCGCAGGACTTGAGCCGAGCGCCCGGTCCGGTGCTCGAGCACCTCCTGGAGATCGCTGATGCGCTCCCTGGGGGGCCACGTCACAAGTTGGGGGCCACGTCACGAGTGGCCTTGAGGGCCCGCGCCGCGGCTCGGTCCGAAATGTGCGCTGGGTCGCCGAAGCGGTCGCAGGATGGGGGCGGTTGCTTGGCGGAAGCGATCGCGCGGAAGCCGGCAGACCGCCTCCAGATCGTTTGACGATGAGGCGGCCCGGTCCGGAGCCGACGCCGTAGTGTTGCCAGCGATGCCGTACCTCGATACGCGTGGGGGATCAGGGCCAAAGTTGACATTGCCTCACGGGGATCCCGTCGCCGTCGAGATGACCTCTGTTATCCGCCGTGGCGACCTGGGCCGACTTCGGCGGCTGCTCGGTGAGCGACCGGAGCTCGCGTCGGTTCGCATGATCGGCCGCAAAGGTCTCGGGGGCGGCTGGCGTACTCCGTTGCACGTCGCCGCCGACTGGCCCGGGTACTTCCCGGATGCACCGGCCGCGGTGGCGGTGCTGCTCGAGGCGGGCGCTGACCCCAACGATGACACTGGCGGCGCTCGCCCTGAGACGCCGCTTCACTGGGCGGCCAGCTCCGATGACTTAGAGGTGGCGGTGGCGCTGATCGACGGGGGCGCCGACATCGAACGAACAGGTGGATCGATTGGCTCCCCGCTGGATAACGCCGTCGGCTACGCGTGTTGGCACGTCGCCCGGCTCCTGGTCGCCAAAGGCGCCAAGGTCGAGAAGCTTTGGCATGCAGCGGCGCTCGGGATGCTGGCACGGACAGAGCAACTCCTCGCCGAGCGGCAGCACACAGGGGACGAGGTCTCACAGGCGTTCTGGCATGCGTGCGCCGGCGGCCAACGCCGCGCTGCCGAGTACCTACTCGCCCAAGGAGCCGATCTCGAGTGGGTACCCGACTACGCCGAAGGCACCCCGCTCGATGCAGCCAGCTCCCTTGGCACCCGCCAGGAGAACGTCCTCACCTGGCTACGAGAGCAAGACGCCAGCTCCGCAAAGCACCCATAGGGTGGGCGATAGGCCCCCGGAGTCGGCGCTGGCGGTTGCGGCCACCCAGACATCGCCAACGCGATAGCGACCGCTCACGTCCGGGTGGTGATCGCGATGTTCAAGCAGACCATCGCAGCCGACGTCGAGACCGTGTTCGGCAAAGGCGGTCAAAGAGCAGGTCAAGTGCGGCCGCTGAAGCGCACCCCCGCGCCTACGCGGCTCTGGGTGTTGCAGCAGTGCCGCCGCGTCCAGGATTCAGGACCTGTCCGGCGCGGACGGCCGCGCTCGGGTCGCCGTCCAGCGAGAGGCGGCCTTCGGCCAGCGCTTGCTTGGGCGCCGTCCGGCCGGCGCCGATCGCTGCCAGGGTCTCGAAGTCGGTCGTGATCGTCACGGCCGGCTCGCTCGCCGGGCCCGCCTCGATGCCCACGGCCCCGTCAGCCGCGGTCACGTGGAAGGTGTGCTCCTCGACATGGAACTCGTACGCCTCGTCGAGCCCGACGGTCGCCTCCGAGTCCGCGCCCAAGCGCAGCACCATCAGCATGTGCTCGAGGCGGGGAACCTCGCCGGCGCGGCGCTCGGTGAGGAAGTTCAAGCCCCACCGCAGCAGCTCCGTCACCACCGGGGTGAGCCCCGCCCCAAGCGGTGTCAGCTCGTATACCGTCGAGGCGGCCGGCGGCGGCAGCTTGCGCTTGGTGACGATCCCAAACCCCTCGAGCTTCTTCAGGCGCTCGGCTAGCACGTTGGGGCTGACCTCGCCGAGCCCGGTGAGCAGGTCGGTGTAGCGCTGGGGACCGAGCAGGAGCTCGCGGACGATCAGGAGCGTCCAGCGCTCGCCGACCACGTCGAGAGCGCGCGCGACAGCGCAGAACTGGCGGTACTCGGGTTGTGCCATTCGAGTGATCCTACGATAGAACTGTGGACTACGTCACAGAAAGTAGTTACTAGTTTTAGAATAGTAGCACGGGAAATCATCTGCCTGCGGACCCTTTCCAGCCCGCGACAGCGACAGCCCCTCGAGGGAGGCCCGATGACCAGGTACACCCCGTCCCACGCACTGCCCCGTCCCGTCCGGGCTCCCTCGCCTCACCTCCCGGCCCGCGCCCTCGTCGGTCGCTTGCGGCGACCGGCTCGCCGCCTCGCGATGGGAGCGCTCATTCTCGCGATGGCGATGCTGAGCATCGCGCTGTGGATCGCCTCACCCCTCGCGTGGCTGTGGATCGCCGCTCACGTCACTGACTCCTCGCATCCGGGCCTCGGTCCCTACGCGCTGCTGCTCGCCGGGATCTTGTTCACCACGATCGTCCTCACGCGCCTGCTCGGCTCCTGCGATCGCGAGTACCAGCGCCTCGCGCACGCGCCGAACCGACGCCTGCACCGCTCATGGCTGCGCTCGAGCGGTCAGCAAAAGCTGGAGAGGCCCCAGGCGGGTCCGATTGGCGTCGTGATGGCCGTCTCGGTCCTCGTCGCGCTGATCGCACTGATCGCTGTGATCCTGCTCTCGGGCCATCCGTTCGAGCCGATTCCCTTCATGGGTGCGAGGTGAGTCCCCGTATGTACACGCCCTACGTCATCCCCAGATCGCACGCCTGCCGCTCAGCGCGCTAGCTGGACGTCCCGAAGGTGCAGGACCAGGCAAGCGCGGCTGCCGCAAGCCCGGCTCCTCACCCGCCCGGTGCGAGCGGGCTGGGATGGCGCGGCTCGTAAAGGGCCAGCTCGCCGCCGCCGGGAATGGCAAACGCTGTCAGCAGGCCCCACCCTTCGTCGCTGACCGGGCGGGTGAACACCACCCCCCTTCCCTTTAGCTCCTCGACCGTCATCTCGAGGTCGTCGCACATCAGGTACAGCTCATGCCGGCCGCCGGCTTCGGTCGGGTGCGCGGCGAGCTCCGCAGGCGGCAGCTCGAAGACCAGCCAGCCCCCGCCGGCGTCGACCGAGGCGAAGCCGAGCACGTCCCGGAAGAACGCGCGCAGGCCCTCCGGATCGCGCGTGAAGATGATCGCGTGCGCGCCCGTGATCACCGCGTAACCCTACCTTCGACCGCCGCCCTGCAAAGATCACCAGCGAGCCGGGAGGAAGGCCGATCGGCAGCTCGCTTCCGCGCCTCCCCCACCATCGGGTAGACCTGCTCTCATCGCGGCATGCACATCCCATCGGTACCGCGGGTAGCAGCTTAGGGCTGCGTCACCTTCGTGGGGCAGGAACTCCGGGGGTCCGTGTCGAAAGCGGCTGATAGATATGACGCGCGCCGTAGTGACAGCGATCGCAGCGCAAAAAGGGGGAACCGGCAAGACCGCGCTCGCCGGCAGCCTGGCTTCGCAGTGGGCCTACGCCGGATTTCGGACCTTGCTCGTCGATCTCGATCAGCAGGCGAACCTGACGTTCGCCTTCGGTGTCGATCCGACTGACCTCGAGGTGACGGTCGTCGATGTGCTGGCACCGCGAAATTCCGTGCCGGCGCAGGACGCGGTGGTGCACGGCGTGCTAGGCGCGCCCGGGCTCGATCTGCTGCCCTGCGATGAGCGGGCGGAGGCGCTTGATACGCAGCTGCGCTCTGAGACGATGGGAGTGTTCAAGCTCAAAGACGCGTTGGAGCCCCTTCTGGCGGATTACGATCGCGTGCTGATGGACTGCCCCCCCAACGTGGGGGAGCTGACGGTGTCGGCGCTGCTCCTGGCGGACGAGATCGTTTGTCCGGTAAAGATGGGAGATAGCAATGCGCTGCGGGGCCTGAGCAGGCTTACGCAGACCGTCGAGAAGCTGAACCGCAGGGGGGCGCAGGTTCGCATAAAGAGCCTGGTTAGAGTCGAATGCGACCACTCGCAGCTGAGTTACCGGCTCAACCGAGACGCGCTCAGGCGGCTCGCACGGCGCCTGAAGCTTCCGGTGGCACGGACGGAGCTGCGGGCACGCGCGGCGTGGCGGACTGCGATCACCCAGGATGTACCGCTCATCCTGCTCGACGGACGTGACCGCGGGACGCGTGAAGCGCAAGCGGACGTTCACCAGCTGGCGAAAGAGCTTTGGCCTCGCGTGGGCTTTCCTGCTCCAGGCGAGATCAAGACACGGAGGAAGGCGAGCGCAGCTCCGCACAGGAGGGCTGCGTAATGCCGCTCCGGCCGGTGTCCGAGCTGGGGCTCATCGATCTGACCGATCTGGCCTCACGCGACCACCGCGAGGCAGCGCCCCGCCGACCTTCCACGCACGCCCGTCGGACGACCAAGAGCTCGGGTGCACGCGCACCAAAGAGCTCAGGACAGCCGCTGAGCCGAGGAAGCACCAAGCCGAAACGCTCCGGCCCGCGCCAAAGCTCCTCTGAGAGCGCCAACGGCACGGCGAAGCGAGCGAGCTCGAGCTCAGCTAGGAGCTCGGCGCGCACACCCGCGGCCCGCGGGACGACGACACCCAGAGACAACGCCTCCAAGCGCGCGTCGCCGAACAAGAGCCCCAGCCGGCGGAGCCGTCCAGGCGGCGGACCCGAGGCGACGCGCGCGAGCACGCCGAGGAGCGCGAAGCGCCGGGCGGAGGCTCCCAGCAATAGGCGGAGTGCGAGCTCGACTGCGGTGCGCAAACGTGCGGGCTCGACTGCGGTGCGCAAACGTGCGAGCTCACCTGCGGTGAGCAAGCGCACGCCGGGTGGGGAGCTCGCCCGCTCTCGCTCAGCAAAGGTCGGTCTGACCGTCCTCGCCGCTGCGATCACGGTGGCCGGGGGGGTCCTGCTCGGCCGAATCGCGCTTCAGCGCTGACGCGACCCGCGTCTACTCGGTGATCCTCTATTGCACCGAGGGGTCGGAGGTCGTGAGCGCGCGGTAGACGGGGCAGCGGCCCAGGGGCCGTCAAGGGTTCGGCTTACGCGATTCGCTTCCGCCGAGGCTGCCGCAAACGCCGAAGCTCCGCATCGCTGAATCGAAACTGCGGCCGGATACGATCCAACTCGCGTTCGACCGCGCGCTCCCGTGTCTCCCTGGACACAGGCCTCAGGAACTTGGCGATCCGGAAGTCTTCGCTGCGGTCGTCTGCGGCCATAGAGACAATTGTAGCTATCGGCTCGGACTCTCTCCGTGCTTAGAGATCGGTGGGCCTGGCATCTCCGATCAGGATTCCGATACCGCTAGCAAGCACCTCGAACCGCTCGGGCCCACCTGCCTCCGCAAAGTCGCTTCCATCGTCGCACGAGACAGCGAGGACTCCTGTTTGCCTCTCGTACTCGTCGAAGATGGTCTGACCCGCCACAAACGTCAGGTGGCCGTATCTCTCCCGCTGCTCGGGCGACAGACGTAGGTCCGGATCGACAGTCTCTGCGTCGACGGCACGAACAAATGCTTGGGGATGCGACCAGGCAATGCCCACGACTCCATGGTCTGGCGCCCAGCGCTGCCAGGGGGACGGAGCGCGCTCGAGGACTGGCACGAGAAAGCCCTGTTCATCCATGATGAACGCGTTGAAGTGGAAGGATTCCGAGAGCCCGGTGATGCCAGGCTCAAGTAAGGCCGCAATACTTGCGAGTGCCGCGAGCTCCCGGCGGTCGCCAGCGAATCTCGCGCTCGGCCGGACCTCACGCATCCTTCGTCGCAGCTCGGCGACATCACCTGCAGTCGCGACGAGCCCGACCAGAACTGCGCAGCCGAACCACAGAACCGTGAGTGCGATGCGTCTTCCCACATGATGACCCGTTCCGGCCTCGTGAGCGAAGACGGTGAAGATGAGCGGGAGCCCGACAAGGTAGACGCCCGCGAGGAATAGAAGTGCCGCGATTGCACGAGAAATCGCAGATCGTCGGAGCAGCTTCCGCCATGCCTGTCTGAGCACGGGGCGAGGCTAGCCCTGCCCTCGGACGAGGGTCTCCTCCTTGCGCCATCGCCCGCCCTTCAGCGTCGGCCGCGGCAGTCCGTTTCTGCGTGAACGGGGCGAAATCGTCGGATATCTGCCGACCGGCGGCTCGGGAAATGGTCTTGGAACGGCCGCGTTCCAATAGAGGGACACATGGGGTACGCAAAAGGGCGCCGTGCCACCTTGACGGGTGCCGCCGTCCTTCTGCTGTTCGCCGCGTTTCTGCTCGTTGGATCGCCCGCGGCGTCGGCGGCGTCGGCGGCGTCCTCGTCGTCCGCGGCGTCCGCGGCGTCCGCGGCGTCCGCGGCGTCCGCGGCGTCCGCGGCGTCCACGGCACCGCTGAGCGTCACCGGACCCGGCCAGGCGTCGGCGGTCCCGAGCGCGCAGGCCCTGTCCGCGACGCTCACGCAGATGACGGGCTTGTCGCCCTCGCAGGTGAGCGCAAGCGACGTGTGCCCGCCGCCGGGTCCGGCGCAGGCCCAGTGCGCCGCGCAGGCGGTCGTGCTGCGCTCGAGCGGGGGAAAGGTGCACCCGCACAGCGGCGCGCGGCCCACGTTCACGCAGGTCTTCCCGCGCGGCGCCCGGGCGATCGCGCCGGCCGGCGGCGGCTCAGCGCCGACGGGCCCGCCGCAGGCGGGCACGCCGGCATATCTCCAGCAGGCGTACGACCTGTCCTACCTCTCGCAGACCGCGGGTGGCTCGGACACCGTCGCGATCGTCGATGCCTTCGACGACCCGAACGCCGAGTCCGACCTGGCCACGTATCGCAGCACGTTTGGGCTCCCGGCGTGCACCAGCGCCAGCGGATGCTTCCGTAAGGTCAACGAGAGCGGCCAGAGCTCGCCGCTGCCGGCCCCCGACTCTGGCTGGGAAGGGGAGATGTCGCTGGACCTGGACGCCGTGTCGGCGCTGTGCCCGAACTGCCACATCATCCTCATCGAGACGACCACGAACTCCTACGCCGACATGTATGCCGGCATCGCCGAGGGTCGCGCCCTGGGCGCCAACCAGATCTCCAACAGCTGGACCGGCGCGAGCTACGGGGGCGGCTCCTTCCCGGGAAGCACCGTCATCGCGGCGAGCGGTGACAGCGGCTACCTGGGTCCCGGTAACGACCCCTATCCCGCCGCTTATCCGGGCGTGACCGCAGCAGGCGGCACCAGCCTCACGAGCGTCAACGACGGGTCCAACCAGCGCGGCTTCAGCGAGTCTGCATGGTCGCTCGACAGCTACGGTGAGGGCGGAGGGTCCGGCTGCGACACCAGCGAGCCCAAGCCCTCATACCAGACCGACACGGGCTGCACCGGGCGCTCCTACGCGGACGTCTCGGCGGACGCGGACCCGAACACCGGCCTGATCGTCTACGACTCGGGCAACGGCGGCTGGCTGCTGATCGGCGGAACCAGCCTTGCCACCCCGCTCGTGGCGGCGTACGAGGGGGTCACCGGCGTCAACGGAACCACCCCTCAGTGGGCCTACACGGACAGCGCGCTGCTCACCGACCCCACCACCGGCTCCACAGGCAGCTGCGCCCAGAACATCCTCTACATCTGCAACGCCCGCGTCGGCTATGACGGGCCGACCGGCGCCGGCTCGATCGCCGGCGATGTCGTTCCAGGCGCGCCCGGGATCGGCGCGAGCACGGCGAAGAACGTCGCGCCGCATACCGCCAGCCTGATGGGCGGTGTCTATGCGAACAGGCTCGACACGACGTACGACTGGCAGTACGGCACGACCACCTCCTACGGGAACCAGACGCCGGCGGTGGACATCGGCGCCGGCTCGGCGCCGGCGAGCGCGACCGCTGCGCTCACCGGACTCGTTGCGAGCACCACGTACCACTACCGCTTGGTGGCGCAGAACAGCGCCGGAACCGCCTACGGCTACGACTACTCGTTCACAACCGCCGACCCGAATGCGGTTCCGCCGACCAACACTGTCCCGCCGGCGATCACCGGCACGCCGCAGCAGGGCCAGACCCTCAGCGTGTCCACGGGGACGTGGAGCCCCACCGCCACGTCCTACGCCTACCAGTGGCTGCGCTCCGCCAATGGCGGGAGCACTTGGAACCCCATCACGGGGGCGACCTCGGCAAGCTACACACCGGTGGCCGCTGACCTCAGCGATGAGCTCGAGGTGAGCGTCACCGCCATCGACAACTGGGGCTCGACGACCACGACCGCAAGCGCGGTCGGCCCCATCGCCTCGGGTGCTCCCTTCAACACCGGCGCGCCGAGCATCTCGGGCAGCCCCATCCGAGGCGACGTCCTGAACGTGAGCTCGACCTGGAACCCGGCCGGAGCCTCCTATGCCTACCAGTGGCAGCACTCCACCGATGGAGGCAGCACCTGGTCGAACGTCGGCGGCGCCACCGGCTCGAGCTTCACGCTGAGCGTGCCGGACGAGGGCTCCTACATCCGCGCGGTCGTGACGGCCATCAATCCCTATGGGAAGGTGTCCGCCACGAGCCCGTCGATCGGGCCCGTCAGCTCGACTCCGCCCGTCAATACCGCCCCCCCGACGGTGGCCGGAACCGCGCAGCGAACCTACGCGCTGAGCGCCACCGCCGGCAGCTGGGGCGGCGTCGGCAACACATACGCCTATCAGTGGCAGCGCTCGCCGGACGGGACCACCTGGACGAACCTCGCCGGCGCCACCGCCGCCACCTACACGCTCGGCCTCGCGGACGAGGCGAACTTCGTCCGGGTGCTCATCACGGCCTCGAACGTGGACGGGATCACCACACAGGCCAGCAGCTCCACCTATCCGGTCTCGCCTGCGCCACCGGCCAACACAGTGGCGCCGGCGCTGAGCGGCGCGGCACAGCGCTCGTTCACCCTGACCGCCACCCAGGGCAACTGGACCGGCCCCGACAACACCTACACCTACCAGTGGCAGGAGGACTTCGGAGAGGGCTTCAGCGACATCGAGGGCGCCACCGATCCGACCTACACGCTGGGCGTGGCCGACGAGGGGGCGGTTGTGCGCGTGGTCGTCACCGCGACCAACCCCGACGGCACCATCGTGCAGGCCAGTGACCCGACCACAACGGTGCAGGCCGCCGGCCCGGTCGAACAGAGCCCGCCCAGCATCACGGGCACTGCGAAGCGCAGCTACACGCTGCAGGCCAGCATCGGCACGTGGGGCGGGGTCGGGAACACCTACGCCGACCAGTGGCAGCGCTCGACCGACGGCGGGAACACGTGGTCCGATGTGACCGGCGCCACCGGCTCGACCTATACCCTCGGCCTCGCCGACGAGGGTGCCGAGGTGCGGGTGCTCGTGACCGCCAGCAACCCTGACGCCGCCGCCGCGGTCGCCAGCGCCCCCACGAGCGCGATCCTCGGTGCGCCCCCGGTGAGCACCGGTCCGCCGACCATCTCGGGGATCGCCCAGCGCGGCTCGACCGTGACCGGCAGTCCCGGCTCGTGGGGTGGCATCGGCAACAGCTATGCCTATCAGTGGCAGCGCTCGCCCGACGGCAGCACCTGGAGCGACATCGCCGGCGCCACGAGCGGAACCTATACGCCGAGCACAGCAGACGAGGGCGACACCGTGCGCCTCGCGGTCACCGCCTCGAATCCCGACGGGAGCGTGACCGTAAACACGCAGCCGAGCAACGCCGTGTGGGGGACGGAGCCCGTGAATACCGCGCTGCCGACCCTGAGCGGCGTCCTCGAGCGCAACGCGACGCTGTCCGCCACGGCGGGAAGCTGGAGCGGGCTCGCCAACACCTACGCCACCCAGTGGCAGCGCTCCACCGACGGCAACACCTGGAGCAACATCCCCGGCGCCACCAGCACCTCGTATGTGATTGCGGTCGCAGACGAGGGCGCGGACCTGCGCATGCTCGTCACCGCCTCGAATCCTGACGGCACCGTGAGCGCAGCCAGCGACCCCACGTCCAGGGTCCCGAGCTCGCGTCCGCTCAACACGAGCGCGCCAACCATCTCCGGCAGCGCGCAGCGGGGCTACACGCTGACCTCCACGCAGGGCTCCTGGAGCGGGCTCGGCAATACCTACGCCTCCCAGTGGCAGCGTTCCACAGACGACATCACATGGAGCAACATCCCCGGCGCCACGGGCCCGACATACACGCTCGCCGTCGCGGACGAGAACGCCAAGGTGCGCCTGCTCGTCACCGCGACCAACCCCGACGGCAGCGTCGGCGCGGCCAGCTCCACCACCGCGACCATTCCGAGCGCGCCGCCGTTCAACACGAGCGCGCCAACCATCTCCGGCAGCCCGCAGCGGGGCTCCACGCTGACCTCGACGCAAGGCTCCTGGAGCGGAATCGGCAACAACTACGCCTATCAGTGGCAGCGCTCGCCCGACGGCGGCACCTGGAGCGACATCGCCGGCGCCACGAGCGGAACCTATACGCCGAGCACAGCCGATGAGGGCGACCAGGTACGTCTGGCGATCGTCGTCTCGAACCCCGACGGATCCGCGACGGTCAGCACCACTCCCACGTCCGCCGTCGCAAGCAGCCCGCCCGTCAACACCGGCGCTCCGGTCATCTCCGGCGCAGATCAGCGCGACAGCACACTCAGCGCGAGCCAGGGGAGCTGGAGCGGGATTGGCAACGCCTACGCCTCCCAATGGCAGCGCTCCACCGACGGCAGCACCTGGACCAACATCGCCGGCGCCACCAACCCGACGTACACGCTCGGTGTGGCCGACGAGCACAGCTCCGTGCGGGTCCTCGTCACCGCGACGAACCCCGATGGGGCGATCAGCGTGGCCAGCGCAGCGAGCGCAACGATTCCGAGCGCGCCGCCGGTCAACGCCACCCCGCCGACCGTCTCCGGCGCCGCGCAGCGCTCATCCACCCTGACCTCCGCGCGGGGCTCCTGGAACGGCCTCGACAACATCTACGCCTATCAGTGGCAGCGCTCCGCCGACGGCAACACCTGGACGAATATCAACGGCGCCACCAACTCCAGCTACACCGTCGCCGCTGCGGATGAAGGCGATAGCGTGCGCTTGCTCATCACCGCCTCCAACCCCGACGGCGTCGCCCTCGCCGCAAGTCCGCCCACCGAGACGATTCCGAGCGCTCCGCCGATCAACACCACCGCACCGACGATCGCCGGCGCCACGCAGCGCGGGGTCACGCTCACCTCCACGCAGGGCTCGTGGAGCGGCATCGGCAACGGCTACAGCGATCAGTGGCAGCGCTCGAGCGACTCCGGGGCCACCTGGAGCAACATCAGCGGCGCCACGACCCCGAGCTATACGCTGACCGTGGCCGACGAAGGCAGCTACATCCGCCTCACGGTCATCGCCTCCAACCCCGACGCGACCGTTAGCGCAGCCAGCGCCCCGACGTCCGGCGAAGTCACAGGCACGCCGCCGGTCAGCACCTCCCCGCCGACGATCAGTGGCAACGCGGTGCGCGCGTCTGTCCTGACCGTCATCGGCCAGGGAGCCTGGAATGGCTTAGGGAACGGCTACGCCGACCAGTGGCAACGCTCCACCGACGGCGGAGGCACATGGACCGACGTGACAGGCGCCACCGGAGCGACGTACACCCTCGGGGTGGCCGATGAGGGCGCGATGCTCCGCATCCTGGTCACCGCCACCAACCCCGACGGAAGCGCGAGCATGGCCAGCACGCCGAGCGAGGTGGTCCAGAGCGCGCCGCCGGTGAACACCGCGCCGCCGGCCGTCGCGGGCACCGCACAGCGCACCGCACCGTTGAGCCTCACACAGGGCAGCTGGACCGGCGTGGGCAACACATACGCATACCAGTGGCAGCGCTCGAGCAATTCAGGGGCGACCTGGAGCGACATCAGCGGTGCCACGGGCACGGCCTACGCGCTCAGCGCGACGGACGAGAACGCGAACGTGCGCGTGGTCGTGACCGCCTCCAACCCCGACGGCATGGTGAGCATGCCCAGCCCGGGCACCCCCGCCGTGCAGCCGGCCCCGCCGGTGAACAGCCCGAATGCGACGCCGAGCATCAGCGGATCCCCCCGGCTGGCCGCCACGCTGACCGCCAATCCGGGCCTGTGGACGCCAAGCGGCGCGAGCTTCGCCTACCAGTGGCAGCGAAGCGCCCCAGGTTCTGGCTACCAGGCAATCAGCGGCGCGACCGACTCCACCTACACGCTTCAGCCGGCGGACGTGGGCCGTACGGTGCAGGTCGTGGTCACCGCCACGAACGTGGACGGCAGCGTCAGCGCGACCACCGCGCCCACCGCGACGGTGTTGCAGCCGCCCGTCAATCGGACCCCGCCCGCCGCGCCGAGTGGAACGCTGATGGACAGCTACGTGCTCAGCGCCGACAGCGGCGTGTGGGACACCAACGGCGCCGGCTTCAGCTACTCATGGCTGCGCTGCTCGGCCGGGTCCACAGGCGCGGACGCCAGCTGCACCCCGGTGGGCACAGGCTCCACCTACAGGCTCTCCAGTGACGATGTCGGCCACGCGATGGCGGTCGCCGTGAGCGCGAGCTCCGGCGGCGGCACTTCCACGCCCGTGAACAGCGCCCTGACCGGCACGGTCGTCGGCCGGCCGCTGACGAACACCGTACCGCCGAGCATCAGCGGCAACCCGCAGGTGCCGGCCACGCTGAGCGCAAACCCGGGGTCGTGGAGCGTGCCGCTGGACGGCATCAGCTACGTGTGGGAGCGCTGCGACGCCGGCGGGGCCTCGAACTGCACGCAGGTCGGCACCGGCACCTCGTACACGCTGTCCGCCGCCGAAAACAGCCACACCATCGTTCTCGTCGCCGACGCGACATCGCCCGGGCGTGCCGCGAGCGCACAGAGCTCGCCGCTGACCGTGCAGGCGCAGCCGCTGCCGCAGAATCAGCTTCTGCCAAGCATCAGCGGGAGCACCGCGCGCGGCAACACGCTCACCGCGAGGCCGGGGTCGTGGACGAACAACCCCACCTACGCGTACCAGTGGGAGCGCTGCGACAGCGTGGGCCAGGCCTGCCAGGACATCGCGGGAGCGACCGACACCACCTACCTGCTCGGTCAGAGCGATGAAGGGTTCACGCTCGCGGTTCGCGTCAGCGCGAGCAACACGTCGGGTAGCGCCTCAGCCACCTCGCAGCCGACGTCACCGATCGGCTCGCTGCGTCCGTACGCCACCCATCTGCCGGTCATCAAGGGCGCACCCATCCAGCAGAGCGTTCAACTCGGTGCGACGCAGACGGCCTGGGAGGCGAGTGCTGACACCACCTACAGCACCGTCTGGCAGCGCTGTGCGGCCAATGGAACAGCGTGCGTGAACATACCCGGCGCGACCAGCGGTCTGTACACGCCGGCGGCCGCGGACGTCGGGCACGAGCTTGTGGTTGTGGTCACGGCCACCAACAGCGACGGCTCAACCCCAGCCAGCTCCGCGCCATCCGGGGTCGTGCTACCCGCCGCGCCCCGGTGGAAGACGCTGCCCATCGTCTCCGCGCCAAGCGCGGGGGTGGGTACCGCGCTGGGCATCACACGCGGCGCCTGGAGCGGCCCCTCGGTCGCCGGCGACGTGGTCGAGGTGATGCGCTGCACGAACATCTGCGTCGCGGTCGGCTCGGCGAGCAGTTACACAATCGCCAGCGCCGACGTCGGCGCCATCCTGCGGTTGCGCGAGACCGCCTCCAACGCCGGCGGGACAACGGTCGTGTGGTCCGCCCAGTACGTCGGTCCGGTGACCTCCGCTTCCTCGGCAGCGGCGGAGCTCGGCGAGGGACAGGCGCTGCTTCGCAACTCGAAGGGCGCGGTGCTCGCCATCGCGGACATCGGCGTCCGGCCGGCCGCCGCCCTCGACGCGAGTGACGGGACGGTGATGCACGCGAGGATGTTGCGCGCGCGCACCCTCCACATCAAGCGCTCGCGCGGTGTCCGCGGCGCGCTCAACGCGTGGGTGTGTCCCGTGGCTGTCACTCGCGGTCATGCGCCGCCGCCGTGCACGGCGAAGGTCGCGCTGCGCACGAGTGCCACGGTGAGGCTCCCCGCGTCGATGCTGAGCGGGAAGGTCAGAGTGGTCGTCGTGCGCGGTTGACTAGACTTTCCCAACTCACGTGCGAGGCATGTGAAGGCGCAAACCGCGGCTTTCAGGTTTATTGAATGATCCTGATCTGTTACGACGGTTCGCCGGATTCGAAATCGGCGATCGAACGAGGCGGGGAGCTGTTGCGGGGACAACCCGCGACCGTGCTGACCGTGTGGCAGCCGTACATCGCGGTCGTGAGCCGGCATCCCGGCTGGGGGATGACCGCGGCGGGGATGGAGGATCACGTGGCGATCGACCAAGCTGTCCTCGAGCACTCTCAGGGGCTCGCCGCGGAGGGGGCTCGGCTCGCTCGCGAAGCCGGGCTCCAGGCCGAGCCACGCACCTGCTCGCAGGAGACCACCACGGCCGAGGCGATCCTGAACGAGGCCGACGCGATCGGCGCCACGGCGATCCTGATCGGCTCCCGCGGCCTGGGCGCGTTCAAGTCGGTCTTCCTTGGCAGCGTCTCGCACGGCGTCCTCCAGAACGCCGATCGCCCGGTGATCGTGACCCCCTCGGCGGAGGTGGCCGCGGCTCGTGAGCGCGGGCGAGCGGCGAGCAGACACGACTGACGGTCTGTGAGTTGTGAGGCCACGGGGCGGCCGTAGGCTCAGCGCGCCCCTGTAAGAAAACGGCCCGGCGAGCATCACGGTACGGGCCTCGTACGACGAGAGGGGGATCTCGTGATCACCAACCACCTCACCGTCAGGCGCGGACTGGCGGGGCTCGGCGCGATTGCCCTGGCCGTGATCATTCTGCTGGCCGGCATCTGGTTGGGGGGTCATTCCGGCAGTTTGCCCTCGCCGCTACGCGGGGGATTCTTCGAGAGCCGCGGCGCCGTCCTGGTCAACCAGGCCCTGGGCAGACCCGGCCTGGGCGGGATCGGGATCAACACCGCGGCTGAGCCGCACGGACTGCGGGTGGTGAACGTGTTCGAGCATTCGCCGGCCGCCGGCGCCGGCCTGATGCCCGGCGATCTGAAGCGCGTCCGGCGCTCGGCCGCCCGGCTCACGACGCTACGGCCTGTGGCCGATAACGGTCGGTATGACCTTAATGTCTGGACCGCCCAAGCGATGGTTCGGTGTCGGATCGTCCAGCCTCGAGGATCCCCGCAGCGCGGGAGTCGAGGCCGCTGACCGTGCCATCGTCGGCGAGGACGGCAAGCTGCTGATCGCGTTCTGCTCAGAGCGCTACGACGTCCAGGAGCTGGTCGACGGAATCAACGAGCGCGGAAATGGGCTGCCGCTGATCGGCTGCTCGACGGCCGGCGAGATCGCGACGACAGGCGCGTCCGACGCGAGCGTCGTGGTGGTCGCACTCGGCGGCGAGGGGTTCTCGGTGGCCACGGGGAGGGCAACCAGCGCGTCGATGGATCTGCGCGGCGCCGGCGAATGCGCCGCGGCGTGCATGGCGGACCTGGAGGAGCGCGAGCATCGGGTCCTGATCATGCTCACGGACGGCTTGGCCGGCAACCAGCAGGAGATCGTTCGCGGCGCCCGCAGCGTGCTCGGTGCCGGGGTGCCGCTGGTCGGCGGATGTGCCGGCGACGATCTCAAGATGTCGCGCACGCTTCAGTTCAGCGGCGGCCAGGTGATGACCGACAGCGTGGTAGCCGCCGCCCTCGGCTCGGACGCTCCGCTCGGGATCGGAGTACGGCACGGCTGGCGGCGAGTCGGAGAGCCCGTCCTGGTTACCCGCAGCGCCGGCAATTGCGTGTACGAGCTCGACGAGCGCCCCGCTCTGGACGTCTATCTCGATCGGCTGTCGGTGCCGGAGTCCGCGCGCTCCGACGCGGCGGCGTTCACCCGGTTTGCCCTTACGCACCCCCTGGGCCTCGGTCGTCGCAACGGCGAGGATCAAGTTCGCTTCGTGGGCGGCGCGGACTTCGAGCGGCGCTCGCTCAGCTGCATCGCTGAGATTCCCCCCGCGGCGATGGCGTGGTTCATGGAGGGCGACGCGGACTCGGTGATCGCCGCCACCGATTCAGCTTGCCGGGACGCGCTGGCATCGCTTGACGGCCAGCCGCCGCTGGGGTTGATCGCGTTCGACTGCATCGCCCGCAAGGGCGTCTTGGGTGAGGAGGGCATCCAGGACGAGATCCATCGTCTCGGGGCCGCCTCGAACGGTCCCGTGGCCGGGTTCTACACCTATGGGGAGATCGCACGGACCCGAGGCTCCGGCGGGTTCCACAACCAGACCCTCGTCGTGTTGGCCCTGAGCTGACGGCTGGTCGGATGGCGAGTTGGTCCACACAGCAGCTGGTCGAGTTCCTGGCGGGGATCTCGTCCTGCGTGGATGAGCGCTCCGCGATGCGCGACGCCGTGGAGCGCGCCGCCGAGGCGCTCGATTCGGAGATCGCCGCGCTCGTGCAGGCCGATGTCGTCATGGCCTCCACGGGATTCGCCACCGGGCAGGTACCCCAGGCGGAGCTCGCCGAGGTCGCCCGCGGCGAGACCAAGACCGTGTCGGTTCCCGGCGTCGGCGTGTGCGACGCGGTGTGCGTGTCGTTGGGCGATCCCGACGAGGGCTGCCTCATCCTCGCCGGAGCCCCCGGCGCTCCGTTCGACCACGATGACATCAGCGTCATCCGAGGCATGGCGCGGGTCCTGGCGCTCACGCTGCAACAGCTGCGGCTGATCGAAAGCGAGCGCGCGGCCCGCGAGCGCACCGAGCGCGAGGCGGAGGTCAGACGCGCGGCCGAGGCGAAGCTCGCCCACCAAGCCCTCCACGACGCGCTAACCGGGCTTCCGAACCGGACGCTGCTGCTCGATCGGCTCGACCACGCGCTGACCCGCTCGCGCTCCGATGAGAGCGTGGTGGGGGTGCTGTTCGTCGACCTCGACAACTTCAAGCTGATCAACGACACGCTCGGCCACCGCGTCGGCGACGACCTGCTTCAGCTCGTGGCCGGCCGGCTGCGCGAGGCCGTCCGGCTCGGCGACTCCGACGATCGGCCGGCCAGCGACACGGTCGCGCGGTTCGGCGGGGACGAGTTCGTGCTGCTGGCGGAAGGGCTCCGGTCCGAGGAGGATGCTCAGGCCATCGCGAAGCGCATCGCAACCCGCTTCAGCCAGCCGTTCAAGATCGCCGATGAGGAGCTCTTCGTCACGGCAAGCATCGGCGTCGCCATGAGCGGCGACCGGAGCACTCAGCACTCGCTCGTGCGGGACGCGGACGCGGCCATGTACCACGCCAAAGCACGTGGGCGGGCCCGGTTCGAGGTCTTCGACGACGCGATGCGGGGGCGCCTACTCGAGCGGCTGGGCCGGGAGCGGGATCTCCGCCAAGCTTTCGAGCGCGACGAGCTCGTCCTGTTCTATCAGCCCATCTTCGGCGTCGCCGACGGGTCGATCGTCGGGGCGGAGGCGCTGATCCGCTGGCGCCATCCGGACAACGGCCTTCTGTCCGCGGACAAGTTCATCCCACTCGCCGAAGAGACAGGGCTGATCAAGCGGATCGACGAATGGGTGATTTCGGATGCATGCCGCCAGCTCGCCGAGTGGCAGGCGGCCGGGCCACCGTTCTCCGAGCTGACCGTGTCAGTAAACGTCTCGGCCCGGCAGATCGAGGACGGGTCGTTCGTGGAAAGCCTGGCCGCCGCTCTGGATGAGTCTGGAGCCGACCCCGCCTCGCTGGCATTGGAGATAACCGAAAGCGTTCTGATCGAGAACACCGACTCCCCGATCTCCGTGCTCGAGGCGATGCGGGGCCTTGGCCCGAGGTTGATCCTCGACGATTTCGGCACGGGCTACTCATCCCTCAGCTATCTCCAGAGGTTCCCACTCGACGCGATCAAGCTCGACCGCACGTTCGCACAGGGGATCGCTCATGCGGGCCGCGACCGGGAGATAGTCGCCGCGCTACTGCACCTCGCCGGAGTGCTCGAGCTCGATGTCGTCGCCGAGGGGATTGAGACGGCGGCGCAATACGAATGCTTGAAGGACCTGAGATGCCGCTTCGCCCAGGGGTACCACCTTGCCCGCCCAATGCCGGCCGAGATGCTGCTCGAGGTGCTGGCGGCAAACCGAGGTAGGCGTCAGAACCTGAATGCGGCTCTAATCCGCGCCGATTAGGTACTCATGTCACGAGCGCGGGAGCGTATGCCGATGGGTGCGAAGTGGGCGACCGGGGTGATCGCCGCTGCCCTGGTATTGCTCACCGCCCATAACGCCCTCGGCGTCGCATGGCCGCACCTCCCGCCCGCCGCGTGGTGGGGTTACCTCTACAACGCCATCGAGTTTGCGGCCGTCGCGCTGTGCGGCGCGCGTGTGATCGTTCGCCGCCGTGATCGCGCCGCCTGGGCGGCGGTGACCGCCGGTCTGCTGCTGTTCAGCGCGGGCGATCTGTATTACTCGCTCGCCTTCGGGGTCAACGCGAGCAGCGTGCCGATTCCCTCGCCGGCGGACGGGATGTACTTGGGCTTCTACCCCGCCGCCTACGTCGGGATCGGCCTGCTGCTGCGCTCCCGTCTGCGTGGGCTATCCGCGGGCCTGTGGCTGGACGGGCTGATCGGCGCGCTCGCCGCGGCGGCGTTTGGGGCGACGTTCGTGTTCGGCGCCGTGCTGTCGAATACGCATGGCGCACCGTGGGCGGTCGCGACCAACCTGGCCTATCCGCTGGCCGATCTTCTGCTGTGCGGGATCCTGATCGCGCTACTGGCGCTGAGCGGCTGGCAGTTACGCGGGGATTGGCTGCTGCTGGCGATCGGATTCGCCCTGTTCACGGTCGTGGACTCGATCTATCTCGTCCAGTCGGCAAGCAACACGTACGTCACCAACGGCCTCCTCGATGTCGGTTGGCCCGCCGGCATGGCGATCATCGCCCTTGCCGCCTGGCGGCCGCCGCTGCAGCGCCGCGCCGTGCGCGCGGACGGCTGGGGCGGGTTCGTGATACCCGCACTCGCCGCGGTCGCCTGTGTTGGGCTGGAGTTCTACGACCACTACGTCCGCTTGGCATTCGAGGCCCACCTGCTCGCAACACTGTGCCTGCTCACGGTCATCGTGCGGCTTGGACTGAGCTTCTCGGAGAACCTGACGCTCCTGCGGGCAAGCCGTCGGGAGGCGCTCACCGATGCGCTGACGGGTCTGGGTAACCGACGGGCGTTGAAGATCGCATTGGAGGCGCGACTGGCCGTCGCGGCCGTCGAGCCGTTCATCCTCGCCTTCTACGACCTCGATGGGTTCAAGGCCTACAACGACCTGTTCGGACACCAGGCGGGCGACGCGCTTCTCGCGCGTCTCAGCGCCCGGTTGCGGCGGACGCTCCCCGATGCGGGTGTGTTCCGGATAGGCGGGGATGAGTTCTGCGTGGTCGCCACCGAGGCTGAGGGTGGCGCACGCGTGGCGGCGGCCGCGGGGGAGTGCCTGCACGAACACGGGTCGAGCTTCGCCGTGGGGTGCTCGTACGGCTTCGTCAGCTTGCCCGGTGAGGTCCAGGACGTCGAGTCGGCCATGACGTTGGCCGACGCGCGCATGTACGAGCACAAGGACGGGCGGCGGCCGAACGCCGCCAACGAGAGCCAGCGCGTACTGCTCCGGGCGCTCGCCGAGCGCAACCGCGAGCTCGGTCAGCACAACGACGACGTGGCTGAGCTGGTCGAAGCCGTCGCGCGCGAGCTGGGGCTGGCAAACGCGGAGATTGTCCCGCTCAGGCGCGCGGCAGAGCTGCACGACGTCGGGAAGCTGGCCATACCTGACACGATCCTGGACAAGCCGGGGCCGCTGGATGCGCAGGAGTGGGAGTTCATGCGCGGCCACACGCTGGTGGGCGAACGGATCGTCGCCTCGGCCGTCTCCCTGGGCGACGTCGCCCCGCTCGTGCGCAGCTCGCATGAACGCTGGGCCGGTGGCGGCTATCCCGACGGGCTGATCGGCGAGCAGATCCCGCTCGGCGCGCGCATCATCGCCGTGTGTGACGCGTTCGACGCGATGACCACCACGCGGCCGTACCGCACGGCCATGAGCGCGAGCGAGGCGCTGGCGGAACTGAGGTCCTGCGCCGGGAGGCAGTTCGACGGCCAAGTCGTAGCCGCCTTCGAACGAGTGATGGCGGGCAGGTTGGATTCGCCCGGTTCCGAGCGCATGGCCGCTTAGCCCGCGGCACCGGCGCGGTAGTGACCGAGGTCGTGTGGGTATCGGTCAAGCTGATGTGCGGGATTGCCGGCCGGATCGGTCCGGAAGCTCCGGGCGAAGATGAGCGGTTGCTCGCGCGGCTCGAGCATCGGGGCCCCGACGACGCCGGTGAGGTGCACTTCGCCGGAGGCTGGCTCGGGCATCGGCGGCTGTCGATCGTCGACGTCACGGGAGGTCATCAGCCACTGCGCACACGCGACGGACGCCGCTGGCTGGTCGGTAACGGCGAGATCTACAACCACCGCGATGTGCGGCGCGAATTGGGTGAGGGCGAATACGCCACCCGGTCCGATAACGAGGTCGCGCTCGTCTTGCTGGAACGATGGGGTCCCGCTGCGCTCGGCGAGCTCGAGGGCATGTACGCGTTGTTGTCGGCTACGACCGACGGCGACTCGTTCGTGGCCGCGCGCGATCCCGTCGGCATCAAGCCGCTGTACTGGGCCCGCGACGGGGATCAGGTGCGGTTTGCCTCGGAGATGTTCGCGTTCGATCCGGCGTGGAGGCCCGCGATCACGACATTCCCTCCCGGGCATTTCTGGACACCGGAAGGTGGCCTGGAGCAGTTTGCCGAGGCGATTCCCGCCGAACCCGGCACCGGCGAGAGGCGTGAGCCCTCGCCCCAGGACCTCGAGGAGACCAGGGAGGCCCTGGTGGAATCGGTGCGCCGGCAGATGATGGGCGACGTTCCCGTGGGCGTGTTCCTATCCGGTGGTCTCGACTCCACCCTCGTCGCGGCGATCGCCGCGCGGGAATACGCCCGGGAGGGAGAGCGGCTAGCAACCTTCGCCGTGGGGCTGGAGGGAAGCCCGGACCTGGTGGCCGCTCGCAAGGCAGCGGACTATCTCGGCAGCGACCATCACGAGCGCGTGTATACGGCCGAGGAGGCGCTCGCGGCCGTGGGCCCCGTGGTCCGCGCGATCGAGCACTTCGATCCCTCGCTCGTGCGCAGCGCAGTGCCGAACTACCTGCTGGCCGAGATGACCGCGTGCCACGTCAAGGTCGTCCTCACGGGAGAGGGAGCGGATGAGCTGTTTGCCGGCTACAGCTACTACCAGGAGTTCGGTGATCCGGGCGATCTCCAGGGGGAGCTGATCCGGACCATGAAGGGACTTCAAAACCTCAACCTTCAGCGATGTGATCGCACGACGATGGCGCACGGGCTGGAGGCGCGGGTGCCGTTCCTCGACCGTAAGGTCATCAGGCTCGTGCTCAGGCTGCCCGCGGCCTGGAAGGTGGCGAGCGAGGGGGTGCCCGAGAAGCGCCTCCTGCGCGAGGCGTTCAGAGGTTGGCTTCCCGATGAGCTCCTATGGCGGAAGAAGATCCAGTTCGGCGATGGCAGCGGCGCCTCATCCGTGCTCCCCGAGGCCGCGGAGCGGCTGGTGACCGAGGCGGAGTTGCGCGAACAGGCCGATCAGCTCGATCCTCCGATTCGGACGCGCGAAGAGCTCGCTTACTTTCGCATCTGGAGCGAGCACCTCAGCGGGGTACGACCGGAGCAGACCGTGGGGCGCTTCGCCACCGCCTGATCGCCGCGGCGCTATCGGGTGGGCGCCCGCTCGTTGGCCCCCCGAATTGCCAGGGCGGGGATGAAGATGTGGGCGATTGGACCGATGCAGACGGCGTAGACGACGGTCCCGATTCCGACCGTGCCGCCGAGCAGCCAGCCGGTCACGAGCACCGTCAGCTCGATGCATGTCCGTACGACCCTGATCGAGCGTCCCCGCGCGGCGAGGCCGACCATCAGGCCGTCGCGCGGTCCCGGTCCCAGCCCCGCGCCGATGTAGGCGCCGGTGGCGATCCCGTTCAGGAACACGCCGGAGACCATCACGGCGTAGCGGGCCATCAGCCCGTGGACCGACGGGATCAGCGCCAGCACCAGGTCGATCACCGAGCCCACCACCAGCACGTTGCTGAGCGTCCCCACCCCCGGCCGCTGGTGCAGGGGGATCCATAGCAGCATCACCAGAACGCCGACCAGGATCGCCCAGGTGCCCACGCCCAGGCCGAGCCGGCGCGATAGCCCCTGATGGAGGACGTCCCAGGGATCGACGCCCAGACGCGCCATCAGCAGCATCGCGTCGCTGACCCCGAACAGGACGAGCCCCCCATAGAGCTGGATCAGGCGACGCGTGACCGGCGGAGGGACGAGGCGTGTACCGCGCAGGGGCATGAGAGTAGTGCCGAGCCGCTTTACCGCCGTGAAACCGGCGCTTAGCCGGGGCTCCGCACACTGCCGGCCATGGATTCGCCAAGGACGAAAGAGGAGGCGAAATGCCCTTCGTACGCCACTGATCCAGGACCTGAACGAGAGGAGGCGAGATGCCGTTCCACCGCGCCTGATCGAAATTCACTCAAAGGGGGGGACATGCCGTACGCACGTGCTTGATACGTACTCAGTCAGATCTCAGGGGGCTCAAATGCCGTTCATGCGCAAGTAGACACGACGACGGGCGGGGGCCGGAACGCCGGCCCCCACCCGTCTTCTCGCCAACCGCCGCACTCACCCCTCGAGCCGATCTCGACCGAACCAAGATGCTCTCACTGCTACGGAATTCCCAGCTTCGCCGATTCTTCTTCGCCCATGGCCAGTCCCAGCTCGGGACCGGCGCCAGCTATGTGGCGCTCGTGCTGATCGCGTACGAGCGTCTTCATTCGAGCTGGGCCGTGGCGCTCGTGCTCCTTTCCGACTTCTTGCCCGGGGTGCTCGCCTCGCCGTACTTCGGCGTGCTCGCCGACCGCCACTGCAGGCGACGGCTGGCGATCGCCGCCGAGCTCACCCGAGCGATCGCGTTCGTCGGCCTCGCGCTGATCGACTCGTTCGCGGCCACCGTCGCCCTGGCGCTGCTCGCCGGCGTGGGCACCGCGCTCTTCCGTCCCGCCGTCAATGCATCGCTGCCGACGCTGGTCGAGCCGGATCAGCGTTCCGCCGCGACCGCGTTGTACGGAGCGCTTCAGAACGTAGGCATGACGCTCGGCCCGGCGGTGTGCGGCCTCGTGCTGATCTTCGGGCCGGCCACATGGCTGCTGCTGGCGAACGGCGCGACGTTCGTGATCTCGGCGGTGCTGCTGAGCGGCGTGCCCCTCGGCCGGGCTCGCGATGGCGACAGCGCCGTGAGCCAGGAGCGCGGGCGTTCGGCGTGGCAAGAGGCAAAGGAGGGCGCCCGGTACGCCAAGGGCGAGCAGCCGGTGGGCGTGCTCATCCTTATCGGCGCGATGACCGTGCTGTGCGCCGCGATGATCAACGTGGCCGAGCCGCTGCTCGCGATCGGGCCGCTGCACGCTGGAAGCTCGGGCTTCTCGACGCTGATCGTGCTCTACGGCGTCGGACTCGTCGCGGGTGCGGCCTACGCCGCGCGGCTCGGGTCCCGAGCCGGCGTCCTGCGCACCCACTTTTTGGCCGGGGTGGCCGCGAGCGGCCTGGCGATGCTGGCGAGCGGCGCGGCAGGCAGCCTCGTCTGGGCGCTGGCTCCGTTCGCGATCGCCGGCTTTGCCAACGCCCTCATCAATCATCCACAGATCCGACTGATGCAGGAGCTCGTGGGCGAGGAGCTGCTCGGCCGCGTGTTCGGGCTTCGGGACAGCATCGAATGCGCCTGCTTCGCCGGCGCGTTCGTCGCCGCCGGGGGGCTTCTGAGCGCCGTGGGTCCGCGCGCGCTGTATGTCGTGAGCGGATCTCTGCTGCTCGCTACCGCCGGTCTCGGACTGGCGGCGTTCAGGCTCGCGGGGCGGCCGGTGGCTGGGCGCGCGGAGCGCCTGCGCGGCGAGGCCATCGCTGTGGCCGAGCCCGCCTGAGGCGACAGGAAGGCCCGCCGAGCCCGGCAGCCTGCCCGCGCGCGTGACGTTCGAGCGCCCCGGGTAGCCCTAACGGGTTATGGAATTCGGCGTGCTCGGCCCGCTGATGATTCGTAACGGGGGCGGCACCTTGACGCTGCCCTCGGCCAAGCAGCGCGCCGTGCTGGCCGTTCTGTTGCTCGAGCTTTCTCACGATGTGGTGAGCGCGGAGCGCCTGATCGACGAGCTGTGGGGCGAGGATCCCCCGCCGCGCGCGAGCAAGGCGCTTCAGGTCCACGTCTCCCAGCTGCGCCGTGCGCTGGGCCCCGAGCAGCCGATCGCGACCCGTCCCACCGGCTACGCGATGCAGATCGAACCGGAGGCGCTCGACGTCGCCCGGTTCGATGCGCTCGTCGCCCGGGCCCGCCGGCTGCGCTCAGACGGCGACTCAGCCGGCGCGCTGAAAGACCTCAAGGAGGCGCTGGCGCTGTGGCGGGGACCTGCGTTGGCCGACGTGACGCTCCTGGGGCCGAGCGCGACGGAGGCGGACCGGCTGGAGGCCCTGCGCGCGGTCGTCCAGGTGGAGCGGATCGAGCTCGAGCTGGCCCAGCGCGACGCCGCGGCGCTCGTTCCGGAGATCGAGTCGCTGGTCGCCGCGCATCCCTACCACGAGCGGATGCACGGGCTGCTGATGCTCGCGCTCTATCGCGCCGGACGCCAGGCCGATGCGCTCGACGCCTTCCGTCGCGCCCGGACGGTGCTGGTCGAGGACCTGGGGCTCGAACCCTCTCCTGAGCTCGTCCGCCTAGAGGCGGCGATCCTCGCGCAGTCGCCCGAGCTCGTTCAGCAGCTCGACGCCCTCCCGCCGCCCGCGCCGGACGCGGCCCGCCCAGGGGCGGCGCCACCGGGCGCTCCCGAAGCGTCGCCGCCGGGCCCGCTCGAAGCGTCCCCGCTCCTGCGCCCGGCGTCATCGATCCTGGGGCGGGAGACCGAGCTCGAAGCCGCGCTCGCGATGCTCGAAGCTTCGGACGTTCGGATCCTCACGCTCACCGGGGCAGGCGGGATCGGCAAGACGCGGCTGGCCCTCGAGCTCGCCACGCGAGTGGGTGAGCGCAGCCGCTTCGTCGAGCTCGCGGCGATCGCCGATCCCGCGCGAGTCCTCCCGGCGATCGGTGCGGCGCTCGGCGCCGACGGCGCGAGCGAGCAGGCTGTTGCGGGCGCGCTCGAAGGGTCATCCGCCGTGCTCTTCCTGGACAACTTCGAGCAGGTGCTCGACGCTGCTCCGGCCGTGGCGTCGCTGGTGAGCCGCGCCCCCGGCGTGACAGTGGTGATCACCAGCCGCGCTCCCTTGCGGGTGGCCGGGGAGCACGAGCTGCCGGTGCCGCCGCTGCCCCGCGATCCGGCGGTCGAGCTGTTCGTTCGCCGGGTCCGCGAACGCGACCGTGACTTCTCGCCCGACGCGGACGAGCTGGACGCCATCGCCGCCATCTGCGCCCGGATCGACGGGCTTCCGCTGGCCATCGAGCTTGCCGCTACGCGCACCCGAGTGCTCGCCCCGAGCGCGATCCTAGAGCGCATCGGGCGGCGGCTCGATCTCCTCAGCGCTGGACGCAGAGACGCACCCGAACGCCATCGCACGCTACGGGCCACGATCGCGTGGAGCTACGAGCTCCTCGCCGAGTCCGAGCAGCGGCTGTTCGCGGAGCTCGCGGTGTTTCATGCCGGGTGGCCGCTCGAAGCGGCCGAGGCGGTGGCCGATGTCGAGCTGCTCGACCCGCTCGGCGCGCTCATCGACCCGCTCGGCGCGCTCATCGACCACGCGCTGGTGATCCGGGACGGTGAGCGGTTCGCCATGCTCGAGACGGTTCGGGAGTACGCCACCGAGCAACTGTCGGCGCTGCGCGACGCCGACTCGGTCCGGCGCCGCCACGCGCTGTGGTGCGCCGCGCTCGCGGAGGTCGCGGAGCCGCAACTCGAGGGGGGACCGAACCAAGGGGCATGGTTCAGCCGGCTCGATGCCGAGCAGGAGAACCTCCGTGCCGCCTCGGCGTGGGCGGTGGCGGCGGGTGAGCCCGAGATCGCGCTGCGGATCGGCGGCTCGTTGTGGCGCTACTGGCTCGCCCGGGTCGCCGCCGCCGAGATGCGCGACCAGCTCCGGGCGGCGACCGCCTCGGACGACGCCGACGCGGCGCTGCGCGCCAAGGCGCTCAACGCCGCCGGCGTGCTGGCGGGAGCCACCGACGACTTCGAGGGAGCTCGGGCGTGCTTCGAGCAGGGGCTCGCGGCGGCCAGGCAGAGCGGCGAGCGCCGGCAGATGGCACGTGCGCTGGGGAACCTCGGGCTGCTCGCGTGGTACGCCAAGGACAACCACGGCGCCCTCGCACGCTACGGCGAGGCGGCCGAGATCTGGGACGAGCTGGGGGATGTGCGCGGCCAGAGCGCGATGCGCCAGAACATGGCGATCGTGCACTTCGTGTTGGACGAGCTGGACGAGGCGCTGCGGATGTTCGAGGAGAGCGTCGAGCTTGCACGAGCGGCGGGAGACCGTATTCGCATCGCTGGCACCCTGAGCGCGCTGGCGCGCGTCCTGGTGTTTCGCCGACCGGAGGATCCGCGCCGCGCGGCGCTGCTCTCAGAGGCGCTCGAGCTCTCCTCCGGGCTCGGCGACCGCCTCCAGACCGCTGAATGCCTGGAGCTCGTGGCGCAATTCGCGCTCACCGCACGTGACGCCGCCACGGGCGCCCAGCTGATCGGGGCAGCCGACGCCGAACGCGAACGGGCCGGCGCCGACCGCAAGCCCGACGAGCAGCCGTTCTTCGAGGAGACCGTGGGCGGGCTGCGGCGGACGCTCGGCGAGGAGGCCCACCAGCGACACCGCGTGCGCGGCCGGAGCATGACGCTGGAGGCCGCGGTGGCGCAAGCCCTCACATGCACCGGACATCCGGCCGGGGCAGAGGTGGCGGATCTCGCCTCTCAGCGTTCGAAGCACAGCGGTACCGGCGCCCGGAGCGTGGCCAGGCGCAGGCGCATTTAGGCAAATCTCGGTCGGATTTCGAGATTATGTACGCTCTGACCGATGACCTACGTGATCGCCGGCAGCTGCATCAAAGACGACTCCTGCGTCGAGGTTTGCCCCGTCGACTGCATCCATCCGAAGCCGGGCTCGCCTGACTTCGAGTCGGCTGAGCAGCTCTATATCGATCCGGCGGTTTGCATCGACTGCGACGCCTGCGTGGAGGCCTGTCCGGTCGACGCGATCTTCGCCGGATTCGAGGTGCCCGAGAAGTTCGAGTACGCGCTCGATTTGAACGCGGAGTTCTTCGCCGAGCGCGGCACCGTCGAGCGGACCGCGGCATGATCGAGAGGACCATGCCGCGGGTCGCCGTCGTCGGCGCCGGCCCGGCCGGGGCCTTCGCCGCCGCGTGCCTGCTCCGGGCCCACCCGGAGGTCGAGATCGACCTGTTCGACCGACTGCCCACGCCGTGGGGCCTGCTGCGCGGCGGGGTGGCCCCGGACCATCAGGAGATCAAGCGCCTCCAGGACACGTTCGAGCGCCAGACGCTCGAGCGCGGCTGCCGCTTCTTCGGCAACGTTGAGGTGGGGGTCGATGTCTCGCATTCGGAGCTGACGGCGCATTACACGGCCGTGGTGTACGCGACCGGCGCTCAGACCGACAAATCGCTCGGCATCCCGGGCGAGGACCTTCCCGGAAGCTGGCCGGCCACCGAGTTCGTGGCCTGGTACAACGGCCATCCCGACTACCGGGGGCTCGAGTTCGATCTGTCGGTCAAGCGAGCGGTCGTGATCGGCAACGGGAACGTCGCGGCGGACGTCGCGCGGATGCTGACGCTGAGCCCGCGCGAGCTGGAGCGAACGGACGTGGCCGACCACGCTCTCCGGGCGCTGCGCGAGAGCCGCGTCGAGGAGGTGATCGTGCTCGGGCGGCGGGGCCCGGCGCAGGCGGCGTTCACGAGCGCCGAGCTGCGGGAGCTCGGTCGCATGCCCGGCGTGGCCCTCGATATCCGGCGCGAGGAGCTCGAGCTCGATCCGGTATCGCGCCGATGGCTGACCGAGGAGGGAAGTTTCACCGCGCGCAAGAACGTCCAGCTCCTGAACCAGTTCGCGGCGGCGCCCCGCGAGCTGCACGCCGATCGGCGGATCGAGCTTCGCTTCCTGCGCTCGCCGGTGGCGATTCGCGGAAGCGACAGGGTGGAGGGCATCGACATCCGCCGCAACGAGATCGTGCGCGCCGACGACGGGGTCCTCAGTGCGAGAGCGGCGGACGAGGCGGTCGAGACGATCGATTGCGGTCTGGTCCTGCGCTCGGTCGGCTACCGCGCCGTGCCGCTGCCCGACGTCCCGTTCGACGAGCGCTACTACGTGCTGCCCAACGAGGGCGGCCGGGTGCTCGATTCCGGCGGCGGCCGGCTGCCCGGCGTGTACGCGGTCGGATGGATCAAACGCGGGCCCACCGGCATCCTCGGCACCAACAAGCGTGACGCCGAGGAGACGATCCGCTGCCTGGTCGAGGACCTTCAGGCCGGCGGCCTCCCGGCTCCGGCCCACCCGCGGCGCGAGCAGCTCGACGCGCTCATAGCGGCCCGCCAGCCGGCGCTGGTGAGCGCCGGCGGGTGGCGTGCGATCGACGCTCGAGAGGTCAGCCGCGGCCGCGACGAAGATCGTCCCCGCGTGAAGCTGGCCTCGCGCGAGGAGCTGCTGGCGGCATCACGTAATGGGGCGGCGAACAGCGGGATCGCCGCTCGCGCTCCGGCTCAGGGCTCGAGTTCCTCGACGACCTCGTAGGACCCGTCGAGCAGGACCTGCTGGATGTGAGGCTCGACCCGGTCGAGCTGCGGCTGGCGTCCGAGTGCCGCCTGGGCCTCTCGCAGTTGCTCGACGGTGCCATCGAACAGGCCGAACGAGATGACCACGTCGGGGTCGTCCACGTCGCGGGCGTGGTAGATGCGCTTCCACCTGCTCAGCGCCTGCGAGCTGGGCGGCTGCCAGGCGGCCCGGAAGTCATCGTAGGACCCGGGCTCGAGACGCCGGGCCGTGAAGGTGCAGATCATGCGCAGACCTTACCTACTAGTTGGTAGGGAGTCAAGGGGTGCGCGACCGCCGTGTATCCGCTCCCTTAAGAGTCATAAAGGCGTGCGAGCTAGGCCCCGCAGCTGCCGTTCTCTCCAGCGTTAGCCCAACCGATCAAGGAAGCTATGACACCGCCATCTGCCTCCCGGCGCGAGCGCCTGGAGCCCCTCCTCGTGAAGGTGCCCGAGATCACCCTGATCTTCTGGGTGCTGAAACTGCTGACGACCGGTATGGGTGAGGCCATGTCGGACTTTCTCGGCCAGCAGAGCGTCCCGCTGGCCGCCGCCGTGGGCCTTCTCGGACTCGTCGTCGCGCTGCGCCTTCAGCTGCGCCAGCCGCGCTACAGCGCTCCGCACTACTGGTTCGCGGTGATGATGGTGGCCGTGTTCGGGACCATGGCCGCGGATGGGATCAGGGACGGGGCAGGAATCGGCTACGGCGTCACCACGCCCGTGTTCGCGGTCATGGTGGCCGCCACGTTCGCGCTGTGGTATCGCAGCGAGGGCACGCTTTCGATCCACAGCATCGACACGCGCCGCCGCGAGTACTTCTACTGGGCCGCCGTCCTCGGGACGTTCGCGCTCGGCACGGCCGCGGGCGACCTCACCGCGTACACGCTTCACCTCGGCTTCTGGGCCTCGGCGGCGCTGTTCGCCGTGGTCATCGCGATTCCGGCACTGGCGTGGTCGCGCGGGGTGATGAACCCGATCGCCGCGTTCTGGTTTGCCTACATCGTCACCCGCCCGCTGGGCGCCTCGTTCGCCGACGCCTTCAGCAAGCCGACCGGCGGCGGCCTGAAGCTGGGCGACGGAACCGTGAGCGCGGTCGCGCTGGTGGTGTTCGTCGCGCTGGTCGCGCACGTAGGGCGCCGGGAGCGGGGCAACCAGGGCGCCGTGGCCGCACGCGCGCGCCACCGCGGCCCGCACCTCGAGTTCGACGTGATCGAGGTGCAGCCCGCTCCGGCCGACTGATCGTTCCGGGCGAGCGGCTAGGTTTCGGCGGTGCTGTGGCTCCACGCCAGGCGGCGCCGGCACGCGCCGCTCGCCTTCGTCTGTGCCTTCGCACTTGCACTCGGGGGGCTCTCGACGGCGGCGGCCCGCGGGGCGACCGGCTCGCCTCGTCTTGGCCTCGCGTACGTCACCGGGGCCGCCGGCGGACCCCCGGTCGTGTGGCTCGCCGACAGCGATGGCCGGCATGCGCGCCGCCTGGGGCCCGGCTCGCAGCCGCTGCTCGCGCCCGATGGCGCGCTTGTGGCGGCCTCCGGCGCGTCAGGACTGCTCGTGTATCCGTCGGCCGGGGGGCCGCCGCGCCGGTACTTCGCCGGCCCGGCCGCGACCGCGACCGCCGTGGCGTTCTCTCCCGATTCACGCTACCTGGCCGTTGCGCTGACGAGCACGAACCCGGTCAGCGACCGCGCCTCCGGGCTCGCGGTCATCGATACGACCACGAACGACTACCGGATCCTCGCGCGCGGGCAGATCTACGGCGCGAGCTTCGCGCCGGATGGATCTGATCGCATCGCTTACGCCTCCGCGACGTCGCCGGCGCTGAACGCACGGGTGGACATATACGAGATCGGAGCGGACGGCACTGGCCTGGCACAGATCACGCGGGACGGCCGAAGCCTGAACCCGCTGTGGGGGCCGGGGGTGATCGCGTTCGACCACGAGCGGCTGCGGGCCGATGCCGAGCCCGCCTACCAGGTGTGGATCACGACGAGCGACGGCGGCATCCGGCATGCGCTGAGCGACCTTTCGATCCCGCCCCTGCGCGACGGCCTGGTGCCCATCGCCTTCTCCGAGGCCGGCACGGTGCTGCTGGCCGAGTACGTGGGTCAGGACACCAGCCAGGCGTGGTTGCTCGGGCTGCCGGCGGGTCGCGCCGAACGCTTGGCCGCCGGCCTCGTGGGCGCCGGGCTCTCGCGCGACGGTCAGCGGGCGCTGGTCGAGCGCGGCGGGTTTCTCAGCGCGCCCAGCCACGGCGTGATCGAGACGGTGCCGCTGGCAGGCGGGCGCCCGCGAGTGCTGGTCAGGCACGGGTCGGAGCCAAGCTGGAATGCATAGGCTCGGCGTGCGAGCGCTCGTGGCCGCGCTGTTGGCCGTAGCGGCTGCCGTGGCGGTCAGCGTGGCCGTGACCCCGGTCTGGGCGCGCGGCCGGGCCGCCTCCGCGTACGGCACCTGGGGCCGCGGCGCCTGGAGCTGGTTCGGCGATCCCCGCGCCGTTTACGTGCACGGTCAATTCCGGGAGGTGTTCGCCGGCTGGCTCGGCTGGTCCGGGGAGGTGACCGTGGGGGCCTTCGACCCGCAGGTCGGCGTCAAGCAGTCCAGCGTGATCGGCTATGAGTTCCACGACGACCACAGCGCGCCCTCGATCTTCGTGGAGCCGGACAAGCGGTTGACCGCGTTCTGGTCGGCGCACAACGGCACCGTGATGAATTACCGCTCGACGCTCCGCCCGGAAGACATCTCGGCCTGGGGGCCGTTGCAGCACGTGCCCACGAACGTGCCGGGCGGGCTTGGGTTCACCTATCCCAACCCGGTGTTGCTCGAGGGCGAGAGCAACAAGCTGTATCTGTTCTGGCGCGGGGGCAACTGGAGCGAGGTCTACGCCACCCGAGCGCCGGACGGCCGCTGGGGCCGGGCCCGCGAGCTGGTCACGGTGCCGGGACAGCGCCCGTACGTGAAGGTCGACTCCAACGGCCGGGATCGGATCGCCTTTGCGTTCACCGACGGGCACCCGCGCAACGTGCTCACCAGCGTCTACTACGCCGCGTACCGCGCCGGGTCGTTGTGGACCGCGGGCGGTCGGCGGATCGCGCCGATGGGCCGAGGGTCGATCTCTCCTGGTCAGGCCGACCTGGTGTACAACGCCCACGCCACCGGCGTGCCGGCGTGGGTTTGGGACGTCGCGCTCGACCCGAGCGGGCGCCCGATCATCGTGTACGCGACCTTCCCCTCCAACCAGAATCACCAGTACTGGTACGCAGACTGGACGGGGGCGGGATGGGCATCTCACCTGCTCACCGCCGCGGGCGGAAGCATCAGCCCGGGCGGGATCGAGTACGAGTACTCGGGGGGGATAGCGCTCGATCACTCGCGGCCGTGGGTGGTGTACCTGTCGCGCCAGGTCGGGGGCGGGTTCGACGTGGAGCGCTGGACCACCGCCGACCGCGGGTATCACTGGCGCCACACCGTCGTCGTGCCGGCGGACGGCACCGACAACGTGCGGCCGGTGGTTCCGCGCGGGTGGGACCGCGGCCCGATGAGCCTGCTCTGGCTGCGCGGCGACTACGGGTCCTACAGCGACTACCACACCTGGGTCGATTACCTGCGGTGAGATCGGTGCCGGACGCGCAGCCCAATCCCCTCGATTTCCTCTCGGCGCTCACCGACGACGAGCGGGCGGCGTTTCGCGCGGCGGGACGGGTGCGGCGCTTCGGCCGGGGCGAGGCGCTGTTCCACGAGGGCGACGATCCCGGCGTGGTCGTCGCGCTCGTCACCGGCCGGGTCAAGGTCTCGGTCACCGGCGCCGGCGGGCGTGAGGTCGTGCTGCGGTTTCCCGCCGCCGGCGAGCTGGTCGGCGAGCTCGCCGCGGTCGCCCGCCGTCCCCGCACGGCGACGGTCACCGCGCTGGAGCCGGTCGAGGCGATCGTGCTGCGCGCTGCCGAGTTTCAGCAGTTCGTGGTCGCCCACGCACGGGTGGCGCCGCTCGTGTTCGAGCGCGTGGCAGCGCTCCTCGCCGAAGCCGATCGCCAGCTCGTCGATTTCGCCACCCGCGATGTCACCGCGCGGATCGCGGGCCGCCTGCTCGAGCTGGCCGAGCAGGCCGGCGAGCCGCATGGCGCGGGCGTGCGGATCACGCTGGCGCTCTCTCAGGACGAGCTCGGCGCCTGGGCCGGCGCCTCTCGCGAAGCCGTGGCTCGGTCGCTGCACCTGCTCCGCGAGCTCGGCTGGATCGAGACCCGGCGGCGCGAGATCACGATCAGCAACCTGGACGGGCTGCGCGGGCTCGTGTGAGGCAGGACGGTCGCGCCCGCGAGTGTGCACGATTGCACGTTCGGAGTGTCGCGGACTGCGTGGAGCGCGCCCCGCTCCGTCCATAGCGTTCCGGTCATCACGAAGCACCTTCCGCCCCGCACCCTCTGGCCCCCGCTCAGAGGATCACAAGGAGTTTCAGATGTCCTTCACCGTCCGGCAGCCCCAGACCTTCCCTCGGCCCGACTCACTGCTCGGCCCCCGGCCGCGAACGCCTCACTCGCCGCTGCGCCGGCGAGTGGCCACCGCTGGCGCCGCGGCGAGCCTCCTCGGACTCGGGCTGCTCGGCGGCTCTCAGCTCGGGAGCACCAGCAGCCCGGCCGCCACGCGCACTCCGGCGAGCCCGCCGCTGAGCGCGCGCGTCCTCGCCCTGAGCGCGCTGCCGGGATTCATGCTGGCCGCGGACTCGGCGCCCGTCTCGAGCGCCGCGGAGTGGTCGCGGGTCGAAGGCTCCCGGACCCCGGGCCAGGAGTCCGCGCGGCTGCGGTCGCTCGGGTTCGCCGGTGGCTTCGATGAGCAGCTCCACGGCCGGTATCCGCTCCAGGCCGATGGAGTCTCGGTGGCCGAGCGCTACCGGACGGCCTCGGGCGCGAGCCAGGAGCTCGCCTACCAGTACGGCCGCCTGCGCGATCCGGCGGGCGGCGAGGCCACCACGTTCTCCGTGCCGGGCATCCCGGGCGCGCGGGGAGTGCGGATCCAGTCGCGCCGCAGCGTCGATCTGAACGTCCTGTTTGCGTCGGGCTCCTACTACTACCTCGTCGGCACCGGCGGACCGTCGGGCGCACACGGGGCGCTCGGCCAGGCCTCGTTGTCCACCGCCGCTACGACGCTTTACCTGACGAGTGCCGGATGCGTCGCCGACGCCAGCCGCAAGGCCTAGAGGCCTGCGAGACCAGGGGCGCGCCGCGCGGGGCGGCGCGCCCAGTGCCGCGCGCGCGGGGGCGACATTTGCATAGATCCGTACGCGTAGGTAACTTGCAGGTCGTGCGGAGGCTGATGCTCTTGGCGCTGGCCGCGTTCGCGCTGCCCGCCAGCAGCGCGCAAGCCCTTCGGCACCGGAATGACGGCTCAGTTCCCGCGCCGGCGCAAATCGTCCAGCAGGTGACGAACGTGCCGGCCAGCACGCTCGACCAGGTCGGCGCCGGGAAGCTCGCCGGCCCGGACGTCTTCAGCCTGTACAAGCTGAACCGGAACCTGAGGAGCCACGGCAAGCCGGAGGTGCTGACCCTGAACCTGGCCTGGTGCCCGCACTGCGCCGCCAACAGCTGGGCGCTGGCGGTTGCGCTCAGTCGCTTCGGCACCCTGACCGGGCTTAGGGTGATCGACAGCGGCACCCACTACTGCACGCTCACGCACGACCCGTGCAGCCTGTCCGGCGCCACCCCGCCCTGCTATCCGCACACGCACGGGCTCAGCTTCCTCGACGCCGCCTTCCACAGCCCCTATCTCAGCCTCGGCACGGTCGTGTTCCAGGACGTGAAGGGAAACAACCTCGAGAATCCGACGCCGCGGCAACTCGCGGCCATGAATCAGTTCGATCCTCTGGGGCAGACGCCGGCGCTCGACGTGGGCGGCGCCTTCGCGTTCTTGAACTCGGGCTACGACCCGGGGGCGCTGGCCCACAAGACCTGGTCGCAGATCGCCGGCAGCCTGGCCGATCCCCACAACCCCATCGCGCGTCACATCGATGGCCTGGCCAACCTGTTCACGGCGGCCATGTGCCGGGTCACCAAGGGCAAGCCGGGCGCGGTCTGCCGGGCGCGCGGAGTGCGCGCGGCCGCCCGGCGGCTGGCGCACGCGGCTCCGCCGCCCCCCCCGCCGCCGGGGAGCGCAGGCGCCGGATGAGCCGTTCGGCCCTGCCGACGATCCGCCGGTCGCTGGGGCTGGCTTTGGTGTGCGCCCTGCTGCACGCAGCCGCAGCCGCGGCCGCGTCGCCGCCGCCCCGCCAGGCCCTGCTGAGCGCCCTTGCCAAGGCCCACACGCTCTCGACGCAGGCGAGCCGGGAGTTGACGCTGGCGACGAACCCTGAGCTGTGGCTCACCGGCCGCGACGCGGTCGCCCCGTCGTACGGCACCACCGTCTTCACCGACTCGCTCGCCGCGCTGCGCGCACTGCAAAAGCTCAGACCGAGCGCAAACGGAGCCATCGCGCTGATCGTCAGCGCCGGCCGCGGCCTCGCCGCCCGGGCAATCGAGCAGGCAAAGGGCGGCCCGCACAACCTGCTCGCGGCCGCCGGAAACGCGCTCTCGGCCGGCGACCGCCTCCGCGCCCACGGGGACGCCACCGGCGCCGTTCGCTCCTACGCCACAGCGTGGAAGTCGGCGTACGCTGCCCTGGACCAGATCGTGGCGGCGGCGGTCACGAGCATTCCGCCGAGCGTCCTATCCGCGGCGGCCGAGAACGCCCTCGGGAGCAAGACGATCGCGCTGGCCGGCCCGATGATCATGCACGGTCAGCCGCCGCTCACCTCCGATGGGAAGCCCGAGCTTTTCTTCGCCGGCTCGGAGGCCTGCCCATTCTGTGCCGTCGAGCGGTGGGGGATGATCGCCGGCCTCTCGCAGTTCGGGACGTTCTCGAACCTGTCCCTGATGCAGTCGCTGACCACCGACGGTCCGTCGGTCCGCACGCTCACCTTCTACGGCTCGAGCTACCGGAGCCCGTACGTCGCGTTCGTGCCGGTCGAGGCGTGGAGCAACGTGCGACACGGGTTCGCGTTCGCGCACCTACAGCCACTGTCCGCCTCGCAGCGTGCGCTGCTGAACCGGTTCGACCCGTCCTTGACTACGCCTTTCATCGATGTCGCCGGGAGCTTCGTAAAGGTCGACTCGACCGTGGATCCAAACCTGATCGGCGGCCTTTCGTGGACCCAGATCGTCGGCTTGCTCAAGAACCCGAACAGCATCCCCGCGCAGGCGATCGCCGGGCCGGCCGAGGTGCTCACGGCCGAGGTGTGCGAGGTGACGGGCAACAACCCGCAGTCCGTCTGCTCCTCGAAGGTGGTCAAGGACTATCAGGCGGCGTTGCCGTTCCTGGACGGGCAGGGCGGAGGTTGCCCGCCGCCGGGGAGCGCGCGCGACGCGGCGGACAGGGCGTCCGGCCATCCGGTCCTGAGGCCCGAGACATGCCGCGTCTGATCGGCCACGCCTCGGCCCCCGCCCGGTACACAGATGGGCTCGACCTGCCCGGCCTGCTCGGCTGATCTCCCACCCGGCGCGAAGTTCTGCGGCCAGTGCGGCGCGCCGCAGGCCCTGCGCTGCCCGGCCTGCGGGCAGCCCGCGGCTCGCGCGGACCAGAGGTTCTGCCACGAATGCGGCGCGGCGCTGCAAGGCGCCGGCGCGCCCGCGGCCCCGGCATCGCAGGGCACAGGCGCCTCCCCGGCCGGGGACGCGGGCGCCTCGCTGGCCGGGGACAGCTGGCGCCTTCGCCGGCCGGGGGCACGGGGGCTTCTCCGGTCGAGCGGCGCCTGGTCTGCGTCCTGTTCGCGGACATCACCGGGTTCACCTCGTTCAGCGAGAGCCGTGACGCCGAGGACGTGCGGGGGATGCTCTCGCACTATTTCGCCGCGGCCCGCCGGATCACGGCCGCGTACGGCGGGACGATCCAGAAGTTCATCGGCGATGCCGTGATGGCGGTGTGGGGCGCCCCGGTCGCGCGCGAGGACGACGCCGAGCGCGCGGTGCGCGCGGCGCTGGATCTCGTGGCCGCGGTGACCAACCTGGGCGACCGGCTCGGCATCGAGCTTCGACTGCGCGCCGGGGTGCTGACCGGGGAGGCCGCGGTCGACGTGGAGAGCGTGCACGAGGGGATGGTGATCGGCGACGCCGTCAACACCGCCTCGCGGCTCCAGAGCCTCGCCGACCCGGGCTCGGTGCTCGTCGACAACGTGACACGGCTCGTGACCGAGCGGGCGATCCTCTACGAAGACGCCGGAAGCCATTCCGTCAAGGGCAAGTCCGTGCCCGTGCACGCGTGGCGCCCGGTCCGGGTCGTGGCGGCGGTCGGAGGCGTGGGTCGCGGTCTGCTCGAGCTCCCGTTCGTGGGACGCGCCGCCGAGCTCGACGTCCTGCGCGGCGCGATCGACCGGCTGCTCGAGCCCGAAGCCGGGCTGGCGCTGGTCACGGTCCTGGGGGAGGCTGGTCTGGGAAAGTCACGCCTGGCCTGGGAGCTCGAGAAGTACGCCGACGGGCTGGCCACGAACATGCTCTGGCACCGAGGGCAGGCTTCGAGCTTCGGGCAGGGCATCGGGTTCCGCGCATTGGCAGACATGGTGCGGATGCGGGCTCGGATCACGATCGACGATTCCCGAGCGGCCGAGCAGACGAAGCTGGACGCGCTTCTCGACGACGTGTTCGGCGATGACAGCGCCACCCGGGTTCGGGTCGACCGTGCGCTGCGCCGCCTGCTGGCCCTGGACGACGAGTCCGAGCTCATCGACCGCGGCGAGCTGTTCTCGGCGTGGCGGTTGCTGTTCGAGCGCCTGGCCACGCGAAGCCCCGTGCTCCTGGTGTTCGAGGACCTCCACTGGGCCGACCAGGGCCTGTTCGACTTCATCGGCCACCTCGCCGACTGGGCCACCGCCTCGCCGATCCTGATCCTCATGTTCAGCCGTCCCGACCCGCGCCTCGATGCGCTCAGCGAGCGGGGAGCCCGGCTCGAGCTGGCCCCGCTCGATCCCCGCGACGTCGAGGCCCTGGTCGAGCGCGCGGTCGCCGGCGCCCCATCCGAGCTCGTGCGCAACGTCACGGAGAACGCGGCCGGGGTGCCGCTCTACGCGGTGGAGTCGCTGCGCATGCTCGCCGATCGCGGCGTGATGGTGGCCGAGGGCGGCGCCGAGCACTACCGAGTGGTCGGCACGGTCAGCGATCTCGCGGTGCCGCCGAGCATCCACGCGCTGATCGCAGCCCGCCTCGACGCGCTCGACGCCGACGAGCGCCACCTCCTGCTCGACGCGGCCGTGCTCGGGCAGAGGTTCACGGCGACCGGCGCGGCCGCCGTGGCCGGCGTGTCCGAGGACGCGCTGAGCGCCCGCCTAGACGGGCTCGTCACCAAGCAGTTCCTGACCATCTCCACCGACGCCCGATCCCCCGAGCGAGGCCAGTACGCGTTCTCGCACCGGCAGCTCCAGCGCGTCGCGCTGGGGACCATGTCGAAGGGCGACCGCAAGGCGCGGCACCTCCGCGCCGCCGAATGGCTGGCTCGGCTCGAGCCCGATCCCGAACTGGCCGGCACGTTCGCCGGTCACCTGCTGGCCGCGGCCGACGCCGACCCCCACGCCGCCGACGCGCGCGCGATTCGCCAGCGAGCGCTGGCCACGCTGCTCACGGCGGCGCGGCGTGCCGCGAGCATCGGCTCGTTGCGCGAGGCCGAGACGATGTTCGAGCGGGCGGTGGAGATAGACGAGGACGAACAGGCGCGCGCGAGCCATCTCGTCGAAGCGGCGCGCTGCGCGGAGCACTACGGCGACCAAGCCGCCGCCGCGCGGCACTACGCGGCGGCGCGCGAGTTGCACGAGGCCAGCGGCCGGCCACGCGAGGCGCTCGCACTGCGCGCGCGTGAGCTCTACGCGTACCGCTGGACGCGCCCCGCCGCCGAGTTGATCGAGCCGCTGCGCACGCTCCACGAGTCGCTGGACGAGGTGCCCGACACGGCGTTCGCCGCGGCCGCCGCGGCGCTCGCCGGAGCCCTGTACCTGGGTGGGGACGGCGCCGCCGCCGAGGTGATCGCCGGCGAGGCGGCCAGGGCGGCCAGGCAGGCCGGGGCATTCGCGGAGCTCGGACTGGCCCTCAACTGCCGCGCCTCGGCGCTCGTCGGGCTCGGTCGTCCGGCGCAGGCGCTCGAAGAGTTCCGCGCCGCGCTGGCCGTCCGCGAACGCCACGCACCAGCCGACGTGCCCTCGACGCTCGGGAACATCGCGATCACGCTGTCGGCGCTGGGCCGCTTCGCGGAAGCCGCCGATGCCGCCGCCACAGCCGTCGCGGCGGCTGAGCGAATCGCCAACCGCGGCGATCACGAGCACGCCACGGTCCACCTGGCGCGCATGTTGTTCTGCGTGGGCGACTGGGACAACGCGCTGGAGGCGATCGCGAGCGTCCCCGCGGACACGACCCCCACCAACCTCGGCATGACGATCGGGCCACGGGTGTTCGTCGCCCTGGCCCGGGGCGAGCCGGCGCAGGCGCGAGCGGTGATCGAACGGTTCGATCGCGGTCAGGGCCGCTCCGGAGCCGCCTCGGAGAGCGACTATCGCAGCGTGCGCACGGTGGCGCTCGGGCACCTCGAGCGCGACCCAAAGCGAGCGTTGTCGGCCGTGCTCGAGGCGGGAACCGACGATTACGCCGAATGGCCGGCGTGGCTTCCGTTCGCCGTCGACCTCCTGGTCGAGGGCGAGGACGACGCTCCGCTGCGCGCCGCCCTGGACGCGCTGCACGATCCCGTCGCGCCCAAGACCTCGCCGTACGTGGCCGCCCAGTTACGCCGGCTTGAGGCTCACCTGGCCAAGCGCGCCGGGGACGAGGAGGCCGCGAGCCTGCATTGGGGTGCGGCGCGTCAGATCATGGCCGACGCCCTGGTGCCGTTCGATGCCGCCGTGCTGGCGCTCGAACTGGCCGAGGCATCACCCGACGGCGACCCGGCTGGAGCCGTTCGCGCCGAGGCGATCAGCACGTTCGAGCGCCTGCGCGCGCGGCCGTGGCGCGAGCGCGCGCGAGCTCGGCGCTCCGCCCGCTCGCTCACCGAGAGCGTCCGGGACCCCCGCCTGACCTGACGTCATTAGTCTCCGGGGCGCATGCCCGCCCACTGGGACGACGTCGAGTGGACCCGGATCGACCGAGGCCCGCTCCAGGGTGAGCGCCAGCGGCTAGGTCGCGCGGCCGGCGCGGCGCGGGCGGGTCTGAGCCGCTATCGGATGGGCCCGGGCGAGCACGCGATGCCGGTGCACGTTCATGCCGATGAGGAGGAGATCTTCTACGTGCTCGCCGGGAGCGGGCTGAGCTGGCAGGACGGCAAGACCTACCGCGTGATCGCCGGCGACTGCCTGATCCATCGCCGCAGCGCCGAGGCCCACACCATCGTCGCCGGGAACGAGGGACTGGACGTGCTCGCGTTCGCCAGCGGCAGCGACACCGGGATGACGTGGTTGCCGCGTGCAGACGCGTGGTGGATGGGACCGCGCTGGCTGCCGGCCGACGGCCCGAGCCCGTTCCAGCGCGAGGCGGAGGCGGGGGAGCTCGACCTGCCCGAGCCCGAATCCGAGCGCCCCTCCACGATCGTCGCGACCGACGGCGTACCGCCCGATGCGATGCGCCACGGCGCGGTGGACAGCCAATGGCGCGAGCTGGGGACAGCAGCCGGCTCGCAGCTCAGCGGGATCAATCACGTCGCGGTGGCGCCGGGCGCGCGGAGCTGTCCGTTCCATTGCCACGGCGCCGAGGAGGAGATGTTCGTGGTGCTGGCCGGCGCGGGGACGCTGCGCCTGGGCGACGAGCGCCACGAGGTGCGTCCAGGTCACGTGATCGCCCGGCCGCCGGCGACCGGCGTGGCCCATCAGTTCATCGCCGGCGAGTCGGGACTCATCCTGCTCGCCTGGGGGACTCGCGTTCCGAACGACATCGCGTGGTATCCGGACTCTCGCAAGGTCTCTCTGCGCGGACTTGGCATCAAGGCGCGCATCGAGCCACTCGACTACTGGGATGGCGAGGATTGACCAACTCTCGCTTAGTGCTCTTCGGGCCCGGGAAGTACCACAGCCATGAGCGAATCCGGTACGTCGACCAAGAGCTCGACGAGTGAAGAGACACTCGCCGCGATGGTGCTCGCCTCGGCCGAGCACGATGGAACGGCACTGAAGTACAAGGATGGCGACGACTGGAAGGAGGTCTCCTACGGGGACTTCGTCGGCAACGTGCGCGAGGTGGCCCGAGGCCTGATCGCCCTGGGCATCGAATCGGGCGACCGGGTGGCGATTTTGGCCGACACCAAGGCCGACTGGGTGATCGCCGACTTCGGCGCCCTGTGTGCCGCCGCGGTCGTGGTTCCGGTGTACCACACCTCCTCCTCCGAGGAGGCCAAGCATGTGCTCTCGGACTCCGGCTCCAAGCTGATCTTCTGCGAGGACAGCGAGCAGCTCGAGAAGGTGCGCGAGGTGTGGGACGACACCGAGCTCGAGCATGCGGTCCTGTTCGAGGGCGAGACCGAAGGCGCGATCACGCTCGACGAGCTGCGCTCGAAGGGCAACGACGTCGATGAGGACGAGGTCCAACGCCGGATCGAGAACATCTCCGGTGACGACCTGTTCACGATCATCTACACATCGGGCACCACCGGCGCTCCCAAGGGGTGCGAGCTCACGCACGCCAACTACCGGGCCGACATGGACGCGCTCGAGGAGCTCGTCGAGTTCGGGGAGGAGGCGATCGTGTTCGTCTTCCTGCCGCTCGCCCACGCGCTGACCCGGATCACCGAGATGCTCACGATCGACGTCGGCGGCACGCTCGCCTTCTGGCAGGGCGACAAGGACAAGCTGATCGATGACCTGCAGGCGGTCAAGCCGACCCACTTCCCGGCCGTGCCGCGCATCTTCGAGAAGATCTACGCGCAGGCCAAGAGCAAGGCCGAGGGTGCGGTCAAGGGCAAGCTGCTCGACAAGGCGATCGACGTCGGGCTGAAGATGCGCGAGCACGAGCGCAAGGGCGAGGACCCGGGTCCGGTCCTGAAGGCCGAGTACGAGCTGGCCGACAAGCAGATCCTCTCCAACGTCCGCGAGCTGTTCGGCGGCCGCGTCGAGCTGGCGCTGACCGGCGCGGCGCCGGTGGCCAAGGAGATGCTCGAGTTCTTCTACGCGTGCGACGTGCTGATCCTCGAGGGCTACGGCGCCACCGAGACCTCGGCCGTGGTCACCGTCAACGCCATGGACGACTTCCGCTTCGGCACGGTGGGCAAGGCCATCCCGAACACCGAGATCAAGACCACCGACGACAACGAGGTCCTGGTCAAGGGACCGCAGGTGTTCCGCGGCTACCGCAACCGCGAGGAGGACACCCGGGAGTCGTTGGACGACGACGGCTGGTTCCACACGGGCGACCTCGGCGAGCTCGACGACGATGGCTTCCTCAAGATCACCGGGCGCATGAAGGACATCATCGTCACCTCGAGCGGCAAGAACATCACGCCCTCGAACATCGAGAACCGGCTGAGCGACCACCCGAACATCGAGCACGCGGTGGTCTTCGGCGACGACCGCCCGTATCTGGTCGCTCTGCTCGTGCCCGATGGCGACCTCGACGAGGACGACGCGCAGAAGGCGATCGACGAGGCCAACGAGGAGTTCGCCAAGATCGAGCAGATCAAGAAGTTCACGATCGCCGACCGCTCCCTGTCCCAGGACGAGGACGAGGTCACGCCGACCATGAAGGTCAAGCGAAACAAGGTCTACGAGAACTTCCAAGAGCGGATCGACGGGCTCTACGACGACGACTGAGAACCCGGCCGAGCTGCTCGCTCGGCTGATCCGCTTCGACACCAGCAACCCGCCCGGCAACGAGCGGGAGTGCATCGCATTCATCGAGGGCCTGCTGTCCGAGGCGGGGCTTGAGACGACGATCCGCGCCTGCGACGAGGAGCGGCCCAACCTGATCGCTCGCCTGCGCGGCCGCGGTCAGGCGCCGCCGCTGATGCTCCAGGGCCACGTGGACGTCGTCCCCGCGGAGCCGTCGGAGTGGAGCGAGCCGCCATTCGAGGGCAAGATCGAAGATGGCTGGGTGTGGGGCCGAGGCGCGCTCGACATGAAGGGCGGCGTGGCGATGATGCTGTGCGCCGTCCTGCGCGCCTGCGCCGCCGAGGACGCGGCGCCGGCCGGGGACGCGGCGCCGGCCGGGGACATCGTGTTCGTGGCGCTGAGCGACGAGGAGCGCGGCTCGAACGCGGGCGCCCGGTACCTGGTCGAGCACGAGGCTGAGCTGTTCGACGGCGTACGTCACGCGATCGGCGAGTTCGGCGGCTACACGATGCACCTTGGGGGACACCGCTTCTATCCGATTCAGGTGGCCGAGAAGCAGACCTGCCAGGTCAGGGCGACGGTGCGCGGGGCGGGCGGGCATGCCTCGATTCCGGCCCGCGGCGGCGCGACCGCGAAGCTGGGCCGCCTGCTCGCCGACCTCGACGAGAATCGCCTGCCGCTGCATCTCACCCCGGTCGTGCAGCAGATGATCGCCGAGATCGCCGGCAGCCTGCCGTCCGCCGCCGGAGCCGCCGCCCGGCAGCTCGTGAGCGCCGCCACGCGCCTGCCCGTAGGTCAGGTGGTGCCCTCCGAGCTGATCAACCTGGTGCTCGACCACGCCGGCGAGAGCGTCGCGCTGCTCGATCCGCTACTCCGCAATACGGCGGTCCCCACGGTCGTCCGAGCGGGCGCCAAGGAGAACGTGGTCCCCAGCGAGGCCTCGGTCCTGATCGACGGCCGGCTCCTCCCCGGCCAACAGCCCGAGGGCTTCCTCGACGAGCTGCGCGACGTGGTCGGGCCCGACGTCGAGCTCGAAGTGCAGGCCTTCGACCCGACCGAGGACGATGTCGACTACGGCCTCTTCCCGCTCCTGGGCGAGATCCTCGGCGAGCTCGACCCCGGATCGACGCCGATCCCGATGCTGCTCCCGGCGGTCACCGACGGCCGCCTGTTCGCCCGCTGCGGGATCCAGAGCTATGGGTTCACGCCCCTGCGCCTCGATCCCTCGTTCAGCTTCATGCAGACGATCCACGCCGCCGACGAGCGCGTTCCGGTGGAGGCGCTCGAGTTCGGCATCGACGCCATTACGCAGCTGCTCGCGCGCTACGAGGGCTGAGCCCGCGGCGGCCGCGTCACCGCTCGCCCGCGCGCACCGCCTCGCCCACCCGCTCGTGGGCTCCGCGCCGGTCCATCCCCAGGGCACGCAGCACGTCGGCTGCCGTGGCCTGGGAGTAGGCCACGAGCACGCTCGCCGACAGGTTCTCGTCGTCGCGGGCGAGCTCCGAGACGGCGCCGAGTGCGGTGTCTCGCACCTCATCACCGCTCTGGTCGACGGCCAAGCGCTTGGTCAGCTCGCGGGTGGCGCCGGCCAGGTCGTGCAGCGCGCCGATCACGTTCGGGGGGACCTCGTCGTCGAGGGTGAGCGCCCGCACCGCGCCGCGAGCCAGGACGTGGACGTCGCGGATCATCAGCCCGAGCGGAAGCTCGGCTTCGCTGTAGGCGCCCATGGGCTCCCGCTGCCTGCGGCGCCGGGGGGCATACTGCGCAGCTTCGCGCGCGGCATCCAGCGCCTGTTCGAAGCGGCTCCAGTCGTCGCTGGTCCGATGCGCCTGTAGGAGCGCGTCCTCGGCCCCGGAGAGGTCACGCTGCTCGAGCGCGGAGGCGACGGCGCCGAGGATGTCCGAGAGCTCCTGGAGGATCGACTCGGTCGCCTCGCGCAGCACCTTGACCGCGTTCACCGGGAACAGCAGCTGGCTGAAGACGAGCGCCACCGCGCCGCCCACCAGCGCGTCGAGCAGGCGGGTGGGCGGAAAGCCCTGCGTTCCCTGGGAAACGGTCGCCACCAGGGCCGCCGACACCGCCGCCTCGGTCAGCAGCATCTGCCCCGCTCCCAGCGCCAGGGCGGCACACGTGGCCAGGCCCACGGTCAGGGCCAGCTGCCCGACCCCGATCCCGATCTCGCGGGTGAGCAGGTCGCCCAGCCCGATGCCGAGCGCCACGCCCACGATCAGCTCGATCGAGCCGCGCAGGCGCTGGCCGCGGGTCAGCGAGAGCGACATGATCGCGGCCACCGGGGCAAAGAAGGGATTCGGATCGTCCAGCAGCCGGGCGGCGATCAGCCAGGCCAGCGAGGCCGCCACGGCGATCTGAACCACCGGCCACAGGCCGGCGCGCAGCCGGGCCAGCGCTCCGCGCGAGCCCCGCCGCGAGCGGGCGGCCGCCGCTTCGAGCAGCTCGCGCCGGCGCTGGCCGTCGAGCGCCGTGGCCGGCGCCCTGAACCAGCCCGAGAACCAGTCCCGATCGTCTGTGCTGCGCCTGCCGATCCACCAGGGGTACCCGGCATCCCATCGGTCTCCACCCTGACCGGGGGTTTGATTTGCCGATCGAGCGGGATTAGGCTGCGTATAACGTCAAAAAAGGGGGTTTCGATGCACGTCAGGGTCACCACCTTCCCGGGGCTCCCGCCGGAGCGGATCAAGGCCACGCTCGCCGAGTTCACCGAGCAGCATCTCCCGAGGCTGGAGCAGCAGCCGGGCTACCTCGGCGTGTGGGCCGGAGTCGACTACACCGGCGGTCGAGCGATTGCCGTCACCTACTGGGAGTCCGCCGCCGCCATGCACGCCAGCGATGCGCTGGCCGGCGAGATGCGCGCGGCCGTGGTCACCAAGGCGGCGGTCGACCGCAACCGGCCCGCGATCACCGACCGCTACGAGGTCTTGCTCGACCGTCACCCAGTGGTGGCGTAGCGCGGGGCCGACAGCCCCGACAGCCGGGCGCCCTCCGGCGATTCGCGGAGCTGCTCGCCGACGCTTCGAACGGCAGCCTCGAGCACCTGGGCGCGCCGACGGCTGCTCATCAGGTTGCTTCCCATGGCGTCGAGGTCGCGCATGCTCGGCTGGATCAGCACGACCTCGATGCCGGCGGCTCTCAGGCGCTTGGCCTCGGAGCCCAGGCGCCGGCCGGCGGCATCCCGCATCCGGTAGGCCATTCGCTCGGCGAGGGTCTGAGGCGCGCCGCCATCGAGCGAGGACATCGGGTTGAGCGCGACCACCAGCTCGAGCGGCTCGGCTCGCAGCACGTCGAGGTTCGAGGGCGAGTACACCCCGCCGTCGACATACGGGCGCCCGCCGATCTCGACCGGCTTGTAGAAGCCGGGGATCGCGCAGGACGCGGCCACGGCGTCCGGGAGCTCGGCGGGCGGGGACCCGGCGCGGCCGAGGGCGACGCGGCGCCCGGTTTGGTAGTCCACCGCCATCGCCCAGTAGTTGGGGTGAGGCGCCCAGCCGCTCGGGCATGCGCGCCGGATCGTGTCCTTGAGCGGCTCGGTCGAGACGAGCCCGCGCGGCAGCCACCCCGAGACCACCGCAGCCGGCGAGTAACGATAGGGACGGGCCAGGGACGCCGCGGCGAGCCGCCAGGAGCCCGGCCCGAACGGCAGGCCGCCGCGCTCGACCCGGAAGACCGACCCCGACGAGCTACTGCCTTGGGCGCGGCGCTGCGGAGCGCCGTCCGGTCTCGGCGGTGGCACCGCCCCCTGGCGCGAGACCATGTACGCCGGCGAGACACCGCACGCCAGGAGCGCGCCGACCATCGATCCGGCCGAGGTGCCGACGATGTACTCCGCGCTGCCGGGGTCCCAGCCCGTCTCGGAAACGATCGCGTGCAACGCGCCCACCAGCCAGGCGCCGCCGAGGACGCCCCCCGCACCCAGCACCAGCCCCACCTTGGGGCGATCGACGTGCTCCATCGGCGGCACTGTACGAGATGTCAGCGTTGCCGAGCCGCTGGACAGGGTTTACAGTGGCCGCCATGCTGGAGCGGGGAGGAGGATGCGGGGCGATCGTCGCCGGCGGTTGGCCGCATCGCGCGGAATGAGCGTTCTACCCGAAGACCCGCTGGTGAGGTGGCTGATCTGGGTGGCGGTGGCGGTCTCGATCGGCGCGCCGCTGCTCGCTGCGCTCGTGCTCGCGGTGGCGCAGTGAGCCCGCCCCTCGGACCGCCGCAGGCGCGGGCCGGCGCCTGAGCCCGGGGCCTGCCGGCTCGCTACGGTTGCCGGATGCGGATCGCCACCTGGAACGTCAACTCGGTCAAGCAGCGCGTGCCGCGGCTGCTCCCGTGGCTCGATCAGCGCGAGCCCGACGTCGTCTGCCTCCAGGAGACGAAGCTGGCCGACGAAGCGTTCGTCGAGCTGCTCGGGGACGAGCTGGCGAAGCGGGGTTACGCGCTGGCGCTCCACGGCGAGGCGACATGGAACGGGGTGGCCGTCATCTCCCGCGTGGGGCTCGAGGACGTGGTGCTGGGGATCCCTGGGGGGCCCGGGTTTCCGCACCCGGAGGCCAGGGCCGTCTCGGCGACGTGCGGCGGGATCCGCGTCGTCTCGGTGTACGTGCCCAACGGCCGGATCCCCGGCTCCGAGCACTACGAGTACAAGCTCGCGTGGCTGGCCGCGCTCCGGGAGATGCTGGAGGCGGCGCAGCCGCAGGACATGGTGGTGTGCGGCGACATGAACATCGCGCCGGCCGACGACGACGTGTTCGACCCCGAGGCCTATGTCGGGCAGACCCACGTCACGGCACCCGAGCGGGCAGCGCTGAGCGATCTGATGGGCCTCGGGCTGCGCGACGTGGTACGCGACCACTGGCCGACCGACCGCGTCTTCACCTACTGGGACTACCGCGCCGGCATGTTCCACCAGGACTGCGGGATGCGGATCGACCTGGTGCTGGCCAGTGACCCGGTGGCCGACCGCGTGCGCGCCGCGTGGGTCGACCGTCATGCGCGCAAGGGCAAGGGTCCGAGTGATCACGCCCCGGTGATCGTTGACCTCGACGAGGCGCCGGACGGGAACATCGGCCCGGTGGTGCCGCCGCCGTCGGCGCCGGCCCGGCGCGGCGCGGTGAAGCTGCCTCAAGCCCCGTGATCCCGGGGCGTCAGTCCCGTTCCCGATCCCGATCCCGATCCCGGGAGGGCTGTACCCGCTTCGGCTCACCGGGCATCTTGGGGTAGTCGGGCGGGTAGGGCATATCGCCCAGCCCCTCGGCCTCGTCGCGCGCGTACATGTCGAGCAGGGGCTCGAGCGTGTGGGCACGGTCGTCGATCGCGGCGTGGACGTCACCGACCTCGGCGAAGCGCGCCGGCATCGTGGCCACCGTGAACTGCTCGGGCGCGACCTCCGGGAGCTCCTCCCATCTCAACGGCGCGGACACGGGCGCGCCGGGCTTGGGCCGGATGCTGTAGGCGGAGGCGATCGTCCGGTCGCGGGCGTTCTGGTTGTAGTCGACGAAGATGCGCCGCCCGCGCTGCTCCTTCCACCAGCTCGTGGTGACCTGGGCGGGCATCCGCCGCGCGAGCTCGCGGCCGAAGGCGATCGCCGCATGACGGACGTCGGTGAACGTCCAGCGCGGCTCGATCCGCACGTAGATGTGGACGCCGCGCCCACCGGAGGTCTTGGGAAAGCCGGCGTAGCCGAGCTCCTCGAGCAGCGCGCGCGCCTCGGCCGCCACCACCACCGCATCGGCGAAGTCGGTTCCGGGCTGCGGGTCGAGGTCGAGGCGGAGCTCGTCCGGGTGGTCGACGTCCTCGCGCCGGACCGGCCACGGGTGGAACGTGATCGTGCCCATCTGCGCCGCCCACCCCACGACCGCCACCTCGGTGGGGCAGACCTCGTCCGCGGAACGGCCCGAGGGGAACTGGATCTGTGCGGTCTGGACGTAGTCGGGGGCGCCGCGTGGAATGCGCTTCTGGTAGAAGGCATCGCCGCCGCCGCGCTCGCGGGTCGAGAGCACGAGCCCCGGGTACACGCCCTTGGGCCAGCGCTCGAGCGTGGTGGGGCGCCGGCACAGCGCGCGCATGATCCCGTCCTCGACGGCCAGGTAGTACCTGACAACGTCGAGCTTGGTGAGCTCGGAGGAGCGCTCGGTGGCCGGGAAGATCACCCGTTCCGGGCTCGACACCCGCAACTCGCGTCCACCGGCGTCGAGGACGACAGCATCGGACACCGCCATGCTCGGGAGTTCTACGCCACCGGGACGTAGCTCGCGCCCAGCGCCGCCGCCAGCGTCCGGTGGGCGGGGCGGCAACCGACGAGGATCGAGCGGGCCGGATCCACCTCGTGCTCGCGCGCGAAGGCCAATGGCAGCCCCGGCAGCGGCGGCCGGCACCAACAGCTCGGCGGCCCGCCGCCGTGCGGGCACAGCGCGCTCGCCACGGGCCCCGAGACCGAGGCCGCCAGCCGCGCCGCCGCCGGCTCGAGCTCCTCCGGCCCGGCGCCGGGCCTCCAGTCGAACACGAGGTGCGGCGCGCTCGCGGCCCCGCCGGCGAGCGCGCGCTCCCAACCCGGGTGCTCGAGCGCCGCCGCCGCCACGAACACCCCTTGGCGCGCCCGCCGATCCATTCCGGGCGCCCGCTCGAACGGCACCACCTCCACCGCGTCGAAGCCCTCGTCCGCCGAGGGCGGCTCGAGCTCGCGCAGCGTGCGCATCTGAGACGTGGGCGTGAGGATGCCCGGTCCGCCCCCCCGCAGCTCCTCGGGCGTCGGGAGCGCTCCGAAGCGCTCGAGCAGGCGCTCGACTAGGTTGACCTGCGCCTCGGCCAGCGGCGTGCTCAGCCACACGCATCTCACCCGGAGGCCGTGCCGGGCGGCCGCTTCGAGCACGTGGCTGCGAGACGCCCGGGTCAGGTAGGTGTTGTCGAGCACCACGCGCGTGGCCCCGCCCGCGAGCTCCCCCTCCAGCGCGTCGGCCAGCGCGCGCAAGCCGCCGCCCCGCTCGTCGCGGTTCAGGCGGACGTAGCCGCGGGCGCGGTACTCCTCGGCGATCCGGGTCTTGCCGGCGCCCGGGATCCCCATCGCGATCACGACCTCGCCCTCGCGCGCGGGCGGGGGCGCCGGCGAGGGCCCTGGCCCGGGCGCCGGCCCGGGCGCCGGCCCGGGTGCCGGCCGGCCCGGACCGGCGCCGGACCCCGGCCGGAGCGCCGGGAGCTCGGCGACGGTCAGCTCGAGCCGGGCGGCACGGGCGGCGGAGCGCGCGTTCTCCGCGCGGGTGGCGCCCGGAATCGGGACCACGTTCGGCGCGAGCGCGAGCAGCCGGGCGAGCGCGATCTCGGCCGCCGTCACGCCGCGGGCGCGGGCGAGCTCGGCGAGCGGAGCGCGGCGGGCGAGCGCGCCGGCGCGGCGGGGACCGCCCAGCGGAGAGTGCGCGATCACCGCGATCCCCAGCTCCGCGCACCGTTCGACCAGGCCGCCCCGGACGGCGCGGTCGTCGAGCTCGTTGAGGGCCACCTCGACGGCGGCGATCGGAGCGAGCTCGAGCGCCTCCTCGAGCTGGGGGCGGTTCACGTTGGAGAGCCCGACCCGCCTCACCAGCCCGGCGTCGAGGACGCGGCACAGGGCCCGGACCGTGGTCCGCCACGGCGTCCGCGGGTCGGGCGCGTGAACGAGGTAGGTGTCGATCGGCAGCCCGTCGAGCGCGGCGAGGCTGGCCTCGCAGTCGGCCCGGATGGCCTTGGCGCGACCGTCCGGCATCCACGCGCCGCCGGCGCGCGCCATCCCTCCCTTGGTCACGATGCGCACGCGCCCGTCGGCGCCGGCGGCGCGCACGGCGCCCGCCACGAACCGCTCGCTCTCGCCGTACGCCCGGGCGGTGTCGAGCACCGTGATGCCGGCCTCGAGCGCGGCGGCAATCGGCTCCTGGCTGGAGAGGCGCATGCAGCCGAGGCCGATGCGGAGCTCAGATGGAGCGAGCCAGCTCATCCCCCCGCGAGCATGCTCGCAAATGCCGCGGTGAGCGTGCTCCAAGGCGCGCTAAAGGCACCCGCGAAGCGCGCCGTTAACGAACTCATGGTCTCCCTCGAAACTCGCCTCCGTTCCGTTCTCGCCACCCTGCTCGTCGCCGCCGCCGCGCTCGCCCTGTCCGCGCCGGCCGCCATGGCGGGTGCCGCCAATGCCCACCTCGCCGGCGCCAGCCGCACCAACCCGCTCGCCGGCATCGCCTGGGGCCACTACACCGGCCCCACCGACGATCTCTATCCCGCCTACCAGGCGGCCCGCGGTCGCGACCGCGCGCTGCTCGCCAAGATCGCTCTGCGCCCGAACGTGTTCTGGTTCGGCGACTGGTATACGACCCAGCAGGCGAAGCCCTACGTCCAGCAGTACATCGCGCAGTACACCCAAGGCAACCCGAACGTCCTCACCCAGCTGGCGGTGTTCCGCATGGATCCATGGGAGCAGGACGCCTGCTCGAAGACGCCGAGCCCCGCCGCCCAGGCCAGCTACCGCGCCTGGATCGACAACTTCGCCGCCGGCATCGGCTCCTCGCGCGTGATGCTGATCCTCCAGCCGGACCTGCCATTCTCCCTGTGCGCCCCCACGCGGATCCCGCTCCAGCTCGTCAACTACGCCGCTCGCGTGTTCAGCCGCCTGCCGCACACGACGGTCTACCTTGACGCCGGTGCCGCCTACTGGCCTACCCCCAACCAGGCCGCATGGATGCTCCAGCAGGCCGGGATCCACTTCGTCCGGGGGTTCTCCCTGAACGACACCCAGTACGACACTACCGGGGACGAGCTCGAGGTGGGAGCCAAGATCATCGGCGCGCTCGCGGGCATGGGCATCCACGGCAAGCGCATGATCGTGAACACCTCGCAGAACGGTGCCGCATGGGTGGGCCACTACGACCCCGCCCACCCACACACGCCGGCCTGCCGCTGGCGCTACGAGACGAACTGCGCCACGCTCGGGATCCCGCCCACGACCGACGTGACCAACCCGCGGTGGGGCCTGTCGGCACGCGACCGCCAGATCGCTGCACGCTACGCCGACGGCTATGTGTGGGCCGGGCGCCCGTGGCTCGACAACGGCTCGTGGCCGTTCGACCTGAACTACGCGCTCGACATGGCCGCGTCGACGCCCTACTAAAACCGGCTGCTTGGTCGATATGGGTCGGATAGCGGCCCATATCGACCACCAGCGCGGGTAGACCCGCCCGCGTGAAGCTCGAGAGCAGCAGGCTCGCCTTCGCCACCGCGGCCTACGCGTTCGCCGTGACCATGGTCGGCACGACGCTCCCGACGCCGCTGTACCCGCTGTACCAGCGACGCTACGGCTTCAGCGAGCTGATCGTCACGGTGATCTTCGCCACGTACGCCGCCGGGGTGATCGGCGCGCTGCTGCTGTTCGGACGCCTCTCGGACGAGGTGGGGCGCCGGCCCGTGCTGCTCGGCGGCTTGGCCCTGTCGGCGCTCAGCGCGGTCGTCTTCCTGGTCGCTAACGGGCTGGCGCTCCTGCTCGTGGGCCGGGTCCTGTCCGGTCTGTCGGCCGGCATATTCACGGGCACCGCGACCGCCACGCTGGTCGACCTCCTCGGTACCGAGAAGGCCGGCCGAGCCACGCTGGTCGGAGCGCTCGTGAACATGGGCGGACTCGGCTGCGGAGCCCTGCTCGCGGGCGTGCTCGCGCGGACGGCTCCGCTGCCGCTGCGGCTCCCGTTCTGGGTCGCCCTCGCGCTGCTCGTGCCCGCGACTGCCGGCGTGGCCCTGATGTCCGAGCCGATCGTGACCCGGGGCCGACCCAAGCTTCGTCTCCAGTCGCTCGCGGTCCCTCCCGACCTGCGCCCGACCTTCGTGCGCGCGGCGCTGGCCGCATTCGCCGGCTTCGCCGTGCTCGGCCTCTCCACCGGCGTCTCGCCCGCCTTTCTCGGCAAGGGCCTCCACGTGACGAACCTGGCCGTGGTCGGCATAGTCGTGTTTGCCGTGTTCCTCGGGTCGATGGCCGGGCAGCTGCTGCTCGAGGTGGTGCCCGACCGGGCGGCGATGCCCGCCGGGTGCGCCGGGCTGATCGCCGGCATGGCGTTGCTCGCCGCCGGCCTGGCCGCGTCCTCGCTCGCGCTGCTCGTCGCCGGCGTCGTGCTCGCCGGCGTGGGGCAGGGGCTCAGCTTCCGCGCCGGCCTCGCCGCGATCAACGCTCAGGCCCCCGAGCAGCAGCGCGCCGAGGTCGACTCGAGCTTCTTCGTGGTCGCCTACGTGGCGCTGTCGATCCCGGTGATCGGCGAGGGTGTGCTGGCCGAGCTGACCGGCCTGCGGACGGCTGGCCTGACGTTCGCCGGCGTGGTGGCGGCGATCTCGGCGGTGGTCCTGCTAATGCTGGCCCGACAGCACGGGGATGCCCGCCGGTGAGTCGGCGTCCACGCTCGGCTCCTCCGAGCCCCGCCGGCGCCAGCGGGCCAGCTGCTCCTGTCCGCTCGCCAGCGCGCACGCGGCCAGCATGGCCAGGAACGGATCGATCGGCGAGCGGAAGCGGATGAACCCCGTGACGAACACCGACGTGGCCAGGCACAGCGGGACCAGCCACAGCCACTTCGGAGCGCGGCGCGCGCGCCGCGTGAGCAGCCCGGCGAGCGCGAGCACGCCGAGCGGATAGAACCCGTAGATCTCGAACAGCGCCGGCACGTGCGGGATGTCGGTGTTGCTCAGGTTGAGCTGCGCCAGGCCGAGCTCGGTCAGGTGGAACATCCGCAGCGTGTTCCAGTAGCCGACTTTGAGCACGTACGCCGGGTCGGCCTTGATCTCGTGGATGGCCTGCGCCTGGAGGTGGTTTCCGAACTCGAGCTCTCCCCACCGTGCGATCTCCGCCGCGAACAGGATCTGCGCGTACTCGGGCGAGGCACCGTGCTCGGCCTCGACCCACACCGCGGGCTGCACCTGATCGGCCCGCGAGACCTGGTCGTAGGTCCCGGCCAGGGTGTACCCAGCCTCGTCGGAGACCGGGATGAAGGCGTGGAAGACCAGGTAGTTGCGAATCGTCCACGGCGCGAGCGTCACCACCGCGGCCAGGAACATCGCCGCGGCCGGCGACCACCGGCTCAGCCTGAGTCGGCGCCGGCGCGCGGGGGCCAGCGCGAGCGCGAACGGGATCACCAGCAGGATCCCGTTGGTGCGGGTGAGCGCGGCGATGCCCACGAGTACGCCGGTGGCGATGGCCCACCGGTAGCGACGCCGCGTCGCGCGCCGCGCCTCGAGTGCCGTCAGCACCGCGCTGAGCACCACCGGCACGAACAGCGCCTCGGAGATCAGGGCAGTGCTCAGGATCACCATCGGCGGCGCCACCGCGGCGATGCCGAGCGCGATCACCGACACGCGCTTTCCCCACAGCCTGAGCGCGATCAATCCCACGAGCCCGACGACCAGCGTCCCCAGGACCGCGTTGACGAAGCGTCCGGCCGGCGGCGCTTCCTCGCCTGCGATCGCATATACCGCGCCCAGGAAGAACGGGTATCCGGGCGGCCGGAACGCGCTTGGCCCGGCGCCCGGAGCGCGGTTGCTGAGCGGGAATCCGTGACCCTGGGCGATCGACAGCGCGGTGCGGCTGAAGTCCGCGGGATCGAGCGTGGTCGGCGTGTCGATCGTGAGCGCGACGAACGTCACGCGCAGCGCCAGCGCGAGCGCGAGGATCAGCCACACGCTCCTGGGCAGACGTCTGAGCAGAGCGCGGACCGGCGAGAGCCGGCGCCGCGCTAGCACGACGGTGCGATCGCCGTGCTCGAGTTGCCGGACGGGATCAGGATCTGCTGCGCCGGCGTGGTGGACTTGATCTTCTCGCACGGGCCGACCACGATCGTCTTGATCGGGCTGCCGGCCGGCACCGTGACCTCGTACTGTGCGGAGACGACCGAGCCCGCCTCGGGCGAGGCGGTCTTGCCCTTGCCGACCGGCGGCTGCTTGCTCCCTCCGATCGGTGGGACCTGCCCGCCCGCCGGCACGAACGCCCCCGAGGGCAGGTAGGTGGTGCCCGCGGTTCCGCTCTTGCCGGCAGTGCACGCCGGCACCAGCACGCTCCGAATGCCCTGACCCTGGGGCAGCTGGAAGGTCGTCGTTCCCGTCTCATGGCGGAGCACATCCAGGTTGGTGGTGAGCACGTTGGCCCCCGTGCCGCAGGGGGTCACGATCACCATGCGCGATGAGTCCGCGGTGGGAACGACTACGGCGCGCGTGCCGGAGATGATCGCGCTCGGGGTCTTCTTGAGGGCCTGGACGATCGCGTATCCCCCGACCAGCAGGACCAGGAGCGCGACGATCACGACCCAGACCGCGCGATTCCCCGGCTCTTCCTGGCCGGTCCGCTCTTCTATTTCCGCTGTCTGGGCGATCAGGACGTCTCCGCGGTCGGAGCGCGCTAACTGCTGCTGCTACTGCTGGGCTGGGCCTGACACGGAGCAGCGGTGGCGATCGTCGCGTTCTTGGACGGGATCACCGCCTCCGAGCTGGTGGTCGAGGAGCTCGAGGAGCTCGAGGAGCTCGAGGAGCTGGAGCTGGAGCTGCTCGAGCTCGGGGGCGGCGGCAGGCATGGCGGCACGATCAGCGTGACCACGCTGCTATTGGCCGGCAGCACCAGCTGGTCCTGAGGCGAGGCGCCGGTTGCGGCCTGAGCGCCCGATCCGCCCGGGGTGACCAGGATCGTGCCGGCCGGCGGGGGCGCGATCGTGGCGCTGGAGCTGCTCGAGCTCGAGCTCGAGCTGGAGCTCATCGGCGAGCCGCACGGCTCGATTGCCACCGTCTGCGTGAGCGTGCTCTTGGGAATCACGATCGTGTTCGATCCCGGAGGGATCTGGCTCGAGCCGGACTGAATGACCGGCGCCTCGGAGCACGAGGTCACGGCGATCGTCAGCGGGTTGTGCTGCTGCGGGATGACCACAGTCCGCACGCCCGGACTCATGAGCGCCGCGGCCACGGGATCCTCGCTCGAGCTGCTGCTGGAGCCGCCGCCACCACTGCTACCGCAGCCGGTTACCGCCACTGCCGCCATGCACGCGGCCACAGCCACGACGCGCCTGCTCTTCATGGGCTCCTCCGGGAGGTCAGTCGGATGGATGGTCCTTACCACTTCCGGCTCGACTCGAAACGCGATGTGTGGGCGAGCAGGGCCGGGCATGCGTCCAGCTGGACCGTGCCGAACGGGCGCGGGCACTAGGCTCCGCTTTCGATGGCCGTCGTTCTCTACTGGATGGCAATTTCGCACCCCTCGGCGGCGGCGAGGAAGATGCTCGAGCTCAAGCGCGTCGAGTACGACGTCGTCGAGGTGAGGCCGCTGAACCAGAGGCTGCATGTGCGACTGGCGGGCTTCCGCGCCGGCACGGTGCCCGCGCTCAAGCTCGACGGTCGCAAGGTCCAGGGCACCCGCGCGATTGCCCGGGCCTTGGACGAGCGCTGGCCCGATCCTCCCTTGTTTCCCGACGATCCGGCGCTGCGCGCCCGGGTGGAGGAAGCCGAGCGGTGGGGCGAGGAGGAGCTTCAACCAGTTCCGCGCCGGCTGTTTCGCTACGGCGTTGCGCGCGACCCCGGGCTTCGCCGGCGGGTCCTCGCCAGTCAGCGCTTGCCGGCGCCCGGCCTGCTGGCGCTGGCGCTCAAGCCGCCGATGGCGTACTACGCGAGGACGATCGAATCGGATGGACGGCGCGCAACCGAAGCTGGCGTCCGGGCCGACCTGGCCGCCCTGCCCGCGATGCTCGCGCGCGTCGACCGGCTGCTCGCCGACGGGACGTTGTCGCTCGATCCACCCAACGCCGCCACGCTCCAAATCCTCGTGACGGTGCGCCTGCTCGAGGAGTTCGCGGATCTGCGCGACCTCGTCCGAGCCCACGCGTGCGCCGCGCCGGCACGGGAGCTCTACGCCAACTATGGCGCCGGGCCACCGCGCTTCCTCGATCCCGCGTGGCTCGAGCCGGTGGGCGCCGAGACGCGGTGACCCCGCGGCGCGCCGCTCAGGCGCGCCGGCGCGCGAACGTCCAGGCGCGCGCTCCGCCGTACGCCGCGGCGGTGATCGCCCCCACGAAGAACCCGACCGGCCAGTTCGTCTGGTAGGACAGCGCGATCGCCGCCCATACGGTGAGGAGCGCGATCGCGACCGACAGCACGATCGCGCCACCCGGTCGCCGGGTGAACGCGCGGGCCGCGGCGGACGGCCCGATCAGCAGGCTGAAGATCAGCGTGGTCCCAACCACCGGAACCGTCATCGTGGTGGCGAGCGCGACGACGACGAGGAAGCCGACCTCGGCCGCGAACGGGCTGACCCCCCGGGCCTTCCCGGCCTCGGGTAGGACCGAGGAGAGGAGCAGCGGGCGGTACAGGACGCCCAGCGCGAGCAGGCAGCCGGCGGCCAGGCCGGCGGTCGGAGCCACCTGGTTGGCGCTGATCCCGAGCACCTCGCCGAACAGCAGCGAATAGATCTCGGGCGCGTATCCGGCGCTGAAGGCGAGGAACAGCGCCCCGAGCCCGAGCATGAACACCAACGTGAGCGCGGTGGCGACGTCGTGGCGCCCGCGCCGGCCGAGCAGGCCGATCCCGAGCGCGCCGCCGAGCGAGAACACCGCCAGCCCGGCGAGCGTGCTCGTCCCGATCAGGCTGGCCGCGGCCGCGCCCGCGAACGAACCGTTCGGAACCGCGTGCGCGACGAACGCCGAGCCGCGCAGCACCACGAAGAACCCGACCGCCCCGCCGACGATCGCGACGATCGTGCCAACGATCCAGGCGTCTCGCATGAACCCCGAGAACATCCGGGTCACCGAGCGCGGGAGGCGATGTAGGCGATCAGGACCAGCGTGACGACGAAGAAGCTGACCGGCCAGCCGTGGTAAAGGGGCGGCCAGTGGTAGCTGTCGTAGGCCAGCAGGATGCCCAGCCAGCTCGCCGCGAGCCCGATCAGCCCGGCGGCGGCGATCGCCCGCAGCGGGCGGCGGGTCAGATGGAGCGCGGTGGCGGCTGGGCCGACGAGCAGCGCGGTGCTCAGGATCGCGCCGATGGTGACGGCCGACAGCGCCACCGACAGCGCCAGCGCGATCAGGTAGAGGCTCCCGACCAGGCGAACGGGAAGCCGGCGGGCCGCCGCGAGGTCCGGGCTGATCGAGGCGAGCAGCAGCGGGCGGTACAACACCGCGACGATGCCGAGCGCGAGCGCCCCGAGCACGAGCGCGATCGGCAGGGTGGAGGTGTCGAGCGTGAAGATCGAGCCGAACAGGATGGTCACCGTGGCGCCGGTGGTGTTGTCGTAGGTCGTGCCCAGGTAGAGGAACAGCGCGGCCAGCCCGAAGCCCGTCCCGAGCACGATCCCCGTGGCCAGGTCGCGGCCGCGCGCGCGCTGGATCCCGATCATCTCCATGACCGCGGCTGCGGCGAGCGCGATGCCGACGAACCCCCACAGCGGCGCGACTCCGGCCAGGTACGCGCTCGAGCCGCCGGCGGCCCCGATGTCGCCGAGGGCCTCTCCGGCAAACGACTGCCCGCGCAACACGGTGAACACTCCGACCGCGCCGGCCACGAGTGCGACGATCCCGCTCACGGCGAGGGCGAGCCGCACGGGGGAGCTCGAGAAGAAGCCGGGTTCGACGATCGCCCTGAGCACGCGCTCCACGGGCGACCCTCACACGATCTCGACCGCGGCGCCGTCGCCGGCCGCCGGCGCGGCGGCGTGCTCGTCGTGGCCGGTGCCCGCCACCACGATCACCCGGCCGTGCACGCGCAGGACGTCGACGTGGTGGCCATAGAGCCCGCCGAGCACGTCCGAGCGCACTACCTCGGCGACGGTGCCGCTCGCCGCGCGACCGGCGGCCAGGTAAACGATCCGGTCCATCACCGGCAGGAGCGGGTTCATCTCGTGGGCCGAGATCAGGATCGCGATCCCCTGCTCGCGAGCGATCCGCGCCAGCAGCCCCACCACCTCCTGCGCGCTGCGCAGGTCGAGGTTGGCGAGCGGCTCGTCGAGCAGCAGCAGCTTGGGGCGGCTGATCAGCGCGTGGGCGATCAGGATCCGCTGCTGCTCCCCGCCGGAGAGCCGGCCGACGCGCGCGTCGGCGATCGCGGTCGCGTCCACGGCCTCGAGCATCTCCTCCACCAGGGCGCGCCGGCCCCGAGAGGGGAGCGGCAACCCGAGCCGGTGTCCGTCGAGCCCGAGCGCCACCAGGTCGCGCCCGCGCAGCGGCATGTCCGGGTCGAGCATGAACTTCTGCGGCACGTAGCCCAGGGCGGGTCGTCGCGCACCCGCGACGCGGACCGAGCCGTCCGTGATCGCTTGGAGCCCGAGGATCACCCGGAACAGCGTGGTCTTGCCGGCGCCGTTGGCCCCGATCAACCCGGTGAACTCGCCCGGCGCGATCGTGAAGCTGACCTCGTCGAGCACCCTCCGGCCCGACAGCCGCACGGTGACGCCGTTTACGGCGAGCGCCTCCCCCGGGGCGGTGACCGTGCTCACGCTCATATCAGCCGCTCCGTGGAGGCTCCGGTCGCGACCGCTCGCTCGAGTGCGTGAACCTCAGCCAGCATCCACGACTGATAGTTGTAGCCGGGCGTCGGCATTGTCTCGTAGAGACCGACCGCCGGCACGTGCGCGCTGCGGGCCTGCTCGAGGAACGACTGGGTGAGCGAGTCGGTGACCTGCTGGTTGTACAGGAGCGCCTTGACCCGCCGGCGCGAGATCAGGTTGCGCTGGACGGTCACGTCCTCGGGCGCGGGATCGACGCCGTTCATCACGTCGGCCTGCAGGCCGAACGGCGTCATGATCTGCGCCCCGGCCGCCTGGAGCATGTAATCGCCGACCGGCTCGGTGACCGCCACCGGGGTGCGGGGGTACCGTGCCGCGAATTGCCGGAGCGCCGTCACCCACGGAGAGAGCGAGGCGTCGAAGCGCTGTGCGTTGGCGGAGTAGTACGCGCGGTGCTGGGGGTCGAGCGCCGACAGATCGCCGACCAGCGCACGCGCCACCGCGGGCATCGTCGCCGGGTCGTACCAAAGGTGGGGGTTGGCGGTCGAGTCGGGGCGGCCGAGCAGCTTCTGCACGTCGATCAACTTGCGCGAGGTGCTGGCCGAGGCCGCTTCGATCTTGTCCATGAACGTGTCGTAGCCGAGCCCGTTTTGCACCACGATCCGCGCTCTCCCCACCAGCTGGGCCACGGATGGGTCGGCTTGGTATGTGTGCGGGTCGGTGTTCGGATTGCGCTCGACCGCCTGCACCACGACGTATCGCCCCCCGATCTGCGAGATCACGTTGGCGTACTCGTTCTCAGCGCCCACGGCGAGGATCTGGCCGCTGCGCACGGCGGGCACGCTGACGCCGGCGCCGCAGCCGGCGAGCGTCATTGCGGCGAGCGTCAGCGCGGCGAGCCTGTGTATCCGGCGGCGCACGGCAACACCGTACCATAGAGTGAGACCTAGTCTCAATCTCGTGGAAGGGGGCGATGAGCGCGCGCGGGCGATGAGCGCGCGCGGGGGGTCGTTTCGAGACCGGGTCCTACTCTCGCGGCGTTATGCTTGCCCCAATGGATGACTGGGCGAGCTACGCGCACGAGGTGCTACAGGACGCCGGTCACCACCGCGGCGCCGCGCGCGAGGCGCTGATCGAGCTGCTCTCGCGCCAGGACTGTGCGCTGACCGCCCTGGAGATCGAAGACGCGCTGCGTCGCGGCCGGCGCGGACAGCGAGCGGTCGGGCGCGCCAGCATCTATCGCGTGCTCGAGCTCCTGCACGACCACGACCTGGTCAACCGGCTCGACCTCGGCGACGGCATCGCCCGCTATGAGGTGGCGCATCCCGCCGGCGAGCACCACCACCATCTGCTCTGCGACGCGTGCGGTCAGCTCGTCCCGTTCCACGATCCCGGGCTCGAGCGCTCCATCGACCGCCTGTCTGATCGGCTTGGCTTCCGCACCACCGACCACGAGGTCACGCTCCGCGGCAACTGCCCCGCCTGCCGGTAGCCGGGGCTGTGTCGCGAGCTGACGCTCAGTCCTCAGGCCTGGGCGGGCGCCTGAGGCAGCTGCGCTCCACCTCCGTCCGGCGCGGCGGAGATCTCGAGCCGTGATTCCTCCAGGTCGAGCTCGCGCAGCACGCGGTTCGCGACCTCGTTGGAGAGCTGGCCGTCGTCGCGTATCCGCAACAGGGCATCGCGCTGCGCCCACAGGACGAGCTGGACCGTGTGCTGGTAGGCGAGAGAGCGGTCCTCGTAGCCGTCGTCCTCGATCTTGCCGGCTTGCGCCGCCAGACGCCGCTTTCGGTACTGGTAGAGGCCCCGCATCCGCTCGATCGTGTCGTCTCGAGTCCACTCCTCGTCGGCCAGAGCCTCGATCTGGGCGAGGGCGGCCTTGGTGGCGACGAGCCGGGCGTGCAGCTCCTCGTCCGCGTCGGGGTCGTCCTCGCCTATCCCGAGCCGGCGGATCAGGGCGGGCATCGAGAGCCCCTGGACGACGAGCGTGAAGAAGATGACGGCGAAGGTCAGGAACACGATCAGCTCACGGGCCGGTAGGCGACGAGCGCGGTCGCGTCGTTGAACAGGCCCTCGCCCTCGACGCTCGATATCAGCCGCCGTGGCACCTCGAGGCGGCGCATGATCGTCGCCGCGGCGAGCGGGTCGGTGGGCGAGACGATCGCCCCGAGCGCGAACGCGACCGACCACGGCATGCCCGGGATCAGCGCATGCGCACACACCGCCACCACGACCATCGTGACCAGCACGAGCCCGATCGTGCTCAGCGTGAGCCCCCGCAGGCTGGCTCGCATGTCGCCGAAGTTCGCGTAGATCGAGGAGCCGTAGACGAGCGGCGGCAGGAACACGACCAGCACGACGGCGGGGTCGAGCTTGACCTCGGGCACGCCGGGGATGAAGCCGAACGCGGCGCCACCGATCACGAGCACGATCGGGTAGGGCACCGAGAGCACGCGCGCGAGCCCGCTCAAGCCGACGATTGCCACCAGCAATCCCGCGATCAGGAGCTCGGCCTGGGTCAGGGCGTGAGCTCCCGGATCTCGGCTTTCGCTTCCATAGCCCCAGGCTATCCCGGCGGGTTGGCGCCTGGGAGAGCCTGTCGGTATCCCGATGACGGCGGAACCGCCCCGCCTCGTTCGGGGATCGCCCTCCGGCAAGCGGGAACATCGGCGGGGGCGTCGAAAGCACCCTCCTTAGGTGGCCCTAACAGGACGTGTGTTAGGGTGCCCTAAGACCTGGGTAGCCCATGCGCCTGATTTCCCGCCCCCCAGCCATGCGCCTGATTCCCCGCCCCGAGATCCGGCGCGCAGGATACGCCGCTTTCGCCTTGGCGCTCCTCGGCGTGCTCGTGTGGCAGATGGTGAACGGCCGCGGCGGAACCCCGGATCCGACCAACGCGAGCACCCACCTATCCCACGGGGCGGTGGTGATCGACAGCGGGCTGCTGGTTCTGCGCGAGGGCCTCGAGACGATCCTGGTCCTCGCGGCGGTGACGGCCAGCCTAAGGGGCGACAACGGCGCCTACCGCCGGCCCATCGGGCTCGGCGCAGCCGGCGCGCTGGCCGCCACCGTCGCCACTTGGTTCATCGCGATCGCGGTGACCGACGGCGTGGGCGCGGGCAGCCTCGATCTCCAGGCCGCCACCGGACTGCTCGCCGTGGTCGTGCTGCTCGTGGTGATGAACTGGTTCTTCCACCGCGTCTACTGGACCGGGTGGATCGCCCATCACAACCAGCGGCGGCGGCGGCTGATCGGGCGCGCCGACCAGGTGGGGCTCCAGCGCACGCTGCTCGGGCTCGGCCTGCTCGGGTTCACCTCGGTCTACCGGGAGGGGTTCGAGGTCGTCCTGTTCCTCCAGAACCTGCGCCTGCGCTACGGGAGTGGGGTCGTGCTGGAGGGCGTCGCGCTCGGGCTGACACTGGTTGCGGCGATCGGCTACGCGACGTTCGTGCTCCACCGCCGCCTCCCGTACCGGCGGATGCTGGTGGCGACCGGCGTGCTGCTCGGCGTCGTCCTGCTGGTGATGGTCGGCGAGAGCGTGCAGGAGCTTCAGCAGGCGGGCTGGATCGGGACGACCTCGCTGCACGTGTTCATCCCCGGCTGGATGGGGCTGTGGTTCTCGATCTTCCCCAACGTGCAGACGGTCGTGGCGCAGGTGCTGGCGGCGCTGCTGGTGATCGGCTCCTACTTCCTGGCCGAGTGGGTGCGGGTGGGGCGCCCCCGCCGGCGCGGCGAGGCGGTGGCAAAGCGCGCCCCGGCGCGGTCCGTCGCCCGGCCTGCCCGCGCCTAGCCCGCTCAAGTTCCCCGCCCGCCCGCCGATTCCAAGGGGGATGAGCATTCAGGCCGCGGTCGGGCGCATCGACCAGATCCTGACCTGGCAGCAGCAGATCGAGAGCGGACAGCTACCCGGGTCGACGACTACCTCGGGCGTGGCGGGGAGCGACCCGTCGCAGCCGGCCGCGTCGCCGACGAGCTTCACCGACGCGCTGGCCGCGGCGCAGGGCGTGTCCGCGCCGGCCGCCTCGACGGGCGGCGCAGGCCCAGCGGCGGTGCAGAAGATGGTCGCCATGGCCGACTCGCTGCTCGGCAAGCCCTACGTGTACGGGGGCGGGCACTCGGACTGGAGCCCGCAGTCCGGCTATGACTGCTCCGGGTTCGTCTCTGCCGTGCTGCACGCCGGCGGCTTCCTGAGCTCGCCGGTGGACACCGTCAACCTGCCGAACCAGCCGGGGATCGAGTCAGGGCCCGGGCAGTACGTGACGATCTACGACCGGCCGTACTCCGGTGAGAACGGTCACGTGATCATCGAGATCAACGGGCAGTTCTACGAGTCGGGTGGCATGCACGGGTCGTGGGGCGGCGGTGGCGGCGTGGAGAAGATCGGGCGGCCGTCGGCCTCCTACCTGGCCACGTTCGGCGACGTGCTTCACCCGGCCGGGCTTTGAGCCGCGGCTCGCTCGCGCGCATACCGCTCGAACGCGTCTAGCGCTTCGGGCTGGGCCAGGGCGTCGCGGCTCGCGACCTCTTCGGGGCGAGCGCCGCGCAGGATCCGCTTGACCGGCGCCTCGAGCTTCTTGGCCGTGAGCGTGCGCGGGATGGCGGGGACCGAGACGATCGTGTCCGGAACGTGGCGGGGCGAGAGCTCGGAGCGCAGAGCGGTCTTGATCCGTTGGCGCAGATCGTCGTCGAGCGCCTTGCCTTCGGCGGCGACGACGAACAGGAGGAGCTCGCCCGAGCCCCCGCCGGCGTCCTCGAGGTGCACCACGAGCGCGTCGAGGATCTCGGGCATCTGCTCGAGCAGCGCGTAGAACTCGCCCGTCCCCAGCCGGACGCCGCCACGGTTGAGCGTCGCGTCCGAGCGCCCGGTGATCACGCAGCTGCCGCGCTCGGTGAACATGATCCAGTCGCCCTGGCGCCACACGCCCGGGTAGCGGTCGAAGTACGAGCTGCGGTAGCGCTCGCCGTCCCGGTCGTTCCACAGCGCCACCGGCATCGAGGGCATCGGCTCGGTGATCACCAGCTCACCGAGCTGATTGGTTACCTCGTGGCCGTCGGGGTCGAAGGCGTGGGCGGCGACGCCCAGGCAGCGTCCGGCGATCTCGCCCTCGTACACAGGCTGCGCGAACGAGCCCGACACCATCCCCGTGCACACATCGGTGCCGCCCGAGCCGTTGATCAACAGGATCTCCGGACCGAGCTGCTCGTAGACGTAGCGGTAGCCCTCGGCGGGCAGCGGCGAGCCGGCCGTACAGAACGCCCTCAGGCTGTGCAGATCGAGCTCGTGGCCGGGATTGAGCCCCGCCTTCCGGCACGCCATCAGGTAGGGTGGCGCCACGCCCATCACGCTCGGGGTCGTCTGCTCGGCGATCCGCCACTGCTCGAGCAGGTCCGGCCAGCCCGGGTCTCCGTCCAGCATCACGATCGAAGCGCGGAGCAGCAGCGCCGAGACGAGCGCGTTCCACATCATCCAGGCCGTGGTGGAGAACCACTGGAGCCGGGCGCCCGGCTTGAGGTCCCACCCCAGCCCCTGGTTCTTGTGGTGCTCGATCAGCTGCCCGCCGTGGCCGTGGACGATCGCCTTGGGCAGGCCGGTCGTGCCGGAGGAGAACAGCACATACAGGGGGTGGTCGAATGCGACCGGCTCGAAGGCGAGGGGACCGCTGTTGCGCAGGAGATGCGGCCAGCTGATGACGTCGTCGGGCGTCGCGTCGCCGTACGGGACGTGGACCACGTGGTTCAGCGTGGGCAGCCGCGAGCGGATCGTCGCGAGCTCCTCTCGCCGGTCGACGTAGCGATCCCGATAGCCGTAGCCGCCGACCGCCAGCAGCACCTTCGGCTCGATCTGGGCGAAGCGGTCGACGACGCTGCGCGCGCCGAACTCGGGCGCGCACGTGGCCCAGATCGCGCCCAGGCTGGCCGTGGCGATGAAGGCGACCAGCGTCTCGGGGATGTTGGGCAGGTAGGCGACCACTCGATCGCCCGCGCCGACGCCGAGCTCCTGCAGGCCGGTGCGGGCTTTCGCGACCTGGTCGCGGAGCTCGCCGAAGGTCAGCTCAAATGGCGGGCGGGTCTGCGAGCGGGCCACGACCGCGATGCGGTTTGTGTCCTCGTCGCGACCGATCAGGTGCTCGGCGTAGTTGAGCCGGGCGCCCGGGAACCACTCGGCGCCGGGCATGGTCCGGCTCTTCAGGACCTGTTCGGGCGGAGTGTGCGCACGGATCTCGTAGAAGTCCCAGACCGAGCCCCAGAAGGCATCGAGGTCGGTGGTGGACCAACGCTGGAGAGCGTCGTAGTCGGGGAATTCGAGGCTGCGATGGTCGCGCAGCCAGTTCATGTAGCGGCCGATCTCGGTGGTCTGCCGCAGGTCCGCCGGCGGGGTCCAGAGGATGTCGCCGATCATCTGACGCCGGCGATCATAGGCGGCCTCCCCGGGGGGCGGCGATGCTCATGCGCTGGATGGTCGGCTTCGGTGCGCCGATGATCGGCGCTCGCCGGCGCGGGCGTCCCTCGGCGCGGGCGTCCGCCGGCGCGGGGGTCCGCCGGGCGCGCGTGGAGCGGGGCATGGGCAGCTAGTCTCGGACGGACCTTGCCGATCGCCCGCCCGGAGGCCACTCGCGCGCCCCGCTTCACCGGGATGGCGCTCGATCGTGCTTACGGGCAGCGCTCCGACCGGTCGTGGGTGGAGCGCCAGCTCGCGATGCCCGAGCGCAGGGCGGTCGCCGCCGGGCCCGACAGCGTCCTGGTGGACCGCGCGGGCGAGGCGTTGTTGCGTGTGCGGGCCGGCGGAGACGATCAGATCCTGCTCGGGCTGGAGGATGGGGTTCCCGTGTTCGGGGTCGACCTCGCGGACGCCGAGCCCGACCATGGGCGCGTCGTCTCCCTGCGAGATGCCGGGGCGATGCTGCCGCAAGCCGAGGGCGGCCTGGCGGCGTACGCGGTGGCGCTCCTGGGCTGGCACCGGCGCAACCGCTACTGCGCGAACTGCGGGGCCCAGACCGACGTCGTCGAGGCGGGTGGTTCCCGCCACTGCCCGAACTGCGGCGCCTCGCACTTTCCGCGCACGGACCCGGTGGTGATCATGCTGGTCGAGCACGATGGTCAGGTGTTGCTCGGCCGTCGGGCCGGATGGCCCGGGCGGCGCTTTTCCGTGCTGGCGGGGTTCGTTGCGCCGGGGGAGTCGGCCGAGGAGGCGGTGGTGCGGGAGGTCCGGGAGGAGTCGGGGATCGTGGCGTTCGATCCGCGGTTCGTGGCCTCCCAGCCCTGGCCGTTCCCCGCCTCGCTGATGCTCGGCTTCACTGCTCGATCCGAGGGCGGGCGGCCGGCGGCGCGAGACGGGGAGCTCGAAGAGGTGGCCTGGTTCAGCCGCGAGCGGGTGCTCTCGGCGGCCCGGGGCGAGGAGCCCGAGATGGCGCTGCCCCCGCCGGTGTCGATCGCGCGCTTCCTGATCGAGCGGTGGCTCGGGCCGGTCTGACGCCGGCGATCGGCTGGACGGGAGGCCGGCGATCGGCTGGGCGGGAGGCCGGCGATCGGCTGGGCGGGAGGCCGGCGATCGGCTGGGCGGGAGGCCGGCGATCGGCTGGGCGGGAGATTTCGTTGCGGCGCTGGCGGAGGCGGTACGCTGTCGCCGAGGGGGGGTTAGAGCGTGGCGTATTTCCAGATCGAACAGCAGGAGGGTCCTCCGGGGTCCGTTCTGCTCGCGTTGGAGGGCGAGCTCGACATGGGGTCCGCGGGCGAGCTCACGGTGGCCTTCGAGCCGCTCGTCGAGCAGCGGCGCCGCCTGCTGCTCGACCTCTCGCGGCTCGACTTCATCGACGTCAGCGGACTGAGGGCCATGGTGAGCGGTCTGGCCGGGGCACGGGATGCCGGCTGCCAGACGGAGGTGTGCGGGGAGCTCAGCTGGCCGGTGCACCGGGTGATCGAGCTCGTCGGCGCCGGCGAGGCGATCTGGCCGCCGGTCTAGTGCCCGGCGATGGGGTGCGGCGCGTAGGGTTCTTCGAGCTGGCTGAGCTCGTCGTCGCCGAGCGTTAGCGACTCCGCGGCGAGCGCGTCCTCGATGTGCGCGAGCTTGGTGGCGCCCACGATCGGGGCGGTCACGCCGGGCTTGTGCAGCAGCCAGGCCAGCGCCACCTGGGCGCTCGGTAGGTCTCGGGCGCCGGCCACCTCGGTCGCGCGCTCGACCACCGGGAAGTCCAGGTCGGGCTTGTACAGGGAGTCGGCGAACGCGTCGGTCTCTGCGCGCCTGGTCTTGCGCTCGCCCTCCCGGGTGCGGTTGCCGGCGAGCAGTCCGCGAGCGAGCGGGCTCCAGGGCAGGATCCCCACGCCTTGATCGAGGCACTGCGGGATCATCTCCCGCTCCTCCTCGCGGTAGACGAGGTTGTAGTGGTTCTGCATGGACACGAACGGGGTGGGGGCGGCGTGTTGGGCCTTGGCGAACTGCCAGGCGTACATGCTGCTGGCGCCGATGTACCGCGCCTTCCCCGATTTGACCACGTCGTGCAGGGCCTCCATCGTCTCGTCGATCGGCGTGCGGGGATCCCAGCGGTGGATCTGGTACAGGTCGACGTAGTCGAGGTCGAGGCGCTGCAGCGAGGCGTCGATCGAGGCCATGATGTGCTTGCGCGACAGGCCCCGGCCGTTCTCGCCCGGCATCGTCTGCCCGTTCACCTTGGTGGCGAGGACGTACTCCTCGCGCATGCCGAACAGCTTTTGCAGCAGCCGACCCGTGATGACCTCGCTCTGGCCGCCGTTGTACACGTCGGCGGTGTCGAAGAACGTGATCCCGCCCTCGACCGCCTTGCGGATGATCGGCTCCGCCTCGTCCTCGTCGAGCGTCCAGGGGCGGCTCTCGTGCTTGCCGTAGCTCATCATCCCCAGGCAGACGCGGCTGACGCGGAGCCCGGTGCGGCCCAGGTTGACGTAGTCCACTGCTAGACGAGGCCCGGCTGGAGGCGCCGGATCTCGAGCCGGCCCTGGTTGTCGCGCACCTGGAAGGCGGGCTGTCCGGCCGTGGCGGGTCCGTTGATGAGCCCGCCGTCTTTGAGCGAGAAGCGCGAGCCGTGGCAGCCGCAGACGACCTCGTCGCCCTCAACCTCGCCCTCGCTGAGCGAGCAGCCGCGGTGCGAGCAGCGGTCGTGGATCGCGTAGGTCTCCTGGCCTTGCTTGAGCAGCAGCACCGGTGTGTCGTCCACCACTACTCGCGTCGGCCGACCCTCTTGCAGCTGTGCCGCGTCGGCCGCGAGGGTCCAGTCCGTCGGCCCGGGGTCGAACACGGTCTCGTCCGGCCCGACGCCCCGGCGCAGCGACATGTGTCCGCCGAGGTACCCGCCCGCCATCAGCACCAGAGCGCCCGCGGCGCCGAGCGCCACGCCGGCGGTGCGATCGCCGCTGCGCCGGCGGGCCAGCGAGGCGCTGTAAAGCGTCAGGGCGACGGCGTTGGAGGCAGCATGGACCAGGCCCACCCGTCTCACCTTTTCGTCGGCGATCTCGGTATCGGCCCAGTCGCTGGCGCCGGTCAGCGCGGTGGGCCCGTAGGCGGCGATCCCGGTGACAATCAGGCGCTGCGCCGCGTCGTCGGCATCTTCGCCGCCGATCAGGTCGAGCACGGTGGCGCTGGTGAAGGAGCCGATCACGACATCGGTGAGCATCGGGTGCACGGCATGGCCAAGCCACGTGCCGCTGACGGCGTCCTTGAGCGCGCGCGGGGAGGAGAGGGCGCTCCGGATCGCCTTGCCGGCGGCCTTGCCTAGGCCGTCGAGCAACGATGCGGCCTCGATCTGTCGGACGATCGGCTCGGCCGGGGTCAACTGACTCGTTAGGGTGCTCACAGCCGCCGCCATACCCTCACGGGCGGGGTGCGTAACGCCGGGGCTCCTCCCATCGCTCGCCGGCGGCCGGCGCCGGCGCCTTGGGGTTCCATCGCGCGCTCGTCCGCCGGGGCGCCGGCGCAGACTTGTAACGACCCCGGCGCTCTTTTGATACACGCCGTCACCCACCTGTGACGTCTTGATCGGCAAAGTCGGGGCCATGCCGCACCCGGGGAACGAAAGCGCGAAATAGCGTGGGTTTTGTTCCCCGCCCGGCGATCGATGCTGCGATTGCGGCGATTGCGGCGCGTCAGCACGGGGCCATCACGCTGTCGCAGCTGCTGGAACTTGGAATCAGCGAGAGGGCGATTCACGATCGTGCGGCCAACGGCCGGCTACACCGCATCCATCGCGGTGTCTATGCGCTGGTGCCGTGGCCACTGCTCAGCCTCAAGGGCCGCTACATGGCCGCGGTTCTGGCCTGCGGTCCGGGCGCGGCGTTGTCGCACCGCTCGGCGGCGAAACTGCGAGGGTTGCGAGCGGCTGGCGGCCCGAGGTTCGAGGTGACTGTGAGAGAGAAGCGCCGGGCACATCCAGGCGTCTTGGTCCACCGCTCGAGCACGCTGAGCGACGCCGACGTGAGCACGGTTGAAGGTATTCCCACGACCTCGGTGGCGCGGACGCTGTTCGACCTTGCCGGGGTCGTCAACCGCCGTCAGACCGAGCGCGCGTTCGACGAGGCGGATGCGCTCGAGGTGCTCGACATCCGAGCGATAGAGGACCAGCTGCAGCGGAACCCGACGCGGCGAGGCGCCAAGGTCGTCCGCGCTGTGCTGGCCGAGCACTACATCGGCGCGACGCTCACCCAGAGCGAGCTGGAGGAGGCGATGGTGGTGCTGAGCCGGGCGGTGAAGCTGCCGCCGCCCGAGGTGAACAAGTGGATCGACCTGGGCGACGGCGAGCCGATGATCAAGGCGGACTTCCTGTGGCGAGCGGAGCGCCTGATCCTCGAGACGGACGGCAAGCATCACCGGACCCGTCAGGGCTTCGAGAGCGACCGCCGGCGTGACCAGCGCGCCATGGCGGCCGGGTGGCGCGTGATCCGCACGACCTGGCGGCAGGTGAAGGAGCGGCCCGGCGAGCTGCACGCCACGGTGGCGGCCCTGCTGGCGCAGTCGCGCGTAAGCTTGGGCACATGAGCGACGACGACAATCTGTTCGGTGAGGAGCACGTCCGGGTCTATCGCGAGACCGGTGGCGAGCGGGGATACCACTGGCGCAAAGGGACCACGATCCTGCTGCTGACCACGAAGGGCCGCAGTTCCGGGCAGGACAGGACCACGCCGTTGATCCATCGCGTCGATGACGGCCGGTGGGTGATCGTGGCCTCTAAGGGCGGCGCGCCCGAACATCCGGGGTGGTTCAAGAACCTCGAGGCCGATCCCGACGCCACGATCCAGGTCAAGGACGAGGAGATCCCGGTCCGCGCTTCTGTGGCGGAAGGGGAGGAGCGCGAGCGCCTTTGGGAGGCGATGAGCGAGGCCTGGCCCGACTACGACGACTACCAGAAGAAGACCGACCGCCAGATCCCGCTGGTCGTGTTGAGCCGGCGCTGACGACCCGGGTGCCCAGGCTAAGCCGGCGCTGACCCGCCGGGTGGCCGGCGGAGCCGGCGCTGACCCGCCCGGGTCGCTCCGCTGAGCCGGCGCTGACCCGCCCGGGTCGCTCCGTTGAGCCGGCGTTGACACCCCCGCGGTCCGGCCCCTGTGAGCCGTTTGTGAACCGCGGCCCACGGGCATAGCTGGGGCGATGCGCCTGCGAGGTCTGTTGCCGCTGGCGGTCGCGGCTTTGGCGGCGGCGCCGATCGCGGCGGCGACCGGAAGCCCGCCGCGGGTCGCGCCCGGCGCGCCCGGTGCCAAGGTGACGTGGGCGCCGGCGGACAAGCACGGCTTCGGCACCTCTACCTCGACCGCGAGCAAGGTGTGGTTCACCCTCGAGGCCGGCGAGCTGACCGAGGTCTACTACCCGCGCCTGGACACGCCGAGCTATCGCGACCTCCAGTTCGTGATCACGGCCCCGCATGGCCTCGTCGAGCAGGAGCGCGACTCGACCGTGCAGCGGACCGAGCTGGTCGACCCGCGCAGCCTGACCTACCGCCAGATCGACACCGACCGGCGCGGCCGGTGGCGCCTGACCAAGACCTACGTGACCGACCCCGCTCGCGCGACCGTCGCCATCAATGTCCGCTTTCAGTCGCTCACCGGCCGGCCCTACCGCCTGTACCTGCTCGCCCACCCCCAGCTCGCCAACGGCCAGCCGGAGAGCGGGAGCTGCACGCCGGCGCGCCTGCTGGCGCGCGGCGGCGCGATGGCGGCGGCGGTGGTGAGCGCGCCGACGTTGACCCGGGCGTCGTGCGGCTACGCGCAGAGCGCGAGCGACGGGTGGACTCAGCTGAGCCGCCACCATCGGCTCATCGCGTACGCCGCCGCGCCCAATGGCAACGTCGTCGAGACTGGCCTGACCTCGCTCACGGGCACTCGCGGCCACCAGCTCCTGGAGGTGGCGCTCGGCTTCGGCACAACCCCCGCGGGTGCGATCAGTACCGCGCGCACCACGCTGCGTACCGCCTGGTCCAAGCTCCAGCGCCACTACCAGGCCGGCTGGCATGCGTACCTGGCCTCGCTGCACCGGCCGCCGAGCAGCCTGGCCTCGGCCGCCGAGCGGCGGGAGTACACGGTCTCGGAGATGGTGCTGGCGGCCAGCGAGGACAAGACCTACCGTGGCGCCTTCGTCGCGTCGCCCACGATGCCGTGGGAGTGGGGGACGGGCCTGCAGACGCCGTCCGGCCCCTACCACCTGGTGTGGGCGCGCGACCTGTACGAGATCGCCACCGCGCTGATTGCCGACGGCGACACGAGCGGCGCCCAGCGCGCGCTCCGCTTCCTGTTCGACTATCAGCAGGAGCCCGACGGGTCGTTTCCGCAGAACTCCGACGTCAACGGCGCGCCGGTCGGGACCAACCTCCAGCTCGACGAGGTGGCCGACCCGATCATCCTGGCCTGGCAGCTCGGCCAGCGCGACCCAGCCACCTGGTCGCACGTCAAGCGGGCCGCCGATTTCATCGTGGGATGGCACGACGATCAGGGCCACGCCGCGCCCTACACGCCCCAGGAGCGCTGGGAGAACCAGGCCGGCTACTCGCCGGCGACGATCGCCGCCGAGATCGCCGGGCTCGTGTGCGCGGCCGACCTCGCGCAGGCCAACGGCGACAGCGCCTCGGCCGCTCGCTATCTGGCCACCGCCGATGCCTGGCGCGCCCACCTCAACGGATGGACGCTCACCACCACCGGGCCGTACGGCCCCGCGTATTACCTGCGGCTGACCAAGGACGGCAACCCCAACGCCGGCACCACATACAGCGTGGGCGACAGCGGGCCGACGCTCGACCAGCGGCGGATCGTCGACCCGAGCTTCCTCGAGCTCGTGCGGCTGGGAGTCGAGCCGGCAAACGACCCGAACATCGTCGCCACCCTGCATGTCGTCGACGCGCAGCTCGGCGTAGCCACGCCGCGCGGGGAGTTCTGGCACCGCTACACCGGCGACGGCTACGGCGAGGAGCGCGACGGCTCGCCGTGGCGGACGAAGCTCCCGGACGGTAGCCAGATCACGATCGGGCGGGCCTGGCCGATCTTCGCCGGCGAGCGCGGGGAGTACGAGCTGGCCGCAGGCCTTCCCGCCGCGGCCCGTCTGGCCGCGATGGCCGCCGCGGCGAATGACGTCGGGCTGCTCCCCGAGCAGGTCTGGGACCAGAACCCCCCAGCGGGTAAGCCGGGCTTCGCGTCGGGCACTCCGACCACCTCGGCCACGCCGCTGGAGTGGACGCATGCGCAGTTCATCCGCCTTGCGTGGTCGATCGCCAGCGGGCGCGTGATCGAGCAGCCCGCCGTCGTGGCGTGCCGGTACGTCCGGCACTGTGGATAGCCGCCCGCTGCGATGACGGCGAGACCGGCTGACGGCGAACGCACCGCCGAGGCCCGCCTGCGCGCGCCACCGCTCGCCGGCCTGAGGGTGCTCGACCTCTCTCGGGTGCTCGCCGGGCCGTACTGCACCATGATGCTGGCCGACCTGGGGGCCGAGGTGATCAAGGTCGAGCAGCCCGGCGTCGGCGATGAGACCCGGGGGTGGGGCCCGCCGTTCGCCGAGGGGGAGGCGGCCTACTACCTGGCCGTCAACCGCAGCAAGCGCAGCGTGACCCTGGACCTAAAGGACCCCGCGGGCCAAGCGGCGGCGTTGCGGCTGGCCGAGCGAGCGGATGTAGTCGTGCACAACTTCCGGCCGGCAACGATCGAACGGCTCGGGCTCGGCTATGACCGGCTGCGCAGTGCCACGCCGGGGATCGTGTTCTGCACGATCTCCGGCTTCGGCTCCGATCGTGAGCCAAACGACCGGCCTGGTTACGACTTCGTGGTGCAGGCTGAGTCCGGTCTGATGCACGCCACCGGCGACGCCGAGCCGACCAAGGTGGGGGTCGCGCTCGTGGACGTGCTCACCGGGATGAACGCGACGGTCGCGATCCTGGCCGCGCTCCGGCGCCGCGATGCGACGGGCGAGGGCGAGCACATCGAGGTATCGCTGCTGGACAGCGGCCTCGCGTCGCTGATCAACGTCGGCGAGGCGGCACTGCTCACCGGACGGGAGCCCCGCCGCCACGGCAACGCGCACCCCAACATCGTGCCCTATCAGACGTTCCGCGCTCGGGATGGGTGGATCGCGGTGGCCGCGCCCAACGACGGCCTGTACCGCGCCATGTGCCGGGCGATCGGCTGTCCGGCACTTGCCGAGGATCCGCGCTTTGCCGAAAACCGCAACCGGGTGGAGCACCGCGAGGAGCTGACCGAGGCACTGTCAGAGCGGTTCGGCGAGCGCATCGCGGACGAGTGGGTGGAGGCGCTCGGCGCCGCGGGCGTGCCGGTGGGCAAGATCCGCGGCGTGCTCGAGGCGTTCGAGGCCGCCGCCCAAGCCGGGCGCCCGGCCACGACGACGGTGGCGCACCCGCGCATCGGCGAGCTGCCGCTGATCGCTTCGCCGATACGGTTGACCGAGGCCGCGCTGAGGCCGCCGGCGCCGCCGCCGCTGCTCGGGGAGCACACCGACGCGGTGCTGGAAGAGCTGGATCCGGCTCCCGATGCCGGGCGGGATCAGGCCGGTGGTTCCTGACGGGGCCGCCGGCGTCCGATCGCGGGCGGGATGAGGCCGGCGCCCGATCCTGGACGGGATCAGGCCGGCGCTTCCTGCGGGACGGCGGCCAGCGCCGGGGCTGCGGGGACGAGCGACGAGCCTTCCGCGGGAGCCCGCCGCAGGCGCGCGGGCCGCCAGCGGACCAGGACGAAGGCCGCGGCGAGTGGGACCGTGGCGGGGAGCGTCCCGAAGACGGGCAGGAGCAGCCCGTAGCCGGTCACGAGCGCGGCCACCAGCACCGCGGCGCGCCGCTGCGCCGGCTCGCCCGCGAGCGCGCTCCCGAGCACCGCCGCGAGCAGCAGATCGGGATAGTCGGTGCTGATCGGGCCGATGCGCGCACGGTCCAGCACCGGAGTGTGCACGTGCGCGGCGGCGAGGGACATGAGCGATCCGGCGGGCTGGCCGGGCCCGAGTCCGAGGAGCACGACATCGGCGGTGCACATGATCACGACGCCCACCGGCAGCCATGACCGAGGGACCAGCCGGACGAGGATCGCTCCCGCGGCGAGGCAGCCGAGCGCGGTCAGAACAGTCTGGGCGAGCTGTCCTACCCAGCCGGTCGCGGCCGCGCTCGCCACGCCGACGGCCAGGGCTGCAGAGAGCAACCGGGCGCGCCCGCCCCGGATCACCGTGCACGTAGCCACTGCCGCCATCAGTGGCGTGGCCGCAAACCCCACGGCCACCAGCGCCGGGGCCATCCAGGGCAGCGCGAGGACTCCGAAGGTCCCGCCCACGATCGCCGCCGGCAGCACGGCCGCCCAAGCCGGCGAGCTGAACCGCCCGAGAATCGCGAGCGCCCCCGCGCGTGGGGCGGCCACCATGGCGCCCTCCAGAGCGGCGAGCCCGACGATGCCTACGAGCCCGCTGGCCGTCAGCAACCGGTTCCTAATGCAACCATAACCTGACGCTAACCCACACACATAAATCACTAACAAAGAGGGGTGGGGGCTAGCGGGAAGCGGCGGCCGGCGTGACAGGCGCGGAGGTGGGGCGTGGTTGGCCTTCCCGTGCGCCGGACGCGCAATGATCCACGCGCCGGCGGTGTGCGAATAGTGTCTGCCCATGAACGACCGCGCTATTCCGAGGGCGGCGCAAAACGCCCTGAGTCCGGGGTGAAAACATGAACGCGACTGCGCAGTCGGAAGTCCCCGGCGGGCGGCGGATGCGGCGGATGCGGCCGGCGCGTCGGGCGCTGGTCCGCCGGGGGGCGGGCCCGAGCCGGCGCCCGAGCCGGCGCCCGAGCCGGAGCCCGAGTCGGAGCCGGGTCAAGCCCCATCGCGCATTCGATCCAAGGCGCGTGGGCAGCCTGGAGTGCGACGCGTGGGTGTCCTACTACCGGCGCGAGTGGCTGGTGTTCCTGCGGGCCGCGGTCGGTCTCACCCGCCACACCTTCGGCCTGCCCTGGCCCCAAACGCTGTGGGGCGCCTGGCTCGTGCTGCGCGCCAACCAACTCTGGGCGCCGTTTCCTGACAACGACCCCGAGGGCGCCCGGCGCGCGATGGAGCGCTTCTATCGCCTGGTGGCCCGGCGGTACGGGGAGACGTTCGACCCGCGGCAGGCCTCCGAGCTCGAGGTCGAGTGGTGGCGCGTCCATCGCCACCACCAGCACGACGAAGGCAGCCAGAACACGGCGCTGATCGAAGCGCTGGCCAACCTCTATGCGTATGTCTACGGGGTGCCAGTGGAGGACGTTCGCGTCGCCGCCGAGCAGCGCGCGCTGGCGATGGACGACTCCGACCGCTGGGTGCGGGAGGGGCGCGATCCGGCCAGCCCGCTGGTCGAGCGCGAGCGGGCCGCGCTGGTGCGCTCCTACGCCGGGCTACTGGCGGCCGTGCATCGCTAGGCGGCGAGCGCGACCGCGGCCTCGGGCGTGGCGACGCGGAAGCTGATCGTCTCCTCGAGGTACAGCCGCACGACCTCACTGTCGTGGCTGTCGTAGCCGATCGAGAGATCCTGGCCGCACTCGAGCAGGAAGTCCTCGCCGCGCGTGCTCAGCACCACTGCGCCGGCAACCCCCGGCGCCCACACGATCGGGCCTTCGAGGATCTTGCGCAGGTGGTCGAGCAGCGGGTAGCCGCCGTGCTCGGCGGTCTGGACGACGCGCTGGTACTGCTCGCCTCCGAGCGCGAGCGCGTACGGGCCCTCGACCCCGTGGTGCAGGAGCCGCTCGATCGCACGCGCCACCGGTCGGGGGTAATCGTCGGCGCGCTCTCCGAGCGGCAGGCGCTCGTGGGGCGAGAGCTCGACGATGCCGGCCATGTGCGCGTCCTGCCAGCCGTGGAAGACGGCTTTGTTCTCGGCGACGGCGATCTGGTGGGCGGCCCGGTTGAGCTCGTCGAGATCGGCGTCCTCCGCGCCGCGGTCGGCTGCGCGGAGCTCCTCGCGCGAGACGGTGAACGCGGCGCGGAGCTCGACCAGCGGGAGCACTCGGCGCTGCGCCGCGGTCACTCCATCGCACGGCGCCGAGGCCAGGGGCTCGACGCGTCCCAGGTTGGTGGCGGAGTACTCGAAGCCGCGGGGCCCGGAGAAGTCGACCAGCTTGCGCGCGGCGAGCGCCGGCACCAGGCCCTCGCGGGCCTCGTCGTCGAGCATCTCCCAGCCGGCGTCGCTAATGGGCGCGAGTTGGCGGAGCAGGTGGTTCATGACGCCCCCCTCAGGCTGCCGATCCCGAGCGACCCGCCGGTCGCTGGACCTTCGGATGCGGTCTCGCCTTCGAGCACCTCCTCCTCGGCCTCCTCGCCGTGCTCGACGATGTCGCCCGGCTGGAACAGGATCCCCTGGGCGATCTTGCGCCAGGCCGGCGTGCGGCGCAGCAGGAACTCGAGGTCCATGCTGAAGTGCTTGAACTCCTCACCCTGGGCGTCGGACATGATCGCGCGCGCCTCGGCGTCCGGCTCGATCGCCAGGCGCTGCTCGTACCAGCCGATCGCCTCCGCCTCCTCGGTCAGCGACGCGCACAGGCGGGCGAACGTGCGCGTGGCCGGCGGCAACTCGGCAGCCGGCTCGTGATACTGGTCGAAGCCCAATCTGACCTCCTGGCTGGAACGGTGGCGTGAGGATCGAACTGTATGTGGCGCTCGCCGCGTGCGTGTTGCTCGCGGCTCAGTGGCGGGACCCGGGTCGGCGCGTGGCGCGGCCCGAGCGGGTCGGCGAACGGCTCGAGCGGGCCGGCGCCACCCGACCCGCGGGAACAACGTTCCACTCGGCGCTCCCGATTCGCCGAAACCGAGTTTCTTCCCGCTCAGCGGGAACTTCCTCGGCCTCGGCGGCTCGCGCGCATCGAGCGGAACGTTCTTCCCGGTGCCAGCGATCTCAAAGCACGGTGCGACGGCACGATCGGCCGTAGCTGCCTGGCCCCGGCAGCGACCCGGGCACGACGTCGGCGCCGTCATCCACCTGTTAGCGCGCCGAGCCGCCGGGTAATCGGCGCCGCATGGGATCTGAGGAACAGGAGTTTCCCGGCCAGGAGCAGCCGCGGCCCGGCCATGAAGGCGACATGGAGCCCGAGCCCCATGACGAGATGCGCGGCTATCGCGGCACGGGCAAGCTCGAAGGCCGGGTCGCGCTCGTCACCGGCGGCGACTCGGGCATCGGCCGCGCCGTGTGCGCCGCGTTCGCCAAGGAGGGCGCGGATGTGGCGATCGCCTATCTGAGCGAGGACGACGACGCCGAGCACACCAAGGGCCTGGTCGAGGCCGAGGGCTCGCGCGCGATCACAATCAGGTGCGACCTGCAGCGCGAGGAGGAGTGCCGGCGCGCGGTCCGGGAGACGGTCTCCGCGCTCGGGGGCCTACACGTGCTGGTCAACCACGCCGGCACGCAGACGCCGGTCGACTCGCCCGACGAGCTGACCACCGAGCAGTGGGACGGCACCTTCAAGACGAACGTGTACAGCTACTTCTGGACGACCAAGGCGGCGCTCGAGCACCTGGGCGAGGGCGGCGCGATCATCAACACCGGCTCGGTCAACGGGCTGCGCGGCAACAAGTCGCTGATCGACTACGCGGCCTCCAAGGGCGCCGTGCACGTGCTCACGTTCTCGTTCGCCCAGGCGCTGGTCGAGCGGGGGATCCGGGTCAACTGCGTGGCTCCCGGTCCCGTGTGGACGCCGCTGATTCCTGCCACGTTCCCCGAGGAGAAGGTCGAGACGTTCGGCCAGCAGGTGCCGATGGGGCGCGCGGCCCAGCCGGATGAGATCGCGCCCTCGTACGTGTTCTTCGCCGCAAACCAGCTCTCGAGCTACTACACCGGCGAGGTGCTGGCGCCGATCGGCGGCGAGACGCTGCCCGGCTGAACGCGAATGACCGTCGCGATCGTCACCGGCTCTGACTCCGGGATCGGCAAGGCCACCGCGGTGGCGCTGGCCGAGCGAGGGTTCGATATCGGGATCACCTGGCACACCGACGAGGAGGGCGCACAGGGCACCGCCGAGGAGGTCCGATCGCACGGCGGGCGAGCCGAGGTGCGCCGGGTCGATCTCACCGAAGTGACCCAGGGCCCCGCGGTCGTGGGCGAGCTCGCCGAGGCGCTTGGTGGGATCGACGTACTCGTCAACAACGCCGGGACCGGCGCGATGACCCCGTTCCTGGAGTTCTCACTCGAGGAGTGGCGCCGGATCCTGGACGTGGACTTGACCGCGGCGTTCCTGGCCGCTCAGGAGGCAGCGCGCCGCATGGTCGAGCGGGGGGCCGGCGGGCGCATCGTCAATGTGACCAGCGTGCACGAGCACGTCCCGCTCAGCGGCGCGAGCGCGTACTGCGCGGCCAAGGGCGGCCTCGGCCTGCTGACCAAGGTCATGGCGCTCGAGCTGGCCGAGCACGGGATCACGGTCAACGCGGTGGCGCCGGGCGAGATCGCCACCCCGATGACGGGCGCTCAGGACGAGGACCCGCGAGAGCACGGCCGGCCCAACATCCCGGCCGGACGGCCGGGCGCGGCGCGGGAGGTGGCGGCGGCCATCGCCTTCCTCGCCTCGCCCGAGTCGAGCTACGTGACCGGTGCTTCGTACGTGGTCGACGGCGGGATGCTGCTGATGGCGGCGGCGGCCAACCAGAACTGCTGAGCGCCACCGGCTCAAGATCGGCGGGGAACCGGCCGATCCCACTGGAGATGAGCCTCGAAGCGGCGGTCGGCCGCATCGGACAGATCTTGACCTGGGAGCAGCAGATGGCTGATCCCGCCCTGGCCGTGGCCAGTCCCGCGGCCAGCGGCAGCCTGCCCGGCGCCGATGGCGCCGCGGCCGGCTCGAGCACCTTCGCCCAGGCACTGGCCAACGCCCAGGGCACCACGGGCGGCGCCGCGGCCACGCCGAACGGCACCGGCTACGTCAATCCCCTGGCCAACGCATCCGTTCGCGCCGAGCGGATCGACCAGGGCGTCGACTACGCCGGCTCGGGCACGCTCGGCGCGCTCGGCCCGGGTGTGGTCACGCAGGTGACGCCGAGCGGCTCGGGCTGGGAAGGCGGCGGCTACGTCGAGTACAAGCTGACCGCCGGTCCCTACGCGGGGCGCTACGTCTACTACGCCGAGGGCGTTACCCCCACCGTGTCGGTGGGCCAGACGCTGACGCCGGGCCAGGCGGTGGCCACGATCATCCCCGGCTCTTCGACCGGGGTCGAGATCGGCTGGGGCTCGGGCCAGGGTGAGTCCGCCTACGCCAGCGCCGAGGGCGGCGGGTATTCCGAGGGCGCGATGACCGCGGCGGGCAAGTCGTTCTCGGACCTGATCGCCTCGCTGGGGGGCCCGGCCGGGCTGGCCGAGGGCCGCCAGGTCACGGGCACCTTCTCGTAGCGGCCGCGCCGGGCGCCAGCTAGGTGGGCGACATCGTGTGTCGGACGAGCCGGCGCGCGTCCTGCCGCTCGGGCGCGATTCGTACGACGTTCCACGCCAGCCCCAGCCGCTCCAGGGCGAGGATCACGACCGCGGACGGGTCGATTTCATACCAGCGCAGCCCGTGGCGGGCGCTGCGCGGGAAAGCGTGATGGTTGTGATGCCAGGACTCGCCGAGCGATGGGACGGCGAGCCACGCGACGTTGGTAGAGCGGTCGGCGATGTCGAAGCGGCGGCTGCCGAAGAAGTGGCAGATGGAGTTGACCGACCAGGTGACGTGGTGCACCAGGAAGATCCGCACCAGGCCTCCCCACAGATATCCGCGGATCGCGCCCTCGAGCGTCCAGCCGTGGAGCGCGAACCCGGCCAGCGTCGGCATGAGCAGCGACAGGCCGACGAGCATCGGGAACCTGCGCCCGATCCGCCGCATCGCGTGGTCCTCGTAGAGCTCGCTGGCGTAGCGCTTCCAGTCGGCCTGGCCCTGCGTTCGCGTCAGCCAGCCGACGTGGGCGTGCCACAGGCCGCTCAGACCACTGCCGTGACCCACGTGCGGTGAGTGCGGGTCCCCTTCCACGTCGGTGTGAGCGTGGTGCTTGCGGTGGTCGGCCACCCAGTCGAGGACCGATCCCTGCACCGACAGGGAGCCGAGGATCGCGAACGCGCGCTCGATTCCCGGGTGAGTCTGGAACGCCCGGTGGGTCAGGAGCCGGTGGAAGCCAACTGTGACTCCGAGCGCCGTGAGCAGGTAAAAGCCGGCGAGGAGGGCGAGGTCGGTCACATCGACCCACCGATTCCAGAGAAGGACGATCGCGGCGAGAACCCCCAGGAACGGGACGACCACCCCTGCCAGGTTCGCCGCTTTTTCGGCACGAGACATCTCACAAGCACGATATGCGCGCGAATCTCGACGTTCTACAGCGGTCATCGTGAAGAACTGCGCAGATATGCTAATCCAGATGAGCAAAACCGCACAACCGGGGCGGGATCTGCCACAGCACGTGGCCGAGGTGCTCCGACCTGAGCTCGGCTCGATTGCGCGCGAGATCGTGGAGGCAATCGGACGAGAGGTGCCCGACTACGCTCGACCGCTGGACGGCGCCTTCGGTGAGGCCGTCCGGACCGGCGTGGACCAGGCCTTGCAGCGGTTCGTGGGCCTGATCGGCGAGCCCGACTCGTCTGACGATGAGGGCCGCGAGGTGTACGTCGCCCTCGGCCGCGGAGAGCTGCGGGCAGGCAGAACGCTCGACGCGTTGCAGGCCGCCTACCGGGTCGGAGCGCGCGTCGCCTGGCGGCGGTTCGCTCGCGCCAGCCAGGCCGCCGGGCTCGACCAGGCGGTCGTCTCCCGGCTTGCCGAGGCGGTGTTCGCCTACATCGACGAGCTCTCGGCCGAGTCCGTCGACGGCTACGCGCAAGCGCAGGCTGAGCTCGCGGGCGAGCGACAGCAACGGCGCGCCGAGCTCGTCGCTGCGCTCCTCGGGCGCACCCCCGGTGTCGATGCGGCGGCGCTCGCAGCAGTGCTGGATTGGCAGCTTCCCCGCACGGCGGCGACGCTGGCCTGCCCAATGGGACTCGTCGGGCGCCTCGCCAACCGTCTCGGGCCGGATGTCCTCGCTGCGCCGTTCGGCGGTGTCGGGTGCATGATCGTGCCGGATGCCGAGGGCCCCGGCCGCCGTGAGCTCATCACCGTCGCGGTCGCCGGCCGACCCGTGGGGCTCGGGCCCGATGTGCCCCTGGCCGCACTCCATCTGTCTTGGCGGCTCGCGACCGGCGCGCTCGAACTGAGCGGCGGTGATCACCTCGTCGTAGCTGATGACCACCTCGGGGAGCTCCTCGTCCGCCAGGCCTCGCCCGTGGTCGAGCGCATCGCCGACCGACGCCTAGACTGCCTCGCCAACCTCACCCCCGCGGCTCGAGCGCGGATGAAAGCCACCGCTCTGGCCTACGTCCAGCATCACGCCAACGCCGCCGCGATGGCGCGCGCTCTGCACGTGCATGCTCAGACCGCGCGGTACCGCATCGCACGCCTCCGCGAGCTCCTCGGCGAGCAGCTCGACGATCCGGACGCGCGCTTCGAGCTCGAGGCGGCTCTGCGTCTCGACCGGCACCGGCGGGCAGGGGACGCCCGGGCGCGGACTGACGCGGCACCGCGCGGGTAACGTCCGGCGCATGAGCACGGGCCCCGAGCCTCCGGTGACGGTCGAGCTGACGTTGGTCGTCAACGGCATAGAGCGCTCTATCCAGCTCGACACGCGCACCTCGATCCTCGACCTGCTCCGGGAGCACCTGGGCCTGACCGGCGCCAAGAAGGGATGCGACCACGGTCAGTGCGGCGCGTGCACGGTGCTGATCGACGGCCGGCGCGCCAACAGCTGCCTGGCGCTGGCGGTGGCGCACGCCGGCGCGGAGATCGTGACCGTGGAGGGGCTCGCCGACGGCGATGAGCTTCACCCGCTCCAGCGCGCATTCATCGAACACGACGCGTTCCAGTGCGGCTACTGCACGCCTGGCCAGCTGTGCTCGGCGGCCGGCATGCTCGAAGAGGTGCGGGCAGACTGGCCGAGCGCGGTCACCGGCGCCGACGATCCGAACCTCGCCCCGGACGAGATCCGGGAGCGAATGAGCGGCAACCTGTGCCGCTGCGGCGCCTACGTGAACATCGTCGCGGCGATCTCCGACGCGGCGTCGTGAGACCGTTCCGCTACGAGAAGGCACACGACGCCCAGGAGGCGGTCGCACTGGCAGCCAGCGCGCCCGACGCGCGCTTCCTCGGTGGCGGCACCAACCTGGTCGACCTGATGCGACAGGGCGTCGAGACCCCCTCGCTCCTGGTCGACGTGTCGGAGCTGCCGCACGATCGCGTGCAGGAGACCGACGCGGGCGGGCTGCTGATCGGCGCCGCGGTGCGCAACAGCGAGCTCGCCGCCGATCCCTCAGTCCGCGGGCGCTACCCGGTCCTGTCCGAGGCGCTCCTGAACGGCGCCTCCGGACAGCTGCGAAATCTGGCCACCGTGGGCGGCAACCTGCTTCAGCGCACTCGCTGCGCCTACTTCACCGACGTGAGCAAGCCGTGCAACAAGCGCCGCGCCGGCTCGGGCTGCCCGGCCCGCGCCGGTGAGCACCGGCACCTGGCTGTGCTCGGACACTCCGAGCATTGCGTCGCCACCCACCCGTCGGACATGGCGGTGGCGCTCGCCGCGCTCGACGCCACGGTGCACGTGGAGGGCAGGCGCACGATTCCGCTCGGCGACTTCTATCGGCTCCCAGGGGAGATGCCGGAGCGGGACACCGTGCTGGAGCCCGGGGAGTTGATCACCGCGGTCGAGCTTCCGCCGTCGGCGGCGGCCGCGCGTTCGCGGTACGCCAAGGCGCGCGAGCGCCGGTCGTTCTCGTTCGCGCTGGTGTCGGTGGCGGCGGCGGTGGAGCTGGCCGACGACGGGTCGGTGGCCGACGTCAGGATCGCCCTGGGCGGGGTGGCGCACCGGCCATGGCGCGCTCACCGCGCCGAAGCCGCCCTGCGCGGCGGCGAGCTGGCGCAGGAGCGCATCGCGCGGGCGGCCGACGAGGAGCTGGCGCAGGCGGAGCCGCTGCGCGACAACGCCTACAAGGTGCCGCTGGCGCGGAACATGATCGTCCGCACGCTGCTGGGGCTGGCCGAATGAGCGTCACCGCCACCCGCGTGATCGGCGCGGCCGTCGATCGCCTCGAGGGCCGCGAGAAGGTCACCGGCGCGGCCAAGTACGCCCACGAGTACGAGCCCGATGACGTGGCGTACGCCGCGATCGTGACCTCGACGTTGGCGCGAGCCGAGATCGTCGGCGTCGATGCCGATCCGGTGCTGGCGCTGCCCGGTGTGCACGCCGTGATCTGGCATCGCAACGCCGTGCGGTTGCACGAGGTGGATGACGGCGAGCTCCAGGTGCTGCAAACGCCGCGCGTGGCCTATCGCGGCCAGATCGCCGCGGCAGTGGTGGCCGACACGCTCGAAAGCGCGCACGCGGGGGCCCGCGCGCTCGAGGTCCGCTACGCCCCTGAGCCGCACGACGTACTGCTGCGCGCCGACCATCCCGGCCTGTACACGCCGGAGAAGGTCAACCCCCGCTACCCCGCCGACACCGAGGCGGGGGACTTCGACGCCGCCTACGCGTCCGCCGAGGTCACGATCGACCGCACCTACGAGACGCCGGCCGAGCACAACAACCCGATGGAGCCGCACGCCACGGTGGCGGTGTGGGAGCACGGCGGCGTCACCCTCTACGACTCAAACCAGGGGGTGACGCCCGTCAAGCAGACGGTGGCGCGCGCGTTCGGGCTCGAGGAGGAGCAGGTCCGGGTGATCTCGCCCCACGTGGGCGGCGGCTTCGGGTCGAAGGGGACGCCGCGCCCGCACGTGATCTTGGCCGTGATGGCGGCGAAGATCACGGGTCGGGCCGTGAAGCTGGCGGTTACGCGCCAGCAGATGTTCTCGATCACGGGCTACCGCACGCCCACGATTCAGCGGCTGCGCCTCGGCGCCGACCTGAACGGACGGCTGACCGCGCTGTGTCACGACGTGATCGAGCAGACCTCGACGCTCAAGGAGTTCGCGGAGCAGACCGCGGTGCCCTCGCGCATGATGTACGAGGCTTCGAACCGGCGCACGACGCACCGGCTGGCCCGCCTCGATGTGCCTACTCCGTCCTGGATGCGCGCGCCGGGGGTCTGTCCGGGGATGTACGCGCTCGAGTCCGCGATCGACGAGCTGGCGAGCGCGTGCGGCATCGACCCCATCGAGCTGCGCGTGCGCAACGAGCCCTCGGTCGACCCCGAGACCGGAAACCGCTTCAGCAGCCGCAACCTGGTCGCGTGCTTGCGAGAGGGGGCCACGCGCTTCGGCTGGTCCGAGCGCGATCCGGCACCGCGCGCGCGGCGCGAAGGCCGGTGGCTCGTCGGCACCGGGGTGGCGGCCTCGACCTACCCGGCACGCCGACGCCCCTCAGAGGCGAGGGCGGCGCTGCGACGTGACGGTCGCTACCGGGTCGAGATCGCCGCGGCCGACATCGGCACCGGCGCGCGCACGGCGCTGGCGCAGATCGCCGCCGACACGCTCGAGGTGCCGCTCGGCGAGGTCGAGATGCTGGTCGGGGACTCGGCGCTGCCGAGCGCACCGCTCGCCGGCGGCTCGATGGGGCTCGCCTCGTGGGGCTCGGCCGTGGTCAAGGCGTGCCGCGCTCTGCGGGCCCGGATCGCCGCCGGCGAGGACGAACCGGTCGAGGTGTCGGTGGACACGACCGCGGAGGTACAGGCCGATGAGCCGCTGAGCCGGCATGGGTTCGGCGCGCAGTTCGTGGAGGCTCGGGTGAGCGTCGACACCGGCGAGGTGCGAATCCCGCGCGCGCTCGGGGTGTTCGCGTGCGGGCGGATCGTCAACCCCAAGACGGCGCGCTCGCAGTTCATCGGCGGGATGACGATGGGCTTCGGGATGGCGCTCCACGAGGAGAGCGTGCTCGACGTCGAGTTCGGCGACTACCTGAACCACGACCTGGCCGGCTACCACGTCCCGAGCTGCGCCGACATCGAGGACATCGCGGTCGAGTGGATCGACGAGGAGGACGCCCACGTGAACCCGATCGGCGTCAAGGGGATCGGCGAGATCGGGATTGTCGGGACGGCGGCGGCGGTGGCGAACGCGGTCCACCATGCGTGCGGCACGCGAATCCGGAGCTTGCCGATTCGCCCCGACAAGCTCGTGAACACGCTGTAGGTCCTGCTTTCCGTGTAGGATCGCCGCCGCCAGGGGAGGATTTCCGGCAGTGCCCGTCGCCCACGGGAGCTGCGCCGCACGCTGGCCCACAGGGCATCCCCAGGAACCATGCAAACGACGCCAACGCCGCCTGCCGCGCCAGTTGCGCCGCCGCCTGATCTCGTGCGGGCGGTCAAGATGCCGCTGGTCGACCGGCTGGGCAGCGCGGTGGTGACCGCGGCGCCGCCGATCCTGCTCGGCGTGGGCATGTACCTCGGCTGGACCGGAAACCTGCTGAACTGGCGCGATCTCCTGATCCTCGCGCTGAGCTACATGATCATCGGCAGCGGCATCACGGTCGGCTTTCACCGTCTGCTCACGCACCGCAGCTTCAAGGTGCACCGGCTGACCCGAGCCATGTTCGCCGCGCTTGGATCCGCGGCCGCGGAGGGACCGGTGATCGACTGGGTGGCCACCCACCGCAAGCACCATCAGTTCTCTGACGACCACGGCGACCCCCACAGCCCGCACATGCACGGCACCGGCTTCAGGGGGGCGCTCCGAGGCCTGGTGCACGCCCACATCGGGTGGGTGTTCTCCGACATGGAGGTGGCCGACGAGCGCCGCTACGCCAAGGACCTGCTCGCCGACCCCTGGATCGTGTTCGTGGACCGAACGTTCGTGCTATGGGTGGTGGCGGGCCTCGCCGCCGCGTTCGGAGCCGGCGTCGCGCTGTCCGGGACCGTCAGGGGGGGCCTCGAGGCGCTTCTGTGGGGCGGAGCGGCCCGGATCTTCCTCATGCACCACGCCACGTTCAGCATCAACTCCGTGTGCCACTTCTTCGGCTTTCAGACCTACGACACGGCGGACGAGTCGCGCAATGTGCCCTGGCTGGCCATCCCCACCTGGGGCGAGGCCTGGCACAACAACCACCACGCGTTCCCGACCTCGTACCGCCATGGCCTGGAGCGCTGGCAGATCGATCCCTCGGCCGCGATCATTCGCATGATGGAGATTCTCGGATTGGCCTGGGACGTGGTCCGCGTGGATCCCGAGCGGCGGCAGCGCAAGTCGTCGGCTCAGGTCGCGTAGGCGTGGCCTTCTCGAGCACGAGGCCGCTCCGCCGGGAGCTCGAGACCGCGCTCCCGCGCCGGCCGTTCGCGATCCGCTTCTGGGACGGGACGGGCGTGCGCGCCACCGAGCCCGACGCGCCCACGTTCACGATCCGCTCGCCGCGGGCGCTCGCGCATGCCCTGCGCGCCCCGGGTGAGCTCGGGCTCGGCCGCGCCTACGTCCAGGGCCTGATCGAGGTCGACGACATCGACGCGGCGCTCCTGATCGTCGACACGTTCGAGCCGCCGCGCCCGAGCCTGCGGCAGATGGGACGGCTGGCCTCGGCGCTGGTGCGAGCGTGCGGGTTGACGCTGCCCCCGCCCGCCCCGTCCACCGAGCTGCGCTTGCGGGGCGAGCGCCACACCGTGATGCGCGACCGCAGAGCCGTCCGCCACCACTACAACGTGGGCAACGAGTTCTTCGCGCTGTTCCTCGACCGCTCGATGACCTACAGCTGCGCCTACTGGCAGGGCGGCGCGGAGACCCTGGAGGAGGCGCAGGAGGCCAAGCTCGAGCTGGTGTGCCGGAAGCTCCGCCTGGCCGAGGGCGACCGGGTGCTGGACGTGGGCTGCGGGTGGGGGAGCTTCGCGATCCACGCGGCCTGGCGCCATCGCGTGCACGTGGTCGGCGTCACGCTGTCCGAGCCGCAGGCCGAGCTCGGGCGGGCGCGCGCGATCGAGGCGGGAGTGGGCGAGCTCGTCGACATACGTGTGGCCGACTACCGCGAGGTCTCCGACGGGCCGTTCGACGCCATCACCAGCATCGGCATGGTCGAGCACGTGGGCGCGGAGCGGATCGACGAGTATGCCCGGCGCCTCGACTCCCTTCTCGCCCCCGAGGGGCGGCTGCTCAACCACGGCATCGCCAAGCTCAAGGACTTCGACACCAAGGACGAGGGCGCGTTCTCGGAGCGCTTCGTGTTCCCGGATGGGGTGCCGCTGCCGCTCTCACGGGTTCAGCTCGCGCTCGAACGAACCGGGCTGGTGACCCGCCACGTGGAGGGTCTGGCGGCGGACTACGAGCGGACGCTCGGGCACTGGATCGAGCGGTTCGAAGGGCGCTGGGACGAGGCGGTGCGGATCGGCGGCATCGAGCGGGCCCGGATCTGGCGCCTGTACCTCCACGCCGCGCGCCAGGGCTTCCAGACCGGCTGGGCGTCGATCTACCAGGTGCTGGCCCACAAGCCGTAGGCACTCAGCGGCGCACAGCCACGAGGCGGGCGCCGGTGGCGGGAAGGCGCCCGGCCGCGATCGCCGCCTCTTCGACCGGGCGCATCGCGTCCTGAAGCTCCCAGCGATAGAGGTAGGGCCCGCGCACCGGCTCTCCGAAGGTGAACCACGGCTGGAGTGCATCTCGCATGTCCGTGAGCGTGTGGAGGTGGTGCCTGAGCTCGGCGACGATCGAGGCCGGAGTGCGGCCGTGCGGGTCGGCGCCGGCCGCTTGGCGCTGCTCGAGCCACCAGGCCGCAGCGGCTTCGTCCACGCGCCCCAGGTCGAACTCGTCGAGCACGAGCGGCGCGCCGGGGCGCATGACCTCGGCCAGCCGCCGGCACGAGGCGTCCAGCGGCTCGACGTGGTGGAGCGAGAGCACCGCGACCGCGGCGTCGAAGCTCGCCGGCTCGGCTTGAAGCTGGGCGAGCGGGATGGGAAGGACGTCGGGCTGATCTGAAGCCGGATCGATGGCCACGACGTCGTACCCGAGCGAGACCAGGACGCGGGCCAGGGCGCCATCTCCGGCGCCCACCTCGAGCACCCGCCCTGGGGGCGCGGGCAACGCCGAGTGCACGTATGCCACGAGCTCGTCAGAGGCCATGACCGGAATGTTGCACGCCGGCGCGTGGCGAGGTGGGGCGCCGGTGCGCGCGGCTACCCGAGCACTTCACAGCGCTCGGCGCACGCAGTAGGCTCGGTCACAGTCTGCGACGAGGAGAGAGACGATGAGCGGAACCGTTCCCGTGCGCCTGAACGTCAACGGCGAGGAGCACCAGCTCGAGGTGGAGCCCCGGCTGCTGCTCGTGCACGCCCTGCGCGACCACCTCGGCTTGACCGGCACCCATGTCGGCTGCGATACCTCCAACTGCGGCGCCTGCACGGTGCACCTCGACGGCAAGGCGGTGAAGTCCTGCACGGTGCTCGCGGTCCAGGCCGACGGCGCCCCGGTCACCACGATCGAGGGGATGGCCCAGGGCGGCGAGCTTCACCCGCTCCAGGAGGCGTTCTGGAACGACCACGCACTCCAGTGCGGCTACTGCACGCCCGGCATGATCATGGCGGCCGCGGGGCTGCTGGCCGAGAACCCGAACCCGACCGAGGACGAGGTCCGCCACGCGCTGGAGGGCAACCTGTGCCGCTGCACGGGCTATCAGAACATCGTCAAGGCGGTGCTCGACGCGGCTCGCACGAAAGGCGCGGAGGTGCCGGCATGAGCGCCACGACCACCGCCGGCACCGACGGACGCCACGTCGGCCGCGCCATGCGCCGCAAGGAGGACCCGCGGATGATCACCGGGCGCGGGCGCTACGTCGACGACATCACCGTGCCCGGCGTCCTCTACGCCGCGATCGTTCGCTCGCCCGAGGCCCATGCCGCGATCACCTCGATCGACGTCTCCGCGGCGGCGGCGCGGGAGGACGTGATCGGGGTGTTCACCGGCGAGGACCTGGCGGGCGACTTCGCCGGGACGATGCCGATGGCCTGGAGCCCGCCCGGAGTCGAGATCCGGACGCCGGAGCACTGGCCGCTCAAGCGGGGCGAGGTCAAGCACGTGGGCGACGCGGTGGCGGTGGTCGTGGGAACCAACCGCTACTCGGTCGTAGACGCGGCCGAAGAGGTGATCGTCGATTACGAGCCCAAGCCCGTGGTGGTCGATCCGGAGAAGGCGCTCGAGGATGGCTCGGCGCTCGTGTGGGAGCACTTCGGGACCAACAAGACGCACGACTACGGCGTGTCCGGCGGGGATGTCGAGGCGGCGTTCGCCGAGGCCGACGTGGTCGTCGAGCAGCGGCTGGTCAACCACCGCACCGCGGGCGCCCCGATCGAGGCGCGCGGGGTGCTCGCCGACCCCCACGGCGACAGCATCACGCTTTACTCGGCCACCCAGATCCCGCACATCCTGCGGCTGATGCTGGCGCAGATCGTTGGCGTACCCGAGGACCATCTGCGGGTCATCGCTCCGGACGTCGGCGGCGGCTTCGGATCCAAGCTCCAGGTCTATCCCGAGGAGGCGATAGTCCTGGCGCTGGCCAAGCGCCTGCGCCGGCCGATCAAGTGGATCGAGACCCGCACGGAGAACATGATGGTGGCCCACCACGGGCGCGACCAGATCAACTACATACAGCTCGCGGCCAAGCGGGACGGGACCCTCACCGGCTGCCGGGCCCGGGTTATCGCCGACTTTGGGGCCTACTTCCTGTTGCTGACGCCGTTCATCCCCGAGCTCGGATTTCCGGTGATGGGCGGCTGCTACAAGATCCCCGCGATCGACGTCCAGTTCGAGGGGGCGTTCACCAACAAGGTCTGCACAGACGCGATTCGCGGGGCCGGCCGCCCGGAGGCCACGTACTGGATCGAGCTGACGATGGACAAGCTGGCGGCCGAGCTCGGCATGGACCCGCTCGAGCTGCGGCGCAAGAACTTCATCGGCAAGGACGAGTTCCCGTACGAGAACGCGTTCGGGATCGTGTACGACTCGGGCGACTACCACGGGACGCTCGACCGGCTCCTGGAGCACCTCGATCTCGACGCGTTCCGTCGCGAGCAGGCCTCGCTGCGCGAGCAGGGCGTGTACCGCGGCGTGGGCATCTCGACCTACGTCGAGGTCTGCGGGCTGGCCCCCTCGCGCGCGGTGGGGCCGCAGGGCGTGGGGCTCCAGGCCGCGTTCTGGGAGTCGGCGATGGTGCGCGTGCACCCGAGCGGCTCGGCCACCGTCTACACCGGGACCTCGCCCCACGGCCAGGGTCACGACACCGGCTTTGCCCAAATCGCAGCCGATCGGCTCGGGATCGACCCGGAGCGGGTCGAGGTGGTTCACGGCGACACCGGCCAGGGCCCATGGGGGTGGGGGACCTACGGGTCGCGCTCGCTGTCGGTGGGCGGAGAGGCGGTGGCGCGCGCCGCCGAGAAGGTCCAGGAGAAGGCCAAGCGGATCTGTGCCGCCCTGCTCGAGGCGGCGCCCGAGGACATCGAGCTGGTCGACGGGACCTACCAGGTGCGGGGCTCCCCCGACAAGGGCAAGACGATGGCCGACCTCGCCTTCGCGGCGCACGTCCCTCCGCAGGAGCTTCCGAGCGACATCGAGCCGGGGCTCGAGGAGACGTCGTTCTACGACCCGGAGAACTTCGTGTTCCCGTTCGGGGCGCACGCCTGCGTGGTCGAGGTCGACGCCGAGACCGGCAAGGTGCGCGTGGTCCGGTATGTCGCCGTCGACGACTGCGGACCGGCGATCAACCCGATGCTGATCGACGGGCAAGTCCACGGCGGCGTCGCCCACGCGATCGGCCAGGCCCTGTACGAGCGGGTCCACTACGACGCCGATGGCCAGCTCGTCACGAGCACGTTCGTCGACTACGCGATCCCGACCGCGGCCGAGCTGCCGATGGTCGAGACCGACCGCACCGAGACGCCCTCGCCGGTCAACTCGCTCGGCGTCAAGGGCATCGGCGAGGCCGGGACGATCGCGGCCACCCCGGCGGTGACCGCGGCCGTGCTCGATGCCCTGAAGCCGTTGGGGGTCGAGTGGCTCGACATGCCGCTCTCGCCGATGCGGGTGTGGGAGGCAATACAGGCCGCTTCTTCGTCTGGAGGTGAAGCATGATTCCCGCGGCGTTCGACTACGTGGCTCCCGAGTCGCTGGAAGAGGCGATCCAGGCGCTCCAGAGCGGCGGCGAGGACGCCAAGCTGCTCGCCGGCGGCCACTCGCTGCTGCCTTTGATGAAGCTGCGCCTGGCTGCGCCGTCGCTGCTCGTCGACCTCCGCAAGGTGCCGGGACTGGCTGGGATCGAGCGCTCGAACGGCGGCTGGCGAGTCGGCGCGCTGACTCCGCATGCCGAGCTGGAGCGGACGGAATCGCTCGGCCTGATCGCGCACGCGGCTGGAACGATCGCCGACCCCCAGGTGCGCAACCGGGGCACGATTGGCGGCTCGCTCGCCCACGGGGACCCCGCATCGGACCTGCCGGCCGTCATGATGGCGTGCGAGGCGACCGTGGTTGCCCAGGGACCGGGCGGGGAGCGGTCCATCTCCGCCGCGGAGATGTTCCGCGACTACATGGAAACCGCGCTGGAGCCGACCGAGGTGATCACCGCCGTCCAGATCCCGTCGCTCGACGGGTGGGGGTTCGGCTACGAGAAGTTCAACCGGCGCAGCGAGGACTGGGCGATGGTGGCGGTCTCGGCGATGGTGCGCCGGGGCTCCGACGGTGCCTGCGAGGACGTGCGGGTGGGACTGACCAACATGGGCTCGGTGCCGCTGCGGGCGCGGGCGGTCGAGGATGCCCTGCGGGGCCAATCGCTGAGCGCGGAGTCGGTGGAGCGGGCGGCAGCCGAGGCGGCGGAGGGGACCGAGCCGCCGTCGGATCTCAACGCGAGCGCGGAGTACAAGCGCCACCTGGCGCGGGTGCTGTGCCGGCGGGCGCTGACCCAGGCCGCCGGGTTGACATGATGGCTGGGTGAGCTTCGGCGTCGTAGGCGATTCAGTCGAGGCGGCGGGTCAGGCCCTCGCCGGGGTCGGGTACCTGTCCGACCGCGCGCTTGCGCTCGCCGTGCACCTGGCGGTCGTGCTCGAGCAGCCGCTGTTGCTGGAGGGCGAGGCGGGCGTGGGCAAGACCGAGGTGGCTCGCGCTCTGGCCGGCGCGTGCGAGGCGCGGCTGATCCGCCTCCAGTGCCACGAAGGCATCGACGTGCACCACGCGGTCTACGACTGGGACTACGCGCGCCAGTTGCTGGCGCTGCGGGCGGCATCGGGTGGAGTGGATGAGGGAGAGCTGTTCTCGCGGCGGTATCTGCTCCGCCGGCCGCTGCTCGACGCGCTCGAGCACGAGGGACCGGTGGTGCTGCTGATCGACGAGATCGACCGCGCCGACGACGAGTTCGAGGCGTTCCTGCTCGAGTTCCTGGCCGACTTCGCAGTGACGATCCCGGAGCTCGGGACGGTCGCCGCCTCGCGCCGCCCGGTGGTGGTGCTGACGTCCAACCGCACCCGCGAGCTGCACGACGCGCTCAAGCGGCGCTGCCTGTACCACTGGATCGACTATCCCTCGGCCGACCGGGAGCGGGCGATCGTGGCGGCGCGGCTTCCCGGGGTTCCGGACGCGATCGCATGGCGGGTCGTCGAGGCCGTGGGGCGGTTGCGCGAACAGGGGGACCTGTACAAGCTGCCGGGGGTGGGTGAGACGCTGGTGTGGGCCCAGGCGCTGCTGGCGCTGGGCGAGAGCGCTTCCCTGGAGGAGACCCTCGGCGCGGCGTTGAAGGTGCACGAGGACGTGCTCCGAGTGCGCGAGCGCGGGGTGCTCGAGGGTGTCTGAGGCGCTCGGGGAGACGGTATCGGCGCGGCTTGCGGCGTTGACCGCTGAACTGCGCGCGTCCGGGGTGCGGGTCGGCGTGGGGGAGCTGCTCGCCGCTCACCGGGCGCTGGCCGCGGTGGACGCGAGCTCGCGCGAGGACGCCCGGCTGGCCCTGCGCGCGGTGCTGTGCTCCGACCGGGCGGATCTGGAGCGCTTCGAGGCGGCCTTCGTGGCCGTGTTCGGGCACGGGGCCGTTCGCGAGGATCCGCTGCGGGCATTGGGGACGATCGAGCGCGAGGCCCTGCCCTCGATGGCCGTGCCCGACGGCGGCGGTTCCCGGTCCCTGTCCGAGGTGCCCGAGGAGGAGCTCGTGGTACCGGCGGCGTGGAGCGCCGTCGAGATGCTCCGGGAGAAGGACTTCGCGGCCTACACCGAGGCCGAGATGGTGCTCGCGCGCGAGCTGATCGTACGGCTGGCCCGGCGCGGGCCTACGCGACGCTCACGACGGTTGCGACCGGCCCGAGCACGCTCGCACCGGCCGGACCTGCGGCGGATCGTCCGATCGTCGCTGCGGACGCTGGGCGAACCGGTGGAGCGGCACTGGCGCGGGCCGAGCCAGCGGCCCAGGCCCGTGGTGCTGGTGTGCGACGTGTCGGGCTCGATGAACGCCTACGCGCGGATGCTGCTCCAGTACATGCACGCCTCGATCGCCGCCCGCCGGCGGGTGGAGGCGTTCGTGTTCGGAACCCGGCTGACCCGCGTGACGGGGGAGCTGTCGGGTCGCGACCACGATCGCGCGCTCGAGCGGGCGTCCGCGGCCGTGGCCGACTTCTCGGGCGGGACGCGGATCGGCGCGGCGCTGGCTTCTTTGAATCGCGATCACGGGCGGCGCGTTGGACGTGGCTCCGTGGTGGTGATCCTGTCCGACGGCTGGGACCGCGGCGAGCCTGAGCTGCTCGACGCGGAAATGGCCCGGCTGCGCCGCAGCGCCCATCGCCTGGTGTGGTTGAACCCGCTGGCCGCGCATCCGCAGTTCGAGCCGCTCACGCGGGGCATGCGGGCCGCGATCCCACATACCGACGAGCTGTTGGCCGGAAACTCGCTGGCTTCCTTGGAGGAGCTCGCTTCGATCCTGGAGGAGATCTGAGCGAGCTCTGGCGGGCCGTGGCTGGGTGGACGGCGGCTGGCTCGCGGTGTGTGCTGGCCACGGTCGTGAGTGGGCGCTTCTCGCGGGGCGGTCCGGGGGCGAAGCTGGCCGTTGGTCCCGACCGTGAGACCGCGGGGGCGTTTCCGGTGGCGGTGACCGAGTCGGTCCTGGGGGTGGCCGGGGCGGTCCTGGCGGGGGCGGCGCCTCAGCTTTTGGTCGACGGGCCGTTCGAGGTGTGGGTGCAGCGCTACGACGCCAGCCGGTTCGGCGAGGTGGGCTTGGCCGAGGGCCGGGCCGCCGAGGTGACGCTCCTGGCCGGGGCTTCTCCGGGGGCCAAGCTGGTGGTCGAGCCGGATGGCCGGCGCTCCGGAACGCTCGGCGCGCCCGAGCTGGATGACGAGGCGGCGCGGGCCGCCGAAGAGCTGATGTGGCAGGAGATCTCCGAGCGCCGCGGAACGATGTTCATCGATGTGCTCGTACCGCCGCCGCGTCTGCTGGTGTTCGGGGCGGGCGAGATCGCCCGCTGTCTCTGCCGGATCGGTCGTGCGGTGGGGTGGCGGGTGTACGTGATCGACGGCGATGTCGGCGATGTGGGCAGGGTCGGCGACCTCGGCGACGCCGTGGCGCGGGTGGGCGGCATCGACCGAGCGACGTCGATCGTGGTCGTCAGCCACGACCGCGAGGTGGACGTGCCGGCGCTGGCGCTCGCGCTGCGCTCGCCGGCGCGGTTCGTCGGGGCGATGGGGTCGCGCCGGACCCAGGCGGCGCGGCAGGAGGGGCTGGCGGGGTTGGGCTTTGGCAGTGATGACTGGGAGCGGGTGTCGGCGCCGGTCGGGCTCGACCTGGGCGCGCTCGAGCCGGAGGAGACGGCCCTGTCGATCCTGGCCGAGGCGGTGGCGGCTCGGCATGGGCGCTCCGGCGGGCGGGTGGCGGCGCGGGTGCGCGGCGCCGGGTCCGGGTCCGGGCCCATCCACGAGACGGTCACGTGATCTGCGGTCTGGTGCTGGCGGCCGGGGCGGGGACGCGGTTCGGCGGCGCTCCCAAGCTGCTGGCGGATCTCGACGGCCGGCCCGTGCTCGAGCACGCCGTTCAGGCTCCATGCGCGGTCCCGGCTCTGGAGCGAGTGGTGGTGGTACTCGGGGCATTCGCCGAGGAGGTGCTGGCGGGAGTCGAGCTTGGGCGGGCAGAGCCCGTGGTGTGCGCCGAGTGGGAGTCCGGTCAGGCGGCTTCGCTTCGCTGCGGGCTGGCCGCGCTCGCGGGCTGCGAGCGCGTGATCGTCACGCTCGGCGACGCCCCGACGATCACGCCGGCGGTGGTGGCGCGGTTCGTGGACGCGCAGCCGGGGACTCGCGCGGTCTACGGAGGGCGACCGGGACACCCGGTTGTGCTCGGACCCGAGCAGATCGCGGCGCTGTCCTCACTGGCTGGCGATCGCGGGGCGCGCGATCTGTTGCACGGCGGCGCGACAATCGAATGCGGCGAGCTCAGCTCGGGACGCGACGTCGACACACCCGAAGACCTAGAGGCAGTACGGCATGAATCTAGAGCAGTCCTTTGAGGTCAGGGCGCCCGTCGAGCGGGTGTGGCGGGCACTCATCGACGTCGAGCACGTAGCGCCGCTCGTGCCCGGCGTCACGGTGACCGGGCGCAACGACGACGGAAGCTACCGGGGGCTGTTCACGGTCAAGCTCGGCCCGACAGTCGCCTCGTACGCGGGCACCCTGACGATCGACAGCCTCAACGAGCAGGTTCGCGTCGCGTCCCTGCACGCCTACGGGCACGATCGGCGCGGCCAGGGCAGCGCCAAGGCCACGATCTTCTCCACCTGCTCCGCGGTCTCGGATGAAGAAACCCGAGTCGAGCTGATCACCGAGTACTTCATCACCGGCCGTCTGGCCCGGTTCGGGCGGGGAAGCATGATCGAGGACGTCGCCCGGCGGCTGCTGCACGAGTTCGCGCAGCGGCTGGAGGCGGAGTTGGGCGGGGGGACGGCGGTTGATGGGGGGGCGGGGGAGGCGCCGGCGATGGAGGACGAGCCCGAGGAGCCGGAGGTGCCCGAGCCGGAGGTGGGAGCGCAGGCGGGCGTCGCCGCTCCGGCCCCGGCCGAGGTCGCGGCCGGGTCGCCGGCCGAGGTAGGGCCGGCGCCGGCCGAGGAATCGTGGACGTACGCGGCGGAGGTGGCGGCGTACGGGCGGTCGGCGGAGTGGGAGGAGGCGTCAGCCGAGCCGGCGGAGCCCGAGCACGCCGAGGTAGGCCGCCCGGTGGAGCGGGACTTGGCGGAGCTCGCTCCGTGGCAGCGGATTGCCGCGGCGGCCATGCAGACGCCGGAGTTCTTCAGGCCGCAGAGCGAGCCGGTGGAGGCGGGAGACGAGGTGGGGGGTGCGAATGCGGAGGCGCCCGAGCCGCTGGAGATGTCCGAGCCGGAGGCACCGGTGGCCGCGGAGCAGGCCCCGGCGGCCGTGGACGAGTCCCCGGTGGCCGCGGAACAGGCCGCGACGCCGACGGCGCCGGCGGACGACGAGCCGGCGCCGGCGGACGACGAGCCGGCGCCGGCGGACGACGAGCCGGCGCCCAGTTGGCCCGCTGCCGCCGCGCCCTGGAACGTCGCCGCGGATCACGAGGCCGTGGAGTCGCACTGGGCGGTGATGGCCGGCGAGCCGCCCGCCGGGCCGATCACCCCGCTGACGCACGAGGAGCCAGTGGAGCGACCGCTCGAGCCCGAGCCCGAGCCCGAGCCGGCGCCCGAGCCCGAACAGCCGCCGGCATCCGAGACACCGCAGCCGGCGCCGGAACCGCCGCAGCCGGCGCCGGAACCGCCGCAGCCGGCGCCGGAACCGCCGGAGCCGGCCCCGGTAACCCCGCCGCCGCCCGAACCGCCACTCGAGCCCGCGCCCCCGCCACCGCCCGCGGAGGCCGCCCCGGGCCCCGTGCCGGCGCCGGCGCGTCAGACGGCCGGCCCACCCGCGGAGCCCGAGCCGCTCGAGGCGATGTCACTCCTCGGGACCGCGCTGTGGGGTCAGGTGCGGCGAAACCCCGGACCCGCCGGATTCCTCGCCGGCGTGGCCATCACGCTGTTCGCCCGCCGCCGCGGCCGCTAGGCGCGCGACCCAGGCCCCGGCCCACGCCCGGGCCCGGGCCGATTAGCCGAGCGCGTCACGGCCGTGCGGCGCGCCCCAATCCTCCGCCGGCGCCACCGCCACCAGACCGCTCGGGTTGATGAACGGATGCGTCCCGTAGTAGTGGGCGCGGATCTCGTCGAACGAGACGGTGGCGGCCACGCCCGGCCACTGGTACAGATCGCGGGCGTAGGGCCAAAGGTGCTCGTACTCGGCGAGCTTGCGCAGCGAGCACTTGAAGTGGATCTGGTAGACGGAGTCGAAGCGCACGAGCGTGGTGAACAGGCGCCAGTCGGTCTCCGCCGGCGCGGCCCCGAACAGGAAGCGCCGGCCGGCCAGTCGCCCGTCGAGTGCGTCCAGCGTGGCGAACAGTCTCCGGACCTCCTGCTCGTAGACGTCCTGGCTCCGGGCGAACCCGGCCTTGTAGACCGCGTTGTTGACCGTGTCGTAGATCAGCTCGTTCAGCTGATCGATCTCGCGTCCGAGGCCTTCCGGATACAGGTTGACCGGGTGGGCGGCCAGCGGAGAGAAGACGGTGTGCAGCATCCGGAACACGTCGGCGGACTCGTTGTTGACGATCACCCGGCGCTCGCGATCCCACAGTACGGGCACGCTCACGCGATCCTCGTATGCGGGATCGGTGGCTGTGTAGGCCTCGCTCAGGTACGAGAACCGGCCGGCGCCGTCCGCGTATTCGCCGCCGGTGAACGCCCAGCCCCGCTCGTCGCGGATCGGGTCGACGAACGACAGCCCGATCGCCTCTTCGAGGCCCATCAGCATCCGCCCGATGATCGTCCGGTGCGCCCAGGGGCAGGCGCGGGCAACGTAAAGGTGGTAGCGCCCCGCCTCCACCGGGAGCTCCGGCGTGCCAACCCATTGGCGGAAGCGGCTCTCCTGGCGGCGGAACGACCCGTCGTCGCCGGACTCGCGTCCAAGCGTGAAGCGCTCCCGCGTCGAGCTCATCGAGATCCGACTGTAGCGGCCGCCAGCGCTTGAGGCGGGCGCTCCACGAGTGGGCGCGCCACCGTCGGAGGCACATCGAACGCGCCCCGCGCGGGGCCCGTGAAGGCCACTGGCAGGGGCCCGGCGAGCCGCCCCTCCCGCTCGAGCCGCGCGGCGACGGCCTGCATCACGTCGTGCGCCATGGGCCCGAGGTCGCGCAGGGACTGGTGCGCGTTCTGGCGCACCTCGAGGTCGACCTGGGCCAGGCCTTCGAGTCCCGCCAACCGATAGGCGTCGAGCAGCAGCGCGATGTCAACCCCGTACCCACTCACGAAGGGAAGTTGCGCGAGCAGCTCACGGCGCGCCGCGATCTCGCCGGCCAGGGGCTGCTGGACGGTCGCCAGCTCGGGATAGAACAGGTTGAGCAGGGGGCGGGCAACCAGCTCGGTCACGCGGCCGCCCCCATCGGGATACACGGTCTCTCCCACCCGGAAGGGCCGGCGATAGAAGCCCTTGACGAACGAGATCGCCGGGTCGCACAGCAACGGGCCGAGCAGCCCGCACACGAAGTGCGGCCCGAACTCCTCCGAATCGGCGTCGAGGAAGCAGATGACATCCCCGTGCAGAACGCTCAGCGAACGCCACATCGCATCGCCCTTGCCCAGTACCGGACCGAGCTCCCCCATCAGCGACGCGGCGTCGTGAACCTCGGCGCCCCGCGCCCGAGCGATCGATGCCGTCGCGTCGTTCGACTGGTCGACCACCACCACCTGATCGACGACCCCTTGCGCCCGGAGCGACATCAGCGCCGAGACGATCGGCCCGATCGTGTCGGCCTCATCCTGAGCCGGCAGGCACACCGAGACCGACGTGTCCCTCCCGGCGGCGAGCTGCGAAGGCGCGAACGCCGCGTGGCTGAACGTGTTCCTCCGGTACCAGTCGTGCGCGCGGACCGGATCGGATGCCGCGAGACGAGTCACCGCCGGGCGTCCTGCAACCATTTCACGCTGCGGGATGCCCAGGGCGCGTCGCCGAAGTGCGCCGACAGCGCCGCCGTCGCTGCAGAGACGTCATACGGGACCCGCCGGGGCTCGAACGAGCCATCGTCGTGGAGCATCCCGTACGCGGCGCGGTCATCGCCGTCGAACGGGAATCCGACGCTGCCGGGATTGAACAGCTCCACTCCGTCGTCCACGACGCGGCGAAACGGCAGGTGCGTATGCCCGAACACGACCCGGCGCTCGCCCACGCCGGCCAGGAGCTCGTTGTCGTCCTCGCCCGCCTGAGGCATGAAGGACCTGATGTCCGAGAGCGGCGAGCCGTGGCAGAACCGGACGCTGCCGAGCACGGCCTGCTCGTCCAGCGAACCCAGCTCCTCGACCAAGGGCGTCCCAAGCGCGTCCCGGCAGGCGGAGATCGCCCCCCGTAGCACCTCGTCATCCGGAGCCGATTGGGGGTCGAAGCACCAGCGGTCCACGTTCCCGCGGATCCACGTCACCTCGCCCGGCAGCTCGCGCAGCCGCGACACCGTGTCGAGCGGGGCCGGTCCGAACAGCGCGTAATCGCCGCCCAGGACGAATCCCTCGATCCCCGCCTGCGCCGCGTCGTCCAGCACGGCCTCGAGCGCCGGCAGGTTGCCGTGCACGTCGTACAGGATCGCGACCGTCACGTCCGCCGCGATTCCCAGCTGAAGCCGCGGATCGCCAGCAGCACGCCGAGCACCGCCCACGCGGCGATCACTCCGAGCGCGGCGACGTTCGCACCCAACGAGGTTCCCGTGACCATCGCGCCCGACAGGCCGTCGATCAGGTGGATCAGCGGCAGGGCCTGGGCGATCCCCCGGATGAAGCTCGGGGCGCGAGACGCATCGAAGAACACGCCGGAGACGAAGATCACGGGCAGGAACACCGCGTTGACGTATGCCGGCGCGGAGTCGAAGTTCGGGATCGCGTGCGAGAAGGCCACCCCCAGCGAGGCGAAGCAGAGCACGCCGGCGCACACGAACACGACCAGCTCGCCGATGTCGCGCGGCCAGCCGGTGCCGAAGAACAGCCGCCCCGCCACCGTGATGATCACGATCTGAAGCGCGGTGTTGGTAATCGCGTTGCCCGCGATCCCGAAGAGGTAGGACGACGCCGGCATCGGCGTTCCGCGGATCCGCTTCAAGACGCCCTGCTCGCGCAGGAACGTCATGTTGAAGGCCAGCGCGGTGAACGTGGTGGACATCACGCTCATCCCGGCGATACCCGGGACGATCACGTTCAGGTCGTGCTGGTTGCCGTGGAGGATCGCCCCAAAGAAGGCGAGGAACAGCAGCGGCAGCAGGAAGTTGAAGAACGCGGCGCTGGGGTTGCGCCAGAACAGCCGCCGCTCGAGCCGGTACTGGCGCCAGGCCAGCGAGACCACGTCACCCATCGCCGCCGTCCTCCGAGACGGTCGACATCAGCTCGAGGTAGACGTCCTCCAGCGTCGGCCTGGTCACGGTCAGCGACTCCAGCCGCTCGCCCCGGGCCAGGGCCGCGCCCGTCAGCTCGTGCAGGAGCGTGGTGGGATCCTCGGTCTCGCGCTCCACGAAGCCGCCGCTGCCGTTGCGGTAGCGCACGCGGTAGGGCGCTCCGCCGGCACCCGTCCCCAGCTCACCGGGGGCGCCCTCGATCACGATCTGGCCGTCCCGGATGATCGCCACCCGGTCGGCCAGCGTCTGCGCCTCGTCCAGGTAGTGCGTGGTCAGCAGCACCGTCTTTCCCAGCTCCTTCAGGGACCGGATGACCTCCCAGGCGCCACGCCGCGCCGCCGGATCGAACCCGGTCGTGGGCTCGTCGAGGAAGATCAGCTCGGGATCGCCGACCAGGGCCAACGCGAGGTCCAGCCGGCGCAGCTGACCGCCCGAGAGAGTGCGTGCCAGCGCATCCTCCTTGCCCTCCAGGCCAACCAGACCCACGACCTCGAAAACATCGCGCGGGTGCGGATACATCGCGGCAAAGTGCTCAAGCGCCTCGCGCACCCGAATATGGCGATAGAGCCCGGTGCTCTGGAGGACTATGCCCATGCGGGCGCGAAGCTCGCGCGAGCGCTGGCCCGGATCGAAGCCCAAAACGCTCACTTCTCCTCCGGAACGTTGACGATATCCCTCCAAGATCTCCACAGTTGTGGTCTTTCCTGCGCCATTCGGGCCCAGAAGCCCGAACACTTCCCCCCGCGGCACGACGAAGTCGATCCCGCGAACCGCCTCGAATTCGCCGTAGGCCTTACGCAAACCCCGGACTTCTATCGCCACATCCGGCACGGCTCCATGATGCCAATGTCGCTCGCGCCCGACGTGTGGGCGAGCGACGATCAGGGAAGGTCAGGTCTCTAGAGACATTGAAGTGGTCGGTTTTCGACAGCGGAGACGCCCCGGCAACAGGGGCCAGCGCCCCGAGTACTCGCCCATAACGTGAGACGCGTCCTGCACCTCCCCGCGTACCGCCGATTGGTCACGGCGTACACGCTCAACGAGCTGGGCTGGTCGATCGGAATGGTGGCGCTGTCCTACATGATCTACCACCGAACCGGTAGCGCGTTCGGGGCGGCGGCGTACTACCTGTGCTCTTCGTTCGCTCCGGCGATCTTCTCGCCCATGCTGGTGGCGCGGATCGACCAGCTGCCGAGCGCCCCCGTGCTTGCGGGCCTGTATGCAATGGAGGCGCTGGTGTTCCTGGCCCTGGCCAAGATCGCGTCGCGATTCACGCTCGCCCCCGTGCTCGTGTTGACGATCGTGGACGGGATCATCGCGCTGGTCGCGCGATCGGTCGGGCGCGCCGCCACGGTGGCCGTCACCTCGTCGGCCGGGCTCCTACGCGAGGGCAACGCGCTCTCGAACACGCTGTACATGACGGGCTACCTGGTCGGGCCCGCGCTCGGCGGCGCGGTGGTGGCGGCCGGGGGCATCAGCACGGCGCTGTTCGTGGACACCGGCGTGTTCGCGCTGATGGCGCTTACCTTGGCCACCGCGTCGGGGCTGCCCGGCGCGGCCACCGACCGGGCGCCGACCGCGGGACGGATCCGGGCCGCGCTCGGTTATGTCAACCGCGATCCGCTGCTGCGCGCGCTGATCGGCCTCCAGGCGGCGGCGCTCGTGTTCTTCACGATCTCGATGCCGGTGGAGGTGGTCTACGCACAGCGCTCTCTGCACGCGGGCGCCGCCGGCTACGGCGTGCTGCTGTCCAGTTGGGGGGCGGGTGCCGTCGCGGGCAGCACGATCTACATGCGCTGGCGCGGGCTCCCCTCGCGGGTGCTGATCGCGGCCGGCTCGGCGGCGCTCGGCGTCGGCTTCCTGATCCTCGCCGTGGCGCCCGTGCTCGGCGTCGCCGTGGTGGGAACCGGCCTGGGCGGCGTCGGCAACGGAATCGAGGCGGTGGCGGCCCGCACGGCTCTGCAGGAGGCGGTCGAGGACCGCTGGATGGCGCTGATGATGAGCTTCAACGAGTCGATGGCGATGTTCGTGCCCGGCCTCGGAATCGTGATCGGTGGCGTGCTGGCCTCCTTGAATCCGCGGATCGCGTGGGTCGCGGCGAGCGCCGGCGCGCTCGGCGTAGCCGCGGCGATGTGGCTCGTGCTGCGCCCGGCCGAGCGCCACCGCTCCGGTGCAATCGAGCACAGCGCGCGCGACGCCCACGCGCCCCGGGGCTCGCCCCGTTCGGCGGCACCGCCCGTGTAGCGTGTCGCCCCCGTGCGCCGCGCTTGCATCGACATCGGCTCGAACACGACGCGGCTGCTGGTAGCGGAGTCCGACGGCGAGGTCCTGCTCGAGGTCCATCAGGAGCGGGTGTTCACGCACATCGGCCGTGAGCTCGGCGAGAACGACAGGGCGATCGGGCCGGACAAGATCGCCGAGGTCGTGGCGGTGGTCGGCGACCAGCTCCGGATCGCACGCGAGATGGGCTCGGCCGATGTGCAGGCAGTGGCCACGGCGGCGATCCGCGAGGCCAGCAACGGGCCCGAGCTCGTCGCGGCGATCGACCGCGCCTGCGGGCTCCGAGTCCGGATCCTGTCCGAGGAGGACGAGGCCCGGCTGGCCTTCGTCGGCGCGGCGCGCACCCTCGGCCACGCTCCGCCGGGGCAGCTCGGAGTGGTCGACGTGGGGGGTCGCTCCTCCGAGCTCGTCGTCGGTCTCGCGCCCGACCAGGTCAGCTGGTGCAGCTCGGTGGCGATCGGCTCCGGCGATCTGGCCGACCGTTGCCTGCGCTCGGATCCACCGTCCCCGGACGAGCTGAAAGCCGCCCGCGCCAGCGTGGCCGGGGCGCTGAACGGGCTCGAGGTGCCACACCCGGTGGAAGCGGTCGCGGTCGGGGGAAGCGCCACATCGCTGCGGCGCCTGACCGGCCCGCTGCTCGACGGCGAGGCGTTCGCGCAGTCGCTGGCGCTGCTGTGCAGCGAGCGCGCCGTCGACGTCGCGCGACGGTTCGCGCTCGATCTCGAGCGGGTGCGCCTGCTTCCGGCGGGGCTGCTGATACTGCAGGCGGCGTCGGAGCGCTTCGGGTCCGCGCTTCAGGTGGGACGCGGCGGCCTGCGCGAGGGCATCCTGCTGGAGGCGGCCGATGGACAGCGCTGAGGAGCCGGTCCGGCCGCACGATCCTCCGCCGGCACCGCGCGAGGCGCTGGCCGACATGCGCGTGCGTGTCCCCACTCGGGGCAACCGGCGGCTGGAGAAGCTGCTCGAGGCGGTCAACGGCGACGAGCAGGTCAAGGCGTGGTGGCACGTCGCGGCGGTCAACGCGACCCGGCGGCTGGGGATGAGCGACCACTCCTGGGTGCACATCCAGATCGTGCTGAACATTGGCCTGCGCCTGGCGCGGATCCTGTTCCGGCGCGGGGTGACGCCCAGCGTGGTCGCGGACTACGGCATGACCGAGCGCGACGCGGAGGTGGTGATCGCGGGCGGCTGCCTGCTCCACTGCATCGGCATGTCGATCCACCGCGAGGACCACGAGCGCTACAGCCTCTTTCTCACCGCCGACAAGCTGGGCGAGCTGCTCGCGGCGGCCTACGAGGAGCCCGAGCGCACGATCATCGTGTCCGAGACCCTGCACGCGATCATCGGGCACCGGCGCAAGGGGGCGCCCTTCACGATCGAGGCCGGCATCGTGCGGGTGGCCGACGCGCTTGACATGGCGCGCGGACGCTCCCGGGTGCCGTTCGAGTCCGGCCACATGAACATCCACTCGCTGTCCGCGTACGCGATCGACGAGGTCAAGATCGTGCCCGGCGAGGACCGGGCGGTGCGGGTGGAGATCGCAATGTCCAACAGCGCCGGGATCTTCCAGGTCGACGAGCTGCTGGCCACCAAGCTCCGCGGCTCGGGCCTGGAGGAGCACGTCGAGGTGATCGCGCGGATCGAGGCCGAGCACGAGCAGCGGCTGATCCCGGTGTTCCGGATCTAGGCCGGGTCCGAGTTACGAAGACACGCGCGCCACCATCGCGGTGACGTCGTCGTGCAGGCCGGCACGGGTGGGCAGCACCTCCCGAAGCAGGTGGGCGCAGAGCGGGCCCGGGTCCGCGGGGCCGGTGGCGGCGGCGTCGGCCAGGCGCATCAAGCCCCGGTCGATCGACTCGCCGCGGCGCTCCACCAAGCCGTCGCTGTACAGGATCAGCACGTCGCCGGCGTCGAGCGGCCGCTCGTACTCGTCGTACGGGACGTCGATCACACCCATCAGGCCGCCGCCACCCTCGAGCAGCTCGGCGGCGCCGTCGCCGCGGCGTAGCAGCGGCGGGGGATGGCCGGCGTTGGCGAACCACAACCGCCGCGTGCTCGGCTCGATGACCGCGTAGACCATCGTGAACAGCTCCTCCTCGCCGAGCGCCAGCTGGTAGCGGTTCACGCGCGTCAGCACGTCGCCGGGGGAGCGAGAGCCGTCGTCGGCCAGCGCGTAGGCGCGGGTGACACTGCGCATCTGCCCCATCGTCGAGGCGGCGCGCACGCCCCGGCCGGTGACGTCGCCCACCACCACCCCGACGCGTCCGTCGGGCAGCGCGAACGCGTCATACCAGTCGCCGCCGGCTTCAGCGGCCATGCCCGCCACCTGATAGTGCGCCACGAGCTCGACCCCGGGCACGTCCGGGAGGCGTTTGGGGAGGAGCCCGCGCTGGAGCTCCTCGGCGATGCGATGCTCCTGCTCACGCAGCTGAACCCGGCGGATGGCCAGGGCGGCGCGTTCGGCCACCTCGCGCAGCAGCGACTCCTCTTCGGCGGTCAGCGAGCGCTCCGCGCCCACCCCGAGCCGCAGCACACCCGCGCGGGTGCGCCGGACCCCCAGCCGCACCTCCTCCCACCGCGTCCCGGGCGGCGGGGGCTGAGACGCGGCTACTCGCTCCACCCGGCCCCCCACGGCGCGCATGATCGTCGGGCCCTCGAGCTCGTCCGCGACCTCGACCTCCGCGGCTTCGACGCCGAACAGCTCGGCCAGGTGATGGACCAGCTCAGCCAGAAGGTCGTCGAGCGCCGGTGAATCGAGCGCGTCGCTGACCGTCTGGAGGATCCGCAGCCGCTCGGCGTCGTGCTCGGCCTGGCTCCGGGCCGCCTGCTCGAGCAGCAGCTCGGCGCGAGCCTGCTCGGCCCGGCGGCGCGCGGTCAGGTCGACCCACTGGAGGAGCAGCGAGGGCTCAGCCTGCTCGGCCGTGGCGATCGCCGAGGCCACGGCTTCGACCAGGATCTCCCGTCCGGCGGCACCCTGGAGGCGGATGTCGACGCTGATCCGCTCGTCCTCGCCGCCGTCTCCGGCGGCGGCCTGGGCGAGGACGGCCAGCAGCTGCTCCTGATCGTCGCCCTGTGCGAGATCGGCCACCGCCACGCCCTGAAGCGAGCCCGCGTCGCGGTCGAGCATCCGGGCGAAGGCGGGGTTGGCACGGACGATCCGGCCGGCCGCGTCGAGCACCGTCTTGCCGATCGGAGCCGCCTCGAACGCCCCGCGCAGGAGGGCCTCTGACTGCTGGAGAGCGCGCCGGTTCGCTCCGAGCTCCGCGAACACCGTGACCTTCGTTCGGAGCAGATCAGGATCGACGGGCTTGAGCAGGTAGTCGAGCGCCCCGACGTCGTAGCCCCGCAGCACGTCGTCAACCTCGTCGGGCGAGGCGGTCATGAACACGATCGGGATCTCGCGGGTACGCCCACGGGCCTTGATCAGCTGCGCAGTCTCGAGGCCATCGAGCTCGGGCATCCGCACGTCGAGCAGGATCAGCCCGACCTCGTTCTCCAGGAGGATCCGGAGCGCCTCGGCGCCCGAGGTGGCGCGGAGCAGCGGGTATCCGAGCGGCTCGAGCACCGCCTCGAGCGCGCGCAGGTTCTCGATCCGGTCGTCGACGAGCAGGATCGGAAGTACCTCGACGATGGTCAAGCTCTCGGACCGCCGGGGGTCGCCAGCTGCGGCCGGCGGCGAGGTCTCTACGCGTCGAGCCAAACCCGCATCATCGATACGAGCTGGTCGACGTCGACCGGCTTGGTGATGTAGTCCGACGCGCCCGCGGCGATCGCCTTCTCCCGGTCGCCCTTCATCGCCTTGGCCGTGAGCGAGATGATCGGCAGATGCTCGAACCGCGGCATCGAGCGGATCGCCTGCGCGGTCTCGTAGCCGTCCATCTCGGGCATCATGATGTCGAGCAGCACCAGGTCGGTGTTGGGGTGCTGGTGCAGGCGCTCGATTCCCTCGCGGCCGTTCTCGGCGAACACGACCTTCATCCCGCGCTGCTCGAGCGTCGAGGTGAGGGCGAACACGTTGCGGATGTCGTCGTCGACCACCAGCACCTTCTTGCCGTGCAACGGTGCGTCGCCGGTTCGCAGCTGGCCGAGCAGCTTGCGCGTCTGCGAGGGCAGCGTCGCCTCGACCCGGTGCAGGTGCAGGGCCGCGCGGTCGGCCAGGCGCTCGGGTGAGTCGACCACCGCGATGACCGCCGACTTGGCCAGGGCGTCGAGCCGCGCGCGCTCGGCCCGAGGGAGCTTCTCGGTCACGAACGCAATCGTGGGAAGCTCGCGCAGGCGGTCGTCGTTGGTCCACTCGCGGAGTAGCGCGAACCGGCCCTCGGCGGCTGGGCTGACCACGATCAGGCCGAGGTCGTAGGTGCCGGCGCGGGCCGCCACCGCCGCAGTCGACGCGTTCAGCTGCTCCACCTCGAGTCCCTCCCCGCCCGACAGCAGCGAGAGCAGCTCCTCGTCGAGCTCGCCGTCGCCCACGAACGCGATCTGGCGAACCGAGTGGCCGGCCAGGCGCTCCAGCCGGGCCAGCGCTTGCTCCAGCGCGAGCGGATCGATCGGCTCCTCCACGAACCCGGCCGCGCCGGCGCGCAGCGCGTCGATTCTCCCTGCGCCGTCACCGATCAGCAGCACAGGAAGGTGCCGCGTGTCGGGATGCTTCTTGAGCTGTCCGAGCGCGGCCTCCGAGCGCAGCAGCTCGCCGCCGAGGAGGACCGCCTTCGGACGGTGCTCGCGGGCCAGGCCCAGGCTCGCGGTGGTGTGGCGGGCCAGGATCGCCTTGGCGCCCGATGCGTGGACGATGTCGAGAATCTCCTTGGCCCGCTCGGGCTGCGGGTCGATGACCAGCATCACCCGGTCCTCGGGTTCGATCAGCGCGCTGTCGTCGGCGATGATCGGAGGGCTGGCCGGGGCCGGGGCCGGGGCCGGCGCCGCGCTGGCGTGGGCGGGAGCGGGGGCGAACCCGGCGACGCCAGCGTCACCGTCGGCCGGAGACTCGACCAAGCGCTCGGTCAAGGGCAGGAACAGGGTGAACCGGCTGCCGCTGCCGAGCTGAGACTCGACCCAGATCTCGCCGCCGAGCAGGCGCGCGATCTCGCGTGAGATCGACAGCCCGAGCCCGGTTCCGCCGTACTTGCGCGAGGTGGTCCCGTCGGCCTGCTGGAAGGCCTCGAAGATCAGGTTCAGCTTGTCGTCGGGGATGCCGACGCCGGTGTCGGCCACCGTGAACCCGATCACGCCGTCGGCGGCGCGCAGATTCTCCGAGTTGAAGCTCTGGTCCACTGGGGCGAGCCCGATCGACAGGGTCACGTCGCCGGCGTGGGTGAACTTGAACGCGTTCGAGAGCAGGTTCTTGAGGACCTGCATCAGGCGCTGCTCGTCAGAGACGATCGAGGGCGCCAGGCCGGGGTCGATCTCGACCGCGAACTGCAGATCCTTCTCCTCGGCCACCTGACGAAAGGCTCGATCGGCGTCCTCGGCGATGTCCGACAGGGCGACCGGGGCCAGGTCGACCTCCATGCGCCCCGCCTCGACCTTGGACAGATCGAGGATGTCGTTGATCAGCGAGAGGAGGTCGTTGCCGGCCGAGTGGATCGTCTGGGCAAACTCCACCTGGCGGGGCGTGAGGGCGCCGTCCTCGTTCTCGGCGAGCAGGCGGCTCAGGATCAGCATCGAGTTGAGCGGCGTGCGCAGCTCGTGCGACATGTTGGCCAGGAACTCCGACTTGTACTTGGAGGAAAGCGCCAGCTGGGACGCCTTCTCCTCGAGGCCGCGCCGGGCCAGCTCGATCTCGTCGTTCTTGACCTCGATGTCGCGGTTCTGCTCGGACAGCAGGCGCGCCTTCTCCTGGAGCTCGTCGTTGGCCTGGCGGAGCTCCTCGGACTGCTTCTGGAGCTCGTGGGTCAGGCTCTGGGACTGGGCGAGCAGCTCCTCGGTGCGCATGTTCGCGCGGATCGTGTTGAGGACCACTCCGATCGTGTCGGTGAGGCGATCCAGGAAGTCCCGGTTGATCTCGCTGAACGGCCGGATCGATGCGAGCTCGATCACGCCCAGGACCTGGTCCTCGAACAGGACCGGCATTACCAGCAGGCCGGCGGCGGCCGCGTCCCCGAGTCCCGAGCCGACCTTGATGTAGCCCGGCGGCAGGTCGGACATCGCGATCGCCTTGCGCTCGAACGCCGCCTGTCCGACCAGTCCCTCGCCGAGCGCGAACCGGGCGGGCGTGTCGCTGCGCTGCGGCGTGTAGCCATACGACGCGACGAGCGTCAGGTCGGCCGCGCCGTCGCCGTTGGGCTCGGCCAGGAAGAACGCGCCGTGCTGCGCGTTCACGGTCGGGGTGACCTCGCTCATGATGAGCTGCGTCACCGCGGGCAGGTCGCGCTGGCCCTGGAGCATCCCTGAGATCGCGGCCAGGTTGGTCTTCAGCCAGTCCTGCTCGGCGTTGCGCTGGGTGGTCTCGCGCAGGTTGGCGATCATCTGGTTGATGTTGTCCTTGAGCTCGGCCACCTCGCCCTGGGCCTCGACCGAGATCGACCGCGTCAGGTCGCCCTGCGTCACCGCGGTGGACACTTCGGCGATCGAGCGCACCTGGGTGGTCAGGTTGCCGGCCAGCTGGTTGACGTTCTCGGTCAGCCGCCGCCAGGTACCGGACACGCCCTCGACCTCGGCCTGACCGCCCAGCTTGCCCTCGGTCCCCACCTCGCGGGCCACGCGGGTGACCTCGGCCGCGAAGCTCGACAGCTGGGCCACCATCCGGTTGAGCGTCTGCTTGAGCTCGAGGATCTCGCCGCGCGCGTCGACCGTGATCGTCTGGGTCAGGTCGCCGTGGGCAACCGCGGTGGCAACCTGGGCGATCGAGCGCACCTGGTCGGTCAGGTTGCGGGCCATGAAGTTGACGTTGTCGGTCAGGTCCTTCCAGGTTCCGGCCACGCCGGGCACCTGGGCCTGGCCGCCCAGCTCGCCCTCGGTGCCGACCTCGCGAGCCACGCGCGTCACCTCGGCGGCGAACGAACGCAGCTGGTCGACCATCCGGTTGATCGTCTCGGCCAGCGCGGCCACCTCGCCCTTGGCGTCGACGTTGATCTTGCGGGAGAGATCGCCGTTCGCGACTGCGGTCGTGACGGTGGCAATGGAGCGGACCTGGGTGGTCAGGTTCGAGGCCATCAGGTTGACGTTCTCGGTCAGGCCCTTCCAGGTGCCCGACACGCCCTCGACCTCGGCCTGGCCGCCCAGCATGCCCTCGGTGCCCACTTCGCGGGCCACGCGGGTGACCTCGGCCGCGAACGAGCGGAGCTGGTCGACCATCGTGTTGATGGTCTCCTTCAGCTGGAGGATCTCGCCGCGGGCGTCGACCGTGATCTTCTTGGACAGGTCGCCCTGGGCGACAGCCGTTGTCACCTGGGCGATGTTGCGCACCTGGTCGGTCAGGTTGGAGGCCATGAAGTTGACGTTCTCGGTCAGGCCCTTCCAGGTCCCGGAGACGCCCTCCACCTTGGCCTGGCCGCCGAGCTTGCCCTCCGTGCCGACCTCGCGGGCGACGCGGGTGACCTCGTCGGCGAACGCCGAGAGCTGGTCGACCATCGTGTTGACCGTGCGCTTGAGCTCGAGCACCTCCCCGCGGACGTCCACGGTGATCTTCTGGGAGAGGTCGCCGTTGGCCACCGCCGTGGTGACCTGGGCGATGTTGCGCACCTGGTCGGTCAGGTTGTTGGCCATGAAGTTGACGTTGTCGGTCAGGTCCTTCCAGGTGCCGGCCACGCCGGGCACCTGCGCCTGGCCGCCGAGGATGCCCTCGGTGCCGACTTCGCGGGCGACGCGGGTGACCTCGTCCGCGAACGCCCGGAGCTGGTCGACCATGGTGTTGATCGTGTTCTTCAGCTCGAGGATCTCGCCCTTGACGTCGACGGTGATCTTCTGGGAGAGGTCGCCGGTGGCCACCGCCGTGGTGACCTGGGCGATGTTGCGCACCTGGTCGGTCAGGTTGTTGGCCATGAAGTTGACGTTGTCGGTCAGGTCCTTCCAGGTTCCGGCCACGCCGGGGACCTTGGCCTGGCCGCCGAGCTTGCCCTCGGTGCCGACTTCGCGGGCGACGCGGGTGACCTCGTCCGCGAATGCCGAGAGCTGGTCGACCATCGAGTTCACCGTCGTTCCGATCCGGGCGAACTCGCCCTTGACCGGCCGGCCCTCGATCTCGAGCGCCATCTTCTGCGAAAGGTCACCGGCTGCCACCGCGACGATCACGCGGGCCACCTCGGTGGTCGGCCGCACCAGGTCGTCGATCAGGCCGTTGACGGAGTCGACCGACGTGGCCCACGCGCCCTCCGGGTTCTCGAGCCGCGCGCGCTCGGTCATCCGGCCCTCGCGGCCGATGATCTTGCTCACCCGTACGAGCTCGGCCTCGAGGGCCGCGTTGCGCTCGGCCAGCGCGTTGTAGGCCGCCTCGACCCGGCCGATCCGATCCTTGCGCCGGGCCGGGAGGCGGACGCTGAAGTCTCCGGCGGCCGCCGCCTGAAGGGCCTGCTCGAGCCGCGCGAGCTCAGTGGGGCTGGCGGGCGGCTTGGGCGCGCTGCGACGCCCGTTGCTCGTCACTGCCGTTCCACTGCCTTCGGTACGCGCCCCCGCCGCCGTTTTAGACATGCTCGCGCCTCACTCCAGTCGTTTGACTGGAGCATATCCCGGCGCGGCGGCAATCGACGCGCATTCACGTGGCGTTGCAGCGCTTCTGGACGGAAGGATTATCCGCGGAAGGCGTCTCTGGGGCTTGGGCGATCTACCAGCCGCCGCGCCAGTCGGCGCTCGCGGCGCGGCGCTTGGCCGCGTCCCAGCGCGCGTGCTTGCGCCGGTCCAGCGCCCACTGGATCAGCGAGAACACGATGATCACGGTGGGGAAGAAGATGATGACCAGGTACATCGCGTTGGTGATCACCGAGTCGGTGGTCTCGCCGTACCAGCCCTCGCCGCCGCCGGCGTGGGCCAGGGCCGCCGGCGCCGACGCGAGCATGACCGCCGCGAACACGACCAGCCCGAGGGTGCTGCGGAGGCGACGCATGGCGGGCAACAGTCTACGCCGCGGCGGCCTCGCCCGCGGGCTTTGGCGCCGGCTCGGTCTGCGGCGCCGAGGCGCCGTCTGCGGACTGTGCGCCTCGGACGGCCTCGATCGCCCGGACCAGGTGCGGGCTGTAATGCTCGGCGTGGGCGCCGACCTCCAGGTGCGTGACCGGAGCCTCGAACACGTGGGCCTGCGCCGCCGCGGCGAGCTCGCGCTGGTTGCGCACGGGCACCAGCTCGTCGCGCGTGGTCACGACGACGGCGGTCGGAGTGTCCAGCGTGCCGAGCCACGGCCGCGAGTCGAACCGGCCGAGCTCTCGCCCGGCCTCGGCGATGTCGCGGGGCGAGTGGCGCATCAGCTCGGAATGGATCCAGATGGTCAGCTGGCCCTCGCGCATCCCCATCTGCCACAGCCCCCAGCGCCAGAACAACTTCGGCGCGAGCGCGATGGTCAGCCCGAGGAACAGCATCGTCTTGAAGTAGCGGCGCGACCGTGGGTCCTGCCAGTGCTGCGAGGTTCCGCTGAGGATCAGGCCGCTGACCACGTCGGGGTGGTCGCGGGCGAGAAGCTGGGCGATCGCGCCGCCCATCGAGTAGCCCACGACGACGGCGGGCGCCGCGTCCAGCCGGGTGAGCACGGCGGCGACATCGGCGGCGCAATCGACCAGGCGGAAGCGCTTCAGCGGTCGCAAGCCCCGTCCGTGGCCGCGGTGGTCGACGGCCAGCACCCGGTAGCCCGCCTGGATCAGGTCGGCGTACTCGGGCCACCAGTTCAAATCGCCGGTGGCCATCCAGCCGTGCAGCAGCATCACTGGTTGGCCGTCGCCGCCCGTGTCGCGCACGAAGAACTCCCCGCGGTGGGGGATGCGGATCGTGTACGCGGGAGGCAGCTCTATCGGCGGGACCGGGGGCGGCTGGCGGCTGCGTCGCAGGGGCATGGCGGGCCATGCTACCCACGCGACGGCGTGCCTACCATGGACCTCGAAATGGCCGTGGTGATCGCATCCGACCTGGGCAAGGACATCGCCGGCGAGCCGCTTCTGCGCGGCGTGTCGTTCAAGCTCGAGCGGCGCGACCGGATGGCCCTGTCCGGGCGCAACGGCGCCGGCAAGACGACGCTGCTGCGCATGCTGTCCGGCGAGGCGAGCATCGACCGCGGCGAGCTCGTGCTCGCCAAGGACGTCAAGATCTCCTTGCACGACCAGCGCCCGCCGCGCGAGCGGAGCCTGTCCCTGCGCGACTACGTGCTGTCCGGTGCACGCGAGCTGGTGGCGATCGAGCGGGAGCTGGCGGCGCTGGAGCAGGCGATGGCCGCGGGCGCGCATGACGAGGGAGTGCTGAGCCGCTACGCGGCGGCCCAGGGGCGGCTCGAGCACGCCGGCGGCTACGGCTGGCGCGAGCGGGCGCTGTCGACGCTTCACGGGCTGGGGTTCCGCGACGACGAGGATCTGGACCGCTCGCTCGACACGTTCTCCGGGGGCGAGCTGACGCGGGCCTCGCTGGGACGCGCGCTCGCCGGGGCGCCTGACCTGCTGCTCCTCGACGAGCCCACCAACCACCTGGACATCGCCTCGCTGGAATGGCTCGAACAGCATCTCGTCGCCCTGGACGCCGCCGTTGTGCTGGTGGCGCACGACCGCTGGTTCCTCGAGGCGGTGGGGACGTCGGTGCTCGAGCTGGAGGGCGGCCGCGGCAAGTTCTTCCCGGGCTCGTGGCACGCGTGGCGCAAGGAGAAGGCGGCGCGCGAGCTGGCGATGGGACGCGCGATCGAGCGCCAGCAGGCCGAGATCGAACGGCTCGAGCGCTTCATCACCCGGTTTCGAGCCGGCACCCGGGCGCGTCAGGCGCAGTCCCGGGCCAAGAGGCTCCAGAAGATCGACCGCCTCGCGCGGGACGCAACCGATGGGGCGAGCCTGCAGTTCGCGTTCAAGCCACCCGAGCGCAGCGGGCGGGTCGTGTTCGAGCTGGTTGGCGGGCGGATGACCGTGGCCGGGCGCGTGCTTCTGGATGAAGCCGAGCTGTGGCTCGAGCGCGGCGAGCACGTCTCGCTGGTGGGGCCCAACGGCGCCGGCAAGACCACTTTGATCGAGACCCTGGCCGGGCGGCGTCCGCTCGGTGCGGAGGAGCCGGCGGCAGACGGCGGGCCGGTCGTGACGGGCAAGCTCTCGACCGGGCACAACGTGAAAATCGGCTACCTGTCCCAGCACGCCGAGGAGCTTTCGGCAGGCACCGCGCGAACGGTGGTCGAGGCGACCACGCACCTGACCGGGCTCACGCCGAACAAGGCTCGGGCCCTGCTCGGACGGTTCCTGTTCTCGGGCGAGGAGGCGGAGAAGCCGCTGGACGGCCTGTCCGGCGGGGAGCGCCGACGGCTGTCGCTGGCCATCCTCGTCCAGTCCGGGGCCAACGTGCTGATCCTCGACGAGCCAACCAACCATCTCGACCTGGAGAGCCGGGAGGCGCTCGAGGCGGCGCTGAGCGAGTTCCCGGGTTCGCTGCTGTTGGTCTCGCACGACCGGGCGCTGCTCGACGCGGTGGGGACGCGGACGGTGGCGATCGAGGACGAGACCTTGAGGAGCTACGTGGGCGGGTGGCCGGAGTACGTCCGGGTGCGGGAGGAGCGTGCCCGAGAGCGGGCGGCTGCTTCGAAGGCGCCGGCGGTCCGGGCGACCGGGGTGGCGCCGGCCTCCCGGCCGGCGGGGGCGTCGGCGGCCCGGCCGGGGCCGCGGTGCCGCACGAAGCCGCGAAAGGCCTCGAGTAGCGGAAGATCCGAGCGTGAGCTCGAGCGCGAGATCGAGGCAGCCGAGGCCGCGCTCCGGGCGCTCGAAGACGAGCTCGCCGACCCGGCCGCATGGGCCGACCCGAAGCGGAGCGCCCGCTCCACGGCCCGCCACCAGGCGGCCAAGCGGGCGATCGACGAGCTCTACGAGCAGTGGGAGCACGCCGCCGGATAGCGGGACCATCCTCGGGGGTTTCTACACTGCGGGCAGATGGGGACGCCGATGCGGGTTGCGTTCATCGACGACGACAGTGGGCTGGTCACGGTCCTCGACCGGCGGTTCGCGGCTCTCCGGTGGGAGCGCGAGCTCCTCGCTCACGCCGCCGGGCCCGACCAGCTCGCCGCGCTCCGGCTACATGCCCTGATCGTCAACCCGGCGCTGACCGGCCTGGAGTACTTCCAGTGGATCGCCGACGGGCTGCCCGGGCTCGCTCTGATCGCCTGCTCCGCAGCGGCTCCCGTGGCCGACCGGGTCCGCGCGCTGCGCGCCGGCGCCGACGACTGGGTGACCAAGCCGTGCCACCCGGATGAGCTGGTGGCGCGGATCGAGGCGATCCTGCGCCGGCGGCGCGCCGGCGAGCTTCCGGCGGGCGACGCACTGCTCACGACCGGTGAGCTGAGCATCCGCTCCGACCGGTTCGACGCCTACGCCGGCGAGGTCAGCGCCGGGCTCTCGCGCAAGGAGTTCGAGCTCCTGCGCCAGCTGGCGGGAGCCGAGGGGCGGGTGCTGGAGCGCGAGGACATCTACCAGCGCGTGTGGGGCTACACCATGGCCCGGGGCGACCGGTCGGTCGACGTGTTCGTGCGCAAGCTGCGCCAGAAGCTCGAGCAGGTCTCACCCGGCTGGCGGTACGTACACACCCACTTCGGCGTGGGGTACCGGTTCGCGGCCGAGCCGGTCGACTCACCGGATCCGCCGGGACGGGCGCCGGATGCGGACCGGGGCGCCCCGGCGGTTCCGCCGCTGGCCAGCGTCCACTGAGCCGACCGGAACGAATTCCCGGGTGGCGCGGTGGCGCGGGTGGCGCCCGGTGCCGCGACGACGACGCGGACCCGCGCCGGCCTTAGTCCCGCCCGCCCCCGAGCAGCCGGAGCATGAACAGGAACACGTTGAAGATGTCCAGGAAGATCCCGGCCGCGATCGGCACCGCGCCGGCCATCGAGGTCCGGCGCAGACGGTTGAAGTCGAGGATCGTCAGGCCGCCGAAGATCACCAGGCCCGCCACCGAGTAGATGACGTGGGCGTGGGGGATGTGTACGAACAGGAGCACGAGCCCAGCCAGGATCAATCCGATCAGCGCCCAGAACAGCCCGCGGGCCCACGAGGAGAGATCGCGACGTGTGGCGTATCCGTAGGAGCCCATCGCGGCCACGAATGCGCCGGTGGCGCCGCATGCCTGCCACAGCACCGAAGGGTTCGTGTTCGCGTAATACGCCAGGACCGGCCCGACGGCCATCCCGAGCAGCAGCCCCACCCCGAACAGCAGAGCGATGGCAAGCTGCTCGCGCCCCCGGGCGGCCGCGGCGTTCAGGCCGAATACGCAGGCGAAGGCGCCGATGAACAGCACGATCCCGGTTGCACCGGTGAGGTTGCGTCCGATGTACGCCCCGAGCGCCGCGCAGCCGACGGTCAGCGCGACCAGGCCCATGACCTGGCCGAACACGGCGCGCGTCTGGTCACGGGTGACCGCTGCGCCGCCGTAGCGGTAGCCGAGTTCCTCGTAGGTAGGCATGTTCTTGGTGCTCCTGAAAGTAGAAGGATCCCGCGGCGCGTCCGTGCCGCCTATGCATTAAGCGTAGCCCGTACTCTTTTAACGAGCGATGACCAAGAACCTGCGCAACATCGTGATCGTGCTCGCCATCGCGGCCATCGTGGTGATCGTGCCGGGCGGCGGTACGGGCGCGAGCGTCGTCACCCAGGCGGTGTCGCTGGCCTTCCTGGCCGCGCTCGTGTGGTTCGCCTCGATCATGTACCGCCAGCACCGGGTGTCGCTGTACTCATTGGGTGACGGCCGGCGCGCGATCCTCTACATAGCCGCCGCGGTCGCGGCGGTGGTGCTCACCGGAACCCACAAGCTGTGGAGCAGCCCCGGAGGCGAGGTGGCCTGGCTGGTGCTCCTCGGCGGCGCGATCTACGCCGCGTTCGCGGTGATCTGGGCCGCGCGCAAGTATTGAGCGGCGGCTACCGCAGGCGGCGAGCGCTACCCGGCCGCGACGCCCGCGAGGCCCTCGCCGACTGGCTGATGCTGTTCGGCGCGATCGCGCTGCTGGTCGCGCTGTTCCTCCCCTGGAGCCACCAGCACGCCTTCGGGGACTTCCCCCGGAGCCCGACGGCGTGGCAGGTCTACTCGGTCGTCGACGTCCTGCTGGCCCTGCTGGCGGGCGGACTGCTCGCGGTGGCGCTGTGGGGCGGGCGCACGGCCAAGGTGGTGGTCCTGCTCGCCGCCGCGCTCGCCACGGCGTTCGTCGCCCACGCCCTGTCGGCCCCGCCCAGCAACGGCGCCCTCAGCAACGCCGTCGACCCGACCTCCGGGGCCGGCGAGACCGTGGCGATCGCCGCGCTCGGGACCGCCATCGCGGGCCTCGCCCTGTCGTTCACCGCCGAGCCTATCCTCGGATAGGACGAGCGATGGCGATCGTCCCCGCCGACAAGCGCCGAGACCTGCCGGACGAGCCGGGCGTATACCTGTTCCGCGACAGCCGCGGCAAGGTGATCTACGTCGGCAAGGCGATCTCGATCCGCAAGCGGGTCGCCAGCCACTTCTCCAACCCGAGCACCCGCGGCGGGCGCGACCTGCTCGACATGATCGACCACATCGAGGCGCTCGTGGTCCACACCGAGGCCGAGGCGCTGCTGGCCGAGCAGAACTTCATCAAGCAGTACAAGCCGCGCTTCAACATCCGCCTGCGCGACGACAAGTCGTATCCGTACATCGCGATCAGCCTGGACGAGGCCTTCCCGCGCGTGTACTTCACCCGCGAGCGCCACCGGCGCGACCGGGCCTACTTCGGCCCGTACAGCAACGCCAAGCGAGTGCGCTCGACGCTCGAGGTGCTGGGCAAGGTGTTCATGTTCCGCTCCTGCGAGGGCCCCGAGCCGGGCCGGCGCAGCGGCTCGCCGTGCCTGGACTACTACATCAAGCGCTGCGAGGCACCGTGCGTCGGCTACGTGAGCAAGCGCGACTACCGCGAGGGCATCGATGGAGTGATCGGCTTCCTGTCCGGGCGCTACCGGGAGATCGAACGCAGCCTCGAGCGCGCGATGCGCGACGCCGCGGCCGAGCAGCGCTTCGAGGACGCCGCGCGCGAGCGAAACCGGCTGCGTGCCGTGCGCTCGCTGCTCGAGCGCCAGCGCGTGGCCAACGAGGCAACCGGGACGCTCGACGCGATCGCCGTGGCCGTGTCGGAAACCGACGCCAACGCCCAGGTCTTCCAGGTCCGCGACGGCGTCCTGTCCGACCGTCAGAGCTTCTACCTGGACAACGAGGCCGGCGGCGGCATCGGCGAGGTGGCCGAGGCATTCATCCTCCAGTACTACTCGAGCGCCATCGGCCTGCCCCCGCTGCTGATCGTCCAGCACGAGCTCGACGCGACCCCGGCACTCGCCGAGGCCCTGACCGCCCGCCGTGGCGGCACGGTGGAGATCCGCGCCCCCGAGCGCGGCGACAAGCGGCGGATCCTCGAACTGGCCGAGCGCAACGCCAGGCTCGCGCTGGACCAGGAGAAGCTCCGCTCCGAGCGCCGGCGCCAGCAGCGGGTGGAGGCGCTCGACGGACTCCAGCAGGCGCTCGGGCTCGACACGATCCCGCTGCGCATCGAGTGCTTCGACATCTCGACGCTGATGGGGACCAACACGGTGGCGTCGATGGTGGTCTTCGAGGGGGGCGCGCCGAAGAAGTCCGACTACCGGCGCTTCAAGGTGTTCGCAAGCGAGGGAAACGGCGGGCCCGGGACGATCGGAATGCCCGACGACTTCGCGGCGATGGAGGAGATCCTGGGGCGCCGGATGCGCCAGTTCGAGCGCCAGCACGAGATGTCGCCCCACGACAAGGACTACGACCCGAGCTTCGCCGCACTGCCGAACGTGATCGTTATCGACGGCGGCAAGGGGCAGCTGTCGGCCGGGCTGCGCGCGCTCGAGCCATTCCGCCGGCGCGGGGTCCTGGTGATCTCGCTGGCCAAGCGGATCGAGGAAGTGTTCATCCCCGGCCGTGAGGCCCCCCTTGTCCTCGCCCACGACACCCCCGAGCTCCAGCTTCTCCAGCGCGTGCGCGACGAGGCCCACCGGTTCGCGATCACCCACCACCGGATCCGGCGCGACCGGGCCATGACCGCGTCGATCCTCGATGAGCTAAAGGGGGTGGGACCGGCGCGCAAGCGCGCCCTGCTCAACCACTTCGGATCCCCCGAGGCGATCCTGGCCGCCTCGCGGGAAGAGCTCGAGGCGGTGCCCGGCATTCCGGGCCGGTTGGCCCGCGACGTTTATCGGGAGCTGCACAAGACGGGCGTATAGAGTCGCGGCAGCTACCTGGGCTCGAGGGTGAACCGCGTTTGGCATCTACCGCGCGCTGCGCTGACCGCGGCCGTCGCCGCCGGCTTGATCGCGCCGCCGGCGATCACGTACGCGCGGCCCGCCCGGCCAGACCGCGCGCACGGCGTCGACGCACGGGTGATGGGATCGTTCGAGATGGTGGCGCATGCCGTCGTCGCCACGAATGTGCTGGGCGAGCAGCCCGGCCAGGTGTTCAGGCGGCGCTGGAAGATCGTCCCCGCCCGCTGCCACGGCAGCGTCTGCCAGCTCCTCAGACTCAACCGGGTGCGGAGCGCCCGCCGGCACGATCGGCTCGTGCTCCACCGCGTAGGGCGCGGGCGGTACGTCGGCCAAGGCGTGTTCTGGGTCGCGCTCCTGTGCCAGGGGCGGGTCTACACCCACGGCAGCGAGGTGCCGTTCCAGATCACGCTCCAGGTAACCGCGGTGGTCAGGGTCGAGGGGATCGCATTCGCCCGGCAGATCATCGCCAGCTACGGCAATCCGAGCCGCTCCGATACGACCCCCTGCCCGCTCGGCCCGAGCCGCGACGGCGGCTGGTACTGGGGACATGCCCGCTCGCCCCTCCCCTCGCCACCGAGCGCTGCGTTCACCACGTCGGTCGACCCCGTGCACGACAGCGCCTCGTTCGAGGACGTGTCCCGGCCCGGGGCCGGAGGCGCCCGGATCGTCTCGGTCCACTGGAGCTTCGGCGATCCGGCCTCCGGAAGCGCCAACGGCTCGACCGCGCGGGCGCCGACCCACGTCTACAGCGCGCCCGGCACATACACCGCCACCCTGACCGTCCTCGACGCCGACGGGCTCTCCTCGACGACCAGCATGCCGGTGGTCGCTCCGGGCCCGCCCACCGCCGCTTCAGCTCGCCCAAGCTCGCCCAAGGTCGCCCATCCCGTGAGCTACTGAATCCGGACCGTCGCCAGTACCCCCCGGAGGTCGGCCAACAGCCGCTCGGCCCGCGCGCGCCCCGGGTGGATCACCACGTACAGGCAGCACGGTCGACCGCCTTCGGTGAAGAACCGCTGCCAGCCGAGCTGTCCGCGCCGGCCGACCTGAAGCTGGTTGTGCGCGAGCTCGTGCAGGCGCGGCAGCCTCAGCCGCTGCGCGGCGAAGAGTCCGCGCCCCGGACGAACCTCCCCGTCGGCGACGTACTCGATCAATGCCGCGAACGCATCGCCCGCCCGCATCCGCCCGGTCGCCGCCGCCCCGAAGTCTCCGTCCCGGGCGCTCAGGGCAAACGTCGCCACGTGCAGCACGGGCGCCGCCCCAGCCCGCCGGTAGATGCGCGCCTCCCACCCGGTCGGGACGTCGAGCGAGCGGCCGTGGCCCGCGACCCTCACGCCGCCCAGCCAATCGTGGCGAGTAGAGCCGCCAGCGCAAGCAAGGTCGATCCCCCGCGGACGGACGCCTCGAGCGCAAGCAGGCGCCGGTGCAGCGACAGCAGCCCGTCCCGGTCGCGCACGCGACTGCCGAACAGCAGCGACAGTGCGCGGACCGCGCCGAACGTGCCGCCGATCGCCGCGCCGGCACCGGCGCTCGCGCTGAGCAGCTCGAGGGCCACGGTCGCATACGTCGCCGCCGAGGTCACGATCGTGGCGACGCCGACGCCGAGCTGCGCGCCGAACCCCACCCCGTAGACCCAGCCGCGATAGCGGCCGAGCCAGTCCTCGTTGACCTGGCGCCGGATCGACGGAACCCGCCGACGGCGCGACCACGTCGCATCGAGTGCCACCGCGACCGCCAGCACCGCGACGAGCACCGCCACCCGCCAGCGCCCGACCCCCGGGAGCAACGATCCGACTGCACCGAGGGCCGCACCGAATGCCGCGCCGGCGGCGAGGGCCGCGATCGCGAACCAGGTCGCGGTCACGCGCCAAGAGAATCCGCGGCTCCGCTCACCGAGCGGAGTGATGCTCGCGAGCATCGACTGCCCTCAGGGCGACCACGCCGCGCGCACCGCGCCCGCGACCGCCACCGCGCAGCCGACGACCAGGAACCGAAGCGCGCTCACCGGCGCTTCCCCGCACGCGACGGATAGAGACTGGGGTGACCGGGGGTGATCCCGGCGCGCGCGAGCGCCTGATCGGCGCGCGCAGCTCGCTCAGCCGAGGTGCGCGCTCCCGCCGCCGCATCGGCGCGGGACTGCTCCAGGAGCGCGACAAGCTGCTCCCAGCTCGAGGCGCTGCCTCGTCCCTCGATCGTTCCCTGACCGTCGACGAGCACGAAGTGGGGCGTGGCGGGCACCCCGTAATCGGCCCAGGCGCCGGTGGACATGACCAACTCATGGCCGTCCGGGGCAAGCTCTTGCAACCGGGCCAGGCTCTCCCGCTCTGGGCCGTGGGTCACGATCACGAGGCGAGCCCGTCCCGGCGCGCGCGCGCCGTCCGCGAGCGCTGACCACAGCGGTCCGCAGGCAGCGCAGCCGCTCGAGAGGAACGCGAGCAGCGTGGGCCCGGCGCTCGCGCCCGCCCCGGCGCCGACGCCGGCGCCCACCGCGAGCTTGACCGTGTCGCCGGATAGCGTCCGCCCGACGATGTCGGGGGCGGCCTCGGCTCCGCCCGGTGACGCCGCGGCCGAGGCCGCGCCCGCGGGGCCTCGCCCGCCACCGCCTGCGTCACCGCCGGCGCCCCCACCGCCGCGGTCGCGTTCGAGCGCGCCCAGCCGCCGGAGGATCTCGGCGTGGCTGCGCAGCAGCGCGATCACGAACACGACCGCCACCGCCAGAAGCACGCCCTCGATGATCAGCGCCGCGGTCACAGCCCACCGGCCCCGGGCAGCTCGACCGCCGGCGGCTCGAGGCACCAGGCCTCGTGCGCGCACACGGCGTCGTCGACCGCCACCGACGAGCTGCAGTTGAGCCCCGGAATCGATCCGGGGTTCTCGCACACGACCATCCGACATACGACTTCGGTGACCCCGCCGACCTGGGTGTTGCACTGGCCGTAGCGGAACACGTTGCACGCTTCCCGGCGGTTGGCGCAGCTGCCGTTCGCGCACTGGCACCCGCCCGGCCAGTACGCGCCGGGTAGGCGATTGCAGTCGACGTAGTAGCGGACACCCTGCGCGGAGCAGAGCTGGCTGCCCTGGTAGGACGTGCAGACCCACCATCCGCCCGGGAATGTCCCCGCCGGGCAGGTGTTGCTCCCGCCGTTGATCTCGCAGCAGAACGCGGTGTAGCCGTCGGTGCACAGGCCGCCGCCACAGGCCCCCGGATCGATCGCCGCGAGCGCGGACATCGGATAGAGGAGGTAGCGCAGCGGAGCAACCGCGAGTGCCGAGCCGGCGAGCGCGACGCGCGTGAGCGCCGTCCGCCGAGACAGCCGGCGTTCAAGGAACTGCGCGGAGGCGTTGACCAGGCGCTCCCCCGCGCCCGCGCCGGCGCGCCGCCCCGGAGCGACCGAACGCCCAACGAAGGCCCGGCGCCAGGCGACAGCGATAACCGCGCCCATCACGAAGGCGATGAGTCCCGCGCGCGGGTCCCGAGCCGCCACCACCACCGGCGCAGGTGGACCCGCCACCGCCACTGCCCCCATGGCCACGGCCGACACCGAGGTGAGAGCAATACGCCGTACATGCCTCACCGCGCCCGCGCCCGCGTCCGAGCCCGCTTCCGCGGCCGAGCCCGCTTCCGCGGCCGAGCCCGAGCCCAGGCCCGCCGCCGGTCCGAAGCAGCCGCACTCCGCCGACCCGCCGGCGCGCCACGCTCGCACGTGCACCACGGCGAACGCTGCGAACACACCCGCCAGCAAGCCGCCGCCGACCGAGCCCGGCGCGGCGATCGCCACCGCCGCCACCGCGAGCTCCGCGACGCCGAGCAGGTGCAGCTTCGACACCGCGGCCACCAGCAACAAGCACGCACCTGAGCTCACCACCCCGATCTCGATGACCGCCTCGAGCGAGGTCAACGCCAGCACCTATTCGTTTCCAGCACACATTTCTGGTGCGCTCCCGGGCAGATCATCTCCACCCCGGAGGCAGCGTGTCAATACCGGGCGGCTATTGAGTCAACAGGACCGCGCTCGCCACCGGGACGTGCACCGTGTACACGCCGGCCACCGCCAGCGCGGTGCTCGTCTGCTGCGGTGGGAGCGTCCCGGTGGTCGTGCTGGAGCCGAACGACTGGCCTCCCAGGGTCACGCCCGAGGTCGAGCTGACGCTGGGCGCCTGGAGGTAGTTGAGGCTGGCCAGGTTGGCGTTCGGGACCTGGACCTGGACGTCGTAGGCGTTGACCGGGTCCTTGTTGATCAACTCGACGCGGATGTGGCCGTCGGGCGTCTGGGTGGCCCAGATCTTCAGTGGCGTGTTGGGCGCCGACACGGGGAGCGGCCGGGCGCCGGGCGGGAACGCCTCCGCGAACATCATCATCCCGTAGTAGTCGGGGTGGACAAACGCCTGCCAGACGTTGTCGGGGTTGCTGAACGTGAACAGCTCGTAGACGGACCCGGGCAGCGAGTGAACGTTGACGCCGTCGACGCCCACGGCAGCCAGGTTGAACAGCGTGTCCAGGAACCAAAGCGAGGAGGCGAACGTGTTGCTCACCCCGGCCTGGCCGCGGTTGGAGGCCGAGTTCATCTCGTCCATGCGGAACGGGATGCCGTCGAAGTGCGCGGCCGACACCGCCGGGGAGATGGCCTGGGCCAGCCCGGCCGAGCTCGTGTCGCTCAGGAGGTTCGGGATCGACGCGTAGATCGGCGAGCTCGTGTTCGTCACCCCGGCGCGCAGTGGGTATCGGTGGTAGGTGGCGATCCGGAGCCCCGGCTCGGCGCGCAGGAACGAGCCGAAGTAGTTCACCCAGTTCAGCTCCGCGAACGACGGCCCCGCGAGGGGGTACGGCGGGATCGCCCCTCGCCACTGCGAGTACTGCGCGGCGAACGCGAGCGGGTTCCAGCTGGCGGGCCGGGCGTACACCGATTTTCCGCGCCGGTCGATGTACCACGAGAACTCGTGGTAGACGTCGGGCTCGTTGCCGATCTCGAAGGCGCTGATGTAGCGCGACCCGATGCCCTGAAAGAGCACCCGCGACTCGGTGGCGGCCACCGAGGGGCGCCCGCCGGCCAGGTTCAGGCCGAGGATCAGGTGCGCGCCCAGGTGGCTGGCCAGCGCCTTGGTGACCTGGATCCAGCCGGGGGTCAGGTTGTAGTCGATGCCGGCCGGCGGCATCGTCCCGCGGATTGGCCACCAGGTCCGATCGGCGCTGTCGCCTCCGACCCTGATCCAGGGACTCTGGCCGGGGGCCAGCCCGCGCAGCAGGCCGATCAGCACCGGGTCGATGGCCGCCGGGTTGCGGCCGGTGTACAGGTGAAGCGCCGAGTATTCGAACGAGACGCCGACGAAGCCGGGCTGCATAACGTAGGCGCCCGGGCTCGACCCGACGCTGGCCGAGACCGAAGTCTGGGCGCTGGCCGACGCGCCGGAGAGCCCCCAGAAGGCGACCGCCGCGAGGGCTGCGATCAGTGCACCGCGGTGCCGCACGAGCAGGAATGCTGGCAGATGCGGCCCCCTCGCGGTGGCGGTCGCGACGGGAGCGCGTCAAGCTTTGGGTATGGAGACCGCCGAGGAAACCGTCTCGCTGCTCACCGATCTGGTGATCATCACGGGCTTTTCGGGAGCGGGGAAGTCGACCGCGATGGCCTCGTTCGAGGACGAGGGCTACTTCTGCGTGGACAACCTTCCCTCGGAGATGATCCGCTCGCTGGTCGACCTGTTCATGCACGGCGGCTCCAAGGTCCAGCAGGCCGCGGTGGTCTCCGACGTGCGCGGTGGCAGCTACTTCGAGGGGCTGGCGGCGATGCTCGACGACTTGCGCGCCACCGGCGTCAAGCACCGGGTGCTGTTCCTGGAAGCCGACGAGCAGGCGCTGCTCACCCGCTACAAGGAGACCCGCCGCCGGCATCCGTTGGCGCCCACCGGCACGGTGGTGGATGGGATCGCCCGGGAGACGAAGCTGCTGGCACCGCTGCGAGCGCGGGCCGACGTGGTGATCGACACCACGGGGCTGACCGCGGCGATGCTGCGGCGCAAGCTGGCCGACGAGATGCTCCCCACGCGCACCCCGGGGCGCCTGGCGGTGACCTTCCAGAGCTTCGGCTTCAAGCACGGGCCCGCCCGCGACCCTGACCTGCTGCTCGACGTGCGCTTCCTGCCCAACCCCCACTACGTGCCCGAGCTGCGGCCGCTCACTGGGCTCGAGCCCCGGATCGTCGCCTTCATCAACCAGGACGGCGATCTCGATGCGTTCTACGAGCGGCTTCACCCCCTGCTCGACTATCTGCTGCCGCAGTACCTGGACGAGGGCAAGGCCCACCTCGTGGTGGCGATCGGCTGCACGGGCGGGCGCCATCGCTCGGTGGCGATCGCCCATCACCTCGCCGAGCGCTACGGCGAGGATGAGGAATACCTGGTCGAGGCCGTGGACCGCGACATCACCCGACCAGCGTGATCGACCACATCGGGTTCGAGGTCTCCGAGCTGGGCCGCTCGGCCCGCTTCTACGACGCGGTGTTCCGCGCGCTCGGCGCCCGGCGGCTGTTCGAGTCAGAGTACGCGGTCGCCTATGGGATCAACGGTCCTCACTTCTGGATCGTGATGCGCGGGCGCCCGTCTCGCCCCGGATATGGCCACGTGGCGCTGGCGGCGGCAGGCAAGGCGGCGGTCGACGCCGCCCACGCGGCCGGTCTGGCCAACGGCGGCCGGGACGACGGCGCCCCGGGCCGCCGGCCCCAGTACGGGGAGCGCTACTACTCCGGATACCTGCTCGACCCCGACGGGCTGCGCCTGGAGGTGGTCAGCCGCTGAAGGGGCTCACCGGGCGCCTTTAGGTAGGCTTCAGCCTATCGGCGGCGGGTCGACGCCGGTCTTTCTGCGCCACCACTCGACACGGGAGGGAGATACGCATGCCTGTACGCGTCGCGATCAACGGCTTTGGCCGAATCGGCCGGAACGTGTTCCGGGCGGCGATGGAGCGCGGCGACGACGTCGAGTGGCTGGCCGTCAACGACATCGTGCCGCCGGAGACGATCGCCCACCTGCTCAAGTACGACTCGAACTACGGTCCGTTCCGGGGCGAGGTCTCGGTCAGCGACACCACGCTTACGGTGAACGGCAAGGAGATCCGGGTGCTGGCCGAGCGCGACCCCGCCTCGCTCCCCTGGGGAGAGCTCGAGGCCGACGTGGTGATCGAGTCGACCGGGCTGTTCACCGATCGCGAGAACGCCTCCAAGCACCTGGAGGCCGGCGCCAACAAGGTCGTGATCTCCGCGCCTGCGACCGATCCCGATGTCACCGTGGTGCTCGGGGTGAACTTCGAGGAGGCCTACGACCGCGAGCAGCACCAGGTGATCTCGAACGCCTCGTGCACGACCAACTGCCTGGCCCCGATCGCCAAGGTCCTGCACGACAGCATCGGCATCGAGCACGGGCTGATGACCACGATCCACGCCTACACGGCCGACCAGCGCCTCCAGGACATGCCCCATCGCGACCTGCGTCGCGCCCGCGCCGCCGCGATCAACCTGATCCCGGCCTCCACCGGCGCTGCCAAGGCCATCGGCGCGGTGATCCCGGACCTGAACGGGAAGCTGCACGGGTTCGCGATCCGGGCCCCCGTACCCACCGGGAGCGTGGTCGACCTGACCGTCGAGGCGCGGCGCGAGACCAGCGTGGAGGAGGTCAACGAGGCGCTGCGGGAGGCCGCCTCGAACGGCCCGCTGACCGGGTACCTCGAGTACACCGAAGCCCCGCTCGTCTCCACCGACATCGTCAAGAACCCCGCGTCCTCGATCCTCGACTCGCAGCTCACGGCAGTGATGGACGGCACGATGGTCAAGCTCGTGTCCTGGTACGACAACGAGTGGGGCTACTCCAACCGGATCGTGGACCTCGTGCAGAAGCTCCTGTGAGGACCCTCGACGACCTCGGGGACCTCGATGGCAAACGGGTGCTCGTCCGGGTCGACTTCAACGTCCCGCTCGAGAACGGGCATGTCGCCGACGACACGCGCATACGTGCGGCCCTCCCGACGCTTGACGAGCTGCGCCGGCAGGGCGCGCGACTGATTCTCGTCTCGCACCTCGGGCGCCCCAAGGATCGCGAGTCCGAGCTGTCGATGCGCCCGGCGGCCGACCGGCTGGCCGAGCTCACCGGCACCGACGTCACCCTGGCGCCGGACGTGGTGGGGGATGAGGTGCGGGCGTACGCGTCCAATCTCCAGCCCGGTGACATCCTCGTGCTCGAGAACGTGCGCTTCGAGCCCGGGGAGACCAAGAACGACCCGGATCTCGCCCACGCGCTGGCCGACCTTGCCGATGTGTACGTGAACGACGCCTTCGGGGCCGCTCACCGGGCCCACGCCTCGACCGAGGGCGCGGCGAGGCTCGTCGACGAGCGGGCCGCGGGGCGGCTGCTCGAGCGCGAGGTGAGCGAGCTCAGCCGCGTGCTCGAGGATCCGGACCGGCCGCTGGTCGCGGTCCTCGGCGGAGCCAAGGTGAGCGACAAGATCGCCGTCATCGAGCGGTTCCGGCGCCTGGCGGACAAGATCCTGATCGGCGGCGCGATGTGCTTCCCGTTCCTGTCCGCGCAGGGGCACTCCGTGGGCGCCTCGCTGTGTGAATCCGGGGACGTGGTGCTCGCGCGGCGGCTGCTCGAGGCCGGTGCGGAGCTGCAGCTGCCCATCGACCTGGTGATCGCCGAGCGGCTGGCCGGCGACGCGTCCCCGTCCGAGCTGGACGGCGTCGACGTTCCCGAGGGGATGATGGGCCTCGACATCGGCCCGAAGACCGCCCAGGCCTACGCTGGGACGATCGGACAGGCCGGGACGGTGTTCTGGAATGGCCCGATGGGCGCGTTCGAGCTCGAGCCGTTCGCGGCGGGGACCCGGGCCGTGGCCCAAGCGGTGGCCGACGCGCGGGGAGTCACGGTCGTGGGCGGGGGAGACTCCGCCGCGGCGCTCGCGCGCTTCGGCCTGGCGGACCAGGTGACACATCTCTCGACCGGGGGAGGGGCATCGTTGGAGCTGATCGAAGGCAAGACGCTTCCGGGCGTGGAGGCCCTGCGGTGAGTGGGGCGCGGACGCCGCTGATCGCGGGCAACTGGAAGATGCACAAGACCGTGTCCGAGGCCGAGGAGTACATCCAGGCCCTGCTGCCACGGATCTCCGGCGCCACGGTGGACGTGGGGGTGTGCCCGGCGTTCCTGGCCCTCCAGGCGATGGTCGACTCGACCCGCGGGTCCCCCGTCCAGGTGTACGCCCAGAACATGCACCAATCCCCCGAGGGCGCCTGCACAGGCGAGGTCTCGCCGCCGATGCTGGTCGAGCTCGGGACGCACGGGGTGATCCTGGGCCACTCCGAGCGCCGCCAGATGTTCGGGGAGACCGACAAGGCCCTGGCGTTGAAGGTGCCGGCCGCGCTCGAAGCCGGCCTCGAGCCGATCCTGTGCGTCGGCGAGACCGAGGACGAACGCGAGGCGGGGGACACCGAGCGTAAGCTCCGCCACCAGGTCCAGGAGGACCTGGCCCGGGTCCCGCTCGAGCGCCTCGGCGAGGTCGTGATCGCCTACGAGCCGATCTGGGCGATCGGCACCGGCCGGGTGGCCACCGCCGAGCAGGCCCAGGAGGCGATCGCGTTCGTGCGGGCGCTCGTGGCCGACCGCGACCGCGAGCAGGCCGAGCGCACGCGCGTCCTGTACGGGGGCAGCGTCAAGCCCGACAACGCCGCCGAGCTGCTGGCGCTGCCCGACATCGACGGGGCGCTGGTCGGCGGGGCCAGCCTCGACGCCGAGGGGTTCGCCGAGATCGTGGCCGCGGCAGTCTGATGGCGCGGGTGCCCGAGGGCGCCTCGGAGTTGCCGGCGCCGTCCGCCGTGCTGATCGTCCTCGACGGCTGGGGGCTCGCGCCCGACGGGCCCGGCAACGCCGTGTCGCTGGCGGAGACGCCGGTGTTCGACGAGCTGTGGTCGACCTATCCGCACACCACGCTGACCGCCTGTGGGCGGGCCGTGGGACTGCCCGAGGGCCAGATGGGCAACTCCGAGGTCGGGCACATGAACCTGGGCGCCGGGTCGGTCGTCGTGCAGGATCTGACCCGGATCGACGAGGCCGCGGAGAGCGGGGAGTTCGCGGAAAACGACGTGCTGCGGGCGGCGCTCTCCGACGCTGAACGCGTGCATCTGATCGGGCTGGTGTCCGATGGCGGAGTCCACTCGGGGTGGGCGCATCTCGAGGCGTTGATCCGGCTCGGAGCCGAGCTATCGGTCCCCGACCTCGTCCTGCACGCGTTCACCGACGGACGCGACACCGCGCCGGAAGCCGGCGCCGGGTACCTGAAGACGGTCCAGGGGTGGATCGAGGACGCCGGGGCGGGCCGGATCGGGTCGGTGGTCGGGCGCTACTACGCCATGGATCGCGACAAGCGCTGGGACCGGATCCAGCTCGCCTACGACCTCTTGGTCCACGGCCAGGGCGCCGGGCCGTTCGAGAGCGCCTACGCCTCCGTCTGCGACGCCTACGAGCACGACGAGACCGACGAGTTCATCAAGCCTCGGCTGGTAGGCGAGGAGGCGTGCATTCGTCCCGGCGACTCGGTGATCGCGTTCAACTTCCGGCCCGACCGCATGCGCGAGATCACCCAGGCGCTCGCCGATCCGTCGTTCGAGGAGATCGACCGGGGCGGTGCTGGAGTCATCGAGCGCTACGCGACCATGGCCGAGTACGAGGAGGACTGGGACTACCCGGTGGCCTTCCCGCCCGAGCGCCCCGCGACCAGCCTGCCCAAGGTCCTGGCCGGGCACGGCGTGCGCCAGCTCCACGTGGCCGAGACCGAGAAGTACGCCCACGTGACCTACTTCTTCAGCGGCGGCGAGGAGCAACAGGTCGAGGGCGAGCGCCGCGAGCTGGTCGACTCCCCGCGCGACGTCCCCACCTACGACCACAAGCCCGAGATGAGCGCCCGCGAGGCGGCCCAGGCGTTCGTGTCCGGCTGGCAGGAGGACTCGCCGGCCTTCGGGATCATCAATTTCGCCAATCCGGACATGGTCGGGCACACCGGGGTGATCGAGGCCGCGGTGGAGGCGATCGAGACCGTGGACTCGTGCCTGGGGGAGGTCGTCGCCGCCGTCCACGACTCGGGGGGCGCGTGCATCGTGACCGCAGACCACGGCAACTCGGACCACATGCTCGAGGACGACGGAAGCCCGAACACCGCGCACTCCCTGAACCCGGTGCCGCTGATTGTGACCGTACCGGTGCTGAGCCTGCGGGAGGGGGGCGTGCTGGCCGACGTTGCGCCCACCGTGCTCGAGATGCTCGGCTTCGATCAGCCGGGCGAGATGACGGGGCGCTCACTGATCCAGTAGTTGGGCAGGCATAGACTTGACACGCAGCGACTTAGATTTGCTACGATGGCACCACAGAGTTTTCCCGTCCGCTAGGAGGTTTTCGATGGCACTCATTCGCTGGGAGCCGGTCCGGGAGCTGAACACGATTCAGAGCGAGATGAACCGGCTCTTCAACACTTTCTTCGAGTCCCCGTCGCCGGCCGGCCACACGAGCGCCCAGTCCATGCGCCGGTGGATTCCCGCGATGGACCTCGTGGAGACCGAAGGCGCCTTCGTGCTCCGAGCCGATCTGCCGGGGCTGTCGGAGAAGGACGTCAACATCGAGCTCGAGGACAACGTGCTCACCGTCTCGGGCGAGCGCAAGGCCGAGCACGAGGAGCGCAAGGAGGGCTACTACCGGGTCGAGCGCGCGTCCGGCAGCTTCTCCCGCTCGCTCACCCTTCCCGAGGGGGTCGACCCCGAGGCGGTCAGCGCCAGCTTCGAGCGCGGCGTGCTCGAGGTGCGGATCCCGAGGCCCGAGGAGCGCAAGCCGCGCAAGGTCGCGATCTCGGTCGGCAGCGGCGCCGGCGCCGGCGCCGAGACGATCGAGGGCGCGGAGACCGCGCAGCAGAACTCCGGCGCCCCTGCACACGCCTAGATCAGCTCTCTCCACCAGCCGCGAGCCGTCGCTCCCCGCAGGGGCGGCGGCTTGCGGCGCTTAACCGGGCAAATTCTTACGGTCCTCGTAAGCGATCCTCACGTTGGCCGCCCACAGTGGAGGACATGAAACTTCCACTCCCCACTCGCAACAGCCAGCCGGCGCCGGCCCAGATCGATCCCACGCCGCCGCCGGTGTACGGCGCCCCGGCCCCGCCCGCGTGGATCGGCCCGACCATCGGCCAGGTGCTGCCGATCTACTTCGTCGGCGACGAGTCGCACTCGATGTCCGGCCCGCCGATCGCCGCCGTCAACCAAGGTCTGATCGACCTGCGCGACGAGGTGGCCAAGCACCCGCTGCTCGGCAAGAAGGTTCGCTTCGGGATCATCACGTTCGCGGACACGGCCCAGACGCGGCTCGAGCTCTCTGAGCTGAGCGAGGAGCTGATGCTGCCCACGCTGGCGCCCCGCGGCCGGGGAACCAGCTACGCGGCCGCGCTCGAGGCGCTGCGCCAGGCGATCCCGGCCGACATCGCGCTACTCAAGAGCACCGGCTACCAGGTGCACCGCCCCACAGTGTTCTTCCTGAGCGACGGTCAGCCGACCGAGAAGGAGGACCGCTGGCGCGCCCGGCTCGACGAGCTGACCGACTCCTCGTTCCGGGAGCGCCCGAACATCCTTGCGTTCGGGGTGGGCAACGCCGAGCCGAAGGTCATCCAGCGGCTCGCTTCGAGTCCGCGCTACGGGTTCATGATGAGCGAGGGCGTGTCCACCGCGGGCGCGATCGCTGAGTTCGCGGCCTCGATGCTGAACTCAATGGTGTCCTCCGCGGAGCGGCTCGACCGGGGCGAGCGGACGATCGAGTTCGAGAAGCCCGAGGGGTTCGTGCAGCTCGACGCGGAGATCCTTTAGCCCGGGCCGGAATGGGTGGTCCGCTGACGATCGGCGAGCCGGCGCCGGCGATCGACATCCGCCTCGCCGCGGGCGAGCCCTACCGGCCGGACACGATCGCCGACGGCGGGAGCGCGTTCGGGCTGACCGTCCGGGCGGCGTCGGTTCGCGGACTGGACAAGCGCTACACGGGCGGCCCGCGCCAGGACGACCTGTGCCTGCGCCTGCACGAGCCCACGCAGAGCTTGATCGTGGCGATCGCCGACGGCGTCTCGGGCACGCCGCGGTCTGAGTTGGGCGCGGCGCTGGCGGTCCGCCATGCCGCGGCCGCGGTGCTGCGCGCGCTCGCGCTCGACGAGGACACGCTGGACTGGGAGCAGGTCTTCGAGCACGCGGCTTGGGCGTTGGTCGAGCGCGACGCCGGCGCGAGCACGCTCACGGTCGCGGTGGTGCGCGGGCGCCGGGTACGGCTGGCCGCGGTGGGCGACTCGCCGGCCTACCTGCTGGCCGATGGCTCGTTCGAGGTGCTCGTGGGCGAGAGGGAAGATCCCGACGGCCTGGTCGGGGGGAGGGTGGACGCGCTGCCGGGGGCGACCGACACGCTCCGTGCCGTGGAGCGCGACCTCGACGGCGTACTGCTGGTGTGCACCGACGGCCTGGCCCTGCCCCTGGGGGACGGAACGGGCGAGGTCGGCGAAGCGCTCGGCGCCGAGCTGGTCACACCGCCCGACCTGATCGACTTCGTGCGCCTGCTCGACTTCAGCCGGGCCACCTACGACGACGACCGGACACTGGTCGCGGTGTGGCCGCCGGAACGTCCATGAGCGTGCTGATCGCGCCGCCGCCGGATGTGGACGTGGCGCTCGAGGATCTGGGGGCCCTGACCGCGATCTCGCGGGCAGGTGGGCAGGGCCGCGTCTACCGTCCCGCTCGAGTGCCCGAAGGCCTGCCCGGGAGCGTGGTGATAAAGCTCTACCACCGTGCGCCGCCACCGGGCGCCGCGGCGGTGCTCTCCGAGATGGCGGCCTGGGGTGCCTTGCTTGACCCGTTGGGGCGAGCTCGGCTTCAGCGAGTCGCGGCCTGGCCGCTGGCCACCGTCAGCTCCCAAGGGCGACTCGCCGGTATCGCGATGCGCGACGTGAGCGACCGCTTCTCGGTGCCGTTCCTGATGCCGAGCGGGCGCGCCCAGCCGGTCCTGCTGGCGCTCGAGCATCTGCTCGGCGGCGACTGGTACCTCGAGCGGCGCGGCTTGGGCGTTCACCTGGACACGGCGTTGCGTGCCTGGGTGGCCGAGCGGATCGCCGGCGCGCTCGCGTTCCTGCACAGGGAGGCGATCGTGGTGGGCGATCTGGCCCCCAGCAACCTGCTCGTCGCCTTCCGCGACCGCCCGGCGGTCTGCTTGATCGACTGCGACTCGATGGTGTTCCAGGGCCGCCGCGCTCTCGCGTCGGTGGAGACCGGCGACTGGGACCTGCCCGCCGAGCTGTCCGAGCCACGGGGCACGCGCGCCGCCGACGCGTACAAGCTCGGCCTGGTCGTCCTGCGCCTGTTTGCCCGTTCGCACGACGCACGGGCGATGGCGCCGCACTCCGAGCACATCCCGGCGCCGTTGCGGCCCCTACTCGGCCGAGCCCTCGCGCCGGAGGCGGCCAACCGCCCTGCGGCCGGGGAGTGGCAGCGCGAGCTGGGGCAACTGCTGGCGACCGGGGGCCTGCGCGCACGCTATCCGGGGCCCAAGCCCGCGCCCGCGCGGGTCGCTCCGGTACGCCCGCGCCGGGTCGAGACGGCGCCGGCGTCGGCGCGGCGGCCGCTGGCGCCGGCGGCAGGTCCAGCACGCGCTCCGCTCTCAGCGCTTGCCTGGGCCGCCGTGCTCCTCGTGGTGGTCCTGCTCATGATCCGGCTGCTGGCGGCGCTCCCGGGCCAGGATTCCGGCTTCGGCGGCGGGCCTTCGGCGTCCCCGGGGCCGAACGCGCAGCAGTACTTCTACATGGTCCCCGGCGGCGGCGGGCGCTGAGCGACCCGGGAACCGCGCGCCGGCTGGGCGCGCCACTGTGCGCTCGCTCGGGATCATGTGCGGGTGTTCACCGTCCGGCACCGCGCTTCGGGCTCCCGCGCCCGGACCGGCACGCTTCACCTCGCGCACGGCGACGTCGAGACGCCGGCGTTCGTGCCGCTGGCCACGCGCGGCGCCGTCAAGACGCTCGAGCCGCGGGACGTGATCGCGCTTGGCTACAAGCTGATCCTGGGCAACACGTTCCACCTGTTCCTGGCCCCGGGCCCCGAGCTCGTGCGCGGGCAGGGGGGCCTGCACCGGTTCATGCGCTGGGAGAAGGCGATCATCACGGACTCGGGCGGTTTCCAGGTGTTCTCGATGGGCCACGGCGGGGTGGCGGACGAGATCAAGGGCCGCGGGCGCGCGGCGGCGTCCGCGGACAGCGCGGGGGCGATCCTGGCCATCGAGGAGGAGGGGGTGCGCTTCCGCTCCTACTTCGACGGGGGCGAGCGCTTCCTCGGGCCCGAGACCTCGATGTCGGTGCAGGCGGCGCTCGGGTCCGACATCGCGCTGGTGCTCGACGAGTGCACGCCGTTCCATGTCACGCGCGAGTACACCGCGCGCTCGATGGAGCGAACGCACCGCTGGCTCGATCGCTGCCTGCGGTGGCATTCAAAGGAAGGCCCGGCGGGGCAGGTCGTTTACGGGATCGTCCAGGGTGGGGTGGAGCGCGACCTGCGCGCGGAGTCGGCGGAGGTGGTGGCGGCGAGCGCCTGCGCGGGGATCGCGATCGGTGGCTCGCTGGGCCGCGAGAAAGCCGAGATGCACGAGGTCGTCTCGTGGGTGACCGACGACCTGGAGCGGACCGCGGCCGAGCGGCCGAGGCACCTGCTCGGGATCGGCGACGTGGACGACTTGATCCGGGGGGTGGAGCTGGGCATCGACACCTTCGACTGCGCGCTGCCCACCCGCCTGGGGCGACACGGGGTTGCGCTCGTGCCTCACCCGGAGAGCCGGTGGCGGGTCGATCTGTTCAAGGGGCGCTGGCGCGAGGCGCGCGAGCCGATCCTCGACGGCTGCCCGTGCCCGGCCTGCGGCGCCGGGTTCTCGCGCGCATACCTGCACTATCTCCTGCGGGCCCGCGAGCTCACCGGACTGCGCCTGGTCACGCTGCACAACCTGAGCTTTATCGCGCGCCTGATGGCCGATCTGCGCTCGGGGATCGACACTGACCGGCTGCCCGAGGTCGCCGCGGCGCTGCGCGCCGGCGCGGCCCCCGGAGCTACTTCGTGTACTGGTTGATGATGCCCTGGACGGACTTGACGGCGCTGTCGAAGTCGTTCGTGACGACCCGCTTGAAGTGCACGACGTTGCTCGAGGTGCTGGCGGCGAGCGTGATCGCCACCGCGACCGCGGCCACGAACAGGAGCACCACGAGCAGGAAGAGCAGGAACCGGCGCGTGCCCCGGCGCCGAGCGGGTGCCGCGGCGCGGTCTCGTCGCGCGGGGGCGGAGCGCGCGCCGACGGGTGCGGCAGCGCGCCGCGGCTCTGAGCGCGTGACGGGCCGCTCGGAGGCCGTGCCGGGTCGAAGCCGCGGCGGGGGAGCAGCGGTGGCCACCCGGGTGGCCGCGGTCGAATCCTCGCGGCCGGAGAGCACGCCGGTGGGCCGGGTCGGGATGCCCGGAGTGGCGGTTCCGCCGGGGAACGGGTCGAGCCCGTGGGCCCCGTTGCGCAGCGCATCGGCCAGCGCGATCGCGTCGCCGGGACGCTCGTACTGATCGATGGCCAGTGCGGCCTCCACGACCGTCGCGAGTGCGCGCGGCACCTGGGGGTTCAGTTCGGTCAGGGGCATCGGCGACTCCCGCTGCTGTTTGAGCGCCAGCTCGGACAGCGATGCCGCCTCGTAGGGAAGGCGCCCCGAGAGAAGCTGATAGGTGACCACGCCCAGCGAGTAGATGTCGGCGCGCGGGCCGGCCTCCTCTCCGCGCGCCTGCTCGGGGGCCAGGTAGGCGGCCGTGCCGAGCACCGACCCGACCTGGGTGATGCTCGACTGGTCAGTGGCGCGCGCGATCCCGAAGTCGGCCAGCTTGACCACGTCGGCGTCAGACACCATCAGGTTGCCCGGCTTGACATCGCGGTGCACGACGCCGTGGCGGTGGGCGTAGTCGAGCCCGCGACAGCCCTGGCTGACGATGTCGATCGCCTCGTCGACGTCGAGGTGCCCCCGGTCGCGCAGCAGCTCGGCGCACGAGTGGCCGGGAACGTGCTCCATGACGATGTAGTGCTGGTGAGCAACCTCGTCCAGCCCGAAGTCGAACACCTGGACGATGTTCGGGTGGACCAGCCGGGCGGCGGCCAGCGCCTCGCGGCGGAACCGGGACACGAACGTGGGGTCGTCCGCCAGGTGCTCGGCCAGCAGCTTCAGCGCCACGTTGCGCTCGAGGCGCTGGTCGAAGGCCAGATGAACGGTGGACATGCCGCCCACTCCGAGGCGTCCCTCGATCCGGTAGCGCGCTGCGATGATCGTTGCGTTCATTTTCCGTTGCCGCCCGGCGTGTTGGAGCCAGTGCCTCCGGCTGCGGCGCCACCGGCTCCTCCGAGGCCGGCGCCGCCAGTCCCCCCCGTGGGAGTAGTACCCGAAGTGCTCGGCGTGGTTGCAGAAGTGCTGCTCGTGGTGGAGGTGGGCGGCGGGGTGCTGGTGGTCGAGGTGCTCGACTGTGTGCTGGTCGTGGTGGGCGCGGTGGCGCTCGTCGAGGCGGTCACCGCGGGGGTGCTCGTGGCCGCGGGCGCGCTGGTGGTCTGATGACAGTCATGCTGGGCCAGCTCGGCCACGGTGGAGGCGCCCTGGATCAGGTTGTTGCGCAGGGTCGCGTTCACGGACGCGGGCAGGCTCCCCACCAGGTTGTTGAGCCCGGTGGCGGCGGTGGCCGCGTTGCTGCAGTTGCCCGAGGCGACGGCGGTGGAGACGGCCCCGAGCTGGTTCGAGAGCGTGCTCGACTGCCCGGATGAGAGCAGGCCCTTACCACCGCCGCAGGCGGCGATGAGAAGCGAAACGGCGAACCCGAGGACGCCGGCCAGGATGGCGCGGAGCAGATAGCGCATCCGCCGCGTGACTTTAGAGGCTCCGGCAGTTGGGTTCCCGTTAGCGCCCGGTGAGGTCCGGGCTAAGACACGCTCGGTCGCGCCGGACCGCGGGTGTCGCGGCCGATGGTCGCTATTGCCCGTATTGCAGCCGTTCTGCCAGGGAATCCGGGAGACGCGCGCCGCGAATCGCGGCGGCGGCGCCCGCGATGTCGTAGTCGATGCGATGGAACAGCGCCGTCCATTGATCGAGGTCGAGCTCCAGCCAGGCGGCGCGGGGGTCCCCGTCCCGCGGTTGGCCCACGCTACCCGGGTTGATGAGCCACTCTCCCAGCCCGATCTCCAGCTCTTCGCCGCCGGCCCGGGTCTGACCCGTCGTCGAGGACCCCGGCGGGCGCACGAACGACAGCGCCACATGCGAATGGCCCACCAGGCAGATCCGGTGGCTCTGGACGTCCAGGCACAGCTCGGCCTGGAGCGTCGAGAGCACGTACTCCCACACCGGGTCGCGCGGGCTGGCGTGATAGAGCCCGATCTCCTCGTCGAGCGACTGGGGCTCCAGGCCCTCCAGGAACTGGCGGGTTTCCTCGCTGATCGTCTGCTGGGTCCACCGAGCCGCGAGCGCGGCTCCCCGGCTGAAGTCCTCCAGGGGGAGGGTCCCGATCACGCCGAGGTCGTGGTTGCCGGCCAGGCACAGCGATGCGTGCCGGCGCGCGAGCTCGACGCAGGCGTCGGGCTCGGCGCCGTAGCCGACCAGATCACCGAGGCACCACATCTCCTGGCACTCGGAGGCCTCGATCGAGTCCAGCACCGCCTCGAAGGCGTGCCGGTTGCCATGGATGTCGGAGACGATCGCCACGCGCATGGGCGGCTACAGTCTTTCGGGTGAGGCGGCTGTCACGCTCGGGAGTGGTCGGTCCGGTGTTGTTGGCGCTCGCCACGGCAGAGATCGGCGCGCGTCTCCTCACTCCGCGGGAACCGCCGATCGAGCCGGCGGCCGTCGACGTGCGAGCTTACTTCAGCGAGCAGGAGATTGAGCGGGGAAAACGGTTCGCGCGGCCCCAGCTGGCGCTGGCACTGGCGCGGTCGCTCGTCGACCTCGCCGCGCTCGGTGTGGCGGCGCGCTTCGGGGCGCCGCGGGCGCTGCGGCGCGGCTCGCGTCCGGTCGCCGGCGGGGCGGCGTTCGGAGGAGTCCTGGCGGTGGCGCTGGCGCTGCCGCCGTTGCCACTGGCCGCGCTGGCCCGCCGGCGGGCGATCAGCGTCGGCCTGGTCACTCAGTCGTGGGCCGGGTGGGGCATGGATTTGGTCAAGTCGACGGGGATCGGCGCTGTGATGGCGGCGGGCGCAGGCGGGGCGGTCGTCGCGCTGACCCGTCGCTACCCGCGGGCGTGGTGGCTTCCCGCGGCGGGCGGGTCGGTGCTCGTCGGCAGCGGGGTGGCCGCGCTCGCGCCGATCCTGCTGGATCCGTTGTTCAACGACTTCAGCCCGTTGCCCGAGGGGCAGACCCGGACCGACGTGCTCGCGCTCGCGGAGGGTGCGGGCGTGAAGGTGCGCGAGGTCTACTCCGTGGACGCCAGCCGCCGAACCACGGCCGCAAACGCGTACGTAACCGGTCTGGGGCCGACCAAGCGCGTAGTGCTGTACGACACCCTGCTCGACCGCTACGACCGCGACCAGATTCGGATCGTGGTCGCGCACGAGCTCGCCCACGTCCGCCATCGCGACGTCCCACGGGGCGTGGCGTTTGCCGCCCTCGTGGCGCCGGCGACGGCCCTTGCGGTGCAGCGGCTGAGCTGGGCGCTGTCGGCTGAGCGAGGGAGCGCGGCGGCTCTTCCGGCGCTCGGCCTGGCCACAGCGCTGGTCGCCTCGCCGCTGGGTCTGATCGGAAACCGGCTATCTCGGGCCGTCGAGCGCCGCGCGGACGCGTTCTCGCTGGAGCTGTCGGGCGCGCCCGAGGCGTTCATCACCTTCGAGCGTGAGATCGCGCTTCAGAACGTGGCCGATCTCGAGCCTCCGGCGCTCGTGCGGTCGCTGCTCGCCACCCATCCGGCGACGTCGGAGCGGATCGGGGCGGCGGTGGCGTGGTCGGCGGCGCGAGGTGACGGCGCGGGCTCGGGCGCCGGGGCGGGCTCGGACGCCGGGGCGGGCTCTGACGCCGGCGCTACTCCGGGGTCTCCCCGTACTCCTGACGCCCCGGGTACTCAGGTAGGTTCTTGATCCCCTCGCGGGTCTGCCACTTCGAGTAGTTGTCCTGCATCGCGTCGATCAGCTCACGCATGAACTTGGGCGAGAGATTGACCCGGGAGACCACCACGCCGGGAATCTCGTCGTCCTCGACCTCGTGGTCGACCCGCGCGAAGGTGATCGTGAACTCGTAGTCGGAGTGGCTGACGTTGGCGAAGTTCGAGTAGACCCCCGCCATGAGGTCCGGTGAGAACTGAATGTTGATGTGGCGCTCGGGCCTGCCCTGATCGTCCATTGGCCGTAGTATCCCATCGTCGTGCGGATAGTCGTCGTCGCCGTCGGCCGGCTGCGGCCTCCGTTCGCTGATGATGTACAGCATTACCAGCAGCTGATCGCCCGGCACGTCCGTCTGGAGCTGGTCGAGGTGCGCGAGGACGAGCAGGTGTCGCGGCGGGTACCGGATCGGGCATTCGTCTCCCTGTTGGATCGAGAAGGCGAGCACGTGGACTCTGTGGCGTTCAGCCGGTGGCTCGAGGAGCGACGCCGGAGCGGGCTCGACCTGTGCTTCGTGATCGGCGGTCCCTTCGGGCTGGATTTGGCCGGGGTCCAGCACCGGCTGTCGCTGGGCGAGCTGACCCTGCCCCACCAGCTCGCGCGGGTCGTGCTGCTCGAGCAGCTCTACCGCGGCCACAAGATCCTCGCCGGCGAGCCCTATCACTACTGATGGTCCCCGACGTAAATCAGTCGCGCCGTCGGGCAGCAGAGCAGCGGGCACTGACGCGTCAGGAGCTCGGGAATTTCATGCGCCGCCTGGGGATCCTGCTCGGGGCGCTGCTGTTGCTCATCGTGGCCGGAACGGCCGGGTTCGCGGCGATCGAGCACGTGTCCGTGGCGTACGGGTTCGAGTGGACGATCGACACGATCACGACGGTCGGGGCGATTCCAGACCCGCACGATGCCGGAGGACGAGCCCTGAAGGTCGCGATCGAGCTGTTCGGCATCGTTACCCTCTTTTACGGGCTGGCCACGGTCGCGGAGTTCTTCGTCTCGGGGCAGTTCAGCGGCGTGCTCGCCGAGCGCCGGATGGAGAAGATGATCGATTCCTACAGCGACCACTACATCGTCTGCGGCTACGGCCGCGTGGGCCGTCAGGTCACGCGCGATCTGCGCGCCGCGGGTACGCGATTCGTGGTCATCGACCCCAACCCGGCCCACCGGGAGCACGCGCGGGCGGCGGGCGTAGCCTTGATCGCGGACGGGGCGGCCGACGACGAGGTGCTGACGCAGGCCGGGATCGAGCGGGCGCGCGGAGTGATCGCCTGCGTCGACTCGGACGCCGAGAACATCTTCATCGCGTTGACCGCGCGCGAGCTGCGCGCGGACATCCTGATCATCGCTCGGGCCTCGGCCGAGGAGTCGGAGAAGAAGCTGCTGCGGGCCGGAGCCGACCGGGTGATCTCGCCCTACAAGACCTCGGGCTCCGAGATGGCGCGCCTGGCGCTGCATCCGCAGGTCGGCGGCACGGTCCAGGTGGCCGACAGTCGCGTCGAGGAGATCGAGGTGGGGGCTGACTGCTCGGGCGCGGGCAAGACGATCGACGAGGTCCGGGGCGAGTCGTTGATCCTCGCGCTGCGCCGCGACGGGGGCGAGCTCGAGGCTCAGCCGGCGCCGCAGACGGTGGTCGAACCGGGCGACATCCTGGTCGCGATAGGTTCGCCGCGAGCGCTCGAGCGCCTGGAGGAGATGTTCCAGCCCGCGGCCTCGTCCGGACGGGAAGGCCGCGGCGGATGAGCGTGCGCGGTCCGGTGGACGGAGCGTCGCCGCTCGACGCCCTCGCGCGGGACGTGGCCGGGGCCGCGGCGGCGGTGGCCGGCGAGGGAGCGGGGGGCGCCCCGGCGATCCGCGTCGAGCGCTCCAAGCACGCCAGCCAGGGCGACTACTCGACCAATGCCGCGATGCTGCTTGCGCCGGCCCTGCGCGTGGCGCCCCGCGCGCTGGCCGAACGGATCGGCGATGAGCTGCGCGAGCGTCTGGGGGAGGACCTCGGTCGCGCCGAGGTGGCCGGCCCCGGGTTCCTGAACCTGGTCATGTCCGACGCCTGGTACCGGCGGGCCCTGGCGGGGGTGCTGCGGGCCGGCGGCGGTTTCGGCGCGGGTGGTGCGGAGCCCGCCGAGAGGATCGTGATCGAATTCGTGTCGGCCAACCCGACCGGGCCGCTGGTCGCCGCGAGCGGGCGGCACGCCGCATACGGCGATGCCCTGGCGCGCATCCTCGGCCACCACGGGCACTCGGTGTCGCGCGAGTACTACTTCAACGACGCCGGACGGCAGATCCGGCTCCTCGGCGAGTCCGTGCAGGCGCGCGCGCGCGGCGAGGAAGTGCCCAAGGACGGCTACGAGGGCGAGTACGTGGCCGATCTCGCCCGGCAGATCCCGGACGCGGCCTCGGCCGAGGTGGTGTCCGTGGCGACCCGGGCGGTCGAGTTGTTGCTGGCCGAGATCAAGGCGACGCTCGAGCGCTACGGCGTGCGCTTTGACACCTTCTTCAGCGAGCGCACGCTGCACGAGGGGTCGCCCAGCGAGCTGGAGCGCGCGCTCGAGCGGTTGGGCGAGGCGGGACACACCTACCGGGCCGAGGGCGCGCTGTGGCTGCGGACGACGACCTTCGGCGACGACAAGGATCGCGTGGTCATTCGCTCGAGCGGCGAGCCGACATACCTGGCGGCCGACGTGGCCTACCTGATGGACAAGCACGAGCGCGGGTTCGAGCGCCAGCTCACGCCGGTGGGCTCGGACCACCATGCGTACGCGCGCGAGCTGAAGGCGGCGATGGCGGCACTGGGCGAAGATCCGGACACCGTCGAGGTCCCGCTGCTGCAGTTCGTGCACCTGGTCGCCGGCGGGCAGGTGTTCGCCATGTCCAAACGGCGGGGCGACTTCGTGACCCTGGACGAGCTGATCGACGAGATCGGCGTCGACGCCACCCGGTTCTTCATGCTCCAGCGCTCGCACGACCGGACGCTCAAGCTCGACGTCGAGCTGGCGCGAAAGCAGTCCGAGGAGAACCCGGTCTACTACGTCCAATACGCGCACGCCCGGATCGCATCGATCCTCCGGCGCTTGCCGGCCGAGCGCGTCGAGGGGGCGGTGGCCCGTGAGGCGGAGTGGACCTCACCCGGGGGCCAGGGGTCGGCGCCGCTGCCGCTGCACGAGTCCGAGCGGGCGCTGATCAAGAAGCTCGTGGCGCTGCCGGGCGAGATCGCCGAGACGGCGGAGCGGCGGGGGCCGCACCGGATGGCCGACTACGCCCTCGAGCTGGCGCGGGAGTTCACCGCCTTCTATCGCGACTGCCAGGTGGTGGGGGCAACGCCGCAGTCAGTCGAGTCGTTCCGGGTGGCGCTGTCGGTCGCGGCGCAGCGGACCATCGCCCTGTCGCTGTGGCTGTTAGGGGTGAGCGCGCCGGATTCGATGTAGCCCGGTTGGCCGTGGTCAACCGTCGAAGTGGGCGAGCTCCTGCTCCAGGCGCGCGTTCTCCTGAGGGCTGATCGCCGGCGCCGGGCCCAGCGCTTGCCTCCGTGCTCTCGTGCGACGCCGCCACCGAGGAAGCGTGAGCGCGAGCGTGGCGATACCGAGCAACAGGAGCGCCGGCGGGAGGATGTACACGGTCAGGTTGAAGCCGTGCGCCGGCGGCTTGCCCAGCACAGCCGGACCGTACTGCGCGACGAGCGCCTGCTCGATCTGCCGCTTGCCCTGTCCCTGCGCGATCAGCGTGCGGATGAACGCACGCTCCGCATAGGCCTGGGGAGATTGCGCGACGGCGAGCGGCTCGCGGCACGAGACGCACATCACGTCGGGTTCGACGGCGGTCAGCGAGGTCTTGGGGGCGGTGGCGAGGGCGGCGCCTGGCGAGGCCAGGGTGAGCGCGGTGAGCACGGCGGCCGCGAGCGCGATGAGCTTCGGTCTCACGAGCGCTCCGACAGGATGGCGGGCAGCGTCGCCTGCAGCCACTGGCCATCCAGCTGATAGCGGCGCAGCGCCTGGATGTGCCCGGCGCGGTTGATCACGAACGTCTCCGGGACGCCGGTCGTCCCGAGCGCGCGCACGAAGCTTCCGGTGATGTCCCGGATGACCGGGTAGGTCAGGTGCCACTGGCGCACGAACTGCTCCGAGTCGCGCGAGTTGTCCAGGTACGTGACGCCCAGGATCGTCGCGTTCTGGCGCGCGAGCTTGCGCTGCTCCTGCTCCAGGATCGGCGCCTCCGTCTGGCACGGGTCGCACCAAGACGCGAACACGTTCAGGACCACGACCTTGCCACGCAGGTCGGCCAGGCTCTCGCTCCGCGTCGAGCCGAGCACGGGCAGCGCCGTGTGGGCGTTCGGCGCCAGCGGGAACTCCCCGCGCGCGACCGAGGCGTCGATCGAACTGCTCGTTCCCTGGTTGGCTACGCCAAACGCGAGCAGCGCCAGCAAAGCCGCCGCGGCCGCCACGGCGATTGCAGGCAGGACGAAGCGTCGCATGGACGCCCAAGGGTAATACGGCCGGGCGGCCGCCGACCATGTGTTATGGTTGACCAGTCAACTTACTTGAGAGGGGACTCATGAAGCTCGGACGTCTACTGCTGCGCCTTACCATCGGCGGGTTCTTCATCGGCCACGGAACCCAGAAGCTGTTCGGCTGGTTCGGGGGCCACGGCCTCGAGGGAACCGGCAAGTTCTTCGAGAGCCTCGGGCTGCGCCCCGGCCGGACGAATGCCCTGGCTGCCGGCGCCGCCGAAGCCGGCGGCGGTGCGCTCGTGGCCGTCGGCCTGGCGACGCCGCTCGCGGCGTCCGCGATCACGGCGACCATGCTCACCGCCATCCATCGCGTGCACCTGAAGAACGGCCCGTGGGTCACGAACGGCGGCTTCGAGTACAACGCGGTCCTGATCGCCGCCGTGATCGCGCTGGCCGAAGTCGGCCCAGGCCCGGTGTCCCTCGACGCCGCGCTCGGCCACGAGTGGCACGGACCGGCGTGGGCCGTCGCCGCGCTGGCCGGCGGCGCCGCCGGAGCAGCCGCCGCGCATCAGTACGTCGCGCGCCAGCCGCAGCCGGCGCCGGCCGAGATGGCCCAGGCCCAAGACGTCACTGCCTCCGAGGCGGCCGAGGCCGCGGCCGTCTAGATCTCGTTCGCGGCTCGAGGGTGGAGGCGTCCCGCCTCCGCCCTCGCCGCGGCTCTCAGTGAGCCCGCCGCGGACTCCACGCGCCACCGGCCACGCCTTAGAATCGCCGGAGCGCGGACGTAGCTCAGTTGGTAGAGCGTCGGCTTCCCAAGCCGAAGGTCGCGGGTTCGAGACCCGTCGTCCGCTTTCGCACCCGGCCACTGTAGAGCCGCTGCCTCGTCCTAAGCAGTGACGAGGTCGGAGCCGCGGTCGCGTCGAGCGACTACGAGCAGCATCGGGGTTCGCCAGCGAGCGTGCCCGGGTTTGGTGGCGACAGGGCGCGGTGGCAGCGATGATGGTTGCATGGCAAACGAGCGGCAACCGGAGAGGGTCAGGGAAATGCCACACAACAGCTCGCCTGGTCGGGAGGACGTCACGTTCCCCTCGGGCCAGGAAACGTGTGCCGCGTGGCTCTACACACCGGCGGCCGTTGCCCCGCACCCGGTGATCGTCATGGCGCACGGTCTGGGGGCCGTGAAGGAGATGCGCCTGGACGCGTTCGCCGAGCGCTTTCAGGCCGCGGGCTATGGGTGCCTGGTGTTCGACTATCGTCACTTCGGGGCGAGCACGGGCGAGCCGCGGCAGCTGCTCGATATCACCTATCAGCGCGAGGACTGGCACGCCGCGCTCGCATATGTCCGGGGCCGGGAGGACATGGATAGCTCGCGGGTCGTGCTGTGGGCACGTCGTTCGGTGGGGGGCATGCGGTCGCCACCGCGGCCGTGGACCACGACGTCGCGGCGGCGATCTCGCAGTGCCCCTTCACCGACGGCCTGGCCAGCTCGCTTGCGATGGAGCCACTGGTCAGCCTGCGTCTGACCGGACGCGCGGTGGGCGATGTCATCGCCTCCAGGCTTGGTCGGAGTCCGGTGATGGTGCCGACGGCCGCCCGGCCCGGCTCCCTGGCATTGATGTCGGCGCCGGACGCGCTGGCTGGAATGGAGGCGATCGCAGCCGGGGGCGCGCCATGGCGCAACGAGGTGTGTGCGCGCGTCGCGCTGCACATCGTCCGCGACGGTCCCGGGCGCAGGGCCAGTGAGATCGAGTGCCCGATCCTCTTCTGCATCTGCGAGCGCGACTCCGTTGCCCCGGCCGTCGCCACGCAGCGGCACGCGGCCAAGGCTCCCCGCGCCGAGGTCCGCCTCTACCCGGACGGACATTTCGACATCTACGTCGGAGAGCCGTTCGAGCGCGTCGTCAGCGACCAGGTCGCCTTCCTGTCCCGCCACGTCCCGACCAGCTGACTCGAAAGGACCCGCGCACTATGTCCCGATACCAGCTCGCCGGGCGCACCGTCGCCATCACCGGCTCGACCGGAGGCCTCGGCGCCGCTATCGCTCAAGCGCTGCGCGGCCGCGGCGCGAACCTGGCGCTCCTAGACCTCGACCCGGACGCGCTCGCTGCGCAAGCCGAGCGCCTCGGCGGCGAGGGAGTCGCCCGAACCTACACGGTCGACGTGCGCGACTTCGACACGCTAGACGCCGCGATGAGCGCTGCCGCCCAGGAGTTCGGCCGCCTCGATGTGGCCATCGCCAACGCGGGCGTGGAGGTCATGCGCCCCATGACACTGATGGAACCGGCTGATTTCGAGCGAACCATCGACATCAATCTCAACGGCGTCTGGCGCACCTTCCGCGCCGCCGTGCCACACGTCCAGCACCAGCGCGGCTTCCTGCTCGCCATCTCGTCCATGGCCGCGTTCGTCCACAGCCCCTTGCAAGCCCCCTACACCGCCAGCAAAGCCGCTGTGTGGGCGATGTGCAACTCGATCCGCCTCGAGGTCCGCCACGTTGGTGTCGGCGTCGGCAGCGTCCATCCGACGTTCTTCGCCACGCCGATGATGGACCGCGTCCTCCAAGATCCCGCCGGCCGGATGCTCTGGGGCGAGCACAAGAGCCAGCTCTGGAAGATGATCCCGATCGAGACCGTCGTCGAGGGCGTCGTGAGGGCGATCGAAAGGCGCGCGTCCATGACTGTCATCCCGAAGGCCAACAACGGCATCGCCCGAGCGCCCGGCCTGTTCGGACCGCTGATCGAGCGCGTAGGCTGGAGCAAGCACCAGATCCCGCAGACGATCGAACTCGTCCGGCGCTAGCGGCGCGACTGCTGCACGAGCCACAAAGCAAGCCCGACATCGCTCGGTGACGCACCGGATACCCGCTTTGTCGCTACACGCTTCGGCCGACGTGCGGGCATCTGCCGAGAACGGAGGGTCACCACATTGCCCGCCGCGGCTCCCATCTGAGATAAGGTGCGCTCGATGTAACGGCAGCTCGGTTGAGCCAGGAGAGGTGTGTTATGAGTGGTGAGCAGAACGTCGAGACCGCTAAGCGCGCCTACGCCGCGTTCTCGGCAGGGGACGCTGAGAAGGCGATGGCGGACATCGCTGATGACGTCGAGTGGATCACGCCCGGAAACAGCGCAATCAGCGGCACCATGCATGGCAAGCAGGAGGTGGGGGCGCAGTGGGCGCAGCTCGCCGAGAAGAACTTCAGCACGTCGCCGCAACACTGGTTTTCGGACGAGGAGCGAGTCGTCGTGCTGACACACATCGCGGTGGGCGGCGAGGAGGCTGACTCGGCCGACGTGCTTACCTTCCGCGACGGCAAGGTAGTTAAGTTCCAGACGGCTGGGGACACCGCGCTGCTCGAACGGGTATTCGGATCGAAGTAGCACCGGGGCCGCGCGGTTCGGGGCTCCGCGGGCACACCGCCGATTGAAATTCTCGGCCTGGCGCGGACCGGGTACGCCACCGAGCCGCTCCAGCACGCGCTCGCCCCGACCGCGGGATCGCGCATCGCGGGCTCGGCTCGCTCAGGCTGTACGAGTGAGCACGATCCACGCGAGCCAAGGACAGGGTGATCATCACGTACGCGGGCGAGCCCGGGCGGCCGGGAGACCGGAGGCCTGTCGCAGTTCCTCTAAGAGGCCGGGCTGTTCAAGGCCCGGCGTCAGCTCACGGGCGGCGTAGCAGTGGCTACGGCTGTGTCGCCACCGCGTCGAACAGGGCGCGCTGCTCGGCGAAGGTGAGCAGCCGCCAGCGCTCGCGCTCGCCCTGCCACACGTACACGCTGACGTCGACGATGCTGCGCACGTCGCGGAGCGCCTCGACGGTCCGGGCCGCACTCGCATCGTCGACCAGCGCCTGCCTGGTCATCACCTCCACCACGCGGAAACGCCGGGGCGCCCGCGGCTTTGGCGGCGCGGGCTCGCGTGGCTTGGGCTTGCGCGGGACAGACACCGGCTCGGGCGCGGAGCGTGTGGTCGTGCGCTCGAGCGGCACCATCGTCGCGCCGGTGCCCTTGGTTTCGGTGTGCAGGACCCACGTCGTGCCCATACCTCCAGGATAGGCGCCGGGCCGCGCCTGTTCTGCCGCGAAGGAGTCGACCGCCGCGCAGACGCCGTGCCGTTGGGCCAGCGATGAGCGGCGCCCCGCCCAGCTCATTCGCCGGCTGACGCGCGCATGGAGCGCTTACGGCCCCGGCCAGCCCAGGGGGTTCGCCGACCCCACGAGCTGGAATACAGCCGCCGCTACTGCCACGCCTGGGCCAGCTGCGCGGGCGGCAAGGGGCTGTAGGGAAAAGAAAGATCGGAGAGAACAACCATGAGCATTTACGCTGGCCGTATGACCGACAGCCGGCGAGCCGAGCCTTGGCGCGAGGACGTGGCCGAACAGCGGCACGCGAGCGCTGCGCGTCGAGAGCGCAACCGTGCGCTCACGATGAGCGAGCGGCTCGAGCGCGTCCATCAGCTGTGCGCGCAGCTGGCGAAGCTTGAGGCAGTGCGCCCCAAGCGGCTGCGGTGATGCTTCCCGATCTGGCGGGGCTGATCTCGGCGCTGAACGCAGGACGGGTCAGGTTCGTCGTGATTGGCGGCGTAGCGCTCGGCGCCCACAGAGGAGTCCTGAGACCATCAACTCGATGGCCCCGGAGATCCTCAGCATGACCACAGCGCATAGACAGCTGCCCAGGCTGATCGAGGAAATCGCCGCGCACCGACGTCACGGTCGTGGTGGGCCGGCAGCGCCGCCGCGAGGTGGTGCTCGTGTCGGCCGCGGATCGTTGTCGTCTGCTCGCGTGCGGCCTGTGAGAGCATGGCGGCCGGCGTGACCACGTTTCCCTTGGCGCAACCGAAGCTGTGACACAACAACGTTTCCGAGTCGCCAGCCGGCGAGGGCTGATCGTCGCGCTGGCCGCAGCGACATTCGCCGGCGTGCTGGCGCTCATGATCGCGGTCGATGACCCCTCGCAGCTGACGGGGCTGTTGTTCGTTGTTCCGGTCGCGCTCATCGCGGTCGAGTCTGGGCTGGCCGGCGGACTGGGGGCGGCGGCGATCGCGGCATTGGTCACGTTGGGTTTCTGGCAAGCGAGTGGAGCGAGCCTGTCGGTGTTGGCGTATACCAATCGCTTCTTGGTGTTCCTCGTGGTCGGCGGCCTGGTCGGCCGCCTATCCGAGCAGCGTGGTAGGTCGGCTGAAGAGGCCGACCGCTGGTTCGAGATGTCCAACGACATGCTCGCGATCGCAAGTCTGGACGGGTACTTCAAGCGCTTGAACTCGAGCTGGGAGGACTGCCTAGGCTACACGAGGTCCGAGCTCATGGCCCGTCCGTACGTCGAGTTCGTCCACCCCGATGATGTCCAGAGCACGCTCGAGGCGGCGAGGGCGCTCGGCGCTGGACCATCGGAACTCACGAACTTCGAAAACCGCTACCGCTCCAGAGATGGCGAGTGGCACTGGCTGTTATGGAGCAAGCGCTCCGACGGTCACCAGATCTACGCCGTGGCCAAAGACATCAACGACCGGAAACGCGTCGAGTCCGAGCGCGAGAGGCTGCTCGAGCGAGCCGAAGCGGTCGCCCGCACCGATCCGCTCACCGGTCTCGCGAACCGCCGAGCCTGGGACGAGCAGCTCACGCGCGAGCTGGCGCGCGCCCACCGAGGAAATCATCCGCTCGCGGTGGTCATGCTGGACCTCGACAATTTCAAGGCTTTCAACGACAAGCATGGCCACCCGGCGGGCGACGCGTTGCTACAGAAGGTAAGCGCGAACTGGGGCTTGGGGCTACGGGCCGGTGACTTCCTAGCTCGCTACGGCGGCGACGAGTTCGGCCTCCTGCTCCCCGATTGCCCACCCGACTTTGCGAAGACCGTGCTCGAACGAGTTCGCGTCGGTATTCCGCCGCCATGCAGCTGCTCGGCCGGGATCGCCCATTGGCACGGTGCCGAAACCGCTGAAGAGCTCGTGGCAAGGGCCGACGCGGCGCTTTACGCCGCCAAGGAGTCCAACCGCGCCCGCTCCAGCGCAGGTCCCGCAGCTGATCTAACTACGTCCACGACTGATCCAACCGCTTCCACGATCCCATCGCACCCGAGGATGGACGGGCCTGCGGGTTGACAAGCGCCCGTTCGTCGCTTAGTACCCGACAGTCATCCACTCCGCCACGACGCTAAGGAGTGAGCCAAGAGCCGGCCGAGTAGCTGATGATCAGGCTGAGCATCCGAGCCACGCCCGGATGCTCAGCCTCATGGCGGTCCCGTCACTCACCACGAATCGCGTCTTGTGGCATTGCGCTGCCCGGCACCGGGACCGCCCGTCGGCTCGTCATGGTGCGCGTGAGGGCGGCCAGCTGACGACGTGTGCGCTATGCGCAGCCGCCGCTCACTCGCCCGACTCGTACTTGAACGAGATCGCCAGGCGGACGCGATACCCGACGAGCTTGCCCTCCTTAATCGTCACGTCCTGTCGCAGCACCTCGGCTATCCGGAGGTCGCGCACGCTCTTGGCTGCGGTCTCGACGGCGTTTCGAGCGGCTGCCGCCCACGACTCATCGCTCACGCCGATTACCTCGGTCACGCGGTAGACACTGTCGGCCATGCTGGTCCTCCCTGTGGTTTGAGGGGCTATGCGGCCGGAGTCTTACATGGTTAGGGCCGGAACGGATGGCCTCCTGGCCGATCGAGCGACCGGTGGACGCGGCAACCTAGAGGGCTCGTGCACGTGGGCGCTGTAACTCAAGCGGCAGAGCAGCGATACGCCAGCCCAACTTCAGCGCCCGCTACGCCGCCGCGATGGCCGAGCGTGGCGGGGGCGTGCCCGATCGAGGCCGAGGTGCTCGGCCGGCTCGCCGACCACGAGTGCCGCCACGACCGGCTGCCGTTCGACCGCACGCCACCGTGCGGCTGGCCCGAGGGGGCGCGGTGGTGCGCGCCCTGCCGCGCCGAGCCGAGGAGCCGCGGGCCGGCCGGTACGCAGCCTGACACCCAAACCACACATCCCCCACCCTGACGAAGGAGACGCAGATCATGCATCGCCACCGCCACCCTGTCCGGCAACCTGACGCGCGAGGTCGAGCGCTGGCGTGTGCCGGTCGCGTGACGCCGGCCGCGGCGACTCGGCGCGGGCAGCTCGTTAGGTGGAGCGGTCGCTTGATGGCTCGATGAGGTACTTCGTCCCAGTGCTGCGGCGCGCGAAGACGGCGAGGACCTCGCTGCTTGGCGCGGATTCCTGGGCCGTGGTCCCGGCGGAAGCGTCTTGCGCCCCCCGCCGGAATGTCTCGGTTGCCCGTTTCAGTGCGTGGAGGCTGGGCCGAACTGGGCTTGCAGGACAGGGAGGACCGGCAGCGCGTAGCGCAGTCGCCATGGGAGTCGGGTGATGGCTGCGATCCCGAGCGATGCGATGCCGCGTGTGAGCGGCGGGGCGAGGTCACGAAGCTCATCGACGCCGGGGATCGCGCTGATTGCCGTCCGTTCGTCCGCGTCAAAGAGCCAGGTCCAGAGCTCAACCGCTAGGTCACGCTCCCGACCCGAGGCACGGCGGACCAGGTCGAGCATGACCGTGGGGACTGCGTCGAACACCAGAAGGGAGCCGGGGAGTCGTTCGGCGATTGCAGCGATCAGCGCATGGACCGGCGCGCATCGACTGCGAATGGCTGTTCCCGACCCCGGGGGAGCGCGCACACTCGCCGGCCGAGGATCGACTGGCCGTCCAACGACGAGCTTCGGACGAAGATCAAGATGATGAGCTACCGGGCCCTCAGCCGAGAGCTCGGAGTGTCCGACAACACGCTCCGGAACCGGTTGCGAGCCTACGAGGCAGGGCACCAACTCGGCGACGGGCACAGCGGGCACGGCGGCAAGCTCTGGCGCTACGACAACTGGATGCGAGACGTATGGAACCCCACCGTCGAGCGGACAGGCATGGACGCCGTCCCGAAGGAGGTTCGCGCCAGCTGGGAGACGCACCTGATCGCCGCTGGCGCGAATACCGACGACGTCGCAGCGATCCGCCGGGGACTCAATCAACGTGCAGGCCGAGCACTACCGGCAAGCCCTCCACCGCTCGTCGCAGTTCATCAAGGCGGCGATCGGCTAGCTCGAGGTCGCATCTCGGTCGCATCTGAGAGTCCAAAGCGCCAAATAGCAGGCACATCACGGCCGATAATTCGGCTTCCCGAGCCGAAGGTCGCGGGTTCGAGACCCGTCGTCCGCTTTCACAGCTTCGCAGCACCTCGCACGATTTCGCCGCAAATCAGCGATTCGATCCAGCGGCTTGCCGAGCTCTCGATCTCGACACTGCCGAGCTGCGGGCGATGTCAGAGGCCGCGACGCAAGCTTTGGTACCGGGTGGGCTGCGTCCTCGTCAGGGGCGTGTGCCTTCATCCGTTTCGGGCGATGACGACCCGAGTGGTATGCAGCAGTGTGCTCGGCGCATGTGGGCACGATAATTCTTCTGTCGCTGACGGCCTCGGTGAACCCGACGCTCGTCACCATTACGACGGTGATGCTGCTGCTTCCGAGTCCGGTGAAGCTGATGGCCGGCTATCTGCTCGGCGCTCTGATGACGAGCATCACGCTCGGGCTCGTGATCGTCTTCTCGCTATCGAACTCCGGCGTGAAGAACACGACCGAGAACACCGTGAGCCCGGCCGTGGACATCGCGCTGGGAGCGCTCGCGCTCGTAGTGGCGTGGGTTCTCTGGAGCGGGCGCCACGAACGCCTGAAGGAGCGCAGACGTGCGCGCAAAGAAGCAAAGCCGGACAAGCAGCCGCCGCGATGGCAGCGCGAGCTGAGCAAAGGCTCCCCACGGATCACGTTCGTAATCGGAGCGTTACTCACTCTCCCTGGGGCGTCGTACCTAGAGGGCCTCCACCAAATCCACAAGCTCAAGTACTCGACGACGGTGACCGTGCTGGTGGTGCTCGGGTTCAACGTGGTGATGATGTGGCTGCTCGAGGTCCCGCTGGCCTCGTTCATCCTCGCTCCCGATTGGACGCCTCGCGCGGTCGAGCGAGCCAAGCTGTGGGTGAGCCGGCACGCACACGTGTTCGCGGTCAGGGGTTTCGCTGGGATCGGCTTGCTCCTTGTCATCAAGGGCCTAGTAGGCCTGCTGGGATAAGCGCGTCGGCCGCGCGACGAGGCACTTCGGACGAGCCGGGCGCGGCTGGCGCGCGGAACGGAGATGTGGTGGTAAGCAGCAAGCGCCGACTATGCGATCGGCACGCAGCCGTGCACCGACGTACCGCGGCCGGTACTGGATTCGACGGCGACCGTGCCTCCGACGGCGTGGATGCGGTCGTGCATGTTGGTCACACCACTCCCGCGCGCGCTCTCGCTGGAGTCAAAGCCGACCCCGGAGTCGCGCACGCGGAAGCAGAGGCGACTGCCGCTCTCCCACAGCGTCAACGTTGCGCGGGCTTTAGGGCCAGCGTGTTTGGCGACATTCTGTAGCGCCTCGAGACAGCAGAAGTACACCGCCACCTCGACGTCGTCGGGATAGCGCGAGATCCTGAGAGGGCGTACGGACACGGGCACGGGCGAGCTGCGTGCCGCGGCCTTGAGCGCCTCGCCCACGCCGCGTTCCAGGAGCGCCGGGTAGATTCCGCGGGCCAGGGTGCGCAGGGTCTCGAGGAGCTCGTCCATCTGGTGTCCGATCGCTCCGAGCAGCCGCTCGCCCTCGACGGGTCCGCTTCGCATCGCTTCGGCGGCGACCTCGAGCTTGATCCGCAGCCCGACCACCTGTTGCTGGACGCCGTCGTGCAGATCTCGCTCGAGCCGGCGGCGCTCGGCGTGCGCGGCCTCCACCAAACGACTCCTTGAGTCCTCGAGCTCCTTGGTTGAGGCAGCGAGCTCGGCCGTGAGCTGTGCCTGCTCCAGGCGCATCAAGGCCGCGGCTCCTGCGGCTTGGATGAACGGCTCTTGGTCGGCGAGCTCCGCGTCGTAGACGACCGCGGCGACGGGGCGTCCGTTGCATTCGATCCAGCTGATGGCCCGGTCGCTCGCCTGTTCGGGCGGATCGATCGACCTCCCGGAAGAGTCGACGTAGCTCAACGGCCCGCGCCGGCGGTACGCGATGCGCAAGCTTGGATCGCTGACCGCGGATCCGATCAGGGCCTCTGGGTCTGCGTGGGGTTGGTTTGCCAGGTGCTGGACCAATCCGGCGAGTGCTCGGCCCAGATACAGGCGCTCGAGGGCGAGACCGGCGATCACCGCCACGGGCACCGCAAGCACGGCGCTCGTGTACGCCGCTCCGAGGGCAGCCGAGGCATTCGAGCCGGCGGCTCGGGAGAGCAGGAGCGCGGTCAGGAGAAGCATGGCCGCTACGGCCACGGCGCATACCGGCCAGAGCGCGCGGCGCAGTGGAGGCGAAGCTCCACGCAGCCGGCGGTAGAGGAGCACCACGGTTCCGTAGGTCACCGCGCTCCACAGCAGAACCATGATCGCTCGTAGCGGCGCACTCCCCCCGATTCGCCCGGCGACCGAGAAAAGCACGGCCGGGCAGTGGGGCATGCACGACAGCAGGGGCGTTCTCAGCGGAGGCTGATTGGTCGTCTGCAACCCGGCGACCCACGCCAGCGCCGCCCCGCCACCGCCCCACAGCACGAGCCGCCGCTCGGCTCGCGTGCGAAGCCCTCCTGACGGATGCGCGAGCATCACGTAGGCGAACACCACGAACGCGACGCCGGTGAAGAGAACGCCGACGCTGAACAGCACGCGGTCACCGGCGCCGTTCAGGAGCCAAAGGACCGAGAACCCGGCAGCAGCGGCGAGAGACCGTCCCATCCGGGTCTGCACGGTGCTGGTCTGCGCGTAGGCGCTGGCCAGGGTCAGCGCGAGGATGATCGAGACGCGAAGCGCCACGGCGACGTGAGCGGGGGCCGCCCGCGGGTCGGTCGAGGTCACGTACCCGACCACCGCTGCAGCGGTCGTCCCGAGCGCCAAGGTCCGCAACGGCGTCCAGCGCCAACGCAGCGGGCGCTGCAGTGGGGCGAGCATGTCGAGCCAGCGGCCGGTGGCGGCTGACCCGAGGGCCGACGCGCCTGTCGCATCGACAGCTGCCTGAGAATGCCGTATACCCAAGCCCTGCGGACGGGTGCTCGGGCCGCTCACGCCTCAGCTCCAGCCATCCGTCTTGATCTTGGAGGCGTGCCTCTCGCCAAACAGCCAAAGGAGGAGCTGCGCCGCGACCCGCGAGCGCGCTCGGAGCGGATGCCGACCGCACCCACGGACCCGGTCCAGCGCCTCCAAGCCCCAGCCCTAGCCGTGGTCGCCCACATGGGCAAGACGTACACCTCCATGACCCCGGCTCGCGAGCCGGATCTACACCGCCGTCCCTAGCGTCCTTTGCCAGCCCTCCAAAAGGGGGCTTCGCGTCGGGGATTCTAACGCGCGCGCTCCTTCGCCAGTTAAACATTTCGTGACCGGCTGGGTGCGGACATCCTGACCACGTGCAGGCATGCGCCCTTGCCGCAGGCCCGCGATGGCAGCAACATTGACGGCTAGCGTCTACATAAAAACGGCGCGTGACGGCGGCACGCGCTCGCAGTCCGAGAGCAGGCCGATCGTGAGCAGCATAGGGGCAGGAATCAGTGCCAACCAACCAAGAGCGCCGCATTAGTGAGCGACACCTGGACCCCGGCCGTGGCCGTCCTGAGCCGCCCGCACCGCTCGGGCTCCCACGAGCGCGCGCCTATCCGCGTGGTCATCGCCGAAGACTCCTACCTGATCCGCGACGCGCTCACAGGCAAGCTCAGCAGCGCTACGGAGGTCGAGCTCGTGGCCGTGTGCTGCAACGGCACGGAGCTTGAGGGCGCGATCAGTGCTTGGCATCCGCAAGTCGTGGTAACGGACGTGCGGATGCCGCCCTCGGGCGGAGAGGAGGGGATCCGTATCGCCGCCTCGCTGCGCGACTCCGATCCAGAGGTCGGCGTGGTCGTGCTCAGCCAGTACGTCGAACCGGCGTATGCGCTCGCGCTCTTGGAGCAAGGGTCGGACCGCCGCGCGTATCTGCTCAAAGAGCGCGTCCGCAGCACGGAGGAGTTGATCGGAGCGATCGAAACCGTCGCGTCGGGCGGATCGGTCATCGATCCCTTGATCGTCGACGTGCTGATCAAGGCACGGACGCGGGCGGCGCAGTCGCGCCTGTCACAGCTCACCGGGCGGGAGCGCGAGCTGCTCGCCGAGCTCGCCGCCGGCAAGAGCAACGGCGCGATCGCCGAATCGCTCACCCTGACCAAACGCGCGGTGGAAAAGCAGGTCAACTCGATCTTCTCGAAGCTCAGCCTTCCCGAGACCGAGGACGTGAGTCGACGCGTGAAGGCCACATTGATCTTCTTAGCTGACGATGACGACGCTCTCGACTAGATCGTGGCGGTACGCCCGCGTCGTATGCCCGGAGGCGGCAGAACCTGTCTGAGCCGTTGCTGGAGCTGGCCAGGCAAAAGGACCCCCGGCTGGCCCTGCATCGCCTCCACGGTCGTCACCGTTTGCAGGGCGAATCACAGGCCCTTGCCGACCGTGGGCTAGTCCTACGGTCGGGCAGTCGCTCGAGGACCCCGCCCCCGACGGTGAACGCCGCGATGATCCCGGCGGCCCTCGCGCACTCAGGGTGTCCCGTAAGCAGCAGATGCGCGGTGAGCGGCCTCACCAGGACTATCCGCCGCGTCCTCGACAACCTGAGCCTGGCGAGGCCGGACGTGGGTCACATGAGGCCGGTCCGGCTGCGCGGGATCGGTAGCAATTCAGGCATGGGGGCGTCGAGGCTCGGAGTGGACGACGGGCGTGTCATCGTAGCTCGGAGGGGTGTCTCTCTATGCTCCGATCCCGTGGGCGAGTGCGGCGTGCTGCTCGTGCTCGTGGATGGCTTGGCTTTCTTCCTCGGTGAGGTGGGGGTTGGGGTCGAACAAGACCTTCTTGATCGTCCCGGTGAACGGGAACGGCGACTTGTCGGCGTAGCCGCGCTCGACCGATAGGCCGGCGTCGCGTCCGATGTCCATGCCGGCGTAGCCGGAGAAGCGGAACGGGACCGTGTGGTCCATCCGTCCGCCCCCGGCGCGCTCGCCGTCCACGAAGAACGTGATCTCGCCGCCGGGGGCCGGGGCGGCGGCGTCGGCGGCGAACTCCATTCGCACGTCCACGGGTCCGGTGGGGAGCTTAACGTCGGATTCCTGGCGGTAGACGAACACGCCCATCATCGAGTACGTGTGCTTTAGCTTGCCGCCCTCGACGTAGAGCGAGAAGCCGCCGAGGTGGTCCGCCTCGGCCACGATCACGCCTTCCGCTCCGGCTTCGGGGATCTCGAGCGAGGCGCTGATCGCGTAGGAGTGGTTATAGATCCTGGGGATCATTCCCGAGGCGATGTTCTGGACCGGGCCGTGGTAGGTGTAGATGGTTCGCGTCCCGAGCGGCGGCAAGATGCCGAAGTAGAACGCCATGCCGCCGAGGAGCGGCAGGACGTCGTACCTCTCGGCCTCCTCCCAGAACAGCTGGCGCAGCTCCTCGACCTTCTCCGGGTGTCGGGCGGCGAGGTCCCGGGCTTGCGAGAAGTCGTCGGGCAGGTAGTAGAGCTCTGCGGGATCGTCGTCCGGGTTCCAGACCCCGGGCGCGAACTGCTGCATCGTCGCCGGCGAGGCCTCCCACGGAATGCGCGGGACCATCCACGACGCCAGCCAGCCGTCCTTGTACATCGCTCGGTTGCCAAAGATCTCGAAGTACTGCTGGGTGTGGCGTTCAGGAGCGGCCGGATCGTCAAACGAATAGAGGAAGCTCGTGCCGTGCATCGGCGTCTGCTCGATCCCGTCGATCCTCGCCGGCTGAGGAATACCTGCCGCCTCCAGCACGGACGGGCCGATGTCGATCGCGTGCGTGAACTGGCTGCGCAACCGTTCCCTTGTCCCGAATTATCTTCGGCCAGCTCACGACCATCGGGTTGCGGGTTCCGCCGAGGTGCGAAGCGACCTGCTTGCCCCATTGGAAGGGGCAGTTGCCCGCCCATGCCCACGCAGCCGCGTAGTGCGCCCCCACTAGCTCGGTGCCCCACGCGTTCAGGCCACCGTACTGCTGCACGAGCGCGAGCTGCTGTTCGCCGGTAAGCGGGATTCCGTTCTGCATCGTGAGTTCGTTGAAGGTTCCGGTCGGCGAGCCCTCCATACTGGCGCCGTTATCGCCCCAGATGTAGAGCGTCGAGCGTGTTCTCGAGCTCGCCCATCGTGCGGATCGCGCCGAGCAGGCGGCCGACGTTCCAGTCCGCGTTCTCCTGATAGCCGGCGTACACCTCCATCTGGCGCGCCAGCAGCGGCTTCTGCTCTTCGGGCGACGGAATCCCACGCGGGAAACGCATCGTTGCGCGGGGTGAGCTCAGCGTCCTGTAGGGATCACCCCGAGCTGCTTCTGGCGCTCGAACGTCTCCTCGCGGTAGGCGTCCCAGCCCGCGTCGAACCGGCCCCTGTACTTTTCGCTCCATTCCGAGGGGACATGATGAGGAGCATGGCTGCAGCCGGTCGAGTAGTACATGAACCACGGCTTGTCCGGCTCCTGGCCACGGATCGCGTGCAGCCAGTAGCAGTAGCAGGACGCTGTCGGGTCCCGCGCTCGCACAGGAAGCAGCGAGTTGTTGTGAATCTCTCGGCAGTCCGGTCGCAACGGCAGCGCCACGACGCGGTGGGACATATTTCCAGCCGCGCCGCTCAACTTAATCGGCGGCCTCCGGTCGATCCACGCACGAGTCGTGCCGACGCCCGTCTCGGTGGGTTGGCGTCGGATCAGGCGAATGGCGCCCACCGAGGGGCGAAGCCGCATCTGGGCCGGTAGCGTTCGGGGCGGTGCTCTCGCGGGTGACGATCAGAAGTCGTGTGGGCGCCGGAGCTCTACCAGCGCAGCACAAGTTGCGCGGAGACTCGTGAGCGACGCATAGGGGCGCGCTGGCTTAGCCACAGACGCTGAAGGCCGTCGCCGGCGCCACGAGCGTTGCCCAAGTGGAAATTGCGAGCCGGCGCAAGAACCGGCAGGTCAGATCTGCAGGCGGGGACGGTCGTAGTGCCGAAGGCGGGGACGGTCGTAGTGCCGAACCGCCTCCTGGATGGCCAACGTAGGCTGTAGGAGTCTGGTCGGCATGGTCGATGCGTACCGCTCTTGCCCGCGTCACCGCGGGTCGGGGAACTCGGCGGCGGTCTGATGGCGCAGCGCCTGCGTGCCGACGAGAGCGAGCACGAGGAATACGATGATTCCGGCGAGACGATGCATGGCCGGGATCGGGCCCCAGATGAAGATCAGCGCCATCACGACCGTGACGATCCCGAACGTGAGCACAGGCTGCTCGCGCATGAACGGCGCGATCGCCCGCCGACCGATTGTGGCGAGGTGCGCGGGGCCGGCGAACCACGCAGCGATGATCAGCGGGACGCCTACGATGACAAACGCGCCCGCGATCTCGATCAGCATCGAGGTTGCGATGGACACGACGGCGTTGCCGGCGGGCTTGTTTGCGTCGACCTTGACGAGTGAGCTGACCACCGCGGGCTTGAGGATCGCGGTCGCGGCGAGTACGAGCACACCGGCGACTACGATCGCGAACCCTACGTTCATCAGCGTGCGGCGTCGCCGCCCGCGTGCGAGGAAGATCGCGAGCGCGTACAGGAGCGGAACGATGATCGTCAGCAGCAACGCGAGGTTTTTCAGCCCGCTCCCGGTGTCCTGGACGAGCTTGAGCTGGTCGGACTTGAGAATCTTCAGGTGCCCCACCGAGGGCGGAAGCCGGGAGGCGAGGTTGGGCAGCCCGACACGGTTCGTGAGGTCCGTGACCAGCGCAGAGAGGTCGAGCGTCACCACACCGCCGCTGATGTGCACGTGCCCCTTGCCGCCGTTGGCGATATTCACGAACGTCTGATCCGCGACGCGGTTGGCATCCTTCCAGATCGTCTGCACGGTTGGGTCGTTCAGCGCGCGCTGCGCGCCGGCGACGGCGAAGTTTTGTACCGCCGCCGCCACCGGCGCGGCGATCGGCTGGAGCACCGGCGGCAGCACGGCTTTGAGCCGCGAGCCATTGACGTTCGCGCGCAGCTGGGTCGCCAGGTAGTTGGAGATTCCGTTGCGCACATCGGAGTTCTCCAGCAGCTTCGCGCTGGTGTTCGACCAGTTGTCGGGATTGAGAAGCTGGCGGTTGGACCATACCGCGAAGATCCCCAGCACAGCCAGCACCGTCGTGACCCAGATCAACACGAGTACGAGGATCCGCCGCCCCCGGCCCGGCGAAGACCCGTTAGCCGAGCCGCGCTCAACAGACATGGCCTGCTCGTCCCACCCGACCTCGGCGGAAGGCGCATCCGCTCGTGCGCCGGTCGTGCCCGACGTTACCCCTGTCGCGGCCGGAGTCGCTCCGCCACCGGCGCCGCTCGATGCCAGCGTGGCGTCGGACTGGTTAGCGCCGTCCTCGACCATCAAACATCGCGCGCGTGCCGGGACGCGTCCAACGAAACGGTCTGCGATACAAGGAGTAGCTGGCTCATCGGTCTCGATCATCTTCGCGCATGCACCGGTGGCGTCATCGCCCGAAATGGGTTAAGAAGCGCCCACGTTCTCCGAAGACTCTCGGACGGCATGTTCAGCTCGCTCGGGTGAGCGCGACGGCGAGTGTGGAGGCTTCGGCTGCGTCGGAGGAACGGTTCTCGGCGGAGGCAGTGTGGATGTCGAGTTGCCGGGCTGCGGTGATGGCGGCGCGTCCGAGCGCGTTGGCGTAGGTTGGGAACGAGAACGGGACGAGCGCGAGTTGCTCGACCGTCATGTTGGCGGCCATCGTTATCGCTGCTAGTTGAGCGAGTTCGACGGCACGTTCTCCGACGATGTGGCACCCGAGGATGGTGTGGCGCTGACGGTCGGCGATGAGTTTGCAAAAGCCGGTGGGGCGGCCGTCGATGATCGGTCGCGGCAGCGAGTCGAACCGTTGGGTTGCGATGACGACCTCGCGGGTCTCGCGGGCCGTCGTCTCGGTGATTCCGACGGAGGCGTATTCGGGGTCGGTGAAGCTGCCGAGCGGGCTCACTTCGGACGGTAGGGCGGTCGTGGTTCCGAGAACTGCGTTGGTGGCCGCTAGGTATGCCTCGCGAGCTGCCTCATGCACGACCATCACGTGTCCCGTGGCGTCGCCGGCGGCGAAGATATGAGGCGCGGTGGTGCGAAGCTGAGCGTCTACCTGAACGAAGCCGCGCGGGTCGGTCTGGACGCCGGCGGTGCGAAGGTTCAGCTCCGCGGTGTTGGCGACCCAGCCCGCCGCAACCACTGGGAGGGTTGTGTCGATGTGGTGCGAGGCGCCGTCATGTGTATAGCTCAGCCTGACGCCGCCGGGAGAGGACTCGAGGCGGTCGATCGTCCCGGCGTTCTCGAGCACCTGTATCCCAGATGTGGCGAGCGCTTCGCCGACCGCGGCGGCGACGTCTTCGTCCTCGCTCATAAGGATCCGCGGTGCGGCCTCGAACAGCGTGACCTGTGACCCGAAGGCGTTGAAGATCGAGGCGAGCTGGACGCCGGTAGCGCCGGCGCCGATCACCAGCATGGACGCCGGGGCGCTCGAGAGGGTCCAGGCGTCGCTGTGGGTGCAGGCCAGCGCAAAACCCGGCAGGTCGAGTCGACGTGGCATGCCGCCGGTGCAGATGATGCTCGTCGCAGCGTGGAATCGTGGTGCGTGCTCGCACTCGATCACGTGTGGCTCGGTGAACCGCGCGACACCGGCGTGCTCGTGAAGCGTGACTCCCGACTGTTGGAGATCTTCGTGCAGCAGCGAATGCGCCCGTACGTCGCCGATGACCTCGCGGACGCGGTCGAGCAGCCGCGCATAGTCGAGCGCGGATTCGCCGGTGGTGATGCCGTAGCGCGTGAGCTGCGAGGCTTCGCGTATCAGCCGGGCCGCGTGCGCCAGCGTACGGACGGGTACCGGTCCGTCGCTGGCAGCCATCCCCCCAAGATCATCGCGCGTGAGCAGTGCGGTTCGGGCTCCCAGTCGCGCCGCGCGAAGTGCTGCCACTACGCCGGCGGGTCCGGCACCGATGACCACGACATCGAAGCTCGTAGCGCCCGACGAAGTCATGGTGACGATTTTCCGTGTGGGGTTCTCGCCGGGCGTCGCCCGTTTCGGATGACGTAGCGTCGCCCGCGCCGTGGGAGTGTGGGCGCGATGCGTGCGATCACGGCTGTGCCAGGCCAGCGCGGGAGCGTCGCCGTCGAGGAGGTCTCCGAGCCGGCGGATGACGGCCGCCGCCTGGGGAGGGCAAGCTGATCATCCACGATGTTTAGGGCAAGGAGCTCGAGCGCATCGGCCGGCTCGGGCTTGCGTCCGGGCGGACTGGGCGATCGGGAGTCGCGCGAGTCTCGATCCGGTGCCGTGTCCGGCGTGCGCTGCGGGTCAGTGGAACATGTGCCGCAACGACCGGTTCGCCCGGGCCGCGGGCAATGCGTCCGCCGCCATGGATACGGCCAGCGTGCAGCGGCGCATCGAGCCGGACTTCGTGCGGGCGATGCCGACCGACACTGGGTGATGTGGGAGTGCTGCTCGACCGCCAGCCGCAGGACATCAAGGTCGTCGTCGATCTCACGGCATGACTGCTTCAACCGTGGTTCCGTGGTCGGCGGCGGCGGGACGACTCAGCGAGGGCCCGCGCTGGCACGAGGAGCGCCAAGAGCTGCTGTGGGTCGACATCCTCGGCGGACAAATACACCGCGGCACATTGGCCGCCGACGGCAGCCTCCATCACACTGTGACGATCTCGCTCGACCGGCACGTCGGCGCGGTTGCGCCCGCTCTGGCAGGCGGGTATGTCGTGGCTGCTGGGGCGGGGTTTCTGTTCGTCGACGAGGAGGGCTCGGTGCGCGAGCTGGCCCAGCCCGAGGCCGGCCGGACCGACGTGCGGATGAACGACGGGGCCTGCGATCCGCAAGGGCGGTTCTGGGCCGGAACGATGGCCTACGACGAGTCGCCCGGGGCCGGCGCGCTCTACCGCCTCGAGCTCGACGGCGATTGCACCACCGTCCTCACCGGCCTAACGATCGCCAACGGCATCGGGTGGAGCCCCGGAGGGACCACGATGTACCTGAACGACAGCGGCACCGGCTGCCTCGAATCGTTCCGCTTCGACGCAGCCACCGGGACGATTACCAACCGCCGCACGCTGGTGCGCAGCGACCAAGCTGGCGTCGTGCCCGACGGGCTCACCGTCGACGCGGAAGGTGGGATTTGGGTCGCGTGGTGGGGCGGCGGAGCCGTCAACCGCTACGCGCCCGACGGATCTCTCCTAGCCAGCCTTCAGCTCCCGGTCGAGCGACCCACATCGTGCGCCTTCGGCGGCCGTCAGCTGGAGAGGCTGTTCGTGAGCACCGCCCGCGAGGGACTCGACGACAACGCCCTCGCCCGGCAACCCGACTGCGGACGAGTGTTCGCAATCTCAGGATTAGGTGTACGCGGGCTCCCGTGCCAGCCCTACCTCGGACGAATCCCGAAAGCCGCCCACTCAATGAGAGACGACGGGCCGGCGCGATGAAGCACACGTCGGTCGACATCCACCTGGTGATCGACACCTTCCTGCTCTTGCTGATCGGGATCGGCCCAAAGATCGCGCTGGTGCCCTTCGTCGAGATTACCGCACCGCTCGACGGCGCGACCAAGGCCCGGATCGTCCGCAAGATGCTGATCACCGCCACCGTCGTCGCGCTGATCCTCCTCGGGCTCGGCGAGCTCCTATCCAGGCTGCTTCACTTCTCGACCGGGTCGCTATCTATCGCCGGGGGGATCATCCTCATCATCATTGCGATCACGATGGTCCTCGGGAGCGCGGAAGCAAGCGACAGCCCAGCCATCAAGGGACGCGATCCGATGCGCATCGCCGTGTTCCCGCTCGCCGTCCCGTACCTCTTGAACCCCGCCGGCGTCGTCGCACTGGTAACCCTCTCAGCCGAAGCGGGCACGGTGGCCGTGTTTGCGATGGTGCTCGGCGTCCTCGCTCTCGTGCTCGCCCTCGACGTGGGCGTATTCCGCCTGGCCAACCGCGCCAGCGACCATCTGGACGAAAGCCGGATGCTCGTGACCGAGAAGATTTTCGGCATCTTGCTCGCGGCGCTCGCCGTCCAACTCGTGCTCGACGGATTCGCCAGTCTCGGCCTCATACATCTATCCGGTCACTGACCGGCACCCCGGCCCCCGGGCGACGGGCGTCGCAGGAGCAGCGCGATGGCCTGATCATCCGGGCCGCGCCGGCGGCCGGGGCTGAATCCTCACCCCATTCGGATGACGTATGACGCTCCGACGATGTCTAGGGTATGCGAACAGCAAGGTTCCCGTGTCGGGGCGCTCCCGACACGGTACGCCACTGCAATCCTGCATCCCCGCCACCCAGCCGCGGCCAGCCAACCCCGCCTCGGCACTATTTGAAAGGGGCCGTGACCCATGACGTTTCTCTGGATCATCCTGGGCGTCATATATGTAGCGTGCTGGATCTACTTCGGAACGAGTACGTTCCGCAAAGGGCACTACTGGCTCTTCTGGATCGGTATCTTCTTCCCATTCCTGTGGATCATCGGCGCATTGATCGGGCCGACTCCACGCGCCGCCGCTCGCATGGCGTAAGCACGAGCCTATGCGTGGGTGATGCACCGCCGATCCACTGCGGACATTCTCCGGGGTTAGACGTTCCGCGACCGGCGCCAGCGACCCCGGGGGCCGAGGCTCTTACGTCTGCGCGCATCAGGTTGTGGAGCGCGATCACCTTGATCGCGACGTCCTCAGCGATCACGCACCTGCTCAGATGACATTTGCGAACCGTCCTTCGCACCTTCCGTGCTCGTGGTGCCAGGCCGTAACGTCGGACGGCGTGAAGGATCAACCCATCTGGGTGATGGCTTACGCATCGCGGAGGTTACGGTGATGCGATGCGAACACCCGTGAAGGATCTCGACAGCAAGAGCCGACTATGTAGGTGGCCGGCGCGGGCTGTCTTGGCTGGAGCAGCGGGAACCAGTGCGATGACGGCAACGTACGCAAGCGAGCGGCACCGGCGCCGCGTCCATCGGCCGCTGGACTACGACGACAGCCTGATCCCGGGCCAGATCGTAATGCCACACCGGGTCGAGCGTCTGATCGACGAGACGCTTCTGCACACAGCCACCGTGTCGGGGGGCCTCTACATGCAGCGGCGTGTCCGTCGGGTACTCCCGAAAGTAGTTTATAGGCTCCGCCATCGTCGCTGGAGCGGGAATGGTGGCCGCAGCAACGGCGGCGAGCGTCGGCGCGATTGGTCTCGCTGGCGGAGCGGCGGCGTGGTACCGCAAGCCGGAGAAGAGTCGGATTGCAGCGTCGGCTGGGAACGAGACACCAACGGTTGCGCGAACCGGACCGAGCGACTTCGCGGCGAAGGACGGGGCGCCTGACCCGCCTCCGTACGAGATGCCGCCTCGCGTGTAGGCGGATGGTCATCGGCGGGCCCACCGCCGTCGCGTCCCCCCCAACGGCGCTCGTTGACAGCTTGTCGCGGGTTGACCGCGTGCGCTTCGCTGCCCCGATCAGCCGAGCGGGCACGGCCACGTAGCTGACCATCATCACGCCGACGATGATTCCCAGCGAGAGCGTGAACCAGGGTCGCCCCCAGCGGGTCACGACGGTGGTTGAGAACGCGAGCAGCGCGCCGGTGGTGGCTCCCGAAACGATGATCGGCACGCAATGCCGGCGCGCTCTGGCAATGGCCGGCCGGATCTCGACGTGGCCGGGTTCTGAGATCGAGAACGCGAAGACGGCGTTGAGGAAGTAGCTCGCCACGGTGAGTGCGACGATGACCAGGCCGATCGGGATAAGAACCGGGCCGCGCAGCACGTCGAACGATTTACCGTGCAGGGTGTGGGCCTTGAGGTCGAGCATCGCCACCCAGATCCACATCGCGGGGAGGATCTGGACGAGTGTGAGACGCCAATTGGACGCGAGCAGTCTGAGCCCGTCGTACAGCATCACGAACGCGCCAACCGTGAACCCGAGCGGGGCGAACACGCGGCGCGAGCGGCTCAGACGGAGGATCGCCTCCTCGACCTTCGCCTCGTCGTTCTCCTCGATCGCTCGCACGAGCGCTCGGACGCGGGCGGAGAAGGAAGCCGGGCGGCGATCTTCGGAGGATTCCGCGGCCGGCTTCGGGGTAGCAGGGCCGACCGCTCCACTCTCGATGGCCGATCTGGGCACGGGCGCCATATCGGCCTACTTGCGGCTGGCGACGGCGCCGATTGCCATCACCAGCGAGAGCGCGACGAGGGCGCCGACCGCGGCGAGCCAGTTGAACCCGGTGGTCTTGTGAACGTGGTCGATGTACGCAATGAATGCGATCGGGACGAGGATGGACAGGGAAATGGCGAGGGTGCGGAGGATTGCTCGTTTTTCGTGACCCTGGTCGCGGCGCTGATCGGCGGACCTAATCGCCTCTAGGACGCTGGCGGCCTCGCCGTCGTAGAAGAGGAGCGTTCTTTTGCCGTGTGGGTATCGGGATGGGCGGTCCGCGCTCGACTGGGCCCATTTTCGCGACGGTTCGCTCAGGTGATCGGCCGCATAGAGCGTGAGTCGCTCCGAGACGTGCTCGGGATCGCGGTAGACGAGCCGCCACAGGTCGCGCCCCCCCGAGAACGCTCGTCCGACACGGCTGCGGCGGCGTGGCTCCGCATTCGGCGGCGCTGTCGAGGCGGCCCGCTCCGTGCTCGCCCCGGTGACGACGGTGCCGGGCTCGTCACGTGGCGGCATCGGGAGGCCTTCCAGCCGGGCGGTGATCGAGAGCTTTTTCGATCCTCGCCAGTCGTTGACTTATCTGCTGGAGCTGCTGTGCCTCAGTTGACTCCGCTTGGGCGGCGAAGCGCCGGCGGCTGTTCTCGAGCAGCGCGGCGGTGGCCGACGCGGTGACAACCGCAAGGAAAGCGATTCCGGCGAGCATCACGACCGCGGCGATGAACCGGCCGACCGAGTCCTTCGGAGTGACATCGCCATACCCGACGGTGGTGACGGTTTGAAGCGCCAACCAAAGGCCTTTACCAATGGTCGGGTATTCGTGATGGTCGAGCAACCTCTCCAGAACCCCGCCGACGACCGTGATCGCCACCGTGAACACGGCGATGATCGCGGCGGCCCTGCGTGCGGTCAGGGAATCCTGAAGCAACAAGCGCGCCGTGAGCGGGACCTTACCCCGACTGTCAGCCGATTGATGCTCTGCCACGGGAGCCTGCAGACGATCCATTGCCGGCTCCGTCACCTTCGGCTCGCGAGTCTGCGCGATAGGCTCGACCGGCGTGTCGCCGAGCTGCTCAACCGCCTGTGCGCCGATCCCGTGCCCGACCCAATCGAGCCGAACCCCAGCAAGTGGTGGTGGCGGGCGGTCATGAAGCCGATGCCATTGTGTTTCGCGTTCTCCCACCGGACATCACCCGGATGGGATGACCGAGCCGAACGAGTCGACGGGCTAGTAAGCCGCGTTGCGGAGACGCAGCGCCCACGAGCTCGCGACGTGGCCGTGGACACCGGGTCCTCCGCACCAGGTCCACGTTCCTTCACTGCCCAGTTCGAGCACGCCTGGGGATCAATCGAGCGCCGCGCCAGGCAGCATGCGGATGTGCCTACGCGAGAGCGTGGCGTCGATGGTGCGCGAGATCATGGAGCTCGAGGTCGCGCAGCTCGCCGGCGCGGAGCTGGGCGAGCGGGCGCCGGGGCGTCGGCAGGCCGAGCGTAACGGATACCGGGAGCGACGCTGGGATACGCGGGTTGGCGAGATCGAGCTGCATATCCCGCGCCTTCGCACCGGCAGCTATCTCCCTAGCTTTCTCGAACCGCGGCGTCGGGCGGAGCAGGCGCTGGTGGCAGTGGTGCAGGAGGCGTATGTGAATGGCGTATCTGTGGTTGGACGCGAAGATCGAGCGGGTCCGCGAGCGCGGCGGGGTGCGCCAGAAGGCGCTGGTGATCGCCCGTGCCGGGCTCGCGACATCACCCGCAATGGGGGATGCGGGTTGGGGGGCGCCCGGGACAATCGGATCCTGGGGCCTCGCGCGCCTCAACACGACCAGAAAGGGGTTCCGCCAGGGTGTGCGGCATTGTGGGAAGCCACGGCAATGTCGACGAGTCCGCGTGCCGGCGGATGCTCGAGCGGCTCGTCCATCGGGGGCCGGACGACGAGGGCTCGGTGCGCCTCGACGGCGCGTGGCTCGGCCACCGCCGATTGTCGATCGTCGACGTCGGCGGAGGCCACCAGCCGCTGTTCACCCGCTTCGGCACGCTCGGCCTGGTGGGGAACGGCGAGGTGTACAACCACGATGAGATTCGGGCCACGCTCCGCGACCATGGCCGGCTGGAAGCCGGCCGAGGAAGGCCAGATGGAGAAGCGCCTGCTGCGCTTGGCCTTCGAGGGCTGGCTTCCCGACGAATTCCGGTGGCGCGGCAAGGAGCAGTTCGGCGACGGCAGCGGCGCCTCCTCAGTGCTGAAGGAGCGCATGGAGCAGAGCGTGTCCGAGGCGGAGCTCGCCGAGCATCTGGGGAACCTCGACCCCCGCACCACGATCGGACGATTCGCCACCACCTAGCGACGCAGGAGATGAAGACGTGAGAGCAACCGAACAGCCGTCAGGCGCGGGCCGCCCGCAGCGGGTCGAGGAGTTCAGCGTCGTCGAGCGGAGCTACTCGGACGATCCGGACAAGATCTCGGTCGGCATCGCCAACATCGAGGCCGTCGTCCCCGACATCGAGGCGAACAAGGACAAGGTGCTCCGAGCCGCCCAGCTCTTCCGGGACCGCGGGGTGAACGTCGCCGTCTTCCCGGAGTTCTGCCTATCGGGGTACTTCTGGGGCGATCCCGTTGCCTGCCGGCGCTACATGGACGCTGCCGTCACCGAGCGCCACCGCGACTGGATTGACCAGGAGCTGCGGCCCATTCTCGGGGGCGACCTCCGCGGGTTGGTGCTCAACAACCTTAGCCAGGGAGCGGACGGGCGCTACCTGAACCGCACGTTCCTGGTCGCTGTGGACGACGACGAAGACGTCGACGTCCTCGCTCCAGATCGCGTCTACGACAAGATCTACCTGCCGGGGATCGAACGCGACTTCACCTCAAGCGGCCTGGACAATCGGTTCGTGCTCGATAGCCCCCGAGGGCACGGCCGGTTCGGGTTCACCACCTGCTACGACTACCTCTTCCAAGAGCTCCTGCGCTCCTACACGCTGGAAGACAGAGTCGACGCGATCGTCCAGATCGCCTCCTGGCGAGCGGTGGCCACCCGCGACTATCCGCTGATGAACGTGCGCACCGATACCTATTACGGAGCGCTCTGGGACGCCGTCATGGCCGCCTCTTCAGCGACTAACCAGGTATGGACGATCGCCTGCAACGCAGTAGGCCGCCACGCGGTGTCCGGCGCCTCCTTCTGGGGAGGCTCCGGTATCTGGGCGCCATCGGGGATGCCGCTGATCCAAGCCTCTCACATCAGCGAGCAGCTGCTCCTCGTCCACAATCTCGACATCACCGGTGGCCGCCAGCTCGAGCGAGACGACTTCGACTACGCCTTCGACTTCCGTCACGTCTACAAGGAAGTCGAGAGCAAGAAGGCACCGGCCCGCGTCGCGATGTGAACACGGAGGACGGCCTGAGGGGACATCGCATGGGCGCGGCCCGCTCTGCCGGCACGTGGCGAGCGTGCTGCGGTGGCGACATCAGTAGAGGGCAAGGCGCTCGCGCGCCTCACACGCGGCAGGTCGCTGGTTGGAACCGACTATGGGATAGCAGGCCGACCTATAGCCCACGGGAGTGTTGAGTCCCGATCAAGCGACTCTCCGCTGAGCAGTTCTCGTCGACCGATGGCCCTGTGGGAGGATCGGGGGCCGGATCATCTGAGCGTGCCCTTCCAACTGATCCCACTGGCCGTCTTGTCGGCGATCACAAGCCCGACGGCGATGGCCGTCGTGTTGGTCATCCTCAGACGGCCCCGTCCTGTCAGGCTGCTGAGCGCCTATGTGATCGGGAGCTTTGTCACGTCTGTATTGGTGGGGATCGCGATCGTTGCGGGACTGAGCGGAACGTCCTTGGGCGCGCGACGCAAGGGTGCGGCTATCTCGATCTTCGACATCAGCATCGGTGTCCTGATCCTGGTCAGTGCGGCGTGGCTCCATTCCGAACGCTCAACCGCCATGAGGCAGCGAGCCGCTGATCGACGCGCCCGGCGCAAGGCACAGAAAAAAGCACGCCCCGGCGACACGCAAAGCTGGTCCTCTCACATCCTGAGCAGCGGATCGGTCGGCCGTCTCGCGACGCTCGGGGTGGTAATGCATCTCCCAGGGTTGCTGTATCTGGCCGCGCTCGGGTATATCGCGCGCCGGGACGTGAGCGCCTCTCACGGGATGCTCCTGATCGTTCTGTTCAACATCGTCATGTTGGCGCCGATCGAACTGCCGCTCCTCGGCTACATCGTCGCTCCACAGAGGACCGAAGAAAAGGTGCGAAGCGTGAATTCGTTCATCAACGAGCACCGCGGGAAGGGGCTGCTGCTCCTGTCCGTTGTCGCCGGGGGCTACTTGATCGTCAGTGGAATCGTCGGGCTCGTGTAATGGTCCTCAACGAGTTCACGAACGCTGGGCCTCGAGACCCCGCGTCGCAGGGGGAAGCGATCGGTCTGGGCCATATCTCGAGAGCTTCTCCTCCGAGGGACGCGCGCCGTATGCCTGCGTGCTCGAGCGCCGCCGCGCGGTTGCACTCGCTCGTCACTTTCGGGAGTCGAGGGATTCTCGATCGCCTATACGCAGCCGCGCAACGGCAAGGGCGACGCCTGCGCGTACTGCAAGGTCTGCCACCCCGGCGCGGTCCAACCGCGCTGGACCCGCGAGCGGGTGCTTCTCCGCGGACCGCTGGCCATCCAAAGCGCCAAATAGCAGGCACATCACCGCCGATAATTCGGCTTCCCAAGCCGAAGGTCGCGGGTTCGAGACCCGTCGTCCGCTTCGCTTCTCCGAGTTCGCGTGGCGCGCCGGTCGAACGTCGTGACCCGGGGGACTCGGCCGGAGCCTCCCCACCGGACAGGGGTGCATGCACGAGGATGAAAGTCGTGTGTGCACCACACCTTGAACGCGCAAAGGAAGCGTTCGTGCGCAATCGGTACCTTCTTGAGTCTGCAAGTCGGAGAGGTGATTGGGGTGGCCCAGCCGATTCTCGAAAGTCAACGAGAGAAGAGCAGACGCTCGAAACGCGTCCGGATCGTCCTTGCCGAGGACGCGTATCTGGTGCGTATTGCGCTAGAGCAGATTCTTGGCAGCGTCGAGGGGATTGAGGTGGTGCGAAGCTGCACCGATCGCGATTCGCTGCTCGAGGCGATTCGCCAGGAGCGCCCAGATGCGGTCCTCACCGACATCCGCATGCCTCCGACGGGAACGGATGAGGGAATCCAGGTCGCCCGAGCACTTCGGGCAAGCGATCCCGAGATCGGCGTGGTGGTGCTTAGCCAGTTCGCCGATCCGAGCTACGCGCTGGCGCTCTTGGAACCGGGCTCGGAACGTCGTGCCTACCTTCTCAAGGAGCGTGTGAGCGATCGGAGCCAGCTCCTCTCCGCGATCGACGCCGTCGTGGCCGGCGGAACGATGATCGATCCGAATGTCGTCGACATATTGGTGAAGGCACGCGAGATCGGGACGAATTCGCCGCTGTCGAACCTCACGCGGCGTGAGCGCGAAGTGCTCGCTGAGCTCGCCCAAGGTAAGAGCAACGATGCAATCGCCGAGTCGCTCGTGGTCACCAAGCGTGCGGTCGAGAAGCACATCAACGCGATCTTCGCGAAGCTTGAATTGGAAGGCCCCGAGAACATCAGCCGGCGCGTAACGGCGACCCTTCTGTTCCTGGCGAGCGGGGTCGCCGGGGGTCAGGACTGCGAGCCTGAGCTATGACCCGTCGCGGCGGGAAGGTCCGCCGTGATGCGGGTGCCGCCGCCCGGCGCGCTTTCGACGGCGAACCTGCCGCCGACGGCCTCGACGCGATCCCGCAGGCCTTGCAGGCCGAGCTTGTCCTGCTCGATCGCCCCGCCCACGCCGTTGTCCTCTATCTCCAGCTGGAGTCGTCCGGAGAACAACCGAGCGTGTACGTGGATGACGGAGGCTTCTGCGTAGCGGTCGGCGTTCGTCATTGCCTCGAGCACCACGTAATACGCTGTGGCTTCAAGCGCCTCGTCGAGCCGCTGGTGGGGTAGGTCGCCAAGTCTGACGGGCGTGCGCGCCCGCGCGGCAGCCAGCTCGATCGATCGGGACAGGCCGAACCGGCGCAATCCGGGCGGACGGATGCCGTGTACGAGCTCGCGAAGCTCATCGACGGCGACCATCAACTCCGACCGGGCCGATTCGAACGATGCCGCCGCGGTATCCGGATCGGCGCGTGCTGCCTCGGCCGCGATGCCGAGATGTGCAGCGAGCGCCACCAGTCGCTGCTGGGCGCCATCGTGGATGTTGCGCTCGATCCGACGCCGCTCATCGTCGGCCACCCCCACGAGCCGCGCTCGCGACGCGCGAAGACCCTCCGCTAGCTGCTCGCGCTCGTGCGCAAGCACCGCGACGGCCAGCGTCGAGAAGGTCGACAGCGCCAGATAAAGCTGCGTCTCGAGCACGCTGCGGTCGACCGACTGAAAGGCGAATGGCCCGCGGTAGTGCGTCGTAGCCCACACCGTGAAGCTGGCCCCGATCACGATGGCCAGAGTTCCACCGCGCAGACCGAAGCGGAGCGCCGCCCACGTCAACGCCGGGAGGGCGAGGTAGCTCAGGGGATGCCCGAACTGCCAAGCCAGGGTGCTGAGGCCGATGAGCGCGCCCAACACCAGCGCGAGTTCGATGATGCGGCCATTAAGCCACGGGCCGAAGTGCGGCGAGAGCCATGCGAAGGCGAACGGCAGGACGATCAGGGCCCCACAGGCGTCGCCGAGCCACCAGGTGCGCCACAGACGCGGCACCGCACTGAGTACGACCACGTGTCCGAGGAGCAGGGACGACAGCCCGATCGTGGCGCTCACTGTCGTCCCAGCACCAATGCCGAGGAGCATCCCCACGAGCCCGCCGATGGACCCGAGCGGCGGACGCCGCCGCGCGATCCGACGCAGGAGCAGCGACGCGATCACGACCTCGAGCAGATTGCCGACCGTCTGACCGACCGCCGCGCCGACGGGGAGCGTCGAGTAGTTGTTTACGAGCAGGTCGCCGATGACGACGGCAGGCCAGAGCGACGCTCCGGAGAGGTATAGAGCTGCGATGCCCACTCCCGCCGGGAGCCAGACGATCGACGCAACCGGACCCGCGAACCGGAGCGCGTAGCCTAGGTGCGCCGCCGCGTAGTACGCGATGACCACCATACAGACCCGTGAGGGGTAGCTACCCCACAGCTCGAGCCGACGCCTCGTCGGACTCATGGTCCCGAGCAGGCGTCGACGAACGAGCGGCTCGGTGTCCCCGGGAGACGAGAGAAGAGCCATAGCGGGGGTCATGCTGGCACGGCGGTTTCCCTACGGCTGCGGGCCACGCACGCCGCACGGCGATTATCCCGCGGTCCGGGTTGAAAAGCAACCGCGTTTGCCTCGAGCACGGCGCTGTCAGAGCCCGAGCACCCGCGCCCGACACCCCGGTGTTCCTTGTCCCGAGCCCGCCGAAGTGGTCGTTGCAGGGGCCGGCGGCTCGATACGCGCGGCCAACTAGCTGAAGCCGTTGTCCTCTTCAGCGAGGAAGATCAGCGTGGCCTTTACGCGACGGCTGACGTCCTCGGTCTCGGGAAGGTTCAACTTGGCGAAGATCGAGTTGACGTGTTTCTCGACTGCGCGTTTGGTGAGGAAGAGGGACTCGGCAATCGCACCGTTGCTCTTACCGACGGCGATTTCTGCGAGAAGCTCACTCTCACGTGGAGTGAGCTCTGACAAGCATGACTGCGCAGCCTGCGTCCGCGCCTTGATCAACACCTCCACAATCAAAGGGTCGATCACCGAACCGCCGTCTGCGACGGCTTGTATGGCACGAACCAACTCCTGTGTGCTCCGCACGCGCTCTTTGAGCAGATAGGCCCGGCGACCGGTTCCGCGGTCCAGTAGCGCGAGCGCGTAAGCCGGTTCAGCATACTGGCTGAGCACGACGACGCCGACTTCGGGAGCGGATTCTCGCAGCTCGGCAGCGATGCGGATGCCTTCCTCGCCGTCATAGGGCGGCATCCGAATGTCGGTCATTACAACCTCCGGATGCCAGGTGGTAATCGCCGTCTGAAGCTCCTTGGCATTTGAGCACACCGCCACGAGCTCTATCTCCCGTACGGTGCTCAGCTTGTCAGTGAGGGCGTCACGGACCAGGTAAGAGTCCTCGGCGATGATCACCCGAATGGGTGCTCGTTCGCCGGAGCCGGAACCGCGTGCCCGAGTAGAGCCATCGACACTCGGGCCGCGGCGATCGCCTACCGATACGCCGCTTCTCGGTTCGTTGACACTGATTACTCCCTCCATGACGTCCTGACCGCCTAGCCTCGGGCCCCCGGCCGCGTGCTGCCGACACGCGCGAGTTGGATGTGACGCTACAAGCCAATCCTGTCGTTTCTGGCCTTCTGTAGCAAGGGCGCCCGCCTGCGCGTGGCGGGGGATGCCCGCACCACGCAGGCCACGGAGCTAGCTGGGTGGCTGCGCCGCGGTCAGGCTGGCCCGTATTGCCGCACCGGTGCCATCAGCGCCCCGATCAGCCATAGGACCGGAAAGAAGATGCCCAGCACGAACAGGATGCCGTTTGGCGGGCTCCCGAGCGGAGACCGCGAGTGTCGATCAGTCTGGTCGTCCCCGGGGCCGGCGACAAGGCTGAGCACACGACGGTCGGAAACGTGCCTGCACCCCCTCGAGTTCTGCAAGTCGTCGAACGACTCCCCACATCCTCTGAATCAGTGCGATGGCTGCACGGTCAGCCACGGCCGGGGCGGTGGTGCGCGCCTCCGGCAAGACGGGGGCGGACCCCCTTGTCCGTCGGCCGGCGATACGCGAGAAAGGTACGCGTAGCGCCATCCGGCCAACGACCCAAGGATCTGGATGCCATCTGCCACCGCAGTCGCAGCGTGCCCGCCACTGGTGCCGTCGGCGCTCAGCGTCAGCGGGCCACTGAGCCGCTGGGCGGTGACGGAGAGGCGATATCCCCCGTGGTGCGTAAAGCGCCCGGCGTTGGTCAGCCGGCTCGCGGATGCGGACGATGCCGCCCTCGCGCTGATCGTGGCTCCGGCCGGCTACGGGAAATCGACGCTGTTATGGGAGTGGAGCGAGCGGGACGACCGCCCGTTCGCATGGGCTTTCCGCAACGGCGAGTTCGATGCAGGCGCTCTGCCGAGACGCCGGCACGACCGCGGCTACGACGACCGCGGCTACGTAGTGGTGATCGACGACGCGCACCTGATGGCGCCCGCGGTCTTGACAGACTTGGTCGACGAGCTGGCCCGCGAGCTTCCGCGTCGATCGCTGATCGCACTCGCCTCCCGGACAGATCCGCCATTCTCGACGGCGCGTCTGCGGGCCAGACGAGCGCTGGTCGAGGTGCGTGCGGGTGATCTGGCCATGAGCTGCGGCGAGGCGGAGGCGCTGCTTGCGGGCGCGGGGCTGGAGCTCGACCCTCAGGCATTGCGAGCGATCAATCGACGGACCGAGGGTTGGCCAATTGGGCTGTACCTCGCTGCACTCGCATTGGGCGAGCCGAGCGAGGCGGAGCGGCCGAGCGACGGCGCGACAGACATCAGCGGCGATCATCACTACCTCACCGGGTACTTCCGTGACGAGGTTCTCCCGGCGACGCCGCCCCACCTGTTGGAGTTCATGGTCAACTCGTCGGTGCTCGACGAGCTCTCGGGCCCGCTCTGCGACGCGGTCCTCGAGCGGCATGGGTCAGGCGTCACCCTCGCCGAGCTGGCGCGGGTGAACCTGTTTCTGCGCCCGATCGATGCCGCGCACGCATGCTACCGCTGGCACGGCCTCCTTCGGGAAAGCCTCGAATCGGAGCTCCGGCGCATCGACCCCGACCTCGCCGCTGAACTGCACCTGCGTGCCAGTTCGTGGCTGTACGAGCACGGCGAGGTGGACCGGGCGATCGACCACGCTGCGGCCGCCGGCGACGAGCAGCGCGTGGCGGAGCTGCTCTGGCCGAACGTCGCGCGATATGTGACCTGCGGCCGGGGCGGCCAGGTACAGCGCTGGCTGCGCAGTTTCCCGGAGCAGCGAATCGCTGACTGCACTCCGCTCGCCCTGGCTGCGGCCCACGCGGCGCTGGCGAGCGGAGACGCGCTTGGAGCCTCGCGCTGGCGGTGGGCCGTGGCGGCGTGCGTGGACGACGATGCCCAAAAACCGGGCGACGCATCATGGCGCGCGAGCGCGGCGCTGATCGACGCGATGAGCGCTGGAACGGGCGTTAGCAGCATGCGCGAGGCAGCCGCGCGCTCTTACGAGCTCGAGCCGTCCGGAAGTCCGTGGCGCCTGCTGGCATGTCTCGTCCAGGGGTTTGCGCTTCATCTGAGCGGAGACCGGAAGGGGGCGATCCGGCTGTTGCAGGCGGGCGCGAGCCGGGCGGCCGGGACCGCGCCCACCGTGAAGTCCCTGTGCCTGGCTGAATCCGCGGTCATCGCGCTCGAACAGAGGGATTACGATCTCGCCGCCGAGCTGACCGACGCGGCGGTAGCAACGCTGGGCGAGCACGGCCTCGTCGACCAGCCCGCGCTGGCATTGGTGTACGGAGCGGCGGCCGCCTCGCGCGCACGTCAGGGACGCTCGGACGAGGCAAAGCGAGATCTTCGTCGCGGGCTCGACCTGCTGGCGGACTTGCGTGACTTCGTGCCGTGGTACGGCGCGGAGACCCGCATCCTCCTCGCCCACGCGTCTCTGTGGCTGGCCGACGTCGTGGGCGCGAGGACGTTGCTGGCAGAGGCATCTCGGCTGGCCCGGCGAACGCCGGAGGCCGTGATGTTCCGGCCGTGGTTCGATCAGGCGTGGGAGCATCTCGATTCGTTGGCCGAGACCAGCATGGCCGGGCCGTCCGCTCTCACGATCGCCGAGCTTCGCATCCTCCGCTTCCTTCCAAGCCACCGCTCGTTTCGGGAGATCGCGGCGCAGCTCGGGGTCTCGGGCAACACTGTCAAGACGCAGGCCCACGCCGTGTACCGAAAGCTGGGCGCCGCGTCTCGGTCAGAGGCGGTCGACCGCGCTGGTGAGATGGGGCTCCTCGGGCAGTGACCGGCCCGCCCGGCTCGATGCGGCGGTTCTCGAGCGTCGCGAGACCCGGGACGCGCGTCACGGCCTCACCCGATTAGTGCGATGACTTGCGCGTGCCAGTCGGGCATGCTCGACGGCCTGTGGGTCAGGTAGCCCTTCTCTCGCTCACTGCGGCTTTGAACCCGACGCTGATCGCGGTCTCGACGTTGATGATGCTGCTCCCCCGCCCGGTGAAGCTGATGCTGGGCTACCTGCTCGGCGCGATGATGACCAGCATCACGCTCGGGATCGTGATCGTGCTGAGCCTGAACGGCTCGGGTGCCGTGAGCACGACCAAGCACACGCTCAGCCCGGCCGCGGACATCGCACTGGGCGGACTCGCTTTAGTCGTTGCGGTTGTGCTGCGAGCCCGCGCGCGCCGCCGCCTGGAACGTCGAGAGCCCGTCCGGAAGCGCGAGAAGAAGGACCCGCGCTGGAAGCGCGCGCTGAGCAAAGGCTCGGCCAGAACCACATTTGTCATCGGGGCGCTGCTCACGCTCCCCGGCGCGTCCTATCTGGCCGGGCTTCACGAGCTGGGCAAGCTGCACTACTCGGCGGGCGTCGAGGTCCTCGTGGTGGTCGGCTTCAACGTGGTCATGCTCGTCCTACTCGAGGTTCCGTTGCTCTGCTTAATCCTCGCGCCTGATTGGACTCCGGATGCGATCGAGCGGGCCAAGGTCTGGATCGCCGCCCGAGGACCGCGGCTGGCCGTCCGGGCGGCGGCTCTGGTCGGCGTGCTGCTGGTCATCAAGGGCATCGTCGGATTCGTGAAGTAGCGGGAGGGCGGCGGCGCCCGCCCTCACAGGCCGAGCGTGATCGGCAGGCCGATCATCCGAGAACCGGAAGGTCGAGTTCCTCGGCTGGAAGCGTGCTGTCCGCGATCAGGAGGCCGACGAGCACGCCTGCCAGCATCGATCCGACGCTCAGCGCCTCGACCGCGGGCAGCCCCTCGACGGGCACGAGGTCCTTGAGAGCGTGTTGCAGCTGCTCGCGCATCTCGGCGTCGACCCCGAGCGCCGCATAGGCCGCGTCGAGTCCGATGCCCTCGGCATGGTGCGACCGCAGACGGTCGAGCAGAAACAGGTCCTGCGCGCGCTCGCAGCCTTCGCGTAGGGCACGATTGGAGATCTGGATCACGGCGAACGAGAGGCGGTCCTGGCTCGTTTGGAGGCTCACGAGCCGGATGCGTACGCGTTACCCATCGGGTGGAGCGCGGAAACCGGTCCGGGCGGACAGCCTGTCAGCGGGCACCACCCCTGACTCTCACCCGATTTGAATGATGCACGCCGACGGAGTCGCCGCGACCCTCACGTGATCGACGGCCGCTCCCGGCCATGGAAAGGAGTCGTGATGATCTGGGCCCTTCTCGCCGCACTCGGGGTTCCGCTGTGGCTGTGTGCCGCGGGCATCCTGACCCTGCTGTTGCGCAACCGGGCACTGCGCACACGCCCGGGCAACGTCCCGGTCCGGGTCAGGCGTCCGGGGAAGAGGCGCTGGTGGCCGGGCCACGGGCTGTGGGTCCACGACGTGTTCGCGTTCCGGGGCCTGCCCGCGGCGTGGAAGGAAGCACTCGTGTGGGCGGCTGATGCCTCGGTGCGGCCGGCAGACGAGCAGGAGCGCAAGAAGCTGCACCGGATCGGGGATGAGCCGGTCGTGGCGACATTGACGCTCGTCGACGGTGAGAGCCTCGAGGTCGCCGCGCGCGCGGAGGACGTGGACGATCTGCTGGGACCGTTCTCGCCGGTCAGGTCGACGCCCGCTGAGCTCGCTTCGATCTAGCCGCGTCGGAGGCTCAGCGCAACACCGTCGACTCCCCAGGCATGAGCACGCGCGCCTCCGTCCGCGGCGCACACCGCCGCGCCAGCTCGACAAACCTGCGAGCCGGTGCCCCCGGATCAACCGGTCGCCTCGCCGGCCAGCCAAGCGCCAGCGTCCCCCAGTGAATCGGGATCGCGACGAGCGGAGCGATCCTCGCCACGGCCTGCGCCGCACGGGCGGGATCGAGATGCCCGGGCCCGAGCGACGGCCCCCAGCCCCAGATCGGTAGGAGCGCGACGTCGACGTGGCCTCGTAGCTCCTCCATCTGAGGGAACAGGTCGGTGTCCCCCGCGAAGTACACCGAGATCGCACCGCGAGCCAGGTAGCCGATCGCGTCGGCGCGCGGCCCAAACGGCCGGCGCCCCCCGTCGTGGGTCGCTGGCGTCGCCAGTATCTGTACGCGCCCAACGCTCAGCGCCGAGCCACAGCTGAGCTCCCGCACGTCGTCTCGGCCGATGCGGCGCAGGAACCGAGCGGCGCCCCGCGGCGCCAGCACCGGGACCCGGCGGGGAATCGCTCGCAGCGAGCGAGGATCGGTGTGGTCCGCGTGCATGTGCGAGAGCAGAATCGCGTCGAGGCGGCCGATTGCCGGCGGCGAGGCGGATCCGGCAATGCGCACGAGCGGACCAACCCGGTTGCGCAGCAACGGGTCGGTCATCAACCGCACGCCATCGAGCTCGATCAACGTACTCGCGTGACCCAGCCAGGCGACTACAGCCGGCACGCTACGAATTTCAGATCCGCGGTGGACCCCGTCATCGCCCGTTTCGGGTGACGATTCCGGACGGCCCGGCGCCCATAGTCGCAGGTGTAATGGAGAGTGGATCCGGCAAGGCCCGTGAGGCGAGCGACTACGAAAGCGTGACGACCTGGAGTCCGCAGCGTCCGCGATTTCGGCTGCTGCACGTGCTCGTGTCCTGGCTCGTGTCCGCCATCGCCGTTCTGATCGCGGGCGCGGTGGTGCCCGGCGTGACAGTGCACGGGTTCGGCGGCGCGGTCGCCGCGGCGGCCCTCATCGCCGTCCTCAACGCGCTGCTCCCACCGCTCGTCGCAGCGCTGCGCCTGCCGTTCACGCTGCTGCTCGGATTCGTCCTCGTCCTGCTGCTCGACGCGCTGATCCTCAAGCTGGCGTCCGACATCGGCCCCAAGACCATCAGCGTGAGCTCGTTCGGATGGGCGCTGCTCGGCGCGCTCGTGATCGCGGCCGCGTCGATCGTCGTCGAAGTGATCATCGGCGCCAACGACGATGACACATATTCGCTCCGGGTCACGACGCGCATCGCTCGGCGCCAAGGGGAGCGCGTGCACACCGACGTTCCGGGCGTGATCTTCCTGGAGATCGACGGCCTGGCGCTGCCGGTGCTCCAGCGAGCGATGCAAAGCGGCAGCGCACCCACCATGGCCCGCTGGCTGGAGTCAGGCGAGTACCGCCTCGCCGAGTGGGAACCGGACCTGAGCTCGCAGACTGGAGCCAGCCAGGCCGGAATCCTGCTCGGCTCCAACGCCGACATACCCGCCTTCCGGTGGGTCGAGAAGGAAACCGGCAGCGTCGTCACGTGCTCCTCGCCGGAGGACTGCGCGAGGATCGAGCGCCGGCTCGCGGAGGGGAGCGGGCTGCTTGCCGGCGACGGCGCCAGCCGCGGCAACCTGTTCTCCGGCGAGGCCGGCGCGGTGATCCTGACCGTCAGCCGTATGAGCGAGGACAAGCGGGCGAACCCCGGCTACCGGTCGTTCCTGGCCAACGGCTTCAACGTCACGCGCACATTCGTCCTGTTCGCCTGGGAGGTTGTCCTCGAGCTGATGGCCGCCGCCGGGCAGCGGCGCCGCGGCATAGAACCCCGCGGCCGTCGCACGGGCCGCTACGCGTTGCTGCGCGCCGCGATGTGCGTGGTGGTCCGCGACCTGATCGTGTTCGGCGTCCTTAGCGACATGATGCGGGGACGCCCCGCGGTTTACGCCACCTTCTCGAGTTATGACGAGGTCGCGCACCACTCGGGACTGGAGCGATCGGACACGCTCGAGGCGCTGCGCAAGTTGGATCAGCAATTCGCTCGCATCGACCGGGCCCGGCCCTATGCCCCGCGCCCATACGAGATCGTGGTCCTGTCCGACCACGGCCAGACGCAGGGCGCGACGTTCAAGCAACGCAACGGCTACAGCCTGCGCGATCTCGTCGAGCGCTCGGTCTCCCACGGAAGTGTCGCCCACCTTGCCGCAGGCGACGAACACCATGCCGCGGTGGGTCAGGCGGTGTCCGAAGCCACCGGGCGGGTCGCGGACCCGGATTCGGAGCGAAGCGCCGAGCACGACGTGATCGTGCTCGGGTCCGGAAACCTAGGCCTGATCTACCTGATGGAGCAGCCTCGGCGCATGTGCCTGGAGGAGATCGAGGATCGTCATCCCGACCTCCTCAGCGCGCTGACACAGCATCCCCACGTCGGCTTCGTCCTCGTGCACTCGAGCGAGCGTGGCCCGGTCGTGCTCGGAGCCGCCGGCAGGAGGTATCTCGCGCGCAGCCGCGTGCACGGCGAGGACCCCCTGGCTCCGTTCTCGTCCACCGCAGCGGGTCACCTGCGCCGCGCCGATGGCTTCGCCCACGCGCCCGACATCCTGGTCAACAGCTTCTATGACCCAGCGCTCGAGCAGGGCTGTGCGTTCGAGGAGCTGATCTCCTTCCATGGCGGCCTCGGCGGGGCACAGACCCGGCCGTTCATCCTGCATCCCGCCGGGCTGCCGATGCCCCCCGATCCGGTGATTGGCGCGGCGGCCATGCACGACCTGCTGTCGGGCTGGCGGCGGTTACTGCAAACCGAACCAGCGCTTGATGACGGGGGACCGGAGAGGACAGCGGCGGACCATGGCCGCCTTGTCGCTCGCAGTGGCGGGGATCGCGCTCGCTGACTGCGTGAAACCCGCGCTGATCGTCACAGCGCTGTACCTCGCGGTGGGCCCGAGGCTGTTCCGGCGTACGCTTGCCTTGCCCGTCGGCGCATTTGTGGTGGCGACCGGTGGGCGGCATGGTGATCTGTGGCGGCGAGGCGCGCTCGGTCATCGGGCGTCCCCCTCCCGGAACGAGGAGGCTCCCCCCCTCGTCGAGCTCGGCGAGGAGGCCGCGGTCCCGCCGATCGCGTGACCAAACAGACCAGCCGAGCACGCCGAGGTTGGCGGATGCGCAGCGCAAGCGCCCGCCGATGCGGATCTGGAGACTCGTATAACCGCGACTCGAGTTCGCTCGTCGAGCGGCCACTGGTCCGCAGCGCCGGTGCTGTCTGGGGCGTTGTCCAAGCGCAGTAACTGTCCGTCCTTCGTCGGGCTGCGTTCGTCAAGTCGAATGCTGGCGAGAGGACACCCGCGGTCATCACTCATTCCGGGTGAACGGATCGATGCGCCTCCAGACGCGCAGGCACCAAGCGGGTATGCATGTGTGCGCCATTGCGGGCTCCAGGGGACGCTTCGACCATCCCTCACATGCCTAGCCGCGCGAGCGCCCGGACCCCGAAGCTCGCCTACACCGCGTTGAGGCCGGTGCGCCGCGCGGCAAAACGCGCGGTGGACTTCTATTGGGGATCGGGCCTGTGCGATGACGTCCCCGCGCTCGCGTGGTACTTGGTAGGAGCGTGCGTGCCGCTTACGCTCGGCATCACCGCCCTCGCCGCGATCCTCCTGGGAGATGGGGCGCAGGCGGATGCGATCGCGACCAGGCTCGCCCACGTCTTGCCACCCGCCGCGCGGGACGAGGTCGTCGAGCTCGTGCTGCGCACGCGCCACGACTCACCATTGCTGCTCGCCATCGCCCTCGGCTCGATGGTGTGGGCGGGGGCCGGCGCGACTGGGGTGATCGAGCGCGTCGAATCGAGGCTCCTGGGTGTGCCGCGGGGCGGCGTCGTGTCGCTCAAGGTTCGCCACCTGGTGTTGGCCGGGGGAATGGCGATTGTGATCGTCTTGGCGGCGGCCGCGGCGACGGAGGCGACGAACCTGCGAGCCCGCCTTGGGCTTGGCGCGCCGCGATGGGCCCTCTCGCTGTGCTCGGTGGCGGCTATCGCTGTCATCTGTGCGTTGCTTTACCGGTTAGCGACCTCGCGCCGTCTGAAATGGCGGGCTGCGCTGCGTGGTGGTGCTCCAGCCGCCGTGATCGTCGAGCTGACGCCGCTGCTGGCCGGCTATTACGCGCGTGCGGTGGCGGGACGCACGCCCGTGCAAGTTTTCCTCGTGCTCGCGGGCCTGTTGTTCGCCTGCTACGTCGTCGCGCTGGGTCTGTTGATAGGTGCGGCGATTGCGGCTACCACGTCAGCCTGATGCCCAGCTCGATATCGCCTCTGCTCGCCGCGCGCCCGGAAGGGACACGCGGGCAAGAGTAGAGCGTGCCCTCTTGCGCGGGATCGCCGCCGGTTCAAGACCGCTTGTCGATACGTCGAAGCGTGCTCCTGAGAGATCGCATCGCGCCTTTCACCCACATCGGATGATGCTCGGCTCCCAGCCCGATTGCACCATCCGCCTACGTCCCCCGACGTCGAGCAAAAGGACACGCGATGAGCACTGCAGTCGAACCTCGCCCCACCACGGCCGCGCCCGGCGCGCGAGGTCGCGGTCCCGAAGTCGCCGACGTGTTCGTGGTGTTCGGCATCACCGGCGACCTCGCCAAAGTGATGACCTTCCACTCGCTCTACAGGCTCGAGCGGCGGGGCCTGCTGAGCTGCCCGATCGTCGGCGTGGCGGTCAACGACTGGTCCGTCGAGGATCTGCGCGGCCACGCCCGTGAGGCGATTGAGGCCTGCGGCGAGGAAATCGACGAAGCCGTCTTCGAGCGCTTTGCGGCCCGTCTCTCCTACGTCAGCGGCGACTTCGGGGAACCCGCGACGTACGAGCGCGTCACGGCCGCGCTGGGAGGCGCGCGAACGCCGACCTTCTACCTCGAGATCCCCCCATTCCTGTTCGGCCGGGTTATCAAGGGCCTGTCGGACGCGGGGCTTACGAAGAACGCCCGAGTCGTGGTCGAGAAGCCATTCGGGCACGACCTCGCCTCAGCGCAGGCGCTCGCGGACGAGATCCACCAGTACCTCGACGAGTCGCAGCTCTACCGGATCGATCACTTCCTGGGCAAGATGGGCCTCGGCGAGATCCTCTACCTGCGCTTCGCCAACTCGATCTTCGAGCCGGTGTGGAACCGCCACTACGTCTCGTCGGTCCAGATCACGATGGCCGAGAGCTTCGGGGTCGAGGACCGTGGCCACTTCTACGATCCGGTCGGAGCCCTCCGGGACGTGGTTGTGAACCATCTCATGCAGGTGGTGGCGGCGGCCGCGATGGAGCCGCCGGCGTCCGGCGACGCAAGCACGCTCAAGAACGGCCTATACGCGCTGTTCAGCGCCATGCCCGCGGCCGACCCGGCGGGATACGTGCGCGGCCAGTACCAGGGCTACCGGGAGATCGACGGCGTCGGGATCAGCTCGACCACTGAGACCTACGCCGCGCTTCGGCTCGAGATCGACAACTGGCGCTGGTCCGGGGTCCCCTTCTTCATCCGCACCGGCAAGCGCCTGCCGACCACGCAGACCGAGCTGCGCGTAGTCTTCCGGCGCCCGCCACGACTTGGCTTCGCAGGTTGGCGCCGGGCGCCCGAGCCGAGCCAGCTCGTGATCAAGCTCGATCCGTCGACCGGCGTGCGCTTGGTCGCCAACGCCCAGCGCCACGAGACGGTCGAGCCGGAGCAGATCACAATGGACATGGAGTTCGCCGCCGAAGGCGGCGAGGGGCCGACGCCCTACGAGGTCCTGCTGCATGCCGCGATGGCCGGCGACAGCAAGCGCTTCACGCGCCAGGACTGCGTCGAGGAGTGCTGGCGGGTGATGGCGCCGCTGCTCGAGCACCCACCCCCTGTCCACCCATACGAGCAGGGGACCTGGGGGCCCGACGCGGCCGAGCAGGTCCTGGCCGGATATGGCCGCTGGCACGAGCCGTGGGGGGCGTCATGAGCACCACGGTCAGAAACCGACGGACGCCCGTAAAGGCCACGGATGGACACGGCATCGTCGCGGAAGCCAAGCCGCGAGTGCAGAAGATGGAGCAGAGCGCGGCGGCTCCCTCGCCGTTCACCCCGATCGCCAACTACGCCTTCCTGTCCGATTGCCACACCGGTGCACTCGTCGCCCCGGACGGCGCGGTCGACTGGTTGTGCGTTCCGCGCTTTGACTCCCCCAGTATCTTCGGATCGCTGCTGGACCGCGGGGCGGGCACGTTCCGCCTGGGGCCGTTCGGGATCAACGTTCCGAGCGGCCGCCACTACGAGCCCGGAACCAACACGCTGGTGACGGCGTGGAAGACGCCTTCCGGGTGGGCCATCGTGCGCGACGCTCTGACGATGGGGCCACGACGGGGAGAGGACAGCATCACCCCGCACAGCCGGCCGCCGGCCGACGAGGATGCCGAGCACGTGCTCGTGCGAACCGTCGAGTGCATCGAGGGCCACGTCGAGATCGAGCTCGTGTGCGAGCCGGCGTTCGATTACGGCCGCGCACCGGCGGAGTGGAGGCTGGGCGACGATCGTCACAGCGCGGACGCCTCCGGCGCCGGGCAGACGGTCCGGCTGCGGACCGACCAGCTTCTCGGGATCGAGGGAAACCGGGTCCGCGCGCGGCACACGCTCCGAGAGGGAGAACAGCTCTACTGCGCGCTGTCGTGGGAGGACGGACTGGCCGCGCCTGCGAGTGTCGAGGAGGCGCACGCGCAGCTCGAAGCCACAACCCGTTTCTGGCGCAACTGGCTCGGGCGCGCGCGCATCCCCGATCACGACCTGCGGTCCCTGATCCAGCGCTCAGCGCTCGCGATCAAGGGGCTTACCTACATGCCGACCGGCGCCACGGTCGCGGCACTCACGACGTCGCTACCCGAGTCACCGGGAGGGGAGCGCAACTGGGACTACCGCTACACCTGGATCCGCGACTCGACGTTCACGCTCCAGGCGCTGCACTACCTGAACCTCGATTGGGAGGCCGATGAGTTCATGCAGTTCATCGCCGACCTCGAGTGCAACGAGGACGGCGCGCTCCAGATCATGTACGGGATCGACGGCCGGCGCGACCTGACCGAGACCGTGCGCGACGAGCTCTCGGGCTACGCGGGCGCCCACCCGGTCCGGATCGGCAATGGCGCGTTCGACCAGCGCCAGAACGACGTGTTCGGCGCCGCGCTCGACTCGGTGCTCCTGCACACCCGCCGCAGCCAGCGGCTACCCCGCCGGCTGTGGCCGCTGGTCGCGTCGCAAGCGCGGTGCGCGACCGCGGTGTGGCGCGAGCCCGACCAGGGCATTTGGGAGGCACGGGGCAAGCCGCAGCACTACGTCTCGTCCAAGCTGATGTGCTGGGTCGCGCTCGACCGGGCGGCGAGGCTGGCCGAGATCCGAGGGGAGCCGGGGCTGGCGGCGGAGTGGGCGCAGACGGCGGCCGAGATCAAGGCCGACATCCTCGAGCATGGAGTCGACCAGCGAGGTGTGCTGCGCCAGCACTACGCGACCGACGCGCTCGATGCCTCGACGCTCCTGGCGGCGATCTTCGGATTCCTGCCCGGCACGGATAAGCGCCTGCGGGCGAGCGTGCTGGCGATCGCCGACGAGCTGAGCGAGAACGGGTTCGTCCTGCGCTACCGGACCGACGAGACGGACGACGGGCTGAGCGGCAAGGAGGGGACGTTCGTGATCTGCTCGTTTTGGCTCGTCTCGGCGCTGGCCGTCGTGGGGGAGATCCAGCGAGCCCGCGAGCTTATGGAACGGCTGGTCAAGGTCGCTTCTCCGCTCGGTCTCTACGCCGAGGAGTTCGACGTCGCGACCGGCCGGCACCTGGGCAACTTCCCGCAGGCGTTCTCGCACCTCGCGCTGGTCGAGGCGGCGGCGCGAATCATCATGGTCGAGCGCATGGAGGAGATCAGCTGATGAGTGCCTATGACGTGATCGTGATCGGAAGCGGGGCCGGTGGCGGGACCCTGGTCCGCCACCTGGCGCCGTCGGGGGCGCGGATCCTGCTGCTCGAGCGCGGTGGCTGGCTCGCGCGCGAGCCGCAGAACTGGCAGGCGCAGGACGTGTTCGTCGATGGGCGCTACACCTCGCCTGACACGTGGTACTACTCGGACGGAACGCCGTTCCAGCCGCAGGTGCACTACTTCGTCGGCGGCGCGACGAAGCTGTACGGGGCCGCGCTCTACCGGCTGCGCAAGGAGGACTTCGGCGAGCTGCGCCACCACGACGGGATCTCGCCGGCCTGGCCGATCTCCTACGAGACCATGGAGCCGTACTACACGCGGGCCGAGCAGCTTTACCAGGTGCACGGCGCGCGGGGCGAGGATCCAACCGAGCCTCCGGCGAGCGCGCCATACCCGTGCCCCGCCGTCTCGCACGAGCCGCGCATCCAGCAGCTCGCCGACGACCTGGCGGCGGCCGGCCTTCACCCGTTCCACGCGCCGTGCGGGATCCTGCTCGAGGAGCGGAACATGCCGTTCAGCCGGTGCGTGCGCTGCAACAACTGCGACGGCTTCCCCTGCGTGGTCCACGCGAAATCAGACGCCGAGGTGATCAGCGTGCGACCGGCGCTCACGCATCCGAACGTGACGCTGCTCACCGGAGCCGAGGCGGTGCGTCTCGAGTGCAATGCCACGGGCACGGAGGTAAGCCGGGTGATCGCCGAGGTCGACGGCCACCTCGAGACGTTCGAGGCAAACATCGTCGTCGCCTCGTGCGGGGCCGCCAACAGCGCCAAGCTGCTGCTCGCCTCGGCCAGCGACCGGCATCCGAACGGTCTGGCCAACGGCTCCGACCAGGTCGGGCGCAACTACATGTTCCACAACAGCCAGGCGGTGCTCGCGCTCTCCAAGGAAGAGAACCCAACCGTGTTCCAGAAGACCCTGGGCGTGAACGACTTCTACTTCGCCTCCGAGGAGTTCGAGTTCCCGATGGGCAACATCCAGATGGTCGGCAAGTCGCAGGCGCCGATGTTCCACGGGGAGAAGCCGGCCGAGACGCGGTTCGCGCCCTCTTGGACGCTGCACGACGTCGCGCGTCACGCGGTGGACTTCTGGCTCTCCACCGAGGACCTGCCGCTCGCCGAGAACCGGGTAACGCTCGCGCACGACGGAAACATCACGATCAGCTACACGCCCAGCAACGAGGTCCCCAAGCAGCGCCTGTACGAGCAGCTCAAGAAGATGCTGGCTGACCTGGGGATGCACCACGGGCACCTGCTACCGCATCATGCCTACCTGAAGAACGAGATCCCCGTGGCGGGAGTGGCGCATCAGGCCGGCACCTGCCGGTTCGGGAACGATCCCGCCAGCTCGGTTCTGGACGCCGATTGCCGCGCGCACGAGGTCGACAACCTGTACGTCGTCGACACGAGCTTCTTCCCCAGCATCGGCGCGGTCAACCCGGCGCTGACTGCGATGGCGAATGCGTTGCGGGTGGGGGACCACCTGCTCGCGCGGCTCGGCGTGGGCGTGTCCGAGCCCGAGCCCGCGCATGTCGGCTAGCGACCCAGCCCGGACGTGATCAGCGTCGCCTCAACGACGGTCGACCTCGCGCGGATCCAGTTCGCCACCACGTCGATCTACCACTTCCTGTTCGTCCCCCTGACCCTCGGGCTCGCGCCGCTGGTCGCGATCATGCAGACGCTGTGGCACCGGACGCACGACGATGCCTGGTACCGGCTGACGCGCTTCTTCGGCACGTTGCTGCTGATCAACTTCGCGATCGGTGTGGCGACCGGGCTCGTCCAGGAGTTTCAGTTCGGGATGAGCTGGGCCGTGTACTCGAATTTCGTGGGGGGCGTGTTCGGCGCGCCATTGGCGATCGAGGGACTCGCGGCGTTCATGCTCGAGGCGACCTTCCTCGGCCTCTGGATCTTCGGCTGGAACCGGCTCTCGCCGCGGGTGCACCTGGCCACGATCTGGATCGCGGCAATGGGCACGTGGCTCTCGGGCTACCTGATCCTGGTCGCGAACTCGTGGATGCAGCACCCGGTCGGATACAAGCTCGTCCACGGGAAGGCCCAGCTCACCAGCGTGTGGGCGCTGCTCTCCAACGGCTTTGCCGTGCGCGCTTGGGTGCACACGATCCTGGCCGGGGTGATCTTCGGCACGATCGTCGTCCTCGGGATCTGCTGCTGGCATTTCCTGCGCGGGCGCAACGTCGAGCTGTTCCGCCGAGCGGCGAAGCTGGCGCTGATCGTCGCGGTGCCGGCGACGCTCCTCCAGCTGTCGGTGGGCAACCGCTTCGGCGAGGCGGTCACGAGCCAGCAGAGCATGAAGATCGCCGCCTCCGAAGCCCAATGGAACACCTGCCAGCCGTGCGGCTTCTCGCTCTTCCAGATCGGCGGCTTCTCCCCGCAACACCCGAACCCGAGCTTCTCGATCACGATCCCGCGGCTGCTCTCGTGGATGGGCACCGGCTCGTTCGACGGCAAGGTCCAAGGCCTCAACCAGCTCCAGGCACAGGAGCAGAAGCAGTACGGGTCAGGTAACTACATGCCGCACATCGAGCTCATGTACTGGTCGATGCGCGTGATGGCGCTCCTCGGCGTCGCGATGTTCCTGCTCGCGGCGGTCGGCGCCTGGCTGTACCGGAGGCGCAGGCTCGAGAAGGCCCGCTGGTTCCTGTGGACCGCGGTCGCGGCGATCGCGTTCCCGTACGTGGCCGCCACCGCGGGCTGGGTCCTCACCGAGATGGGCCGCCAGCCCTGGATCGTCCAGGGCCTCCTGAAGACCTCGCAGGCAGTCTCACCCAATCTCAGCACTGCGACGATAGCGAGCAGCCTGGGCGTGTTCGTGCTGCTGTATCTGGCCCTCGGGGTCGTCGACTTCGTCCTGATGCGGCGCTACGCGCGGCTGGACCCGCCGGCTGGGCCGCCCCCGCCGGCCGGGCCGCCCGTCACGACCGCCCCGGAAGTGCCGGCGGCACTCGGCTACGGAGCGGCCTGAGATGGGCCTTCAGACCGTCTGGTTCTGCCTGATCACCTTCCTGTGGGCGGGCTACTTCGTGCTCGAGGGGTTCGACTTCGGCGTCGGGATGCTGCTCCCGTTCTTGCCGCGGCGCGGCAGCGAGCGCGAGCGGGAGATGATGTTCGAGAGCATCGGCCCGGTGTGGGACGGGAACGAGGTATGGCTTGTCGTCGTCGGCGGTGCGACGTTCGCCGCCTTCCCCGCCTGGTACGCGACGATGTTCTCGGGCTTCTACATCGCGCTGCTGCTGATCCTCGTCCTCTTGATCGTGCGCGTCGTCTCGTTCGAATGGCGCGAGAAGAGCGAAGACCGGCGGTGGCGAGCGGTATGGCTGGGCGCGAACACGGTCGGGAGCCTCGGCGCCTCGTTTATCTGGGGCGTGGCCCTGGCGAACCTCGTGCACGGCGTCCCGCTCAACTCCGCTCACGCGTTCGCCGGCAACTTCCTCGACCTGTTCAGCGGCTACACCGTGCTCGCGGGCCTCGCCGCGGTCCTGCTGTTCGCGCTGCACGGCGCCTCATACCTGACCATCCGTACCGTCGGCGACTTTCGCGAGCGAGCGGCCGCCGCCGCGCGAGCGCTGTCGGGCGCGGCGATGATCGCCGTGACGGCGTTCGTGGCATGGACGGTCGCGGTTGCCCACGACCGGAACAGCCGGGGCGTCCTGCCGACGGCGATTCCCGCGGCGCTCACCGTGGTGGCGCTGCTGCTCGCGCTGGTCTTCTCCCGGACGCGGAGAAGCGGGTGGGGCTTTGCCACCACGGTCATCGCCGCAGCCGGACTCGTCGCCACGATCTTCACCGGGCTGTACCCCCGCGTGCTCGTCTCGCATCCGGGGTTTGGCAACAGCCTGACGATCTCCAACGCGGCAGCCGGGCACTACGCGCTGGTGGTGATCACCGTGGTCGCCGCGATCTTCACGCCGCTCGTCCTCCTCTACCAAGGCTGGACGTACTACGTCTTCCGCAAGCGACTTGGTGGCGAGCCCGTCGAGACCCCGCTCGCAGCCGCCTCCGCCCGCCGCCGCACCGTTGCTCGCAGGTAGCTGCGATGCGCGCGCTGGACCCGCGCCTGGTGCGGCGGACGAGCTCGGTGCGGCCGGTGCTCGCGATCGACGTCGTCCTCGGGGTCGCGACGGCGTGCGCGGTGCTGGCACAGGCGTTCTTGCTGGCGCGGATCGTCGCGCGGGCGTTCGACGGTGTGCCGCTGCACCGGCTGTGGCTTGACCTGGCGTTGTTGCTCGCCGCGTTCGCGGCCCGCGGAGCGCTCGGCTGGGGCATGGAGGCCGCGGGCCGTCGCGCCGCCTGGAGCGTGCTCTCCGAGCTGCGCCTGGCGCTGGTGCGCAAGCGCGTGCGGACGCAGCCGAGCGCGGTCGACGGTGCGAGCGCAGCGGAGATCGCCACGGTCGCCGTGCAGGGCATCGAGGGGCTCGAGGGTTACTTCGCCCGTTACCTTCCCCAGGTCGTGCTCGCATCGGTGGTGCCGCTGCTGGTGATCGCAGCCGTGGCCACCGTCGACCTGGAGTCGGGCCTGATCATGCTGCTGACGCTTCCGCTCGTGCCGGTGTTCATGTGGCTGATCGGGCTCTACACCGAGCAGCGGACGATGGAGCGCTGGGAGGCGCTCCGGTCGCTCTCGACGCATTTCCTCGACGACGTTCGTGGCCTGCCGACGCTGCGCGCGTTCGGGCGCGCTGGTGGCGAGCTGGCGCGCATCGGCGAGGTCAGCGAGCGCTACCGCGCCGCAACGATGGCCACCTTGCGGATCAGCTTCCTGTCGGGGTCCGTGCTCGAGCTGGCGGCCACACTCGGGGTCGCGCTGGTCGCGGTGACTGCTGGAGTACGCCTCGTGGACGGTGGCCTCGCGCTACAGGCGGGACTGACTGTCCTGGTGCTCGCGCCCGAGCTTTATCTACCGTACCGGAGGCTCGGCGCCGAGTTCCACGCCAGCGCGGACGGCCTTGCCGTGGCCGAGCAGATGTTCGCGCTGCTCGACCGTCCGGCAGCCGCACCGCCCGGCGGCCCGCGCGTCGCGCCGAGCCCGGCTCGGGCGGAAGTCCGGCTCGAGCGCGTGTCGTTCGCCTATCCGGCCCGGGTGGGATCGGTGCTCGACTGCGTGGACCTCGAGCTGATGCCGGGCGAGACGGTGGCGCTGGTGGGGGAGAGCGGGGCCGGCAAGAGCACCGTCGCGGCGCTGCTGCTTGGCCTGCTGGAACCCACGAGCGGCCGCGTCTCAGTGGGCGGTGTCGACCTCGCGTCGTGCAGGATGGACGCCTGGCGACGACTCGTCGCCTGGGTACCCCAGCATCCGACGCTGCTCCGCGCGACCGTGGCCGCGAACATCCGGCTCGCCGATGCTGACGCGTCCGAGGAGCGGGTGGCCGAGGCCGCCGCTCTGGCCGGCGCGGCGGAGCTCATCGACACGCTGCCGGATGGCTATGCGACGCTCGTCGGCGATGGCGGCAGGATCCTCTCGCCGGGAGAGCGTCGCCGGATCGCGCTCGCCCGGGCGTTCCTGAAGGACGCACCGCTGGTCATCCTGGACGAGCCGACGGCCGATCTCGATCCCCGGAGCGTCGTGCTGGTCTCGCGCGCGGTGGAGCGTCTGCGTGCCGGCCGCACGATGCTTCTGATCGCCCACCGGCCGGAACTGATTCGTCACGCGGACCGAGCGGCGCGCCTGGTGAGCGGACGGGCCCTGGCGGAGACACGGAGGGAGGCGGCATGAGCTCGACACTGAGAGCGCTCCTGAAGCTCGCACCCGCGCCCCGCCTGCGGCTCGGTATCGCATCGGCCTTGGGAGCGCTCGCGATCGCGTTCGGCGTGGGATTGATGGCACTGGCCGGGTACCTGATCTCGCGCGCGGCCGAGCGCCCGGCCGTGCTGTCGCTGATGATGGCGATCGTCGGCGTGCGGTTCTTCGGACTCGGGCGGCCGATCGTGCGCTACCTCGAGCGGCTGGCCTCGCACGACGTCGCGCTCCGCGTACTCGGGCGGGTGCGGATGAGGTTCTACGCGCAGATCGAACCGCTGGCGCCGGCGCAGCTCGACTGCTATCGCGAGGGCGACCTGCTCTCGCGCATGGTCGCCGACGTCGACACGCTCCAGAACCTGTACCTGCGCGCGCTCGAGCCGCCGCTCGTCGCGCTCCTCGCGGGCGCAGTGTCGATCGGCGTAGCAGCGGCCGTTCTGCCGCTGGCCGCGGTGGTGCTCGGCGGCGGGCTGATCGCCGGCGCTGTTGCCGTTCCCGCGCTCAGCGCCTTGCTCGCAGCGCGAGCACGTAGCCGTGAGGCCACCGCGCGGGGAAAGCTCTCGGCGGAGCTGGTCGAGCTTCTCGGTGCGGCGCCCGAACTGCTCACCTTCGGGGCGCAAGACGCCGGCCTCGACCGAGCGCGCGGGGCGGACCGGGCACTGGTCAAGCTGGCTCGCCGCGACGCGCTGGCCACGGGGGCAGCCGACGGGCTCGGAGTGGCGCTCACCGGCGCGACGGTCGGTGGCGTGCTGGCGGTCGCGATCGCGGCTTCCACGGCAGGGCACCTCGACCGCGTCCTGATCGCGCTGCTCGCGCTGCTCGCGCTGGCCTCGTTCGAAGCGGTCACGCCGCTGTCCGCGGCCGCCCGGGAGCTGTTCGCGACCCTGGCGGCGGGGCACCGGATCCTCGAGCTGACGGCGGAGGACCCGATCGTGCGCGATCCCGCGCGGCCAGTCCCCGCGCCGGGCCGGCGCTTCACGCTCGCGCTCGAGGACGTGCGGGCACGCTACCCCCGACAGGCGCTGCCCGCGCTGGATGGTCTCAGCCTTCACATCGCCCCGGGAGAGCACGTGGCGCTCCTTGGAGCGAGCGGCGCCGGCAAGAGCACCGTGGTCAACCTGCTGCTCCGGTTTCTCGATCCAGAGCACGGACGCGTGATGCTCGGCGGCCGCGATCTGTGCGACTATGCCCAGGCTGACGTTCGTCGCGCGATTTCGCTGGCCGGGCAGGATGCCCATCTGTTCTCGGCGAGCATCCGCGACAACGTGCGCCTGGCGCGGCCGGACGCCAGCGACCGGGAGATCGAGCAGGCGCTACGGCGGGCGCGGATCTGGGACTGGATCGATCGTCTTCCAGACGGCCTCGGAACGCGCGTGGGTGAGCAGGGACGCGAGCTGTCCGGAGGCCAGCGACAGCGGATCGTGCTAGCGCGAGCCCTGCTCGCCGGCGCGCCGGTGTTGGTACTCGACGAGCCGACGGCGCATCTGGATCCGGGCACCGCTGAGGAGCTCGTCCGCGACGTGCTGTCCGCGGCACGCGACAAGTCCGTGCTGCTGATCACCCACCGCAGCGAGGGGCTCGAGCTCGTCGACCGCGTGATCGCGCTCGAGGCACCGGCCAGATGAGCGCGGTCCTGGCACACGAGCGGCCGGCGGCTGCACGCGACCAGGCGCAGTTCCGCTATGGCGCGGTGTTCCTCCTCGTCCTCGTGCTCTTGATCTTCGAGGTGCTGGCGCCGGACGCGGCCTGGGCGCGCGCGATCGACGTCGCGTTGACCGGAAGCGCGCTGACCGTCGCCGTGGCGACCTCCCGGGCCGGTGGCACCGTGCGGCGCTTGCGCGCGCTCGTCGTGGCGGGCGCGGCGCTCCTCGGCGTCGCCGGAGTGGCGAGCGGCGTCATCTCGGCCGAGGTTGCGTTCGCCGTCGTCACACTGCTTTCGGCGGCCGTGCCGGTCGCACTCGCAGGCGGGCTGCTGCGGCTGATCAGAGACGAAGGCGTCACGCTCCAGGCGGTCGCCGGCGCGCTTGCCATCTACCTGCTCGTCGGCTTGCTGTTCGCGTCAGTGATCGCGTTCGTGGCGCACGTCGCCGGCAACCCATATTTCCAGCAGGCGAAGACGGTGACGGGCGGTGACCGCGTCTACTACTCGTTCACAGTCCTCACGACGACCGGCTTTGGCGACTACACCGCCGCGACGGCGGCCGGCCACGCGATCGCCGTGCTCGAGATGCTGACGGGACAGCTGTACCTGGTCACGGTGATCGGGATCCTCGTGGGCAATTTCAGAGGCAATCGAAACGAGAGGTGAGAGATGTCTTGGAGCGCAGTGGGTTGGCCGGTTCGAAGCGTCGTGGCCGGCACCGCCGGAACGGCGGCATTGACGTTCGCGTACGCGGCCGAGCGGCGACTTCGCTCCGGCCGCAACGGGCGGCCGCTCGATTACGACGATTCGCTCGTGCCGGGTCAGATCGTCGCGTCGATCATGCACCTCGGGAAGGTGACAGACCGCGAAGAGCACGAGCTCGGGATGGCGTTGCGCTGGAGTTATGGGTCGGCATTCGGGCTCTGGCATGGAGTGCTACATCGGCGGATCCCCGATCCCTGGGCGAGCGCGATCTTCGGCGGGACGTTGATGAGCGCGACGCTGTCGCTGTTCCCGCTGCTCGGGCGCACGCCGCCCCCGTGGCGCTGGCCGGCCGACATGATCGCGACGAGCATCGGCACCCACGTGGCATACGTCGTCGCGGTCGCGTCGGTGGACGACGCGCTGCGGCACTTGAATCGCTGAGAACGCCCGGCCATGCTGCAGCTGCGCGTGTTCGGAGCGTCGCCGGCGATGGGCGACGTCGCCGTGCGCCTGCAGCAGATTCCGGGGTCGCGACACGTGATCAGAATGCGCGACGGGGATCTCGGGAAGGTGCTCGTAACCGCGGATCTGGCCGAGGGTGCGGTTGATCGCGCGCTCGAGCAGCTGTCTTCACTGGGCGTGCCGGCGGAGGACGTGGTGTTGGTCCGCTTGGACTCGATTGGCCCGTCCGCCGCACAGCGTCCCCTTGCCAGCGTCGTGTGGGCGGATCTGCTCAGCCAGGCCGGCGCCAACGCTCGGCCCTTTGCTCGGTACCTCGTGTTCATGGCATGCGCCGGAGTGGTGGCGGCGTTCGGCGTCATCTACGCCAACGTCACGCTGGTCGTGGGCGCGATGGCGATCAGCCCGGACACGCTGCCCGTAACCGCCGCCGCCACTGCGCTGGTCCTGCGCCGCTGGCGCCTTGCCGGGCGCGCGGTGGTCGCGCTGGTCTGCGGCCTCGGCCTCGCATGTGTGGTCGGCGGGGTGCTCACGCTTGTGCTGAACCACCTGCATCTACTGCCCAACGGATTCGCCGTCGGCCAACGCGGGTTCCTCCAAGGACTGTCCACCGTCAACGTGTCTACGCCGCTCGTCGCGTTCGCGGCCGGCATCGCGGGCATGCTCGCGCTCGAGACGCGGGCGAGCTCCGCCGTAGGCGTGGCGATCTCGGTGACGACGATCCCAGCCTCGGCCTACCTCGGCGTGGCCGCGGGGGTGGGAGAGGTGGGCAAGGCAGCGGGTGCGCTGCTCGTGCTCGGCGTGAACGTTGCGATGCTGCTCGTCGCGGGCTGCTTCACGCTGCTCGCGCAGCGCGGGCTCGGCCGGTGGCAGACGGAGGCGAAAGTCACCCGATCCGGATGACGCGCAACCCGCGGAGGCGATCTACGGTGCAGTCGATGCGTCCTGTTGCGGGCGCGAACGCGATCGACACGGAGAGAACCAGATGAGCAGAGCCTTTGCTGGCGTCGTCAACGTCGACATCCTGGACTCGATTCCGGATTGGGAGCCGTACATGCAGCCGCGCGCCCCCGAGGATTCGCCGAACGTGGTGTACGTCGTGCTGGACGACGTCGGCTTCTCCGCTATGGAGTGCTACGGCGGGCTGATCGAGACCCCCAACATCAACCGGATCGCCGCCGCGGGCGTTACGTACGCCAACTTCCACACGACGGCGCTGTGCTCTCCGACGCGGTCGTGCCTGCTGACAGGACGCAACCACACGACCAACGGCATGGCCTGCATCACCGAGGCGGCATCGGGCTTTCCGAACGCCAACGGCCACATCCCGTTCGAGTGCGCGACGCTCCCGGAGGTCCTCGGCGAGCGGGGCTGGAACACCTACATGGTGGGCAAGTGGCATCTGTGCGCCGAGGACGAGATGAACCTGGCGTCGATCAAGAACCAGTGGCCACTCGGGCGCGGGTTCGAGCGCTTCTACGGGTTCCTCGGGGCCGAGACGAACCAGTGGTATCCCGACCTGGTGTACGACAACCACCCGGTCGAGCCGCCGGCGTCCCCCGAAGAGGGTTATCACTTCGGCACCGACATCACCGACCGGGCGCTCGAGTTCATCCGAGACGCCAAGGCGATCGCGCCCGAGAAGCCGTTCTTCCTCTACTACGCGCCGGGGGCGGCACACGCGCCGCACCACGCCCCTCCAGAGTGGATCGAGAAGTACAAGGGCAAGTTCGACATGGGCTACGAGGCATACCGGGAGGTCGTGTTCGAGCGCCAGAAGGAGCGCGGCATCATCCCCGAGCACGCGGAGCTCTCTCCCATGAACCCGTACGGCGCCGAGACGAGCGCGGACGGCGGCAAGGGTTGGCCAGAGCTCGACATGGTACGCCCGTGGGATCAGCTCTCAGACGAGGAGAAGCGCCTGTTCGCGCGGATGGCGGAGGTCTATGCGGGCTTCCTGAGCCACGCCGACCACGAGATCGGTCGGCTGCTCGACTACCTCGAGCACAGCGGCCAGCTCGAGAACACGATCGTCGTGCTCGTCTCGGACAACGGGGCGTCGGGCGAGGGTGGACCGAATGGCTCGGTCAACGAGAACAAGATCTTCAACGGGATCCCGGACACCATCGAGGAGAACCTCAAGCACCTCAAGGACCTTGGTGGCCCGCGGACCTACAACCACTACCCGACCGGCTGGGCGTGGGCGTTCAACACGCCCTTCAAGATGTGGAAGCGCTACAGCAACTACGAGGGGGGGACCGCGGACCCGATGATCGTGTCGTGGCCGCGGCGCGTGCCGGCCGACGGAACCGTGCGCCGCCAATACGTGCATGCGGTCGACGTCGTTCCGACATTGCTCGAGTGCGTCGGCGTCCAGATGCCCGAGGCAGTCAGGGGTCACGTGCAGAAGCCGGTCGAGGGCGTCAGCTTCGCCGCATCGCTTGCTGATGCGAGCGCGGATACCGGCAAGGAGACGCAGTTCTACTCGATGCTCGGCACCCGGGCGATCTGGCACCGGGGCTGGAAGGCCGCCGCCGTCACGCCGGCGGCGCCCAACGCGTGGGGTGACTTCGCGCAGCAGCGCTGGGAGCTGTTCGACACCGAGGCCGACCCGACCGAGTGCCGCGACCTGTCCTCCGAGCACCCTGAGAAGCTGCGCGAGCTGATCGACCTGTGGTGGAGCGAGGCCGGGCGCTACCAGGCGCTCCCGCTCGAGACCCGTGACGCGGTGGCGATCCTGACCACGCCGCGACCGCAGCTCGCGGCCGACCGCAACCGCTACGTCTACTACCCCGGCAACGCCGAGGTGCCCGAGTCGGTGGCGCCCAACATCAGAAATCGCTCGTACACGATTGCCGCGGAAGTGCGCATCGAGACGCCCGAGGCGGGCGGGGTGCTGATGGCGCAAGGAGCGCGCTTCGGCGGACACGCGCTGTACCTGAAGGACGGAAGGCTCAAGTACGTCTACAACTGGGTGGGCGAGTTCGAGCAGGTCGTCGAGTCGATCGAACCCGTGCCACTCGGTCACGTCGTCCTCTCGGCGACGTTCGAGCGCGACGGCGACGTCATGCCGACCGAGGGCACGTTGACGCTGCATTTCAACGACCGGGCCGTCGGCACGGCCCGGATCAGGACGCAGCCGGGCAAGTTCTCGCTGGCCGGCGAGGGTCTCAACGTGGGCCGCGAGGGCGGCGAGGCGGTGACTGACGATTACCCGGGCGCGCAGCCCTGGCCCTTCGTCGGCGGCGAGATCGACCGCGTGATCATCGACGTGAGCGGCGAACCTTTCGTCGACCTGGCCAGGGAAGCCGAAGCGATGTTCGCGCGCGAGTAGATGGACGCCGTAACCGCACCCGCCGACCGGGCACCGGCCAAGAACATGGCTTGGGTGCCCGGCGGTGAGTTCCTGATGGGATCGGACGACTTCTATCCCGAGGAGCGCCCGGTCCATCGCGTGGCCATCGACGGGTTCTGGATGGATGATCATCCGGTCACCGTGGCCGAGTTCCGCCGGTTCGTGAAGGCGACCGGCTACGTGACCTGGGCGGAACGTCCGCCCGATCCCGCCGACTACCCGGACGCCGACCCCGACCTGCTCGTCCCGGGATCGCTCGTGTTCCAGCGCGCGGTCGGCCCGGTCGATTTCTCGGACGTTCGAAGTTGGTGGACGTGGACGCCCGGCGCGCAGTGGCGCCGTCCGGAAGGACCCCTCAGCACAGTACATGGCCGCGAGCTGCACCCCGTGACCCATGTGGCATACGAAGACGCGCTCGCGTATGCGGACTGGGCGGGAAAGCAACTGCCTACCGAGGCGCAGTGGGAACGCGCCGCGCGCGGCGGGCTCGAGGGCAAGGTGTTCTGCTGGGGGGACGAGTTCGCGCCCCGCGGGCGGATGATGGCCAATACGTGGCAGGGCCCATTCCCCTGGCAGAACCTAATGCTCGACGGCTACGAGCGCACCTCCCCGGTCCGGCGGTTTGCGCCCAACGGCTACGGCCTGTTCGATATGGCGGGCAACGTTTGGGAATGGACGGGCGACTACTTCACGGCCCGGCACCAGAACGCGAGCAGCCCCTGCTGCGTGCCGCGAAACCCGCGGGTGCCTTCGCCCGATGACAGCTATGACCTGGACGCGCCCGGGGGCGACATCCCGCGTCGCGTGACGAAAGGTGGCTCGCACCTGTGCGCGCCCAACTACTGCCTGCGCTACCGGCCCGCCGCGCGCCAGGGCCAGGCGGTCGACACGACGACCAGCCACCTCGGCTTTCGCTGCATGATCTCGGGCGGCGATGGCGATGGCTGAAACCGCGGCGGCCGCGGAGCCCACGGCCGAGCAGATTGCCGCGACGATGCGCAGCCGGCGGTTCGTCGTCCTGCTCGGGTTGGTGGCGGTGATCGGAGTCGTCGTCTCGCTGGTGTCGTGGTGCTTCCTCGAGCTGGTCTACCAGCTCCAGCGCGAGCTCTTCACGCACCTTCCGCACGCACTCGGGTACCACAACGGCCCGCCGCTGTGGTGGTCGCTGCCGGTGCTCGCGGTCGGCGCCGCGATCACGGCGTTGGCGATCACGCTGCTGCCCGGGGAGGGCGGCCATCTACCGGCCAAGGGACTGGCGGCGGGTCGGCCCCCGACGCCTTCCGAACTGACCGGCATCGTGCTGGCCGGCGTGGCGACGATCGGCTTCGGGATGGTGCTCGGCCCCGAGGCCCCTGTGCTCGCGCTGGGCGCGGGTCTCGCCGTGCTCGCGCTACGCATGGCCCGCCGTGACGCACCACCTCAGGTGCTGGCCATCGTGGCAGCGGCCGGGAGCTTCGCGGCGATCTCGTTCATCTTCGGCTCCCCCCTCATCGCCGCGGTGATCCTGATCGAGATCGCCGGGCTCGGCGGGGCGCGGATGCCGCTGGTGCTGCTCCCGGGCCTGCTCGGCGCCGGGATCGGGTCGCTGGTCTCTATCGGCATGGGCTCGTTCACCGGCCTCAGCAGCAGCGCCTTTTCGCTCGTTCCCTTGTCCCTGCCGCACTTCGGCCATCCGAATATCGCGCAGTTCGGCTGGACGATCGCGCTCGCGGCCGCGATTGCCGTCGTCACGCGACTGGTCCTGGTCGGCGGACTGACCACGTCCCGGGTCGTGGCGCGCCGCACGCTCGTGCTGTTGCCGATCATCGGGCTCGTCGTCGCCGGCCTGGCGATCGCCTTCTCCAAGGCCGCGGACAAGAACGTGAACGAGGTCCTGTTCTCGGGGCAGTCCGCGCTCCCGGGGCTCGTCGCACAAGCCGCGACCTGGTCGACCTCGGCGCTGGCGCTGCTCATCGCGTTCAAGGGAGTTGCCTACGCGCTGTCGCTGGGCAGCTTCCGAGGCGGCCCCACCTTCCCCGCGGTCTTCCTCGGAGCAGCGGCGGGAATCCTCACCTCGCACCTCCCGGGTTTCGCGCTCGTCCCGGGGGTGGCGGTGGGAGTCGGCGCAACCGTGGCCGCTGTGCTGAAGCTGCCGCTGTCCGCGGTCGTCGTCGCGACGTTCCTGTGCATCAAGGCCGGGACCGGCGAGGAGCCGCTGATCATCGTCGGCGTCGTGGTCGCCTACCTGGTGACGCTGGTCGTCTCCAAGGCGCCCCCGGCGGCGGCGCCCGTCACGGAGCCGCCCGCTGCGCCCGCTGCTCGTTCCGCAATGGTCAGCCAGCCCGCGCCTGTCGCGGCCGGCAACCGATGAGGCTCGCTGGATGTCGACCAACGAGATCCTGACCGGCCTCGGACTGGTGATCGTGCTGGCGCTGGGGTGCGAGCTCCTCGCCAGCCGCACCCGGCTCCCCGCAATCGTCCTGCTTCTGCCGGTCGGTTTCATCGCCGGCGCTGCGACGAGCGACGTGCATCCGAGCACACTATTCGGCGCGACGTTCGAGCCGCTCGTGTCGCTCGGTGTGGGGCTGATCCTGTTCGAAGCCGGTCTGCGACTGCGTTTCGAGGAGCTCAGGCAGGGCCTCCGCGGTGTTGTGCTGCGGATGATCGTGTTCGGTATCGGGCTCACGGCCGCCGGCGTGGCGATCGCCGTCGAGTTCCTCTTCAAGCTCGGGTGGGGCCCCTCACTGGTGCTCGGAGCGGTGCTTGTCGTGTCGGGCCCGACGGTGGTTGTGCCGTTGCTCGAGTTCGTCCGCCCTACCGATCGCGTACGCAACGTGCTGAAGTGGGAGGGGGTCTTGATCGACCCGCTAGGGGCGCTGCTCGGCGTCGTGGTGTTCACCGCTGTGGAAGCGGGGGCCGCCGGGCATAAGCCGTTTCACCCCGGCGAGCTGGTGCTCGACATCGGGACCGGTTTGGTCATCGGCGCCGCCGGCGCCGCCGCGCTGTGGTTGCTATTGAGCGGCACCCAGCGCAAGGTCCCGCGGCAGAGCGTCGCCGCAGCGTTGATGACGGTGACGGCGGCGGTCGTCGTCGCCGACCTGATCCGTCAGGACTCGGGCTTCGTGGCCGCGACCACGATGGGGATCGTGCTTGCCAATCAGAAGCGGCTCGACGTCTCCAGGGTGCTCGAGTTCCAGGGAACCGTCGTGAAGCTGCTGATTGGGATGCTTTTCATTCTCATCTCCGCGTCGGTCAAGCCCTCGACGGTGGCGTCGCTCCTCCCAAAGGGCCTTGCGCTGATCGCAATCATGGTGTTCGTCATCCGGCCGCTCGTGGTCGCGCTTGCGACGCGTCGGTCGGACGTGAGCCAACCGGAGCGCGTGTTCATGGCGTGGCTCGCACCGCGGGGCATCGTCGCGGCGGCGACGGCGTCCTCGTTCGGACCAGCGCTCGCAGCAGCCGGCGTCTCTCACGCCAATGACATCCTGCCGATCGCGTTCATCGCGATCTTCGGCACGGTCTGTCTGTATGGCCTGACCGCTGCGCCGCTTGCGCGCCGGCTCGAGATAGTCGGGGCAAGCGCCATCGTCGTGCTCATCGTCGGGGGTCACAAATGGGCTCGGTCGATCGCCTCCGCGTTGAAGGACGCCGGCCTCGGCGTCCGTCTGTGGAGCGGCAAGCAGGCGGAGCAGACCACCGCCCGCGTCGACGGGCTCGACGCCCGCAACGCGCAGCTCGGGGTGGATCTCGCCAGCCGCGAAGCCGAGCTCGAGGAGGTAGCCGATGCGCTCCTGCTGACCGACAGCGACAACTTCAACGCGCTCGCTTCGTTCGAGCTTCGTCAGGAGCTAGGCCACGACCACGTCTACCGGCTGGCTCCGGAAGATGAGCTCCTCGACCTGGTTCCGCGTCACGCGGAGGGGCACATTCTGTTCGGGCGGGATCTGACGTTCTCCGAGCTCAGCCGGCGCTTCGAGGCCGGAGCGGAGCTCGCGACCGCGCCGGCTGGCGACACGCCCGGAGCATCGAGTGACGGCACGCGGCTCTTGTTCGTGGTCTCGCCGAGCGGGATGCTGCGGATCGCCACCACGCGCGAGCAGATCCGACCGGCAGCCGGCGATATCGCGATCTGGCTCGTGAGCCCGGACAGCACTACCGGCCCTCGCGCACACGACGGGGCCGCCTCGTCTGCCCGTCCGCGTCTCCGAGCCGACCTCTCGCCTGCGGGCCGGTCGCAATGAGCGCACCGGCTACTCATATCGATCTGAGCACGAGCGACTTCGACGTCCTGTTCCGCAGCCTGAGCCGGTGGGGGAAGTGGGGAGACGACGACGAGCGAGGCGCGCTACACCTCCTCGGCCCCGCGCACGTCGCGGCCGCCGCGAAGCTCGTGCGCGCGGGGCTGAGCGTCACGCTGAGTCTGCCCCTGAACACCCGGGCCGGCCTGCATTGCCCGCTCCCGGCCGACCATCACATGACTGCGCTCGGCGAGCTCCCGGGAAGTGCGGCGGAAGCCGTGCACTTCATCAAGGACTACGTGGGTCTCGACTACCACAGCGACGGACACACGCACATCGATGCTCTCTGCCACGTGGGATATCGAGGCTCGCTGTACAACGGGACATCCGAGCGCGCGGTGAGCGAGCAGGGCGCGGAAGCGAACTCGATCGAGGTGCTGAGCGACGGGTTGGTCGGACGCGGTGTCCTACTCGACATCCCGCGCGTTCGTGGCGTGCGATGGCTCGAGCCGGGGGAGCACGTCTTCCGGGGCGATCTCGAGGCCGCCGAGCGCGAGCAGGGCGTCGCCGTCGGACAGGGCGACATCCTGCTGATTCGGACCGGTCACGCCCGCCGGCTCGCGGAGCTTGGCCCCTGGGATACCGCGGCGTCCAAGGCGGGCCTGCATCCAAGCGCAATGTCGTTCGTGGCCGAGCGTGACGTCGCCGCGCTCGGATCCGACGGCAACAGCGACACCGCGCCCAGCAGCACCCAAGGCGTGGGGTTCCCGATCCATGTGCTCGCGATCACCGCCCTGGGGCTGCACCTGTTGGACTACCTGCAGTTCGAGGACGTCCGGTTGGTCTGTGAGACCACGGGCCGGTGGGAGTTCATGTTCGTTGCGGCCCCGTTGCTGATCGTCGGCGGGACCGGCTCGCCGCTCAACCCGATTGCGATCTTCTAGCTATCTGCCAGAAGCCGGAGCGACCAGCGAGGGGTACCGGCATGGGTCCATCGCGTGAACGAGACGCCGCCCCCCTGGTCTGCCGGGCTTGGGATGCGAGTATTGTCGTATGGACCGACCAGGTGTCGCGCCATGGCACCCGATTTCATGGCGTGCGACCGGGGGCCGATGACTGACAAGGAAACCGTCTCACTCGATCCGCGCGGCGCGGCGTGGCCTGGCTTTTCGCTACGAGCCGCGTCGTCGCAAAGATTCGGCGCGGTGCGATGGGACGCGGCGGTCGGGGCATTTGCTCTGGCGATGGCCGTAGCGGCATTCTGGATTACCCTGCGAGCAAGCTTCCTGGCTTACCCCGCCTGGCTAGGCGTCCAGAAGGCGGACTTCATTCTCGGGCCGGTGGCCGTCGGCTTCTATTGGCGGCATCGGCGTCCGAACAACCGCCTTGGACTGCTGCTGATCGGTCTTGGGCTGGCGGGCGTGCCATACATCCTGGAATCCACCACCACCCCGGCGCTGTTCGCCGTCGGGCTGATCGCGGAGTCGGTGATCTATCTGATGACCTCGCTGGTCATCCTCTCGTTCCCGAGCGGGCGGCTCGAGGGACGTGCTGAACGGCTGATCATCGGCCTAGTGGTGCTCGGGGTGATTCTGCCGACTCCATTCCTCGCGGTGGTGGTGCCGCACATCGGTCCCAGCTTCTCCATATCGGGGTGCCGGGCAGTCTGCCCGGCCAACGGTCTGGCGATCTGGTCGCCCCCGGCCTGGCTGCCAACGCTGCTGAACGTTCAGGGCGCCGTGCTGGTCGCGGTTCCGCTCGCTACCGCTGGCGTGCTCGTTTCACGCTTCGTTACGGGAACGCCCCCACGACGACGAGCGATGGCGATCGGCGGACCGATCGCGCTGCTGTTCGTGCTGATGCAGGCGAGCTACCGAACGCTGTTCCTGCTGGCCCCCAACGGCTTGGCGCCGACCGCCAAGCCGGTGCAGAGCCTCCTTCAGTGGACGTTCGCGGGAGCGCGCGCGTCGCTCTGGTATGGCTTTCTGTTCGCTCTCATCGCGGCGGAGGTGTTCGCGGGCCGGGCCATGCGCGGGCTGGTCCGGAACTCGCTGGGGCGCCCGTCGCTCCGCGAGCTCGAGGGCATGCTCCACGGGCCGCTTGGCGATCCGTCTCTGAGGCTCGGGTTCTGGCGTGCCCACGAATGGGTCGATGCCGACGGTGCCGTTCTCGGAGCCCCCGGCCCTGGGCAGGTGCTCACCGAGGTGCAGCGCGATCGACGGCCGGCCGCGGCGATCGTTCATGACAAGCAGCTCGCCGACGATCCAGAGCTGTTGCAGGCGGCCGGGGCGGTTGCACTCCTCGCGCTCGAGAACAGCGAGTTGGATACAGCGTGGAAGTCGTCCCTGAGCGCACTGGCCGACTCCAGGAGAAGGATCACGACAGCGAGCGACACGGAGCGGCGCAAGCTGGAGCGCGATCTTCACGACGGCGCCCAGCAGCGCTTGCTCGGCGCGCTCCTGCGGCTCTCGGCGGCGAGCGAGTGGGCGGGCGACGCCCCGGAGCTTCACGAGAAGCTCGCTCGAGCGGAGCACGAGCTCGAAGAGGCAATCCACGAGCTCCGCGACCTCGCCCACGGGATCTACCCGACCGTTCTCGACGACCACGGCCTAGCCGGAGCCCTTCCCGCCCTTACGCATCGCTTTCTTGGCAAGGTCGCCGTGGCCGAGGTCAGCAAACGGCGATTCCCCGCAGAGATCGAGACGGCCGTCTACTTCTGCTGCCTCGAGGCGGTCCAGAACGCCTCCAAGCACGCGGGGCGTGACGCCCACACATCGATCCGCGTGCACGCAAGTCCATCCGAGCTACAGCTCGAGGTGCGCGACGACGGCAGCGGGTTCGACACGACGAGCACTCATGACGGCATAGGGCTACTAAGCATGCGCGATCGCATCGGAGCCGTGGGTGGTCAGCTCGACGTCGTCTCGCGACCGGGTGCCGGCACACGGCTGGCGGCCGCCGTCCCGCTCAAGCCGTCGGAGACTTGAGCTCGCGGGGGAGGGCCGCCAAGAGGCGTTCGAGCGTCTCGTCGGGGGTGCTGGCGACATCAACGGTCAGCCGTGCGATCTGCTCGTAGCGCGGCTCGCGCTCGGCCATCATGTGGCTCAGGAATCCCGCGGGGGTCGCCGGAAGTGGGCGATGGCGCTGGCCGCTGCGCGCCAAGTTTGCCGCCTCGGCCGCGGCGCTGGCGCGGAGCCAGATCGTTAGCGCGCGGCTCACGATCTCAGGCTTGAGCACCACGCTTGCCGCTGCAGCGAACACCGTGGGCGTGCGCACGGCAAGCGCGCGCCGGAGCAGCCGGTTCTCGAGCCGATGAAGGCCTACCTGCCCCTGGCTCAGCTGCACCTCAGCCGCTGTCTGCCCCGTCGCTTCGCCGAGCGCCTCGTCGTTGTCCCAGAACTCCCACCCGAGCTGCTTGGCGAGCATCCGCCCGAGGGTCGTCTTTCCGACCGCCATCATTCCGATCAGCACGATCTGCCGATCGAAGCCGGTGACGCGGGCGGGCTGCGGCATCTCCGACGCGGCCCGCGCGTCGCGTGCCTCGCTTATGCGACTCCGGCTGGTGTGGGGGGTTGTAGGGCGTCTTGGAGGCGCTTGGTGTCCTCGTCGGTGAGCGAGGTCTTGATCACGGTTCCGCCGTATTGCTGCAGGGCGGCGATCGCTTTGTCCGGCGTGGCCTGCTCGATCACCATGAACAGGGCGGAGGTGCCGGGTTTCAGGTAGTCGCGGACCTGCTGCTGGAAGGCCTTGTCGATGCCCTTCTCGCCCAGGTGGCCGAACAGCGCGCCCATCCCGACGCCGATCGCCAGGCCGGCGAAGGGGATGAAGAACAGGACGCCGAATAACAGGCCCCACACCCCGCCCCAGGTGGCGCCACCGCCGGCTGACGCGCCGCCGTGACTGGTGTGGACGTGATACTTGCCCTTGAGATCGCGCGAGATCGACGCGACCTGGTCAGCCTGGATGATCAGCTCCTGCTCGAGCTCCGCGACGGTGTCTCGGGCCTGCTCGGCGGTTACCTGATCGGGATAGCCAATCGCAACGAGCGTTGCCATTTAGCACGAGCTCCTTTCGAAGGGGTTGATGGTGGGCCCGGCGCTACGCAACTCATGGCGCCACCGAGTCAGACGCGGGAACCACGCCCACGCTCAGCATCGAGAAGCCGCCCACCCCCGTCATCACCCAAAACGGATGAGCGCCGTTTCACCCCTTTAAGAGGATGCGCAACTCGGCGTGCGCATCGACGATGCGGCCATGCCGCGGAACGAGGTTGATGGCGTCGCGTTCGAGCCGCCTGTGAGCCTGCGGCGGCAGGCATCGCAGCCGATCTCGCGCAATCGTCAACGGCGGGAAGGGACCGGTCGGAGTCAACCAGGGGGCGGTGACGCTGAACTTGTCGGCGATCCTGGACGAGGTCGCCACCCGGCTGGGCCTGCCCTCCAATCTCGGCGCCAAGCTTCCGCCGTCAGTCGCCGACCTGACCGTGTTCAAGTCGAGCCAGCTGAAGTTCCTCCAGAACGGCGGCGGCGCGATTCGGCATCTGGCCTTCTGGCTGACCGGGCTCGTCCCCGTGCTCTACGCGCTTGCGCTGTTGCTCGCGTCAGGTCACCGCCGGCGGACGCTCATGACGATCGGCTTCGCTGGAGCATTCGCCGGCCTGATCGGACTCGTGGGCCGTACGATCCTGGAGTCGCAGATCGCCAGCTCGCTCACCACCGACGAGGCGCTCCGGCCTGCCATCCGGGCAACAGTCGGAATCGGCACCGATCTGCTCAGCCAGGTCGCCGGTGCCTGCATCGTGATCGGCCTCGCGCTGGTGGCCGCCGGGTGGTTCGGGGGGCCGACCGGCATTGCCCGCTCCGCACGCCGAGCCTTGACGCCGTTTCTGCGGGACCACGCCGGGGAGAGCTTTGCTTTCGCGCTCGCGATCATGGTCCTGGTGTTCTTCTGGGACCCGATCCCGGCAACGGGCACGGCCGCGGGGATCATCGTCTTCACGCTGCTCGCAATCCTGGGGACCGAGGTGCTTCGACGCCAAGCAGTCGCGGAGTTTCCCGACGCACGCCCGGGCGACGCGGCGCGAGCCTTCCGCGCCCGAATCCACAGCATCCAGCGTGGCCGCAGCAATCCAGGTTCCAGCCCGGCGGCGTCGACGACTGCGGATCAGCTGACGCAGCTTGCCGACCTGCGCGTTCAGGGCGCGATCACCTCGGACGAGTACGAAACCGCCAAGTCGAACCTCCTCCGGGTCTAGCTCGGTGAGCGCGACAAGAGACCTTCTGCTCCGGCTGGCCGCAAACGACGAGCGCTCCCTACGCGGTGCGGGCTGGGTCGAACCGGCAACCGTTCCGCCGGGGACCGGCGCGGGACCCGGGCTCGACCGGCAGACCTGCAGACTCGTCGAGCTCGCTGCGCTGGTCGCCTCCGATGCCGCCACACCATCGCTGCGATGGGCCGTCGAGCGCGCCTCGAGCATCGGCATCGGCGATGAGACGCTCGTGCGTGTGCTGCTCTCGACAGCTCCGGCGGCGGGCGCAGCGCAGGTGGTGCTCAGCGCTCCGCGGCTTGCGCTGGCCCTCGATGTCGACCTCGACCGCCCGGAAGAGGACCGGGGCCGCCCATTGCCCCAGCGGCTCGCATGTACCGCGTACCCGATCCCCCCCCCGTTTCGAGGCGTTAGCTGAGCTGAGCGGTGGCCGAGGCCGATCCGGAGATCTCGGATGTGTCCCGGCGCACGTGGCTCGCCGCCGAACGAACGTGGCTTGCCTGGTGGCGTACCGGCGTCGGCGTCGGCGCGATCGCGATCGCCGTGGGTCGCTTTCTGCCCGGACTCACGCAGGGCGCCCGTTGGCCGTTCAGGTTGCTCGGGATTGGATACGGGCTCCTGTCGGTGGCTGTCCTGCTCGCGGGTGCAGACCGTCAGCGTCGCTGCCGGCTCGCGCTGCGCCGCGGTGAGCAGGAAGAACTCACCTCTCCGCTTGTCGCTTGGCTGACCGCACTCGCGGTGATCCTCGCTCTCGCAGCGACGATCCTGGTCGTCGTGGCGCTGTAGAGATCACCCGGTTCGGGGGATGCGAGGGATGAAGCGACGGCTAATGTCGGCAGAGTGGACGACGTGGAACGCCTTCTGCGGTTGCTCGCTCTGAACGACGACGAGTCGGTCAGGAGGGCGCTCACGGCCGAGGCGGATCGAGGCAACTCCGACGAACGCCTCAGTGACAAGGTCGACCTGCTCGTCCAGCTCGGAGCGCTTCTGGCGTTAGGCGCAGCGACCGCCTCACTGCGCAGGACCGTCGACCATGCGCTTGGCGCCGGGGCCAGCGAAGCCGAGATCGCCGACGTGCTGATCACGATCGCTCCGTCGCTCGGTCTTGCTCGCGTCGTCGCCGCGGCGCCGAGGCTCGCGGTGGCGCTGGGCTACGAGCTCGGCGCCGACGAATAATCGACCACGACGACTGCGGGCCGCGGGACGCGCAACACCGTCACGGCCGCCGGCGGATGACCGGCGGCCGTGCCCGGTCTCGGGCGATCAGGATGCGCCGAGGATGATCGCCTTCTGCTGGGCGAACTCGTCATCCGTGAGTATGCCCTGCTCGTGCAGCTGCCCGAGCTCCTGAAGGCGGGCGGAGCCCGCCGAGGTGATGCCTGGGGCGCGGGCGGCGGACGCCGGGGCGGCCGCCATCGCGGACTGCTGGCCCTCGTAATACGCGTCCGTCTGTTGCTCGGCTTCGACGTCCGCGCGGTGCCGGCCGTACATGTACGCCCCTCCGCCAACCGCGGCTGCGCGGAGAAGGGGGCGCCGTCTGAGGAGTGGCATCGTCGGGTCCGATCCCTATTCGATCGGAAGGCCGAGCGAGACCATGATCTCGGGAGCCGCCGCGACGACCTTCGGCAGGCCGACCTGGGGCGCGACCGCACGCAGGACGCCCAGGATCTCCTCGGGCGTCACGTCCTCCAGCACGGCGTTGCCGATCTGCCACGCATACGACGCCGGAGGAGCATCGAGCGCGATCAAAGCAGCGATCTTGACGAGCGCATACGTACGTTCGTCGAGGCCGCTGCGCTCACGGCTGTGCTCGCGCACCCCGAGCGCCTCCTCGAGCACGTCGACATCGCCTGCGGCGACACCTGAAAGCGTCTGGTGGGTTTCCGCTCCAACCACGGACATGTTCATCTCTCCAATCGTTTGTTTCGTGAGCTAGGCCAGCGGCGGGTCATGCGACTCCGGCTGGTGTGGGGGGTTGTAGGGCGTCTTGGAGGCGCTTGGTGTCCTCGTCGGTGAGCGAGGTCTTGATCACGGTTCCGCCGTATTGCTGCAGGGCGGCGATCGCTTTGTCCGGGGTGGCCTGCTCGATCACCATGAACAGGGCGGAGGTGCCGGGTTTCAGGTAGTCGCGGACCTGCTGCTGGAAGGCCTTGTCGATGCCCTTCTCGCCCAGGTGGCCGAACAGCGCGCCCATCCCGACGCCGATCGCCAGGCCGGCGAAGGGGATGAAGAACAGGACGCCGAATAACAGGCCCCACACCCCGCCCCAGGTGGCGCCACCGCCGGCTGACGCGCCGCCGTGACTGGTGTGGACGTGATACTTGCCCTTGAGATCGCGCGAGATCGACGCGACCTGGTCAGCCTGGATGATCAGCTCCTGCTCGAGCTCCGCGACGGTGTCTCGGGCCTGCTCGGCGGTTACCTGATCGGGATAGCCAATCGCAACGAGCGTTGCCATTTAGCACGAGCTCCTTTCGAAGGGGTTGATGGTGGGCCCGGCGCTACGCAACTCATGGCGCCACCGAGTCAGACGCGGGAACCACGCCCACGCTCAGCATCGAGAAGCCGCCCACCCCCGTCATCACCCAAAACGGATGAGCGCTCGGTGTCACTCTCGCCGGCACGGATTTGGAAAGGGGCTCACGACGGCGGTCCAGGCAGGCCGAGGAGCTGCACGAGCGACACGAGGAGCAGCCCGGAAGCCACAGCGATCAGCCCGTAGCGCGCGGTTCGGACCGGAAAGCGACTGCCAATGCCGACTAGGAACAGCACGGCGGCCAAGAAGACCGTCAGCCGCACGTATCTGTCTGCCGTACCGGCCGCTGCTTCTCCCGTGCTGAAGTACCGATCTGACTGCGCCTCGAGGACCCGCCCCTCCGTCTCCTGGGGAATCCGGTATTGCGGCATGTATGACGGACCGGGCGGCGCGTTGGGGTTGCTGAATGGGTGCGTCGCGAGCCACGCCACGAAGGCGACGCGGTAGCCGGGACGCAGGCGCCTGACTGCAATCGCGACGAGCCTTGGATTGTTCGCGGCGTACGCGGTCAGCACGGGGTTGAACGAAACCGAGTCCAAGGTACGGATCTGCGTCGCCTGGATCTCGGTGAGGCTGGCCTTGGTCCGCGTGGAAGCGGCTCTTGCCAGCGAGACCGATGAGCGGGTGCCCCACTTCGCCGCTGAATAGCCGGACCACGCGGCGAGCAGCGCAACGAGCGAGAGCAGCAGTGCCTCGGCGATCGAGATCCAACGATCCCGCTCGGCGTGCGCGGAGCTTTGAGGATTGCCGTCCTTTTGCTCGTGGCGCTCGGCAATCTCCTTGTCGACTTCGGTGACCGTCAGCCCCTCCGGCATGACCGGGGACGATTGCAGCCTCACCGACCCCGGCATCATCCCGAACAGGTGATGGCCGGGCGCTGCCCCGAGCCGGCGGCGCCGGCGCCAGGGGTGCTCGCCTTCTAGAACACGCAGGGACGCACCATTGCCGCCGTATTTGGGCGATGCGATGGTGACGCGGTCTAGAGAAGCTCTGTCCTGGCTTGCCGGGACAGCAACCGTGGAGGTCTGCAATGTCCGTCCAGGCAACGCCCCAGTCAACGCGCGCCGCGGCCCCCTACGAGGGCTACGTGGAGGAGGATCGAGGTTACGGCTGGGTCGTGTTCGCAGGTGTGTTGCTCGTGACCGTGGGGACCCTCAATCTGATTGAGGGAATCGCCGCCATCGGCAACGCGCACTTCTTCGTCAACGGCACGCACTACATCGCGGGTGATCTCAACACCTGGGGGTGGGTCGCCGTCTGCCTCGGCGCGCTCCAGCTGGCCGTCGGCCTCGGAGTGTTCGTCAAGAACCAGTTCGCTCGCTGGACCGGGGTCCTCGTGCTCGCGCTCAACATGATCGCGCAGCTGATGATGATTCCGGCGTACCCCTTCTGGTCGCTTTCGATCTTCACGCTCGACGTCCTCGCGCTCTACGGGCTGATCGCATACGGGTCCCGACTCAGCCAGAGCTGAGAAGGCCCGGGCTACGGGCATGGCTCGGCGCGGCACCCCCGCGCCGGGCGTGCCGGGGCCTACCTGGCGCCGGGCGATCCGGGCGACGCGTGAGACCCGGATCTCCTCCGGCTTCTCACGCAGGGGCGGTCGACCTCATAGGTTAAAACTTCGATTGGCGCAGTCTCAAAGGGGTAGCATCGAAGCGAAACCGAATGACGCGACGAGGTTGACATGCTGGATATGCGCCGTCAGCCAAGCCTCGTGCTCATCGCCGCGGCTCTGACGCTGTTGATCAGCGCCGGTGTCTGCTTGGGGGCGATTCTCGTGCATGCGCCGCCCGCCGTCGCGCCGCTCGTTGTCGCGGTTTGCATCGGGGGCCCGGTTTTCGCCAGTTGGGAGGTTCCGCTTGCGGTGGCTTCCGTGCGCGCCGAGCGTGCGCTAGCACGTCTACGTAGCAGCCTCGAGCGGCTTCCCGAGATCGAGCACCCGCTCGGGCTCTGAACGCCCTGATGCGCTGAGCGTTCCGCGCCGCCCGGCGCGCGTCACCTGATCGGGATGATGCGATCGGCGAGCCGCTGCGCCACCGTGGGCGGGGTACGATTGCCCGTTCTTCGCGACCTCGTGCTCGCGGTCGACGAATCGCTCTACAGCCAGATCGGTGGACGGGCTGACACCGAGATCCTGTTCTACCTCGCGCTCACATTCGGCCTCGAGCACGACCCGCTCGACGCCGTCGCGCGCACGATCGGATTCGTCGAGGCCACGGGCGAGCGCCATGGCGTGCGGTATCCATTCCAGGGAACCATCGCCACGACTGATGGCGAGCGGATGTGGGCATTCCGCTACTCGAGCGAGGGCAGGTCGCGCTCGCTGTTCTTCACCAAGGACGTGCCGACCCTGCGAGGGCTGTATCCGAACCTGGAGCTTCTAGTGCGCTTGCTGGCGTACGCCGTAAGCGAAAGGTCACATCCGCACCTGACTACCGCTGAGGTTGCGTTCGTAGAGGGAAATCGTCGAGCACCCCAGCGCGCGGACGCCCGCCACGGCGCCTAACGGACAGGCCGGGCTATCGCCCCGGTCGGGCGGGCTATCGCCCCGGTTACGGCGCTCCGGTTACGGTGGTCGAGCACGTCGCTAGATCCATCGCCTCACGGTCGGGCTCGACGGGCGTGCGGAGGGCCAGGAGCTCGTCGATTAGCGCACGGACCTTTGGGTGGACGTCATGACCTTGAACGATGATCGCGTGGACGGCGTACGCGCCGACGCGGTCGTTCGGCGGCGGGAATAGCGCACGTACGAAGCGGGACAGCCACGTGTTCCGACCGCGGCGCGATCGCAGCTCTGACGTCCACGTGTGCAGGTGCTGCCTCCGCGCGTCTTGTAGCTCCTGCGAGCCGCGGCTCCCTACGACCTTCGCCGCGTACGCGTACAGGTCCTGCCGGCGCTCGTCACCAATGGCATCGTTGTAACTCCGCAGGAACGAGCCGATTACGGGACAGACGGACGCCGGATGGTCGCTGAACGGCTCTCCCGCGAGCATCGACACGAGCTCCATCACGCACGCGCCCGCCTCGGGCGACTGATGCTTACCCTTGCTCAGCCTCACAGTCTGATGTGTCACCTGGGACATGAACACCCCTCTCGTGCTCGGGCACGCGCTCCGCGCGGGAAAGTGACCGACATCCTAGGCCTGGACCAGGGAGGCGACATCATACGAATCGGGGGATGCCGCCCCAAGCGCCGCGCGCTGGCGGAATCGGGCGCGATCGCGCCGCTTGGGGATGAAGCCGACGCACGCCGCGGGCGGTTCTGAGCGCTACGAACAGGACCAGCTGCTGCCGGGTGACGACCTCGGGGTGACCGGCGAACTCGACCTTGGCGCGGCTGCCGTCCTGACACCACAGCTCCGCTCACCGGTGACCTGCCGCTGTCCCAGCAGCGATCGCCATTGCTCGGTGGTCATGAGCGGCCCGTCTACGACCAAGTCGTAGATCGGGCGTCCGGCGAGAGATCGGTGCTCACACGCGAGATTCGGCATGTCCACCAGTGCTCGCGTGGTGCGGGCATATGCATGCCGGCTTCCGGCCGGCCCACATGCGCGCCACCTTGCACAGTCGTCGAGTCAGAGGGAGGCTCGGGAACCCATCGTCCTACTTAGAAAGCTTCCATCACCATGGTGCTCGAGATCATCGACCTCGCGTTTCGGCCGCTACGGCTCGTGGCGCGCCTGACCGAGCGCGAACTGCCTAGTCCGCTGGAGAAGACCGAGCGTGACGTGTTGAGCGCCGTCAACGCGATCCACCGCGCGAGCGTCTCGATCGAGCACCACGTCGAGGTGATCGAGGGGCTCGCGACGTCAGTCGGCCCGTTGACCGATTCGGTGAATCAGCTGACCGGAACGATGGGCGACCTGGTGGCGCTGATGGGGCCAATGGCCGCGGCTGAACGGGGCGCGAGACGCGCCGAGCGGGAGGTCGAGCGCGTCGAGCGCTTCTTCAGATTCCACCGCAATAAGAACGCCGCGGGGGCGACCGGGGGTAACTCGGGCGGCTGACGCACGACCGGGCCGTTGCTCGGGGCCCATCAGCGGGAGGCACGAGCGAGCTGTCCTCCGAGGTACGAGGTCAGGTCGACCAGGAAAGCCAGGATGACGAACAGCCAGTCGACCGTGGTCACGTGGTGTGCTGGGGCCCACGACCAGAATGCCGCATAGACAAGCGTCGTCCACGGAAGCAGGAAGAAGCCGAGGAATGGCACGATCCAGCTGTGAAATGCGTGGCTCAGAACGTTGCTGAAGATCCATAGGACGAACAGCGCGGCACGCGGCGAGATCAGCGCGAATAGTGCAACCAGGCAACCCACGGCGACAGCATGCCGAGATACGCGCCGGCGAGCATCATCCCCATCGGGTGAATTCGGTCTCCGCCCGTCCGGTTTGCCGACTCAATCATCCCGATCGGGTGATGTTGCCGACGCGCGGGCTCGCAGAATGTGGTTCATGACCATACCGGACACGCGCCACGTTGTGATCGTCGGAGGCGGCTTCGCCGGCCTCGGATGTGCGCAGCGGCTCGCCAAGCATGACCAGGTTCACGTCACCCTGATCGACCGCAACAACTATCACCAGTTCCAACCTCTGCTCTATCAGGTGGCGACCTCGCAGCTGGCGCCGAGCGATATCGCACACTCACTGCGTGCGGTGTTCGTCGACCACCCGAATGTCGACCTGAAGCTGGCTGAGATCGCGGAGGTCGATCCGGCGGCCAGGACCGTCACCTCGACCGATGGAGAGCAGTGGACGGCCGACGCCCTCGTGCTCGCCGCGGGCTCACAGCCGAACTTCTTCCGCACCCCGGGTGCGCGCGAGCATTCGTTTCCGCTCTACTCGCTCGACGACGCGACGAACCTGCGCTCGCGGATCCTCGGGCTGTTCGAGCAGGTTGATCGAGATCCGGAACTGGTTCGGCGCGGCGCACTGACCTTTGTGGTCGTGGGCGGTGGCCCGACAGGCGTCGAGGTGGCGGGCGCCATCGCCGACATGGTCTCGGTCACGGTGCCGGCGGTCTACCGCGACCTCGACGCCACCTGTGCGCAGGTCCATTTGCTCGATTACGGGGACGCGCTGCTGAAACCATTCTCCGACGGCGCCCACGAATACGTCGCCAAGGTCCTCCGGGGCAAGAACGTGCAGATCCACCTGGGTACTGGCGTGAAGGAGGTGGGGACGGGCCACGCGCTGCTGTCGGATGGCACGACGATCGCCACACGCTGTGTGGTGTGGGGCGGCGGCATCAAGGCCGCGGCCATCGCGGCCGACTCCGGGCTCGCTCAGGGACGAGGAGATCGACTCGACGTCGGGTCCGATCTCACGCTGGCCGAGCATCCCGGCGTTTACGTGGTCGGCGACATCGCCAACATCCCCGGCGATGGCGATCGCGCGCTCCCGCAGCTGGGCTCGGTGGCGCTGCAGAGCGGGAGCTGGGCCGCGCAAAACATAGTGGCCGATTTCGATGGTAAGCCGCGCAAGCCGTTCGCCTATCACGACAAGGGGATCATGGCGATGATCGGCCGGGGCGCAGCGATTGCCGAGGTCGGGAAGCGCCACCACGAGATCCACGGTCAGCTCGCCCACATGGCGTGGCTCGGCGTTCACGCCAGCCTGATGACCGGAACGAAGGCCAAGATCGAAGCGTTCGTCGACTGGGCCTGGGACGGGTTCTCCAAGACGGGCGGCCCGCACGTGCTCGACCGCGGCGACGCGGCGACCATCGACTGGGACGACGATCCGGTCGTCGCGGCAGTCGGCACCTCGACCACCGGTTGAAGCCGATGCGCGAGTTGCTCTCGCTCCTCGAGAGCAACGGTCAACGCGGCATTTATCGCGTCCAGGCCTCAAAGGGTGGCGACCACTGACGCGCTCGGCGACGTCTGGAGCTCCCTGCGAAGGTCCGACATCTTCCCGGTCAGAGTACGTGCCATCGCGAGCGGGCTCCGAAGCAGACGGGACCACCTGGTGCCCGACCAGCGACTTCGGCGCTTTCTCCGGCGGCACATCGAGCTCGCCTCGCTCGAAGACGCCACGACCCCGCTGCACGTGGTCTGCTTCGATCTAATCGAGCGCCGCGAAACCTGCTGTCCACGGGAGCGGCACTCGACGCCGTCGTTGCGTCTTCGTCGATTCCTGGGATCCTGCCACCGGTATGGATGGGAGGCCAGTGCCTGACCGGCACCGGCATCGCGAACAACACACCGATCGCCCATGCGGTCGCTCTCGGCGCCCAGCGCATCTACGTGCTGCCGACCTGCGATCGGTCAGAAGCACCGGGGTACGACGGACAGAGTGCCGTGGACGCAGCGCTCCTGGGGCTCAAGCTGATGATCCACAACAGGCTTGAGGCCGAGCTGCGCTATATCGCGCATCAGCGCGCAGCCCAGACGAGGCCATAGACGCCTGCATTGGCGACCAGATACGGGATGGTACGCCGATCTGTGGCATCGCGCTCCTCTCGATGCCCGTACTGGGGGATGTGGCCCTCCTCGCAGAGGCAAGGCTGCACCCTTGCACCTCCACTCCGGCGGTGGGAGTTTGGACCTATCCGTTGCCGGACGACGGTATCGACTTAGCAAGATCCGACGGGAACGAGAAGATGAGCGGTAGTCAGACAAGTTCGCTGTTGCGCCACCTGACCGACGCTCTGACCGACGCACACGACGACTGGCTCGAGGAATGCCTGCGGGTGGGGCACTCGTACTCGCTCTGGTCGAGCGCTTCTATGGCCGACCGTGCCGTGAGGTTCGCCGCGTATGCATCCGCGCTCGACCGCGAGGAGGCTGCCGCCAACCGATACCGTACGGCAGCAAGGCGGCTTGAAAGTACTCGCGCGGAGATGCTGCCGCTCGCGTGTCACGACCCGGCTCGGCCGTAACGCTCGCCTGGTGCGCCCGGCGTTGGTGCTCGCTTCCCGCGGCGGAGGGATGCTGGCCTTCTTGCAGCCGCGCATGGCGAATGCGATGCTCGGGCCAGCATGGGGGAGCTAAACGGAGAGCGGATCGGCAGTGTGCTGCGACAGCTTGCAGCCGACTTGGTAACCGAGCGGCGACGTGTGGCGAGCCTGGTGCGGGAAAACCAGGAACTGAAGGCAAAGCTGCGCGCGCTACAGCGCGCTGACGCCCCTGACCACGCGGATTCACACGGCCCCGGCTCTCCGATCGCGCCGAGCTGACCAGGGCGAACCCGGCGCCCAAGCTGGCGTCTGGTCTATCCGCCCGTCCGGCATGCGGTTGCGGTCTACCGGAGAGCGCGTGGACTGGTAGGCGGCGAGGCGGAGCCCGTGGATGCCCCGTCGCACGGAGAGTGGTGTGTGTCCCACACGCGCTGACGGGTGCGCACGCTTGTGATCGCCGAGCGGCGCGGCGATCCTGGGAAAGGCGGGGAGGCGGCATCGATGGCCAATTAGCCCAAGCCAAGGAGTGATCCCGTGGCACTGACCTACCGCAGGAAATCCGCGACGACGGCCTCCGGTCCCGATGTCCGCGAGGAGATACGACAACCCGCCGCCGAAGACGATCCTGCACCCGATTCCGGCGCAAATGGCGCTGCAGCGGACACCGCGATGCCACCGCCCCAGAGCGACGGGGTCGATGGCGGGGGCGAAGCCCTCCTCGCCGCGCTGGCGCTGAGCGAGGAATTCGGCGGCGGCCGTCTCCTCCTCTCGGATATGAGAACGGCGTTCCTGCTGATCGATCAGGTGCGCCTCCGTGCGATCGCGCGGCTGTTCGGCGTGGGTCCTGACCAGGCGAACCTCTTGACGCTGGTCGCGGCGCTGACGCTCGCACAAGCAGCTCGGGGCACAGTGCAACGGGTGATCGAAGCTCCTCTTCTCCCGAATTTGGGCGACAGCCTGCTCGTCGGTACCTCGGCGAGGGAACTGCTGTGCTCCGTGGCTGGCCCGTCAGTGCGCGCAACGCCGCAGCTGGGGACGCTTCTCGCGGTCGCGGTTGTAGGCAGCACCGCCGGTCCGGCCGTGCTCAGGTCGCTTCGCGCCGCCCGCGCCGGTTCGCACCGGGCCGCGTTGGGCTTCCACCATCGCTATGGGTACATCGTCGATCCCGGGCACTGGCGGGAACATCGGGCCCGGCGTCTGAAGGCGCCGCGCGCCCAGAATGGCCGACCGGGACCGGTGGCCGGCTAGATGGAATGGCGCGAGCGCGTGAAGCCGTCGATCGCATCGAGAGCGGCACGATGCTCCCTGGCCAGGCGGGCCGGCCATGACGCGCGAGCGCTGGATGGCCCTCTTCTTCGCGCTCGGCTCCACATGCTTTTTGGTGGGCCCATTCCCCGGCTACGCGCAGCTCGTGGGCGCCGACGCCGACGCGGTCACGTTCTTCGTCGGCTCGATTCTATTCACGGCCGGCGGAGCGCTGCAGACCTTGGTCGCGTTCCCCGAGCGCGATTCCGGCGGCGCCGGGCATGCGGCCTGGCGGGCGGCAACGATCCAGTCCGTCGGCACTCTGTTGTTCAACGTCACGACGTATCACGCGCTGCACACAGCCCTCACCAACTCCAACTACGACAGGCTCGTGTGGCGCCCGGACGCGTTCGGCTCGATCTGTTTCCTGGTCTCCGGCGCGATCGCCTACGACGCTTCCCACCGGCGCGGCTGGCGGCCCGCGCGCGACCGCGCAGGTTGGTGGGAGCCGTCGATCAACCTGCTCGGATGCATCCTCTTCGGCATCTCAGCCATTGCCGGCTACCTCGTTCCCGCGACCGGCTCGCTGCTCAATCTGGCTTGGGCCAACTGGAACACCGGACTGGGAGCTGCGTGCTTTCTCGCGTGTGCGCTGGCCACGCTGCGGACCGGCCGTACGCTCAAATCGCCGAGGCTGCTGCGGCTGCACAAGCTCGAACGCGTCGTCAAGCACGATGTGGAGCAGATGGTCTGACGCATCTGTGAGAGCACGGCCAGCTCGTCACGAGCCGGTCTCGCCCTCCGGGCTACCCCGAAACTGGGCTCAGAGCGCTGACGGCGTCGTTCGACAGACGCAGCGTCACGTCGTCGGTCTGCAGGCGAGCGATCGCAGCGCCTGGGACCACGACGTGCCGCTTGCCCCACAAGTGGCCGTGCTCAACGACGAGGTGCGCGATCCGACCTCGATCCTCGACCACGAACCCGATCACGTGTCCAAGGTGATCACCGTCGCACGAGGTGACCGGACTCTGGCGCCGAAGCTCGACCGATCCCTTTGGCACCCGGTGGAAGCTCACGACCACGTGCTGATCAAGCTCGATCGTCATGCCCGCGCCGAGCGCCTCGGGACCGAGGCTGCCGTACTCCGGCAGTGCGTACATCTCCTGGATTCCGATATCCCAGTCGGCCTCCCCGAGGGCGATTTCGCCAGGACGCAGATAGGCGGACGCGGCGATTGGCTCTTGCCGGATGAGCTCGGCGAGCGTGCCCTCTAACGCAATGTGGTCTGATCCTCTCGGCACCTTCGTGTCCTCGAGCGGGACGAGCCGAGCCTGGTCGCTGCGATGGTGAGGCTGAACGACCAGATGCGTCACCCGCCGTGCACGCGGGTCGATGACCACGTCCGTCAGTTCGCAGGAGCCACCGTCGAGGCAGCTGATGGGCATGTCGAGATCCAGTCGCATAACAACGTGGTCCGCAAAGGAGCGAACATGGATCCTCTTCGCTCGCCGGTCGCTGCGCGTCATCCGATCCGGGTGAGGGGAGGATAGAAGGGATCGGCCTGGCTGCCGGGAGCGCAGATGCGGCCGGCTCCAGCGTGCGACGAGGTGGCGGGTCGCGGGGGCACGGGCTATCCAGGCGGAGCGGGGACGCCAGGCTACCGAGGGGTGCGCTACTCGTCGCGCTGATCCTGACCGGGCCCTCAATGCGCACCGCGGTGACCAGCGTCGGCGCGGTGCTGGACGCGTTGCAGTTCGGCTTGCGGGATGTCCCCGGCGGTGTCTGGCGTGCTGACCACGCTGCCCGTAATTTGCTTCGCGCTCACCGGTGCCGCGGCGCCGCGGCTGTCCAGGCGGATGGGTGCGCACCGGCTGACGGTGGCCGCGCTAGTAACGATGACCGTGGGTATGCTGGCCCGGGTTGCGGTGAGTGGCGCGTGGGCGTTCATCGGGCTCAGCGTGTTCGCCCTGACCGGCGGCGCGATCACCAACGTCCTGATGCCCAGCCTCGTCAAGCGGCACTTCCCCCACCGGATCGGACGGATGACCGCCGTCTACACGACGGCGATGGCGCTCGCCCAGACGCTGGCGGCGGGGCTGAGCGTTCCGATCGGCTCGGCGGGGGGAGGCTAGCGAACGGGGCTGGGTGCGTGGGCGCTGTTGTCGGCCGTGGCGGTGATCCCTTGGCTGTCGGTGCTGCACCACGGTCGCTCGATCGACGCGGTGGCGAATGCCCGCCCGCCGGTGGATCGAACGGTGCGGCGGATGCTTGGCAGCCGGACCGCGTGGGCGGTGACGATCTTGTTCGCGTTCCAGTCATTCCAGGCCTACGACGCGTTCGGCTGGTTCGCGTGTCGATGCTCGCGGCAGTAGCGATCGCGCTCGTCGCGGCCTGGTTCGCGTGCTCGCCGCGATACGTGGATGACGAGCTGTGAGCCGGGCCCGTTCCGCTAGGTCTGGGTCGGAGGATCAACCTCTTGGGTGCCAGCGACGATGTTGCGCTCCGCGGCCCCGGCAGCTATCGTCGGGTGCGGGTTTCGCTACGGCGCCAGCCGGGGGGGCGGACCTGGACCGACCATGACGCGGAATCTCTATCGGGGCATAACGGTGCTTGCGTGCGCGTTGGCGCTCGCGGGGGGCTTGGCGGCGTGGGCTGCGTCCGCCGCCTACGCGTCCGACTCGATCTATTGGACCCGGTACACGAACACGGGGAGCGTCCGGGTCGGCGACCTGGGCGGCTCGGGCGCCCGGGACCTGTTTACCGGCGAGAGCAGCCCTGAAGGCGTCGCCATCGACGCGGCCGCGGGGAAGATCTACTGGGCTGACGCGCCGACGGGCACGATCCGCGTCGCCAACCTCGACGGCACCGGGGCGCGGGATCTGTACACGGGCGAGACCTCACCGTCAGGCGTTGCGATCGATCCGCCCGCCGGGTTGATCTACTGGGCGAACGCCGTGTCGGGAAGCGGCGCGATTCGGGTCGGGAACCTCGACGGCAGCGGCGCCCGGACGCTGTTCGCGCGGGAGTCCTATCCGGTCGGGGTGACGATCGATCCGGCGGCCGGGAAGATCTACTGGGGGAGCTACGACACGTTCAAGATTCGCGTCGGCAACCTCGACGGCACGGGTGCCAGCGACCTGTTCACGAACGAGGACTATCCCACGGGGTTGGCGATAGATCCCGCCGCGGGAAAGCTCTACTGGACCAATGAGTTCGCCGGCAATATCCGGGTGGGAAACCTCGACGGCACCGGCGCCACGAACCTGTACACGGGCGCCGGCACCGTCGGAGGTCTAGCTATCGATCCCACGGCCGGGAAGATCTACTGGGGCGACTTCAACCCCGGGACGGTCCGGGTCGGAAGCCTGGATGGCACAGCGCCGGCGCAGACCCTCTACACGAACGAGAGCTCGGCGTGGTTCGTCGCTCTCCTGCGCGCCCCCCTCGGCACCGCCCCTCCACAGGTATCGGGAGGCGGCGGGGTCGGCCAAACGCTGTTGTGCAGCCCAGGAAGCTGGGCGGCAGATCTACTGAGCGGCTTTCTGTACCGCGCACCGCAAACTTTCTCGTATCAGTGGACCAAAGACGGGGCTCCCATAACCGGCGCCACGGCAAGCTCTGTGCGCGCGAACGAGCCCGGCGCCTACCGGTGCGAAGTGACCGCGACGAACGCCGCTGGGTCGACCTCACAGACGAGCGCTCCCACGCCCATATCGGCGCCGCCTGTCCTGACCCCGTCTCCCTCACTTGTCGAAGGTCCGTCGACGGCCAGGATCTCAGGGTCGGTCAATCCCGAAGGCCTGCCGACGACCGCGCATTTCGAATATGGGCTAGATCCGAGCCTGCGCGCCACCGCGGGCCCCAAATACGACCAGAGAACCTCAGATCAGACAGTCGGACCGGATTTCGCGAGCCACGCCCTCGCCGCGCGCGTCTCCGGCCTGGTCCCGAACGCCCTGTACCACGTACGGCTCGTGGCCACGAACAGCGCAGGAGTGACATACGGTCCCGACCGGCTGTTCAGGACGAAAAAGAGTCCGCCGCCGCCGCCACCGGTACTGGGCAACACAGAGAACGCCGCGCCGGTCAATGGCAAGGTGTTCGTGCTCCTCCAAGGCCGGTTCGTTTCGCTGACCGAAGCGAGACATCTCCAGTCCGGGGCCGAGATCGACGCGCTTCACGGGACGATTTCGCTGACCACCGCCACTGGGAGCGGGAAGAAGACACAGACTGGAACGTTCAGCGGTGCGGTGTTCAAGGTTACCCAGGCCAAAGCCGGGGCGAGCAAGGGATTGACCACGCTGACGCTGATCAATAACGCATTCAGGGGCGCCCCCTCGTATGCCACCTGCAAGTCGCATAAGGCGCTCGATGCAACGACGGCGCTCTCAAGCCGAGCGCTCCAGCTTCTACGCGGAAGCGCCCATGGCAGATTCCGCACCCGCGGGCGCTACAGCGCCGCCACCGTACGCGGTACCAAGTGGACGATCGCCGATCGCTGCGACGGGACGCTCACACGTGACATCACGGACTCCGTGATCGTCACCGACTTCGCCCGCCACAAGACGATCATCCTGCACGCCGGGCAGAGCTACCTCGCCAAGGCGACCCGCTCGGCAAAATAACCGGCCCAGCCATCACGGCGATAGCCGACCCGGAGGCTGGCAGGAAGAGCGTCGCGTACCGCTGCCTACCGGTCGCGAGCGCCGGCAGCGGGCTTGTCCAGGTCCTCGCCCCAGCGCGGGCGGAATTGGATGCTGATTCGCGCGCCCAGACAGTTGGCTACTTTGGGCACGCCGTGCAGCCAGGTTCGCTGGCAGCTCCCTCCCATCACGAGCAGGTCTCCGTGGCCGAGCTGGAACCGCAGGCCGGGGCCGCCCGACTTAGGCCGTAGGCCGAACGGTCGGGTGGCGCCGAGCGAGACGATCGCGACCATCGTGTCCCGCTGGCTCTCGCGGGCGATGCGGTCTCCATGCCAGGCGACGCTGTCACTACCGTCGCGGTACAGGCAGAGCCCGACGCTGACGAACGGCTCTCCGAGCTCCTCGGCGTAGTGGGCGTTCAGCACCGAGCGGGCCTCGTCGAGCAGCGGATGGGGCAGCGTTTTGCCCTGCGGGTAGCGGGCCAGGAGCCGCGGGACCCGTACCGTGCTTTCGTAGAGGTGCATCTGCTCCTCGTGCCACGGCACGGCGCCGGCGAGCGCATCGAAGAGCTCGTCAGCCGCGGTGACGAAGCCGCGCCGGAGGTCGACCCAGGCGCCCTCGGAAAGCGGCCGGCGCTCGACGGCGGCGCCGAGCTCGGCTACGCCCAGTTCGCCCACGGAACCGAACAGCGAAGGTTGGACGACGAGTGGCATGCCGTGAAGTCTAGGTAGGGAACGGGCCGCGCCGCGCTTCATCTCCGGCCCGAGGCGCCGGCAGGAGCCGGTCGACGAGCTCGAGCGCTGGGTGGCCCTCGAACATGGTCTGGGCGCCGGGCCGGTAGAGGATCAGCGCGAGGCTGGGCGCGATCATGAAGTCCGCCACGTTCAGCTCCTGTCCGCCGAGTATGCCCTCGCCGATCCAGCCGTCGATCTGCTCGAGCATCGCGGGGAGCTCGTCGATGGGGTCGCGCTCTCCCGCGGGTGAAACGGCGAACACGGCCCGGCCGATCCATGGGATCAGGAGCCGGCGCGCGAGCGCGTGCCGGTAAAGGAGGTATCCCATCCGTCCGTCAGCGGTCTGGGTGGCAACCTCCGATGGCTGGCGTACGGCCCACGCGAGAGCAATCCGGCGAGCGGCCATCTGAAGCGTGTCGTTCCCCCAGCGCTCTGCGTCCTCGACGGCCCGCCGTTTCCGTGGATCGGCCGGGAGGAGAGGCAACTCAGGATGGCGTTCATCGAGGAACCGCGCGATCCGGTAATTGGTCGAAATCCGCTCGCCATCGCATGCCAGCGCCGGCACGGTGCCGAGAAGGTCTCCGATCCGAAGAGCCAGCGAGCGCTTTCCACCCGCCGCACGCGTCTGGCCGCCTGCGTCGAATCGGTGCAGCCGAGCCGCCAGGGGGTGCAGGAGCGTGACGATGTCGACGCGGCGGTAATCCACCCGTTTGTGCTCAAGCATGAGCATCGCCGACCGGCACGCATGGGAGCCGGGAATCACATATAGGGTGTACATACTGACTGGTCAGTCTGCTATCTTTCCTGAATGCGCGATCTGGAAACACAGCCAAGGATCCGGCGTACGGATCGGCGCCGGGCGCGGCTTGATCAGCGCACACGGGCCGCGCGCGCCCAGGGCCGGGAGGCTCGCGATGAGCTCCTCACGGCTGCGCTGCGGGTATTCGCGCGCCGCGGGTATCGCGAGGCGGGCGTCGACGAGATCGCTGCCGAGGCCGGCTACTCAAAGGGTGCGCTCTACTGGCACTTCGAGGGCAAGGAGGACCTGCTTCAGGCGCTGCTCGACGAGCGCATCGACGCCCCGACCCGCGAGACGGTCGCGCTCCTCGAATCCGCGGCGCCCGACCGCGACATGGCGCTCGAGGCGGCATCCGAGTTCGCCCGCCAGCTATCGGATCAGCGCGAGGCCCTCCTGCTCGACCGCGAATACTGGAGCCTCGCGGTCCGCGATTCAGAGCTGCGCGCCCGCTACACCGAGCGCCAGGCGCAGATCCGCGCGGCGCTCGCCGCCGCGATCGAAGCCCGGGCGCGCCATCTCGGCACCCCCAATCTCCCGATGCCGGCCGAAGACGTCGCGCGCATCGTCATGGGCATCATCGGTGGCCTGACCATGGACGAGCTGACCGAACCTGGTTCGGTCAGCCCGCAGCTCGTCAGCGACGCTCTCGCCGTCATCTACGCGGGCCTCGTGGCACGGGCTCAGGCTCCGGGTGCGACGCACTCGAGTTCGTCTGGGGTCGTCCCGCACGCCCCCGGCGGCGATCGCGCCCGCCCCCGGTGATGGGTCAGTTACACGACGCATGGCCGTAGCGCTACGGCCATGCTCGCCCACGACCCCATGGGCTGCAGTCGGGGGCGGTCAGCCGATCCGCTCGGCCAGGGCCACGATGATCCCCTCTGGCCCGCGCACGTAGGCCATGCGCCAGATGTTCTCGTACTGACCGATAGAGCCGACCAGGCCGTAGCCCTCCTCAGCCAGCCGGTCGACCGTTGCCTGAAGGTCGTCGACTTCGAATGCCACGTTGCGCAGCCCCAACTCGTTAGCCATGGCGGTGGGCGACCCTGGCTCGTGGTCCGGCTGGACGAAGCTCGACAGCTCCAGTCCGGTACCTCCCTCGGGCGGCCGCAGCATGACGATGTGACTGCGGGAGTCGGGGATGCCGATGACGGTGTCCACAAACTCGCCCTCCATAAAGGCCCGGCCCTCGATCTCGAGACCCAGCTCGACGAAGAACGCCGTCACCGTATCGAGGTCCGCGACGGTGATGCCGACATGGTCGAAACGTCGTATTTGCGACATGAGGTACGTCCTCCGGGATCTCCTGGTGTCGTGGGCCGCGCCTGCCGACGCCCTGACCGGTGAGCGGAGCCGGCCGGCCTTCTCGACATGGAATCACGCGCTCAGCTCCTAAACCGTCCCGCTGGAGGAACCCGTCAGCGAGACGGCCGGCCCGCCCGGCGACGCCTCCGCAGATCGGGCGATCCCGCAATCGCGGCGTGGACGCCGATGCTGCAGTCGCATAGAGTCGCTGGACCAGCCCAGAGAGGAGTAGGCGGATGTCGTGGACGCTGAAGGGAAGCTACTTCGAGACGTGCTCGTGTGAGCTGATGTGTCCCTGCAATATGTCGATGGACCACGGCGCGACCTACGACTACTGCCGCGTGACGCTCGTCTTCGATATCGCCGAGGGTGCGATCGAGGACACGGATGTGAGCGGGCTTGCTGTGGCGGTGGTCGCTGACACGCCGAAGGTGATGACAGAGGGGAACTGGCGGCTGGGCATGTTCATCGACGAGCGCGCCACGGACGAGCAGATGGAGAAGCTTGGCGCAGTCTTCGCGGGGCAGAAGGGTGGCCCGATGGAGGGTGTCGTGCCGCTCGTCGGCGAGATTTTGGGGGTTGAGCGCGCATCGTTCGAGGTCGTCGAGGAAGGGTTGCGCCACAGCGCCCGGATCGGGGACGCCATCGATTTCGAGATCGAGGACATCGTCCCGTTCGGCGTCGAGACCGGACAGCCGGTCCGGCTCGTCGGGATGTTCCATCCTGTCTCCTCCGAGTTCAACGCCGCCGAGGCGACGCGCTCGAAGATCAGCGCTTTCGGCATCGAGTACGAGGGCAAGACGGGCATCTCGGCGTCCGAGTTCTCCTGGGCTGCGTGAGCTGATGATTGCCTCCGTAAACGCGCGGCGAGCCGGCGGAGCCGGTCTCGAGCCTGCGTTCGCTGCTGCGCGTGCGCGGGTGGGGCTGGTCGCGCTGCTGTTCGGGCTGGCCGGCCTGGCGTGGTGGTGGACGGTCGACCGGATGGCCGGAATGGACGCCGGGCCCGGCACCAGCCTGGGGACGTTCGGCTGGTTTCTCGGCGTGTGGACGGTGATGATGGCCGCGATGATGTTCCCATCGGTGGCGCCCACCATCGCGCTCTACGCGCGGATGACGAAAGCGCGATCGCCCTTCGCCGCGCTGGCCTTCACTGCCGGCTATCTCCTCATCTGGGCAGCCGCCGGGGTGCTCGCCTTCGGGATCTTCGCGGCGGGCCGTAGCGCGCTCGGGTCTGCCCTCGCCTGGGACCGCGCGGGCCGCTGGGTCGCCGGCGGCATCCTCCTCGCGGCGGCGGTCTACGAGCTGACGCCGCTCAAAGACGTGTGCCTTGGGAAATGCCGAAGCCCGCTTGGCTTTCTGCTCGGCTCCTGGCGCTCGGGCCTCGCCGGGGCGCTCGAGATGGGCGCCCGTCACGGCGCCTGGTGCCTTGGATGCTGCTGGGCCCTGATGGCCTCGCTCTTCGCGCTTGGGGTCATGAGCATCGGCTGGATGGCCTTCGTCGCCGGGCTCATCGCGGCGGAGAAGATCCTCCCCTGGGGCCGTGCGGTCACCTACGGAATCGCCGTAATCCTTCTCGTGCTCGGCGTGCTCCTCGTCGTCGCCCCGCACTCGATCCCGGGGCTGACCGTTCCCGGCGGGGCGATGAGACACATGGGCATGAGCAGCTGACGTCCCACGTGGGCTAATGCTCTGCGCAGTTCTTGCCGACATGGGGAGCATCTCGGCGGCAACGAAGGAAGACCGATGAGCCCTGAACGCTCCAACGCATATCGACGGGTCATGGAAACCCTCAGCGACCTTGGTTCCAGCAAGCTGCAGCCCGGTGAGCAGGATCGAATCCGCGAGGCTGCGGACACGCTCATCTTCAGCGTCGATCCCGATAACGATGCCGTGGCCAGCGCGGCGCTCGAGGACATCGAGGACCTGCTGAACGCGCTGGTGAGTTGCGGCCGTTGGCAGCGGGAGACCGCAGAGCGCTTGGCCGACGATGTGTACGCGTGCGGCCCGATGAACACGCCTGAGCTCACCGCGGCCTAGCCACTCATCTGCCGCACCGGGCCTCCCTGGCTCGGAGCGCTGGCGCTCGTGCTCACCGCGCTCGCGGTGAGCGTCGCCGGCGGTGCCAGTGCCGCCAGCACGGTGCCCCGGCAGGCCCAGCAGACCCCGATTACCACCTCCGAGTCTGGCTCGGCCTACTACCTGGCGCTTGGGGACTCGGTCCCCGTCTGGAACGGGATCGGTTCCTACCCGGACCTGATCGTCGCCCACTACCGACGCAGCCGCCCGGCGCTGCGCCTCGAAAACCTCGCCGTCTCGGGCGAGACCACCAGTTCGATGCTCGACTACGGCCAGTACCGCGCAGGGCTGAGCTTCCTGAAAGCGCATAGGGGCCACGTGGCGCTGATCACGATCGACATCGGCGGCAACGACATCGTCGGCTGCGTCGGGACCCGCGAAGCCAATCCCCAGAGCCCGTGCGCGAGACAGGCGCGGGCGACGATCAGGCGAAACCTGACCAAGATGCTCGCCGGCATCCACGCGCAGGCACCCCGCGTGCGCGTGATCGGGATGAACTACTACGACCCGTTCTTGGGTGACTGGCTGGCCGGCGGCACGTGGCGCCGGCTCGCGCTCTCGACGCTGCCGGGACTCCTGGCCCTGAACCAGGAGCTGACATCGCTGTACGGGGGCGCCCGTCGCACGGCAGACGTCCAAGGCGCGTTCCACTCGACCGACTTCAAGACCCGGGTTGCCTCCCAGTGGGGACGGGTACCGATCGCCGTGCAGCGCGCGTGCACGTGGCTCGTCATCGAATGTCACCGGAACGCGCCCGAGGGGTTCGGCGACGACCCGAGCGGCGCCGGGGCAGTCGCGATCGCCGCGGCGTTCGAGCGCAGAATCGGCGCGCTCTAGCGTGCGGATCCGCGGGCGCAACCACGACGAGCCGAAATCGATCAAGTGTTTAGGTGATGAGGAATCCCCGCAGCCTGGGCCGTACCATCAAGCGATGTCATTTTCCTCACTACCGCCCAATCGCATCGCGGTTGACACCGCCCGCGCCAAGGACCACGAGCTCGAAGCCAAAGCGGAGCGCTACGCGCAGGAGCATCCAGACGTCGATCGCCCTGGTGACGGCTCCAACCCGGTCCGGCGCGTTCTGCGCAGGGCGCGCGCTGCGCTAACCGGACGGTCATCCGCTCGCAGATAAGGAACTCAGCCTAACGTTCCGGATGTGGAGTTCAGCCGCGAGCTGCGCAACGACGTCCTGGCCGGGGACATCACGGTCTCGGTCCGACTGTGGAAACAGGCCCGGGTTAAGCAGGGTGGCCGCTATCGCGTCGGTCTCGGGGAGATTGAGGTAGATGCCGTTGAGCTTCTTCCCTTCGCGGCGATCACCGAGGAGGACGTCCGACTCGCCGGCGAGTCCGATCGTGAAGCCTTGCGTCGGCGCGCAGCCCACGCCGGGCCGATCGACGAGGGCACACTCGTGTACCGAATCGAGTTCCATGCGGTGAGTCCCGTGATCGACACGGTCGGCGAGTACCTGCGCGGGGTCGCGGAGCCGAAGCGCGGCACGCTGGAGGCGCTGCGCCGGACGATCCTCGAGATCGTCCCGGAGGCCGAGGAGGTGATCTCCTACGGCGTGCCCGCGTTCCGGGTCGGCGGGAAGACCGTCGCCGGTTTCGCGGCTTTCAAGGATCACCTCAGTTACCTGCCGTTCAGTGGGTCCGTCCTCGAGCAGCTCGCCGATCAGCTCGACGACTACACGACGACCAAGAGCGCCCTGCACTTCCCCGTCGACCGCCCGCTCCCCAAGCGGCTTGTGAAGAAGCTCATCGCGCTGCGCCTCGCGGATACCGAGCGCGGCGCCCGCTGAGCCATTTGCCCGGCGCGCGGGCAGGCGGGACTGCGAGAATGTGGTTTCGCGCGGGCCCCGCGGCTCGAGCGCGAGACCGATGGACTCGCAGTCGACTCAGATCCAGCTCTCGGCCGCCGGGCCGTCTTCGTCACCCTCTGCGCTGGACGCTCCGGAGCAGGCCACGGAGCGCGATCGCCATCCTGCGCCGCGGAGCGGGCTGTCGCTTCTGTGGCGCGTTTTCCTGGGTAACGCGGTGGTGTTCGTGGTCGCGTTCGCGATCGTGGCGTGGACCCCGGTGACGGTGCACCGGATCGCCACACCGAGCGAGCTGCTGGTCCTCGCGATCCTCCTGATCGTGATGCTGACCGTAGACCTCCTGTTGCTGCGCCGCGCCTTCGGCCCGCTTCGCCGGCTGGCCACGACGATGAGCGCGGTCGATCCGGAGCAGCCGGGGCGTCGTGCCGAGTCCTTCGAGAGCGCGGGCGCTGAGGTGCTCGCGCTCGCTCGCGCGCTCAACGACATGCTCGACCGGCTGGAGGGTGAGCGGCGCGAGAGCGGCCGGCGTGTCCTGGCCGCCCAGGAGAGCGAGCGCATCCGGATCGCTCGGGAGCTGCACGACGAGGTGGGTCAGACGCTGACGGCGATCGCACTGCGAGCCGAGCGGGCGGCGGGCGACCCCGGCTCGCAGAACGAAGCGTTGGTGGACATCGGAGAAACCGCTCTGCGCAGCCTTGTGGACGTGCGGCGGATCGGGCGCGAGCTGCGACCTGAGGCGCTCGACGATCTCGGCCTGGTGAACGCGCTGATCGCACTGTGCGCACGGGTCGACCGACAGCGCGGCTTGCGAGTCCATCGGGAGCTCGACTGGCACCTGCCCGACCTCTCGCCCGAGGTGGAGCTCGTCATCTACCGGACGGCCCAGGAGGCGTTGACCAACGTGCTGCGTCACGCCGCCGCAACCGAGGTGTTGGTCGCCCTGAAGCGTGAGGACGGCCACGTCGTGCTACGCGTGAGCGACAACGGGCGCGGGCTGCCGGCAGGCGCGACCGGACGCGGCTTGCGCGGGCTGCGCGAGCGGGCGTTGGTGATCGACGCGCAGCTCGAGATCGGTCCGGGCGCGCACCGCGGAACCGAGATCGTTCTCACGGTTTCGACCTCATAGCCGGAGAGCGTGCCAACGCCCCTGAAGACACGGGTACTGCTGGCCGACGATCACGCCGTCGTGCGCAGCGGGCTCCGTGCCGTGCTGGACGGCGAGCCGGACATCGAGGTGGTCGCGGAGGCGCAGGACGGGATGGAGGCGGTGGAGAGGACGCTGGCGGGCGACATCGATCTAGCGATCCTCGACGTGTCGATGCCGCGACTGACCGGCCTGCAGGCCACGGCCGAGCTTCGCCGGCGCCGCGGCGACCTGCGCGTGCTGATCCTGTCGGTCCACGACAACGAGCAGTACTTCTTCGAGGCGCTCAAGGCGGGGGCGTCCGGATACGTGCTGAAGTCCTCCGCCAACCGCGACCTGATCGATGCATGCCGCGCCGCCATGCGGGGCGAGTCGTTCCTGTACCCGAACGCGGTGACGGCGCTGGTCCGCGAGTATCTAGAGCAGGCCAGGCGGGGCGAGACGGCGCCGGAGGATCCGCTGACACCCCGGGAGCTACAGGTCGTCAAGCTGATCGCCGAGGGCCAAAGCAGCGACCGGATCGCCGAGGAGCTGGTGATCAGCCGCAAGACCGTCGATCATCACCGCGCGAACATTCTCGGCAAGCTTGGCATGCGTAACGTCGCCGACTTGACGCGGTACGCGATCCGCCGGGGCCTGATCCAGCCCTAGCCGATACCCGCCCTCAAGATAGGGACTTCCACCCATGGAGTCCTTGCCCCGCCGCTGCCAATCTCCACGTGTGGCAGAGGTACTCATTCGCCTGGAAAGACCCGCCTTTCTGACGCCTGAGCTGCGCGCGTGGCTGGCCGACCGGATGAACGGTGGGCGAGCGCTGCTTTCCCGAGAACGGGTCAACGGCTCTGATCGCGGCGCGCTGCTTCTGCGCGTTGAGGTGCCGGGCCCCCCCGGCGAGGCCGTGCAGAGCGAAGTCACGGACCTGATGACCGACCTACGACTGCTGGGGCTGCGCCCGGCGCTGGTCTCAGGGCAGCTCGCCTAGGGGAGGCAGAGGTGACACCGTCGCACGGGCGCCGCAGCCTCCACGAGGCGGCGCACAAGGACACCCCCGCAACGAAGAACGGCAACGGCGAGGTTTCGCCGGCCGCCGTGCGCCGCACGTTCAACGAGGCCGCGCACAAGCTCGGCTATTGGCCAGTGGCGCCCGCCAAGCCGGCCCGGGTCGCCGGGCGCGCGCAAATCGCCGCCGCCGACGAAGATCGCGACGTGGTCGCGCATGCCGGCCGCGTCGTGCTGGCGCTCGGAGCCCTCGGTGTCGTCTACGGCGATCTCGGCACGAGCCCTCTGTACACCGAGCAGGTGATCTTCATGCAGCACGCGGATGCCGCGCGCGCGACCGCCGCCGGCGTCTACGGAGTCGTGTCGCTGATCTTCTGGTCTCTGACAATCGTCGTGTCGATCAAGTACGCCGGGTTTCTGATGCGCGCGCACAACCGCGGCGATGGCGGGGGGATGGCGCTCGCCGCGCTGATCCAGCGCAAGCGGGTGGCTCGCACCGCGCTCCTGGTGACGCTTGGCATCTTTGGCGCCGGCCTGTTCTTCGGCGATGGGATGATCACGCCGGCGATCTCGGTCACCTCGGCCGTGGAGGGGCTGAAGGTGGACTCGCCGAGCCTGGCTCACCTGGTGGTGCCGATATCCCTCGCGATCCTGGTCGCGCTGTTCGCGATCCAGAGGCGCGGCACGCGCGCCGTCGGCTGGCTGTTCGGCCCGCTGATCCTTGTCTGGTTCGTGGTGATCGGAGCCCTTGGCGCTCGCCAGGTCATCGCCCATCCAGGTGTTCTCCAGGGCCTCTCGCCGACGTGGGCGGCGCGTTTCATGGTCGATCACGGCGGTGCCGCCTTCCTCACCCTCGGCTCCGTTGTGCTGGCTCTGACCGGGGCGGAAGCGCTCTACGCGGATCGCGGGCACTTCGGCGCAGCACCGATTCGCCGAACCTGGTTCGGGATCGTGTTTCCGGCGGTGCTCCTCTGTTACCTCGGCGAGAGCGCACTGATCCTCGCCCATCCCGACGCGATCAGAAACCCGTTCTACCTGCTGGTCCCGCAAGCGGGCCGGATCCCGATGGTGTTCCTGGCCACGATCGCGACGATCATCGCCTCCCAAGCGGCGATCACCGGCTCGTTCTCGATCGTCCGCCAAGCCGTCCAGCTCGGCTTCCTGCCGCGGCTGAAGATCTCGCACACGTCTGAGCTCGAAGGTCAGATCTACGTCCCGGTGATCAACTTCATACTGGCGGTTGGGGTCACCACCCTGATCCTCGTCTTCCAGCACTCGGGGCGGCTCGCGACCATCTATGGCGTGGCCGTAACCGGCACGTTCGTGCTCGATACGATCCTGTTCCTCGCAGTGGCGCGCGCACTTTGGCACATGGCCAAGTGGAAGGTGGCGTTGATTGGCAGCGTGTTCCTCACCGTCGAGGTTTCATTCTTCACTGCGAACGTGAGCAAGATCGGGCATGGGGCGTGGATCCCCCTCTGCGTGGGTCTCGTCACCGCGATTGTGATGGTCACGTGGCGGCGAGGACGCGAGATCGTCACCGATAACCGCACCGAGGAAGAGGGGCCGCTGGACGATTTCCTCTACCGGGTCCGGATGAGCGATCCGCCGATCCACCGCGTGCGGAGCGTTGCGGTCTATCTCAGCCCGAGCAAGAACACCACGCCGCTGGCGCTCCGGGCCGATGTCGAGCACCACGGGATCTTCCACGAGAAGGTGCTGATCGTGTCCGTGGAACCGGTCAGCATCCCGCACGTCGATCCCGACGACCAGCTCGTCACCGAGACGCTCGGCGGTGGCCTGTTCAAGATCCGGCACACCACGCTGCGCGCCGGTTACCGTGACACGACGGACGTCCCGGCGGCGCTCGCCCTGGCTCGCAAACGCGGGCAGCTGGAGCGCAACCTCGATCTCGAGCACGCCTCCTACTTCGTCTCGCGAATCACCATCACTCCGACAGAGCACTCGGGGATGAGTCGGTGGCGCAAGCTGCTGTTCGTGGCGATGGCGCGCAATGCCGCCAGCCCGATCGACACGTTCCGCCTGCCGGTTGACCGGACTGCGACCGTCGGCGCGCTCATCGGCCTCTGAGCGAGGCCACCGAGCGCCGCCCCGAGCACGCGATCTACGGGCGGCCCGTAGGCTTCGCGCCATGGCGCACGGCACGCATGACTTCGAGGAGGACGCGCGCAACGAGCGCATCCTCGTGTGGGTCAATGGCGAGTTGGTGCCGCGCGAGCGGGCGGTTGTGTCGGTGTTCGATGCGGGGTTCGTGCTCGGCGACGGGGTGTGGGAGGGCATGCGCGTGCGCTCGGGCCATCCCGCCTTCCTGGAGCGCCACCTCGACCGCCTGTTCGAGGGCGCGAAGGCGATCATGCTCGATGTCGGCCGCAGCCGCCGCGAGCTGACCGAGGCGATCTACGCGACGTTGCGGGCCAACGACATGACCGACGGCGTGCACGTGCGGCTGATGGTCACTCGCGGGGCCAAGCGCACCCCGTATCAGGATCCGCGCGTGACGATTGGGCCTGCGACCGTGGTGATCATCGCCGAGCACAAGGAGCCCTTGCCGGTGACGGTGACCGAGGGCATCACGCTGTTCACCACGCACGTGCGTCGTGCCGCCCCGGACACGCTCGACCCGAAGCTCAATGCCCACTCGAAGCTCAACGACATCGTGGCCTGCATCCAGGCCTATACCGCCGGCGCCGACGAGGCGCTGATGCTCGACCCTCACGGGTTCGTGGCGACGTGCAATTCGACTCACTTCTTCGTGGTCGTCGGACCCGACGATGCGCCGGAGGTGCTGACCTCCGATGGGCGCTACAGCCTGGCCGGGATCACACGCGCCAACGTACTCGAGATCTGCCGGGCCAACGGCATTCGCGCGCGGCAGACGACGTTCAGCCTCACCGACGTCTACTCGGCCCGCGAGGCGTTTGTCACCGGTACCTTCGCGGGCGTCGTGCCGGTCCGGTCGGTCGACGGCCGCACGATCGGCGAGGGGCGTCGCGGACCGATGGTCGCGCGACTCCAGACGCTGTACCGCGAGCTCGTCGACGCCGACGTCGCGGCACGCGTCGCGCCGTGATGACCGTGCGCGTGGCGATGTGGTCCGGACCGCGAAACATCTCGACGGCGGTAATGCGCGCGTTCGAAAACCGCACCGACGCGGTTGTCGTCGACGAGCCGCTGTACGCGGCCTATCTGGCTCGCACCGGTATCGACCACCCGGCGCGCGAGTCGGTCATAGCCTCGCAGTCGACTGAGCTCGCAACCGTCATCGCCGAGCTATGCGCGCCGCTGCCGCCCGGGTGCCGGGTCCACTACGCCAAGCACATGGCACACCACGTGTTCCGCGACATGGACCTGGACTGGACTTTGCGCTTCCGGAACGTGTTGCTCATTCGCGACCCGGCCGAGGTCGTGGCCTCGTACGTGCGCGCGCGAGCGACCTGCGCGCCGGAAGACATCGGCCTACCCCAACAAGGGTGGCTGCTCGAGCTGTGGGATGAGCACGACATCGAGGTGCCGATCCTCGAGGCGGGCGACTTCCTGCGTGCGCCCGAGAGCCACCTGCGCTGGCTTTGCGAATGGCTGGGCATCCCGTTCACCGCCCGGATGCTCTCCTGGCCGCCGGGCCCACGCCCCACCGACGGCGTGTGGGCGCCGCACTGGTACGCCGCCGTCTGGTCCTCTGCCGGATTTCAGCCCTGGCGCCCCCGGGAGACGAACCTCTCCGAGCACGACGCCGCCGTTGCCGAGGCGTGCCGCCCGATCTACGCGGCGCTGCATGCCCGGCGCGTGCGCGTCTGATCGCCCTACCTGATCCAGGTGCGCCGCCGGGTCAGCCCTCAGCACAGTGCGAGAAAGCGTCGGGCGCTGGGCCAGGCGTGGGGTCACCGAAGGAGGCGTAGACCTCGGGCGCCGTGGTTGCCTCGTCGGGCACCCCCGCGCCGTGGGCGATCGCGACGGGCTCGACCGGGTAGCGTGCGCTGCCCTTCTCCTTGCGTGCCCCGACGCCTAACACAAGCGACGGTCGTTCACCCGCCGCTACGATGGTATGGGCAGTCCGAGGTGGGCAATGCACGAAGTCCCAGGCCTGAAGCGGACGCTCCTCTCCTTCGATGAGCAGTACGCACTCGCCGGCGAGGACCAGGAAGTCCTCCTGACCGGCTTCATGGTGATAGAGCGACATCGGCTGTCCCGGCTGCAACCAGTACATGCTGACTCCGAGGTCCTCGAAATGTGCCTCGCCCTCGCCGCCAAAACGACACACCGAGCGCATTCTGTTGTGCCGCCAGCGGGCATCGCGCACGCCCAGCACGAACCATCCCGCCGTGACCGGCACGCCGTTCTCCAGGACTGCCTCCGCCATCAGATCCTCCCGTCACGAGCCAGTCGACGCTGAGAAGTCTGACGCACCGCGGCCCGAGGGGCTGGCGTCGCCGTTCGCCACGGTACGGTGACGCAAATGACCATCCAGCCCGAGCCGAGGCACCCCGCCGGCAGGAAGGAGCCGACATGCATGCAGTGCTGATCGAGGTCGACGTAGCCGGCGTCGACCGCGAGGACGGAATCCGGATGCTCTGCGAACGAATCGTGCCCTCGATCTCCCAGCTCCCGGGGTTCCGGTCAGGAACGTGGCTGACCGGCAACGAGGACGGCAGGGGTCTGTCGCTGACAGTGTGGGAGACCGAGGAGGACGCGCGGGCGATGGCCGAGCGCTTCGGCGGCGGGACCGGGCCCGCGGGGGTCCCGGCAGCGATCCGCTGCGAAGTCCGCGAGGTCGCGGCCCTGGCGGCGGGCGCCTGACGCAGGGAGCAGGCGAGGGCCTACTCGAGCGCTACCGGCTGAGCCGCGGCGGGTGCGGCGAGGGGGCGACGCCACCCTGACAGCGCCATTCCGACGGCAGGTATCAGAGCGACGAGGATCAGCACAAGCGCCCAGACGAACGTCGAGGCGAAGGCGTCGGCCAGGGGCCTGGCGATGGCCGCGTGCGCAGCCGCGGGGAGGTGTTGGAGGGCGCCGATCCCGCCGGAGCGCGAGCCCAAAGCGTGGCTGCCAAGGGTCGCGCTGAGATTGCTCGTTATCGCCGAGGCGAGGATCACCGACAGCACGGCGGTGCCGATCGAGGCGCCGGTCTGGCGGATGATGTTCATCGCGGTACTCGTCCGCGCGATGGCGGCCGGCGGGACCGCCTGCATGGCGGCCGTCATGTTCGGCATCATCGCCAGTCCCATTCCCAGGCCCTGGACGAAGTTGGCGCTGCACAAGAGGACGTAGGAGGTGTGCGGCCCCACGAACACGAATGGGACCATTCCGATGGCCACGAGCGGAAGGCCGGTGGCAGGCAACCACGTGGGGCCGTAACGGTCGGTCAGGCGGCCCGCAAGGGGCATCAGGAGCATCGCGCCGAGGCCGCCCGGCGCGACGAGCAGGCCGGCGTCGAGCGCGGACGCGCCGCGCGCGGACTGGTAGTAGAGAGGGACGAGCAGCATCGACCCGAACACCGAGATGGCGAACAGGAGGAACATCCCCGCTGCCGCACCCGCTCGCGTGTGGGAGAACGTCCGAAGGTCGATGAGCGGGTTCCGCGCGCGCCAGCTGTGTATGAACCAGGCCGCGATCAGCAGCACGCCGACGAGCGTCGGACCCCAGGATCGCAGCGAGCCGAAGCCGTACGTCGAAGACTCGGCCAGGCCGAAGATGAACACCGCGAGTCCGGGGGAGAGCAGCAGCATGCCGAGCCAGTCGAGGCGGTGGGCGGGCTGTGCCTGATCTGGCTCGAGCACGACGAGCGCGAGGATGAACGCGACGATGCCGATCGGCAGGTTGATGAAGAAGATCCAGCGCCACGAAACGTCGTCGACCAGCCAGCCACCGAGGATGGGGCCCAGGATCGGCGCGAGGAGCATCGGAACGCCGAGCACGCCCATCACGCGGCCCATTCTGTGAGGACCGGCCTTCTGGGTCATGATCGTCATGACCGCCGGCATGATCATCCCGCCGCCGATGCCCTGGAGCACCCGGAACAGGATCAGCGAAGCCGCGCTCCACGCCAGGCCCGACAGCACGGACCCGAGGGTGAAGAGCACGAGCGACCACATGTAGATGCGCTTGGTGCCGAACCTGTCGGCCGCCCAGCCGGTGACCGGGATGACGGCCGCGAGCGCCAGTGTGTACCCGGTGATGACCCACTGGATCGTGGTCAGCTTGGAGTGGAACGCGACCGCCAGGTGATCGACGGCGACGTTGACCACCGTCGTGTCGAGGATCGACATGATCGCCCCCAGCAAAACGACGCCGGCGACGATCATCGTTGCGCGGTCGAGCCCCTCGGGCTGCGATCGATGCGTGGGCATGTCGGCCACGCCGGCCATGGTAGCGGACCGGCGAGTCCGTTTATCGCCCGGGGGGCCCCTAGGCTGTCAGGATGGCGCGTAGGCGCTCGGTCCCGACAATCATCGCCCGGAAGGGGGCTCTGAGGGTCGAGCGCGACCCCCGCCGGCCCTCGGGCCGGCTGCTGCGCCAGGATGATATGGACGCGTCCTACGTCGACCTTGCGGACGTCTCCCACCTCGAGTTCGACTACATGCGGTGGATGCGCCTGGTGCTCCGCGCGGCCCGGGCGCGCCGGATCGTGCATGTGGGAGGAGGCGCCTGCGCCCTGCCGCGTGCGATGGCGGCGAGTGACCCGGGCGGGCTTCAGGAGGTGTGCGAGGTGGACCCCGACGTACTCGCGCTCGCGCGCGCATACATGGGCCTGCGCCGAGCGCCCGGCTTGCGGGTGCGGTGCACCGACGGGCGCGCCTACGTTGCCGCTCAGCCCGACGCCAGTTGGGACGCCGTGGTGGTCGACGCGTTCCTCGGGGCGGCCGTGCCGCCGCGCTTGGTCACCGTAGAGGCGCTTCGCGACATCGCGCGCGTGGCGCCGCTGGCGCTCGTCAACGTCATCGACAACCGGGTGGGGGCGGCGGCGCGGGTGGTTGGCGCCGCCCTGGCCTCGGCTTATCCGCGGATCTGGAGCCTGGTCGGCCGGAGCGGCAACACCGTCGTGGTCGGTGCGAAGGCCCGCTACGACCTCGACCGCATCGCGGCCGAGGCGGCCGCCGATCCATCGCCGCCGCGGCTGCTCGCCGGACCCTCGATGGACCAGCTGATCGCGGGGGCGAGCGCCGGGCGCGACGAGGACCTCGGCTCACGACCGACCGGCGCGAGCGTGCACGAGCGCGTGACGCAGGTCGGCGGCGATCCGCTGAGGGCAACCCGTCGAGATCAGGCGCGTGCAACGGGCTCACGCCTGGGTCCGACCATCGGCGCTCGTCGGATACCCACTGGGTGTTGAAGAAGCGCACAGTCGCGGCGTCCAATCCGTACCCAGCCGCCTTCTCGCGCATCGATGGATGTCCACCGGTCAGATCGGTGTTGGCGTATACGAGGAGCTGCAGGTCAGGAAGCGCCTCGGGGTGCCCGTCGCGCAGGCGCAGGCACGCCAGCGCCGCGAGCGTCCCTCCGGCGCTGTCGCCCGCGACGGCCACCGCCCCTCCGAGATGCAGCTCCGCCGGCGCGCGAGCAACCCACCGAAGCGTGTCCACGGCGTCATCCACGGATGCCGGCCAGGGGTGCTCGGGCGCAAGCCGATAGTCGACGGCGAGCACGGATGCATCGGACCCGGCCGCCAGCCGGCGGCAGACGCGGTCGTGGGACTCCAGGCTGCCCGCGCACGCTGCGCGATCCCCTCGCGCAACGCGGCCACATCCGGCTCGGCCTGCTCCGCGGAGACGGCCGCGGGCAGCGCCATCAACGCAGCGAGCTCGGCGTCAGCAAACGGTCCCGCCACGGCTCGACGCTATCAGTGAGCCCCCGGGTCTGGACCAGGTCCAGGCGCGCGATCGCCTGGCTCGTCACAGGCCCTTCGCGATGCGTGCGCCGTCCTAAGTGGCGCCCCGCCCGCGCGGCCGGCGCTGGGCGAGGTCCAGCTCGCCGGGGGTCACCGAGTGCCCCGCGGCGCACCGTAGCTCCAGCGCGACCGGCTCGTCGGCTCGGCGATATTCGCCGCCGGCGCCCGCTGGTGGGCGCTGGCCCTGGGGCTTGCCCCGAACTACGTCGGCGAGATGCTCGGGGGGATGATCCTGACTGGGATCGGCGTCGGCCTCACGCTCCCCACGCTGATGGCCACCGGCGCCTCGTCGCTGCCGCCGCACTCCTTCGCCACGGGCTCGGCCGTGATCAACATGCTGCGTCAGATCGGGCTGGCGATCGGTGTCGCCATCCTCATCGCCATCCTCGACTCGCCTCGTTCGCCCGCAGCCGTGCTGCACGTGTACGAGCGCGCATCGTGGGTGATCGCCGCGCTGTCGCTCGCCGGCGCAGGCATCGGCCTCGTGCTACTCACGCGGCGCCCCCGTACCGGCATCAGGGTCGCGTCTCAGGCGGCCGCGTCTCAGGCGGCCGCGTCTCAGGCGACCGCGGTCATGGCCGAGGGCCGGCCATGACCGCGGGCCGCCGAGCTCACTTCTTACGGCTGTTGCCCGAGGCGCGGGCGCGGGTGCCCGCCGCCTTGCCGGCCTGCTTGGCGGCCGAACCGGCGGCGGAGGCCGCCTTCTTGCCGGCGCTGAAAATCCCGCCGGCGGCGCCACGTGCCTGATCGGCCGCCTTCGAGGCGGCCCTGCCCTGGCGGGTGGAGGCCGCCTTCTTGCCGGCGGTCTCTGACTGCTCCTTCTTGCGGTTGCGCTCGCGGGTAGCCGCACCCTTCTTGGCTGCGGCGGCCCGGTCGGCCTTCGCCTGTGGCATTGCTCCTCCGGTCGCGTTCGGTGACACTCTCGCCCTACCCCTCGGGGCCCGGGTACATGCGCACCGATTGGTCCGGCGACTGTCTAGACGTGCCGGGCGCTATAGCCGGTCCGGCCGTGGCACAGCGCGCCCTCGCGGTGGCTGTAGCTCGTGTCGGCGAGCGAGCCGGTGATCCGGCGCCGGAAGACCCTCCCGCTCAGCTTCTGCTGCTCGCCTCGATGTCCGCCCGTCGGGACGAACGTGCCGCCGAACCGCCCCCTCCGCACCTTCATGAGCGGGTAGTGCTCGGTGATGCGGAGGATGTGACCGTCGGGGCACTTGTCGCGGATCACGATGGTGAACTTGCGGACCGCCCCGCCGGAGAATCTGAACGTGACGTTCTCACCCTGGGCGGTCTTGCCCGAATAGCCGCCGGCGACGGCGCTCAGCGCCGCCGGGGCGGCGACCGCCAAGACACCCACTGCGAGGACCCAGCCGAGGACTGCTTTCGAGCGCGCAGATTTCACGGCGGCGAACCCTAGAGCCAACCGCCGCGTTTCGTCAACCGGGAGCCGACTCGTCTCCCGGCCAGCTCCCGGTCAAGCGGGTGAACAACTCGCGCGATCCGCGGTCGACCCCGCCCCTCACCGTGCGGAAGATCGCGCCCTCGAGGGCGAGCGCGAGGATGAGCTTGGGCCACTTGACCGCGCGCTGCTCGGGCTCCGGCGAGGTCTGGTCGTCGACCAGCCGCCAGATCCGCTCGAAGACGGTCGTCGCGATCTTGCCGGCGAGGAAGCCGCCGATCACGCTGAAGGGGAGGAACAGGATCTTGGTCATGTCCGTGGCACCTAGCGCTTCCAGGCCTTGTCCATGCGTGGCTTGACGAACGGCTCCTCGTCGGCCGGATGTCCCGCCTCGATCACCCGCGCGCGCTCGAGCTCGGCGTTCCACTCGGCGCCGAGCAGGACGGCGATATTGGAGATCCACAGCCAGACGAGGAAGATGATCACGCCGGCCAGGGCGCCGTAGGTCTTGTTGTAGGACGAGAAGTTCGCGACGTAGAACGCGAACGCGCCCGAGACGATCACCCACACCACGACCGCGAACACGCCGCCGGGGCTCAGCCAGCGAAAGCCCGGGTGCTTGACGTTCGGCGCCGCCCAGTACAGGATCGAGAACATGAGGCTGACGACCAGCAGCAGCACCGGCCACTTGGCGATGTCCCAGATCGTCACCGCACTGCCGCCGATCCCCAGCACCTTGCCGACCTGCTGAGCGAGACCTCCGGTCAGCACGACGGCGACCGCGCTGATCGCCAGTAGCGCCAGCAGCACCACCGTCACGGCGAGCCGCACGGGAAGGCTCACCCACATCGGGCGTCCCTCCTCGATGTCGTAGATCGCATTGGAGGCCCGCATGAACGCGGCGATGTAGCCGGACGCCGACCATACCGAAGCGGCGATGCCGACGATGAAGAGCGTTCCGGCCGCGCCGCGGCTGTGCTGGAGGTTCTTGATCGCGCTGGTGACGATCTGGTGCGCCGGGCCGGGGGCGATCTTGCCCAGGTTCGAGATCAGCGGCTGGGTGGCGGAGGGGCCCACGAGCCCGAGGATCGACACAAGCGCGAGGATCGCCGGGAAGATCGCCAGCACCCCGTAGTAGGTGAGCGCCGCCGCCCAGTCGGTGATGTTGTCGGCCTTGAATTCCGTGATCGTGCGCTTGAGCACGCCGAACCAGGAGCGCTTGCGTAACTTGGTGGGCTTGCTGGGAGCGCCACCGCGCCTACCGCGGCCCTGCTGAGAAGCGTCAGTAGCCATCTCCGCGCATGCCCCCTATCGCCGCGTAAGCCTGCCGATGAGGAAGCCGATCGCCAGTCCTCCGAGCGCGGCGAGTGGCACCGGGTTCTCCTGCGCCTTCTGCGAGGCCTGTGCGGCAGCCGATGTCGCGCTGTCCGGCGTGGATTCCCTGGCCTTCCCCAGCAGCTGCTCCCGTTTTTGGGACACCGTCTCCTTCGTGTCCTCGAGCTTCTGCTTGGCCTGCGCCTTGACGTCGGCCTTCTGCGCCAGCGCCTCGACCGTGTCCCCTAGCTGCTCGCGCGTCTGCTCGATCTCGCGCTGAATCTCCTCGGGGTCGCGGGTCCCCGCGGCGGCGTCATCCGACGCCTGCGTCCCCGTCACTGCCGCGCTGCCTGCGCCCGGGTCTTCGCCCATTGGACGTCCTCCTTCACGCTCTCGGTGGTCTGCTCGGGTACCGGTGGGGTCGCCTGCTCGACGTTGCTCTTGCCCAGGAGCGCCAGCAGCCCGGCGGTGGCGCCCAGCACGGCGGTCACGATCAGCGCGGCCAGCCACGCGGCTACCGCGGTGGCGAGCCCGAGGATCGCGGCCGCGACCAAAGCGCCGAGCGCGTAGAACCCGAACATCGCCGCTCCGCCGAACATGCCCGCGCCGAGTCCGGCGCGCTTGCCTTTCTCCGTGAGCTCGGCCTTGGCCAGCTCGACCTCCTGGCGCGCCAGGCGCGAGGTCTGCTCGGAGAGCTGCTTGACGAGCTCGGCCAGCGAGGCCTGCGGCGCCTCCGACACGCGAACCTCTCCGGTCTGCGGTGCGTCGGCCATTCTCCTGTTCTCCTCTCCTGCTCTCCGTAGGGCTTATTCCCACAGGTGGGACACTGTGTACCGGCGTACCCCACCCAATGGGCCGATAATCCCGATCCGGGCAACGAGTGTGAGACAAGCTGAGTCAAACCGGGACGAAATCGCGTTGCGGTGAGCGGCGCAGCGGAGCCGGAGTGCTACAAGTCAGGCGATGGCCGAATCGGCGCGCGCATCTGAGGACCGCTCCGAGCCCGGCCCCGGCTCGAGCTCGATGCGGGCCGACGCGGCGGCCAGCCGGCAGCGGATTCTGGACGCGGCCCGGACACTCGCGGGCGATCGGCGCGTCACGATGGCGGAGCTGGCCTCCGCGGCCAAGGTCGGCCGCTCGACCCTGTATCGCCACTTCCCCACACGGCAGGCTCTCGACCATGCTCTGGCCGAGCTCGAGGAGGCAGATCCGGGTCTAGCCGCGCGCGCGAGCGCGCGAGTCGCGACCATGCCGTTCCGCGCGCCGGGCCAGCTCGGCCGCCAGGCCCCTCTGAGCGTGGAGGTCACCCGCGTGCTCGACGAGGTGCCGCCGCATCTGGTTGCCGACCAGCTCGTGGCCGAGGTTAGGCGGGTTGCCGGCGTCGCCGTCGCTCTGTACGTCGTCGACATCGACGGCTCGCACCTGCTTCGCCTCGCCGGCTCCGAGGAGTTCCCCGACCGTCTCGACGATCCGCCGGCGCTCGGTCCCGAGATCGTTCCCGAAGGGCTGGTCGAGTTCCAGGAGCGCCTTCAGCGGCAGCTTCCCGGTTGCGTCACCGAGCCGCTCTGGCTGCGCGGGCGGGTGATCGCGGTGTTGGTGTGCCTGGGCGTCCCGCTCACCGAGCTTGCCGACATCGCCAAGCAGGGCGCCGCGGCCCTCGAACTGGCCAACGACTACACGGACTACATCGAGGCGGCCAGGCGACGCAAGCCCACGACGCCGGCCGCCGAGGTCCAACAGAACCTGTTCCCGCCCCGCATCGCTCGGATCGCAGGCGCCCAGTTGGCGGGCGGGCTGCTGCCCAGCTACGAGGTCGGCGGAGACTGGTTCGACTTCGTCGAGAACCGCGACGGCGCCTGGATCGCGATCGCCGATGCCGCGGGCACGGGACCGACCGCGGCCGGGCTGGGAGCGGCCGCGCTCGGCGCGCTGCGCGCGGCCCGCCGCAGCGGCCACGACCTCGAGGAGGCGCTCGTCGCCGTGCACGAAACCGTCCGGCGCCTCGACAACGAAGACTTCTACGTCACCGCGATCTTCGCCCGCTGGCGCGCCGCCACCGCGATGCTGACCTGGGCCAACTGCGGGCACCCGCCGCCGTATCTGGTCGACGAGGACGGCAACCTCGACCAGCTCGAAAGCCCCGAGCATCCACCGCTGGGGATCGGCAACACGCCGAAGTTCAAGCTCACAAAACGACAGCTGCGGGCGGGCGAGCGCCTGATCCTCGTCACCGACGGCATCGTCGACCGGCAGGTGGAAGGTGGTGGCACGTTCGGCGTCGACGGACTCAGACTCGCCCTCGAGCGAGCGGAAAGCCCGACCGCGGCGTCGACCGCGATGGCGATTCAGCAGGCGGTCACAGACTGTTGGCGCGAGCCGCTCCAGGATGACGCGACGATCGTCGTGATGGCGGTCGACTAGAGCGGCATAGCATCTCGGCGATGGAGCGCCGGCGATTCGGACGCGGCGCGGAGCGTCGCCCACCGAGGCGACGCGCCCGGGACATGCGGGCGGTTTATCTGCGGCGCCGGGCGGTTGCGCTCGCCGTGCTCGCAGGCCTGGTGGCGCTGATCGTGATGGCGGTCGGGCAGCTCGGCGGGAGCGCCGGCACGCGACGCGCGCTGGCCGCCACGCAGCCCGTTGCGCGACAGCGCGAAACGCGGCCCGGCGCCGGCCCCGCTCCCGGGCCGCGGCTGTCGGTCGACCAGCTCGCGGGCGAGCGCGTGATCTACGCGTACTCGGGCCTCAACCCGCCGGCGTCGCTGCTCGATGTGATCCGCCGCGGCGAGGCGGCCGGGGTGATCCTCTTCGGCCCCAACGTGGCGAGCGCCGCTCAGGTGGACGTGGTGGCGGGGGAGCTTCAGCGGGCCAGCCTCGCGAGCCCGCTCCACCTACCGCTGCTGGTCCTCACCGACCAGGAGGGAGGCGAGGTGCGGCGACTGCCCGCGCCGAGCCTGCTGTCCGAGCGCGACATCGGCGAGAGCAGCGAGCCGGTCACGACCGCATCCCAGGCGGGTGTGGACGCGGCCCGATCGCTTCTTGCGGCCGGTGCGAACGCCAACCTGGCGCCGGTGCTGGACGTGCTGCGCGGTTCAGGGAACTTCATCGACCAGTTCCACCGCTCCTATGGCAGCGACCCCAGCGAGGTCGCGCGGCTCGCAGGCGCGTTCATCGCGGCACAGCAGCGGCTCGGCGTCGCCGCCACCGCCAAGCACTTCCCCGGCCTGGGCGCGGCGACGCGCACTCAGGACACCGACTCGCGCCCGGTCACGCTCGACCTGTCGCTCGACACGATCCGAGGCGTCGACGAGGCTCCGTACCGGACCGCCATCGCCGCCGGCGTGAAGCTCGTGATGACCTCGTGGGCCGTGTATCCCGCGCTCGACCCGGATCTGCCGGCGGGCCTGTCGGCTCGGGTGATCCAGGGTGAGCTGCGCGAGCGGCTGGGCTACCGGGGCGTGACGATCACGGACACGCTGAGCGCGGCCGCCCTGACCCGGTTCGGCACGCTGGCCCAGCGCGGCCTGCTCGCGGCTCGGGCGGGCGCGGACCTGATCATCTGCTCGGCGATCGACGGCGACGACGATCCCTCGGGTGGCCTGTCGGTCCTTCACGCCATCGCCGCGGCGATCGCCGCCGGGCAGCTCAGCCGTTCCGGCGCCCAGCAGGCGGCCGCGCGCGTCCTCGCACTGCGGGCGAGCCTGCCGGCACGCGCGCAGTAGGCACCGGGCGCAGGTTGTCGGCGGCGGCGCGGGCTGATTACCATAGGCGGGCGCCGGCCGGCGGGCGGTGCCCGGCAGGGCGGTGGCGAGCTCAGGCTCGTGAGGAGGGAGAAAGACCGATGGTGAGCGCTACGGATACGGCCGAGACCACGAACGGTGCCGAGCGCTGGCGGGTGACCGCCGGCGTTCCCTCCCGCCGCCTCGACGAATGGTCGGAGGTCCTGGCCGCCACCCATCTCGCCTTCGACGTGCGCGCCACGCCGCGCACGCCACCCGACTTCCGCGCCGCCGTCACCCGCCGCAGGTTCGGGGAGCTGAGCCTGGTCGACTGCGCCGCGGCCCCGTTCCTCGGGCATCGGGGCAGGGCGGAGATCGAGGCTGACCTCGAGCGGCGGGCCAAGGAGGACATCGTCGGCTTTCAGTTCGTGGGCAAGGGCGTGGAGCTCGTTCGCGAGGGCGGGCGCCAGCTGGCGCTGACCGCGGGCGACGTGGTCCTGTGGGACAGCCTGGCGCCGACCGAGGTCGAGATCATCGAGCCGTTCTACAAGCGGACACTGCTGTTTCCACGCGACCGGGTGCTGGCCGTGTGCCCCCGGCTGGGGGAGCAGGACGCGTTCCCGCCGCTCGACCGCAGCGGTCCGGCGCGCCTGCTGGTCCGGTTCATGAACGCGCTGGTCGCCGAGCTGCCGCAGCTCGACGGGGCGGCCCAGGCCGCCGCGGCGACCGCCGCGCTCGAGCTCCTGCGCGGGGCGGTCGAGCCGACGCTCCCGGCCAGCCGTGCGAGCACTCGGGCCGCCATGCGCGCGGAGATCCGCCGGTACGTGCGCACCCATCTTCAGGACACTGCGCTCGGCCCAGGCTCGATCGCCCGGGCCTATGCGATGTCGATCCGGGCGCTTCACGCGCTGTTCGAGGACGCGGACGAGTCGGTGGCCGGCCTGGTGCGCCGCGAGCGCCTGACCCGCTGCATTGAGGACCTCCAGCAGCCGAACGGCGGCTCGGTGACCGAGATCGCGTTCCGGTGGGGCTTCTCGGACGCGGCGCACTTCTCGCGTCTGTTCAAGCGCGCGTACGGGGTGACCCCGAGCGAGATCCGCCAGCACGCGCGCTCAGCGGGTTCCGGCTGACGCCATTTGGGTGCGCCCAGCGCCCCAAAATGGCATCAACCAGCGCGCCGGTCGACCACCCGCACCGCCTTGCCCTCGCTGCGCGGGACGCTCCCGGGATCGAGCACCCGGACGTCGATCCGCAGTCCGGTGTGCTCGCGCAGGCGCCCCGCGATCCGCGCCGCGAGCTCTTGACGATCGAGCTCGCCGGCGGGCTCGCACTCCAGCGTCACCTCGTCCAGCGGCCCCGGGCGGTCGAGCAGGAGCCGGTAGTGCGGCGCGACCCCCTCCACGCCGAGCAGCAGATGCTCCACGTGCGAGGGGTGCAGGTTGACCCCGCGCACGATCAGCATGTCGTCGAGCCGGCCGCGCAGGCCGGCGATGCGAGCGGTGCTGCGCCCGCACGCGCACGGCTCGGTGATCAGCCGGCCAAGGTCGCGGGTCCGGTAGCGGATCAGCGGCAGGGCCTCCTTGGTCAGCGTGGTGAACACCAGCTCGCCGTCCTCGCCAGGCCCGAGGCGCCGGCCGTCGGCCGCGTCCACCACTTCGACCAGGAAGTGGTCCTCCTGGACGTGCAGCCCCTCGCGGCACTCCAGGCACTCGGCGGCCACCCCGGGGCCGCACAGCTCCGAGAGCCCGTAGAAGTTGACGGCGGTGAGGCTCAGCGCGCGTTCGATCTCCGCTCGCAGCGGCTCGGTCCACGGCTCCCCTCCGAACAGGCCGAGCTTCAGCCGCCCGGCGTCCAGGCCCTGCTCGTCCACCGCTTGGGCGATGGCCAGCGCGTATGACGGGGTCGACACCAGCACCTCGGCGCCGAGGTCGGCGAGCAGCATCGCCTGGCGCGCGGTGAATCCGCCGGACACCGGGACCACGGTGGCGCCGATCCGCTCCGCGCCCTGATGGAAGCCGAGCCCGCCGGTGAACAGGCCGTAGCCGTTGGCGTTGTGCACGAGCATGCCCGGCCGAACCCCCGCCATCGCCATGCAGCGCGCCATCAACTCGGTCCACGTGTCCAGATCGCCGGCCGTGTAGCCGACCACGGTCGGCTTGCCGTGCGTCCCGCTCGAGGCGTGAACGCGCACAAGCTGCTCGCGCCCAACCGCGAGCAAGCCGAACGGGTAGTGCGCGCGCAGGTCGGCCTTCGTGGCGAACGGGACCCGCTCCAGATCCTCGAGCCGCTCGACGTCCGTGCTGGCGGCGATTCCGGCCGCCCTGAGGCGCTCGGCGCCGAGCGGCTGGCCACGCAGGACGCGCTCGACCGTGCTTCGGAGCCGCTCGAGCTGGAGCGCACGCAGCTCCGAGGCCGGCATCGTCTCGACCGACGGGCTAAGACCGGCGCCGGGCATTCCAGTGCTGCTCGAGGTTGGCCACGAGCGCCGGGCTGAGGTGGCAGTGCGCCTGCTCGATGGCGTACGTGGCCATGTACTCGCGGAACAGTTCGAGCGGCTCAGCGCCAACCCGGATCGCCCGGCGGTTGGCCGACGCGTTGATCAGACCGGAGCTCGTGAGCGCGTCTATCCGCGCGTCGATCGCCGCGTCCATCTCGCTCGCTTCGACCACCTCGTCGCACAGCGCCGCCGCGTCGGGCGCCCCGGCCACCCATTCGCGGCCGGACAGGATCGCCTGGCGGGCGGCACGGTCGCCGACGAACCGCGGGAGCCGGAGGTTCGAGGCGCCCGGGATGATCCCCTCACGCCGCGCGGGCAGGTAAAGCCGCGCGCCGCGCGCCGCGATCACGTGGTCGACCACGTGCAGGAGCTGGCACGCGCCGCCGATCGCGTAGTGCTCGACCGCGGCGATCCACAGCTTCTCGGTGGTGGTGCCGTCGTCGTTCAGGATCCCCCGGTAGATCTTGTTCACGTAGCCGAGGTCGCGCACCAGGTAGAACAGGAAGTCGATCTGCCCGACGTAGAGGTGGGTCAGGTTGATGCCCGCGCCGAACACCCGCTGCCCGGCGTAGCGCGCGTCGTGGACGAACCCGCCGCGGATCACCCCAATCTCGATGTCGGGGTCGAGCAGGATCAGGTCGACCGCCCACTCGGTCGGGCCCAGGGTGTTGCCGTCCTCGGCATTCAGATAGCTCGGGTTGCGCAGCTCGAGGATCCCGGCCTTGCCGCGCCGGCTTACGCAGACGGGTCCGAGGTCGAGCTCGTCCTGTGCACGGAACCGCTCGAGCGCGGCGAGCGACTGGGAGGTGGGGCGCAGCATCGACTCGATGAGGTGCGTTCCGGCGCGCGGGTCGGATAGGACCTCGGACGCGAAGGTCCCCTGCGCGAGCTCCACCCCCTCCTTGTCCGCCAGGGGGCGGCCATGCTCGGCCTCCATCTCCTCGGGGGTCGGTAGGTGCCACGGCGCTCGTCCCGCCGCTTCGTAGACGAGCTGCTCGAGGCGGACCGCGCGGGTGCCGCCCGCGGTCAGCTCGTCGTAGACATCGGCGGCGCTCACGGTCGGCTCCCGGATAGTCTCGGGCCATGCTGATGGACGGCAAGGCCGGGCTCGTCACCGGCGCGGCGAGCGGCATCGGGCGTGCCTGCGCGATCCGCTTCGCGGCCGAGGGGGCGGCGGTGGTCGTGGCCGATCTCGAGCAGGCGCGGGTGGGCGGGGAGGAGACCGTGCAGCGGATCCGCGACGCCGGCGGAGAGGCCGAGTTCTTCGCCTGCGACGTGTCGCGCTCGGCCGACAACGAGGAGCTGGTAGCGCACGTGGTCGAGCGCTTCGGGCGCCTGGACTTCGCGCACAACAACGCCGGCATCGGCGTCCACCGGCTGCTGCACGAGACGAGCGACGAGGACTTCGACCGGGTGATCGCGGTCAACCTTCGCGGCACGTTCCTCGGGATGAAGCATCAGATCCGCCAGATGCTGCGGAACGCTGGGGCCGGGGCCGCCGGCGGGGCCGCGGCCGCCGGGGGAGCGATCGTCAACACGTCCTCCAACGCCGGCCTGCGGGCGGTGACAATGCTGAGCGCGTACACGGCCAGCAAGCACGGGATCCTCGGGTTGACCAAGAACGCGGCGGTCGAGTACGCGGAGCATGGGATTCGAGTCAACGCGGTGTGTCCGGGCGCGATCATGACACCGCTGATGTCCGGGCAGCCCCCCGAGCGCCAGCAGGAGATCCTGGCGCCGCAGGCGATGACCCGCTTCGGCGACCCCGCCGAGGTGGCGGCGGCCGTGGTTTGGCTGTGCTCGGACGAAGCCTCGTTCGTCACCGGCGTCGCGCTGCCGGTGGACGCGGGGTCGGTGGCGTGGGTCTCCGCGCACCGCAGCTGACGAGGACCGATCGGTCGACATGGTGCGCCATGCGCCCCAAATCGACCAATCGGGTGGGTCGGTCCTCGGCGCACTGATGGGCAAGAACGGCTGCGTGCGATGGCTGGACCCCGTGCCGGGCCGGCGGTAGCTTGGACAGGCCGATGGCCGAACCCGAGCTGCTTGCTCTGTACTGGACCGTGTGCGGCCCGGCCGAGGTACACATCGGGCGGGAGTGGAGCACGTTCGACTGGCGCGACCGCTGCGCGCACGCGGCGCGGGTCGGATTCTCGGGGCTGGGGCTGTGGCATGCCGACATCGAGCACCAGCTCGAGGGGCGCACCCTGGACGAGATGAAGGCGATCTTCGAGGACGCCGGGCTGAAGTACCTCCAGCTCGAGTTCCTTCAGGACTTCTGGCTGCCCGCCGGCGACCCGCTCCGGCAGGCCTCCGACGCCCGGCGCCGGCTGCTATTCGAGACCGCCGCAACGTTCGGTGCCCATCACATCAAGGTCGGCAACATCCCCGGCACCCCGGGCGAGCTGAACCAGATCACCGAGGCGTTCGCGGAGCTGTGCGAGGACGCGCGAAACCACACCGACGCGAAGGTCGTCTACGAGTTCATGCCGTTCGACGTCAACGTGAAGACGCTGGACACCGCGATCGCGCTCACGGTCGGGGCCGGGGCGGCCAACGGCGGCCTGGCCATCGACACCTGGCATATGGCCAAGCTGGGCATCGCGCCGGAGGATCTGCGTCGAGTCCCGCTCGAGTACCTGACCTGGATCGAGCTCTCGGACGGGCAGATCGAGAACATGCCCGACCCGATCGACGAGGTGGTCAACCACCGCCGGCTGCCGGGTGAGGGCGAGTTCGACGTCGCCGCCTACGTGGAGGTGTGCCGCGAGGTCGGCTATCCCGGGCCGTGGGGAGTGGAGGTGCTCTCGGAGGAGCTGCGGAGCCTCCCGATCGATGAGGAGTTCGACCGAGCCTACGAGACGACGGTGGCGCAGTTCCGCGCCGGCGTCGCATAACCGACGGAGAGGCAATGACAGAGCTCGACGCCGAACGGCTGATCTGGATGTACCGGCAGATGCTGCGGATCCGCGAGTTCGAGGAGCGGGTCAAGCGGACGTTCGAGGAGCACCCGGGGGTGATCCGCGGGCACACCCATCTGGCCGACGGGGCCGAGGCCTCGATCGTGGGCGCCCTCGCGACCCTGGAACCCGGTGACCAGCTGCTGACCACCTACCGCTGCCACGGCTATCCGATCGTCCTAGGGACCGACCCGAAGGCGATCATGGCCGAGATCTACGGCCGCCGGGACGGGCTGTGCGGTGGCTACGGCGGCTCGATGCACCTGGCCGACCCCGAGCGCGGGTTCCTCGGCACGTCCGGGATCGTGGGCCAGGGCATCCCCCAGGCCACGGGGGCCGCGTTCGCCGCCCAGCTGAGAAAGCAGGGCGAGGTCGTGCTGTGCTTCTTCGGCGACGGCGCCTCCAAGCAGGGCGCGTTCCACGAGTCGCTCAACCTCGCCTCGTTATGGAAGCTGCCGGTGGTCTACGTGATGGAGAACAACAGCTACAACGTCGCCACCCGGGTGGAGCAGGAGGACGCGAACGCGGCCGCCGGCGAGCCGCTGTCGGTCAAGGCCAAGGCCTACAGCATGCCCGGCCTCACGGTCGACGGCGGCGATCCCCTGGTGGTCCATGCGGCGGTCGCCCAAGCGTCCGATCGCGCGCGCGCCGGCGAGGGACCGACCCTGATCGAGTCCAAGGTCTACCGCCTCTCGGCCCACGGCAACATCATCGCCCCGCCCGGCGTGCCGCTGCACTTCGCCGAGCACGAGGCGATCACGGTGTTCGGCAACCGCGAGGAGTACGAGGCGGCGCTGCGCGGCGATCCGGTGCCCCGGTTCCGCGCGCGCCTGGTCGAGGACGGCACGCTCGAGCCCGAGAAAGCCGATCAGATCATGCAGGAGGTCCGCGAGGAGATGGACGCCGCGGTGCGGTTCGCGCTCGACAGTCCGTTTCCCGAGCCCGAAGCCGCGGCCCGGCAAGACTACGTGTACGCCTAGGAGCCTGTGATGCCACGAGAGATCCCTTACATCGCGGCGGTCGAGGAGGCGATCTTCCTCGAGATGGCGCGCGACGACACCGTCGTCTTCTACGGCCAGGACGTGGCTCCGAGCGACGACCACAAGTTCGTGCAGGCCTATGGCCGCGACCGGGTCCGCGTCTCGCCCATCTCCGAGACGGCCGAGATCGGCATGGCGGTCGGGCTCGCGCTCGGCGGCTACCGCCCCGTGGTCGAGCTGCTGATGGCCGAGTTCATGCTCGTGGCCATGAACCAGGTGGTCAACGAGGCTCCGCGCCTGCGCTACATGAGCGGCGGCCGGGTCAAGGTGCCGGTCGTGTTCAAGGCCGGCTACGGATTCACCGCCGGCTGGGCCGGCCAGCACACCGGCTCGATCTACAACATGTTCGTGGGCGTGCCCGGGCTCAAGGTGGCGCTTCCAGCCACCCCGGCGGACGCCAAGGGATTGATGGCGAGTGCCATCCGCGACGATAACCCGGTCTGCTACCTGATGCACTACCTGCTCGTGCTCGAGCACGGCGATGTGCCGGAGGGCGAGCACGTGGTCCCGTTCGGCGAGGCCGCGGTTCGCCGCGCGGGATCGGACGTCACGATCGTCGCCACGGGTTGGACGGTGGGCCGGGCGCTGGCCGCCGCGGAGGCGCTGGCCGGCGAGGGCGTCGACGCGGAGGTGATCGACCCGCGCACGCTCAACCCGCTCGACACCGCGACGATCCTCGCCTCGGTGGAGAAGACCGGGCACGTGGTGCTGGTCGATCAGGCCACCCCGCACGCGGCGTTCTCGAACGTGATCGCGGGCGAGATCGCCCAGAACGCCTTCAGCTCGCTCAAGGCGCCGATCGTGCAGGTGACCGCGCTCGACGCCACGGTCCCGTACAGCGAGCCGATGGAGCAGTTCCTGCTGCCCAGCAAGGAGAAGATCCAGCAGGCCGTGCTCCAGGTGCTGGGACAGGCCCCGGTCGCCGCGTAGTGGCGATCGCCGAGGAGGTGGCGAGCGACCTGCTCGCCACCATGTGGCAGATCCGCGTGTTCGAAGAGCGGGTGGCGGCTTTGAAGCGGACCCTCCAGGTCCATGGCCTGATCCACCTCAGCATCGGGGGCGAGGGCGTGGCCGCGGGCGTGTGCCGGCAGCTCCGCGACGAGGACGCCGTGTACTCCGGGCACCGGGCGCACGGGCACGCGATCGCCAAGGGCGTGGGCCTCGAGCGGATAATGGCCGAGCTGATGGGCCGCTCCGATGGGTGCTGCCGGGGCCTCGGCGGCTCGATGCACCTGGTCGAGCGCGAGGTCGGGTTCATGGGCGCCACCGGCGTGGTGGGCGGCAACCTGCCGCTGGCGCTGGGCGACGCGCTGGCGGCGCGGTTGCAAGCCAGCGACCGGGTGACGGTCGTGTTCTTCGGCGACGGGGCGGTCCAGGCCGGGCACTTCCACGAGACGGTCAACCTCGCCGCGCTGTGGGAGCTGCCGCTGCTCCTCGTGTGCGAGAACAACGGCTTCGCCGAGTTCACCCCCCGCTCCGCCCACACGGTGATCGAGCGGGTGAGCGACGTGGTGGCGCCCTACGGCTTCGCGCGCGAGACGGTCGACGGGAGCGACCCGGCAGCCGTGTGGGAGGGGTTCGGCGCGTTCCTGGCGAGGGCACGAGCTGGGGAGGGGCCGATGCTGCTCGAGTGCCTCACCCAACGCCGCCGGGGCCACTACGAGGGCGACGCCGAGCGCTACCGCGACGCCGGCGCCGAGGAGGAGGAGTGGCGCCGGCGCGACCCGGTGGCGCGGCTGGCCGAGAGCCGAGGGTTTGACGAGCGCGAGGTCGAGCGGCTTCGGGCACGAGCCGCAGAGCAGGTCGAGCGCGCGGTCGAGTTCGCCCGCGCCAGCGCGATCCCCGGTCCCGATCTGGCAGCCGGACTGGTGTACGCGTGAGCGAGACCACTTTCGTCAAGGCGGTAAACGAGGCTCTGAAACGGGCCATGCGCGAGGACGAGACCGTGATCGTCCTGGGCGAGGACGTGGCCGAGGGCGGCCCCTACACGGCCACCGCGGGCCTGGCCGAGGAGTTCGGCCCAGAGCGCGTGCGCAACACCCCGATCAGCGAAGGAGCGGTGTGCGGGGTGGCGATCGGGGCCGCTCAGGCCGGCCTGCGCCCCGTCGTGGAGATCATGTTCATCGACTTCATCACGCTGGCGCTCGATCAGCTCGTCAACCAGGCGGCCAAGGCTCATTTCATGTCGGGTGGTCAGCTGTCGGTCCCGCTCGTGCTGCGCACCCAGGGCGGGGCCGGGGAGCGCGCCGGGGCCCAGCATTCGCAGAGCCTCGAGGCATGGATGACCCACGTCCCGGGGCTCAAGGTGGTGATGCCGAGCTGCGCCGCTGATGCGGCCGGGCTGCTGATGGGCGCGATCGCCGACCCCAACCCGGTGGTGTTCGTGGAGAACAAGGCGCTCTACTTCCGGCGCGAGCAGCTCACGGGGGAGCCGGCGCCGATCCCGCTCGGCCAGGCGCGCACGCGGCGCACCGGCGAGGACATCACGATCGTGGCGACTTCGCGGCTGGTGAGCGAGGCGCTCCGGGCGGCGGATCGGCTAGCGAGCGACGGGGTCGCGGCCGAGGTGATCGATCCGTGCACGCTGGTTCCGCTGGACCTCGACACGATTGCCGGGTCGGTTAGGCGGACCGGGCGGGCGGTCGTGGCGCACGAGGCGGTGATCGCGGGCGGGGTCGGCGCGGAGATCACTGCGGCCGTGCACGAAGTCGCGTTCGACTGCCTGGAGGCGCCGATCCAGCGGGTTGGGGCACCGTTCACGCCGGTGCCGGTGAGCCCCCCACTCGAGGACGCCTACCGGTCCAGCGCGGAGGACATCTATGCCGCGGCGCGGGTGGCGATCGAATGGGACTGGGCCGCCGCTTAGTTCGCCGCCGGCTCGAGCTTCGGCGGGAGCGCGATCAGCGAGGCTCCGGGCATCCGCGCCAGGACCTCGCGGTGGCGCAGGACGATCTCGAGGTTGGTCAGCGCGATCCGCGCGTGCTCGCGCGCGAGGCTTTCGGCCCGCGCGCTCTGGTGCCTCTCGACCGCCTCGATGATCCCCTGATGATGGTGGTGGGCGATCACCAGGATCTGGCGCGACTCGGGAAGCTCCGCTTCGGTGAGCACCATCGCGTTGACGCCCCCGAAGGGCAGCGACAGGATCCCCTCGAGCGCCCGCTCGAGCAGGGGGCTTCGAGCGATCGCCAAGAGGCGCGCGTGAAAGCGGGCGTTGAGGTCCATGTAGCGCTCGAACGACTCGTAGTCGGCGCGGTGCACGAGCTCCTCGATCGCAGCGTTGATCGTGCGCAGGGTGCGGAGCTCGCGCGCGGAGGCACCACGCTCGGCCGCGAAGCGCGCCGCAGTTCCCTCGAGCACGCCGCGAAGCTCGATCGCGTCGCTGATGTCCGCCTGGGTGAACTCGCGTACCGCGTACCCGCCGCCGCGAAGCTCTCGCAGCAGTCCCTCGTGCTCGAGCGTGGAGAGCGCCAGCCGGAGCGGTGTTCGCGACACGCCCAGACGATTGACCAGCGGCAGCTCCGACATGCGCTCGCCCAGGTCGGAACTCACCGCTCAGGATCAGCTCGCGCAGGCTCAGGAGCGCCCGGGTCATCTGGGTGCTGTGAATCTGGCTCGCCATCGGTCAACGGCGAGTCTATTCCTGTATGCAAAACCCGACCCCGGACGGGGACTGCAATCGATAGTTGTGGTCAGGTTAGGCATGCATTGCATACAGCCAGCGGGGGGAATAAGATCGGCGCCTCGCCAGAGGGGCGGGTCTCGACCGGTTCAGTCTGAGAAGGAGGAGACAGAGGTGAGGAGGATGTCCAAGGGTCTGCTACGCCTGCGCACGATCGTCGCGCTGGCTGTGATCGTCGGCGCAACGGCGCTGGCCGGATGTGGAAGCAGCAGCAAGACGACGAGCGCGCCGCCCGGTGCCAGCAGCGGTGCTTCGAGCTCGTCGGGCTCGAGCGCGAGCACGGGATCGGCCAGCACGTCGTCGTGCGGACCGAAGCCGGGCGTCAAGGCCACCGGCACGCCGATCAACGTCGGCACGATCGACACCAAGCAGCCGGGCACCGACTTCAGCGACGGTCCGAACATGATCTCCGCCTACTTCGCGTGCGTGAACGCCAACGGCGGCGTCAACGGGCATCCGCTCAAGCTCTTCGTCCAGTACGACCAGACGCAGCCGGCGCAGGTTGCGGCTGCAGCCAAGCAGCTCATCCAGACCGATCACGTGGTCGCAATCGACGGCGTGTTCGACCTGCTCGAGTGCACGATCGACCAGGGCTACTGGAAGCAACTCGGGATCTACGAGATGGATGCCGGCATCGCGCCCGAGTGCTGGTCGACTCCGAACAGCGCCGCGGTCAACATGGGCCCGCGCTACAGCTCCGACGGGGCGGTTCAGTACGGCCTGAGCCAGCATCCGTCAAAGGTCGTGTTCGTTCAGTCCAACGTGCCGGGAACCGGCTACATCGCCGCCGGTCCGAAGGCGCTCGCCGACGCCGCACACGTTCCGATCACCGAGCTGACCGAGAACGTTCCGATCAACGACGCGAACTCGGTCGCGCTGACGCTCGTCAACGACGCCGGGTCGAATGGCTGGGTGGTGCTGAACTTCACCCCGCCCGAGGCGCTCGTGATCCTGCAGGGCGCGCAAAAGCTGGGGCTGGAGGACCGGGTCAAGGGCTGGGGCTGCTCGACCCCATGCAACACCGACTTCCTGGCCAAGGCGCTGGGGCCGAAGTGGAACCGCAAGCTGTTCGTCAACGCCGAGCTGACCTCCGCCGACGACCACAACGGCCCGGAGCTGCAGCTCTACAAGGCGATGCTGTCTCAGTACGGCCAGTCCGTCGCCGGCGGGATCGGCTCGTTCAGCCAGATGGGCTTCCTGCTCGCGAAGTTCTTCGTGGGCGCAATGCAGGACGTGAAGCCGCCGTACACGATTGCCAACGTCAACGCGGCGATCAAGGCGATCAAGGGCCAGAGCAACGAGATGCAATGTCAGCCGTGGGTGTATGGCGACTATCCGCTGCACATCCCGAACAACTCGGACTTCACCACGACGCCCGACAACGGGAAGATGGTGACGGCTCAGGGATGTACGCCGATCTCCTCGGCCGATCCCCAGATCGCCCAGTACCGGTCGGTTGCGGGCGAGGCACCTTCCACCAATCCACCCACGGGCTAGGAGTAGGCTGGCGTAACCCGCGAGCACGGCGTCTGAAGATCCATGCCCAGCCTGACCGACGTCGAGCAGTTCCTGATCACCGGGCTGTCCCTCGGCGGGGTGTATGCCCTGTCGGGGGTCGGCATGGTGGTCCTGTACCGAGCGACCGGAGTCCTCTACCTGGCCTTCGGCGCGGTCGGTGCCATGGGCGCCCTGATCGCCTGGCAGCTCTCCCAGCAAAACGGCTGGAACATCTGGCTGTCGTTTGTCGTGGCGATCCTGTTCGGCGGAGTGATCACAGTCGTGTACGGGATGATCTTCGGGCCCGCCCTCTCCGGGCGAGATCCACTCGTCAAGGCGACCGCGACGCTCGGGCTCACGCTGATCCTCCTAGGAGCGATGGACCTGCTCTGGCCGTCGAGCGGCGGAGCGTCGCGGTCGCTGACCATCCCGACGGATAACAACACGTTCCAGGTCGGGCAGATCGCAGTCACCTACACGGAAGTGATCGCACTCGCCCTCGGTCTCGTGATCACCGGGGTGACAGCAGCGTTCCTGCGCTTTACGAAGCTGGGCACGGCGATGCGGGCCATGGCCAATGATCGAGAGATCACCGCCGCGCTGGGCGTTCCGGTCCGGCGCGTCGAGGCTGCGGCCTGGTTCGGCTGCGGCGTGCTCGCCGGAATCGCGGGCGTGCTGCTGGCTGACCTGGTCGCGCTGGACGCGAACAGCCTGACCTTCCTGGTCATCTCGACCCTCGCGGCGACCCTGGTGGCGCGGCTGCGCTCGATCGCGATCACGTTCGGGGCAGCGCTGGTGATCGGGCTGATCACCGCCGAGCTGACCCCGATCACCTCGCTCAGCAACTACCGGGACATGACGCCGTTCGTGGTTGCGGCGATCGCGCTCCTGGTTCTCAACCGCCGGCGCGTGATCACGGTGGGACGGCAGGGGGTGTAGGCGATCGAGTCGGCCGGTGTGAAGACCGAGGCGAGCACGGCGCCGTCCGAGACGGCGACGCCGCCGGCAGAGCCGGGGGGGCCGGCGGCACGGGCGAAAGCCGGGTTCGATCCGCGTTTGGTCATCCGCCCCGCGGTGATCACCGCGCTGCTGGCGTTGGTGCTCCTGTTCGTTCCCTCCATCTTCAGCCTGTACTACGTCGACGCGTGGACCCAGGTGGCGATCTACTCGATCGTCACCCTCGGCCTGGGGCTGCTGGTAGGGCGCGTGGGCATGGTGTCACTCGGCCAGGGAGCGGTGCTGGCGATGGGAGCGTGGGTGTCCGCGCGCCTGCTGTTCGGGACCGGGCTTCCCTTCCCGGTGGTGCTGCTGGCGTCGGGACTGATCACGATGGTGCTCGGCACGCTGGTCGGACTCCCCGCTCTGCGCATGAGCGGCCTGTATCTGGCGCTGATCACCCTGATGCTCGCGGGTGCGATCACCGTTGTGCTCAACAACATCAACTTCCCGAACGGCGGCCACGGCTTCACCGGCTACAACGGCGGGAGCGTCCACATTCCGGCGATCCGCCGACCCAGCGTCGCGGCGTCCGATCCCGCCTTCTTCCGCTACTCGGTGATCGTCGCCGCGTTGATGTTCGTGCTCGTCCTGATCCACCTTCGCGGCCGCCCGGGGCGGGCCTGGGCCGCGATCCGCCAGAGCGAAGCCGCGTCGCTGGCGGGCGGAATCAACACCACCATGTACAAGTTGTGGGCGTTCGCGCTGGCGTCGTTCATCACCGGCGTCGCCGGCGGCCTCGTGGCCGGCAGCTTCCGCTACCTCAACGCGCTGACCTTCTCGACGGCGGACTCGATCACCCTGCTCGCCGTGGTCCTGATGGGCGGGGCCTACAGCATGTGGGGCGCGATCGTCGCCGCCGTCCTGCTCAAGTTCCTCCAGGCGCTGCTCAACGACTGGGGCGTCTCCCCGGACTGGCTGACCATCCTGTTCGGCCTCGGGGTGCTCCAGGTGCTGACGACTGCGCCGCGCGGGATCGTGGAGCAGTTGCCGAGAGATCTGGCGCGGCTCGTCCGGTGGATTCGAGGGAAGGCGCGCTCGCGCGGCGCGCGGGAGGGCGCGCAGTGATCGAGGTCTCCGACCTCACGGTCCGCTTCGGAGGGGTCACCCCGCTCGATCGCATGAGCGTCACTTTCGACCGCGGAACGTGCGGCCTGATCGGCCCCAACGGAGCCGGGAAGACCACGTTCTTCAACGTCCTGAGCGGATTCGTCAAGCCCGCCTCCGGCACCGTGACCGCGTTCGGCGAAGACCTCCTGAGCATGGCCCACTATCGCCGGGCGCGTTGGGGGGTGCGCCGGACGTTCCAGACCGAGCAGGCGATCGAGGAGCTGTCGGTCTACGACAACGTGGCGATGATCCACGACCACTCGAAGATGACCGGTGGCTCGCGGCGTGAAGACGTCCTGGGCGCCATCGAGTTCGTCAAGCTCGATATCGACCCGTACGCAAAGGTGCGAACCCTGGGGGCTGCCGAGCGCCGGCTTGTCGAAGTCGCACGCGCGGTGGTGGGCAAGCCACGCCTGGTGCTGCTCGACGAGCCGGCCGCCGGGCTCCCCGATGAGGAGACTCAGCTCCTGGGAGATGTGATCCGCGCGATTCCCGAGCACATGGGAGCGCTCGTGATCCTCGTGGACCACGACATGAGCCTGGTCTCGAACTGCTGCGAGGTAACCGCGGTGCTCGACTTCGGCAGGCTGCTGGCGGCGGGAGCGACTGACGAGGTGCTCCGTGACGAGCGGGTGATCCGCGCATATCTCGGAACCCAGGAGCTCGCGGCGTGAGTGCCGCGGACGGCGCGCTCGCGATCGAGGGGCTCTCGGTGGCCCGGGGAGGGCGCACGGTCGTGCGCGAGGTATCGCTCGAAATCGCCGCCGGCGAGGTCACCGCGCTGCTCGGTCCCAACGGCGCCGGCAAGTCAAGCATGGTGCTCGCAGTGGGTGGGGTGCTCAAGCCCCAGGGTGGAAAGGTGCTGCTGGGCGAGCGGAACCTCGCCGGGCGCCGGCCCGAGCGGATCCGCGGCGCGGGGATTGCGATCGTTCCGGAGGGGCGGCGCCTGCTTCCAGAGCTGACCGTCGCCGAGAACCTGCGCGTAGCGACCTACACGCTGCCCACCGCCGAGGCCGAGGCTGGACGCAAGCGCTCGCTCGATCTGTTTCCAGAGCTCGAGAAGCGCCTCGACGCCGTCGCGAGCTCACTGTCCGGGGGCGAGCAGCAGATGGTCGTGCTCGCGCAGGCGCTCGTGTCGCGGCCGCGGTTCGTGATCATCGACGAGCTTTCGCTCGGGCTCGCGCCGGTCGTGGTCAATCGGCTGGTCCCGACCATCCGGGCGATCGCCGAATCGGGCATCGGCGTGCTGCTGATCGAGCAGTTCGCCACGCTCGCCCTGGGGCTGGCCAACCGCGCCTACATCATGGAGGGCGGCCGGATCCAGTTCTCCGGCCTGGCCAGCGAGCTGCGCGAGAACTCGGAGCTGCTCCAGTCGGCCTATCTGCTGCGAGGTAGCAATCGTGCGGCGGTGACGCCGGCCGCGGCGGGCGCCGCGCCGCGCCCCACATGAGGGTGGGAACCGTCAGATCCGGGCGCGGCTGATGCGGGCGGCGGTCACCGAGGGCGTCGGGGTGATGGCGATGGTCCGCCGCCCCGAGCCGGACGCTCCGGGACCGGGCGAGGTGGTGCTCGCGCCTGAGGCGGTCGGGATCTGCGGCTCGGACTATCACTTCCTGGCCGGCGAGCTCTCTGCCGAGGCAGGCGGCACGCAGTTTCCCCGGGTGCAGGGCCACGAGGTGGCCGGGACGATCGTGGCTCTCGGCTCAGGCTGCCGTCCGGAGCTCCGCCCCGGGCAGCGCGTGGCCGTGTGGCCGCTGCGGGCGTGCGGGGAGTGCTACCCGTGCCGGGTCGGGCGGCCCAACGCCTGCGATCGGTTCGAGCTGATCGGTATCCACATCGACGGCGGACTGCAGGAGCTGCTCGCGGCGCCGCAGGAGCAGGTGTTCCCGGTGGCGGTCGACGATCCCGGCGTGGCCGCGCTGGTCGAGCCCGTGTCGATTGCTGTGCGGGCGTTGCACCGCGCCGAGCTGCGGGCCGGCGAGCGCGTGGTGGTGCTCGGCGCCGGCCCGATCGGTCAGTCGATCTGCCTGCTCGCGCTCGAGTGGGGCGCCGAGGTGCTGGTCGTCGACCTGCAGGAGTCGCGGCTCGAGCTCAGCCGGGCGATGGGCGCAGCTGCGCTTCGGTGGCTCGGCCTGGATGAGACGGTCGATTACGTGCGGGCATGGGCAGGCCCGGACGGGCCTCCGGTGGCGTTCGACGCCACCGGAGCGCCGCAGGCGGTCCGGGCGATGATCGAGATGGTGGCCTCGGCGGGCCGAGCGATCCAGATCGGGATGTCGGGACAGGAGGTGTCGCTGCGGATCGGCAGCCTCACCGAGAAGGAGCTCGATCTACGCGGCGTGAGCTGCTGCGGCGCGGCCGAGTTCGCCGAGGCGGTGGCCGCGGTGGAGCGAAACGGAGCAGCGATAGCGCGGCTGATCAGCCATCGCTTCCCGCTCGAGGAGGCGGCCGAGGCGCTGCGCTTTGCCATGGAGAACCCCAGCCAGGTGATGAAGGTGGTGATCGAGAGTGACCGAGCAGGTCTATGACTACCTGGTCGTCGGCGCGGGCTCGGCCGGGTGCGTGATCGCTGCTCGGCTCAGCGAAGACCCGGACGTGCGGGTGGCGCTGCTCGAGGCGGGCGACGAGGACACCCAGCCGGAGATCCATATCCCGGCCGCGTTCCCGGCGCTGTTCAAGTCGGGCTACGACTGGGACCTGCTCGGAGACCCCGAGCCCGGACTCGGCGGGCGGCGCCTGTACCTGCCGCGCGGGCGCATGCTGGGCGGCTGCAGCTCGATCAACGCGATGATCTACATCCGCGGCAACCGGGCCGACTACGACGGGTGGGGGCTTCCCGGGTGGAGCTACGACGAGGTCCTTCCTTACTTCACGCGCTCGGAGGACAACGAGCGGGGCGAGGACCGCTTCCACGGCGTGGGCGGCCCGATGCGCGTGTCCGAGAGCCGATCGATGCACCCGCTCGTCGACACGATGCTCGAGGCCGCGCGGATGGCGGGCCACGAGCACAACCCTGACTTCAACGGGGCGCGTCAGGAGGGGGTGGGACGCTTCCAGCTGACCCAGCGCGACGGGCTGCGCTTGAGCACCGCGGACGCCTACCTCCGGCCCTCGGGCGAGAACCTGGAGGTCGTTCCGCGTGCGCTCGCGCTGCGGATCCTGTTCGAGGGCCGGCGCGCGGTGGGCGTAGAGGTCGTGCAGGACGGGCGGGCCCGGCGGGTGCGCGCCGAGCGCGAGGTGATCGTGTGCGCCGGCGCCTACCAGTCGCCGGTGCTGCTGATGCTCTCGGGCATCGGACCCGAGGACCAGCTCGCGCCGCTCGGGATCGAGATGCTCGAGGCCCTGCCGGTGGGCGAGGGGCTCCAGGACCACTGCATGGCCCAGGTCAACTACCTGACCGACGAGCCGTCGCTGTTCATGGCGGTGAACCCCGAGAACATCGCGTTGCTCGAGGGCGAGGGGCGCGGGCCGCTCAGCTCCAACATCCCCGAGGCGGGAGGATTCTTCCGGGCCCGGCCGGGAGTGGATGCACCCGACGTGGAGTTCCACTTCGCGCCGGGGATGTTCTTCGACCAGGGGCTGTCCGCGCCCTCCGATCACGGTTACTGCTTCGGGCCGGTGGTGATCCAGCCGACGAGCCGGGGGCGGGTGATGCTGCGCACCCACCTGCCGGACTCCAAGCCGCGCGTGCTGTGCAACTTCCTGACCACGGCCGAGGACCGGGAGAGCATGGTGATCGGGATGCGCATGGCGCTCGAGATCGCCGCCCAGCCGCCGCTACGCGCGGTCGAGCGAGCTCCGTTCAGCGTGCCGGACTCCGACTCCGACGAGGACCTGCTGGAGTTCGCGCAGCGCGTCGGCCAGAGCGTGTACCACCCCACCTCGACCTGCGCGATCGGCTCGGTGGTGGACTCGGAGCTGCGGGTCTACGGGTTCGACGGCCTGCGCGTGGCGGATGCCTCCGTGATGCCGCGGATCACCCGGGGCAACACCAACGCGCCGACGATGATGATCGCCGAGCGCGCGGCCGACCTGGTGCGCGAGGCGAGCGGGTCGCGCACCGCGGGGGCGCGGGTGGCGTGAGCGCGCAGTTCGAGGTGCTTCCGTTCGAGCGTGCCGAGCGCGAGGCCGCCGAGCTGCCCGAGCCGGCGCGGCTGACCGTGACGAGCTCGCCCAGGCACGGAGCCGAGCGTACGGTTGAGTTTGCCTGCCGCCTGGCCAGGCTCGGTCATTCCGTGACGCCGCACGTGGCGGCCCGCACGGTCCGCGACGAGGCTCACCTCGACGAGCTGATCGAGCAAATCGTCGCGGCGGACATCGACGACGTATTCGTGATCGGCGGCGACAACGCCGAGCCTGCCGGCGCGTTTACCGGCGCCGGCGAGCTGCTGCCGTTGATCCGGATGCGCGTTCGCACGGTCGGAATCGCCGCCTACCCGGAGGGCCATCCGCAAATCGACGCTGACGCGCTCACGCGCGCGCTCGAGGAGAAGAGCGCGCTCGCTGACTACATGGTCACCCAGATGTGCTTCGACGCCGACTCCGTGCTCGATTGGCTGAAGGACGCGCGCGGGCGCGGGGTGGAGCTCCCGGTGATGATCGGCCTGCCCGGCGTGGTCGAGCGCAAGCGCCTGCTCGAGGTGTCGATGCGAATCGGGGTCGGCCCGTCGGTGGCCTACGTGCGCAAGCAGCGGGGGCTGCTGGGCTTGCTGCGCCGACCCTCCTCGACCGCGAACAAGCTGCTCGACGGGCTGAGAAACCACTTGGCCGACCCGGCGTTGAACATCGCCGGGTTTCACTACTACACGCTGAACGCGCTCATCGACACGTGGAACTGGGAGCGCGAGAAGCACATCCCCGCGAAGGAGGCAAAATGACCGCGCGCAATCTGCAGGAGGTCCTCGACCAGGCTCCGAACACGGTCGAGCTGCTGCGCAACGCGCAAACCGGCGCCTACATCTATCCGGTGGTGCCCTACGAGTTCAGCAACTGGCGCCACGAGCAGCGAGCCTGGCGCGAGACCGCGGTGCTCTTCGACCAGTCGCACCACATGGTCAACTTCTACTTCAAGGGCCCCGACGCGATCAAGCTGATCGAGCGGGTCGGGATCAACAGCGTGGCGAACTTCCCGGTCAACCAGGCCAAGCAGTTCGTGCCGTGCACGCCGGCCGGCCACGTGATCGGAGACGGCATCCTGTTCCACCTCGGAGAGGACGAGTTCGTGTGGGTCGGCCGCAACCCGGCCGCGAACTGGCTGCGCTACCACTGCGAGACCGGCGAGTACAACCTCGACTTCGAGTACGACGACCGGCCGCCGGGCCGAACCTTCGGCCACGCCGTCACGCGCAAGTTCTGGCGCTTCCAGATCCAGGGGCCGAATGCCTGGCAGGTGATCGAGAAGCTCAACGGCGGCCCAATGGAGCAGGTCAAGTTCTTCCGGATGGGCGAGATGAACGTGGCGGGCCAGCACGTGCGCACCCTGCGCCACGGCATGGCAGGAGAGCCCGGACTCGAGCTTTGGGGGCCGTACGAGAGCTACGACGAGATCCGCGAGACGATCCTCGAGGCCGGACAGGAGTTCGGGCTCGTGCCCTGCGGATCCCGCGCCTACGCGTCGAACACGCTCGAGTCCGGGTGGATTCCGTCGCCCCTGCCGGCGATCTACTCGAGGGAGGAGCTGCGCGGCTACCGCGAGTGGCTGCCGGCCAACGGCTATGAGGCGGGCGCTTCCCTGTACGGCAGCTTCGTCTCGGAGGACATCGAGGACTACTACCTCAACCCGTGGGAGCTCGGCTATGGACAGTTCGTGAAGTTCGACCACGACTTCATCGGCCGCGACGCGCTCGAGAGGATCGAGCCCGAGGCCCAGCGCAAGAAGGTCACGCTGGCCTGGGCGGGCGAGGACGTGGCCAGGATCCTCGGCTCGATGTTCGAGGTCGAGGGGGAGAGCTACCAGTTCTTCGACCTTCCCATCGCCAACTACGGTGCGGCCGGCTACGACTCGGTGCTCGACGGCGACGGCAACGTGATCGGCTTCTCGATGTTCACCGGTTACAGCGCCAACGAGAAGCGGGCGCTGTCGCTGGCCACCGTCGATCCGGGCGTCGAGGTCGACACCGAGGTGCAGGTGGTGTGGGGCGAGCCCGGCGGCGGCACGAGCAAGCCGACGGTGGAGCCGCACGAGCAGATCACCGTGCGCGCGATTGTCAGCCCGGTCCCGTTCTCGGTCTCGGCGCGCCTCGAGTACGCCGAGGGCTGGCGCACGGCCGGCGCGCGCTAAAAGCGGCCGGGGCCCCGCGGTGGTTTGACCGCGCAGCTATCGTTGATCTGGGTGCAAGCCAGAAGGGGGAACTACCGACCATGAGCACCCGACCGCAGGCGCCGGCTCGTCTGGCGAGCGAGGACGTGATCATCAGCGCTCCGTTGAGCTACGCCGGCTCGGCCCAGCGCATCTACCGCCTGCGGCGGCGGGCGAACACCGACAGCCAGGTCGCTGCGATCACCACGCTGGCGGTGCTGCTCATCGTGCTCGCCTGGGTGTTCGTCACCGTGTGGTATCTGGTCTGGGGTGTGTGGCTCGTGCCGTACCGCCTGGCTCGCCGGGGGGCGCGCAAGCGCAAGGTCGAGGCGCTCAGGCACCGCGAGCTGATGGGCACGGTCCAGGGCTCGGCCGCGGCCTCGGCGGCCGCGATGGTGGCTGCGATGGCCGGCGCCGACGCGCCTCCGTCGGCTCCCTCGCTCTCCGAGCTGGTGGCTGACGCCGACCGTGAGCGGGCGATCGGCGAGCTGCGCGAGCACATGCTCGCCGGCCGCCTGACCACCGTCGAGTTCGAAGAGCGTCTGGTCGCCGCTCACAACGCCAGGACCCGGGGGGACCTGGCCGCGGTCACGCTCAACCTGCCGCTGAACGGCCGCGCTTCTTAGAAGACAACCGTCGCGTTGTCGTTGCGGAGGATCCGGTCCTCGCAGTGCCACGTGACCGCGCGCGCCAGCACGGTCCGCTCGATGTCCGCGCCCAGGCGCGCCAGCATCGCCACGTCGTCGCGGTGGCTGACCCGGATCACGTCCTGCTCGATGATCGGTCCCGCGTCGAGCTCCTCGGTCACGTAGTGAGCGGTGGCGCCGATCAGCTTCACCCCGCGCTCCTTGGCCTGCCGGTACGGCTGGCGCCCGGCGAAGGCCGGCAGGAACGAGTGGTGGATGTTGATCATCGGCACCCCGACCCGTTCGAGGAACTCGGTGGAGAAGATCTGCATGTAGCGCGCCAGGACGACCAGGTCGCACCGTCCGCGCACGAGCTCGAGCAGCCTCGCCTCGGCCTCGGGCTTGCGGTCGGGATCCACCGGCACGTGCTCGTAGGGAAGCCCGAAGAACTCCACCTCCTCGCGCAGGTCGGGATGGTTGGAGGTCACGAGCACGATCTCCGCTCCCAGCTCGCCCCGGCGCCAGCGCCATAGGAGCTCGAGCAGGCAATGGTCGTATCGCGAGACCATCACCACGATGCGCTTGGGATTGTGGGCGTTCCAGATGCGCCAGGTCATGTGAAACGGCTCGGCAACCTCCAGCCCGAACCGCTCGTGCAGCCGGCCCAGCCGCCGCTCGGGCAGCGCGAACTCCATGCGCAGGAAGAACAGCCCGCCCTGCGGATCGGTGGAGTACTGGTCCGAGCGAACGATGTTGGCGCCCGCCTCGAACAGGAAGCGCGACACGGCACTGACGATCCCCGGCCGGTCGGCGCAGGATATGAGCAGGCGCATGAGGACGCTGCGCTCGCCGTCTTCGATCTCGTTCGAGGCGTTCATCAGCGCGCGCCGGCCAGCCACTCCGCGCCGCGGCGATACAGGTCCTCCACGGCCGGTCCGGTCAGTCCGGGCATGTCGCGCTTGACCTCGAACCCCAGCTCGCTCTGGGCGTAGCCGAGGTGGCGATAGCCGGCGGGGAATCGCTCGAGTTGGTCGGGGCGAAGCTCGACGCGCGCGGCCGGGTCCACGGGATCGAGGCGGTCCTTCTCGTAGATGGGCTGACGCAGGACGATCCCCCAGCGGCCGTCGCGCGACTCCAGGAAGTCGTAGAAGCGCCCGGTGCACACGACGTCGCAGACGACGCCGTGCACCTCGGCTCGCTGGGAGATCGTCATCTTGGTCTGTGCGATCGCGCGAGGGGCGGCCAGGTCGACCGAGCTGCCCCCGAGGAAGTGGAGGATGCTCACGCCGCGCTCGAAGCCCTCGCGGCTGACCCGAATGAACTCATGCGCCGGCCCCTGGAACCAGGTGGCCATCATGTAGCCGTCGTCGTGCCAGACCGTGGCGAAGCGCTCCCAGGCGCCGGCGTCGCGCCACACCGCCCAGTTCTCGATCAGCTCACGGATGGCGGCGCGGTCGGACGAGGTCTCACTCACCTGGGGGCTGGCCGAGGATGGCGCGCAGTCTAAAGCCGGCCCGGGCCGTTCGCTCGCCTGGCAGCGCATCGTCAGTTGCTCGCGCGCGCAGCGCGGACATAATCCGCCGGTGAGCGCGCCTGCCCCGACCACGAGGGCCGTCCCCGTCCTGGCCACGACGCTCATCGGCAGCTATCCGCAGCCCGACTGGCTGATCGACCGCGAGCGGCTGCGAAGCTCGCTTCCGGCGCGCGTCCGCGCCAGGGAGCTGTGGCGCATACCGGAGCCTTTCCTCGCTCAAGCGCAGGACGACGCCACCGCGCTCGCCATCCGCGAGCTCGAGCGCGCCGGGGTCGACATCCTCACCGACGGCGAGATTCGCCGCGAGAGCTATTCCAACCGGTTCGCCACCGCGCTCGAGGGGATGGACATCGACAACCCGGCGATCGTCCCCGGCCGCGCCGGCGGGAGCAACGCGGTGCCGCGCGTGGTGGGTCCGGTCCGCCGTACGCGGGCGGTCGAGGTCGACGACCTGCGCTTCCTGCGCGCGCAGACCGACCGGGCCATCAAGATCACCCTGCCCGGACCGTTCACGATGAGCCAGCAGGCGCACAACGAGTTCTACCCGGACCTCGCCAGCCTAGCGAACGACCTGGCCGACGCGGTCAACGAGGAGCTCCACGAGTGCTTCGCGGCCGGCGCGGACATCGTCCAGATCGACGAGCCGTGGCTGCAGGCGCGCGCCGAGCAGGCGGGCGAGTACGCGCTGGCGGCGATCGACCGGGCTTTCGCAGGCGCTCCAGGGACGACCGCGCTGCACACCTGCTTCGGCTACGCCCACGTCGTTCACGACCGGCCGGCCGGCTACCCGTTCCTGGCCGAGCTCGCCGGTTGCGCTGCCGACCAGCTCGCGATCGAGGCCGCCCAGCCCCGGCTCGACCCGGCAGTGCTCGCCCCGATCGCGCACAAGACGATCATCCTCGGGGTGCTCGACCTGTCCGACGACGCCGGTGTCGAGCGCGCCGAGGAGGTGGCGGCGCGGGTCGAGAAGGCACTCGAGGTGGTGCCGGCCGAGCGCCTGCAGGTGGGGCCGGACTGCGGGATGAAGTACCTCCCGCGCAAGGTCGCCTACGCGAAGCTGCGCGCGCTCGTCGAGGGCGCCGCGCTGGTTCGCGCGCGGCTGTAGGCCGCGGGCCCGGGAGCGCGCTGCGCCCCGCGAGCCCCGCGCTACGCCTGCTCGAGCCGGAGCTCCCACGCGCCGGCGTCCGGCTGTGCCCGCACCCAGGCGGCGATCTCGCCCAGGGGTGCACACCACGCTTCTTGCCGATCGGCCAGGTCGCGGACGTCGCTCAGGACCGCGCGGAGCGCTTCCACGCGTTCGTCAGTGTCGGCGAGAAACGGGTGAAAGAGGAGCGCAAGGAAGCCGCCGCGCCGGAGGGTGTCCTGCAACGCCTGGGCGAGGCGGGCCCGGAGCGCGTCCGGGGGGAGGAGGACATCGGCGCCGAGCGCCGCGCGGCGCCGCGAGGCGAAGTGCGGGAGGTAGTGGAAGGCGTCGATCAGCTCCCAGCGGAACGGCAGGACGGCCAGCCCATCGCGCTCGCCGGCGCCCGTCCCGGCGGGCGAGCAGTAGGCGAAACCCCGTTCGGACAGCGCACGCGCGGACGACGCGGCGAGGACGCCGCCCGGGGGGCGAAAGCCGTCCGGCCGCAGGCCCAGCCCCGATAGCGCCTCGACCCCTCGCCCGAGCAGCTCGCGCTCGCGCGCCGCGCTCAGCTCCGCCCAGTGCTCGTGGCGCCAGCCGTGGTAGGCGACCTCGTGCCCCGCGCCGACGAGCCTCCTCAGCGCCTCGGGGTACAGCGCGGCGTTGACGCCCTCGACGAAGAACGTCGCGCGCAGGTGCAGTTCCGCCAGCAGCTCGAGCACGCGCGGCAGCGCAAGCGTCACCGAGAAGTGTTGCCCCAACGGTTCCTCGGCCGGGAAGCGCCCGCGCTCGAGCTCCGCCGCCTCGCCCAGGTTGTCGAACGTGACCGCGATCGCCGCCCGGCGCTGATCAGGGCCCCAGCTCAGGGTCGAGAAGCCGGGCGCAGCGTGACGTCGAACTCACACGTGAGGAAGGGCGCGTCCAGGCCGCGCTCCGCCTGCGCTTGGTCGTCCTCGTGGCGCTGAAGCGGGCGGACCAGCGCCGGCTTGACCGCGCCGATCGTGTCATCGTCGAGGTACGGATCGTCGGGAAAGAACACCTGCGTGGTCAGCGGCTCGTGGCCGCCGGCCTCGACCTTCAAGTGGATGTGCGCCGGGCGCCACGGGTGCTGGCCGACCATCTCCAGGTAGCGCCCGACCGGGCCCTCCGTCGGCACGGTGTAGGGGCGCGGCAGCATCGTCTGGAACTCGTAACGACCGTCCGCGTCGACCCCGAAGCGCCCGCGGAAGTTGTACGGCGGCTGGCGCGGGTCCCACAGGTCATAGCCCCCGTTCGGGCCGGTCTGCCAGACGTCGAGGACCGCCTCGGGGAGGGGCGCCCCGTCGATCGAGGTCACCTGGCCGGAGACGAACAGCAGCTCGCTGTCGCCCATTCCCTCGTACTCCTCGTAGATCTTGACCGGCTGCTCGCGCCACGGTGGGTCATCGCGATAGAGCGGCCCCTCGACGTCGCTCGCCGTCGCCCCCGAATCCTCGCCCCCGTGGGAGATCGCGTCGATCAGCACCGACGTGCGCGTGACGTCGGAGAGCAGCACGAACTCGTCGTGGCGGCCGACCTCGGTCAAGAAGCTGAGCGCCGCGCGCCACTCCTCCTCGCCGACGCGATGGCGCTCAAGGACCTCGTGAAGGGCGGCCACGACGTCCGCGGCCACGGTCGCGACGCGCTTGTTGCTGACGACATCGGCCGAAGCACTCACGGCATCCTCCTGATCGAGCTCACTTTTTCCACTGGGCCGAGCCGGCGTCCCAGTCCGTGTATGTATACGGGTTCTGTAGGACCTTGGTCTCGGGGATATCGGGGTTCATGCCCGCGGTCCAGGCGTCCTCGCCCAGCTGACTCATCGCGTACTCGACGGTCTGCTCGACCGCCTGGCGCGCCGGCGCCAGGTCGATCCCGACCAGCCGGTGCGCGTGCTTGACCGCGCGGCCGTCGACCAGGACGGTGTGGACGTCGCCGCGCTGGGCCTGGAAGGCGACATGGCCATACGGATGAAGCAGCGGGAACATCACCGGCGAGGCATCGTTCTTGATCAGCACGACGTCGTGCGATCGAAGTACACGCGGCGGCCATCGGAGAGGCGTCCCACCCCGTCGGTGCCGACGACCGAGGGCAATGGCGGCGGCCCGGTGTAGAACGTGCCGGTCGCCTTGTGCAGGTCGAAGTGGTGAAGCCCCGCTGCCGCGACCTCGACGATCACGCCCTCTGGCGCCTCGGACGGCTCGTCGAACTGGGCGCATCGCGGCGTGCCGCCGTGTTCGTGGAGGACCGCCGCACGCACGGGTCAAAGTCTGCGAGATCGGTGTCCCGCGCGCAAGCGGCCGGGGCCGCTCAAGCGAGCGCGCGCGGCGGAGTGCACGCAGGCTTGCTCGAGCGCGCAGCGAAGGTTGCCCAGGGGCGCGCCGCGGCGCTATAGAGAGGACGATGATGGTCCTCGACGAGCACCGGGCCGGCGTCGTGCGCGCGCTGTGCGAGCTGATCGTGCCGGGCTCGGAGCGGGTGGGGCCCGAGGTGTACATCGACGCGCTGCTGGCCCGGATGCCCGAAGGCGAACGGGAGGAGCTCCTGCGCGCATTCGACGCGCTCGAGCCGGCCGCGGCCGCGGGCGCGGCTGCGACTCGCCGAACACGCTTTCAGCCCGGAGTTCATGGCCGTCCGCGCGCTCGCGTGCGAGGCGTTCTACAGCGACTTCGTGGCGCCGGGCGCGCCGGGTCCGGGAGCGTGGGAGGAGATCGACTTCCGCCCACCGCTGGCCGCCCGCCTGAACAAGGATTGGTCATACCTCGGGGTGGGGGGATGAGCGAGCGCTACGAGGTGGTCGTAGTCGGATCGGGGGCCGGCGGGGGCGTGGTGGCGGGCGAGCTGGCGGATCGCGGGCGGCGCGTGCTGCTGCTCGAGGTGGGCCCGCATCGCACGGCCGCTGACTACATGCGCTGGGAGGCCCACGCGTCGCACGAGCTGTGGTGGCCGCCGGTGTTCGCCGAGCCGGCTGATGGCGCCGGCGCGCCGCTGATCGTGTTCCGGGGGCGCTGCGTGGGCGGCACGACCGCGATCAACACCAAGGTGGCGCTGCGGCCCGACGCCGAGGACTACGCGAAATGGGTCGACGCCGGCTTGGAGTTCTCCGAGTCCGACCTGCTGCCGTATCTGGAGCGCGTCGAGCAGCGACTCGGCGTGCGCGAGCGCAGCGACTGGCAGCAGTGCGTGCGCACGGTCGAGCCGGGGTTCGAGGCGCACGGCGCCACGCTCGAGCCGGTCATGTCCTACACGGATGAGAACTGCATGCGCTGCGGATCGTGCCTCCAGGGCTGCCCGACCAACGCGGGCAAGTCGACCCTCAACACGTTCATCCATCCGCCGTGGGCGCGCGGGCGCCTGGAGCTGCGCGCCGGGTGCGACGTGCGGCGGGTGGTGATCGAGGGCGGGGAGGCGACCGGGGTCGAGTACCTGGGTCCCGGCGGGGAGCTCGAGGTCGTTCGCGCGGATGCGGTCGTGGTGGCGTGCGGGGCGCTGGCCACGCCCGGGCTGCTGATCCGCTCGGGGCTGCGAGGCTCGGCAGTCGGGCGCGGGCTTGGCTTTCACCCGGCGCGCCTGGTCGAGGGCCTGTTCGACGAGGTCCAGGACGCGCACATGGTCTATCCGATCAGCGCGCACTGCATGAAGTTCCGCCACGACGCCGACGCCGGGTTCGTAGTGGAGGCGGCGACCGTGCAGGACCCGATCGGGTTTGCCACCGCGCTGTGCGACGAGCACGGGACGCCGTTGTGGGGGGAGGAGCTGGTCTCGGCGCTCCGGAGCTACCGGTACTTCAGCGGACTGCTGACGATGGTCAACGACGAGAACAACGGCGTCGCATGGGTCGACGAGGACGGCCGCGACCGGTTCTCGTTCGCCTGGAACGAGCGCGAACGCTCGCGGATCGAGCGCTCGCTGGAGTTCGCGCGCGAGGTGCTGCTCGCGTCCGGCGCCCGACGCGTGTTCCAGACCGACGTGCTCAGCACGCATGTGCAGGGGGGCTGCCGGATGGGCAGCGATCCCGCGCGCTCGGTGGTGGACCGGCACGGCGAGTGCCACGAGGTGCGGCGGCTGTTCGTCGGGGACGGCTCGGTGATCCCGCGCACGCCGTCGGTGAACCCGTCGCTCACGATCATGGCGCTCGGGGCGCGGCTGGCCGACTACCTGGACGCGGACGAGCGCGGCTACCTGTCCGGAGCGACCCGGACCGCGGTCGTCTAGGGCGCGACCGCGACCTCGAGCAGCAGCGGCTCGTGTCGCTGCGCCAGGCCGGGCAGGACCTGATCGAGCGTCCCGGTCAGCTCGTCTAGGGTCGCGATCCTGGTGGACGGGCAGCCGAGGCACTGCGCGATGCCCGCGATGTCGATCGGCCCGAATCCGGGCCACGCGCCGGCGCCGCCCCGCTCACGGGCCTGCGCGTCCATGATCGCGTAGCCGCCGTTGCTCATCACGACCAGCAGCACGCCCACTCCGTAGTGCGCGGCGGACCACAGCGCCTGAATCGCGTACATGGCCGAGCCATCGCCGATCACCCCGAGCACGGGGCGGGTGGGCAGGCCCATCCGCAGCCCGATCGCGCCCGGGAAGCCGAAGCCGAGCGCGCCGTTGCCGTTGGCCACGAACCCGAGCGGCGAGCGCGCCGGAAGCCGCTCCTCGAGCTCGAAACGACTGGACGGCGTCTCCTCGACGAGCACGGCGTCGGCTGGCAGGCGCTCGGCGAGCGCGGCGAGGACGTGACCGGGCCGCATCGGCTCGCCGGGGTCGGGAGGCGCGGGTGCCGGGGGAGGGGCGTGGGCGGGGGCGGTGCGCGCCGGCGCGCCGTCCTCGGGCGCCGGGAGGCGGGAGGCCAGCGCGGCGCAGGCCGGCGCCACCGCGGCCAGGACCGCCACGTCGCACGGGCTGCGATGGACCTCGGCCGGGTCCTCGCTGATCACGATTACGCGCACCTCGGGGTCGACGAGCGCCACTTCGTCGTCGAACAGGTAGGTCCGGAAGGCGTGGGTGCCGATGACGAGCACGGCGTCGTGCCCGGCGAGCCGGTCGCGAATGCCCCGCCGAGCCCAAGGCAGGTAGCCGGCGAACTGCGGGTGATCCTGGGGGAAGCCGGCGCGGGCGCCGAACGCCTCCTGCCAGACCGGGCTCTGTAGGCCCTCGGCCAGCTCGGCCACGGCCCGCCACCCGGCGCCCGTGGCGGCGCCGGCGCCGACCACGATCGCCGGCGAGCGCGCGCGGCCGAGCAGCTCCGCCAGCTCGGCCATGTCCTGCGCCGGCACCGCCTGCGGGCGCATCACGCTGCGCGGCGCGGCGGCGGCCAGCGGGTCGGCCTCGTGGAGCCAGTCGTCCATCGGCACGACCACGAGTGCCGGGCCGCGCGCGGTGGCGGCCTCGTGATGGGCCCGTGCGATCGCGCCTGGCACGTCCTGGGCGCGGACAGGCAGGTTGCTCCAGACCAGGTACTCGCCGGCGAGCCGCTCGAGCGCGCGGCCGGTCAGGAACGCACCGTGGGCCAGGTTGCGCCGGGCCTGCTGGCCCACGACCACGACCACGGGCGCGCGAACGTCCCTGGCGTTGGCGATCGCGTTGATCGCGTTGCCCAGTCCGGCGGCCGTGTGCAGGTTCGCGAACGAAGGCGCATCGCGAGCGATCGCATAGCCCGTGGCCATCCCCACCACCGAGCCCTCGTGCAGGCCCAGCACGAACTCGAAGTCCGGCGGCAGGTCGGTCAGGAAGGCCACCTCGGTCGACCCGGGATTGCCAAAGATCGTGGTGAGCTCGAGGTCGCGCAGCGTGTTGAGGGTGGCGTCGCGGACGTTCATCGGGCGGGATCGTCGCAGGTCGTGCGGTGGCGGGCGCGACGGCGGCGGCTACCCCGGTGGTGTCGGCGGCTACCCCGGTGGGTGCCGGCGGCACTGGCCGGCGAGCGGGAATAAGTACGGCAGGATCGCGCCGGATCTCGTTCTGCCGAGGTTGTTCCCGCTGGGCGGCAATAAGTGCGGCAGGGTGGCGCCGGATCTCGTTCTGCCGAGGTTCTTCCCGCCCGGAGGAGAGTGGGTGCGCGGTGGCCGCGGGGACGCAGGCGCCGGGCAGGGATGACCGGCCGAAGGCCGGGCCCAGCGCTCAGCCGGTGAAACGGGGCGGAGGCGGCGCCGGCGGCTTGGCCCGGGTTGTGGTGCGGCGCAGGACGAGCAGCGGCCCGAGGTTGCCGGCGTGGTCGACGGCCTGGATGCGCACGACTGTGGCGCCGGCCGGGATCGTGACGACCTGGCGCGACCCGGCGGGGCCGGACGGCGCAATGTTCCTGGTCCTACCGCCGACGGTCAGGCGGTAGTAGGCGACCTTGCCGGCGTACCAGTTGTCCCCGGGCGCGATGAACGACAGGCGCGTGCCCTGCCAGGACGGCCGGCGCAGGATCCCCGGCGGTCGTGAGTCGACGCCGTAGCGCCCGGTTCGCCACTCGTCGTGGTGGTAGGTCCACCACTGGTTGTTGGCGTTCGCCGGGGCGGACGTGCGCCAGGCCATCAGGTAGCCCTCCCGGGTCATCGCCACGAGGTCGGTGTGGCCGTCGCTCAACAGGTCGCCCGCCGACGGCGACCACAGGATCCATCCGGTGGTGAATTTGGGGAAGCCGGGGAGCTCGGCTCCGCCGGCGCCCGACCCCTCGATCGCCGAGCTGTCGCCGGCCGTGATCAGGTCGCCCTGGCCGCTGGCGTCGAGCGGGGCTATGAGTGGGGCTCCGAGGAAGTCGAGGCCCTGGATCTGGGCCGGATAGCCCGGCAGCGACGCTCCCGTTCCGGCCTGGTAGGCCCGCTCGAAGTTCTTGATGGCAACGCCGGTGCCCGGGAGCAGCAGCGACGACGCCGTTGACGCCGCCCCGGAACCGGGCTGGGCATAGGCAAGGGTCGAGCCGAGCCGTCCGAACGCCCCTGAGGTGGTGAAGCTGATCGGGGTGTCGATGGGGAAGTTCCCGCCGGTCGGCAGCGGGACCGTGCCGGCGGCAGCGCCGAACACCTCGCCGAACGCGCTCGCCGGCGACGGTCCGTAGATCGGCGCCGCCGATCCGTCGCCGCGCACCAGGTAGGTGGGGGAGAAGATCGGCCCCACCGCGACCTCGTCGCGGCCGTCGCCCTCGACATCGGCCGAGACCGGGACGCTCGAGCCCTCGGTGAGGAACTCCTGGGCCGAGCCGTAGTACTCGAGCAGGCCCGGGAGGCTGTCCGGGAAGCCGGGGAGGAGGTTGCCCGAAGGGCCGTAGGCAAACACGTGCGCGACGCCGCCCGGCTCGGCCCCGGAGCTGACTATGTCGGTCTCCTGAGAGCGCACGACCACGTCGGGCTTGCCGTCGGCGGTCAGGTAGGCGATCGCGGGCGGGGCGTCGAGCTTGAAGTCCTGGACCACCGCCTGCTCGGGCGGGGTCGGCTTGTAGCTCGACGGGAGCGCCACGCGCACGGGCCAGCCGGAGAGCGAGCGCCCGCTCGGGTCCCAGGCGTAGATGTGACCGTCCCAGGCCGCCTGGATGATGTCGAGCCGGTGCCCGCCGGCGAGCGGGTAGAGCAACGGCGTGGCGAGCGCGCCCATGTGCGGCAGGCGGGTGTACTGGAGCGCCGGGCGGGGGATCGCCGGCGCGCTGACGCCGCTGTCGAGCACCTTTGGCCATCCCGATAGCCGCCGTCCGCGGGCGTCGAATATGTACACGCGCCCGGTGGTGCTCGTGACCACCACCTCCAGGCGGCCGTCGTGGAAGAGGTCGCCGACCGCCGCGGGGCTGACCACCGGCTCGTGCCCCGGGTTGATGCCGGGGTAAACATGCTCGGGGGTCGTGGAGTTCGTGAACGCCGGCCAGCCCGGGAGCTCGCGACCGGACGCCGCGTCGATCGCATGAACCGCGCCGTCGGCGTCCCCGAACACGACGGCCAGGTGCCCGCGGCCCTGGAGGTCGGCCAGCGTCGGCTGGCTCTCGCCGCTCACGCCGAGGCGGATCGGGAAGTGCGGCAGGAGCGACGGATCGTGGTGGACGGCGATCGCGCGGCGGTCCTCGTTGAGCCGCCCGGCGGCGTCGTAGGCCCGCAGGCGCAGCGTGACCGTGTACTGGTCGTTGGTCTCGAGCTCCTTGGTCTTCGAGAGCGCGAACGGGGCGGTCCAGAACGCGCGGGGGATCCGGCTGAGCTGAAGGCGCCCGAGCGTGCCGTCGAACGGCCTGGACCCGTGCCCGGTGGCGATCGTGGTGAAGCTGGTCGGGTCGGCGCCGAGGCCGTACTCGAGTACCCAGTGGTAGGACGAGGATCGGGGCGCCGCGACATGGCCGGTGATGGTCACGCTCGAGGTGCTCGCCGGGTCATACAGCGAATACCAGTTGGGACTCGATATCCACCCCTGGGGCGGGACCCGCCCGTTGGCGACCGCCTGCATGGCGGCGAACACGTTGGGCCGGCCGTAGCCGTACTGCGTGTTCCAGTCGCCGGGCCGGCCGGGCCAGTCCAGGGTCGGGTCGGTGATCCGGCTGGCCGTGTCCTCGAGCACCCCGATCGCCTCGTCGGCGTTCAGCGGCGCGCTGATCTTGTGCTGGGCCGCCGCCTCCTCGCCGTAGGACTCGAGCAGTCCCACCACGCCGGCGATCGTGGGCGTGGACTCCGAGGTGCTCCCACCCTCGGTCGAGACCGAGAACATGTTGTGGGTCCCGAACGAGGTGAGGTCGGAGCGCTCGCGGTAGCTGGTGAGCAGTGGGTTGCTCACTCCGCCGGCCGGCTCCAGCCCCTCGGTGTTCGTGACCAGTCCGTTGCCCGGGAGCACGTGCGGCCAGAACATGCTCCCCTGGTGATCGAGCGAGTCGAAGTCGTTGGAGGACTCGGTCATGGCCACGCCGTCGCGCCACAGCCGTTCCACCGCCTGACGCATGTAGCTCGAGTAGCCGATGTCGGCGGTGACCGACACGATCACCTTGGCGTGCATCGTCTCGCCGGCGTACAGCCAGGCCTGGGCCAGGTCGTCGGTGCGATCGAGCGCCTCCTCGCCGGCGCGGACCGGCATGATCATGCAGCGGGGACAGACGCCGGCGCCCTCGAAGCCGTTGTTGGTCTGGGCCGCCGCCTGGCGCTGCTGGTTGTTGGCGTGGTCGTAGGTGGCGTCGGGCGTGGCCGGATCGTTCTGGTGGTCGTAGAAGTCCCAGCCCGAGATGTCGTTGGCGAAGCCGTTGTGGTCGTTGTCGAAGCGGCCGTTCGGCGGGCAGCCCTTCGGCCCGACCAGGTGAGCCACGATCTGGCAGTGACCGAAGGCCACGATCAGATCCTCGGGATCGATCACCCCGTTTTGGTTCGAGTCGTGGACGCGGGGATCGCCGGCGTAGTCGGCGGCATTGACCACGGCGTCGCCGTTCAGGTCATACGTCCCGTGCGTGTGGCCGGAGGCGTCCTCGGGCCAGGGCAGCTCGCCGGTGTTGATGAACACCTTGTCGGCCAGGTCCTGCACGTCGGGGTCGTGCCAGTTGATCCCGGCCTCGATGTAGGCGAGCACGATGCTCGGCTCGCCGGTGCTGTAAGTGCTCCAGGCCTTGTCGATGGACATGCCCGACGCGTTCTCGGGGTCGCGCGCGTTCGGGGCGCAACGCGGCATGAACGAATACAGATAATGCTGCTCTGAGTTGACCGACTGGGTCAGGCAGCTCGTGGGGAACCCCCGCTCGACCGGGTCGTAGTTGGGATCGTTGGGCGCGCTCTGCGGATAGGCGGCCCATGCGACGCCGGCGGACACGGCGAGGAGCAGCACGGTGCAGGCGGCGAGCCGCCAGCTGCGCAAACGCCCTCTCCCGAGCACCGGCGAAACCTACCTCTTCCCGGTGCTCGACGAGGCGATTCGGCTTGCTGCAAATCGGGGAGATGGCAGGGCAGGATGATTTTGAGCCGCCTGCTCGCTCATGTATCAAAAGCGGGTGCGGTCGCCGTGCTGGTGAGCGCGGCGTGTGCGGGGGCCGCAGACGCATCCTCGGTGACGTTCTCGGGACCGCTCGGAAGCACCGGCGCGAAGCTCCATGCGCCGGCCGAGACGAGCCAGCTCAACCTTGCGCCGTACGGCTACAGCGAGCAGGAGTACCTGGCCTCCGGGACGGCGCTGGGCAACGTGCTCGGGTACCCGCAGAGCCAGCCCTATCCGGCGTTGCCGTTCACCACCCGCATCATCGTCCGCCGTCCGACTGACCCGAAGCGTTCGAACGGGACCGTGGTGCTCGAGTGGATGAACGTGAGCCTGCAGCAGGACACCGACGTCGACTGGATCGAGAGCTACCGCGACATCCTGCGCGAGGGCTTCACCTACGTGGGCGTCTCGGTGCAGCCCACGGGTGTGCCGCTGAGCGCCCAGGACCCGGTGCGCTACGGGCAGATCCACATCCCGCCCTACGCTCCCAACGCCGACGCGGTGGCGCCGTCGCAAGGCGGGCCAGCCTACGGCGAGAGCCTGTTCGCGCAGATCGCCCACGCACTCGAGTCCCCAGCCGGCGCAGCGGTGCTCGGTGACACGGCGGCGCGGCGCATCATCGCCGTGGGAGAGTCCCAGTCGGCCGAGCGGCTGTCCTGCTACCTGCTCGACGCCAAGCCCGTCGATAGCGTGTTCGACGGCTTCATCATCGACCACGGCGAGTGCGCCGGACCGAACGTGACCGCGAACGCGCCGTTCCCCTACTCGCCGCCCGTGCCCACGATGTTCCTCGATGGCATGTACGAGTCCCGCCCGGGGATGCACAACGGTCCCGACCTGCGGGTGTGGGAGATCGCGGGGGCCAGCCACGTGGACGAGTGGATCGGGGCCTACGGGCTGGCGGAGCACAACTGGGACGACACCGGCACGCCGCAGTCCTACGACGCCCAGACGGCCGGGCAGTGGGGGCTCGAAGGTGGCCAGGGAGGCGTTTGCAACCTGTTCAACGGGAGCGGCCCGGTGCGGGCCGACGAGCTGCCCCAGCAGTACGTGCACGACACGGCGCTCGCCGCGCTTCAGCGTTGGATCACGAGCGGGCGGGCGCCGACGGTTACGCCGCCGCTCGAGTTCGATCCGAACGGCGCCGCGGCCAAGAACGGCGCGGGCGGTGGCGTGGACACCGATCAGTTCGGCAACCCGCTCGGCGGGTTGCGGCTCCCGCAGCTCCAGGCCCCGGTGGCGCAGTACCAGGGCACCTGTCCGCAGCAGGGACAGGGACTCATCGGCACGACGGTCCCGTTCACGGACGCGCAGCTGGTCAAGCTGTATCCCACCTTCGCCACGTACCGGACCAAGATGTGCCAGGCCTCGCTGGCCGACGTGCGCCAGGGGGTGCTCCTGCCCTCTGACGCGCAGGACATCGACCGCCGCGTGCAACTGGGGCGGGGGCGGTGGCCGGCCGGGGCCCGGGGCAACGGTGGCTCCGAGAAGGCATGTGCGGCTCTTTACGGGACCGCGAAGCCGGCTCCCCGCCGGCGCGCCCGACGCCGGCGCCGTGTGCGAGGCCCTGCCTCCCGCCGGGGGACCGCGCCGCCGCGGTTCACGGGTTGAGTCGATGAGCGCGCAGGGCAACCGCGTGCGCCTGGTGGCGCTGGTGCTGGCGACGGCGCTCGCCGGGCCGGTGGCGGCGCCCGCCGCCGCTGCGCCGGCGGCGGCTGCGCCGGCCCGAACTGCGCGTGCCGCGGGCGCGTCGACAGCTGCACCGGCCGGGACTGCCCCCGGGCCGCCGCTGCTCACGCCGGCGCGGGTCCTGAACCAGGCGCTCGCTTGCACCGGTGACGTCGCGCACGCCGACAAGACGCCGGTGCTGCTCGTACATGGCACCGGCTCGACCCCGGAGGAGAACTGGCACGCGCTGTATTGGCTGCCGCCCCTCGGCTACCCGGTGTGCACGGTGCGCCTGCCCGACCGCGCCACGATCGACCAGCAGGTGAGCGTGGAGTACGTCGTCAATGCGATCCGCCGCGTGGCGGCGATCCGCCACGGGCGGATCGACGTGATCGGCCACAGCCAGGGCGGCACGCTTCCGATCTACGCGCTCAAGTTCTGGCCCGACCTGGCCGCGAAGGTGGACGACTATGTCGGCCTGGCGCCGGTGGCGAGCGCGCCGGCCACCGGCGACGTGCTGTGCGCGACCGGCTGCTCTGCGCCCTTCCAGCAGCTCCGCTCGAACGCCCAGTGGCTGAAGTACTTCCTGCTTCACCCGCTCCCGGGCGGGCCCTCGTATACGACGATCGCCTCGCTGAACGACGAGATCGTGTTCCCGCAGCCGCAGGCCAGCCACCTTGATGGCGCCTCCAACGTCGTCATCCAGGACGTGTGCCCGAACCACGATCCCGACCATTTCGAGATGGCCGACGACGGCGCCGTGTGGGCGGTCGCGCTCGACGCGCTGACCCATCCCGGCCCGGCCGATCCGAGCCGGGTCCCCCGTACCGACTGTGCCTGGGTGTATCCGCCGAGCGCCGACTGGGCCACCGAGCCGACCTTCCTGGCGCGCGGCTCGAGCAACGCCGCGATGGCGTCCTCGCAGGCGCCAAAGCTCAGCAACGAGCCGCCCTTGCGCTGCTACATGCTCCCCACGTGCGCCAGCGCGGCGGCGCGAGGGTACGTGCTGAGCGCGCTTCGCTTCCGCGGTGGCCGCCTCATCCTCACCTTCCGGGCTCCTGGGACCGTGCGGATCACGGTGCGCCGGCCGGGGCGCCGGCGCGGAGGGACGTGGGCGATCGAGCGGCTGGGACCCGGAACCGCGGTGCTCGCGATCGGTCCGCGGTGTCGGCGCTCATGCCTGCGACTGGGCCCGGGGCGCTACAGCTTGAGCACCGCGACCACGACTCCGTACTACACGGCTCCGGCGCGCGAGCTCGCGCTGTCGATCGTCGTGGGGAGCTGAGCAAGCTCGTCCGCCGGCCCAGCTCGAGCCGCCCTGAAGCGGGGCGGGAGCCTCCCGCCGGTGGCCAGCCATGAGCCCGCGAGGATCAGCAGCAGCCCCGCCACCGCGCCGGCCCCGGGCCGCTCGCCGAGCAGGACGACGCCCAGCGCGACCGCGATCACCGGGTTGATGTAGGTGATCACCGTGGCGCGACCTGGCCCCGCCTCGGCGATCAGCACCGAGAGGACAACCAGCGCCGTGGCCGTGCACACCAGCCCGAGCACCACGGTCGAGGCGAGCGCGCCCGCGGACGGCGCCTTCGAAGGCCAGGTGATGATCGCCAGCGGAGTGAGGAGGATCGCCGCCACGGCCAGGCTCGCGCCCATCATCGCGCGTCCGTCGATGCCTGCGAGCCAGTGCTTGATGATCATCGGGCCGATCGCGTAGCCGACGGCGGCGACCAGCACGGCCAGCGCCCCGACCAGCGCACTGGTGCGGCCGGCGACGTCGATCCCCATCAGCGCCACGACCCCGCCAAAGCCGATCACGAGACCGACCGCGCGCTCGGGAGTGGGGCGCTCAGCGGGATCGAAGCGCATCGCGAGCAGCGCCACGATCAGCGGTACGGCGGCGATGACGATCGCGGCGAGCGAGGAGGAGATCCGCCGCTCCCCGATCGCGATGAGAGAGAACGGAATCGCGATCTCGGCGACTCCGCAGGCCGCGATCGCCGGCCAGCGACCCCGCAGCGAGGGCAGGGTCCCGGCGCGCCGGGCCAGAAACAGCAGGATCACCGCGCCCAGCGTGACCCGCCCCCAGGCCAGCACGAGCGGCGGCATTCCACCGCGAACCGCGATCCGGATGAACATGTAGGGAACGCCCCAGATCGCCGACAACAGCGCGAAGGCGAGCCAGCCACGTCTGCTCACAGCGCGAGTGTGACAGGCCGGTGACCCTAGCCCGCGGGGGGTCGAGCCGGGCAGGGGGTCGAGCCGGGCGGGGCGGTCGAGCCCCGCGCGAATCAGAGCAGGCGGCGCGCAGTGGCACCGCCTGCTCCGGGTGCTTCTCAGCGCTTGACCAAGAGGGTGTGCTTCTTGTGGGGCTTGTGCTTGACTCGCGCGCTGCTCGCGCTCGAGACGAGCTCGAACGGCCCCTGCACGCCGAGCGAGATCAGGAAGTGGGCGAACTGCACGCCGGCGACCGTCCGCTCGCCCTCTGTGTAACCGGTGGTCACCTGGGCCAGCGTCCATCCGTCGGATGCGCTCCAGCCGGTCTCGATGCACGAGCCGCTCGGGGCGTACCAGGCCACCGGCTGCCCCTTGTGGAGCACCTGGCCGACGCGGGCGAGATGCCAGATCTCCTCCGCCACGTACACGTAGCGGCCCGCGTTCGGACCATCGGTCAGCTGGTACCAGATGTACGGCTGGCCTTCGAACCAGTTCGGGATGATCCCGGCGACGACGCCGTTGCCGATCGCGCGGATCGGCTCGCCCTTGTGCAGGCACAGGTCAACGCCCATGTCGGTGCGGCCGGTGTAGTAGTTGTCGCCGGCGAACGGATTGGCGTACGGGCCCTCCGCGTGGGCGGCGGTGGCCGGGAGGAGGACGAAGAGGGTCAGCGCGACGGCGCAGACGAGCGCACGCAGCATGAAGTTCTTGCGATGTAGTGGCAGCATCAGTCCCAACGGGTCGGGGAAACGGACTCAGCGCGGCGCTCAATTGCCTCCAGGCCACGCTCTGCTTTTGTGATCGGCAGGGACCCCCCGCGGCCTTAGCGATGGTTGTTCGCGGTGCCGGCTGGGTAGGTGGCCGGCGTGTCCGGCTCAGTGGTCGAATTTCCGCGCATAGCGCGGCTTTTCGACCACTCGGATCACGCGACGCTGAGGATCCGGGCGCTCCCCGGCGTGTGGCGCCCGCACAGCGACGCCAGGATGCTGGCCCAGCTCGTGGCTGAGCATCGGCTCGCCGCCGGCGCGGACGTGCTCGACGTGTTCACGGGCAGCGGAGCGCTGGCGATCGCGGCGGCGCGCGGCGGCGCCCGGTCGGTGACCGCAATCGACCTCTCGCGCCGGGCGCTCCTGACCGCGCGGCTGAACGCGGGCCGCAACGGAGCGCGGGTCCGGACGCTGCGCGGCGACCTGTTCGCCCCGGTGGCCGAGGAGGCATTCGACCTGATCGTGGCCAATCCGCCGTACTACCCGGGCGGTGAGGCCCTGCCCGCGCGCGGGCTGGCCCGAGCCTGGGAAGGGGGAAGCGACGGGCGGATCCTGGTCGACCGGCTGTGCGAGGGAGCGCCGCGCCACCTCCGCCCCGGCGGGCGCCTGCTCGTCGTCCAGAACACGATGATCGGCGAGAACCGGACCCTCGAGCGGCTCGAGGAGGGCGGGCTGCGCACCGAGGTGCTGCTGCGCCACCGCGGCCCCCTCGGGCCTGTCGGCCGCGCCGCCGCGGCCCGGCTTCGCGAGCGCGGCCTCGACGTCGCCGAGCAAGAGGAGACCGTGGTGATCTCGGGACGGCGTGGAGACCCCTGACGCCGCGGCGCTGCGCCGGCGCTTCGACTCCGTCGGCGGCTTCACGGTCGGGGTCGAGGAGGAGACGATGCTGCTCGACCCCGAGAGCTTCGATCTCGCTCCTGTGGCACGCGAGCTGCTCTCGCGCCTCGACGACGACCCGCGATTCAAGGCCGAGCTGCCGGCCGCCCAGCTCGAGATCCTCACCACGAGCGTGGAAACCGTACCCGCCGCGGTCGCGCAGCTCGCGGCCGCACGCCGCGACCTGGCTCGCGCCGCGGACGGGCTCGCGGTCCCTGCCGCGGCCGGTGTCCATCCAACCGCGCCGGGGCAGGGCGTCCTCAACGACGGCCCGCGCTATGACGAGATCGCCGCCGAGTACGTCTCGGTGGCTCGGCGCCAGCTGGTGGCGAGCCTTCAGGTCCACGTAGCGGTGGGCGGCGCCGAGCGTAGCCTGGCCGTGTACAACGCGCTCCGCTGCCATCTCCCGGAGATCGCCGCCCTGGCTGCTAACGCGCCGTTCTACGAGGGGTCAGACAGTGGCCTGGCTTCGGTCCGCCCCGGGATCTGCGTGCAGCTGCCGCGCCAAGGGCTGCCGCCGGCGCTGGCGAGCTGGGAGCAATTCGCGGCAGAGCTGGAATGGGGCGTGCGGTCGGGGGCGATGCGCGAGCCCGCGCGGTGGTGGTGGGAGCTCCGGCTGCATCCGCGGTTCGGCACGCTCGAGCTGCGCGTGCCCGACGCGCAGACCACCGTGGCCGAGTCAGCCGGCGTGATCGCGTTCGTGCAGGCGCTGGCGGCGACGCTGGCCGACCGCCACGACGCCGGCGGTGCCCTGCCCGACGCCTCGACCTGGCGGATCGGCGAGAACCGCTGGTCGGCGATGCGCTACGGGGTCGAGGGCAGCGTGGCCGACCTGGAAAGCGGCCGGCGCCGGCTCACCCGCGAGCGTCTGCTCGCGCTGGTCGAGGAGGTCACCCCGGCGGCCCGGCGCCTGGGTGGCGCGGAAATGCTCGAGCACGTCCGAGCCTCGGTCGAGCGCAACGGGGCAATCCGCCAGCGGGAGGCGGCCGAGACGGTCGCCATCGCCGGCCTGCCCGCGTGGCTGGCCCGGCAGTTCCTGGCCGGCGCCTAGCCCAGCCTAGCCGCGAGCCGAGGCGGGGACGATCCTGCGCGCGGCCTCGACGATGGCGTCGGCATCAATGCCGGCCGCGTGCATCAGCTCGGCCGCGCTGCCGGACGTCGGCATGTCGCGCACGCCGAGCTTGACCACGGGCGGCCGGTCGCCCGCGTCGGCGATCGCGCTAAGCACCGCCTCGCCCAGGCCGCCCTCGGGCCAGTGGTCCTCGACCGTGATGATCGCGCTCGTCTCCTGGGCGGCCTTCTGGAGCGTTTCGGCGTCGATCGGCTTGATCGAATAGCAGTCGATCACGCGAACGCGACCATGCCCGTCTGACTCGAGCTGGTCGGCCGCCTTCTCCGCCTCGCCCACCGTGATCCCGCTGGCCACGATCGTGATGTCCTCGCCGTTCTCGCCACCGCGCACGACCCGGCTGCCGCCGATCCGGACCTGCTCGTCCGGGGCCGTGCGCACCGGCGTCTTCGGCCGCAGCGTGCGCAGGTAGGTGATGCCGGGGCGATCCGCCATCTCCGCCACGAGCTGGGCGGTCTGGTTGGCGTCGGAGGGCTGCAGGACGGCGCTCCCATGCACCGCGCGCAGCGCCGCGATGTCCTCGAGCGCCATCTGCGACGGGCCATCCTCGCCGATCGACGTGCCGGCGTGAGAGCCCGACAGCCGCAGGTCGGCCCGCGAGATCGCGGCCATCCGGATGAAGTCGTAGCCCCGCGAGAGGAACGCCGCGAAGGTCGAGCCGAACGCACACCACCCACGGACCTGGAAGCCGACCGCGGCGGAGAGCATCTGCTGCTCGGCGATGAACATCTCGAAGTAACGGTCCGGGTGCGCCTTGGCGAAGAGCTCGGAGTGGGTGGAGTTCGACACCTCCCCGTCGACAGCGACCACATCGCCGCGCATCGCCCCGAGCGCCTTGAGCGCCTCGCCGTAGGCCAGCCGGGTGGCGACCTCCTCGCCGAGCTCCCAGTGCGGCAGCTCGCCGCCTTCGGTCTCGAACCGGTGCGGGCTCTGGCCCGAGTCCGGCTTGGCCACCTGAACTGTCAGGTTGCGCTCGCCGCCGAGCTCCTGGATCGCCTCCTCAGGGTCATCGAGCGGCTTGCCATGCTTGCCCGGCAGATCCTCGACCGCCTTGACTCCGCGGCCCTTCTTCGTGCGCGCGAGGATTGCGGTGGGCCGGCCGGTCGTCTCGAGCGCCTCGCGGTAGGCGGCGTCGATCGCCTCCACGTCGTGGCCGTCGATCACGATCGTGTTCCAGCCGAACGCGCTCACCCGGGCCGCGTAGCCGTCGGTGTCCCAGCCGAGCATGGTCTCGCGCGTCTGGCCCAGGCGGTTGACGTCGATGATCGCGGTCAGGTTCTCGAGCTTGGCCCAGCCGGCGTGCTGGAAGGCCTCCCACATCGAGCCCTCGGCCATCTCCGAGTCGCCACACAGGACCCACACGTGGTAGGGCAGGCGGTCGAGCTCCTTGCCGGCGATCGCCACGCCCACCCCGATCGGCAGCCCCTGACCGAGCGACCCGGTGGCCACGTCGGTGGGCGGGATCCGCGGGGTGGGATGGCCCTCCAGCCGGCTGCCGAACCGGCGGAAGCTGAGCAGCTCCTCGTCGGTGATCGAGCCGGCCGCCTTCAGGATCGCGTAGTAGAGCGGGGAGGCGTGGCCCTTGGAGAAGATCAGGTGATCCCGGGCCGGATCGTCGGGGTTGCCGTAGTCGAGCTTCAGGTAGCCGTCGAGCAGCACCGCCATCAGGTCGGCGGCCGACATCGATGAGGTGGGGTGGCCGGAGCCGGCGGCGCTCGACGCGCGGACCGAGTCCACGCGCAGCTGCTGGCCGAGCTCGCGGCGGAAGTTCGCGTCGCCCATGGCAATGGACTGTACCCGCGGTCGCCATGGACACACAGGTGTCTTGTCCGGGAGCGGCCCAATCCGCTCCCGAGCGCCCTGTTAGCCTGCCCCGGACACCGGATGAGGATCTGGTTCGACATGACTGCCTCGGCCCATCCGGTGGTGTTCAGGCCGGTTATCGCGCGGCTGCGCGAACGCGGGCACGAGGTGCAGATCACCGCGCGCGACTATTCGCAGACGCTCGAGCTGCTCGACATGATGGGGCTCGAGCACCTGACGGTGGGGCGCCACGCCGGCGCCTCGCGCGTGCGCAAGGTGGCCGCCCTGCTGCAGCGAACCTGGAAGCTGTCGCGCTGGGCGCGCCGGGGCTCGTTCGACCTCGCCGTGGCGCACGGCTCCAACGACCTGGCCCTCGCGGCCCGTCGCGCCGGGATCCCGGCGGTCAACATGTTCGACTACGAGTTCGCGATCCAGCAGCACAACATCGGCTGCCGCCTGGCCCGCCGGGTGATCACGCCCGATGCGATCCCGCCGTCGCGCCTGCGACGCTTTGGCGTCACGGAAGAGAAGCTGCTTCAGTATCCGGGACTTAAGGAGGAGTACTACCTTGCGGACTTCGAGCCCGACCCCACGATCCTCGCGCAGCTCGGCGTCGACGCCGGCCGTGTGGTGGTCGTGGTGCGGCCCCCGCCCGACGTGTCCCTGTACCACCGGAAATCCAATCCCCTGTTTCCTCGCGTCCTGATGCACCTCGGCAACCGCGACGACGTGCAGGCGGTCGTCCTGCCCCGCACCGAAGCCCAGCGCCGGCACGTGAAGGCGCTGAGCCTGCCCGCGGTGGTGACCGCCGAGCACGCGGTCGACGCCCAGAGCCTGATCGCGGCCTCCGACGTGGTCGTCTCCGCCGGAGGCAGCATGAACCGAGAGGCCGTGGCCCTGGGAGTACCCGTGTACACCACCTACGGTGGCCGGCTCGGCGGCGTGGACGAGTCGCTGATCAAGAGCGGGCGCCTGCGGCCGCTGACCGACCCGCGCGCGCTCGAGCTGCGCAAGCGCACGGACACGCTGGACTGGCCCCGGCGCGACCCCGGGCTGCTGGTGGACCTGATCCTGGCGGCGGTGCGATGAGCGAGGCGCGGACCAAGCGAGCTGGGCTCAGGGTGGCGCAGCGAGCCGCGCGCACGGCGGCGGTGACACCGGTGCTCGAGCATCACGAGTCGCTGGTCGAGCAGTACGCCGAGATGGCGCACGCGTTCGAGCACCGGCCCGTGGACCACCTGCTGCGAGCGCTCGACGTCCTGATCGCGGCCGCGGCGGGGCTGATCACCGCGCCGCTGGCGCTGGTCATCGCCTTCGTGCTGAAGCTCACCTCGCCGCGCGGCCCGGTGCTCTACCGAGGCTGGCGGGTGGGACGGGGCGGCCACCTGTTCCAGATGCTCAAGTTCCGGACGCTGGCGCCCGACGCGGAGGCCCGGCTCGGCCCGTTCCTCGGCCCCGAGCTGACCCAGCTGACTCAGAACGAGGTGACCCCGTTCGGTCGGGTGCTGCGGGCCTCCAAGCTCGATGAGCTCCCGCAGCTGCTCAACGTGCTGAACGGCGACATGAGCCTGGTCGGGCCGCGTCCGATTCGCCCCACGTTCTTCGCCGAGCTGTGCGTGGGGATTCCGCAGTACTGGCAGCGCCTGGTCGTGCGCCCCGGTCTCACCGGTCTGGCCCAGCTGCGCCTGACACGCGAGATGACCTGGGCCGAAAAGCTCGCCCACGACATGGAGTACATCGCGGACCGGTCGGTCGGCCTCTACCTGTCGGTGATCGCCACCACGGCATGGCTGATCATCATGCGGCCGGCGAACCGCCGCGCCGCGCTCAACCGGCTGCCCTGAGCGCCGCCACCATGTGCGGCATCTGCGGCAGCTACGACTTCTCGCGCGGGCGCGCCGCCGACCCGGAGCTGCTGGCGAGCATGAACGGCACGCTCGTGCACCGGGGACCCGACGGCGGCGGGGTGCACGTCGACGGCCCGGCCGGATTGGCCGCCCGGCGCCTGGCCATCATCGACCTGGCGCACGGGGATCAGCCGATGCCGGCACCGGACGGCGAGCTGTGCGTCGTGCAGAACGGGGAGATCTACAACCACCTCCAGCTCCGGGCCGAGCTGGAGCGGTCGGGGACGCGATTTCGGACCGGGTGCGACACCGAGGTGCTCCTCCATCTTTACCTGCGCTACGGCACCGGGTTCATCTCGCGCCTACGCGGAATGTTCGCGTTCGCGCTGTGGGACCGGCGCGAGCGGCGTCTGGTGCTCGCCCGCGACCGGTTCGGGATCAAGCCGCTCTACTACGCGCTCTCTGACGGGCGGATCAGCTTCGCCTCCGAGCTGAAGGCGCTGCTGTGCGACCCCTCGATCCCGCGCGAGCTCGACCGGGGGGCGCTGCACGCCTACCTGGCCTTCAACTCGATCCCCGCCCCGATGAGCATCTTCGCCGCCGCGCGCAAGCTCCCCCCGGGACACGTGCTCGAGTGCTCGCCGGACGGGGTGCGGACTTGGCGCTACGCCCGGCCGGCGCCGGCGCCGGCCGATCGACTTCGCCGAGAGGGCGCCGGCGCGCTGGCCGACGAGTTGCGCGAGCGCCTGCGCGACTCGGTCCAGGCCCACCTTCTGGCCGACGTTCCGGTCGGGGTGCTGCTCTCCGGCGGGGTCGACTCCTCGCTCCTGACCGCGCTGGCGGCGCGCGAATCCTCCGAGCGGGTCTCGACCTTCTCGATCGGGTTCCGCGAGCGCTCGTTCAACGAGCTCGTGCAGGCGCGCGAGGTGGCCCGGCGCTACGACACCGACCACCACGAGCTGGTGGTCTCGCCGCGGATCGAGGACCTGCTGCCGCGGTTGGTGTCCGCCTTCGACGAGCCGTTCGCCGACTCCTCGGCGGTTCCCACCTACCTGGTCTCGCAGCTCGCCGCCGAGCACGTGAAGGTGGTGCTGTGCGGGGAGGGCGGTGATGAGCTGTTCGGGGGCTACGAGACCTACGTGGCCGACCAGCTGGCGGGCCGGGTGGGCCCGGCCGCCGCGCGACTGGCCTCGCTGGTCGACCGCCTCCCGAGCTCCGACGCCCGCGTCAGCCTGGACTATCGAGCCCGGCGCTTCACCCGTGCCGCCGCCCTGCCCCCGCTCGAGCGCCATCACGGCTTCAAGGAGATCTTCTCCCCGGCGGCGCGCTCACGCCTGGTCGTGCCCGAGTGGCGAGAGCCGGCGACTGATCCGCTCGACCCGTGGCGGGAGCGGTTCGCCGAGACGGAGGGCGCGCCGATGCTGGCCCGGCTCCAGGACGTCGACCTCGGGATCTACCTGCCCGACGACCTCCTGGTCAAGACCGACAGGATGAGCATGGTCCACAGCCTGGAGGCACGGGTCCCGTACCTGGACCCGGTGGTGGCCGAGCTGGCGCTATCGCTCCCGACCGACCTGAAGGTCCGCGGCCTGGCCAAGAAGCGGTTGCTCAAGCGCACCGCGGCGCCACTCGTCCCCAGAAGCATCATCCGCGGGCGCAAGCGGGGGTTCTCGATTCCGGCGGCCGCCTGGCTGCGGGGCGAGCTCGAGCCGTTCGCGCGCGAGTTGCTGTCCCCCGAGCGGACCGCGGCCCAGGGTTACTTTGAGCCGACGGCGGTCACGTCGCTGCTGGATGAGCACGTGGCCCGGCGCCAGGATCACAGCCGGCAGCTGTGGGGGCTGATGTCGTTCTCGCTCTGGGCCGAGCAGATGGAGCGGGCGCCGGCGCCGTCCACGCCCTCGGTAGCTCGCGTCCCCGCCCCGTAGTCGCATGCCACCGGAGCGGGTCGGGTAGCTAAACGACCGTGGTGCGGGTCGCGCGGCAGGGGTGAGTTTTGGTGCTGATCCTGTGAGTTTTGGCGTTTCGCCCGAGGCACCGCTAGAGTCGGACGGGCGTATGGATGGCGGGAGTCCAGACGAGCAGGGAGGGCCGCGGAAGGCCCTGCGACTCGTGCTTGCCGACGATCACGAGGTCGTACGGCTGGGGCTCAAGCTGGTGCTCGACCGCGACCCGGACTTCGATGTGGTGGCGCAGGCTGGCGACGTTCCCTCGGCCCGGCGCCAGGTGGTCAAGCACCGCCCGGACGTCCTCCTCCTCGACCTCAACATGCCCGGCGGGAGCGTGCTCGAGGTGATTCCGAGGCTGCGCGAGGAGGCACCGGACACGCAGATCGTGGTCCTGACGATGCAGGATGACCCGGCCGTTGCCCAGGCCGTGCTCCACGCCGGCGCCCGGGCGTTCGTGCTCAAGGAGTCGGCGGACGGCGAGCTGGCGCTGGCCATTCGCCGTGCCGCGGAGGGGGAGCCGTACGTCAACCGGCGGCTGGCCGGGCAGATGGCGGCCCAGCGGATCCGGGCGCGCGCGCTCGATTGAGCGTATTGAGATCCTGCGCATTCCTGGCCGCGCCCGGCGAGCTGCCGCTGGGCAGCGATCGCTTCCCGCCGTCCTAGCACCCGCGAGATGCGGTGCTACGTGCTGAGCGACCTGCACCTCGAGCAGGCGTGGTTCGCGCCACCGCGGGTCGCGATAGGCGCGGGGGGAGGTCCTAAGCTCTTGGTCGAGATGGCCAAGGACGTGCGAAGAGACACGGTCGCGGCCGCCGTGGCGGTCCTCGCGGCGTTGGCGCTCGCGGGCTGCAGCAGCTCGAGCAAGTCCACGTCTCCGGCGCACACGGCTGCCACGCCGGCCACCACGTCGGCTACCAAGACCTCGCCGCCGGCCGGGAACACGGCGGCCGTGAGCACGGGGCCCGTGCGCGCCGCGCTCAGCGGCCCCGATCACGCGCCGGTCGCCGGGAGGCTGTGGCCATACACGGTCAAGGCCACCGACGCGAGCGGCAAGCCGCTCTCGGGGACGGTCGCGACCGAGTTCGCGTTCGGCGGGACGGTCGTGGGCCGTGAGGTGCCACCGACGCATGCGCTCAAGAACGGGACCCTGCGGGACAAGGTGACGTTTCCCCCTCAGTCGGTCGGGGAGCCGCTGACTCTCCAGGTGGTCGTCCGCACCGCTCAGGGAACGGTCACGCTCGACTGGCCTGTGACCCCCAAGCGATGAGCATGGTGCGGGCGCGACGCGCGGGCTGGGGCGCGCGGCGGACGCGGCGCGGCGAGCCGGGCACGCCTGCGCGTGGCGGCGCCGCGGTCGTGGTCGAGCGGGTGTTCAAGTCCTACGGCCGGATCGAGGCGCTACGCGGCGCGTCACTGAACGTCGCGCCGTCCGAGTTCGTAACGATCACCGGCCCGTCCGGGTCGGGCAAGAGCACTCTGCTCAACCTGGTCGGGAGCCTCGACCGCGCGGACTCTGGGCTGATCAGCGTGGGCGGCGAGCCGGTGCCCGAGCCGCGCCATGCGGTCGAGTTCCGCCGGCGGGTGGTCGGGTTCGTGTTCCAGGACAACCTGCTGCTCCCATACCTGACCGCGCGGGGCAACATCGAGGCGGCGCTGCTGGGCGCGGGGATCCCCCGGCGCGAGCGCCGGGACCGCAGCCTCGCGTTGCTCGAAGAGGTCGGGCTGGCGGACCGGGCCGAGCACATCCCGTCCGAGCTCTCGGGCGGCCAGCGTCAGGCGGTGGCGCTGGCCCGTGCGCTGGCCAACGATCCGCGGCTGCTGCTGGGCGACGAGCCCACCGGGTCGCTCGACTCAGCCAGCGCCGAGCGGGCGCTCGATCTGCTGGCGACGGCACGCGAGCGCCGTGGCATGACCGTGATCGTGGTCAGCCACGACGTGGCGGTGTCCGAGCGGGCCGATCGCGTCGTCCACCTGGTCGACGGGCGAGTCACGCCCGCGCCAGGGCCACGACCGACCGCATCCGGGTGACCCGCCAAGCCGGGTAGATCGAGCCGATCAGTCCGATCAGGATGCCGATCAGGACCGCCCGGCCGAACCCCCACAGGGTGAGCACGGGGGAGATGAACGCGCCCAGGCCGAGGGCGCTCGGGAGCAGCTTGCTCGCCGCGATCCCGAGCAACAAACCACATCCCGTCCCGAGCGCGCTGACCGCCACCGCCTCGCCCATGACCAGGCCGGCGAGCTGCTCGGCGCTCCACCCGATCGAGGCCAGGAGGGCGAGCTCGCGCCGGCGCTCGAGCACGGCGGCCAGCATCGTGTTCGCCACCGCCAGGGCGCCGATGATCAGCGCCAGGACGACGATCAACAACACCGCTTTGGCGATCAGCTCGTTGTTCGCGCCGGCGCGCACCGCCTCGCTCGGCTCCGAGATCGCCAGCAGGTGGGGGAACGCTCGTAGCAACCGTGCGGTGGCCCGGGCGGCGCTCACCTGCGGCGTCAAGCGGACGGCGAAGGTGGTGGCCTCGTCGGAGGTGCGCCCGGCCAGGGCCTGAGCGTCGCTCAGCACCGTGATCACGCCGGTGTCCTCCTCCGTGATGCCGGAGTGGAACACCCCGGCCACCGCGAACGTCCGCCCGCCGATACGCAGCGGCGAACCGGGCCGGACGCGCAGCTGCTGGGCGAGCAGGTCGCCCACCGCCACGCGCCCCGGACTGACGGCGCCGCCGGCGGTGAGCACGAGCAGCCGGGCGACGAAGCCGTTCGGTTCGGCGCCCAGCACGATCGCGCCTGGGGAGCCGTGGACCGCATCGACCACGAGCTGGATCGGCGTGACGTCGCGTACGTAGGGCTGCGCACGCAGGCGGGGGATCAGCGAGAGCGGGAGCACCGAGGAGGTCGGATCGGCGGCCTCCTTCTGGAACAGCCCGAGATCGGCCCGTCCCAGGTGGACGAGCTGGCCCGCGGTCTGGTTGAGCCCGGTGGAGAGCGCGAGCAGGGCCACCACGGCGGCGACGCCAACCGCGATCCCGGCGGCGGTGAGCGCGGTCCGCGCGCGGCGGCGCAGGAGGTTCGCCCCGATGAGCGCGAGCATGATCGGACGAAGGATCGCAAGCGCGCCGGTGGCGCCGGCACGGATGCCCGCACGGCCGACGAGCTGGGCGGCGGAACCGGGGTTCACCGGTCGTCGTAAAGGGTAGGTTTTGCCAAACAACCGTAAGCCGGTGTGCTAAGCGCGAGCGTGGCGCGTCGCGCACCCCGACCAGGATGGTCTGATGAACGGGCGCCACAACCTGTATCGACGCACGCTGCTTGCTGCCCTGGCCGTCGTGCTGCTCGGCTCGATCGCCTACCTGCTCGCCCTTACTGCTGGTGGCGCCCAGCTCCGTGAGCGCCACCGGGCCTCGGTCTCGGTCTACCACGCGCAGCCGTGGCTGATCGCGGCGGTGGCGGCCGCGGCGCTGATACTGATCGGCTGGGCACTGGCCGAGCGACGGCTGTCCTCGCTGTCGCGTGTTGCCGAGTCCGAGCGGGAGGCCCGTGAGGCGGCCGAGGAGGCGCGCGAGCGATTGCGCTCGAGCGAGGCTGAGCGGGCGCGCCTCGAGCGCGAGCGCGACGCCGAGCGGGAGGCGCGGGAGAGCATGGCTCATTCCCGTGACGACACGCGCAACTGGAACCGCAAGCTCCGCGAGCAGGTAGCTCGAATGCAGAACGAGCGCGGCGCGCTCGGCCGCCACGACGTGCGTGAGATGGTTCTGGAGCTGACGATGCAGCTGGCGGAGGCCGAGAAGGGAATCCTGCTCTCCGATCGCGAGACGTCGGCTGGGAAGCTCCGGATGATCTGCTCGCTCGGATTCGAGAACGACCCGGAGGACAGCGCGCTCGCGCAGCGGTTCGCGAGCGAGGTGATCGAGCGGGACTCGACCGTGCGCGAGGACAACAGCGCGCGTGTCGACGGCGATCGGCGCACCGCGGCCGACGAGGAAGTCGAGAACCTCCTGGCGATTCCCGTGTACGTGACGGACGAGTTCGCCGGCGTGATCGTATGCGCGAACCGGGAGGGAGGGTTCGGCCATGTCGAGGACGACGTCCTGCTCGCCATCGGTGACCACGCCGGCGCGGTGCTCCAGAACGCCCGGCTCCATGGGGACCTGCGCAGCGCGTACCTGTCCACGATCCGCGTGCTCGCGAACGCGATCGAGCTGAAGGATCCCGAGCTGCGCGGCCACTGCGACTCGGTTTCGGAGTACGTGCTGGCCGTGGCCGACCGCCTCGAGTTCGATCCGCGCCGGCGTGAGGAGCTGATCTTCGCCTCGCTCCTGCACGACGTGGGCAAGCTCGGGATCTCCGAGCGCATCCTGCTCAAGCCGGCCGCGCTGACCGAGGAGGAGCGCAGCGTGATCAAGCTCCACCCCCGGATCGGCTACCAGCTAGTGCGCCAGGTCCCGGCGCTCCAGAGCATCGCCCCCGCCGTTCTGCACCACCACGAGCGCTATGACGGCCAGGGTTACCCCGGGCAGTTGAGCGGCGAGACGATCCCGCTGGAGGCGCGCATCATCGCGGTCGCCGACACGTTCAGCGCGATGACCAGCGACCGGCCGTACAAGCCGGCGCGCAGCACCGAGGAGGCATGCGCCGAGCTCGAACGCTGCGCCGGCGGCCAGTTTGATCCGGAAGTCGTACGGCTGTTCGTCGAGGAGGTCCGGCGGCGACCGCCCGAGGCTCTGGAGGATGGCCGCGGGGCTGAGACCGAGCCCGACCCCGAGCTGAGCGTGCACCGGTCGGACGGCGAGTTCGTGCTCGGGGCCCGGGCGTTCTCCGTCACCGACTCGCTGACGCTGCTCTACTCGCACCGCCACCTCCACGAGACGGCCCGCGCCGAGGCACATCGGGCCGCGCTTCAGGACCGGCCGTTCGCGGTCGTGATCGCCGAGCTCGTCGGGCTGAACGAGATCAACCGGGAGCGCGGCTTCGCGGCCGGGGACGAGGTCCTGCAGGCCACGGCGGCGGAGGTCCAGAGGATTGCCGCCCGCTGGCAGGGCCACGCGTTCCGTGCGAGCGGACGGAAGCTGGCCATCCTGGTGTCCGGTGTCGATCTGCAGAGAGCCGAGGAGATCGCCGGCGAGGTGGCCGAGGCGCTGGACCGCGGGTCGGCCGAGGCCACGATTGGCGCGACGGCATGGCGCGCGGGCGAGGACGGCGAGCAGGTGCTCGAGCGAGCCATCCGCCTCGCATCGAGGACCCCGGCGACAGCGTCCTGAACGCCCTGACCCGCTAGGCCAAGCGCTTGCCGGTCAGCCCGGCGTGCGCGGCCACGTCGCGAGCATAGTCGGCGAAGTCGCCGGCCGCGAGCTGCTGCGGTCCGTCGCAGAGCGCGGTGGCGGGGTCTTCGGCCACCTCCACGATCAATCCGTCGGCGCCCACGGCGGCGGCGGCTCTCGAGAGGGGGCCGACGAGCCGGCGATCGCCGGAGGCGTGGCTGGGGTCCACGATCACCGGAAGGTGGGTGTGGAGCTTCAGCCACGGGACCGAGCTCAGATCGAGCGTGAATCGGGTGGCCGTCTCGAACGTGCGGATCCCGCGCTCGCAAAGGATCACCGCCTCGTTCCCCTCCTTGAGCACGTAGTCGGCGGCCATCAGCAGCTCCTCGACCGTCGAGGACAGCCCGCGCTTGAGCAGCACCGGCTTTCCGAGCTTGCCCGCCACCTCGAGGAGGGCGTAGTTCTGCATGTTGCGCGCGCCGATCTGGACCACGTCGGCGTGCTCGCGGATGGCCTCGGCGTGCTGGGCGTCGAGCAGCTCGGTGACGATCGGCAGCCCGGTCTGCGCCCGGGCCTCGGCCAGGATCTCGAGCGCCGGAGCGCCCAGCCCCTTGAACGCGAACGGCGAGGTGCGCGGCTTGAACGCGCCGCCGCGGAGCATCGAGGCGCCGGCCTTCGCCACCGCGTGCGCCACCGTGAGCGTCTGATCACGTGACTCGACCGTGCACGGGCCGGCGATCAGGCAGAACGTCTCGCCGCCCCCGACCGTGCGTCCGTCGATGTGGAGCACGGTCGGCTCGGGGTGGGCGAGCTCCGAGGAGGCGAGCTTGTAGGGCCTCGATATCGGAACGACCCGGTCGACGCCCGGCATCCCCTCGAGCCCCAGCTCGGCCACGCCCTCCGGATCGCCGATCGCCCCAATCGCCGTGGTCAGCTCGCCGGGGAGGATCAGGACGTGGAGGCGCTCGATCGCCTCGAGACGCTGCTTGACCGCGGCGATCTCCGCGCCGGTGGCCTCCGGGGTCATCACGATCATCATGGGCATAGGATCACTGATTCGATGAGCGCACTGGACTCGGAACGGCTGCTGGCCGAGACGCGGGCGTTCAACGCCGAGCTCGAGCGGACCCTGGAGTCGGTGCCGCCGGTGGATCAGGTGCCGGTCGAGGAGAGCCGGCGAGCGCGACGCGAGGGGCGCGGAGTGTTCCCCGCACCCGTGTTCCTGGACAAGGAGGCGCGGGCGCTGGAGATCGATGGCCCGGGCGGGCGGCTGGCCTTGCGGATCATCGCGCCAGCATCGGGGGTGGCGACGGGGGCATTCCTGCACTGTCACGGGGGCGGCTGGACGCTGGGGGAGAGCGACATGCAGGACCTCCGCCTGCAGCGGCTGGCGGAGGACACGGGCCTCGTCGTGGTCAGCGTGGGCTACCGGCTCGCGCCCGAGAACCCGTATCCCGCCGGGCCGGATGACTGCGAGGCGGCGGCGCTGTGGCTGCTCTCGGACGAGGGGCGCGCCGCGGTCGGCGCCCCCGCCGGCCCGCTGGCCATCGGGGGGGACTCGGCCGGCGGTCACCTGGCGGCGCTGACGCTTCTGCGCCTGCGCGACCGGCACGGCGTGCGGGGCGCGTTCGGCGCGGCCGTGCTCCAGTACGGCGCGTTCGACCTGTCGATGACCCCCAGCCAGCGGCGGTGGGGGGAGCGCAACCTGGTCCTGTCGACCCCGATCATCGTCTGGTTCGGCGACCAGTTCCTGCCCGGAATCGATCTCGAGCGGCGCCGGGATCCCGATATCTCGCCGCTGTACGCCGACCTGTCGGGGATGCCGCCGGCCATCTTCACGATCGGGACGGCCGATCCCCTCCTCGACGACACGCTGTTCATGGAGGCGCGGTGGCGCATGGCCGGGTCCGCGACCGAGCTACGGGTGTGGAGCGAGGCCCCGCACGGGTTCCTCAGCCTGCCGATGACCGTGACCGACGTGGCGCTCGCAGCCGAGCACGATTTCCTGCGGCGAACGCTCGGGATCTGATCAGTCGCCGCTGCGGCCGCGATCGCGGTCTCGATTGCGGTCGCGGTCTTGATCGCGGTCGCGGTCTCGGTCGCGGTCGCGGTCGCGGTCGCGGTCGCGGTCGCGGTCGCGGTCGCGGTGCGCGAGGATCTGGTCGCGCTCGGCCAGGCGGTTGGCCCTGCGCATCTCCGCCTCGCGCATCCGGCGCTGCTCGTCGGGGGAGTCGGCGGCCAGCGCCGGCACCGCCGCCGGCCGGCCGTCGTCGTCGAGGGCCACCATCGTCAGGTAGGCGGTGTTGGTGTGCCTGTGCTCCCCAGTGCGCGGATTCTCCGCCTCCACCCGCACGCCCACCTCCATCGAGGTGCGCCAGGCCGCGTTGACGGTGGCGCTGAGGGTGACCAGGTCGCCGACCCGGATCGGGTAGAGGAACGCCATCCTGTCCATGGCGGCGGTGACCACCCGCCGGCGGCAGTGCTTGATCGCAGCGAGCGCGGCCGCCTCGTCGCATAGCTTCATCACCGTGCCGCCGTGGACGTTGCCGGCGGTGTTGGCGTCCAGGACGCCCATCCAGCGGACCAGTTGCGAGCGGGAGACCGAGGCAGGCTTCGGGTCCATGGCGTCCGGGAATCTACTCACGCCGGGCGGTCGATCCGCGCTCGCGGAGGAACACGTCGACCGTCTCGCGGCGCGGTTCGAGCCGGGGATTCTCAATTCGCTCGAGCAGCAGGGCGATCGCGTGCTCGGCCTGAACCTCGAGCGACTGCGCCACCGTGGTCAGCGAGATGCGCTTCAGGGCGGCTATCGCGATGTCGTCAAACCCCACGACCGAGATGTCGCCGGGCACGCGCACTCCGAGCGCCTCGCACGCCTCGATTAACGCGATCGCCGCGAGGTCGTTGGAGACGAACACGGCAGTTGGTGCCTCCGGGCCGGCGAGCGCCTCGCTCAGCGAGAGCTCTCGGCGGCCGACCTGGATCGTCTCCGAACCCGGTGCCCAGGAATGCACGGGGAGCGGCTCGACGTCCGCCCGGCGCAGCGCCAGGGCATAGCCGCGGTGACGGTGCCGGTCCGCTCCCGGCTCGACGAGCGGCGTGCGCACATAGGCGATCCGGCGGTGGCCGAGGCCGAGCAGGTGCTCGGTCGCCATCCGCCCGCCGGGCCGGTCCTTGGCCCCCACCGAGTCTGCCCACTCCTCACCCGGCCCGAGCAGGACGATCGGGATGCCCTCGCGGCGCAGGACCTCATCCAGGTCCCTCGAGCGGGGGCCCGAGAGGAGCAGCACCACCCCGGCGAGCCGGTGGGCCAGCAGGACGTCGACCCCTCTCAGGGCCGAGTCGCCTTCGATGTTGCAGAGCATCGTGGTGTAGCCGGCGTGGAAGGCCTCGCGCTCCGCCACCCGGACCATCTGCGCGTGGTACGGGTTGTCCAGGTCGCCGACCAAGAGCCCCAGGATGTTCGTGCGCTGGTTGACGAAGTGCCGCGCCAGCGCGTTGGGCTTGTAGCCCAGGCGCTCGATCGCGTCGAGTACGCGGCTGCGCGTGGAGGCGGACACCTCGGCCGCCCCGCGAACCACGTTCGAGACGGTGGACTTGGAAACGCCGGCGGCGGCCGCCACGTCCAGGATCGTTGGCGCCTTCTCCAGGCGCTGCGTCATCGTCGGGCTCACGCTCGCCCGTGCGTCCGGTTGACCAACCTGCGCTCTCTCTCCTCGCCGACAATCAATCCGGCCCTGCCGGCGATCATAGCTCCGGATTGCCACCCTTTGTGTGGAACGTTCCAAACATTTGGGGGGCGAGCCGGACGGCTCAGCGTCGGGTGGGGCTACCGGCGCCGGCCGGTCAGCGCGAGCGCTACGCCCAGGGCGATCATGGTCACGCCGCCGGCCGCGCTCATCCGCTCCAGGCGCTTGGACGAGCGCCCCAGCCACGCGCGGGCGCTCCCGGAGGCGAGCGCCCAGCTGCCGTCGGACAGGATCGCGATCAACGCGCAGATCAGCCCGAGCGTCGCGAGCTGGAGCGTGGCGTGTCCCCGAGAGCGATCGACGAAGCTGGGGAGCACCGCGGTGAAGATGATCAGGCCCTTTGGGTTGGTGGCACCGACGATGAAGCCCTCCCGGAGGATCCTGGCGATCGGGCGGGGAGCGGTGGCGGCCGCCAAGACGCCGGCAAGCGCCTTGCGCTCGCGAATCGCGCGCACCCCGAGGATCACCAGGTAGAGGGCGCCGAGGAGCTTCAGAGTCGTGAACACCGTCTCGGAGGTGGCGAGGATCGAGCCGAGTCCGGCCACGACCAGCGTCAGCTGGAGCAGCAGCCCGGTCGTGTTGCCGAGCACGGTGGCGAGCGCTGCCCGGCGGCCCAGCGCCACACCGCGACTGACCACGAACAGCACGCTCGGTCCCGGGATCACGATCAGCACATAGACCGTGACCAGGAACGGCAGCAGGTGGTTACTCGCCAGCATGTGCTCAGCCCTCGCTCAAACGATCCCAGATCCTCAACCCCACCTCTAGCTCCGCGTACGCGGGCGCCTGCAACGGGTCCGTTCTACACTCGCCCGGGTGTCCGAGATCACCATGACCGCCGAGGAGCTGGCGAGCGTGCGGCAGGAGCTTTCGCACCTGGAGCGCGTCGGCCGGAGAGAGATTGCCGCCAGGATCAAGACCGCACGCGAGTGGGGCGATCTGAAGGAGAACGCCGAATACCATGCGGCCAAGGAGGACCAAGCGCATCTGGAGACGCGGATCCTCAAGCTACGCGACCAGGTCAGGAACGCCACGGTGGTCGAGGCCGGCGGCTCGGTCGACAGCGTGCAGCACGGCTCCACGGTCTCCTACACCGATCGCGAGACCGGTCGCCAGCAGACCCACCGGATCGTGTCGCCGAACGAGGCGAGCCCGGCGGAAGGCGCCCTGTCGGTGGCCTCGCCGATCGCCCAGGCACTGATCGGCCGGCGCGTGGGTGACGTCGTCGAGCTTCAGACGCCCAAGGGCACCCGAAGGCTCGCGATCGACTCGATCACCTGAGCCGCGGGCGCGACGATCGATTTAGCCCGCCTGGGGTGCCTTTTCGATCAATCCCCCGCGACGAAGACGGCCGTGGCGATCGCGGCGGCACCGAACAGCGCGGCCGCGACGATGGCCCCGATGTGAAAACCGCGCAGGAACCCGGGCCCGGCGGGCGGGCCCGCGAGCGCGCCGAATGCCGCGATGCCGATCGCGCCGGCGGACTGGCGGGCGGTGTTGTTGACGGCCGAGGCCAGGCCCGCCCGCTCACCCGAGACCGAGCCAACGGCCGCCGCCACCACCGCCGGGGTCAACAGCGCCAGTCCGAGGCCCCACAGGAGCAGCGCCGGTAGCAGGGCCGCGTAGCTCGACTGCGCGCCGGCCAGGCTCAGCAGCGCCACGCCGGCCGCCGCGAGCAGCAGCCCGGCGAGCATCGGCCGGCGCGGCCCCACCCGGGCGGTGATCCGGCCGCCGGCCGGCGCGATCAGGCTGAGCGGGAGGAACAGGGGTAGGAGCTGCGTGCCCGCGCTCAGCGCCGACGCGTGCCGCACGTCCTGGAGGTAGAGCGTGAGCACGAAGAGCAGGCCGAGCGTGGCGAGGTTCATCGTGCCGGCAACGGCATTGGAGGCCGAGAACGCGGGCCGGCGGAACAGGGCAAGGGGGAGCATGGGGTCCGCGCGTGAGCGCTCGACGAGGATGAACGCGACCGCGATGATGAGCGCGGCCGCGATCGCGCCCACCACCGTCACGCTCACGCCGGCGTGTCCGGCGTCGATGAACGCGAACGTGGTGAGCGCGAGGAGCGCCGCGCCCAGCACCACGCCGGCGCCGTCGAAGCGCCGGCGCTGCTCGCCGGTGCTCTCGCGCACGCTCCAGGCGGCCAGCACGATCGCGATCGCCACGATCGGTACGTTCAGGAAGAACACGGCCCGCCACGAGACGGCTTGGGTGAGCGCGCCTCCGAGGAGCGGACCGGCCGCGAGCGCGGCGCTCCCGATCGCGGCCCAGATCCCGATCGCCCGCGCACGCGCCGGACCCTCGGCATACGAGCTGGTGATCACGGCCAGCGTCCCCGGGAGCATCATCGCCGCGCCGATCCCCTGCAGGACGCGGAAGGCCACGAGCACGCCGGTGGCGCCCGCGAGCCCGCAGCCGAGCGAGGCCAGGCCGAACAGCGCAAAGCCAGACAGCACGATCCGCTTGTGTCCGTGCAGGTCTCCCGCGGTGCCGCCCGCCAGCATCAGCGCGGCGAGCGCGATCGCGTAGCCGTCCACCACCCACTGCAAGCCGCTGACGCCGGCGTGAAGCCCGGTCCCGATCCGCGGCAGCGCGACGTTGACGATCGTCACGTCGAGCAGCACCAGAAAGTACCCGGCGCACATGACCACGAACGCGATCCGCCGGGTGCGCGCGTCGCCTGCCGTCCTGCTCGCAGTCACGGTCTCAGTGTGTCCAGCGTTCGCTTCGGCCCGGACCGAAACGTCGCGCGACTACCATCGCTACATGCTGGGCGACACGAACATCGCGGCGCTCGGCGCGGTCCTCAGCGACCCGTCGCGCTGCCGGCTGCTGCTGGCTCTGGCGGACGGGCGCGCTCTTGCGGCGAGCGTGCTCGCGGGCGAGGCCGGCGTCTCGCCGTCCACGGCGAGCGAGCACCTGGGAAAGCTGCTCGACGCGGAGCTCTTGCGCGTCGAGGCGCACGGCCGACACCGCTACTACCGGCTCGCGGGTCCGCACGTGGGCAGGCTGATCGAGACGCTGGCCGAGCACGCGCCGCCCGCGCCGGTGCGCTCCCTGCGCGAGGGCACGCACGCCCACGCCGTTCGCCGGGCGCGTTACTGCTACGACCATCTGGGCGGCCGGCTCGCGGTCGCGCTGATGGATGCGCTGCTCGAGCGCGGGGTGCTCGCGGGCGGCGACGGCCGCTTCCATCCCGGGCCGGCGGGCCGCGATCGCCTGTCGGCGCCGGGCCACGATGTCGAGTACCGCCTGACCGAGCCCGGCGAGCAGTGGCTCTGCGACCGAGGGCTCGACCTAGACGCGATCAAGGCTCGGCGACGGCCGCTGATCCGATACTGCCTGGACTGGAGCGAGCAGCGCCATCACCTGGCGGGCGCGCTGGGCGCGGCGCTGGCGCAGGACCTGTTCGCGCGGGGGTGGCTGGCGCCCTCCCGGCGAGGCCGTGCGGTGTCGATCACCGCCGACGGCGCCCGTGGGCTGGACGCGCACTTCGGCGTGACCGTCGACTGAGCCGCGGCTGCCTTACGCGTACTGGTCGATCGCGATGCCGCCGGTGGTCGACTTCGCGATCGAGGTTCCGTAGCCGGCGTCGCTCGTGCGCGAGAGCAACGACCGCACGTCCTGCCCGGAGGTGATCTGGGCGAGCAGCGTGGCGGGGTCGGTTCCGAGGCTGGTGGCGAGCACGGCCAGGTTGCTCTGGGCGCGGGAGCTGGTCACCTCGTCGAGCGATGCACCGGCCTGGTCCCCCCTCGTGGCCTCGAGATGACCCGGCCCGCCGGTCGACCCCGGCTCGCGAGCGACGTTCTCGTCGCGGGCCGAGAGGGCATCGAGTGCCCGCGCATACCACGCGCTGCCGCCGACGCCGCTGATTGTCATCGAGAGGGCAAGGTTCGGTCTCCAGTGGGGTTCATCGGCGCGTTCCGCGCGGAGCATGAGGCGCCGGCGCGCAACAATCCGCCGATGCGCGCCCAAGCGGACGGTGTCGGGATCGAGTACGACGTGACGGGCGATGGCCCGCCCGTCGTGCTGCTCCACGGCTTCCCCGATTCGGGCCGGCTGTGGCGCCACCAGGTCCCTGCGCTGAGCGAAGCCGGCTTCAAGGTCATCGTCCCCGACATGCGGGGTTACGGCCGCTCGGACAAGCCCGAGGCGGTCGAGGCGTACGCGATGCGGCTGCTGGTCGGGGACGTGCTGGCGGTGCTGGACGACGCCGGCGCCGAGCGCGCCCACATCGTCGGCCACGACTGGGGCGCCGCCGTGGCGTGGGTGCTTGCGGCCTATGCCGCGGATCGTGTCGATCATCTGGTCGCGCTGTCGGTCGGGCACCCGTCGACGATGCGCACCGACGGCTACGAGCAGCACCAGAAGTCCTGGTACATGCTGCTGTTCCTGTTCGCCGGCGCGGCGGAGGAGTGGCTCTCGGCCGACGACTGGGCCGAGTTCCGCAGGTGGGGCGGACACCCGGATTGCGAGCAGGTGATCCACGACCTGGAGAGCAACCGGTCGCTGACGCCGGGTCTCAATTACTACCGTGCCAACATCTCGCCACGGTCGTTCTTGCGGCGCCGAACCGAGCTCCCGCCGATCGAGGCGCCGACCATGGGCATCTGGAGCTCGAACGACATGGCGCTCACTGAGGCGCAGATGGTGAATTCCGCCGGCGGAGTGGCCGGTCCGTGGCGCTACGAGCGCCTGGACGGTCCCGGACACTGGATGCAGCTCGACGCGCCGGACGAGGTGAACCGGCTGCTGATCGACTTTCTCGCCGGCGCGCCCGGGAGATAATGGGCGCGTGGCTTACGACGAGGACCTGGCTAACCGCATCCGCGAGCTTGTCGCGGACGAATCCGGCATCGTCGAGAAGCGGATGTTCGGCGGCCTGGCGTTCCTGGTCGGCGGGAACATGTCGGTCAGCGCCAGCGGTCAGGGCGGGCTGCTGGTGCGCGTGGATCCCGTCGAGACCGACTCGCTGCTCGAGGAGCGACACGCAGAGCCGTTCGTGATGCGGGGCCGCCCGATGGACGGATGGCTGCGCGTGGCGCCGGAGGGCGTGCGGACCAAGCGCGAGCTCCACCGGTGGGTGGCGCGCGGGGTCGCCTATGCACGCTCGCTCCCGCCCAAGCAGCGCCCCTAGACAGTGGAGGGCGCGCTGTATGACCGGATCGGAGTCGCTTACACGCGCGCTCGCCGGACCGAGCCGCGCATCGCCGCCCGAATCTGGGAGGCGCTCGGAGGTGCTCGGTCGGTGCTCAACGTGGGGGCGGGGGCCGGAGCGTACGAGCCACCGGACCGGGCGCTGACAGCGGTGGAGCCCTCGGCGATCATGCGCGCGCAACGTCCGGCGGGCGCCGCCCCGTGCCTCGCCGCCTGCGCGGAGGCGCTGCCGTTCCCTGATCGGTCGTTCGACGTGGCGATGGCCGTCCTCTCGGACCACCATTGGTCTGACCCGCTCGCCGGGCTGCGCGAGATGGCCCGCGTGGCGCGCCGCGTGGTCGTGTTCCAATGGGATACCGAGGACAGCGAGCGCTTCTGGCTGGTGCGGGACTATCTGCCGCAGTTCAACGCGCTGGGTGCCGGGAAGCCGACCTTGACCGAGCGCGCGCGGTCGATCGGCGCCGGGATGACGCCGGTGCCGATCCCCTGGGACTGCATCGACGGCTTCTTCCACGCGCACTGGCGCCGCCCCGAGGCGTACCTCGACCCCGGGGTGCGGCAGGCGAGCTCGGTGTGGGCCCGGGTCGGCCCCGAGGCCGAGCAGGCGGCATTGCGGGCGCTCGAGCGAGACCTGGCCGATGGCGCGTGGCGTCGGCGCAATTGCGACCTCCTCGACCGCGACGAGATGGACCTCGGCGCCCGACTACTGGTGGCGGACTGTGAGTGAAGCTCCGTACTTCGGAGTACCGGCGCGGGCGGGTGTGAAGGCCGAGAGCTCGAGCCCGCATATTGCGATCTTTTGCACCAGGATCCACCCCTTTACCCGGACAATAATCCGAGCAAATCGAGCGATTTCGGTGCTCCCCGGCGCGGTCGGCGGCGAGTTTCTGCCGACGGCGAGGAGGGTACGCCTGGGATTAAGCGCTGGCCGTTTCTGCCACCCCGGTCCCAGGCAGGGCGGCCAGCGCGATTTTGGTCTCCTCGCTTCCAGGAGCCGCGGAGCATCCACTAGTACTGTCTCCGCTGCCATGAGCTACACGATCAAGAATCTGACGGCGATCGAGGACATCGCGCCGAGGTTCGGCTTCGACGCGGTACAGGAGGCTCGGTTTCCTCGTGAGGAGCTCGGTGCGGAGACGATCGGGCTGGCCTACCACGTCGTCAAGCCCAACCAGCGCGGGGCCGCGCACCGGCACGAGCAGGCGGAGGAGATCTACCTGGTGCTCGCGGGGAGCGGCCACGTGAAGCTCGACGACGAGATACACGAGCTGAAGCCGATGGACGCGCTTCGCGTCGCGCCGCACGTTGCGCGGGCGTTCGCCGCCGGCCCCGACGGGTTGCAGTTGCTCGCGTTCGGGCCGCGCCACGCGGGCGATGGAGAGATCCTCAAAGGCGACCCGTGGGGCGAGGCGCAAGCGTGAGCTTCGCTCAAGCGAAGCCCGCGAGCGAGCAGGACGATCTACGACCGGCCGTGGAGCGGTTGGTGGCGCGGTTCGATCCGGCCGTGTTCGATCTCCGCCGCCGGCGAGCGCGGCTGCGGATCGAAGGCGCGGGGGCGCGCGCGTACGACGTGGTGATCGAGGACCATCGCGCGCGGATTCTCGAAGCGTCGGATTCCGAGCCGGACGCCGTGCTGAGGGCGGACCCGGCGACGTGGGAGCGCGTCGCGGAAAACGTCGGCGACGGGTTGGATGCGTTTCGCGCCGGACGGCTGCGCATGCGGCGCGACCTGCACCTGGGCGTCGGCTTCCTGGCGGCGACGGCGCCACAGGCGGGCCCCGGCCGGCTTCGGCTCACCCAGGTCGATACAGGTGCCGGAGCGCTGTCGACGATCGAGGCGGGAACCGGTGAGCCCGCCATCCTGTTGCACGGGCTCGGGGCAACGAAGGCGTCGATGCTGCCGACGCTCGGCGCATTGGCTCGCGCGGGCCGGCGCGCGATCGCGATCGACCTCCCGGGGTTCGGCGATTCGACCAAGCCGGTGCTCGCCTCCTACGACGCGCCCTACTTCGCGCGCGCGGTCATCGCGCTGCTCGACGCGCTGAAGCTGCAGCGCGCGGACCTCGTCGGCAACAGCATGGGCGGGCGAGTCGCCATCGAGGTTGGGTTGCGCGCGCCGGAGCGGACCGGTCGGCTCGTGTTGCTCGCGCCTTCGCTGGCCTGGCTTCGACCGCGACCGTGGGCTCCGTACCTCAAGCTCGTTCCGACGCAACTGGGGTTGATCCAACCGGCGCCGCGACGCATCGTCGAATCGATCGTGCGCTCCGTGGTCCCGGGCGCGAACAACGAGTGGACGGCGGCTGGTATCGACGAGTTCCTGCGCTCGTACCTGACGCCGCGCGGCCGCGCGGCGTTCTACGCGGCCGCGCGCAACATCTATCTCGAAGAGCCCGGCGGCGAGCACGGATTCTGGACCCGGCTGCACCAGCTTCGCCCACGGACCTTGTTCGTGTGGGGACGGCGCGATCCGGTTGTGCCAATCGGCTTCTCGCGCCACGTGCGCCAAGCGCTTCCCGATGCGAGCCACCTCGAGCTCGAGTGCGGGCACGTTCCCCAGCTCGAACGGCCGCGCGAGACCCACCAGGCGACGGTCGAGTTCCTGGCTGGGTCGGACGGTTAGCTAACGGCCGGTGCCGGTGGCATCGGTGTCGAGCAGCTCCTCGGGCTGATCGACGACGATGAGCTGCTCGCCGACACCGGTCAGGGCGAGCAGCCGCTCCACCTGCTTGCCGCCTCTGACAACGGCGAAGCGCCCTCCGGAGTCGGCCGCTTGTTGATGGGCCTTGACGACGACGCTCAAGCCGGTCGAGTCCATGAACACGAGCTCACGTAGGTCCAGGATGAGAAGCTCGGCGCCTGCGTCGGTTGCACGCGCGAGCTCCTCGCGCAGCGCAGGGCTGGACGCCAGGTCGAGCTCGCCGGCCACAGCGATCACGACCGCGCCACCGTCTCGACGTGCCTCGATTTGAAAGTTGTTCTGCGCCACTGTCCGACACCGCGCTATCTCGAGTTCGATCCACAGAGCAAACGCGCTGTCACCGGCGCGCCGCAGACGTCGCCGCGTACCCCATGGAGCACCCGCCGCAAAGCGAAAGCTAGCACCGAACGGTTGCCGTTCGGACATGCGCATGTAGCAGGCACACGCGGGCTGGCGCCGAAAGGTAGTGTCCGGATTACAGCTCTCTCGACGTAAAGGAGGAGAAGTGCCGCAGGCTAGAAGTGGAGGTTCGAGGTCTGGCTCGTCCGGAAGCGGCGGGTCCCGGCGCTCATCCGGTGGCTCGTCCGGTGGTTCATCCGGTTCGAGCCGTTCGTCGAGCTCGCGCAGCAGCTCGCGTTCGAGCGGAACGCGTTCGAGCGGAACACGCTCGAGCGGCAGCCGTTCGAGCAGCGCGCGTTCGAGCAGCGGCCGTTCCGGCAGCTCACGCTCGGGCGGTACGCAATCCCGCTCCAAGCGGGCCGGGGGCGGTGCAGCCGCACAACTGAAGTCGGCGACGGGCGCAGCGGACGCGCGGTTCGAGCAGGTGGCGACGCGCGTGCGCAAGCTGAACGAGCGCATCATCGAGGCAGGTCGGGACGCCGGCGAGTCGACGCTGACCAACTACGAGAAGGCGTTGAAGGCGATCGCCACCACGCTCGAGCGTGGACCCGGCAGCAGCGACATCGAGTGGGTCTCGCACCTCGCGACGACCCAGGCGAAGTTCATTCGCGACGTCACGACGGCTTGGACGTCAGCCGCGCGCAACGCGTTGAAGTGACGCCGGGAGTTCCGGTGTCAACGGGGTGGGTCGGGCAGTTCGTCAAGCGCCGCCGCAGGCACGCTCTGGTGAACGGCCGGTCCCGCCCCGGCGCCGTCGGTCCGGGCGGCATCGTCGGTCCGGGCAGCATCGTCGCGCCGGGCGGACTCTAGCTGCGCGGTCCATCGGACGGCCGTGGCGCCCCAGGTGAGTCCGCCACCGAACGCCGCGAGTAGCACGAGATCCCCGGCGCGGAGCCGTCCTTCCTCCTGCGCCACAGTCAGCGCAATCGGGAGTGTCGCGGTCGACGCGTTGGCAAAGCGATCGACGTAATCGACCACGCGCTCGGGCGGCAGGCTCAGGCGCTGGCCCACGGCGCGGATGATCCGCGAGTTCGCCTGGTGGTAGACGAACAGGTCGATGTCGGCGAGGTCGAGCCCCGCACGCTCGAGCGCCTGCATTGTCACGTCGGTCAGCCGCGCGACGGCGGCGCGGAACGTCTCCGGGCCGCGCATCTGGATGCGCTCGCCTCGGCCCAGGCGAATCAAGTCGGCGTACGCGTGATCGGCGTGCAACACGATCGGGCCGATCGTCGAGGGCGCGCCGTCGGCCGAGGCCACGAGCAAGGCGCCGGCGCCGTCGGCGAACACCGCGGCTGTGTCACGGTCGGAGAAGTCGAGAAAGCGCGAGAGGAAGTCCGCGCCGATCACGAGCGCGTGCCGGGCCCGGCCCGATTCGATCTGTCCGCAGGCCATGGCCAGCGCACCGAGCCATCCGGTGCACGCGGCGCCGACGTCGAGCGCGCCGGCGTGCTTGGCACCGATCAGGCCGGCGACGAGCGGGGCGGCATTCGGGGTGATCTCGTCGGCCGTCGAGGTGGCGACGAGCACCAGGTCGAGCTCTGCCGGGTCGAGGCCGGCGCGGGCGAGCGCCTCGGCGCCGGCGCGCGCGGCCAGTTCGCTCATCCGCTCGCCGGGTCGTGCCCAGGGGCGCACCGAGGTACCGGTGCGCTTGGCGATCCACGCCTCATCGATCCCCAGCCGTGCGGCGATCTCGGCGTTCGCGACCCGCCGCTCCGGGACAGCCATCGCCACCGAGCGGATCGTCACGCCCGGAGCCTGGTGGTATGCCGAAGTAGGCCCGGACAAGCTTCGCCCGAGGCTACTGAAAGGCGGTTGCGCCTACCAGGCCTGGGTGCGCCCGCAGTGCTCGCAGCGCACCGAGGTGGAGACCAGCGCGTCGAACACGAACCCGCAAGCGCAGGTGTACAGCGCGCTGTCCTGCGTCGGTGGACCTCCTCGCGGTCTCACCGGCGCCTCCATGACGCTCCGGGCGCCGCGGGAGACGTTACCCCTGCTGTGCTCGCCACTCCGGGCGCGCAGCAGTGGAACCCTGCCATGCCTTCTGTTTGCTGATGCCAACACGTCCTATATGAGTAAACGGTCGGACCCCTGATTGGTTTCACCCCTGGGCGAGAAAGTCCTCTCGCTAACGCGACACTAATCGGCAGAACGGCCGTGGAAATGCCCTAATTGCGGGCATCCGGGCGCAAATTCCGAGCGACGGCCGTCCCGGCTGCCTCCCGGCGGCGTATGGGAGAATGCGCCGCAGGCATGGATCCGAGCCGCAAGCGCGCCATCCGTCTCACCGTGGCTCTGACCGCCGCGCTGCTGCTGGCCACCGCGCTCGTCTACACCAGCTTCAGCGCCGGCCAGCCCGAGCTCACCGCCGGCCAGCTGCTCAGGCAGGCTCGCCCTGGCGCGTCCTATGTCCTGGCCGGGACCGTGCTCACCGGATCGGTCCACCACCAGGGAACGAGCTTGCTCTTCCGCATCCGCGACCCCAAGCTTGCCGAGTCGGTCCCGGTCAGCTACTCGGGCATCGTGCCCGACCCGTTCGCCGCCGGGCGCGCCGTGCTCGTCACCGTCCAGGATCAGAGCGGGAGCTTCGTCGGACAGCAGAACTCACTCACCACGAAGTGCCCGTCGAAGTACCAAGCGCAGGCTGCCTCCTGAGATGGCGCTGATCGGCCGTGCCCTCCTGATCCTGGCGCTGGTCGATGCCGTCTACGGCGTCGGCGCCTCGATCTACGGCGCCCGCAGCGGTCGCCGCGAATGGGTGGATTCCGGCCGGCGCGCCGTGTATGCGCTGGCCGCGCTGGCCACAGCGGCGTTCGTGCTCCTCGAGGTGGCGTTCCTGAGCAACGACTTTGCCTACAACGTCGTCGCCCAGCACTCCTCGACCACCACCCCCACGTTCTACAAGCTCGCCGCGGCGTGGTCCTCCCAGGAGGGATCCCTGCTCTTGTGGGTCTGGCTGCTGTCGCTGTGGTCGAGTCTGGTCCTGTTCCTGACCCGCCGGCGGGTGCGCGACATCGCGCCGTACGCCACCGCGGTGCTGCTCGTCTTCGGCGCCTTCTTCGACGCGCTGGCCGTGTGGGCCGCCAACCCCTTTGCCACTACCGGCGGCACGCCGCCGGTCGAAGGCTCCGGGCTCGACCCGCTGCTGCTGCACCCGAGCATGATGATCCACCCGCCGATGCTGTACTCGGGATACACGCTGCTGACGATCCCGTTCGCGTTCGCCGTCGGGGCACTCGTCACGGGAAGGCTGGGCTCAGCGTGGATTGCGGTGACGCGCCGCTTCGCCCTGGCTGCGTGGCTGTTTTTGGGCATCGGCATCCTGCTCGGCGCACGCTGGTCGTACACCGAGCTCGGTTGGGGCGGCTACTGGGCCTGGGATCCGGTCGAGAACGCGGCGCTGATGCCGTGGCTGTTCATCACCGCGTTCATCCACTCGATCATGATCCAGGAGAAGCGGGGCATGCTGAAGGTGTGGAACGCCTCGCTGGTCCTGGGCGCGGGGCTGCTCTCGATTCTGGGGACGTTCTTGGTCCGCTCGGGCATCCTCGACTCGATCCACGCCTTCGGGCAATCGACGCTGGGCGTGCCGTTTGTGTCGCTGCTTGCGGTGATGCTGCTCGGCGGGATCGGGCTGATCGTGTGGCGGCGCGAGCAACTGCGCACCGAGGCTCATCTCGGCTCGCTGCTGTCCCGGGAGGCGGTGTTCCTGTTCCAGAACCTGGTCCTGGTCGCGATGGTGTGCGTGATCTTCTGGATCACGTTCTTCCCGCTGATCTCGCAGGCGGTCACCGGCACGAAGGTTTCGGTGGGGCCGCCCGCATTCCGGCCGTTCATCGTGCCGCTCGCGCTGATGCTCGTGCTGCTCTCCGGGATCGGTCCGATCATCGCCTGGCGGCGTATCACCGTGGCCAACCTACGGCGCAACTTCACCTTCCCGGTGGTCGTGGGCGTGCTCACGCTGGTGGCGCTACTGGCCGTGGGCGGTGTTGTGGCGAAGCCGTTCGCGCTGATCATGTTCGCGCTGGGAGCGTTCGTGGCCGCCACCGTGAGCCAGGAGCTGTGGCGAGGCGTTGCGGCTCGGCGCGCCGCGAGCGGGATGGGATTCCCGCTGGCGCTGGCATCGCTGATCCGGCGCAACCGCCGGCGCTATGGCGGCTACATCGTCCATCTGGGTCTCGCCGTGCTGCTCGTGGGCGTGGCGGCCTCCTCGTCGTTCCAGCACTCCTCGGACGTCGCCCTGGCTCCTGGCCAGCACACCACGGTCGACGGCTACACCTTCCGCTACGTCCGGCCCACCGCGGCGCTCAGCGCGCAGAAGATCAGCTTCGGGGCGGTGCTCGACGTCACCAAGGGCGGCAAGCAAGTCACCACGCTGCGGACAGCGCGCGGCTTCTATCCGTCACAGGACGGCTCGCTCGGGATGCTCGGTCGGTTCTTCGGCGGTGAGGCCGACAGCGACGTCGGGCTCAAGACCGGGTTGACGCGCGACATCTGGACGGTCGTGAATCCGGACCTGACGCCGCTTCAGTCGCGGATCAACCAGGGCAACCGCTTGTTCGCGTCGGCCCTCGTTCGAGCCATGGGAACTTTCGCGGCCCGGCACGTCTCGGCCGCTCAGGCTCAGCAGGAGCTGGCCCCCCTGTGGCAGGTGCGCGACCAGATGGTCGCGGGGATCGCCGCGCGCTACGCCACGCATCCATGGTCGGTCGACTTCCTGCTGATCGTCTCGCCGCTTGTGATGTGGATCTGGCTCGGCGCCCTGATCATCGCGGTCGGCGGCCTGATCGCGCTGTGGCCGGTCCCGAAGCTGACGCGCCGGCGAGTCGCGCTACGCCGCAGCGCGCTCGGGGTCCCGCCGATGGCGCCGGTGCCGCCGGTGCCGCCGGTGCCGGCCGTGCCGGCGGGCGAGCCGGCCTCACCGCCGCCACTGCCCGTCCGCGAGCCCGTCTGAGCAGATGGGCTTCGTGATCGTCCTCGCCATCCTCACCCTGGTGGTGCTGTTCGTGTCGGCGCCGCTGCGGCGCCTCGGCGGGTCGGCGAGCATCGCACGCGAAGAGGACCGGGCCGAGCTCGAGGCCGCGCGCGCGGCGAAATACCGCGAGATCCGCGACGCCGAGCTCGACCACCGGACGGGGAAGCTCTCGGACCCCGACTACGCGGAGGTCGATCAGGAGCTGCGAGCCGAAGCGATCGACATCATGCGCGAGCTCGATCGAACGAACGGGAGCCACCAGCTACCATCGCACGAGAGATGAGCACGATCCTCGGCGTCCTCCAGGTCTTCCTGTGCGTGGTCCTGATCTTCCTGATCCTCATGCACTCCGGCAAGGACGCGGGGCTCTCCGGAGCGTTCGGCGTGGGCACCGGCGCGGGACCGTTCGGCGGCGGATCGCTGGTGGAGCGCAACCTGAACCGCTGGACGATCGGCTTCGCGATCGTGTTCGTGATCAACACGATCGTGCTGATCAAGATCTCTTAGACGCGTTCCGCGCCTCAGGCGCCGCGATCGCGCCGACATGACCATTGCTCAGCGCCGAAGCGAGCACGTCGCGCGAGCTCACCCCGAGCTTGCGATAGACGTTGCGCAGGTGGTGCTCCACGGTCCGCGGCGAGACGAACAGCGCCTCCGCCACCTGGCGGTTGGTCAGACCTGAAACGACGAGCTCCGCGATTCGCCGTTCCCGCCCGGTGAGAGCATCCACTCCGTGGGTCGCGTCGCGCCGCGGCCTGCCGCCGGCGGCCACGAGCTCGTCGCGGGCTCGCTCGGCCACCACCAGCCCACCGCACCTGTGCGCCAGGTCCAGCGCCTGCCGGAGCGCCCCGCGCGCCTCGAGATTCTGGCGCTCGCGCCGGAGCCGCGCGCCGAGGGCCACGAGCGCGCGCGCATGCTCCAGGCGCGCCGGAGCGTCGGCCAGGACCGATACCGACTCGCGCAGCAGCTCGAGGGCCCCGCAATCGGGCTGGCACTCGCCGCTCACGCGCAGCGCCACGCCGACGGTGCTCGCCGTCCCCCATCGCCGCGCCAGCGCCAGCTCGTCGCGCGCCAGCTCCGCAGCCTCCTCGGTGCGGCCGAGCGCGAGGAGCGATCGCGCGGCGGAAGAGCGCCAGGGCGTGACCGCGGGATTGCTCACTCCCCATGCTTCGGAGAGCTCGCCCACCCTGAGCTGATCCTCGAGCGCGCGCTCGTGATCGGACGCGAGCGCGCGTGCACGCCCGCGGTGATGCAGCAGCGCCGCGTACTGGTAGCCGAGCGGCGCGTCGTCGTCCGGTGTCCGGAGTCCCTGTTCCAGGCCTCGCTCGGCCAGGATCCGCTCCACCGCGTCCGCCTCGCCGTGCTCGGCCAGCGCCTCGATGAGCCAGGCCAGCGCGCCGATGCTCCAGACGCCGCTGGACAGCTCGAGCGAAGCCTGTGCGCGCGTGATCGCCTCCGGGATGTCGCCTCGCCGCAGCGCCCCGTACGCGCCGAGGTTGAGCGCGATCGACGCGTCGACGACCGCTCCCCGCGATTGCGCGGCGCCGAGAGCCTCGAGGATCACTCGCTCGGCTTCGTCGCCTACGTCGCAGACGACCAGGACGGTGACCAGCTGGAGCACGGTCGCGGCCTCGGTGGCGCGGAGCGCGGGGGCGGCTTCGAGCGTCCTCCGTGCGTGACGCTCGGTGGTCTCGCGATCCTCGCCGAGCGCCGCGAGCTCGTGGGCCAGGTTGCCGCTCTCGTGAAGCAGGAGCTCGTCGTCACCGGTGGTGCGGGCGCGGTCTCGCAGCGCCGCGAACAGCTGCCGGCGAAGCGGCTGCGAGCCGTAGTCCCAGCGTGCGAAGGCCAGCCGCATGCTGTCGAGCGTGCGCCGAAGCTCGTCGTGCTCGCCGCCGAGGACGCCGACGGCCTCGTCGAGCACCGCGAGCGCCGCGCGGAAATCCGTCAGCAGCGCGTGGCCCTGGGCCAGCGGGAGGGCCGTCCGCGCGCGCTCCGAAGGTGACGGGGCGAGCTCCAACGCCGCGCGCAGATGCTCGGTCGCGGCCCGCGGGTCGTGCTGAAGCTCACTCTGGCCGAGCTCCATCAGGAGCTCGTAGCGCCGTCGCTTGCCGATCGGCGGCTCGATCAGCGCCCGGAGCAGATACCGGGTGCAGGCCTCGGGAGCGCCGGTCCGACGCGCGTGGGCGGCGGCCTCCCGGAGGGTGTCGATCCGCCAAGGCTCGGCGGCGGGCGCGGCACGCAGGAGCTGGGCCGCTACGTCGGCGGCCGGGGCGCCCTCGGAGTGCAGCAGCTCGGCGGCGCGTGCATGTAGGACGTCCCGCCGGGGCAAGGGCAAGCGCTCGTACACCGCCTGGCGCAACAGCGGGTGAACGAACTCCAGGGTGTGCTCACGCGCGCGCAGGATCTCCGCGTCGAACAGCCGGGCGAGGGCTTCCGCCGCCTCCTCGGCGTCCACGCCGGCGAGGGTCCGGACTCGGTGGACGCGCGCAGACGCACTGAGCGCCGCGACGGCCTCGCTGATCCTGCGCGCTGGCGGCGCAAACCGCGCCAGCCGCCTGGACATGCTGTGCACTACGCCATCGGGCGTGCTCGTCGAGATCAGGTGAAGCGCCCGGGCTTCGTCGAGGGCGCTGGCCTGGTCGATCTCGCGCCACAGCTCGTGCAGCAGGAACGGATTTCCCCCGGCGGCGGCGTGAACGGCGCCGGCCAGGCGTTGACCGGGCGCGCGCCCGATCAGTTGGCGTCCAAGCTCTTCGCCCGCCGTGGCGCTCAGCGCCGTGGGGCGCAGGCGGACGCCTTCGTCGGCCGTCCGCAGGGCGTCGATCTCCGCAGGCGCGTCGTCTGGCTCGCCCGTGCGCACGGCCGTGGCGAGCAGTATCGGCACGCCCTGGAGACGGGCCAGCAGGTAGGCCAGATAGGACAGCGAGCGCCGGTCGACCCATTGCAGGTCGTCGACGGCCACCAGCAGGGGGCGCTTCTCGGATAGGTTCACGGTCAACCAGTAGAGGCCGTACAGCGCCGAGGACGGGTCCAGCACCTCGGTGGCCCGTCCGTCGATGCCGAGAACGGGGGTGGCCAGGGCGGCCGCGCCGGACAGGACGGCCTCGCGCCCGCCCGCGGGAAGCTCGCCGACCGCGCCCGAGAGTAGCTGGCGGACCACGGTCCACTCGAGCTCGTGCTCGAGGATCGTCCCGCGCGCGCTCAGGGCCAGCAATCCGGCGGCCGCCGCGCGCTCCCTGAGCGCGTCCATCAGAGCGGTCTTGCCGATTCCGGGGGCGCCCTCGATCAGCAGCGCCGCCGATCCCCCGGCGGCCACTTCGGCCACGGCGCGATCGAGCTCCGCGAGCTCGGATTCCCGCTCGAGCAGGGGCAACTGGACCGATGAGGCGCCGACCGACATCCTGGACGGCCCAACCCTATACAGGCCTCATCAAGGCGCGCAATACCCCCGCGCTGGGCCATCGGACAAAAAACCCGGGGGGGTACCCCGATGCGCGAACCTCCTCGCGCCTGGCAAGCTGCTCGGCGCGTTGGGCAGGGTTGGCCGCGCCGGGCAGTCGGGACGGCCGTTCGTGGGCAAGGAGTCGAGACGTGTGGATTGGGGGCATCGAGACGATGACGCCGCGTGGGGAGGAGCCCGGAGCGGCGACATCCCCCGCGGCATCGTCGAATCGGCTCAGCGTGCACAGCAAGCCCGCCGGCACTCGTCAAAAACGATCAACGGACAGGAGGCAAGTGATGCGAAAGTACGTGGTTGCGTCGCTCATAGCGGCGATCGCAGTGGCCGCCTTTGCGACGATGATCGCGGAGGCGTCGGCGAGTAGCGGTGACGTCGTCTGCACACCGCCGTCGGGGTCACAGACCTTCATCGGCCGGCTGAACGTGGCTCACGACCTGATCGTCCCCGCGGGGATCGGCTGCGGGCTAACTCAGGGATCCACCGTCGGCCACGACGTCATCGTCCAAAGCGGCGCCTCGTTCTTCCCCGGGGGCACGAAGATCGGCCATGACGTGCGAGCCGATCATGCCTTCCTGATCGAGATCGGTGACCCCAACAACGGGAATGGTGAGACGACGGTCGGGAAGGACGTCATCATCAACAACACGACCGGTCCGGAGCCCTACGGCAGCTTCATCTGCCAGACCAAGATCGGGCACGACCTCATCATCGAGAACAGTCGTGCGTCGGTCACCCAGTGGGACATTGGATATCCCGATCCGCCCAACTGCGGACGGAACCGAACCCCTTACGACGTCATCGGACACAACGCGATCTTCCGCAACAACGCAAACTCGTTGCTGGTGGGCGAGGACCGCGTCTCGGGTCAGATCACCATCACCCACAATCACGGTCATCCGAACGACCTGGTCGACAACCTCGCGAAGAAGGGCTGCACCCAGTCTCACAATCGCGCGTTCACCGGTTCAGGCAATCGCGTCCTGCACGGTAAGGACAACTGCAACACGAGGGCATCCCGCCCGACGAGGCGCTAACCGCGACGGCGGTGACGCCTCCGGCTCTTCGTGGAGGCGTCACCGCTCAGCGCAGTAGGACCCCCGCCGCGCTCAGGAGCGATCGCTCAGCCGGTCGACCAGGTTCAGTAGTTCGAGCGGGCTGAACGGCTTGGTCAAGAACAGGTCCGCGCCGGCCTCTTCGGCCTGACCCTCGACGTTGTCGCCCTGCGCGGCCGTCAGCATCACGATCGTGCTGCGACTGGTGGCACCCTCGGTGCGCAGGCGCCGGCACGTCTCGATCCCATTCATCCCCGGCATGTCGACGTCCAGGAAGACCAGGGTCGGGCGCTCGCGCTGGGCCACCTCGAGCGCCTGCACGCCGTCAGCCGCCTCGTGGAGCTCGAACTCCGCGACGTCCTCGAGGGTGGTGGCGATCAAGCGCCGGATGAACTGGTCGTCGTCGACGATCAGCACCGCGCGGGTCGGCGTCGCGGCGCTCACTGGATCTCCGCGCCGATGCGCAGCAGCGTCTCGTCCTCGATCGAGTTGAACGCGTCGATCACCGCGGGGTCGAAGTGCGTTCCCGAGCCGGCGGTGATCATCTCGCGCGCCACGCCCAGCGGCGACGCCGGACGGTATGGCCGGTCGGTGGTTAGCGCGTCGAGCACGTCGGCGACAGCGAACACGCGCGCGGCGAGCGGGATGTCCTCGCCGGCGAGGCCGTCCGGGTATCCCGTTCCGTCCCAGCGCTCGTGGTGATGGCGCACCACCTGCGCGGCCTGTGCCAGGAACTCGATGCCCCGCACGATCTGTGCGCCGATCACCGGATGCTGCGCCATCAGCGCGCGCTCCTTCTCGCTCAGCCGGGCGGGTTTGTAGAGGATGGCGTCCGGAATCGCCACTTTTCCCACGTCGTGCAGGAGGAAGCCGAACTCCAGCTGCGGAGTCCCCATCAGCGGGCCGCCTATGACCCGGGCCACCTCCAGCCCGTACGCGGTGACGCGCTCGGCGTGCTTGCCCGTGTACGCGTCGCGCGCCTCGACTGCGTTGGAGAGCGCTCGCACGGTCGCCATGTATGAGCGGTGCAGCTCCTGGGCCCGCGTCCGTTCCTGCTTGAACGTCTCTCGCAGGTCCTTGGCGTAGAACTGAAGCTGACGCTCGCGGTCGGCGGACTCCTGCTCGCGCGTGGCGAGCTCTTCGCGAAGGCGCTCGATCTCACGGATGAGGTCGGTCGTGCCGTCAACGGCCACGACCTCAGCCTAGCTGACAGCTGGCGAGGCCCGTTCCGGCTGACGACCGCCGTGCAGCGCGCCGAGCAGCGCCAGGGCCGCCTGGTCGACGGGCACGACCTCCGTTCCCAGCTTGCCGATCCCGGGCGGCGTCGGCATGCTGCCGTCAGTGAACATGATCACGGCCCGGCGCAGCCGCCGGCCGCGCAAATCGAGCGCCTGGAGCACCGCAACTGGGTTGCGGATGCCGACATCGAGCAGGGCCACCTCGAACCGGCGCTCGCCGCATACGCGCGCGGCGGCGGCGCCGCTGCTCTCCCACTGGTACTCGATCCCGAGCTCGTCGAGCGTCGGCTCCAGCACCGGTGCAAGCTCCTCGCGCGCAACCACGAGCACGCGCGAACGCCCCGCTCTGAGCGCCGCGCCCAGCACGTCGCGCAGCTCGTCGGCGTCGATCGGCTTGGCCACGATCCACTCGCCCGTCAGCTCCTGACGCCCCGAGAACACCGACACGAACACGATCGGGATGTCGCGCAGCTCGGGATCGGCGCGAATCCTGCGCAGCACCGCGAACCCGTCCATGCCCGGCATCAGGATGTCGAGCGTGATCGCGTCGTAGCGCTCGGCGCGCAATCGCTCGAGCGCCTCTTGGCCGCTCGAGACGACCGTAGTCTTCACGTCGAGCGGCGCCAGCTGATCGGCGATCAGCTCGGCGATCTCGCGCTCGTCGTCGACCACCAACACCGAGCGTCCGCGCATCGACTCGAGCAGCGCGGCCGAGTCGATCTCGGGAACCGCCATCGGCAGCAGCACTGTGAAGCGAGTTCCCCGTCCCAGCTCCGAGTCTACGTCGATCTGGCCGTGGTGCAGGTCTACGAGCGACTTGACGATCGACAGGCCGAGGCCGGTTCCAGGGGTGCTGCCGCCACGGCCCCGGTAGAAGCGCTCGAACACACGCGCACGCTGCTCCTCGGTCATCCCGACGCCGGAGTCCTCGACGACGATCTGAACCCAGGCCCGCTCTGGCTCCACGCCCACGTGGATGCGGCCGCCCTCCTGCGTATAGAGGTGCGCGTTGGTGAGCAGGTTGGCCACGATCTGGCGCACCCGCGCGGCGTCGGCCATGGCCAGCGGGAGCGCGGGAGCGATGTACACGCCGAGCTCCTGGCGCTTGCCGGCGATCCGCGGCGCCATCAGGTCGGTCACCTCGCGGATCGCCTCGCCCACGTCGATCGGCCGCCGATTGATCTCCACATGGTTGGCCTCGATGCGCGCCACGTCGAGCAGGTCGTTGACCAGGTCGACCAGACGATCGGTCGACTTCAGGATGATGTCGACGAACTCGAGCTGGCGCGCGGACATCTTCTCCGGTGATCCCTTGAGCAGCTCGACGAATCCCTTGATCGAGGTCAGGGGACTGCGCAGCTCGTGCGACGCGGTGGCGACGAATTCGCTCTTCGCCCGCTCGAGCTGCGCTCGCGCGGTCATGTCGTGCAGCGTCCACACGACGCCCGCGTCGGCCGCGCCCAGCTCCGCCGCGGTGACGGCCAGCACGCGGTCCCGGTGCTCGACGATCGTCTCGGCCCCGAGCGCGTCCTCGACCGGCGGCAGCGGGCTGCCGGGCACGTCGACGCGGGCGCCGACCGAAAGCTCCGGCACGAGCTCGCTCGCGCGCGGGTTGGCGGCGTTGATCACCGGGCTCCCGGGCAGCGTGACGATCAGCCCGTCGCTCAGGCTCTCGACGATCGTGACCAACCGGCGGCGCTCGTCCTCGACGCGTTGGCGCGCGGTCACCAGCTCTTCGGCCATCGCGTTGAAAGAGGTGGCCAGCTCGCGCAGCTCTCGCGGCCCGGCGGGACGCACCCGGCACTCGAGCTCGCCACGGGCCAGCGCGCGTGTGGCCTCCACGAGCTGCTCGAGCGGTCGGATCATGGAGCGCACTACCGTTGTAACCAGTGCGAGCGCTCCGGCGAGTGCGAGCACCGCGGCGATGGCCACGAGCAGCAGCGCGCGCCGCGAATCGGCGCGTGCTCGCGATCGCGCCGCCGCCGCTCGCAGCTGCTGGCGCGATTGCAGCGCACTCGCGATGCGTGACGCAGCGGCGAGATCCGTGCCCGCCGCGATCTGCTCGCGCACGAGCCGCCGGCTTGCCGGATCCGGCCGCGCCAGCGACGCCGCGAGCACGGCGTCAGCGTGATAGGTCGTGGTGGCCTGCCGCCGGGCCGAGGCCGCCCCGGTCCCACGAGCATCGCGAATCACCTCTTGCTCGGCCACTGCTGCCGCCGACACATTGGCTGCGGCCACCGACAACTGCGTGCTGCGCTGCAGCACGTTCTCGTAGCGCGTGCGTGCGTCGTACAGGCTCGAGACGCCTACCGCGGCCACCGCGGCCAGCACGAGCGTCAGGACGACGAGCGCCAAGCGCAGCGATCGGGCGATCGAAAGGCGCAGCATCGGGTGCTGTGCGGGAACGTACCCAGCCCTCCGAGATCGTATCCGCCGCCGCCTGCCTTGCACGCCGGTGCGCCTGGGTAGCATGACTGTCGTGGACCTGCTCCGGGCATGGGCGCGCCACCTTGCCACCGCGTCTGGAATCGCGGCTTGCGTACCCCTCGCGATCGTGGGCGCGCTCGCCGTGCTGGCGTTCACCGGCGGCTTCGGCAGCCTTGGCACGCTAGGACAGGTCTTCTCCGGTCCTGCGGCGTTGCCGGCGCAACCGAACACCGCGCCATCGGCTGCGGCCGTGCTGGCCGCACGGCCCGCACACCTGGCGGCGGTCTCGTCAGCGGCACCGCCGGTCGTTCACACCGGCGCGCGCAGGCTTGCGCCACGGCCGGCCGTCGGAGGCGCTGGCGCGCCCCCCGCACCCGCCGCGCCCCCCGTCACCGCAGGCTCGGCGCCCGCCGGTGGCACGTCGCTGTATGCAGCACCACCGCCCGCGCCGGCACCTGCCGCGACCGCGCCGTTGCCGTCGCCCCACGCGACGATCGTGGGAACCGTGGTGAGCGTCGCCACGTCGCTGACCGGGGGCCTGCCCGGCCCGGTCGGGCCCGCCGCGGCCCAGGCGATTCAGTCGGCCGCCGCGGCGGTGCCGCCACCGAGTTCGAAGGCGCGCCTGCCGTGAGGCGCCGCCGGCCGCTGGTCGCGCCGCTCGCCGGCGCGCTGACCCTCGCCGGCTGCGCAGCGCACGCGAGCGTCCACCAGCCGGCCTCGGCCGATCCTGCCGCCGGGAGCGCCGCGGCCACGCACGTGAAGGTGGCGCCCGCGCCGGGCGGGGACTGGGCGACCTTCGACTACAACGCGCAGCGCAGCGGGGTCGGCCCGGCGCGCACCGGCATCACGGCGGCAAACGTCGGGCGGCTGCGCGTGCGGGTGGTCCGCCTGAACGGCACGGTCGACTCGGCGCCGATCGAGCTCCACGACGTGCTCGTACGGGGGCGCCGCCGCGACGTGGTGGTCGTGACCACGACCTACGGGCGCACGATTGCCATCGCCGCGGGCACCGGCGAGCACCTGTGGGAGTACTCGCCACGCGACCTCGGCGCCTACGACGGCAGCTCGCAGGTCACCACGGCGAGCCCGGTGGCCGATCCGGATCGCCGCTTCGTGTATGCGGCGACGCCGGATGGGTTCATCCACAAGCTGGCTATCGCTACCGGCGGCGAGGTGCGCGGCGGTGGCTGGCCGACGCGGATCACGTTCGATCCCACGCACGAGAAGGTCCCGACGGCCTTGAACATCAGCGGGCCCTGGGTGGTCGTGACGACCGGCGGCTACATCGGCGACGCGCCGCCCTACCAGGGCCACGTGGTCCTGATCAACCGCGCGACCGGAGCGCTGGCGCACGTGTACAACACGCTGTGCTCGGACCGGCATTCCCTGATCGATCCGCCGAGCTCCTGCTCGGCCAGCGACGCGGCGATCTGGGCGCGCGAGGGCGCCGTGATCGAGCCCGGCTCGCGGCGCATCCTGATCGCCACCGGGAACGCGCCGTACAACGGGTCGACGAACTGGGGCGACAGCGTGCTCGAGCTGAGCGCCGACGCCAGCCGCCTGCTGCACAACTGGACGCCCCGCGACCAAGCGCAGCTGAACGCCGACGACACCGATCTGGGCAGTACCGCACCTGCGCTCCTGCCGGGCGGACTGATCGTGCAGGGAGGCAAGGCGGGCCTGCTCAGCCTGATCGACCTGAACGCGCTCGGTCCCCCCGGCCGGCGACTGGGCGGCGAGCTGCAGGACATCTCGAGCCCCGGCTCCGGCGAGGTGCTCACGGCACCGGCGGTCTGGCACCACGGTGGCCTGACCTACGTGCTGGTCGCCGACGACTCGGGCACCTCCGCCTACGTGCTCCAGCGGGGCCGGCTGCACGTGCGGTGGTCGAACGGGACGTCGGGCACGAGCCCCGTGTTGGCCGGGGGACTCATGTACGTCTACGACGAGAACGGCGGAGCGCTCGATGTCTACTCGCCCGTCACCGGCCGCCGGCTGGCGTCGCTGCCCGCGCGGTCAGGACACTGGAACAGCCCGATCGTGGTCGGCGGCCGGATCATCCTGCCCACCGGCTCCTACCACGATCAGTCCAACACCGGAACGCTTCTCATCTACCACCTGCCCGGCCGCTGAGCGCCGGCGGCCGCTCCTCGACTGCGTCGTCCGCCGGAAGGGCGAGCGAGAACGCGCTTCCCTCGCCCTCGCTGCTCTCGACCCATACGCGCCCCCCGTGCGCAGCGGCGATCTCCCGGCAGATGGCGAGGCCGAGGCCGCTGCCCCCGGACTCACGGGAGCGGGACCGATCGACGCGGTAGAAGCGATCGAACACGTGGGCGCGCGCGTGCTCCGGGATACCGGGGCCGGTGTCGCTCACCGTGACCCCCACCTCCTCGCCGCGCCGCCAGCTCGACAGCGTCACCTCGCCGGCCGGCGGGGTGTACTTGATCGCGTTCTCGATCAGGTTCGCCAGCGCGTGCTGGAGCCGCTGACCATCCCCGCGCGTGCGAGCCGGCTCCCCCGTCGTGCGGAGCCGCACGCCCTTGGCCTCCGCCAGGGCGCGCAGGGGACGCGCCGCCTCGTCGAGCGCCTGGTCGAGGTCGACCTCGTCGCTCACGAGATCGAGGCGCCCCTCGTCGGCCCGGGCGAGCGCGATCAGGTTGTCGACCGTGCGGCTCATACGGTCGACGTCGTCACGCACGCTCTCCAGGACATGGCGCTCGGACTCGCTGCGACGTCCCTGTCTGAGGCTGACGTCGAGCTCTACGCGCATCGCGGCCAGCGGAGTGCGCAGCTCGTGCGACGCGTCCGCGATCAACTGACGGTTGGCCTGGACGCCCGCCTCCACGCGATCGAGCATCGCGTTCAGGGTGGCGGCGAGCTGACCGATCTCGTCCTTGACCCCAGGCACGGCGAGCCGCTCGTGTAGCTGGTCGAAGCCGATCTCCTCTGCCTTGCGGCGCATGCGCTCGACCGGATCGAGCGCGCGGCGCAGAAGCCACCAGGCGCCGAGTCCCGCCACCACCATCGCCACCGGGCCCGCGATCAGCAGCAGGTTGAGAATCCGATCCGCTGCCTCCGCGACGCCCTGGAGCGGGGCGGCCACCACGACCAGCTGCTGGCGGCCCTGCGCGATCACGGGGGTCGCCAGCAGCCGGAACGGCTGCTGCGCCGGGCCAAGCTGAGCGCTCGTCAGGGACTGCCTTCCGGCTAGCGCGAGCGCCGCGGCGCTCCGCGAGAGCATCGGGACGTGGGCGAGCTCGCCATAGGCGACGATCACGCGCCCGCCGGTGCTCAGCACCTGGGCGTCGGATCCGCTTCGCCGCAGCGCGGCGGCGCTGGTTTCGCGAAAGCCGACCACGCCGTCGCTCACGTAGTTCTGGACGATCGCCCCCGAGCCAGTACGCAGCTCCCGGTCGATCGTCGAGCGCAGGTCAGACCGGAGCTCGATCACGAGGAACGCTCCCAATCCCACGAGCATCCCGACCAGGAACAGCGTGTACCACGCGGTCAGCCGAGCCCGGATAGGGAGGGTGAAGGACCTCGTCCTCGGGCGATGGCCGGCGCGGGTCAACGCCTCACCGCGGCTCCAGCAGGAACCCGACGCCGCGCACCGTGCGGATCTGCTGGGGCGCCGGCGGACTCTCCAGCTTGCGACGCAGGTAGCCCACGTACACGTCGACCACGTTGGGCGATCCGCCGTAGCCCTCGCCCCACACGTGGTCGAGCAGCTGCTGGCGCGCCACCGTCTGCCCCGGCCGGCGCAGCAGGAACGCCAGCAGCTCGAACTCTCGGGGGGTCAGCGTGATCGAGTGCCCTGACCAGCTGACGCCACGGGTGACCGGGTCGGCGCGCAGCCCGCCCACCTCGAGCGGGGTCGGGCGCTCGCTCGGCCCGCGGCGAATCAGCGCCCGCACCCGGGCCAGGAGCTCGCCGAAGTCAAACGGCTTGACCAGGTAGTCGTCGGCCCCGCTGTCCAGGCCCCGGATCCGGTCCTGCACCTCCCCCAGCGCTGTCAGCATCAGGACCGGGATCCAGCGGTCGCGCGCGCGGAGGGTCCGGCAGACCTCGAGCCCGTCCACCCCGGGGAGCAGCAGGTCGAGCACGATCGCGGAGTACTCTCGCGCGCCCGCCTGGGCCAGCGCCTCGTCGCCGTTGTGGGCGAGGTCGACCACGTATCCCTCGCCCTCGAACCCGCGGGCCAGGGTGTGCGCGAGCTTGAGATCGTCCTCGACGAGCAGCAGGCGCGCGACCGGCGTGTGCGCGGCCTCGACCGGAGGGGAAAGGCTCTTCAGCGACTCGGCTTGCACGAACGGCCGGCTCCCTGCTACCCTAAGAGCGCTCTTATACAGACCTTAACGGTGGGCTGGTTTCCATCCGGGGGCTGTGTGGGGGCACGGTGCAGCACGCATCGGGTGTCGGTCCCGTGGTCCACGCCGACCGGGCCACGGGGCCGGCCCGTTGCGTGTGCCGCCAGTGCATCCGTCCGCGGGATCATCACCGGTTAGCGTACCCCGGGCGTGGGCGGCGCGGGGGCGCTTGCGTCGTACCGCCCGAGCCCGCCGGCGCTCAGGACTTCTCGGTCATGGCCTCGGCGCAGCGGTCGAACGTCTCCGTCACCTTGTCCGCGGCCTGACGCTCCTCTTCGAGGATCTTCTCGGCCATCTCCGCGGTCTCGTCATCTCCCGCCTTCTCGGCGATCCGCCTGAGCAGCTCGTAGGCCGCCACCTCGAGCCGGCCCAGGGCGTAGAAGTGCATCGCCAGCTTGGCCGGGTTCTCCGGCGCGATGTCGGCGAGCAGGCGCAGCCCGAGCGGCTCCGAGCGCATCGTCAAATGCTCGATCGCCGAGACCTCGCAGTCGTGGGCCTCCAGCCGCTCCCCGACCTGGCGCTGGTGCTCCTTCGTCTGCTCGAAGTGCTCCGTGTATGCATCCGCGACGTCGTATTTCTCGCCGATCGACACGGCCCGCTCGAGCTGCTTGGCCGCCTGGTACTCGAGCGCGTAGAGGTCCTGAAGGTGCTGGACCAGGTGCTCGGTGTCCGACTCTGAATCCGACATCGTCCTCATCTCCTCGCGATGGCTTGGCTGCCGTGGGTGCTACCCGCATGCCGCCTGCCATATATAGAGTCGTCGTGTGAAGTGGGTTTACGACTTCGCGGAGGGCTCGAAGGACATGCGCGAGCTGCTCGGCGGCAAGGGCGCGGGGGTGGCCGAGATGACGCGGGTGCTGGGCCCGGAGCGGGTCCCGCCCGGATTCACGATCACCACCGAGGCATGTGTGGCGTACATGCGCGAGGGGTCGGAGCCCAATGGCCTGGCCGAGGAGGTGGCCGAGGCGCTCGAGCGCCTGGAGGAGCTCGCCGGCAAGCGCTTCGGCGACCGCGAGGACCCGCTGCTGGTCTCCGTGCGCAGCGGCGCGCGCGAGTCGATGCCGGGAATGCTCGACACGGTCCTCAACCTCGGGCTGACCGACGAATCGGTGCTCGGCCTGGCGCAAGCGACGGAGAACGAGCGTTTCGCGTGGGACTCCTACCGGCGCCTGGTGCAGATGTTCGGCAACGTCGCCCACGGCGTACCAGGCCACCGGTTCGAGGACGCGCTGGCCGAGGTCAAGAAGCGCGCGGGCGTGCGAAGCGACGCTGAGCTGTCCGCGGACGCCCTGAGGGAGCTGGTCGAGCGCTTCAAGGGCTTCTACGACTTCCCGCAGGACCCGCAGGAGCAGCTGCGGCGGGCGATCCGGGCCGTGTTCGACTCCTGGATGGGTGAGCGGGCGGTGCAATACCGCCGCATCAACCGCATCCCCGACGACTGGGGCACGGCCGTCAACGTGCAGCAGATGGTGTTCGGCAACAAGGGCGAGACCTCCGCCACCGGAGTGGCGTTCAGCCGGGACGAGGTCACGGGCGCCCCCGAGCCGTCGGGCGACTTCCTGGTCAACGCCCAGGGCGAGGACGTGGTCTCGGGCGTGCGCACCCCGGGCGACATCTCCGAGCTGCGCGAGGTGATGCCCGAAACGCACGAGCAGCTGATGGAGATCCTCCGCGCGCTCGAGTCCCACTACAAGGACATGCAGGACACCGAGTTCACGGTCGAGGACGGGCACCTTTACATGCTCCAGACCCGCAACGCCAAGCGCCCGGCCCAGGCGGCGGTGCGCTTCGCCGTGGACGCCGTCTCCGAGGGCATGCTGACCCGCGAGGAGGCGCTCGCCACGATCGACGCCACCGCGCTCGACGCGCTGCTCCATCCCACGTTCGAGCACGGCGAGGACTACGTTGTCCTGGCGCGGGGGGTGGCCGCCTCTCCCGGGGCGGCCACCGGCGCGATCGTGTTCAGCGCGCCCCAGGCCGTGGCCATCGCGGCTGAGGGAGGGGGAGTGATCCTGGTCCGGCCGTTCACCGAGGCCGAGGACGTGGCCGGTTTCCACGCCGCCCGCGGCGTGCTGACCTCCGAGGGCGGCAAGGCCTCGCACGCCGCGCTCGTCGCGCGCGGGATGGGGGTGCCGGCGGTGACAGGAGCGGGCGTGGCGATCGACGTCGAGGCCGGGGAGCTGCGGATCGACGGCCGCGTGTTCCGCGCCGGCGATGAGATCGGCGTCGACGGCAGCGAGGGCGCGGTGGTGGAGTCGGGCGCCTCGCTGCTCCAGCCCGAGATCGACGAGCGCTTCGAGCAGGTGCTCCGGTGGGCGGACGAGCTACGCCGCCTGGGCGTGCGTGCCAACGCGGATACGCCATCGGACGCCGCGCGGGCACGCGAGCTGGGGGCGCAGGGGATCGGGCTGTGCCGGACCGAGCACATGTTTATGGCCGAGGACCGCCAGCCCAAGATGCGGGCGATGATCATGGCCGGTGATCGGGAGGGCCGCCGAGCCGCCCTGCGCGAGCTTCTGCCCCTGCAACAGCGCGACTTCGTGGGGATCTTCGAGGCGATGCGCGGGCTGCCCGTGACGATCCGCCTGCTCGACCCGCCGCTGCACGAGTTCCTGCCCAACCTGCCCGAGCTGCGGGCCCACGTCGAGCGGGCCCGGCTGGAGGAGGAGGCCGACCTCGAGGAGCTCGAGACGCTGCTGGCCCGGGTGGAGGAGATCCACGAGGGAAACCCAATGCTCGGGACCCGAGGCTGCCGGCTCGGGATCCTCTATCCGGAGATCTACGAGATGCAGGTGCACGCGATCATGCGGGCCGCGCTCGAGATCGACGAGCCTCCGCACCCGGAGATCATGATCCCGCTCGTGGCCTACGAGCACGAGCTGGAGATCATGCGCGAGCTCGTGGTCCGGGTGGGCGCCGAGCACGGGCTGCGCGAGCGCGAGGACTACACGGTGGGGACGATGATCGAGCTGCCGCGGGCCTGCTTCGTGGCCGATCGCATCGCCCGCCACGCCGACTTCTTCTCGTTCGGGACCAACGACCTGACCCAGACCGCGATCGGCTTCTCGCGCGACGACGTCGAGTCGAAGTTCATCCCCACCTACATCGAGCAGAAGATCGTCGACCGCTCCCCATTCGAGACGATCGACTCGCCGGGCGTGGGCTGGCTCGTGCGGCTGGCCGCCTGGGTGGGGCGCGAGGCGCATCCCGGCCTGAAACTGGGGATCTGCGGTGAGCACGGCGGCGATCCGGACTCCATCGCCTTCTTCCACCGCGCCGGCCTGGACTATGTCTCCTGCTCGCCGTTCCGGGTGCCGATCGCACGGGTGGCGGCGGCGCAGGCGGCGATCGCGGGTTAGGATCCCGGGCGGATGCCAGGTTCCCGTCCGCGCTCGTTCGAGGCCGTGCGCCGGCTGCCGCTCGTGGGGCGGATGATGGACTGGGGGATGGGGGAGAGCGCGGTGTCGGCCTCGACGCTCAAGGCCCGGCCGCGGATCGCCGGGATGAAGGTGACCGAATCGGTCTGTCCCTACTGCGCGGTGGGCTGCGGCCAGCTCGTGTACACGCGGGATGGAGAGCTCGTCGACATCGAGGGCAACCCGCGCTCGCCGATCAACCAGGGCACGCTGTGTCCCAAGGGCTCGGCCTCGCGCCAGCTCGTCCAGCAGCCCGGCCGGCTCACGAAGGTCCTGTACCGGCGTCCGGGCGGGACCGAGTGGGAGGAGCTCGAGCTCGAGCGCGCGATGGACATGGTGGCCGAGCGGGTCATCGCGGCACGCGAGGACGGCTGGCAGGAGGTCGACCGCCACGGCTGGCGGGTCGATCGCACGCTGGCCTTCGCCCACCTCGGTGGCGCCACGCTCGACAACGAGGAGAACTACCTCATCAAGAAGCTGTTCACGGCGATGGGCGCGATCCAGATCGAGAACCAGGCGCGCATATGACACAGCTCCACGGTTCCCGGTCTGGGGACCTCGTTCGGGCGCGGCGGCGCCACCAACTTCCAGCAGGACCTCCAGAGCTCCGACTGCATCGTGATCGAGGGCTCGAACATGGCCGAGGCGCACCCGGTGGGCTTCCGCTGGGTGGCCAAGGCTCGCGAGCGCGGCGCGCGGGTCATCCACATCGACCCGCACTTCTCGCGCACGAGCCAGCTGGCTGACACCTACGTCCCGATCCGCGCCGGTACCGACATCGCGTTCCTGGGCGGGCTGATCCGCCACGTGATCGAGACCGAGTCGTACTTCAAGGAGTACGTCCTGCACTACACGAACGCGTCGACGCTGGTCAGCGAGGACTTCAAGGACACCGAGGACTTGGAGGGCCTTTTCTCAGGCTTCGACGCCGACTCGGGGATGTACGACCGTCAGTCGTGGCGCTACGACGGCGGCCAGATCGCTGCCGCGGCCGGCGTCCGCGAGCACTCCACGCAGTCGTTCAACGAGCGGACGGGCGCCGGCATGCTGACCGGCGAGATCAAGCGCGACGAGACGCTCGAGAACCCGCGCTGCGTGTTCCAGATCCTGCGCCGGCACTTCAGCCGCTACACGCCGGAGATGGTGGAGCGGATCACCGGCGTCCCGCAGGCGACGTTCATGGACGTGGCGGACGCGCTCATCTCGAACTCGGGCCGCGAGCGCACCAGCGCGTTCTGCTACGCGGTCGGGTGGACCCAGCACACCGCCGGCGTGCAGATGATCCGCACCGCGTCGATCCTCCAGCTCCTGCTCGGCAACATCGGCCGTCCCGGCGGCGGGATCATGGCGCTACGCGGCCACGCCTCGATCCAGGGCTCGACCGACGTGCCCACCCTGTACGACCTGCTGCCGGGCTATCTCAACATGCCCCGCGCGCGGGAGGAGCACCTCACGCTCGAGGAGTACATCGGCACCGGCGGCTCGGACCGCGGCTGGTGGTGCTTCTTCGACCGCTACATCATCTCGCTGCTCAAGGCGTGGTTTGGCGACGCCGCGACCGAGGAGAACGAGTACGGCTTCAGCTGGCTGCCCAAGCTGACCGGCAACCATTCGCACTTCTCGACGACGATGCGAGCTTTGGACGGCGGGCTGGACGGCATGCTCGTGATGGGCCAGAACCCGGCGGTCGGCTCGCAGCATTCGGGGCTCCAGCGCCGGGCGCTGGCCAAGCTCAAGTGGCTGGTCGTGCGCGACCTCGCCGAGATCGAGACCGCCACGTTCTGGCGCGACTCCCCGGAGGTCCGCTCGGGCGAGCTGCGCCCTGAGGACATCCAGACCGAGGTGTTCCTGATGCCGGCTGCCTCGCACGTCGAGAAGGAGGGGACGTTCACCAACACGCAGCGCCTGGTCCAGTTCCGCGACAAGGCGCTCGACCCGCCGGGCGACGCGCGCTCGGAGCTGTGGTTCATGCACCACCTGGCCAAGCGGGTGAAGGCCCACTACGCCGACTCTTCGCGCGACCGGGACTGGCCGATCGTCAACTTGAAGTGGGACTACGGGGAGTACGGTCCACTGAACGAGCCCGACGGCGAGGCCGTGCTCAAGGAGATCAACGGCTACGACGTGGAGAGCGGACGTCCGCTGAATGCGTTCACCGAGTTGGAGCCGGACGGCTCGACGGCCTGCGGGGTGTGGATCTACACCGGCATCTACGCCGACGGGGTAAACCAGGCCCGGCGGCGCAACCCGGGTGACATCACGGCCGCGGGCGGGACCGTCTCGCCCGAGTGGGCGTGGGCCTGGCCGGCGAACCGGCGCCTGCTCTACAACCGGGCGAGCGCCGATCCGGACGGCAAGCCGTGGTCGGAGCGCAAGAAGTTCGTGTGGTGGGACGAGGCGGAGGGCAAATGGACGGGCTACGACGTCCCCGACTTCCCGCCCAATAAGCGCCCGGACTACGAGCCTCCGTCGAAGGACGCCAAGGGGATGGACGCGATCGCCGGCTCGGACCCGTTCATCATGATGGCCGACGGCCGCGCCTGGCTCTACTCGCCGAGCGGCCTGCTCGACGGCCCCCTGCCTACGCACTACGAGCCGATCGAGTCGCCGGTCGAGAACCTGCTGTACCCGAAGCTGGCCGCGAACCCGTCGGCCATCCGCTGGAAGCGGCCGGAGAACCCGATGCATACGGTGGGAGATTCGCGGTATCCCCTGGTGGCGACGAGCTACCGCCTGACCGAGCACCACACGGCCGGCGGGATGAGCCGGAAGCTGCCGTGGCTGGCCGAGCTACAGCCCGAGATGTTCGCCGAGATCGATCCCGTGCTGGCGGCCGACCGGGGCATCGAGGACGGTGGCTGGATGACGATCCTGACCGGGCGGGGCGAGATCGAGGCCCGGGCCAAGGTCACCGAGCGGATCCGGCCGTTGCGCGTGGAGGGCCGGGTGATCCATCAGGTCGGCCTGCCCTACCACTGGGGCTACGAGGGGCCGAACGTGGGCGACAGCACCAACGACCTGGGGGTGATCTCCGGCGATCCCAACGTGTCGATCCAGGAGTCCAAGGCGTTCACGTGCGATGTGCGGGCCGGCCGGCGTTCCTCGGCCACCACGGCGCGCCTGGCCGGCATGCACGGCCGCGAGCTGCGGATCGGCCCCAACACCGACGACCCGATCGCCGAGAACCCCAAGGAGGCGACCGAATGAGCGCCGCCGCGCGGACGGAGCTGGCGGTGCACCGCGTGCCGGCGCGCCGGATGGGCTTCTTCACCGACACCACGGTGTGCATCGGCTGCAAGGCGTGCGAGGTGGCGTGCAAGCAGTGGAACGACCTTCCCGCGGACGGGTCGCAGTTCGGCGCCGGCGTCTCCTACGACCACACGGGTGAGCTGTCGGCCACGACCTGGCGCCACGTCCGCTTCCTGGAGCTGCTCGAGCCGGCGCCGGCGCTGCGCGAGGAGGCCGAGGCGGCGATGCTGGGCGGCGGAGGCGGCGCGATGCCCTCGCTGCCCGCCGGCGGCGAGGTGCGGGCGGCGCGGCCGGCCGACGGAGAGGCGCCGGCGGCGGACGGGGACCTGGTGGCGGCCGCCCAGCACGGCGGGATCGGCGATTGGGTGTTCATGTCCGACGTGTGCAAGCACTGCACGAACGCCGGTTGCCTCGACGCCTGTCCCACCGGCGCGCTGATCCGCACCGAGCACGAGACCGTCGTGCTCCAGCCCGACGTATGCAACGGGTGTGGGTACTGCGTGCCGGCATGCCCGTTCGGGGTGGTCGACCGAGACCACATAGACGGCCGCGCGGCCAAGTGCACGCTCTGCTACGACCGCATCGAGGACGGGCTCGAGCCGGCCTGCGCGAAGGCCTGCCCCACCGATTCGATCCAGTTCGGGCCCTACGACGAGCTGGTCGAGCTGGCGTCCCGGCGGGTGGCGGCGCTGCATTCGCGGGGGTTGGACGGCGCTTATCTGTACGGCGCCGGGGACGCGCCGGGCGAGGAGATCGCCGGCGGACTCGGCGCGTTCTTCCTCTTGACCGAGCCGCCCGAGAGCTATGGCCTGCCCGCGAGCGCTGACTCGCCGATTCAGGAGTCGGTGGTCCCGGCCACCGTGGCGGCGGTAGGAGCGGGGCTCGCCGCGGCAGCCGGAGTCGCGGCGGCGTTCATGGCGGCTTCGCGCCGGCGGTCGCCGCGATGGCGGCGGATCACGACCCGGGAGCGCTGGTGAGCTGGCAGGGGCGTTTGGGCGACGAGGGCGACCCCCCGGCGCTCGATCCGAGCGAGGAGCCGCCCGAGACTGCATCCGAGCGGGCCGAGGAATGGGCGCCCGAACCGGGTCGCGACATGGCGCCCGCGGTGGGCAAGCGGGGCGGGCCGGCGCCATGGCAGCCGGCGGCCGATGGCGCCGGCGTGGCGCTGGCCGGCGAGGGCTACGCCGCGACCCGGTGGTCCTACCTGTACAAGACGCGCGATACGGCGTATGCCGCGGACTCGGTCGCGCCGGGGACGGTGGCGGAGGCAAACCGGCGAATGCGCTCGGAGAGCGCCGTCCCGGAGCCGCGAGGTCCCTTCATCAAGGGCCCGGTGTGGACCTGGGAGGTGCCGCTGTACTTCTGGGTCGGGGGGATCGCGTCGGGCGCCGGCTTCGTGGCGCTCGCGTGCGACCTGGCCGGGGACGGGGAATCGGCGGCGGTCGCGCGCAAGGTGGCGCTGGGGGCGGTCGCGCCGGCCCCGCTCCTATTGATCGCCGACCTGGGGCGGCCCGAGCGATTTCTAAACATGCTGCGGATCTTCAAGCCGCGCTCGCCGATGAACATGGGCGCGTGGTGCTTGGTCGCGTTCAGCGGCACGCTGACCGCGGCGGTGGCGGCCGACCTGCTCGAACGCGATCGGGAGGCTCGTGCGCTCGGCGGTGCCACTGCGTTCCTCGGCGGCTACCTCGGCTCCTACACCGGCGTGCTGCTCGCCTCCACGGCAGTTCCGCTATGGGCGCGCAGCCGGCTGTTCCTCGGGCCGATCTTCGTGAGCACCGCCACCGCCACCGGGGCTGCCGCGGTCCGGCTGGTGCTGGTTACCCGCGGGCTGCCGACCGGCCATCCCACACGCCGGGCCCTGGGCGTGGTGGAGACGGCGGCGATCGCGTGCGAGCTCGTCCTCTCGGCGGTCAACGAGCGGCGGGTGGGCAGCGCCGGCGACGCGCTTCGAAAGGGCGGCTCGGGCGCGCTGATACGCGGCGCCAAGGCCGCGGTCCTGCTCGGGCTCGGGATGCGCATGGTGGGCCGGCGCCCCGGCGGGCGGCTGTACGCCGACCTGGCCAGCGGCCTCTACCTGGCCGGCGGGTTGCTGTTCCGCTTCGGCTGGGTCTACGCCGGCAAGGCCTCGGCCGCCGATCACGCCTCCGTCGTCGCGCTGGCGCGGTCTGGGCCGGGGGCGAGGGCCGAGGAGACGGTTGCTCGGAAGCCGGTGCTGATCCCGGGCCGCCGCGCCTGGGGCGAGGCGCTGCGGCGCATCAGCCTGGCCGTGGAGGGCGTTCTGCGTGGGGATTGATCGATTTTGCCCGCCGGGGGTGCAAAATCGATCACTCAAGGGGCAGCGGGTACCACTGTGACGCCGTCCCCCAGCGCGTCGGTGTCGAATGCGGGCGACTCGAGGCGCTCCACGCCCTCCATGCGCTCCACGCCCTCCATGCGCTCGAGGAACGCGTCGGCGGTCTCGAGGAAGCCGATGCGCGGCGTGCGGTAGTGCATCGGCACGACCCAGCGCGGGGAGAGGCGCTCCACGATCGCCGCGGCGCCGTCCGCGCCGGCCGTGGGCCCGCCGCCGACCGGGACGAACAGCAGCTCGACCCGCCCAATCGCTTCGGCCTGCGCGTCACGCAACGAAGCCTGCCCGAAGTCGCCGAAGTGGCAGACCCGGACCCCGCCTAGCTCGAACACGAAGATCGTGTTCGGCCCCCGGGCCGTGCCGGCGACGTCGTCGTGCTCGGAGGCCACCGCCACCACCTCGCCGACCGGGGACTCCAGTCGCCCGGCGGTCGAGCGGAGCACCGCCGGCGAGCCGCCGATCACCTCGACCGCGTTGTGGTCCAGATGCTCGTGGGTGACCAGGACCAAGTCCGCCTCGACGCCCTCGATGGGCGGGTACTCGAACTGGATCCCCCGAGCGGCGGTGAGCGGCGACATGGCGCCGAACGGGTCGATGAACACGGTGGCGCCGTCCGCGCTCAGCTTGAAGGCCGACTGGCCGTACCACTCAACGTGCATGCTGCTGCTCGCGTCGGGTTTGCGGGTGATCCCGGCGCCGGGCCGCCGGCGGCCCAGGGGCGGGCTCGAGCTCGGGCTCGGCCTCGGGCGGCCGGGGCTCGTCGGAGTCGTAATAGCGGCCGCCACGCATCAGCGACGCGCCGGCGGCGATCAGGCAGGCGACGATCGCGAAGCCGAACGCCGCGTGCAGGCCGCTGCGGAACGGCGCCGAGATCAGGTGGGGGAAGAACGTCCGCCCCGTGAGCACGGCGTAGTTGTGCGCACCCACCGAGGCCAGGGCGTGCGCACCGACCAGGTGCTCGATCGGGTTGTAGCCGAGGAAGGCGGCGAACAGGACCGAGACGGGAGGCAGGTGAGCCACGTGCGCCGCGGTCGCCGTGGGCACGCCGTGCGCCTCGAGGCCGGAGCTCAGCGTCGCGGGAAGGCTGCTCGCCAGGCCGATGATCATCAGCGTGAAGAACACGCCGATCGACAGAACCTGGGCCGAGTTCTGGAAGGTCTGGTTCATGCCCCCGCCGGCGCCGCGGTCTCCGGGCGGCAGGCTGTTCATCACCGCGGCGCGGTTGGGCGACGCGAACATCCCCATCGCGATCCCCATCAGCGCGAGCACGGTCGCCAACATGGGATAGGAGAAGTCGGTCGGCAGCAGCCACAGCAGCACGAAGCAGCCGGCGGCGCCGAGCATGCCGCCGGTGGCGAAGCCGCGGGCGCCGAAGCGGTCCGAGAGGTATCCCGAAGTGGGCCCGGCGAGCAGCATGCCGATCGTCATCGGCAGCATGTAGATGCCCGCCCACAGGGGCGTGTCGGTGAAGTTGTAGCCGTGCTCGGGAAGCCAGATCCCCTGGAGCCAGATGATCAGGATGAACATCAGCCCGCCGCGGGCCACCGCGGAGAGGAACGTGGACAGCGTGCCGAAAGTGAAGGCGCGGATCTTGAACAGCGGCAGGCGGAACATCGGCTGCTCGACGCGGCTCTCGATGAACACGAAGGCGACCAGCGAAGCCAGGCCGCAGGCGATCAGCGAGAGCACCCTGGCGCTGCCCCAGCCGGTGCTGGCGCCGCCCGAGGGCCGGATCCCGTAGGTGATCGCGATCATGATCAGGATCAGCCCGAGCGCGAAGGTGATGTTGCCCGGCCAGTCGATCTTGCGCCGCCCGCTGCGAGGCACCTCTCGCAGCTTCATGTAAGCCCAGATGGTGCCGAACACTCCGACCGGCACGCTGATCAGGAACACCAGCCGCCAGTTGATCGGAGCCAGGATGCCGCCGAGGACGAGCCCGACGAACATCCCGCTGACGCCGACGATGTTGTTGATCCCGAGCGCCATCCCGCGCTGGTTGGCCGGGAACGCGTCGGTGATGATCGCCGCCGAGTTGGCGAGCAGGCAGGCCCCGCCGAGGCCCTGGACGATCCGGAACACGATCAGGTAGGTGGCCGCGGCCTTGCCGGTCATCCAGTCGATCGTGAGGAACAGCGACGCCACCGTGTAGATGACGAAGCCCAGGTTGTAGATCCGGACGCGTCCGTACATGTCGCCGAGGCGGCCCAGGCTGACCACGAGCACGCTGGTCACCACCAGGTAGCCGAGGATCATCCACAGCAGGTAGAAGCTGTTGGAGGGCAGCAGCGGATCGAGCTTGATGCCGCGGAAGATGTCCGGCATCGCGATCAGGGTGATCGACGCGTCGAGCGTCGTGAACAGGACCGCGAGCGTCGCGTTGGAGAGCGCGATCCACTTGTAGCGATCGTTCATGCCCTGGCAAACTATACAGGCAAACTGTGCAGTTTCCCTGTATAGTTTTTCGCGACCGCCATGCCGACCAGGGCAAACCCGGCTCACGTGGCCAGCGACCTGCGCGTCGTCCTCGGCCAGCTGATGCGCCGCCTGCGCGCCGAGCACCGCTTCCCGCTCTCGCATGGCACGGTGCTGGGGCGCCTGGACCGCGAAGGCCCCCAGAGCGTGAGCGAGCTCGCCGCCGCCGAGCGCGTGCGGCCCCAGTCGATGGCTCAGACCGTGGGCGATCTCGAAGCGGATGGCTTCGTGGTCCGCCGGCCGGATCCCGGCGACCGCCGGCGAGCCCTGGTCGAGCTCACCGAGCAGGGGCGGGCGGTGCTCGAGGCCGACCGCGCCCAGCGGGAGGGCTGGCTCGCCCGCGCGATCGCGGATGAGCTTTCGCCGGCGGACGTCGATCTGCTCGAGAGCGCGGTGGAGGTCCTCCGGCGGCTGGCCGAAAGCTGACGCGGGCCGCCTGGGACGGCGCCTGGGAACGGCGCGTGGGGACGGCGCCGCAATACACCGATTGGTGGTAGGGTCGCGCGGTCGGATCGAGGAGGCGAAAGCGATGACTGTGGCGCGTAGGTGTTGGCTCTCGGTGGCGGCGATGGCGCTGGTGAGTGGGGGCGGCGGTGGCCTGGCAGCGGCGCGTCCCGCGTCCGCGCCGCGGGCGGCCGCGCCGGCCATCGGGTTCTCCCACGCGGTAGTCGTGGACCATCAGCGGCCGGGCTTCGAACCCGACGTGAAGGTCGCCCCGAACGGCAACATCTTCACGAGCATCCCGTTCGGGTTCTCGACCACCCAGAGCTTCGTCTGGTCCTCGCTCGATCGCGGCAACTCCTACCAGTTCGTCCCAGGCAACCTCGGGCCCGGCAAACCGGCTACATGCGTGGGCGGAGGCGACAGCGACCTGTTCCTGGATCCTGGGAACGCGCTGTACTTCTCCGACCTCCAGGGCCTGACGAACATCTCGAACAGCGTGAGCACCGACGGCGGGGCCACGTGGAGCTCGAACTGCGCAGGTGCGCCGAACACGCCCGACGACCGGATGTGGTTCACCGGAACCGGGTCTCTGGCCGGCGGCAACCTGAACCTGTACCAGGACTTCGACGCTGTGGACAGCTCGGCGAGCGGCGGCAATCAGCTGGTGGAGACGATCTCGCACGATGGGACGACGTTCCAGCCGGTGACGAACCCCGGCGCCGGAGCGGACTGCGTCGGCGCCGCGCTGCAGGACTGCGTGACCGGGAACGAGGGGATCTCCGGCAACCAGGTCGCGGATCCCGCCACCGGCAACGTGTACATCGCCCATACGACGACCAACGGCTCGAGCGGCACGCCGGGGGTTCAGGTGTCCGAGGGCAAGATCACCCCGGGACCGCTCGGCAGCGCCAGCGCGTCGTGGACCGAGAGCCCCAACCTCGACGCGGCGCTGTGCCCGAACGCGAGCTGCGTCGACTCGAACGGCAACCCCGAGGAGCTCGCCGGCGAGAACTTCGCCACGATCGCCCGTGACTCCGCGGGCTACCTATACGTGACGTTCACCGCCGGGCCGATCGATCACGCCAACAGCAACGACTCGAACTTCGGCGCGCTCACCGCGCCCGAGCAGATCTACGTCGTGCACTCGCTCGAGCCCGCGGGATCCGATCCCTCCGCGCTGACCTGGTCGGCGCCGATCAAGGTCAGCGGAAGCGGCATCAGCGCAGGGACGAACACGTTCCCGTGGATCGCGGCGGGCAGCGACGGCCGTATCGACGTGGCCTGGTACCACACCAGTGAGGTCAGCGAGAAGGGCACATGCGCCAGCGGCTCGGGGACGTGCACCGTGTACGGCGCAGGAAGCTTCAGCAACGCCGAGTGGTCGGTGCAGATGGCCCAGAGCCTCGACGCCAACTCGGCCAGCCCGGCCTACACCACCGCCAACGTCAGCGAGACCTACGTCAAGCACGGACAGATCTGCACCAACGGTCTCGGCTGCGCCACCGGCGGCGACCGCAGCCTGGGCGACTTCCTCCAGGTGACGATCGACAACCAGGGCGCCGCGCTCGTCTCATACGTGTTCGACACCTCGGCGGACACCTCGGCCGGCGAGGACGCCGGGCCCGAGGTGATCAGCCGCCAGACCAGCGGGCCGAGCCTGCTCGCATCGGACGGGACGGTGTCCCAGAACGGCGGCCCCGGCGTTCCGATGGGGTCGGTGAGCGATCCCACCGGGGATGCGGACTACTCGGCCAACGGAACGCGCGTGCAGGCGCCGGACGACCTCGACCTGACCGGCGCCTCACTGGCCAACGGCGAGAACAACACGCTGGTGGCCACGATCCACGTCAAGAGCCTGAGCAGCCTGGCCGCGCCGAGCTCGGTGGGCGGACCGGACGCGAGCTGGATCATCCGCTGGACCGAGGTCCAGCCCGGCACGACCGGAAACGGTCACATCTTCTACGCCGGCATGGACAACAACCAGGGCACGGGCGGCTCGGGACAACCGAGCTTCTTCGACGGTGACACGGCCAGCCTGCTCGTGCCGTCGAACCCGGCCGAGCACACGAAGTACCTGGCCTATCCGCAGACCCACTCGCTGAGCGGCTCCGAGGCCTCCTACAACGCCGGTACGGGCACGATCACGCTTCACATCCCGCGTGCGGACGTGGGCAACCCGGGCGACGGAACGCCGCTCTACAGCATCACCGCGTTCTCCGCCACCTCGACCTCGCCGCAATCCTCGAGCACGCTGTTCAACCTGATCGACGCCGCGACGCCGTTCGAGCTCGTGGTGGGGCCGCCCGGCTTCGTAGGCTCGACCCCGCAGCTGATCGGCAACGGCGGCAGCCTGTCGAACCTGCTCGGTTGTCCCGCCGCGACCGGACGCCTCACCGGCCGGGCGATCGGACCGGTCAGCCTGGGCCTCAAGCGCGCGGTTGCGCATCGCCGCTTCCGGTACTCCACCGGCGGGCACCGCTACTGGGACTACTTCTGCTTCTCCCCTGCCGGCACGCGCGTGGGCTACCCCTCACCGACGCTACTCCGGCTCATCCCACGCAAGCAGCGCGGCGCGACGATCGGTCGCGTGATCTTCGCGCTGTCGGACAACCATCGGTACGTGCTCCGCGGTGTGCGCACAGGCACGCGGCTGACCAAGCGGCTGGCCCGACGGCTGCACGTCGGTCGCGGGTTCCGGCTCGGGCCCGACATGTGGTACCTGATCGGCAACGGCCCGAGCGCCGGGCTGCTCCAGGTCAATCGCGGGATCATCTGGGCGGTGGGAGTGGCGGACAAGCGGTTCCTGACCAGCCGGCGCACGGCCCTGCGCTACCTGAACGCCTTCCGCTGACAGGCCGCGGGCGCGGCCGGGGCCCTGAACGCCTTCCGCTGACGGCCGCGGGCGCGGCCGCGGGGCTTCTGTAGCCTCGCCCGGATGGTCGCGAAGTACCGCTCCGTGCTGGTGCATCCGGGCGCGGTCGAGATGTTCGCCACGGCGCTGCTGGCGCGGCTGCCGCAGGGCATGTCGTCGCTGGCCATCCTGCTGCTCGTCCGGGACGCCACCCATTCCTACGCGGCGGCGGGGGTGGCCGTGGGCGCCTTCGCCCTCGCCACCGCCGCGTCCGCGCCGCTGGTGGGCCGCCTCGTCGACCAGGCGGGACGCGGGCGGGTGCTGGTGCCGCTCGCCGCGGCGCAGGCCTGCACCTACGTCGCGCTGGTCCTGAGCGCGGGGGCGGGCGTCGCCGTCCTGATCGTCCTGTCCGCGCTCGCCGGGGCGCTGCTCCCGCCGATCGCGCCGGTAGTCCGGGTGCTGCTCCAGGAGACCTTCGACGGACCCGCGGCGCGCGAGACCGCGTACGCGCTCGAGGCGGTCCTCCAGGAGCTGGTATGGATCACCGGGCCGCTGCTGGTGGCGATGGTGATCGCGTTCACGTCCGCACGCGGCGCGATCGTGCTGCTCGGGGCGGTGTGCCTGAGCGGGACGTCGCTGTTCGTGCGCTCGCCGCTCGTGCGCGCGGCGAGCGGGAGCGGCGTCCGGCGGGATCGACGCTCGGCCCTGGCCAGCCCCGAGCTGCGGGCGCTGCTGGGCCCGGTCGCGCTGACCGGGGCGAGCCTCGGCGCGACCGAGGTCGGGCTGCCCTCGCTTGCCCTCCACGCCGGGTCGCGGCCCGCGTCGGGCGTACTGCTGGCGCTGTGGAGCCTTGGGAGCATGGCCGGCGGGCTCTGGTACGGCGCCCGCGCCTGGCGCCCGTCGCTGATCAGCCGCTACCGGCTCCTGCTCGCGCTCCTGGTCCTGTGCACGGCGCCGCTGATCGCCGCGCGCTCGATCGCCGCCGGCGTGATCTGCAGCTTCCTGGCCGGGCTGACGATCGCGCCCGTGTTCTCGTGCCAGTACGCGCTGGTCGGCCGCTCGGTCACGCCGGGAAGCGAGACCGAGGCGTTCACGTGGATCTCGGCGGCGTTGATCGGCGGGCTGGCGGCCGGTTCGGCGCTCGGCGGAGCCGTGATCGGGCCGGTCGGGGTCAGCGGGCCGTTCGTGGTGGCGTGTGGCGCGACACTGCTCGCCGCCGCGATCGCCGTGAGCTTCCGCGCGAGGCCCTACCTCTCGACGAAGTAGGTCCCACTTCCCTGCCCGCTCGAGAAGTAGCGGCTCGTCACGGTCTTCTTGCGCGTGTAGAACTCGACGGCGTCTGCGCCGTGGGCGTGGAGATCCCCCAGGAAGCTGTCCTTCCAGCCGCTGAACGGGAAGAACGCCACCGGCGCGGCGACGCCGATGTTGACCCCGACCATGCCGGTCTGCACCTCGTGGCGGAAGCGGCGGACCGAGGCGCCGGATTCGGTGAAGATCGAACTGCCGTTGCCGAAGGCGCTCGAGTTGACGATCTCGATCGCCCGGTCGAGCGTCGGCGCGGTGATCACGCTGAGCACGGGCCCGAACACCTCCTGCTTGGCGATGTCCATCTCGGACGTGACGTCGTCCAGGATCGTCGGGCCGACGAACCAGCCGTTCGCGCCCGTGGCGGGATCGCGTCCGTCGAGCGCGAGCTTGGCGCCACCGTCCTTTGCCCGTTCGATCCACGACGCGATCCGCTCGCGCGCGGCGCAGGAGACCACCGGCCCGACATCGGTGCGCTCGTCGAGGCCGTCGCCGACCTTCAGCGCGCGGCTCGCCTCGACCAGCGGCGGGAGCAGCTGCTCGTGGGCGTCGCCGACGGTGACCACGACCGAGCCGGCCATGCAGCGCTGGCCCGCGGCGCCGAAGGCCGAGCCGATGATCCCCTCGACCGTCTTGTCGATCACCGCGTCCGGCATCACGACCATGTGGTTCTTGGCGCCGCCCAGCGCCTGCGCCCGCTTGCCCGCCTTGGCCGCACGCTCGTACACGAGCCTGGCCACCGGCGCGGACCCGACGAAGGACACCGCGTCGATGCCGGGATGGTCGAGGATCGCCTCCACCACCTCGCGGCCGCCGTTGACCAGGTTGACGACGCCCGGCGGGAGGCCGAGCGCGTGCAGCTCGGCGAACGCGATCTGCTGGGTCAGCGGCACCTGCTCGGAGGGCTTGAGCACGAATGCGTTGCCGCAGGCGATCGCGAACGGGAGAAACCAGAAGGGCACCATCGCGGGGAAGTTGAACGGCACGATCGCCGCGCACACCCCGACCGGCTGGCGCACTGTCTCCGCGTCGACGTTGCGGGCACCCGAGAGCGGGACCCGGGCCAGCGCCTCGCCGGTGGCGGGATTGGTGACGTCGAGCACATCGGTCCGGTCGCGCGCGGCAGTCCACTCCCCGCCGATGTAGTTGTCGAGTAGGCGGGTGGCTGTGATGGCCATGCCGCCGTCCGGTCAGGCTTCCGCGGCGGCCGGGGCCGAAGCCGGAGCCGGAGCCGAGTCCGGGTTCGGCTGCGAGGCCTGAGCCGGGACCGGGTCCGGGTTCGAGTCCGAGGCCTGGGCCGCTGCCGACTCCGAGATCGTCTGCCATTCGTGCTCGAGCTGCACCCTGATCTTCGCAGGGGTCGCGTGCAGCGCCTCGAGCGTTTGCACCGCGCCGTTGCGCGAGTCGGTGAGCAGGGCCAGCAGCAGATGCTCGACGCCGATGTAGCCGTCGCCGTGGTTGAGCGCTTCGCGCAGCGATCCCTCGAGGATCCGCCGGGCGTGCTCGCTCACGCCGTCGTCGGCCTTGCCCGCTGGAGCCCGCGGCAGTTCCTCGGGGGGGACGCCCGGGAGTGTCGTCCGCAGGCAGTCGGTGGCGCGGTGATGGGTGACACCGAGCGTTTCGAGCGCGCGCACGGCATGGCTGCGGCTGCAGCGCAGGATGCCGAGCAGGATGTGCTCGGTGCCGATGGCCGGCTGGCCCAGGCGGCGTGCCTCCTCGCGCGCGAGCTGGATGCTGCGGCGCGCTTCGGAGGTGACCAGGATCTTGGCGCTGCCCGCCGCTTCGTTCAGGGCACGCTCGGCCAGGTGCCGGTACTTGCGGTGCGCCGCCTGCTTCGAGACTCCCAGCGCGCGTGCGATGTGGCTCCAGGAGGCTCCGGCGTGCAGCGCCCGCTGGACCAGCGCGGGCTCCATCGATTCGAGCTCCTGGCGGAGCGCCGTGAGGGCTCGCAAGGCGGTCTCCGGATTGCGGATCTGGACCACGTCGTGCGCCAGCTGTTCGATCGTCGCCGTGCCTGCGGCCATGTGGGCGATCTACCCGTGGCGGTATTCGGCAATCGCGGTTGACGAGCTGTCAATCGACGGTGACGACCTGTGCGGCACGAAGGATGCGTTTGCCCTGCAAATAGACATATACAGGGTGATCGCGCCCGACGCGATCGTTTGACGGCGTGCCGGGGGGGCAAAAAAACAGTATGCGGTGGCAAGAGAGAGTGCGGATCAAGCGCGAAGGCCTCGATCTGGCCGCCGATGTGAACGTCGCGATCGCCGTCAACCGCGGCGAGCCCGGCGCCGTCTCGGACGCCCGCGCGGTCAGCCACGGGCAGGTCGTCCAGGCTGCCGGCGCGTCGCCCCGGCGAGCGCGGCGCAACGACCCACCCAGCGAGCCGAACAGGAGGTGAGACATGGATGAGGAGAGCCTTGAGCCGATGACCCGCCATGAGCTCGACGAGCTGGCGGGTGAGCAACTGCCGGACCGGCCCGCGACATCGCTCATCAACGCGAACGTGGCCATTCCGGTGAACGCGGCCGTCGCCGCGAACGTCCTCGCGAGCGGCGCCCACGCCAGTGCCGATGGCACACAGCACACAACGATCAGCCAATCCAATTAGGAGGAAGGCAATGACGATGGAGAACACTCACGACTACAAGCCGCTCTCGCGCGAAGAGCTGACCGCGCTCGCCGGTGAGGAGCTGCCGGAGCGCGCCGCGATGTCGCTGATCAACGCCAACGTGGCCGTTCCCGTGAACGCCGCAGTGGCAGCGAACGTGCTGTCGAGCGGCTCGCCCGCCACGGCCGATGCCAGCCAGGGCGGCACCATCGGGCAGACCGCCATCTGATTCGGGCGGAGCAATGTCGGTAGGGGCGCAGGGAGGAGCGGTCACCGACCGCTCCTCTTGCGTGTCCACAGGGAGCTGAGATGGCGAGCGACGTTCGCGTCAACACGCCCGAGGACGCCGCGGACGCGCTTGCGCTCCCGCCGACCGAGGCGCACGAGCTCGATGGCTCGGAAGCGCCGACTCAGGTTCATCCCGGGGCCGGAGATGAGCCGCCGACCGAGGTCCACCCGGCGCCGACGAGCGCGCCCGGGCCGGAGAGGGCGCCCGGGCCGGAGAGTGCGCCCGGGCCCGAGAGCGCGCCCGCGCTGGAGAGTCCGCCCGGACCCCAGAGCGCGCCGCCGCGACTGGCCGATGGCGTAGAGCTGGTCGGCGAGTTCGCGGGGTCGGGGTTCAAGACGCCGCCGTACATCGCGCGCCGCGCTGACGGCCAGGTGGTGCAGATGCACCGGATGCTCTACGTCCTGGCCGAGCAGATCGACGGGCGCTCGAGCTTGGGGCAGATCGCGGGGCGCTTCAGCGAGGCGATCCAGCGAGGGGTGCGGCCAGAGGACATCCAGACGCTGATCGACGAGCAGCTGCGACCGCTCGGCATCGTCGCGCCGCCGCCAGGCGCCGCGCCGGCCAACCTGGCCAAGGTCGACCCGCTGCTGGCGCTGAAATTCCGCGCCGCGGTGGTCCCCGACAGCGCGGTCCGCCGGTTGACAACGGTGTTCGCGCCGCTGTTCCTGCCGGCCGTGGTGGTCGCGGTCGTGGCCGGGCTGATCGGAGTCGATGTCTGGCTGTTCTTCGTGCACGGGATCAGCCAGAGCGTTCGCAGCACCCTGTACCAGCCGGCGCTGATGCTGATGCTGATCGGCGCGATGGTCCTGGCCACCGCCTTTCACGAGATCGGTCATGCCAGCGCCTGCCGCTACGGCGGGGCCAAGCCCGGGGTCATGGGCGTCGGCCTGTACCTGGTGTGGCCGGCGTTCTACACCGACATCACCGACGCCTACCGCCTCGGCAAGGCGGGGCGGCTGCGTGCCGACCTGGGCGGCATGTACTTCAACGCGGTGTTCGCGCTACTGGCGAGCGCTCTGTACTTCGCCACCGGCTTTCAGCCCCTGCTGCTGATAGTCGCCCTTCAGAACTTCACGATCCTCGAGCAGGCGCTGCCGCTCCTGCGCCTCGACGGCTACTACGTCCTCAGCGATCTCACCGGCGTGCCCGATGTCTACCTGCGCATAAGGGCGCTGCTCTCAAGCCTGATTCCGGGACGCGAGCCGGACCCGCGCGTCGCGGAGCTCAAGAGCTGGGTACGCGCGGTGGTCACGGCGTACGTACTGATGATGGTCGCCTTCATGGCCCTGACCATGCTCGCGATCGTGATCAACCTGCCGAGGATCGTGGCCACCGGCTACGACTCGGCGGCGCTGCGCTTCGACGCGATCGGACCGGCGTTCGGGCATGGCGACGTCGTCTCGGGCGTGCTCGACGTGGTCCAGATGCTGTTCCTGATCCTGCCGGGGCTCGGCCTCGGCCTAACCGCGGTGCACGCCGGCCGCAGCCTGGCAGCGGGCGCCCGCCGGTGGGCATCGGATCGCCGGGATCGTCAGGTCGCGCTCCTGGTCGGCGGCGGCGTGGCGATCGCGATCGCGGCGCTCAGCTGGTGGCCCAACGGCCAGTACCGGCCGGTTCAGCCGGGCGAGCGCGGGACGATCCCGGGGCTGCTGCAGCAGATCGCCTCCCTTCCCACGGGGCGTCCGTCGCTCAGCGCGCGGCGCGCGCGCCAGCTCGGTGGCGCCCCGTTCGAGATCCAGCTCGCGAGCTACGGCTACCGCGATGGCACGTCCGGCGGGGGGTCCGGCACCGCTGGGGCGCCAGGTGAGTCGGGCGGCTCCGGCGGGAGCGGCGGCGGTAGCGGCGGCGGCACCGGGAGCGCCGGCTCGGCCGGCGGTAGCGGCGGCTCGGGTCACGCGAGCTCGAACAGCGGAGGCTCAGGTGGCACGTCAGGCTCGAGCACCGAAACCACGACTGGCTCGAACGGCAGCGGGGGGAGCGGAGGGAGCTCGGTCGGCTCGACGGCGAACGGTGTCGGCAACTCCGCCGCCAACGCGGTCAACGGAAACGCCCCGAACGTGACCACGCCCGGCTCGGCAAGCGCCACGGGGAGCGCCGGGGCGGGGGCGTCCGCGTCGACGCCCGCGGGCTCGGCAAGCGGCACCGCGACGGCGAGCTCGTCGCCCAGCGCCGGCGCGGGCAGCTCGACTCACCCCTGATCTGCGTCCAGGGGTGCGACCCCCGCCGGCGGCTCAACCCCCCGCCGCCGGCTCAGACCCCGCCAGCCTCTTGGACTTCCGACGGCGGTCACGTCTGAGCGTCTGGCATGACGTGATAATTCAGATTATGTGATAATGCGCTCATGGTTCGCCGGCGTATGACCAGGGTGGAGGCGCAGGCACAGACTCGCTCGGAGCTGCTGGCGGCGGCCGCGCGGGTGTTCGAGCGCCAGGGCTACGCCGCCGCGTCGGTGGCCGGGATCGCCGAAGAGGCCGGCTTTTCGCATGGGGCGGTCTACTCGAACTTCGAGAGCAAGGAGGACCTGTTCCTGGCGCTGTACGAGCAGTGGGTCGCCGAGCGCGTTGCGGCCATCGAGGCGCGGTGGAGCGCTCCGGGCACCACGGCCGAGCGTGCGCGTGCCGCCGCCGAGGAGTGGATCGGTCATCTGCGCGGAGATCCGCGGGCGTTCCTGCTCCGCTTGGAGCTCCTCGTCCGGGGGGCCCACAACGCCGAGCTCCGGCGAAAGCTCGCCATGCGGGTGGGTGCGGTTCCGCTGGCCATCCGCCGGCTCCTCGCTGGAGCGCTGCGCGAGGAGGGCCTTCCGCCGGCCGGCGCCGAGCGGGCGGCCAAGGCGCTCCAGGCGCTCAGCCTGGGCCTGGCTCTCGAGGCCCTGAGCGATCCGGACGCGGTGGCGCCGGAGCTGGCCGGCGAGCTGGCGACGGTCCTAGTCGACTCGCTTCGGGCGCGCGCGTTCGAGGAGCCGCAATGAGCGAGCACGCCGGCCCGAAGGTCACGCTCGAATTGCTCCGAAGCAAGCACGCGCGGGGCGAGCCGATCGTGATGATGACCGCGTACGACTACGGCGCCGCGCAGCTGGCGCAAACCGCGTGCGTAGACCTCGTCCTGGTCGGCGATACGGCCGCCGAGACCGTCCTCGGCTACCCGGCGACGGCACGGGTGTCGCTCGAGGAGATGCTCGCGCTCACCGCCGCGGTCCGGCGCGGGCTTCACTCGCCGATGCTGATCGGCGACCTGCCGTTCGGGACCTACGAGACCTCGGACGAGCAGGCCGTCGAGACCGCGCATCAATTCGTCAAGGAGGCCGGTGCCGACGTGGTGAAGCTCGAGCGAGCCGGTACCTCGGCGGCGCGCGCGGCCGCCATCGTTCGCTCGGGAATCCCGGTGATGGGACACCTCGGGGTCACCCCGCAGACGGAGGTGACGCTGGGCGGGCGCCGGGCGCAGGGGCGGACGGCCGAGGCCGCGCGCCGGATGCTGAAGGACGCCATCGAGCTCCAGGGCGCCGGATGCTTCGCGCTCGTGCTCGAGGCCGTGCCCGCCCAGGTGGCGAGCCTGATCACCTCCCGGCTCGCCATACCCACGATCGGGATCGGGGCGGGTTCCGGCACCAGCGGGCAGGTGCTGGTGTGGCACGACCTGCTCGGGCTCTACGAGTGGAGGCCGCGGTTCGCGCGGGCGTTCGCCGAGCTTCGACCGGCCATCGCCGAGGCCCTGTCGCGCTACGCCGGGGATGTGCGCGCCCGGCGGTTTCCCGCCGAGGAGCACTGCTACTCGATCGAAGCGTCGGAGCTGGAGCGGTTCACGGCCTCGCTCTGAAGCCCGGAGAGCGCGTCCAGGCGACCCGGTCACCGGAGCGCTTGCCCAGATCGCGCGCGGAAAGCGCCACGCCCGTCTCGGGGCCGTCGGCGCTCATGACGCCGTCCCGGCGAAGCTTGGGAAGCGGTCGTGAACCCACCGTGCGGCGGAGATCCAGTCAGCGGCGATCAGGCGCTGTGCGAAGCCTAGCGTGACCTTGTCGTCACAGACGAGTCTGGCCAGCGCGTCCTCGAGCTCGTCCTTGGGATTGGGGGAGGCGCCGGGCTCGGGCCACAGGTTGCGCGGATCGTTGGTCGCCCCGCCTAGCTCGAGGGGCACCAGATGGTCGTACTCGTAATCGTGCAGCGGGCCGGGTTCGCCGTAGGCGGCGAGGCTCGCCTCCTTTTCGGGCTCGCTCACCGACTCCGGAGGGCGCACGCTGGCGGTGTAGCCGTGACGGCAGATCGTGGAGTGGATGTTCGCCTGCGTGACCGCCGGACTTAGGGCCCCCGGCGTGCAATGAGCGTCGGGCAGGGAGAACCGGCCCGAGCCGCGGGCGTGACACGACGCCGCGGGCGGCTGGGGCTGCACCGCTTCGGCGCTGGCGTAGCTCACCGCGAGCGCCGGGCCCGGCGCCGACGCCGGGGCCGGCCCCGACGCCCGCGCCGACGCCGGCGCCCGCGCCGACCCGGGCCGGCTGGTCGTGCGGGAGGCAGCCGGGCCAGGCGAGCTCGCGGTGTGCGAGGCAGGCAGGGCGCCCGACGCGGACGACGCCTGGGGTGGGCCCGAGCTGCCGACCGAGCCGCAGCCGGCGACGATCGCGCAGCAGATCGCGGCTCGGACCGCACGCGCTGTCGGACGGTGGCTGTGAGGCCTGCGCATGAGCTCAGGCTAGGCCGCTCACCGGTCGGCGCGCGACCAGGCCGAGGGCGTCGCGCTGACCGGGGCCGCGAGGACCTGCGTCGTCAACCCCCTCTGACGGCTCGAAATCGAAAATCCCTGCTCAGACGAGAATTCTCTAGCTGCTCATCCGTGGCCTGGATTTACGCCTGACAGGTGTGGGAAGAACTGCGACAGGCAATCTTCCCGGGGCTTTGTGCGGGCGTTTGTTGCCGCTGGGCGTTGGGAAGCAGTGATAGGGCCGCACCGGTAGATCGACAAGGAGGCAGTGATGGACGACCGCGACCACGTTTCGATGGAGGAGATCGAGGCTGAGGGCGCCGTTTCGCTCCCGAACAAGGAAGTGCTCTCGCTTCTCGACGTCAATGCGAACGTCGACCTGGGACTTGATCTCGCCGCGCCCGTGGACCTGGCGGCGGCGGCGAACCTGAACGTCGCGGCTCCAATCGAGGCGGCCGCCACAGCGAACGTGCTCAGCCCGGACGCCCAGGCCGCCGGACTTGCCGAGCAGCAAGGCACGGTGTCTCAGACCGACAGCGGCAGCGCGGTCGCGGATGCGCCTCAGCATGCCGCCGTCGCTCAGGACAGCAGCCCCACCGCCGGCGGGGCCGCCACCGGCACCCCGGCCGAGGCCGGCGCTACGGGCACGCCTGCCCCAGCCGAGCCCGCCGCCACGCCCGTCGAGTCCGGCGCCACTGCCGCGCCGGCCGAGCCCGGCGTCACGCCGGTCGAGCCCGCCGCCACGCCGGTCGAGCCCGCCACCACGCCGGTCGAGCATCCCGCCACTGCGGCCCCGGCCGGATCGGGCGCCACCGCCACGCCGGCGGAGACGGGCGCCACCTCCACCCCGGCCGCGACCGAGCCCGCATCAGGCGCCGCCGGCGCGGTGCCGGGTGTCACCGACGCCGCCACCGGCGCCACGTCGGGCGCGACCGATGCCGCCTCAGGGGCGGTGCACGACGCCACCGGCGCCACCGGCGCCGGCTCCGGCGCCACCGGAGCGGTCGACGGCGCGGTCGGCGGCGCCGGCAATGCCGTCGGCGAGACCGCCAGCGGCGCGGCAACGCGGTCGGCGAGACCGCCAGCGGCGTCGGCAACGCGGTCGGCGAGACCGCCAATGGCGTCGGCAACGCGGTCGGCGAGACCACCAGCGGAGTCGGCAACGCCGTCGGAGGCGCTACGAGCGGCCTCGGCGGCGCGGTCGATGGCGCCGCGAACAGCGTGGGTGGCGCGGTCGACGGCGCGGTCGGCAGTGCCGGCAACACCGCCGAGGGCCTGGCCAACAGCCCCACGGTCGAGGGTCTGGCCGGCAGCGCCGGTCAGGCGCTGTCGAACACCACCGGCGGCGTCGACTCGCTGCTCAACGGCGGCAGCCTGCTCGACGCGAACGTCAACCTCGACGCCAACGCCAACCTGGCCGCTCCGATCGACGGTGCGGTGGCCGCCAACGGCAACGTCGCCGCTCCGGTCGACGCCGCGGTCGGCGCCAACATCGGCTCGCAGGGCGCCACGGCCGAGGCGCTGGCGCCGCAGGACGTGAACATCGACCAGAACCTCGATCACGTCACCTCTGACGCGACCGCCACCCAGGACGCCAGCGTCAACCAGAAGTAGCCAGGGCCGTGAATGACCGCAACAGCTGAGCCTCCCGCCCGTCCGGTTGAGGGCGCGCCCCTCAACCGGGCCGAGGGCGTGGAGTTGCTCGGCGCGGTCCACGGCTGCGGATACCGTGACGGCGCGGCGCTCGTGCGCCGCGCCGACGGCCAGATGGTCCAGCTCGGGCCGCTCATGTATGCGTTGCTCGAGTCCGCCGACGGCACGCGCGACGCGCATGCCCTGGCGGATGCCGTCTCGGAGCAGCTCGGCCGGCGTCTGCAGGCCGAGCACGTCGCGGCGCTGGCCCAGAAGCTGTCCGCGCAGGGCCTGCTGGCCGGGACCGAGCATCGGGCGCCCCCGCGGAGCAACCCGCTGCTGGCGCTGCGCTGGAAGGTGCTGGTCACCGACCCGCGCCTGACCAAGCGGCTGACCGCGCCGTTCGCGGTGTTCTTCCGCCCGTGGGTGATGTGGCCGGTCCTGGTCTGCTTCATCGGCGTCTTCTGGTTCGTCCTGATCCACAAGGGCGTCGCGTCGGCGACCTCCCAGGCGTTCAAGAGCCCCGGCCTGTTCCTGCTCGTGTTCGCGGCCGCCGTCGTCTCGGCCGGCTTCCACGAGCTCGGTCACGCCAGCGCAGCACGCTACGGGGGCGCTACGCCCGGCGGGATGGGCATGGGCCTGTACCTGGTGTGGCCGGCGTTCTATACCGACGTGACCGACGCCTACCGGCTGCCACGGCGCGACCGGCTGCGCGCCGACCTCGCCGGGCTGTACTTCAACGCGGTCGTCGCCGTGGTGACGATGGCGCTCTGGCTGGTGTGGCGGGCCGACGCGCTCCTGCTGCTGGTGGCGTTGCAGGTCCTCCAGATGGTCAAGCAGCTCTCGCCGGTGATCCGCGCCGACGGCTACCACATCCTGTCCGACGCGACCGGCGTGCCCGACCTGTACACGCACATGGGCCCGACGTTGCGCCGTCTGTTGCCGGGCCGCCGGCGCGAGCCGTCGGCGCTGACCGGCTGGGCTCGGTTCCTGGTCACCGCCTGGGTCCTGATCGTCGTACCAGTCCTGATCGCCCTCTCGCTGAGCGCGATCATCCTGCTGCCGAGGCTGGCCACCACCGCCTGGAACAGCGGGCATCACATCGTCCTGAACATGTCCCACCAGGTCTCGCATGGGCAGATCCTGGCCCTGCTCGCCTCGCTGATCAGCCTGGTGGCGCTCGTCCTGCCGGTCGCCGGCTGTCTCCTGGTGACGCAGAAGATCCTCCGCACGGTCGTGACCAAGGCGCTCGCCTGGAGCCGCGGCCGTCCCGTGAGGCAGGTTCTCGTCGCGCTCGCGGGCCTGGCCGTGGCGGCCGGCGCTGCGTGGGCGTGGTGGCCGGCCGGCCAGTACCAGCCGGTGCTTCCCAACCAGAACGGCACCCTCGGCGGCATGGTCAAGCTCGTGTCCGCGCCGGTATCGCTGGCTCGCCCCACCGTCGGACCGGTGCAGGCGTCCCTGACCCCGGGGACGCACCTGGCCGTGGCCATGATTCCGGTCGGCGGGGCAACCAAGAGCCATCCGGCGCTGTTCGTCATCCCCGGTAAGAAGGGCAAGCCGCCGGTGGCGATCCTCAGCAGCTCGAGCCCGAACCCACCGGCCGCGAGCGGCGCGAGCACGACCGCGACGGGATCGGGCAGCGGCACCGGCACCGGCACCACGGGCCCGAGCCCGACCACCACGACGGCGTCGTCCGGCTCGGGCAGCTCGAGCGCCACGTCGACGTCGGCCACCGCGTTCCCGTTCAAGCTGCCGGCGGCGCCCGGCCCGGGCGGCACCCAGGCCCTGGCCGAGAACACCACGAACGGCGGAGTGGTGTACGACGTTGCTTACACCCTCGTCACGGTGACCGGCGGCGCGCCTGTGACCAACACCAACAGCGCGTACGCGATCGCGCACTGCAACGCCTGCACGACGGTCGCGGTCTCCTTCCAGGTCGTGCTCGTGGTCGGGCGGAGCAAGGCGATCGCTCCGATCAACGCGGCCGGTGCCCTGAACTACGACTGTCCGGCCTGTGTCACGACGGCAATCGCCGACCAGCTCGTGATAACGCTCAAGGCGCTGCCCTCCCAGCAGGTTCTGACGCAGCTCGAGGCCGCCCTAAAGCAGCTGAACGCGCTGCCGGCGCTCGGAGCGGGCGGATCCCCGGCCGCGGTCGCCGCCCAGGTCTCCAGGGTCCAGCAGCAGATCCAGAACACGCTGGCGGCCAGCGGGCTCGTCGCGAATCCGCCGCAGACGAGCAGCACGACCACGACGCCCAGCTCATCGTCCTCCGGCCAGGGCGGTTCGTCCTCCACCGGCTCGAGCGGGCAATCGTCGTCCGCAGGGAGCTCCACGTCCTCGTCGCAGGGCTCGTCTTCCTCCTCCGGTGCCTCGTCGCCCTCGTCGGCGCCCACCACCACCACGACGCCCGCCACGACGACGACGACTGCGCCGAGCCAGACCGGTTCGGGGTCGTCCACAGGCTCCGCGGCCACAACGACCACGGGCTCCTCCGGCTAGCGCACACTCCCCCTCCGGGCCGCGTGCGCCCGGTTAGGATCGCGCCATGGGCGCCCGTGCCACGGTGCTGTGGCGGGTCCTCGCCAACCGCAGCCTGCGTCGCCTGGGGATCGCGTTCGCGGGTTTCGGCGCCGCGGAGTACGGCGTGTGGACCGCGATGCTCGTGTACGCCTACCGGCAGGGCGGAGCGACCACAGCCGGGTTGGTCGCCGTGGCGCAGCTCGTGCCCTCGGCGCTTACCGGCCCGCCGTCCGCGGCCATCGCCGATGCCCGCGGGGGCATGCTTGCATTGGAGGTGGGGTACTTCTGCCAGGCGGCGGCGATGGGCGCCACTGCGGCGGTGCTGCTGGGCGATGGCCCGGCGCCGCTCGCCTACGTCCTGGCGGCGGTTGCCTCCGCGTCGGGGAGCGTCACCCGCCCTGCGCAGGCCGCCGCGCTCGCGGCCCTGGTGCAGACGCCGGAGGAGCTGACCGCCGGCACCGCGCTGTCGAGCTGGGTCGAGGAGACGAGCGCGCTGGTCGGTCCCGCGCTGGCCGGCGCGCTCATGGCGATCGACGGCCCCGGCCTGGCGTTCGCGGCGTACGCGGGGGTGGTCGCGGCCGGCGGCGTGCTCGTGGCGGCACTGCATCCGCCGCGCCGGCGCGCTGAGGCGGGGGCGACCCGCTCACCCGATCTCGGCAACGTCGGCAATGCGCTGGCCGGGCTGGTCGCGCTCCGCTCCGAGCCCGAGACCCGGGCGCTGCTCGCCGTCACCGGGGTTCAGTACGTGGCGATCGGGGCGCTCGACGTGCTCACCGTGGTGCTCGCGATCGGCGTGCTCGGGCTGGGCGCGCCGGCCGCCGGATATCTGGGCGCCGTGTTCGGCGCCGGTGGCATCGTCGGCGGCCTGGCCGCCCTCGGGCTGATCGGCACGCGCGCGCTCGGAAGGCCTCTGGTCGGCGCGGCCCTGGGCTGGGCGGTCGCGTTCGCCGTGCTGGCGGCCTGGACCACGACCGGGAGCGCGTTCGCCTTGCTGGCCGTGGCCGGGATGGCCCGGGCGGTTCTCGACGCGGCGGGACGCGCCCTGCTCGCCCGCATTACCGCCGCACACCTGCTGGCGCGGCTGTTCGGCGTTCTCGAGGGCCTGGCCGACCTCGGCCTGGCCGCGGGATCGCTGCTCGTGCCGCTGCTGATGGCGCTCGGCGGGGCCCGAGCGGCCCTGGCCGGCGTCGCCGGCGTGATCGCGCTGGCGGGCGCGGCGGCTGTCCCCTGGCTGCGCTCGCTCGACCGGCGCGGCGTGTCGAGCGCCAAGCTCGTGCTGCTGAGCAACCACGGCCTGTTCGCGGCGCTGCCGGGGCCGGTGCTCGAGGGATTGGCCCGCGAGCTCGAGCCCGTCCGCGTTCCCGGCGGCCGTCGGGTCATCCGCGAGGGCGACGTGGGCGAGCACTTCTTCCTGGTGGCCCGGGGCGAGCTCGAGGTCTCCACGGCGGGTGAGCGGCTCCGCCTCCTGGGTCCCGGCGCCGGCTTCGGCGAGATCGCGCTCCTGCACGACGTGCGTCGGACGGCGAACGTGGTCGCCACGGCCGACTGCCTGCTCTACGCGCTCGGCCGCCGGCCGTTCCTGGATGCGCTGACGCCCGCGGTCTGATTCGCCCGGCGGTGCGCGGGAGTAAAACGCGGCGCCACGTCGAAACCCGACGGCATGGACGCGTACGCGACGATCCTCTACGGCGTCCACGGGCCGATCGCGACGATCACGCTCAATCGCCCGGAGGCGCTGAACACGATCGTGCCCCCGATGCCAGACGAGGTGCAGGACGCCGTGGCGGTGGCGACACGGGATCCCGAGGTCAAGGTGATCGTCCTGCGCGGCGCCGGGCGGGCATTCTGCGCCGGCTATGACTTCGGCGGCGGGTTCCATCACTGGGACGAGGCGGTGGCGAGCGCCGGCGCGTGGGATCCCGGCAAGGACTTCGCGTTCGCCACCGCGCCGCAGCTCTCTCCGACCCAGAAGCTGATGAGCATCTGGCGCGCGCCGAAGCCAGTGATCGCGCAGGTGCATGGCTGGTGCGTGGGCGGGGGCAGCGACTTCGCGCTGTGCGCCGACCTGGTGATCGCGAGCGAAGACGCGGTGATCGGGACGCCGTACAGCCGGATCTGGGGCTGCTACCTGTCCGGGCTGTGGATCTACCGGCTGGGCCTGGCGCGCGCCAAGTACCACGCCCTGACCGGCCGGCCGTTGAGCGGGCGGGAGGCAGCCGACGTCGAGCTGATCAACGAGGCGGTGCCGTTCGCCGCACTCGAGGACACCGTGACGGGGCTGGCGGCGGAGCTGGCGCGGATTCCCTCCTCTCAGCTGGCGGCGATGAAGCTCGTCGTCAACCAGGCCTACGAGAGCATGGGCCTCGCCTCGACGCAGAACCTCGGCCCGATCCTCGACGGTCTCATGCGAAACACGCCGGAGGCGTTGACGTTCATCGAGCGGGCCGAGCGCGAGGGCGTCCGAGCCGTGGTGACGGAGCGCGACGCGCCGTTCGGCGACTACAGCCAGGCGCCGGCCGAGCGCCGGCCCGACCCGGGAAACGTCATTGCCGCGTCGTGAGCCTGCGATGCGACCGACGTTGGTCGCGATTATCGCGACCAACGTCGGATGGAACCCGACGACGCGGTCCGCCGCGCATTGCGGTACCTTCTCCGCCGAGACAGACATAGCCGAATCTCCGCGTCGCCGCCGGCGCCGGAGACCGGGGGACCCAACGCGGCTGCGGCCGCAGGGGCGAATCGCCGTCAGAGCGCGGCGTAGCGTGATCGGTTCACGCGAGCCCGACAGCTCACCTCGGAGGCGGAATAACCGAAAGGAGCACGAGTGTCCATTGCACGCGCAAACGCGGGTAGCGTGCGAGCGGCCCGAGACCTCGGGTCGGTCGACCTCTGGGAGCGTTCGCTGGAGCGCTCTCGCCATCGCCGCCATCTAGCCGAGATCGGCCGCCGTGCGCGGCGCCGGCGCAAGAGCGCGTCGCTCGCCGTTAGCGCCGCGATGGTCGCCGCTCCGGTGCTTCCGCGCGCGACCGCATCCGCCCAGTCGGACATCAGCCCGGTGGCGCCCGAGAACGTGGGTTCGGGCTCGCTTCCCTCGCACGTCGTGCTCGCGCTGGGGAGCCAGGGCCAACTGGTCGCTGCCGCGCAGATGCGTCTGAACCAGGTGCTACCGCTCGGCCATCTCGCCGTCGACGGCATCTATGGCCCGCTGACCCGCGAGGCGGTGTGGGACTTCCAGCACCGCAATGGCCTGCCGCTCAGCGGCTCGATCGACGTACGCACGTGGGCCACGCTGTTCAACGCCCCAGTGCTCGGGCTGGCCGGCGCCGGTAGCGGCGACGGGACGGGCGCGGCCACGAACGCCGGCACGAACGCGTCCGCGCCGGTCGCGCACGCCGCGGCGGCGAGCGACGCATCCGCGCCGCAGGTCACGACGCTCCACACCGACAGCGCCACGCTTCCCGCGGCTCCCGCCCAGGGCGGCCCGGCGGCCACGGCGACGATCAACGCTTCCGCCGGCGCGTCCGGCTCGTCCGGCTCGTCCGGAAGCCAGCCGGCCGCAGGCGGCCAGACGACCACGAGCGCAGGTACGGACGCGCCGTCCACGACCCAGCCCGCCCGCGGAGGTGGCGGTGGTGGGGGTGGCGGCTCGTCCCAGCCCACGAGCGATTCGGTCAGCACGCCCGCCCCGGCCCCCCAGCCGGTGGCCGTCGTCACGCCGCCGGCCCCGACCTCGCAGTCGGTGACCTACGTCGTCAGCAACGGCGTGGCGCTGCCGCTGCCGCGTCAGTACCTGGTCAACGGATCCGTCGACCAGGGCGTGGACTACTCCGCCCCGGGCGGTACCCCCGAGTACGCGATGGGCAGCGGTGTAATCATCGCCGAGGGGATCAACGGCTTCGGTCCCAACGCGCCGGTCCTGAAGATCACCTCGGGCCCGCTGGCCGGCCTCGAGGTCTACTACGGCCACGCCGGCCCCGACCTCGTGCACGTGGGCGACCACGTTCAGGCCGGACAGCAGATCACCGAAGTCGGCTACGGAATCGTCGGGATCTCCACCGGTCCGCATCTCGAGGTCGGCTTCTATCCGCCGGGGAACATGGGCGCAGGCTCGAGCATGCTCTCGCTCGTCAACAAGATCCTGACCCAGCATCCGCAGGGCCAGGTCTGGGCCTCGTCCGACGTCCAGACCTCGATGACCACGCGCCAGACGAGCGCGACGACCAGCACCCAGGCCCACGTCGCGGCCGACCCGGCGTCGAGCAGCCCGCAGAGCGCGAGCACGACGACGACGTCGGGCGGCGCAAACGCGAGCAGTGAGCCGAGCGCGGCGGCAGCATCGACGGGTTCGGCCGCCTCGGGCTCGCAGGCACCGAGCACCGAGAGCTCGCAGAGCTCGCAGGCGCCGAGTCCCGAGAGCTCGCAGAGCTCTCAGACCAGCTCCCAGAGCGTGCCGGCGTCGAGCGACGCCGGCACTCAGAGCGCCGGCGGGCAGAGCTCGGAGCCGAGCACGACGACGACCGAGGTGGCCGCGAGCTCGAACGGCGCGAGCACGGCGACGTCCGGTGAATCCAGCTCGACCTCGACGAGCACCACACCCCCGAGCGCGGCGGCCGACTCGAGCTCGGCGACCACCGAGGGGGGACCGGCCTCGACGGAGACGTCGACTCAGACGAGCGCGCCGGCCTCGGCTCCGGCTCCGGCTCCGCAGACGCAGACGCAGACGGAGACCCAGGCGCCAGCGAGCGCTCCTGCCGACGCCTCGGCCCAGGCAAGCACGCCGGCGGCTGCGCAGGCCCCGGCGCCGCAGGCGCAGACCCAGTCGGAGACGCAGGCGCCGGCGAGCGCGCCCGCTGACCAGTCGGGGCAGTCGAGCCCGGCGGCCTCGGACTCGGCCTCATCGGCCGCGTCGGCTCCGGCGGCGCAGACCCAGACCCAGTCGGAGACGCAGGCGGCCGCGAGCGCACCCGCCGACCCGACCGCGCAGTCCACGCCGGCGTCGGCGTCCACCGCGGCAGCGTCGTCGTCTGCCCCGTCGGACCAATCCACGCCGGCGCAGTCCACGTCGGGGTCGACGTCCGCCGGCTCGGCCGACACCGGCGCCGCCACCGCCTCGAGCAGCGGAAACTGAGCCGCTCCCCGGGGGTTGCGCGCGCCGCGCGCGGCCCCCGGGGCGCCGGCAAGGCCTGGAGTAGGCTCATCGCGATGAGCGAGAGCCCTGCACGCTCGGAGTCGTTCGTCGCGCACACCGCGTGGGTGCGAAACCTGGAGGCGCCGCTGCGCGACTTCCTGCGCACGGAGACGGGGAGCGCGGCGGTGCTGCTCGCGGCCACCATTGCCGCGCTCATCTGGGTCAACGTCTCGGGGTCGTCGTACCACAGCGTGTGGAGCTCGCTGCTGACCCTCAGGCTGGGCCACTGGAGCATCTCGCTCGACCTGCGTGAGTGGGTGAACGAGGGGCTGATGACGTTCTTCTTCCTCGTGGTCGGGCTCGAAGCTCGGCGTGAGTTCGACCTCGGGGAGCTCCGGGAGCGGCGCCGGCTGCTGCTCCCGGTCGTCGCCGGCGTCGGCGGGATGGTCGTGCCGGTGGCGGTCTACCTGGCGATAAACGGTGGCCGTCCCTCCGCCCATGGGTGGGGTACCGCGATGTCCACCGACACCGCATTCGCGCTCGGGATGCTCGCGCTCGTCGGCCGGCGCTTTCCGCAGAGCCTGCGCGCATTCATCCTCACCGTGGCCGTGGCCGACGATCTGGTGGCGCTGATCGTGATCGTCCTGGCCTACACCAGCCGGGTCCGGATCGCTCCGCTGATGATCGCGCTCGGGCTGTTCGCGGTCGTGCTCGCCGTCCGGTTGCGCCGGGTCCGCAACGGCGCGATCTACGCGCTGCTGGTGCTGCCGGCGTGGTTCGCGATGCGAGGCTCGGGCGTCGACCCGATCGTGGTGGGGCTGGCCATCGGCCTGATCACGATCGCCTACCCCGCGTCCCGTGCCGATCTCGAGCGGGCCACGGACCTGTTCCGGCTGTTCCGTGAGCAGCCGACGTCCGAGCTGGCGCAGTCCGCCCGCGAGGGGGTGCGGACGGCGATCTCGCCAAACGAGCGACTCCAGCAGATCTACCACCCGATCACGAGCTATCTGATCGTTCCGCTGTTCGCGCTGGCCAACGCCGGGATCGCGATCAACGGCAGCTTTCTCGGTCACGCCTACACGTCGCCGATCACCCTCGGCGTGATCGCCGGGTACGTGCTTGGCAAGCCGATCGGGGTCGCCGGCTCGGCGTGGCTGACCACCCGGCTGAGCCGTGGGCGGATCAGGCCTCCGGTGGGATGGGCCTCCGTGCTCGGGGGAGGGGCGATCGCCGGGATCGGGTTCACGGTGTCGCTGCTGATCGCCACGCTCGCCTTCCAGGGCCAGGCGCTCGAGGAGGCCAAGCTCGGGGTGCTGACCGCCGCGCTGGTCGCGTCGCTCATGACCATGGCGGTGTTCCGCGCAACGCTGCTGCTGCCCAAGGCGCTCCGGCTGCGCGCCCTGCTCGGGACCGCTGAGTCGCTCGTCGACCTGGCCGTGCCGGTCGACCTCGAGCGCGACCACTACCGGGGTCCGGAGGACGCCCCGGTGACGCTGGTCGAGTACGGGGATTTCGAATGCCCGTACTGCGGCCAGGCGGAGGCGATCATCCGGGAGTTGCTGGCTGATTTCGGCGACCTCCGCTACGTGTGGCGCCACCTGCCCTTGAACGACGTGCACCCGCATGCCCAGCTCGCCGCCGAGGCGAGCGAGGCCGCAGCGGCCCAGGGGCGGTTCTGGGACATGTACGAGACGCTCCTGGCCCACCAGGACGCCTTGGCCGCCCGCGAGCTGTTCGGCCACGCCAACCGCATGGGCCTGGACGGCGATCGCTTCCGCGCATACCTGCAAAAGCGCAAGGGAATCGGGCGCGTGGCCGAGGACGTGGAGTCGGCCGATGCCAGCGGCGTCTCCGGGACGCCGACGTTCTTCATCAACGGGCGCCGTCACTACGGCGCCTACGACGTCGACACGCTCTCGAACGCTGTGCGAGCCGCCCGGGCCCGCGCGGCCGTGGTCTCTTGAGGAGCCGGCGGTCAGCCGCCCCCGGGGCCGGCGTGCGGAGTCGGTTCTGCGCCTCCGCGCCCAACGGGCCGCGCCGGTTCTTCGCCGGCGGCGGCTCCGCTGAGGGCCTCGCTCAGCACCCGCTCGGCATGCTCTCGCGCCGCGGCCTCGGCGGTGCGTAGCGTGCCGGCGTCGAGCCCGTCCGGATCGGCATGGTCGAGCGTGAACGCGACGTCGACCGCGGCGCGGCCGATGAGCAGGCGGTAGGGGTTGATGAACCGCCGGGTGGTGAACGCCGAGTGATAGGCGGTGGCGCACGCCTCGGCCACGCCCGCGAGCAGAGCTGCGCCATTCAACGCGCCGGCCGAAGTGCCCACAACCAGGTCGAAGCAGCGGGTCAGCCCGAGCCGTTCGATCGCCGCCGCCATGCCGGCGGAGACGACGCCGCGCATGCCTCCGCCCTCGAGAGCCAGCGCCAGGCGCGCGCTGTCCGAGCGGCCCGCGCCGTCCGGGCCGCCGGCAACGCCGTCCGGGGCGCCGGCGCGCCGGGCCAGGAGATCGAGGACTGGATGGCGCTCGGGCATCGTGATCCAACATCTTTCCCGTTATCTCGACGACCACGCCGCAGGCCGAGTTCGCCGATCTTTAACGGGCGCCCCCCTCGCCGGGTAATACTTCGGGGCGCAACCGAAGGAGGGAGAGGCTTGAGCGAGATCAACGAGACCCAGCGGGCGGTGCTCGCCGCGCTGGGCGACGCCATCGTGCCGCCCGTCGCGCACGATCCGGATCCGGACGGCTTCTTTGCCCGGAAGGCAAGCGACCTGGGCGTGGCCGCGGCGCTCGAGGATGTGCTCGCGACCGTGCCGGCCGAGCAGCGGGCGGGCCTGCTCCAGCTGCTCGACGCCCTCGCCGAGATGGGCTTCGCGCGCACGTCCCAGCGCTCGCGCGAGCAGATCCTGCGTAACGTGGCGATGACGGGTCCGGAGCCCGCGGCCGGGGTCCAGGCGCTGGTCAGCGGCGTCCTGTTCCTCTATTACGGGCTGCCCGACGAGCGCGGTCAGAACCCCAACTGGAAGACGTTCGGCTATCCGGGGCCGCCCGGCCTCCCACCGCAGACCCCCAGGCCGCTCGAGCCCTACGTCCCCGACGGCGACACCACGCTCGAGGCGGACGTGTGCGTGGTCGGTTCGGGCGCCGGGGGTGGGGTGATGGCGGGATCGCTGTCCGAGCGCGGCCTCAAGGTCGTGGTGCTCGAGGCCGGCGGCTACTTCGACGACGCGGATTTCCTGGGCCTGGAGATCCCGGCGTACCAGAGCCTGTACTGGCGCGGTGGCCCGACGCCCACGGCTGATCTCAACGTCTCGCTCCAGGCCGGCTCGTGTCTCGGTGGAGGGACGGTGGTCAACTGGACCAACTCGCTGCGCACCACTCCGTGGGTGCGCGAGCAGTGGGAGCACGAGTTCGGTCTGGAGGGCGTCGCGGGCAGCGAATTCGACCGCCACCTCGACGCGGTGTGGGAGCGACTGGGCGTGAACGAGCGCTGCTCTGACCTGAACGCGGCGCACCAGCGGATGCGCGCGGGCGCCGAGAAGCTCGGCTTGAGCTTCGTGCTGGCCGCTCGCAACATCGACGAAGGGCGCTACACGTTCGAGACCGCGGGCCACATCGGCTTCGGCGACCAGACCGGAGCCAAGCAATCCACCGCCAAGACCTATCTGCGGGACGCGTACGAGCGCGGTGCCGTGCTGGTGACGCAGTGCGCGGCCGAGCGCGTGCTGGTGGAGGAGGGCCGGGCCGCCGGAGTGCAGGCCATCTGGACCGACCCGGCATCCGGGCGCACGGCCAAGGTGCTCGTGCGCGCGCCCCAGGTCGTGGTCGCCGCCGGCGCGCTCGAGTCGCCGGCGCTGCTGTTGCGATCGGGAATCGGCGGCCCCGCGGTGGGGGACCATCTGCACCTGCATCCGTGCACGGCCACGTTCGCCTATTACCCCGAGGACATGGAGAACTGGAAGGGCGCGCCTCACGCCGGGCTCGTGCACGACTTCGATGACCTCGAGGACGGCTACGGGTTCCTGATCGAAGGGGCCCACTTCACCACCGCGATCGCCGGCTCCGCGCTGCCGTTCACGACGGCGGCCGAGCACAAGCGGACCATGTCCAACTTCCGTCACGGCTGCACGCTGATCGCGCTGTTGCGCGACCGCGGCCACGGCCGGGTCACGATCGACCGCGCCGGCATGTCGGTGCCGACCTACGCGCTGGCCGACGAGCTCGACCAGCGCCACATGGCGCGGGGAATCGACGCCCAGCTGCGGCTGCACGAGGCCGCGGGCGCCACCCAGATCGCCGCGCTGGCCGCCGGCGCTCCGACCTGGCGCTGGGGCGATGACCTGAACGCCTTCAGCGCCCGGGTCCAGCAGATGCCATTGCGGGCCGGCGGCTGGACGCTGTTCTCGGCCCACCAGATGGGCACGTGCCGGATGGGAAGCGATCCCGAAACGAGCGTGGCCGGTCCGTGGGGTGAGCTGCACGACGTCAAGGGCGTGTGGATCGGCGACGGAAGCGCGTTCCCCACCTCCACGGGCACCAACCCGATGATCTCGATCATGGCCCTCGCCCACCGCAACGCCGAGGCGGTCGCCGCCGCGGCGCCGGCGCCGGCCGGGGCCGCCGCGGGCGCCCGGACCCAGACCCCGGCGCCGGCCGGGGCCCCCGCGGGCGCCCCGACCGCCGCCACCACCACCCACGCCTAGGAGACGATTCGACCATGGCAACCACCACGGAACCGCACCTCCGCGTCCACGACCGCCTGTACGTCGGCGGCGAGTGGGTGGCGCCCGCCGACCCGGGCGGCACGATCACGGTGATCAACCCCGCCACCGAGGAGCCGATCGGCCGGATCCCCGAGGGGACGCCCGAGGACGTCAGCAAAGCCGTGGCGGCGGCACGCGCGGCGTTCGAGGGCTGGTCGCAGACGCCGGTCGCCGAGCGGGCGCAGTGGCTCGAGCGGATCGCTCTGGCGTTTGCCGAGCGCCAGACCGAGATCGCGATGCTGATCTCGCAGGAGGTCGGGATGCCGATCCGCCAGGCGGCGGCGATCCAGGCCGGGCTTCCGACGATGACGTTCACGGCGATGCCGCAGCTGCTCGCGCAGGTCGCGTGGGAGCTCGAGATCGGCAACTCGCTCGTCGTGCGCGAGCCGGTCGGCGTGGTCGGCGCGATCACCCCGTGGAACTATCCCCTCCATCAGGTCTGCGCCAAGGTGGCCCCCGCGCTGGCCGCCGGCTGCACGGTGGTGCTCAAGCCCTCCGAGGTGACGCCGCTGTGCGCGTTCTGGCTGGCTTCCCTGTTCGACGAGCTGGGCCTGCCGGCCGGTGTGTTCAACCTGGTGAGCGGCTATGGCCCGGTGGTGGGGGAGGCGCTGGCGGCGCACCCGGACGTGGACATGATCTCGTTCACCGGCTCCACTCGCGCTGGGCGCCGGGTGGCCGAGCTGGCCGCGCAGTCGATCAAGCGCGTCGCGCTGGAGCTGGGCGGCAAGTCGCCCAACGTGATCCTCGACGACGCGCCCCTGCAGGAGGCGGTAACCGACGGCGTGGCCAAGTGCTACCTGAACTCGGGCCAGACGTGCAGCGCGCTCACCCGGATGCTCGTGCCCCGCGCCCGCCTGGCCGAGGCCGAGGCGATCGCGGCCGCCGTCGCCGAGCACTTCACCCCGGGCGATCCGCTCGACGAGTCGACGCCGCTCGGCCCCGTCGTCTCCGAGGTCCAGCGCCGGCGCGTGCGCGACTACATCGACAAGGGGGTGAACGAGGGCGCCAAGCTCGTGGCCGGCGGCGCGCAGGCTCCGGAGGGCCTGGATCGCGGCTGGTACGTGCGCCCCACCGTGTTCTCCGAGGTCACGCCCGAGATGACGATCGCCCGGGAGGAGATCTTCGGACCGGTGCTGGTGATCATGCCCTACGAGGGCGAGGACGAGGCGGTCCGGATCGCCAACGACTCCGTATACGGCCTGGCGGGCGGCGTGTGGTCGGGCGATGAGGAGCGGGCCAAGCGGGTGGGGCGCCGGATTCGCACCGGGCAGGTGGAGATCAACGGGGCGGCGTTCAACCCGCTGGCGCCGTTCGGGGGCTACAAGCAGTCGGGGTACGGCCGCGAGCTCGGCCCGTTCGGGCTCGACGAGTATCTCGAGGTGAAATCGCTGCAGCTGTAGGAGGAGATAGTCATGGACCCGCTCAGTCCTCTGGACGCTTCGTTCCTCGATATCGAGAACGAGGTCAACCACATGCACATCGGCTCCGTCGGGATCTTCGAGGGTCCGCCGCCGTCGAAGGCCGACATCTGCAACGCCGTGTCCGCGAAGCTGCACCTCGTCCCGCGCTACCGGCAGAAGGTCCGCTACCCGCCGCTGCACGTGGGGCCGCCGGTGTGGATCGACGACTCCCACTTCAACCTCGACTACCACGTGCGCCGCACCGCACTGGCCTCGCCCGCGGGAATGGAGGAGCTGCGGACGCTTGTCGGGCGGGTGATGTCCCAGCAGCTCGACCGGGCCAAGCCGCTGTGGGAGCTGTGGGCGGCTGAGGGCCTGGGGGACGGCCGCTGGGCGCTCGTGTCCAAGACCCACCACTGCATGGTCGACGGAGTGTCTGCCACCGACCTCCTATCGGTGCTGCTCGACTCCGAGCGCGACCCGGCCCGGGGGCCGGCGCCGCGCTGGACCCCGGCGCCGGATCCGTCGGCCGGCGAGCTGATCGCCCAGCCGCTGGCCCGGCGCCTGGTCACCCCGGTGAACGCGCTGAGCACCGCGGCACAGGTCGTGCGCGGTCCGACTCAGGTGGCGAGCCAGGCGCTCAACACGATCAAGGGGACCGCCGCGATGCGCGGCCTGCTGCGGCCCGGGCCGCGAAGCTCGCTCAACGGGTCGATCGGGCCGCATCGGCGCTGGGCCTGGGCGCACGCGAGCCTGAGCGACGTAAAGGTGGTACGGGGCGGGCTTGGCGGCACCGTGAACGACGTCGTGCTGGCCGCGATCTCGCACGGCTTCCGTCAGCTCCTGCTCTCGCGGGCGGAGGACCCGGCTCAAGTCCGGATCCGCACGCTCGTGCCGGTGTCGGTGCGCCGGCCCACGGAGCGCGGTCGCTACAACAACCGGGTCTCGGCGATGTTCGCCGAGCTGCCGGTGGGGGTCGAGGACCCCGTCGAGCGGCTGCGCTCGGTGAGCGCCCAGATGGAGGGGCTCAAGCGCTCAAACCAGGCGGTGGCGGGCGAGGTGCTGACTTCGCTGTCGGGGTTCGCGCCGTCGCTGCTGCTCGCGCTCGGGACCCGGCTGGCCTCCCGCGCGCCCCAGCGGACGCTCAACACCGTGACCACCAACGTGCCGGGCCCGCAGCAGCCGCTGTTCCTGGCCGGCCGGCGGATGCTGGAGGCGGTCCCGTACGTGCCGATCGCCAACCAGGTGCGGATCGGCGTGGCGATCTTCTCCTACGACGGCGGGCTCAAGTTCGGGGTCACCGGCGACTACGACAGCGCGCCGGACATCGGGATCCTGTGCGACGGGATCGAGTCCGGGATGGCAGAGCTGGTCAGGGCCGCCGAGCCGGGCCAGGCCCCCAGGGCCGCCGAGCCGGGCCAGGCCCCGGGCCGCCCGGCGGCTCGCGCCAAGACCCCGGGCCGCCGCCCGGCGGCGCGCCCCAAGTCGACCCGTCCGCGTCCGATTCAGGCCGCGGCCAAGCCGCCCGCGGCGGGCTCGGCCAGCAGCCCGGGCGCCGAGGAGGCGGCTGGCGCGAGCAGCCCGGAGACCACGTAGAAGACCGACGCGTTCACCGCCATACCGACGTGCGTGGAGTGGACTTCGATGTGGCGGGCGGCCGGATCCAGGCAGGCCCGCCAGTCGACCACCCCGTCGCTGCGCGAGTAGACCGAGGCGAAGCGCACCTCCTCTGGGAACGGGGCGGCCAGCAGCTCGTTGACCGGCGCGCAGCACTCAGAGTTGCAGCGGTAGGAGAACATCCCGGGGGCGCCGAGCGAGCCGAGCAGCGCCACCGCCTTGACCTGGGCTTGGACGAGCGGATGCACGGCAAGCTGGTCGCGCAGCGGCGAGCCCAGGCAGATGATGCCCTCGACCAGGTCGGGCCGGCGCACGGCCAGGACGCGGGAGAGCGTGCCGCCGCGACTGTGGCCGATGACCGTCACCTTGCGCCCGTGACGTTCGGCGTGCCGCTCGAGCCCCTCCTCCAGGCGTTCGAGCGCCCGGGCGGCGCAATCCACGTTCGCGCGGATTCCGGCGCGGCACGGGCGGTGGCCGATCCGCTTGAGCCATCCCGCCATCAGGCCGAGCGAGGTATCGCCGGCCAGGAAGCCCGGGACCAGCATGACCGGCGCTCCGTCGCCCAGGGGCACGCCGTCGCCGCGCCACACCTCCGAGCGCATCAGGGCGGAGCGCTCGAACGCCACCAGGCCCTCCCGCCAGAGCGGTATCCGCAACGCCTCGAATCCCGTCATCGACGGCACTCTATACCCGGGCCCGGGCACGTTAACGCGGTATACCGTGGGTTTCGTTCCCCGCCCCGGGATCAGGCGCCCTGGCGACGCTCCCCCAGGGCGATTAAGCGGGCCAGCACGTCGGCGTAGCGGACGGGGGCGAGGCGGACCAGCACGTCGAGGACGTGGGCGTCGGCGCCGACCAGGATCCGGCTCTTGCCGGCCTTGACGCCCTCGTGGATCACCTCGGCCGCCCTCTCCGGCGTGGTCCGGGCAAGCGATTCGAAGTCCTGCGCCGCCTGGTCGTGGCTGCGCTCGACCCCGCGCGGATCGCTGTGGAAGCGGGCGTTTCGCGCGATGTTGGTCTTGATCCCGCCCGGGTGCACGGTCACCGCCGAGACCCCGGTCTCCCGCAATTCGGCTCGCAGCGACTCGGTGAATCCGCGGACGGCGAACTTCGAGGTGCAGTACGCGCTCTGCGCGGGCACGCCGATCAGCCCGAACACGCTCGAGGTGTTGACGATCACCCCGGAGCCCTGGCGCAGCAGCAGGGGCAGGAACGCGCGGGTGCCGTGGATGACGCCGTACAGATTCACCTCCAGAACCCACTCGTCGTCCTCGACCACCGCGTCGGCGACGCCCTGAGAGGTCGCCACGCCGGCGTTGTTGAAGACCATCCCGAGCGGCGCCGGCGCCCACTCGGCGACCTCGGCGGCGAACGCCGCCTGAGCCTCGCGCTCGCGCACGTCCAGCACGCGGTGGAGCACCGGCGGGCCTCCGGCCAGCGACGCCGCCGTCTCGCCCAGCCCGGCCTCGTCCTGATCGACGATCGCCACCGGGCACCCGTGGGCCGAGAGCCGCTGCGCCATCGCGCGTCCGATGCCCGACGCGGCGCCGGATACGTACGCGGTCCGCCCGTCGATGGCAACTGAGCCGCGCGCACGCATCAGGCCGCCACGAGCGGCTTGTGAGCGGGCGCGCGCCGAGGCGCACGCACCTGGTACTCCTCGGGCTCGAACCGGGAGAGCAGCCGCTGGTAGGCACGGACGCTCCCCGGCCACAGGGTCGAGTTGCGGCCGGTCGCGTCGAGGTACCAGCTCAGGCAGCCGCCGGCCGTCCAGACGCTCCCTCGTGTGCCGCGGTCCACCTCGGCCAGGAAGCGCGACTGGGCCTCCGCGCGCGGCTCGATCGCGTGGCGCTCGCCGCTCCGGCGCCAGGCCAGGACGCGCATCAGGTAGTCGACCTGAGCCTCGATCATCAGCAGCACCGAATTGTGGCCGAGGCCGGTATTCGGCCCGAGCAGGAAGAACAGGTTCGGAAAGCCCGCCACACCCATGCCCAGGTGCGCCTCGGGGCTGCCCTGCCAGACCTCGGCCAGCGTGCGGCCGGCCGGATCAAACACTCGGTGGCTGATCGGCTGGTCGGTGACCTGGAACCCGGTCCCGAAGATGATCGTGTCGACGCGATGCTCGACGCCGTCGCAGTCGCGGATGCCGTCGGGGGTGACCTCCGCGATCCCGGCGGTCACCACCTCGACGTTCTCAGCCGACACCGCCGGGTACCAGGTGTCCGAGCCGAGGATCCGCTTGCAGCCGAGGCGATAGTCGGGCGTGAGCTTCGCCCGCAGCGCCGGGTCCGGGACCTGCTCCTTCAGGTGGCGAAGCGCCCGCCGTTCGAGCAGCTTCATCAGCCGGGGGTGCTTGAAGCCCACGTGGAGCAACTCCTGCAAGGAGAACACGACTGCGCGGGCCGCCCTGAGCAGCCGCGCGTGGCGCTTGAAGCGGCGCCGCCAGCGGCCGGGGATGTCCGGGTTCGCGCGCGGCATCACCCACGGCGGGGTGCGCTGGAACACCGTGAGGCGACTGACCTCGGGCTGAATCTCGGGGACGAACTGGATCGCGGAGGCACCGGTGCCCACAACGGCCACGCGGCGGCCGTCGAGCGAGTGGTCGTGCTCCCAGCGCGCGGAGTGAAACGTGGTCCCCCGGAAGCGCTCGAGTCCGGGCAGGGACGGGATCGACGGGTCGGCCAGCGCGCCCGCGGCCGAGACGACGAGATCAGCAGTGAGCGTTCCCTGCGTGGTCTCGATCTGCCAGCGCGCTGGGGCCTCTTGCCAGCGCATCTCGAGCACCTCGTGGCCATAGCGCAGATGCGCGTCGAGCTGGTGGCGGGATACGACGCGTCGCATGTATTCCCAGATCTCGGGTTGGCCCGCGAATGCGCTGCTCCAGCCGGGATTCTGCTCCTCGGTCCAGGAGTAGAGCACGCTCGGGATGTCGCACGCGCACCCCGGATAGGTGTTGTCGCGCCAGATGCCGCCGAGATCGTCCGCCCGCTCGAACACGACGAAGTCGTCGATCCCGGCGCCGCGCAGCTCCATCGCCATCCCGAGGCCGGCGAAGCCCGCGCCGACAATTGCGATCTCGAAGTGCTCTACATGCTCGTTCGCTGCATTCATCCGAAATACCTCCCAGGCCTATGGTACGCGTCTGTACCGTACTTGGTACGAGACCATACCACTGCCAGGCTCCGGCTAAACCTCCGACAGGAGGGCTCCGGTGAGGACGGCCTTGATCGTGGCGCCGGCGGTCGTTCGGAGCGCGTTCAGGTCCTGCTCGCGCTGCAGGTAGATCACGGCGAGCTCGCGCAGCCCGCCGACGATCATGATCGCCGTGTCCATGGGGAGCGGGCGCAGCGCCAGGTCCGGCTGCTGGCGGCGCGAGGACTCGACCAGCGCGACCAGAAGTCCGGCGAAGCGCTCCGTGACCCCCATCATCCGGTCCGCGCCCGGTTGGCCGAGCGAGGGCAGCTCGTGAACGAAGCTGCGATAGAGCGCCGGCTGCGCGGTCACCCCGGCGATGTACGCGTCGAGCGCACTGTCGACCTGCTGCTCGAGCGACTGCTCGGGCGAGACCGCGGCGGCGACCTCCTCCATCATCTGGTCGTTGATCGCGTCGAACAGCGCGAGGAAGCACCCCTCGCGGTCGCCGAAGTGCTCGTAGAACGTCCGGCGGGAGGTGCGCGCGATCCGGACCACATCGGCCACTGTCGTCTCTCGATAGCCGCTGTGCTCGATCGAGGTGGCCATGGCCTCGATCAGCCGGTCACGGTGCGAGGCCCGTTGAGGCTCCGGAGGCGCTGTCGGCTCGGTTCTCACCGGGCGGACGTTAGCTACGTCCGCGGTGGGAGTCGCTCCTGACCTCCGCGGTGGGAGTCGCTCCTGACCCCCGCGCTGGGAGTCGCTCCTGACCCCCGAGCGGACCACCCGGGCACGAGGTGATGGGAGGATTAGCGTTCGTGCCGGCGCAGACGGACGATATCCAGGCACTTCGCCACCTCGAGTCCTCGCGGCTCGATCTTCCGGCGGGCCTGGAGCTCACGTGGCTCGGCGTCTCGGGCTACCGCCTGACGTACGAGCGCACATCACTGTTCATCGACCCGTACCTCTCGCGGGTGCCGCTGCGCGCGCTGCTCCTGCGCCGCCAGGCCCTGCCCGACCCGGCGATGCTCGACCGCTACGCGACCGCGCCCGGGCCGGTGGCCGGCGTGCTCGTCGGCCACACCCACTTCGACCACGCTGTGGACGCTCCGGCGATCGCGCGGCGCTTCCACGCCAAGGCCTACGGCTCCGAGTCGCTCGTCACGCTGATGGGCCTGCACGGGCTGGGGGAGCTCGCGGTTGAGGCCGTGCCGCACAGGACCTACGAGCTCGGCCCGTTCACGGTCCGCTTCATCCCTAGCCGCCACTCGAAGCTGCTGTTCGGCCGCAAGGTGCCGATGGACGGCGAGCTGACCTGCGAGCACCTTCACGGGCTGGTCCCCACCGCGTATAAGTGCGGCGCGGTGTGGGGGATCCGGATCGACGTGGCCGGCGTCCGGCTGTATCACCAGGGCAGCGCGGACCTCGACGACGACGAGCTGCCGGACGAGGCCGTCGACGTCTTCCTCGCCGGGGTGGCGGGGCGAAGCGTCACGCCCCGCTACTGGCAGCGCATCCTCCCACGGCTCGATCCCGCGCTGATCGTGCCCACCCATTACGACGACTTCTTCGCGGCGCTCGGCTCGCCGGAGAAGTTCGTGCGGGGGGTGAAGCTGGGTGAGCTGCCCGACGAGGTCGCGTCCGTCTCGAGCGCCGCCCGTCTGGCCGCGCTCCCCCGGATCGACCACCCCCGCCTGGACTGACCCCGGTTTCGGATACCGTTTGCCCACATGGCGATGGCTCGGGACGAACGGCGCCACGGTCCCGAATCGGGGCAGAGCCTGCTGTTGCAGATCTCCAATGCGATGGTCCGCATGCAGAAGGAGTTCTTCGGCAAGGGACCGACCAAGGCCAAGTCGTACATGTTCGACGACCTGCTGCTCGTGGTCATGCGCGAGGGTCTGACCACAGCGGAGAAGACCATGCTGGAGTTCGGCCACCCGAACCAGGTGCGGGCGTTCCGGCAGCTGTTTCAGGATGAGATGACCGAGCGGCTCACGACCATGGTGGAGGACCTGACCGGCCGCAGGGTCGTCAATTACCAGAGCCAGGTGCTGTTCGACCCGGACATGTCGCTCGAGATGTTCGTGTTCGATTCCTCCACCGGCGAGGAACCGATCATCGCCACCGCGCTCGATCAGCTCGCTCAGACCCGCGAGGCCGGCCTCGTCGACGACGCGCCCGAGCTCGAGCCGCCGTCGATCGCCGGGCACGAAGAGCGCTAGCGTCAGCGCTCTATGTCCCACGCCGGCGTGAACGGTTACTTCGACGACCGATCGATGCTCCGGCGGATCCACCGCGAGCGGGCGCTTGCCCTGTCCGGACCCCGGGCGCTGTTGATGCAGGCCGCCCATCCCGTCGCGGTCACGGGCCTGCTGGCGCATTCCAGCGCGTTGGAGGAGCCGTATGAGCGCCTGGCGCGGACGGCGATGACGCTGCGGACGATCGGGTTCGGCTCGCGCGAGGACGCTGACGCGGTCACCGCCCAGGTCCGGGCCATGCACCGCCGTGTGCGGGGCCGGCTCCCGGCGGCGGTCGGCCCGTACCCAGCCGGGACGCCATACCGCGCCGACGATCCCGAGCTTCTGCTCTGGGTCCTGTTCACGCTTGTGGACTCGGCGCTGGTCGTCTACCGCAAGTACGTCGATTCGCTCTCGCGCCGGGACGAGGCGGCCTATTGGGAGGACTACAAGGTGATCGGCCGGTTGTTCGGCCTGCGCGAGGAGGACATGCCCCAGACGATCGACGAGCTCGACGCCTACCGCCGCGCCATGCTCGGCGGCGAGCGCCTGTTCGTCACGGACTGGGCGCGCCGGCGGGCGCGGGAGATCGTCCTCGAGCCTTCGGTCCCGTGGAGCGCGCGCCCCCTGCTCGAGACCGTCAACTTCATCACGATCGCGCTGTTGCCCGATCCCATCCGCCGCCAGTACGGCTTCTCGCCGCTGCCACCCAGCTTCGTGCGCCAGGCGCTCGTGGCCGGGGGCGCGGAGTACGTCAAGCGGGCGGTGCTGCCGCTGCTTCCCGAGCGGCTCCGCCTGGTCCCGCACGCTCGCGCGGCCGCCTGACGCGCTCGCCTAGCGCGCTCGCCTGACGCGGTCGCCAGACGCGGTCGCCAGACGCGGCCGCCTGGCGCGGTCGCCTGGCGCGGTCGCCCTACGCCGCGGTCAACGCGAGGCCGTCCGGCTCGGACGAGCTGTGCCGGATGGTCTGGTTGCGGCCGTTCTGCTTGGCCCGGTAGAGCGCCCGGTCGGCGCGGCTGTAGAGATCGTCGGCCGCGTCGGTCGGCTGGAGCTCGGCCACCCCGGCGGACATCGTGACGGTGCCGGCCTCGGCAAACGGCGCATCGCCGATCACCCGGCGCGCGCGCTCCACCGCGGCGAAGGCGCCGCCCTCGTCGAGATCGGTCAGGATCCACGCGAACTCCTCGCCGCCCACCCGCGCCAGGGTCTCGCCCTCGCGGACCACGGCGCGCAGGCGCTCACCCGTCTCGCGGAGCACCTCGTCGCCCACGAGGTGGCCGTAGCGGTCGTTGACCTGCTTGAAGTGGTCGAGATCGAGCACCGCGACGCACAACCGAAGCCCCTGCCGGCGCGCGCGGGCAAGCTCGGCGCGGAGCTGCTCGTGGAAGACGCGATGGTTGGCCAGGCCGGTCAAGGGGTCCTGGGTGGCCAGGCGGTTGAGCTCCTCTTCGTGGCGCTTGCGCTCAGAGATGTCGCGGACGGTGGTGACCAGGCCGAACTGGGTGCCGTCCTGTGACTCCGCGGGGACGGTGTGCGTCGAGACCGGGAAGCGGGAGCCGTCGCGACGCGTGTACACGGTCTCGAACTCCGCGTGATCGCCCTGCGCAATCCGCTCGGCGTGCTCGCGCACCTCCTCGGCGGACTCGGGCGCCCAGAACGGGAATGGGATCCGCAGGCCGAGCAGCTCCTCGCGCTCGAAGCCGGTGAGCTCGCAAAACGCCTGGTTGACCTCGAGGATCACCCCGTCGCGAGTGAGCAGGAAGCCGTCACGCATCGAGCGGGTGATCGCGGCGGCGTAATCGCGCTCCTGGCGGGCCTGCAGCTCGGCCGAGAGAAGCTCGGTGACGTCCTGGACGGTGCCGACACAGACGCGGGGCCGGGCCGGGTCGGGCTTGCCGATCGCGCGCAGGGTGCGGACAGCTCCGCCACCGTACGCGACCCGGAAGTCGAGCTCGAAGGGCAGCCCGCGGCTCAGCGGGACCGTGAACTCGGCTCGCACGCGCGCCAGGTCGTCGGGATGCACGTAGCCGCCCAGCTCCTTCGCGAGCGCTGGCCCCGCGCTGGGATCCCGGTCGAACAACCGGTACAGCTCGGCCGACCAGATCATCTCGTTCGAGTCCCTGTCCCACGACCACGACCCGATCCGGGCGATCCGCTGGGCCTCGTCGAGGGCCAGCCGTTCCTCGCGGCGGGTCAGCTCGTCGCGCTTGCGCTGCGAGATGTCCTGGATCTGCGCGATGAAGTGATGCGGCAGGCCCTGGTCGTCGCGGACCAGCGACAGCGAAAGGTCGACCCAGATCACTTCTGCGCCGGAGGAGATGTAGCGCTTCTCGGTGTGATGCCGGCTGATCGTTCCGTCGAGGAGCTGGCGGACGCTGTCGACGCTCGTCTCGAGGTCGTCCGGGTGGGTGATGTCCCGGAAGGTCCGCCCGAGCAGCTCCGCCTCGGGGTAGCCGGTGATCTCACACAGCGCTCGGTTGACCCGCAGCCAGCGGCCGTCGACTGCGCTCAGGGCCATCCCGATGGGGGCGTCGGTGAACGCCGTCTCGAACAGCTCCTGCGCCTCGCGACGCTCCCTCTCGGCCGCGCGGAGCTCGGTCACGTCCTGGATCGTGCCGAACAGCGTGCGGGCCTTGCCGTCGGGGCCGGCCTTCCCGTAGCGCCGCCCGTGGACGTGAATGACCTGGCCGTCGGGCCGGATCATCCGGTACTCGCTCTCGGACTCGCCGACGTCCTTGGCCGAGCTGACCTGGCGCAGGAGCTCCTCGCGATCGTCCGGATGAACGAGCGCGCGCCACTCCTCGGCCGAAGGGGCGAACCCGCTGGGTTGGCCGAGGATGCGGCACAGCTCGTCGCTGCAGGCCATGCGCTCGCAGTAGGGCAGCCACTCGTAGTAGCCGAGCCGGGACAGGGTCTGGGCATCGTCGAACAGGCGGCGGCGGTGCCGGAGCCTGTTCAGGGGGCAAATTCGCCGCTGCCAGAGGATCCGCGCGAATCCGGGCAGAGTCATGTGGGACATATCGGCTCCTCGGGCCGATCTATTGAGCCCCGGGCGCTCCCATACACGCGTGAAAGCGCGAGACTCCCGGGAGCCCGCCGAACGAGCCATGGAGGTCCGATGAGCACGCCTGCCCTTTCCAGCGCCCCACCCCTCCGGGATCGGCCAGCGTGGAGCGCCCTGCGCAGCCATTACGAGGAGCTGCGCGGGCGTCATCTGCGCGAGCTGTTCGCGGCCGATTCGGAGCGGGGCGAGCGGCTGGTCGCGGAGGGCGCCGGCCTGTTCCTCGACTACTCGAAGAACCGGATCACCGACGAGACCATGTCCCTTCTGGGCCAGCTGGCCCGGCAATCCGGGCTGCGCGAGCGGACCGAGGCGATGTTCACGGGCGAGCGGATCAACGTTTCCGAGCACCGCTCCGTGCTCCACGTCGCCCTGCGGATGCCGCGCGAGCGCTCGCTGATCGTGGATGGGGAGGACGTGGTCAAGCAGGTGCACGAGGTGCTCGACCGGATGGCGGCCTTCGCGGACCGGGTGCGCTCGGGCGAGTGGCGCGGTCACACAGGCCGGGCGATCCGCAATGTGGTCAACATCGGGATCGGCGGCTCGGACCTGGGCCCCGTGATGGCCTACGAGGCGCTACGGCACTACTCGAGCCGCGAGATGACCTTCCGGTTTGTCTCCAACGTCGATTCGACCGACTTCGTCGAGGCCACGCGCGACCTCGACCCCGAGGAGACCCTGTTCATCGTTTCCTCCAAGACCTTCACCACGCTCGAGACGATGACCAACGCGCGCTCGGCGCGCGACTGGGCCCTCGCCGCCCTGGGCGAGGAGAGCGCGATCGCCAAGCACTTCGTCGCCGTGTCGACCAACGGCGAGAAGGTGAGCGAGTTCGGGATCGACACCGACAACATGTTCGGGTTCTGGGAGTGGGTCGGGGGGCGCTACTCGATGGACTCGGCGATCGGGCTCTCGACCATGCTGGCCGTGGGCCCGGAGCGCTTCGCGGAGCTGCTGGCCGGCTTTCACGAGATGGACGAGCACTACCGGAGCACGCCGCCGGAGCAAAGCCTGCCGGCGCTGATGGGCCTGCTGGCCGTCTGGTACAGCGACTTCTTCGGCGCCCAGACCCACGGCGTCATGCCCTACGAGCAGTACTTGAAGCGCTTTCCGGCCTACCTTCAGCAGCTGACCATGGAGTCGAACGGCAAGCACGTGACGCTCGACGGTCGCTCCGTCGACTACGACACCGGCGCCGTGTACTGGGGCGAGCCGGGGACCAACGGCCAGCACAGCTTCTACCAGCTGATCCACCAGGGCACGCGGCTGATCCCGGTCGACCTGATCGGCTTCGCCCGCACGCTCAATCCGCTGCGCGACCACCACGACATCCTGATGTCGAACGTGTTCGCCCAGGCCGAGGCGCTCGCCTTCGGCCGGACCGAGGAGGAGGTCCGGGCCGAGGGCACATCGGACGACGTGGTGGCGCACCGGGTGATGCAGGGCAACCGGCCGACCAACGTGATCCTGGCCGAGGTGTTGACGCCGCGGGCGCTCGGAAGCCTGGTGGCGCTGTACGAGCACAGCGTGTTCACCCAGGGCGTGGTGTGGGAGATCGACTCCTTCGACCAGTGGGGGGTTGAGCTCGGAAAGGTTTTGGCCGCCCGGATCATCCCTGAGCTACAGAGTCCGAGTGAGCCGGACCTGCGCCACGACAGCTCGACCAACGCCCTCATCCGGCGCTATCGCGCCATGCGCTGACCCTCTCGATCCGGATACGGTTGCGCCATACGCAAGCGACGAGAGGACGACGAGCATGGCGACGGACAGACCGATGCAGCTGGGAATGGTCGGGCTCGGGCGGATGGGCGCGGGGCTGGTCCGTCGCCTGACTCGCGACGGCCACCGGTGCGTCGGCTACGACGTGAACGCCGACGTGGTCAAGTCGCTCCAGGACGAGGGCATCGACGGCGCCACCTCGCTCGAGGAGTTCGCGTCCAAGCTCGAGAAGCCCCGGACCGCCTGGGTGATGGTTCCGGCCGGCGAGATCACCTCGCGCACGATCTCCTCGCTCGCCGAGGTCTTCGAAGAGGGCGACGTGATCATCGACGGCGGGAACACCCACTACCACGACGACATCCGCCACGCCAACGAGCTCGCCGAGAAGGGGATCCACCACGTCGACGTGGGCACGAGCGGCGGCGTCTGGGGCCTGGAGCGCGGCTTCTGCCTGATGATCGGCGGCGAGCAGGACGTGGTCGAGCGGCTCTACCCGCTGTTCGGCTCGATCGCTCCTGGGGTCGAGGCGGCCGGCCGCACACCCGGCCGCTCCGGCGATCCCAGCCCTTCGGAGACCGGGTTCCTGCACTGCGGGCCAAACGGCGCCGGCCACTTCGTGAAGATGGTCCACAACGGGATCGAGTACGGGATCATGGCCGCCTACGCCGAGGGCCTGAACATCCTGCACGGGGCCAACATCGGGCGCGAGATACAGGAGGGCGACGCCGAGACCGCCCCGATGGAGCACCCCGAGTACTACCGCTACGACATCGACACCCGCGAGGTGGCCGAGGTGTGGCGCCGGGGGAGCGTGATCGCCTCCTGGCTGCTCGACCTGACCGCCGAGGCGCTGCTCGAGTCGCCCGGGCTCGAGGGGTTCTCCGGCCGCGTCTCGGATTCGGGCGAGGGCCGGTGGACGTCGATCGCCGCGGTCGACGAGGGCGTGCCGGCACCCGTGCTGACCTCCGCGCTGTACTCGCGCTTCAGCTCACGCAACCTCGACGACTTCGGCAACCGCGTCCTATCGGCAATGCGCAAGGGATTCGGCGGACACGAGGAGAAACATGCCTGAACAACCAGTCCTGTACGTCTGCCACGGAGACGCCGGCGGACCCAAGATGCACCCCTGCCGCCGCGTGCAGGAGGCAATGCAGTCGGCCGGGATCGAGTACGAGAAGGTAATCGGCGGCCACGGCAGCCCCTGGCCATGGAGGCGGACCGGCCCGCGGGACGAGCTCCAGGGCGCCACCGGAGACACCAAGCTGCCGGCCCTCAAGCTGCCCGACAGGACGGTGCTGACCCACTCTCGCGCGATCCTCAAATGGGTGCGGGAACAGGCAAGCTGATCCAGTAGGGCCCGCGCGTGTCTGCGCGCGAACAGCAGGGCGTCAAGTTTTCCGCCGCCGTGCCGATGGGACCATGTGCGACCCGGGGCGCTGATCGTCGGCAGGCTGAGACGGAGCTGGGTTCTCGGGCTGGGCGCCGCCCTGGCGGCCCTCGCCGCACTCGTCCTCGTGGGCTCCTCGACCGCCGCGATGCTTCCCTCGCGAGTCCGGATCGGGTCGCCGGCGCCCCATCCGCCGCGGGCCCGGGTGCTCGGGGCGCTGTCGGGCTCGACCGCCATCCAGGTCAACGTGGCGCTGAAGCCGCGTGATCCCGCCGGCCTGGCCGCCTACGCCGCCGCCGTCGCGACCCCAGGGTCGGGCGTCTACCACCACTTCCTGACCGTGGCGCAGTTCCGGCAGCGGTTCGGCCCGGGCGCCGCGCAGATCGCGGCGGTGGAGGACTCTCTGCGGGCCCACGGGCTGGCGCCCGGCCGGGTGCTCGCCGACGGTTTGTCCATCCCGGTGTCGGCCAGTGCCGCCCGGATGGCGAGCGCGTTCTCGGTTTCGTTCAATCGAGTGGCTCTCCCCAGTGGCCGGACCGCGTTCGCCAACGCCCAGGCGCCCCAGTTCGACGCCAACGTGGCCGGGGATGTGCAGGGGGTGGTCGGACTCGACTCGATCTCCGTTCCCACCGCGCAGGCGATCGAGCGACCGTCCGGCACGTCGCGGCCGCACGCGGCGGCGGCGGCCGGGCCGAAGGTCGTGACCGGCGGCCCGCAGCCCTGCCGCGCGGCGGTCAGCACCGCGGGCAGCGACTCGGGCTACACCGCCGACCAGCTCGCCTCGAGCTACCAGCTCTCCGGCCTCTACGCGCAGGGCGACAAAGGCGCGGGGCAGACGATCGCGCTGTACGAGCTCGAGCCGAACTCCACGGCCGACATCGCCGCCTACCAGACGTGCTATGGGACTAACGCCTCGGTCTCCTACGTCCAGGTCGACGGCGGCGCCGGATCGGGGACCGGCGTTGGCGAGGCCGCGCTCGACATCGAGGACGTGATCGGGCTCGCTCCTCAGGCCAACGTGGTCGTCTACCAGGGCCCGAACAGCGACTCCGGCGCATATGACACCTACGCCCGGATCGTCAGCGACGACACGGCCCAGGTGATCTCCACCTCGTGGGGCCTGTGCGAGGCCGACGAGGGACTGGCGGCCGCGCAGGCCGAGGCCTCGCTGTTCGAGGAGGCGGCCGCGCAGGGGCAATCGGTGTTCGCCGCGGCCGGAGACAACGGCTCCCAGGACTGCTCCGGAGACAATTCCTCGCCCCCGAACGACTCGCTGGCGGTCGACGACCCGGCCAGCCAGCCGGACGTTACGGGCGTCGGCGGCACCACGCTGTCGAACCCCGGGCCGCCCGCGTCGGAGTCTGTGTGGAACGAGAGCGTGGCCGGCGCAGGCGCCGGTGGCGGCGGGATCTCCACGCTGTGGTCGATGCCGTCCTACCAGTCGGGGGCACCCTCGGCTCTGAACGTGACCACCGGCAGCCCAACCGGGTCGCAATGCGGCGCCGGCGCTTCGGGCTACTGCCGCGAGGTGCCCGACGTGTCGGCCGACGCCGACCCGTACACCGGCTACGTCATCTACTGGAACGGGAGCTGGGGCACGATCGGCGGGACGAGCGCGGCGGCCCCGCTGTGGGCCGCGTACATGGCGCTGGTCAACGCCTCGAGCTACTGCGCCGGCAGTCCGGTCGGGTTCGCGAACCCCGCCCTGTACGCCGCCGCGGCGTCGAACTACTCGAGCGACTTCAGCGACGTCACCACCGGCGACAACGACTACACGGGAACCGGCGGTGGCTCGTTCGGTGCCGGAACCGGCTATGACATGGCCTCGGGGCTGGGCACGCCGATCGGGGCCAGCCTGGCCGCCGATCTGTGCGCCCAGGCCGGCGGTGCGCCGAATCCGATCACGGTCACCAACCCCGGCGGCCAGAGCGGCACCGTGGGCGCACCCGCGAGCCTTCAGATCTCCGCCAGCGACTCGAGCAGCGGCGCCACGCTCAGCTACAGCGCGACCGGTCTGCCGGCCGGCCTGTCGATCGATCCGGCGAGCGGGCTGATCGCCGGCGCTCCGGCCACGACTGGGCCGTTCGGGGTGACGGTCACGGTCAGCGATGGGTCGGGTGCGTCGCGCAGCGTGTCGTTCGAGTGGACCGTGAGCACGCGAAGCACGGCCACCAGCGTGTCCTGCTCGCCCGGCTCGCTCGCCGCCGGCGCCACGACCAGGTGCACCGCCACCGCCGCGGACACGGGGGCGGGCCTGGCGAGCGCGCCCGCAGGCGCATTCCGCTTCGCCACCACCGTGGCGGGCTCGTTCTCCGGCGGCGGATGGTGCACGCTGGTGCCGGCGGGCACGGGCACCGCGAGCTGCTCGGTCACCTACCAGCCGGCCAGCCCGAGGTGGCAGGAGATCACCGCCTTCTATTCGGGCGACGCCACGCACAGTGCGAGCTCCGGCGGCTCCGGGCTGACCGTCTCGGCGGCGCCGGCCTCGTCTGACCCGCCGGCCGGCTCAGGGCCGGCGGCGTCGACCGGCGCTGCGGCCTCCCGGGCCGGCAGCTCGCCGAGCACCGGCGTGCCGGGCTGCCCGGCCCCCAGCGGGCGTGCCGGGGGCAGCACGCTCGGGCTGGTCAAGCTCGGCCTCACCCGGAGCCAGGCCCGGCGGGCCTACGCGCACAGCCGCGACCGCGCGAGCCGCAACCAGGACATCTTCTGCCTGACCACCGCCGGTGTCGAGGTCGGCTACGCCTCGGGCGGTCTGCTGCGGGTGGTCCCCCGAGGGGCGCGGGCTGGTCTGGCCGGCCGGGTCGTGTGGATCGCCACCGCCAATCCGTTCTTCGCCCTCGACGGGGTCAGGTCCGGCACCGCGCTCAGCGCCGCGTCCCACCGGCTCAAGCTCGGCTCGGTGCTCATGGTCGGCACGTCCCGCTGGTACCTGGTCTCGGCGGGCGGCGCGACGGTGGCGTTCAAGGCGCAGGGCGGGGTGGTCCGGGAGATCGGACTGGCGGCCAGGTCGCTGACCTCGAGCCGCTCGGCTCAGCGCGCCCTACTGAGCTCCTTCTAGCTACGCGGCGCCGGCCGCCTGCGCGCGCTGCACCGCCTCCGCGAGGCTGCCCTTCCATGGCGGGCCGTGACCGGTCAGTGCGACGGCGGCGTCGAGGGTCGCCAGCCCGTCGAGCGAGGCGAGGGCTTGGCGGCTGTCGGCGGTGGCCGCGCCGGCCACCACGCATGGGCCCGTGCGCCCGGTATACGGGTCGAGCATCACGAACGCGTCGCCCGCGATCACCGCGCCGCGGTCGGGGAGGAAAAGCGAGCAGTGGCCGTGGGTGTGCCCGGGGGTGGGGATCGCTTGCGGGCGGCCAGGGACATCGAGCTGCTGCGACGCGCTGTAGGTGGCGACCGAGTTGGTCCCCTTGACCGCCAGGGCGCCCATCGCCGTCATCTCGGCGAGGATCTTGACGAAATGCGGGTGGCGCAGGTAGGGCAGGCGGCTGCGCTCGTGGTCGTAGCGCCACGGGTGGGCGACCACGCTCGCCTCCTGCTCGTGTGCCCACACCGCCACTCCGAGCTCCCGCTGGGCGCGGCGGGCGAAGCCCATGTGATCGAAATGGGCGTGCGTGAGCACGACCGCCTCCACATCACGGGCCGTCCGCCCGAGCGCGCGCAGGGCCGACTGCAGCGAGTCCCAGGACCGGGGCAGGCCCGTGTCGACGATGGTCAGGCGCGAGTCCTCCTGCACCAGATACCAGTTGGTGTGGGCGTCCTCGATCCGGTGAACGCCCTCGGCCACGTTTAGCTCGAGCACTGGCCGGCAGCCTCAGGCGAGTGGACGTCTGAGTGAGCTCCGTCCCGCCTGCCACGCGTCGAGCAGATGAGTTCCCCAGAGCGCTTCGATCGCCAGCAGCGCCCGGGCGCCGAACAGGATGTCGGGCGCGAGCTCGGGCTCCTCGCGGGCCAGGGCGTCGGCCAGGTCCCAGGCCGCGATCGACTCGTGCACCGCGTCGGCCTCGACGTGCTCGTCGTAGAACCCGCTCACCTCGCGCCCGAACCCGAGCCGGCGCACACCGTTGCCGTACCGGCGGTTGGGGATCGAGGAGGTCATCTCGAATACCGCCAGATGACCGACGAGGGCGCCGCGCAGCCGGCGGTGCAACCCGAACCATGACATCAGGTTCACCGTGGCGAGGGTGATCCCGGGAAGCCAGTCGAGGTAGGCACCGTAGCCGGGATCGAGCCCGAGGCCGCGCATCGTGTTCGCGAACAGGACCGCGTGCATCCGGTCGGCGCGGCCAGCACCGTACTCGTCGCTCTCGATCTCGACCAGCGCCGCCTTGGGCGGTCCGCTCAGCCGGGGAATCGCCCAGGCGTGCGGATCGGCTTCCTTGAGCTGGTAGGCGGAGCGATGCACCACGTGCTCGAGCAGCTGATCGAGGCTCGCCTTGGTCTCCACGTAACGCGACAGGGGCGGCCCGGAGTCTTCGGCCACCAGGCGCTGAAGCTCCTCGCCGATCGTGTCCGCCATCGGCGGCGCCGCCGGGACGGACGCGGAAATCGCCGTCTCGAGCTCGGCCTCGAGCGCTGCGCGGAACGACAGCACGTCCGGACTCCACTCCATCCGGTCCTCGACGCCCTCGAGCCCCGCGTAATGGAGCTCGTAGCACAGGTAGAGGGCGAGCTGGAGATCGTCGTCGGCCAGGACGTCGCCCTCGGCCACCGGCGGCTCGGCCGTGTCGCCGCGCAGCAGGGCGTAGATCGACTCGCTCCAGGGTCCCCGCGCCGGCGGCAGGGCGAGCCGTCGCCCCGTGCCGACTGCTCCTAGGACGGACATGTTCCGTTGCACCGCGGCTCGAGCGCCACCGCCACGGCGGCCAGGTCCGCCGCCGCTGCGCCCACGCCCGGGTCGGGCGAGGCGGCGGCCTCACCGAGGGCGTCGAACCCGCCCTTGACGAGATGCAGCGCAGCGCGCTCCGCAGAGGCCGGCGCCTCGAGTAGCCGGCAGGCGCCGTCGATGAGCTGAAGGGCAGCCTCGATGGCAGGGTGGCGGTGCGCTGCCCCGGGGCCTTCGAGGAGGCCAATCACCCGTTCGCGAGCCCGCCGCAGGCCGGTCAGTGCGAGCGAGGGGCCGCCGTCGGCGGGCCGCGGCTCGCTACGCCGCCCGGGGGCGCGCTCGCCGGCGGCCTCGAGCGGCTCGGCCCACGGGCGCTCGGGCTGGGAGGGGGCACGAAACTGGATCAGGCGGTGGGTTCCGTCGCAGAACGGCCGCATCCGCGACTTGCCGCAACGACACAACGCGATCGTGCGTCGCGTGAGGTCGATCGGCCGCCCATCCTGATCGCGCAACACCAGCGGCCCCCGGACCAGGTATGGGCCATCCCGATACGGGACGATCACCACGTCCTCGCTGGACATCCCCGCCATGTACCCGGCTCAGCTTCGCTCAAGCATCGCGTGAGCCGCAGCTAGGCATGGGTTCCGGCGCGGCGCGACCGCGCGGTGCCGCGGGCCATCTTGAGCCCGAAGCGCGCCATCGCGCGGGGGAGCCGCTCGGCCGCGGCCACCGCCTCGGCCATCGCGCCGGCGAACCGCCGCACGTCGTCCTCCTCGATCACCAGCGGCGGCAGCGCCTTGACCACGTTCATCCGGTGGCCGGCGACCTGGCAGAGGATTCCGTGCTCGTGGAACAGAGGGACGGTGATCAGCTGCGCGAACAGCCCAGGCTGGACGCGCTCGATCGCGCCGAACATCGGCCGCGAAAATGGTCCGCGCGCGGGCGCACCGAGCTCGATCGCCCACATCAACCCGAGCCCGCGTACGTCCCGCACCACCTCGTGCCGGTCGATCAGGGGGCGGGTGAGCTCGAGCAGGAGCGCCCCCATCCGCTCGGCGTGCGCTACTAGGCCGTCGCGGTCGAGCACCCTGAGCGCGGCCAGCGCCGCCGCGGCCGCGAGGTCGTTGGAGCCGAAGGTCGACCCGTGCCGGACCGCTCGCTCCATCCCGTCGAACACCCGGTCGAACGCCCGCCGGGAGACGAGCACGGCGCCGATCGGGACGAATCCGCCCGAGAGCGCCTTGGCCAGGCAAATCATGTCCGGCTCGAGCTGCCAGTGCTCGAGCGCGAGGAACCGCCCCGTGCGTCCCAGACCGGTCTGGACCTCGTCGCACACGAACAGCGCCTCGGCCTGCCGGCACAACCGCTGGGCGGTCGCCAGATAGCCGTCCGGTGGCAGGTTGACGCCCTTTCCCTGGACGGGCTCGATGATCAGCGCCGCCACGTCGTCCCGTGCCAGCTCTCGCTCGAGGGCGTCCTCGTCGCCGAACGGCACGGGGTCGCACCCTGGCAAAAGCGGTCCGAAGCCGGCGCGGAACTCCTGGTTGCCGTTGAGCGAGAGCGACCCCAAGGTCAGCCCGTGAAACGCGTGCTCGGCATACAGGACGCGAGGCCGTCCGGTCGCCGCCCGAGCGATCTTGATCGCCGCCTCGACCGCCTCCGTCCCGGTGTTCGCCGGCACCATCGCGGCGACGCTCGAGGGCGCGCGCGCGAGCAGTTGCTCGGCGAGCACGCCGTTCAGCAGCGTCACTCCGAGCTGAGGGAGGTTGGCGGTGCCGGCGGCGAGCACGTCCTGGATCGCGGCGAGAACGTCGGGATGGTTTCGTCCCAGCGCGAACACTCCGTAGCCCGACAGGAGGTCGAGGTAGCGTTCGCCGTCGGAGTCGATCAGGTATGCGCCCTCGCCTCGGACCCACGAGCGATCGAACCCGAGCGTCCGCAGGATCCGGCTCATCTGCGGGTTCAGATAGCGATCGTTCAGCGCCATCTCCTCGCCCGCCCGCGAGGCCAGCAGTTCGCGGATCTCCGGGACGGGACTCATGACGTGCAAAGCGTAGACGGGAGTGCCGGCGCGTGGACCCGCGCGCCCGGGTAGGTTTGCGCCATGATCGACTCCGGGGAGGACGGTGAGCGCGGACCTACACGGTGAGCGGTTCGGGCTGCTCGCCGCGGTGGGCGAGGTGGCCGACGGATCGCTCGCGCTGGGTGAGACGGTAGAGCGGTTGCTCGAGATCGTGGTCCCGGATTTCGCCGACGTCGCGACGCTCGACGCCGTGTCCGGGCGGGACAAGGTGGAGCGCCTGGGCGCGCGCGTCCGAGGCCGGCGGCAGACCGAGCTGGAGCTGGCACTGCTGCGCGAACTGCGCTCGTCAAACCGGTCGGCCGGCGTCGCCAGGGCTATCGCCACCGGTGAAAGCGAGCTGATCTCGCGCTGGAGCGACCAGCTGATGCGTTCAGTCGCGACCAGCGAGGACAACCTCCAGCTCCTGCGCTCGCTCGAGCTGCGCTCGGTGATCTACCTGCCGCTGCGTGCGCGCGGTCAGATCGTGGGCGCTCTGGTATGCGGCGTGGGCAGCTCAGGCCGGGAGTACGACGAGGACGACCTGCGCTTCGCCGAGGTGCTGGCGGGCCGGTTCGCTCTGGCCCTCGACAACGCCGGCCTGTCGGAGGAGGTCAGCGGACTCGAGCAAAGGCTCGAGGCGACGCTCGCGAACCTTGCCGAGGCGATCGTCGTACGCGACCCCCAGGACCGCCTCGTGTTCGCCAATCCGGCCGCCTTGGCGCTGCTCGGTGTGCCCTCGCTCGAAGACCTGAACGACCGCACGCGCGACGAGCTGATGGGGCTCTACGAGGCCTTCGACGAGCACGGACGCGCGTTGAGCCTGGAGGACCTGCCCTCCACGCAGGTCAAGGACGGCGTAATCCCCGAGCCGCTGCTGGTGCGAAACGTGATCCGCGCCACGGGCGAGGAGCGCTGGCTCCTGTACAAGGCGACACCGGTGTTCGACCCGGAGGGCGCGGTGTCGCTGGTCGTGAACGTGGTCGAGGACGTGACCACCGTCAAGCGCGCCGAGCTGTCGCAGCGGCTGCTCGCTCAGGCGGGCGAGGAGATGTCGTCCTCGCTCGACTACGAGCAGACGCTCCAGCGTGTGGTGCAGCTGGTGGTTCCCGGGCTCGCCGATTGGTGCGGCGTGGTGATGCGCGGGCGCCGCGACGACGTGCTCGAGCAAGTTGCCGTGGCTCACGTCGATCCGGCCAAGGTGGCTCTGGCGCGCGAGTTCGGCGAGCGCTATCCGGCGAGGCTGAGCGATCCGACCGGTGCCGCGCAGGTGATTCGGACTGGCGAGTCGCAGCTGGTGGAGGAGGTCACCGACGAGCTCCTCGCTGAGGTCCAGCTGGCCGACGAGCAGATCGAGCTGCTGCGCGACCTCCAGATCCGCTCGGTCATGATCGTCCCGCTGGCGGTGGCCGGCCGGCCTCCGATCGGCGCGATGACGCTGGTCATGGCCGAGTCCGGGCGGCGGTTCGACGTGGACGACCTGGCGCTGGCGGTGGAGCTTGCGCGTCGCGCGGCCACCGCCGTGGAGAACGCGCGCCTGTACACCGAGCGCTCCCGGATCGCCACCACCCTCCAGCACAGCCTGCTGCCGCCCGAGCTGCCCGAGATCCCCGGCTTCCGCCTCGCGAGTCTGTACCGCGCGGCCGGCGAGCAGACCGAGGTGGGCGGCGACTTCTACGACGCGTTCGAGGTGGGCGGCGGGTGGATGGCTCTGGTCGGCGACGTGGCCGGTCGCGGCACGGAGGCGGCGACGCTGACTTCGCTCTCGCGCTACACCTTCCGCGCGGCGGCAAAGCTGCTCGGAGACCCGGTCGCCGCTCTCGGCCACCTCAACACGGCGCTGTGCGAGCGGCCCCGGCTGTCGCTCGTGACGGTGTGCTGCGCGCTGCTGCGCGAGGCCGACGGCGTTGCGTACGCCGACGTGGTGCTGGCGGGTCATCCGCCGGCCTATCACGTCCACGGCGACACCGCGCGGGCGATCGGGATCTCGGCGGCGTTCCTCGGGGTCTACGAGAACGGGTGGCGGCCCGAGACGGTCACGCTCGAGCCCGGCGACCTGCTCGTGTTCTACACCGATGGCGTGATCGACACCGTCGGCGAGACCGAGCGGTTCGGCGAGGCCAGGCTCGCCGACACGCTGCGCGGAGTCAGAGATGCGCAGGACGCGGTGGCGCGGATCGAGCGTGCGGTCAGCCGGTTCGCGGACGGCCCGCAGGTGGACGACACCGCGGTGCTGGCGATCGAGCGGCTTTAGCCGCCGTGATGGTGATGGCCAAGCCAGGCGTGTGAACTCGTCCAGGCCGCGAAGTCCGGGATCAAGACGACGGCCAGCACCAGCCCCGCCACGACCGCTCCGGCGAGGGCGAGCATCCGCCCGTCGCGGCCGGGCAGGTATCCGGGCGTGTCCTTGCGCGTGGCGTAGTCGCCGCGCAGCGACTTGGGCAGGCTCGGCAGGTGACCTAAGACGTGCACGGCCATGAACGCCAGCCAGGCGAAGAAGCTCAGCTTGTGGATCGGGAAGAAGGTGCCCCGCGACGAGGGTCCGCCGATCAGCAGGGCCACGCCGCTCGCGAACACCACCAGGGAGGTGAGCACCACCACCGGACCGATCATGCGCAGAAGGATGGGCGGCGGGCCCTTGCGCACGTACTCCGATTTGCCCCCGTAGAAGCGCACGAACCGGTAGCTCGTGCTGGCCATCTTCGAGACCAACGGACCGATCAGCAGCAGCCCGAGGAACAGGTGCTCCCAGATGAGCATCCGCAGGTTGATGATCGTCACGCCGAGAGCGGCCAGCGCCACGAGCAGCACTGTGCCCGTCGCGGCGGTCAGGCGCTCGTTGCCCTCGGTGGCGTCGATCGTGTCGTTCGCATCGCCCTGGAGGAGCCGGGCGTCGGCGTGGTCGGGCGCGCGCTCGCGCGCGGCGGACCGCGAGCGAGTCGGTGAGCGGGGCCTGTTGGAGGCGGTCTCCATCTGGACTGGTCTACCTCTTAATCGTTAATTCCCCCTCCGGGCTCGCGTGAGACTTTCATCATGCGAAGCTAATGCCGTGCGAGTTCTGGTCGTAGAGGACGAAGCCAAGCTGGCGTCGCTGCTGCGCCAGGGCCTGCGCCGGCGAGGCATGGGCGTCGACATCGCTAGCTCCGCCGAGGACGCGCTGATGCGCGCCACGACGACCGAGTACGACGTGATCCTGCTCGACGTGATGCTGCCGGGCTATGACGGCTTCGAGGTCTGCCGCCGCCTGCGCGCCAACCAGGTCTGGTCGCCGACGCTGATGCTGACCGCGCTCGACGACGTGGAGGATCGGGTACGCGGGCTCGACGCCGGCGCCGACGACTACCTGGCCAAGCCGTTCTCGTTCGACGAGCTGCTCGCGCGGATACGGGCGCTGGTGCGCCGTGGATCCCCCCCGCGGCCGACCCTGCTCACGGTGGGCGAGTTGCGACTCGACCCGGCGGCGCGGCGCGTGTGGCGCGGAGATGCCGAGCTGTCGCTGACCGCGCGGGAGTTCGCCATGCTGGAGACGTTCATGCGCCGCCCGGGAGAGGTCCTCACCCGTTTCGAGCTGCTCGAGCACGTGTGGGACGACAGCTATGAAAACCGCTCTAACGTGATCGAGGTGTACGTCGGCTACCTGCGGGACAAGCTCGACCGCGAGGCGATCGAGACCGTGCGCGGCGCCGGATACCGGCTGCGGGTATGAGCGAGGCGACCACGCGGATCCGCAGCCGGTCGGCGCACACGCGCGAAGTGGGCGCGGGGCCGGCGCCCGTCCGCCGATCGCCCTCGTTGCGGCGCGTGCCCTTCCGGGTGCGGCTGACGCTGAGCTTCGCGGTGGTGATGGTCATCCTGTTCGGTGGCCTGGCGCTGCTCCTGCAGACGCTGTTCTCGGCCAGCCTCGACCAGGGGATCAACCGCTCCCTGCGCACCCACGCCGCCGACATCGACACGCTGGTGCGCGGCCGCCCCGGGCTGCCGGCCCTGCCGGAGAGCGGCGGTGCGTTCGCGCAGATCCTGGATCCCGCGACCGGCCGCGTTCTGGACGCAACGCCCGGCCATCCGGCGCCGCTGCTCAGTCCGGCCCAGGTGAGGAGCGCGCAGAGCAGCTCGCTGCTCCTCGACCTCGGAGAGGGCGCGCGGCTGCTGGCCGAGCCAGTGGACACTCGGCCGCCCGCGGTGGTGGTGGTGGGCTCCTCGCTGTCCGAGCGCAACCGCGCGTTGACCACGCTCAGCGAGCTGCTGTTCATCGGCGGCCCGGTGCTGTTGATCCTCACCTGCCTGGCCGGCTACGTGCTGGCGGCGCGCGCGCTCGCGCCCGTGGAGAAGATGAGTGCCCGGGCGGCCCGGATATCGGGTGCCCCGCGCGGTGAGCGGCTGCCCGTACCCGAGGCCAACGACGAGCTCCACCGCCTGGGCGAGACGGTGAACGAGATGCTCAGCCGGCTCGAGGGCACGCTCGCACGCGAGCGGGCGCTCGTCGCCGATGCCGGGCACGAGCTGCGCACGCCTCTGTCGATCCTCAAGCTCGAGCTCGAGCTCGCCCTGAGCGCCGACAGCTCGCGGGAAGAGCTCCTGGCCCGGGTTCGCTCGGCCGCCGAGGAGGTCGACCGCCTGGCCAAGCTGGCCAACGACCTGCTTGTCATCGCGCGTGCCGAGCAAGGGCGGCTGCCACTCGAGAAGGGGCAGGTCGAGGTGGGGCAGGTGCTCGATGCGGTGGCCGCTAGGTTCGCGACGGCGGCGGAGGCCGAGGGCCGGAGCGTGCGGCTCGAAGACGCCGACGGGCTGACCGTGCAGGCCGATCGGGCGCGGCTCGAGCAGGCGCTCACCAACATGGTCTCCAACGCCCTGTGGCACGGCGGCGGCGAAGTCGTGCTGCGTGCCGGGGAGCGCGACGGCAGCATCGAGCTCCACGTCCTCGACGCGGGGGAGGGCTTTGCCCCGGGATTCCTCCCGCGGGCCTTCGAGCGCTTCTCGCGCGGGGACCCGGCCCGCTCGCGGGGCGGCGCCGGCCTTGGCCTGTCGATCGTGCAGGTGATCGCCGAGGCCCACGGCGGGCGCGCGTATGCGGTCAACCGTGCGGACGGCGGCGCCGACGTGTGGCTTTCGCTACCCGTCGCGTAGGGTTCGCGCCGAGACCGCCGAGGGGCTCTGGAGGCCGCTCTCAGCTTCCTCTCATGTGGCGCGAGCTACCACCCGAAGCGTGGGCGCGACTTCGGTAAAGCTCGATACCGACGTGGAGGTCGCGCTGCTGCGCGCGCGCGAGCACCTGCTCTCGCTCCAGCATCCCGACGGCTGGTGGAAGGGCGAGCTCGAGACGAACGTCACGATGGACGCCGAGGACATGCTGCTCCGGCAGTTCCTGGGCATTCGCGAGGCCGACGCGACCGAGCGCAGCGCGGCCTGGATCCGCTCTCAGCAGCGCGAGGACGGGACTTGGAGCAATTTCTACGGCGGCCCCGCCGACCTCTCGACCACGGTCGAGGCCTACGTGGCGTTGCGGCTGGCCGGCGACGATCCGGACGAGAGCTGGATGCGCGCGGCCAGCGCGTACGTGCGCGAGGCCGGCGGCATCGAGCGGGCGCGGGTGTTCACGCACATCTGGCTCGCCCTGTTCGGGCTGTGGTCGTGGGAGCGCGTGCCGGCGCTGCCGCCCGAGCTGATGTTCCTTCCGCCGTGGTTCCCGCTGAACGTGTACGACTTCGCGTGCTGGGCGCGGCAGACGATCGTGGCGCTGTCGGTGGTGCTCCCGTACCGGCCGTGCCGGCCGCTGCCCTTCGGGGTTACTGAGCTCTCGGGTACGCAGCCGTGGAGCCCACCGCGCGGTCGCTCCTGGATGGCCCGGGGCCTGGTCGCCCTCGACCGGGTCCTGCACGCGTATCAGCGCCGCCCGATTCGGGCCCTCCGCGAGGCCGCGCTGGCCCGGGCCGAGCGCTGGATCGTCGAGCGCCAGGAGGCGGACGGGGGCTGGGGTGGGATCCAGCCGCCGTGGGTGTACTCGCTGATCGCCCTGCACCTGCGCGGCTATCCGCTCGAGCACCCGGTGATTCGCCGGGGGCTCGAGGGCCTCGAGGGCTTCACGATCTCGGAGGGCCGTGAGCGGCGGCTCGAGGCGTGCCAGTCGCCGGTGTGGGACACGGCGCTCGCGCTGATCGCGTTGACCGACGCAGGGGTTCCGGGTGGCCACGAGGCGCTCCGCCGAGGCGGCGGCTGGCTGCTCGACGAGGAGGTCCGCCGGCGTGGCGACTGGGCGGTGCGCCGGCCGAGTCTGGAGCCCGGCGGTTGGGCGTTCGAGTTCGCCAATGACGGCTATCCGGACGTGGACGACACCGCCGAGGTGCTGCTGGCGCTGCGCGCGGTCCGGGGCCTCGATCGGACGCGAATGAACGGCGCAGTCGAGCGGGGCCTGCGGTGGCTCGAGGGGATGCAGAGCTCCGACGGAGGCTGGGCCGCGTTCGACGCCGACAACTGCCGCGAGCTGGTGCGGGAGCTGCCCTTCTTCGACTTCGGAGAGGTGATCGATCCGCCGAGCGCCGACGTGACGGCGCACGCCGTCGAGGTGCTGGCGGCGTTCGGCCGCGAGGGTTCAGAACGCGCCCGGCGGGGCGTGTCGTGGCTGCTGGAGTCCCAGGAGCCCGACGGATCGTGGTTCGGGCGCTGGGGCGTCAACCACGTGTACGGGACAGGCGCCGCGGTCCCGGCGCTCGTGGCCGCCGGAGTCTCGCCGGGGTCGCCGGCGATCCGCCGGGCGGTTCGCTGGCTCGAGTCCGTGCAGAACGAGGACGGCGGATGGGGGGAGGACTGCCGCTCCTACGACGATCCGGCCTGGCGGGGACAGGGCACGAGCACGGCGTCGCAGACGGCCTGGGCTCTTCTGGCGCTCGATGCGGCCGGCGAGCGCTCTTCGGATGCAGCGCGGCTCGGGGTCGACTGGCTGGTCCGCACCCAGCGCGCCGACGGCTCCTGGGACGAGCCCGAATACACCGGAACCGGCTTTCCCGGCGACTTCTACATCAACTACCACCTGTACCGGCTCGTGTTCCCGGTCATGGCGCTCGGGCGGTGCGCGCGATGAGCTCGGCGACTGCGGCGCTCCCCACCCGCGAGGCGGTGATGGGCCAGGCCGGCGCCGAGAACTTCACCGTGGCCAGCGCCGTCGTGGGGCACCACCGCCAGCGGCACCTACGGGCCATCTACGGTTTCGCCCGGCTCGTCGACGACATCGGCGACGAGGTGGCCGGCGACCGCGGAGCGCTGCTCGACCAGATCGAGGCCGAGCTGGATCGGATCTATCGCGGCGGTGGGGACCTCGGGCATCCGGTGATGGTCGAGCTGGCGCAGACGATCCGCGAGTGCCGGCTGCCCGCGGTTCCGTTCCGGCGCCTGATCGAGGCCAACCGGCGCGACCAGGTGGTGGCGCGTTACGAGACGTTCGAGGAGCTGCTCGACTACTGCCGGCTGTCGGCGAACCCGGTGGGCGAGCTGGTGCTGGGCGTCTTTGATGCGGCCACTCCGGAGCGCGTGGCGCTGTCTGACAGCATCTGCACCGCTTTGCAGATCGTCGAGCACCTTCAGGACATCGGCGAGGACTACGCGCGCGGGCGCGTGTACATGCCGCGCGAGGATCTCGTCCGGTTCGGGTGCGACGATCGAGACCTGTCCGGGGAGCCCACCGCCGCACGCCGCGCGCTGATCGCATTCGAGGCGGCCCGCGCGCGATCGATGCTGAGCGCCGGCGCGCCCCTGACGCGCACGCTGAGCCTGCGTCCGCGGCTCGCCGTGGCCGGGTTCGTGGCGGGCGGGCGCGCGGCGCTCGCCGCGCTCGAGGCGCCGGGGAGCCGACGCCGGTTCTTCCTCGCGTTCGCCGCGGCGGTGATGGGCAGGTGAGCGTGCTCGCGCTGGACGTCGAGCAGGCGTACCGCCGGTGCGAGCAGATCACGCGCCACGAGGCCGCGAACTTCTACTACGGGATCCGCCTGTTGCCGCGCTCCAAGCGCCAGGCGATGAGCGCCGTGTACGCGTTCGCGCGGCGGGTCGACGACATCGGGGACGGACACTTGCTGGACCGCGACGCGCAGCTCGCGGCCCTGGCTCGTGAGCGCGCGATGCTCTCCGCGCTCGACGACGCGGACGATCCCGTCGGCGTCGCGCTCGCGGACGCCTGCCGGCGCTACGACCTCCCGGTCGACGCGCTGGAGCTGCTGATCGAGGGAGTCGAGCTCGATGTGCTCGGCACCCGGTATGAGACCTTCGAGGAGCTGGTCGGCTACTGCCGGCGGGTGGCCGGCTCGATCGGCCGGCTGTGCCTGGCCATCTTCGCCGAGGGCGCCGCGACCAACGGTGGCGCCGTGCTGGCCGACGACCTCGGCGTGGCGATGCAGCTGACCAACATCCTGCGCGACGTGCGGGAGGACCGGGAGCGCGGCCGGACCTACCTGCCGGCCGAGGACCTACGGCAGTTCGGATGCTCCGAGCTGCCCGACGCCGAGCTCATCCGCTACGAGGCGGCGCGCGCAGTGGAGTGGTTCGATCGTGGGCTGCGGTTGACCGAGAGGCTCGACGCGCGCAGCGCCTCGTGCGTGCTGGCCATGACCGGGATCTACCGGTGCATTCTCGAGCGGATCGCCCAGGACCCGTACGAGGTGCTGCGGCGGCGGATCTCGCTGCCGGCGTGGGAGAAGGCCTGGGTGGCGGCCCGCAGCCTGGCCGCCTCGTCGCGATCGATCGGAGCGCAGCGATGAGGGAACTGCGGGTCACGGTCGTGGGCGGCGGCCTGGCCGGAATCACCACCGCGCTCGATTGCGCTCGCGCCGGCGCGCGGGTGACCGTGCTCGAGTCGCGCGGGCGCCTCGGCGGCGCCGCCTACTCGTTCACTCGCGACGGGATTCGGGCCGACAACGGCCAGCACGTGTTCCTGCGCTGCTGCACGGCGTACCGGGAGCTGATCTCGGAGCTGGGCGCGGACGACCTGGTGGCCCTGCAGCCCCGGCTCGAGATCGCCGTGCTGGCGCCGGGTGGCCGTCGCGCGTGGCTGCGCCGGTCGGACCTGCCGGCCCCGCTGCATCTGGCCGGCTCGCTCGTGCGCTATCCGCACCTGGGACTTCGCGAGCGGCTCGCCGTGGCGCTGGCGATGCACAAGCTGCGCTCCGTGGATCGCGAGGATCCCGCCGTCGATCACCGCCCGTTCGGGGACTGGCTGCGCGAGCAGGGCCAGCGCGCCGATGCGCTCGAGGCGATCTGGAGCCTGATTGCCAAGCCGACCCTCAACCTGCGCGTGGATGACGCCTCGCTGGCCCAGGCCGCGCAGGTGTTCCAGCTCGGGCTGCTCGAGGACACCGCGTCCGGCGACATCGGGATCGCGCGCGTGCCGCTCTCGGACATCCACGACGGGGCGGCCCAGCGCGCGCTGGCGCGGGCCGGGGTGGACGTGCGCCTGCGCCGGGGCGCGACGATGATCGTCCCGCGCGAGCGCGGCTTCTGCGTGGAGACGAGCGGCTCGCCGACGCTCGAGACCGACGTGGTGGTCCTCGCGGTGCCCGTCGATCGTGCGGCCCGGCTGCTGCCGCCGTCGGCCGGGGTCGACCGGCGGATCTTCGCGCGGCTCGGCCGCTCGCCGATCGTCAACCTCCACGTGCGCTACGACCGCCGGGTGCTCGACGTTCCGTTCGCGGCCGGAGTGCACTCGCCCGTGCAGTGGGTGTTCGACCGGACCGAGAGCGCCGGTCTTCAGCCCGGGCAGTACCTGGTCGTCTCGCTGTCGGCGGCCGACGATGAGATCGCGGCGACCGCGGACGACCTGCGGGCGCGCTACCTGCCGGCGCTGGCCGAGCTCCTCCCCGCGGCGAGCGAGGCGGCGGTCGAGACCTTCTTCGTCACGCGCGAGCACTCGGCCACTTTCCGCGCCGCTCCGGGGGTGCGCGAGCTGCGTCCGCCGGCGCGGACCGAGTTGCCCGGGCTCGTGCTCGCGGGCGCGTGGACCGACACCGGATGGCCCGCCACGATGGAGGGCGCAGTGCGCAGCGGCCACGCCGCGGCGCGCGAGGCGCTCCAGGTGGCGCCGGCACCGATGCCCGCGGTGACGCGGAACGGAAATGTGGCGGCCCCGCTGGTGGGACGGCCGGCATGAGCGCGGCGAGCTCGCTTCAGCCCGAGGGCGAGATCGTGGTGCTGGCGCCGCTGTCGGTGGAGGCCCGGGCGGTTCGCTCCGGGGCGCCGTGGGCCGAGGTCCATCAGATCGGCATGGGCCCTCGCCGCGCGGCCCGCTCGGCCCGGCTGGCCTCCGACACCGGCGGGCGGGCGGTGCTGATCGCCGGCTTCTGCGGAGGGCTCGACCCTTCGCTGGAGCCGGGCGACGTGGTGCTTGCGAGCGAGCTCCGGGGTCCCACCGGCACGACTGTTTGCGACGATCCGACGATTCTCGCCGGCGTGCTGCGCCGCGGCGGCCTGCGCGTGCGCGTCGGGCCGATCGCCTCGAGCCAGCGGCTCGTGCTCGGCGAGCGCCGGCGGGCCCTGCAGCGGACGGGCGCGTTGGCCGTGGACATGGAATCGGCGTGGCTGGCTCCGGCGGCCCGCGCGCGGCCCCTCGTCACCCTGCGGGTCGTGGTCGACACCGATCGTTGGGAGCTTCACCGCCCTCTGCGGACGGTGGCGGGCGCCGCCATCGCCTACCGCGCGCTGCGGCGAGCGTGCGCGCTGGTTGAGGAGTGGACGCGAGCGCTTGGCCCGCGGGACGTGGTGCTGGCCGCGCCGCGGGCGTCTTGCGCCGGCGTGGAGCGGGCGGTCGAGATCGTCGAGCGGGTGCTCGAGGACCGCGGAGCCCCGATCTACGTGCGCAAGCAGATCGTCCACAACACTCACGTGGTGGCGTCGCTCGAGGAGCGCGGCGCGGTGTTCGTCGACGAGGTGGACGAGGTCCCCGAGGGCTCAACCGTGATCTTCTCGGCCCACGGCGTCTCGCCGGCCGTGCGCGCCCGGGCGGCGGAGCGCGGCCTGGACGTGATCGACGCCACCTGCCCGCTCGTGGCCAAGGTGCACGCCGAGGCCCGCCGGTTCGCGAATTCGGATTTCGACATCGTCCTGGTGGGGCACGAGGGTCACGAGGAGGTCGAAGGGACCTTCGGCGAGGCCCCAGGGCGGATGCGGGTGATCGAGAGCGCGGAGGAGGTCGCTCGCCTCGATGTGCGCGACCCCGAGCGAGTGGCCTACCTGACGCAGACGACGCTGGCGGTGGATGACGCCGCGGTGGTGGTCGATGCGTTGCGGGAGCGGTTCCCGTCGGCCGCGGGGCCGCGTTCGAGCGACATCTGCTACGCGACGCAGAACCGCCAGGATGCGGTTCGGGCCCTGGCGAGCGAATGCGACGTGATCCTCGTGGTGGGGTCCGAGAACTCGTCGAACTCGCGGCGGCTGGTCGAGGTCTCGCACCGGGCTGGGTGTCCGGCGCTGCTCGTGGAAGGGGCGGCCGAGATCCCGCCGGAGGCGCTTGTGGGCGCGCGCCGAGTGGGGCTGACCGCGGGCGCGTCCGCGCCCGAGTCGTTGGTGGAGGGTGTGATCCGGGCGCTGGACGGGCTGGGCGGGGCCACCGTGTCCGAGCGCGTCGTGGCGAGTGAGGATGTTCATTTCAAGCTTCCCCCGGAGGCCAGATCGGCAAGGAGTCATGACTGATGCCCGTTCCGCTTAGACAGTCGGCGCGCATCGGCGCGTATCTGCTCGAGCAGAAGCTGCGCCGGCGCGAGAAGTTCCCGTTGCTGGTGGAGCTCGAGCCGTTGTTCCAGTGCAACCTGGAGTGCGCGGGGTGCGGAAAGATCCAGCACCCCGATCACATCCTGCGCCGCCGGATGCCCGTCGATCAGGCGGTCGGGGCGATCGAGGAGTGCGGCGCGCCGATGGTCTCGATCGCCGGCGGCGAGCCGCTGATCCATCCCGAGATCGACGAGATCGTGCGCCAGCTGATCGCGCGCAAGAAGTTCGTGTACCTGTGCACCAACGGCTTGCTGATGGAGAAGAAGCTCGACCGCTTCGAGCCTTCGCCGTACTTCGCATGGGCGGTGCACGTGGACGGGCTGCGGGAGCGCCACGACGAGTCGGTATGCCGAGACGGGGTGTTCGACAAGGCGGTGTCGGCGATCCGCGCGGCCCAGAAGCGGGGCTTCCGGGTGACGACGAACACGACGTTCTTCACCCACGACACGCCGAGCAACGTGCGCGCGGTGCTCGACTTCCTCAACGACGAGCTGGGCGTCGATCAGATGATGATCTCGCCCGCCTACGCGTACGAGAAGGCGCCCGACCAGGAGCATTTCCTGGGCGTGCAGCAGACGCACGAGCTGTTCCGGGAGGCGTTCGCCGGTGGGCGGCGCCGGCGCTGGCGGCTCAATCACTCGCCGCTGTTCCTCGACTTCCTCGAGGGCAAGGTCGATTTCGGCTGCACCGCGTGGGGGATCCCCAGCTACTCGCTGTTCGGCTGGCAGCGGCCGTGCTACCTGATGGCCGACGGATACGTCGGCACGTACAGGGAGCTGCTCGAGACCACCGACTGGGATGCCTACGGCCGCGGCCGCGATCCGCGGTGTGACAACTGCATGGCCCACTGCGGCTACGAGCCCACCGCCGTACTGGCCTCGACGCGCTCGGTCAAGCAGTCGGTGCGCGCGGTGTTGCAGCGCTGAGGCGCGGATCATCGCCGGCCATGACTGCCGAGACCAAGCGCACGACCGATCACGACACGATCCGGCAATGGGTCGAGGAGCGCGCAGGCGTGCCCGCCACCCTGCGCGACTCCGAGTCAGACGACGGAGTCGCCGTGCTCCGCATCGACTTTCCTGAGCGCGCGGGCGAGGAGCCGCTCGAGCACATCGAGTGGGACGAGTGGTTTTGCAAGTTCGACGGGGAGGACCTCCTCTTCCTCTACCAGGAGGAGAAGGCAACCGGCGAGGGCAGCAAGTTCTTCAAGCTGGTGAGCCGCGCCTGACCGGTATGTTGCGGGTAGTGGTCCGCGCGTGGTTGATGATCGTGGCGATCGGCCTGTGCGCCGCGCCGGTCAGCGCCGCTCAGGCCAGTGACGCCGGCATCGCCGCGACGTTCGTGGCGGCCAACCCGCACATCGCCTCCGACGAGGCCGCGGTGGCAAAGGCGGTCAAGGCCTACAACCACAACCACCAGGCCCGGCCGGTGGTCCGCGCGCTGGGTCACGAGGTGGGCGACCTCCGCAGGCTGGCGCGGGCGATCGGGCATCAGCGCGCCTCGACCGGGCGGGGACGCCGCGCCAAGGCCGAGATCATCAAAGGCCTCAGCTTGATCGCCGGCGGCTATTCGGCGCTTGCGAGCGACGTCGAGAAGGCGCACGCCGGGGATCCGGTGCCCTCATCGGCAGTGCCCGCCGCCAAGGCTCGTGCCCGGCGGGGGAGGGCCAAGCTCGTGGCCGGACTGCGGCTGCTCGGCCTGCAGGTCTCCAGCTACGCGTAGCTGTGCTCGAGCGATGCCCAGTTCTCGGCATCGTGGCCTAGCACGAGCAGCGCGCCGGTCTCGTCGGCCAGGGCGCGCAGTCGCTCGCGCGAGCGTGCCGCCTGCTCGCGGGAGAACAGCCCGCGCGGGCGCAGCCGCCCCTCCCACTGGTCGCGATTGTCGACGGCGTCGGCGGTGAGCAGAACGGGCCCGGTCTGCCCGAGCGTGAGGAGGATCGAGGTGTGCCCGGCCGCGTGGCCGGGGGTCTCGAGCAGCCGGATCGTGCCGTCACCGAAGAGGTCGAGGTCGCGGTCGATCGTCCGCCAGCGCAGCTCGGGCCGGTCGTAGTCGGCGTGGACATAGCCCGCGCCCACCGGAGCCGGCTCGGCCCGGGCGGCCTCCAGCTCGCGGGCGTGCACGGTGACCGTGGCGTCGGGGAAGTGGCCGAGGGCGCCGGTGTGGTCCATGTGGAGGTGGGTCTGGACGAGGTGGCGGATCGACTCCGGTTCGACACCGATCCCGCGTAGCTGCTCGACGCAGTGCTGCTCCTCGGTCATGTCGACCTCGAACATGTCCGCCAGCGGGCCCCAGTGGGCTCGATAGTCGCGCGCGACCACCAGCGGATTGCCGCCGTCGACGAGGACGTCACCTTCTGGATGGCGGATCAGGAAGAACGGGACCGGGACCTCGGCGCCGTTGAGCGCGAGCGTGCCGCTCGAGAAGAGGTGCAGCTCGAGGTTTGAGCCCACCCGATCATCCTAATCGGCGGGCGGCGGCGGCGGGCGGCGGCCGGCGGGCGGACTAGCGCGCGAGCGCCTTCTGCGCCGGCGCCTCGAGCTCGATTCGGGTGCTGAGCGCGGCGTGCATGTCGGGGCTGAAGGTGGCGAAGCGGTTCTTGCCCGTCAGCTTGGCGTGGTACATCGCCACGTCGGCCTCGCGCAGCAGCTCCCCGGCCGACTCGCCGCCCGCGGCGATGCCCACGCTGGCCGTGACGAAGACGTCCCGCTCCGCGATCCGAAACGGCGCAGACAAGGACTCGCTCAGGCGCCTGGCCACGCGCTCGGCGGCCGCGGTGGGGGAGGGTGCGGTGCAGATGATCGCGAACTCGTCGCCGCCCAGGCGCGCCGCGATGTCCTCGGTGCGCAGCGAGTCCTTGATCCGGTCCGCGGCCCAGATCAAGAGCGCGTCGCCCGTGCCGTGGCCGAGGCTGTCGTTGATCAGCTTGAAGCCGTCGAGGTCGACGAACAGAACCGCGGTGTTCTCCCGCCCGTGGCGCTCCAGCGCGATCTGAAGGCGGTCGAGGAAGAAAGTGCGGTTGGGCAGGCCGGTCAGCGGGTCGTGCAGCGCCTGGTGGCTCAGCTTCCGCTCGGTCGCCTGCAGCTCGGAGACTGTGCCCTCGAGTTCGGTGAGCAGGCGCTGCTTGGCAGCGATGTCGACCGCGTGCCCGTAGGCGGCTGAGATCGCGCCGCCGATCAGCTCGACCGTGACGACGTCGCCCGGCCCGAAGGCTCGGGGCTGAGGGGAGTTGATGTTGAGCACGCCGACGATCTTGCCCCGGTGGCGCAGCGGCACGATGATCATCGAACGCAGCCCCTGGGCCCGGCACGCGGCCTTGTCCACGCGCGAGTCGAACTCGGAGTCATCGCAGAACGTGGGCTCGCCGCTGCGCAGGCAGATCCCGGACAAGCTGGCGTCCTTGGGGGTGTAGATCAGCGTCCCGCTATCTCGGCCCGGGCCGGTGCGGTAGCGATACACGATGGCGTCGCCCTCGAGGATGCCCGCGCTGGCCGCGCTGGCGCCGAGCAGCGTCCGCGCCCGCTCGAGGATCCCGAGCACGACCTCGACGACGTCGAACTCGGTCTGCTCCACCTCGCGGTGCAGCGCCACCACCGTCTTGAGGCGCTCTGCCTCGACCGCGAGCGTGGTCGACAGCCGGCGGCTCACCAGCATGACCGTCACGCCCCCTACGCCGAGGACCACGGTTCGTACGATCGCGGAGGCCAGCGCTGGATCGGCGAGGGCGTGGGCGTCATAGAGCAGCGGGAGCAGGTTGCTCGCCACCGCGACGCTCATCAACGCGACCCCGCCGCGCCGGGGCAGGAATACGGCCGCGTAGGCCACCATCAGCAGGGTGCACGTACGCATCGGCGAGTTCGCGCCTCCGGTGGCGGCCACGGACACCGATACCAGGACGATCCCGGCCAACGTCCCGACCGAATATAGGAACGCGAACCGGTCTTCGTTAGGCAGCCACGCCGCCAGCGCCGCCCAGGCCAGCGATACGCCGCTGCACGCGATCACCACCGCGACGTGGTGACGCTCGGAGGGCGCGAGCACGAGGCAGAGCGGACCGGCCAGGGCGTAGGTCAGCCACACCGCGATCGCTGCCCGTACGGGCAGGTGCTCGCGGGCTCGGCGCGCCGGCCGGGCCAAACTGCTGACGTTCGTCTTCACTGAAGGGGCTATCGGCAGCGCGCACGGGCGGTTTTAGCCGCAATCGCCCGTTATTGGCCGCTCCGTGGGCACTATTTCCCCTCGAACGTGGCCGGGCGCTTCTCGGCGAAGGCCTCATAGGCCTCGCGCGAGTCGCGCGTCGACTGGGCCACGGCCATGTGCGAGGAGATCAGATCGAGCGCCGTGCGCAGGTCGCAGTTCATCGACTGATAGACCGCGCGCTTGATCATCGCCACCGCGATCGGCGGCCCGTCGGCTAGGCGCCGCGCCAGCCGAGCGGCCTCATCGGCCAGCCGGTCGTCGTCGTAGACGTGGTTGACGAGCCCGATCCGCTCGGCCTCCTCGGCATCCACGAAGTCGCCCGTGAGCAGGAGCTCGAGTGCCCTTCCGGGCCCGACCAGCCGAGGCAGGAAGTAGCAACCGCCGTCGCCGGGAACGAGCCCCACCTTGATGTAGCCCTCGGAGAACCGGGCCGACCGAGCCGCCAGCCTGATGTCGCACATCAACGCCATGTCCATCCCGGCGCCCACCGCCACGCCGTTGACCGCGGCGATCACCGGCTTGTCGAGGTCCTCGAGCGCCAGCGCCACCCGGTGGATCCGGTCGGTCAGGCTGCGCTTGACCTCCATGGGCGGGGCTCCACGCGGGGCGATCGCGGCCAGATCTCCGCCGGAGCAGAACGCGTCGCCGGCGCCGGTCAGGATCAGCGCGCGGACATCGGAGTCGGTCCGCGCGGCGCGTAGCACGGCCGCCCATTCGTCGACCATCTCGAGCGTGAAGGCGTTCTTGCGGCGGGGGCGGTTGAGCAAGATCGTGCCTACGCCGTCCGTCACGTCGTATTCGAGGTCTGCCACGGGGTCTCCTTGGGTCTCGTTGCGGCGCCCCGGCGGTCCCGCGCCGGCGGGTTCCGGCGCCCCGGCGGTCCCGCTCCGGCGGGTTTCGGCGCCCGGCGGAGGATCATCGCGCACCCGGTGTGATTGAGCCGACAACTATCTGCTATGCTTGTGTACGCAACTAATCTGACAGAGCGAGGCCGGGCCCCACGGGCCGGCGCCTCCTGGTTCCAGAAGGAGCGATCGATGAGCACCACCACCATTTCCGCCATCCCGACCGGCACGTGGAGCGTCGACGCTGCCCATTCGGCCGTCGGCTTCTCGGTCAAGCACATGGGTATCGCCACGGTCCGTGGCGAGTTCAACGAGTTCGAGGGCGGCCTCGAGATCGGCGAGGATCTGTCGAGCGCGAAGGCCTACGGCGCCGTGAAGGCCCACTCGGTCGACACCAACGAGTCCCAGCGGGACGATCACCTGCGCTCGCCCGACTTCTTCGACGTGGCGCAGTATCCGGAGATCGCGTTCGAGTCGACCAAGATCGAGGCGCTCGACGACGAGACGTTCCGGATCACCGGCCGGCTGACCATCCACGGGATCACGAACGAGATCGTCCTGCATGCGGAGGTCCAGGGAACGGATATCGACCCGTGGGGCAACGAGCGGGTGGGCCTGGAGGTCACCGGCCAGCTCTCGCGCGGCGATTACGACATGAAGTTCAACCAGGCTCTCGGGAGCGGCAACATGCTCGTGGGCGACAAGGTCAACCTCGCCCTCGACATCTCCGCCGTGAAGCAGTCCTAATCGGTGGTGGCCCGCGGCGGCCGGGCCACGTCCCGGCCGCCTGGTGGGCGGATCACGCCGGCGGCGCCCAAGCCGCCGGCGCGACCCGACACACGCCCTACGGGCGCGCTTCCAGCACCAGGTTGAACGGCGTCTCAGTGGCGCGGCGGAAGCGGGTGAAGCCTCCGGCGCTCACCACCTCGCGCAGTCGGGCCTCTCCAGCCTGCGCGCCCAGGGCCAGGCCGACCTCCTGGTCGCGGGAGGCGGGCGTGCAGATCAGCGTCGAGGCCCCGTAGAACACCCGGCCGACCGGGCCGAGGTTGTCCTCGAGCCGATCGCCGGCGTAGGGCTCGACGATCATCCAGGTCCCTTCCGGGTCGAGCGTCCGCAACACGTGCGCGGAGGCCCCGACCGGATCGCCCATGTCGTGCAGGCAGTCGAACATCGTGACGAGGTCGTAGCCGCTTCCCGGGTATCCCTTTGCCGGCGCCACCTCGAAGCGCACACGGTCCTCGACGCCGGCCGCTCGGGCCGCCTCGCGGGCGTGCTCGATCGACGGGGTGTGGTAGTCGAAGCCGGTGAACTCCGAGTGGGGGAAGGCCTGCGCCATCAGGATCGTGGACGCCCCGTGACCGCAACCCACGTCGGCCACCCGGCCGCCGGCCTCGAGCTTGGCCGCCACTCCTTCGAGCGCCGGGATCCACGCCGACACGAGGTTCGCCGCGTAGCCGGGCCGGAAGAAGCGCTCGGTGCCGGTGTACAGGTCGTGGTTGTGCTCGTGCCATCCGACGCCCCGCCCGCTCGTGAATGCCTCGGCGACCTTCTCCTCGTCTTTGATCGCCGCGGTGGCGACCTGGAACGCGCCCGGGACGAACGCGGGGCTGTCTTCCTGCGCCAGGGCGAGCGACTGCTCGGGCGACAGCGAGAACGCATTCTCCTCGGCGTGGTAGGTGACGTAGCCGCCGGCGGCCTGGTTCGAGAGCCATTCCCGTACGTACCGGGCATCGGTCTGAGTCCGATCGGCGAGCTCCTCGGCACCGAGATGCTGCCCATCGGCCATGGCCCGGTAAAGGCCCAGGCGGTCGCCGATCACGACCAGAGAGGCGCTCATCACCGCCCCGAGATCGCCGACGAAGCGGCCCATGAACTCATCCAGGCTCGCCTGATCGATTTGCGCCGTCGCCGACATGGCCTACGCCTCGTCCCACACCTGAACGACGGCCTGATCGGAGATCTTGCCGTCCTGGAGCGCGATCACGGTCGCGCACAGCACGTTGGTGCCGTCGGGATAGAGGCAAGCCTGCGTGTACGCCGCGCCCGTGTCGTCCTTGACCCTGTGCTGGACCTTGTGGGTCATGTCGCGGGCGTACATGTCCTCGAGCCAGGCCTGGATCTCCTCGCGCGTGCTCAGCACTCGGGGCGTCCCCGGCTGAGAGACCTTGTCGGTGATCGTCACCGTAGCCCCAGGTCCGTACATCGACAGCTGCGTGGCGGCATCGCGCTCCTCGGCGGCGTGCGCGAAGCGGTCGAGATCAAACGTCTCGCTGGTGATGGTGCTCATGGCCCCTCCTGTGGGTTAGTGATCGAGGCCCGCCGCGCCAAGCGGCCCCGAGAGTAGAATTTATGCCTATCTACTGGTAGGTAAGCGGCAGCGGTGGTAACCTACCTTCAGGTAGGTAAGATGTCAAGCCCCGACCAGGAAAAAATCTGACCGATGAGCACGACCCGTCCGAAGAGAGAGCCTGCCGGCGCAGGGCGCGACGGCGCCACGAGCGAACCGGCGGGCGCTGCGCGTGCTCGCCGCCGGCGCGAGCCCGGCACGGCTGAGCGCATCCTCGACATCGCCGAGCGCCTCCTGCAGACGCGCGGCTTCAACAACTTCAGCTATGCCGACATCGCGTCGGAGCTGGGGATCACGAAGGCGAGCCTGCACTACCACTTCCCCGGCAAGGCGGAGCTCGGGCAGGCGCTGATCACCCGTTACGCGGAGCGCTTCGCGCAGGCGCTGGCCGGGATCGACAAGGACCTTCCGACCGCGCGCGCCAAGCTCGAGGCGTACTCCGGCCTGTACGCGGACGTGCTGCGCGGCAAGCGCATGTGCATGTGCGGCGTGCTGGCGGCGGAGTACCAGACCCTGCCGGGGTCGATGCGCACCGCGGTGATCGACTTCTTCGACGAGAACCAGCGGTGGCTCGCCGCGCTACTCAGTGAGGGGACCGCGGACGGCACGCTGCGGGTCGACGGGTCGGTCGATGACATGGCGCAGAGCATCCTGTGCACGCTCGAGGGCGCGATGCTGGTCGCCCGGCCGTACGGCGATCTGGTCCGCTTCAACGCCGCGGCGGGACAGCTCCTGGCCGGCCTGACCCGCTGAGCTCAGGCGCCGTCGAGGAGCCCGGCCAGCTCGTCCCGGACCGATTGAAGGCCGGGCGAGATGGCGACGCGGTCCTCCTGGAGGAGCAGCCGCGCCTTCTCGCGCGCTCCGGGCGTTCCCTTGGCCAGGGCGTCGACGAGGTGCTTGGCCTGGGCGGGCTTGAGCGTCTCCCCGAGCGGAGATTCCTCCGGATCGACGACGCAATCGACCAGCGCCGGGCCGTCGTGGGCGAGCGCCTGCTCGAGGGCGTCGCCGCAATCTCCCGGGTCGGTGACCCGGATTCCCTTCAGCCCGCAGCCCTGCGCGACCTGCGCGAAGTCGATCTCCGACAGGTCGCACAGGTATTCCGGGTTGCCCAGGAAGGCCATCTGCTCCCAGAAGATAAGCGCGATGCTGAAGTTATTGATGACCACGACCTTGACCGGCAGCCTGTGCTGGGCGAGCGTGGCCAGATCGCCCATCAGCATGCTCATCGCGCCGTCGCCGACGAACGCGATGACCTGCCGGTCGGGGTAGGCCATCTGGGCCCCCATGGCGTAGGGCACCGAGGCGGCCATCGAGCAGTTGGTCCCGCTGAACGAGAAGCTCTGGCCCCGGCGGAGCTTCATCCGGCCCTGCCAGATCGTGGTCGTGCCGGCGTCGCCGCACACGATCGCGTCGTCGGCCAGGAGCTGCTCGAGATGGTGGGTGACGACCTGCGGCTTCATCGGCGTCGAGCCTTCTGCGCCCTGCTTGTCCATGAGATCCCACCACCGGCGCATGCCTTCCTGCGCGTGCTCGAGGAAGGAGCGGTCGTCGTTTCGGTCGAGTAGCTCGGCGAGCTCGGCCAGCGTCGCCTTCGCGTCCCCGACGAGCCCGACGTCGACCGGATAGCGCAGCCCGATGCGCTCGGCGCGGTCGTCGATCTGCACGGCGGCGGCCTGGCCGGGCTCGGGCCAGAAGTCGTAGTAGGTGGAGGAGGATCCGACGATCAGCAGCCCATCGCACGTCTCGAGCGCCTCCTGGCTCGGGCGGGTGCCGGCGAACGCGATTCCGCCCGTTGTGTAGGGGGAGTCGTCGGGCACCGCGTCCTTGCCCAGCGCGGCCTTGGCGATCGGCGCCCCGAGGGTCTCGGCCACCCGTTCGAGCTCCTCGCCCGCGCCGCGCGCGCCCGCGCCCGCGATGATCGCGACCTTGCGCTTGCCGCGCAGGGTGGCGGCCGCCCGCTCGAGCTCGGCGCGGACCGGGACCGTGACATGGTCGTCGCGACTGATCGACGTGTGTTGCGGGATGTTCTTGTCCGAGATCATGTCCTCGTCGAGCTCCCAGCTCTGGATGTCGATCGAGATCGCGATGTGCGCGGCCGCGCGGTGGGCGAGCGCGGAGCGGACGGCCAGGTCGGTGACATTGACCGCGTGCGCCGGGCCGTTGACGCGCTGATTGAACGCGCACGCGTCGCCGAATACGTAATCCTGGTTGAGATCCTGAAGGAAATGCGTGCCCACCATGTCGTGGTAGGGCATGCCGGTGATCGCGATCAACGGAGCCCCCTCCAGCTTGGCGTCGTAGAGGCCGTTGAGCATGTGGATGGCGCCGGGGCCGGCGGTCGATACGCACACGGCGGGGCGGCCGGTGAACTTCGCGTATCCCACGGCAGCCAGCGCGCCGGCCTCCTCGTGACGGACGTGGACGAAGCGGATCTTCTCGCGCCGGAGGCGCAGCGCCTCGAAGAAGCCGTTGATTCCGTCGCCGGCCAACCCGTAGTAAGTGTCGATGCCCCACTCCAGTAGACGGTCGATGATCAGCTCGGAGGTGGTGGGCATGACGGCTCCTTTGGCTCGCAGTCGGAAACGCCGTTGTTCCTACCCGCGTCGACCGCCTCTAAAGGCTCCGTTGTCAGGCGAGGGTCACACGCTGAACGTGAGCCTCCGCACCGCCGAACCGTGCGCGTTCACCGCCTTCAAGTAGAAGGTGTAGCGGCCGTGCAGGTTCCTGTAGGCCTTCGGCGAGTGACACGCGCTGTAGCGAGGAGCCTTGTGGTGCTTGCCCCTGTCCGAGACCAGCGCGCACTGGAGCTTGGACGCGCCGCTGGCCTTGAAGCGGAGGCTCGCCGAATGCTTGCGGTGGTTAACCCCGGCCTTGAGCGTCTGCACGACCGGGTGGTGCGCGCCGCCGGAGCCGCCGTGGCCGCCCGAGCCGCCGTTGCCCCCTGAGCCGCCGCTGCCCCCGGAGCCGCCGTTGCTGCTCGACGGGCAGCTGCCGCTGCACGTAACCGAGGCGTACACGGCGTTGGTGTCGCCGCCCGGCGGGTAAGTCTGGGTCGACAGCAGGACGGCCTGGTCGCCAAGCTTGTCGATCGCGTCCGCGTCGGGGGCGCCGATCTCACCGAGGTCGGCCGGCGCGGCGAAGCTGGAGCCGGGCGGACGGACGGATACCTTGACGTCTCCGCTGTTGCCAAATGTCCACGAGTAGAGCGTGTCGCCGCTTGCCCCCTCGATGTTGCTGGCCGTGGCCGGAAAGGTCGAGCCGTAGAGCGGGCCCGAGCCGCCGGCGATCGTCCTGGCGGAGCTGAAGCCGGCGCCGGGGCTGCGGACCGCGTAGGCCAAGCCTTGGCCTGACCCGCTCGCGTCGTCATCGAAGGTGAGGATCGTCTCCCGCTGCGCGTCGATCGCCAGCGCCCCGAAGCTCGTCTCGCCCGCGGGGCCAGCCGGTGCCGGGGCACCGAACGCCCCGCCGCCGTCGGCGCTGGCGACCTCGGAGGTAAATTCGCCGGTGGAGCTCTGGTAGCTCTCGAATCCGACCGCGGCATCGCTGTTGTCATCGATCGCCGCGCCCGTGTAGGTGTCGTTTCCCCCCAAGGACGCGATCGTCACGGCAGATCCGAACGTCTGCCCCGGGGCCGCGGTGGTGGTCGCCTCCAGTTTGTTGGAGAAGTCGCTCACGAAGGCGACGATCGCGCGGCCGTTGGGGCTGGCCGCGAGATTGGCCTTGGCGCAACAGTAGCCGTAGCCCACGTTCTGGGGGGCCGAGAACGAGCTGTTGTGGCCCGCGGGGCGTTGGGCGACCCAGATCACGCCGGGATCTTGCTGGCTGGAGAGCACGAAGGCGTCGCCGGCCGAGTCCATCGCCACCGCCGGGGCGACGCCGGCCCCGACCTCGACCGGGCTGCCGAACGACCCGCCGGCCGGGCGATATGACGCGAACACATCCTCCTCGTTTCCGGTCGGGTTGTTCTGCCAGATCACGATCGCATCCCCGGCCGAGTCCATCGCGACCTGGGAGTTGATCGTCAGGCCGCCGCCGCCCTGATCCGAGCTGCCGAGCGTGACCGGCGCGCCGAACTGGCCGCCGGCGGGCCTGACCGAGGCGCGCACATCCTCGGTTCCGGCGGCGGCGTCGACGCCGACCCACGTGGCGACCGCGTCGCCGGCGGCGTCCATCGCCAGATCCGCCTGGCCGTTGACCTGGTCGGTGCCAGAGATGCTCTTCGCGCTTGACCAGCTCAATGCCAGGGCCCGGGGCGCGAGCGCGAGCACGGCCGCGAGCGCGGCGGCGGCGACGAGCAGCCGCCAGGCCCCCAGCCGCCCCGCGCTGATTCGAAGGATGCGCGCCCTGTTCTCCATCTTGACCCCCAGCTGTCCCCTGCGACCTTGATCCGCCGCGCCATCAGCGCATGCGCTGCATTCACGGCGCCGTGGCGCGCAACATATCCCGTGCCGGAGCTATGCGCATCGGGGTACCCCCCCTTGTTTTTGACGAGCCAAGTTCAATCAGCGCGCCGCGGTCGCACCGCGATCGTCACGTCCACCAGTGCGCACAGGCGCTCCTGCTCGTCGCGGAACTCGTGACTCCAGAACCATTCGCGCTCGTCGTGATGGCGCATCCGGCCGCGGACGTCCACGCCACCCTGGGTGACCGGCCGCAGGAAGCTCGCCGAGTTGCTGAGGCCCGAGGCGGCCAGCCCGCTGCGCCACACCGCGGCGGCGGTGGCCACCGACGCCACGGTCTCCGCTACGGCCGAGTAGATCCCCCCATGGAGCAGGCCCATGGGCTGCTTGAGGTTCTGGCGCACGTCGAACCGAACCCGCGCCGAGGCGGGCGTGAGCTCGAGCCACTCGAGGTCGAGGAAGCCCTCGAATGTGTCCGGCAGCGGGATCGCGGGAGGCGGGAGCTCGCCCAGGTCCCACGGTGAGCGGCTCATCCGGGCTGCCGCCCCATCAAGCCAGCTCGTCCAGCGAGGCCTGGATGCCCTCCATCACCGGCCACATATCGTGCTGGTCGCTGACCATCCCGAAGCCGACGCCGTCCAGGTAGCTCATCGCGGTCACGTTGAGGCCGATGCCGTCCATGATCACCGTGAACGGGTGGTAGGACTCGACCCGCGCGCCGTGCCAGTACAACGGCTCGGTCGGACCCGGGATGTTCGAGACGATCAGGTTGACCGGCGGCGCGATCCGGGCGGCGATCTCCCCAGTCATCCGCGAGGCCTGGGCGAACACCGCCGGCGGGAGGAAGTTGCCGGCGTCGGTGAGGAGCCCGGGCGGGAGCGCGCGCTGGCGCTTCTTGGCCGCGGTGAGCGCCTCGTGGGCCTTCTGGAGCCGCCGGCGCGGGTCGGGCTCGTGGGTGGGGAGCGGTACGACGATGGCCGAGATGCGGTTGCCAAACGCACGGCGCTGCTCCTGAGTGCGAACCGAGACCGGGACGAGCGCGCGCAGCGGCGCGTCCGGGAGCTCGTCCAGCTCCATCAGCCACCGCCTGAGCCCGCCGGCGCACACGGTCACCACGACGTCGTTGAAGGTGACGCCGGCACGGTCCTTGACCGCCTTGAGCGCAGGCAGCGAGATCGCGCCGTAGGCGAAGCGACGCTCGTCGGCCAGCTTGCGGTTGAAGCGCGTACGCGGGGGAGGCCCCTGCGTATCCGGCGGCGCCGGCGGCGTGGAGGAGAGCCGCTGGAGCATGCCGACTCCGGGGATCGCCGACGCGCCGGGGATATCGGTCAGGTTCGGGAGCGCGGTCGGGAGCGCGCGAACCGCGCGGACGGTCTGTCGGGGCACCCCGGCGAGGCCGCGGGCCAGCATCTCGAGGCCCCCGGGCGGGTCGGGTGCCGGCCGGCGCTCGCGCGGTGTCGAGATCCGGTCCCCGTCGGGGCTCGAGTCGACGAACACGTCCATGATCTCGACGCCCGAGATGCCGTCGGCCAGGGCGTGGTGGAACTTGTGGAGCAGGCCGACCCGGCCCTGCTCGAGGCCGTGGATCAGGTGCAGCTCCCACAGCGGCCGGGAGCGCTCGAGCGGGGTGGCGATTAGCCGGGCCACGTGATCGGCCACGGCCCGCCGGTCCCCCGGTGGCTCGACGGCCGATTCCCGGACGTGAAAGGCGACGTCGAACTCGGAATCCTCCACCCAGTAGGGATGGTCCAGCCGCAGCGGGACCGGGGCCAATCTCCGGGTATATGGCGGCACCTGATGGATGCGCTCCGCCACGATGCCGCAGACGTCCTCGCGGCTGGGGGGCCGGCCTGCCGGGTCGCAAACTACGAAGAAGCCGGCGTGGCCGTAGCTTCCGGCGTCCTCCATGGCCAAGAACTGCGCGTCCAGGCTGCTCAGCTGCTGCATCTTCTTGCCAGTCAGCTACCCGAAGGCCGACGGGCCGACGCCGGCTTGCCGCTGCTCGGCCGAGTACAGTGCGCGCCGGGTGGTTTCACAACTCGTTCACAGCCGGCGATGAGCGCGATCTCGTCGATCGGGCGGCTCCTCCGGGGTAGCGACCGGGAGATCTTCGATCTGTTCGAGCGGGTCGGCACGAACCTGGTCCGCGCGGCCGAGCTGCTCGACGAGATGCTCTCCGGCTTCCCGGAGACGCGGGGCCTGGCGCGGGAGATCCTGATCTGCGAGCAGCATGGAGACCAGCTGACCCACGAGATCATCCGGCGGATCAACCAGACGTTCGTCACCCCGATCGACCGTGCAGACATCCTCCGCCTGACCTCTGCGCTCGACGATATCGTCGACTTCATCGAGGAGGTGGCCGACTATCTCGGCCTGTATAGGATCGAGGCGCCGATGCTCCAGGCCCAGGCCCTGGCCCACGTGCTCCTCGACGCGGCCCGGCAGATCGAGACGGCCATCCCGCTGGTCCGGGAGTTCAAGGACATCGGAAAGCAGACGGTCGAGGTCCACCGGCTCGAGAACGAGGGGGACCGGATCGTGCGCGGCGCGATCGCCTCGCTGTTCGAGCGGGGGATCGACCCGATGGTTGTGATCCGCTGGAAGGACATCTTCGAGCGCTTGGAGGACGGGATCGACGCCACCGAGCGGGCGGCCTACCTGCTCGAAGGCATCGTGATCAAGAACGCCTGAGTCATGAGCGGCGACATCATCCTCGTCATCGTCGTCGGGACCGCGCTGGCGTTCGACTTCACCAACGGCTTCCACGACACGGCCAACGTCGTCGCGACGTCGATCTCCACCCGGGCGGTCGGACCCAAGCAAGCGGTCACCGTGGCCTCGATCCTGAACTTCGTCGGCGCCTTCATCTCGCTCAAGGTGGCCGCGACGATCGGGAAGGGATTCGTCGCGACGCACGCGGTCACCATGACGGTGGTGTTCGCCGGGTTGATCGGGGCGATCGGCTGGAACCTGATCACCTGGTACTACGGTCTGCCTTCGAGCTCCTCGCACGCCCTGATCGGCGGCCTGGTCGGGTCGGTGGTGGCGGCGGTCGGGTTCTCGGCGGTCAACGGGAGCGGGATCGTCGGGTCGCTGATCGTGCCGGCGGTGGTCGCGCCCGTGGTTGCGTTCATCGTCGCCGGCACGTCGATCCTGATCATCTACCGGGTGATCGGGCGGCTGCGTCCCGGGCCGGTGAGCCGGGCCTTTCGCCTCGGGCAGGTGGTCTCCGGCGGCTTGCTGTCGCTGTCGCACGGCACCAACGACGCCCAGAAGACGATGGGGGTGATCACGCTGGCCCTGATCGCCCACGGCACCATCCCCGCCGGTCACTTCCAAGTTCCCGACTGGGTGGTGATCGCGGCGGCGAGCGCGATCGCGCTCGGCACCTTCACCGGCGGGTGGCGGATCATCAAGACCCTCGGCACGCGGATCATCAGCATGGACCCGGCGCAGGGTTACTCGGCGCAGGCCGCGGGTGCGGCGGTGATCCTCGCCGCCTCGAGCGTCGGCTACCCGCTGTCGACCACGCACGTGATCTCCGGCGGGATCATGGGGGCGGGCGCGGCGAAGCGCGCCTCGGCCGTGCGCTGGGGGGTGGCTGGGAACATCGTGCTGGCCTGGGTCCTCACCCTTCCCGCGGCGGGCGTGCTGGGGGGCCTGGTGTACGCGTTGACCACCGCGTTCGGGTCCGGTGTCGCGGGGCCGATCGTGATCACGCTGGCGCTGCTGGCCGTCCTCGCGGCGACGTTCGCGCGGCGCGTCCAGCAGGCGACGCCGGCGCCGACGGCGTCATGATCCTGGCCACGATTGATGCGGGGAAGCTGGCGAAGATGATGTACGCGTCGCTCCTGGCCGGGATCAGCGTGGCGCTGATCTTCTCGATCGTGATCCTGGGAGCGGTCCGCTCGAGCGACATGCGGCGCTCGGGGCGTGGCACGGCCGCTGCGGCGTATGCGGCGCTGGCCGGCGTGGGGCTCGTGCTGGCCCTCGCCGTCGTCGCCTACGGGCTGATCCTGGTCGCCCACAAGAGCTGACGCCCGGCGCACGCGGGAGGTTTAGACTCCGCCCATGCTCGGTTCAGCCATCCGCCACGCCCGCCGCCGGCCGCGCGTGCTCGCCATCGTGCCGGCGGCCCTTCTGATCGCTATGGGCGCGATCCTGCTGATCGCGGCGCCGTTCGCCGGCGCCTCGGCGCGGTCGCGGGCGGGCAAGCCGGGCAAGCCCAAGATCAAGGCCGAGGAGGCCGGCTACTTCGGCAGCGGGCTGACCACGCGTACGGTCAGCGTGTTCGTGTACACGAACCGCGGGCCGCGGGCCGGGGTGCATGTGACGGTGTGCATGAAGGGCAACACGTGCAAGAAGGCCCGGGGTCACAACGGCAAGCTCGCCTGGTATCGGGCGGACTTCAACACCCCGCAGATGACCATGAGCTCCCGCGTGACGTTCACGGCGACGGCGAAGGACGCCGCCGGCCAGAGCAGGGTGACCGCCACCAAGCCGGTCCTCTGCATCCACAACGACGGCAGCACGCCCGAGAGCTGACGCCGGCAGGGTCGCCCGGCCGGGCGTGCCGAGCGTGCCGGGCGTGTCGGGCTGGGCGGGCCGGGCCGGGCGCGCCCGCGGCCGTGAAGCGCGCGAGCCGATCCTGAGCGTCCTAGGCCGGGACGACCTCGATTGCGCGGTCGAAGTGGCGGTGGGCAGCGATCGCCCGGGCGAACGCGTCGGCGAAGCCGTCGAGCTCGCCATTCCCGTTGGCCAGCGTCACCACGCCAGACTCGTCGATGAGCCCGTCGTCGGAGAGCTTGACGTCGTCAAAGGGCGCCTCGCGGAGCAACTCGACGCCTTCGCCGATCGCTCCGAGCGGCTTGGCGTGCTTGTAGGCCTCGGCCACGTAGCGCACCGCCGCGCCGTTGCCCCGGAGCGTCTCGACGCTCTCGCGCCCGCCGGCGACGAGCACCGCGTCGTAGAGCACCGACGCCATCGTCTGGAGCGGGCGGTCGACCTTGGTCCCGCCATGCAAGGTGCCCCCGTGCGGGGCCAGGACCTCGCAGATCGCGCCCTGCGCGCGTAGCTGCTCGAGCACCTGCTCGAGCGGTCCGGCGTCGGCTCCATCGGCGGCGAGCACCGCCACCTTGCGCGTCTGGGCGCTCTGGGGCTGGCTGGCCTGGCTGAGCGCGGGTGAGCTGCGTCCGTGGTTGCGCTGCTCGGACTCGCTGGGGGCGGTCAGGCCCAGCCCCTCCGCCACCTGAGCGGCGAGGTCGTGGTCGACGTGGGCCAGGTGCTCGAGCATCCGCTCGCGGATGTACTCGCGCTCGAGCTTGCCGAGCTCGAACTGGAGCGCCTCGACTATGTGCTGCTGCTCCCAGTCGCTCAGCGAGTTCCAGAACAGGGTGGCCTGGCTGTAGTGGTCCTCGAAGCTGGGGCTGCGCCGGCGGATCTTGGCGCCGTCGACCCGCTCCTGGTAATGGCGGTAGCCCCCCTCCTCGAACGCGGTCAGCGCCGGGCACCCGGAGGCGATCGAGTTCTTGTGGTAGGAGACCGGCGAGACATCGATCCGGTGCTGGCCGTAGCCGTCGCGCTGGTGGTGGTGGACCTCCGCCACCGGGCGGTTCACCGGAAGCTGGACGAAGTTGGGGCCGCCCAGCCGGATCAGCTGCGTGTCCAGATAGGAGAACAGCCGGGCCTGGAGCAGCGGATCGTTCGTGAAGTCGATCCCCGGCACCACGTTCTGCACGCAGAACGCGACCTGCTCGGTCTCGGCGAAGAAGTTGTCCGGGTTGCGGTTCAGGACCATGTGCCCGACGATCCGCACCGGCACCTCCTCCTCGGGAATGATCTTCGTCGGGTCGAGGAGGTCGAAGTCGAACTCGTGCTCGCGCTCCTCGGGCACGAGCTGGACGCCGAACTCGTACTCGGGGCCCTCGCCGGCCTCGATCGCGTCCCACAGGTCGCGGCGGTTGAAGTCGGGATCGGCGCCGGCGATCTTCTGCGTCTCGTCCCACACCAGCGAATGGGTGCCTAGCTTGGGCTTCCAGTGGAACTTGACGAACGTCCCCTTGCCCTCGCGGTTGACGAACCGGTAGGTGTGGACGCCGAAGCCCTCCATCATCCGGTAGCTCTTGGGCAGCGCCCGGTCGGACATCAGCCACATCAGCATGTGGATCGACTCGGGCTGGAGCGAGATGAAGTCGTAGAAGGTGTCGTGGGCGGAGGAGGCCTGCGGGATCTCGTTGGGCGGCTCGGGCTTGACCGAGTGCACGAAGTCGGGGAACTTGATCCCGTCTTGTATGAAGAAAACCGGGATGTTGTTGCCGACCAGGTCGTAGTTGCCCTCGCGCGTGTAGAACTTGGTGGCGAAGCCGCGGACGTCGCGCACCGTGTCGGCCGAACCGCGGGACCCGCCCACCGTCGAGAAGCGGACGAACACAGGGGTCTCCCTGCCCGCCTCGGACAGGAAGTCGGCGGCGGTGATGTCGGCGAGGGACTCAGTGCAGGTGAAGGTCCCGTAGGCGCCCGAGCCTCGGGCGTGGACCACGCGCTCGGGGATGCGCTCGTGGTCGAAGCGCGTCAGCTTCTCGCGGAAGTGGAAGTCCTCGATCAGCGTAGGCCCGCGGTCGCCGGCGCTGAGCGAGTCGTCGGTGTGCTCGACGCGCACGCCCTGGTCGGTGGTCAGCTGCTTGCCCTCGTGCCCCACGCGGTTGCGCTGAAGGTCCTCGAACTTGGAATCACCGCCGTTGCTCACGGCCGCCTCCTACTCTCGTGGTCTATTCGCTGTTCGCTTACCCACCGACGACGCAGCGCGAACCGCCGCGGACGGGATGAAGCACGGGTGAGCTACCGGCGCGAGAGCTGGCGGCGCGAGAGCTGCCGGCGTTAGAGCTGCCGGCGCGCCTCCTCGATCGCCAGCGCGATCGAAAGCTCCTTGCCCAGCGCGTCGCGCAAGGCGCGGATCGCCTCCTCGCGGTACAGCGGCTTGCCCCCGACCCAGGCCGCCGGGGCGGGAAAGCCGAAGCGCTCCTCCCACAGAGCGAGGGTGCTCGGGCTCGTCCCGAGCACCGCGGCTGCGGTCTGAGCGCTCAGCATCCGGCGTCGCTCCCCGCGTTTTCTCCCTACGGCGGCCTGTCGGTCCCTCATGGTTCCTCCAAGATCACTGGCGACGAGTCGTGGCGCCCGCCGCCACGCGGTCCCGGGCTGGGCGGTCACGGCTTGCATCGCGTTCCAATGGCCCTTACGGGAGCGGGGGCCGTAAGTCAGGCCCAACCCGCTCGGCAGTGGTCAGCACTCGGACCTCCGGACGGCCGGCCGGCGCCGCCAAGGACGGCCGGCCGGCGCCGCCAAGGACGGCCGGCCCGCGCCGCCGCCCGCCGGCATTCCGCCGCGGGGAATCGGGTAAACCGCGCGCATGGACATCCCGGAGATCTCCTCGTGGCGCGAGTTCGACGACGCCGTCGCGCGCGCGAACGCGGAAGGCCCTCGCCCCGATAGCGCGCACTCCTCGCTGGTCTTCCGCGGGCTCGCGCGATCGACCTACCCGAACCAGCACAGCCTTTCCCGCCTCGGCGACGATTACCACGCGCTCGAGCGCCACCTGATCAGGAACTTCCGCAAGTACGCCCACCGGGAGCGACCGGGAGGAACGCTGTGGGACTGGCTTTCGCTTGCCCAGCACCATGGGCTGCCCACGCGGCTGCTCGATTGGACGTTCTCGCCGTTCATCGCCGCGCACTTCGCCACCGCGACATCGCCCGAGCAGGAGGCGACCGTATGGGCGGTGGACTGCGAGGCGGCGCACCAGCTGCTCCCCGATGCGCTCCGCCATTCACTCGAGGCGGAGGGCGCCACGGTGTTCACGACCGAGCTGCTATCGGAGCACGCGGGCACGCTCGAGCAGCTCGACCATCTCACGACCGACGAGCCGTTCGTGCTCTTCTTCGAGCCGCCGTCGCTCGATGACCGGATCGTCAACCAGTCGGCGGTGCTCTCCACGCTCTCCGACGTCGAGGCCACCATGGACGACTGGATCGAGCAGCACCGGGATTGCTGCCACGCCTGGCACATCCTGCCTGAGGCGAAGGCCGAGATCCGCGAGCGGCTCGATCAGGCAAACATCACCGAGCGCGTGCTGATGCCCGGGCTCGACGGGCTGGCGACGTGGCTTCGCCGCTACTACGCCCCCGGCCGGTCTCTCGTCGGCCTCAGCGAGGGCGGCGGGGCAATGGCTTCGGAGCCCCCCACGGGAACGACTCAGGGCGAGCAGGACTGAGCGCGGAAGGGTCTCGCGCGAGCGTCCGCCGGGCGGCTGCGTCAGTTGATCGGCGGGGGCGATCCCTCGGCGCTGGCGAGCAGCGCTTCGTCCCATTCGCAGACCAGGCAGGCGTGGCGGAACGCCGAGTGCGCGAATTCCAGCGCGGTCTCGTGCGCATGGGGGCTGGAGCACACGTCGTTCCAGTCGAGGACGTATTCGCCCAAGGCTGCGTCCCATCGCGCGGCGGCCGGCGAGAGCTCGGCTCCGGGAAACGCGTCCGGGGCCGGATGCGCATAGGCGTAGAAGGCCGCCTTGCCATAGCGGGGGTCTCCGGGCCACCAGCCGACGGCCACCTCCTGGGCATCCATGGCGTTGCGCATGATGAAGTCGTTGGAGGGCGGGTCGGCGGGCGATCCCGAGAACAGGTTCACCGCCAGGTCGAAAGATCCCCACCACGCGTTTACGGGCGTCGAACGCCCGCGGTACGGGGCGCGAAACGCCGCGAGCACCAGTGCGGCCCGCGTGACCACGGCGAAGTACATCGCCACGGCGTCGCGATCATAGGTGGCGTGCTCGCGGTCCTCGTCGAGCGGGACGCTCCACCACACCTCCTGCGGGGCGGGATTGATCTCGACCGCTCCGCCGAGCGCCCGGGCGGCTTCGAGCACGTCCTGCGTCACCTCGCCCACGGCGCGATCAGGGCTGAGCGGCACACGTGCGGTGCGCCCCTCGCTGTGCTCGATGAACGCCTCGTGCGCTCGGAGGTCGAGGCCCGCCACGAGCGCTCCGGAGCCGTCTGCGGCGGGAAGCGCGAGCGTTTCCCACCCGCGGGCGGTCAGCCGCAGGGCGACGTGCTGGAACTCCGGCTCGGGGGGCGCGAGCGCCGCGGCGAGCTTTCCGATGACCTGGGCGTGGGCGTGTAGCGTGTCGCAGGTGGGGCTCCACTGCTCGTAGTCGAGCCTGGGCCATTGCCGGCTCATGCCTGGCTCCTGTCCGGTTGCGCTCGGGGGTTGTGGAGCGGCGTCAGCGACTGCTCCAGACGATCCCGTAGGCGCTCGTACTGTGGCGGCAGCCGCAGCCCCTCGCCCAGGTGCTCGGGATCCTCGTCGACGGCGAACCCTGGGCTGGGCGTGGCGAGCTCGAACAGCACGCCGCGGGGCTCGCGGAAGTAGATGCTGAGGAAATACTGGCGGTCGATGATCGTGGTCGGCCGCGCGCCGATCTCGCGGAGGTGCCGCTGCCACGCCTCATGCTCGTCGTCGCGATCGCACCACGCGATGTGGTGGACGGTCCCCGCGCCCTGGATCCCGGCAGCGGGCGGCGGTTCGTCGTGCACATACGTCGCGCGGCGCCGGCCGCCTTCGAGGAGATAGTGGCCCGTAGAGGTCATCGTGAAGCCCATCCCGCTGGTGAGCATCGGCTCCTCCTGGTCTGAGGCGTGGCTGTAGGCGCGGACCCCGTCGAAGCCCAGCAGCGCGTGCTCGGCCGGGATGCCCGCAGCCGCCGCACGCAGCGGCTCGTCGACGGTGTCGAGCACCGCCAGCTCGAGCGAAAGCCCCTCCGGGTCGCGGAACACGAGGGCCCGGTCATCGTCGTACCGGTCGCACTCGATGTCTTCGCGGGCCAGGCGCTCGGCCCAGAAGCCGAGCGCGTCCTCGGAGGCGACCCGCCAGCGCAGGCGGTGGATCATCCCTGCTCCGGCCCGCCCGGGCGCGGCGCCGGGGAACTCGAAGAACGTCAGAATCGAGCCGGGAGCGCCTCGCTCGTCGCCGTAATACAGGTGGTAGACGTCCGGCGCGTCGAAGTTCACCGTCTTCTTCACGAGCCGCATCCCGAGCACACGCGCGTAGAAGTCGACGTTGCCCTGTGCGTCGGCGGTGATGCAGGTGATGTGGTGGATGCCGTCAAGGCGCATGCTTGGACCTCGCTGCTCGGACGCCTCCGTGCGCATCGACGAGAGTAGATGCCGGTGAGCGGTGGTTGCAACTCCTCCCACGTGCCGTCCGATCAAATCGCAAGCCGCTACGATCGGCGACCGTGCGGGATCGGCGAGGCTGACAAACGAGGCGCCGGCGCGTGCCGACTGACGAGATCGCGCGGCAGGTGCACGAGCGGCTCGATGAGTTGTACGGGCGGGCTTCGGCGGTGGGCGACGACGATGTCGCCCACTACTACGAGTCAGGCCGCGGCTACTACCGGCGGGAGCTCGCCGGACGCGAGCGTAGCCAGTTCGGAATCTCGTTGGCCGGGCTCGACGGGGATCTCTACCACGCGGGCGACCACGAATACGCCTTTCCGCTGCACTCGATCTCGAAGGTGTTTGCGTATGCCCTGGCGCTCGAGGACTGCGGGCGGGAGGCGGTCCTGCGACGCGTCGGTGTCGAGCCGAGCGGAGATGCCTTCAACTCGATCACCTTCGATGAGCACAACCAGCGACCGTTCAATCCGATGGTCAACGCGGGGGCGCTTGCCGTCACCGCCTTGCTTCGCGGCGACGGCCCGGAAGAGAAGGCGAAGCGAGTGCTGGATCTCGTCCGTCGCCTTGCGGGCAGCGACCAGCCGACCGTCGACGACGACGTGTTTGCGCAGGAGATGGAGGGGGCGGACCGCAACCGGGCGACGGCGTACTTGATGCGTAGCGACGGGATGCTGAGCGGGAACGTCGAGGAGGTCCTCGCTGCCTACCTGCGCCAGTGCGCGATCAGAGTCACTACCGCTGACCTCGCGGTGATGGCATCGACGCTGGCCAACGGCGCCGAGAACCCGCGAACAGGAGAGCGGGTGCTCTCGCGGCGCGTTAACCGTGACGTTTTAAGCGTGATGTACACCTGCGGCATGTACGACTTCGCCGGCGAGTGGGCTTACCAGGTCGGCGTTCCCGCAAAGAGCGGCGTGAGCGGTGGGATCATTGCGGTGATCCCCGGCAAGATGGGCGTGGGCGTGTTCTCGCCTGGGCTTGACCGCTTCGGCAACAGCGTGCGGGGGGTGAGGGTTTGTCAAGAGGTGTCAGAGAGGCTCGGCTTGCACTTGTTTGCCAGTGAGGCCGAGGACATCATGCTTGTTGACCACAGGGCACCTACACAGCCTCCGGCATAGTGGCGACGGCGATCACGTCCTGTCGCTGACGTGTGTGGAGTCGGGGCGCTCGCTGGTTATCGCCCAGCTGCCGAGGAGCCGGAGGGTTTCCTCGCGCCGCAAGCCTGGAACGCGGCGGGGACCGTATGCCTCGAATGCGTCGGGATGAGCCAGTCGACCGAGACGGCGATCAGCATCGCCCGTCCGGGCGGGGCCGTCGGCAGGGTGGGCGTTCCCCAGGACACGATGATGCCCGCCTCGCAAACCGCGTTCTACCGGAACATCACTGTCGGCGGTGGACCGGCTCCGGTCCGCGCCTACATCGACGACCTGCTGCCAGACATCCTCGAGGGCCGAATCCAGCCGGGTAAGGTCTTCGACCGGACAGTCGACCTCGACGGCGTGCCGGACGGGTACCGGGCGATGGCCGACCGCGACTCGATCAAGGTGATGGTGCGGCCATGACCGCTGGACGCCCGGCCGGAGGAGTTAGCGCCGTCTGAGGCGCGCGCCGCCGCCTGATCACCCACTACCGAAGAGAAGAGCATGCAAGTCACCCGGAACTCGCTCGACACCAACCCCGGACCGGCCGACTGGTTCACCGGCTCCGTGTACATCGACGCCATCGCCGCACCGGCTGCCACGTCCCGAGCCGCCGCCGCGCTCGTCCACTTCACCCCCGGCGCCCGCACCGCCTGGCACACCCACCCCTGCGGGCAGACCATCTACGTCACCGAAGGCATCGGTCGGTGCCAGCGCGAAGGCGGAGCGGTCGAGGAGATCCGCCCGGGCGACCGGGTCTACTTCGACCCCGGCGAGAATCACTGGCACGGCGCCGCCCCGACCCGCTTCATGACCCACATCGCCATCCAGGAAGTCGACGAGAGCGGCAGCCCGGTCACCTGGGGCCAGCACGTCACCGACGAGCAATACAACGCCACGCCGGCGTCATAGCTAGGCGCTGGCGGCGGGTCTGCCGGCCGTGGCCAGCAGCGTTTGGACGTGGGCTGCAGCGTCGTGCGCAGCATCGGGCTCTCTGTCCTCGCCGGCGGACTCGATTACGCTCAGGAAGGCATTCACGACGTTGGGGTCGAACTGGGCGCCGGCGCAGCGCCGAAGTTCCTGGCGCGCCCGCGCCGGCGGTATCGCCGTCCGGTAGGCCCGCTCGGCCGTCATCGCCTCGTACGCGTCGCAGACGCTCACGATCCTCGCTCCCAGCGGTATCTCCTCACCGCGGAGGCGGTCGGGATAGCCGGCGCCGTCCCATCGTTCGTGGCTGGCGCGGACCAGCCGCGCCACCGGACGCAGGGCCGGAGCGCCGTGCAGTATGCGCTCCCCGAGGATCGTGTGGTTGCGGACGAATTCCCACTCGCTCTCGCTCAGTGGGCTCGGTTTGCTGAGAATCGCGTCGGGAATGCCGATCTTGCCGATGTCGTGCAGCTGGGCAGCGACCGAAATCTCGTCGACCTCCTCGCCCCCCATGCCGATTCGCCGGGCCACGCGTCCCGCGAGCTCCGCCACCTGGCTCGAGTGCTGGTCGAGATCAGGCTGCTTGGCATGCATCGTGCGCAGCAGCACTTCTCCGGTCTGGCTGCGTACGGCGGTGGAGCGGCCGCGCTTGTTGGCATACATGCGTTGGTCGGCGATTTGCAGCGCATGCTCGGCGCTGTCGGCCTCGTGGGGAAGGAGCACAACCCCCAGCGAGGCCTGGATGGCGAATCCGGCTCCGGTCTCCGACAGCGCGCCCGCCGCACGGCGGATCAGCGGGCCCGTGTCGAGTCCCTGCAGCTCGAGGTGCGCACAGAACTCGTCGCCGCCGAGCCGGTAGGCCCGGCCGAAGCCTTTCACGGCCCGGTTCAGCTCCGCCCCGAGCCGAGCGAGCAACGCGTCGCCGGCGACGTGCCCGAACGTGTCGTTGTAATCCTTGAAGCCGTCCAGGTCGAACAGGAGGAGTAGCGACGGGCGGGTCGGCGCGGTGCCGTCGAAGGTGCCGGACAAGTCCGCGGTCAGCCGACGGCGGTTTCCGAGGCCGGTCAGGGGATCCGTCATCGCTTGCTCGCGAATCGCGTGGTGGGCAATGATCTCTCCGGCCGCCAGCTCGACTTTGGCCACCAATTCGGCGAGCAGGGCGATCTCGTCGGGTTCGAATGCGCGTCCGGCCCGGACGACCCACAGTTCGCCCGCGATCTCGCGGGGTGAGGCGGCGACGCGCATCGGCACGCTCAACTGCCACGCGCCGCCGCGTGCGGTCTGACTCAGCGGGCCGCCGCGGCCGCTGACAGCGTTCGGTTCGAGGGCCGTGAGCAGGTTCTCCTCGCCGGCGGCAAGCTGAACCGGAGCGGCTCCGTATGCGAGCTCGAGCCGTCCGGCACCGGCGTCGAGCGCCTCCAGCGAGCCGTGCAGGAGGATCTCGAGCACGCCGCGCAGCTCGAGCTTCGCGGCGAAGGCGTCCCCGAGCCGGCGTACGGCAGATTGCAGGCGCGCGCGTTCCTGCTCGACCAGCTTCAGTCGCTGGTGCGCCTGATCGATGCGGCGGCTCCGATCGCGCGCCAGCCGCGACAGGAGGAAGGCGAGGGGCAGGACGAACAGGATCGCCACGTCGTTGTGCCTCGTCGCGAGGGCGGCCAGGAACCCCAGCGGCGCCAGCGAAGCATCGACCGCCCAGACCAAGCCGATAACCCGCAGTTGAAGTCTCAGGTCGGGCACCACCCCTGCAAGCCGCATGCGCGCAAGGGCGCTTGCCAGGTCGAGAACGCACGCGGCCGCGAACGCTGCCGCCAGCAGGGGGAGCCGGCTGAAGCCGATCTGCGGCGAGCCGGCCAGCAGCAACACGACCGCCGGGCCGATCGAATGCCACGCGTCCGGTATCGCCGACAGGACGCGGCGGAGCGGGACCCGGCCGAGCGCCCAGCCGACGAAGTTGCCGCTCACCAGCCCGCACAGCACCGCGACTGGAACCGTGGCCGGCGGCAACATCACGAGCATCGGTATGAGGATCAGCTGCGTCGGTACGACGTGCCCCGCGCCCACCGGGAACTCGATCCGTCCCACCAAGCCGTAGACCGCGATGAGCAGGGCGGCCAGGCCCGGGTGGAGCCCGCTGAAGCCGCCGGCCCGAAGGAGCAGCGCCGCAACGAGCAGGAAGAACAATCCAGCGATCGCCTCGACTGCGATCTCGCGCTCGGATCCGCGCCGGTCGCGCGAGTCCCAGCTGCGCTCGAGCAGACGCTCGGTCGCCGACTGGACGCCGTTCTCGACGGAATCTGTTGCGGTCATGCCTCGCCCCTCCGCTACGCGGGCCGCTGCCGCTCAGCCGGCTCGGTAGGGATCGACGTATGCGTCGTCGATCTGCCAGGCGCCGGCCCCGGCCGGTACCTCGAAGCGCAGGGCCACCATCAGGGTGCTGCCGGCGGGAATCGCCCCGCTGTCGCCGGTGATGGGGCTGGTGGGGGCCCAGGAGGTCATCGAGCCGTCAGCGAGGTCGCCCACCGGGTAGGTGCTCACGCCGTAAGGCGTCTGGACCACGGCCACGATCTTGAGGTCGCTTCCCGCGGCCACCTGCTGAGCAAATAGGCGCAGGTCCGGCATTGAGTTATCGACGCAGAAGTAGGGCGAGGTCGCGCTGCCCCCGGCGTTGATGGTCAGCGATTGGTCATCGCCACTGCCGTTGACATCGAAAGGCTCGTTGCCCGGCGTCAGGCTTGCGTTCGACAGGCTCCACCCGACCTGATCGGCGCTTCCCTCGAAGGAGCCGCCCGGTATGAGGAAGTAGTTGCTCGCGTCGCCCCACTGCGAGAACGGAGTGCTGACCGGCTGCGTGGGGCACGCCGCGTACGCCGCGGCGGCGCTGCCGAGCACAAACAGGCAAGTCAAGCCGGCGATGCGGCGAAGGGCCTGACGGACGCGCGGGCGGATAACCAGTGGCATGGGGGACCTCCATACGGGGCCGCCATCCGTGGCGCACGATCAAATGGTTATCGGCAGCTGGGCCGTCTCCCGAACGAGACCCCTGGCTTTGCGCCCCCGCCTCGCGGCGGGTTTGCCCTTATCGATGTGGTCGTTTCGGCAGCCGCACACTGGACCTTTAGAGCGAAAACAGGTCGATTGGACATTTGTTCTAGGGGCGCGCGACGCCGGGTGCCGGCGGACCGGGAGCTACTCCGTACTGCGCGAGCATCTCCTGCATGTCTGACCATCTGGACAGATTTCTGATAGGATGGATAGAAGATGGTCTCACCGGTCAACGACTTGGCAGAAAATGACGCCCAGCTGTCGGGTGCGGCCGCTGAAACGCAGCGGTCGTTCATTGAGCAGGCGCGGCGGACGCAGATCGTGGGCTGCGCGATCGACACGATCGCGGAGCTCGGGTATGCCCAGGCGTCGCTTGCTCGGATCGCGGCGCATGCCGGGATCAGCAAGGGCGTGATCGGCTATCACTTCGCCGGCAAGGATGAGCTGCTGGCGGAGGTCGTCAGGGAGGTGCTGTCGCGGGCCGAGGCGTACATGCGGCCGCGGATCGGGGGTCAATCGACAGGTCGGGAGAGCCTACGGGCGTATATCGAGTCAAACCTGGGGTTCATGAGCGAGTACCGCGGTCACGTGATCGCGATCGCGGAGATCGCGCGCAACGCCCGCAGAGGCGATGGCAGCTCGAGCTTTGACCCGGGGGTGCTGGAGGCGGCCACCGCCTGGCTGGCGCAGTTGCTGGCCCGCCACCAAGAGATGGGCGAGTTCCGCGCGGACTTTGACCCGTTGGTGATGGCGGGCGCGATCCGGGCTGCGATCGATGCGGTCCCGCGAGCGCTCGCGCGCGATCCATCGCTCGATGTCGAACATCACGCGCGCGAGCTCGCGACGCTGTTTGACCTCGCGACGCGAAATCCAAAACGGCGAGCCCGCACGCAGGCGCGCTAATCATGTACACGATCGTGGTTCCCCGGCCCGACCTGCGAACCGACGAGGTCGTCGAGGCGCTGCGAGACGGCCTCACGATCGTCGAGGGAGCCGGGCGCAGCGAGGTCTACATCACCCCTGGAGGACTGGTCAGCGATCTGGTGCTCAACACACTGGTGATCACGCGCAAGATCCACCGGGTCCCCGCCAGCGCCCCGCCACGCCGAGCACCGTCGGAGAGGGAGGCGGGTCGGTAATGAGCCGGTCACGTCCACGCCCGGTCCGGCTGATCGCAATCCTGTTGGTGCCGTTGATCGCGTTCATGGCGTTCCGCCAGACGCTCGGGAACGCCACTGAGGCGCTGGCGATCGCCGAGGCGATCCCGGTGCTGTGGGTGCTCGCCTACGGAATGTGGCGCCGGCGGATCGAGCCGGTGGGGGCGATCGCAGTCGCGGGGTTCGGGATCGTGCTGCTACTGACCATCGCGTCCGGGGGCAGCGCGCGCCCGCTCGAGCTTCACCGCGCCCTGTTTCCCGGCGCCGTTGGGCTCGCCTGCCTGATCTCGCTGGCCGCGCGCCGGCCGTTGCTGGAGATCGCAAAGAACAAGCTTGCCAAGGAACGGCCCGAACCGACGGTCCAGCTCAAGCCCCAGCTCGAGGGCTCAGACGCGCACCACGCCCTCGCCGTCCTGACCGCGATCATCGGCGTAACCATGAGCACCGACGCAGCCGCCCAGATCACGCTCGCTTTCACCGTTTCCACCGCGACGTTCGGGGTCGTTGCCCACATCGCCGCTTGGGTGATCATCGGCGCTGGCCTGGCCGTCTGCGCCGTCTACTTGCGCTGGAGCATCCGGCGCCAACGGGAGCGCGCGAGGCCGCCGCACGCACAATCGGCCCCCGCTTCGGATTCCACGTCCGCGTCGACCGAGCCCAGAGAGATGCCGACATGAGCTCGTTCGCCGGCAAGCTCGCGGTGGTGACTGGCGGCGGCTCAGGGATCGGTCGCGAGCTGGTCCGCCAACAGCCGGGAGGAGTGGGAGCGCACGTTCGCGGTCGACTGGTGGGGCGTGTACTACTGCGCGCGCACGTTCCTGGCGCTTCTGATCGCAAGTGGCGAGGGCGTACTGGTCAACACCAGCAGCGTCAACGGCTTCTGGGCGAGCCTGGGCCCGGGTATGCCGAACACCGCCTATGCCACCGCCAAGTTCGCCGTCAAAGGCTTCACCGAGGCGTTGATCGAAGACCTGCGCATGCATGCCCCGCACGTCCGGGTCGTTGTCGTGATGCCCGGGCACGTGGGCACCGACATCATCGCCAACAGCCGCCGCGCTCACGGACGCCCCGAGCCGAACGACATGAGCGACACGTAGGTTCGCGAGCTGATCCCCGCCGAGGCGAAAGCCAGGCTGATCCGGGCCGGAGCGCTGGCCGAGGACGCCTCGACCGAGGACACACGCGAGCTGCTGACGCGCATGGAGACCGACTTCCGCGATAAGGCGCCGCTCGGCGCGGCGGCCGCGGCCGCCACAATCCTCGAGGGGGTAGGAGACGGCGCCTGGCGGATTCTCGTCGGGGAGGACGCCAACGCACTCGACGCCGCGGTCCGCGCGAAACCCGAGGCCGCCAACGACTACCCGGCCCTCGCCAAGCTCGCGGCCGAAGCGCGCCATTCCCATCCTCAGGGTTGACGGACAGAACCAGCGGTCCGACGTGGATTGCGATCGGTCATCGCGGTGATGCAGAGAGCCCCTCGGCCAGCTCGAAGGCCGCCCTGATCAGCGCGTCGGCCTGCTCCAGGTTCTCGCCTAGGCTACGGCTGCCGTCCATGCGCAGCATCTCGGCGCGGGCCGCCTCGTTGACTGCTGCGTCCCGCCGACGTCGATCAGCCGAGATCACCTCGAGCTTTTCCACGCCGCTCATGATGGCAGAGCGCTCGGAACGCACAGGAAGCCACCAGCTCATCTCATGCGCCCGAGAGGACTCGAACCTCCACGGACCGTGCGGTCCACAAGGCCCTCAACCTTGGACGGCGCGCGCAGATGCTTCCAGGAGCGTCCAAAACGTCCAAATTGAGGGCTTCCGTGGACGCACTGGACGGATTGGACGCAGTGGATGTTGTCACGGGTGTTGTCGCGGCCGCGGGTCTGTTGGCGTCCCCGGCCGGCGCTACAACCTGGGCGTGGCTGCGCCCATCGAAGAGTTCAGCTACCAGCTCACTGCGTAGGGCCTGGCCGAGCAAGAGCGCGCGCTCGCGGCGCTCCGGAGCCGGGCGGGCACGGTGTTGGCGGCTGCCTCGATCTCCGGCTCGTTCCTCGGTACGAAGGTCAGCCACGGCTCTCTCGACGTCTGGGCGATCCTGGCGTTGATCGCGTTCGTCCTCTGCGTCAGCGGCGTGGCTGCTGCTCGGTGCTCGCAGGCTTCAGGGATCTGGCTAGCACCAGCCGCAGCCATTCGACCCGAATCGCCTCCTCGCGCCGTTTGCGCTATCCGCGCCTTGCGGGGCGTGCGTGGTGGTGGGTGACGTGCTTGTCGGCGAGGGAGAGTAGGGCGGCGGGCGACTCGCGTGATCTGTGTCCGTCGGGGCGATGCGCTGCTCCTTCACGTCTCAACCGGTAGCAACCACGCCGTGGCCGCTTCGCACGAGGAACGAAAGCGCAGTCGCCGCGGCCGATATCGTCGGCGTCTCGCTGTGCTTACAGCACGGCCGCGGCCAGCACTTCGGCCGGTTGCGCTTCTGGCGACGGGTAGGCGGCGCTCGGATCGGTGCTGTACCTGCTTTGTCCCGACGCGGGGCTTTGCTACGCGGTGAGCGTGGTCGTCGCTGCCGGGCCGGGAGTCGCGTTTGCTCGCCCGTCAGGGGGTCGAGATCCACGTTCCACTTCACCCGACTGGGGTGATGTCTGCTCGGCGATGGCTGTAGAGGATCGGGGCGAACTCTGAAATCGGCCCGAGGAGAAGGCGAGGATGTCGAGCGAGACCGGCGGTGCGCGGGAAGACGGAACCGTCGGAAGTGGCGGGCTTCCGCTCCAGGACGTGCTTCCGTTTCCGCCGACGCCGTCGGCGAGTCGGGCGGGCCGGACGATTCAGGAGTCCTCGTATCAGAACCGGGTCAGGCCGCGCCGGTTGCCGGAGGATGCTCCGAACATCCTGATCGTGCTGATCGACGACGCGGGCCCGGGGCTGCCGGATACGTTCGGCGGTGAGGTCCGTACCGACGCGCTGTCCAAGGTGTACCGCGAGGGGGTTGGGTTTAACCGTTTTCACACGACGGCGATGTGCTCGCCCACGCGGGCGTCGTTGCTGACGGGTCGTAACCATCATCGGATCGGCAACGGGCAGATCGCCGAGCTGGCCAACGATTGGGACGGGTACGCGGGGGAGATTCCGAAGAGCAGCGCGCTGGGTGCGGAGGTGCTCAAGCAGTATGGCTATGCGACGGCGGCGTGGGGCAAGTGGCACAACACTCCGGCGCTGGAGACGAGCGCGGCCGGACCGTTTCACAACTGGCCGTCGGAGATCGGGTTTGAGTATTTCTACGGCTTCCTCGCCGGTGAGGCGTCCCAGTACGAGCCGAACCTGGTGCGTAACACGACCAGCGTGCTGCCGCCCAAGACGCCGGAGGAGGGCTATCACCTCAGCGAGGACCTGGCCGATGACGCGATCGCGTGGCTGCATCGCCACCAGGCGTTCGAGCCCGACAAGCCGTTCTTCATGTACTGGGCTACTGGTTGCCTACACGCGCCGCACCACGTGACCAAGGAGTGGGCCGACAGGTACGCCGGCGAGTTCGACGACGGCTGGGACGCGTATCGCGAGCGGGTGTTCGCGCGCGCGAAGGAAAAGGGCTGGATCCCGGCCGACGCGCAGCTCACGCCGCGCGACCCGCAGATGCCGGCGTGGGACGAGATTCCTGAGGAGCAGCGCCCGTTCCAGCGCCGGCTGATGGAGGTCGCGGCCGGCTACGCCGAGCACGCCGACGTTCAGGTCGGGCGAGTGATCGACGAGATCGACCACCTCGGGCTGGGCGAGAACACGCTGGTGTTCTACATCTGGGGCGATAACGGCTCCTCGGGCGAGGGCCAGAACGGGACGATCAGCGAGCTGCTCGCCCAGAACGGGATCCCCACCACCGTCGAGATGCATATCAAGGCGCTGGAGGAGATGGGCGGACTTGACCTGCTCGGCACGTCGAAGGTCGACAACCAATACCACGCTGGCTGGGGCTGGGCGGGCAGCACTCCCTATCCGGGGATGAAGCTGCTGGCCTCCGATCTCGGTGGCACGCGCAACCCGATGGCTGTGCGCTGGCCGGCGAAGATCGGACCCGACGCGACGCCCCGTACGCAGTTTCATCACTGCAACGACGTCGTCCCGACGATCTACGAGCTCGTCGGGATCACGCCGCCCCGGGTCGTCAATGGCATCCCGCAGGACCCGATCGACGGGGTCAGCTTCGCTTACGCGTTCAACGACCCTGACGCGCCCGGCCGGTTGGTCACGCAGTACTTCGAGATCATGGGCAGCCGCGCGATCTATCACGACGGCTGGATGGCGTCAGCGACCGGGCCACGGCTGCCCTGGGTTCCCGGGTTGCCGCCGGGGATCAAGGACTGGACCCCAGATCACGACCAGTGGCGGCTCTACAACCTCGAGGAGGATTGGTCGCAAGCGAACGATCTCGCGCCGCAGATGGCGGAGAAGCTTGCGCAGATGAAGGAGACGTTCGCGATCGAAGCCGCACGCAACAGCGTCTTCCCGATCGGCGGCGGCCTGTGGATCCCCGTCTTCCACCCCGAGCTGCGGATCTCGACGCCGTATCGCGAATGGAACCTCGGCCCCGACATCACCCGGATGCCCGAGTTCTGCGCTCCGGCGCTGGGCAACCGCGGCAACCTCGTGACGATCGACGGCGACATCCCTGAGAACGCGAGCGGTGTGCTCTACGCGCTCGGCAGCTCCAGCGGCGGTCTAACCGCCTACCTCGACGACGGCTACCTCTGCTACGAGTACAACCTGTTCATCATCATGCGCACAAAGCTGCGCTCCGAGCACCAGCTCCGGACGGGACCGGCGACGATCGAGATCTCCACCGAATATGCCGAGCTCAAACCGGGCGGCCCGCTGAATATCATGATCACCGTCAACGGCGCTCAAGTCGCCGCCGGCACGGTCCCCGTCAGTGCGCCGCTGCTGTTCACGGCCAACGACTGCCTGGACATCGGCGCGTGCTACGGCGGGCGCGTCTCACTGGACTACTACGACCGCGCGCCGTTCCCCTTTAACGGCACAATCAACAACGTCAGCGTCCGCTACACGTCCTGAGGAAGCGACCGGTCGCTGGAGCCCGCCAAGCCGAGCCCGACAACCTCGGGTGCGTTGAGCGGGCTCGGCCGTCCACACACGCAGTTCTCATGCTCCTGCTCCGGGCGCTAAGAAAGGGCTTACGCCGCCGGTTGCCCTCCTCAGTCCTTAAACACGGCGACCGCAGCTGTCTCCCCTCGGCGAGCGGGTAGCCAGCGCCCTCATTGATCTCGGTCTCCCGTCGGACGATCTCCAGAAGCCGTCGCGACGCCAGCGGCCGCGACTCCTTTCCGCGGCTGCAGAAGTACCGCGCGGATGGCTGAGCAGGGCTGTGCGCGCGCTGGTCCAGCACCGGGCAACGCCAGGAGCGCGCACGACGCCGATCGCCGACGGACCTCTCCGACTCGTCCCCGAAACGCTAGCTGGCAGTCGAGAAGCTGCAAGCACCAAAGCGGTCACGAGGCCGGCGAGACCGGCGCTGCCGCAATAGGCGTGACAGGGCCGCCGCGGTGGCACGGACGCCGCTAGTGCTCTCCTGGCAGGAAGAGCGGGTGGTTGCGCGATTCTGGCTAACGCCGACTGCCGCGCTGGACGGGCAGCGGCGAGATCGCTCGGCGACCGGCTCTCGCGCGAGCCAGGCATGATACGCGCGCTTGATTGTGACCCGAAGCTTGCGCGGCACGATCCTCAAGCGCGGCTCGCCGGGCCGGATTCTCGAGTGGTCTACGCCGTGAGTCCGGAGTTGTACTGCTCGATGAACTCGTTGAGGGCGACGGGATCGGAGAGATCCACGCCGGCCTGCTGGGCCTCAACGGCGAATGTCTTCACCGGCCCCGGGGCTCCACCGGAGCGGGCCGCCGTGGTTGTAGTCGGCGCCGAAATCGATCGCGGTGCGGACCAGCGGAACCCCACCGCCGGAGGTCGCTCAGCGACGCCTCGACCGCACCACGGCACTTAGCCCGTGCGATGCTCGAGCTCACGAAGGTCGAGGACGTCCTGCTCGCGCCCGGCGGCCATCTTCATCGCGCGTAGATGATCCAGGCCGCAGACAAGTAGCTGGTGGCCTCGGAACGTCACCGCGATCGCGTCGCGCGCGAGCACCGTGTATGCCGGGTCGGCATCGATGCCAGGGATCCATTGCATGATGTCCAGCGGTCCCAGGTTGGTGTTCAGCCTGAAGTTCGCGCCCTGCCCGAGCTGGTCCGGATCCAGTGGATCGAGCGGAAATTCCTCGGGAGAGAAGTCGCCGAGGCCGACGTGCTCGGCGCCAATCTCGGCAAGCAGGCGAGCGAGCCGAGCAAGGTTTCCATGATCCGGATCGGGGACGATGTCGAGGTCCTTGGTGGCGCGCACGTACCCGTGCACCCCCACCGCGATCCCGCCAATGATCACGAACCGAACGTCAGCACCGGCGAGGGCGAGCAGCAGCTCATCGGCTTGAAACATCTCGCCTGGCGCCCTGCCGGAGCTCGGCCACCACCCTGCTCATCCGGAGCGTCTCTTCCAGGCGCTCCTCCGGGCCCTTCTCCTGGTCCGCTCGAGATCTCACCGCTTGCGCCCGCTCCTCACGAGCGCGCTCCTCTGAAGTCCACTGCGATCGATCGCGACGCATCCACGAGCGATGGTACCCGTGACCTCGGAGACGTCGGTCCCCGCCAAGCCTTCTCCAAGCGCGGCAGCGCCGGCCAGCGGTCGGCCGCCGTCGGCCCACATCGTCATCGGCATTCGGAAGCGCCAACGAGCGATACACGCAGTTGCATCGCGATGCGGCGGCCCCTGCGGCGCCGATCTGCCGCCGCGGAGGAATCACGTCAAACGGCGCTCTCGAGCGCTTAACTCGATGCATGCAGCCATTCGTGAACCTGCTGAAGCCGAACGACGTCGCGGCCCGGCTCGCGGTGTCGCGGGCCTGGGTCTACGAGGCGGCGAAGTTGGGCCGGATACCCTCGGTTCGGATCGGTGGGCCAGACGGTCCACTCCGGTTCCTGTCCGAGGACATCGACCGATGGCTCGCCGCGGCCCGGGCTGGCTGGCTACCCGGTGCGAATGACCATGCCGCTGACGGCGGGGTCGCGACGAACGACGATCCGCCACGTGAAACGCGCCAGGCGGCGCCAGCGGATCGACGTTCTAGAAATCCTGGACAGGAGCCGCTGTTCTAGGCAAGGTCGTGGCTGCCCGAGCAATCGCCTCCTCGGTTGCGACCGCGCCGGCGGCGAGGACGTGGCGCTCGAGATGGCCGTAGTACCGCTCGGTGGTGCTGATGTCAGCATGGCCGAGCTGCCGCTGGACGTACATGAGCGAGTTGCCGGCGGCGAGCCACGCGGCGGCGGCAGTGTGCCGCAAGGCGTGCAGCGGCATGTCGCGGAGCGCAGCGTCCTCCAAGGCCTGCTTGTGCCAGTCGCGCGACACTGTGTTGCGATCGAGCGGCCGCGCAACGCCGGCGCTCTCCCACCGGCCCTGGGCGTGCTTGATCGTGCGCACCGGCATCACGAACAGGAACGCGCCAGCGCGGTCGCCGGAGGTCAGCTCGGCACGTCGGGCGACCTGATCACGCAGGACCGCTGCCAAGCTGGGCCCGATCTCGACCGAGCGGAAGCGGTTCGACTTGGTCGACCCGATCGCTTCCTTCTTCCGCGAGCGATAGACGACGATCATCCCGCCGGTGTCCTCCAATTCGAGATCGGTGAGCCGCAGGCCGAGCGCCTCCGAGATCCGGAGGCCGCTGCCAACCAGGAGTTCAGCCAGCGGCCGGTACAGATCGGAGCAAGCGTCGAGGTAGCGCGGGATCTCATCGAGCCGGAGGTAGTCCCGCTCGATGTGAGCGGGTGGCAGGCGCTGGACCCTCAGCGCTGGGTTAACGGCGAGCAAGCCGTCATCGACCGCGGCATTGAGGCAGATGACGAGGGTCCCGAGCGCGTTGTTCGCCGTCTTCACCGCCAACTCGCCTGCCTCGACCTCCTCCGCAAGGTCGACGACGAATTCGCGGATGTCATCGACTGACAATTCTCCAAGCGCTCGGGTACCGAACGCCGGCACCATTCGTTTACGACCCGCGATCTCGTAGCCACTCCACGTGCCGGGCTCGAGATATGGCCGGCGCCGGGCGAGCCAGCGCTCCCAATAACCGCCGAACGTCTCCTTGGTGTGGCGAACCTCGCCGCGCTCGACTTGCTCGATCAGCCGGCGCCTGGCGGCGCGGGCGGCACGCTCGCTCCTGAACCCCCTCTTGGTCGTCTGGGTTCCGTCGCTGCGTCGGTAGATAAACCGCCAGCGCACGCCATCGTTGGTGCGGTACGAGTAGACGCCGCCGCTGCGGCCGTGGCGGGCGGCGTCCGCACTCCGGGCGGCGGGGGAGACCTGCGCCACCGCCTCGTCGAACGCCTGCGCCGCCGCCTCAGACTGGAACCGTTTAGCGCGCTGCCTCCCGTTCGCATCTCGCCAGCGCACCTCCCACCCCCCGCGATGGAGCCGGACGCTCATGCGTAACCGCCGAATGGCAGTGCGTACCCACAACGCGTTGTCACGGGGTGGGTACCGATGTGGGTATTTGTCACGTGACAACCGTACCCACACTGGCGGACGGAATGGAAAAGTGCCCCAGACCGCCGCAAAAGCCCCGTATTGCAAGGCTTTTTCAGTGCGCCCGAGAGGACTCGAACCTCCACGGACCGTGCGGTCCACAAGGCCCTCAACCTTGCGCGTCTACCAATTCCGCCACAGGCGCGTGGCGGCCAGTATATCCGCGGGGCAGGGGCGCGACCGATCTCTCCCCGGGGCGATGTCGCGTGTGGGCGGAAGCTTGAGTCCGTCCTGGGCTCTCGCTAGAGTTCCGAACACATGTTCGAACGCATGTGGAAAACCTGGTCCGGCGAGCAAGGAGCGGATTCATGGATCTGACCAAGCGCCAGCAGGAGATCTTCGACTTCATCAAGCGCTATTCGGCGAAGTACGGCTATCCGCCGACCGTGCGGGACATAGGCAAGGCGGTGGGGCTTGCGTCGTCTTCGACGGTGCATGCTCACCTGGCGAATCTCGAGCGGATCGGCATGCTGCGCCGCGATCCGACCAAGCCGCGGGCGATCGAGCTTCTCGACCGGGCGGCCGCCGGCGTGCGCGGCTTTGTCAATCCCGGCCTACCGCTGGTCGGCCATGTCGCCGCGGGTCAGCCCGTGCTGGCCGAGGAGAACATCGAGGACTACGTCCAGACGCCGACGTTCGCCGGTGGCGACGAGGGCGAGTACCTGCTGCGGGTGCGCGGCGAGTCGATGAGGGATGTCGGCATCATGGACGGCGATCTCGTCGTGGTGCGCCCCCAGGAGGTGGCGAGCGACGGGGAGATCGTCGTGGCGCTCGTGGGGGAGGAGGCGACCGTGAAGCGGTTCTACCAGGAGCCCGATCACGTACGGCTTCAACCCGAGAACGTCGCGATGGAGCCGATCCGCAGCCGCGACGTGCGGGTGCTCGGCAAGGTCGTCGGGCTGATGCGGAGCATGCTCTGAGGAGCCTGACATGGGCGCACTGGCAACCGAGTGCGGCGTGGTACAGACGCTGTTCGATCCGGACGATGAGCCATCGCCCGATCCCGCGGGTCGCTCATTCGACGGAAGGCCCGATCCTTGCGCGGAGCCGGCACGTTCGCTGCCGAGCCTGCGAGGCGAGAGCGGCGGCGGGCCCAGGCTGGACGACTTGGTCGCCGGCCTGTGGGAGGGGCTCGCCGCCCGTCGTGTCGTGAGATGTCCGGTGTGCGCGTCGGAGATGCAGCCGGCGTACGGAGCGCATGCGCTTCCGATCGGCGGTCGGTGCCGAGCCTGTGGCTCGACCCTGACGTGATGCGCGGCTATGCTCAGCGACGCAGGCTGAGCAGTCGCGGAGGTGAAGTGCCTTCGAGGAAAGTCCGGACATCACAGGGCAGGGTGGTCGGTAACGCCGACCCGGGGAAACCCGCGGGAAAGTGCCACAGAAATCACACCGCCTAAGCCTGGAGCCGCTGCAGAGCTCCAGGCCGGTAAGGGTGAAATGGTGCGGTAAGAGCGCACCGGCGTCGCGGTGACGCGGCGGCCAGGTAAACCCCACCTGATGCTAGGCCAAGCAGGACCGTTTGGAGGTGGCCCGCCAAGGTCCGGGTAGGCCGCGGAGATGGATGATTGCTCTCGACAGAATCCGGCTTATAGGCCTGCTATTGAGAGGCCCCGCCCCGGCGGGGCTTCTCTATTAGGGCGGCGCGGACCGGCAATCGGCGGCCCCGACGGTGCCGGTGGTCGATTCTCACCGGGGCAGTGTCCCTCCGGCGACACCGACTAACGCTCCCGCTACGCCGCTGCACACGAGCGTGGTGACGATGCCGAGCCGGGCGAGCAGGAGGACGGCGGCCGCGGCCGCCAGGACGGCGAATTGCCAGGTCTCTCTGAGCGCCGTGGCGAGCGGGATCGCCGCACCGATGATCGCGCCGATCGCGGCCGGTCCGGCCCCGGCGAGGAACGCCTGCGCGTGCGGGCTCCTCCGCAGGCGGTCGAACCGCCGCCCGCCTAGCAGCACGAAGGCGAAGGACGGAATGAACGCGATGGCGGCGCCGAGGGCCGCGCCGCCCACGCCGCGCGCGGCATAACCGACTGCCGCCACGGTAGCCACCACCGGGCCGGGCGTGACTTGCCCGAGCGCCACGGCGTTCAGGAACTGCGTCGAGGTCATCCAGTGATAGGCGTGGACAGCGTCGTGCTGCATCAGCGGCACGATCACGAAGCCGCCGCCGTAAGACAGCGCTCCGACCTTGAACGCCACCCACGCCACGGCGCCGATCCCGCCGGCCGTGGCCGCCACCGCGAGCAGCGGCAGCGCGTTGGCCTGCACAACGGAAGGCGGACGGCCGCGCACCGATAACTCGATCACGCCGCATCCGAGGAGGACCAGGACCAAGTAGCTCCCGGCCGTCGCCGCGCTCACGCCGCCGAGTACGCCATAGAGGAGCCAGCGCCCGCGTGCGCCGGCCATGGCGTTCGCGCGCCGCCAACTCGGTCCGACCAGGCCGACTCCGGCGCGCACCGCCACGGCCGCCACCGCCGCCCCGGCGCCCGCGCCCGCCCCCCTCACCCAAGCAGGCGGCGAATGGCCGAGGAACAAAGCCGACAGCGCCACGATCATCACCACCCCGGGCACGATGAACCCGAGCCCCCCGACCACCGCCCCGGCGCGACCCCCCGCTCTCATGGCGCAGAAGATCGCCAGCTGGGTCGACGCCGGTCCGGGCAGCAGGTTGCAGGCGGCGATCGCGTCTTCGAGCTCGTGCTCCTCGATCCAGTGCTGCCGCTGCACGACCAGCCGACGCAGGAGCCCAATGTGCGCCGGCGGCCCGCCGAACCCGGTGACGCCTATCCGCGTCCACTCCGTTGCCACCGTGCGGAGCGGAACGCGGACAAGCGTTGAAGCGCCTGGTGCCCTCGGCTCGCCGGCACCGCCGCTACCGCCACCGCCGCTACCGCCGCCCCCGACGCCGCCACCCCCGGCCCCTGGCCTCTCGCTCACGCCGGGTCGAGCGCGCGCGCCACCCGCTCGAGCGCGGCGCCGTCGAGTCTGTGGACCCGCCATTCGTGCAGCCGGGTCGCGCCGAGCTTGTCGTAGAACCGGAGCGCCGGCGTATTCCAGTCGAGCGCCGCCCATTCGAGGCGGGCGCACCCGCGCGCCATGGTCAGCCCGGCCAGGTGGCTCAACAGGGCCACGCCGACGCCGGCCCGCCGATGCTCAGGTGGGACGTAGAGGTCCTCGAGCCAGAGCCCGGGCCGGCACTCCCAGGTCGAGAAGGTGCTGTGAAAGAGCGCGAAGCCGACGGGCTCCCCCTCGATCTCCGCGATCACGGCCTCGGCGCTCCGGGCGGGACCGAAAAGGGCATCGGAGAGCAGTGACGCGGTCCCGGTGACCTGATCGGCAGCGCGCTCATACGTGGCGAGCTCGACGATCCAGCCGAAGATGAGCTCGACGTCTCCGCGCTGCGCCTGGCGGATGTCGACCGGAGCGCTCAAGGGTCATCCGGCCGGTCGACCGCGCGCTCGAGGAGCTCGGTCATGTTCATCGACGGTCAGCGGCCGGTGAAGTGCGGCTGGCGCTTCTCGAGGAACGCCATGACGCCCTCGCCGAAGTCGCTCGACGTGGCTCGCTCCTGCTGGAGACCGGCTTCGAGGTCGAGGGCCGCCTCGAACTCCGCATACAGGCGCGCGTTGATCGAGCGCTTGATCGCGGCGTAGGCGCCCGGCGGTCCCGCGGCCAGCTTCGACGCCACGCCCTCAACCGTCCCCTGAAGCTCACCGTCGGGGACGACCCGGTTGACCAGGCCCCACTCCAGCGCCTGTGCAGCGCCGATCCGCTCGCCGAGATAGGCGATCTCGAATGCGCGCGCGTGCCCGACGCGTGCCGGCAGAGTGTGCGAGGCGCCACCGTCCAAGGTCAGGCCGATGTTCACGAACGCCATCAGGAAGTAGGCCGATTCGGCGGCGACGATCAGGTCACAGGCGAGCGCGAGCGAGCAGCCGATACCGACGGCCGGACCGTTGACCGCGGCGATGACCGGCTTGGGAAGGGTGCGCACGCGCAGCATCACCGGGTTGTAGATCTCGCGCAGCGCGGTCTGCACATCCATCGTGCCGTCTGACTCCGCGCGGTTCTTCAGGTCCGCGCCCGAGGAGAATGCGCGCCCCTCGCCCGTGATCGCGACCGCACGCACGTCAGGATCGTCGGCCAGGTGGTCGAGGGCGGCGCCGAGCTCACGTCCGAGCTGCGCGGTCCAGGCGTTCAGCGCGGACGGGCGGTTGAGCGTCAGCCAACCCACCCGGTCGGTTACCTGGAGCTCGATGGTTTCCAGATCGAGGCCGAGCATCGCGTGGGCGGACAATACCGGGCGCCCGGCGGACTGGCAGTTCGCGGTGCAACCGCGATTTGCACGAGAATGCCCGACGCCGATGTCGTTCCTTCCCACCATCGTCCGCGCGCCGGTCCGGCGAGCAGGCGCCGCCGCGCAGAATGCGTTCGAGGTGGCGCGATTCGGCGGTCTCGCCACCGATGAGGAGCCCACGCCGTACGAGCTGGCCGCGGAGGAGCGCGTATACAAGCTTCGTCACTACGAGGGGGTCGCGGGTTCGAACCAGCCGACGATCCTGCTCGTCCCGCCGCTCATGCTGGCGGCAGAGGTATATGACGTCTCACCTCGCACCAGCGCGGTCCGCCTGCTGCGCGAGAACGGCGCCGACCCGTGGGTAGTCGACTTCGGCGCTCCCGAGCGCGAAGAAGGCGGGCTCGAGCGGACGCTGGCCGATCACGTGCTCGCGGTCTCGGACGCCGTCGACCGCGTCCGCGAGGCGACCGGCGCCGACGTACACCTCGCCGGCTATTCGCAGGGTGGGATGTTCTGCTACCAGACCGCCGCCTACCGCCGCAACGACGGCCTGGCGTCGCTGATCACGTTCGGCAGTCCCGTCGACACGCGCGCCGGCGTGCCGTTCGGCCTGCCCGAGCAGTTCGCGTCCGGCATCGGCGAGCTCCTCGCCGAGCGCGTGTTCCGCGGTCCGGGTGTGCCCGCGTGGATGAGCCGCACCGGTTTTCGGATGCTCGATCCGGTGAAGTCGCTGCGCAACCGCATCGAGTTCATCCTCCAGCTCCACGACCGCGAGGCTCTGCTTCAGCGCGAAGGGCAGCGCCGCTTTCTCGAGGCGGATGGCTGGGTGGCGTGGCCTGGGCCGGCGCTGGTCGACTTCATCAGCCAGTTCGTCGCCCACAACCGCATGCTCGAGGGCGGCTTCGTGATCGAGGGCCGGCTGGTCACCCTGGCCGACATCGCCATCCCGATCCTCTCGGTGGTGGGGACCGTGGACGAGATCGCGCCGGCGGCCGGTGTGCGCGCCGTGCGACAGGCGGCGCCGCAGGCCGAGGTGTACGAGCTCGCGCTGCGGGCGGGTCATTTCGGACTGGTCGTCGGGAGCAAGGCCCGCACGATCACGTGGCCGGCGGTGGCCGCCTGGGCCCAATGGGCGGAGGGGCACGGGCAGCTCCCGGAGGAGGTGACCGAGGTTCCCGATCAGGCGACCTCGCACGAGCTGACACCGGCCGTCCACAACCGCGTCGGTTATGGGCTCGAGCTCGCCGGGGCGGTGGGCACGGGGATAGCGCGATCGATGGTGGGGACGGCACGACGCAGCGTCACGAGCATGCGCGAGCTGACCCGTGAGGCGGTCTCGCAGCTGCCTCGCCTGGCCCGGCTCGAGCAGATCCAGCCGGGCACGCGGATCTCGCTCGGGCTGCTCGTCGAGGAACGCCGGCGGCGCGCAGCCAACGACGTGTTCTTCCTGTTCGAGGACCGCGCCTACAGCGCCCGAGAGGTGGGGGAGCGGATCGACAACGTGGTGCGCGGCCTGATCTCGATCGGCGTGCGCCGGGGCGAGCATGTCGGCGTGTTGATGGGCTCCCGGCCCACCGCGCTGGCGCTGGTGGTGGCGATCAGCCGGCTGGGAGCGGTGTCGGTGCTCCTCCGGCCCGATGGCGACGTGGCGCGGGAGGTCGAGCTCGGGCAGGTCGAGCGGATCATCGCGGACCCCGAGCGCGCGCCGCTGGCCGCCGGCATCGGGGCCCTGCACACGTTCGTGCTCGGTGGGGGTGGGGGCCCGCGCGAGCTCGGCATTCCCCTGACCACCGACATGGAGCAGATCGATCCGGCGAAGGTGGCGCTGCCGAAGTGGTACCGACCGAACCCGGGGCGGGCCAACGATCTTGCGTTCGTGCTGTTCACGGGTGAGGGCGCGGGCACGCGGATCAACCGCATCACCAATCGCCGCTGGGTGATGTCCGCCTTCGGCACCGCCTCGTCGGCCGCGCTCGGGGACCGAGACACCGTGTACAGCGTGACTCCGCTGTACCACCCCTCAGGGCTGATGATGAGCATCGGGGGCGCGATCGCGGGCGGCGCGCGGCTGGCGCTGGCCACCCACTTCGACCCTTCCACCTTCTGGGAGGAGGCCCGCCGCTACGGCGTGACCGTGGCCTCCTATACGTGGACCCTGCTGCACGACCTCGTCGAGGCGCCACCGCACCCGGGCGAGCGCTACCACCCGGTGCGGCTGTTCATCGGGTCCGGGATGCCGCGAGGGCTCTGGCGGCGGGTCGAGCGGCGGTTCCGGCCCGCCCGGGTGATCGAGTTCTACGCCTCGACCGAGGCCGGGGCGATCCTCGTCAACCTGCGCGGGGCCAAGCCCGGCTCGATGGGCCGCCCGCTGCCCGGCAGCGCGGAGGTCCGGATCGCCGGCTATGACATCGAGGCGGGTCGCCTGGCCGTCGACGCGGCCGGGTTCGCCCGGCGGTCCGCCACCAACCAGATCGGCATGCTCCTGGTCCGGGTCAGCCCGAACGAGCCGCTCAGCACCACGCCGCTGCGCGGGGTCTTCAGTGCGGACGACGCGTGGGCGGTCACCGGCGACCTGTTCAGGCGCGACGAGGACGGCGACTACTGGCGGGTGGACGGCATCGCGGATGTGATCCGAACCGGGCACGGCCCGGTGGCCAGCACGCCGATTCGCGACGCGCTCGGGGAGCTGCCCGCGGTCGACCTGGCCGTTGCCTATGGCGTCGTTCCACGTGGTCGCGAGCACGAGGTCGCGGTCGCCGCGGTCGCGCTGAGGGAGGGGCGCAGCCTCGACGCCAAGGATCTCTCAGGGGCGCTCGCAACGCTGCCGAGATCCCAGCGCCCGTCGGTCGTGCGGGTCGTCGACCGGATCCCGGTCACGACGTGGTACCGCCCGATGACGGGGCCACTCAAGGCCGAGGGAATCCCGGAGCCGGCAGAGGGGACCCAGGTCTGGTACCTCGGCCGGGCCGGCGAGAGCTACCGTCCGCTCACGGCGACCGCGCGGCGCCGGCTGACCCGCGCGCCTGCTGACCCGCGCGCCGGCTGACCCGTACGCCGGCCGGCCCGCCCGCCGGCGTAGAAGCTAGCGACTGAGAACCGCGCCTTCGTCGTAGAGCTTGATCACGCGCACCGCGCCGGCGGGCGCAGCGTTGATGCACAGCTCGCACAGCACGCACTCGTCGAGGTTGCGCTCGACTATCTCGACACCGTCCTGCCCCGCCGCGAAGATGTCCACCGGACACACCTCGGCCAGCTTAGCGGCGAGGTCGCGGTCCCCGCGGATCGACTCGTCGATCTCGATGTCGATGAACAGTGCGTCGCTCACGCCATCGCTCCGATCCGCTCCTTGACCAGGTCCGGTATCTGCGAGATCTCCTCGGCGACCACGATTCCCGCCTCGGCCAGGCGGGCGATCTTCTCCGACGCGGTGTCCTCCTTGCCCTCGACGATCGTGCCCGCGTGGCCGAAGCTCATGCCCGGCATCTCGTCCATGAACCGGCCCGCCATGAAGGCGATGATCGGCATCTGCGATCCGGTGTCGGCGACGTAGCGGGCGAGCTCGGCCTCCATCCGTCCGCCGGGCTCGGTGTAGATCACGATCGCCTCGGTCTGGCCGTCGCTCTCGAACAGGGGCATGAGCTCGGCGTAGGTAGAGCCGATGATCGCGTCGCCGCCGATCGAGACCGCGGTCGACTGCCCGAGACCGGCGGCGGTCAGGGTCGAGGACATCTCGGTCGTCATGCCGCCCGAGCGCGAGATCACGCCGACGGGCCCGGGCGAATACGACTTGGCCGCGTCGCGAGCGGGCCCGCCGATGCCGCCCATCTTGATCACGTCGGGGACGATGATCCCGAGGCAGTTCGGGCCGATGATGCGCGCCCCGTGCGCAGTGGCCAGCTCGACCATCTCGGCCACGTCGCGGCGCGGGATGCGCTCGGTCACGATCACGACCAGCTTGACCCCATTCTCGATCGCCTCGAACACCGCGTCCTTAGTGAACGCCGGAGGGACCGTCACCACCGAGCCGTCGATCGGTGCGCCGTGGTGCTCTACCGCCTGCGCGACCGTGTCGAACACCGGAACGCCGTGGACGTCGCGGCCGAGGCGCCCCGGGGTCACGCCGCCGACGATCTTGGCCCCCTTGCCGTACTCGAGGCACTCCCGGGTCAGGTTCACGGCCTCGCGCCCGGTGATCCCCTGGACGATGAACGTGGTGTCGGCGTCGATCAGGATCGACATCTAGACATCTCGCTCCGCGCCGACCTCGGCGGTGGTATGGCGGAAACCGTCGGCGCCGCTGCCCGAGGCGCCGTCGCCCTGGATCTTCTCGACCGCCCGCCGGGCCGCTTCGTGCAGGGACACGCTCCGGTCGGCGTAGTCGACGCCGTAGCGCTCGAGAATCTTGAAGCCCTGGTCCTCCCAAGCGCCGGGGATGCGGAAGAACGCGATCTTCTCGGCCGGGTCGTAGCCCAGCTCGACGCAGGCCTTGATCACCCCACGCGCCACGATGTCCACGCGGGTATTCGAGACGATCGACATCATCACGGCGATCTTGTCCACGCCGGGCTTCTGGAGCACGAGCTTGGCCAGCCCGCAGGCCTTGCGCACCGACGGGTTGCCGCCGATCTCGCAGTAGTTGGCCGGATGGCCGCCGTGGGCGCGGACCGCGTCGAACAGGGTCAGCGACCCGCCCCCGGCGCCGATCACCAGCCCGAGGTTCCCGTCGAACTCGGTGACGTTGCCGGCCACTCCGCGGTGGTCCTGCGCGTCGACCTCCTCGCCGGCCAGCTCGAACGGCGTGGGCTCGCGAGCCTGCCGCGTCTCCTCGCCGCCCACCCCGAGCTCGGCCAGCAGCGCGTTCTGGCGCGGGCGGGCTTCGTTCTCCATGTCCATGTGGGCGTCGAGTGCGATGAACTTCCCGTCCTCGGTCTCGCCGAGCGGGTTGATCTCGGCCAGCGTCATGTCGTACTCGAGGAACAGCCGCGCCAGCCGGGCCACGATCGGGGTGAGCCGGGTCAGCGCTGAGCCGCTCACGCCGATCGACGCGATCAACTGCTTTGCCTCCCAGTCGGACAGGGGCCGCAGCGTGGAGAAATGGCGGCGGCCCACATGGTCCGGATGGCTCTCGGCCACCTCTTCGATGTCGATCCCGCCCATGTCGGAGAACAGCATCACCGGCTGCTTGCGGATCCCGTCCCAGACCACGCCGGCGTAGTACTCGTGCTTGACCGCGGCGCGGGAGTCGACCAGCACGCCGCGCGGCATGTGGCCGTTGATCTCGAGAGCGAGCACCTGGTCGGCGAGGCGGGCCGCCTCCTCGGGCGTGTCGGCGAACTGCACTCCGCCCGCCTTCATGCGCCCGCCGGTGAGGACCTGCGACTTGATCACCACCGGAGCAGCGATCTCCTCGGCGATCCGCCGCGACTCCTCGGAGCTCTTGGCGAACCCGTGCTTGGTCACCGGGATTCCGGCCTTGGCGACGATCGCGCGCGATTCGTACTCGAAGAAGCGCATCGGGGCGCCGCAGGGTAGCGGAGCGGGTCCGGCGGCGACGTCCTGTCCGAATGTCCCACCAGTCTGATAATTTCAATCAAACAAGTTGAAATAGTGGAGTTGCAGCGGCGGCGCGCCCGGTCCGGGGCAGAGGGGAGCCCCGGTCCAGGGGCGTAGGGGAGCCCCGGTCCAGCGGCCGCTGATGACTTCGACGACTCGACAGGAGGGCTGATGAGAACAACCTTGGGGGCCGCCCGCCGGCTCCACCCCTGGAAGACCTCGGTGGTAGCGGCAATCGCGCTGGCGGTGGCGCTCGCCGGGTGCGGCGGGTCCTCGGACGCCTCGGGCGGCTCGGGCGCCACGGGCGGCTCGGGCAACAGCGCCTCGTCGAAAGGGGCCGCCGGCAAGAGCACCGCGCAGCTATCGCTGGTGGCGTACTCGACGCCGAAGAAGGCCTACGACGCGCTGACCACGGCGTTCGCGAAGACCGCAGCGGGCGAGGGCGTGTCCTTCACGCAGTCCTTCGGCGCGTCCGGCGCCCAGAGCCGCGCTGTGGCGTCCGGCCAGCCGGCGGACGTCGTCGCGTTCTCGACCACGCCGGACATGACGCGGCTGGTCAAGGCGAAGCTCGTATCGAGCGGCTGGAACGCCAACCCGTACAAGGGGTTCTCGAGCGACTCACTGGTCGTGCTGGTGGTGCGCAAGGGCAATCCCAAGCACATCGCCGGCTGGGATGACCTGGTCAGGGCGGGAGTGGACGTGATCACCCCCAATCCATCGACGTCGGGCAGTGCCCGGTGGAACATCCTGGCCGGGTACGGCGCGATGCTCAAGGAGGGCAAGTCGCCCGCGGAGGCCCTCGCCTATGTGAAGACCCTGCTGACCAAAAACGTCAGCGTCCAGGACTCGAGCGCGAGCGCAGCGCTCCAGACGTTCACGAGCGGCAAGGGCGACGTGCTGCTCGACTACGAGAGCGACGCAATGGCCGCCCAGAAGGCCGGCGAAGCGGTCCAGATCGTCTATCCCCGCCAGACGCTGCTGATCCAGACTCCGATCGCGGTGCTCTCGGGCAGCGCCCACGCCGCCCAGGCCCAGGCGTTCGTCAACTGGCAGTGGAGCGCGGACGGGCAGACGATCTGGGCCAAGCACGGCTACCGGCCTGTGCTGGCGGCGGTGGCGCAGCAGTTCGCGAGCAAGTTCCCCACGCCCCCGCAGATGTTCACGATCAGCTACCTCGGGGGTTGGACGAAGATCAGCAAGTCGTTCTTCGGTTCGACCAGCGGCTCGATCACCAAGATCGAGCAGGCGGCGGGGGTGCCCACTGCCTCCAGCTAGCGCATACGCGGCCCCCGTCCCCCGCCTGCGCGTGCGGGGGGCGCGGCCGGCGGGCCTGGGGCTGGGCCTGGCCACGCTCTATCTGAGCGTCATCGTCCTAATCCCGCTGAGCGCGGTGGCGGTGAACGCGTTCAGCCACGGCCTGGGGACGTTCTGGGCTGCCGTCACGAGCAGCGTGGCGCTCCAGGCGCTGGCGGTGACGCTGACCGCGTCGCTCGCCGTGGCGGCGATCGGCATCGTGATGGGCACGCTGGTGGCCTGGGTGCTCGTGCGCGACGAGTTCCCGGGCAAGCGGATCATCAACTCGCTGATCGACCTACCTTTCGCCCTGCCCACGATCGTGGCCGGGCTCACGCTGCTCGCGCTGTACGGCCCGGGCAGCCCGTTCGGGGTCCACCTGGCCTACACCCGGGCTGCGGTGCTGGTGGCGCTCCTGTTCGTGACCCTCCCGTTCGTGGTCCGCTCGGTGCAGCCCGTCCTGATCGAGCTCGATCGCGAGGTGGAGGAGGCCGCGGCCTCGCTCGGCGCGTCCAACGCCACGATCTTCCGCCGGATCGTCCTGCCCGCGCTGAGGCCGGCGATCCTGTCCGGCGCGGCGCTCGCCTTCGCGCGGTCGGTTGGGGAGATCGGCTCGCTGGTGCTGGTCGTGGGCAAGGTCCAGATCGCCAGCATCGTGATCTTCGCGGACATCGAGTCGGACGCGCAGCAGTCGGCGGCCTCGCTCTCGGTGGTGCTGCTGGCGCTCTCGCTGGTCATCCTGGTCGCTCTGCGCCGGCTCGGAGGTGGCGCTCGTGAGCATTAGCCGCCGGGCCACGCTCTCGCTGCGCGCGGGCGCGCTGGTGTACCTCACCCTGCTCCTGCTGCTGCCGCTGGGCGTGGTGTTCGTGCGGACGTTCGAGCACGGGTTGAGCGAGGCCTGGGCATGGATGACCACGCCGGCGGCGGTCAGCGCATTTTGGCTGTCGGTGCTGATCGCGGCCATCGCGGTGCCGCTGAACGCGATCTTCGGAATCGGGTGCGCGCTGGTGCTGGTCCGGGGCAAGCCGCGCGGGCGGGCGATCCTCGACGCGATGATCGACCTCCCGTTTGTCGTCTCGCCGGTGATCGTCGGGCTGGCGCTGATCCTCGTCTACGGGCAGGAGGGCTGGCTTCACCTGCACGGCGTCATCTACGCCCCGGCGGGAATGATCCTGGCCACGATCTTCGTCTCGCTGCCGTTCGTGGTGCGCGAGGTCGCTCCGGTGCTGCGGGAGATCGGCGACGAGCAGGAGCAGGCCGCGGCCACGCTCGGCGCCTCGACGTGGCAGACGTTCTGGCGCGTCACGCTTCCCTCGATCCGGTGGGGGGTGGCCTATGGCGTGGTCCTGACCACCGCTCGCGCGCTAGGCGAGATCGGCGCGGTGCTGGTCGTCTCCTCCAACGTGGCCGGCCACACGCTCACCCTGCCCCTGCTCGTCTACCAGCGCGACTCTCAGGTCGGCGGCCAGGCGGTCAGCGGCGCCTACGCCGCCGCCACCGAGCTGGCGGTCATGTCGCTGGTCGTGCTGCTCGCGATGACGCTGCTGGGACCGCGGAGGGAAAGATGAGGATCGATATCGCCGGCGTCTCCAAGCGCTTCGGCGGCTTCACCGCGCTCGAGGATGTCTCGCTGACCGTGCCCGAGGGCTCGCTCACCGCGCTGCTGGGGCCCAGTGGGTCGGGCAAGTCGACGCTGCTACGGATCATCGCCGGGCTGGAGACCCCGGACAGCGGGTCGGTGGCGATCGACGGGGGCGAGGTAACCCGGGCCCGGCCCCAGGAGCGCGGCATCGGCTTCGTCTTCCAGCACTACGCGCCGTTCGCGCACATGAGCGTGTACGAGAACGTGGCCTTCGGGCTGCGGATCCGCAAGCGGCCCAAGGTCCAGGTGAAGGCCCGGGTCGACGAGCTCCTGTCGCTGGTCGGACTCACCCAGTGGGCAGAGCAGCGCCCACACCAGCTCTCCGGCGGGCAGCGCCAGCGAATGGCGCTGGCTCGGGCCCTGGCCGTGGACCCGCAGGTCCTGCTCCTCGACGAGCCATTCGGCGCGCTCGACGCCACGGTGCGAGCCGAGCTGCGGCGCTGGCTGCGCCGGCTGCATGACGAGCAGGGCGTGACCACCGTGCTGGTGACCCACGACCAGGAGGAAGCGATGGAGGTGGCCGACCGGATCGCGGTCATGCACGCCGGGCGGATCGAGCAGATCGGGCCGCCGCGCGAGGTCTACGATGCGCCGGCCAGCGAGTTCGTGATGGGCTTCCTCGGCCCGGTCAGCCGGGTAGGCGACCGGCTGGTCCGGCCCCACGACGTGGTCGTCTCACTGGCCCCGGCCGACGGCGCGATGGAGGCGATGATCAAGCGGGTGGTGCACCTGGGCTTCGAGGTCCGAATCGAGCTCGAGCTACCGAGGGGCGAGGCGGCCCGGGCCCAGCTCACGCGCGCGCAGGCCGACTCGCTGGAGCTGGCGGGCGGAGACATCGTCTACGTCCGCTGGCCGGAGGCGAGCTATCGCGTGACCCAGGCCTCCGGATCCTCGGCCAGCTGATCGATCTCCGGCGGAAGCCGGCCGCCGGCCACGTCGGCCACCGTCACGTTCTCGATGACCCGCCGGAGGTTGGCGCGCACGGCGATCCACACGCGCGGCAGGGCGCCGGAGCTGCCGGGGTAGGAGATCTCCTCGGGCGGACCGCCGCGGACGCTGGCCAGCGGCCCCTCCACGGCCCGGATGATGTCTGCGATCGTGACCTGCTCGGGCGGCTTGGCCAGGCGAAAGCCGCCGTCGGCGCCGCGCTGGCTGCGCACGATCCCGGAGTGGCGGAGCTCGCCCAGGATGTTCTCCAGGAAGTTGAGGGGGATGTCCTGAGCCGTGGCGATCCGCTCGGCCTTGACCGGCTTCTCGCCGGGAGTCGCGGCCAGCTCGACCGCGGCCCTGACCGCGTAGTCCGCCTTGGCCGAGATCCGCACCGGTGGGTCAGGCGGCCGCGGGGGCGAACCCGTACGCCTCGGCGAGCTCGGGGTCCTTGTGCGCGAGCATCTCGGCCAGGCTGACCATCACCTTGCACTGCTTCCAGGTGGCGTCGTCCTGCATCTTGCCGTCGATCATGTGCACGCCGCGGCCGTCCGGGATCGCCTCGAGCACCTTCTTGGCGAACAGGACCTCCTCCGGGCTGGGGCTGAACACCTTCTTGGCGATGGCGATCTGCGCCGGATGCAGCGACCATGCCCCGACGCAGCCGAGCAGGAAGGCGGCACGGAACTGGGTCTCGCAACCCTCGACGTCGCGGATATCGCCGTAAGGGCCGTAGAAAGGCAAGATCCCGGCCGAGGTGCAGGCGTCGACCATGCGGGCGATCGAGTAGTGCCACGGGTCCTGCTGGGCGGTCAGCCGCGGCGCCTCGGGGTGCTCGGAGTCGGGATCCTCGATCACCCGGTAGCCGGGATGGCCGCCGCCCACGCGGGTGGTCTTCATCCGCCGGGACGCGGCCAGATCGGCCGGGCCGAAGCTCATCCCCTGCATGCGCGGGCTGGCCGTGGCGATCTCCTCGAGGTTGACCACGCCCAAGCCGGTCTCGAGGATGGCGTGGATCAGGATCGGCTTCTCCAGCCCGGCCTTGGCCTCGAGCTGGGCGAGCAGGCGGTCCACGTAGTGGATGTCCCAGGCGCCCTCGACCTTGGGGATCATCATCACGTCGAGCTTGTGGCCAATTTCCGTTACGACGCGTGTTAGGTCGTCGAGCACCCACGGCGACTCGAGGCTGTTGACCCGCGTCCACAGCTGGGTCTCCCCGAGCTCCATCTCCTTTCCGACGCGCAGGAGGCCCTCGCGGGCCGCCTCCTTGCGGTCGACCGGGACCGCGTCCTCCAGGTTGCCGAGCAGGATGTCCACCGTCGGCGCAATGTCGGGCACCTTGGCCACCATCTTCTCGTTTGAGAAGTCGAGGAAGTGGATCATCCGCGATGGCTTGAACGGGATCTCGAGCAGCGGCTGTGGAGCGCCGATCGCGAGGGGATTTCCAAAGACTCGGGGGTTTCTCATAGCTTTGAACAGTATCCGGGGTGGCGCATGCGCCGCCCGCCCGCACCGCCTCCGGCGCAGGGGCGGGCATACGCGTACCCGGCTGCTAGCTCGAGACGCCGGTGTTGGTCAGGGTCGTCAGCTGGATCGCGGTCACCTTGATGTAGTAGAAGTACACGCCGTCTCCGCCGCACGAGACGGTGAATGCACCCGGCGCGGTGAATCTGTGCACGACCTGCAACGGGATCGTCGTCTGTTCGGTCGCGCCGGCCGCGTTCCCGACGGACGCGACTCCGTTGTCGACGTCGCTGCCGCCGAGCAGCCGGCAAACCGCGTTGACGGACCCACCAGAGTAGCTGGCTACGACCTTGGCGGTGGCGGCATACGGGCCGGGGGTGGGAATCACGAGTGTCGCCAGCGTCACCTGTGAGGAGCCAAGGCCCAGTCCGCCGGTGTCATTGAAGGCCGAGAATCCTGGCCCCTGCCCATTGGTTCCGTCCGTGCCGTTCGTGCCGTTCATCCCGTTCGTCCCGTTCGTCCCGTTCGTCCCGTTCGTGCCGTTCGTCCCGTTTCGCCCGCTCGTCCCGGCCGGCCCCTGGACGTTCCAGGCCAGGGAATGATCGTGAGCCTTGCAGGGGGCCTGCTCATAGAGCGCGCCACCGCGGTGGGGCACGCAGACCCGAATGGTCGAGGTCCCGCTGGCGAGCGACAGGCCGGCCCCAGCGACCAGGGCGACTGAAACGAGCACGGCCGCGGTGAACCCGGCGCGACGCGTCATGCGCGCAGTGAGGTGCCCCATTGCTACTCCTTCCTCGTGTAGTGGAGCGATCGTATTCCTCGGGGCCGCCCTTCGGGGGATTTTTCGGCATCCTCACGCGCACCAAGCCAAGGCAGGAGAACCAATGACTCAAGTCGATTCGTTCCAGACCGACCAGGCGGCGCGCGAGGCCAGCGGCGCGCATCCCTACGGTCGCTACCTCGAGGAGTTCGAGGTGGGGGCCGTCTACAAGCACTGGCCGGCCAAGACCGTGACCGAGTCAGACGACCATCTGTTCTGCCTGATCACGATGAACCACCACCCGCTCCACATCAACGACGTCTACGCCGGCCAGTCCCAGCAGGGCCGCAACGTCGTCGTCGGGCCGCTCGTGTACTCGCTGGCGCTCGGGATGAGCGTCTCCGACGTCAGCGGCAAGGCGATCGCCAACCTGGCCACGGAGGAGCTCAAGCACCCGGCGCCCGTATTCCATGGCGACACCCTGTTCTGCGAGTCCGAGGTGCTCGAGGTTCGGCCCTCGCAGTCCAAGCCCGACCGGGGCACGGTCAAGGTCCACACCCGGGTGCTCAACCAGGATGGGGTGCTGGTGGCGGAGTTCAAGCGCATCGTGCTCGTGCCCCGACTCCAGGAGGGGTCGGAAAAACGGTCTGACCAACGCGCCGAGGCGAACGTCGAGTAGTACGCTCCCGCGTTCGGCTGGATGCCGTTTTTTGGGCGATTTGGACGCGCTTTGTGCGCCGGGAAGGGTCCGCCTGCGGACAAGACCGGAGGTCGTTTGCGTCCAGTCCCGGGTAGCCTTGATATGCCACCGAGAAGGAGTATCTGAACACCAATGGCCCATACCGCACCGAAGAACGAAGCCACCACGAACCACGCCCGCCTGCTCGCGTGGGTAGACGAGGTCGCCGAGCTGACTCAGCCCGACGACGTCCGCTGGTGCGACGGATCAGAGGAGGAATTCGACCAGTTGATGAAGACGCTGGTCGAGGCTCGGGCCGCCGAGCGCCTGTCCGACGAGAAGCGGCCGAACTCCTACCTGGTGCTCTCAGATCCCGCCGACGTGGCCCGCGTGGAGGACCGGACCTTCATCTGCGCGACGCGCGAGGAGGACGTGGGCCCCACCAACAACTGGGCCGATCCCGACGAGATGAAGGCCACGCTGACTGAGCTCTTCACCGGCTCGATGCGGGGCCGGACCATGTACGTGGTCCCGTTCTCGATGGGGCCGATCGGCTCGCCGATCTCCTATTTGGGCGTGCAGCTGACCGACTCGCCGTACGTGGCCGCCTCAATGCGGGTGATGACCCGGATGGGCCAGGAGGCTCTGGACGAGCTGGGCGACGAGGGCGATTACGTCCCGTGCCTGCACTCGGTGGGGATGCCGATCTCGGATCCCTCCGAGGACGTCCCGTGGCCGTGCAACGCCGACAACAAGTACATCGTGCACTTCCCGGAGACGCGCGAGATCTGGTCCTTCGGCTCGGGCTACGGTGGCAACGCGCTGCTGGGCAAGAAGTGCTTCGCGCTCCGGATCGCCTCGGTCATGGCCCGAGACGAGGGCTGGATGGCCGAGCACATGCTGATTCTCAAGATCACCTCGCCCGAGGGCGTCTCGAAGTACGTGGCCGGCGCCTTCCCGAGCGCGTGTGGCAAGACCAACCTGTCGATGATGATCCCATCGCTGCCGGGGTGGAAGGTCGAGACGATCGGTGACGACATCGCCTGGATGAAGTTCAAGGAGGATGGCCGGCTGTACGCGGTCAACCCTGAGGCCGGGTTCTTCGGCGTGGCGCCGGGGACGAGCGAGCACACCAACCCGAACGCGATCAAGATGCTCTCGCGCAACGCGGTCTTCACCAACTGCGCCAAGACGGACGACGGCGACATCTGGTGGGAGGGCATGACCGGCGAGCCGCCGGCCCACCTGATCGACTGGCGCGGCAACGACTGGACGCCGGAGTCCGATACGCCCGCGGCCCATCCGAACGCCCGCTTCACGGTGGCGATCGAGCAGTGCCCGTCCGCCTCGCCGGAGTGGGATGACCCGGCCGGGGTGCCGATCGACGCGATGCTGTTCGGCGGCCGGCGCGCCACCGTCGTGCCGCTCGTCTACCAGGCCCGCGACTGGGAGCACGGCGTGTTCCTGGGCGCCACCATGGCCTCGGAGAAGACCGCCGCGGCGGCCGGGACCGTGGGCGAGCTGCGCTTCGACCCCATGGCGATGCTGCCGTTCTGCGGCTACCACATGGGCGACTACTTCGGCCACTGGCTGCGGATCGGCCGGCGCGAAGGGGCCAAGCTGCCTGAGATCTTCTACGTGAACTGGTTCCGCAAGGACGAGAACGGCAAGTTCATGTGGCCGGGGTTCGGCGAGAACTCTCGCGTGCTCGCGTGGATCTTCCGGCGCTGCGAAGGCGACGGCTCGGCCTCGGTAGAGGACACGGCGATCGGGCTCGTGCCGCCGATCGGCGAGGGCGGGATCGAGACCGAAGGCCTGGATCTGTCCGAGGAGACGATGCGCGGGCTGCTCGAGGTCGACCACGAGTGCTGGCGCGAGCAGCTCCCGCAGATGCGCGGGCACCTGGCGCGGTTCGGCAAGCATCTGCCGGACGAGATGCGGGGCCAGTTCGACGAGCTCGAGCAGCGGCTGGGCGACGACTCGTAGCCCGGGCTTCGCGGCCCGGGAAAAACGTTCCACTCGGCGAGATCCGCTCGCGCCGAGTGGAACGATATTCCCGTGTCCCTCCCGTTCATCCCGTCCGACGCCGCGCTCGTGGCGCTCCAGGCAGGCGTCGTCCTGGCGCCGCGGCCGGCGCCCGAGATCCCGCTGCTCCGGCGCGTGCGGGGGCGGGGGTGGGCCCTGGTGCCGCTCGCTTCGATGGTGGTCGTGGTGTTCGCGATCCGCTTCGTGTCCGATACGGCCAAGGGACTCACCTACCTGGCGCTCGTGGCAGTGCCGCCCCTCGCCGCGCTCGCGCTGGGCTGGACGGCCCGTCGATCGAGACCCCCGGCCGCCCTCGGTGCCGTGCTCCTGTTCGCGTTCGCCTGGGCAATACCGAAGACGCTGGTCGGGGAGGCAAGCGCGGCGCTGCTGTCCGCGCTCAGCTGCGTGACGCTCGGTGTCCTGCTGGGCGCCGTCACGCCGCGGTCCTGGCTGAAGGCAGGAATCGTGCTGATGGCCGCCGCCGACACATGGCTTGTCATCTCGGACCTGCTCCAGGCGCCGAACAACGCGCTGATCGCGGCGCATCCGGTGGCCGGCCTGCCGCGCCTCCAGAGCGAGCTCTTCGGTTCGGTGTCCCTCGGCTACGGCGATCTGTTCGTGGCGGCGCTGCTGGGCGCCGTGCTGGCGACCGAGCCCCGCCGGCAGAAGGCGGGCGCGCTGCTCACGCTCGCCTTCTCGGGGGTGTTCGACCTTCTGTTCTTCGTGCTCAACGAGCTGCCCGCGACGGTGCCGGTCGCGTTGGCGCTGATCGCGCTCGAGCTATGGGCGGTGGCCCGCCGCCGGCGGCGGCTCAGTGCTGGCCGTCGTCCGTCGACGCCGGCGGGCGCGACTCCTCGGCCAGAGACGTGATCGCGAGCTGGCCACGGGCCGCGTCCTGGAGCACCTCGGTCGCCTCCTCGGCCGAGCGCGCATAAAGCTCGACCAGCAGGTGGACGACGATTCGGTCGTCGTCGTGCTTGTGGAAGCGCACGTGGGTGAAGAACTCGCGGGTCCCGTGGTCGCCGAAGGCGGCGTAGGAGAGCGCATCGCCCGCCTCCGGGCCCGAGCACGTCTCGACGTCGTCGGCGTCGACGGTGACCGTGCACGAGGCCACCCAGGGGGTGCCGGCGATCATGCGCTCCCAGCGGTCCTCGATCGGCTCGACCCGCCCGTTGTGGAACCCCAGGTGCGGCTGATCGTGCATGCACTCGAGGCACTGCACGACCGCCTCCTGCATCTCGTCCACCACCTCGCCCCGCTCCCCGGTCTCCGGATCTATGCGGTGGATCCCCTCGTAATGGACCTGGACCTCGAGATTCTGCGACCAGCAGCGATAGCAGCGCAGCCAGCTCCGAACCGACGTTGAGCCCTCCATCACCTTGATTCTACGATGGCGCGGTGAGCAAGCTGGGGCCGAGGAGCTGATGGCCGCGCCGGAGGGCAGGGCCGGGGGCGGCGAGCCAGGCGGCCGGGCCCGGCCGATCGGGGTGATCTTGGCCGGCGGGGCCGGCCGCCGGCTGGGGGGCTCGAAGGCCACCGTGGGCCTGCACGGCAGGCCCCTGATCAGCTACCCGCTCGCCGCGCTCCAACAGGTCGTGGCCGACGTGGTGGTCGTGGCCAAGCCGAGCACGCCGCTCCCCGGTATCGCCGGCGTGACCATATGGATCGAGCCCGAGAGGCCCAGCCACCCGCTGCTGGGAATCGTGCACGCGCTCAGCCTCGCGGACGGCCGGCCGATCCTGGTTTGCGCCGGCGATCTGCCGTTCGTCACCCCACGGGCGCTGGAGCAGCTTCTTGCCGCGGATCCGGCCGGTGCGCCGGCCGTGATCGCCTGCGCCGCCGGGGAGACCCAGCCCCTGCTCGGCTGCTATCAGGCGGTGGCGCTCGAGCATCTGGGCCGGCGCGAGCTGGAGGGGTCGGTGCGAGAGGCCGTGGCGAGCATCGGAGCGCGGACGGTGGAGGTCGACCCGCACGTGCTGTTCAACGTGAACTATCCGGAGGATCTGCTCCGGGCGGCGGCGCTGCTCGACACCGCGTCTAACCGAACGTGAAGTCGTAGGCGCTCACGCCGGGCGGAACCTCCACGGTCAGGTCGTGCTGGGCGTCGACGGCCTGCGAGACGAGCGAGTAGAGCCGCTGCCCCTGGACCGTCACGGCCCCGCCGCGCACGTCGGGGCCCGCCTCGCCGGGCCCGATCGGGCGGCCGTCGAGGAGCACGCCGACGTGCCGCGGCACATCGCCGGCGGAGGTCATGACCAGGTACACATGAGCGGCCTGGAAGCGAAGCGAGATCGAGGCCCCGGGGGCGACCGGAGTGGCGGCCTCGGTCGTGGTGACGTCCCACCGGCCCCGGAGCGCGAACTCGTTGAGGACGAGCGACCCGACGCCCGGATAGCTGTGCACGCCGGCCTTGAGCGGCGGCTCGAACCCCTGTCCGCGCTGTGAATCCAGGTAGGTCTCGGGCGTGGCCAGCTCGCTCGAGGGCATGATCGCGGTGGCGGTCATGGGCGGCGGCAGGTTCCGGGCGCCCGCCTCGTAGAGCAGCTCGCGCACGGCGGCCTCGGACTGCTTGTAGTCGCCCTCGCCGAACTGGGTGTGGCGGACCTGGCCGTTTGCGTCGATCAGGTACTCGGCCGGCCAGTACTCGTTCCCGTAGGCGTCCCAGGTGCCGTACTCGTTGTCCTGGACCACCGGGTAGCGCAAGGCGTCCGAGCGGATCGCCTGCTCGACGTTGCCGGCCTCCTGCTCGAACGTGAACTCGGGGGTCTCGACCCCCACGATCTCGAGCCCGTACGGGTGATAGGCGGCGTACAGGCCCTTGAGGAAGGGCAGGGTGCGGATGCAGTTGATGCACGTATAGGTCCAGAAGTCGACGAGCACGACGTGGCCGCGCAGGCCGGCGAGCGTGAGCGGCCGGCCGCCCGGGGTGTTGAACCACCTCTGGGTGGCCACGAAGTCCGGCGCCAGCCCGAGCATCGGCAGCGCCGGGGTCTTCACCCCCGGAATGGCCACGCCGGCGGTGTTCGGGACCGGGGCGGTCGCCGCCTCGCGCTGGCGCACGGCGAACGCCGACTCCGGACGCAGCGACGCCAGCCGGTTCTGGACCCCGTTCGAGTTCTCGAGGGAGCGGGTCGGGTCGACCAGGAAGGCGGGCAGGCTCGCATCCCGAGCCAGGGCTTCCTCGAAGCGGACGTCGAGGTTGAAGGTCATGAACAGTGCGGTCGCCAACAGCACAGCTCCCAGCGTGCGCTCCACCACGTGGCCCCGGGCCACTCGCCGCACCCGGTCGAGCACCGCACGCCCGCCCAGCCCGTACAGGAGCATCACGGCAGCCAGGCCGAGCGAGTAGGCGATCGCCACCGCCACCACTCGGGCCGAGGCGCCGCTCGAGGCGCTGACCGAGGTGACCGCAGCGAGGATCGGACCCGCGCACGGCGCGCACACGAAACCGAGCGCGCCGCCCACGGCCATGCCCGACCAGAAGCCAGAACCGCGGTGGCGGGGGCCGAACCGGGCCAGGCGCGAGAGTGGGGCCTGCACCCGGGCAGCCACCCCGGGGACCAGCAGGACGAGGCCGAAGCCGAAGAGCACGACGATGGCGAGCGTCCGCGCCGCGCCACTCGCCAGCCCCACGCCCTTGACCAGCTGGGCCAGCGCGACGATCGCGACCGTGAACGTCGTGGCCAGCCCCAGCACGATCCCAAGCGGCCGGCGGCGCCCACCCAGCGCGCTGGCCGACAGGAGCGCCGGCACCACGGGCAAAACGCACGGCGTGATCGCCGTGCCGGCCCCCGCCAGGACCGCGAACAGCAGCAGCAGGATCACTTGCTACAGGCCCCCGACTACCCCCCGATGGCGGACATGGTGCGGAGAGGTTGGATGAACCCGGGCTCGCCGACGTGGTGCTTGAGCTCCTTGCGCCACACCGCGCGGCGGATGATCACCTCGAGCTCTCGGTCATCTGCGCCGGCGCGGATCGGCCCGCGCAGATCGGTCTCGTTCAAAGAAAACAGGCAGGTGCGCAACCGGCCGTCGGCGGTCAGCCGGATCCGGTTGCAGTCGCCACAGAACGGCTCGGACACCGGATTGATGAAGCCGATCCGGCCGCGCCCGTCGGCGAACCGGTATACGCGGGCCGTGGCGTGGCGCTCGCGCGGAAGCGCCACGAGCGGGTAGACGGCGTCGATCGCGGCGCGGATCTCCTCCCCGGTCAGGACCCTGTCCGGCTCCCACGCCCGATCGGCGTCGAGCGGCATGAACTCGATGAAGCGGATCTCGTATGGGGTGCGGCGGGCCATCTCGGCGAACGGGATCACCTCCTGCTCGGTGAACCCCCGGATCGCCACCGCGTTGACCTTGATCGGGTGGGCCTCGGGGAAGCCTGCGAGCCGCTCCAGGCCGCGCAGGACCTGGGGCAGGGCGTCCCGGCGGGTCAGCTCGTAGAAGCGATCGCGCTGCAGCGAGTCGATCGAGACGTTGAAACGGTTCACGCCGGCGGCCACCAACGCGGCGGCGTCGCGCTCGAGCAGGTAGCCGTTGGTGGTGACCGAGACCTCGCGCACGTGCTCGCGCTCGCTCAGCATGGCCACGAGCCGCGGGAAGTCCCGGCGCACAAGCGGCTCGCCGCCGGTCAGCCGCACGTCGTGCACGCCCATGGCGGCGAGCAGGCCGACGATCCGCGCGATCTCCTCGAAGCTGAGGATCGCCCCGCGCTCCAGCCACGGGAGCCCTTCCGCGGGCATGCAGTACTGACAGCGGAAATTGCAGCGGTCGGTCACGGATACGCGCACGTCGCCGATCAGCCGGCCGTGACCGTCGCGCAGGGGCTCGAGCTCCATGGCACCAAGGCTACAGTGCCGTATGTGCGCCTCGGCGCAGCATTGATACTCCTCACGTTCGCCGCCTGCGCGGTGGCAGGCTGTGGCGCGAGCGCGAAGGACCAGGTTCGGGCCAAGGTCCAGCAGTTCGCGGACGCCGCAGCGCACAAGGACTACGGGACGATCTGCGACCAGGTGCTGGCGCCGGCGCTCGTGCGCCACCTCACGTCCAACCACATCCCGTGCGAGGAGGCGCTCCGGTTCACGCTCGGAAGCGTCCAGCACCCGACGCTCAGCATCGGGCCGGTCACGGTGAAGGGAAGGGCCGCCTCGGTCTACACGCTCAGCCTGGCCGAAGGCCAGCAGGCGTCGCTCAACGTGCTCCAGCTCACCGACACCTCGGACGGCTGGCGGATCTCCTCGCTGCACGGTCCGCTGCCGAGCTGATCAGAGACGCGCCTCATCCGCCAGCAGTCCGAAGGCCACCATGTCGAGCTGACCATCTCGGCCCCGCATGTAGGAGCGGAGCACCGCCTCGCGGGTAAACCCGGCGCGCTCGGCCACGCGCTGGGAGGGGACATTGCCGGTCGCCGCGAGCAGATCGATCCGCTCGAGACCCAGCGAGCGAAAGGCCCAGGCACAGATCAGCCGAACCGCGCGGGTGGTATGGCCCTGGCAGCGGGCCTCGGCCGCCAGCCAGTAGCCGACCTCGGCGCGGAGGTGCTCCCAGGCCAGGCGCATCAGCGAAATCGAGCCGAGCAGGCGGTCCCGGTCCTCGCTGGAAACGATCGCGAAGGGCGCCGCCGTGCCGGCGTGGACATTGTCGTAGCGGGTGATCAGGTACGCCCGCGCGTCAGCCTCGCCGTACGGCTGAGGCACGCGAGTCCAGCGCGGGATCTCGGGGTCCTGACAGGTCGCAACGAGCCCGGGGACGTCGGTGTCGCGCCAGGCTCTGAGCGCGGTGGGGCCATCAACGAGGCCCCCAGGAGGCAGGACGATCCGGCCGGTCACCTCGGCGGCGCTCCGGCTCGTTCGGCAAGGGCGCGCTCGAGCGCCGGGACATCGAGGCGGGGATTCTGCTCGGCCAGCCACCGCTCGGCCTGCCGGCGGCCGCCCAGAGCACGCACGCCGCGTTCGCCGTGCTCGGTCACGAAGTCCTGAAGCGCGTGCATCCGGCGGGCGCGCAGGCGCCGCGCGTCGAGGTCGAGTTCGGCACGATGGGCCTCGAGCGCGTCCACGAGCTCGGCGATTCCGCTTGGGGGCGCGACGGAGGAGACCGCGATCACCGGAGTCTCGGCCGCGCCGAGCGCGTGCAGCGCGGCGGTCAGGTCCGCCACCGCGCGGTCGGCAATCTTGGGCAGGTCGGCCTTCGTGACGACGAGCACGTCGGGGATCTCCATGATGCCCGCCTTTAGGAACTGGAGCACGTCGCCCGAGCCAGGCTGCACCACCACCGCGACGGTGTCGGCCACGTCGGCCACCTCGGTCTCCGACTGGCCGACCCCGACCGTCTCGATCACGACGACGTCGAACGCGGCGGCGAGCGCGCTCACGGCCGCGCGCGTGGCCGGCGCCAGGCCGCCGAGCCGGTCGCCGGCGGCGGCCGAGCGGATGAACACGCCCGGATCGGTGGGATCGGAGGCGATCCGAGCCCGGTCGCCCAGAAGCGAGCCACCGGAGCGCCGCGAGGTCGGGTCCACGGCCAGCACCGCCACGGTGCGCTCGCGCGCTCGCCACTCGCCGAGCAGGCGCGACAGCAGCGAGGACTTGCCGACACCGGGCGGGCCGGTGACACCGATGATGTGGGCCGGGGCCTCGCGGCCGAGCGACACCGGAGATACGGCGGCCAGCAGCGCGTCGGCCTGCTCTCGGGCCTCGTCGGTACGGCTCTCGACGAGGTTGAGCACGGCTGGCGCCGCGCTCAGGTCCCCCTGTCTGAGCCGCGTACCGAGCTCAGCTCCGTCCGCGGTCAAGCTTCCACGTTGACGCCGGCGCGCTCGGCCACGAGCGCGACGATGTCGCGGATCATCTGGTTGAGGTCCCAGTCCTTGGGCGTGTACACGGCGGCCACGCCGGCCTCTCGCAGGGCCGTGGCGTCGGCCTCGGGGATGATCCCGCCGACCACCACCGGCACCTCGCCCAGCCCGGCCTCGCGGAGGGCATCGAGCACGGAGGGAATGAGCTCCCGGTGCGAGCCCGAGAGGATCGAGAGGCCTACGAGGTGCACGCCCTCGTGGGCGGCCGAGGTGGCGATCTGCGACGGCGTGAGGCGGATGCCCTCGTATACGACGTCCATGCCGGCGTCACGTGCCCTGACCGCGATCTGCTCGGCGCCGTTGGAGTGTCCGTCGAGGCCCGGCTTGCCGACCAGGAACTTCAGCCTCCGGCCGAGCGCCTCGCTCACGCGCTCTACCTCCTCGCGCACCTCGGCTACCTCCTGGCTCGAGACGGCCGCGGCCTCCCCGACGCCGGTGGGAGCCCGGTACTCGCCGAACACCTCGCGCAGGGTTTGCGACCACTCGCCGGTCGTGGCCCCGGCGCGGGCGGCGGCGATCGTCGCGGCCATGATGTTCTCCGAGTCGTCGGCGGCCACCCGGGCCAGCTCTGACAGCGCCTCGTCCACCGCGGCCTGATCGCGCTCCGCGCGCCAGCGCTCCAGGGCGGCGCGCTGGTCGGCTTCGACCTGGGGATCGACCACCAGGATCCCCCCGTCCGCGTCGGCGGTGAGCGGTGAGGGCTCCGTCGAGGTGAAGCGGTTCATCCCGACGACGGTGAGCTCGCAGGACTCGATCCGCCGCCACCGCTCGCGATGGGACTCGACCAGCGACGCCTTCATATAGTCGACCGCGTCGACCGCGCCGCCCAGCTCCGCCACGCGCTGCATCTCATGGCGGGCGCCTACGACGAGCTCCTCGACCAGAGCCTCCATCACCTTGGAGCCCTCGAAGATGTCCGGGTACTCGAGCAGGTCGGTCTCGTAGGCCAGGATCTGCTGGAGGCGCAGCGACCACTGCTGGTCCCAGGGGCGGGGCAGGCCGAGCGCCTCGTTCCAGGCCGGGAGCTGGATGGCGCGGGCGCGGGCGCCGCGTCCGAGCGTGACGGCCAGGGCCTCGAGCGCGATCCGGTAGACGTTGTTCTCGGGCTGCGCCTCGGTCAAGCCGAGCGAGTTGACCTGGACGCCGTAGCGGAACCGCCGCAGCTTCTCGTCCTCCACGGCGTAGCGCTCGCGGCCGAGCTCATCCCACAGCTCCGCCATCGCGCGGAGCTTGGCATGCTCCTCGACGAAGCGCACGCCGGCGTTGACAAAGAAGCTGATCCGCGCGAACACGCTGCCCATGCGCTCCTGGGGCACTCGCGCACGCACCGCGTCGAGCACCGCGATCGCGTTGCTCATCGCGTAGGCGATCTCCTGAACCGGCGTGGCCCCGGCCTCCTGGAGGTGGTAGGAGCAGATGTTGATCGGGTTCCACTTGGGGATGTGCTCGACCGTGTAGGCGATCGTGTCGGCGATCAGGCGCATGCTCGGGCCGGGCGGGAACGCGTAGGTGCCGCGGCTCAGGTACTCCTTGAGGATGTCGTTCTGGGTCGTGCCCTGGAGCTTCTCCTCGGGCACGCCCTGCTGCTCGGCCGCCACGACGTACAGGGCCAGCAGCCAGGCCGCCGTGGCGTTGATCGTCATCGACGTGTTCATCTGGTCCAGCGGGATGCCGTCGAGCAGCGTGGCCATGTCGTGGCGATGGGCGATCGATACCCCGACCTTTCCCACCTCGCCCCGGGCCAGCTCGTGGTCGGGGTCGTAGCCGGTCTGGGTGGGGAGGTCGAAGGCGACCGACAGCCCGGTCTGGCCCTTGGCCAGGTTGCGCCGGTACAGCTCGTTGGAGCGCTTGGCGTCCGAGTGGCCGGCGTAGGTCCGCATCATCCACGGACGGTCGCGCTCGGGGAGCCGGGCGGGGGTGCGGTCGGCGTGTTGGCGGTCGCGGTCGGCTTGGCGGTCGCGGTCGGCTTGGCGGTCGCGGTCGGCTTGGCGGTCGCGGTCGGACGTGCGTGCTTCGGGGTCGCGGTCGGGGGGGCGGGACGTCGGCGTCTCCGGCATGACAGCCATTGTATGAGCGGGATAGCCTTGGCCGCGTGAGGAGCATTGCTGTGGTCGGGGGCGGGTTTGCCGGCGTCGGGGCCGCCGTCATGCTCCGGCGCGCGGGCTACTCCGAGGTGACCGTGTTCGAGCGCCGCGAGCGCGTGGGGGGCGTGTGGCACGACAACACCTATCCGGGTGCGGCGTGCGACATCCCCTCGCACCTGTACGAGTTCTCGTTCGCCCCGAACCCGCGGTGGTCGCGTCGGTATGCCCCACAGGCCGAGATCCAGGCCTACGTGGAGGAAGTGGCGGTGCGCTACGGGGTCCGGGACCGGATCCGGACGAGCACCGAGGTGCTTCGGGCCGATTGGGACGCCGAGCGGCGCCGGTGGAGGCTGCAGACCTCCCGCGGGCGATTCGAAGCCGAGGTGCTGATTACCGCCTGCGGCCAGCACCGCCCCCCAAAGGTGCCGCCGATCCCGGGGCTATCGGACTTCGAGGGTCCCGCGTTTCACACCGCAGAGTGGCGCCACGACGTGCCGCTCGAGGAGAAGCGGGTGGCCCTGATCGGGACCGGCTGCAGCGCGATCCAGGTGGGACCGGCGATCCAGCCGGTCGTGGGCCGGCTCGCGGTCTATCAGCGCTCGCCGGGTTGGACTCTCCCGCGAAATGACGCCGCCTACAGCGAGCGCGCCAAACGCGCGTTCGAGCGCTTCCCCGCGCTCCAGCGGCTGGATCGCGCCGCGGTCCTGTTCTCCCAGGAACTCGGCGCCGAGGCGATGACCAGGCGCCGCTGGCTGCTCCCGCTGCTCCGGGCCGGCGGCCAGCGTCAGATCAACCGCGCGATCCAGGATCCGGGACTTCGGCGGAAGGTGACCCCGCGAGACGAGATCGGCTGCAAGCGCGTGATGCTGACCGACGACTGGTATCCGACCCTGACTAAGCCGAACGTCGAGCTGGTGAGCGAGGCGATCGAGTCGGTGAGCGCCTCGGGCGTGCGCACGGCGGATGGGATCGAGCGACCTTTTGATGTGATCGTGCTCGCAACCGGCTTCGCCACCCATCGCTTGCTAGCGCCGATGGAAGTCTTCGGCGTCAGCGGACGCTCGCTGCGGGACGAGTGGAGCGAGGTGCCGCGGGCCTATCTCGGCCTGAGCGTGCCCGGCTTCCCGAACATGTTCCTGCTGTACGGGCCCAACACCAACGGGGGCACCGGATCGGTGATCTACACCATCGAGGCCGGCATGCAACACGTGCTGTCGGCGCTGCACGCGCTCGAGCGTGAGCGCGCGAGCGCCATCGAGGTGCGTAGCGAGGCGGCCGAGCAGTTCGACCGCGAGCTGCGCAGCGCTCTGGACGGGACCGTCTGGCACAGCGGGTGCACCAGCTGGTACCTCGACGAGAACGGCAACGATCCCCACCAGTGGCCGTGGCGCTGGCAAACCTACCGCCGGCGCACAGCCGAGATCGAGCCCGAGGCGTACGCGCTGCGGTAGGCGTCGCCCGGGGGGCGACCCGGTAAGGTCAAGGCCATGCCCGATCAGAGCTCAGCCTCCACCGAGCACGCGATCATGCAGGAGGTCACCGCGCCGCTCGCGACGCTGCCCGAGGATCCCGTGCCCGTCGCCGCCGACGTCGACTTTCCGATCGTCCTGCGCGGCTACGACCGCATCGCGGTCGACGCATACGTGAAGAAGACGAGCCAGCTCGTCGCCGAGTTGCAGGCCACGCGCTCGCCCGAGGCGGCGGTGCGCCGCGCCCTCTCGCGCGTGGGGGAGGAGGTGTCGGGGATCCTGCAGCGCGCGCACGAGACCGCGGCCCAGATCACGGCGCAGTCGCGCAGCGAAGCCGAGGACCGGCTGGTGAACGCGCGCCGTGAGGCAGCGGATCTGGCCATCGAGTCGACCAACCGGGTCAAGGAGCTCGACCTCGAGACCGACCGGATCTGGGAGGAGCGCCTGCGCATAGTCGAGGACGCGCGAGATCTGGCCCGTCAGCTCTTGGCCCTCGCCGACTCCGCGGCGCAGCGGTTCCCCGCCGAGGACACGGAGTCGACCGAGGCAATCGCTCAGCCGGAGATCGCCGAGATCTTCGGGGTGGGTGCGACGGCGGAGTCGGGGGAGGACGACGAATCCGACACCGAGGATGCCGCGATGGCGCCGGCGACGCCGGTATCCGGCGAGGCCGCGGGGGCGCCGGCGGGGCCGGTATCCGGCGAGGCCGCGGTCGCGCCGGCGGAGCCCGCACCTGCCGAGGGTCCCGAGGTGCTCCCGCCGGCGGAGCCCGCACCCGCCGAGGGTCACGAGGCGCTCCCGCCGGCGGCGCCCAGACCTGGCGAGGCTCCCGAGCCGCGGTCGCCGTTTGACGACCGGGAATCGACCGTCGTGATGCCGCCGGTGCGGGCGCCCGAGCCCGGCGATCAGCCGCAGTAGCCCGCGTGCGGATCATCGACGTCAAGCACCTGGGCGTGGATCGCGTGATCGGGTGCTGCGAGGTCGACGGCGTGCTGATCGATCCGGGCCCGACGTCGTGCCTGGAGACGCTGCTGGGCGCCTTGACCGAGCCGCCGCGAGCGCTGCTTCTCACCCACATCCACCTCGACCATGCCGGCGCGAGCGGCTCGCTCGTGGAGCGCTTCCCGTCGCTCGAGGTGTACGTGCACGAGCGGGGCGTGGCGCACATGGTCGACCCGGAGCGGCTGCTGAAGAGCGCGCGCCGGCTCTACGGCGAGGACATGGACCGGCTGTGGGGCGAGATGGTCCCGGTTCCGGAGGCCAACATCCGGGAGCTCCGGGGGGGCGAGCGGCTGCTCGACGGGTCGTTCGAAGTGGCCTACACCCCCGGCCACGCGTCCCATCACGTCTCCTACCTGCATGCCGGCACGGCGTTCGTGGGCGACGTGGCCGGCGTGCGGATCCCACCGGCGGGGATGACGATCCCGCCCACGCCGCCTCCGGACATCGACGTGGAGGCCTGGCACGAGTCGATCGCGCGCATCACGGCGTGGTCGCCGGAGCGCCTGGCGCGGACACATTTCGGCGAGAGCGCCGATGTCTCGGGGGAGCTGGACGAGCTCGGCCGGCGCCTGGACGAGTGGGCCGGGCGGGCACGCGAGCAGGAGCTCGAGGACTTCGTGAGCGGCGTCCGGGAGGACATCGTCGCCCACGCCGGTGAGGACCTGCTGGCGCAATATACGCAGGCGGCGCCCCCGGATCAGCTCTACCAGGGGCTCGAGCGCTACTGGCGCAAGCGGTCAGATTCGGTTCCTCCGGCTCGAGGTGCGCCGGTATCCTGACCCGCGGGATGTCGCAGACGGTTGAGCTGCCGCGCGTCGGCGGGCCGGGCAGCGGGCTCGGGGGCCTGTGGCGGGTCGTGGTCCTGAACGACGACTTCAACACGTTCGACCACGTGGCGGAGACGCTGGCCAACGTGATCCCCGGGGTCACCCTGGCCGAGGGCTACCGGTTCGCGGACCGCATCCACAACAACGGCTGCGCGATCGTCTGGAGCGGGCCGCGCGAGGACGCCGAGAGCTACTGGCAGAAGCTGGACAGCGCGGGGCTCACGATGGCGCCGCTCGAGTCGGGCTAGACAGCGCCGCCCGCGATGGCTGCTCGTGCGCGCCACCTGGTCGGTTTCCGGCCGGACTTATGCCCGCCTGGTCGGCGACCAATATCGAGCAAACGCCCTAGACGCGAAGGGCTTTTGCCGCCTGGCGCTCCGGGCTGACCCGGACCACGTTCCAGACCAGGCCGAGCTTCTCGAGCCCGGCGATGACCAGGCCGGTGGGATCGGCCAGGCGCTCCCAACCGCGGAGGCCGTGGAACGCCGAGGTCGGGAATGCGTGGTGGTTGTGGTGCCACGACTCGCCCATCGACAGCGGCGCCAGCCAGAACACGTTGCGCGACTCGTCGTCGATCGCGAACCGCTTGCGCCCAAAGAAGTGGCAGATCGAGTTGATCGACCAGGTCGCGTGGTGGAGCAGGAACACGCGGACGAAGCCGCCCCAGAGCAGCGCGGTGACTGCGGAGCCGATCCCGCCCCCGATGATCCAGCCGAGCGCGAACGGGAGCCCGAAGCTGAGCGTGATCCACAGCGGGAACAGCTTGTCGATCACCCGCAGGTCGTGGTCCTTGACCAGGTCAGGCGCGAAGCGCACCTCGTCGGCGGTCCCGACCTCGGTGAACAGCCATCCCATGTGGGCGTGCCACAGGCCCTTTACGCCGCCCCAGAAGCCGGGCCCGCACAGATGTGGGGAGTGCGGATCGCCCTCCTGGTCGGTGAACGCGTGGTGCTTGCGGTGGTCGGCCACCCACCGGATCACCGATCCCTCGATCGCCATCGACCCGAGCACCGCCACCACCGCCCGGAAGGGGCGGGACGCCTCGAAGGAGCGGTGCGTGAACATCCGGTGGTATCCGAGCGTCACGCCCAGGCAGGTGATGACGTAGAAGCCGACCATGATCCCGAGCTCGAGCGGCCCGATCGCGCGGTTCCACAGCAGCACGATCGCCACGACCAGCCCGACGAACGGCGCCGGCACCCCGATCAGGTTGATGATCTTATGCGCTCTGGTCATACGACTCTCGGAGGATACGTCGCTAGTGCTCAACTTTCTCCTAGTGTTCTCACTACCCCGATGGCGGGGTTTGTAGGTTTCTGACAAGAAAATGCGCGAACAGCCCTGGCATCAGCTTCCGCCGGAGATCACGCAGGTGTTCCGCCCGCGGCTGGCCGAGCTCTCAGTCGCGATCATCGACGCCGTCCGCACCGTTCCAGCGTACTCACGGCCGCTCGAGGGGACGTTCGGGGCGGGGATCCGGGCCGGGGTCGAGGAGGCGCTCCGGCACTTCCTGGCCGAGATCGAGGCCTCGCGGCCGGTCGCCCGACCGGACGTCTACCGCGAGCTGGGGCGGGGGGAAATGCGCGCCGGGCGGAGCCTCGAGTCGCTCCTGAGCGCCTACCGGGCGGGAGCACGCGTGGCGTGGCGGCGGTTCGCCTCGTTGGGGGCGGAGGCGGGCATGGAGCCCGAGACGCTGTATCAGCTCGCGGAATCGATCTTTGCCTACATAGACGTGCTGTCGGCCGAGTCTGCCGAGGGCCATGCGCTCGAGCAGTCGGCCGCCGCCGGGGAGGCGCATCTCCGCCGCCGGCGGCTCGTGCGCATGCTGCTGCGAGAGCCGCCGGTCGACCCCGAGGCGGTCGCCGCCGCGGCCGGCGAGAGCGAATGGCCGCTCCCCAGGTCGATCGCGGTCGTGGCGATCTCGGGCCCACGCCGCGAGGCCGCCATGTGGCGACTCCCGGCCGATGCGATTGCCGAGACGATCGGCGAGCTCGGATGCGCGGTGGTGCCGGACCCGGATGGACCCGGGCGCGTGACGGCGCTCAGACGGGCCGTGCTCGAGGCGGGAGCGTGCGCCGGGCTGGGAATCACCGTGCGCTGGCAGGAGGCGGTGGTGAGCTTCGAGCGGGCTCGGTCGGCGCTGGAGCTGGGCGATGGCTCGCCGGCGCTGATCGTGGCGCGGGAGCACGCCGGCGAGCTGCTGCTCCGCTCCGATCCACGGCTGGCCGAGGAGCTGGCGGGGGAGACGCTCGCGCCACTGTCCTCGCTGCCCGCAGGGGCGCAGGCCCGCCTGACCGAGACCCTGCGGGCCTGGCTGGCCGAACAGGGCCGTCTCGGCCCGGTGGCGGCCCGGCTGGGGATCCACCCGCAAACCGCGCGCTACCGGCTGGCCCGGCTGCGGGAGCTATTCGGGGGCGCGCTCGACGACCCCGACCAGCGGTTCTGGCTCGAGCTGGCGCTGCGGGCCCGCGGCGATCAGACCGCGCTGGTGGACGGGGCCGGCTCGGGCTCGGGCTGAGACTCGTCCAGCCCGACCTCGGGTCCGAGCGCCCCGGCGGCGATCTCGTCGTTCCAGACGTAGGTGACCGGCTGCTGGAAGCGACCCGAGTTGCGGCGGCGGAACTCGATCATCTCCGGTCCCTCCCAGTAGGCGTACCACTGCTTCTTGGACTCGAACCACACCATCTGCGTGATCTTGTAGCGATCGTCGCGCGAGCGATGCACCGCGTACTGGGTGGCGCCGTAGCGGAGGGCTATCGGGCCGGCTTGAGCGACTTCGAGCGCAAAGCCGTCCTGTCGCAGGAGGGTGGCGTACCAGGGGATCCAAACGACGCCGGCCATCGCCTTACGCCCCCACCTCGGCGCGGATCGCGCCGGGGCCTTCGGCCGTCTTACCCTGCCCCTCCTCGGTCGCCCCGACGAGGATGGCGATCTTGCCCAGGTGCCTGTTATCGCGCAGCAGCTGGTGGGCCTCGGCGACCTTGTCGAAGCCCATGGTCTGCCACAGGACCGGACGGATCTTCGACTCCTCGATCAACTCGTTCGCCTTGGTCGCCTCCCACGCGTTGGCGAAGTGCGACCCGACGATCTCCTTCTGGCGCATCCACAGGTAGCGCACGTCGAAGTCGAGCTGGTACCCGGAGGTGGCGCCGCAGATCACGACCTTGCCGAAAGGCTTGACGCACAAGACGCTCGTGGGGAACGTGGCCTTGCCCACGTGCTCGAACACGATGTCGGGCGGGCCACCCAGGATCTCTTCGACCCTCTTCGAGAACCGCCGAGACTCCTTGAAGCGCCGGCGCTCCTCCTCGGCGGTCTCGTCGCCCCGGCGCATCATCCCGCTGTACTCGGAGCGGTCGATGAAGCCGACGGCCCCGAGCTGCTCGACCAGCTCGCCCTTCTCAGGGCTCGAGACGACGCCGACGGAATCGGCGCCGGCGAGCGCGCACAGCTGGGTCGCGAACACGCCCAAGCCGCCGGCGGCGCCCCAGATCAGGACCCGATGGCCGGACTGCAGCTTGCAGCGGTCGAGCAGCATCCGGTAGGCGGTGAAGTAGGTCAGCCCGTAAGCGCAGGAGTCCTCCCAGGACAGGTGCTTGGGCTTGTGCAGCAACTGCTGGGCCTGGACCTTGCAGAACTGGGCGAATGAGCCCCAGGTCGTCTCGTAGCCCCAGATCTGCTGGCTCGGGGCGGCGAGGGGGTCGAAGCCGTGGACCTCGGGGTCCTCGTAGGAGGCCATGTTGCAGTGGATCACGACCTCGTCGCCCGGCTTCCAGCGGGTCACGCCGGGACCGACCTTCCAGACGATGCCGGAGGCGTCAGAGCCGCCGATGTGGTGGCCCCACTGCGGATGGTCGCCGTAGCGGAACACCGGCACCGGCTCGCCGAGGGCGGCCCACACGTTGTTGAAGTTGACGCCGGCCGCCATCACGCGGACGATCACCTCGAAGGCGGCGGGTTCGGGGATCTCGATCTCCTCGATCTGGAAGGCCTCGGTCGGCTCGCCTTGGCGCTCCTCGCGGATGACCCAGGCGGCCATCGTCGCCGGCAGCTCGCCCGGCTCGGTTTCGACGTTTGCGACTTGGGTCAGATCGACGGCCACTGCTGGCGCACCTTCCAGTTGTCTCGATTACGGAACGCCTCTCCCGGTCCGCCATCGTACCGGCGGGCGGGCGGTGGCACCCCTCCGGCCCCGCTAGGGCGACAGCAGCTGCGTGCTCTCGCCTGACCGCGGCGGCCCGATGTGGATCGTGGTCGGCTGGATCGAGTTGGAGCTCGTGGCGGCGGCGGCGTCGCTGGAGCTGTTGCTGCTCGTGGTGGCGACCGTGTAGTCGCCCTTGGAGGCAAAGTTGACCGTGACCTCAGCCGTCGCCTGGGGGTTGATCGGGCCGGTGTCGGCCAGCGGCTGGCCCGCGGACGATCCGGCCGGCAGGATGGTCACCGCCTCGGACTGACTGGCCTGGTTGGTGACGATGAAGTTGACCGGGCCGGCGCCGACCGTGGGCGGGGAGGCCGAGACCTTGCTCGGGCTGATGTAGACGGTCACGTTGACCGGCTGCGGAGGGGAGGGCTTATTGGCGAACGTGCCGCTGCTGGAGCATCCGCAAAGAGCGGCGGTGCTCAGCGCAAGCAGCAGGCTCGTCCTGTTTCGCATCCTTCTCGGCTCTCCTCCGAACGGTCCCTTCGCCATCAGCTAGAGGGTGCGTGTGAAACTCGACGCGGAGCAAACCGTAGCCGACACGCCGCCCTGACGCGAGCCAACCGGTCGCAGCGTCGGCTGGGGCTCAGGGGACCGTGCTGTTGAGCGATTGGCGGCGGCGCTGCAGGCGGCGAAGCTCGCCTTGAAGCTCGGCCCACGCTTCCTGCTCGGCACGCTCATACTCCTCGCCGCGGAGGCCGCGCAGCCGCTCGCTGTACGCCCGCCACGCACGACGGGTGCCGGCATCGAGCTCACGGAGCTCCTCGGCGTCGGGGGCGATGGCGGTCACGTCAACTCCTTCCATAGAACTGATGGCCCGATGCTACCCGTCGGTACGCCGGTCAACCACTGGTTGATCGCGCGGCAATGCGCCATGCATGGCGTCCGGCACGGGGCGTATCACGGATGGCTTGGAGCTGCTCGAGCACCCGATCGCCTCGGCCGAGTTTCTGGTAATCGACACCGAGACCAATGGGCTGGCCGGCGCCGATTGCGAGGTGACCGAGATCGGCGCGGTCCTGGTGGGCGGAGGAGAGCTGCACGATCGCTGGTCCTCGCTGGTCCACACGGTGGCGCCCCTCCGGCGCGGGATCCAGCGCTTCACCGGGATCAGCCAGGCGATGGTGGACGGCGCGCCCGAATCCGAGCCAGTGCTCGGAGAGCTCGAGCTCCGCCTCCGCGGCCGGGTGATGGTGGCCCACAACGCGCCGTTCGACCGGCGGGTGCTGAGACAGGCGTTCGAGCGGATAGGGCTGGACTGGCCGAGCCCGCCGGTGCTGTGCACCGCCGCGCTGGCGCGCGCCCTGCTGCCCCTCCAGCGGGAGCGGAGCCTCGGCCGGCTGGCCGATTCGCTGGGAATCGAGCCGGAGGGAGCCCACCGCGCCCTTGTCGACGCCGAGACCTGCGCGCGCGTCCTCTGCGCCCTGTTCCCCCGCCTGTGCGCGAACGCCACCACGGTGGCGGACGCGCTGGCCCTCCTGCGCCCGCGGCGGCCTCGACGCGCGAAGCCGCCGAGGAAGCCGAGGCTGCCGTCGGTCGAGCTGCCGCAGCTCGACTTCGGCGAGCTGCCGCGCGATCCGGGCGTCTACCTATTTCGCGACCAGGCCGGCGCCACCCTGTACGTCGGCAAGTCGATCTCGATCCGCAGCCGCGCCCGGGCTCACTTCGCGCCCTCGGCCACGCCGGCCCACTGGACCCCACAAGCCTCGATCGTCGACTATCGCTCGACCCGATCCGAGCTCGGCGCGCTGGTCCTCGAGAACCGGCTGATCAAGCAGCTCCGCCCGCCCGGCAACACCCGGCTCACGCGCAAGGACGACCGGCTCGTCTACATCCGCTGCCGTCTGGACATCCCGTTTCCGATCCTCGAGGTGGCGCGGGACCCCGCGCCGGGGCACGCGGTGAGCATCGGGCCGCTCCGAGGGCATCGGCTGGCGCAGGAGCTGGTCGAGCAGCTCGATTCGCTGTTCGGGCTGCGCCACTGCGGGCGGCGGCTGCCTCGGCGCGAGTACCCGTCGGCGTATGGCCAGATGGGCCGGTGCCTCTCGCCCTGCCTGGGGGATCTGGACCCGAACCTGTACCGCCGGCGCCTCGACGAGGCGCTGCGCCTGTTCATGGGCGCCGGAAACTCCGGCGCTCAGCTGATCGCGCATGTCGAAGCGCAGATGCGCGCCGCGGCCGCCGAGCAGCGCTACGAGCGCGCGGGCTGGCTGCGCCGGCGGGCGCGCCGGCTAGGGGTGATCCTCGAGCGGCTGGACGGCGTGCTCGAGGCAATCCACTCGCGTGCCCGGCTGATCCTGGCCCCGCACCCGGTGAGCGAGAGCTTCGACGCTTTCTGGCTGGCGGGCGGCCGGCTCGTCGATTGGGGGCCGCTCGTGGACGACGAGCTCGCGGCGCGGACCCGCGCAGCGATCGCGCGCGGCGGCCGGGCCGGGGAGCTCGGGGCCCATATCCCGCTCGATGAGATAGACGAGGTGCGAATCATCGCCTGCTATCTGGCCTCCCATCCCGGCACCCCGCAGCTCGTGCTGGAGGCCGGTCAGGACCCGCCGGCGCTCGAGCGGTTCCTGGCTCAGGCCAAGGCGAAGGGCAGCTCGACCACCTCCGCTGCCGTTGCGTCCTGACCGACGGCCACGATGCTCCCCGGCGGAGCCTCGCGCCGGACGAACGCGAGCGCGATCGGCCCGAGGCGTGGCGAGACGGTGGCCGAGCCGACGCGCCCGACCACCCGGTCGCCGAACGTCACCTCCTCGCCGGTGGCGAGCGGGATCGCGGCTTGGAGGCCGCGGAGATGGCGGTTCGGCTTGCCTCGGTAGAACAGCCGGGCCACCGTCTCCTGGCCCACGTAGCAGCCTTTCGTGAACGAGACCGCTCGCTCGTTCAGGCCGGCTTCCTGCGGGATCACGGTGTCGTCGAGGTCGACCCCGTAGCGCGGCCGGCCCCGCTCGATGCGCAGGCACTCGGCCACGCCGTCGGATACGGGGACGGCGCCGAGCCCCTCGAGGGCGGAGCGCAGCGCGGTCGTCTCGCTCGCGTCGCACAGCAGGTCGATCCCGACGTTGGTGCGGATCGCACGTGCCGGCACGCCGCCCGGCTCCACCGGCGTGTGACAATGCTCGACGGGGTCGATCCCGGGGACGACCGCGTCGGACTCCGGTCCGATCAACGACAGCAGGCCGCGCTCGAGCGTCCGCTTGTGGAGCTGCGCGTCGTAGCCGATGCTGAAGCGCCGGATCATGTTGAAGAGCTCCTGGAGCGCGCTCCGCTCGGTGTCGAGCAGCAGTTCATGGCCCACGTCCAGGACGCGAAGGTCTCCGAGCATCTTGCCCTTTGGGGTCAGAAACGCCGCGTAGCAGCCGGATCCGGGGATCAAGGCCTCGACGTCGTTCGTGATCTGGCCCTGGAGGAAGGCCTTGGCGTCACCGCCCGAGAGCGCCAGCTTGCCGCGCTCGGAGCGGTCGAGGAGGCCGCAGGCCTCGGTCGCGATCCGGTATTCGGCGTTGGGGGCGGCCAGGGACGTCATCTACGCCAGAGCATAGGACCTGCCGATTAAGTGATCAGCTTGTCAAATCCAAATTTAGGGCTACCATAATCTCTGTAATGTCCGACCAGGAAACCGCATACGGCCGCACCTCCGCCGTCGAGGACTACGCGAAGGCGATCTATGCACTGCAGAGCCGGGGGAGCAAGGCGGTGAGCACGAACGCGCTGGCCGAGCGCCTCCGCGTGACCCCCGCCTCGGCCTCCGGGATGATCAAGCGCCTGTGCGAGCTCGGCCTGGTCGAGCACCAGCCGTATCGCGGCGTGTCGCTGACCGAGGATGGACGGCGCGTGGCGCTCGAGGTGATGCGCCACCACCGGCTTCTCGAGCTGTATCTCGTCCAGAGCCTGGGCGTGCCCTGGGACCAGGTGCACAAGGAGGCCGAGGTGCTCGAGCACGTGCTCTCCGAGGAGCTCGAGGAGCTGATCGCGGCCAAGCTCGGCGATCCCACCCACGATCCCCACGGCGATCCGATCCCCACGCGCGAGCTGACGATCGAGGAGGGACCTAGCGCCAGCCTGCACACGCTGGTGGCCGGCGAAACCGGGCGGTTCACGCGGATCTCGGATTCGGACCCCGAGATGCTGCGCTTCCTGGCCGACCGGGGAATCGCGCCCGGCGATGCGTTCGAGGTGCTCGACAAGCAGCCGTTCGACGGGCCGCTGTTCGTCCGGTTCGGGGACGACGTGCACGTGCTGGGCGGGGAGCTGGCGCGGGCCATGCGCGTGGAGGTCGACGCATGACGCCGGCGCCCGGACCGATCCCCGAGCCGGCGCTGGAGGCGGCCGGGGCCGAAGGTCAGGTCGTAGTCCCGCGTCTCGAGGCCCAGACCCCGCTCGAGCGACTGCTCGCGCGCGGGCGCCTGCGGGCCACGCTGTCGATGCTAGGTCCGGCCTTCGTCGCGTCGATCGCCTACGTGGACCCCGGCAACTTCGCCACCAACGTCCAGGGGGGCGCCAAGTTCGGCTACATGCTGCTGTGGGTCGTGCTCGCGGCGAACCTGATGGCGATGCTGATCCAGTACCTGTCGGCCAAGCTCGGGATCGCCACCGATCGCAACCTGCCCGAGGTGGTCCGCGACCGCTTCCCGCGCTTCGTGAGCTGGGGCATGTGGATCCAGGCCGAGATCATGGCGATGTCGACCGACATCGCCGAGTTCCTGGGTGCCGCGATTGGGCTGAACCTGCTGTTCGGCGTGCCCCTGCTGCCGGCCGGGCTGCTCACCGGCGTCATCGCGTTCGCGATCCTGGAGCTGCAGCGGCACGGGGTCCGCCGCTTCGAGCTGGCGATCACGGCGCTGCTCGGGATCATCTTCCTCGGGTTCCTGTACGAGACTCTGCGGATCGGGCCCTCGGCGCACGAGACGCTCCGCGGTCTGGTGCCCAGCCTGAGCGGGACTAGCGCCCTGTACCTGGCCGTGGGGATCATCGGCGCCACGGTGATGCCGCATGTGATCTACCTGCACTCCGCGCTGACCAAGGGGCGGATGCCCGTGCACAACGACGCCGAGCGCTCGCGGGTGCTCCGGTTCGAGCGCCTCGACGTGATCATCGCGCTGGGGATCGCGGGGATGGTCAACCTTGCCATGCTGGCCGTTGCAGCCAAGCTGTTCCATACCCCGGCGCTGTCGGGGCTGAGCTCGATCTCGCAGGCTCACGCGGAGCTCGGGCGGCTCGTCGGCGGCGGGGCGGCGCTGGCATTCGCGGTGGCGCTGCTCGCCTCGGGCGCCTCATCCTCGAGCGTCGGTACCTACGCCGGCCAGGTCGTGATGGCCGGCTTCATCAACCGCCGCATCCCGTTGGTCCTGCGCCGCGGGCTGACCATGCTGCCGGCGATCGCCGTGCTGGCGGCCGGGATGAATCCCACCAACGCGCTCGTGCTTAGCCAGGTCGTGCTGTCGTTCGGGATCCCGTTCGCGCTCGTGCCGCTGGTGGTGATGACCTGCCGGCGCGACGTGATGGGAATCCACGTCAACCGGCGGCTCACTACAGTTCTGGCCTGGGCCTGTGCGGCCCTGATCACCGCCTTGAACGTGTTCCTCATCTACCAGCAGTTCTTCATGAGCTGATGTCGCTCGCCCAGACCTTCCAGGAGATCGTCGACTCGCTGCCCGACGACTGGACCGACCTCGAGCTCGATGTGCGGATCTTCGACGAGCGGCGCTACGTCGACGCGGCTGTCCTGCTCGTCACCTGCAATGCCCAGCCGTACTCCAAGAACGACTGGCACTGGCGCCTGGTCGTCGCCCACCGGTTCGGCCATGCTGCGTCCTGGCAGGCCACGCATGCCGCGCTCGGCCTGCTCGACGAGGCCGGCATCGAGGGGGAGCTGGCGGTGCGCGAGGTCCGCACCGGCCGGACCGAGCTCCCGCATCCCGAGCTGATGTGGGGCCGGACCGAGTCGGTGCGCCGGAACTTCCAGCGGCTCCGCGCACAGTAGGTCGCGAGGGTGGCCCGGGTGGTGGCGTTCGTGCCCGACCTGCTGTTCGGCTCGAACGTGGTCGGGATGGTCAAGGCCGCCGGGCACGAACCGGTTCTGGTGGGGGATGCCGAGTCGCTGAGGCGCGAAGTGGCGCGAGCGGGCGCGCTGGTGCTCGATCTGACCGCCGACGCGGCGGACCGAATCGAGCTGGCGAGCCCGGTCGCCGTTCCGACGCTCGCCTTCTACTCGCACGTGGAGGCCGAGGTGCGAGTGCGCGCGGTCGAAGCCGGCTTCGACCTGGTCGTACCGCGCTCGCGGATGGCGCGAGAAGGGGCAGCGCTGATCGCGCGGCTAGTGCAAGCGGGTAGCGAATAGGTCGGCGAGGTCCGGCGGGCGGGACACGATCCCGAACCGGGTCTCCCATCGGGCCCAGCGGCGCAGCGTCGCTCGATCGAGCTCGCCCGGCGCGCCGTTCGGCCCGCGGAACCCCCCCAGGAGCGCTCGAAGCTGCGCCCGGACGAGCCGCGGGTCGAGCCCCGAGACGAGCCGCTCGAGGTCGGCGGCGCTCTGGTCGGGGTGGGCGAGCGTGAACTCGTAGCCCTCCACCAGGGTCTGCACGAGTGCGCGAGCGACCGCGGGATCGCGGCGCAGGGTCGCAGGGGTGGCGGTCACGATGAGCTCCGGGTACGCCGGGGCCCCGTAGTCCTCGACGCGGAAGCTGTGAAATCCGGGCCGCTCGGCGGCGAGCGTGATGCCCTCGTCGTTCCAGAACGCGGTGGCGGCGGCGACTCGGCCGGCGAGCAGGTCGGGAACGGCGTTGAACCCGATCGTGATCGTCTTGACCTGGGCGGGGTGGCCCCCGGCGCCGGCCACGATCGAATGCAGGACCGCGGTGTCGCTGGGGACGCCGGTGATGCCGACGAGCTTGCCCTCGAGCTGCTTCGGCGTGCGGACGGCGGGCTCGGCGACGAGGGCGGAGAGGGGCCGCTCGACGAGGGCCATGATCCCGACGAGGCGCGTTTTCACTTGATCGGCGATCGCCAGGTCGTGGATGTCGACAACCGCGAAGTCGACCCGCCCGGTCTCGAGCAGCTTGATCGAGTCGGTGGTCGCGCCCGGGACGATCACGCCCAGGCGCAGACCGTGGGCACGGTCGTAATGGCGTGCCAGCGCCGAATAGATGCCGGCGTGGACGGCGTTGGGGGCGAAGTCCAGGATCAGGCTCGCGGCACGCGAGCGGGACGCGGCCGGCTGAGAGCCGCAGGCCGCCGTGGCCAGCGCCGCGAGCAGCGTGATGATCAACGCCCGGAGCCGCATCCGGCGGGCCAGAATACGGCCCCGCCCGCCACGTAGAATCGGGCAGCGCATGCGCCGCCGCGTCACGTTCAGCCGGAACCTAACGCTGTCGCTGTCGCGAACCTGCCGCTGCTACTGCAAGTACTGCGCGTTCGCGACACATCAGGCGCACCTGCACTCACCCGACGAGGTGGAGGCGATCCTCGACCAAGCGGTGGCCCGTCACCACGTCAAGGAGCTGCTCGTGCTGACGGGGGAGAAGCCCGAGGTGAACGCGGGCGTCGCGGAGCGGCTCACTGCCTACGGCTTTGACGACTTCACCGCGTACGTCGCCTGGGTGTGCGAGCGGGCGCTCGAGCGAGGTCTGCTCCCGCACACGAACCTGGGCGTGCTCTCGGCCGGGGACTTTGCGCGGCTGCGCGAGGTCACGGCCTCCCAGGGTCTGATGCTCGAGTCGATCAACCCGGACCTGGTCGTGCACCAGGGCTCGCCGACCAAGCACCCGGCACTGAGGATCGCGGCCATTGAAGCGGCCGGTGAGCTGCGGATCCCCTTCACCAGCGGGATCCTGGTCGGGATCGGCGAGACCGAGGACGAGCGGATCGCCGCGCTGGAGGCGCTGGCCTCGCTGCATGAGCGCCATGGTCACATCCAGGAGGTGATCCTCCAGAACTTCGTCCCTCACCAGAGCTACTACGGGCGCGAGCCGGCCGCGATCGCCTCCGAGGCGGCGCACTCGTATTGGCGAACCGGGGTCTGGTCCGGGCCGCGGCGAGACGCGCCCGCCTGGGCCTGCTCGGTGACGGTCGAGGACATGAAGCGCTTGGTCGCCGAAGCGCGCCGACTGATGCCGGGGGTGGGGATCCAGGTTCCGCCGAACCTCTCGGACTGGTGGATCGACCTGGTGCGTGCCGGCGCCACCGACCTGGGCGGCCTGAGCGCCAACGGCGACCACATCTCGCCCGAGCACCCATTCCCGTCGCCGGCGCAGGTGCGCTCTCGGCTCCGCGCGGACGGCTTGGCCCTGACCGAGCGGCTGTGCGTGTACTCCGAGTACATCGATCCCGAATGGCTCTCTCCTCCGGTGATGGACGTGATCAAGTCGCGCTACTGGTCGTTCATCCCCCGGCGCGGGTCGGGGCGGAGGGGTACGGTGGCCGTCTCGGACGGCGTGGCGCCGCGGGCCGTGGCGCGGGCGCGCGACGGCCTGGCGTTGACGGCGGAGGAGCTCACCGCGCTGTTCTCCGAGCAGCGACCGGCGGTGATCGAGGAGATGCGCGCGGCGGCCGACGAGCTGCGGGCCTCGCTCGCCGGGGACACGGTGACCTTCGTGGTCAACCGCAACATCAACGTCTCGAACGTTTGCGTGGTCGGCTGCGCGTTCTGCGGCTTCGGGCAGTCGCGGCGCTCGCCCGATGCCTACGAGCACTCCGAGGAGGAGTTCTCCCGGCGGGTCGAGGAGGCGGTGGCGGTCGGGGCGACCGAGATCTGCATGCAGTCCGGGATCCACCCGGCGTGGGGGCTCGAGGACTACGAGAAGTGGCTGCGGGTGGCCAAGTCCGTCGCGCCGCACATTCACCTCCATGCGTACTCGCCGATGGAGATCGCGCACATGTGCGACGTGAGCGGCCTGCCGCCGCGGGAGGTGTTCGCTCGCTTGCGCGAGGCCGGGCTTGGGTCGACCCCGGGAACGGCTGCGGAGGTCCTGCACGACGGCGTGCGCGAGCGGATCTCGCCCAACAAGCTGCCCGTGGGACGCTGGGTCGAGATCATCGAGGCCTCGCACGCGTGCGGGATCCGGTCAACCGTCACGGTGATGTTCGGCCACATCGAGGAGCCGTGGGAGCTGGCCGAGCACATGCGGGTGGTCCGCGAGCTCCAGGAGCGGACTGGCGGCTTCACCGAGTTCGTTCCCCTGTCGTTCATCCCGTTCCACACGCTGCTCGGGCGAACCCACGGGATCGAGGAGATCTCCCGCGAGGAGAACCTCAAGCACACGGCGGCGTTCCGGCTCGCGCTGGGCCGGACGGTGGAGAATCTTCAGGCGTCGTGGGTGAAGATGGGCTTGGACGCGGCGACGGAGGCGCTTCGCTGGGGGGTCAACGACCTGGGCGGGACGCTGATGGAGGAGTCGATCTCGCGGATGGCCGGTTCGTACCACGGCGTGCGACTGGAGCCTTCTGATCTCGTGGCGGCGGCCCACCGGGCCGGGCGGCCGGCGGCGGAGCGGACCACGCTTTACGACGTGGTGCGGCGATACGAGCTTCCGGTGGCCGCATGAACGCGGCCGATCGCCCGCCCTCGCTGTTCGCCGGCGTCGAGCCGCTCGAGGTGTTCGTCGAGCTGCTGGCCGAGATCGACACCGAGACCTCGCCGAGCGAGTTCTACGACCGGATCTGCGAGGCGATCTGCCGGCTGACCACGATGCGCCGGGCCGGGATCTTCATGGCCGACGCCGCGCGCCGGCGGGTGCGCGCGGTGGGGGCGCATGGGATCTCGTTCTCACGCGTGGCGGCGCTGCGGCCCACGCTGGTCAACACGCCGATCGCCCAGCGGGCCCTGCTCGACGACGAGGTGATCGTCGTGTCCGACCGGATCGAGGAGGCGGTGCCGTCCGAGTACGCCGAGATGCTCGGCATCACGACGCTGGTGTGCACGCCAATGTGCGCGGCCGGGCGGGCGTACGGGGTGATCTGCGCGGACCGGGGCGGCGGACGGTTCGAGCTCTCCGACGGCGAGCGCCACCTGCTGTGGACGCTCGGCAAGACGGCGGCGCTGGTGACCACGGCGCGCAACGCCACCCGCCAGCAGGAGCGGGCGCGGCGCCTGGGGGAGCGGCTCGAGCTGGCCCGTGAGATCCACGAGCGGGTGCTTCAGCGCCTGTTCGGGGTGTCGCTGGCGCTGAGCGCCGAGCAGCCGCTGGAGCTCGCCGAGCGCGAGCGCTGCCGGGCCGAGATGCAGGAGGCGTTGGGCGATCTGCGCCGAGCGCTCGAGCGCCCGCTCGCTCCGCTGCCGCCCGAGACCGGGAGCACGCTGGCGGCGCAGCTCGAGCGCGTGTGCGCCAGCCCGCGGCTCGCGCTCGCGGTGAACTGGCCGCCGGCGGTCGCCGTGCCGGCCGAGCTCGAGCCGCTGGCCCAGTCGGTGCTGTCGGAGGCGCTGCGCAACATCGACAAGCACGCCGACCCGACCCGGGTCGAGGTCAACGTGGACCGGAACGCGGACACGTTCTCGCTCGAGGTGCGCAACGACGGGGCGCGAGCCGTGGCGGGGCGCGGGCCGGATGGGGCCGGGCCCGGGGGTATGGGATTGCGCCTCGGAGCGTTCGAGGCGCTCCAGCATGGCGGGATGCTCGAGTTCGGGCCCGCCGGGACGGACGGGTGGCGCGTGCGCCTGGTCGTGCCGGTGCCCGCGCCCGTTCAGCGGGAGAGCCCGTGAGCGCGCTTGTGCAGCGGGAGGGCCCGTGAGCGCGCCGGCCGGCGCCGTGGGGCGGCGGCTCCGGGTCCTGGTCGTCGACGACCACGACGTGGTCCATTGGGGCTTCCGGCTTCTGCTTAGCGAGCAGCCGTGGGTGGAGCGTTGCCTGGCCGCCCGGACCGGCGCCGAGGCGCTCGAGCTGACCCGCAGCTTCGAGCCCGACGTGGCCCTGGTCGACCTGTTCTTGGCCGGCGAGTCGGGCGCCGAGCTCAGCGAGTCGATTCGGACGGCGTCCCCGTCCACGCGCGTCCTCCTGATCTCGGGTTCGGGCCGGATGTCCGCGGCGACGGCCCGTGCCGCCGGCGCCTCCGGCTTCGTCTCCAAGGATTGGGACGCCAGCGCGGTGGTCAGCGCGGTGCGGATGGTCGGGAACGGCATGACCATGTTCGCGCCCAAGGCCGACCAGCCCGAACCGATGCTGTCCGAGCGCGAGCGCGAGGTGCTGGCGCTGATCGCGGCCGGCTCGACCAACCGCGAGATCGCCGATCGCCTCTACCTCTCGCCGCACACGGTCAAGGAGCACACGAGCGCCCTGTATCGCAAGCTCCATGCGCGCAACCGCGCCGAGGCGGTTCAGCGGGCGCAGCGGATCGGCCTGCTCGGCTGAGGCGGGTGTTCGTGCGCTGACAAGCCGCCGTAAGCACGCGGCCTCTGCGGACGTTGATCAAGTGTCAACCCGCACGAAGACGGGTAGGGCTCGGCTCAGAAAGGGACCGGAAACATGAGCTTTTACGACGTTGCCCGACTTGCCAGCGCGCACCTGAGGCTCGTCTCCCCGCCACGCCGGCGGGTGGCGATCGACGAGCCGTTCTACATCCCGCCGGATCCGCTGCCGTTGGGCGAGCCGGGCGAGATCATCCGCGCCACCGAGATGGACGCCTACCTCGTGCCCGGCGTGCGGTTGCGCGCCAGGGCGTGGCGGGTGCTCTATCACTCGACCTCGGCCACCGGCGAGCCGACCGCCGTATCGGGCACCGTGCTGGTCCCGCGAGGGCGCAGCACCAAGCCGCGGCCGCTCATCGGCTACGCGGTCGGGACGCACGGCCTCGGCGACTCGTGCGCGCCGTCGCGGCTGATCGCGCGGGGGGTGGAGTGGGAAGCCGGAATGATCGCGATGGTGCTGGCCCGCGGATGGGCGGTGGCGATCACCGATTACCAGGGCCTGGGTACACCGGGAGATCACACCTACATGGTGGGCCGGGCGCTCGGCCCGAACGTGCTCGACGCGATGCGCGCCGCCCGGGACCTGGCCCCGGAGGTCTTGCCCGTCGAGGGCCCCGCCGCGATCGTCGGCTACTCCGAGGGGGGCGCCGCCGCCGGTTGGGCGGCCCAGCTCCAGCCGACCTACGCGCCCGACGTGCCGCTGGTCGCGGTCGCCGCGGGCGCCGCCGCGGCCAACCTGGAGGCCGCCGGACCGAGCCTCGACGGAACCTTCTTCTCGTTCTTCATCGCCTACGGCGGGATCGGCTACGCCGCCGCCTACCCGGAGCTCGAGCTCGATCCGTACCTGACGCCGATGGCGCGCGCGGGCATCGAGCGGCTACGCCGCTCCTCGGTGCTGGAGGCGATCCGCAGCGGGCCCCGCTTCGTGTCGGCCTCGGACCTAACCCAGCCCAACGTGCTCGAGATGCCCGCCTGGCAGGCCCGGTTGCGTGAGAACCGGCTGGGACACATCGTTCCCGACGCGCCGGTGCTCCTCCACCACGCCCGCCGCGACCGGATCGTCTCGTTCGCCCACAGCGTGGGATTGCGCGACGACTGGAGCGCCCGCGGCGGCGACGTGCGCCTGTACATCACGCGCGGCGGGGTCGATCACATGAGCGGCGCGGTGGCGGGGACCCCGGTCGCGCTCGACTGGATCGCCCGGCGGCTCGGTCGGGCGGCACAGGTGCCGGCGCCGGTTGAGGTGGCCGAGGGCGCGCCGGCGCTCGCTGACGCTGCCTAGATAGCGGACGCGCCGCGGGTCGGCCCACGGCACGGCCCGGGCGGGCGGGCGCCGCTCCGGCCCCCGGGCCCCGGCCCCGGGACCGGACTCAGGCCTGAAGGACGTCTGCGGCCCAGCCCTCGCGCATCGCCGCGCAAGCCAACTCCGGCCACGGACCGGTCGCACCGACGCGAGCGATCGTCCCAAGCAGCAATAGGACCGCGCGCGCCGGCCACAGGTCCTCGGGCGGGAGCGCACCGGCGCGAAGCAGCGACGCCACCGCCGGGGCCCGCTCCATCAGCCGATCGCGCACGGTCAGCACCGCGTCGTGGTCGAGGCGGACCGGGCCGGGGCCGAGTAGACCGTCGAGCAGCTCGTGCGCGAGCGTGATCACGGCCGGCGCCTGCTCCGAAGGCAGCCACCCGAGCTGATCCAGCGCCTGCGCGAGCGCGTCGGCATCCTCGGCCAGGATCGCCTCGAGCGCGTCTGCGCCGCGCGCCGCGCGCTCGGGGTCGACCTCGCGCCACGCGCCGAAATCGACTACGGCCAGACGCCCGTCCTCGAGCACGAGCGCGTCGTCCGGGTTGGGATCGGCGTTCACGATCCCGCTGCGGGCCGCGCCGAGCACCAGCAGGACGAGCCGGGCGCACGCCTCGTCGGGGTCGGGCGCGTCGCGCAGCGGCACCCCGGAGACCCATTCACTGACCAGCACCTGCTCGTGGCACAGGTCCATGACCGGTCGCGGCACGGTCAGGAACGGGTGGTCCCTAAGCCCGCGGTGAAAGCGCCGCTGGATCGACGCCTCGGTCTCGAGGTCGAGCTCGTCGAGCAGCCGCTCGCGGATCTCGCGCATCGTGCCGACGGCGTCGGCGGTCGGGAATGCTGCGCCCAGGGGCGAGACGAGCGCCTCGAGCAGCGATAGATCGCTCCTCACCGTGCTCGCCAGTCCGGGCCGCGTGACCTTGACCGCCACGGCGCTGCCGTCATGAACGGCGCGGTGAACTTGGAAGGCGGGCGTGACCGCATGTGGCTGAGCGTCCAGCTCGTCGAGGACCTGGCGGGGCTTCTCGCGCCACGCCTCGCGCAATACGCGCTCAACCTGGCGCAGCGTCAACGGCTCGCGCGTCGTCGCGGCCGCTCGCTCCAGGTCGACCGCGATCTGATCGCCCCACGGCCGCGGAATCCACTCCAGCTCGAGCCCCTCCTCGATCCGCGCCAGCGCGACCCGGCCAGACCGCGCGGAGTGGGCCAGCCGCAGGCCGATCTGGAGCAGCGCGTCGATCCGGCGAAGTGCGTCGTCGCCATTCATGAGCGGGGCTGTGTGCTCAGCTGTCCTGGCGGTCTTTGCGCGGGCGCATCAGGTACTCGAGCGCCGGCAGCTTGATCGCGTGCGGGAGATACCGCGCCGCGAGCATTCCGGCGCGGAACGGCAGGCCGGGAACGACCACGCGCTCGCCGGACTCGAGCCCCTTGACCCCGGCGCGGGCGGCGTCCTCGGCGGTCAGCCGCGCCGGGCCCGGGATCGCCTTCTCGAACGACTTGTCACCGCGGACCTGCCACCCGGCCTGGTCCCAGAACTCGGTCTCGACCGGACCGGGGGCCAGCGCGGTTACGGTCACGCCGCGTCCGCCCACCTCCTGGTGTACCGCCTCCGAGAACGCGAGCACGTAGGCCTTGGCCGCCGAGTACCCCGCCGAATACGGCATCGGCTGCATCCCCGCGGTCGAAGCGACGTTGAGGATTGCTCCCCGGCCGCGCCTCACCATCCCCGGGAGGTAGGCCAGCGTCAGCGCCACGGGCGCCTCGACCAGCACGCGGACCTGCTGGAGCTCGCGCTCGGGGTCGGCGTCGTGGAATGCGCCACCGGTGGCGAACCCGGCGTTGTTGATCAGCACTTCGATGTCGAGGCCCAGCTCGGCGATCTGGTCCGGTAGCTGCTCGCGCTGGCTCGCTTCGCCCAGGTCGCAGGAGATCGTCTCCGCCCGGACGCCGTGGTTGTTCGCGAGCTCCTCGGCAAGCTCGTCGAGCTTCTCCTTGCGCCGTGCCACCAGCACGAGCCCGTGGCCCCGCGTGGCCAGCTCGTGGGCGATCGCGCCACCGATCCCGGCCGAGGCGCCGGTGACGAGGGCGGCGGAGGATGGGTCGGGGCGTGGGAGGCTCATGCGGCGGGGAGGGAATTGGAGCACATCCGGCCCCCCGAACGGGGGGAAGTCGGGCGGCGGGCTGTACCGGCCGCCGTTCTGCTGAGTACGTTGACGTGCATGGGTCTTACGGCGATTGTCTTCCCGGGGCAGGGCAGCCAGACACCCGAGATGCGCGACCAAGTGGCCGAGGTCCGCCCGGATCTGCTCGCCGCGGCGGCCGAGGCCGTCGGCGAAGATCCGTTTCCGCGTGCCGAGGAATCGACGCGGTTCGCGCAGCCTGCGACCTTCTGCGCCAGCCTCGCCGGATGGACGACGCTTTCGGATTCCGCCGCCGACTTCATGGCCGGCCACTCGCTCGGAGAGCTGGGCGCGCTCGTCGCCGCGGGTGCGCTGGCCGAGCGGGATGGGCTTGAGCTCGTCGCGCTGCGCGGTCGCTTGATGGCCGAGGCGGACGAGGGCGGCATGGTCGCCCTGATGGGGCGCGGCGCGGCCGAGCAGGCCCCCGAGCTCGCCGCCGCACACGGGCTGGCCGTGGCCAATGACAACTCCCCGCAGCAGGTGGTGCTCTCAGGTGCGCGAGACGCCCTTCCGGCCGCCGCGGCAGCGGCGGCGGCGGCGGGGCTCAAAGCGGTCGCGCTCCCCGTGACCGGGGCCTTCCACTCGCCGCTGATGGCGCCGGCGGTGCCCGAGTTTGCGGCCGCGCTAGAGCGCGTGGAGGTCGGTGTGCCGCGCGTGCCCGTGCTCTCGGCGGTCACCGCGGCGCCATTCGAGGATGTGCGTGCGCAGCTCGTCCAGGCCCTGGTCATGCCCGTCCGCTGGCGCGAGAGCGTGTTGGCGCTGCACGCACGCGGCGTGGAGCGATTCGTCGAGGTGGGTCCTGGGCGGGTCCTCACGGGCTTGATCAAGCGCACGCTGCGCGAGGTGGAGCCGGTCTGTGCTTGACGCCGCGTCCGGAACCGACCGCGTCGCGGCGGCGCCGAGCCGCGTGCGCACCGCTTCGATCCTCGCACTGGCCACCGAGACGCCGGCCGGCCGCTTGACCAACGCAGAGCTGGCCGCGTCGCTCGGTCTGAGCGAGGACTGGATCTACTCCCGGACCGGCGTGCGCGAGCGCCCCGTGGCACGGCCGGACGAGCGGCTCTCGGACTTCGCCGCCCGCGCGGGCGCCGCGGCGCTCGAACGCGCCGGAGTGGAGGCGGCCGAGATCGACCTGATCATCGTCGCGACGATGACGCAGGACGAGCTGACGCCGAACACCGCGCCGCTGGTGGCGCACGCGCTGGGCGCGGATCGCGCCGGCGCGGTCGACGTCGGCGCCGCATGCACCGCCTTCCTGTCCGGACTGGCTCTCGGTGCCTCACAGATCGAGAGCGGCCGCGCCGAGCGCGTGCTGCTGATCGGCGCGGACTTCATCACCCGGATCACCGACTACACGGACAAGCGCACGGCGCCGCTGTTCGCGGACGCCGCCGGCGCTGCGGTGCTCGGTCCGGCGGATGGCCGGCACGGAGCGATCGGCCCCGTCGTGCTCGGTGCCGATGGCTCGATGGCACAGGCGATCCAGATCAGCCACGACGAGCGCAAGCTCCGCATGGACGGTCCCGAGGTCTATCGCCATGCGGTCAAGCGGATGACCGAGGTGACGCACGCGGCCGTGGAGCGGGCGGGACTGACGCTCGAGGAGATCGACCTTTTCGTCTTTCACCAGGCAAACGGCAGGATCACGCGGGCGCTGGGCGAAAGGCTCGGCGTACCGACCGAACGCGTCGTCGACTGCATCGAGATGCTCGGAAACTCCTCGGCCGCAACGCTTCCTCTGGGGCTCGCCTTCGCCGAGCGGGATGGACGGCTGACGCCCGGAGCACGCGTCGCGCTCGGAGCCTTCGGCGCCGGATTCACGTGGGGCGGTGGGGTGGTCGAGTGGTCCAATGGCTGACGTCGCGCGCCCGGGGTGTGCGTTGGTGACCGGCGCCTCCCGCGGTATCGGCGCCGCGATCGCGCGCGCGCTCGCCGGCGACGGCTGGCCGGTCGGCGTCAACTACCGCACCGATCGAACGCGGGCCGACGCGGTGGTGTCCGAGATCGAGGGCGGCGGGGGACGCGCGGTGGCGCTTGCCGGAGACGTGGTCGATCCGGGCGCGCCCGACGAGCTGTTCGCTTCGCTCGAGTCGCACTTTGACGCCCCGGTGCTGGTGCTCGTCAACAACGCCGGCATCAGCCGTGACGACCTGACGCCCTCGCTGGACGACGAGCGATGGAACGCCGTGATCGAGACCGACCTGACCGCGGCGTTCCGCTTCACGCGCCGCGCGCTCAGGCCGATGCTCCGCGCGCGGAACGGGCGGATCGTCAACATCGCGTCTGTCGTGGGGCTGCGGGCCAACCCTGGCCAGTCCAACTACGCCGCTGCCAAGGCCGGGTTGATCGCCTTCACGCGCACCGCCGCGGTCGAGGTGGCGCGGCGGGGCGTGACCGTCAACGCGGTGGCACCCGGGTGGATCGACACCGACATGACCGCGGAGGTCAACTCTGATTTGCTCTCCGCCGTGCCCGCGCGCCGCGCCGGCACCCCCGAGGAGGTGGCGGCGTGCGTGAGGTTTCTAGCCTCCGACGAGGCAAGCTATGTGACTGGGGCGGTCCTGACCGTGGACGGCGGTCTGGCCGCATGAGAACGAACAGATAGGAGCACTCATGCCAACCGTGACAACTCAGCAGGTCGAGGCCCGAGTCGTCGAGACGCTCGCGAGCTTCGGTCCCGACGCCGATCAGATCACCCGCCAGTCGACCTTCGAGGAGCTCGACATCGACTCGCTCGACCTCGTAGAGCTGGCCCAGGTGGTCGAGGACGAGTTCGGGGTTGTGCTCAAGGGCGAGGACATGAAGGAGCTCAAGTCGGTCGGAGACGCGATCGACCTGATCGTCGCCCGCGCGGAGTAACCCGACGTTGAAGCCGAAGGTCGTCATCACGGGAATCGGTGCGGTCACCCCGCTCGGCGTGGGCGCCGGTTCCCTGCACGGCCGCTGGGCCGCCGGCGAGGTCGGGATCGTCGACGGGGCAGGGTCGTGCAGCGACTTCGATCCCAAGGACCACCTCTCGACCAAGGAGGTCCGGCGGTTGGATCGGTTCTCGCAGTTCGCCCTGGTCAGCGCCGAGGAGGCGCTCGGCCAGGCGGGTTGGCTGTCCGAGGCGCCGTATGACCCCTTCCGGATCGGCGCCGTGGTGGCCACGGGCATCGGTGGGATCGAGACGGTCGAGATGCAGCACGACGTGATGCGCGACCGCGGCGCGAAGATGGTCTCGCCGCTCGGTATCCCGCAGTACATGCCGAACGCCGCGGCGGCGGCCGTCTCGATGAAGTACGGCCTGCGCGGCCACACATACGGCATCGTCTCCGCGTGCTCGAGCGGGGCTCATGCGGTCGGCGCCGCGATGCGGATGATCCAGTGCGGCGACGCCGACGCGGTGCTGGCCGGCGGTAGCGAGGCGACGTTGACCGCGTTCGGCTTCGCCTGCTTCGGCTCGATGCAGGCGCTGTCGCCGACCGGCATCTCGCGCCCGTTCGACGCCCGCCGGGACGGGTTCGTGATGGGCGAGGGCGCCGGCATGCTCGTGCTCGAGGAGGAGTCGGCGGCGCAAGCGCGCGGCGCGACGATCCTCGGCGAGCTCGCCGGCTACGCCTCGACCTCGGACGCGCACCATCTGACCGCGCCCGAGCCGACGGGTACGCCGGCTGCGCGTGCGATCGAGCTTGCCCTTTCGGATGCCGGCGTTGGCCCGGCGGACATCAGCTATGTCAACGCGCACGGGACGTCGACGCCGCTGAATGACGCTGCCGAGACGGCGGCCCTGAAGCGCGCGCTCGGCGAGCCGCTGGCCAAGCGAATCCCGGTGTCCTCGACCAAGTCGGCGATCGGGCACCTGCTCGGGGCGGCCGGCGCCGTCGAGGCGGTCGCGACCATGCAGACGCTGCTGACCCGCGTGATCGCGCCCACCCTCGGCTACGAGGTCCCGGATCCCGAGCTCGACCTGGACTACGTGCCGGGCGAGGCCCGTCCGCTGCTGCCGGCGAACGGCGGGCCCCCCGTCGCTCTGTCCAACTCGTTCGCCTTCGGCGGCCACAACGTTGCGCTCGTGCTGCGGGGTGCGCCGGCGTGAGCGCCACGCTGGTCCCCGTTTCGCCCGGCCGTCTCAGCGCTCTGGAGCGCCTGGAGGCGCTGTGCGACCCGGGGAGCGTCCAGGTGCTGCGCTCCCGGGTCGTGTCTCCGCGGCTGGGCGAGAGAGCGGCTGCGGGGGACGGCGTGGTGGGCGCCATGGGCCTGGTCGCGGGGCGTCCGATCGCGTGCTACGCCCAGGATGGGTCATACATGGGTGGGTCCTTGGGCGAGCGGCACGCCGACACGATCGTGCGCGTGCTCGAGGTCGCCTCACGCGCCCGTGTGCCGGTGGTCGGATTCGTCGAATCCGGCGGGGCTCGGATGCAGGAGGGAACGGCCGCCCTGGGCGGCTACGGAAGGATCTTCCGGCACACGGTGGGCCTGAGCGGTGTCGTTCCCCAGATCTCGGTCGTCTCCGGATCCTCGGCCGGCGGTGGCGCCTACTCGCCTGCGCTGACCGACCTGATCGTGATGACCGAGACGGCCTCGATGTTCCTGACCGGGCCCGCGGTCGTGCGCGAGGCGCTGGGGGAGGAGATCGACGCCGCGGCTCTGGGCGGGCCTCGCGTGCACGATCGCAACGGGGTGTGTCATCTGGTGGAGCGAGACGAGGCGGCCGCGGCCCTGCGGGTCCGTGAGCTGCTGGGGTACCTGCCCTCCGCCGCCGGCTCGGCCGCGCCGGTGAGCGAGCCAGTTGGACCCTCGTTGGACGATCCGGGGGCGGTCGTCCCGGTCGAGCCGCGGCGCGTCTACGACGTCCGCGACGCCCTGGGCGGCATCGTCGACGCCGGGTCCCTGCTCGAGCTGTGCCCGCGGTGGGCCCGGAACGTTGTCACGAGCCTGGCCCGGCTCGAGGGGCGGGCGGTGGGCATCGTCGCCAACCAGCCGCGCCACCTAGCCGGCGTGCTCGACGCCTCAGGCTCGGAAAAGGCCGCGCGCTTCGTGGCGTTCTGCAACTCGTTCGGGCTGCCGCTGCTCGCCGTTGTCGACACACCGGGGTTCATGCCCGGATCGCGACAGGAGCAGGCCGGCGTGATCCGGCACGGCGCGTCGCTGGTGCGAGCGTTCGCGGCGGCCCGGGTGCCGAAGCTCACCGTGGTCCTGCGCAAGTCCTACGGGGGCGCGTACATCACGATGAACTCGCGCGATCTGGGAGCCGACCTGGTACTCGCCTGGCCGGCGGCGGAGCTCGGGATCATGAGTGCCCGCGCGGCGGTGGGGATCGTCCACCGGCGCGAGCTGCGCGCAGCTTCCGATGTGGAGGAGACGCGGTCACGGCTGGCCACGGCATACGCCGATGAGCACCTGCGCGCCGAGGCGGCAGCGGCGTCCGGATTCGTCGACGAGATCATCGAGCCGGGGGAGACCCGGATCCGGCTGGCGGCGGCGCTGCGGACGCTGGCGGGGCCTTAGTGGCGCTGCTGGACGGCAAGCGCCTGCTCATCACCGGCGTCATCACCAAGGACTCGATCGCCTTCCACGCGGCGTCGCTGGCCCAGCAGGAGGGCGCGGCCGTGCTGCTGACGAGCTTTGGCCGGGTGCGACGACTGACCGAACGCGCCGCGGCGCGGTTGCCCGAGCCGGTCGACGTGCTGGAGCTGGACGTGAATCGCGAAGAGGATCTCACCGCGCTGACCGCGTCACTCGGTGAGCGGTGGGGGTCCGTGGACGGCGTCCTGCACGCGATCGCGTTTGCGCCCGAGGATGCGCTGGGCGGGCGGTTCATGACCGCCCCCGCCTCGAGCGCCGTTCAGGCTTTTCAGACCAGCGCGTTCTCCTTGAAGGCCCTCGCCGCCGCAGTGGAGCCGCTGATGGAGCCCGGGGGGAGCATCGTCGGGATGGACTTCGACGCCGGCGTGGCCTGGCCGATCTACGACTGGATGGGCGTCGCCAAGGCTGCTCTTGAGTCGGTCTCGCGCTACCTGGCGCGGGATCTTGGTCCGCGCGGAATCCGGGTCAACCTGGTGTCCGCCGGTCCCCTGGGCACGGTGGCGGCACGAGGCATCCCCGGCTTCGAGCGCCTCGCGACTCTGTGGCGCGAGCAGGCGCCGCTGGGGTGGGATGTGGAGGACGCCTCGGCGGTGGCGAGCACGATCTGCTTCCTGCTATCGGACTACGCGCGAGCGATCACCGGCGAGATCATCCACGTGGACGGGGGCTTTCACGCGGTGGGCGCGCCGAGCGGCTGAGGCGCCGACGTTGCGTACGCTGGGCTCGTGGAGACATGGCTCCGGAACGAGCGAAACGTGCGTGCTTGCGCCGTGCTGGGGGCCGTGGCGATCGCGTTCTCGAGCATCCTCGTGCGCCTCAGCCATGCCTCGCCCACGACGGCGGCAATCTTCCGGTGCGCGTACGCGCTGCCGGCGCTCGGGCTGATTGCTCTCGCGGAAGATCGCCGGCTGGGGGCGCGGCGGTGGGCTGACCGGCGCGTGGCGGTTGCTGCCGGGGTGTTCTTCGCCGCCGACCTGATCCTGTGGCACAACTCGATCGAGGATGTGGGGGCCGGCCTCGCCACCGTGTTGGCCAACATCCAGGTGGTGCTGGTCCCGCTGGTCGCGTGGGCGGTCCTCGCGGAGCGGCCGGGCCGGAACGTGCTGGCGGCGCTGCCGCTGGCGCTGATGGGGGTGGTGCTGATCTCGGGCGTCCTCGAGCACGGCGCCTACGGGCGCGATCCGGCGCGCGGTGCCGTGTTCGGGCTGGGGGCGGGGCTGGCCTACGTCGGCTTTTTGCTTCTGCTGCGACGCGGTGGCGTGGACCTCCGCCGGCCCGCCGGCCCGCTGCTCGACGCGACCTTGACGGCCACGGTGGCCTGCATCGTCGCCGGGCTGGTGATCGGCGATGCTCGTCTGGTCCCCCGCTGGCCGAGCGCGGGATGGCTGGCGCTCCTGGCGCTGACCTCGCAGGTGCTGGGCTGGCTGCTGATATCGACCTCGCTTCCGCGGCTGGCCGCCGCGCAGACCTCGCTGCTGCTCACGGTGCAGCCGGTGGGGTCGGTGGCGCTCGCCACGGTGATCTTGGGCGAGGCGCCGAGCGCGCTCCAGCTCGGCGGCATGGCGCTGGTGCTGAGTGCGCTCCTCGTCGCGACCCGTCCGGCCCGGGGAATCGAGCGCTCGGCGCCTCAGCGCCGGCAGCTCGAGCCGGTCGACCCCCGGCCGGGCATCATTGGAGTCAGCGGAACAGGTCCTCGCTCTCCGGACGGATGATGGCTCTTGCGCCCGGTCCGTCCGCGGCGATCGTGTGACGTTCCGCGCCGGTCACGAGCACGACGGGCTGGTAGGCGTCCTTGGCGCGAGCTAGATCGGCCGCCGCCGCGAGCTCGTCGGCGACGGCGATCCACGTCGCCTTGAGCTCGCGCCCATGGGCGTCGTGACGGCCGCGCCAGTCCTCAAGCGGTTCGAGGCCCGCGCAGCCGATCGCGATGTCAGCCTGCCCGTGGCGCCAAGCACGCCCGAACGAGTCGGTGATGATGATCGCCGTTCCGATGCGCGCACGCAGCGCGCGGGCAGACGCGTCCGGATCCTCCGGAAGAAGGATCACCGTCTCCTCGCCGCGCACGTTGGAGGCATCGACCCCCGCGTTGGCGCACACGAAGCCGTGGTGGGTCACGCAGACGAGGACGCCGTGGGCGGCACGGAGGACCTCCTGAGATTCGTCGAGCACGACCTGGACGTGGCGCGGGTCCTTCCCGTGGGCCTGGGCGAGCTCGATCGCGCGCGGCGTCGGCTCGACCTCTGCGAGTTGCCGGATCCTTCCTTCGGCCTTAGACACCACCTTGTGCGCAATGACCAGGACCTCGCCGCCGGCCAGGTCGTGATTCTCGGCGAGCGCCGCGGCGATGAGTGCGGCGAGGTCGTCGCCAGGATGGATCTCCGGAAGGCCCTCGAGGGCCGTGGCCGTGATCACGCGGCGCGCTACGCCCTGCTGCGCATGAGCTGGTTGAGCATCCCGCGGGTCCGCGCTGCGCCGCCATGTGAATTCGCGAGCCGGTCCTGGAGCGCCTCCAGATCGTCGATCGTGTCGACGTCCAGGCCGAGCGTGGATACCTCCACGATCTCGACCTCCAGGTTCGCGTCGGCGGCCTCGGCTTCGTGGCGCTTTCGGCTGTCCGGGCCAAAGCTGGGGGCGAGCGCATCGGGAGGGGTCAGGAGGAGCGCGTTCGTTCCGGTGCCGTGCCGGTCGGGCACGATCAAGGCCGACCGGGGACCGGCCGGCCGGGCGATGAGGTCGTTGAGCTCCGCCGGGTCGAGCGCCGGACAGTCGCCCGGAACGAGCAGGGCACGGTCCGTGGCGTCGCGCAGCGCTGCGTTGACGCCAAGCGTGGCGGCTGGATTGTGGCCCCGGTTGTGATCTTCCACCACGGCGGCCCCATATCCCGCGGCGATCTGCTGGGCCGCGTGGTCGGCGCTGACGACGATGATCCCGTCGACCGCAGCGGCCCGGCGCAGCGCGATCAGGACGTCCGCGAACATCGCCTCGACGAGGGCGTGACGCTCGCCCGGACCGAGGTGGTGGCGCAGCCGCCGCTTGGCCTCGTCGAAGCTCTTGATCGGCAGGATCGCCAGCGTCGCCATCCTCATCAACGCTATCGGCTGGGGGAGCGGCACCGAGGCGCGGCGGGATCCCGCTAAGCGAGGCCAAGCGCGAAGCTCAGCGCCTCCTCGGCCACCCGGCGGCGGTCCTCGGCCGTCTGCATGAGCACGTCGGTTTGCAGAACGGGAATGCCGCCCGCGTCCGGGTCGTCCGCGACGAGGCCGCCGATCAGGCCCTCGTAGCACGAGGCGATGCCGGCGCTTGTCAGCGGCCGGCCCATCCAGTGCATGAACGCGTCGGTCGGGCCCTTCACCACCTGCCCCTGGACCAGCGGGCTCACCGCCACGACGGTCTTGCGCTTCAACGCCTCTTGAATGCCGGGCGTGTCGAGGATCGGCCCGATCGAGATCACCGGGTTCGAGGGGCCGATGACGACGGCTTCGGCCTGGTCGAGCGCGGCGAGGGCCTCGGGTGTCGCGGGCGCGCCACGGATGCCGTGAAAGTCGACGTCCTCGACCGGGCCCTCGCCCCGGGCCCTGATCATGAACTCCTGGAACGGCCACCACCGGCCCTGGGCCTTGATGCGCGTGCGGACCGGGTGGTCGCTCATCGGCAGCACGGCCGCGTTCACGCCCAGTGAGATGGCGATCGCCGCCTGAGCCTCGGTCAGGGTCCGCCCGCCGGTCGCGAGCGCGCGGGCGCGCTCGAGGCCGATCGCAAGGTCGCGGTCGCCGAGGTTGAACCAGACATCGAGCCCGAGCTCGCGGAGCCCGTCCATCACGTGGAAGGTGTCGTCGGCCAGGCCCCAGCCGCGGTCGTCGATCCTGTCGGCCAGCCAGAACGTGACGAGATCGGGATCGGGCGAGACGTAAGCGCGGTAGATCTCCACGTCGTCCGCCGTGTTCGAAATCACGGTAAGGGCGTCCGGGCCGACGACGTCGAGCATGCCCCGGGCCAGCTTGGCGCCGCCGGTGCCCCCGGCCAGGACCACGACCCTGGGCGTCATCGAGCCCGCGGAGCGCGCCGGGAGCGCTTCACAGGCCCGTGATCTTGATGCCGGCGCGAACCTTGTGGCGGACGTTGATCGAGATGATCAGCGGCGTCAGCTGCTCGACGATCCGAGCCATCTCGAGCGGGCCGCAATCCACCGGCCGCAGCCCAGGGATCTGGTCTACGAGCTCTGCCAGCCTGGCCTTGTCGGCGCGACGATCGCCGCAGATCAGGACATCCTCGTCGAGCTCGTGCTCGAGGTCGCCGAGGAGTGATGCGCTGACGCTGTGAAATGCCGAGACGACGCGAACGCCATCTGGCGCCATCTCCTGGGCCTGCTGCGCCGCCGAGCCCTGCCAGACGCCGAGCGTCCGGGTCGCCTTGCCACTCACCGCGGCGGCGAGCGGCACGGTCGCGTCGACCAGCAGCTGCTCGGGCTGAAGGGTCGTTTTGAGGTTGGTCAGCGTCTCGGATTGGTTGCGGAACGGGACGCTGAGGATCACGATCTCGGCGTCGCTCGCTGCATCCTCGTTCTGCCGGCCCTCGAAGCTGGCGTCGGGAAGAAGCTGCGAGGCGCGTTCGGCGGACTCTTTGGCCCGGTCCGGATCGCGAGAGCCGATCACCACCGGGACGCCTGCCTTGCCGAGCCTGACGGCGAGGCCGAATCCCAGGGCTCCGGTGCCGCCGACGATGCAGACGGGGCGTGCCACGGCGGCGCAGTCTATGGATCGGTGGCGCCTATGGTCTGCGGCGCCTATGGTCCGCGGCGCCTATGGGTCGGCGGCGCCCATGGGTCTGCTTATGGGTCGGCGACGGGCTGGACTTGCTCGGCGGCCGGGACCGGCGGGGTGCCGGTGGGTTGTGGACCCGTGGGCGCTTGCGCGCCGGCGCCGGTCTCCGCCAAGTACGCGTCGAGCGCGTCGACCAGGATCAGCGCGAACTCGAGCGTGGCGTCCAGAGCGCTTGGATCGACCCCGGCTGCCACGTCGCTAGGCCGGTGCGACCCGGTTGCGAGGCCCCGGGCGTCGAGACAGCCCAGCGTGATTGCCGGAACGCCGGCCGCGCGACCCGGAAACGCCGGGCTGACGCCTCGTCCCCGGTACGGCGAAACGTTCCCATCCTGCGCGATCTGCGAGCAGAGCTGCCGCAGGCGCTTGGAGTAGCGCAGCGGAAAGAACGATCCGTCGCTCGTCCACCACCGGAGCTCCCCCGCTCCGGACGCGGCCAGGGCGAGGATGGCGGCGTCCTTGCGAGAGATCTCGCGTCTGTGCCGGCGCAGGTGCCTTCGCAGCCCGACGGCGCCGCCATCTCCGGCGCCCTGCAGGACCAGGTCGATCGCGATGTGCCGGGGCGGCGCGGCGTCGAGGGCTCGGACAAGCGCGAGCGCGAGTGCCGCGCCGCTGCCATTGTCGTTGGCCGCCGGGCCGTAGTCCGCGGTGGCAAGCTCGATCAGGCCGGCCAGGACGAGGACGAGGAGCACGGTCGGCACGAACTGGGCGATGCCGATCGCGGTGGAATGGTGACCGCCGGAGCGCAGGATCGCCACGACCGCCAGCCACGCGATCGCCAGGCAGAGCCAGCCGAGCCAGCCGGGCCCGGCGGGAGCCGCACGCCGAAGGGCCAAGGCGGCGTTACGAAGGTTTTCCCGGTAGGCCATCCCGGTGCGGCCCGCGTCGTAGTTGGCGGTAATGAGCAGCCGGAGCGCCGGCGAGGAGCCATCCCGTCGGGGGCGTGCGCGGGCGAGCACGTTCTGGCTGGCGCGCTCGTAGGTCAACCGCCTCCCGATCGAGACCCCGAACAGCGCGTCGGCGGAGATCGACAGAAACGCGATCGCGAGCAGCGCCAGGCCGACGACGGCGTCAGTGACCGACACCAGGCTCCCGGCGATCGCCAGGACCAGGTGCCACACATGCGCCAACGCCCAGTTCGGGCGGCACCAGAAAGGTTCGAGCCGAACCTCCCGGCTGGGATGCTCGAGCTCGGTGGCCAACCAGTTCGCCGCCCGGCGCTCGGCGTCGGTACCCGCCCCCCGCCGGCGAAAGGCTTCCAGCCGCGCCACGGTCTCCTGCGCTCGCATCGTGGCGGCCATGATCGCAGCCGGCGGTGGCGGGCCGGCGCGGTGGCGGTTTGCGCGAGCCGAGACGATCCGGCGCGTCTCACGTGCCGCGCGGCGTCCGCGCGGCCGGTCCGATAGAACCACGCGGCGATGCCAGACGCCGACGACGCCACCCTCCTCGCGATCGCGGAGACAGCCGCGCGGGCGGCGGCGGCCGAACTGGTGCCTCGGTTCGGGCATCGTCACGAGGGGGTGCGCGCCAAGAGCGGACCCACCGACCTGGTCTCAGATGCGGATTTCGCGGCCGAGTCGGCCATCCGCGGTGTTCTATCGGACCTGCGCCCTGGTGACGCGATCCTCGGGGAGGAGGGCGGCGCCAGCGGGCACGGCGGGGAGCTGCGCTGGGTGGTCGACCCGCTGGACGGGACGATCAACTTCCTGTTCGGGATTCCGGCCTTCGCGGTGAGCGTCGCCTGCGAGGACTCCTCCGGGCCCGTCGCCGGCGTCGTCCTCGATCCGATCCGGGAGGAGTGCTTCGCCGCGACCCGATCCGGCACGGCGGTCCTGAACGGTGAGCCGATCCATGCGTCTGACCGCGCCGACCTGGCCACCGCGCTGGTCGCCACAGGCTTCGCCTACGAGGCCGGCACGCGGGGCCGCCAGTCGGAGGTGCTGACGCGTCTGCTCCCCGCGGTGCGGGACATCCGGCGCGTTGGCGCGGCCGCCCTCGATCTCGCCTGGTGCGCCTGCGGGCGCTTCGACGCCTACTACGAGCGCGGGGTGCGCCGCTGGGACTTCCTGGCCGGTGCATTGATCGCCCGTCGCGCGGGGCTCGAGGTGCATGAGCTCGCGGAGGCGGGGGAGGATCCGTTCGGGCTGTTGGTGGCGCCGTCCGCGCTGGTCGAAGGACTGAGCCGGCTGATCGTCGGCTAGGCCCGCCCGTTTGCGGCCGCGCCGTGGCCCGGAGGGTTTCGTCGCGGCACGACTCTTACAATGAGCCCTAGGCGGCGGTGGAGAAACGGCAGACTCGATGCGCTCAAAACGCATTGTCCGAAAGGACGTGTGGGTTCGAATCCCACCCGCCGCACCTCGAGTGCGCCGCGTGATCGGCTAAGCGGTAGCGGGCTCGGCCGAGGAGGACGAGGATGAGGACGAGGACGAACCCTTCTTCGCCTCGTCCTTGGGGACCTCCTTCTCGACGTTCCACCCCTGCGAGAAGCCGATCATCGTGAAGACGATCACGAGTATCTGCAGCGGTATCAGGAGCACGGTCATGAGGCCAAGGAAGTCAGGCGGAAAGCCCTTGCTCCCGAACAAGCTCTTCGCCGGCGCAAAACCGAAGTGGCTCCGGTTGAACCAGCTGGTTCCCGCCAAGCCGGTGCCCGCCACGATTGCGAGCAGCAGGACCAGGACCGCGAAGGCTGCCGCGATCGGCAGCAACCCGCGAGCCCACCGCGCCCATACGGCGAAAGCGATGATCGCGTAGAGAACGCACACAATGAAGTTCACGCCCTCGAGCCCTTGAAACTCCGACCATCCGCCGATCGTGAGGATGAGCATCAGGGCGACGGACGCGAGCAGCAGGATGCCGACGACGGCTTTGGTCATCTTCGGCCCCGACTTGTCGCGGTTGGGGTAGACGACCTCATAGCCCGGGGTCACGCTCCGGCCAGCAGCCATGCGCGCAAAATACAAGCTGGCGCCGGCGGATGCGACAGTTGCCTCGAGCGCGTCGCCCGCCTCCGAACTGCGCCTCTCCAAGCCCTAGAATCGGACCGAGCGCGGGCGTGGCGAAATTGGTAGACGCGCCGGCCTTAGGAGCCGGTGGGCTTACGTCCTTGGGGGTTCGAGTCCCTCCGCCCGCATCTTGTGATGAGTCGGGACATAGGTCACACCTGAGTCGCGTCATAGGTCTCACTTTGGGGAGCTTGGCCATCGGCCGGGTTCTCGCATTTGGTTGCGCCAGTAGGTCTTGTCGGGCTCGATCAGGTTGCGGGAGAGGACTTCGCCGGTTGTGAGGTCGGCGACGGTGATGTGGTGGTCGTCGGCGAACGCGAGGACGCGTTTGCGGGCGTGTGCGGTGCCGACTCCGAGGTGGTGCATCCGTCCGGCGCGGCGCATGGTCATTCTGCCTTTGGTGTCGAGCCGGTCGTAGCGCAGCCGGTAGTGACCGGGCGCGTGTCCATTGCTCGCCGGCGCGGCTTTGGGAGTGGCGCGGTAGGCCTCGCCCGGTGTTCGACGGTTGAGGGCTCGGTGGGGGCGTTGTTCGTTGTAGTGCTCGCGGAACTCTTCCAGCTGTCTTTGGAGCTCAGCGACGGTTCGGGCGGCTGGTCTGGCCGCGAGCCAGCGCTGCAGGGTCTGATGGAACCGCTCGGTCTTGCCTTGGGTCTGGGGGTGGCCGGGAGCGCCGTTCTTCTGCCGCACACCGAGCAGCGGCAGGACGTGTTCGAACGCGTTGCGCCCGCCGGTGAACCGGGACGTGTAGACGCTGCCGTTATCGGTCAGCGTGCTGGCCGGCGGGCCGTGCTGCCCCACGGCATCGAGGAATACGGCCACCACGTCATCGCCGGTCACGGGCTCATGGGCGGTGCAGGAGAGCAGGTAGCGGGAGTGATCATCAAGCCAGTTGAGGATCTCGACATCGGTGCCGTCGGCCAGGCGCCAGTGGATGAAGTCCGACTGCCACATCTCGTTCGGCTGCGCCATCTCAAAGCGCAGGTAGGACGAGCGAGGCCGCTTTCTGGGCTCCGGGGTGATCAACCCCGCCGCGTGCAAGATCCGGCGGATCGTCGATGTCGAGGGGGGTGGCAGCCCTTCTCGCTCGAGGTGCCAGGCGATCGTGAGCGGCCCCGCGTCCAGACCATCAGCGGCCAGCTGGCCGCGCAGCTCGATCACCCTCTCGCGTACCTCGTCGGGGGTCGCAAGTGGATTGGTTCGTGGACGGCGCGAGCGTGGCTCGAGCGCGTCGAGGCCACCTTCGCGGTAGCGGGCCAGGAGACGCTGCAGATGCCGACGGGAAAACCCGTACTCGACAGCGGCTTGGGTGACCGACGACTGATGGGAGACGACCTGGAGAACGGCAACGCGGGCACGGGACATGCCCTGCGACTCTCAGCCTCCCCCCGGACACAGCCGCGCCCGGCGATCGCCGCTGCGGCACTCGCTCCGCTCGCGCCTTCGCGACGACCGCCGGAACCCTGCTCAACTCCGCAACCGGGTGTGACCTATGTCCCGACTCACCAGCGACCTATCACCTGAGACATATGTCCTGAACCCAGACACCTCCGCCCGCATCTCTCTCGTCGCAACGCCGCCGCAACCCACGCCCGGGGTCTCATGACGTCCTCGAACGGCCCGCCGTCATGCCTTCGGCCCGACGAACGAATCAAGCAGCGCCACCGAGTCCTTCCTGGCGACCGAGATGTGGAACTGCGTCCACTGCCGCCACTCGATGCCCAGCGCATCGCAAGCGTCGGTGAAGATCCTGCGGATGTCGTCAGAGCGGTTGGAGAACTGATAGCGCGGATACTCGTAGCGTTTGCCTTTCGAGAACACCCGGTTGACGCCGCGCCAGCCGTCAGTTTGGATCAGGCCGCGTAATAGCGCACCCGGAGCACGTTCAACTAGATCCTGTTGCCATGGCCGCAGTTCGATCGCGCGACGATGCTTCTTACCGGGACCATGCTGCGGCAACAGACAGATCCAAGACCGCCAGCTCGAGGCGATCACCATGCAGCGCTCATGTGGATGGGGGTGCGCTGTGGTCACCCGTCCCCGGAGCGCGCTGACGGCATGGGCGGCCTCGGCGATGATGCCTGGGTACGCGGCATCGAGCATTATGCGCAAGCTCCAGCTACGGCCCGCCTCGGTCAACCAAAAGACCTCACGTCCAGGAGAAAGACCTCGCAGAGAAATGACGTGAGGCAGGCGAAGCAGGGGAGACAGGACTCGAACCTGCAACCCCCGGTTTTGGAGACCGGTGCTCTGGCCAGTTGAGCTACTCCCCTTCGCGTCAGCAGTCTACGCGGACGGTCGAACCGAATGCGCTCGCAAGTATGGTTCGGACCGGACCCGTCCGTCGCGTCGCGCGTATGACCTCGCACACCGTCTATAAGACCTTCAACACCGAGCGCCGGCGGGAGTTCGTCCGGATCACGGACGACGTCGCGGAGGCCGTGCGCGAGTCGGGGGTCGCCGAGGGCATGGTGCTGGTGGCGGCCATGCACATCACCGCAGCCGTCTGGATCAACGACGACGAGCCGGGGATCCAGGAGGACGCGCTCGAGTGGCTGGATAAGCTCGCGCCCCCGAGCTGGCACGAGCCGGATGGAGAGGTGGCGCGGGAGCTCCTGCCGAATCCGGGCGATTACCGGCACCACCGGGGAGGCGAGGACAACGGCGACGCGCACCTGAAGAACCTGCTCGTCCACCACCAGGTCATCGTTCCGATTACCGAGGGCGAGCTCGACCTTGGGCCGTGGCAGCAGATCTTCTATTGCGAGTTCGACGGGCAGCGTTCCAAGCGCCTCGTGATCAAGGTCATGGGGGAATAGCCGTGGATCGCTCGCGCGTCTTCGTCGATGGCGCGCTCGACGGAACGGTGGCGCTCGTGACGGGTGGCGGCACCAATCTGGGGAAGGCTGCAGCCGCCGAGCTCGCACGTTGTCGTGCGTCGGTGGTCATCACCGGCCGCAGGATCGAAGTGCTCGAGGCAGCCGCGGTGGAGATCGGCTCCCGCTGCACGTTCGTCGCCGGGGACATCCGCGATCGTGCCGGCGCCGAACGAATCGTTGAGGCGACGCTCGAGCGCCACGGGAAGCTCGACTTCCTGCTCAACAACGCCGGCGGGCAGTATTTCGTGCCCGCGGAGGCGATCACGCTCAAGGGCTGGCGGGCGGTGCAGCGGCTCAACGTCGGAGGCACGTTGGCCATGTCTCAGGCCGCTTACGAGTTGGCGATGAGGCCTGCGGGCTCCGGCATGATCGTCAACGTCACGGTCTCACCGCACCACGGCATGCCGGCCATGGCGCACACAGGCACGGCGCGGGCCGCGGTTGAGACGCTCACCCGGGAGCTGGCGGCCGACTGGGCCCCGGAAGGCGTGTCGATGGCTGCGATCGCGCTGGGACGTCTCGACACCGAGTCGCTTCGCAAGTACCCGGCCGAGCTGTGGCGGAGCGCAGCCGCCACCGTCCCCCTCCAGCGTCTCGGCTCCCCGGAGGAGTACGGATGGCTGGTGGCGCTCCTTGCCACTTCGCTCGGACGCGTCTTCTCGGGCTCGGTTCTCACGCTCGACGGCGCGCTCGACAATTGGACTGGGCCGTGGCCGCCCGAAGGCCTGGTCCGGGATGGGCAGGTTCCGACGGAGGAGCGACGGCCGGTTCAGGCGGGTTGAGCGGGACCTCGGTGGCTACCATGCGCTTACCCGCGGGCGAGGTGTTAACGGCTGCACGGGAGCCTTCCAAGCTCTAGGAACGGGTTCGACCCCCGTCGCCCGCTCTCCGCTTCAGGGCCGAGCGGCCGCGCCGACACGTGCCCAGCATGGCCGCGCGGCGGTTATCATCGGCACACCACGGGGAGTGGCGCAGTCTGGTAGCGCACCCGGCTGGGGGCCGGGCGGTCGCAGGTTCAAATCCTGTCTCCCCGACTAAGCAATTTACCTGCAAATCCGGCCTTTTCTGCCGCATCGCGAGTCGCGGGAGAATCGCGACGGGGTCCAATTAGGGTCCAATTTTTTTCCGAACTGCGCCTCGACGGGGCAGCCGGCGGGTTTCGTGCGCCAGGGCGCGCAGTGCGGGGCCACCGCGACGCGGGGGCCGCTCGGCCTTCGCGAAGAGCTAGGCGCTGCGGCGAAGGTGGAGCGCTGCGGCCGGATCTGCCTTGGTGGGTGCGGCGCTATCGGCCTCGAGTCTCCGGAGCCAGGCCTCGAGCGCCGACTCGCGAAAGCGGCGGTAGCGCCCGAGCCGGATGTGCGGGATCCGGCCCGCTCTGGCCTGCGCCCAGACCCAGTCGGTCCTCATGCCCAGCCGCTCGGCGACTTCCTCGGCGGTCAGCAGCCGGTCCATGCCACGTGGTTCGCGAATGGCCTCACGTAGGGCTAGGTACAAGACCCACCGGCGGTTCCCCCTTCCGCTTCGTGGTATCGGGATGCGGAAGAGCTAGACGACGAGCCGGACCCTCCGAACGGGACGGACGAGGTCGGCGTCGTCCAGGGCGGGGTGAAAACATGGCTCCGATGCCCGTCAGCTCGGTTCGCCACCGCTCTGATCCCGGGACGGTCCCCGACGCCGCGCGGGCCGGTCGAGGTGGTGCGTCAGCAGTGGCGCTCGCAGCGCGCCGGCAGCCGGTGGGAATGGGAATGGCTGGCCAGACGCCGGGGGGCGCGACTGGCGGCAGGGGATCGACGGTCCGTGAGGCGATCCGTCAGGCGACGCTGGTCCCGGCGGGCAAGACGCCGAAGTGGCTGGTGGACGCGGCGGCTCGAGCGGCCGAGGAGCTCGGCTCATCGGGCGGTCCGGAGTGAACTACGCGCGACGCCAGCAGTACCGCCGGCTCTCGCGCGCAGGCGCCGCCGTAACGGGCGGCGCTCGCGCTTGCGGTCGCGTTCGCTGCCGTCGGCGCTGCCTCATTGGCGGTTATGTTGGTCCTCGTCGCTCTCGGGTTCGGGCTTCAACACACGCCACTGGCTAGCGCTGGCCGGCCGGAGCAGGGGGGCGCGCGCTCGGAAGACGAAGTTCGGCGAGTCCTGAGGACGTTGGAACCGGAGGGCTGGCGAGTGCGGCACTCCGTGCGCTGGAGGGGGCACGGGGACATCGACTCCGTCGCGATCGTGCCAACCGGGATCGCCTTCGCGATCGAGACGAAGACGAGGCGGTACGACCACGGGCACCTTGCTGGAGTCCGTGAGCAGGCGGTGTGGCTGTCATGCCGCCGGCGAAGGTGGTGTCGCAACGGTGCTGTGCCAGCCCTGTGCGTCGTGCGCGCACGCGGAGAGCGCCGCTGGGAGGATGGCGTGCTCATTCTCTCGGTCGATCGGCTGGCGCGAAGCCTCGAGATGGCCGCCACGGCGGACGGCTCGGACTCGGCTTCGACTCTTGAGGCGTAGGCCATCGACCCGGCGTTCGCTGCCGTCTGCACGCCTGCCCGTGCCTGCGCAGCGGACTGGGGTGGGCGAAGCAATCGTGGGCTTTGGCGACGACCGGCCTGGATAGGGCAACTCGGTCGTCGCCATTGCGATGGCGCGCCCTCTTCCGGCGGCTAAGTCAAAAGCAGTCGCCCGGCTGCTGGCCTCATGAGTCGCCACCCTCGACCAGGATCTGGCTCGGCCGCCGCGCCATTACCGCTGGCCCTGAGCGGGCGGACAGGCGAGGCGGTGGTCATGCTCGAGACGCCGCAGGATCCGGATCGGATGCCGAGCTTCTCGAACAGCCGCGTGGCCGACATCAACGGATCTACGCCGACTGGTACTCGAAGGGGGCCGACTTCGTGACGCCGCCCCAGCAGCGCGCCACCGAGATTCGCTGTTATGTTGGCGACGCTGACGGACGACTGATCGAGGTTGGCCAATCCGCCCGAGGCTGAGGAGCGAGCAATGACAGGCAAGAGTGATTTTTCCGACCAGGAGTGGGATACCGTCCTGCAGGGCCCACCGGCCGCGGGCACGATCGTCGCCACCGCGTCGAGGGGCGGCACGTTCCGCGAGAGCTTCGCGATCGCGAAGTCCTACACCGAGGCGCGCCAGGCGCACGGCGCGAGCGAGATCCTCGACGCGATCGTGTCCGCCAAGCCCGAGGTCGACCGTCATCTAGGTCACTCACCCGAGGAGATCAAGTCGCACGGTCTCCAACACGTTCGCGATGCGGTTCACGTGCTCGAGACCAAAGCGACGCCCGACGAGGTGAACGACTACCGGCGGTTCGTGCTCACCCTCGCGGACAAGGTGGCCAATGCCCACAAGGAGGATGGGGTGGCGGTCAGCGGGCCCGAGCACGCGGTGATTGCGGAGATCACCGAGGCGCTCGGAGGCTCCGGTACCTAGAAGCCCCTGAGTGCCGATCAGTCGCCGTGCCCGCTGCTCGCCGGCGCTGGCACCCCGGTCGGTGGGCGAGCGCCCAGCGAGCGTCGGACGGGCATGGCGCCCAAGTCAGCTGGCGCGCGTTCGCGCCGACAGACTCGGCGACCGGGTTGCGCTCCGGCCGCACGAGCGCGACGTCGCTATTTCAATCGCGCGACGCGTTGCGGCGGGACGCTGAAAGCGATCGCGGACCGCGCAGCCAGACACTCGAGATTGGGCGATTGCAGAAGCGGGCGATTGGTGTTGCTGCTTTGCTGACAAGGGGCGCGCGCGGTCGGGAGCCGCGAGCAAGCCGTCGGCTGGCTCCCAATAGGCTGTCTGCTCGTAGCTCGTTGTTCCTAGCGAAACGGAGGGGCTTTCCATGACCGGTGGTCGGATGGAGGCGGTGCGCGAGCGGGGCAATCGGTTCGTGCGTTGGGGCGAACAGCGGCTCTCGCCCTACGCGAGCGGGCGGGTCGGTAGCCTCGCGCTCGGCTGGCTTCAGCGCTATGGCGACTCGAGCGAAAACTCGGCTTCCGCCCTGACTCTCGAGGTGTTTCTGTCGCTCGTCCCGGCGCTGCTCGCGGTCTATGCGCTTGCCGATTTGTCGCCTGTCAGGGACAACGTCATCGCGCGGCACCTGATCAACCACCTGCATCTGAATGGCGAGACGGCGGCGTTAGTGAAGGAGGAGTTCGGCACCGTCGCCCACAACGCCGCGGCTGCGTCCGTCCTCGGCCTGGCGGCGTTTCTCGCGTTCGGGCTCGCGATTGGGGAACTGCTTCAGGAATTCTACGCTCGGGCATGGCGGGTAAGTGCCGGCTCACTGAAAGACAAGTGGCGCTTCGCGACCTGGTTCGTCGTCGCGCTGACGCTCATGGGACTGCAGGTCGGCGAGGAAGACATCGTCAAATCGCTGGAGTGGGTGCTGCTCATCCCGTTCTGGCTCGTTGTGCTGGCGGCCTTCTGGGTCTGGACTCCATGGTTCCTGCTGCACCGCCAGGTGCAGCTGCGCCAACTGCTTCCCGGCGCGGTCCTCGTCGCTGTTACCTACACGGTCGCGGTGACCCTCTCGGAGTTTTTCATTGGCGACTGGATCAACACCGACGGCCACCACTTCGGGGCCTTCGGCGTCGCTGTCGCGCTCTTGACATGGGGGCAGCTGATGGGCGGGCTCGCGCTCAGCTGCGCCGCGTTCTCGCCGGTGTACGTCGAGTGGCGCACCGGCTGGAGACGCGACGGAGCCTCTCCATTTCGTACCCGTGCGCTGACGGCCGATCAGCTCTGAGCACTGACCCCACCCCGGCAGGGAGCGGAGCCGCGGAGCAGCAGTGTCGGCATCGTCGGCCAGACTGCCGGGTGCTAGTGAAGCCAGGCACAGGGGGGTCGCGCGCAGCGTTTCCGCCCAACCTCGAGCGTCTGGCTGCGGCGGTCCGCGCGATCGCTTTGAGCGTCCCGCCGCACCGCGTCGCGCGATTGCAACGGCGACGAAGCGTCATTGCACCTCGGAGCATCTCGTCCGAGAGCGACTCGAGCTAGATCGCGTCAGTCGGGTTTGTAGGGCTGTGCTTTGTCGAGCCCGCCGTCTCGTAGTTCCAGCCAGCCGCCGATTGCGGGTTCGATCGCGACGGTCCTGAGCTGCCAAGGCTCGCCCGCGCGCATGAGGCCAATCCGCGCAACCTCTGTCACCTCGATCGCGTTCGGGATCCGCGGCGACGGCGCTGATCCTTTCCTGATCGCCGAAGCGAGACACCGTGGGCTCACAGTCGTGACCTACGAGGGTCGCTCGTTCAGCGGCATTCCCACGAGACGCTGGGAGCGCTCGATGCCGGGCATTTGTACGAAGTTCGCAGTCCCGTTCGCCACGCTACCCGAGGCGCTTGGGATGCTCGGCGTGACCTTCTAGCTCGCCGGGGAAACCCGCGACTGCCGGAGGCTGCCAGCGTCTTAGATGGCCAGAAGGCTCGGCAAGACCGCTCGCTCGTACAGTTCTGACATGCCTAAGAAGTGGCCGCGAGAATGGGGTTGGCCAGCGATATCGGCGGCCGTTGCGACTGGACTGGTCGTAGCCGGCCTGGTGGCGCTCATCACCTACGTCTGGCCTAAGGGCTCGACGGACAGTCTCGTCGGCGGGTGCGCGCCGTTCAACCTCTACGCTCAGAACCAGTTCGAGCCGTACGGAACACTGCTCTGGGCGAGTCCTTCACCGACGGCACCAAACTCCCCTGCATTCGGCCCAAACCAGCTGATAACCGTTGACGGCTGGGTGCGGACGCGGACGCCGTATACGGCGAACCGACCTCCGTGGGATAGCGACGCGTGGTTCCACCTCGCCGACAACGGGGGATGGGTTACGTTCGCCGGGGTGAGGGCGACGCCCACAACCCCCGACCCCCGAGGAGGATTCGGACCCGGCTCCTCACCTGCTCCGTTGGCTAGCAGCTGCGCCGGCACCTATCGGAACTAGTCGTGCTCTTGAGCCGGCGCGATGCCGCGGTTCAACGGGTTTGCACAGCGCTCTCGATCCAGGAGATGAGGCTACGTATCGCGCTCAATGCCGTGGTCGCGGTCGCGTCATCCACAGCGGCGCCCTCGTGCACGATGCCTTGCCTGCTTCTGACGCTCGCTTTGTACTCGGTCCAGGGCTGACCAGCTTCCTCTAGCCTCTTACCGAGCAGGTTCTGGAGGAAGCGCTCTTGCTGAGTCCGGTTGGCCCGTTTATAGAGAGCCCAAACACTCTCGGCGAGCTCGGAAGGCATGTCGCGGGCAGCTATGTCGCGAACGGCGTGGCGCTCGTAGACCTCATACGCGCTGACGGCAGCGACTAGCGCGTACGTCGACTCACCGCTGCGTAAGAGCTGGCGCGCCCGCAACAGAAGCTGTTCATGGAACGGTGCAGGTTCGTCCATCGGGCCGACAACGAAGTCGAGGTGAGCAGCGCTCTTAGGCACGCCAGCCACCGCCTGCACCGTCGCCCACTGTCCCTGACTGACGCTGATCGCCCCTGAAAGGCTGCCGGCGTCTACCGTGAGGGCAAGCTGTGTTGCCCCTTCCTCGCTTCCTTCGAAGAGCTCGGTGATGATCGCGTGGCGACCCGGCTCGAGCACGTCGATTACTGCATCGCGAACCGCAGGGACATGCGCCTCAGCCACCGCGTAGTACACCGACCAGAGCGCCATCACTTGGCCTGCGGCTTACGCGTCCCGTCTGACGCTCCGCAGACTGAGTTTGCGCTGCTCATTGTCCTCAGGATAGGTGTCGCGTACTCACGTCGACCTCGGTCGGCCAAATTTGTCTTCAACCCCTCCTAGCTACCAACGACGCGGCTCCACCTCGCGCGCCGAGATCGGAACTGTCAGCCATGCGCTGCTTCGCCGCGAAGCGGCGCGCGGTCTCGACGACCGTGGGCGTCCGGCGACCGGCGAGTGTTCTCGTTTTCCTTGCCGCTGGGGCCAACAGCGCTGGGCATGGACCCAGCGCACGTTTTCGGCTCACGGGACGTCCCGGTGGCTCACGATTCCTTTCGCGCATCCACCAGGGCGCGGCGGGCGATCGGATTGGCGACGAGGTGCTCGCCCGGGGGCGGGTCGGGATCGACGCGGGCGGCTGATGATCGCGTTTGCCCAAGAGGAGGCGTTCCGACGGAGGGAGCCTGCCTGTGTATGGTCGTGCGATGGAGGCTGGGAAGACGTGCCCGCTCCCGGATGATCCGACCCTCGCTGCGTGGGCGGTGGCGTTGAACCAGGGGGGCTACTGGGCCGAGATAGTCGATTCAGGCTGGCGCTGTTCGTACATGACCGACGACGCTCGTCTGCTGTATGGCGGCCAGACCGAGGTCGCCCCGTATCCGGTCGGGGTCCACTCCTACGGGCCCGAGGCGGTGAGCATGCGGATGCAATGGCGCGGGGGACAGTGGCCGCTTGAGATCAATCGCCGGGGGTTTGCAGCGGTCGCTCGATACATGCTCGCCGACACTCCGGGGGGTCGTGAGGAACTGCGCCAGCTTGTCGACCCCCGGCTTCACGACATTGTCGATGAGCTCAACCCCGAAGATGCTCCGCCCGCTTGGACGATCAGGTTTCAAGGGCTATACACGGCCTGGGTGGGCGTGGACGTTCGGACCACGGGCGTGCGCGTGCGCGGCAGCGCCGGGGAGCTAGTCGGAACCGCCTTTATCAGCAAGCCGGCGGTCGGCATGGCCACGCTGACGCGAATCACCGCGATCGGCGACCTACGGCACTTCAAACTGATGGAACAAGTAGCCCGACCGGGGCGACGGCCGGCGGGACTGTTGTTCGCCGACCTTGAAGGTTCCACCCTAGTCTCACGGCGTCTGTCCACACACGCATACTTCGCACTCGGCAGGCGCGTCGCCCGCGCGGCTGACCGATGCGTGATCGACGCCGGCGGTCTGGTCGGTCGCCACGCCGGCGACGGTGTCGTCGGATTTTTCCTGGCCGAGACCGCAGGTTCGGAATCCGCCGCAGCCAAGTCCTGCATCCAGGCGGCTCGCTCGATCAGGGAGGCGATGGTCGACGTCGCCGCGCGAAGTGATCTCACGGCCGAGCAGCTCACGATGCGCTTCGGCCTGCACTGGGGAGCGACCCTTTACGTTGGGCAGATCGCTACAAGCGGGCGCACGGAGGTCAACGGGCTGGGTGACGAGGTCAACGAGGCCGCGCGCATCGAGGCGTGTGCCACACACGGACGTGTTCTGGCGTCGAAGGCGCTGATAGAACGCCTAGACGCCGAGTACGCCGCTGAGCTTGGGATCGACCTGGACCACATCAGCTACATCCCGCTCGCCGAGCTGCCGACGGCAACCGAGAAAGCCCGCCGCGACGCTCCCGCGATGGCCGTCTGCGAGGTATAGATCCACGCCCTCTACCCAAACGACAACGCGGCCGCACGAGGCACCTGCGAAGCGCGCGGGAACTCCGCATTCTCGGACGACGGCGATCGCGGTCTGCGCGCTCTGAGACTGGACGACTTCAACGGCGACCAAAGGAGGCGTCCGCCCGGATGACCGCGCCGGCGGCCCGCCGTACCGCCCGCGTTGGTACGGCCTCGAGTCGATGGCTCCTATCCGACCAATGGAGCAGTGTGACCTCAGTGCACTCGGCTGCCCGGTCACGCCTTGAGCGGCCAGCTCGGCGCGGTGGCTCCTTTGCCGATTGAGCGGCAGCGCCGAGCCCGACGAGTCCGCTGCCTCTAGCACGCGCGAGCGACAGTCTCGCGTCGATGCCTCGCGGACGCTGCTGTCGCCTACATTATTCGCCGGCCTTCAGGCCCGGCGGATCACGGCTGGTGGCGCGAGCTGTTTGCTGCCCGACAGCTTTTGGCAAAGACGGCGTCTTCACGCCGCCGCTTGGGCTGCGCCTGACGCGCGCCTACGGGAGAGAGACCGGAGTTGGCGTCGCCGTGTAGCCCATGTAGCCCGCGCCCAGCTCGCCGAACTGGTCGAAGCCGTCGCAGACCACCGTGCCGTCGGTGCGCACGGCGCAGACGCCGTCGCCGCTGCCCATGACCTGGCTGACCGGTCCGCCTAGGCTGACCTGGGTGGCCGACCCGAGGACCCAGTACGAGCCGCTCCCGTAGTCCTCGAGCTCCTGCCCGTTCTCGTTGCCCCAGCACCACGCCTGACCGGCAGCGCCGGCCGCGCACATGAGGCTGGCGTCCAGGGAGTCCGAGCCGGCGAGCGAGGTGGCGCCGGTGAGGCCGTTGACCAGGGTGGGCGAACTGACCCCTGGTGAGAAGCAGCTCGCCTGGCCCCCGGCGACCAGCGCGCAGAACTGGCCCCCGGCAGCGATTATGGTCGCACCGGTAAGCCCACTCACCTGCGTGGGAGTGGGCGACTCGGTCGTCCAGCACGAGACCGCGCCCGTCCCGAGGACGGCGCAGAAGGCCCCGGTGCTGGCCGCGATCGACACCGCGTCGGTGACCCCCGACACCGGCACCGGCGTGGCGCTGTCGGTCCGGTACCCGTTGACGAGCTGGGCTGCCTGGCCCCAGCAGTCGACCCCTCCGCTCTGAAGCAGGGCGCACGTCTGGCCGTCGTCGGCGGCCACGGCGGTGGCGCCGGTGAGGCCGGTAACCGCCACCGGGGTGCTCGAGCTGCCACCGGTCGAGCCGTCTCCGAGCTCCCCCCAGGTGTTCGATCCCCAGCACGACACCGAGCCCCCGCTGAGGACCGCGCAGGCGTGCGCGTCGCCGGCACCGATCGCGGTAGCGCCGGTGATGCCGCTGACCGGCGTCGGGGTAGGGTCGTCGGGCGGGGTGGCCGTGCTCGCGTGGCCGAGCTGGCCGCTGTCATCGTCCCCCCAGCAGTCCACGGCCCCGCCGCTGACCAGCGCGCAGCGGTAGTACGAGCCGCCGGCCACGGCGCTGGCTCCCGAGATCCCGGCGGCCGGCACCGGGCTCATGGCGTAACCGGCCCGCCCGTCGCCCAGCTCTCCGAGGTCGTCATTGCCCCAGCAGCGCACGCCTGTGGTGGTGAGCGCGCAGGTGCTGTAGTCGGTGGCGGCCAGCGCGCTCGCGTCCCCCAGGCCGGTATCCACCCACCCGGAGATGCCGCCGGTGGAGCCGTTGCCCAGGTCGCCCACGGCTCCGTTGCCGTTGCACCACACCTCCCCGCTGACCAGCGCGCATAGGTGGCCGACGCCCTGGGCCACGGCGCTGGCACCGGTCAGGTTCAGCGTGTAGCTCGTCGTCCCGGTGACCTGGCGCACCTCGCCGCCAGCCGCGACCACCGCGATCCCGGGCGAGCTACCGGCGGAGGAGCGCATCGACAGGGCGCTGGCGCCGGACACGTTTGCCACCGCCGTCGGGGTGGTGGCCGGGGAGCCCTGGCCGAACCACTGCCCCCAGCACCGAAGCGCACCTCCGGTCAGGATCGCGCAGCTCGAACTCTGGGCCACCGCGATCGAGGTGGCCCCGGCCAGGCCGTTGACCGGGACCGGCGTGTTGCTGGTCGTGGTGGTGCCGTTGCCCAACTGACCGGCGTCGTTCTGGCCCCAGCATTCGACGGTTCCGCCAGCGAGTAGCGCGCAGGCATGATCGGCCGTGGCGGCGATCTCCGTGACGGCGCCCAGCCCGGCGACGGGCTGCGGGTTCATCATGTTCGGACCTACCGTCCAGCAGCTCACCTGCCGGTCGGAGAGCAGCGCACAGACCCGCGCGCCGACGTTGTAGCCGCCGCCCGAGATGGCCACCGCGTTCACGATCCCCGGCACCCGCGTGGGCGCCATCGGACCCGGGCCACCTTCGGTGAACGGTCCGTGGCCCCAGTCCGATCCCCAGCAGTCGACGGCGCCACCGGCCACGATCACGCACATCGAACTCCCGCCGGCCGCAATCTGGCCGCCCGCCGGGGCTGAAGGTTCAGCGCACGTCACCGCAGCCGCGGCATTGACGATCGGTAGAGATGGACCGCTGTAGCTAACGGGAGCGGTGCGGTAGGTCCCGCCCGGTTGTCCGTCTGGTGGACTGGTGCTCCCGACGCCGTCCGTTCCCGCGGTGCTCTTGATGCAGTGGCCGACTTGGTCGGCGCTGAGAGTGGGGTTGGCGCCGATGACATCAGCGGCCACGCCGGCGACGATGGGAGCGGCCATCGAAGTACCGGACATCTCACCGTAGCTATCGCAGAGGCCACCGCAGCTCGTAAACAGGGTACTCAGGAGACCGCATGTCCCTCCAGAGATGGGGTCGCCCTCGCAGGCCCGGTCGACGTCCAACGCGGGGGAGCTGGGGACAACGCCACCGGGGGCAGCGACGTTGACGTTGGTGCCATAGTTTGAGAAGCTCGCCAGCGACCCGTCGCTGTTTGTAGCGCCGACGGTGATGACGTTGGCGAGGTCTGAATCCGCTCCGTAGGGGCTTGTTGCCTCGGGCAGGCAGTTGTTACCGGCCGGGAAGGTCCAGACGATGTTCTTGCCGATTCCGGCGAGGAGCCTGCGAAAGAACATCTCTGAGTGGGTGACGTGGGCCTCGAGCTTTTGTTGGGCGTTGGCGTCACCGCAGCCTTGCACACCGTTGCCGAGCGCGACGTCCTCCACCCAGGTGGGGTAACCGAGCGACATGTTGACGACGCGGACTCCTGGCACCGTCGTCATCTGCTGCATCGCGAGCATGGTGTCTGCGTCCGAGCCGGTGGCAGCGATCCGGGCACTCACGATCGGGCATCCCCAGGCCGTGCCGACCATGCCCGCGTTGTAGGCCTTCGCACACGCTAGCCCGGCGACGTGAGTCGCGTGCTCGGCGTTCTCTGGGTCGCCACCGAAGGTAGCGGGAGCTACGGGGTTAAGCTCTTTGACGTCTGTGAGATCGCCGTGCGCGGGGTCGACGCTGTTACCGTCGATGATCCCGACGGTCACGTTGGAACCGGTCGACACGTTCCAAGCGCTTTGGGCGTCAATCTGGTCATACCGCCACGTGTAGTCCGGCTGGTCGAAAGCAGGGTCGACCTCCGGGTAAGCGGACTGGTCGCTGTTAAGACCGATCGTCGACGCAGAAACGCTGGTGACGTCAGGCTGGCTCTCGAGCTGACTCGTGCGGGCGGTGAGATCCTGCGGGCTGCTCCAGCGGATCTGGTAGATCCCGGCATCAGACATGCCCCCGGAAACAAAACCATCGACGGCGCCCGCCGCGGCGTCGGCCTGCGCTCGAGTGCCCGGGCTATCAGCGCTGCCCAGCATGATCAGGAGCTCGTCCTGGAGCTCGTCGTCAGACGCTTGAGCGACGCGGTCCGGGGACGGATCCGTGACCTCTTCAAGCGAGCCAGCCGGCGCCTCGATCCCGGTAACGGCGACCTGATCGGTCACGATCATCGGAATCGAGCAACCCTCCGAAGTGCACCCTTGTCCGGTGATCGACAGCGTATAGCTGCCGGTAGCGGTTCCCATCGCGGCGCCGAGATCGACCTCGCCATTGTCAAGCTGAGCCGACAGGCCCGGCGGCGCGGCCGAGGACAACGGATCGATGGTTGTGAGCTGCGTCACCGGCGACGGGACAGCGATCTCGGCGGTACTGCCGACCGGCGTGCTCACCGCGGCCGCCGTGACTGGGAGCTGCACAATCAGCGTGCTAGAGGGGCTCGCGCCGGAAGCATGCTGACTGTCGCCGGAGTAGCTGGCGACTATCTTCTCGATCCCAGCTGAACTGGGGGTGTAGGTAGCCGCGCACGACGCGGCGCTCGAGGCTCCCGTCGGCACAAGCGGGCAAGTCCCTAGGACGGTCGAACCATTCGACACCGTCAGGTTGCCTGTCGGGGCCGAGGGAGAGGCGGTGACATCGCTCACGAGCACCGTGCACGTCGTCGAGTTGCCCAGCACGAGCGTCGCGGGAGAGCACGACAGAGTGCTCTTCGTCGCGTCCGGCGAGCCGCCTCCCGGACCCGACCCCGTCCCGCCGATCCCGCCACTTCCAGCACCGGACCCACCCGGCCCCGACCCGCCAGCGCCGGACCCGGCCCCGGCAGAGCCCCGCGAACGCGGGGGGCGGAAGGGCGCAACGATCCGGACCACACGCGACTGCAGCACCCGTACCGGCTTGCCGCGCTTGAGCAGTTCCAAGCGCACAGAGATGGATCCGAGCTTCGTCGGAGCACGCCACACCAGCGCGAAGCGGCCGCGCTTCACGCGCGAGTTCGCAGCCGACCGCCAGCGCCTGCCGACTCGCTGCTGGAGCACGACTCTGGCGCCAACCGCTGCATTAACCGGACCCGATATCCGTAGCCGTGCACCTGCCGCCACCACGGCTGGCAGGAGCACTCTCGTCGACGCTGGCTGTGCCCTCACCAGAAACCGGCCCGCGCGCGGAGCACGAGCGGTAGCGCCCGCCGCAGCCGACAGCGCTATCAGCAGACCCACAACTAGCCCTAGAGTCCTCGCCCAGTTTGCCCTGATCAATGCCATTCCGGTTTTGGCGCCCCGCCAGCGTCGCGGCGGCCGCGGCGCTCAGGCTTCCGACCATCAACGACAGTCCGCATACGCGGCTTCCGCACCCGGCGCGCAAGTCTGACGACAACGAGGACTCGTCTATGAACTGTGGTGTTGCTAAGTTCGCGACAGAACGATCGCAGTTTTCAGCCCAATGCTGTGGGCTGTGGCGGAGGTGGTTAGCTGCCGGCGATCGAGGCTCCTCGTGGCGATGCGAGAGTGTTCGCGGTTGCCACGACAGCGCTGCTTCGGATGGCAGCAGACACCTGAAGGGGATTCGTTCGCGCCGCCCCTTTGCAAGCCATGGAGCCACGATCTCGGCTACCCTGCCGGCCGCAGCGGCTGCTCCTTCCGGACAGGAGCAAGCGCCGGCGGTCGCTCGGGCGGACGACTCCTTTTGTCTGAAGACGGTGGCGGAGCCGCGCTTTTGCTTGGGCCACCCTAGGGATGGCGCCGCCCGCCGACAGGCGGGCGATGCCTTTCGTGGCAAAGCTCTAGCGGGCGCCGGCGGCGCCGGAGTGCTGAATCGTCGCCGAAGCGATCACCGGCTCGGCGACGGGTTGAAGCATCAAAGCGATCGTCCGCTCCGGCCGGTTCCGCGGAAACACCCTTGTCTATTGCGAATCCGATGCCGCGGCGCGGAATGGTGCCTACGGTCGGCGCTCGTGCGCGCGGTTGCGCCGCGGGCGGTGATCGATCCGTATCGACGGGTCGACTGAATGAAGGGCGGTCCTGGAGGATCCTGATGCCGGGGCGATGAACGTGTGCATTCGGAGCCGCGCGATAGCGGGCGGCGGACGACCGGCGGTTTGATCGATTGAGTGGCCAACGCTGGGGCCGGCTGCCGGGTACGGGTTTAGGACGGATCCGCGCGCCGCTCGCGTGATATCCCACTCGAAATCCGTGCGGCTCCACGTCGGGTAATAGGCGTCGAGGTCGTCCTCGAGTTGGCTGTCGTCGACCTCGGTGGCGGCGATCGACCGATGGATCCAGTCGAGGAGCAGCCAAGCGACGAGCCCGACTGAGTTCTCATAAAACAGTCCCGGCGCAGGGGTGCCGGGCTCAGAGGTATCGGGCCCGTAACCCCGGTCGGCAAGCCAGTTGGCGATGTACGCCAGCGCACTTGCTCCGGCAAGCACCGCGTCCTCTGGTAGTAAGCCGTCGTCCTTGAGAGCAAGCATGGTCATCGCCTGGCTCAGGCCCGGCAATAGCCGCGTGACGCTCGCGACAAGCGCGTCGGGGAAATCGGGGATCCGGCTCGAGGGCAGCGATCGCAACTCCGCGAGCCTGGCGCGATTAGCAGCGATCACGGCCTCGTCGATCGCGCTGTTGAGATCGACCGTGATTGCGGGCGAGGGCGCGACCTCCGACGCCGCTTGGCGGTGAGCGGGTCGGGCCGCCCCCACGAACTCAAGGCGGCCGTCCTTGCTCACGAGGACCTTCAACGCCGTGGCAGGGCCGCCCCCGGGCTCGGGCGAAGTGCTCTTGGCAATCCGCGCCATGGCGCCAAGATACTCCCAGTCAACGCAGACCAAGCCGCCCTGTTCGCCAGAGCGCTTCCGTCTAGGCGTATCTCGCTGACAATGCCGCCGGGTTCGTCGCCATTGCACTCGTCATCTCCTCGACTGCCGGGCGATCAAAGGAGTCGTCAGAGACCGCGCGGCGTGGTGCCTGCGTCACGCCTACAGCAGTCACGCCGGCACGGAATCCATGTCGCGTGGGGGGAGCAAGCCGCGGCATCAAGCCGCGGGTCGACTGTGCGCTCCTCGGCTCACCGTTTAGTCCCCTGCATTCAAGACGATCGCCGATGGAGACGCCCGATCACGTGACGCGCCCCATGGTCGCGATGAATGGGACGCAGCGATCGGTGGGCGCATCGAAGCCACCGCGGTCGCAAGTGAGCCGATCGTGGATTCGGCCAACGTCCGGGAGCTTGCTGCCGATTCCGATGAGGTTGGCCGACTCGATGAACATCGTGTGGAATCACAGGACTAGGAGGGTCCGATGAGACGGTCCTGGAAACGTGGCATGAGGCGGTCGCGCAAGCGGGTCATGAGGTGGTCCTGGGCCCGCGCTCTCAGGCGGTCCTGGAGCCGCGCGATGACCCGGTTCTGGGGCCGGGCCCTGAGGCGGTACTGGACGCGGGCCAGGACGTGGTCTTGGCACCGGAAGATGAGGCGCTCGTGGAAGCGGACCCTGAGGCGGTCCGGGAGCCAGGCGATCTGGTGGACGTGGAATCGGACCAGGACGAAAGGCTTCAGACCAGTCTTCAAGAGGCTGGTGTCTGCGGGTACGGCGATCGGCGCTCTGGCAATGTTCGCGACTGCGCTCCCCGCCGCGCCGGTCACTCGCGCGAACCGGGCGCTGTGGGCAATCAAGATCGGCGCGCCCAGCTCGTCTGCCCGGCTGTCTCCCGGTGCCAGCGAGACCCTCCCGTTCACGGCCACGACCCGCTCCCGAGCCAACCGGATCCTCCCCCGGTTTGCCGCGTCGATTCCGGCGCAGCCCAATGGCGATGCCGAGACCATGGCCGCCGCCGACATTCCGGGTTGCCTGGCCCGCTGGTTCACCGCCACGGTGGCGGAGGTCGTCGAGCGTGCGGGCGGGTACGACGGCGCAGTTGTGCTGACCATGCGGAACAGCAGCACAAACGAGGACGCCTGCCAGGACGAGTCGCCGGCGGTGGCCGTCACGGCCGCCGGGTGAACGGGGCGCCACCCGGCCCGCCGGGCGCCCGCACGAACAGCGAATCGAGCCTTCGCCGCTGAACCGAAGCTCACGAGCATGAATCTCGGGCGCAGGACCAAGCTAGAAGCGGTCCGCTGTCTCAAACGCCAACGGGCGGCACCGCACGATCGCATCGCCACGGGGCCGCGTTCGAGTCAGCTACAGCTTTGGCGACGTCTGGATCGGCCCGACCGAAAGGCGATGTGTCGCCGCGGTCACGACTGCGCTGGTCTGCGGTTACGACTGCACTGTTCCGTCGGGGCCGGCGAGGCTGAGAGCCAGGGTCGGGCGAGCCGGTCGCGACGCGTTAGCGTGTCGGCGCGCTGGATGAAGCGCTCTGGCCGGCGCGGATCAGGTAGATCATCGCTGCGAGCAGCGCCGGTGCCAGGGTGTCGCTGGGAATCGGGGAGCCGTGGATGATCCCGCCGGCGATGAACGCGACGAACATGATCACCGCGAGGACGAAAGCGGTCGGCACGATCAGCACCCGACTTGCGAGCAGCACGCCGCCAATCGTTTCGAGCACGCCTACAAGTGGCTCCATCACACCCGCCAACGGGATCCCGAAGTCTCGGAAGGCATGCAGCTCCCAGTGGTAGAGGACGAACTTCACAAGGCCCGCAACGACGAAGATCAGCCCACAGATGAGCGCGGCCCGATCTGCGCTGAGCAACGGGGGCCGGGGTCGCACGAGCTCAGCTGTCGGACCAGACGCCGGCATCGCGGCCCGCTTGGCGGCAGCTTCCGGTCGCGCAGCCGCTGCCGCGAGCGCGGTCGTCGCCCAACGTGCCGAGAAGGCCAACCGTCCAGCAAGTCGGGCAGCCGCGCCAAGCGACGGCGGTGAGCATGAGCAGCGCAAGCGACATTGGGCCGACGCTCCCCACAAGCGCGATAGCGAGCACCGCGGCGAGCAGCCCGGCGGCGCCTCGTAGCACGTGCTCGTGTACCGAACCGCTCGCCAACGGCGACCTGCCCACCTCCCCGTCCTTGGATATGTCGCGACGAATTGGCACTAACGGGTCCTACGCAATCTGGCCGCGCGTGGATCACACCCTTGATGCACATCAGGAACTCGTCGTCGCCCATCCGATCCCGCCAGCAGAGCCCGACCGGGCCCTCACTACCATGCCTAACACTCGTCCGGCGCCGGCGACGCCCCACCGATGAATGGTCGCCGAAGCGATCACGCCGGCGGCGGTCGTGAGACGGCGAATGGGATCGTCCAGAGGGTCTGCTGCTTGGCGGACTAGCAGTCCTGCCGGCGGCGGCCGGCGCCTATGTTGAGCCGATGAGTTTTCAACGGGGGCGAGGTCAACACTGCCATGACGACGACACACGTGCTCAAAACCGACCAGGCCGCGATCGCCTACGACGTCCGCGGCCCGTTGCCCACAGCGGACGGTCGCCCACCACTGCTGATGATCGGTCAGCCCATGACCGCCAGCGGCTTCGGCACGCTGGCGTCGTACTTCCCAGATCGCACCGTGATCACCTATGACCCGCGCGGTCTCGGACGCAGCACCCGCAGCGACGGACGGGTCGATAACTCGCCCACCCTCCAAGCCGACGACGTGCACGCCCTGATCCAGGCGCTCAACGCCGGGCCGGTGGAGATGTTCGCGAGCAGTGGCGGCGCAGTCACCGCGCTCGCGCTCGTTGCCGCCCACCCCGACGACGTGCTCACCCTGGTGGCACACGAGCCCCCGCTCATCCCCGTACTCCCTGATGACGCAGCGGCGGAGCGCGCCCGAGCCGCGGTTCGCGACGCCTACGAAGCGAAGGGCTCAAATGCCGGCATGGCGGCCTTCATCGCGATGACGTCCTGGCCCGGCGAGTTCACCGAGGAATACTTCGCCCAGCCCGCGCCGGATCCCGCCGCATTTGGAATGCCAACCGACGACGACGGCTCCCGCGATAGCCCGCTGCTATCGGACCGATCGTGGGCGGTCACTAGCTATCGTCCCAACTTCGCGGCGCTGGCCGCGGCGCCAATCCACATCGTGATCGCCGTGGCCGAAGCGTCCGGGAGCAGCTTCACCGGACGCACGTCGATGGCCACCGCGCAGCTACTCGACCAAAACGCGACCGTATTCCCAAGCCACCACGGCGGCTTCCTTGGAGGCCAGTCCGGATACGCCGGCCAACCCGAGGCGTTCGCGCGCAAACTCCGCGACATCCTCGACGAAAGCAACTGACCCCAGGCAGTCCCTTCGGCCGTGTTCCGGCGTCGAGGACGCGTTCAGCGGATGCAGGCGTGGCCGCGGCCACCGGAACGTCGCCATTGCGCTCGCAACGTCCGCGACCGCCGGCCGATGAAAGCAGTCACGAGCGGCGGCTCCGCGTCGTGCCTGCGTCACGCCTCAAGCAGCCACCGCGGAGCGGTGACCGCTCCGCACCACAAGGGCCGTCTCGCCCTTCCGACTGTGACTGCTGCTTCCCGCCCAGCGCTCGCACCGGATCCGGGTCTCAGCTAGCACTCCGCGCTGCCCTCCCATTGGTGAGTTGCAAGTTCTCGCCATGCCGAGCGCGAGCCCTGCTCTCGCGTCAGCGCCGGTACGCTCGCGCCGCTCAGCCGTGCTCGGCGTGCTCGGCAAGCACCGGAAGCAGCCAGCTCTTCGCGTCCGTCGGCGGCGCCGCTCTGCGCAACGTGGAAGCGGACACCCGGAGGCACGGGTGCACTTCACGCCGTCGACGGCCACGGAGCGTGCTCGATCGCTACGCGCTGGTCGCCGTGAGGATGCCCTGGACCTCGCCGCGCTCCAACGCGGCTCGTCCCCGGCGGGTCGTCGCATAGTCCAGGCTGCTCATCGCCGTGTGCATCTGGGCGCGCACGAGTGACGCGTGTTCCAGCTTCTGGAGGCCCTCGGCTACCAGGCGAGCAATCCGCTCCTGGAGCTTGAGATCGTCGGCCGTCGGGGGCGGGAATGTAAAACCTCTGGAGGGCTCGAACGCGCCGGCGATCCGATATACACTCGGCCCGGCGTTGACGTTCTCCCCCCCAACCATGACGTCTTCGTCCTCCGCGGCAAGGCCGCCCGAGCCGAACCCCCTCGTCATCACCTCGGCCGCCAGCTGCGACAGCGGCATTCAGTGAGGCGGTCGAACTCCGCCGGAGCGCCAACCGCCACTCGTCGTTCTTTTTCTGCTTTTCCTCGTTTGTGTGGCCAAACGGTGACATTCGGGACCAGGAGAACTAGACACTGCTGTTAGCCGAGTCAGCGCAACCGATCAGATCGCAGCGGTTCGAGCCTACCACCTCGATTCCTACGAGGCGGAGCCTCCACGGAAGCCTCAGTCCCCCGACTGCACCGCAGGACGGACGCTGAAGCAGGGAGGTCTCGCCAGTCGCCGCCACCATCGACCCGCAACCAGACGGTCAGGCCTCAATCACAGCCTCGGAGGAACTCGACGAGTCCCCGTCACCGACTGCGATCAGCTGCAGCGCCCGATGCGTCCCTGTGAGACTCGTAAGGGATGGCCCGCGGCGGGCGCGATCCTGGCCCATCCTGGTAGAAAACGCAACATGCGCCGTCCCCCCGGTACTGGCCGACCCGACGCGAGCGGTTTCGTCGCCGAAGCGGTCGCTTGCTGAAATCGAGGCGCTTCCGGATTTGATGCACAGTATCTACGCGTGCGCCCCCGGAAGGCCTGCCTTTCACACCCGGCGGGGTCTCGTCGCTCATCGCTCGGCCGACCCCCTTCGCGCGGATCTCGCGCATGTCTGGACCGTCGCGGCGGCGACGATGCGCCGGGCTGAGTTCGGAGACGCGCCTACCGCGCATAGCGGGGCGCAGAGCTACTTCGATTGCATGCCCGAGGCCTTTGGAAAGTAGGTCCCCAGCGGAGCGGATGGTGATGGCCAGCCGCGGTCCTAGGGCGAGCGCTTGGCGTGCGGCCGGCGGCTCCAGACCGCGCTACCCGATCGCTTCTTGAGACCGCAAAGCGAGAGGAGTTTGGATGACCGCGGACGATCGTTACGCCAACTCGCGGCTGGGAGTGCAGGAAGGTCCCTTGGTTAGTGGGGGCCGTTGCGGCGCGGGGGCTTGTGGTGGTGTGGGGGTTTGCGATGCGGTGTGGGTACCGTGATCTTGACGGTCGTTTGCGGCTGTCGGTTGTCGTGAGCCGATCTCCGAGCGCGAGCACGATGACGCTGCCGCCGAGCGGACCGACGGTTGGGACTGTGACGCGTAGCGAGCCGCGGTTGACTAGGTAGTCGGTTCGCAGGCCGTCGCGGAGCTGGATGACGACTACGTATTGCTTCGCGGCGTGTACGCGCTCGAACGATATGAGTACGTGGTTGCCGGCGCGGGTGGCGCGGAGCCGGCGTACCCGGCCGAGGCGTCGCGGTCCGGGCGCGCGGTAGTGGGCCCAGCGTTATGAAGTGGCCCGGGGGTCTGGCGGTCGCGCTCGCGCGCGAGGAGGAGGGATGTAGCACGACGGGGAGGCCGTCCTCGGTTATGGTGGCGAGGATCTGCCGGGTGCCGCCGGGCCCGGGCGCGGGGGTGAACGACGCAGCCACTGTGGCTGTGCTGGGTGGTGCCGATCAGGCGCTGGACGCCTTGGCCGCGCTCGATGAAGGCGACCTTCTGTCCGGGCTCGGTCTTGATCGCGTACACCAGTCTCCGGCGGCTGCCCGTGCCCGTGACGTGCGCTTTGACGCTCGGGGTGAAGCCGTGCGCCTGGAGTACCTGAGCGATCGCCGGAGAGCCGGGGTTGGCTCGGATCGTGTAGTGCCCAGCGGGCGGGTGGATGATCGCGATGTAGGTCGTGCCCAGGCGCGAATCGCGTCTGATCACGAACGGCTTTTGCGCGGTTTGGCTTCCGCCTGCCGTGCTGGCGTGGAGGCCTCCCGGGCGGGTGATCGTGACGTCCGGCGGCCCGCCGCGTCCGATCACTCTGACCATCTCGTTGGGCAGCCCACGGGTGACGTTCAGTGCGTAGCCGGCAAGCGCGTCGCGGGCTGAGGACGCCGGCACCACCACCCGATACGGGGACAGATCACAGCTTCCCAGCCACCCGTTGATCCCGCCGGACCCGTCGGCCCACTTATCGCCAACCCCCGCGGCAACGTCAAACCCGAAGATCTTGAGTTCGCCGCAGCCGCCGATGCCGACGTTCGAGATCACCATCGAGGCTTGGAAGCCCGCGTTGATAGGCCCGACGAACACAGTGACCCCGAGGAACCCCTCGAGGTCGAACAGACCGCGGTCGAAGTTAGCCGTACCCTGCATCCCCCCATCAATAATGATC
>CAWFTE010000003.1:0-146066 GCA_963818675.1 uncultured Solirubrobacterales bacterium
CGAACCGAGACGCGCTTTAAGGGATTCGCTCCACCTCGCGGTCTTGCAACCCTCTGTACGCGCCAATGTAGCACGTGTGTAGCCCTGGACATAAGGGGCATGATGACTTGACGTCATCCCCACCTTCCTCCGGTTTGTCACCGGCAGTCTCGCATGAGTCCCCAACTAAATGCTGGCAACATGCGACGGGGGTTGCGCTCGTTGCGGGACTTAACCCAACATCTCACGACACGAGCTGACGACAGCCATGCACCACCTGTGATCCTGCCCCGAAGGGAAACCGTGTTTCCACGGCTGTCAGGAACATGTCAAGCCCAGGTAAGGTTCTTCGCGTTGCGTCGAATTAAACCACATGCTCCGCTGCTTGTGCGGGCCCCCGTCAATTCCTTTGAGTTTTAGCCTTGCGGCCGTACTCCCCAGGCGGGGCACTTAATGCGTTAGCGTCGGCACGGAGGGAGTCGACACCCCCCACACCTAGTGCCCATCGTTTACGGCGTGGACTACCAGGGTATCTAATCCTGTTTGCTCCCCACGCTTTCGCGTCTCAGCGTCAGTACCGTCCCAGCGAGCTGCCTTCGCCATTGGTGTTCCTCCTGATATCTGCGCATTTCACCGCTACACCAGGAATTCCACTCGCCTCTTCCGGACTCTAGCTCGACAGTATCCGCCCGCCTCCCGGGGTTGAGCCCCGGGCTTTCAGAGCGGACTTACCGAGCCGCCTACACGCTCTTTACGCCCAATGATTCCGGACAACGCTTGCCCCCTACGTATTACCGCGGCTGCTGGCACGTAGTTAGCCGGGGCTTCTTCTGAAGGTACCGTCACTCCAGCCGGCTATTCACCGGCGGAGCTTCGTCCCAACTGAAAGGGGTTTACAACCCGAAGGCCGTCTTCCCCCACGCGGCGTTGCTGCGTCACGCTTTCGCGCATTGCGCAAGATTCCCCACTGCTGCCTCCCGTAGGAGTCTGGGCCGTGTCTCAGTCCCAGTGTGGCTGATCGTCCTCTCAGACCAGCTACCCATCGTCGCCTTGGTAAGCCATTACCTCACCAACAAGCTAATGGGCCGCGGGCCCATCCCGATGCGGAGGCCGAAGCTTCCTTTCCCCAGCGGCCTTGTGGCCGTAGGGCACATTCGGTATTAGCCCGAGTTTCCTCGGGTTGTCCCAATCATCGGGGCAGGTTACCCACGTGTTACTCACCCGTTCGCGGCTTTGCCCCGGGCCGAAGCCCGGTTCGTCGCTCCACTTGCATGTGTTAGGCACGCCGCCAGCGTTCGTCCTGAGCCAGGATCAAACTCTCCGTGAAGAACTACCCGGCGGGAAGTCGCGAGACCACCCACCGTTTCACAAAGAGTCGTCAGGTCCGGTCCGCCGTGGGCGGACGCTGTCCCACCGGGCTGGTGGGTGGACCCGGGCCTGTCCCTGGTGGGATCAGGCCCTCGCGTCCACACGAGGGAGTCCGATGTACACCACGGGCTCCGGGACGCAAGACGGGGTCAATCTTGGCACCGTCGTTCGAGGTGGACCCAGAGTGCGGGTCCTATCGAGCGACGGCGTCGAACCTGGACACACTCCTCGACCGAGGGTCGGTCGAGAGGTGCGCATGCTGTTGAGTTTTCAAAGACCGTCGCACCTCTTCAGGAGGGGCGCTCCCTCCCATCGGCGCGCGGAGCCGAGCCTCGACCCCGAGCGGACAGCGGAGTATAGCGCGCGACCCACCCAGCTGGGAAGGCCCGCCCGGTGCTCCTCAGGCCCAAGTCTAGCCCGAGCGGGGGAGTTGGCGGAGCCCGGGTCCCGACGCAGGCGGGGCCGGACCCACGCCGGATTCTGGCTTCGCGCCCGTGGGTAGCGCTTAGACCATATGGAGGTTGACGTCCGGCCGGGCTGGTAAGTCTGGCCGGTCCCCCACGCGAGTCGTGGGGGTGTGTTCTGGCCGCTGCGGATGCGACCCGCGCGGCCGGGCCCACAACCGCATAGGAGGCCGACCGTGGCACAGGTTCGCAGCTGGGCTGGTCTGGACGTGCACGCGCGCAGCGTGCTGGCCGTGACGCTCGATTCGGAGTCTGGCGAGTTGCGCTCGTTCAGGCTGCCGGGCGAGTCGGTGAAGGTAGTCGAGTTCTGCGTCGGGTTGCCCGGTCCGACGCGCGTGGCATACGAGGCGGGGCCGACGGGGTACGGGCTCGCACGGGCGCTGCGGGCGGCCGGGGTGGGGTGTGTGGTCGCGGCGCCGGGGAAGATCGAGCGCCCAGCGCAGGATCGGATCAAGACCGATCAACGCGACGCTGAGCGGGTGCTGCGGCTGTTGATGATCGACGCGCTGCACCGGGTGCGGGTCCCGACGGTCGAGGAGGAGGCGCTGCGCGACCTCGTTCGCGCGCGGGAGGACGTGCGCGGTGATCTGATGCGCGGTCGCCAGCGGCTCTCCAAGCTGCTGCTGCGTCACGGGATCATCTATGAAGAGACGTCCAGCACGTGGACTCAGCGTCATCGCGGGTGGCTGCGCGCGCAGGACCTCGGCGGCGGCGCGCAGGCGACACTGCTGGACTACCTCGGTGCGGTCGACACGCTCGAGCTGCGCCGCGGACAGCTGGAGAGCACGATCACTGAGCTCGTGCCCAGCTCGCCCTACGCGCAGACCGTCGCCCGGCTTCGATGCCTGCGCGGGATCGACACGCTCTCCGCGGTCGGGCTCGCCGCCGAGATTGGCGACTTCACCCGGTTCGACCGGCCCGGAAAGCTGATGAGCTACGTCGGGCTGGTCCCGTCGGAGAGCAGCTCCGGTGAGTCGCGCCGGCAGGGGAAGATCACCAAGACCGGCTCCATGCACGCCCGGCGGCTGCTGGTCGAAGCGGCGTGGCATTACCGCAAGACGCCCGCCCGCGGCACTACCCTCCAACGCCGCCAGGAAGGCCAAGACGCCACCATCATCGCGATCTCCTGGCAGGCACAACGACGGCTGCACAGCGTCTGGCGACGCCTCGCCGACGAACGCGGGAAGCGCCGTACGATCGTCGCTGTCGCCGTCGCCCGCGAACTCGCCGGGTTCTGCTGGGCGCTCGCCAACGCCCACTGATCCGCGATCCGTCACGCCACGTCGGTCGAGGAGCGGCGGGACCTGGCACACGCGCGAGAGCATCCGCGATCTAACTGTGAGCAAGCCCTCCACCCGGCCCACGCTCGATCTTAGACAGCACGGCTCTCACGACGAAACCCGGTCCTGCGGAGACGGTAGCCAACCCATGCACCCGCGCATAAGAGTCTGACCGCGCGTCGCGCACCAGGCCAGCCCGCCGCCCCCCGACCGACAAAGATGCCCGCCCCAGCCGCGGGCATCTGGCGTTACCGACTTGACAACTTCCTCTCCATAAGAGTTAGCTAGCGGGACCTGAAGGAGGGCGGAGCGACATGGCTTATCGGCTTGCGGACGCAGAGGCAGCGAATGACGGGATCCGGCGCGTGGCGGCCGAGCAGATCGACCGCGCGATCCACGAGCTGACCGAAGGGGTCAGGGCTGATCCGGTGGACGCGGTTCATGCGGCCCGCAAGGCGCTCAAGAAGGAGCGCTCGCTGCTCCGGCTGGCCCGCGGATCGATGAAGCCATCGGCCCGCCGGCGCGAGAACCGGGCCTTCCGCGACGCGGGCCGCCGGCTGTCGGCCGCGCGCGACGCCGAGGTGATGGTCCAGGCGCTTGATGACCTGGCGCAGCGGTATGCCGGACAGCTGCCCGAGAAGACGTTCGCGACGGTTCGCGAGCACTTACACCAGGCCGGGCAGGCACCCCGCCGGTCGCTGATGGATTCTGGCCTCAGCGGCGAGGTGGCCGAGGAGCTCAAGGCGGCCAGGGCACGGACCGAGCAGTGGCCCGTGCGGCACGGCGGGTGGAAAGCGGTCAAGGGTGGGCTGCGGCGCAGCTACAAGCAGGGCCGCCGCGCGTTCCAGTGCGCCGAGGACGATCCGAGCACCGAGCACCTGCACGACTGGCGCAAGCGAGTCAAGGACTACTGGTACCACCTGCGGCTGCTCGAGCCGGTCGCGCCACGCACGATGAAGGGCCACGCCAAGGACGCCCATCTGCTCTCCGACGTGCTGGGCGACGATCACGATCTCGCCCTGTTGCGCGACGGCCTGCTCGCGGCGCGGCCGGCACTTCCCGTGGACGTCGACTCGGTGATCGGGCTCCTCGAGCATCGGCGCGCTCAGCTCCAGGCGCAGGCGATGCTGCTCGGCAAGCGGTTGTACGCCGAGAAGCCGAAGGCGTTCTTGCGCCGTATCCATGTCTACTGGAAGGCGTGGCGCGCGCAGGCTCGCGATGCGGCATCTGAGCGGCCCGCGCGGTTGGCTGAGCTGACTCGCCAGCCGGCGGTCACCTAGCGTCGCGAGCGCCGGGCCCCACCGCGCGTCGCTCAGGCGAGCACCTGCACGGTTACGGTCCGCCGGCGGGGCCGATCGTCGAAGTCGATCAGCACGACCTGTTGCCAGGTGCCGAGCGCAAGCCGGCCGTCCACCAGCGGGATCGACTCCGACGGCCCGATGATGGCGGCGCGCAGGTGCGCGTGCGCGTTGGTGTCGTGGTTTCGGACGTTGTGCTCGTAGTCCTCGCGCGCCGGGATCAGCCTGTCGAGCAGCGCTTGGAGGTCCTGGAGGCCGCCGGGCTCGTACTCCATCGTGGTCACCGCCACCGTGGAGCCCGTGGCGAACACGTTGACCAGCCCGCGGTCGATGCCCGCGGTCCGGACCACGCTCTCCACTCCAGGCGTGATGTCCACTACGTGCCCGTTCCCAGGGGTGTCCATCCGCAGCTGCCCGCCATGAACCGCCACGGGGGCTAGATCACCACCGCCACGGCGATTACTTCACCTGTACGCGCGCGAAACGGCGCTTTCCGAGCTGGAGCACCCGGCCGTCGAGCTCGCTCGCGGGAACGTCGAGCGACCCGTTCCGGATTTGCGCCCCGTCGACGCGGACCCCACCCTGGGCGATGTTGCGCCGCGCCTCCGCTCTGGAGATCCCGAACGCCGAGGCGAGCAGAGCCGGGAGGTGGATCGGGTCCTCACCGGACGGCCACTCCACCGTGGACATGTCCGCGGGCGCCTGGCGGTGGATAAATACGCGGTCGAACTCGTCCTGCGCGGCCACGGCGGCATCGTCGTCGTGGAAGCGGCCGACGAGCGCGCGAGCGAGCGAGCGCTTGGCGTCGCGCGGCTCGAGCTCGGCCGGAGGCTCAGCACTCAGCAGCAGCTCGTACCACGACGGGATCAGCTCGTCGGGGATCTTCATCGTCTTTCCGTACATCTCCTCGGGCGGCTCGGTGACGCCGATGTAGTTGCCGAGCGACTTCGACATCTTGCGCTCGCCGTCGAGACCGATCAGCAGCGGCAGGGTGAGGATCACCTGCCCCGGTTGGTCGTAGGCCCGTTGGATGTCGCGGCCTAGGAGCAGGTTGAACTTCTGGTCGGTGGCACCAAGCTCCACGTCGGCGCGCACCTCCACCGAGTCGTAGCCCTGGAGCAACGGGTAAACGAGCTCGAGCAGCGAGATCGGCTCACGCGCGGCGTAGCGGTTGGCGAAGTCGTCGCGCTCGAGCAGCTGGGCCACCGTGGTCGTGCGAAGCAGGGCGAACAGCTTCTCCATCGGCATGTCGAGCCATTCGCTGTTGAAGCGGACCTCGAGCCGGGAGGAGTCGAGCACCTTCAGCGCCTGGTCCTGGAAGCTGCGGGCGTTGGCATCGATCTCGGCCGCCTGGAGCACGGGGCGGGTGGTCGATCGGCCGCTCGGGTCGCCGACGCGCGCCGTGTAGTCGCCGACGATCAGCACGACCGTGTGGCCCAGGTCCTGAAACTCCCTGAGCTTCTGGAGGGGGACCGTGAAGCCGAGGTGGATGTCTGGCGCCGTGGGATCGATTCCGAGCTTCACGCGCAGGGGACGATCGCCCGCCAGCCTGCGCTCCAGCTCGCCCTCGGGGAGACAGTCGACCGCATTCCGGGTGAGCCAGGCGGCGTCCTGCGCCGGCTTGGAGCGCTCGGAATCCATCCGAGCCAATGCTAGACTCTCGCGCCGCGCGGGACCCGTCGTCCGATGCCGCCGTGAAAGCGGTCCCGCGACGCGGGAGTGGCGGCTGCGCAGCTGTCCGGTTGCCACGGCTCGCGCACGGTTGCAGCGCATGAGCGACGTTCACATCCCGATACAGGGGGAGAAGCCGGACGCGCCGATCCCCTTGAAACCGCCACCGCGACGGCGTCGCCGTCGAGGACGTGGCGACGGCGACCCCCGCAAGCCACGCGTCCGCAAGCTGCGCGTGCTGGCCGTGCTTGCGGGACTCGGGGCGCTCGCGCTGATCTCGCTGGTGTACGGCGTGCTGATGGCGGTGGCCTCGGACATCCCCCAGATCGAGAACCGCCAGCAGTACAAGCAGGCGACGAACTCCTTCCTCTACGACGACCACTGGCGGCCGATCGGCGTGCTCGCGCCGCCGAACCAGCCGGTGATCGACCGCTTTTCGGAGATCTCGCCATGGATGCGACGATCGATCGTCGCGGTGGAGGACAAGCGATATTGGAGCAACCCGGGAGTGGACCTCAGGGGAATCGCGCGTGCTTTCGTCTCAGACGTGACAGGTGGACCGGTGCAGGGCGGATCCACGATCTCACAGCAGTTCGTGAAGAACGCCCTTCAGGAGGAGAACAACCGCACCGTCCTCGAAAAGCTCCGTGAGGCGGCCATCGCCTACCACCTCACCCGCAGGTGGAAGCCACAGAAGATCCTCACCGAGTACCTCAACACGATCTACTTCGGCAACGGCGCCTACGGTGTCGAATCCGCGGCCCGGGTGTACTTCGGCCGGGTTCACGGCTTCGGCGCGGCAGCGGACACAACCGACGCCACCAACGGCGGACAGAGCAGCCAACCCGGCTGCGGCGACCGCACTCCGAGCTCGCCGATACCGAAGTGTGCGGCACTGCTCACGCCCGCCGAGTCCGCGCTGCTGGCCGGCATGGTGGCGAACCCGAGCGCGTTCGATCCGATCGCCCATCCCCACGCAGCCACGGAACGCAGGAACCTCGTGCTGAAGGACATGTTCCAGCAGCGCTACCTCACACGCGCTCAGTACGAGCAGGCGATCCAAGCGCCGCTCCCGACGGCATCCGACATCCAGCAGCCATCGGAGGCTCCGGCCGCGCCGTACTTCACGAGCTGGCTGCGACCGCAGCTGCTCGGCGCCGTCGAGCGAGGCGCCGGGGTTCCGGCGAGCGTCGCGGAATACCGCACGTTCTATGGCGGGCTGAAGATCCGGACGACGCTCGACCTCCAGCTCCAGCGTGCCGCAGACCAGGCGATCTCGTCTGAGCTGCCGTCAGGCGAGGGTTTGCCGAACGCGTCGCTGGTGGCGATCGACAACAAGACCGGGGAAGTCCGCGCGATGGTCGGCGGCCCGGTCATCGACGGCCGCGAGGACTTCTCCCATCATCCATTCGACCTGGCCAGCGAAGGGTTCCGCCAGCCAGGATCGTCGTTCAAGCCGTTCACCCTTGCCGTCGCCCTCCAGCACGGATATTCGCCGGACTCGATCATCGATTCGGCTCCGCAGGACTTCATCGTCCCCAACAGTGGCGGCAAGGAGCACTTCATCGTCCACAACTTCGGCAACACGTATTCCGGGCCGATCACGCTCGCCGACGCCACCGCGATCTCCGACAACTCAGTGTTCTCCCAGGTCGGCATCAACGTCGGCACCCAGCGGATCGCCGCCATGGCGCGTGCCATGGGAATTCGCTCGCCCGTGTCAACCAACTACGCGATGATCCTCGGCGGCCTCAAGATAGGTGTCAGCCCGCTCGACATGGCGCACGCCTACGAGACGTTCGCCACCGGCGGCAACCGCGTCTACAACCCGGAGCTGGGTGCGCCGGACGAGGGACCGACGGGCATCTCGGAGATCCAGTGCCCGCCGCATGAATGCGGCTCCGCGGACATCACCGACCACCCCGTCTACCAGCGGGTGCTTCCACCGGACATCGCCAGCACAGTCCACGACCTGCTGGCCGGGGTGGTCCAGAACGGCACGGGAACACAGGCCGCGATTCAAGGCGTGGACGTCGTCGGCAAGACAGGAACCACGACCAACTACGCCGACGCGTGGTTCGTCGGGTGGACGCCCCAGCTGACAGTGGCGGTGTGGGTGGGATATCCGAACAAGCTCGTGCCCATGACCACCACGTACAACGGCCAGCCGGTCGAGGGCGGCACCTACCCGGCCATCATCTGGCACAACTTCATGGTGCAGGCGCTCCAGGTCCTGGCCAGTGAATCCCCACAGTCGCAGGGGCAGTCGACCAGCACCACGTCGACCACCACCGACACGACGGGTTCAGGACCGGGATCCGCGGCGACCTCGACCGGATCGACGAGCCCGGCAACCACGTCCAGTCCGCAGAGCACCGCGCCTGGCGCGGGCGGCGCCGCCGGCCCGGCGCCTGGTGGCGGGACCAACGGCGGCGGGGGCGGCGGAACGACGGGCGGCGGTGGCGGCGCAACCGGAGGCGGCACCGGCGGTGGCGCAGGTGGCGGCGGAACGACGGGCGGCGGTGGCGGCGGTACAACGGGCGGCGGGGGTGGCGCAACCGGCGGCGGCACCGGCGGAGGTGGTGGCGGCGGCACCCGTGGCGGTACCGGCGGGACCGGCGGAGCGACCCCCGGCGCGCACTAGCTGCTCACGCTGAGCCGCAACCGCACGGCGTGATCGATTTTGTGCGCTATGCGGGCAAAATCGATCACTCCCCGGAGCCCGGATCCGCCGGCGCCGGAGCCCGGTCAGGCCCGGGCCCGCTGGCGTCGGAGCATCTCGGAGCCCGGACCCGCCGGACGCCGGCGCGCCCCGGAGCTCGCTCAGGCCCGAACCCGCCGGCGCCGGCTCGGGACGCGCCCGCCCGCCCCAACCGGGCGCGACAGGAACCGGCTGCCGGCGGCGCAGAAGCGCCACGGCAGCTCGACCGCCTTGGAGATCCCGATCCGGCGATCGCTCGCCACCGGCACGTCGCGCCACGCCGCCGGCCGACCCGAGATCACCACCTGGCCGCGCACCAGGTCCGACCCGTTGTCCCCGAGCCCCACGCCGAGCGCCTGAGTCAGCTTGCCCGGCCCGGAGCAGAGCGCCTCGAGCCGCTCGAGGCCCCGCCGGGCCCGCATCTCCTCCACCCCCTCGACCGGCTCCAGCGCCCGGATCAGGACGGCGGCACCGACGCCGGTCTCCTCGCAGACCGCGTTCAGGCAGGCGTGGATCCCGTACGACCGGTACACGTAGGCCCGCCCCGGCGGCCCGAACAGGACGCGCGTCCGCTCGGTCAGGCCGACGAACGCGTGGCAGGCCGGCTCCGACTCGTGGTAGGCCTCGGTCTCGACGATCACCCCCGCGCACTCGCCGGACGACAGGAGGCAGCCAATCAACTCGCGCGCCACCTCGACGACCGGGCGCTCGTAGAACGACGGCCTCACGAGGCCGCTGAACCCAGCACCGCGCGCGCCCGCTCGAGCTGCTCGCGCACCCGATCGAGCGCGGTTCCGCCTTCGGACACCTTCGACTCGAGCCAGGCACGGTCTCGCAGCAGCGAGTAGAACTCCTCGTCGAGCAGCTCCGACGCGGCGCTCAGCTGCTCGGGGGTCAGCTCGGACAGCCGCTTGCCCTCGCCCAGCGCCGTCCGCACAAGGCCCGCCACCACGCCGTGGGCCTGGCGAAACGGCATACCCCGGCGCACGAGGAGGTCGGCCACATCGGTGGCGGCCAGGAACTCGTCCGCGGCGGCGTCCGCCAGCCGTTCGCGCCGGAACGAGATCCCCGAGAGCATGCCTCCCGCCGCGGCCAGGGACAGCTCCAGCGTGTCGACCGCGTCGAACAGGTGCTCCTTGTCCTCCTGGAGGTCCTTGTTGTAGGTCAGAGGCAGCCCATGCATGACGCCGTGCAGCGCGACCAGGTGCGCAGCCAGCCGCGGCGCCTTGGCCCGCAGCAGCTCGGCCGCGTCGGGGTTCTTCTTCTGCGGCATGATCGAGGACCCCGAGGCCCACGCGTCGGTGACCTCGCAGAAGCCGAACTCCTCGCTGGACCACAGGACGATCTCCGCCCCGAGCCTCGACAGATGCGTCGAGCAGGTGGCGGCCGCGGCCAGGTAATCGAATACGAAATCGCGGTTCGATACGGCGTCGATCGAGTTCTCGGCCACGTCGGAGAAGCCCAGGTCCCGAGCCACGGACCCTCGGTCGGTGGCGAAGTTGACGCCGGCCAGGGCACCGGCGCCGAGCGGCAACCGCGCGGTGGCGGCCACCACGGAGAACATCCGGTCGCGATCGCGCGCCAGCATCCAGAAGTAGGCCAGCAGGTGGTGGCTCAGGTACACCGGCTGGGCGCGCTGGAGATGGGTGTAGCCCGGCATCGGCCAATCCACATGATTCTCGGCCAGCCCGACGAGCGTCCGGGCGAGCTCCTCGATCCCCTCCACGGCCCGGTACGCGTGCGCTCGGACGAACAGCGCCATGTCGGTGGCGACCTGGTCGTTGCGAGAGCGCGCGGTGTGCAGCTTTCCCCCCACCTCGCCGGCGATCTCGGTCACCCGGCGCTCGATCGCCATGTGGATGTCCTCGTCCCCGTCGGAGAACGGGAACGTGCCGTCCCCCAGCTCGCGCGCAGCCTGGTCGAGCGCGCTCAGCAGCTCGTCGCGCTCCTCGGTCGAGAGGATCCCCTGCGCGGCCAGCATCGAGGCGTGCGCGCGCGACTGCTCGACGTCGTAGGGCCCGAGGCGCCAATCGAACGAGATCGAGTCGTTCAGGGCGCGGAAGTCCGCGTGCTGGGGCTCTGCGAAGCGCGACATGGCCTCGGGATACTACGAACGCGCGCCGTCGCCTAGCCCGTGAACGACGGCGCGGCCCCGCGGCCCGGCGACGTCGGCGCGCCAGATCCGGCCCGGCCGGTCCCGAGCACCGCCGGAAGTCCGACGTTGCCGGCCTCGTCGACCGCGCGGATCGCGATGTAGCGCTCGGCGCGGCTGCCGAACCTGAACGATTGGTGCGCGCCGGCGGCGCCCGGCACCGGCGCACCGCTCAGCGGCCGCGCCGCGGCGAAGTTCGGGGGGGTGATCGGTGAGGCCGAGGTGACGAGCTGGTAGCGGGTGGCGCGGCCGCACATAAGATCGCCGCCGGGAGCGATGAAGCTGACCACATTTCCGCGGCGGGAGGCCCCCAGAGGCTTGCCCGGGTCGATCGCGTCGGTCAGGTAGTCGCCCGAGTTCCAGTTGTCGTGGTGGAAGCGCGGCGAGGAGCTCGGCGAGCAGGCGCCGGCGGGGGTGGAGTAGACCGACAGCGTCCCGCTGCGGGTGATCGTGACCACGTCCTTGCGCGCGCCCGCCGTGGTATCGAGCGACCCGAACGACCCCAGCGTCGGCGTGGCGATGATCCAGTCGCCAGTGAGCTTCGGCCAGGCCGGGCTCGCGGGAGTCCCGCCGGGCCCGAAGGCAAACAGATCCAGCGACGAGGACCCGCCCACGACCTCCTGGCCCGCGCCGGTCCCGATGTCGCCCACCGCCGGGCCGGTCAGGAACTGGAGGTCGTTGACCTCCCCCGGGAACCCCGGCAGCTGCTGGCCGTCGACCGGGTTCCAGCCGGCCATGAAGTCCTGGCCGCCCTGGTAGTCGGGCACGGCCACGTCGAGCGTGCGGATCAGCCCGGCCTCGGGCATGAAGTAGTCGACCGTGTGGCCGTCGAGGGTCCCGAACGCGCCATAGCCGACGGCGGAGAACGCCGGGTGGTCGTACTGGGTGCTGCCCTGGCTGAAGTCCGTCTCGAGCGAGTTGTCTCGGCCGCTCTGGTCGGTCCCGTAGCACGAGGTCCCGTTCGGGTTGAACAGATACGAGGGCCCCGCGTCGGGCGTCACGCCGATCTTCATCCCGTGCCCGCCATCGGGGCAGCTCACCGGCGCCACCACCGGGGAGCCGTCGACGCCCTCACCCACGTCGGGCAGCAGGCCCCGGTCGATGATCCCCACCTTCTTCGGCCAGCCGGCAACGAACGCGGACGAGTGACAGCGGCCGCCGGAGCAGGTCATCCGGCCGCCCGTCGCCTTGATCGCGTACACGCGGCCGTTGGCGAACGGAAGCAGGCCGGTCGCGCCGAGCACCCCGAGCGAGGCGCTCGTCAACCCGCCCGCATTGATCGGGCCCTCGTCGCCCGTGTTCACCGCGTACTCCTCGTTGGTCCCCACCACGATCTCCGGCTTGCCGTTCAACAGCGCGATCGCCGGCGTGTCGATGATCTTGCCCTGGTCCTCGTCGATTCCCGGATTCGCGGACGCGCGCGTCGCGCTGAACGTCGGCCGCCCGGTCACCGAGTCGACCGAGGCAAGCTTGTCCGGATCGGCCACCAGCACTGGGAACCCCGGCAGGGCGGTGCCGCCAAGCCGGCGCAGGCTCGGCTGCCAGGCGTAGACGTGGCGGTCGTCGCCGGCCACGACAATGTCAAGCGGGCTGCCGGGACCCCCGGACAGCCGCCCCAGCACGGGCGAAGACAGAAAGCCGCGCTCGGTGCGGTCCCGCGGCCCGGTCCGAACCGTGTGGAACGGGGTGAGCGGCGCCCCCGAGAACGCCTGATCGGAGTGCTGTTCGAAGACCAGGCGCCCGCTCGAGTCCCACGCGTACACGTTCCCGCAGTTGTCGTCGGCCACGATCTCGATCCGCCCGTCGTGGAAGAGGTCGCCCCCGGCCAGCGCCCCCAGGACCGCGCAGTAGTGGCCACTGCCGACGCTCCGGTAGGCCGCCTCGCCGAGGTGCAACGGCAGCCGGTTGGTGTGGACCGGCCATCCGGGCAATTCGCCCCCGGACGAACGGAAGGCATGCACCTGCCCGTCGGAGGTCGCGAGCACGAGCTGGTTGCGGTCATCGCCGGCCAAATCGATGAGCAGCGGGCTGGAATCGCCGTCGGTGCGCAGCTCGCGCGGGAACCCCGCCACAAGGTCGGCGTCGCGGTGCAGGTACAGCTGCCGGCGGTCCTCCCCGGTCATCGCGGGCCGTGAGCCGGCTGGCGCCACGCTCACCACGAGCCGGACCGTGAACGCGTAGGGCTGGGTGTTCGGGCGGCCGTTCGAGGTCTGGACGCCGCCGCCGTTCTCGTTGCCGGTGAAGGAGCCCAGCGTCGCGGGGAAGCGGGCCCGGAGGCCGACGGTGTCGATCGTCCCCACGGTCCCCGAGAACGCGCTGAAACGAACCGTGTGCCCGTCGCACCAGCCGCCAGACGCCTGCGCAAAATCCCCCGGCGGGGTGTCGGTGGTCGTCCCGTTGTTGGGCTGAGCGCCGGGCGCCACCTGGAGCGAGCATGTGTAGCCGGTGCCGCGGGCGTCCACGTATCCGCCGACCGCGATCGAGCCGGCCGAAGGGTCGAGTTGCTGGAACCAGTCGGGGGAGGTGATGTCCGCCTCAGGGGGGATCAGCCCGGCCGCGGCGGCCGACACGGCCTTGTACGCGTTCAGGCGTCCGTATCCGTAGAACTCGTCGAACCCGCGCCGGGCGTGATAGCGCCGCGAGTCGGGCACCGGCGCGTCGACCCCGCCCTCCACCAACGGGGAGAACACCGTGTTGAGGTTGGGATCGGTGCACGTCGGGAGCGCCACCGGCGCGCAGCTCGGCTCCGGCTGCGCCGCGAAGTTCACGTCGTCGGCCTGGCCGCCCTCCCCGGCGTCCGCCGGCGTCGAGCCGCTGCTCGAAGGCCCGCCGGGAACGGTGCTGCCGGCGATGTTCCCCGACGCCATCAGCTGGCGCACCTCGTTTGCGGTGATCGGGCAGGGCGACCCGTTGACCCGCCGGCAATCGGCCGCCGGCTTCAACACACCCGACGCGATTGCGTTCAAAGCCCCGCTGTACACGAGACCCGCCACCCCCGCGCCGCGGCCGGTCGCCTCCGAGGAGCACGACACGCTCGGCACGGACAGCGTCACGCGCGTGCCGAAGTTCGTGCAGCCGTTGAGCTGCAGGTACGACGGCGGCACCGAGGTCAGATTCGGCACGTACTTGGTCACCGAGTTGACCACGATCACGTCGGGAAGCGCGCCCGGCTGGTTGTGGTGCTCGGCTGCCTCGTCGGCCGCCGATCCGATCACCGCCGTCCCGTGGGCGTACGCGTACTCGATTGCCTGCCGCGCGAAGTAGGACTCGTTCAGCGTCCCAAGCGCCTCCTGGATCACGTATGCGTTCTCGTCGGTGGCGTACACGGCTGCCTCGGCGAAGCGGTTGGCGCCGGCGATGAACGACTCGCCGACGCGCAGCGGCATCACCATGCAGTCGGGGCAGGTGCCGAGCTCCTGGTTGGTGTTGGCCTCCCCGTTCGAGTCCTGGGCCTCGCCCGTTCCATGGCCGTACTGCACGTCGTCGAACGGATCGTTGTTGTCGTCGAGGAAGTTCCACCCGGCGATGTCGTTGGCGAAGCCGTTGTGGTCGTGGTCGCGACCGTCGCTGAACGCGAGGATCAGGTCCTCGGGCGTGAGCACGCCCGGAGGGCCGTGGCGCAGCGCGTGCCGCGCGTTCCCGCCGTTCACCACCGCGGCCACGCGCGAGTCGCACGCGTAGTCGAGCACGTTGAACACGCCGTCATCGTTGACGTCGTAGCCGCCATGGGGGTTGTAGTCCCCGCCGGTCGCACTCCGATAGGCCGCGCAGTTCTCCCCCGGCCCGAGTGAGCGGCCAAGATCGTGGCGGGGCGCGGGGAGCTCCCCCTGGTTGAGCCACACCTTGTCGCGCAGCGCGACCATCGCGCCGGCGTTGTTCCACTCGATTCCGGAGTCGAGCACGGCGATCACAACGTCCGGGCGCCCCAGCGTCTGCTCGAACGCGGTCTTCACCGGCGTGCCGGCGGGGATGCATGAGCCGGTCAGGGGCGGGAACAAGGCATTCGCGTCGACCACGCTCGCGCCGCGCACCCCGCACAGCTCCTCGCTCTTGGGGTTCACGAGCGTGTCGCTTGCCGCGCTCTGCTCGGGCGTGGCGGCGAACCTCCAGTCGTCGCCGAAGTTGCTCGGAGTCTCGCCGGGGGCAAGCCGCCAGGTCAGGACGTTGTGGGGGTCGCCGCCGGACTTCGGCAGGTACGGGAAGTCGGCGCGCACGCCAGGTGCCGAGCCGAGCGCGCCCGCCGCGCAAACCGCCAGAGCGCACGCTGCAGGCCGCAGGCGCCGCCGCCGGCGGGAACCGATCACAGACCCTCTCCGGGAACCAAGCGGGCGACATCATCCCCGCCCCGTCCGCCGGATGCAAACCAGAACCTGGAGGGCCCGCCGGGCCCCACGCGGCCCCAGGGCCGCGGCCGTCCGCCCCGGGCTAACCCTCGACCCTGCCCGCGGGCCCGCCCAGCCCGGCGATCAGCGCCGAGAAGCTCTTGCCCGCCGGGCTGGCGATGCTGTCGGCGTCGCTGTGAGCGCTCCACTCGTGCCGGGTCGCGGCGTAGGTCACCGTGCTCACCCCCGCCCCCCAGCCCAGCTCGATCCCGGTGCTCCACCCCTGGGTGATGCTTGCGATCGGCTGCCCGGCCGTCACCGTCTGCCCGACCCGCAGGCCGCCCATCGGGTTCACGCCCTCGGCGTAGTAGACGTAGCAGCCCGCGTCCACGCCATCCAGCAGGCGGTACTCGATAAACGCTCCGGGCCAGCCCGTGCCGCCCATCGACATGTACGTGATCCGCGCCGCGCCGATCGCGGCGAGCGTGCCGGATCCGGCGTAGTCGACGCCCTGATCGACCCGTTCTGGCTTCACCTGCGCGCCCGCGAGCGGGTTCATGTAGTAGCTCGACCCGATCGTTGCCTGGCAATTGGGGATCTGCCTGGCCGCCGCGCCCGCGGCCAGGAGCGCCCGGCGGATCGCGCCCGCGGCGTATGTCGGGCCTCCCGTCGCCGCCACCGCGAGCGCATGCGATGCCGGACGGCGCCCACCGCCCGGGAGGATCGCGGGCAGACCCGCCGCCAGCACGACGAGCGTGACGACGAGCGCCGGAATGCACGGCCGGCGCCTCCCGATCGAAACCCGAGGCCGCCCTACCGATACCCGAGGCCGCCCGCTCGAGGCCCCCCGCCCCTCAGAGGCCGACCGACGCCGCGCTCGCGAGCGCTCCAGCGATTCCTGCCACGGTTCGGTTCGCGCAAGGTCGCGGACGGCGTCCAACCAACCCTCCTTCGCTTCGCCTCGGATCGCCTACGGAGTTAGCTGACGGGCTCGCGCACGCGCGCTTCGCCGCACTGCGTCGGCGATTCGCCCCGGCGACCGGATGGCCGCTTTGGTTCCCCCGCTCGCGGACCACGGATGGCTCGCGACTCGGCTTCGTGTATGTCGCGCGGGACGCTACCACGCACTCCAGCGGAATCGGGACGACCACGACGAGGAGCCCGGAATTTCGGCTCAGGAAAAGCTCGCTAGGCGCGGGACACGCGGTAGAGCACCACGCTCTCGGGCTCCACCTGAGCGCTGATCACTTCGTTAGTGCGGACTGTCACATGCTGCCACACGTCCCGCACACGAAAATCCCGCGCGGGCCCGGGCCCGGAACCGGACCGGGGCCCACGCCCGCGCCCGGGTCCCCGCCCGCTCCCGCGGTCCCCGAGGCCGATCGCATCAACGTCAGTACCGATCAGAACCGCGCCCGAGGACCCACGGTTGAGCAGCGCCACGGCACGATCGCCGCCGGCCAGCGGCTTGACCCACACCTGCCCCGATCCATCCGAAGCGACCAGCCGACCCTGCACACCCAGCGGGTCCTGGTCGATCGCGATCACCTCGGGATTGCAGAGCATGGCGATCGACTCCGGCGAGAGCGAGCGCGGATCGCTGCCCAGGACCAGGGGCGCGGCCATGATCGCCCACATCGAGATCTGGGCCTGGGCCTGGCTCGCGGTCATCCCGAGCTCGGGCGCCAGATAGTCCGGATCGTTCCAATGCCCAGGCCCTGCCGCCTCGGGATGAGCCGCGTTGTGATCCATGTTCCGCAGCACGTGCACGAACTTGACGTCGCGAATGAAGCCGATGTCGGTGTCGGTGCGCCAGCTCTGAGCAAACCGCGAAGCCCACTGGTAAGTCGCATAAGCCGAGTCCTCGTACGCCGGCCGCAGGCCGTCGATCTGGCCCGGCACCCAGAAGTTGCAGACGTTCAGCAACAGCGGCCCCCGGGCCGAGTTGCTCGCCAGTGCGCGAGCGAACTCCGAGTACTGGGCCTCGGGGCGCAGGCCCTCCTGCCCGGCACCGCAGAAGTCGACCTTGACCGCGTCGAACCCCCAGGCCGCGAAGGCGTCCGCGTCGTGCTGATAGTGCCCCAGCGAGCCGACATCCCGACCGTGGCACCCGGAGGACCCGGCGTCCGTGTAGATCCCGGCCTGCAGGCCGTGCGCATGGAGCCAGTCCGTGAGCCACCCGAGGCCGTGCGGCCACTGCGAGGAGTCGACGATCAGGTTCCCGTGACGGTCGCGCGCACCGCTCGCCCAGCCGATGTCCAGCCACACGATGCAGTAGCCCGCCTGGGCCAGGCCCCGGTCGACCAATGCTCCAGCGATCGACAGGATCGTCTCTTCGTCGTAACTGCCGCCGACGCCGTAATAGGTGTTCCAGCCCATATAGGGCACAGCGGCCAGCATCGCGATCTCGGCCCGGCGCCAACCGGGCGCCTCACCGCCCCCCGGGGCCCCCCACGGCGTGCACGGACTCGAGCAGCACGCCACGCAGCGCGCCGGCCACCTGCGCCACCTGCGCCTCGGTCATCTCCGGGAAGAACGGCAGCGCGATCGAGCGCGCCGCCACGTCCTCGCAGACCGGAAACTCGCCCTCCCGGTGGCCGAAGCGCTCGCGATAGAAGCTCATCAGGTGAACGGCGGGGAAGTAGGGCTTGCTCGGAATCCCCCGCGCGCCCAGCGCTCGCACCGTCTCGTCCCGATCCACGCCGCGCGGGAGCTGCACGACGTAGACGAACCACCCCCGCCGCGCTCGCCCGGCCTCCAGGCAGGGCAGCGATACCCCATCGAGCCCGGACAGCGCCTCGCCGTACCAGGCCGCCACCCGCGCCCGCCCCGCCAGCATCGAGTCCAGCCGCTCGAGCTGGGCCAGACCCAGCGCGCACGCCACGTCCGACAAGCGGTAGTTGAAGCCGAGCCGGTCGTGGTCGAGCCAGCCCATGTCCGGCGCCCGCCCCTGGTTGCGCTCGGAGTCCAGGCGCGCCTTCAACCCGGCGTCGCCGACGGCGACCATCCCGCCCTCCCCGGTGGTCAGCTGCTTGTTGGCATAGAAGCCGAACACCGCCGGATGGCCCCGCGCGCCCACGGGGACGCCCTCGGCGTCGACCGCGCCGAGTGCCTCGCACGCGTCCTCGACGATCGGCAGCCCGAGCCGCTCCAGCGCCGGCACGTCGGCGGGGTAGCCAAAGATGTGCACCGGCAGCAGAGCCGCGGTCCGCTCGGTCACCGCGGCCGCCACCGCCGAGGCGTCGATGTTCAGCGTGACCGGGTCGATATCGACGAACACCGGCCGGGCCCGCTCGTACAGCGCCACGTTGGCGCTGGCCACGAACGAGAACGGGCTGGTGATCACCTCATCGCCGTCGCTCACCCCAACGGCCCGCAGCGCCAGATGCAGCCCCGCCGTCCCGCTCGACACCGCACTCGCAAACCGGGCGCCCACACGCGCCGCGAACGCCTCCTCGAACTGTCCGAGCAGCGGGCCCAGCGACAGCCGCCCGGAGCGCAGCACCGAGAGCACGAGCTCCTCCTCGCGCCCGCCGATCACGGGGCGCGCGAGCGGCGGACCCTCGCTCATCCGCGCCGGGCCGGCGCCGCCTCGCGCTCCAGCCCCAGCCGCCGCCCCGGCTGCAGCCCGTACTCGAGCGACTCGACCAGCGCCTTCCACGACGCCTCGATCACGTTGCCCGAGACGCCGATGAAACCGCGCGGCTCGTGGTCGTGCACGACGTCGATCAGCACCCGCGTCATCGCGTCGCTCCCGTGCGTCTCGTCGAGGATCCGCACCTTGAAGTTGACGAGCTCGGGCTCGGCGACGCCCGGATAGGCCTGCTCCAGAGCGGCCCGCAGCGCCTTGTCGAGCGCGTTCACGGGGCCGTTGCCCTCGGCCGTCTTGTAGAACCGCTGATCGCCGATCCACACCTTGACCGTGGCCTCGGCGTCCACGTGGCCCGCGGAAGAGGTCTGCTCGACGATCACCCGCCAGCTCTCGAGCACGAACAGCGGCTCGTACTCCCCCGTCTCACGCCGCATCAACAGCTCAAGCGAGCCGTCGGCCGCCTCGTACTGGTAGCCGCGGTGCTCGCGCTCCTTGACCCGCTCGAGCACGTGCTCCACCTGCCCATCGTCGAGCGCGATCCCGGCGTCGCGGGCTCGCGCCTGCACCGTCCCGCGCCCGGACAGCTCCGAGACGAGCAGCTCGCGACGGTTGCCCACCATCACCGGGTCGACGTGCTCGAACGTGGTCGGGTCGGCGTTCACCCCGGCGACGTGCATGCCGCCCTTGTGCGCGAATGCGTTGCGCCCCACGTACGGCTGGTCGGGATCGGGGGCGAAGTTCAAAAGCTCGTCGAAGAAGTGCGCGGTCGGGGTCAGTGCCGCGAGCTGATCCTCGGTCAGGCACTCGTGGCCGAGCTTGAGCTGGAGGTTGGCGATGATCGTCACAAGGTTGGCGTTGCCGCACCGCTCCCCGTAGCCGTTGATCGTGCCCTGCACGTGCGTGGCCCCCGCCTCGACGGCGGCCAGGGAACCGGCGACCCCGCAGCCGGCGTCGTCGTGACAGTGGATTCCCACCGCCGCGCCCGACCCCGCCAACTGCGCCGCCACGTCGCGCATCATGCCCGCCAACACCCCCGGCAAGGTCCCGCCGTTGGTATCACAGCACACCACGGTCTCGGCCCCGGCCTCGGCCGCCGCCCGCAGGCACGACAGGGCGTACGCCGGATCGTCGACGTACCCGTCGAAGAAGTGCTCGGCGTCGTAGACGACCCGCTTGCCGGCCGCCACGAGGAATCCCACCGAGTCGGCGATCATCCGCAGGTTCTCCGCGCCGTCGACCTTGACCACCTTCTCCAGGTGCAGGCTCCAGGTCTTCCCGACCAGCGTGCACACCGGCGCAAAGCACTCGGCCAGCGCCCGCAGGGCAGCGTCCTCGGACGCGCGCACGCCGCGCCGGCGGGTCATGCCGAACGCCGCGATCTCAGCGTGCCCAAACTCCTCGCGGGCGAGCAGCGCGAACAGCTCGAGCTCCTTCGGGTTGGAGCTCGGGAACCCCGCCTCGATCAGGTCGATGCCGAGGTCGTCGAGGCGATGGGCGACCCGTAGCTTCTCCTCGGCCGAGAGCGACATGCCCTCGCCCTGCATGCCGTCGCGCAGCGTGGTGTCGTAGAGCTGGATCCTGGTCATCGCGCTCCGGAAAGGGCTCCCGCCGGCTAGGCGGCCCGCGACGGAACCTGCACCACGTCGAGCCACTCTGCGTAGCGCGCGTCGCGCCCGTGCAGCGCGTCGTCGAACACCCGCTGGAGCTCCTGCGTGACCGGGCCGGGCTTGCCCGTTCCGATCGCGTGGTCGTCGATCTCGCGCACCGGCACCAGCTCGGCCGCGGTGCCGGTCAGGAACACCTCGTCGGCCAGGTAGAGCTCGGCCCGGGCCAGGTCGCGCTCGACCAGCTCGTAGCCGAGGTCGCCGGCGATCCGCAGCACCGACTTGCGGCTGATCCCATCGAGGATCCCTGCCGTCTGGGGCGGCGTGAATATGACGCCTTCGCGAACGGCGTAGATGTTCTCGCCTGAGCCCTCGCACACGAACCCGTGCGAGTCGAGCAGGATGGCCTCCTCGTAGCCGGCCTTCGTGGCCTCGATCTTGGCCAGCACGCTGTTGAGATACTGACCGCACGCCTTGGCGTGGGGGATCAGAGCGTCGTGCGGGATCCGCCGCCAGCTCGCCACCTTGGCCCGGACGCCGCTGCGCTTGCCCTCCTCGCCCAGGTATGCCCCCCACGGCCACACGGCGATCGACACCTCGACCGGAGCGTCGAGCGGATAGAGCCCCATCTGGCCGTAGCCGCGAAAGACGATCGGCCGGATGTAGCACTCGCGCAGCTCGTTGGCCGCGATCAGCTCATGGGTGGCGGCGCGCAGCTCGGGGACCGTGTAGGGAATCGGCATGTAGTAGAGCTCGGCCGACTTGAACAGCCGGTCCAGATGATCCTGGTGGCGGAAGATCGCCGGGCCGCGCTCGGTCGCGTAGCAGCGGATCCCCTCGAACACCCCGGTGCCGTAGTGCAGTCCGTGGGTCAGTACGTGGACCTTGGCGTCCTCCCAGGCGACCAACTCTCCGTTGTGCCAGATCACCTCGGCTTGTTCCACGACTGCTCCTTACTGCAGGTGTTGTAGGACGGCCCGGGTGGCCTCGGCAGTTCCTGCGCCACCCCCCAGGTCCGGCGTGCGCAGCCCCTCGGCCAGCGCCCGATCCACCGCAGATTCTATCGACGCCGCCTCGGCCTCCATTCCCAGTCCGTGACGCAGCATCAACGCCGCAGACAGGAACATGGCCAGCGGGTTGGCCGCGCCGGTGCCCGCGATGTCGGGCGCCGAGCCATGGACCGGCTCGAACAGCCCCGGCCCGCCGTCGCCCAGCGAGGCGCTCGGGAGCATCCCTATGGACCCGGTCAGCATCGCCGCCTCGTCGCTCAGGATGTCGCCGAACATGTTCTCGGTCAGGATCACGTCGAAGTGCCGGGGCGCCGCGATCAGCCGCATCGCCGCGTTGTCGACGAGCAGGTGCTCGAGCTCGATGTTCGGGAACTCGCGGCCGTGCAGCTCGTGCACCACCTCGCGCCACAGCCGCGATGTCTCGAGCACGTTGGCCTTGTCGACGCTGGTCACGCGCGAGCGGGCCGCCCCGAACGCCACCCGGGCGATCCGCTCGATCTCCTCCCGCGTGTACACGCACGCATCGGAGGCGAAATCGTCCCCCCGCTCCTTGGCGCCGAAGTAGATCCCACCCGTCAGCTCCCGCACCACCAGCAGATCGACCCGCTCGATCACCGAGAGCTTCAGCGGGCTGGCCTCGTAGAGCGCCGGCACCGGCCGCACGGGCCGCAGGTTGGCGAACAGGCCGAGGCCCTTGCGTAGTCCCAGCAGCCCCTGCTCGGGCCGGGGCCGCCCCGGATCCGTGGTGTCCCACTTCGGCCCCCCCACCGCGGCCAGCAGAACCGCGTCGGCCGCCCGGCACGCCGCCAGCGTCTCATCGGTCAGCGCGACCCCGAACGTATCGATCGAGGCGCCACCGAACGGGTGCTCTTCGAACTCGAAGCCGCCGGAATCCCCGAGCAGCGCCCGCAGCACCGACACCGCCGGGGCCGTGATCTCCGGACCGATCCCGTCGCCGGGCAACAGGACGATCTTGCGGGCCATGCTCCCGGACGCTACCGGTCAGGCCGCCCAAGCGGCCGGCTGGGCCGAGGCGGCCGCGGTGGCGACGTCGCGAGCGTAGGTGTGGCGCGCGCGAGCCAGGAACACCCCGGCCGCGACCAGCGTCGCCAGCAGGATCAGGAACGTGATCTCGAGCCCACGCGCGGCACTGGGCGAGACCAGTCCGGTATGCGTCCCCACCGGCGTCTGGACGGGCACGATCCCCGCGACCAGCTGCGACAGGCCCCCGAACAGGAGCGGGGAGAGCGCCTGGACGAGCGAGCGCGCTACCGTGCGCACGCTCTCGGCGCGGCCCCACAGGCCCGCGGGCATGATGTCCAGCCGAGCGGCATCGAGCGGCGGGTTCGCCGCCGCCAGAAACCCCGCCCCGGCCATGTCGAACCAGGCGGCCGGAAACACGTGGGTGCCCAGCAGGCCGGGCACGAGCAGGATGCCGGCGCCGACGAAGCAGATCGCCGGTACCCAGACGCGAGCCTCGATCATGCCGTTGCGCACCATCAGGTCGGTGATCCGCCCGCTCAGCAGCGTCCCGACCAAGGCACCGACGACCAGCAGCGCCAGCACCAGCTCCGCCGTGGCCTGGCTGGCGTGGTAGTGACCGCGCACGAACAAGGTGGCGAACGTCTGGAGCCCGGCGAAGTAGAAGTAGCCGAGCGAGGAGCCGATGATCAGCATCACATTGCTCGGGATCCGCAGGATGTAGCGGACGGCGTGCCCCAGCGGCATCCGCGCCGGGTCCTCATCCAGGATCAGCTCCGGATCGGGCTCGACGCCCCGTGCCCTGACCGCCTCGTAGGCGGCCTCGGCATCGTCCGCGCCGCCCCCTGCCGCCGCCTCCTCCTCGCCGGCTTCCTGCTCCCCTTGGTCGCGATGCGCCGCGGCCGCCTCGAGCACCTCGTCGAGGCTGACGACTCCGACCGCGAGCCGGCTCTGGCCGCCCCGAAGCGGCTCGGGCACGGTCCGCCACAGGGTCCAGGCCAGGAAGAAGCCGGGGATCGCCAGCAGGACGAACGCGGCGCGCCAGTCGATCAGGCTGGCGACGCTGCCGCTGACGATGAACCCGATCGCCGTCCCCACCGTCTCGCCGGCCAGGATGTAGGCCCAGACCCGCCCTCGCTCGCTCGACGGAAAGTAGTCGCCGGACAGGGACGCGATTGCCGGACCCGCGCTGGCGGTGACCGCTCCCAGCACCAGCCGCGTGAGCAGCAGGGTCGAGTAGCTACTGGCGAAGGCGCTGACGGCCGAGGCCAGGCTCCACAGGATGATGCTCACCGCCAGCACCGGGATCCGCCTGATCCGGTCGACGAGCATCCCCACCGGGATCGTGAATGCCGCGCCGACCAGCAGAGAGATCGAGCTGAGCAGCCCGATCTTGGTGTTGCCAATGCGCAGCGCGTGCTCGAGCTGGGGTGCGATCGCGCCGACCGTCGCGGCGTCGGCGCCATTCAGCGCCAGCACGCTCGCGAATATCACGATCACCCGCGCTCGCGCCGGCCCCCCCACCCGCTTGACGATCCCGCCGCGCAGCAGCCGCCCGGCCCAGCGCAGCATCCGCACGAAGCCGTCGGCCGCGCGCCCGGGGGCGCTCTCGGCCGCCATCAGCCCGCCGCCGGCGGCGGCGCGTCGCCCTCGGCCCGGCCATCCTCAGCCTGCCAGCGGCGGACCGTCTTTCGCAGCGCGACGTACCCCAGCACGCCCGGCAGCGTGGGGATCCAGAACGAGATCGCCCGGTAGGCCAGGGTGCCGATCAGCGCGGGCCCGGCGGGCACGCCGAAGGCAACGAAGGCGCCGAACATCGCGCCCTCGACACCGCCGACGCCTCCGGCCAGCGGCAGCAGGCTGCCGAGCGTGCCGAGGAAGTAACCCATGACCACCACGGCGGCCGGCACCGTGTTGCCGAAGGCGGCGAACGACAGGTAGAGCACCGCGATGTCGAAGCCCCAGTAGATGAGCGCGCCGATCAGGCCGATGCGGCCCTCCTTGATCAGTCCCTCGGCTGTCCGGACTCCCGAGCCCAGCGCGGCCGGCGCGCTCGCCACCCGCGCCGCGAGCCGGCCGACGCGCCCGGAGCGCCGGGAAAGCTGGCGCAGGCGGCGCTCGAAATCCTGCGGCACCAGCCCCATCGCCGCGAGCAGGACGATGCCGATCGCGCTCAGGGCGGCGGGCAGCACGGTCAAGGCAAACGGGGCCTCGCCGGCGAACACTCCCCAGCGCAGACCGAACCCGCAGACCACCAGCGCCCCGAGGTAGACCGAATACTGAACGACGTAGCTGGCGATCATCCGGCAGGCGATGACCCGCGCGTCCATCCGCGCGCGCCGCAGCGCCCAGACGGTCAGGGCGACCCCGCCGGCGCCGGCCGCCGCGAGCAGCCGGATCGCGGCGATCCCCGCGAGCGGGATCTCGAGGCTGACCCGCCAGTTGATCCGCTCGTGACCGCGGCCGAACACGGTCCCGAACAGCATCGAGTAGCCGCCCAGCGACACCAGCTCGAACACCATGGCGAGCGCGAGCAGCACCGGGTCGCCGTGCTTGAGCTGTCCCCACGTCCGCTTGAACCCGGCCAGCTTCGGGATGAAGAAGTACAGGCCGACGAGCGTGACCAGCGTGAAGATCGTCCCGACGACGATCCTCCGGCGGCTGATCGGCCCGGTGGGCTCGGCGCCCTCGCCGATCTCGTCGGGGATTCGCGGAGCGTCCGGCAGCTGCTCTGGTGCCTGTGACATCTCACAGGAAGTTACCCGGGGCTCGGCCGGAAGCTCCCTTTGGGGGTTTACGCGCGCCGGGCGGTCATGTTGAGGCGGACGTACTCGAGCACGACCGGGTCCCCCTCCCGCGACAGGACGCGGTCGACGAACGGATCACCGAGGTCCTCGGGGAGCTTCTTCAGATACGGGAGCAGGCATACGGTCTCGATGAAGGAGCGCGGCGGATCGACGCGCTTTGGCTCGAGCCACGTCCGGACGTCGGTGAAGCCCGCGTGCTCGAGCCGCGCCGCGGTCTGCACCGCGCCGGCGTAGTTCCAGGGCCCCCGCCAGTCGCGGAAGTGCTCGGCGAAGGGCTCCTCCCGAGCCACGGCCTCAGCACTCCGGCGAAACGCGTCGATGTTGCCGCGGCCGCCGCACTGCGCCACGAGCCGGCCGCCCGGCTTCATCGCGCGGTGAAGGGCGCCGAACAGCGCTTCGTGGTCGTGGATCCAGTGAAACGTCGCGTTCGAGAACGCCGCGTCGACTGGCTCGGGAAGCTCGAGCTCGACCAGGTCCTGGTGCAGGATCCTCGCGCGCTCGCCAAGCGCCGAGCGAGCGTGCTCGACCATCGACGCGGAGGCGTCGACGCCGTAGACGCGACCGCGTGGGAGGCGCTCGAGCAGCACAGCAGTCACTCGCCCGGAGCCGCATCCGGCGTCGAGCACGACCTCCTCGCCCGCGAGCGGCAGGCGTTCGAGCTGTTCGAGCGCCCAGGTGAACTGGGCGTCGGAGATACGGTCGTAGGTGGCGGCGTCCCAGTCGCGGGCGCTCATGCGAGCGCCGTCGTGGCCGGCCCCGGGCGCTCGCGTTCCCGCTCGTAACCGGTGATCGCGTCGTCCTGCTCCAGCGTCAGCGCGATGTCGTCGAGCCCGCCCAGCAGCCGGTTCTTGGTCTCCGGATCGATCTTGAACCGGGCGCTCCCGCCGGGCCAGCGGACCTCCTGAGCGGCCAGGTCGACCTGGGCCTGGCCGGCCTCGGCGATCGCCGCGCACTCCTGCGCCTCCAACTGGACCGGAAGCAGCCCGATCTTCATGCAGTTGGAGCGGAAGATGTCGGCGAAGCTGGGCGCGATGATGGCCTGGAAGCCGTAGTCCTCGAGCGCCCACGGCGCGTGCTCGCGGCTCGAGCCGCACCCGAAGTTCCGCCCCGCGACCAGGATCGGGTTTTGCGGCAGGTCCCAGTCCGGGCGCTTGGCCCAGTCGTAGAACAGATACTGACCGAACCCGGTCCGCTCGACCCGCTTGAGGAACTGCTTGGGGATGATCTGGTCGGTGTCGACGTCATCGCGGTTCAGCACCGACACCTGGCCGGTGATCGTCTCTATCGCGCGCATCTAGCGGCCCTCCCAATCCCGGATGTCGACGAAGTGGCCCTCGATCGCCGCCGCCGCCGCCATCTGGGGCGAGACCAGGTGCGAGCGCGCCCCCCGGCCCTGGCGGCCCTCGAAGTTGCGGTTGGAGGTCGACGCCACCCGCTCGCCCGGCGCGGCGATGTCCGGGTTCATGCCCAGGCACATCGAGCAGCCCGCCTCGCGCCAGTCGAACCCGGCGCGCTTGAACACCTCGTCGAGGCCCTCGCGCTCGGCCTGTGCCTTGACCTGCTGGGACCCCGGCACCACCATCGCGTACACGCTGTCGGCCACCTTCTGACCGTCCACGACCTCGGCGGCCGCGCGCAGGTCGCCGATCCGCGAGTTCGTGCACGAGCCGATGAACACCCGGTCGAGCTTGAGCTCCTGGATCGGGGTGCCGGGCTCGAGGCCCATGTACTCGAGCGCGTGCTCGTCCTGCTCGGAGTCCGGATCGGGCACGCTGTCGGTCACCTGCACGACCATCCCCGGCGTGGTCCCCCAGGTCACCATCGGGCTGATCGCGCCGGCGTCCACCACCACCTCACGGTCGAACTCCGCTCCGGGGTCGGTCTTCAGCGAGCGCCACTCGTCGGGTATCTCGCTCGGCGCCCCCGGCCGCCCGATGACCCATTCGAACGTCTTCTCGTCGGGTGCCACCATCCCGGCGCGCCCGCCCCCCTCGATCGTCATGTTGCAAACGGTCATCCGCCCCTCCATCGAGAGCGCCTCGATCGGCGGCCCCGCGTACTCGACGACGTGGCCCACCGCCCCGTCGACCCCGATCTGCCCGATCGTGGCCAGGATCAGGTCCTTGGCGCTGACCCCGAAGCCCAGCGACCCCTCATACCGGATGCGCATCGAGCGCGGCTTCGACTGGACGAGGCACTGAGTGGCCAACACGTGCTCCACCTCGCTCGTCCCGATCCCGAAGGCCAGCGAACCGAACGCCCCGTGGGTGGCGGTGTGGGAGTCGCCGCACACGATCGTCATTCCCGGCTGGGTCACACCGAGCTCGGGGCCGATGATGTGCACGATCCCCTGACGGTCCGAGCCCAGCGAGTAGAGCGGGATGCCGAACTCCTCGCAGTTGCGCTCGAGCGTCTGCACCTGGACGCGGCTCAGCTCGTCGCGAATCCGAGCGGCGACCGGGGTCCCGTCCGTGGGCACGTTGTGGTCCGCGGTGGCCAGCGTCCGGTCGGGCCGCCGCACCCGGCGCCCGGCCAGCCTCAGGCCGTCGAAGGCCTGGGGGCTCGTCACCTCGTGCACCAGGTGCAGATCGATGTAGATCAGGCCGGGAGCGACCTCGTGGGCCTCCCAGATCTTCTCGAACAGGGTCTTTGGCATGGCTCTAGCTCCTGCGCAGGCCGGCGCTCACCACGGCGAGCAGGATGGCCTGGTCGGGTCCGGGATTGTGAAAGTGGTGTGGAAGATCAGCGTCGAAGGTCACGCAGTCCCCTGCCGCGAGCTCATACGGCGTCCCGTCGCAGTGCAGGACTACCCGTCCCGCCTCGACCAGAGCCGTCTCGCGGCTGCCCGGCTCGTGCATCGGCGGGTCCCCCGGTCCGCCGGTGACCGCGCCGGCGCTCAGAGTGTGGCGCGAGAGCTCGGCCCGCTGGCCGGGCAGCGGCGGGGTGAGGATCTCGTAGCCATGACCGCCGCGGCGGCGGCCCTGGCGGCGCTCGCCCCGCCGTACCACGCTCACCGCGCCGTCCTCGTCGAGGCGGAGCAGTTGTGAGAGGCGCAGCTCGAGCCCGCCGGCGATCCGCTCGGCGACGTGCAGAGTCGGGCTGGTCTCGCCGCGCTCGACCTGGGAGAGCATCGGCGCACTCACGCCGGAGCGCTCGGCCAGGTCGCGCAGCGAGAGGTCCATGGCCTCTCTGAGCGCCCGCACGCGGGCGCCCACCCCCGTCTGAATCGTGGCGCCGGCCGACATCCGGTCGTATGTTATCGCATACGCCCGTACGGGATCGGTGCTAGCGGTGGTGCCGCCGATAGCCTCAACCCATGCTCTCCCGTCCCGACGTCCTCGTCCTCGGCGGCGGCGGCGTCCTCGGCGAGGCCTGGATGATGGGCCTGCTGGCCGGCCTGGAGGACGCCACCGGATTCGACCTGCGCGAGTGCGAGCACTTCGTGGGCACCTCCGCCGGGGCGATCGTCGCCGCCCAACTGGCGGCGGGCCAGCCGCTCCGGCGTCCCCGGTCCGGAATCGGCAGCGAGATCGAGCCCTCCGCGGCGGCACGCCCGGCCGAGGGGCTGGCCGCGGCGGCGCGGGTCGCCGCCCGCCGGGCCGGCTCGTTCGCGCTGGCCGCCGCCGCGAGCTTCGCCCCGCTGGCGCTCGGCGTCGCGGCCCCCGGCGGCGCGGTCGTGCGGGGATTGATGCTCCGCCGGTTGCCCCGCCCGCAGCAGGGCCTGGACGGGGTGCTGGCGCACGTGGAGCGCTTCGGCGCCCGCTTCGACGGCCGCCTGCGCGTCGCCGCGGTCGACCGCCGCACCGGACGGCGAGTGATGTTCGGCAGTCCCGGCGCGCCCGGAGCCACCGTGGCCCAGGCGGTGACCGCGTCGTGCACCGTCCCGTGGCTGTTCGCGCCATTCGAGATCGACGGGCGCGAATACGTCGACGGTGGCGTGTGGAGCCCGACCAACCTCGACGCCGCCCCGGCGGGCCGCCTGACTGAGGTGCTGTGCCTGAACCCGACGGCCAGCCTGCCCGGGTCCGCGGGCGCGCTGGCGATGGTTCGCCGCGTGTCGCGCTCGGCGGTGTCGATTGAGGCGCTCGTCCTGCGCCGGCGCGGTGTCACAGTCCAGCTCGTCGGCCCGGACATCGAGAGCGCCACCGCGATGGGCACGAACTTCATGGAGCGCGAGCCGCGCGGGCGCGTGCTCGCTGCCGGCTACCGCCAGGGCCTGGCGCTAGGGCGTCGGGACGGCGCTCTCGAGCGCTGGGCGTCCTGAGCCGATCTCGCGCCGGCGCACCGCGCTCGACAGCGCGCGCACGTACGCCCGTCCGGCCGCCTCGAGGATGTCGGTCGACACCCCCTGGCCGGCGCCGGTCACGCCGCCGAGCTCCAGGACCACCGAGGTCTCGCCGAGCGCGTCCTGCCCGCCCGTCACCGCGTCGACACGGAATTCGCGCAGGCGCGCGTCGACATCGGTGGCCGCGTTGATCGCGCGGAAGATCGCGTCGACCGGGCCGTCCCCGGTGAACGAGCCAGTCAGCTCGACGCCCTCGGGCGAAAGTACCCCGACGGTGGCGTGAGGCGGCCGGCGCGAGGATGCTTCGACGTCGAACCACTGGAGCTGGTAGCCGGCGAGCTCATCGCGCAGCTCGTCGGTGACCAGCGCCTCGAGGTCCATCGCCGTCACCTGCTTCTTCTTGTCCGCGATCTCCTTGAAGCGCTTGAACGCCGTGTTCAGCCCCTGCCCGGACAACTCGAAACCGAGCTCCGACAGTGCCTGCTGGAGCGCGTGGCGGCCCGAGTGCTTGCCCAGCACGATCGAGTTCGCGTCCAGCCCGACGGTGGTGGCGTCCATGATCTCGTAGGTCGTGCGCTCCTTCAGCACGCCGTCCTGGTGGATGCCGGACTCGTGGGCGAACGCATTACGCCCGACGATCGCCTTGTTCGGCTGCACCGAGTAGCCGGTCAGGCGGGAGACGAGGCGCGAGGTCCGCGAGATCTCGTGCGTGACGATCCCGGTGTGGAGCCCGACGTCGGGTGCCCGAGTGTGCAGGAGCATCACGATCTCCTCGAGCGAGGCGTTGCCCGCCCGCTCGCCGATGCCATTGATCGCGCACTCCACCTGCCTGGCGCCGGCGCGCAGACCTGAGAACGAGTTCGCCACCGCGAGGCCGAGGTCGTCGTGGCAGTGGACCGAGAGCACGACCTCGCTCAGCCGGGGGACGAGCTCGTACAGCCGGGACAGGAAGGCACCGTACTCGTGGGGCATCGTGTAGCCGACGGTGTCCGGGATGTTGATCGTGGTCGCGCCCTCCTCGATCGCCACCGCGCACACCTCGGCCGTGAACTCGACGTCCGCCCGCGTCGCGTCCATGGGCGAGAACTCCACGTCCTCGATGTACTGCTTGGCGTGCGCGACAGCGGCTCTCGCCTGGCCCAGCACGTCCTCGCGCGTGGACTGGAGCTGGTGGCGGATGTGGATGTCGGAGGTCGAGATGAACGTGTGGATGCGTGCTCGCTCGGCGTCGCGGACCGCGTTCCATGCCGCGTCGATGTCGCCGACGTGCGTGCGGGCCAGGCCGGCGATGATCGGGCCTTCGACGGTGCGGGCAATCTCCTGCACGGCTTCGAAGTCGCCCGGCGACGTGATCGGGAACCCGGCCTCGATCACGTCGACTCCGAGGCGCGCAAGCTGATAGGCGATCTCGAGCTTCTCCTGGGTGTTCAGCGAGATGCCCGGCGACTGCTCGCCGTCGCGCAACGTCGTGTCGAAGATCAGTACTCGGCTGGGGTCCTCAGCTGTGCTCATGTCGCTCCTCTCGAAACTCGCTTCTTCTCGGTCTTGGTCTCGCGGCTACGTGCGGCCGCCGGCGCGCTATTCCCCCCGAAGGGGGAGGAGAAGAAGTCGAAGGTCGAGCTTGCCCGACATGTGGAAACAGCGTATCAGCGCCGCGCAAGCGCGATGATCTGTGCATGACCCGCCGGTGGGATTCCGACAAGGCTCTCCCCCGCGGCGACGCTAAGGGAACCCGCGGCGGGCGAGCGGTCCGCCTCGAGAGCCGGCCACCCACGCGCGATACCAACAGCCCGCCCGTCGAGCGCCCGCGGGTGCCGGCGAACGCGCTGGCCGTTCTGCGCCCGCCCGCCTGGCCGGCCTGGCTCAACGGGCCCTGGTTCGCCGCCGCGATCGCCGTCGGCCTGCTCTACGGGACCAGGCTCCACCAGGTCCCCTGGCTGCTCGTGCTCATTCCGGTGGGCCGGGTCATCCGCTCGCTGGTCGTGCACCGCCGTCACTGGGTCGCGCTGACCGCGACCAGCCTCGAGGGGGGCGACGGCAACGATGGATGGTCCGTCCCCACGCCCCACCTCGAGTCGATCCGGATCGCGCGCGCTCGTTCGCCGAGGATCGAGTTCCTCGATGCGCGCGGGCGGGTGCTCGCGCACGCGGCGCCCGTTTACACCGGACGCCAGATCGCGCGCCTGGCCGACGCGCTCGGCGTGCGGATCGTCGACTAGAGCGAGATCGCCCGGCCGGCCTCGAACCCCTCCGAGGCCACGAGCTCGTCGATCACACTCTGGGGCACTGCGACGTCGGTGGTCATCGCCATCACCGCGAGCCCGTCGTCCTGCTCAGTGCCGGCGGGCGGCTGATGACCGACCGCGGCCGAGACGATGTTGATGCCGTGGTGTCCGAAGCACGTGCCGACCCGGCCGATCATCCCGGGGATGTCGCGGTAGCGGAACACGGTGATGTGATCTTCGAGCTGAATCGCGAACCGCTGGCCCCACACCTCGAGCAGATGGGGACGGTTGCGCCGGCCGATCAGGGTGCCGACCACCCGGATGTTGTCCTCGCCGCTGGTCACCGTCACCCGGATCAGGTCGGTGTAGTCCTGGGCCACCGAGCGCTTGGTCTCGACGAGCTCGATCCCGCGCTCCTCGGCGAGCCCCGGCGCGTTTACCTCGTTTACTTCCTCCTCGGTGTGGCCCTGGAGGATTCCGAGCAGCACCTGGATCGACAAGAGCCGGGTGTCGCGCTCGGCGATACCTCCCATGAACTCGCTCTCGAGGCGGTCGACCGACGATCCCTCCGCGACCGAGCTGGCGATCCGCCCGAGCGCGCGGGACAGGTGCACGAATGGCCCCAGGACCTCCATGTCCTCGGATGGGATAGCGGGGACGTTGACCGCGCTGGTGACCACTCCGCCGGTCAGCGCCGCCACCACCTGCTCGGCCGCCTGGAAACCGGCGCGATCGGTGGCCTCGGCGGTCGACGCGCCCAGGTGCGGGGTGACGATCACGTCGGGGTAGCCGAACAGCGGATGGTCGGTGATCGGCTCGGTGCGGAACACGTCGAGCGCCGCCCCGGCCACCTTGCCCGAGTCGAGCGCGGCCTTCAGGTCGTCGTCGACGACCAGCGGCCCCCGAGCGACGTTCAGGATGCGCACGCCGTCCTTGCACTTGGACAGCGCCGTGGCGTTGAGCCAGCCCTCGGTCTCGGGCGTCTTCGGCAGGTGCAAGGTGATGAAGTCGGCCGCCGCGTAGAGCTCCTCGGGCGAGCTCGCCTGCTCGACCCCCAGCTCCCGGTAGCGCTCGGCCGAGACGTACGGGTCATGGGCGATCACGCGCATGCCGAACCCCAGCGCCCGGTGCGCCACGAGCTGCCCGATTCGCCCGAACCCGAGGATGCCGAGCGTCTTCTCGTTCAGCTCGACGCCGGAGAACTTCGAGCGCTCCCACTTGCCCCCGGTCAGCGAGGCGTGCGCCTGGGGGACCTTGCGGGCGAGCGCCAGCAGCAGGGCCATGGTGTGCTCCGCCGCGGTGATCACGTTGCTCTGCGGCGCGTTGGCCACGATGATCCCGCGCTTGGTGGCCGCTGCGACGTCGACGTTGTCGACGCCCACTCCGGCCCGGCCCACGGCCCGCAGCCGCGTGGCGTGGCCCAGCAGCTCGCCGTCGAGCTTGGTCGCGGAGCGGATCAGGATGCCCTCGTATCCGCCGATCCGCTCGGCCAGCTGTTCGCGCGACCAGCCGTCGGCGACCTCGACATCGAAGTGCTCCCGGAGCAACTCGATCCCCGAGGCGCCGATGTTCTCGGCGACGAGCACGCGCGGCCGGGCGTGCTCGACGGCCGCGCCTGGGACGGCGGTGGCGGAGGCGGAGGCAGAGGCGCTCATCCGCTGTGCTCCACGACCCAGTCGACGCACGCGGTGAGCGCGCGCACCTCGTCGGGGTCGGTGGCGGGGTACATGGCGATCCGCAGCTGGTTTCGGCCCAGCTTGCGGTAGGGCTCGACGTCGACGATCCCGTTCGCGCGCAGTGTGGCCGCCAGCGCCGCGGCGTCGACCTGCTCGTCGAAGTCGATCGTGCCCACCACCAGCGAGCGCTTGGCCGCCTCGGCGACGAACGGGGCGGCGTGCGCGTGCTCATCAGCCCACTCGTACAGGTGACCGGAGGAGGCGCGCGTGCGCTGCACCATGCCGTCGAGCCCGCCCCGCTCGAGCATCCACTCGAGCTGGTCGGCCAGCAGGAACAGCGTGGCGATCGCCGGGGTGTTGTACGTCTGGTCCTTTACCGAGTTCTCCAGTGCGGTGGCCAGCGACAGGGACTCCGGGATCCAGCGCCCGCCCGGACGCTCAGTGGTGACCCGCTCGATCCGCTCGAGCGCCGCCGGGCCGAGCAGCGCCAGCCAAAGCCCTCCGTCGGACGCGAAGCCCTTCTGGGGCGCGAAGTAATAGGCGTCGCACTCGGCCACGTCGACGGGCAGGCCGCCGGCCGCCGAGGTCGCGTCGATCAGCACCAGCGCTTCCCCGGCCGGCCGGGTGACCGGGAGCATGACTCCGGTCGAGGTCTCGTTGTGGGCCCAGGCCACTGCGTCGGCGGCGGGGTCTCCCACCGGCTCGGGCGCGCCCCCGGGGTCGGCCGCGATCACGATCGGGTCCTCCAGGAACGGCGCTTCGCGGGTGACCGAGGCGAACTTGGAGGAGAACTCGCCGAAGGTCAGGTGGAGCGCGCGGTCACGGATCAGGCAGCACGCCGCGGCATCCCAGAACGCGGTGGCGCCGCCGTTGCCCAGCACCACCTCGTACTCGTCGGGGACCGAGAACAGGTCACGCAAGCCGGCACGAACCTGACCCACCAGCTGCTTGACCGGCTTCTGGCGGTGCGAGGTGCCCATCACGGCGGCCCCGGCTTGGGCCAGGTGCTCGAGCTGCTCGGGCCGGATCCGCGACGGACCGGAGCCGAACCGCCCGTCGGCGGGCTTGATCTCCTCGGGGATGCGGAGCAGGGTCTCGGCCATGCCACCTCCAACTTAGCGGCTCACGCGGCCGATACCGGGCGGCCGGGGTGAGAGCGCGCGGGATTACTCCTGGAACTCGGTGTCGATCCAGTCCATCTGCGAGCGCAGCTCCCGCCCCACCACCTCGACCTGGTGGCGAGACTGCTCCTCGCGCATGCGCTTGAAGTTCTCCTGACCCGCCCGGTTCTCGGCGATCCACTCACGCGCGAAGTCGCCCGACTGGATGTCCTGCAGGATCTGCTTCATGGCCTGCCGCGTGGCGTCCGAGATCACGCGCTGGCCGCGGGTCAAATCGCCGTACTCGGCCGTGTTGGAGATCGAGTAGCGCATCCCGGCGATCCCCTTCTCGTACATCAGGTCGACGATCAGCTTGAGCTCGTGCAGGCACTCGAAGTAGGCGAGACGCGGGTCGTAGCCGGCCTGGGTCAGCGTCTCGTAGCCGGCCCGGACCAGCTCGGTCACCCCGCCGCACAGAACGGCCTGCTCGCCGAACAGGTCGGTCTCGGTCTCGTCCTTGAACGTCGTCTCGATCACTCCGCCCCGCGTGCAGCCGATGCCCTTGGCGTAGGCCAACGCCAGGTTCAGGGCATTGCCGCCGGCGTCCTGGTGGACGCCCACCAGGCCGGGCACGCCCGAGCCCTCCAGGAACTGGCGGCGAACCAGGTGGCCGGGGCCCTTGGGCGCGACCAGCGCCACGTCCACGTCCGGCGGGGGCACGACCTCGCCGTAGTGGATCGAGAACCCATGGCCGAACATCAGCAGGTTGCCGGCCGCGATCCCGTCCTTGACGCTCGATTCCCACACGTCGTGGTGGAGCTCGTCCGGGACGAGCATCATCACCACGTCCCCCTCACTGGCCGCGTCGGCCGGGTCGAGCACGGTCAGGCCGTGCTCGCGCGCCTTGGCGACGCTGCTCGACTGCGCGCGCAGCCCGACCACCACGTTGACCCCCGAGTCCTTCAGGTTGAGCGAGTGGGCGTGGCCCTGCGAGCCATAGCCGATGATCGCGACGGTCTTGCCGTCGAGCAGCCCGAGGTCGGCGTCGTCGTCGTAGAACATCTCGGGGAGGCTAGCTGGCGTGGCTCCGGCGCAGCGTCGCGGGGCGCCGCGCCGGAGTCCTGTCGCCCTCCCGGCTAGCCGCCGAAGTGATGCTCCAGCGCGAGCACGCTGTTGACGTACTGCTGCGTATCGGTGTATTCCCCGTGCTCCCGCACCGACGGGAGGCCCTGGTAGTAGCCCGCCGCCGCCATCCCCGGGTCCCCGCCGGTGGCGTTCAGGAGCGAGTGCAGCAGGAGCACGCCGCCCCGCACGTTGTCGACGGCCGAGGCGGGCGCCAGCGGCGGCCCCGGGTTCAGCTCGTTCTGGATGTACTGCCAGGTCCCCGGCAGGATCTGCATGATCCCGCGCGCATCGGCGCTCGAGACCAGGTCGTTGTTGAAGCCGCTTTCCTGCCAGGCGATCGCGTCGGCGAGCGAGGGCGCCACGCCGTTGGCGGATGCCACGTTGCCGATCTGCGACGCGCTCAGGATCTCCGGCGTCGGGTAGGGCGGGTCGACGACGTTGCCCTGGGCCGCCGTGCCCACCGGCTGGGACGCCGAGGCCGAGCCGCTGCTGGCCGCGGTGCCGCTGAGCCGCAGGGCGGTGCCGCTGAGCAGGGGCTGGCTCAGCGAGAGCCCGTTCGCCGCGGCCAGGCTGGCCGCGCTCAGGCCGGCCCGCGACGCGATCGCGGACAGGGTGTCGCCCGGCTGGACCACGTACGAGCCGCCGCCGCTCGAGGTCGTGCTCGACGTCGTGGGAAGCGAGACCGGGACGCTCGTAGATGCGCTCGCCGCGTTGCCGGACAGCGCCAGCACCGTGCCCGAGACGAGCACGGAGTCCGGACTGAGCCCGTTGGCCGCAGCCAGGCTGGACACGCTCAGACCGGCCCGGGCCGCGATCGCGCTCAGCGTGTCACCCGGCTGGACCACATAGGAGCCGCCGCCGCTGGTGGACGCGCCGCTCGTGGACGCACCGGCGGTCGCGGTGCCGCAGCCCACGTCGTCGCTGTCGCCGTCGCCGTCCCCGCACGTGGCGGCCGGCGCTGTCGCGCTCCCCCCCGCGCCACCGGCGGCCTGGGGCGGGATCTGGATCGTCTGGCCGCTCACCAGCTGCGATGCGGACGACAGACCGTTGGCCGCGGCGAGCTGGCTGAGGCTCAATCCGTCGGCAGCCGCGATCGAGCTCAGCGACTCACCGGGCGCGATCGTGTGGTCGAAATAGGCGCTCGCGGTGGCCGGTGCAACCAGCGCCGCGACCAGGGAGATGAAGAGGAAAAGTCGGACTCGCATGAGCGGCAGTGTTTCCGACGAGCTCGTCGCACGGAATGCCTGCAACCCTCTTTTCAGCGTGCAGGTTCGCTTGCACCGGTTTGAAGTGCGTTCAGGCGCCGGCGAGGGCGACCAACGAGCGTCCCGGCAGCCGCAGGGAGCCGTCCGGTTCGGCGTACGGCTCGGTCAGCTCGGCGATCCGCCGCCCGACCTCGGCCTGCCCGGCTTCGTCCAGGCGCTCGTAGGCCTCCGCGAACGGCACCGAGACGTCGAGCATCTCCTCCACGTAGTCGCGCACGCCCGGCGCCCGACGTTCCAGCGCCACCGACTCGACAAGCACCTCGACGAACCCGGCGTCCTCGAGCAACTCGGCCAGCTGTCCCTCGGCGGCGAGCGCGAACATCCCGGGCGCGTCCGGGTCGGGCTGCTCGGCGTGGCCGAGCTCGACGAGCACGCGGGTGGGGATCGTCGCCCACGGGTTCTCATCGGCGGGCGACCACACGGCCAGCGCGGCTCGCCCGCCGGGCCGCAGCACCCGCCTGATCTCGTGCAGCGCAGCCGGGGGATCGACGATCAGCATCACTCCCCATCGACACAGGGCCGCGTCCACGCTGGCCGTGGGCAGGTCGATCCATTCGAGCTCGAGTTGCTTGAACTCGACGCCCGTCGCGCCGAGCGTCTGTGCGCGCGCTTGCGCGACCTCGAGCATGGCCTGCGAGGCGTCGCTCGAGATGAGCGTGCCGCCGGGCGCGAGCAGCTCGGCCGCCATGAAGCCGGTGTCGCCCGGACCCGCGGCCAGCTCCAGTACGCGCTGACCCGGCTGCAGCTGCAGGTGCTCGATCATCCACGCGGATACGGGCATCCCCCAGTGGCGCACCTGATCGGCGCGCCGCCCCCAGCCGCGCGCGGCGCGCGTCCAGCGTGCGGCTATCTCCGCTCGCTGGGCATCCGGATCGGCCATCAGCTCTTGCGCGCTGAAAGCCGCCGGGCGATCTCGTCGAACGCGCCTTCGATCTGCGAGCCGAGGCGCTGCTGGAAGATCGCCATCGCTGCCTCCGAGGCGATCGGAGCCAGTCGCTGCACCGCCTCCTCGATCTCGGGCCAGCGCTCGGCGGGCATGTCGGCCTGGGCGAACGGCTTCCACACCTCGCGCAGGAACAGCTTGACGAAAGAACGCGACACCGAGTCGATGTGGCGTTCGATGTCCTCGAGCACGCTCAGCGCGCTGTGGGGGGAGATGCCTCGCCGGACCACCTCCTCGGCGATCGCCAGCAGGGACGGGCTCGGCACCTCGTACTGATCGTCGGAGACCGGGAGCAGCACGCCGAGCTTCACCGCCTTTTCCAGTACCGCCGGCGCCTCGTCCGGGCTGACTCGGAACCGGCGGCCCAGCTCGGCGATCGACAACGTCTCGGACTGCTCGGAGGCCGCCGCGCCACTCAGCGCCTGCTTGAAATGGAGCAGCCGCTCGGCCGTTCCCTGCGTGTCCTCGAGCAGCCGCTTGATCCCGCCGAGGTTGAAGCCGTCATCCTGGAGCTGGCGGATGAGCCGGAGCTGCGCGATGTGCTCGGGCCCGTAGTAGCCGACCCGCTGGCGCACCTCGGGCGGCGCGAGCAGCCCCCGCGCCTGGTGGGCGCGGATGTTGCGCACCGTCATCCCCGACTCGGCGGCCAGCTGCTCGATCGTCAGGTGGTTTTCCTCCCGGACGGAAGACACTCGGCGATCATAGTTCTCGCCGGAGCAGCTTCCCCGAGGCCGTACGGGGGAGCTCGTCGGCGAAGGCGATCTCCTTCGGCACCTTGAAGCGCGCCAGGCGCGCCGCGCAGTGCGCCTGGAGCTCCTCCGCGGCGACTGCGTTTCGGACGACCACCGTCGCCACCACGCGCTCCCCCCACTCGGGGTCCGCGCGCGAGTGCACGGCCGCGTCCCGGACGGCGGGGTGCTCGAGCAGCACGTCCTCGATCTCGGTCGGAGCGACGTTCTCGCCGCCCGTGATGATCGTGTCGGCCTTGCGCCCCACGATCCTCAGCCGGCCGAGTTCGGAGAACGCGGCGAGGTCGCCGGTGTGCAGCCATCCCTCGCCGTCGCGCGCTGCGGGCGCCACGATCGCCCCGCGCACGAGAAGCTCTCCGTCGCCGGCCAGCCGAAGCTCGACGCCCGGCAGCGGCCAGCCGTGGGTGGCGATCTGCGAGCACCCCTCGGTCATCCCGTACGTCGGCGCCACCGGCACGCCCGCGTCGGCCGCCCGCTCGAGCAGCGCCGACGGGATCGGGCCGCCACCGATCAGGGCCCACCGGAGCGTGGGCGGCCTGGTCAGGCCGGCGTCGAGCAGGCGCGCCAGCGTCGTCGGCACGAGCGAGACGAGCGTGATCCGCCGGCCCGGGTCGCTCAGCGCGTTGAGCACGGCACCGGTGTCGAAGCGCCGGTGCAGTACGACGGCGGTGGCGTAGATCGCGCTTCGGATCGGGATCGAGAGCCCGCCCACGTGGGTCAGCGGCATCGGGCACAGCCAGCGCTCGTCGGGGTCGAGGCCGAGCGCCACAGCCGAGCCGAGCGCGCTGGCCAGGAAGTTGTCGTGCGTGAGCGCCACCGGCTTGGGCGCCGCGGTGGTCCCGGAGGTGTGCATGATCGCCACCTCCCGCGCGCCCGCCCCGCCGCCCTCGCGCGCCCCCGCGGCACCCCCGCGGCCGAGCGGCTTCGTGACCACTATCTCGGCGCCGGCCCGCCGCGCCGCCTGCTCCGCTTCGGTCAGTCGCAGGTCGATTGGGACGATCGCCGCGCCCGCCTGCAGGCAGGCGTGGAGGGCGACCACGAAGTCGAGCCCGGGCGCCAGCGCCACCGCCACGCGGGCCGCTCCCGCGAGCGCCGGCGCCGCTCCTGCCACCGCGTCGGCCAGCTCCGCGTAGGTCAGAGCGCCCTCCGGCGTCTCGATCGCCACCTGCTCGGGCCGCCGGGCTGCGGCCATCGTCAACCAGGGCTGCACGGCTGAAACGGTAGTCTCGCCGCCGTGCAAGTGATCTGGCAGCCGGCCGCCGAATACGAGGACATCCGCTACGAGCTCTCCACCGGGGACGACACCGGGATCGCGAAGATCACGATCAACCGGCCGGAGGTGCGCAACGCGTTCCGGCCCGAGACCGTGCTCGAGCTCTCCGACGCGTTCACCCGGGCCCGCGAGGACCTGTCGGTCGGCGTGGTGATCCTCACCGGCGAGGGCCCGGATGCGTTCTGCTCGGGCGGCGATCAGCGCGTCCGGGGCTCGCGCGGCGGCTACGTCACTGGCGCCGACCCGAGCGCGGCCGGCCGCCACGAGGCGGTGGGGCGCTTCGAGGTCACCGACCTGCACATCCAGATCCGCCGGATGCCCAAGCCGGTGGTGGCGATGGTCGCGGGCTACGCGATCGGGGGCGGTCATGTCCTGCACGTGGTGTGCGACCTCACGATCGCCGCCGAGAACGCCCGCTTCGGCCAGAGCGGGCCGAAGGTGGGCTCGTTCGACGGCGGCTTCGGAGCGACCGTACTCTCGCGGCTGGTCGGCCCGAAGAAGGCCAAGGAGATCTGGTTCCTGTGCCGGCAATACAACGCCCATCAGGCGCTCGACATGGGGCTGATCAACGCGGTCGTGCCGCTCGAGCGCCTCGAGGAGGAGACGATCCAGTGGTGCCGGGAGATGCTGGCCCTCTCCCCGTTCGCGCTGCGGCTGCTCAAGGCCAGCTTCAACGCCGACGAGGACGGGCTGGCCGGGATCCAGCAGCTCGCCCACGACGCCAACCTCCTCTTCTACATGAGCGAGGAGGCGCAGGAAGGGCGCAACGCCTACCTGGAGAAACGCAAGCCCGACTTCTCGAAGTTCCCCCGCCGCGCGTGATGGCCCTCGCCACCGCCCCGAGCGGCGTGCGAATCTGGTTGATGGCGGCGCGGATACGGACCCTGCCGGCGGCGGTGGCGCCTGTGCTCGTGGGGACGGCGCTGGCCGGCTACCAGCACGTGTTCCACCCGCTGCGCTTCCTCGCCGCGCTGATCGGCGCCGTGTTCATCCAGGTCGGGACCAACCTGTCCAACGACTACTCCGATGCCCGCCGGGGCGCCGACGCCGAGGACCGGCTCGGTCCCGTGCGGGTCACCGCGGGCGGCCTGGTCCCGCCGCGGCGCGTGCTCGTGGCCACGTATGTCTCGTTCGGCGTGGCCGTGCTGGCCGGGGCCTACCTGATCGCGGTGGCGGGCTGGCAGCTCCTGCTCGTCGGGGCGGCCTCGATCCTCGCCGGCGTCCTCTACACGGGCGGCCCGCGGCCATACGGCTACGAGGGGCTGGGCGAGGTGTTCGTGTTTCTGTTCTTCGGGATCGTCGCCGTGGCCGGCTCGTACTTCGTGCAGGTCAAGCACCTGAGCTGGGAGGCGTTCGCCCTGGCCGTGCCGGTCGGCCTGATCGCCGCCGCCATCCTCGTGGTCAACAACATCCGTGACATCGAGTCCGACCGCCGCGCCGGCAAGCGCACGCTCGCGGTCCGCCTCGGCCGGCCGCGCACGCGGGTGATGTTCGCGGTCGTCGTGTACCTGGCCTACGTGCTGGCGCCGGTCACCTGGATCTTCGGGCCGCTGCGGCCGTGGCTGATGCTGACCTGGATGACCCTGCCGCTCGCCGCGCTGGTCGCGCGGATCGTGCGCAACCACACCGACGGGCCCTCGCTCAACCAGGCGCTGGCCCGCACCGGGCTGCTCCAACTGACCTTCTGCACGCTGCTCTCGGCCGGGCTGCTGCTCAGCCGGTGAAGGTTCGCATCAGCTCGGCGTCGGTGCCGCTGCGCGCGCCGTTCGTCGCCGGCTGGGGGTCGGTTTCCGAGCGCGAGCTGGTGCTGCTGGAGCTGTCCGATCCGGACGGCACGATCGGCTATGGGGAGGCGGCGCCGCTTCCCCGGTATGACGGGGTGAGCGCGGCCGAGGTCCATGCCGCGCTCGAGGACTGCCGCCCGGTGCTCGAGGACCGGCGCGCCGTCCACGACGACCGCGCCCGCCCGGCCGCCCCCGACGACCACGCCCGCGCGCCCACCCGCCACGGAGACCTCCTCGCCGCCTGCGCGGAACGAACGTTCGTGCCCCAGGCGCTGGCGGCGATCGACCTGGCGCTGTGGGACCTCGACGGGAGGCGGGCGGGGCAGCCTGTGTGGCGACTGCTGGGCGCCTCGCACGCGAGCGCGGTCGAGGTCAACTACACGATCGGCGCCACCGATCGGGCCGGAGCGTCCGCTGAGGGGGCCGCCGCGCGCGCGGCCGGGTTTCGCTGTGTCAAGGTCAAGGTCGGCGTGGGCGATGACGCCGGCCGGATCGCCGCTGTGCGGGCTGCGGCGGGGCGCGAGATGGCGATTCGCCTCGACGCCAACGGCGTCTGGACGGTCGAGGAGGCCGAGGCCGCGCTGCGCGTGCTGGCGCCGGCGGGGATCGAGCTATGCGAGGAGCCGGTCAGCGGGCCAGAGGCGTTCGCGGAGCTCCGCTCGCCGGTGCCGGTGGCGCTCGACGAGAGCGCCCCCGACGCCCTCGAGGACCGCGTCGCGGACGCTGTGTGCCTGAAGGTGGCCCGCAGCGGAGGGATCACCGGGCTCGTGGACGCGGCGCGCCGGGCCCGTGCCGCCGGCTACCAGGTCTACCTCGCCTCGACGCTCGACGGCCCGCTCGGGATCGCCGCGGCCCTGCACGCCGCGGCGGTGATCGAACCCGAGCGCCCCTGTGGCCTTGCCACCCTCTCGATGTTCGAGGGCCGCCCCGACCCATTGCCCCCGCGCCACGGGGTCATCGCCGCCCCGGCCGGCCCGGGCCTCGGCGACTTCGGGCGCTGGTACTAGCGAGTCTCGGCCGTTCGGCGAGTCTCGGCCGTTCGACCAGCCCTCGTCACAGGGCGATCAGGCGCGCCACCTCTTCGGGCTTCTCGAGGTGCACGGCGTGGCCGGCGCCGGCCACGATCGCCACCTCGGCATGAGGAAGCCCTCCGGCCATCCGCACCGCCACCGCCTGGAAGCGCTCGTCGCGGCCGCCCACTATCAACATCACCGGCATGGTCAGCTCGGGAAGGCGGTCCCACACCGGCGAGAGCGCGCCCGTGCCGAGCCCGCGCAGCGCCGTCGCCAGAGCCGCCGGCGTGTTGCGCAACCGGTCCGCCCGGGCCGCGGTTGCCACGTGTGTCGGCTGGTCGGCAAGCACGGGCGTGCGCGCCCAGCGGTCTGCGAACTGCTCGATGTCCATCCGCTCGATCCCGTCGGCAAGCTGCTCGTCGACCCGCCGGCGGGTATCTCGCTCTCGTGGCGAGGCCAGGCCGGGGCTGGCGCTGATCAGGACCAGGCGCGAGACCCGCTCGCGCCCCAGCGCCAGCGCCACGTGCAACGCGATCCTCCCGCCCATCGAGTAGCCGACCAGCTCGAACTCCCCCGGCGTCAGCGAGGCCACATCCTCGATCACGCCCTCCAGCGACACCGGTCGGGCCTCCGACGCGTCGCCGTGGCCGCGGATATCGGGCGCGATCGCCCGGTAGCGTTCGCCCAGCGCCGCGATCACGGGATCCCAGCTCGCGCCGGTGTTGGTGAACCCATGGAGCAGAACGATCGGTGGCGCCATCCCGCCCGGAATCATGACCGCAACCGACACCTACCTGCTCCTTCGCGCGTTCTGCGACGAGCTTGCCCGCTGCGGGCTCGAGCACGCCTGCACCTCGCCCGGGTCGCGGAACACGCCGCTGCTGCTCTCGCTGGCCCGCGAGCCGGGGATTCGCTGCTGGTCGCACCTCGACGAGCGCTGCGCCGGATTCTTCGCGCTGGGAGCCGCCAAGGCGTCCGGGCGCCCGGTGGCCATGACCTGCACGAGCGGGACCGCCGCCGCCAACCTCGCGCCGGCCGTGATCGAGGCGTTCCACGCTCGAGTTCCGCTGATCGTGCTCACCGCCGACCGGCCGCCCGAGCTGCGCGAGGTGGGCGCCGGGCAGACGATCGATCAGCTCAAGCTCTACGGCGACGCGGTCAAGTGGTTCTTCGAGCTCGGCGTCCACGACGCCACGCCGGAGCGCCTGACGTGGATCCGGGCGCTGGCCTGCCGGGTCTACTGGACCGCGCTAGACGGCCGTCCCGGCCCCGTCCACCTGAACGTCCCCCTGCGGGAGCCGCTGGTCCTGGGAGACGAACCGCTCCCCCCCGACCAGACCGCCCGCCCCGACGGGCGCCCCCGGGTTCTGCGCGCGCTCGCCGAGCCGGCCCCGCCGGGCACCCTGCCCGAGCTTCCGGCCCGCGGCGTGGTCGTGGCGGGGCGGATCGAGCAGGACCCGCGGCTGCCGGCGACGGCGGCGGAGTTCGCCGAGCGCGTGGGCTATCCGCTGCTCGCCGACCCGCTGTCGGGGGCGCGGCACGGTCCGGCCGCGATCGCCCACTACGACGTGCTGCTGCGCGACCCGCAGTTCGCCGCCAGCGCACGGCCGCAGCTCGTCATCCGCATCGGCGACCTCCCCACCTCCAAGCCGCTTCGCACCTGGCTCGCGGCGCTCGGCGACGCCGAGCAGATCGCGCTCGACCCGATGTCCACGTGGCATGACCCCGCCGCCGCGCTGTCCGGGGTCGACCGCAGCGATCCGGCTCGGGTGCTCGACACTTGGGGCCCCGAGACCCCAGCCGACCCGGACTGGCTTGCGCTATGGCGCGGAGCCGACGACGCCGCCGCCCACACGATCGCGGAGGCGCTCGGCGACACCCTCTCGGAGCCGCTGGTCGCCCGGAGCCTGGGCGAATGGCTGCCCCCCGAGGCGACCCTGTTCGTGGCCTCCTCGATGCCCATCCGGGACGTCGAGCTGTTTCTCGGAGCGCACGAGCTCGCGCCGCTCGTGCTGTCCAACCGGGGCGCGAACGGCATCGACGGCACCGTGTCCACGGCGTTCGGGGTGGCCGCGGCGAGCGAGGGCCCGGTGGTGCTGCTCGTGGGCGACGTCGCGCTGGCCCACGACATCGGCGGACTCCTGGCCGCGCGGCGGCTCGAGCTCGCGCTGACGATCGTGCTGCTCAACAACGACGGCGGCGGCATCTTCCATTTCCTGCCCGTCGCAGGCGAGGGCGAGGCGTTCGAGGAGCACGTGGCCACCCCGCACGGCCTCGACTTCGCACACGCGGCGGCCCTCTACGCGTGCGGCTACACGCGAGCCGAGACGCTCGAGGACCTGCGCCTGGCCGTGGAGGGCTCGCTCCCGGGCACGGGGACCACGATCATCGAGATCAGCACGGACCGCGAGCAGAACCTGGCCCTGCACCGGCGCGTGGCCGACGCGGTTCTCCAGGCGCTCTAGTCTCCCCACCCATGTGCGACTTCCACGCGGAGCTGCCACCGCTCGATTCCGACGAGTACCGCCTCGACACGCCGCGGGTCCGCAGCTTCGTCGCCGGCGTTCGCGCGCGCATCGCCGAGTCCGATTGTGCGGCAGACGCCACCGAGCGGATCAGCCCGATGTTCGCCGAGCTCCTGGCCGACCCGGATTGGCTTCCGGACTCCTATCAGGAGCCGGCGCCCGAGAGCGGAATGGGCGGAGGAATCGGGCAGTGGCTGGCCTTCCGAGCGGCGGACCGCTCGCTATCGCTGTTCAGCCTGGTCGTCCCTCCCGGGGCGATGACGCCGGTGCACGACCACCTCGCGTGGGGGCTCGTGGGCATCTACCGGGGCAGCCAGGACGAGGAGTTCTATCGGCCCGGGGAGGGCCGGCTCGAGTCGCTGCGCCGGCGCCCCCTGTCCCCCGGCGACTTCTACCGCCTGCTCCCCCCGCGTGACGACATCCACCGGGTCCGGACGACCTCAGAGCAGACCTCGGTGTCGATCCATCTCCTGGCCAACGACACCGGGTGCGTGTGGCGCCACACCTATGACGAGCACACGGGCGAGACGAGCCCGTTCCGCTCCGGCTACGTCAACGCCGAGTGCGCGGCCGAGTAGATGGCGGTCACGGTCCAGCCTCACGCGCTCGGGGTCAGCTGGATCGAGGATGGCCCGGTGGCACGCGCCGCCCACGCCCTGGCCGATGAGGGACGCGTGTGGCTGGTCGACCCATACGAGGACGAGCCGGCGCTTGACGCGGTGGCCGCGCTCGGGCAGCCCGCCGGCGTGATCCAGCTGCTCGACCGGCACAACCGCGACTGCGAGACGATCGCCGAGCGGCTGTCGGTGCCGCTGCTGCGACTGCCCGACCACGTGCCGGACGGACCATTCGAGGTCGTCCCGGTGATCTCGCGCTGGCGCTGGCGCGAGATCGCACTGTGGTGGGCGGAGCAGCGGGCGCTGGTCGTGGCCGAGGCGGTCGGAACCGCGGCGGCGTTCACGCTCGGCAGGCGCGCCGGGGTGCATCCGCTGCTGCGACTGACCCCGCCGCGCTCGCAGCTCTCGCGCTTCCGGCCGGCCATGCTGCTGGTCGGCCACGGCCCGCCGATCGAGGCCGGCGGTGCGGCCGCGCTGTCCGAAGCGCTCAGCCGCTCGCGCGGCGACCTGCCGCGGTTCGTGACGAGCGCGCCCAAGCTCCTACGCGGCAGCTGAGCGCTTCCGGAGCGCGAGCACCCGCGCCACCGAGCGCTCGGCCTGCGATCGGCTGAGCCGTGCGTGCTCGAGCGCTCCAAGCACGTCGAGCCCGATCGACGGGGTGTTGTCGGCCGGGTTCGTGGCGGCGCACAGGATCAGGTCCTCGCCGGCCTGGGCGGCGAGCACGCCCCGGGCCGCGACTGCACCGAACCGGCTCAGCGATCCGGCCGTGATCGCGTCGGTGATCGTCACGCCGCGGAAGCCCAGGCGCCCGCGGAGCTCGCCGCCGATCACCGCTGGCGAGAGGCCCGCCGGGAGCCGTGGGTCGAGCGCCGGGTAGATCGCCCACGAGGCCATGACCAGCCGGACGCGGGCGGCGATCGCGGGGGCGTAGGGCGCTTGGTCAACCGCGCGCAGCGGCGCCCGCGGGACGCCCAGGGCGACCGGGCCGGCGTCGGTGTTCTGATCGGCGCCGGCCGCTCCGAGGCCCGGGAAGTGCTTGACCGTGGCGGCCACGCCGGCCCGCTGCTGCGCCGAGATGAACGCGGCCCCGAGCCGGGCCACGGTGGCGGGATCGCTCGAGTACGAGCGCTGGTAGGAGTCGATGAAGTTGCCCGGGCTGCGGTACACGTCGAGCACCGGCGCCAGGTTGACGTTGAGCCCGGCGCCGCTCAGGGCGCGTGCCGCGCCGGCGCCGGCCTGCCCCGCTAGCGCCACGGCGTTCGCGCTCTCCCCGATCTGCTTCTCGGACAGCACGGGCGGTCCGGGAAGCCGCCGAACCTCGCCGCCCTCCTGGTCGGCCATCAGCAGCAGCGGCGCGTGCACCGGGCTCGCCATGGCCGCCCGCTGCATGCCCCGCGCGACGGCGGCGAGCTGGCCTGGGCTCGAGACGTTGGAGGAAAAGAAGATCACGCCCGCCGCCTCGCCGGCCCGGATCGCCCTGAGCAGGCTGGCCGGGGGATCGAGCCCGCGGTAGGCGTAGACGATCCGCTGCCCGGCGAGCTGAGCCGGCGAGAGGCGCTGCTCGAGCGTCTGCGCGCGGGGCCGAAGCGGCGGCGGGGGCGAGTGGCGCGCGGTCGCGGGCGCCGCGGCCGGGGTACGAGCGGGGGCCGGGGCGCGGGCCGGGCCGCCCCCGAGCGCCTGGACGCGGGGGGCGTGGCCGCAGGCGCCCACCGCCACGGCGAGCACCGCCACGGCGAGCGCCGGCACGACTACAGGCGCTTTTCGAACCAGTGGTGGGCGAACGGCTCGGCGTTGAACGGCGGCACCTCCACGTACCCGGCTGAACGGTACAGCGCGATCGCCTCGGTCAGCGCCCGATTGGTGTCCAGCCGCGCCGCCGGCGCTCCGCTGCGCGCCGCTCGCGCCTCGAGCTCGGCTAGGAGCCGCCGGCCCACCCCGAGGCCCCGGACTTCCTCGCTGACCCACATGCGCTTTATCTCCGAGGGCGCTCCCGGGTGATGCTTGACCGCGCCACAGCCGATCGGCTCGCTCCGGAGGTACGCCACGAGCATCTCGTCGGGCGCGACCGGCAGGGCCTGACTTGGATCGAGCCCGGGATCCGAGCGCCGATCGAGCTCGGCGAAATAGCGCCGCAGGCAGGCTCGAGCGTGCGGGTGGCCCGGGTCGACGCGCCGGATCTCGACCATCGCCGCGGTCAGGAGCCGCTCCGCGTCGCCCATCGCGCGCAGTAGCCGCTCGCGCTGGCGTGAGCTGAGCGGGGTCAGGAACGACGCCGCGAGCTCGTCGCTGCGCCGGTCGAGGACCGCTCGCTCGGCCAACCCCGCGGCCGTGAGCTGGGCGCGCCGCACTCGCCGGTCGGCCTCGCTCGGCACGACCTCGACGAGCCCGTCGGCTTCGAGCGCGCGAAGCAGCCGGCTCGCGTGGCCGGAATCGAGTCCGAGCCGCGTCCTCAGCTCCCGCACTTCACTCCCCTCCCGGCCGATCTCCCACAGCATGCGCGCCTCCGCCATGGGCCGCTCGCGGGACAGGAAGCGACCGTCCAGCGCTCCCACCCGCTGCGCCACGAGCCGGTTGAACCGGCGGACCTGCGCCACCATCGCCGCTTCCATTCTCTGACTTTAGTCAGAGAACGGGTCAGCCCGCAAGCAGCGGCAGCAGCGCGCCGAGCTTGACCTCCGACTCGGCCAGCTCGGCCGCCGGGTCCGAGTCACGGACGATCCCGCACCCGGCGTAGAGCCGCGCCACCGCTCCCCGCAGCAGCGCGCACCGGAGCGCAACGCAGAACTCACCGTCGCCGACGGCGTCGGTCCATCCGATGGCGCCCGCGTACCAGCCCCGGTCAAAGCCCTCGAGCGCCGGGATCAGCCTGATCGCGTCGCCCGGCTCGGCCCCCACTGCCGGCGTCGGATGGAGGGCGCCGGCCAGCTCGACCGCCCCCAACGGCGCCGCCAGCTGGGCTCGGATCGGCGTGCCGAGATGCTGGATGTTGGCCACCTTCACGAGCCCGGGCTCGGGCGCCGCCGCGACCCAAACCGACAGCGGCCGGAGCGCCCGGGCGATCCGGCGGAGCACGATCGCGTTCTCCTCGCGGTCCTTGTCGCTGTGCAGGAGCTGCTCGCCGAGGTGGTCGTCCACCGCCGGGTCCGCGCTGCGGCGGGCCGAGCCCGCCAGCGCCACGGTGCTCGCGCGGTGGCCCTCGCGCCGGATAAGCAGCTCGGGGCTGGCCGCGATGAACGTGGCCTCCCCCCGCCCCACGGCGAACACGTAGCAGGACGGGAAGGCCTCGCGCAGTAGGCCGACGATCGCGGCCGGATCATGCGCGACCGGCGCGCGCACCTCGACCTCTCGCGCCAGCACGATCTTCTCGAGCTCGCCGCCACGGATCCGCTGCACCGCCCGGGCCACCGCCTCCTCGAAGTGGGCCGGGGGCATCGGGCTGCTCACCTTGTAGGCCCCGGCCGGGTCGGGGTCGAGCAGCGGCAGCGCCACGCCGGCCCGCAGTTCGCCCAGGCGCCGCGCCACCCGCGCCAGCGCGTCGGCAACGGTGTCGTCCGGGGCCACGTCGACATTCACCGTGAGCCACACTTGGGACCCGTGCCGGGCCAGCGAGAGCTCGGGGACGACCAGCGAGGCGGGGGCAAACCCCTCCCACGCCGGCGGGGCGCCGCCGTCGTGCGCGAACGAAAAGCCCCCGATCGCCGCCAGCCCCGCTCCCGATGGGCCACCGGGCGGGTCCGTGAACGCGGCCGCCGCCAATTCCCGCCACCGCCGCGCCACGTCCGCGAAGCGGCCCGGCCCTCTGGACTCCAGCGTCCGGACCGCGCCGAGCGCGGCGATCGCCGAGCCGTCGCGGTCGGGCTGCTCGAAGCAGAACCACGGCTCGCCGCCGCGCCGCGCCCCGGCCACAATCGCCATCGGATCGCTCGCTGGGTCAACGGCCGCGCTGATGCTCACCAGCGCAGGCGCCCCCGCGGCTCGTGCGCGTCGGAGCGCCGCCTCGAGGCGCCGCTCGAGCCGCGCCACCGCCCGGGCATCCAGCCAGCGATCGGCCTGGGCAAGCGCGCTCACAGCGGGTCAATCTCGGGGCGGGTCACACAACCGGGGCGGGTCACACAACCGGGGCGGGTCACACAACCGGGGCGGGTCACACAGCCGGGGAACAAAAGCCACGATATATCGCGCTTTCGTTCCCACCCTGCTCGCGTTACGTCTCGGTGCGTCCGCGCGAGATGGCGATCTCGCCCGTCCGGGCCATCTCGATCAGCCCGAACGGCCGCACCAGCCGCTCGAACGCGTCGACCTTGTCGTAGGTGCCGGTGACCTCTACGACCAGCGAGCGCTTGCTCATGTCGACGACCTTGGCCCGGAAGATCTCGCAGATCTGCATCACCTCGGCGCGGGACGCGCCGTCGGTCGAGACCTTGAACATGGCCAGCTCTCGGGCCAGCGTCTCCCCCGGCTCCAGGTCGCGGATCTTGAGCACGTTGACCAGCTTGTGCAGCTGCTTGGTCACCTGGTCGATCGGATGGACCGCGCCGTCCAGCGTGAGCGTGATCCGCGAGACCCGCTCGTCATCGGTCGGCCCCACCGCCAGCGTGTCGATGTTGAACCCGCGGCGTGCGAACAGCCCGGCGATCCGGGTCAGGACGCCTGGCTTGTTCTCGACCAGGATCGACAGGATGTGCTTGCGCCCGGTCCGCATCCCGCTGACCGCCTCGAGCTGGTCGAGCGAGAGGACCTCCTTGGTTGCCGGCTCACCCATCAGTGGTCTCCTGCGCGTGTCATCCGGACCCGCGTTCTGATGTCGCTGTTCGGCATCACGCCTCTGTTAACCAACCATGTTCCGCGCTGGCTGTCCGGCCGGGATCATCGGGTAGGTGTTCTCCTCGCGCGTGACCCGCACGTCGACGAGCACCGGGCCCTCGGTGGAGATCGCCGCGCGCATGTCGTCCACCAGCGTGCGCTTGTCCTGCAGGCGCACGCCCGTGGCCCCATAGGCCTCGGCCAGCTTGACGAAGTCAGGCCACTGGCCCATCTCGACCTGGCTGTAGCGCTTGTCCCAGAACAGCTCCTGCCACTGGCGGACCATCCCCAGGTAGCCGTTGTTCATGATGAACACCTTGATCGCGATGCCCTCCTGTGAGCACGTCGCGAGCTCCTGCATGTTCATCTGCACCGAGCCGTCGCCGGCCACGCAGACCACGGTCTGCTCGGGGCAGCCGACCTTGGCCCCCATCGCGGCCGGCAGCCCGAAGCCCATCGTGCCGAGCCCGCCCGAGTTGATCCAGCGCCGGGGCTCGCCGAAGTGGAAGTACTGCGCGGTCCACATCTGATGCTGGCCGACGTCGCTGGTCACGATCGCGTCGCCGCCGGTGGCCTCGTACAGCGCCTGGATCATGTACTGGGGCTTGATCTCGGAGTCGGCGGAGTCCTCGTAGCCCAACGGGTGGCGCTCCTGCCACGTATGAATCCGCTGCCACCACTCCTCCAGGCGCGCCGAGTCGGGCGCCAGCGCCCGGTACTCGGCGGTCAGCCGCGGGAGGATGTTCTTGGCGTCGCCCACGATCGGGATGTGCGCGGGGACGTTCTTGGAGATCTCGGCCGGGTCGATGTCGATGTGGATGAACTTGGCCCGCGGCGCGAACTCCGAGAGCTTGCCGGTGATCCGGTCGTCGAACCGGGCGCCGATGGCCACGATCAGGTCGGCCTCGTCCATGGCGTAGTTGGCCGCGCGCGTGCCGTGCATCCCGAGCATCCCGAGCCACTGCTCGTGCGTGCCCGGGAACCCGCCCAGGCCCATGACCGTGCACGTGACGGGGAAGCGGTCGCACGTGGCCAGCTCGGTCAGCTCGGGCGCGGCGCCGGCGCTGATCACCCCGCCGCCGGCGTAGATCACCGGGCGGCGGGAGTTGGCCAGCGCCTTGGCGGCCAGGCGGATCTGCTTCTGGTTGCCGTCGGTGGTCGGCTGGTAGCCGGGCAGGTGAACATCGGTGACCGGCTCGTAGGGGATGTCCGCCCGCGAGAGATCCTGCGGGATGTCCACCACCACCGGCCCGGGCCGCCCGGTGCGGGCGATGTGGAAGGCCTCGTGGATCGAGCGCGGGATCTCCAGCGGGTGCTGGATCATGAAGCTGTGCTTGACGACCGGCATCGTGATGCCGATCGTGTCGGCCTCCTGGAAGCCGTCCGTGCCCAGCAGCTCGGTCCGGACCTGGCCGGTCAGGAACACGACCGGCACCGAGTCCATCATCGCGTCGCAAATCGGCGTCACCAGGTTGGTCGCGCCCGGGCCACTGGTCCCCAGCGACACGCCGACCTTGCCGGTGGCCTTGGCGTAGCCCTCGGCGGCGTGGCCGCCGCCGGCCTCGTGGCGGACCAGGATGTGGCGGATGCCGGCGTCGTAAAAGGCGTCGTAGGTGGGGAGGTTGGCGCCGCCGGGCAGCCCGAATACGACGTCGACACCTTCGGCCTTCAGGCATTCCATCAGGGCGTCGACTGCACGCATGGCGCTCGCCTCCTTTCACCGAATCTGGGTGCGCGCGGCCTATCCGCGCACGGCGGAAAATCCAGTCTAACAGCGGGTTTTATGGGTCTCGCTCCGCGAGCGCTAGGTTCGCGGCGCCACGGCGATGCGGTCGCGCATCGAGGCCTCGGACCCGATCGCCACCTCGGGGAACTCCAGCTCGGTCCCGCAGCTCGTGCACAGCGCGTCGTAGAGCTTGACCACCCGCCCGCACCCGGGGCACTGGCGCCGGAGCTCGCGGTCCTCCCAGCGGTAGCAGATCGCGGCGAGCAGGCCGATGAACGGCACGCAGGCCGAGATCAGGAACCACACGAAGAACGAGCTCCCCTTGATTCTTCCTACGACCCCTCCCGCGAGGCCGAAGAAGAATGCGATCACGAGGTAGTACAGGCCATCCACGGGCCGGTGCCTACCAGACGAGCTCCTTGACCGCCCAGAGGACCGCGACCACCACCGCGACCGCGACGATCGTCCAGAACGCCGCCGCGACGAAGCCGATCACGATCTTCACGGCCAGAGCCGCGGCGAGCACGAGTACCAGCCCCGCGGCCGCCCGGCGAACGATCGGCGGGCGAGAGCGCGTGGGCTCAATTTGGGTGTTCATAGCGCGAAGCGTACCGCTCGGGCGCGAGCCGCCCGTAAGGATTTCCGAAGGCTCAGTCGTAAACGCGCTTCAGGTGCTCGAAACGGGCGTCCGCGCCGGCGGGCCGGCCGTCGAAGCGAAGACGCGCCAGGCGGTAACGGCGCACGGGCATGGTGCCGGGCTCGGCCGCGTCGGCGCGACGATCGGCCACCAGCAGGACCTTGGAGGCTGCGATTGGACGGGTCATGAAGAGCATGATCGGCGCCGGCCCTAAAGCACGCATTGGCCCTGGGTACAAAGTTCCTCATCGCCGATCCGCCCCGCGGGCAGGTGCCTCGCCCCGGCGGGCAGGTGCCTCGCCCCGGCGGGCAGGTGCCTACATGGCCCGGGCCACGCGCGCGCCGGCGTCGAGCGCCTCGCGCGCCGGTCCCGCCAGCCGCCGGCGCAGCCGCCACCGGGCCCCCGAGAAGGCCACGTTGGCCACGGTGGCGAACCCGGCCTCGTCGGTGCGCAGGGCCAGCAGCAGGTGGGCGATCCGATCGCCCGAGGGAAGCTGCGGGTCTGGCACGTTCACGCAGTAGCAGTACACACGGCGCCCACCCGGACGGACGAGAATCGCGCCCGCGTCGCCCACCAGCCACACGCCGAAGCACCCCCGCTCCATGGCCAGCCCGGTGCGCGTTTGCAGCTCACGTGCCTGATGGTCGAGCAGGTCCCCCAGAAGCCCCAGCGCCACCGCCTCGGCCCCGGCGTCGGGACCCGGCCGCCGGCGCAGCACCCCGGCCCCGCGGTTCGCGTACAGCTCGGGCAGGACCCACGCGTAGGCCAGCGCCACCAGCCCGATCGGGAAGACCACCGGCTTGCGCGCGACCAGCAGCGCCGCCACAGCCGCGAACGGGATCGTCTGGACGAGGATCGTCAGCGTCCAGCGGCGCGCAATCTTTTTCAGGGTGCCCTCGTCGACGCGCCGGCGCCAGGGAACCCGCGCGAGCTCAGGAAGCCCTCCGGCCTCCACCTACCCTCCGGCGATGGGGCGGCGCAGGATCACCACCGGCGCGTCCAGTGGCAGCTCCCTGACCTGCTCGGCGTGTCCTTCGCCTTGGGAGACGACCGCGAAGTAGCCCTGGTCGAGCTCGGCGCGGAATGCCGCCACGGCGGCCCCCACGCTGGTGGGATCGTCCGCGGTCCACTCGGCCACCGTGGTGTGGCCGCTGTGGTCCATCCGAATCAGTCGTGACATCCGGGCCTCCTAGTACGGGTGCTGGAGCAGATCCTACGCCCCCGACCCCAGGCGCTCCAGGATCAGCCGCCTGACCTCGCCGCCGTCCGCGCGCCCCCGCGTCTCCCGCATCACGAAGCCGACCAGCGGCCCGAGCGCCTTCATGTTGCCGGCGCGCACCTTCTCGGCCGCGGCCTGGTCCGAAACGATCGCGCGCTCCACGATCTCGGCCAGGCCGTCGTCCTCGCCACGCAGCGCCCCGAGCCCCTCCCGCTCGACGATCGCGCGCGGGTCACCGCCTTCGGCGGCCAGCCGGGTGAGGACCTCGCGGGCCGCGTCCCGGCTGACCTCCCTTGCCTTAACCATGATGGCCAGCGCGGCCAGGCTCTCGGGCGCGACCTTGCTCTCGAAGGGGTCGACCTCAGAGCCGATCCGCTCCACGAGCTGAGGGATCCAGTTGGAGAGCTCGACCGGGTCGACCCGGTCGCCGTCAGACCCGAGCGCGCGCTCGAAGTAGTCGCCAAGCTCCGCCCGGAAGGCGAGCTCGCGGGCGCGTCCTGGGTTCAGGCCGAGCGAGCGCTCGAACCGGGCGGCGCGCTCGGCCGGGAGCTCCGCCGGCAGCTCGGCCCGCGCGGCGGCCAGCAGCTCGTCGTCCACCACGACCGGGACCAGGTCGGGCTCGGGGAAGTAGCGGTAGTCGTGCGCCTCCTCCTTGGAGCGCAGCGGGGTCAGGCGGTCGCTCACCGGGTCGTAGTGCATGGTCTCCTGGATGACCGTGTGCCCTCCCTCGAGCATCCCGACCTGCCGCGCGATCTCGGCCCGCAGCCCCCGCTCCAGGAACCGGAACGAGTTCATGTTCTTGAGCTCGGTCTTGGTCCCGAGCTCGCTCGACCCGCGCGGGCGGATCGACACGTTGCCGTCGCAGCGAAGCGACCCCTCATCCATGTTGACGTCCGAGACTCCCAGCTGGCGCAGCGTCGTCCGCAGCAGCGTGAGCCACTCGCGGGCCTGCTCGGGGGAGTGGATGTCGGGCTCGGTGACGATCTCGACCAACGGCGTGCCGCCCCGGTTGAAGTCGACCGAGCTCCGGTCCGAGCCGTGGATCCGCCCGCTGTGGCCCAGGTGGGTGAGCTTCGCGGCGTCCTCCTCCAGGTGCACCCGGTGGATCCGCACGTCCCCCAGATGCCCGCCCCGGCACAGCGGGACGTCGTACTGGGAGACCTGGTAGCCCTTGGGCAGGTCGGGATAGAAGTAGTTCTTGCGGTGAAACAGCGAGCGCTCGGCGATCTCGCAACCCAGCGCGAGCCCGATCATCACGCCGAAGTGGATCGACCGCTCGTTGACCACGGGCAGCGCGCCCGGCAGTCCCAGGCAGGTTGGGCAGGTGTGGATGTTGGGCGGATCGCCGAACGACAGCTCGCAGCCGCAGAACATCTTGGTCCGAGTCTTCAGCTGGACGTGGATCTCCAGGCCGATGACCGGCTCGTAGGAGCTCATGCGAGCGCCGCCCGGCCATCGAAGGCCAGCGCCTGCTCCAGCGCATACGCCGCGTCCAGCAGGCGGTTCTCGCTGAACGCCGGCCCGGCGAGCTGGAACCCCACGGGGAGGCCGTCGCTGAGCCCGCACGGGATCGAGATCGCGGGGGTCCCGGCGAGCGACATCGGAACCGTGCAGAAGTCGTTCAGGTACATGGCCAGCGGGTCGTCTGCCTTGGCCCCGAGCTCGAACGCCACCCACGGGCTGGTCGGGGTGGCGATGAAGTCGAACCGGTCGAACGCCTCGCGGAAGTCCTCGGAGATCTTGGTCCGCACCTTCTGCGCGGTGCCGTAGTAGGCGTCGTAATAGCCGCTCGAGAGCGCGTAGGTGCCGAGCATGATCCGGCGCTTGACCTCGGGGCCGAAACCCGCGGCGCGGGTCCCCTCGTACATGGCGCGCAAGTCGGCGCTGCCGTCCACGCGCAGGCCGTATCGCACTCCGTCGAACCGGGCAAGGTTGGCCGAGGCCTCGGCGGGCGCGATCAGGTAGTACGCCGCCAGCGCATGCGGGGCGTGCGGCAGGTGGCAGGGCTCGACCGACGCCCCGAGCTCCTCGGCCCGGGCCAGCGTCGCCCGGAAGCTCTCCTGGACGCCGGGCTCGACTCCGCCCTCCGCGCCGGACAGCTCCTCGGGGACGCCGAGCCGGATGCCACGCAGGTCCTCGGCCGCCGGAAGGTCGACCGTCGAGGGGAACGCCAAGGAGGTCGAGTCGTGCGGGTCCTGGCCCACCATGTGGCGGAGCAGCAGCGCGGCGTCGGTGACGTTCCGGGTGAACGGGCCGGCCTGGTCGAGCGAGGAGGCGAACGCGATCATCCCGTAGCGCGAGCAGGCGCCGTAGGTGGGCTTGAGCCCCACGATTCCGCACAGCGCCGCGGGCTGCCGGATCGACCCACCGGTGTCGGTCCCGATCGCCCACGGCGCGAGGCCTGCCGCCACAGCCGCGGCGCTCCCCCCGGAGGAGCCGCCGGGCACGCGCCCGCGGTCCCAAGGGTTGAGCACGGGCCCGTAGGCCGAGTTCTCGTTCGAAGAGCCCATCGCGAACTCGTCCTGGTTGGTCTTCGCCAGCAGCGGCGCCCCGGCCTCGAGGAGCTGACGCACCACCGTGGCCGTGTACGGCGGCCGGTAGCCCTCGAGGATCCGGGAGCCCGACTGGCTGGGGATCCCCTCGGTGCAGAACAGGTCCTTGACCGCCAGGGGGACTCCCCCCAGCGGGGCATCCGCGGCGAGCCGCTCCGAGGGGGCCTCGGGGGCCACCCAGGTGAAGGCATTCAGCTCGTCCGCCGCGGCGCGCGCGCGGTAGGCCTCGAACAGCTCGCGCGCGTCCAGCTCGCCGGCGCGCACGGCCTCGGCCGCCGCGGCGGCGCTCAGCTCGAGCAGCTCGGTCATCCGGCGCCCGGGCTGGGAACGCCGAACCCCCCGTCCTCGGCCGGCTCGGGCGCGCAGGCCAGCGCCACCTCGCGGGGCAGCGAGGGCGTGGGCTCGTCCGCGCGGAGTACGTTGACGACGTCGACGACGTGCGATGTGGGCGGCACATGACGCAGGTCGAGCTCTGAGATCTTCTCGATGTGGTCGAGCACCTTTGAGAGCTCGCGGGCCATCCGCTCCACCTCGTCCTCGCTCAGCTCAAGGCGGGCCAGGCGTGCCACGTGCAGGACTTGGGCGCGGTCGAGCATCGCGACAGCGATTCTAGTCCCGGCCCCCGCGGACGCTCCTCGCCGGGCGAACCCCGTCAGCGCCCGGGGATGGGCGAAGCGCCGCGGCTCACCTGAAGCGCCGCATACAGGAGGACGATCGCGACGATCACCGCGAAGAAGAACCCCCAGCCCAGGTTGTGGGGGTGCAGCAGGAGCTTGAACACGAGGAACACCGCCGCGGCCACGGCGAGCACGAAGCGCATGGTCCGCCCGTCGCGGAGCGTCGGCACCTTGACGTCAGGCCGGAACCGCTGTATGCCCAGATCCAAGAGCAGCCAGATGAGCGCGGCCATGGCGACCAGTCCCGCCCAGGCGTAGGGGGCCTGTACCGCGGGCCGGTTCTCGGGCTCCAGGAACGTCCTCGAGACGTCGTGAGCCGTGACCGAGTACCACGGGAACAGCAGCACGGTGATCAGCAAGATCAGCGCCAAGCCGCCGACGATCCAGTCATCACGTTCCACGCCGTGCTGCACGGTGCGCAGAACCTACCCACTACGCGCCGGACGCACGCCGAACTCGGTGGGTCGCCGGCGCCTCGCGCGCGGCGCGGTCGGCGCGCACCGCCTCGAAGCCGCCGAGCGCGATACCCAGCGCACACAGCACGCCGATGACCGCGCCGAGCTTCTGGTCGACGACCTGGTTGGCCGACGGCAGGTCGATCAGCACGCGGTAGATCAGCACCGCCGAGGTGAGAGAGCCGAGGGCCAGCACGGCGCGACTGGTGCTGGTCTTGGCGCCATGGGCGCGCTGCGTGGCATGCAGCAGCGGCGCCCCCAGGGCGACCACGATCGTGGCGAGCATCACCCACCGCACCAGCGCGAGGCCGTGCCAGGCGTTCACCGCCCAGGCAAGCGAGCGCGTGCGGCCGGGTACACCGTCGAGGCCGAACCACTCGAGCGCGAACATCGCGATCAGGAGCGCCACGGCGCAGGCCGCGCTGAGCAACTCGCCGTGGGCGATCCGGCGCACCCCGCGGACGCTAGCGCGCGAGCCTAGGCCGGAGCGTGCACCGGACGAACGCGCGGGCGAGGCTCGGAGCCGCGCCGGCGCGGGCGCGGCGAGCGCGGGTCGACCGACTGGCGCAGCGCATCGAAGGCGCTGGCGAAGTCGCGCGCGACCGCGACCACATCTCCGACGATGTCCGGATCGGCGTACAGCCCCACGTGCACCGACCCGCAGTAGGAGAGCGCGCCGACCGACAGTCCGTGCCCCTGTGCGAGCGGGATGGCCGGGTATGCCCCCTGCACGCGCCGGCCGAGCAGGTACCGCGGCCCGCTTGGGCCGGGCACGTTCGTGAGCACGGCGTTGAAGGCCTCCGGCCGGCTGAGCAGCCAGGCGATCATGTCGCGCAGCGGGCTCGGCGCAAGCCGCGAGGCCCGGAACATCGCGTCGAGCGGCTCGGCCCGGTTCTCGCGCCGGTTGTGCTGGGTCTGGCGCGCCACCTCGCTCAGGACCGCGGCGGGGTCCCGCTCTCCGACCGGGAGCTCGACGAACATCGCCGACACTTGATTTCCGAGCTCGTCGGCGCCGTCCGCCCGGGTGTTGACCGGGACCAGCACGCGCAGCCACGGGTGGCACTCGTCGGCCCGGCGCAGGTAGCGTCCCAGCGCGACCGCGGCGGTGGCGAGGACGACGTCGTCGGCGGTGGCTCCGGCGCGGCGCGCCACTTCATGCGCCACAGGCAGCGGCAGGCGCGTGAACGCGACCGCGCGGCGCGAGCCGATCGGCCGGTTGAGCGCGGTGGCCGGCGCGCGGGTGCCGACCGCGGCGAGCGCGCCGCCGAGGCGCCGGAGCGCCCCCAGGCTCTCGCTCACCGTGCCGGGGTGCATCGCCGTGCGCAGCGCGAGCCCGCCGGCTCGCCGGCCGAGGTCCAGGCGCTCCCCGGCGCTTGCCGCAAGGCGCTCGAGCAGCCCGGGAGGCGCGTCGGGCACGAAGGGTCGCGGAAATGCCGCGGTGTTCGTGGGCTGGCGGTCGAGTAGCAGCGTGGCCAACGCCACCGCTCCGAGCCCGTCGGTCAGCGCGTGATGGGCCTGGCCCACGATCGCGAAGCGCCCGCCGCGCAGCCCCGTGATCAGATACAGCCGCCACAGCGGGTGCCGGCGGTCGAGGGGAGCCGAGAGCAGCTCGCCGGCCAGCTCGCGCAGCTCGGAGATCCCACCGCCGGGCGGCGCGGGCACGCCGAGCACATGCCGCGCCACGGCGAAGTTTTCGTCGTCGATCCACACCGGATCGTGCATGGGCAGGCGTGAGCCCACGACCCGCCGGCGAAACCGCGGAAGCCCCTCGAGCCGGCCGGCGACGTGCCGTCGCAGCGCGCGGAGCGATGGGGGCTCCCCGTCGAGCAGCAGCGTCCAGCCGACGTGCATGTGCGCGGCTGGCGTCTCCAGCCGGAGGAAACATTCATCCAGCGCCGACAGGCTGTCCACCGACATCTCTCTCTCCTCGATCGCCGCCGTTCACGGGGCTCTACAGGCAGCGATCCGTGCGCCCTCGCGCCGAAGTATGTCCAAAGTGGCCGGTTTCAGTCGGCCCGCAGCAGGTTTTGGTCGCAGTTAGCGGCCTCCACGTGCGCATAGCGAACGCCCGTGCCGCCGGGTGCGCCCTCAGCGCTTGGTGATCGGCGCCAGGTCCGCAACCAGCTTGCGCTCCGAGCGGTCCTTGCTGAAGCGGATCACCACGATGCCTCCTGGCTCCAGGCCGGTTACCACGCCCTCGCCGAACGTGGGGTGGTGGACGTCATCGCCCATACCGTAGGCGCTCGGCGCCGGCGCGTCCTGGGGAGGTGCCCACGACTCCCCCGACGTCCACGTGGTGGCCCGAGCACGGATGGCGCCGAGCCGCGGCCGCTGCTGCGCCTGGTCGGTCAGCTCCGGCGGGATCTCGCGCAGGAACCGGCTCGGGCCGCCGAAGTGGCGCGCCCCGAACACGTTGCGCGTCCGGGCGTAGGTCAGGTACAGGTCGCGCTCGGCCCGGGTGATCCCGACGTAGAGGAGCCGGCGCTCCTCCTCCTCGCCGCCCTCGTCCAGGGCCCGCGAATGAGGGAACACCCCCTCCTCGCACCCGATGATGAACACGACCGGGTACTCGAGGCCCTTCGCGTTGTGCAGGGTCATCAGCGTCACCATGCCCTCGCCGTCGCTGCGCTCGTCGGCGTCGGAGATGAGCGCTACCTGCTGGAGGAAGTCTCCGAGCCCGAGTCCGGCGGTGTCCTCCTCGCTCGGCGCCTCGGCCTCGGCTCCGGTTCCGGCCCCGGCCCCGGCCTCGGCTCCGGCTCCGGCTCCGGCGTCGAACTCGGCCGCCACGTTCACGAGCTCCTTCAGGTTCTCGAGTCGTCCCTGCGCCTCGATCGTCCGCTCGGCCTCGAGCGACTCCAGGTACCCGGTCTCGGTCAGTAGCTCCTGGAGCAGCGCCGCCACGGGCGCCGCCGACTCGGCCCGCTCGCGCAGGACGTGCATGGTCGCCATGAACCGCTTGAACGCCTTGACCGCCGCGGGGCCGAGGCCGGGCACCCGCTCGGGCTCACTCGCCACGTCCCAGATCGACTCCCCGATCGTGTTGGCGTAGGCCAGCACTCGCGAGAGCGAGGTGGCGCCTATCCCCCGACGGGGGGAGTTCACGATCCGCGTGAACGCGCCCACGTCGTGCGGGTTGATAAGCACGGTCAGGTAGGCGATCGCATCCTTGATCTCGGCCCGCTCGTAGAACTTCGTCCCGCCCACCACCTGGTAGGGGACGTCCGCCCGGACCAGATTGTCCTGGAGCACGCGCGACTGGGCGTTCGTCCGGTAGAAAACGGCGATCTCAGCTCGTGAGGCCCCCCCGTCGACGAGCTTCTCGATCTCGGCCGTAACGAACCGCGCCTCGATGTGCTCGTCCTCGAGCTCGCGCAGCTTGATCGGGTCGCCCTGGCCGATGTCGGTCCACAGCAGCTTGGACTTGCGGCCCCGGTTGTTGGCGATCACCGCGTTGGCCGCGTCGAGGATGGTCTGGGTCGAGCGGTAGTTCTGCTCGAGGCGGACCACATAGGCGTCCTTGAAGTCGTCCTCGAACTCGAGGATGTTGCGGATGTCGGCGCCACGGAACTGGTAGATCGAGTTGTGGGTGACGATCCCGCCGGCGATGAAGTTGTGGGTGTTCTCGATGTTGAGGTCGTAGACCGGTCGATCGAGGGTGACGCGCTCGACCGATGTGACGAGGTCATATCCGCCGCGCTCGTCGAACATCACCATCCCTTCTCGTACCGCCGCGGCCTCGGTGAAGGGGAGCGCCGCACCGGGGCCCAGGCGGGCGGAGGGGCGGACGGTGGCGCCGGGGAGCTCCCGGGTGAGCGCCTCGATCGCCCGCATGTCGTCGTGAGCGGTCTCGTGGCGCCGGCCGTCGCCGCCGACTAGCGCCACGCTGTGCGCCGGCCGGCGCCCGCGGCGAGCCCCGCACAGCGTCACCTCAACCTTGGGGGTGGGCGCGAAACGGGAAATATGGGCACGTTTCGCGCCCACCCCCGGATAGCCGGCGAAGTGGGTGTGTTCCGGCGTGCTGATCAGCCGGCGGCCGGACTGCGTCGTGATGGCGACGCCCTCGCTGGCCCAGCCGCGGTGCACCGAGAGGACCCTTGCGGGGCCGAACTCTCCGCCGCCGTACCCGGACCGCACCACGTCCCCGGGCCTCACATCCTCGATCGGCCTGAAGCTTCCGTCGGCCATCGTGACCGGCGTCCCATCGAGCAGGCACTGGTCCGGGTCGCCGACCACGGCGAGGTTGCGGTGCCCGGAGGCCAGAAGCTGGAGCCAGCGGTACTGGGCGTGGTTGGTGTCCTGGTACTCGTCGACGAGCACGTGGCGGAACCCGGTGGCGTAGCGCTCGCGGACCTCTCCGAACAGCTCGAGCAGGTTGACCGCGCGGACGAGCAGGTCGTCGAAGTCCATCGCGTTCATCCGGTGCAGCTCGCGCTCGTAGGCACGGAACACGTCCGCCACGGTCTGCTCGAAATACGACCCCACCATCCGCCCGTACGCGTCCGCGTCGCGCAGGCGGTTCTTGGCGTCGGAGATCTGGGAGTGGATCGCCGCCGGAGTGAAGCGCTTGGGGTCGACCCCCAGCTCGTCGAGGCAGCGCTTGATCAGGCGCCGGGCGTCGGCCTGGTCGTAGATCGTGAACTGCCGGGTGTAGGCGAGCCGGTCGGCGTGCGCGCGCAGCATCCGCGCGCAGGCGGCGTGGAAGGTCATCACCCACATCGCCCGAACTCGCCGTCCCACCAGCAGCTCGACCCGGTCGCGCATCTCGCCCGCCGCCTTGTTAGTGAACGTGATTGCCAGGATCTCGTTCGGCTTGGCCGCCCCCGTGGCGACCAGATAGGCGATCCGGTGGGTCAGCACCCGGGTCTTGCCCGACCCCGCGCCGGCGATGATCAGGAGCGGCCCATCGCCGTGGGTCACGGCCTCGCGCTGGGGGCCATTGAGGCCGGCCAGGAGGGCATCGAGCTCGGTGCTTGTATCGGCCATCGGGTGGCGTTCAACGGTAGCGTCGGCCCGCGATGGAAGAGCTCAGGCAGGCGTGCGCGGAGGTGGCCGAGCGGGCGAGCCACGTGCGGATCGTGGCCGACCGGATCCCCGGCTACGCGGCCGGCCTGCCCGTGCCGCGGCGGCCGGAGCCCGAGCGCCCGACCCGGGAGCCCGCCGCGTTCTGGCTCACCCTGGACGCGATCAACTTCGGGTCCGGATGGTTTCCCACGCTGCGCAAGCGCGCCGGCCGCTCGGGCTACCACACGATCGAGGCCGGGATTCGCGAGCGCTTCGCCGCGCGCGGCCCGTGGAGCGCCCGTGAGCTCGCCGCGATCGAAGCGAGCGAGATCGCCTCGGTGCTGGGCCAGGACCCCCAGCACGAGCTGATGGGACTGTTCGCCCGCTCGCTCCGGGACCTCGGGCGCCACGTGGCCGAAGCGCACGGCGGGAGCTTCGAGGCGCTGGCCGCCACCGACTCGGCCGTCGAGCTGGCGTTGCGCCTGGGCTCATGGGATTGCTTCGCCGACGTCTCGTTCTACGACGGGCTGCGCGTGCCGTTCCTCAAGCGCGCGCAGATCGCCGCGGCCGATCTGGCCCGCGCCGGCGTGGCCCGCTTCGCCGACCTGGCGCAGCTCACGATGTTCGCCGACAACCTCGTCCCCCATGTGCTCCGGCTCGACGGAGTCCTCGAGTTCGACCCCGGGCTGGTGGCGCGGATCGAGCGCGAAACTGAGCTGATCGAGCACGGCTCACCCGAGGAGGTGGAGATCCGCGCCTGCGCGCTGCACGCGGTCGAGCTGATCGTGGCCGCCGCGGCCGCCGCCGGCGGGCGGCCGACCTGCGCGGCCGAGGTCGACCAAGTGCTGTGGCTGCGCGGCCAGGGGCGGCGCTACAAGTCGGTGCCCCGGCACCGTTCGCGCTGCACGGCCTACTGATCCGTCCCGGGGTCGAGCGTCCGGCGGTGCGCTCCGGCCCCTGCTACTCCCCCAGGGCCTCGGCCCGGGTCCGCGCGATCGCCTCCGCACCCGCGTCGCCTACCAGCTTCTCGGGATGCATGGTCCAGCTCGTGGCCAGGTCGAGCGCCGGGAAGCGTCCCGTGGCGGTGAGCCGGGCGTCGAGCGTGATCAGCGTCGTCTCGCCCCCGACCGGTGCGGTCGCGGTGGCGATCACGGTGAGAGACCCGCCGTCGACGATCCGCCGCGCCGAGGCCATCGCCTTGCGAGCCGCGCTCGGCACGAGGCCGTCGAGCGTGTCGACGAGCACCACCGCATGAGCGCCCCGGGCGGCCAGGCGCCGGCCCTGGTCGACGACCCGCTCCACCGCCTGGGCCTGGGCGTCAGCCGAGCCCGCGAGGGTCACGGTGGCGCCGGGCTGGAGCGGGCCGCCAGCCCAGGAGGAGACCTCCTCGGGCCGCACCCCGGCCAGCACCAGCAGCAGTGTGAGGTCCTCGTGTTCGTTCAGGTTCGCGGCCAGCCGGCGAAGCGCCTCGGTCTTGCCCGACTGCGCAGCGCCGCAGACGACGACCCGCGAGCCGCGCCCGAACGGCGTCAGGAACTCGATCGCCTTGATCGTCGGATCTTCGGAGCCGAGGCGGAAGCGCTCGTCCGGGAAGTCCGCTGGCAGTTCCTCGAAGCGGGCGCTGTCGGCCACCTCCTCCGCCGGCCGGTCGTTGATCGTGTCCACGCGAATCAGCGAAGCGAACTTCTCCGAGCGGCGCGGCGCCCGGCGCGGCCCGGAGATCCGGTCGCCCGGCACGAGCTCGCAGCGCTTGACCTGCGCGGCGGAGATGTACACGTCGTCCTCGGAGGGCTCGGGCGGGTTGACTCGCATGAAGCCCGAGCCGTTCGGCAGGAGCTCGACCACGCCCTCCACGGTCTCCTCGCGGGTCTCGGGCTTGCGTGTCTCCCGAGGCTCGCTCTCCCGAGGCTCCTCGGTCGCGTCGTCGTCGCCGTCGCCGTCGTCGCCGCCGCCGCCGGCGGAATCCTGGCGGCCGCTCGTCCGGCCACGGCCCCCGCGCCGGCCCCGGCGCCGCCGCGGCATCGTGGCGCCGGACTCGCGGGCGTGGATCTCGTCGGCCACGACGCCGGTGAACTCATCGCTGTTCGCGGGCTCGGGCGGCTCCTCCTCGGGCGCGGCCTGCTCGTCGGTCGCGCCGCCGCCGGCAGTACCCCCATCGCGCTCGGCGGTACCCCCATCGCCGCCGCCGGCAGCGCCGCCATCGCCGCCACCCTGGCGCTCCAGGATCGCGGAGATCAGCTCGGCCCGGCGCAGGCGCCGGTAGCCGTCGATCGAGAGCTCCGAAGCGATCGCGTGCAGGTCGGCCAGCGGGCTTTCCTCTAGGGCGTCTCGGTCCAGGATTGACATGCGTTCCTCCTTCGTTCGAGTGGATCGGTGGGCTCCGGCCGCGTTGAGACAGCGGCCGGCGATGCGCGTTCTCAGCGATCCAGCCTAGCGGCCCCGGCCTGAGGCGCCCCGGAAACCGGGGTCTGGGCCCAGCGGAGTTCGTCGGCCAGCCTCAGCTCCGGATCGAGCTCGCGCTCCCCGGTCAGGACCGCGCGCACGGCCAGGAAATCGGCCACCTCGGCGACGTCGTGGACTCTCAGCACGTGCGCCCCCGCGTTGACCCCGAACCCCACCGCCGCGAGTGTCCCGCCCAGCCGCTCCCGCGGCCCGCGCCGGGTTATCGCCCCGACGAAATCCTTGCGCGAGACCGCCAGCAGCAGCGGCCGTCCGAGCGCGTGCAGCGAGGGCAGCGCACGGAGCACCTCGACCGTCTGGGCCGGGGTCTTGCCCAGATCCGGGCCGGGGTCGAGCAGCACCTGCTCGAACTCGACCCCTCTCCCGATGGCGACCGCCATCCGCTGGCGCAGGAATTCGAGCGCATCCTCGGCGGCGCGCCCGTCCAGCCCCGGGTCGAGCAGCTTCTGCTTGGGCACCGCCCGGTTGTGGGCCAATACGAGCCCTGCGCCGGTCTCCGCGCACACGTCCGCGAGCGCCGGGTCGCGCAGCCCGCTGATGTCGTTGACGATCGCTGCGCCGGCCGCCACCGCGGCGCGCGCCACCTCCGGCTTATAGGTGTCGACCGAGACGATCGCCCCCATGTCCACCACCCGCTGGATCAGCGGCACCACCCGCTCGATCTCCTCTTCGGGCGCCACCGCCGGGCGGTTGGTCACCCCGGACTCCCCACCGATGTCGATCACGTCCGCACCCGCCTCCAGCAGCGCGCGCGCGTGCGCCGCCCGGTCCTCGGTCGTGGCCAAGCCGCCGGCGTCGGAGAACGAGTCGGGCGAGGCGTTGAGGACCCCCATCAGCCACGGCCGCTCTCCGAGCTCGAGCACGCCCCGGCTGGTGCGCAACGGCAGCGAACGTCTCAGCGGACGGCCTCCAGCGCGATCCCGTCCATCTGCGCCTCGTCCCGGAACCGCCGCACCTCGGCCGCGACGCGCAGCTCGTCCCACCCGAGCTCGCCCCCGAGCGCCGCCGCAACGCGCCCCGCCACCTCATCGCTGACGACCTCACGAGCCGCCAGCAGTCCGAGGCGGGTGCGTCGGAGCAGCACGTCGGCGATCGTCCGCGCCTGCTCGTTGCGGGCGGAGAACGGCGCCTCGGCGAGCAGGTCGGGCATCCCCGGCACGATCGGCTCGGTCAGCCGCACGTCTGAGGCGGCCACGCGCAGCACGTTCTCGGCGGCGTGCCCGTACCGGGCCGCGAGCGACTCATACGCCTCCTCGGCCACCCCGGACACACGCGGCAGGGATGCCGGGTCGGCCGGGTCGCCCAGCGGGATCTCGTGGGTCCGGCACGGGGCTTCGCGCCCCTCGCGCTCGACCAGCCGGTCCACCGCGAGCTTGGCCATCCGCCGCCACGTGGTCAGCTTCCCGCCGGTGATCGTGATCAGGCCGCTCGAGGTCTCGTACAGCTCCGCCTTGCGCGAGATGTCGACCGACTTGCGCGTGTCGCCGGAGGAGATCAGCGGGCGCACGCCGGCGTACGCGCCGGTCAGCGTCTCGAAGCCCAGCGCGGTCCCGAAGAACCGGTTGATCGCGTCGAGCAGGTACTCGACGTCATCGAGCGCCGGCCGGACGTGGTCGATGTCGCCGTCGTAGTTGTTGTCGGTCGTGCCGACCAGGCTCCGGCCGAGCCAGGGCAGGGCGAATATCGAGCGCCCCTCGCCGGCCGGCACGATCGCGCCGGCGCGCAGCGGTAGGTCCTCGCCCGACAGCGTCACGTGCGTGCCCCGGCTGGGCGCGATGTTCGGCACCTCGGCCTCGGAATGGAGCTCCTCGGGCCGGATGCGGTCCGCCCACACGCCCGTGGCGTTGACCACGTTGTCGGCCTCGATGACGAACTCCGCGCCGGTTTCGACCTCGCGCACCCGGGCCCCGGCAGGGTCGAGCTCGGTCACCTCGACTCGATTGGCCAGGATCGCCCCGAACCGCTCCGCCTCGCCGAGCACGGTCAGCACCATCCGGACGTCGTCGGTCTGGCAGTCGTAGAACAGGTAGCCGGAGGTGGGCTCGCGCGCGGCCAGGGCCGGCAGCAGCTCGACCACCGCCTCGCCGGAAATGACCCGGTGGCGCGCCGGGCTCCAGTCGCTCTCGAACCCGTCCTCCTCGGCCACTCGGCCCCGCGCCGGCGCTCGGCCCCGGCCGCTTCGGCGGCCCCGGAGCCGGGGCGTGGCCATCACGTCGTACATGTTCAGCCCGATTCCGACCAGCCGGTCGAGCCGCGCCCCCTCGAACCCGGCCACCACGATCGGCAGCGGCCGGACGAGGTGCGGGGCCAGCCTGACCATCAGCTGGCGCTCGAGCAGGGCTTCGCGGACGAGGCCGAGATCGAAGTTCTGCAGGTAGCGCAGCCCGCCATGGACGAGCTTCGAGGAGCGGCTGCTCGTCCCCGAGGCAAAGTCCGCCTTCTCCACCAGCGCCACGCTGTAGCCCCGCGAGGCCGCGTCAAGCGCGACGCCGGCGCCGGTGATCCCGCCGCCGATCACCAGGACGTCGAAGCGCTCAGCAGCCAGGGTCTCGATCGCGCGCTCCCGGACAAGCATCGCGTCAGGGAGGTTATCCGGCGCCGGGTGCCGGGCGCGCGGGGGAGCTCCCTGGCGTAGACACGCGCCCCCGCCGCGACCTCGCTACGCAGGCCGCTGACGAGGGCGCCAGGTAACTTTGCCCGCTGTGGCTAGGAGCGGTCGCCCGCGCCGCCGGAGGCTTTGCTCACCCGCTCCCTGCTCACGTGGCCGCCGGCACCGGATGATAGTTCGGAACCGTGCACGTCTCCGAGTACTGCCGGTCCGGGTAGGTCACCGTCTCCCGTACCCCAGCACGGTACCGCCGAACGGGTTGTACTCGTAGCAGCCCACGAAGTGCGCTACAGCCGAAGTGGCGACCGTCACGCTGCTCGGCAGCACGCCCAGGCAGCTCGTCGTGATCGCCGTCGTCGGGTCCCGTTGTAGTCGACATAGTTCTGGAAGAACTCGATCGAGTCGTTGGTCTTTGCTCGGTACACGCTGTTGTCACCGCTGCCCACGCCGGCGACGGCCCCGCAGCTGAACCCCTGGTTATAGAACGTGTAGGGGCTGGCGTTGGCGTTCGAGCCGCCGCTGCCGTTGTCATCCGGCACGTTGGCGATGATGATCGCCTCACCGTCGAGGAAGTGCGCTATCTCACACGGCGAGTGACCCACGGTCACGATGATTTGCACGCACGACGGGGTCGGGGCCTCTGTGTGCGACAAGATCGGCTTGCCGTCGTTTAGCTGGCAGGTCTCCATGTCGGAGAACGGCGAGCCGGACGGCGTGTAGTACTCCGTCCAGGCGATGCTGTCGTGGGTGTTGCCGAACGCTCCGACGGTGCAGCCATATTGAAGGAGGTTAACGACGATCGTCGGGGTAAACGCGACGATCCGCGGCGTCGTCCGGCTGAACCGCGTGATCCGGCTCAGCGTCACCGAACGGTGCGAGCGCAGCCACGCCGAATGCGAGAGCCATACCACCCGGCCGTGGGCGCGCACGGCAAGCACCTGAGCCTTACCGGTCCGTTGCGCTCCGGCACGTGCATGGGCCGACGCCGAGGCGGGAACCAGCAGACATAGGCCGACGACCACCGCCAGCCACCAGCGGCAACGCAATGACATATGAACCGCCGCCCGGACATCGTAAGTATGAAATTGGTGCGAAAGCCGGCAATGCCGCCGGGCGCGCCGAGGCCCCGCCACCGGCTCGCGGCTTGCCGCCGGTGACAGGGCCTCATCTACTCGGGATCGGCGGCTAGCAGCCTCCGCCCGGCGATGTGTCGGCGCTCATCGTTTGAGTGGGCTCATGCGGGCGGCGCGACGGCCGGGTGGTAGTTCGGCGTCGTGCACGTCTCGGAGTACTGCCGGTCCGGATAGGTCACGGTCTCCCCATAGCCGAGCAGGTTCGGCCCGCCCGGATTCGGGTTGTACTGGTAGCACGCGATGAAGTGCGCCACCGCCGTCGAGCTATCGACCGTCACGCTGCTCGGCAGCTGACCCAGGCACGACGTCGTGATCGCCTGCGTCGGATTGCCGTTGTAGTCGACGTAGTTCTGGAAGAACTCGATCGAGTCGCTGGTCTTCGCTCGATACACGGTGTTGTCATCGCTCCCCACGCCGGCCACCGCGCCGCAGCTGAACCCTTGCTTGTAGAACGTGTACGGCGAGGCGTTGGCGTTCGAGCCGCCACTACCGTTGTCATCGGGAACGTTGGAGATCACGATCGCCTCTCCGTCGGCGAAATGAGCCTGCTCACACGGCGATCGCTGGACGCTCTGCGCAAATGGGTTGTAGCAACTCGGGTATGGATTTTCTTGGTGCGCCAAGACCGGCCGTCCATCATTGGTCTGACACGTGAGCATGTCTGAGTACAGTGACGGGGCGTAGCTCTCGACCCAGGCGATACTGTCGGAGGTGAAGTCTGCGTAGTCTCCGATGTCGCAGTAGAACTGCAGACCGGTGACCGTGATTGTCGGTTGCGACGAGACAATGCGCGGCGCCACCCGGCTGAACCGGGGGATCCGGCTCAGGGTCAGCGAGCCGCGCGAGCGCAGCCAAGCCGAATGCGACAGCCACACAAGATGGCCATGACGACCTACCGCGACGACCTGAGCCTTGCCGGCCCGCTGCGCACCCGCACGAGCGTGGGCCGAAGCTGAGGCGGGAAGCAGCAAGCACAAGCCGACCCCCGCCGCAAGCCAGCACCGGCGACGAGACATGAGAAACCCCCTATTGGTCAATGGCCCCGCCCAGCACAAAGCGCCGGGCAGCGATCGGCCGACGATACAGGGCCGCCGAGGCTCCGTGGGAAAAATGGAGCGACGGGCGCCCCCGTCACCAGCCCGCGGCCGGTGACGAGGGCGCTTGATGGCTCATGTCGCGGCGGGCACCGGGTGGTAGTTCGGCGTCGTGCACGTCTCCGAGTACTGCCGGTCCGGGTAGGTCACGGTCTCCCCGTAGCCGAGCACGTTCGGCCCGCCCGGGTTCGGGTTGTACTGGTAGCAGGCGATGAAGTGCGCCACGGGCGTCGAGCTGACCGTCACGCTGCTCGGCAGCTGACCCAGGCACGACGTCGTGATCGCCTGGGTCGGATTGCCGTTGTAGTCGACGTAGTTCTGGAAGACCTCGATCGAGTCGCTGGTCTTCGCCCGGTACACCGTGTTGTCACTGGGGCCCACGCCGGCCACCGCCCCGCAACTGAACCCCTGCTGGTAAAACGTGAAGGGGGAGTTGTTGGCGTTCGAGCCGCCGCTGCCGTTGTCGTCGGGAACGTTGCAGATGGCGATGTACTCACCATCCGGGAATTGAGCCTGTTCGCTGGCGCCGCCGTCCTGGCTCTTCCAGTCCGAGCTCCAGCCGGAGCACTCCGTCTTCGGGGGATACTCGGAGTGGCTCATCACCGCTGCGCCGTTGTTGCCCTGACACGTCGTCATGTCCGAGTAGAGCGACGGAGCGTAGTTGTCGATCCACGTGATTTCATCAGAGGTGTTCCCGAGCAGGGTGTCGCAGCCTTGCCCCAAACTCGTGACGGTGATGGTCGGCGTCGAGGAGACCACCCGCGGGGTCAACCGACTGAACCGGGTGATCCGGCTCAGGGTCACAGAGCGGTGCGACCGCAGCCACGCCGAATGCGAGAACCACTCCACGCGACCGTGACGGCGCATCGCGATCACGTGAGCCTTGGCGGCCCGCTGCGTACGTGCGAGCGTGTGGGCCGAGGCTGAGGCCGGAACCAGCAAGCACAACGCGACCCCCGCCACCAGCCACCAACGGCGACGAGACATACAAGACCCCCTGTTGGTCAAATGGCCCCGCCCAGGGCGGAGCACCGGGCATTGGTGCGTGGACGCTATCGCACGCCGGGAGTCCGGGGGAAGAAAAATGGCGCGAATACGGTCACGCTGCGGACACCAGGTCCACGCCCGGAGCGCCGCCGCCTTCAAGATCGGGTCGCTCACAGCGCGCCTCGCCGCCGACGAGGTCGGTGAGCGACCGGACGACCTCTGGCAGCGCCTCCCAGCAGAGCGGCCGCGTGAGCCGCATGGCCGGTAGTGCCGAGAGGTCGAGCAGGTGCTCGAAGTCGGCGCCGAGGTTGACCAGCCGCCGGTGCTCGACGAGCGCCCCGAAGCGCTCGGCCGCCACCATCGGCTCGATCCGGAGCTCATCCCCCCAGGCCAGGTAGACGAAGCCGCGAAGCTCATAGCGCGCCCGGGCCGGCGGGAGCGACAGCCGCCGGCGCTCCGTGCAGCGCACGAGCGCCGTGCGATCCTCGACCCCCAACGCCGCGGCCGCCGGAGGGCGTAGGTCCAGGCATCGGGGTCCCGCCAGGCAGCACCCTCCGTCGATGACGAGGAGGTCATCGGCCAGCAATTCCACATCGTCGAGGGCCAGCGCGGCGAGCAGCGAGCTCTTGCCCGCGCCGCGCTCGCCGAGCACGGCCCAGGCGCCGCGGCCGTCGAGCGTGAACGCACCGGCGTGGAGGGTCTCCGATCCGCGCCAGCGGGCGAACACGGTCGCCGCAGGCCACAGCCCGGGGTGCACGACGTCGGTCGTGGGGACCGGGTCCGGCGCACAGATCTCGAGGCGCGAAGTGGCGCGGTCGACGCGCAGCAGCGCCGCCGGCGTGCGGATCACGGCACGGGCGTCGTCGACCCGGTCGCGCTCTCCGGCGCTGGACTGCCGGCGGAAGGCCACCGAGACCGACGGCCACTCGGCGGCTCCGTCCAGCGTCAGCTCGGGACCGGCCAGCCCGTCCCAGCGCAGGCCATAGGCGGCATCAGTGATCGGAGCCATCAGTACTGGTTGAGCGTCCCGCGGCGTACGGCATGGCGGAGCGCCAGGTTGAAGAGCAGCACGGAGATCGCCCCGAGCACCAGTCCGAACGCCAAGAGCTCCAGCGTGGCCGCGGGCCAGCCGGGCCGCCCGAACAGAGCGCTTCGCGCCGCGGTGAAGGCATAGCGGGTGGGCACGGCCGAAGCGAGCGGCTGCAGCCAGTGGGGCAGCACCCGGACGGGGAAGAACGCGCCGCCGAGCAGGCTCATGGCGAACGCGCCGACTCCGCCGAGGCCGCCCGCCCGCTTGAACACGAGCACGAGGGCAGCCAGCCCCACGCCCACCGCGCCGAGCGCCAGACCGGACGCGGCGAACGCAGCCAGCAGCCCGAACCAGGCGCAGTGCGCGAAGCTCAGGCCGAGCAGAACGCCCGCGATGAGCAGATAGAGGAACGCGCGCAGTACCGCGAACAAGAAGGGGAACCCGGCCAGCCCGAGCGCCATCTCGGCCCCCGACACAGGTTGGGCGCACAGCGCCTCGAGCGTTCCGGTGAGCTGCTCCTCGCGCAGCCGCGCGGACACACCCGCGATCGCCGCCTGCAGCACCACCGACAGCGAGACGCCGACGGCCGCGAACGCAAAGTAGTCGGGCGCGCCGTCGAGCCCTCCGTGCACCCGCGCACCCAGCGTGCGCGAGATGTAGCGGTAGGCGAGCAGGTTCAGGCAGCCGAAGAGAAGGTCCGTGACGAGCGCCGTTCGGTAGGAGCGCAGGATCCGCCAGTCGCGCGCGATCAGCGCGCCAATCACGCCCAGTCGCGCAAAGGCGACCGGCGCGCTTCTACGCTCGCTAAGCGATAGCGAGGTCGAGCTGACGCTCACACCGCTCAACGTCCTCCTTTCGATGGGTGGCGATGACCAGGGTGAGCGCTCGGCGGCGTTCGATCGCCGCCCACAGCCGCTCGACCGCGGCTGCGTCCAGGGACCGCGTCGGCTCGTCGAGCACGAGCAACGACGGCGCGCCCAGCAGCGCCCGCGCAATCGCCAGCTGCTGCACCATCCCGCTGGAGCAGCGGTCCAGGCGTCGAGCAGCGATGTCCGGCAGCTCGAGCTCCTCGACGATCCGCGCAACCGCGGCGTCGGCGCGCCGGCGGCGCATCCGCATCGACGCGAACACGCGGAGGTTCTCGAGCCCGGTGAGGCGCTGGTAGAACGAGCGCTCCTGGGCGAAGGACACGCCCAAGCACTGCCGCGCGGCGCGGCTGCCGGCGCGATGGCCTGCCACGCGCACGGTCCCCGAGCTGGGCGCAAGCGTGCCGACGACCATCCGAAGGAGGGTCGACTTGCCGGCCCCGTTTGGGCCGGTCAGCGCCAGCCGTTCTCCACCAGCCAGATCAAGGTCGAGCGGCCCCAGGACCGGCCGGCCCTGAAACGATCTCGTCACCGCCCGCGCTTCGAGCATCGTTCCTCGTCGCCCCAGAGGATCGTGCTCAGACGGGCTCGATCAGGCCGCGGGCCAGCAGCTTTGCGCACAGGGCGATCACGTCGCGCTCGGCCACGGCGTACTCGATGCCGTGGCGGGCGGCGATGCCCGCGGCCACCTCAGCGACCGCCTGGCTCTCGCCGAGAGCCTCGAGCATCGGTGCGGCGGACCCGTTCAGGCCGTGGTACTGGCCGCTTTGGAAGTTGAGCAGGACCATCTGCCCCGGAAACGCCCGGTGTGCCACGTGGTCGGGGATGCGCACGCGCAGCTCAGGCCCGATCGGCAGCGCATCGGGGATCGGTGATTCGACGGACATGGTCGACGAACCAACGCTCCCCGCCGGCGGCATCTTCCGGAAGGCGCTGCGCCTAGCCGCTCCGGCGCGTGCGCCGGTAGGCCCGCACGCCCGCCGGCGCGCTCAGGGCGAGCCTGGCCGGCCGCAGGAGGTAGGCGGTGACGAGGCCGCCTCGGCCGCGACGGGCCAGGGGGAAGAACTTGCGCATCGCGGCCGGCGGCGGCGCGATGAGCTCCGCGATCATGCGCAGGCGCTGGCGGGTCCCGTGTGCGGCGGAGATACGGTGAAGCGCCCACGCCGAGTATTCGACGGCGTCCGCCCGTATCCGGTACTCGCGCGAAACCGCCGAGTCAGTGGCCAGGCGCTGCGCGATCTCGCGTCCCGCCGCGCTCAGGCCGAGGCCGGCGGCGAAGGCCTCCTCCGCGCCGAGCCGCTCGGCAAGCTGACGCGCGGCGCGCCATGCCGGCAGGTCGAGACAGCCGGCGGCGCGCTCGAGGTCGGGCTGGGTCGAGCGCCAGCGGGCGCCGTGGTGTGCGTTGTGCAGGACGACGATCAGCGCGGTGGCGGCGTCGCCCGGCACTCGCGCGAGCCGGCCCCCCACCGACAGCTCGACCGCATGCTGCTGCAACGCCGCCCACGTCTCCTCGGGAGCAGCGGTGACGCCGGACAGGTTCCAATGCAGGTCGATGAGCGCTCCATCCGCGCGTTCGAAGGTGTGGGAGTAGGGCGCCAGGCCGAGCACGCCGCCGCGATCCTTGCGCCGGTAGCCAAGCCTCACGAGCACCTGCTCAGCGCGCTGGTGCTCGCCGTGGCGCACGAGGAGGTCGGTATCCGCGTAGGGCCGCTCGGTCGCCTCGCGGTACAGGCGCCGCGCAAAGGCGCGGCCTTTGATCAGCAGATGCTCGATGCCGGCGGCGTCGAAGCATCCGCGAACCTCTGCGCCGCAGGCGTCGACATGGGCGACGGCGGCCGCCTGTCGCGCCCACCGGCTCAGCTCGTCTGCGCCGAGCAGCGCGTCAGGCACCAGCGGCGCCGGCGAGGACGGGAACGGCTCGAAAGCATGCGAATGCGTGGCCATCGGCTCCGCTACAGAAACGGATGCACGAGGACGCTTCTCGCGATCCGCCGCGCTCGCGCCGCCGGACCGTTGCCCGAGCCGGGTTACCCCTGGGTTACCCCGGCTCGGAAGCCAGGGCAGGATCGGCCACGCCCTGCTGCCGGCGCTTCTCCACGAGCTCCTTGATCCGGTCGATCGTGTCGTCGGACATGCGCCGGATCTCCCAGTGGGTCAGCTTGATCACCCGCATCGGCGTCGCGGCGATCACATCGGCGTTGCGCGGCCTGCGCTCCAGCAGGCCCATCTCGCCGATCAGGTCGCCCTTGCCCAGGGTGGCGACCTTGTTGCCGTCCTGGATCACGTCGGCCTTGCCGTCCTCGATCGCGATCAGCTCGACCGAGTAGTCGCCCTGCTTCATCAGCATGTGGCCCTCGGAGATGCTGGTCTCGGTCGCGAAGGCGGCCAGTCGGTGGGCCTCCTCGTCGGACAGGTTCGAGAAGATCGGGATTTCCTTGAGGAGTTTCTCGTCCATGGTTCCTTGGTTATTCGTAGGTCAGGGCGACTCTAACTACAAGGCCTGCACTTCGCTTGTGATCTCGCTCACGGACTGCTTGGCGTCCCCGAACAGCAACGCCGTCTTGGGGTCGTAGAACAGCGGGTTGTCGATTCCGGCGAACCCGCTGGCCATCGAGCGCTTGAGGACGATGACCGAGCCCGACTTGTCGACCTCGAGAATCGGCATGCCGTAGATCGGCGAGCCGGGCTCGTTCTTGGCCGCTGGGTTGGTCACGTCGTTGGCCCCGATGACCAGGGTCACGTCCGTGCGCGAGAACTCCGGGTTGATCTCGTCCATCTCCTTGAGCCGGTCGTAGGGGACGTCGGCCTCGGCCAGCAGCACGTTCATGTGACCGGGCATCCGTCCCGCCACCGGGTGGATCGCGAACTTGACCTCGACCCCCTTGGACTCGAGCGCCCGCTCGAGCTCTCGCACCGAGTGCTGCGCCTGCGCCACGGCCATCCCGTAGCCCGGCGCGATCACCACCTGGCGTGCGTAGGAGAGCTGGATCGCCACATCCTGCGCACTCGTGGCACGAACCGTGCCACCGCCGTCCGCCGCCGCGCCGACCGGCGCCGCCACCGCGCCGCCAAAGCCGCCGGCGACGATCGCGGGGACCGAGCGGTTCATCGCCTTGGCCATGAGGTTGGTGAGGATGGTTCCGGAGGCGCCCACGATCATCCCGGCCACGATCATCACCGGGTTTGACAAGGCCACGCCAGTGGCCGCGGCCGAGAGCCCGGTGAACGCGTTCAGGAGCGAGATCACCACCGGCATATCGGCGCCCCCGATCGGCAGCACGACCATGTTGCCGAGGATCGCCGAGGTGACGAGGATGCCCAGGATGAACAGCGCCTCGGAGTGAACGCCGGCGCACAGGATGATCGCGCTCGTCAACGCGATCACGAACAGGCCCAGGTTGAGGACCGACTGCCACACGCCCGGCAGCTTGATCGGCCGGCCGGGCAGGATCTCCTGGAGCTTTCCGAAGGCGATGTTCGAGCCCCAGAACGAGATCGAGCCGACGATCGCGCCGAACAGCTCGAAGATCTCCGAGCGGAGCGGATAGTCGCCGCCGAAGTGGTGGCGATACTCGACCCACGCGATCAGCGCCACCGCGCCGCCGCCCACGCCGTTGAAGATGGCCACCATCTGCGGCATCGCGGTCATGTGCACACGCCGCGCGGCGGGGATCCCGATCGCGGTCCCGATCGCGAGACCGAGGATGATCAGCCACACCGTGCTCGAGCCGTGGAACTCGCCCTTGCGCAGCAGCGTGGCGACCACGGCGATCGTCATGCCCAGCGCGGCGATCTTGTTGCCGCGCACCGCCGTGCGCGGTCCGGTCAGCCCGGTCATGCCGTAGATCAGCAGCATGAACGCGACGATGTACGCCGCGTCGATGAAGTTGGCGCTCTGGAGGAAGATCGTCGCGAGCACGCTCACTGCGGCCCCGCCCCGTCGGCGCTCGCCCCTTCATCGGTCTTGGGCGGATCCTTGGCCTTGAACATGCCGAGCATCCGGTCAGTGACCAGGAAGCCGCCGATCACGTTGATCGTCCCGAACGCCACCGCGATCACGAGCAGGATCTTTTCGAGCACCCCGCTCGACTCGGCCATGAGCAGCAGGCCTCCCAACACGACGATGCCGTGAATCGCGTTGGTGCCCGACATCAGCGGCGTGTGCAGCGTGTTGGGCACCTTGGAGATCACGGTGTAGCCGACGAACCCGGCGAGCACCAGGATCGCTATGTCGATCACCAACCGATCCACGAACGACTCCCTTTCTTCGCTTCGCTATGCCGGCGCGCCGGCAGCCTGCTTCGCGCCCTCGTGAACGATCTCGCCGCCGCGGGTGATGCAGGCTCCGGCGATCACCTCGTCGTCGAAGTCGAGCTCGAGCTGCCCCTCCTTGATCATCAGCCCCAGCAACGATTCGATGTTGCGCGCGTAGAGCTGCGAGGCGTGCTCGGGCATCGTGCTCGGCACGTTGAGCGGGGCGAGGATCTTCACGTCGTGCCGCGTGACCGTCTCCCCTGGCTCTGACAGCTCGACGTTGCCGCCCGATTCGGCGGCCAGGTCGACGATCACGCACCCGGGCTTCATCCGGCGCACCGCGTCCTCGGTGACCAGGATCGGCGCGCGCCGGCCGGGCACGGCGGCGGTGGTGATGACCACGTCGACCTTGCCGATCGCCTCGGCCATCAGCTCCTGCTGGCGCGCCTGCTGCTCGGGCGTGAGCTCCTTGGCGTATCCGCCCGCGCCCTCGAGGTCGCCGCCGAGATCGAACTCGAGGAAGTGGGCGCCCAGCGACTCCACCTGCTCCTTGACGGCGGCGCGCACGTCGAACCCCTGGACCACGGCCCCCAGCCGGCGGGCGGTGGCGATCGCCTGGAGCCCGGCCACGCCGGCGCCCAGGACGAGCACGGTGGCGGGACGGATCGTGCCGGCCGCGGTCATCAGCATCGGGAAGTAGCGGCCGATCTCGGTCGCGGCGATCAGCACGGCCTTGTACCCGCCGATGTTGGCCTGCGAGCTGAGCGCGTCCATCGACTGGGCCCGGCTGATCCGCGGGATCGCCTCCATCGCGAACGCGGTGGCGCCCGTCTGCGCGATCGCCCGCACCCCGTCGCCGTTGGTCAGCGGCTGGAGGAAGCCGATGAGCACGCCGTCGGACTTCAGGCGGCCGATCTCCTCGGGCGTGGGCGGGGCCACCTTCACGACCACCTCGCAGTCGTACGGCCCGGCCGGGTCCTCGGTCATGGTCGCGCCGGCCTCCTCGTACACCGCGTCGGGGAGCAGCGCGCCAGCGCCGGCGCCGCGTTCGACGATGACCGAGTGCTCTTGGCCCACGAGCTTTCGCACCACCTCGGGCACGAGGGCCACGCGGCGCTCGCGCTCGACGGTCTCTTTCGGAACTCCGATGTTCACGGGTCGCGGAGGCTAGTCGATTTAGCCGATTCCAAGCGGCGCGAGCACCAGCGCGGTGGCCACGGCATCGTCGGCGGACAGCGCCCCCGCTGCCCCGCCTCCGGCCCCGGCGCGGCCGCGGTGTGCGGCCCGGACCCGGCGCGGTCGCCGTGGCGCGCCGGCGGCCGCTTGCCGGGTGCTCGGCGCGGCCCTGCGCGGCGCCGCGCGAGGCCGCGGCGAGTGTCCGCCGGGGGACCCGGGCACGAGCGGCAGCGCCTTGCCGGCCAGCGCCATCGCCGCCTCGGCGGTCACCCACACCGGGGTCTGATCGACGCCGCGCGAGTAGCGGACGTGGCCGTCGGGTGCGATCAGCGAGCTCAGGTACTGGAGCGGGTTCGCCCCACCCGGCCGAGCCACCGAGGCCGGGTCGACGCCGGCGGCGATCAGTCCCTGCACGGCCCACGCCGTGGACTGGGCGTTCGAGTCGGTCTCGCCCTGAGTGGGAAAGCCGCCATCGGGATTCTGCTGGGTGCGGATGAACCCGGCGGCTCGGGCGTTGGCCGAGGCCGGGGCCCCGCCCGCCGCGAGCGCTTCGAGCGCCGCCGCGGTGTCGTCGACGTCGCTGCCGCCGCCGGCGGTGCCGAAGTCGAAGCCGCCGTCGGAGTTCTGCTGGCGCACGAGCCAGCCGATCGTGCCGGCGGGCAGCGGCGCGCCGGCCGCCCGCATCGCCAGCACCCCGAACGAGGTCAGGTTGACCTGGTCGGAGACCGAGCCGTCAGGACCGAAGTCGCGCTCCAGAGATCCCAGCAGCCCCGACGGCGCGGCCGCGCCGGCCGCCCGCGCGGCCAGGATCGTCCGCTCGATCGACCCTGGATCGGCCCCCCCGGGGTTAAAGAGCACGTAGGAGAGCAAATCCCTCCCCCCATGGCGCGTTGTAGCGGGATCGATGCCCTCGGCGGCCAGGCCGAGCGCGGCCCAGCCCGAGTAGAGCGGCGAGGACGCCTGCCCCGGCGCCGGCCCGAACCCGCCGTCGGCGTTCTGGGCGGCGAGCAGGTACGAGGCTGGCGTAGCCGCTCGGGCGGACCCGGCGGCGCCCAGCGTGAGCGCCGCTGTCAGCACCAGGGCCACCGGCACCATCATCGCCACCGGCGCCTGCCAGACCACCTCGAGCCGCTCGGTGAAGCGCCGCAGCGAGCGCGCCAGCGCCGGTCCGAAGGCGAGCGCGAAGGTCAGGCACGCGGCCGCGTGGACGAGATCGAACCCGGTGCCCCGACCCACGTACACGCCGAGCTGGGCGAGGCTGTGGTCGCTGTAGGTGATCCAGTCCCCGAAGTCCTGGAACGCCGTGAACCAGTAGCCCACGACCGCGCAGACGACCGCCAGCAGCCAGCGTCCGATCCGGCCGCCGGTCGCCCGGGCCAGCCCGGCGCCGAGCAGACCGGTCGCCCCCCAGGCCGCCATCTGCCACGGGGTCCACGGCCCCTGGCCGAAGAAGAAGTTCGAGACCAGTCCGGCCAGCGCGCCGACCACGAACCCCGGCCCGCCACCCAGCGCGTAGCCCGAGATCAGCACGATGTCGGTGGTCGGCTTGACGTTGGGCAAGGCCGCGAACGCGATTCGCCCCAGCGCCGCCAGCGCGGCCAGCGTGGCCACCAGCGCCACCACGCGAGCGTCGGGTCGGGTTCGCTCATACCACGCGAACCCCGCGGCGAGGGCCAGGCCGAGGAGGGTGAACGCCGCGAGCTGCCAGCTCATACCGGGCTCATCTCCGGCTGGGCCAGGAGCGCGATGCCCTGCTCGGGGGTGAGCGCGCCGCCGGCGCCCCCGAGGATGCGGGCGGTCTCGGTGGCGAAGTAGGTGCCGCCGGCCAGCACCTCGGCCGCGGGGCCGTCGGCGATCGGCGCGCCGTCGGCCAGGAGCACCACCCGCTCGGCGAAGGCGGCCACGAACTCGGGGTCGTGGGTGGCGACGAGCACCCCGGCGTCGAGCTTGCGGAGCATGCGGGCCAGCCGTTGCTTGTCGAGGCGGTCCATGCCCCGGGTGGGCTCGTCCAGGCAGACCACCGCCGGGGGCTCGGAGTCGAGCACGATGGCCAGCGCGAGACGCTGTTTCTCGCCCCCCGAGAGATCGCGCGGGTGGCGGTCGCCCAGCTCAGCCAGGCCGACCCTGGCCAGGGCCTCCGGCGAGGCCTCCTGGGCCACGGTGTCGTGGACCAGGTAGTCGCCGGGGTTCTGGAGGAGCAGCGCGACCCGTCCGGTGGCGCGGACGCGGCCTCGGGTGGGCTTGGCCAGTCCCGCGGCGTGGCGCAGCAGCGTCGACTTGCCGGCGCCGTTTCGGCCCATCACCGCCACGCGCTCGCCGGCGGCGAGGCTGAGGGTCACGCCGCGGAGGATGGCGGGGCCGTCCCGCAGTTCGTGCCAGACCCGCTCGAAGGCCAGCACGTCGTCGGGACGCTTGCGCCGGCGACGGGCGCCCGCGGTTCGGTTGCTGCCCGGCGCGAATAACCCGGGCCCATCGGGCCCGTTGCCACCCGGCGCGAATAACCCCGGCCCAGCGGGCCCGGGCGCGGTTCGGCCGACGTTCTTCCCGCTGAGCGGGAATAAGTGCGGCCGAATGCGATCCGGCTCAACTCTGCCGAGGTTCTTCTCGCTCCCGGACGCCTCGCCTTCCGCCTCCGGAAGAAGGCCATGCGTCCGCAGGGCGGCACGGGAGCGCTTGACCCCTGTGCGCACCGGCAGTCCCAGGCCGTGGAGCAGCCGCGCCCCCGGCGTCTGGAGCTCCGGTGCCACCTCGGCGGCCCACTCGAGGAAGCGCTCGGGCGGGGCATCGCACACCACCCGCCCGTCGCGCAGCGCGATTACCCGATCGGCATACGAGAGGCAGCGCTCCAGCCGGTGCTCGGCCAGCAGGATCGTGGTGTCGTGGTCCTCGTTCAGCCGCCGGAGCAGCCCGATCAGCTCATCGCCGGCCACCGGGTCGAGCTGCGAGGTCGGCTCGTCGAGGAGGACCACCGCGGGGCGCCCGGCCAGCGCCGCCCCGAGCGACACCCGCTGGAGCTCACCACCCGAGAGCTCGCTGGTGGAGCGCTCGAGCAGCGGCCCGATCCCCAACGCAAGCGCCGCCTCCTCCACCCCGCGCGCGATCGCGGCCGGCGGCTCGCCCCGGTTCTCGAGCGGGAACGCCAGCTCCGCCCGCGGCGTCCCCATCACGACCTGCGTCTCGGGGTCCTGGAACAGCGTCCCGACCACGGCCGCGAGCGAGCCGGGCCCGTGCTCGTGCGTGTCCATCCCCGCGACCACCACCTGGCCGGCGAACGTGCCGCCGTGGAAGTGCGGCACGAGGCCACTGATCGCGCGCAGCAGCGTCGACTTGCCCGACCCCGAGGCGCCGGCCACGACCACCATCTCCCCCGCCCCGACCTCCAGGCTAACTCCCTGGAGCGCGGGCACTCTTCCCCCAGGGTAACCGTAGGTGAGGTCGCGGACGTCGACTATGGGGTCCACCGCTCGCCCCCCCGGCCGGTTCCGGCGCCCCGGCCGGTCCCGGCGCCCCGGCCGGTCCCGGCGCCCCGGCCGGTCCCGGCGCCCCGGACGGCCCCGACCACCCCACGCGCCTCGATCCCCCGCCGGTCCAGAAACGGCGCCAGCGCGCACGTGACCAGCCCGGCGCTCGCCACCGCGCCGGCGACCCCCACCGGCGCCCGCAGCGACGGATACGCCGTGAACGCGACCAGCCCCCCCGCGCGCATCCCCACCGCAAGCGCCACCACCGCCACCGCGCCGGCGGCGAAGCCGAGATCGTGGCGCGAGTACGGCCGCCGTGCCCGCGGCGGCCGCCGGGCGGCCCCGTAGCCACGCACCTCGAGCGCGGCGGCGACGTCGAGGGCGCGGTCGAGCACGCCGGCGGTGGCCGCGCGCATCAACTGCACGCGCGTGGGCGGCCGGCCGGGCCGGCAGCGCTGCGCCTCGGCCAGTCGCCGCGAGTCGCGCAGCAGGACGGGGACCATCCGCGTGGCCAGGGTGGCGGTCAGCGCGGAGTGAAACGACACCGGTCGGAACAGCCGCAGCACCTCGTCCGGATCGACCGCCGCGGTGTAGAGCGCGCCGGCCATGATCAGCACGATCGCCTTCAGGCCGAGGATGGCGCCGTAGGCGGTGGCCTCGAGCGTGATGTCGGTGTGGCCGAGCACCGGGAGGTTGCCGAGCCGCGCGATCACGGTCAGGCCGTCGCGCGTCACGAGCGCGTTGACGAAGGCGATCCCCACCGCGAGTGGCAGCGCCAGGAGGAGTGCGCGTCGCAGCTCGCGCCCCACACCCGCCCCGAGCGCCGCCCCGGCGAGCGCCACCGCGACCGCACCGAGCGCGAGCGGGCTGGACAGGATCAGCGCGGCGCTCGCGAAGGCCAGGCAGTAGGCGCACCCGGCTCCCGCTCGGGCGGCGTGCAGCGGGCTGGCACGCCGGCGGTAGCTCAACTCGCCCCTTTGAGCGGCACGGGCAGATCCTCGCCCCCGGCGACCGCCACCGCGAAGTGGTCGTGCAGCCTCGCCGGGGTCAGAGCCGCTGCCGCGGCCGAGACGCCCGCGGCGTTCGTCCCCGTGATCACCCAGGTGGGCCCTGCCCCGGGGCCGTTGGTGGCTGCGATCAGGCCGGTGCCCGGGCCGAGCGTGCGCGCCACGTGGCCCCTGGGGTCGAGCAGCTCCAGCGAGCCTCCATCCGCCGCGAACCGGGCGTACACGCCGCTCGCGCCCGGCCCGGCGTCGATCACCCGGGCCACGAGCGTCCCGCGCAGCGCCGGCCAGGGGGCGACGAGGAGCGTCGCGATGTCACTGCCGGTGGCGCCGCCGAGCACCTGCGTGGCCAAGGGCACGCCGGCGCCGGTCAGCTCGTCGTTCACCTGGGTGCAGGCGCTCGACACGGTCGAGCCGCATTCGAGCACGGTGGGTAGCCGGCGCCCGCCCACCCCGTGCACGAACGGCTCCGGGAACGACCCGACGACGGCCGGGATCGAGTCGGTGGCCGTCCAATCGTGCAGATCCCACCAGATGCGATCGCCGTGGTGCACGGCGGTGGTCGCGGCGCCCTGAGGCGCCTCGACCCCGTTGACGTAGTAGAACCAGTCGAGGCGCGACGAGCTGCCCGTCAGGCCGTCGATCGACTCCACGAATCCGCCCCCGTACCGGGTAGTGACCCGGAAGGAGCGCTGGAGCATCCGCATGACGGTCTCCGATCCGGGCACGCTCGCCTTGGTGGCTGTGGCCACCGGGGCGCTCCCGAAGCCGCGGGTGACCGTGACCGTGACGTTGCCCGTGCCGCGCCCGGCGCCGAGCCCGCACCCCGACAGGAGCGGGATCGCGACGGAGGCGGAGAGCGCCGCCAGCGCGGTGCGGGCTCGGCTGCTCACGACGGCTCAGCTGACCCGCACGGTCTCAGGCGCGGAGCGGATGTAGCCGGGCGCGCTGGCCTTGAGCACCAGCACGCCGGACTTGTGCGGGTCGATCGTGGCCACGCCGTGGGTGTTGGTGGTGGCGCTCACGCCGGTCCCCGCCACGCGAGCGTGCGCGAGCGGGATGCGCTTGCCATTCTCGCCAACGTAGTCGACGGTCACCCGGAAGGCGTGCCCGGCCGAGTCGGTGGCCGGCGCCGCGATCACCACCGGGTAGCCCTTTTTGCTGCTCGGCAGGGTGTCCGGCAACGCGGCGAACAGCAACTGCTCGCCGCGGCGCGGCTTCAGCGCGCAGATGCCTGCGGTCCCGAACCGGTTGCCGATCCACAGGCTCCAGTAGGCCTTGGACGTGAACGCGTGGGTCTCGCCGAGAATCGAGGTGAGCTCGAGTCCGAAGCTGGTGGTGTACGACCCGCCCCAGCGATGGTGCGTCGCAATATCGAGCGCGCCGGCGGCCGTCCTGGCCGAGCACTTGCCCTTGGGCGTCCCGCCCTTGGTGATCCAGCCGCTGGTCGGAACCGTCACCTGGGTCGGGGCCACCAGGGTGCGGCCAAGACCTTCCACCCGGACGGTTACGGTGGTCGAGCCACCACCGGGCTTGGCCGCTGCGCCGGCCAGGGCCGGAGTCAGGGCGAGGGCAAGGGTCGCTCCGCCGAAGGCGAAGATGCGTCTGCGAGTCATGAGGGCCACCCCTTTCCGCGAGGGCGTATCGGCTTGACGATCGGCGGCTGGTCTCCTGGCTTACGGGCCTACCAGCTGCGCCTTCCCGGCTGACGTGGTCAGCCAGTGGCCGTGATGCGGCTGGCGTCCCCGATCACAGTGGCGGGTCCGCGCCGGCGTTTCACCGGCTTCCCATGACCACCGACCTTGAACGCGGGGATCGTACCGCGGACCGCCGGGCGACGTAGACTGGATCGAGACCGGTGACCGTCAATCTGACCCGCATCTATACCCGCCTGGGCGACGGCGGCGAGACCCATCTCGGGGACATGAGCCGCGTGCCGAAGACCCACCCGCGGATCGAGGCCTACGGAACGGTCGACGAGCTGAACGCCCATATCGGGTTGGCGCTGACGATCCCGGAGCTGACGGACGACTATGCGGACTGGCTGCGCCACGTCCAGAACGACCTGTTCGATGTCGGCGCCGACATCGCCGCCCCCGAGGATCCGGATCGCGAGCGCCTTCGCGTGCTGCCCGAGCAGACGGCCTGGCTCGAGGAGCGCTGCGACGAGGTGAACGCCACCCTGAAGCCGCTGAAGTCGTTCGTCCTGCCCGGTGGGACGCCGGCCGCGGCCCAACTGCACGTGTGCCGGACCGTGTGCCGGCGCGCCGAGCGCCTGGCCATCGCCTGCGCCGAGGAGCTGAACCCCGAGGTGGTGCGCTATCTGAACCGGCTCTCGGACCTGTTGTTCATCCTGAGCCGCGGGGCCAACGCCGGCGAAGAGCCCCTCTGGGAGCCGGGCCGGCACCGCTCCTAGCTGGGGCTAACGCCGGAGCGCCAGCACGAGCCCGGTCGAGAGCGCCGCCCCGACCAGCGCGATCGCCGCTCCCCCGACCACGAACGCCGGGTGCGACTCGGCGTAGCTGACCACCGCGTGCGGGCGCACGATCACGATCAGGACGAGCGCGGCGGCCGCCGCAAGCAGGGTGAGCACGACCGGCGTGATCGCGCCCGCGACCGACACGCCCTCCTTCGTGGCCGGCCGCCGCTCGCGAGCCTGGGTCGCGCGTAAGGCGCCGACGCACAGCAGGGTCCAGCTCGCGGCGACCAGGTAGCCGCCTAACACATCGCTCGGGTAGTGCGCGCCGAGCGTGAGGAGCGAGTAGCTGAGCACGATCGCGAATGCCGCGCCGAGCGCCGCCACGACCGGTCGAAGGCGCGCCGGCGCGACCAGCACAAGCGCGAGCGCCAGCGACATCGCCGCGGTGGAGTGACCGCTCGGCCACGATCCGGGGCCGATCGGATGACCGAACGGCGTGGGGTCCCGCGGCTCGGCCAGGACGCTCTTGAGCAGCTGCGTGGTGCAGCTGGCCCCCAGCAGGATCGCGCCGGCCGTGATGGCCAGACGTGGCCTGCGCCGCACCAGCGCCACCGCGATCGGGATCAGCGCCAGGATCACGAACGGCTTCGGGCTGCAGATGTCCGTGATGGGGCTGGCAATCCGCCACACCGTGCCGTACTTCGGAATGTCGCTGAACTCGCCGAGAATCGACCGGTCGGCACGCCCGGCAAGGCCGAGGTGGAAGGCGAGCACCCAGTTCAGCGCCAGCAGGGCGACGCAGGCGCCGGCTCCGATGAACGCGTTTCGCGCGCGGACAAGCACCAGCCCAGGCTAGCCCAGCCCGTGCCTCGAGAAAGGACGCTCCCTGGTCGATCCGGGGCCGGTCCCCTGGTCGATCCGGGGCCGGGACCGTGGTCGATCCAGGGCCGGGACCGTGGTCGATCCAGGGCCGGGACCGTGGTCGATCCAGGGCCGGAGCTCGACGCGCCCCGCCGGCCCGCTAGCTGGAGCCCTGCTCGACCGCCGCCTGCCGGCTGATCCGGATCTCCGGCGCCATCCCCGTCCGGCTCATGTGCGCGTAGCGCTCGATGTCCTCGGGCGAAGCGACCTCCACGGTCACCGCATGCGCCATCTCGTACCGCGCCGCCTCGTAGAGCAGCTCCTGATAATCGGGCGCACCCTCCGGGCGTCCCTCGATGTCCAGGTCGTGAGCGCCGCAGCGAACCGTCCAGCGCTGGCCGCGCGCCAGCTTCTCCGCCGTCAGCTTGGTCGGGAGCGTCTCGGTCTCGGTCTCGCCCTCGCCGGCCCCGTCCACCCGGAGCCGCGCGTGGGCTGCCCACATCGCCCGCTCCAGCCGCTCGAAGTTGCGCCCGTATGGCGCCGGCACGATCGCCACGGGCCCCTGCGCGCCGGGACGCCCGCGAATCGCCTCGGCGACCGGCCCCACCATGACATAGTCGATTCGGTTGGCGTTCAGCCAGCGAACCACCTCGATCGCGCGATGGTCGAGGTGCTCGAAGCCTCTCGAAGGCTCGGCGGGACGGCTGTCGATCCTGGGTACTCGGCGTTTGAGCAGCATGGCGGTGCGTTTCGCCGGTGCCCGGCGGACTCCTTCCCCGGAAGCGAGCTAATGCCGGATCGCGCTATACCGTTCCAGCCATGAGCTTCGAAGCCAGCGAGGCCCGGCGCGCCGCCCGGCAGGCCGCAGCACGGCGCCGGCGGACCCAGCGCCGGCGCCTGACCGCGGTCGGGGCGCTCGTGATCGTGATCGCGGCGGTGGTCGCGGTGGCAGTGGCGTCGTCCGCCGGGCACTCGAGCACGCACGACGCGGCCCGAGCGCCGGCCCGCCACACGCCGACCGCGCACCGAACGCTCCCGAGCAGCCACGGCTCGACCGTGACGACGGCAGCGGCCACCGGACGGCCGGGAACGGCGTCGGTGCCGGTGCTCATGTACCACGTGATCGCGCCACCGCCCGCCGGCGCGCCGTATCCCGGCCTGTACGTCGATCCCGACCAGTTCGCCGCCGAGATGCAGGGCCTCCAGAACGCGGGTTGGCACCCGGTCACGCTCGACCAGCTGCGCGCGTACTGGACCCGCGGAGTCGAGCTCCCGCACGGCAAGCCGTTCGTGCTCACGTTCGACAACGGCTACAGATCCCAGTACACGAACGCGCTCCCGATCCTCCAGCGCATGGGCTGGGTGGCCGACGAGAACATGCAGCTCACCGGCCTCCCGCCCTCGCAAGGGGGCCTGACCGATACCCAGGTCCGCGGGCTGATCTCCGCCGGGTGGGAGATCGACACGCAGGGCATGAGCCACGCCGACCTGGTCGCGCTGACGCCGGACGAGCTCCACTACGAAGTCGTCACCGCGCGCCAGATGCTCCAGAAGCGCTACGGCGTACCGGTTAACTGGTTCTGCTACCCGTCCGGCCACTACAACGCCGCCGTGATCGCGGCCGTCAAGCAGGCCGGGTTCGTCGGCTCGACCACGGTGATCCCCGGCTGGGCCGGCCCGTCCAGCGATCCTTACCGCCTGCCCCGCCTGCGCGTGCTTCGCGGCACCAGCGCCGGCGCGCTCCTGGCGCAGATCGCGGCCGCCCAGGGCACCTCGCCCCCGCCCGCGACCTACGGCACATAGCGGCGCGCGGTGCGCATAGCGGCGCGCGGTGCGCATAGCGGCACGTCGCGGCACGGCGCGGCACGCAGCGGCACATCGCGCGGAGGGCGCCGCAGCGAACCCGGACCCTGGCGAGCCAGGCCACCCCTGACGTAATCTCACCGTATGCTCGGCAAAGGCGTGGTTGGACGGCTCCACGGGGCGCGGCCCGACCTCGTGTCCGGCCTCGCCACGGCGGCGCTGACCGTGGCCGCCGCCACGGCCGCGATCTATCCGCTCAAGCTCGTGGCGCCGACGGTCTCGCTGAGCGTCGTCTACCTGCCGGCCGTGCTGCTCGTCTCGGCGTACTGGGGGCTCGGGCTGGGGCTGGTCGCATCGCTGCTCAGCGCCGCCGCGTTCAACTTCTTCCACCTGCCCCCCACCGGCCGCTTCACGATCGCCGACAGCCGCAACTGGGTGGCCCTCGCTGCCTTCACCACGGTCGCGGTCGTGGCCAGCACGATGGCCGAGGTGGCGCGCAACCGAGCCCTCGAGGCCGAGCAGCGCCGACGGGAAGCCGATCTCGCGGCCGCGCTGGCCAAGGAGCTGCTGGCCGGGGCGCAGACCCGCGAGGCACTGGGCGCCACGGCGCGCCGGATCGCCGAAGCCCTGGCCATGCCCTCGGCGGCGATCGAGCTGGGGGCCTGCGACGGCGATGAGCGCCGCCGGGCGTTCGCGCTGCGCGACGGCGCCGGAGTCCAGGTGGCGACGCTGCTCGTCCCGCGAGGGCTCCCCAACGAGACGGCCGAGCGCGTGCGCACCCAGGTCGTGCCCGGCCTCGGCGCCCTCGTGGCGATCGCACTGCGCCGGGACGCGATGCAGGCCGAGGCGGTGGAGACGGCCGCGCTCCGGCGCAGCGACGATGTCAAGACCGCGCTCCTGCGCGCGGTCTCCCACGACCTGCGCACGCCGCTGACCGCGATCGTGGCCGCGGGCCATGCCCTCGGCACCGACTCGCTCACGCCCCAGGATCGATCGGAGCTGAGCGAAGCGGTGGTCGACGAGGGGACCCGCCTGGCCTCGCTGGTCGAGAAGCTGCTCGATCTCTCCAAGCTCCAGGCGGGCACGGCCGAGCCGCGGCGCGAGTGGGTCTCGCTCGAGGACGTGCTGCTCGCCGCGCGCGAGGGCCCGAGCCGCGACGCCGGGGAGGTCCGGCTGTCGATCGACCCCGAGGTGCCCGAGGTCCGGGCCGACGCGGCGCAGCTCGAGCGGGCGTTCGCCAACCTGCTCGAGAACGCCCGCCGTTACTCGGCCGGGCTGCCGGTGTCGGTGCACCTGCAGCGGATCGGCGACCGTGCCGTCGTCCGCGTGGTCGACCAGGGCCCGGGGATCGAGCCGGGCGAGCGAGCCCGGATCTTCGAGCCGTTCTACCGCGGCGCGAAGGCGGGAACCTGGACCGGCTCGGGCCTCGGGCTGGCCATCGCCAAGGGCTTTGTCGAGAGCAACGGCGGGACGATCGCGGTCGAGTCGCTGCCCGGCCAGGGGACCAGCTTCGTCGTCTCGCTGCCGATCGAGCCGGCCGCGGTGGCGCCGGTTCCGGCGTGAGCGGCGGGCCGCGCGTCCTCGTCTGCGACGACGAGCCGCAGATCCTCCGGGCGCTCCGGGTGATCCTGCGCGACTCCGGCTTCGAGGCGCTGCCCGCTACAACGGCCGAGGAGGCGCTCGACGTGGCCGCGGTGCAGGGGCCCCAGGCGGCGATCATCGACCTGGTGCTCCCGGACGGCGATGGCGTCGAGGTGTGCCGACGCCTGCGCGAGTGGAGCGAGATGCCGATCATCGTGCTCTCGGCGGTGGGCGAGGAGGACGCCAAGGTGCGGGCGCTCGCCGCTGGCGCCGATGACTACGTGACAAAGCCGTTCGGGCCGCGTGAGCTCGTGGCGCGCCTTCAGGCCAACCTCCGCCGGACCGCGCCCGGGCGCGAGGAGGCGCTGATCACCGCGGACGGGTTGGAGATCGACTTCGCGCGCCGGACGGTGAGCGTGGATGGAAGCGAGGTCCACCTTACGCCAACCGAGTTCGAGCTGCTCCGGCTGCTGGCGAGCAACCGGGGACGGCTGATGACCCACCGCGACCTGCTCGTGGCGGTCCGCGGCGCCGGCTACGCCGAGGACACCACCGTCCTGCGCGCACACATCGCGAACCTGCGGCGCAAGATCGGGCCGCGGTTCATCCGCACCGACCCGGGCGTCGGTTACCGGTTCGCGGGATAGCTTCGACCCAACGAGGCCCCGTATTCACAACATCTTCATGCCGGACGCCCGTTTCTGCATGCCCTCTTGACCGGCCGGCGCCGACGATGTTCGGCATGGATGTCATAGCGATCTTGATCTGCTTTGCGGTGTTCGCGGTGCTGCTCGCGATGGTGTACGGGATCGAGCGGATATGAGCGCGGCCGACGTGTTCGGGCTCGTCGTCTCGGCGCTGGTGGGCGTGTACCTCCTTTACGCGCTGATCCGGGGCGAGAAGTTCTAGTGACCTTCCTCGGCTGGCTCACGATCTTCGCCTTCGCGCTGATCCTGACCGCGCTCGCGCTCCCCCTCGGCCGCTACATGGCCGCGGTCTACGCGGGCGAGCGCACGCTGCTCGACCCGTTGTTCGCAACGCCCGAGCGCCTGCTCTACCGGATCATGCGCGTCGATCCGGCGCGAGAGCAGGACTGGAAGGCGTACGCCAAGAGCTTGATCATCTTCTCGCTCGCCGGATGGCTGCTCCTGTACGCGATCCTGCGCACGCAGACGCTGTGGAACTGGACCGGGCTGAACCCGCAGCACTTCCACTCTGCAACGTGGGACGTCACGTTCAACACCACCTCGTCGTTCTTGACGAACACGAACTGGCAGTACTACGGCGGCGAGACCACGATGAGTTACTTCAGCCAGATGGCGGGGCTCACCGTGCAGAACTTCCTGTCGGCCGGCGTGGGCATCGCGGTGGCAGTGGCACTGATCCGCGGGATCGTCGGGCGCAGCGGCAAGAGCCTCGGCAACTTCTGGTTCGACCTGGTGCGCACCGTGCTGTGGGTGCTCACGCCGATCGCGTTCGTGCTGGCGATCGTGTTCGTCTTCCAGGGAGAGATCCAGAATTTCTCGCACTACGTCTCGTTCAACGGCATCACGGGCCTGCCCCAGCAGATCGCCATGGGGCCGGTGGCCTCGCAGGAGGCGATCAAGCTGCTCGGGACCAACGGCGGCGGGTTCTTCAACACCAACTCCGCCCATCCGTTCGAGAACCCGAGTGGCTTCACCAACCTGGTCGAGATGCTGGCCGTGCTGGTGATTCCGGCGGCCTTGATCTTCATGTACGGGCGGATGACCGGTAACCGGCGCCAGGGCTACACGATCTACGGGGTCGTGCTGTTCATGTTCCTGAGCGCGGCGATCGTGGCCTATGTCGCCGAGGCGCACGGCTCGCCCGCCCAGCACGCCGCGGGCCTGCACACCGCGGTGATCCACGGCTCGGCCGGCGGGAACCTGGAGGGCAAGGAGCAGCGCTTCGGGATCGCCGGGTCGGCCCTGTTCGACGTGGTGACGACCGCCACCTCGTGCGGCGCGGTCAACAGCGCGATCGAGTCGTTCACCGGGATCGGCGGTGCGGTGCCTTTCGCCAACCTGTCGGCCAGCGAGGTGATATTCGGGGGCGTCGGCACGGGGCTGTACTCGATCCTCCTGTACGTCCTGCTCGCGGTGTTCATCGGCGGGCTGATGGTGGGCCGCACGCCCGAGTACTTGGGCAAGAAGATCGAGGCGCGCGAGATCAAGCTGGTGGCGATCGGGTTGCTGTTCACGCCGCTGGCCGCCCTGTTCTCGACCGCGCTGGCCACGGCCAGCCATGCCGGCCGCGCCTCCATCTCGGCCGCGGCCACCGGCCCCCAGAGCTTCTCCGAGACCTTCTACGCCTACCTGTCACAGGCCAACAACAACGGCTCGGCATTCGCGGGCTACACCGGTTACATCCAACCCAACCCGGGGAACCTCGGCGCCCACGGCGTAACGTTCGCCAACCTCCTCGGCGGCGGGACGATGATGCTCGCCCGCTACGCCCCGATCCTGTTCACCCTCGCCGTGGCCGGCACGCTCGCCGGCAAGCGGATCAGTCCCGCCGGCCTGGGAACCATGCGCACCGACAACTTCACCTTCGCGATCCTGCTGATTGGCGTGATCGTGCTGGTCGGCGCGCTCACCTTCTTCCCCGCCCTGCTGCTCGGCCCCATCGTCCAGGGCGTCACCCATCACCTCTACTGACACACATGCGACGCGACATCATCACCTCCGCCATCGGGATCGTCGTTTTCACCCTGCTTTGCGGGATCGTTTATCCGCTCCTCATCGCCGGAGTGAGCCAGGTTGCCTTTCCGGGTAACGCCAACGGCCAGAGGATTTACGTCCACGGCAAGCTCGTTGGGTCGAAGATCATCGGTCAGAGCTTCGGCGCCAGCCCGCGCTATTTCCAAACCCGCCCCTCGGCCACCACTCCTCCCTACAACGCCGCCGCGACCACGTTCTCCAACCTCGGCCCCAACAGCATCGCGACCGAGAAGGCGATCTCGGCCAACGTCAAGGCCTACCTGAAGCTCGAGCAGCCCTATGACCCGGGACTGACCGCAGCCAGGGTGCCGGTGGACGCGGCCAACACGTCTGCTTCGGGCATCGATCCTGACATTTCGGTGGCCAACGCCGACATCCAGGCTCACCGGATCGCGGCGGTGCGCCGGCTTCCCATGCCCAGGGTGCTCAGCCTGATCTCAACCTACACCCACGGCCGCGGCCTCGGCTTCTCGGGCGAGCCGGGGGTGAACGTGCTGGGGCTCAACCTGGCCCTCGACCGCCTGACCGGTTCTCGCCGATGACGATCGAGACCAAGACCGCGCCACCACCCAGCACCGCGCCGGCCGAGCGCCGGGCCATCTCGCTGTTTCGCCGCGACATCGTCACCCGGGCGCTGCTCGACAGCCTGTTGAAGCTCGACCCGCGGGTGCAGATCCGCAACCCGGTGATGTTCGTGGTCGAGATCGGCGCGGTGATCACCACCGTCACCTGGTTCATCCAGGTTTTCGGCGGCCGTCCGCTTGGCGCAGGACAAGAGCCGGCGTGGTACGCGCTGACGATCGCGGTCTGGCTGTGGCTGACGGTGATCTTCGCCAACATGGCCGAGGCGTTCGCCGAGGGCCGGGGCCGCGCCCAGGCCGACACGCTGCGCACGATGCGCCAGGAGACGACGGCGACGCTCGAGGACGGGACGATCAAGCGCGCTTCGGAGCTGGTCAGGGGGGACGTGGTCGTGGTCGAGGCGGGCGAGCTGATCCCGGGCGACGGCACCGTGATCGAGGGAATCGCCTCGGTCGACGAGTCGGCGATCACCGGCGAGTCGGCCCCGGTAATCCGCGAGTCGGGCGGTGACCGCAGCGCGGTGACCGGCGGCACTCGCGTGCTCTCGGACCGGATCGTGGTCGAGATCACACAGGAGCCGGGGCACTCCTTCCTCGACCGGATGATCTCGCTGGTCGAGGGCGCCGCGCGGCGCAAGACCCCCAACGAGATCGCGCTGAACATCCTGCTCGCCGGCCTCACGCTGATCTTCATGGTCGTGGTGGCGACGCTCCGGCCGTTCGGACTGTTCGCGCACACCCCGATCTCGGAGACCACCCTGATCTCCCTGCTGGTCGCGCTGATCCCCACGACGATCGGCGCTCTGCTCTCGGCGATCGGGATCGCCGGGATGGATCGGCTCGTACGCCGGAACGTGCTCGCCCTGTCCGGCCGCGCGGTCGAGGCATCGGGAGACGTGGACGTGCTGCTGCTCGACAAGACCGGAACGATCACGATCGGCAACCGACTGGCCTCGGAGTTCATCCCGATGCCGGGCGTCTCGGAGGCCGAGCTGGCGGAGGTCTCGCAGCTCGCGTCGCTGGCCGACGAGACGCCCGAAGGACGCTCGATCGTGGTGCTGGCCAAGCAGTACGGCATCCGCGAGCACGACATGGCCTCACTGCACGCGGAGTTCGTGCCGTTCACCGCGCAAACCCGGATGAGCGGCGTCAACCTCGACGGCACGCAACTGCGCAAGGGCGCCGGCGATGCCGTGATCTCGTTCGTGAGCGACGAGGGGGGCCGGCCGCCGGCCGAGCTTCAGCCGGTGCTCGACCGGATCGGCCGCGACGGCGGCACTCCGCTCGCGGTCGCGCGCGACTCGCAGGTCATGGGCGTGATCTACCTCAAGGACACGATCAAGGAGGGGATGCGCGAGCGCTTCGACCACCTGCGCCAGATGGGCATCCGCACGATCATGATCACCGGCGACAACCGCCTGACCGCGGCCAAGATCGCCGAGGAGTCGGGCGTCGATGACTTCCTGGCCGAGGCCACGCCCGAAGCCAAGCTGGCGCTGATCACCGAACAGCAGGCGCAGGGCCGGATGGTCGCGATGACCGGCGACGGCACCAACGACGCGCCTGCGCTCGCCCAGGCGGACGTCGGAGTGGCCATGAACACCGGCACTCAGGCCGCGCGCGAGGCGGGCAACATGGTCGACCTCGACTCGAACCCGACGAAGCTGATCGAGATCGTCGAGGTGGGCAAGCAGCTTTTGATCACGCGCGGCGCGCTGACCACGTTTTCGATCGCCAACGACGTGGCCAAGTACTTCGCGATCCTGCCCGCGATCTTCCTGTTCACCTACCCCACGTCGAAGGACGGCCAGGGCCCACTCCACGTGCTCAACGTCATGAGCCTCGGCACGCCCAAGTCAGCCGTGATCTCGGCGATCGTGTTCAACGCGATCGTGATCCCGCTGCTGATACCGCTCTCGCTCAAGGGGGTGCGCTACCGGCCGATCGGGGCGAGCGCGCTGCTACGGCGCAACCTGTGGATCTACGGCCTGGGCGGCGTCATCGCGCCGTTCATCGGAATCAAGCTGATCGACCTGATCGTCCACAACGTCCTCGGAGCGTGACAATCACCTACGCGGCCCCCATGCCAGCCGAAACCCCATCGCCCTCGCCAGCCACCACGCACGCGCCTCGCCGCGGCCACTACAAGATATTCCTGGGCATGGCCGCCGGCGTGGGCAAGACCTACCAGATGCTCCGCGAGGGACAAGCCGAAGCCGAGGCAGGCCGTGACGTGGTAATCGGCTACCTGGAGCCGCACGGTCGCGCGGAGACGGTGGCCCAGGCCGAAGGGCTCGAGCTGATCCCGCGTCGCCGAATGCCCTACCGGGACACCATGCTGGAAGAGATGGACCTCCCGGCGATCCTGCGCCGCTCGCCCGAGCTTGCGCTGATCGACGAGCTCGCCCACACCAACGCCAAGGGCGTGGAGCACACCAAGCGCTACGAGGACATCGAGGACGTGCTCGAGGCCGGGATCGACGTGTTCTCGACCGTCAACGTGCAGCACCTGGAGAGCCTCAACGACCAGGTGGCCGAGCTGACCAGCGTGCGGGTGCGCGAGACCGTGCCCGACTCGGTGCTCGGACACGCCGATGACATCGTGCTCGTCGACATCACGCCGCAGTCGCTGATCGAGCGGCTGCGGGCGGGCAAGGTGTATCCGGGCGAGCGCGTGCAGACCGCGCTGGATAACTTCTTCAAGGTCGAGAACCTCTCGGCGCTGCGCGAGGTGGCGCTCCGGCAGGTGGCCGAGGAGGTCGAGGCCAAGCGCCTGCCCGCCCCGGAGAAGGCCCCCCGGCCGCGCGAGGATCGGCTGCTCGAGGCGACGGTTCCGCAGGCGATCGGCGAGCGCCTGCTGGCGCTGGTAACGCCGCAGGCCAAGTCCCAGCGCGTGGTCCGGCGCGCCTGGCGCTCCGCCCAGCGATTGGGCGGCGAGCTCGACCTGCTGTGGGTCGCCGACCACGACCCCAGCGCCGAGGAGCAGGAGCAGCTCGACGCGTTGCGCCGCCTGGCCAGCGTGCTGGGCGCTCACCTGCTGATCGAGCGCGGCGACGATGTCGCGCGCACCGCCCAGCAGGTGGCCCGCGATCGCGGCACGACGTACGTGCTGATGGGCACGCCCAAGGCCCGGCCCGCCTGGCGACGCCTGACCCAGTCCGCGCTGCCCTTCCGCTTGATCGAGCTGCTCCCCGGCGTCGATCTGCGGATCGTGGCCGATCGAACTCGGAGGACCCAATGACCCCGATCCTGATCGCGCTCGTCCTGGTGTTCGCGGTCGCGCTCGCCGTCCTCGCCTCGCTCGAGCTCCGCAGCCCGAGACGGCGGCGAGCGGGGGCGTCGATCCCGGGCCCTCACCGCATCCTGTTCCCGTTCATCGCCGGCGCGCTCTCCAAGCCGGCGCTCGATACCGCGCTGCGCCTGTCGATGGCCGAGGACGCAACCCTGGTCCCGGTGTTCCTGGCTCGCGTGCCTCTGAACCTCCCGCTCGAGGCGCCCCTTCCCCGCCAGTCCGGAGTCTGCCTGCCGCTCCAGGAGGCGATCGAGCAGCGCGCCAGCGAGGCGGGGGTGCCGGTCGACGCTCGAATCGAGCGTGGTCGCAGCTACCGCCACGCGCTGCGCCAGGCGATCCAGACCGAGCGCTTCGACTGGATCGTGGTTGCCGCCGCGTCGCACGGGCACCCCGGCTTCGACGCCGATGACGTGGCCTGGGTGCTCGACCACGCCCCCGGCGAGATCGTCGTGCTGCGCCCGGGCCACGAGGAGCACCTGACGGCGAGCTCAGCCGGCGCACCGGTCGATCGGGCCGCCGCGGTCAGGCTCGCGGCCCCCTCTGACGCCCAAGCCCCGGTCAGGCCGGTCAGGCCCGTCAGGCCGGTTAGTCGTGAATATGAAACGGCAGCGTCGCGATGACCACGTCGGTGCGGGCCTTCAGGACCGCGGCCAGGAGGCGGCCGCGCTGGTTATGGAGGATCTCGTGGCGGCGCCTGCGGGGCAGGATCTCCGGGATCAGCACGGTGATCGTCGCATCCTCGTTCTCGATCGACTTGACGTAGCGCAGCACCGAGCGGATCAGCGACCGGTGCGAATCGAGCAGGACCTCGATCGGCACGCCGCTGCGCCATTCGTCCCAGGCGTGCTTGATCGCCGCGCAGTCCTCCTCGTCGCCGGCCACGGCCACCGCCACCACCGTCTCGCCCAGCGATAGCGCCGCGCTTATCGCTCGCTCGGTGAGCAGGTTCACGGTGGACGCGGGGACCACCACGATGCTTTCGCGCTTGCGCGGGTGCGGTGGCGTCTTTCCCAGCTTCAGCTCCTTGGCCACCTTGGCGTAGTAGGACTCGGTGTTGGCGAACAGGAGGATCAGCAGCGGCACCGCGATCGTCACCACCCAGGCGCCCTCGAGGAACTTCGAGATCAGGAATACGGGTACCGCCACGGCCGTCATCGCCGCCCCGGTGCCGTTGAGCACAGCCCGCAGCTGCCACTTCGGCGGGTGCTCGCGCCGCCAGTGCCGGACCAAGCCGATCTGGCAGATCGTGAAGCCGACGAACACTCCGATCGCATACAGCGGGATCAACCGCTCGGTGTCTGCGTTGACCGCGACCAGCAGCGCCGCCGCCGCGAGCGCGAGCGCCACGATCCCGATCCGGTAGACCGGCTTCTCCGCTCGCAGGTAGAAGACGTGCGGCATACGGTGATCCCGAGCCAGCAGGCTCATCAGCACCGGCAATCCGCCGAAGCTCGTGTTGGCGGCGAGGCCGAGCACAGCGGTGACCGCCAGGTTGGACACGTAGAACGCCCACCCCTTGCCGAACGCGCCCGCGGTCACCTGGGCCAGCATCGTCACGCCGCCTCGGGGTTGGATGCCGTGGCCGTGGATCAGCAACGAGATCCCCACCAGCATCACCGCGAGCATCACTCCCAACGAGACCTCGGTGCGCTGGGCGTACTTGATCCTGGGCTCGCGGAACGCCGGCGCGCCGTTGGCGATCGCTTCCACGCCCGTGACGGCCGAGCAGCCGGCCGCGAACGCCTTGAGCAGGAGCACGATTCCCAGCGTTGTCGTGACCGGCAGCTTCATGGGCGTGCCGATGTGCACGTGCGGGTGGAAGTTCACCGCCCCGAGCGCGATCATCGCGAACATGCTGATCAGGAACACCGCCGCGGGCAGCATCAGCAGCTTGGCCGACTCGTTGATCCCCAGCATGTTGACCGCGGTGAGGAGGACGAGCCCGGCCAGGCACACCAGCAGCAGGTGGTGCGAGAGCGCGGGGAACACGCTGGCCAGGCTGGCCGCCCCGGCCGCCAGGCTGACCGCCACCGTCAGCACGTAGTCGACGACCAGGGACGCCGCGGCGAGCAGGCTCGGCCACTTTCCGAGGTTGCGCTTGGCCACCGCGTAGGCGCCGCCGCCGTCCGGGTGGGCTGCGATCACCTGCGTGTAGGAGATGATCAGCAGCACGAGCATCGCCGTGATCACCAGCGTCAGCGGCACGACGTCCTTCAGCGCGCCGGCCCCTGCCGCCACCAGCACGAGGGCCATGGCCTCGGGGCCGTAGGCGACGCTCGACAGCGCATCGAGGCTGAGCGCCGCCAGGCCCCCGAGCACGCCCAGGTCGTGGCCTTCGTCGGCGTGCTTGCCGGCGCGGCGCCCCGGCCCGCCGCGCCAGCGCCGCTTGAACGACCGGTTGACCGGCTTGCCGAGGACCGAGACCCCGGCGGGCTCAGGCGTGGTCGTGCCGGTCACTTTGTCGCCCATCGAATCTCGGACAATCTCGGACGCCTAACTCTGACAGGCCAGGGGCGTCCCGGCACCCGCGCTATGGATGCGACCGAGGTTGGTCGCGATAATCGCGACCAACCTCGGGATCCTTCGGCTCAGGCCAGGCCGTTGGCGGCCAGGAACTGGTGCGCGACCGTGGCCGGCGACTGCTGGTCGAGCTGCACGGCCGCGTTCATCTTGATGATCGCCGGCAGCGTCAGCAGCGAGCTGACCTTGTTGACCGTCTGGGCGAAAGCGGGGCCCTCGCTCTGGACCAGGCTCGCCTTGACCACCGGGGCGACGTTCTGGAAGCCGAACAGCTTCTTGCTGTCATCCAACACGGTGTACTTGCCGCCTTGCAACTGCGGGTCGGTGGTGAACACCGTGGCGATCGTCACCTGCCCGGAGTCGAGCGCCTTGTAGTTCAGGCCCTCGGCCAGGGGAACGAACTGCAGGTCGTGGAGCCCGTAGAGCTGCTCCAGTCCGACGAGCCCGAAGTAGCGCGTGCGGTTCTCGGCCGGCGCACCATAGGTGACCTTCCCCAGCTTCGCGATGTCGCCGATCGTGTGGAGTCCGTGCTGCTGGGCGTACGCGTTCTTGACCGCGAGGGCGTCCGCGTCGAAGAACGGCGTCTGCTGCAGCATCGTGAAGCCGTTCTTCTGGACGAAGGCGTTGGCCTTGTTGAATGTGTCCTGGGCGCTGCTGGGCGGCTTGTTGTCACCGGCGATCGTCGCGAGCAGGGTGCCCGTGTATTCGGGATACATCTCGATCTGTCCGCTCTTGAGCGCGTTCCAGATGATCTCCGTGCTGCCGATGTTGCCCTTCAGCGTGACCGTATAGCCCTTGGCCTCCAGCGCCTGCTGGTAGAGCGCGCCGAGCAGGTACTCCTCGTCGAAGTTCTTGTCGCCCAGCACGATCGGTGGCTTGCCCTTGCCGGGTCCGCTCGACGCGGCGGCCGAGCTCGACGACGCGCTCGATCCGCTACTCGACGCGCTCGAGCTGCTCGACTTCGAGCTGCCGCACGCGGCCAGTGTCGTCACGAGCGCGAGCGCCACGACGAGGGTCTTCCAGTGTGAGGTTCTCCTCATGTGTTCTCCTGAGTTAGTTGACTTCGGAGTGGTGGGGTTACGCCGCTTCCGTGACGAGCGGCGTGAAGGCTGCCGACGCGTCTTCGCCGCCGCGGGCCAGCTTGATCCCGCGCGGGGTGAGGGCGCGTTGCACGCCAGCCAGCAGCACCTCGATCACGAGCGCGAGCGCGGCGATCATGTAAGCAGCACCGAGCACGCCCGGCAGGCGGTAGCTGGCCTCGTTGTTGATGATGTCGCCCAGCGTGCCGCTGTAGCCGGTCAGCGAGGCGATTGTGGTGGTCGAGATTACGAACAGCGACGCCGTGCGAATGCCGGCGAAGATCAGGGGCACGCCCATCGGCAGCTCGACCTGGCGCAGGATCTGCCATTCGGTCAGGCCCATGCCGCGCGCGGCGTCGACGGTCTCGCGATCGACGCCGTCCACGGCCACGTAGGCGTTGGTGATCATCGGAGGGATGGCAAGCACGACGAGCGCGAGCTCGACGTTATCGAGGCCGATCCCGAGCAGCGCCGCGCCGATGGCCAGTACCGCCAGGCTCGGCAGCGCACGCCAGATGTTGCCCAAGTTGATGGCCAGGAAGGAGAAGCGGTGGATGTGGCCGAGCCACACCCCGATGGGAAGCGCTATCACGAGCGAGATGGCGATGCCGATCGCCGCGACCTTGAGCGTCTCGAGCGTCAGGTAGACGAGCGTCGGCACTCCCGATATCCCGTTCAGCTGGCCGTCGTGGGCGATGAAGTGGAATGCCTGGATGAAGTTGTGCATGGCTGTCTCAGGCCCGGGTCCACGGGGTCAGGATCCGCTGGAGGCCGACTAGCAGGGCGTCGGCGACGAGCGCGAGCAGCACGGCCAGCACGCCGGCCGAGATGAGCTCGGTCTTGAATACGTTCTTGGCCACGGCGTCGAGGATGGGGACGCCCAGGCCCTCGTTGTCGACCAGCGAGGCGACGGTCGCGAGCGAGATCACCGTGACGGTGGCGATCCGCAACCCCGCGATGATCGCCGGGAGGGCCAGCGGGAGCTCGACGCGCAGCAGCGACTCGATCGGCTTCATCCCCATTCCGGCCGCGGCCTCGCGGACCTCGGCGGGCACCTCGCGCAGCCCGGTCAGCGTGTTGCGGAACAGGATGAGCAGCGTGTAGGAGACGAGCGCCACCTCCGCCGTGGTTCGGCTGAGCCCGAGCGCCGGGACTCCGTCAAGCAGCTCGAACAGGGCGAGCGACGGGATCGTGTAGAGGATCGAGGTCACGATGATCACCGGCCGCTCGACCCAGCCGTTGCGGTAGGCGATCAGAGCCAGCGTGGTCGCAATGGCAAAGCCGATGGCCACGGCGATGAGCGTCAGGACGATGTGCTGGCGCAGCGCGGGCCACAGCAGCGAGCCCCAGTTTCGGCTGAACCAGTCCGTGCAGAAGAGGCCGTTCTTGCGCTCGCAGCTGAACGACGAGCCGCCGCCGAAGCTCGGGATGACCGGGCCGCCCGCGGCGAGCACGAAGCTCATTCGACGACCTCACGCTCGGAGAGCTGGCCGTTGGCCAGGACACCGCCGAGCAGCTCGAGGGTGACGATGCCCGCCACCTGACCGTCCTCGCCCACCACGGTGAGCGGGTGCCCGCCGTGAGCGATGAGCTGGGACAGCGCGTCGCGCACCGTGGTCTCCAGCGCGACCTTGTCGTGGCCGTTCACGCTGCCGTTCCTGGGAAGGAGGTCGACGTCGGCCAGGGTTGAGAGGCCGAGGCGCTTCAGCGCCCGGTCCGCGCCGACGAATTCCGCCACGAACTCGTCGGCCGGGTCGGTGAGGAGGCGTTCGGGCGTATCGTATTGCGCCAGCACCCCGCCCTGGCGCAGGATCGCGATCCGGTCCCCCATCTTGATCGCCTCGTCGATGTCGTGGGTGACGAACACGATCGTCTTGCGCACCTGCGCCTGAAGGCGCAGGAACTCGTCCTGGAGCCGGTTCCGGTTGATCGGATCGATCGCGCCGAACGGCTCGTCCATGAGCATCAGCGGCGGGTCGGCGGCCAGCGCGCGCGCCACACCGACCCGCTGGCGCTGCCCGCCGGACAGCTGAGCCGGATAGCGGGGAGCGATCTCCTCCGGATCCATTCCGATGAGCTCGAGCAGCTCCGTCACGCGCGCCTGCGTGCGTCGCTTGTCCCAGCCGAGCAACCGCGGAACAGTGGCGATGTTGTCGGCGACGCTGAGGTGCGGGAACAGCCCGATCTGCTGGATGACATAGCCGATCTCGCGGCGCAGCTCGGTCGGCTGGCGCTGCAGGACACTGCGGCCGCCGAGCAGGATGTCTCCCGAGCTCAGCGCGATCATCCGGTTGATCAGCCGCATGGCCGTCGTCTTGCCCGAGCCCGACGGGCCAACGAGGACACAGACCTCGCCGGCGCCGACGTGGAAGCTGAGCTCTTTTATAGCCGGCTGGCGCTGCCCCGGATACTGCTTGGAAACGCTGCGGAATTCGAGCTCAGCGGCTTGCGGGAACGCCGACGGCCCCTCTGATTGGGCGTTGTCTGGTGTACTCACGCGATTACCCCCCCGGGGAAGTCGGGGCAATGGTACCGATTACGCGGACGGCATCCGTCGCCGGCCGCGTTTGCGCGGGGCCGCCACGGCTAGTCTCGGTTGTGTGAGCAACCAATCCGAGGCATGCGAGCTGAGCCGCCGGCGGCGCTTCCTGGTCCTTGCCGTCTGCTCGATGAGCCTCTTGATCGTCGGGCTCGACACGACGATCGTCAACGTCGCCCTGCCCGCCATCCGGCGCGATTTGCACGCCTCCGTCTCGGGGCTCCAGTGGACGATCGACGCCTACACGCTCGTCCTGGCCAGCCTGCTCATGCTCTCGGGCTCCACGGCGGACCGGGTGGGGCGCCGGAGGACCTTCCAGGTCGGACTGGTGGTGTTCTCGGCCGGCTCGGCGCTGTGCGCTGTGGCTCCCAGCCTCGATTTCCTGATCGGCGCCCGCGTGGTCCAGGCGATCGGGGGCTCGATGCTCAACCCGGTCGCGCTGTCGATCGTCCGCAACGTGTTCGAGGACCCGCGCGAGCGGGCCATGGCGATGGGCGTGTGGGGGGCGACATTCGGGGTGAGCATGGCGCTCGGTCCCGTGGTCGGCGGGATCCTGGTCGATGCCGTCAGCTGGCGCGCGGTGTTCGTGGTCAACCTCCCGGTGGGGATAGCCGCGATCGCACTGACCGCCCTGTTTGTCCCCGAGTCGCGCGCCGAGCGCCCGCGCCGGATCGATCCGGTGGGCCAGGGGCTCATCGTCGTGGCGCTGGCCACGCTGACCTTCGCGATCATCCAGGGACCTCGGGCCGGCTGGACCTCGCCTGAGATCATCGCCCTGTTCGCCGTGGCGGCGGTGGCGTTCGTGGCGCTGGTGCCGTTCGAGCTGCGCCGGCGCGAGCCGCTGCTCGAGATGCGCTTCTTTCGCAGCGCCCCGTTCTCCGGCGCCAACGCGATAGCGGTCTGCGCGTTCGCCGCCACCGGGGGCTTCTTGTTCCTAAACACCCTATATCTCCAAGAGGTCCGCCACCTCTCCCCCCTGCACGCCGGCCTGTACATGCTTCCGATGGCCGCGATGATCTTCGTGGCCGCCCCGGCCTCCGGGCGCCTGGTGGGCGCTCGCGGCGCCCGGCCGTCGCTCGTCCTGGCCGGCGCGGCGGTTCTCGCCGGCGCGATGATGCTCACCCGGCTCGCCCCCCACACCCCGACCAGCTACCTGCTCGGCGCCTACTTCGTGTTCGGCCTTGGGGCGGGCATGGTCAACCCGCCGATCAGCAACACCGCGGTCTCGGGCATGCCGCCCTCGCAGGCCGGCGTCGCCGCGGCCGTGGCCTCGACCAGCCGCCAGGTCGGCATGACGCTGGGCGTGGCGGTGATCGGCGCGATCGCCGGGGGCACCATCACGGGCGCGCTCGGCCCCGGCTTCGCGGCCGCAACCCATCCCGGCTGGTGGGTCGTGGGCGTCCTCGGCGCGGCGATCCTGGTCCTCGGCTTCCTCACCACCACGCCGTGGGCGGAGGAGACCGCGTCGCGGACCGCCGAGCGGGTCCCGGCGCCGGGGTTCGCTGGGGGGTAGGTTGGGCCGCGCGCTCGCGCGCGCGTCATCCGTGGGGCCGGTTGCGCCGGGCATCCCTGCCCGGCGCCCGCCGCCCGAGCGCCCCGATCAGGGCCCGGTATGCGCCGAACGACGGCTTGGCGCCGTAGTCAGCCCGGAGCAGCCCGTCGGACGCGAACGTAGGCCCCACCAGCGTGGCCGGCGGGCTCTCGGTGGAGTCGCGCAGGTTGAACCAGCGGTAGTCGGTGATCCCGTAGGTCCCGGAGTAGTCGTGCGCCGCCCGGACGAGCTGCTCGAGCGCCGCGGCCTGCTGGGCCTCAGAGAGGACGCCTGTCGGCACTCCGTTCTCGGTGATCCAGATCGGGATGCCGGCGCCGATCCCGGCCTTCGGGGCCAGGCAGTCACGGACCACGCCGGCGGCCTGCGCGAGCTCGGCCCGGTAGCTGTCGCCGGGCGCCATCACCGGCGGGTAGATCGACCCCGGATAGAAGTCGAGCCCGACGAAGCCCAGGGCCCGCTCGAAGGCGCGGCCGCCGTGGGTCCCCAGGTAAGAGAAGAATGAGGCGTCGCCGGCCGGCGAGAACCGGTAGGCGTAGGTGAAGCCGAAGCGAAGCTGGCGATAGCCGCGACGTGCGGCCTCGGCCTGAGCCGCTTCGATTCCCCGGATCAGGGCGTCCTCGGCGCCGGAGTAGTACCCGTCGGAGGTGTTGGGCGAGAACGTGACGTTGACCTCGTTGGTGATGGTCATCGCCACCACGCGCCGGTTCGCGCCGAACACGTCCACCACGTGGCGGACGTACGCGACCCACGCGGCGATGTTCCCGGCCTGCCCCGAGGCCGGGTGGTAGCGGACCTGGAGCTCCACCTCGAACCCGGCGCGGGTATAGCTCGCCACCATCTGCCGGAAAGCTTGGATGCCGGCCTCGCCGTCTGACCACATCAGGCGGTTCAGCCTGACCACCACCTGGCGGTCCGCCGGGCGGAGCGCCCGGACCTCGGCGAGGTCCCGCGCCGCGTCGTCGGGAACGCTCGGAAGCTGGACCCCGCCGGCGGTGCCCGACATGCCCGGATCGATCCCGAAGCGGAGCGGGCCGGCGGCGCGCGCCGGCCGACCCCCGTAGGAGCCCGTGCAGTACGGATCCGGTGGCCCGCCGCCCCCGCCGAGTCCCGGGAGGATGCCGCCGGGCAAGGGCGCGGATACGCCCGAGGCACCGACGGCGCCGGGCAACGGGCTGGAGGCGCCCGCGGCACCGCCGGCGCCGGCGCCGGCGCCGCAGAGCAGCGCCGCCAGTACGCCGAGGCACCCGGCTCGCCTCACGCCGCCGGACGCAACCCCTCGAGCTCGCGGCTCGTCGCCAGCTCCGCCAGTGCGCGGCGCTCGAGCTTTCGCACCGCGTCCTGGGAGAGACCCAGCCGCCGGCCGGTCTCGCTGAGCGGCGTGGGATCGGCGTTCCCGTTGAGCCCGTATCGGAGCTTGACCACCTCGCGCTCGCGCTCGGGCAGCCGCTCGAGCGCGCGCCGGAGCGCGTCCTCGCGCAGCAGGATGTCGACCTCCTCGGCCGGGCCGCGCTCGCCGCTGGGCAGCAGGGAGCCGAACGAGGTCTCCTCCTCCTCGCCTACCGGCCGGTCGAGGCTCGTGACGACCCGCGCGGCCTCGCGCGCCTCGGCCACCTCCTCCGCTGATAGTTCGGCCTCCGCGGCGATCTCCTCGTCGCTCGGGTCGCGCCCAAGCCGCGCCGCCAGCTCCGACTGCGCGCGGGCGATCTTGCGCTCGCGCTGGCCGAGATGCACCGGAATCCGGATCGTGCGGGCGCGGTTGTCCAGCGCGCGCTGGATGGCCTGGCGGATCCAGAACGTGGCGTAGGTCGAGAACTTGTAGCCCCGGCGCCAGTCGAACTTCTCGGCGGCGCGGATCAGCCCGAAGATCCCTTCCTGGATGAGGTCGAGCAACGGCAGCTCGTGACCCTGGTACTTGCGCGCATTCGAGATCACCAGGCGCAGGTTGGAGTTGATCAGCCGCTCCTTGGCCTCCAGGTCACCCCGCTCGATCAGCTTGGCCAGCGAGACTTCCTCGGCCCGCGTCAGCAGCGGGTGACGGCGAACCTCCTGGAGGAACAGGGCCATCGCGTCGGTCGTGTGCTGGGCCAGCTCGCCGTTCGAGTAGCTCGTCTGCTCGACGCCGCTGCGCCCGCAGTCGTCGCTGACGTCGACCCCCCGGCTCTCGAGCATCTCCTGGAGCGCCTGGGCGTCGTCGTCGGTCAGATCGGTGTGCTGGACGACCTCGCTCAGCTCCGAGAGCGAGACGCAGTGCTCGCCGCGCGCCTCGGCGCGGGAGCTCAGGCTCTCGACCACCTCGAGCAGCGAATCGGTCTGCGGCACGGTTTCCGGTTCACCAGCCATGATTCCGTGATACCCAACGGGGGAGTATCCAGTATCGCGGCACCTATGAGCTCCACAGACTCCACCCCCTTCGACTCGCTGTACGCCCATGGCTTCGTGCGCGTGGCGGCAGCCGTGCCGGAGGTTCGGATCGCCGACCCCGCGTTCAACGCCCGGCGCGCGATCGAGCTCGCCCGCCAAGCCTCCGAGGCGGGCGCGGCCGTGGTGGTGTTTCCCGAGCTCGGCCTCTCCGGCTACTCGATCGACGACCTGTTCCACCAGCAGGCGCTCCAGCGGGCGGTGCTGGAGGCGATCGAGGAGGTGCGGGCCGAGACCGAGGATCTACCGAGCGTGCTCGCCGTGGGCGCTCCCCTGGCGGCCGAGGGCGGGCTGTTCAACGCCGGGGTGGTCATGCATCGGGGCCGGCTGCTCGGCGTGGTGCCCAAGAGCTACCTGCCCGAGTATCGCGAGTACTACGAGAAGCGTTACTTCCGCACCACTCGCGACGTGGTCCGGCCCGAGCTCGAGCTGCTCGGACACACGGTGCCGTTCGGCTCGGACATCCTGTTCACCAGCCGCGACGTGCCCAACTTCACGTTCCACGTCGAGGTCTGCGAGGACCTGTGGGTCCCGATCCCCCCGAGCTGCTACGGGGCGATGGCCGGAGCGACGGTCATCGCCAACCTGTCGGCCAGCAACATCACCGTGGGCAAGGCCGACTTCCGGCGGATGCTGTGCCGGTCGCAGTCCGCCCGGGCTATCGCCGGCTACATCTTCACAGCGGCCGGGATGGGCGAGTCGACCACCGACCTGGCCTGGGACGGCCAGGCCATGATCTTCGAGCGCGGCGATTTGCTGGCCGAGGCCGAGCGGTTCGCGCTCGGCGATCAGGTGATCTTGGCCGACATCGACCTCGACCGGATCGTCTCGGACCGCTCGAGCATGACGAGCTACGGAGACGCGATCCACGACCATCGCGAGGCGCTGCGGCGAATGCGACGGGTGGAGTTCGATCTCGAGATGGGCGCCGAGCACGTCCCGCTCGAGCGCGCGGTCGCCCGGTACCCGTTCGTGCCCGCCGACTCGCACCGGCGCAGAGAGCGCTGCGAGGAGGTCTACAACATCCAGGTTCGGGGGCTCGAGACTCGGCTGCGCGCCACCGGGATCGAGAAGGTCGTGATCGGCGTCTCGGGTGGGCTGGACTCGACCCACGCGCTGATCGTGTGCGCGCGGGCCATGGACCGGCTCGGCTTGCCGCGCTCGAACGTGCTGGCCTACACGATGCCGGGCTTCGCCACCAGCCAGCTCACGCTGCGCAACGCGCGAGCGCTGATGGACGCGCTCGAGGTGAGCGCGGCCGAGATCGACATCCGGCCCTCGGCCACGCAGATGCTGCGCGACCTGGGCCACCCCGCCGCCGAGGATGAGCCGGTCTACGACATCACCTACGAGAACGTGCAGGCGGGCGATCGCACCTCGCACCTCTTCCGCCTGGCCAACTACCACCGCGCGCTGGTGGTGGGAACCGGGGACCTGTCGGAGCTGGCGCTGGGCTGGAGCACCTACGGCGTGGGCGACCAGATGTCGCACTACAACGTGAACGCCTCGGTTCCGAAGACCCTCATCCAATTCCTGCTCCGGTGGGCGATCGACACCGAGCAGTTCAGCCCGGAGGCGGGCGAGGTCCTCGGGTCGGTCATCGACACGGAGATCTCCCCCGAGCTGATCCCGGGCGAGGACTCCGACGTGCCCGGGCAGGGCAGCGAGAGCAAGGTCGGCCCCTACGAGCTCCAGGACTTCTTCCTCTACTACGTGCTTCGCTTCGGCTACTCGCCGAGCAAGGTGGCGTTCCTCGCCCACCACGCCTGGCACGACCGCGGCCGCGGGATCTGGCCGGACCTGGTCCCGGCCGAGCGCCGCAACGAGTACTCGCTGGCGGACATCATGCACTGGCTCGAGGTGTTCCTGGACCGCTTCTTCCGCACGAGCCAGTTCAAGCGCTCGGCCGTGCCCAACGCGCCCAAGGTGGGCTCGGGAGGGTCGCTTTCGCCGCGCGGTGATTGGCGCGCACCCAGCGACAGCCCCTCGACCACGTGGCTCGAGGCGCTGCGCCGTGCGGTCCCCGACGAGGTCACCGCGCAGCCGCCGGACGCCGATCGGCGATGACGGTGGCCATACGCGCCGGGCGGCGCACGGTCGAGATCTCGCGCCCGGACAAGGCGCTGTTTCCGGATGCAGTCACCAAGGCGGATCTGGCCCACTACTACGAGCGGGTCGCGGACGCGATGCTCCCGCACCTGGTCGACCGCCCGCTCAACCTCGAGCGCTACCCGGATGGGATCGAGGGTCAGCGCATCATGCAGCAGCGAGCCAGCGAGCACTTCCCAGGGTGGATACGGCGGGTCGAGGTCGCCAAGAAGGGCGGAACCGTCGACCACGTGGTCGCGAGCGAGGCCGCCGACCTGGTCTACCTGGCGGGCCAGGCCGCGATCACGATCCACTCCTGGCTCAGCCGCGCCGACCGGCTCGACCGCCCGGACCGGATCATCTTCGATCTCGATCCCTCGGGAGACGACGTGGCGGAGGTGGCCCGGGCCGCCCGGGCGATCGGCGAGGTGCTGCGGGAGCTCGAACTCGAGCCGTGGGCGATGACCAGTGGCTCGCGCGGCTACCACGTGCTCGTGCCGCTCCAGCGCCGTGCGGATTTCGACGCGGTCCGCGAGTTCGCCCGCGGCGTGGCCGACCTGGCCGAGGCCCGCCACCCGGAGCTGTTCACCGTGGAGCAGCGCAAGGCCAAGCGCGGCGGACGGATCTTGATCGACGTGATGCGCAACGCGTACGCGCATACCGCGGTGGCGCCCTATGCGGTCCGCGCCCGTCCGGGAGCCCCGGTCGCCACGCCGCTGCACTGGGAGGAGCTGTCCGACCCACAGATCGTCCCCGACCGCTTCACGATCGCGGATGTCCCGGGCCGCCTCGAACGCGACGGCGACCCGTGGCGCGACCTGCGCCGGCACGCCGTGGCGCTGGGCGAGGCGCGTCGCCGCCTCGAGCGCGCCCTGACCGCGTAGTATCCGCGCACGATGCCCAGCAAGCCCGAGCGTGAGCGCCAGACCGAGAGCGCGTTCGCCGTCCGCGAGGTCACCGACTACCAGGCCACCTGGAGCGAGCGGGAGCGGGGCGCTCCCGGCGCGTTCACGATCCAGCTGATCCTCGACCATGGCGTCGAGGAGTACGTGCTCCGTCCCACCGCCGAGGATGCAGAGGTGCTGGTGTCGCTGTTCAAGAAGGCCGAGAAGGTGACCTTCGACATCGAGCGCAGGGTGCTGATGTTCGGCAACGAGCGCGTCGGGGCCTGAGCCGCGGGACTACTCGCTCGCCGCGGGAGGGCTCGCGCGCGCCGCGGGACTACTCGCCCGCGCCGTCCTCGACGTACTGCGCCAGGCGCTCCTGCGCGGATTCGACCAACTGGCGGCCGCGCGTACCGGTTGCCAGCCGGGCCGCGGTCATCATGCCGGCGCCGAGCAGGAACGCCCGCCCCGCGGGAAGCCCGCGGCCGCCCTTCTTGACCGCCTTGGGCGCCGCCGAGGCGACGTCGTCGAACGCCGCCTCGACTGCGGCCAGGATCACGCGACGGGTGTCGATCGCCATGCGTCTAGCTCCGCCGGCCCGTCCGGGTCCGGCCCTCGGAGTGGTTGCCGCCGGAACCGCTCGACCGGCCGCGAGACGAGGACCCACCAGAGCGAGACGAGGACCCACCAGAGCGAGACGACGACCCGCCCGAGCTCGCGGAGCTGCCGTTGCGCGAGCCTCGGCTGCGGGTCTGCCCGCCAGAGCTGCGGCTCTGCCCGCCCGAGCGGGACGATGACCCGCCCGAGCGGGACGATGACCCGCCCGAGCGAGACGATGACCCGCCCGAGCGAGACGATGACCCGCCGGAGCTGCGGCTCGAGCTGGCGCTTCGGCTCTTCGACCGGCCGCCGCTGCCAGAAGAAGACGAGGAGCTCGACTTGCTCGGCGTCGGCTTCTTGGCGCGGGGACCCTTGAAGACGTCCTGGAACTTGGAGTACTCCCGGCTCTTGTCGTAGCTCTTGTCGTGCTTCTCGGCGACCTTGCCGTTCTCGATCACGCCGCGCCACGCCCCGGTCTCGACTTCCTGGACCTCGATGAAGGCCTTGAAGCGGTGGAGATCCCCTCGAACCGCTCGCTTGACGTGACGAAGCCCGCGGGCCACCTTTTCGAGCATCCCGCCCGGCTCGAGGTCGAGTCCCACCAGGACCCGGGTCAACCTCGGGCCGAGCTCGTGGAAGGTGACCACGCCGGTGTGGGCTATCCCCTGTTCGACCTTCCATTTGATCCGCTCGTTCGGCCGTTGGGTCTCGATTCGGGCGATGAAGTCCTTCTTCTTGCCCCAGATCTTGGTCGAGAAGGCGATCGTGCACTGGTCCCGTTGCGTGACGTCGGTGACCCGGTGCATGAAGTTCGGCCACAGCTCGTACTGGGTGAACTGGTTGTAGACGGTCTCGATCGGCGCGCCGATGTCGACCGCCTGCTGGACGGGCATCCGCCGGCCCTTGCCCACACCCGGAACGGTGTCCTTGGAGCCTGATCCCCCGCCGCTGCCGCCGCCGTCATTGCCGCCGCCGAAGGGCAGCGCGCTCTTCAGGGCATCGGTCACCGCGCCGGCCGGTCCGCTCGAATCGCCGACCGCGCCGGTCAGCTTGTCGGCGATGTCGGTCAGGCCGTCGGGGACGGCGCCCTTGACCAGCTTGCCGATTCCCTTGGCGGCGAGCGGGGCGAGCGCTGCCGCGCCGGCGCCGGCCGCGACGCCGCGCATGCCGGACAAGGGACCCCCCTCGCGCTTGCTCTCCTCCACGCCTTTCTCGACGCCTTTCGAGGTTTCCTGTGCCGCGCGAGACAGGATCTCCTTTATCGTGTCCATTGTCATCGCTCTCCACCCTCTCGTTCGCTCACTCTCCGTTCGTCTACCCGGTCGAAGCGAGCGCAAGCCGGAGGCCAGGATCCTTGCGGGGACGCTCGTCCTGGCCCTGAGCGCATGTGGCGATCCTCTGCGCACCGCACTCGGCCTGCAGGGTCAGCCCGGCCCGACGCTGCTCGCCCGCCTCGAGCGCCTCGCACCGGCCTAGCCGTCGGCCTAGCCGTCATCGCGCTGACGGGCCCGCAGCCCGGCCCGCCGCACCCGCCGATATCTTGGCCGGTCCAATGAGCGACCCACCTCGACGAGCGAGCTCCGCGTACCGCGAGGCCGGGGTCGACTACGCGACCCTGGACGCCGGCAAGCGCGACGCGCTCACCGCCGCCCTCGCCACCTCGGCGCTCCTCGCTGAGCGAGGGGGCCGGGCACTCGACCAGTCGCGCGGCGAGCCGGCGTTCGTGTTCGAGCTCGGAGGCCAGACGTTGGCGTTCGTGCTCGAGGGTCTCGGGACGAAGTCGGTGATCGCCCGTCAGGTCGAGGATGAGTTGGGCATAAGCCGGTTCGACGCCGTGGCCTATGACACCGTCGCCGCGATCGTCAACGACCTCTGCTGCGTGGGCGCCCTGCCGCTGGTGGTCAACGCCTACTTCGCCACCGGCTCCTCGGATTGGTACGAGGACCGCGAGCGAAGCGCCCAGCTCGTCGACGGCTGGCGCGCTGGATGCGCCGACGCCGGGGCGACCTGGGGCGGCGGTGAGTCGCCCTCCCTTCCCGGCCTCGTCGGAGCCGACGACATCGAGCTGGCCGGGAGCGCGGTGGGTCTCGTGCCCGGCGGCCGGCCGATCCTCGGTGACGAGCTCGCCCCCGGCGACGAGATCGTGCTCGTGGCTTCCAATGGGCTTCACGCCAACGGCGCCTCGCTTGCTCGCCGTGTGGCCGATCGCCTCCCCGACCGTTATCGCACCCCCCTCCCGAGCGGCCGGGGCTTCGGCGAGGCGTTGCTCGATCGCAGCCTGATCTACACCGGGCTCGTCGCCGCGCTGCAGCGCGAGGGCGCACCCGTCCACTACCTGAGCCACATCACCGGCCACGGGCTGCTCAAGCTGATGCGCCCGCCCCGCCAGCTCACCTACCGGATCGACGAGCTACCCGACCCGTCCGAGGTGCTGAGCTTCCTGGCAACGCAGTCCGGCCTGGAGCCGCGGTCCGCCTACTCCACGTTCAACATGGGCGTGGGGTTCGCCGTCTACTGCGCACCGGGGGCCGGCACGGACGTGGTCCACCTGGCCGCCCAAACGGGCCTGCGAGCCCACGTGGCCGGCAGGGTCGAAGCCGGTCCGCGCCGGGTCATCCTCGGCCCGATCGAGGTCACCTACGAGAGCGGCGACCTCGACCTCGCCCCCCGCCGGGCCTAGCTGTCATCTGTGATCGATTTTGCCCGCATAGGGGGCAATATCGATCAATCCGCCGCAGCCCCCGCCTCGACCAACCGGGCCCGCAGCACCTTGCGGTCGATCTTCCCCACCGTGGTCAGCGGCACCGCGTCGACGAAGTGGACCTCGCGCGGGTACTTGTAGGCCCCGATGCGCCGGCGCGCCCACGCGATCAGCTCCTCGGCCGCGACCTCGGCGCCCTCGCCCAGCGCGACGAACGCCACGATCTCCTCGCCGTGGACGACGTCGGGCCGCCCGACCACGGCCGCCATCTGCACCGCCGGATGCTCGACCAGCTCGTCCTCAACGTCGCGTGGATACACGTTGAAGCCCCCGCGGATGATCAGATCCTTCTTGCGATCCACGATGTAGAGGTAGCCGTCCTCGTCCTGGTAGCCGATGTCGCCGGTGCGCAGCCATCCGTCCCGCAGCGCCTGCGCTGTGGCCTCGGGCGATCGCCAATAGCCCTGCATCACCCCGGGCGAACGGCAGCAGACCTCGCCGGGCTCCCCGGGCGCCACCGCGCGCCCCTCCTTATCCAGGATCCGCACCTCGGTGTCCGGCACCGGCAGCCCGACCGATCCGGTGCGCTCGCGCCCCACCGGGTTGCTCGAGACGAGCGCCGCGGTCTCGGTCAGCCCGTAGCCCTGGCGGATCATCGCCGAGGGCACCCGGCGCTTGAACTCCTGCTCGACCTCGGGCGGTAGCGGCGCCCCGCCTGAGCTGATGTAGGCGAGCGAGGAGAGGTCGTAATCCTCGAGCGACTCTCCGAGCAGCAGCTGGAGCATGGAGGGAACGACCGAGGTCGTCTGCAACTGGTGCTCCTGGATGAGCTCGAGGAACGCGCCCGCGTTGAACCAGCGCATCAACACCGCGCTCGCCTGCTCCTCGTGGTGCATGCCGGTGATCGTCACGAGCAGCCCGAAGGCGTGTGAGAGCGGGAGCGTCATCAGCGACCGGATCACGCCCGGCGCGTGCCCGGCTTGGTAGGCCGAGCGGCCCGAGTAGCAGAGGTTCGAGTGCGAGAGCATCACGCCCTTCGACTGACCCGTGGTCCCGCCCGTGTACAGCAGCGCCGCCAGGTCCTCGTCGCGGCGCGCAACGATGGGTCCGCCCTCCGCCGCCGCCAGCTCAGACAGGGGCACGATGCGCTCGCCTTCGCCTTCGGCTCCGGTGGAGATCACGAACCGGACGTGGTCCAGTCCGCGCACCGCGTCACGCACCTTCGCGGCGAACTCCGAGGTGGTGACGACCGCGCACGCCTCCGAGTCGGCGGCGACGTGCGTGAGCTCCTCGGGCGAGAGCAGGAAGGTGGCGGGCGTGACCACGCCGCCGGCGCGCCACACGGCTTGGTAGACGACCTGGACCTCGGGGCAGTTCGACATCGTGACCATCACCCGGTCGCCCTGGGCGATGCCCAGCGCGCTCAGTCCGGCGGCGATCCGGCACGAGTGCTCGAACAGCTCCCCGGAGCTGTACCACCGCCCCTCGAACAGCAGCGCCGGGTAGTCGCCCCGCGTCTCGAAGGACCGCTCGGCCAGCCTGCCCAGCGTGTTCGCGCCGATCGTCGTCACGCGCACCCCACGATACACAGGCGATCCGCTGTCTCATTCGCGCGAACGGCGCTCACTCCCTCACGACCTCGGCGGGCGCCTTGTCCTCGCGCAGCCCCAAGAAGCGCGGGTGGCGGAGCCGCCCCGCGCTGGTCCACTCGGTGAAGCCCACCTGAGCGACCAGGGCCGGCTCGGTCCAGACCACGCCCCGCTCGCGGATCGCGGAGGCATCCGCGAACGGCGAGCTCTCGCGCCGGAGCGTGCGCAGGCGCCCCCCCAGCTCGCGCAGCGTGGCGCTGTCGAAGCCGGTGCCCACCTTGCCGGCGTACTTGAGCCGCCCGTTCTCGTACACGCCTACGAGGAGCGCGCCGAGCTCCACGCGCGAGCCGCGCGGGGCGGTGTAGCCGCCGATCACCAGCTCTTGCCCCTGCTCGCACTTGAACTTCAGCCAGTCGCGCGCCCGCGTGGCGACATAAGGGCTGTCCGCGCGCTTGGCGATGACGCCCTCCCACCCCTTCCGGCACCCCTCCTCGAACATCGCCTCGCCGGCGCCGTTGCGGTGCGGCGTCACCCGCAGCGCTCCTCCGGCGCGCACGGTGGCGCGGAGCAGCCGCTTGCGCGCGCGGAGGGGCAGGCCCCGCACGTCGTAGCCGTCCAACCAAGTGAGGTCGAACGCGTAGAAGAAGACCGCCACCGGCCGGTGTCCCCGCTCGGCGAGCCGGGCGAAGCTCGTGCGCGAGCCTTCGAAGGCCACGACCTCCCCGTCCAACGCGAACGCCTCACACCGCTCGCCGGCGACGGCATCCACCACCTCGGGATACCGGGCGTTCAACGAGAGGTCATTGCGTGAGAGCAGCCGCACGTTCCCGTCGGCGCGGATCGCCACGCAGCGGATCCCGTCCAGCTTTCGCTCGAAGATCCAGTCCGGATCGCTGAAGCGCTCCCGCGTGAGCACCGCCTTCATCACCTCGGCGTGCGCGGGCGGGGACGCCGGCTCGATCCGTTCGCGCTCCTGGGGCGCGAGCGCCTCGAGTGCGCTCACCTCGAGGTCCTTGGCCATTTGCTGCACCTCATCGGAGTGCTGTCTCGCCGCGCGAGTACCCTGCTCCGCGGCTGCTGACACGAACGCGCCGCGTGCGCACGGGCACGCGCGTAGACTCGCGCCGCCGATGCAGTTCGGAATTGGATACTTCCCCACCCACGACGCGCTCAGCCCCGGTGTCGTGGCGCGGTTGGTCGAGGAGCACGGACACGACGCGCTCTTGTTCGCCGAGCACACGCACATTCCCGCCAGCCGCGAGAGCCCGTGGCCCGGCGGCGGCGACCTTCCGCGCAAGTACTGCCACACCTACGACCTGTTCGTGGCGCTGAGCGCCGCGGCCGAGGCGACCTCCAGCCTTCGTGTGGGGAGCGGCATCTGCCTGGTGGTCGAGCGCGACCCGATCGTGACGGCCAAAGAGGTGGCGTCGATCGACCACCTGTCCGGGGGCCGGTTCGAGTTCGGCGTCGGCGCGGGCTGGAACCGCGAGGAGATGCGAAACCACGGCACCGACCCGCGCTCCCGGATGCGGCTGATGCACGAGCGGATCGAGGCGATGAAGGCGATCTGGACCCAGGACGAGGCGAGCTACCACGGGCAGTTCGTGGAATTCGAGCGGATCTGGTCCTGGCCCAAGCCGGCGCAGCGCCCGCACCCGCCCGTGCTGGTCGGCGGCAACGGCCCGACCGTGCTCGACCGCGTGCTGGCGTTCGGCGACGCCTGGCTTCCGAACTACATGCGCGGCGCCGAGGACCTCATCGAACGTTGGGAGCAGCTGCGCGCCCGGGCCGAGCGGCCGATCGACCTGATCGTGATGGGCGTCCCGGCCAAGGCGGACGTGCTGGAGCAGCTCCAGGCCGCCGGATGCCGCCGCGTCATCCGCTGGATCCCGTCGGCCGGACGGGCTCGCGTCGAGCAGGCGCTCGAGCACTGGGAGTCGGCGATCGCCGAGCTCACCGGCGAGGCGTGACGCCGGCCGAGGCCCGTCGCCGGTTCGCGGCCGCGCGGATCGCTCGCCTGGCCACGACCGACGCCGCCGGACGTCCGCATCTGGTGCCGATCGCCTTCGCGGTCGAGGACGATCGCATCTACAGCGCAGTCGACGCCAAGCCCAAGCGCACCACCGCCCTGCGCCGCCTGGACAACGTTCGCCAGAACCCCGCGGTAGCGGTTCTCGCCGACCATTACGACGACGCGGACTGGAGCGCGCTGTGGTGGGTCCGCGCGGACGGGCGCGGACGCGTGCTCGACCCGGAGTGCGACGAGGCACGCCAGGCGGTGGCGCTGCTCGCGGAGCGCTATCCGCAGCAGCGGGCGAGCGGTGCGGTGCTCGCGATCGACGTGGGGCGCTGGAGCGGCTGGAGCGCGCGCTAGCCGGTCGGCGACTTCGCAACCGGGCGCGCCCGCGCGCTGTACTCCGGGTTGGGCAGCATGTTGGTCGCCATCGCCATCCGGTTCGTGAGGTTGTACATGGCGGCGATCTCAGCCACGTCCCAGGCCTCCTCCAGCGTGAGTCCGACGTCGAGCAGTGCCTGGAGGTCGGCTCGCTCGACCTCGCGCGGACGCAGCGTCAGCTTCTCCGCGTATGCGCAGATCGTCGCTCTGCGCGCGTCGAGCCCGGCCCGCCGCCAGTCGAACGCGATCCGCTCGCCGAGAACCGGATCGGCCAGCTCCTCCCGCAGCGCCGCCCCGTGCGCCACGAGGCAGTAGAGGCAGCCGTTGGCGGCGCTGACCACGACCGCGATCATCTCCCGGTCGGCCGCGCTCAAGTGCTCGGTCGGCTCGTGCAACTGCCGGTAGTGCGCGAACCAGGCGCTCAGGCGCTCGGGCCGGAAGGCGTACGCGCGAAACACGTTCGGGACGAAGCCGAGCCGCTCCCGCGCCTTCGCGAACAGGCTTCGAAGTCCCGGTGGAAGCTCGGCTTCCTCCGGTACGGGGAACCACGAGCCCGTATCGGCGCTCTCTAGGGTGCTGGACATGCGGCGAATTGTCGCGCGCTCGCGACGAGCGCGCGCCCCGCCGCGGCGATCAGCTGCGGATGCCGGGGTGCGTGGCGTCGGCCACGCGGCGACCCAGCTCGCGGACCTGCTCGTCGGTCAGGTGCGCGATGTCCAGGCCCACCTGCTCGAGCTCGCGGCGCACGTTGACCGTGGCGCGGACCACGTCCACCGAGCGAGCCAGCTTGGTCAGCACCCCGTTGAGGACGGGGTCGTCCAGCGACGTGGTGCCGTCCGCCGCCGGCTTCAGCAGCCACGTGCGCAGCGCCTCGGCCTCGCTCAGCGGCAGCTCGAGCGTGATCCGCCCGTCGGAGTCGACTCCGACGTGCCCGTTATCCGTGATCTGATCGACGATGCTCATTGCTGCGCCCCTTCATGGGTCCTGGGTCTGGTGCAGTGCCTCTATCGACCGCTACCGCCCCGCACTTGAGCCCGGGCGCCCGTAGCGGCGATTCAGCGCACGCCGGGTATGCGCGCCAGCGCCCGCAGCCCGAGGGTGATCCCCTTGGTCCAGACCCGCTGGCCCACGAGCGGCGGCGGCGCCAGTGGCATCAGCCGCTGCACCGAGACCGTCTGCGCCTCGGTGTACTTGAGGATCCCGTGCGATCCGTGGCGGCGTCCCAGTCCCGAGGCCTTCATCCCGCCCATCGGGGCGTCGACCGAGCCCCACGCCGAGATGTAGCCCTCGTTGATGTTGACCGTACCCGCCTGCAGGCGCTCGGCCAGGCGCCGGCCCCGGGCCACATCGCCCGTCCACACGCTGAAGTTCAAGCCGAAGTCGCTGGCGTTCGCCCGCTCCGCGGCCTCGTCCTCGGTGGCGACCGTGGACACCGCGACGACCGGGCCGAACGTCTCGTCCGCGAACAGCGACATCGACTCGTTGACCTCGGCGAGGATCGTGGGCTCGTAGAAGTACGGTCCGATGTCCGGCCGCGCCTTGCCGCCGGCCAGCACCTTCGCGCCCTTGCTCGTCGCCTGGTCGACGTGCTCGCGCACGGTCTCGAGCTGATCCTCACCGGTCAGCGAGCCCATGTCCCACTCGTAGGAGAACCCGGAGCCGAGGCGCATCTTGCGCACCCGCGCGACCAGCTTGTCGATGAACTCATCAGCGATCTTCTCGTGCACGTACAGCCGCTCGATCGAGATGCAGAGCTGGCCGGCGTTGGAGAACATCGCGCGCTCGGCCCCCTCGACGGCGCGCGTGATGTTGGCGTCCTCGAGCACGATCATCGCGTTCTTGCCGCCGAGCTCCATCGAGCTCGGGATCAGGCGCTCGGCGGCCTGGCTGGCCACCTTGCGTCCCACCGAGGTGCTTCCGGTGAACATGATGTAGTCGACGCGGTCGATCAGCTCCGGACCGAGCTCCGAGCCGGAGCCCGTCACCACCTGAAGCAGCCCGCTCGGGAGCCCTGCCTCCTCGATCAGCTCGACCGCCATCAGCCCGCTGAACGGGGTCTTCGAGTCCACCTTCATCACCACCGCGTTGCCGGCCGCGAGTGCGGGGACGGCATCGCTGATGCTGAGCGTCAGCGGATAGTTCCAGGGCGCGATCACCCCGACCACGCCGACCGGGTGGTGGTTCTCCCAGGTCGCCGTCAGGAACGGGAACGCTCCGCGCCGGCGGTGCGTGCGCAGATAGCCCTCGGCCGTGCGGGCGTAGTAGCGGGCCACCATGGCCACGTCCATGATCTCTTCGAACGCGTGCCGGCGCGCCTTGCCCGATTCGAGCTGGATGACGTCGAGCATCGCGTCCTGGCGGTCCAGGATCAGGTCGTGGAAGCGCAGCAGGACCTTCCGGCGGGTGTCGAAGCTCGACTGCTTCCAGGTCGCCTGGGCGCTGCGAGCTCGGCGCACCGCTAGCTCGACGTCCTCGCCCGTGCACTTCGGAACCGTGCCCAGCAGGTTGCCCGTGGCCGGGTTCTCGACCTCCATGGCCTCGTGCTCGCCCTCGGAGGTGGCGACCCGCCGCGACAGTTCCTCCAGGCGGCTGGTGTCGATCCGGGGCGATCCGGTCGGTGCAGGCCTGTGCTCGGATTGCCGGCTTTCGGTGGCCACGCTCATGAGGCACCCCCTTCTCGCAGGGTGAAGCACGCGTCATAGAAGTCGAAGCTCCGCGGCAGCGATCCCGATTCGCCGAGCTTCGGACGCTCGAGGTCGAGTGAGTAGCGCGAGAGGATGTGGGCGAGCACCGCCTTGCCGAGCAGCGACACGAGCGGCCCGCCCGGGCAATCCTGCGAGCCGTTGCTCAGGTGGTTGAACCGGTAATCGTGCGCGTCGTCGCTCCAGCGCTCGGGCTTGCACCGATCCGCGTCCTCGACATGGTCGGGATCGCGGTGGTTGAACACGTTCAGGAGCATCACCTGCGTGCCCTCCTCCAGGCGCTCGCCGGCGAGCGTCACCTCACGCGTCGTCTCGCGCGCCAGGAGCGGCGAGGTCGGCCACAGCCGCATAGCCTCCTGCAGGCAGCCCTCGAGATAGCCCAGACCGGCGACGGCGGCGGGGTCGATCACCTCGACCTCGCCGAGCTCGGCCCGCACCCGCTGCTCCACGGCGGGATCGCTGACGATCATCGCCAGCGCTCGGTAGGCGTTGGCGCCGAGCGTGTCGCGCATGGCGAACATCCAGTGTGGGATCTGCTGCGTCACGCGCGTGATGCTGGTGTGTGGCGCCTCCGCGATCCGCGAGACGAGGCTGCCCGGGCCCGGGTCGCTGACGTAGCGCTCGAGCCGCGCGAACATCTCGTAATACGCGTCGTCGTGGCTGAGGCCGACGAGGCGGTTGGCCTCGCCCATCAGCTGCTCGAGGAGCCCCGTCAGCTCCTGGTCCTCGCTGGCCTGGTCGCCGAAGATCACGCGCAAGCTGATGCGGTCGAACAAGCGCTCCCACTGCTCCCACGCCAGGGTGCCGGCAAGGCCAAGGCGCTCGATCTCTTCGCCCACGACCGCCAAGAACCGGCCGGCCAACGGGTGCACGCGCTCGGGCGTGGCCAGCACCGCCTCGTTGAACGCACGGCGATCCCGCCACTCCTCGCCCCGGGACAGGGTCACCGCGTCGGGCTGAAAGTGCGACATGCCCTTGGCCTTCGCGCCCGAGTCGCCGGCATAGGCATCGGCCGACTGGTCGAGCACCTCCTTGATCGCACCCTCGCCCCACAGCACGACGATGCGTCCGCCGAGCAGGCGCACGCCCTGGCCGTCGTGCTTGCGCCGCACGCCCGAGAGCACCGAGACCGTCCGGCTTTCGGCGCCGATCGCGGTCAGGAGCTTCATCGCCGAGCGCCGCGGCACGAACAGCCCGCGCACCAGCGCCGGAATCACGCCCGTGACGAGGATCGCCAACGCCTCGGGCAGCGAGGCCGAGGGCAGACCGCCCCCGGCCTCCGCCGCACCGGCCGCCGCTTGGGTCGTCGGTGAGGACTCCGTGGCGGTCATGCGTTGATTGCAGCCAGCGCCTTCTTGACGCCCTCCATCCGGTTCTGGGCGCCGCTCTTGCGGGTCCCGTCGGGCGAGACGCGATTCCACGGCAGGAATGCGTTGGGCAGCCCGTCGAGCGCCGGCTCGAGCTCCGGGTAGTGGCGCAGCAGCACGTCCTTGAGCTTCGTGTGCGTGACCCACTTGATTCCGGTCTCGGTGTACACCTCGGGCCGGAAGTCGGTCGTGAAGAAGCGGTCAGACTTCAGCCGCCGCGAGGCCATCAGGATGAAGACCCGGAAGGCCGTGTCCGAGAAGCCGAAGCCCGGAGGCAGTGGCTCCGCGTACATGCCGACCTGGAGGTCGACCTTGTCGATGTCGCCCTTGTAGACCCGGCGGATGTCCTCGGCCCAGCGCGGATTGTGGGTCAGCTCCTCGAACGAGCGGATCCGCGGCATCCGCATCTCCTCGCGGAAGTCGTTGTACCGAGGGACGCCGCGCTCCCGGTCGCGGATGATGTCGAGCGTGGCCAGGTCCATCAGCTCGCCGTCGATCCGCTCGAAGCGCTGGAGCGCCCGCGGATAGTTGTGCAGGCAGATCTGACCCGGATGCTCGACGCCCATCGAGTAGATCAGGTCCGGGATCTCCCAGTTGTCCATGAAGGGCCGGGTGTACTTGCCCTGGACCTCGACGAACTGGCGCTGGTCGCGTAGCTCGCCGCTGTGGACGTCGTAGATGTTCCAGTCGTCGCGCAGCAGCGGATGCATGCGGTAGACCGAGATGAACTCCTCGGTGAGCTGGAACCGGGCCCCGTGGTGCGACTGCGGCGAGCCCATGATCCCGCTGAAGATCTCGGAGTTCCCGAGCCGGCCGAAGCGGTCCTTGAGCGTCTGGCCGAAGACGCCCGACCAGTTGATGTTCATGGCCATCCACAGCGCCGGCGTGTTGACGATCCCCGGGGTCCACTCGACCGTGTGGATCTTCGCCATCAGCGCCGAGTTGATCAGCCACGCAGTGTCGAACAGCTTCTGGTCGCTCCAGTGGGCGTTTTCGCGCTTGAGCACGTCGCAGATCGCGTTGTGCTCCTTGGTGAACAGCGTGTGCAGGCAGGACAGGCCGAACCACCAGTTCTCGTTGAAGCCGGTGAAGTCGACGCCGTGCTGGTTGGGGTCCTCGGGCAGGCGGCCGTTCGCCTCGAGCTTGAGCTTGCCGTCCTTGAAGGTCCGCAGCGCGTCCTGGCGCTTCTTGCTCGAACCGTAGATCTGCGAGCCGTCCCACCAATGGGTCTCGGTGTTGCCGAAGTCGATCCCGTTGCCGTTTGTCTCGTTGGAGCCGGAGCCCGAGGAGTGGGCGGGCACCGACACGGTCCGCCGGACCCGCATCGGGTGCTCGGGCCAATCGTCGGAGTCCTCCACCGGGACCTCCATGACCTCGTCCTCCTGGCCGCGGCCGTGGAAGAACCAGTTGTGGTTCTCGAACTGGATCCAGGCCTGGGCCAGGACGTTCAGCGTGGTCGCCGGCTTGAACTCGTCGCGGGTCATAAGCTCGAGAGAGACCGTGCGCGGGCTCGGGTCGAACAGGCGCGGCGCCTTCTCCGGCTTGATCCGCTTGGGGTCGACGTTGCGGGTGAAGGCGGTGCCGGTCGAGCCCATCTCCGGGTCTTCGAGGTCGTTCCACCTCCCGTCCGGCTGGCGCGCGGTCAGGACCTCCGGCGGCGGCTCCTCGAGACCGTGAGTCCGGATCGGCGTACCGGTGTCGAACAGGTTGTGGTCGCGCAGGTCGAGCCGTAGCGACAGCAGGTTGAGCGCCTTCAGGCCGACGGTCGGCAGCTCATACCAGGCACGGTTCTTGTTGACCTTGCTGAAAACAGCGTGCAACAGGCGACTAGACAGCGGTTTACTCACCGGGGGCTCCTCCTTTGCTCTCTCGCGGCGGTCCGGATCCGCGTTCTTGCATGCTCCGTTACCCGCCAGTAGCCAAAGACATGCGCGGATTTGTGGACCTTTGGTGCTCGGAGGCAGCGCAGTGGGTGTACGCCTCGCCATGCCCGCGGCGTGTGGTCCGGCGCGGCGACGTGATCGCTCAGGCGACAGCGCCCGGGCTTCCGACTTCAGCCTGAAGCTTCAGCCGGGAGTCCAGAGCCGGGCCGCGTAAGCGCGCCGTCCTTCAGCGGCGCGGATCGGCCACGTCGACCGCACGTGTCGGGTCCTGGAGCGTGTTCCAGGCGGTGCCCGCAGAGCGGCCGGCGGTCACATCCTCGACTGCGCGCTCCCGCACCTCGACAGGCAGGGTCGGGCGAGTTGGATCGAGCTCCGGGTTGTGCGGGGCGCCGGCTGAGCGCCCGGCGGTGATGTCAAACATTGGGACTCCTTTCATCTGCTCTCACCATTGGTCTAGCCGGCCTGCGGCAGTCCGCGAAGCCGCCGGTCACGCCGCACACAAGCGACGTTCGAGCCCGAACAAGCCCGCCGAGCCGGAATGCGTCAGGCCAGGTGGCGTGGGCGGAAGACGTGCGCGACGGCCGGGTGTGGGCTCGGCAAGGGAATGAGGAACTCCATGGCCCGCAGCAGGTGCAGGTGCGCCAGCTCCAGGTGGTCCGCCGGCCCATCCTTGACCACTGCGTGCCTCAGCACGCGCACCGCACGGCGCACGGTGCGTTGGAGTCCGCGCGTGCTGGCGAGGCGCCTCCGACCCAGGTGGTCGCAGCGGGAGTGCACCCTCGAGAGCAACGTACGGCGTGTCTCGGGCGGGATGTTCGTGCTGGCATACAGGCCGGAGAGGCCGAGGTCGCGGTGGAGCCTGCGCAGCTCCCGCCGGCGCTGTTCCGTCCCCGCCGTCGCCGCCAGGGACTCGCATCGCAGCCGGGCTTCCTCGATCAGGACGTACGGCCGTACGTCCCGCTTGTAAGGTCGTGGCGTCCGGGGAGTGGGTGAACGCTCTGCGACCATGCTGACGCTCTACCCACGGCGGAGCGCACCGCGTCCGGTCGCGTTCGTTCGCTGACGCGATCAGCCGGGCGTCCGTGCGGCCGGCTGTGGCGTGTCCCCGTCGGAGTGCTCGAGTGCGTGCCACAGGGCGCGCATCGTGGGCGCAAGGTGTGCGAGCTCCTGGACATGAGCATCGGCCAGCGCGTCGAGCTTGGCCGCCCCGGCTCGCGTGAGCGTGACGCGTACGACGCTCTTGCTCCTGGGGTCGGGCCGGCGCACGACCAGCCCGTCGGTCACGGCGCGATCGACCAACCCGACCGCGCTGTGGTGCCGGAGCACGAGGTAGTCGGCGAGCTCACCGATCCTGGGGCCCGCGGGATCCGGGTGGCCTCTGATCGCCAGGAGCAGTTGATGCTTTGCGGGCGTCAGCCCGGCTGCGTGCGCGCGCTGCTCTGACCAGCGCAAGAAGCGCCGCAGACCGGTCCGCAACTCGAGGAGTCGCTCGAAGTCGGCTTGGTCGAGACGCATATCGCGGTACGATATCTTACCGAAGGCATGAGCGCACGGAGCCGGGCGGCGGACCCCGGACGATGAGCCTCCGCATCCCGATTCCCCACGGCCGTCCCTGGTCTGGCGCGTTCAACGTCGTGATGGCGACCTCGATCGTGTCCATCGCGGCGCTCCAGGCCGGGCTGCGCACGATCTCAGACGTCCTGCTCGTGCTGGCGGTGCTGGCGTTCGTGCCGCTGGCGGCGATCGATGTGCTGCGCACGCGACATCCGGTCACGGTGCTCCACCGGGCCGCGCAGCCAGGGAGGGCCTTCCCCGCACTCGGCTTCGTCGCCGACACGTCCGTGCTCGGCACGCGGATCGTGGATGCGGCGGGCCCGCGCCGAGTGGTTGCGACGATCCTGCTGATCGTCGGGGCAATCGTGTGGCTGGTCATCGTGGCCGAGCTCGGTCACCGCCCGCGCCGCGTCGTGGGGATGCGAGCGCGTGCCGAATGGCTGCTCGCGACGGTCGCAACCGAGGGCCTGGCGATCCTGCTCGCCCACGTATCCACCGCCCTACGCTGGCTCGCGATCGTGCTGTGGGCGCTGGGCGGCGCCCTCTATGTGGTCATCATGGCGCTCCTCGCTCGGCGGCTCGCGCGCTCTCGTCTGCTTCCGCACGAGCTGACGCCCGATTGGTGGATTGTGATGGGCGCCCCGGCAATCTTCGCGCTCGGCGCCGCGACCCTCGATCGATCTGCGCTGTCCTCGCCGATCGGTGTGCTTGGACTCGCCGGCTGGGCTGTCGCGAGCCTCTGGATCCCGGTGCTGGTCGCCGCCGAGCTATGGCGCGGACGGTCGCTCCCGCCCCGGTTCCGGCCCGAGCGCTGGACGATGGTCTTCCCGCTCGGGATGTACAGCGCGTGCGGGCAGCTCGGGGGTCGCGTGCTCGGTCTGTCGTGGATGCACGGGATCGGCCGCGGATGGCTTGCCGTCGCGCTCGCGGGCTGGCTCACCGTCGCCGCCGGCGAGGTCCACTTCGCCTTCAGGCCTCACGGCTAGGGGTTCGTCCCCGGTCTGCAGCGCGTCGGCGTCGGTGACGCGCGTGACCAGCGATCTGCGCCACCGGTGCAGGTGGGCGACCCGCAGCACACGCTCGGTCTCGCGCTCCTCCTGAAGATCGCGCAGCCGGCCCTGGAGCAGCGCCGGCAGCGTGATGATCCCGACCAGCCGCGGTTGGCCTTCGCGGGGCACGACCGGCATCCGCGTGGTGCCGGACTGCGCCATCCGGTTGGCGACCTCGCGGAGCGTGTCGTCTGGGTGCACGGCCACGAAGTCACGCGTCATCGCTTCTCCAACGGTCGACGGGATCGTCTTGCCGCCTTCGAGGTCGATGGCGTAATCGAGGACGTCGCGCCGAGTGAGGATCCCGAGCAGGATCCCCTTGCGGTCGGTGACCGGGTAGAGCCGCTGTCGCTGCGCCGGCGTGCGGGTCCGGTGCCCCTGCTCGAGAAACTCGACGATCACCGCCCGCAGGCTGTCGCTGGCGCGGTAGACCACGATCTCCAGCGTGTCCATCACCTCGCGCACGAACAGGATCCCGAGCGGGTCGACGTCGTATTCCCGCGTCAGGTGAAAACCGCGGCGGGCGACCTTCTCGGTCAGCACGGAGCGCTTGAGCACGAGCGCGGTCAGCAGATACGCGGTCGAGGCGGAAACGAGCAGCGGCAAGAGCGCGCCCCAGCGATGGGTGAGCTCGAGCGAGAACACGACGCCGGTGAAGGGCGAGCGCATGACACCACCGAGCACGCCGCCCAGGCACACCAGGGGCCAGAAGCCGACAGGCGCGGCCGGCAAGACGTGCGCGCCGATGGCGCCGAGCGCGGCGCCGATCATGAACATCGGGGCAAGGACCCCACCGGAGGTCCCTGACCCCAGCGACAGCGACCAGATCAGCGACTTGACGATCAGGATCCCGACGATGAGCGACGTCCCGGCCTGCCCGCGCAGCAGCTCGCGGATCACGTCGTAGCCGACCCCCAGGGCACGCGGCTCGACGAGCCCGCCGAGGCCGATGATCAGACCGCCGATCGCCGGCCACCACATCCAGTGGATCGGTAGGCGGTTGAAGCCATCCTCGGCGGCGTACACAAGGCCCGTGAGGATCGTGCCGAGCACCCCCGTGAACAGGCCCGCAAGCACGCAGCCGGCGAGCAGCAGCACCGAGATGTGGATCGCCGGGCCGCTGACGCCGAACACGGGGCCGGCGCCGAGCAGCGGCATCCGAACTGCCGTCGCCGTGGCCACGGCAGCGGCGACGGGGATCATGCTCCGGGGTCGCCATTCGAACAGCAGCAGCTCCACCGCGAGCAACACCGAGGCGAGCGGTGCGTTGAAGGTCGCCGCCATCCCGCCCGCGGCGCCGGCGACGAGCAGCGTCTTGCGCTCGTCCGCGGTCAGCCGCAAGAACTGGGCGAGGATCGACCCGATGGCCCCGCCGGTCATGATGATCGGCCCCTCAGCGCCGAATGGCCCCCCCGAGCCAATCGAGATCGCCGCGGAGATCGGCTTCAGCAGGGCGACGCGCGGCTGGACTCGGCTGCCGCCGGTCAGAATCGACTCGATCGCCTCCGGCATCCCGTGGCCACGGATCTTCTCCGACCCGTAGCGCGCCATCAGTCCGACGATCAGTCCGCCGGCGATCGGGTTGACCAGCACCAGAAGCCAGAAGTGATGGCCGCTGCCGGGGGCCACGAGCGGGGTGGCGAGCCGCCCATAGAAGAACACGTTCGTGCACAGCCCGATCAGCCGCAGCAGGCACCACGCCCCGAGTGCGGCGATCCCGCCTATCGGCAGCGCCAGCGCGCATACGAACAGCACGCGCGGTGTGACGGTGAAGTCCCCCAGGTGCTCGGGGCGCCCGTTGGAGTCTGTCTCGGGGTGGGCGCGCACTTGGATGACGGATTATTCCCGAAGGTGCAGCAACGACCGGGCGCCGATGCGAGCAGCCGCGGAACAGACGTCAGGGCAGTCCGACACAATGGGTCGTGTCCCCTGGCGCCGCCGTGGGCGTGATTTCGTGTTTGCTCGGCACCGACTTTCGCGCGCAACGTGTCGTAGTACGACATCGTGCTACGATATCGTTATTGCTGCCGAGTGGGACCGGGACCCACCACCATGGCCACTGCCAACAAGCTCACCAACGACGACTACGAGCAGTTGCTCGACCTACGGACCAGCCTGCGCAGGTTCTTGCGCTGGAGCGAAAGCAAGGCACGGGCTACGGGGCTGACCTCGGCCCAGCACCAGCTTCTGCTCGCGGTGCGGGGACATCCCGAGCGGGAGGGGCCGACGATCGGCGAGATTGCCCGGTACCTCGTCTTGCGCCCGCACAGCGCCGTGGGCTTGGTCGACCGGGCCGCGGCGGCGGGCCTGGTGGAGCGCGTTCCCGACCTCGAGCGGCATGGGACCGTCCACGTGAAGCTCACGCCCTCGGGCGCTGCGCGCCTGGAGGAGCTGGCCGCGGTGCACCTCGAGGAGCTGCGCAGGCTCGCGCTGAGCGTGGAATCGTCGTGGCGGGGTATCCGCGCGCAGGAAGAGGTGATCCGCTGATGCTCCGAGCTCCCTGCACAGCCGCGCCATGAGCGCGCAACACCACGGTTCCGTCCGTGACCTGAAGCCGTCCCGGCAGCGGGCCATACTGCTCGATGCCGACCCGGACCTCGCCGAGGACATTCCTGAGCACGAGCTCGAGCTTGCCCGCCACCACAGCGCGGCTCACGTCATCCAGCTCGAGGGCCCGACCTGGAACCCAGAGCCGATCGTCCGCCTCAGCGAGCCGGGTTGGCTGGGGCTCTACCAGCTTGACGGCCTGCTGCTCCGCAGGGTCAACGTCGGCAAGCGCTCGGCCGTCGAGATGTTCGGGCCCGGCGACATCTTCCGGCCCTGGGACGCCGACGGGGAGTACGAGCCGTTGCCAATATCGCTCGACTGGCTGGTGGTTCGTCCCTGCAAGCTGGCGATCCTCGACACCAACTTCGCGCTGCGAACGGGGCGCTGGCCGACGATCACCAGCCGCATCTGCGGCCGGATCGCTCAGCGGGCGCGAAACCTCGCTTTGACCCAGGCCGTGACCCATCTGCCGCGCGCTCATCCTCGCCTGCTGATGCTGTTCTGGATCCTCGCCGATCGGTGGGGAAAGGTGACCCCGGAGGGCGTGTGGGTGACGCTGCCCCTAACCCACGAGACGCTCGCCATGCTCGTGGGCAGCCGGCGTCCCACGGTCACCATCGCCCTCCAGCGCCTGAGCCGCGCCGGCCTGCTGATCCGAGAGCGCAACCATCGCTGGCTGCTGACCACGCGCGCGATCGAGCTGCTCGCGCACCCCGAGAGCCTCGCCGCGGTCGAGGCCGAGGAACCCGACGAATTCGACGAACTGGCGCGGCGCGCCGCCACCGTGCGCGGCCCCGCCTGATCAAACCGCGTCGAGCTCGGCGCCCCGGTCGGTCGCCTTGCGTAGGCGCCGCACGAACGGAATGCTTCCGAACGCCCCGGCGGCGCACACGATCCACATCGCCTGGAACCCATGCGTCGAGGCGAACGGGTGGTGGGCTGTGACGGCGATCAGCACCCCGGCCAGGACAGGACCGGCCACGATGCCGATGCCGCGGGACAGGCTGTAGAAGCCGGTGAGCGCTCCGTGCTCGTCCTCGGGCATAAGCGGCATCAGCAGCGCGTAGGCCAGGGTCATTACGGTCCCGCCGCCGATCGCGATCAGCGGGATGCTGGCCACGATCGCGGGGCGGCTGGTGGTGAACACCGGGACGAGGAAGCCGATGCCATATGCCCACAGCGCGAACGTGATCACCCGCGCCCTGCCGAACCGGTCACCTGCCTTCCCCGAAGCCCCGGCGCCGAGCAGGATCACGAGCGCCACGCCGCCGATGATCAGCGATGCGGTCGTCAGCTTGTACCCGAGGCCGAGCGTCAGATACAGCACGATGAACGCCTTCAGCGACGCCAGGGTCAACTCCCAGAGCGCGTTCGCAAACAGGTAGGCGCGCAGCGCACGGTTCTTGCGGATCAGGCCCGGCAGCCGCCGGGCCACCGCGAGGGGGCCTTGGCCCGAGCCGCGCTGCTGCTGCGGGAGCCCGTGGCGCAGCAGCAGCAGCACGAAGGCCGTCACGGCGCCCACCAGCACCACCGCCGCCACCACGAACGGCAGCGGCCGGGCGACGCTCAGGAGCAGCCCTCCGCCGAGCAGCGCAAGCCCGGTTCCGATCCCGCGCGCCAGCGCCTGCGTGCTCTGTGCGCGCCCGGCGACCTCCTGCTCATCGACCAGATCCGGGTACATGGCCCGGTAGGGCTCGTAGGCGAGGAAATAGAAGCCGAAGAACACGGCCGCGACCGCGGCGACCACGCCGAGCGAGCCGACGAACCCGATCAGCGCCAGCGCGACCGCCGCCGGCCCCACGCCGGCCAGTACGAACGGGAGGCGACCACCAATTCGCGTGCGCAGGTTGTCCGACGAGGCGCCGGCGAGCAGCGGGACCCACCAGGCCATGACTCCCTCGCTTCCGATGATCAGGCCAATCAGCGCCGTCTGGTGCGTGTAGCGCCGGGTGACCTCGGACAGGTACGTCGAGACCATCGTGATGGACAGGGCCAGTGCGAGCGTCGGCAGGGCCAGCAGCGCGAGGCGGACCTTCTCCTCCCCCTGCAGCGCACGCCGCTCGCCGCGGCCCTCCCGCGCCGGGGCCTGGCTCGTCGATATCTGCGTGCTCGGCACGCCGCGGTCGCTACCCGCGGCGAATGCGCCGACACCCGGGGGCGTCACTGCGCGAACGGACGCTCAGCGGTCTTCCGGCTATCGAATAGCCGACCGCGAGCGGCGCGGCGTCGTCACTTCTTGCGGTCGACGGCGCGCTGGAGCTGGTCCTTGTTCATCTTCGAGCGGCCATCGACCCCGAGCTTGCGCGCCTCGTTGTACAGCTGCTCCCGAGTCCGCCCCTTCTCGCGCGCGGTTCCCGAGCGCTGGCCGCCGCGCCGGCTCGGGGACATGTCGTCGGTGGAGCTTCGCGAGCGAGTGCGCGATTCGCCTGAGCGCGCCTTCTCCTTGTTGACGGTGCGCGCCGCGATCTCCTCCGCGCGCCCCTCGCTCGCCCCCTGCTCGCGCTGACTCTCCTTGATGTGCTCGTACTGTCGCGCGCGCTTGGTGCCCTTCTTCACGCCACGGGGCGGCATGGCTCACCTCCACAAGGTTTTGATCGCGGCGGGTTCGCGCTACCCGGCGACACAGCGCGTAAACCGCCGCGTGCGCCCCGCACGCGTTCGGGCCGTCAGCGCCGGGCGTGGCAGATCGTGTCGAGCAGCGAGCAGCGGACCGCGGTGCCGATGATCGAGCTGCTCGGGACCGGTCCCCAGAAGCGGCTGTCATCCGACGCGCCGCGGTTGTCCCCGAGCACGTAGTACTCGCCGGCCGGAACCGTCACGGCGGTCGGGAAGCTGCACACCTCCTGGTCGGTGCAGGTCCCGACGTACGGCTCGTTCAGCGCGCGGCCGTTGCGGATGGCATGGCCATCCACCACCGCGATCGTGTCGCCGGGTCCCGCCACCACCCGCTTGATGAACACGGCGGACGATTCGCCCAACGTGGGCAGACCGCACGGTTGCCTGGATCCTGCACCCTGCTCGGTCGAACCGCACACCGGATCGCTCGCGCGCGCGCCGCCCGGCGGGTGGAACACCACGATGTCACCGACCTGCGGGCTGCGCGAACCCGGGTCGACCGCGATCCGTTCGCCCACCTGGAGAGTCGGCTCCATCGAGCCCGAGGTGACCTTGTACTGATCGAGGTTCTTGTGGACCGCGAGACCGAGGCAGGCGACCGCCAGGAGCGCCACGGCGCTGAGTCGCCGGCCGATGCGCCGGCGGATCGGGCGCCCGATCGGCAGCGCCGCCATTCCCGGCGGGTCCACGGAGTCGCGCGCCGCCGCGCCGGTTCCGGTCTCGTCCCAAACATCGCTCATCGCGACTCCATCGGTCACCCGAGGCGCGAGCTTGACTGCACCGGCCCTCATGGCAGGCCGGGCTACGGGGTAGTGCTAGGTCATGGCCCCCATCTCACCCAAGGCGCACGGCATCATCGATTACGCCGTCGGCGCGGCGATGCTCGCCGCTCCGAGCGCCCTGCGGATCCGGGACGTTCGCGCCGCGAGCGTGCTTTGGGGCGCAGGCGCCGGCACGATTGCCGCGAGCGCACTGAGCGATCACGACGTGGCGCTGCGACGTGTGCTGCCGATGCCGGCACACCTGCTCCTGGACGTCGCGGCGGGCCTCGCCCTCGGCGCGGTCCCGCTCGCCGTGTGGCGCGGGCGCGGCGGCGTACGAAGCTGGGTGCCACATGCCGTGTTCGGGGCGGGCGAGATCGCGGTGGCGGCGCTGACCGAGCGGCGGCCGGCGCGGGAGCCAGTCGTGCAGAACGCGCCCGCGGAGGGATTCAGCCCGGCCGCGCAGGACGGTGCGGCCGTCCAGGACAATCCGGCCGCCCAGGACACCCAGGACAGCCGGGTCGCCCAGGACAGCCGGGTCGCTCAGGACAGTCCGGCCGCCGAGGACACTCCGGCCGCCCAGGGGCCGCAGGAGGATCGCTTCGACGACGCCCTGGTCGAGAAGGAGGCGAACGCCGCCGCAGCCGAAGCGGCCATGATCGGCGGCGCCGTCCCCCACGAGGTCGACGATCCCGCTATGGCCCCCGTGTACGAGGCCGGCGGCGGCGAGCAGGACGGTTGGGAGGCTGCCGAGAACGAGCTGATCGAAAACGCCAGCCACGGCGATGGCGGCGGCGATCCTTTGCGCGACGCGTTCGCGCCCGAGGTGGAGAGCGACTCATCCGGCGCTGTGTACGGCGAGGCCGACGGGATCGCGTCCACCGAGGTGGTCGAGGACCCGGGCGCCGGCGAGGACGATCCCGGCCGTGGCCCCGGGCTGGCCTCCGAGCGCGGTCCCGGGCTTCAACCTCGCCAGGATCCGTAGCGAGCCAGCGCGGGCGCCAGCCCGTTCGCCCTAGTTGACAGTCCGCTTCTTGTGAGCGTGGGCCCGGCGCTTCGGCTTGCTCGGCTTGTGGTGCTTGGGTCCGCGCCTGGCCTTGGGCGGCGAGCTTCCGAGACTGAACGTGCCGATCTGGGTGCGCTGCTGGACGGGCAGCGGGGCGACGCCGGTGCCGCTCGGCGACAGATCTGTGCTGGGAACGTATGGGCTCCCCGCGAGCTGCTGGAGCGCCTGCGCGTATTCGCTCGCGCTGGGCGGGAACGAGTAGCGGTAGCCGTTGGCAAAGCGGTTCTCGGTCCACATCAGGAACTTCCCGCGCGGATCCCACGTGAACTCGGGCGTGATCCACCCGTCGTTTCCATCGGTGGTCAGGCGGCGCACCGATCCGCTCGCCAGGTTCAGCTCGTACAGATCCGTGTATTCCTGGCCCACTGGTTGGAGGTAGCCGGCTTCGAACAGCGGCGCAATCAGTAACCAGTCATAGTCGTTCGGTAGCCCCAGCGTCTGGGCAGTCTCCGCCCAGGTGTTGAACAGGCCGGGCTGATTGCGGCTCGACATGAAGATCACGTCCTTCATGTCGGGCGTGAACAGCGCTTGCTCATCCCACGATGGGTCGCTGGTCAACTGCCTCACCTGACACGCGCTGTCCCCATCGATCAGCCGGCAGAAGAACAGGTGCGGCGTCGCCGCCGACCCGGTCGTCTCCGTGTAGAGGAAGCCGCTTCCGTCCGGTGCCCACCACTGCGTCTCGTACCAGTGCCCGTTGGCGGGACGGACCTCACGGATGTTCGTAAGGCTCGGAACGCCGTCCTTGACCACGAAGTCCGCCAGCTCGACGTCCCACTTCCCCACGCCGCCAGTGGGGAGGTTGCCGTCGAAATGCGCCCATTCGAGGTGCTTGCCGTCCGGTGACCAGTACGCGTGGTAGTCGTCCCATCCCTCGTCCGCGCCGAACGAGCCGGGGTTGTTGGTGTTGCAGGTGATTAGCTCGCACGTCGTCTCGGTCAGCTGCGTCTGATCGGTGCCGTCCGGGTGCATTACCCATAGCGCGCTTCCGATGCCTCCGTAGCCCGGCGACCCGAACGTGATGTAGCGGCCACGCCAGGAGCTGAACACGATCCAATCACCCTGCGCACGGACCTGCGGGACCCCGTTGATGTTGCTCACGCTCGTGTCGGGGCCGGTGCAGGTCAGGCACTTCAGCCCGCTGCCGCCCGGAAAGCCGGCGATGTAGATCTGGTTGCCCTGGCCGCCCTGAAAGTCCTTGCCGAACACCACCTGCTTCCCGTCCGGCATGAACACGGGCGCCTGACCGTACGCGTAGGGGTTCGTCCGCTCCTTGAATGCGGCGGTGGCGTAGCTCGACCGGCGGGTGCCGGATGCCGGCGCACGCTTACCGGATGCCGGCGCACGCGCCGCGGATGCCGGCGCACGCGCGCCGGCCGCGGCGGGCGTCACCGCCAGCAGGATTAGGACGATCGCCGCACCTGCCCTGGCCAGGGATTGGGGCATGACTCCTCCCGCGAGCGCTTGCCGCACCTACGCGTCCAGTGGATCACTTGAAATGGCAGCCGAAAGGATACCAGTACGTACCAGTACGTGTCCAGCCTTCGCGCGCCCCGTAGCGTTCGCCGAACCTCGTCCGGCGAGCCCCTGAGGCCGCTTATGCGTGCCAGAGCTGAATTGCCGCCGTGGCCCGCCACGGCGACCACGCCGCGGCGAGCGCCTCGAGTCGTGAGGAGACATCCGGCCCGGTGATCCGCAGGGCGCGCCGGAGGCCAAGATCGCCCGCGGGGAACGCGTCGCGTTCGCCGATCCGTAGCGCGATGTAGTGCGCGGTCCACGGACCTAGTCCGCGTATCGAAGTGATCGAGTCGACCAGTCGCGCGAGCGGCACGCTTCGGTCAAGCTGGATGTCGCCGCTCTCGACTGCGCGCGCGAAGCCTCGGATCGCCTCGGCACGGGCACGCGGAAGCCCGAGACCGCTGAGATCCTCGTTGGCGAGCACGCACGGTGGTGGGAACGTGTGACTCAGCCCGAGCGCATGGACGCCCGGCACCGCTTTGCCGAGTCGCTGGACCAGCCGGCCGATGAGCGTGTTGGCGCCGGCGACGCTCACCTGCTGGCCGATGATCGCGCGCACCCCGGTCTCGAACGGGTCCCAGGTGCCGGGGACCCTGAGGCCGGGCCGGGCGCGCAGCAGCGGCCCGATCACGGGATCCTTGAGCAGGTGGTTCGTCGCCTGGTCGATCGGTGCGTCGAGCGAGAAGACGCGTCTGACGCGCTGCACGACCTGGGTCAGACCCTCCCAGTGCGGCAGATCGGCGCCGAGCAGGAGATGGTCGGCGCCGCCACCAGTTAGCTCGAGTACACCCGGGTCCCCGTCTATCACCACGGTGCGGCGGTAGCTGGTCTCGGCCGCATGCTCGACGCCCGGAATCGCTCGTGCCCGGAAATACGCGAGCATGGCCTCCCAGTCCAGTGGACCTTCGAAGTCGAGGCGCAGCACCAGCCCGCGCTCGGCGGCGCTCACCGACCGGTCGCTCAGGGCCTGGCGACGAAAGCGGCTAGGACTGAAGCGCCTTCTGCAGTTCGGCTGTGTCGGCCACGTTCTGAACGCGTTTGATCTTGCCGTCGCTCACGCGATAGATCTCTGCGCCCGGTAACTTGACCTCCTTGCCGGTTCGCGCCTTGGCCTCGAGGTGCGACAGCACGACGACCGTCTCGCCCTCCTCGACCATCTCGTCCGGGCTGACGCTGAACTTCTCGAAGTTCTCGCCGATCTGACCGAGTGCTTGCAGGACCGCATCCTTACCCTCGTGCGTGCCCGACATCGGCACGCCCTCGGCGTTTGGTCCCTCCCACCGCACGTCATCGGCGAACACCTCGCTCAGGGCCTCCGGATCGCCGCTGTTGAACGCTTCGTAGCCCCGCTTGACCACATCGGAGTTCTCAGACATTCGCGTCCCCCAATCGGTTTAGGTGGAGCGCAAACATATGTCCGGCGGCAGGCTGAGTCAACCGGGCGCCAGGGCACAGACGCCGGCGCCGCGTAGGGCGCTTAAGAGATATGCAAATCGCGGCCAGCGCATCTTCCGGCCGCGGGATGAGGGCTGCGCTATCGAGGCCCGCTTCGGGGCGGGCGCGTGCGATGCTACGGCCGTCGTGGTGGTGAGGTTCGGTGATCGGGAGATTTCTCACGATGAGCTGGCGGCACGTGCCGCCAGGATCGGTGGCGCCCTGCGCGACGCCGGCGTCGGGCACGGCGAGCGAGTGGCGATCGCGCTGCGCAACGAACCCACATTCCTCGCCCTAAGCGCTGCGTGCTCGCAGATGGGAGCGGTGGCGGTGCCGATCAACTGGCACTCGCGCGGCCGGGAGCTCGCGCATGTGCTGTCGCACTCGGGCGCCCGAGTCGTGTTCGTCCATTCCGATCTCATCCCCGCCGTCGAGCCGGAGCTGCCCGCCGGCGTCGAGCTCATCGAGGTCCCGGTCCCCGAGGAGCTTGCCGCGCATTACGGTGACACCCCGCTCACCGGCCGCCACCCTGCTCTAGACGGGTGGATCGCGGACGCCGAGCCGTGCGTGGAGCCGGCGGAGAGCGCCCGGCTGAGCCTGATCTACACGTCGGGCACGACCGGTCTGGCCAAGGGCGTCCTGCGGGCGGCCATGAGCGCGGACCAAGCACAACAGGTGGCGGCGACGACTCTCGCGGCGATGGGCCTCAGGCCGGGCATGAAGACCCTGATTACCGCACCGATGTACCACGCCGCCCCGAACGCGCAGGCCGTGTTCGCGCTGGCGCTCGGGATCGAGCTCACGATCATGCCGCGCTTCGATGCGGAGTCGTTTCTGGCGCTGATCGAATCCCAGCGGATCAGCCATGCGCAGGTCGTGCCGACGATGTTCGTGCGGCTCCTTGATCTCCCCGATGAGGTCCGTGCGCGCTACGACCTCAGCTCGCTCGAATGCGTTGTCCACGCTGCGGCACCGTGCCCGATTCACATCAAGAGACGCATGATCGAGTGGTTCGGGCCGGTCATCTTCGAGTACTACGGCGCCACCGAGATCGGCATCGTCGTCGCCTGCGACAGCCACGAATGGATCGCTCACGAGGGAACGGTCGGAAAGCCCCTCGCGGGCGCCGACATCCATGTGTTCGATTCTTCGGGCGGTCTGCTCGCGCCGGGCGAGACCGGGGAGGTGTACATCCGCCCGCCTAGTTACTGGCCCGGCTTCACCTACCTGGAGCAGGAGGACCGCCGCCGTGAGATCGACCGCGATGGCTACATCACGATTGGAGACGTCGGCCGGGTGGACGAGGACGGATTCCTCCACCTGTCCGATCGCGCCCGCGACATGGTCATCTCCGGCGGGACAAACATCTATCCGGCCGAGATCGAGGCCTGCCTGCTCGAGCTCGACGGAGTACGCGATGTCGCCGTGTTCGGCATCCCCGACGACGAGTTCGGCGAAGCGCTCGCCGCCCACATCCAAGCCGAGCCCTCCGCCGGACTGACCGAGTCGTCGATCCGAGAGCACGTCGGCACGCGACTGGCCGGCTTTAAGACGCCGAAGGTAGTGGTGTTCGACGACGACCTACCGCGCGAGGAGACCGGCAAGATCTTCAAGCGGCGGATCCGCCAGCGCTACTGGACGGAGGCCGGACGCAACATCTGAGGGGCGAAGGCGAGGCCGAACGGACTCCCTTCGGAATCGCGACAGATCGCCCATTGCGCGCCGGGGTGGATCACGCTCCCCCCCAGCGAGGTCACCTGCTCGAGTGCTGCCTCCATATCGCCCACGGTGAAGTACGGCAGCGAGGCCGTGTCGCCCGGGCCGGCACCGCGTTCGTGAACCCCGACCGTAGGAGCCCCGCCGTGGGTCTGCCAGCCGCGACCTTTCCCCTGGCCGCGCTCGACGAGCTCGATGCCGAGCAGGCCTGACCAGAACCGGCGCGCGCGGTCGGGATCATCAGCCGGGAACTCGATCAGCCCGAACGGTCCGTCCACCTATCAGACGATAACGGCGCGGTGCGCGTGTAGGTGAGGAACGCGATGCCCGCATCGATCGTGCGGCTGTCTTGGAGGCGCATGGGCTTCTTGTCGCTGGTCTCTCCAAACAGCCGCGCTCCGGCCCCCAGCACGATCGGGAAGACCTTCAGTCTCAACTCGTCGACGAGGTCGTGCTCCATCAGCATGTGCACGACCTGGAAGCTGGCGAGGACGACGATGTCGCCACCTACCTGCTGCTTCAGCTCCGAGATTTCGCCTACCGCCTCGCCACTTAGAACCGTGGTGTTGTTCCAATCCGGGTCTTCGAGCGTTGAGGACACGACGTATTTAGGGAGGCTGTGCAACCGGTCCGCCAACGCGCCACTGCGCGATGGCCACCGCGCGGCGAAGAACTCGTAGCTGCGCCGGCCCAGCAGCAGGGCCTCGGCGCCCAGCGCCTCCTCTAACGCGAGCTCGCCCACCTGTGGATGGTCCTTGATCTGGCCGAACCAGCCGCCGTGTCTGAAGCCCTCCTCACCGGTCGGATCCTCCACGACTCCGTCGAGCGAGACGTTCTCGCTGACCACGATCTTGCCCATCTCGGTTCTCCTTCCTGCCCTCAGCCTTCGGCGTGCCCGAGGTCATCGGAGCGTCCGGCCGCCAGGCGAGACCATTGGGAGATGGGACGCCCGTTGACGCGGTAGGGATTGAGTTCGGCCGTGTCGGTTCCCCAGCGCCGTGGCCAGTCCTGGGGCGAGTCCTCCCATGTCTCCTGCCGTCCGTGGATGGTCAGATCAAGCAGCCCGGCGTAGCCGGAGGCCATCGGCTCGACGCCCCGCCCGGTGGTCCAGTAGGTCTCGAACACCCGGGCGTCGTCGCGGAGGTAGCAGACCAGCATGAACCGGTTGAACGGGCGTCCGGCCAGGAGCCGCTCGGCTGAGTCCTGCACGGAGTACCACGGCATGTCCCAGCCCATGAAGTCGCGGTAGCGCACGCTCTCCTCATAGGGGCCGTAGCAGAACGTCGCATAGGTCACATCGCGCGAGTGCAGATATGACAGCTCGCGCACCTGGCCGTTGTAGAGCGTGCAGCCCTCGCACTGCTCGGCCGCCGGCTTGCCCGGGTACCACATGAAGTAGTACGCGATCAATTGTCGACGGCCCGCAAAGGCGTCCAACAGGGTGACCGCCCGGTCCGGGCCGGTCAGGGAGATGGTGGAATCGACCTCCACCATGGGGAGCCGGCGCCGGCCCGCAGCGATCCTGTCTCCTTCGTGGGTGTGGGCCTTCTCTCTGACCCGCAGCGCGTCGAGCTCGACTTGAAACTCCGCTCGGTCGACGACCACGGGAACCGCTGAGTGCTTGCCTGCGGCTTGGCGGTGATCTTGCTGTTCGCTCCTCATATTCGCTCCTTCGCTGGCGGGTTCGATGGCGGTCATTTCGCGGGTGCGAGCGCTGGCTCGAGGTCACGCACCTTGGTCTTGGCCGCCGCGGCCGGTGGTGTCCTCCGGCGGACGAGCGCGGCGATCGCCGGTAGCGCGAGCAGGGCGGTCACGCCGAGCACCCAGAATGCCTGCCGGAAGCCCCCGGTCAGCGCCGCCGGGCCGGCGTGGCCGATCTGCAGCAGGACGTGGGTGCGGCTGGCGGCGACGCTGGAGGCGACCGCGATGCCGATCGCACCGCCGAGCTGGGTGGAGGTGTTCAGCAGCCCTGAAGCGAGCCCGGCTTGACGCTCGGCCACACCAGTCAAGGCCGCGACCGAGATGGGGATGAACGAGAACGCCGTCCCGGCGCCGGCGATCACGAACGGCCCGACCAAGTTCCCGAGGAAGCGTCCGTGCATCGGCACGTTCGTAGCCCAGATGATCCCCGTGCCGATCAGGGTCATCCCGATCGTCATCACGATCTTGGGCCCGACCTTGGTCACGAGCCACTGCGACAGCCCTGCCAGGGCCATCGAGGTCACTGAAGCCGACATCCAGGCCAATCCCGTCTGCAGCGCGCTGTAGTGCAGAACGCCCTGCATGTACAGGGTGCCGGCGAACACGAACGCGAAGAAGCTGCCCCCCAGCAGCAGTGCGGCCACGTTGGCGCCGGCCAGCGTCCGCAGCCGGAAGATCCCAAGCGGCAGCAGCGGATCCTCGACCCAGCGCTCGATCACGAGGAACGCCACCAGCAGGCCCACCGACGCACACAGCACCGCGATCGTACGAGGGGAGGCCCACCCGTACTGAGGCGCCTGGGAGATGGCGTCGACCAGCAGGACCAAGCCGCCGGTGCCCGCCGTCGCGCCGGCCACGTCAAATCGCCGGCGCGCGGACGCGATCCGGCTGTCGGGCACCACGCGGGGTGCCAGAGCCAGGATGACGGCGCCGATCGGAACGTTCAGATAGAAGACGTACTGCCAGCCCGCATAGCGGGTGAGCAGGCCGCCCATGATCAGGCCGAACGTGCCGCCGCCCGCCCCCAGACCGCCCCAGATCCCCAGGGCCTTGTTGCGCTCGGCGCCCTCCTTGAACATGTTCATCACGATCGACAGGGCGGCGGGCAACATCACCGCGCCGCCCAGTCCCTGGATCGCCCGGGCGGCGATCAACGAGACTTCGCCGGCAGACAGCGCGGCCCCCAATGACGCGGCGGTGAAAACGCCCAATCCGGCCATCAGCATGCGCCGGCGGCCGAGCAGATCCGCGGCCCGTCCGCCCAGCAGCAGGAAGCCACCGAAAGTCAGCGCGTACGCGGTGGCGACCCATGGCAGGCTCGTCGACGAGAAATGCAGGTCGCGGCCGATCGCCGGCAGCGACACGTTGACGATCGTCAGATCAACGGTCGTCATGAAGTACGACACCGCCAGCAGCGCGAAGGCGCGCCAGCGGTTGGTATTTCCTTGTGCGGAGGTCATGCGGTTCTCCTGTGGCGGTTTTGCATTCCGCTCGTTGAGACACCGACGTGCTCGCGAACGGAACGGTCAGCCCGAGCGCGGTGCGACCGTTCCGTTTCGCCGCCAGCCGGTGTCATTAGGAGTGATGCGATCCAGAGGTGACTGCCGAAGGGACGGTTGCACGTGACCGAGGGCCTGCTCAGCCGCGCCCGCGCGGGCGACGAGAACGCCTTCCGCGAGCTGGTCGACCCCTACCGACGAGAGCTGCAACTTCACTGCTATCGGATGCTCGGCTCGGCTCAGGACGCCGAGGACCTGCTGCAAGAGACGTTGCTGGCGGCGTGGCGGGGGCTGGACCGCTTCGAGGGCCGGGCGTCGCTACGCGCCTGGCTTTACCGGATCGCGACCAATCGCTGTCTGAACGCGCTTCGCGACCGCGGGCGCCGCCCCCAGGAGACCTCTTCGATGGTCGAGCCACCCGAGCCCACTCGTATGGCCGAGCCGATGTGGCTCGAGCCCTACCCCGATGCTCTGCTCGCGGGAATCGCGGACACCACCGCGGGACCCGAGGCGCGCTACGAGACCCGAGAATCCGTCGGACTCGCATTCGTGGCCGCACTGCAGCACCTGCCCCCGCGCCAGCGAGCCGCGCTCGTGCTCCGCGACGCGCTCGGCTTCGACACCACCGAGGCGGCCGCGATGCTCGACAGGAGCGAGGGCTCGATAAAAGGGGCACTCCAGCGAGCCCGCGCGACGCTCGACCAACGCCTGACTCCCGGCGGTCTCGAACACGCGCCCCTGCCGGACTCCACGCGCGAGCGCGAGCTCGTTGGCCATTTCGCCGCTGCCGTTGAGCGCGGCGACACACAGGGCATCGTGTCGCTGCTCACCGACGACGCATGGCTGACGATGCCCCCCGAGCCCTACCAGTACCAGGGCGGAGAAGCGATCGCCCGGTTCCTCGATGATCGCGCCGCCCGGCGGGGCGCGCCCTACCAGCTGGTCCGGACGCGCGCCAACGGCCAGCCGGCCTTCGGCTGCTACCTCCCCGATCCGCACGCGCCGATCGCGCGGCCGTACGGAATCATGGTCCTCACCCTCACCCGAGACCAGGTCTCGGCGATCACCTGGTTCAGCGAGCGCAGCCTGTTCCCCCGCTTCGGGCTGCCGCGAACACTGGCCCGGTGAATGCTGGCTGGCAGGCGGCGCGCGTCGCGGGCGCGGCTGGCCTCATCGCTGCCTCGCCGCTCAGTCGTAACGCAGCGCCGGGTAGTTCGACTCCTCGCCGCGCCCTTCGGGTGTCACGTCCAGCACATTCCAGATCGGCCAGATGAAGTCGACGTGGCGAGCCTCCAGACCCTCGTCTCGCGGTGCGTACATGAGCTCCGAGCCCCACGTGTGGCGGAATCGGTCGTCGTCGCGGACGAACACGTTGAGCATCGGCATCTGCTCGCCTTGCGCGGTCTCGGCGAGGTAGTCGCGGTTGAAGTAGTTGCCGCGCGAGGACAGAAGCCGCAGGTGGCCCCAGCCGCGCTCGTGCGCGAAATTGCGAATCCGCTCCGGATCCGACTTCGCGACCACGGCGAGGGTCAGCCGCCGGCTGAGATGATGGGCCGCGCCATCGAGCGAGTCCAGAATCGAGGTGCACGACGGACATGGGGTCTCGCGCAGTGCAAGACGCGCCGTCTCGCCCTCCTTGGGCCCGGGCCTGGTATCGCCCGAATATCGCGGGAACATGAAGCTGTAGATGACGAGCGTGTCCCTGCCCGCCTCGAACAGCTCGCTGAACCGCACCTCGCCGCCGTCGGACGCCTCCTCGAAGCGGTAGTCCTCCGGGACGGCGCCGCCCCTAGGCAGCGCCCGCCGCTGCGCCGCAACCTGCTCGATCGTCCGCCGCAACCCAGCTTCGGCTTCCAGCAAACGATCGCGCTCACGACGGTATTCCTCGGATTCGCCAGGAAAGCGAATGCCAGAGTCAATGTCTGCCATCTACCTGCCTCCTCGTCGCCGTTGCAGAAGAGTGCGCTCACTTTCGCAAAGCGACAGAGACAGTAGGCCCGCCGGCTACTCGTACGGCGCGTAGCGGTGATGCAACATCAGATCGTTGCCGTCAGGGTCGCTGAAGAGCGCCATATGGCAGACGCCCGTATCGATCGTGTCGCCCATGAACGCGACGCCGTTGCTCTCCAGCTCGGCCCGCGCCGCCGCGACATCGTCGACATGAAGCGCGAGATGGCCGTTCTTCTGAGGCGCAAACGGCATCCCGACCTGGGCCGGCTCCCAGATGCCCACGCAGGTCTCGCCAGCCCAGAACTCAAAGCGCCCATGAGCATCGGGGCGCAGGCCGAGTGTGTCTGCGTAGAAGGTCCGCAATCGCTCGGCGTCCTGTGAAGGGATGGCGACGAAGTCAAGCTTGGTAATCACGGGATCGTCCTTTCGGATGGCGTCAACACCGTCCTGACGATGATTCCAGGCGATGCGGTCAGGTTCGGTCCGCAGCCGGCGGACTACTCCCGTGCGGCGTTGGGGCTGGCCGCCGCGTTGACGCAGGCCGACGTGTCCCTGGAGGAGAACGACCCGGCTCTGATAGCTCTCCACAACGGCCTGGGCCTCGTCTACCGGCAAACCGGCCGCTTCGCCGAGGCTGAGTGCCATTACCGCCTCGCCGAGGCGATGGTGTTGAGGACTGCTGGGGCTGAAAGCGTCGAGATGGCCTCGGTCCGGCACAACCTTGCCGGGCTGGCGTTCATCCGCGGCGATTATGGGTGCGCGGAACCCCTGGCTCGCGAAGCGGTGCGAATCCGCGCCGGCGCGCTTGGCGAGAACCATCCAGACGTGGCCGCGGACCGCGCCAACCTGGCCGCCATAGTCGAGGCGATCGGTCATCTCGATGAGGCTGAAGAGCTGCTTCGCCAGACGATCGACATCTTCGAGCGCGAACACGGCGCCGATGACTATGAAGTCGGTGTCGCGTGTACCAACCTCGGCGTCGTCCTTCATCGCCAGCGGCGGCTCGGCGAGGCCGAAGCCGAGTACCGCCGCGGTATCGCAGTCCGTGAGTCCGCGCGCGGTACCGGACACCCCGAGTTGGCGTCGGCGCTCGGGAACCTCGCCAAGCTTCTAAGGGAGACGGGAAGGGAGGGTGAAGCTCGGCGCCTCGAGTGGCGCGCCCTGCGGCTTGTCGATGGGGTTCTCGAGGAGGACCATCCCACGCTCAAAGCGTTACGCGATCGCACGGCTGAGGGTCGCTGACGCATTCCGCGGCGCCACTGAATGCCATCAGGCGAGGGAACGCCTGCACACCCCGAATGGCGAGGGCTCATCGGGGTAGTGCCTAGAGAAGGACACCGCGATCCGCCGCCCGGCGGCTAGCAGGAGGAGGAGCGATGGAGCCCGATAGCAGCGAGCACGAGGCAACCGAGGGACGCCGAGCACATGAGGCAACCGAGGGACGCAAGCAGGAGGAGGCGCGGGAGCACGGCGCCGCCCAGGAGGCTGTGAGCGAGCGGGGAGCCGCCACTACGGCTGTCGGAGAGGGCGGCGCGGCGAATACCGCCGCCGAAGCGCTCAAAAAGGGCGGCGCCGCGAACACTGCCGCTGAGGCGGTGGTCGAGGGCGGCGCCGCGAATACTGCCGCGCGAGCAGCAGAGGAGGTGGCCTCGGTCCCGAAGAACTTCACCAAGGACGTCAGTGAGACCGCGCAGAAGGTCAGCGGCGACATCGCCGGGACTACGAAAGCCGTTACCGGCCACGACGAGGAGTCCTAGCCCGACCTCCGCCTGAGTTCCGCTGCCGCGAAGGCGGGTCGGTCGGGCGCTCAGGCCGGGATCAGGATGCCACGGCCCTGGAGCCGGCCTCCGTCGAGATCGGCCATCGCGTCGTTGATCGCGTCCAGCGGATAGGTCGTGGTGTGCAGGCTGACCTTGCCCTGCGCGGTCAGTGTCATCAGGTCGACCAGGTCGTTGTATGTGCCGACAAGGTTGCCGATGAACGAGATCTCGCGGGAGATCACATCGATCGTCGGGATGTTGATGTTCTCGCCGTAGCCGATGACGTAGTAGAAGCCGCCGTCTTGCAGCATCGCGATCCCGTCCTCGATCGCGCCCTTCTCGCCGACGAAGTCGATGATTGCCTCCGCGCCCAAGCCGTCGGTCATCTCGCGCACCTTCTCGACGTGCGTCCCGTCGACGAGAACGGTGTGATCGGCGCCCAGCTCGCCCGCCAGCGTGAGCGCTTTCTCCGAGGGGTCGATCACGACGATCTCGGCGGGCGTGTACGCACTGAGGCATTGGATGCCGATGTGGCCGAGCCCGCCGGCGCCGATCACGACCGCGCGCGTCCCCGCGCCGAGCACCGAGATGGCCTTCTTGACCGCGTGGATCGCGGTCAACCCGGCGTCGGCGAGCGCGGCGATGTCCTTCGGCTCCAATCCGGAATCCAGCTTCACGACCGACCGCGCAGAGGTCAGAAGGAACTCCGCGAACCCGCCGTCGCGGTCGATTCCGGGAAACGAACCGTCCAGGCAATGCATGTCATCGCCGGCGCGGCAGAACTTGCACAAGCCGCAGGCGATGAACGGGTGCACGATCACGGTGTCGCCGCGCTGCACGTTCGTCACGGCAGAGCCGATCTCGTGCACCCAGCCGGCGTTCTCATGCCCGGGGATGTAGGGGAGCGAAACCCCTGACTTCTCAGCCCACTGACCCTCCTGGATGTGGAGGTCGGTTCGGCACAGCCCCGCAGCACCGATCCGGACCACGACGTCGAGCGGCCCGAGCGCCTTTGGCTCTTCGACCTCGTCGAGCTTCAGCGACTCGTGATAGGCGTGCAGCCGCGCGGCCTTCATCTCGCAACCTCCTCCACCCTTCGCGTACCGCTCCTGCCGTCCTACTCAGCTGAGCGCTGGCAGGTCGGAGCGAATCTACTCCAGACCGGGCGGCTCGTCGACCCGCTGAGCGCTGATTTCGAGGTCAGCGCTACCCGCCTGTTCGATCGATGACCGTGGTCCTGCGGCGCTGATTCAAGGCCAGAGCGACCGACTATCTACGCGGCGTGGGCGCGATCGTCGACCGGCTGTGGCGGATCACGGGCGGCGCGGTCCGGGCGAGGGTCCTGCTCCTGCTCGCGTTCGTACTGGCGCTCGACACGGCGGACGTGTCAATGATCGGGGCGATCGCGTCGAAGCTCGAGAACGCGCTCAGCCTGTCGAACACGCAGCTCGGCCTGCTCGCCTCGGTTCCGTCGCTGTTCGCCGCGGTCGCCACATTCCCGGTCGGGGTGCTCGCCGACCGGCTCCCGCGGGTGCGGCTGCTCGCCGCCGGGGTGCTCGCATGGGCGGTGGCGATGGCGGCGAGTGCCGGAGCGCAGTCGTTCGAGATGCTGCTCGTGACCCGGATCGTCCTGGGCGCGGCCACGGCGACGGCTGGGCCGGTGATCTCCTCGCTGGTCGGCGATTACTTTCCCCCGCGCGAGCGCGGCCACGTGTACGGCCTGATCCTGAGCGGCGAGCTCGTGGGCGCCGGGTTCGGGTTCGTGGTCAGCGGTGAGATCGCCAGCCTGCTCACCTGGCGGGCGGCATTTGTGGTGCTCGCGGTACCGAGCCTGGCCCTGGCCTTCGCCCTATGGCGGCAGCTGCCCGAACCGGCGCGCGGTGGCGCAAGCCGACTCGAGCGCGGGGCGACCGAATTCACGACCGACCGCGAGCGGGCGCCTGAGCCCGAGCACGAGATGACCGCGGCCCAGCGCGAGGTCGACCGCCACGACGTGCCGGCGCGCGAGGAGCTGGTGCTTCACAGCGACCCGGCGCGCATGTTGGCCTGGCAGGCCACGCGCTACGTGCTGCGGATCCCTACCAACCCGATCCTGATCGTGGCCAGCGCGCTCGGGTACTTCTACTTCACCGGAGTCAGACCTTCGGCCTGGTGTTCTTCACCGGGCGCTACCACGTGTCGCACGCGATGGGCACGCTGCTGCTCGGCCTGCTCGGAGTAGGCGCGCTGGTGGGGGTGGTGGCCGGGGGGCGCGTCGGAGACTCGCTCGTGGATAGTGGCCACGTGAACGGCCGGATCGTCGTCGGGGGCGCAAGCTTTCTGCTCGCCGCGCTCTTGTTCGCGCCGGC
>CAWFTE010000004.1:0-223847 GCA_963818675.1 uncultured Solirubrobacterales bacterium
GTTTGGACTAGGGGCCCTACCAGGTTACCGACTTCAGGCAAACTCCGAAGACCGTCACGGCTACTCCGGGAGTCAGTTGCTGGGGGATAAACTTCAGCGTCAAGAGGGAAACAGCCCAGACCGCCAGCTAAGGTCCCTAAGTGCTAGCTAAGTGGTAAACGATGTTCGAATGCAGAGACAACCAGGAGGTTGGCTTAGAGGCAGCCACCCTTGAAAGAGTGCGTAACAGCTCACTGGTCAAGTGTTCGAGCGCGGACAATGTAACGGGGCTCAAGCTAGTCACCGAAGCTGCGGGTGCGTGAGGCCTTTGGGCCGATCGCGCGGTAGGAGAGCGTTCCGGCGCCAGTGAAGCGGCGGCGTAAGCCAGCCGTGGAGGCGGCGGAAGTGAGAATGCCGGCATGAGTAACGAAAGAGGGGTGAGAATCCCCTCCACCGATTGCCCAAGGTTTCCTGAGTAAAGTTCGTCTGCTCAGGGTTAGTCAGGACCTAAGGCGAGGCCGAAAGGCGTAGTCGATGGCCAACGGGTTGATATTCCCGTACCACGTCGCATCCGTTTGACCGATGGGGGGACGAGGAAGGCTATGGGAACCCAGGCGATGGTTGACCTGGGCCAAGCATGTAGGGGTGGCCCTAGGCAAATCCGGGGCCGCATAACCCGAGGTGTGATGGCAGCTGGCTCTAAGCCGGCGAGTCCCGGACGCCATACCTCCGAGAAAAGCCTCTAGGGAGGACGCGCGTGCCTGTACCAAAACCGACACAGGTGGGCAAGTGGAGAACACTAAGGTGATCGAGATAACCCTCGTTAAGGAACTCGGCAAAATCGCCCCGTAACTTCGGGATAAGGGGCGCCCCAGTAGGGTGAACCTCCTCGCGAGGGAAGCCCGAGAGGGCCGCAGTGAATAGGTTCAAGCGACTGTTTACCAAAAACACAGGTCTCTGCTAAGTCGTAAGACGACGTATAGGGGCTGACGCCTGCCCGGTGCCGGAAGGTTACGTGGAGGTGTTAGGGCTTCGGCCCGAAGCACCAAAACTAAGCCCCGGTAAACGGCGGCCGTAACTATCAACCGAGGTAGTTATAAAACTCGGCTATATGCTGGAAACTCTGAGTATCCCGCACTACTCGTTCTGTCCGAAGCGGGCAGTACAGTGACAATGTGTCGGGTGCAGACAATCAGCAGGAAAGGCTCTCTGTCGCGAGTGTCCCGAGCGAGCTCGGGCACTTCCTGGCCGGGTTCGCGCTGGGAGAATCCAGCTTCATGGTCGTATGTCGTCCCCGTGGCGACTATGCGCGACGCTGGAAGCTCTCCGCGGCCTTCAACGTCTCTCAGACCGATCGGGCACCGCTCGATCTTTTCCGGGGGACCCTCGGGTGCGGCACCATGAGGAAGGCTGGGAACGGCGGCTGGTACTGGGAGGTCAATCGCCTCACGGAAATCCAGTCGATAGTCGTCCCATTCCTCCGAAGGTTCCCGCTCGTAGGGACGAAGGCGCATGACTTCGAGCTGTTCGACCGTGCGGTCGGGCTGCTCTCACAAGAAGCCATGTCGGACGCGGATTACAGACAGGTCTTGCTCCTACGGGAACAAATGAACCGTGGCGGTAAGCGCCGCTACACGGCAGAGAGAATCCTCAGAGACTATACGCCGAGCTCGCCGGTCGACCTGGCCGACGAGATGAGATAGTCCGATCTCATGGGCGACCATGAGAGCTGATCAGAAATGAGTCAGCCGCGAGAGATCACCTCTCGTAGTAACAACAATGAACGGTCCTAAGGTAGCGAAATTCCTTGTCGGGTAAGTTCCGACCTGCACGAATGGCGTAACGACTTGAACGCTGTCTCAACGAGGGGCTCGGTGAAATTGCAGTCTCGGTGAAGATGCCGAGTACCCGCGGCTAGACGGAAAGACCCCGTGAACCTTTACTACAACCTGGTATTGGGGTTCGATGCATCTCGCTCAGGATAGGTGGGAGCCTTGGAAGCGCCGGCTGCGGCTGGCGTGGAGGCAACCTTGAGATACCACCCTTGGTGTATTGGATCTCTAACAGTGCGCCGTGAATCCGGGCGCTGGACAGTGACAGGTGGGTAGTTTGACTGGGGCGGTCGCCTCCCAAAATGTAACGGAGGCGCGCAAAGGTTCCCTCAGCACGGTCGGAAATCGTGCGCAGAGTGTAAAGGCAGCAAGGGAGCTTGACTGCGAGACCGACAGGTCGAGCAGGTGCGAAAGCAGGCCTTAGTGATCCGGCGGTAGCAAGTGGAAGCGCCGTCGCTCAACGGACAAAAGGTACTCCGGGGATAACAGGCTTATCGGGCCCAAGAGTCCACATCGACGGCCCGGTTTGGCACCTCGATGTCGGCTCGTCGCATCCTGGGGCTGAAGTAGGTCCCAAGGGTTGGGCTGTTCGCCCATTAAAGCGGTACGCGAGCTGGGTTCAGAACGTCGTGAGACAGTAGACCATTGCTGTCTATAAATCTGGCTATATGCTGGAAACTCCGAGTATCCCGCGCTACTCGTGCCGTCCGCTTCGGACGGTACAGTGACAATGTGACGGGTGCGGACAATCAGCAGGAAAGGCTGGATGGCTACATCTCGGGCTACGTTGACGGTGAGGGTTGCTTCTCCGTCGTCGTAAACCGAAATCCCTCCTGCAAGAGCGGATATCAGCTGGTACCTGAGTTTCACGTGAGCCAGAATGGCGAGCGCTCTTAGGTTCTGCACCTGATTCAACGCAGGCTAGGAGGATGCGGCTACATCAAGCGAAACGGGCTCCGCGACCAGGCGCTCGTATTCGTGGTCCGAAGAAGAGTTGACCTTCTCAAGAGGGTCATTCCCTTCTTCGAGGCTTCGCCGCTGCTCTCGTCGAAGCAAGCAGACTTTGAAAGGTTTGCCAGCGTCGTGAGAGCGATGCATGCCGGCCACCATCGGTCGCCCGGCGGGTTCGTCGAGTTGCTGGAGACAGCGGTGTCGATGAACGGAAACGGGCGGTTTCGTCAGTACCGGTGGCTGGACCTGCTAGGTAGTCAGCCAGAATCCTCAGAGACTGTACGCCAGACCGGATAGATGCATCCGGAAGATACAGTCCGAGCTGCATGGCGACATGCAGAGTCAGGCAGAAATGACCTGGCCCCCGTCGACTACATGACGACGGGAGTAACAAGACTGTCGGTCCCTATCTGCCGTGGGCGTTGGAGAGTTGAGAGGATTCGTCCCTAGTACGAGAGGACCGGGATGAACGCACCTCTGGTGTATCTGTTGTCCTGCCAAGGGCACCGCAGGTTAGCTACGTGCGGATCGGATAACCGCTGAAAGCATCTAAGCGGGAAGCCGGCCTCGAGATGAGCTCTCCCATCCCCTTGAGGGAGTAAGACCCCTGGAAGATCACCAGGTTGATAGGCCGGATCTGGAAGGATGGTGACATCCGTAGGAGACCGGTACTAATGGGTCGAGGGCTTGACGGATATTTTGATATCCGTGCATTGGCACTGTGTAGTTTTGAAGGCCCGCGAAGGGCGGTCTCTACCGGTTTCCGGTGGCTATGGCGAGGGGGAAACACCTCTTCCCATTCCGAACAGAGCCGTTAAGCCCCTCAGCGCCGATGGTACTTGGCCCGCAAGGGCCTGGGAGAGTAGGTCGCCGCCGGTTTTTCTCACCTACAGCAGCAGAATGTGAGCGCATGCGGGACCTTGTGAAGTTCTTCCGAGGTAATCCGCAGGCGCTCGTTCTGCTGGTGATCTGCATCGTGCTCGGACTGGGCACGTTCATCGCGGTCGTGATCGCACTCGTGACCTCGGGCTCGTCGACCACGAACGGCGAGCCGAGCGGCGCGGTGACGCTGGTGCACCTACTGGGTCGCTGACGTCCCCGTCGGTCGGCAGTCGGTCGTGACCGGAGACACCTCAGCGCAGGGCCCGATCGCGGCCGGCCTGCTCCGAGCTGCCTCTGACCGGGCAGAGGCAGTAGGACGGACGTGGCGCGACGGAGCCGGCGCGGCGGGTGCGATTCCAGCGCAGTTCGCGGCGGTGTGGATGGGGCTGCGCCGCCGCCGGCGGGTCGCCGAGGACGTCGTCCACGAGACTGAGCCAGGCGCGCAGGCGTTTGGCAGAAGATTGGAACATATGTTCGAGACGGTAGGTCCGGCCGCGGACGGAATGCGAGCGATCTTGCAGGCGGGGGGCTGGACCGCCGGGGCGCCCCTACTGGCGGGCCCCGGATCGCCGGCGCGCGTCTACTTGCAGGCGCCGGATCGGCGGCGCCCGGCTATCCGCGGGAACCGAGTGAGGACCACACCTCGACCTTGGTGCGCACCCGCTGGACCACCTCGTCGGTGAACTCGGTGGTGCCGGCGCCACCGCCCAGGTCGGGCGTCTTTGTCCCGGACGCCACCGTCTCGAGCGCCGCTTCGTAGATCGCGCGGGAGGCTCTTTCGGCGCCGGTGGAGTCGCGTGTCGCGGCGTGGCGCAGGACGGCGCCGCAGGCCAGGATCATGGCCAGCGGGTTGGCGAGGTCCTTGCCCAGCAGCGCCGGCGCGGTTCCGTGCGGCGCCTCGGCCATGGCGACCGTCGTCTCGTAGTTCTCGTCGAAGGCCAGGAGAACAGATTCGGCCGCCGCGATCGAGCCGAACATCGGCATTACGAGATCCGACAGGCAGTCGCCGTCGCGGTTGAGCGCCGGGATGACCAGGGGAGCGTCGGTGGCGCCCGACAGCAGCCCGGCGTAGGTCGCGTCGATCAGGACCGGCTGGTAGGCGATCTCGGGGTGGCGCTCGGCGGCGGCGTCCATCTCCTCCTTGAGCATCCCCTCGTACACGGGCGAGACCGTCCACTTCGGGCCGCCGTAGACCCGGGCGTTCATGTCCTCGGCGGTGCGAAAGGCGTACTCGGCGACCGCTCGGCACGTCGAGCGCGTGATCCGCTCGGTCCGGTAGGCGATCTCATCCGGGGCGCCGGCGTCGCCCTCGCGCCACTGCTTGGCGCCGTAGGCATCGTCGACCGCCATCCGCACGACCGAAATCGGATAGTGGACGCCGGCGACGGGTGGAACGCCGGCGAGCCGGCGGCCGGTGCGGATGATCACCTTGCCGTCGACCTCCTCGCGCAGGATGCGGTTGGGCGATCCCACATCGTCTGCACCCTCAGGGGTGATGGTCGCCGCCTTCAGCCCGAGACCGGCTCCGCGCATCGCCACAGCGGCCTCGGAAACGACGTCGTTGCCGGTGGCGCGGCGATGCTCGAGCGAGAGGTCGAAGCGCTCGAGCTCCAGGTCGAGTTGGAGAACGTCCGGATCGAGGACCCGGACGGCCTGGTCGAGCAGCTCCTGGCCGGTCTCGTCGCCCTCCATGACCACGATCTTCAGCGTCTCCGCCATCCCGGAGGACCTTATCCGAGGAACCGCGCCAACCCTGCACACGCTCGATCAGCGTCGGCCCCGGGTGGCAGGTCTGTGGCGCGCGAGCGTCGGCCGCCGGTGGCGGGGGTCTGTGGCGCGAGCGTCGGCCGCGCGCACAGCTCGAGCCGAGCGGCCGCCCCGGGCGAGGATCGCCCGCCGATGTTGGGTTTCAACCCGGCCAGAGCGGGGATCAAGCTGTTGGGGGGCGCGTCGCGGCTCGGGCCGGAGACTGAGGCGAGCCCTCCGGACCGTCATGCCGATCAACGGCAAGCCGAGCCGGCGCCCTGGCCACCTGACCTACCGCAGCAACCATGAGCACGCGACCCGCAGCGGGGCACGGACAGCCGGAGCGCGATCCGGCTGATCCTGCGCCCGCAGGCACCCATGCGCACCCCGGCAAAGGCGCCACTGGAGGCCCGGCAGGCCCGCCACTGTCGCAGTCGCTCCGCCCCCGCGGCCCCGTCCAGCTCGAGGTCTCGCACTATGGCCGCGCTGACTGCACGGTCGTCGCGGTGGCCGGGGAGCTCGACATCCTCACCGCTCCCAAGTTCAGCGCGACCATCGACGAGCTCGTGCGCAAACGAGCCGGCGACGTGCTGGTCGATTTGAGCGAGGTGCGGTTCGTGGACTCGGCCGGCTTGCAGGTCCTCCTCAGCGCGCGCCGGCGGATGACGCGCCAGGGGCGCGGCCTCGCGATGATCTGCCCCGACGGGCCGGCCCGGCGCGTGATGGAACTGGCGCGGCTCACCGATGCGCTTGGAGTGCTCGGGAGCTTCGCCGAGTACGACGCGCAGCTGCCCCGGCCGGGCAGCCCGTCGTGAGGGCTTAACTTCTAGCGGCCCCGCGGCGTGAGGGCCTACTTCTAGCGACTCCGCAGCGCGCGGCAGCGCCGGACGCGCGTCGCGTAGGGGAGCGACACCCTGTCGCGGCCGCCCAGCTCCGGCTCCTCATCCCACAGGCGGTCGATGCGATCGAGCAGCGACCGGCGCTCCTCGGGTTCGAGCGTCGCCACGCTGCTGCGCGAGAGCGCGAGGTCGCGAAGCAGGCCTCGGTCCACGATCTGCTCGTGTGGGAACGCTTCCTGATCGACGCTCCGAAACCACGTGAGCAGCTCCTCGTCGTCGGACGCCGGACGGCCGCCGTAGGCGGCTTACGCCGGCTCCTGCGCCGCGACCGGCATCAGCTCGTCGCGCCGTTCGGTCAGGGCGTCGATCACGAACTGGAGGTGCTCGTCGAAGTCGACCCCCAACCCGGCGGCGCCCTCTCGAAGCTCGTCGCGGTTGACGGCGGCGGCGAAGCTCGGCTGCTTGAGCTTCTTCTTGACCGATTTCGGGGTCATGCCGACCAGGCCCTCGGGACGGACGTAGGCGCAGGCGAGGATAAACCCGCACAGCTCGTCAACCGCGAAGAGCGTCTTCTCCATCGGGGTTTCGCGGGGTACGCCCATGAAGTCGGCGTGGGAGGCAACAGCGCGCGTGAGCTCCGGCGGGTAGCCCCGCTGCTCGAGCTCGGCGACGGCATAACGGGGATGACCGTCGGCCAGGTTCGGATAGCGCTCGTAATCGAGGTCGTGGAGCAGACCGGCCAGCCCCCATAGGTCGGGATCGCCGCCAAACCGCGGGGCATAGGCGCGCATCGCGGCCTCCACGGCCAGCATGTGGCGGCGCAGCGAGTCGGATTTGGTCCACTCGCAAAGCAGGTCCCAGGCACCGGCCCTCGAAATCTGTTCGGGCATGGCTCTTACCCTAGCTCAGCGCTCAGGGGTGGCCGCGCCACCACCCGCCGCCGGAATCGCTAGCCTGGCGGCTCGCCGCCAAGCCACTACGGTGAGGGGTCGCACTTCCATGGAGAAATTCGTAATCGAAGGCGGGGTGCCGCTGTCGGGCACCATCGCACCGGCGGGAAACAAGAACGGCGCGCTGCCGATCCTGGCCGCCTGCCTGCTGACCGAAGACGAGGTGATCCTCCGCAACGTCCCGCGGATCCGGGACGTGGAGGCGATGACGCTCCTGCTCGAGGCGCTCGGCGCGCGCGTGCGCTGGCTCGGTCCGGGCGAGGTGGCGATCGACACCTCCACCGTGGAGGACCCCGCGGTCGATCCCGCTCTGGCCGAGGAGATCCGGGCGTCGTTCCTGCTCGCCGGTCCGCTGCTGGCGCGCTTCGGCCGAGCCGAGATGCCCCCGCCCGGGGGGGACGTGATCGGGCGCCGCCGGCTCGATCCCCACCTCGACGCATTCCGAGCGCTCGGCGCCACGGTCGAGCACGGCCGGGACATCGTCATCACCGCCCCGACGCTCGGCCTGAGGCCGTGCGACTTCCTGATGGACGAGCCCTCGGTGATGGCGACCGAGAACGCGCTGATGGCGGCGGCGCTGACTCGCGGACCCACGGTTATCCGCAACGCCGCGTCCGAGCCGCACGTCCAGGACCTGGCGCGGATGCTCGTGGCGATGGGGGCAGCGATCGACGGCATCGGCAGCAACGTCATGACCGTTCATGGCACCGGCAGCCTGCGCGGCTGCACCCACCAGGTCGCGCCCGACCACATCGAGATCGGCTCGCTGATGGCACTGGCCGGGGTGACGGGTGGCGAGCTAGTCGTCAAGGACACAGTGCCCGAAGACCTCCGGATGATCAGGCTGGTGTTCGACCGCCTCGGCCTGCGGACCGAGCTGCGCGGGCTCGACGTGATCGTCCCGGCCAACCAGCAGCTCCAGATCCGCAACGACGTGGGCGATCACATGCCCAAGGTCGAGGACGGTCCGTGGCCGGCGTTTCCGGCCGACCTCACCAGCATCGCCGTGGCGCTCGCCACACAGGCGCACGGCGCCGTGATCATTCACGAGAAGATGTTCGAGAACCGCTTGTTCTTCACCGACAAGCTGGTCGTCATGGGCGCGGCGATCACGATCTGCGATCCACACCGGGCGATCGTGTTCGGCCCCCGGCGGCTGCACGGCCGCCGCGTTGAGTCTCCGGACATCCGCGCGGGCATGGCGATGCTGATCGCGGCGCTGTGCGCCGACGGGATCACGGAGATCGCGAACATTCGCCAGATCGACCGCGGATACGAGCGGATCGACGAGCGCCTGCGGGAGCTCGGGGCGCGGATCACGCGGGTCCTCGACGAGGCGCCCGTTCCCAGCGCCTAGGCGAGGAGCGGCGCGGCACACCGCGCAGCTAGCCTGCCGGAGCATGGTCGTGGATCGGATCCCCAGCGGAACGCGGGACGTCCTGCCCGACGAGATGCGCGAGCTGCGGGCGATGACCGACCGGATTCGCGACGTGTTCGAGCGGGCCGGTTACGGCGAGGTGTACACGCCCGCATTGGAGTACGAGCGGACGTTCGCGCGTGGCGACGTCTGGATGACCGCGCCGGCCTACCGCATGTTCGACGAGCAGGGCAACGTGCTCGTGCTGCGCTCGGACATGACCGTCCCGATCGCGCGCCTGGCCGCCACCCGCTACGCGCACGCCGACCCGCCGCTGCGCTTCTGCTACCACGCCCACGCGTACCGCGGCGTCCGTCCGCAGCGAGGGCAGTCGCGCGAGCTCCTGCAGGCCGGCGTGGAGCTCATCGGCGCGCCCGGCCCCGAGGGCACGGTGGAGGTCCTCGCCGTGCTGTGCGCGGCGCTCGACGCCGCGGGGCTTCAGACCTATCGCGTGGGGCTCGGCGACGCATCTCTCTACCCGGCGCTGCTCGAATCCCTGAGCGTGCCGGCAGAGGCGCGCGAGCGGATCCTGGCCGAGCTGGCGGTCGGGGATTTCGTCGGCGTGGAGCGCGAGGTGGCCGGTCTGGGGCTAGGGCCCGAGGAGGCGGAGCTGCTCCTGCGCGTCCCCCGCATCCGCGGCGGACCGGACGTGCTCGAAGGCCTGACCGGCCCGTTGGAGGACGCGGCCAGGGGAATGCGCGCCGTCCATGCCCTGCTGGCGCCCGAGGTCGCCGCTCGGATCATCTTCGACTTCGGCCTGGTGCGCAGCCTCGGCTATTACACCGGCGCGGTCTTCCAGGTCTACGACCCCGCCTACGGCGTGCCGATCGGCAGAGGCGGACGCTACGACGAGCTCCTGGGGGCGTTCGGCCGGCCGCTGCCGGCGGTCGGATTCGCGCTGAACGTCGAGCGCGTCCACATCGCGCTGACCAGCGAGGAGCGGGGGCGCAGCCGGGGTGACTGACCTTCGGATCGCCGTGCCGCGCGGGAACCTGTTCGGCCAGACGCTCGATCTGCTCGACCGCCTGGGCCTCGACACCCGCGAGGTGCGCGAGAACGACCGCAAGCTGCTGTTCGACGACGCCGGCATCGTGACGATGCGCCCATCCGACGTGCCCACCTACGTGGAGGCCGGCGCCGCCGACCTCGGCATAACCGGCAAGGACGTGCTGATGGAGCAGTCCGAGCGCGAGGTCTACGAGCTGGTGGACCTCGGCTACGGCGAGTGCATGATGGTGCTGGCCACGGCGGCCGGCGCGGATCGCGCCGCCGAGGCGCTGAGACGCCTCGGCGTGGTGCGAATCGCGACCAAGTACCCGCGCATCGCGGCCCGGCACTTCCTCGACACGGGTCGACAGGCCGAGATCGTGGAGGTCAAGGGGTCGGTGGAGCTGGCCCCGCTGACCGGACTGGCCGAGGGCATCGTCGACCTGACCGCCACCGGGACCACGCTGCGCGAGAACGGCCTGGTCATCCGGGAGGAGATCGCGATCTGCACCGCGCGCCTGATCGCGAACCCCGTCGCGCACAAGCTGAAGGCGGCGGCCATCGACGCGCTGCTGGAGCGGCTCGGTGCGGTGTGAGCTGATCGAGGTCGGGGACGAGGACCCGCGCGCGCTGGCTGGGCGGTTGCGTGCGCTGGTCCCGAGTGGCGCCTCGGTGGCCGTCGCGGTGGCGGACATCATCGCGCGGGTGAGAGACGCCGGGGACGAGGCGGTGCTCGAATACACGAGACGCTTCGACACCGGCGGCGCCGAGCCGCGGCCGATCCGGGTCGCCGACGCCGACCTCGAGCGCGCGCTCGAGCGGGTCGACCGCGCCGTCCGCGCCGGGCTCGAGCAGGCGATCGCGAACGTGAGGCGAGTCGCGGAGGCGGGGCTTCACGAAGACCGGGCGGTGAGCTTCGACGGCCACACCATCACCTTGCGCAGCGCGCCCGTCGAGCGCGCCGGCGTGTACGTCCCGGGCGGGCGCGCCCCCTACCCGAGCACCGTGGTGATGGGGGTCGTCACCGCGCGCGCCGCCGGCGTCCCCGCCGTGGCTGTATGCACGCCGCCGGGCGCCCGGAGGGAGGTCGACCCCGCGGTGCTGGCCGCCTGCCGGCTGACCGGCGCGAGCGCCGTCTACCGCATGGGCGGCGCCCAGGGGGTCGCGGCCCTCGCGTATGGGACCGAATCCGTCGAGGCGGTGGACGTGATCGTGGGTCCGGGGAACCTGTACGTCCAGGAAGCGAAGCGGCAGGTGTCCGGCCGGGTCGCGATCGACGCCTTCGCCGGGCCGAGCGACCTGATGGTGATCGCCGGCGCCGAGGCCGAGCCCGAGCCGGTGGCACTCGACCTGCTGGCCCAGGCCGAGCATGGCCCCGGCACCCTCGTGATCGGCGTCTCGACGAGCGCCGAGCTGCTCGACGAGCTGAAGCGGCGAATTGACCACGGTCCCGAGACGGGGGCCGTGGCTCGGCTCGTACAAACGCCAGACGCGGTCCACGCCCTGGCTCTGGCCCAGGCATTCGCCCCCGAGCACCTGGAGCTGGTCGGCGGCGAGGCCGAGGCGCTGGCGCTCGAGGCCACTCGCGCCGGCTGCCTGTTCGTCGGTGCCGGAGGAGCGACCGCCTTCGGCGACTACATCGCCGGCTCCAACCACGTGCTGCCGACCGGCGGAGCGGCACGCTTTGCCTCCGCGCTCTCCACGACGCACTTCCGCCGGCGCTTCAGCGAGGTGCGGATCGACGCCGGCGCCGGCGAGCTCGCGAGGCTGGCCGCGCCGGTGGCCCGGGCCGAGGGGTTCGAGCTGCACGCCCAGTCGATGGAGGCGCGGGTTCGCGACAATGGCCGGCAATGACTCGCGCGGCCGAGATCGATCGCAAGACCGGGGAGACGCACGTTGTCGTGCGGCTGGGGCTCGACGGTGCCGGCCGGGGCGAACGCGACACCGGCGTGGGCTTCCTCGACCACATGCTCGACCTGCTGGCCCGCCACGGCCGCCTGGACCTCGAGGTCAAGGCGCGCGGCGACCTCGACACCGGCGCCCATCACACGGTGGAGGACGTGGGCATCTGCATCGGCCAAGCCCTCGACCAAGCGCTTGCCGATCGCGCAGGGATCAGCCGCTACGGCCAGGCCACGGTTCCCATGGACGAGGCCCGCGCCTCGTGCGCGATCGACATCTCCGGGAGGGGTCTGCTGGTGTTCGAGGCCGAGCTCCCGCCGGGCGCGATCGGCAACTTCGACCACGAGCTGGCGGAGGAGTTCTTCCGCGCCCTCGCCTCCAACGCCAGACTCACCCTGCACCTGAGCGTCGAGCGGGGGAGCAACGTCCACCACGTGATCGAGGCCATGTTCAAGGCGCTGGCACGGGCGGTCAGGGCCGCGGTGGCGCTCGATGCGACCGAGGCGGGCGTGCCCAGCACCAAGGGGGTCCTCACGTGATCCGCATCGGCGTGATCGATTACGGGATGGGCAACCGCCGCTCGGTCCAGAAGGCGCTCGAGCATGTGGGCGCGAGCGCGCTCATCACCCGTGACCACGACGAGTTGCGCGGGTGCGACGCGCTCGTGCTGCCGGGCGTCGGCGCCTTTCCGCTGGCCATGCGCCGCCTCGGGGAGCTCGGCCTGACCGAAGTGCTGCGCAGCGCGGTGGCGGCGCACACGCCACTGCTCGGGATCTGCCTGGGCATGCAGCTCCTGTTCGCGCGCTCCGAGGAACTCGAACCGACCGCTGGCCTCGGCTTCATTGCCGGCGAGGTCACCCGACTGAGCACGGGCGGGCTGCGCGTCCCGCATATCGGATGGAACGAGGTCGCCTTCGAGCGGCGCTCGCCGCTCACAACCGCACTCCCGGCGGACGGATGCCCGTTCTACCACGTGCATTCCTACGCAGCGCGCCCGACCGATGAGGCGGACGTGGTCGCCACGACCGAATACGGCGAACGGTTCGCCACGATCGTCGCCCGCGGATCGATCTACGGCGTGCAGTTCCATCCGGAGAAGTCCTCGACGCGCGGCCTGGAGCTGCTCTCGAGCTTCGTCGGGCTGTGCGCCGGCAGTTCCGCCACCGCCACCGGCCCGGCGGTGGCGCGGACATGATCCTGCTGCCGGCGATCGACATCCTCGAGGGCAAGGCGGTGCGGCTCGCGCAGGGCGAGTTCGACCAGCGCACCGAATATGACGACGACCCCGTCGAGGCGGCCCGCCGGTGGGTGAGCGAGGGCGCCCGCGCCCTACACGTGGTCGATCTCGATGGCGCGCGCAGCGGCGAGCCCGTCAACCTCGAGCACGTGCGGCGGATCGCCGCGGAGGTCGGCGTCCCGGTGCAGGTGGGCGGCGGCCTGCGGAGCATCGAGGCCGTGCGCGAGGCGGTCAGCGCCGGCGCGGTGCGCGTGGTGCTCGGGACCGCGGCCTACGACGACGTCGACCTGCTCGACACCGCGGTAGCGGAGTTCCACGACCGGGTGGTGGTCTCGATCGACGCGCGCGCCGGCAAGCTCGCGGCCGCGGGCTGGACGGAGCAGACCGACATCCCGGTCGAGTCGGTGATCGAGGGGATGACTCTGCGGGGGGTGCGGCGGTTCGTGTACTCGAGCATCGAACGGGACGGGATGCTGAGTGGACCGGACCTGGACGGGGCGCGCCGGGTGGCGGAGGCGGTGCGTGGCAGCTACTTGTATTCGGGCGGGGTGTCCTCGGTCGAGGACCTGCGCGCGCTCGCCGCGCTGCGCCAGGTCAACCTGGCCGGCGTGATCGTCGGCAAGGCGCTCTACGAGCGTCGCTTCACCGTGGCCGAGGGCCAAGCCGCGCTCGAGCACTAGTGCACTACAAGCGCGTCATACCGTGCCTCGACGTGGATGCGGGGCGGGTGGTCAAAGGCGTCGGCTTCGTCGACCTGCGCGACGCGGGCGACCCGGTGGAGCTCGCCTGCCGCTACGACGGCGCAGGCGCGGACGAGCTGGTGTTCCTCGACATCACCGCGACCGCGGACAAGCGCGAGACCGTGGTGGAGTTGGCCCGGCGCACCGCCGACGACGTGTTCGTGCCATTCACGATCGGCGGCGGGATCCGCTCGGTCCTCGACGCGCAGGCCGTGCTGGATGCGGGCGCGGACAAGATCTCGATCAACTCGGCGGCGCTGGCCCGGCCGGACTTGATCGACGAGCTGGCCGCGACGTTCGGGGCGCAGTGCGTGGTGCTGGCGATCGACGCCAAGGCACGCGCGGACCGGGGGTGGGAGGCGTACGTGGCGGGGGGGCGGACTCCGACCGGGCGCGACGCCGTGACGTGGGCGCGCGAAGGCACCGAGCGCGGCGCCGGGGAGATCCTGCTCACGAGCATGGACCGCGACGGGACGAACGCCGGCTACGACCTGGCCCTCACACTCGCCGTGGCCGAGGCGGTGGGTGTGCCGGTGATCGCGTCGGGCGGCGCCGGGGAGCTCGGGCACCTGACCGATGCCGTCAAGGCCGGGGCCGACGCCGTGCTGTGCGCATCGATCCTCCACTACGGGCAGCACACGATCGCCGAGATCAAGGAGCGGCTGGCCCGGGACGGCGTGCCGGTGCGGCCGCTTGCGCAATAGAGCGCAGACGATCGAGAGCGCGGAAAGCCCGCAGCGCTAAGACAAGATTAAGTTGTGTCCGGCCGTGGCCGGGGTTTCTGTTTAAGCGGCCTCTTCGACGTATCCCGCGGCTGAGCACGCATCGCAGTACGCGGCGGGAGGGACGCGAGGCTCGTAGCAACCGGGGCGGCAGCACGTCGACGACCGCTTCGGCCGACCCCGGCCGATGCGGGCGGCGGCGGCGTCCTTGAGCTCCTCGCGCATGCGATCGAGCTCGGCCGCGTGGTCCGCACAGAAACGACGGCCGGCAACCGCCGGCCGCTGACAATGACTTCCACTACGACAGCGCATAGACCGAATAGCATACCAGAAGGCCCCGAACGCACGTTCCGTGGGCGGCCGATTGCGGGCGTTCCAACGCGCTGTCAGGGGTGCGCCGGCAGCATCTGGTACAGCCTCGAATAGCCACTCAGGTACAGCTCGCCCGGGTCGGCCACGATCGGGTTGAACGCGCCGTCGGGGAAGAAGTAGACCTGGCGGCCCGTCCGCGTATCCAGGCCGGTCGTGGTCTTCGAGCCGAGATCGGAGAAGTACACGACATTGCCGACGATGGTCGGCGATCCGGAGATCCGCCCGGCGGCCCGATGGGTCCAGCGGACCGCGCCGGACTGCGCGTCGAAGGCGTAGAAGTGGCTGTCGTAGGAACCCAGGTAGACGGTCGGACCGATCCCGGGTACGTCGGCCACCGCGGGGGAGGAGTACACGTAGGCGCCGGTGGAGGTGGCCCAGGCCAACTCGCCGTTGCTCTGGGCGAATGAGTACACGCGCCCATCCGTGTTGCCCATGTACACGCGCCCGAACGCCACCGCCGGCGTCGAGTAGAAGTTGCCCGACCCGAACCCGAACTGCGTGCCGCTGGTGCTGTCGGCCCAGATCTGGTGGCCATCGCCGGCGTTGAGCGCGTAGGCCCGCCCGGCGTAATCGCCGAAGTAGAGGACCCCGTTCACCAGCGCGGGGCCGCCCTTGACCGCGCCGCTGGCGTGGAAGGTCCAGTTGACGTGGCCGGTGCCCGCGTTCAAGGAGAAGACGGTCCCGTTCTGATCGCCGAAGTACACCGAATCCCCCCACGCCGTCGGCGAGGACTCGGTGCCGGGAGGGATCGGGAGGCTCCACGCCACGTGTCCGGTCTTGATCGAGAGCGCCACGAACGCCCCGTTGCCCGGAGCCTGGTTGGCACCGGCGTTCGGGTTCTTGGACAGGACCGGCACGTACAGAAGCCCCTGCTTGACGCCGAGGGCGGGCGAGGCGGCAGACAGCGTGCCCACGGTGGTCTGCCAGAGCAGATGGCCGTTTCGCGCGTCGATCGCCTTGGCCGTGGCGTCGTCGCCGATCACGAACAGGGTGTGTCCGTAGATCACGGGCGGGAACTCCAGCAGCGCCCCGTTCTCGAACGTCCAGCCGACCCGGAACGGGGGCGAAAGCTTGGACGGTGCAGGGAAGAAGCGCGTGCGGGCCGAATCGAACCCGTACCGTGGCCATTCGAAGTTGTCCACCGCCGGCTTGGGCTTGGGCGGCGGCGGTGTGGTGGTGGGGCGGGTGAACTCGACGTTCGGGTGGGAGACGTTGCCGGGTGCATGCGCGAGGACGAACGCCACCGCGCCGCCTGCCAGGACGAGCAAGACGGCTCCGGCGATCAGTGCCCTACGCAGCCCCGGCCGCCTACCGAAACTGAGCATCGCACCCATGCTAGCCGTCGGGGTGGCGGACGGCCGCCCGCCGCCCCGCCCGGGAAGATCCCAAGGGTGACCAGCGCCGAGGAGATGCTCGAGCGGCTGTGGGCGCTTCCGGCCGCCCGGCCTCTGCGCCAACGGCTGCGCGACCGCTCCGGCGTGTACGTGGTGGGCGGGGCCGTACGGGATCTCCTGCTGGGAGGCCGGCCCTACGACCTCGACCTGGTGGTGGAGGGCGACGCGGCGGCATTTTCGCGTTCGCTCGGCGGAACGGTCCGCGTCCACGACCGCTTCGGCACCTCGACCGTCACCCTCGAGGGCTTCACCTACGATATTGCCCGCGCGCGCCACGAGTCCTACGCCCGGCCCGGGGCGCTCCCGGACGTGACACCGGGGGGCCTCGAGGAGGACCTGACGCGCCGTGACTTCACGGTCAACGCGATGGCGGTCGCGCTCGAGAGCGGCGAGCTCACGGCGGTCCCGGCGGCGCTGGAGGACCTCGCGGCGCATCGGCTGCGCGTCCTCCACGAGCGGAGCTTTCTCGACGATCCGACCCGGATGCTGCGGCTCGCCCGGTATGCGGCGCGCCTCGGGTTCGCAGTCGAAGAGCACACGCGAGGGCTGGTCGAGGAGGCGCTCCGCGGTGGCGCGACCTGGACGGTCGGGGGATCGCGCCTCGGCGCCGAGCTGAGGCTGCTGAGCCGCGAGGAGGACCCGGTCGCCGCCTTGACCCGCCTGCACGGGCTGCATGTGGATAGAGCGATCCATCCACAGCTGGGCCTCGACGATCCGGCTCTCGCTCACCGGGCGCTCGAGCTGCTCCCGGGCGACGGGCGGCGCGACCGGCTATCGCTCGCGCTCGCCGCCCTGAACGTGCCGCGAGACGAGCTGGCCTCGCTGCTCGACCGTCTGGCCTTTCCCGCGCCGGACCGGGACGGCGTCGTCGCCGCGGCCACGCGCGCCCGCGCGCTCGCGCAAGCCCTGAGCCGAGCTGCGCTGCCCTCGGAGATCGCCCTCGCCGCATCCGGATCCACGCCGGAGCTGGTGGCGCTGGCCGGGGCCCTCGGGCCGGCCGAACCGGCGCATACCTGGCTCGGGACGCTCCGCCACGTACGCCTGGAGATCGACGGGACGGACCTCCTCGCGGCCGGAGCGCCCCCCGGGCGCGCGATCGGCGCGGGGCTCGAGGCCGCCCTGGCGGCCAAGCTCGACGGACGCGCGTCGGGACGCGACGAAGAGCTCGCGGTCGCGCTGAGCGCGGCGCATCCGAGCGGCTAGCCTGAGCGACGCCGTGACGTCAAATGGCTTCTACCCGTGGGGCGAGCACTTCGCGGTCGACCTGCCGGGGGCACGGGCGCTGTTCACGACCCGCCGGGCGGGCTTCTCGAAGGGCCCCTACGAAAGCCTGAACCTGGGCAGGCTGACCGACGACCGCGCCGCGGACGTGGACCGCAATCGGGCCGCGCTGGAGGCCGAGCTCGGGCTGCCCCTGTCCTACATCCGCCAGGTCCACGGGACCACGGTGCGCCGCGTGAGCGAACCGGCCCGGCCCGGACCACAAGTGCAGGAAGCCGACGGCCAGGCTACGGCGCGCACGGGGGTGGCCCTGATGGTGATGGTGGCGGACTGCCTGCCGATCGCCGTCGCGGGCCCGGGAGCCGTAGCCATGCTCCACGGGGGCTGGCGTGGCCTGGCGGGCGGGATCGTGGAGGAGGGCGTACGCGCGGTGCGCGAGCTCGGGGCCGAGGGGCCGCTGGTCGCCGCGATCGGGCCGGGCGCAGGGGCGTGCTGCTACGAGGTGGGGGAGGAGGTGCACGAGGCGTTTGCCGGGCACGGACCGTCCGTGCGGCGCGGGCGCAACCTGGACCTCAAGCGAATCGCCACCGACCGGCTCGAGCAGGCCGGCGTGGAGACGATCCACGACATCGGCCTGTGCACGATGTGCGCGGGGCGCGATCTGCTCTTCTCCCACCGCCGGGACCGCGGCATCACCGGCCGCCAGGCGGGAATCGCGTGGTTGACCTGATCCGGGGCCTGCGCGCCGAGCGGGTGCGGGAAAACCTCGATCGGGTGCGCGAGGAGATCGGGGACGCCGGGCGCGAGGTGGAGATCTTGGCCGCGGTCAAGTACGTGCCGGTCGACGAGCTGAGCGTGCTGGAGCAGGCGGGCGTCACCCTCGTGGGCGAGAACCGGGCCCAGGACCTCGAGGAGAAGGTGGCCGCGCATCCGGGGCGCTTCACCTGGGACTTCATCGGCCATCTGCAGAGCCGCAAGGTGCGCCAGATCCTGCCGCACGTCCGCTACATCCACTCGGTGGCCAGCGACTCGGTGCTGGCCCAGCTGGAGCGCCATGCGCCGCCGGGCACCGAGGTGCTGGTCGAGGTCAACATGGCTGGCGATCCGGGAAAAACGGGCATCGCGCCGGACGAGCTGCCGGCGTTCCTGGAGCGTTGCCCGGTCGGGGTGGTCGGGCTGATGACGATGCCCCCGCTCTCCGCGGACCCGGAGGCGAGCAGGCCGTATTTCGCCGCTCTGGCCGAGCTCGCGGGCCGGCACGGGCTGCGCCATCTGTCGATGGGAACGAGCCAGGACTACCGGGTTGCGGTGAGCGAGGGGGCTACGATCATCCGGCTCGGCGGCACCCTTTATGCCTGAGACGTCCTGGAGCGCGTCATAATCCGGGCAGGGAATCGTTCGTGACCGAAGAATCCTGACGCGCAAATGGCCTTTCGCGACACCTGGCACCGCACGCTCGTCTACTTCGGGCTGGCCGACGACGACGAGTACGAAGAGGAAGCCGAGCCCTATAGCGAGCCCGAAGTCGAGCTCCAGGACAGCTATCGCGACCGCTCCACCACGGTGCGCCGGCTCAGTTCCTCTCGCCGACGGCGCGACGAGATCGACGACATCTTCGCGGACGATCCTCCGCCGGCTGAGCGGCGTACCGCTTCCCTGCGGCCGGTGGGCGGGGGACGCGGGAACGGCCGCAGCGGCGGCGACGTCCGCGTGCACTTCGTCGCGCCGAAGAACTTCAACGACGTGCAGGACGTGGCCGACAAGTTCAAGGACACCATCCCGGTGATCCTCAACCTGCAGGGGACCGACACCGATCTGTCAAAGCGGCTGATCGACTTCTCCAGCGGGCTGACCTATGCGCTCGACGGAGGAATGCAACGGATCGCCGACAAGGTGTTCCTGCTCACCCCGCGCAACGTCGAGGTCTCCGCCGAGGAACGCGCGCGGCTGGTCGAGAAGGGCTTCTTCAACCAGTCTTAGCCGACCGGCGCACCGCGCCGGTAACGTTCACCGCATGAAGATCGGCCTCATCGGTTCGGGCAATATGGCGCGCGCGCTGGCCCGGGGATGGGGCGAGCCGGTCCTGTGCTCCGACGCCGGGTCCGGGCGCGCTCGCAGGCTGGCCGACGAGCTCGGGGGCGAGGCGCTGGCGTCCAACCTGGAGGTGGCGGAGCGAGCCGATCTCGTCGTGCTCTGCCACAAGCCGGCGCAGCTGCCGAGCGTGGCCGCCGAGATCGCGGGCAGCGTGAAGGCGCTCGCCTCGGTGCTCGGTCCGACGCCGATCTCTGTGCTCGAGCAGTGCTATCCGGGCGTCCCCGTGTTCCGGCTGATGCCGAACACGCCGGTGGAGGTGCAGCGCGGAGTGGTGTGCTACGCCGCCGCCGCCGACGTGCCGGCGGAGCTCGAGCGCGAGGTGCTGGCGCTGCTGCAGCGGCTGGGGACGGTCGTGCCGATCGATGAGCGCCTGATCGGGCCGGCGGGTGCGGTAATGGGCGTCGGGCCGGCCTACCAGGCGTTGCTCGCCGAGGCACAGGTCGACGCCGCGGTGCGCCACGGGCTGAGTCCGGCCGTGGCCGCGCGGCTGGTGGCCGAGACCATGACCGGCACCGCCGTGCTGCTCGCCGCACGCGATTACGACACGCTGAGCGTGCGCCGCGAGGTCACCTCGCCGGGCGGCTCCACCGCGCGGGGGCTCGCCGCGCTCGAGCGCGGCGGGATCCGGGCCGCGTTCCAGTCCGCAATCGACGCGGTCGTGCTCGAGGGCGCGCGATGACCTTCGTGCTCGCAAGCGCGCGGACGGACATCGCGAACTACGTGAACGCGCTGTTCGAGGTCTACATCCTCCTGATCTTCATCTACATCCTCACCAACTGGATGTTCTCGTTCGGCGTGCGGCTGCCCTACCACCGGTTCACCGACGCGATCATCGGGTTCCTGCGCGACGTGTGCGAGCCGTACCTGCGGCTGTTCCGACGGCTGATTCCGCCGCTCGGGATGATCGACATCACCCCGATCCTCGCGATCATCGTTCTCTACATCCTGGATCGGGTCGTGGTCAACCTGATTCACGGCTGAGTCGCCTTCATGGTGACCCAGGCGAGGTCGAGGGTCCGCACCGCGGCGTTCCTCCGCGCCGCCGCCGTGGTGGCGGCGGTGTTGATCGTCGACCAGATGACCAAGCAGGCGGTGCGCTCGGGGATCGCGGTGGGCGACGAGCGGCGCTTCTTCATCGGCATCCAGCTCGTGCACGTGCGCAACACCGGTGTGGCGTTCAGCCTGTTCTCCGGGGGCGGGACGCTCGTGCTCGTGTTCACGCTCGTCGCGCTGGCGGTGCTCGTGGCCTACCTGGCGCGCCGCCCGGACCGGCCGTGGCTGTGGATCCCCACCGGCTTGCTGATCGGGGGCGCGCTCGGGAACCTGATCGACCGCCTCGCCCACGGGGCGGTCACCGACTTCATCAAGCTGCCCCTGTGGCCCGCGTTCAACGTGGCGGACATGTCGATCACGTTCGGGGTGCTGGCGCTCCTGTGGGTCCTCGAAGGGCCCCGGCACAGTGAAAGCTGAGCAGATCGAAGTGCCGCCGGAGGCCGGCGGGATGCGCCTGGACCAGTTCCTGGCCGAGCCACTCGGCTCGCGCGCTCGCGCCCAGGCCCTGATCGACTCGAGCCACGTGCGGGTGGACGGCCACGTGCGGCCCAAGCGCCACCTGGTGCGCCCGGGCGAGCTGGTCGAGGTCGACGAGGGGTCCGGGCCGCCGGGGCCCGAGCCGCCGGCACCCGAGGTGCCGTTCAGCGTGACCTACGAGGACGATCACCTGCTTGTCGTGGACAAGCCGGCGGGCGTGGTCGTTCATCCGGCACGCGGGCACTGGACGGGGACACTGGCCCAAGCGCTGAATGGCCGCGGCGTCGGCGGCGAGGAGCCGTGGCGGGCCGGGATCGTCCATCGCCTCGACCGCGACACCTCGGGGCTGCTCGTCGTGGCCAAGAGCGACGCCGTGCACCGCGCGCTGAAGGCACAGCTGTCCGCGCGGAAGATCCGGCGCGAGTACCTGGCGCTGGTCGACGGGCATCCGCCGGCTCGCACAGGAACGATCGACGCGCCGATCGGGCGCCACCGCCGCGATCGCGTGCTCATGTCGATCGACTCCGACGCGCCCCGAGAGGCCCGGACGCATTTCGAGCTCGACCGGCTGCTGCCGCGGGCCGCGCTGCTGCGGGTGGCCCTCGAGACGGGGCGTACGCACCAGATCCGCGTGCATCTGGCGGCGATCGGCCACCCGGTGTGCGGAGACCGCCAGTACGGGGCGCCGGAGCGCTACGGGCTGACTCGCCAGTTCCTGCACGCGGCGAGGCTGGCGTTCGCGCACCCGGTCACGGGCGAGCAGATCGACGCTCGGTCCCCGCTGCCGGGGGACCTGGCCGCGGCGCTCGAGCGGGCGGCCGCGGCGCCATGAAAAAGCGACGGGGCGGCCCGTCCACAGCCGCCCCGCCGACCGTCGCGAACCGAGCCACCGGAGGTAGGGGAAGGGAGGTTCGGTCCGCACGAGCCGTCGCCGAGGTAGGGGAAGGACGACGACTCGCTACACAGCAAAACGTACCGCGTTTACCAAACTTGCGTAAAATAAATGGAAACGTCCTACGACCCCGCCTGCGCGGATCGCGCCCTGCCTCCTCTCGGGAGGTTCGCGAAAACCCGTCGGCGGGCTGATGTATCAATCGCATAAAAGGGAGCAGGACCGTGGCTCAAGTTGGCATCAGGGAGCTGCTGGAGGCTGGCGTTCACTTCGGCCACCAGACGCGCCGCTGGAATCCCAAGATGCGCCGCTTCATCTTCGGTGAGCGGGACGGCATCTACATCATCGACCTCCTCCAGACCGAGGCGCTGCTCGAGAACGCGCGTCGGTTTGCCTCCGACGTGGCCCGCCGCGGCGGGATCGTGCTGTTCGTGGGGACCAAGAAGCAGGCCCGTGACGCGATCAAGGACACCGCCGAGTCGGCTGAGATGCCGTACGTCAACCATCGCTGGCTGGGCGGGCTGCTGACGAACTTCCAGACGATCTCGCTCCGGATCAAGCGGCTGCACGACCTCGAGCGCTACGAGACCGAGGGCCAGCTGCAACTACTGCCCACGCGCGAGCGGATGGCCGCCCAGGCCGACCTGGAGAAGCTCCGGGCCAATCTGGGCGGTGTCAAGAACATGCCGCGCGTCCCCGACGCGGTGTTCGTGATCGACCTGAAGACCGAGGCGATCGCCGTGCGCGAGGCACAGCGGCTGCGGATCCCCATCATCGGCCTGGTCGACACCAACTGCGACCCCGACGGGATCGACTACGTGATCCCCGGCAACGACGACGCGATCCGCTCGTGCAGCGCGATCACCAGGGCGATCGGCGAGGTGGTCTCACAAGGCCACGACATCTTCCGGGCCGAGGAGGAGCGGGCGCGGATGGAGCGCGAGCGCCGCGAGGCCGAGGAGCGCGCACGCCAGGAGGCCGAGGAGCGCGCACGCCAGGAAGCGGAGGAGCGCGCCCGCCAGGAGGCCGCGGAGGCCGAGGAGCGCGCGCGCGCGGAGCAGCAGCAGGCTTCGGCGCCTGCCGCAGAGGCGCCCGCGGCGGAGGAGGCGCCGGCCGCAGAGGCGCCCGCTGCGGAGGAGGCGCCGGCCGCAGAGGCGCCCGCTGCGGAGGAGGCGCCGGCCGAGGAGGCCTCGGCGCCGGCTGCCCAGGCACAGGAGGCTCCAGCGCCAGCGGAGGAGGCCCCGGCCGAGGTCGCCAGCGAGGCGCCCGCCGCCGAGGAGGAGGCGCCCGTCGCCGCCGAGGAGGAGGCGCCCGCCACCGCCAGGAGGAGGCGCCCGCCACCGCCGGAGGAGGCGCCCGCCACCGCCGAGACCGCCGCAGAGGAGCAAGCATGAGCGAGTTCTCCGCCCAGGAGGTCAAGGCACTGCGGGACCGGACCGGCGCCGGCTTCATGGACTGCCGCAACGCGCTGACCGAAGCCGATGGGGACATGGAGCGCGCCGTCGAGGTCCTCCGCGCCCGGGGTCAGGCCAAGGCGGCCAAGCGCGCCGGCGCGGAGACCGGCGAGGGCGTCGTTCAGAGCTACATCCACGCCAACAACAAGATCGGGGTGCTGGTCGAGGTCAACTGCCAGACCGATTTCGTGGCGCGCAACGACAAGTTCGTGGAGTTCGCGCGGGATGTGGCCCTGCACATCGCCGCGACCAACCCGGTCGCGGTGACGGAGGGCGAGGTGCCGGCCGAGGATCGCGACCGCGAGGCGCGGATCGCCGCCGAGCAGGCCGCCGACCGGCCCGAGAACGTGCGCGAGCGCATCGTCCAGGGCAAGCTCGACAAGTGGCTCGACGAGGTCGTGCTTCTGCGCCAGAAGCACGTCAACGAGGACAAGCACGGCGGCAAGACGATCGAGCAACTGCGGGCCGAGCTGGCCAGCGAGACCGGGGAGAACGTCGTCATTCGCCGTTTCGCGTACTTCGCGATCGGGGGCTGAGGCCCCGTGGGAGTCGAGTCGACGGTGGAAGTGGCGTCGGCAGGGGCGGGGCCCGCGTTCAAGCGCATCCTGCTCAAGCTCTCGGGCGAGGCCCTAATGGGCGAGCTCGAGTACGGGACCGACCCCGAGCGGGTGCAGGCGATCGCGGCTGACATCGCCGGCGTGCACCGGCGGGGGGTGGAGGTGGCGATCGTGGTCGGGGGCGGCAACATCTACCGCGGGCTGGCGGAGGCCGCCCGGGGGATGGACCGCGCCACCGGCGACTACATGGGCATGCTGGCCACGGTGCTCAATGCTCTGGCGCTTCAGGACGCGCTGGAGACGCTGGAGGTGGCCACCCGCGTGCAGTCGGCGATCACGATCTCCGAGGTCGCCGAGCCCTACATTCGCCGGCGTGCCATCCGGCACCTGGAGAAGAGGCGGCTCGTCATCTTCGCCGCCGGGACCGGTAACCCGTTCTTCACCACCGATACGGCGGCGGCGCTGCGGGCGGCCGAGCTGCACTGCGAGGTGATCCTGATGGCCAAGAACGGGGTGGAGGGCGTGTACACGGCCGACCCCGCGCTCGATCCCGACGCCGAGTTCATTCCGGAGATCACCCATCGCGACGCGCTCACCCGCGGCCTGCAGGTGATGGACTCCACTGCGTTCGCGCTATGCATGGACAACAAGCTCCCGATCGTCGTGTTCAACATGGCCGACGGCCGCAACATCGACAGGATCGTCTCGGGCGAACGCGTGGGCACGTTGGTGAGAACATGAGCGGTATGTCCCGCAACGACGATCATTCCGAGCCATGACCGACATGACCGACGAGCTGCTCGCCGACGCGCGCGAGCGGATGGGCAAATCGGTCGAGTCGATCCGCCACGAGTTCGGCTCAGTTCGCACCGGACGCGCAAGCCCGGCGCTGCTGGACCGGATCCAGGTCGACTACTACGGCGCCTCGACGCCGCTCAAGCAGCTCGCGACGATCAGTGCGCCCGAGGCGCGGCTGCTGACGATCCAGCCGTACGACAAGAGCTCGATCAAAACGATCGAGAGGGCGATCATGGAGTCCGACGTGGGCCTGACCCCGAACAACGACGGCAACCTGATCCGCCTCTCGGTGCCGGAGCTGACCGAGGAGCGCCGCAAGCAGCTGGTCAAGGTGGTGCGCCACATCGCCGAGGAGGGCCGGATCGCCATCCGGAACATCCGGCGCGACGTGATGCACGATCTTCGCGAGCTCAAGGAGGCCGGTGAAGCGGGGTCCGACGACGAGCACCGCGCCGAGGTCGAGCTGCAGAAGGTCACCGACACTCGGATCACCGAGCTGGACGAGCTGCTGAAGACCAAGGAAGCCGAGATCCTGGAGGTGTAGCTTGGCCGACGCCCGGAGCGCTGGGGCGTCCGGTGCCGCCCGTCCCGACCCCGGTCCCGCCGCGCCCAAGATTGCCCAGGGCGGGCGGCGCAGCGATGCCGAGGCCGACGGCGCGCGGGCCCGGTATGTCGCGATCATCACCGACGGAAACGGCCGTTGGGCCCGGCGGAGCGGCCTGCCCACGATCGCCGGCCACGAGGCCGGCGCCGACACGGTCAAGGCGCGTCTGCGCGACGCGGTCGATCTCGGGATCCGCGAGCTCACCGTGTACTCGTTCTCGACTGAGAACTGGCGACGCTCGGAGGAGGAGGTCTCGGCCCTGATGGAGATGTTCGGACGGCGGATCGAGCTCGAGACGCCGGAGCTGCACGCCGAGGGCGTCCGCATGCGGTTCATCGGGCGGCGTAGCCCGCCGGTCCCGGCCCGACTGGTCGAGCGAATGGCCTGGGCCGAGGAGCTGACCGACGCCAACACGCGGATCACCCTGTTCGTCGCGTTCAACTACGGGGGACGGGCGGAGATCGTCGACGCGGCGCGAACCTTTAGCGGTGGCGACGAGGAGGACTTCCGCGCCCACCTGTACGCACCCGAGATGCACGACCCAGACCTGATCATTCGCACGAGCGGCGAGCAGCGGATCTCCAATTACCTTCTGTGGCAGGGGGCCTATGCGGAGTACGTGTTCCGCGAGGAGCTGTGGCCGGACTTCTCCCGCAAGGCGCTCGAGCAGAGCCTGAACGAGTTCGCCGCGCGCCGGCGCCGGTTCGGGGGGCGGTAGCCGTGCCCTCGGCTCGCGGTCGGTCGGGCGGGCGCGGCTCCCGGGGCGGGCGTGACCCGGCGGGCGGGCGCGAACAGGCGACCGGGCGTGGGCGGGCGACCGCGCGCGGGCGGGAGACCCGGCGTGAGCCGACGGTGCGCCAGGGCGCCGGGCGGCGCTACGCTGAGCGCGAGCGCGAGCGCGATGGCAAGGAGGGCCGCGGGCGCGGATCGGACCTGCTCGCGCGCATCGCCGTAGCGGTGCCCGCGGCCGTGGTGGCGATCGTGTTCGTCGACCTCGGGGGCCTGCCCTGGGCGCTTTTCATGATCGTCATCGGCTGGGTGTGCCAACACGAGCTCTACCGGATGCTCGCGCGGTGGCGGCCGGTGGCGCTGGTCGGGTTCGCGTCACTGGCCGGGATGGTCCTGGCGGCCCGGTACGGCAGCCAGCGCGAGGTGCTGGAGGTGGCGGTGGGGACCTTCCCGGTGCTGTTCCTGTTCGCGATCGCGCGGCCGGGGCCGCCGGATGCACGCCCGGCCGCCGGGGTCACCGTGGCGATCGCCGGGACGCTGCTCGGCGTGTACTGGCTCGGGTTCGCGTTCGCCCACGCCGTGCTCCTGCGCCAGCTCCCCCACGGCAACGGGATCATCATCGACGTGCTGGTCGGGACGTTCCTGGGCGACACCGGCGCCTATGTCGGGGGGAGGCTGTTCGGGCGTCGGCCGTTGGCGCCCGCGCTGTCGCCCAACAAGACCGTCGAGGGCTTGTTCTGCGGGATGCTCGTGGCGCTGGTCGCCGTGTACCTGGCCGGGCTCTACCAGACCTGGCTGACCCACGGCGACGCGCTGCTGCTGGGGGCGGTGGTGGCGGTGCTGGCTCCGCTCGGCGACCTGTTCGAGTCCGCGGTCAAGCGCGACGCGGGGATCAAGGACGCCGGGCACGCGTTCGGGGCGCACGGGGGCGCGCTGGACCGCCTCGACGCGGTGATCTTCACGATCGTCGCCGGCTACTACGTGTGGGTCGCGGTGATGCACTGATCGGGTGAATCCATTTTTGCCCGGTCAGCGGGCAAGAATGGCTTCACCTGACAGGTGCCTACAATCGCGCGGGTGCCGCGCCGCATCGCCATCCTCGGCTCCACCGGCTCGATCGGCGTGCAGGCGCTCGACGTCGTCGCCCAGTCCGGCGGCGCGCTCGAGGTGGTGGCGCTGTCCGCCGGCGCCGGATGGGAGACGCTGCTCGAGCAGGCCCGCCGCCACCGGGTGAAGCGCATCTCGCTCGCCGATCCGGACGCGAGCGCGCGGGCCGGGGAAGAGTGGACCGATGGCGAGATCCTCTCGGGACCCGACGGCCTCGTCCGGCTGATCACCGAGTGCGAGTGCGACCTCGTCCTGAACGCGATCGTCGGCTCGGCCGGGCTCGTGCCCACGGTGGCGACGCTGGGGGAGGGGATCGACCTCGCCCTGGCCAACAAGGAGTCACTAGTTGTGGGTGGCGAGCTCGTGACCCAGCTGGCCGAGGCGACCGGGGCGTCGATCATCCCGGTCGACTCCGAGCACTCCGCGCTTCACCAGCTGCTGGTCGGCGAGGCGGTGGGGACGGTCGACCGGCTGATCCTGACCGCCTCGGGCGGACCCTTCCGGGGCCGGACGGCGCAGGACCTCCAGGAGGTCACGGTCGAGCAGGCGCTGGCCCACCCGACCTGGGCCATGGGGGGCAAGATCACGATCGACTCGGCCACGCTGATGAACAAGGGCCTCGAGCTGATCGAGGCCCACCATCTGTTCGGGACGCCGTACGACCAGATCGACGTGGTGGTCCACCCGCAGTCGATCATCCACAGCCTCATTCAGCTCTGCGACGGCGCGACGCTGGCCCACCTCGGCTATCCGGACATGCGCGTCCCGATCTCCTACGCGCTCCACTACCCCGAGCGCGTGGACGTCCCGCCGGTCAGGCCGCTCGATCTGGTGGCTCTCGGCCATCTGACTTTCGAGGCGCCCGACGAGGACACGTTCCGTTGCCTGCGCCTGGCCCGGGAGGCCGGCCTGGCCGGCGGAACCGCGCCGTGCACGCTGAACGCGGCCAACGAGGTTGCGGTGCACGCTTTCCTGGGCGGGCGGCTGCGGTTCACGGACATCGCCCAGGTGATCGAGCAGACGCTGGCCGAGCTCCCGGCCGCGCAGGTCCACTCGTTCGGTTCGCTGGCCTCCGCGGACCGCCAGGCGCGTGAGGTCGCGGGAGAGCTGGTGGCGGAGCGGGCGCCAGCCTGACCGGGGCCGGGAGGTCCCGGCCGTCGTCCCGGCGTGAGCAGGGCCGGAAGGTCCCGGCCGTCCCGGCGTGAGCAGGGCCGGGAGGACCCGCGCCGGCGCCCTGCCACACTGGAGCCGTGTCCTACGTCCTGGCCGCCCTCGGCTTCGCCGCGCTGATCATCCTGCATGAGGCGGGCCATTTCGCGGTGGCCAAGGCGGTGGGGATGCGGGTGGAGCGGTTCTCGCTGTTCTTCGGGCCGCTGCTGGTCAAGTTCCGCCGGGGGGAGACCGAGTACGGGATCGGACCGATCCCGCTGGGCGGCTACGTGCGGATCACCGGGATGAACCCGCACGAGGAGATCCCGCCCGAGGCGGTGCCGCGTGCGTATTACAACCAGCGCGTTTGGAAGCGGGTGGTGGTGATCCTCGCCGGCCCGATGGTGAACCTGCTGATCGCGTTCGCGCTACTGCTCGGGATCTTCTGGGTGAACGGCACCGTCAGGACCAGCCACGGGCAGCCGGTGTACTCACGCGCGGTCTCCTCGCTCGCCCTCCAGGCGCCGGCATCGAACTACCTTCGCCCCGGCGACCAGATCGTGGCGGTCGACGGCAAGCACAACCTCGACGTCAACCAGATCACCCAGCAGATCGCCGGCCACAAATGCGCCGGCACGCCGGGGAGCGGCTGCCAGGGGGCCACGCCGGTCCGTCTCCTCGTGCGGCGGGGCAAGCAGCTTGAGTCGTTCTCGATCTACCCCCGCTACGACTCCACCGTCAAGCGGATGCGGATCGGCTTCTCGTTCGGGGTCGAGATCGAGGCTCTCGGGCCCATAGGAGCCGCTGGGCAGAGCGTGTCGCAGATGTGGACGGTCACGCGAGAGACCGTCTCGACGGTCGTGCGCCTGTTCGAGCCGAAGGTGCGCAGCCAGCTGCACGGAATCGTGGGCGGCTTCAAGGTGACCCAGGAGCGCTTCGCGTTCGACACGACCGACGCGCTCTACACGCTCGCGCTGATCTCCCTGTCGCTGGCCGTGATCAACCTGTTCCCGTTCCTGCCGCTCGACGGCGGCCACGTTTTCTGGGCCGTGGCGGAAAAGGTGAGGCGCCGGCGGATCCCCTTCGAGGTGATGGAGCGCGCCGGAGCGGTGGGGTTCGTGCTGATCATGATCGTGTTCGTGATCGGCCTGAGCAACGACATCTCGACGCTGACCGGGCCGGGGTTTAACGTCCGGTAGGCGGTCCCGCCGCCGAGTGCTAGCCTCGCGGCAATCCGGGAGGGGGCTGGCTCCCGGCACGCGAACAAGGAGACGGTGAGGGATGGAGAGCAGCACGATCACACCGGCGTCCTCGCAGGCCATCGACGCCCCGACGCTGATCGATGCGTTCCGACGCACGGCCGCAAACTACCCGGAAGCGGTCGCCGTCCGGACCCCCGATGGCAGCGTCTCGCTGACGTGGGCGGAGCTTCTCGTCCGGGTCGACGCGGTGGCGGGCGGCCTGGCCGGTCTGGGAGTGGGCCGCGGAGACACCGTGGCGATCATGCTCGGCAACCGGCCCGAGTTCCACCTGGTCGACCTGGCTGCGGCGACGCTCGGGGCGACGCCGTTCTCGGTCTACGTCACCTATCCGCCCGAGGAGATCGGCTACCTGCTGAGCGATGCCGGGTCGAAGGTGGCGGTCGTGGAGCAGGCCTTCCTGCCCGCGATGCAGGCCGCCCGCGAGGACATCCCCTCGCTCGAGCACGTGATCGTGGTCGACGGCGAGGCGCCCGGGGGGACCCTCGCCCTGGCCGAGCTCGAGGAGTCCGGAGCGGGCTTCGACGGGGCCGCGTCAGCCGCCGCGGTGGGGCCGGAGGACCTGGTCACGCTGATCTACACCTCGGGCACCACCGGACCGCCCAAGGGCGTGCAGCTCTCCCACCGCAGCGTGATGGCCGCGGTCCGTTCAACCGTGGAGGTCATCCCGATCGAACCGGGCGGGCGCGTCATCTCGTGGCTGCCGGCCGCACACATCGCCGAGCGGATGGCCCACCATTACATCCCGATCGTCCTGTCGGCCACGATCACCTGCATCCCGAACCCGCGGGAGGTCGTGGCGTACCTGCCCCAGGTCCGACCCAGCTGGTTCTTCGCCGTCCCCCGCATCTGGGAGAAGCTGAAGGCTGGCCTCGAGGCCATGCAGGCGGCGCTGCCCGATGAGCAGCGGGCCCCCGTCCAGGGGGCGCTCGAGGCCTCGCTCGAGCGCGTTCGCCTCAGGCAGCGGGGTGAGCCCGTGCCCGGAGAGCTCGAGGCCAAGGTGGCCGAGGCCGACACCGCGATCTTCTCGAAGCTGCGCGAGATGCTGGGCCTCGACCAGGCGGTCTCGGTCAACGCCGGAGCGGCTCCCACCCCGGTCGAGGTGATCGAGTTCTTCCACGCCATCGGGATCGAGTTGGGAGAGCTCTGGGGCATGTCGGAGACCGCCGGGCAGGGGACGTGCAACCGTCCGGGCGCGGTCAGGATCGGGACGGTCGGCCCGCCGTACCCGGGTGCCGAGGTGAAGCTCGCCGAGGACGGCGAGCTGCTGGTCCGGGGCGCGTTCCTGATGAGCGGCTATCGCAACGATCCAGAGAAGACGGCCGAGACGATCGACCCCGACGGCTGGCTGCACACGGGCGACATCGCCCAGATCGACGACCAGGGGAACGTCCGGATCGTCGATCGCAAGAAGGAGATCATCATCAACTCGGCCGGCAAGAACATGTCCCCGGCCAACATCGAGGCGCGGATCAAGACGGCGAGCCCGCTAATCGGCCAGGCCGTCTGCATCGGCGACCGGCGGCCGTACAACTCGGCGCTGATCGTGCTCGACGCCGATTTCGCGCCGCAGTGGGCGGCGCAGCACGATCTGGGCGAGAAGGCACTGGAGGAGCTGGCGGCCGAGCCGGCGGTGCTCGCCGCGGTGCAGGAGGGGATCGATCGCGGCAATGCCCATCTGGCGCGGGTCGAGCAGATCAAGAGCTTCACGATCGTTCCCGGCGACTGGGCGCCGGGCGGCGACGAGCTGACCCCGACGATGAAGCTCAAGCGCAAGCCGATCGCGGCCAAGTACGCGGCCGAAATCGAGGCGATGTACGCGTAGCGGCGGCGTACCACCGCGCGAACACCCGCTCGAGAAGAAGCCTCGCCGATGTCGACGGCAGCGCCACGCCGCATCAGCCCGATCGAATCACGGACAGGCGGGACGCGCTGGGCCTTCCCGTGGCCGATCGTCGCGTTGCTGATCGCCGGCGGCGTGGTCGAGTTCGTGCTGCTCGCCGTCTGGCAGCGCAACGGCTACTGGGACTTCTCCGACGGCGTCTACGCCCAGAGCGCACGCGAGCTCGTGCACGGGCTCGCGCCGTATCGCGATTTCGCGGCCGCGCAGCCGCCCCCCGTCTACCTGGCAGGGGCTCTGCTCCTGCTCGTGCACGACGGGTTGGCATCGCTTCGAGCCGGTCTGGCGGCGGTGCAGTTGGCGACCGCGGTCCTCGTGGCGGTGTCGGTCTGGCGCCTGACGCGACGCCGCCGGGTCGCGGCGGGCGCCGGCGCGATCACCCCGCTCCTACCTATCTCGCTGCACGAGCACGCTCAGCTGATCCCCGAGACCTTGGCCGCGCCGCTGATCCTGGCCGGCGCGCTGTGCTGCGCGCGCCCGCGCCGGGCCGTCCTCGGCGGCGCGCTGCTCGCGCTGGCGGCATCGTGCAAGCTCGCCTTCGCGATCCCGGCGCTGGCGATCGTGGCCGTTTCTCCGGCCTGGCGGAAGGCGCTGCTGAGCCTCCTGGTGAGCGGAGCGTTGCTCGCCGGCGTCTGGCTGGCCGCCTTCGGCACCGGCGTCTGGCGCCAGGCAGTGGTAGCACAACTCCAGGTCGGACGGGCCTCGCTTCACTATGCCGGCGGGCTGATCGCGCAGGGCGCTTGGAGCGAGCTGGCGCTGGTGATCGGTGCCGGCGCGGCGCTGCTGGCGAGCTTGCGCGCGCCGCTGACGGTTCGCGACCGCGCACTGTTGCGGACCGTCTGCGCCGCGGCCATCGCGGGTCTTCTGCTCGCGCTGACGGTGCTCAAGCGCGGCTCGTACATCAATGTCCTCGTCGTGGCCGAGCCTCCGCTGCTCGTACTCGCGGCAGCGGGCGCCGCGTGGCTGTGGGAGCTGCGTGGCGGCCGGCGCCTGCTCGTCGCGGTTCTCGGGGCGCTTCTCGCCGTTCAGTCGATCTCACTCTTGGTCAACCCGCGCCAGCCGTGGGCCGCGAAACGGCCGGGAGCGGTTGCCGGCCTGGAGTGGTCGGCGGGCCCCGCGGCGGTTGACCATGCCGTGTCGGTGGTGCGCCGCTGTCCCGCCGGCCGCGCGTACTCTGGCGACCCCTATTACGCGTTTCTCGCCAGGCGCCGGATGCCCGGCGGGCAGCCGGATCTGTTCATGCTCCGCTACGCCGCCGCCGACGGTGTCTTCGCTCGCCGCGCGGCCGTGGACGGGCCACGCTGTCCCGAGCCCGCGGGCTAACCTGCGCGGCGTGAACGCCGCTCCGGTAGCCGAGACCCTGCCCTCTGCGGCGGAGCGCAGCCGCGAGGCCGACGTCGGCGCGGGACGGCGGTACGCATGGATCGTCTGCGCGCTGATCGTCCTCGGCGCCGCTCTGCGTTTCTGGCGGATCGGGCATCAGAGCTACTGGTACGACGAGTCGGTCACGCTCGACCTCGTCCGCCAGTCGTTCGGCGGGATGCTCGGGCAGCTGCGCCACCTGGAGGGGACCCCGCCGGTGTTCTACTGCCTCGCCTGGGTGTGGACCCGTATCTTCGGCTTCGGCGAGGCGGGGCTGCGTTCGCTTTCCGCGGTGGCCGGGGTCTCGGCGATCCCCATGGCCTACGTGATCGCCTCGAGGCTGATCTCGCGCCGGAGCGGCGTGATCGCGGCCGCGCTCGTGGCCTGCAACCCGTTCCTGATCTGGTATTCGCAGGAGGCGCGCGCCTATTCGCTGATGGTGGCGTTCGCCACGCTGTCGCTGCTCGCCTTCGTCCACCTGGTGGCGAGCGCTCCCTCCGGGCGCTGGTTCGTCGCCTGGGCGATCGCTGCTGCGCTTACGCTCGCCACCCACTACTACGGGGTGGTCGCGGTGGCGCCGCAGGCGGCCTGGCTCCTGTGGCTCCATCGGCGTGACCCGCGGGTGTGGTCGGCGATCACCGCGGTGGGGGCGGTGGGGGTGGCGCTCGTGCCGCTTGCGGTCGGTCAGCGGCAGAACACGGCCTGGATCGCCAAGCTCCCGCTCGGGCCGCGGCTCGCCCAGATCCCGTCTCAGTTCGTGCTGGCCACGGGTGCGCCGGGAAGGACCTGGTTGAAGGTCATCGCCGGGGTCTGCCTCCTGATTGCGGCCGGCGGCATGGCGCTGGCCGCGGACCGGCGGGAGCAGCGCGGGGCGCTCCTCGCCGGCGCGCTCGCCATGGCCGGGTTCGTGCTCAGCCTGGTGCTGATCGCGGCCGGCTCCGACTACGTGATCACGCGCAACCTGATTGGCCTGCTCGTCGCGCTGATCGTGCTCGTGGCCGGAGGGCTGGGGGCCCGCCGCGCCGGGGTTTTGGGCTGGGCCGGTGCCGTCGCGCTGTGCGCGATTGGAGTGACCGTGACCGTCGCGGTGGGTGTCGACTCCTCGCTCCAGCGCCCGGACTGGCGCGGGGTGGCGAGCGTTGTCGGATCGACTCGGCCCGCGGCCGCCGCGCGGGCCGTGCTCGTCGAGGACGATCCGTCGCTGGTTCCGCTCGGCGACTACATGCCCGGGCTGTACGTGATGCCCTTCAACGGCCCCGCGGTGCAGGAGCTGAGCGTGGTCGCCGCGGTCAGGGTGCCCAACGTCGCGTTCTGCTGGTGGCCGTCGTGCCACCTGCCTCGGGCCGCGCTCGACACCTCGGTTCGCATCCCCGGCTTCCAGCGCGTGGGCCCGGTGCGGCGCGTCGAGCAGTTCTCGGTCTACCGACTGCGGGCGGCCGCTCCCGTGCGGCTGACGCGACCCCTGGTCGAGCACGCGCTCCAGGGAAGCCCGCTCACCAGCTTCGGGTTATTCGTCCAGCCGCCCGGTTGAGCTACTTGACCGTGACCTGAACGTCGCGGCTGTAGGCGGTGGGGCTGTGACCCGGGCTGTAGTTCCCGAGCAGCGGATCGCCAGGCGGGTATTGCCAGGCCACTCTTACGGTGCCCGTCGACGGGAACTTCAGGCGCAGATCGAAGTAGCAGTTCGTCTTGCTCGTCAACGTGACCGTGGCCAGGGGGTTGAACGTCGAGCTCGACCCGCGGGCGAACTGGACCGAAGCGGTCTGGGACTGGCCGCTGTCGCCGACGGCGAAGGTCGCCGGGCGGACGCAACCCCACACCTCGAGCGTGCGCCCGGCGGCGGTGGTGGTGCGCGGGAGGTACAGGGGCATGCGCCACGCGGTGTATGTGGGCTTGGGAATCCCGCTCCGGTTGGGTGGGCTCCAGTTGATCAGCCCGCTGGCGAAGCTCCCAAAGTTGTTGGACGGGAGCGCCGGCAACGGGTCGTAGAGCAGGTACTGGGCGAAGGACATCATCCTCGGGTTGCGCCAGTGGAGGTACTCGGCCCAGTTCAGGTAGTACGCCGCGGTGGCCTGCTTGACCCAGGGGTAGCGTTCGCCCGGGGGCGCGCCCGCGCCCAGGTGCTTGGGCGGCGAAGTGATGTAGCCGAACTCGGTGTCGTAGATCACGAAGTGCCTGTGGGATCCGTAGACGCCCTGAAGGCGGTCGAGCGCCCCCTCGAGCCGGCCGATCTCCGCGAGTGAGCTGTAGTCCGGATCCGGCTGCTGTTCGCGGTTCGGGGAATACCAGCGCATGTAGGGGTGATCGCTGACCGCGGTGGCCTCGAACAGCGCGGGGTGGGCGGCGCGGAACTGGCGGGAGCCGGCGGGGGTCGTGGGACAGCCGCGCTCGCCCGCCGCCAGGCCTCGGAGCGGGTGGTAGCGCGCGTCGACGCAGTACAGCGACCGGAGGAACGCGAGCGGTTTCATCCCGGAGAAGAAGCCCCACCGGTCCTCGCCCCGGGGAGCGAGCTCGCCGAACATGATCGTGTCGTGCCCGTGCCCCGTCTGGTGCAGCGCGGCCCACCCGGCGTCGACCAGGGCCCGGTACATCCGAGGGGCGTAATCGACGGTGACGTTCCCGGGGACGCCCTGAGGAGCGAGGCTCGGACCGTAGTCCGGCTCGTTCCAGAGCGACCAGGCGGCGACCGCGGGGAGGTCGTCCTTGTTGCCGGGCGCGAGTCGTTTCAGCTCGGGGTCGTAGCTCCCGCTGTAGCGCGTGGCCAGCGCGTGAACGAACTCACCGTAGTCGCGGGCTGAGGGCTCCCACTGATAGATCGCCTTGTTGTGAGGAGCCCCGGGGCCGGTCGCCCACAGCGGTGCGCCTCCCATGACGTCGAACAGCACCTGGATCCCATCCTTGCTCGCCGCCGTGACGATGTTGTCCCAGGTCGTCCAGTCGCCGCGGGGATAGGCGGCCGGGTCCGACTCGTCGAAGTGCGGCGGGCGCCGGCGCGAGCTCGGCCGGGGCGCGATCAGCTGCCAGCGCACCGACACCCGGACCTCCTGCACGCCGAGGAGGCGCAGCCGGGCGAGGGTGCCGGTCGGGTCGGTCATCAGGTGCGGATCGTCCTGGAGGATCGAGAGCTGCGATCCGGCGGCGCGCGCACACGCCGCGAGCGGACCCCCGACGGCGATCATGCAGACAAGGGTCGCGGCTGCCCTGGCGAGTCGCGTGCGCACGGCCGCGGCCTATTTCACGGTGACCGAGACCGTGCGGCTGTAGACCGTGGCGCTGGCGCGGTCGGAGCTGGCGACAGGGTCGTCGGTGCCGGCGCCCGTGGTCGTCGTGCCGGTGGTGGTCGTGCCGGTGGTGGTCGTGCCGGTGGTGGTCGTGCCGGTGGTGGTCGTGCCGGTGGTCGTGGTCGTGGTGCTGGTCGTGCTCGTGCCCTGGGTGCTCGGCGGGACGGGGAAGTTCCCCAGCAGCCGATCGCCCGCCGGGTACTGCCACATCAGCCTGACGCTCCCGCTGGACGGGAACTTCAGATGCAGGTCGAAGTAGCAACTGGCCTGGCTCTTGATCGTCACGGTGGCCAGCGTGGACCACTGGCTCCTCGACGCCGGCGCGAACTGGACCTGCGCCGTCTGCATATGGCGCGTGTCGGCGATGGCGTAGGCCGACGGCCTCACGCAGCCCCACACCTCGAGGCTGCGCCCCTGCTTGGTCGAGGTGACGGGCAGGTAGAGGGGCAGGCGCCAGGCGCTGTAGGTCACCTTCGGCTTGTCGTTCCAGGTGAAAAGGCCGGCCGACCAGTACTGGTAGGGCCCCGTGATCGGCGGGGTGGGATCGTAGAGCAGGTACTGATCGAAGCTCTTGATCCGCGGGTTGCGCCAGGAGATGTACTCGGCCCAGTTCAGGTAATAGGAGGCGGTGTCCGGGGAGACGAACGGGTCGGAGCGGTTCGGCGGGTTAGTGATGTAGCCGAACTCGGTGTTGTAGATGCTGAAGCGCTTGGTCGAGCCGTAGGTGCGCATGATCGCGTCGAGCGCGTGCTCGAAGTGCGGCACGTCCGGCAGCCCCGTGTAGTTCGGATCGTGTTGGGGGTCGACGTTGGGCGTGTACCAGCGCGCCCACATGTGGTCGGCGATACCACTGGACTGGAACAGAACCGGGTTCTGAGCCCGGAATCGCCGGGATCCCGATGCCGTGGTGGGGCAGCCGCGCTCGGCCGCGGCGTAGCCGGTGAGCGGCCGGTAGTTGGCGTCGACGCAGTAGAGCGCCTCGATGAACACGAGCGGCTTCATCGCCGCGAAGAACCCGTACCAGGTGCTGCCGCGCGGGCCCAGATCGCCGATCAGGATCGTGTCGTTCGGGTGTCCGCTCACGTGCAGCACGGCCCAGGCCGCGCCCGCGAGCCTGCGGTACATGCTCCCGCTGTTCTGGACCCTCACATTTCCGGGGACGCCCTGCGGAGCAAGCGAGTAGCCCAGATTGGGCTCGCTCCAGATCGACCAGTTGGAGACGCGCGGAAGCGGCTTCTTCTGGCCCTTGAGCCTGTAGTGCCCGCTGTAGCGGACCGCGACCGCGTGCACGAACTGCGCGAAGGCGGCTGGAGATGGGTCCCAGTTGGAGTGCTTGCCCCGGGGCGCGCCAGGCCCGGTGGCCCAGATCGGGACGGGGCCGCCGAGGTCGAAGTTGACCGCGATCCCGTCGGCCGCCGCGTCGCGGACGATCGTGTCGAACATGCTCCAGTTGCGCTGGGGATACGAGGCCGGATCGGCGGCGTTGAAGTGTCGCGGGGCGCTGTAGGACCATGGATCGGGCGCCACGTAGTTCCATCGCATCGAGACCTTGACCACGGTGGCCCCCGCCATCCGCAGCTGCGCGAGGGTGGCCGAGGGGTTGGCCTCCAGGTGCGGATCGTCCTGGAAGATCGACTGCATGGTGGGGGCGGCCGCGGCGCACGCGGCGGCGCCCAGCCACGCCGGCAGCGCGAGGACGACGACGATCAGTAAGCGACGGATAAACATGAGCTCCTGGGAGACGCTGAAGCCAGCTTCACGCGCAGCCCGACGCAGCGGCCGGCGCCTCGGATGGCCACCGACTGTAGCGACCCGAGCGCTACGCGCATCGCTGAACCAAACAGCTCACGGGCGGGGGAGTTGCGCGTCACGGTCACGCTAATCCAGCGTGATCGAAGCGTCTCGGCTGTAGATCGTCGGCCCCTTCGGATAGGCCCAGGCCAGCCGCACCGTACCGCTGCTCGGGAAGGTCAGGCGCGTCTCCAGGTAGCCGTAGGGGTCGGCCCCCACGCGCTTGAGCGTGCGAAAGACCCGGCTCCCGGCGGCGCGAAACTGGATCTGGGCCGACTGCATGGTGTGGGCGTCCAGTTGCGCGTAGCGGGCGGGCCGCACGCAGCCCCAGACCGTCAGCGGCTGGCCCCGCTTAGCGGAGCTCTCCGGAAGGTAGATCGGAATCCGGAAGGCGTAGTAGAGCGCCTTCGGGGTGCCGTTCGAGAACTCGAGGCCGGTAGCGAAGTCCCCGCCGGCCGGGTCGGTCAGCAGATACTGGTCGAATGAGGCCACCCGGGGATCGCTCCAGCTGATGTACTCGGCCCAGTTGAGGTAGTACGCCGCCAGCTTCGGGTCGATCGCGCGCGAGATCGTCTCCGGCGGGTTGGTCTGATAGCCGAATTCGGTCGAGTAGATGGGGAGGTGCCGGTCCTGCCCGTAGGCCGCCTGGGCCCGGTCGAGCGTGCTTTCCAGGTGCGGCAGGGCAGGGAGGTCGGCGAAGTCGGGCTCGCTCGATTCGGGCACGTCGGGCGGGACTCCGCCCTCCGGGTAGGGGTGGAGCGCGACGCCCGAGGCATCGAACAGTCCCGGGTGGTCCTTGACGAACCCCGCCGAACCAGCTGCCGTCGTTGGGCAGCCACGGGCCGCCGCCGCCGCGCCGCGCAGCTGGTTGAACGAACCGTCGACGCAGTACAGCGCACGGACGAAGCGCAGCGGCACCATCCCGGAGAAGTCGCCGGGGTTGTCGCCGGTGGTGATGCCCCTCGGTGCGAGCTCGCCGATGAGGATCGTGTCGCGGCTGTGGCCGGTGGCGGCGAGGGCGCTCCAGGCGGCGTCGACCAGGCCGCGGTACAGCACCGGGGAGACCTCGACGGTGGACTGATCGACGGCTTGAGGGGCGAGCTGCTGGCCGTAGTTGGGCTCGTTCCAGATCGACCAGGTGCTCACCCGGGGCAGCGGGGCCGGAGCCCCGGCGGGGGTATAGGAGCCGTCGTAACGGGTGGCAACGGCCCGGACGAACGCGCCGTAGTCGGTGGGAGAGGGCTTCCACGGGCCGGCCAGGCCGCCGCGGGGCTCCCCAGGCCCCTCCGCCCAATCTGGCGCGCCCCCCTCGAGCGTGACGTCGACGCCGATCCCGCGCGCCGCGGCGGCAATTACGATTTTGTCGTAGGCGGACCATGCGATCGCCTGGTAAGCGGCGGGCGAGGCCGCATCGAAGCCCTTCGGGACGGTGCGCGACTGCGGGTCCGGCGCGAGCGAGCTCCACGGCATGAACATCCGGACCTGATCGACGCCGAGCCTCCGCAAGAGATCGAGCGTCGGCCCCGGGTTGGCGAGGAGCTGCCCCTGCGCCTCGAAGATCGTCTGCATCGGGACGGTCCTGCTCGCCGGGGGCTGGGACGACGCCACCCCCCCGCAGGCGGCCACGAGCAACGACGCGCCGCACATGAGGGCGACGGCGCGGATCTGGCGGGTGAGCGAGGGCAAGCGGAGCACGATAACCAGGACGTAAGAGGGGGCCGGGAGTAGCGCGTGCGTCGCTCAGCGGCCGCGTGGCCCGCCCTACAATCCCGACGCATGCTGATCCCGGCACGCGCGGACAGCGCCCGGGAGGCGCCGCTCGAGCGGACTTCGTGGGCGCAGCGGATCGCGCCCGACTGGTGGATCGTAGCCGCTCTGGTGGCGATCGGCGGCGCGCTGCGGTTCGCGACGCTTGCGTCGCAGAGCTACTGGTTCGACGAAGCGCAAGCGGCCCACGAGCTGAGCCTGTCCTTCGGCGGCATGGTGCATGCGATGCTCACGAACGAGACCAACCCGCCGCTGTACTTCGCGCTCGGGTGGGCGTGGGCGAAGGTGTTCGGGACCGGAGCGGCGGGGCTTCGCTCGCTCTCGGCGATCTTCGGTTGCGTGGTGATCGTGCTCGCCTACCTGTGCGGCCGCGAGCTTGTCTCCCGCCGCGCAGGCCTCGTGGCGGCGGCCCTGGCCACGCTCAGTCCGTTCATGATCTGGTATTCGCAGGAGGCCCGCGAGTACATGCTGCTGGCCGCGGCGTGCGGGGCCTCGCTGCTGTGCTTCGCGCGGGCGCTCGCCGACCCCAGTCCGCGCCGGCTGGCCTGGTGGACCGTGTTCTCGGCGCTGGCCGTGCTGACCCACTCCTTTGCGGTGTTCCTGGTGGCGCCCGAGGCCGTCTGGTTGATCTACGTAGCCCGGAGCCGGGCCAGTGTGGCCGCTGCCGCGCTGGTGGCGGCCGTGCAGGTGGCACTGCTGCCGTTCCTGCTCGGCCACGCCACCTCGGCTCTGCTGGGCTTCATCAAGACCGCGCCCCTGTCGATGCGGATCCAGCAGGTCCCCGTGGCGTTCGGCCTGGGAACGCTCTCGCAGGGCACTGGGGTGAGATACGGCCTGCTGGGAGCGGCCGCGCTGGTCGCGGTGGTGATCGTGCTGCTCCTCATCGGCGCCACCCGGTCCGAGCTCCGCGGAGCGGGCATCGCAGCCGCGCTCGCAGCGTGCGTGCTGGTGATCCCGCTGCTGTTCGCGCTGGGCGGCGAGGATTACTACATCGCGCGGGCGCTGATGCCGGCTTGGATCCCGCTGGCCGTGCTCCTCGCGGCGGCCTGTACGGCGCGCCGGGCGCGGGTCGGCGGCGTAGGGCTGGCGGTGATCCTGCTCGGCGGGTTCGTCTATGCCCAGGTCCGGATCGCCGGGGATCCCGCCTACCAGCGTCCGGACTGGCGCGGGGTGGCGGCGGCGCTCGGCAGGCCGGCTCAGCCCCGGGCCGTGGTCGTCTACGACTCGCTCGGCAGCGACCCACTGGCCTTCTACCTTCCGCGCGTCTACTGGAACCCGTCGATCCGGCCCTTCACAGTCGATGAGCTGGATGTCGTCGGGAGCGTCTGGCAGCAGGCGGCGGCCACGCCCGGCGGCGGGATGAGGCTGATCGGAACCCGGGCCGTGGACGGGTACCTGGTCGTCCGCTACGCGCTGGCGGCGCCGGCGCCGCTGACCACGGGGCTGATCGCTTCGAAGGCCGGATCGCTGGTCCCGCCGGCGCCGGCCGATCCGGCGGTGCTGCTCGAGGCCAAGGGCTAACGGCGAAAAAACGTTCCTGGCCATAAAGTTCCGGCGACGATGGGACGGAAGCTCTCGTTGATCGGCGTTGCCTGCGCGCTCACGGTCTGTGCCGGCGGGCTCGCCGCCGCGCCCGCGCTAGGCGCCGGACAGGCTCCGGCCGTGGCGGATTGCAATGCCCACGGCCAGCTCACCCGCAGCTACAGCGCCAAGGAGCTGCAGACCGCGCTCGCCACGATGCCGGCGGACATCAAGGAGTACACCGACTGCTACGACGTGATCCAGCGGGCCCTGCTGGGGCAGGTGGGAAGCCACCATGCCACGAACACGGGCGACTCGAACGGCTCCGGGGGATCCTCGTTCCCGACCTGGCTGATCGTCGTGCTCGTCCTCCTGGTGCTCGCGGCCGCGACGTTCGGCGCGCTGGCCGTCCGCCGCCGCACGCCGCCGGGCGGCCCGGATGGTCCGCCGGGCGGCCCGGGTGGTCCGCCGGGCGGCCCGGGTGGTCCGCCGGGCGGCCCGGGTGGTCCGCCGGGCGGCCCGGATAGTCCCTGAGGCGCCGGGCCGCGCCGGCGCACGTCGCCGGGCGGCCCAGCCAGGCCCCCCTGAGATCCGCCACCGCGGTGGGTGACGGAGCCTGGGGGGACGCTCAGCTCAGTGGATCCTGATGCCCTGGGTCCGGCTCAGCACCAGCGCCACCAGGCACGACGTCGGCTGCTGGGAGGTGCCGCAGCCCGGCGGTACCCACAGGACGCGAACCGCGCCGCTCGACGGGAAGACCACGTGTACGTCGAAGTAGCCCTGCCGGTTGGTCAGCGGGACCGTCCGGACGGTGGTGAACGGCCCGCGGCCCCGCTGGAACTGGATCTGGGCACTCTGGGGCCCGGCGGCGAAGTGCGCCGGACGCACGTCGCCCCACACCTCGAGCGCGCGACCGTGGCGGGTCGAGGTGACCGGCATGTACAGCGGCATCCGGAAGGCGTTGTAGCTCGGCTTCGGCGTGCCGCTTGGGAACTCCAGGCCGCTCGCGAACAGCTTGGCGACCGGGTCCTGGAGCAGGTACTGATCGAACGTGGCGATCCCCGGCTGGCGCCAGCTCAGGTACTCGGCCCAGTTGATCCAGTTCGCCTGCGTGGCCAGGCTGACGCCCACGTGGGGGTCGGGCGGCTGGGTTCGGTAGCCGTACTCGGTGTCCCAGATCGGGAAGTGCTTGCGCGAGCCGTACATGCCGGTCAGCCGGTTCAGCGTGCCCTCTAGGCGCGGGATCTCCGGCAGGTCGGCGTAATCGGGGTCACTCCGACCGCCTCCGTAGTAGTTGGTCGCAACGTTCGGGGGGAGCGGATGACCTTGGAGCGTGTACGGGTGGTCGGCGAACCCACTGGCCTGGAACAGCGCCGGGTTCGACGCCCGGAAGTGCCGATAGCCCGCCGCGGTGGTCGGGCACCCGGTCGCCGTGGCCGCCCCGCCGCCGAGCGGCCGGTAGCGCGAGTCCACGCAGTACAGCGCGCGGATGAACTGGAGCGGCTTGGTCCCGCCGTAGTCGCCTGGCACGGCATTTCCTGGACCACTGCCTCGAGGGGCCGTCTCGCCGATCAGGATCGTGTCCCGGCCCACGTGGTGGCCGGTCGCGCTCAGAGCGCCCCAAGCCGCTGCCAGCAGCCCCCGGTACTCGCCGGCGGCGAGCACCTCTGAGCCGCCGCTGCTGGTCTGGGGTGCGAGCTGGAATGCGTAGTTGGGCTCGTTCCAGATCGACCACAGGCCCACGTGCGGCAGGGGGGTCGAAGATCCCTGAGGCTTGTAGGAGCCGCTGTAGCGGGCCCCGACCGCGTGAACGAACGAGGAGAAGGTCGGGGGCCATGGCCTCCAGACGCCCGGCAGGAGTGGCTGCCCGGACTCGGCCCAGCGCGGCACCGGGCTGGTCAACGTGAACAGGACCGAGATCCCATCCGCGTGCGCCTCGCGCACGATCGCGTCGTACGGAGCCCAGTTGGCCTCGGGATACGCGCCCGGGTTGGAGCCGTTGAAGCCTCTTGGCGCGCGGGTGGCGTTGGGGTCGGGCGCCACTGCGGACCACGTGACGTTGACCCGGACGATGTCGACGCCGAGATTGCGGAAGGTCGCGAGGGTCGCGGCCGGGTTGCCCTTGAGCAGCGAGTCATCCTGGATGATCGACTGCTGGGTGGTCGAGGCCCCGGCGACCGGGGCATGGAGGGCGCCGGCCGCCAGGACCAGCGCGAGGGGAAGCAGACGTTTGACTCTTTTTCGTGGCATGTGTCCTTGCAACCGGTCAGGGCGCCGGGAGTTGCGGGCTCTAAACTGACCCGCATGGCCTCGCAACGCCAGATTCAGGTGGGAGGCGTGCCGATCGGGGGCAGGGCCCCTGTCGCCGTCCAGACTATGACGAAAACCGAGACGGCGGACCTCCAGGCCACCCTGGACCAGATCCGGCGGGTGGCCGACGCGGGTGCGGACCTCGTGCGCTGCGCCGTCCCGCGTGAGAAGGACGTGGAGGCGCTGAGGACGATCGTGCGCGAGTCGCCGATCCCGGTCATCGCCGATATCCACTTCAACTACACGCTCGCCTTGAAGGCGCTGGACGCGGGCGCGCATTGCGTCCGCCTGAATCCCGGGAACATCGGCGGCCCGGACAAGGTGGCCCAGGTGGTGGCCCGGGCCAAGGAGCTCGGGACGCCGCTGCGGATCGGGGTCAACTCGGGATCGCTGCCGGCCCACCTGCGCGAGCTGGAGTTCACAAACCCGGTCGAGGCGCTGGTGGCGGCCGCGCTCGGGTTCGTCGAGCTGATGGAGAGCCTCGACTTCGCGAACTTCAAGGTCTCGATGAAGTCGACAAGCGTCCCCAACACGATCGCGTCGAACCGGATGCTGGCCGAGAAGATCCCCTACCCGCTGCACCTGGGGGTGACCGAGGCGGGAACCAAGTGGTCGGGGTCGCTGAAGTCGGCTGTCGGGCTGGGCACGCTGTTGGCCGACGGGATCGGCGACACCATCCGGATCTCGCTTTCGACCTTCCACGCCGAGGAGGAGGTCAAGGTCGCCTGGGAGATCCTCAAGGCGCTGAAGCTCCGCGAGCGCGGACCGGTGCTGATCGCCTGCCCAACGTGCGGGCGGCTCCAGTTCGACATGGACAGCGTGGTGGCCGAGGTCGAGGAGCGGCTGGCGGCGTACGACGATCCCATCGAGGTCTCGATCCTCGGGTGCGCGGTCAACGGGATCGGTGAGGCCCGCCACGCCGACTTCGGGATCACCGGCGCCAAGGACATGGGCATGATCTACTCGCGCGGCGAGCCCCTGAAGAAGGTGCCGACCGAGCGCCTGGTCGACGAGCTGTTCGCGGAGATCGACCGCTACTACGCGGCCGGCAAGCGCGTTGTCCGCGACGAGGCGCACGCCGCCGAGGCCCGGCAGTGGCTGTCCGAGAACGAGGACGCCAGCGCGATGACGCCCGAGCGCCTTGCGGCGCTGGAGGCGGCCGCGGCCGAGGTCGAGAACGGCGCTGCCGCCGCCGGCGCGGCCCGGCTCGACGAGGACGTCTCGCCGGTGGCCGGCCGGCGCTTCACGCGGGCCTGACCGCCGACCACGATCGCACCGACCACGATCGGGAAAAAGCTCGGCAGGGTGGCGCGGTGACGCGTTCGGCCGAGGATCTTCCCGCGTGGCGGGAACAATGTCGGCAGGACGGCGCGACGGGGCATCCTGCCGAGGTTGTTCCCGGGCCCACGGGTCTGCGATTGCGCGGCGGCGGGGAGCAATGACTCCGGGGCGCGGGGCAGGGATGCTCCAGGCAACCGGCGCGTGCGGCTCGGCCCGCTCGGCATCCCGCCTCGCCACGACCGGGCCGGCCGCACGTCATCCAGCTCGATGACCGGCCGAAGGCCGGGTCCCCTAAGAGACCTTGGAGAACCCCTCCGCCACCTTTGACCAGTTGACCACGTTCCACCAGGCATCCAGGTAATCGGGCCGGCGGTTGTTGTACTTCAGGTAGTAAGCGTGCTCCCAGACGTCCACCCCGAGCAGGGGGGTCTGGCCGTCGCTCACCGGGTTGTCCTGGTTGGCCGTGGAGACGATCGTCAGGCCCGAGCCTTCGTGGACGAGCCAGGCCCAGCCTGAGCCGAAGCGCTTGACGCCGGCGTCCTTGAACTTGGCCTTGAAGTCGTCGAAGGACCCGAACGCCGACTCGATCGCCTCGGCCAGGTCGCCGTCGGGCTCTCCGCCGCCGTCGGGCGACATCCACTCCCAGAACAGCGAGTGGTTGTAGTGCCCGCCGCCGTTGTTGCGCACGGCGGTGCGCTTGTCCTCGGGGACCGACGAGAGGTCCTTCAGCACTTCCTCGATCGACTTGTCGGCATGCTCGGTGCCCTCGAGCGCGTTGTTGACCTGCGTCACGTACGCCTGATGGTGCTTGTCGTGATGCAGGTGCATCGTCTCTTCGTCGATGTGCGGCTCGAGCGCGTCGTAGTCGTAGGGCAGATCCGGCACTTCGTACGCCATGGTCCCTCTCCTTGCTAGTGGTCGAGCGTTCTTCTATCAGAAGGCGCCGGGCGCGTCGCGTACGCTTGGCCGGCACATGACCCGCCTTTCCGGCTACTTCCTGCCTACCGAGCGCGACCCGCCGGCCGACGCCGAGGCGATCTCGCACAAGCTGATGGTCCGGGCCGGGCTGATTCGGCAGATCGGCTCGGGGTTGTGGAGCTGGCTGCCAGCGGGCTGGCGGGTTCACCAGCGGATCGTCCAGATCGTGCGCGAGGAGATGGACGCGATCGGCGGCCAGGAGATGCTGATGCCCGTGCTCCACCCGGCCGACCCGTGGCGGCGGACCGGCCGCTACGGCATCGACGAGCTGTTCAAGCTCGAGGACCGGCGCGGCGCGGACATGGTGCTGGCCATGACCCACGAGGAGATCGTCACTGGGCACGTGGCCGCCGCCGTTCGCTCCTACCGCGACCTGCCTCTGATCCTCTACCACTTCCAGGTCAAGGAGCGCGACGAGCCGCGCCCCCGGGCCGGGGTCCTGCGCACGCGCGAGTTCATCATGAAGGACTCCTACACGTTCGACCGCGATGCCGAGGGGCTGGACGCCGCCTACCAGAAGCACGTCCAGGCCTACGCCCGGATGCTCGATCGGTGCGGCCTGGAGTGGTACCGGGTCGAATCCGACGTGGGGATGATGGGCGGCTCGGGCGCGCACGAGTACATGGCTCCGTGCACCGCCGGCGAGAACGAGGTGGCGCTGGCCGACGGCTACGCGGCCAACGTCGAGGTCGCCTCGGCGCAGGCCCAGCCGGTCGAGCTGCCGGCGCCGCCGGACTCGCCGGAGGAGGTCTCGACGCCCGGGATGACCACCGTGGAGCAGGTGGCCCGGGAGCTGGCCGTGCCCGCCGGCGCCCTGCTCAAGGCCTATCCGGTCATCCTCGACGGCGACGCGATGAAGCTCGTAATCGTCCGGGGCGACCACCGGGTCAACGAGATCAAGCTGCGCAACGCGCTGCGCGCCGACTTCCGGCCGGCTCGGGCCGAGGAGGTGGCGGACCGGCTGGGGCCGCCCGGATACATCGGGCCGGTGGGGACCGAGCTCGAGATCCTGCTCGACGAGGCCGTCGAACCGGGCGCGTATGTCACCGGCGCCAACAAGCCCGATGCCCATCTGCGGGGGGTCCAGCCGGGGCGGGACTTCCGGTTCGAGCGCGCCGACGTGCGGACGGTGGTGGCGGGCGACAGCGTCAACGGGTCAAGGATCCGAATCGAGCCGGCGATCGAGGTGGGGAACATCTTCAAGCTGGGCACGCGCTACTCAGAGCCGCTCGGGGCCACCTACCTGGACGCCGCCGGCAAGGAGCAGCTCGTCTGGATGGGCTCCTACGGGTTCGGTCCCGCGCGCGCCGCCGCGGCCGCGGTCGAGCAGTACGCCGACGAGCAGGGCATCTCGTGGCCGCGGGCGATCGCCCCGTTCGACGTGGAGATCGTGGCGATCGGCAAGCCTGAGACCGAGGAGCGGGCGCTCGCCGAGCGGCTGTACGAGGAGCTGCGGATGACCGGGCTGCGGGTCCTGTACGACGACCGCGACGCTGGGCCGGGTGAGAAGTTCACCGACGCCGAGCTGCTGGGATGCCCGGCGCGGGTGACCGTGGGCCGTCGTGCGCTGGCCGCCGGCGAGCTCGAGGTGCAGATTCGCCGCGGGCGAGAGACCGCCGGCATTCCGATCGAGGGGGCGTCCGGAGCGATCCACGCGCTCTGGCAAGGCCTCCCCTGAGGTCGTGCCGCGCCGGATCAGCAAGCGCCGGCTGTTCGGGATCGACCGCTCCGGGCCGCCGCCGGCGGAGACGCTGTCGGACAGGCCGCTCAACCCATGGACGATCCCCAACGCGATCGGGTACGTCCGGCTGGCCGGGATTCCCGTGTTCCTGGCCATCGCGCTGTCCAGCGCAGACGGGCAGGACACGCTGGCGGTGGTCCTGTTCGCGGTGATCGGGTGGGCCGACTACCTGGACGGGTTCGCGGCCCGGCTGACCGGGCAGTACAGCCGGCTGGGGGCGCTGCTCGATCCGCTCGTCGACCGGTTGCTGGTGATCGCCGGAATGGTGGTGGCGTGGCGCTTCGAGCTGCTTCCCCGGTGGGCGCTTGCGGTGGTGATCGGGCGCGAGATCCTGATGCTCGCGATCAGCCGATACGCCCTGCACCGCGGGATCGACCTCAAGATCAACTGGCTCGGCCGCCTCGGCGTCGCGCCGATCATGGGCGCGCCGTTCTTTGCCATGGCCGGGGTCCACTGGCTGGCGCTGGTGATGCTATATGTGGGCATGGCGCTCGCGCTGGGGGCGACCGTCCTGTACTCGGTGCGGGGCGTCCGAGAGCTGCGGGCGCAGACGCAGGGGCGTCCGGATTCGGACAAACCCAAACTCTCAAGCTGAGATTTACCCCTCTACGGGACCCGCAGGTATACTCGCAACTTCGTTATTCCCGACTGGCGGGAGGGAGGACCATGGACACGTTTCCCGACCTCGGCTCACTCACGGATCCTGAGCTCAAGGAGCTCATCAAGCAGCTGACCGACGAGGAGATGGAGATTTCCTACAAGCGCCGGATCCTGCACGGGAAGATCGACATCCTCCGGGCCGAGCTCGTCAACCGGCTGCGCAAGAAGGACGAAAGCGGCGAGCTCGTGATCACCGGCGCCGACGTCCAGCAGCTGACCGACATCCTGGCGGGACGCGTTCCGGCCGAGGAGTCCGAGTAGCCAAGAGACTCGGTGGCTCAGCATTGCCCTGAATGCGGCTTTGCCAACGCTGACGGCGCCAACTACTGCCAGCGCTGCGGCGCATTTCTCGCGCAGTCGGAATCCTCCCCCAGCACCACCACCCAGTCCTACAAGCCCGGCGAGACGGGTGACATCGAGGAGATCCAGCTTCCGGACGTCGCCGGCCGGGGAGCCACCCTGGTGATCCGGGCCGGCGGCGGCCGGTCCGGTGAGACCTTCCTGGTCAACGGCGATCGCCTGACCGTGGGGCGCCGACCCGATAGCGACATCTTCCTCGATGACATCACGGTCTCCCGCGATCACGCGATCCTGGTGCGCCGCGGCAGCGACTACTACCTCGACGACTGCGGATCGTTGAACGGCACATATGTGAACCGCCGGCGGATCGAGTCCCACCGGCTCGCCGACGGAGACGAGCTCCAGGTCGGCAAGTACAAGCTGGCGTTCCTGAGCGGCTGATGTGATGGTCACCTCCTCGGACACGACACAGCCGGACGCCCCCGTCGCGGACCCGCCGGAAACCGAGCCGGCCGAGCGCCCGCGCCAGAAGGCGGTCACGATCGGGACGGTATGCAAGGCCCTGCACCAGGAGTTCCCCGACATCTCGATCTCGAAGATCCGCTACCTGGAGGACCAGAAGCTGCTCTCGCCGCGGCGCACCCAGGGGGGATACCGGCTGTACACCCAGTCGGACATCCAGCGCCTGCGCACGATCCTGCGCCTTCAGCGCGACGAGTTCCTGCCCCTGAGGGTGATCCGCCAGGAGCTCGCGGGCGGCCGTGCCGAGCGCGAGGTCGCGCCTCCGGGCGACGGGCGCTCGCTCCGGCGGGCCACCGTCGAGATGCGCGACCCCGGGGCGCTGTACACGCTCGAGGACGTGGTGGAGGAGACGGGGGCGGATGCCACCCTGGTGCGCGAGCTGGTCGACTTCGGGGTGATCAAGGGTGAGGTGCGCGGCGGCGCGCGCTACTTCGACGAGACCGAGCGGGAGATCGTGCGGGCGGTCTCCGAACTGGCGCGCTACGGAGTGGGCGGGCGGAACCTGCGTGTGTTCCGCAGCTCCGCGGACCGCGAGGCGCAGCTGCTCCAGAGCATCCTCGCCCCGGCGCTGCGCTCGCGGAATCCCGAGCGGCGCAAGGAGGCGATCGAGGCGCTCGAGAATCTCGCCTCGGTGACCACGCACCTGAAGCACCTGCTCCTGATTCGCGATCTGCGCAAGATCGCGACCTGAGGAGCGGCCCCGTGGCCGCCGTGGACCTGCGCTCGTACGTGCGCGACATCCCGGACTTCCCGCGCCCGGGCATCGTGTTCAAGGACATCACGCCGCTGCTGCTCGAGCCGGTCGCGCTCGACGCGGCGGTCGCGGGCCTCGAGGCGTACGCCGAGCCGCTCGGGGTCGAGCTGGTGGTGGCGGCCGAGGCTCGCGGGTTCATCCTGGGCGGAGCGCTGGCCCGGCAGCTCGGCGCCGGGTTCGTGCCTGCGCGCAAGCCAGGCAAGCTGCCTCACGAAACGGTCAGCGAGGAGTATGCGCTCGAGTACGGGATCGATGCGCTCGAGGTTCACGCCGATGCGCTCGCCGGCGGCGCGCGCGTGCTGATCCACGACGATCTGCTGGCCACGGGCGGTACCGCGCGGGCCCTGTGCGACCTAGCCGAGCGTGCCGGAGCGCAGGTCGTGGGGTGCGCGTTCCTGGTCGAGCTGAGCTTCCTGGACGGGCGCGAGCGGCTGGCCCCGCATGACGCGTACGCGCTGATCGACTACCCGAGTGCGGGCTGATGCCCACCACCCGCCGAGAGCGCACGATCGCGGCCGATCAGCGCCGCGTATGGGAGGTCATCGAGGATCCCCATCACATGCCCCGGTGGTGGCCCGGGGTCAAGCGCATGGAGGGGGTCGAGGAGGATCGCTTCACCCAGGTCTTCTTCACCAAGCGTGGGCGCCCGGTCCGGATGGACTTCCGGCTGGTGGCGTCAGACCCGCCGTGGCGGCGGGCGTGGGAGCAGGAGGTCGCGGACACCCCGTTCGAGCGCGTGCTCGGACAGTCGATCACGGAGATCCTGCTCGAGCCGGCCGGCTCGGGGACGCAGGTCACGCTCGCCCAGGAGCAGAAGCTGAAGGGCTACTCGCGCACGGGCGGGTTCCTGATGCGCCGGGCGACCCGCAAGCGACTCGACGAGGCCCTCGACGGTCTCGAGCGGATCGTGTAGACGGCGCGTTAGTGGGCGGGGATCTTGAGCGTCCCTGAGAGGACGATCTGGCCGGGGCTCTTGGGATGTGGCTGGGTCTCGAGCGTGACCAGGATCTGCTTGTAGCTCGAGGCGTTGGCCGGGAGCTTTCCCTGCGTTTGGAGCTGGCCGGTCGACCCCACGTCCGGGCTGACGAAGCCGACCAGCTGGCTGCTGGAGGCGGAGTTGTAGAGCCACACGGCATAGGCGTTGTGGCTGTTGGCCGGCACACCGGTGGCGAAGATCTGGACGCCGAGCGCATTGCCCACGGTGAGGATCAGGGCGATCCCCTTGGCCTGGCTTCCGCTCGCGGTCGGGAACAGGTTGACCTGGGCCAGCGGGCGGACCGGCGTCGTCGACGTGGTCGTGGTCGGGGTGGTGCGCTCGGCGGCCGTGCTCGAGGTGTGCTTCTTGCTGCTGCCGCCGGTGAGCAGGAGCACGAGCACCACGACCACGACCACGGCGGCGCTCAGGCCCAGGAGCACGGCACCCCCGAGACGGGAGCTCGGGCGGGGCGATCGGCCGGTGCGGCCCGCGCGGCCCTGGCGCCCCGGGCGGCCCGGGCGTTGGCTCGGTTCGTCCCCGGCGGCCGCGGCCGCCGCGGAGGGGGCTTCCGCCGCTGAACCGGCCCGGGCACTAGTGGCGGCCCCGGCCCCGGCGCCGGCGGGCTCGGACCCGGCCCTGGCGGGCTCGGACGCGGCGCCGGCGGATTCGGCAGCGCCCCTGGCCCCGGCGGCGGCGGATTCGGTCCCGGCGCCGGCGGCCTCGGGCGCCGGAATCTCCGGAAGCGGATCGCGCGCGAGTGCCCCGAGCTCGGAGGACACGACCCGAGCCCAGGCGCGCTCGGTCGGGACTCGGGCGAGGCTCGCGCGCGTCTCGTTGGCGATCCGCGCCGGCAATTGCCCGAGCAGGTAGTCGGTGATCAACGCGCGCCGGGCGGTGTCCACCTTGGTCTGCGGGCCGAGCGCGTCGAGCGCGGCCAGCGCACGCTGGCGCACCCCGGCGCGGTCGATCGAGAGCATCTGGGCGATCTCGTCGTAGCTCCGGCCGCGCTGGAGCACGAGCTCGAGCACGGCGCGCTGGTCGGCCGGCAGGCTGTCGAGTGAGGCCATATCGACGTCCTAGCGTAGAGAAGGCTTCGGCTCGATGACGCGCTCTGGCGCTCGGCCCCCGTAAGGTGCCGCGCCGTGGAGCACCAGCCAGCGCCCGGCCGGTTCGACGAGCTGCTCGGCCTCGAGGTCAGCTCGCTGGAGGACTCCGTCGCGCGCGGGGTGGTGCCCGTCCGCGCCCAGCTCACCGAGGCGAGCGGATCGGTCCACGGTGGGGTGCTCGCATCGCTCGCGCAGAGCCTGGTTGCGCGGGCGAGCGCAGGCGCGCTGGCGTCCGAGGGCGGCCGGGCGGTGGGCCTGTCCAACCAGACGACCTTTCTTCGCGCGGTCCGCGAGGGCAGCATCTATGCAATCGCGCGCCGGCGGCACCGCGGGCGCAGCACCTGGGTATGGGAGGTCGAGATGACCGACGACCAGGGAGAGCTATGCGCGCTCAGCCGGGTGACGATCGCGGTGGCGGACTGACCGGACGCCTGCGCCGGGCCGTGATGTCGATAGCGGCGCCGCTCGCGCTGCTCCCCGTGGGCTGGCCGCACCACGTGGTGCTCGGCGTGGCGGATTCGCCAGGCGACGCGCGGGCGCTGGTCGCACACGCGCGGGTCGACGCGCGCTACCAGTACCTGGCCGGCGGGGTCAACACCGGCGCGGGGTGGGCGACGTGGAATCCCGACGGGACGTTCGCGTCGATGTACGTGCAGGAGTCGGTCGCCCACCACGTGATCCCGGTCCTCACCTACTACCAGCTGCTCCAGTCGCGGCCTTCGCTGGGCGCCGACGAGCTGCATCGCGACCTCTCGAACCTCCGCAACCCTTCCACCATGCGCGCCTACTGGGCCGACTGGAGCCTGCTGTTGCGTCGGGTCGCTGCGGCCTCCGCCCACCACCTGGTGGTGATCCACGTCGAGCCCGACCTGTGGGGATATCTCGAGCAGGCCCATGCGGTGGGGCTGGCCCGTTCGTTCGCGCATCGCTTGATCGCGCTGCGCAACCGGCTGGCGCCCCACGTCGCGTTGGCCTGGCACCTGAGCGTGTGGGGGACCCGGGAGGACCCCACCTATTCGAAGCCTCCGCTCGTCCACATGGACGTGCTGGCCGCCGAATCGGCTGCGTTCTACGAGTCGCTGCACGCCCACTTCGACCTCGTGTTCAATGACGTGACCGACCGCGACGCCGGCTTCTACCAGTACGTGCTCGGCAATCCGCACACGTGGTGGGGCGCGGCGGACTTCGCGCGATTGAACCGCTATCTGGCCGGCTTCACCCGGCGCACAAGGACGGCGGTCGTGCTCTGGCAGCTTCCGCTCGGCAACACCACGCTGAACAACACCTGGGGGCGTTACCGGGACAACCGCGTCCAGTGGTGGCTGGGCACCCGGTGGATGGCGCACCTACGGGCAACGCGCGATGCCGGCGTGATCGGGCTGCTGTTCGGGGGCGGGGCGTCGGGAACGACCAGCCCGCAGACCGACGGCGGGTTGTTCTACCGCCTGGCCCGCGCATACGAGGAGCACCCGCTCCGGCTGCCGCAGCACAGCCGCTAACCGGACGCGGCGCCGAGGACGCCGGGCTGGTCGCGTCCGGCGAAGAACCCGGACAGGAGCGCGATAAGCCCGACCGCGAGGGCCAGCGATGCGACGAGCACGGCCGCCCGCTCGGCGGCGCGGTTCACTCCACGGCGCGAATCACGCGGCGCGAACGATCGCGCGGGCGGCCTCCGTGCCCGTTGCCGTGAGGCTTGGCGGCCACCGCGACCAGCTCCTCGGTCGCCGAGCGCAGCTCCTCGACCAGCGTCTCCAGGTCCGCGAGCGCGTCGTAATCGGCGACCAGCCCGAAGTTGAGCTGGCCGTTGTAGCTCATGATCGCGATCCCCAGCGCCGTGTTCTGGGTCAGCGGGACCATCGGATAGATCGCGTCGAGCTCGCGGCCCAGCATGTAGAGCGGGAACTGGGGGCCGGGAACGTTCGTCACGACCAGGTTGAACAGGCGCTGTCGGGCCTGGAGGCGCGCCGCCTGAGCCATGATCGTGGGGGGCGCGAACCCCGACAGCCGCGTCAGCACCTCGGCCCCGACGGCCTGGCCCGATTCCTTGATCCCGCGCATCTCGCTGCTGACTGTGTGCAGGCGCTCGACCGGATCGAGGATCCCAACCGGAAGCGGGGCCCACATCGCCGTCACCCGGTTGCCAAGCGCACCCCGCTCGACGTCGGCTCGGGTCGACATCGGGACCATCGCCTTCAGCACCACGCCGTCGGTGGGCTCCCCGTGCAGGCGCATGTAGCGGCCCAGCGCCCCCGCGACCACCGTGAGGACGACGTCGTTGACGGTCCCGCCGAGGGCGTTCTTGACCGCCTTGAACTCGGCGAGATCGCCCCGGACCCAGGCGAAGCGCCGGTGCGGTCCGATCTTCACGTTGAACGGGCTGGGCGGCGCCGGCTGCAGCCCCGCCCACGCCAGGGCGCCGAGGGCAATGAGCGAGTTCGTGGCCCGCTTGGCGATCGTGCGCGGCCCCCGGAACACGGCCCTCACGCCGCGCGCGATCTCCCGGGGAGCGATCGTCCGCTCGAGCAGCGCGTTGGCCAGGAGCTCCGCGTCGGTGGGCAACGGCCGCGGGACCCAGTCCTGATCGGGCGGGGCGACCGGCATGGGGTCGGGCGCGGTGTCGAACAGCACGGTGGCGATGTCCACGCCGGAGATGCCGTCCACGAGTGCGTGGTGGGTCTTGGACAGCAGCGCGAAGCGGTCGTCGGCCAGCCCCTCGACGAGCCACAGCTCCCACAGCGGCCGGGTGCGGTCGAGCGGCTGCGAGAACACGCGTCCCGCGAGTCGCTTGAGCTGCGCCTCGCCGCCGGGGCGGGGCAGCGCGGTGTGGCGGACGTGGTAGGTGGGCTTGAAGTGGGGGTCGTCCACCCAGATGGGCCGGCCCTGGTTCATCGGGACGAATGCGAGGCGCTGGCGGTAGCGCGGGACCAGGTGCAGGCGCCGGCTGATCTGCTCGACCAATTCCTCGTACCGCGGCGGACTGCCCGCGAACACGGTGACGCCGGCCACGTGCATGTGCGCGGAGTCGTGCTCGAGGTGCAGAAACGAGGAGTCGAGCCCGGTCAGGCGGTCGCGGTTGGGCACGGCTTGGATTCTTGCAGGCTTCTTTCGGGGCCGGGCTCTCTGCACCCGGCGCCGATTGACCGGATCCTGGTGTGACGCTCCTCACACTTAAGCGAGGGCCTCCTTGCGACGATGCTCAGGTCGTAACTTCGACCTGCCGAATCGCCCCTGCTCGGTGCGGGGGCGAACGGGGGACCCACTGCCAGGCACGTCTCCTTCGCCTGGCTGGGGCGAATCGGCTGCCCGGCGTCGCCGGCCTGCAGCTGTAGCGACCTTCGGCCGACGCATGCCCGCGTCGGACGCCGGCCCGCGAGCCCGTCAGCTAACCCCGTAGGCGCCTGTCGAGAGTCAAGGAGGTCTCAGATGCGGCACGCCCCTGCGTTGCCCTACCTGCGCCGAAGCCATGCTGCGATCGGCGCGCTGATCATTGGAATTCCCGCTTCGGCCGGCGCGTTCAGCGCCGGACGGGCATTGGCAGATACCGTGACCGCGCAACCGGCCTCGGCCGGCGAGCTGGCGACGCACGTCCAGACCCGCAAGATCGCCTACGGCCAGGATGTGGTGGTCGAGGGCACGGCGCCGGCGTCCGACACCGGTCGCGAGCTCCAGCTTCAATTCGAGCCGGCGGCCAGCGCGACCTGGAGCACGCTCCGCTCGAGCACGGTGCCGAGCAGCGGCCGCTTCCGGCTGGCCGCACCGCTCAAGCGGTCCGGGCAGGTGCGCGTGGTCGAGCCCGCCTCGAGCGCCTCGAGCGGCTCGAGCAGCTCGAGCGGTGGCGCGAGCGCGAGCGCGGCATCGAGCTCGACCCACCACGTGGTCGTGGCGGCGAGGCTCCGCCTCCAGCCCCACGCGGCCGACGACCTCGGTACGAGCACCGTGCACATCCGCGGGCGGCTGCTCCCGGGCGTCATCGGCCGGACGGTCAGGCTGGAAGGCAGCTCCGGTGGCGCCTGGCACGTCGTGGCCACCGTGCGGACCGGTTGGGAGGGCCATTTCAACCTGCACTACACGCCCTCCGGCCCGGGACGCGAGCAGCTTCGGGTTCGCTTCAGCGGCGATAGGACGAACGCCGGGGCCGGTGCCCACGCCGGCGACGTGACGGCGTTCGAGCAGACGGTCGCCTCGTGGTACAACGACGGCGGCAGCACCGCATGCGGCTTTCACGCCTACTACGGCGTCGCCAACCGGGACCTGCCGTGCGGCACGCAGGTCACTTTCCTCATTGGCGGACGCAGCGTGACGGCCACGGTCGATGACCGCGGGCCCTACGTCGGCGGCCGTGACTGGGACCTGAACCAGAACACCGCGGCGGCGCTCGGCTTCAGCGGCGTCGGCTCGCTCTGGGCGTCCCTGTAAGTCGCCCGCGCCGGCGGCGGACCGCCCCGCGTTATACGCGGTCCGCCGCCGGTCGCTTGCCTACGCTCCCACCATGGCGGAGCGGCTTGGGACTCATCCGGGTGAGGCCCATCCGGGTGAGGCCGTTCGACGGGTCATCGCCCACTGCGACATCGACGCGTTCTACGCCTCGGTGGAGCTGCTTCGCAGGCCCGAGCTGCGCGGCCAGCCGCTGGTGGTGGCGGGGACGGGGCCGCGCGCGGTCGTCACGACCGCCAGCTACGAGGCACGAAAGTTCGGCGTGGACTCGGCCATGCCGGCGTCGCGCGCGCGGGCTCTGTGCCCGCACGCGGTGTTCTTGCCGCCCGACTTCACGGCATACCGGGCCAAGAGCAAGGAGGTCTGGGAGATCGTCTCGAGTCGCGTGGAGCGCCTCCAGCAGGTCGGGATCGACGAGGCCTATCTCGACGTCACCGAGATCGCAAAGCCCATAGGCATGCTGAGGGAGCTGGTGGCGGACATTCGCGCCAGTACCGGGATGACGATGTCGGTGGGAATCGGCCCTTCGCGTCTGGTGGCGAAGACCGTGAGCGCGGCCTTCAAGCCGGGGGCGTTCGTGGCGCTATCTCGAGTGCAGGCGTGCGAGCGGTTCGCCGGGTCGCCCACCCGGATCTTGCAGGGAGTGGGGCCGAAGACGGCGGATCGGCTGAGCGCTATGGGCATCAGCCGGGTTGGCGATCTTCAGCGCCACGACGAGGCTGCGCTCGCCGCCGTGTTCGGCGAGCGCATGGCGGGCGAGCTGAAGGCGCGGGCATGGTTCTTCGACGACTCGCCGGTCGAGCGGGTCGGCCCCGCGAAGTCGCGCTCGAACGAGACCACGTTCCCAGTCGACATCGCGGACCATGGGGAGCTGGAGAAGGCGCTTTGCGCGCTCGCCGAGGATCTGTGCCAGGAGCTCCGCCGGCGCGAGGTCAGGGGACGCACCATCGGCATCAAGGTGCGACTCGACGACTGGACAACTGCCACGCGGGCTCGGAGCATCGACGTGCCCACCAACGATCCCGCTGTCGTCGTGCCGATCGCCCTCAGTCTCCTGCGTGCGTACGATCCGGCGCGCCCGGTCCGGCTGCTCGGCGTGCGGGTCGCTACGTTCGAGGACCCGGGAGCGAGGCCGCCGGCGGCGCGTCAGCTCTCCCTCCCGCTGTAAGGCGCGTAGCGCGAAGGAGTGCCGGGGCCTAATACAGCGCGGAGGCGAGCTTGCGTCGCGCCGAGCGGGCCAGCGGGTGCTCGACCCCGAGCTCGTCGAGGACGCCGACGACGACCCGGCGGATGTCGTCGCGCGCACCGTCGGCGGAGGGAAGCGCCTCGATCAGGAGATCCAGCGCCCGCTCGTGGTCGCCGGCGTCGAGCGCCGCGAGCGCCTCGGGCAGGCTGGGAAGCGCGGGCTCGGGCGTGCGCTCGAGGGCGATCCGGGCGGCCAGGCCGTCGGCGGCGAAGCTCCCGGGCACGCGGTTCAGGACCTCGAGCGCCTCGTCGAGCTGACCGCGCTCGCGCAGGAGGCGGGCGAGCGGGACGGCGGCGTCGGCGCGCGTGGGCTCGAGCGCGAGCGCCCGGCGCAGCGACTCCTCGTCCCCTTGCGCGACCAGCCCGTCGGCCTCCGAGGGCAGGAGCGAGTCGAGGAAGCGCTCGATGTTCGCCGGCGGCTGGGCGCCCACGAACTCGGCGGCCACCTTTCCGTCCCGGAACGCCTTGACGGCGGGGATGCCCTGGATCTGGAAGGTGCGGGCCAGCCGCGGATTGGCGTCCACGTCGACCTTGACCAGCTCGAGCTTGCCCGCGCGGGCGGCAACGGCCCGCTCGATCACCGGCCCGAGCTGACGGCACGGGCCGCACCACTCGGCCCAGAAGTCGACCACGACGGGCAGCGTGTGCGACCGATCGATGACCGCCGACTGGAAGGTGCTCTCCGTAACGTCCATGGGGTTGATGGTAGTAGGACACTACGCGCCGTGACCGAGCTGAAAATCGAGCAGGACGGCGTGTCGCTGGCGGGCGAGGAAGCGGGGGAGGGGCGGACGATCGTCCTGCTCCACGGCTTGACGGCGACCCGGCGCTACGTGGTCATGGGCTCGCGCTCGCTAGAGCGCTCGGGCCATCGAGTGATCGCGTACGACGCGCGCGGACACGGCAGCTCCTCGCCGGCGCCGGAGAGCGGGGCCTACGGCTACCCGCAGCTGCGCGGAGATCTGGAAGCCGTGCTCGACCAAATCGGCATCGGGCGCGCAGTCCTGGCCGGGAGCTCGATGGGCGCCCACACCGCGCTCGCGTTCGCCCTGCGCGCCCCCGGCCGCGTCGCCGGACTGGTTGTCATAACGCCCGCCTATGACCCGGCGACGAACGACGAGCCGGGTCGGCTCGAGCGCTGGGATGCCCTCGCCGACGGGCTCGAGCGCGGGGGTGTGGATGGCTTCGTCGAGGCCTATGGGGAGCCGGCGGTCCCCGAGCGACTGCACGACACGGTGCTCAAAGTGATCCGCCAGCGGCTGGCGCTGCACGAGCATCCGGGAGCCGTGGCGGACGCGCTGCGCGCGGTGCCGAGGTCGCGGCCGTTCGGAGCGGTGGAGGAGCTCGGCGCGATCGACGTGCCCGTCGCCGTGGTCGCGAGCAACGACGAGGCCGATCCGGGGCATCCGCAGGCGATCGGCGAGGCCTACGCGGAGGCGATCCCGGCCGCTCGCCTGATCACCGACAGACCGGAGCACTCGCCTGTGGCCTGGCAGGGCAGCCAGCTCTCGAAGATCATCGCTGAGGTAGCCGCCGAGGCTGGCTATTAGCACGGCCTTGACGGTCAAACCTGCGCTCAAGACTTCAGGCTGGCGGTTTGCGCGGCGATGTGGATACTTCGCCCAAAGTGCGGCAATTAGACTGAGGTCGTCCGCCGAGCAATGTCGTAGAAAGGGAGATGGGGCATGGCGCGTTCTGAGATGCGCGGAAGCGATCCGGTGACCAATGGAGCACCGGAGGAGGGCGACGCGAAGGCCGCCCAGCGGGTAGGGAGCCGCACTCGGGAGAACGGCCGCTCGTCGCGGCTGCCGACCCGGCCGGTGAGCCGGGTCGAGCGCGACCGGATGGTCAAGCAGGCGCGCGATACGGAGTTTCCGATCGCGATGCGGGGCTACGACCGAAGCGCGGTCAACCGCTACGTGGAGCAGGTGAATCGACTGATTGCCGAGCTCGAGATATCCTCCTCGCCGGAGGCCGCGATCCGCCACGCCCTCGACGAGGTCAGCGAGGAGACGCGCGAGCTGCTCCAGCGCGCCCACGAGACCTCCGAAGAGATAACCGCCCGGTCGCGCTCCAAGGCCGACGATCGGCTTCAGGCGGCCGAGCGCGAGGCGCAGGAGGTACGCGAGGCGGCGCGGGCGGAGGCCGAGCAGGCGCGCGAGGTGGCCACACGCGAGGCCCAGGCGCTCCGGGACGGAACCCAGCGCGAGGTGACCGAGCTGCGCGACACGGCGCAGCGCGAGGTGACCGAGCTGCGCGAGATCACCCAGCACGAGGTGGCCGAGCTCCGGGACGTGGCCAACCGTGAGGTCAACGACCTGCGCGAAACCACGCTCCGCGAGGTGACCGAGCTCCGGGAGGCGACCAAGCGTGAGGTGGGTGAGCAGCGCGACCTGACGGGGCGAGAGATCGCGGAGCTGCGCGACACCGCCGCCCGCGAGGCCCAGCAGGTTCGCACCGCCGCCGCGCGCGCTGCCGACGAGATCCGTACGAGCGCGCGTGCCGAGGCCGACGCGATGCGCGAGGCCGCCGAGACACGCGCGCGCGAGCTGGCTCGCAACGCCGAGATGATCTGGCGGGAGCGCCGGCGCCTGATCGACGACATGCGTGCCGTTGGCGATCAGCTGGTCGCGATCGGCGAGGCCGAGGGGGCCAAGCGGTTCGCGCAGTTCGGCGAGGACGGCGAGCTTCTGCCCGAGCCGGTCATCCCGGCGCCCGATGCCCCGGCGGACAGCCCGATGGTCGCGGCGTCCGTGGACCAGCCGACGGTGGCGCTCGCGCTGGATCAGGCGGACGTGGCTGCCGAGGACGCGCCGCCGGTCTGAGCGCCGCGGGGTACAGCGGCACACCGCTGCCGAAGAAGCTTGGGATCAGGCCGAGCGCGCGGCTCGGCCTGATCGAGGCACCCGAAGGGTTCGACGCCACGCTCGGATCGCTCCCGGACGGCGTGCGGGTCACGCGGCGATTGCGCGGGCCGCACGATGTGATCGTGGCGTTCTTCGTGCGGCGCGAGGCGCTGGAGCGACGGCTTCCGGCGCTGCGCTCGGCGCTACATCCCTCCGGGGGGCTGTGGATCGCCTGGCCGAAGCGGGCCTCGGCGATGCCGACCGACCTGAGCGAGGGAGTGGTGCGCGAGCTTGGATTGGTCGCCGGCCTGGTCGACAACAAGGTGTGCGCGATCGGCCCGGTGTGGTCCGGGCTGCGGTTCGTCTACCGGCTGCGCGATCGTCCGAGGTGAGGCTCTGGCTACCTGAGCGTCACCGTCTGGCCTCTGGCGTTCGACGGCGCCAGGTAGCCGTTGCCGCGATAGTGGATGAGCACATGCAGCGCCACCACGCGATTGGCCGGGCCGCGACCGGGCTTATGGCTGAACACCGCCTGCGCCGTGTAGGTGCAGTTCGACTGGAGCGGGACGAGCAGGTAGGCCAGCCGCCTGCCGCCGGTGAAGTAGCGGACGGCGACAAAGCCCGTGCAGGCGAACTGGGCCGGGGTCGACGCGGGATGGCTGACCGAGCCCGTCGTGGTGAACACCCACGGCGTGTGGAAGGCGTGGCGCGGGGTGGTCCGCCGCGTGATGTGCGGAACGGGACGGTGCAGCGGATAGGTCATGAAGATCGCGTCGTTGCCGGCCATCGGACCCGTCGGGCCGTTCCTGGCCACGAGCCGGTAGTGGAAGATGGTTCCGGCCTCGAGCCCGCTGAGGGCCTGGGCGACGGTCTGTGGCGAGCTGGTACCGGATACGGTGCCGCCCGTGGTGTTGTTCCCGTATGCAGTCGTGGTGCCCCACTGGAAGTACCAGGTGGTGTTGGCGCCTTCGGGGTTGATCACGCCAGTCACCGTCGCCGAGTTCTGGCCGATCTGAGCGGCTGGTCCTGTGCTGACGCCCGGGGGTGGATGCCCGGTGGTCTTGAACGTATGGTCCGCGCCGACGGAGGTGCCGGAGCGGCTGGTTCCGACTAGGCGGTAGTGGTAGACGCTGCCCGGGATCAGATCGCCCGCGGTCTCGTGGACTTTCACCGAATTGGTCCCGGAACCGGCAGAGTGCAGCGCGCCGTTGACGCCGTAGCTGTTCGTGAGGCCCCACTGGAAGTAGTACGTGGTCTGCGAGCCGTCCGGGTTCACCGTGCCGTTCAGCACCGCGCTCTGCTGCTTGACGCTCGAGGCCGAGCCCGTCGTCACCGCCGGCGACGCCGCCGCCAGCGCGATGCCCGTCACTCCGGTGCCCGCCAACGCCATGGCAGCCACCACACCCAGTCTGCGCTTCATCGATACCTCCTCCGAAAAGACTCCCTAACCGCAGCTATACCGTCCGTGGGGGTGAAGTTGCGGTGGCGCAGCCCCTTCGAGGCTGTAGCGCAATGCTCGATAATCGATCTTATGTAGACCGGTAGCGATGGGCGCCGTCCTGATGTGGGCGGGCATCATCTGGCGACCGTGACGGGCATCATCTGGCGACCGTGACCCGGCTTGCGCGTAGACCTTTGGGCTCGGTCGTGCTGAGCCTGCTCGTGGCGGCCGCCGCGCTCGCCACCTGTCCGAGCGCTCGCGCCGGCACAGGCTCGACGCGCTATGCGGTCGGTGAGCTCGCGGTCACGTTCACCGACCGGAGCCGGTGGATCGATGTGCCGGGCCATCCCCGGATGCCCCGCACGATGCTCACCGTGATCCGCTATCCGGCCCTGGGCGCTCCGGCTCGGGGCGAGATCGGTGGCGCACGGCCCGCCAAGGCCCGCGGGCCGTTCCCGCTGCTCGTGTTCGCCCACGGGTTCGACATCACGCCCGGTCCCTACGCCAAGCTGCTGGACGCGTGGGCGAGTGCCGGCTACGTGGTCGCGGCGCCCGTGTTCCCACTGACCAACCCCGGGGCGCCGGGTGGACCCGACGAGGCGGATCTGGTCAACCAGCCGGCCGACGTCAGCTTCGTGATCACGCGCATGCTGATGCGAGCCGGAGCCAGGCACGGCATCCTGGCCGGCCTGATCGACAGGCGGCAGATAGCCGTAGCCGGACAGTCCGACGGCGGCTCGACCGCCCTGGCCGCAGCCTGCGACGACCACGTTCGCGACCGGCGGATCGGCGCCGCGATCATTCTCTCCGGGGCCAGGATCCCGGGCCTCGGCGGCTACGACTTTCACGCCGGCGAGCCACCGCTGCTCGCGGTGCAGGGCACGGCGGACACCTCGAATGCCCCGAGCTCGACCTACTCCTACTTCGGGCTGGCTTCGCCGCCCAAGTTCCTGCTCAGGCTGTGGGGCGCTCCCCATCTTGGCCCGTACACCGACGAGCAGCCATACCTCGGCGTGGTCGAGCGCGTGAGCATCGCCTTCCTCGGCGGATACCTGAAGCGCCGGCGCGGCGCGCAGCGGCGGATGTGGGGCGTGGCGAGAGTGCCCGGCGTCGCCACGCTGTCCGCCACGTAGAGGCCGGCGGCGACGGGATCAAACGCCGCGCCTGCGGCGCTCGACCGAGACCCAATCGTGGTGCCGCGCGTGGCTAGACTCTCGGGACATGGCCAAGCAGCAGCGCACCATGCGAGTCGAGCAGCGCAGCCAGCTCGCGGCGATCCAGCAGCTCGAGAATCGCAGCGACGAAGAGCTCGAATCCGAGACCAGGTACAAGGCCGCCGCGCAGGCGATCCTCGGCGCCCGGGCCGCCGAGCGCTACGACGCCACGGCGGCGCGCGCTCACTTCCAGCGCGCGCTGGCCGCGGCGCGGCCTCAGGAGCGGATGCAGCTGCGGCGGATGGCCGACGCTTCCTTGGCCCTGGCCGAACGCCGGGCCGACGATCTGAAGCGCGCGACGGAGCGCCTCGGCGTCGAAGGGCCCACCACCCGCCAGCTTCGCGGGTTGAAGTTCATGGGCCTGGTGGCTCCGCCGAAGAGCGCCGGGACGGTGGCTCGGGTTCGGGGCATCGTGCTGGTGGTACTGCTGGTCGCGCTGATTCTGGGCGCCGGCTTCGGGATCGTGTATGGGATCGGCCAGGCCGCCGGCGGGCTGTCGGTCGACCTTGCGATCTTCTACGGGTTCCTGTTGGTCCTGGTGGCGTTCGGCGTGCTGTTCGTCACCGGCCGGCGCAAGCAAAAGCGCGCCCAGGCCGAGCGCGCCGAGCAGGTAGCCGCGCGGTCGCGCTAGGGCCACGCGCGGGTCAACGCGATGTGCGGCCGGTACTCCCTGGCCACGCCCAATCCGGCCGAGGTCAGGGCGCGCTTTCCGATCGGCGAGGGCGTCGAGATCCGGCGCCGCTACAACGTGGCGCCCGGCGACGAGGTGCTGGCGGTAACGACGGATCGGGAAGGTCGGCCGCGCGGCGAGCTACTGCGTTGGGGCCTGGTCCCGTCCTGGGCGCGCGCGCCGGAGACCGGGCTGAAGATGATCAACGCGCGGGTCGAGACGGTGGCGGAGAGGCCGGCGTATCGGCGAGCGTTCGAGCGGTTCCGCTGTCTGGTCATCAGCGACGGCTTCTACGAATGGCGCCGCGTGCCGGGCGCACCCAAGCAGGCGTTTCACATCACGGCGGGCCACGGCGGGCTGTTCGCCTTCGCCGGCCTGTGGTCGATCTGGCACGGCGCCGACGGCAGCACGCTGCGGACGTGCACGATCCTGACGCGGCCCGCCAACGAGACGATCGGCACGCTTCACGATCGGATGCCGATCATCCTCGAGCGCGATGCGGAGGCGCCGTGGCTCGACCGCGCTACCGCCCCGGCGGGCCTGGCGGACTTGTTGGGCGGACTGTCGGAGGCGGAGACGAGGCTGCGCGCGGTCGGCGCGGCGGTCAACGACGCGCGCTATGACGGTCCGGAGTGCTTGGCGCCGGCGGTCAGCGCTCAGGCCGCGCTGTTCTGAGGCTCAGGCGGCGACGGCGGGTTCGAGCGAACTGGAGTCCGCGTCCGCGATCCAGTCCGCGAACATCTCCGGCGGGAGCGGACGGCTCATGTGAAAGCCCTGAGCGAGGTCGCAGCCGAAGCAGGCCAGGCGCCGGAGCGTCTCCTCGTCCTCGACCCCTTCCGCGATCACCCTCAGCCCCAGGTCGTGGCCCAGGTTGATCGTCGAACGGACGATGATCAGGTCGCTCTCGTCGGTGAGCATCGGCGAGACGAACGAGCGGTCGATCTTGAGCTCGTCGATCGGGAAGCGCCGCAGGTTGGCGAGCGACGAGTAGCCGGTTCCGAAGTCGTCGACGGAGATCCCGGCGCCGAGCTCGCTCAGCCTCGTGACCGTGGCAAGCGCGCGCTCGGGATCGGACATCAGCATGCTCTCGGTGATCTCGAGCTGGAGGGCGGCCGGCGGAAGGTCGTACTTCGCCAGCAGGAGGGCGATGTCGTCGGGAAGCTCGCGGTCGAGCAGGTTACGGACCGAGAGGTTGACCGCGACCACCAGGTTCCTGCCCGAGCTGCGCCACCGTGCGCACTCGGAGATGCAGCGCTCGAGCACGTAGCGTGTGAGCGGCCCGATTAGCCCGGTCTGCTCGATCGTCGGCATGAACACGCCGGGCGGGAGCAGCCCCCGCTCGGGATGCTGCCAGCGGATCAGCCCCTCCGCTCCCTGGACCTCTGACCCGTCGACATCGACCACGGGCTGGAAGTAGACGACCAGCTCCTCGGCGTCGAGGGCCCGGCGGAACTCGCTGATCACGTTCAGGCGCTCCACGGAATTGCGGTCGAGGCCGGGCGCGTAGACCTTGCACCCGATCCGCGCCTCCTTCGCGGCGTACATGGCCACGTCCGCGTGGCGCATCAGCGCGTGCGGATCCTCCCCGTCCTCCGGATAGCGCGCGATCCCGATGCTCGCCCCGACGTCGACGGTCATCTCGTCGAGGACCACGGGCTCCTGTACGCACTCGAGCAGCTCTGCCGCGATCATCTCCAGCGTCTCGATGTCGCCTGTCCGCGCCTCGGGCAGCACCGCGAATTCGTCGCCTCCGAGGCGCGCCACGAGTCCGCCGTCACCGGCCCGCTGCGCCAGGCGCGGTCCGAGCTCGCGCAGCAGCGCGTCGCCGTAGTGATGCCCGAGCGTGTCGTTGATCTCCTTGAAGCGGTCGAGGTCGATCAGGATCACGCCGAATGCACCCTCCTGCGCGCCCGCCTCCGCGATCCGCTCCTGAAGCGTGTCGCGGAAGCGCTCACGGTTGGCCAGGCCGGTTAGATCGTCGGTCGTGGCCATGCGGTGGAGCTCCTCGCCGCGCTTCTTGGACGTGAGGAGCTCGCCGACGAGGTACTGGAAGATCGCGAGCGTCAAAGCGACAAGAACGAGCCCGGCGGTGCCCGTGTGAACGGTTACGAAAATTGCGCCCAGCGCCAGCAGGGCCGAGAAGAGCTCCGCGGACAGGATCGGGAGGACCGATTCGCGGGCGCGCGCCAGCAAGGAGGAGCCCTCGAGATAGCAGCAGACGCTGAAAGTGCCAACGAAGTTCAGCGAGAGCGCGAGCACGAAGGTCGCGAAGACGAGGAGGTAGTAGGCGGGCGAATCCGGCCCGGCATGGACCGCGCGATCGGCGACGTGGAAGAAGAGTCCGCCGACGAGCGGAAACCAGGTGAAGGTGACGATGTTGTTGCGCAGCAGATGTCCCGCGGGTCGAGCCCTGAGCCCCGCAACGAGCATCGTCATCGCGCCAATCGCCGCGGCGGGTCCTCCGCCGAGCAGGACCATCGCAAGCATCAGCCCCAGCGCGGTGCCCGACACCTGGAGCTTGCTGGTCGTTTGGACCCCGGTCAGGACAGCGACGACGGCGAACGCCGAGATCACGAGGAAAGGGAGCAGGCTCCAGCTAGCCGAGCGCACGGTCAGGACCACGACAGCGATCGCGGCAGCCAGCGCGAGCGCATGCACGACGTGGAGCCGCCAGTCCGGCTGGCGGCCGCTTCCCCCGGCCTCCGTGGCAGTCGCGCGATCCATGCTTCTCACGTATCGGCCAAAACCGCGGGATCCTCAAGCCATGGCTGCACGCTCAAGTTCTCGGTGTGCTGTGCCGATACTCGGGTATAAACGCCGAAGGGGCTCGCGGCAACGAGCCCCTTCGGAGGAAGTCGAAGCCGCCTTAGCGGCTCCCGATCAACCCCAGTGCCAACCCATTCGGGTCTCCTTCGCTATTGGCGATGAGAGACGCAGCGGTCCACGCCGAAGTACCAGCACGTACCAGGTGCTGGAACCCCCTGCGCGCGCCTCCGCGTGCCCCTGCGCTTTCTTGAACCACGCGGAAGGGTAGCGGGGCTCGCGCATTACACAACCCGAACATTCGTCCAGAAGGGTTTAGCCTGGTCGAGTCGCTGTCGATAGGCGGCAGCCGCCGAGGCCTACGGCGCCACCGTGACCTTCGACATCACGACCGCCGGCGTCGGTTTCCCGTCTCCTGACGGATTCGTCTGCAGCGTGCCGATCTTCTCGACGATGTCCATCCCGTAGACGACCTGGCCGAGCAGCGCGTACTCCGGGGGAAGCGTGCTTCCACCGTTGCCGATCACGATGAAGAACTGGCTCCCGGACGCGCCGGGGGGCTGCGTCTGGGTCTTCGCCATGGCGACTTCTCCGCCCGTGTACTGGGTGTTCTTCGGCGGCGGCTCGACGATTGTGTAGCCAGGGCCACCGCTACCCGTGCCGGTGGGGTCGCCGCCCTGGATCACGAAGCCGGCGGCGACGCGATGGAAGGTGACCCCGTCGAAGAAGCCGTGCTTGACCAGGTAGTAGAACGACGCCGAGGTCTTCGGCGAGGCCTTGACGTCGAGCGTGAAGGCGAACCCGCCACAGTTGGTCTGGATCGACACCGTATAGGTGCGGTTGGGATCGAGCGTGAGATGGGGCGCCGGCAGGCTCGCCGGACGAGCGGCGGGAACGGGGACCTTGCGGCACGGGGCCGTGTTCGCGGTGGCGGGTTTCCCGACGCTGGAGCTCGAGGAGCTCCCCTGGCTGCTCGAGCCGCCGCAGCCGTAGAGCCCCAGACCGGCGAGCAGGAGTACGAGCGCGAGTCGATGCACGCGGGCCAGGATAACCACATCGCGATAATGCCCTCCCCCCTGCCGATGGCCCTCACCCGTCTCCTAGCCCGCTACGACAACGTGTTGCTCGACCTCGACGGCTGCGTCTGGGTGGGCGAGGTGGTGACCCCTGGCGCGCCGGAGGCGATCTCTGAGCTCCGGGCGGCGGGCAAGACGCTGGCGTTCCTGACCAACAATTCCCGCCGGAGTCCCGAGGAGTACGTGCGCAAGCTGTGGTCGCTCGGCATCAGGGCCTCGCTCGAGGAGGTGGTCACCGCGGGCGCGGCGGTCCAATATGCGCTCGCCGAGCTTTCCCCCGGACAGCGGACCTACGTGATCGGGTCTCAGGCGCTGTTTCGCCACGTGGCGGACGCCGGGCAGCGCATCGTCAATGGGACCGAGCGCCAGGCCGAGGCGGAGCTTGTCGTCGTGGCCGGGCACGAGGCGTTCGACTACGGCGAGCTCGAGGCGGCCGCGCGGGCGCTCCTGCAAGGCGCTGAGATGATCGCCGCCGACCGGGACCGGATGTTCCCGGCGGAGGACGGGATGTCCCCAGGCACCGGGGCGATCGTCGCGGCGCTCGAGTACGCCACCGAGCGCACGGCGCAGGTCGTGGGCAAGCCCGAGCCGCACATCTTCCGGACCGCGCTGGACCGGCTCGGATCCGGACGGACCCTGATGGTCGGGGACCGGCTCGACTCCGACCTGGCGGGTGCCGCCGCCGCGGGACTCGACGCAGCGGTCGTCCTAACCGGCGTCACCTCGCGTGCCGAGGCGGAGGCGGCCGGCGATCCCGCGCCGGTGGCCATCGCCGAGGACCTTCGCTCCCTCGTGCTGGGCTCGTGAGGAAGCTCGCGCTGATCGTCAACCCCTGTGCCGCCGGGGGGCGGACCTCACAGTCGCTCCCAGCCGTTCGCGCCGCCCTGAGCGCGCGCGGCGTGGCGCACCGCGTGTCCTGGACGCGGGGGCTCGATCACGCCCGCGAGCTCGCGCTCGAGGCCGCGGCGGCCGGGGAGGTTGCGGTCGCGTTCGGAGGCGATGGACTGGCCGGCGCCGTCGCGGGCGCTCTCGAGCACTCAGACGCCGTGATCGGGCTGCTGCCCGGTGGCCGGGGCAACGACCTCGCGCGCGTGCTGGGGATCCCGCTCGAGCCGGTGCGCGCATGCGACGTCCTGGCGGGCGGCGTGGTCCGCGAGCTCGACCTGGGGCAGGTCGGCGAGCGCACGTTCATCGGGATCGCCAGCTGCGGGTTCGATTCGGAGGCGAACCGGATCGCCAACGAGGCCAGGCTGATCAAGGGCACGCTCGTGTATGCGTACGGCGCGCTCCGCGCGCTGGCGACGTGGAGGCCCGCTAACTTCAAGGTCACGCTCGACGGCGGCGAGGAGATCGCCTTCACGGGCTACTCGGTCGCCGTGGCCAACTCCCAGGCGTTCGGGGGCGGGATGTTCCTCGCGCCCGACGCCTCCCTCGACGACGGCCTGCTCGACGTGGTCATGATCAGACAGATCCCCCGCATCCAGTATCTGCGGCTGCTCCCCACCGTGTTCGACGGCAGCCACGTGCACCTGAGAGCGGTGCAGATCGTCCGGGCACGGGAAGTCGAGGTGAGCGCGAGCCGACCGTTCACGATGTACGCCGACGGCGACCCCCTGACGGGCCTGCCGGCTACGGTCCGGGTCCTCCCGAAAGCCGTGCGCATGCTCGTCCCGAGCGCTCCGGCGGCCGTGGCGGGGGTGCCGGCATGAGCCTGCTGAGCGCGAAGCTGGCTGCGGCGCGCGCCGTGGGACGACTGGCTCGCGCGGCGGGGCGCGGCGGCGGGACCAGCCTCCCGGGAAAGGTGCTGATCCGGCTCGAGCCGCGTGCCATCCGCGAGCTGGCGGCGCGCCTCCCCCGGGGGTCGATCATGCTCTCGGCCACCAACGGCAAGACGACGACCGCGGCGATGATCGCGTCGGTGCTCGAGCGCAGCGGCATCCCGCTCGTCCACAACCGGGCCGGCGCGAACATGGCCGGCGGCGTCGCCTCGAGCCTGCTCGCGGCCGCGCGCGGCCCCCATGCCATCGACGGCGAGATGGGCCTGTTCGAAGTGGATGAGTTCTGGCTCGACCGGCTTCTCCCCGATCTGGGCCCACGTGTCGTCCTGCTCGCCAACCTGTTCCGAGACCAGCTCGATCGCTACGGTGAGCTCGAGACGATCGCCGACCGCTGGGCTGCGGCGGTGTCGAGTCTCCCGGCCGGCGCTCGGCTGGTGCTGAACGCCGACGATCCGCTGGTTGCCGACCTCGGCCGCAACCGGGCCGACGCCACCTACTTCGGCGTCGAGGATCCCTCGATCGCGATGCCCGAGATGCAGCACGCCTCGGACTCCAAGCACTGCCGGCGTTGCGGCGCCGCGTACGGCTATCAGGCGATCTATCTCGGCCATCTCGGTCGTTACCGGTGCCCGCAGTGCGGCCAGGAACGGCCGGAGCCCGCCGTGGCCGCCGAGCAGGTCGTGCTCGACGGGACGACCGCGGCCGCCTTTCGCCTGCGCACGCCGCGCGGGACGGCGGATATTCGGCTCCCGCTGCCCGGCCTCTACAACGTGTACAACGCGCTCGCCGCAGCGGCGCTGTGCCTGGAGCTCGACATCCCGCTCGAGACCGTGATTCAGGGGTTGAGCGAGGTGACGGCGGCCTTCGGGCGCGCCGAGCGGATCGAGCTGGGGGAAGTGGAGCTGTCGATCCTGCTCGCCAAGAACCCGGCCGGGGCGAACGAGATCCTGCGGACGCTGGCGCTGGAGCGCGACGAGCTCGACGTGCTCGGGATCCTCAACGACCGCACGGCCGACGGGCGCGACGTCTCATGGGTGTGGGACGCCGACTTCGAGCTGCTGGCGCCCCGGTTGCGGCGCGTGACCTGCGCCGGGACACGCGCCGCCGAGCTCGCGCTGCGGCTCAAGTACGCGGGCGTCCCGGTCGAGCGGCTGCACGTGGTGCAGGAGCTGCCGGCGGCGCTCGACGATGCCCTCGAGAACGCGCAGGCCAGCCGCCTGTTCGTCGTGCCCACCTACACCGCGCTGCTCGAGCTTCGCGAGGAGCTCTCGGCGCGCGGGCACGTCCCCAGGTTCTGGGAGCGACAGCCGGCGTGAGCGCGATCTGGCACGACCTGGAATGCGGCGGGTACGTGGAGGACCTCGAGCTCTGGCGCTCGCTGGCCCATCGGTCCGGCGGCCCTGTGCTCGACGTCGGCGCCGGGACCGGCCGCGTGACGCTCGATCTGGCGAAGCGCGGGCACGAGGTCACCGCGCTCGATCGCGACGCCGGGCTGCTGGCGGAGCTCGCCCGCCGTGCCCGCGGGCTGAACGTCGAGACGGTCCTAGCGGACGCGCGCGACTTCAACCTGGGACGCCGCTTCCCGCTGTGCCTCGTGCCGATGCAGACGATCCAGCTCCTGCCGGGTACCGCCGGCCGGGCGGAGTTCCTGCGCTGCGCGAGCGCCCATCTGGAGCCCGGCGGCCTGCTGGCGATCGCGATCAGCGAGACGCTCGACCTCTACGAGGTGCTCGACGGGGTGCCCGCCCCCCTGCCCGACATGCGCGAGCTCGATGGCGTCGTCTATGCCAGCCACCCCACCGCGGTCCGGGCCGACGGGCCCGGGTTCGTGCTCGAACGCCGGCGCGAGACGATCACCGCCGAGGGGCAGCGCACGGTCGAATACGACAACGTGCACCTCGAGCGCCTGACCGCGAGCGAGCTCGAACGGGAGGGCTCCGCGGCCGGGCTCGCGGTAGCGGGACGCGAGGAGATTCCGGCCAACGACGACTACGTTGGCAGCACCGTGGTGATGCTCAGTGCCTGAGGCCCCGCGCGTGCTGCGCGTATGCGCGCTGTATCCCGACCTCATGAACATCTACGCCGACCGCGGCAACCTCCTGCTGCTCGAACGCCGGTGCCGGTGGCGCGGGCTGGGCTTCAGGCTGAGCGCGAGTGGTCTGGGCGACCCCCTCGATCCGGACGGCGCCGACCTCTATTACATCGGCGGCGGCCAGGACCGAGACCAGCGGCTGTGCGCGCTCGACCTGGCCGAGGTCAAGCGCGAGGCGCTCCACGGCGCGGCGGCGCGCGGAGCGGTGATCCTCGCGGTCTGCGGTGGCTACCAATTGCTCGGCCGCTCGTACCAGCTCGGCGAGGAAATGCTGCCCGGCGTCGAGCTCGTCGACCTCGTGACGACCCGCGTTGACGGGCCTCGCCTGATCGGGAATGTGGCCATCGAGGTCGAGCTGGAACCGGGTCGGCCACGAGTCCTGGCGGGCTTCGAGAACCATGGCGGGCGTACCCGGCTCGGCCCCGGAGCGCCGCCGCTCGGCCGGGTGTTGAGCGGGCACGGCAACAACGGTGAGGACGGCTTCGAAGGGGTACGCCAGGGCAACGTGATCGGGACCTACCTGCACGGCCCGCTGTTGCCGAAGAACGCGTGGTTCGCGGACTGGCTGATCCAGGCGGCCCTCGGCATGCCCGAGCTTCCCGCGCTCGACGACACGCTCGAGCAGGCGGCCCACGCCCAGGCACGGCAGGCGGCCGGCGTGTAGCCTCAGCTCGCCGGGGGACGTCGAGCATGTCCAAGCTCCGCCGCATCGCGCTCATCCGCCTCACGGCCTGCCTTGCCGGAGGCCTAGCCGTGGCCATGCTGAGCGGCTGTGGCGCGGGCTCGCGGCCGGCCACCGCGGCCACGACGACCACCACCGGAACGGTGACGCTCCCGGGCACCGGCAAGCCCCAGATCACGATCGGCGACAAGAACTTCACGGAGCAGTTCGTGCTCGGCGAGCTCTACTACGAGGCGCTGAAGGCGCAGGGTTTCCCCGTGCTGCTGAATCAGAACATCGGTCCCACCGAGGTCACGATCCAGGCGCTCCAGACCGGGCGACTCAGCCTGTACCCGGAGTACATCGATACCTGGGACAGCGCGGTGGCCGGATACAAGCGGAAGTTCGGGAGCCCTGGAGCGGCCTACCGAGCGGGCAGGCGGTGGGCGCGCCGGTATGGCTTCGATCTGCTTCGCCCCACTCCGTTCGGCGACACGAACGCGATCGCGGTGACGTTCAACTACGCCGTCCACAACGGTCTGGAGACGATCGGCGATCTCACCAAGGTCAACTCGAACCTCACGCTCGGGGGTCCGCCCCAGTTCCAGCAGAGCGCAACGGGGCTCCCGGACATCGAGCAGGCGTACGGCGTCTCGCCGGCGACGTTCCAGCCGCTCGCCATCGGGGCCCAGTACCAGGCGCTCGACCAGGGGACCGTGCAGGCTGCCGACGTGGACACCACCGACGGGCAGCTGATCACCGGCAACTACGCGCTGTTGGCCGACCCGATGCACGTGTTCGGGTGGGGCAACGTCGTCCCGGTGGTGCCGCTCAGAGTGCTCCAGGCCGAGGGGCCGGTCTTTGCGGCCACGATCGACAAAGTGAGCGCGCTGCTCAGCACCGCGGTGATGCGCCAGCTGAACGCGGCGGTCGACGTGAGCGGCGAGACCCCGGCGGTGGTCGCTCAGCAGTTCCTGATCGCCCACGGCCTGGACCGGGGCGCGCAGGGCTCGGGTCAGGGCCGCGGGTCAGCCGCTCGAGCCGAAGCCGCCCCCGCCGCGCTCGGTGGCGGTGAGCTCCTCGACCTCGAGGATGGCGGGTGCCTCGACCCTGACCAGCACCAGCTGCGCGATCCGGTCGCCGGCGTCGATGTCGAACGCGTTCGCGCGGTCGGTGTTCAGCAGCAGCACCTGAAGCTCGCCGCGATAGCCGGCGTCGATCAGCCCGGGGGCGTTGACGAGTGCGATCCCGTGCCGCGCCGCGAGACCCGAACGCGGAAGCACGAGACCCGCCTGACCCGGCGGTATCTCGAGCGCGATGCCGGTGCGCACCACCGCCCGCTGGCCCGGCTCGAGCCGCGCCGGGTCCAGCGCGTACAGGTCAAGGCCGGCGTCGCCGTCGTAGGCACGGGTGGGAAGGAGCGCGCGGTGGTCGAGCCGCCGGACGCGGAGCGTCATCCGGCCGGTGGCGCGGTGACGGCGAAAGCCGAGTACCGGGCCGCGATTGTCGCCGGCAGGCGCGCGGCGACGCGCACGCCATCGGCTACGTCCTCGCGCTCGAGGTCGCCGGCGATCTCGTGCAGCTCGGCCAGGCGGGCGCCGTCCTCATACGGGATGAGCAGCTCGACCGGCTGGAGGGTTCGGGCGAACTCCTCCTCGATCCGCTCGTTGAGGGCGTCGATCCCTTCGCCGGTCAGCGCCGATACGAGCACGGCGCCCGGGTGGCGATGCTGCAGCTCGGCCCGCCGCTCGGCGTCGACCCGGTCGGCCTTGGCCAGCACCAGCACCTGGGGGGCTTCGTCGGCGCCGATCTCGTGGAGCACGTCTTCGACCGCGCGGGTCATCTCAACCAGCTCCTCCTCGACCACCGACGCGTCGACCACGTGCAGGATCAGGTCGGCCAGGCGCGTCTCCTCGAGCGTGGCGCCGAAGGCCTCCACCAGCTGGTGCGGGAGCTTGCGGATGAACCCGACGGTGTCGGTCAGGAGATAGTCGCGCCCGCCGGTGCGGAGCACGCGCGTGGTCGGGTCGAGGGTGTGGAACAGCTGGTCGCGCACGCCGGCGCTGGCGCCGGTCAGCGCGTTCAGCAGGGTCGACTTGCCGGCGTTGGTGTATCCGGCGAGCGCGACCGCGGGCAGGTGCGCCCGCTCGCGCTCGGCGCGCATCACCGAGCGGCTGGAGTGCACGCGCGCCAGCTTGCGCTTGAGCGCCGAGATCCGGTCGCGGGCCAGGCGCCGGTCGGTCTCGATCTGCGTCTCGCCCGGACCGCGCGTACCGATCCCGCCGTCCATCCTCCCGGCGCCAAGCCGTTCGAGGTGCGACCACAGACCCCGCATCCGGGCCAGGTTGTATTCAAGCTGGGCCAGCTCAACCTGGAGCTTGCCCTCTGCGCTGTGCGCGTGAGCCGCGAAGATGTCGAGGATGATCGCCGTGCGGTCGATCACCGGCAGCCCGAGCGCCGTCTCGAGATTGCGCTCCTGGCGTGGCGAGAGCTCATCGTCGCAGGCGACGAGGTTCGCGTCCGCGCGCTTAACCAGATTCTGGAGCTCCTTCAGCTTGCCCGCGCCGAGATACGTGGTCGGATGCGGATGCTCGCGCCGCTGGGTCAGCTCGCCGACCGCCGCCACGCCGGCGGTGCGCAGCAGCTCGCGGAGCTCCGACAGGTCCTCGTGGTCTTCGTCGCGAACGGCCGCGATCATGTAGGCGCGCTGACGCGCGCGCCCGGTCGGCCGCTGCCCATTCACCACGATCGCTGAGGAATTCGTGCGTCCGTGTCGGCTTCTTTGCACAACTTTGATGGTAGCTGTGGCTCCAGAAGCGGTGCCGGCGAGCTCTAGAGCTGCCTGATCCGCTCCAGCGCGGCCACCAACCGGTCGTCCGGCGTGGTCAGCGAGATGCGGAAGAACCCCTCGCCGCTTCGGCCGTACGCGCCTCCGGGCGAGACGACCACGGCCGCCTGCTCGAGCACGTGCTCGCAGTAGGCTGCGGCCGACTCGAACCCTGGCGGGATCGGTGCCCAGACGTAGATCGTGCCCTTGGGGCGGGTGACGGCGACGCCGGCCTGGGCCAGCGCCTCGCAGACCAGATCGCGCCGGCGGCGGTACACCCCGTTCATCGCTCTGACCTCGGCGTCGAGGGCCGGGCCCAGCGCGGTCGCGCCGGCCAGCTGAACGGCGTCGAACAGGCCCGAGTCGATGTTGGACTTCAGCCGCCAGTAATGGGAGATGGCGTCGGCGTTGCCCACGATCGCCGCGCAGCGCCAGCCGGTCATGTTGTAGCCCTTGGAGAGCGAGAACACCTCGACGCCGATCTCCTTGGCTCCGGGAGTGGACAGGAACGAAGGCGCGACGTAGCCGTCATAGGTGGTCTCGCTGTAGGCGTTGTCATGCACGACGAGGAAGTCGTGCTGCGCGGCCAGCTCAACCACCTGCTCGAAGAACCCGTCCGGGACCACCGCGCCGGTCGGATTGTTCGGGTAGTTGATGAACATCAGCCGGGCGCGCTCGAGGACGGCCGGATCGATCGCCTCGAGGGCAGGCGCGAAGCCGCGCTCGGGGAGCAACGGCATGAGCACCGGCTCGCCGCCCGCGAGCAGCGGGCCTCCGGTGTAGACCGGGTAGCCGGGATCGGAGGCCAGCGCCACGTCGCCGGGGTCGAGGAAGGCCAGGTTGAGGTTGAAGATGCACTCCTTGGCCCCGATCGCCGCCATCACCTCGGTCTCGGGGTCGAGCGCGACGCCGAAGCGCCGCTCGTAGAAGGCGGCCACGGCTTCGCGGAACTCCGGCCGCCCGCGATTGGAGGGGTAGGTGTGCGTGCTCGGGTCGGCCACCGCCTGCTGCGCGGCCGCGACGATCGGCGCATATGTCGGCGTGTCGGGATCACCGATGCCGAGGCTGATCACGTCCACGCCCGCGGCCCGCTTGGCCGCGATCTTTCGCTCGAGCTCGGCGAACAGATACGGCGGGATCAGCTCCAGGCGCTTACTCGGTCGCATGCAGCTCCTCGACGAACTCCTCGGCGAGCGTTCCCTGGAACACCGGGACTGCCCAACCCGTCAGGTTCATGTGCAGGTCCTCCCCCACTTCGACCTCGAGCTCGCCTCCGTCGAGGACCACGGTGACGGGCGACTCGCCGCCCTGAAGGACGTAGGCGACGGCGGCTCCGCTGGCACCGGTGCCGCTGGCCGAGGTCTCCCCCGCTCCGCGCTCGAAGATCCGGGCCCTGATCCGTCCGGGTTCGAGCTCGGCGAACCACGATACGTTCGTGCGGTTGGGAAAGAGGTCGTGCTCGACGATCGGTGGGCCGTAAACGCTGAGGTCGAGCTCGCGCAGCTCGGGCTCTCCCCGGACGCGAATCGAGCACTGGGGATTGCCGACCTGGACGTGCTGGAAGCGCCAGGTCCGACCGCCCGCATTGAGCTCCCCCTCGCCGTTCGGCGGGCCGCCGGGGTAGTCGGCGCTCTGCAGGCGAGCGCGTCCCATGTCGAGCGTGCATTCGGTCTTGGAGGTGATCCTGGGGCGGATCTCGCCGGCGGCGGTCTGGATCGAGAACGTGTCCGCGTCGGCCCACCCGCGCCGGCGCAGGTAGAGCACCGCCTCGCGCGAGCCGTTCCCCGAGAGCTCGGCCTCCGACCCGTCGGGATTGAAGATGCGCAGGCGCGCCACGAAGCCGGGCTCATCCGGCTCGGAAAGGAGCAGAATGCCGTCGGAGTAGACGCCGGTGTGCCCGGCGCAGATGGCACGGATCCGCGCCGAGGTGAGCTCGAACGGCAACTGCCGCTCCTCCACGATCAGGTAGTCGTTGCCGAGCGCCTGCCACTTCTCGAACTCCACGGCGCGGCAGTGTATGTGTACCCGATCATGATCGCGCGGTCGCACGACTGGATTCACCGCGGCCGCTCGCGTCCGCTGATCCTGCTTGCGCTGGTGGTGGTCCTGTCGGTGGCGGCGCGCGGGGCGCTGCTCGGGCAGCCCTGCCGGGAGCCGTGCCGAGCGGTGACCGACCACCTGCTGGTGTTCGACGAGGACTACTACGTCAACGCCGCCCGCGTGATCGCCGGGATCCACCCTCCGCATGGTGACCCGTACGCCCAGTCGCCGCTGGGCGAGGACCCCAACGCGGAGCACCCTCAGCTGGCGAAGCTCGTGGTCGCGGGCTCGATCGAGTTGTTCGGAGACGGGCCGTTTGCGTGGCGGATCGGCAGCCTGGTGATGGGTACGGTGGCGATCCTCGGCATGTTCGCGCTGGTTCGCGCGGCCGGCGGAGATCGCTGGCTCGCGCTGGGCGCGGCGAGCTTGATGGCGCTGGACAACCTCCAGCTCGTCCACGGCCGGATCGCCACGCTCGACGTGTACGCGGTGGCGGCGATGATCTGGGCCGGGGCGCTCTACGTGCGCGGATCGCCGGTGCTGGCGGGCGCCGTCATCGGAGTGGGCGCCTGCGCCAAGGAGGTGGCGCCGTATGTGCTGTTTGCATTCGCGCTGCTCGAGGCCTTCCGCTGGGCCTGCGGTGAGCGTGACCGCCCGGCGGTGGCCGCGGCGCGACTTGCGGCGTGCGCGATCGCCGGCGCAGGCGTGTTCGTGGGACTGCTCGCTGTGCTGGACCGGATCGCGCCGCCGTACGCCGACGCGTCGCATGAGCTGATCACCGGAGGGGCGTTCGCGCACATCGGGCACATCTTGAGCTATGCCGCACACCAGACGAGCCCACACGGGCCGACCGGGATCGCCTCCTACCCCTGGGCCTGGCTGGGCGACTACAAGCCGATCTCCTATCTGACCATCAACCCGCACGAGCCGGCGCCCGGCCTCTACCACGTGCATCCCTTGTCGCACTTCCTCGGGATGATCAGCCCGCCGATCCTGCTGGTGGGGCTGGTCGGGGTGTTCGCCGCCGGGGTTGGCGTGGTCCGGCGGGCGCTGGGCGCCGGCGTGGAGCGGGCGGGCGCCGCGAGCGAGCTTGGCCCGCTGAGCCTCGCCTGGTTCCTCGGAACGTTCGTCCCGTTCGAGCTGATGAGCGCGATCTACAGCCGCACGAGCTACCTCTACTACATGCTCGTGGTGATGCCGGGTCTGTATGTGGGCGCGATGTACCTGGTCGAGCGCTTCTCGCCCCGTCTGCGCTGGTCGCTCGGCGCGCTCGCGGCGGTGATCGCTGCGGCGGTGATCATGTACCCGTTCACGCCGCTGGCGCTGTGAGCCTGCCGGGCGGGCCAGAGCCCGCCGAGCGAGTCAGGGCCCGGCGCGACGCCACAGTTCGAGCACCTCGGCTGCCACTTCGCCCGGAGATCGACGCGTCGTGTCGAGCTCGTTCACGCCGGCGAGCTTGCGCATCCAGGTGAGCTGGCGGCGGGCGTAGTTTCGGGTCCGGCGCTTCATCGCCTCTGGCTCTCCCGCGAGCAGCTCCTCGAAGCCGAGCGCCTTGCGCGCGGTGATCGACGCCCCGGCGGCGTTGGCGCGACGGACCTCATCCTGCACGCCGGCCTCGAGCATGCGCTCGACCCGCGCGTCGATCCGGGCGTAGAGCTGCTCGCGGTTCATGACCAGGCCTATCAGGAGCGTCGCTCGGCGCACGTCCTGCGTCCACAGCTCCGACTCGCCGGCCGGCGGCTCGAGCTCGCCCGCATCCAACAGCTCGAGCGCGCGGACGATCCGCTGGCGATCGCCTGGGTCGATCTCCTCCGCCGCCCAGGGGGCCCGCTCGCGCAGCGCGGAGTGCAGCGCGCCGGCGCCACGCAGCTCGAGCTCGGCGATCCAGCGCTCCCGCACGCCCGGCGGGGGCGGCGGGCGCAGGCTGAGGCTCGTGAGCGCCGCCCGGAGATACAGGCCGGTGCCTCCCACCACGATCGGACGCCGTCCGGAATCGAGCAGCTCGTCGATCTCGGCGTGGGCGAGCTGAGCGTACTCGCCGGCGCTGAAGCGGGCATCCAGCGGCAGGAACGAGATCAGGCGATGCTCGAGCTCGGCACGCTCGGCGGCGCTGGCCGCCCCGGTCAGTGTCTCGAGCCCGACGTAAACCTGGAGGGCATCGGCCGACACCGCGACGGGATCCTCACCGGTATCGCGAAGCAGCCGGGCCAGCTCGATCGCCACCGCCGTCTTCCCCACACCGGTGGGCCCGAACAGCGCGATGATCTCGGCTCGCGACACCCCGGGAGTATCGTGAAACGCAATGGCCCGGCCTGGGTGAGAGGGCTGGTCGCTAGGGTGAGCGGCCGCTTGGCCAGGGTGAGCGACCTGGCTGGTTACACTGGCGCGCCGTGGAGCTGGCCAGCGCCAGAGCCCTGGTGACCGGCGCTACCGGGGGAATCGGACAGGCGATCGCGAGGGCGCTGGCTGCGCGGGGGGCGAAGCTGCTCCTGACCGGGCGGCGCGCCGACGTGCTGGAGCCCCTGGCCGGCGAGCTCGGTGCGCGCGCGCTGGCCTGCGACCTCGCCCAGCGCGCCGAGGTCCAGCGCCTGGCCGAGGAGGTCGGAGAGCTCGACCTCCTGGTCGCGAACGCCGCTCTGCCGGCGTCCGGTCTGCTGGACGAGCTGACCCAGGAGCAGGTCGACCGGATGCTCGAGGTGAACCTGCGGGCGCCGATGGCGCTGGCGCACGCGCTCGTGCCTTCGATGATCGAGCGCCGGCGCGGGCACCTGGTGTTTATCTCCTCGCTGGCCGGAAAGGCTGCCTCGCCGGCCTCATCGATCTACTCAGCGACCAAGTTCGGCCTGCGCGGATTCGCACTCGGGCTGCGCGAAGACCTGCGCAGCCACGGGGTGGGCGTCTCGGTCGTGACCCCGGGGTTCATCCGCGAGGCGGGCATGTTCGCCGATGCGGGGGTGCGCCTGCCGCCCTGGATCCGGACCCGCTCGCCGGGCGACGTGGCCGACGCCGTCATCCGCGCGGTCGAGCGCAACCGGGCGGAGCTGGAGGTGGCCCCGCTCGGATTGCGCCTCGGCGCGAGCTTCGCCACCGTGGCTCCCACCGTTGCCGCGGCCGTCAGCCGGCGGTTCGGCGGCGAACGGATCGCGATGGAGCACGTGGAGGGCCAGCGCGACAAGCGCTGAGGCTCACCGCTACTCGCGAGCGCTACGAGCCCCCTGGTAGCCGGGGGCGCCGCGAGCCTCCTCATAGCCAGGCCCGCCGCGGGTCTCCTGATAGCCCGGGGCGCCACGAGCCTCCTGATAGTCCGCGGCGGCGTGCTCGCCGGTCACGGTGGACAAGGTCTCGATGATCTCGTCGGCGAGCTTGGCGCCGTCGACCGCGTGCTCGGGCGTCGCCACCACCCTGACCACCACGTCATCGCCGTCGACCTCCTGAAGCAGGACCTTCGCCGATGACCGGGTCGCCGTGCTGATGCGATCGTCGAGCAGCGCTTGCACGTGGCTTGGCTTGACGCCGGATGTCAGGGTGACCCGGACGTCGACAGAGTCCGGCTCGCGCAGCGGGACCACCGCAGCCGCCAAAACGACGTTGTTGGGGATCATGATGCGATCCTCGCCCTTCGAGACCAGCGTGGTGTAGAGCAGCCCCAACGAGCTGACCACTCCCTCCGCTGTCCCGCCCACCGCCCCGGCCTGGAGCCGAATCCGCTCGCCTACGCGGAACGGCCGAGCGCTCAGCAGCACCATCCCGGCGATCAGGTTCCCGAGCGTCTGCTGTGCAGCGAGACCGAAGACCACGGCAGTGAAGGCGCTCGTGGCGAACAGCGTGCCGGGGTTCGCGCCGGCCACGCTGAACGCGATCACGATCGTGATCACGATCGTCAGCAGGCGGATCAGGAAGCCGACCGTTCCGGCCGTACTCGGATCCATGCGCCGGAAGAACGTGGGCGCGGCGGCACGACCGATGTCGCGCGCCACCGCCCACCCGAGCGCGAGCAGTGCGAGCACCGTCCCGATGCGCAGCGGCGTCAGCCACCCACTCTTGTCTTCGACGCCGAGAACCGCCCTGCGGTCGTAATAGATGACCACGACGGCGATGAGCATTGGGAGCAGCACGGCGGCCTCCCGGCGCGCGCGTTTCACCGCGCGCTGACTCACGTCCACGGCCAGCCCGACTTTCTCCCACGCCTCGCTGCGCGTTTCGAACATCCGCTCTAGATGCAGATCTCTTCGCGACTTCAACGGTCTTGGCATTGAATTTCTCTCCGCTTCGACGTTCGCTTTGCGCTTCGACGGCAATACAACGGCGAGCGCGGGGCAGATCGCAGGCGACGGCCCGATCTGGACTCTCAGAATAGTGTCCGCTGCTCCGGCGCGCGGGCCGAGGCGGTTCGTGCCGGCGAAGCCCGCGCCGGCGACGCACGGGCTCGCTGGTGTCCGGTGTCTCCGCGCATCCGGTCGCCGACAGGCAGATCTGGCCCCCTCACCAGGGCAGCCAGCCGCCGGCGCTCTTCCTGCGGCGCATACGCACCGCGCTTGTAGAGCTCGCGGTATCGCGGCAGCAGGTCCGGCCGCTGCTGCTCGAGCCACTCAAAGAACAAGCCCTTCACGTCCCCCCGCAGATGCAGCGCGATGCCGGTCACGTAAGCCGCCCCGGCTTCGGTGGCGCGCTCGACGATCTCCGCCACCTGCGCCGGGGCATCGTTGACCCCGGGCATCAGCGGCGCGATCAGTACGCCCGTCTGGATCCCGGCGCGCGCCAGCTCGGCGACCGCCTCGAGCCGCGCTCTCGGATTAGGCGTATGCGGCTCGGTGGCCCGCCACGCGCGTTCCTCCAGGGTCGGTATCGACAGCGCGGCGCCGAACACCGTGCGCGCGGCGATCTCCTTCATGATCGGCAGGTCTCTCAACAGCAGCGGCGACTTGGTGAGGATCGAGCATGGGTTCTCCGCGTCTCGCATCGCCTCCCAGATCCCCTGCATCAGCTTGTAACGCCCCTCCACCCACTGATACGGGTCCGTGTTCGTGCCAAGCGCCACGTGCTCGCCCTTCCACGACGGCCGCGCCAGCTCCGCTCGCAGCAGCTCGGGCGCATTCACCTTGACCACGATCTCCCGCTCGAAGTCGCGCCCGGCGTTGAAGTCGAGGTACTTGTGGGTGGGGCGGGCGAAGCAGTAGGTGCACCCGTGGCTACAGCCGCGATACGGATTCACGGTCCACCGGAACGGCATCTGCGACGCCGGCGGCACGTGATTCAGGATCGATTTCGCCCGGACTTCGTAGAACCTGGTCTCGAGCGCCTCGGGTGCGTCGAAATGGCGCACCACCGCCTCCTCCCGATATCCCGGCAGACGGGTGGTCTCTTCGCTCTCAATCGTGAGGTTGCTCCAGCGCACGAACAGATGTTCGCATACGCTCCGGACGTGTTGCCGGACCTAGCTTCGGTCGGGGCCGGGCGCCTTGCGGCCCCGCTCGGGAGCTACGGATTCCCCGCTCACCGCGAGGTCGCGCATAAGCTCGTCTGTGCGCTCGCGGCCGGCGACGAGCGCGCTCGTCAGCTCGCGCTCGCGGGCGATGGCGCTCACCAGCTCCTGCGCTCGCTCGGTCGTCATCGCGGACGCTGCGTTGCGCTGGCGCTCCTGCTCGAGCTCGCGCTCGAGCTCCGCGCTCCTAGCAACGGCCTCCTGCCGCTCGGCGGCCGCCGTCGCGAGGTCTGCCTGCGCCGCCTCGACCTCCTGGCGCGCACGCTCGGCGTCGCTCCGGAGGCGCTCGAGCTCGGCCTCGACCCGCTCGGCCTGCTCTCGGACCTCCTCGGCCTCCGCCTCGGCCCGTGCGGCGCGGGCCTGCACTCGCTGGAGCTCGGCCTCCGCCGCCTTCGCCTCCGTCTGGGCCCGCTCCGCCTCCGCCTGGGCCCGCCCGGCCTCCGCCTCAGCGCGTGCCGCCTCGGCGCGCGCCTGCTCTGCGTCCGCCCCGGAGGGGACGGCTTCGGCGCGTGCCTGCTCGGCATCCGCCTCGGCTCGAGCCGCGCGATCGCGCGCCTTCTCGGCCTCGGTCGTAGCCTCATCGATTCGCGCCCGGGCACGCGCGGCCTCGGCCTCCGCCTCCTCGGCCCGGAGCCGCGCCTGCCGGGTCTGCGCATCGGCCTCGTCGGCCCGGGCTCGCGCCTGCCGCGCCTCCGTGTCGGCGTCCTCCGCGTGGGCCCGCGCCATCTTGATCTCCGCCTGGGCCTCCTCGGAGCGATCGCGAGCGCGCTTGACCTCGGCCTCGGCTTCCTCCGCGCGCGCCTGCGCGCGTCCCCGCTCGGTCTCGGCCTCTTCGGCCCGGAGGCGTGCCTGTCGCGTCTGAACCTCGGCCTCCTCGGCGTGATCTCGCGCCTGCTTGATCTGTGTCTCGGCCTCCTCCACGCGTGTGCGGGCGCGCTTGGCGTCTGACTCGGCCTCCTCGGCACGCAGCGCGGCGCGCTTGGCCTGCTCCTCGGCTTGTTCGGCGCGCGCGGCTGCTCGCTTAGCCTCGGCCTCGACCTCCTCGGCCCGCTCGAGCCGCTCCCGTAGCTGCTCGGTCTCGGCCTCGGCCTGCGCGGCGCGTGCGCGGGCCCGCCCGAGCTCCCCTTCGAGGTCAGACAGGTTGGCCTTGGCGCGCTCGAGCTGCGCAAGAGCCTCGGCCCGCTCGGCCGTAGCGCGATCCACGTCCGCGGTGTCGAGGGCTGGTGCGGGTTGCCTGGGCTCGCGCTCGGGCTGGGCGGCGGCGGCAGCGGCAGCGGCCGCCTGCGCCTTCGCCGCCTCGACGGCGGCCTGCGCCCGCTCCACGTCGTCCTCCGCGCGCGCCAGGTCCGCCCTCAGCTGGTCCGCCTCACTCTGCGCGCGTTCGGCGCGGGCCCTGGCCTGCTCAACCTGAGCGTCGGCGCGCTCCGCCTGCTCGCGCCACTGCGCTGTCTCTTCCTCGGCGCGCTCGACCCGGGCCCGCAGCTGCGGGAGGTCGCGCTCGAGCTGCTCGGCCCGCCGCACCGCGAGCTGGGCCTCACCGCGCGCTGACTCGGCTTCGGCTCGAGCCGCCTCGACGTCGGCGCGAGCCGCCTCGACGTCGGCGCGAGCCTGGGTCACCTCGCTGCGAGATCGCTGGGCCTCGGCGCGTGCCTGCTCGGCGTCGGCTCGTGCCTGGTCCGCCTCCGCTCGGGCCTGCTCCAGCTCACCCTTCGCGCGGGCCACCTCCGCACGCGCCTGCTCGGCGCGTCGCGCATGCTCATCGGCGTCTCCGCTGGGCGGAGAGCGCACCAGCTCCTCGAGCTGCTCGCGCGCCTGTGCGAGCTGCCGCTCCAGGCCCTCGCTCCGGGCGCGCTCAATGGTCAGCGCGCTTTCGAGCTCCTCGGCACGTTGCGCCGCCTGTGCGCTTGCCAGCTCCTGCTCACGCTGCGCCGCGCGCTGCTGGTCGCTGATCCGCGGCGCCTTCGCCGGCGCGGCGCTCGTCTCCGCTGGCCGCAGCGGCACTACATCCGCCTCGCCCGTGCCCTCGGACACTCCCCATTCGACCAGGAGCTCGCCGCGCAGGGCGCTCGGATCGAGCCGGCTCCAGCGCTCGATCTCGACCAACCGTGCCGCCTCCTCGCGCGCCACCCGGGCCTGGTCAAACGGCGCCGCCACGCCGCAGACGGCGATCGGGTTGCCGTCCTGGTCGCGGACCGGGAAACGGAGCACGGCCATGGCCGGGCGCTTCTCGAACGTAGAGATCGTGTACTCGAACTGGAGCGGCTCGTCGGGCGACACTCCCCGCTCATGGACCCGCGGGCCGTCGATCGTCTGGCGCGGCTCGAGCTCGAGGTCGGTCTTTCCGAGCAGGGCGTCGGCGTTCACTCCGAGCAGGTTCGTAAACGTCCGGTTGACCTGGAGGTAGCGGGCGTCCAGGTCCTTTAGCCAGGCGATGGCCGGGCTCTCGTCGAGCGCCTCGGCGAGGAGCGAATTGCCCCCCTCCGCCGCGGCGGCACTGCCGTCGCCGGGCAGCGTCAGCAGGACGTGGCGGCCACCCGCCGAGTCGACTACCGCCTCGACCTCGCCGCGCACCCCTTCGAGCGTTACGGCGGCGCGCTCGGCGTCTCCGGACAGCACGCTCTCGATCTGCGGGGACTGCCTGCAGAACTCGGCGGTGTCCTCGTAGCGAAGACGAAAAGTCTCGGTGCTGTGTTCGATTTCGCCGTCGGCGCCGATTAGGGCGAGCGCCGGCGTGCTCGTGGCGGGGGGCACGGTCCGTTCCTCAGTCGACTGTGGAAAAGCTCCACATCCTGAGTCTTCGGCCGATACGCGCGCGTTTAAAGTCGGCTCGGCGCCCCGCTCGACAGATAATGACGGCGTTTCAGGCCAGCGCGCGGGCCAGGAGCGGCGCCTCGCCGCTCAGCGTCTGGCTCGTGGCGCCGGTGATCCTCACCTGGACCAGCTCGCCCGGCGCGCCGAGTCCGCCGAAATTGACCACCTTGTTGTGGCGGGAGCGGCCGCGCAGACGGCTCGGGTCCGTCCGCGACGGGCCTTCGACGAGCACGTCGAGCATCCGCCCGACGAACCTCTGGGCACGTTCGGCCGCGCGGCGCTGAATGACCTCGACGAGGCGCTCCATTCGGGCCACCTTGGTCTCGTGCGGCACCTGGTCGGCCAGCGTCGCGGCCTCGGTTCCCCGGCGAGGCGAATAGAGGAACGTGAACGCTCCGTCGTAGCCGACCTCCTCCGCGACCTCGAGCGTCTGCTCGAAATCCGCTTCGGTCTCGCCCGGGAAGCCGACGATGATGTCGGTCGTGAGCGCGCAGTCGGGCACGTGCTCGCGGATCAGCGCGACCCGGTCGAGATAGCGCTCCCGCGTGTAGGTCCGGCGCATGCGCTTGAGCACGGCGCTCGAGCCCGACTGCAGCGGTAGGTGGATGTGCTCACACAGGGACCGAAGCTCCGCGTGCGCTTTGATCACATCCGCGCGCATGTCCTTGGGGTGCGGGCTCGTGTAGCGGACCCGCTCGATCCCGCTCACGCCGTCCAGGGCGCTCAGCAGCTCGGCGAAGCTGATCCTGTCCTCCCGAGGCAGATCCCGGCCGTAGGAGTTGACGTTTTGGCCGAGCAGTGTGACCTCGCGCACGCCGTCGGCGGCGAGCTGTCTCACTTCGGCCACGAGCTCGCCGGGCGGGCGACTCACCTCGCGCCCCCTGGTCGAGGGCACGATGCAGTAAGAGCAGACGCAGTTGCAGCCAACGCTGATCTGGACCCAGGCCTGGAACTCGCGAGCGCGCTTGGCCGGCAGATGTCCGGTAAAGCCCTCGAACTCGAAGAAGCCCTGGGCGGTGAGCGAGTCGCTGGTCAGGAACTCGGCGAGCTTGTGCACCTGGCCAGGACCGAACGCCACGTCGACGAAGGGAAAGCGGCCGAACACCTCTTCCTTGACCGACTGGGCCCAGCAGCCGCCCACGCCCACGATCCTCGACGGGTCCTCGGCCTTCAGTCGCTTGGCCTCGCCCAGATGGGCGATGAAGCGGTCGTCGGCCTTCTCGCGGATCGAGCAGGTGTTGAACAGGATCAGATCGGCGTCCGAGCGGCTTTGGGCCTCGCGGTAGCCAAGCGACTCGAGCATGCCCTTCATCCGCTCGGAGTCGTGCTCGTTCATCTGGCAGCCGAACGTCGTTAAGTGGTACCGCCTCATTGCGGCAAGGGTACCGTGGCTCCCCCGCGGGACGGCCGGCCCGACCACTGACGCCCCCGACCACTGCCGCCCCGCAGGTGTGCGAGGCCGGGTCGACGTAGCCGTCCGAGCGGCGTAGGCTAGCCGGCAGGCTTGAAGAACCGGAAGGAGAGACCGTGTACGCACGCGTTGCACGATTCGAGGGGCGAGACCCGGAGCGGATCCGTGAGGGAATGGAGGAGCTCAAGCGGCGAGCGGCGAGCGGGCCGTCTGAGGACATGCCCGCGGTCGAGTTCCTGGCGCTCTACCGGACCGATGAGGGCAAGGTGCTGACGATCGCTGTGTTCGAGACCGAGGAGGACATGCGCCGCGGCGACGAGGCGCTCAACCGGGCCGTTCCCCCGGGTGGGGACGGGGGCGCCGGTCGCCGGGTGTCCGTGGAGTTCTACGAGGTCGGTGTAAAGGCCGAACGCCAGCGTCCGTCGGCCGCGGTCTGATCCTTCAGTTGGCGCCCGTGTAGTCAGGCATGGCTGATCAGCAGCGGCTACTGGAGCTGCTCGCAAAGAACCGCCAGGGGGTCCTGGGCGTAATGACCTTGGCGGGGTATCCCCACATGACGAATGTGCTCTACGTGTGGGACGCCGTGGAAGAGGTGGCGCGCATTTCGACGACGGCCGATCGCGTGAAGGGCCGTGTGTTGCGGCGGGATCCACGCGCGGCGCTTCATGTGGCCGGTCCTCATTTCTGGTCCTACGCGGTCGCCGAGTGTGACGCGGAAGTCTCTGCGGTCGCGGCGACGGCGGGCGACGAGGTGTGCCGTGAGCTCCTGGCGATGGCCAAGGCGATGCGAGGCGACGTCGACGAGCAGGCCGTCTTCTCTCGAGCGGTGAACGAGAAACGGCTCGTGGTCCGCCTGAAGGTCAGGCGACTGTACGGCGTGTCGCTCGACAAGCCACCCGGCGGCTAGGCGGGTGCGCGTCACGGAAAACGCAGGCCTCGGCGCGCACCAGCGCGCCGAGGCCCGTTAGAGGCTGAGGCTCAGCTACAGCTCGAGGCCCAGGCGCAGGCGTCGAAGGACTGGCTGGACTTCGGAGCCGACGGTGCGCCGATGACGCTGCCGTTGGAGTCGGTCAGGTCCATCTCCTCCGCCGCCTGGAAGTTGGCCGGCGCGCCATTCGCCGTCGCTGACGAGAACGGGACCGTGCTCAGGTTGGGCAGGGCCGCGAATCCGGCGTTGGTGCCGATGACCAGCGGGGTCTCCTCGATCCACTCGGCGCTGCCGTGCGTGGAGCTGTACGGGACCGTCGTCGAGTAGGTCTCGTTGCGGGTCGTGTCGGTGATCGTGATCGTCCAGGCGTTGGCGTCGTTGATCAGCTCCTTGATCGAGGCGGTCATAGTGTCGCCGGGCTTCACAGTCATGTTGGTGATCGTGATCGACGGTGCCGGAACGAGCTCGTACCACGCCGAGTAGGAGGCCGTCCCGTTGGAGCTCACGTCCTGCTCGGTGCCGGTCTGGATGAGCGTCGAATCGGTCGTCGTGCAGCTGGTGTCCATGCACCCGCCGCCGATGCCGATCCAGTCGGAGGAGGACTCGTCCTGGCCGCTCGTGTGCTGGGTGGCGGTCGGCACCGTCCACGTGCCGGTGATCGAGTTGAACAGGGTCTTTCCGGGCTCGAGCGCGCCCTGGTTGTAGCCGAACCAGTTGCTGCTCTGGTTGGCGTTGAGCCGCAGCAGCTTCAAGGTCTGGCCGTGGCTCTTGAGCGTGCCCTTGGAGCCAGGAGCTCCTGGCTTGTGGGTCTTCTTGGCCGGCTTGTGAGGCTTGTTCTTGTGCTTGTGCTTGTGCTTGTGCGACTTCTTGTGGTGGGCTGCCTTGTGGTTCTTGGCGTGGCCACTACCCGCCAGAGACGTGCTCGGCAGCAGCAACGCGCAGGCGGCGACGATCACGGGCAGTACGATGGCGAGGCGCTTGACGATTGCACCGCGTCCTGCCACGAGGTGTACGCGCATGTTGGACCCTTTCTCCGGCGGCCCGCGGGTCCAAGCCGCCGAGCACCCAGTCCTGGGACGACCCGCTCTGGCATCGCCTACCCGGAAAGTCCGCGCTTCAAAGCATCGCCCGGGCGGCCCCGCGGCCGCAGGGCGGTCACTCAGCGCGCGTACTCGACCGCGCGCGACTCCCGGATCACCGTGACCTTGATCTGGCCCGGGTACTCGAGCTCCTTCTCGATCTCGCGTGCGATCTCGTGGGACAGGAGGGTTGCGGCATCGTCGTCGATCGCGCCGGGCTGCACCATCACCCGGATCTCACGCCCCGCCTGCATCGCGTAGACCTTGTCGACTCCCTTGTGACGCGTGGCGATCTGCTCGAGGTCGCGCAGTCGCTTGACGTACTGCTCGAGCGACTCGCCGCGGGCGCCCGGGCGGGCGCCGGACAGCGCGTCGGCTGCCTGGACGATGACCGCTTCGATCGTCTGGGGCTCGACCTCGTTGTGGTGGGCCTCCATGGCGTGGGCGACGGCCTCCGGCTCGCGGTACTTACGCGCGAGCTCTCCACCCACGAGGGCGTGCGGGCCCTCGACCTCATGCGTGACAGCCTTGCCGATGTCGTGCAGGAGCGCCGCGCGCCGCGCGGTCTTGCCGCTCGCGCCCAGCTCCTCGGCCATCATCGCCGCCAGCTGCGAGACCTCGATCGAGTGGGCGAGGACGTTCTGCCCGTAGCTGGTCCGGAACTTGAGCCGGCCCAGTAGCTTGGTCAGCTCGGGGTGGAGCCCCTGGACTCCCGCCTCGAGCACGCCCTGCTCCCCTAGCTCGACGATGTGGCTCTCGAGCTCCGACTTCGCCTGGTAGTACATCTCCTCGATCCGCGCCGGATGGATGCGTCCATCCTGGAGGAGCTTCTCGAGTGTGATGCGCGCGATCTCGCGCCTGACTCCGTCGAACCCGGAAAGGACGACCGCGCCGGGCGTGTCGTCGATGATGAAGTCCACGCCGGTCAGGTTCTCGAGGGCGCGGATGTTGCGACCTTCGCGGCCGATGATCCGGCCCTTCATGTCGTCCGCGGACAGGTGCACGACCGATACCGTCGTCTCGGCCGCGTGTCCGGCGGCCAGGCGCTGCATGCACACCGACAGGATGTTCCGCACCCGTCGCTCCGCCTCGCGCTTGGTCTGCTCCTCGATCTGGCGGATGCGGCGGGCGGCGTCGTGCTTCGTCTGCTCCTCGACCTCCTTGAGCAACAGTTGCTTGGCGCCGGCGGCGGAAATCCCGGAGATGCGCTCGAGCTCGAGCTCCAGCGCGTGACGGCGCTCGGCCAGCGCCTCGCGGTCCCGGTCCAGCTCCGCCGTCTTACGTACCAGCGCGGCCTCTCGCTGCGCGAGCTCCGCTTCCCGGCGCGCCAGTTCCGCCGTGCGCTCAGGTGTCTCGACCTCGCGCTCGCCGGTCGACATAGGCCGTGGGCTCGCCACCGCCGCCGCCGGCCGAGGGGCGTGGGTGCGGCCGTAGAGGAGGGCGGCCAGCACTAGCCCCACTGCGATCAGCGCTGCGGCCCCGATGATTTCCATGGTCGTTCCTCTCCTGCCAAGATCCGGACTTCCGTCCGGCCCTGTTCACTGCTTCGGTTTTTGGGAGCGACCGAGCGGCCCGTGCAGCGTGCACGAACGGATGCCGGAAGGCGAGCGCGCCCTATGTATGGCGGGTGGCTAGCGGTTTGGTGGGTGTCGTCGGGTCGGGCCGGGGGGCCCGTTCGAGATGGCCGTCAACGCTGAGTCCGGAATCCAAGATTTATACGATTTGCTGGGTTCTTTTCGTGGCCCGCGGGCCATTCGTTCGCTAACGGCATCGTAATACCGGCGCCCGGGCCGCGCAATCCGTGAAGCCGCTCGTACAGCGCCTCGTTGCCCGTTCGGTACCGATGCGGCTAGGAGGCGACGAGGTCGAACCGGGCGGTGCCGGCGCAGAAGCTGTGCTCCTTGCGCTCGTAGGTCCGGTCGGACAGGGCGCCGCGCACGCGCCGGCGGGAGACGCGGCCCGAGACCGTGGCCGAGGCCTTGGCGCCCCGGGCGACGAATCTCTGCGCGAACGAGCCGTGCACGATCCTGATCGCCGGGAAGTTCGACGCGTCGATCCGCCAGATGTGCCGGCTCCGGCACTTGATGTAGATCGTGAAGCGGAGCTTGCGCACGTAGCCGTCCGCGAGCGTGAACGATATAGCGGTGCGTTGCGAGGTCCTGCCCGCGTACCGAGTGGCCGCGGAGGCGACGGCGGCGCACGGGCACAGCCCCAGCGCGACCAGCGCGCACACAAGCGCCCCCCTCTGGCATCCCCTGTTCATCGTCTACCTCCTCCGGCCGCGCCGGTCAAGGTAGCGCATCGCCGGCGTGACCGGCCAACGCCTCGAGCGCGAGGTCGCTGTCGAACCCCTTGCGCAGCAGGACGCCGAGGGCTCGGTCACGGTCGCGGCGGTCCAGCAGAGGCGCCGGAAAACGCCGGCGCAGCAGCGTCCGGGCCCGGACCAGCTCGTCCTCCGGTGGCGCCTCGTCCAGGGCTGCCGCGACGAGATCTCGATTCACTCCGCGCTCGAGTAGGGCGCGCCGGATCCGCTCGCTCCCCCACTGCTCGAGGTTTCGCTTGTCCTGAGTGAACAGGCGCGCGAACCGCGCGTCATCGAGGTAGCCCTGGCCGCGGAGGGCTTCGACCGTCGCCGCCGCCGTCGCACCATCCACGCCCCGCCCCTCGAGCCGTCGGCGCAGCTCCGCCTCGGTCAGCTCGCGGCGGTTCAGGTAGGTGAAGGCGAGCTCGAGCGCGCGCTGGGGGTCCTCGTCCGAGCTCCGGGCGGTCATCTTGGTCCGCGCCCTGGGGTGCGGAAGCGGCAGGCTATGCGGCGCGTCCTCTCGCAGGCGGTACCGGCTCCACCGCCTGGAGGGGCGCGTCCTCGCGCGGCTCGATTGCCTTCACGAGGTCTTTGTCGAGGTCGAGCGCGGCGTAGATCTTGCGCTCGATCTCCTTGGCCGTATCCGGGTGCTCGTCGAGGAAGGCCTTGGCGTTGCCACGACCCTGACCGAGCCGTTCCTCGCCGTAGGAGAAGAACGAGCCCGACTTGGTGACGATGTTGTGCTCGATGCCGTAGTCGATCAGGCAGCCGGACGTCGAGATCCCCCTGCCGAACTCGATGTCGAACTCCGCCTGCTTGAACGGCGCGGCGACCTTGTTCTTGACCACCTTCACCCGGACCCGGTTGCCCACCGCCTCGGTCCCGTCCTTGAGGGTCTCGATGCGGCGGATGTCCAGGCGCTGGGAGGCGTAGAACTTCAGCGCCCGGCCGCCGGGCTGCGTCTCCGGCGAACCGAACATGACGCCCACCTTCTCGCGGATCTGGTTGGTGAACACGCAAAGGGTCTGGGTGCGGTTCAGGTTGCCGGCCAGCTTGCGCATCGCCTGGGACATCATGCGGGCCTGGACGCCGACGGTCTGGTCGCCCATCTGGCCCTCGAGCTCGGCGCGCGGGGTGAGCGCGGCCACGGAGTCCACCGCGATCACGTCGACCGCGCCGGAGCGGATCAGCATGTCGACGATCTCGAGCGCCTGCTCGCCGTAGTCCGGCTGGGAGACGAGCAGCTCGTCGATGTTCACGCCGATCTGGCGGGCGTACAACGGGTCCATGGCGTGCTCGGCGTCGACGAACGCGCACACCCCGCCGAGCTTCTGGGCCTCGGCGATGACGTGGTAGACAAGGGTCGTCTTGCCGGAGGACTCGGGGCCGAAGATCTCGACGATCCGCCCCCGCGGGACCCCGCCGATCCCGAGCGCGATGTCCAGCGACAGGGCGCCGGTGGGAATCGCGTCGACCGCCACCCGGGCACCCGGATCCCCCATGCGCATGACCGTGCCCTTGCCGAATTGCCGCTCGATCTGAGACAGGGCACCTTGGAGCGCAGCTTGTCGCTTGGCGTCGGTCTTGGCGTCGGCCGTAGCGCCTGGCTTTGCGGGCTCGCTCATCTCGGTTCGGCTCCTTGGTCTCATGCTCGTGAATCCACCACGGTAGGCGGCGTGGCGGACGGAACCGGCACCCTAGAGCGCGTTGCTGCAACGGAACAAGGCGCGCGTGTGACGGAAGCGCAACAAATCGACCGGACGGGGCGCCTGGTCTGAGCTCACGCCAGGGCGACCGTCCCCAGCGGCTCGTAGCGGGCCCCGGCCGCGCTCAGCCTCGATCGGTAAAGGGTCACCCGCGCACCCTCGAACGCCAACGCCGGCGGGAGCTCGAGCTCGCCGGCCGGCGCCCGGGCCCCGCGTCCCACCCGCGCCACCGTGACGTGCGCAAGGAACGGCCGGGTCTCGGGCGTGTACCACCCCCCGCCCGAGAGCGCCTCCGACAGCGCGCCCTGAACTTCCGCCAGGGCTCCTCCGGCATCGAGCAGCTCCACCGCCAGAACCCGCGGACGCCGCGGCGGGAGCCACAGCGGCCGGTCGAGGGTCAGAGAGGCGGCGGGGAACCCCTCGGCAGTCGCGCAGGCGTCGAGGATGGCGGGGGTCTCGCGCTCGAGCCGCCACCCCAGAAAGCACAGCGTCACGTGCAGGTCTGATGCTTCGATCAGCCGCAGGCCCCTCGCCGCCGGGCGCCACTGCACCAGCGCGTCGCGTACCCGCTCAGGCAGCTCGAGCGCGACGAAGAGCCGCACGCGCTCCTCGCCCGGCATCGGAGCTAGCGAGACGGGGCCCGCGCTTCGGCCGCCGGTGCCTCGGGCATCGGCCCCGTTGTCTCGCCGCGAAGCAGCCTCCGGAGCAGGTGCATCGCCACCGTCGTGGACCGATCCCGAACGTCGGAGCGGCTGCCCGGCAGGCGGATCGAGCGCGTGATCCGCGACCCGTCGCGCCCGGCGGTCGAGAAGCACACGAGACCAACCGGCTTCTCGTCGCTCCCGCCCCCGGGGCCGGCCACGCCCGTGATCCCGATGCCGATGTCGGCCCCGAAGCGCGCCAGCGCACCGTCCGCCAGCGCGTCCGCGACCTGCTCGGACACCGCGCCGTACGACGAGATCAGGTCTGGATCCACCCCGACCAGCGCCATCTTGGCCTCGTTCGAGTACGCCACCACCCCGCCCGCGAAGTACTCCGAGGACCCCGCGCGCTCGGTCAGCCGCGCCGCCATCAGGCCGCCCGTGCAAGATTCGGCCACCGCCACCATCCGCCCCTCGAGCAGCGTGGCCACCTGCTCGTCGATGGTCGAGCCGTCCTCGGAGAACAACGCCCGCCCCTGGTGCTCGCGGATGAAGTCGACGAGCGCCTCGTACGCGGGCTCGGCCGAGGGCTCGAACCGGGTGGAGACCTCGATCTCCCCGCGCCGCAGGCAGGTGGTCACCTCGAGCTCGGACAGCGGCACGCCGGCGCCGTCCGCCTCCCGCAGCGTCCGCGCGATCTCGGACTCCGGGATCCCGAACAGCCGCACCATCTCGTGCCGGTAGGTTGGGGCGCCGGCGATCGCCGCTCGGAACGCCTCGGTCGCGGCGGCCGTCGCGAACATCGGCTGAAGCTCCCGCGGAGGGCCCGGGAGCACGACCACGGTCGGCCCCGTGGCGCCCGGCAGCGGCGGCACCACGAGCCCGGGCGCGGTTCCGACCGGGTCGAGCACGGTGGAGCCCTCGGGCACCAGCGCCTGCTTGCGGTTCGCTTCGCGCACAGCCTCGGGATCCACGCCCGGCCAGCGCCGCATGATCGACTCGACGATCTCGGCGATTCTCTCTTCCAGCCGGGCGTCGAGCAGCATCTCGCGGCCGTGGAAGCGCGCCACGACGTCAGCCGTCAGGTCGTCTGCGGTCGGGCCGAGGCCGCCGCTGGTCACGATCAGCGCCATCCCGGCGTCGGCCATGAAGCGCAGGCCGCCCAGCAGGTCATCCGTGCGGTCGCCGACGATCTCGATCATCGCGGCGTCGACGCCGAGCTCGAGCAGCCGCTCCGAGAGCCAGGGGCCGTTGCGGTCGGCAATGATCCCGGTGAGCACCTCGGTGCCGGTGATCAGGATGCCGGCGCGCGGTTTCATGCGCAGCGCGGCTGCTGGGCGACCGGCAGGGGCTGCGCGCCCGTCGGGGTGAGCGTGTAGCCGATCGAGCTGGGCGATGCCGAGACCTGCACCGGCTTGCCGTTGACCTTCATCTGGACGCCGTTGTTACCGAGCGTGAGGAGCATCTTGCCCTTCGTCTCGGTGGGAATCGTCTGACCGGGGCTGAAGATCCGCCCCGGGATCAGCGGCTGGCCGTTGCCGGCGACCAGGCATACGTACACTCGCCCGGTGGGCACGAGCTGGAGCGTCACCGTGGCGGGCGCGGCGGGCAGCGTGGCGGTGGTCCGCCCGGGCGCCCGGCGCGCGGGATGCGGCGTCTTCGCGTGCAGGCCGACAGGCGGGACGGTCTTGTGGTTCGTGGCGTTCTGGCCGATGAGGTCGAGCGCGACCACCACCGCCAGCAGCACCAGCACGATCGGCACCCAAGTGGGCACGCGTGGCCGGCGCGCCTGCCGCTCGCGCTCGCGGGTGCGGGAGGCGACCGGCCGCGGGTCATGGTCGGAGGGGCGCTCGTAGCGGCGCTTGTACTCGTCGACGAGCATCCGGCTGTCGAGGCCCAGGTAGTCGCCGTACGTGCGCAGGAAGCTCTTGACGTACACCGGCCCGGGAAGCAGGTCCCACTCCTCGTTCTCGATCGCGCGCAGGTACTTTGCGCGGATCTTCGTCCGCGTCTCGACCTCGCCGATGTCGATCCGGGCGCGCATTCGCGCCTCGCGCAGGGTGGTGCCGATGTCGGCCATGAGCTCCAAGTTTGTCAGGGGCGGCCGGCTGGGCGGCCCCCGAACCGATGTCGGCAGCTAATCCTGCTCGGCGTCGTCGGGCACGCGCACAGGCGGACTGGCCGAACCCTCGGCCTCGGCCAGATGCGAGAGGATGCGCGGCACGTCGGCCTCGGTGATCAGTACCTGGCGGGGCTTGGAGCCCTCGTAGCCGGAGATCACGCCGCGGCGTTCGAGCATGTCGATCAACCGGCCGGCGCGGGTGTAGCCGAGCCGGAGACGCCGCTGGAGCATCGAGGTGGAGGCGGTCTGCATCTGGGCCACCAGCGCGATCGCATCGTCGAGCAGCGGGTCCTCGTCGGGGTCGAAATCCGACTCGTCCGAGGAGGAGCCGTCCCCCCCGTCCTCTGCCACCTCCTCGAGCAGCTCCTCACGGAACTCCGGCTCGCCCTGGCGCCGCCAAGCGTCGGTCAGCTCGGCGATCTGCTCCTCGTCGATGTAGGCGCCCTGGATCCGCTGGAGCTTGCTCGAGCCGACGGGCGAGAACAGCATGTCCCCCATCCCGATCAGAGCCTCGGCGCCGTTCTGGTCAAGGATCACCTGCGAGTCGGTGCGCGAGGAGACGGCGAAGGCGATCCGCGACGGGACGTTGGCCTTGATCAGCCCGGTGATCACGTTAACGCGCGGCGACTGAGTGGCCAGTACCAGGTGGATGCCGACCGCCCGCGCCTTCTGGGCCAGGCGGATGATCGAGTCCTCCACGTCGGCCGGTGCCACCATCATCAGGTCGGCGAGCTCGTCGATCACGCACAGGACGTAGGGCAGCGGCGGCTCACCACGCTTGTCGCGGGCCCGGTTGAGCTCGGGCAGCGAGCGGGTTCGGGCCAGCGACATCAGCCCGTAGCGCTGCTCCATCTCCTTGACCAGGTTCTGGAGGGCGTTGGCGGCCATCCGAGGGCTGGTGATGACCGGGGTGAGCAGGTGGGGGATCGACTCGTAGTGGTTGAGCTCGACCTGCTTGGGGTCCACGAGCACTAGGCGGACCTCGTGCGGCGTGGCGCGCAGGAGGATCGAGCTGAGCATCGCGTTCACGCACGCCGACTTGCCGGCGCCGGTCGTCCCGGCCACGAGCAGGTGGGGCATCTTGGCCAGGTCGGCGCCGATCGCCCGGCCGGCGATGTCCTTGCCCAGCCACACGGTCAAAGGCGACCAATCGGGCGGCGGCTCCTGGAAGACGTCCCCGAGGTTGACGATCCGCCGGCGCGCGTTGGGCACCTCCACGCCCACCGCCTGCTTGCCCGGGATCGGAGCGAGGATCCGGATATCCGTGGCGGCGAGCGAGTAGGCCAGATCATCCTTGAGCTGGGCCACCTTGGCCACCTTGGTTCCCGGGGCGAGCCGCAGCTCGTAGCGGGTGATGTGCGGCCCGGTGACCCGGCCGATGACCTTGGCCTCGATGCCGAAGTGGCCCAGCGTCTCAGCAAGCGTCGCCGCGACCTGCTCCTGGCCGGCGGTGTCGGGCTTGGCCGCCTCGCCGCTGGCGCGGACCAGGAACCGCGGGGAGGGCACGCGCCACGTGAACTCGGGGTCGTCGGTCACGGACGCCCGGTAGCGGCCCTGGGGGGTCAGGTCTTCGGGCGCCTGGGATATTTCAGCTGGATAGTGGCCATTTCCTCCCACACGGGGCTCCGGGGGCTCCGGGTCGACCTCGAGCGGCTCGTCCAGCTCGGGGGGTTCGTCCAGCTCGGGCGGCTCGGGCCATTCCGGCGGTTCCGGGTCGGGGTCCGGCTCCGGGTCCGGGTCCCAGTCCGGCAGGGCCTCATCGGCCGACGCGGCCGCGCGCCCCGCCGCCGTGGCCGGCCGCCGCGCCCGACCCGTGGCAACCGCGAGCTCCTCGGTTGAGCGCCGGATCGCCCGGGATCCCCGTGCCACCCCGGCCCCGGTGGCCCGTAGCACGCCGGCCAGCGTGGCGCCGCTGACCAGGATCAGCCCGGTGACGAACAGGAACACCGCGAGGATGTCGGCGCCGAGCACCGAGAGCAGGTGCGAGCTCACCCACAGCTCGGCCTGTCCGACCACGCCGCCCCGGGACTTGAACGCCGCGGCGCTCCAGAAGCGCGCGCCTTGGAGACGGCCGGGGCCGACCCCGAGCGTCCCGGCGGCCAGGCCGAGCGTCAAAGACGCAACGAGGCAGATCGAGCCGGTGCGCATCGGGCGCGCCGGCGGGCGGACCTCGCGCGCCAGCACCAGCCCACCGCCTGCCACCAAAGCCGCCGGCACCACGTAGCCCACCGCGCCCAATACGAAGCGCATGCCCTGAACGAGGCCCCCGCCCAGGGCGCCTCCGGACCAGCCCAGGTAGGCCACGCCGGCGAGGAAGATGCCGAGCGCGATCAGGGCCAAGCCGGCGATGTCGACGTGGTGGGGCTCGAGAACGAGCCGGGGCAGCGACGGTCGGCTCGCCAGCAGCGAGCGCTTGGCCCGGCGGGGCGGAGTCTTCCGTCTCGAGGCGGCGGCCATGTCCGAGCAGACCACTTCGACGGCGCGCCCGGGGCTCCTGCCGGTGATGAAGAGGCAGTAAAGAATGCGCAGGAAAATGCGGGCGCGGCCGTACCATCTCGTAACTAGATGGCCGACTACGAACGTCCCCCGCGGGTCCTAGTGGTAGAGGACGACGACGCGATCGCGCAGGTGCTCCAGCGCTCGCTGCGCATGGAGGGCTACGACGTGAAGGTGGCCGGCGACGGGGTCACGGCGCTCGACCAGGCGCATGCCTTCCTGCCTGACCTTGTGATCCTCGACCTCGGCCTGCCGCGGCTCGACGGGATCGACGTCGCCAAGACGCTGCGCCGAAGCGACGACGTCCCGATCCTGGTGCTGACCGCGCGCGACGCGGTCGAGTCCCGGGTAGAGGGCCTCGACTCCGGCGCGGATGACTACCTGGTCAAGCCGTTCGAGCGTCAGGAGCTGCTGGCGCGGATGCGGGCGTTGCTGCGCCGGCGTCCGCCTCGGGGCCAGGCGACCTTGAGCGTGGGCGACCTGAAGCTCAATCCCGACACCCACGAGGTGCTTCGGGGCGAGCGCGGCATGGACCTCACCCAGCGGGAGTTCGAGCTGCTCGAATACCTGATGCGCAATGAGCGGATCGTGATCTCCCGCCAGCGCCTGCTCGACGAGGTGTGGGGGTATGACCCGTTCTCGATGACGAACACGATCGAGGTGTTCGTGTCCAACCTACGGAGGAAGCTTGAAGCGGGTGGCGAGCCTCGGCTCCTACACACGATCCGCGGCGCGGGCTACGTTCTCCGCGTATAGGACGATCCCGATCCGCTGGCGCCTGGCCGGCGGCTCGGCCGCGCTGACGTTCGTGATCCTGGCCTGCTTCGCGGCGATCGTCGGCGTGCTCACGACGCGGCAGGTCAGGGGCGAGTTCAACGACGAGGTGCGCTCGGCCATCGAGCAGCTCCGGGGGCAGCTCCAGCTCCACTGGCTCGGCAGCACCGGCGCGCTCGACTGCAACAAGACCGTCCACCTGAGCGACTACGCCAGCGCCGAGCACGCGCAGATCCGGATCTACGACCAGGACGGCTTCCTGCTGTGCACCCAGACCGAGGGGATCAAGATCAAGGGCGCCAAGCCGCTGCCCGCGACGCCGGCCTTCCCTCCGCCGCCCGGCCCCGGCACCTTCCAGGAGCTGGGCTACCGGGTCGAGGTGCGCTCGATCGACGTGCGCCCCAGCGGGCGAGCCGTGCTCCTGTACGCCCGGCCGCTGTCCGACGTCGACCACACGCTGGCGCGTGTGCAGTTCTTCCTGCTGCTGGGGATCCTAGGCGGCACCATCCTGGCGCTGCTGGCCGGCCTGGCCACCGCGCAGAGGGCGGTGCGGCCGATCGCCGAGCTGACCGACGCGGCTCGGGAGATCGAGCGTACCCGCGATCCCAAGCGCCGGCTGCCCATGCCCGAGGCAGAGGACGAGGTGGCCGAGCTGGCGCGCACGCTCGAGGACATGCTCGTCTCGCTCGACGCGGCGCGCGGGGAGACCGAGCAGATGCTCGACCGCCAGCGCGAGTTCGTGGCCGACGCCTCGCACGAGCTGCGCACGCCGCTGACCAGCGTGCTGGCCAACCTCGATCTCCTGGCCGACGAGCTCCGCGGCGAGCAGGCCGAGACGGCGCAGGCCGCGCTGCGGGCCACCCGGCGGATGCGGCGTCTGGTGGGCGACCTGCTGCTGCTGGCGCGAGCCGACGCCGAGCGCTCCCAACCCCACCGTCCCACCGACCTGGCCGAGGTACTGGTGGATGTGGCCTCCGAGCTCGGTCCGGTGGCCGAGGACCACGAGCTGTCGATCGACGCGCAGCCCGCGGTGGTGGCGGGCGTGCGCGACGACCTGCACCGGCTGCTGCTGAACCTGCTCGAGAACGCCGTCCGCCACACGCCGCCGGGCACGCACATCCGGGCCTCCACAGCGCTCGAGGAGGGGCACGTGGTGATCGTCGTCGAAGACGACGGCTCGGGGATTCCGCCCGAGCTGGCCAGCCGCGTGTTCGATCGGTTCGTCCGCGGCGCCGGCGATGGGGGTCGCGGCTCCGGCCTCGGGCTCTCGATCGTGCGTGCGGTCGCGGAGTCCCATGGCGGCAGCGTGACGCTGCAAACTCCCGCGAACGGAACCGGGACGCGCTTCGTGATCAGGATTCCGGGCGCGCCCGCCGGGCTTCAGACCTCGACCACGACCGGCAGCACCATCGGTCGGCGGCGCAGCCGGTCGTAGACGAACGCGGCGAGGTCGTCGTGGAGCTCCTGCTGGAGCAGGTCGATCTCGCGCACTCCGTCGTGGGCGGCACGGGCGAGCGAGCGCTCGACCTCCTCGCGGATGTCCTCGACGAGCCCGTCGGCCTGATCGATGAACGGAACGCCGCGGAAGATCACCTCCGGCGGGACCACGGACTCGCCGCTCTGCTCGGAGACGGTCGCCACGACGATGAAGATGCCGTCGCCCGAGAGCATCCGGCGATCGCGCAGCGCCACGTCGGCGGGGTCACCGATGTCGACGCCGTCGACGAAGATCATCCCCGACTGCTCGTGCTCGCCAAATACGGCTCCTTGCCGATCTATCTCCAGCGGCAGCCCGTTCTCGCCGCGGAATACGTCCTCGGGGTCTATGCCCACGGCGGCGGCCAGCTCGGCGTGCAGGTGGATCCGCTTGTGGTCGCCGTGGACCGGCAGCACGTAGCGCGGCTTGACCAGGTTGAGCATGAGCTTGAGCTCCTCGGCGTAGGCGTGCCCGGAGGCGTGGATCGCCGCCTCGCGCGGGGTGATCACGTCGCATCCGATGTGGTAGAGCCGGTCGACGGTCTCGTTCACCGCGCGCTCGTTGCCGGGAATCGGCGTGGCCGAGAACACCACCGTGTCGCCGCGGTGGAGCTTGATCATCCGATGGTCGTTGTGGGCCATCCGCCGCAGCGCCGACAGCGGCTCGCCCTGCGAGCCCGTGGAGATCACCACCACCTTCTCGTCGGGCCAGTCCTCGACCTCCTGGGGCGGGATCAGCAGGCCTTCCGGGACCTCGATGTGCCCGAGCGAGCGGCCGATGTTGACGTTCTTTCGCATCGAGCGCCCGACCAGCGAGACCTTGCGCCCGAGCGCGGACGCGGCGTCGAGCACCTGCTGCACGCGATGGATGTTGGAGGCGAAGCTCGTGACCACGATCCGGCCCGGTGCCCGCGCGAACACCTCCTGAAGGTGCGGGCCCACGCCGCGCTCCGACGGCGAGAAGCCCAGGCGATCGGCGTTTGTGGAGTCGCCGCACAGCAGCAGCACTCCCTCGCGGCCGAGCTCGGCCAGCCGCGAGACGTCGGCCGGGGGGCCGTCCACCGGGGTCTGGTCGAACTTGTAGTCGCCGGTGACCAGGACGGTACCGAGCTCGGTCTTCAGCGCGACCGCGCACGAGTCGGGGATCGAGTGGGTCATGTGCACCAACTCGATGGTGAACGGGCCGAGCTCGAGCTGCTCCCCGGGCCGGACGTCCTCCAGCGGGGCCTCGCGCAGGCGGTGCTCGTCGAGCTTGGAGCGCGCCATCGCCGTGGTCAGGCGGCCGGCATACACGGTCGGCCAGTGGTCTAGCTCGCGCAGGACCCACGGGAGCGCGCCGACGTGATCCTCGTGGCCGTGGGTGACGACGATCGCCTCGATGTCCTCGGCGCGCTCGCGCAGGTAGCTGAAGTCGGGCAGCACCAGGTCGATGCCGAGCATGTCCGTGGTCGGAAAGCGCAGTCCCACGTCGACGACCACGATCCGGTCGTCGTACTCGACGACCGTCATGTTCTTGCCGATCTCGCCCAGGCCGCCGAGCGGCAGGACCCGTAGCTTGGAGCTCACGCCGAGGCGGTCTGAAGAAGCCCGTTACGTTCGAGCATCGACCGGATCACGGCCGTCTCCTGCTCGTCGAGCTCCACGTACGGCAGCCGCGGCGCGCCCACGCCGAAGCCGAGAAGGTTGAGCGCGGCCTTCACGCCGCAGGCCAGCGGCCCTACCGCCAGATCACGGTAGGCGGCTCGGAGGCCGGCGTCGATCTCGTGGCGGTGCTCGGGCTCGTCCACCATCCGGTGCATCTCCTCGCCGAACAGGTGGCTGGCCACGCAGACCCCGCCCGGCTCGCCGAGGTCGAGCACGTCGGCCACCAGGTCGTCGTTGCCGGCGTAGATCATCAAGCCGTCGATCTTGGCCAGGTTCGCCGGGTTGGCCTGCTTGACCCCGACGATGTTCTCGAGTTGGGCCAGCTCGGCGAGCAGGTCGTTCGGGAGGTCGACGGCCGTGCGCTGAGGGATGTTGTAGAGCAGGATCGGCAGGTCGGTGGCGCGGTCGACCTCCTCGTAGTGGCGAATGATCCCGCGCCGGCTGGGCTTGTTGTAGTAGGGCGTCACCGATAGCAGCGCGTCGGGTCCGATCTCGGTGGCGCGCTCGGTCAGGTGCACGGCGTGCCGCGTGTCGTTGGAGCCGACGCCGGCCACGATCGAGCAACGGCGGGTGGGCTTCATCTCCTCGACCGCGAGCTCGATCATCCTCAGGTGCTCCTCGTCGCTCAGCGTCGAGGCCTCTCCGGTCGTGCCGCAGATGACGAGTCCATCCGAGCCGTGGTCGACCAGGTGATGCATCAAGCGGACCGCCGCGTCCTCATCGACGCGGCCGGTGGCGTCGAACGGGGTGATCATGGCCGTGAGAATCGAGCCGAGGTTCACGGGCGCGATTATCGCAGGGAATGCGGCGGGAGTGCGGGCGCCGGGCACGGATGCACGGCGCAACCGGCCGCGCGGCTCGGCCCGCTCAGCATCCGGCCTCGCCACAACTAGGCCGGCCGCGCGTCGTCCGGCTGGGATGACCGGCCGAAGGCCGGGCCCCAATTAATTCTCCTTGTGCCCTCCCCAGGCCAGCACGCCGAGTGGCCCGAGCTTCTGGCTCGGGGTGTCGTGGCTGGGCGGCGGGCCGGCCTCGACCGGCGGCTTGGGCGGCTCGGACACCACGTGCGTCACCTGGCAGCCGGTCAGCTTCCCGATCCGCTCGGGCAGCCCGGCGTGCAGCCACTTCGACACGCGCATGGGGAGCGTGGAGACGATGATCTCGTCATAGCGCTTGGGGTCCCATGCCTCGGTCACCGCGATCAGCGGGTCGGCGTCGCCGATCGAGCCCTCGGCCTCGATGCCATCGGCCCGCAGCTGCCCGATCGCCTCCTCCAGCTTGGCCTTCGCCGCCGCGCGCCCGCCGCCCACATGGGTGGCCGGGACGATGAGCGTGAACTGCGCCGGCGACTTCGAGACCTGCGCCTTGAGAGCCTCGATCAGCTCACCGGAGGTCGCGGTGACGTTGGCGACAACGAGGATGTTCCGTTTCCATGCCATGCCATCCGACCTCCGGGTATGTGCGCTGGGGGATGAAGCTTAGCGCTCGAACTACCCGCGCCCGGGACCGCTCACGCCTCGACCTTGAACGGAACGTCGGTCGTGCGCTCGCCCTTCCCGCGCACGATCGGACCGTCGTAGGGGCCGGGCTTCGGACGCGGCTTGCCGCCGGGGAAGGCGAGGCGGAGGATCGTCCGCTGGACCATCCCGAGCTGCTGGTGGAATGGGCCCGAGTTGTAGGGGAGCTCGTAGCGTTTGCAGATCTCGCGCACCTTGGGTGCGATCTCGCCGTACCGCGTCGAGGGCATGTCGGGATACAGGTGGTGCTCGACCTGATAGCCGAGGTTGCCGCTGATCACGTGGAAGAGCGGGCCGCCGTCGATGTTGGCGGCACCGGTGAGCTGGCGGACGTACCAGCCGCCGCGCGACTCGTTCTCGACCTCCTCCTCGGTGAAGGTGTACGTCTGGTCGGGGAAGTGGCCGCAGAAGATGATCGCGTAGGACCAGATGTTGCGGATGATGTTGGAGGCCACGTTGGCGGTCAGGGTGCGCTTGAACGGCTCGCGGAACGAGCGGCGTTCGACAAGCTGGCGGATCAGGTTCCCGTCCGAGCCCGAAGAGACCCGGCGGCGTGCCTTGCGGCCGAGACGACGGGCCTGGACGACCGGGTTCTTGGTCTTGCGCTCCTGCCGGTTGCGAACGCTGATCACGGCAGCCTCGACCCCGGTCATGACCAGCCCGCTGATGATGGGCCAGGACACGTAATCCTTCTGGATCTGCAGCCGGGCCTTGCCGGCGATGCCCTTGAGGTCCTTGAGGACCTCCTTGTGGGACTTGTCGCCGGCCCGGACGGCATCCAGGTCCAGGTCGTGAACGGCCACTCCCCACTCGAACAGCAGCATGAGCAGGATGTTGTAGACGGGCTGGAGCAGATAGGCCGGGTGCCACTTCTGGTGGGGATCGATGCGCATGATCTCGTAGCCGAGATCCTTGTCCTTGCCCAGGATGTTGGTAAACGTGTGGTGGATGAAGTTGTGCGAGTGACGCCAGGACTCGGCGGTCGAGGCGGTGTCCCAGTCCCAGGCCCGGGAGTTGATCACCGGGTCGTTCATCCAGTCCCACTGCCCGTGCAGGACGTTGTGGCCGATCTCCATGTTCTCGAGGATCTTGGCCATCCCCAGCGTGGCCGCTCCGACCGCCCACGGGATCCGCCAGCGCGAGGCGATCAGCTCGAGGCGCCCGATCAGGGCCAGCCGGCGCTGCATGCTGATGATCGAGCGGATGTATTTGGCATCGCGCTCGCCGAGGTCGCTCTTGACCGCTTCGTGGAGCTCGTCGAACTCCTTGCCGATCTGCTCGATCTCCTCGGAGCTCAGCTGGTGAAGCGGGTTCTCCGGCTCGCTGACGGGAGCCCGGCCGTTGGTCTTATGGCCGTTCTCGGTGGCGCTGGCCATGCCTCATCTCCTGGTGTCTTGGGGGTGGCGGCGAATCGCTAAAGGTCGATCTCGACCGGGCCCTCGGGCGCGCTGATGCACGTGCGGATCACTTCGCCCTCCTGGCCGTAAACATCTCCGTTGCGAAGGTCCCGCACCCTACCGGAGCGGAGCTCACCGACGCACGTGTGGCAGATCCCCTCGCGGCAGCCGTAGGGGAGGTCGAGACCCTCCTCCTCGCCGGCCACGAGGATCGGCGTCTTGCCGTCGCACTCGGTCTCGCAGTCGGACTTGCAGAACTTGATCGTGCCGCCCTCGCCGTCGCCCTTGTCCCCCAGTCCGAGCTTCGGCTGAAAGCGCTCCATGTGCAGGCAGTCGCAGTCCCCGTGCTCGTCCCAATGCTCGCTGAACGCGTCGAGCATCTCGCTGGGGCCGGACATGAAGGCGATCCGCTCAGTCCAGTCCGGGCACAGCTCGTCGAGGTCGCCGGGCCCCATCCGGCCCTTGTCCTTGGTGAGCTGCTCGTGCAGGCGGAACTTCTCGTGTCGCTTGTCGAGGTCGCGCAGCTCGGGGCCGAAGATCACGTCGTCGGTGTGGCGCGCGGAGTGCAGCACCACGACATCCTTGATCTCGTCGTGGTTGTCGAGGTGGCGCAACATGCTCATGATCGGGGTGATCCCGCTCCCGGCGCTGATGAACAGGAGCTTGTCGGGCACCTCGTCCGGAAGCACGAAGTCGCCCTCGATACCACCGAGGCCGACGATCGTGCCCGACTCGGCCTTGACCAGGAAAGGCGAGACCGTGCCCTCGCTGACCCGCTTGGGCGTGATGCTGATCAGGCCGTCTTCGCGGTAGGGATCGGAGGTGAGCGAGTACGCGCGCCAGTGCCTGACGCCGTCGATATCGACGCCGATGCGGCAATACTGGCCGGGCTTGTGCCCGGGCCACCGGTACCCGGGCTTGATGAAGATCGTCGCCGCGTCTTCGGTCTCGAGCTTAACCTCCTCGATACGTCCGCGCAGCTCCCGCGTGGACCACAGCGGGTTGATCATCTCGAGGTAATCGTCCGGCAGAAGTGGTGTGCTTAGCGACGAGAGCGCCTTGAGGACGCGTCGCTGCACGGGATGAACGTTTGGGGGCGCACCTTTCTCGGGCATGTACCCGAAAGTAATATCCATCCGCGGATCATTCAAACCCAAGTATTGAGACGTTCCCCCGCATCCGCGCAGCGATGTAGCTCAGCGCGTCCGAAGAGAGCCGGAACCCGGGGCATGCCCCGCGCCGAACGAGAGCAGCTGATCATGTCCGTGGCCGGCCGCGTGTTCGCGGCAGCGGGCTACCACTCGGCCTCGATGGACGAAATCGCGCAGCGGGCGGAGGTCTCGAAGCCGATGCTGTACACGTACTTCGGCTCCAAGGAGGGGCTGTACGTGGCCTACATCCACCTCACCGGCCGCGACCTGCTTCAGCGGCTGGAGGGCGCGGCGGCCCGCGACGCGCCGCCGCTGCTCGGGTTGCGCCTGCGGATCGGCGAGTTCCTGGCCTTCGTCGAGGAGCATCGCGACGGCTGGAAGGTGCTGTTCGGGGAGGCCAGCTCCAACGGCCCGGTGGCAAAAGAGGTGGCCGAGCTTCGGGGGCTGATCGCCCGCGCGGTCCGCCGGATGGTCGAGACGAGCCTGCCCGTGCCGAGCGGTCTCGGCGCGACCCACGTCGACGGGGTGGCGCACGCGATCGTGGGCGCCGGCGAATCGCTGGCCAACTGGTGGCTCGAGCACCCCGAGGTGAAGCGCGAGGAGGTCGTCGACCTGTACGTCGGGCTCGTGCAGGGGGCCGTGCCGGCGGTGCTGCATCGCCGGCGCTGAGAGCTCCCCGGCATCCAGCGCCGCGCTCACGAGCGCGGCCGACACGAACTACTCGACCCCGAGCAGCTGCTCGAGGCCGACGACGGGCGTGCGCGGAAGTGAGGGCACGCGCCTGACCGCGAGCAGGACCCCGGGCATGAACGACTCGCGGTCGATCGAGTCGTGGCGGATGCTCAGGGTCTGGCCGACGTCGCCGAGGATGACCTCCTGGTGGGCGACCAGGCCGGGCAGGCGCACGGAGTGGATCGGGATCTCGGTCTGGGTCCCCGCCGCGTCGCGCATGAGCGCCGCGGTGCGGGCGGCGGTGCCGCTCGGCTTGTCGAGCTTGCGGTCGTGATGGAGCTCGATGATCTCGGCCCTGGCCATGTGGCGGGCGGCCTGGGCGGCGAACTGCATCATCAGCACCGCGCCGACGGCGAAGTTGGGCGCGATGAACACGTTCGCGGGCGCGTCCGCCAGGTCGGCGAGCTCGGCGGGATCGAAGCCGGTGGTCCCGATCACCACGTGCACCCCGGCGGCGACCGCGGCCCGGGCGTTCTCGACCACGGTGGCGGGGATCGTGAAGTCGACGAGCACGTCGGCATCTGGCAGCACGGCGTCCAGGGGAGTGCCGAGCGCGGGGTCGGCGCGCCCCGTGAGCCGGAGGTCCTCCGCTCGCTCGACCGCCGCGCAGACCGTCTCGCCCATCCGCCCGGCCGCGCCAGCGACCGCGACGCGGATCATGTCTCCGCCAACGCGGGCTCGAGCGCCCCGAGCGCCTCGTCGAAGTGGCTCTGATCAGGCCCGATGCCTGCGGCCGAGAGCCGCTCGGGCGCCCACAGCTCCTCGGCCAGCGCGGCCACGTCGTTCATCGTGACCGCATCGATCCGGGCCACGGTCTCATCCAGGGACAGCAGTGGCGCGCCGGCCAGGATCTCGGAGCCGAGCCGGTTCATGCGCGCGCCCGTCGATTCGAGCGCCAGCACCACCCGACCTTTGAGGTTCTCCTTGGCCCGCTCGAGCTCCTCCGCGGTGGCGGGGCACTTGCGCATCCGCGTGAGCTCGGAGGCCACGACGCCCAACGCCTCGGCCACGTGGTCGGCTCGCGTCCCCACGTACAGCCCGACCTGGCCGGTGTCCTGATAATGGCTGGCGAACGAGTAGACCGAATAGGCGAGGCCGCGCCGCTCGCGGATCTCCTGAAAGAGCCGTGAGGACGAGGTGCCGCCGAACACCGCATCGAGCACGCGCAGGGCGTAGCGCCGCTCGTCGTGGCGGCTGAGGCCCGCGCCGCCCAGGCAGACGTGGTACTGCTCGGTGTCCTTGCGCTCGAACCGGCGCTGCCGGCCGACGGGGGCTGGGGCCGGCGGGGCGACGGGCGCGAGGTCGTTGGCGGGTGGCGCGGCGGGACCGATCCGCTCCTCGGCCAGCGCCACGAACGCGTCGTGGTCGACCGCGCCGGCGGCCGCGAGCACGACGTTGGACGGGACATAGCGGGAGGCGTGGAAGCGAGCGATGTCCTCGGCCGGCGTCTCGGCGATCACCTCCGCCCGGCCGATGATCGCCCGGCCAAGCGCGTGGTCGCAGAACACCGACTCGCCCAGGACGTCGAACACCTTCTCCTGGGGGTCATCCTCGTACATGGCGATCTCCTCGAGGATCACCTCGCGCTCGGAGTCCATGTCGCTGAGCGTGGGTCGGAACACCATGTCGGCCATCACGTCGAGCGCGTCGGGGAGGTGCTGGTCGATCACCCGCGCATACACGGATGTGGTCTCCTTGCCGGTGCCGGCGTTCAGCTCGGCGCCCATCCCGTCGAAGATCTGATCGATCTCCAGCGAGCCGTACTTCGAGGTGCCCTTGAACAGCAGGTGCTCGATCAGGTGCGAGAGCCCGGCCTCCTGGTCGCTCTCCCCCCGCGAGCCCGACCCGATCCAGAACCCGAGCGACACCGAGCGGACGGCCGGCATCGCCTCGGTGACGATCCGGACGCCCGACTCGAGCGTCGTCAGCTTGTGGTCCTGGAGCACTCGGGCCGGCGGCGCGAGCTTTACGAGCGGGGGCGGTCCGGGTCGCGATCGCGCACCCGGCCCCCGTCACGCCCGCCGTCGCGGGCGCCTCCGCCGCGGCCACCGCGGCCCCGATCTCGGTCGCGGTCGCGGTCGCGGCCGTTGCGCCCGCGGTCGCGGTCGCCCCGGTCCCGGCGGGGACCCGCATCCCCGCTGCCGACGGTGGCCAGCTCCTCGACCGACTTGCCCGCGACCTCCGGGTCGTCGGCCAGCCGCAGGCCGATCCGGCCTCGCTCGCGGTCGACCTCCACCACGCGGACGTGGAGCTCGTCGCCCTTGCCCAGCACGTCCTCGACGGAGTCGATCCGCCGGCCCGGCGCCACATTGGAGATGTGCAGGAGCCCGTCGGTGCCCTTGGACAGCTCGATGAAGGCGCCGAACGTGGTCGTCTTGACCACCTTGCCGGTGAACTCGTCTCCGACCTCGACCTCCTTGGTCATCGCGCGGATCCGCTCGACCAGGGCGTCGCCGCGCTCGCCGACGGAGGCGTAGACCAGCACCTGGCCCTCGTCGTTGACGTCGATCTGCGACTCGAACTCCTCCTGGAGGGCGCGGATCGTCTCGCCGCCCTTGCCGATCAGCAGGCCGATCTTCTCGGGGTCGATCTGGATGGTGGAGATCCGCGGGGCGTGCTTGGACAGCTCGGCCCGCGGCGCGTCGATCACCTCGGTCATCTTGCCGAGGATGAAGTGACGCGCGTCCTTGGCCTGCGCGAGCGCGTCGCGCATGATCTCGAACGTCACCCCGGTGATCTTGATGTCCATCTGGAGCGCGGTGATGCCGCGCTCGGTCCCGGCGACCTTGAAGTCCATGTCGCCCAGATGGTCCTCGACGCCGGCGATGTCGGTGAGGACGATGTAGTCCTCCCCTTCCTTGATCAGGCCCATGGCCACGCCGGCCACCGGCCGCCCGATCGGGACGCCGGCGTCCATCAGGCTGAGGCTCGATCCGCACACGGATGCCATCGAGGAGGAGCCGTTGGACTCGAGGATGTCGGACACCACCCGGATCGTGTAGGGGAACTGCTCCTGGGTCGGGATCATCGGCACCAGCGCGCGCTCGGCGAGCGCCCCGTGGCCGATGTCGCGGCGCTTGGGCCCCCGCATGAACCCGGCCTCCCCGACGCTGAACGGCGGGAAGTTGTAGTGGTGGAAGTAGCGCTTGGCCGTCTCGAGGCCCAGGGTGTCGAGGCGCATCTCCTCGCGCGTGGTGCCGAGCGCGACCACGGACAGCGCCTGAGTCTGGCCTCTCGTGAAGAGCGCGGAGCCATGGGCCCGCGGCGCCGGTCCGACCTCGATCGAGATCGGGCGGATCTCCTCTGCGCTACGGCCGTCCGGCCGACGCTTCTGGACCGCGATTCGCTCGCGGATCAGCGTCTTCTCGAGCTTGTCGAAGGCTTGCTGCGCCTTTTGCCTGTACTCGGCGTACGTGTCCGACTCCGGGTCGCCCGAGTACTTGGCCAGCACCTGCTCCTCGACCGTCTTGCACGCGTCCTGGCGCTCGAGCTTGTCCTCGACCTGGGTGGCCTGCTCCAGCGCCTCGCCGTGGGACGCCTTGATCTCCTCGTACAGATCCTGGTCGACCTGCGGGAGCTCGACCTCGGACTTCGGCTTGCCCGCCTTCTCGGCCAGCTCGCGCTGGGCGCGGCACAGCTTCTTGATCTCCTCGTGGGCGATGTCGAGCGCGTCGAGGATCTCCGCCTCGGGGATCTCGTTGGCGCCGGCCTCGACCATCAGGATCGCCTCTTCGGTCCCGGCGACGATGAGATCGAGGTCAGTGTCCTCGACGAGATCGGGTTCGCTCGGGTTCACGACGAAGTTGCCCTCGACCTTGCCGATCCGCACCGCCCCAACCGGCGTCGGGAATGGGATGTGCGAGACCATCAGCGCCGCGGAGGCGCCGTTCATGGCCAGCACGTCGTAGGGGTTCACGTGATCGACGGAGACCGGCAGCGCGACCAGCTGGGTCTCGTAGCGCCAGCCCTTGGGGAAGAGCGGCCGGATCGGCCGGTCGATCAGGCGCGCGGTCAGGGTCGCCTTCTCCCCCGCGCGGCCCTCGCGCTTGAAAAACGAGCCGGGGATCTTCCCGGCCGCGTACATCCGCTCCTCCACGTCGACGGTGAGTGGCAGGAAGTCCACGTCGCGCAGGTTGCCCGCGGTCGCGGTACACAGGACCATCGTGTCGCCCGCGCGGACGACAACGGCGCCGGAGGCCTGCTTGGCCAGCTTGCCCGTCTCGAATGAGATCTCCGTCCCCTCGATCTCCACGGACACGCGCGTAACGGCGTCAGACATATTCTCTATTCCCTTCTTGCTCCGCCCTTCGGTCGGCGGAGTGCCTTGATTCTCTTCTTTAGTTCCGAACGGGGATGATGGTAGCGGGGGCCCCGTACCTTGGCGCGCGCGTGGTACCAGGCTGGTCTGGCGCGGCCCTACGCGTTGCCCCACGCGGCTCGAGAGGAAGATCTAACCGGACCGTGCGGTCCGGTTGTGGTACCGTAAGCGGACCGCGCAGTCCAGTTTACGCCGCCCCATTCACAGGAGCCGCCATGACCGCAAATGCCTCCCCCACCTCCAACCGTTGGCTCGTACTGGTGATCGCCTGCCTGGCGCAGTTCATGGTGGTGCTTGACGCCACCGTGGTGAATGTCGCCCTGCCCTCGATCCAGCGCGGGCTTCACTTCTCGGCGTCGAACCTGGCCTGGGTGGTCAATGCGTACACGCTGATCTTCGGCGGGTTCTTGATGTTGGGCGGCCGCGCCGCCGACTTGCTCGGGCGAAAGCGGCTGTTCGCCGCCGGCGTGGCGCTGTTCTCGCTCGCGTCGCTGCTCAACGGGCTGGCGCAGTCTTCGACGATGCTCATCGTTGGGCGCGGCCTGCAGGGCCTGGGTGCCGCGCTGCTCTCTCCCGCGGCGCTTTCGATCATCAATACCACCTTCACGGAGACTTCCGAGCGGACCAAGGCGCTCGGCGTGTGGAGCGCGATCGCGGCCGGCGGCGGAGCGGTGGGGCTGCTGCTCGGCGGGGTGCTCACCGACCTCGCGTCGTGGCCCTGGATCTTCATCGTGAACGTGCCGGTCGGGGCGGCGGCGCTGGCACTGACCCTTCGCTACGTGCCCGAGTCGCGGGCGCACATGCAGCACCGGACCTTCGATCTCGCCGGGGCGCTGACCGTCACCACCGGGCTCGTCGTGCTCGTGTTCGCGATCGTCAAGTCGCAGGCCTACGGTTGGGGCTCGGCCCGGACGATCGGCCTGCTGGCCGGCGGCGTGGCGCTGCTGGCGCTGTTCACGGCGATCGAGGCGCGCAGCCCCGCCCCGCTGATGCGCCTGAGCATCTTCCGCGTGCGCACGCTGAGCGTGGCCGACGGCGTGATGCTGCTCGTCGCCTCCGGACTGTTCGGGATGTTCTTCTTCGCCTCGCTGTACGTGCAGGAGATCCTCGGCTACAGCCCGCTGCGAGCGGGGCTCGCGTTTCTCCCCGTGACCGCCGGGATCGTGGTCGGCGCCGGCGTCGCCCAGCAGCTGATTCGCCGGGTTGGCGTACGCAACGTGAGCGTCATCGGTATCGCGATGGCCACGGCGGGGATGGCCGTGCTGACCCAGCTGCCGGTGCACGGGAGCTACGCGGGCGACCTGCTGCCGGGGCTCGTCCCGATGAGCATCGGCATGGGCCTCACGTTCGTGCCCATCACCCTGCTGGGGACCGGCGGGGTGAGCGGTGACGATGCCGGGCTGGCCTCCGGCCTGTTCAACACCGCGCAGCAGGTGGGCGGCTCGCTCGGCCTGGCCATCCTCTCGACGCTGGCCGCGAGCCAGACCGGCAGCCTGCTGCACAGCGTGGGCGGCGCGGGGGAGCTGGCGGCCCGGGTCTCCGGCTACCACGTGGCGTTCGCAGCCGCCACGATCATGCTCGGCGCCGGTGGGCTGATCATGGCGCTCGCCCTGCGGCCCCGGCACGTGCGCGCGATCGAATTGGCCCCACTTCCCGTGACTTCGTAGGAGAATGGAGTCGATGCCCCTGGAAGTGGAAGAGCGGCGGCTGCGCGCCGACGCCGAGCGCAACCGCCGCCGCCTGCTCGATGCCGCCCAGGCGCTCTTCCGCGAGCGTGGCGTGGACGTCGGGGTGGCGGAGATCGCCCAGCGGGCCGGAGTGGGACGCGGAACGCTGTTTCGCAACTTCCCGTCCAAGGAGGCGCTGATCGCCGCGATCGTGAGCGAGCGCATGGGCGAGGTGACGGGGCGTGGACGCGAGATGCTCGGCGCGGCGGACCCCGCCGAGGCGCTGTTCGCGTTCCTGGAGGAGCTGGCCGGCGTCCAGCAGGTGGATCGCGCCCTGGTCGAGGCGGTGGCCGACACGCTGCTGGCCAACCCCGAGATCCGCGCCGCGCACGCCCAGATCGTCTCCACCCTCGATGCGCTGCTGAAGCGCGCCCAGGACGCTGGAGCCGTCCGGGGCGACGTGGGCGCGCTGGACGTGCTGATGCTGATGAAGGGCGCCTGCCAGGCCGCGAGCGCGTTCGCAAACGTAGACCCCGACCTGGCCCGGCGCCACCTCGACCTCGTGCTGGGCTCGCTCCGCACGCCCGCAGCCGAGAGGCCCCTGAGAGGCCGGATCCCCACGCTCGAGGACCTGGATCGGGCTTTGCCGTCCGCGTCCGCCGCGGCGGCCGCCACGGCGCCGGATACGCCGCCTGGCACGGCTCCCGACTCGGCGTCTGCGCCGGCGCCGGAGCCGGCTGATCCGGCAAGCGCCGCCGACCCGGCGTAATAAGACCGGCGTCGGCGGGCCCCCGCAGGCGCCCAGCGCGCCGAAGCCGAGGAAGTTCCCGCTGGCGGGAAGAACCTCGGCAGGACGAGCCCGGACGCGATTCGGCCGGACTTATGCCCGCCTGGCGGCAAGAACCTCGGCAGAACGATCCCGGACGTCAGCTCCTGGGGCGAGAGGTGGCCTGCCCACAAATCCCCTGGTAATCCCCGGAATCTCCAGTCCCGACGGTGAACTTAGGGCATTCTCACGTTCGTCTTAGCGAATCTCGGGAACCTCAATCGCATCCCCCGCAAGCGACTGAAAGAGGTCCGATGACTGCGATGTTGATCCTCAACGGAGTTTTCATGGCGATGATCGTCGTCGCGATTGTCTCCGTGCTCGTCTGGGGCATCGTCACCGACAAGACCCGCGTGCTCGCGCTCGCCCGCTCCCGCCGGCGCATCCGGGTTCAGGGTCGGGTCACGCCGCGCCAGCCGGCGCCGCGACATGTCTCGGCGAGCCGCCGCCAGTACGGCCACCAGCCCGGCTTCAGCGCGTAGAGCACGCGCACGATTTCCAACTGGGCCGGTGCGGCGAGGAGCCGCGCCGGCCCTTTTGTTGCCCCGTGCCGCCTCAGCGGATCGCGGCGTCGACCGCCACGGCCGCGAACAGCAGCGCGAGATAGAGCAGCGAGTAGTGGAAGAGCACGCTGGCGTTGGCGGGCGAGCGCACTCGACACAGCCGCCAGGCGAGCACGCAGAACACGCCGCCGAGCAGCGCCGCCGCGCTCACGTACACCACGCCGAAGGTCCCGAGCAGGCCGGGCGCCAATGTCGCGGCGACCAGCACGACCGTGTAAGCCAGGACCTGGCGCGCGGTCCGCGCCGCGCCCCGCACCACCGGCATCATCGGCACCCCGGCGGCTGCGTAATGGCGCGAGAGCAGCATCGCCAGCGCCCAGAAGTGCGGGGGCGTCCACAGCAAGACGATCGCGAACAGGAACAGCGCCCCGAGCCCGAGCCGGCCCGAGGCCGCCGACCACCCGGCCAACGACGGGATCGCGCCGGCCGCTCCGCCGATCACGATGTTCTGAGCCGTGCTTCGCTTGAGGCACACCGTGTACACGAGCACGTAGAAGGCGCCGCCGCTCAGGGCGAGCGCCGCGGTGAGCAGGTTCGCGAACACGCTCAGCACGGCGAACGAGAGCGCACACAGCGTCAGCCCGAAGACGGTGGCGCGCAGCGCCGAGATGCGCCCGGCCGCGACCGGGCGCGTGGCTGTCCGCGGCCCCATCAACTGATCGATGTCCCGGTCGAGCACGTGGTTGAGCGCACTGGCACCCCCGCAGGCCAGGGCTCCGCCGACCACGAGCGCGGCCAGCGGCCCGAGCGCGGGACTGCCGCCGGCGGCAGCGACCATCGCGCACACGGCGGTCAGCACCAGCAGCGACATGATCCGCGGCTTGGTCAGCGTCACGTAGTCGCGCCAGGTGGCCTCCGCGGCGCGTGCCGAGGCCAGCCCAGCCGGCGCCGGCAGCGCCTCGACAAGCTCGGTCGCGCTCATGCCTGGGCCGTGCGCCCCCCGGCCCCCATCAGGCCCGCGGTTCCGGCGTTTCGTGCGCCGGGGTCGCGGTGACGCCTTCCTCCTCGGTTGCTCCGGTCGCTTGCGCCGCGGTCAGGGCCGGGTCAGCCGGCACGCGCGCGAACGCCAGCCCGTGCCAGATCGCGATCGCGATCAACAGCCCCACCGGGATCAACAGCGACATGAGCGACCCGGCCAGGAAGCTCCCGTACAACGTCGATGCCATCTCCCGTGCCTCCTCTCAGGTGGTGAACGCCGGCCGCGGCCGCGGCTCGTTGTCGGGCTCGAGCCAGCGATAGAAGCCGATCAGGAACGTGACGGTGTAGGCGATCGAGCCGGGGACCCACATCACGCCGGCGGCAATCTGCTGGTCGGTCAGCGCGCTGATTCCGCCGGGCCGGGACACGAGGTCGGCGTAGTAGCCGTACAGCGGATGCGGCACCAGCACGAGCGTGATCGCGAGCATCCAGCCCACCACCATCGCCCCGGCGGCGTACGCGACCCGCATCGGCCAAACCAGCCTCGGTCGCAGGGGACCGGGGTCGATCAGCCGAGCCCAGAACAGCAGACCGGTGAAGAAGAACATGGCGTGCTCGACGGCATGCACGGGACCGCTGCTCAGCGTCGCGTCGTATGCGCCGGGGATGTGCCAGGCGACGATCGTCGCGTTGAACAGGATCCAGGCCGGCAGCGGACGCGCGAGCGCGCGCAGCGGCGAGGTCCACGACGAGCGAGCGATCGTGCGAGCCAGCGCCGTCCTCGGCCCGAGCGGCAGCGCCCGCCACATCCGCGGCCACGGACGGCCGAGCAGGAACAGCGGCGGGGCGACGGTCAGCAGCAGGACGTGCTGGAGCATGTGCACCCAGAACAGCTGGTCGGCGTAGCTGTCGATCGGCGAATCGAGCGCGATCACGATCGCGAGCAGCGCCGCGAAGAACGACGTTGCCTGAAGCGGCGTCGGGCGCCGGCTGCCCTGACTCCCGGCCAGGTACAGGCCCGCCGCCAACGCCACGTAGACCAGCGACGGGTCCAGCGACCAGTGAGCGAGGCTCATGGCCCGATCAGGTACAGGAGGATGTAGCTGATCACGCCGATCGCCACGAAGAATGCCCAATAGAACGAGGACGCGTCGATCCCCGCCCTGAGCAGCGCGGTCTCACTTGTCGGCACCTCGGTCGCGCGTGTCGCCCCCCCTCGGCGGACCCGCCAGAGGCTGGCCACCTGCACCTCGACCCAGTAGATGCCCATCAGCGCGACGATTGCGTACGTCGCCGTCCACCCGAAGAACACGGCCGCGTAGCCTCCGCTGGCCGCTCCGAAGCCGAGCGTGGTGTACTCGAAGAACTGCAGCGCGATCGCGATCAACGTCAGCACCACCGCAATCGCCCCCGCAAACAACTCATCGATCGCGTGGCGCCTGGCCGCCACCCGGTAGATCACCGCGCTCGCCAGGTACAGCAGCACGATGGCCAGCCCGAGCCCCTGCGCGGGATGCACGTGGCCGATCGTCCAGCTGTCGTTGGTGTCGAGCGCTCGCAGATAGAAGTAGGCGAACAGGAACGAGGCGAAGAAGAACGAGATCGACCCGCACAACAGTCGCCCGCCCACCCACAGGGCGCGCGGTTGCCACTCGGGGGGCTCGGGCTCGATGAACCCGGCCTGGGGGGCTGAGGCTCCCATCTACGCGCTCCCCTCCGCCGGCGCCGTGGCCGACACCACGGCCGGCAACGCCTCGACGCCGTAGGGATAGGGATCCTGGTCGAACACCGGAATCCGCTCGAAGTCATAGAGCGGCACCGGGGTCGGCAGCTCCCATTCGACCGACCTGGCGTGCCATGGGTTGAGCGCCGCCGGCTCGCGCTTGAACACCAGCGACCACACCACGTTGAACAGGAACACCAGCATCGAGAGGCCGAGCACGTACGCGGAGATCGAGACCCAGATGTTGAGCCCCTGGAAGCCGGCGGGGTAGCTGACCACGCGTCTGGGCATGCCCATGAACCCGAGCCCGAAGAGCGGCGCAAAGGTCGAGTTGAACGCGATGAACATCATCCAGAAGTGGACCTTCCCGAGCGTCTCGTTGAGCTTGAACCCGTACATCTTCGGCACCCAGTAGTAGATCCCCGCGAAGAACGCGAACACCAGACCGCCCATGATGGTGTAGTGGAAGTGGGCCATCACGAAGAAGCTTCCGTGGGTCGTCACGTCGCTCGGAACATCGGAGTTGAACACGCCGGAGATTCCGCCCCATAGGAAGTTGAACACCCATGCGAGGCAGAACAGCATCGGCACCGTGAACCGTATTCGCCCGCGCCACAGCGTCCCCATCGCGCACAGGAACACGAACCCGGTGGGCAACGAGATCAGCTCGGTCGAGAGCATGTAGAACGGCCGCAGGTCGGCGTTGATGCCCGACACGAACAGGTGGTGCTGCCATACGAAGAAGCTGAGGAACCCGACGCCGATCATCCCGGCGACGGCCAGGCGATAGCCCCAAAGCGGCTTGCGCGCGAACACCGGCAACAACTCGAGCACGATCCCGAAGCCGGGCAGCGCCAGGATGTACACCTCGGGATGGCCGAACACCCAGAACAGGTTCTGGAACAGGTAGGAGCTTCCACCCGCGCCCGCGATGTAGAACGCCGTCTGAGCGGTCCGGTCCATCGCCGCCATCATCAGCGCGGCGACCAGCATCGGCGCCGCCAGAAGCATCAGGGCTGCGGTGGAGAGCGTGCCCCAGACGAAGATCGGCAGCCGCGACCAGGTCATCCCGGGCGCGCGCATCGGAATGATCGTCGCGCACAGGTTGAAGCCGAACAGGGTCATCGAGATCCCGACGCACGCGAAGAAGCCGATGTAGGCGTCGTATCCGGCCGTGCCTTGGGCACCGAGTGGCTGATAGCCGGTCCAGCCGGTCTGGAACCCTCCGAAGAAGACCGTCGTGACCAGGATCACCCCGGCGGCCATCAGCAGCCAGAACGTGAACGCCTCGATGCGCGGGAAGGCCATGCGCCGCGTGCCGATCATCAGGGGTACGAGCCAATTGGCAAACGGCCCCAGGATCCCCGAGGTCATCATCCCCATCATCATCGACCCGTGCAGGCCCACGAGCGTCAGGTACTGGTTGGCGCCGAACACGTGCACGTCGGGCTGGAGCAGCTCGGTGCGGATGAGCATCGCGTTCAGACCGCCGACGCCGAAGAACAGGCCGATGCCGATCATGTACTGCTTGGCCACTACCTTGTGGTCGGTGCTCAGCGTGAAGTAGCGGAAGAGGCCCTCCTCCTCCGCTTCGTGTTCGGCGAGCGACGGTGGATGGCCGAGCATGCGCCGGAACGGGTAGTTGGCGAACCCGAGGCCGACCAGGAACCCGACCACGCCCAACAGGTAGCCGAGCATGATCGCGACGTCGTTCTGCCCTGCCTCTGTCTTGTAGTAGACGAGGCCGGCGCCATGGATGTGAATCCCGATGGCGTTGTAGCCGATGAACCAGCCGGCGATCCCGAGGATGATCCCGGTCAGCATGTTGAAGCCCATCAGCTGCCGCCACCCGGTCCGCGGGGCCGGGGGCGACACCGCAATCGCGCTCATCCGCCTCTCCTCAATGGCACGGGGAAGTACGTCTTCGAGTACGGCAAAAGGTTCTTCGTCGCCGGCGCGTACTGGGTCTGCTGCTGGGCGATCCACGCCGCGAACTGAGCCCGCGGCACCACCGTGCCGCTGTTGAACATGTAGCCGTGCCAGACGCCGCACAGCTCGGCGCAGCGCACGTGGAAGGTCAGCGGCGCCTTGGTCGTCACGTACGCGACGTTGTTCACGCCCGGGTTGGCGTCGGCCTTGACGCCCAGCTCGTAGGCCCAGAACGAGTGGATCACGTCGAGCGAGGTGACGTTGAACCTGACCAGCGTGTTCGCAGGCAGTTCGATCGTACGCGTCTGGACTCCGCCGAAGGTCGGCCAGCGGTACGTGAACTCCCACTGCTGCGCGATCACCTGCACCGGTAGCACCGTGGATGTCCGCGGGTGCCGGCGGCACCGCGATCGGGTTGGGGCCCTGGCCGCCGCCCGACCCGTCCGCGAGCAGCCGCACGCTCCCGTACGCGGCCAGGAACAGGACGAGGATCGTGGTCACGATCAGCCACCAGAACTGCAAGGTCGCGTGGCCGCGGATCGGCGGGCCGTCGAGAACGACATCGGGCGTGCGCTCCCGGAACGCCCACAGCGCGTAGGCCATGTACACGAGCACGCCCAGTGCCACGGGCGTGGCCAGCGCTAACAGCACTGTGTTGTCGGTCGCCTGCCCCGAAGCCTGGACACTTCCGTGCCCGGGCGGGAGCCCGGGCCCGATCACGAAAACGACGATCGGCAGCATGATCACGCAGGCCAGGAGCCACAGCAGCGCGACGTTGCGGAAGTGGGGCCTGTCGTCCATGGCTAGCGGCCGTTCGTTCCGCTCATACGACCTTGATGAAGCCGCCCATGTAGCCGACCGTCTGCATCGGCCCACCGTTGCCCTGGATGAATCCGGCGCCGCAGGGCACGAAGCACTGCCAGCGATACAGCCCCTTGCCCGGTGTGCGGAACGCGAACGAGACCGCGTAGTGCGCCTCGCTCAGCGAGCACGGGGCCTGTGCGCACAGGTTCTTGGCTTTGCTGTCGAGACCCGTCAGTGGAACCGACAGGCCGATCTGGGGGATGGCGAAGGTATGCGCGGGCGTGGTCGGATCCACGACCTGAGTCGGCTTGCCGTTGTAGAGCACCGGTCCTACGGTCCCGCTCGGCTGCGAGAGGAACTCGTTGCGCAGCCCGGTCGAGGTGTCGTACTGGTAGATCGTCACGTGCACCAGCGTGTTGGCCGGCAGCACGAAGGTGGTGTCGTGGCGCCAGTTCCCGGAGTTGGCGTCGACGGCGTAGTAGGACACCCAGGTGTTGTGCGGATCGCTCGGCTCGGCGGTGGCCACCGTCGCCAGGTACAGATGGGATCCGGCGGCCGTCTGCGTCGCGGCCACAGAGCCCGGGACGTTGATCAGGTAGAGCCCGATGTAGAGACCGATGGCGGCGCATACCGCGGCGAAAATCACGGCCGTCGTGACCATGCGCTTAGCCTGAGCGCTCACTCCGTCTCCTCATCGAAGGAACCCACGTGCTGAGGTGTGAGCACGCGTCACACGCCGACCATGCACGCGCTGTGGATCGCGAGCTAGCGTCTCTCCTCGGGCGCGGTTATATCCCGCAATCGATTGCATGTCAAGGGGCTCGGTGCGATCGTGCAGACGGGCGCCGGCCCTGCGCTCGGGCGCCCTGAGACCGCTCGCGGCCGGGCTCCGAGACCGCTCCGCGTTCGGGCTCTCAGAAGTTGCCCGTGATCGCCTGAGAGATGCTCGTGGTGTCGGCGACGTCCTCGCCGAACGCCTGCATGCAGCCGTCGTCGATCGCGCCGATCACGCTCGCCGGCGACATTCGCCCAGCGACCGGCCCACCGTGCGCCTGGACGTAGCGCCGCGCATACGCGCTCTGGAGGCTCTGATTCGAGGAGCCCCACTGCGAGCAGGTCGTGGCCGACGTCACCACGCCACCCTTCGGCCCGAGCGCGGCGGCCAGGACCATCCCCACCATCAGCGCGAGGACGGCTGCGACCGCGAGGGCGATCAGCTTGTGCGCGCCGATCAGGCCACGAAGGGTCCAGTCCGCTCCGGCTTGTGCGGCGGAGGCGGGGGTGCTCGTAGCTACCAAGGCGCCCGACTTATAGCCCGGCGGCCGCAGCGCGTCAAGGAGACGGTCAGCGGCCGGCCATCATGCGATCGAGCGTCTCGGCTGCCAGGCGACCGGCGAGCATCTGGCCGGAGGCGAACACCGTAGGGGTCGTCACCACCCCGGCCCGAACACCCGACTCGAAGTCTCGCCTGACCCGCGCCCGCACCGCGTCACTGCGCCGGTCGCGCTCGAAGCGGTCGAGATCGAGGCCCATCCCCCGGGCGCGCTCCCACAGATGGGGATCCTCGAGCCGGCTCTGATCGGCGAACAGCGAGTCGTGCATCTCCCAGAACCGCCCCTGGAGCGCGGCCGCCTCGGCCGCGCAGGCGGCCGGCCAGGCCCGCGGGTGGCTCGAACGGACCGGGAAGTGGCGGAACACCCGTCGCAGGCTCAGTCGGGCCAGCTCGAGCGACAGCCCGGCGCAGTACGGGCACTCGAAGTCGGCGTACTCGATGGCCAGCGGGTCGCCCGGTTCTCCGCGGGCGTGGTCCGCGTCGGTCGGCTCGGGGACCGGCGCCGAGCCGAGCTCGGTCAAGCGCGCGGCGAAGCCGGCGCGGCGGCCAGCCCGTCGAAGATCAGGTTGGCGCCGGGTAGATCGCCGGGCGAGGCCGCCTGGTAGCTCCAGCTGACCGCGGCGTCCGGGCCGACGATCACGAGCGCGCGCTGCGGGAACCCGCCCGCGTGATAGACGCCGAAGGCGCGGCAGGTGGCCCCCTTCGGCTCGAAGTCCGAGAGCTGCTCGATGCTCACGCCGAGCGCCTTGCGAAACGCCTTCTGGGAGTAGCTCGAGTCGCAGGAGACGCCGAATAGGGTGGCGCAGCGCTCGGCGAACTGGCCGAGCATCTCCTCGTACAGGTTCAGCTGGTCGGTGCATACCGGGCTGAACGCGAACGGATAGAAGACCAGTACGGTGGTGTGCCCCTTTAGGTCCGCGCGTGTGAACGCGCTGCCGTCCTCGCGGCGCAGCGTGAACTCGGGGACGGGTGTGCCCGGGGCGATGATCGTGTCGGGCATCCTGTGCGCCCCGACGGAGGGTTACCTGCGCAGGCCGAGGTCGCGGATCAGGGCGCGGTAGCGCTCGAGATCGGAGCGCTGGAGGTAGTTGAGCAGCCGGCGCCGTTGTCCGACCAGCATCAGCAGCCCGCGGCGCGAGTGGTGGTCCTTGCGGTGGGTCCGCAGGTGCCCGGTCAGCTCGTTGATCCGCTCGGTGAGCAGGGCAACCTGTACCTCGGGCCGGCCGGTGTCGCCCGGACTGCTGCCGAAGCGCTCGATCAGCTCCTGCTTGCGTTCCTTCGTGAGTGTCATGCGGCGGCTGAGGCTAGCAGGCCCACGGGCCCGGCTAGCCTCCGCAGATCTCCCGCGCGCGCTCCACGTCGCGGCGCATCTGCTCGACCAGCGAGGGGATCGAATCGAACCGCCGTTCGCCGCGCAGGCGGCGCAGGAACTCGATGCGCAGCGTCTGCCCGTACAGGTCGACGTCGCGGTCGAGCAGGTAAGCCTCGACCAGCAGTGCTCGCCCGGTCCCGAACGTGGGCCGGACGCCGATGCTGACGGCGGCGCAGTCGCCGCCCGAGCGGGCGACGTACACCCCGTGGCCGGGGCAGACCAGGGCGTTGTCGGGAACGACGTTGGCGGTGGGAAACCCCAGCTCACGCCCGCGGCGATCGCCGGCGACAACCTCGCCGCGGAGCTGGAACGGCGCGCCGAGGTAGCGCGCCGCCTGTTCGACCTCGCCGCTCAGGATCAGGCCCCGGATGTGGCTCGAGGACACGATCTCGCCGTCGACCTCGACCAGGTCGACCACGCGCGTCTCGAACCGCGAGTCGGCTTGGAGCATCTCGGTGTCGCCGGCGGCGCGATGCCCGAAGCGGAAGTTCTCTCCGACCGACACGTGGGTGGCATGCAGACGCCCCACCAGGACCTGGTCGATGAACTCCTGCGGGCTCTGCTGGGCGAAGCGGTCGTCGAACGGGATCACGACGAGCTCGCGGACGCCGAGCTCGGCGATCAGGTCGGCCTTGACCTCGAGGCTGGTCAGGAGCTTCGGCGCCGCCTCGGGCCTGACCACGCGGAGCGGGTGAGGCTCGAACGTGAGCACCGTGTCGCTGCCGCGGATCACCTCACGGTGGCCCAGATGGACGCCGTCGAACTCGCCGACCGCGACCCTGCGCGCGCGTGGCGCAACCTCGCCTAGCATCGTCACCTGCATCCGGGCGGGAAAACTAGCGATCAGCCGCGAAAGCCCACGACCGGCTTGATCTGCTGCCCATCCTCGGTGGGCGCGGCCACAGCCAGCATCCCGTCCTCGTCGGTGGCGCGGACGAGCCCGCTGGCGCTTGCCGGGACCGGCCGGCCATGGGCGAGCGCCCGCGCCCGCTCGGGATCGAGCCGGACCTCGGGCAGGAAGGAAAGCGCCTCATCGAGGCCCACGATGTGGTCGGGGTCGGCCCGCTCGACGTCGAACTGGCCGATCCGCGTGCGCCGCAGCTCCTCGCAGTAGGCATCCCCCAGGGCGGCGATCAGGCTGCGGACGTAAGTTCCCGACGAGCACTCGATCTCGAAGCCCCGGCGCGCGCCCTCGCGCCAGCGCTCGGCGAAGCGGTAGACCTCGACCTCGCGCTCGGGGATCTCGACCGCGACCCCGGCTCGGGCCAGCTCGTAGGCCCGCCGCCCTCCGACCTTGACCGCGGAATGGGCCGGCGGGCGCTGGCGGATCCGCCCATGCGGCAGCTCGAGCTCCCCCTCGGGGAGGACGCCGGTGTGGCTGATCTCGCCTTCGGGGTCTCCGGTGCTGGAGATCGCGCCGAAGCGCGCGGTGACCACATAGGTCTTCGGCAGCTCCATCAGGAAGCGCTGAGCCCGGGTGGCGCGCCCGACCAGGATCAGCAACAAGCCGGTGGCGAACGGATCCAGGGTGCCGGCGTGCCCCACCTTGACGCTGCGGCCGAGCCGGCGCCGCGTGCGCGCGACGGCGTCGTGGGAGGTGATGCCCGCCTGCTTGTCGTAAAGGATGACGCCGTCCGGCGGCGGTCCGTTCGGGATCGCCCCACCGTGGCGCGACCCGCCGGCGCTCACCCGGCCGCGAGCTGCTCGGCGATCTCGTGGCGCAGGAACGCCACCAGCCCGTCCCAGTCCATCGAGGTCGAGAAGCCGGCTGCGGCCCGGTGCCCCCCGCCGCCCTGTACCCGGGCGATCGCGGACACGTCCACCCGGTCGTCGTTGGAACGCAGCGAGACCTTGCGCATCCCGTCCGCATCGCCGAGCCGGTCGCGCACGAGCCCGGCGACGGCGGTGCCCTGGACGGCGCGCAGGTGGTCGACCACGCCCTCGGAATAGCTCTCCTCCGCGCCGGACTCCTCGAAGTCGCCGGCGCTGAGCGCGGTCAGCGTGAGCCGGCCGCCGTCGTAGCGCTCGACCTTGGCCAGGCCGCGGGCGAGCAGGGCGAGCTTGCCGTACGGGACCCCTTCGTACACGCGCTGGTAGATCTGGTGCACGCTCACGCCGGCCTCGATCAGCTCCGCCGCCATCAGGTGGGCCCGAGACGTGGTGTTCTCGTACATGAAGCGGCCGGTGTCGGTGATCAGGCCGACGTACAGCGCCTCGGCGATCGTGACCGTGGGCGCGACGTCGAGGGCGTGCATGAGGTCCCAGACGATCTCGGCCGTGCATGACGCCTCGGCGACCACGAGGTTCACCGTCCCGAACCGCGTGTTGTCGTGATGGTGGTCGATGTTGAGGATGTGCGCGCCCGGCCGCTGGAAGGCCTCCGCGGGATTGCGCTCGAGGTTGCCGCAGTCGAGGAACACGATCGTGCGCCGATCGAGATCCTCCGGAGGGGTGTTCACGAGGCCCGGGAGCGGAAAGAAGCGGTACTCGTGGGGCAGGGGAAACTCGGAGGCGTCGATGAACATCGCGCAATCCTTGCCCAGCGCGGTGAGGATCTCCTGCATGGCGATCAGCGACCCGAGCGCGTCGCCGTCCGGGTTCTCGTGCGTGATCACGACCAGCTTCTCGGCCGCGGTCAGTTCCTCGAGCACCCGGTCCCGGCCGGAACGCTGGCCGTTCTCAACCATCTCCATGAGGGCTCCTGGGCGACTCCGTCTCGACGTCCTCGGCGGTCTCATCGAGCAGCTGGGTGATCCGCATCCCGCGGTCGACCGACTCGTCGTATTGGAACGTGAGCGCGGGCGTGTGCTTGAGCTTCAGCTCAGCGGCGACGTGGCTCTGGAGGAACCCCGTGGCCGAGCGCAGGCCGGCCAGGCTGTCGGCGCGGGTTCGCTCGTCGCCGAGGATGCTCACGTAGACGCGGGCATGGCGAAGGTCGGGGCTCGTCTTGACGGCAGTCACGGTCACGAAACCGACGCGAGGATCCTGCAGATCCTTCGCGATCGCGTCGCCGAGCACGGCGCGCACCGCCTCGTCGACACGTCGCATCCGGCCGGCGCTCATGGTACCCCCTGAGCCGGATCTTGAAATTTTTTCACGGCGCCAGGTCCTCCACCGAGGCGACGAGCCGCTCGACGTGCACGCCGTCGGGCCAGCGGGCCTCGAGCCATCGCTCGACGTTGTCGACCGCTCCTTGGAGCGTGGAGAGCGATCCGCCGGTCAGCGCTGCGGTCAGCCGCGCACGCTGCCACAGATCCTGGTAGGCAACCTCGGCCACGGCGGCGCCCAGGCGCCCGTGCAGCTGAGCCTTGATCGACGAGAGCTCCTTGCGCTTGCTCTTGAGGCTGCCGGCCTCGGGAAAGTGCAGGTCGATCACGAGGACGGCGACGAAACCCGTGGCGGACGGGTGGGCGTGGCGGGCGGGAGCCAATCAATCAGGCGAGCTCGCGCTCGACCTGACGCGTGGTGTACGCCTCGATCACGTCGCCTTCCTTGACGTCGGCGTAGTCGCGCAGCACGATCCCGCAGTCGTATCCGGACGCGACCTCGCGCGCGTCCTCGTTGAAGCGCCGCAGGCTGCCGATCTCACCGTCGTAGATCACCGTGCCGTCGCGGATCAACCGCACCTTCGAGCCGCGGCGGATCGTGCCGTCGAGAACGTGCGAGCCGGCGATCGTGCCCACGCGCGAGGCGCGGAAGATCTGGCGCACCTCCGCGGAGCCGAGCGTTTCCTCGACCTCCTCCGGCGCGAGCATGCCCTGCATCGCGTCGCGCAGCTGTTCGATCGCCCGGTAGATCACCGAGTAGTGGCGGATTTCGACGCCCTCGCGCTCGGCCACCGCGCGGGCGTCGCCCACCGGGCGTACGTTGAAGGCGAGGATCACGGCGTCGGAGGCCGCTGCGAGCATCACGTCGGATTCGGTCACGGCGCCGACGGCGCGGCGGATCACGTTGACCGAGACCTCGTCCTGCGGGAGCTTGGCGATCTCGTCCTCGAGTGCCTCGAGCGAGCCGGCCACGTCGGACTTCAAGACCAGGTTCAGCTCCTGGAGCCCGCTCTTGAAGATGTCCTCGAGCGAGACCTTCTTGCCGCTGCGGCGGGCCAGCGACTCCGCCTTCAGGCGCGTGGCGCGCTCGTTGGCGAGCTGACGGGCGCGCCGCTCGTTCTCGACCGCCCGAACCGTCTCCCCGGCCTCGGGCACGCCGTCGAACCCGAGTACCTCAACCGGCTCGCCTGGCTGGGCCCGCCCGACGCGCGTGCCCTTGAAGTCGTTCATGGCCCGGACCCGGCCCCAGTGGGCGCCGGCGACGAGCGAGTCGCCGACCTCGAGCGTTCCGCGCCCGATCAGGATCGTCACCACCGGCCCGCGGCCCGGGTCGAGCTTGGACTCGATCACCGTGCCGGAGGCGGGCGCGGTCGGGTTTGAGCGGAGCTCCTCGACTTCGGCCATCACGAGGATGGTCTCGAGCAGGTCCTCGAGTCCCTCGTGCGTCTTGGCCGACACGTTGACGAACTCGGTCTCACCGCCCCACTCCACCGGCTGGAGCCCGAGCGCGGCCATCTCGGCGCGCACCCGGTCGGGTTGCGCGCCCTCCTTGTCTACCTTGTTGACCGCGACCAGCATCGGGACCTCCGCCTCCTTGGCGTGGTCGACCGCCTCCTGGGTCTGCGGCTTGACCCCATCGTCGGCCGCGACCACGATCACCGCGATGTCGGTGACCTTGGCACCGCGGGCGCGCATGGCGGTGAACGCCTCGTGGCCCGGAGTGTCGAGGAAGGTGATGGTCTTGCTGTCCTGGTGGACCTGGTAGGCGCCGATGTGCTGGGTGATGCCCCCGGCCTCGCCCTTGGCGACCTCGGTCTGGCGGATCGCGTCGAGCAGCGAGGTCTTGCCGTGGTCGACGTGACCCATGATCGTCACTACCGGGGGACGCTCGACCAGGTCCTCGTCGCTGTCGACGAACTCCGGCTCCTCGTCGAGCTCCTCGTCGGAATGGACGATCTCCACGTCCTTGCCGAACTCGGCGGCCAGCACCTGCACCGAGTCGTCCGACAAGGTCTGGGTGAGCGTCTTCATCTCGCCCAGGGCCATCAGCTTCTTCATCACCTCGGGCACCGGCACGTCCAGGTACTCGGCCATGTCCTTGACCGTGGAGCCGGAGTTGATCCGGATCGCGTCGGGCTCGGCGACCGCCGTGCTCGCCGAGGGACGGGACTCCGCCTCCTCGTCGTAGACCCCGCGCCGACGCCGGCCCCGGCGCTGGCGACGCGGCGGCTGGTTCTGCGCGGGGGCGCCGCCTGGGGCGCGCCGCGACGCCTGGGAGTCGATCACCACGCGCCGGCGGCCGCCTGCGCTCCCGGGTGCCCGCTCGCCCTGGAGGCTGTCGCGGGTCGGTCGCTTGTGCGCGCCGCCGTCGCCGGGGGTGCTCTCGGTGCGCGCGGGGGCGGGAGTGGGCGCGTCGGGCGGGGTCGCGCGCGCCTCGGGAGCGCCGGCGCGCTGCTGACCGGCGGGCGCGGGACGCTGCTGCTGCTGTTGGGCGGCGGGCCGCTGCTGCTGTTGGGCGGCGGGCCGCTGCTGCGCTTCGGCGGCGGGCCGCTGCTGCTGCTGCTGCGCGGCGGCGGGCCGCTGCTGCTGCGCGGCGGGACGCTGCTGCTCTGCCGGGGGCCGGGCCTTCGCGGCGGGACGCTCGGGGCGCGCGGGGGCGGCGGTCCGGCGCGGGCCGCCGCGGCTCATCTCCTGGCTGCGCCGGGGATCGACCGGAACCGCCACCGGGCGTGGCGGGGTGGCGGGCGCCACGCGCGGCTGGGCCGGGGGCGGCGCGGCGGAACGAGGGGCGCTGGAGCGGCTGCGCCGGCCGCGATCGTCGTCGTCGATCTTGACCCGGCGCGGCGCGCTTGCCGGCCGGGACGGCGCGCTTGGCGCGCTTGCGGGCGAGGACGGCGGCGCTGCCGGGCGCTGCGCGGCTGCGCCATCGCCGCCATTGCCGAGCGCGCGCGCCGCAGCCTCCTCGTCAACCGACGATGAGGAGGTGTGGACGTCGATGCCGGCCGCCTGCAGGCGCGCGAGGACCTGCTTGGCCGGCAGGCCACGCTCCTTGGCGATCTCATGCACGCGCTTGTTCATGCTCAGCGGAGTGTACGTCTCCTATGGGGTTCCGCCACCGCCCGCGCCATCGCCGGCGTCGGCCAGCGCGTCCACGCGGTCGGAGTCGATGCTCGCCAGCGCCTGATGGGCCTCGATTCCGCAGTAGCGGGAGCCGGGCAGGGCGGCGTTCGGACAGCGGCGGCCGTTTGACAGGATCGCGGCGCAACGGCCCCCCTGCTCCTCCTGCTCGTAGGAGTGCTCGGCCTCCTCGGCCGCGAACTCGGTCTCCGAGCGGATGTCGATCCGCCAGCCGGTGAGGCGGGCGGCCAGCCGGGCGTTCTGGCCCTCGCGACCGATAGCCAGTGAGAGCTGGTCGTCGGGCACGATCACGGTGGCCTGCTTGCCGGCGTCGTCGACCAGCACCTCGCGCACGCGAGCGGGCGAGAGCGCCTTGGCCACGAACCGGGCCGGCTCGTCGTTGTAGGGAATGATGTCGATCTTCTCGCCGCGCAGCTCGGACACGACCATCCGTACGCGCGAGCCTCGCGGCCCGACGCACGCGCCGACCGGGTCGACGCCGTCCACGTGGGAGACGACCGCGATCTTGGAGCGGTAGCCGGGCTCGCGGGCCACCCCGGTGATCTCGACCAGGCCGTCGGCGATCTCCGGCACCTCGAGCTCGAACAGCGACTTGATCAGGTCGGGGTCCCGGCGCGAGACGATGATGCTCGGGCCCTTGGTCGAGTTCGAGACGTCCTTGATCACCGCCTTGATCCGCTGGGAGTGGTCGTAGCGCTCGCCTTCCACCTGCTCTGACTTGGGCAGCAGCGCCTCGACTCGCTCGCGCAGCTGGACCAGCGTGTAGCGCGAGTCGGACTGCTGCACGATCCCGGTGATCAGCTCGCCCACGCGGTCGCGGTACTCCTCGAACATCATGTCCCGCTCGGCCTCGCGGATCCGCTGGAGGATCACCTGCTTGGCCGTCTGGGCGGCGATTCGCCCGAAGTCGTGTGGGGTGACGTCCTCGGTCTCGATCTGGTCCTCGTACTCCTTGAGCTTCTCGAGGTCGATCTCGGGCTCGGGCGGCTCGCGCATCTCCCCGGTCTCGGGGTCGACCGTGGGCTGCTGATCGGTGGTCGCCTCGACCAAGAGCTGCTCCTCGAGCTCGGGCGGGATCTTCAGCTCCCAGACCTTGAAGTCGCCGGAGTCACGGTCCATCTCGACCTTGGCGTACGGAGCCGACCCGGGCGTCTTCTTGTAGGCGGACAGGAGGGCGTCCTCGAGCGCCTCCATGAGCTTCTCGCTGGAGATGTTCTTCTCGGCGGCCAGCCCGCGCACGGCTTCGACGATCTCTCTCGACATGGTCAGTCTCCGGGGACGAGGTTGGAGCGGGCGATTTGGTCGTAGGGGATCGTCAGGATCCCCCCGCCGGCCGCGATCGTGACGTCCTCCTCGGAGGCGCCGACCAGCTCCCCGGTCACGTTCTTGTGGCCGACCACCCAGCGCTCTTGCATCGCGCCGGACGGTTCATTCGCTTCGCGCAGGCGCACGCGGGCCTGCCGGCCGAGGAAGCGCGTGTAGTGCTGTGGCTTGGTGAGGGGGCGGTCCTGGCCCGGCGAGGAGACCTCGAGCGCGTAGTGCTCGCGGTAGTCGTTCAGGTGTCCTGAGATCCGCTCGCACACGGCCAGGCTGACGCCCTGAGGATGGTCGATGAACAGCCGGAGGATGCTTCCGGAGACGACCTCGGCGAGCAGCAGCTCGACCTCGGGCTCGCAAGCGGCGAGCCGAGCCTCGATCTCAGCCTGGAGTGCGCTCACTTTCTCCTCCAAAGGGTGGTCGCCGTCAAAACTCAAAAAAAAAGTGGGCAGCGCCCACTTCCGGGTACTACTACCGGGAAGCGCCCGGCTGCGTGCTACTCAATGTAGCACTGCGGTTGCCCCCCTGCGTGGGGTGGGGCAGGGCTGCGCTCCGCCGGCAGTCCCCCCCGCCGGACATCTTGTCCGGCGCCTTTTTAGGCTTCCGCGTCGGCCCGTGCGCGGGCGCGGTCGCGGTAGATGCGGTAGTCGCGCCGGCCGGGTTGCAGACATGCGGCGAGCGCGAGGGGCTTGCGCGCCTCGGCGTGGCGGCCCAGCATCTGCAGCGAGCGGCCGAGGCAGAACAGCGCGAAGTCGTTGGTGGGCGCGCGGTCGATCACGGCTTCGAACTCGACCGCCGCCTGCTCGTAGCGCTGGGCGTGAAACAGCGCCCGCCCCAGCGCCTCGCGGATCGAGGTCTTGTCTGGAGCCAGGTCGCGCGCGCGGGAGAGCGGAATCGTCGCCTGGTGGTTGTGGCCGGCCTCGAGGAGCTCGGTGCCGCGCCGGAACAGCTCGTAGACGTCGTCCATCGTCTTTAGATTCTAGGTGCCGCGGGACGCCGTCACATCCGATTGCTTGCCGCCGGGCGGCCGCGTCCACCGCGGCGGCAGCGCCCACACGGCCCTGAGCGCGCCGCCGAGGCCCAGGCCCGATCGCAGCTCCGCTCTCAGGGCGCGGCGCTGGCGGAGCGTGGGAAGCTCGCCACCGCCTGCGAATCGCGCCATCCGGAGCGCGCGGATGTACTGCTCGGCCTCCGGGCGGCCGCGCACGCGGCGCTCGAGCCCGGCCAGCGTCATGCCCCCGGCGATCGGCCGCCCCGTGCGCGCCATCGCCCGCTCGAGCTCGGCGAGGAACTGGTCTATCCCCCGCGATGCGCCGGCCCGCCATGCGAGGGCGAGCAGCGCGCCCGCGAGGAGCGCCGCCGCGATCAGCCCGATCACCAGCAGCGGCGATGCTGCCCGCGCGTGATGAGTCAGTGGCGCCCCGGCCGAGCTCGTCGGGTGGTTGAGCTTGCCCGCGAGCGATTTGGGCAGTCCTCGGAGGCTGGCGCCCGCGCTGCTCGGCGGCGCGGGAACACGTCCGCCGAGCGCCGGATCGGAGGCCGGCGTCGGGTCGAACCGGACCCAGCCGTAGTGAGGGAACCAGGCCTCCACCCAGGCGTGGGCATCGATGTCGCTGACCACGTACTGACGGGTGGCGCGGTCGTAGGTGCCGGTGGTGAACCCGGCGGCGACGCGAGCGGGGACGCCGCCCATCCGCAGCAGCAGCGCCATCGCCCCGGCAAACTGCTGGCAGTAGCCGAGCTTGGTCTGAAACAGGAACGCCTCGAGCGGGAAGGCGCTGCGGGGCGGGGTCTCGTCGTAGGCGAAGCCGTCCCCGAGGTAGCGCTCTACGCTCGTCGCAAAGGCGTACGGCGTGGAGGCGCGGTGCGCCAGCGCCTGGGCCAGTCGGTACGCGCCCGCGTAGGGCGACTGTGCCACGAGCGCGGCGCCGCCGGGGTCGCTCAGGAACGGCCCGCTCCCCACCGGCTCGGCCGTATGGAAGGTGGGGAAGCGCACCGCGGCCGGAGCTCCGGCGCCACCGAGCGTGGGGAGCTCGATCGTTCGGTAGCCGGCCAGTTGGGCCAGCTGCTTGGGAGAACCGGTGCCCGCCCGCGCGAGTTGGCCGGGGCTCGGATTGGGCGAGTACACCTCGACCTGGTAGCTGTCGCCGGGCGAGAGCATGTCGCTGGCGATCCACGTCCCGGGGCTGGCCCCGGAGAACACCCCGGGGACGTGCGTGGGCGGTTGGGTCGCCACGCCGGCGGCCAGGATCGTGCCGATCTTCATCGAGCGGATCGTGACCTGGAGCCGCTCCGACCAGCGCGCCTTCGAGCTCCGGTCCACGCCGGTCAGCGCTCCAGCCGAGGGCACCGATCCCGTGGCCCATTCGCGCCCGTCGAACACGTCCAGGTTCTCGGCCTTCCAGTAGTCCGCGCGCTCCGCCGCGACGTCGAGCACCGCTCGGTCCTTGCGCGGCCAGGCGATCGGCCCATATGTCTGTGACCAGTCGAACGTGTCCACGCCGGAGGGTGCGAGGCTCCCCGCCAGCGCCTCGTAGTCGACCCATGGATGGTGCTGGTTGAGTCCAGGCGCGACGACCATCGCGCCGGCTCCCGCCAGCGCGCAGATCCCCACCACGGCCGCGACCTCAGCGCGCGCGATCCGCTCGCCCCACATGAACGCGGCGAGCAGTCCGAACAGCAGCAGCCCCTGCAGGTATGGAAAGCGTGGGTGCAGGAGCGTGGACGGAACCACGGCAAGCGCGACCAGGGGAAGCGCGGCGCCGGCGCGCCTGAGATCGGTCGGTGCGGCGCCCGCGAAGGCCAGGGACACCGCCGCGTCGAGCAGCAGGACGCCCGCGCCGAGCAGGATGACCACGTGGAGCCATGGGTTGATGCCGTTATAGGGCAGCAGCACGGCCGCCAGCGAGGACAGACCCTGACCGATCCCGTTCGCGATCAGCTCGATGCGCACGTGGCGCATCCATGCCATCGGGACGCCGCAGATCGGGAACATGGCCAGCAGCGCGAGGACGCCGAGCGCGAGGCCGAGCGCCCAGCCGCGCGCGGCCAGGCGAGGGCCCGCCACGACCACGACCAGCGCCAAGGCGAGCAGCCCGAGCAGGCGCGCGGTGGGCGCCGGCGTGAACATCGTCCCCCACCGGATGACCCCGTAGAGGGCGAGCGCCGCGAACGTGACGACCCGTACCCGGGGCCGCGCGACGGGCTCCGCGATACGCCTACGCGCCTCGAGTGCGGGCAACCCCGGCACGAGCCCGGCGCGCGCGCCGATGCTCATCGCACCGGCTCCCGCACCGCCGCCGCCGGGGCCGGCACTCCGCGCGCGGGCCCGATCACGTAACCCCGGCAGCCCGCCACCTCGAACACGACCGCCCCGCGGGCCGGCGCTTCGATCCCGTCCGGGAGCACCAGCACCGGGGGAAGCTGAGCGTGGCCGGCGAGCGCCTGCGGCAGGCGCCGCGGGGCCTCGGCGGCGACGTAGAAGACCCGCCCCAGTCGCGTCGCGGTCCTGAGCTGGGGGCCCTTCCGGTCGGTGCCGCCTTCGACCAGCGCCAGGCGCAGATGCGCCAGCGGCCAGCGAGTGAGGTCGGGATCGACCTCGATCGGCCGGCGCTCGCCCGGCATCAGCAGCCCGCAGCCGCCGCGGCGGGCCAGCTCGAGCACGATCGATCCCGCGCCCCGGACGGCCACGTCGAGCGCCTCGGAGGAGCGCTCGGCACAGCGCGAGTCGAGGACCACGAGCGGGCGGGTGCTCCCGTCGGCGCGCATCCGGCGCTCGAGCAGCCCGGCCCCTCGGGCGACCGCGGGCCAGTGAATGCGCGAGGCCGGCGTGCCCACCCGGTAAGGGCGCAGGCCGTCGAGCTCGACGGCGGCCAGCGGCTCGGAGCTCGAGCGCCCGGGCGAGGCCTGCGAATAGGCGCCGAGGTTGCGCCCCAGCCAGTTCACCGGCTCGGTGCGCGGCAGCACGAGCAGCTCGTCGGCCTCGCCCTCCCCCGGCTTGACCACCTCGGTCAGCCCGAGTACGTCGCGGCAGATCACCGAGGGCGGCTGGAGGCGCTTGCGACCGCGCCGGGCGAAGCTCGCCGCGATCGTGACGCTGGCCCGGCGGCTGCCCGACACGACCGAGAGCGCGCGCTGAACCGGGACGGCGCTCCGGGTGACCGGATCGAAGATCTCCCCGCCGGGCAGCCCGAGCGGCCCGCGGGTCACCTCAATCGTCGTCTCGAACCGCTGCTTCTCCAGCACCCGATCGGCGCTGAGGCGCCTGCGCGCGGTGGCGCCGGCGGCCGCCAGCGCCGTCCGCGCCGGCATCAGGACCCCGAGCGCGGCGAAGGCCACGCCCGGGACGAACAGGGGCGTGGTGTCGAACAGCAGCCCGATCAGGATCAGCGCCGCTCCGGCGATCGCCACGCCCGCCGCGCGCCGCATCCCGATCACAGCGCGCGCACCGATTGGATCGCGTCGGCGATCACCTCCGTGGCCGCGCTGCGCGGCGACTCCGGCACCAGGCCCAGGCGGTGGGCGAGCACCGCCTCGGCCAGTGCCTGCACGTCGTCGGGCAGGCAGTGGTCGCGGCCGTGCATCATCGCGTGGGCCTTGGCCGCGCGCAGCAGCATCAGGCCGGCGCGGGGGCTCGGCCCGAGCTCCACGCGTGGGTCCTCACGGGCCCGCCACAGGACCCGCACCACGTAGTCGCGCAGTGCTCCGGAGGCGTGGACGGCCATGGCGGCAGCCTGCGCGGCCAGCACCTCGCCGGCGCTCGCCACCGGGCCCAGCGACAGCACGCGGTCCCCGGCCTCGTGGCTGGCCAGCATGCTCGCCTCCGCGGTGGGGTTCGGGTAGCCGAGCGAGATGCGGACCATGAAGCGGTCGACCTGCGCCTCGGGCAGCGGGTAGGTGCCCTCGAACTCGATCGGGTTCTGCGTCGCCAGCACCAGGAAGGGGCGCGCGAGCTCGTGCGTGTGGATGTCCACGGTGACCGAGCGCTCCTGCATGCACTCGAGCAGACCCGACTGCGTCTTGGGCGAGGCGCGATTGATCTCGTCGACCAGCACGAGGTTGGCGAACACGGGTCCGGGCCGGAACTCGAACCGGTGGGCCCGCTCGTCATAGACGTTGGTCCCGACCACGTCGGCCGGCAGCAGGTCCGACGTGCACTGGATCCGCGCGAACTGGCAATCGATCGACCGCGCCAGCGCTCGGGCCAGCGCGGTCTTGCCCACTCCCGGGTTGTCCTCGACGAGCACGTGACCCTCGGCCAGCAGAGCCACGATCAGGTGCTCGAGCGTGTGCTGGCGCACCTGCACCGCCCGGGAGACGTTCTCCGCGAGCCGCCGCGCAAGCGCGGCGTATGTCTCAGACCCCTGCGGGGCTACCGGCGCCCGCTCTGGCTCCACCGGTCTCCTCTCTGCCCGGCCGCGGGTCGCGCAGCCGCTCGATCTCGTCGAGCACAGCCTGCGCGATCAGGCTCTTGCTCGCCTGAGCCACCCGTCGCTCACCGGTGGCGGTGACGATCGTGACCTCGTTCTCCTCGGCATCGAAGCCGATTCCGGGCCTGGATACGTCGTTGACCACGACCGCATCGAGGCCCTTGGCGGACAGCTTGCCCCGCCCGTACTCCACCGCACGATCGCCGTGCTCGGCGGCGAAGCCGACCAGCACCTGACCGGCGCGGCGGCGCTTCGACAAGTCGCTCAGGATGTCGGTGGTCGATTCGAGCTCCAGCTTCGGCACGCCCTGATCTTTCTTCAGCTTGGCCTGCGCGGCGTGGGCGGGCCGGAAATCCGCCACCGCCGCTGCCATCACCAAGACGTCGGCGCGCTCGAATTCCTTCTCGCACGCCTGCGCGAGCTCGGCGGCGGTCTGGACGTGGACGGCGCGCACGCCGGCCGGGAGCGGTAGGGACAGGTTCGCGGCGACCAGCGTGACCTCGGCGCCCCGCCGCGCCGCCTGGGCGGCCAGCGCCAGGCCCATGCGACCCGAGGAGCGGTTGCCGATGTAGCGCACGCTGTCGATCGGCTCGCGGGTTCCGCCCGCGGTCACGAGCACGTGCAGTCCGCTCCAGCTCTGGGGCGTGAGCAGCGCCTCGCAGGCCTCGAGCAGCGCCGGCGGCTCGGCCAGCCGCCCGACCCCGTGCTCGCCGTGGGAGGCGAGCTCGCCCTCCCCCGGCGGGACGACCGTCACCCCGCGCGCGGCCAGCTGCCCGAGGTTGGCCTGGGTGGCGGGGTTGAGGTACATGCGGTTGTTCATCGCCGGCGCCACCGCCACCGGGCACGCGGCCGCCAGCGCCGCCGCCGTGAGGAGGTTGTCGGCGTGTCCGTGGGCGAGCTTGGCCAGCGTGTTCGCGCTGGCCGGGGCGATCAGGTAGGCCTCCGCCCGCTCGACCAAGGCCAGATGGCTGATCGGCGCGCGCGCGGGGAGCGGCTCGCCGGGATAGGACCCGCGGGCGGGATCGGGCTCGAATTCGCCGACCAGCACCGGAGCCCCGGTGAGTGCCTCGAACGAGGCCCGGCCCACGAAGTACTCGCTGGCGGGTGTCTGGATCACGCGCACGGCGTGGCCGGCCTTGATCGCCAGGCGCACCGTCTCGAGCGCCTTGTACGCCGCGATCCCGCCGCTCACGCCGAAGAGCAACCGGGCCACGGCTTCACCGACCCCTACCGGTAGTGGTACTTGAGCTTGCCCTGTGCCACTTCCTCTAGGGCGATCGTCAGATAGTTCTTGGAGCGCGTGTCGACCATCGGCGGCGGGAACTCGTCGAAGGTCCCCTCCCCCAGGTTGTGGTAGTAGGAGTTGATCTGGCGCGCACGCTTGGCCGCCACGATCACGCTGGCGTAGTCGGAGTCGACGTGCTCGAGCAGCTTGTCGATGCGGGGTGAGATCAAGTCAGTTCCTTACCTCGGGGTGGGGGCACAAGGTTAGCGGTCCGTTTGCCCCCGCTGGAGTGCAAGGGCTGAGCGCACGATCTCCACCAGCTCGTCGGTGGCGCGCTCGAGACGGTCGTTGACGACCACGTGCGCGAACTCGTCGCGGGCCGCCAGCTCCCGCTGCGCGGTGCGCATGCGCTCGTCGACCTGCTCGGGGGAGTCGGTCCCCCGCCCCACCAGGCGGGCGCGGAGCGCTCCGTCAGACGGCGGCGCGATGAACACCTGGATCGCTTCGGGCATCGCGGTACGGATCTGGCGCGCCCCCTGGACCTCGATCTCGAGCACCACCGGGATGCCCTGGGCGAGATGGCGCTCGAGCTCCGAGCGCAGCGTCCCATAGCGGTTACCGGAGTACGTGGCGTGCTCGACGAAGTCTCCAGCGGACACCCGCTCCTCGAACTCGGCCGGGCTGAGGAAGTGGTAGTCGACGCCGTCGCGCTCGCCCGGCCGCGGGGCGCGGGTGGTCGCCGACACCGACAGCGCCAGCTCTCCGGCGTGCTCCCGCAGGCCGCGGATCAGGGTGCCCTTGCCGACGCCCGACGGGCCGGTGATCACGAACACCCTCGCCTGGGGCACAGCCGGCAACGTTGAGAATGCGGCGGCGCTGAGCTCAGCGCCGCCGCATCAGCTGAACCAGCTCGCGCCGCTGACGCTCGGACAGTCCACCAATCGTCTTGCTCGGCGAGATCCTGCACTGGGACAGGATCTTGTTGACCTTCACCCGTCCGTACTTGGGCACCGCGAGCAGAAGATCGAAGACCTTCGCCGTCTCCAGATACTCCGGGGGCTTCAGGAGAAGCTCGTGAATCGGCTGACGGCCAGCCTTGAGGTCGCGTTTGAGTTGCGCCCGGCGACTGCGTACGTCATTCGCGCGCTGAAGCGCTTCCATGCGCTGCACTAGCGAGCGTTCCGGCGCAGCCATGGGCTTAGGGGGCGATTCGCTGACCGGCGGCATGGGCGGCGACTATACATCTTGGAACCGGCCGATCAAGCCAAATCGCGCCAATTCGACTCGACCTCAAGCTTAGGTCGAGGATCGTCGAGGAAGGTTCGGGGAATCGCGCACATTTGCAGGGCCTTTTAGTGCCGTTATGCACTAGGTTGGAACGGCCTCGCCCGCGCTAGTCGCGTGCCCGTTCCGGCGCGCCGACAAACGTGGTGTTTGCGAGAAGTTCGAGCAACTCGCCTGCGATGCGCTCGCCGGCGGCGGGATCGCGGAAGCTCTCGGTGCCCACGGCGACGAGGGTAGCGCCCGCGCGCATCAGGTCGAGCGCATCCTGACCTCGCTGCACTCCGCCCATGCCGATCACCGGAATCGCCACCGTCCGGGCCACGGCGTCAACCTGAGCCAGGGCGATTGCGCGCACCGCGGGACCGGACACGCCTCCGGTCCGCCCGCCGAGCCACGGCCGGCCGGAGACGGGGTCGAGGGCCATGCCCTTCAGCGTGTTGATCAGCGAGACGGCGCTGGCGCCGGCCTCCTCGGCCGCCCGGGCCACGCCGGGCACGTCGCTCGCGTTGGGGGTGAGCTTGACGATCAGCGGCTTCTCGGTCACCGGCCGGACCCGGTCGAGCAGCTTTGCCACCTCGCGGGGGTCGGCGCCCATCACGAGTCCGGTCTCCACGTTGGGGCAGGACACGTTCAGCTCGAGCGCCGAGACCTCGTCGCGGTCCGCGAACGCGGCGGCCAGCTCGGCCACCTGGTCGCGGGTGAAGCCCATCACGTTGACGATCAGCGGGACGGGCAGCGCGGCGAGCGCCGGAAGATCGTCTGCCAGGTAGCCCTCGAGGCCGTTGTTGGGCAGCCCGATCGAGTTGATCATCCCTCCGCCGAGCTCCCACAGACGGGGCGGCGGGTTGCCATGGCGGGGCGCCGCGGTGACCGTCTTGGATACGTAGGCGGAGAACGGGAAGCGCTCGATCAGCTCCTCGCCGAAGGCACGGCGGGCGGCGATCGCGTCGAACGTTCCCGAGGCGTTGATCACCGGATGCTCGAGCTCGATCCCGCAGAAGTTCAATGTCCCGTGCCTCCCACGAGCTCGAGCGCCCCGGCGTCGAGTACCGGCCCGTCGACGCACAGGCGCACGTAGCCGCGGCGCGTGGGCACCACGCAGCCGAAGCAGGCGCCGAAGCCGCAGGCCATCCCCGACTCGAGCGCGAGCTGGGCCGGCACCAGGTGAAGCTCGCACAGGCGGCGCACCACCTCGAGCATCGGCGGGGGCCCGCACGCGTAGACGGTGAGCTCGTCTCCGTCTTCGAGCCGCTCACGGAGCAGGTCGGTGACCAGGCCGTGGTGCCCGACCGTGCCGTCGTCGGTGGCGATCACGGGATCGCGGAGCAGCTCGGAGCCGGCGGCGCGGTCCACGTCGCGGAAGCCGAGGAGAGGGACCGTGTCCTCCGGGAGCTGGTCCTGCCAGATGGCAAGCGGCGCGATCCCGACCCCGCCGCCGACCAGCAGCGGGGCGCGGGAGTCCGCCGGGGTGGTGAAGCCCCGGCCCAGGGGACCGACCAGCAGCAGCTCCTCGCCGGGTTCGGCTTCGGCGAGCCGCTTCGTACCCGGCCCCACGTCCTCGATCAGGAAGTGGAGCTCGTAGCTGTGCGCGGGCGCGCGCAGGACGCTGAACGCGCGGGGCAGAAAGGGCCGCTCGCCGTCATGGCCGCCCCACCGTCTGGCCATGGCGAGCATGTAGAACTGCCCAGCCTCCGGACGCGGCCCGGTCGGATCGAGGCAGCGAAGCACCACGTAGGCACCGTGTTGCTCGCGGGCCAGGACCTTCGCGGCGCGGCGGCCGAAGGGCGCGAGGGTTCGCCCGCCGGCGTCGTTCAAGCGTGGATCTCCTGGAGGGAGAGCACGTCTGGACGGCCCCGGCGAGCGGCCGCTATGGCGCGGGCCGCAGCCATCGCGCCGGCCATCGTGGTGATGCACGGGATCCGGTGGGCGATCGCGCTCGCCCGGATCTCGTATCCGTCGGTCCGCGCGCCGGTGCCCACCGGCGTGTTGATCACCAGGTCGACCTCTCCGCGGTCGATCCAGTCGACCACGTGAGGCGAGCCCTCGCCGATCTTGTTGATCGCCTGGGCGGGGATCCCCATCCTCCGGATCGCCCGGGCCGTGCCCTGCGTGGCGATGATCCGGAAGCCGAGGTCGTCCAGCACCGCCGCCACTCCGATCGCCGCCGGCTTGTCCCGGTCGGCCACCGTGATGAACACCGTGCCCTCGCTGGGCAGCCTGGCCCCGGCGGCGGCTTGGGCCTTGGCGAACGCGGTGGGGAAGTCGCGTGCCACCCCCATCACCTCTCCGGTCGAGCGCATCTCGGGCCCGAGCAGCGAGTCCGCGCCGGCGAACCGGTCGAACGGCAGCACCACCTCCTTGACGCAGACGTGGCCGTTGGAGGTGTCCGCGGGGACGTTCAGGTCGCTGACGCGCTCGCCCAGGAGGACCCGCGTGGCCAACTTGGCGAGCGGAATCCCGATCGCCTTGGAGACGAACGGGACCGTCCGCGAGGCGCGCGGGTTGGCCTCGATCACGTACAGCTCGTCGTCGTGGATGGCGAACTGGACGTTCAGCAGCCCTCGGACCCCGAGCGCGCGAGCGATCCCTTCGGTCTGGGCGCGCAGCTGGGCGAGCATCTCCTCGCCCAAGGTGTGGGGCGGCAGCACGCAGGCCGAGTCGCCGGAGTGGATCCCCGCCTCCTCGACGTGCTGCATGATCCCGGCGATCCAGACGTCGTCGCCGTCGGCCAGCGCATCCACGTCGACCTCGATCGAGTCCTCGAGGAATCGATCCAGGTAGATCGTGCTGCCGGTCTCGGGCGTGGCGCGCCTCAGGTAGTCGCGCAGTCCCTCGACGCTGTAGACGATCTCCATGGCGCGGCCGCCGAGCACGTAACTCGGGCGCACGAGCAGCGGGAAGCCCACCTCGGCGGCGCGCTCGAGGGCCTCCTCGGTGGAGCCGGCGGTGGCGTAGGGCGGGGCCTTGTAGCCGAGGCGGTCCAGCAGCGCGCCGAACCGCGAGCGGTCCTCGGCCAGGTCGATCGCGTCGATGCTGGTGCCCAGGATGGGGATGCCCGCGTGGTCGAGCGCGGCGGCGAGCTTGAGCGGGGTCTGCCCACCGAACTGCACGATCACCCCTTCGAGCATGCCGCCCGCTCGGCGTCCGGCCTCGTCCGGATGGGCGGCGCTCGAATCATCCGGCTGGGCCTCGATCTCGCACACCCCGACCACGTCCTCGAGCGTGAGCGGCTCGAAGTACAGGCGATCGGAGGTGTCGTAGTCAGTGGAGACGGTCTCCGGGTTGCAGTTGATCATCACCGCGTCGCGACCGCGCTCGCGCACGGTCTCGGCCGCATGGACGCAGCAGTAGTCGAACTCGATCCCCTGGCCGATCCGGTTGGGGCCAGAGCCGAGGATGACCACGCTGGGGCGGTCGCCCGGCCGGTGGATCTCATGGCTGGGCCCAGCCGGTCCGGGGCGCTCCCACCCCGAGTAGTAATAGGGCGTCTCGGCCGCGAACTCGGCCGCGCACGTGTCGACCGACTTGAACGTGCGCGCGCCGGCGAACGGGGCGTCAGGGTCTTCGGCGAGGTCCTTCAGCTCGCGCAGGAACCACGGGTCGATCGATGTCCTGGCGCGGAGCTCTTCGATCGATATGCCGCGCCGGAGGGCCTCGAGTAGGTGGTCGAAGCGCTCGGGCCCGCCCTGTTCGAGCCCGCCGAGGAGCTCGTCGCGGTCCCGCGGGGACTGCGGCCGGCTGTCGAGCTCGCGCGAGCGCAGTGCCTTGGCGAACGCCTGCTTGAACGTTCGCCCGATCGCCATCGCCTCCCCCACCGACTTCATGTGGGTGGTCAGCCCTGCCTCCGCGCCCGGGAACTTCTCGAAGGCGAACCGCGGCCACTTGACCACGCAGTAGTCGATCGCGGGCTCGAAGCTGGCGGGGGTGGCCTTCGTGATGTCGTTGGGGATCTCCTGGAGGGTGTAGCCCACGGCCAGTCGCGCGGCGATCTTGGCGATCGGGAAGCCGGTGGCCTTGCTGGCCAGCGCGCTCGAGCGCGACACCCGCGGGTTCATCTCGATCACCACGATCTCGTCGGTGCGCGGGTTGACCGCAAACTGGACGTTGGAGCCGCCGGTCTCCACCCCCACCGCGCGGATCACGGTGATCGCCTGGTCCCTGAGCGCCTGGTACTGCTTGTCGGTGAGCGTCTGCTGCGGGGCCACGCAAACGCTGTCGCCGGTGTGGACCCCCATCGGATCGATGTTCTCGATCGAGCACACGATCACCACGTTGTCCGCCCGGTCGCGCATCACCTCGAGCTCGAATTCGCCCCAGCCGAGCACCGACTCCTCGAGCAGGACCTGGCTTATCGGGGACGCGCTCAGGCCGCCCGCGACGATTCTCTCGAGGTCGGCCTCGGTGCGGACGATCCCGCCGCCGGTGCCGCCCAGGGTGAAGGCTGGGCGCACGATGAACGGCAGGCCCAGGTCGTCGACGGCGGCTCTGGCTTGCGCGATGTCGTGGACGATCAGGCTGCGCGGGACTCGGAGGCCCGCCTCGGTCATGGTCTGGCGGAAGCGATCGCGGTCCTCGGCCCGGTCGATCGCGTCGTAGTTGGCGCCGATCAGCTCGACCCCGTGGCGCTCGAGCGTCCCGTCCTCGTGCAGCGCCTTGGCCAGGTTGAGCGCGGTCTGGCCGCCGAGCGTGGGCAGCAGGGCATCCGGCTTCTCCTTGGCGATCACCTGCGCCACGGGCCCGGGGAGCAGCGGCTCGATGTAGGTCGTGGTGGCCACGTCGGGGTCGGTCATGATCGTGGCCGGGTTGGAGTTGACCAGCACGACCTCATAGCCCTCGCGCATCAGCACGCGGCAGGCCTGGGTGCCCGAGTAGTCGAACTCGGCCGCCTGGCCGATCACGATCGGGCCCGAGCCGATCAGGAGGATCTTGTGGATGTCCTCGCGGCGCGGCATCTACGCGGCCACGTGGGAGGACGCGATCTCGGCCACGAAGCGGTCGAACAGGTGCAGTGCGTCGTGCGGGCCCGGGCCGGCCTCGGGGTGGTACTGGACCGTGGCGCCCTGCACGTCGCGCAGCGCGAGCCCCTCGACCGTGCGGTCGTAGAGGTTGATGTGGGTGAGCTCCGCCGCGCCGAACTCGGTCTCCCAGCGCACCGGCTCGTCGCGGTCGATCGTCCTGGCGCCGCTGGGGCCGAGCACGGCGAACCCGTGGTTCTGGCTGGTGATCTCCGTCCGGCCCGTGGTCAGGTCCTTGACCGGGTGGTTGGCTCCGTGGTGGCCGAATGGCAGCTTGTAGGTCTCAAGGCCGACGGCCCGGCACAGAAGCTGGTGGCCCAGGCAGATGCCGTACACCGGAAGCTTGCCGACCACCTGGCGGACCGTGTCGACCACGTAATCGAGTGCCGCGGGGTCGCCCGGGCCGTTGGCCAGGAACACCGCGTCGGCGCCACCCCGCAGCAGCTCGTCGGCCTTGACCGCGCATGGATGTAGCTCGACCGTGGCTCCGCGTGCGTTCAGGTTGCGAACGATCGAGCGCTTGACGCCGGTGTCGATCATGGCGATCCGCGGACCGTCGGCCTCGCCCGGGTGGCGGACGAGTGCTTGCGTGCCCACCTCGCGCGCCAGGTCGCGCCCGGTCATGTGCGGCTCGGCGTCGATCAGCTCGCGGGCCTCGCCCGCGTCGATTCGGGCCGGGAAGACCCCGCCGCGCATCGCGCCCGCGTCGCGGATGTGGCGGACCAGGGCGCGCGTGTCCAGGTCGGTGATGGCGGGGATGCCGTGCTCGGCCAGCCAGTCGAGCCATGCCTGCTCAGCCCTGGGCGCGTCCTTGCGGTTGACCGCGGCGCGCATGATCGCGGCGCGGGCGTGGATACCGTCTGACTCCATCGCCGCGGCGGAGACGCCGTAGTTCCCGATCTGCGGGTAGGTGAACGTGATCAGCTGACCGGCGTAGCTGGGGTCGGTCATCGCCTCCTGATAGCCGGACATCGCCGTGGTGAAGACGATCTCGCCGGTGGCGTGCGTCTCCGCGCCGCACGCCAGGCCGTCGAAGCGGGTGCCGTCCTCGAGCAGGACGTAGGCGGTGGCCTCGCTCACGTCAGCGCGCGCGCCTCTGCCAGCATGGGTGCCCGGAACGCCATCGTGCCCGCGGCAACCGTGAGCAACACGCGGCCGTACAGCGTCCGGCCATGGAAGCAGCAGTTCTCCGCACGGCTGACGTAGCCGCCGGCGCCGACCTCGAAGCTCTGCTCGAGGTCGACCAGGGTCACGTTCGCCGGCTCACCCGGCGCGATCCGCGGGACCGGCAGCCCGTACAGCGCCGCGCCGGCGGTCATCCGCTCGACCAGCGTCTCCAGCTCGAGCTCGCCCGTCACCACGAGCTCGGTGAAGATCGCCGCGAACGCGGTCTCCAGCCCGGTGGTCCCCATCGGCGCCTCCTCGAACGGGACCTCCTTCTCGTGGCGGGCGTGGGGCGCGTGATCGGTGGCGATGCAGTCGATGACACCCGATCTGAGGGCGTCGACGAGGGCTCGGCGGTCGGCGTCGGTCCGCAGCGGCGGGTTCATCTTGAAGCGGCTGTCGAGCGTGCGCACCACGTCGTCGGTGAGCGTCAGGTGGTGCGGGGTGACCTCGCCGGTGACCTGGGCGCCGTGGTCTTTGGCGCGGGCCAGGGCGTCGACCGACTCGCGGCACGAGAGATGCTGGAAATGGACGCGCGCATCCTCGTAGCGGGCCAGGGCGCCGTCGCGGGCGATCACCGTGGACTCCGACAGCGACGGGATGCCGGCCAGGCCGAGCCGGGCCGAGACCGCGCCTTCGTGCATCACGCCCTGGCGGGAGAGCTCGGGGTCCTCCTCGTGCAGGGCGATGACCCCGCCGGCCAGGCGCTGGTACTGGAGGGCCCTGCGCAGCATCCCGGCCGACACCACGGGCTTGCCGTCGTCCGTGAAGCCAAGCGCGCCGGCGTCGCGAAGCTCGGCCATCTCGGTCAGCTCCCGCCCTTGCAGGCCGTGCGTGACCGCGGCCAGGAACCCCACGGGGATGCGGGCCTCTCGGCTGGCCAGGTCGGTCAGCGAGCGAAGAATCGGCGTCTCGTCCACCACCGGCGCGGTGTTCGGCATCGCGATCACTGCGCAGAAGCCACCGGCGGCGGCCGCCGCCGTGCCGGAGGCGATGTCCTCCTTGTACTCCTGGCCGGGTGTGCGCAGGTGGACGTGGGGGTCGACAAAGCCCGGGAAGGCGTATTTGCCGGCGGCGTGGATGGTGTCTGCGCCGTCCGGCTTCGTGAGCGAGCCGGGGGACCCGAGCTCGGCGATCTGGCCGTCGCGGATCAGGATGTCGTGCGGCTCGTCCAGGCCGGCGCGCGGGTCGAGCACGTAGGCCTCGGTGATCAGGAGGTTGGCAGGCTCGCCGGGTCGCTGGTATAGCGCCATCACGCCACCGCCGCCAGGTGTGGGGCCCTCACGAGCAGCTCATACAGGACGGCCATCCGCACCGCCACCCCGGCTTTGACCTGGGCCCCGATCAGGGCCTGGGGCGAGTCGATCGCCTCGCCGGAGATCTCGACTCCCCGGTTGACCGGGCCCGGATGCATGAGCAGCTGGCCCGGTCTGAGCCGCTCGGTGCTGATCTGGTAGCGGCTGGCGTACTCGCGCAGCGAGGGGACGAAGGCGTCGCGCATCCGCTCGTGCTGCATGCGCAGGACGTATACGACGTCGGCCTCGGGGAGGCGGTCGAGCGTCGTGGCCGATTTGCATCCGAGCGCCTCGATCTCGCGCGGGATCAGCGTCGGCGGCCCGCATACGGTCACCTCGGCGCCCATCCGGGTGAAGGCGAGGATGTTCGAGCGGGCCACGCGCGAGTGCAGCACGTCGCCGACGATCCAGATGCAGGCGCCGTCGAGCGATCCGAGCCGGCGTCTGAGCGTGAAGGCGTCCAGCAGCGCCTGGGTGGGATGCTCGTGCTTGCCATCGCCCGCGTTGATCACCGCCGCGTCGATCCAGCCGGCCACGAGCTGGGCTGCGCCCACGTGGGGCGAGCGGATCACCAGCGCGGCCGGGTCATAGGCCGAGAGCGTCTGCACGGTGTCCTTGAGCGACTCGCCCTTGTCGACGCTCGAGCCGGCGGAGCGGATGCTGACCACGTCGGCGGAGAGGCGCTTGGCGGCCAGCTCGAAGCTCGAGCTGGTGCGGGTGCTCGACTCGTAGAACAGGTTGACCACCGTGCGCCCGCGCAGCGCCGGGACCTTCTTGATCTCGCGGCCGGCCACCTCAGCGAACGACTCAGCCCGGTCGAGGATGCGCTCGATCCCGGCCCGGTCGAGGTCGCCGATCGAGATCAGGTGCCTGGGCAGGCCGCTCATGCCGCCGCCCTCCTGGGCTCGCTGGCCGGGCCGACCGTCACGGCGTCCTCGCCGTCGATCTCCTCGACGAGGACGTTGACCCGCTGCTCCTGGGAAGTGGGGAGGTTCTTGCCCACGTAGTCGGGCCGGATCGGGAGCTCCCGGTGGCCGCGGTCGACCAGGGTGGCGAGCTGCACGCGCGCGGGGCGCCCGTAGTCGAAGATCTCGCCGATCGCGGCGCGCACCGTGCGGCCGGTGTAGAGCACGTCGTCGACGATCACGATCGTGCGCGCGTCGAGAGGAAAGTCCAGTTGGGTGGCGTGGACGATCGGCCCGCTCGGGCGGATGGCCAGATCGTCGCGGTAGAACGAGATGTCGACGTAGCCGAGCGGGACCGGCGTCTCGAGCAGCTCGCTGGTCAGCACGTGCAGCCGCTGCGCGAGGATGGCGCCGCGGCGGTGGATCCCCACGAGCGCGATCGGTCCGTCCGCGTTCTTCTCGGCGATCTCGTGCGCGATCCGCACGAGCGTGCGGCGCATGTCATCCCGGTCGAGCACGACCGTGGCAGCCTGCATCCAACGTGCTCCTTCCTAGCCTCACCGGACTCGGTTAAAGGGGCCGACTGTTTGGAGGGTAACAGCGCCCGCGGCGTCACCCGCCGCCCGAGCGCGCGGTCGTCGACCCCCGGCATCGCCCGGCCGAGCGCTCGGTCGTCAGTCCCGGTCGGGGCGGCGCTCGTAGAGCACGTGCGGCAGGCCGGCGTAGTCGATGTCGCGCTGATAGGCGAAGCCCGTCTTCTCCATCACCCGGCGCGAGGCGATGTTTCCGGGCAGCGTCAGCGCGACGATCCACGGCAGCTCGAGGACGTCGAACGCGACCTCGATCGCCGCGCCGGCGAGCTCGGTGGCGAGCCCCTCGCCCCACCGCTCCGGGACGACCGCCCAAGCCGCCTCCACCTCGTTCAGGCCGGCGGCATAGGTGTACTGGAGGCCGCCGCGGCCGACCATCGCGCCGGTTTCGCGGTCGCGCAGCAGCCACAGTCCGAAGCCGTAGCGCTGCCAGTGGTCGATCTTGGCCGACGTTCCGGCGACCACGTCCTCTTCGGTCGGGGGCTCGTCGTGGGGCCAGAGCGCCCGCACCACCCGCGGGTCGAGCAGGAACGGCGCCAGCTCTTCGGCGTGCTCGGGCCGGATCCGCTCGCAGACGAGGCGCGGGGTCTCGACGAGCTCGATCGAGGTGCGCCTCACGGCGCCGGTTCCGGCGCCGGGGCGCGCTTCCGGCCCCGGGTCGCCTTCGGGCCCTGGGTCGCCTTCGGGCGCCGGGGCGCCCTCGCGCCAGCGGATGAGCTCCGGTTCGCCGCGCTCGGGGAACGGCACCTCGATCGTGTCGAAGTCCCTCGGCAGCAGGGTGCGCGGAAAGATCGCGCGCGCCTCGTCGCGCAGAACGGCGACGGGATACCGGGTCGAGAAGTGGTTGAGCGCCAGCACGGTCACCTCCGCCTCCCGGGCCAGCGCCGCTGCCTGGGCGGCGGTGGAGTGGCCGGTCTCGGCCGCCCGGGCGCGCTCGTCCTCGGCGAAGGTCGCCTCATGGACGAGCACGTCGGCCCGGTGTGCCGCGATCCGCAGGGTCTCGCACGGCCGGGTGTCCCCGGAGATCACGATCTTCCGTCCCGGTCGCGGCGGGCCCATCACCTGCTCGGGCGTGACCCCGTGGATCGTCTCGCCACGCTGCAGGCGCCCGAACTCGGGTCCGGGAGGCACGCCCAGCTCGATCGCCGCACTCGGGTCGAATACGCCAGGCCGTTCGTCCTCGTACACGACGTAGCCGAACGCGGGGGACCGGTGCGCCACCAGCACGGGCGCGATGCTGTACCCGTCGCGCTCGAGCACCTCTCCGGGTGCCAGCTCGATCAGCTGGAGCTCGAACCGGACCCTTCCTGCGGCCCTGAGCGCCAGCGCGAGCAGCTCGCGCAGCCCGGGCGGGCCGTGCACAGCCAGCGGGCGCTCCCGCGAGCGCAGGTCGAACGTCTTGAGCAGTCCCGGCAGGCCCAGCCAGTGGTCGGCGTGGTAGTGGGTCAGGAACACCTCGGTCAGGTCCGTGAGCCCGACGGAGCTGACCAGCTGCCGCTGCGTGCCCTCGCCACAGTCGAACAGGATCCGGTCCGCCCCCCGCCGGACCAGGACCGCCGGCAGGCCGCGCCGGGCGGTCGGGATCGACCCGGCGGTGCCGGCGAAGAACAGCGACAGGTCCATGCCGCGGTCAGTCTGCCAGCCGGCGGCTGATTGAAGCCATTTGCAGTCGCTCTCAGCGAGTTCAAATGGCTTCAGTTGTCGAAGCGCCAGGTTCGAAGGCCTCACTTCGCCAATGCGATCAGCTCGAAGGTCACCCTGCCCGCGCGCACGCGCGCGAGGCCCATGGTGTGCTGGGGCGAGCGCCGGCGCTCGGTCGGGCTGCCCGGGTTGAAGATCTGAAACCCGTCCTGGTCTCGCTCGTGCAGCGCGATGTGCGAGTGGCCGAAGATCACGGCATCGGCGTCCGGGAAGGTCTTGCGCATTCGCGCCAGCCGTCCCCGCGCCGGACCGGCGTCGTGCATGACGGCGATCCCGGCGCCGGCGACGTCGATCACGGCCCGCTCCGGCAGGAGCGCCCGCACTTCGAAGTCGTCGGCGTTGCCGTGCACCGCCACCACCTCCCCCAGCTCCCGGAGCTCGCGCAGCACCGAGGCGGTCATCAGATCGCCGGCGTGGATGATCAGGTCGGCCCCGCGCAGCCGCGCCACGCACTCCTCGGGCAGCCGACGGGCCCCGCGGGGCATGTGCGTGTCTGAGATGATCGCGATCTCCACGGTAAGCTCTCCCCTCGGGGTTCCCCCACCGGAGCGGAACCCGTCACTGGCGCCCGTAGCTCAGGGGATAGAGCGTTCGCCTCCGGAGCGAAAGGTCGCAGGTTCAAATCCTGCCGGGCGCGCTACAAAGTCCCTGTAAATGCGCGCCTTTTCAGGCGAGTGCCGATCGGCGTCTCGAGTGTCGACGGCGATGCAGACGCCCCGGGGGGTCATTCAGGGGGCCAAACGCCTAAGTGTCACTCGTCGTCATCCCACTCTGGGTCGCGGAAGCGTCGACGACGAATGTACTGTGGTCCGCTGACCGCAGATGTAGTATGCGCAGCTTGGCAACTCACCGTTCGTGAAGCGGCAGTTGCAGTAATTGGGGTCGCACGCGGACGTCTGCGAGCAGTACGAAACCTCCTGGCCGCCAGCACGCCGCAGAGCACTGACAGGTGGCGTTGTAGCCGCCGGTGTCGCTGCAGGCGTTCCAGGTGTCGACGCACTGTCCGTCGCAGCACTGGACCTGCCGGTGGCAAGTTGCTGCAGCTTGCAGTTGTATTTGTTGGTTGCAGTTGATGCAAGTTGGTGCTAGGGAATTGTTGGTTTGTTGTAGATTGCTCACACTGCAGCTGCTTCGATGCACATCTCTGTGCTGGGTTGCATTGCTGCATTGTTGCAGTTGGAATTATCTAGCTTCGGGTTGACAAGGCGTTGTTGCAGCAGTTAGCGAGTTTTTGCAGCACTCTCTTGCAGTGCAATTTGTTGGTGCAGTTTCGCTAGGTGAGCAGCGCATCTAGCAGCTGCTGCAGTTGGCGGAGTTTGTGGGCGGGGTTGGTGCAGACGTTGTTGCAGCCACTGTTTCGATTGGCTGCAATTTGATTGGCTGTTTGGTTGAGGGGTCGCTGCTAGCCTCTGGCAGCTTCGGGGCATGGCAGCAGTTGCTGCGTTGTTTGGGCATCGTTGAAGGCGCTAGTGTTACTGAGCACACTGCGGTTAATAGTTGTTGGTTAACGTGTTGCAATGCTCAGCGAAGTTAGTTGATTAGATTGCTGCGATGAAATGAGTTTGCGCAGCTTGACGCGTTGCAGTTGAACTGGTTGTCGCAAGTGCTTTGTCGCTGCTACAGTTTCATAGCAGAGGTTGTGGTTGTTGCACTACTCGGAAGTTGGCGCTATGGAAAGTTGAGAAGCCATAGGTGAGCATCTGTTTGCTGGGTTGCAGCTGTTATAGCTGTTCACGTTTAGCTTTGGTTACTGGGTTAGCGCAGCTAGGTGACTACGCGTTTGAACTTCTGCGCAGCGTTGGAAGCTCTGCTAGGGCGGTGGATGTGAACGGATCGGGGATCAGGGTGGCTGCTACGCGCTAGCTGCGATCGCAGCTGTTCTCTGCGTGAAGCTGTCGCGAGCGACGCTAACTGCGAGATCGTTTAGCTAGGCTGACCGTCTCTCTTAGAAGCTCATTTCTGAGTGCGCGCTCGGTTTGGGTTTGGCTGCTCTGAGCTTCATCACTTGGCGATTGCTTTTGCTAACGTTTGGAAGCGCAATGCTGGCACGGTGGCTTGGCTTGCCTCACGAGCGTTTTCCGGCAGAAGAAAAATCGCTTATTGCTGCGAGCGCTAGAATCGAGGGTCGATCACGGTTGTGGGGACGCTGTTGCTTCGAGATCGTGTGGTGAAGCGCGGCGAGCTGGCTCTGATTTTCTTCAGTCTCTCGTGAAGTTTGGCGCGTTGGCTTTTTGTGAGCTAGCGATGATTGTGTGATATCGCTGTTGATCGCAGCTGCAGCGTGGTGTAACGCTTCTGCAGCTCGCGCTTCGTGGCTGGCGAGTGACTAACAGGCTGTGATGGCGCTTCCGGTGTGAGGGTTGGTGCGCTAGCTGACAGGAGTTGGAGGACGGCGAGCTAGCTGACTGCGATTGTCGTTTCGATGCGCTCGGCGTGATCGATCTCACTGCGGACGGGGTCTTGCGGTGCTGAACAGCTGATTGGTAATGGTTTTCTGTTCGAGCCAACGCGCGAGCGCAGCTCATCGCTCGGTTCTCCTCGCTGCTGCTGGTTGAGATCCGACGGCTCGGCTTGCTGAACTGCGAGCGCGCTCTCAGTCGATCAGATCGGACAGCAGCGCGTGCAAATCTGCAGCTCGGGCTCAGAACTGAAGCGCTACTGATTGGCTGCGCAAGTTCGACAGAGAGAACTCGTGGCTGTTTAAGTCGACTCTTCCAAGTCGGCGTCCGTCTGACTGCAGAGAGTCAGCGAGCGGTGGCGCGATTCTCTTCGCGAGCGCGGCGGGTTGGAGCTGCTGGGCCTGTAGAAGCTCGAATCTCGGAGACGTCGCGCTCTGCTCAGCTCGCGATTGGTTTCGGCGCTGCTCACCACGGCTCGCGATCAGCTTTGCGCTGAGATAAGCCTGCGGTCGGCGTTCTGCTGCTTGGTAAGCGCGTGCCACTTCTCCGGCAAGCTGGAGCGCGAGATCATCGATCTGAACTCGCGCGCTTTGACTCGGTTTGCTTCTTCGCTGCTCGGCTCAGCTCGCGATCGTCCGCGCTCGGTGTGCTCGCGCTGCTAGTCGGCTACTTCTGGGGCTAGCGCTGTGCTGGCTCGCAGCTGGGATCGGAGAAGATCAGAAGCCGTGCAACTTCTGCTCGAGAAGCTCTGCTAGGGTGAGCGTCTTCCGCTGACTCGCGGCAGTTGGAACGACGGCGCGGCGAGCTGACGTAGACTTCGCCGTGTCTGTTGCTGTTGCGTGCCGTCGACGGAGCGTCGACTGGAAGCTGCAGCTCGCGCTCCGCGGCTTCGAGTCGAGCGAGCTCTGGCTGTGCTGGCGAAACAGCGCTGACAAAACTACGCTTGCTCGGCTACGGCAAAGGTCAGCGCGGCTGTGGCGCTGAGCAGTGCTAACTCGACGGCGTTGAGCTGCGCCATCCCGACGGGCTGAGCTCGTGTGCTCTGGGCTCGCTGCTAGGGCAGCTGCTGCGACTGCATCAGCTCGGCGTTTCGCAGCAGCGTTCGCGTCCACCGGGGTCGAGTGCAGCTGTCTGAAGCAGGCAGTCGGGTACTCGTCGGCGGCTCAAGCCTGCGCGATGGCGACGATGGACACCGCGGTATCGCGGTCGCGCTGAGCGTGAACTAGAACGCTGCTGACGGGACGAGCAGGCTGACGGCGACGGTCAGCTCGGTCAGTGGAAGCAACCTCGGCTGGCGTGAGCGGCGAGATCCGGGACGCTGAAATCCGCAGCGCTTCGGTGGCGCTCGGCGGTCGACTAGCTTCGTGGCGCTGGCGACGCTGAGCCGACTGCTAGGACGAGCTGCGCTGCTAGCGCTGCGATCGTCACTGCCCACTCCGGAAACTGACCTCGGCTGCTCACGTCAACTCCGCTCCCCGCTGTAACGTTGCTATCGCGTAAACTACCGAAGGTCACTGGCTAAGGCAACGTTCGGCCGCGCAGCTGAGAAAACTCGTCTCGATGGCTCTGACTGGAGCTGGGCTGTCACTCGCGATCCCGCAGAACGTGGACTTCTGCTCCGCTGGCAGCACTGACCCCCACTGGAACTCCCCTCCCGACTGCGGAACTGCTGTGCAGGACGAGCTATCCGGCATCTCCATGGTGCGGTAGCTGAGGTTTATCGAGTTCAGCTGCGCGACGCGATCGGCGACAGGGAGCGTCTCTGAAAGGGCGCGATGAGCTGAGCGCTTACCGTCGCTGAGCGACGCGCGGCGCCAGCGGCTAAGCTGTGGTGAAGCGTCCGCTGATAGACGCCGGCCGAGGAAGCAGCGAGTTCGTCGCGCCCGCAACTAACGCTCTTCGGCGAATTGCGCGTGTGTGCGGAGTCGGCCGGGCTGCTTTGCTGCTTCGCTATCCGAATGGAAACTCGTCAGAAACGGCGCTGATTAGCGGCGAGTTGGGCTGCAGCGCTCGACGGCGACGGCGTCGGATCGCTCCGCCTGGCGGGAAGCTTGCAACTCCGCTGGCGTGGAAGCTAAGTCCGCTGGTTGGTTCGGCGCTGCGTCAAGTCGCGTTCGTGTGTAGCTCCTGTTGTCGGTGACGTCGTTGCTGCTCGGGCTTGATTCGATCCCCTTGTCGTTGTTGTTCGAGCGATCTGCTCCTGACCGTCGGCGGAGAGAGGCTTGGCGGATGGAGTGGTCTGAGAGGTAGCGGCGTTGGCTAACCCTCACGTTCTGCTCGATCGGAGCTGCCGGCGAGGCGGATCAGCGAGCGCTCGTCGGGGAAGATCCCGACGACGTCGGTGCGGCGACCGATTTCGCGGTTGAAGCGCTCGAACGGGTTGGTAACCGGTATGAAAGGCGCTAGATGCCGCCGCGCCCAGCGACCGGGCCGTTGCAGCTGTTGAGCGCTTCGGGGTCGGTGAGTACGGTGCGACCGTCCGGGTCGCGGGGCATCCGGGAGCGAACGCAGGCTGGGCAGGCCGGTCTTATTCGATGCGCTTCGAGCGCGAGTTAGTAGTTGGCCGCCCCTGCGACTTGCCCGGAGGCGCTTTGAGCGCGGATCCGTAGGTGTCGTTCGCCCGCCTGGCTCCCATGATCATCAACCAGCTGTGGAGGTTCGTGATGGGACGCAGATGTATCGGGCTGGACGTGCATCGCGAGTTCGCGCAGGTCGCGGTGTGGGAGGACGGCTGGTCCGCCAGGCCGGGCAGATCGCGCTGACCGACGAGGGCTTGCGGATCTTCGCCGACAGCCTCGGCGCCGGAGGACGAGGTGGCGATCGAGGCGACGTGCAACACGCACGCGATCGTGCAGGCTGATCGAGCCGCACGTCGCGCGGGTGATGGTGTCTAACCCGCAGAAGACGAGGGCGATCGCCGAGGCGAAGGTCAAGACCGACAAGGTCGACGCCGAGGTGCTCGCGCAGTTGTTGGCGGCGGACTATCTGCCGTCGGTGTGGGTCGCTGATCAGGACACGCAGGCGCTGCGCCGGCAGGTCGCTCGTCGGGCGCACATCGTCCGTCAGCGCACGCGGCTGAAGAACCAGGTGCAGGCGATTCTGCATCGCAACCTGATCCCGCGCTGCCCGGCGGCGGACCTGTTCGGGATCAAGGGTCGCTGCTGGCTGGCCAATCAGCCGCTGCCGGCTGATGAGGAGCTCGCGGTCGAGGCGCTGCTGCGTCAGCTGGACTTCCACGCTCAGGAGCTGCGGATCATCGACGCCGCTCTGGGCCGAGTCGCGCTCGGCAGCTCGGAGGTCAAGCGGCTGATGACGATCCCGGGCGTCGACGCCACCGTCGCGCTGTCGATCGTCGCGGCGGTCGGTGATTTCCGTCGCTTCCGCCACCCCGAGCAGGTGGTGTCCTATCTGGGTCTGAACCCGCGGGTCAAGCAGTCCGGCGGGCAGCCGGCCAGCCACGGGCGGATCACCAAGCAGGGCCGTGCGCACGCCGCGGGATGCTGGTCGAGGCCGCCTGGGCAGCGGCCAAGACCCCGGGGCCGCTGCGCGCCTTCTATGAACGCGTCCGCGGCCGCCGCGGGATGCAGATCGCCGTGGTCGCGACCGCCCGCAAGCTCGCGGTGCTGTGCTGGACGATGATCGAGCGCGGCGAGGACTACGCGTTCGCGCGCCCGTCGCTGACCGACAAGAAGCTCCGGCGCTCGAGCTGCGCGCCGGGATGCCCTCCCGCCGCGGCCAGAAGGGCAAAGCCGCCGCTACTCGCTCAAGGAGGTCCGCCGGCTTGAGCGTGAGCTCGCCGAGCAGGGCGAGCGGGCATACCGCCAGCTAGTCGCCGACTGGCAAGCCAACGGCCCGTCCAAGAGGGAGCCGGGCGTGGCCGCCGCCAACGGGACGCGACTGAAAAGGCCCTCTGCGGGGCAAGCTGCGCGGCAGGCCTCAGTCCCAGAACCTGCGCTTCGCTCGGGGGTCGACCACGCCCTCAGCTAAGCCTAGCGCCGACAGACAGCCTGCCGGCGAACGGCGTGCCACGAGGACGAGGATCTCGCACGCCCAAACGCTGCCGACGAGACCCCATCCGGACCCGCGTTTCGCCGGCATCCTGCCGGCGAGCGACCACCTCTCGCAGACACCCCTCCGCCACAAGCACGGGAGCACGACTCGAACACGGCCCGGAAATCCGAGCCGCGGCCTTGACACTTTCATCCGTGGATCGCAGCTTGGGCCAGTGCTCGCGCGGGAACGCGTAGAACGCGAGCAGGTCCTCGTCGGCGTCTTCGAGCAGCCTGGCGACCTTCGGCGCGGGGCCTGGAGGCGCGCGACGACTTCGCCGAGCCGCTCGCGCGCCTCCTCGCCTCTGTCGGCGACGGAAGACCTGGCGGATCGCGGTGGCGATCATCGGCTGGTCTGGCGCTCGCAGTGGCCGAGCATGTCTCTGAGGAAGTGCACGGTGCAGCGCTGCCAGCGGCACCCGAGCACCTGGGCGATCGCGCTGCGCAGGCCCTGGTGGCAGTCTGAGACGCACGAGCCGCACGCCGCGCAGCCCGCGCGCTTTGAGCGAGGACAGGAACTCGCGCCAGAACGCCTCGGTCTCGGCCTCGCCGACATCGAGGCCGATCACCTCGCGGACCCCGATCTGGTGCACGGCGTAGGCGATCACCAGCGCCTTCTGGCGCACCCCGCCGCGCTCGCGGACCGCTCGATCTTCGCGTCCAGCCACAGGTACGGGTAGGCCTCGGCCAACGGCCGCTCGCGGAAGGCCTCGACCTGCTCGTCGAGACGCGGCACAGCGGCGACACCTCGCTCTTGGAGATGCCCCGCATCCCCATCTGCTCGACCAGCCGTCGACCTTGCGCGTGGAGACGCCGTTCACGTACGCTTCCTGCACGACGGCGACCAGGGCTTGCTCGGCCCGCCGTCGCGGCTCCAGAAAGCTGGGGAAGTAGCTGCCCGTCCGCAGCTTGGGGATCTGCAGCTCGAGCGTCCCCACCCGCGTGTCCCAGCGCCGCGCCCGGTAGCCGTTGCGCTGCGCCTCCCGCGCCCCGGCGCGCGCTCGCCGAGCTCCGCGCCGGCCAGCTGCGCGACCTCGAGCTCCATGAGCTCCCGGACCATCAACGCCACGCTCTCGCGCAGCACATCGGCGTGCTCTGACGCGAGCACCTCCTGCACCGCCTCGCGGGCGGTCAAACTCTGAGCTCGGCCATCGTGGTGTCTCCTTCGTCGGACTCGTGGAACAGACCGAAGATCATGAGCGCCACGGTGGCCGGAACTATCTCCGGCCCCGGGCGCGAGCTACACCACTTCTACCGACTCGACCGAGCCGCGTTTGCTGCTCATCTAGATCGTTGCAGCGAGGGTCATTGCGCGCGTCTCGGCTGGAGCGAGAGGATCCTGGCGGGGATTTGTCGTCCAACTGTGAGGGCTCGAGATGGCGCGAACCGAGCAGCTAGACGCAGATCGGCAGGACTCGGCTGCGCAGCGCTACACCGCTCTCCTCGATGCGACTAGCGTCTCGTGCTGCTTGTGCAGAACGCTATCTCTCCTGCCTGCGAGTCGATCGCCTGTCTTAGATGCGCTACTCTGCGGCTGCGCGCGCGAGCTCGGCTCGCGCTTGCCTGATCGTGAGGATGCGTCGAGGTCCGGCGATCCACGCCTGCGGATCCAGTCGGGGCCTTGGCAGCGATCAGCTCATCAGCGTCGGGCCCAGCTACGTCCTGTGCGTCGTCGGCGCGAAGGTCAGGCGCCAGGTCGAACACGGCGGGCGCCAGAAGGACGTCGTGCCGCTCATAGAAGCGCGCGCAGTGTTCAGGCGCCGACTGCGAACCGCGGGCTCGACGGAAAAGCCACGGGCTTTTTCGGAAGGAGACGACGCAGCGCGAGCGCCTCGCGGCAGCGGCGAAACGCACCGGAACGCGCGAGGGCGAGCGGGAGCACCACTCGTTGTCCTCGTAGTAGCGGCCATCCGCTGATCGATCGGGACCTCCTCCAACAGCTCCCGCCGCACCAGCACTGCCGTTCGGGTACCGACGAGCCCTGCCGCTCGGTGGCACAGCGTCGGGCTCGAATGTTGCGCCAGCACCGATCAGGTCGAACGCAGCAATCCATCGCGGCGCTCAAACGATCTGCTGGAATGGTGGACGATCTCGTCGGGCTGATCCCGTTGCGCTCACCGCGCCGGCGTCCGAGTGCGCGTCGACTGCGCGACCACATGATCGAGCGCGCCCGGAAGCAGCTCGGCATCGTCGTCGAGCAAGCGCACGATCTCGCTCTCGGTCAGATCGGCCCTCGCCGTCGTCCGCCGCGCAGCCAAGATTGAAATACTAAAAAAGCACGGCGTCGCAGGGCGTTTCGCCAGGCCTCCGCAACCCTGGCCGCTGCTCATTCGGCGAGTCGTGTTGATCACGATTGTGTGCACCGGCGAAGCGCGCAGCTGCAGGGAGTTGAGCGCTCGATGCAGAAGTCGCGGAGGTTGTGGGTCAACATGACGCTGTAACTTGAGCCATCGGCGTCGGCGTGCGAGCCTGGGCAGCAGGAACTGGACGACGACCGTCTCCAGTCGACGGAGCGTTCGCTCGTCAGGATCGAGCAGATCGCGCGCCATCGCGACAGCGTCTTCTGGAGACACGGCCAGCGTGTGGCGCAGAAGCCCTGCCAGTGACTCTCGACGCTGTTCAGCATAGGAGCCGCGCGCTGGTGGAGCGCGATGATCTCTTCCACGAAGGACAGCATGCGCTCAGCGACCTTCCGCGCTTCGAACTGCTGCTCAACTCTTCACGGCTAGCTGCACCGAGCGTGGCGCGGAGCGCGTATCTCTGCCAAGCGAGCAGTGACTCGGCCAGCTCGGCAGCGGCGTTGGGCCGCGAGACGAGCGCGTTGTATCCCGCATCGACGACCTCGCCGATCCCGCCCGCATCGCACGTACGACGGGCTTGCCGAACATCATGGCTTCGACGAGCACAACCGCGTGAGACTCATAGCGCGACGGCACGCACACTACGTCGGATGCCGCATAAAGGCGATCCAACTCGAGATCGGGCACGGCGCGGCGAAATCGACAACTTCGCGCAAACGCGGCTGCGCGGCGACTAAGTGCTCGAACAGGTCGTGAAGGCTCTGACGGCGCCCGGCTCACAAGCGTGAAGTGGGCATCAACGCCATCAGCCGCTAGCCGACTGGCTGCCTCCAACAGTGTGTCCACCCCTTTCGATGCTCGATCTGCCCCACGAAGAGGATCTCGGCCGTGCCACCACGCACCGCATGTGAAGGGATCGCCGGCGGTCGTGCAGGTCCGTTTGATCACGACGGTGCGTCAGGGCGCAGCCGATAATCGCGCACAGTCTTGCCAGCACCGCTTCCGTAAGCGCGTGAAGGTAACGGCTCCGGAGGAGCGCCTCTCGCTCGAGCGCCAGGTGCGCCGTGATCTCGGGCATGAGCCGGTAGATCCTCTACCTCGGTGAGCGTTCGCAACGAGGTCATGCACGAAACAATCGTCGGGAACCGCTGGTCGAGCAGACAGACGACACCTTCCGAACGCCACAGCGGAGCGAGGACCGCGCTGACCGGTTGCTCGTCCTCGTGCAGCGCCTGACCTCCCGGTAGACGGCGGAAGCATGCTGGACGTTGTGCAGCGCCGATTCAGGCTCCGCGTCGGCGAATGGCCCACAGCTGGCAGGGGCCCGAAGCCGAATGATCGAGACCCCCGGCACTCTCACGCGCTCTGCCGAGAGATTGGTCAGCAGATGAACCGAGTGGCCTTCATCGGCTAGCGCCTCGGCCAAGTCGCACGTGGCGCGAGGGAAACCGCCGTGCACCTCGGGGCCGATGTCTCGGCAGCCAACCAGAGATTCAGAGCGCCCCCTCCACGCAGCGCGAGGACCACCAATGCGCCAGCGACGACGATTCGCGGAATATGCATGTGACGCCGCGATCGGATGCTGGACTACCGCCACCACTGGAACACCAAGTGGATCACTAACGCTGACCGACCTGCTCCTCGCCAGGCGGACCGCTGCGGATCGCCCACTGGGCATCCGGGCCTATACGCACGAGGATGAACACGGGCGCGCGACAGCTCGCCGCAGCGGACTCCGATTTCGAGACCGCCCAGGGGCGTCAGTTCGCGGCGACAGCTGCCGTAGCTGCTCGCATGTTGTCGAAGGAGCAGTGGCGCCAGGACTAGATCGCCCGCGCGGAGGTTGCTGCCACCCGGACACTCTAGTGACGCGATCGGCCGACGACATCATCGCTGCTCTGCATAGCCGTCGGGCACACCGAGCCCGACATCAACCACGCCGCGCAACGTCGCCAAAGGGCAGCTCGCCGGGCGCGTCGGCGCAGGCGAAAGCGCTCGTGATCCCTATCCGGGTCGTCGGGCTTCGTTCCCGCTCATGTGGCGACCGAAATGGCGTCCGCATAACTCGGTACAGCGAGGTTTTGTCAGAACTGCTGATCGATGATCGACTGGCCTCAGAGGCTCGGGATGCGGCGCTCTGTGCTCCACGTTCAGCGATCCGTTGCCGCAGCTGGTCTGGCTCGGCGACGAATTCTGCGCGTCGATAGAATTCAGCGGCCGATATCCGTAGCCCGTCCCCGGCCACTCACGCCTCGAACTACTCGTCACGAACGTTGTTCCAGATCGGCTCGACGCCTGCAGCGAGGAATCGCTCGTAGACGTCGAGCGCGTGCTTGCCGTCGGACTTGACCACCGTCATTCGGCGGATCTTGACTGCCGCCGGCGATGAGGCTGAGGACCTCAGTGTCCAACCCGCGATAGCCCAACACCAGCAATTGGATCTCGGGCGACGATCGAAGCGACCCCTCCAATCGCTCCCTTTGGTTCAGGCGGCCAAACGAGTTGGTCCTTTGGACCGTCGGGGAGGGCAAGCGCCGGATACCGCGTCGTGATGCCATGCTCCGTGGACGGTCGACTCGCGGACTCGCGCAAGCGTCAGTCCGAGCACCGGTTCGCACTCGATTGGCGCCCTGACCACCATGTCCGGCGGAGGCGCCTTGGGATCGAACCGCAGCGGCTGTTCGACGTACCATGCACCGAGCCATGTGGCTTGAGCAGCGACCATCCATAGTCACTGTGGAGGTAATCGTTGAGCCTCACCAAGGGCGAGTAGACGCAAGCTTACCGTCTAGCAGCGTGTCGTAGTTCAGGCTCACGAAAATTACGTCAGTGTGTAGCTTCAGGATTTCATCCACGACGATGCCGTAGCGAGAGGCGTAGGGCGACAGCAGCGCGAGCGGCTGTGTGTGTGGTGTGTGAACTGGGTGAGGCAGGCCGACCTGGCGGCGATGGTCGAGGGGCTGGAGCCGCCCGCGCCGGTAGTTAGGCTGCGACGTCGTCGTGAGGGTATGAAAGGTCGCTTTCAGCCCGCATCGGGCTGACTGCCCTCAGGCTGAACGTCGGCGACCTGAGCCGGTGCCGCGTTCTCGACGATCTAGGGCGCGCATGTCCGCGATCGACATCGCGCCGTCTTTGAGCTCGGGCATGCGAGGCATAGAGAAGTCGGTGTTCGGGTCGAGGAAGCGGGCGAAAGGCGACGACTTCATCCCGTGCGCCCAGACGAAAAGCTGCACTTCGAGCGGTCTCAGCTGGGCTGCCAGACCGTTCCGGTCGTCGCTCGCGAACCTGACGGGACCCAAGACCTCCTTGCTTCCCCATCCAAAGGGAACTTCGATCAGGTCCTCCGGTAGTAGCCCCTGAACCGTGTCGCTGATGATGTCGCCCACCATGAGGTGTTCCTCTGGGGCGAGCTCCATGCCTTCGACCCAGAGCTGCATGGGCAAGTACACGCGCCGATGCGCCTGTCGATCGGTGTCGCGACCGAAGTTGAAAGATTGGCCGCGAGCCGGCGCTGCGCGTGCGCGTACAGGAGGTAGTGCGTTCGGAGCTCGTACGTCGACAGACGCCCGACCAGCGCCGCGAGTGCCGCGCCGCGGTCATCGCGGCTCATCTCGGACTTCGATGAGGCGAGCACACCGCCGAAATAGCTGGCCGCCAACTCGTCGTCGCAGAATGCCCCCTCGCTCATCACGGCCTTGAGAACCTTGGGCGGCACGGATCCGCCTGCTCGCTGCTCCTCCGTCAAACGATCATCAGCCCTGCTGAAGATTCGAGAGATGTTCTCCCATCCTTTCTGAGTCCGCCCTTTAGACCCTCGCCGAGGAGCTCAGCGGTAGGACTGAGCACGCGTTCGACAATCGGACCGAAGAAGGTCTTTGCACCGGGCCCCGGCGTGGCTTCCAGGCCTGTGTTTGCGTCGGGATTGAGCGGCGTCATCTCTTACCTCTAAAGGGTATATGCGCTCGCCGACAGCGCCGGGTCGCAATACGGCTTTCGTCACGGCGCGATCGGGACGGGCGAAGGATCAGCAGCGGCCAGCCGGGCGTGCCGCAGTAGTGCGGGCTGACGCGCATCGCGGCGACCTCGCGGTCCCGCTCGACCATGATCGTGGCGAGGTACGTCGTCCGCACCTCGGACAGCCGCGCAAGGCCTGGGTCGTGTGCTCTCCGGTGCTCATCTCGTGAATCTCCTTCGGGTCGAGGGTCTTACACACCTCGCCTTCCGGAGATTTCTGCGCGAAGACTCGAGACAGACCTTCGCCTCGGGCGCCGGGCAGCAGCCGCGGAGGCCCTCGCCGGAGGAGAGGGCCGGGCGGCTCAGGCCGCCCGCCCCCGTCGTCAGGCTCGCGCGCAAGCGAGGTTCCGTCCGCGGGCGGCTCTACCGTTGCGCGATGGCGTTCATATACCTCTGCGGAGGTCACATCCTGCGTGTGCCGACGAGCCGCGAGTCGCTTGAGCGAGACCTCCTCCACGCGGGGCCCGGCAACTCGCGCACGTACGAGGTCGACGTCAGGTCCGGCGGGCGACGCGGTCGGCGCAGGTGACCGTGCTCCTGACCAATGTCGCGGCGGTCTCGGACGAGCCGATCCACAACCAGTAGGGGGCGAAGACGATGCTGCGTGAAGTCGCAAAGCCTTGCCTCAAGCGCGACACCAGGGCCGCAGCGGTTCGCCGTTCCCCTTCCGGATCAGATAGAGGCCGACGCTAATCATTAGTTCGAGTACATCCGCGCGTTCCATGAAGTCGAAGAGAACGGGTTGGCCGTCGAGCGATTCAGTAATCTCGAACTCGCTGGTCTTCGCTGCGGCAAGTCGGTTGTGAGCCTCATGTGCTTTGAGCCGTTTCTTGCCGCTACCTGTGAACTTGAACTGGTTGCCATGAGCCGCGCTGTTCCGGAGCTGGTAAACCATCCGAGTTCCGGCGCATGGTCGAAGAACTTGCAACGATGTAATTCGTCCCCGAGCGTGATGAGGGTGAGCTGTAGTCCCGTCCGCTCGTATGCTTCCCGAGGTGTGTTCCGAGCCTGTAGCAGATAGTGGGAGGCGTGGAACTCCATCCCAGGCCCGCGCTTGGCTGGCAACCGGTCGATGGTACGAGATGACCTGGCTCGACCGGCGGAAGGAGACGTTGTGCGTGCGGGTTCCGCGCGACCAGAAAGGCTGCGAGCTGCGCACTAGGAATCCCGAAAGTACTCAGCGAATGGCCCGATGTGCAACGCTTCGGGATTGCGTGTGCCTGCCGGAGGTTCGGCGGAAGGGCAGGTGCATGTGCCATCTCGCTGCAAGGTTACGTAAGCGCGCCAGGTATTGCGGTTGCGCTCTTCCTTGAGGAGCCGCCGACTCATCCTTCGCCGCCCAGGCAGCACCTCAAGACCCGCTGCACGTCGTCCCAGCCGTCCTGCGCGAGCGGGTCGGCGTCCGGATCGAGATGCGCAATCGAGTTCCAGGGCGACGGCCTGATGTGGTTGTCGAAGACGTCTTGGAACTTCTTGCTGGCGCTGGTACGAGGGATGCCGCCAGATCCTGACGCTCGCCGGGTGCCCAGGCTCGAGACATCCGCCGGGATGCGGTCGGAGAGTTCACTGGGCTTTTCGCCTGCGTCGAGACTGCCTGAACGCGCTGTGCTGCAGCGAGCTAGATCCCCTCCGTGACCTTGTAGAGCGAGAGCGCCCGCCACAAGTGTCGGCCGAACTCAGTCCTTCGCGACTTCTACCTAAGTACGGTCACTGGCATCGGCCGTCATCAGGGTTCCTATGGGACTTGCGGATTCCCGTGAACTCAAGCATCCGACACGCTGTCTGCATGATCGCTTCTCGGCTCATACCACCTCAGATCGGGCGATCGCATCGGCGACGTAAGACTCGGCGGCGCTGCGGTCAGCCGCGGCTGGACCAGGTTGCGCGGCTGGACCAGCGCTCGCGCAGGCCGCGCCTCCCGCTGATCGCGTCACTACGCCATCCGCAGCCTGACCGAGACCCGCTGGCGGCGGTGATAGGCCGAGAACCGTCTCGGCGGGTGTCAGACTGGTGCTCGTGACCCGATGCACGTACTGCCTTGTGGAGAAGCCTGCCGACGCGTTTCGTACGGTGGCGATCACGTACTGCCAGCGAGTATCGGCGGGGCCTGGGTCGATGACAAAGTCTGCGACGACTGCAATACGATCGCGAATGCCCAAGCGGATACGTGGCTTCCCCGAGACCCGTTGGTCCAGCTGCTCCGCAACGCCTACGGCGTACGGTCGCGTCAAGGCCGACCGGAGCCGTGTCGGTTCCGGTTGCCGTACTCGGCGGCGGGGTTGTGCACGTGACGATCGGCGCATCAGGCGTGACGTACGAGGCGGAGCTGTCGGCGGGCGCCGCGGAGACGGCCGGCCTAAGCGATCCTCCAACACAGCAGGAGCTTGCGCGGCTAACCGCTGATGGTTTAGGACTTGAGGGTGAGCCGTCGCGCGATGCGCTGGCACTGGCCTGTGCGGCTCGGGAGTTTGCCGCGAGGCCGACCCCGCCGGCGGTGTGGTCGAGGTTTATGGCGAAGCTGGGGCTGGCCTGTGCGCGGGAGGCTTACGGCGACGGCTGGCTCGACAGTCGCCAGGCTGAGCATCTTGAGCCGCGATCTGCTGGGTGACGAGGCACCGCGGTTTGCACAGCGCACGCATTACCCGCCGGTCGATGAGGCGTGGCCGTACAACCCCCCCGGGTATCGGTTGTGGATCGACACACACGACGACACGGCCATCCTGTGGATCGCCCTGTTCGGGCAGGTCATCGGCGCGGTGCCAATTGCCGATGACCCGCCGCCCAAGGGCAGCTACTCCGCGTGGTCGCTGGATCCTCTCAGCCGCACGTTCGCGCGCTCGACCTACCCTGCGATCTTGCTGGGAACCGCTGCCGCGAAGCTGGCCCGCGCTGGCCACAACGTACTGATGATGTTGGAGCCTGAGCCGATGCTGTACGTCGCGGACGGGCCTGACGGCCCGGCCAGCATCCCGTTGGAGACGTTCCAGGCAGAGACTCCGCAGCACGCCCTCGAGCTGATTGCCGCCCGGCGATCAACCCGGTAATCAGCCAGGCAACCTAGACCAGCAAGATCAGCGACCCGTCGACCGCGATGGCGGCGCACAGCGGCCCGCGCCTCCCCGAACCACATCGTTCGGCACGATCGCTTCCATCATCTCGGCACGGTCGAGCGCGCTTTCGCTTAGCGACCAAGCACAACCCCGCTACCTGCTACCGCCGGCCAGCTACCCGGACGAGCGCCGAGACCCGCGTTCCTGAGCGAGCGGGCGGCGACGCGCGCGCTCGTCGCGTTACCGGATCGGACGAAGCTCAGGCGCCGGGATTCGTCCGCAGCGAGGTCGTCGACGCTCTCGTAATCCCGCGGCGGAGCGGCAGGGTGTAGGCTGCGCCTGCGCTGATGCTGGCCGTCGACCTGGGGCGAGTCTCACGGCTTCAATGCGACTCGAAGCTCGGCCTCGAATTCTCCGATCCGCGCGCCTTGTGAATAGCCCCCCGGAGATGCTCAGGGGTCTACAGCCGAAATGGTCGCAAATTGGCTGAAACCGACCCCTCGGCCACCGTGCTCGGATTGGGCCGATTTCCAGGCAAAAAATGGCTTGTCCCAGCTACTGCGGTATCGCCTCCGGAGCGAAAGGTCGCAGGTTCAAATCCTGCCGGGCGCGTTCAGTCGAGGGCCTCGCCGGCGCGGGGCAACAGCGCTCTTCCTGGGGCCGACCCGCCCGCCGTCGATTCGCGATCGGCAGGCATTCTCGGTCGATCTTCGGGCGCCGGCGTCGATTTCGGCGGTCGCATTCGTGTAGGGGGTGAAAGGGCCGCAGAGGCAATCCACCAGAGGCGGATCTGCGAAAGACGCCAGCGCGACCGAAAGGACGGCAGATGGGAAAGGTGATCGTGATGAACGGGATCTCGCTCGACGGCGTGATGCAGGCACCGGGCCGTCCGGACGAGGACACGCGCGACGGGTTTGCGCATGGCGGCTGGGCGATCCCGTACAGCGACGAGACGATCGTGGCCAAGATGGGCGAGTGGATGGGCGAGGATCGCGCGTTCCTGTTCGGGCGGCGCACCTACGAGGATCTGCTTACGACGTGGAACGCGCGGGGCGGCCCGTTCAAGGACGCGTTCAACAACACGCGCAAGTTCGTCGCGTCGAGCAACCCCGACGCGCGGCTCGACTGGCCGAACTCGACGCTACTGCACGGGGACGTTCCGGGCGCCGTGGCGGAGCTCAAGCGGGGCTCGCCCACCAACCTCGTGATCATCGGCAGCGGCGTACTGATCGGCTCGCTGATGGCCGCCGACGTGATCGACGAGTACCTGCTGACGATCGCTCCTGTGGTGCTGGGCAGCGGACGGCGGCTGTTCGCCGGCGACACCCACGCAACGCTGCGGCTTCTCGAGAGCTCCACCACGAGCACGGGGGTCTTGATCGCCGCCTACGAGCATGCCCGGAGCTAGGAGAGAGAGCGACGTGCAGGTCGCACCGAGAACGCCGCCGAGATCAGGTTCCTCGGGGGCCGCATGACCGCGTCCCACCCGCGACCCGAGGCCAGCCCGCTCAGGGATACAAGCGGCGCTTGAGCGCGGAGGCGAGCGGCCGCGGGAGCGCGCTCAGGGCTCGCAGGGCGTAGGGCATCGCCCGGAGCTGAAGCGGGCTGAACGTGGTCGGGATGACGGCCTCGATCAGGTGCGGCCCGGGCTCCTCGGCGGCGCGCCGGAGCGCGTCGATCAACTCCTCCGCGGTATCGGCGCGGCGTGCCGGGACGCCGAGGCCGGTTGCGAGCTTGACGAAGTCGACGTTGGGTCGGCCCAGATCGAGTTGGGCCTTCGCCTTCTCGCCGCTGGTCTGCGCGCCGACCCGCGCGAGCTCCATGTTGAGGATGGCGTAGGAGCGATTGTTGAAGAGCACCACGGTGACGTTCAGCTGCTCGCGCGCCATCGTCCACAGCGATTGGATCGTGTAGAGGGACGACCCATCCGCCTCCATGGCGAATACGGGGCGGTCCGGGCAGGCCACCGCGGCGCCCACCGCGACCGGAAGCCCCTGGCCGATCGCGCCTCCGGTGAGGGTGAGCCAGTCGTGCGGTGGTGCGCCCGCGGTGCTCGAGGCGAGCGTCACCCCCGAGGTGACCGCCTCCTCGGAGACGATCGCGCCCTCGGGCAGCATGGCGCCGATCGCCTGGCACGCCTTCTCGGCGTCGAGCTGGCCGCTCGGCCGCTCGGGCCGCCCGGCCGCCTGCGTCGCCACCTCGGCCTGGCCGGCGCCGACCGCCTCAAACAGCGCTTCCAGCGAGCCGAGCACGTCGGACTCGGGCTGGGTCAGCTCGTGGACCTCGCAGCCCTCCGGCACGAGGTAGCTCTTGCGGCCCGGGTAGGCGAAGAACGACACCGGGGCCTTGGCGTCGACGAGGATCAGGTGCTTGAGGCCCGCGAGCTGGACCGAGGCCAGCTCGGGGATGTACGCGAGCCTCTCCACGGGCGGCAGCCCGGCGCCCCGCTCGAGGCGCGTGGGAAACACTTCGCTCAGGAGCTTGGCCCCGGTCGAGGCCGCCACCGCCGCCGCCGCGCGCAACGGGGCCGCGCGAAGCGCGCGGCCGCCGAGCAGGATCGCCGCCGCCTCGCCGCCTTGGAGAACCCGCGCCACGGCGTCCACGACCTCGCTCGAGGCCACCGGCGGATCGACCGCCGACGGCGCCGGCGCGGGCTCGGCCCCCTCTCCCCACGAGACGTCGGCGGGGAGGATCAGCGTCGCCACCTGCCCGGGCGGACCCTTGGCGGCGACGATCGCCTCCACGGCGTCGCGGCTCAGCTCGCGGGTGTCCTGGGAGGTGCGAACCCACGGCGAGACGTTGCGCGCCACGGTCTCGATATCCGATTGGAGCTGGGCGTCGTACTTGGTGTGGTAGGTCGCGTGGTCGCCGACGATGTTGACGATCGGGACCTTTCCCTTGCGCGCGTTGTGGAGGTTGGCAAGCCCGTTGCCGAGCCCCGGACCGAGGTGCAGCAGGGTCGCGCCAGGCGACCCGGACATCCGCGCGTAGCCGTCGGCGGCGCCGGTCGCCACGCCCTCGAAGGGCGCGAGCACGGCGCGCATCTCCGGCACCGAGTCGAGCGCCGCGACGAAGTGCATCTCGGAGGTGCCGGGGTTCGTGAAGCAGGTACGCACGCCGGCGTCCACCAGCGTGCGGATCAGGGCCTGGGCGCCGTTCATCGCTGCTGCGGGTGGTGGGACAGGTGCAGGCCGGCGATCATGGCCGCCGTATCCTTCCAGGTCAATGGCGCTTCGGCGCTGCGCCCTCGGTTAGGCTCGCGCAGATGAGGATGCGTCCGGATCGCCCCCTGAGGCTCGCGCCGGCGACGATGCTCGATTACCGCGAGCTGGCCCGCCGCAAGCTGCCCCGCCAGCTGTTCGACTACGTCGATGGAGGGGCGTATGACGAGAGCACGATGCGGGCCAACGTGTCAGACCTCGAGCGCGTGCTGCTGCGCCAGCGCGTGATGCGCGATGTCACCGAGCGCGACCGCTCGGTGACGGTGATGGGACAGCACCTGCCCCTGCCGGTGATCCTCGGACCGGTCGGACTCGGCGGGATGCTCGCGCGCCGTGCCGAGGTCCAGGCGGCGCGGGCGGCGGAGCACGCCGGGGTCCCGTTCGTCGCCTCGACGGTCTCGATCTGCAGCGTCGAGGAGGTCGCGGAGGCGGTTTCGACCCCGCCCTGGTTCCAGCTGTACGTCATGCGCGATCGCAGCTACGCCGAGGACCTGATGGCCCGCGCGCAGGCCGTGCGCGCGCCGGTGCTCGTCCTGACGATCGACCTGGCGGTTCCCGGCGCTCGCCATCGGGACACGCGCAACGCGCTCGTCGGCAGCCCGCCCCCCTGGGCGACTGTGCTGCGCGGGCTCGATCTCGTCGCGCACCTCCGGTGGCTGCGAGACGTCCCGGTGGCGGGCCGGCCGCTCACGTTCGGCAACCTCGAGGCCGCCGTGCCGAACGCCCGCACGCCCGCGGCGTTCCGCTCGTGGGTCGACGAGCAGTTCGACCCGAGCGTGACCTGGGATGACCTCGCGTGGCTGCGCGAGCACTGGCGGGGCAAGCTCGTGGTCAAGGGCGTGCTCGATCCCGAGGATGCCCGCCGCGCCGTCGATGCCGGCGTCGACGGCGTGATCGTCTCCAACCACGGCGGCCGCCAGCTCGACTCGGCCCCCTCGACCGCGCGGGCCCTGCCGGCCGTGGTCGACGCGGTCGGCGACCAGGTCGAGGTGCTGGTCGACGGCGGCGTTCGTACCGGGCTCGACGTGGTCAAGATGATCGCGCTCGGAGCCCGCGCCGTGCTGATTGGGCGTGGCTGGGCCTGGGCCGTCGCGGCACGGGGCGAGAAGGGCGTGCGGCACGTGCTGAAGGTGCTCGCGGCCGACATGGATGTGGCGCTCGCGCTCACGGGTCACACCTCGGTGGCGTCCGTGGACCGCTCCTCGCTGTACGACGCCGCCGATCAGCCGCAGTCAGTCGGCAGCTGACCGAGCGCGGGCCGCTCAGGCCGAGCGCCGGGGCGCGGTCGGCGACACCGCGACCCGCCCCCCGGGTCGCGATGCCGCGCTTGCAATATGACCGCGCCGAGTCATGTGGACTCGAACACCTCCCCCGCGCTTGCCTAGCGCATGCCTGGACCGTGGCAGCTCGCCGGCGATCGAACATCCGTAACAATCCGTATCTCAAGTGAGGGGTTCCTACCTATCTTTGCCGGGCGGCACCGCGTTCGGGCGCGCGACGCCGTGCTCGACCGCACGGCGCGTCGTTGCGGCGTTCTGGCCGCGCCATGCTCGGCTCCGCGGCCGCGTCGGCAGCTGGCGCTGCGCCAGGTACCCGTACTGGCGCGACGTCGAGTGTCACGGGCCGAGGCGGCAGTACGCGAGCGGCTCCTGGTCGCCCGCGCCCTGAGGCGCGGCGGCCTCCGCCGACAGCAAACTCCCAGGCTGGCGTACCGTCCCGGGGTAGCACCGCTCCGTAGGGCCATGGCACACGCGTCCGCTCCAAGCCTCGACAGCTCCCCGCCGCTCAAGCCGCGAGCCGCCCTGCTGTCGATCCTCTCCAATGCGTGCCTGATCGCGCTCAAGGTCGCGGCCGGCGTGGTCACCGGCTCGGTCGGGATCCTCAGCGACGCGGTTCACTCCCTGATGGACCTGATCGCCTCGGCGATCGCATTCGCCTCGGTCCGCAAGGCCGACGCGCCCGCCGACGCGAGCCACCGTTACGGGCACCAGAGGCTCGAAGACCTCTCCGCGGGAGCGCAGGCGCTGCTGCTGCTCCTCGGCGCCGCCTTCATCGCGCTGGAGGCGATCAGGCGGCTCATCAACGGGACCCGTATCGATTCCGTGGGAATCGGAATCGGCGTGGTGGCGGCCGCCGCCATGATCAACCTGCTCGTCTCGAGCTACTTGAAGCGGACCGGACGCAGCACGGGATCGGCGGCGCTCTCCGCCAACGCGGCCGATCTGCGCACCGACGCGTTCGTCTCGATCGGCGTGCTCGTGTCGCTGGTCTTGATCAAGCTGACGGGCGTCAAGTGGATCGACCCCGCGGTGGGGCTGCTGGTCGCGGCGACGATCAGCGTCACCGGCGTGCGGATCCTGCTCGGCGCGGGGCGGCGACTGGCCGACGAGACGCTCCCCGAGGACGAGCTCCAGCAGCTCCGCGACGTGGTCGAGTCGTTCCTCGGCGAGGAAGTGGTCGGATTCCACGACCTCCGGGCTCGCCACGTTGGCAGTCACCACGAGGTCGACCTGCACCTTCAGTTCGCCTCGGGTACCAGCCTCGAGCGCGCGCACGAGCTGTCCCACCGGGTGCAGGATGCGATCGTCGAGCGACTGCCCGGTACCACCGTGCTCGTGCACATGGAGCCAGAGCAGCGCGTCCGGCCGGATCGCTTCGGCGACGCCGGTACGGTCGCGAGCGCGCGCAACCGCGGCTGACCCGTACGGCTGGGCCGGCTGTCAGCTTCCGGCCTGCTGGATCGCGGTGACGAGGCCGTAGACGGCAAGCGCACTCGCGCCGATCGATAGGGCCCACGCCGGCAGCCGCCGCTGGCGCTGCTTCGCCGCAAACAGTGGATAGACGGCGAACACGATCAGCTGGCTGAGCCACAGCGCGATCAGCGACGGCTTCAGCAGGGAGTCGTAGAAGCCTTGGGGATCGATCAGGCTGAGTGGGGCCACGAGCACGGCCAGCGCGGCGAGGCCGACGGTGATGCGACGCAACGGCCATGCGGCGATCGCGTGCATTAGACGGGTCAGCGCCACGTACTCGCACAGGATCACACCGGCCGTGCTCACGGCGACACCGATGCCGATCGCCTTGCTAAGTCCCGCAGTGGAAGACTGCTGCGCGACGCTGACCCCCGGCACATCGGTGCCCAACAGGCCCGGCGAGGAGGCCAGCGGCGCTACGGCCGCGATCACCACGGCCGCCGACACGAGGTAGGCCGTACTCAACCCGCGCCGGATCGTCCGCGCCGGCGTCGCGAGCTCGCCGCCCAGGAACAACGGCAGGCCGCCGCAGATGTAGAGCAGCGATGCTTGCGCGCCGGCCTTGGCCGTGGCGCCGACCGGCGCGCCGAGGCCGAAGCTCGACGCGTGAACGGGGACGTGCGCGAGCGTCACCCCGGCGAGGGCGACGGCCAGCGCCAGCTGGCTCACGGCCATCGCGCCGATCACCAACAGCGTCGCCGCGCGCCCCGCCACCATCACGCCCGCGAGCGCGAACGGAATCAGAAGCGCCAGTAGCGTCTGGTAGCGACGCTCGCCGGGCAGGACGCCGGGCAGGAGGTCGTAGACGATCTGGACGCTCGTATAGACGACATAGAGCAGGTAGCTAACCGTCCAGATCGCCGCCTGCGCCAGGGCCACCCTGCGCCCCGCCGCCGCCTCGACGAAGGCGTACAGCCCGCCCGCGCCGGAAACGTGGCGCGAGTAGCGAAGCCAGATCGCGATGGGCAACCCGAACACGACCACCGCGGCGAGCATCGCGAAGCCGGCCGAGGCACTGGCCGTGCCGGCGGCCAAGCCGGGCGCCATCAGCGCGGCGAGCGCGAGGGGTCCTCCGAACGAGGCGAGCGCGAACGCAGTGAACGCCCACGGTCCGATGGGTCGCGCGGGCGCGCCGCCAAGCCGATCGGCCCCACTCGCGGCGGCCGGCGCCGGTCGAGCGCCGGCCAACAACTGCGTCATGCGCTCGCTCCGGACCCGCTAGCCCCAGCCGGATCCACTGCCGGAGGAGCCGCCGGAACCCGAGGACCCACCGTAGCCCGACGGCGAGGCCTTCGCCGCGGCGGCGGTGGCGGAGCCGGTGGACGTGATCGCCGTGCCGGAGGGCGCTACCAACCACCACTTCGCGCCGAACGAGTCGCTGCCCTGGCCCTTGGTCGCACCGGCGGCGTGATCGGCGATGAAGTAGTAGAGCGGGTGGCCCTTGTAGGTGACCTGCTTGGTCCCGTCGGAGCGGGAGATCGTGCCCAGCTCGCCGGCCGCGACGGCGCCTGCGGCGACCGGGGCGCCGGTCGTCAGGAGCGGCGGCCACACCTTGGCGCAAGAGCCCGAGCAGCTCGACTGGCTGGCGGTGTCGGCCACCCAGAGATACAGCGCGCGGCCGGAGGGGCCGACGAGGTAGGTGCCGGTCGATCCCTTCGCGGCGCCGACCGAGACACCCGGCGCCGCCGTGGTCGACACCGGTTGCGGCGTGCTGGCCGCGGCGTTCTTGGTCGTGCTCGAACTGCTGGCGCTGCCGCAGCCGGCGGCGAGCGACGCCAGTGCCAGGGCGGCAATTCCGACCCGCAGCTTGGTTGTGCTCAGATGAGCCATGGACTTCCTCCCACCTCGTGGTTTCCTCGGACCGGACGCTGCCGTGTCGAGAGCAAGGACCCCGCACGGCCGCCGATTCTTCCCGCAGCGGCGGGGTAGAGCGTTTGCGTGAGCCAAATGCGGAGGGAGCGATGAGCGAGAAGACGCAGGAGCAGACCGGCGATGAGCCGGCACCGACCCAGGAGTCGGATGCGAACCGCGTGACCGAGGGCGAGGCCGAACGTGCCTCGAAGGAGTCGCCGGAGAGCTCAGAGGACGAGTCCGAGGCCGGCCAGCAGTAGTGGCGTCCGATGTCGGGGTGGTGGGTGCCGGCATCGTCGGCCTCGCCACCGCGTACGCGCTGAGCGAGCGCGGGGCCTCCGTGGTGGTCTACGAGCGGGGTGTGCCCGGCAACGGTCAGTCGGGCGGGGAGTCCCGGATCTTCCGTCATGCACACGAGGATCGCCGCCTGATCGCGTTCGCACGGGAGGCGCGCCGGGTGTGGCGCGAGTGGGAGCAACGGTTCGGACGCGAGCTCTTGTCTCGTGATGGGGTGGTTTCGATCGGCCCGGATGCCCCGCGGCGGCTCGAGCTTCTGAAGGAGGTCGGCGGCATCAACGTCGAGGCGGTCGACGGGGCCGAGATCTCGCGGCGACTTCCAGTGTTGGTCCAGTGGGATGGGCCGGCGATGCTCGACGCGGACGGCGGCGCGATTCGCACCCGCGCGGCGATCGTCGCGCTCACCGACGCGCTGGGCGAGCGGCTGGCGTTCGACGAGGTTCTATCGGTCCGGCCCCTGGCTGGACGCGTGGAGCTGCGCGCCGGCGGGGGCGTGGCCGAGCACGACCGAGTCGTCGTCTGCGCCGGACGCGGGACGGCCGCGCTTGCGCGGAGCGCCGGGGTTGAGATTCCACTCCGGCAGTCGGCTCAGGTGCGGCTTGCCTACCGCGTTCAGGGCGAGCCGCCGGCGCGGCTTGCCTGCCTGCTGGACTCGAGCGGCGCGTTCACAGAGGGCTCCTCGTACGCCGATCCCTTCCCGGGCAACGTGGCGTACGCGGTCGGCCTGGGTCACACGCCGGTCGGGCACGACGGCAGCGTGCTCGATCCGGACGAGCTCGCCAGCACGGCCGAGCGCAACCGCGCCTACGTGGCGCGGGCCCTCCCGGGGCTGGAGGGTCGCCCGTTCGAAGCTCGGCACTGCTGGATCACCACGCTCCCGTGGAGCGCGGACGGGTTTGCCCTGTGGGAGGCGGGGGGCGCGCTGTTCCTCGCCGGGGACCGGATGTTCAAGCACGCTCCGCTCATCGGTCAGATGCTCGCGGATGCGGTGCTCACCGGACGAGTTCCCGCAGCGCTGCGTCCGGAGGCGGAGCTCGGCGCCGCACGCGACGCGCAAGCCGGGCCGGCATCCGCGCTCACAGCTGGCCGATCAGCTCAGCCAGGTGCCTGAGCAGCCGCTCGGACGGCTCGCGTTCCTCCGGCCCGAGCCGCTCGTAGAGCAGCCGGCGCCCCCGGGCGAGCTCGCCCTGCTTGCTGCGGATGAGCTCCCGCCCGGCGTTGGTGAGGGAGATCAGGACCGTCCGCCGGTCGTCGTGCGTGCGCTCCCGGCGAACCGCTCCAGCTCGTTGCAGCGAGTCGATCATCCGGGTGGCGGTCGGCGCGGCGACGCCCGCGAACTCGGCCAGCCGCGACACGGGCATGGCGCGCTCGACGCTGAGCGGCACGAGCATGTAGTACTGCGCGAGCGTCAGGCCTTCCGAGGCCTGCTGACCACGTGCCTGAGCGCGGCGGATCGCGAGGACGAAGTCATCCCACGCGGCGGCGAATCGCGCCGCAGGGTCGCCATCGCCGAGTGTTTCGCTCACCACGCGGAACCTACCGCGCGCAGACTATGAGCTGTGATGCATCCTCACCCGCCATCGAGTGACGACGCATATGAACGAAGGCTGGCCGCGGTCACCGTCGGGCCACCGCGCCGCTTGGACGGCCCGATCGAGCTCCGCGAGTACGACGCCAGGTGGGCGGTGCGCTACCAGCGCGAAGCGGCTCGGATCAGGGGAGCCCTCGGCGCTCGGGTGCTGAGGCTCGAGCACGTCGGCTCCACGTCTGTGCCGGGCCTGGTGGCCAAGCCCGTCGTCGACATCGTCCTAGAGGTGAGCGATTCGAGCGACGAGCCCGAGTACATCCCGGAGCTCGAGGCGGCGGGATACGCGCTCCGCGTGCGCGAGCCCGCTTGGTTCGAGCACCGGATGCTCACGAACCGCGCTGACGGCGTGCACTTGCACGTGTTCTCCACGGGCTGCCCCGAGACCGCGAGGATGATCCGCTTCCGCGACCGGCTGCGGAGCGAGCCGGCCGACCGGGAGCACTACGCCCACGTGAAGCGCGCGCTGGCCGCGCGGGAGTGGGCGTACGTGCAGCAGTACGCCGATGCCAAGAGCGAGGTCGTGGCAGCGATCCTGTCGCGCGCGGCCGGGGGATCAATGGGACGTTGACGGTTATTCGTCTCAAATTAGGGGTATCACCGGCTCCGTGCGGAGGAACGCCGTTGTCGCGATCGTGGCGGCGCTGGCCGGGGCCCTGCCCGCGAGCGCGCTCGGTTCCTCGCTCTACTCCGGCCCGGGGCCTCGTCCCGGGCCGGCGCTGCTCTACGAGCGGCCCGCAACGGCGCCACAGCTGACGAACGGCGGCGTGTGGCGCGCGCAGCCGATCCTCGTGTCCGGAGCCACCGCCTACCGCCAGGGCGAGTTCCTCTACCAGGACTACCTGTACGACGACCACGGCGCCCACGACCTGGCCGATCCGAACGATCCCAAGTCCGCCAACCTGGCCGATCTGTTCTCCCGGTCAGGCGGCACCTACACGTACCCGACCGGTTCCGGCTATGACAACAACGCGGCCGACCTGGTCGAGTTCCGAGTCCGACCGCTGCGAACCGCCACCGCGTTTCGCATCACGCTGAACACGCTGGTGAATCCCAAGCTGGTGGCGTTCTCGATCGCAATCGGCGGGCGACCCGGCCACGAGTACGCGTTTCCGGACGGCGCGAACGTGAAGGCGCCGGCGAGCCTCTTCCTCACCGTGCACTGGGGCGCGCGGCGGATGGTCGGCCAGCTCGTGCACGCCGCCGGCGGGCGACCCGTGCGCGGTCCGGCCGTCCAGGTATACGTCGACATGCGCCGGCGCCAGATCGTCGTACGCGTCCCCCACAAGGACTGGAACCCCCGGCGCGCGACGGTCCGCCTGGCCATGGGGGTCGGGCTGTGGAACCTGGCCACCGGGCGCTACCTGCTGCCGCAGTCGAGCGCGGACGCCACGCATCCGGGCGGGGCGGGCACGGCGACCAATCCCGCGGCGTTCTTCAACGTCGCGTTCCGCACGCACGAGCCGCCTCCGGCGGTCGGCTCCAACACCGCGTTCGTGATCGACCCGGCGTGGTGGCGCGACTCGCAGCAGGGCGCGGCGCTGGCGTCGGGCGACATCTCCGCATTCTTCGTGAACGTCAGCTTCGCCAAGCTGGCCCGCCGCGCCACCGACAACTCCAAGGTCCCGAAGACGGGCTTCATGGACCGGATCCTGGCCAGCCACTTCCAGACCGGACAGGGGGCCCAGTTCTCCAACCAATGCGGCCTGAACGGAGCGACCAAGCCATCGACCTGCGTGCCCGAGTACGAGGGGAAGATTCAGCCCTACGCGATCTACGTCCCGCCGGGGCGCCCGCCGAAGGGCGGCTACGGCATGACGCTGCTGCTGCACTCGCTATCGGCCAACTACAACCAGTACACGGCCAGCCGCAACCAGTCCCAGTTCGGGCGCCGGCGCATCTCCTCGATCGTGATCACACCGGAGGCCCGCGGCCCGGATCAGTTCTACGAGGGCCTGGGCGAGGCCGACGTGTTCGAGGTGTGGGCCGATGTGGCGCGGCGCTACCGGTTCAACCCGGCCTACACGGAAATCACCGGCTACTCGATGGGCGGGATCGGCACGTTCAAGCTGGCCGAGCAGTTCCCGGACCTGTTCGCTCGGGCACAGCCCACGGTCGGCGCCGAGTCCAACAACGACGCCGTGGCCTCGCTGCGAAACATCCCGGTGCTGATGTGGAACAACTCGGGCGACGAGCTCGTCAACCCGTCCGAGTACGAAGGCACCGCGCACGCGCTCGACGCGCTCGGCTACCGCTACGAGACCGACGTGTTCCAGCCCTGCGAGACCAGCCCCAGCCCGCAGAAGTGCTCGCCGGCGTTCCCGAGCCACCTCGAGCTGGCGGTCAACGACCAGTACGCCCCGGCGGCAGCCTTCCTGGACTCCGCGCAGGTCAACCGCAACCCGGCGCACGTGACCTACGTCCAGGACGCGGAGCGCAACCGACCCAGCCTCGGCATCGTCGGCGACCACGCCTACTGGATCTCGGGCGTAACGCTCTCGAGCCAGTCGCACACGAACTCCTCGACCGGGGATCCCGAGGCCGAGATCGATGCGTTCTCGCACGGGTTCGGCGTGGGCGATCCGGTCGCCTCCGCCACCCAGCTCGGGCACGGCACGCTGACCGGCGGGAACTTCGGCCCGCTTCAGTACGCGAGCACGAGCAAGATGTGGGGCTCCACCCCCGCCTCCTCGCGCGGCGACACGATCGACATCAAGGCGGTGAACGTGGCCACGGCCTCGATCGCGGTCAGGCGCGCCGGTGTGGACTGCAAGGTGACCCTCAACATCACGACCGACTCGCCGGTCACGATCAGCCTGCCGGGCTGCAATCGCATGGTCCACGCCGCGCCCAACTCCAGCTCCCCGCTGCCGCCGCTCCCGCTCCCGCTCCCGCTGCCCTGACCCGCGGGTGGGCTCCCGCCACGGCGCGCTGCCGTGGCCGACCTGGCGCACCTGCGATCATTCTTTGCATGTTCGAAGAAGATCAGCCGGAAGAGAACCTCGAGGAGACGCTGCGCTCGATCGCGCACGAGCTGAGCGAGTCGGTGCACCGCCGGATGGCCGAGCTCGACGTGGACGAGATCGCGGAGTCGATCGGCGTCGACGCTGACCGAGCCCGCGAGTGGGTGGACAGCGCCGCGTCGTGGCTGAGCCGGCGCGTGGAGAGCTTCGGCGAGGACTTCACGATGCCCGACTGGCGGCCTCCCGCGCCTCGCAAGCCCGAGGGCCCGCTCCGCGGGGACCCGCCCCCCGGGGACCCGCTCCGCGGGGCCGCCCCGCACCCGCTCGATATGCCCACCGAGGAGCAGGCGCTGGCCCTGGCCGCGCTCGAATCGGGACGCTGGACGATCGAGCCGGGCAGCGAGATGCTCGCGGCGCACGGGGACGGCCCAGGGCCGAGCGATGCGCTCGGCCTGGTGCGCGAGCTGCGCGCCCACGACTGGATCGCCGCCGACGGCCGGCTGACCTCAGTCGGGCGCCACGCGCTCGAACGCTGGCTCGAGGGCGCAGCCCGCTCGTAAGCGAGACGCGGCTCAGGCGGTGGCCGGCTGGCGCGCGGCCAGCCGGGCCAGGCGCGCGTGATGCTCTGACGGCCCGCCCAGGAAGGCCGCGTCCAGTTGCGCGCGCTTGAACAGCCAGTGGAGGTCGGCCTCCCAGGTGAACCCGATCCCGCCGTGGAGCTGGATGGCCGCGGCGGTCGTCGCCTTGGCCGCCTGCGAGGTCCAGGCCTTGGCCATCGCCGCCGCCTCCTCCAGGCGCTCGGGCGCGCCGGCCGCCGCCCACGCGGCGTAGTACACGGCCCCGCGACCACCCTCGGTGTCGAGCAGCATCTGCGCCGCCCGGTGCTGGACGGCCTGGAAGCTCCCCACCGGGACGCCGAACTGCTTTCTCTCCTTGACGTAGGAGATGGTCAGGTCGAGGGCACGCTGGGAGACGCCGAGCAGCTCCGCGCTCACCGCGATCAGAGCCCGGTCGAGCCCGGCTCGCACATCTCCCTCGAGCGGTTCGCCGGACCCGGAGTCCACCCGGCCGTAGCGGCGGGTCGCGTCGATCGACGCCACGTCCTCTCCCCCGCCCTCCTGCACCGTCGCCTTGCCGCTCGCCGGGTCCGCGAGCACCACGAGGTCCGCGCCGGCCGCGTCCGGCACGAGCTCGGGGCTCGTGGCGATGGCCAAGGCTCCGCGCTTCGAGCCGCCGGCCAGCCCCGGCAGCCAGCGCTCGCGTTGCTCGTCGCTGCCCGCGGTCTGGATCACGAGCGCGGCCAGGACCGAGCCGAGATGCGGCGTTACGGCCACCGCGTAGCCCAGCTCCTCGAGCAGGACGGCGAGCTCCACCAGGCCGAGGCCCTGCCCCCCGTGGGCCTCCTCCACAGCGGTCCCCGGCCACCCGAGCTCGCACACCTCGCGCCACAGCGCCTCGTCATAGCCTTTCGCCTGGGCGGCTTGTCGCACCCGCTCGAAGCTCGACCGCGTGCTGAGCATCTCCCGGGCGGTCCGTTGGATGTCGCGTTGATCGTCGTTGAGATCGAAATGCATGGTCCAGGTCTCCTTCAGCGTCCGGCGCGGGGCAGCCCGAGCACACGCTCGGCGATGATGTTCCTGAGGATCTCGCTCGTGCCGCCTTCGATCGTGTTGCCGCGGGCGCGCAGCAACTCGTAGGCCCAGCGGGTCCCGGCCGTCAGAGCCTCCGGCCCGACCACCTCCGGGGTCAGCTGGGTCACCATCTGGTTTGTCTCCGACCACAGCAGCTTGACCAGGGAGCCCTCGGGCCCGGGCTGGCCGTATTTCTCGGTCGTGGTTAGCCCGCGGTAGGCCAGGAAGCGCAGGACCTCGGTCCTGGCGTGCATCTCGCCGAGGCGCTCGGCCAGGGCCGAGTCCTCGAGCCGGCCGTCCCCGGCCGCGGTCTCGATCAGGTCGTCCAGCGTCTGGCGCAGGCGGACCTGGAGGTTAAAGCCGAGTCCGGCGCGCTCGTTCATGAGCGTGGTCAGCGCCACCTTCCAGCCGTTGCCCGCGCCGCCGATCAGGTTGGCCTCCGGAATCCGGGCCTCCTCCAGGAACAGCTCGTTGAACTCGGGGTCGCCGGTGATCTGGACCAGCGGGCGCACCTGGACCCCCTCCTGTTCCATGTCGAGCAGGAAGTAGCTGAGCCCCTTGTGCTTTGGCGCCTCGGTATCGGTCCGGGCGACCAGCATGCACCACTTGGACCACTGAGCCGCCGAGGTCCACACCTTCTGCCCAGTCACCACCCAGTCGTCGCCGTCCTTGACCGCCCGGGTTTTCAGCGCCGCGAAGTCCGAGCCCGCGTCGGGCTCGCTGAAGCCCTGGCACCAGATCTCCTCGGCCGAGAGGATCCCCGGCAGGAAGCGCTCCTTCTGCTCGTCCGTCCCCCACACCATCAGCGTCGGGCCGCCCATCACCAGTCCGAGCGTGTTGGCGGGCAGCGGCGCGTGCGCCTTGCCCAGCTCCTCGAAGAAGATCGCGCTCTGGGTGAGCGATGCCCCCCGCCCGCCGTACTCGACCGGCCAGTGCACGGCCGCCCAGCCACCCTCGTGCAGGCGCCGCTGCCAGTCCCGGGCCCACTTGAAGCGGCCGCCTTCCTCGTCGGGCGGGCTGCCCGGGGGGTTATCGGCGAGCCACGCTCTGAACTCGTCGCGGAAGGCGGCTTCCTCGTCGGTGAAGGTCAGGTCCACGTTTCAGTCCTCCGGGGGGTGAGCGCCGAGGAGCACGGCCTCGGCGCAGGTGCAGAAAACGTCTTCGAGCTCGCCGAGCCGCGAGTGCTGGCCCGCCCGTACGCGCTCGGCGCAGAGCTCCGCGGTCCCGGCGCACAGGATCAGCAGCGCGTCGGGATGAGGCGGGTTCGCGGTGGCCTCCCGAGCCGCCGCGGCGTAGCGCTTGGCGAACCGACGCAGCGCCTCGGTGCGCGCCTGGAGCGCGGCCGGCCCAGCGGCGTGGATCTCGATCAGGTAGGTCCGGGCGAACCGCGGCTCAGCGGCGAGCGTGCGCAGGTAGGCGCGCACTCCGGCGCGGAGCTGCTCGCGCCACCCACCCGCTTCGCGGACCGCCGAGCGCACCGCGTCGATCAGCACGTCGACCCCGTGGCGGTAGGTCTCCAGGAAGCACTGCTCCTTGGAGGCGTAAAGGTCGTAGAAGGTGCTCCGCGAAACGCCCGCTTCGCGGACGACGTCGCTGACGGTGGCCGCGGCGTAGCCCTTGTCGGCCACCACCCCGGCCATGGCCGCGAGCAATCGCGCCCGCTGCCCGCGCGCGGTGTCGTCGGCGGCGAGCCGGGGGGCGAGTGCGGGATGGCGTTCGACCAGCGACGTCATGATCTTGTACCTTACAGGTATTCCAGCGTACCTCTCGTTCCACGGTGCCTCCCTCTCCCCTAGGGGCTTCGGCTGACTCATAACCTCCCCCCAGACTTCTATCTGGTGGACGAGCTGCTCGACCCAGTCGACCGCGAGCTGCGCGACCGCCTGCGCGAGTTCTGCGAGCGCGAGGTCGTCCCGATCATCAACGACTACTGGGAGCGGGCGGAGTTCCCGCTCGAGCTGGTCCCCCGGATCGCCGAGCTCGACATCGCCGGCGGCACGATCGAGGGCTACGGATGCCCCGGGTACAGCGACGTCGCCGCGGGCCTGATCAACATGGAGTGGGCCCGCGCCGACGGGAGCATGGGCACGTTCTTCGGCGTGCACTCGAACCTGGCCATGCAGGCGATACACCTCCTCGGCTCCGAGGAGCAGCGCGAGCGGTGGCTGCCGCCGATGGCCCGGCTGGAGAAGATCGGCGCGTTCGCCCTGACCGAGCCCGAGCACGGCTCGGACGCGGTGCTGCTCGAGACGAGCGCACGCCATGACGGGGACGGATACGTGCTGAACGGCCATAAGCGCTGGATCGGCAACGGCTCGATCGCCGACGTGGTCGTGGTTTGGGCCCGGGACGAGGACGGCGGCGTGGGCGGGTTCGTGGTCGAGAAGGAAACGCCCGGCTACCACGCCACGGTGATGGGCGGAAAGACCTCGCTTCGGGCCGTCTGGCAGGCCGAGATCGAGCTGGTGAACGTACGCGTGCCGGCCGAGAACCGCCTCGAGCGCTGCCGGGCGTTTCGCGACGTTGCCGAAGTGCTCACCCGCACCCGCTACACCGTGGCCTGGCGGGCGCTCGGGATCGCCGTCGCCGCGTACGAGCGCGCCGCCCGCTACGCGCGCGAGCGGGTGCAGTTCGGGCGCCCGATCGCCTCCTATCAGCTCGTCCAGGACAAGCTCAGCCGGATGCTCGCCGAGATCACCGGGATGCAGCTGCTCTGCCTGCGGCTCAGCCAGCTCGCCGCCTCCGAGCGACTCACCCCGGGCATGGCCTCGCTGGCCAAGATGAACCATGCCGCCAAGGCGCGCCAGGTGGTGGCCGACGCCCGGGACATCCTCGGCGGCAACGGGATCCTGCTCGAGAACCATGTGGCGCGCCATCACGCCGACATGGAGGCGATCTTCACCTTCGAGGGCACCGACTCGATCCAGTCGCTGATCGTGGGCCGCGAGATCACGGGGATCTCGGCCATCGCACCGCGGGAGGCCGCGGCGCGATGAGCTCCGGCGAGCAGCTCGCCCGGATCGGCGAGATCGAGCTCTGCTACGAGACGTTCGGCGCGCCGGACGCGCAGCCGATGCTGCTCGTGATGGGCCTCGGCTCGCAGATGCTCCTGTGGGACGAGGCGTTCTGCCGGCAGCTCGCCGACCACGGCTTCTGGGTGATCCGCTACGACAACCGCGACATCGGGCGCTCGACGATCCTCCGCCACGCTCCGGTCCCCACCATCCCCCAGATGCTCCGGCGCGACCGGCGGGGGGCCGCTTACTCGCTCGAGGAGATGGCCGCCGACGCGGTCGGCCTGCTCGACCATCTCGAGATCGAGGCCGCCCACGTGGTCGGAGTGTCGATGGGCGGGATGATCGCCCAGCTGCTGGCGATCAACGCACCCCAGCGCGTGCGCTCGCTCGTCTCGATCATGTCGAGCACCGGCAACCGCCGGGTCGGCCGCACCCACCCCAGCCTGTTCCCCCGGTTCTTCCGCCGGCCCAGGTTCGAGCGAAGCGCCTACATCGAGGACTTCGTGACCACCTACCGAACGATCGGCTCCCGGCGCTATCCCCCCGACGACGAGCGCAAGCGTGCGCTCGCCGGGCGCTGCTTTGACCGCGGGCACCATCCGGCGGGCGCCGCGCGCCAGCTGATGGCGATCATCACCGCGACCGATCGCACCCGCGCGCTGGCCGGCGTGCGCGTGCCGACCACCGTGATCCACGGCGATGCCGACCCGCTGGTGGGGATCTCCGGCGGCCGGGCCACCGCCCAGGCGGTCCCGGATGCCCGGCTCGTGGTCATCCCGGGCATGGCCCACGATCTGCCCCCGGTGCTCTGGCCGGCGATCATCGAAGCGATCGTCGGCAACGCCTCACGAGTCAGCTCAGAGGCGGGTCGGGCGGCTCGGTGATCGCCGGCGGGGTCGTGAACGCGGCCTCGGCGGGGTTGAGGAAGTCCATGACCGTATTTGCGTTGGCATCGCGGAACGTCAACGCCGGCAGGTTCCACTTCGCCTCGATCGTCGCCAGCACGGAGGTGTGGTCGCACACGGTGTCGATCGCGGTTTGCGGCCTCGAGTACGGCGAGACGATCACCGCGGGCACGCGCGGGCCGTAGATGTCGTAGTGGCCCGGGACGTCGGTGGCGGTGAGCGCCGGCGGGATGTTGTCCGGGGGTATCGCCGCCGGCGGCGTCACGTGGTCGTAGTAGCCGCCGTGCTCGTCGTAGATGTAGATCAGCAGCGTTCGGGGCCAGGCCGGGGACTGGAGGACCGCCTGAATCACGCCATAGGCCCACTTCTCGCCATAGGAGAGGTCCTGCGGGTCCTCTTCGCTGCCCCCGATGCTGCGGAGCTGAACGCCGAGCTTGGTGAGGAACCACTTCAGCAGCGGCACCGAGTTGACGGGCGCCGCGAGGTCGGACAGCAGGCCGATCTCCGGATCGACGAAGCTGACCGACGGGAGCGTCCCGTTCTTGCAGTCCTGGAAGAACTCCGTCATCAGCGCGAGGTTCGACAAGTGATGCTCGACGATCGAGGGGATGACCGCGGTCATCGGGATGTCGGTGAAGTAGTTGCGCCAGCTGATCCCGTGGGCCGAGAGCGTGTCGAAGATCGTGCCGTTCTTGGGCGGCGGGGCGCTGAGCGTGCCCGAGTCGGTGGTGATATCGCCGTAGGCGGTGCCCGCCAGCAGGAAGCGCCGGTTCGGGTAGGTCGGGCAGGGTGCCGAGCAGAACCACCGGTTGCCCACCGCGAACGTGCCGGCCAGCGAGTAGGCGAACGGCAGCACCTCGGGCGTGAAGTAGCCCATGGGCTGGTTGGAGTTGACCGAGGTGATGAACCCGTCCATCGCGCCGCCGTTGATCTGGTGGTGGGTGGCGTTCCAGCTCTGGGAGACGCTCGTGCCCTGGGCGGTCGAGGGGAAGGGAAACGAGTTGACGTGCGCGCCGGTGGCATCGGGGTTGTAATTGACCGCGGCGCCGGAGACGACATCGAACTCGAGCCCGTCCACGTCGACGCGCCCGGTGTGCGGAAGGGCCCCGAGCAGGTTGTCGAACGAGTGGTTCTCCATCATGACCACGACGATGTGGTCGAACGGCATCGCCTCGTTGGGCGTGCCGGGGTTCGCTCCGGGATTGGGAAGGCTCCCGGGCATGCGGGTACCGGCTGCGGTGGCGCTCATAGGATCGGGCCTCCCTGGCACGGCCGCGCGGAGGACCGCGCAGCCCTGCCTGCGTGGACGGAGCGAGGCAAGGCGAAGAGCCTAATCAGTGCGCTCGCGCGCGAGTGAAAAGATCAGGCAAGATCAGGCGGCGAGCGCGCGGGCCAGGCCCGGCCGGCCGCCCTCAGCCTTCGTCGTCGTCGTCCTCGTCCCCGGAGGCGTTCTTCCCACGCAGCTGCTCGTTGGCGGCACGCAGGGCGGCCAACGGGTCCTTAACCGCGCCTCCCACGCGCTCGACGATCTCGGCCTGCTGCTCCATCAGCTCGGCCAGCTGCCCGAACGAGGCGGCGGCGGCGCGGAACGCCGTGGCCTGAGCGCGGTAGGCGATCGTGGCCTGCTCGGCCATCTCGAGGGTGGCGCGCGCCGGGGCGATGGCGCGGCTGACCAGTTCGCGCTCGAACTCGAGCTGGCGCTCGAGCACGCGCTGGACCTGCTCGGCCTGCTTCTGCATCGGCTCGAGCAGCTCGCCCGCCTTGGACGCGGGCCCGGAGACCAGCGACGCTGCCACACCGCCCACTTCGCGGACCGCGTCCTGCCAGGCATTGAGCAAATCGGTTGGGTCGGGCATCTCGATTCCGTTTGTTCGGCGTGCCGGGGCCGCTTCCTGTCAGCCGCTCGCGGGCTCGCGGGGTTGGCTCAGCTCGCCCAGGGTGATCATGCCGCGGGCGATCGCCTCGTTGGCCAGGCGCAGGCGCCGGTTCTCCGAGCGGTCGACCAGGCCGAACTTGTCGTAGAGGCGCGGCAGGTGCTGCTTGACCGCCGCCTCGCTCACCACCAGCTCTTTCGCGATCGTCCGAATCGACGCGGGCTGGCTGAACGGCTCGAGGGAGGCGAGCGGACGACACAGGGCGTGGAGGACATCGCGCTCGCGCCGGGTGAGCTCAGGGGCCGCGTCGACCGCCAGGACCTGAGTCCCGCGCCCTCCGCGCGCCGGCGCATCCTGATCACGGAAGATCAACCGGGTCTTGCCGATCCGGAGCTCGTCGCCGGGATGCAGGGCCTGCTCGCCCAGGACGCGGCGGCCGTTGATGTAGGTCCCGTTGCGGCTGCCCAGGTCGCGCACGGCCCATCCCGAGCCGTAGTTCTCGACCACGGCGTGGAGCCGGGAGACGGTCCCGTCGTCGGCCAGGCAGACCCGGTTGGAGTCCTCCGCGCCGACCGTCACGCGGTCGCCGGCGAGCACCACAGGCTCCACGCCGGACGGTCGCCAGAGCTCGAGGTAGGCCGACATGCTCCCCAAAGGGTAAGGCCGCGGTAACCGCGGAGGCGGAAAAGTGTCACCGGGACGGTGATTGTGGGGTGGGCGCGGACCCTGGACACTCTTCCCATGCACCCGGAACAGCCGACAGGAGGCATCGATCGAGACCTCACCGCGCTCCTGAGAGCCCCCCTGCGTGTTGCCTGCGCAGAGGAGGCCATGGCCCGGACCGAGACTTGGGAAGTGGGGCAAAACGTCCGGAGCACGAGCGCAGCGGCCCTGGGGGTGACTCTGGTGGCCGTGAGGCGAGGTCCCGCCTGTGCGGGGCCCCGGGGTCCTTCCCACGTGGGCCCCGTGTTCTAGCTCAGGACACAGGGGGCACGGGCCGCGTCGGAGATCGCGGCCCGCGCCTGCCACCGCCGGCGCGTTGAGTGGGACCGGGGCGCGCCGGCGGTCTCTGCGGCCTCGCCGGCATCGCCGGCGCCCGCCGGCGAGGCCGCGGCAGGCTCTCCGCGCACATTAACCTCGGCGTGGTGAGCGTACCCGCCGTCGCGGGCCACGAGCTGGTCAAGCGGTACGCGAAATCGCCGGTCACGCCGCAACCGGTGCGGGCGCGGGCCCGGCTCGCCGTGGTCCCGCAGCGGAGCAACCTCGACCGCGCGATCTCGATCCGCCGCAACCCTGACCTTCCACGCCGCCTACCATGGGATCCCCGCGGGCGAGGCCCAGGCGCGCGCGGACGAGCTGCTGGAGGAGTTCGGGGTCGTACATGTAGATCGCTCGCCCGGCCCGGTGGAGCGCGCAGCCGAATGAGCCCTCCATTACGCGCTGGAGCTTGCGGCTCGCGGCGAGGGTGGCGAGAACGGGACCGGCTCCTGCGCGATTTCTGCGAGCGTTTTCTGTCCTGTGGTTGCCGGCGTGCTCGCCCGGCGCGCGCGCAGGATCACGGTCGCGCCCCGGTCGGGGCTGAACGTGATGCTTCGACGCCCTGTCTGCTCGGGCCGCGCGCCGGCGGGCTCGAGCTCGTAGCGGTCGACCACGGCGCGGATCACGATCCGCAGCTGGTGGGTGGCGAAGCTGGCGCCGAGACAGCGCCGGCGTCCGCCGCCGAACGGAATCCACATGTACGTCCCGGGTGGCTTGCCGAGGAAGCGCTCGGGGCGGAACGCATACGGCTCCGGGTAGATCTCGGGGTCGTGTTGGACGAGGAAGGCGCTGGCAACCAGGGCGACGCCGGGCGGGTACTCCCAATCCCCAATCTTGATCGCCTTCTTGACGAGGCGTGGCTCGGCGTTTGCGAGCACGGGTCGGAGCCTCAGGATTTCCTGGACCGTGGCCAACAGGTATTCCTCTTCGCCCGTCCGCAGCCTTTGCACGACTCGCGGCTCGCGGGACAAGCGTTCGAACGCCCAGGCCAGTTGGGAGGCGGTCGTCTCGTGTCCGGCGAACAGCGCTGTCATCAGCTCGTCGCGGAGCTCTTGGGCCGACATCGGGCTCCCGTCCTCATGCCGCGCCTGGAGCAGCATCGCGAGTACGTCGTCGCCGGCGGGAATCGCCCGCCGCTCGTCGATCAGCTCGAAGATCATCTGATCGACGCGCGCCATCACCTTCTGGAAGCGCCTCACGGGCGGGATCCACCGGCCGAGCCGCTGCACGGCCGGGATCAGGGACAGCGGGCTCTCTGAGAACGTGAGCACCTCGGTCAACAGGCTGCGGAGGTCGTCGAGCCGCTGCTGCCCTCGCTCGAGCCCGAACACGGCGCAAAGGATGACCTCGAGCGTCAGCCGCTGTAGGCGTGGGTGCAGCGCGATCGCGCCCCCGGTCGGCCACGTCTCGAGCTCCCGGGTCGTCAGCTCCGCCATCAAGCCGGACATTGCCTGCACCTTCTCGCCCTGAAACGCGGGCAGCATCAGCCTCCGCTGCTCGAGGTGCGGCCGCTCGTCGAGCAGGATCACCGAGTTGCGACCAACGATCGGCTCGAGGATGCGCGCGCCCTCGCCTGGGTGGAGCACGTCGGGTGGAGCGGTGAACACCTGCTTGATGTCTTCCGGGTCCGACAGGAGCACGTACGGCGGTTGGAAGGGGAGCTGCACGGTGACTCGCTTGCCGTACCGCTGGCGAAGGCGCTCTAGTGACGCCGCCGGTCGTTGCCAGTCGACGAACAGTTGCAGCAGGGCGGGGACCGGGGGACCAGGGGGTAGCTGCTCGCGCCCGGGCCGTCGCATCACGTCCGGGGGAGTATATATGCGCTACGAGTACGCAGCCATTGGGTCTGAGGTTGCTGCTGCTGGCGGACTCCGGCGGGCAGTGAACGTCACCACGCCGCCGCGGCGCGGCACCAGCGTGGGGCCCTTGCGCAGGGTCGGCTCGAGCTCGTCGGTCGCGGCTTGCAGCCCAAGGCGCGCAAGCACAGCTCGCAGCACAACCTTCATCTCGACCAACGCAAAGCTCGCGCCTATGCAGCGGCGGCGCCCGCCCCCGAACGCGAGGAACGTATAACTGCCGGGTTGGCTATCGAGAAAGCGCTCCGGCCGGAACGCATACGGCTCGGGGTAGATCGCGGGGTCGTGGTGGACCAGGTAAGCGCTCGGCACCAGGCAGACACCGGGCGGATACGTGCGGTCCCCGATTGCGAACGGCTTAATGACGAGCCGCGGGAACGGAGGGTCGAGCACCGGCCGGCGGCGCATGACCTCGTACACCGTGGCGGTCAGATAACTGTCGCCCTCGCCGCCGTCGATCTCCGCCACCACGCGCTCCCGCGCCTCCCGCTCGTGCGCGAGGAAGGCGAACGCCCACGCGAGCTGCGTAGAGCTCGTCTCGTGGCCGGCGAGCACGAGCGTCATGATCTGATCACGCAGCTCCTGATCCGACGAGGGCGAGCCGTCCTCGTGCCGCGCGGCGAGCAGCATCGCCAGCACGTCCTCGCCGCGGCCACCGCCGCGGCGACGCTCATCGATCATCTCGTAGACGTAGGCGTCCGCTTGCTCGCGCAGCGCCAGCCAGCGCGAGAAGCCCTTGTACAGCCCGTAATCCCGCTGAAGTGCGGGGACGTAGGCCTGGGGCCTCGTGACCAGTCTCGTGAAGAGCTCACCTAGGGTGTCGAGTCGTTTCTGCGGCTCGGATCCGAAGATCGTGCGCAAAATCACGCCGAGCGTTAGGCTACGCAGCCGTTCCTTCAGCCCGATCGGCTCGCCGAGCGGCCACTGTGCGATCTCGCCCTCGGTCACGCCTGCCATCAGCGACGCGAGCGCCGCCATCCGCTCCCCGTGGAACGCGGGCAGCATCAGCCGGCGTTGCACGAGGTGCGCGTCTTCGTCGAGCACGTTCAAAGAGTTCTCGCCGGTGAGCGCCGCGAGCACGCGAACCGCCTCGCCGGGATGGAGCACGTCCGCCGGCCCGGTGAATACCGCGCGGATGTCGTCGACGTCTGCGAGGAACACAAACGGTGGCTGTGTCGGGATGCGCACCGTGAAGCGCGGTCCGTAGCGGGCACGGCAGCGCTCGAGAAAGCCAGTCGGGCGCAGCACGTAGCCGGCGGCTTGGGCGATCGGCCAGCGAGGGCCCGGGGGAAGTCCGTCGTACGTGCTCACAGCGGCAGATTTTCGTGCTTCCGGCGCGGACCGTGCTGTCGTTTGTCCCTGAGTAGCCGCAGCGCCCCGATGAGGACCGAGCGGCTGCGGCGCGGCTCTATCACGTCCTCGAGCCAGCCGCGGTTCGCCGTCATCCACGGGCCGGAGAAGTGCGCACGGTAGTTTTCGAGGAGCCGGCGTCGGGCCGTCTCGCGATCCTCCGCCTCGCGCAGCTCGCGGCGGTACAGCACGTTCACCGCGGCCTCGGGCCCCATCACGGCGATGTCCGCCTGCGGCCACGCGAAGCACATGTCCGCCTGGAGGGCGCGGCCGCCCATCATGTACGCGCCGCCGTAGGCCTTGCGCGTGATCAGGCAGATGCGCGGGACGGTCGCGTCGCCGAGGGCGAACACGAGCTTCGCGCCGTGGCGGATGATCCCGCTCCACTCGGCGTGCATGCCGGGCAACAGACCGGGCACGTCGCAGAACGAGACGATCGGGATGTTGAACGCGTCGCAGAAGCGCACGAAGCGCGCCGCCTTGCAGCAGGCGTCGCTGTCGAGCGCCCCGCTGTTGACGAGCGGCTGGTCGCCGATGACGCAGATCGTGTCGCCGTCGAGACGGGCGAAGCCGCAGATCATGTTCCGGGCCCAATGCTCCTGCACTTCGAAGAATTCGCCGTCATCGACGATCAGCGAGACGACGTCGCGCATGTCGTAGGGCTTGTTGGGGTCGTCGGGGACGATCCGATCGAGCGCTTCGTCCATCCGGTCGGGGGAGTCGGTGGGATGCACCCTGGGCGCGATCTCGAGGTTGTTCTGCGGCAGAAACGACAGCAGGTATCGCGCGTCCTCCAAGCACCGCTCCTCGTCGTCGGCGACGAAATGCGCCACTCCCGATTTGGCGTTGTGCGTCATCGCACCCCCGAGCGACTCGACCTCGATCTCCTCGCCGGTCACCGACCTGATCACATCCGGGCCGGTCATGAACATCTGAGAGGTTCCCTTGACCATCAAGATGAAGTCTGTCAACGCCGACGACTGCGCCGCCGCGCCCTCGCACGGCCCCATGATCAAGCTGATCTGCGGGATCACCCCCGAGCTTCGCACGTTTCGCATGAACACGTCCCCGTACGCCCCGACCGACGCCACCCCCTCGCGGATGCGCGCGCCGCCGGAATCATTGATCCCAATCAGGGGGCAGCCGATCTTTGCAGCCAGGTCCATCACCTTGCACATCTTCTCGCCCACCACCTCGCCCACCGACCCGCCTAACACCGTGGAATCCTGCGAGAAGACGCACACCCGCCGTCCATAGATCGTCCCGTGCCCCGTCACCACTGCATCACCCCACGGGCGGTTCTTCTGCATTGCGACGTCATGCGCCCGATGCCGCACAAGCATGTCCAACTCGTGGAACGAGTCCGGATCGACCAGCTTCTCGATCCGCTCGCGCGCAGTGAGCCGGCCCCGCGCTCGCTGCTCGGCGACCGCGTCGTTTCTCGCGGCGTTGCGGCGCTCCCGAAGCAGCGCGTGCTTCTGGTCGGTCACGCCGCCGCCGCCATCCGGTCGCCGAGCCAGGAGTCGATCGCCGCAGCGAGCGCGTCTGCGCTGTCGGACATGAGCGCCATGTGGTCGCCGGGCACCTCGACGCGCTCCTCTGGCAGCCACGACTCGTCGGCCCTGGTGCGTCCGCCGAGCGGTACCGCCGCGCACGCGAGCAGCGCCGGCGCGTCGATCCGGCTCTGTTTCCACTCCGACATGAGCCGGATGTAGGCGCCAATCGCGATCAGGCTGTCGTCGTCGAACAGCGCCGCCTCCAGGCTGCGGGAGAGCAGCTCGTCCATCACTGATGCCAGCTCGTCGATCGAGATGCCGTCGTCTGGTCCGTAGCTGTCGATCATCACCACGCCGGCGGGCGACACCCCATCGCTCTCGAGCCGCTCGCAGACGGCGTGCGCGAGGACGCCGCCAATCGAGTAGCCGACGAGGACGAACGACTCGCGGCTGGCGGCGCGGCGCACGCGAGCTGCGAGCGCGTCGATCGCGGCGCTCCACGAAGCCGGCACCGGCTCGTCCCGGCGGTAGCCCGGCAGCGTGAGCGCGGTGACATTGCGCCGGCCGGCGAAGTACTGGCCGAGCCGTGCGAATTCGTGCGGTGCCGCGCCGCCAAACCACGACGGAATGCAGATGAGTCGCGGCTGCTCCGCGCCCGTGGCGAGCTCGATCGCGTCGTCCACCTCGCCGAGGTCGTCCGCCGTCGCGAACGCTGGGTGCAGCTTCGACACCTCCATGAGCACGGGGAAGACGTCCACAAGCGACTCGCGTGCGTGTGCGTGGCGTACCAGCGCGCCGAGCGTGCCGGCGTCGTTGCGCGCAGCGCCTGCCGTGCCGTCTCCGGCCGCCGGCTGGCTTGCCAGCGCCTCATTCAGATAGCGGGCAACTGCGACCGGAGTCGGATGGTCGAAGATCAGCGTCGCCGGCAGCCGTACCCCGCCGGCCTGCGCCAGGCGGTTGCGCAGCTCCACGGCCGCCAGCGAATCAAATCCGAGCTCCTTGAACGCACGCTCAGGATCGACCGCCTCGGGCGAGGGATGGCCGAGCACCGCCGCCACCTGCGAGCGCACCAGCTCAAGCACGCGCTCCTCGCGCTCCGCCTCCGGCAATCCGGCCAGGCGCTGCACCGACGACCCCGGCGGCACCCGGCGCGCGGATACTCGAACCACGCTGCGAAGCAGCGCCGGCAGCATCCCCGCCCGCGCCTGCGCACGCAGCGCGGCCATCTCGAGCCGCACGGGCACGAGCAGCGGCTCGCCGGTCCCCATCGCGGCATCGAACAGCTCAAGCGCATGCTCGGAGGACAACCCAGCGGCCCCCATCCGCGCCATTCGATCCACCCCCGCGTCGCCCAGATGGCCGGTCATCCCGCTCGCCTGAGCCCACAACCCCCACGCCAGCGAAATCCCTGGGAGCCCCTCGGCGCGACGCCGCGCGACAAGCGCATCCAAGAACGCGTTAGCCGCCGCGTAGTTCGACTGTCCTGGCCCGCCGAGGCTGGACGTCATCGAGGAAAACATAACAAACGCCGCCAGATCCAAACCACTGGTCAACTCGTGCAAGTACCAGGCCGCGTCGGCCTTTGGCGCAAACACTGCATCGATCCGCTCCGGGCTCATCGCCGTCAGCACGCCATCGTCCAACGCCGCCGCGGCATGAATCACGGCGCTCAACGGCCGCTCCTCGGGGATCGAAGCCAGCAGCGCCGCCAGCGCGTCGCGGTTGCCAACGTCACACGCTGCCACCTCCAGCTCGCAACCCAGCTCCCGCAGCGCCGCCTCGAGCTCGAGCAGCCCACCGGCCTCCCGACCCCGCCGGCTCACCAACAGCAAATGCCGAACGCCATGCTCGGAAGCAAGATGACGCGCCATCAAACCACCCAGCACACCAGTTCCGCCCGTGATCAGAACCGTCCCGTGGGGCGAGAGTGATTGCGGGATGGTCAGCACCAACTTGCCGACGTTGCGCCCCTCGCGCAACAAACGGAAAGCCTCCACCCCCTGGCGCACGTCAAAGGCCGTGATCGGGGAGTGCCGGAGCACCTCCCGCTCAAACAGGTCGACGATCTCGACCAGCATCTCGCGAATCCGGTCCAGCCCTGCCTCCAAGAGATTGAACGCTTGGTAGCGGACGCCGGGACAGCTCGCCGCAACCGCGTCCCGGTCGCGAATATCGGTCATGCCCATCTCGATAAAGCGGCCACCGCGCGGCAACAGCTCGAGCGACGCATCAACGAACTCGCGAGCAAGCGCGTTGAGCACCACATCCACGCCTGCCCCATCAGTGGCCCCCAGGAACCGCTCCTTGAAGGCAAGGTCACGCGAGGAGGCGAGGTGATCCTCGTCGATGCCCAGCTCTCGAAGCGCCGCCCACTTCGACGGACTGGCGGTGGCGAACACCTCCCCCCCGAGATCACGGGCCAACTGCACCGCAGCCATCCCCACCCCGCCCGCTCCAGCGTGGATCAACACCTTCTCACCAGCCCGCAGGCCAGCCAAATCGACAAGCGCGTGATACGCGGTCAAGAACACGAGCGGCACCGACGCCGCCTGCACGAACGACCACCCTTCGGGCATCTGCACCAGGGCGCGGCGATCGCTTACCGCCACCGGACCGAATGCGTCTGGGAACAAGCCCATCACCCGATCGCCGACCGCGAGATCCCGCACACCGCCACCAACCTCCAGCACGACCCCGGCGCCCTCGCCACCGATCAGGACCTCACCTGGATAAACCCCCAGCGCGCCCAGCACGTCGCGGAAGTTGAGCCCCGCCGCCCGCACCCCAACACGAACCTCGTCATCCTCCAAAGGCGCCTCGGCCTTGGAGCTGGGCAACAACGAGAGCTCCTCGAGCGTCCCCGGACGCTCGGTACCCAAATGCCATGCCCCGACCCCCTCCGGCGGCAGAGACAAACCCGACGCAGCCCCCACCCGGGTCAAGCGCGGCGCGAGCAGCTCCCCGGCGCGCACCGCGAGCTGCGGCTCGTCCTCGACCGCCAGCGCAGCCGCCAACGCCTCCGCCGTGGCGTCCTCGCGATCGAGATCGAGCAGCAAGAACCGGCCGGGATGCTCGGATTGCGCCGCGCGGACGAGGCCCCAAAGCGGCGCCGCGATCAGGTCGGCAGCGTCGCCGGCACGCGCTGCGACTGCGCCCCTGGTCAAGACGACAAGCCGCGAGCCCGTGAGACGCTCGTCCCCGACCCATGACTGCAGCCACTCGAGCATCCGGTGAGCGGCCTGATGGGTGGCCCCGACAACGTCTCCGTCCGCCGCATCAGAAGACACACTGGCGATCGCCACATCCGGAGCAGACCCCCCGGCCTCGATCACATCACCTAGCGCCGCCACATCGACGAAGCGCTCAGCCCCAACCCCAGGCAGCTCCAGCCCGCCGAGAACCGCCAACCGCTGCGGCACGTGAGTCCGCTCACGCGGACCGACCCTGACCCAATCCACTCCGAACAGCGAGTCGCGATGACGGTCACCACCACCGGCGAGCTGGCTCTGCTCGCCCGGGCGAGCGACCAGCGAATCCACCGAGAAGGCCGGCATGCCATCGCCACCGACCGCCACGACTCGCAACCCACCGTCACCAAAAGCCAGCCGCACCCGCAAAGCGGATGCACCACGGCCATACACTCGCACCCCACCGAACGAGAAAGGCAAGGCGAGCTTGCTCGGCCCAAGCGCACTATCCCCGCCCACCAAAGCGGCGTGCAAAGCAGAGTCAAACAGCGCCGGATGCAGACCGAAACGCGCCGCCTCGGCGACCTGCTCCTCGGCCAGCGCCACCTCCGCGAACACCTCCCCGTCCCGGCGCCACGCCGCGCGCAACCCCTGGAACGCCGGTCCATAGCTGAGGCCCACCTCCGCCAGACGGTCATAGAGAGAGTCGATCTCCACCGGTTCGGCCCGCGCAGGCGGCCACTCGTCATCCGCCAGCCCCTGAAGGCCAGGCTCAGAGCGCATTCCCGCCGGAGCAACAATGCCACTGGCATGGCGGGTCCATCCGAGCTCCTCGCCGGACTCGAGCACTTCCGGACTCGAATGAATCTCAAATCGACGCCTGTCACCCTCGTCCGCCCCGGCAACGGTCAACTGAAGCTGCACCGAACCGTGCTCCGGCAAGACCAACGGCGCCTCGAGCGTCAACTCCTCGACCGCCTCACACCCCACCTCCGCCCCCGCTCGCAACGCCAACTCGACAAACGCCGTACCCGGCAACAGCACCGTATCGAGCACCGCATGATCAGCCAGCCAACCATGACTCTCAAGCGACAAGCGCCCAGTGAAGAGCCACTCATCCGCGCCCGCCAGCCCAACAGCCGCCGCCAGCAACGGATGATCGGCAGGCCGCTGGCCAATCGCCGCGGCATCCCCCGCCCCAGCGTCGGGGGCAAGCCAGTAGCGCTCGCGCTGGAAGGCATACGTCGGCAAATCCACCCGACGCCCCCCCGCCACCAACGGCGACCAATCCACCTCCACCCCCCGCACATGCGCCTGCGCCAAGGACTCCACGAACCGCCCCAACCCACCCTCACCCCGACGCAGCGACCCGACCGCGGTGATCGCCCCCGGCGCCGAAGCGCCAGCCTCGACCGTCTCCTCGATCGCCATCGTCAACACAGGGTGCGGGCTCGCCTCGACAAACGCCGTATGGCCATCTGAGAGCAGCCCCCGCACGACCTGCTCAAAGCGAACCGGCTCACGCAGCGAGCGATACCAATACTCGCCATCAAGCTCCGAGCCCTCGATCACCCCACCCGTCGCGGTCGAATAAAACGGAACCTCCCCCGCCACCGGACGAATCGGAGCAAGCTCCTCGAGCAAACGCGCACGAATCGCCTCTACCTGAGGAGTATGCGAGGCGTAATCAACAGCTATCCGCCGGGCCCGCACCCCCTCACGCTCACACACCGAAAGCAGTTCCTGGAGCGCCTCCGGCTCACCCGCCACCACCGTCACCGAAGGAGCATTCACAGCCGCCACCGCGACCCGCCCATCAAACCCCGCGATCCTCCGCTCAGCCTCCCCCGCCGAGAGCGCAAGCGACACCATCCCCCCCCGACCTGAGAGCTCCGCCAACGCGCGACTCCGAAGCGCCACCACCCGCGCCCCGTCCTCAAGCGAAAGCACACCCGCCACCACCGCAGCCGCAATCTCCCCCTGCGAATGACCAGCCACCGCCGCCGGCGCCACCCCAAACGAACGCCACAACTCAGCCAACGAGACCATCACCGCAAACAACGCCGGCTGAACCACATCCACCCGCTCAAGCGAAGGCGCACCCGACACCCCCCGCAACACACCCTCAAGCGACCAATCGACAAACCCAGACAACGCCTCCGCACACGCCCGCATCCGCCCACCAAACACCGACGAGCCCTCCCACAACCCAACCGCCATCCCCGGCCACTGCGAACCCTGCCCCGGAAACACAAACGCCACCCGCCCCTCAGCACCCGCAACACCCTCCACCACCGCCGCCGCCGGCTCACCCCGCCCCAAAGCCCCCAACCCCGCCAGCAACCCCTCCCGATCAGAACCCACCACCACAGCACGCCGCTCAAGCCGCGCCCGCCCCACCGCCAACGAATACGCCACATCAACCAACCGCACCTCACGACGCGCCCCCACAAACCCACCCAACCGCTGCGCCTGAGCCCGCAACGCCCCCTCACCCCGCGCCGAAACCACCAACGGAACCACCGACGAGCCGGCGCTCAGCTCGCCACCCGCCCGCTCCCCAATCGGCTCGCCACCCGCCCGCTCCCCAATCGGCTTGCCACCCGCCCGCTCCCCAATCGGCTCGCCACCCGCCCGCTCCCTGGCCTCGACCGGCGCCTCCTCCAAGATCACATGCGCATTCGTGCCGCTAACCCCGAACGAGGACACCCCCGCCCGGCGTGGCCGCTCGCCCCGAGGCCACGGCTCCGGCTCGGTCAACAGCCGCACCTCCCCCTGCGACCAATCCACATGCGGCGAGGGCCCATCGACGTGCAGCGTCTGCGGCAACACCCCGTGGCGCAGCGCCAACACCATCTTGATCACCCCCGCCACCCCCGCGGCCGCCTGGGTATGGCCTAGATTCGACTTGATCGACCCAAGCCACAGCGGATCACCGTCGCGCTCGCGCCCGTACGTCGCGAGCAGCGCCTGCGCCTCGATCGGATCCCCCAGCATCGTCCCAGTCCCATGACCATCAACCGCATCAACCTTTCCAGCCGACAAGCCAGCATTCGCGAGCGCCTGACGAATCACCCGCTCCTGCGAAGGCCCGTTCGGCGCCGTCAACCCATTCGAGGCCCCATCCTGATTGGTCGCGCTACCCCGCACCACCGCCAAAACCTCATGCCCCCGGCGCTCCGCCTCAGACAAACGCTCCAACACCAACAACCCCACACCCTCAGAGAAACCAGCACCATCCGCACACGCCGCAAACGACTTGCAACGCCCATCCAACGCCAACCCCCGCTGACGAGCGAAACCGATGAACACACTCGGCGTCGACAGCACCGTTGCGCCACCCGCCAGCGCCAGCGAGCACTCACCCGCCCGCACCGCCTGACACGCCAAATGCAACGCCACCAACGACGACGAACACGCCGTATCCACCGACACCGCCGGCCCCTCAAACCCAAACACATACGCCACCCGCCCGGACGCCACACTGCCCGCCAGCCCCGTCCCAACGTAACCCTCCAGCTCCGCCGGCAGGCGTCTTCCGAATCCGTAATCGCTGCCCATCAGCCCGACGAATACGCCGGTGTCGCTTCCGCGCAGCGAGTTCGCGTCGATCCCCGCATGCTCAAACGCCTCCCACGCCCCCTCCAACAACAACCGCTGCTGAGGATCCATCGCCAACGCCTCACGCGGCGAGATCCCAAAGAACCCGGCATCAAACTCCCCCGCGTCATACACAAACCCGCCCTCACGCACATACGACGTCCCCGGACGATCCGGATCAGCGTCATACAACCCCTCCAAATCCCAACCCCTATCCGACGGAAACCCAGAAATCGCATCCCCACCCGACTCCAAAAGCTCCCACAACCCCTCCGGCGAACGCACCCCACCCGGCAACCGGCACGCCATCCCCACAATCGCCACCGGCTCGTCGAGCCGCGCCACCGCGCCTGCCACAGCCGGCGCGGCCCGCTTCATGCCCTCGGCCTCTTCGCGAAGGTGCCGGGCGACCGACGCGGCGTTCGGGTAGTCGAACACGAGCGTCGCCGGCAGCCGCAACCCGGTGGCCTGGCCCAGGCGGTTGCGCAGCTCCACAGCCGTCAAGGAATCAAACCCGAGCTCCTTGAACGCACGCCCAGGAGCGACCATCTCGGGCGAGGGATGGCCGAGCACCGCCGCTACCTGCGAGCGCACCAGCTCAAGCACATGACCCTCGCGCTCCGCTTCCGGCAGTCCGGCGAGCCGCTGCGCCAACGACCCCGAGAGCGCCCGGCGCGCGGGAATCCGAACGAGCCCGCGGAACAGCGGCTGCAGCATCCCCGCTCGCGCCTGCGCACGCAGCGCGGCCAGCTCGAGCCGCACGGGCACGAGCAGCGGCTCACCCGTCCCCATCGCAACATCGAACAGCTCAAGCCCGCGCTCGTTCGAGAACGGCGCGATGCCGGTGCGCCGAGCCCGCGCCAGGTCCGCTTCGCCGAGGTCGGCCGTCATGTCAGTCGCCTCGCCCCACCAGCCCCAGGCGAGCGAGGTGGCGGCTAGCCCCTGCGCGCGGCGGTGGTGCGCGAGCGCATCCAAAAACGCGTTCGCGGCAGCATAGTTGCCCTGCCCGGGCGCGCCCAACACCCCGGCCGAGGACGAGAACAGAACAAACGCCGCCAGATCACGGTCCTTGGTCAACTCGTGCAGATGCAAAGCCGCCTCGGCCTTGGGGCGCATCACCCGCTCAAGTCGCTCCACATCAAGCGACTCGATCGTCGCGTCATCCAGCACACCCGCGGTATGAACCACCGCCGTGAGATCAGGAATCGAGTCCAAAAGCGCCGCCACCTGATCACGATCGGCCACATCGCACGCCTCGACCCGCGCGCCCAGCTCCGCCGCGAGCTCCGCCGCTCCCGGCGCATCGACGCCGCGGCGGCTCACCAGCACGAGCTTGCGCACACCGTGACGCGCGCGCAGGTGATGCGCGACCAGCGCCCCCAACCCACCGGTCCCGCCGGTCACCAGCACCGACCCGTCAAGCTCCGGGGCGGGCGCCCCATCGCCGCGCGCCGCGGCCAAGCGGGGAGCAAAGGCAACCCCACCCCGCACCGCCAACTGCGGCTCGCCGCCCGCCAGCGCCTCAGCCGGCACCTCGCCATCGGCATCGGTATCGATCAACACGAACCGCCCGGGATGCTCGCTCTGCGCGCTACGCACCAAGCCCCAAACCGCCGCGCCATCCACATCAACCGGCTCGCCAGGCGCGGTTGCGACCGCCCCGCGCGTCACGAACGCGACCCGACCGTCGCCGTCCAACCGCTCCTTCAGGAGCGCGAGCATGCGCGCGCACTCCGACCGCCCGCCGTCGACGCGAACAACCTCGACATCAGAACCGTCACCGCCGTCGAGCGGAACCTCGACCCACTCCACCCGATACAGGAAGCCGTCCTCCGGGCGGCGCCTGTCCTCGAATGCGGCTGCGGCGACGGGACGCGCGACGATGCGTTCGGCGGCGAGGACGGGCGCGCCGGTCTCGTCATACGCCGCCAGCTCCCAGCGATCCTCACCCGCCGGCGCCAAGCGCACCCGCAACGCCGAAGCACCCCGAGCCCAACCCGTCCGCACACCACCCCACGCAAACGGCAACCGCGGCGCCTCCCCCTCCCGCACCGCCAACGCAATCACATGCAACGACGCATCAAGCAACGCCGGATGCACCGCAAAACTCCCCGCCTCCCCCACCTGCGCCTCATCCAGCGCCACCTCCGCAAACAACTCATCCCCCCGCCGCCATGCCGCCCGCAACCCCTGAAACGCCGGTCCATAACCATAACCATGCGCGATCAACCGGTCATAGAACGAATCAACCGCCACCCGCTCCCCATCCACCGGCGGCCACAACTCGCCCGCCAGCGAGAACGCCTCACCCACCCCCACCACACCACTCGCATGCCGCACCCACTCATCACCCGCCCGCGCATGCACCCCAAACTCACGCGCACCATCATCCCCCGCCGCACCCAACCTCACCTGCACCTGCACCGAACCCTCATCCGGCAACACCAACGGCGCCTCGAGCGTCAACTCCTCGACCGCCTCACACCCCACCTCCGCCCCCGCTCGCAACGCCAACTCGACAAACGCCGTACCCGGCAACAGCACCGTATCGAGCACCGCATGATCAGCCAGCCAACCATGACTCTCAAGCGACAAGCGCCCAGTGAAGAGCCACTCATCCGCGCCCGCCAGCCCAACAGCCGCACCAAGCAGCGGATGCTCAGCCGCACCCACCCCAAGCGCCGCCGGATCGCCCGGCGCACCGCCATGACTCAGCCAGTAGCGCTCGCGCTGGAAGGCATACGTCGGCAAATCCACCCGACGCCCCCCCGCCACCAACGGCGACCAATCCACCTCCACCCCCCGCACATGCGCCTGCGCCAAGGACTCCACGAACCGCCCCAACCCACCCTCACCCCGACGCAGCGACCCGACCGCGGTGATCGCCCCCGGCGCCGAAGCGCCAGCCTCGACCGTCTCCTCGATCGCCATCGTCAACACAGGGTGCGGGCTCGCCTCGACAAACGCCGTATGGCCATCTGAGAGCAGCCCCCGCACGACCTGCTCAAAGCGAACCGGCTCACGCAGCGAGCGATACCAATACTCGCCATCAAGCTCCGAGCCCTCGATCACCCCACCCGTCGCGGTCGAATAAAACGGAACCTCCCCCGCCACCGGACGAATCGGAGCAAGCTCCTCGAGCAAACGCGCACGAATCGCCTCTACCTGAGGAGTATGCGAGGCGTAATCAACAGCTATCCGCCGGGCCCGCACCCCCTCACGCTCACACACCGAAAGCAGTTCCTGGAGCGCCTCCGGCTCACCCGCCACCACCGTCACCGAAGGAGCATTCACAGCCGCCACCGCGACCCGCCCATCAAACCCCGCGATCCTCCGCTCAGCCTCCCCCGCCGAGAGCGCAAGCGACACCATCCCCCCCCGACCTGAGAGCTCCGCCAACGCGCGACTCCGAAGCGCCACCACCCGCGCCCCGTCCTCAAGCGAAAGCACACCCGCCACCACCGCAGCCGCAATCTCCCCCTGCGAATGACCAGCCACCGCCGCCGGCGCCACCCCAAACGAACGCCACAACTCAGCCAACGAGACCATCACCGCAAACAACGCCGGCTGAACCACATCCACCCGCTCAAGCGAAGGCGCACCCGACACCCCCCGCAACACACCCTCAAGCGACCAATCGACAAACCCAGACAACGCCTCCGCACACGCCCGCATCCGCCCACCAAACACCGACGAGCCCTCCCACAACCCAACCGCCATCCCCGGCCACTGCGAACCCTGCCCCGGAAACACAAACGCCACCCGCCCCTCAGCACCCGCAACACCCTCCACCACCGCCGCCGCCGGCTCACCCCGCCCCAAAGCCCCCAACCCCGCCAGCAACCCCTCCCGATCAGAACCCACCACCACAGCACGCCGCTCAAGCCGCGCCCGCCCCACCGCCAACGAATACGCCACATCAACCAACCGCACCTCACGACGCGCCCCCACAAACCCACCCAACCGCTGCGCCTGAGCCCGCAACGCCCCCTCACCCCGCGCCGAAACCACCAACGGAACCACCGACGAGCCGGCGCTCAGCTCGCCACCCGCCCGCTCCCCAATCGGCTCGCCACCCGCCCGCTCCCCAACCTCGACCGGCGCCTCCTCCAAGACCACATGCGCATTCGTGCCGCTAATTCCAAACGAGGACACCCCCGCCCGGCGTGGCCGCTCGCCCCGAGGCCACGGCTCCGGCTCGGTCAACAGCCGCACCTCCCCCTGCGACCAATCCACATGCGGCGAGGGCCCATCGACGTGCAGCGTCTGCGGCAACACCCCGTGGCGCAGCGCCAACACCATCTTGATCACCCCCGCCACCCCCGCCGCCCCTTGCGGATGTCCGAGATTCGACTTGATCGACCCAAGCCGCAACGGGCCGGCGCCATCACGCCCCTGTCCGTACGTCGCGAGCAGCGCCTGCGCCTCGATCGGATCGCCGAGCGGGGTACCCGTTCCATGCGCCTCGACCGCATCGACGTCCGCGGGCGAGAGGCCGGCCGCGGCGAGCGCCTGACGAATCACCCGCTCCTGCGAAGGCCCGTTCGGCGCCGTCAACCCATTCGAGGCCCCATCCTGATTGGTCGCGCTACCCCGCACCACCGCCAAAACCTCATGCCCCCGGCGCTCCGCCTCAGACAAACGCTCCAACACCAACAACCCCACACCCTCAGAGAAACCAGCACCATCCGCACACGCCGCAAACGACTTGCAACGCCCATCCAACGCCAACCCCCGCTGACGAGCGAAACCGATGAACACACTCGGCGTCGTCAACACCGTTGCGCCACCTGCCAGCGCCAGCGAGCACTCACCCGCCCGCACCGCCTGACACGCCAAATGCAACGCCACCAACGACGACGAACACGCCGTATCCACCGACACCGCCGGCCCCTCAAACCCAAACACATACGCCACGCGGCCCGAGGCCACGCTGTACGAGGTACCCGTGGCCAAAAAGCCCTCGAGCTCCGCCGGCGGTCGCTCCCACGCGGCGTAGTCGACCATGCTCAGCCCGACGAATACGCCGGTGTCGCTTCCGCGCAGCGAGCTCGCGTCGATCCCCGCATGCTCAAACGCCTCCCACGCCCCCTCCAACAACAACCGCTGCTGAGGATCCATCGCCAACGCCTCCCGCGGCGAGATCCCAAAGAACCCGGCATCAAACTCCCCCGCGTCATACACAAACCCGCCCTCACGCACATACGACGTCCCCGGACGATCCGGATCAGCGTCATACAACCCCTCCAAATCCCAACCCCGATCCGACGGAAACCCAGAAATCGCATCCCCACCCGACTCCAAAAGCTCCCACAACCCCTCCGGCGAACGCACCCCACCCGGCAACCGGCACGCCATCCCCACAATCGCCACCGGCTCGTCGCCGCCCTGCTCGAGCTCGAGAATACGGCGGTGCGCCCGGCGCAACTCGAGGGTCGCCTTCCTGAGCGCGACGGCGAGGCGCGACTGATCCGTCATCTAGCTACCACCCTCCATCGTCGATCCGCCGAACTCGGCTTCGAAGGCCTGGAGGATCTCCTCGTCGGAGGCCGACTCCAAATCCTCGTCGGGTCGCCCCTCCCCGTTCGTCGAGGCCATTCTTGCGCCATCGAGCAGGAACGCGCGTAGGCGGCCGGCGACCCGGGCGCGTGAGGCCTCGTCGCGCGCCACCGCGTCGAGCAGCGCGTCGAGCTGCGCGAGCTGGTCGTCGATCGGCGAGGACCCGGCTCCGTCGTCGCCGGCGATCTGCTCGCGGAGGTAGCAAGCGACCGCCGCGGCATTCGGGTAGTCGAACACGAGCGTCGCGGGCAGCCGGATTCCGCTCGCGGGCGAGAGCCGGTTGCGCAGCTCGACCGCCGCGAGGGAGTCGAAGCCGAGCTCCTTGAACGCCCGCTGGGGATCGACCGCGTCGGGGGACTCGAGGCCCAGCACCGCGGCCACATGGCCGCGCACGAACTCGAGCGCTACCGTGTCGCGCTTGGACTCGGGCGCTTCGGCGAGGCTCCGCGCCAGCGAGCCGTAGGCCTCGGCACGACGACCCGGAACACGGACGAGTCCGGCGAGCAGCGGCGGCAGCGCGCCGGCCGCGGCCTGGGTGCGCAGCACGGATAGGTCCAGCTCGATCGGCACGAGCGCGGGCTCGTCGAGCGCGCGAGCGGCGTCGAGCAGCTCGAGCCCACGCTCGCTGGTGAGCGGGACGATGCCGGCGCGTTGCACCCGCGCGACGTCGGCGTCGCTGAGAACGGCTCCGGTCCGGATCGTCGGGTCCCACAGCCCCCAGGCCAACGAGGTGGCCGCGAGTCCCTGCGCGCGGCGGTGGTGCGCGAGCGCATCCAGGAACGCGTTCGCAGCGGCATAGTTGGCCTGGCCGGGGCCGCCTAAGGTGCCAGCAGCGGAGGAGAAGAGGACGAACGCCGCGAGCTCGCGATCCTTGGTCAGCTCGTGCAAGTGCAACGCGGCCTCGGCCTTGGGGCGCATCACCCGCTCGAGCCGCTCCACATCGAGCGACTCGATCGTCGCGTCATCCAGCACACCCGCGGTATGAACCACCGCGGTCAGATCAGGAATGGACTCCAAGAGCGCCGCCACCTGATCGCGATCGGCCACATCGCACGCCTCAACCCGCGCCTCCAGCTCACCCGCGAGCTCCGCCGCTCCCGGCGCATCCAAGCCGCGGCGACTGACCAGCACGAGCTTGCGCGCTCCATGGCGCTCGCGCAGATGACGCGCGACCAGCGCCCCCAACGCGCCGGTCCCACCCGTCACCAACACCGTCCCCTCGGGGTGCAGCGACGCCGGAACAGTGAGCACTACCTTGCCGACATGCCGCGCCTCACGCATAAACCGGAACGCCTCGGCACCCCGGCGCACATCCCACGTCGTGATTGGCGGCAGCTCAAGCGCACCCGCCTCGAACAGCCGTACGACCTCACCCAGCGTGGAGCTGGCCTCGGGCCCGCCCACGAACGGGAGCTGGAATGGCCCGTAGCGTACCCCCGGATAGCGCTCCGCGATCACCTCGGGGTCCCGCAGGTCGGTGATGGCCATCTCCACAAACCGCCCACCCTCACGCAGCAACCCCAACGACGCGTCCACGAACTCGCCCGCCAGCGAGTTCAACACCACGTCGATCCCATCGAACCGCTCGGCAAAGCCAAGATCACGCGAGGAGGCGATGTGATCATCGTCGAGCCCCAGCTCGCGCAACGCCCCCCACTTCCAGTCGCTTGCGGTCGCGAACACCTCGGCCCCAAGATGGCGTGCGATCTGAATTGCCGCCATCCCGACCCCGCCGGCGCCCGCATGCACGAGCACGCGCTCTCCGGCCTTCAACGCAGCCAGCTCGACCAGCGCGTGATACGCGGTGAAGAACGCGATCGGCACCGCCGCCGCCTGCACGAACGTCCATCCGTCGGGCACCCGAACTAGCAACCGCGCATCCGCGACCGCCACCGGCCCGAAGGCATCGCGCATCACGCCCGCGACGCGATCGCCCACCGAGATCCCCTCGACTCCGTCCCCCACCTCCAGCACCACGCCGGCACCCTCTGCACCGATTGACGGCTCCCCCGGATACATCCCCAACGCCGCCAGCACGTCGCGGAAGTTCACGCCAGCCGCGCGGACCGACACCCGCACCTCCTCCGATCCGAGCGGCACGCTCGCCGCATCGGACGGCATGAGCGCAAGCCCATCCAACGTCCCGGGCCGCTCCACGCCCAACCTCCACGCGCCACCCCCATTTGGAGGCGTCCCCTCGCTGCCCACTCCCACCAACCGCGGCACCAACGCGACCCCGTCCCGCACCGCGACCTGCGGCTCACCACTCGCGACCACCGCCGGCAACACGCCAAGCGATTCATCCGTACCGTCAACGTCAACCACGACAAACCGCCCGGGATGCTCGCCCTGCGCGCTGCGCATCAGGCCCCAAACCGCCGCCGCACGCAGGTCAAGCGTGTCGGTCGCGATCGCGTTGCGCGTCACCACCACCAGCGGCATCGTCCCGAGGCGTCCCTCTGCGATCCACTCGCGCAGCAGGCCAAGCACGCGGGTTGGCGCCGCAACGATGTCCTTGCCCACCTCGGTCTCCACGGCGACGAGTGCAGCGTGCGGCGGCCGGGCGCCAGGCTCGATCGCGCCCGCCAGCGAGGCGACGTCCTCGAAACGCTCTCCCTCGAGTCCGCCGCCCAGCACGGCCAGCCGCGGCGCGACGCCGTCCGTCGACGGCTGCCCGGGCGACTCGACCCAGTCGACGCGATACAGGCCCTCCTGCGCCACGCCACGCACGCGCGCGATCACGCCAGCGTCGACCGGGCGGACGATGAAGCGTTCGGCGGCGAGGACGGGCGCGCCGGTCTCGTCATACGCCGCCAGCTCCCAGCGATCCTCACCCGCCGGCGCCAAGCGCACCCGCAACGCCGAAGCACCCCGAGCCCAACCCGTCCGCACACCACCCCACGCAAACGGCAACCGCGGCGCCTCCCCCTCCCGCACCGCCAACGCAATCACATGCAACGACGCATCAAGCAACGCCGGATGCACCGCAAAACTCCCCGCCTCCCCCACCTGCGCCTCATCCAGCGCCACCTCCGCAAACAACTCATCCCCCCGCCGCCATGCCGCCCGCAACCCCTGAAACGCCGGTCCATAACCATAACCATGCGCGATCAACCGGTCATAGAACGAATCAACCGCCACCCGCTCCCCATCCACCGGCGGCCACAACTCGCCCGCCAGCGAGAACGCCTCACCCACCCCCACCACACCACTCGCATGCCGCACCCACTCATCACCCGCCCGCGCATGCACCCCAAACTCACGCGCACCATCATCCCCCGCCGCACCCAACCTCACCTGCACCTGCACCGAACCCTCATCCGGCAACACCAACGGCGCCTCGAGCGTCAACTCCTCGACCGCCTCACACCCCACCTCCGCCCCCGCCCGCAACGCCAACTCGACAAACGCCGTACCCGGCAACAGCACCGTATCGAGCACCGCATGATCAGCCAGCCAACCATGACTCTCAAGCGACAAGCGCCCAGTGAAGAGCCACTCATCCGCGCCCGCCAGCCCAACAGCCGCACCAAGCAGCGGATGCTCAGCCGCACCCACCCCAAGCGCCGCCGGATCGCCCGGCGCACCGCCATGACTCAGCCAGTAGCGCTCGCGCTGGAAGGCATACGTCGGCAAATCCACCCGACGCCCCCCCGCCACCAACGGCGACCAATCCACCTCCACCCCCCGCACATGCGCCTGCGCCAAGGACTCCACGAACCGCCCCAACCCACCCTCACCCCGACGCAGCGTGCCAAGTACGGCAATCTGCTCGGCAGGCGCGAAGTCATCGACGGTTTCCTCGAGGAAGACCGTGAGCACCGGGTGCGGGCTCGTCTCGATGAACGCGCCCGGCTGGCGCTCGAGCAGCCTGCGCAGGGTTGGCTCGAACAGCACCGGCTGGCGGACATTCCGGTACCAGTACTCGGCGTCGAGCCCCGCCGTGTCGATCGGGGCGCCGGTCACCGTCGAATAGAAGGGGATCTCCGCGGAGCGCGGCTCTATTGGCGCGAGCACCTCGAGCAGCTCATCGCGCACCTCCTCGACGTCGCGGCAGTGGGTCGCGCCCGGCGCCTCGAGCATGCGCGCGCGCATCCCGTCGGCCTTGAGCTCGGCGACCAGCTCCTCGAGCGCGTCGCGATCGCCGGCGAGTCCGGTCGAGCGCGGCGAGTTCTCTCCGGCGACAGATATGCACTCGCCGAAGCGCTCGAGGCGCGGCCGGAGCTCGTCGATGCCGACGCCCGCGACCGCCATCGCGCCGCGGCCGAGCAGCCGCAGAAGCGTCTTCGAGCGGCGCGCCACGATCAGCGCCGCGTCGCGCAGCGACAACGCGCCGGCGACGTAGGCCGCGGCGACCTCGCCTTGCGAGTGGCCGATCACGGCGTCGGGGTGGACGTGATTCGCGCGCCACAACGCGGCGAGGGACACCATCACCGAGAACAGCGCCGGCTGGGCTACGTCGATGCGCTCGAGCGACGGCGCACCCTCGAGGTTTCGGAACACGTCCATCGGCGACCAGTCGACGAACTCTTCGAGCGCGGCCGCGCATGCCTCCATCTGCTGAGCGAACACCGGCGCGGAGACCATCAGCTCGGCCGCCATCTCGGGCCATTGCGAGCCGTGGCCCGGAAACACGAACACCGCCTTGCCCGACGACCCGGCGGCGCCCCGGACGACGCCGGGAGCGTTCGCCTCGTGCACTAGGGCGTCGAGCCCGGCAAGCAACTCGTCGCGATCGCGCCCGATGACCGCCGCGCGCTGCGCCAGGCTGGCACGGCCCTGCGCGAGGGTGTAGCCGACGTCGAGCGGCTCGAGCTCGGGCCGAGCCTCGATGTGCGTGCGTAGCCGCCCGGCCTGTGCGCGCAGCGCCGGTTCGGTCTTTGCTGAGACCAGCCAGGGCACGAGTGCCGGTTGCGGGCCGGACGCCACCGGCTCGACCGCAGGCGCCTCCTCAAGGATCACGTGCGCGTTCGTCCCGCTCATCCCGAACGCCGACACCCCCGTCCTGCGCCGCCGCTCGCTCCGCTCCCATGGGCGTGCCTCGGTCAGTAGCTCGATCGCGCCCGACTGCCAGTCGACGTGCGGCGAGGGATCCTCGGCGTACAGGCTCTTCGGCAACAGTCCGTGGCGCAGCGCCATCACCATCTTGATCACCCCAGCCACTCCCGCCGCGGCCTGGGCGTGGCCCATGTTCGACTTGATCGAGCCCAGCCACAACGGCTCGCCATCCCGTTCCTGCCCATAGGTGGCGAGCAGGGCCTGCGCCTCGATCGGATCGCCCAGCGGGGTGCCGGTCCCGTGCGCCTCGACCGCGTCGATATCCGAGGCCGAGAGCCCCGCCGAGGCCAGCGCTTGCGCGATCACCCGCTCCTGCGAGGGACCGTGCGGCGCGGTCAACCCATTCGACGCGCCATCCTGATTGACCGCCGAGCCGCGCACCACAGCGAGCACCTCGTGGCCCAGGCGCTCCGCCTCCGACAGGCGCTCCAACACCAGCCAACCCGCCCCCTCCGCCCAGCCAATGCCGTCCGCGCTGGCGGCAAATGCCTTACAACGCCCGTCCGACGCCAGCGCCCGCTGACGGGCGGACTCGACGAGCGGCAACGGCGTCGGCAAGACACAGGCGCCACCGGCCAGCGCGAGCGAGCACTCGCCGCTGCGCAGCGCCTGACAGGCCAGATGCAGCGCGACCAGCGACGACGAGCACGCGGTGTCGACGGTGACCGCCGGTCCCTCCAACCCGAACGTGTACGCGATCCGCCCCGACAACACGCTCGTCGCGGCGCCGATGGTGAGATAGCCCTCGAGCTCAGGCTCTCCGGCGCCCGCAACGCCGTAGTCAAACGAGCTCGCCCCCGCAAACACGGCCGTGTCGCTGCCGCGCAGCGAGCTCGGATCGATCACCGCGCGCTCGAACGCCTCCCACGCCGTCTCCAGCAGCAGCCGCTGCTGCGGATCCATCGAGAGCGCCTCTCGCGCGCTGATCCCGAAGAACGCCGCGTCGAAATCGGTCGCCTCCTCGACGAATCCGCCCTCGCGCGTGTACACGGTGCCGAAGCGATCGGGATCCGGGTCATAGAGCCGCTCGAGGTCCCAGCCGCGGTTGGTCGGGAACCCCGCGATCGCGTCGGCGCCGCTCGCCACCAGCTCCCACAGATCCGCCGGAGAGCGCACCCCGCCCGGGTAGCGGCACGCCATCGACACGATCGCCACCGGCTCGTCCAGCCGCGCGGCGCGGCGCCGCACGAGCGGGCGCTCGCGCTCCACGCCCTCCGCCTCCGCACGCAGATACGCCGCGACCGCGGCGGGCGTTGGGTGATCGAACACGAGCGTCGCCGGCAGCCGCAGCCCCGTCACCTGGGTGAGGCGGTTTCGCAGCTCGACCGCCGCCAGCGAGTCGAAGCCTAGCTCGTTGAACGCGAGCTCGGGTTCGATCGTGCCCGGCCCTTCATGGCCCAACACGGCGGCCACCTGAGCGCGCACGAGATCCAGGACGATCGCATCGCGCTCGCCCTCGAGCGCCTCGGCGAGGCGACGCCCGAGGGACCCGCTCGATGCGGACCGCCGGGCCGGCGCTCGCACGAGATCCTGCATGAGCGGGGCCATCAGCCCGTCGCGTGCCTGCGCGCGCAGCAGCGCAAGGTCGAGCTGGATCGGCACCAGCACGGGTGCGCCGTGCGCCAGCGCGGCATCGAGCAGCTCGAAGCCACGCTCCATCGTGAGCTGAACGATCCCCGTGGATCGCACGCGCGCGACGTCGGCGTCGGCGTCGACGTCGGCGCCGGGGTCGGCGTCGGCCCGGACCGTCGGGTCCCAGGGACCCCAGGCGAGCGAGGTGGCGGCGAGCCCCTGTGCGCGGCGGTGATGCGCGAGCGCATCCAGAAACGCGCTCGCGGCGGCGTGGTTGCCCTGGCCGAGCGCGCCCAGCGCACCCGCCGAGGACGAGAACAGAACGAACGCCGCAAGATCGCGGTCCTTGGTCAGCTCGTGCAGGTTCCAAGCCCCGTCCGCCTTCGGACGCAGCACCCGCTCGAGGCGCTCCTCATCGAGCGACTGGATCATCGCGTCGTCGAGCACGCCGGCCGCGTGCACCACCGCCGACAGGTCAGGAATCGATTCGAGCAGCGCCGCCAGCGCGTCACGATCGGCCACATCGCAGCGCTCGACGCGGCAGCCCGGCTCTCGCTCACCGCCGCTACGGCTGACCAGCACGACCTCGCGCGCGCCGTGGCGCTCGCGCAGATGCCGCGCGATCTGTCGGCCCAGCGCCCCGGTGCCGCCCGTGATCAGCACCGTCCCCGTACCCAGCTCCTCCCGCGAGTCAGATGGCTCTCGCGCCTTTGTCAGCCGCGGCGCGAGCAGCTTCCCGTCGCGGACAGCCAGCTGCGGCTCGACGCTCGCCAACGCCTCCGCCGGCACGTCGCCCTCGCTGTCCAGATCAACGAGCTGGAAGCGGTCCGTGTGCTCGGCCTGCGCGCTGCGCACCAGCCCCCAGACCGCCGCCGGCCACGGCTCAGGTTCCGGGATGGCCACCGCCCCCTGCGTCACGACCACCAACCGCTCGTCCGCCGCCACCGCCTCCTGCAGGAGGCCGAGCACGCGGGCACATTCCGACCGCGCAGCGCCCACACGAACGACCTTGACATCGGCAGCGTCGCCACCGCCGAGCGGAGCCTCCACCCACTCCACCTCATACAGCGCCCCCCCAGACCGCGCGCGCAGCCGCCCGGCATCCACCGGCCGGCTCACCAGCCGCTCCACCGAGAACACCGGCGCTCCGGCCTCGTCGACCGCCGCGAGCGACAGCGAACCGTTCTCCTGGCCCGGCACGATGTGCACCCGCAGCCACGATGCGCCCGCCGCGTGCAACCGGACGCCGCTCCACGAAAACGGCAGGCCCGGTGCGCCGTGGTCCGCCGCGTCGAGCGAGCTCGCGTGCAGCGCTGCCTCGAACAGCGCCGGGTGCAGCCCGAAGCGCTCGGCGTCGGCGGCGTGGGTCTCGTCGAGCGCGATCTCGGCGAACAGCTCATCGGCGCGCCGCCACGCCCGCTGGAGGTTCTGGAACGCGGGCCCGTAGCCGAACCCCTGCTCCGCGAGGCGGTCGTAGGCGAACTGCACCGGCAGCTCTTCGTCGTGCCGTGGCGGCCACGGCTCGGCGGCTAGGCGCTCAAGCTCCTCGTCGCCAGCCTGGGCGTTCGGCGCCAGCGTGCCGCTGGCGTGGCGGGTCCACTCGGCGTCTTCGCCCTCTGCCCGCGAATGGATCGCGAGCTCGCGCGCGCCTGAGCCATCCGGCGCAGCCACGGTGACCTGGAGCTCTAGGGCGCCGTGCTCGGGGAGGACGAGTGGCGCCTGGAGCGTCAACTCCTCGACCGCCTCGCAGCCCGCCTCGGCGCCCGCGCGCAATGCCAGCTCGACAAACGCCGTGCTCGGCAAGAGCACCGAGTCGAGCACCGCGTGATCGGCCAGCCATGGCTGGTCGCTCAGCGAGATGCGGCCGCTCAGCACCCACTCATCGCGTTCGGCGAGCTGGACCACCTCGGCCACCAACGGATGCGCCGAGCGGTCGCTCGAGGACCCGCCCGCGGCCAGCCAGAACCGCTGGCGCTGGAACGGATAGGTCGGCAAATCCACCAGCCGGCCGCCCTCGATCAGCGGTGACCAGTCGACCTCTACCCCGCTGGCGTGCGCGTGGGCGAGCCCGCGCACCAGCGCGTTCGCCTCCGGGCGTTCCTTGCGCTGAAGCGCCACCGCGCCGTCGCCGACCAGGGCGCTCAACGCCGCGTCGGGCCCGAGCTCGAGGAAATGGGAGACCCCGGCCTCGCGCGCCCGCGCGATCGCGTCGGCGAAGCGGACCGTGTCACGCACCTGACGCACCCAATACTCAGGATCAGTGACATCACCGCCGGCGATGATCGGGATCCGCGGCTCGCTGAACGTCAGACGTGTCGGGCGACCTGGCGGAACTCCTCGAGCATCGGCTCCATCAACCGCGAGTGGAACGCGTGGCTGACCCGCAACCGCCGGGAGCGCTCAAACCGCCCCGCCCACCCGTCGAGGATCTTGTCCGGGCCGGCCACCACCACCGCGCGCGGACCGTTCACCGCCGCCACCGACAACCGATCATCGAGCACGGCCCGGACCTCATCCTCGGAGGCCTCGACCGCGAGCATCCCCCCGCCGTCGGGCAGCGCGCCCATCAGCCGACCCCGGGCTTCCACCAGCGTGCGCGCGTCCTCGAGCGAGAGCACCCCCGCCACATGCGCCGCCGCCAGCTCCCCGATCGAATGACCGACCAGAAAGTCCGGCTTGACCCCGAAGGACTCCAACAGCCGGTAGAGCGCGACCTCGAACTCGAACAACGCCGGCTGTGCGTTCTCGGTCCGATCGATATCCCCCTCGGGCAACCCGCCGAACGCCCCACCGAACGCGGGGAAGAGCTCGGCCAGCTCCGCGCCCATCCCCGCCCGCTGCGCCCCCTGACCGGAGAACACAAACGCCGTCTTGCCCGCCGTGATCCGCTGCGGACCCACCAGCTCACCGTCCACCAGCGCCGCACGCCAGTCAAACCGCGCGCGCCCCCGCGCCAACGTGTACGCCACATCCAACCCCGGCGCATCCACACCTTGCACCCGCTCGACCAGCTCCCCCACCGCCGCCTCGCTCCTAGCCGACAGCACCCACGGCGCCGCCACCGGCACCCGCGGACCCTCGGTCGGCGGGCGCTCGGGCGCCGGCGCCTCCTCCACGATCACATGCGCGTTCGTCCCACTCACCCCAAACGACGAGATTCCCGCCCGCCGGCGCCGCCCGCCGTCCGGCTCCCACGCCCGCGGCTCGGTCAGCAGCTCGACCGCGCCGGACTCCCAGTCGACGTGCGGCGTCGGATCCTCGGCATACAGGCTCTTGGGCAGCATGCCGTGACGCAACGCCATCACCATCTTGATCACCCCGGCCGCCCCCGCTGCCGCCTGCGCGTGACCGATGTTCGACTTGATCGACCCAATCCACAGCGGCTCACCATCACGCTCGCGCCCATACGTGGCCAGCAACGCCTGCGCCTCGATCGGATCGCCGAGCGGAGTGCCCGTGCCGTGCGCCTCGACCGCATCGACCTCCGCCGGCGCCACCCCCGCCGAGGCGAGCGCCTGCGCGATCACTCGCTCCTGCGACGGGCCGTTCGGCGCGGTCAACCCATTCGACGCGCCATCCTGATTAACCGCCGAACCGCGCACCACCGCGAGCACCTCGTGCCCGTTCCGTCGCGCGTCGGAGAGGCGCTCGAGCAGCACCAGCCCCGCCCCCTCAGACCAACCCACCCCATCCGCCGCACCCGAGAACGACTTACACCGGCCGTCCGGCGACAGGGCGCGCTGGCGGCTGAAGCCGACGAACGCGCTCGGGGTCGCGAGCACCGTGACCCCGCCCGCCAGCGCCAGCGAGCACTCCCCACCCCGCAACGCCTGAGACGCCAGATGCAACGCGACCAGCGACGAGGAGCACGCGGTGTCGACCGTGACCGCAGGTCCCTCGAGGCCGAACGCGTACGCCACCCGCCCCGACACCACGCTGCCGCCCACGCCGCCTGTGCCGAGGTACCCCTCCAGCTCGGCTGGCGCATGTGCGCCGAACGCGTAGTCCTGGTACATGACGCCGGCGAACACGCCCGTGTCGCTGCCGCGCAGCGAACGTGGGTCGATCCCCGCCCGCTCGAACGCCTCCCACGCCGTCTCCAACAACAACCGCTGCTGCGGATCCATCCCCAGCGCCTCCCGCGGACCGATCCCGAAGAACCCCGCGTCGAACTCGCCCGCGTCATACAGGAAGCCGCCCTCCCGCACATAGCTCGTGCCGGGATGATCCGGATCCGGGTCATACAACTGCTCCAGATCCCAACCCCGATCCTCGGGAAAGCCGCCAGATCGCGTCGCGCACCACTGGCCACCAGCTCCCACAAACCCTCCGGCGAACGCACCCCACCCGGGTAAGCGGCACGCCATCGAAACGATCGCCACCGGCTCCTCGGTCCGCGGGCGGCCGCGGCGCACCGGCAGCCGCTCGCGCTCTACCCCCTCCGCCTCCCCGCGCACGAACCGCGCCACCGCAACCGGCGTCGGATAGTCGAACACCAACGTCGCCGGCAACCGCAACCCACTCGCCTGGCCCAGCCGGTTGCGCAGCTCGACCGCGGCCAGCGAATCGAACCCCAGCTCCTTGAACGCGCGCTCCGGCTCCACCGCCTCCGGACCGGAATCACCCAACACCGCAGCCACCTGCGCGCGCACGAGATCCAGCACAACCCCCTCGCGCTCGGCCTCGGGCGTCTCCGCCAACCGCCGCGCCAGCGACCCGCCGGCCGCCGCACGCCGCGGCGGTACCGCCACCAGGCCGCGCAGCGGCGAAGCAAGCACGCCCAATCGCGCTTGCTGGGTCAGCGCCGCGCGATCCAGATGCACGGAAACGAGATATCCATCACCACTCGCACACGCGGCATCAAAGAGCTCGAGCCCGCGCTCGCCCGTGAGCGGGCGCATCCCCATCCGGGCGCGAATCTGCTCGACGCGGCGCTCGCGCTCGGGCTCGCTCGAGCTCGCCGCCCATGCGAGTCGCTTCACCCCACAGGCCCCAGGCGATCGACAGGGCAGGCAGCCCGTGGGAGCGGCGGTGCGCGGCGAGCGCATCCAAGAACGAGTTCGCCGCCGCGTAGTTGGCCTGCCCGGCGCCACCGAGAACGGTGATCGCCGAGGAGAACATCACAAACGCCGACAGCCCCCGCTCGCGCGTCAACTCGTGCAGATTCCAAGCCCCGTCGGCCTTCGGACGCATCACCCGCTCAAGGCGCCCCTCGTCCAGTGACTCAAGCGTCCCGTCGTCCATCACCCCCGCCGCATGCACCACCGCCGAGAGATCAGGGATCGAATCGAGCAGTCGCGCGAGCGCCTCACGATCGGCCACATCGCAGCGCACGACCCGGCAGCCCGCCTCCGGCTCACCGCCACCACGACTGAGCAGCACGACCTCACGCACGCCGTGGCGCTCGCGCAAATGCCGCGCGAGCAGCCGGCCCAACGCCCCCGTGCCGCCCGTAACCAACACCGTGCCATCCCCGAAGTCAGGCCCGGCCTCGCCCCCCGGCTCCGCGCGTACCAGCCGCGGCGCCAACAGCTTCCCATCGCGCACCGCCAACTGCGGCTCGCCCACCGCCAGCTCCTCCGGGAGCGCATCACCGTCCACGTCGATGAGCTGGAAGCGCCCCGGGTGCTCGGCCTGCGCACTGCGCACGAGCCCCCACACCGCGGCCCCCCACAGATCGGGACCCTCGACTGCCACGGCCCCCCGCGTCACCACCACCAACCGCGCGTCCCCCGCGACCGCGTCCTTCAGGAGCCCGAGCACGCGGGCGCACTCCGAGCGGCCCTCCCCGACTCGCACCACATCGCCGTCCACCGGACCGTCCGCCGGCACCTCAACCCACTCCACCCCATACAGCGCACCCTCACCGGCGCCACGCGCGCCCGCGAGCCCGCGAGCATCGACGGTCCGCGCCACCAGCCGCTCCACCGACACCACCGCAGCACCGGCCTCATCGAAGGCGAGCACCGAAACCGACCCCTTCTCCTGACCCGGCGCGATCCGCACTCGCAGCAGCCTCGCGCCCTGCGCGTGCAACCGCACGCCGCTCCAGGAGAATGGCAGCCGTGGCTCCGGCTCGCCGGCGGCGAGCAACCCGGCGTGGAACGCCGCGTCGAGCAGCGCCGGGTGCACTCCGAAGCGCTCAGCCTCCACCGCCTGGGTCTCCTCGAGCGCGATCTCGGCGAACAGCTCATCGCCGCGGCGCCACGCCCGCCGGAGATTCTGAAACGCCGGACCGTAGCCAAACCCCTGCTCAGCGAGCCGGTCATAGGCAAACTCCAGCTCGAGCTCTTCGGCCTCCTGCGGCGGCCACGCCTCGGCAAACTCCTCCTGAATGTCGTGGACGTCCGGGGCCAGCGTGCCGCCGGCATGGCGAGTCCACTCACCCTGCTCACCCTCCAGTCGGGAGTGGATCGCGAGCTCGCGCGCGCCCGAGCCATCCGGCGCAGCCACGGTGACCTGGAGCTCCAGGGCGCCGTGCTCGGGGAGGACGAGCGGCGCCTGGAGCGTCAACTCCTCCACCAGCTCGCAGCCCACCTCGGCGCCCGCGCGCAACGCCAGCTCGACAAACCCGGTACCCGGTAACAGCACCGACTCGAGCACCGCATGATCGGCCAGCCACGGCTGATCGCTCAGCGAGATGCGGCCGCTCAGCACCCACTCATCGCGTTCGGCGAGCTGGACCACCTCGGCCACCAACGGATGCGCCCAACGATCACTCGAGGACCCGCCCGCGGCCAGCCAGAACCGCTGGCGCTGGAACGGATAGGTCGGCAAATCCACCAGCCGGCCGCCCTCGATCAGCGGCGACCAATCGACCTGCACCCCCTCGACGTGCGCGTGGGCCAGCCCGCGCACCAGCGCCTGCGCCTCCGGGCGATCCTTGCGCTGAAGCGCCACCGCCCCGTCCCCGACCAGCGCGCTCAACCCCGCGTCGGGCCCGAGCTCGAGGAAATGGGAGACCCCGGCCTCACGCGCCCGCGCGATCGCGTCGGCGAAGCGGACCGTGTCACGGACCTGGCGCACCCAATACTCAGGATCAGTGACATCCCCGCCGGCGATGATCGGGATCCGCGGCTCGCTGAACGTCAGCGTTCGGGCGACTTGGCGGAACTCCTCGAGCATCGGCTCCATCAACCGCGAGTGGAACGCGTGGCTGACCCGCAACCGCCGGGAACGCTCAAACCGCCCCGCCCACCCGTCGAGGATCTTGTCCGGGCCGGCCACCACCACCGCGCGCGGCCCGTTCACCGCCGCCACCGAGAGCCCATCATCCAGGACCGCCCGGACCTCATCCTCGCTCGCCTCGACCGCGAGCATCCCCCCACCATCGGGCAGCCCACCCATCAACCGACCCCGCGCCTCCACCAACGCCCGCGCATCCTCCAACGAGAGCACCCCCGCCACATGCGCCGCCGCCAGCTCCCCGATCGAATGACCGACCAGAAACTCCGGCCGCACGCCGAAGGACTCCAACAGCCGGTACAGCGCGACCTCGAACTCGAACAACGCCGGCTGCGCATTCTCGGTCCGATCGATATCCCCCCCGGGCAACCCACCGAACGCCCCACCGAACGCGGGGAAAAGCTCGGCCAGCTCCGCGCCCATCCCCGCCCGCTGCGCCCCCTGACCCGAGAACACAAACGCCGTCTTGCCCCCCACACTCCGCTGCGGACCCACCAGCTCCCCCTCCACCAGCGCCGCACGCCACTCAAACCGCGCGCGCCCCCGCGCCAACGTGTACGCCACATCCAACCCCGGCCCATCCACACCCCGCACCCGCTCGACCAACTCCCCCACCGCCGCCTCGCTCCTAGCCGACAACACCCACGGCGCCGCCACAGGACGGCCGCGGACCCGAGACAGCCGGGCGCTCCACCACCGGCGCCTCCTCCAAGACCACATGCGCATTCGTCCCACTCACCCCAAACGACGAAACGCCAGCCCGCCGACGCCGCCCGCCATCCACCTCCCACGCCCGCGCCTCGCGCAAAAGCTCAACCGCGCCCGACTCCCAATCCACGTGCGGCGAAGGATCCTCGGCATACAGGCTCCTGGGCAGCACGCCCGTGGCGCAACGCCATCACCATCTTGATCACGCCCGCCACCCCCGCTGCCGCCTGCGCGTGACCGATGTTCGACTTGACCGACCCCAACCACAACGGCTCACCACCACGCTCACGCCCATACGTGGCCAGCAACGCCTGCGCCTCGATCGGATCGCCGAGCGGAGTGCCCGTGCCGTGCGCCTCGACCGCATCAACCTCCGCCGCGGAAAGGCCGGCCGACGCGAGCGCCTGCGCGATCACCCGCTCCTGCGACGGGCCGTTCGGCGCCGTCAACCCGTTCGACGCGCCATCCTGATTGACCGCCGAACCGCGCACCACCGCGAGCACCTCGTGCCCGTTCCGTCGCGCGTCGGAGAGGCGCTCGAGCAGCACCAACCCCGCCCCCTCAGACCAACCCACCCCATCCGCCGCACCCGAAAACGACTTACACCGGCCGTCCGGCGACAGGGCGCGCTGGCGGCTGAAGCCGAGGAAGAGCAGTGGTGTGGCCAGCACCGTGACCCCACCCGCGAGCGCCAGCGAACACTCCCCACCCCGCAACGCCTGACACGCCAGATGCAACGCCACCAACGACGACGAGCACGCCGTATCCACCGTGACCGCCGGTCCCTCGAGGCCGAACGTGTACGCCACCCGCCCCGACACCACGCTCGGCCCCACGCCGCCCGCGCCGAGATAGCCCTCGAGCTCCGCCGGCAGGCGTGCGCCGAGCCCGTAGTCCTGGTACATCACCCCGGCGAACACGCCCGTGTCGCTGCCACGCAACGAGCTCGGATCGATCCCCGCCCGCTCAAACGCCTCCCACGCCGTCTCCAACAACAACCGCTGCTGCGGATCCATCCCCAGCGCCTCCCGCGGACCGATCCCGAAGAACCCCGCGTCGAACTCGCCCGCGTCATACAGAAACCCGCCCTGCCGCACATAGCTCGTGCCGGGATGATCCGGATCCGGGTCATACAACCGCTCCAGATCCCAACCCCGATCCTCGGGAAAGCCGCCACACCGCGTCGCCACCACTGGCCACCAGCTCCCACAAACCCTCCGGCGAACGCACCCCACCCGGGAACCGACACGCCATCGAAACGATCGCCACCGGCTCCTCGGTCCGCGGACGGCCGCGGCGCACCAGCATACGCCCCGCTCCACCCCCTCCGCCTCCCCGCGCACGAACCGCGCCACCGCAACCGGCGTCGGATAGTCGAACACCAACGTAGCCGGCAACCGCAACCCACTCGCCTGGCCCAGCCGGTTGCGCAGCTCGACCGCCGCCAGCGAATCGAACCCCAGCTCCTTGAACGCGCGCTCCGGCTCCACCGCCTCCGGACCGGAATCACCCAACACCGCAGCCACCTGCGCGCGCACGAGATCCAGCACAACCCCCTCGCGCTCGGCCTCGGGCGTCTCCGCCAACCGCCGCGCCAGCGACCCGCCGGCCGCCGCACGCCGCGCCGGCACGCGCACGAGGGCACGAAGCATCGGCGCGAGCAGCTCCGAGCGCGCTTGCGCTCGCAGCACCGCGAAGTCGAGCTGCACCGGCACGAGGTGCGCCTCGCCCGACGTGCACGCCAGGTCGAACAGCTCAAGGCCACGATCGGTATCGAGTGGCAGCATCCCCATCCGCGCGTGAATCTGTGCGCCACGGCGCTGACGGTCGCTCTCATCGAGCTCAGCTCCGAGGCGGCTCGCGACATCCCACAGGCCCCAGGCGATCGACAGGGCAGGCAGCCCGTGGGAGCGGCGGTGCGCCGCGAGCGCATCCAAGAACGAGTTCGCCGCCGCGTAGTTGGCCTGCCCGGCGCCACCGAGAACGGTGATCGCCGAGGAGAACATCACAAACGCCGACAGCCCCCGCTCGCGCGTCAACTCGTGCAGATTCCAAGCCCCGTCGGCCTTCGGACGCATCACCCGCTCAAGGCGCCCCTCGTCCAGTGACTCAAGCGTCCCGTCGTCCATCACCCCCGCCGCATGCACCACCGCCGAGAGATCAGGGATCGAATCGAGCAGTCGCGCGAGCGCCTCACGATCGGCCACATCGCAGCGCACGACCCGGCAGCCCGCCTCCGGCTCACCGCCACCACGACTGAGCAGCACGACCTCACGCACGCCGTGGCGCTCGCGCAAATGCCGCGCGAGCAGCCGGCCCAACGCCCCCGTGCCGCCCGTAACCAACACCGTGCCATCCCCGAAGTCAGGCTCGGCCTCGCCCCCCGGCTCCGCGCGTACCAGCCGCGGCGCCAACAGCTTCCCATCGCGCACCGCCAACTGCGGCTCGCCCACCGCCAGCTCCTCCGGGAGCGCATCACCGTCCACGTCGATGAGCTGGAAGCGCCCCGGGTGCTCGGCCTGCGCACTGCGCACGAGCCCCCACACCGCGGCCCCCCACAGATCGGGACCCTCGACTGCCACGGCCCCCCGCGTCACCACCACCAACCGCGCGTCCCCCGCGACCGCGTCCTTCAGGAGCCCGAGCACGCGGGCGCACTCCGAGCGGCCCTCCCCGACTCGCACCACATCGCCGTCCACCGGACCGTCCGCCGGCACCTCAACCCACTCCACCCCATACAGCGCACCCTCACCGGCGCCACGCGCGCCCGCGAGCCCGCGAGCATCGACGGTCCGCGCCACCAGCCGCTCCACCGACACCACCGCAGCACCGGCCTCATCGAAGGCGAGCACCGAAACCGACCCCTTCTCCTGACCCGGCGCGATCCGCACTCGCAGCAGCCTCGCGCCCTGCGCGTGCAACCGCACGCCGCTCCAGGAGAATGGCAGCCGTGGCTCCGGCTCGCCGGCGGCGAGCAACCCGGCGTGGAACGCCGCGTCGAGCAGCGCCGGGTGCACTCCGAAGCGCTCAGCCTCCACCGTCTGGGTCTCCTCGAGCGCGATCTCGGCGAACAGCTCATCGCCGCGGCGCCACGCCCGCCGGAGATTCTGAAACGCCGGACCGTAGCCAAACCCCTGCTCAGCGAGCCGGTCATAGGCAAACTCCAGCTCGAGCTCTTCGGCCTCCTGCGGCGGCCACGCCTCGGCAAACTCCTCCTGAATGTCGTGGACGTCCGGGGCCAGCGTGCCGCCGGCATGGCGAGTCCACTCACCCTGCTCACCCTCCAGTCGGGAGTGGATCGCGAGCTCGCGCGCGCCCGAGCCATCCGGCGCAGCCACGGTGACCTGGAGCTCCAGGGCGCCGTGCTCGGGGAGGACGAGCGGCGCCTGGAGCGTCAACTCCTCCACCAGCTCGCAGCCCACCTCGGCGCCCGCGCGCAACGCCAGCTCGACAAACCCGGTACCCGGTAACAGCACCGAGTCGAGCACCGCATGATCGGCCAGCCACGGCTGATCGCTCAGCGAGATGCGGCCGCTCAGCACCCACTCATCGCGTTCGGCGAGCTGGACCACCTCGGCCACCAACGGATGCGCCCAACGATCACTCGAGGACCCGCCCGCGGCCAGCCAGAACCGCTGGCGCTGGAACGGATAGGTCGGCAAATCCACCAGCCGGCCGCCCTCGATCAGCGGCGACCAATCGACCTCCACCCCCTCGACGTGCGCCTGCGCCAGCCCGCGCACCAGCGCCTGTGCCTCCGGGCGATCCTTGCGCTGAAGCGCCACCGCCCCGTCCCCGACCAGCGCGCTCAACCCCGCGTCGGGCCCGAGCTCGAGGAAATGGGAGACCCCGGCCTCACGCGCCCGCGCGATCGCGTCGGCGAAGCGGACCGTGTCACGCACCTGGCGCACCCAATACTCAGGATCAGTGACATCCCCGCCGGCGATGATCGGGATCCGCGGCTCGCTGAACGTCAGCGTTCGGGCGACTTGGCGGAACTCCTCGAGCATCGGCTCCATCAACCGCGAGTGGAACGCGTGACTGACCCGCAACCGCCGGGAACGCTCAAACCGCCCCGCCCACCCGTCGAGGATCTTGTCCGGGCCGGCCACCACCACCGCGCGCGGACCGTTCACCGCCGCCACCGAGAGCCCATCATCCAGGACCGCCCGGACCTCATCCTCGCTCGCCTCGACCGCGAGCATCCCCCCACCATCGGGCAGCCCACCCATCAACCGACCCCGCGCCTCCACCAACGCCCGCGCATCCTCCAACGAGAGCACCCCCGCCACATGCGCCGCCGCCAGCTCCCCGATCGAATGACCGACCAGAAACTCCGGCCGCACGCCGAAGGACTCCAACAGCCGGTACAGCGCGACCTCGAACTCGAACAACGCCGGCTGCGCATTCTCGGTCCGATCGATATCCCCCCCGGGCAACCCACCGAACGCCCCACCGAACGCGGGGAAAAGCTCGGCCAGCTCCGCGCCCATCCCCGCCCGCTGCGCCCCCTGACCCGAGAACACAAACGCCGTCTTGCCCCCCACACTCCGCTGCGGACCCACCAGCTCCCCCTCCACCAGCGCCGCACGCCACTCAAACCGCGCGCGCCCCCGCGCCAACGTGTACGCCACATCCAACCCCGGCCCATCCACACCCCGCACCCGCTCGACCAACTCCCCCACCGCCGCCTCGCTCCTAGCCGACAACACCCACGGCGCCGCCACAGACGGCCGCGGACCCGAGACAGCCGGGCGCTCCACCACCGGCGCCTCCTCCAAGACCACATGCGCATTCGTCCCACTCACCCCAAACGACGAAACGCCAGCCCGCCGACGCCGCCCGCCATCCACCTCCCACGCCCGCGCCTCGCGCAAAAGCTCAACCGCGCCCGACTCCCAATCCACATGCGGCGAAGGATCCTCGGCATACAGGCTCCTGGGCAGCACGCCGTGACGCAACGCCATCACCATCTTGATCACCCCCGCCACGCCCGCCGCCGCCTGCGCATGACCAATGTTCGACTTGACCGACCCCAACCACAACGGCTCACCACCACGCTCACGCCCATACGTCGCCAGCAACGCCTGCGCCTCAATCGGATCCCCCAGCTTCGTCCCCGTCCCATGCCCCTCCACCACATCAACCTCCGCCGGCGGACAGGCCCGCCGAGGCGAGCGCCTGCGCGATCACCCGCTCCTGCGACGGGCCGTTCGGCGCCGTCAACCCATTCGACGCACCATCCTGATTGACCGCCGAACCCCGCACCACCGCCAACACCCCATGCCCCAAGCGCTCCGCGTCCGACAGGCGCTCCAACAGCACCAACCCCGCCCCCTCAGACCAACCCACCCCATCCGCCGCACCCGAAAACGACTTACACCGACCATCCCGCGACAACCCCCGCTGACGACTGAACTCCACAAACACAAACGGCGTCGACAGAACCGTCACCCCACCCGCCAGCGCCAGCGAACACTCCCCACCCCGCAACGCCTGACACGCCAAATGCAACGCCACCAACGACGACGAGCACGCCGTATCCACGCTCACCGCCGGTCCCTCCAACCCCAACGTATACGCCACCCGGCCCGACACCACACTGCCCCCCACGCCGCCCGCGCCGAGATAGCCCTCGAGCTCCGCCGGGAGAGGCGCCCCGACCCCGTAATCCTGGTACATCACCCCCGCGAACACGCCCGCGTCGCTGCCACGCAACGAGCTCGGATCGATCCCCGCCCGCTCAAACGCCTCCCACGCCGTCTCCAACAACAACCGCTGCTGCGGATCCATCCCCAGCGCCTCCCGCGGACCGATCCCGAAGAACCCCGCGTCAAACTCGCCCGCGTCATACAGAAACCCCCCCTCCCGCGTGTACGAGGTCCCGGGATGATCCGGATCCGGGTCATACAACCGCTCCAGATCCCAACCCCGATCCTCGGGAAAGCCGCCCACCGCGTCGCCACCACTGGCCACCAGCTCCCACAAACCCTCCGGCGAACGCACCCCACCCGGGAACCGACACGCCAACGAAACGATCGCGATCGGCTCCTCGGCGCGCGCCAGCATGCGGCGGTTCTCCTCGCGCAGGCGCTCGTTTGTCTTGAGCGACGACCTCAGCGCCTCGACGACGCGCTCGTGCTCCGTGCTCATCCCGATCCCTCCAGCGCCTGACGTACGAGGCTCTCGACGTTCATCGTGTCGATACGGTCTCCCCTTGCGGACTCGCCGTCGCCGTCGTGGTCGTCCGGCCCCGCGAGCTCGAGCAGTGCGTCGAGCAGCCCGGCGTTGCGCAGGCGGGCGATCGGGATCGAAGCGATCTTGCGGCGGGTCTCCTCCTCGCGGGAGTACCTCTGTGTTGATCCCTCGAGCTGCGAGCGCACGAGCTTCGCCACCGCGACGGGCGTCGGGTGATCGAACACGACCGTCGCCGGGAGCCGCAGGCCGCTGACCTGAGCCAGCCGGTTGCGCAGCTCGACCGCCGCGAGCGAGTCGAAACCCAGATCCTTGAATGCGCGCTCCGGATCGACGGCGGCCGCCCCGCCGACACCGAGCACCGCGGCGACCTGGGCGCGCACAACCTCGACAACGACCTCGTCGCGCTTGGCTTCCGGCGTCTGCACGAGCCGGCGCGCGAGCGAACCGGCCGGCGCCCCGCGCGCCTGCACGAGCCCGCGCAAGAGCGCCGGCAACATTTCCATCCGCGCCTGCGCCCGCAGCGCCGCGAAGTCGAGCCGCACGGGCACGAGCACTGGCTCGTCCACGCCGAGCGCCGCGTCGAGCAGCCCGAGGCCGCGCTCGCTAGCGAGCGGCAGCAGTCCGGCCCGCCGCATCCGGGCACGGTCCGCTTCGGCGAGCCCGGCGGTCATCCCGCCACTCGGCTCCCACGGGCCCCAAGCGAGCGAGGTCGCGGGCAGGCCTCGTGCGCGACGCCGCGCCGCAAGCGCGTCGAGGAAAGCGTTCGCGGCTGCGTAGTTGCCCTGCCCCGGGCCGCCGAAGGTGCCAGCGGCGGAGGAGAAGAGCACGAATGCCGACAGGTCGCGCGCCTTCGTCAGCTCGTGTAGGTTGAGCGCGCCATCGGCCTTCGGACGCATGACACGATCCAGGCGCTCCTCGTCGAGCGAATCGAGCGTCGCATCGTCAATCACGCCCGCCGCGTGCACAACGGCTGTGAGGTTCGGGATCGAGTCGATGAGCGCGGCCAGCGCGTCGCGGTCGGTCACGTCGCAGCGCGCCCGTCCCGCGACCATGACCTCGCCCACGCCGTGGTGCTCGCGCAGGTGATGCGCGACGAGCGTCCCGAGCGCGCCGGTGCCGCCAAGGATCAGCACCGTGCCGTCGCCGAAGTCGATCGTCGCATCCGCGTGCGCGTCAGCACGCACCAGCCGCGGTGCAAGCAGCCGGCCCTCCCGGAC
>CAWFTE010000005.1:0-25439 GCA_963818675.1 uncultured Solirubrobacterales bacterium
GATCAACGAGGCCCGCCAGGTGATCAGCGCGCGCACGGGGCGCCCGCCGCGCGTCGACGAACTGGCGCAGTACCTCGAGCTGAGCGAAGAGGAGGTGCTGGATGGACTCCAGGTGGCCGAGGCCTACGGCACCGTGTCGCTCGACGCCCCGCTGACCGGCGAGGAGGACGCGAGCCGCCTCGACGCGATCGGCGACGAGGATGAGCGCCTTGGCCTGGTCGACGATCAGACAACGATCTTCGCCGCGGCCAAGCACCTGCCCCAGCGCGAGCGCGAGATCCTCTACCTGCGCTTCGGCGAGGACCTGACCCAGTCGGAGATTGCCGAACGCGTCGGCGTCTCCCAGAATGCAGGTCTCCCGCTTGTTGCGGCGCTCGCTGCAGCGACTACGCCAGCTCACCGGCGAGGCGCCGAAGTAGGCAGCGGGTAGCGCCGCGGGAGGCGCCAAGCAGGCGCCGGGGGCTGCCCAACGGCGGCCGCCGCCTCAGGTGGACTTCACCAGCGATACCACCGTCGCCGCCGTCCGAGGCCCGCCTCGGCGCCTCCGACCAGGAAGCCGATCAGCCACAGCACGAGCGCGACGATGAGCACGATCCACAGGATGTGGACAGCGAACCCAAGCCCGCCGAACAGGGCCAGGATAAGCAGCAAGACGATAAGGGCGATCATTTCACTCCTCCTTTCGCCGTCTCGGCGGGTGACTACCCGCTAGCGCCGCTGACAACGCATGTCAACCGGCACGGCCGGCACTGCGGCCGTGCGGAGGACCCCGCCGGCCGAGATCAGGGCAGATCCTCTTCGCGCTCGCTTGAGCGCTCCAGATCGGGTTCGCCTGCGGCGGCGGCGCGAATGTCATCGCTCTCGTCGGGAGCATCTTCGATGGCCTGCCGGGCGGCGTGCTGATCGCCGTGGCTCGCGTGTTCGATGAGCTCGCGCTCGGCCTGTTCAAAGCCCTCCGCCTCACCGCCGCCGGCTTCGAGAACCGGACGGGCAGCCTCGTCGGGGTGTTCCTGCGAGGGCGGCTCGGAACTCGGGCGCCCGCCAATCGCCGCCGCCTCGGCGGCAGCCAGATCGGCCTGTTCGCGAGCTGGATCGGGACTGGACATCGAACCCCCGCTTACCCGGTGGCCGTGCCGACAAACGCCGGGCAGCGCGGCGGCGCAGCACCCGGCCCACGTGCGCCAGACGAGATCAGTAGGCTCGCACCCCAGTGCAGAGTCACTTCCGGCTAGAGGTGCGCAGCCAGGGTCAGGCAACGATCATCGCGGTGAGCGGAGAGCTCGATCTGGCCTCGAGTCCCGCGCTCCAGGAGGAGCTCGACCGGGCCGCTGTGTCGAACTCGCAGATGCTGATCATCGATCTCAGGGCCCTCGACTTCATGGATTCGACCGGCCTCAGCGTGCTCGTCCGCGCCCATCAGCGCTCCGAGGAGCAGGGCCGGCAGCTCGCCATGGTCAGAGGCCCCCAGCAGGTGCAGCGGCTGCTGAACCTCACCGGGGTGGCCGAGCGGATGACGCTGGTCGACCGCCCGGAGGAGCTCCTGCCCGACGAGTGACCCCGGGCGCGGCGGGGCGGGGCCGCGCGGGGTCGATCAGCCGCGCGGGCGGTCGACCACGACCACGAAGAGGACCTCGCCGCCGTCCTCCTGGAGGGGGCGCACCTCGAGCTCGTCGCTGAGCATGGTCAGGGCCGAGGCGGCGCTGTAGTCGGGCGCCCGCTGGCGCAGCTGGCTGCCGCTTCCATCGACGAACGGTCCGATCGTCAGCTCGAGCCGCTGGGCACCGGTCGAGATCGCGAACGACATGCGCCCGCTTTTGGCGCACCGCCCGGCGTGAGCGGCGACCGCATCGGTGACGAGATACACATCGGAGAAGCGGTCGAGCGAGAACCGCGCTCGCGCGGCCAGCGCGCGCGCCACCCGCCCCAGGACGCCAGCCAGCAGGCTGACCGGCGACAGGGAGACCACGGCGTCTCCGGACAGCCATGCGGCGTCGTGCTCGTCGGGTCCGGGACCGGTGGGCAGGTGGAAGAGGGGCTGACCGTTTCGCTGTCCGGCGAAGGTCATCCGCACCTCGGTGCCGCCCTCGGTCCGGGCACGGAACTCGGCCCGCTCGGCCAGGGCGCGGATTACCGACAGCCCGACGCCATGGATGGTCTCGTCCGCCGGCGCGAGCGGCGGAAGACCCGCGCCCCGGTCGGCCACGACCACCTCGATGGCCTCGGGCTCGATGTACATCCGCAACCCGAGTGGGCCGGTTTGCCCCTCGTAGGCATGCATAACGACGTTGTTGCAAGCCTCGCTGACCGCCGTCTTCAGATCGTCGAGCAATTCGGGATCGAGGCCGATCAATTCGGCGACGCCGGCCAGAACCCCACGGACGAGGGTCAGGGTCTCCGGCCTCGAGTCGAGCTCGAGACGAACGGCGGGGGCGTCCTCATTCAGCGCCACGCGTGCCTCCGCCGTGGGGACCTTCGGCGCAGGTGCTTCCTGGCTTTGCTTGCCGGGTACACCTATGCGCAGTGATGGGTCCGCGCATTCGTGCCCTGTACAAGATCGACCCCCAGCCGGACGCTCCGGCCCAGGCTCGGCGCATCATCGCTCATGAACTCGCGTCGCGGCTGCCCGAGCGCATCCTCGACGATGTGAAGCTGATGGTCAGCGAGCTCGTCACGAACGGCATCGTTCACGGCGCCCCGGACGACGACGACCCACTGATGCTCGACCTGGTCGTCAACGGCCATGTTCAGTGCCGGCCCCGGGTTCGGTGCCGGGTGCTCGATCACGGACGGGGCTTCGCCAAGCGCGTCGGCCATGATGCGCCCGGCGGTGGCTGGGGACTCAAGGTCATCGAACAGCTCTCGGACCGGTGGGGCATGCAATCTTCGCCGCACCGGACAGAAGTATGGTTCGAGCGGGCGTGTTCTTGACGCGGCGCCGCGTCAGCCCGCGGCGCCAACGCCGGCGCCGCCCCCGGCTGGGATCGAAACCGACCGTCAGCTGACGGGCGCTTCGTCGCCGGTCTCCGTCATCTCGCGTAGACGAGCGAGCGCGCGACGCAGGATCCGTGAGACCTGCATCTGCGACACGCCGATCTCATCGGCGATCTGCGTCTGCGTCATGTCCTGTACGAATCTGAGCGCGAGTACGTGCCGCTCCCGCGCGGTCAGCTGATGGGCCGACGCGGCGATCGTGACGCTTGCGTCGACGAGGTCGAAGCGCTCGTCCTCCTGGCCGAAGGCGTCGGCCAGCGAGCCCGATTCGCCGTCCGCGTCCTCGCGGGGGGCGTCGAGCGACGTCGAGTGGTGGGCGCCCGCGGTTTCAAGCGCGTCGAGCACGTCCTCGATGCTCATCTCGAGGTATTCGGCCAGCTCCTGCACGCTGGGCGGCCGGCCGGTCTTGGTGGTGAGCTGCTGCTGGGCTTCCTCGACCTTGAGCGCCAGCTCCTGCGCGCCGCGCGGAACGTGTACGGACCAGCCGAGATCGCGGAAGTAGCGCTTGAGCTCGCCGAGGATGGTCGGCACGGCGAACGAGGAGAACGCGGTGCCGCGCTCGGCGTCGAAGCGGTCGACGGCCTTGACGAGACCAAGGCTCGCCACCTGCAGAAGGTCTTCGAACGGCTCCCTCGCCCCGGCGTAGCGTCGAGCCAGCTTGCGCGCCAGGGGCAGGAAGCGGGTTACCAGCTCATCGCGGGCGCTTCGGTCTCCGTGTTGCTGCCAGCGGACGAACAGCTCGGTTGAGTCGGTGCGTCCGATCCCTAGGGAATTCATGCGAGCTGGATACCCACGAGTAACCTCGCTCAAGCACGAATTTCGACAAACGTTTGCAGATTCGTCCAAGCGGTGGGCAGATTCGTACAAGCGCGGTAGGCCTGGGGCCTCGCTTCGCTCGGCATCCGCCGGATGTGGCACGCCAGCCCGCCGGGCATGGACGCCCGGCGGAACGGCCCCAGGGACGCCGCCGAAGGCGGCCCAAAAACGGCTACGCCGCGAGCGCCCGCCGGCGCGGGGTCATGCGCACGAGCAGCCGGGCAATCAGGTGCCCGACGATCAGGTAGACCAGCGCCGCCAACCTCCTTGGGCCGAGGCTACCCCGGCCTCGGGGGGCAAACGGGCCGGCGCCGACCCTGGGGCAGCGCCGGCCTGCCCTGGGTCAGAGCCGCTTACGCAAGTACTCCTTGCCCTGCTCGCCACCCTTGCGGCTATCGGCCTGCGCGCGCCGGAAGAGGTCCGCGAGCTCCGAGTCGCCGTCACGCTCGGCGTCCTGGATGTAGGTCTCGAGGCGCAGGGCGTTGCTCAGGCACTGCTCCGTGAACCAGATGAGGTTGTAGTGCTTGTCCTTCGTCCCGGTTACGTGACCGGTCTCCTCGCTCGTGGCACCCATCTCGCCCTCCCTTCAAGCATGTGGTTTATGTTGCGTACCGCGTACCCGGCTGGACGCCGGCGTACACCGCGCGCATCGGGGTAGGCACGGGCCAAATGCCGCGCTCGATCTGGAACGGGACGATCACCTTCGGGCTGATCGCGGTCCCGATCAAGGTGTATTCCGCGACCGAGAGCCACACCATCCACTTCCACCAGGTCCACGACGAGGACGGCGCGCGGATCATGCAGAGGCGGATCTGCTCTAAGGAGGGCAAGGAGGTGGCCTACAAGGAGGTCGCGATGGGCTACGAGGTGCGTGGCGGCGAGTACGTGATGCTGGAGAAGGAGGAGATCGACGCCGCCGCCGGTCAGCGCTCGCACACGATCGAGCTCGAGCAGTTCGTCGACCGCGACCAGGTCGACCCGGTTTTCTACAACCGCACGTACTACCTCGGTGCAGGTTCCGACGGCGAGGACGCCTACCGGCTCTTGCACGACGCACTGGAACGCGCGAAGCGGACCGGTCTCGGGCGCTGGGTGTTCCACAACCGCGAGTACCTGGTCGCGGTGCGCTCGAGCGACGACGTGCTCGTGTTGCACACGATGCGCTTCGCCGATGAGCTGGTGGCCGCCCACAAGCTCGAGATCCCGACGCCGAGCCGCAAGCCCTCAGAGCGCGAGCTCGACATGGCCGAGCAGCTGGTCGACTCGCTGCACAAGCGCTTTCGCCCCACCGCGTTCAAGGACAGCTACCAAGAGCGTGTGCGTGAGCTGATTGCCCGCAAAGCCAAGGGCGAGGAGATCGAGCTGCCCGAGTATGAGGAGCCGGAGGCGCCGGACGATCTGATGGCGGCGCTCGAGGCCAGCTTGGGCAAGGGGAAGAAGTCGAAATCGCGATCGGGTTCGAGGAGCTGACCGATGCCGCGCTCGCTGTGGACCGGATCGCTGAGCTTCGGCCTCGTCAACGTTCCGGTGGTGCTGGTGACTGCGGTGCGCGACCTCGACTTGCACTTCCGCCAGCTCCACGAGAAGGACGGTGCGCCGATCGAGGTGCAGCGCTGGTGCTCGAAGGAGGACGTCGAGGTTCCTTACCAGGAGATCACGCACGCATACGAGCTCGAGGACGGCGGCCAGGTGATCGTCGCCGACGAGGAGCTCGAGGCGATCGAGCCACGTCGCACGCGGACGGTCGACATCGAGCAGTTCGTGGACCTGGGCGAGGTCGACCCGATCTACTTCGACCACCCGTACTACCTGCTGCCGGCCGGTTCCGACGATGGATCGACACGCGCCTACCGGCTTCTCGTTGACGTGATGGCGCGGAGCGATCGGGCGGCGCTCGGGCGCTTCGTGATGCGGGCCAAGGAGTACCTGGCGATCGTCCGGGCCCACGACGGGGCGCTCATGCTGAGCACGTTGCTGTTTGATGACGAGGTGCGGGCGACCAAGGAGATCGAGGCGGCGAGGCAGAAGTCGCACAAGCCCTCGGCCCAGCAGCTGAACGCCGCGGTGGCGGTGATCGGGGAGCTCTCGGGCGTCTGGGAGCCGGGCGAGTGGAAGGACCGCTACCGCCGGCGCCTGCAGGATGTCGTCTCGCGCAAGCGCAAGGGCAAGACGATCAAGGCGCCCGAGCCGCGCGACACCACGCCCGAGGAGGTGCCTGATCTGATGGCCGCGCTCGAGCAGACGCTGGCCGAGATGCGCTCCGGCAAGAAATCCGGCAACCGACAGAAGCAGGAGGCATGAGGATGGCCGGCAGGTGGAATCAGTGACGGCCGCGGCTTAGCGGCCCTGGGCTCTCATCAGGCGTCGGGCGCGTGCGGGAAGCTCGGCGATCGTCTCGCGGACCTCGGACAGCCCGTCGCGCAGCTCGCGGTCGCCCACCTCGACCGGCAGCATCGAGTCCTGGAGCTCGGCCAGGGCGTGATCGGCGCGCTCGATCGCCTCGACGGCCCGCTCGACGTACACCCGAGGATCGCCGGAGTGCAGCCCGCCCGAGCTGCGCTGGAAGGTTCGTGTCGGGAGCCGGTGGCGCCCGGCGAACTCGGCGTGGGTGCGTCGCAGGCGGCCGTACCCCGCCTGAACGGGCCGGAAAAGCTCCTCCTCCAGACGGTCGGCGGTCTGCTCGTCGAGCTCCTCGTAGGCCTCGCCGAGGGCGGCGAGGGCGAGCGCGAGCTGGTCGGTTGCTGCGGCCAAATCGTCGAGGAGGCGCCGGCGCGCTTCGTCTGCGCTGTAGGCCATCACGCCTGCGCCAGCCTTCGGCCGGTCGCGTGCGGGCGATGCTGGGCTCTCTCGATCGGCGTCTCCATCGAGGCCTATGCTACGAGGCGAGGCGTCGATCGCGAAGCTTCCGCGGAGTAGCGAGCGGGAGTCGTTCGATCTGTACGAGCGCGCCGTGATCGAGAACGCGCAGTTCGCGACGTCAGCTGGTGCGGTGGTGTCGCTCGCAGGGAGTCCTGCACGCCGTGGTCGGCGGTTTCTTTCTGCGCCCGGATTACCTCCCGCTGGGCGAGCTGCGGATCGACGGGTCGGTTTGTCCGTTCGTGCCGTTCGATGCGCCGTGGGGCGACGTGCGCGCGTGCGTTCAGATCGTCGCTGGGCGCCTGCGGATCGCTCCGCGCCTGATGCTGGGCGCCGAGCCGGCGGGCGACGTGTTGCAGGCGGGCCCGCTGCTCGTGCTCGACGGCCGCCGCGCGATCGTCGAGGGCGAGGATCGCGAGGGCTTCGCGGCCGGCGCGCACCAGTTCGATTCGGACATCACGCTCGGGCGCTATCCGCGGGCGGCGCTGGCGGTTGCCGGCAAGCAGCTGCTGGCGGTGGCGTGCGACGGCCGTACGCGGCGCGACGTGGGGATGACGCTGGTCGAGCTCGCGGACGCGCTGGTCGAATTGGGGGCGAGCGAAGCGCTCAACCTGGATGGAGGCGGTTCGACCTCGCTCGTCTACGGCGGACGGCTGCGCAACCGTCCGCGCGAGCAGCACGGCGTCGACCTGCTCGACGGACGGCCGGTCGTCACCGCAATCGCCTTCGAAGCGCGCTAGCCGCCGCGGCGCCTCGGCGGCCGACCGCGCGGGTGACGCGCGTGGCCCTCGGAGTCGCTCGCGTGATAAGCATTCGTTCACGGATGGCTCATCGGGTGGTCTCGGCGATCCTGTTCTCGCCCCGCGGCGGATCCGCCCACGTGGCGCGCGCGCTCGCGCGAGGGCTGCGCGCGCTCGACTGGGCCGTCACGCTGGTGTCCGGCTCGCTCACCGGGTCCGGGAGCCTAGGCGACGCCGAGCGCTTCTACGGCGAGGTGCAGGCGGTCGACTTCGGGCCGGCGCTGGCGAGCGGCGAGCCGCTTCGGTTCGAGGGAGCGCTCGGCACGGCGCCCATACACCCCTCGTTCGAGGACCGGCCGGGCGAGCCGGACCGGGTGTTTGCCGCCCTCGACGACCTCGAGTTTGAGCGCCAGGTGCAAGCCTGGGCGCGCGCGCTGGCGCAGGCGGGCGCGGCCAGCGCGGACATCCTGCACCTCCACCACCTCACACCGATCCACGCGGCGGCCGAGCGCGTCGCGCCCGGCGTGCCTGTGGTGAGTCACCTGCACGGCACCGAGCTGCTGATGCTCGAGCAGATCATGGCCGGGGCGCCGGCGGGCTGGAGGTATGCGGACCGCTGGGCCGAGCGGATCCAGACCTGGGCGCGGCGCAGCGCGCGCCTGCTGGTCGCGCCCGCGGGCGTCGAGCGCGCGGTCAGGCTGCTCGACGTACGCCCGGAGCGGATCGTGGCGCTACCCAACGGGGCGGATGTGGAGCTGTTCAAACCGCGCCCGATCGACCGCGCGAAGTTCTGGCGCGGTGTGCTGGTCGACACACCGCAGGGATGGCTGCCCCGGGAGGCGCCTGGCAGCGCGCGCTATGCGCCCGACGACGCGGCTCGCCTGGCTGAGGGGGTGGTGATCGTGTACGTGGGGCGGTTCACCGCGGTCAAGGCGGTGGACCGCCTGATCGCCGCGTTCGGCCGCGCCCGGAAACGGTTCAGCGCTCCGGCCGGGCTGGTCTTGGTGGGCGGCCATCCGGGCGAGTGGGAGGGCGAGCATCCGGCTGAGGTGGCGGCGCGGCTCGCGGTGCCGGACGTGTACCTGGCGGGCTGGTATCCCCAGGAGGACCTGCCGGAGTTCTACGGCGCGTCGGACGTGATGGCGATCGCCTCGCGGCGCGAGCAGTTCGGGCAGGTGATCGTCGAGGCCATGGCCTGCTGCCTGCCGGTGATCGCGGTGCGGTCGCTGGGGCCCGCGGCAATCGTCGAGGACGGGCGCACCGGTTGGCTGGTGGCGCTCGACGACGAGCCGGCGCTGGCGGAGGCGATGGTGCAGGCGGTCAACGATCCGCCGGAGCGCCGGCGCCGCGGTGAGCTGGCCCGCAGGGCGGCGGTCGAGCGGTTCTCGTGGCCGAGCATCGCCGCGCGGCTTGCTTCGGTGCTCATCGAGGTGATCGATGCCAATGGCACTAGTGTGGGTAGGACCGTCCGATCGAGAGGAGAACGATGACAGCCACCAGTGCAAGCGGGCCGCGGACTTCCGAGTTGGTGCGCGGCGTGGACTTCGTCGGCGTGCCGACCCGCGACATCGCCGCCGCGGCCGTGTTCTACGGCGAGGCGCTCGGCCTCCCCCGCTCGGTCTACCTGCCCGAGCGTCACTTCACGGAGTACGAGACGGGCAACCTGACGCTGAGTGTCTACAACGCCGAGAAGATGGGCATGAAGCACGAGGTCAACCCCAACCCGATCGCCTTGCACGTCGATGACGTGGCGGCGGCACGATCGGTGCTCGAGAGCCGCGGGGTCGAGTTCCACGGCGACATCCTCGACACCGGCGTCTGCCACATGGCGTTGTTCACCGACCCGGACGGGAACGCGCTCATGCTGCACCACCGCTACGCGCCGCGGCATCCGGACGTGTAGCGGCTCGCCGCGGCACTTCGTGGCGCGACGGGCGGTGTCTGCCGATCGGCTTGTCTTTTGCGCGCCGGCGCGTCATGCTCGGCGGCCGTACCCGAGGAGAAGGAGCGTGCAGTGGCCCTGAGCCGTCAGACGATGACCGACGAGCAGCGCAAGTCGGTGGCGCTGGAGTACTTGAAGGCGTTTGACAACGGCGGCGTGGCGTCGACGGGTGAGAGCATCCTCGAGCTGTTCGCGCCCGACGCGCAGGTGGCGTTCCCGAAATGGGGGATCGCCAACGGGCGCGAGGAGATCGGTCGGATGTTCGGCGAGGTCGGGGCGACGCTCAAGTCGATCCGCCATGACTACGCGAACTTCAACTGGATCTTCTCGGGGAGCGACCTGGTCGTATGCGAGGGCACGAGCTACGGCGAGCACCGCGATGGGCCATGGCGGGCCGACGTGCCCGAATGGGGCGCGGGACGGTGGTGCGATGTGTTCGAGATCCGCGACTGGCAGATCCAGCGCTGCTTCATCTATCTGGATCCCGACTACGCCGGCAAGGACACGGCGCGCTACCCGTGGCTGACCGACGTGGTGGCGGCGGCGCCCGTGACCGTCCCGGCCTGAGCGCCCAACGACGATTTCACGCCGGCATCTCGACCACGAGCGCGCCGGCCAGCCGCCGGAGCACGGGCTGCATGTCCTCGTCCTCGTCCGGCCGCCAGCCGTCGAGCAGCTGGCACAGCTCGGCGCGGCCTGCATCGATCAGCCGCTCCCGGGCGGCCCGCCCCGATTCGCTGAGCTCGAGCGCGCGGTCGGCGTCGGTGACGATGTAACCACGCCGGGTGAGCGCCGCCAGCGGCTCGCGCAGTTGCTCGGGTGCGACGTGCAGCTCGGCGGCCAGCTCCGGGACGCTGTGCGGCGAGGAGCGCTCGCCGATGCGGTTGAGTGCCCAGCTCTCGGGCGGGGTGATGTCGACCCCAGAGTGCTCGACGAGCTGCTCGTAGACGCGCTGGCGCTCCTCGCGCTGCAGCAGCGAGCTGAGGATCCGCTCGAGCTCGCGCTCGGAGGTTTGGTGGCGCGGGGAGGCGAAGCTCTCGCCCACCCCGGCGGCGGCCGCGGTTTGGCGCAGGGGCAGCTCGCGCAGCAGCCAGCTGAGCGCGAAGCCGGCCACCGACACGACGGCGGCGAGGCGGAACACGGGCTGCAGGGCGGCAGCGAATGCATCGATGTACGGCGCGCGGACCGCCGCGGGAAGATGCCGGACGACGGCCGGATTGGCCGCGGTGGGAACGTGGACCGTCCGGGGAATGCGGCTGGCCAGCTCGCTGGCGAGGTTGCTCGAGAAGATCGCGCCGAACACGGAGACGCCGATCGAGCCGCCGATCTGGCGGAATAGGGTGGAGCCAGACGTGGCCACGCCCAGGTACTGGTAGTCGACCGAGTTCTGCACCGCGAGCACCAGCACCTGCATGACCATGCCGAGGCCGAGGCCCAGGACGAGCATGTACGCAGCCGTGGTGAGCGTGGGCGTCGACACGGTGATGGTCGAGAGCAGGAGCAGCCCGACGGCCATGATCGCGGTGCCGGCGATCGGGAACATCCGGTAGCGCCCGAAGCGCGAGATGAGGTTGCCGCTCACGATCGAGGTGACAAGCAGGCCGGCCATCAGCGGCGTGATCAGCAGCCCGGATACCGTCGGGCTGTGCCCTTTGACCACCTGCAGGTAAAGCGGCAGGAAGGTGACTGCCCCGAACAACGCGAGCCCGATGATGAAGCCGACCGCGCTGGTCACCACGAACGTGCGGTTGCGAAACAGCGCGAGCGGGAGGATCGGCTCGGCTGCCCGCGCCTCGACGAACGGGAACAGCACGAGCAGGACCACGCTCACGATGATCAGCACGATGATGAACGGCGAGCCCCAGGCATAGCTGGTGCCGCCCAGGCTGGTGAACAGGACGATCGCCGACAGGCCGGCGGCGAGGACAGCGGCGCCGAGGTAGTCGATCTGACGGTCGACATGCTCGGTCCGGGCCGGGAAGGCTGCCCCGATCACGACCAGCGCGAGCAGGCCGAGCGGCAGGTTGACGTAGAAGATCCAGCGCCACGACAGGCTGTCGACGAAGAAGCCGCCGAGCAGCGGCCCGATCACGGTGGAGATGCCGAACATCCCGCCGAAATAGCCCTGGTACTTGCCGCGATCCCGCGGCGCGATGATGTCGCCGACGGCGGCCATCGTGGTCACGATCAGCCCACCGCCGCCCAGTCCCTGGACCGCGCGGAACACGATCAGCTCGGTCATGCTCTGCGACAGGCCACACAGCGCCGAACCGACCAGGAACAGCACGATGGCGACCTGCAGCATGAGCTTGCGGCCGTAAAGGTCGCCGAGCTTGCCGTAGAGCGGGCCGACGACCGTCGAGGCGAGCAGGTAGGCGGTGACCACCCACGACAGATGCGACAGCCCGCCAAGGTCGCCGACGATGGTCGGCAGCGCGGTCGAGACGATCGTCTGATCGAGCGAGGCGAGCAGCAAGACCAGCAGCAGCGCGCCGAAGATGACGCGCGTCCGCTGGGTCTCGCCGCCTGCCTCGTGGTCGAGCGACCCGAATGCAGCCTCTCCCGAGGTCATGGCTCGGGGCTACTGCGTGGCGCCGGCCTCTTGTGTCTGCGCGGCGGAGGCGTCGGCGCTGGCCGGCGCCGTCGCGGCGTCGGCCGAATCGGTCGCCATCGGCGGGGCAGCCGACTCTGGCTGGGCCTTGGCCAGCTGGTGGGCCCCGATCGCGCCCGCCGCGCCGATCGCCGCCGCGAGCAGTGTCCAAACAACGCCGCTGCGCTCCTGGTCGAGCGTGTGATCGAGTGAGAGCTCGCCCGGGCCGACCTCGGCTAACGCGAGCGCCGCGGCGATCAACACGGCGTTGTACTCGTAGCCCCCGTTGGTGACCCAGGGGCCGTTCTTGAGATGGACGCGGTGGATCGCGGTCAGCATGACCGAGGTCACCGCGCCGGCGGCCAACGGCGTGGCGAAGCCCAAGGCGAGGCCCGCGCCGCCGCCCGCCTCGGCCACGCCGGCCGCGATCGCGTTCCGGCGCCCGGGTCGCATCCCGAGCCCCTCGAACATCTGGGCCGTCGGCTCGATTCCGTGTCCGCCGAACCACCCGAACAGCTTCTGGGTACCGTGGCCGATGAAAAAGCCCCCCACGGTGAGTCTCAGCAGCAAGCGGCCGATCTTCATCGCTCCTCCTGTCTGTCGGTTGACTGGAGCCGGATCATAGATCGCTGGGCATTGCGAGGAATCAGAGAGGAGACCCGGACCTTTGTCACGCTTCACGATCAAGCACCGGATGGACGTCGAGGACTCTGCGGGTAAGCGGGTGCCCGGGCCCGAGGAGGCGCGATGAGCGCCGGCGCGGAGATCCCCACGCTGTACGTGTGCCACGGCGATGACGAAGGCCCGAAGGTGCATCCCTGCCGGCGGGTGCAGGAGGCGATGCGCGCCAAGAACATCGCCTACGACAAGGTGATCGCTGGCCACGGCAGCCCGATTCCGTTCCTGCGCAAGGGCTCGCGCGACGAACTCCAGCAAGCAACCGGGGACGAGAAGCTGCCGGCGCTCAAGCTGCCCGACGGCACCGTGATCACGCACTCGCGGGCGATCCTGGCCTGGGTGAAGCAGCAGCCGGGCGAGTGACGCCGGCGAGTGGGATTGAGCGGACGGCCGTGCTGCCTGTCGGGGCGGTCGGCCAGAGTTCACGCCGTGGCGTTCCTCCGCGCTGGGGTTTGCCTACCTGGGCGGCTCGCCCCGACGAGCAGCGATGCGCTGTGAATCTGAAGTGTTCCGCTCGGTGCGGTCGGTGAGCAAGTACCCCAAGGGCGCCGTTTCCACACCCCTTTTGTTGAAACCCGCCGCAGCCACGCTTCCGGCGCCCGCGCGGGCAGCTGTGGACGATCTGCTCGTCCGTCTGGATCGCGCCCTGCCCGGCCGGGTCCAGGGGTTCTACGTGGTAGGGTCGGCCTGCCTCGGAACCTTCCAGCTCGGGCGCAGCGACCTCGACTTCGTCGCGATCGCCGCGGGGGGCCTCGACCACGACGAGCTGGCCAGACTGCGCGCGGTTCACCTGGGTCGCTGGGTGGCGGCGATCGCCCGCGACGTGGGGGTTTACCGTCGTTGGCCGCTGGTCTGCAACGGCACCTACCTCGCGCCGGGCTCACTGGCTGCCTCGCCCCGAGAGGTCATACCGCTGGCGGGCCACGTGGCGGGGCGTTTTCGCGTCGCCGAGCGCGCCGGCTTCGACGTCAACCCGGTCACCTGGCACACCCTGGCCCGACACGGAATCGCCGTCCGCGGCCCTGACCCCGACCGGCTCGACATCCGGGTTGACGCCGGCGAGCTGCACGCCTGGACGCTCGAGAACCTGCGCGGCTACTGGAGCCGGTGGGTGCAGCGCGCCCGGCATCCCGGGCTGAGGACCGCCCGGCCGCTGCAGCGCCGGTCTGCCGCGTGGGGCGTGCTCGGGGTCTCGCGGCTGCACTACACGCTGGCGAGGGGCGAGATCGCCGGAAAGGTGCAGGCCGGGGAATACGCGCGCGAGGCGTTCGAGCGCGAATGGCATCCGCTGATCGACGACGCGCTGGCCTTCTGGCGCGGCGACCCGCCGGTGGCGCCCTACCGGCGCCACCCGACGCGACGCATCCCGGCCGCGACCGAGTTCGTCGCCCACGTGATCGAGAATCAGGCCGGTTTGACGGCGCGCAGCGTGTAGGTGTGGGGCAGCCGCCACGGCCGCTCGGTCAGCCGCCATTCCTTCGTGGCGGTCCGCTCCATCCGTCCCGGGAGCGCCTCCCAGGGGACGCTGTCGTGCTCGACCAGCATCTTCAACTCCATCCCCGTGTCCAGCAGCGCGGTGACGATCTCGCCGAGCCCGTGATTCCAATCGTGGGCCACGGTGGTCTCGAATGTCGTTTCGGTCTCGACGTACGTGCCGCCCTCGTCCCACACGTTCGGCTCGGGGCGCTCGAAGTACGGGTACTCGACGACGAGTAACTCATCCTTGCGTTCGTCGAGCGTCCAAAGCATCGGGTGACCCTCGCGGATGAACAGCCAGCCTCCCGGGGCCAGCAGATCGGCGACCACCTCCGCCCAGCGCCGGATGCTCGGCAGCCAGCAGATCGCGCCGATGCCGGTGAACACGAAGTCGAACCTGTCGCGGCCGAGGACGCGTGGCGCGTCGTAGACCTCGGCCTCCACGAACTCGACCGGGTCTCGGGTCGCCTCCGCGAGTCGCCGGGCCTCCGCCAGCGAGGCCGGGGAGAAATCCAGCCCGGTCATGCGCGCACCGAGCCGCGCGAGTGAGATCGTGTCGGTGCCGATGTGGCACTGCAGATGCACGCCGGTCAGCCCGGTGACATCGCCGAGGCGCGGCAGATCGAACCGGACGATGTCGCTGATGAAGGACGGATCGTTCAGGTAACGATCGATCCCGTAGTCGGGGGAGGCCGCGTGAGCGGGGGCACGCTCGTCCCAGTTGGCGCGGTTCAGTCGCAGGCTCTCGTCCACCGGGCCACCCTAGTGGCAATGAGCCACGCGTCGCAGGCGTGATACGCCAGACCCGTAAGGTACGGAAGGTGTCCAGGAGAGCCGATGAGTCGAGCGCGGGCCGTCCGAACCTGATCCTGGCCGTGCTTGCTCTGGCCGGGCTGGCCTACGCCGTGCTGAGTTCGGCGGTGATCCCCGCCCTGCCCACGATCCAGCACGATCTGCACACGACCGAGACCGGCGTCACGTGGCTGTTGACCGGCTTCCTGCTCTCGGCGTCGGTCGGGACCGCGATCATCGGGCGGCTGGGCGACATGTACGGCAAGGAGCGCCTGCTGTGGTGGACGCTGCTCGTGCTCGCCGCCGGCACGCTACTCGCCGCGTTGTCGAATTCGCTCGAACTGCTGATCGCGGCACGGATGATCCAGGGCGTGGCCGGGGGGATCTTCCCGCTGGCGTTCTCGATCGTCCGGGACGAGTTCCCCACCGACCACGTGGCCGGGAGCATCGGCCTGATCTCCTCGATCCTGGGGATCGGGGGCGGGTGCGGCCTGATCCTCGGCGGGCTGATCGTCGAGCATCTGAGCTGGCACTGGCTGTTCTGGCTGCCGTTGCTGGTGACGCTGCTGGCCGCGGTGGCCACCTGGCGCTTCATCCCCGAGTCGCCCGTCCGCACCCCCGGCCACGTGAACTGGCTGGCGGCGGCTCTGATGAGCGTCGGGATGAGCTGTGTGCTAATCGCCATCTCGGAGACGACCGTGTGGGGTTGGGGCGCAACCAAGACGATCGCCGTGTTCGCGATTGGCCTCGGGGTGTGCGTGGCCTGGATCGCCGTGGAGTTGCGCAGCCGGGAGCCGCTGATCGACATGGCGCTGATGCGCGTCCGCGGCGTATGGACCGCGAACCTGGCCGCGTTCCTGCTCGGCGCCGGTATGTATGCCTCGTTCATCGTCTTCCCCCAGTTCGCCCAGCTGCCCAAGAGCACCGGCTTCGGCTTCGGCGCCTCGGTCGTCGTCTCGAGCCTGTACCTGTTGCCCGCCGCGTTAGGGATGGGCCTGCTCGGCACCGTGGCCGGGCGGATCGCGCATCGGTTCGGCTCCAAGTCGGCCCTCCTGGCCGGCAGCGCGATCACCGCCGTCGCCTTCGGCTGGCTGGCCGTCGCCCACAGCCACCCGTACGACATGCTGATCTCGGCGGCCGCGCTCGGGATCGGGATCGGGCTGGCCTTCGCGGCGCTCGGAAACCTGATCGTGCAGGCCGTCCCGCCCAGCCAGACGGGCGTCGCCACCGGCATGAACACGGTCATGCGGACGCTCGGCGGCGCGCTCGGCGGTCAGCTGTCGGCGACGTTGATCGTCGACCACACCGCGCACGGCCTGCCCACGGTCACCGGCTTCGTCGACGCGTTCGTGATGGCAGCGCTGTTCCTGGTCGTGTGCGTGCTGGCCGGGCTGCTCATCCCGGGGCGGCCGGTGGCATCCGGTGCGATGAGGCTCGACGGCCAGCTTGCCACGAATCCTGAGTCGGGTTAGGGTCCTACGGGCCCTTAGCACCAGCGCTCTAGACTTGGCCGGGGCGCCGAGGAGAGGATGAGATGTCCGAGACGCAGGACGGGCGCAAGCCCGAGAAGCTGAGTCGCAAGCGGGCCGAGAAGGAGCTTCTCAAGCTCCAACGCGAGCTCGTGATCATGCAGGAGTACGTCCGGGCCAAGGGCCTGAAGATCGTGGTGATCTTTGAGGGTCGCGACGCGGCCGGGAAGGGCGGGGTGATCAAGCGGATCACCGAGCGGACCAACCCGCGGGTGTGTCGCGTGGTCGCGCTGCCGGCGCCGACCGAACGCGAGAAGACGCAGTGGTACTTCCAGCGCTACGTGCAGCACCTCCCCGCAGCCGGAGAGATCGTGCTGCTCGACCGCTCCTGGTACAACCGGGCCGGAGTCGAGCGGGTGATGGGCTTCTGCACCGACGCCGAGTACCAGGAGTTCATGCGCTCGGCGCCCGAGTTCGAGCACATGCTGGTGCGCTCGGGCATCCGGCTGATCAAGTACTGGTTCTCGATCTCCGACGAGGAGCAGGAGCGCCGTTTCCAGGCCCGCGTGCACGATCCGATGCGGCGCTGGAAGCTCAGCCCGATGGACCTCGAATCGCGCGCGCGATGGGTCGCTTACTCGCGCGCGAAGGACGAGATGTTCCGCTACACCGACATCAAGATCGCGCCTTGGTGGGTGGTGCAGGCGGACGACAAGCGCCGGGCGCGCCTGAACTGCATCCACCACCTGCTCTCGATGGTCGACTACGAGGACCTCACGCCTCCCCCGCTCGAGCTCCCCCCGCGCGTCGACGAGCCGTACGTCCGGCCTCCGATCGAGGAGCAGACGTTCGTGCCCGAGGCCTATTGAGCGCGCCCGGATGGTACCCCGAACTCGCCGAGTTCCTGCGCATCGAGTCCGTCAGCGCCGATCCGGCGCGCGCCCCCGAGGTGCTCGCGGCCGGCGAGTGGGTATGCCGGCTGATGCGCGAGGCAGGCGGGGAATGCGACCTGCGCGATTGGCGCGGGCAGCCGCTCGCGATCGGCGAGCTCCGCGCGTCGTCTAGCCCCGAGAACGCGCCGACCGTGCTCTGCTACGGGCACTTCGACGTGCAGCCGCCCGATCCGCTCGCGCTGTGGGACTCGCCTCCGTTTGAGCCCGAGATCCGCGGCGAGTACCTGTACGGACGCGGCGTGGCCGACGACAAGGGCCAGCTGTACATGCTGCTGTCGGCTGCCCGGGAGCTCGCCCGAGCCGGCCGGCTGCCGGTCAACGTGCGCTTCGCCTGTGACGGCGAGGAGGAGACCGGCGGGCATTCGATCGTCGACTACCTGGCCGCTGACGAGGGCGGTGCGCAGGCCGCGATCATCTTCGACAGCGAGATGATCGCGCCGGGGCGACCGGCGTTCAACATCGCAACCCGAGGCCTGGTGTACTTCCACCTCACGGCGCGCACGGGCAATCGCGACCTGCACTCCGGCCTGTTCGGCGGCGCCGCCCTCAACGCCGCCCACGCGCTGATCCAAACGCTCGGCGCGGTGGTGGCGAGCGATGGGCGGCTGGTCGATCCGCTGCGCAAAGGCGTCATTGCACCGACCGGCGACGAGCTCGCCGGCTTCCGTGAGCTGCCGGCCGGCGCGGACGCCCTGGCCGACCAGGGTGCCCGCCCGAGCGACCCGGGGGCCGCCGAGGAGTTCTACGTGCGGACAACCGCAGAGCCCGCGCTCGACGTCAACGGAATCGAAAGCGGCTCGCCCCACGCCCAGAAGACGGTGCTGCCCGTGCGCGCCGACGCCAACGTGTCGATCCGGCTGGCGCCCGAGCAGGACCCGGAGGAGATCGCGCGGGAATTCGAGCGCCTACTGCGCGAGAGCGCGCCGGCCGGCGCCGAGCTCGACGTCCAGCTTCTCTCCTGCGCCCCGCCGGCGCTGGTCCCGCCCGATGCGCCGGCGCTCCAGCTGGGCCTGCGTGCGTTCGAGCGAGCCGTCGGCGCGCGGCCGGCGCTGGTCCGCTCGGGCGGGACACTGCCGATCGTGGCGGCGCTCGCCGAAAAGGGGATTCCGGCGATCATCACCGGCTTTTCGCTGCCGGACGCGAACATCCACTCGCCGAACGAGCGCCTGCGGGTGGAGTACGTCGATCTCGGGATCGCGGCGGCGCGCGCCCTGTTCGAGGAGCTGGCGGAGCTTTAAGGGTCGCGCCCCGCCGGGCAAGGACGCCCGGCGGAACCGGTCCCAGGGATGCCGCCGCAGGCGGCCCAGTAATCAAACCAGCGCCGGCGCCTCCGGCAGGTGGGCCAGCGCCGCGTCCAGGTCGGCCTGGGAGAACTCGGGGTCCTCGAGCTGGCCGGCCAGGTAGGCGTCGTAGGCGCTCAGGTCGAAGTTGCCGTGCCCGCACAGCCCGAACAGGATCACGCGCTCCTCGCCGGCCTCGCGCGCCGCGGCGGCCTCCGTGATCACCGCCCGGATGGCGTGCGCCGGCTCGGGGGCCGGGATGATCCCCTCGGCGCGGGCGAAGCGCACCGCCGCCTCGAACGTCTCGTTCTGCCTGTAGGCCCGCGGCTCGACCAGGCCCTGCTTGACCAGGCCGCACACGAGCGGCGAGTCGCCGTGGTAGCGCAGCCCGCCGGCATGCACGGGCGGCGGGACGAAGTCGTGGCCGAGGGTGTACATCGGCATCAGCGGCGTCAGCCCCACGGTGTCCCCGAAGTCGTAGGCGTAGACACCGCGGGTCAGCGTCGGGCACGCCGCCGGCTCGGCAGCGACGAACCGGGTGTTGGCCTGGCCGCGGATCACGCGACGCAGGAACGGGAAGGTGAGCCCGCCGAAGTTCGAGCCGCCGCCGACGCAGGCGATCACTACGTCAGGCTCCTCGCCGGCCATCGCCATCTGGGCCAGCGCCTCCTGTCCGATCACGGTCTGGTGCAAAAGCACGTGGTTCAGCACCGACCCGAGCGAGTAGTTCGTGTCCGGGTTCTGCGCGGCCACCTCGACCGCTTCGGAGATGGCAATGCCCAGCGAGCCGGTGGTGTGTTCGGCCTGAGCGCGGCCGGAATCGGTGACGTCCGAGGGCGAGCGGTGGACGGTGGCGCCCCAGGTCTCCATCATCGAGCGCCGGTAGGGCTTCTGGTCATAGCTCGAGCCGACCATCCACACCTCGCACTCGAGGCCGAACAGGCCGCAGGCGAAGGCCAGGGCCGAGCCCCACTGGCCGGCGCCGGTCTCGGTGGCCAACTTCTTGATCCCGGCCTGGGCGTTCTCGTACACCTGGGCCACGGCCGTGTTGGGCTTGTGCGATCCCGGCGGCGAGCCCCCCTCGTACTTGTAGTAGATGTGGGCGGGGGTATCGAGCGCGCGCTCGAGCGCGCGCGCCCGGTAAAGCGGGGTGGGGCGCCACAGTTTGTAGACCTCGCGCACCGGCTCGGGGATCTCGACCTCGGGCTCGGCCGAGACCTCCTGGAGGATCAGGCCCATGGGGAAGATCGGCGTCAGGTCGTCGGGACCGGCGGGCTGCTTGGTCCCCGGATGCAGCGGCGGCGGCGCCTCGCCGGGGAGATCTGCCATCAGGTTGACCCAGTGGGTCGGGATGTCCGGCTCGTCGAGCACGAACTTGACCCGCTCCTCGCTCATCACCGTCTCCTTGCTTGCTGGCTGGAGCGCGCAGCCTAATCGAGAGACAAGGTGGGGATCGGCCCCAGCGGACAGGCACGGGTGCTGATCGGGCACCAGGCGCCGTCAGATCTCAAGGCGTGACTCCTCGAGGTCGAGCTCCTGGATGACGCGATTCATCGTCTCGTTCGAGATCGTGCCCTCGCCACGGAGTTCGACGAGGGCGTCGCGCTGCGCCGCCAGCACGGTTTGCACCGCCTGCTGGTACTGCAGCGAGCGGTCCTCGTAGCCGTCGTCCTCGATCTTGCCGGCGCGCGCGGCCAGGCGGCGCTTGCGGAACTCGTAGGCTGCGCGCATCCGCTCGATCGTGTCATCGCGCGTCCACTCCTCGGCGGCCAGCGCGTCGATCTGGGCCAGGGCGGCCTTGGTGGCGGCGAGACGGGCCTTGAGCTCCTCGGTCTCGGCGGCGCCTTCGTCGCTGATGTTCAGGCGGCGGATGACCATGGGCAGTGACAGGCCCTGGACGACGAGCGTCACGAAGATGACCGCGAAGGTGAGGAATAGGATCAGGTCGCGGTCGGGGAACGGCGCGCCGCCGCTGACGGTGAGGGGCAGGGCCAGCGCGGCCGCCAACGACACGGCGCCGCGCATGCCGCTCCACCCGATGACGAGCCGTGGCCGGGGCCCCACCCGCCGTTCGCGCTGGCTCGGGCGGCGGTCGAGCGCGCGGATCACGTAGGGGATGGTGAAGAACCAGACCAAGCGGATGAGGACGGTGACGCCGCAGACGGCCAACGCCCAGCCGATCAGCTGCGACGCGTGGTAGGACGTGAGCGACTGCATGATCCCGCGCAGCTGCAGGCCGACCAGGACGAACAGGGCAGAGTTGATGATGAAGTCCACGATGTCCCAGGTGAAGAAGCCCTGGAGCCGGACGCGCGCGGGGATGATGCTGGGGCCGCGGATTCCCATGTAGATGCCGGTGGTGACGGCGGCCAGCACGCCCGATGCGCCGAGCGCGTTGGCCGGCACGAACGCCGCGTAGCCGCTGACCAGCGAGATCGTGACGCTGATCTGCGGGTCCGGGGTGCGCTTGCGCACCTCGGCGATGATCCAGCCCACGGCGAGACCGATCGCGATCCCGCCGGCGGCGTCCGCGATCAGCGTGACGGTGGCGTGGCCGAGCGAAAACGAGCCGGCGACCACCGCACCGACGGCCACGCGATAGGCGACCAGCGCCGTCGCGTCGTTGAACAGCCCCTCCCCCTCGACCGCGCTGACCAGCCGCCGCGGCACGTCGAGGCCGCGCATGATCACGCCGGCGGCGAGCGGGTCGGTGGGCGAGATCACCGCGCCGAGTGCGAACGCCGCCGCCCACGGGATTCCGATCAGCCCGTGAGCCACGACCGCCACCACGGTCATCGTCACCAACACGAGGCCCACCGAGCTGAGCGTGATTCCGCGCAGGTTGGACTTGATGTCGCCGAGGTTGGCGAAGAACGCCGCGCTGTAGACGAGGACCGGCAGGAACACGACGAGGACGACGTTCGGGTCGAGCTTGACGGTGGGGATGCCCGGGATGAAGCCGAACGCCACGCCTCCGGCGACCAGCACGATCGGGTAGGGGATCGACAGGCTGCGGGCGAGCGCGCCCAGGCCGGCGATCGCCACCAGCAGACCGCCGATCAGCAACTCGGCCTGGTTCATCGGTCCGCGCACCCCCCGAGCGAGCGCAGGCGCCGGCGGTACACCTGCATGTCGGCGTGGTTGAAGTCGCTGTGGGTCTGGTTGCGCAACGACGCCACGTCCTCGCGGTGATAGGGGCTGGACAGGCTCTCGTTGTGACCGATCACGTTCTTGACCTGGATGTGGAACCGGCAACGCAGCCAGTGCACGAGCTTCAGGCTGGCCGTGATCTGGCGGTGGTCGCCCAGCACCTGGGCGTCGCTGAAGCCCACGTGCTCTATGCCGATCGCGGTCCAGTTGAGACCGACCGTGTGGCGGCACATGGTCGTGAGCGACACGAGCTGGTAGATCGTGCCGTCGGTGTCGATCACGAAGTGCGCGCAGGTGCCGGGCAGCTCGTGGAGTTCGGGGTCGGGCACGTCGTTCGCGAAGGTGTTCCAGGTCGACTGGAAGGTCGGCGTGTCCGTGTAGTGGATAACGATCACGTGGGGGTCGGTCAGGCGCCAGGTCGGGCGCATGAAGCTCCCGTAGTGCCGGCGTACGTAGGCCACCATCTCCTGCTTGCGCTTCGGGCCGAACGGGATCGGGTCCCAGACGATGCGCGGCCCCAGCGATGCGGCGGCGGCCGGCGGCGGCGACCGCGTCGCGATGCCTGCCGCTGAGATGGGGATCGCGGCGAGGGCGAGCAGCAAAGCGATGATCCGGCCCATCGCAGAAGTGTTACTCACGAGCGTCCTGGAGCGCCATACTGCGCAAATGGCGCAGCGTGGCGCCGTGGATGGTTGGGACCCGCCTTCGGTCGTGCAGGTGACGGTCGTGCCCGGGCCTCGCCGCCGCGTGGCTCGCGCGCGCGGCCGTGGGCTCGCGTCGTGTGGGGTGGCGAGCGTGATTCTTCTCGGCGCCGCAATATGCGCACTGCTCGCGGGCGGTGGGGCCCTGATGCGACATGGGAGCGCCGCGCGACCGATCACCGTCGCGCCTGGCGGCGCGGTGGCGGAGGCTGGGCCGTTGGCCGCCGCGACGCAGGCGTATCGCTTCCCACTCGGCTGTCTGCGCATCACGCGGACCCGTGAGGCACTCGCCGGGGCAACTCGTCGCCGCACCGATCCGTGCTGGCGCTACGGCGTGTATGTCACGGCGATCCTGAGGCATGTGGGTGGCATGTGGCGGCTGGCGCTCGAGTCCACCAGTCGTTCCTGCCCGGGCATCGCGCTGCCGGCGCCCGCGCGCGCCCAGGTCGCGGTGTGCCGCGCTGAGGAGCGGCGCTCGCGCGGCGGGGCGGACGGGCCTCAGGTGCTCCGGGGCGCGTCGTTCGGGGCGCCGGCACGCGGGCCGTCGCCGGCCTCCTCGGCGGCCTGCGCGGTGATCAGGCGCGCACCGCGACCGTGGGTAAAGAAGTTGATTGACCAGCGGATGAACACCAGGACTCGGTTCTGGAAGCCGATCAGGTACCAGAGGTGGACGAACAGCCAGGTGAGCCAGGCGATGAACCCGCTCAGCTTGAGACCCTTGATGTCGGCGACGGCCGCCCCGCGGCCGATCGTCGCCAGGTTCCCCTTGTCGCGGTAATGGAACGGCCCCGGGTCCTGACCGCGACCCCGGGCCAGCACCGCCTTGGCCGCGTAGCGTCCCTGCTGCATCGCTACCGGCGCCACGCCGGGAAGCGTGACCGGCTTGCCGTCCGCGGCGCGCACGCGGACCATGTCCCCGAGCGCGAGCAGTTCGGGATGGCCGGGCAGGCTGAGATCGGGCTCGACCGCCACGCGGCCGGCGCGGTCGAGCTCGGCGCCGGTCAGCTCAGCCAACGTGCTGGCCAGGCCCGACGCGGTCACGCCGGCGGCCCAGATGATCGTCCGGGTTGGAATGCGCTCCGCCGCGGCGCCCGGGTGATCGATGGTGACCGAGGTCGCGTCCAGGTCGACCACGGTGGACCTCACCATCGGCGTGACGCCGAGCCGCTCGAGCGAGCGCAGCGCCTTGGCCGAAAGCGACGGGGGGAAGCTGGTGAGCAGCCGGTCGGTCGTCTCAACGAGAAGGATCCGGCGGGTGCGGGAGTCGATCCGGCGGAAATCGCGCCGTAGCGTGTCGCGGGCCAACTCGGCGATCTGGCCCGCCATCTCCACGCCGGTGGGACCGCCCCCCACCACCACGAAGGTGAGCCAGGCCGCTTGCCGCTCGGGATCGGTCTCGAGCTCGGCTGCCTCGAACGCGCCGAGGACACGCCCGCGGACGGTCAGCGCGCTCTCCAGCGACTTGACCTCGGCCGCGTACTCGCTCCACTCGTCGTGGCCGAAGTACGAGTAGCGTGACCCGCCCGCCACGATCAGGGTGTCGTAGGGGAGCGAATCCGGAGCGGGCACCCCGTCCACCGATTTCAGTTGCAGCCTGCGGCCGGCGAGGTCGAAGCCGGCGACATCGGCCAGCACCACCTGGATATTGTCGTCGCGCTTGAAGATCGCGCGGAGCGGATAGGCGATCTCGCCCGGTGACAGTGCGCCGGTGGCGACCTGATAGGTCAGCGGCTGGAACAGGTGGAAGTTCCGTCGGTCGACCAGGGTGACCTCGACGGGGGCACCGCGGAGACCATGCGCCGCCTGCAGCCCGCCGAAGCCGCCACCGACCACGACCACGCGGTGGACGCCGGCATCGGGCATGTCCGCGAGACGGTAGCGGGATCAGCGCCGCGGCAGCCCACCACGGGCGGGCGCGCGTCCACGGGCGGGCGCGCGTCCATGGGCGGGCGCGCGTCGACGGACGGGCTCGGGCTCGTGCGCCGGCCGGCGCTGCCGGCGCGGCGCGAGGCCCGGGCGGTCGTGGTCGCGGCGCCGGACGCGGGCGGGCTCGGCGTCCGGGAGCGGAATTCCTCCGCGCGGGGAGCCGGACGGCCTGGGCCGGTCTGACTCGGAGCCTCCTCCCCCTCCGCCATCGCCGTCCGTGCTGTCGGACGGCGGCTCACCGGGGGCCGGGTAGAGGATGGTTCGGGGGAGCAGGACCGGCGCCAGCATGATTGCCAGCAGCGCCAGAGGCTGCGCGTGTGCGGAATTGCCGGTTGCGATGACGCACGCCAGGCCGGTGATCGCCGCGATCGGCGGCAATCGCACCAGAAGCGGGGCGGCGTAACGACACAAACCGTGAATCCGGCGAGCATAACGCTTGCGCCGAGCAGGTCAACCGCTGTGCCGCGAGCGTGTTCGCCCGATGACGCCGGGCTCGCGGCTGGGGCGGCGGCGCGGGAAGTCACCTGAGCGTGCGGAACGTGATCGAGTAGCGGAGCCCCTTGGCCGGCGGGATCGAGTGCTCCCAGGACCATCGAGCGGCGCCGGCGAGCACATAGCCCGAGCGCGGCGCCAGCGCCACCTCCCAGGTCCCGCGCTGCTCGCGGCGGCCGCGCTGGAAGCGCAGCCGGGCGCTTCCCAGCAGCGAGATTCCGACCACGATCCCGAATGCCGGCGCGTCGCGGTGCCATCCGATCGTCGAGCCGACCGGGTAGCGCTGCACGAGGACTTCAACCAGGTCCTCAGGACGCACACCAGCGAGCTGGCCGCGGCACGGCGCGGCGGCTCGAGCCAATCCGGGATCGCCTCGCCGGGCTGCGGCGTACGCGACTCGTAGTCGTAGCTCAGCCCGAAGTGCCGAGCCGTGCGCCGCGCGGCCTGGCCGCGGATGACGATCGGCTCCCAGTCGAGCGTCTCGAAGCGCTCCAGCAGCGCCGTCTCGTCCTGCCGGCCGATCACCTCCGGGCGGAGGATGAGACCGTCGGGTTCCTCGTCCGAGGCTCTCACACGTCCACCTCCCG
>CAWFTE010000006.1:0-13076 GCA_963818675.1 uncultured Solirubrobacterales bacterium
TATCCGCGTGCGAGCCGCCTGGGACGTCAATCAGCAAATCATTGCTGCCCTCGAGCAAGAAGAAGTAGGGCGGGTTGGGGATGGGGGTGATTCGCCTATCCGGCAGCTCCGCGGGGACCGGCGGCCGTGAGAGCGCCGTCGCGGGTCCGTTGCACCCCGGGGCGGCCCGCCGCATCACCCGAGGGCACCCACAACGCCCAACGATTTTGGCTCTGGTTAGACGTCACGGTATGACAGATCCCCCGCGGCCTGGCAGGCCCCGAGCTGGGTCCAGGGGTCCAACTACATGTCAAATGGGAAACTGGCCTGGCCGGCAACACTTTTTCTTCTCCCCTAGTGCTGCTCTGATTGTCACGGCACAAGCAACCGATCGGCAGTAAGCGCCTCGCCGCGGTCGCTCGAACAACTGGATTCGCGGCAGGATCCCGACTTCAACGATGAGCAACCACCGTGCAGCGGTCGCGGCGCTAGCAGGAGGCACGTCGCCGCGCACGCCGACGGCTTCCGTCGGCGAGTAGCTCGGATCGGGAGCGAGCCAAGCGACGCAGCATGTCACTGGTCGCCCCTCTGATGCGCACGCCATCCGCTGCGTCGCGCCAATGTTTGTGCGCATCGGAGGTTGGATCCAGTCTTGCCCGCGACGCCGTACTGCCTGAGCTTTACCCGTCATCCCCGGCACCGGACGGGGTGATAGGACGTATTCGCGCGGTGTGCTCTCGTCGCCGATCGGTGCTCGAGCGCGAAGGCCATCGGTCGCGCTTTTGTTGAGGTTCAGACCTAAGTGCTGGGCGAGCGAGGTGAATCCCCGCAGCAGCGATACCCCGCGCTGCCGGCCCCGGAGTGGCTAACTCGACGCTCTCGCTGCGGCACGCTACCTGCCGGCAGGCGGTCACGATATTCCCGGAGGCCCTCTGCCCACACGCCTCGACCGCCACGAGTAGCGCTGGCCGACGGCCTTCAGGAGGCAGTCAGAGCGAAGGTGAGCGCGTTTGAGCGCAGATGATGCTATCGTGAGCGCGCCCGAAGCAACGTGAGAGAATGCTGTACAGCTCATCACCCGTGCTGATCCTTTCCAGTGGTGCCGCGCTCAGTCAGGCGGCAGAAGACGGGTAGTGGTGCGTCAGCTCGTTGCCACACCGCCAGGCTGCTCTCGCTGTATGGATACTGGCCGCACGTGCCCGTCCTGCGTGCAGCGCCGCAGATATGCGTGGTCGCTAGTTAAGGAGCGCGGTCAGACGATCGAAAGCGCCGCGGGTGAAATGGGCCTCCCAGCAGCGCGAGTTGGTGAGCTCGTCGCCGCGGAGGACGATCGTCGGGAACTAGCGAGCTTCAAGTGCGACTCGGTTCCGGTGCACCTGACCAGGGCGGTGATCGCGGAGGCGATGGCGCGCGACCCGGATCTGACCGTCGGTGAGCTCGCCCAGTGGCTCGACATGCGGCAGATCGACTTCGAGCGGGCGTTCCTTGGCAAGAGTAAGGGCGGGCGGCCAAAGCGGCGCGTGAACGTCTCGAACGCGAGTCGGCTAATGATCGCGCTGGGAAGAGCTCCCAACGAGCTGCCCGGCTGCTGAGCGGGATCCGAAGGCTCGATTTGCGACGCGAGCGGGGCATCCCGGCGCGGAACCAATACCTCTGAAAGCGAGCCCGCCGCACGGCGGGAACCGATGCGCCAATCGCTCTAGGAGGTACCGGATGATCACCGATCGCGTTCGTCGTGTGTTCGCCCTCGCAGGTGCCGCGGCTGTTGCGTCGCTCGCGGTGTGGCTGCTGTTGGATCTCGGCGTGTGTGTTGACATCGTGATGAAGGCGGCGGGGATCCCGAAGAACGCGTCGGGACTGGGCGGGTTCGTGAACGGCGCCCACGCGCTGGTGACGCCCGCGTTGGTGATGGTGGCCGCAGTCGCGCCGCTGGCGCTGATCGCCGGCGGGCTGGTGCTGCTGTTCGGCGGCCGGCGCGGGATGCAGATCGTCGGCACCTCGCTCGGGGTTCTGCTGCTGCTGGGCAGCGTCACGGCGCTGATCGACTGAGCGGGTGCCGGTGAGGATGCGGCAAGGAGCCGAGTGCACGGTGCCCGTGCCAGTCGCGTGGCCGCGGTTGCGCGTGATCACTGGCGGCTTGCGGCTGTCGGCGCGGGCGCCGCGGCTGCTAACGCTGCTGTTCTCGGCGCTCGAGCCGACGCCCGCGAGGGCCTGGATGCTGGGGCTGCCGAGCCCCGGACAGGTGGTGAGCGGCCTGCTGGGCGGGGTCGGGAATGTGATCGGGGGCAGTGTCGGGCAAGCTGGCGGTGACGGCGTTCGACGCGATCATCCACGCGCTGTTCGCGCCGATCGCGCACTTCATCAACACGCAGCTGATCGGGTGGCTGGTGGCGGTGCCGGACTACGCGCCGCCCGGCTCGCACGTGGCGGCGACGGAGCGGACGGTGCTGGCGATGGCGGGCGCCGCGCTGGGAGCGGTCGCGACGATCTCGATCGCGCGGTTCTGGGCTGGCCGGCCTGGCGGGCAGCGGCGGCTCGGCGCTCGAGGGGCTTGGCGCGCACCGTTGGGCGCGGCGCTGTTCCTGCCGGTGTGGCCGTGGGTGTTTCACACCGCGGTCGCGCTCGCCAACGATGCGAGCACCGGACTGCTGGGCTCGGGCAGCGTGACGAAGGCGAGCGCGAACCTGCTCGCGGTCGGCGTCGGCGCTGGCGTCGGCCTCGGGTTTCTCGGCGTCGGCCTGTTCGTGGCGATCGTGATGGCGGTCGTCGCCAGCGTCCTGTTCCTGGGGCTGTTGATGATGAAGGTGGTGCTGGCGATCTCGACCGTCCTGGTGTTCATCGGGATGCCGATCGCGATCGTGCTCTCGCCGGTGATCTCGTGGATCCCGCGCGTGCTCGCGCGCGCGTTCCTGGTGTGCCTGGCGGTGCCGCTGGTGTGGTCGATCTGCTTCGCCGCGAGCGGCGCGCTGCTCAACGACGGCCTGTTCCTGAAGGGGTCCTCGGGGTTCTTCGACGCGCTGCTCGAGCCGCTGGCGGCGATCGCGCTGCTGTGGCTGATGCTGCTGCTCCCGACGCGGCTGGCGCAGATGGCGATGCTCGGCGCCGGTGCGGTCAGCGGCGGGTTCATGTCCCGTGCGGTGAGCTACGCGGCCGGCTCGCAGATGCGCGACGTCACGCGCCAGCATCTTCCGGGCTGGGCCGGTGGTGGAAGAGGCGCAGGCGATGGACGTGGGAAAGAGCCCGACTCGCGTCTGGGCGCTCGGCTTCGCGCCGAAACCGTGCTAGCCGCGAGCAAGGCGGCGGGCGTGGGCGGCGCTACCGCGGGGGCTGGGGCGGCGGCCGCAGGTGTCGCCTCGAGCGCCAAGAACGGTGGGTCGAACGGCTCGACCAACGGGCATGCCGAGCATCACGCGGGATGGCTCGGCCGTCTGAGAGGGTCCGGCGAATCCGCGTGCGTACTCACCGCCGCCGCTCGCCGGCAGGGAAGGCGCGGTCGTGGCGAGCGGTGGTTTGCAGCGGCCGAGCTGGCGGCAGGAGGACTTCGACGCGGAGATGCTCGAGGCGTCGCTGCGCGAGCAGCACCAGCCGGTGTCGGCCGAGCAGGCAAGGCGGGCACGCGACGCACTCCCAGCGGCGACGCAGGCGGCCGTCGGTAGCTTGATCGCCGACCAGGGGCCGCGGGCGCGCCAGCATCTCGCCTACCAGGCGCTGGGGGAGTGGGCGCCCCAGCAGCGCGAGGCGATCCGCACGCTCGCGGCGGCAACGCCCGGAGGTGCGAGCGCAGGCGTTCGCGGATACCGGCGGCTCCACGGCCGGCTTTGGCGAGAGCAGCGAGCCGGTGGTTGCCGGCACGGCGGCTCCCAGTCCCCGCAGCACCCCTGCACCGGCGGCTCCCACGGTCGCGCCGGACGTCTCCGCCAGCGAAGGCACCGAGATGCGGGCGCCGCAGGACCAGCCGCCGTCCGGTGAGGGAGGCGAGGGATGAATCCTGCTCCCGCGCATCTGGAGGCGAAGCTCCGCTTCGGTTGGGATTTCACCGTCGGCCAGATCGCAGCGATGATCGGCGGGATCCTGGTCGGCTTCGCCTGGGCGAACTGGCTGAGCCCGATTCACGGGATCGGCGCGGCCGTCACCGGCGTGTACGTGGGCGGGCTGCCGGTAGCCGCCGGGTTCGTGGCCTCGCAGACCGAGTTTGACCTGTGGGCGGTGATCGCCGCGGCGGTGAGGTGGCGCCGCGGCCGTGGCCGCTACCTCGCGGGCCGCGGACCGGTCTGCGGGTACGTCGTGACCGAAGACGAGAGCCAGCGCGCGGGTGGTGACAGCTCTGTGTCGATGCTCGACACCGAGGCGCTGTGGAGCGTGCCCGAGGGAGCCGGAGCTCGATGATCGAGGCGGTCAAAGGCAAGCACCCCGAGTTGCGAGAGGCGGGCGAGCTGCTGGGCGTCGAGGTCGTCGACCGAACCGGCCTGGTGATCACCAGCGAAGGCGCGTTCGTGCGGATCTTCAGGGTGGCGCCGGTGAACCCGCTGCTGATGTCCGGCGAGGAGCGCGAGAAGGCGGCGGGGACGTTTCAGCGGCTGATCTCCCAGCTGCACGCCGACGAGCGGATCCAGGTCGTGGTGGAAGGCCGGCCGGTGAACCTGGAGGAGCTGCTGGGGGAGTGCCGGCGCGAGGTCGAGGCGTGCGCGGGCGAGCCTCCGAGTCGCGAGACGCCGGCGCGCGACCCGCTATCGCTGTCACGGTGGCGGTTGTACGCGGCGCTCGAGGAGTCGTTGCGGTTGCACGCCGACAGCCAGGCGGCGGTCGAGGTCAACCACTACGTGGTGGTTCCGTTCCTCCCGCGCCAGCACGTCGCTCGCGCGGCACTGGCCTACTGGCGGCGCGGGAAGCTGCCGACCGCGCCGCTCGAGCGCACGCTGACCGCGCACCGCCGCGCCGTGCGCGAGCACCTCGGGCCGCGTGGACGCGCTGCGGGCGGAGCTCGAGGCCGAGGGGATGGCGACCGAGCTGCTCGACGGCGAGCAGGTCGTGCACCTGCTGTGGGCGTGCTTCAACCCGACTAAGGCCGACCGCGGCCGGCGCCCCACGCAGATCGGCGAGCTGCTCGGCGAGCTGGACGCGCCGGTCGAGCGCGAGGAGGCGATTCAGGCGGGCGCGCGGCTGAAGGAGGCGATCGCGCGGATCGAGCCTCGACTTCGACCGCGACTCGCAGCTCGGCCTACGTCGACCGCGATGCCAGCAGACGATCGCGGTCGCGACGACCGCGGGGCGCACGACGATGGGGTGGCTTCACTCGGCGATGCTGACTCGCCAGCCGTTCGCGCTGTGCGTGTACGTGCACGCGCTGGAGCGCCGGCGCGAGCGCCAGCGGCTGAAGCTCGCCTACCGCAGGCTGTTCACGATCAACCGCGGCGCGGAGTCCCGCGGCCGGGTGCCGGACTTCGACCGCTACGTGCAGGAGCGCGAGTACGAGGGGCTGCTGTCGCAGCTTGCCACCGGCCAGCAGACCGGGCTGTTTCACGTCTCGATCTACGAGCAGCTCCGCGCCCGCGGGCCGGACCCGGATCTGAGCGCGCTGTCGGAGGCGGTCGACTTCTGCACCGAGCAGATCGAGTCGGCCGGCGACTGCAAGGTCAACGCGGGCACGTTCCGCCAGCAGCGGCTGTGGGAGAGCGTGCTGCCGCTGGGGCGCGACGTGGCGGCGCAGGTGCGCAAGTACCCGACCGTCAACGCCGCGGACATGCTGCCCCTGGTGGGGACCAAGTGCGGCTCGCCGACCGGGATCCCGTTCGCGTTCGCCGACCCCGGCCGCACCGTCGAGCTCTTGAACCTCTACGACGAGCAGCACCCAAACCACACGCTGCTGATCGCCGGCCGCTCCGGCTCGGGGAAGACGATGACCGCCAACGTGCTCGATGTCCCGCTGCCTGGCGGCGGGCGCGCGGGCGTTCGTGATCGACCGCGCCGGCCACTACGAGACCCTCTCGCGGCTGATCGACGGCGCGCAGCAGATCGAGATCGGCGCCGAGGACTCGCCGTACGCGCTGAACCCGTGGGACGTGTCCGAGCCGGCGAAGGTGCCCAGGGAGAAGGTCGCGTTTCTGATCGCGCTTCACCAGGTGATGATGGGCCGCCTGGACGGCCAGCAGCTCGGGATGCTCGCGGCCGGGATCCGCGCCGTGTACGGCAAGGCCGCGGCGCTCGGCAGCTCGCCGACCGAGTCGCTGTTGCGCGAGGAGCTCCGCGCCCAGGCCGACGACGCGCACAAGGCGGACGCGCCCGAGATCGCCGCGACGCTGCGCAACCTCGCCGACCAGCTGTCCGAGTACTGCGGCGAGGGCACCTACGCCTACCTGCTCGACCGCCCCACCACCGTGCCGCTCGACAGCCCGCTGGTGATCTTCGACACCCGCACCTGCCCGGAGAGCCAGCTGCAGCTCGTGATGTTCTCGATCATGGAGTACGTCACCGGCACCGTCCAGCGCCACTGGGCCCGGCACCGCGCGGAGGCGGTGAAGCCGGGCGCGCCGCTGTTCCTGGGCCGCTCGCTGATGCTGATCGACGAGGCCTGGCACCTGATCCGCCGCGACGAGACCGGCGAGTACGCCAACGATCTCGCCCGCCGCGCCCGACACCTCGGGCTGGCGCTGATCGTGATGAGCCAGCAGCTGTCTGACTTCAACACCGACTACGGCAAGGCGCTGGTGCGCAACTCCGCCCAGCAGCTGCTGCTCGCCCAGAACCCGCAGGAGATCCCGTTCATCGCCGAAACCGTCGAGCTGTCGGAGCGCGAGGCCTCAGAGCTCGGTCGGCTGAAGACGGTCAAGGGCCGCCACGCCCAGATGCTGTGGCTCAACGGATCGCGCGGCCACGGCAAGGTCACGCTGCGCGTCGGCCCGACCGAGTACTGGGCGTTTACCTCGGATCCGACCGAGGTTGCGATGCGCGACGAGCAGATCGCCAAGCACGACGGCAACGTGTGGGCGGCGATCAACGCGCTCGCCCGTCGTGGGACCCGCGCCCACCGCGACCAACGTCATGGAGCCCAGGCCGATGCCGGCGAGCATTGAGGCGCCGACGCGTCCGCGAAGGACAGGCGTGGCCGAGCGCGACGCCGATCGCACCGATCGCCCGCGAGCCGCCCGAACGCGACCCGGGCCGCTGCTGGCGATTTGCGGTCTGGTCGGCGGCGCCGGCGCGACCAGCCTCGCCTACCTCGTCGCGCTCGCCGCGGCGCGGCAGTCGACCGAGCCGGTGCTGGTCGCGGACACCGGTGGTCCGAGCGGCGGGCTAGCCGGCCTCGCCGGGGTCGAGGCACCGCGCTCGCTGCCCGAGCTCGCCTCGCACCTGGAAGCCGGCGCTGCGCTGCTCGATGGCCTGTACGCCATCGGGCCAGCGGGCGTCCGGGTGTTGGCTGGCGGACCAGAGTTCACCTCGAGCTGGCCGCACCAGCAGCTCGAAAGGATCCTCGCGGACGCGCGCGAGGCGCATGGTCTGACCGTGGTCGACTGCGGGACCCTTGGGCGCGAGGTCGACCAGCTCGCGGTGGCCACCGCCACCCACATCGCGTGGGTAGTGCCGGCCACCGAGCAGGGCGTCAGGAGTGGCGCACGCGTGCTCCAAGCCGCACCCGAGATGGCCGGCAAGGAAATCGTCGTCGGACGCTGCGATGTCCGCCAGCCGAAGGCACCGCTACGCGAGCTTCGGCCGATGGCAGCCGAGCGACGGGCGCTGCTGGTACTCGTCCCTCACCTCCCAGCCCTCGAAGGCCGACGAATCGATCGCGGGTTGCAGGAAGCGCAAGTGGCGATCCAGGCAATCCTCGGAGCGCTCAGGCGATGAGCGTCCCAAGCGCACTGGCGCACGTCCAGTCCCGGTCCGGCGGTGCCCACGCGTCCGCCGGCGTCATCACTGTTCGCAGCACCGTCAGGATCGCCGGGCTCGTCGCGGCGGGGCTGACGATCGCGGTCTGCGTGATCGCGCTCGCGGTGGGTCTCACGTTCGCCGCCGGGGCGCGTCACTGGCTCGCCTACCCATTCTCCGGCATCCCGGCACGACCGGCCGTGGCGGCCATGATCTTCGTGCACAACCTGCGCGCCCTCGCGGCGATCGGCGGCCTGCTGCTGGTCGCCCAGTCGCCCCACTGGGCGAGCAACCCAGCGCCGGGGCCGATACACCTGATCCTCCAGCGAGTGGGCGAGGCGCTGCTCGGGGGCCGCGGTCGCGGCCAACGTGATCGTGGTCGGCGCGAGCCTCGGCGCCTACGGCCTCCGGATGGTCCGTGCGGCGCTGCCCCACGGTCCGGTCGAGCTCGCCGCCTACTCCCTTGCGCTGGCGCTCTACCTCCAGGGCCGGCGCGAGCCGCTGCCGCCGCGCCACATCGCCACGATCGGCGCGACTGTCCATCGCCTTACTCGCGGTCGCGGCGGTGCTGGAGACGTTCGTGAACGTATGAGGTCGGCGCGGCTACTGCTCATCACCTTCGCCATCGCCGGCGGGCTCGCGGTCGCGTTCGTCATGCTGCCGCGCGCGCTCCACCAGTTGCGCATGTTCAGCGTGCCGACGCTCGAGCTGCCTACGACACCCACGCCTGTTGGCCATGGCGCGCTCCCGCCGCGATCACGACACGTCACTAGCCGACCCACGACAGCGACAGGGGAGACGTCCGTCGGTCGGCCTGCCATCGCTCCGAGCCACAAGCATCACGGGGGCTCGCTCTGGCTGCTGAAACTCATCGGTCTGGAGCTCGCCGGCGGGGTGCCCCTGTTCTGGCTGGTGGCGCTCGCGCTGGTGGTGCGCCGCACACGGCGCCGGCGAACCCGCACCTACTCGCTCTACGAGCTTCACCTCTCCACCCACGATCAGGCCAAGGGCCAGGACCTCGAGGACATGGTCGAGTCGATCGCCAACATCGTCCGCGCGTGGCCGGCCGACCGGGCGCGACACGGGCAGCCGTACGTCGCGCTCGAGCTGATCTGCAACGCGGTCGAGGCGCCCGGTGCCAAACGCGAGATGGAGTGGTCGATCAATATCCGCTGCCAGCCCGAGACGGTCACCGCACTCGACGGCGCGATCAGCGCCGCCTACCCCGACGTCAGGCTCGGCCGCGTGCACGGGGAGCAGCCCCGGCCGCGAGCCGGTGTGTTGCGCGAGCCGGGCTACGTGATGCGGTTTCGGAAGGAGCGCAGCTTCGTCTACTCGCTGATCGCCGACGGCGACGAGGAGGCGTCCTCGCCGCTTGAGCAGATCGCGCGCGCCCAGGTCGCGCAGGGCGCGCCGTCGATCGTGCGCTTCCAGCTGACCCCGACCCCGTCGTTTTTCGAGGAGCTCGCCCGCCGCCTCTACCGCCGCCACGAGAACAAGCTCGTGCGCCAGGAGCGCTTCGGCCTCCCCGAGGGAGGATTGCTGTCGACGTTCAACCGGGCGGAGATGCGCGCCGCCGAGCGCACCCAGAATCGCAGCCTGTTCTGGCTCGAGACCGTCGTCGCCGCCGACAGCCGCGAGGTGTGCAAGGCGGTCGCCGCCGCCGTGCAGTCGCGCCGAGGCGAGAACCGCCTTCACCGCCGGTGGATGATCATCCGCCAGAACCTGTACCGGCGACGGTTCCCGCGCGCCCTCGGGCCGCCCATCCCGTCGTTCCGCACGCTGGTCTCGGCGGCCGAGGTGGCGCATCTGCTCGAGCTGCCCTCCGCGCGGATGAAGGGCGTCCCGGTGAGGCGGGTGACGATCCCGCGGATCCCGGCGCCGCCGGAGGTCGCGCGCGGCAGCCGGCCACGGCCCGCGGGACTCGCCGCGTCGGCGGTGAAGGGCTCCGTGCCCATCGCTGCGAGCGCCGTCAGCTCTAATGGAGCGTCCGCTTGACCACGCTCGCTTCGCAGCCCGCAGCGGCGCTGGGCCCAGAGGAATCTGTATCCGATGCTGCGTGCGGAGAACGCCGAGGTGCTGATCCACCCCACCGACCGAAAGTACGGCGCGCTGCTCGTCGGCGGCCAGGGCACCGGCAAGACCTCGGCCCTGCTCTCGTTCTACTTAAACGACGTCGGGAGCGACAACGCGGCGCCGATCGTGATCGACCCCAAGTCAGAGCTCGTCGCGCGTCTGCCTCCGGATGACCCCGCCAGACTGCGGCAAGCGCGTGTGGTTCCTCGACCTCGGCCATCCGGCGTTCGGGATGAGCCCGCTGCGGATGATCGGCGATCGGCCGTTGGCGATCGAGGCTGCGCAGATCGCCGAGAACGTCGTCGCCGCGCTCTTGGACATCAACGAAAACCAGATCTACCAGTCCTCCCGCCGCTACCTCTACCACGCGGTGATCGGCTCGATCGCAATCGCCAACAAGCCAGGGTCGTCGCGCCCGGCTCGAAGACGTCTACACGCTCCTTCGCCCCGCCAAGGACGAGTTCCGTAACGCGGTCGCCGAAGCCTGCGCCGACCAGCCCGACCTCGACCAGACCGCCGAGTTCTTCCGCTCAGAGCTGCCCGACGACCTGCGCATGGCCACCAGCCGCGTCGCTGAAAGGTTGGACGCCCCGCGCAACAAGATCTCCGGGCTCACCGGCGTCCCGCCGCTCCGGCGGTTCTTCAACCACCCCACCGACGTCCCGCTGCGGGAGATCATCCAAGCCCGGGACATCCTGATCGTCGACGCCAACATGGGGGCGATCGGGACCGAGAACAGCAAGGCGTGCATGCTGTTCATCCTGCGGATGTTGCACGCGCAGCTCCAGCGCCAGGTCCACCTGCCCGAGGCAGAGCGGCCGCGCGTGCCCCTGCTGGTCGACGAGGCGCACTACGTCGCCGGCGGCGAGAACGTGGTCGACCAGATCGCGACCCATCGCGCCGCGGGTCTGGAGCCGGCGTTCGGGCTTCAGTACTTCGCGCAGCTCGGTTCAGCTTCGGAGCATCAGGAGAAGATCGTCAAGGGCGTGCTCAACCTGCTCCAGAGCCGGTTCCTGTTCCGCATGGGCGATGCCCAGGACGCCGAGCAGGCCACCCGGATCGCGATGGCCGTCTACTCGACGATGATCCGCGACGACCCCGACTCCCGCGCCCGGCTCCGCGTCACCCCAGAGCAGGCACTCAACTTCCCCAACTACTACTGCCTCGCCTCCTGGATCGCCAACGGCACCAGGGCGCCCAGCTTCATGGGGCAGACCTACCCGCTACCCGACGTCGGCGATGAGTGGGCCGAACTGCGCCTGGCCGCTCAAGGCGCGCGGGTCGGCCCATATCCCGAACAGCTCGAGTCCACGCTCGCAAGCCATACGACTTCAGCCGGTGCGGAGCCGGCGCTGGCCTCGAGCAACGTCGATGCGTCTTCTGCTCAGGCCGAAACGCCGGAGCCGGCGACCCTCGGGGTCGACGGTCTTCGCGATCGCGAACTTTCGCCGGATCGCCCGCACAGGCGCGAGGTGCAGGTCGACTACGAGCCGCCCGCGGCGACGGACACCGACCTCACCGACAGCCCCGTGCGCCGCATCGTCGGCCGCCCGATAGAGCGTCCCATGGCGCCCGAGGCCGACCGGCCGGTCGCGGACACACTGCGCGAACTCGCATTCCTGGACCGGATCAACGAGATCGGACCGGCCGACCAGCTCGACGGCGCGACGCGCCTGCCCAGGCTCTACGACGAGGACTACACGATCCTCGCACTGCTCGACCGCGTCGGCTTCGCACCCGTGATCCTGATCGCGCGGGCCGCGCTCCCGGGCCGCGCCCCCCGGACCGTCTTCGATCGCCTCGTAAAGCTCTACCGGCATGGGCTGATCGCGCGACACACCACCGGCCTGCACGGGCACTCGTCGAACGACGGCAAGCCGCCGCTCCTGCACTCGCTGACGCGGCGCGGCCTCCAGGTGGCCCAAGAGCGCGAGCCCGCACCAGCTATCTCCCCGAAACGCGAATGGAAGCCCATCGAGCAACCGCACGCGGGACGGCTCGCCCACGACCTTCACGCGCTCGGCTGGGCAATCCAATTCCACCGCGCCGTCGGGGACCTCGCCACCGACGGTTGGCGAACACCCCGCTACGCCACCGGCCGCTACCCCGTCCCGCTCGTCGGCCAAGGCCAGCGCCGACACCCGATCACGCTCAACGAGATCCCGGTCCCCGAAGGGCAGGCGATCATCGACCTTGAGCTCAAGACCTTCAGCGAGATCAAACCCGACCTTTCGCTCGAACTCCGAATCGAACCGCTGAAACTCACCTTCGATCTGCTGGTTGAGCTCGACCTCACCGGCCGACCCTCCTACAACCGCGGGAAGTTCCTCGCCTACGACGCGTTCCTTTGCGGCTGGTCCCTCTCCCATTCCCGCTACCGGGCCCAAGGCACGCGTCCCGCCGTCGTGTTCGTAAGTCCGAACCACCGCGCCGCCCTCGCATGCGCGCGCGAGGCGGACGAGGCGATGACCGGACGGATCGGGGTCATGGGGTCACCTGCCGAACAGTGGTACTACGCGGGGCGTGACCACCTGTTCTTTGCGGCCGAGGCAGACATTCACAGCGGCGAAGTGACGGCCCTGGCGCTGCCGCTCGCGCCGCCCGGGCTGCGTGAGCGACTCACAGGGACGCGCGAACTCGGAGTCCGACGTGTCAGCCTGCTGTCGATCGGACCAGATGCGCCGCGCGAGTCAAGGCTGGCCCACACCCCAGTGCAGAGATGAGGACTGCCCAACCGGCGCGCTGCGGGCCGACGGGCCTGAATCCGCTATGAGACGGCAGGCACGTGCTCGTTTATGGGCGCTTAGGGCTTTCCGGAAGTTTGCGTGTCGCGACCACCCAAACAACCTGAAGGACGATTAGCTCCGGTCGGTTAGAGCGCTTCTCTCATAAGGAAGCCGCAGTACCTCTTTTCTCCGCAGTTTCGGCCCCGTCACCGGCTCCCGGGGCAGGCCTTCATCGAGCCCGACGCCGGCACCGGTTCGGGTGCTCCGAGCCGTCCTCAGACGTCCACCGCGGCGACTCCCAGGGCTGATCGCGCGGCCGCTTCGCGCCTGAGAGGATGTGCCCGATAGCGACCACGACCCCCACCGATTACAGCCAGGCGGCTCTCGACCGCCGGCTCCTAGCGGCCGCAAACACGCTCCGCGGACCCGTTG
>CAWFTE010000007.1:0-11406 GCA_963818675.1 uncultured Solirubrobacterales bacterium
GCGCCGTGCTCGCGCGAGCACACGTGAGCGAGATCGAACCCGACGAACCCGCTCGCTCCCATCAGGTAGATCCTCATGCGGGTTGCACCTCCTCGACACGCACTGGGCGACCCTCGCGCAGCGACCGCAACGCGGCCAGGCCGATGACCAGCGGCGCGCGCGCGTCGTCGGTCGACACCGGCGGGACGGTCCCAGTCTTGACGGCCTCGACGAACCCCTGCCACTCGCGCACGTAGCTGGGCAGGTAGCGCTCGAGAAAGAAGTAGGGATGGGGCGGGCGGCGCTCGCCCTCGGCGGTGATGAGAACCCCGCCGTGAGCGGGCGGATTCTCTGACACCGCCATGCCGGCCGAGCCGAACACCTCGACGCGCTGGTCGTATCCGTAGGCGGCCCGGCGCGAGTTGTCGATCGCGGTCAGGCATCCGTCCGCATGCACGAGCGTGACCAGTGCAGTGTCGACGTCCTGGGCCTCCGCGAACCACGGCTCCACGCGAACCGATCCGCGTGCGAACACCTCGACCACCTCGCTGCCGGTGACGAACCGGGCCATGTCGAAGTCGTGGATCATCATGTCGAGGAACAGGCCGCCCGACGACTTGACGTAGTCGAGCGAAGGCGGCGCCGGGTCGCGGCTCGAGATGCGCACCAGATGCGGCTCGCCGATCGCTCCCCCCACCACCGCCTCGCGCACCGACGCGTGCGCAGGATCGAAGCGCCGGTTGAAGCCGATCTGGAACGGGACCGCGGCCGCGTCGATCGCGCCCAGCGCGCGCTCGGCCTCCACCAGGTCGAGCGAAACCGGCTTCTCACAAAACACCGCCTTGCCCGCCTCGGCCGCGGACATGAGCAGATCGACGTGCGTGTCCGAGCTCGAGCAGATGGCCACCGCGTCGAGATCCGAGTCGAAGATCTCCTCGGCGGTGGCCGCCGCGGGAACCCGCAGCTCGGCGGCGACGTCGCGGGCCGCCGGCTCGTAGGCGTCGTACACGGCGCCGAGCGCGGCGCCCGGAACCTGATGGGCGACCAGCTCGGCGTGCATCCGCCCGATCCGGCCCACGCCGATCACCCCGATCCGCAGCGGCGCCACGGCGGTGGCCGTTGCGGTCATGCGGGAACCTCCCGGCCCGTCACCGTTTCCCAAGTGCCGCTCTGCGCGGAGCGCAGCAGCGCGTCCTGGACCGACGCCCAGGCGAGCGCCTGCTCAAGCCCCGGCTCATACGGCCTCCCTTCGCTGACTGCCGTGCAGAACTCATGGTCCTCGATGGTCACCAGGTCCTCGAAGCCGATCGTGTTTCCGCTGCCCGGCACGAAGGCTCCGTGGTGGCCGAAGCGGTCGCCGCCGAGCACCCGCGTGTAGCCCGAGCCGCGATCCTCGGTCACGCGGTACAGCCGCAGCTCATTGAGCCGCTCGAAGTTCCAGCCGACCGCGCCTCGGGTCCCATATATGTCGAACGCGTGCTCGCTCTCGGGACCGATCATCGTCCGGCTGACCTCGAACGTGCCGCGGGCGCCCGAGGCGAAATCGCACAGCATCGCCGCGTAGTCCTCGTTGGTCACCGGCGTCCGGGGGTCATCGGGACGGCCCCGGCCGTAATGGCTCGCGCCGTCGGCGGGCACCGGGCGCTCGCGGATGAACGTGTCGATTGTCCCGATCACCCGCGTGATCGGGCCGAGCAGCATGTGCGCCAGGTCGACCGCGTGGCTCATCAGATCGCTCGTGGCGCCGTAGCCGGCCTGGTCGAGCTGGAAGCGCCACGAGTTGACGCCCAGGGGGTCGGCGCCGTACATCGAGAAGAAGCGGCCGCGATAGTTGGTGATCTCGCCGAGCTCGCCGTTCGCGATGAGCTCGCGCGCGTACTGCACGAGCGGCGCCCAGCGGTAGTTGTAGCCGACGCCGCTGGTCACGCCGGCGCTCCGCGCCGCTTGCGCCGCCCGGACCACCTGCTCGGGGGTGCCGCCCACCGGCTTCTCGCAGAACACCGCCTTGCCCGCCTGCGCCGCCGCCTCGACCAGCTGCACGTGCAGCATGTTGGGCGCGGCGATGAACACCGCCTCGACGTCGGGGTCGTCGATCACCGCGCGCCAGTCCACGCTGGCTCGTTTGAACGAGAACGAGCTCGTCGCCTGCTCGACGCGCGCCGGCAGCGCATCGCTGCACGCGATCAGCTGGGGGTCGAACTCCCGGTCCTCGAACAGGGTCGGGATCCGCAGGAGCGAGCGACTGTGGGCCTGGCCGAGCCAGCCGAAGCCGATCACCCCGACGCCGATCTTGCGCCGCCCGCCCTCGGGACGCGAAGCCGCTTGGGCGCGTGCCGTGCTCGCGGCGGCGCTCACGCCGACAAGCCCTCCAGCAGCTCGGGGTCAGGCGCCATCTGTTTACGTCTTGACCTCGGCGGCCAGCTCCTTGGCGACCGCCTTCATCTCGGGGTCGCTGGCCTTCTGGAGCTCGTGACTCAGCTCCTCGAGCTCCGCCCCGCCGGCCATCAGCGCGGTCAGCTGCTCGAGTGAGGTCTCCGACTTGGCGTAAGAACCGAGCATGCGGCCGCGCTTGAGCAGCACGAACCGGTCGCCGACCGGATAGGCGTGGTGCGGGTTGTGGGTGATGAAGATCACCGCCCGCCCCATCTCGCGCGCCTGGATCACGTATTTGAGGACGATGCCCGACTGCCGGACGCCCAGGGCGGAGGTGGGCTCGTCGAGGATCAGAACCTTCGCGCCGAAGTACACCGCGCGCGCGATCGCCATCGCCTGGCGCTCTCCTCCGGAGAGCGTTCCCACCGTCTGGTTGGGATCGCGCACGTCGATGCCCAGCTTGGCCAGCTCCTCGCGCATGATGCGCTGCGCCTGCTTTATGTCCATCCGCTGGAGCGGGCCCCGCCCTCGCGTCGGCTCGTTGCCGAGGAAGAAGTTGCGCCATACCGACATCAGCGGCACGGTCGCCAGGTCCTGGAACACGGTGGCGATCCCGCGCGCTCGCGCCTCGCGCGGGCTCGCGAAGCTGACCGGCTCGCCGTCGAACAGCATCTCCCCCTTGTCCGGGGAGTGCACGCCCGAGAGGAGCTTGATCAGCGTCGACTTGCCGGCGCCGTTGTCGCCGAGCACACACGTCACCTGCCCCGCGTAGACGGCCAGGGTGACGTCCTCGAGCGCATTGACGCTCCCGAAGTACTTCGAGACCGACCTCACCTCGAGCGCGGGTGTTCCGTTCGTCGTCGACTCCGCTGCGTTCATGTTCGAGACTCCTTCGCTCATCGCCGCGCCTTCAGAGCCCGCCGGTAGATCAAGGTGTTGACGACGACGGCGAGGAACAGGATCACCCCGAGGAACGCGAAGTTCCACGAGCTGTCCCAGCCGGCGTAGATCACCCCCTCGAACGCCATGCCGATGATGCACGCGCCGAGCGCTGCGCCGATCGCCGATCCGTAGCCGCCGGTGAGCAGGCAGCCGCCGACCACCGCGGCGATGATGTAGAAGAACTCGTAGCCGACGCCCTGTTCGGACACCGCGGAGGAGGCCTGGGTGAACGAGATGATCCCGACCAGCGCCGCGGCCAGCGCGGTGGCCACGAACAGGAAGACCTTGGTGCGGTTGACCGGAACGCCGACGTTGCGAGCGGCGTTCTGATCACCGCCGGCAGCGAAGATCCAGTTACCGAACGTGGTCCGGCTGAGCACCCAGGTCCCGACGATGGTCACCGCGATGAACCACAGGATCGCGGTCGAGTAGCCGCTCGGAAGCGCGCCGCTCGAGAAAAACGAACTGCCGAAGATCGACTTGGCGCCGCTCAGGCCTGCCGGATGTGCACTGGTGACCGTGATCTGCGTGCTACCGCTGTTGAGCAGCAGCACGCCGCCGGTGCTCGCGCCGCGCAGGATAAAGAACGTGGCCAGCGTGACGATGAAGCTCGGCAGCTTCGTCAGGACAACGATGTAGCCGTTGATCAGCCCGATCGCGGTGGCAAACACGAGCGTGATGAGGATCGCCAGCCACGTGTCCACGTGCCATTTGCCGACCAGCAGCGCCATCACGATCGCGGTCACGCCGGTCATCACGCCGGCCGACAGGTCGAACTCGCCGCCGATCATGAGCAGCCCGACCGGCACCGCCACGATCCCGAAGAACGCCGCCTGCTGGGTCCACGCGGCCAGCCCCGTCTGCTTCAGCCACAGATGCTGTGCGCTCGAATCGAGGATCGCGAACATGATGAACACGAACACAGCAGCGAGCAGCGATCCGAGCTCCGGACGTCTCAGCGTGCGGGTGATGCGACTGATCGGAACTAGCCGTTCGTCGTGCTCCGCTGCGGGCGGCGTGGTCATCGGTGGTGAGGTGGCGCTCATGGTCCTGGGTTGTGAGGTGTCGTCACCGGGCGGGATCGGCTTCCCGCCCGGTGACCTTGCTCTGGTGGTGAGCAGTCTCCTTCTGGCGGATCAGTCCTGTCCTGCGGCGATCGCCGCCGCGACCTTGCCGATGTTGGCGCTGGTTACGACCAGCGGCCCGCTGGCCACGGTCGTGCCGCCGCCCACCGTCTGACCATTCTTGCGGCTGTAGAGGTCGAGGAAGACGATCGGCAGGTAGCCCTGGAGGTACTGCTGCTGATCGATCGCGAACGCCAGCGTGTTGTTCTTGATGTCCTGCTCCACCCCGGAGTTGAGGTCGAAGGTGGCGATCTTCGGCTTGTTCGGCGGGTTACTCGTCACCAGCGCGGTGGCGATCGCGTTGTTGAGCGTCATCACCGCGTTGATCTGGGGATTGGTCTGCAGATAAGAGGTGACCTGTCCGATCGCCTGCTGCGGGTTCGACGCCGCGTTCGGCGTGGACAGCGTCAACTCGGTGCAGGCGGGACCCTTCGACGGCGCCTTCCCGCTCTTGCACTGCTGGCCGACCCCCAGCGCCTGGGCGATCCCGTTGCAGCGATCGAGCAGGTTCTGACCCGACTGGTGGATGACGCACAGGACGTTGGTCGAGCCGGACTTAGAGAAGGCCGCGCCGGCGGCCTGCCCGGCGAGCTGCTCCGGCTGACCGACGCAGGTGAGCGCCTTGCTCGCCGCGATGTCCTTGTCATCACAGCCCGCGTTCAGGAGCACCACCGGAATCCCGGCCGCCGCCGCTTTGGCCAGCGTCGGGTTCATCAGCGACGGGTCGTGGTCGGACACCGCCATTCCGTCCACGTGGGCGTTGATGGCGTTCTGGATCTGCGCGTTCTCGGCGTTGTCATCGGGCTCCGCCTGGCCCTGCTGCTGTGAGCCGTACTTCTCGGTGAGCGTGCATCCGAGGTCGGAAGCGGCGTCCTGGGCCCCCTTGTACACGACGCTCCAGAAGCTGCCGTTGTCGCCGTGGGTGATCAGCGCGAACTTGCCCGAGCAGACCTTGTTGCCTTTGCCCGACGCGATGTTCACCGCGCTAGTGGTCGAGCCACCAGTCGCCTTGCTGCTGCTCGAGCTGCTACCGCACGCCGCCACCAGCAGGGTCGCAGCACCCACGCAGGCGACGATGCCGATACTGCGTGGCAGTCGTCTCATCGATTGATCTCCTCCGTCCTCTGAGCCATGTGGTGAAGGAAGGCGATGCTCTCGCGAGCATCGCGCGTCGCTCCGCCGGCCACCGTCGGCTCGTCTCCGGTGATGGCGGTGTCCTGCTCGAGCACGAGCCATCCGTCGTACCCGTGCGCCTGCAGCGCGTCGAGCACCGCGGCGATCCGCGCGTCGCCCTCGCCCAGCGCCTTGAACAGACCTCGGCGCGTCGCGCTCACGAGCGAGCGCCGTCCGGCTCTCAGCGCGGCCGCGAGTTCGCCGTCCACGTCCTTGAGATGCACGTGAACCACCCGGTCGCCGTGCTCCCGCGCAAACTGCACGGGATCCGAGCCACCGATGAGCAGGTGCCCGGTATCCAGGCACCAGCCAACCTCGAGTACCTCAAGCCCGCGCTGCACCTGCTCGGCGGTCTCGATCAGCGTGCCGGCGTGGGGGTGCAGCGCCACGCCCAGCCCGTAGTCGCGGGCCAGCGACTCGATCGTCTTCAGATGGGCGGCGAGCCTGCTCCAGCCCTCGGCGTCGAGCTCCTGCGGCGTGCCCCAGTGGGTGTCCTGGACGGCCGCGAGCACGAGCATCTCCCCGCCGGCGCCGCTGATCAGCCGCGCCGAGCGCTGCGCCTCGGCGAGCGCGATGTCCAGTCCAGGCTCGTGCAGGACGAGGGGAACGAACCCACCCACGAGAGCCAGGCCGTAACCCTCGAGCAGCGAGGTCAGCGACGCCGGATTGTCGGGCAGGAACCCGGGCGGACCGAGCTCGGTGCCTCGCAGACCAAGCTGGGCCATCTCGCCGAGCACCGCTTCCGGCGCCGGCATCGCGCCCCACCCGGGCACCTCGCACGCGCCCCAGGAGATAGGAGCGCCGGCCAGCCGCTCGGTGACCGTTGCCGTGGCGCGGATCTCCCGTGCGTGCGTTTCTTGCATGGTCCCCTTGGATTCCTCTCACTCGCCACCAAGGTCGCTCTAGTCTCGCATGGTGATTAGAGCGCTCTAACGACCGGGTGTCGCGACTATATCCCGTGGCTTCCCGTGAAGTCAAGGGCCGAATGCCGACCAAGGGCGGATGCCGACCAAGCCGACGGTTGGGCTGCCGTTCGGGCGATTGCAACATTGTCGCGCTCTAAGTATGGTCCAGCCGACACGCTCGCTGAGACAACGTCGTCCACGAGAGATGCCACCACCCGCGCGCCGGCCGGCGCCCCACCCTCTCGCCCGTCGGGCGCCGACGATGGAGGACGTCGCGCGCGAGGCGGGTGTCTCCCGCGCGCTTGTCTCGCTGGTGATGCGGGAGCGGCCGAACGTCTCGGATGAACGCCGCCGGCGCGTGCTCGACGCGGCCGCGAAGCTCGGCTACCGCCCCAACGCGATGGCCCGCAGCCTGGCCAGCCGGCGCACCAAGACGGTCGGCGTGATCCTCGACGACCTGCGCAATCCATTCTTTGCCGAGATCGCCGGCGGAGTCGAGGAGCTCGCCTCGCAGGTCGGCTACCAGCTGCTGCTGGCCGCGGGCGGACGGCAGGCTCGGCGGGAGCGCGCCGCGCTGGCAGCGCTGCTCGAGCACCGGGTCAGCGGGATGATCCTGGTCAGTCCGCGCATGCCGGCCGCCGTGATCGCGGCGGCCGCGGCCGAGGCACCGCTCGTGATCGTCGGCCGGACCGTCCGAGGAGTAGACGCCGACAGCGTCCTGATCAACGAGCCCCACGGCACCGAGTTGGTGCTCGATCACCTGGTCGGTCTTGGTCACGAGCGCATCGCGCATGTCGACGGCGGCACGGGCGCCGGCGGACCGCAGCGCCGCTCCGCCTACCTGCGCGGCATGCGGAGCCGGCGGCTCGGCCGCCACACGCTGGTGATCGCGGGTGACTTCACCGAGGAGGCGGGCGTCAACGCCGCCGCCGAGCTGCTCCGCTTGCACGAGCTGCCCAGCGCGGTGTTTGCCGCCAACGACATGGTCGCGGCCGGGCTGCTCGGGGGCTTCGACCGCGCCGGCGTTGACGTCCCCGGCGACGTGTCCATCGTCGGCTACGACAACATCTCGATCTCCCACCTGGCTCACGTGTCGCTGACCACGGTGGACCAGCCACGAACCGAGATGGGGCGCCTGGCGCTCGAGCTCCTGCTCGACCGGATCGACAATCGCCGCGCCAACCAGGTGCGCCTGATCGAACCGTCGCTGGTCGTGCGCTCGACCACGGCGCCACCGCGCGCCCTCGCCGCGGCGTCGGTCGCCGCGATCGCATGACGCCGACGGGGGCCGGGCGACTAAACCCCGTATCGCGGGGTTACTCACCACCCGTGTGGCCGACGTCCCCCGAGTGGCCGACGTCCCCCGAGGAGCTGATCGAGGTCCAGCACGCTCTCGCGCAAGCAGCGCCGGATCCGTGGCGACCACTGCCCGGGGACCCGCCGGCCATCGGCGCGGTCGTGGTGGTGTTCGCGCGCGGACAGACGGGAGCGGGCGCGCGCGGGGATCCCGCGTGGTCGGCCGCCGCCGTGCTTCGGCGCCGGCGGGTCGTGGCCGAGGCGGCGGTCGCCGGCGCGGCGGCCGGCCCGTACGTGCCGGGCCTGCTCGCGCTGCGCGAGGGACCGTGCCTCGAGTCGGCGCTGCGCGCGCTCTCAGCTGCGCCCGACGTGCTCCTGGTCGACGCCACCGCGCGCGACCATCCCCGCCTCGCCGGCCTCGCGCTGCAGCTCGGCGCGATGGACGACATACCCACGGTAGGCGTCACGCACCGGCCGCTGCTGGCGCGGGGTGAGTGGCCGGAGGACGAGCGCGGCGCCTGCTCGCCGCTGCTTCTGGACGGCGAATGCGTCGGCGCTTGGCTGCGCACGCGGCGCGGCGCGCGCCCGCTGGCCGTGCACCCCGGCTGGCGCACCACGCTCGAGGTCGCGATCGAGGTCGTGCTGATGACCGCGCGCGGGCATCGCACACCCGAGCCGCTTCGGTATGCGCGTCGGTTGGCCCGTATTGCGCGTGCAGATGCGACGCCAACCGTGGCGCGCCGTGCGTCCGACGAGTAGGGTGCGCCCTTCCACGGTCCCAACGAGGAGGAAGGTATGCCCCAGGCCAGAAGCAGCGGTGGTTCGGGCCCGAGCTCGGGTGGCTCGTCCGGACGAAGTCAGTCGCGCGGCTCGAGCGGGACGGGCTCCGGCGCCGGCCGGTCGAGCGCCGGCCGGTCGAGCGCCGGCCGGTCGAGCAGCGCCCGGTCCAGCGGCACGCGTCGTACGACGGGGAGTAGTAGTAGCAGCGGCGCCGGCAGCCGATCGCGCTCGCGTGCGTCGAGCGCAGGAGCCAGCCGCTCGGCCGGCGCCGGCGCCACCCAGGCCGCGAGCGCGGCCGATCCGCGGCTCGACGCGATGGCGCAGCGTGTCCGCAAGCTCAACGAGCGCATCATCGAGGAGAGCAAGTCCGCCGGCGAGAGCACCCTGACGGCCTATGAGAAGGCACTCAAGGCGATCGCGAGCTCGCTCGAGCGCGGTCCCGGCAAGAGCGACGTCGAGTGGATCTCCACGCTCGCCACGACGCAGGCGAAGTGGGTCCGCGACGTGACCGCGGCATGGACATCGGCCGCGCGGGGGATGCTCAAGTAGCCGCGTCGCGACATGACCCGATCCCGCGGCTCGGTGCCCGCGTGCGTCCTGCGCTGCGCCTGAGCAGCGCGACGGGCGCGGCCGCGAGCACGGCGCCGGCCGCGGCGAGGAGCGCGCCGGTCGGATCGGCGGCGTGCGCGGCCAGACCGACCACTGGACCGCCGAGACCGACTCCGGCGTCGAAGTAGGCGAAGAACGCGCCGGCTGTTCGCCCGTGCCGGCGAGGGGGTACCGACGCCAGAGCCAGCAGCCCGAGGCTGGGCACGGCCAGGCCTTGCCCGATCGCCATCACCACGAGCGAGATCAGCGCCACCGGCGGCGAGGCGGCGAGAGCCAGCCCGGCCAGACCCGCGGACTCGAGCGCCACCGAGGCGGTCAGCGTCCGGGGCGGGCCGTAGCGATCGGGTATGCCGGCCAGGACCGTGCGGCTGGCGATCACGCCGATGCCGAACACCGGAATCACCAGCGCGGAGATCCCGGCATGCTGCTCGGTGACTGCCGCCGCCCCGAACGAGAGCAGCCCGACGTAGCCGAAGTTGACCAGCATGAGCCCGAGACCCGGACGGATGGTCACGCGCCACGTGCTGCGGCCGTCGCGTGGCTCCACGTCGCCTTCGTGTGCGTGCCGATCGCCGGCACGCGCCTCTTGACTGCGCGACATGACCGCGGCCAGCCCGGCCGCGGCCAGCGGCAGGACCGCGGCGACGACCCATACCCGGCTCGGGTGAGACTGTCCGGCCAGCGCCTGCGACAGGGGCGGTCCGATGGTCAGGCCGGCGTAGTTGGCCAGGCCGACATGGCCCATCGCGCGCCCGCGGCGCGCCGGACCCACGAGTCGCAGCAGCCACAGTACGGCGGCGGCCATCATCGACGCCTCGCCGGCGCCGACCGTGAGGCGGCTCGCGATCAGCAAGGGCAGCGAGTGCACGAACGCGGGGACCGTCCCCGCCGCCATCACCAGGGCGCCGACGATCATGATGCGCGCGGGGCCGCGCCGGTCGGCCAGCCGACCGCCCAGCGGTCGACCCACCGCGCCCGCGATCGCCGGCGCGCCGACGGCTAGCCCGATGAGCACCGTGCCGCCTCCGAGCGAGCGCACGTACTCGGGCAGGATGCCCAGCACCGCGCCCAGCGCCGCGTAGCAGAGCACGGCGGTCAGGAGCACGACCAGGTAGCGGACTGAACCACGCATGTCTCCAGGTTGCCCCGGAGACCGTTCGGCTCAGACCGAAATGTGACTTCGTGTCAAGTGCTACGTCGTGCCCATCGCGGCGGCGACCTCGTCCATCGCCGCCTGCTCGGGGCCGCTGATCGTCATCCCGTCCTCGCGGTGGGCGCTGGCCACCCGTTCTGCCACCGACACGACGAACCGCCGGTAGGCGTCGATGTCCTCAGGAGCCGCCTTGCGCTCGAGCACCGCGATCGCCTCACGCAGATGCTGCAGGCCGGCCGTCTTGAGCTCGTCATAGGAATGAAAACGGCTGTGGTCGATCTGGGGTTTGGCCGACTCGATCTCATCCAGCAGCTGGCTCTGTCCGTGCTGCTTGCGCGCCTCCACGTACGCCTTCGCGATCGCGAAGCTTTCCTTGAACGTCCCGCCACGGTCGGCCGCGGCGACGATCACGCCGGCGCTGGGCGGCCCCTCGAGGACGGTCTTCCACTCCTCTTCGCTGAAGTCACTCTTGCCGGTCATGTCGGCCTCCTCCTGGTCGTTTGCTGTGCGACGTCCACCACGCGCGTGCGGAGCTGGTCGGGCGCGAGGTCGGGCGGCATCGGAAGCTCCTGGGGCGCCACCGGGTGTTCGTCGCTCCACGACGCGAACGCCTCGCCGTCGCGCCCGTGGTGCTCGCCGGCGCCACCGAGCGCCAGCAGGACGAGACGATCCGAGTCGCGGTTGACCAGCTGGCGGCGAACGCCCGGCGCCACCCTGATCAGCTCACCTTGCGCGAGCTCGGTCGGATCGTCCTCGAGTAGCAGAGTCAGCGTGCCCTCGAGCACGAGGTAGACCTCCTCCTGGCGCCGGTGGCGGTGGATCCGGCCGCGCTGCCCCGGCTGGAGCACGATCTGGTTCATCCCGAACGAGCTGATCCCAAGCTCGCGCCGCAGGGGCGTGAAGCGCTCGGACGCGTCGGGGTTCAGCTGGGTGTGTGTGGTGCCCTCCTCCATCGCTGCGGCACATCTTCGCAGGCGGCTCGGGACACACGCTTGCGTCGTGCAGGACGGATCTGTCCGCGCGCGAACGCACCAAGTATCGCACCACGATATCGTGGTACGATACAGATAAG
>CAWFTE010000008.1:0-28924 GCA_963818675.1 uncultured Solirubrobacterales bacterium
CGCCGAACAGCGCGAGCGCGGCCAGCGTGGCACCGGCCGCGGCGAGGATCAACCTGACCCGGAGGCTCTGCGCGCGCATGGTCAGGCCCATCGTCGTGCGCTCCCGCCCCCGAACACACAAGCGCTCGCGCAGCGAACCGGGAAGTTTTCCAATTGTCCGCAAGTTTCCTGGCGCAGGACCCATATTTCTGGTGAGCAGGTTTCAACATGGATGTCGAGCTTTTGGCTCGTCGTAAGGGGGTTCCTTGCGGGTCGATTCGGTCCACCCGGGACCGATCAGGGTGCTGCTGCTGACGACCGATGAGCGCACGGCGCGGCTGGTCGAAGAGCTGCTCCACGCCTCGTGGCGTCACGTTCACATGCTCGTCCACGCCGCCTGGGATGCGGCCAGTACCGAGGCCGTGCTGGGCGATTCCGGCTGCTGCGTGCTGCTCGAGCTCGATCCCGATGCCCCGCCCGACGATCGTGGGGACAGACTCACGCTGCTCGAGTACGTCCGGATGTCGGCTCCCGAGGCCCCGATCGTCGTGCTCTGCGCGCGCCACGACGAACCACTGGCGCTGACCACGCTGGCGCAGGGGGCCCAGGATTGCCTGGTCAGCACCGAGCTCGAGCCGGGGCTGCTCCGGCGCGCCCTCATACACGCGCGGGAACGCAAACGCGTCGAGGCGCGGCTCGTCCGTCAGGCGATGCACGATCAGCTCACAGGGCTGCCCAACCGCGCCCTGTTCCTGGACCGGCTCGGCGTCGCGCTCGAGCGCTCGCGCCGCTCGAGCGCTCCGCTGGCGATGCTGTTCCTGGACTTCGACAAGTTCAAGCACGTCAACGACTCCCGTGGTCACGCCGCGGGAGACCGGCTGCTCGCGACGCTGGCCGGGCGCTTGAGCACGCTGCTGCGCCCGATGGACACCGTCGCGCGATTCGGCGGAGACGAGTTCGCCTTTCTGTTCGAGGGGCTGAGCACCGAGCGCGAGGTGGTGCTGATCGCTGATCGAATCTGCGACGCGGCACGGTTCCCGGTTGACCTCGACGGGGTTGGAGTAAGCGTCACCGCGAGCATCGGGATCGCGATCGTCACCGACCCTACCGTTGCCCCCGAGACCATCATTCGCGAGGCCGACGCCGCCATGTACTGGGCCAAGGCACGAGGACGTTCGCGCTACGAGCTGTTCGACGAGGATTCGCGCCGGCGGGCGCGCGACCGAATCGAGTTCGAGGCGGCGATCAGGCAGGCCGTCGAGCGATGCGAACTGCGCGTCCACTACCAGCCGAGCCTGCGCCTGCACGATTTGAGCGAGGTGGTGGGGGTGGAGGCGCTGGTGCGCTGGCAGCACCCGAGACGCGGTCTGATCGCCGCGCAGGAGTTCATGCCGCTGGCCAACGACGTCGGGCTGGTGATCCCGATCGGCCGGTTCGTCCTCGAGCATGCGCTGGCCCAGCTGGTGCGCTGGCGAGCGCGAAAGCCCGACGTGACGCTCTCGCTGAACATCTCATCGGCTCACCTGCGCGTCCCCGCCCTGCCCCCGGCGGTCGCTGACGCGCTCGAAGCCTGCGGGCTCGATCCCATGGCGCTTTGCCTCGAGGTGGCCGAGCGCGAGCTGGCCGAGGACCCAGGACCGGCGATCACCGCGTTCGAGAGCCTGAAGGCCATTGGGGTGAGGATCGCGATCGATGACTTCGGCGCGGGCGCGTTGCCGCTCGCGCAGCTGCGGGAATTGCCGATCGACACTCTCAAGCTCCACAGCAGCTTCGTCGCGGACCTGGACGGTTCGCCGCGGGCCGCGTCGGTGCTGGCCGCGCTGCTGGAACTCGGGCATGCGCTCGGGCTGGAGATCGTGGCCAAAGGGGTGGAGACTGAGGCGCACCTCGCGCAGCTCCGGGAGCTGAGTTGCGATGCGGTCCAAGGCTACGCCCTGGCGCCTCCGATGACCGAGGATCAGGTCCACGACATGCTTCTGGCCCACGCCGCCTGACCGGCCGGCGCGCGTTCCCGGCCGCTCAGGCTCGGAGCGTGAAGCCGCTCCCCCTGACCGTCTTGATCAGCGGCGGCGAGCCGAGCTTGCGCCGCAGCCGGGTCACGTAGCGATCGACCACGTTTGGCTCGGCAGCACCGTCCCAGATCTCCTCAAGCGCGCGCTCGCGCGTGACCACGCGGCCGCTCCCGCGCAGGAGCAGCTCGAGGAGCGCCGCCTCGCGCCCGGTCAGCTCGATCGCCCGCCCGCGCCGCGTCGCCCGTCGACCCGCCACGTCCAGCGTCAGATCGCCGTACGAGCGGAGCCCGGCGCCGCCCGCGCCGTCGCCCCCGCGCCGCGTCAGCGCCCGCAGTCTCGCGATCAGCTCCTGCACCGCGAACGGCTTGACCAGGTAATCATCGGCGCCCGCCTCGAGCCCGGCGACGCGGTCGGGCACGGCGTCGCGCGCCGTGAGCATCAGGATCGGCGTCGGCAGCCCCTTGCTGCGCAATCGGCGCGCGACGGTCAGCCCGTCGAGTCCCGGCATGGCCACGTCGAGGACGATCACGTCGGGAGCGGTGCGCTCGGCTTCGGCCAGTGCCGCCCCGCCATCCGCAGCGACGAACACCTCGTATCCCTCGGCAGTCAAAGTCCGGTCCAGCATGCGGCGCAGCGGCGGGTCGTCGTCGACGACCAGGACGCGGTCAACCACCGGCGACGTCGCGGCGCAGGAAGACCAGGAAGGCCGCCACCAGCGCCGGGATCCCGTACATCGCACACACCCACGCCGCCCGAACGACCGGCGCCCAGTCGATCGGCTGGCGCAACAGGCCCTGCCAGGCGTTGAACTGGGTGCTCAGCAGGTAGGGCTGGGTCGCGCTCAGGCCCGGAAGGATGCCGATCAACTGGAACAGCAGCGAGATCATCAGCGTGCCGACCACCGCGGCCGCGCTGTTGCGGGTGATCGTCGAGAGCAGCAAGCCGATCGACACCACCGTGGCGATCGGGATCAGGTAGATGAGCAGGCTCATGTACACCAACTCGAGCCCCTTGGGCGCGGACACGATCGTCCCGCTCAGCGTTTGCACCGAGTTGAAGCCCGACTGCAGGCAGCCGGCGATCACCGCCACCGTGCCGCTGATGAAGATCGCCACGATCGCATAGGTCATGGCGGCGAGCGCCTTGCCGGCGAAGATCTGCCAGCGCTCGAGCGACCGCGTGAGAACCGTCTTGAGGGTGCCGTTGTGGTCCTCGGACGCGAAGATGTCGCCGGCCACCAGCGCGGTGATCAGCGGAAACATCCACACCGCGCCGAACAGCAGGAGAACCAGCGGGACGACCAGCCCGCTCTTGGTCAGGTAGGAGGCGAACGCGAAGTCGTTGCCGTTGTCGGCCCGATGGTGGCGGAAGTGAATCGCCAGGACGAACAGGATCGGTACGAGCGCCGCCGCGCCGAGACCGAGGTACGTGCGCTTCTGGAAGCGCAGCTTGAACAGTTCCCAGCGGTACACGGTGGCGACGCCGGGTCGGGAGCGTGATCGGACAGCGGCGCCCGCCGGCGCGGGCAAAGTGCCGACGCCCGAGCTCATCGGGACGCCTCCGCCGCCGCGGGCTCGCCGGCCGGCCGGCCCCCGTTGACGACTCCGTCGCCTTCGGTGAGCGAGAAGAACAGGTCCTCGAGCGTGACCGTCTGCGGCGTCAGCATCTGGATGAGGGCGCCCGCCTCGATCAACGCCTGGGACAGCTCGGCGACGGCGGCGTCATCCCCCGTGAAGGCGATCCGGCCGTGCGCGGTCCGCACGTCCTCGATCCCCGGCTGGGCCCGGCACACCGCGAGCGCCCGTTCGTCGTTGGTGCTCGACAGCCAGTAGGTTGCGCCCGCGCCTCGCTTCAAGTCCGCGATCGCGCCCTCGTAGACGATCTTCCCCGAGCGCACGATGGCCACGCGGTCGCATAGTTCCTCGACCTCGGCCAGCAGGTGGCTCGAGAGCATGACGGTCATCCCCTGCTCGGCCAGGCGGCGGATCAGCAGTCGCATGTCGCGCATGCCGGCCGGGTCAAGGCCGGTAGCCGGCTCGTCGAGCAGCAGCAGCTTGGGGTTGCGGAGCAGCGCCGCGGCGATGCCGAGCCGCTGGCGCATCCCGTGCGAGTAAGCGCCCACCTTGTCCTTGGCCCGGTCGGAGAGCTCGACCGTCTCGAGCGCCTGCTCGACGCGCTCGCGCGCGTCGCCGCCGTCGAATGAACCCAGCAACTCGAGGTTGCGCCGGCCGTTCAGGTACGGGTAGAAGGTGGGCGCCTCGACAAAGCCCGCGACGTCATCGAGCGCCTGGACGCTCTCGAGCGGGTCGCGCCCGAACAGCCTGACCGTGCCCTCGGTGGGACGGATCAGCCCGAGCATCATCCGCAGCGAGGTGGTCTTGCCGGCGCCGTTCGGTCCGAGGTACCCATACACGTCGCCGGCGTGGACCGTCAGATCCACGCCAGCAACCGCTTCCAGCGCGCCGTAGCGCTTGACGAGGCCCCGTACCTCGACCGGAGGAGGTCCGGGGCTGGCGAGCGCGGCGTCCGGCGGAGCGTCCGTCATGTGGGGGGCCACTTTAGGGTGTCAGCGCCTTAGCGGCGGCCTCGGCGGCGGCGGCCGGCACCGAGCCGAGCACCGTGTACTGGACCGGCCCGCTCGTGTACCGGATCACCGTTCCCAGCGCGGTGGCCAGCTCCTGGCCGGAGTGGCCGTTGATCGAGACGGTCGGGAGGCTCAGGCCCTGATGGTCGCCGCCCCCTGGCAAGGACGGGCTCTTGCCCGTCGCAGTCTGCGTGGACGCGCTCTGCGCGATCACCGCGATCCCGCCGAGGCCCTGACCATAGGTGACAAGCGCGGCCGGGCTGCCGCCCCAGTCGAGCAGCTGCACGGACTGGCGGGGGAGGCCGACCAGGCTACCCGGCGCCGCCAGCGTGAACGGAAGGTGAGCCTGGACCGCGGCCACTCCGGTGACGTCGGCCTGTCCCTTGCCGCTCTTCGCGGCGTGCTTGCCGCGCGCCGTCGCGCCGTGCTTGGCCGCGGCGCCGGCGGCGGTCGGCGAGACCCGGACGGTCTTGGCCCCGGCCGGCGTCTGGATCGACAGGTCGCCGCTCGAGACGGGGCCGAACGAGATGTTCGTGGCCTTGAGCTCGAGCACCGGGACGTTGCTCTGGGTCGAGTAGACCGCGATGCCGAGCGGCACGCCGTGCGCGGCGTCCCACGCCAGCTGCACGTCACCGAGCAGCCCGCCGTCGTGCTTGGGCGAGAGCACGATCTTGTACGCCGGCTGGCCGGCCACGTTGCGCGGCGTGGGACCGACCAGATTGACGTGCTGGAGTAGCTGGTTCAGCTGGGTCTGGATCTGCGCCACCGAGGGGATCGTGTCCTTCGCACCCGTCTTGTCCTTCCCCGTCGAACCCTGCGCCGGCAGTGAGCCCTGGTAGACCGTGCGCGACATCGGGTCGTAGATCGAGAACTTGCCGTTGTCGAGCGCCACCTGGGCATCGCCGTTCTGGCCCTGGAGCTCGAGCCGCAGCCGGCCGTCGTTCGACGCCCAGAGGCGGCCCGAGGCGCCGTTCAGGATCGGGTCTGAGCCCTGGAGGTCGGAGGAGCTGATCAGGTTGTTGGTGAACTTGATCCGCGCGGAGATGCCGCTGACCTGGGGCGCGCTCGCCGCCTGATGCAGCGCCTGGGCGAGCGACTCGCGCGGCGGTACGCGGCCGCCCGACGTCGCGGCGACGGCGATTGCCGTGCCGGCGGCGACGGCGATGATCAGGCCGACCAGGATGGCCAGCAGACGTTGCGTGGAGACTGTGCGCAGGAAGCTCATGACGACATGCCTTTCTCGTGGGCTGCGACCACGATAGGACACGATTTTGAAATTACATTGACAGTGGCCGCCTGCCAGACGGGAACGCCATCGAGCCACTGGCCAGGCCAGCCGCGCTAACGTCACGGGTCGTGTGCAGGTTGTTCGGCATGAGCGGGGGCCGAGAGCCCGTCCGCGCCACCTTCTGGCTGCTCGAAGCGCCCGACTCGCTGGCCGAGCAGAGCCGGCGCGAGCCCGACGGAACCGGCCTGGGGACCTACGACCCGGACGGACATCCGCTCGTCTCCAAGCAGCCGCTCGCCGCCTATGAGGACCAGCAGTTCGCCCAGGAGGCCCGCGCGGTGCGCTCGCGCACGTTCGTCGCCCATGTCCGCTATGCCTCGACCGGCGCGGTCAGCCCGGAGAACACACATCCGTTCGAGCAGCAGGGGCGGCTGTTCGCCCACAACGGCGTGATCGAGGACATCGGCCGCCTCGACCAGGAGCTCGGCGACGCGACGAGGCTCGTCCAGGGCGAGACCGATTCCGAGCGCTACTTCGCGCTGATCACCCGCGAGATCGAGCGCGGCGCAGACGTCGGCGCGGCCATCGCCCGAGCGGCGGGATGGATCGCCGAGCACCTGCCGGTGTTCGCGCTGAACCTGGTCCTGATCAGCGCTGAGGAGCTGTGGGCGCTGCGCTATCCGGACGTGCACGAGTTGTTCGTGCTCGAGCGCGCCGCGGGCGGTCCGACCGGCGGCCGCCATCTTGATCACGCCAGCGCGCGTGGGTCGGTTCGCGTCCGGTCCGGGGACCTGGCGCAGAAGCCCGCGGTGATCGTGGCCAGCGAGCGCATGGACGAGGATCCGGGATGGCGGGAGCTCCAGTCGGGCGAGCTGCTGCACGTGGGCGCCGATTTGCGCGTGACGATCACGCGGGCGCTCGACCGGCCGCCCGCGCACCAGTTGACGCTGGCCGACCTCGGCGGCAAGGCGGCGGCATCGCAGGCGCCCGCCCAGCAGCACGCGTGAGCACCAGCCTCGAGCACGCGTGAGCACCAGCCTCGTCTACCGCAGCGCGGCCGGCTACGAGCTGCTGATGCGCGCGCTCTACGGCCGCCACTATGGCGATCGCATGCGGGCGGTGGCCGAACAGGTGCCGGACGGCGCCTCGGTGCTCGAGCTGTGCTGCGGACCGGGAACGCTCTATTTTCGCCACCTCCGCGGCCGGGTGGGCGGCTACGTGGGAATCGATGTCAACCCCGGATTCGTTGAGAGGCTGCGCCGGCAGGGCGTCGACGCGCGCCGGCTCGACCTAACCCACGACGAGGAGCCGCTACCCAGCGCCGACGCGGTCATCCTCCAAGCCAGCCTCTACCACTTCCTCCCGCACGCTGAGCGCGTCGTCGACCGGATGGTGGACGCCGCCCGCGCCAGGGTCATCGTTTCCGAGCCGGTCCGCAACCTGGCCTCGAGCCAGGTGCCGCTGATCGCCCGACTCGGCCGGCGCGCCGCCGATCCCGGCGCCGGCGGCCACGCGCAGCGCTTCACCGAGGAGACGCTCGAGGACCTGATGGGGCGCTACCGGGAACGGATCCTGGCGGCGTTTCCGAGTCCGGGCGGGCGCGAGCGGGTGTACGTGCTGTCGGCGACGCAGTAGCCATCTCGCCTCCCGGCTGCGCCTGCCCTCCGGTCTGCTGGTCGATCACAAATAGGGGGCGGTCCTTGACCTGCTCGAAGATCCTCCCCACGTACAGGCCGACCACGCCCACGCTGACGATGATGAACCCGGCCAGCACCAGCAGCAGCACCGCGAGCGAGGTGTAGCCGGGCACGGTCTTCTGCGGCTCGACGAAGTAGTCGACGACCTCGAACAGCGCGATGACCACGCCGACGAGTGCGATGACGAAGCCGAGCAGGACGACCAGCCGCAGCAGCACCGTGCTGCGGAAGAACATCCCGTCGAGCGCGACCTGGACGAGCCGCCGCAGCGTGTAGCCGCTCTCGCCGGCGTGGCGTTCGTGGTGCTCGATCTCGATCTGCGTGGAGTCGAAGCCGAGCCAATCGAGCGCGATCATGTACTCGCGGTCGCGGTCGCGCAGCCGCAAGAACGCGTCGACCACGCGGCGCGAGAGCAGGCTCAGGTTGCTGTAATCGGGCCGCACGTCGGTCTCCAGCGTCAGGCGGCGGTAGACGCGGCTGCTCCAGCGCCGGACGGCGGAATGCCGCCACCCCCGGCGGACCGTGCGCACGATGTCGTACCCCTCGCCGGCCGCGGCCCACATCCGCGGAATGTCCTCGGGCGCCTCCTGCAGATCGCAGTCCATCACGACCACCCACTCCCCGCTGGCGAGGCCGAGCCCGGCCGTGATCGCGGCGTCCTGGCCGAAGTTGCGGCTCAGGCGGAACGCTCGGACGTGCTCATCCTGGCGGGCGAGTCGCTGAAGCACCGACCAGCCGTCGTCGAGGCTGCGATCGTCGACGAACACGAACTCGTAGCTGCCGGTGATCTGGGCCACGCTGTCGGTCAGCCGGGCGTGCAGCGCCACCAGGCAGTCCGCGCATCCGTACACCGGCACCACGACGCTCAGCATCTCAGCGCTCCGGCCTCTGGAAGAAGATGAGCAGGGCGTTCGGCGTGCGGTGAAAATACTTCGGGGCCAGCGCTATGAGCTGCTTGACGGTGAGCCGCGTGGGGCGCTCCAGCGCGAACCGCCCGACGATCCAGTTGCGAACCACGAAGCGATCGATCAGCCTGGCGCCGGGCGGCGCGGTCACAGCCGGGGTCGGTGCGCCGACCGGCGTGAGCCAGGTGGGCGGTTGCTTGGGCAGGACGATGCGAACAGGCCGCAGCGCGGCCTGCTTGCGGTCGCCCACCACGTCGACTTCCTGGACCAGGACCTTCTGCGCCTGGGGCTGGGCCCACTTCACGAGTGGGAGATAGATCTTCAGCGGGTCGGCGGTGAACCCGTTGGCCGCGATGATCGCCCGGGGGCCGTTCGCCGGTCCCAGCGCATGGGCGACGCTTCGCCAGTCAGGACGCTGGAGGTAGGCGTGGGTTTGGACCTGGATCGTGACGTAGGAGAACATTGCCACCAGGAGCACCCCGAGCAGGCCGCCGAGCAGGCGAAGCCGCGGGGCGGCGCAGGCAGCCCCGAGCAGGACGGCCAGCGGGACGACCGCCGGCATCACGTTGCGCGCGAGGAAGTAGTCGTCAGCGCGGCTGAGGGTTCCGAGAATGAGCGGGGCGAGCCAGACGAAGCCGCCGATCGCCGCCGCCACGGCCGCGCCCCGCCGCGTCCGATGGTCGCCGCCGAAGGCCAGCAGCAGGACGGCCAGGACCAGGAGGAGCGCTCCGCCGAGAAGACCCTGGTTGACGGTCGCCTGGCGGTACATGATGCTCACCCCCCACTCCGCGACGGCTTGCGAGAGCCGGATGTGCTGGGGGGTCTGCGCGATCCAGCCGACGCCGTGGCCGGTGTCGATCAACGCGAACGGCAGCATCGCCAGCTGCACGACCGCCACCACGCCGACCGCCGCGCCCGCCGGGCGCGAGCGCGCGTTCCACAGCAGCCACAGCGCCTCGGGGCCGACCAGGAAGCCCGCGAAGAAGTGTGTCATGAGGGCCAGCGAGGACCAGATCGCCCACCAGGCCAGGTTTCGCCGGCTCGGCCGCGCCCGGGCGCGGATGAACCACAGGAACGACGCTCCGCAGAGCGCCGCCAGCAGCATGTAGGCCCGCGCCTCCTGCGAGTACCAGATCAGGAACGGATTGACGGTGACCAGCGCGGCCGCGAGCACGCCGGCACGCGGACCCACCAGGTCGCGGGCGCAGAGAAAGGCGATCGGGACGAGCGCCACCCCGGCCAGCATCGAGACCGAGCGCATCGCCGCCTCGCCGGTGCCGAACAAGTGCGCCCAGGCCCAGATCAGCACGAAGTACAGCGGTGGTGTCGTCTCGACGTGCACCACCGTGTTGATCATCGCCCCGAGCGGCAGCTGCGCCTCGTATGCGGTGAGCGCCTCGTCCATCCAGTAGCTCTGGTTGGAGAGGACCACGATGCGGATCGCCGCGGCGATCACCACCAGCGCTCCGGTGATCCAGACCTCGACGGGAATCGATCGGGCGCGGTCGGCGTCTCGAAGCCAGGGTGGCACGGGGCCGCCGAGCCGTCGAGCCGAGTAGTCGGACGTGCTCACCGGGATGACCTCATGCCAGCAGGTCGGTGAGGGCCTCGACCACGTCGTCCTGGTCCGCCTCGGTCACCTTCGGGCTGAGCGGCAGGCTCAGGGTCAGCTCGGAGATCGCGGTGGCGACCGGGAACTGGCTCGGCTCGAGGCCGTATTTCTCGCGGTAGAACGGATGCAGGTGTACCCCGCGGTAGTGAACGCCCGTGCCGATGTTGTGGGTGGTCAGGCCATGCAACAGCTGATCGCGGGTAAGCGGTGCATCAGGATCAACGGTCACCTGGTACAGGTGGCGCGCATGGATGCTGTTCGGATCGGCAGGCGGTGGCGTGTGGACCGGCAGGTCCGCCAGGAGGTCATCGTACCGGGCCCACAACTGCGCCCGACGAGCGATCCACTCATCGAGCCGCGGCAACTGATGCAGGCCGAGCGCGGCCTGGATGTCGGTCATGTTGTATTTGAAGCCGGGCTCGACCACCTCGTAATGCTTGAAGCCGGCGTCAGAGAAGCGCTGCCAGGCGCCCAGGCTGAGTCCGTGCAGGGCCAGGCGTTCCACCCGGGCCGCCGTCTCCGGATCCTGCGTGACGAGCGCGCCGCCCTCGATCGTCGTGACGTTCTTGGTCACGTAGAACGAGAATGCGGTCAGGTTCCCGAATGCGCCGATCATCCGGCCTCGCCACTGCGCCCCGAGCGCGTGCGCGGCGTCCTCGAGGATCTGCACACCATGCTCGTCGCGCAAGCGGCTCAGGCGGTCCATGTCGACCGGTCGGCCCGCCAGATGAACCGGCATGATCGCCTTGGTCTGCGGGGTGATGGTCGCCTCGGCCTGGTCGAGGTCGATCAACCCGCTGCCCGGCTCGGAGTCCACCAACACCGGCCTCGCGCCGGCATGCTCGACCGCGTTGGCCGAGGCCACGAAGGTCAAGGCCGGAACCAGGACCTCGTCGCCGGGGCCAATCCCCAGGACGCGCATCGAGAGGGTCAGGGCCGCGGTGCACGAGGACACACACCGGCATTCGGCCACCCCCACGTACTCGGCCAGCATCCGCTCGAAACGGTGAACCTTGGGTCCGGTCCCGATCCAGCCTGAGCGCAGTGAGTCGACAACCTCGGCGATTTCAGGCTCGCCGATCAGCGGACTGCCGAAGACAAGGAAATTGTCTCGCAAAGTAGGTGACTCCCCGGCCCCGCGCAGGCGGCGCGGGCGGCATGGTAGGCCTCATGCCGGCGCTAAGTCTGCTCTTAGCGTCGTTAGCGCCGTTATAGCCCGCGTTAGCGTTGTGCGACCATCGGATGTGAAGATGGCCACGTTGGAGCGCACCGCAGCCGCCTCTGAGGCCTCCCCGCGGCTGCGTCTTCCCCCGGGACCCCAGCTTCCGCGGATCGTCCAGACCGCCGGGTTCATCGTCGGGGCACCCTGGTTCATCGACGCATGCCGGCGCCGGTACGGCGACGCGGTGACGTTCCGGACCCTGTTCGACGACCGGTTTGTCATGGTGTTCCACCCCGCGCTGGTCAAGGAGCTGTTCCAGGGACCCGGCGAGCAACTGCGCGCCGGCGAGGCGAATGCGATGCTGGGTCCGGTGGTGGGCGAGCGCTCGGTGTTGCTGCTCGACGGCGGCGAGCACCTGCGCCACCGGCGGTTGATGCTCGGGCCGTTCCACGGCCGGCGGATACAGGCGTTCGCCGAGGCGATGCGCCGATCAGCCGACCTCGAGATCGACGCCTGGCCGATGGGCGAACCGTTCGCGCTCCTGCCCAGCATGCAGTCGCTGACCCTGCGGGTGATCATGCAGGCCGTGTTCGGGTACGACCCCGGGCCCGAGGAGGAGGAGCTCCGCCGCCGGCTGCGGGCGATGGTCGAGCCGCTGGCCCAGCCGCGGGGGATGATGGTGCTGGCCGCCCTGCCCCTCCTCGCCCGGCGAAACCGGCAGCTGCCCGATCGCTTCGCGGGCGCGCGCCGCGCCGTCGACGAGTTGCTCTACACCGAGATCGCCCGCCGGCGACGCGACCTGGACGCGCTCGAGGAGCGCGAGGACGTGTTCTCGTCGCTTCTGCTGGCCCGCGACGAGGAAGGGCAGAGGCTTTCGGACCGCGAGGTGCGCGATGAGCTGATGACGCTCCTCCTGGCCGGCCACGAGACCACCGCCACGGGGCTGGCCTGGTGCTTCGATCTGCTGCTTCACGCGCCGGCGGTGCACGCGCGAGCGCTCGGCCGCGACGAGCGCTACCTCGACGCCGTGGTCAAGGAGTCGCTGCGGATCCGGCCGGTGATCCCCGGCGTCGGCCGCGTGGTGCGCGGCGAGCCGTTCCGGCTCGGCGACTACGTGATCCCGCCCGGGGTCGAGATCAACCCTTCGATCCGCATCATCCACCGGCGCGAGGAGTTCTATCCGGACGCCGGCGCGTTCCGGCCCGAGCGCTTCCTGGCCGAGGACCCACCCGACACCTACACCTGGATCCCGTTCGGCGGCGGCACCCGCCGCTGCCTCGGCGCGTCGTTCGCGCTGATGGAGATGCGAATCGTGCTCGACCGCGTGCTCGAGCGCGCCGCGCTACGCGCGGCCGAGCCGAAACTGGCCGAGGTCCAGTTGCGGGCGATTACGCTGGCGCCGCGCGACGGGGTGCGGGTGGTTCAGGACCGCCCGCCGGGCGCGGCCGAGATCGCCACACCCACGCGCGGTCGGCCGAGCTGGCACGACCGACCCGACGGGTTTGTCGACGTTCACTGCGTTACCGGGTCTCCGGCGCCGGTCGCCACCGGCCGTGCCGGATCGCGGATCCACTCGCTCCACGACCCCACGTACAGCGCGCCGGCAAAGCCTGCCAGCTCAAGCGCCAGCACCTCATGCGCGGCGGTGACGCCGGAGCCGCAGTAGGCGCCCACCTCGATGTCGTCGCGGACCCCGGCCGAGGCGAACCGGGCGCGCAACTCGCCGGCGTCCAGGAACCGCCCCGACGTGCGGTCGAGCAGCGAGGTGCTCGCCAGGTTCACCGCGCCCGGGATGTGGCCGGCGACCGGATCGACCGGTTCGCGCTCGCCGCTGAAGCGCTCGGGTGCCCGGGCGTCGAGGAGCACGCCGCCGTGCGCCACCGCCGCCGCGGCGGCCGCGTCGAGCAGCGGCATCCCACCGGCGCGCGGGACGAAGTCCCCACGGTCGGCTGCGCTCACCCCCCGCTCGATGGCGTAACCGGCGGCCAACCAGCCACTGAAACCCTCATCCAAAACAAAAACCCGCGAGTGGCCGAAATACCGTAGGAGCCACCACGCCCGCGCCGCGGCCATCGAGTTCCCGGCGTCGTAGACCACGACGGGCCGGTCGGCCGACACGCCGGCCGCGCGCATGGCCTCGCCGAACGACTCGGCCGGGGGCAGCGGGTGGCGCCCGCGCTCGCCCGGCGGCCCCGCCAGCACCCTCTCCAGATCGACGAACGCCGCCCCCGGGATGTGGCCCTCCAGGTAGCGCGGCCGGCCCGGCGGGCCGCCCAGCTCCCAGCGCACGTCGAGCAACGTCGGCCGCTCGACCCGCCGGTGAAGCTCCTCCGCCGAGATCAGCGTCACCGCTTGCCGATCGCGTAGCGCAGGATCGACAGGTCGGTCAGCCACTCGACCGGAGCCTTGTCGTCGGTGTAGACGGCGCCACCGCGCAGGGCGGGCGCCACCCGCGCGTCCACCGCCTCGGCCAACGGCTGCAAAGCGTGCGGCACGGCCAGAGCCGCGAACGACAGCGGCCGCGTGCTGCCCACCACGAGCGAGTTCGTCGCGCTGACCACGTCGCGCACGACCACCGGGAAGACGGCTCGCGCAGTCGCCGAGACCACCTGCTCGAGCGCATCGGATCCCGGGATGTGCCCCACGTTGACGATCACGGTCCCGCCGGCGTTCAGGTGCGATCGGATGAGCGCGAAGAACTCGCGGGTGAGCAGGTAGAACGGGATGTAAGGCTGCCGGTAGGCATCGAGGAAGATCGCGTCATAGCGCGCCCGCCTCGTCTCGAGCCAGGGTCGGGCGTCGGCGGTGTAGAGGTGGAGCTTCGGCCCACGCAGGCCGAAGTAGCGCCTGCCGATCGTGGTCAGTTGGCCGTCGATCTCCACCGCGTCGACCTGGGTGCCCGGGTAGTAGTGGCCGTACGCGCGCGCCACCGTGCCCGCCGCGTCGCCGAGGATCGCGATCCGGGCCGGAGGCTCGGACCGCGCCGCGAACGGCAGCACGAGGAAGTCGTCCCAGTACCCGCCGGTCAGGTAGCTCCAGGGCCGGTACAGCGAGTGGATCGCCACGCCCTCGTTGAGCTGGAGCCAGCGCTCGCCGCTGGGGAACTGGAGCACGCGCGCATACTGGTAGTCGGTCTCGGTCGAGTAGATCACCCGGGCCCCGGCCACGTCGGCTCCCACCGCGCTCGGCGGCACGGCGAGCAGCGCGGCGATCGCCGCCGCCACGACCAGGAACCGCCAGGAGCCGGCGCCGAGCGCCGCCGTGAGCGCGAGTGCGGCGGCAAAGACCAGGAACGTGCGGTGGGTCCCGATCATCGGGATCAACAGCAGCGCGGCCAGGAACGTGCCGAGGAGCGACCCGGCGGTGGAGATCGCGTACAGGCGCCCGGTCACCGTGCCGGTGTCCGCCAAGCGCGCCACCGCCAGGCGGTTCGCGTACGGCGCCACCATGCCGAGCAGCAGCACCGGAACCGCGACCAGCACCAGGACCGCGGCCAGCGAGCCCAGGAAGCCACCGACCGAGAGGGAGCCCAGCGCCTTGACCGCCGCGCGCAGGAACGGGTCGGAGACGAACGGCACGATCGCCAGCAATATGGCCGCGCACAGGACGATCGCGCACAGGCCGGGCAGGTCGGCGCGGCGATCCGCGAGCCGGCCGCCGACCGCGTAGCCGACCGACAGGGCGACCAGCACGGTGGCGATGGTGTTGGCCCAGATGATCGTTGAGGCGCCGAAGTAGGGGGCGAGCAGGCGCGCGGCGGCGATCTCGGCCCCGAGGCTCGCCGCCCCCACCGAGAAGGCGATTGCGCGCAGGCGCCAGAACGGAACCGGGACCGGTGCTCGGTCCTCGCGGCCGTCTGGCAGCCGGGCGGCGGTCGACCGGATCTTCGTCGTCACGCTCACAGCACAGCGAAGCGTAATGGCGACGATGCACTGTCAAGCTACCGCGATGCTGCTCTACGACTCCGCGGTGTCCGGCAACTGTTACAAGGTCCGGCAGCTGTTCGCTCACCTCGGGATCGAGTACGAGCGCCGCGAGGTCAGCGTGATCGACCGCTCGGGCCGCCGCGCGCTGCTCGGCGCGCTCAATCCGGCGCTGCGCGTCCCCACGCTGGTGCTCGACGACGGTCGGTCGCTCGGCGAGTCGGACGCGATCATGTTCTACTTCGCCGAGGGCACGCCGTTCCTCCCCGAGGACCGCTTCGAACGCGCCCAGGTTCTCCAGTGGCTGTTCTTCGAGCAGTACAGCCACGAGCCGTACATCGCGGTGGCGCGATTCTGGGCCCTCGCCGGGATCACGCCGCCGGAGTCGGAGGCCGAGGCCAAGCGCCGCGGCGGCACCTCTGCGCTACGCGCGATGGAAGCACATCTGTCCGGGCGCGAGTTCCTGGTCGCCGGGCGCTACACGATCGCGGACATCGCGCTCTACGCCTACACGCACGTCGCCCCGGAGGGCGGGTTCGAGCTCGAGCCATATCCCGCGCTTCGCGCCTGGCTGGACCGGGCTGCCGCGCAGCCCGGCCACATCGCGATCAGCGACTGATCAAGGGTGCTTGCGCCCCCGCACCACCCGGCGTGGGAGAGGCAGAGGCGAGAAGCGCTCGGCCGCAAGCCCGGCGAAGCCCCGCGGATCGGCCTTGGCCACCAGGTTCGCCAGCTCGAGCCATTCGTTTTTAGTGAGGTTGCCCCTGCGCCCCTTGGCCATGCGCACGAGCGTGATCACCCGCCGGCGCTCGATCGGCTCGAGCTGGTGCCAGTGCCGGCGGGCCAGCATCACGATCTGAGCCGCCGCCAGCACGCGCCCCACGGGTATCGCGCGGGCGGCTTTGAACGGTTTGACTTTCATCCCTACGGAGTGTAGGAGGCGCAGCCGACGAAGCGGGGCGGCCGGCCCGGCGCCGCCCCGCTCGTGAGGTTCAGCCCCCTACCGGCGCGTAGGCTCGCCGGTAGTCGGGTCGAGGAACAGCGGCCGGTTCTCGCCGTGGCGGAACGTGAACATGTTGTCCAGCGTGCCCGCCGAGGCGTCCGCCGCGCCGCCGCCGATCCGCTGGCCGCCGAGCCAGTTGTTTTCGATGAACTGGACGACGGAGGCCTGGTCGGTGAACGTGTTGTCGACGTAGTTGCGCTTGGCGAACGGCGAGACGATCAGCAGCGGCTGGCGCGGTCCCACACCGCACCGAGCCTGCTGGCCGCTCGGGACCTGGGCCGGGTTGTTGCCGCACAAGCCGGGGCCGGTCAGCGCATCGAGCGTCGTCTGCGACTGAGTCACAATCGGACCCATCTGGTGGTCGTACCAGCCGTCGCTGTCGTCGTAGGCGATGATCACCGCGGTGCTCCGCCACGACGGCAGGCGCTCCAGGTGGTTGACCGTGGAGGCCAGCCAGGTCTGCTCGTCGAGCGGATCGGAGTACCCCGCGTGACCGTCCTGGTAATCCGCCGCCTTCAAGTACGACACCGCCGGCAGGTTGTTGTGGTCGGCCGCCGCGAAGAAATCCTTCAGGTCGTACTGGTGGTTGGCCTGATCCTGATGGCCGACCATCCCGATCGAGGTCGGCGGCAGGTGCTTGGGGTTGGCCGTCGAGGCGTAGTACTGGAACGGCTCGTGGTGCGGGTTGTAGTCGGTCTGCGAGGCCCCGCCGATGTTGTTGTGGGCGCCGGTGCACACCTTCGACAGGTCATCGGTGCTCGGCTGCCCGGGGACGTAGTTCGGGCTGGCGAAGCCGCCCTGGAACCAGCCCCAGGTGGTCCCGGACCTGTCGAGGAGGTCACCGACATTCGCGCCGCCGAACTGGACCGTGTCGGCCGCGACGTGGTGGTCCTGGGTGGCCGAGCAGATGTCGTAGTTCGGGTCGGCGTCGCTATAGAGCGTTCCCGTGCCCTGCGGCTGCGGCGAGCCCGGCGTGGCCGGGGCGGAGCCGGGAGCCGCGCTGCACGGAACCGGCGGCGTGCTGTACACGGCGCTGGCCGGGCCGCAGATCACGCCGTAGGTGTTCGTGCCGGTGACGTTGATCGCGCCGGGCGTGGAGGGACCGAAGTTCACCGAGTAGGAGTTGTCGCTCATCGCGAAGTGCTGGGCGTAGTTCCACAGCCCGGTCACCGTGTTGCCGTCGTAGTAGTCGAGAACCAGGTGCGGCGCGCTGACGTCCGGGGGCGAGCAGCTCTCGACGTCGGTGAACGGGATGAACTTGTCCATCAGCCCCATGTCGTAGGCCTTCTGCTCGGCCGTATAGCCGTGGTTCTGGTCGCAGGTGAGCGCCTGGGAGGGGCTGAGCCGCGCAGGATTGGCGCCATTCGGGTTGTTGGTCAGGAGCGCTCCCGACAGCCCGTTCACGGTGGGCGTCCGGGGCGAGGCGTAGAAGGGCGAGCCATCGGTGTTGGCCGCGTGCGGATAGGTGCCGAAGTAGTGGTCGAACGACACGTTCTCCTGGAAGATCACCACCAGGTGCTTGATCGGTGTCGCGGAGACGGGGCCACCGCGAGAGCCGTGGTCGCCGTCGTGCCGGTGCGACCGGCCGCTGGTCGAGTGCCGATCCGACCGGCCGGCGGTCGAGTGCGGATCCGACCGGCCGCCTGTCGAGGCCTGCGCCACCGCGACGCTGGCCCCGGCGATGAGGAACGCTGCCATCAGCAGCGAGAGCACGCGCTTGCGCGCCATGAAGGGTCTCCTTTCCGTTGCAATTCACCCGGCGCCACCCCCCGGTGCGCCGCCAGAAGGACTGTGTCGGGCGGACCCTACCGCGGAGTTGTCGGCTTGTGAGCGGTCCGTGAACGGGTTGTGACTGCCCAGACGCTCGGGGCGCGACTATGCTCGCGCGTGCCGCTGGCCGCCGAGCTCGGACTGCCCATCTTCTGAAACTGAGAGGAGCAAGTGACGTGCCCTACGAGACGATCATCTGGGAGCGGTCCGGCGCCATCGGGCGACTGACTCTCAACCGTCCGGACTCGCTCAACGCGTGGACGCCGGAGCTCGGCCTCGAGCTGCGGACGATCATCGAGCGCGACGCCGCCGACGAGTCGGTGAGGGCTGTCCTGATCACCGGCGCCGGCCGGGGGTTCTCCTCGGGCGCGGACCTGAAGGCCGGCTTCGACGCCGCGGAGGACGGCATGCCCGACGTCTACAAGGAGCTGCACGACGTCTACCACCCGGCGATCGCCGGCGTCCGGCGGCTCGAAAAGCCCGTGGTCGCGGCCGTCAACGGCCCTGCCGTGGGCATCGGGTGCTCGCTGGCGCTGGCCTGTGACCTGATCATGGCCGCGGAGTCGGCCTTCTTTGGGCTCGCCTTCGTCAACATCGGGCTGATGCCCGACGGCGGTTCGACGGCGTTCGTCCCGCCGGCGGTCGGGCGGGCCCGCGCGTTTCAGATGGCGCTGCTCGGCGAGCGCATCCCCGCCCCGCAGGCGCTCGAGTGGGGGCTGGTCAACTGGGTGTATCCGGACGACCGGCTGATGGACGAAGCCGAAGCCTTGACCGCGCGGCTGGCCGCCGGCCCCACCCGCTCGTACGCGGCCAGCAAACGCGCGCTCAATCGGTTCATCTACGGCGACCTCGACGCCCAGCTCGACCTCGAGGCCGAGCTTCAACATGCGCTCGGGCGTACCAAGGACTTCTTCGAGGGCACCGCGGCGTTCGTCGAGAAGCGCGCGCCGGCGTTCACCGGCGCCTGATCGCCGACACCTGTTCGAGCACGGCGGACGCCTCGTCCGCCATTCGGCGCACGATCTCGCCCGCCGGCGCCGCCTCGACCAGCTCGTGCGCCTGGCCGGCCCATAAGTTGAACCCGTCCGCGTCGCCGCGCCCTCGGGCGGCGGCCCGCAGCGGGCTCGTGGCGTGATGGATCTCGGGATAGGCGAGCGGCGCGGTGGCGCTGTGGTCGGTCATGAACCGGTTGACGATCCCGCGCGCCGGGCGCCCGCTGAACGCCCGCGTCACTCGCGTGGGGTGTCGCTCAGCCAGGAGCGCGCGCTGGGCCTCAGCCGTCGCCGCCTCGGGCGCGAGCATCAGCGCGGTCCCCAGCTGGGCCGCGCTCGCGCCGGCGCACAGCACCGCCGCGAGCGCCGCCCCGTCCATGATCCCGCCGGTGGCGATCAGCGGCAGGGGCGTCGCATGAGAGACCGTGCGCAGCAGCGCCAGCAGGCCGACGCCGACCTCGTCCGACCCGTCGTCAAGCCAGCCGCCCCGATGTCCGCCCGCCTCCGCGCCCTGGACGACCAGCCCGTCCGCGCCGGCGGCGTGCGCCGCGCGCGCCTCCTCGACGTTCGTGACCGTCACCCACACCGCAACATCGGCGCGATGCAGGCGGTCGACCACCTCCCAGGCCGGGCATCCGAACGTGAAGGACACCACCGGCGGCCGCTCCGCGCAGACGAGCGCGAGCTTCGCCTCCCAGTCGTCGTCGTCGAAGCGCGGCTCACCCAACTCGGCGCCCTGTCGTTCGGCCTCGGCCGCGATCCGTTGCAGGTACTCGCGAAGTTCGCCCGGGTCGGCGGGCTCGCGGGTCGGCACGAACACGTTCACCCCGAACGGCGCCGGCGCGGCTTCGCGCACGGCGCGGATCTCGTTGCCGACGGCGTCCGCGCGCTTGTAGCCGGCGGCCAGGAAGCCGAGACCCCCGGCCTGGCCGACAGCGAGGGCGAGCTCCGGCGTCGAAGGGCCACCCGCCATCGGGGCCTGAACGATGGGCAGCTTCAGTGTGCTCAGCTCGAACGTGAGTCCGAGTCTAGGGCGCGTACGCCTCAGCTAACGGCGAGCGCCTGGCGCGCGGCGAAGTCCATCAGCTCGGTAGCCGTGGCGGACTGCCACACCGCATCGTCTCCGAGCGAATGGCGCACGGCCGCGCCGGAGGCGACCAACTCGAGCAGCGCCGCCTCGGCCGCAGCCCGGTCCGGACGATCGTTGCCCTCTGCCAGGAGCGCCGCCACCTCCTGAGTCGTCAGCCCGTCGGGGAAGCGCTCGAGCAGCGGGGCCGGCGTATCCGGCGGCGGCTCGCGATGCAGCGTGGGGTCAAGGTTGGCGACCAGCACGTCGTAGGCCTCGACCGGCTGAAAGCCGCCGGCCACCAGACCGGTGCCGTTCTTCTCGAACACCACCGACGGGGCGGTGAATCGGACTGGGCCGTCGGTGGCGGCGGTCTTGCCCTGCAGCTCGGCGGCCGAGCCGGCCGCGTGGCGCGTCTCGTCGCGGTCGCGCTGGTAGGCCTCGACGACCTCGGGCGCGTCGATCTGGGCGACGATGTGGTCGGGATCGATCCCCGGCACGATGCGGAGCGCGTCGGCGATCTGCGAGTCGTCGTCGAGCAGCATCGGCGAGTTGAAGTTGGCGAACTGAAGGGCCCTGAACACCCGCCACTCACTGCCGGGATTCTGCAGGCGGGTGGCCACGACCGCACGGCAGGCACGCGAGGTGGCGCTTGGGCGCAGCTTGGGTGCGGGAGAGAAGGGCATCCCATAGCGACTCCGGAAGCGGGCCTGTCCCAGTGCCCCTCGCAGCGGCGTGTAACCGCGCCGCTCGTACTGCGAGGCGTGCTCGGTCAGGCCGACGAGGACGAGGCGCCAGTCGAGCTGTTCGCCGTAGCGCCACTCTATGACTCGCAGGGCCGGGTTCTCCGAGTAGGCCCAGGGACAGGCGGGATCGCTGTACAGCGTGACCGAGATCATCTCGTTGATGCCTCAAGTATATGCGCTAACCGCACTCTGGGTGTCATGACCCCTCCCTACCACGCCAGCCGCCGGACTAACCCGCGTCCAAGCAGATCACCCGGTCTTGCTACCTCCGGAGCTGCTCGAGGCGATCGAGCAGCGGCACCTGGCCGGGATTGATCTTCTCGCGCGCGGCGGGCAGCTCGAACCATTCGGCACGGTCGACCTCCGGGATCTCGATCAGCTTGCCGGACCGGGGCGGCCACTCGAACTCGAACGTGTTGCTCTGGATGTGCCTGACATCGAGATCGCCTCGAACTGCCCAACCGTGGACGCGCTTTCCGCTCTTCTGGCGGATCTCCCCCAGGTCGGCCGCCTCGCCGCCCGGCGCCGCTGTCCCGAGCTCCTCCTCGAACTCGCGACGGGCCGCGGCGAGCGGATCCTCACCGTCCACGTACTCGCCCTTGGGGATCGACCAGGCGCCGAGGTCGCGACCCGACCAGGCCGGTCCGCCCGGGTGGACGAGGAGCACCTCGAGCCCACCTGGGTCGCCGCGATGCAGGAGGATGCCGGCGCTGCGCCGCGCGCTCACGACCTCCTCAGTTCCTGCGGCCGGTGACCGCCAGCCCGACGCCGAGCGCGATCAGCATCGCTCCGCCCGCGCCGGTCATGACCTCGAGCCGGCGCGCCGAGCGCCCGAGCCACTCCCGCACGCTGCCCGACGCGACCGCCCACGCCCCGTCGGAGAGCAGGGCGATTAGGACGCAGATCGCGCCGAGGGTGGCGAGCTGAAGCGTGGCGTGACCGCGGGAGCGATCGATGAACTGGGGCAGGACCGCGGTGAAGATCAGCACGCCCTTGGGGTTGGTCGCGCCGACGAAGAAGCCCTCGCGGACGATCCGGTGCAGCGGCTTCGGATCTGCCGCGGCCGCGGGCCCGAACAGCGCGGCCAGCGCCTCGCGCTCCCGGATGTGCTTGACCCCGAGGAACACCAGGTACGCGGCGCCGATCAGCTTGAGCGCGGAGAACACCGCATCCGAGCGCGCCACGATCGACCCGATCCCGATCGTCACCAGCGTCCCTTGGAGGAGCAGCCCGCCGGTGTTGCCCACCACCGTAGCCAGCGCCGCCCGCCGCCCGAGGGCGACGCCACGGCTCACCACGAACAGCACGCTCGGACCCGGGACCAGGATCAGGACGTAGATCGTGAGCAGGAACTCGAGGAGGTGACGGTTGGGAAGCATGGCCCGCCGCCCATCCTAAACGGGCTCACTGGCGCTCGATAGTCGTCCGACGCCTGTCGGCGAAACGAAGCCGGCAGCTCCTCGACGCTCACCGGCCGCCGCGTGACGTCAAGCAGCCAGCGCCTCATGCTCACCCTCCTCGAGGCTGCGGAGAGGGATCACCTCATGGCTTGGCGGCTGACGGAGCAGGAAGGCCGCGATGGCGGCGCCGGCCAGCGCGAGCACCGCTCCGACTGTGTACGCGAGCCCGAACCCGCTGGTGAGTGCGTGCGCGGCTCCGTCCGCGGCGATCAGCGCCTTGGTGTGCGCGGCGGCAATCGTGCTGAGCACGGCGAGACCGAGCGCGCCGCCGACGAGCCGCGAGGTGTTGAGCAGTCCGGAGGCGACCCCGCTCTGCGCGCCGGCGACGCCCTGCATCGCCACGATCGTCGCGGGAACGAGCGTGAAGCCCATGCCGAGCGCCGAGAGGAGCGCCCCGAGCAGGACGGTGTTCACGTAGGTCCCGCCGGGCGCGATGCCGCTCAGCAGCAGCATGCCCACCGCCGAGGAGGCCATCCCGGCCGTGATGACCGGGCGCGGCCCGAACCGCGCGACCACCCGCGGGGCGAGCGTGGACGCCGCGAAGATCGACAGCGTCATGGGCAGGAACCCGAGCCCCGCTTCGATCGCGTCGTAGTGGAGTACCTGCTGCATGTACAGGGTCAGGAAGAACCAGCCCGGGAACTGGCACGCGTAGAGGAGCACGACGATCGCATTGGCCGCTCGGAGATGGCCGATGCGGAAGATCGAGAGCGGCATCAGCGGCTGCGCCGCGAACCGGGCCTCGACGAGCAGGAACGCGCCGAGGAGCCCCACGCCGGCAATCAGCGGAACGATCACGCCGGAGGCGCCCCAGCCGAGGGTGTCGGTGCGAACGATGCCGTAGGTCAGGCTGATCAGGCCGGCAGTGACGAGGAGGGCGCCGGTAACGTCGAAGTGGCGAGTCCCCTCGGTCGGCGCGATGACCGGGATCACGCGCAAGCCGAGCACCACCACGATCAGGCCGAGCGGCACGTTGACCGCGAAAATGGCCGGCCAGCCGAAGGCCTGGGTCAGGACGCCGCCGAGCAGCGCGCCCGAGGACGCGCCGAGGCCACCCACCGCGCCCCAGGCAGCCAGGCCGCGGTTGCGCGCGGGACCCTCGGGCAGCGTGGAGGTGATGATCGACAGGGTGGCGGGGGACAGCACGGCGCCGGCCAGGCCCTGCATGCCGCGGGCACCGATCAGCAGCCCGCGCGAGTCGGCGAGCGCGCAGGCGAGCGAGGACAGCGCGAACAGCGCCGTGCCCGTGAGGAACACCCGCCGGCGCCCGAGCAGGTCGGCGGAGCGGCCCCCGAGCATCAGGAAGCCGGCGAACGTGAGCGTGTATGCGTTCACCACCCACTGCAGGCCCGTGGTGGAGAAGTGGAGCCCGGCGCGCATCGAGGGCAGCGCGACGTTGACGATCGCGACGTCGAGGATGACCATGAACTGAGCCAGGCAGACGACGATCAGCAGCGGCGTCGTTGAGCGGGACTTGGTTACGGGGGCTTTGGTTGCGTTCACGTGGATCACTGTGCAACACTTCCTATCCAGGTACAAGAGAGGGGCTTATCCTGGTAGCAGACGTCACACCCAACGGATTTCATGCAGGGTCGAACGACGGCGAGGCCATCGCTGTGAGATCTGGCAGCAACGGCGAGCGTCGGCGTCACGAGCTGGCCGACTTCCTACGCACCAAGCGGGGCAGCCTCCAGCCCGAGCACGTCGGCCTGCCCGACGGCGGCCGTCGCCGCACGCCCGGGCTGCGGCGCGAGGAGGTCGCGCTCCTGGCCGGCGTGGGGACGACCTGGTACACGTGGCTCGAGCAGGGCCGCGATGTGCGCGCCTCGCTCGAGGTGCTCGAGGCGGTCTCCCGCGCGCTGCGGCTGACGCCGGCCGAGCGGGCGCACGTGATCCTCCTCGGTCGCGGTGAGCAGGCGCCGCCGTGCAAGGCGCCAGCCGAGGAGGTGTCTCCCACCTTGCGGCGCCTGGTCGAGAACCTCGGTCCCGGTCCCGCCTACCTGCTGGGGCGACGCTGGGATTACCTTGCCTGGAACACGTCGTTCGAGCGCGTCTTCGGCTGGGAGCCCGGCCCGGAGCCCCTGTCGCGCAATCACGTCTGGTTGTGGTTCATGGACCCGGCGCGACGAACCCTGTGCTCGGGCGACTGGGCGAGCAGCGCGCGGCTGCTCGTGGCCAAGTTCCGCGCCGACAGCGCTCGCAACATCGGCGATCCGGCCTTCGAGGAGCTGATCTCGGCCCTGAACTCGTCGAGTCCCGAGTTCCGCAAGCTTTGGAAGCGCCACGAGGTGGCCGGCAGTGGCCTGGGACGCAAGGAGCTCGACCATCCGATCGTCGGGCCGCTCGCCTTCGACCACGCCGTGTTCAACCACGGTGACGCGGGCGAGCAGCGCCTGGTCCTGTACTCGCCGGCGTGCGAACACGACACCCGCGCGAAGCTGGTGCGGCTGCTCGAGGACGACGCGCTCGAAGACGACGCGCCGATGCCCGAAGGCGCGGTGGCGCTCGCCTGACGCTGCCGGCCGCGCGGTCTGCGACCAGGCCGCCGTGGGCGCCCACGCCGGCGGTGCATGTGGCTGACGCCGCTGCGCAGGCGTCACGTCGGCGTCAACCCGGTCTTCGATACCTCTTAGGGGCGCTTGACGTTGCCCTGCCGCGGCCCTGGTGTGATCGCCGCATGACGATGCACGCGCCCTCAGAGAAGACCGTCGCTCCCCCGGACGAACGGGCGACCGAGCCGCTCGAGCCGGCCGCCACCGACGCGATCCGGGATTCCTTCCCGTTGCTCGACCACCGCACGCGGAGCCAGGCAATCCCCCCGCGCCTGGCTCCCTTCGGCCACTACCTCGCGTTCTCGGACGACGGCGTCGAGTGGCTCGTGCCGATCGAGCGGAGGGTCACGCACATCGGCCGTGGCCTCACGGCCGACGTGCGGATCGAGGAGCAGGGCGTGTCGCGCACCCACGCGATCCTGGTTCGCCACGGTCACCACACTCGCCTGCTGGACAACCGCAGCGCGAACGGCACGTTCGTAAACGGCCGGCTGATCTTCGCCACCAACATCACCGACGGTGATGTCATCCGAATCGGGCCGGTGGTGGCGACGTATCTGCAGGTGGCCTAGTGGGTGAGGCCCACTAGCGCGGACGAGAGCCCGCACCGCGCGTCGCCGCGGCCCGGTTTCGGGCTGGGGCGGCGCGGTGCGAGGCGTAAAACGCCTAGTCGGTGAGCGGCCGTGCCTGTCGAGGCCGTGCCTGCCGGGCGGCGGCGCCGGCGCGCGAGGCGCCGCCGCGTACCGTGCTCTCCACCGCGGTGAGCGGCTTGGCGATGCCCTCCAGTCCACGGCGCTCGGCCTTCACGCCGAAGAAGATCTCGACGATGCCGCCGATGATCATCAGGATCGCGCCGATGGCCAGCGCCAGGAACACGTCCGATGCGTTCCCGGTCGGCACCAGGCGGCCGAAAAGCTGAGGCCCGATGATCCCGCCGATCCCGGTGCCGATCGCGTAGAACACGGCAATGGCAAGCGCCCGCGTTTCCATCGGAAAGATCTCGCTGACGGTCAGGTAGGCGGCGCTCACGCCGGCCGAGGCGAAGAAGAAGACGACCGACCACGCGATGGTCAGCGTCGTCGCGTTCAGCTGGTGCTGCTTGAACAGGTAGCCGGTGACGAGCAGGAGAACGCCGGACAGTATGTAGGTGCCGGCGATCATCGGCTTGCGTCCGACGGTGTCGAACAGCGGCCCCAGCACGATCGGCCCGACCAGGTTCCCGATCGCGAACGCGACCAGGTAATACGGCGCGTTGGCCGTGGCCACGTGGAAGAACGTGCTGAGCAGCGTGGCGTAGCCGAACAGGATCGAGTTGTAGAGGAACGCCTGACCGATGAACAGCGCCAAGCCGAGCACGAACCGCCTGGGATAGTTGCGCACGATCGCCGAGGTGATCTCCCACAGGCCGATCGACCGGCGTTGACGGATACAGATCGTCTCATCGGGCTCATCAAGCTCCGCGCCGGTGGACTCGATCACCTGGCGTTCGATGTCGCGCGTGACCTCTTCCGCCTCGTCCTCGCGCCCGTGGATGAACAGCCAGCGCGGACTCTCCGGCACGTGCCGACGGACGATGAGAACGGCCAGGCCCAGGATGAAGCCGAGCCCGAAGCACACCCGCCAGCTGAGCAGCGGGGAGAGGATGTGCAGCGCGGCCACCGAGAGCAGCGCGCCGGCCGCGGCGCCGGCCCAATAGGTGCCGTTGATGATGATGTCGATGCGACCCCGGTGCTCGGCGGGGATCAACTCGTCAATGGCCGAGTTGATCGCGCTGTATTCGCCGCCGATGCCCATCCCGGTCACGAACCGGCAGGCGAAGAAGAACAGCGGCGTCCAGGCGAATGCCGTGGCGATCGTCGCGCCCAGGTACACCCCGAGCGTGATCATGAACAGCTTCTTGCGGCCGAAGATGTCGGTCAGCCGGCCGAACAGCAGCGCGCCGAAGCACGCACCGGCAACGTACATGGACGCTGCCCATCCCGCGACCTCGGCCGACGAGATGTTGATGCCGCTGCCCTTGGCCGAAATGGCGCCCGCGATCGAGCCCACGATCGTCACCTCGAGGCCGTCGAGGATCCACACCGTTCCGAGCCCGATCAGGATCCTCCAGTGCCACCGGGACCACGGCAACCGATCCAGGCGAGCCGGGATGTTGGTCTCGACCGTCCCCAGTTCCTCGTGGCGTCCTGAAAGCGTTGCCATGTCAGTGTCCTCCTGCTCCGGGTCTTCTGACCCTCTGACGTCTACCCGCCGGCGGGGAGACGAACCGTGTATCCGGGGCGCCATGACCGCCGCCTGGCCCCGCCCGCCACCGCAACGCTCGCTGCGTCACACCTCGCCCGCCACCGCAACCCTCGCTGCGTCACACCTCGCCCGCCACCGCAACCCTCGCCGCGTCACACCTCGCCCGCCTGCACTTGGTTGACACGAGCCAGCACGAGAGTTAGGGTGCGGTGGCCCGGTCGCAGGAACGGAAGGAGGTAGCCGTGTTCACGCCCCCGTCGTCTCGTTTTCGGCGCAGGTTGGGATCCGCCGCGATCAGCGCTCGCCGCCGAGCACCGCTCGTGGCTTCGCTCGTCCTGGTCGGCTGGCTGGTTGCCGCACCCGCGTCCGCCCTGGCCCACTCACGGCATCATTCAGGGTCGGTGGCGCCGGTCGCCTTCACGCGCGATGGCGCCGTGCGGGGCGTGGCCACAGGCGGCGTGGACAAGTTCCTCGGGATCCCGTACGCCGCCCCGCCGGTCGGCGCCCTGCGCTGGCAGCCGCCGCAGCCGCCGGCGCGCTGGCACGGCGTGCGCAGCGCGACGACGCTCCCGCCGGCGTGCCCGCAGTTGGCCAACTCGAACGGGCCGCGCTCTGAGAACGAGGACTGCCTGTACCTGAGCGTCTACGTCCCGCAGGGGGACCGCCGTGAGCGGAACGCGCGCGGCGCAGACCGCCGCGGCCTGCCGGTCCTGTTCTGGATCCACGGCGGCGGCCTCACCACCGGCACCGGGAACCAGCACGACGGCACGCTGATGGCGACCACCAACCACATGATCGTGGTGTCGATCAACTACCGGCTTGGCATCTTCGGCTTCCTCGCCCTCCCCGCGCTGAGCGCCGAGGCACCCGATCATGCCTCGGGCGACTACGGCCTGCTCGACCAGGAGGCCGCGCTGCGCTGGACGCGCGAGAACATCGCCGCATTCGGCGGCGACCGGCGCAACGTGACGATCGCCGGCGAGTCCGCCGGCGCGTATTCGATCTGCTCGCTGCTCACCTCGCCGCCGGCCCGCGGTCTGTTCGCCCGAGCGGTGATGGAGAGCGGCAGCTGCATCTCGACGCCGTTGGCCAGCGCCGAGCAGACCGGCACGCAATTCGCCGCCGCGTCGGGCTGCACCGATCCGGCCACTGCCGCGGCCTGCCTGCGCACCAAGACCGCCGGGCAGCTGCTCGACAACCCGCAGTACCCGCAGGCGATGTCGCCCACGGTCGGCGGCAGCGAGCTGCCGGTGGCGCCGGCCAGCGCGGTGGCGGCGGGGAACTTCACGCGGGTGCCGCTGCTGATCGGGACCAACCACGACGAGGGGCGCACCTTCGCCCAGGGCCTCGCCGGCCTGAACGAGCAGCAATACGACGGCCTCATCCAGGGTCAGTTCGGCGCGAACGCATCCAAGGTGCTTGCGCTGTATCCGTTCAGTGCGTTCCCGAGCCCGTACACGGCGGCGTATGCCGTGGGGGCGGTGTGGACCGACAGCGGCTTCATCGGCGGCATCGGCGGCTGCGCGGCCCAGAACCTCGAGCAGCAGTTCCGCGCCCACACGCTGACGTTCGCCTACCAGTTCGACGACCGGCACGCGCCGGGGCTCAACGACAACCTGCCCGGCTACATGTGGGGCGCGGGACACGCGATGGAGCTGGCCTACATGTGGCCGAGCTTCGACAACGGCATCCCGCTGTACCCGCAGCTTACGCCGGCGCAACGCGAGCTGTCGAACTGGATGGTGCGCTACTGGGGCGCGTTCGCCCGGTTCGGCGCCCCGTTCGTCCGCGGCCAGACGTTCTGGCCGGCGTACCAGACGGGCCGCATGCTGTCGCTGCGGCCGGGTGACGCGTCGGTGCCCATCTCGGACGCGCAGTTCGGCGCCGAGCACAACTGCTCGTTCTGGGACTCGCTGCCGGTGGGCTAGGGGTTGGCGCGGCGCCGGTGCCGGCACCGGCGCCCGCGCATGTGGGGTGCCCGAGTTTGCC
>CAWFTE010000009.1:0-93677 GCA_963818675.1 uncultured Solirubrobacterales bacterium
CAGCGTTGAGAAGTCGTGCTCGCGCATCGGCCCGGCCTTGAGGTCGAGCATCGCCGAGCCGCCCGACCCGGCCGCCATCACCTGAGTGAGCGCATCCAGATCGACCCCGGCACGGGCTCCCACCACGAGGGCCTGCCCGAGTACGGCGGCGTTGCAGGCCGCCACGGCGTTGTTGATCAGCTTGACCATCTGCCCCTGCCCCAGGGGGCCGGCGTGGACGACGAGGCTGCCCATCGCCTCGAGCATGGGCCGGGCCCGCTCGAACGCCTCATCCGAGCCGCCGGCCATGATGGTAAGCGTGCCGTTCTCGGCTCGCGGCGATGAACCGGTTACCGGTGCGTCAACGAGAGCGAGGCTGTGGCGAGCCAGGGCATCCCCGATGACCCGCGTCTGGGTGGGGCCGATCGTGGAGCAGTCGACGAACAGCGTGCCCGGGGCGGCGCCATGGGCGGCGCCGTCTGACCCGAGCACGACCTGCTCCACCTGCGCTCCGTCGACGACCATCGTCACGACGATCTCCGCGGCTCGGGCGGCGTCGGCCGGCGTGGCGGCGGCCGACACGTCTGGGTTCGCGGCGACGAACTCCTCCGTTCGCGCCGCCGTCCGGTTCCACACGGTCAGCTCGAAGCCGCTACGCGCGAGCACCGCCGCCATCCGCGAGCCCATGATCCCCAGGCCGAGGAAGGCGACCCGGGTCACGGGCAGATGATCCGCAGGCGGGGGCGTGCGACGCGCGTCACGAGGCGGATGATGACGGCTCTCCGTAGCCGCCGCCGCCCGGCGTCTCGATCCGCAGCCGCTGGCCCTGCTTCAGCTTGCCGATCGCCTTGGCCGGCAGCTCCTCGCCGTCGAGCAGGTTGCGGCCGCACGCCCCCGGCTCGCCGCCGCAGGCGCCGGCCGGCGGATGGCGGCGGCGCTCGGTGATCAGCGAGTAGTCGAGCTCGGCCAGCGCCTCGAGCTCCCGAACCACCCCGTCGCCGCCGCGATGCTCCCCGGCGCCCCCCGACTCGCGCCTGACCGAGTACTCGACCATCCGGATCGGGAACTCCAGCTCGAGCGCCTCGATCGGCGTGTTCAGGGTGTTGCTCATGGCCACGTGGACCGCGCTCGGACCATCGGCGTCGGGACAGGCGCCCTGACCGCCGCCGATCGTCTCGTAGTAGACGACGTCCTCGCTGCCCAGCGTGACGTTGTTCATCGTCCCCTGCCCGAGCGCGCGGCCGAACGCCCGCAGCACGAGGTCGGCCACCCGCGAGGAGGTCTCGACGTTGCCGCCGACCACCGCGGCCGGCGAGCGGGCGTTCAACAGGCAGCCCTCCGGCGCAATCACCTCGACGGGGCGGTACGCGCCGGCGCTGGGCGGGATGTCCGGGTCGGTCAGCACCCGGATCGCGAAGTAGCAGGCCGAGCGCGTGACGGCCATCGGGCAGTTCAGGTTCCCTTCGTGCTGGTCGGCCGTGCCGGTGAAGTCGAGCGTCAGCTCATCGCCGGAGACGCGCGCGGTCAGCACGATCTCGAGATCGCCCTCCCGCGCCTCGAGAACGTCCCGGGCCTCCCGCTCTCCGTCCTCCAGCTCCGACAGGCAGGAGCGGGTGCGGCGCTCGGCATAGTCGAGGACCTCGGCAAACGCCTCGTGCAGCGTCTCGCGCCCCACCCGCTCGTGCAGCTCGAGCAGCCGCCGCGCTCCGACCCGCCCGGCCGCGATCTGCGCCCGCAGGTCGGCCCGCCGCTGGTCGGACTGGCGCATCTGGCCGCTCAGCTCCTCGAGCGCCTCATCGTCGAGCACCCGCGGCTCGATCACCACTCCCTCGTCCTCGAGCGTCGAGCTGTCGGCCGGCATCGAGCCCGGCGTGGGCCCGCCGACGTCGGCGTGATGGGCCCGGTTGGCCGCGAACGCGATCAGCTCATCCCCGGCGAACACCGGCGTGATCACCGTGATGTCCGGCAGGTGGGTCCCGCCCGCGTACGGGTCGTTGAGGATCCAGGGTTGGTCCGGTGCGTGGTCGCAGTCGAGCACCGCCGCGACCGCGGCGGGCATCGCGCCGAGGTGCACGGGGATGTGCTCGGCCTGCATGACCATCTGGCCGTCGGGGTCGAACAGCGCGGTCGAGGCGTCCTGGCGCTCCTTGATGTTGGCCGAGTGGGCCGAGCGGATGAGCACGGCGCCCATCTCCTCGCAGATCGCGCGAAGGGCGCCGGTCAGGACCTGGAGCTCGACCGGGTCGATGCTCACGAGCGCTCCAGCCGGACGGTTCCGCTGTCGTCCACCCGGCCCGACCATCCCGACGGTACGAGCAAGGTCGATTCGGGTAGCTCGACCACGGACGGACCTTCGATCTCGTAGCCGGGTGGCGGCGCTCCGCGCACCACCGACAGCTCGACCTCCTCGCCGACCAGGACGGCCTGTCGGCTTCCCTCGGAGAGCTCGCCGGAGTCTCCCTCGGCCAGCTCGACCTCGGCGCCTCCGGAGCGGGCGGTCACGCGGATCGTGACCAGCTCGAGCGTCTGGTCGGAGTCGTGGTAGCCGTAGCGGTCCTCGTGCTCGGACTCGAACCGCTCGCGCAGCTCCTCGGGGCTCGCCTGGGCGCCCGCCTCGATCGCCAGCTCGAACGCCTGGCCCCGGTAGCGCAGCTCGTAGGTCGCCTGAAGGTCCGCCTCCGGGTCGTCCAGTGCGCGGCGCGCCCGGTCCCCGAGCTCGCGGGTGGTCTCGGCAATCTCTTCGCTCGTGAGAGTCTTGCCGCTTAAGAGGACGCTGCGCTGCACGTCACGCCGGCGCGGCGAGACGACCAGGCCGAGGGCGGCCAATACCCCCGACGCCCGCGGGCAGAGGATCGTGTCGATGCCCAGCTCATCGGCGATCGACGTGGCGTGCAGACCGCCGGCCCCCCCGAATGCGAGCAGGGCGAAGTCGCGCGGGTCGACCCCGCGCTGGACCGTGACCACGCGCAGCGCCCGGACCATCTCGGCGTTCGCGACGCGAAGGATGCCCTCGGCGCAATCGCGGGTGGAGAGGTCGAGTGCGTCCGCCAGACCGGAGATCGCCTCCTCGGCCGCGTCGCGGTCGAGCTCCACCCCACCGGCCAGCGGCGCATCGGCGGCCAGATACCCGAGCAGCAGGTTGGCGTCGGTGACCGTGGGCTCGCTCCCGCCCCGGCCGTAGCAGGCCGGTCCCGGCTCGGCGCCGGCCGAGCGGGGCCCGACCCGCAGGGCGCCCCCCGGATCGCGCCAGGCGATGGACCCCCCGCCCGCACCGACCGTATGGACGGCGAGCATCGGCAGGGCCAGCGGGCGGTCGGCCACCTCGCCGCCCGAGCGCTCCTGGACCGCTCCGTCCTGGACCACGCACACGTCGCACGAGGTCCCGCCCATGTCGAAGCACAGAGCGTTCTCCTGGCCCGCGGCGCGAGCCACGAACGCCGCCCCGGCCGCGCCGCCCGCCGGGCCGGACAACACCGTCCAGGCGGCGTGGCCGGCGGCCGAGTCGAGATCGATCAGGCCGCCGTTGGACTGCATGATCGCCGGCTCGGGGATGCCGGCCTCGCGGGTGCGGTCGAGGAGGCGGCGCAGGTAGCTCGCCAGCAACGGGGAGAGCGCGGCGTCGATCTCGGTCGTCGCGGCCCGCTCGTACTCGCGGAAGGTCCCGACGACCTCGTGGGAAAGGCTGACGTGGACCTCGTCGGGCAGCGCGCGAGCGATCGCCTGCTCGTGCTCGGGATGGCGGTAGGAGTGCAGCAGCACCACCGCCACCGACTCGGCCTTCGCCTCCGCGACGCGCTCTGCCAGCTCGGAGGCTGCCTCAGAGCCGAGCTCTCGCAGCGGGCCCTCGGGCGTCATCCGCTCCGGCGCGGCGAACCGGAGCTCATCTTCGACCAGCGGGGCGGGCCGGGATGCGCACAGCCGGTAGAGCTCGGGCCGGTTCTGGCGCCCCAGCGCGATCAGGTCAGTGAACCCCTCGGTGGCGATCAGCGCGGTTCTCGCGGTGTTGCCCTCGAGCAGGGCGTTGGTCGCGACGGTCATGCCGTGCGAGAACTCGCGGACGTCGCCGGCGTCGCGGCCGGCCCGTTCGAGCGCCGCCTCGATCGCCGCCATAACGCCCTCGGACTGATCCTTGGGGGTGGTCGGGGCCTTCGCGGTGATCACGCCCCCGTCGAAGGCCAGCACCGCGTCGGTGAAGGTCCCGCCCACGTCCACCCCGAGGAGCATGGGGGGTCAAGCTAGCGCCCGCGCTGCATGGATGCGAGCGTGAACGCATCCGGCTCCGGGCCCCGCTTCGCTCCGCTCCAGAAGTCCGGGAGACCGCTCCGCTCGCGCGGCAGTCACCACCGCCGGACATCCGGTCCGGCGTTTCCTTATGCAGCCAGCGCCGGTACTTCGATCTCTTCGGTCTCAGCCAGGTGCTGGTGCGATGGGCAGTAGCCGTTGTGCGGCAGCGGCATGCGCTGGCAGGGGGTTCCCTTGCGTGTGCTGGCGCGGCACTGGAGCGGGTTGCCGTACACGTCGAAGCCGTTCTGCGGCTGACGGCGTAGGAACTCGTCGGCGAACTCGAGGTAGCGCTCGATCACCCGTAGCACGCGCAGCTGGCAGCCCATCGGGAAGTACGCGCGAATGTCGTTGAACAGCGTCCGCGACGGATGTGCGAAGTAATGCCGGTCGGTCGCCAGGCGCTCGACGGCGGCCTCACACGCCCTTAGGACCCGCTCGTGATTGGCGTACTTGCACGAGCTGTGCGGGTCCTCGATGATCTCTTCAGCGAGCTCACGGTAGATCGCTCGACTGAACCGGTACATGGATCGACTCCTTTCGGCCCCTGCCAGGGCGCTTCCTGTTACGCGGCCAGTATTCCCGCCGCGTGTGAAGCGCACAGCGCCGCGATTATTAACTTGAAGTTAAGTCCAGCGCTTTAAGGCCGCTTCGCCGGCCCGGTCGAGCGTCACGTGGCAGCGGTCGAGCCGGGGATCGAGCTCCGGGAAATCCGTGCGCTGGTGGGCACCGCGGCTCTCCGCGCGGGCCAGCGCGCACGCCGCGATCAGCCTGACCAGGGGGTGCTCATCGGCGGCCAGGACGGATAGCCCGGCGCGGTCGCGCTCGAGGCCGGCGTCGCGCCACAGGGCAGCGCGGCTGGACGGCGCCGGCGCGACGGGCGGGTCGGATACGCCGGCGCGGGCGAGCTCCGCTGGGTTCGGGCCCGGCTCGCTGAGCGCGGCGGCGGCGGCTCGGGCACCGAACACGAAGCACTCGGTGAGCGAGTTCGAGGCCAGGCGGTTGGCTCCGTGCAGGCCGGTGCACGAGCACTCTCCCACTGCGTACAGGCCGGGCAAGGTGGAGCGGCCATCCAGGTCGGTGGCGATCCCGCCCATCATGTAGTGCGCCGCCGGCGCCACCGGCACGAGCTGGTGCTGGGGATCGATGCCCGCTTGGCGCAGCGCGGCGACGACGTTGGGGAACATGGCCGGGTCGACGCGGCGCATGTCGAGATCGACCGAGGGCGCGTGAGTGCGGAGCATCAGGCTCTGCATCGCCCGGGCGACCTCGTCGCGCGGCGCGAGCTCGTCGACGAACCGGTTGCCGGTCGCGTCGAGCAGCAGCGCCCCCTCGCCGCGGATCGCCTCGGTGACCAGCAGGCCGTCCGCGCCGTTCGCGGCGACCACGGCGGTGGGGTGAAACTGCATGAGCTCGAGGTCGGCGAGGGCGGCTCCGGCGCGGGACGCGAGCAGCAGGCCGCCTCCGATCGCCCCGGGCGGGTTCGTGGTGCGCGCCCAGAGCGCTGCCGCGCCCCCGGTGGCCAGGACGGTGGCGCCGGCGCCGATGCGCTGCCCGTCACTGAGGACGAACCCGAGGCAGCGATCCGACGTGGCCAGCAGGCTGGTGGCGCGGCGGCCTTCCAGGACGTCGATCCGATCGTCCTGGCCCACCAGTCCGCTCAGGTGGCGGACCAAACGGCGGCCGGTCTCGGCGCCCCCGGCGTGGACCACCCGCCGCGCCGAGTGGCCGCCCTCGAGCCCGAGGGAGAGGCCGCGGTGGGCGTCGAGGTCGAAGGGCATGCCGAGCGACTGGAGGTCATCGACGGCGGCCGGGGCCTCCTCGCAGAGGGCGCGGGCGGCCGATTCGCGGACGGCGCCGCGGCCGGCGGCGATGGTGTCGGCGAGGTGCTGCTCGGGGGAGTCCTCAGGCGCCATTGCAGCGGCCAGCCCGCCCTGAGCCCAGTAGCTCGATGAGCCGGGGAGGGGGGTAGCCGACACGAGGGTCACTCGAGCGCCGTGGCGGGCGGCGCACAGGGCGGTATACAGGCCGGACGCGCCGGCGCCGACCACCGCGACCTGGGTCTCCAGTACCTCCAAGGCGCAGTACGGTACCCGCGAGATGCCGCCCGTGTTCCTGGCTCACCCGTCGTCTCTGGAGCACGACACCGGGGGTCATCCCGAACACGCCGCTCGCGTTGTGGCGATCGAAGCGGAGCTGGAGCGGCGGGGGTGGCTCGGGTTCGAGCGGATGCGCTCGCCCGCGGTCTCGCGTGATGTCCTGACGGCCGTTCATCCCGAGCCGTACGTGGCGTCGATCGAGCGCGCGGCAGCGGCGGGCGGTGGGCACTTGGACCTCGACACGGTGATCAGCGCGGGGTCGTTCGAGGCGGCGAGCCACGCGGCCGGCGGCGCGGTCCGGATGGTCGAGCTGCTGGTCTCCGGCCAGGCCTCGCGGGCGTTCAGCGCACACCGGCCCCCGGGCCATCACGCCGTCCGCACGCGCGCCATGGGGTTCTGCCTGTTCAACAGCGTGGCGGTGGCGGCTACGTACGCGCACGACCGGCTGGGGTTGGAGCGGGTGATGGTCCTCGACTGGGACGTGCACCACGGCAACGGGACCAACGACATCTTCCACTCGTCCGACCGGGTGCTGTTCGTCTCGATCCACCAGTCGCCGCTGTACCCGGGGACGGGACCGGCGTCGGACGCGGGGTCGGGGGAGGGGGAGGGGTTCACGGTGAACCTGCCCGTCCGGCCGGGCTCGGGGGATGAGGTGTTTGTTTCCCTGGTTGAGCACGTCGCGGTGGCGCTGGCCCGGGCCTGGGAGCCCCAGCTGGTGCTGATCTCGGCCGGGTATGACGCGCACTTCGAGGATCCGCTCGCGGACTGCCAGGTGACCGAGGAGGGATACGCGACGATGGCGCGGTCGATGTCGCGGGTGTGCTCAGAGCTCGGGGTGCCGCTTGGCTGCGTGCTCGAGGGCGGGTATGCGCTGGGGGCGCTGGCGCGGTCGGTGGCGGCGACGATGGAGGCGCTGGTGGCGCCGGCGGGCGCGGCGGGCGCGGCGGGCGCGGCGGGCGCGGCAGGCGCGGCGGGCGCGGCCGCGCCGGCGGGCTCGGCAGGCGGCTCGGCGGCTGGGTCGGGCGCCGGGGACGCCCGGGGGGCCCGGGCGGGAGCCGACGGGATCGCCCAGGTGGCGCGCGAGGCCCGGAAGCGGCTGGCCGGGTGGTGGCCGGCGCTGGCCGGCGAGCGGGAATAAGTGCGGCAGGATGGCGCGGATCCGCGTCCCGCCGAGGTTCTTCCCGCTGGGCGGCAAGAAATCCGGCAGAGTCGATCCTCGGGTGCGTTTCTGCCGAGGTTCTTGCCGCCTCGGCGGTCCAGGTGGCGCGTCTGGCACCATCCGCCACCGTGCCCCGTCCCGCAGATCACCCGGTCGCGGTGTTCGACTCCGGTGTCGGCGGTCTGACCGTGCTGCACGAGCTGCTCGTCTCGCTGCCCAGCGAGGACTACCTGTACCTGGGCGACACCGCCCGCTTTCCCTACGGCGAGCGGCCGCAGGCCGAGCTGCGGGAGTTTGCAATCGAGATCGTCGACCACCTGCTGGCAGCCGATGCCAAGTTGATCGTGGTGGCGTGCAACGCGATGAGCTCGGCGGCGCTCGAGGCGATCGAGGAGCACGTGCGCGGACGCGTCGACGTGGTCGGCGTTGTGGCCTCGGCGACGCAGCTGGCGGTGGCGGGCAGCCGGAGCGGACGGCTCGGGTTGCTGGCGACGCCGGCGACGGTGGCAACCGGCGCGTACGAGCGAGCTGTCCGGATCGCCGACCCTCACGTCCACCTGGTCAGCGTGCCGTGCCGGGACCTGGCGCCGATCATCCAAGGCGGGTTCCCGTTCGACGAGCACGTGGTCGAGCTGGTCCGCGAGTACTGCGCGCCGCTGCGCGCCGCCGAGGTCGACACGGTGATTCTGGGCTGCACGCACTATCCGCTGGTGGCGCCGCTGCTCCAGCGAATGCTCGGGCGCGGGGTCGCGCTCGTGACCTCCGGCGCCGGGGTGGCGCGCAGCGTGGAGCGCGCACTGACCGCCCGTGGGCTGCTCAACCCACGGCCGACCGAGGGCAGCTACCGGTTCCGGTGCACCGCCGGCGTGGACTCGTTCCGCGAGCTGGGCACGCGCTTCCTCCAGATGCCGCTCGGCGAGGTCGTCCACGTCGACCTGCCGGCCAGGGTGGCAGCGTGAGCGGCACGGCGGCACCCGAGCGCAGCTACGGCCGAGCCCCGGACGGGCTGCGGCCGACCACGATCGAGCCGGGGTTCGTCCGCACCGCAACGGGCTCGGCGCTGATCTCGGTGGGCGAGACGCGGGTGATCTGCACGGCCTCGGCCCAGGAGAGCGTGCCGCGCTGGCTGATGGGCTCCGGGCGGGGCTGGGTCACGGCCGAGTACGGGATGCTTCCGGCGTCGACCGGCGAGCGCAAGCAGCGGGATGTGACCAAGGGCCGGCTCGACGGCCGTAGCGTCGAGATCCAGCGGCTGATCGGCCGCTCGCTGCGCGGCGTGATCGACTTCACCGCGCTCGGCGAGCGCACGATCTACATCGACTGTGACGTGCTCCAGGCCGACGGCGGCACCCGGTGCGCCGCGATCACCGGCGCCCTCGTGGCGCTCCAGCTGGCCTGCGAGCGGCTGATCACGGCCGGGCGGCTCCAGCGCTCGCCGCTCGTCGGGTCGGTGGCGGCGGTCTCGTGCGGCATCGTCGGCGGCGTCCCCCTGCTCGACCTCGACTACTCCGAAGACTCCACCGCGGAGGTCGACGCCAACGTCGTCATGACCGGCGACGGCGGGCTCGTCGAGGTCCAGGCCACCGCGGAGCGAACGCCGCTCTCTCGCGCGCATCTCGACGACCTGCTGGCGCTCGCCGCCGGCGGCATCGAGGCCCTGCGGGGCCTGCAGGAGCAGGCGGTGGCGGCGGCGCCGTGAACGCGCCCGTTTCGCTGCCCCTCGTCCTGTCCACGCGCAACCCGCACAAGGTGCGGGAGTTCGGGCGCCTGCTGGCCCCGGCCGGCATCGTCGTCGAAGCGCTCCCCGACGACATCACGTTGCCTCCCGAGGACGGCGAGACGTTCGCCGCGAACGCGCTGCCCAAAGCTCGGGCGGCCGCCGCGCACACCGGCCGCCCGACGATCGCCGATGACTCCGGAATCGAGGCCGCCGCGCTCGGCGGTGCACCCGGGGTCAGGTCTGCCCGTTACGCCGGGGAGGGCGCCAGCGACGAGGCGAATCTCGCCAAGCTGCTGCGCGAGGCGCCCCCCGGGAGCCGGCTGCGCTACGTGTGCGCGCTGGCGTTCGTCGATCCCGGCGCCGAGCGCGAGGAGCTGTTCTTCGGCGAGTGCGAGGGGACGCTCGCCCCCGATCCCCGCGGAACCGGCGGTTTCGGTTATGACCCGGCGTTCGTGCCGCTCGACTACGACGGGAACCGGACGATGGCCGAGCTCACCGACGAGGAGAAGGACGCGATCAGCCATCGTGGGCGTGCGGCGCGGGAACTCGTGCGCCGGCTTGCGTCGGAGTTGTAGGCCGCTGCGTCGAATCCCTCCCCCGCGTGCACGGCGGCGGGCGGCCCAGGCTCGGAAACCGGGCACGACGTAGGATTCGCGACGTTCGTCGAGGAGCGAGAGGATGCGCTGAATGGCCAACGTAGTCGGACAGAGGGTTCGCCGCCTGGAAGATCCGCGGTTCCTGCTCGGGCGGGGCCGCTATGTGGACGACCTGCCGGCCGAGGGCGAGCTGTACGTCAACTTCGTGCGCTCCGATCTCGCCCACGCCCAGATCACCGGTATCGACACGAGCGAGGCCGCCGAAATGGACGGCGTGCGCGTATTTACCGCCGGCGAGCTCGAGCTCCCGCCCTATCCCGCGCCGCCCTTCATCGGGATCGACGAGCGCATGTTCCGGCCCATGCTGGCCCGCGACCGCGTCCGCTTCGTGGGCGACATCGTCGCCGCCGTGGTGGCTGAGTCGCGCGCGGCGGCCGTGGATGCGGCCGAACGGGTGATCGTCGACTACGACCCGCTGCCGGTTGTGACCGACGTCCGGGAGGCGGCCAAGGACGAGGTCCTGCTCCACGACGGGGTCGGGACCAACGTGTGCCTGCGCCACCCGCCCGAGTCGCCGGACGCCGAGATCTTCGACGGCTGCGAGGTGGTGGTATCGCAGTCGATCGAGAGCCCGCGGCTGCTGGCCTGCCCGATCGAGCCGCGCTGCACCCGAGCCAGCTTCGGCGAGGACGGCCGGCTCACGGTCTACCTCTCGACGCAGACCCCGCACCAGGACAAGGCGATGCTGGCCGGGCTGCTCGGGCTCGAGCCCGAACAGGTGCGGACGATCGCCCCCGACGTGGGCGGCGGGTTCGGGGGAAAGGGCCTTGACGTCGAGGATCTCCTGACCGCGGCGCTGGCACGGGCCACGGGCCGGCCGGTGCGATGGACCGAGACGCGCAGCGAGCACATGGTGGCCATGCACCACGGCCGGGCGCAGTGGATCGACTTCGAGATCGGAGGAAGCCGCGACGGCGAGGTGCGCGCGCTGCGGCTGAAGATCCTCCAGGACGCCGGCGCGTACCCGTCGATCGGCGCGTTCCTGGCCAACCTGACCGCGATGATGTCCAGCGGGGTTTACGCGATCCCCCGGATCGAGATCGACGTCACCGCGGCGGTCACCAACACCACGCCCGTCGGGCCGGTCCGGGGGGCGGGGCGCCCGGAGGCCACGCAGATGCTCGAGCGGGCGATGGATCTGTTCGCCGCCGAGATCGGGGTGGATCCGGCCGAGGTCCGCCGGCGCAACTTCATCCCGGCGGACGCGCAGTGGCCGTACGCCACCGCCTCCGGTGCTCACTACGACATCGGGGACTACGGCCGCGCGCTCGACCTGGTGCTGGATGCGGCCGGCTACGCGGATCTGCGCAGCGAGCAGGAGCAGCGGCGCGCGGACGGGGCGGCGCGCCAGCTCGGGATCGGCCTGAGCGCTTATGTCGAGATCACCAACGGGATCAGCGAGGTGGAGTTCGGGGCGGTTGAGATACGTGATGACGGCCGCGCGATCGTCAAGACCGGCTCGTTCTCTCAGGGACAGGGCCACGAGACCACCTTCGCCCAGATCGTGGCCGACCGCACGGGGCTGCCGCTCGAGCAGATCACCGTGGTCAAGGGCGACACCGACCAAGTGGCGCGGGGCACCGGCACGTACGGCTCCAAGTCGACCCAGATCGGTGGGGTGGCGGCGGGCCAGGCCTCGGAGATGCTCGTGGAGAAGGCCAAGCAGCTCGCCGCGGCCGAGCTCGAGGCTGAGGTCGCGGACATGGTCCTCGACTTGTCGGCCGGTCGCTTCCACGTCGCCGGTGCGCCCGAGCCCGGCCTGACCTGGGCCGAGCTGGCCGGGCAGCTGCACGGGGCGGGGCGGCTGGCCGAGCTGGCGGCCGAGACCGATTTCGAGGCGTCCCAGCCGACGTTCCCGTTCGGGGCGCACCTCGCGGTGGTCGAGGTCGACACCGAGACGGGCTCGGTCGAGCTGACGCGGCTGGTCGCGGTCGACGACGCCGGGACGATCATCAACCCGCTGATCGCCGAGGGCCAGGTGCACGGGGGGGTCACGGCGGGGATCGCGCAGGCGCTGTACGAGGAGATGCGCTACGACGAGAGCGGCAACCCCCTGCACGCCAATCTGGTCAACTACTGCATGCCGACCGCCGCGGAGGTGCCGGTGTACGAGCTCGTGGAGATGGAGACGCCAACGCCGATCAACCCGCTGGGGGCGAAGGGCATCGGGGAATCGGGCACGATCGGCGCGACGCCGGCGGTCCACAATGCGGTCATCGACGCGCTGGGGGCGTACGGGGTGCGCCACATGCAGATGCCGGCCAACGGCGAGCGCGTCTGGCGCGCGATCCAGGAGGCGCGCGACGGCGCGGGCGCTACAGGAGGTTGATCGCTGCGGCGAGGGCGACCGCGAGCGTGACGCCGGCGTAACCGGCATAGCCGTTGAGCATCAGGATCGCGACCGCGAGCAGGAGGGAGAGCACGGTGACCAGCCATGCCACGCGTGCGATGTCGAAGCTCTTCCTCTCCGCCTCGTCGGAGCGGCCTGCCTCGGTGCCCCCTGCGGGTGCGCCGGCTGAGCCCTGACCGGTGGCGGTGCCGGCCGTGCCAGGAGCGCCGCCGACATCGTGTTCGCTCAGCGCGGCACGCCCGAGCGCCCGTAGGCCCTGATCGGCGGCCGGGTCGGCTTGGTCGGGGGCGGGCGCCGGGGGGTCGGGTGCCGCGCGCGGCGGCGCCGGGGCGGCTGCGTCGCGCGCCGACCCCGCGTCGGCTGCCTCCCGGGGCGGCGTCTCGCCCGGGTTCGACTCCGACGAGGCCGGAATGTCCTGCTCCCGCGCCACCGTAATCGCCGAGTCGGGCGGGTTCATGCCGGGGGACCTCCGGGAGGCCATGCCATCACCTCAACCAGGTTCCCCGCCGGATCACGGATATACGCGCGGGGCGATCCCCAGTGCTCGCGGCGTGGATCGACCTCGTGGCCGTCCTCGCGCAGTCGTCGTAGCGTCGCCTCGTAATGGTCGATCACGATACCGACGTGTCCAGACTGTGGCGAGGCGTCGTCGCGCGGCATGAGGTGGATCTGCGTGTCAGCGCGCTGCACCCACACGGCGCGGCCCGCGATCCCGGGCGGCGGGGACACCTGCTCGAACCCCAGGACCCCGTAGAACCGCACGCAATCGTCCACCTGGGCGGGCTGAATCTCGCGCGTGACGTGCTGGAGCATGAGAGAGCGACTATCGCAAATTGCGAATATTCTGAGTACTCGTCGCCTGCTCATTGTGCAAGGTGGACACAATGCGAGCCGGCCCGCCGGGGAGAAGGCCGATCATCCGCCGGCCCTGTTAGCTTCGGGCATTCCAACTACCTCGAAGGAGGGAGCAAGTGACGAAATCCGAATTTGTGGACCAGGTTGCCGATCGCGCCGGATTGACCAAGAAGGACGCCGGCGACGCCGTCGAGGCGTTCCTCGAGACGATCGAGGATGCGCTCAAACGCGGCAGCGATGTGTCGTTCTCGGGGTTCGGCAAGTTCAGCGTCTCCCAGCGGGGCGCGCGCGAGGGCCGCAACCCGGCCACCGGCGAGAAGATCCAGATCTCGGCGTCCCGCGTGCCGAAGTTCACGGCCGGCGCCGGGCTCAAGAAGGCGGTCAACTAGCGGCCGATGCGGGCGCGGTGATGTTGCGGTCGCCCATCCGGGCCGGCGGCGACCTCGGCATCGCGCGTGACCGCGGCGTGACGCGGGACTCCGGCGTGGAGCGCGACCGCGGCATGGCGTGGGACTCCGGCGTCGAGCGCGACCGCGGCATGGCGCGGGACTCCGGCGTCGAGCGCGACCGCGGCATGGCGGGCCCGGCGACCCCCACGCAGCCCGCCTTCGGCGACCGGATCGCCGATGCCGTCGCCACCCGCGCCTCCCAGCTCGTGCTGGGGCTGGATCCGGACCCGTCGCGGCTCTGGCCGCGCGCGCTCGAGCTCGTCGCGCACGCCGAGCGGGAGCCTCCCGCCGCGCGAGCCGCGCGGGCGGTGAAGGCGCATTGCGCGCTGGTGCTCGAGGCCGTTGCTGGGGACTGCGTGGCGGTCAAGCCCCAGGTGGCGTGCTTCGAGCGCCTGGGCTCGCCCGGCTGGGCCGCCCTCCAGGAGGTGGTGGACCTGGCCCACGAGCACGGCCTGCTCGTGATCGCCGATGGCAAGCGGGGCGACATCGACGTGACCGCCACTGCCTACGCGCAGGCCTTCCTGGGCGAGACCCCGACCCCGTTCGGCCCCGTCCCCGGCTTGGGCGCCGATGCCCTGACCGTCAACCCGCTGCTTGGAAGCGACTCGCTCGAGCCGCTGGTGCGCGCTGCGCGCGAGCACGGCCGGGGCCTGTTCGTGCTCGTGCGCACGTCGAATCCCGGCGCCGGCGATCTCCAGGAGCGCGCGCTGACCGGGGGCGAGACGGTCAGCGAGGTGTTGGCGCAGATGGTTGCCCGGGCCGGCGCGCCGGGCGTTGGGTCGGCGGGCCTGGCCGACGTGGGCGCCGTCGTCGGCGCCACCGCGCCCCACCGGCTCGCCCTCCTCCGCGACGCAATGCCGCACGCGGTCTTCCTGCTCCCCGGAGTGGGCGCGCAGGGCGGACGCGTGCAGGACCTGGCGCCCGCGTTCGCGCCCGGGCGGGCGGGCGGTCTCGTGTCGGCCTCGCGGGGGATCGTCGGCGCGCACGAGCGGACCGCCGGCCCTCCGAGCGGCGGCGTCACCGCGGCCCGAAACGATCCCGCCACAGCCGCCTCCGCCGAAGCCCGCCGGCTGCGGGAGCTGGCCTGGGAGCTCTCGGCCTGACCGTGCGCATTCCGCACATCGCTCCGTGCGGCCCGCGCCGCCAGTAAGATCGCGCGGCGATGGTGGCTAGGAGTCGTGCGCGTTACCTGGCCCCGATCGCGCTCGTCGTGGCGATCACGGTCACCTACTTCGTGGTCCACGGGTCGCTGAAGACGGTCCACTCGGCGACTCAGCCGCGCGTGATACTGCCCACACGATCGGTGCGCAGCACCACCACGGCCCACCAGCCGAGCGTCTACGTCGTCAAGCCAGGCGACAGCCTATCCAGCATCTCAGTCAGGACGCACGTGCCGGTGGCCACGATCGAGTCCCTGAACCCGGGCACCGATCCGAACGCTTTGCAATCCGGTCAGCACCTGACCTTGCGCAAGTGATGCCCGCCGCGCCGCGTCGTCGAGTTGTTCTCCAGGCGGTGGCGGTCGCCTGCGCCACGATCGCGGTGGTGCTCCCGGCGCAGGCCGGCGCCGCGGTCGCGTCGCCGCCACAGCTGAGCGCCCACGCCGCCGAGCTGATCGTGGCCGGGAGCGGCCAGGAGCTCTACGGCTACGGCGAGAACCGGGAGCTGGCGATCGCGAGCGCGACCAAGTTGATGACCGCGCTGGTCACGCTCGACCGGGTCCCGCTGCGCACGACGTTCAACCAGAACGACTACTACCCGGCCTCGGTCGACTCGCAGATCGGGCTGGTTCCGGGCGAGCGGATGACCGTACGCGATCTGATGCTGGCGATGCTGCTGCCGAGCGCCGACGACGCGGCCGAGGACCTGGCGTTCAACGTCGGCGGCGGCTCGGTGGCGCGGTTCGTGGGGCTGATGAATGCGCGCGCCGCCCAGCTCGGCTTGGCCCACACCCACTATTCGACCCCGATCGGCCTCGACACCCCTGGCAACTACTCGAGTGCCGCGGACCTGGTCAAGCTGGCGAACTTCCTGCTCGCCCACAAGCCGTTCTTCGCACACGCGGTGGCGCTTCCGAGCGCGACGCTGCCCACCGGTCCGGTGCGCCAGGTGACGAACCGCAACGACCTGGTGGGGCGCGTGCCCTGGATCACGGGCATCAAGACCGGGCATACGCTGGACGCGGGATACGTGCTCGTCGGGTCGGGCACCCGGGCGGGCCTGTCGCTGATCAGCGTGGTCCTCGACACCCCGACGCAAGCCCAGCGCGACGGCGACACCCTCGCCCTGCTCGGCTACGGGTTCCGGGACTTCCACAGGGTCACGCCCGTCGTGGCGGGCACGGTCCTGGCGCAACCGTCGATCCAGTATCAGTCCCCGCAGCGCGCGCAGCTCGCCGCCGCCAGCACGTTCACTGACGTTCTCCCGCGGGCCACGCGAATTCACCTCCGCGTCCAGGCCCCGGCGCAGCTCACCGGACCGCTCGCGCGTGGCACCCAGGTCGGCTCGGTCACCGTCCTGGCGGGGGGTCGCCAGATCGCGCACATCCCACTCGTACTTGCACGCGCTGTCCCAGCCGCCAGCTCGCTCACCGTGGCGGGCGACTTCCTGTTACGCCCATCTACGCTGCTACCGCTCATCCTGGTGCTCTTGGCGGCTGTCGGAGCCACGGTGTTTCGCCGACAGCGGACCCGGGCAAAAGCCGCCGCAGCCTCGCGATGATCATCACCATCACGCTCAACGCGGCCCTCGACAAGACGCTCGAAGTCCCCAACTTCACGCCGGGCCGCCGGCACCGCACCGTCGATCAGACCACGATGCCGGGCGGCAAGGGCGTCAACATCGCCCGGGCGATCAAGCGGCTCGGCCAGCCGGTGATCGCCACGGGACTAGCCGGCGGCGCCACGGGCACGCGCATCGTCGAGGCACTAAGCCACGAAGCGATCCTCAGCGACTTCGTGCGCATCCGCGAGGAGTCCCGCACGAACACCGCCGTGCTCGATCCCACTACCGGTCTGCACACCGAGATCAACGAGCGCGGCCCATCCGTCTCGGCCATGGAGCTCGAGCTGTTCCGCGACAAGCTGCTCTACCTGGCCAAGGGCGCGAGCATGTGCGTGTTCGCGGGCAGCCTGCCGCGCGGAATCGAGCCCGACGTCTACGCCAGCCTGATCCGGGAGGTAAAGAAGCTCGGCGTGACCACGATCGTCGACACCGATGGCGACCCCCTGCGCCTGGCCGTGCGCGCCGAGCCCCACGTCGTCTCGCCGAACGAGCTCGAGGCTGAGGAGCTTGTGGGTCACGAGTTCAACGACGACGACGACCGCGCCCAGGCGGTCGCGGAGATGATCCAGATGGGCGCCGGGGAGGCGGTCATGACCGTCGGCGACGGGTGCTACGCGCAGATCCATGAGGACGGGAGTCCGGTGCTCTACCGCGTTCGGGTCGAGGAGCAGGAGGCGCGCTCGAGCATCGGCTCCGGCGACGCGTTCCTGGCCGGGTACGTGGCCTCGCGCTACGCCGGCCGCTCGCCGGTCGAGTGCCTGCGCTACGGAGTGGCCTGCGGCGCCGAGTCGACCCAGCACTTCGGCGCCGGCTTGCTCGACCCGGGCAAGGTCGACCGCCTGCTTACCGAGGTGGAGGCGGAGCACATCGAGCTGCGGGCCGAGATCGGCTAGCAGCCCGCTAATTGGGGGGTTTCGCGCCCTGGCGGAGGCGCCTCCCGCTGCTAGCATCGACGGCCCGATGGTTGCCGCCTCAACTCTTGCCAACGCCGCGCTGCTCGCGTCCGGCTCGCGTACTACGCTGCCGCAATGGAAGTAGAGATCGGGCGCGGAAAGAAGGCCCGCCGGGCCTACGGGTTCGACGAGATCGCGATCGTTCCCTCCCGCCGGACGCGCGATCCCGACGACGTCGATATCACCTGGACGCTGGGGCCCTACCGGTTCGAGCTGCCGCTCCTGGCAGCAGCGCTCGACGGCGTGGTCTCGCCCGAGACGGCCGGCATCATCGGCAAGCTCGGTGGCCTGGCTGTGCTCAACCTCGAGGGCATCTACTGCCGCTACGAGGACGCGGACGCTCAGCTCGAGCGAATCGCCACCTTCTCGCGGGACATCGCCACGCGCGAGATGCAGGACATCTACCGCGAGCCGATCAAGCCCGAGCTGATCGCACGCCGGATCACCGAGATCAAGGAGCAGGGCGTGGTGGCCGCCGCATCGCTCACGCCGCAGAAGGTCCGCACTTACTGCGACGTGGCGCTCGACGCCGGCCTGGACATCCTGGTCATCCAGGGCACCGTGGTCTCGGCCGAGCACGTCTCGCGCGATGAGAGCCGGCCGCCGCTCAACCTCAAGGAGTTCATCCGGGACCTCGCCCCGATGCCCGTGGTCGTCGGCGGCTGCGCCTCCTACCACACCGGGCTTCACCTGATGCGAACCGGTGCCGCCGGCGTGCTCGTGGGGGTTGGCCCGGGCGCGATCTGCACCACGCGTGGAGTGCTGGGGATCGGAGTTCCCCAGGCCACCGCGATCGCCGACGTGGCCGCGGCGCGCTCCCAGCACATGCTCGAGACCGGCGACTACGTCAAGGTCATCGCGGACGGCGGGATGCGCAACGGCGGCGACATCGCCAAGGCGATCGCGTGCGGCGCCGACGCGGTGATGCTCGGGTCCGCACTCGCGCGCGCCTACGAGGCCCCGGGCCGCGGCTACAACTGGGGGATGGCCACATTCCATCCCAGCCTGCCTCGAGGCACCCGCGTTGCCACCACCCAGAACGGCGCGCTCGAGGAGATCATCCGCGGGCCGGCGCGCGAGAACGATGGCACGTTCAACCTGATGGGCGGCCTGAAGACCTCGATGGCCACCACTGGCTACCGGGACATCGCCGAGTTCAACCGCGCCGAGCTGATGGTCGCGCCCGCGCTCCAGACCGAGGGCAAGCAGCTCCAGCGGGAGCAGGGCGTCGGGATGGGCGCCAAGGCGGCCGCGGTCGGTGTCGCCGAGTAGCCCCGTGACGGCGGCTGCCCCGGTCGCCCCCGCAACCGAAGAGCCCATCGCCGCCACCGAAGAGGTGGTGGTTCTCGACTACGGCGGCCAGTACTCGCAGCTGATCGCCCGTCGCGTCCGCGAGTGCGGGGTGTTCTCCGAGCTCGTGCCCCACCATGCCGGCGCGGCCGAGGTGGCCCGCCGGCGCCCGCGCGGAGTCATCCTGTCCGGCGGCCCGGCCAGCGTGTACGAGCCCGGCGCGCCGCAGCTGGAGCGCGCCCTGCTCGACCTCGGCATCCCCGTGCTCGGCATCTGCTACGGGATGCAGCTCCTCGCGCGCGAGCTGGGCGGGAGGGTCGAGGGCGCGGAGACCGGGGAGTTCGGCCGCTCCCAGCTCACGGTCGGGCAGGCCGGGCGCTTGCTCGCCGGCACCCCTGCTGAGCAGTCGTGCTGGATGTCCCATCGCGACACGGTGTTCTCGGCCCCGCCCGGATTCGACGCCCTGGCCGCGTCGACCGCCTCTCCCGTGGCCGCGTTCGAATCTCGCGAGCGCGGTGTGTACGGGATCCAATTCCACCCCGAGGTCGTGCACACGCCCTACGGCCACCAGGTCCTGGTCAACTTCCTCGAGGGAGCGTGCGAGTGCGAGCGGACCTGGAACCCGCGCTCGGTGATCGACGAGCAGATCGAGCGGATACGAGCCCAGGTGGGGGAGGGCCGGGCGATCTGCGGGCTCTCGGGTGGAGTCGACTCGAGCGTCGCCGCTCTGCTCGTGCACCGCGCGATCGGCGATCGGCTGACCTGCGTGTTCGTCGACCACGGCTTCATGCGCAAGAACGAGGCCGCCCAGGTCATCGCCGCCTTTCGCGACCACTTTCACGTCCCGCTGGTCGCGGTCGATGCGTCCGAGCGCTTCCTGGCTCGCCTCGCCGGGGTCACCGATCCCGAGCAAAAGCGCAAGCGGATCGGCGCGGAGTTCATCCGGGTGTTCGAGGAGGAGGCGGGCCGCCTCGACGATGTCTCGTTCCTCGTCCAGGGGACGCTCTACTCAGACGTGATCGAGTCCGGCGGCGGCACCGGCGCGGCCACGATCAAGTCCCACCACAACGTAGGGGGCCTGCCCGAGGACCTCCAGTTCTCGCTCGTGGAACCGCTGCGGACGCTGTTCAAGGACGAGGTTCGCGCCGTGGGCGCCGAGCTCGGATTGCCCGAGCGTCTCGTCTGGCGCCAGCCCTTCCCCGGCCCCGGTCTGGCCATCCGGATCGTCGGCGGCGAGGCGACCCGCGAGCGGCTCGAGATCCTGCGCGAGGCCGACGCGATCCTCCAGGACGAGATCCGGCGCGCCGGCCTATACCGCGAGCTGTGGCAGTCCTTCTGCGTGCTGCCCGACATCCGCACGGTCGGCGTCCAGGGCGACGTTCGCACCTACGGGAATGTGATCGTGATCCGCGCGGTGACCAGCGACGACGCCATGACCGCCGACTGGGCCCGCCTGCCCTATGACCTGCTCGAACAGATCGCCTCGCGGATGATCAACGAGATCCGCCCCGTCGGGCGCGTGGTGCTCGACATCACGAGCAAGCCGCCGGGCACTATCGAGTGGGAATAGGGGCTGGCGCGGCCAGGCCCGCGCGCCCGCCCAGACACGGAGGGTGGGCGCGAAACGTCCCTATATTTCCCGTTTCGCGCCCACCCTCCCGCTAGGGCTCGTGCCCGGGCTCGATCCGCTTGGCCCGGTGGAATGTGAGCGTCGAATCGCCGCCGCCGGCCTGCCCGTCGATCGGCTCGAGCAGGAAACCGTGATGGTCGCCGAAGTCGAAGTGCTCGAGCACGCGGCCCGCGAACCAGTTCTCTAGCTCCTCCACCACCGGCGCCCCCTCCGGGCCGGGGCGCCACGAGCAGCGCTCGAACTTGTCCACCTCGTCCCCCGTCTCGCCCCCGAACAGCTCGGCCCACCGAAGGTCGTCCTCGGTGACGAAGTGCACCACGAGGACGCCGGCGCCGCGCGCCACCCGGAATGTGCGGTTCTTGACCGACAGGCAGACCATGAAGCGCGGGGGCTTGATCGACACCTGCGAGGCAAACCCCACGAGGCAGCCCGCCCGCTCATCGTCCCCCGCCGCGGTCACCACCAGCATCGAGTAGTCGAGCTGGTTGACGAGCTTGTTGAAGCGCGATTTGACCTCCGAGCTCGACACGGGGTCTGCTCTACCCGGCGCCGCGGCCGAGTAGCTCTACCCGGCGCCGCGGCCGATCGAGTAGCTCCACCCGGCGCCGCGACCGACCGAGTAGCTCTACCCGGCGCCGCGGCCGAGGATTTCGCGCACGTAGTAGCCGATCTCGTCGGGCAGGGCCTGGCGGGGGAACCATCGCGCCGCGGACAGCTCGCCGCGATCTATCTGAAGCACGCCGTCTCGGACCTCGGCCTGGAAGCACTGCATGCGATCTCGTCGGTGCTCGATCGTGCCGACCACCTCGCCGAGCGGCGCCCACTCGTCGATCAGCACCCCGAGCTCCTCGTGCATCTCCCGCCGGGCCGTGGCGAGGGCCGGCTCGGCCCGACGGGTCCGGCCTCCGGGCAGGTCCCACTCCCGGCCCCCGTAGGTGTGGCGCACCAACAGGACGTGGTCACCGTTGGTGAGCACGCACTTGACCCCTTGCACCTCGGGGCGGACCAGGAACCAGTACACGCGCAGGCCGGCATAAGCCCCCCGCAGGGCGGCCCGGCGGACGGCGATCAGGACGCGCACGCCCTCAGCGTACGCGCTCGCAAGGCGCTTTCCGGCGCGGGCACTATCATTGCCCGCAGCCGCGCGATGACGCGCGGCTTGTGCGTGCCATGAAGACCTACGTCGCGACACCCATCGACCGCGAGCGCAACTGGCTCGTCGTCGACGCCACCGGCCAGACGCTCGGCCGGCTGGCCACGCAGATCGCCGACGCGCTGCGGGGCAAGCGCAAGCCCGCCTACACCCCGCACGTGGACACGGGGGACTTCGTGATCGTCGTGAACGCGAAGAAGATCTCGGTGACCGGCAACAAGCTTCAGGCCAAGCGGTACTACCGCCACTCGGGCTATCCAGGGGGCCTGCGCTCGCGCAGCCTGAACGACATGCTGGAGCGCCGGCCCGAGGAGGTCATCCGGCTCGCGGTCAAGGGCATGATGCCGCGCAACCGCCTGGCCCGTAAGCAGCTGACCAAGCTCAAGGTGTACGCCGGGCCCGAGCACCCGCACGCCGCCCAGCAGCCGCAACCGATGGAGATCGAGCAGTGATCGAGGAGCCCGAGGACCAGCGGCCGGACGAGGAGCCCAGCGACCGCGAGGCTCCGCCGGTCGAGGAGACCCACGCCGTCACGCCGGGCCCGGCGGACGCCGACCCGACCGCCTCCGGCGGGGGTGGGGCCTCCGGTGAGAGCGAGGCCGCCGGCGAGAGCGAAACCGCCGGTGAGAGCGAAACCGCCGGCGAGAGCGAAACCGCCGGCGGGGCCGCCGAGCCCGAGTCCGCAGCCACATCCGACGAGCCCGACGTGGAACCCCCGGCGCCCACGAGCGCGGAGCCCGAGCCCGAGCCCGCGGCAGCCCCGCCGCCCGAGCCGACGGCAGCCCAGGCACCGCCGGACTCGGCCGCGGCGCAGGACGCCCAGGGCGAGCCCCCGGCCCAGGCGGGCCCGTCCGCCGGACCGCCGGCCGAAACCGGTGTGGCCCCCGCCTCCCAGGCCCCGGCGGCCGAGGAGGAGCTCGAGGAGGAGACGAGGAGCTCGCTCCGCGCGCCAAGCCGGAGATCCCGGGCGCGGACCTGATCCCCGACATCGTGCCCGAGGGCGAGCAGTTCCTCGACGCCGAGGCCCAGGCCGCCGCCGAGGCCGACGCCGAGGCGGCCGCCGCCCTCGATGAGGACGACGAGCCCGATCGCCACTCGCTCCCGATCGCCGACGCCGCCATCGATCTGGCCGCCGGCGCCCGCTACACGGCTACGGGCAAGCGCAAGACCGCGGTGGCGCGGGTGATCCTGCGGCCCGGAGACGGCGGCTACTCGATCAACGGCAAGCCGCTCGAGACGTTCTTCCCTCGCGAGACCCTCCAGCGGATGATCCGCCAGCCGCTCGAGACGGTGGGCTACGAGTCGCGGATGGATGTCGTCGCGCGGATGCACGGCGGCGGTGTGGCCGCCCAGGCCGGCGCGCTCCGCCACGGCATCTCGCGGGCCCTGATCGTCGCCGACCCCAATCTGCGCGGGGAGCTGAAGCGCCGCGGCTTCCTGACCCGGGACCCGCGGGTCAAGGAGCGCAAGAAGGCCGGGCTCAAGAAGGCCCGGAAGCGCCCGCAGTTCTCGAAGCGCTAGCTGCGTTGGCGCGCCATCTTTTCGGCACGGATGGCATCCGTGGCCGCGCAGGGCAGTTCCTGACGGCCGAGCTCGCCCTGTCGGTGGCTCGCGCGGCGGTGGCGCGCTCGCCGGCCGAGCGCCCGCAAGTGCTGATTGTCCGCGACACCCGCGAATCGGGCGAGATGTTCGAGTCGGCGATCGCCGCCGGGGTCACCGCAGCGGGGGGCGACGCGCTGGTGGCCGGGGTGCTTCCCACCCCGGCGGCGCCGCTGCTCGTGCGCCGGCATGGGCTCGACATGGCGGCCGTCATCTCGGCGTCGCACAACCCTTACGAGGACAACGGGATCAAGCTGTTCGCCGGCGACGGGTTCAAGCTCGACGACGACACCGAGCACGAGATCGAAGCCCAGCTGACCGAGACGCCGGCGCCGCCGGCCCGGATCGGCCGGGTGCGGCAGTTCCAGGGCCCGCTCGAGGACTACCTGCACGAGCTTCAGGTCCGCTTCGGGGCGCTCGAGCTGGCCGGCCGGCGCATCCTGCTCGACTGCGCCAACGGCGCCACCTTCCGCGCGGCGCCCGAGATCTTCCGGCGCCTGGGCGCCGAGGTCACGGTGCTGGCGGACGAGCCCGACGGCCGCAACATCAACCTCGCCTGCGGCTCGACCCATCTGGACGGCCTGGTCGAGCTCATGGGCGCGGGCGGCCACGACGCCGGGTTCGCGTTCGACGGCGACGGGGACCGTGTCCTGGCCGTAGACCGCCACGGCACGGTGGTGGACGGCGATGAGCTGGTCGCGCTGGCCGCGTTGCACCTGCGCGCGCGAAACCGGCTGCCCGGCGGCGGCGTGGCGGTCACCGTGATGACCAACTACGGCTTCCACACCGCGATGGCGACGGCCGGGATCCAGGTGGCCACGACCGCCGTGGGGGATCGCTACGTGCTCGATGAGCTGCGACGGCGGGGCTGGGCGCTCGGAGGCGAGCAGTCGGGGCACATCATCGAGCTGGGGTTCGGGCCCTCGGGGGATGGGATCGCCAGCGCTCTGCTCACGCTCGAGGCGCTCGACGGCCGCGACCTGACCGAGCGCCACGCGATGGAGAAGCTGCCCCAGCGCCTGGTCAACATCCGCGCCGCCGACCGAGCCTCGCTGTCGGCGGCCATGGACGACCCGGGCGTCCAAGCCGCGATCGGACGCGAAAATGACGCAAGCTGCGCGGCCGGGGGCGAGTGCTCGTTCGCGCGTCCGGCACCGAGCCGCTGATCCGGGTGATGGTCGAGGCGCCCAGCCAGGAGGAGACAGACGAGGTGTGCGGGCGGCTGGCCGAGGCCGTTCAGGGCACCTTCGGCTGAGGCCGTCGAAACCGCCCGAAAGCGGCCGAGCTTAGATAAGGCGCTCCGACTCCGGGACCTTGGGCATGGTCGAGGAGATCGTCTGCATGACCCACCAGAACCGGGGAACGTCGGGGTAGAGCAGGGCCTTGCCGCTGGTGATGAGACCGCAGGAGATCGCGCGCTCCGGATCGGCCCAGCCCATGATGTTGATCAACCCCAGGTGCCCGAACGCGTGATCGGTGTCGAAACCGTAGGGGCTGAGGTACTTCGCCCCGAGCATCATCCCGTAGCTGAAGCGGGTGGGGAAGCCGAGGGACAGGTCGAGCTCGAGGCGCGACTGCTCCTCGAGCGCGCGGTGGATCGTCTCGCGCTGCATGATCCGCACGCCGTCCATCTCGCCGCCGGCGCGGAAGATCTCGAAGAAGCGCGAGAGCTCGTTGGCCGTGGTGACCAGGTTGGCCGACTCGATCACCGAGGTGAGGACGCGCCGGTCGTGGGAGAGCTCGACGACCCTCTCCACGGGCATGCCGAGCACGCGCTTGACCGCCATCGAGAGCGGCGGGAACAGCCGCGAGCCGGTGACGTAGTCGAGCCCGACCTTGTCGATGTCGGCCTCGTGCACGCCCCAGTTGCCCCAGCGAAACGACAGCGGCTCGAGGACCTCCTCGGCGAGCACATCGCGGACCGTCTTGCCGGCGACCCGGCTGACGATCTCACCCAGGATGAAGCCGCCCGACGCCGCGTGGTAGGCGAGCATCGTGCCGGGCGTCACAAACGGCTTCGAGTCGCAGATCTCGTTGATGATGAACTCGCGGTCATTGATCCGATCGACGTCGAGAATCTCCTTGGGCAGGGTGGGCACCCCGGCTCGGTGCGAGAGGACGTGGCCGATCGTGGTCTCGCCCTTGCCGTGCTTGGCGTAGCCGGGGATGTACTTGGCCACCCGATCCTGGATGTCCAGCGCCCCCTTCTCCTGGAGCAGATGGACGACCATCGCCGTGACCGCCTTGGACGCCGAGTACACGAGGTACGGCGTGTCGGTGCTGACGAGGGTCTTCGGGGTGTCCTCGTCGTCGTCGGGGCCATTTCCTCTGGCGTGGCCGAGGGCCCGGTCGACCAGGATGCCGCCGTGCCGGCGCACGCACAGCTGGAGCGCCGGGTGCACGCCGGTCTTGTAGAGCCCCACGGCCGCCCCCCACATCCGCTCGACCTGGTCGCGGGTCGCGCCCAGCGACTCGGGATCGGCTTCCATCCCGATCGTGGTGATCTGGTCGAGGTCGTCGGGGATCTCGATCCGGCGCAGGGGGTCCCCGATCAGGGGAAGGCGCGGGATCCCCGGCACTAGGAGCGCCCCGCAGGGCGAGCAGGATCGACGTCGAAATCCCTCCGCACGCGGAGAACTCTACGAAACGTTGATCTGCGAGAACTTCTTGGCCGCGTTGGCGCCTGGCTAACATGACCGGCTCGTCCTCCGGCTCCTTGGATCGGGGGACGCAGGCCGCCGGTGCGGCTTGACCCAGTACAGGAGACAGCTCGAATGTGCGGAATCGTCGGCTACGTCGGACACCGGGAGGTGCGGCCGCTGCTGCTCGCGGGGCTCGAAAAGCTCGAGTACCGCGGCTACGACAGCGCCGGCATCTCGGTGCTCGAGGGCGCCCGGATCGACGCGGTCCGAGCGGTCGGCAACCTGAGCGCGCTGCGCGGGGCGATCAACGCGGGCGGCCGGACCGGGTCCGCCGGCGCCGACGCCGGCGCCGACGCCGGGGCCGACGCGGACGCGGGCTCGCACGCGGTGGCGGTGGCCGAGCGCCCCCAGCCCACCACCGGGATCGGCCACACCCGGTGGGCCACCCACGGCCGGGTCACCGAGGAGAACGCCCACCCGCATTTCGACACGGGCGACCGCATCCACATCGTGGTCAACGGGATCGTCGAGAACTACGTTGAGCTCAAGGACCGTCTGATCGAGGGCGGGGCCACTTTCACCTCGGAGACCGACGCCGAGGTGATCGCGCACCTGGTGGCCGAGCGCTACGAGGGCGACCTGGTGGAGGCGGTCCGTCGGGCGTACGCCGAGCTGCGCGGCCACTATGCGTTCGTTGCCATGAGCGCCGACGACCCCGGCCTGCTGGTGGGGGCGCGCAAGGAATGCCCGCTGATCGTGGGCCGGGGCGAGGGCGAGCAGTTCATCGGCTCGGCCATACCGGCCTTCCTGCGCGAGACGCGTCGGGTCCAGTACATCGAGAACGACGAGATCGTGGTGGTGCGCCCCGAGGGGGTCGAGTTCCAGACCCCTGGGGGAGAGCGCGTCGAGCGCGAGGTGGTCGAGATCGATTGGGACCCCGAGACGGCCGAGAAGCAAGGCTTTGAAACGTTCATGCTCAAGGAGATCTACGAGCAGGCCGACGCCGTGGCCGAGACGATCGGCGAGCGGGCGGCGCGCGAGGATGGCATCGACCTGGGCGACCTGGGCCTGATCGGCGACGAGCTGCTGCGGGGTATCCGGCGCGTGGTGGTGGTGGCGTGCGGGACCTCGTATCACGCCGGGCTGATCGGCCGCTACGCGATCGAGGAGTGGGCGCGGGTCCCAGTCGAGGTGGAGATCGCCTCCGAGTACCGCTACCGCAACCCGGTGGTCGGCGGCGGAGACCTGGTGATCGGGATCTCGCAGTCGGGCGAGACCGCCGACACGCTCGCGGCCATGCGCACCGCGCGCGAGCGCGGCGCCGCCGTCCTGGCCATCACCAACGTGATGGGCTCGCAGGCCACCCGCGACGCCGACGGCGTGCTCTACACCCGGGCCGGGCTGGAGATCGGGGTGGCGGCGACGAAGACGTTCGTGAGCCAGGTGGTGGCGATGTACCTGCTCGCGCTGCGGCTGGCCGAGCTCCGCGGGACGCTGTCCGGGGAGGGCCTAAGAGCGACGATCGCCGAGCTCAAGCACCTGCCGCACCTGGTCGCCGAGCTGCTCGAGCAAGGCGACGCCGGGCTGCGCCGCGTGGCCGCGGAGCACTGCCGAGCGGAGTTCTTCCTCTACCTGGGAAGGCACGTCGGGCTGCCGGTGGCGCTCGAGGGCGCGCTGAAGCTCAAGGAGATCTCCTACGTCGCCACCGACGCCTACGCGGCGGGGGAGATGAAGCACGGGCCGATCGCGCTGCTGGATGAGAGCACGCCGGTGGTCGTGGTGGCCACCGATTCGCCCGTGCTCGAGAAGGTGATCTCGAACATCCAGGAAGTACGGGCGCGGGGAGCGCACGTGATCGCGGTGGCCAGCGAGGGCAACATGGCCGTGGCGCAGCACGCCGACGCGGTGATCACGGTGCCGCGGACCCAGTGGATGCTGGCGCCGGTGCTGGCCGTGATCCCGCTCCAGCTCCTGGCTTACTTCATCGCGCGCCACCGCGGGCTTAACGTCGATCAGCCGCGGAACCTGGCCAAGACGGTCACGGTCGAGTAACCGTCCGGACTGATATGAAGGGTCCCTGATGAGGGACCTCCCGGACTGGCTCGAGCCGCTCCCGGACGCCGCCGAGCAGCGGGCGCTCGACGAGTGGGCCATCGACGAGCGCGGGATCCCCAGCCTCGAGCTGATGGAGCGAGCCGGCACCGGTCTTGCCGACCTGGTGGACGAGCTGGTGGTGGGCGGCGAGGTCGCCGTGGTGTGCGGGAAGGGCAACAACGGCGGCGACGGGTACGTGGCCGCGCGGGTGCTGCGAGAACGCGGCCGGACGGTGAGGGTCTTGGCCCTGGCGCCGGTGGACGAGCTGTCCGGCGATGCGCTGGAGAACGCGCGGCGGCTCCCGGGGGATCCGCCCTCTGAGTTCTCGGCGTCGCGACTGGAGGGCGCCGCCGGCGTGGTGGACGCGATCTTCGGCACGGGGTTCTCAGGGGAACCGCGCGAACCCGCGGCCTCGGCGATCGCTGCCGTCAACGAAGCCGCTGACGCCGGCGCGGTCGTGGTGGCGTGCGACATGCCGAGCGGCGTCAACGGGTCGACCGGCGAGGTGGCCGGGGCGGCGGTGCGAGCGCGCGCCACCGCCACCTTCCACGCGAGCAAGCCGGGACTGTGGATCTCGCCCGGCAAGAGCTGCTCGGGTGAGGTCCGGGTGATCGACATCGGGATCCCCGCGGGCGGTCCGGGACAGCCGGGCGTCGGTTTGATCTCGGATCGGGTCACGGATGGGGTGCCGCGTCGGGAGGCGGACTCGACCAAGTTCGCCGCCGGGAGCGTGCTGGTGTGCGGAGGCTCGACCGGTCTGACCGGAGCGGTGTGCATGGCCGCAGAGGCGGCGATGCGGGCGGGAGCCGGGTACGTCACCGCCCTGATCCCGGCGTCGTTGAACCTGGTGTTCGAGGCGCATCTGCTCGAGGTGATGACCGTGGCGCTGCCGGACTCCGAAGGCTCGCTCCGTGCTTCGGGGGCCGAAGTGGTCCTGGAGCGGGCGGGGCGGGCGGACGCGCTCGTGCTCGGGCCGGGCCTGGGGCGAGAGGACGAGACGTTCGAGCTGGCGCGAACGGTCGCGGCGCAGGTGGAGTTGCCGCTGCTGCTCGACGCCGACGGCCTGAACGCACACGCCGGGCGGTTGGGCTCGCTCGCCGAGCGTCCCGCGCCCACGGTCATCACGCCCCACGCCGGGGAGCTCGCCCGGCTGCTCGAATCGGACAGCTCTGCTGTAGGCGCCCGGCGGCTGGAGAGCGCGCGCCAAGCCGCCGCCGAGTCGGGCGCGATCGTGGTGTTGAAGGGAGATGACACGATCGTGGCGGAGCCTGCGGGGCGGGTCGGGGTGAACCGTGGCGGCGCCTCGGCGCTCGCCACCGCCGGCACGGGCGACGTGCTCTCCGGGGTGATCGCCGCGTACCTGGCCAAGCACATGGATCCGTTCCACGCGGCCTGCGCCGGGGTGTTCGTCCATGCCGGCGCGGGACGGCTCGCGGCGCGGGAGCACGGCTCCGAAGGCGTGATCGCACGCGATGTGATCGCGGCGGTTCCGCACGCGCTGCCGCCCGCCGGACGGCGCCGGGGCGCGGCTCGGTAGGCGGCGCCATGCCGCTGCGTGCGCTCGCCCGGGTCAACCTCGCCGCGATCGAGCGCAATGTGGCGCGGCTGCGGTCGGGGCTGGCCTCGGGCGCGTCGCTGTGCGCGGTGGTGAAGGCCGACGCGTACGGACATGGAGCTGTCCCGGTGGCGCGGGCCGCTCAGGCCGGGGGCGCGAGCTGGCTGGCCGTGGCCACGGCGTACGAGGCGGCGGAGCTGCGGGAGGCGGGGATCTCGGGGCGAGTGCTCGTGATGGGCGCGCTGAGCGGCGAGGAGCTGCCGGTGGCGATCACGGCGGGCGCCGACGTGGTGGCCTGGACGCCGGAGTTCGTCGACGCCGTGGCGGCTGCGGTGAGCTTCGCCGGGCGCCCGGGACCTGTGCCTGTGCACGTCAAGCTCGATACCGGCATGGGGCGTCTGGGAACCCGCGAGCCGGCCGAGGCGCTTTCGGTGGCCGACCAGGTGGCCGGGGGCGGGGAGGGGCTCGAGCTGGCGGGCGGGATGACCCACTTCGCCACCGCCGACGAGGACCCGTCGTTCCTGGAAGCTCAGCTGGCGCGGTTCGATGCGTTCGCGACAGCGATCCGGGAGCGGGCGCCCGGCGCGGTGATCCATGCCGCCAACAGCGCGGCCACGCTGCGCGAGGCGGCGTCGCACTACGACCTGGTGCGGTGCGGGATCGCGATCTACGGATGCGACCCGATGCACGACGATCCGGTGCTGCGCGAGCTCGAGCCGGCGCTCGAGCTGGAGAGCTACGTGGCAGCGGTGAAGCGAGCTGAGCCTGGGGACAGCGCCGGCTACGGCCGAAAGTTCGTCGCCGATCGGGAGACGTGGATCGCCACGTTGCCGATCGGTTACGGCGACGGGGTCCGCAGGGCGCTCACCAACAACTGCGACGTTCTGATCGCCGGCCGGCGCTATCCGCTGGTGGGGACCGTCAGCATGGACAACATCACCGTGGATCTCGGAGGCACGCACGCCGGGGTCTGGCCGGCTCCGGGGGTCCGGGTGGGCGATCCCGCGGTGCTGATCGGTGCCTGCGGCACCGAACGGGTCACCGCGGAGGAGCTAGCGCGCCGGATCGGGACGATCAACTACGAGGTGGTGTGCGGAATATCGGCGCGGGTGCCGCGCGTCTACCACCGCGATGGGGAGCCGGCGCTGTGAGCTTGGAGGACCCGGTTGCCGCGCTCGCCGGGCTGGGCGTCGAGGGCTGGCTGGTGGGAGGAGCCGTGCGGGACCGTCTGCTCGGGCGGCCGACCTCGGATTACGACGTCGCGGTCGTGGGGGATCCGAGACGGGTGGCGCGCGGACTGGCGCGTGCGACCGATGCGCACGTGTTCAGGCTGTCGGAGGGGTTCGGCGGCTGGCGGGTCGTCGCGCGCGAACGAACCTGGCAGCTCGACGTGCTGCCGATAGCCGGCGCGAGCATCGAAGAAGACCTGGGCCATCGAGACCTCACCGTGAACGCGATCGCCGAGCCCGTGCGCGGAGGTGACTACGTCGATCCGTTCGGCGGCATCGGCGACGTGCGCGCGGCGCGGCTCCGGATGGTGGGAGCTGCGGCGTTCGAGCGGGATCCGTTGCGGGTTATGCGCGTGGCGCGCTTGGGCTGCGAGCTCGCGTTCGCAGTGGAGCCGGCCACTGGAGCGGCCGCGCGAGCCGCCGCGAGCGGCCTGGCCTCGGTGTCGCCGGAACGCGTCTTCGCCGAGCTCAAGCGGGTCGTGGTTTGCGATCGCGCGCTCGAGGGGTTGGCGTTGATGGACGAGGTGGGCGCGACGGCGATCGTGCTCCCCGAGCTCGCCGAGTTGCGAGGAGTCGAGCAGAGCCATTTCCACCACCTCGACGTGTACGGGCACACGCGCGCGGTGCTGGCCGAGATGATCGCGCTGGTACGTGATCCGGGAGAGCGGTTTGGGGAGACTCGAGCCGATGCATTGCGCCGGGTGTTCGAGGAGCCGCTGGCCAACGAGCTCACGCGAGGAGAGGCGCTGCGTCTGGGAGCGCTGTTTCACGACATCGCCAAGCCCGCGACGCGCCGGACCACATCCGAAGGCCGGATCACGTTCGTCGGGCACGACAGCGTGGGAGCCGAGATGGCCGCGGCGGTGCTGGCACGGCTGCGGGCGAGCCAGCGGCTGGTCGAGTTCGTGGCGGATCTGGCGCGCCACCACCTGCGTCTCGGCTTCCTGGTCCATCGGATGCCTCTGGACCGGCGGACGATCTACCACTACCTGCGGGCGTGCGAGCCGGTCGGGGTGGACGTGACCGTCCTGAGCGTGGCCGACCGGCTGGCCACGCGGGGGCGAGGGGCCGAAGAAGCGATTGCACGGCACCTGGAGCTGGCCCGGGTCATGCTGGACGAGGCGCTGGCGTGGCGGACGGAGCGGCCACGACCGCCGCTGCGGGGGGACGAGCTGGCTGCCGCAGTGGGGCTGCGCCCGGGCCCGGAGGTGGGGAGGCTGCTGGAGGATCTGGAGGAGGCGAGCTTCGCCGGCGAGATCGGCTCGCCGGCGCAGGCGATCGAGCGGGCGCGGGAGCTGGTCCGGCGTCCTGATCGGTAGGCTGCCGCCCGGTGAGCGACGACGATTGCATCTTCTGCAAGATCGTGGCCGGCGACATGCCGGCGCAGATCGTGGACGAGGACGAGCACACGATCGCCTTCATGGACATCAGCCCGGCCACTCGCGGGCACGTGCTCGTGATCCCCCGGCGCCACGCTACCGACCTGCTCGAGATCGGCCCCGAGGACCTGCAGGCGGTAATGGGCGCCGCGCAACGGATCGCCCAGCGGGTGCATGAGCGCCTCGGCGCCGACGGGATCAACCTGCTCAACTCGTGCGGCAAGGCGGCGTGGCAGACCGTGTACCACTTCCACGTGCACGTGATACCGCGCTACTCGGATGACCCGCTGCGGCTGCCCTGGGATCCCTCGCCCGGCGACAAGGACGAGATCGCCGCCGTAGCCGATTCGCTGCGATGAGCGCGACCGAGCCGGTGCGCGTCGAGCGCGACGGCGACGTGGCGGTGCTGGTGATCGACTCGCCGCCGCTCAACCTCTACGACGCCCGGCTGCACGAGGCGCTGGAAGCCGCCGTGCAGGAGGTGCTGGACGCTTCGCCGCGGGCCGTGCTGTTCCGCGCCGAAGGGCGGGTGGTGAGCGGTGGCGTCGACGTCTCGGTGTTCGCGGCCCAGGAGAGCGCTGCGGACGCGACGGCGCTGTTCGAGCGCCTGGTGGCGATGGCGCGCGACGTGGAGGGCCTGCCGTGCCCGACGGTGTTCGCGGCACACGGGCTATGCCTGACCTGGGCGTTCGAGCTTGCGCTCGCGTGCGACCTGCTCGTGGCCGCGGAGTCGGCCAGCTTCGGCCTGGTCGAGCGCGTCGTGGGATTGACGCCGGCCATGGGCGGGACGCAGCGGCTGGCCGAGCGCGCCGGCAGCGGACGGGCACGCGAGCTCGTGATGACCGGGGCTCGCTACGACGCGGCGACGCTCGAGCGGTGGAACGTGGTCAACCGGGTCCTCCCGGACGACCGGTTCGCGGCTTCGGTGCGCGAGTTCGTGGCGGATCTGGCGGCAGGCCCGCCGCTGGCGCACGCCGCCACCAAGCAGGTGATCCGGGAGTATCTGGAGGGAGGCCTCGAGCGCGCCAACGACCGGGTGAGCGAGATCGCGGGCGGGCTGTTCGACAGCGAGGACCTGCGCGGGGCGGTCCAGTCGTTTCTCGAGCGCGGACCCGGGCGGGCCACATTTCGCGGGCGATAGCGGTGGGCTTGGCGGCGGCCGAGCTGGGGTCGCCGTGCGGACGCCTGTCCTGCTAGGTTTCCCGCGGTTTGAAGGGGGCCTTCTTGGGACGGTAGTGCCAGGGGGTCCGAAACGTGGGATTCGAAGGTGAGTGCATGGCAACGGGAACCGTCAAGTGGTTCAGTGACGATAAGGGTTTCGGCTTCATCACGCCCGACGATGGTGGGCGCGACCTGTTCGTCCATTTCAGCGGCATCAACGGTGACGGATATCGCTCGCTGGCTGAGGGATCCAAGGTCTCCTATGAGGAGGAGGCCGGCCCCAAGGGCCCCAAAGCCGTGAACGTCACGAAGATCTAAGCCGCCGCCCCTTTCGTCCCTCAGCATGCGATCGTGCACCCGCGCTGCGGGCGCGCGGCGATGCGGCGCGAGCTTGCTGCGCTCGCCTCTGCAACCGCACGCGCAACTAGCGGGGCCACGGTCGTGTTCAATTGGTTGAGATGAGACGGTTTTACCTGCTCTTGACGGTGGTGTGCGGCGCGCTGGCGGCGGTGTGCGCGGCGCTGGCGGCGGCGCCCGGGGTCGCCTCGGCGCGCGAGCTGGAGCTAGGGGCGACGGCGAGCCGCCTGGTCGCGCCCAGTTGTCCCAAGGGCGTCTCGGCCGCCAGCTGCACGATCATCCTCACGCGAACGACCGCCTTGGAAACGATTCGCGACGGCATCGCATATCCGACCACGGTCAAGACCGCCGGCCGGGTCGTGGCGTTCACCGTGGGGCTGTCGCGGCTCAGCAGCAGCGCCGCCACGACCAAGCAGGACATCCACTACCTCGACTCCACCTACGGCGGAACGACGCGGGTGGCCCTTGCCGTGTTGAAGCCCGTGGGGCCCAAGTCGCAGCGGCGCTGGCAGGTGGTCGCCGAGAGCCCCGCGGTGCACGTTCAGCCGTGGCTTGGACACGTCGTAACGTTCCCCCTCGCCACGAGCCTGCCGGTCGCGCCCGGCGAGACGATCGCGCTCACCACGTCGACTTGGGCGCCCGTCCTCTCGATCGACCTCGCGACCAAGAGCTTCGCCTACCGCCAGAGCCGTACGAGCAGCTGCTCCGCAGTCCCCTCGAGCAGCGCCGCGCAATCGCCTGGCCAGAGCGCTCAGTACCTGTGCGACTACACCGGAACACGCGTGGAGTACTCGGCGACCGAAGTCACATCCGCCGCCTCCTCGAGCTCGGTCAGCTCATCGGTGTGCCCCAGCCAGAGCGTGGTGACGAGCTGTCCGGCGGTGCTCGCGCACACCACCGCACTCGAGACGATCGCCGGCGCCGCCACGTACCCGACGACGGTAAAGAGCGCCGGCAGCCTCGTCTCGTTCACCGTGGCGCTGTCGCGACTGGCGAGCAGCAAGGCGGGCCAAGCGAAGGATGTCACCGCGCTGGACCGCGCGTTCGGAGCCCCTCCGGAGGCCCTCGTGACCGTGCTCAAGCCGGTCGGGCCGGCGAAGCAGCGCCGGTGGGCGGTGGCTGCGGTGAGCCCGACCTATGCGCTCAGCTCATACGTCGGTGGCGCGGTCGAGCTGGCGCTCTCCAGGAGCCTCCAGGTGAGTCCGGGGGAGGTGATCGCGCTCACCACGCCCACGTGGGCCCCGGTGCTGTACGCCGGCGCGCCCAAGCAGCTCGCCTACCGCGAGAGCCGGTCGAGCAACTGCGCCAGCCGGCCCAACCCGAGCGCTGCCCAGCTCGCGGTCGGCCGCAGCGCGCAGTACGGATGCAACTATCCCGGCGCCGGCGCGGCGTACAGCGACCACGTGATCCCGGCGCCGGTCCCGCCCAAGAACTACGTGCGCTAGCAGGCGCCGGGGTTCTGCTGGCAGAAGGCGGACCCGAGTCCGGCGCCGCCGCTGCCTGAGCCGGAGCCCGAAGTTCCCGAGCCTCCGGTGCCACCGCCCGTGGCCCCGCCGGTGCCGCCACCGGTAGCGCCTCCGCCCGTCCCCGGGCCGCCCCCGGTGCCGCCACCGCCTGTGGCCCCCCCGGTGCCGAGACCGGAGCCGCCCGAGTTGGTGGCCGCGCCCGAGCCCGTCCCGCCCGAGACGGGCGTGCCCGTGGCCTGTGAGCCGGCCGAGGACGTCGAGGCGGCGCTCGCCGTGGATCCGCTGGCCGAGCCGGGCGATGCGGACACCCCGCCCGAGGTCGAAGCCGAGCTCGCGGTGGTGGCGGTCGTGGTCGTGCTCGTGGTCGATGTGATCGCGGCCGCCGCGGCGGCCGCGCCGCCGGGAATCGTCAGCGTTGGCGCGCCCGTGGTATCGGCGGAGGTGGTCCCGCCAGCGCCGCCGCAGCCGGCGATCACGGCCGCGGCCAGAACCGTGCCGGCGAACGTGGCGAGGCTCCGGAGCGAACGAGGGCGACCCGGCATCCCGCGGGCGTCAGGAGGGGAGAGGATCCATGCGCCTTGCGCAGTGGGGGCAGTCGTTCAGGTCCCTCTGCACGAGCTGATCGCACCAGGTGCAGAAGCGCAGGTTCTCGATCGACCAGGGAAGCTCGGACGGCGTCGGAGCCAGCGGGAGCAGCTGTCCCACCACTTCCAGCTCCTCGCCCGTCTCGCGATCGACGTACGTCCGCCCGGGCTCGGCCTCGATGATCACATCGCGGCCGGTAGAGGGCGTCCGCATCCGGTACCTCTGGCGCGTCCTCATGGGCGGCCATGCTACCAGCGCTCCCCGGCGGCGGGCCGGCGCGGCGAGCTGCTGGGCCTCCACACACGCGCCACCGGCGGCCCCACAGCGAGGCATCTACGCCGCAGGCTTGGATAGAGTGCCGCGCTCAGCGTATGGTCAAAGCACTCCGGAGCCTCGTCGCTGTCGCCTCGATCACGCTGGGGGTGGTCGCGCTGGGCGGGTGCGCGATCAAGCACCCAACGGCCAATCTCGCGCAGGGCAAGACCCTGTTCGTGTCCAAGTGCGGCTCCTGTCACACGCTCGCCCACGCGAACACGGCCGGCACGATCGGACCGAACCTCGACGATGCCTTCCGCCAGGATCGGACGGACGGCGTCAAGAGCACCTCGATCGAGGGCCTGGTCGACTACTGGATCCGGTATCCGAACACCACCGGCGTGATGCCGGCGAAGCTCTACGACGGCCAGAAGGCCCAGGACGTGGCGGCCTACATCGCCGCCGTGGCGGCGATTCCCGGCGAGGACACCGGGGAGTTGGCACTGGCCGGCGGAGTGACCGGGACGACGCCGGCGGACGGGAAGAAGGTCTTCACCGGGGTCGGCGGCTGCGGGTCCTGTCACGTGCTCGCCGCGGCGGGGACCACCGGCACGGTCGGCCCGGACCTGGATCAGCGGCTGGCGAGCGACTGCGCCAGCGCGGAGTCGAAGCGGATCCGGGGAACGTCCATCAAGCAGTGCATCCACACCGCGATCGTCAGCCCGTACGCATACCTCCCGAGCGGCTACCACGCCGGCGTGATGCCGAGCACGTTCGGGCACACCCTCACGCCCACCGAGATCACCGCACTGGTGAACTTCCTCGCGACGGCGGCGAAGTAGGCGCGGGCGCCCGGGGTCGAGCCGGCGACCTCGTTCGGGGCCGCCGCCACGCCCTTGCCGGGTGGCGCCGGCGCGTCAGGTCGCGGCGGTCGTATGCGACCGAAGCCGCTCCCACAGCTCCTCGGCCCGCCCGGCGGCGACGGCGCGCGCAGCCCTCCGCTCGTCGAGCTCGAGTCCCTGAGCGGCAGCGTAGTCGAGCAGGTTCTGCCGCTCCTCGCCCTCGCGCGCGACCTTGAGGAACAGCCAACCGAACAGGCAGATCGTGAGGATGCTCTCCTCCACCATCATCACGCCGGCGGCGGCGATCTGGTCGCCCATGGCGCTGATGTGCCAGTGCGCATCCCCGCCCCGGTAGTAGGGGTACAAGACGGTGCCCGAGAAGATCATCACGTTGGCGAGCACGGTGCCGACCAGCCGCACGACCACGATGTAGACGAGCCGCCAAGCGTTGGTGAACCACACCGGCTTGGGCAGCGGCCCGAGCAGCGCCATCCAAACGGCGATTCCGAAGCCGAGGAACGTGCCGTGCTCGAGAGCGTGGAGCGCGTCGTGGCGGAGCGCCGCCTGGTAGAGCGGGGGCGCGTGCCAGGCGTAGAAGTTGATGCCCCACGCCAGCACGGCCACCACCGGATGGGTGAACACGCGCAGGCGGCCGAGGAACCGGTTGCGAAGCAACGGCGCCAGCAGCGGCCCCGTGAAGCCGAGCACGATCAGGAGCGCGGCCAGGTCGCCGATCAGGAGATGCTCGACCATGTGCACGACCAGGAGCTGGTCGCTCAGCGTGTCCACCGGCGGGCTGAGCGCGATCGCCAGCACCACGAGGCCGGCGGCGAAGCACGCCTGGCGCCACCCCGGGACCGAGCGCCCGTCCCGCGCAAGCGTCTGCACGCGGACCCGGTAGGGCAGCCAGAAGGCCAGAGAGAGGACGGGTAGCGCGATCGAGCCGACCGGGCCAACTGACGCGAAGCTGGGCGTCACGCACCCAATGGTGCCACGCGGGCGAGGCTAGGAGAGCGCTCGGACCGCGAGCACCACGGCGACTATCACCGCGATCACCACGACCGCGTAGAGCAGCGCGCGGAACGCATCGGCCTCGGACCTGAGCGGATTCAGCACGACCGTCAGAGCACGTAGACCGTCGTGTAGACGACGATCCACATGATGTCGACGAAGTGCCAGTAGATCCCCGGCACTTCCATGCCCATGTGGTGCTCGGCGCTGTAGTGGCCGCGGAAGGAACGGACCGTGACCATCAGCAGCAGGCACAGGCCGATGAACACGTGCGCGCCGTGCAGGCCGGTGAGCGAATAGAAGACCGTCGCCTGGCCGGACGCCCGCGGCGGGAACCCGATGTGGATGTACTCGTTGATCTGCACGAACAGGAACGTCAGTCCGAGCAGGAAGGTCGAGACCATCCCGGCGCGCAGGCCGAACCGGTTGCCCCGCTTCACCGACACGAGGGCCCAGTGGATCGTGACCGAAGAGGACAGCAGGATCGCCGTGTTGACGCCCGCCACGGCCTCGGGAACCGTCGTCCCGTGTGCCGGCCAAGGGTTGTGGTTCACGACGCGGATGAAGAAGTACGCCGTGAAGAACGCACCGAAGATCATCACCTCGGACATGATGAAGAGCAACATGCCGAGCATCGGCGCCTCGACGCGCGAGGAGCGATGCGCGGGCGGCGGGCCGTGGTGGTCGTGGGCGATCGAGGCGGCTTCCATGTCGGCTCCTCCTACGCGGCGGCGGTGTCGGATTCGTCGCTGTGCACGACGTGCTCAACGGGCTTTCCGCTACTGCGCCGCACGCGCTCGATCAGGTCGCTGCGCAGCCAACCCGATTTCGTCTCCGAGAACGTGGAGATGACGATGTCGTCGACGCGGAAGTACTGAAGCGCGTTCGTGATCGCGATATAGGGATCCGGATCGCCGATCATCCCGGCGGCGAACAGTCCACGGACGCGCAGTCGGTCGAGCACGAGCTTCAGCCGCGTGCGGGCTCGCTGAAGCGAGTGGCCGTGGCCGCCCTCGGCCGGCACGACGAGGATGAACAGCTGCCGCCGGTCCGGGTGCGAGAACGCATCCGCCTTGGCCTTCAGGGCCTCGAGCAGCTCGTCGCCGGATGCCGTCCGGTTGGCCACAGCCAATGTGATGTGGAACGGCAGCCCCTCGGAGTCGATGTCGTTGACCACGTGGGTCACCGGGAGCCCGGTGGCGTCGGTGACGCGTTCGATCAGGTCGCGGCGCATCCACCCCGACCTGGTCGCCGGATACGTCGAGATGATGATCTCCTCGGGCCGGTACTCGTGCACGGCGTCGAGGGTGGCGGTGAACGGATCCTGGTCTCCGACCTCGCCGATCGCGCGTATGCCCATGTCGCGGACCACCTCGACCGCCAGGTCGACCCGTACCTGCGCGGCGTCGAACACGGCATCGTCGTAGATGACCAGGCCCGATTTGGGCTTGTTCTGGGGCACGCACAGCACGAAGCGCGTATCGGCGTCGGTGCGCCTTCGGATCTCCTCCAGCAGCTCGCGGCCGCCCAGGGTCTCGTTGGCCACGACCAGGACCGTACGGTGCGCGATGAACGGCTCGCCGCTCACGGGTGGCTCTGCTGGCTGGGTGGCTTGGAGAAGCTGCCGGCGGCCACGGGCTTGGCCTCGGCGGGTGACTTGAAGATCCCGTGCACGGCCCCCGGCACCCCGTACTCGTAGGGGCCGCCGACCACCGTGGGCACCGCGTCGAAGTTGAACACCGGCGGCGGCGAGGACACCTGCCACTCGAGCGTGAGCGCGCGCCACGGGTTGGCCGCGGCCCGCGGGCCGCCGCGCCAGCTCACCACGATGTTGTAGAGGAAGATCAGCATGCTCAGGCCGAGGATGAACGAGCAGATCGAGATGAACAGGTTCCAGTCGGCGAACTTCGCCGCGTACTCGGCCACGCGCCGCGGCATGCCCTGCAGTCCGATGATGTGCATCGGCCCGAAGGTCAGGTTGGCGAAGATGAACGTCATCCAGAAGTGCAGCTTGCCCAGGCGGTCGTCGAACATCCGCCCGGTCATCTTCGGGAACCAGTAGTAGACGCCGCCGAAGATCGTCATCAGCGACCCGCCAAAGAGCACGTAGTGGATGTGGGCGACGATGAAGTACGTCTGGCTGACGTGGACGTCGAACGGGATCATGGCCAGCATCACGCCGCTGATCCCGCCGCACGTGAACATGGTCAGGAAGCCGAGCGCGAACAGCATCGGCGTGTCCATGTGGAGCACGCCGCGCCACAACGTCGCGAGCCAGGAGAAGACCTTGATCCCGGTGGGGATGGCGATGATCGCGGTGGTGATCATCATCGGGATCCGGATCCACGGCGACATGCCCGAAACGAACATGTGGTGGGCCCACACGGTGAAGCCGAGCACCACGATCGCCAGCAGCGAGAAGGCCATCATCCGGTAGCCGAAGATCGGCTTGCGTGCCTTCACCGCGAGGATCTCCGAGATGATCCCGAACCCCGGCAGCATCATGATGTAGACCGCGGGGTGGGAGTAGAACCAGAACACGTGCTGATACATGAGCACGTTGCCGTTCTTGGCGGGTCCGACGAACGCGTCGAAGAAGTGCATGTGCAGCGAGACGTCGAGCAGGATGAAGAACTGCGACGCCGCGATGAACGGAGTGGCGATCACGACCAGCAGGGAGGTCGAGAAGTTGGCCCACACGAGCAGCGGCATGCGGAAGAAGCTCATGCCCGGTGCCCGCATCGTGATGATCGTGACCAGGAAGTTGAGCGCGGTGGCGATCGACGACGCGCCGGCAAGCTGCACGCCGATCGAGAAGAACAACTGCCCCAGCGGCTGGGTGGTCGACAGCGGCGCGTAGGCGGTCCAGCCCGAGGCGAACGCGCCGCCCGGAGCCAGGAAGCTCATCAGCATCATGATCCCGGCCATCGGCAGCAGCCAATAGGACAGCGCGTTGAGCCGCGGGAAGGCCATGTCCGGCGCGCCGATCATCAGCGGCAGCACGAAGTTCGCCAGCCCCGCGAACACCGGGATCACGAACAGGAAGATGAGGATCGAGGCGTGGACTGAGAACACGCCGTTGAACTGTTCGGGGGTGAGGAACTGCATGCCCGGCTTGGACAGCTGCGCGCGGATCAGCATGGCGAGCATCCCGCCGACGAACAGGAAGAAGAACGAGGTGACCGTGTACTGGACGCCGATCACCTTGTGGTCGGTGTTGACGCGGAAGTAGTCGCGCCAGGAGTAGGCGCCGTGCTGGGAGTGGTCCTCCGCCCGCGTGGCGCGCCCGGCGATCCAGTAGAACCAGTAGTCGGCGACCCCCAGCCCGACCATGAAGAACAGCGGAACGCCGAGCAGGGCGACGATCGTGATCGCGTGGCCGTCGACCACGGGATGCTGATGCATCAGCCACCGGATCAGGACGGTCAGCCCGAGGCAGAACCCGAATCCGAGGACCTCGAACAGGGCTGCCCGGTACCAGCCCGGCGCGCGGAGCTTCGGTGGGAGCGGCATGCGCGTCCGGCGCGCCTCGGCCGTCGTTTCGGGGGCTGCGGTTGCCGTGGCCATCAGCAGAGCTCCTTCCCGTAGCCAAACATCTGCATCGGACCCCTCACTTTGTCACGCTCGCCAGGAAAGTGACAAGCGACTGGATCTGCGTCGGACTGAGGGTCTGGGCGAAGGTGGGGGGCATGACTCCGGCTCGGAATCCCGTCGGGATGAAGGCGTACGGATGCTCGATCGCGGTGGTGATACACCGGGTCAGAGTCGCCCCGCGGATCTTCTTGGACGCGGGCAGGCTGCAGTCGCTCGCCAGTCGCTGGGTCAGGTTGGGTCCCACGGTTCCGGTGGTACCCGCCGCGGCCAGGGTGTGGCACGCGCCGCAGCCCCCGGACCCCACGAAGAGCGCCTTGCCCGCGGACGCGCTGGCCCCTCCCGCCGAGCTCGACGACGATGACGAGGAGGACGACGAGGATGACGAGGCGGAGGACGACGACGAGGAGGAGGAGGACGAGGAGGCGGACGACGCGCCGGACCCGCCGGGCACCGCGCTCCCGTATATGCCTTGCGCGGAGGCGGGCGGCGCGCCGAGCGGCGGAGCGGCACTCGCCTGCTGCTGGCTCAGCCACGTCTGGAACGCCTGGGGGTTGACGACGCGCACGGCCGCCCTCATCAGCCCGTGGCCGGCCCCGCACAGCTCGGTGCACTCCGCCGGGTAGTCGCCGAGCCGGGTCGGAGTGACCCGGAGCGTTGTGACGATGCCCGGCACAGCATCGAGCTTCTCCGAGAAGTCGGGGACGAAGAAGCTGTGGATGACGTCGTAGGAGCGGAGCTTGAACACGACCGGCTGGCCCTTGGGCAGATAGAGCACCGGCGAGACCACGGTCTTGCCGTTGGCGGACGGGTAGGAGAACTCGAACGCGAACTGCCGTGCGGTGACGTTCACCGTCATCGCGTTCTTCTTGGTTGCCTCGTTCGAGCGCAGCACGGTGTAGGCGTAGGCGCACATGGCGACGATCAGGGCGGCCGGGACCGCGGTCCACACAACCTCCAGCCTGGTGTTGCCGTGGATCGGCGGTCCGTCCTTCAGCTCGTCTCCAGGGCGCATCCGGAAGCGCCCGGCCGAGAATAGGATGACCGTGACCACGAGCGCGAAGACCGGGATCGTGGCGATGATCAGGACGTAGTAGAGCGTGTGGACCCTGCCGGCCTGAGTCGAGGCGTTCGCGGGGAACCAGGGGATGAGCAGCCCGATCACGATGCCAATCGCGGTCAGGACCACGCCGAACAGCACCATCGACATGATCGGCCGCCTACGCATCGGGTCCCCAGTCTGCTCGGGCCTCGCTCGTCACTCCGGCCGGCATCCTATGGGTTCTGCGGGACGAACGAGGTGCCGGCCAGGGTGGGCCAGGCGGCGCGAGCGGGCCCTCGCCACGGCCCCCTGAATGACTCTTTCGATGGGCAGAGGCGAGTCACTATGATTGCGCCAATCGTTGCAAGCTAGCCCGGGAGGAGCGCATGCAGGTACGCGAAGGCATGACGGATGTGGTACTGACCATCGGGCCTGGCCACAGCCTGCGCGAGGCTGCCACCGCGATGTGCCGCCGTCAGGTCGGCGCGGCCGTGGTGATCGATCCGGAGGCGCCCGGCCCGGGCGTCATCACGGAGCGCGACATCCTGCTCTCGCTGGGCAACGGCGCCGACCCGGACGAGGAGCGTGTGGCCGACCATCTGACCAGCGACCTCACGTTCGCCTCGCCCGATTGGTCCCTCGAGCGCGCGGCGGCGGCGATGATCCGCGGGCAGTTTCGCCATCTGGTCGTCGTGGACGGCGGCGAGCTCGCCGGGATCCTCTCCATGCGCGACATCGTGCGCTGCTGGACCGGGGACGGAGCCAGCTGCGAGGTCCCCGCCGGCGCATCCGCGGCCGAGTCCTGAGGAGGGAGGGCGGCCCTGGCCGCCCCGGACGCGCCGGCCGCACCGACCGCCCTGGACGCCCCGGCCGCGCCGGGCGGCCTCAGTGCCGGTGCTCTCCGGGCAGCGCCGCCATGTCCCGTCGGGTGTCCCGGATCCACATGCCGACGGCGACGAGGAAGATGGCGAGCCCGATGCCCGAGAAGAGCCAGTTGATCGTCGTCCCGATGACCATCAGCGTGATGCCGATCGCCGTCACGAACGGCAGGATGCTCGGCCCCGGCATGTGGACCTCTTCGCCGAGCGGCGGTGCGTCTTCCGGGACTTCGCTCATGGGTGGACGTAGATCGCGGCGGCGACGAACGTCATCCCGAACATGAGCAGGCACGCGAAGCCGGCGAGCAGTCCGAAGCGGAGGTTCTTGCGGGCGAGCTTTCGGTCCATCGACGCCGCCGGATCCTACAACTTCACGTCGGCGACCATCGCGCCGAACAACAGGGCCAGGTAGGCGAGCGAGAACAGGTACAGCCGCAGCGCGGTGCGCCGGTCGGCCCGCCGGTAGAGCCAGACCGCGCCGGCCACGAACGCCAGCCCGAGCCCCATCGAGGCGAACAGGTAGAAGAGCCCGAACTCGCCGGCGCAGAAGGGCAGCTGGGAGATCGCGTAGAGCAGGAGCGTGTACAGGACGATCTGGCGCCGGGTTTCGCGCTCGCCCCGCACCACCGGCATCATCGGCACGCCCACCCGCGCGTATTCGTCCTTCATCAGCAGGCTCAAAGCCCAGAAGTGCGGCGGGGTCCAGTAGAAGACGATCGCGAACAGATACACGGCGGTCCAGGCCACCGAGCCGCGCACCGCCGCCCAGCCCACCAGCGGCGGCATCGCCCCGGCCGCTCCACCGATCACGATGTTCAGCGGCGTCCGTCGCTTGAGCCACATCGTGTAAACCCCGACGTACCCGACGAAACCGCCCAGGGCCAACCCGGCGGCAAGCACGTTCACCGCCAAAGACAGCAGCGCGAACGACAGCCCCGCCAGCGCCAGCCCGAACGACAATGCGGCAGCCGGCGCCACCCGCCCCGCCGGCACCGGGCGCCCCGCCGTCCGCTTCATCGAAGCGTCGATGTCGCGGTCATACCAATGGTTGACCGCGCCGGCGCCGCCGGCCGACAGATAGCCGCCCAGGCAGGTCAGGGCGATCCGGCCGACCGAAGGGCTCCCCGCGATCTCCATCGTGGTGATGGTCGTGAACAGCAGCAGCGACTGGACCTTGGGCTTGGTCAGCTCGACGTAGTCGCCCAGAACCTGGCGGGCCCGGGCCGACCGACCCTCGGCAGAGGCAGCGCCGGACGCCGCCCCGCCCGCGACGGGCGCCGCGAGCGAGCCGATCGTGGAACCTGACATGGCCGGCGAGGCTCCCCGAACGTCCCTAGATCCGCGCGAACTGCTCGCTGCCGCCGGTCTTCTGCGTCACCCCGGTCTGGCGCTCGACCTGGCGGCGGATATCACGCATCGGCTCGAGCGAGCGCACGCGCGGGATCACGTCGAAGTTGTTCGGGGGCGGGGGCGATGAGACGAACCATTCGAGCGTGTTGGCCTTCCACGGGTCCGGCCCGGCGATCGCCCCGCGCTTGTAACAGATCGCGACGTTGATCACGGTGAGCACGAACCCGACCGCGAGGACGAACGCGCCGATGGTCGAGATCAGGTTGTAGGTCGACCAGCCCAGGTTGGGTCCGTAGGTGTAGATCCGGCGCGGCATTCCCGATAGCCCGAGCGCGTGCTGGACGAAGAACGTGGCGTTGAAGCCGATGAACGTCAGCCAGAAGGACACCTTGCCCAGACGCTCGTTGAGCATCCGCCCGGTCATCTTCGGGAACCAGTAATAGATCGTCGCCATCAACGGGAACACCGAGCCGCCAATGATCGTGTAATGGAAGTGAGCGACGACGAAGTAAGTGTCATTCACCTGCCAGTCCACCGGGAAGGTGGCCAGGAAGATGCCCGTGATCCCGCCGATCAGGAAGTTGGAGATCATCCCCAGACAGAACAACAGGGACGTGTTCATCACCAGCGAGCCGCGCCACAGCGTGGCCACCCAGTTGAAGATCTTGACTCCGGTGGGGATCCCGATCAGGAAGGAGCTCAGCATGAAGAAGCCGAGCACCACGATCGGCAGCGGCGAGACGAACATGTGGTGGGCCCAGACCAGCGTCGAGAGGAACGCAATCACCGCGGTCGAGGCGGCCACCGCCTTGTAGCCGAAGATCGGCTTGCGGGAGAACACCGGGATGATCTCCGAGATCATCCCGAACCCGGGTAACACAAGGATGTACACCTCGGGATGCCCGAAGAACCAGAACAGGTGCTGCCACAGGACCGGCGATCCGTGCAGCGTGGGGTCGAAGAAATGGGTTCCGAAGTGGCGATCGGTCAGGAGCATCGTCACCGCGGCGGCGACCACCGGGAGCGCCACGATCAGCAGGATCGCGTAGACCAGGATCGCCCACACGAACAGGGGCAGCCGGCCCCAGCTCATCCCGGGCGCGCGCATGTTGACGATCGTGGCGTAGAAGTTGATCGCGCCGAGCAGCGAGGAGATGCCGGTGAGGTGGATCAGGAAGATCCACGCGTCCTGACCGGCGCTCGGCGAGTACTGGATGCTCGAGAGGGGCGGATAGCTCCACCATCCGGCCTCGGGCGGCTGCCAGAACAGCGTCGCGTAGAACACGATCCCGCCGGCTAGGAGCAGCCAGTAGGAGAGCGCATTCAGGCGCGGGAACGCCATGTCCCGCGCCCCGATCATCAGCGGCAGGAAGTAGTTGGCGAACCCGGCCCACACCGGCACGATGAACAGGAAGATCATCGTCGTCCCGTGCATGGTCAGCAACTGGTTGTAGTGCTGGCCGGACAGGACCGTGTTGTTCGGCTCGGCCAGCTGGACGCGCATAAGGAGCGCCTCGACCCCGCCGAGCAGGAAGAACACGAAGGTCGTGACCAGGTACATGATCCCGATCTTCTTGTGGTCGGTCGTGGTGACCCAGTCGATCCAGCGCTTGGTCTGCCGCGGCCGCACCACGTCGTGGGCGACGACCTGGGGGAGGGGGCGAGCCGCTCGTTCGGTGATCGCGCTCATGAGTCTCCTAGAGGCTTCCGCTCGAGGTGAGCTGTTGACGGAGCTGCGTGACCTGCGCGTTGGCCTGCTGGATCAGGCGCTGCTGCTGCGCCAGCCAGGCCTGAAAATCAGTGGGGCTGAGGACCCGCACGGTGGCGACCATCGCGGCGTGACCCCGGCCGCACAGCTGTGCGCACTGGCCGTGAAAGATGACCTCGTGGCCCGGCGTGCTCGCCTTGTCGGCCTTGAACCACGTGTAGGTGGTGTAGCCCGGGACGGCATCGACCTTGCCGCCGAGGGAGGGGATCCACCACGAGTGGATCACGTCGTTGGCCTGGATGTCGAGCAGCACCGTGACGCCGGCGGGCACGACCATCTCCGTGAACGAGTACGGGAGCTTGCCGGAGTACGCGTTGTTCAGGCAGCCGTTGCCGTACGTGTAGCGCCAGATGAACTGGCGGCCCTGCACGCAGACCGTGAGCTTGTTGCCCTTGGGCACGGTGGGCTGCGTGGTCGAGGCTGCCAGCACCGCCCCCGGGTTCGAGGCCGGCGGGTTGATGATGCTCGGCAGCTTGGCGAACGTGACGATCGTCAGCACGACCAGGATCAGGGCGGCCGCGACCGTCCAGCTGATCTCCAGGCGGGTGTTCCCGTGAATCTGCGCGGCCCGGGCGCCTCGCTTGGCGCGGAACTTGAAGATCGAGTAGATGAGCGCGCCCTCGACGACCACGAACACGACCGCGCCGATGTAGAGGATGATCCGGTACAGCGACGCGATCTCGTTGGCGTTCTTGGAGCCCCCGGCCTTCAGCGTGAAGAAGTTGGCCAGCGCGCTCGGGGCCAGGACCAGCGACGCGACCGCCGCCAGCGCAAGGGCTAGTGCGAGGAAGCGAAGCGGCGCCCGGCGCGGGCTGGGTCTGGCGGCGGTGACGTCGGGTCGCAAGGCGCGGGATTCTAACCACGAGGGGGGCGATCCGACCCGCCCGCCACTCCTTATACTGGCCGCCCGTTGCGCCGGTCGAGGGCCATCCGAGTCACCGCCTGGGCCCTCGTCGCGGCGGGAATCGCGGCCCCGGCGGCGCGCAGGCGGTTGCGCCTGCCCCCGGCGCTGGTGCTCGGCAGCTCGGTGCTCGCGCTCCCCGCCCTGTACGTGGTCGCGCGGCCGGGCAGGCCGCGTCAGATCGGGCTGGCGGCGCTCAACATGTGGGCCTACATGGCCGCGTACGAGATGCCCCACGACAACCCCGAGCGCCTCGACGCGCGGGTGCGTGTCTCCTATCCGATCGCGATCGACAGGCTGCTGGGCCTGGGCGTGACGCCCACGGTCCGCCTCCAGCGCGGCTTCGCCAAGGCCGGCTCGATCAGCCGGTTCGAGCGGGTGCTCGTGCTCTCGCACTGGGTGTGGTTCGCCGTCCCGCACGCGAGCCTGGGCTACATCCTGCTCCGCGACCCCGACCGCATCCCCTCCGCCGCCGCGCGCATGTACGCCGTGTTCGACATCGGCGCCGTGTTCTACTGGGCGATCCCGACCGCTCCGCCCTGGTGGGCCGCCCAACACGGCCACCTCGAGGACCGCGACCGGCCGATTGAGGTACGGCGAATGATGATCGAGTACGGCCCACAGTTCTGGGGTGACCTCTGGCCCGCGCTTTACGATGTCCTCGGAGGAAATCCCCTGGCCGCTATGCCGTCGCTACATTTCGCCACCTCGCTCATGGCGGCTCACCTGCTGGCGGAAACCGGGCCGCTCGCGGGCGCGGTGGGGTGGCTCTACGCGGGCACGCTCGGCCTCGCGCTGGTCTACCTCGGCGAGCACTACGCCGCCGACCTGCTGGCGGGCGCCGCGCTCACCGAGATCGTGCGTTTCCAGGCGCCGCGGGTGGGCCCGCTCCTGCGCCCGGCCCTGCGCCTGCTCCGGGCACTCGAGGCGGCCCCCGCTAGCTATACTTTGTGAAGTTATGAGTCAACGCATCGAGAACGTGATCATCGTCGGCAGCGGACCGGCCGGTTACACCGCCGCGCTCTACACGGCGCGGGCCAACCTCGAGCCGCTCGTGATCGAGGGCTTCGCCTGGGGCGGGCTGCTTCAGCAGACCACCGATGTCGAGAACTATCCGGGCTTCCCCGACGGGATCATGGGCCCCGACCTGATGCAGCGCTTCCGCGACCAGGCCGAGAAGTTCGGCGCCCGGCTCGAGACCGACGACGTCACGCACGTCGAGCTCGCTCAGGACGGAGGCGTACACAAGGTGTTCATGGGCGACGACGTCCACCTGGCCCGCGCGGTGATCCTGGCCATGGGAGCCGAGCACCGCAAGCTCGGCGTGCCTGGAGAGGCCGAGCTGTCCGGGCGCGGGGTGAGCTACTGCGCGACCTGCGATGCCGCGTTCTTCCGCGACGCGCCGACGATCATCGTGGGTGGCGGCGATTCGGCGATGGAGGAGGCGATGTTCCTCTCCAAGTTCGCCTCGAAGGTCGAGATCGTCCACCGTCGCGACGATTTCCGAGCGTCGAAGATCATGCTCGAGCGAGCCCGCGCGATCCCCAACATCGAATGGGTCACCCCGTACGCGGTCGAGGCGTTCGTGCCCTCCGACGACGGCTCGCTGGCCCACGCGCGCCTGCGCCACACCGGTGATGGGTCCACGCGCGAGCTGCCGATCGGCGGCGCGTTCATCGCGATCGGGCACGAGCCCCAATCGCAGCTCGTCCAGGGGCAGGTCGAGACCGACGAAGAGGGCTACGTGGTCACCAAGGGCCGCTCGACGCTGACCAACCTGGCCGGCGTGTTCGCGGCCGGCGACCTCGTCGATCACACCTACCGGCAGGCGGTGACTGCCGCCGGCTCCGGGTGCCAGGCCGCGCTCGACGCCGAGTGGTACCTGCGCGACACGCCGTTCCTCGAGGGCAAGGCTGAGATCGACGCGCCTGCGTAGGCGTAGCCCGGCCCCGGATCAGCTCAGCTTCGTCCAGACCGTCTTGGTCTCCAGATAGGCGTCGAGGCCCTCGCGGCCATGCTCGCGCCCGATGCCCGAGGCCTTGTAACCGCCGAACGGGGCGGCGGGATCGACCTCGCCCCAGCAGTTGACATACACCGTGCCCGCCTTGAGCAGCGCGGCCAGCCGGTGCGCGTTGCCCACGTCTCGGGTCCACACGCCGGCAGCCAGGCCGTAATCGGTGTCGTTGGCCCGGGCCGCCACCTCCTCGAGCGACTCGTACGGGAGGGCGACCAGGACCGGCCCGAAGATCTCCTCGCGGACTATTCGCAGCTCGTCACTCGTGGCGCTGAACAGCGTGGGCTGCACGAAGTAGCCCTCGCCCTCGGCCGCCTTGCCGCCGGCCACCAGCTCGGCGCCCTCGGAGCGCCCGGACTCGATGTAGGACATCACGCGCTCGTGCTGCTCGCGGGAGACAACCGGGCCGAGCTGTGTGCTCGGATCCAGACCTGGGCCGATGCGAGACTTCTCCGCTCGCTGGGCCAGGGCGGCCACCACGTCGTCGAACTGATCGCGGTGCACGAACAGGCGGCTGCCCGCGTTGCACGCCTGGCCGCTGTTGAAGTAGATGCCCATGAACGATCCGGGGATCGCGGCGTCGAGGTCGGCGTCGGGGAGGATAACGTTGGCCGACTTGCCTCCGAGCTCGAGCGTCACACGCTTGAGCGCCCGCCCGGCCTTGGCCCCGATCTCGCGGCCCACCTCGGTCGAGCCGGTGAACGCGACCTTGTCCACGCCCGGGTGATCGACGAGCGCGGCTCCGGTCTCGCCGTCGCCGCTCACCACGTTGAGCACGCCGTTCGGGATCCCCGCCTCGAGCGCGAGCTCGCCGATCCGCAGCGCGGTCAGCGGCGTCTGCTCGGCCGGCTTGAGCACGACCGTGCAGCCGGCGGCCAGCGCCGGACCGAGCTTCCAGGCCGCCATCAGCATCGGGAAGTTCCAGGGGATGATCTGGGCGCAGACGCCGACCGGCTCGTTGCGCGTGTAGCAGTGCATGTCGGGCGCGCGGACCGGCAGCACGTCGCCCGTGATCCGCTCGGCCCAGCCCGCGTAGTAGCGCAGCCAGGCCACGGTTTGGGTCAGGTCGACCGCGCCGGCGATCTTGACCGGCTTGCCGTTGTCGAGCGACTCGAGCTGGGCGAGCTCCTCGCCGTGCGCCTCGACCAGGTCGGCAAGCCGGTTCAAGGCTCTCGCCCGCTTGGCCGCCGACGCGCTCCCCCACTTGCCCTCTTCGAGCGCGCGGCGGGCGGCGGCCACGGCGAGGTCGACGTCCTCGGGTCCGGCCTGGGCCACGCTCGTGATCGGCCGGGTCGTGGCGGGGTCGACTGTCTCGAACTCCCGCCGGTCGTTGGCGGGGGTGTGCTCGCCATCGATCAGGAGCTCGCGGGTCTGCGAGACGAAGGCGCGGGCGGCGGCGGACAGCTGCTCGGGTAGTTCGGTGACTGACATCTCAGGCTCCTCCTAGGGCGTAAGCACGATCTTCAGGGCCTCCCGCCGATCGTAGAGCGCGTAAGCGTCCGGGGCCTCGTCGAGCTTCATGTGATGGGTGACGAGTGGAGTCGGATCGAGCGATCCCGCCTCGAGCATCGACAGCACCCGGTCCACGTGGGCGATCACGTTGGCGTGGCCGGTCTTGAGCGTGAGCGCCTTGATCCACACGAGCCCCATGTGCACCTCGCAGCGCTCGGCGTACACGCCGATCGCCACCACCGTGCCGGCCTTGCGGGCCAGTCGGATCGCCAGGTCGAGCGCGTCGGGGTGGCCGACCGCATCAACAGCCACGTCGACGCCGCGCTTCCCGGTGGTCTCCCGGACCACGTCGCGTGGGCTCTCCTCGGTCAGGTGGATCGGGATGGCCCCGAACTGGCGCGCGACGTTCAGCCGGTCCTCGACCGTGTCGATCGCGAGCACGGGACCGGCGCCTGCGCCGATCGCGGCCTGCACCGCGCACAGCCCGACCGGCCCGAGCCCGAGCACGGCCACGCTGTCCCCGGCCCGGACGCCGCCCTCGTAGATCGCGTGGTAGCCGGTCCCCATCACGTCGCCCGCGAACAGCGCCACGTCGTCGGAGACGTGGTCGGGGACCTTGCGCAGCGTCAGGTTGGCCATCGGGACGAGCGCCTGCTCGGCCTGGGTGCCCTGGAGCGATCCGAGCGCCTCGCCGTGGCCGAACACGCGGAAGTGGTCGCACTTGTGGTAGGCGCCGCGCAGGCAGAAGAAGCACGTGCCGCAGGCCGAGTTGAAGCAGCCGAGCACGCGGTCGCCGGGCTGCACGCGCGTGACCTGCTCGCCGGCCTCGGTGACCGTCCCCACGAATTCGTGGCCGATCGTGAACCCGGGGGCCATCTTCACGCGCCCGTGGTAGATGTGCAGGTCCGAGCCGCAGATGCCGCTGGCGTTGATCGCCACGACCGCGTCGTCGACGGACTGGACCTCGGGCTCGGGGCGCTCGTCGAGCGCGACCTCGTAGGGGGCCTGGAAGGTGACTGCTCTCACTGGTGGTGCTCCTCGTGTCTCAGGAAACCTTCCCCGGTCTGGATGCCGAGCCGGCCCGACCAGGCGAGCCGGCGCAGCAGCGGCGCTGCCCGGTACCGGGGATCGCGGCGCTCCTCGAACAGGCCGTCGAGCACCGCGAGCACATGGTCGAGCCCGACCTGGTCGGCCCAGCCGAGCGGGCCGCGGGGATAGTTGAGCCCGTGCACCATCCCGGCGTCAACGTCCTCGGCGCTCCCCACACCCTCGCCGATCGCGAACGCCGCCTCGTTGATCACCTGGCAGACGATCCGGCCAAGGACCAGGCCGGGGGCGTCTTCGACCCACGTGGTGAGCTTTCCCAGGCTGGCGAAGAAGCGCTCGGCGGCATCGGCGGCCGAGGCGGCGCTGTCGGGGCCTTTCGTCAACTCGACGAGCTTTGTCTCTTCGAGCGGCGGGAGGACGTGGAAGCCGACCGCGGCTCCGCCCGGGTCGAGCGCGGCCAGCGACCCGGCCGCGCAGCAGATCGCCTGGGGGCCGCCCTGGAGCGGAGCCTCCGGCTCCTCGCCGCCGGTCAGGTCGAGGATCAGGAAGGGCGGCTCCTGGTCTGGAGCCTCGGCCGCACCGGCGACGGACCAGCCGCTTTCTTCGGCCGCGCCGGCGAGCTCGTGGGCGAGCGGCGAATCGCCGGCGATCACGACCAGCCCGTCGCCACCGCCGGCCGCCGGGGGATCGGGGTCGGGGTCGCGGTACTTGTCGGTTCCCTGGCTGTAGTCGTAGTAGCCGCGTCCCGATTTGCGCCCGTGGCGTCCGGCTGCGACCGTCTTGACGCTGATCGGCGAGGGCTGCCAGCGGGGCTCGCCGAAGCTCTGCTCGTAGAACGAGCGCGAGACGTCGAGCCCGGTGTCGACGCCGACCAGGTCCATCAGCTCGAACGGGCCCATCCGGAAGCCCCCGCCGAGGCGGCAGATCCGGTCGATCTCCTCGAGGCTCGCAGCGCCCTCGGAGAGGAGCTTGAGCGCCTCGAGGGCCCACGGCCGGTTGCAGCGGTTGACCAGGAACCCGGGGCCGTCCACCGCGACGATCACGTGCTTGCCCATCGCCTCGCCGGCCGCGCGGGCCGTGGCCACGGCCGCCTCGCTCGACTGCTCGCCCGCGACCACCTCGAGCAGCGCCATCAGCGGCGGCGGGTTGAAGAAGTGCATCCCGACCACCCGCTCGGGGTGCTTGGTCCCATTGGCCACCGCGGTGACGAGCAGCGACGAGGTGTTGGTGGCAAGCACGCAGTCCTCGGAGACGATCTCGCCCGAGAGGCGGCCGAAGAGCTCGCGCTTGAGCTCGAGCTTCTCGGGCGCGGCTTCGATCACGAGCTCGGCGTCCTTGAAGTCCTCGAGGTCCTCGGTCGGGTGCAGGCGCTCGATCGCCTGCTCCGCCTGCTCCTCGGTGAGGCGCCCGCGCTCGACGCCCCGCTCTAGGCGCGCCTTGATTCCGTCCGCGCCCTTGCCGAGGGCTTGTGCGATCGGGTCGTGCAGCAGCGTGCGCGCGCCGGCGTTTGCGCAGGCGAGCTGGGCGATGCCGGCGCCCATCGTCCCCGCCCCCACCACGCCGATCACGCTCGGGGCGTCTTTGGCGCCGTTGCTCACGAGGGCACGAGCGCGTTGATGCCCGTCAGCGCGCGGCCGATGATCAGCTTCTGGATCTGGGAGGTTCCTTCGTACAGGGTGGTCACCCGGACGTCGCGGAAGTAGCGCTCGACCGGGTAGTCGTCGACGTAGCCCGAGCCGCCGTGCACCTGGATCGCGGTGTTGGCTGCGCGCTGCGCCGCTTCGGTGGCGAACAGCTTGGCGATCGAGGTCTCGGTCGTGCTCGGCTTGCCGGCGTCCTTCAGATATCCGGCGCGCCACACCAGCATCCGCGCCGCCTCGGTCTCGAGCGCGATGTCGGCCAGCATCTCCTGCACCAACTGGAACGCCGCAATCGGCCGGCCGAACTGCTCGCGCTCCTTTGAGTAGCGCACCGACGCATCCAGGCAGCCCTGGCAGATCCCGACGCAGCCCGACGCGACGCTGAACCGACCGGAGTCGAGCGCGGTCATGGCGATCTTGAATCCGTCACCTACTTCGCCGAGCATCGCGTCGTCGGGGCACTCGACGTCGTCGAGCGAGATCGCGGCCGTGTCGGACGCCCTGAGGCCCATCTTGTGGTGGATCTCCTGGGGCTGGAAGCCCGGCTGGTCGGTGTCGACCAGAAAGCAGGCCACGCCACGATGTTTCTTGTCCGGATCGGTCTGCGCGAACACCAGCGCGACCTTCGCGTGATTGCCCAGCGAGATGAACATCTTCGCGCCGTTGATCACCCAGCCTGAGTCGGTCTTGCGCGCGCGCGTCTTCTGGTTGGCTGCGTCGGATCCCGTGTCGGGCTCGGTCAGGGCGAAGCAGCCGAGCCACTCGCCTGAGCACAGCTTCGGCAGGTAGTGCTGCTTCTGCTCCTCGGACCCCCAGCGCATGATCGACGAGCACACCAGCGAGGTGTTGACCGAGATCACCGTGCGCATCGCGGAGTCGCCCCGGCCCACTTCCTCGACGATCAACCCGTAGGTCAGGTAGTCGAGGCCCGCCCCTCCGTACTCCCGAGGCACGATCGCGCCGAGATAGCCCTGGTCGGCGATCTTCTGCACCAGCTCCGGGTCAAAGCGCTCGTTGCGATCGTTCTCGCGCGCGCGCTCGACGATCTCGTTGTCGGTGAACGAGCGGGCCGTTTCCCGGACCAAGCGCTGCTCGTCCGTCAGTTCGAAGTCCATGGCGTTGGAAGCTACACGAACGCAGGTTTGTAGCCTCCGTTCATGGCGCCCGAAACCCGGTACGCGCTCAGCGGCGAGCATCACATCGCCTACCAGGTGATCGGCAACGGTCCGATCGACCTCGTGTACGTGCCGGCATGGATCTCCCAGGTCGAGCATTACTGGGAGCATCCGAGGGTGGCGCGGTACTTCCGGCGCCTCGCCTCGTTCTCCCGCCTGATCATCTTCGATCGCCGGGGGACCGGCCTGTCGGACCCGGTGCTGCGGGCACCGACGCTCGAGGAGCAGATGGACGACGTGAAGGCGGTGATGGACGCCGCGGCGTCGGAGCAGGCGGCACTGTTCGCGCAACTGGATGGCGGCGCGATGGCCGCGTTGTTCGCGGCCACCCATCCCGAGCGGACGACGGCGCTCATCCTGTATGAGGCGATGGCCCGGATGTCGCGGGCACCCGACTACGAGTGGCCTCCGAGCCGCGAGGAGCGCGAGACGGACCTACGCGCCGGCGTCCACTGGGGGGACGGCTCGCGGCTCGAGGCGGTGGCCCCGGGCGTCGCCCGCGATCCGGAGCTGCGCGCGTGGTTCGCGCGGCTGGAACGGCTGGCGGCCAGTCCCGGCACGGCCGAGAAGTTCATGCGGATGGTGGCCGACGTGGACGTGCGGGCGGTCCTGCCGAGCATCCAGACGCCAACGCTCGTGGTGCACCGAGCGCGCGACCAAGCCGTCGACATTCGCCACACGCGGTATCTCGCCGACCACATCCCGGGAGCTCGTTACAAGGAGCTTCCCGGCGAGGCGACGCTCGACTTCGGGCGCGATGACGAGCGGCTACTCGACGAGGTGGAGGAATTCCTCACCGGCGCCCGGCGCCCGCCGGACCCCGACCGGATCCTGGCCACCGTGATGTTCTCGGACATCTGCGACTCGACCAGCAAGGCGGCGGAGCTGGGGGACCGCCGGTGGCGGGAGCTGCTCGAGTCGATCAACGTGGCGGTGCGGCGGGAGCTGGCGCGCTTCCGGGGGCGGGCCGTCAAGACGCTGGGCGACGGGTTCCTGGCCACCTTCGACGGCCCGGCTCGGGCGATCCAATGCGCGGTGGCCGTCCACGAGGGCGCGCGGTCTCAGTTCGGGGTGGAGGTGCGGAGCGGACTGCATACCGGGGAGATAGAGCTGATCGGCGACGACGTGGGTGGAATCGCAGTGCACATCGGCGCGCGCGTGCTGGCGTGCTCGGAGCCGGGAGAGGTGCTGGTCTCCGGGACCGTCAAGGACCTGGTCGTAGGGTCGGGGATCGAGTTCGAGGACCGAGGGGAACGCGACCTCAAGGGGGTTCCCGGCCGGTGGCGGCTGTGGGCGGTCAACGGGTGAAACGTCGCTGAGAACGGCCCGGCCCCCGGCGGAGAGACCGCCGGGGGCCGGGTTGGGGAGCTGCCTGCCCGGGGGGGCGTGGCTCAGGAGGCCGGCGGCAGCGCCGATGGGGACGCCGGGCCCACGGTGACCGTCACCGGAGGCGATGCGGCGCCGACATTGTTCTCACCGCTGGTGATCCGGGCGCGGAACTCCCGCGTGCCGGTGCCACCAAAGGTCCAGCTGAACTGATAGGTCGAGTCGTGCCTGACCTGACCGATCTCGATCGTGTGCCAGTCGCCGTCCTTGCCCAGGCGCTGGAGGTAGATGCTGTGCCCGGCTTTGTCGGGGGTGACGGTGCCGGTGAACGTGACCGTCCCGTTCTCGGTGGACGTGCTCGAGCTGGCGGTCATCGTGACGATGTCCTTGACGCCCTCGAACAGCTGCGCGGTATGGCGCTTGGGCGGCAGGCTCGTACGCACTTCGTAGTAGGTGTTGTGCGCCGGCGAGACGGTGAAGCTGTAGCTTCCGTCGCTGCCGGTCATCCCCACGGTTCCGCATGTGAACTGCGATTGATCCGGCGTGCGGCTGCACAGCGTGATGGGGGTGTTCGGCTCCGGGGTCGTCGTCCCCGGCTTGTCGAGCACGCCGGTGATCTGCGCCGAGCTCCCGTACTGGATGGTCGGCGAGGAGGTGTTGATGGTGAACCCCTTCACCTGGGTCTGCTGAACGGTGACCGTCACCGCATCGGAGACGCCCTTGGCGTTGCGCCGGTCGCCGGGGAACACCACCCGGATGTCGCGCTCGCCCGGAGTGCGGAACCGGTAGGCGATGGCGTACGCGGAGGCCCGGTTCAGGTGCGCCACCTTGAGCGTCCGCCAGTCGTCGCTCGAGCCGATCTGCTCCTGGAGCAGGACGCGATCTCCGGCGTGGACAGGAGGCGTGACAGTGCCGCTGAACACCACGCGGTGGTTGGTGTCGGGAGTGGAGGTGCTCGGGGTGGGCGTGCTCACCAGCGCGGCAACCCGCTCGGACACCGTGCGGCTGTGCGTCCCGCTCGGGCCACGGGTGAACCAATTGGTATTGGTCAGCACGTTGTTCTCGGTGAAGTCGTAGAACCCGTTGGAGTCGGTGGTCGTGTTCGCGACCGCGGTGTAACCGCCGCGGAAGCCGTCGAGGTGCTGGTAGAGCACGATCGGCTGGTGTGCCACCGTGCCACCTTTCAGATGGCCGTACACCAGCACGCTCTCCCCCGCCTGGATCGAGTGCGGGAGCGCGTTGATGGTTAGCCCGTGGTTATGCCGCGGCGCAGCGTTGCCGACTGCAGGAACTATGCCGGCGACGAGCGCAGTCAGCAGCGACGCGAGCACGACGAAGCGCAAGCGCATGAAGCCTCCTCACTGCTTGTTGATATGTGTCGCCACCGCCGGTTTCCCGGCTCCCAGACCGGACGATGGCTTTGGGACGATCGTTTGAACACTCGACCGTGCGCGGAGTTGCGCCAAAAAGGTGTGTGAGCTGTGCTGAAGGCGAGTAGACTCCCCATGTGGATCCGTTCGCCCTGATCCTGATCGTCGCGTTCGTCGTGTTCGCCGTGGCGATCGTGTTGCTCGGCGTCTACTACCCGGGCTCAGGGCTCGAGCAGCTCGGCCTTCGATCTGCCCGCCAGATCACCGAGACGCGCGAGGAGCTCGATGCTCTCGACCTCGACCAGATGATGCTGGCGCACAACGCGCGCCGCGCCTCGCGGGGTCAGGCCCAGGTGACCGCCGAGGACTACGAGCGACGGGTGCAGCGAGACGCGGCCGAGCAGCAACGGCGACGTGAGCGCTACCTGGCCGACCGGGAGCTCGATCAGCTGCTCGAGGCGACCAACGCCAAGCGCCGCCGGCGAGGGCTCCCGGAGCGGACACGGGCCGAGGCGCAGGAGGAGCACGGGCGTCCCGCCGCGGGCACCGACAAGCCCGGGTCCAAGCCGCCGCAGGACAACTGAGCGCGCTGCCGCCGCTTGGCCCGCTGCCTGCTAATCGGTTGCGGATGCCGGGGTCTGTCTCTAGCGCGCGCACTGACGAGCCGCGGCCACGTGGTGCGCGGGACGACCCGTGATCCGGAGCGGGTGCGCGAGCTGGAAGAACGTGGAGTGGAGGCGGTCCTCGGCGACCCGGATCGGATCGCCACGCTGGCCCCGGCGCTCGAGCACGTCGGAGCCGTGTGCGTTCTGCTCGGGTCGGCTTCCGGGGACCAGGTGGCGCTCGAGGCGCTGCATCGCACGCGCCTGGACATGCTGTTGACGCGAATCCTCGATTCGACAGTGCGCGGGCTCGTCTACGAGGCGGCCGGAACCGTCGACGAGGCGCTGCTGTCCGGCGGAGCAGCGCGGGTGGGCGCGTTCTGCGAGGACTCGCGGATTCCCTACGCGCTGTTGGACGCCGACCCAGCGCATTTCGAGGCGTGGGCGGCCGCGGCGGCCGACGCGGTGGAGGGCGTGCTCAGCCCTGCTTGACCAGGGGGCCGATCCGGTCGAACAGGTCGGACAGGATCCGGGCCGTCGCCCCCCAGATCAGGTGCTCGCCGACCAAGTAGGTCTCGGTCCGGATGGGGACGCCGCGGCGGACCAGCCGGCGCCGGTCGTAGCCGGCCAGGAGGTCGCGCAGCGAGAACTCGATGACCTCGGCAACCTCGCGCGCGCTCAGCGTCCAGGTACTGCGCGGCTCGATCATCCCGACGAACGGGTACACGGCATAGCCGGTGGCGATGGTCGGCGTCGGCTGGAGCGCGCCCACGATCTCGACGGCGTCGGGCGGCAGCCCGATCTCCTCCTCGGCCTCGCGCAGCGCGGTGGCGATGAGGTCGCGCTCGCCCTCGTCGTAGCGGCCGCCCGGGAACGAGATCTCGCCGGGATGGCGGCGCAGGTCGTCTCGGCGCTTGGTGAACACCGCGCGAAGCTCGCCCTCGCTCAGGTACAGCGGCACGAGCACCGCGGCGTCCGTGCGCCCGAGGACGTCGAGCGCCATCGCCGACTCCACCTTGAGCAGCACCCGCCGGAGCTCGTCGCGGACCGGCTCGATGTGCTGTGCCATCGCGTGACTATATTGCGCGAGGATGGAGGCTCTGATCGTGGTCGACGTCCAGAACGACTTCTGTCCGGGCGGGGCGCTGGCGGTGACCGACGGCGATCGCGTGATCGAGCCCGTGAACGATCTGGCGGAGCGGATCCCGTTCGTGGTGGCCACGCGCGACTGGCATCCGGCCGACCACAGCTCGTTTCGCGCCTACGGCGGACCGTGGCCGGTGCACTGCGTCCAGGAAACACCCGGCGCTGAGCTACATGCCGGAGTGAAGCGCGAGCTGATCGACGCGGTCGTGGATAAGGGCGAGGCGCGCGAGCTCGAGGGGTATTCGGGCTTCGAGGCAACCGAGCTCGAGCGACTGCTGCGTGAGCACGAGGTGGACACCGTGCACGTGGCGGGACTGGCGCTCGACTACTGCGTGAGGGCGACCGCGTTGGAAGCGCGCCGCGCCGGGTGGAAGGTGATCGTGCACCGTGACGCCACCCGTGCCGTGGAGGTCCAGCCGGGCGACGGCGAGCGCGCGGTGGAAGAGCTGCGGGCGGCCGGGGTCGAGGTGGTCGCTTGAGCTCGCCTGCGGGCGCGTTCGGCGGTCGCGTGGCGCTCGTCACCGGCGGGAGCGGCGGTATCGGGGCGGCGATCTGCCGTGCGCTGGCCTCCGCGGGCGCCGGCGTCGCGATCGCTTACGGCTCGAGCGCGGAGGCGGCCGAGCGGCTGGCCGGCGAGCTCGGGGGCAGGGCGTTCTCCGCCGACCTGGAGGATCCGGCGGCGCCGGGACGGCTGGTGGGGGAGGTGGAGAGCGAATTGGGACCGCTGGACGTGCTGGTCGTAAATCACGGGATCGCGCACGGGACGGCGTGGGAGGAGATCGACGCGCAGGGGTTCGATCGAACGATCGCGATCAACCTCCGCGCGCCCTTCCTGCTCGCGCAGGCGGCGCTACCGGGGATGCGGGAGCGCGGGTACGGCCGCATCCTGTTCGTCTCGTCCGTGGCGGCCTTCACGGGCGGGATCGTGGGACCGGACTACGCCGCCTCCAAGGCGGGAGTCAATGCGCTCACGCACTTCCTCGCCTCGCGCGTGGCCGGCGATGGGGTGACCGTTAACGCAGTCGCGCCCGGCTTCGTCGACACGCCGATGCTCCCGAGCGTCACGTCCGAGCTCGCGCGCTCGGTCCCGGTGAAGCGGGTCGGCAAGCCAGAGGAGGTGGCCGACCTCGCCCTCGCCATTCTCCGAAACGGCTACCTGACCAATCAGGTCGTGGTCATCGACGGCGGTCGCTACCCGCGCTGAGCCGAGGCGCGATCGATCAGCTCGACACGCTCTTCGAAGCGGACCTCCCCCGTGAGCGTGCGGTGCACAGGGCACTTGCCCGCGATCACCCGCAGCTTCTCCACCTGCTCCTCGCTGCACGCGCTGGGCAGCCTGAGGACGAGCTCGAAAATCGTGGGTCGGCCCCGTTCGGGCGCGGTGTAATCGCACCCCACCTCGACTCGGCCGAGATCCCAGCCTTTGCGCTTGGCATACATCTCGACCGTGATCGCCGTACACGCGGCAAGGCTGGCGGCGAGCAGCTCCTGCGGCGTCGGCCCGGCGTCCTCGCCCCCGTCGTCGCGCGGCTCATCCGCCACCACCTCGTGCTGGCGGATCTCGATCCGGTGGGTCAGCGTGTCCCTTGATGTGCGGCGGGCGATGGCCTTCATCGTCTGTTCCGTGTCTCGCGTAGCCAGGGTTCGCGGAGCGTAGCGCCGCCCTTGGGGCTAATCGCTCAGTGGATTGAACACCAGGCCGGTCGGGACCTTCGGGAAGAAGTACGTCGATTTCGGCGGCATGCTCTCGCCGGAGGCGGCCACCGCTTGAACCTGGTCCACCGGCGTCGGGGCCATGAAGAAGGCGGCGTCGTACTCCCCGTCCTGCACGAGGCCGAGCGCCTCGTCGAAGTTGCGGGCGTAGCCGAGACCGGTGAGATGGTCGATGTCCTCGTCGCTCATCCCCAGCGTGCCCTTGAGGATGAGCGCCTCGAGCACGGCGGTGTCGAGCCGGCGATACGGCTCGGCGTACTCGGGCAGCGCCGCATCCGCGATCGCCTGGTCCTTCAGCGTGAGCCTGAACGGCCGGCGGAAATGGGCATCTATGTAGCCCAGGGTGACCCGGGATTCGTACGGCGGGGCGAGATCCTGCGTGTCGCCGAGCTCGTGGACATCGAAGTCGCGCCGGATCGCCTCGGCCAGCGCCTCCTGCTGGTCGGGCCGGAGGTTCCTGAGGAGGCGATGCGTGGGGAACACCGTCAGCCCGGGGTCCTCGAGCGCCACCAGGCACATGAGGACGTAGCGGTGCTCTCCCTCGCCTCCCACCTCGTCCGCGAACACGCGCGCGGTCTCGTAGCGATGGTGGCCGTCGGCGATCAGCAGTTCGACGCCCTGTACGGCGCCCTTCACCGACGCGATCGCGTGCGGGTCGGCCACTCGCCACAACCGGTTGACGGTGCCGTCCTCGTCCGTCGCCTCGCCCCACGGCGGTGCGTGCGTCGCCGGCTCGAGAGCCCTCCACGCGTTCCCGTCCGGGTCGGAGAAGAGCGAGAAGATCGGCGACAGGTTCGCCTGCGTGGCCCGGGTGAGTCGCAGCCGATCCTCCTTCGGGCCGGGGTGCGTTCGCTCATGCGGTCTGATCCGCCCCGCGCCGTATTCCTCCACGCGCACCCGGGCCAGGAACCCGCGACGCGTGCGCGCCTGGCCGTCCGGCCCGGTGTAGTCCTGCTCGAGCGCCCACAGCGCCGGCTCGGGGTCCTCGACGATCACGCCCTCCTGCCGCCACTCGCTCAGCTGTCGGGCGGCCGCCGCATAGGGATCCTCGCCCACCGGCAGGTCGATCCGGACCACGTTGTAGGGCGAGCGCGCCTCGAGCTCCTTGCGCTGCTCGGCGTCGATCACGTCGTACGGCGGCGCCACCACGGGGTCGAGGCCTCCGGTCTTCTCTAAGTCGTAGCGGAGGGCCCTGAGCGGCTCGATCTTGGCCATCGCGGCGGATGAGGCTACTTGAATGGCCCGGTCCTCCGGCGTACGGGTCGGCGTGGAGGTCGGCCGCGGGTCGGTGTGCGGCGAGTCTCGAGCCCGCGCATCGGGTCGTACCGGCAGGGTTCCGCGCGCGGTTTTGGGCTTGGATCGGTCCGATCTAGGGGACAGGGCCCTAGACTCTGGCCAGCACGACGGGGCGTGGCGCAGCCTGGTAGCGCACACGGTTTGGGTCCGTGAGGTCGCCGGTTCGAATCCGGCCGCCCCGACTGCTCTGACCGACGCTTGCTCGATCTCGTGGCTTCGCGAGTCCGTGGCCGCTTCGTCGCCAGAGACCGCGCGCGCCTCTACAGTCTCCGCGGAAGCCCCCGTAGCTCAGTCTGGATAGAGCGCCGGACTTCTAATCCGATGGTCGCAGGTTCGAATCCTGCCGGGGGCGTCAGGAAGCTGCTGCTAATCGACCGATTGTGATTCCGGTGCTGTGGGGCGAAAGCGAAAGATGTCGCGAGCTCGGGGTCTGGATCTCGCGCGTGCCGGCGTGTGCTCCTGTCCGATGTCGGCAGCCGGTCGTCGCCGTGGCTGCTGCTTCGGTGCTTGCCGGCTTCAAAGATCCGGCTAGCACCAGCCGCAACGATTCGCGCGACGCTGCCTCCTCGCGCCGTGCGCGCAATCCGCGCAATGGGAAACTCGGCGCATCGAGACGCTCGTCGTCACTTCGAAGGAGGAGCGCGGTGTCCGGACGATCAGGTCGTTTCAGTTTGCGCGTCGGAAAACGAGTACGAGTACGCGTAGCGCGAGGATGCCGGCGAAGACGAGCAGGCAGTAGCCGATGAATGCGTAGAGGGTGACTTTGTGGGTCACGTTCGGGCCGCCGTGGAGACCGAGCATCAGCACGGCCATGACGCCGAGGGTGGCGGCGAGGAAGGTGAGCACGAACTGCTGTGCGAGCCCAGTGAGGTAGCGGCGGTCGCTCTGGTCGGCTAGCAGGCGGACGTTGAGGCCGAGCCGGCCTTGCTCGAGCGAGCCGCTGATCCGATCCAGGCGCCGCGGGAGCCGGCGCAGCATCGGTAGCAGTGACACCAGCTCGTCGGTGGCGCGGTGACGCAGCGCGTCGGGCCGAATCTGCTCGGCGAGCTGGTCGGTGGTGAAGCGGCGGGCCTGGGTGAGGATGTCGAATCCGGGCGCGAGCTGGGTCAGCGTGCCCTCGACGGTGGCCAGCGCGCGGAACGCGCCCCGCGATCTCCGACGGGCACCTCGGTCTGCTCGACTTCGGCTCCGTCGGACGAATCGACGCCGGACTCAGAGCCGTGCTTCAGCGACTGCTTCTCGCCGTCGACCGGGGCGATCCCGCGGCGCTACACGACGCGCTGCTTGAGATCGTGGAGCGGCCCGAGCAGCTCAACGAGCCCGCGTTGCGCGCGGCTCGAATCACGTAGAGCGGCCCCGGCATCGACCCGCTCGGCACCAGCGCCTCGAAGATGACCAGCACCAGCATCCCGATCAGCAACGCGATCGCCACCCCGAGGATCACAAACCACACGGCCGGCAGAAACGACCAACTGCCGTTGTGCTTAGCGATCGAGCTACCGATCGCCGTGATGATCGGCGAGGCGCAGGCCAACGCGATCAGCCCACCAATCCACGCGCGCAACGGTGAGAGGGTCAGGCCAAGCAAGCGCCGCACCGCGAACGCATATACAGGCACCGTGAGGAGCACGGCCAGAACGACGAATAGGACGGTCAGACCGGTCATCCCCGCTTCGTCGACCTAGTCGTGCGCGCGGCGGCGCCTCGACTTCGCCCGTCCGGTCCGTCGTCGTGATGTGGCCGCTGCGCGGCTTCTGTCGCTTCGGTGTCGACCAGAATGTCGAGCAATTCACCGATCGTCGGTTCTCGGCCGACGGCTTGTCGCAACCGAAGATGGTGCTGGATGCGGTAGCGGTTGCGACGGCCATCCTTTTCCTTGACGACGTAGCCGCCCTCGGTCAGGTCGGTGACGATGCCGAACGCCCTGCGCTCGGTGACACCGAGCAGCTCGGCGATCTCGAGCAGGCGAACGCCTGGGTCGTGGGCGATGCAGACGAGCGCCCGGGCGTGGTTGGTGAGAAAGCTCCAGCTCCCCATGGCGCCACTATCGCACAAAAGTTTCTAGAAATCACTTGCTAGCGTGCTGAAAATAGAGTAGCGTCGCGCAAACATCTCCGGGGCTCGGGATCTACCTGATCGCCAAAGGCTTCAAGACCTCGTCCTCGGTCCTCGACACCCGGTCGACCGCTGCCAAGCCGGCCCCGCTCACCGCCCCCGCAGTCGCCACGCCGTGAACACCGCCGCCCGCCAAATCATTCGCCAGATCCACCCCCTCAGGAGCCGCCAGCATGACCGCAATATCCACACCCAGCAGCACGACGAGCGGCGGCGACGACTACCCGCTCACCTTCGCTGTCGACTATCCCGACCGCAAGCTTAATCGCCTCAGCACGGCCTTTCGCATCCTCACGATCCTCCCGATCGCGATCCTCGCCGCGTTCCTGGAGGGCGGCAGCTTCGCCGCTAATGCCGGAGGCTCCGGCGCCCGCTACGCCGCCAGCGGCATCGGAATCCTCGTCATTCCTGTGGTGCTCATGCTCCTGTTCCGCAAGAAGTACCCCCGCTGGTGGTACGACTGGAACCTGCAACTCACGCGCTTCAGCAACCGAATCGCCGTCTACTTCGCGCTCATGGACGACCGCTACCCCTCCACCGACGAGCAGCAATCCGTCCATCTCGACTTCAACTATCCCGACGCCGAACACGACCTCAGCCGCGGCCTGCCACTCATCAAATGGCTGCTGGCGATACCCCACTACATCATCCTGATCTTCCTCACGATCGCCGCGTTCTGTGCTGCGATCATCGCCTGGTTCGCAGTGCTGTTCACCGGCCGCTATCCACGCTCGCTGTTTGACTTCATCGAGGGCGTGATCCGCTGGCACAACCGCGTCGGCGCGTACGCCTTCCTGCTCATCACCGACCGCTACCCGCCATTCAGCCTGCACCCCTGACAGTAATCGAACCTCCCCGGGCAAACCTCCCCTGCCGATAACACGCCGCCAGCCGCACACCCCGCACAGAAGCAAACGAGGGCCGTCCGATAGACGATTCGAGAGTCCTGATACTCGCCACAAGCGGCGCACGGCGTCGATCGCCGACGGACCTATCCGACTGGTCCTCGAAACGCTAGCTGGAAGTCGAAGAGCCGCAAGCAGCAGAGCAGTCACGACGGCGTCGAGTTCGGCGCTGCCGCAATAGGCGTCGCGGAGCAGCGCTCGTCAGGTGATCAGATCTGCTCGATCGCCGGCGTCGTCGTCGAGGTGGACCACGCGCGCCCCTGTTGTCCGGAAGGGGTAGCCATCCGGGCGGCTCCCAGGTGGCCGCGTTGATGGCCGAGCAGAAGAGCGCCGCCCCGTGCGTCGTCCTCTCGCACCGGCAGCCCGAGGCTTGCGACCTCGGCCAAGCTTGCGATCGAGCGTGCCATGAAGATCACCGCCAAACGAGGGCAGCGACAAATGACCCCACAGACCCTACTGCTCGGAGTGATCACCGCAGAACACGGCCGCGTGCCGCGAATGCTCCAAGTGGCCGACGTCGACATCGATGAGCTCCGTGCGCGCCTCTAACCCCACCCGGAGGCGCGTGGAAATGCGTTGGGCACTGCTCACACGCTGAGGCCGCGCGCACCGGGCGGTCCATACGGCACGGTGCTCTGTTGCTCCCCCGGCTGCTAGCGGGAGATGCAGCCAGTAGCGGGCACAGAGCCGCGAGTTCGGCCGGGCGATGTGCCTGAGTCGCCGGAGGCTCAGCCCGAGAAGATCGCTTCCGGCAGCGCCGCGCTCACGATGTACTGCCCGGCGTCGACGATCTCGGAGATCTTGAGGTCGACGGCGAGGCTGCATAGCAGGTAGGAGTCCTCGCGGCCGAGCTGATAGACGCTCGAGATGTGATCGACCATTGCCCGCACAGCGTCCTGCGCGGCCGCATAGAGGTCGCCCCCGACGCCGGTAGTGGCGTAGAACGGCGCCGAGTCCACCCGCGCGGTCAGTGGCGCGGGCGTGCGGTACTGCGGCCCGGGAATCGAGCGGTCCTTCTCAAGCGTGAAGCGCAACGAGGCGAACATCGGCGCCTCCAGCCCGGTCACACAGACCTCACCATCCCCTTGGGCGCCGTGTGCATCGCCGCAGGAGAACAACGCCAGCTCGAGCTGTACCGGCAGATACAGCGTCGAGCCCCGCACGAGCTGTCGGGTGTCCATGTTGCCGCCGAAGATGCCGGGCGGCATTACCGGCTGCGCCTTTGCCGCGGCCGGGCACACCCCCATCGTCCCGAAAAAGGGCTCGAGCGGAATTGCGATGTCCTCGCGCATGTAAGCGACGTCACCCTCGGAGAGGTCGAAGATCCGCAGATAGGCGTTCGGAAAGTCGTCAGGCAGCAGGCCGAGCCCAGGCAGGATCGCCGTCCAGCCCCAACCCTGGGTGTGGATGTCAAGGACCTCGATCGCCAGCGTGTCGCCAGCCGCGGCGCCGCGAATCGCGATCGGACCGTTCAGCGGGTACAGGCGATCCAAGTCCAGCCCAGCGATCACGCTCGCGTCCGAATCCGGCGTGATCTGGTTATCGCTCACGTCGCGGGTCCACACCACGACGGTGTCACCGGAATCGATCTCCAGCACCGGCTCGTTTCCTGCGTCCCAGGTGAAATGAACCCGTTCGTCGGGCAGATAATGCGTTCGCGGCATCGACGCGACCTCCAAGCTCGCTGACCCCCCAACGCTACGCCAGCGCGCGCGGGGGGCGCAACCGACCGGCCGCGCGAGTGCTGTCAGGCGAGAACACGCACTTGCCAGCGTCCCGATTCTCGCCGCGCTGTGCACGGCGAGACCGCACGTCGCTCGCTTCCCGTCGCGCCTCGCCGGCGTGTAGTCCGGCCCGTGCCGAGATTCCGATGTGCTCCAACTCTCGCTCGATCTCCTGTGCACAACGGATCCCGCGCTCCGGCCCGTCGAATATCGCGAGGAAGCCGTCGCCGAGCGTCATCGCGTTGGATTGCGCAGTGCGGCGCTCGACCCGCGTTGGAGAGCTCGGCGGCCTCCTCGGGAGGGGTGAGGCGACTCTAGCCCTAGGGTGCCTATCCACGCTGCTGGGGGGTCCGTACGGTTCAGTGCACTCCACTAACCCCCAGCCGGTGCGGCGGCGCCCGAATCCAGAGCACGATCGAGCGGTTCGGGTCGTGGCACAACCAATCCTGCGCATAGGAGGCGAAATAGATGCCAAGCATTCACATACCGACCGTTACCTCGCTTGTTCGTCGGGCGAGCATCTTGGCCGCGCTTGGCACGACGGGTATCGCGCTCGCGAGCGCGTCCCCGGCCAGCGCCGATCGAGTGGTGAAGTGCGGCCCCAACGGCGGCCGCGACGCGCGCCCGTTCCGCGCAGAGGAGGTGGGGCGGGCGCGCGCCACATGAGTTGCGTGCAGCACGACGAGAGCAGGGTAGGGTGCCGTGTTCTCGTGTATCGACTTTCGACTAGACGGTGATGTGGTGAATACCGGCAGGGCGCTGGTCCTGTCCAGCGGCGGGCCTCCTGGTGCCGCGTGGATGCTCGGGATGCTCGATGGTTTGCGCGGAGGCGGAGTCGATCTTTCCGACGTTGACCTGGTTGTCGGTACCTCAGCAGGCGCTCTGGCCGGGGCTGCGCTCGCGGGGGGAGTGCTCGATCGTGCAGTTGCGATCTACGGTCGATCTGAGCTTCCGCGATTTGAGGCTCCGGCTACGTTCGATGAGTTCATGGCGGCCGCGACGCGCGTTGCGGGCGACGCGTCAGATTCGCAGGAGGCGGTCAGGCGGACCGCGAACCTCGAGCCGCTCGGTTCCAGTTTCGTATCCGAGGAGGAAGCCGCGAGCTTGTTCGACGCTCTGCTCCCGCTCGCCGCGTGGCCGCAGAAGCGCCTCGTGATTACGGCAACCGACACGGATTCGGGTCTTCGGGCTGAGTTCGATGCCAAATCGGGGGCGCGGCTCCTGGACGCGGTGCGTGCAAGCTGTGCGGTGCCCGGCGTGTTCTCGTCGGTCCCGATTCACACAAGACGCTATGCCGACGGTGGGCTGCGCTCGCCGTACAACGCGGACCTCGCAGCATGTAACGGCGTCGTGATCGTGCTTAGTCCACTGGGACCGAATCCCTACCTCCAACGCTTACTCCACGCCGAGATCGCGTCGCTCCGCGACGCGACCGTGCGAGTGATCATGGCTGATGAGGGGTCGCTGGCTGCGATCGGTCCCGACCTCCTCTCTACCCGAACGACGCGGGCGGCTCTGGACGCCGGCAGAGCCCAAGCGGCGGGAGAGTGCGACGCGCTCAGATCACTCTGGGGAGCTCGCTAGCGGCAGCCGGGTGCGGGACGCCGTGGCTACCGATGCGTGCGCTGGTACTCGTGCTGCGCCGCAGCCACAAGCTCCTGCACCGACATCTTCCCCTTCAAGCTGGTTGGCCATTCGGCTCCCACCAGGTACAGGTCCGGTCCAGAGGTGAACAAGACGTTGGCGAAGTCCTGACCGCCACCGGTCGATGAGTAGCCGCGGGCTCCGGGCACGCCCCCGACCTTGATCGCGGTCCCAGGTCCGAGCGTAGGCAACTCCGCGGTCTGCTCGCTGCGCGCGGCCGCCGCGGTGCGGAACTGCTCGAGGACTGACAGCCCGGCGGCGGGCGGAGGGGACGATCCCGGGGCCGTTGGGCCAGCCCAGATCAGATCCTCGCGTACCCCGCCGGTAAAGCCGAGCCGCCGCAGTCGGGCGATCGTCGCCGAGCGTTGTCCCGCTGGGAACTGATTGACGGCGACCCAGGCCCGTGGATTCGCGGCGGTGGCCGGCTCGGCCACGTTGAACCCGTGCAGCTCGCCGGGCATCAGGACCTTTGCCTGGAGGCCGGTCCGAGTCGCCGGAGAGCCGGTGGGCGCCGGCGGTCGAGAGCTGCTGGTACTCGAGTTCATGTGGCTGTTGGAGCCACACCCAGCGAGCGCCGCTGCCGAGATCGCAAGCCCGACGACGATGCTGTCTTTTTTCATGGCGTAACCCTACGGCAACGCGAGCGTCCCTCGCTGTTGCACTGCTCTGGCGGCGATCCGGCATCCTGAGCTTGGCGAGCGAGGGCGCTCAGCCGCGTTCTCATGACGTCTGCTTGACGGCCAGCGCGACCCGCTCGTTTCCAACGCTCAGCGCGGGAAGCCCATAGCGAGGTTCGACGTCCTCAGGCCCTACGTCCTCGACGACCATGAATCCGCAGCTGGCGAGGAGACTGGCGAACTGCTCAGGCGCGAAACGCGAAACGGGCGGCTCACCCGCGGCTTGGGCGATCGCGCCGAACGTCTGCGAGACAACCCGGACGGCCTCCGGCCATGTTTCCTCGGGGGTGCTATAAGAAACTGCGAGCGAGCACGGCGGCAGCCCACGCAGCGTCGTGCGGATTGCGTCGAGCGACAGGTACGGGACAACACCCAACCAGCTCACGAACGTGTTGCCTGAGTCAACGCCGGCGCGGGCAAGACCGTCAGCGACCGACTCTTCCTCGAAGTCGACGGGCACCCATACAAGCTCGGGTGGTACGTCAATAGCGAGGGCCTCCACACGCGATCGCTTCCAGGCTTGCGTCGCTGGATGATCAACCTCGTACACGCGCACCGCGCGCTCCTGGCGCCACGCGAACGAATCCAGCCCGGCACCAAGAATCACGTACTGCACGGCACCCGACCCATCAAGCCAGTCCTCGGTGAAGCGCGAGCGCGCCGAGATCCAGGTCGCGAGCAGCGGCGCTGACTCGCCGAACGCCGCACGCATTCGTGCCGTCATCGCCTCTGCCTCGCTGCCGACAAACGGCCACGCGAGCCAGTCCCTCAGGACCGCCCGCGCACCATAAAGCAGCAAGTGCGACCCTCTTCCGCAAGCCGTGATCATCGCGGTTCGGCTTGCAACGCCCGTCCTCGAGATTCCTGGCCGCTCCACGTCCCAACCCTAACCCCTGACGCGCCAGATCAGAACCAGAAGATCGGTCTACCCGGGATTCTTCGGTGGCGCGACTGGCATGTCAGAACTGCTGCATGCGCGCCGTCAGCCAGAGATCGACGGCGTAGTGTTCGCCTGGATGTCGACCGGCGCTTCGGCGAGTCCCGCGCCCGAGCATGCTTCCGTAACCGCAACCGGATCAACACTGGGGCTGATGTTGGCTTGTCCGGCCGCTGAGCCGCCCTGTGCGCCTTTCAGCGTAAACGCGGCGACCGGGCCCACCGTGTTTTCGGAGATCGTGAACCTGATCGTGCCGTATTGAAAGGTGGCCTCTCCGCTGCCGGAGAGTGTTCCCACAGTGCAGGAAGCGCCGGACGTGTACTCCGTCGTCTGCCAGCTAACACGGGCGTGGTTCAGGTGATGGGCTTGGCCGTGGCGACCGGTGAACGTGCCCGAGCATGTGCCCGTAGCTTGCACTTGCTGCGTGCCCGCCTGCTGGGTGTTTGTGAGTGGCGGGTCGAAGGCAGATGTGCCCGACAGCTTGCAGCTCCCGAAGAAGGTATTTGCATCGTGGCTCGGCGCCGCTCGATCGGCGCTCGCCTGTCCCGCGCCGATCAGGACGATGCCGAGCGCGAGCGCCGCGGCCCGCGTCGTGGCTATGCGTCTCACGAGACCTCCCTATTGCTCTGCGACCTGGATGCGATGCTCGCGGGCCGCCGCATCTCACCGCGATGAGCGACATCCGAGCATCACTATGGTGCCCGGCGCGATCACGCCTGAAACCGGCTGGCCGGTATATTTGTTGGATGACTCCGATCTCCCGAACCCCCCAGCGCGAGCGCCGGGCGCGCACGCGCGCGGCGCTGCTGCGCGCCGCCGGACACGTGTTCGCCGAGCACGGCTTCCACCGAGCTACTCTGGAGGCAGTGGCCGCTGCGGCCGGCGTGTCCAAGGGGGCGCTGTACCACTACTTCCCGTCCAAGGAGCAGCTGTTCCTCGCCCTCCTAGAGGACCGTCTCGGGGCGGGGCTGAGCGATATTGAAGCGGTCATCGCCGAGCGCGGCTCCGGCGGCGAGCAGCTAGGGGCCGCGATTGAGACTTTCCTGCGACGGATCAACCGCGATCCGCGCTGGCTGCCACTGCTGCTCGAGTTCCTCGCCTACGGGAGCCGCGATCCCGCGGCGAAAGCCGAGATCACCGAGCATTTCTTGCGCCCCGCACGCGAGGCGCCTGCCAGGACCGCCCGCCGCCTCGGGATTCCAGGAGGCGAGCATGCGCTCCTGTCGCCCGACGAGCTCGGCCTCGTGCTCGCGGCGCTGACCAACGGCCTGGCGATCGAGCTCGCATTTGATCCCGCCGTGGTACCGAAGGACCTGCTCGCCCGGGTCTTTATCGTCTTGCGGGCCGGTCTGTCCGGGACCGCGAACACCGCTACAGCTGGTGCGGAACGGACCGACGTCGACCCTGCGCCAGCGAACCGCGACCCGGGCTGACGAGTCGGCCTCTGCTTTGCTCGCGCGACGAGCATCCCGTGGGAGTCAGGGTCCCACTCCCTAAGCGCGGGACACGGGGCTGCGGGCCGTCGCGTGACGGCCCGCTGGTTCCCGTACAGCTATCGGTCGGTGGATTGGCGAACGCTGAGATCGCTGGCGCCGGCCGTGCGTGAGGTGTGTGGTGGTTTGGTTGGGTCAGTTGGCGCCGGCCAGCGCGGGCTGCGGCTCGCGGATCGTGGTCTTGGCAACCGCGTCGGACAGCTCGTCGCGGCGGACGAGCGCGAAGATCGCAGGGACGGCGAGCAGCGCGAGCACACCGAGCACCCAGAGCGCCTGCTGGAAGCCGCCGGTGAGGGCCGCGGGTGCGGCGTGGCCGGCGTGCGCCAGCGCCCGGGTGTGGCTCGCCGCCAGGCTTGAGGCGATCGCGATCCCGATCGCCCCGCCGAGCTGCTGGCTAGTGTTCAGGAGCCCGGACGCGAGCCCGGCCTGGTGCTCTGAGACGCCGGCGAGCGCGGCGATCGAGATCGGGATGAAGGCGAACGCGGTCCCGGCGCCGGCTACGACGAACGGGCCGGCAAGGTTCGCGAGGAAGCGTCCGTGGATGGGCAGCTGGGTCGCCCACAACACGCCCGCGCCGATCAGTGTCATCCCGATCGCCATCACGAGCTTGGCGCCACCACGGGTGACCAACGCCTGTGAGATGCCAGCGAGGGCGATCGAGGTCAGCGACGCGGCCAGCCATGCGAGACCGGTCTGCAGGGCGCTGTAGTGCAGCACCTGCTGCATGTAAAGGGTCCCGACGAAGATGAACGCGAAGAAGCTGCCGCCCAACAGGAGCCCCGCCACGTTCGCGCCGGCGAGCGTGCGGAGCCGGAAGATCGACAGCGGCAGCACGGGCTCCTTCGCCCGGGCCTCGATCGCCAGGAACGCGGCGAGCAGCGCCGCAGATGCCGCCAGCAGAGCGACCGTCCGCATGGCGCCCCAGCCGTACTGCGGTGCCTGGGAGATCGCGTCGACCAGCAGCACGAGTCCACCCGTGCCCGCGATCGCACCGAGCGCGTCAAACCGTCTGCGTGACGTGGCGAGCCGGCTGTCGGGCACGATCCTGGGTGCGAGCGCCAGCGCGATGGCCCCGATCGGGACGTTCAGATAGAAGATGTACTGCCACCCGGCGTAGCGAGTCAGAAACCCGCCGGCGATCACGCCAACGGTCGCTCCGCCGGCACCGAGCCCGCCCCAGATCCCGAGCGCCTTGTTGCGCTCGGCGCCCTCCGCGAACATGTTCATCACGATCGACAGGGCGGCGGGCAGCATCATCGCCGCGCCCAGCCCCTGAACGGCCCTCGCCGCGATAAGCGATACCTCACCGCTCGACAGCGCGGCTCCCAGCGACGCAGCCGTAAACAACAACAGCCCGACCATCAGGATCCGGCGGCGGCCGAGCAGGTCCGCCGCACGGCCGCCGAGCAGCATGAAGCCGCCGAACGTGAGCGCATATGCGGTCACCACCCACTGCAGGCTGGTCGCGCTGAAGTGCAGATCGCGACCGATCGTCGGCAGCGAGACGTTGACGATCGTCAGATCGATGATCGTCATGAAGAACGACACGGCCAACAGCGCGAACGCGCGCCAGCGGTTGATATTTGCGGATGTAGATGTCATTGGACCTCCAGGGACAGAAGGCTGGGTGTTCGTGTGTTGCATTCGTCTCTATGACGAATGGGAGACCGCGATCGGGACACGCCGATGCTGTGGCCGTGCCGCGAAGGCGTAGGGGTGGTGGAACACGTCGAGCGCGCGCTCGTCCTCGCGTACCGGAACCTCGAACGCCTCACCTGTCTTTATGTCGGTGACCGCCACCGTAATGTGCCCGTCGTTCTGACACCACAGCAGTCGGACCTCGATCCCGTTGCGCGTGCGCCTGTCGAGCTCGCGTGTGATGTGGGTGCATGGCTGAGCCATCTCGCCGTCCTCTCGCGTCGTGTGATCGCTACGCACTAACGACGAACGGACGCACGCTTAGGGGACAGCCTTTACATGAACCGAAAAGCGGCGAACCTCGATCGAGCCGTCATCCGCGCAGCCGGTCCCCTGGCCGGGCAACACCCCTTGGCGCACGCCACAGGCACCGGCTATCCCTCTCGGGGGGATGTTGAACTCAGCGCTGGACTCTGTAGTGCATGTGGGTGACGCCGTTCTCCCCCTCGAGGACGCGGTGCGCTCCAGCTCGATCTGCTCAGCAGCGAGGCCGTCGAACAGTCGACGTCCTTGGCCGAAGAGCACTGGGATGACGTGGAGCTCGATCTCGTCGAGGGCGTCGGCCGCGAGCGCGAGCTGCGTGATGCCGGCGCCGTGGACCAGCACGTTCCTGTCGCCCGCAGCCTCCTTGGCCTGAGCCATCGCAGTCGTGACGTCGTTCACATAGCTGACCAATGGCCACTGCGTGAAACCGGTGGGGTCCTGGCGGGTGAGGATGAAAATCGGTACACCGTCGTGGTGGTCGCCGCCCCACCCGCCGGCCGGCTCGAACGTCCCCCTGCCGGCGACGACCGCGCCGGTGGACATGAACTCGTCGACTATCTGACCGTTGACGCCCGCTGGACCGCCGATTTTCGCCGGCGTCCGGCAGCCAATCGTGCAGGCGACCCCCGCCGTCGCCAAGGCCGCTGTCCAGTCGCTCATTGGGCCCCGCGATGAACCCGTCGAGCGAGATGGACATGTAGAGAACTGTTGCGGACATCACATCTCCTCTCCGGGACTCTCTGCTCGTTTGTTCCTGAGACCCGGGATCTGAGGAGAATTCATCGCTGCGACCGTCGGGTCAGCTTGATCGCGTGCGCGCGAGCTTCACAAACCAATCCCACGGTGCCCGATCCTTCGAGCCGGTCTCGTTGTCCGCGCGATAGAACCGCTCATATAGACGGACGCTTTCGCCGAGCCGGTCGAGAAGCCTCACGGCCCGTGCTTCGGCCCGCTCCCAGTTCCCCCGTCGGCGTCCCAATGCCCACGCGTTGTATGCCTCATCATGAAGTTCGATCACCTCGAGAACCTCACGATCGCGGATGTAGCGCTCGGCGAAGCGTCGGGCGAGCATCCCGTGGTGGTTCTCGCCGGTCCGCGGCCGCGCGCGATCTACCTGATGCTTGAAAGCGTCATGGACAAGAGCGATCAGGCGCAAGCGCTCGCGATCAGCCGGACCAAGCGACACTCGGTCCACATTCGCCAGAACCTCGACGATATGTGCCGCCACGGAACCCTCCGGATGGCCGGGCCGCGGACGCCCCCAGGAGGCGCCTTCCACCCAAGCCGGATCACGGATGATGCGCTCTTCGAGCTCCGTCTCTGGCGTGATCGCGTCCACTCGCCGCTCAACGCTACCGGCGGCGCTCCTGGTACTCGATCAGCCGGGTAGCCTGCTTGGAATGTCCGAGCGCACCGAGCCGATCACCCCGGCCTACCGCGGCGTGATGGCCGCCTCCTGGCCTGGGGTCGTCTGGTGGGGCGGACTGCGAGTGACGGGGCTAGAGCTGCTGCCGTTGGAGGGGCCGCTGCTGATCGTCGGCGACCACGACAGCTATTGGGACACGGTGGCGGCCGGGATCGCGGCGATGCCGCGCCGGCAGATCCGGGCCGTCGCGAAGTCTTCGATGTGGAATAACAAGCTGCTCGGTGCCGTGCTGACTGGGATGGGTCAGATCCCGATCGAGCGTGGTACGGGCGACGCTGGAGCCCTCGACCGCGCCATCGAGGAGCTGCGCCGGGGCGCTTGTATCGGGATCTATCCGGAGGGCACGCGTTCGCTCGGCCGAGTGCTGCGGGCGCGTAGCGGCATCGGCTATCTCGCGCGCGCCGTGCCGGAGGCGAGGATCATCGGCGTCGCCTGTAACGGCACCACCGCGATCCCGCGCTTTCCGAGGGAGCGCCCGCACGTACGGGTGGAGTTCTTTGAGTTCGATCGAGCGATTGGGCCTGGTGAGTCGCCGCAGGAGTACAGCACGCGGCTGCTGGCCCAGCTACGTCAGCGTGCACCGATTGAGGTCGCGGGTCGCAAGCGCGCCGCAGCGCTTGCCGGTCGCGTCCCCACGTGGTCCCCGGAGCTGGCGATCACCGGCAAGCCCGGGGGCAAGGGCGCCCTCGAGGAGGCCCTCGCCCAGATCGCCGCGACGCAGGATTAGTCGCCCACCGGCCCACGCCGGTCTGTCAACGCTGTCGACCCCTTGATCAAGGCACACGGGGCTCAGGGTTTCCTCTCCTGCGGCGCTACCAGCGCTAACCCAGCATCGGGTGCGTGCCCCGGAAGGCGCCGGTTACCTCTGACCGTCGCCGGGAAGGCTCGAGAACGAGAGGGTGTCGTGGCGTCACAGAAAGGATGCCCATGAAGATCTCGTTCGCGTCTCCGACGACATTGGATTCGCCTGAGCACGTTGCGCTGGCCGAGGAGCTCGGGTACGAGCGGGCTTGGCTGTATGACACGCCGCAGCAGAGCCCCGATGTGTGGATGATGCTCGCGCTGGCTGCGCAGCGCACCGAACGCATCGGGCTCGGCCCGGGCGTTCTGGTCCCAAGCTTGCGCCATCCCATGGTGAACGCGGCGGGCACCGCGGCGCTCGTCGCGTTGGCTCCTAGCCGCGTGGCGGTCGCGTTTGGGACGGGGTTCACGGGCCGGCGGGCCATGGGCTATCGCGCGATCCCATGGGCCTACATGAAAGCCTACATTCGCGCTTACCGAGGGCTCCTGCGTGGAGAGACGGTGGAATGGGAGGACGCGCGCATGCGCATGCTCCATCCGGCTGGCCACGCGGCGCCACGACCGGTCGAGGTCCCGGTGCTGATCGGCGCCCTCGGCCCCAAGGGCGGCGCGGTCGCGCGCGAGCTCGCCGACGGCTTGTTCGCCACCCTCACCGTGCCCGAGTTCGCCAAGGAGTTCGAGTCCGTGTCCTATCTGTTCTGGGGCACCGTGCTAGAGGATGGCGAGGATCCAAGCTCGGAGCGGGTCGCGGCCGCGGCAGGACCTGGGCTCGCGCTGGCCTACCACGGGGCATACGAGTTCGATAGCCCGCTATCTGAGCTCCCCGGCGGAAGGGAGTGGGAGGCGGTGACCGAGCGCACCGATCAAAGCGAGCGCCACCTGGCCGTGCACGAGCAGCATGGCGTAGGGCTGAACGAGGCCGACAAAGCCGCTTGGGATGCGGGCGGGTACGCCATGCTCGAGCAGGCCACCGTCAGCGGGACCGCCGATCAGGTCGCTACCCGGCTGGGCGAGCTCGCCTCCGGCGGTGTGACCGAACTTGTCTACCAACCTTCTGGTCCTGATATCCGCCGTGAGCTCGAGCGGTTCATGGCGGTCGCGCGGCCAGTCGTTGCAGCCTGAGGCCTGGGCATGAGTAAGCGAACGCTGAAGACGCTGTTCGAGGGCGGCAACTACTTCGAATGTCCCCGCTGGCGTGAGGACAGATGGTGGGTATCGGATTTCTACCGTCACGCGGTCTATACCTACGACCCCGAGGGGCATGAGCAGCTTGTGCTCGAAGTCGAAGCCCAGCCGTCCGGGTTGGGGTGGCTTCCGGACGGCGACTTGCTCGTGGTCTCGATGAAGGACCGCCGGGTCCTACGACGAAGCCCCGACCGCAGCGTCGAGACCCACGCAGAGCTCTCCGACCTGACCGACGGTCACCTCAACGACATGATCGTCGACCGGCAGGGCCGGGCGTTCGTGGGCAACTTCGGCTTTGACCTGATGGGCGGCGGGACCCCGGCCGCAACCAGCCTCGTGCGAGTCGATCCCGATGGTTCTGCCGCCGTTGTCGCGGAGGATCTCTGGTTTCCGAACGGCATGGTGATCACCGACGGTGGGACCCTGATCGTCGCCGAGACACTCGCCGCCCGGCTGAGTGCCTTCGAGATCCAGCCCGACGGGACCCTGGCCGACAGCCGCGCGTGGGCGCAGGTCGAGCCGGCGCCCGCACCGGCCGACGCGGAGACGATGCTCGCCGCAATCAGCTTCGCACCGGATGGCTGCGCGCTCGACGCCGAGGGCCACGTCTGGGCAGCCAACGCGCTTGGCGGGACGCTCTGCCGCGTCGCGCCTGGCGGAGCGATCACCGAGGAGATCGCAATGCCCGAAGGCCTCGGTGCCTTCGCGTGCGGGCTTGGCGGCGACGACGGTTGCACGCTGATCGCCTGCGCGGCGCCGGACTTCGATGAGAAAGCGCGCACCGCAGCACGCGAGGCGGTGCTGCTAACCACGACCGTCGAAGTTCCACACGCCGGTCTGCCCTAAAGCCACCCGGTCACTCGGGCTGGTCCGGCCGAGTCGGGGCTCTGCCCTCGCCGGACGGGAACCTGTCCGGCGACTGTTCGGGCCGCGCGGTCCGTCGCTTGTGTTCTCGTCTCATGCGCCAGAGGTCGTGAACGATCTCGCGAAAGGACGGTCCCTCGGTGGCGGTGTCGAATAGCTCGGTCGGAGCAGCGATGTCGACGTGGCAGCCGTAATCCCAGAGGTCGATGACGTTCCAAAGCCTGCCCTCGCCCGAGGTGAGACGGTCCGAATCCGGCGTCCGATCAAGAGCTATTGCCGGGCGCAGCAGCCCAGGCTTGAACCGCCTGCCGGTGGTCGGACTCCATGCGATCCGACGGACGTATCCGCGGCCGTCGATGCAGACGTCGGCTGCCAGCGCTCGCCAGTCGTCGTCTGACTTCGGCGGATCGACGAGCTTGGTCTCGGCCTGACCTGCAGCCTCGCCCGGCAAGACCTCGGCGGCATACCGCGTGCAAGATTCGCCCCGCACATCGGTGCTCCCAGCATGACTTGCGCTGGTTGTGCCGAGGATCGCTTCCAGCGCCCAAAGGCACCTGGCCGGCCCGTACGAGGCGGAGTCGGTCTGGTTCAGCCAACGATCTGAGTCCCCGAAGTAACGCTCCCTGCCAATCTCGATCGTCTCGGCGACATGATCCTCGCCGTCCGTTGGCGGCGACTCGCCGCCGAACCATCGCACCGAGGCCTCCGCCAGCTTCACCGCTGGAGACTGCTCCGAATGGAAGTGACCCACCCGGACCGAGCGTGCAGCCGGATCGGCTACTCCCACTTCCCAAGACCAGGGCTCGGTCCAGCCGTCGTCAGCCTCTCGGACCCGCTTCAGATGAACGCGAACCCCAGCTGCCGCCAGCGACAGTCTCGCCGCGTCGCGAACTGCGTTCGTGTGGCGATCCTGCGGCTGGCTCACCCTGATGGTCATAGGGGAACCAGCCTAAACCTCGGGCCGCTGCCGGGACGATTGAGTTAGAAGGGCTCAGCTAAGCGTCCGACCGCGCCGCGCGACGGGCGCGGCGTTTCCCCTCGTGCATCGCCTGGACGCGAGCGACAGGAATCGCGCGGCCTTCCTCGATCAGTTCGGCGGGCAGCGACTGCGGCTTGGGGAGGTGGTCGGCCCACGGGTTGCCGCCGCGCACGAGGGCCGGCACCGTGTGGATGGTGAAGTCGGTCGGGGTTACGCGGTCGAGCTCATCCCACGAGACCGGAAACGATACGGGCGTGCCGGGCCGGATACGCGGGCTGTAGGCGGCGACCAGGGTCGCACCGCCCGTACGTGTGGCATCGACGAACACCTTTCCCGCCCGCTGTTCGATGACGTACGCAGTCGTGGCCAGGTCCGGGTCGAGGCGCTCGGCGCGCACGGCGAGCGCTCGCGTGGCCGCAGCGATCTCGTCGGCACTCGCGGGCTGCGCCACCGGCACGCACACGTGCAAGCCCTTGGCCCCGCTGGTCTTGACGGCGCCTGTGAGCCCGGCGTCGGCGAGCGCCTGGCGCACGAGCTCCGCGACGCGCGCGACGTCGACAAAGCCCGCATCCGCCGGCGGGTCGAGATCGAGCACCAAGTGTGTCTGCGCGTAGCCGTGTGAATCGCCGAGCATGAGCGTCGGGTGATACTCGATGGCACGCTGATTCGCGAACCACAACAGGGTCCGCCGGTCGTTGCACAGCGCGTAAGCAACCTCGCGCTTCGATCGCTCGGCCCAGATCTTCACGGTCTTAACCCACGGCGGCGCGTAGTTAGGAACGTTCTTTTGCATGAACGGCTTCTGTCCGCGTATCGCCCGCATAACCGATAACGGCCGATCGCGCAGCTCGGCGAGCAACTGCTCGCTCACTGCTTCGAAGTAGCCAACAAGATCTCGCTTTGTCGCCTGCGAATCGTCGAACAGCGGCTGGTCGAGGTTGGTCAGCGGAACGTCGTCGCGTCCGTCCATATCTGGCGACTCTACGGGACGCCGCGCACGGCGCGACAACGGTTCTGAGCGCCACGTGCCGCATTTCGGATCGCCAGGGCCAGGGGCTGCGACGATTCGCCGATGCAGGCTCACTGGCTGAAAGCCGTCGGACACGCGCGCGGCCCGCTCCCCGCGCGCTGGATCGAGGAGGGGCGGACGAGTGTTCTGAGGGAGGGTGGCTTCCCGCGGCGCCCGCGCGTGAGCGAGGGGGACCGTCTCGTGCTCTACGCAAGTGTGTGGCGACGGGTCTTCGGCGTGGTGGTGGCGATCGGGGAGGTCTACCGAGTGGAGCACCCGCGTTGGCCGTGGCGGATCGCCGTCGAGCCGCTGCTGGTCGTGCCGGATCTCGATCTCGCTCCGCCTGTGGAGGCGATCGGCGTGGCGGCGCGATCCATGTCGCAACAGTCCCACATCCGACTCGAGCCGTATCACTACACGCGAGCAGTCGAGGCGCTCAGCTCGATAGCGCTGTGACGCGCGCGAACACGAGCGCCACCTCGACCGCCCCGGCCACCTGCTTCGCGATGTGAGCCCGAGCTCTTCGCCAACGGTCGAGGAGATATCGTGCGACTAGCTTGATGCCATGCTGATCTACTCGATGAACGTCTCGGTGGACGGCTTTATCGCCGACCGCGAGGGCGGGTTCGGCTGGACGGTCCCCAGCGACGAGCAGTTTCGTTTCCATATCGTGCAGATACGCGAGCTCGGCGGCTATCTGTGCGGCCGCAGGCTTTACGAGACGATGCTGGTGTGGGAGACGGATCCGTCGATGCGCGAGAACGAGCTCGGGGCCGAGTTCGCCGACGTCTGGTGCGCGATCCCTAAGGTCGTCTTCAGCCGCACGCTCGACAGCGTCCAGGGCAACGCCCGGCTCGCCGAGGCGTCGGTGGCCGAGGAGGTCGCAGCCGCGCTCGACGCGACCGACAAGTACGTCTCGATCGGCGGCGCCGGCCTGGCCGCGGCCGCGATCGAAATCGGCCTCGTCGACGAGCTGCGGATGTTCCGTGCTCCGGTCCTCGTCGGTGGCGGCACGCCGTTCCTGCCGCCGGTCACCGAAGATGTCCCCTTGGAGCTGATCGAGACCAGGACGTTTGGCTCACGCGTGATCTTCGAGCGCTACAGGCGCGCCCGCGATGAGTCCGACTAACAAGGGCCTATGATCGAGGCGCATGAGCCTGGTTGACCGCGCCTGGCCGGTGCTGCGCCCGCTGATGGGATACCACGCGCAGGTCTATCGCCTGACCCGCGGGCTGATCGGCCACCGCTTCCCCGGCGGACCGCCGATGCTGCTGCTCGACCACGTGGGCGCGAAAAGCGGCCAAAAGCGCACGACACCGCTGGTCTATGTCGAGGATCTGCCCAACCTCGTGATCGTCGCCTCCAAGGGCGGCCATCCCCGCCATCCCTCCTGGTATCACAACCTGCTCGCCCACCCCGACATCACGGTCCAGGTCGGCGCGCAGCGGCGGTCCGTACGCGCCCGCGTCGCGATGCCGGAGGAGCGCGAGCGCCTGTGGCCGAAGGCTGTCGAGGTCTACTCCGGCTATGAGGGCTACCAGGCGCGGACGCAGCGCGAGATTCCGCTCGTGATCCTCGAACCTCGCGACGCGCCGGGGAGCTAGCGCCTGCTAGGTGAGGGTTGCGGCCCAGCCGTCGATGGCCTCAACCAACTCGCGCGGACGTGTAAGCGTGGGGACGTGTCCGGTGTTGGGAAGCACAATCAGCCGGGAGCTCGGGATGGCAGCCGCCACCGCTTGGCCGAGGGCCAGCGGGACGATCGCGTCGTCCTCTCCGTGGACGACAAGCGTCGGCACGGTGACTTGGCTGAGATCAACTGCCACGTCGCGCTCGTAGTGGCACTCGAATATCCGAGCGGCGGCTTCCGGCTCGGCTCGGAGCAGGATCTGGCGGCCCCAGCGCCGGATGTGCTCGCTGTCGGGCTCAGGGACGCACGCGTCGACGAACGCCTCGACGGTTCGTGCGTAGTCCGCGCGCGAACCGTCCACCAGTCGGCCTGTCCGCTCGCGACTCGCTGCGGGCGCGCCATCGACGAGCACGAGGCCGCGGAAGCGGGTCGGTTCGCGAGTCACAGCTTCTAGGCAGGTCAGCGCTCCGAGGGATTCCCCGGCGAGGACGCACGAGTCGACGGCGTAATAGTCCAACACCGTGAACAGGTCATCAACGAGGCCGTCCGGCGTAATGGCCTTGGGCGGGAATGTGCTCGCCCCGGAGCCACGGTGGTCATAGCCGATGCATCGCCAGCGCTCCTGCATGAGCTGAAACGGCTCTTGCCAGAGCTCCCAGCTGCCCACCCACCCGCCGTGCGCCACGAACGGGAGCTGCCCCGACCCGAACTGGACCGTATTGAGGAGATACCCGCCTGCCGGGATGAACATCGGCCCAACCTACCGGCATCCGGGCGCGGTCGTCAGACCGCCACGAACTCCGCCGGAGGCGCCGCCTCGGCCGCCTGTCCTGTGAGAAGGCCCTCGAACTCTCCAAGCGCGGCGCGCATGCCCTCCAGCATCGGCCATGGATCGTCGAGTTGCTCGCGATCGCCGATGATCCCGACGTCGATGTGGTCTAGATAGCTGATGACGGTGATGTTCAGGCCTACGCCGTCGGTGATCGTGGAGACGGGGTAGTAGGCACGCATCCGCGCGCCCGCGAGGTAGAGCGGCTCCCGTGGACCTGGCACGTTCGAGATGACGAGGTTCAGGACCGGCGGCACCGGAGCGCGGGCAAGCAGCCCCATCGTCACCCGGGACGCGGCGCTCATGAGCGCCGGGGGGACGAACTGCGTTGCGTCTTGCATGAGCTCGGCCGGCGTCGCCTTGTGTCGCTCCTTGGCCACGGCGAGCACGTCATGGGTCAGCTCGATCCGCCGGCGTGGATCGGCCTCGTGGGTGGGAATCGGGACAAACATGGCAGAGACTCGGTTCCCGAACGTGCCCGCCTCCTCCTCGGTCCGCACCGACACGGGAACCATCGCCACCAGCGGCTCGTCGGGCAGCTCGCCGCGCTCTTCGAGCCAGGCGCGCAGCATCGACGCGCACAGAGCCACGACGACGTCGTTGACCGTGACGCCAAGCTCGTTCTTTACCGCCTTGACGGCGTCCAGCGGCAACGAGCCGATCGCCAGACGGCGGTGCGGTGTGATGGGCCCGTTGAAGCGCGTGCGTGGTGCGCTCGTTCGTGGCGTCTCGAGCGGGCCCTCGTCGGCAGAGGAGCCCGGCAGCAGCGAGGTTGCGCGCAGGGCAGTGCGACGGACCCTGCGCATGCCGGGAATCCGCTCCACGCCGGGTAAGGCGTCCAGATTGGCGAGCGCCGTAGGCACGGCACCGGCCACGGCCAGAGGCCGCCGAGGCAGCCCCAGCAGGGCACGGCCCAGCAGCTTCAAATCGCTCGGCGGTGGATCAGGGGCACGCTCGTGCTCAGGAGGCGTGACTTCTCGACCCTCGGGATGGCGGTCGAGCAGCACGCCGAGGACCTCGTTGCCCGAGACGCCGTCGATGGCCGAGTGATGGAACTTGGTGAGCATCGCGTCGCGGCCGCCCTCCAGTCCACGGATCAGGTACAGCTCCCAAAGTGGGCGCGCGCGGTCGAGCGGGCGAGCCATGACCCGCGCCACCTGCTCGGCGAGCTGGTGGTAGTCCCCCGGGGGCGCTAGGCCGATCTCGCGAACGTGGAAGTCGATGTCGAAGTCCGGATCCTCGATCCAGTATGGGAGATCGAGTCCGAGCGGAATCGTCGCCAGCTTCTGCGTGAACGGGGGCAGGAGGTGGATGCGCTCGGATATCTGGTGGCAGACGTCCCGGAGGGTGAGCTCGCCTCCAGGGGCCGACGATGGGTCATAGATCGCCAGGCCTCCGACGTGGCCGAACGCCCGCGGGGTCTCGAGCGCCAGGAACTGCGCGTCCAGACTGGTCAGCTGCCGCATCTCTCATCTCCTCATGACCGACTCACGCTGGTGCTTCCCGGCCCAGCCGCGGCGCAACCCATCCTGAGCTGACCTCCCTCGCTCGTTGCGCTGCCATCTGGCCGGAGGCGCTCCCGCACTCCGCCGGATCCGGACGTCAACGAGTGAGGCGCGAGTTGAAGAGCCGGTTAAGCCTGGGGCCTGGCTGGTGCGCTGGGCGCGACCCAGGGTAGGGGCGGGGTTGATCTGATTCGGGAACTAGCCCACTGTGGAGGACGTCAATGAAGCTTCGTAGGCTGCTGGCGGTCGCCGCCGTGTCGATCGCCCTGGCAATCGCGCTCGTCGGGTGCGGATCGAATGGTACGGCGCCCGCGCACCACCACCACGCCCTGCTCAAGTCGGTCGTCGGCGCTGCGATCATCCATCACGAGGTCAAGAAGCACGGCGGAAAGCATGCCCTGGCCAAGGCGGTCATTGGGGGCGCGGTGATCCATCACGTGGTCACGCACCATCACAGGAGATAGGCGTAGCGCACGGACGGGCCCAAGGCTCAGCACGCTTTCTGGGGGCAGGGCGACAAGACAGCTCAGAACATGCTGCATCAGCTCGCGCTTCAGATCTCCAGATGAGCGGCGACGCGCTTGTGATCGGCGGCGGGCCAAACGGGCTTGCGGCGGCCATCCGCCTGGCCGAGGCGGGAGTGCCGGTGACCGTTCTGGAGCAAGCGGAACGGCCCGGCGGCGCGGTGCGCAGCGAGGAGCTGACGCTTCCCGGCTTTGTCCACGACACCTTCTCGGCGGTCTACCCGGCCACCGTCGCCTCGCCGGTGTTCGGCCGGATGCCGTTGGCCGAGCACGGCCTCGAATGGGTTCACCCCGCGGTGTGCATGGCCCATCCCCTCGACGACGGCAGCGCGATCGCGCTGCATCGCGATCTGAGCGCCACCGCGAGCTCGCTCGACGGCCAAAACCACGGAGACGGCGGTAGGTGGGCGGAGTTCGCCGCGAGGTATCTGGCGGCATTCGACGCGGTGCGGAACATGATGCTGGCCGGCTTCCCTCCGATCACCGGCGCGCTCGAGCTGCTGCGCCGGGCCGGACCGAGGCCAACCCTGGGATTCACCCAGCTCTTGGCGGGATCGGCGGTCGGACTGGGTCGTCGCCTGTTCGACGGGGAGGGAGCTCGGGCCTGGCTCTACGGAGCGGCAATGCACGGCGACGCCCCGCCCGACGCGCCTGGATCGGGAATCTCGGGCTTCTACCTCAACCTGCTCGGGCATGCCGTCGGATGGCCCAGTCCGCGCGGCGGGTCCCAGCGCATCACCGACGCCCTGGTTGGCTACCTCTCGACGCTCGGCGGAACGATCCGGACTGGGGCGCGTGTGCAGCGGATCATCAGCCGGTCCGGCCGGGTGGCGGGTGTGGCGGTCGCGGACGGAGGCGAGATCCCGGCGGCAGTCGTGATCGCCGGCGTGATGCCGCACGCCCTGCTCGGCATGACCGGCGGCGGCCTGGCGCGCTGGTATCGCGCCACGCTTGGGCGCTACGTCTACGGCCCGGCGACAGTCAAGGTCGACTGGGCCCTGGACGGGCCAATCCCGTGGCGCGCCGCAGAAGCTCGCAGTGCCGGCACCATCCATGTCGGCGGCGGCGAGCGCGAGCTGCTCGATGCGATCGCGGCGACCGCCAAAGGTGTGCCCGGGCGGCCGTTTCTGCTCGCCGGCCAGCAATCCATGGCCGATCCCACACGCGCACCGGAGGGCAAGCACACCGCGTGGGCGTACACCCACGGGCCCCAGGGCGTCGACGCCGAGCTATCGAATGAACGTCACGTCGCTGCGATCGAGGAGCAGATCGAGCGCTTCGCGCCCGGGTTCCGCGACCGGATCCTCGCCCGTCATGTCCTTGGACCCGGCGCCCTCGAGGCCCGCAACCCGAACCTGGTGGGCGGAGACGTCGGGGGCGGGAGCTACCAGCTACGCCAAGCGGTGTTTCGTCCTGTCCCATCGCTCTCGCCGTACCGGACGCCGCTGCGCGGCCTGTTCCTGGGCAGCGCGGCGACGTTCCCCGGGGGCGCCGTGCACGGGGTGCCCGGAGACGCCGCCGCCCGGGCCGCGCTGCGGCACCTGGGGGTCTCGAGGTGAAACGCTCTGCGGAGCTTGCAGTGCTGTCGCGGGACCATCACATCGCGCTCGAGATCGCCTTGCGACTCTGAGCGACCACGCGGAGCTGCGGCGGCGCTTTGGCGCGCTCGGTGACGGGCACGCCGGCGTGGAGTCGCTCAGGCAGCTCGGTGCACTTCTCTCCGATCATGTGCGCTTTGAAGAACGCGTGTTGTTTCCGCGGATCGAGGCGAACGCTGGACGCGCGCGAGCTCGCCGAGGTGGGCGCGAGCTGGCGTCGGTAGGCGGAATCGCGCAGGACGCCGCGCCGGCCGACCCGCACGAGCCGCCGCGACAGCAGTGACGTGAGTCGACCGGTCGCGGCGGCCTTCGGTGCAGGAGCCTTACCGTATCGCCGATCGGCGACGCGCGCGCGGGGGCGCGAAACAGTGCGCTGTCATCTGGCAGCGCACTGTCACATCGTGAAGCGCCGCGGCCGTCGTAGCCGCTACCGTTGCCCCGTCGATGCGGCTCGAGCTCGATCAGATCCAAGACTTCTACGAGCGCTGCTACACCGCGTCGCCTGATGGAGAGAAATGGGCGCGTTGGCGCGCGCTCGGGGCGCTCACCAAGGCCGATCATGTCGAGAGGCTGCTCGCCCGGGCGGGTATCGGCGCGATCGCCGATGTCCTCGAGATCGGGTGCGGCGACGGTTCGGTGCTGGAGGAGCTGGGCCGCCGTGAGATCGGGACGAGCCGCACCGGGATGGACATCTCGAGCAGCGCCGTCGAGCTGGCCGCCGCTCGTCCGGGGATCTCCGCGGCGCAGTGCTTCGACGGCGCGCGAATCCCGTCGCAGGAAGAGAGCTACGACCTCGTCGTCGCGACGCACGTGCTGGAGCACGTGCCCGCGCCGGAGCCGCTGGTGACCGAGCTCGTGCGCGTCGCCCGCCGGGCTCTGGTAGTCGAGGTCCCGCTCGAGCGCAACATCGCGGCTCGTCGTCCCGCCGCGCGCGCCGCATCGGAGTCCGCCGGGCACCTGCACCTGTTCGACCGCGCGCACGTTAGGGAGATGGTCACGCGCACCGGCTGGAGCATCCAGGCCGAGCTGCTCGATCCGCTGCCGCTCGCGGTGCATGCGTTCATGGCCGATACGCCGGTCCGCCGCGCGAAGGCGTGGGCGAAGTGGCTGGTGCGCTCGACGGTGACGACCGTCCCGCCGCTCGCAGAGCGTTTGATCACGCTTCACTATGCGCTGATCGCGACACCGTCGAGCTGAGCGACGGCGGGACTCCTCGCCGAGACCTACTCCCAGCGCGTGCAGGCCATGGAATTGATTCCGGCGATCCGAGCCAGGCTCGCCGAGCTCGACACCAAGCGGGGTCAGCCGCTCACGAGCGGCGCGCGCGCCGCGCTATGGCGGGCGCAGCAGCACGCCGCCCGCCTCGACCGCAGCGTGGAGGACCTCCGGCGCTACTGCCTCGATTCACTCGACCGCTGGCGCCGCCTCGACCCGGCGGATGAGAACGACTACCTGCGCGGCTACCGGCAGGGCTTCCAGACGGTGCTGAAAGAGATCCGGCGCATGGAGACCCGGCGGTGAGCGCTGACGTCTCGCCCCTCGGGCCAACCGCGGGTGCTACTGACGCGGGCGCTCCATCAAGCGCTTGCTCACGGGAAGGGCGACCCAGCGCGGCATCCGCCGATTCGGCGCCAATGCGGCGCGGACCCGCGGCCCGCCCGGAATGACGGAGATCCGGCTTTTTTCCGCGGCTGCGATTGAGTCTCGGGCCACCCGCTCCGGCGAGGCGAACGTGAAGCCTGGAAGACGCTCCGCGAAGTACTCAGCGTTGCTGGCCTCCTGGAACCCGCTCGGCACCGGCCCCGGACAGACCGCGGTCACCGTCACTCCCTGATCCTGGACCTCAGCATGCACCGCCTCGGAGAGCACGAGCACGTAGCTCTTGGCTGCCGCGTAACCCGCGTTGAAGGGCAGCGGCTGAAACCCGGCCGTGGAGGACAGGTTGATGATGGCCCCGCGCCGGCGCTGGACCATCCCCGGCAGGTAGCGCGCCATCAGGTCGACTACCGCCTCCACGAGCACGCGTACCTGCTTGATCTCCTGCGGACGGTCGGACTCGGCGAACGCGCTGAACACGCCGAAACCGGCGTTGTTGACCAGGATCTCCACCGTCGCCCCCAGCTCCTCGAGGCGGCCAGCAAGCCGGTCGCGATCCTCCGGGCTGGCCAGGTCCGCGGGTAGGACGACCGCCCGATCCGGCCCTCCCAGCTCCTCGGCGAGCGCATTCAGCCGATCCTCGCGCCGCGCCGTGATCGCCAGGCGATAGCCGCGTTCGGAAAGCTGACGCGCGAACTCCTGGCCTATGCCGGACGAGGCGCCCGTGACGAGCGCGATCGAATCGCCTGAGGGTGGTGGAAGGCTCATCTGGTTGACGCTCCCGAGATCGTGGGTTCCCCGCCGGGTCCGCGGCATCCTTCCGCATCGCGGGCGTGGCGGTCAAGCGCGTCCGGCCGGGCCTGGGAAGAAGCGGTCGTCATGGGCGACGCGACTTCCCCCGCCCTGAGCCGTTCCGCCGCTGCTAGATTCCGTCTCCTCCACGGTGGGCGTAGCTCAGCTGGTAGAGCTCCTGGTTGTGGTCCAGGCGGTCGTGGGTTCGAGTCCCATCGCTCACCCCTCCGCGAAAGCGATGGTTAGCAGGCATTTTCCGCACTCATCGCTGAGTTCGACCTATTGATCGTAGCGTCCGTTGTACCGCTTCGTTGTACCACTCGAGCCCCCAGATCCTGATCGGCTCGATGATGGCGGCCGCGGCCGAGCGGTGCGCCACCGCTCCAACGGCGGAAGCTGGGCGGAAAGGATCTCGGTGCGCTTGAGCCCGAAGGTCAGCGCGCCCCGGGCGGGTCGTTGCGCCAGGCGGATCGCGACCAGTGATAGGCCGATCGCGGTGGCGTCGGTGAGCATGTGCGCGGCGTCCGAGAGCAGCGCGAGCGAGCTGGCGATGATCCCGACCGTCACCTCGACGGCCATGAAGGCGATGATTAGCCCCAGCGCGATCGCGAGCTTGCCGCGATCGGCGTCGGCGGAGACCCCGTGCGAGTGACCATCGTGGGCATGCCTATGCCCATGGTCGTGCTCGTGGGCCATCAGCAGCCATCCTGATGGCAGCAAGCCTCGTCGCGGCCGCCGGCCTGAGCCCGGGAACCGCGAGACAGGCGCAATCCTCACCGTCCCACGCTTCCCGGCCCTCACGAACCGCGACCGCGGCGATCGCCAGCGCGATCACCGGATCAAGCCACCACCAGCGCAGCGCGGCGTTGGCGGCCAGCCCGACGAGCACGGCGGCGGCCATGTACGCGCAGAGCAGCTTCTGCGCGCCCTCACCCGCGGTCGCGCCGGAGCGAAGCCGGCCCCCGACGCGCTGCTTAGCGCGGCCGAGCAGCGGCATGACGATGATCGAGCTGATCGACAGCGCGATCCCCACCCAGCTCGTCGAGGGATGCTCACCGTTGATCAAGGCGCGGATCGCGTCTTGGGCGATATAGGGCGCGAGCAGAAAGAACAAGACCGCGACCGCCTTCTGCGCTTGGCGCTCGGCCTGCTCGGAGAGCCGGCGGGAGCCGGTGAACCGCCAGATCACGATCACCGAGGAGAGGCCCTCGATCGCGGAATCGATCCCGAATCCCAACAGCGCGACGGACCCCGCGATCAGCGCGGCTGTGATCGCCACGGCGCCCTCCACCGTCATCCACGCCAGACTGAGCCACGACAGCGCCTTCGCGCGTCCGATCAACCGATCCCGCTCCCCGGTCGCCGGCGGTGCAGCGGCCGCGACCGGCGCCGGGTCGGCGGTCGTGCTCATGTCAGCGTCGCGACAGCGGCGAGATGGGTATCGACGAGGCGCCGTCCGGTCGCGGTGAAGGAGTAGAAAACGATCTTTCCGTCGCGCCGCGACTCGGCCAGCCCGGCTTCGCGCAACACCCGCAGGTGATGGCCGACGAGGTTCTCGGGCCTCATCGTGATCCATCCCAGGTCACAGACGCACAGCTCCTCGCCCGCGCGTAGCGCCATCGCAATCGTCAGACGGGTCGGATCGCTCAGCGCCTTCGCCGTCACCGCGGCCGCGCCCGCCGCCGCGGGATTCAGGCCTGTGCGGATCTCCTCTGCGCGAGGCAGATCCAGACAGAGCAGATCACACCGATCGTCACCCACCCACGTCATCCAAACGCGCGTTGGGTTGACCAGTGTGCATGCGTGGCTGCTGCGCCGGAGCGCGACGAGCAGGGGTCTGCGCTCGTTGAGTTGCGCGGGTTAGATCGTGCCGGTCAGGACCAGCGTGCCGATCACGACGAGCACCACGGCCGTGATCCCGTTTCCCCATCGGTCAAGCCATTGACCTTTGATCTGATAGCCGCCCTTGGCTGCGGTCAGCGTGAGAGCGACGATGGTCGCGATCGTGACCGAGGCGAAGATCGCGAGCGAGCCGATCGCGGTCGGGATTCCGACCGTCGTCGCGGCCAGGAACACGGGCAGGATCGTGAGGTCCGGAGACGCGGCCGCTCCGAACGGAACCATGACCGCCGCGAGTCCTCGGAGTCCACGGCGGTCTTGCGACCGGTCGTGGCCGTGATCGTGGTGGTGGTCGAGGTCGTGATGGTCGTGGTTGTGGCTGTGACCGTGTCCGCTCAGCTCAAAGATGGCGAATCCGACACCCGTGGCGACGAGCAGGCAACCGATGATCGTGTCCTGCGCGCCCTGCACGGTCGATCGGAACTGCAGTCCGATCGCGATGATCACGGCGCCGAGCACGATCGAGAGCAGGACGTGCGCCACGCCGGCCAAGCCTGAGAGCCGCGCGACCTTCGAGAGCGGGTAGCGACGGGCGCGGCCGAGCACCGCGAGGGGCACCCAATGGTCGGGAAGGATCGCGTGCCCGAAGCCGACCCCGGCAGCGGCAGCGAGCAGCGCCGGCGTCGTGGCGCTCATCCCCCGACCACCTCCGCCCGAGGACTTGCCGATAGGCCGAGGCGCAGGTGCTCGGTGTGAGACACCGCCTCGCTGAGCAACGCGCGCACATGGTCGTCGTGCAGCGCGTAGATGACCTGCCGGCCGTCACGCTCGCCGACGACCAACCCGAGATGGCGCAACACCCGCAGCTGCTGGGAGACGGCCGATTGCGCCATCCCGACGTCCTGCGCGAGATCGCTGACCGAGCACGGGCTCACGCCAAGTCGGCTGAGGATCCGCACCCGGCTCGGAGTGGCGAGCGCCTGCATCGTTTCCGCGACCGAGCGCGCCGTCCCGGCCGAGAGAAATCCAAGCTCGGGCTCCACACCGTGTCCCATGCTCGCATTATTGCATGAACAGCCATGCGGATATCGACCCGTCAGAAGTCCCCGGGAGGACTGCCGATTCGCGTGCAGAGGCTTCTCGAGCCGGTCCGGCTGTTCACCGAAGCGTTGCTCTGAGCGCGGCGATCTGGTGGCGCTGGTGCTTCAGGAGACTCGCGAGGACCTGCTCGAGGGTTCGTCGCCCGTCGCAGAACCTGAAGCTGTCCTTGGGGGGGACCGCGTCGAGCTGTTCGTCGGTGAGCTCGGCGACTCGATCGAGCCTCTCGCGCGCGGCCGCCAGCTGCCGGATCACTGACCGCGGGTCGAAGCTCTCCGCGGCGTGTCGGTCCCCGTGATCGCCGGCGCCGTCCGCGCCGGCGGCGTGGTCTGTGGGGCCGTGACCGAGGGCCCGGAGGACGCGTGGGATGCGATGGCCGCCGTGCTGAGCCGGTGGGTGCGCAGTTGTCACGCGGTCTGTCGGGCACGAGAACCCGAAAGCGGTGACTGTCGGTGCGGGCGAGCTCGGCCAGCACGAAGCTGTCAAAGCCATCGCTCTTGCCGCTCGCGACGCTATAGCGCGGGCGCATCGCCTTGACCTGGTTCGGGTGCACCGCAATGACCGCTAGGCCGGCGTCGAGCAATCGCTCGCCGACACGTCGGTGACGGCTTGCTTGAAGCCGGTAGCGGCCGACGTCGAAGTACCCATGCCAGCCGTCGGTGCGGACCTCGCTGCCGCGGACAACGTGGTGGAGTACGAAGTCCGTCAGTGTGTTCTTGGTGAGGGGTCCGTCCCCGCGCTGCGGGCCACTCGCGCGACGTACGCCCAAGGTGCGCGTGGCTGGCGCTGTTGGGTCCCGCCACACGCAATCGCTCGATTCTCAATTAGGGAGTACGATTAACCCGCATCGATTCTCATGAATTTCTTATCGAGTAAATTCGTGAAATACGCGAAGCGAAGTTGACAGTGTCGAAATAGAGCGCGGTTTTCATCGTGTCGGGATTATCTGAGGGCCAATTCCAGAATGCGTCAAAGTCGCCCGGCCGCGCCGTGGACAGGCCGAGTTTCGTGGGCGCGACTGCCGCGCCGACGGCGTAAAAGCCGCTGTTGCGGCCTGTATTACCCCTACGAATTTCGCCGCCGCGCCACGGCCGCCATCAGTCGTTCGGCCGGTCTGAGCTGGAGTGGCGGCATTACTAGAGGTCCCGTCCTGCGCGTGCTTATCGGCGGCGAGATCGGCGGAAGCTTCCACTGCAACATAAATCATTTCGGGCTGGTCGCCGGCGATTTCGATCTTGTCCTTGCCCGACGAGAGGTCCAGCTTGCCTTCCTTGAGCACCACGGCGTTATTCCGCCGGATCGTCCATTTGTATGCGTAGGTAGGAGCCACCGGACCAGGCGTTACGGTCCAGCCGACGGTCTCGCCGATATCCTAGATGCCTTTCGCGTATACGGGTAAACGTGAGCTGCTGTGGGATCGGCCCCCGCTACGCGAAAGCAGAAGCAGTCGCGAGCAGAAAGACCCAGACGAATCTTGGACGGGTTCGAATCATAAGAGATTTCCGAAGGGTAAATACAGTGTATCGCTGAATGGCGTATCCGAAGTCAGCGCTAGTTCTCGAGCGACATTTTCCTCGCAAGTTGCATCGCGGCTTCCGGCGTCGTGGTTGTGCCCATCTCGGTATCGAGATAGCCTTTATAATTCAGTTCCCGCAGCACTCTCATCATGTAGGCGTAGTCGATTTCGCCCGTGCCGGGTTCTGCCGCCCGGGAACCTCGCCGATTTGAACAAGGCCGATCAGTCCCTTCCCCAAACCCTCGCGGAGATGGTTCGTGATGTTTCCTTCCATGAGCTGTAGGTGGTACATGTCGAAACAGACTTTGACGTGCGGATGGTGACTTCCGCGATAGCGGGAAAGGCGACCGCGGCGGTATCGAGGGCCATGCGGGTCTGACCCCTCGCCGTGCTCAGCGGCTCCACCACTAGAGTGATGCCCCGCTCGGCCGCGATGTCGCCGGCCTTCTTCAGCCCGCTCACGATTGCGCTCGCTGCTGTTCCCAAGATACATCGGGCTGATTGCGTCCCACGAAAATAATGGTTTCGGGCCGCCGAATCTCGTAGCCATCTTCACTCGCGCCGTCATATCGTCGAGGAAGACTTTTTCCATTCCTGGTTTGGTAAGCCCGTCGAACTGTCCGGATTGCCCGGGCCGGTAATGCTGGCGCACTTCAGCCCGGTTTGTTCCTGTACCTTCAGCATAGTGTCCTGCTCTTCCTCGGTGGTGTTCCAGAAGCTGTAAACGGTGAAGCCTTGCGCGGCCACGACCTTCATCCGCTCTGGCCTTGGCATTGCCCGCGGGAACATGATCTCGATGTTGATCGATAGCGTATACGGAGGCGCCCCGGGAGCAGCGGACGCGGCGGTGTCGAAGGCCAAAGGTATTGCCGCGCCGGAGGCGATCCAAACGCGGCGGCTTAGACGGTGATTCATGGCTCCCTCCAGATTTGGGCTGAGTTCAGTATTATCATATCGAAAACATTCGGCATCCGGCCGATAGGCAAATCAATGAGCACGCGCCGCGCGAAACGCGTCCGGTCTGCCGCGGTGCGCTCCCGGAACAGAGCGCCATTCGGCCGCGAGTCGATTCTAGAAAGGAGAATGCGCGTTCCTATCGCGTTGCCGCGCGTGTTTCGGGCTATGCTAAGCGCGCAACACTTATAACCGCACCGGCGCGGCTGCGGCCGATCCTTTAAATTCGCG
>CAWFTE010000010.1:0-773004 GCA_963818675.1 uncultured Solirubrobacterales bacterium
TGGGTTGCGAGCACCGCGACCGTGGTCCGTCCTTGGGCATTTGATGCGTCATTCCGAGACGCGACCGAGATGAGGCGCTTTCAGCGCTTGATCTCTGCTGCGAATGGTGTCGTGATCCCATCGGCGGCGACGTTCAGCTGTAGCAGCAGCGAGGCTTTGCCGGGTCCGATGGTCAGGTGAAAGCGTTTGCTCTTGGTGGTGAGCTTGAACTTGTGGCGGCCGATCGTGAGGGTGCACGGGATCGAGGCAGAGGCTTGGAAGGCCAGATTCCCGGTGCCGGCGCCGACGCGCTTGGGGAGCCGGAGCTTCAAAAACGTCAGGTGCACGGGGCTGACGGTGACGGTCAGGGTGGCGCTGGCGGTGCGACCGGCGGGGTCGCGGGCGACGAGCCGGAGGTGGTTTTTGCCTGGCGGCAGCGGTCCGGCGCTGATATCGGCTCCCGTCCCGAGCCGGAATGGACCGTCGTACCACTGCAGCCTTTTACCGGACAGGACCTGGTCATCCTGATCGACCGCCCCGCCCTCAAGCTGGGCGCTGGCATCGCCGGCCAGGTGCATCTGGGGCGCGAACGCGGTCAGGATCGTCACCACTGGAGGGGCGCCGGCCGCCGTGAACCGGCGAGACACAGCGTCGGTTTCGTTGAAGCCGTCGTTGACGCGCACGCGCACTCGCGCGAGGCGCGAGGCGGTGAAATAGAAGCTCGGCAATGAAGCGCGAGAGGTGTTCGGGCCGATGAAGATCGTTCGCCACGTCCGCCCGCCGTCGCGCGAGTAGTCAATCGTCGCGGTCAGCTCCAGATGCTCGGGGTTGGTCGCCTTCCAGCGCACGAGCACGTTTCCGCGGGAGCCGACCCGGGAGCCGGCCCGGGGTGCGAGCACGCGGACGTGCGGCGCCTTGGCCGGGCGGGTCTGCGTCGCGACCACCGTGCCGTTGTCGGCGACCTGGAGGCTGTCGACCCCGGCGGAGGGCACATCAGCGCTGATCTGCACCAGCGGGCCGGCGCTTGCCTGGTCGAGCGTACGGTCGGCTCCCGCGACCGGGTCGATGTGACCACCTGTCGTGGCCATCGGCACGCTGGCCAGCACCCGCCCGTCCGCCCCGCGGGCGGTCAGCGTGAAGCTGTCCAGCGAGTTGCCTCGGGGTCCGGGCGGGCCGACCTGCGGTCCGACGCTGGTCAGGCTGACGCCAGCGCGGGTGACGAACCCAAGCACGCTCAACCGGGAAGGCTCGACCTGGACATCGGCCGCCAGCGGATCGCGCGTGTTCGCCCCGGTGGCGGCGCTTGCCCGGCTGGCCAGGTCAGCGGCCGGGTGGCCGGTACCGAAGTTCGACACCAGCTGCTGCCAGTTCTTCGGGGAGACCCAATCGCCGGGGTCACCGAGGCCCGCCGTGGTGCAGTAGGACATGAAGTCGAACGTCTGGTAGGGGCCGCTGGTGGCGTTGTAGTACGACTGCCCGTTGACGATTTGGTTGGCGCCGTTAGCGATGAACTGATACGGCTCCGTGGTGGGGTCGAGGCCGATCCCATCGAGATCGCCGTTTCCGTCCGGCGGCCACGGCTCGCCAGTCTGGCCGCCGTCGTCCTTGTCGTTGTCCTCGCCGCCGCCGCACTCGTTGCCGGCATGGACGAGGCCGAACTGGTGAAAGAGCTCGTGCGAGACCGAGGTCAGCGGACGATCGTTACTTCCAGGCGAGCCACCGTCGTGATGGCTGTCGTTCGGGTCATAGCCCACCACCGAGTAATTGCTGCCCCCGGTGTCGCCGTAGTTCTCGAGGGTCACCCCGACCAGATGCAGGGTGGTGTTCGGGTAGAGCTTCTCCAGGCGCGAGAGCGCATAGCCCCGCTGGTTCTGGCACTCGGCCTTGGCGGTGTGGCCGTGGCGTTGGCACGAGGTGGCGATATCGGTGATGTCGACAGCCGCGGCGTACGGTTGGGCGCCGAGCGCACCGTCGGGCAGCGGGGTGACCGCGCCGGCGTCCTGGAACACCTGAGCCGGGGGCGGGGGCTGCTTGCCGTTGACGGTCATCGGCACCGGGGTGAGCGTCGAGTAGTAGCTCGCTCCGACCTCGGTGAACTTCACCTGACTGAGCGTGAAGCTACTACTCGACTGGCAGCCCTGGCTGGGGCCGAGGACCTGAACCTTCCCGACCAGCTTCACCGTGCTACTACCGCCAGCCGAGTCCCACGACCCGGGCAGGGTGAACGTGTAGGCGTTACCGTCGCTCTCGAGCTCTTTATCCCCGACGATCTCATCGATCTCGCCCGCCCCCAGATCGGGGAGCGTGCTCGGCCCATAGGGGGCCTTCAGTGGGCTGCCCGCTAAGGCGTGGCCGTGGCGGCCATAGCCGTAGAGCTCGGCGACGACACCCGGTAGCCCCGCCGGCGAGCTAGGAGCGTTGGCGTAGAGCCGGACCACCGTGGTCTTACCCGCCACCAGCGTCACGCCCTGATACGGCGCGCCGGACGCGTTGCGCCCGCTGGGCACCAGGCCGAACGCATCGCGCTGTGTGCCCTGGGTGACGTACAGCCCCTGGGCAACCGTTGTGCAATACGCCTTAACATTCTGCGTAATCGTGTCGGAGAACGACTCCTCGTAGTTGGCATCGCCGACATAGGTGGCCGCGAGCATGTGCTGACCCGCGGCCGGGTAGGTGATCGAGCACGTCGCCCGACCCGCTGCAGACACCGGGAGACTCTCACAGACGAAGCTGCTCTCGCCGAGGTCGGCGATTCTCACCGTGCCCCCGTCGGGCGCGGGGCTTACCGTCGCCGTGTAGGTAACCGGCTGGCCCACCTCGGACGGATTAGGAGCGGACGTCAACGTCACCGCGGTGGCGACTTGGTTGACAATCTCGGTCAACGAGGTGGTGTCGCCGGCGCCGTAGCGCGCGTCGCCAGAGTAGGTGGCGATGATCGAGTGGGTGCCCGGTGCCTGATATGTAACCGAGCACTTTGCCGCACCGGCGGACACAGCGGCGGTCCCACAGCCCGGGATCGCCGTCTCGCCATCGGTGAAGGAGACCGTGCCGCCGTCCGGCGCCGGGCTCACCGTCGCGGTGTAGGTGACGGTCTGGCCGGCCGTCGACGGGTTGGTCGAGGACCGCAGTGTGGTGGTCGTGGCCGTCCCCGCGACCATCTGGGAAAGGGTTGGCGATGTCGACCCCTGATAGCTGGCATCGCCCGAGTAGGTAGCCAGCACCGGGTAGGTGCCCGCCTGGCCGGGGGTGGTCTGGCAGGTCGCCTCGCCCGCCGACACCGGCACTCCCTGACACACAGTGGCGCCGTTGTAGGTGAAGTTGACGGAGCCGCCATCCGGGGCCGGGGTGACCGTCGCCGTGAAGGTAACGGACTGATCGACCATCGAGGGATTCTGCGAGGAGCTCAGAGCCGTCGTGGTCACGGCCGGTGCGGCCAGGTAGGTGTAATGGTCGGCGGTGCTGGTCGGGCTGGTGCCGCCGGGGGTGGTCACGGTCACATCGACGGTCCCGCTCCCGGCCGGCGCGGTCGCGGTGATCTGTGTGTCACTGTCAACGGTGACGCCCGTAGCCGCCGTAGCGCCGAAGTTGACCGCGGTCGCGCCGGTGAAGGCCGTTCCGGTGATCGTCACGCTCGTCCCGCCCGCCGCCGGTCCCGAGCTCGGGCTCACGCTGGTGACGGCCGGCTGGGGTGATTGGCCGGCGTAGGCCCAGGCCGCCCCGTCAGCGGGGCCGTACGGGTGAGCGGGGTCATTCGAGGAGCCCGGGCCACCCAGCAGGGCGGCACTGGCGTCGCCTGAGAGCGCCACCGCCCAGCCCTCGCTGGCGTAGCCCGTGGCGTCACTGGCCACTAGCTTGGACTGCTCGCCCCAGCGCCCGCCCGAGCTGGTAAACACCCACGCCGCCCCCAACGAGCTGTTATCGCCGGGCCCGCCGACCAGCGCCGTCTTGCCGTCGCTCGAGAGCGCCACCGACCAGCCCTGCGAGGCGTACGGGCCAGCGTCGGGGGCGTCCAGCTCGGCCTGTTCGCTCCAGCTCCCCCCCGAGCTGGTGTACACGAACGCCGCCCCCACCCCCTCGTAGTCATCAGGCCCGCCGACCAGCGCTGTCTTGCCGTCGCTTGAGAGCGCCACCGCGATGCCCTGCTCGGCGAAGGTATTGGCGGCGGGGACGAGCTTGGTCTGCTCGCTAAAGCTTCCACCCGAGCTGGTGTAAACCCACGCCGCTCCGGCAGGATCGTGGCTGGTCGGGGCGTCCTGCGGACCGCCGATCAGCGCCGTGCTCCCATCGCCTGAGAGCGCCACGCTGTAGCCAAACTGACTGGTCCCTCCGACGTGAGTGCCCCCGGTCTCATCCCCCGCGCCCAGCTTCTGAGCCTCCGTCCACGCGCCCGCCGAACGGGTGAGGACCCACACCGACCCCGCGGCCGAGCTGTCCTGGGGGGCGCCGATCAGCGCGGTGTTCCCGTCGTTCGACAGGGCCACGCTGGCGCCGAACTCCCCCGCGCCGCTCTCCCCCGTCCCCTGATTGGCACACCCGGTCGAGCAATCACCCACCAGCTCAGGGCCCTGCGGACTCCACGCCCCGCCCGCCCGGGTGAACACCCACGCGCCGCCCACGCCCCCGTTGTCCTGCGAGCCGCCGATCAACGCCGTATTCCCATCCGCCGACAGGGCCACGCTGGCGCCGAACTTGCCCGGGTCCGACTCGCCGGTACCCTGATTGGCACACAGGTCCCCGTTGCCCTGGCAGTCGCCGATCAGCTTCGAGCCCTGCTGGGACCACACCCCGCCCGAATTCGTAAACACCCACACCGCGCCGGCGGAGCCATTGTCCTTGGGGGCGCCCACCAACGCGGTGCTCCCATCCGATGACACCGCCACGCTCTCGCCAAACACGCCCGCTCCCGACTCGCCCGTCCCCTGCCCCGCGCAGCTGCTCGTGCAATCACCCACCAGCTTCGGGCCCTGAATCAGCGGATCGATCCGCACCGGATACCGCGCCCCGGAATCGGTGACGTTCAGCAGCAGCCTGCGGCCGTGGAGCACCAGCGCCGCGGGCAAGCGCCGGCCCGTCGCATCGAGCGCGACCAGGCCGCCGTAGCGCAGAGCCACCCGACCCGAGCGCGTCAAAAACCTGATCTGAGAGCCGACCAGCGCAGGGCGCAACGACCCGCCCAACGAGAGCGCCAACCTCACCGGCCCGCGCGAGCCCCCCGGCCTCGTGGCAAGCGTGAATCCCTGCTCTATCCCGAGCGGGCCAGCCGCATACCACGCCTGAAACCCCCCGGCGCGATAGACCACACGATTCCCCCGTGCGGCCATGCTCGCCCTACGGCCGGTGCTCACCAAACCAGCACCCCGGCCAACCCCCGACAGCGCCAACGACACACCCCCGCCCGCCGAGCGCACGCTCACACCACCACCCGTCAAATCCGCGCGCACACCACCGCCCGCCAACCGCCAACCACCCGGCGAACGCGTGGCCACGAACCCGCTCAGCCCCGACCCAACCGCCGCCGAGATAACCGACTGCGCCGGCAACGGCAACGACCGCAACCGCGCCGACGCCGCCGCGCCCGAACCGCCGCGAACCGAACGCGAAGCCGTCGGGGCGCTCGAACCCAACCCAAACCCATCCACAACCACAAACGCGCCCACACCCACGACAAGCGCCAAGCAAGCCACCCACGCCACCCAGTCAAACAGCCTTGCCGCCGGGCGGCGCCCCCCCATAACGCGCGATGATCCGCCCAACCCGTGCCGCCAAGAGCCCACGCGACGATAGCCGCCGACGGCGAGCGAGCGCGCGAGCTGGGTCATACGAGCCTCTTGGCCGAGAAAGGCCAACCATTACGGCAAACCGAAAGCCATGCGGCCAACCCCGTGACCGCTAACTCGTTTTGCGCTCAAAGCCACCACCCCGAGCGCGCCCAATGGCGCACACCAGAAGCCGGTGCGTCCGAGCATAACCGCGCCCCGACGAGTTAGCAACCCCCGGCACAAACAAATCCCTCGCAGATCGCCCGGGGATGAACGCACGTAGCCGACCGAAGACTGCGGCAATAACACCGAGTCAAGGGGGCGTTGTTCTTTGCTGGCCATCGCGGTAGCAACCGGGGTCCGCGACCCACGGGGGAGCTGGCCAGGACTGTCAAAATGCAAACCACCGCTCAGACAACGATTGCGCAACCGCCCGACCCCGCAACCGCCCGACCCCGCAACCGCCCGACCCCCTTCGGTCTCACTCTCCTCAGGACCGACGAGCAACGGACCGCCGGCGGATCCGATGGCCGCCGCTGCGTCGATAAAGCGACCACAAGCGGCGCCTTCGACCAGACGCCCCCTCCTGGTGCGGAGCGGTCACGACGTCGCCGTGGCAGTTCAACGGCGCGACACTGCTCGTGCTCGGCCTGTTGATCGTCTACGAGGGCATCAGCCGCCTGGTCACGCCGCCCGGTGTCGCCGGCGCTCCGGTGCTGATCGTCGCGCTGATCGGGATCGTGGTCAACCTGGCTGCGACGTGGACGCTGTCCAGTGCCAACCGCCAGTCGATGAACGTCGAGGGCGCCTATCAGCACATCCTCACCGACCTGGTCGCGTTCATCGTCACCGCGATCGCCGGCGGAGTGATCCTCATCACCGGCTTTGGCCGCGCGGACAGAATCGCGTCCCTCGTCGTCGCGGCGGTGATGCTGCGCGCTGCTTACGGTCTGCTCAAGCCTCCGGCCGCGTGTTCCTCGAAGCCGCCCCGCAAGGCGTTGACCCGGACGCGATCGGTCGTGCCCTTGTCGGCGAGCCCGGCGTCAAAGAGGTTCACGACCTGCACGTGTGGGAGATCAAGGGTTCCGCCGCCCTCTCCGCGCACGTGCTCGTCGGGACCGAAAGCAACTGCCACGCGGCCCGCCGCCACGTCGAAACCCTCCTGCACGACCAATTCGAGACCGAGCACACCACGCTACAGGTCGACCACGAGGGCGGCGAGTTCCTCAGCATCGAGCTGCCCAGAGCCGTCGTGGCTTTGGGTCGGGAATTCCCATGATCTTCCGGTACTGGCGCTCGCGCTCGCCGGCTGCCTCGGCGGGCTCGTCTTGCTCCACGGCCGGGGGTGGCGCTAAGTCACCCTATGAGCTTCAGCGCGGAACCGGCCGCCGCGGACCTGTGGAACTCTGGACGCGTTTCGACGAAGCCGTGGCGGAGCTCGATCGGGTAAGCGAAGGCCGCAGCCTTCGAGCAGTAGGCCGGGCCTACGCCGAGCTTTCCGACGTTGCTTCGCAGCTGGCCGAGGCGGTCGAGCGCGAGGATCGGGGGAGCGGGCTGCTCGCGCCCGCCCGTCGCAAGCGCGGGCGCGCTGCGTAGCGTTCCTCAGGCGTCAGGATCGGCCCGGTCAGCGACCGAGAGCTGCCGAGTCGACGCGCGCGTTCTCGCGCGCCGTGGCCTGCCCGACAGCCGCTTGGCGGAACGTGACCAGCCGGCCGGAGTCCTCGTCCCAGAGCTTGAGCCGCAGGCATTTGATGCCGTCCCATACCGACAGCGTCGGGACCTGGCGGAATGCCGGGTAGGCCTCGTGTGCCCGTTGCAGGTTGTAGTTGGGGATCCTGGTCGAGAGGTGGTGGACGTGGTGCAGCCCGATGTTGCCCGTGAAGAACTGCAGCACCTTCGGCAGCTTCAGATATGAGCTGCCCTTCAACGCCGCCTCGTCGTAGCTCCAGGAATCGGAATTCTGCCAGTACGCATCCTCGAACTGATGCTGGACGTAGAACAGCCAGACGCCGATCGACCCCGCCAGCAGCGCGGACGGCATCTCGACGAGCACGAAGCTCTCCCATCCGACCAACCAGCAAAGCAGCCCGATCACCGTCGCGAGCGCGAGGTCGGTGCGCCAAACGCTGCGACGCAGCCGTGGCCGGTCATCGCGCGAGGCGAACCGTGGCGCGAGAATCATCGCCCACACGGGGCCGACGCCGAACATCACGATCGGGTTGCGAAACAACCGGTAGGTCATCCGGCCGTGCCATGGACGCGCAACGTACTCCGCCACGGTAAGCGTCGCGACGTCACCGCCGCCGCGCCGGTCGAGATCTCCCGAGGAGGCGTGGTGGACGGCGTGCTGGTGGCGCCAGCGCTGAAACGGCGTGAACACCAGCAGCCCACACAGGGCGCCGAGCCACTCGTTCGCCCTTCTCGACGCCATGAAGCTGCCGTGAGCGCAATCGTGGAACAGGATGTAGGTCCGTACGAGAAAGCCGGCGCAAGGCACAGACAGCGCAAGCACGAGCCAGTACGAGCGCTCCCGCAGGAAGTACATCCCCACGACGAGCCCGAGGTACGGAGCCAGCGAAGTCGCGATATCGAGCAAGCTGCGGCCGAGATCAGGACGAGCGTAGGGCGCAAGTTCGGCGCGCCACGAGGACACGGGGGACAGGCCCGTGGCGCTGGATGAGGACAGGCTCGGCGCGTCGGCAGCACTCATGCGCGTCTGTCCCTTGGTCGCCGAGGCTCCACGATGGAGCGCATCGCCCGTGGTTCGTCTGCCGATTCGTGCAGCTGCGGCGCTTCACGGACGCGCTTGAGCTTCGCAAATGATTGGTTCTCGATCTGGCGGATGCGCTCGCGGGTGAGGTTGAACCTCAGCGCGACCTGCTCCAGCGTGCGCGGGCGCTGGTCGCCGAGGCCATAGCGCAGCTCGAGCACCAGCCGTTCGCGGTCGGTCAGCCGCGCCAGCGCATGTTGTAGCGCTTCGTGAGTGACCGCTCGAGCCGCCTGATCGTAGGCCGAGTCGGCTTGCTCGTCGGCGATGAACTGGCCGAACTCGGACTCCTCCTCGTCGCCCACCGGCTTCTCCAGGCTCACGGGGGCCTGGGCGGAGCGCTTGATCGACTCGACCTCCTCGGGCTCGATCCCGGTGACCTCGGCGATCTCCTCCGCCGTGGGCTCGCGACCCAGCTCGGTCACCAGCTTGCGCTCGGCGCGCCCGATCTTGTTCAGCTTCACGACCACGTGCACGGGAATGCGGATCGTCCGCGCTTTATCGGCCAGCGCCCGCGCGATCGCCTGGCGGATCCACCACGTCGCGTAGGTGGAAAACTTGAAGCCCCTGCGGTAGTCGAACTTCTCCGCCGCGCGGAGAAGGCCGACCGTTCCCTCCTGGATCAGGTCCAGGAACGGCAGGCCGTGGTTGCGGTACTTCTTAGCGATCGACACGACCAGGCGGAGGTTGGACTCGACCATCTTCTGCTTGGCGTCGAGGTCGCCCCGCTCGATCCGCTTGGCCAGATCAACCTCTTCCGGCGCGGCGAGCAGGCGCACCTTGCCGATGTCGTTGAGGAACAGCTGAAGCGAGTCGGTCGTCATGTCCGGCTTCAGGTCGAGCGCCGTCTTCGGCTTGCGCCGGCCGCGCTTGTCCGGCGCGCGCTCCACGCCAGCCGTCGCCAGGGCGGGATCCAGATCCTCGACGAGCTCGATCTCGGCCCGCTCCAAGAAACCATGGACCTCATCGATGTCTGCCAGGTCGAGATCGAGCTTCGAGACCGTCCCGGCGACCTCTGTGTAGGTCAGCACGCCGAGCTGCTGACCACGATCCACGAGGCCCCTGATCTCATCAAGCTCCTGAAGGTCCGCTAGCAACATCGCTCACGTCGAAGTCGCGCCGCGGGGCCAGTGTTCTCTGCGCGTCCGGGCCCGCCCCCCGGAGCCATGCTCTTACCCGGGCAAACCCGGCCCGTACCCGCTCGAGCGCTACCAGCATGTCGGCGTGCTGCGACCACCTGTCCGGTTGTGGGGCTTGCCGGCCGGGCGGCCCGATTGAACCCCCGGCCGGCAATGCCGGACCCTCTCGCCGATGGCGGCGAGTGGTCCTGTCTCGGCTCGGTCCCGTACCGAGAGCGGCGATCCCGTGCATTCGGCCACGCTCCGGGGTTCGGCCAGATGGGGTGAACGCCCATCCGCCGCGTGGCGTCACGTGCGCCCGTGGCAGGCGCAGTTGCCGCGGGGCGCGCCTGGGGAAGTCGCTCCCCCGAATGCGTGCGGCGGCTAGTCCCGTCAGGTTCGCGTTGTGATCGCGTGGGTGATCTCGCCCGTCAGCGGTCCCGGCCAAGGCTGGCAGAAACCTTTTTGTTGGTGACGGACCGGGAAATGGCGGCCGAACGTGCCGCTGCCAATTTCGCTCCGTGCTAATGCGGACAACCCCGGGGGCGGCCGGTGACCGTGCAGAGGGTCGTCAACCAGGATCATACCCGGTGGAACCGCGTAGGTCACCTCAGCGAGCCGGTTCGAGCGAAAGCTGGCGCAGCCGTAAGCAGTAAGCTGTCCGGGTCAACTTCGCCCGGGTGCTCTTCCTCTCTCGACCCGCGTGGATACTCCGGACGATGAGACGAGATGGAGGCGGGCGTGCAGGACTCTGATGAGCGGTTGTCGGGCGGTGCGCTCAACGCGGCGCTCGCGAACGAGATCGGCAAGCTGTTCGCCGACTTCTCCGGGCGGGGCGCGACCAGGTCCCGAGCCTTTCTGCACCAGGACGTCGTGGTCTGCCTGCTCGAGGACGGCGCGACCAGGGCCGAGCGAAACCTGGTCGCCGCGGGCAAGGCCGACCTGGTCCGGCTCCAGCGCGACGCCTTGCAGTACGCGCTGGCTCCGCAGTTGATCGACGCTGTGCAGCGCCTCACCGGGCGCCACGTGCGCACGTTCCTCAGCGGGACCGACGAGGCGGGCGGGTCGTCGGTCGAGACATTCGTGCTCGAGCCGGTGCCAGCCGAGGCGGATTGACCGCTCAGAGCGAGCGCGCTAGCCTCAAATGCCGATGGGGAGGGAGCGGGTGATTCACCCATTCCGCCTCGAGAGTCAACGAATTGGACGGTTGGGACCTAGCGGGTCTCGCCGGACGAAGGAGCAACCGGGATGGAATCCCCCGTAACCGAACAGCCGGCACCACCTCTGGCCGGCGGCAAGCTACTGGCGGCGATCTCCACCAGCATCGTCGCGATCCTCCGTGAGCGCTACGGCCGCGGCCCGATGCGGGCCAAGACCTACGCGCTCGATGACATCATCGTCGTGGTCATGCGCGGCAGCGGCTTCACCCCGCTCGAGCAGACGATCATGGACAGCGGGCAGCCCGAGCGCGTGGTCGCGATGCGGGAGGACTTCCAGCAGGTGATGTCCGAGCGCTATCGCCAGACGATCCGCGAGCTGACCGGGCGCAACGTGATCGCCTTCCTGTCCCAAGCCCACGTGGAGCCCGACATCACGGTCGAGATCTTCTTCGTCGACGGCCCGTGCCCGGTTTCGGCGCTGTCGAAGTGACCGAGCCCGAAGCGCCAGTATCTAAGCCCCCTCGTTCGGACTGCTCGAGCGAGCCAGCCGGCCGAGCGGCGGTTGCAAGACCGTCGTCGCGTGCGACGAAAGTTGTTGGTACGTAGAGCGAGACCGTGGGTACCCTCAGTCTCGCGGCGGTCCTCATGTGCCAGTCCCTGACGGCACCGAGAATCGCGAACTGAAACGAGCGGAACGAGCGCGCGGTCACACGCATTGGCCGCCAGGCCCTGGTCCGTCGCCGACGGTCTAGGTCTCCGTGCAGGAGTCTGCTCGTGCCAGTATCGCTGCTCCCATCAGAAAGCTCGGACCTCGCACGTGCCGTGCTGCGGGCGCGTCGTGCGCGCCGGCTCACTCTCCACCGCCGGCCACGGCGGCTCCTGGAGAGCGACCGCGCCGAACCCACCGGCATGATCATCGCTCCCCGCCTGCAGATGGTCTCCGCGGTTCAGCGATCGAGCGCCGCCACGCCGTGCGTGGCGCACACCGACCACCGAGGTGCCAGATGATCGACTTCAGGGATCTGATGCGGCCGCCAGTTGGAGCGCGCGACTTGCGTCGGGTATCCGCCGCCGCGCTTGCCCGTCCCATGCCCGGCGGGCTCGACCTGCTTGACCGCCTCGGGCTCACGTACAGGCTTGGGCTGCTCCGCGCCTTCGCGCTCGTCGCGAGCCCGTTCTACGACCCGGCGCGCGCCCGGTCGCACGATCCGCCGGCCCACCCGCAGTGGCCCACGACCGCTAGCCACCCGCAACATCACGTGGAAGCGATGACGCTCTCGGGTGCCTCGATCGAGCAGATCGAGCAATACCTCGATTCCCTGGCACTCGAAGACGACGAGCTGAGTGCATTGTGGCTGCTCGCATGGTCGCAGCGGCCGAGCCCACCGACCGCGCCGATCGCTCGCCCCCCAACCCTGGCTGCAGTGGAAGCGATGCGTAGGACCTGAGCCGGCTGGCGACGTGGATGAGCGCCCCGCCCTCACCGCTCGCGACGGCTGGGCGCCCGGCCTGCTCGGCTCGGCTGGAGCTTCCGGTCGGCCAGGGTTTTAGCGCTTGTGGGGTCGGGGAGGCACGTTGTGCTGGCCGTTGAGCAGGAAGGGACTGCTGCCAAGGCGACCACGGGCGGGGGGGGATCGCATGACGTGGGCCCTGAACGGACTGCTCTGATCTCGTCTCCATGGTGACCGACGCGAGTCGACACATCCCAGCCGCCGGCGGAGGACCCGTCACGGGTTCTCTGGGATCGCGGCCGGACTTCAACGGGCGTCCATGCCCGGCGTCAAGCTGGTTGCGGATGCTGACGCCGCGGGTATGCCGCCGGCGCCGCGAGCATCGGCATGCACGCAGATCAGCGCATCAAGCGCCACCTGGACGAGGAGCTGCCGGTCGAACTCGCCGAGGATCTCCAGTGCTTCGCGGGCGTACTCGAGCGCGTCACCCCCCTCACGGGTCCACGCAGCGAGCGCCGCTGCCTTCCCATTACCCGACAGCTGAGCAACGACACCCAGGATCCTGCGGTCGTGCTCGGTGAGGGGTTCGGCCTCCAACCCGGACAGATGACCATCGCTCGCCAGCGGCAGAGAGTAGTCGTCGAGGATGCTCGCACACGGCGCCCCGCTACCCGCGAGCCGTTGCTGGGCGGCGCTGACGCGGTCGAGGCTCCCCGCTTGTTGATCAGCCGCAGGACACTCGTGTGCACCCTGATCCGGGCCTCCGGGCGGCTGCGACCAGTCGACGGTGGTCGAGCGCGCGATGTCGATGTCACGCGCGCTTACACCGGCGCGGCCATGGTTGGGACACATGGGTCGACTCCTAGGTTGCGGGACAGCATCCATGCTTGCCACGACCCTGACTCAACGGCCACCGTGTGCCCGTCGACTCGTGCCGCTGTGTCCTTCCCGCCCAGCGCACGACCGGTGGTCGCGCATGCCGGACAGCGGGCTAGCGATGTTACACGCTTCCCATGAAACCGAAAAAGCAGGTGTCCTAGCAGTCCGGGGGGGACTTTCCCGGTTCTCGCCCATCTCAAGTCGACCGCACCGATGGCAGCAGCTCGTTCTACCCGTCGCGGTCGCCAGCTCTCGACCGCGCCAGTGTTACCGCTGATGACACGCTCCTTCGGCCCGGTTCGCAAAGCGGGCAGCCGGGAGGGGCTCACGAAGATCCACGCGGAAGGCCGGCTGCGCGAGCTGATGACGGAGACGAACTTCGCGCCGGCGCCCCTGGCCGAGAGGCTGACCCTGGGGGAGGCCGGGAGCCGCCTCATTCGGCAGCTCGCGCTCAAGGGACGCAAGAGCTCGACGACTGAGAGCTACGAGAGCTATTTACGTGTCCACATCGAGCCGCGCTTCGGCGAGACGCCGATCGCGCAAGTCAAAGCCGAGGACATCGAGGGCTTCGTCGAGGCGTGTCTGGACCGCGGTCTTTCCGTCAAGTCGGCGCTCAACTACCTCGGGTTCCTTCACGGGATCTTCGACTCGCCGTCCGCAAGCGCTGGGCGCACTTCAACCCCTGCGACGAGGTCGAGAAGCCCGAGCGCGCCGGCGCTGTGCACAAGGTATGGGGGTGGGCCACCATCTTCAAGTACGCCGAACAGGTCGCCGAAAGGCGTGATCTAAAGAAATGGCGCTCGAGGACGATCCTTTGGGCGTGACGGCCCCAACGCGCCGCGCGCATCTGCGCGGGGCAGGAGAAACCCTGCTTTGAATACTCGTGACGGTGACGGGACTGATACCGGACGTCGGACTCTGTTGATCGCGGACGACGATCCGGTCGTGCGGTCCGTCCTGAGCATGGCCCTCGAGCGGCGCTTCGAGATCGTCGCCGCCGTAAGCGACGCAGAGCAGGCCGTGGCGGAGGCCGCCACGACCAAGCCCGACGCCGCCGTGATCGATGTGGACATGCCGGGAGGCGGCGGAATGCGCGCCGTCCTCGGTATCGTCAATGTTTCGCCCGCCACGGCGCTCGTGGTGTTGTCTGGAGACGAATCCGACGGGGTCGTCCGCGACCTGCTGCAGGCCGGCGCGATGACCTATCGGCGCAAGGGAATCGCGCCGCACGAGCTCGCGGACACGCTCGAGAAGTCGATCTCGGCGCAGCGCCAGCAGCTCGCGGCGCGCGACGGCATCAATCCGGCCGACTGAGGCGCCTCGCATGGCCACGCCCAGGCGGCTGAGTCCCGCCCTGCGCGCGTTCGCCGTTCCGCGCGGGTGGAGCTTGCGACACCTGGCCTTCGGCGCGTTCGGCGCCGTGCTGCTCGCCGTGGCGGCGGTGTTCATCTCGCTGGTGGTTTCGATCGAGGGTCTACACCACCAGGTCGATCACCGGCACGACTACGTTCAAGCGCTGGAGACCGCGAGCGGCGTGGAGCGGTCGGTCGTCGACCTCGAGACTGGGCTGCGCGGCTTCCTGTTGACCCGACAGCCGCGCTTTCTGGCGCCATACCGGCAGGCGGTTGAGGCTCTCCCCAGGGAGCTGACCCTGCTGCGCAGCACCGTGGCGGGCAACGCGCTTCAGTCACGGCGCGCCGCCGCGCTGGCCACCTCGATCGGCGCCTACGAGCGCAATTACGCCGCGCCGCTGGCCAGGACCGGCGCGCAACTGACACAGGCTCAGATCGTGACGACGACGAGTGACGGGAAGCGCCTGCTGGATGCAATCCGGGCACGGTTCTCGAGCTTCGGCGCGACAGAGGAGGCGCTCGCCCGACACGGGAGCGCTGCGACGGCTTCGAGTGCGACCACAGCGCTTGTGATCGCATCCTCGGGCTTTGCCCTGATCGTCTTGATCCTGGCCGCGCTCGCGGCCTACCTTCAGCGCTCGATTCTGATCCCGGTCATACGCGTGGCGGAGGCCGCCTCGCGCGGTGAGCAGGGCGAACGAGGCGGGGTCGTGCCCGAGCACGGGCGTGGGGAGGTGCGCTCGCTGGCCCGTTCCTTCAACGCGATGATCGAGGCTGTGGCGGAGCGCGACCGGGCGCTGAGGATCGCCCGTGACCGGCTCCAAGGCGTGCTCGATTACGCCGGATCGATCATCTACATCAAGGATGCCCAGGGCCGCTACGTCCTGGTCAATCGCGCCTTCGAGCAGGCGCGCGGATTGACGGCACTGGAGGTCCTCGGGCGTACCGAGCGGGATTTCAGCCCACCTGAGGTCGCGGAGCGGATCGTGGCCGACGACCGAACGGTGATCGAGCGCCTCGAGCCGGTGTCGGCGGAGTACAAGGTGCCGACCCGCGACGGGCTCCGCACCTTCCTGTCGGTCAAGTTCCCGATCCCTGCGCCGCACGGCGGACAGGCGACGATCGGAGGCATCTCGACGGACATCACCGAACACAACGAGGCCCTCGCTGCCGCGACCGAGGCCTCGCGGATGAAGTCGCAGTTCGTGGCCAACATGAGCCACGAGATCCGCACCCCACTCAGCGGGGTGATCGGAATGACCAACCTCTTGCGTGACACCGAGCTCACTCCGGCGCAGCGCGAATATGTCGGCGCACTGGCTTCCTCGGGTGAGGCGCTGCTGCACGTGATCGGAGACATACTCGACTTCTCGAAGATCGAGGCTGGACGGATGGATCTCGATCCGACCGACTTCGACGTGCGCGCGCTCGTCGAGGAGTCCTGTCTGATGGTCGCCGAGAGTACGCACGCGAAGGGGCTCGAGCTGAGCCACTGGGTTGACGGCGAGGTTCCGGAATTCGTGTCGGGTGATCGCAACCGGCTGCGTCAGGTCCTGCTCAATCTGCTCTCCAACGCGGTCAAGTTCACCGAGGAGGGTGAGATCGTCGTCAAGGTGGCATCCGCGCGCGGTGAGCGGCTGGTCTTCTCGGTGTCGGACACGGGGATCGGGATCGATTCGGATCAGACCGAGACGCTGTTCGATCCGTTCTCCCAAGCCGACCCGTCGACGACGCGGGAACACGGCGGGACTGGCCTCGGGCTGGCCATCTGTCGCGAGCTCGTGACCCTCATGGGAGGCCAGATCGCGACCGAGGCAGGGCCCGAGGGCGGCAGTGTGTTCTGGTTTACCGCGCGGCTTCCGACGATCGCATCGCCGGTGCGCAGTGTGCGGGCGCGAGCTGATGTCACCGGACTGCGCGCACTGATCGTCGACGACAACCACACGAACCTGACCGTGCTGCGGCAATACCTGAGCGCGTGGGGCCTGGTGTGTGACGCGCTCGAGGACCCGCTGCTTGCGCTCGGCGCGTTTGACCGGGCAGCTGCGGACGGCCATCCATACCAGCTTGCCGTGCTCGACTACAACATGCCGCGCATGGATGGCCTGGAGATCGCGGGTGCCATTCGCTCGAGACCGGCCCTCGCGAACCTCGCGATCGTGTTGCTGACCTCCTCCCCCGCCGAGAACCAGTTGGCCGAAGAGGCTGGGGTCACGCACCACCTCGTGAAGCCTCCGCGCCAGTCGGAGCTATACGACGCGATTGCGCAAGCTATCGCCGGCCAGACCCCGCCGAGGACCCCGCGGGTGAATGGCGCGAGCGCCCCGAGCCGCGCGACAGCGGACGCCGACGCGCCCGGGGTGCTGGTCGCAGAGGACAACGAAGTAATTCAGCTGCTGGCCACCACCATGCTCGAGCAGCGCGGCCTGAACGTCGATCTCGCGCGCAACGGCCGCGAAGCCCTTGAGATGAGCCGCGCCCGCGACTACGAGGCGATCTTCATGGACTGCCAGATGCCCGAGCTAGATGGCTACGAGGTGGCCGCCCGGATCCGCAGCGCGGAGGACGGCCGGCCTACGCCGATCATCGCGATGACAGCGCACGCGATGCCGGGAGACCGCGAGCGCTGCCTCGCCGCCGGCATGGACGACTACCTGTCCAAGCCGATCGAACCCGAGCAGCTCGACCGCGTGCTCGAGCGCTGGCTGCCCGGTCACGACCGTTGCGATGCGCACATGACCAGCTCCGTCGAGCCGCCAGCCGTCCAGGCCCCCGACGTGACCGACGCCGAGCCGCTCGATCCGCAGGTGGTCGACCGGCTCAAAGACGATCTCGAACCGTGGATGCGCGAGCGGCTGCTCGACACGTTCGCGGAGTCGTTGCACGATTGCCTCGAGCAAATCGAGTCGGCGCTCCAGCGGAACGACTGTGTCGAGCTATGCCGGGCGGCGCACCTGTTGAAAGGCGGCAGCGCGACGATCGGCGCCCGCGCGCTGAGCGAGGCCTGCCAAGCGCTCGAGTGCCTCGCGGCGTCTGACGCGCCACTGACCACGCGCGAGGCCGCCCAGCTGGAGGCGCTCGGACAGAGCACGCTGTCCGCGCTCCGATCCCGCCTCCTCGAGCCTCACGTCAGCGCCTAGGTGTAGGTCCCGCTCCTCGGAGGGGATCTGTGGGCCGAGGCGACCGCTTCTCGGACCGGGAGGTGGCCGAGATCTGGAACCATCCGTGACGAAATGGCGAAGGTAAGCGTCCGGTACATCGTCGACGACGTCGACGCCGCGATCGACTTCTACTGCAAGGAACTCGGCTTCCACGAGGACATGCATCCGGCGCCCAGCTTCGCGATGCTCTCCCGCGGCGACCTGCGCCTGGTGCTGAGCGCGCCCGGCGGCGGCCCGGGGGGCGGGCAAGCGATGCCGGACGGAAGCTTGCCCGCGCCCGGAGGGTGGAACCGCTTTCAGCTCGAGGTCGACGACATAGAGGCAATCGTCGCGCGCCTGCACGAACACGGAACCCGATTCCGCAACGAGATCGTCAGCGGGGTCGGCGGGAAGCAAATCCTTGTCGAAGACCCAGCCGGTAACCCGATCGAGCTCTTCCAGCCGACCCTCGCCGAGGCAAGACTCTCAGACACCCCCTAGCGGGCAAGCAGGTCGGGCGCCGGGGCCGTGCCTCGTGGTCAGCGCAACAGCCTGGCGGGCGCCTTTCGCTCCCAGGCATCGGTGAGAAGCTCCGTGAGCTCGTCTGCCGGCGCACCCGTCAGGTCGACCGCGACCGCCGCTAGTCGCTTTCCCCAGTAGCGCTCCGCGCACCACGTGGGATGACGCTCGGTCGCGGTGCGGATCCCGGGCTCGTCGACCATCACGTTCATCGTGCGCTCGTCCCACAGCGTCGCGAAGATCTTGCCCCCGACTCGAAACGATGGGCGGCCGTGGTGGTCCTGCTCGACCGCCTCCGGCAGCGCAAGCGCGAGCTGACGGGCCTCGTCAGGGGTCACCCGGTGAACTCCGGGCGGCCGGGCGGCGTCGGTTGCGCGCGGCGCGCAGGGAGCGCGGCGCCGAACCGGCCGGGAGGGGTGAATGGCCGCGTGCCGCAGCGGAAGTAGAACGGCAGTGCGCCGATCGACGCCGCCACCGTCAGCTCACGCACGCCGCGGACCACCTGACCGGTGGCGGGGCTGCGCCAGCATCCGTGCGGGAAGTAGACCGAGCGAGAGGTGGCGCCCTCGGTCACGACTGGCGCCACCAGCACGTCGGCGCCGAGCAGCCACTCCTGTTGCTGCTGCGCCGCGCGCGGATCGCTCGGGTAGGCGAGGTAGAGGGGCTCGGTGGGCGGCACGCCCTCGCGGTCGGCCTGCGCCCAGAGCGTGCGGATCAGCGGCCCAGCCGCCATGTGCAACTCCGACAGCGCATCGTAGATGTCGACGGTCTGCTGGTCGTAGCTCCACGGGGCGTGCACGCCCGCGCTCACCGAGCCGTGCAGACGGAACACCGGCGTCAGCGCTGCCCATTCCGCCCAGCGCAGGAACAGCTCCTTGGTCGTGGGCGAGTAGGGGCCGATGTCGAAGTAGCCGCCGATATCCGTGCCGAACCCGAACGCGCCACCGATCGCACGGTTGAGCATGTCCGGGGTCTGGGAGGCTAGACCCGACGATGCGCTCCAGTCGGTGGTCTCGTCGCCGGGGAAGTTGGCGTTCTCGTAGGCGGCGGTTCCCGGGTCACCGGTGTAGCCGCTGCGGGTGAAGAAGAAGAACGACCGGCGGGGGTGCCGGCGCGCGTAGGCGTCGATCGCGGCTCGCGTGGCCTGCTGGTAGAGCACCGGGTAGCGGTTGTGCATCTCCGTGCCGGTCGAGCCGTCGGCGAAGTGCATGTCGGACTGGACCTGCTCGCCGAAGTCGAGCATGAACCCGTCGGCGCCGAGGTCGAGCGCGTCATCGATCCGCTGCGCCCACCAGCTTCGCGCGGCGGAATTGGTGAAGTCGATCAGCGCCGCGGGCGCGTTGAAGTTGCTGACGAAGACGTACGGCTGTCCAGTGGCCGTCTTGGCGACGTAACCGTCGTCGACCGCGGTGTTGAACTCCGAGGGGTCGTCGGTGCCCGTGTTGTCCTGCCCCACGAACGCGCGGAAGTACACGAGCGCCCTGATCCCGCGAGCGTGCAGCCGCGCGATCACGTTCCGGTCGAACGACTTCGGCACGAGCTGCCAGCCCTCGATCCGGTAGGCGCGCAGCGGCAGCTGGTAGCGCTCGATGTTCTGCAGGTCGGAGTCCACCTGTGCCTCATACGCGGCCCCGGTCTCGCTCGGGTATGCCACCTCGCGATCGAACATCGGGCCGAGCCCCCAGTTCGGCGCCACCCGCTGGCGCCCGGTGATCCGGGTCAGCGACGCCGCCGCCCGCGCCATGGTCCCGGGCGCCACGACGTAATCGATCGCCGGGGCGGCCACCTCGGTCTGCCAGGCGTCGGGCCGATCGGAATCGAGCCGCCAGCTTGACAGCTGGCTCTGGTCGAGCAGGAAGCCGTACCCGCGATTGGACACGAACGACGACTGCACGTAGTAGGCCGCCTGGGGACCGTCCGGAAACATGTACGTGCTGTCGGCGCTGCCGAGTGACCCCTCGCCGACGTTCTCCTGGTCGATCCAGTTGTAGAAGTCCTGCCCGTGCTGATCGAGCCCGTTGTGACGCCCGCCGAATCCGTGGAAGGCCTCCGAGGCCGACGAGCCGAACGAATCGGCCATCGCGGCCACGCCGGCGGGGTCGCTCGGTGCGGCGGTAAGGCGAATCGCCCCCGGCCCGGCGGGCGAAATGGTCACGGTCAGGCGCCGGCCGCTCGGATCGTCGGTCGAAACGGTGAGGCGCACGCCCGCGCCGGCGCGCGCCGCAGAGAGCACCGCGCGTGCCGCGTACTCGACGCCAGAGCGCTGAACCGAGGCGAGATCGCCCTCCCACTGTCCGGCCGGTTCGACCGTCGGCTGCTCGGTGCCGACCAGGAACGACAGCGGCGCGTAGCGTGTCGTGCCACCCACCGCGCCGCTGGTTGCCGGCGGAAGTCCCTCCAGGAGCGGAATCGATGGCAGGGGCGGCGCCGGAACGCCGGGCGGGACCGGCAGGACCGGAGTGGGAGCGAGCGACGGCGGCGCGGCGAGCTCGCTCAGGACGGTCCGACCGGCGCCGTCCTGGAAGTCGATCCGAAACGGCGAGCGGTCGATCACCGCTCGCGCCCCGGTCGCGATGACCTCGATCTGCCGCCCGATCAGGGCATCCGCATGTGCTTTCGGGGCGAGGACGAGACACGCCGCGAGCGCCAGCGCGAGCATGACGGGTAGCGCCTCCCTGGGCGAGGCGCCCAACGCGCTGCGCCTGGTCCGCTCCACCTCCGCCGGTCCTCCCGCCACAAGTGCGTCGGGAGCTTACGCCTGGCGGTGGCTCCGGGCGCCGAGCCTCGACGCTCGCGGCCGGTGCCCGGTGGCCGCGCGCATCGCCGGCGCTTGGCAGGGCGGATCGCCGGCGCGTGGCACGCCAGAATGGCGGCCATGTCCGCCCCGGCCGCGCACGACGGGCTTCGTGCCCTGCTTCGGCTCGCGAACCGGCTCGACGCCTACCCCCGAGCGGTGTCCTTCCTGGATGAGGTGCTGGGCCGCTGAGGCTCAGGCCTGAAGCTCGGCCCACACGACCTTGCCGGCGCCCGCCGGATCGACGCCCCAGTCGCGGGATAGCGTCTCGACCAGCCGCATGCCGCGGCCAAACGTGGCGGCGGGCCCGGGGTCGCGGACGAACGGCGCGGTCGAGCTGCCGTCGCGGACGCCGATGCGCACGCTTGAGTCACCGCAGCGCACCTTGACCGACAAACCGGTCTTGGCGTGGACGATGGCGTTGGTCACCAGCTCGCTCACCACGAGCTGCGCGTCGGCGACCACTCCGCGGTGGTGGCCCCGCTCGAGCATCGTCTCCGTCACCAGGCGCCGCGCCGCCGCGGGCGTGTCCGGCTCGGGGGCGAAGTCGGCGAAGACCTCCAGGTCCGCGCGGGCCGACTGCGGCGGGCTGAGCACGGCGGAGTGAAGCTGGCACACATGCTCGAGGGCCTCGGCATGCTGGGGCCCCGCGACCGACGCGCTCGGGTACCCGCAGAGCAACGAGAACGGGAGCTCGCACCCGAGCTCGTTCCACAGTTTCTCGAGCTCGATGGCCGCGAGGACGTCGCCCGCGTCCCACAGGACTGCGACCATCTCGCCGAAGGCGTGCACGGGGCGGGAGCCCGCGCCGGCGGCACGGACCGTCGAGCCGATCACGCGATGGAATGCGTCACAGTCGACCTGGCCGTCGGGCATGAAGCTCGACATCGTCTCGGCCGCGTCGAGCATGACGAGCGAGCCGTCGCGCCGCAGCGTCTCGGGCTCGAGGGCCATCCCCTCCAGCTCACGCTCGACGGCCCGCCGGTGGGCCTCGGTGGCGATCACCAGGCCGGCGCCGCCGGCGCGCAAGGACTCGGCGAGATATGGGACGACGGCTTCGACGAGATCTTCGTCGCGCTCGTAGAAGTGCACGGCGTGCATGCCGTGCGGGACCGCGATCTCGTGTGTTTGAAGCGCCACCTGTGCCATCACCCCCACGACCGTAGTCTACCCGGGCCCCCTGCTCCTTTAACCGCCGCGGACGGCTGCGGTCCTCCGTCGCTGGGACGGTGCTAACAATCGTGCGATTGGCGACCATGCCCCGCCCCCACGATCATCCGTGAGCGCACCCGGCGCGCCGCCTTCCGAGCGGACCGCTTCTCCTGGTCTGAGGGAGCTCTCGGCGCAGCTGCGGGAGCGCTTGGCCGAGGTCCGCCGGGGCGGGGACGAGCAGGCCCGCCGGCGCCACGTCGAGCGCGGGAAGCTCCTGGTCCGCGAACGCATCGATCTGCTGCTGGACCCCGGCTCGCCGTTCCTCGAGCTCTCGCCGCTGGCAGCATGGGGCCTCTACGACGACGCTGTTCCCTCGGCCGGGATCGTGACCGGTATCGGCCGCCTCGAAGGCACCGAGTGCCTCGTCGTCGCCAACGACGCAACCGTCAAGGGCGGCACGTACTACCCGATCACGGTCAAGAAGCACCTGCGCGCCCAGGCGATCGCGGCCGCCAACCGGCTCCCGTGCATCTACCTGGTCGACTCGGGCGGGGCCTTCCTCCCGCTCCAGGACGAGGTGTTTCCCGATCGCGAGCACTTCGGCCGGATCTTCTTCAACCAGGCCACGATGTCCGCGGCCGGCATCCCTCAGCTCGCCGCGGTGATGGGATCGTGCACGGCCGGCGGGGCATACGTCCCCGCGATGGCCGACGAGACGGTGATCGTCCGCGGCCAGGGAACGATCTTCCTGGGCGGCCCACCCCTGGTGAAGGCCGCCACCGGGGAGGTCGTCTCGGCTGAGGAGCTCGGAGGTGGGGAGGTTCACGCGCGCCAGTCGGGCGTCGTCGATCACCTCGCCGCCGACGATCGGGAGGCGCTGGCCATCCTGCGCTCAATCGTCCGCACGCTCGACCGGCGCCCCTCGGAGCCGTTCGAGCGGGCCAGCCCGCAGGAGCCGATGGAGGATCCGGACGAGCTCTACGAGATCGTGCCGGCGGACGTCCGGATCCCCTACGACATCCGCGAGGTCATCCGGCGGATCGTGGACGGCTCGCGCCTGCACGAGTTCAAGGCGCTGTACGGCGAGACGCTCGTATGCGCCTTCGCCCACATCTGGGGCTTTCCGGTGGGCATCGTGGCCAACAACGGGATCCTGTTCTCGGAGTCGGCGCTGAAGGGCGCCCACTTCATCGAGCTCTGCAACCAGCGCCGTATCCCGCTGCTCTTCCTTCAGAACATCGCCGGTTTCATGGTGGGCCGCGAGTACGAAGCCGGAGGCATCGCCAAGGACGGCGCCAAGCTCGTGACCGCCGTCTCGTGCTCGACGGTGCCCAAGCTGACCGTGATCGTCGGCGGCTCGTTCGGCGCCGGCAACTACGGCATGAGCGGGCGCGCCTACGATCCCCGCTTCCTGTGGATGTGGCCGGGGGCCCGGATCTCCGTGATGGGCGGCGAGCAGGCCGCCACGGTGCTCGCCACGGTGCGCCGGGACGGACTGGAGGCCCGCGGCCAGAGCTGGTCGGCCGAGGAGGAGGAGGGCTTCAAGGAGCCGATCCGCGAGCAATACGAGCGCCAGGGCTCGCCCTACTACTCGACGGCGCGTCTGTGGGACGACGGGGTGATCGACCCGGTGGACACGCGCCGGGTGGTCGCGCTCGGGCTGGCCGCCGCGGCGAACGCTCCGGTCGAGCCGCCGCGCTACGGAGTGTTCCGGATGTGAGGCCGCTGCGCACGCTGCTCATCGCCAACCGCGGCGAGATCGCGCTTAGGGTGATCCGGGCCGCGCGCGCGGCCGGCCTGCGCACGGTCGCGGTGTACTCGGACGCCGACCGCGCGGCTCCGCACGTGGCGGGCGCCGACAGCGCGGTGCGGATCGGTCCGACTCGGGCGTCGGAGTCCTACCTGTCGGTTCCGGCGCTCCTGGACGCCGCCCGGCGCAGCGGAGCGGACGCGGTGCACCCGGGCTACGGCTTCCTGTCGGAGAACGCGGCGTTCGCGCGGGCCTGCATCCAGGACGGGCTCGTGTTCGTGGGGCCTACCCCCGACGTGATCGAGCGCATGGGGTCGAAGATCGAGGCCCGCCGCGTGGCGATGGACGCCGGCGTCCCCGTGGTGCCGGGCTTTGCCGTGGACACCGGCGATCGGGTGCTCGAGCGGGCGCGCGAGCAGATCGGGTTCCCGCTGATGGTCAAGGCCGCCGCGGGCGGTGGTGGCAAGGGAATGCGCGTAGTCGGATCGGCCGAGGAGCTGTCCGACGCGTTGGAGGCGGCGGCACGGGAGGCCGAGGCTGCGTTCGCCGACGGATCGCTGCTGCTCGAGCGACTGCTGGAGCGCCCTCGCCACGTCGAGGTCCAGATCCTGGGCGACGAGCATGGCACGGTCGTCCACCTGCTCGAGCGTGACTGCTCGGTGCAGCGACGCCACCAGAAGGTTGTGGAGGAGGCACCGGCGCCCACGATCTCGGCGGAGCTTCGCGGGCGGCTCGGCGAGGCCGCCGTGCAGCTCGCCCGCGAGGTCGGATACACCAATGCGGGAACGGTCGAGTTCCTGGTGGCCGGCGAGGAGCTCTTCTTCCTCGAGATGAACACCCGGCTCCAGGTCGAGCATCCCGTGACCGAGGAGATCACCGGCCTCGACCTGGTCGCCCTGCAGCTGCGCGTGGCGGCAGGCGAGGCGCTTCCGTTCGTCCAGGAGGACGTGCGCGCCGAAGGTCATGCGATCGAGGTGCGCGTGTATGCCGAGGATCCTGCCGCCGGCTTTTTGCCCGCGAGCGGGACCCCGACCCGGGTCGGCTGGGGGCGCGGGGCGCGCGTCGAGTCGGCGCTCGAGCCGGGCCACGCGGTGGGCACCGCCTACGACCCGATGCTGGCCAAGCTGATCGTGCACGGCGCGACCCGCGAAGGCGCCCGGCGTGCGCTCGTGGCCGCACTCGACGGGTCGGCCATCTTCGGGCTGACCACCAATCTCGGGTTCCTCCGCGCGCTGCTCGATTCGGATGGCTTCGCCGAGGCAGAGCTCGATACGGGCTGGCTCGATCGCCATCCGGGAGCTTTCGCCGCCCCGGACGTGCTCGTGGCGGCGCTCGGAGCGGCCTGGGCGCGCGTCGGCGCGGCGCCGGGCGATCCACGCGACCCGTTCAGCCCCGGAGACGCATGGAGACTTGGGGCCCCGCCGGCTCCGGTGCGGGTCGAGCTCGAGCATCAAGGGGAACGGATCCGCCTGGCCGTCGATCGGGCGAACGGCGTCATCCAGCACGGACGCGAGGAGGAGACCCGGGTGGCGGTCCTGCACGAGGGGCCGGATCGGCTGCTGCTCGAGATCGACGAGGTCCGGCACGAGTTTCACGTCGAGGTGGGCATGGACGCGGTCGTGGTCGTCCATCGTGGCGCGCTGTTCGAGTTCCGCGAGCCGCTCGCCGGCGCCGACCGGGCGCACGCGAGCGCCGACGGAGCCCTGCTCGCGCCGATGCCGGGGACGGTTCTGCGCGTTTCCGCGGGCGCGGGGGACAGGGTCGAGCGCGGGCAGGTACTGCTCATCCTGGAGGCGATGAAGATGGAGCTCGCGCTGACCGCGCCGTTCGAAGGCACGGTGGCGGAGGTCAAGGTGAGCGCGGGCGAGCAGGTGGCGGCGCGGCAGCTGATGGCGCGCGTGGCCGCGGACGGCGGCGATGGCTGACGCGGTCACGGTCTACGAGGTCGGCCCGCGCGACGGCCTTCAGAACGAGCCCACGGCGGTGGACGCCTCGGTCAAGGTCGAGCTGATCGACCGGCTGGCCGGCGCGGGCCTGCCGGCGGTCGAGGTCACGAGCTTCGTCTCGCCCAAGTGGGTGCCCCAGCTGGCCGACGCGGCCGAGGTGATGGCCGGCTTTGCTCCCCGGGAGGGCGTGCGCTACCCGGTGCTCGTCCCGAACCCGGCCGGCTTGGAGCGCGCGCTCGCCGCCGGCGCACGCGAGGTCGCGATCTTCGGCTCGGTTACCGAGGCGTTCGCGCGGCGCAACCTCAACCGGAGCGTGGAGGAGTCCTTCGAGATGTTCGCGCCGGTCGTGGCGGAGGCGCGGGCGGCGGGCGTGCGGGTGCGCGGCTACCTGTCGATGGTGCTGGGCGACCCGTGGGAGGGAGCGGTGGCGCCGGAGCGCGTCGTGGCCGCGGCGGGGAGGATGCTCGAGCTGGGGGTGGACGAGCTGTCGCTGGGCGACACGATCGGCGTCGGCACGCCCGCCCACGTTCGGCGCCTGCTGAGCGCCCTGGACGGCGAGCTGCCACTGGACAAGCTGGCCGTCCACTTCCACGACACCTACGGCCAGGCGCTGGCCAACGTGCTGGCTTCGCTCGAGCTCGGCATCCGGGTCATCGACGCCTCGGTGGCCGGCCTGGGGGGCTGCCCGTTCGCCAAGAGCGCCACCGGGAACCTGGCCACCGAGGACCTGGTGTACATGCTGGACGGGCTGGGGATGCACACCGGCGTGGACCTCGATGCGCTGGTGGCCACTGCGTGGTGGATCAGCGAGCTGCTGGGGCGCGAGCCGGTGAGCCGAGTGGCGCGGGCGCTGGGTGCGCCGGCGCATGCCGGCCCGTAGCCCGCGACCCCTCGACGGTAGCTCGCGACCCCTCCACGTTCAGACGGGGGAGGATCCGATCCAGCGCCGCCGGGAGCTTCCAGTTCGCCCGGCCCAGGGTCAGCATCAGCCCGGGAACGAGCACCGAGCGCACGATCACCGCGTCGAGCAGCACGGCGGCCGCCAGACCGACGCCGAACAGCTTGATCATCCGCTCGCCGCCGAACACGAACGCGCAGAACACGAGGACCATGATCGCGGCGGCCGCGGTGATCGTGCGCCCGGTGGCGGCCAGCCCGTGGAACACCGCCGCCCGGGTGTCGCCGCGGCGGCGCCATTCCTCGAAGATCCTCGTCACGAGGAACACCTCGTAGTCCATCGAGAGGCCGAACAGGATCGCGAACATCATCACCGGCACGTACGCCTCGATCGGCCCGGGCCGAGGGACGTTCAGCAGCGAAAGGCCGATCCCGTCCTGGAAGATCGCGGTCACGATTCCGAGCGCGGCCGCCGCTGAGAGCAGGTTCATCGCGCCCGCGATCACCGGGATGAGGAGGCTGCGAAAGACCGCCATCAGCAGCAGGGAGCTCGCCAGCACGACCACCCCGAAGAACAGCGGCAGCTCGCGCGACAGGGCGGTGCTGAGATCGGCGAAGATCGCGTTCTGGCCGCCCACCAGGACCGCGACGTCGGTGCCGGCGGTGGCGGTGGGAATGACTTCGTGGCGCACGCGCCGCAGCAGCTTCGGCGTCGCGGCGGCCTGAGGCGCACTCGTCGGATAGGCCACCGCGAGTGCCACCCACGGCTGCCCGGGCCGGCGAGGTGCCATGAACGTGGGAGGCGTGGCGCTGGCGACGCCCGGCGTTCGCGCCACCGCCCGCTCGGTGCGCACGAACGCCGCGCGTCCGGCCGGCGAATCGATCGCCGCGACGAGCTCTAGCGGGCCCGCGTATCCGGGCCCGAAGCCCTGGGCGAGCAACTCGTACGCCTCGTGGCTGGTCGATCCCGGCGGGTCCGATCCCGAGTCGGCGTAGCCGAGGCGCATCGACAGGAACGGAACCGCGATCAGCGCCATCAGCGCGGCGGCCGCCAGTGCGAACGTCCCGGGCCGGCGCTGCAGCAGCCTGCCCCAGCAAGCCCAGGCGGGGGACTCGTCGCCCGCACGCCTATCGCCCGCGGCGAGCTGGCGGCGCTCGCGGCGAGGCAGGAGGCGCGCCCCGAAGAACCCGATCAGCGCGGGCAGCAGCGTCAGGGCGGCGATCACGGTGAACGCCACCGCCACGGAGGCGGCGATGGCCACGCCGTACAGGAAGCCGACCCCGAGCGCCAGCATGCCGAGCATGGCCACGCATACGGTTATTCCGGCGAACAGGACGGCGCGGCCGGACGTGTCGAGCGCGTCGTCCAGGGACTGCGGCGAGCTCAGCCCGCGCAGCACGCCCTGGCGGTATCGGGTGAGGATGAACAGCGCGTAGTCGACGCCCACCCCGAGGCCGATGAGCAGCGACAGCTCCGAGCTGAAGGACGCCATCTGGATGAGGTGCGAGAGCAGCCCGTCGAGCGCCGTGCCCACCCCGAGCGCGAGCGCGGTCGTGAGGAGCGGGAGCAGGGTCGCGAGCACCGAGCCGAACACCAGGAACAGGACCGAGCCGGCGGCGAGCGCGCCGATGGCGATGCTGCCCGAGCCGCTGCTGGCGACGTCGCGCGCGACCTGTCCCTCGACCTCGACCTCGAGGCCGGCGCCCGAGGCCGAGCGCGCGGTGTCGACGAACGCCTCCTCGGCGCGGTGGCGGAGCCGGCTCTCCGGCGCATCGAAGGTGGCGGCGGCGAACGCGACCCGCCCCGACGGCGCGATCTGCCTGGCGTCGCCGGGCGCGTACGGTGAGCCGATCGCCGAGACGTCCGGGAGCCGCGCTACTCGAGCCAGCATGGCGCGCACCCGCCTGACCACGGTCGGGTCGGTCACGCGGCCGTGGCGGACCGCGATCACGATCTGCTCGGTGTCACCGGCGAGGGCGGGTGCGCTGCGCTGAAGGAGCGCGGCGGCTCGGAAGCTCTCGGCGCCCGGCAGGCTGAAGTCGTCGCTGTACGCGGTGCCGAGCGTCGAATTGAGAGAGGTGATCGCGACGAGGGCGAGCAGCCAGGCGAGCACCGTCGTGCGGCGGTGGGTGAAGCACCATCCGGCCAGGCGTCGCATCTGCGCTTCCCGGGGGACTACCCCGCTTCAGGACTCGAGGATCGGCTATGTCGGCAGCGCGAGGCGCCGGCATGCGCGTAGCGGCGCCCGCACCGCGAACGTCTGGACGATCACCGCGAGGAGCGTGGCGCCGGCAAACGCCGTCACGGGCCCGTCGGGCACGACCAGGACCGCCACCAATTCCACGAACGCCACGAAGCCGGCCATTCCGGCCAGCGTGCCGCGCAGCAGCGCGGCAGCCGCGGCGCCGCCCTCCTGGCGGTGGGTGAACACCGCGAGCATCGACGCCAGAACGGGCAGCGCCGCGAGCATGCCGCCCACGAGCGGGCCGAGGATCGTCGCCGCGGTGGCGAGCGAGAACACGAGCACGGCGGTAAGGGCCATGCGGAGCGGCACGTCACGGGGTGGCGGCGCCGGGGTGAGCGGGTCCGGACGTCCGGGCGGGTCCTCGGGACGGTCCGATAGCCCGCGGTGGGCCAACCCCAGCGAGCCGATCGCCACGAGCAGCCCGGCCGGCGCTCCCGCGCCGCCGGCCGCGCGCGCAACCGCGAGGGCCGCCACCGCCGCGGCGATCCAGCCGACGGCGAGACTGGCCGGCCAGCGCCGGCGCCGCGCGACCCTCCCGTACGTCAACGCGAACCCGCTCAGCGCGACGAGCCCGAGCAGCGTCCCGTTGGCGGCGCGGGCGGCGAACGCCGTGCCGTGCTGGAGCACGGTGACCAGCAGGACGGGGCCGACTATCGCCGGAAAGGCGCTCACGACGCCGCCGGAGCGCGGGCCCCAGCGGCGCCCCGCGACGGTGGCGACGGCCGCCAGCATCGGCGCGAGGACGAGCTCGATGAGGGTCGAGAGCACGCTCCGAGCCTAGAGCCCGCCGCTAGCCGCCGTCGCCGATCAGGCGGTCGGCCAGTTTCCTGAGCGCAGAGCGCACCTCCGCATCGCGCGACTCCGCCGTCTCGTCGGTCCAGCGCCAGCTGACGCCGTCCACGATCTCGAACGTGGGGCGGTTGTGGTCCTGCACGTCCTCCACCTCGATCAGCACCGGCACGACGCCCTGCGCGAGCTCCTCCTCGATCACACGCGCCCGCCCGTGGGCGGTCACCGCCGTGGCCCCGGCGATGATCAGCAGCGCGACTCGGGGGTCCGCGCGCAGCCGGCTGAGCGACCCGCGGCTCGGGGCGAGCCCGACCAGCGCGCGCCGGGGGCCCGCGCGGACAGCGGCCGATACCGGAATGGCGTGCGGCGTCTCGCCGGCGGCGCCGGCGGTGACCAGGATCGTCACCGTGCCCTCTGGCCAATGGGGCAGCACGCCGGCAACCTACCGCTGCGACGCTCATCGGATGCCCTTCTCAACGCACAGCCGTTGCAGGCGCTCCATCGCCTCGCCGGCGCTCCGCGGCAGGGCGTCGAGCGCATCGGCCGCCAGCCGCAGGTCGCGCATCGTGACGTTCCTGGCCTCGAGCGCGAACCGCCCCAGCCATCTCACCGCCGCCCGCTCGTACCGCGCCGGGCTCCCGTCGCGGAGCACGAGGCAGATCCGCAGTGCGTCGTCGAGGGCGATCTGCGGCAGCTCGCGGGCGGCCGCGGTCACGAGCGCCTCGTTCCCGGTCTGGAGCGCTCGGCGGAAGCGTGCATAGGCGTTGCCATCGCTCGTCAAAGCGAACGTATGTTCGCATCACGCCCGGCTGGACGTCAACCCGTCCGGTCCGTCGATGACCGGCAGCGCCCAGCCCTCCTCGATACTGGCGCCGCTGACACAACCCGGTTAGGCTGCGAATACACAGGGAAGGCGGACGCGCAAGATGGCGGTGAAGGCTGCAGAGGTCGAAGCAGAGCTGATCGACGCAATCTGCGAGCGCATTCGCGACCGCCTCTCCGAGGAGCAGGCACGCATCTGCGAGTCGTTCGTGCGCCAGTACTACCACTGGGTACCGGCCACCGACCTCGCCGAGCGCAGCCCTCTCGACCTGTACGGCGCCGCGGTGGCGCACTGGAACCTGATGCAGCAGCGCGCTCCGGGCGAGGCGAAGGTGCGCGTCTACAACCCCGATTTCGAGCAGCACGGCTGGCAGTCGCCCCACACCGTCATCGAGATCGTCTCGGACGACATGCCGTTCATCGTCGACTCGGTCACGATGGAGCTGGGCCGCCAGGGCTACGGGATCGACCTGGTCATACATCCGGTCGTCCGGGTCAAGCGCGACGAGGATGACCGCGTCGTCGAGATCCTCGAACCCGGCGAGGAGGACGACGATGCCAGGAGGGAATCGGTTCTCCACGCGGAGGTCGCGCGCGAGCACGACGAGAAGCTGCTGCGCGAGCTACGCGAGCGCGTCGAACGCGTCCTCCGGGAGGTCCGCGCCGCCGTGGAGGACTGGCGCGCGATGCGCGACCGCGCCACGGAGCTGGCCGAGCGCCTGATCGAGCAGCCGCCGCCCGTCGAGGTTTCCGAGATCAACGAGGTCAAGGCCTTCCTGGAGTGGCTGGCCGACGACAACTTCACCTTCCTCGGCTACCGCGAGTACTGCCTGAACGAGGAGGATGGCGAGGCCGTGCTCGAGGCGGTCCCGGACACGAGCCTGGGAATCCTCAGGGGCAAGCCGAAGAACGCCAAGACGAAGCTAGGCCAGAAGGGCCTAGCGCTCGGCAAGGCCCCCCACGTGCTGCTGTTGACCAAGGCCAACTCGCGCTCCACCGTCCACCGGCCGGCCTACCTCGACTACATCGGCGTCAAGAAGTTCGACGAGAACGGCGAGGTCATCGGCGAGAACCGCTTCCTGGGCCTCTACACGACCGCCGCCTACAAGGCGAGCCCGCTCGACATCCCCCTCCTGCGCGAGAAGGTCCAGACGATCCTCGGCAAGGCCGGCTTCTCCCGCGCCAGCCACGACACCAAGGCGCTGGTCGACATCCTCGAGTCCTATCCGCGCGACTCGCTGTTCCAGATGGAGGCCGACGAGCTGTTCGACGTCGCCATGGGGATCCTCGGCTTGGGCGAGCGCCAGCGCCTGCGCCTGTTCGCATGGCGAGATCCGCTCGACCGCTACGTCGAGTGCCACGTCCCGATTCCCCGGGACCGCTTCAACACCGAGAACCGCCAGCGGATCGGGCAGATCCTGTGCAAGGCGGTCGGCGGCAACCAGCTCGACTGGTCGCTCCAGCTCTCCGAATCGCTGCTCGCGCGCGTGCACTACATCATTCGCAGCGGCGACTCCCCGCCAAAGGACTTCGACATCGCGGAGCTGGAGGCGAAGCTCGTCAACGCCACCCGGGCGTGGACCGACGACCTCAAGGATGCCCTGCTCGAGCGCTACGGCGAGGAGCAGGGCACCAAGCTGTTCAAGCGCTACGAGCAGGCCTTCCCGCCGGGCTACAAGGCGGACTGCCTGGCCCGGTTCGCGGTCGGCGACATCGAGCGCCTCGAGGAGCTCGCAAGCGGCGAGGAGCCGATCATCAGCCTCTACCGCCCGCTCGAGAACCCTGAAGGGATCATCCGCGTCAAGCTGTTCAGCTCAGGTGGGGTGCTGCTGTCCGACGTGCTGCCGCGCTTCGAGCACATGGGGACCAAGGTGGCCGACGAGCGGCCGTACGAGATCAAGCCCGCCGATCGCGACCCGGTGTGGATCTACTCGTTCGGCCTGCGAGCCCACGCCGAGGACCTCGACCATGTGCGCGGGCCGATGCGCGAAGCGTTCCTGGGCGTGTGGCACGGGGAGCTCGAGGACGACGGCCTGAACGCTCTGGTGCTGAAGGCCGAGCTGACCGGGCGGGAGGTGACGGTCATCCGCGCCACCGCCAAGTACCTGCGCCAGGGCGGGATCGCGTTCTCCGACGCCTACATGGAGCGCACGCTGCTCGCGCACCCGGAGATCGCGCGCCAGCTCGTTGACCTGTTCAAGGCTCGCTTCGACCCCGACGGCGAGGGAGGGCAGGACGGGCGCGCCTCACGCACCGAGGAGATTCGTGGTCAGCTCGAGGAGGCGATCGACGAGGTCGAGAGCCTGGACGAGGACCGGATCCTGCGCGCGTTCCTGAGCGTCATCTGCGCGATGCTGCGCACCAACTACTACCGCAAGGACGACGATGGGAACGCGCGGTCGTTCCTGAGCTTCAAGCTCGAGCCCCAGCAGGTCCCGACGCTGCCGCTGCCGCGCCCCCAGTTCGAGATCTTCGTGTACTCGCCGCGGGTCGAAGGCGTCCACCTGCGCGGAGGAAAGGTGGCCCGCGGCGGCCTCAGGTGGTCGGATCGCCCCGAGGACTTCCGGACCGAGATTCTCGGGCTGATGAAGGCCCAGATGGTCAAGAACGCGATGATCGTGCCCGTCGGCTCCAAAGGCGGCTTCGTGCTCAAGCGGCCCCCCAAGGACCGCGAGGCCCTGCAAGACGAGGCGATCGAGTGCTACAAGACGTTCCTGAGCGGCCTGCTCGACGTGACCGACAACATCGTCGAGGACAAGATCAAGCCGCCCAAGCGGGTCGTCCGCTATGACGAGGACGACCCGTACCTCGTGGTCGCCGCCGACAAGGGCACGGCCAGCTTCTCCGACATCGCGAACGAGGTCTCGGAGTCCTACGGGTTCTGGCTGGGCGACGCCTTCGCCTCGGGCGGCTCGAAGGGCTACGACCACAAGGTGATGGGGATCACCGCCCGCGGCGGATGGGAATCGGTCAAACGCCACTTCCGCGAGCTCGGGACCAACGTCCAGGACACGGAGTTCACCGTGGTTGGCGTGGGGGACATGTCCGGCGACGTGTTCGGCAACGGGATGCTGCTCTCCCGCCACATCAAGCTGCTGGCCGCGTTCAACCACCTGCACGTGTTCCTCGACCCGGACCCCGATCCGGAGGCCAGCTTCAACGAACGCAAGCGGATGTTCGACAAGGGCCGCTCTTCGTGGGCCGACTACGACGAGTCGAAGATCTCCAAGGGTGGCGGCATCTATGAGCGCACGGCCAAGTCGATCACGATCTCCAAGCAGGTCCAGGAGGCGTTCCACATAGACAAGGACAAGCTTTCGCCGAACGACCTGATCCGGGAGGTCCTCAAGGCGCCCGTGGACCTGTTGTGGAACGGGGGTATCGGCACCTACGTCAAGGCCTCCACCGAAAGCCACTCGGACGCTGGCGACAAGGCCAACGACTCGGTCCGCGTCGACGGCAAGGACCTGCGCTGCCGGGTGGTCGGCGAGGGAGGCAACCTCGGCTTCACCCAGCTCGGGCGGATCGAGTTCTCGCGCGAGGGCGGTCCGGAGTGCGACGGCGGGCGGATCAACACCGACGCGATCGACAACGTCGGCGGGGTGAACTGCTCAGACCACGAGGTCAACATCAAGATCCTGCTCGACAAGCTGGTAGCGGGCGGCGATTTGACCGAGAAGCAGCGAAACGAGCTGCTGTTCGAGATGACCGACGCGGTGTCCAGGCAGGTGCTGTACGCGAGCTACACCCAGACCCAGGCCATGAGCCTGGCGCTCGCCCAGGCCGTGCCGATGATCGACGTGCACGGGAGGCTGATCCGCCACCTCGAGTCGGTGGCGGGGCTCAACCGCGCGATCGAGTTCCTGCCCGACGACGACGAGATCGCCGAGCGCAAGGCCAACCACCAGGGTCTGGTCCGGCCCGAGCTGGCCGTGGTCATGGCCTACTGCAAGATCCGCTTCTACACCCAGCTGCTCGCCTCCGACCTGCCCGAAGACGAGTACCTGCGCCACGACCTCGAGCGCTACTTCCCGGAGCCGCTCCCCGACCGCTACGGCAAACAGATGGGCGAGCATCGGCTGCGCCGGGAGATCATCGCAACGGTGTTCGCCAACCAGCTCGTGGACCGCGCCGGCACCACGTTCGCGTTCCGGCTGGGCGAGGAGACCGGCGTGCAGCCGGCGGCGCTGGCCCGGGGGTACGCGGTCGCGCGCGAGGTGTTCGACATGCGCTCGTTCTGGAACGAGATCGAGGGCCTCGACAACGAGGTGAGCGCCGACGTCCAGCTCGAGATGCTGATCGAGGGCCGGCGCCTGGTCGAGCGCTCGACGCGGTGGCTGGTACGGGCCTACCCGGACGAGTTCGACATCGCGGTCACCACCCGGTACTTCGAAAAGGGCGCGGAGACCCTGGCCGAGGCGATGCCCGTGGTGCTCCAGGGCGTCGACCGCGAGGCCCACGACCAGCGCCTGGAGGAGCTGGGGTCCGCCGGCGTCCCGACCCAGCTGGCGGCGCGCTCGGCCTCGATGCCGTCGATGATCGCGGTGTTCGACATCGTGGAGGCGGCGAAGGCCACGCACCGCAAGCAGGAGATGGTCATGGGCGTGTACTTCCTGCTCGGGGCGCAGCTCGACCTCAACTGGCTGCGCGACCGGATCATCGAGCTGCCGCGGGCCAACCGCTGGCAGGCCCTGGCCCGGGCGTCACTCCGCGACGAGCTGTACAGCCTCCACCGCTCGCTGACCCAGGACGTTCTCCAGGTGGCCGGGCGCACCAGCGATCCACAGGAGGCGATCGACAAGTGGCACGAGCGCAACGAGCAGCCGGTCGAGCGAGCGCTCAGCATGATCGGCGACGTCAGGGCGTCGCGCAGCTACGACACGACCACGCTGCCTGTGGCGCTGCGCGAGGTGCGCAGCCTGATCCGTGGCGGCTCGGTCGACGCCAGCGGGACGCGGTCGGGCTCGGTCACGATGGCGGGCTGAGCCCAGCGCTCCAGCGCCGCGAGATCCGCCACCTCACATAGACGGACAGCAGCCAGCCGACGTCGATCGCGCCCGCGAGGAAGAACGCAAACGGGCTGGTGAGCACGCGGCCGGCGAACCGGGAGACCACCGGCTCAAGCTATCGTGGTGGGCGCCATGGCCGCGGTCAAGACCAACATCACCGAGCTTCCCGATTCACGCGTGCGCCTGGACGCCGAGGTCGCGCCCGAGGAGGTCGAGCGGCGCGTCCAGGAGACCGCGCGCCAGCTCGGGCGCCAGATGCGGATACCGGGCTTTCGCAAGGGAAAGGTGCCGCCTCCGGTGGTCATCCGCCGGCTGGGCCGCAACGCGGTGCTCGACCAGGCCGTGGAGGACGCGATCCCGAGCTGGTATGTCGATGCGATCGACGGTTCGGGGATCACCCCCGTGGGGCGGCCGAAGCTACAGATGGGCGATCTCCCCGGGCAAGGCCAGCCGCTGTCCTTCAGCATCGAGATCGGGGTGCGCCCGCGCGCGACGCTCGGCCAGTACAAGGGCCTCGAGGTGGGCAGGCGAGAGCCCCACATCGACGACGCCCAGGTGGACGAGCGGATGGAGCAGCTGCGCGACCGGTTCGCCACGCTCGAGACGGTCGAGCGCGCCGCCGCCGAGGGCGACCATGTGGTGGTCGACTACGTCGGCAAGGTGGACGGCGAGCCGTTCGAGGGAGGCTCCGGCCGAGATCAGCTGCTCGAGCTGGGCCGCGGGCGGCTCGTCCCGGGCTTCGAGGAGCAGCTGGTGGGCGCTCAGGGCGGGGATGAGCGCGTGGTCGAGGTCACCTTCCCGGAGGGCTATCCGGGTGGTCTGAGCGGCAAGGAGGCCCAGTTCGAGGTCACCGTCCATGAGGTCAAGGCCAAGCGCCTGCCCGAGCTCGACGACGACTTCGCCACCGACGCCGGGGGCTTCGACACGATGGCCGAACTGCGCGAGGACATCCGAAAGCAGCTGACCGACGAGGACACCCACGCGATCGAGCACGAGTTCGAGCAGGCGGTGCTCGAGGCGGTGATCGGCGAGGCCAAGGTCGACGTGCCCGAGGAGCTGATTCACGCGCGTGCGCACGAGCTGCTCGAGGACACCTTCCGCACGCTGGCCCGGCGCGGGATCTCCAAGGAGGCCTACCTGCAGATCACTGACCGCGACGAGGAGGCGCTCGCGCACGAAGCCGAGCCGGAGGCGGCGGAGGCCCTGCGCCGCGAGGCCGTGCTGGCGGCGGTGGTCGAGGGGGAGCAGATCGAGCCGGGGGACGAGGACATCGCGGCCGCGCTCGCGCCGACGGCCGAGCGCGAGGGCAAGACCGCCGATCAGCTGCTCGAGGACCTGCGCAAGGCCGGTGGGCTCGAACCGGTCCGCGACGAGGTGGCGAGCCGCCAGGCACTCGAGCTGCTGGTGCGCGAGGCCACGCCGATCAGCGTCGAGCAGGCCAAGGCGCGCAAGAAGCTGTGGACCCCCGGCAAGGCGGAGGCAGAGGATCCCGCCGGCGCTGATCCCGCGCGCCCCGCGAGCCCGTCAGGACAGCTCTGGACCCCCGGCAGCTAGGCCGGACCGGGGGGTCCGGCCGGTTGCTACATTCGGCAGGAATCCGCCCGAGGAAGCGAAAGAAACGAGGACGATGAGCCCACTCGTACCGATGGTCGTCGAGCAAACCTCCCGGGGGGAGCGGGCGTTCGACATCTACAGCCGTCTTCTCAACGAGCGGATCATCTTCCTCGGCACGCCGGTGGACGACCAGATCGCCAACCTGATCGTGGCCCAGCTCCTGCACCTGGAGTCCGAGGACCCCGACAAGGACATCTCGCTCTACGTCAACTCCCCCGGCGGGTCGGTCTATGCCGGCCTGGCGATCTACGACACGATGCAGTTCATCAAGCCCGACGTGCAGACGATCTGCGTCGGGATCGCCATGTCGATGGGGGCGCTGCTGCTGGCCGGAGGAGCCGCCAGCAAGCGGATGGCCCTGCCCAACGCCAAGATCCTGATCCACCAGGTGTCCTCGAGCTTCCAGGGCCAGGCCACCGATATCGAGATCCACGCCAAGGAAATAATCGACGTAAGAAGGCGTCTCGATGAGATCATCGCCCACCACACGGGGAAGGATCTTGAGAAAGTTCGGTCCGATACCGAACGTGACTACTTCATGAGCTCCGAAGAGGCCAAGGATTACGGAATCATCGATCGGGTGATCTCTCAGCACTGAGCGTCTAGGCTTTAGGGCCGAGGCGACTCTGGAGAGGGCAACAGATGGCACGTCCCACCGACTCCAACGAACAGCTTCTCTGCAGCTTCTGCGGGAAGTCCCAGCGGCAGGTCAAGAAGCTGATCGCGGGACCCGGGGTCTACATCTGCGACGAGTGCATCGATCTCTGCAACGAGATCATCGACGAGGAGCTCACCGCTCCGCCGAGCTTCGACATCGAGAACCTCCCCAAGCCGCGGGAGATCTACGACGTCCTCAACGAGTACGTTGTGGGCCAGGAGCAGGCAAAAAGGACTCTGTCAGTGGCGGTCTACAACCACTACAAGCGCGTCCAGATGATGCAGTCCGATGACAACGACATCGAGCTGCAGAAGTCGAACATCCTGCTGCTGGGGCCGACCGGGTGCGGCAAGACGCTGCTGGCCCAGACGCTCGCGAAGATCCTGAACGTCCCGTTCGCGATCGCCGACGCGACCGCTCTGACCGAGGCCGGGTACGTGGGCGAGGACGTCGAGAACATCCTGCTCAAGCTGATCCAGGCGGCCGACTACGACGTCAAGAAGGCCGAGACGGGGATCATCTACATCGACGAGGTCGACAAGATCGCCCGCAAGGCCGACAACCCGTCGATCACCCGGGACGTATCGGGCGAGGGCGTGCAGCAGGCGCTCTTGAAGATCTTGGAAGGGACGACCGCCTCGGTGCCGCCCCAGGGGGGCCGCAAGCACCCGCACCAGGAGTTCCTGTCGATCGACACGACCAACGTGCTGTTCATCTGCGGCGGCGCGTTCGCCAACCTCGACCGCGTGATCGAGCGGCGGATCGGCCACCAGGGGGTCGGGTTCAGCGCCGCGATCCAGTCCAAGGAGCAGCGCGACACGGGCGAGATCTTCGAGCACTGCCTGCCCGAGGACCTGATCCAGTACGGCCTGATCCCCGAGTTCATCGGCCGCCTGCCCGTGATGAGCGCGATCCACCAGCTGAGTCGCGACGAGCTCATGCAGATCCTGACCGAGCCGCGCAACGCGCTGGTCAAGCAGTTCCAGCGCTTCTTCCAGTTCGACGGGATCGAGCTGGTGTTCGCCGATGAGGCCCTGTCCTCGATCGCCGACAAGGCCCTCGAGCGCGAGACCGGAGCCCGCGGCCTGCGCTCGATCATCGAGGAGGTCCTGCTCGAGGTCCAGTTCGAGCTGCCCTCCCGGCGCGACGTGCGCAAGTGCGTCGTGACCAAGGACACGATCCAGAAGGACGTCTCGCCCACGCTGGTCACGGCCGCCCCGGAGGAAGAGGCGGCTTAAGGGCACAAAAAAGGGCCCCCGTCAGGTCGGGGGCCCTGGGCTGCCTGGGCGGCTCCTGATCCTCCCAGGTAGTGCTGCACGCTGGATACCCGCCCGGCGCGCTGTCCTAACCGGTAATTCCGAGATCCGTGACAGCGCAAAGCCAGCGCACCGGGGGGCGGGGAGGACGCGGCCTACACTGCGGCGCGTATGTCCGACCTCGAAGCGAAGACGCGCTACGACCCGTCCGAGGTGGAGCCGCGGATCGTGGCGCGGTGGCTTCAGTCGGGCATCTTCCACCCCGAGCCGGAAGGCGAGGCGCGCCAGAACTACTCGATCGCGATCCCGCCCCCGAACGTCACCGGCGTGCTCCACATGGGCCACGCGCTCAACAACTCCGTCCAGGACTGCCTGGTCCGCTACCACCGCCTTCGCGGCAAGCGGACCAAGTGGATCCTCGGCACCGACCACGCCGGCATCGCCACCCAGACCCAGGTCGAGCGCGCCGCCGCGGCCGAGGGCACGAGCCGCGAGGAGCTGGGCCGCGAAGCGTTCGTCGAGCGCGTGTGGCGGTGGCGCGAGCAGTACGGCGGCAGCATCGTCGAGCAGCTCAAGCGCCTGGGCGCGTCGTGCGACTACGACGAGGAGCGCTTCACGCTCGACGAGCGCTACGTCCACGCCGTGCTCGAGGTATTCACCTCGCTCTACGAGAAGGGCTACGTCTACCGCGACCGGTACCTGGTCAACTGGGACCCGGGCAGCCGCTCGGCCATCTCCGACCTCGAGGTCGAGGACCGCGAGGTCACCGACACGCTGTACTACATCGACTATCCGCTGGCCTCCGGGTCGGGCGCGATCACGGTGGCCACCGTGCGACCCGAGACGATGCTGGCCGACACCGCGATCGCCGTCCACCCCGACGATGAGCGCTACCGCCGCCTGGTGGGGGAGAAGGCGATCCTGCCCCTGGTCGGGCGAAGGCTCAAGATTATCGCCGACGAGTACGTCAAGCCGGACTTCGGGACGGGCGCGCTGAAGATCACCCCCGGCCACGACCCCAACGACTTCGAGATCGGCCGCCGCCACGGGCTCGCCGAGGTCAGCGTGATCGGCGAGGACGGGCGGCTGAACTCCGACGCGCCCGAGCGATTCACCGGGATGACGGCCGCCGAGGCCCAGGCGGCGGTGGTGGCCGAGCTCCGCGAGCAGGGGCTGATCGCCCGGAGCGAGCCATACACCCACACGGTTCCGTTCTCCCATCGGTCCGGCGAGCGGATCGAGCCTCTGATCTCGCTCCAGTGGTTCATGCGGATGGACGAGCTGGCGGCGCCGGCGATCGAGGCGGTCAAGGACGGCCGGGTGCGCTTCCACCCCGAGAACTACACCCGCGTGTATCTGAACTGGATGGAGAACATCCGCCCGTGGGTGATCTCGCGCCAGCTCTGGTGGGGCCACCGAATCCCTGTGTGGTACCGCGGGGATGAGGTCTACGCGGGCGCCACCGACCCACCCGGCGAAGGCTGGGAGCGCGATCCCGACGTGCTCGACACCTGGTTCTCGAGCGCGCTGTGGCCGTTCGCCACGCTCGGCTGGCCCGAGCGCACGCCGGAGCTCGGCGCCTTCTATCCGACCGACGTCCTCTCCACGGCGCGGGACATCATCTTCCTGTGGGTGGCCCGGATGATCATGATGGGCCTCGAGTTCACAGGGGAGGTCCCGTTCAGCGACGTCTACGTCCACGCGATCATCCAGGCCCCGGACGGGCGGCGAATGTCGAAGTCGCTCGGCACCGGGATCGACCCGCTCGACCTGATCAACGGCGGTCCGCGCCCCCCGGTGTTTTCCCAGGGCGGCGACTTCCCCGCCTACGGCGCGGACGCCGTGCGCTGGGGGCTCCTCGCGATGTCGAGCGGCCAGGACGTCCGCTTCAGTGAGGACAAGGTGGCCCAGGGCCAGCAGCTCACCAACAAGCTCTGGAACGCGGCGCGGCTGATCCTGCTCGGAGTCGGCCCGGACGTGCGGGCCGCGGTCCGTCCGACCCGGGTCGAGGACCGGTGGATCCTCACCCGGCTCGAGCGGGCCAAGCGCGAGGTCGCCCGCAGGATCGAGGAGTTCGATCTCTCCCATGCCGCGCTCGCGCTGTACGACTTCGTCTACGGCGAGCTTTGCGACTGGTATCTCGAGCTGATCAAGCCGCGCCTGCGCGCGGGCGAGCCCGAGCTCGCGGCGACGCTGCTCCACGTCCTGACCCAGACTCTGGCGCTCGCTCACCCGCTGATCCCGTTCGTCACCGAGGAGATCTACGCCTACGTGCCGGGGGCGGAGGGGCTGCTGGCGGCGGGGATCCACTCCGAGGCGCCGGCGCGCCTGGACGAGGACGCCGAGGCGACGCTGGCGCGGGTGATCGAGGCCGTGACGGCGCTACGGGCCTGGCGTGACGTGGCCGGGGTCAAGCCCGGCGCCACCGTCCCCGCCCGCCTGGCCGCCGACGGCTACGAGGACACCGGCGAGCACCTGGAGCGCCTGGCCCGGCTGTCGTTCGACGGCGACGGGGCCGAGCCCGTGGCCACGGTTCCGGTGCCCGGCGGCGCCGTCGAGCTGCTCGCCTCCGAACACGTCGACCTCGAGGCGGCGGAGCACAAGCGGGCCGCCCAGCGGGCCAAGCTCGAATCCGAGATCGAGCGGGCCGAGCGCAAGCTGGCCAACCAGGGCTTCGTGGCCAAGGCGCCGGCGCACGTGGTCGACGCCGAGCGCGAGAAGCTCGAACGGGCCCGGGCGGAGCTGGAGGCGCTGTGAGGCCGGACGAAGCCGAGCGCTACCTCCTGTCGCTCGAGCTGTTCGGGATGCGCTTCGGGCTCGACCGGATGCGCCGCCTGATGACCGCGCTCGGGCACCCGGAGCGACGGTTCGAGTCGATCCACGTGGTCGGCACGAACGGCAAGTCCTCGACCACCCGGATGATCGCGGCGATCCTGCGCCGGCACGGCCTCCGCGCGGGCGCCTACCTGTCCCCGCACCTGGTCTCGTTCGGCGAGCGCATCCGGATCGACGACGCCGACCTGGCGCCCGAGGCGTTCGCGGCGGCGGTTCAGCGGGCCGCGCACGCGGCCGAGCTCGTCAACCGGAGCCTGGACGAGGACGACCGGGTGACCCAGTTCGAGGCCCTCACTGCGGCGGCCTACAGCGAGCTGTCCCGGCAGGGGGTCGAGGTGGCGGTGGTCGAGGCCGGCCTGGGCGGCCGCTACGACGCCACGAACGTGATCCCATCGCGGGTTCAGGTCCTGACCAGCGTGGGCCTCGAGCACACCCGGTGGCTCGGTCCGACGGTCGAGGCCATCGCGGGCGAGAAGCTCGACGTGGTCCAGCCCGGCGCCACGCTTGCGCTCGGCGCTGGGCTCCATCCCGACGCGCGCCGCGTGGCCGAATCGGTGGCGGGCGAGCGGGACGCGCGGATCGTGCGGGCGGGCACCGATCCAGGGGTCCCGGTGGCGGCGCTGGGAGCCTTCCAGCGGCGCAACTTTGCGCTGGCACGGACAGCCGCCGAGGCCTACCTCGGATCGCTCGACGAGGACGCCCTGGCCGGGGCCGGGCGGGAGGTGACGGTGCCGGGACGGCTCCAAGTCGTCTCAGAGGAGCCTCTGACCCTGCTCGACGGGGCGCACAACCCCGACGGCGTGGCGGCGCTGGCGGAGTCGCTGCCGGAGATCCGGGCCGGACACGACCGCCTCGTCGCCGTCGTCTCGATCCTCGACGACAAGGACGCGGCGGGGATGCTGGGAGCGCTCCTGCCCTGCTCCGATGCGCTGGTCCTCACCGCCAGCCACAATCCGCGTGCGTTGCCACCGCCGACGCTCCAGTCCCTGGCTCGCCAGCTCGACGGGCCGCCCTCGGAGATCGCCCGCGAACCTCATGTCGCCGTGCGCCGCGCGCGCGAGCTGGCGGGTCCGAGCGGGGTCGTCCTGATCACCGGATCGATCTATCTCGTGGCCGATCTGGTGCGCCCGCAGGCGGCGGGCCGGGCCTCGATCCTATGAACGAGCACGACGAGCAGCCGCACTTTCTGACTATCATCGGCCTCGTCGCGCTGATCGTCGCGGTCGTAATCCTGGTCTTCTTCGGACTGGGCTACTTGTTGGGCCGGGTGTTCCTATGAGCAAACGACCCCAGGGACGACGGTGGTGAGTGCGACGGTCTGACCGTCTCTACCACTACACTGGCCCCCTTAAGGATGACTGCACTCGCCGTCTTCGGCATCCACAACACCGGGCTCAACCTCGCGGTGAAGATCGTGATCTTGTTCCTGGTAGTGATCTGGCTCGCCCTGTTGTACTGGACGTACGCCGACGGGCGACGCCGGATCGCAGACCCACTGCTGGTCGGCGTTGCGACCGCGACCTCGTTCGTGTTCCCGTTCATCGGGACGATCGTCTACATGATCGTGCGCCCGCCCGAGTACCTCAGCGACGTGCGCGAGCGCGAGCTTGAGATGCAGGCCGCCGAGGCGCGCCTGGCCGAGCTCGGCTACCACTTGTGCCCCCACTGCGACTTCGAGGTGGAGAAGGACTTCCTGCGCTGCCCGAACTGCATGCGCAAGCTGAAGGACCCCTGCCACAACTGCGGCAAGCCGCTGGAACCGAAGTGGCGCGTCTGCCCGTACTGCGAGGCCGACGTCGGCGGAGGGATCCAGGCCTCGTCGCCGCGGCGACCGCGCCGGCGGCGTGAAGCTGTACCGGCCGACGGCCAGGCTGCCGGATCTCCCGCGCCGGTGGCGGGGACGGGCCTGGTCGAGCGCGGCGGCTACGAGGGGCCGTCGGAGCGGGGTGGCCGGCTCGCCGAGCGGACCGGGTTTGACCCGCCGTCGGAGCGGGGCGGCAGGCTGGCCGAGCGGACGGGCTTCGATGCCCCGGCCGACCCGCGCGGCGGCCCGTCCGCCACCTGAGCACCCCCCCAACCGACCCCGAGGAGCCATGGAGCGAACGCTCATCCTTGTCAAGCCCGATGCCTTTGAGCGCAACCTGACCGGCGAGATCATCGCCCGGTTCGAGCGTAAGGGGTTGCGGCTGGTGGCGCTCAAGCTGATGACGATGTCGCGCGAGCTGGCGCAGGAGCACTACTCCGAGCACGAGGGCAAGCCCTTCTTCGAGGAGCTCGTGACGTTCATCACCTCGGGGCCGCTGGTGGCGATGGTGCTCGAAGGCGAGCAGGTCGTGGCGGCCGCGCGCCAGGTCATCGGCGCGACCAACCCGCTCGAGGCGAGCCCCGGCTCGATTCGCGGCGATCTCGCCATCTCGGTCGGTCAGAACATGGTCCACGGCTCGGACTCGCCCGAGTCCGGCCAGCGCGAAGTTGGGCTGTTCTTCCCGGAGCTCGACTGAGCCGCGCGCTCGTCCTGGCCTCGGGCTCGCCGCAGCGCCGGGCGATCCTCGAGCAGCTTGGGGTGGCCTTCGACCCCGTTGTGTCAGGGGTGGAGGAGCTGGAGGAGGGGCCACCGCACGAGGTGGCGGTCGAGAACGCCTACCGCAAGGCGATGGCGGCGTCGGACGCGCTTGGAGCCGGCGGCGAGGACACGGTGCTCGGCGTCGACACCGTGGTCTCGATCGGCTCGCGCATCTACGGCAAGCCGGCCGATCCGGCCGCGGCGCGCGACTCGCTGCGCGCCCTCTCCGGGCGGCGCCACGTGGTGACGAGCGGAGTGTGCGTGATCGCCGCTGGGCGCACGCGGAGCACCGCCACCACGACGCTCGTCGACTTCCGCTCGCTGCCGGAGGGGCTGATCGACTGGTACGTGGCCAGCGAGGAGTGGCGCGGCCGGGCGGGCGGCTACGCCATCCAGGGTCGCGGCGCCGCGCTGATCGCCGGGATCGAGGGCGATTACTGGAACGTGGTGGGGCTGCCGGTGGCGACGCTGCTCGAGCTCGTGCCGGGCTTGCTGCCGGGCGCCTGAGCGCCGCAACCGGTCCTTAACTTCCACTTACCGTTTTCCAGCGCCTTTTCGTCCAGGCGAGCGCGGCTCGTCCCCGTCTTCTCGATACACTCAGCCGCGGGCGTGGGTGGCAGCCTCGCGTAACACCCGCATCACGCAGCCCCGCCCCTACGTCCGTCTTCCTATCTCTATGGGCTTCTTCACGTACCTGACCGGCTTCGGTGGCCGCGACATGGCGGTGGATCTCGGCACCGCGAACACGCTCGTGTACGTTCGCGGCCGCGGCATCGTGCTCTCCGAGCCGAGCGTGGTAGCGGTCGACTCGCGCAGCGGAGAGGTGCATGCGGTGGGCATCGAGGCCAAGCGGATGCTCGGCCGCACGCCCGGGACGATCCAGGCCATCCGGCCCCTGAAGGACGGAGTGATCGCCGACTTCGAGGTGACCGAGGAGATGCTCCGGCACTTCATCCAGAAGGTCCACCAGAACCGATGGGCCCACCCACGCGTCGTGGTGTGCGTGCCCAGCGGCGTGACCGGCGTGGAGAAGCGCGCGGTCGAGGAGGCCTGCCTGTCCGCCGGGGCCCGTCAGGCCTACCTGATCGAGGAGCCGATGGCGGCGGCGATCGGGGCCGGGCTGCCGGTGGGCGAGCCGACCGGATCGATGGTGGTCGACATCGGCGGCGGGACGAGCGAGGTGGCGGTGATCTCGCTCGGCGGCATCGTCGTCTCCCAGTCCATCCGGGTCGGCGGCGACGAGCTCGACGAGGCGATCATCAACTACGTCAAGCGCGAGTACAAGCTGCTGATCGGCCAGCAGACGGCCGAGGAGGTCAAGCTCGAGATCGGCTCGGCGTACCCGATGGGGGAGGAGGTCCAGGCCGAGATCCGCGGCCGGGACATGGTCTCGGGCCTCCCCAAGACGGTGGTGCTGACCAGCGAGGAGATTCGCGGCGCCCTGGAGGAGCCGGTCTCGCAGATCATGGACGCGGTCAAGGAGACGCTCGACCGAACCCCGCCCGAGCTCGCCTCCGACATCATGGATCGTGGCATCATGCTGGCCGGAGGGGGCTCGCTGCTCCAGGGGCTCGAAGAGCGCCTGCGCCACGAGACGCAGATGCCCGCGCACCTGGCCGAATCGCCGCTGACGTGCGTGGCGGTGGGTTCGGGGAGGTCTTTGGAGGAATTCGAGGCCATCACACGTTCCAGCAAGAATTCACGCAATCGGCGGCGCCGGTACTAGCGTTCCGGCCGGCCTCCGCGACGACATCTTTCCCAGACCCAACTCGTGCATGTTGACAAGCAAGTTAGGCGACGACGCGCGGTCCTCGGACTGCTCGTCGCGGTCTCGCTGATCCTGCTCACGGCGTACTTCGGCGAGTCGCCGGGAAGCCCCCTGCACACGATCCAACGCGGGATCGTCGAGGTGCTCTCGCCCGTGCAGACCGGCGCCAGCAAGGCACTCAAGCCGGTCCGCGACATCGCCGGCTGGTTCTCGGACACCTTCCACGCCAAGTCCCAGCGCGATCAGCTGCGCAAGGAGGTGCAGGCGCTGACCGCACAGTTGGCGGTGGCCCAGAGCGCGGTGGCGCTGAACCACCAGCTGACCAAGGAGGTCCATCTCCAGGACACGCTCGGGCTCGACACCTACGGAGCGGTGAGCGGCAGCGTGATCGGCCGCGATCCCACGCTGTGGTACGCCACGATCGAGGTCGACAAGGGCTCCGACGACGGCGTGCGGGTCGACGATCCGGTGGTGGGCGACGGAGGCCTGGTCGGCAAGGTCTCGACCGTGGGCCCCACGTTCTCGATCGTCACCGAGATCACCGACCACTCGATGGCGGTGGCGGCTCAGGTGCAGGACTCCTCGGCTGACACCGGGATCTTGGTCCCGGCCGTCGGCAATCCGAACCAGCTCCTGCTCCAGAACCTGCCTTCGACCGCGCCGATCCAGGCCGGCCAGCAGGTGGTCACCGCGGGCTTCAAGTACAACCAGCTCGAGTCGCTGTACCCGCCCGGAATCCCCATCGGGACGGTCTCGAACGCCAGCCAGGACATGCTGCTCAACAGCCAGGAGGTCCAGGTCAACCCGGCGGTCGACCTCCGCCACCTGAGCGTCGTGCAGATCCTGACCAGCCCGCACCCGGGGACCCAGCGAGCCTCGCTGCCGTGACCGTGAATATCCCGCTGCGGCTCCTGGTCAGGCTGATCGCGCTGGCCTTCCTCACGGTGGTCCTCCAGGAGGCCGCGATCTCGCAGATCTCGGTGTTCGGGGTGAGCGCCGATCTCACGCCGCTGGTGGTGATGTCGGTCGGTCTGCTCGCCGGGTCGACGTCGGGGGCGATCTTCGGGTTCGGGACCGGGCTGCTGGTCGACCTCATGCTGGTCCAGACGCTCGGAGTGACCTCGCTGCTCTACATCGCCATCGGCTACTGGGCGGGACGACTGCGTGAGCTGCGCGATCCTGCCCACGGCCTGGTCCCGCTGGCCCTGGGGGCCGCCGCGACGCTGTTCGCGGGCATCGGGATGGCCCTGATCCAGTTCCTGCTCGGGGTCGACGCGCCGGTGAGCCTTCTCCTCCTCCAGCAGATCTTCATCACGATGCTGGTCAACACACTGCTCGCGCTGCCGGTGTACGCGCTGGTCCGGCGCGTCATCCAGCCCGCGCTGCCCGAGGATCCGCGGCGCCGGCGCCGGCGCGCCTACAGCACTGGCGGACTCAGCCCGCTCCAGCGTCCCTCCGATCGGCTGGGGTCGATCCCGCGCTCATGAACCGGCTCCCCGAGGACAAGCGCCTGCAGTTCGTCCCCCAGGACAAGCGGCCGCCGCTGACCCCGCAGCTGGCACTGCGCGTGGCCATGATCGGCACGTTCGCGCTGGCCATGTTCGCGATCATCTTCTTCCGCCTGTGGTTCCTCCAGGTCCTGTCGGGCAACCAGTACCTGGCCCAGGCGAGCACGAACCGCGTGCGCAACCTCGATATCCCGGCGCCGCGTGGGCAGATCGTCGACCGCAACGGCACCGTGCTGGTGAGCTCGACGCCCGTTCCGGCCGTGGTGATCTCTCCGCCCGACCTCCCCGTGCCCATGACCACGGCGCTCCTGGACCATCCGCCGGCGCGCGACACGGCGGTCTACGACCGGCTGGCCGGGATCCTCGGCATCTCGACAGCGCCGGCGCCATGTCAGATCCCCGGGGCGGGCGTGGCTCACCTCTCGGTCATCGCCTGCGCGGTGGCCCAGCAATACGCCACCCTGCCCTACTCCACGGTCACGATCAAGCGCAACGTCTCGAAGTTCATCCAGTACTACATCCAGGAGCGCCAGAGCGACTTCTCGGGCGTGTCGGTCGAGCAGGTGTGGCTGCGCCAGTACCCGCTCAAGGGCCTGGCGGCCCAGCTGTTCGGTACGGTAGGGCCGATCAGCCCAGCCGAGGTGGCGCAGACCCACTACCGGGGCGCACCACGCAACGCGATCGTGGGCCAGTCCGGGCTCGAGTACTACTACGACCAGTACCTGCGCGGCAAGGACGGCGCCGACCAGGTCCAGGTCGACGCGCTCGGCCACTTCACGGGCGACCTCTCTCAGACGCAGCCCACCTCCGGCTACTCGCTGAAGCTCTCGCTGGACGTCAACCTCCAGCGGGTCGGCCAGCAGGCCCTCCAGAACTCGATCAACAGCAACTATCCCGCCAACGGCGGCGCGTTCGTGGCCATGGACCCCGAGAACGGGCAGGTCTACGCGATGGGATCGCTGCCCACCTTCGATCCCAACATCTTCACCGGCCCGATCTCCAAGTCGGTCTACCAGCAGCTCAACAACGCTGCCAGCAACTACCCGCTGATCAACCGGGCGATCCAGAGCGCCGGCCCCACCGGCTCGACGTTCAAGCCGATCACCGCCACCGCGGCGATGGAGAGCGGCGTGTGGAACCCGAGCGACACATTCGACGACACCGGCCAGTTCTGCATCAGCGGCCAGTGTCGCCACAACGCCGGCGGCGCGGTGGATGGAGTGCTCGACATCGTCAACGCCATCCGGGTCTCCTCCGACGACTTCTTCTACAACCTGGGGGCCCTGACCAACGCCGACCCGAGGTCCCATCCCAACGGGGGCGCGCTCCAGCACTGGGCCCATCTGCTCGGCGTCGGACGCAAGACGGGAATCGACGTGGGCGGTGAGGTGGGAGGCAACCTGCCCTCGCCCAAGTGGCGCGCCTCGATCGATTCCGCGGAGGTGAACTGCGAGCACAAGCGCCACGTACCGAGCTGCGGGATCGCCGACGGGCGCCCGTGGTCGATCGGCGACAACATCAACCTGGCCGTCGGGCAGGGCGACGTTCAGGTCACCCCGCTCCAGCTCGCGACGGTGTACTCGGCGCTGGCCAATGGCGGCACCGTGGTCCGGCCCCACATCGGCCTGGACGTCCAGGACCCCGACGGCACGCTGGTTCAGCAGATCGACCCACCCCCCGCGCGCCACGTCACCATCGACTCCTCCTACCTCGACGCGATCCGCGCCGGCCTGCGCGCCGCCGCGTCCCAGCCCGGCGGCACCTCGGCCGACGTGTTCTCGAACTTCCCCCAGCAGGTGTACGGCAAGACCGGAACCGCCCAGTACAACGGCCAGCAGGACTACTCCTGGTATGCCTGCTTCGTTCCCAGCTCGGCGACCAAGACCCCGATCGTGGTCGTGGTTTGGGTCGAGCAGGGCGGTTTCGGCGCGGTGGCCTCCGCGCCGGTGGCACGCCAGATCCTCTCGCAGTGGTTCTACGGCAATCCGGGCCAGTACGTGGCGGGGAGCTCCAAGACGCTATGAGCGTGGTCCCGTCAGGGGTGCCGCTCCGCGCGGCGGTCGAGGATACGGCGCCCAGCCGGGCCCGCCCGCTGCTGCTGTTCGACCCGCTGCTGCTGCTGGCCGCGCTCGGACTGATCGCGTGCTCGCTCGCCACGCTGAAGGGCGCGACCCGGGGGACCATCCCCGGCAGCCCGCTCTACTACGTGGAGCGCCAGGGCATCTACGCCGCGCTGGGGCTGGTGCTGGCGGTGATCCTGGCGCGGATCGACTACTCGCGGCTGCGCGAATACAGGCTCGGGCTGTACGGGCTGATGATCCTGCTCAACCTGGCGGTGTTCGCGATGCCCTCCATCCGCGGATCGCGGCGTTGGATCCCACTTCCGTTCCTCCAGCTACAGTCATCAGAGTTCGGAAAGATCCTGCTCATAGTGTCCTTGAGCGCGTTCCTGGTGGACCGCTCACGCCGCCTGCACGAGCGTCGTACGACGGCTCGGATCATGCTGCTGGCGCTCGTACCGGCGATGATCGTGATTCCCCAGCCCGATCTGGGGACCGGGCTGGTGTACGTGGCGGTCGGGTTCACGATCCTGTTCGTGGCCGGGACCTCGTGGAAGCAGCTGTCGGCGCTGGCGGCGATGTTCGCGGCGGCGGTGGCGCTCGTGCTGGCCGGCGCTCCGGCGCTGGGCGTGCACGTTCTGAAGCCCTACCAGGTGCAGCGGCTGACCGGCTTCCTGCATCCCTCGCACGATCCGCGCAACCAGACCTACAACATCACCGAGTCGCTGATCGCGATCGGCTCGGGCCAGAAGACCGGACGGGGGGTCAACGGCGCCAGCCAGACCAACCTGCACTTCCTCCCCGAGAACCAGACCGACTTCATCTTCGCCGTGGTCGGCGAGACCTACGGGTTCGTCGGCGCGGCGCTCGTGCTGTCCCTGTACGCGCTGCTGATCTGGCGCTGCATACGCATTCTCACGATGGCGAAGAACCTGTACGGCACGGTAATCGCCGGCGGCATCCTCGCGATGTTCATGTTCCAGGTCTTCGTGAACGCGGGCATGACCATCGGGATCATGCCGATCACCGGAGTGCCGCTACCGCTGATGAGCTACGGCGGCTCCTCCGTAATTGTCACATTCATGTCCATTGGCCTACTGCAATCGATCTACATCCAGGCACGGATGACTTCGGCGGGCAAGGGCCGGGCATTACTGCAGTGAAGCCGGCGCCACCACGTGCGCAGCCGGCCCGAGATCGCCCCGCACCGCTGGTGCGCGCGGCGATTCGCACACGCCCCGCACCGCTGGTGCGCGCGGCGATTCGCAAACGCCCCGCACCGCTGGTGCGCGCGGCCCAATTTCACAAAGGAATGAACCTAATTGAAGAAGCTAGTGCTGGTGAGCGTCGACCGGGGCGAGACCCGGGTCGCGCTCCTCGAGGGCTCCGGAACAGTCTCGAGCCGCAGGGGCGGCTCGTCCGCTTCCCGCCGGCGCCGTAAGTCGGGCGGCTCCCGCCTGGCGGCGGGCTGGCAGGTGGCCGAGCTGTATCTGGAGCGCCGCGGCTCGCGCTCGATCGTGGGCAACATCTACAAGGGCCGGGTCGACAACGTCCTGGCCGGCCTGGAGGCCGCTTTCGTCGACATCGGCCTGGAGAAGAACGGCTTTTTGCACGTCGACGAGATCGTGCTCCCCGGGGTCGAGGCCCCCCGCCGCGGCCGCGGCGGCGGCCGGGACGCCCGGCAGATCACCGACATGCTCAAGCCAGGTCAGGAGATCGTGGTTCAGGTGGTCAAGGACCCCTTGAAGAGCAAGGGCGCCCGACTGTCGATGGACCTGACGATCGCCGGGCGCTACATGGTGTACGCGCCGTTCGGCGAGGGAATCGGGGTCTCGCGTCGGCTCGACGATGGCGAGCGCGAGCGGCTGCGCAAGGAGGCAGCCAAGCTCGACCTGAAGGGCGCCGGCGCGATCATCCGCACCGCCGCCCAGGGGGCCAAGCGCGCCGACCTCGAGCGCGAGCTCCTGTACCTGTTCAAGCTGGGTGAGGTCTTGCAGAAGCGGGTGAGCGAGTCGCCGGCGCCGGCCCTGGTCTTCCAGGAGGCCGACCTGTCGGTGCGCGTGGTGCGCGACATCTATTCCTCGGCCTTCGAGCGGGCGATCGTCGATGACCCCAAGCAGCACCACCGGCTGCTCTCGTTCTTCTCGCGCACCGCGCCCGAGCTGGTCGAGCACGTCGAGCTGTGGGAGGACCAGGAGCCGCTGTTCGAGGCCTTCGGGGTCGACGACGTGCTCGACTCGACGCTCCAGCGGCGGGTCGACCTGCCCAGCGGCGGCTACCTGATGATCGACTACGCCGAGGCGCTGACCGTGATCGACGTCAACTCGGGGTCTTTCATCGGCCGCGGCAAGGGCGCACGGCTCGAGGACACGATCACCAAGACCAACCTGGAGGCGGCCGACGAGGTGGTCCGCCAGCTGCGCCTGCGGGATATCGGCGGGATCATCGTGATCGACTTCATCGACATGGCCCGGGCGCGCAACCGCGATGCGGTCCTGAAGTCGCTGCGCAAGGCGCTGGACGAGGACCGCACGAAGACGTTCGTGGTCGAGATCTCGCCGCTCGGGCTGGTCGAGATGACCCGCCAGAACGTGACCGACGGGGTGCGCGAGATCATGACCCGGCCGTGCCCGACCTGCGACGGCAACGGCGTGATCAAGTCCGAGGAGACGATCGCGATCGAGTTCGAGCGCCGGATGCGCGATCTCGCGCCCGAGTCCTCGGCCGACGCGCTGCTGATCCAGATGAATCCCCGGGTCAGCGCCGAGTTCACCCGCGACGAGGCCCGAGGGCTCCGCGCGATCGAGGAAGAGACCGGGAAGTGGTTCCACTTCGAGGGCTCCGAAGGGCTGCCGCTCGAGCATTTCGCGGTGGTCCTGGAGGGCACGCGCGAGCAGGTGCTCGAGCGGGCGGTGCCGTTCCGCGCCGGCGAGGAGGTGCACGTGGAGATCATCGAGCCCCACATGTACAGCCCCGGCGACGCGGTGGCCAAGGTCGACGGCTACATAATCTCGGTGCGCGGCGGCGGTCGCTACGTGGGCGAGAAGCACCTGGTGCGGATCGAGGACGCGGGGCGCACCGAGGCGGTGGCGACGCTGGTCGACGTCTCGGCGGACGGCGCAGCCGGGGAGGGCTCCGACGATGGCCTAGAATCAGGTGCTCGGCGCCGCGGCCGCAGAGGTGGACGGCGCCGTTCCGGCGCCAAGGCGGGGTCGACCTCTTCGAGCTCAGGGTAGTCATGTACGCAATCGTCAAGACAGGCGGAAAGCAGTACCGGGTCGAGCAGGGCCAGTCGCTGCTCGTGGAGCGCCTGCCCGCTGCCGACGGCGACTCGGTGTCGCTTCAGCCGCTGCTGATGGTCGATGGGTCAGACGTGTTCGATGGCGAGGCGCTGGCGGGCGCGGCCGTGTCCGCCCGCATCGTGGGCCACGAGCGCGGCCCCAAGCTTCGGGTCGTGAAGTTCAAGCCCAAGCGCGGCTACAAGCGGCGCACCGGGCACCGCCAGAACCTGACCCGGATCGAGATAACGGAGGTGAAGCGTGGCTCATAAGAAGGGTCTGGGCTCCTCGCGTAACGGCCGCGACTCGAACGCCAAGCGCCTCGGCGTCAAGGTCTTCGCCGGCCAGACGGTGACGGGCGGCGAGATCATCGTCCGCCAGCGCGGCAGCCGCTTCAAGCCCGGCAACGGCGCCGGCATGGGCAAGGACGACACGATCTACGCCCGGTCCGCCGGGACCGTGCAGTTCACCCGCGGCCGGCGCGGGCGGGTCATCTCGGTCGAGCCGCCGGGCGACGCCGCCGCGTAGGCGAAAGCGTTGGCCCGCGCTGCATGGATGCAGCGCGGAACCGGCCCCACGGATGACGGCGCCGCAGGCGCCGGCCCCTAAACCTCAGCGAGCTGCGTGGTGCACAGGGGACACCGGCGCGCGTGGATGGGGATCGCGCTCGTGCACTCCGGGCACTCCTTGGTGTCCGGGTCGGCCTGCGCCCGGCGGGCCATCAGCCGGTTGATCGGCATCACGACCAGGAAGAACATCGCCGCCGCCACGGTGAGGAAGGTGAAGATGTTGTTGACGAAGTCGCCGTAGGCGAAGTGGCTGTGGTTGATCGTGAACGTCAGCTGGTCGAAGTGCGGCTTGCCGAAGATCAGCGCGATGATCGGCGTGAGAATGTCGCTCACCAACGCCTTGATCACGGCCGTGAACGCGGTGCCGACCACGATCGCCACCGACAGGTCGACGACGTTGCCGCGGAACAGGAACTTCTTGAAGTCGTTCAGTTGCGACATTGGAACAACCGCCGTCTAGATTCGTCACAGGCGTGGCGAGATCCTGCGCCCATGCGCCAGGTGAAGCCATTTTTGCCCGCTCACCGGGCAAAAATGGCCTCAAACGTGGCGGGCGGGCAGTGGGGGGTCATCGGCTCAGTTCAGCTGCGCAATTGCGGCTTCAGCACGAGCGCCGTCGACAGGTGGGTCGAGGCCGGGAAGCTCTATTCCATCCACCCGGGCGTCTACGCCTACGGCCATTCCTGGATCCCGATCGAGGGCCGGATGGTGGCGGCGATCCTCCACGCCGGCGAGGGCGCGGTGCTAAGCCACGCCACAGCCGCCTGGTGGTGGGGGCTCATCGCGGACCAGCCCGATGTCCTCGACGTGAGCACCTCCGGCCGTGCGCGCTCGACGAATGGCGTTCGTGTTCACCATCCGCGACGGATCGACGCGGCCCGGCACCGTCGCTTTCCGATCACGACGGTGGCGCGAACGCTCGTCGACCACGCGGCGCACGCGCCGCTCAGCGAGGTTCGCCGGGCCCTGGCCGAGGCCGAGTACAGGCGGCTCCTCGACCTCGCGAAGGTGGAGTCCTATCTCGTCCCCGGCCGGCGCGGGAGCAGGCGCCTGCGGCGGGCCCTGGCCCGCCACGAGCCGCGCCTCGCATTGACCCGCAGCGACACCGAGCGGCGCTTCTTGCGGCTGTGCGAGCGGATCGGCGTGCCGGGCTACATGGTGATTCGCTACACCTGGAGCCAGGTCGCCCACGAGGCGGACCTCGTCGCCACCGACCTGACTCGGCAGCTCAGTTCGCTTGGGCGGTCGGGCGGACCAGGATCTCGTTGACGTCGACGCGCCCGGGCTGCTCGAGGGCGAACATCACCGCCCGCGCCACGTCCTCGGCCTGCAAGGCGCCCTCGCCGGCGCCGGAGGAGAAGAACGGCGTGTCCACCATCCCGGGCTCGATCAGCGTGACCCGCACACCGGTCCCCTCGAGCTCCAGCCGGGCCGCCTCGCCCATCGCGGTGACGGCCCACTTGGTTGCGGAATACAACGACCCAGGCAGCGCGCGGCGCCCAGCCACCGACCCGGTCAGGATCAGGTGGCCTCGGGACTCCTTCAACGCACCCAGCGCGGCCCGGATGGTCAGCGCGGCGCCGTACACGTTGGTCAGGACCATCGCGCGCCAATGCTCGGGCGACTCCTCGAGGAACCCGCGCTTGGCGCCGAAGCCGGCATTGGCAAACGCGCAGTCGAGGCGGCCGAAGCGGTCGAGGGCGGCCGCCACCATGGCCTGCTGCTGCTCCCACTCGGTCACGTCGCACTGAACGGACAACGCGTTGTCGTCGCCGAGATCGGCCGCGAGCGCCTCCAGGCGGTCGACCGAGCGCGCGGCCAGGACCACGCGCCAGCCGGCGCCGGCCGCGGCCCGGGCCGTGGCGGCCCCGATCCCGCTCGAGGCGCCGGTGATGAGCATGACCCCGGACATGGCAGGATCATGGCAATGCAGGATCGAGCGCGCATTCACGTCGAGGCCGGCGGCGGGGGAGACGGGTGCCTGAGCTTCCGGCGCGAGGCCCATGTGCCGCGGGGCGGGCCCAACGGCGGCGACGGCGGGCGCGGCGGTGACGTGGTGCTGGTGTGCGACGACTCGCTGCGCGACCTCGAGAGCTTCCGCCGGCGCGCGCACTTCAAGGCGCGCCGGGGGGGCCACGGCGAGGGCTCGCTCCGCCACGGCCGCGACGGGGCGACGCTGGAGATATCGGTGCCGCCCGGGACCGTGGCGCTGGTCGAGGCGGACGGGACGGAGTACGACCTCGTGAGGCCGGGCCAGCGCGCGGTGATCGCCCGGGGCGGCTCGGGCGGCCGGGGCAACAAGCGCTTCGCCGGGCCGACGCACCAGACGCCGAGGTTCGCGGAGCGGGGGCTCCCGGGCGAGGAGAGCTGGGTCACGCTGCAGCTCAAGCTGCTGGCCGACGTGGGGCTGGTGGGACTGCCGAACGCGGGCAAGTCCTCGCTGCTGGCCCGGCTGACCCGAGCCCACCCCAAGGTCGCCGACTACCCGTTCACCACGCTCGAGCCGGTGCTGGGCACGCTCGAGACCGAGGACCGCCAGCTCGTGATCGCCGACATCCCGGGGCTGATCGAGGGGGCGAGCGCGGGCGCCGGGCTGGGCCACGAGTTCCTGGCCCACGTCGAGCGCACCCGGCTGCTCGTGCATGTGCTCGACCTCGCCCCGCTCGACGGGAGCGATCCGCGCGCCAATTACGCCACGGTGGAAGGAGAGCTTCGCCTCCACGATCCGCGGCTCGCGGCGCTCCCCCGGATCCTCGTGCTCTCGAAGGCGGACCTGGTCGACGCTGAGACGCGGTCCGCCGCGCGCGAGGAATGGGCGGAGCGGCTGAGGGTCCCGGTGATCGTCACCTCCGCGGTGACGCGGATCGGGCTGGCCGAGCTGGCCGCCGAGGTGGTCCGGCGCATCCCCGCCCACCAGCCCGCGGAGGCGATCCCCGAGGAGGAGCTGGCCGAGCACCAGGTGTTCCGCCCGGCGGCCGATCGGGCGTACCGGGTCGAGCGCCTCGCCGACAGGGCCTACCGCGTGACGGGCAAGGGGGTCGAGCGGCTGGTGGCCCGCTATGACCTCGACAACGAGGACGCGCTCGCGCACCTCGAGCGCCGGCTAAAAGGCATCGGCGTGATCGGAGCGCTCGAGGCCAAGGGATTCGAGCCCGGCGACGAGGTCGAGATCGCGGGAGTCGCGTTTGACCTCGATCCGGAGTAGTAGGATCGCCGGGCGGGAGCGCCAGGAGGAGGAGAAGAACCATGCTTCGGAGGATCGGGATCGCCCTTGCCGGCATCGGCGTCGGCATCGCAGTCGCCCTCACCGCCGGCGCCGCCGGCGCCCAGGCGCGGGTGCTGCTGGTCGGCACCTACCACGGAATCCGCGGGCAGTACCGGACGATCCAGGGCGCGGTGAACGCGGCCCGGCCGCACGATTGGATCCTCGTCGCGCCCGGCGACTACAAGACGACTTCGAGCAGCGCGCCGGCGGGCCGCTCCGATCTGCCGAGCGCCGTCCTCATAACCAAGCCCGACCTGCACATTCGCGGCATGAACCGCAACACCGTGATCGTCGACGGGACCAAGCCCGGCTCGTCGAAGTGCAGCAACGCACCGGGCGCTCAGAACCTCGGTCCCGCCGGCAGCGGCGGCCCGGCCGGGCTGAACGGCATCATGGTCTACAAGGCCGACGGCGACTGGGTGCAGAACCTCACCGCGTGCAACTTCCTGGCCGGGACGGGCGACGCCGGGAACGAGATCTGGTGGAACGGGGGCGACAACAGCGGCGTAGTCGGCGGATGGGACTACAACGGGTCGTACCTGACCGCCACAACGACGTACTGGTCGGGCGACGAGACGACGGCCGCGGCGTACGGGATCTTCTCCAGCAACTGGAGCGGCGGCACCTGGTATCAGGACTACGCGAGCAACTTCAACGACTCCGGGTTCTACATCGGGGCCTGCCAGCAGGTCTGCGACCAGACCGTCAATGACATCTGGACGGAGTTCAACGCGCTCGGCTACTCGGGCTCCAACTCCGGCGGCCAGCTGGTGGTGGAGAACTCCCAGTTCGACAACAACGAGGACGGGTTCGACACCAACAGCCAGAACGGCGACAACCCCCCGCCCCAGGACGGGGCATGTCCGAACGGCGGGACGAGCCCGATCACCCACACGCACTCCTGTTGGGTGTTCATGCACAACTACGTGCACGACAACAACAACCCGAACGTCCCGAGCGCGGGCCTGGCCGGCGGCGGCCCGGTGGGCACCGGCATGTCGGTGTCAGGGGCCCGGGACGACACGGTGATGGACAACCGGTTCGTGCACAACGGCGCGTGGGGCACGATCTTCGTGCCGTTCCCCGACAGCGGCCCGCCCTGCACCGGCGGGACGAGCGGCCCCGGCGGCCAGCCCGCCTGTGTGTACGACGAGTGGGGCGACGCCCTGATCGACAACAGCTACGCGTACAACGGGTTCTTCGGCAACCCGACCAACGGTGACTTCGCGTTGACCAACTGGGAGCCCGGACCCACCGACTGCTTCAGCGGCAACCAGGACACGGCAGGGCCGCTGACGAGCACGCCGTCGTACGCCGAGCAGCTCTATCCGACGTGCAACGGGCAGACGGTTCCGCCCAGCATGTTGAACCCGCAGTCGGCGGCGTTCACCGAGGAGGTGGCGTGCGACTCGACGCTGTACTTGCCGCTCGCGGGCAAGGCGCCGTGCTCGCCGACGGACAACTATCCGCGGCGCACTACGGTGATCATGCATCCGCTCCCGCCGCACCTGGCGACGATGCCCAACCCGTGCGCGGGAGTCCCGGCGAATCGGTGGTGCACCGCCAAGCCCAAGCACAAGCCGGCAAAGCACAAGCCGAGGAAACACAAGCCGGCGAAGCACAAGCCGGTGTACCGTCGCCCTCCGGACGACACGCCGTAGACGCACAGTCCGCCCGACGCGACTACGATCCCCGCCCGTGTCGGGTCGGGCCAAGCTCATCGTGGCGACGCTGGTCACGTTCGCCATGCTCGCCGGCGGGGCCGAAGCCGCCGGCGCACGCGTGCTGATCGTGACCAAGCGGCACGTCCGCTTCCCCCATTACACCTCGATCCAGCAGGCGGTCAGGGCCGCCGCGCGAGGTGACTGGATCCTCATCGACGACGGCGTCTACTACGGCGAGGTCAGGATCGCCAAGCCCGGACTGCACCTGAGGGGGCTGAACCGCAACCGGGTGATCCTCAACGGCCGTCACCAGGTCGGCAACGGGATCGAGATCCTCGCAAACGACGTGTGGGTCGAGAATCTCACCGTCCGCAACTTCGACCGCCGCACCCTGAACAACGATTCCAACGGCAACGAGATCTGGTGGAACGGCACGACGCATCCCGGTCGGATCGGGATAACCGGCTGGTGGGGCCAGTACCTCACCGCGTACGACACCGGCCTGCTCGGCGGGTACGGCGAGTACGCCCAGGGCGCCGTCGACGGGTGGTTCAAGCACATCTACGGCTCCGGGTTCGACGACTCGGGCGTGTACATCGGCGGCTGCCGCAACTGCAACGCGCTGATCCAGAACGCGCTGATGGAGCGCAACGGCCTCGGTTACTCGGGCTCCAACGCGGGCGGGCACCTGATCATCGAGGACTCGATCTTCCGCTACAACAGCGTCGGGCTCGTCCCGAACTCCTTCTATCCGGGAGACCCGCCACCGCCCCAGGATGGCGCCTGCAACTCAGGCTCGAACCGGTCGAGGACCCCGCGGTTCAACTCGACGCGGATCGCCCGCTGCTCGATCTTCCGCGACAACCTGGTCGAGGACAACGGCAACCTGAACGCACCGGCCGAGGGCGACGTGCTCGAGGCGCCGTGGGGGGTGGGCATCGAGATGCCGGGCACCTACGCCGACCTGGTCGAGAACAACAGGATCATCGGCAACCCGAACTTCGGGCTGCTGGCGTTCGAGTTCCCGGAGCCGTTCCCGCCCGGGCCGAAGACGATCTACTTCCAGCTCTCGGGCAATCGCATCCAGGGCAACCGGTTCTCGAGGGACGGGACTCGCAGCGGGGGGGCGGATATCGGCCTCGGCGGCGGCGTGTTCGGGGCCAAGCGCTCGGTGAACAACTGCCTGTCCGGAAACCTGTTCTCGACCTCGGTGCCGGCGCGCATCCAAGGCACCTGGGGCTGCCAGCATGCCCGGACGCCCAACCCCGGCGGGGCACTGCTGGCGGAGATCCTGAAGCTGATGTCGGAGTCGGGGAGCCGCGAGTCGCGCCCGCAGCCGGCGCCGCCGCCGCAGCCGACGATGCCGCAACCCTGCAGCGGCGTGCCGCGCAACCCGCTCTGCACCTGAGGCGATCGCGCGGGAGGCGGGGCGGCGGCCCGAGGCGAGGGCGCCGGCGCGCCGGCGCCTAACCTAGTCGGCGAGATGCCCAGCATGGTGGTGAAGCTCGGGTCGAGCATCGTGGCCGACGAGCGCGGCGAGGTCCGGCGCGGGAACCTCGAGTCGATCTGCGACCAGATCGCGGAGCTTCACCGCGCCGGCCGGTCGGTGATCGTGGTGACCAGCGGAGCGATCGCTCGGGGCATGGGCGTGATGTCGATCCCGTTGCGTCCCCGGGCCATGGATGAGCTCCAGGCGGCGAGCGCCGTCGGACAGGGCCGGCTCTACCAGGTCTACGACGAGCTGCTCTCCGCGCGGGGCGTGCCCACCGCGCAGGTGCTCCTGACGTTCTTCGACATCAGCGCGCGCACCCACTACCTGAACGCGCGCCAGACGCTGCGCAAGCTGATCGAGTGGCGAGTGGTGCCGGTGATCAACGAAAACGACACCACGACCACGGACGAGATCTCGTTTGGCAACAACGACTTCCTGGCCGCCCAGGTCGCCATCCTGCTCGGGGCCGAGCTGCTCGTACTGCTGACCGACGCCGAGGGCGTCTACACCGCCGATCCACGACTCGACCCCACGGCCACGCTCGTACCCGAGGTCATGGAGTTCGACGAGCTCGAGGGGCTCGACATCGGCCACGCCACGTCGCCGTTGGGGTCGGGCGGCATGCGGTCCAAGGTGGTGGCGGCGGAGATGGCGACCGCCGCCGGGATCCCCACCGTGGTCGCCGGCGGGCTCGCACCCCGCTCGATCGTGGCGGTGGCGGGCGGCGAGCCGGTGGGGACGCGGTTCGCGGCGCGCGAGGGGCGCTACTCGAGCTTCAAGCTGTGGCTCAAGTACGCCAAGCCCACCCGGGGCCGGGTCGTCGTCGACGCCGGCGCGGCGCGGGCGCTGCGCGAAGGCGGGACCAGCCTGCTCCCGGTGGGCGTCGTGGATGTCGCGGGCAGCTTCGACGCCGGAGACGCGGTGGAGGTGGCGCACGATGGCCAGACCGTGGGCAAGGGCATCAGCAACTACTCGGCCGACGAGCTGCGCAAGGTGCAGGGGCTCAAGTCGGCCGACGCGCGCAGCGTGGTCCCGCGAGCCAGCGAGGAGGCGGTCCACCGGGACTACTTCGTCCTGAACTAAGCTTCTCCGATGGCGACCACGGCAATTCCCGTCTCCGAGACTTGCGCGCTGGCCAAGGAGGCTTCGCGCTCGCTGGCCACGCTGCCCTCCGGCGTCAAGGATGCCGCGCTCGAGGCGATCGCGGCGGCGCTGCTCGAACGCGCCGAGGAGATCCTCGAGGCCAACGCCCGGGATCTTCAGGCGGCGCCGGAGGCCGGCCTCTCGCCCGCCCTGATGGACCGCCTCACGCTGAGCGAGGGCCGGATCGCCGAGATGGCCGCCGGCGTGCGGACGATCGCGGCGCTGGGCGACCCGGTGGGCGAGGTGATCGACGGCCATAGGCTGGCCAACGGGCTCGACGTGCGCAAGGTCCGAGTCCCCCTGGGCGTCGTCGCGGTGGTGTACGAGGCGCGCCCGAACGTGACGATCGACGCCGCGGCCCTGTGCCTGAAGTCGGGCAACGCGATCGTGCTGCGCGGATCGAGCTACGCGGCGCAGTCGAACGGCGCGCTCGCCGGCATCGCGGCCCAGGCCGCGATCGCGGCCGGCCTGCCGGAGGGGGCGATCACGTTGATCGCAGGCGGCGGGCGCGAGGAGCTGGCCGAGCTGGCCACCCAGACCGGCGTGGTCGATCTGATCATCCCGCGCGGCGGGGAGGGGCTGAAGGCCGCGCTCAAGGGCGTCGCCACCGTTCCCGTGATCTTCGCGGCGTCGGGCAACTGTCACGTGTTTGTCGACGCCACAGCGGATCTCGAGGCGGCGGAGGCAATCGTGCTGAACGCCAAGCTCCAGCGGCCGTCGGTGTGCAACGCGGCCGAGACGCTGCTCGTGCACGCCGACGTGGCGGAGCGGTTCATCCCGGCCGTGAGCGCGGCGCTGGCCGACGCCGGCGTCACCCTCCATGGCGACGGCCGGGCTCGCGCCGCGGCTGCCGGCGCCGCGCCGATCGACGAGGCCGGCGAAGCCGATTGGGAAACCGAGTACCTCGACCTCGAGCTCGCGGTCGGGGTGGTCGACTCGGTGGCCGAGGCGATCGCGCACATCAACGCGCACGGCAGCGGCCATTCCGAGGCGATCGTGACCCGCGACGCCGCCTCGGCGCGGGCGTTCCAGCGCGGAGTGGACGCGGCGTGCGTGTACGTCAACGCCTCGACCCGGTTCACCGACGGCGGCGAGTTCGGGATGGGCGCGGAGATCGGCAACTCGACGCAGAAGCTCCACGTGCGGGGCCCGATCGGCGTGCGCGAGCTCTGCACGTTCAAGTACCTGATCGAAGGCGCAGGGCACATCCGCCCCTGAGGCTGTGCGAGTCGGAATCCTCGGCGGGACGTTCAACCCGCCGCATCTCGGACACCTGGTGTGCGCGCAGGAGGCGTACCTTCAGCTGGAGCTTGAGCGGATCCTGTTCATCCCGGCCGGGATACCGCCCCACAAGGCCAACGAGGAGGAGCCCGGCGCGGCGCACCGGCTCGAGATGTGCCGTCTGGCCATCCAGCGCGACGAGCATCGCTTCACGGTCTCGGACATGGAGGTCGGCCGGAGAGGCCCGTCGTACACGGTCGATACGCTTGAGGAGCTGCATGCAACGACACCGGACGCCGAGCTGTTCCTGATCCTGGGCGGCGACATCGCCGCCGGCCTGCCGCGGTGGCACGCGGTGGAGCGCGTGCTCTCGCTCGCCACGGCGGTGGTGGCGGAGCGGCGGGGAACCCCGCGGTCGTCGATCGAGGACGCTCTGGAGAGCGTGCGAGCGGGTGAGCGGGGGCGGTTCTTCCCGATGCCGCCGATCGGCCTATCCTCGACGATGATCCGGGAGCGGGTGCGGGCGGGCCAGCCGATCAAGTACCTCGTGCCGGACGCAGTGGACGCCTATATCCAGCAACAAACGCTTTACCGGAGGTAGCCATCAGCATGAATCCTGAAGAGATCGCAAACGCCGTCGCCGAGCTTGCCGCGGACCGCAAGGCGATCGACATCGTGCAGCTCGATCTCAGGGAAATCATCGGCTACACCGACTACTTCGTGATCTGCAGCGGCCGCAGCGAGCGCCAGACCAAGGCGATCCACGACGCGATCTACGAGGGGATGAAGGCCGAGCACGGGATCCTCCCGCGCCGGGTGGAGGGGCTTCCGGGGGCGCGCTGGATCCTGCTGGACTACCTGGACCTAGTGGTCCACGTGTTCACGCCCGAGACGCGCGAGTTCTACCGGCTCGAGCAGCTGTGGGGCGAGGCGCCGGCCCGGACGTTCACGGCCACCGTGGCGTAAGCACGCTCACAGCGTCGCCAGGAGCTTCGGCGCCACCTCCTTCTTGCGGCTCATCACGCCGGGCAGCTCGATCTGGCTGTCCTGCGGCGCGGCCCCGAAGGCCCGGGCGACCCCTTGCACGTCGCCGGCCACGAGCAGCTGGGTGCCCTTGCTGAGCACGTCGGTGACCATCAGCGCGTAGACGTGATATCCGCGCTCCTCGCGGGCGTGGCCCATCGCCTCGAGCAGCTCCTCCTTGCGCTCGAGCAGGGCGTTGCCGATCACCTCGACCTGGGCGATGCAGATCTTCTGGCCTCCCTGAACCTCGTACTCCTTGGCATCGCGCGTGATGATCTCCTCGGCGCCGACCTCCGAGACGTCGGTGGTCGCCTCGAACATCTCCCGCCCGAGCTCGCGCGCGTCCAGCGCCAGCACGCGCTCCAGGTAGTCGACCACCGCGTGGTCGCGGTCGGTCGTGGTCGGCGAGTTGAGGATGATCGTGTCGGACAGGATCGCGCCCAGCAACATGATCGCGGTCGAGCGGCTCGGCTCCATTCCGTTGAGGCGGAAGCGCTCGACGACCAGCGTGGCGGTCGAGCCGACCGGGTCGAACGTGGCCATCACCGGGATCCGGGTCTCGATCGAGCCGACGTGGTGGTGGTCGAGGATCTCGACGATCTCGGCCTGCTCGACGCCGAGCACGGCCTGGCCCGACTCCGCGTGGTCGACGAGCAGCACCCGCCGGCGCGCCGGCGCCACCAGGTCAGAGCGCGTGACCAAGCCGACCGGCCGGCGCTGGGAGTCGATGACCACGCTGGCCCCGTAGTGGCTCTCCTTGATCTGCTCGGACACGTCGGCCACCAGGTCCTCGGCGGTCACGGTCAGGGGCTCGCGTTCCATGAACGCGCGAGACGGCGCGGCCAGCGTGATCATGCGCGCCGACACGTACGTGTCGAGCGGGGACACGATCACCGCCGCTCCGCGCTCCCGCGCCAGCCGGAGGATCTCATCGGACGGCGCCGAGCCGTTCGACAGCACGAGCAGCGCGGCCCCCAGGTCGATCGCCAGCCGCTGCGCGTCGGTACGGTTGCCGATCACCGCGATGTCGCCGCTCTTGATGCCGCTGGGAGCGCTCACGTCCATCGAGTGCACCCACACCCGCCCGGCCAGCTCGACGTCGTCGCCGGTGGCGATCTCGCCCTCCAGGACCTCGGCGATCGCCTGCACGTGCGTGGGCGCGTCCTCCAGGGTCGAGGTCTGGCGCGACTCGCGGATGTACCGGCGCGCGAGCGCGCGCTCTGTGACCACGCCCGCCAGCGCCCCCTGCTCATCGACGACCGGGACCACCTCGAGCTGGGCGCGCGCCATCTCCATGCCGGCCTCGCGGATCGGCTGATCCACGGCTGTGACGGGAAAGCGTGTCTGCATCACGTCGCAGGCCCGCAGCATCACGTGGGGCAGGAACTCCGGCTCTCGCGCGCTGCTGCGCTCGAGCAGCCAGCGCGTCTGGGGGTTGCAGTCGCCGACCCGCACCGCGATGTAGTCGTTGCGGGGATCGATCCGCCCCTTGAGCTCGGCGTAGCCGATCGCCGACGCGATCGAGTCGGTGTCGGGATTGCGATGGCCCGTGACGTAGACCTTGGGCACGGCGCGATTATCGCGCGTGCGATGTGGCGAGAGGGGTCACGCCGCGATACGGTCCGCAGGCGACTCAAGGGGCGGCCGGCAACGGCCTGCCGCGGACCCACCGACGAATGGAGAGAGCATGCCGGCGGCGCCACAGATCCTGCCCACGCAGATAACCGAGGGCCGGGCACCCGGGTTGCAGTACCGCCTGGAGGGCGAGCTCGTACCGGTTCTGCACATGGCGCTCGATGGCACCGTCCCGGTTTACTTCGAGCACCACGTGCTGCTGTGGAAGTACCCGCAGCTCCAGATCGGGCTGCACCCGCTCAAGAAGGGTCTCAAGCGGCGCGTGTTCGGAGGCATGCCGCTGCTGCTGCTCGAGGCGCAGTCGCCGGGCGAGATCGCCTTCAGCCGCGACGCCCCGGGCCACATCGCGGCGCTCCACCTGCAGGGCGGGCAGGGCATCGTGGTCCGCGAGCACCAGTTCCTGGCCGCGACGGGCGGCGTCCAGTACGACTACAGCCGCATCAAGGGCTTCGCGAACATGCTCTACGGCGGGGGCTTCTGGGTCGACGAGTTCTTCGCCGGCGACCACGAAGGGGTGGTGTGGGTCCACGGCTACGGGAACGTGTTCGAGAAGCGCCTGGAGCCGGGGGAGTCGATCGACATCGAGCCGGGCGGCTGGGTCTACCGCGACCACTCGGTCCAGATGAGCCAGGAGGTGTACGGGTTCAAGACCGGGTTCCTGGGCGGCGGCGCCGGCAACCTGGTCTTCAATCGCTTCACGGGACCGGGGCGGGTGGGGCTCCAGAGCGCCTACTTCCACCCGCCGGTCCAGGAGGGAGCCGGCGGCAACGCGCAGCGCGAGGGCGCCGGCGGGATCCTCGGCGGGATCGTGGGCGGACTACTCGACAACTAGATGTTCGCCACCGGGCACCTTGCGACCAACCCGCTGCCGACCGGGATCGTCGGAGCCCTGGGACTGGGCGGCTACCAGCTCCTGGCCGACGTGGCCGGCGTGGGGGCGGGCCGGCTCGGCTCACACGTGTTCCTGCTCGTGGCTCCCGAGCCGGATCCGTCGCTGCCCGATGCCGGCACGCAGATCTCGCTGCACCAAGCGCGCCTGCGCGACGAGGCCGAGGCCGCCGCGTTCACGCAGCTCGCCGCCCAGCTCGGGTACCTGAGGCTGTCCGGGTACCGGCTAGCGCTCGAGCGCTCAGGGCTGCGCAGCAAGGTGAACCTGGTCAACCCGGCCACCGGCGCGGTGGTCGCGACGATCCCCGACAAGCACCCGGGCCGCCTGCTCGGCGGCGGCATGAGCGCGCCGCGGCTGCTGGCCTCGGTCAGGGGCCTGCCGCCGGCGGGCAAGCCGCCGGACCTGGCCAACCCGGAGCTTCTCCGGGAGGTGCTGCTGGCGCTCGCGCTGGGCGACGAGTCGCTGAGCGGCGCCGAGGCGGCCGAGCTGGCCGACCGGGCGCTCGCTCTGGTCGAGGCGGGTCGCGCGGTGGACCCGCCGGCCGCGCTCGAGGCGGCCAAGCAGGACGTTTAGTTCTTGAACGCGATCTCGGGAACCGCCGGACGTCCCCGGCGCCGTTCGGTACGCTGCCCGAGGACGTGGGGCGCGAAGGAGTTATGTGCCTGGCCAACGACGCGGTGCTCGACAGCCTGATCGGGCTGTGCGAGAGCCTGCGGACGCACAGCCCGGCGCTGCCGATGACCGTGATCCCGTACAACAGCGCGATCGAGCGGACGCGGGCGCTGGCGCGCGCTTACGGTTACGACGTCTACGAGGATGCGTCGCTCTCGACGATGGACTCGTTCGGCGCGCGTTACTGGCCCGGCGAGAAGACCCTGCCGCACAACATGCGCAAGTTCTGCGCGTTCTGGGGCCCCTACGAGCGGTTTCTGTTCCTGGATGCGGACATCGTCGTGATCCACCCGCTCGAGCCGTACTTCGACGCGTTTCGTCGCTCGGACGCCGATTTCGTCTACTTCGCCACCGACATCGCGAACGTCTACCGGCCGGGCCCGGTGCGCGCAGCGATGATGCACCACTACGCGACCGCGGGCTTCAACGGCGGCACCTACATGGGTCGCCGCGGGGCGCTGACGGCCGCGCGGCTCGAGCAGCTGCGGGCATCCGCCGAGGAGCACCGTCACGGCTTCGTCGACAATCTGGAGCAGAGCTTTCTCAACTACGCCGTCGATGTCGGCGGGCTGGTGAAGGCGGACGCCCACGAGCTCGTGCCCTCGCTGGTCGAGGCGGGGGCGCTGATGCGCCTCAAGCGCCGCAACGGCAAGCTGATCCTGGCCGACGCGCGCGTCCCAGAGTCCGGGCGCGAGGTCACGATGATCCATTGGGCCGGCTACCACGTGCGCCCGTTCATGCCCTACCGACGCATCTTCCTGCGCTACCGCCTGGCGCGGAGGTCCCCGCGCGAGCGCTGGGGCTATCACGTCCGCGCGTTCACCGACGCGGTGGCCAGGGTGACGTACAAGACGCCGGTGCGGCTGGTCAGGCGGTGGCGCTGGCTGGCGCGGAACATCCTGGCCTCGCGCGGGCTGGTCGGCTGGCCATGAAAAAAGCCCCGCAGTAGCAGGGCTTTCGTCTAGTGGAGCTAGCCGGGCTCGAACCGGCGACCTCTTGCATGCCATGCAAGCGCTCTCCCAGCTGAGCTATAGCCCCGTGGGACGTCCTTAGGGTAGTACATCGGCACGGCGGCGCGAAACCGCAAGCTCAGGCGGGCGGGATGAACTCGGGCACGTCTAGATCGTCGCCGCCTCCGGTCTCGGCGGAGGGCACCGCGGTCCGGCGCCGGGGGTGAGCCGAGCCCAGCCCGAGCTCGGCCTCGCGCTGGTCCACCTCCGCCACCATCCGTGAATGGATTTCCTGGACGTCACGGAGCAGCCGGGTGGCGTTGGCGCGCAGCGAGTCGGCCATCTCGCGCAGGTTGGAGGCGATCTCGAGCCCCTCGGTGCGGATGTCGTTCGCGGTGGTTCGCGCTTCGCTCATCAGCGCGCGCGAGCGCTGCTGGGCCTCGGCGACGATCCGCTCGGCGTTCTCCTCGGCCCGCGCCACGATCGTGAGCGCCTCGCTGGTGGCCGCCGCCCGCGCCCCATCGGCCTCCTGGCGCGCCGTGGCGAGCAGCTCGGAGGCTTCCTGCTCGCCCGCCGCGACCCGGTTCTCGGCGGCTCGCTCGCCTTCGGCGATCCGCTCGCGCACCTGTGTCTCGGCCTCCGCGCGCAGCCGGGCCGCGGTCTGCTCGGCCGCGGCCACGATCGAGGCCACGCGATCGGCCGCCGTGGCGGCGGCGCTGGGCCGTTCGGGGCGATCGGCGGAGCTCACGCGACGATGGTAATCGGCCTCGGCGGGCGGGCCTGCACCAACCGGACCGAGTTAACCTGCAAGTCCTAGATGTCCGAGCGCCGCTACGACCCCAAGACGATCGAGCCCAAATGGCAGGAGCTGTGGGCACGGGAGCACGCCTGGGAGGTCTCGAACGACGAGAGCTTCGGCGACGCGTCCTACGTGCTGGAGATGCTGCCCTATCCGAGCGGCGAGCCGCACATCGGCCATTTGAAGAACTACGCGCTGGGCGACGCGATCGCGCACTTCCACCGGCGGATCGGACGCCGCGTGCTGCACCCGATGGGCTACGACGCGTTCGGCCTTCCGGCCGAGAACAACGCGATCAAGACGGGCGTGCATCCCCGCGACGCCACCGACCGCTCGATCGCCGCCTACCGCCATTGGTTTCACCGGTGGGGCATCTCGATCGACTGGAGCCGCGAGTTCGGCACCCACGAGCCGCGCTACTACCGCTGGACGCAGTGGATCTTCCTGAAGCTGCTGGAGCGCGACCTGGCCTACCGCAAGCAGGCCGCGGTCAAGTGGTGCCCGAACGACGCCACCGTGCTGGCCAACGAGCAGGTGATCGACGGGCGCTGCGAGCGCTGCGGCGCCGAGGTGGAGCTGCGCCAGCTCGAGCAGTGGTTCTTCCGCATCACCGACTACGCCGACCGGCTGCTCGACGACCTCGACCGGATCGACTGGCCCGAGCACGTGAAGGCCATGCAGCGCAACTGGATCGGGCGCAGCGTGGGCGCCGAGGTCACCTTCCGCTGCGAGGAGCCGGCGATCGACTATCCGGTGTTCACCACCCGGCCGGACACGCTGTTCGGCGCCACGTTCTTCGTCATGGCCCCCGAGCATCCGGACGTGCTCAAGCTGGCCGACGGGACCGACTACGAGGACGAGGTGCGCGCGTACGTGAACCGCTCGCTGACCGAGTCCCTGGAGGAGCGCGGCGCCGCTGATAAGCCGAAGACGGGCGTTCCCCTGGGCCGGACCGTGACCAATCCGGTCAACGGTGAGCAGATCCCGATGTTCGTCGCCGACTACGTGCTGATGGAGTACGGCACCGGCGCGATCATGGCCGTGCCCGCGCACGACCAGCGCGACTACGACTTCGCGCGCGCATTCGACTTGCCGGTTCGCCCGGTCGTGGCGCCGGCGGGCGGCGAGACGCCCGAGGACGAGTTGCCCTACCTCGCCCACACCGCGGACGAGCAGCTGGTCAACTCCGGCGATTTCTCCGGCATGGACGCGGTCCAGGGCTATGAGGCGATCGTCGACTGGCTGGACCGCGAGGGCAAGGGGCACCCCTCGGTCAGCTACAAGCTGCGCGACTGGCTCGTCTCGCGTCAGCGCTACTGGGGCTGCCCGATCCCGATCGTCTACTGCGAGCGGTGCGGGATGGTGCCCGTGCCCGAGCAGGATCTCCCGGTCGAGCTGCCCGACATCGCCGACTACCAGCCCCAGGGCCGCGCCCCGCTGGCCACCGCGGAGGACTGGGTCGAGACCCGCTGCCCGGCCTGCGGCGGCCACGGCCGGCGCGAGACCGACACGATGGACACGTTCGTCGACTCGAGCTGGTACTTCATCCGCTACTGCGACGCCGGCAACGACCAGGCGGCCTGGGACCCGCACGTGGCGAACTACTGGATGCCGGTCGACCAGTACATCGGCGGAGTCGAGCACGCGATCTTGCACCTGATGTACGCCCGCTTCTTCGTCAAGGCGTTGGCCGACATGGAGCTGCTCGAGCTCCAGGAGCCCTTCCAGGCCCTGTTCACGCAGGGGATGATCCTGGGCCCCGACGGGAACAAGATGTCAAGCTCCAAGGGCAACGTGGTCGCCCCGAGCGACATCGTCGAGCGCTACGGCGCCGACGCGGCTCGCTGCTACGTGCTTTTCATGGGCCCGCCCGACCAGGACGCCGCCTGGTCGGAGAACGGAATCGAGGGCGTGCACCGGCGGCTGCTCTCCCGGCTGTGGCGGCTGGCGGACGACCTCGCCGGCGCCGGCGCCGACGCCGACGCCGACGCCGACGCCGGCGCCGACCAGCCCGCCGATCCGACCGGAGACGCCCTGACGCTGATTCGCAAGGCCCACTGGGCGATCGACAAGGTGACCGGCGACATGACCGGCCGGTTTGCCTTCAACACCGCGCTCTCGGCGATTATCGAGCTGCTCAACGACACCTACCGGTACGCCGACGCCGATCCGGCCGCGCGCCGCTTCGCCACCGCCACCGCGGCGTCGTTGCTGTTCCCGTTCGCGCCCCACCTGGGGGCCGAGGCGTACGAGATGCTGACCGGCCGGCGAGTGTGGGAGGAGCCGTGGCCGGACGCCGATCCGGACATGCTGGTGGCGGACACGTTCGAGCTCGTGTGCCAGGTCAACGGCAAGGTGCGCGACCGGGTCGACGCCCCCACCGGCGCGCCGCGCGAGGAGCTCGAGCGCTTGTGCCTGGAGACTCGTGGCGTCAAGGCCCACCTCGACGGGCGCAAGATCGCCAAGGTCGTCGTAGTGCCCGACAAGCTCGTCAACGTGGTCGTCCGCTAGGGCCTCGGTGGCTTACGTCGCGGTCGTGGGGCCGGGGGATGCCACGCCGAGAGAGGTCGAGGCGGCGGAGGAGATCGGGCGCGGGGTGGCCGAAAGGGGCGCGGTCGTCGTCTGCGGCGGGCTCGGCGGCGTGATGGCCGCCGCCTGCCGGGGCGCCGCCGAGGCCGGCGGGCTCACGGTGGGGATCCTCCCCGGGACCGACCGCGCCGCGGCAAATCGCTGGGTGCGGGTGGCGCTGCCGACGGGCCTGGGCGAGCTGCGCAACGGCCTGATCGTGCGCGCCGCCGACGTAGTCGTAGCGGTTGGCGGCGCCTACGGAACGCTGTCGGAGGTGGCGCTGGCGCTGAAGTCCGGGGTGCCGGTGATCGGGCTGCGGACATGGGGGGTCGAGGGCGTGCGCGCGGTCGACACTCCGCAGCAGGCGGTCGAGCGCGCCGTCCCGCGGCGAGCCTAGACTGGCTCACCATGCCCGCCTTCAAGCTGGCCTACCTGATCCACGGCGACGACCATGGGCGGATCGCGGAGCGGCGCGCCAGGCTGCGGGCGCTGGCCGAGGCGGCCAGTGGCGCGCAGGGGGTCGAGGTGCTGGAGGGTGACGCGGCCACGCCCGAGGCCGTGGCGAACGCGCTGAACGCGATGACGTTCGCGCTCGGCCGCCGGTTCATCGTGGTGGACGGGGTGGAGCGCTGGCGGGAGAAGGACCTCGAGCCGCTCGCGGTGGCGCTCGCGCAGCCGCCTCCCGACACCACGGTCGCGTTCTTCGCCCGCGAGGACAGCCGCGCCAAGGCGCCCGCCGGGCTGCACGACGCGGTCAGCAAGGCGGGTGGCGACGTCAAAGCCGAGCAGACGGTGAAGTCGTGGGAGCTGCCCAAGTGGGTGATCGCGCGTGCGCGGGAGCTGGGCCTCCAGCTCGAAGGCGATGGCGCGCGCGCCCTGATCCGGCAGGTGGGCGATCGCCAGCAGCGATTGCTGCGCGAGCTCGAGAAGCTCGCCCTGTGGGCCGGAGGCGGGAGCGCCACAGTGGATACCGGCGAGGTGGAGGCGCTGAGCGCCCCGTCGGCCGAACGGCGGGCCTGGTCGCTGGCCGACGCGCTCGTCGCCGGTGACCTGCAGGCCGCGACCCGGATCTACGTGACGTTGCGTACGCAGGGCGAACGCGTGCCCGGCCTCCTCTATTGGATGGCCCAGCGGATCCGCGTCGCGCACGAGATCGCGCAGGCGCTCGACGCGGGCGAGCCGGCCGCGCAGATCAAGCGCCGGCTGCGGATGCCTTCGCGCGCCGCCGACCGGCTTATCGCCGACGCTCGCCAGAGCGGCGCCGCGAAGCTGCGCGAGGCACTGGAGCAGGTCGCCGATCTGGAGCTTGCCTCGCGCGGCGGCGGCTCGGGCGCGGCATCCGAGGACACCGCGGCGATTCGGACGATCCAGCGCGTCGCCGGCTAGAAAGCGCGGACGATCAGCAGGACCACCAGCACCGCCACCACCAACACAGCGATCGCGATCGCCCTCGGCGTCCAATCCCGCTCCACCGGCGCGGCGCGGCTCGCGCCCCGCATCACCATCGCCGCTCCGCGTACGGCGATCTCCGCGTCGCGCTCGGACTGGATCTGTTGCGCGGCCTGCCGCTGCGCATCGAGCTCGGCGAGCACCTGATCGCGGGCCGCCTGCGCCTGGTCGCGGGACCGTACGGCATGCTCGCGCGAGCGCACTGCCTCGGCGTGGGCGCGGAGTGCCTCGTCGCGTGCGGCGCCCATCTCGGCACGCGCCGCCAGTGCCGCCGAGCGCTCGTTGAGCGCCTCGTCACGGGCCGCCGCCAGCTTTCCGTAGGTGGCGAGCGCCTCGTCGCGCTCGGCCTGGGCGCGAGCGATCGCCGCACGCGCCTCGTCGCGCTCCGCCCGGGTGGCCTCGAGCCGCCGGTGCAGATCCTCGCGCTGGCCGGCAACGGCATCGCGCTCGGCCAACGCATGGTCTCGGGCCCCGTGGGCCTCGAGCCGCGCCCCGTTGCTCGCCTCGAGCTCGGCCCGCAGCCGCTCGATCTCCCGGCGCGCCTCCGCCAGCTCGTCCCGGCGGGGCTCAGCGCGCCCGGTTCTTCCGCGCGGCGTCCCGGGCCGGCGCTCGGCGTGGGCGGGAATCCGCGTCGGGCTGCGCCGGCGCGCGTTCGGTGCCGGCAGCGCCACCGCGATGTCGGGCGCGACCGCTAGCTCCACCTCGCGCACATCGCCGCTGTCCAGGTTGCACGAGAAGGACGCCTCCCACGGCTCTCCATCCTCGGCCAGCCATGGCTTGTGCTCGAGATCGGCCAGCGCACGGCGCTGCTCACCACCGGCGCGGAGCATCAGGGTCGGGCGCACGAACCGCCGTCCGCGCACTCCGAACCACCGGCCTCGAACCTCGAGGCGGTCATCGCCCGCCGCCTCGAACCGGTCGAGCTCGAAGACGATGCGGGCCGTTTCGATCCCGGTCGTCTCGAAAAGTCCGGCCATCGACCGGACACGCTACCCGGGATGCGAGAAACGCGCACTCCGGACGGAAAAGTTGCGGCGCGCTAGGACTCTGCGGCGCCCCGCCGCACCCGAGCGGCGCGTGACTTCTTGCGCGCGCCGTTGTTGCGGTGGATCGCGCCGGCCTTGACTGCCTTGTCGATCGCCTGCACCAGTGCCTGGTGCTCGGTGTCGGCGGTGGCGTCGTCGCCGGCCGCGCAGGCCCGCTCCAGCCGGCGGAAGTAGGTCTTGATGCGCGAGGTGTAGCGGCGGTTCTCGACCCGCTCACGCGCCGCGCGCTCGATCCGCTTCTTCTGGGAGTGGATGTTCGCCATGGCAGAACAAAGGCCGCGGAGGGTGGGCTGCGGCCGTCCGTACTATAGCCAACCGGTGTCGACTGAGACCATCGCCGCCAAGGGGCCGCCGCCCCCGCCGCCCACCACGCCGCGCCGCAGGATCGCGGTCAACACAGCGATCTTCGCCATCGCCACCGCGCTCTCGCGCGTGGCCGGGCTCGGGCGCGAGGTCGTGCAGGCCGCGTTCTTCGCCACCTCGGCCGCGGCGTCGGCGTTCACGCTCGCCTCGCAGGTCCCGAACCTGTTCAGCAACCTGTTCTCGCAGGCGGCGCTCTCGGCCGCGTTCGTGCCTGTCTTCACCGAGCTGATCCAGAAGGGGCGCAAGCATGAGGCGTTCAGGGTCGCCTCAACCCTGTTCTGGGTCATCCTGGTCGTATTGGGCGGGTTGACCCTGCTGTGGACCGCGGTGGCGGGGCTGGTCGTGCCGCTGTTCACCGGTGCGCACATCAGCGACGCGCTCACCGCTGGGTTGTCGCGCGTGCTGTTCCCGGTCGTCCTGCTGCTGAGCCTGACCGGGCTGCTCGTGGGCATCCTCCAGTCCTACGACGAGTTCTCGATTCCCGCGATCGCGCCGGCGGTGTGGAACCTCGTCATCCTCGTCCTGCTGATCGCGCTCAAGCCGCACTTCCACGGACAGAACGCCGTCTACGCCTACGCGATCGCCTGGCTGGCGGCGACCGTGGTCCAGTTGCTCATGGTCGCGGGGGCGATGCGGCGGGTCGAGTTCAAGATCACGTTCGCGGTCGATTGGCGCGATCCGCGCGTCAGGCAGGTGCTCGTTTTGTTCCTGCCCGTGACGATGAGCATCGGGATCGTCAACCTGGACATCTTCCTGAACGCCGGGTTCGGGTCGCTGGTCTCGAGCCACGCGCCGTCGGCGATCAACAACGCGTTCCGCCTGTACATGCTCCCCCAGGGCGTGTTCAGCGTGGCCGTGGCCACGGTGCTGTTCCCCACGCTCAGCCGGCTGGCCGCGGCGCGCGACCCGGCGGGAATGCGCCGCTCGATCGGCAACGGGATGCGCCAGATCAATCTGCTCCTGATCCCGTCGGCGGCGCTGATGCTAGTGCTGGCCACGCCGATCACCCGCCTGGTCTACCAGCACGGCACGTTCGGCCCGTATTCCACGCACCTGGTATCGACCGCGCTGTTCTGGTTCGCGTTCAGCCTGCCCTTCGCCGGGGTCAACCTGCTCCTGACGCGCGCGTTCTTCGCGGTCCAGCGGCCCTGGATCCCGACCAAGCTGGCGGCGATGAACATGGTCGTGGACGCGGTCGTCAGCATCGCCCTGTACAAGCCGCTCGGTATCGCCGGCCTGGTCATCGGGACCGCGGCCGCCAACGCGGTCATGACCGTGCTCCAGATCTACCGGCTTCGGATCGGCCTGAACGGTCGGATCGAGGGCGGACAGACGCTGATGATCACGGTACGGATCGTGGTCGCCACCGCGATCATGGCCGCGCTGGCCTGGGCCGTGTGGACCGGGCTCGACGACCTCCTCGGGCGCTCGCTGCCGGCCCAGATCGTCGCGGTGGGCGTGGCGTTGCTCGCCGCGTGCGTGCTATACGCGAAGATGGTGCTCGTCATGCGCATCCCCGAGGCACGTCAGATCGAGTCGCTCATCCTCAGCCGGGTACGGGGACGATGACCGACCTGGCCGACGTCTACCGCCGGCACTTCGAGGACGTGCATCGCGAGCGCGCGCTGCTCAGCGCGCTCGGGTTCACCACGACGTTCGGGATCGCGCGCGGGATCACCCACGCGATCAAGGCCGGGGTGGGGCCGTTCGGGAACATCAGCGCCGGGGGAACGCACATCCACCACTCCACGTTCGGCATCCTCGGCCTGCTCGGAGTCGGGTTCGGCTGGACCCACCGCTGGGGGGTCGACTCGCAGCCACGGTGGCGCTCGCGCCTGACCGCCACGCTCTACGGGGTCGCCTCGGCCCTGACCCTCGACGAGTTCGCGCTGTGGCTCGACCTCAAGGACGACTACTGGGACAAGCAGGGGCGCAAGTCGATCGACGCGGTGGCGATCTTCGGGGGGCTGCTCACGATCGGCGCGGCGGGGAAGCCGGCGCTCCAGGAGCTGGGGATGCTGCCGAAGCTGGCCAAGCGCGCGGGCTGAGCGAAACGCCCGCGCCGCATGGATGCGGCGCGGAACCGGCCCGCTCGGCTCGGCCCGCTCGGCATCCGGCCTCGCCACGACCGGGCCGGCCGAGCGTCGTCCGGCTGGACGCCGGCCGCAGGCCCGGCCCCTAATACCCTAGATGTGCCGCCATGGCCGATCAGAACCACATCCGCAACTTCTCGATCATCGCCCACATCGACCACGGCAAGTCGACGCTGGCCGACCGGATCCTCGAGCTGACGCACACCGTCGACCCCCGTTCGATGCGCGCTCAGGTGCTCGACTCGATGGAGCTCGAGCGCGAGCGCGGGATCACGATCAAGGCCCAGGCTGTGCGGGTGTTCTATGAGGCGGGCGACGGCGAGACCTATCAGCTGCACCTGATCGACACGCCCGGGCACGTGGACTTCACCTACGAGGTGTCGCGCTCGCTTGCCGCGTGCGAGGGGGCGCTGCTCGTGGTGGATGCGAGCCAGGGGGTGGAGGCGCAGACCGTGGCCAACACGTATCTGGCGATCGACGCGGGGCTCGAGCTGATCCCGTGCCTGAACAAGGTCGACCTCCCGGGGGCCGAGCCCGAGCGGGTGGCGGCCGAGGTGGCCGAGCTGCTGGGTGAGCCGGCCGACAGCGTCCGGCGGATCAGCGCCAAGACGGGCGCGGGCGTGACCGAGGTGCTGGACGAGCTGATCGCGCGGGTGCCGCCGCCGAGCGGCGACCCGGGCGCAGCGCCGCGCGCGCTCATCTTCGACTCGGAGTTCGACCAGTATCGCGGTGTGATCGCCTACATCCGGGTGGTCGACGGCACGTTCACCAAGGGCGAGGCGATCCGGGCCATGCAGGCCGGCACCGAGGCCGACATCGACGACATCGGCTTCTTCACCCCGTCGATGACCTCGGCGCAGGCGCTGCATGCGGGCGAGGTCGGGTTCCTGATCACCGGGATCAAGGACGTGACCAAGCTCCGGGTGGGCGACACGCTGACGAGCAAGGGCCGGCCGGCGAGCGAGCCGCTCCCCGGCTACCGCGAGGTCAAGCCGATGGTGTTCTGCGGCCTGTTCCCGATCGACTCCGACGACTACCCCGACCTGCGCGACGCTCTGGAGAAGCTGACCCTGAACGACGCCGCTTTGTCGTGGGAGCCCGAGACTTCAGACGCCCTCGGGTTCGGGTTCCGCTGCGGGTTCCTGGGCCTCCTGCACATGGACATCGTGCGCGAGCGCCTCGAGCGCGAGTACGACCTCGAGCTGCTGGCCACGATGCCGAGCGTCGAGTACGAGGTCACGCTGACCGACGGCACGGTGCTGCCCGTCCACAGCCCCAACGACATGCCCGATCCGGCACGGGTCGAGGAGGTCCGCGAGCCCTACATCCGCGCATCGATCCTCACCCCCAAGGAGTACGTGGGGCACATCATGGAGCTCTGCCAGGACCGGCGGGGCGAGCACGCCGGCATGCACTACCTGAGCGCGGAACGGCTGCAGCTCACCTACGACCTGCCGCTGGCCGAGATCGTGCTCGACTTCTTCGACCAGCTCAAGTCGCGCACGCGCGGATACGCATCTTTGGATTACGAGCTGATCGGCTTGCGCCCCTCGGACCTGGTCAAGCTCGACATCCTGCTCGCCGGCGACCCGATCGACGCCCTGTCGATGCTCGTGCACAAGAGCAAGGCCTACAGCGCCGGCCGCACGCTGACCGAGAAGCTGCGCGAGAAGATCCCCCGCCAGCAGTACGACGTCCCCATCCAGGCCGCGATCGGCTCACGGATCGTGGCCCGAGAGACGATCAAGGCCTACCGCAAGGACGTGATCGCCAAGTGCTACGGCGGCGACATCTCGCGCAAGCGCAAGCTGCTCGAGCAGCAGAAGAAGGGCAAGCAGCGGATGAAGCAGGTGGGGCGGATCGAGGTGCCCCAGGAGGCCTTCCTGGCCGTGCTCGAGCTGGGGGAGAAGACCGGGGCCCGCTGATCAGGCCCGCCAGCGACCGTACGCATGGCGGGTGGTTCGGCGGTAGTCGCGCATGGCCCGGTGGTAGCGGCGCATCGGGTAGTAGTACGGGCGCCGGTGGCCGAGGGCCAGCCAGGCGATCGTGATCACGAGCGCCCAGAACGCGGTGATCGTCACGACCACGACCACCGCGGCCACTGCCATCGCGATCGCCGCCGGGGCGAGCAGGACGAGCGCCGGCGCGGGCAGCTGCCTGACCCGGGCCACCGGGCGCGAGCGGTCGCGGGTCCGGGCCGGTGAAGCGCCACGTGGGCCGGGCAGATCGGCGACGATCACATCCAGCTCACCGTAGGTCCGAGCCGCGAACACGGCGCCCAGACGGTCCTCGAGCTCCTCGGCGAGCAGGCGGCCCTCGGCGGTGGCCTGCCGGAGCCGCTCCGCCACCTGCTCACGATCCGCGTCCGATGCCCTCAGAGTCGAACGTCGCGCCATGCAAAAGAGGCTACCGCGCGGCGGAAGCGCTCACAAGAGCGCGGTCATCGGGGGACCTTTCCGAGATGAGGGCGGCGAGGATCGCCAGCACGGCCAGCGCGAGCTCGATCGCGAACGAGCCGAGGCTGGCCGTGTTGTCGGCGGTCGATAGGCGCTCGGTGGTGGTCAGGTGGTAGGCGAAGTGAGGGAGGGTGCCGGCCAGGAAGGCCGCGCCGGCCACGAGCACGAGCCGGCGCTCGAACCAGATGGCCGCGGCCGCTAGCAGGACCGCGAACCCGAGCGCGAGCCCGGCGTAGTCGCGGACCAGGTGCTCGTCGTAGGGCCCCATCACCGAGACCCAGTGGTGGCCGAAGCCCGGGAAGCCGCTGTAGAACGCATGCGGCGCAATCAGTCCCCAGATTCCCGTCTCGGCCTGGGCGAGGGAGAGGAGGCCGAGGCTGGCGCGGCCGGCGGTGCGCATCAAGCCGCGGCCGTGCGGCTCGCGTCGCGGGTCGCCGTGGTCGCGTGGCTCGCGCCCCCGGCCGCCGCTGTCGCGTAGCTCGCGCCCCGCGCCGCCGTGGTCGCGTGGCTCGCGCCCCCGGCCGCCGCTGTCGCGTGGCTCGCGCCCCGCGCCGCCGCGGTCGCGTGCCGGGCCGCCTCGACGGCGCTCGCCCAGGCGATCTCCGACAGGCATCCGGGTGCCGCGACCATGTCCCCGGCCAGGAACACGCCGTCGCCGCGGTCGATGGCCGGGCGGTCGCGCCAGGTGCGACCGGGCAGGTCGAGCGCGCCGGTGCGGCCGTCCATCACCTGGCGCCGGCGCCAGGTCTCGCGCTCGCGCCAGTCGGCGAACGAGGCATCCAGCAGTCGCTCGAGGCGGTCGGCCGCCTTGGCAGTCGATTCGCCCGGACGGATCGGCATCTGGGCCTGGATGAGCTCCTCGCCCTCCGGAGCCAGCGTGGAATCGGCCGCCGTATAACGCTCGATCCAGCCCGTCTCCTGGAGGTCCACCACCACGAACGGGTCGCCGCGCCGGTGGCGCAGCGCGAGGTCGAGGCAGACCGCCTTGCCGCTCAGCCAGGTGAGCGAGTCATCTCTGAGGAGGCGGCGGGCGTCGGCCAGCTCGGTGGCGATGATCACGGGACGAGCGTCGGGGATCTCGTCGGCGGAAGTCCCGGTTGCGATCTTCACGTTCAGGGCGAGCGCGCGCTCGCGCATCCGGTCGATGATGCGCGACCAGCCCCCGATCGGGTAGCGGGCGGTCGGGGGCGCGGACATCAGTCCGCGCACCAGCGGCTCCCACAGGAACGCCGCGGACAGCTCGCCCGGGTCGTGGTGATAGGTGAGTATGCCGGCGCTCCGGGCCAGCTGGTCGGCCGCCTCGAGCCCGATGTGCTCGGAGGCCCAGGTGCGGAAGTCGATCTCGACCGGCGCGGTGCGGGTGCGCAGCCGCAGTGCGGCTACGGCGGCACCGACCGACGGGACCCGGCGGATGTCGTCTTCCCAGCGAAACCTGACTCCCGACAGCCGCGGCCGGGCGTAGGGCGCCAGCAGGTCGCGCTCGCCCAGCCAGCGCCAGAACGGACTGCTCGACAGGAGCGCATGGGGTCCGAGGTTCGCCTTGTAGGGCCCGCTCATGCTCCGGGCCCGGCCGCCCAGTTCCTCGTGGGCTTCGAGCAGGTTCACCTGAGCGCCCTGCTCCGCCGCGGTGATCGCCGCGGTCAGGCCGGCGATCCCTCCACCGATGATCGTGATCGTGTCCATGGGCGGCACCATAGGGGGAAACTGGTTCAGTGTTAAGGTCCAGTCATGGCGTCTCGATCAGTACCAGTTCTCGTGGAGGTCGATCGGGCGGCGCCGGTGCCCCTGCACGAGCAGCTCGAGCTGCGGTTGCGCGAACAGGTCCGGGCAGGGCGGCTGCCGCCGGGGGCGAAGCTCCCGTCAACTCGCGCGCTGGCCGGCGAGCTGGGGATCTCCCGCGGGGTGGTGGTCGAGGCCTACTCGCAGCTCGTGGCCGAGGGCTACCTCACTGCCTCGCAGGGCGGCCCGACGCGGGTGGCCGCCGCCGCCGCTGTGGAGCGTCCTCCGATCCCGGCGCGCTCGCTCGAGCCCCGGCATGTATACGACTTCGCGCCCGGGCTGCCGGACCTATCGTCGTTTCCGGCCGACGCCTGGCTGCGCTCGGTGCGGGCGGCGCTGCGCGAGGCGCCGTACGCGGCGCTCGGGCACGAGGACCCGCGCGGGACGGTGCGGCTGCGCAACGCGCTGATGGAGTACCTGGGGAGGGTCCGCGGGGCGGCGCCCGAGCCCGAGCACACGCTGGTGTGCGCCGGGTTCACCCAGGGCTTCGAGCTGCTCTGCCGGACGCTGAGCGATCGCGGCGTCGAGCGGATCGCCCTGGAAGACCCCGGGTGGGCACGCCACCGATTGATCGCCGAGCGGGCCGGGCTCGAGCCCGTTCCGGTGCCGGTCGACACGGGTGGGCTCGACGTGGCGGCGCTGGAAGGTTGCGGGTGCGAGGTCGTGGTGGTGACGCCAGCGCACCAATTCCCGCTCGGTGTGGTGCTGAGCTCGGCGCGGCGAGCCGAGCTCCTCCAGTGGGCGGAGGAGGTCGACGGGCTGATCGTCGAGGACGACTACGACTCCGAGCTCCGCTACGACCGCGACCCAGTGGGCGCCGTCCAGGGGCTGGCGCCGGAGCGCGTATGCCACATCGGGTCGATGAGCGCGCGCCTGGCGCCGGCGCTACGGCTGGGCTGGGTGCTCTCGCCGTCCTGGCTGACGGGGGCGCTGACCTACGAGAAGGCGCTGGCCGACGGCGGGACGCCGGTGCTCGACCAGCTCGCGCTGGCCGACTTCATCGAGCGCGGCGAGCTCGACCGCCATCTGCGCCGGATGCGGCTGCGCTACCGCGAGCGCCGGGCCGCGGTGGCGGAGGCGGTCGCGGGGGCGGCGGGGCTCACGAGCGGGGCGGGACTCACGAGCGCGGCCGGCACCGGGGACGGCGTCCTCCGATCCCCTCCAGGGGGCGCCGCCGGCGGTCTCCACACACTGATCATTTTTCCGGATGGAGCGGACGAAGCGGCCGTGATTCGCGCCGCGGCGGCGCGTGGCGTCGGCGTGGTCGGCCTGAGCTCTCAATACGCCGGCGGCGAGGCGCCGGCGCCGGGATTGGTGCTCGGTTACGGAAACCTTCCCGTGGCCGCGATCCGGCGAGGGATGGAGCTGCTGGTGGAGGCGGCACGGGAACGGGCAGCGAGGGTCGCGCCGGAGGATTGATCGATTTTGCCCGCATAGCGCACCTTTTCGATCAAATCTCTCGTGAGGCATATAACTATCTTGGTATATTCACTCCGGTGACCGTCTGGTCCGCGTTAGCCGATCCGCACCGCCGCACGCTCGTCGAGCTGCTCCGGGAGCGGCCACGGCCGGTCGGCGAGCTCGTCGAGCTGACCGGACTCAGCCAGCCGGGCACTTCGAAGCACCTGCGCGTGCTGCGGGAGGCCGGGCTGGTCAGGTCCCGGACGGACGCTCAGCGGAGGGTGTACGAGCTGCGCACCGCCCCGCTCGCCGAGCTCGACGCCTGGCTCGCCCCGTACCGCCGGATGTGGGAGGACAGCCTGGACGCGCTCGAGCGGCGACTGAACGAAACCGAGGAGGCCTGACGATGCATGCCAGATACGAGGAAGTCTTCGATCGCCCCACGCTGCGCTTCGAGCGCCGGCTGGCGCATCCGGTGGCGAGGGTGTGGCGGGCGATCACCGAACCGGACGAGCTCGAGCACTGGTTCCCATCCCAGGTCAGGGGCGAGATCCGCGCGGCTGGCGAGCTCAGCTTCCACTTCGAGCACATGCCGCTCGATGCGCCCTCGAACATGACCGGGCGCGTAACCGACCTCGACCCCCCGCGCGTGTTCGCCTTCTACTGGGGCGAGGACCACCTGCGCTTCGAGCTCGAGCCGCAACCCGACGGATGCCTGCTGCGCCTCACCGTCGCGCTCGACGCCCGGGACAAGGCGGCGCGGGACGCCGCCGGCTGGCACCAGTGCCTCGATGGACTCGAGCGGCGGCTGAGCGGGTCGGCGCCCGACCGCCCGCAGGCCCCCGACGCCTGGCGGGAGCGCTACGAGCAATACGCGCGGCAGGGCCTCCCGACCGGCGCGCCGGTGCCCGATCAGTGAGAATCCGCGGTCATGGACCTCGGCTTACGCGATCGCGCGTGCGTGATCACCGGCGCCTCGCGCGGGATCGGCCGCGCCACCTCGCTTGCCCTGGCCCGGGAGGGAGCGACGCTGCTCCTGGTCGGCCGCCGCGAGGAGGCGCTCGCCGAGACGGCTGAGGCATGCCGCGACGCCGGTGCGGGCGCCGCCGAGATCCTCGCCGTCGATGTCACCGCCAGCGATGCCGGCGAGCGCGTCCGGGACACCTGCCAGTCCCACTACGACCGGATCGACGCCCTGGTCAACAACGCCGGCACGAGCGCGGTCCGGCCGCTCGAAGAGCTGACCGACGACGAATGGCAGGCGCAGTGGGACCTGCACGTGATGGCGCCCATGCGGCTTATGCGCGCGCTGGCGCCGGTCATGGCCGAGCGGGGCTGGGGGCGGGTCGTCAACGTCTGCTCCTCCTCGGGCAAGCGGCCGTCCGGGACCAACGCCGCCTACTCGGTGACCAAGGCGGCGGAGCTCTCGCTCTCGCGCGTGTTCGCCGACGCCTACGGCTCAAGCGGGGTGCTCGTGAACGCGGTGGCGCCGGGTCCGATCGGGGGCGACCTGTGGCTCGAGGAGGGCGGGCTGGCCGACCAGAACGCCGAGGCGAAGGGCATCTCGCGCGACGAGGTGCTCGAGGCCACGGCCAATCGGACGCCGCTCGGCCGGCTCGGAACCGAGGAGGAGATCGCGGCTGTGATCGCGTTCCTGTGCTCGGAGGCGGCGTCCAACGTCCTCGGCTCCGCATGGTCGGTCGACGGCGGTACGGTGCCGGTGATCCTCTGATGGCGGTCAGCACCCAGGCCCTCTGATGGCGGTCAGCACCCAGGGCCTCTGATGGCGGTCAGCACCCAGGCGGTCGGCAAGACGTTCGCCCCAACCACCTATGCGGTGGGCCGGGAGAAGATCCGCGAGTACGCATCGGCCGTGGGTGAGACGAACCCGTTGCACTTCGACGTGGAGGCGGCGCGGGCGGCCGGATACGCGGACGTGGTGGCGCCGCCCATGTTCGCGGTCGTGTTCTCCAGCCGCTCGGTTGCGCCCGCGCTGTTCGATCCTGAGGTGGGGATGAACTTCGCGATGATGGTCCACGGCAGCCAGGAGTTCCGCTGGGGGCCGCTCGTCGTGGCCGGCGACGAGATCTCGACCACCGCCGCCGTCAAGGACATCTCCGAGCGGGGCGGGATGGCCTTCTACGTGTTCGAGTCGGTGAGCGAGAACCAGCGCGACGAGACCGTCTGCACCGGTCTGTGGACGAACATCGTCCGGGGGATCGAGTGAACGCCGGCGACCGGTTCGAGTTGCGGGTGACTCCCGATCCGTACGTGACCGTGCGCTATGCCGGCGCGTCCGGAGACTTCAACCCGATCCACATCGACGAGGAGTTCGCCAAGCAGGTGGGGCTGCCGGGGCGGATCCTGCACGGCTTGTGGACGATGGCCCAGGTGGCGCGCGCTCACACCGATGCCGCCGGCGGTCCCGACAGGCTCAAGACGCTGTCCGTGCAGTTCCGCGGCCTGGGCCGGATGGGCGAGGAGATCGTTGTCACGGGCACGATCACAGACCTCGCCGGCGAAGTGGCCACGGCCGAGTCGGAGGCCGTCCAGTCGGGTCACCGCATCATCCGCAACGGGGTCGCGGAGCTGGCGGTCGGCGATCACGCCGGCTGAGCAGCGAAACACCGACCTACAATCAGCTTCGTGCTGACTGAACGTCAGGAACTGGTGCTGCGTAGGGTCGTCGAGGAGTACCTCGAAGCGGGTGCTCCTATCGGCTCCAAGGCGCTGGCCGCCGACGTTAGGTGGGGTCCCTCGACGATCCGCCACGAACTGGCGAATCTGGAGGAGCTCGGGCTGCTCGCCCATCCGCACACCTCCGCGGGCCGCATCCCCACCGAGGCCGGCTACCGGTACTTCGTCGACCGTCTGCTCCCCCGGGATGCTCCGGATCCCGCCCACCCGGGGCTGGCGCTGTCGCTGGTCCGTCGCGAGCTCGACGAGGCGATGCAGGTGACCACTGAGGCGCTCTCCCAGGTGACGAACCTGCTCGCGATCGTGACCGCGCCACCGATCGAGACCTCCACCATCCGCCACGTCGAGGTGCTCCTGCTGCAGCCCCAGGTGCTGATGGTCGTCGTGATCACCTCTACCGGCGGCGTGACCAAGCGCCTGTTCACGTTCGCGCGTCCGGTCGACGCCGGGCTGGCCGACTGGGCCGCGAGCTACCTGAACGAGCGCCTGGTCGGCTTCGGCCTCGGCGCGCGGATGCTCCACCAGCGCCTGCACGATCCGTCGCTGTCGAGCACCGAAACCGACTTCCTCGATGCGCTGGCCCCGGTGTTCACCGAGCTCGAGCAGAGCGACCAGGTGACCATGTACGTGGACGGCACGGCCCGGCTGCTGAGCGCGCAGCGCCTCGGGGACATCTCCGACCTCAACGCGCTGATGGACATGCTCGAGCGGCGAGTCTCGCTGCTCGAGGTCCTGCGCGCGGCGCTGGCCAAGCGCGACGTGCTCGTCCGGATTGGCGCCGAGAACAACAATCCGGCGCTGCGCTCGCTGGCGCTGGTCGCGTCCGGCTACGGGCTGCCGCAGCGAAGCCTCGGTGCGGTGTCCGTGATCGGGCCGCTGCGCATGGACTACGCGGGCGCCATCCGCTCGGTCCGGCAGGCCGCGGCGCAGCTCTCGACATTCATCGCCGACGTGTACGACGAGCGATGAGCGCCACGCGCGACTACTACGAGCTCCTGGGCGTGGCGCGCGACGCCGACGACGCCACGATCAAGAAGGCCTTCCGGCGCTTGGCGCTCGAGCTCCACCCCGACCGCAACCGCGACGATCCCGAGGCGGAGGAGAAGTTCAAGCAGGCGGCCGAGGCGTACGAGGTGCTTTCGGATCCGGAGCGCCGTGCCACCTACGACCGGTACGGCCACGAGGGCCTGCGCGGCGGGGGCTACGCGCCCAACTTCGACGCGTTCGGGTCGGTCGCCGACATCTTCGAGGCGTTCTTCGGCGGCAGCGGGTTCGGGGGCGCTTTTGGCGGGGGCGCACGCCGCGGCGGCTCGGTGCAGGGCGGTGACGTCGCGGTGAGCGCGGAGATAGACCTCGCTGAGGCGGCGCGCAGCGCCACCGTCGAGGTCTCATACGAAGCCGTGGCGACGTGCGAGCACTGCCACGGCAACGGCGCCGAGCCGGGCACGCCGATCGAGACCTGCCCGCGGTGCCAGGGGACCGGGCAGCTGCGGGCCGTGTCCCGTACCCCGTTCGGGCAGGTGGTGCGCGCCACCGCCTGTGACACGTGCCACGGAGATGGCCGGGTCGCGCGGAACCCGTGCAAGGTGTGCCGTGGACGGGGGCGCAAGGTCGAGCGTCCCAAGGTGTCGGTCGAGGTGCCGGCAGGGATCTCCGACGGCCAGCGCATCCGGATCGCCGGCCGCGGCCATGCCGGCGAGCGCGGTGGGCCGGCCGGAGACCTCTACGTGCTGATCCATGTGCGGGAGGACCCGCGCTTCGTCCGCGACGGCGACGACCTGGTTACCGTGGTCGACGTCTCGGCGCCGCTGGCCGCGATCGGAACCACGGTGGAGGTCCCGACGCTCGAGGAGCCGGTCGAGATCGACATCCCGGCCGGCACCCAGCCGCACGAGACGCTGGTGGTCCGCGGGGCGGGGATGCCCGCGCTTCGCGGTCGAAGGACCGGCGATCTGCGGGTGGTGGTCAACGTCGTGGTCCCCCGCCACCTGAACCGCGACCAGCGCGAGCTCTACGAGCAGCTCGCCGACTCGATGTCCGAGCACAACCTGCGCACCGAGCAGGGGGTTTTCGGGAAGCTCAAGCGGGCCTTCGGCGGGTGAGCCGCCCGCCTGCGCCGAGGTGCTGAGACTCGCGGTCCGGGTCGCTCGCGACCAGGCCGAGATCGTGCTCGCGGAGCTGCTCGAGCTCGCGCCGAGCGGGGTCGAGGAGGTCGCGGTCGGGGAGGAGACGGTCGAGTACGCGGTGTACGGGGCGCCGGGTGAGCTGCCGGAGCTCCCCGAGCTGAGGGCGGTGGCCGGCGCGGCGCTGGTCGAGGTGAGCACGCGTGAGATCGCCGACGACTGGGACCGCCGCTGGCGAGAGTTTCACCGGCCGGTCGTGATCGGCGACCGGATTACCGTCCGGCCGCCCTGGGAGCCATCGGGCACTACTTCGATCGACTTGGCGATCGACCCCGGACAGGCTTTCGGCACCGGCGCACACGCCACCACGCGGCTGTGCCTCGAGCTGATGCTCCTGCTCGATCCGTCGGGCGCGTTCGTGGACCTGGGCTGCGGCTCGGGCGTGCTGGCGATCGCCGCGGCGCGGCTCGGCTGGGATCCGGTGGCCGCGCTCGACCACGATCCGGCGTCGCTGGAGGCCACCCGCGCCAACGCCGGGGCGAACCGCGTCAGCCTGGAGGTTCGCCGGCACGACCTACGCGTCGATTCGCCGGCGAGCGGCCCCACCATCGCCGCCAACCTGCTGAGGCCGCTGCTCCTCACCTGGGCGGAGCGGTTGGCCGAGGCTGCGGGCCGCCCCGAGAGGGTGATCGCGAGCGGGCTGCTCGCGGGGGAGGTGGACGAGGTGGCCGCGGCGTTCAGGCGCCGGGGGCTGATTGAACGCGAGCGGCGGAGCGCCGGCGATTGGGCCGCCGTGCTGCTCGTGGCCCCGCATGGATGAGCTGCGGGCGCGGCTGGCGGCGCTCGTGCAGTTCGAGGCGGCGCCGGCGGCTGCGCTGGTGCCCGGGGGAGAGCGCCGGCGCGAGGGCTACGTCGAGCGGCGGGTCAGCCTCGAGGCCGACGAGGGGGCGGTGCCCGCGTACTTGCTCGCGCCCGACCGTCCATCTGGCGGGGCGGTCGTCGTGCACCATCAGCACCACTCGCAGTGGCACTTCGGCAAGTCCGAGGTCGCCGGACTGTCCGGAGATCCCTGGCAGGCGTTCGGGCCCGCGCTGGCCCGCCGCGGCGTGACGGTGCTGGCCCCGGACGCGGTCGGTTTCGAGGACAGCCGTGCCGGCGGCCCCGGGACCGATCCGCGGCCCTCCGACGCCACCGACTACTACAACGAGATGTGCTGGCGCCTGGTCCGTGGGCGGCTGCTCATGTGCAGTGTGCTCGCCGACGCCGCGGCCGCCCATGCGGCGCTTGCCGGCCTCGAGGGAATCGACCCGCGCCGGGTGGGCGCGCTCGGGCATTCGATGGGCGGCGCCATCGCGCTGCTGCATGCCGCGCTCGATGAGCGGATCGCCTTCGCGGCGACGAGCGGGTCGGCGTGCACCTACCGGGACCGGATCGCGCACGGCGTCGGGATCGACGCCGCCCAGGCCATACCGGGCATTCTCGCCGTGGCCGACGTGGACGAGATCGCCGCGCTGGTGGCGCCCCGGCCGCTGCTGATCGCCTCCGCCGAGGAGGACAAGTACTCGCGCGACGCGCCTGCAATCGCCGAGGCCGCGGCGCGCGCATATGCAGCCCGGGGCGCGCCGGGAGCGCTGCGGCACCTCCGCGCGCCCGGCGGGCACGCGCTGACCGAGGAACGGTTTGAGGCGATAGTCGAGTGGGTGGCGGCCCAGGCTTGATCCCGTGGACAAGCCGGGACGCCCGAATCCTGTCCACGCGGCCGATGCCGGCGCCGGTGCGATCGCGGATCCTTCGCCGCGAACCACGGACCCGAAGGAGGTGACCAGCTTGCAGGGACCGCTCGCGATCAGCGTGACGCTCGGTGGCCTGCTCCTCGACGTCGTCGCACCACGGCCCAAGCCGCGGGTTGGATCTGCGCACGAGCCATCTCCCCTCATTCAGCGTGCCGATCCGAGGACACCGGGGGCGACGCCGGACCAGGGGTACGAAGTCCGCCGGTCGTGAGCCGGTCGTGAGCCGGACGTGAACGCGTGCCGCCGGCCGGGGAGGTGTGGATGACCTCCCCGGCCGCCGGATGACGCTCGCATCGCGCTACCGTGCGCCCGCAGTGACCTCGTTTGCGGTCAAGTTCCTCGGCTGCAAGGTCTCGCAGGCCGACGCGATGCTGGCGCGCGACGCGCTCCTGGCGGCAGGGCACCACGAGGTCCCCGAGGCCGAGGCGGAGCTGCACGTCATCAACACGTGCTGCATCACCAGCGAGGCGGAGGGCAAGTCGCGCCAGTCGGTCAGGCGCTCACTGCGCAGCGCGCGCGAGGTGTATGTCGCCGGATGCGCGGTCAACCTGCGGGCGGCGCAATTCGCGGAGATCGACGCCCGGGTCAAGCCGTTCGTCGGGACGGCCGACGACGTGGCCGGCGCGATGGCGGGCTGCGTGGACCTCGAGCACGGCGTGCTCACGCGCCAGTCCGCGGCGGCCTCGCGGACCCGCGGCTTCATCAAGGTGCAGGACGGCTGCGACTGCCACTGCGCGTACTGCATCATCCCCACCGTGCGCGGTGGCGCCCGGTCGCGACCGGCCACGGCCGTGGTCGAGGAGGCGCGCCGGCGGGTCAGCCAAGGTCAACCGGAGATGGTGTTGACCGGGATCAGCGTGGGCGACTACCAAGACCCGACGAGCGGCCTCGAGCTCGGTGAGCTGATGTGCGAGGTTGCGTGCGTCCCGGGGGTGGAGAGGGTGCGGCTGTCGAGCGTGGAGGTGATCCATGTCAAGAACTCGCTTCTGCGCGCGCTGGCCGATGAGCCGAAGGTGTGCCCGCATCTGCACGTCCCGCTCCAATCCGGCGACGACGGTGTGCTGCGCGCCATGGGGCGCCACTACACCGCGGCTGAGTACCTGGAGCACGTACGCGCGGTCCGCGCGGCCGTGCCCACGGTCAACGTCACCACCGATGTGATCGTGGGCTTTCCCACCGAGGACGAGCGCGCGTTCGAGCGCACGCTCGAGATGGTGGACGCCGCCGGGATCACCCGTGTGCACACGTTCTCGTATTCGCCGCGGCCCGGGACCGCGGCCGAGCGTCTGGGCGACCGCGTCAGTCCCGAGGAGAAGAAGCGCCGCTCGCAGGCCATGCGGGGCCACGCGGAGGTGCGCTCTCGGATCCACCGGACCGGGAAGCTCGGCCGGATCGAGCGCGTCCTGATCGACAAGGTGGCCGACACCCAATGCTCCGGCTACACCGCCGACTACACCCGCTGCTACCTGCCCGCCGGCGCGAGGCGGCGCGGGGAGCTCGTGAACGTGATGTGTCTGGAGCTCTACGCGGACGGCATTGCCTGTGGGCTTCGGGACGCCGCGGGTCTATCCTGATCCTGTGGCCGTAATCGATCAGGTCCGCACCGACATGACGACCGCGATGAAGGCGGGCGAGAAGGAGCGCGTCGGCGCGCTGCGCCTGGTGCTCTCGGAGCTCCAGAAGGCGGTCAAGGACGGGAACGACGATGAGCTGGCCGTGCTGCGGCGCGAGCGCAAGCGCCGGTTGGAGGCGGCGGCGCAGTTCCGGGACGGCGGCCGGTCCGAGCTGGCGGTTCAAGAGGAGGCCGAGGCGAAGCTGATCGAGGCCTACCTGCCGGCGGAGCTGGACGACGCCGAGCTCGACACGATGATCGCGGCGGCGATTGCCGAGACCGGCGCTTCCGGGCCCAAGGACATGGGCCAGGTCATGAAGTCGGTGATGGCCAAGTCCGGTGGGCGCGCTGACGGCAAGCGCACCTCCGCGCGCGTACGCGAGGCTCTGGGACTGGGTGCGTAGGCAGATCGAGCTCGAGAACGCGGTCGCCGCCGAGCTTGCCGGCAGCGAGGACGCGGTGCTCCGGGCGCTCGAGGGGCACCTGAACTGCGACGTGTACCTGCGCGGCAACGTGCTCACGCTGGACGGCGACGACGAGGCGGTCGACTCCGCCGCCGCGGTGGTGCGCGAGCTCTCCGAGCTGATCGGGCAGGGACATGAGATCGCTCCCGGGACGATCGAGGCGGTGAGCCGAGCGCTCGACCAGCACGAGTCGCCGGCGAGCATCCTCGAGGACGTGGTCTGGCGCCACCGCGCCACCAAGGTTGCGCCCAAGACCGTCAACCAAAAGCGCTACGTCGACTCCATCCGGCAGAACACGATCACGTTCGGGATCGGTCCCGCCGGCACCGGCAAGACGTTCCTGGCCGTGGCGCTGGCCGCGGCCGCGCTCAGCCGGCGCGAGGTCAACCGGATCATCCTCACCCGGCCGGCGGTCGAGGCCGGCGAGCGGCTGGGGTTCCTGCCCGGCGATCTGATGGCCAAGGTCGACCCGTACCTGCGGCCGCTGTTCGACGCCCTGCACGACATGCTCGAGCCCGACCGGGTCTCCCAGCATCTGGAGCGGGGCGTGATCGAGGTGGCACCGCTCGCATTCATGCGTGGCCGCGCGATGCCCCTGCCTACGCCAGTTCTCACGCCTGACGGATTTCGACCGATCGGTAGCCTGCGCGTTGGCGACCTGGTCATTGGGTCGGACGGTCGCCCGACCCCGGTGATCGGCACTCACCCGCAGGGGCGCAAGGAGATCGTCCGCCTACACGCTCAGGATGGAGCATCGGTTCTGTGCTGCAAAGAGCATCTGTGGCGCGTGTTTACGGCCTCCGACCGACGCAGAGGCAAGTCGGGCCGCGTACTGGAGACGCAGGAAATGATGGGGCGTCTCCGTGCGTTTCACCAGCACCGCTTCGAGCTCCCAGTGTTGGCGGCGCCGGTCGAGTTCGAGCCGCGTGAGATCCCTGTCGATCCATACTCACTTGGCTTACTCCTCGGAGATGGATCATTCTCGACTACGACTCCGACGTTCGCCACCGTTGAGCCGGAGCTCGTCGCGGCGCTAGAGGGTTCGCTGGACGGGATCGAAATGCACCCACGGAGCAACCGGGACTGGACGCTGCGAAGCGTCCACGGCCGCCGAAGTACCGCGGTAGCCGATCCGCTAAGCGTCGCTATCCGTGACCTCGGTCTTGCCGGGAAGAAGTCGCACAGCAAGTTCATCCCCGAGGTGTACCTCCACAACTCCCCGGGCGTTCGACTCGGTGTCCTCCAAGGGCTGCTCGACTCCGATGGGGGGCCAGTTACACAGCGCGCGCGGACATGCAGGATTCAATACACGACGTGCTCCGAGACGATGCGGGACGATGTCGTCTACCTAGTTCGCTCGCTCGGGGGGGTGGCGTACTGGCGCCGGCGAGCGGCCGAAGGCCGACCGCCCGGATCAGCGCGTGGGAGACCGATCCCCCACCGGCTCGACGCGTACATCCTCGATATCCGCATGCCACCCGGTCTTGCTCCCTTCCGGCTGACGCGCAAGCGCGAGATCTACAACCGCTTCGGCGGTGGCCGCCCGATGCGCTTCGTCGACGCGATCGAGCCGGCCGGCGAGGCGGAGTGCGTGTGCATCCAGGTGGCGGCCGCCGATTCGCTGTACGTCACCGACGACTTCCTGGTCACGCACAACACGATCAACGACAGCTTCATCATCCTCGACGAGGCCCAAAACACGAGTCCGGAGCAGATGAAGATGTTCCTGACCCGGCTTGGGTTCAACTCGAAGGTGGTGGTCACGGGGGACATCACGCAGATCGATCTGCCGCGCGAGCAGGAGTCGGGGCTGGTGGTGGTGGCGGACATCCTGGACGGGCTCGAGGGGATCGAGTTCGTACGCTTCGGCGAGGAGGACGTGGTGCGCCACAAGCTCGTGCGCCGGATCGTCGCGGCCTACAACGAGCACGGGCAGCGGCTGGCTCCCGAGCTCCGGCCGCGCAAACGGGCGTGAGCCTCGAAATCGAGGTCATCGGGCTCGACGCGATGGCGCCGGGCGCCCCGACTGCGGCGGAGGTGCAGGAGCTGTGTGCGCTCGCGCTATCCTCGGCCGCGATCGAGGACGGGCACGTGGCAGTCGACTTCGTCGACGAGGAACGGATCCGCGACCTCAACCGCGAGCACCGCCGGGTCGATGCGCCCACCGACGTGCTGTCGTTCGGGATGGACGAGGACGGCCCCGCGATCGGACCGCGTGAGCTCGGCGACATCGTGATCTGCCCCCAGCACACCGAGGACGTGCGCGAGGCGATCCTCCACGGTGCCCTGCACCTGGCTGGCATGGACCATGAGACCGACGAGGGTGAGATGCTGGCACTCCAGGCCGAGCTGATGCGCTGGGTCAAGTGAGCTCGCGCTCGGGGTTCATCGCGATCGCGGGACGGCCGAACGTGGGTAAGTCGACGCTGGCCAATGCGATCGTCGGGGCCAAGGTCGCGATCGTCTCCGACAAGCCGCAGACCACGCGCCGGGCCATCCGCGGCGTGGCGAGCGGTCCCGACTGGCAGCTCGTGCTGGTCGACCTGCCCGGCGTCCAGCGCCCCCGGGACGCCCTGACCGAGCGGATGCAGCGCCGCGTCGAGCGCGAGCTCGAGGACGCGGACGGCTGCCTTTTCGTGGTCAACGTCGAGCAGGGCATCGGGCCGGGCGACCGGTTCATCGCCCGCCTGCTGGCCAATGCGCCGGTGCCGGTGGTGATTGCGGCCAACAAGGTCGACCGGGCGGGCCGGGAGCACATCGCCGCCACGCTCCAGGCGGCGGCTGACCTCGAGCTGGCGGACGAGGTGTTCCCTGTGTCGGCTCGCACCGGATCCGGCATGCGGCCGCTCGTCGACCACCTGGTGAGCCTGCTCCCGGAGGGGCCGTTCTACTTCGAGCGCCAGCAGCGCTCAGACCAGACGGAGGCGGTGCGCCTCGCCGAGCTGGTGCGCGAGCAGGTGCTGGCCCGTACGCGCGAGGAGGTGCCGCACGCGGTCGAGGTGGAGGTTGAGTCGATCTCGCAGGAACGCGACGATCTCGTGCGGATCGACGCGGCCCTCCTGGTCGAGACCGAGTCTCAGAAGGGCATTCTGATCGGCGCGGGCGGCCAGATGATCAAGTCGATCGGAATGGCGGCCCGGCGCGCGATCGAGCCCGAGCTGGGCGCGCAGGTGCACCTCGAGCTGCGGGTCCGGGTGCGTCGGCATTGGCGGGCTGACGAGCGGATCCTGGATCGGCTGGGAATCGAGTAGCCGGCTGCGCGTGGAGCAGACCGTGCGCGAGTAGCTCACGCACGGCGATCACCGCCGGTTTTCTCACCGTCTCCATGTCCTCGCCGCGGCGCGCGCCAACGCGATCGACCGCCTCGGACAGAGTCCGACGGCCGTCGCACGCGAACAGCAGGTCGAGCGCATCGGGGTCCACCGCAGCGCTCACTCCGAGCCCGCCCTCGAGCCGGATCATCGCGGGACGCGCGCGGAACCGGCCGTCCCGTCGCTGCAGGCGCTGGGAGATGTCGATCCCGTCCGGGAGCGAGAAGACCGTGGCCAGCAGGGCCGGGTCGTCGAGGTCCCGGGCCAGGTCGTATCCGGCGAGCAGCCCGGTCATGTGCTCGGCGGCTCGATCGCCCGGCTCTGACCCGGCGCGCAAGGCATGCACCCAGGGGACGCCCTTCAAACGCCGCCGCAGGATGACCTCGCCGTAGCTGATCGCGCCGGCGCCGATCGCCCGGTAATGCTCGAGCCAGCGGGCGACGGTTTCACGAACCTCGCCGGGCGGGGCGAACGAGACCGGCGGGGTGTTCCAGCTCGCCGCGTAGTCGAGCGGGTCCTCCGTCGAATGGGAGACGATCAGCGCGTCGCAGTCGGTGGCGGCGGCGGCCGAGGTGGGCGCAGCCGCCCAGTCGTCATCCGATGCGTGCGGCCAGCTGCACAGCATCAATGCGAGGCCCCCCGGCTCGAGGTGCGCGGCGGCGTCGCGGATGAGCTGCTCGAGCAGCCCGGTGCCGGGCAGCCCGCTGTCGCGATACGCGAGCTCCCGATCGGGCGAGACCACGTAGGGCGGGTTGATCACGATCAGATCGAAGCGGCGCCCGGCGACCGGCTCGAACCAGCTGCCCTCGAGCAGCTCGACGTTCGAGATGTCATTCAGGCAGGCGTTGAAGCGCGCGTACGCGAGCGCGCGGGGGTTGACGTCGAGCGCGGTCACGTGCTCGCAGTGCCCGGCGCCCAGCAGCGCGAGAATCCCGGAGCCGGTGCCGACGTCGAGCATCGAGCCGACAGGCGCGCGCGGCGTCAGCCGGGCCAGCTGGAGCGTCGGCCCTGTGAAGGAGCTGACCACCTTCGCGCCGGCGCCGGCGCCGGCGCGTCCGTCGCCGGCGACCAGCAGCCGCCTGTGCGGCAGCAGGCGGCAGTTGGGCACCGCCGAGCCGTCCTCGAGGATCAGCAGGCCGGTCTCCTCGAGCTCCTCCAGGGCCAATGGCGCAACGGCGCGGCGCGCCTCGCCGATCGGGAGCCGCTCACTCAGGGCGAACAGCTTGACGATCGCGCTGAGGCGCTCGTCGAGGCCGGACACAGCGGCCGCGCCGGTCCCGGCGAGGAACCGATGCAACCGCTGCGGCTCGGCGATCGCTGCACTCGCGTAGCCGGCGGCCGCGAGCGTGCCCCGAAGCTCGGCGAGAACCGGGGCGGCCCGCAACCGCGGCGTATCAAGTCGACTCAGGTTTCGTACTTGATCGCGATCTTCTGGTAGGTGAAGCCGCCCTTGACATCGTCGGCCTCGTGCCGGTCGGGCTCGAGATCCTCGACCGCCTCCTCGGGCCGTTTCAGGTCGGGCTCGACCTGCGCGTCGTGCGGCTGCTTTGCTTCATCCATCGAGAGGCCCCCTCTCTGTTAGTTGTCCCGGCGCCCCTTGATCGAATTGTTCTGAACGCCGACCCAGGTGTCAAGCAACCCGCCCTCTTCCATCCGGCCGCTAATCGACTTACCCTTACCGCGAGGGCTACGTGGTCTCGGGGGCCGGAGTGAAGCTCGCAGAAATCATGGACACGGAGGCGGTCCGACTTGGGGAGGGGCGGCTCGACGTCGGCGATCTGATCCTGCTCGGACTGTCGGCGGGGGCGTGGCAGCGGTTCGAGCGCGAAGTCGCTCGCGGGTTGCGTGTGTCCGCCCGCGCCACCGCGTTTCGCCGGGCGCGCCGGCGGCCGCTGCTCGTCCATCTACAACCCCCTTTAGGTACAGATGGCGCGATTCTCCGCCCGGCCGGGAGCGCGTGTCAAGCCGGCGCCTAGAATCGCGCCCCGTGGAGGAACTCTCGAAGATCGTGTACGACGAGCGCGGACTCGTCCCGTGCATCGTCCAGGACTGGCGCACGGGTGAGGTGCTGACGCTGGCCTACATGAACGCCGAGTCGCTGCGGCTGACGCGCGAGTCGGGGGAGATGGTGTTCTTCAGCCGCTCGCGCCAGGAGCTGTGGCACAAGGGCGCGACGTCCGGGAACACGCAGGCGGTCCGGTCGATCCGTTACGACTGCGACGGCGACGCGCTGCTGGCGCTGGTCGAGCCGGCGGGGCCGGCCTGCCACACCGGGGAGCGCACGTGCTTTCACCGCGGTGAGCTCGAGCCGCCCGCGCCGCACGAGGTGCTGCCGGCGCTCGAGCGGATGATCGCCTCCCGGGCCGCAGAGCGTCCCGAAGGGTCGTACACCGCTCGCCTGCTTGCCGCGCCGGGGAGCGCGGGGGCGAAGGTCCAGGAGGAGGCCGAGGAGGTGGCCCGAGCCGCCCGCGAGGAGACCGACGAACGGGTGAGCGAGGAGGCGGCCGACGTGATCTACCACCTCGCGGTGCTGCTCCGGGAGCGGGGCCTCACGCTGGCCGACGCCGAGCGGGTGCTCGATGGCCGTCGCACACGCTGAGGCTGCGCCGGGGCTTGAAGACGTCCGCGCGCTCGCGGACGACTACAACCTGATCCCGCTGCGGGAGACGTTCATCGACGACTGCCAGACCCCGGTGTCGGCGTTCCTGAAGCTGCGCGAAGACGGCCCGGCGTTCCTGCTCGAATCGGCCGACCAGGGCCGTGTCGGCCGTTACTCGTTCATCGGCTACCGGCCCCGCAAGGTGGTGCGCTGGTCGCTGGGCGAGCCCGGGGACCCGTATGCGCTGGCCGCGTCCGAGGTGGGCCGGTTCCGGCCCGCGCCGCTGCCCGGCCTGCCTCCCTTCGCCGGGGGCGCAGTGGGCGTGTTCGCGTACGACCTGGTGCGGACGGTGGAGCCGCTGGGCGAGCCGGGGCCCGACCCGATCGGCGTGCCCGACTTGGCACTGATGCTGACCGACGCGCTCGTCGTGTTCGACCACCTGAAGCACACGGTGACCGTGCTGGCCAACGTGTACGCCGACGAGGCGGACGTCGGGGCCTCCTACAACCGCGCTCTCGAGACGATCGCCCAGGTCCGGTGGCGCCTGGCCGGCCCGGTGCCGCGAGCGGCGCGCCCGCCGGATCCGGGGCGCAGCGCGCCGCGGTTTGAGTCGAACCTGTCGCGCGAGCAGTTCGAGGGCAACGTGGCGCGGATCATCGAATACATCCGCGCCGGCGACGCCTACCAGGTGGTGCCCTCGCAGCGCTGGTCGGCCGAGGTGCCGGTGGAGGCGTTCTCGATCTACCGGGGCCTGCGCGCGGTGAACCCGAGCCCGTACATGTACTTCCTCGACTTCGGCGACTTCGAGGTGGCCGGGGCCAGCCCCGAGCCGCTGATCACGGTCGGCGGGCGCACCGTCTCGACTCGCCCGATCGCCGGCACCCGCCCCCGCGGCGCCAATACCGAGGAGGACCGCGCGATCGCCGAGGAGCTCCTGGCCGACCCGAAGGAGCGCGCCGAGCACGTGATGCTGGTCGACCTGGGGCGCAACGACCTCGGCCGCGTGTGCGAGTACGGCAGTGTCACCGTCGAGGACTTCATGGCCGTGGAGAACTACAGCCACGTTATGCACATCGTCTCGAGCGTTCGGGGACGCCTGCGATCAGGCGTCGACGCGCTCGACGCGCTGCGCTCGGTCCTGCCCGCCGGCACCCTGTCCGGCGCCCCGAAGGTGCGCGCGATGCAGATCATCGACGAGCTCGAGCCGGTCAAGCGGGGCGGCTACGGCGGGGCGATCGGCTGGGTCAGCTATGCCGGCGACCTCGACACGTGCATCCACATCCGGACCGTGGTGGTCAAGGACGGGGTGGCGCACATCCAGGCCGGTGGCGGGACCGTGGCCGACGCCCAGCCAGCCTACGAGTACGCGGAGTCGGTGGCGAAGTCCAAGGCGGTGCTCCAGGCGATCGAGCTGGCGGTGGCGCAACCCGAGTGGCCGTAGGGCTGGCCGCCGGACCCGACCCGCGGCGCGCGTGCTCGCCGGCGGACCCGACCCGCGGCGCGCGTGCTCGCCAGATGTCTGCCCCCTCGCGGCCGGCTGGCCGCCTCGACCACCGCGTTGCCCCGCTTGGCCACCGGCCCCCACTTCGCCACCAGGGATTGGTGCTGCCCGTCGAGGGTCAGGTATCCCTGGCGGTCCGGCTCGAGGTACGCGCCCACGGCCTCCTGCCACTTCTGCCTCATCTTGTCCGTCATGGCGGCCCCTTTCCAATCGGTCTCCAGCGCCCTGGTGCGGAACCTATACAGCGGGGTGGTCCGGACGCAATGGGGCGGACCCTGATCTTTTGCGCCGCCCTCCCTGACGCTTGGCGGAGGTCGTTACCGTTTCGCGTCCGTGAGGGTCCTGGTTCTCGACAACTACGACAGCTTCACCTACAACCTCGTCCAGTACCTGGGGGAGCTCGGCGCCGAGATCGAGGTCGTGCGCAACGACCACGCCGCGGTCGACGCCCTCCTGGTCCGCGGCTATGACCGCGTGATCGTCTCGCCCGGGCCGTGCACGCCGAACGAGGCCGGGATCTCGCTCGAGGCCGTGCGGCGCTTCCCGCTCGCCGGCGTGCGAACGCTCGGGGTGTGCCTGGGCCACCAGGCGCTAGTTCAGGCATGGGGCGGGCGGGTCATCCGGCACGCGCCGGTTCACGGGAAGACCACGCGGATCGAGCACGATGGCAAGACGATCTTCCACGGCCTGGCGACCCCGCTCGAGGTCGGCCGCTACCACTCCCTGGTGGCGGACCCGGCCCTCCCCGACTGCCTCGAGCGCTCTGCGTTCGGCGGCGAGGTCGTGATGGCGGTGCGCCACCGCGAGCTTCCGGCCGAGGGCGTGCAGTTCCATCCCGAGTCGGTGCTGACCGAACAAGGGCGCGAGCTCCTGGAGAACTTCCTGACCGGCGCGCGATGACCGATCTGCTGACCCGTTCGATCGACTTGGTGGCCAGCGGCCAGAACCTGAGCATGGACGACGCCAGCGCGGTCCTGAGCGAGATCATGGCTGGCCGCGCGACAGAGATCCAGATCGCGGGACTGCTGATCGCGCTGAGGACGAAGGGCGAGACGGTCGAGGAGCTGGCCGGGCTGGCGCGGGCGATGCGCTCCTTCGCCACCCCGGTGGGCGTGCCGGGCGATGACCTGCTCGACACCGCGGGCACGGGCGGCGGACGGCGGACGTTCAACGTCTCTACCACGGCGGCGCTCATCGCCGCCGGCGCGGGCTGCACCGTGGCCAAGCACGGCAACCGCTCGGCCACCGGGCTGTCGGGCTCGGCGGACCTGCTCGAGGCGCTGGGGGCGCGGATCGACCTCGCCCCGGACGCGGTGGCGCGGTGCATCGAGGAGGTCGGGTTCGGGTTCATGTTCGCCCCGGCCCACCACCAGGCGACGCGGTACGTCGTCCCAGTTCGCCGCCAGCTCGCGGTGCGGACGATCTTCAACTTCCTCGGTCCGCTGACCAACCCGGCCGGCGCGACCCGCCAGCTGATCGGGGTGTCGGACCCCTCGTACCTGGAGACGATCGCCGGAGCGCTTGCGCTGCTCGGGACCAGGCACGCGCTGATCGTCTCGAGCGAGGACGGCCTGGACGAGCTCAGCATCTGCGCGCCCACCGGGGTGATCGAGGTGACCGGAACGTCGATCCGGCGCTACACGCTGACCCCCGAGGAGGTGTCCCTCACGCGCGCCCTCGCGCCGGAGGAGATCCCCGGGGGCGATCCGGCCGAGAACGCGCGGATCGCACGGGCGATCTTCGCCGGGGAGCCGGGGGCGGCCCGCGACCTGGCCGTCCTGAACGCGGGCGCGGCGATCTACGCCGGCGGTGGCGCCGGCTCGCTGGGCGAGGGGGTGCGGGCGGCCGAGCGGGCGATCGACGGCGGCGCGGCCGGCGATGCACTCGAGCGGTTCGTCAGGCGCACGCGGGAGCTGGCGCCGTGAGGGGGAAGGGCGGGAACGAGCTCGGTTTCGGCGGGTCTGGTGGCGCGAGAGGAACGTTCTTCCCGGGTGGGACGCCGGCGTGAACCGCCTGGACCCGATCATCGCCTCGACCCGCGAGCACGTCGCCCGCCGGCGCGCCACCGTCCCCGAAGCCGAGCTGGAGCGCGCCGCCGGAGCTCGGGCGCGCGCCGGCGACTTCCGCGCCTTCGCGCACGCCCTCGCCGCCGGACCCGGCCTCGCCCTGATCGCCGAGCACAAGCGCCGCTCCCCCTCGGCCGGCGCGATCCGCGAGGACCTCCAGCTCGAGAACGTCGTCCGGGCCTACGAGCGCGGTGGCGCGGCGGCCCTGTCGGTGCTCACCGAGACGGCGAGCTTCGGCGGCTCGCTGGAGGACCTCGTGCAGGCCCGGACAGCGAGCACCCTGCCGATCCTGCGCAAGGACTTCATCGTCGATCCCTACCAGCTCACCGAAGCGGCGGCGGCCGGCGCCGACGCCGTTCTGCTGATCGTCGCCGCGCTCGACCGCCTCACCCTGACCCGATTCCACACACGGGCTCGCGAGCTCGGCCTCGCCGCGCTGGTCGAGGTCCATGACGCTCGCGAGCTCGACACAGCCGTGGGCGCCGGCGCCGAGATCATCGGCATCAACAACCGCGACCTGACCACGCTCGAGGTCAACATCGCCACCGCTCTAACGCTCGCGCCGAGCATCCCGCCCGGCCGCACCATAGTCGCCGAGTCGGGGTTCAATAGCCGCGCGCAGCTCGACGAGCTGGCCCACGCCGGCGTGGACGCGGTGCTCGTCGGTGAGGCCCTGATGCGCGCCGGCGACATCGAAGCCGCGTGTCGCTCGCTGACCGCTCCTACGATGTCCCTGTGACCAAGATCAAGTTCTGCGGCATCACGACGCTCGCCGACGGGCAGCGGGCGGTCCAGGCCGGCGCCTGGGCGATCGGCCTGATCTTCTGGCCGGGCTCGGCCCGGCGCTGCCGCCCGGACGACGCCGCCGAGATCGCGGCCGCCCTGAGAAGACGAGTCGAGGTCGCCGGCGTATTCGTCAACGCGACACTCGACCACGTCACTCAAACGGCCGACGCGGTCGAGCTGACCATGCTCCAGCTCCACGGCGACGAGGGCCCGGCGTTCTGCGCCGAGGCCGCCCGCCGGACCGGCTGCAAGGTGATCAAGGCGGCGCGGGTTCGCAGCGGCGCCGACATCCAGGCGCTGGCGTCCTTTCACACCGACTACCACCTGCTCGACAGCTTCGTCGCCGGCCGGCCCGGCGGGACCGGCGAGACGTTCGCCTGGGAGATCGCCCGGGCCCACCGCCAATCCGTGCCAGTGATCCTCTCGGGAGGCCTGAATCCCGACAACGTGACCGAGGCCATCGCCGCCGTCCGACCGTTCGCGGTCGACGTGGCGAGCGGCGTCGAGGCGGGGCCGGGGCGCAAGGACCCCGGCAAGCTCGAGGCGTTCGCGGCGGCGGTTCAGGCGGCGGCGCCGGCGCTCGGAGCGCGATGACGACGGTCGAGCATCGCTTCGGCCCCTACGGCGGCCAGTACGTCCCGGAGACCCTGATGCCGGCGCTGGCCGAGCTCGAGCGAGCGTGGATCGAGGCCCGCGAGGACGCCGGGTTCCAAGCGAACCTCGCCGGCCTGCTGCGCGACTACGTCGGCCGTCCCTCGCCGCTCTACGAGGCGCGCCGGATGAGCGAAGCTGCCGGGCACCCGATCTACCTCAAGCGCGAGGACCTGAACCACACCGGCGCGCACAAGATCAACAACGCCCTCGGCCAGGGCCTGCTGGCGCGGCGGATGGGCAAGCGGCGGATCATCGCCGAGACCGGCGCCGGCCAGCACGGCGTCGCCACGGCCACGGCGTGCGCGCTGCTCGACCTGGAGTGCGTGGTCTACATGGGCACCGAGGACATGCGCCGGCAGAAGCCCAACGTCGAGCGCATGGGGCTGCTGGGGGCTCGCGTCGAGCCGGTGGACGCGGGCGCGCGCACCCTGAAGGAGGCGGTGTCCGCGGCCATCCGCGACTGGGTCACCAACGCCGAGAGCACGCACTACATCATCGGCTCGTGCGTCGGACCCGCCCCCTACCCGGCGCTGGTCAGAGACCTCCAGCGGGTGATCGGCGACGAAGCGCGCGCCCAGATCCTGCAAAGCGCGGGCCGGCTGCCCCAGCGGGTGATCGGCTGCGTCGGTGGGGGGTCCAACTCGATCGGCCTGTTCACCCCGTTCATCGCAGACAGCGAGGTCGAGCTCATCGGGGTGGAGGCGGCGGGCGAGGGCCTCGACACCGGGCGGCACGGCGCGCCCCTGACGGCGGCCGGGCTCCCTGGCGTCCTGCACGGCGCCTACTCGGCGATCATGCAGGACGAGGAGGGCCAAATCCTCGAGGCCCATTCGATCTCCGCCGGCCTCGACTACCCCGGCAGCGGTCCCGAGCACGCCTGGCTGCGCGACAGCGGCCGGGCCCACTATCTGGCCGTTACAGACGCCCAGGCGCTCGAGGCGTTCGCACGAACGTCCCGGCTCGAGGGGATCATCCCCGCGCTCGAGAGCTCGCACGCCATCTACTGGGCGCTCACCACCGGGCCGAGCGAGCTCGACCTGGTGTGCCTGTCGGGCCGAGGCGACAAGGACCTCGCGGAGGCGCTCGCGCATCTTGACCGGGGCTGAGCGGATCGCCGAGGCGTTCGCGTCCGCGCGGGCCAACGGCCGCCGCGCGGCGCTGATGCCCTACATGATGGGCGGCTTCCCGGATCCCCAGACGTCCCGACGGATCGCCATTGCCTACGTCGAGCACGGCGCGGATCTGATCGAGCTGGGCGTGCCGTTCTCCGATCCGTTGGCCGATGGCCCGGTCATCCACGCCGCCGACACGGCGGCCCTCGCGGCCGGGGCCACGCTGCACGACGTGCTCGAGATCGGCCGGGCCGTCGCCGATCGCCTGCCGGTGGTGATCATGGCCTACGCCAACTCCATCTTCGCCCGCGGTCTCGAGCGGTTCGCCGACGCGCTCCAGAGCGCCGGCGCGAGCGGACTGATCGTCCCCGACCTGCCGCTCGAGGAAGCCGCCGGCGCGTTGAGCGCGTGCGACGAGCGGGGCCTGGCGCTGGTCCCGCTGGTCGCCCCGAACACGCCCGACGAGCGACTCGCGCAGATCGGGGCCCGCGCCCGCGGCTTTCTCTACACGGTCTCGGTCACTGGGACGACCGGCGAACGCGCGAGCCTCGACGGCTCTCTCGAGCGCGTCCTCGGGCGGGCTGCCGCTGCCACCCACGTGCCGGTGGCGGTCGGGTTCGGGATCGGCAACGGCCAGCAGGCCTCCGCGGCGGCACGGGCCGGCGCGGACGGCGTGATCGTCGGCACCCGCCTGGTCCGCGCCGCCGCCGAATCGTCCGACCCGGTGGCGGCGGTCTCGGAGGTGCTCGATGAGCTCGCCGGCGCGCTTCGCAGCTGACGGCTTGGCTAGCATGCCGGACATGGGCCTGATTCTTTCTGCCGCCGCCGCCCTCTGCGCATGGATCGTGCTGTGGGCGATCGGCTCGAGCGGCTTTGACGGGATGCTGCTGGTGGTAGGCGTGGTCGTGCTCGCCGTCGGCGTTCGCAACCTGCTGCCGTTCCTGCCGGGCCGGCGGGAATAGCCTCGCCGATGCGCTTCCGAGCGCTGCGGCTCGCGGCCGGGATCGCGGTCGTCGCCGGTCTGGCTGGGTGCGCCGCGGCCAGCAGCTCCAGCATCACCGTGGCGGGCCAGACGCTCACGATCTACGCGAGCCTCCCGTCCGGCGTCGCCACCCCGGAGGCCCAGGACGTGCTGTCGGCCGAGCAGCTCGCGCTCAGGCAGGCCGGCAGCCAGATCGGCTCGTTCAGGGTGCGGCTGGCCCAGCTACGGGCCGAGCAGGCCTCCAACAACGCGCGCAGCGCCATCGAGGATTCCAGCACGATCGCCTATCTCGGGGAGATCCCGCCCGGCGCCTCGGCGGACTCGCTCGGGATCAACAACGCCGAGGACCTGCTCCAGGTCAGCCCCACCGACACAGCGGAGGCGCTGACGCAGTCGACCGCCGCGGTCCCGAACTCGCCCGGCCTCTACTACGAGTCATCGAAGTCCTACGGCCGCACGTTCGCTCGGGTGGTGCCGACCACCGCGCTCGAAGCGCGGGCCCTGACCGGGGCGCTCCCGGCGCTCAAGGTTTCCAAGCTGTACGTGAGCGACGACGGCAGCGACTACGGCAAGACGATTGCGCTCGAGGTCAAGGACGATCTCGGGTCGGGGGTGTCGCTCGCGTCATCCCCGGCCGACGCGGACGGAGTCTTCTACGGCGCCAGCTCGCCCACCGCGGCGGCGAAGGTGTTCAACCAGACCGTGGCGAGCAACCGCGCCGTCAAGCTGTTCGCACCCTCCGCGCTGGCCGGGCAGTCGCTCGTATCCGCGCTCATCCCACTGGCGCAGCGCGCGCTCTACGTCACCGCCCCAGGGTTCTACAAGGACCTGACCGCGGCCGGGCAACGCTTCCAGACCGACTTCCACGCGACGTTCGGGCACGCCCCGGATCCGCAGGCGATCTTCGGCTATGAGGCGATGGACTCGGTCCTGGCCGTGCTGCGGGAAGCCGGCTCGGCCGCGGGCGACCGCGCCACGGTGGTGCGGGACTACCTCGCGATCAAGAACCGCCAGTCGGTCCTGGGCACGTACTCGATCAGCGGCACCGGCGACACCAGCCTCGACGCCTTCACCCTGAGCCGAGTGACGGCGGGCCGCCTGGTCCCGTTCAAGGCACTCGCCGACCAGGGGTGAGCGGCGGCCGCGGACACGCCCGATGAACCGGGCCGCCGCGGTGATCGCGCTGGTGGTCGCGCTCGGGGCGCTCGCCGGGTGCGGCGCCTCGACCAACCTCGCCGGCGACCGGATAGACGGCACCACCCTGACGATCTACTCGAGCCAGCCGCTCCTCGGCGCCTCAGGCGTTCAGGGCCGGTCGATCGTGAACGGCGAGCGCCTGGCCTTGAGCCGGATCCACGGCCGGATCGGCCATTACCGGATCGCGCTGGTCTCGCTCGACGACGCCACCGTCGAGAGCCGCGGCTGGGACCCCGGGCAGACGTCGTTCAACGCGCGCCGGGCCGCGGCCGACCCGAACGCGATCGGCTACATCGGCGAGCTCGACTCGGGCGCCAGCGCGATCTCGATCCCCGTGCTCAACCGCGCCGGCCTCCCGCAGATCAGCGCCGCCAGCACGGCGGTCGGGCTCACCTCGACCGCGCCCGGGGCTTCCCCGGGTGAGCCGCAGAAGTACTACCCGACCGGGGTTCGCACGTTCGTGCGGCCGATCCCGAACGACTCGGTGCAGGCGGTCGCCCAGGCTCTCCTCCAGCACGAGGAGGGATGCAGCAAGACGTTCGTGCTCGACGACGGCGACGTCGACGGCTACGACGCGGCGATCGCGTTCCAGCTCACCGCCGCCTCCTACCACCTCCAGGTGGTGGGCCTGGAGGCATTCGACCCGCACGCCACCGACTACACCTCGCTCGCGCGCAGCGTGGCCCAGACCGGCGTCGACTGCGTGCTGATCAGCGCCGCCACCGAGAGCAACGCCGCGCTGCTGACCGAGCAGGTCGCGGCGGCGCTCCCGCAGGCGCTGCTTTTCGGGACCGCCGGCCTGGCCGAGACCGCGTACACAGGTGCGCTGCCGCTGTCGCTCGACGGACGACTCGCCCTGACCGCGCCCGCGCTCGCCCCCCAGGATTACCCACGGGCCGGACGCGCCTTCCTCGCGGCGTATCAGCGCCGCTTCGGCACCCCCGAGCCCGACGCGATCTTCGGCTACGAGGCGATGAGCCTGATGCTCGACGCGGTGGCCCGGGCCACGCGGCACGGCACTCGGAAGGTGGACCGGGCCAAGGTCGTGAGCGCCCTGTTCGCCACCCGCCACCGAGCCGGTGCGCTCGGCACCTACGGCATCGACGCGAACGGCGACACCACGCTACGACGCTTCGGCGCCTACAGCGTGAGCGGGGGCCGCCTGCACTTCATGCGTGCGATCGAGACGTAGCGCGGTATAGGACTGGGCTTCGCCCGGCATCCAGCCGGGCGCTGCCGTTGAGGTTTGGTTAGGGTCCGCGCGTCCAGGCCGCGGGCTGGAAGCATTCACCACGCGCATGCGCCCCTCCGGCAAGACGCTCATCGCATTCCTGGCCGCCGCCTGCGCGCTGGCGCTCGCGGCCTGCGGCGGAACGGCCAGCCACAGCGCGACCGGGACCAGCTCGATCTCCGACGGCGGCAGCCGGACCGTCGACATCTACTCGAGCCTGCCGCTCCAGGGGGCGTCCGCGGCCCAGGGGAACGCGATCGTAAACGGGATCGAGCTGGCCCTGGCGCAGGTTCACGGCCGGGCCGGGATGTGGACCGTCGACTATCAGTCGTTGAACGATGCATCCGCCCAGGAGCCGTGGGATGCCGGCGAGACGGCGGCCAACGCGCGCCAGGCGGCGGAGGACCCAAAGGCCGTCTACTACGTGGGCGAGTTCAGCTCGCAGGCCAGCGAGGTCTCGATTGTGATCCTCAACCAGGCGAAGGTCCCGCAGGTGAGCCCGGCCAACGCCTACGTCGGACTGACCACGAACCTGCCGGGCGCCGGCTCCGACGAGCCGGCCAAGTACTACCCCTCGGATGTGCGCACGTTCCTGAGAATCAACCCGATCGACTCCGTGCAGGCGGCGGCCGACCTGGTCGCGATGAAGGAGGCGGGCTGCCAGAAGGTGGCACTGGCCGCGGCCGCCAATGATCCGTACGCCGCGGAGATGGCAACGCTGCTCGAGTCCGAGAAGGCGCAGTATCAGGTCACGATCGTCAGCAACACCACGGTCGACGAGACCACGTCAGATTTCACTCCGCTCGCCACGGCTGTCAAGAAGCAGGGGGCGGACTGCTTTTTCTTCGCCGGCGCGGCGTCGCCCGCGGCCGTGCAGATCACCGACGACGTGAACACGGCGCTGCCCAAGGCGAAGCTGTTCGGCCCCGACCAGATGTGCACGAGCGCGTGGACCAATCCGCGCCTGGGCGGCGTGTCGGCAACCGCCGACCCGCTCATCGAGTGCACGCTCGCGCCGCTCAGCGCGGACGCATATCCGGGCGGCCGCCAGTTCCTGGCCGCGTACAAGGCCAAGTACGGCAGCGCGCCACCGGACCCGTACGCGATCTACGGCTACGAGTCGATGAAGCTCGGGCTCGACACCATCTCCGGCCTCGGCTACCAGGGCAACAACAAGCTCGCCGTCCTGCGGGCGCTGTTTGCGATCCGGGGGCGCGATTCGGTGCTCGGGACCTACGGCTTCGACTCGCGTGGGGACACCACGCTCAAGTCCTATGGCCTCTACCGGGTCGGACCGAGCGGCGATCCGGTGTTCTTCAAGGCGATCACGCCACCGGGCGCTCTGTCGTAGCTCAGGCGGCGCGCCGCTGCGGCCGCGCGCGCTGGCGCCGGCGCTTGAGCACGAGCAGCCGCTGGTCGGCCGCGTTCAGCAGCGACTCGATGCTCGTCCCGTCCGCGGGGAACACCGCGGCGCCGGCGCTCGCGGCGAGGACGTCGACCCCGGCGGTGACCCGGGCCACCGCGGATATGGCGCGGGTCAGAGCCCGCTGGGCGCCGCCGGCGTCGGTCTCGGGCGCGAGCACGCAGAACTCGTCGCCGCCCAGCCGGGCCACGGTGTCCTGGTCGCGCATCGCCCGGCGCAGGGCATCGCTCACGTCGCGCAGGAGATCGTCGCCGGCCGCATGCCCGAAGCGGTCGTTGAGCGACTTGAAGCCGTCCAGGTCGAGCATGAGCACGCAGAAGCCACGCCCCGTCCGGGTGTGCCGCGCGATCTCGTACTCGCCGCGCTCGAGCAGCGAGCGGCGGTTGGCCAGCCCGGTGAGCGGATCGCGCAGCGCGGTGGCGCGCAGCGCGTCGCGCTCGCGGCGTAGCCGCTCGCGCACCGCGATCAGGACGGCCACGCTCGCCGCCGGCACGAGCAGCGCGAGCGCCACGGGAGGATGGCGGGCCTTCGCCTCGACCAGCGCCGGCGCTCCCGCGGCCGCCACGACCGCCGCCGCGGCGAGCGCGGAGCCGAGCCGGCGGGCAGGAATCCCGGCGGCCAGCAGCGCCACCGGGACGCACAGCCAGAACGCCTCGCCGCCATGGCCGATCAGCACGGCGGCGGCGGTGAGGATCAGCAGGCCGGCGATTCGCAGCACGCCGCGGAGTGTCGCGACCGGTTCGGACGGCGGCGCGCGGACCCCGGCTCCAACGCCGAGCCCGGCCCCAGATCAGACGAGGACCGGCTGGGGCGCGTGGTGCTCGCGGCGCGCCTCGTCCGCCACGGCGGCCGCCACGGCGCTCACGACCTGGCGGTTGAACACCGATGGGACGATGTAGTCCTCGCGCAGCTCGCCGGGCCGGATGATTCCGGCGATTGCGCGGGCCGCAGCCAGCTTCATCGGCTCTGTGATCTGGGCGGCGCGGACGTCGAGGGCGCCGCGGAAGATGCCCGGGAAGCACAGAACGTTGTTGATCTGGTTCGGGTAGTCGGAGCGCCCGGTGGCCAGCACGCGGGCGTAGCGCGCGGCCTCCTCAGGGGCGATCTCGGGGTCGGGGTTGGCCATCGCGAACACCATCGGATCGCGGTTCATTTTCGCGAGCGTGGGTGGCGGAATCGTTCGCGCGCCGGACAGCCCGACCAGCAGGTCGGCGCCGTCGAGCACGTCCGCGCTGCGATGCTCGGGGTTGGTCGCCTCGGCCAGGACCCGCTTGGCGGGCGGCATCGTCCCGTCGAGGTAGTCGCCGCGGCCGGTGTGCACCGGGCCGCGCGAGTCGCAGCAGATCATGTGCCTCACGCCGGCCCCGAGCAGGATCCGCGCCACCGCCACGCCGGCGGCGCCGAGGCCCACGATCACCGTGCGGGTGCCCTCGACCGAGCGACCGGTCAGCTTGGCCGCGTTCAGCAGCGCGGCGAGCACCACCACCGCGGTGCCGTGCTGGTCGTCGTGGAACACCGGGATGTCGAGCTCGGCCTTCAGGCGGTCCTCGATCTCGAAGCAGCGCGGGGCGGAGATGTCCTCGAGGTTGATCCCGCCGAACCCGGGGGCGATCGCCTTCACGGTGGCGACGATCTCGTCGGGGTCCTTGGTGTCCAGGCAGACCGGGAACGCGTCCACCCCCGCGAACTCCTTGAACAGCATCGCCTTGCCCTCCATCACGGGCATGGCGGCGCGCGGGCCGATGTCGCCGAGGCCGAGCACCGCGGTCCCATCCGAGACCACGGCGACCGTGTTGCGCTTGATCGTGTACTCGAACGCCTTATCGGGATCGCGTGCGATCGCCTTCGACACGCGGGCGACCCCGGGCGTGTATGCCATCGAGAGCTCCTCGCGGCTGGTCAGCGGGCTCTTCGAGCGGATCTCGATCTTTCCGCCCGCGTGCATCAGGAAGGTCCGGTCGACCGCGTCGAGGACGATCACCCCCGGGACGTGGTTGATCGCCTCGGTGAGACTCGGCCAGTCGCCGGCGGCGGCGGTCTCTACGGTGATGTCGCGGATCGTGTTCGGGCCCTCGATCCGGACCAGGTCGATCGCGCCGATCGTCGCCCCGGCCTCGCCGATCGCGCTCGCGACCTTGCCCAGCATGCCGGGCTGGTGGGGGATCTGAACCCGCAGGGTGAGGCTGAACTGGGCGCTCGGTGTGCTCGCCATCCGCCAGATAGCCTGACACAACAATGCCCGACGAGCTTTTCCTGATCGACGGCAACAGCCTGGCCTACCGGGCCTTCTTCGCGCTGCCCGAGTCGATCGCCACCTCGACGGGCGTTCCCACCAACGCGATCTTCGGGTTCGCCTCGATGCTCGTGAAGATCCTGACCGATTACGGGCCGAAGGCGACCGTGGTGGTGTGGGACGCGGGGTCGAGCGGGCGCAAGGAGGTGTATTCGGACTACAAGGCGCAGCGAAGCACCCGTCCGGACCTGCTCAAAGAGCAGTGGCCGGCGTTCGAGCCGCTGGTCGAGGCGTTCGGCTACCGGAACCTGGCCGTGGCGGGGTTCGAGGCCGATGACGTGATCGCGTCGATCGTGGATCGGGCGCGCGATGCGCAGCCGGCGATTCCGGTGATGGTCGTCACAGGTGATCGGGACGCCTACCAGCTCGTCGGGGACGGGGTGCGGATCATGACCACCTCGCGCGGGATCACCGACACGCGCGTGTACGACCGCGACGGTGTGATCGACCGCTACGGCATCCCGCCGGAGCTGATCCCCGACTTCATCGGGCTGAAGGGAGACACCAGCGACAACATCCCCGGGGTACCGGGGATCGGCGACAAGACCGCCGCCGACCTGCTCCAGCGGTTCGGGTCGCTCGAGGGGGTGCTCGAGCACGTGGACGAGATCTCCGGGGCCAAGCGCAAGCAGAACCTGATCGAGCACGCCTCCGATGCGCGGCTGTCGAAGGAGCTGGCCACCGCGCAGCGCGACCTCCCCCTGGAGCTCGAGCTGGCCGAGTTCGTGGCCCGCGAGCCGGACCGGTCGCGGCTGCGGGAGGTGTTCCGGACCTACGAGCTGCGCGAGCCGCTACGGCGGCTCGAGGAGGCGCTCGGCTCGGCTGATGCCGCCGCGCCGGCCGAGGCCGGGGAGCGAGAGCTGACCGCGCGGGTGCGGAGGACTTCACTCGCGGACGTGGCGCGGCTCCCGATCGAAACCGAGGTGGCCGTGGCCGCACGGGCGCCGGCGACGCCGGAGGGCGCGCTGTTCGCGGCCGACGGAGCCTGGACCTGGGGCGTGTACCCGGGTGGCGCCGAGGTGCTGGCGGGGGGCGGGGGCAGGCCCGAGGACCTCGTGGCGGCCGTGGGCGCCCGTCCCGTGGTGGCCCACGACGCCAAGTCGCTGGGGGAGGTCCCGGCGCGGCTGGTGCACGACACCGAGGTGGCGGCGTATCTGCTCGAGCCGGCCGCCCGGGCCTATCCGCTGCGTGAGCTGGCCGCTGACCGGGGGCTCGCGGCGGCGCTCGACGACGAGGCGGCGGTGGACGCGCTGCTCGTGCACGCTCTGGCGGTCTGGCAGCGAGAGGAGGTCCGGGGGCGGGGACTGACGTGGCTGCTCGAGGAGGTCGAGCTGCCCCTGGTGCGGGTCCTGCGGGAGATGGAGCAGGCGGGCCTGAAGCTCGACACGGTTCGGCTGCGGGAGATCTCGGCCCGGGTCCAGGAGGAGGCCGATGCACTCGAGCGCGAGATCTACGAGATGTGCGGCGTGGAGTTCACGCTGGGTTCGCCCAAGCAGCTCGAGGAGGTGCTGTTCGGGACCCTGGGGCTCTCACGCAAGCGCCGGGGCAAGACGGGCTACTCGACCGACGCCCGAGTGCTCCAGGCGATCCGGCACGAGCACCCGGTGATCGAGAAGATCGAGCGCTGGCGGGAGCTCAACCAGCTTGCCAAGACCTACCTGGAGGCGTTGCCGGCGCTGATCGCCGGCGACGGGCGGATCCACACCACGTTCAACCAGACCGCGGCCACGACCGGACGGCTTTCCTCGAACAACCCCAACCTGCAGAACATCCCGATCCGCACGCCACTGGGCCGGGAGATCCGGGCCTGCTTCGTGGCGGAGCCCGGGTCGCTGCTCGTCTCAGCCGACTACTCGCAGGTGGAGCTGCGCCTGCTCGCCCACATCGCCGGCGAGGACGCCCTGAAGCAGATCTTCGCCGCGGGCGAGGATGTCCACACCGCGACGGCCTGTCGCGTGTTCGGAGTTACACCGGAGCAAATCGACCCCGGCATGCGTTCCAAGGCGAAGATGATCAACTACGGCATCGTGTACGGGCTCTCCGCGTGGGGGATGGCCGACCGGCTCGACATCCCGCAGGAGGAGGCCGACGAGTTCATCCAGCGCTACCTGGCGGGGTTCCCGGCCGTGGCGGGGTGGATCGCCGAGACCATCGAGCAGGGGACCGAGCACGGGTACGTCTCGACTCTGTTCGGGCGCCGGCGCCAGGTCCCCGAGCTGCGCTCCCGGCGCTGGGAGATGCGCCGGCAGGGCGAGCGGTTCGCGGTCAACATGGTCATCCAAGGGACGGCGGCCGACATCATGAAGGTCGCCATGGTGCGGTGCGACGGTGCCTTGCGCGAGGCGGGCGTGCGGACCCGGATGGTCCTGCAGATCCACGACGAGCTGCTGTTCGAGGGACCGGCTGAGGAGGCTTCGACCGTGAAGGAGCTGGCCGTGCGAGAGATGGCGGCGGCGTTCGAGATGGACCCGCCGCTGGCGGTGGAAGCCGGCGTGGGCGGGAACTGGCTGGGGGCCAAATGAGGGTGCCGTCCGTCTCGCTCGTCGCCGTCCTGGCGATCCTGGCGATGCCGGCGCCGGCCGGGGCACGGCCGTCCTGGGGCGTCGAGCGCGACGTGCCCACGGGCGCGCCCGTGGCGAGCACGGCCGTACGGGCCACGCGCAGCCGGGTCTTCTACCAGGGAGGACCGGTGCTCCACTCCAGCCGGGGCCGCGTGATCTTCTGGCAGCCCGCCGGGTCCGGGCTGGCGTTCGACAGCGGCTATGTCGCGCTGATCGAGCGCTTCCTGGGCGACGTGGCGGCGGCCAGCCACAGCACCCAGAACGTGTACGGGCTGACCGGGCAGTACCACGACTTCCGGGGACCGGCGGCCTATGCGTTCGCGTTCGGCGGCGGCGTGCTCGACGCCGACCCGCTGCCCGCCAACCGCTGCCACGAGCCGTCGACCGGTCCATCCGGGTGGAAGGTCTGCCTGACCGACGCCCAGCTCCAGTCGGAGATCGATCGGGTGGTGGCTGCCGACCGGTTGCCGCGGAGCGGGACCGACATCTACTTCTTGGTGCTGCCGAACGGCTTTGGCACGTGCCTTGACTCGAGCTCGCGCAGCTGCGCGCTGGGCGGCGCGGCCAACGGCTACTGCGGCTACCACCTGGTCACCGGGGAGGGCATCCCGTACGCGGTGATCCCCTACAACGCCGTGGCCGGCCATTGCCAGTCCGGCAACCCGCGGCCGAACCACTCGACGGCCGATCCGGCGCTGTCGACGCTCGATCACGAGCAGGCGGAGATCGTCACGGACCCCGACGGCGATGCCTGGAGCGCGGCCAGCGGGGACGAGATCGCCGACCTGTGCCTGCAGTCGTTTGGGCGCGCCCTCGGTGGGGGCGGCGGGGCGGCCTGGGACGAGGTGATCTCCGGGGGCCGCTTCTGGTTGCAGGAGCTGTGGAGCAAAGACGACGGGGGATGCGCGGCGCGGGCGGCTCAGGATCGCGCGTCGATCTCGGTGGCGCGCGCGGTGCGGGCGGGGCGGCGGGTGTCGTTCCTGGGCCGGGGCGCGGACCCGCACGGCCGGATCATGGCCTACTCGTGGACGTTCGGCGGGGGCGGAGGGGCAGTAGGCCGGCGGGTGTCGCATGTGTTTCGACGCCCGGGCCTGTATCGCGTCGTGCTCAAGGTCGCCGACAGCGACGGAAACTGGGCGTACGCCCGGAGGCTGGTGCGGGTCGTGCGTTAGGCGGGGACGGGCACCTCGTGCGTTAGGCGAGCGTTAGGCGGGGACGAGCACGGGGGCCTGTCCCACGAAGTCCGGGTGCGCCACGTTCAGATAGTGGCCGAAGGACCAGTCGATGAAGCGCTGCGCGCTCATCCCGTGCAGCGCGCCCGCGAGGAGCCGCGGCGCGACCCTCGGGATCAGGCGCTGGACCCGCAGCATCCAACGGAACGGGAGCGCGTGGCCGGCGCTGAAGGCGTGGTAGCGCGCGAGCGCCTCCGAGCGCGCCCGGCGACCCTCGATCACCGCGCGCAGCTCTCGCCCGCAGGCCAGGCCGAAGTAGAGCGCGGTCCGGATCCCCTCGGCGGTCAGCGGCAGGCAGTGGCCGGCTGAGTCGCCGACGAAGAAGACGCCGTCCTCGGTTGCGTCTCGCAGGGCATGGGGAATCCAGTTGCCCTGGTAGCGAACCGGCGGCTGCTCCAGGTCACCGGCCAGCCGGACGGTCGGCTCCTTGACGTGGAAGCGGGGGTCGAACGAGCCCACGCCGATCCGCAGCTCCTCGCCGGCGGGGAAGGACCAGCCGTAGCCGGCGGGCACATAGGAGCGGTCGATCCAGATCTCCATGTCCCGGCCGCCGGCGTGGGGGTGCACCTCGAGGCCTCGGGAGAGCAGCGCATCGGGGGGTTGGATGTTCTCGCCGGCGCCGAGGACCCGCCGCCAGCCCAGCGCGTCCACGACCAGCGGCGCGCGGATGTCGCCGCGGTCGGTGTGGACGATCTCGCCGCTGCGGCCGTCGACCTTGGCCGTCTCGAAGGCGAAGCTGCCCCGGGCGGCGAGGGCCTCGCACAGCTCGCGGTAATCGAACGTCGAGAAGGTCCACGGAAGCCCGTAGCGGACGGTGGCGTGCGGGGTGTGGATCACCAGCTCGTCGAAGGTCTGGCGCAGCGAATCCTGCAGGTGCAGCGCGTGCAGCCACAGCGTCGGGATCCCGCACGCCGAGGTCTGCCGCTCGCCGATCTCGTAACGGTCGACCACGAGCACGTCCGCCCCGGTGCCCGCCAGCTCTCGCGCCACCGCCAGGCCGGCGAAGCTCGCACCACAGATCAGGACGTCGCAGTCGCGGTCGAGCGGGGTGCGCGCGTCCCCGCGCTTGGTGGCTCTCCGCGGCATTGGGATTTGATGATACGTACGCGCCATCCGCGTGGCATGCGGCTATCCTGCGCGTGAGGTATGTCTTCGACCACCACTCTGTCCGCACCCCCCGACCAGCCGAACGCGAAGGTAGTTGAGGGCTCGAACGGCCTCCTGCTGGAGATCGACGGCCGGATCGTCCCCAATTACGACGCGACCCTTCATCCCTTCGCGGAGGGCGATGTGGTCACTGGCCACGTCGTGCGCATCGACAACGACGAGGTCCTGGTCGACATCGGCTACAAGTCCGAGGGGGTCATCCCCGCCGGTGAGCTGTCGATCCGCAAGTCGGTCGACCCCGGCGAGGAGGTCTCGCTGGGCGAGGAGGTCGACGCGCTCGTCCTCACCAAGGAGGACCAGGACGGGCGCCTGATCCTGTCCAAGAAGCGGGCGCGGTTCGAGAAGGCTTGGCGGAGGATCGAGTCCGCCGCCGAGTCGGGCGAGCCGGTGCAGGGCACGGTGATCGAGGTGGTCAAGGGCGGCCTGATCATCGACCTGGGCGTGCGCGGGTTCCTGCCGGCCTCGCTGGTCGACATCCGGCGCGTGCCCAACCTCGACGAGTACATGTCCCAGACGATCGAGTGCAAGGTGATCGAGCTCAACCGCTCGCGCAACAACGTTGTGCTCTCCCGCCGGGCGGTCCTGGAGGAGCAGCGCAAGGAGGATCGCGAGCGGATCCTGGATCGCCTCCAGCCCGGTCAGGTGGTCGAGGGCACGATCTCGAACATCGTCGACTTCGGCGCGTTCGTCGACCTCGAGGGGATCGACGGACTGATCCACATCTCCGAGCTTTCCTGGTCGCACGTGAACCACCCGTCGGAGATCCTGTCGATAGGCGACAAGGTCACGGTCAAGGTGCTCGACATCGACCGGGACCGCCAGCGGATCTCGCTGGGCCTGAAGCAGACCCAGGAGGACCCCTGGCAGCGCGTGGTCGATACGTACAACATCGGCGACGAGCTCGAGGGCACGGTCACCAAGGTGGTCACGTTCGGGGCCTTCGTCGAGATCCTCGACGGCGTCGAGGGGCTCGTGCACATCTCCGAGCTCGCCCAGCACCACGTCGAGAACCCCCGCGAGATCATCCAGCCTGGCGACCCCGTGCGGGTGAAGATCCTCGAGATCGATTCCGAGCGCCGCCGGCTGTCGCTGTCGGTCAAGCGGGTCGAGGGACAGGTCCTGCCGGTCCGCCCGATCACCCCGCCGTCGGAGTCCGACGGCTCCGATCTCGACGACATGCCCGAGCTTGGGCTCTCCGAGGATGTATTCGCGCCGTCCGGCGCCGGCGAGGCCGCTGGGGATGCGGTCGGCGAGGCCGGCGGAGAGGCTTCCATCCCGGCCGAGGACGCCACCGGTGGCACGGAGGTGAGCGCAAGCGCGGAGGCCGGTTCCGGCGCTGATCCCGACGCGAGCGCCACAGACGCCGCCGCGAGTGCCACGGACGCCGAGGCGGGCGCCACGGACGCCGCCGCGAGCGCGACGGACGCCGAGGCGGGCGACACTGAAGCTGACGCGGGCGCCACGGACGCCGAGGCGGGCGCCACGGACACCGCCGCGAGCGCCACGGACGACCAAGCGGACGCCACGGACGACCAGGCGGGCGCCACGGAGGACCAGTCAGGCACGGACGACCAGGCAGGCGCGGACGAGGGCTCCACGCCGGACGCCTCCGCCGCATCCGAGTCACCGACGGCCTGAAAGCCCCGCTTTCCGCGGCGCGTGGTTCCCTTCATCGGGCTCACCGGCGGCATCGGCGCCGGCAAGTCGACCGCCCTGGAGGCTCTCGAGCGGCTGGGAGCGGCGGTGCTCTCCACCGACCGGATCGTCCACGAGCTCTACGACGACCCCGCGGTCCGCGACGCGGTGGTGGAGCGCTTCGGCTCCTCCGTCCTGTCCGGCGGGCGGATCGACCGGCCGGCCGTGGCCAAGGCGGCGTTCGCCACCGACGAGGACCGGGCGTGGCTCGAGGGGGTCCTGTGGCCCCGGGTCGGTGACCGGATGAGGACGTGGCGCGAGGAGCTGCAGAGCTCCCGCGAGCCGCCGCGCGCGGGGGTGGTCGAGGTGCCGCTGCTGTTCGAGTCCGGGATGGACGATGTGTTCGACGCCACGATCGCGGTCGTGGCCGACGAGGACATCCGCGCCGAGCGGGCCGGCGCCCGGGGACACGAGTCACTCGAGGCGCGCTCCAAGCGCCAGCTGACCCAGGACGAAAAGGCGCAGCGAGCGACATACACCGTGGTCAACGACGGCTCGGTGGAGCAGCTCGAGTCGAAGTTGTCGTCGATCCTTGAGATGCTGAGGCCGTGAGTGCTCGTGCAGGCCTCGCGACGCGCCGCCGCGATGCGGCGCGAGCGGCTGCGGCCCGGCGCCGGCGTGCGGCGGCGCGGCGCCGGCGCGTGCTCGCGCTGGTCACGGTCGGGGTGATCGCGCTCATCGTGGTCATGACCCTGCCGCTGGCGCGCAAGGCGGTCAACGAGCTCGGCCTGCCACTCAACTACGCCAGCGTGATCCGCGAGCAGGCGGCCGCGAAGCACCTCGACCCGGCGCTGATCGCGGCGGTCATCTACGCCGAGACGAAGTTCGATCCGCGGGCTTCGTCGGCCGGCGCGCTCGGGCCGATGCAGATCATGCCCCAGACCGCGGCCTACCTGGCCCACCGCTCGGGCGCGAGCACCTTCACCACCACCGACCTGAACACCCCCGACGTCAACATCGCCTACGGCGCGTACTACCTGCGTTACCTGCTCGACCACTACGACGGCAACAAGGTGCTGACGCTGGCCGCGTACAACGCGGGCGTGACCAACGTCGACAACTGGGCGGCCGCGGCGCGGGGCCAGGGGGCTCCGCTCACGGTCGGGGAGATCCCGTTCCCGGAGACCCGCGACTACGTGTCGCGAGTCCTGAACGCGCAGCGCGCATACCGGCAGAGGTACGCCGCGCAGCTGGGATACGACTAAACGCCGAGGGCGCCGCCGAAGCGACGCCCTCGCGCGAAACATCAGGTGTGTCAGGCGATCAGACCTGCTTCACCTTCACCGCGACGGTATGGAACGAGTTCTTCGTCGGGCTCACCTTGTTGGCGTCGTTATCCGTGTAGATGCCGAAATGGCACTTGCTGATCGTGTTGCCCGAGATCACGATGCCCTTGAGCTTCCCAGCTCCGCTTCCGACCAGGATCCCGACCGTGTTCGGGAATGCGGTCGGTCCGAACTCCTTCTCGGAGGCGTCGTTGACGCCGTCGTGAGTCAGGTTGTTGTCGAGGATCGTGTTGCCGTTCAGGTCGCCGGCCGGCGCTTTCGGCCCGAAGCTGTGGCTGTGGAGCGTGACGCCGGCGAGCCCGTTGAGGTTGGCGGTGTTGCCCTTGATCAGGTTCTTGTACACCGCGCCGCCGGGAGCGCCGACCGCCATCAGGATGCCCCCGCCTTCGCCCTTGGTGCCGTTGCCGTTGACCTTGTTGGAGAGGACCTTGTTGTTGTAGACGCCGGCCACCTTCGGCTGCGTCTTGCCGTTCGCGGTCGCCTTAGGGTTATGACCCGCCAGCGTGATGCCGCAATCCAGGAGGTTGTTCAGGATCGTGTTGTTCTCGATCACGTTCCCCGCCGTCGGTCCTTTCTCGTCGGTGAGCAGGATGCCGCCGGTGTTGTCCCGGACCAGGTTGCTGGTGATCGTCGAGCCCGACACGCCGTTCAGGTGGATTCCCTCGCCGCAGTCGCCGGGTCCGCCGCCGAAGGGCGCGCATTCACCAACTGGGCTGCTTGGCGAAGACGCCAAGGTCGTTGTTCTCGATCACGTTCTTCGTGATCGTGATGTGCGCGGTATGGACGACGATGATCCCCTCGAAAGTCGAGTGCTTGATCGTGAAGCCAGTGATCACGGTCCCCGCGGTCTTGGGGCCGTCGATCGCGAAGCCGCTGCTGCGGCCGTGGAGATCGTCGACGGGCTGCCCCTGACCGACGAGCGTCAAGCGCTTCGTGATCGAGACGAACTGCGAGTACAGCCCCTTCTCGACGAAGACCGTGTCCCCGGGGTGCGCGCTCGCGACAGCATGCTGGATCGTCTTGCACGGCGCCGAGGCCGTGCACGGGTTCGCGTTGTTTCCATGTTTCGCCGAGACGTAGAACTGCTTCGCGCCGGCCGCGCCCGCCGTGGACGCGCTAGCGGCCAGGACGCCCAGCGCGATCAGCCCGGCCCGTCCGAGCCGGCGGGAGCGGGTGCTCCGGTTGCACTGCTTCGACAAGACTGCCTCCCTATCTAATGGGGTTTGGTTGGTCGGACTCGGCCTGGTCCTAGGCTGCAGCAACGTATCCGCGGGCCCGAAGTTGCGATGTTCGCGAATCCGGGCTGATTGGGGGTGGGATAGCGCTGAAACGCCGAGGGCGCCGCCGAAGCGACGCCCTTGCACGCATTGCTTGACAGTTGCCGGGCTACGGCTTGACGCGGAACACGCGCCCTGTGCCCGCGCTCGTGGTTGCCTCGCCGACGTAAACCCATCCGTTGTTCGCGCCCAGCCCGATGAGGGCCTCACCCTTGAAGCCGGTGAGCAGGGTCTTGACCGCGCCCCCGGTCAGCGCGATCGACTGGACCTTGGCCGTCTTCGCGAAACCGAACTCGGAGAGGTAAAGCCTCTTTCCGAGGATCGCCAAGCCGCCCGGGTCCGTATGGGGAGCCAGGAACTTGAACGGCGTCGCGAACTTCGTGCACTTGGCCACGATGAGCCAGTTGCACGCGGGGAAGCCGTAGTTCTGGCCCTGGCGAACGTGCAGGATGAAGTCCGGCACCTTCCCCTGGATGCTCTTGGGCGTGTCCTGCCCGAGATCGGTCACGAACGGCGAGGAGGACTTGGCCGGGAAGGCGAGCTGCCACGGCTGGCGGATGCCCGTCGCGACAACCTTCATGTTCTTGCCCGCGGCGTTGAACGACAGGACGTCGTACAGGAGCCCCTTCTTCGGGCCGTGGTCATTGCTCTGCCCGACGTCGACGCCCGCGTACAGCCGGCCGTCCGCTCCGAACGCCAAGCCGTTGAGCAGGATGCCCGCCGGCGCGGCATAGATCGCCTTCTGCTTGGTGAAGGTTGTGCCGTTCCAGCCCGACCACGCCAGCAGTTGCCCGATCGGGCCCTTCGCGCCCAGTGTGGCTCCGCTGACGTACAGCGTTCCCTTGTGCCACGTGATGCCGAACGAAAGCAGCGGCGATCCGGGCACCAGGACGGCGTTGCCGCCCTTTAGAACGTAGACCCCACCGCCCTTACCGCTGGACGGCGTGGTTCCGTCGCTGACGAACACCTGGCCGGCCCCGAACGCGAAAGCGGTCGGGGTCGTCACTCCCGTGGCGATGAGCTGGAGCTTGGCTCCCTTGGCGGGCGTCGGCGACGGCGCCACCGCGGCGGAAGCCGAAGCCGTGGCCACGCTGCCGACGGCCGCGCACGCGACCAGCATCTTGACCATCCGTTGAAGCATGAACTCTCCTAGAGGTTCGGGTTGATCATTCGAACTGCGCCGACCTGCGGGCGTCGGAATGCGCAAACGCCGCCCCACGTCCTGCAACTGAGCTTAAACTGGAATCCGGGGGCAAAGTTGCGCCGGAGGGCCGAACCGCTCGCTCGTTTGGCGCCGGTAGCCAGGAGGCCCCGGCGCCCCATGTTTCCGTCCGCCCCCACCGCTACGCTAAAAGGTCCCTCCGATGCCCAAGTTCGAGCTCGACGCCGCATACAGCCCGACCGCCGATCAGCCGGCGGCGATCGCCGGCTTGGCCGAGGGGATCGACGCCGGCGAGCGCTACCTGACCCTGCTCGGCGCCACTGGCACCGGCAAGACGATGACGATGGCGGCCACGATCGAGGCGGTGCAGAAGCCGGCACTGGTGATCGCCCACAACAAGACGCTGGCCGCCCAGCTCTGCAACGAGTTCCGCACCTACTTCCCGCGTAACGCGGTCGAGTACTTCGTCTCCTACTACGACTACTACCAGCCCGAGGCGTACGTCCCGAGCAAGGACCTGTACATCGAGAAGGACTCGGCGATCAACCAGGAGATCGACCGGCTGCGCCACTCGGCCACCGCGGCCCTGTTCGCCCGGCGGGACGTGGTGATCGTGGCCAGCGTGTCGTGCATCTACGGCCTGGGCTCGCCGCAGACCTATGACGAGAACCTCCAGACGCTCCGCAAGGGCGAGTTCATCGACCGCGACAGACTTCTGCGCAAGCTTGTCTCGATCCAGTACACGCGCAACGACACCGCGCTGTCCCGGGGAACCTTTCGCGTCCGCGGCGAGACGCTCGAGATCTTCCCCGCCTACGCCGAGACCGCCTATCGGATCGTCCTGTTCGGCGACGAGGTCGAGCACCTCCAGCACTTCGACCCGCTGACCGGCGAGCTGATCGAGGACGACCTGGAGCACGTCGGGATCTGGCCCGCCTCGCACTACAACGTGCGCGAGGGGATGATCGAGGACGCGGTGGCGGAGATCGGGAGAGAGCTGAACGAGCGCTGCGCCGAGCTCGAGGCCCAGGGCAAGCTGCTCGAGTCCCATCGCCTCAGGCAGCGCACCCAGTACGACATGGAGATGCTGCGCGAGCTCGGATTCTGCTCCGGGATCGAGAACTACTCGCGGATCCTCGACGGACGCGCCCCCGGCTCACGTCCCTACTGCCTGCTCGACTACTTCCCCGAGGACTTCGTCTGCTTCGTCGACGAGTCCCACCAGACGATCCCGCAGGTCGGGGGGATGTACGAGGGCGACCGCTCGCGCAAGCAGACGCTCGTCGATTACGGCTTCCGCCTCCCCAGCGCGATGGACAACCGTCCGCAGACCTTCCAGGAGTTCCTGTCGATCACCCCCCAGCTCGTGTTCGTCTCGGCCACGCCGGGCGAGTACGAGCGCAGTCACTCGCCCCGGATCGTCGAGCAGATCGTCCGGCCCACCGGGATCGTCGACCCGGAGGTGGACGTGCGCGAGACGCGCAACCAGATCGACGACCTGATGAACGAGATCCGGGTCCGGGTCGACCGTGAAGAGCGCACGCTCGTGACCACGCTGACCAAGAAGATGGCCGAGGACCTGACCGACTACCTGCTCGAGATGGGCTTCCGCGTCCGCTACCTGCACTCCGAGATCGACACGCTCGAGCGGATCCAGATCATCCGCGAGCTCCGCCTCGGCGAGTTCGACATCCTCGTCGGCGTCAACCTTCTCCGAGAGGGGCTGGACCTGCCCGAGGTCTCGCTCGTCGGGATCCTCGACGCCGACAAGGAGGGCTTCCTGCGCGGCGCGACCTCGCTGATCCAGACGATCGGACGCGCGGCGCGCAATGTCGAGGGCAAGGTGGTGATGTACGCCGACAAGGAGACCGCGGCGATGCGGGCCGCGCTCGACGAGACCGACCGCCGGCGGGCGATCCAGCGCGCCTACAACGAGGCGCACGGCATCACCCCGGAGACAATCGTCAAGGGCATCTCGGACATCGCCGAGTTCCTGCAGGCGGAGTCCAAGGTCCCGCGCTCGCGCCGGCGCCGGCGCACCACCGAGGCGATGCCGCCCGAGCAGATCGAGAAGACGATCGTCGAGCTCGAGGAGGAGATGCTGGCCGCTGCCGAGGAGCTGCGCTTCGAGTACGCGGCCAAGCTGCGCGACGAGATCCGCGATCTCAAGCGCGCGCTGGACCAGGCTATCTCCGAGGGATACGCGCCGGCCAGGTAAGCGGCCGCCTCGGCGTCCGGTACGCTGGCGAGCGCCGCCCCCCGCCCCAGACCCGGAGGTAATTCCGTGGCCCTAGACCGACAGAGAATCGAGCGCAAGGACTTCCCCATCGGCCGCCGTGGCTACGACCCCGATGCGGTCGACGCCCATCTGGCGTCCCTGGCCGACGAGATCGACGAGCTGAAGCGCACATCGCGCCGGCGCTCGGAGTCGCTCGCCGCGGCGGCCAGCGAGCAGGTTCGCTCGATCGTCGAAGCGGCCGAGACGAGCGCGGCCGAGATCCAACGCCAGGCGGAGGACGAGGCGCGCGATATCCGCTCCGAGGCCACCCACGAGGCGCAGGCCACTCGCGAGCAGGCCACCTCGCAAGCACGCGAATATGTCGGCAACGTCTCCGAGTCGACCTCGACCATGCTCGAGCGGCTCGACTCCATGCAGGGCGAGCTGAACGCGCTGTTCGAGTCGCTGCGCACCGGTTCGAACCGGTTGGGGGCGGACCTCCAGCTGCTCGAGCGCAACCTCGAGGAGGTCCGGGACGCGGTGGCACCCCGGCCGCGCTTCGAGCCCGAGCCGGCGGTCCACGCCGCGTCCGGGCAGCCGCAGCCGCACGTGCCGACGCCGCCGTCGCCGCCGCAGCCGCAGATGGAGGAGCCGGTCGGATCCGGGACGACGTCGTTCGAGGCGGCGGAGGGGCCGGCCGGCGCCAGTGCCGCCCTGCCGCCGCGCGAGGTAGCCTCACCGGCCGCCGTCACGCCGGCCTCGCCGCCACCCGCTCCCGCGTCCGTCCCTCAGTCAGACGGCGACGGCGCGCAGCTGGAGCCGGATCCGGGCGCGCGCCCGCACGGCGACGCGCTCGCCGAGCCGGGGCCGGCCCCGGGCGACGAGGACGCCGAGGGCGCCCGGTTGATCGCCCTCAACATGGCGATGGACCGCAAGCCACGTGAGGAGACCGAGCGCTACCTGGCCGAGCGGTTCCGGCTGACCGACCTCCGCGGGCTCGTCGACGACGTGTACGCCTCGTTCGAGTCCTAGCTCCCGCCGCCGCCAAAATCCGCTCCGAGCGGGCTCGCCGGGGCCCGAACACCCGTTCGATCCACTAGACTCGAACGAGTGGATCAGCTGATCGTCTCCGGGGCCCGGGAGCACAACCTCAAGGACATAACGGTGGCGATCCCGCGCGGGTCGCTGACCGTGATCACCGGCCTCTCGGGGTCCGGAAAGTCCTCGCTGGCCTTCGACACGATCTACGCCGAGGGCCAGCGGCGCTACGTCGAGTCGCTGTCCGCGTACGCGCGGCAGTTCCTGGGCCAGATGGACAAGCCCGACGTGGATTCGATCGAAGGGCTCTCACCGGCCATCTCGATCGACCAGAAGACAACCTCGCGCAACCCGCGATCCACGGTCGGCACGGTCACCGAGATCTACGACTACCTGCGCCTGCTGTGGGCGAGGATCGGCAAGCCCCACTGCCACGTATGCGGCCGCCCGATCAGCGGCCAGTCCGCAGAGCAGATCATCGACCAGGTGATGGAGCTCCCCGAATCGACCCGTTTCATGGTCCTTGCGCCGATCGTCCGCGGTCGCAAGGGCGAGTACGGCAAGCAGCTCGAGGAGCTGCGCGCCGAGGGCTTCACCCGGGTCAAGGTCGACGGCGAGCTCAAGCGTCTCGACGAGCCGATCACCCTGGACAAGAAGTTCAAGCACGACATCGCGGTGGTCGTCGACCGCCTCGTCATGAAACCCGACCTCCGCAAGCGGCTGGCCGACTCGATCGAGACGGCGGTGGCCCTGGCGGACGGGCTGGTCGAGATCGAGCTGGTCGACCGCGAAGGCGAGATCCAGACCTACTCGGAGAAGTTCGCCTGCCCCGTGCACGGCCCCAGCCTGGTCGAGCTCGAGCCGAGGATCTTCAGCTTCAACTCGCCCCACGGGGCCTGCCCGCGCTGTACCGGCCTCGGGTCGCAGATGGAGATCGACCCCGAGTTGGTAGTCCCGGATCCAACCCTCTCGATCGGCGAGGGCGCGATCGCCCCCTGGGCGGCCAGCGCCTCGGACTACTACGAGCAGCTGATCCAGGCCATCGCCGAGCGCTACGACGTCGACCTCGAGACCCCCTGGGACGAGCTGCCCGAGACCGAGCGCGACTTCTTCCTGTACGGCACCAACGGCGAGCGCGTCCAGGTCTCCTACCGCAACCGGTTCGGGCGCCGGCGCGCGTACTCGACCACGTTCGAGGGGATCGTCCCCAACCTCGAGCGGCGCTACCGCGAGACCGAGTCCGACATGGCGCGCGAGAAGATCGAGGAGTACATGACGCTGCGCCCCTGCCCCGAGTGCAAGGCCGCGCGCCTGAGACCGGAGTCCCGCGCCGTGCTCATCGGCGAGACCCCGATCCACCACTTCACCGCCCTCTCGGCCCACCGCGCGCTCGAGTGGGTCGGCGCCCTGACCCTCAGCGACCACGACTACCGCATCTCGAGGCTGGTCCTGCGCGAGATCCAGGAGCGCCTCCAGTTCCTGGACAACGTGGGCGTCGGCTACCTCTCGATGGACCGCGCCGCGGCCACGCTCTCGGGCGGGGAGGCCCAGCGGATCCGGCTGGCCACCCAGATCGGCTCCTCGCTGGTCGGGGTGCTCTACATCCTCGACGAGCCTTCGATCGGGCTGCACCAGCGCGACAACGAGAAGCTGATTGCCACGCTCGAGCGCCTGCGGGACCTCGGCAACACCGTGCTGGTGGTCGAGCACGACGAGGGCACGATGCGCGCGGCCGACCACCTGGTCGACATGGGGCCGGCGGCCGGCGAGCACGGCGGGTACGTGGTCGCCCAGGGGACCGCGGCCGAGATCGCCAAGATCAGCGACTCCCTGACCGGCCAGTTCCTGGCCGGGACCCGCAAGATCGACGTCCCGTCAAAGCGCCGCACCCCGAGCGGCTACATCGACATCGAGGGCGCCTCCGAGCACAACCTGCAGAAGATCAACGTCAGGATCCCGCTCGGCGTCCTGTGTTGCGTGACCGGCGTCTCGGGCTCGGGGAAGTCGACACTGGTCAACGAGGTGCTTTACAAGGCGGTGGGCAACCGGTTGCACAAGACCCGCCAGCGCGCCGGTTCGCACCGCCGGATCACAGGCCTCGAGCAGCTCGACAAGATCATCTCGGTCGACCAGTCGCCGATCGGGCGCACCCCGCGCTCCAACCCCGCCACCTACATCGGGCTGTTCGACCAGATCCGCGAGCTGTTCTCCAAGACCCAGGAGGCCCGGGCCCGGGGCTACAAGCCGGGCCGCTTCAGCTTCAACGTCAAGGGCGGCCGGTGCGAGGTATGCCGCGGCGACGGTCAGATCAAGATCGAGATGCACTTCCTGCCCGACGTCTATGTCCCGTGCGAGCAGTGTCACGGCAAGCGCTACAACCGCGAGACACTCGAGGTCCGCTTCAAGGGCAAGACGATCGCCGACGTACTCGAGATGCCGATCGAGGAGGCGCTCGAGTTCTTCGTCCACATCCCCAAGATCCGCCGGCGCGTGGAGACGCTCAACGACGTAGGCCTCGGCTACATGCGCCTGGGCCAGCCCGCCACCACCCTGTCGGGCGGCGAGGCCCAGCGCGTCAAGCTGGCCGCCGAGCTGTGCAAGGTCGCCACCGGGCGCACGCTGTACATCCTGGATGAGCCCACCACCGGCCTGCACTTCGCCGACACCCAGCGGCTGCTCGAGGTCCTCGACCGCCTCGTCCAGGCCGGGAACACGATTGTGGTGATCGAGCACAACCTCGACGTGATCAAGGTGTCGGACCGGCTTATCGACCTGGGACCCGAGGGTGGGGAGGAGGGCGGCAAGCTGATCGCCGCGGGCACGCCCGAGCAGGTGGCCCAGGAGCCGGACTCCTACACCGGGCGCTTCCTCGCCGACGTCCTGCCCGCCCCGAAGGCGACTCGCGCCCAGCCGCCCCGCCGGCCCCGAGCGCGCCGCAAGGCCACCGCCGCTGCCACCTGAGCTTCCGCACCTGAAGCTCTGGGGCCAGAAGTGGCTGTGGTACGAGGCCAACTCGCTGCCCTGGAACCGCGCGCGGATCCACTACGAGTTCATGCGCCGTGAGGCCTTCGTCCGCTGGCCGGTGCACGGCAACGTGCTGAGCGCCCTGCTCGAGGGGCGCCTCGAGATCGGGCCGAACACGCTGCTCGAGCCGGGCGTGTGGCTTACCGCACCCGGTGCGGCCCGGATCCGGATCGGCTCGGGGACGTTCCTCAACCTCGGCGTGATGGTCGCCTCGATGAACCTGGTCGAGATCGGCGACCACTGCATGTTCGCCAACGGCTGCTTCATCACCGACAGCTCACATAGGTTCGACGACCCCGGGCTTCCCGTCCCCTGGCAAGGGTTCACCACCAAGGGCCCGACCCGGATCGGCGACAACGTGTGGTGCGGCGCCAACGTGGTCGTCACCACAGGGGTGACGATCGGCGAGCGCTGCGTGATCGGCGCCAACTCGGTCGTCACCGAGGACATCCCTCCCCACTCAATCGCCGCCGGGGCGCCGGCGAGGATCCTGCGCACGATTGAGTACTGATCGGCGGCTCAGGTCAGCCGACGCACGCCCGGGGCCGTTCCACGCCCGGCCCCGGGCCGCTTGTCGAGAGCTCGTCTAGCTCGTGGGGATCCCGTTGGTCGGCGGCGGCGCCTGGGTGCCGGTGTAGGGCGTGATCGGGCTGCTCGCCGTCGGTTCCGTGGTCAGCGGACCCGCGAACATCCCGGTGAACCCTGCGGCCTTTCCGAGGACGCCCTTGCCACCGATGATCTTGGCCATCTCCACGCCGGAGAAGCCGCCGTGGACGCTGCTCGTGTAGCGGTAGGGCACGAGTCCGGGGCCGGTCCAGCTCTTGCCGTTGTTGTTCACCGCATTGACGAGCGCCTGGCGGGTCAGGTGCTTGCCCGCGGCCTCGAGCGCCTGGACCAGCGTGTAGGCGTTGGCCATCCCGTATACGACGTTGCCGTCGAACGGTGCACTGGCGTCGTATTGCTGGTGGACCTTCATGAACAGCTGGATCCACGGGTTCGAGGTATCCGTGTTGGAGGGCAGGTAGCCATCGGTGATTGCGCCCTCGATCAGCGCCGTTCCGGACGCAGCGCCCTTGGAGATCGTCTTCAGGAGGGCTCCCACCGTGATCGGGTCGATACCGACGTTCGAGACGACGAGCTGGGGCTTGTAGCCGAGCTTGAACGACGTGAGCTGCTCGATCGCGGTGAAGATCGGCACCGTGAAGCTCACCAGGACCTTGGCGCCGGAGTGCTGAAGCGCCGTGATCTGCGGGGCGATGTTGATGTCCGTCGGCTGGTAGGGCTGCTTGGACACGATCTGGCTCGAGGGCACCTCGGCCTCGATCCCGGTCAGGCCGCCCTGGCCGAAGTCGTCGTCCTGGTAGAGGACGCCGACCTTCTGCCCGGCGAAGTGCTGCTTGATGTAGGCGCCGAGGATCTTGCCCTCGATCGTGTAGTTGGGCTGCCAACCGAACGTGTACGGCTGCGTGCCGCCGTTGTCCCAGCATGGGCAGCCGGAGGCGACGAACAGGTCGGGGATCTTCTCGGCGTTCAGGAAGCCCACGACCTTGGTGTGGGTCGGGGTGCCCAGGCCCTCGAAGATGCCGAACACGTTGCTCTGGAGGACCAGCTGGTGCACGACGTTGACGGTGTTGGTCGGGTTGTAGCCGTCGTCCTTGATGACCAGGTTGATCTTGCGCCCGAGCACGCCGCCGTGCGCGTTCACGTAGTTGAAGAACGCCTGGGACGCAGGCGCGATCTCGCTGTAGCCAGGCGCCGCGGGCCCGGTCAGGGGTTGATGGGTGCCGAACGTGATGCTTGTGGCGGTGACACCCGGCGCGCTGCCTCCGCCGCTACCGCCGTTGCCACTCCCACCGCCGCTGCTCTTCGATGAACCGCACGCGGCAATAGTGAGTGCGGCCACGACTGCAACGGCGACATAACGCAGCAAACGACTGCCGCGAAACCTCATCTCGATGGACCTCCAGGTTGTTGTGGTTACCAAGCGTGGCGCTCCTCGGCGCCGAGTATCCGTCCATGGGAACTGGAACCCCCCGCGAGAGCTAACGCCGGTGACAGCTCCATTCGATACGTTCTCTCTTTTGTGTAACAAACACTAGTCTCTCCCAATGAGCCTCGCAAGCGACCGTGATCGGGGACCGGCGGCGCCGCCCAAACGAGGCCGGCCCGCCACCGCCTCGCGCGAGGACGTGCTGCGGCTGGTCCGCGAGCAGTTCCTGGGCGGCGAGCGCGTCGACCTGACGGTCGTCGCGGCTCGGCTCGGGCTGGGCCGCGCGACGATATACCGGTGGTTCGGATCCCGGGAGGCGCTGCTCGGGCAGGTGATCGCCGAGCAGCTGGAGCTGCTGCACGCGCGCAAGCGGCGCGAGGTGCGCCGTCGCGGCGCCCAAGGCCTGCTCGAGGTGTTCGATCGCATCAACCGCACCTTGACCCGCTCGCGCGCGCTGCGCACCTTGCTTGAACAGGAGCGCGACAGCGCCATGCGTCTGCTGACCTCGAGCGGTGGCCTCGTCCAGCCGCGCGCGGTGGCGTGCACGAAGGCGCTGATCGACGCGGAGGTCGCGGCCGGACGTTACGAGGCTCCGGCCGATACCGAGGCGCTGGCGTACGCCGTGGTGCGACTGGCCGAGGCATTCCTGTACAACGACGTGGCGATCGGCATCCGCGGCGACTACGAGCGCCTGCGCGAGGTCGAGGCCGCGCTCCTGGGCATTCCCCACAGCGGGTCGCGCCGTCGTCCGCGCTCCAGGCGCTCATGACACCACCCGGGGCTCGTCAACCGACGCCGGCGCCTCGTCGTCCACCGCCGCCGTAGGCGCGCCCGACCGACGCGACCGGACCGCGGCCTGCAGCGCCCCCGTCCCGGCCCGAAGCGCGCCCTGAATGCCGCTCGGCCACGCCAGCATCGCGACGACCAGGACTGCGCCGTAGATGGCCAGCGGAAGGTTGGCGTAGACCTGCGTGGAGAGAGAGAAGGCATGGCCGATATCGTTCGACCAGCCCGGCAGCAGGACGATGAGCGCGGCCCCCCAGATCGCGCCCATCAGCGATCCCAGGCCGCCGATCACAACGCCGGCCAGGAGGTACAGCGAGAGGGGCAGCTGGAACGATCCGGGCGCCGCGAGCTGGAGCACGAGCGCGAGCACGCCGCCGCCCAGACCGGCGCAGGCCGCGCTCACGATGAACGCACGGGCCTGCACGTACCCAACCCGAAGCCCCGCCAGAGAGGCGGCGATCTCGTCGTCGCGCACCGCCCGCCACGCCCGGCCGATTCCGCTCTGGGTCAGGTTGTAGAGCACGAAGAACACGATCAGCGCGCAGAGGCAGGCGATCCACGCCTCCCAGCGCTCGAGCGGGAAGTTCGAGCCCAGCCAGCCGGGTGGCGTGGGCGGATTGATCACCAGGCCGTTCTCCCCGCCGAAGGTGCTCGGGAACTTGTCGGCCAGCGCGGGCAGCCCCACCGCGAAGGCGAGCGTGGCTCCGGCCAGGTAGGGCCCGCGCAGGCGGCTCGCCGCGGCGCCCACCGGGACGCCCACCACCGCCGTGGCGGCGGTCGCGGCGGCCAGAGCCGGCGCCACCGACCAACCTTCCTTGCCGATCAGCAGCGCCACGGTGTAGGCGCCCACCGCCATCAGCGCGCCGTGCCCGAGCGAGATCTGGCCGCTCACCCCGGCCAGCACGGTCAGCCCGGCCAGCGCTGCGAAGTAGTAGGCCCCGTTGGCCAGCTGAAGGTCGTTGTACGAGCTGAAGGTCTCGGTGAGGAGCAGGAGCACGAGCCCGCCCAGGATCACCAGCAGCACCGAACGCAGCAGGGTGCTCCGCCGCACGATGCCGAGCACGGTCATACGCGCCGCTCCGCGGCAGCCGAGAACAGCCCGGTCGGGCGCACCAGCAGCACCAGGACGAGCATTGCCAGCGCGGCCAGGGGGACCAGCGCCGACCCCTCGTATCCCGCGACGTAGGACAGCGCCACCCCGAGTATCAGGCCACCCACCACAGCGCCCGGCGGGCTGTCGAGCCCGCCGAGAACGGCCGCGACGAACCCGCTGATCAGGATCGGGTCGAATTGGTTCGGGCCCACGAACGTCGAGGGCGCCACCAGCACGCCGGCCAGCGCTCCGGCCACCGCCGCCAGCGCCCAGCCGAGCGTCAGCATCGTGCCGACCCGGACGCCGAGCAGCCGAGCCACCTCGGACTCGAACGCGGCCGCCCGCATCCGCAGGCCGATCGACGTGCCGCGGAAAAGCAGCGCGAGGGCCACGGCCACCGCGACCACCACGAGCACGATGAACGTGTCGTTCGGGGCGAACGCGAGGTTGGTGTGGCCGACCCGATACCCGCGCAGCGAGAACGCGGCCGGGAACGACCGCGGCGTGTTGCCCCAGATCATCCCCGCCACCGCCACCAGCACCGTGTAAAGACCGAGCGTGAGGATCACCGGGTTCAGGGGCGGGGCGCCCTCGACCGGGCGGACCAGAACGCGCTCCACGATCGCTCCCAGCAACAGCCCCGCGAACAGCGCGACGAAGAAGCCGACCCAGTAGGAACCGGTGGAGTTGATCACCGCCGAGGCGATGAACGTGGTGATCATCAGCATTGCGCCCTGGGCGAAGTTGACGATCCGGGTGGCCCGCCAGATCAGCACCAGCGCGAGCGCGACCGCGGCGTCGACCGCCCCGTCCGAGATGCCGCTGAGCGTGAGGTCGATGAACTTCGTCATGCCGGCTAGAAGCCCAGGTACGCGTGGCGCAGCCGTTCGTCCGCCACCAGGTCCTCGGGAGACTGGTCCGCCACGACGCTGCCGAGCCCGAGGACGATGCCCCGGTTGGCAATCGACAGCGCGCTGCGCGCGTTCTGCTCGACGAGGAGCACGGCCAGCCCGAGGCTGTCGGCGAGCCGGCGGATCATGCCCATGATCTGCGCGACGAGCAGCGGCGCGAGCCCCAGGGAGGGCTCGTCGAGCAGCAGCGCGCGGGGACGACCGACGAGCGCGCGGCCGATCGAGAGCATCTGGCGCTCGCCGCCGGACAGGCTCGAGGCTCGCTGCTTGCGTCGCTCCTGGAGGCGGGGGAAGAGCTCATATATCTCGCTCAAGGGAGCGGCGCCGCGGCCCCGCCACAGGCCGCCGAGGCGCAGGTTCTCGTCGACCGTGAGCTCGGAGATCACGCCCCGCCCTTCCGGAACCAGCGAGACCCCCCGGCGCACGATCTCCTCTACCGGTCGGCGGGTGATCTCACGGCCGTCGAACACGATCGTCCCGGCCGACGGTCGGACCAGGCCGGTGATCGTGCGCAGCAGCGTGGTCTTGCCGGCGCCGTTGGCGCCCAGGATGGCGGTCACCGAGCCTTCCGGGACCTCGAAGGAGACCTGGTTCACAGCGCGGACCGGTCCGTAGTCGGTGGTGAGCCCGTCGACCTCAAGCATTGTTCGCGCGCTCCTCGACGGCGTCGAGGTCGGCGTCCCGTCCCAGGTAGGCCTCGAGCACCTGGGGGTCCTGGCGCACCTCGGGGGCCGGGCCGTCCGCTATCACGCGCCCGAAATCGAGCACCACCACGCGGTCGCACACCGATGTGACCAGGTCCATGTGGTGATCGACCAGCATGACCGCCATCGAGCTCGACAGCGAGTCGATCAGCTTGGCCAGCTCGGAGAGGTCCTCGGCGCCCAGCCCACCGGCCGGCTCGTCGAGGAGCAGCAGGTCGGGGTCGCAGGCCAGGGCGCGCGCCAGCGCCACGCGCTTCTGCACCGCATAGGGAAGCGTGGGAGGCAGGCGGTCGTTCACACCCTCGCAGGCCACCGCGTGCAGCGCGGCGCGGGCCCGTTCCTCGAGCCGGCGCTCGTCGCCGTCCGACCACGGAAGGGCGAGCATCGCGCTCACCAGCGGTACGCGGCGGAAACGATGCGCGCCGAGCATCACGTTCTCGAGCACGCTGAGGTGCGGGAACAACCCGACGCCCTGGAGCGTGCGCGCGATGCCGAGCGACGCGAGGCGATGCGGGTGGATCCGGGCCAACGTGCGGCCGCGCCAGCTCAGCGTGCCGGCCTGCGGCTTGACGAACCCGCAGATGACGTTGAACAGCGTCGTCTTGCCGGCGCCGTTGGGCCCGATGACCCCGAGCACCTCACCCTTGGTGGCGTCGAGTGACACATCGTCGAGCGCCTTGATTCCAGCGAAGGAGACGCTGACTCCGCGCACGGACAAGTCACCTTCCGTGGACTGCTCCCTCGACTCCACGGGCGCAAGCTACAGCACGGTCCGGGCGCTGCCAATACCGATACGCCCGACCCTAAGAGTTCTTAATAACGATCCCTTCCATGATGTTCGCGACCCGCTCGGTCGCGTCGATCGCCGCCTCGAGGCGCTCGAACACGTCCTTCCAGCGGATCACGACCATGGGATCGATCCCCCCGTCGAATAGCGAGGCCACCGCCTCGCGCACAATCCGGTCACCCTCGTTCTCGAGGCGGTTGATCTCCACCGTGTAGTGCGAGATGTCGCGGAACGCGCGCAGGCGCGGGATCGCCTCGGCGATCTGGCGGGCCGCGTCCTTGAGCACCCGCGCCAGCCGGATCGCCTGCTCCATCGGAGCCTCGATCCGGTAGAGCCCGAGGTAGTCCGCCACCTCCTCGGTGAAGTCCACGATGTCGTCCAGCGCGGAGGCCAGGGCGAGGATGTCCTCGCGGTCGATCGGCGTCACGAACGTCTGGTTGAGCCGGTAGACGATGTCGTGAACGATGCGATCGCCTTCGTGCTCGCAGTCGAGGATCTCGCTCGCCAGCTCCTTGTTCTCAGGGTAGTCGGCCAGCAGGCGGTCGAGCAGCTCGCACGCGGTCAGGATGTTGCGGCCTGCCTCTTCAAACAGCTCGAAGTACACACGGTCACGCGGCGCGAAGACCTGGGTGATCCGTGGCATGTCCGGGATGGTATTGCCCGGGGGCCCCGGAACGGTCAGCGGCTGCGGTCGAGCTCCTTCCGAAATCGCGCAAACTCGGCATCGTCGATCGAATAGGTGTGCTCCGGCGCGGGAAACGCGCGGCTGCGGACCTCGGCTGCGTACTCGGCCACCCCCGCCACCATCTGCGCCTTTATCTCGCCGAAGCGCTTGGCGAACCGGGGGGCATGGCCGTCGTAGATGCCGAGCAGGTCGTGGAACACGAGCACCTGGCCGTCGGTGCCCGGGCCGGCGCCGATGCCGATCACCGGGACCTCGAGCCGCTCGACCACGGCCGCGGAGACCGCGGCCGGAATCGCCTCGAACACGATCGAGAAGCAGCCCGCCTCCTGGAGCGCGAGGGCATCACGGGCGACCCCGAGCGCGCGCTCGGCGGTGCGCCCCTGAGCTCGGTAGCCGCCCAGCGCCGTCGCCGTCTGCGGGGTGAGCCCCACGTGACCCATGACGGGGATCCCGGATTGCACGATCGCGCGCGCCCGGTCCACGCTGGTGCCGCCGCGCTCGAGCTTGACCGCGTCGCAGCCGGCCTCCTTCACGAACCGCTGCGCGGTGGCGATCGCCTGGGCGTCCGAGGCCTCGTAGGAGCCGAACGGCAGGTCGCCCACGAGCAGCGGCGTGCGCAGCCCCCGGCGGACCGCGGCGGCCAGCATGAGCATCTCGTCCACCGAGACGGGGACGGTGGACGGGTAGCCGAGCACGGTCATTGCGCCCGAGTCGCCGACCAGCACCACGTCGACGCCGGCTTCCTGCGCCACCTGCGCCGAGGGGTAGTCGTAGGCGGTGACCATCACGATCGGCTCGCCGAGGCGCCTCTTCTCCGCCAGCCGCGGCAGCGTCATGGGCAGCGGCTCCTTGAGGCTGTGCGGAATCGGGGTGCGGGGGGTTGCGGACATGTTCAGTCGTCCTTCCTAAGCGGTCGCCGGCGCGCTCAGCAGGCTCGAGACCTGCGCGTCGACGGAGATGATCTGGTTTGAGTCCGTGACGTGGACCACGCGCGGGATGTAGTGGTCCAGGTCCTCGGGGTCGTAGCTGCCGTAGGAGATCACGATGATCGTGTCGCCCCGGTGGACCAGGCGGGCGGCGGCGCCGTTGACCTTCATGTCCCCCGAACCGGGCGGACCGGCGATCGTGTAGGTCTCGAACCGGGCGCCGTTGTCCACGTCGACCACGGCGACCTGCTCGAACTCGCGGATGTCGGCCGCGTCGAGCAGCTCGGAGTCGATCGTGATCGAGCCGACGTAATGCAGGTCACAGTCCGTCACCGTGGCCCGGTGGATCTTCGATTTGAGCATCGTGCGATGCATGTGTCAGGTACTCCCGTTTTCGATGGTGCGGTTGTCGATCAGCCGCGTGGCACCGAACCGTGCGGCAATGAGCGCGAGTACGACGCCGTCGATGTGCGCCACCGGCGCCAGGCTCTCCGTGTCCACGATCTCCAGGTACTCGGTCTCGACGCCGGCGCGGGCGAGGGAGTCGAGGGCCCCTGCGCGGGCTGCCTCCGGGTCGTGGACTCCGGCCGCCACGGTCTCCGCGATTGTGCGCAGCGCCTGGTTCAGCGCCGCCGCGCGGGCGCGCTCTTCGGCCGTGAGCCGTCGATTGCGGCTCGAGGAGGCGAGCCCGTCGGCCTCGCGCACGATCGGGCACACCTCGATCCGGACCGGGATGTCGAGGTCGCGGACGAGCTGCTTGATCACCAGCGCCTGCTGCGCGTCCTTCTGCCCGAAGTACGCCACATCGGGCGCGACCATGTTGAGCAGCTTGGTCACGACGGTGGCCACGGCGTCGAAGTGCGCGCGGCCGCGCAACTCGCCCTCGAGCCGCTCGCTGACGCCGGCGACCGAGACGGTGGTGGCGAATCCGGGCGGATACACCTCGGTCACCGGCGGCGCGAACAGGTAGTCGACGCCCTCGGCCTCGGCCATGGCGGCATCTTCGCGTTCGTCACGCGGGTAGCGCTCGAGGTCGGCCGGCTCGTCGAACTGGGACGGGTTGACGAACAGCGACACCACCACCTCGTCGCAGTCGGCGCGGGCGCGGCGCATCAGCGACAGGTGACCCTCGTGGAAGGCGCCCATGGTCGGGACCAGACCGATCAGCCGGCCGGCGCGACGCGGCTGCGCCAGCGCGTCGCGCAGCTCGGCCACGGTTCGCACGATCTTCATGCCGGCTGGGGCTCCGTGCGTGGGGGTTCCGGCGAGAGCGTGGGAGGCACCGCCGGTTCCGGCTCGCGCTCGGATTCCGGCTCGCCGTCGCCGTCGATCTCGTGGGCGAGCGCGCGCGTGGCGTCCGCGAGGGCGTCGAACAGTGGCACGAGGTCGGGCGCGCGCTCCTCGAGCGCGGCACGCTGGATCGCCACCGTCGTCTCGTCGCCGCGCGCCACCGGCCCGGTCAGCGCGCGGCGGGGGCCAAGCGCCGCCCAGTTCTCGACCGTCGCCGCCACCAGCGGCACGAGCAGCTCGCGCTCCACCCCCGCGGTCCGGGCCAGGCGCTCGGCCGCCGCCTGGAGCGTGATCAGGAAGTTCGAGGCGATCGACGCGGCGGCGTGGTAGGCCGCGCGGTCGGCGTCGGCCACCTCAACGGGATGCATGGCCAGGGCGCCGGCGAGCTCGGCCGCCAGCTTGAGCTCTCGCGTCGATGAGCCGGCGATCGCGGCGCTGGCGCCGGCGAAGCTCGGGGCACCCGCCGGGATCGTCATCAGGGGATGCATCGAGAACCGCTGCTCGTGCGGCGCGAGCACGTCGAGCCCGTGCGCGCCCGAGCAGTGCCCGACCGGCCTACCTGGTGCGATCAGCCTGGCGGCCGCCGGGATCTGGGTGTCCGGGACGCACAGGAGGACCGCGTCGGCATCGGCTCCGTCTGCGCCTCGGCCCAGCGGCCCGAGGATCTCGTAGCGCCCGTGTGCGAGCGCCTCGGCGAGCGCATTGCCGACCTTCCCCTGACCCACGATGGCCAGGCGGATATAGGCAGGGGTGTCGGAGGAGGGAGGAGTCCGGTCCAGTTCTCGCATCGGAGATACCGGTCGGCGATGAGGTTTGGAGATGCGGCTCAAGGTCCGTCCCAAATGACGGTGACGGCCTCGGCCTCGAGGATACCCGTACGACGACCGTCGAACCGGAACGTGTCGCATCTCACACTGGGAGTGGGGGAGGCGAGAAAGCGCGGTATGTCGTGGGTTTTGCGCCCCTCCTCGTCCAGACACCCCCGAAGCGTCGCCGTCGCGGTTTACCATCGCCGGCGTGAGGACTGCCGCCGAGCGCCGCGAGGCGTTGAAGGTCGTCTACGAGGAGGCCCGGGGCTGCATGCGCTGCCCGCTCCACCGCACCCGGACCCAAGTCGTGTTCGGCGCCGGCAACGCCGACGCCGATCTGATGTTCGTGGGTGAGGCCCCGGGGGCCAACGAGGATCGGATGGGCCTGCCGTTCGTCGGCCAGGCGGGCAAGCTGCTCGAGAAGCTGCTGAGGGAGATCGGGCTGGAGCGCAAGGAGGTGTGGATCTGCAACACCTTGAAGTGCCGCCCTCCCGACAATCGCGATCCCCACCCCAACGAGATCGCCGCGTGCCAGGATTACCTGCGCGGACAGGTCGACTTGATCGAGCCGGTCGTGATCTGCACGCTGGGCAACTTCTCGACCAAGCTGCTGCGCGAGGACACGATGGGCATCTCGCGCCTGCACGGGCGCGAGGAGGTGCGCATCATCGGCACGCGCGCGGTGCGGCTATACCCGCTGTACCACCCGGCGGCGGCGCTCTACACGCCGTCGATGCTCCAGACGCTGCGCGGCGACTTCCAGCGTATCCCGGAGCTCTTGGCGCAGGGGCCGCCCGAGCAGCCCCCGGCGCTCGAGCCGTTGCCGGACATCGAGCTCGAGCCCGTCGGCGAGCCGGAGGAGCCGCCGGCGTTGGTCGAACCGGAGCCGGCGGCTCAGCTGGGCCTGTTCTAGCCCTGCTCGCTCACGCGCTCGATCAGGAACGAGATACGGACGAGCGCGCGCCACTCGTCGAGGTTCTCGCCCCTCAGCCCGACCGAGACCACGTCCAGGGCGCGGACGCCCCGCAAGGTCTGCCTGGCCTCCTCCAAGGCCGCCTTGACAGCTGCGTCCGAGCCCTCCCGCGAGCTGCCGACGAGCTCGATGATCTTGGTGACGGCCACATCACTCCCTTCGCTCGGGGTTGTCGGGCCGACCCTATCCGGGCCGGCGCCGGCGCGCCAGGGCGTGTCACCACGGCCGGGACATCCAGCCCGGCCCGCTTACACGCTCGACGCGGGTACGAGGTCTGGCTCGGTGGCTGCGGGGTCCGGTGGCTCGGTGGCCGGCGGTGGTCGCTCTCGCCGGAGCGCCAGCCCGAACGCCACCAGCGCCCCAGCCGCCTGCACCGCGACGACGACCGCCGCGAACCCGGCGGGTCTTCGGGGGGCGAGCAGCAGGAAGAACGGCTCGGCCACGGCCACCACGGCGATCGCGGCCAGGAACCAGGTGCGCTTGAGCGCGAGCATGTACTGGATGGCCAGGTAGGTCGCCGCGAGCAGGGTGAAGGCCACTCCGAGAATCAGCAGCGAGTCGACCGCGAGCAGCCGCTTGGGTCCGAACGCCAGGCGCAGCAGCAGCCGGGGCACGGCCGCGTAGATCAGCAGGCAGGGCGCCGCGGCCACGGCGATGATCCCGAGCGACTTGGCCAGCACCGGACGCGTGTCCTCGCCTGCGGCGCGGCGGCGCGAAACCTCCGGGACGAGATAGAACCCGACTCCCATGGCGACCCAGATCGGCACCTTCGAGGCCTGCGCAGTGGCGCCGTATGAGCTGGCCACGTCGGTCGAGAAGCGGTGCTTTCCGACGATGATGTCGATGTTCTGGAGGACCGCGATCACCGCGAGCGAGGCGATCGGGACCCACGCCTGGCGGACGTGCTCCCACAGGCCGAGCGCGGGTGGCTCGTCGGGGGCGGCGCGCCCGAGGCGCTGGCGCAACGGCACCGCGCAGTAGATCATCATCGCCACGAACGACAGGGGAGTTCCTATGTAGGCGCCGGTCACGCCGAGCCCGGCCGCGGCCAGGATGGCTCCGGTGATTAGCCTGGCGGTCTGCTCGCCGACCAGGCTGATGCCGACGGCGCGATAGTCGCCGAGCCCCTGGAGGACGCCGCGCATGATGCACAGCAACAGGTAGAGGCATCCGGCGGGGATGCCCAGCGCGGCGGCCCACTGCTGCTTGACCCCCACCGCGGAGGCGATCGGCGCTCGCAGCAGGAACGAGACGACGGTCATCACCGCGGTGAACAGGAGGATCGACTTGGTCCAGCTGCGCACCGTTGCGGCCAGCGCCGGACCGACGCCGAGATGACCCAGCACGGCCTCGCGCGCGGTGGCGAGTTGCATGGCATATCCGGCCACGGCCAGGATCAGGAAGTAGCTGACCAGCGCGGCCAGCGAGCCGTAGTCGCTGAGCAGGCGCGCGAACACGACCACCGACCCGAGCGCCACCACGTTGTTGATCACCATCGCGCCGGCCAGGCCCGCCGCCTTGGCGGTGTCGGACCCACGGAGGTTCGCCAGCTGGGGCTCGTAGCGTGCCCGGAGCGCGGTCAGGCGCCCCGTCGGCCCCTGCGTGTCCGCCCGAGGATTCCTCATCGGCGATGAAGGTAGCGGACGATGCGGCCAATCGTCGGGGTCTGCGCCTTCTCTACAGTGATGCGACGGCATGGCGGAGCGCCACGAGACCAGCACGCCCGAGCAGACGGAGGCGCTCGGCGCGCGGCTCGCAAGCCGGCTCCGAGCCGGCGACGTGGTCCTGGTGGAGGGCGAGCTCGGTGCGGGCAAGACGACGTTCGTGCGCGGCGCGTGCCGCGCGCTCGGCGTCGAGGCGGTGGTCACGAGCCCGACGTTCACGATCGGGCAGCGCTACGGCGCTCCGGTGCCGGTCTCGCACCTAGACCTGTACCGGGTGCCCGATCTGGGTGAGGAGGAGGACCCCGAGCTGCTCGCCGACTATGTGGGGCCCGACGCGATCGCGTTCGTGGAGTGGCCGGATGGGGCCGTGGCGCGGTTCGGGCGGATCGCCGCGCGCGTGCGAATCGAGCACGGCGGGGGGGATCGGCGGCTCGTGGAGATCGCGTGATCACGCTCGCCTTCGACACCGCCACTCGCGCCACCGCGGTGGCGCTGTGCGGCCTCGGCGACGGGTTCTTGGAGGCCCGGGATGACCCGGAGCCCGGAGGCCGGCCGGGGCACGCGACGCGTTTGATGCCGCTTGCCGCCGGGCTGCTCGAGCGCGGCGGCATCGGATGGTCGGAGGTTGAGCGGATCGCGGTCGGCGTCGGGCCGGGAACGTTCACCGGCCTGCGCATCGGGATCGCCACGGCTCGGGCACTGGCCCGCGCGCGGGGGATCCCGCTGATCGGCGTCTCGACGCTCCGGTCGCTCGCGCTCGGGGCCGAGGAGGTGGCGGAAGCCGGAACCGTGCTTGCGGTGATCGACGCACGACGGGGCGAGGCGTTCGTGGCGGGGTGGCGTGCGGGGGAAGTTCGGGGCCCACAGCCGGCGCTGCTCCGCGCGCGTGTGGTAGCGCCGGAGGCGCTCGCCGAGCTCGTCGTCGAGCTCCCTCTGCCCATCCTGGCGATCGGGGACGGGGCGCTAGCATTCAGAGCAGTTCTCGAGCGCTCCGGGGCATCGGTCCCGGAGGACGACGCAGAGCTCCATCGGGTGACGGCGATCAGCCATTGCATGCTCGCTCGGTGTCTGCGCGGCGAAGCGCCCGAACAGGTCGCTCCTCAGTACATGCGCCTTCCGGACGCCGAGTTGGCCCGTCGCGCCGCCCAATCGCAATGACCACGCATCCCGTCACGATTCGGACCCTCGGGTACTCGCACCTCCCCCAGGTGATCGCGATCGAGCGTCGCGCGTTTCCGACGCCGTGGTCGCTGGCCATGTTCGTGCTCGAACTGTCCAAGCCCTCCGGCGTGTGCTTGGCCGCGTTCGACGGCGGCGACGCGGTCGATCGGCAGGCCCGTGAGCGGGTGGCGGGCTATCTGATCTGCTCGCGCTACGCCGACGTGTGGCACTTGATGAACATCGCCGTCGATCCTGCGCTGCGCCGCCGCGGCATCGCCAGTGCGCTGCTGGAGCAGATGTTCGAGCGGGCCGGGGCCGAGGAGTCGTACACGCTCGAGGTGCGCCCGTCCAACGCGGTGGCGATCGCGCTGTACGAGCGCTTCGGCTTTCGCCCCGCCGGCACGCGCCGCCGTTACTACCAGGACACGGGCGAGGACGCGATGATCATGTGGCGCACCGCCCAGACGGCCTCGACCCCCGGCCAGACGGCGTGATCCTCGCGATCGAAACGAGCTGTGACGACACGTGCGCGGCCGTGGTCACGTGGGATGGGGTGATCCGGGCCAACGTCATCTCCTCGCAGGGCGTACACGATCGCTACGGCGGCGTGGTGCCGGAGATCGCCTCCCGCCATCACCTGGAGCTGATCGGGCACGTGGTGGACGAGGCGCTCGAACGTGGTGGCGTCGCGCTGGAGGATCTGGAGATGGTCGCAGTGACCGTGGGTCCGGGGCTGGTGGCGGCGCTCCTGGTGGGGCTCTCGACGGCCAAGGCACTGGCGGGCGCTCTCGGTCTGCCGCTCGCTCCGGTCGACCACCTGCACGGGCACGTGGCGGCGGGCTTCCTCGGGGAGTCGCCGCTCGAGCCGCCGTTCCTGAGCCTGGTCGCGAGCGGCGGACACACGCTGCTGGCGCGGGTCTTCGATCGAGGCCCCGACTTCGAGGTCATCGGCCAGACGCTGGACGACGCAGCCGGCGAGGCGTTCGACAAGGGGGCGCGGCTGCTCGGGCTCGGATATCCCGGCGGTCCCGCCTTGGAGCGTTTGGCGCGCGAGGGCGACCCCGGCGCGTTTCAGTTCCCGATCGGAGAGCGGGTGCGGGGGCTCGACTTCTCCTTCGCCGGGCTCAAGACCGCGCTTCTGTATCGCGTGCGTGACCTGGGTGAGGCCGAGGCGAAGCGCCGGCGGGCGGACCTGGCCGCCTCCTATCAGCGGGCGATCGTCGAGGCGCTGGCCCTTCGGGTCGAGCGGGCGCTGGCCGAGACGGGGCTTCGGCGCCTGGCCGTGGGGGGCGGGGTCGCGGCCAACGGACCGCTGCGCGAGCGGCTGGCCGCGCTCGACGTCGAGCTGGACGTGCCGCCTGTGTCGCTTTGCACTGACAACGCCGCAATGATTGCGAGCGCCGGTCGTTATGTGGAGGCAGTGCCCTATCCCGAGTACCTGTCGCTGGACGTGTATGCCACGGGAGAGCGAGCGCTCGCGGCGCGATGAGGACCGTGGTCCTGTACGGCCGTGAAGGTTGCTGCCTGTGCGACGACGCGCGCCGCGTGCTCGAGCGAGTTCGTGCGCGCTGTCAGTTCGTGTTACACGAGCGCGACATCGAGAGCGACGAGGTGTTGCTGCGCGCCTATCTTGAGCGCATCCCAGTCGTTACGATCGACGGAGTGGAGCAATTCGAGCTGTTCGTGGACGAGGAAGAGCTGGAGCGGCGCCTCGGTCAGGTGAGAGCCGGATGAGCTACACGGTCGGCCGCGGTAGCGAGACTCCACAAAGCGGCATGGCCGCGGAGAAGCTCTCGTTAGGCGTCGCAGCGCGACTGTCACGTTACCTTCAGGTTCTGACGCAGGCGCGCAAGATGGGTAAGGAGACGATCTCCTCACAGGAGCTCGCGGACTACACGCACGTGAATTCCACCCAAATCCGGCGTGACTTGTCGGGGTTCGGCAAGTTCGGCAAGCGCGGGGTGGGATACAACGTCGAGTCGCTGGTGACCCAGATCCGCAAGATCCTGCGGACCTCGGGGCAGCACAACATCGCGCTGTTCGGCGCCGGCCACCTCGGCACCGCGATCGCCACGTCAGACATCTTCGCCGACCACGGCTTCCGGGTCGTGGCCGTGTTCGATGCCGATCCGCAGAAGGTCGGCACCCGCATCGGCTCGCTGAGCGTGGTCGCGATGTCGGAGCTGCCCCGGGTCGTCGAGGAGGAGGACATCGTCGTCGCCGTGCTCGCGGTCCCCGCCGGCGCCGCCCAGGCGCTGGCCGACGACCTGGCCGACGCGGGCGTCAAGATCATCTTCAACTACTCTGACGCTCTGCTTCAGGTCCCGCCCGAGGTGACGGTGCACACTTCGAGTCCGGCCGTCGATCTGCTCTACGCCCTTTACTTCTATCTGACCTGACCCGAGCTCGGGACGTGGCCCTCGACCTGGAAACCGCTCGCGCGGCGTTCGACGCCTCGACCGACTTCACCGTGGGGGTGGAGGAGGAGTTCGCGCTGCTCGACCCGGTCGAGCTCGGGCTGGTCCAGCGCTACGACGAGCTCCGGCGCGCATGCGACGCCGACACGGTGCTGGCGGGCTCGGTATCGGGTGAGCTGATCTCGTCGGAGATCGAGATCCGGTCGGGCCGGGGGGAGGACTTCGCGGCGGCGGCGGGCGCCCAGCGGTGCGCGCGTCAGCGGCTGTTTGCCTTGGCGGGCGAGCTTGGGATCGCGCTGGGATCGACCGGCACCCACCCGTGGTCCGACTACCGCGAGCAGCTGATCATCCAGACCGATCACTATCGCCGGGTGGAGGAGGGCCTCAAGTGGGTGGCGTGGCGCAACAACACCTTTGCGCTGCACGTGCACGTGGGGGTTCGCGGCGCCGACCGCGCGGTCCGGGTGTGCGACCGGCTGCGCCCGGTGCTGCCCGTGCTCCTCGCCATCTCGGCGAACTCGCCGTTCCTGGACGGACGGGCGTCGGGGCTGCACAGCGTTCGCTCGCAGATCTTCACCAAGAGCTTTCCGCGCTGCGGGATTCCCGATGCCTTCGGGGGGTGGGATCCATTCGCTTCGTACATCGACTTCCTGATGCGCACGCGATCGATCGTCGAGTACACCCAGGTGTGGTGGTCGATCCGGCCCCATTTCGCGTTCGGGACGGTCGAGGTCCGGATCTGCGACACGCAGACGACGGCCGGCGAATCGGACGCCCTGGCGGGGTTGATCGTGGCGTGCGTGGCCCAGGCGGCGCGCGACTTAGACGAGGGCCGGCCGTTTGCGGACCTGCCGCGGAGGTTGATCGAGGAGAACTTCTGGCGCGCGATCCGGTTCGGGTTGGAGGGCGAGCTGATCGACCTGGAGCACGGCGAGCTATACCCGGCCGGCCAGGCGCTCGAGCGGCTGCTCGCCTGGACCGCGCCGATGCGCGAGGAGCTCGGACTGGAGGTCGAGCTGCCGGCCCTGAACGGCGCGCAGCGGCAGCTGCGCATGAGCGAGTCCGGGATGGCGCTGGGCGAGGTGTTCGCCGCGACGGTGGCGGCGACGCGCGAGACGTATGCTCCGGTCGTGGAGGTCACGCGATGCGGCAGGTGACGTCGTGAGTGCCGGCGAGGCGACCAGCGCAGGAGCCGGCGGGCCGGGCGCGCCGTCGGAGGAGGAGCTCCGGGCGGCCTACGAGGCCCAGCTCAAGGAGCTGCGAGTCGAGCACATCCTGATCGACAACGTGGTGGCGCTCGTCAACGTGGGGATGCGCCGGACCGGCCTTGCCCCCGGCACCGAAGACGAACGCGACCCCGGCCAGGTCAGGCTGGCGATCGAGTCCCTGCGCGCGCTGATGCCGGTGCTCGAACAGACCGCGCCCGAGCAGATCGACCAGATCCGCTCGGCGCTCTCGCAGCTCCAGCTGGCGTTCGTGAGGATCGGTGGCGCCGGCGGTGAGGCCGGGGGGCCGGGCGCCGGCGGCCAGGCGGGTGAGGGCGGTGGAGGAGCTCCCACGGGACCCGGCGAGTCCGGAGCAGCCGGCGCCTGAGCCGACGCGCCCCGGGGAGCCCGGACCGGCTCAGCGCAGCGGTCGACTCTGGGTGCCAGGGCAATGAACCGGAATTCAGAGAAGCGTTGCACCGGCGGCGCTGCTAGACTCCCGCGCCGTCCTTAATCCGGGCCTCCGCTCGTTAACCGGGCGGCGGCCTTTTTCAGTTCTCGGCTGCGCTTTCCCGCGCGCCTCACGAAAGACGATTCCTCCGGAGGGCCTTCTTGTCTAGCTTCCTAGCGCACCACGGCGTCATCATCGCGCTCGTCTGCGCTGCTGCCGCCGTCGTATACGGCGTGGTCACCTCCCGCGCGCTGCTCGCTCTGTCGCCGGGCAACGAGGCCATGCGGACGATCTCGGCGGCGGTGCAGGAGGGCGCGCGCGCCTACCTGAACCGGCAGTACACGACGATCGCGGCGGTCGGGGTGCTGGTGTTCATCCTGCTGATCCCGCTTCAGAACATCCGCGTCGCGATCGGCTTCCTGATCGGGGCGGCGCTGTCGGCGGCCGCCGGCTACATCGGCATGAACGTCTCGGTGCGGGCGAACGCCCGCGTCGCCGAGTCGGCCCGCGCGGGCGTCTCGCGTGCCCTCGACGTGGCGTTCCGCGGTGGCGCGGTGACCGGCCTGCTGGTGGTCGGCCTGGCGCTGCTCGGCGTATCCGCGTACTACGGGATCCTCACCTGGATCGCCGGGGAGAGCACCAAGCACGCCGTCGACGCGCTCATCGGACTCGGCTTCGGCGGCTCGCTGATCTCAGTGTTCGCCCGTCTGGGCGGCGGCATCTTCACCAAGGCAGCCGACGTCGGCGCCGACCTGGTGGGCAAGATCGAGGCCGGCATCCCGGAGGACGACCCGCGCAACCCGGCTGTGATCGCCGACAACGTGGGGGACAACGTAGGCGACTGCGCCGGCATGGCGGCCGACCTGTTCGAGACCTACGCGGTCACCGCGGTGGCGGTGATGCTCCTGGGCGTGCTGCTCTTCCACGAGCAGTCCTCCGTGGCGCTCTACCCACTCGTGCTCGGCGCCGTCTCGATCGTCGCCTCGATCATCGGCACGTTCGCGGTCAAGTCGCGCGTCGGGAACGTGGAGCGCGCCCTCTACCAGGGGCTGATCGTCTCGGGCGGACTCGCCGCGCTCGCGTTCATCCCGATCACCTACTGGATGATGCGCGACCTGCACTTCACTTCGGGCAACGCGGCCGCGCCGCACTGGTGGAAGTACTACCTGTGCGCGCTGATCGGCATCGGCGTCACCGCCTGCCTGTTCGTGATCACCGACTACTTCACCTCGACGCGCTTCGCGCCGGTCAAGAGCACCGCGCGGGCGTCACAGACCGGCCACGCCACCAACATCATCCAGGGCCTGGCTCAGGGCCTGCAGTCGACGGCGCCCCCAGCGATCGTGATCGCGCTCGGCATCCTCGGCGCCTGGAAGCTGGCAGGAGGCTCGACCGGCGGCGGCACCCACGGCATCTACGGGATCGGCATCGCGGTGATGGCCCAGCTGTCGCTCACCGGGCTGATCGTGGCGCTCGACGCATTCGGCCCGATCACCGACAACGCCGGCGGAATCGCCGAGATGGCGGACCTGCCCGAAGAGGTGCGGAACGTCACCGATCCGCTCGACGCGGTGGGCAACACCACCAAGGCGGTGACCAAGGGATACGCGATCGGCTCGGCCGCGCTCGCCGCGCTCGTGCTGTTCAACGCCTTCCAGGACTCGCTCCCGGCGAACAAGTCGTACAACTTCGCGATCGGCAGCCCGCCGGTCCTGATCGGGCTGCTGATCGGCGGCCTCATGGTCTACCTGTTCGCGTCCCTGGCGATGCAGTCGGTCGGACGCGCCGGCGGCGCGGTGGTGGAGGAGGTCCGCCGCCAGTTCCGCGAGAAGCCGGGAATCATGGCCGGCACCGAGCAGCCCGAGTACGGCGCCGCCGTCGGCCTGGTCACCCGCGCGGCCCAGCGCGAGATGATCCTGCCCTCGCTGATTCCGATCCTGATCCCGCTGATCGTCGGCCTGATCAGCGTCGAGGCGCTCGGCGGCCTGCTCATCGGGGTGATCGTCGTCGGCCTGTTCGTGGCCATCTCGATGACCTCGGGTGGCGGCGCCTGGGACAACGCCAAGAAGCTGATCGAGGACGGCGCGTTCGGCGGAAAGGGATCAGAGGCGCACGCGGCCGCGGTCACCGGCGACACGGTCGGAGACCCCTACAAGGACACCGCCGGGCCCGCGATCAACCCAATGATCAAGGTGGCGAACATCGTCGCTCTCTTGATCATCCCGATCATCACTTAGGCTTCGGTACTCCGTCGATCTGGCCGGCTGCGCGGGACCGTCGAGGGCCGTCGCGGGCCGCAAAACCGCGGGAGCGGAAGGCACCGAAGTGGGTAGAGTGCGGGCATGTTCATTCTGATCGTCGGGTCCGGGCGCGTTGGGTCGGCCGTGGCCAAGCGGGCGCTCGACGCGGGGCACGATGTGTCGGTGCTCGACAGCGATCCGCTCTCGCACGAGCGGCTTGACAAGGACCAGTCGACGACTTGGGAGGATGCCGGCGGGCGGTTCACCGTCGGGACGGCCCTGGAGATCGACGCGATGATCGAGGCCGGGATCGATGAGGCAGACGTTTTCCTGGCCGCGACGCGAGGGGACAATACGAACCTCGTGATCGCCCAGATCGCCCAGCGCAGGTTCAAGGTGCCGCGCGTGGTGGTGCGGGTGGCCGATCCGGGCCGGGCCGGCTGGTATGCCGAGCAGGGCCTCCTGACTATCTGCCCCACCCAGGTGGCCATAGACCAGGCCACCGAGGTCGCTCTCGCCTGAGGAGCCTGGCGCTATGTACGTGATCATCGCCGGCGCCGGGAAGGTGGGGTGGAACCTGGCGCGAGAGCTCATCGCCAAGGAGCGCGAGGTGACGCTGATCGAGTCCGATCACGCCCGCTACCGGGTCGTCGAGGAGGAGCTCGAGCACGCGGTCCAGTACGGCGACGCGACCGAGCTCTGGGTGCTGGAGCGCGCCGGTATCCAACGAGCCGATCTGGTGATCGCGGTCACCGGTGACGACGAGGACAACATCCTGATTTGCCAGGTGGCCAGGGAGAAGTACGGCGTCCAGCGGATCGTGGCGCGGGTGAACAACCCGCGCAACCTCCAGCACTTCCGGCTGCTCGGCATCCAGCCGGCGGTGTCGGCCACCGACCTGATCCTGCGCCTGATCGAGCACGAGGTGCCCGAGTACGGCCTGGTGCAGCTGCTAGCGCTCGAGGAGGAGCACCTCGAGATCATCGAGGTGGAGGTCGGCGAAGGGTCAAACGCCGCCGGTCAGCGGGTGCAGGATGTGACGCTGCCGGATGGCTCCCTGATCATCTCCGTGCTGCGGGGCGGAGCCGGCTTCGTCCCGAAGGCCGATTCGGTGATCGAGCCCGGCGACCAGGTGCTGCTGATCCTCGACCCGGGCCTCGAGTCGCAGATCACGCCGCACTTCGCGCCCAACGGCGCGGCTCCGAGCTAGCTCACGCGCCTCGGCCTGAGCCCGGACCCACCGCGCCTAGCTCCCGTTCTCGGCCGCGGCAGCCGCCTCCTCGGCCTCACGGCGCGCCGAGTCCGCCGTCTCGGCCGCCTGCTCGGCTCGCCGGCGCGCAGCGCCGCCCGGGAGCCGGTCGACCAGGCGGCCGAAGCGATCGATGGCGCCCTCGAGCGGCGTGGCCATCTCCACCGCCCGCTCGAACGCCGGCAGCACGGCGATCAACTCCGCCCCGGTCTCGGTGACGCGATTCGCGCGATCGACGATCTCCGCCCCGCGCTCGTCCACCTGCTTCCCGAGCTCCTGGATGCGCCCGCCGAGCTCGACCAGCTCCCCCGCCCGACGGTCGAGACGCTCGCCGAGCTCGAGCGCGGCCTCGGCCCTCGCGTCGAGGCGCTCGGCGATCGCGAGCACGCTGCGCGCGATGTCGGCCATCTCCTCGCCAAGCTCGAGGATCCGGTCCAGCCGTGCCGGCGCCGAGCGCGCCAGCCGCGCCGTCGCGGCAACGTCGCTCACGATCCGGTTGACGATCGACTGAGGCGGCTCGATCGGAACGCCTAGTACACGCACCGCATGGACGTTAGCCGGAGGCTGCGGGGCAAGGACTCGAACCTTGAATTCCAGGGCCAGAACCTGGCGAGTTGCCGATTACTCCACCCCGCAGATGCACTTGTTTTGCGGGTCCAGTGGAGGACCGCCAGTGCGCGAGTATAGCCGTGCCCCCGACGGCTCCCTCTCGCCTCAGGCGGCGTTCGGCAACTCGACGCCGTGCTCGATCGCGCGGACGAGCTCGGCCGCGTCGAGCGGCTTCGGCAGGTAGCTCTGGGCGCCCCGGCCGATCAGCCGGCTGCTCAGGGCGGGCGACGCCTCGCCGCTGACGATCACCGGCACCGATCGGGTGCACGGGTCGGCCTGCAGCCGCGCCAGCACCTCCTCGCCACCGATGCCGTCGACGTCGAGATCGGCCACGACCAGGTCGGGCTGATGGCGGCGGGCGAGCTCGGTGCCGAGGACGCCGTCGGTCGCAAGCAGCAGCTCCATCTGCGCCCGGCCCCCGACCGTCCGCTCGATGAGCGACAGGCAGGCCGGATCGTTCTCGATGCAGAGAACGGTGAGCTTGGCTGCGGGATCGGTAGATGGCTGCGAGGGCATCTCTATGCGTGGGTATCGGCGGGTCGAACGCTCAGCCGTACGTGCATGGACATTCCACCGACCCGAGTTTAGTCCTGCCGCTCGGCGTCACCTCGGATCGACGAACTCGCCCGGCTCCTTGGTCATGCTGGATCGGACCGCCTCGAGCTGGTTGGGCGCGCCGATCAGCCCGATCTGGATCTCGGCCTCGAGGGCCAGTGTCTCCTGCGCCGGACCGGTCCACGCCGCGTCGAACAGGCGCTTGGCGCCCCGCACCGCGTCGGGCGAGCGGCCGGCGATCTCGCCTGCAAGCTCGCGTGCACCGGATAGCGGATCTTCGGAGACGTGGGTCGCGAGGCCGAGCTCGTGGGCCTCGCGGCCGCTGATCACCCGGCCGGTGTAGGTCAGCTCCTTGGCCACGTCGATCCCGACCAGCCGCGGCAGCGTCCGCGTGATCGACATGTCCGGGATCAAGCCCCAGCGGGTCTCCATCACCGACAGCCGCGCGTCCGGGGCGACGAAGCGGATGTCGGCCGCGAGCGCGATCTGAAGCCCGCCGCCGAAGCAGTGGCCGTGAATCGCGGCGATCACCGGCACCGGCAGGCGGATCCATTCGTAGGCCGCGCGCTGAAACCAGTTCGGGTTCTCCCCGCGGGCTCGGTCGGTGAGCCCTTCGATCCCTCCGCCCGTGGACAGGATGCTCACGATGTCCAGGCCCGAGCAGAAGCTCGGCCCGTCGCCGTGCAGCACGACCGCACGCACTCCGGGCTCCGAGGCGAGTCGCTCGGCCGCCCCGATGATCCCGTCGAACATCGGCACGTCCAGCGCGTTGTGCTTCTCGGGCCGGGTCAGGGTGACGACGGCCACGTGATCCGCCACGTCGATGCTGACTCGCCGCTCGGTCGCCGCACCCGCCGCACCCGCCGCACCCGCCGCATCCGCCGCGCCGGCCGCGCCGGCCGCACCGGCCGCGGCGTCGACGATTTGCTGTTCGCTCATGGCTCCCAGACTAGCCGTCGAGCGCCACCGGGTCGCCGAGGCTGACGATCCCCGGCTCGAGCACTCGCCCGTAGATCCCGAACGGCAGCGGCTCTGTGGTGTCGAGGCCGGTGCGGTACGCGCCGAGGACGTCCAGCGTCGGCAGGTCGATCTCGCCCGTCTCGGGGTCCCGGCTGGTGATGAGGCAACGGCCCACATGACCGGACCAGGCGAGCACTGCGCCGCCGACGCGCATCCTCTGGCCCACCCACCGATCTTCGTGGTGGGCGTCCACGCCGTCGACCTCGATCAGCATCCGGAAGCGGCGCGAGTCGAGCCGATCCTGTGCCGCCTCCGAGGCGAATCGGTGAAGCGACGCGCGCGAGATGAGCGACGCGGCGCCCTTGGACCGGCGATCCACGGCGCTGCCGTCGACCGGCTCGACCAGCCGGAGCGGTTGCCCAACGTGCTCGCTGAGCGCCTCCGACCACGGCCCTTCGACCGGGCGGGCCTCGACCTCGCCCGAGAAGAACCGTGTTCGGATCGGGTCTCCGAGAGCGACCTCTCCGCCGGCCGCTCGACCATCCGGGAAGGTCAGCGTCAGTTGCCGCTCGCTGTCGGAGTAGTCGGCGACCACGGTCTGCAGCTCGCCGAGCTGCTTGGCGTTGAGCATCCGGTTTCGCGCGTCGATCACGTAGAAGCGCCGGTTCTCGCGCACGCCGGCCGATTCGAGCCGGATCCGCTCGACCGGGCGCAGCCGGGTGCCCTTGACGGCAGCGATCGCCAATCCGCAGACGACTGCGTCGGGCACTATGCGGCGCTGGCCTGCTCGGCCCAATCGCGATACAGCCGCCAGTAGCGGCCCTGCGCTTCGATCAGCTCGTCGTGCGTGCCCTGCTCCACGATCTGCCCGTGCTCGAGCACGATGATCCGCCCCGCGTGACGGATCGTCGAGAGCCGGTGGGCGATCACGATCGCGGTCCGGCCCGCGACCAGCCGCCGCAGCCCCTGCTCGATCAGGCTCTCGGTGTGCACGTCGACGTTGGAGGTCGCCTCGTCGAGCACCAGGATCCGCGGGTCGGCGGCGAGCGCTCGGGCAAACGCGACCAGCTGGCGCTGGCCTGCGGAGAGCTGCACGCCGCGCTCGCCGACCTCGGTGTCGTAGCCGTGCTCGAGCTGGCCGATGAAATCGGCCGCCCCCACCGCATGCGCGGCGGACGCGACCTGCTCGTCGGTGGCATCGGGCCGGCCGAAGGCGATGTTCTCGCGGATCGTGCCGCTGAACAGGAAGGCCTCCTGGGGAACGATCCCCATCTGGGAGCGCAGCGAATGAGCGCTCACCGCGCGCAGGTCGCAGCCGTCAACGAGCACGGCTCCGTCGGTCGGGTCGTAGAAGCGCGCGGCCAGCTTCGCGAACGTCGACTTGCCGGCGCCGGTGGCGCCGACCAGAGCCACCGTCTGGCCGGCGGGAATGACGAGGTCGACATCCCGAAGGGCCCACTCCGCGTCGTCGCCCTCGCCGTAGCGGAACGAGACATGGTCGAAGCGGACCTCGCCGCGGACCCGGGCAAGCTCGAGCGCATCCGGCGCATCGATCAGCTCGGGCGCCTCGTCGAGGAGCTCGAAGATCTTGTCCAGCGCCGCCATCCCGGACTGGTAGGTCGTGTAGAGCTGCGAGAGCTGCTGGATCGGGTCGAAGAAGTTGTTCAGCGCGGCGATGAACGCGAACACCACCCCGGTGGACGCGTGGCCGTTTATCGCCTCGATTCCGCCGACCGCCAGGATCTCGACCGTGACCAGCGCCGAGAGGAACTCGACGGCTGGGAAATAGGCGGCGTTGAGGTTGACCGTGGTCATGTTGACCGCCCGGTTCTCCTCGTTCAGCTCGCGGAAGCGCTCGATGTGGCGCGGCTCCTGTCCGAACACGCGGACCACGCGGATTCCGGACAGGGTCTCCTGCAGATATCCCGTGATCGCCGCGATCTTCTCGCGCGTGGCCCGATATGCCCCGGCCGAGGCGATCCTGAACGCCACCCCGCCGACAAACAGAATGGGCAGCGCAAGGAACGTGAGCAGCGCCAGGTGGGCGTCCAGGACGATCAGGATCACCACGACGCCGATCAGGGTGAGCCCGGACTGGAACAGCGTCGCCATGCCGTCCTCGACCAGCTGATCGAGCGCCTCGACGTCGTTGGTGATCCGCGAGATGATCACGCCGGCGCGATTGCGCGAGTAGAAGCCAATCGACAGGCGCTGGAGGTGGGTGAACAGCTGGACGCGAAGGTCCTGGAGCGTCCTCTGACCGACCCAGCCCACCAGGTAGGTCTGGGCGTAGGACGCCACCGCGTAGACCAGGGCCGAGACCAGGAACACGCCGACGATCACGTCGAGGCTCCCCACGTCGTGCCGGCGGATGCCGTCGTCGATGGCCAGCTTGGCCAGCGGCGCCGGAGCCAGCGCGGCGGCCGTGGCGCTCACCAGGGCCACGATCATCGCCAGGACGCGCCACCGATACGGGGAGAGCAGCCGGAGCAGACCGCGCAGCTTGCGCGTGCGCCCGTGTGTGCGGCGGCGCGGCCGGGCGTCGGTGTCCCCGCGATCGCGCAGCGACCACCTCACAGCCCCACCGCCCCGACAGCCTTGCGCGTCATGAATACCTGATCGGGCATGCCCTTCTCGACGATCTCGCGGTACAGCGGCGAGGTCTCGAGCAGCTCGTCGTGCCCCGCGTGCGCGGCCACGCGCCCGTCCTGGAGCACCACGATCGAATCGGCCAGGGCGATCGTGGACAGCCGGTGAGCGATCACGATCGTGGTCCGGCCGGCCATCACCGCGCGCAGCGCCTGCTTGATCTCCTGCTCGGTCGAGGCGTCGACCGAGGAGGTGGCGTCATCCAGGATGAGGATGCGCGGGTTGGCGGCAATCGCGCGGGCGATGGCGATCCGCTGGCGCTGACCGCCCGACAGGGTCAGCCCGCGCTCGCCGACCATCGTCTCGTAACCCTTCGGCAGCGCCTGGATGAACCCGTCCGCCTGGGCCAGGCGGGCGGCCTGCACCACCTCCGAGCGCGTCGCTTCGGGCCGGCCGTAGGCGATGTTGTCGTGCACGGTGGCCGAGAACAGGAACGGATCGTCGCTGACCAGCGCGATCGCGTGCCGCAGCGATACCACGTCGATCGAGCCCACATCCGCCCCGTCGATCTGGACCGACCCCGTGCTCGCCTCGTACAGCCGCGGGAGCAGCGAGACGAGGGCGGTCTTGCCCGAGCCCATCGCTCCCACGAGCGCCACCGTCTGGCCCGCCTCGATGTCCAGGCTGATGTCGCTCAGCGCCGGCCGCGCGGAGCCTTCGAAGGTCAGGCCCACCCCGCGCAACGACACCCGGCCCGGGCCCTCGGGCAGCGCCGGGGCGCCCGCCGGCGCCTCGATCTGCGGCTCGCGGTCGAGCACCTGGAAGATGCGCGCGCCCGACGCGGTGGCCCGCTGCGCGGCGCTCAGCATGTAGCCGAGGGTGCGCATCGGCGAGATCAGCATCAGCAGATAGGCGTAGAAGGCGGTGAACTGGCCGATCGTCAGGCTCCCGTGGATCACCTCGCGCCCGCCCACGAGCAGGATCAGCGCGAGGCCCAGGTTGGGCAGGAAGCTGATCATCGGCGTGTAGCGGGCCTGAATCCGGGTCGCGTGGAGCTGCTGGTCGAACACCCGCTGGACCGAGTGCTGGAAGCGCTGAAGCTGGCGACGCTCCTGCGCGAACGCCTTGACCACGCGCACGCCGGACACGTTCTCCTCCGCCTCGGCGGTCAGCTCGGCGATCCGCTGCTGGGCCTCCTGCAGGGCGGGCCGGGAGCGCCGGCCGTAGAGCCACGCGATCAGCACCACGAACGGCACCGGCGCCAGCGACAGCGCCGCCAGGCTCGGGCGCAAGGTGAACATCGCCACGGCGGCCAGCCCGATCGTCAGGACCGACTGGGCGATGAAGATCAGTCCGTAGCCCAGGAAGAAGCGGACCGATTGCAGATCGACCGTGGCCCGCGACATCAGCTGGCCCGTCTGCTGGCGGTCGAAGAAGGCCAGCTCCAGGCGCTGGAGCTGTCCGTACAGGCGGTTGCGCAGGTCGCGCTCCACGCCGAGCGACACCCGGCCGGCGACAAGCCGGCGGGCGGCGCTCAGGCCGAGGCGGGCCACGCCGGCGCCACCGATGGCGATCGCCCATACGATCAGCGCGTGGCGGTCGTGCACGCGGACGGTGTCGATCGCCCGTCCGGTCAGGTACGGGATCAGCACGGTCATCCCCATAGCGCCGAAGGCGAGCAGGAACGACCAGGCGACGGCTGCCCGGTAGGGGCGCAGGAAGGCCAGAAGGCGCGCGAACGTCCTCATCTACTTCATTTAGTGTAGTGGGGCCGGGCGGCCGCTTCTATACGCGGCGGCGGCTGTGCGGTCGCTTCTTGGCTCGCTCGGTTTGCCGCTTCGCCTCCAGCTTGCGGGGGGCCGGCTTGACGCCCGCGCCGGAGGGCACGTATACGGGCTGGCCGGGTTCGGCGGTCTGGAGCGCGAGCAGCGCCTGGTTGGAGTGGTTGTCGGCGAAGTAGGACTGGTTGGCGATGATCAACTCGGTGCCGAGGAAGGCGACCCCGGAGGGCGAGTCGAACGGGACCGGGGAGTTGTTGGCGCCTGTGTACTGCTGGCCGAAGCGCGTGATCTCCTGACCACTCGCGGAGAGCTCGACGATCTGGTTCGAGGACCCGACCAGAGCGAGGTAGATGTTCCCGGAGCGCGCCAGGGCGCAGCCGTCGGGGGCGTCGGCGGGACCGCTCTCCCACAGCTGATGCAGCGGACCCGGGCCGCCGTTCGGCTCGATCGCCACTGTGTAGAGCTTGCCCGTGCTCGGGTTCAGGGTGCCAAGCCCGCCGTTGGACGCCTGGTCGAACAGCAAGGTGCGGTGGTCGGGCAACAAGGTGATGCAGGCCGTGCCGAACGGGCCGCCGTCGAGGCGCGGGTCGGCGAGCCAGACGCGGGGTGGACCGCCCCCGGGCGGGATGCGCCAGATCACCGCCTGCTGATAGTCGGTTACGTAAAGGCCCCCGTCCGGGCCCCAGGCCGCGTAGTCGGGCATCGGGGGGAGGTTGGCGCGCGCCGGGGAGCAGGGCGATCCCTGCGTGGGACCACAGGTGGGGAGGTCTGGGACCTGCGAATACAGCGTCTGGCTGCCCGTGCGCGGGTCCAGGCGGATGATCCGCCCGCTCGTCTTGTCGAGCAGGAGCAGCCGGCCGCGGGAGTCGTTGGCGGCGACCTGGACGCCGTGGGGCTGGGAGAGGTCCTGTCCCTGCACCGTCCACGAGCGCAGCAGCGCGCCGCTCGGGCTGAACTCGAACACCTTCGAGGGCAGGTTGTCCCCGCCTGGGTTGTCGTACGTGCCCTCGTACACATCGCTGCCCATGACGTGGGGCAGGGCCGGGAAGTACGGGCTGGGGACCAGGGTCAGGACCGAGACGTCGCCCCGCGCGGCCGACGCGACGGCGACTCCCGGACCCAGAGCGAGCAGCCCGACCACGCATGACACCACCAGCGACCGCGCGCGGATCACGGCCGCACCTCGCCAAGCCGCGCCGCCAGGTAGGAGCGCAGCATCAGCTTGCTCTCCTCGAGCAGCTCGCGGTCGCCGGCGCGGTCGCGCCGGAACGCCTCGCGCAGCAGGCCGTCCCCGGCCAGCACCACCATTTGCGCCGCGGTGGCCCGCGCGAGCTCGGAGGCGTTCGGCCAGTGGTGAGCCAGGATCCGCTCGATGGACGCCGCGATCGCCTCCCGCGTGGGGCGGGTGGCGTCCCGAACCGCCTCGGTCCGTAGCCCCCCGTACCACAGCGCCAGGAACCCGGGCCGCGATCGGAACCCCGCCGCCAACACATCGATCACGAACGACCCCGCATCCGGCAGCGACTCGAGCGCGTCCGTCTCGGCCGCGCCCGCCACGAGATCCTCGAAGTCGCTCCAGTAGCGGATCGCGAGCGCCTCGACGATCGCCTCCTTGTCCGGGAAGAACCGGTAGATCGAGCCGATCGGAACCTCGGCGGCCTCGGCGACCCGGGTGGTCGTGAACGCCTCGGCACCCTCCGCCGCCAGCACCTCGTCGGCTGCGTCGAGCACGCGCCGCAACCGCTCCCGGCTGCGAGCCTGGGTGGGCGCGTTGCGCAGCCTGTGCTCGTGGCGTCGGCTTTCCCCTGTCAAGACGCGGCTCTCGCTTGAAAGTGAAGAATAACTCAAGTTAGCATCCCCCCGGTGGCAGGGTCACCAGTTGAAGCGTCGCGGGAGCGGATCGCCGCCGCGGCGCGCCAACTCGCCGCCGACGGCCTCGTGCACGGGACCGCCGGGAACATCTCCGAGCGCATCGAGGACCTGATCGCCGTCACCCCGACCGGGGGAGATTTCGCGGCCCTCACCGCCGAGCAGGTCGTGGTCGTCGATCTCGACGGCGACCCGGTCGACGGCGAGCTGCTCCCGACCTCGGAGCTGGCCCTGCACCTCGGCGTGTACCGCCGCTACGACGCCGGCGCGGTGGTCCACACCCACGCGCCATACGCCACCGCCGTGGCGTGCGTGCTCGACGGCGAGCTGCCGGTGGTCCACTATCAGCTGCTCGCGCTGGGTGGCCCGATCCGGATTGCCCCCTACGCCACCTTCGGGACCCCGGAGCTGGCCGAGAACACGGTGGCCGCGCTCGAGGGCCGAGCGGCCGCGCTCATGGCCAACCACGGTGCCATCACCTACGGCCCGAACCTCGACGCGGCGGCGGCGCAGTCGGCGCTGCTCGAGTGGGGCTGCGCCCTGTACTGGCGCGCGGCCGCCATCGGGCCACCGCGCGCGCTCGACAAGCGCCAGCAGCAGGACTTCATCCACGCGGTGTCCGAGCGCGGCTACGGGACCACCCATGCGAGGCAGCGATGAACGTCATCACGCTGGGCGTGCACGTCGTCGACGTCCTGGTCCGGCCCGTGGAGGCGATCCCCGAGGGCCAGGGCGGCCAACTGGTCGAGGAGATCCGGATCACCCCGGCCGGCCCGGCTGGGGGCACCGCGGTCACGCTCGCGAAGCTCGGGGCCAGCGTCCGAAGCGCCGGCGCGATCGGAAGCGACGAGCTCGCCGACGTGCTGAGCAAGCTGCTCAGCCGCTTCAACGTCGACTCCTCGCTGCTCGTAAGGCGCGAGGACGTCCAGACCTCGGCCAGCGTCCTGCCGATCCGCCCCGACGGCTCGAGGCCGGCCTTCCACGTGGTCGGGGCGAACGCCACCTACTCCTCCGCCGACGCTCCGTGGCAGGCGATCGAGCAGGCGGACTACCTGCACCTCGGGGCCCCCGAGTTCATGGGGGGGAGGAGGCGGCGAAGATCCTCTCGTTCGCCCGCGAGCACGGCGTAAGGACCTCGGCCGACATCCTCGCGCCGGCCGAGCAGGCCTCGGCGATCCTCGAGTGGGTCGCGCCCGCCTTCGCGCACCTCGACTACCTGCTCCCGAACGAGGAGCAGGTGCTGGCGCTGACCGGCGAGGACGAGATCGAACCCGCGTGCCGGGCGCTCCTCGAAAAGGGGATCGGCTGCGTGGCGGCGACCCGCGGCGCCGACGGCGCGATCATCGTCGACGAACATGGCGCCGACAGCGTCCCCGCCCACCGCATCGACGTCGTGGACACCACCGGGTGCGGCGACGCCTTCTCAGCCGGGTTCCTGCGCGGGCTCGCCCTCGACCGCAGTCCGGTCGAGGCGGCGAGGCTAGGCTGCGCCGTGGCCGCGCTCGTTGCCCAGGGCCTCGGCTCGGACTACGGAGACTTCGACCTGAAGGCGGCCGAAGAGCTGGCCGCCGCCGCGCCCACGCATGACCCGAAGGAGGAAGTGTCGGGATGACGGACCACGAGACCGCGGGCCTCCGCGACCAGGACGACCACAAGACCACCCGCCGGCGCTTCGTCGCCGGCGCGCTCGCCGGCGGCGCCGCGGTGGCGCTGCCCGCGTCGGCCGAGGCCGCCGGCAAGCCCAAGCCCCACAAGCCCGCCAAGTCCCACAAGCGCGGCAAGCAGAAGACGCACAAGGTCGACGTGGCGGTCGTGGGCGGCGGCATCGCCGGTCTCACCGCGGCCCGGGACGTGGCGCTCAACGGCCATTCGGTCAGGGTGCTCGAAGCACGCGACCGCGTGGGCGGCCGGATCTGGAATCACGATCTCGGCGGCGGGAAGGTGTCCGAGCGCGGGGGCACGTTCGTGGGGCCCACCCAGGACCGGATGATGGCCCTCGCCGACGCGATGAAGGTGGGCACGTTCCCCACCTACGACGACGGCGACGATCTCTACATCAACAACGTCGACAATCCGCTCGGTGCGATCCAGCCGCTGCGCTACAGCGACACCGGCCAGACCGGGACGGCGCCACCGGACCCGACGATCCTCCCCGAGCTCACCGAGGTCGTGCAGCAGCTCGACCAGATGTCGACCTCGGTGCCGGTGCAGGCACCGTGGTCCGCCTCGAGCGCCCAGCAGTGGGACAGCGAGACGCTCCAGACGTGGGTCGACCAGAACAGCGCCACGCCGCGCTTCAAGGCGCTCGTGCCCGTGGCCACGCGCCCCATCTTCGGGGCCGAGCCGCGCGAGCTCTCGCTGCTGTTCGTGCTCTTCTACATCGCCTCGTCGGGCAACCCGCAGAACCCGGGCACGTTCGAGCGCAACTTCGACACCCGGGGTGGCGCCCAGCAGTCGCGCTTCATCGGGGGATCGCAGCTGATCCCGATCCGCGTCGCCCAGCACCTCGGGTCCCAGAGCGTGCTGCTGAACTCCCCGGTGACCCAGATCATCCAGGGCAAGTCATCGGTGACGGTCGAGTCCGCCCACCACACGGTCACGGCGGATCGTGTGATCGTGGCGATCCCGCCGGTGCTGGCCGGGCGCATTCACTACCAGCCGGCGCTCCCGTACGCCCGCGACCAGCTGACCCAGCGCTACCCGCAGGGCACGCTGACCAAGGTCGCGGCGGTGTACGACAAGCCGTTCTGGCGCGACGACGGGCTGACCGGCCAGATCCTCGACACGGGCGGACCGGTCAGCGCATCGTTCGACGACTCTCCGCCGGGCGGCTCGCCCGGCGTTCTGTTCGGGTTCGTGGGCGGCGACAACGCGCGCACGTTCAACGCGATGTCGCCGGCCGGGCGCCGCTCAGCGGTCCTGAACCAGTATTCGAGCTGGTTCAGCTCGCAGTCCTCGGCGCTCGGCTCCGCGGCCCTCGCCGCGACCGCGTATTTCGACACCAACTGGTCGGCCGAGGTGTGGACCCGCGGCTGTCCCGTGGGCATCCCGTCGCTCGGCACGCTGCTCGCCTACGGCCCGGCGCTGCGCGCGCCGGTGGGGCGGATCCACTGGGCCGGGACCGAGACCTCCGATTACTGGAACGGCTACATGGACGGCGCCGTGCGCTCGGGCGAGCGCGCCGCGGCCGAGGTGCTCTCGGCGTTCGGAAAGCCGGCTCCCGTCGAGCGTGTGACCGAGACGATGAAGCCGGCCCGGCGGCGCTAGGGGCGGCCCCGCGCGCGCAGCCCGACCGGCCGAGGCAATGGCGCTTCTCGCTCCCGACCCAACCCGTCTCGCGCCCCCGGCCACCCAGGCCTCCGACGACCGCGCCCCGGAGTGGGTGGCCCGCGGCACCCCGGAGCCGCTTCGCACCAACCTGATCGGGGCGCTCGGCGCCGAGCGGGTGCTGACCAGGGCGATCGACCTGGTCAAGTACGCCTCCGATGCCAGTGGCTACCGGCTGATCCCCAAGGCGGTGGTCGTGCCCCGCGACGTCCGCGACGTCGTGGCGCTGCTCCGATTCGCCTCCGAGAGCAGAACCCCGCTCGTCTTCCGGGCCGGTGGGACGTCCCTGAACGGCCAGGGCCAGACCGATTCCGTGCTCGTCGACGTGCGCCGGTACTGGCAGCGCGCGCGCGTCGAGGAGGACGGCCGGCGAGTGCGCGTGCAGCCCGGGATGGTGCTCGGGCACGTCAACCGGCGCCTGGCGCGCCATGGCCGCCGGGTCGGCCCCGATCCCGCCTCCACCGACATCGCGTGCGTCGGCGGGGTGATCGCCAACAACTCCGGCGGAATGCGCTGCGGCGTCGTCGCGGACTCCTACCGGACGATCCGCGAGATGACGTTCGTGCTGGCGAACGGAGCGGTGATCGACACGGCGGCACCCGACGCCGAGCGGGAGTTCGCCGATAGTGCGCCCGAGCTGGCCGCCGGCCTGATCGAGATCCGCGACGCGCTTCAAGCCGACGAGGAGCTCTCGCAGCGGATCCGCCGCAAGTTCGAGATCAAGAACACGACCGGATACCGGTTGTGCGCCTTCCTCGACGCGGACACCCCTCTGGAGATCTTCCGGCGGCTGATCGTCGGCTCCGAGGGGACGCTCGCGTTCGTGGCCGAGGCGGTGTTCGAGACCGTGCCGCATCCCATGCGCACCCTCACCGCGATGCTCCTGTTCGAGAACGTCGACGCTGCCGCCGCGGCGGTCCCGCCGCTCGTCGAGTCCGGCACGACGGCCACCGAGCTGCTCGTCGCGCCGACGCTGATCGCGGCTGCGTACAACATGCCGGGCGTACCCGAGGCGTGGAAGGCGCTGAAGCCGGAGTTCGCCGCCCTGCTGGTCGAGTTCCGCAGCGACGAGGAGGGCCAGCTCGACGACCACGAGCGCGACGCGCTCGCGATCCTGGACGGGCGCGAGCTGGTCGAGCCGCCGCGGTTCTCGCGCGACCCGGACGAGACGAGGATGTTCTGGCACGTGCGCGAAGGCCTGCACGGGCTGATGGCGGCGATGCGCCCGCCCGGCGCGATGCTGCTGATGGAGGACGTGTGCGTCCCCCCGGCCCGGGTGGCCGAGGCGGCCAAGGACATCCCGGAGCTCCTGCGCAAGCACGGCTTCCTGTGGGGCGTGGCCGGGCACGCATCGGCCGGCAATCTGCACTTCACGCTCACGCCGAACTTCGACCAGCCCGAGGACCTGGAGCGTTACGAGGCGTTCATGAACGACCTGGTCGAGCTGATCGTGGGCAAGTACGACGGCTCGCTGAAGGCCGAGCACGGCACCGGCGTGAACATGGCGCCGTACGTGGAGCGCGAATGGGGGAGCCGGGCGACCGAGATGATGTGGCGGGTAAAGCAGCTGGCGGACCCGCTCGGGATCCTCGGGCCCGGAATCGTGCTCAACCGGGACCCAGGGGTCCACCTGCGCAACCTGAAGTCGACCCCGGAGATCGAACCCGTCGCGACCAAGTGCATCGAGTGCGGGGCCTGCGAGCCGGTTTGCCCGTCGCGCAACGTGACGACCACACCGCGCCAGCGGATCGTCGTCCGGCGCGAGATGGCCCGCCAGCCGCCTGGGTCGCCGGTGCTCGAGGCGCTGCTCGAGCAGTACCAGTACGACGCGGTGCAGACCTGCGCCGCCGATGGCACGTGTGGACCGGCCTGCCCGGTGGGCATCGACACCGGCAAGCTGATCAAGGAGCTGCGCGCTCGTGAGCACGGCGAGCGAGCCGAAGGCGCAGCGCGGCAGCTCGCCCGCCATTACGCCGTCGCGGAGCGCGCGGCGCGTGCGGCGCTGCGCCTCCCCGCCGGGGCGCTGCGGTCGAGCATCCCGGCCGCCGCGCCCGCGCGCCTGCCCTACACGCTCAGAGAGGGCGCCGCCGCCGTGTACCTCCCCGCGTGCGTGAACCGGATCTTCGGCAACGCGCGGGGCACCGCCGCGCACCCGACCGTGCCCGAGGCGATGGTGGCCATCTCCCAGCGCGCCGGGTTGCCGCTCTGGATCCCGCCCGACGCTGCCGGCCACTGCTGTGGGATGCCGTGGAGCTCGAAGGGATTCGTCCGCGCCAACGAGCTGATGTCCGAGCGCACCACCGCGGCGATCCGTCGTTGGACCGACGACGGCGAGCTGAAGGTCGTGCTCGACGCCAGCTCGTGCACGCACGCGCTGCGCGACGCGGGGGTCGAGGTGCTCGACTCGATCGAATGGGTCCACGACCACCTGCTTGAGCGCCTCGAGCTGCGGCGCCGCGTGCACACGATCACGGTCCACCCGAACTGCTCGGCCGGCCATCTCGGCCTCGGCCCGAAGCTGACCGCGATCGCCGCGCGCATGGCCGACGAGCTCGTCATGCCGGCGTTCACCGGCTGCTGCGGCATGGCCGGAGACCGGGGCTGGCTCCACCCCGAGCTGCCCGCGTCGGCCCTGCGCGAGGTCGTGAGCGAGCTCGGCGATGCGCAGCTCGACGCCTGCGTGTCGAGCAACCGGACCTGCGAGGCGGCGCTCCAGCAGGTCACCGGCCGCGACTACCGGTCGTTTGCGCTCGTGCTGGAGGAGCTCACGCGCCCGTGAGCGGGCCGCCCCCGCGGCCGGCGGCCGGGCGCGGACCTCCGGCCGGCCTGTGTGACTCGTGCCTGTACCAGCAGGTGGTTCGCAACACCCGCGGCTCGGTGTTCTCGCTCTGCCGGCGCTCGAAGACCGAGCCCGATCGTTTCCCCCGATACCCCCGCCTGCCCGTGACGAGCTGCCCGGGCTACGAAGAGCGGACGGCTGGAGGCCCTACTGAGGGGGCTCCGGGCTGAGCACCAGCACGTTGCCGCCGGTCTCCGACTGGACGAGCTGCTGCTGGAACAGCGCCTGACCGGTGATCACGCTCACCAGCTCCGCCTCCGGCGCCGCGCCCATCTGGGAAACCGTCGGCGGCAGCTCCTCCGGGAGCGTGTCGTGCAGCGGCTGCTGGAGGAAGCGATCGAGGCTCGAGCGCTCGAAGACGACGGCCAGGTCCACGGTCTTGGTCGTCTTGGGTGGGTTGGGCTGCGAGCAGATCCCCGTGCACGTCTGAGTCGTGTGCCCCGGCGGCAGGATCGAGACCACGTTCTGGATCCCGTTGATGTACTTGAACGTGTAGAGCGAGAGCTCGAGGGCCTCGCGGCGCAGCAGCAGTAGGCGCGCCGCGGACGGGGGCCCGCCGGCGATCGTGCAGCTCGGTCCAAGGCCGCACAGGTTGTAGACGGCGGTGTTGCCCGAGACCGCCGAAACCGTACCCGTGGAGGGATCGCGGACGGCGATCTCGGTTCCGCTCCCGCTCGTGCTCCCGCTGGCGTTCGCGACCGCATTGGGCGAGGTCACGTTCTGCACGGTGACCACGACGAGCTGGCTCCCCGGGGTCTCGCGGTAGAACGGCGAGACCTCGTCGGCGATCTCGCGCTCGCCGGCCAGGCCGTTGTCCGTCGGCGCCCACGTGGACCACGACAGCGACGAGCTGTTGTGGCTGGCGCCCAGCGCCACCACCACGGCGACCGCGATCGCGCCCACCGCGATCCCGACCAGCGCGGCGGTCGCGGCCAGGAACTTGTGCGAGTGGGGGGACAGAGGGCGCGAAGCCCGCGCCCTGCCCGAGCGCGCCGGCGCGGACAGCGCCCGGTCGGCGGCGTGCTCGTCGCTCGAGTGAACGACGTGCTGGCCCTGGTTCAGACCTTCGGCCACGTGCGATCGTCCGTCAGGTCGATGCTGGGACGGACCAGGCCGACCTGGTTGAGGAGATCGACGACCTCGTCGCCGTGCATCTCCTTGCGCTCGATCAAGGTGTCGGCGATTCGCTCCACCTGCTCGCGGTTGCTCGAGATCAGCCCGTACGCGGTGACGTACGCCTGCCCGAGGATCTGGGCCGCGGCCACGCGCTTGTCCCGGTCGCCCAGGATCGACCCGACCGGGTTCTGGGCGAGCATCGGGCCGCCGCTGGCCCGGTTCATGATCGCCACGCCGATCCGCTCGAGGCGCTTGAGCACGTGCTCGAGGTCGTCGTCGGCCTCGATGCTGCCGCCGATGTGCACCGGGTCCGGTCCCATCGCCCAGTAGCCGACCATCGCGGCGGCGGTGAGCGTGGCGCTCGCCACGTCGCCGCCCACCCCCTGCGAGTTCTCGCCGTAGAAAACGTGCTCGGCCGCCATCGCCCCGAGGGTCATGATCAGCGTCCCCATCACGTGGCTGCGGAAGTGCGAGAAGCGCTCGTCCTTCTCCATGCTCTGGTAGTGCCCGAGCGAGCCGCCCCGCTTGCGGATCGAGAGGCGGGTGGAGAGGAACTCCTCCTCGAGGAACACGTGACCGGCCGCGGCGTGGCCGGCCTCGTGGATCGCCACGGCGCGCGTCTCCTCCTGGATGTACTCGATGTTCTGGGCCGTGCCCGTCTCGACCGTCGTCATGGCCTCGACGATGTCGCGCCAGCCGAACTCGCGGCGGCCCTCGGAGTGCGCCACCGTGAGGGCCATCGAGCAGCACTGCTCGATCATCGCCGGCGAGTATCCGCTGGTGATCCGCGCCAGCTCGTCGCGTCGGTGCGGCGTGTCGAGGTTCGGCTCGTGCGCCACCTTGTTCAGGTAGAGGTCGAAGATGTCCAGGCGGTCGTCCTTGGTCGGGGTCCGGAACCAGATGTGCCGTCCCATGCGGCCCGGCCGCGTGAGCGCCGGATCGAGCGCCTCGATCGGGACGTTGCAGGCCCCGATGAAGTAGATCTGCTCGGGCGTCACCCGGGGCCGGGGCAGGCGCAGGGAGATCTTTCGGACCTTGCGGGGGACGATGAACATCGCGTCGAGGAACGTGTTGATCCGGTTGGTCACGAACTTCCGGATCGCCGGCGGCTCGTCGATGCCGTCCATGACCACCAGCAGCTGGTTGAGCGCGGTGCCCTGGTAGCCGCCCATCATGCCCGGGAGGTAGCGCTGGATGCGGTCGCGAACGCCGCCCAGGAAGCTGCCCTGAGGGGCGTCCACGCGGCTCGCGAACAGCATCTCGCGCCACGCCCGCGACTCCTGGACCACGTCGCCGCTCGGGGTGAGCGCGCCGTTGGGCCCGAAGAAGCAGAGATCGTGGATCGACTGGGGCTCGGTGGCCGCCGGAGCGCCCTGGAGCGCCTGGCGGCGCATCCCGACGGCGTCGATCTCGTCGATGAACACGATGCACTGCCCGCCCCACTTGCGCGCGAGCTTCTTCGCCTTGCGCGCCAGGAGCTGCACGACGAGGGCGTCCATGCCGATGAACATCTGGGCGAAGCCCGACCCCGGGATCGTCACGAACGGGCAGTTGAAGTTGGTGGCGATCGCCTTGGAGATCATCGTCTTGCCCGTTCCGGGCGCGCCCAGGAAGAGCAGGCCGCGCTCGCGCTTGCCGCCCGCCTTCTCGAACTCCTCGCCGGACTGCCACAGCGTGATCACCCGGGTGATCTCCTCCTTGGCCTCGGCCTGGCCCCGGACATCGTCGATCCTGACCCCCCAGCTGGCGTCCCCCGGCTCGTAGCTGCGCACGCTCCGCAGAGCCATGAACAGGAAGGGCCCGAACAGGATGAACACGTTGATGAACAGGAGCAGCGGCAGCTGCACGAACACCAGCGCGAGCTGGGGAAGCGTGTCCGGCGGGAAGATCTGGCGCAGTCCCCCGAACGGGTTGAAGAACGACGCGCTGACGCCGGCGAACGCGAACAGGATCTGGCAGAAAGCCAGCAGGAGCAGGATGAAGATGATCAGGATGGGGACCCGGCGGACCTTCGAGCGCCAGTACCAGTAGCGCCGCCGGGCCACCAGGTCGTCCTCCTTGAGCCCCTCCTCGGCGCCGTACAGGCTGGGCCACGGGATCAGCTTGCGCACGGCGACCTCGATCAGGCCGCGGAAGACGATCACGGCGACCACCGTGATCAGCAGCGAGGGGACGAGCCCGATCCCGTCGGACTGGTAGAGGATCAGGAAGAAGGCCGGACTGGTGAGCAGGGCCACGCCCGTGGCCACGCGGGTCAGCCGCCGCCACTCACGCGCGAGCGCGGAGGCGTGCTCGTTGATCGACCCCCCCATGCGTGGACTCTCCTCGACGTAGGCCATACGCTCGGACTTCAGGGTACAGGGGTCGAGGTGCCGTTTCGCTGGGCCGCCAACCGGGAAGCCCAAACTCTTGAACGGAATCCTACGAACTGGAGTTTGTAAATGGCACTGGGCACTTCGCTGTTCCTGATCGCGATAGGCGCGATTCTCCGCTTCGCGGTGAGCGTGAGCACGCGCGGCTTCAACATCCAGACCGTCGGGATCATCCTGATCATCGTCGGCGTCGTCGGCATGCTGATCTCGCTGTTGTCGATGACGCTGTGGTCTGATCGCCGCCGGCGTGTCGTCGCCGAGGACCCGGACTATGACTACCGGGCTCCGCGCCGAGTCGCATAGCACCCTTTTTTAGAGAATAAGTCAGTGCGCCGGGCGTCAGCGCCCGGCGCCCCTTAGCGCCCTCTCCGGCGCCCCCTCCGCAGGCTCCTCTTATGTAGAGGTTTTCGCCGCTCTGTCGGCACGTTTCCTCGTGCGCGGTTCAACTTGCCGTCCGGACCGTCGATACAGTTCCCGCCGTCCAGGCCAGTCTCGAGGCCCTAAACACCGATTTGGGCGGCCCCGACACCGGAGGAATCGATGCTCGACGTCCGTAAGGCCCTGCTCCTCGGCCTACTGCTCAGCGGCTTGCTGGCCAGCGGCGCCTGCGCCAAGCCGCACTCTCGCCCGCACGCTCGCCACCGGCCCCACGCACGCCACCGGCCGCACGCGCGCCCCCGCCCCCGGCGTGTGTCGGGAAGCCCGGTCGCGTTCAGCTTCATGGAAGGCCGCTTCACGTCGGTGGCCCAGGCCCAGGCGGTCGCGCGCCGCTATCAGGTCATCGTCGTGTGGTCGGACCAGACGATGGTGGGGGTGCTGCATCGCGCCAACCCGCATCTGAAGGTCCTGATGTACCAGTTTGCGGACTACGCGACGCTCAGCGATCCGAACGCTCAGATGGCCTGCACCTCGGTGCCCGAGGCCCTGGCCCATCCGACCTGGCTGGCTCGTACCAGCGCCGGCTCGGTGGTCGCCTCGGCCGGCAACTACGCCGCGGCGATCGGCAACCCGTCCTACCAGCAGGCCTGCATCAGTCGCTCGATCGAGCTGGCCAAGCGCGGCGGGTTCGACGGCATCTTCCTGGACGGCGTGAACTCGAGCTTCTCCTACGCCATGCCGGGCGCTCGGGTCAATCCATTCGGCACGGATGCGGCCTGGCGGTCGGCCATGTACTCGCTGCTCAGCTACGCGGGCGGCCAGGCTCACGCCAACGGGCTTCTGCTATTCGGCAACATGGGCGGCCTGGACGCCTCCGCGTGGCGGCAGTGGAATGCTCCGCTGGACGGCGCCGAGGAGGAGTCCTGGACCGACGGAGGGTTCGGGATGGCCCAGCAGGCGCCGTATTGGCAGGAGAAGCTCGCCAACGCCGCGTGGTCGGAGGCGAACGGCAAGTACCTGATGGAGCACTCCTGGAACACGACCGAGGCGGGCAACACCTACGGCCTGGCCGCGATGATGCTGGTCGCCGGCGGGCACCTCAGCTACTCGACCATGAACGGCGCCATCGGCCAGGAGCGGTGGTTTCCCGAGTACGGGACCGCGCAGCGATTGGGGCCGGCACTCGGCCCGTACCGTGTGCTCCGCAGCGGGGTCTACGAACGCGTGTTCGCAAACGGCATCGTGCTCGTCAACCCGACGGGCCGCCGGGTCCGGGGGCTACGCCTCGGGGGCCGCTTCTCGGGCTCGCACCTGCGGCGCGTGCGCGCCGTCGGGCTGCGACCGCTGAGCGCGCTGATCCTGACTCGAGCCGGCTGACCCGCGAGGTGGATAACCCGCCCCGTGCGGGTAGCCATAACGGGTGGCGACAACTACCAATCTCAGTCGATACCGCCACATTTCTGCCCTCGGAGCCGGCGGGATGTCGACCGTCGTGCTGGCCGAGGACACGCTGCTCGGACGCCGCGTGGCGCTCAAGCGCATGCATGCGAGCGAGGACGTCCGCCGCGGGTCGCGCCTGCGCCGTGAGGCGCTGATCGGCGCCTCGGTCAGCCACCCCAACCTCGTACCGATCTACGACATCGTCACCGCCGAGGACGGCGAGAGCGTGATCGTCATGGAGTACGTGGAGGGCGAGACGCTCCGCGACGCCGTACGGCGCGACGGTCCGCTGCCGACCCCGAAGGTCCTGAAGGTGCTCGGGGGCGTGGCCGCCGCGCTCGACGCGATCCACGCCCAGGGGATCGTCCACCGCGATGTCAAGCCGGCCAACATCCTTCTCGGCAGCGACGGCACGACCAAGCTCGCCGATCTCGGCGTGGCCTCATCCCCGGACCGGACGCGGATCACCACCGAAGGCGGCGTGGTCGGGACCTTCTCTTACATGGCGCCCGAGCAGCTCGGCGGAGTGACGGCCACGCACGCCGTCGACGTCTATGCGCTGGCCGCGGTCGCGTTCGAGGCGCTCTCCGGTCGCAAGGCCCGAATCGAGCCCCACCCGCTGGCGCTGGCCCACGCGATCGCCAACAGCCCTCCACCGGACCTGCGCGAAGCTTGGCCGCAGGCCCCCGCCGACGCGGCCAAGCTGCTCGTCCGCGGTATGTCGCGCAACCCGAATGACCGTCCGAGAAGCGCCGGCGAGCTGGTCGGACGCCTGCGGGAGGCCCTTGCGCCCGAGACCACGGCCGGCCTTTCAGCTCCCGAGCGAAGGGTGCGTCGCGCTCTCGCGCCCGCGGCGGGCGCGGGGGTGGCTGGTGCGGCGGCGGCGGGTGCCGGCGCGGCGAGTGCCCGCGCTGCGGATGCCCGCCCGGCGAGTGCCCGCCCGGCGAGCGCCCGCGCGACGGGCGCGGGCGCCGCGGGCGCTGGAGCCGCGAGCGCTGCGGGCGCCGGTGCCCGCCCGAGGGGCACGGGCACCAGTGCGGGCGCGAGCGCGCCGGCGCGACGCCCCGCGCGTGCGCGACCCCAGCAGTCCGCACAGAAGCCCGCGCCGCCCAGACGGACGCCCTCGCCCGCCGCCAAGCCCCGGCCGGCGGCGCCGGAATCCGCGGGGGCGCCACATCGGAACCGACGCAAGGTCCTGGCCGCAGCGCTCATCCCGGCGGTCATCCTGGCCGCGGCGATTGCCGCGATCGTCGTCGCCGCCACCGATAGCTCGAGCTCACACCGCACGGGCACTACCCAATCCCGCAGCACGCCGACGACCGCCAGCCGGCGCTCCACGTCCGCGCGCACCACCGGCTCAGGAACCCGCTCGACCACGGCGTCATCGACGCCTGGCGCGTCCTCGCCAGGTGTGCCCTCCTCGGCCGCCTCTTCCGGTGGGGGGCCGGTCTCCGCTGTCGAGCGGTTCTACACGCTCGCCGCCGGCCACGACTACGCCGCCGCCTGGGCGCTCGCCGACCCGGCCTTCCAGAGCCAGCTCGGCGGCTACCAGGGCTTCCAGAACACGATGGCGGCCGATCGCTCGATCACCTTCGACACTGCCCACACGGTCAGTCAGTCAGCCGGCGGCGCCACCGTCCAGGTCCAGACGACCTCGGTGCGCAGCGAGGGCACCCAGCACTGCGCCGGCACCGTGCAGGTCGTGCCCGGCGCGGGCGGCTCCTGGCTGCTGCACCAGATCGGAATCAGCTGTAGCTGACGCTTGAGATGATCGCGTCATGCCCGCGGTCGGCCAGGCGTGACGCCGGCCGGCCTCGGACGTAGGTTTCGGAGGAGATGCTCGATCCTGAAGCGCGCGTGGGGAGGTTCGAAGAGGCGCGTGAGCACGAAGTGGTGCTCGTGGGCGCCGGCCTCGCCGCCGCGTCCGCCGTGGTGCTGTTCGTGGCACTGTTCGTACCCTGGTACCGGCACGCGGCGTTCTGCGACTTTCCCGCGTGTCCGGTCGTGTACAGCAGCAGCGGGTGGACATCGTTGCGCGCATCGAGCGCGCTGATCGCCGCCGCCGCGCTGGCTGGCGTGCTGCCGGCGATCGCGCTCGCCTGGCGCCGTCAGGCATGGACGCTCTGCCTGCTCGCCACCGCCGCGGGACTGGGGGCGGCGCTGCTCGTCCTGTTTCGGATCGCGGTCCCGCCGGCGGACATTGGGGTGCTCGCGGCGGAGCGCTCGGCCGGCCCGTTCATCGCCCTGCTCGGGGCGCTGGGGCTCGCCGGCGGCTCGACGCTGGCCGGCCTCGGTTCGCGCTTCTTCGAGCCCGCACGCCACGCGATGCCCGTGCTCACCGCGCTGAGCGGTGCGTGCATCGCGATCGTCGTCTCGCTGTTCCTGCCCTGGGCGCGCGAAGCGAGCTTCCTGCCGACCCGGGGCATGACGGCGACCCAGACCGCCTGGCAGCGGTCCTCGACCCTGGCCGTGCTCCTGCTGCTCGGCTCGCTCGCGGTCATGTGCGCCTGCGTGCTCGTGTCGTTGATCCGCTGGCGCTCCTCGTTCTTCGCCCTGGCCGGCGGCGGCTGGCTGCTCGCCGCCATCGCCATCGTGCGTGACCCCGCTGGTGAGCGGAGTGCGAATCCCCGGGCCGGCGCTCGCGAGGCTCGCGGCCTACGAGCCCGGCTACTACCTGTGCCTCGGCGCTGCGGGCGTGATCATCCTGGGCGGCCTGTACGCCGCGGTAAGCGCTGACCGCCTCGCGTGAGCCCCGGGCGTCCAAGAGGCCCTTGCGTCGAGCCTCGACGCTGCCGTCGAGCAGGCGCTGGAGATCATCGCGGTTGAGATGTCAAGGAGGCGGTGGCGAGCGGATTGACGTCGGCGGACCTTCTCCAACGCTGATAACCGCCGCACAAATGACGTAACGGGTCGCTGACGTCAACCCGTCACCGCCTTCTCCTCGATACGTCACCGCCAGATAATGGCCTCGTGTAAACGGGGCGCGGAGAGCTACAGATGAGAACGTCAGCCGTCTCGGGGCGCCTGCCGGCGCGTATGTACGCGCCTGCCTGCGTCGTGAAACGCAGAGTGGAACTAGCGGCGAACGCGAACGCGTGTGCAACCGCGAACGGCAACACCATGATTGACAAGGCGTGAGCTAAGACGGCGGCGCTGTGAGAGCCCTCTCATCTCAGCATCGACTTGCGTCGGCTGGCCGGGAAAAAGCACGCGCCGCCGCGCGATCGGTGGCGCTGCTGGCCGACGAGCACAGTGGCTATCTCGCGCAGTTCACCGCCGCGGTTGCCGGCGCCAGCCTGATCACCGTTTGGGTGGCCAGTCGCGGCGACGCCGGCGAACGAGTCGTGCTACGTGGGCTCATGTTCCTGGGCGGCGTCCTTGCCCTTGCCCCGCGCCAGCCGTGGAGCCAGGTGCTCACGAGCGCGTCGATCATCGCGATGGCAGCCATAGGTAGCGGCCTCGGGGCGCTGCTCGTGAGCGCTGCCGGCAAGCTCGGTGCTTGGCCGGCCGTCGGAGCTCCGGGCTTGGTTACGGCATGCGCTGCCGCAACGGCAACGGCGGCGGCGACAGTCGCAGCGCTCCACGGTTTGCGCAGCGTCTGCCAGCCCGTCAGAATCGCTGCCATTGGGTCCAGCGCCGCCGCGGAGGAGATGGCGGCGCGGCTCGGCGGCCAGCGACCGCGGCGATACGAGCTGGTGGGCTACATCACGGCCGCGTCGGACGGACCGGACGCCGAGCATTCAGGGGCGCGGCTGCTCGGCGCAATCGCCGAGTTACCGGTCGTGGTCGCCGCCAACAAGCTGGAGTTGCTCGTCTTGACGCCCGGAATCAGCCGCCCACAGTATTACGACGGGCTGGTCAGCAACGGCCTGATTACGAGCATACGGACCGCGGACGTCGACCACTTCTATGAGCGTGCGTTCGGCCACGTTCCGGTCGGCTCGATCAATTCCTGCTGGTTTCACCATCTCCTGACGATGGACAGGGCCCGGGAACTCCGTGCGCTCAAGCGAGCGATCGACCTGGCCTCGGCGGTCGTCCTCGGGATGCTCGCGATGCCGCTGCTCGCATTGCTCGTTCTGCTGATCCGGCGCGACGGAGGACCCGCTCTGTTCCGGCAGGCGCGTATCGGCGAGGGCGGCCGCGCGTTCGTAATTCTCAAGCTTCGCACGATGCGAGTGCAAGACGACGATGAAGCGCGGTGGACGGCCGAGCACGACCCGAGGATCACCCGGATTGGCCGCATCCTTCGCGCCACGCATCTCGATGAGCTTCCGCAGCTTCTGAACGTGATGCGCGGCGAGATGAACATCGTCGGGCCGCGACCTGAGCAGCCGGCGCTTGTCGACCGGCTTGAGGCACTGGTGCCGTACTACCAGCGCCGCCACCTGGTCAGGCCCGGCGTCGCGGGCTGGGCCCAGGCTCGTTGCGGATACGCGGGCTCAGAGGACGGATCGTTGCGGAAGGTCTGTCACGACCTGTATTACCTGCGTCATCGCTCGATCCGCTTCGACGTGGCGATCCTGGCGGAAACGTTCTTCGCGATGTTGCGCCGGGAGGCGGGCGCCGGCATCGTCTCGCGGCAGGTAGAACGTTTCCTTCGTCACCATGGCCACCGCATCGAGCACCCAGATCTGCTCGCGGAAGTGGGCGGCCCGGACGCATGACGTCATAGCCGAACGCCGCGCCGCCCGACGCGTCAAGCTCCGCGGGGCAACGCGCTCAAGCGAGCCGCTGATGGTGCCGATGTCCGCTGAAGGGCGGACTTCGAATGCGGCACAGGCTTCTCGCGATAGCAGCAGCAGCGTCGTCGCTGGCGTTCGCCGCTCTGCTGCCGCAGCTGGCCAGCGCCTCGACGAAGGGCTTTGCTCCGGTCCGGGTAACAGAACGAAGGCTGGCCTTCCGGCCGAATGCGCTCAACCCGCTCAGCGTACGCAAGGCCTACGTCTGCCTGTCGGGCTGCGGTCGTGGTTTCGTCATCCAGGTTGCGGTCTCCCAGGTGCGCCGGACGCTCGAGGCCCGCAGCCTGCTGTGGGTATCCGTGCCGCGCCGACGACTGGCCCGACGCCTCAAGCTGCGTCTTCACGATGCGCGGCTCGTGGTCGATCTGGCGCTGAGGACTCCGCGCCCGGGGCCGACACAGTCGCTCCCGACCGCGACCGCCGCGGGCGCCCCCTCGCCAACGATCCCGTCGAGCGCAGGCTCGGGATGCATGCCATCGTTCGGCTCGTTCGAGGCCGGGCTGTGGCCGTCCGGCTGCTGGCGACCTTATGGCCCCAGCAGCCCGTTCAACCAGCCGCTACCCGCCAACCCCGCGGTACTTCCGAGCTCGGGCGCCGTCGTGACCCGGATGCTCGGGTTTGGGGATCCCGGCAACCTCGTCGCCGGTACCGCAGACACGCCGGAGGACTACGGCCACCCCAGCTACTACTCGCGGCCGACCGATCCGTGGTTCACGATCCACTGCACCGAGCCTTGGGGGACCTGCCCGATCGAGGGGATGTCAGTCCAGATCCCCGACGCCGCACGCCCCGCCGGCGGCTCCGACGCACACCTGGCGGTGATCGACCAGGCCGACGGCTGGGAGTACGACTTCTGGGAGGTGACCAGCAAGCCGCGTGGCGGCGGCACGATCGACATCGGTTGGGGAGGTCGAACCAGGACCGGCGGCGACGGTCTCGGATCCAACGCCACCGCCGCGCACTTCGGGCTGCAGGCCGGGATCGTCCGCGCCCAGGAGCTGGAATCGGGGCAGATCAACCACGCACTGTTCATGACAGTGAAGTGCACCACTGGCGGGTACGTCTATCCCGCTCAGGGTGGTGGCGCCGCCTGCTCAGATCCGACGAGCGCGCCCGCCGGCGGCATGCGCGTCCAGCTGGCCTACACGGATGCTGAGATCGATGCGCTGGACGTGCCCGTCTGGAAGAAGACCATCCTCCGCGCTCTGGCCCACTACGGCGCGTTCATCGGCGACACCGGCGGACCCGGCATCGGATTCGAGTTCGAATCCGGCTCCACCTACACGAGCTTCGGCTATCAGGACGAGATGGTCAAGTTCGCGCAGACGCAGCCCGGCGTAACCGTCTACAACGGTCAGTACGTCTTCAATCTGGCAAACGGCGTGGACTGGACACGGCTGCGCATCATCGATCCGTGCGTCACGCGCCACACCTGCTAATCACGCTTTGAGCTGACCGCCTGCTGGTATAGAGCCCGCAGGCGCTCCGCCCAGCGCTCGGCCGTGAATGACCGCCGGTAGCGCTCACGCGCACTGGCTCCCACGAAGGCGCGAAGTTGAGGGTCGATCAGCAGCGGGCGCAACGCGGCCGCAAGCTTGGCCGCGGTGAACGGCGGGTCGAGGAGAAACCCTGTCTCCCCATCGATCACGATCTCCGGAATGCCGCCGACGCGCGCCGCCACGACGGGAACCCTGGCGGCCATCGCTTCGATCAAGCCGGTCGGAAACGCATCGAACCGCGACGGATGCACGAGCACATCGCACGCGTCGAGCACAGCCATCGCGTCGGCGCGGTGGCCGGCCATCACCGCCGCCGGCCCGAGCGGTGCCAGCGTGCGCTGGACGTCTCGCCTCGAGGGACCATCGCCGGCGACCAGCAGCCGCAGATGTGAAAGCTCGGCGCTCAGAGCACCGATCGCCTGCGCAGCGACATCGTGGCCCTTGCCCGGGCGCAGCACGGTCAACATCCCGACCACCAGCGCATCGCGGGAAATTCCCAGATCGCGCCGCACCGCGCGTCCGCGGCCGGGCTCGGCGACGGCCGCACACCCATTGGGAATCGTCATCAGGTGGCCGGGCGAGTCCCAGCCCCGGTCCAGGTATGCGCGCGAAGCAGCATCCGAGACGGCAACAACACGGTAGGTGCACCGCCGCCTGACGAGGCCGGCGAGTCGCGCGCGGGCTCGGCTGCGAAAGTCCTCTTCCCAGCGCATCACGTGGAGCGTGGAGAGTGCGGGTATGCCCAGCGATCGCGCGGCCAGGCCGCCCAACGTGTCGGCGTATTCGAGATGCGTGTGCACGACGTCGGGGTGCAGCGCCGCCAGATGACGGCGGACCGCGTGTACGGAGACCGGATCCACCAGGCGCCTGACTGAAATCGCCTGGGGCTCGACACCGTTCGCACGCAGCCGCTCCGCCGCGACGTTGCCGTTCTGCACGCCGAGGTATCCGACCGTAAGCTCGATCCCCGCGGCCCGCGCAACGCTCGCCAGGTCTCCCAGCAGCATCTCCGCGCCGCCCCAGTTCAGCGAGTCGATGATCGCGTGGACCCGCAGTGCTCGGCGGTCGTTCACGACGACACCACAGGCGCCGCCGCAGTACGCCTGCCAGATCCGGCGACGGCGCTCACAGCTCGCCGAGCCCGGCGGCGCGCGAGCGCCGCCCGGAGCGCAACGCTGCCAAGCGGCCGAGTCGGCGCCACGACCGTGACCTCGCCGGGATCGTGGCTGGCGAACCGCCCCTTGTATCGCTCGTCGCCAAGCAGGAAGCGATACTCGTCCATCCCGTCTTGCATCGCCGCGCGGATCGTGTGCGACATCAAGACGAAGCCGACCGATTCCGCGTCGAGGTCCGGGTCGCGCCCGCTCTGGTAATACCACTCGGCGCCGCCGTAGCGAAAGCCGTACCAGGCGGCCGCCGGCCGTCCGTCGAGCTCGAGGACCCACAGGCGTAGCCAGCCACGGGCGAGCGCAATGCCGGCGAACTCGCGATGGAACGCCTTCCGCGGACCGGCGAACGCGGCGCTGCCACCCTCACGCCAACGCGCCGCGTGGAGCCTGAACAGCGTCTCCATGTCGGTGGTCACGGAGGCCTCGTCGGCGAGGCGCACTGTCACCTGGTAGTGCTCGTGCAACCTCCGTTCCCGCCGTCGCACCTGCTGGCGAAAGTTACCGCTCCGGCTCGACAGGTACTCCTCCCAGGAGACGCCGTTGATCGCCAGCACCGGGCTGGATTCCCGGTGATGGCTGCCGCCCGGCAGGACGCTCTCCCAGCGCTCCTCACCCGGAAAGCCCTCGCCGACGAACAGGATGTGGCGACCCCGCGCGGCGGCGACGGCTGCGATTAGGGCCGTAGCGGCCAGCTTGTCGTCGCCGGCCGCGCGGATCGGGCCAACCCGGCTCCCCAGGCCGTCGCCCACGAGTCGCAGCGCCGGAAGACCCGCGTGGGCTCCGCAGTAAAGCGCCACCAGCACCGCCGGCATGCGCTCGTCCGCGCCGGCGGCAGCGATCATCGGAGTCACGCCCGGCGCGATGTGGCGCAACCACGTGACGCTCCACTCCCACGTCGCGAAGATGTTGCTGCCAGCGGCGGCAAGTCGCTGCCACGCTGGACGCACGGCCGCGACGTCGTCGAACCAGGCCAGACGTAGATCAGCCACCCGGTCTCACTCTTCACACGACCTGAGAGTTCACATCGCCGATCACAGTCGCGGGCTCGTGGCGGACGTCCCGCGCCGCGAATCGACGCGAAGTCACCTTGGCCAGCACATCGAGCACCACGTGGGGCGCCAGCCGCCAGAGGGTCAGGACGTACAGCGCCGCGCCGACCGGTACGCATGCGAGCAGCTGGAGCGACGGCGCGGCGATCGCCGTGCGCAAGGCGAAAGTGGCACCGCTCATGATCGCGGCGGAAACGAGCGGTGGCCAGGCCTGGGCCCAAAGCATGCGCGGCCCGGCGCCGAGCATCCGCCACACGAGCCCGATGCCGACCGCGGTGAACGACCACGCGATCGCCGCCTGGCACACCGCGGCGGCGACGATGCCATAGCGCGTGAACACGAACAGCGCTGCGGCGAGCAGCACCAGCTTGGGGATCGAGAGCCGCAGCAGGACGCGTCCCCTGCCGACCGCCTTGTAAACCGTCCCCGCGGGGATGTCGATCGTGATCGCCAGGGCGACCAGCGCCAGCATCTGCATCGGGGCCACGGCGGGTGCCCATTTCGGGCCGAAGAGCGTCAGCACCAGGGGGCGGGCCAGGATGAGCATGCCGGCGGTCAGGGGCAACGACACCATGATCGTGTAGCGGAAGCCAACCAAGTAGGCGTGCCGTAGCAGCTTGCGGTCGACCTGCGCGAACGCGGGAAACATCGCCAGACCCGCGATCATCGCCAGATTGGAGATGATCAGCTCCGGCAGCCGGTAGCCGATCGTGTAGAGCCCGAGCGCGGCTGCGCCTAGGATCCTGCCCACGAACAGGTAGTCGATGTTCGACACCACCGCCGAGATGATGTCGACCGTGGCCAGCGCGCTCCCGAAGCCGATCACGCCATCCAGGTGTCTACGGCTCGGACGCAGCCGCGGCCTCCACGGGACGCCGATCCACAGCGCCACCGCCATCGCGGTGGTTCCCACCACGTAGCCGAGGACAATGCTCCATACGCCCGCCCCAGCGAGCGCGAGCGCGACCCCGCTCCCGCCGCGGACGATCACGTCGGCGAACTCGGCCCCGGCGCGAGCACGGAAGTCCAGCCATCGCTGGGCCAGCGCGTAATGTGTGCTACCGATCGCCCGGATGAGGAAGTTCACCCCCAGTACCGGCATCAGCTGCTCGACCCTCGGCTGATGGAAGAAGCTCGCGGCGACCGGCGCGAGGGCGATCGACAGCAGCCACATTCCCGCGCCGACCGCGACGGTGACCGCGAAGACGGTGTTGGCGCGTTCGAGCAGGTCATCGCCACGGTAAGCGACGAGTGCCTGCGTCAGGCCGAGTCCCTGGAGCGTGTCGACGAACGCCAGGAAGGTGAGGGCAAAGCCGACGACGCCGAAGTCCCTGGGGTCCAACACGCGCGCTAGCACCGCTGTCGAACCGAGCACAAGCAGACGGCCTCCGACGAACGATCCGTAAGCCCAGAAGGCGCCCCGCAAGGTCCTGGCCCCGATTCCCCCGCCCGGAGCTACACGTTCATGTTCGGACTTCTGGCTACCGGGTTGCTCGATCATCGGTCAGATAGCCTGTGAGTTCGGCAGTGGGCGCAGCCTCATCGATACGGCAGAAAGTGATACGACCGGGGGTCCTTGCTTCGGTCGCGGTGGCTGTCGGCCTTTCCGTGACGCTTCTTGCCGGAGCGTGGCCGACGCTCGATCATCGCGTGAACCGGACTCCCGTGCACGGCGCAGCGCAATCTGCGCCGGGCAGCGCCGATCAACGCGCCGCGGTCTCGTTCCAGCGACGCAAAGGGTTGGGTGACGCATGCGCGAGAAGACCTCCGGTGAATCCGAAAGTCGCGCCCACCACATGCTGGCGCCCTTACTCCAACAGCAGTCCGTTCAACCAGCCCATTGCCCCTTTCCCCCGGGTTGCTCGCAACTCCCAAACGATCGTGCGATGGCTTACCTCTCAAGGACCGCCCAGTGATCTCATCGCGGGCGTTGCCGGCACTAGCCGGGATTACGGCCATCCCGCATATTACTCTTCTCCAGGCGATCCGTTGTTCCGGTTGCACTGCACCGAGCCGTGGGGCGTTTGTCCGATTGAGGGCGACGTGATCGCGATTCCGCGCGGCGCACGGCCGGCCGGCGGCAGCGATGGCCACATTGCGATCATCGATCTAGCGACCGGCTGGGAGTACGACCTGTGGCAGGCCCGCTCCCGCGCGGATGCACACGGCGGTGTGATGACGCTTTCCTGGGGCGGGCGTACGCGAATCGAGGGCACCGGCTTGGCTTCGGACGCCACGGCGGCACACTTCGGCCTGCTGGCGGGCATAATCCGAGCACCTGAGCTTCAGGCGCGTGACATCGACCATGCGCTCGTGATGGTGACACGGTGCACGAGCGGTTATATCCCGCCGGCGCTGGGAGGAGGGTCAGCATGTCGTGGATCGCAGTCCGCGCCGAAGGCGGGCATGCGAATTCAGCTGCACATGTCGGGCGCACAGATCGACCGTCTCCCGGTGCCCGGCTGGAAGCGGACCATCCTGCACGCGATGGCGCGCTATGGCGCGATCGTCGGCGACACCGGCGGGTCCGCCACCTGGGGACTCGAGTTCGAGTCCGGCTCGACATATACGAGCTTCGGCAAGCCTGACGCGCTCGTCGTCTTCGCGCGTGCCCACAATATGCCGGAGCTCGACGGTGAATACATATTCGCCCTGAGCAGCGGCGTCGATTGGGCCAAGTACCTCCGTGTCATCGCACCCTGCGGCGGTGCCACGCCCTGCCGATGAGGCACGCGACGAGCGAGCCACTGACACTTTGCTATCACGCGGTCAGTGACGAGTGGCCGGCGGCGATGGCGATTACGCCGGAGCGGCTCGAGCGCCATCTCACCTATCTGCTCGAGCAGGGATACACGGCGAGCACGTTCACCCTGGCCTGCGCTCGGGGCGGCGGCCGAACGCTCGTGATCACGTTCGACGACGCCTGCCGCTCGGTGCTAGAACTCGCGTTGCCTATCCTGACCCGGCTCGGGGTCCGCGCAACTCTGTTCGTTCCGACGCAATACGTTGGCTGCGTCAAGCCGATGTCGTGGCCAGGCGTGGCATCATGGCTGTCGACTCCGCATCGAGACGAGCTTCTTCCCCTGAGCTGGGAGGAGATCAGGTCGCTCGACGATGCTGGCTGGGAGATCGGTTCCCACACGATGTCGCACCCGCACTTGACCAAGCTCGACGATCAGCGACTCCGCGACGAGCTGGTTCGCTCGCGCGGGGAGATAGAGCGGCGACTCGAGCGGCCATGCACTTCGCTGGCCTATCCGTTCGGCGACTGCGACGAACGTGTGGCATGCGCCGCACGCGATGCGGGCTACAGGTGTGCCGCGACGCTGCTCCCACGGCCGATCCCGCGCCTGCACGACTGGATGTGGCCACGCGTGATGGTCTGCCGCGACGTAACCGACGACGGGTTTCGCCGCCAGGTCCATCCGGCCATGCGCCGCGCGCAGGGATCGAGACTGTGGCCCGCGATAGCCGCCGGCGTTCAGGCCGTACGCCGAGTTCAGGGACGTGCGTAGGCGCGGTACGCGACGAAGTTGACTGCCGCAGGAGCGCGACACGTCGGCGGTCCACGCGTCCTCATCACGAGTGCGCAGGAGCGCTTCGCGCTCGGCGCGTGCCGCAGCTTGGCGGCGGCCGGGTACCGCATAACCGCGGTGGCAGATCAGAAGCCGGCTGCGGCTCATTGGTCGCGCATGTGCTCGTCCCGGCGGCTCCTGGTCGACCCCAAGGTTGACGCGGACGCGTTCGTCGATGGCCTGGTCGAGATCCTCCGTGCGGCGCGGCATCACGTCCTGTTGCCTGCCACCGACGCTGCTCTGCTGGCGGTTTCCGCGCGGCGCGATCGGGTCGAGCGGTACGTCGATCTCAAGCTGCCGGCACACGAGGTCGTCCTGGCGGCGACGGAAAAGACCGCGCTTCACGAGGCGGCCGGCAACGCAGGGCTGGCCGCGCCGGACACCGTCGTATGCCACAGCCACGAGGAGGGACGTAGCGCCGCCCAGCGGCTGGGCATGCCGCTGATCGTCAAGCCCCGCCGGACCGCGTCAGAGTGCGGACGCGGCATCCGTCAGCGGGAGAGCGTGTTCGTATCGGACGAGTCGGCGCTTGAAGCTGCGGTCGGCGAGTCCGGGATGCCCTATCTGCTGCAGCGACCGATCAGCGGAGATGTCATGTCAGTTGGCGGGATGCGGACTCCGGATGATGGGCTGCTCGGCTTCTCAGTCTCGCGGTACTTGCGCACGTGGCCGCCGCGAGCGGGAAACGCCGCGTTCGCCCGGACAATCGAGCCGCCTCCGGGGTTGCGCGAGCGCGTCGCGCGACTTGTCGCGCACCTCGGCTGGTACGGAGTCTTCGAACTCGAGGTTCTCGCGTCCGGGCCCGAGGAGCTCTATGCCATCGACCTCAACCCGCGTATCTGGGGATCGATCGCGCATGCCAGCCGTGCCGGCGCGCCGATGGCCGTGTTGTTCTGTGACTGGGTGCTCGGCAAGCGGCCGGCACCGGTCACGGCCCGCCCCGGGGTGCTCTATCGCTGGGAGGACGCGGATGCCAGAAACGCCGCACTCGCGCTGCAGCGGCGCCAGGTAACCGAGGCGTGGCGCATCTTGCGGCCAAGGCGCAAGGTCACGCATGCCTACTTCCGGTGGGACGATCCCGGCCCGTTCCTGGCGCGCGCGATCCTGCTGGCGACCGGACGGAGCTGGTAGCAGTGATTGGGCACAGGGGGGCAGGCAGCCGAATTGCGCAGCCGGATCGTTTCGATATCTGACCTGACGCCGTCCGACGAGGCGGCGTGGCGCGAGCTCGCGAGCCAATCGGTCGAGCCGAATCCCTTCTTCGAGCTCGACTTCGTCGTGCCTGCGTCCCGCCATTTGGCGGGCGGCCACGAAGTCGCGCTCGTGGTGGCCGAGGAGGCGGGACGCTTTCATGCCTGCATCCCCGTGCGTCGCAGGAAACGGTTCAATGGCTGCGGCGCGCTCCTCATCAGCTCCTGGCTCCATCTCTATGGCTTTCTCGGGACGCCCTTGGTGGCGCGCGAGCGCGGAGTCGAGGCGGTGGGCACGCTTCTGAGCGCGATGATCGGGCGTTCGCCATGGCCGCGGATGGTCGTCCTCGGGCTATTCGGGGACGATGGTCCGACCGCGTTATACCTGCGGCGGGCAGCGCTCGAGCGGGGCCTCGCCGTTCAGGTTCGCTCATCCGGAGAGCGCGCCGTCTTCCACTGTCAGGACGGGCAGGCCGATCTGGTCACGCCGACAGTCAAGCGGGAGCGACGCACCAAGGCGAGGCAGTGGCGGCGGCTGCGCGATGATTGGGGTGAGCCCGCCGTCGTCGATCGCGGCGGGCAGCCAGAAGCCTCCGAGGCATTCCTGAGGATCGAGGCCTCCGGCTGGAAAGGCCGCGCCGGCACTGCGATGGCTTCTCGGGCATCTGACGCCGCGTTCTACCGCGAGGTGACCTGGCGCTTCCGTGACGCAGGCAGGCTTCGGTTGTATGCGCTCGAGGCGAACGGAAACACGCTCGCGATGCAAACGAACTTCTACGCTGGTGGTGCGCTGTTCGATTGGAAGGTGACCTACGACGAGCGGTTCGCTCCGTACAGTCCGGGCGCTCAGCTACAGCTACAAGTGCTCGAGGAGGCGCGTAGGAACGGACTTTCCTGGATCGACTCCTGCTCGGATGTGGCAGACGAGCATCAGCGCCGGCTCTCTGCGACCCGCCGCCGCGTCGCAACGCTCGTCGTGGCGCCGGGTGGCCGGGTTGCGCGCGTGGTGCTGGCCGCGGGGATTCTGCAAATGAAAGCGGGTCGCAAGCTCCGCGGCCTCCGGGCGAGATGACCGGGATCGATCGGGCCCCGCGCCGACGCTGGTGGTTTCCGATCCAATTCGGATACAACCCGCATCCGTTCTGGAAGTTCGAGCACCTCCGGCGCTATCACCGGATTCTCTTGCCGATATGCAGGCACCGCTATCCCGTGGGAGCGGACGTGGTGCCTCCGCCCGACCTCGAGGCTCTGGCGCGGTGGATGGATCGTTGGGGCCTTCTGCCCGAACGCGTGGAGCCGACCGCGGCACGACGCCTTCTCGAGGCTCTTGCACCGACTCCGGTGGAGACCGTCCGGACAGACGCGGTCCCGGCGGCGGAGGCGAGCGGCGGGCTGCGGCTTCCGGCGGAATGGGAACCGAGTGAGGCGGTCCTCATCACGTGGCCCGTGCTCTATCCGGGTCTGTGGGATTTTCACAGCGACCTGATCGCCGCGATCGCACCGGTCGCCCGCGTCGACGTGCTGATCCCCCATCCGATATACGCGCCGGCGATCCTCGCCTACTTGGGCAATGGGTGGCACGGCGATGGCCGGCTTCGCTTCCTCGTGGCCCCCAATGACGACATCTGGGTTCGCGATTACGGTCCACTGACCTGCCTCGATGAGCGCGGCCGGAGAGTGATGCTGGACGCCATCTTCGATCCGCCGCCGGAGATGCCGTTTGCCGACGACGATGCGTTGCCGACTCGCTACGCGGCGCACCGGGAACTCCCGTGCCGGCACCTGTCCCTCCATCTAGAGGGAGGGAATCTGTGGTCGGACGGTGTCGGCACGATCATCACGACCGAGGGCCTGTTCGCTCGCAACCCACAGCTGCCCCGCGAGGAGGTCACCGCTCAGTTGCTCGCCGCCGTCGGAGCGACGAAGCTGATCGTCGCTCCGTGCCTCAGGATGGAGGACACAGGCCACGTGGATGTGTTCATGAAGCTGGCGTCACCGGACACCGTACTGGTCACCGCGCCGCGGTCGATCGTCAATCGGCAAACCCTCACGGCAACCATCGACGTGCTCCGAAGCGCTCGCAACGCAACCGGCGAGCCGTATCGCGTGGCGACGCTGCCGAGCGTCCCCCACTATCGCAACTGGGGCTTCGTTCGCGTGTGGCCGAACTATGCCAACGCGCTCACGATCAACGGTCGCGTCCTCGTCCCCACCTATCGCGACCGAGAACGTGACGCAGCCGCGCTGACCGTGTACCGGCAGGCGATGCCCATGCACGACGTTGTCGCGATCGACGCTCGTGTCGCCGCGAACGCAGGTGGCACCATCCACTGTCTGACCATGCAGGTCCCGGCCGAGCAGGATGCGACGGTCACGCCCGTTCCGGCGCTCTAGAACGACCAGCGCAGCAGGGGAACTCGTCGGCGGGCGATCCGCGTGGCAAATGCCGGAGCTGTGTACCAGGTTCCGGTGACGAAGCGCATCACGGGGCCGAAGGTATAGGCGGCGGGCGAGCCAAGGAAGTGCAGGCCGGGAACCGATGACTCCAGGCCGCGGGCGAGCACAGGCTGGCCACCCACGGTTTCGATCGCCTCGGTCAGCTCCGGCTTCAGGAACGTGTAGCGGCGAATGTCGACCTGGAAACCCGTCCCGAGCAACAGATGGTCGACGTGGCGCTCGGTGCGATCGCTCAGATCGAGCCGCAGATGGCCATCCTGGGGCTCCGCCCGCACGATCGTCCGCTGCGCAGTCAGGGGGATGCCGGCAACACGTCCGCGCAGCCAGTGTCCTCCGGCCGGACCTGCGCATAGAGCAAGTCGCGCTTGCCTCGAACGAGGAAGTCTTCGGAACACGTCCGGCGCGGCAGTGACCCACCCGGACCGCAGCGCGCAGATGTCCGTCGGCGCGTATGGCATCTGGACCCTGCGGCGCCCCGGCGTCGGGCCGGTCAACCATTTGATCCCCCGGCCCCGGAAGATCACCTGCACATCCGCCCCCGCCTCCTTCATCAGCGCAGCCGATTCGAGCGCGCTCTGGCCGGACCCGACCACGGCGACGCGCCGTCCGGCGAACCGGGCGAAGTCACCATGCTGTGAGGTGTGCGAGACGAGCGTGAAGGGAAGTGACTGGAGGTGCGCCGGAATCCGCGCGAAGGGGGCGATGCCGGCAGCCACGGCGACCGCCCCCGTTCGCACTTCGGCGCCGCCCTCGAGCCGGAGCAGGAACCCGCCGTTCAGACGCGAGATCTCGGTGACCTTGCGTCGGTCGATGTCTGCAACCAGTTCTCGCCGGTACCAATCCGCATAGGCGACGAAGTCCCGCCGCGGAAGCGGGAAGTCGAGCCCCCGGCCTGTTTCGGCCGACCACCGGTCAAGCGAGGCGGCCCGGCCTGGAGAGGCGATACTCGAGGCGCGCAGCGCCGAGCGCAGCAGCATGCCCTCCGGCATGTTCTCACGCCAGAACGACATTGGATCCCCGAAGACCGCCGGCTCGAGGCCGGCTGCGCGCAGGTGCGCCGCCGCTGCGAGGCCGTGCGGTCCCGCTCCAATGATCGCCACTCGCACGTCGTGACTCGCTGGGCGAGGGGCACACTGGACCGGCAGGCTGCCGTTGCGTCCCGTGGCCGAGGATTCCTGTTGCAGCGTATGCGGGTTCACGGCAGCGATGGCCTTGAGGTCCGGTAGCGGCGAGCTGCTTGGGCGAACGGGGTTCGTCGAGACGCTCCTCGCGCTGCGATCGCATGCAGGATCGGCCCCAGCGCCAGAATGACCCACAGGCGCATGTCGGTCTCACCGGAAAGGAAGAAGAATGCCGTCAGCATCGCCAGCGCGCCGATGAGCACGCCGTAAGCAATCGCGGCCATCTCGCCGCTTCCAGCGCGCTCGAACAAACGCGCCGCCTTCCACGCCGACCGCAGACAAGCACCCGCGGTGGCGAGGTACAGCAGCGCGCCCACCACCCCGGTCTCCGCGAGCAGCTCGAGGAACATGTTGTGTACGACTTTCTGGTTGGTGATGATGAACTCGATGTAGGTCAGCTGGCCAGGCCGCTGTATGTACGCGGGTGAGTTTGCGATGAAGTTGCCCACTCCGACCCCGGTGAACGGATGGGCCATCCACATCCGGCTCGCCACCGTCCAGAGCGTCGACCGGCCGGTGCCGCCGGCGCCAAACGACGTGAACCGTTGCCATTCAGCGGGGTGAGCAACGAACCACGCTGTGGCCAGAGCGGACACGCACAGGAGCGCCGCGATCATGTGCTTGCGCCACTCGCCGCCCAACACCAGCCACGCCGTGATCATCACGGTCGCCGCGATCAGGCCGCCGCGAGACTCGGTCGCCGCAAATCCGGCCACGATCGGCAGAGTCAGCGCGAACAACCACGCACGCCGGCTGGTCTGCCGGCTGACCGCAAGGGCGACCGCGAGCGCGAGCGCGACCACCAGACCCGCGGCAAGCAGGTTGGGATCGCCGCTGGCGCCACCGAACCGAGCAGGGCCGCTGCTCACGCCGACGACCCCGGCGGGCGCCGCGGGATGGATCACTGTGCCGGACACGACGGCAAGCGCGCCGCCAAAGACGAACCCCCACGCAGCCAGCCGAGCGAGCCGTTCGCTCCAGAGCGTCGTGACGAGGATGACCAGGACGATCGCCGCCTGGTACCAGTTCGACAGGCTGTGCCAGGCCATCCTGCCATCGCGCGCCCAGCTGGCGGACAGCGTGACCCACGCGACGGTGGCGAGCAGCAGCAGGAGCATGGTGCGGTGCGTGCCGAGCAGGGCGCGCTGCGTCGAGCCCCGCGCCATCAGGGCTCCGACCCACGCCACGGCGATGACGATCTCCGCCGCCGTCTGCGCGCCCCCGAGCGGCAGAAGATTGATGAACGGCAGCGGAACACACAGCACCAGCGCGAGCGGGAGGTTGAACACCGCCAGCGCGCTGAAGCACAGTCCGACCGCGAATGCGAAGCCGATCGGAGGATCGACCGCCGTCACCAGGCCCACGAGCACTCCGACCGCCAGCGCGCTCGCCGCAATCACGGAGGAGAGCCGCAAACGGCGTAGCGGCTCGGCTAGCGCCACCACCACTTCTCACCGCGGGGCGGCTGTGGCCGGAGCCTGGTCTCCGTCCGCCCCCGGCGGCGTATCCAGGGGCCGCGTTGCGACGCTGTCGGAGAACGCGGCATCGTCGCACCGATCGCGCTCGCTGCCGACGTCGGTCAGCACGATGCCGAGCGGCGTCCGTCCTGCGCGGCTCAAGAGATCTCCGCACCGCTTCAGCGCCGAGCGCTTTGTCTGGCGCAACCGCGCCACCAGCAGGACGCAATCTGCGGCGGGCAGGATTCGCAAGCCGTCGCTCACCTCGGTCAGCGGCGAGGAGTCGAGGATGACGAGATCGCTCGTCGTGCCGGCCTCCCGAATGAGCTCGGGGAGCCTTCGCGCCGCGCGCTCGGAGACTCCGATCTGCTTGAGCGATGACGGACCGGCGATCGGGTCGGCGATCGCCAGCACGCTGAGAGACGGGAGCGCAGGGACGCGCCGCATTAGGTTCCGGGCATCGACGTCCGGCTGCAGGATCCCCTCCACGCCGGGACAGTCCGACAACCTCAGCCGCGAGGCGACGCTCGCATGGCGCAAGTCGCACTCGATCAACGCCACCTCAGCTCCGCCGGCAGCGGCCATCAGCGCCAAACCGGTCGCGACGCTGGTCTTGCCCTCGCCGGTCGACGCGCTTGTCACCATGACAGTTCGCGCGTCAGCGCCGGGATGCTCGAGTTGCAGCAGGAGATCGCTGAGCGCATTGCCAACGGCGGGCGATAGCGGCGCGCCGGCGCGGGTCGCGCGCGAGCGGGTGAGCCGCCGGCGCCGCGCGGGCACGCGCGCGAGCACCGGCAACGGGTATGCCGCCGTCACGTCGTCCTCATCTCTGACCGTGCCGTCCAACGCGTCCAGTACGACCGCGGCGCCACAGCCGAGAAGCAGTCCTGCGAGGAGAGCCAGGGCGGCGAGCTTCTTCGCCGACGCCCCGGCGACGGCCGCGGCGGCAGCGGGTTGCGTCAGTGACAGCGTCGGATCCGGAACGCCCCGCTCGGCCTCGAGGCTGCTGATCCTCTCCGACACGCTACCGGCCCCACTCCTGCCGCCCCTGCCCAGCGCGGCCTGCTGCGCGTGGAGCACGCTCAGCGCCGATGCGATCTGCTGCTGGAGGGTGGCGTTGCGAGCATCGAGGCTCGCCTGGGCGAACGTGTTCGCCACCCGCTCCGCCGTCGCCGCGTCGGTGGCGGTCGCAGTCACGTCGATCAGGTTGCTTCCGCCTTCGGGCGCGACTGTGACTGCCGAATGGACCCTGGTCGCCGACCAGCTTGGACCCAGTCGCCCAGCCGCGAGCCGGGCGGCCGTCTCGGAATCGACGAGCGCGGCCGCGGTTTGAATCGTCGTGGCCGGATCCGCGGAGTCGTGCAGCACAGGAAGGCCCGCGAGCGTCGGATCTCCGCCCGGTATCGGGGTCACCAGGATCCGGGCGGTGAATTGGTAGCCGTGGCTTCGCGCTTTGGTCCACCCCAAGGCAGCAACCGGCACAACCACCGCAACCAGCAGCGCCAGAATCCAGTGCCGCCGGATCGCGCGCACATAAGGCCCGCTTGGGGATCCTAGGCTCGCTTGCATCGCGTCCGGAGAATCGTTCCGTTCAGCGTGCGCAGGCCAATCAAGCGGGAATCCTGCATCTAGCCCCCAACAGCAACCGCATCGCAACGGGTGTATAGCGACTGTATGGCGGGTGGCGCAAGGCGCGCTCGCCGCGGGGCTATGTCTCGAGGCGCTCGGAAATCGCGGTGATGACACGCGCGGCGACCCGCTCCCACGTGTAATGCTCACGTAAGTGCTGAAGCCCGGCGTCGCCAAATCTCCCGGTCTTATCGGGGTTATCGGCCAAGTCGATCAGCCGCTCGGCGAGCGCCGCGTGATCCCCGGGCGCAACGACATAACCAGTCACACCGTCGAGCACCATTTCGGGAATCGCGCCGATTGTGCTTCCGACGCACGCAAGCCTGTGCGTCATCGCCTCGAGAAACGCTATCCCGAAGGGCTCATACACCGACGGCATCACGAACATCGTCGCCTCGCTGTAGAGCTTGCGCAGGTCGACTCCGTTCGGCGCCTCGCGGGCCAGGCGGCCGAACGCCGTCACTCCCGGCGCGTTGACGCTGAGTCGCTCGGGTCCCGCGATCCACAGCTCCGCATTCGGGCGGTGTTGGCGAAGCTGCGCAAACGCGCGCAACACGTCCGGTCCACCCTTGCGGTCGAACTGTTTGCCGACGAACAGGATCCGCGGCCGGCTGAAGTCTCGCTCCGGAAGGTCGGCCGTCGTGGTGATGTTGGCGCCTGCCCCGACGGCTACGACCTTCCCTGGGTCCAGCCCGAAATCGTCGATGAACGAGCGACGCAACCACCCGCTCATGGACATGACGAGGTCACGGCTCTGGTGTAGGCGACGTTCGAATTCGAGCGCCCGACGGACGCGTCGCGAGCGAGGATCGATCTTGAGGTCGGGGCGCCGCAGAAAGACGGCGAGGTTCCCGTCGTGGTAAGCGCACTTGAGCACGCGCGGTTCACGGGGCAGCCGCGGAGCAAACCAGCCAGTGAGTTGCAGCAGGGCATTGGCGTCGGCCAGGCGTGACGCGGCGCGCCTGCCACTCACCTCGCTCATCGCCCAGCGCACCACAGGACCGATCCTCGACGCACCGGCATTGTGCCACTGGCGCCATCGCTCGCCGTCGATCGAGAAGCTGGCGGCCTGATCGAACCGAGTGAGCAGCGTTGGCTTTCCGTCCACCGAGGCGAGCAGAGCCCCTCGCGCCTCCAACTCCAGGAGCAGGCTGCGGCTGGTGCCCGAGAAGGTCGCAGGCTCGACCGGCGGGCCGGGCGCGACCGCGACGATCCGAGGTGTCGTCAAGGTTCGCGGCGGCCGCTCATCCGCGTTACGATAGCCGGACGCAGCATGCGGATTGGGGTGATTGAGAGCGCGCCGCGCGGCGGTCTGCTGCACTACGCCGCGGCGCTTGCGGACGGGCTGGCGCGGTGCGGGCACGACGCGGTGCTGGTGACCGCCCGGGAGTGTGAGCTGCCAGCCCGTCTCGACAGCGTCGACGTGCGGGCGGTATTGCCGGCGGCCGCGAGATACACATCGGAGCCTCCAGCGGGACTCAGTTATCAGCTGCGCCGGGCCGCTGTTGCGCTGCGGGTTGGCGCAGCCGGCGCGCGGACAGTGTGGGAGGTCAGGCGCGGATGCTTCGACGCCGTTCTTCTGGTGGATGACCTCAACATCTCACTCGCAGCCGCAGCGCCCCTGCTCCTCACGTTCCTTCCGGGTGGTCCGATGTTGGGAACCGTCTGCCACGAGCCCCGTCCGCGGGACCGCTGGTCGCGCGGCGGGATCTACGTACAGTCGAAGACGTTGCACGCGATGCTGTCGGCGCTCTACCGGCGGCTCGACCTGGTCCTCGTGCATGGCGATCGCAGCCGGGCCGAGTTCGAAGCGGCCTGGCCTCGCGCTCGCGCCGCGGTGATCCCTCACGGCAACGCGGGCATCTTGGCGCCTCGAGAGCTACCGCCGGCCCCCGAGGAGCGCATTCTGTTCTTCGGGGACTGGCGCCGAAGCAAGGGCATGCCGGAGCTAATGAGAGCGTTCGACCTGGTGAGCCGCCGTCGCCCAGAGGTGACGCTCACGATCGCCGGAACTCCTTATCCTGATGCCGAACCCGAGCTGGTGCGGGCCTGGGCGGCGCGTCATGGAGACGCCGTGTCACTGATCGACAGCTACGTCCCGCTCGACCGGCTGCCGCACGTCTTCGGCGAGGCCCGAGTCGTCGTCACACCCTATGTCGCCGGCTCTCAGAGCGGCGTGCTTCACCTGGCGATGAGCTTCGGCCGTGCGGTCGTCTCGAGCGACGTGGGCGAGCTTGGAAGGACGGTACTGGACGGCGTGACCGGCTATGTGGTCCCGGCCGGCGACATCGAGGCTCTGGCCGACGCCCTGGAGCGGGCCGTGTCGGACCCGGCCGCCGCGGAGCGCTTGGGGCAGGCCGCCCGGAGGCGGATGCTGACCGAGGCCGGCTGGGACCGCGTTGCCGCGACGCTCGAGTCGCAGCTGCAGTCGGCGTCCGGGAAGCACTAGCCCGACACATGAAGGTGGCGTACATGGTCTCGCGCTTTCCGCACGTTTCCGAGACGTTCATCCTGCGCGAGCTGAACGCGGTGGCGGCGGAGCCGGGGATGGAGGTGACCCTCTGCTCGTTGTTCGCGCCTGTCGATCGAACCGTGCACGAGGCGGCGCGGCCGTGGGTGCCGCGGCTGCAGCGCCCTACGTCGCTCCGCGGGGTGGGCGACTTGCTCACCTGGACGCTCCGGCGCCCGGTCAGGATGGCCTCGACGGTGGCGGCGATCATCCGGGGGTACGCAGCGCGTCCTCCGTTGCTCTTGCGGGCGCTCGCGACCGTTCCACTCGCCGCGAGCCATGCGCGAGTGCTCGAGTCCACGGCGGTCGAGCACGTGCATGCGCATTACGCGACCTATCCGGCACTCGCGGCATGGATCACGCAGCGTCTGACCGGCATCGGATACAGCTTCACGGCGCACGCACACGACATCTACGTCGATCGCCACTTCCTGCGCCGAAAGCTCGCCGACGCCCGGTATGTGGTGACGATCTCCGACTACAACCGCCGGCTCCTCGAGGCTGAGCGGGCGCGAGGTTCGACTCCAATTCACGTGGTGCGCTGCGGTATCGACGTCTCGCGCTACCGGTTCCGGCCGCGTGCGACCCCGGCACAGGCGCCGGTCAACGCGCTCTGCGTCGCAAGCCTGCAGCCGTACAAAGGACACGCGGTCCTGCTGGACGCGCTCGCGCGAGGCGGTCGCGCGCTCGAGCGGCTGGAGCTGGATCTTGTTGGTGGCGGAGCGCTTCGACCCGCGCTCGAGCGGCAAGCTGCACGCGCCGGGCTTGCGCATCGGGTTCGGTTCCACGGGAGCCTGACCGAGGGCCAGGTCAGCGCGCTGCTGGACGCAGCGCCGATGTTCGTCATGCCGAGCACGGTCGCGCACGACGGGCAGATGGACGGGCTCCCCGTCGCATTGACGGAGGCCCTCGCGTGCGGTCTGGTGGTCGTCAGCACGAGGCTCTCCGGGATCCCGGAGCTCGTCGAGGACGGGGTCACTGGGTTTCTCGCCGAGCCCGGTGACGTGGAGTCGCTCGCGCAGGCGCTGCGGCGGGCGCTCTCGGACGAGGCGAGCCATCTCCAACCGAGCCGGGCGCGAGCGCTCATCGAGCGGGACTACGACGTCGTGCGCAACGCTCGTCACCTGGCCGGCCTGCTAGCAGCGTCAAGCCGTCGTCGAGGTTCGCCGGTATAGCGACAACAAGCACTCCGCCTGGGCGCCGATACCGTAGCGCTCCTCGGTAAGGCGGCGCGCCTCGTGCGCGAGCTGCAGCCGGAGGGCCTCGTCGGCCAACAGCCGGGCGCACGCGTCAGCCAACTCCTCAGCGGTATCGCCGACCAGGCAATGCACGCCGGGGCGGGCCGAGGCGATTGGCCTGATCGTTCGCGAAGTCGTGACCACCGGGGTGCCGGCCGAGAACGCCTCGAGGATCTTGTTCTGCATGCCGCTGCCGGAGAAGACCGGCAGGAGCGCGACCGCCGAGCGATGGAGCTCGTCCACCATGCGCGCGATCGGGCCTTCGACCTCGGCACCGTTGACTCCGTTCAGCCTCATGATCGCGGCCGCCGGCCGAGCGCCGACGACGCGCAGACACGCCTCAGGTACGCGCGCGCGTAGCCGCGGCATGACCTCACGCACCGCGTAGGCAGCCGGCTCCACGTTGTGGAAGTAGCCTAGGTTGCCGAAGAACACGAGCCGCTGGTCTCGCCGCGCCGGCGCCTTGAAGAAGAAGGTCGACTCGTCCACGCCGATCGGGATGACCGCCGCATGCTCGAGGCCCGCCTCGACTCTGTCGACCTCGGAGACGAGCGAGACGGTGTCGGCCGACGCAGCCGCGCGCGTCTCGTAGGCCTGCGCCAGACGCGCCTCCGCGGCGAACGGCACGCGTTGCGGCCAATCCATGGCCCGCGCCCGGCTGCGCATGTTGAGCGAGGCCGGGTCCACCAGATCGAGGTGCCGGTGCCACGGGCCGCGGATGAGGTACGGAGCCATCCGAGAGAGCGTCGCGTGCAGGACGTGAGGCTGGAATGCATGAGCCTCGCGGCGCACGGCCTGCCGCATCCGCGCGTCCAGGTACAGCCGTACTTGAAGCGGCAGCCGGGGATCCGGGTTGCGGAGGTTCTCGCCTGCGGACGTGAGCGCACCGCGGCCGATGGTCACTGTCCTCACGCCCGGCACCGGGATCGGCGGGCCGCTTCCGAAGGCCAGCAGCTTGACGGCGCACCGTTCGGCCAGGCCACTCACGAAGTTGAGAACCCGTCGTTGATCGCCACGGGTCGCCGGATACGGATATCTGGGCGCGAGCAGCAGAACGCGAATATCCGCCTCAGCCATCGCTCGCGCTCAGGCAGGCCGCCGGACGGTGATAGAGCACAACGCTCCGATCCGTTGAATACTCGAGACGGAGACAGGGCGTCGGACCGGTTTGTGGAGATCTGGCAGTATGCAAATGCGAACAGATCGGGCATACGTGGCGGCGCCAAACCCGATCGAACGCGGGTAGTTTGCCCTCGAGCTCATGGACGAACTCCGATATCCACCCGACTCGCTCGAGAGCCGCGACGAGCGGCTCGCTCGCGAGGTCACCGCCGGGAGCAGTGAGGCGTTCTCGACCCTGTATGAGCGCTACCACGAGCTCCTGTACCGCTATTGCCGCTCGATTCTGCTCCACGAAGCCGACGCGCACGACGCTGTGCAGTCGACCTTTACGCGCGTGCTCGAGGCGCTCCGGCGCGACCAACGAGATGCGCCGCTGCGTCCGTGGCTATTTCGTATCGCGCACAACGAATCGATCTCGATGCTTCGCCGCCGCAAGGCGGCCCGCGAGTTGTATTCCGATCTGAGCCCGCTCTCCGTCGCGGTGGAGGACCGGGTCGGGGATCGCGAGCAGGTCGGGTTGCTTGTGGACGACCTCCAAAAGCTCCCGCCCCGCCAGCGCGGCGCGATCGTCATGCGTGAGCTGGGAGGCCTATCGCACGAGGAGATCGGGGCCGCCCTCGGCCTTTCGCTCAGCGGCGCACGACAGGCCATATTCGAGGCACGGGGTGCGCTGAACGAATTCGCCGAAGGCCGTGCGATGGCTTGCGAGGACGTCCGGCGCGAGCTTTCCGAAGGCGACCGTCGCGTGATGCGCCGGCGCCCGATCCGCGCCCACCTGCGCGATTGCGCCGCGTGTGCCGCATTCGCCGCTGGCCTCCCCGCGCGTCGCGCCGGCCTTCGCGCGCTTGGGGCGCCATTTGCGGCAGGGCCGACAACGCTGTTCGCACGCCTGCTCGGCCCGGGCTCCAGCAGGGTCAACGACGCCACCAGCGGAGGCGGCGGATTCCTCACGAACGCCGCCAACAACTTGACCGGAGCAGCCCTGGCGGCGAAGCCAATCGCCGCCCTCGCCATCGGGCTGACCGCTGCGGCAACCACCGGCACGGTCATATACGGCCTGTCCGAGCGGACTGGCGGAGGCCCGGCGGGCTCGACGGCAGGCGTGATGCGTACCGCCCCCGCCTCGGCGCAGGCCTCGGTCGCGCCCGTCCTAGGGCCGGGCGGACGGGCTTGGTCACGGTCACACACGCCCGCGCGAGGGGCCGCGCCGAATGTCCGCCTCGTACTGGCCGGGTCTGGCCGAGGCGCTAGCCTTGTGGGTCCGGCGGGCCATTCGCCCACATCTTCGCTCAAGCCCACTCGTGGGCGCAGCAGCCATCGGGAATCGACGAGTCAGCCGTCGACCGGCCCGGTCGCATCCCTCGTGCAGAACGCCGGCGGCGCTCAGGGCAACGGGAGCTCCGGGCAGGCCTCCGGACAGAGCGGCGCAAGCAGCGGCTCGGGCCAGTCCTCCGGGGAGAGCGGGGCAACGGGTGGGGGCAACGGCGCATCCGGCCAACCCTCGGGAACAACCGGTGGCTCCGGCCAGGCTCCGGCAAACGGTGTCGGGAACGGAAACGCGAGCGGGCCCCCCGCCCATGGCGGGAACGGAAACGGCGGACAGCCTCCCGGTCAGTCTGTGGCGAAGGGCGGCAACGGAAACGCTGGCCAGCCGCCCGGACTCACCGGGTCCCACGGCGATAACGGAAACGCCGGCCAGCCGCCCGGACTCACCGGGCCCCACGGCGGTAACGGAAACGCCGGCCAGCCGCCCGGACTCACCGGGTCCCACGGCGGTGGCGGAAACGCCGGCAAGGGCTCGCACGGCGGCTAAGGCTTCACCGCGTCGTCCCAGAAGGTCCGACGGGAATGCTGGGACGGCGCCGCTTGTATCCGGCGGCCGCCTGCACGCTCGAGTGGCGCCACCTTGTGCCGCCTCTGACCGTCGGCACACCCTCTTCGTTCAGCTGGTCTGCGATCGCCTGCAGCGTCATCCCGTCCGTGCGCATCTGAAGGATCCGCTGCTTGAGGTCGGGGTGGTCCGCCACCGCTGTACGTCCGGTTGAGCGACCCTTGCGCCTTGCGGCCTCGAGGCCGTTTCGCGTGCGTTCGCTGAGACGCGCCGCCTCCCAGCCCGAAACCTCCACCAGCAGATCGGCGGCCAGCCTCCCGTCGATTCGGTCGGTGTCAAGCGCGTGGGCGGCGGCGACGAGCCGGGCGTTCGAGCGGCTGATCCACTGGATGACAGTTCCGAGTTCGGCTGCGGAGCGGGTGATCCGCGACAGCTCCGAGACTACGAGGACGCCGGCCTCCTGCTTGACGATCCGTTCGAGCGCGTAGGTCAGCCCGGGGCGCGAGAGCGCCTTTCCGTTGGCCGGTTCGCGCTCGTGTACGACCTCGACCAACTCGAGGCCGCGTTCCTCGCACTCCTGCGCGATGACCTCAGCCTGCTCTTCGAGCTCCCGCGTCGCGGCAGGGCCTCGACCCGGCCCGCTCGCGTAACCGAGTGCCTGGATGGCGACATCGGGTGTGCGCAGCGCCGGATCTGCGGGATATCGCGCGTCCGGCGAGCGCGTGAGGACGGTGTGATTGCGAAGTGGTTGCGCGACTGCGCTCCCATTCGCAGCCGGCGTGCCCGTTAGACGTCGACCATCCGTGTTCTCGTCCATCGTTCTCCTCGTGCGAGTGCGAGCCGGGCACCTCAGGCGCCGGCCGCGTCCAGGTCAAATGCAGCAAGGCGGCCTCGGCCGGTGGTTGCGTGACACACGGATCGCACAGCGACGGAGGCCCGGCGCTACCGCCGAGCCCCCGGCTCATCGCGTCGATCTCGATGCGCACTCGTCCACACCCCCTAGCTATTCCATTGCGCTACGCCCCCGCGCCCTTTCTTCCCGCCTCGCCCTATCTACGCACGAAGGCTGCCAAAGTCAGGCTGTACTTCCAGAAATCTCATGTTCGTAACTGCAAGCGAAGCAAACGTCTCTGAGCCGGTAAAGAACTACCAAGAAGCGGTATTTCGGTGCGTCGCCGTACGGACAGAGCGGGGCACACCGGACCCGAGCTGGCCGGGTCGGTCGTGGCCGGCCTGGGTGGCGTCGCCGACTAGAGGTTCACGGCCACGTACTTGGTCTCGAGGTACTCCTCGATGCCCTCAGGACCGCCTTCGCGCCCGAACCCAGACTGCTTGATCCCGCCGAACGGCGCGGCGGCGTTGGAGACCATGCCCTGGTTGAGGCCGACCATGCCGGTCTCGAGGCGCTCGACCACGCGCAGCGCGCGCTTGAGGTCGCTCGTGTAGACGTAGGCGACGAGACCGAACTCGGTGTCGTTGGCCGCCGCGATCGCCTCGTCCTCGTCGTCGAAGCTCTTGATCGGCGCCACGGGTCCGAAGATCTCCTCCTTGAGCAGCCGGGCCTCGGCGGGCACGTCGGCCAGAACGGTCGGCTCGTAGAAGTAGCCGGCGCCGTCGCGGCTCTGGCCTCCCACGACCGCCTTGGCTCCCTGCCCGACCGCATCCTCGACGAGCTCGGCGACCTTGCTGCGCTGCGCGTCGTCGATCAGCGGCCCGACCTCGACGTCGTCCTCGGTGCCGCGTCCCACCTTCATCGAGCCGAGCTTCTCGGCCAGCTTCTCGGCGAACTGCTCGGCCAAGCCGCCTGAGACGTGGAAGCGGTTGGCCGCCGTGCAGGCCTCGCCGACGTTGCGCATCTTGGCGATCACGGCGCCCTCCACCGCGGCATCGACATCCGCGTCGTCGAACACGATGAACGGCGCGTTGCCGCCGAGCTCCATCGACAGCCGCAGGAGGTTCTGCGAGGCCTGCTCCATCAGCTGGCGGCCAACCTCGGTCGAGCCGGTGAAGGACAGCTTGCGCAGGCGCGCATCGGCGATCAGCGGTCCCATGGTCTCCCCAGAGGACGAAGCGGTGACGAGGTTGAGCACGCCCTCGGGAAGGCCGGCCTCCTCGAGGATCTTGGCCAGCATCAGCATCGACAGCGGCGTCTGCTTGGCCGGCTTGACCACCATCGTGCAGCCCGCCGCGATGGCCGGGCCGATCTTGCGCGTGCCCATGGCGAGCGGGAAGTTCCAGGGGGTGATGAGCAGGCAGGGCCCAACCGGCTGCTTCATCGTGAGCAGGCGTCCCTGGCCGTTGGGCGTCACCGCGTAACGGCCGTCGATCCGCACCGTCTGCTCGGAGAACCAGCGGAAGAACTCGGCGCCGTAGCTGATCTCGGCCTTGGACTCGGCGATCGTCTTGCCCATCTCCAGGGTCATGAGCAGGGCCAGCTCGTCGGTGCGCGAGCTGATCGCCTCGAACGCCCGGCGCAGGATCTCGCCACGCTCGCGCGGCGGGTGCTCCGCCCACTGCGGCCCCGCCTCGGCGGCGGCGGTCAATGCCGCCTTGGCGTCGTCCTCGGACGCGTCGGCGACCTCACACAGCGATTCGCCGGTGGCGGGGTCCTCGACCGAGATCGTTCCCTTCGAGCCGTCGCGCCACTCCCCGCCGATGTACAGCTGCTTGGGGACCTGGTCGACGACCTTCTGCTCTTCGGAGGCGGTGATCGTGCTCATGCTGAGACCTTACCCCTCGGTTGGCGGGCGGAAGCGCCCGGCGGGCCCGCGAACGGACCCGCCGGGCGGCATCGGCCGTCTCTATGCAGCAGACCGAAGCGGAGTGGGGTCGAGCGCCGCGCTCAAGACTTCATCGACAGTCATCGCGAAGTGGAACTTCATCGCGTCGCGGACCTCGGCCGGGACGTCGTCCAGGTCGCCGCGGTTGCGCTCGGGCAGGACCACGTCGGTCAGGCCCGCCGCGTGGGCCGCCAGCACCTTCTGCTTGACGCCGCCGATCGGCAGCACGCGACCCTGGAGGGTGACCTCGCCGGTCATACCGACCGTGTGGCGCACCGGGCGCCGGGTCAGCAGCGAGCTCAGAGCCGTCACCATCGTGACGCCCGCGCTGGGGCCGTCCTTGGGGATGGCGCCCGCCGGAACGTGGACGTGGAACGAACGGTCCTCGAACGAAGCCGGATCCACATCCAGATCCGAGGCGTGCCCGCGGACGTAGGAGAGGGCGATCTGCGCCGACTCCTTCATCACGTCGCCGAGCTGGCCGGTCAGCGTCAGCCCAGGCTTGCCCTGCATCGCGGTCGCCTCGACGAACAGGACGTCGCCGCCCGTGCCCGTGACCGCCAGTCCGGTGGCCACACCGGGCACCGCGGTGCGGATCGCGGACTCCTGGAAGTGGCGCTGGCGGCCCAGGGCCTCGCGCACCGCGTCCAGGTCGATCGTCATCGGCGCCTGCGCTGAGCCCGAGGCGATCTTCGTCGCGGTCTTACGGAGCACGGTGCCCAGCTCACGCTCGAGCTGGCGCACGCCGGCCTCCCGGGTGTACTCGGTGGCGATGGTCCGCAGGATCTCATCGGAGATCTCGACCTCCTCGGGACGCAGCCCGTTTCGCTCGAGCTGACGCGGCCACAGGTAGCCGCGGGCGATCGCCGTCTTCTCCGTGGACGTGTATCCGTCGAAGCGGATCACCTCCATCCGGTCAAGCAGCGGGCCCGGGATCGTGTCGGCCACGTTCGCGGTGGCGATGAACATCACCCCGCTCAGGTCGAGCTCGACGTCGAGGTAGTGGTCGCGGAACGAGTGGTTCTGCGCCGGGTCCAGCACCTCGAGCAGGGCCGAGCTCGGGTCGCCGCGCCAGTCGGCGCCGACCTTGTCGACCTCGTCGAGCATGATCACCGGGTTCATCGTCCCAGCGTCCCGCAGGGCCCTGACCAGACGGCCGGGCAGCGCCCCGATGTAGGTCCGGCGGTGGCCGCGGATCTCGGCCTCGTCGCGCACGCCGCCCAACGACATCCGGACGAACTCGCGTCCGGTGGCGCGAGCGATCGACTCGCCGATGCTCGTCTTCCCCGTGCCGGGCGGGCCGATCAGGGTGAGGATCGCCCCGGAGCGCTTGTCCTCATGGATCCCCCGCTCGACGCGGAGCTTCTTGACCGCGATGTATTCGACGATCCGGTCCTTGACGTCCTCCAGGCCGGCGTGGTCGGCATCCAGCACCTCGCGCGCGTGATCGGGCTCGAGGCGCTCGTCGGAGTGCTTGCTCCACGGCACGGCGATCAGCCAGTCCAGGTAGGTGCGGATGACGCTCGTCTCCGCGCTCTGCTCGCCCATCCGCTCGAGGCGGCCCAGCTCCTTCTCGGCCTGCTCGCGGACGGCCTCGGGCATCCCGGCCTCTTCGATCTTGGTCCGGTACTCCTCGACCACGGACGCGTCGTCCTCGTCGAGCTCCTTGCGGATCGACTCCATCTGCTTGCGCAGGAAGTACTCGCGCTGCTGCTTCTCGGCGCCGGACTCGACGTCGTCGCGGATGCGCTTGCGCACCTGGAGCTCGGCCAGGCGCTCGCGCTGGAAGCCGAGCGCCAGCTCGAGCCGCTCGGTCACGTCGAGCGCCTGGAGCAGCTTGACCTTCTGCTCGTAGTTGAGATCGGGGGAGTAGCCGGAGGTGTCGGCCAGCGCGCCCGGCTCGGTGATGCTGCGCACGAACGCCGCGATCCGGCCGTCGTCGCCGCGCAGCTCGAGGATCTCCTCGACCACGGCGCGATACTCGCGCTCGAGGTTGCGGGTACGGCCGTCCACGGGCACCGGGTCAGGGCGCTCGTCGACCTCGACGTACAGCCGCCCATCGGGCAGCGTCTGGGCCGCGCCGGCCACCCCGCGATGGAGGCCCTGGAGCGCGACGGCGCGCGCCCCGCCGGGCAGGCGGACGCGGTTGGACACCTCGGCGACGGTGCCGACGGCGGCGAACTCCTGCCCGTGATGTGGCACGAGCAGCACACGCTCGTCCTCGCCGGCCTCGACCGCGAGGGTGAGCGACATACCTGGGAAGACGACGGTGTCGTCCATCGGGACCAGGAGAAGGCGGCTCATCAAGTGTTCACTTTCAGTAGGACCTTACGATTGATAAGTGAAGTCTAGCACCGAGCGGGGTTCGAACCCCGATCGATCTAAGTCTCCGCCACTGAGATTATCGCGCCGGCGATTTGTGCCCCGGCGGGGCCCACACGTTGCGGTTCATCTGGGAACATGGAGGCCATGTCAGACCAACACACGCCCACCGAGGAGCCCGCTCACGACATCCTCGCGGCCGAGGCCTTCGCCGTCCCCACGCCGGACCCCTCGCTGCACCATCAACCGGTCGTGTTGCCCGACGATCCCTCGGGCATCGCCGAGCCGCACGACGTGCTGGCGGCGGAGGAGTTCGCGATGCCCTCGCCCCGGCGGGAAGCGGGCCGCCCACCGCGGCGGACGGCGGTGTCCGGGTGGCGCGCCGGGGCGACGGCGGGGGCCCTCGGCCTGGTGCTGCTGCGCGTGCTCCGCCGGCGCTGACCGCGCGATTTGGGTCCTCAGAGGCGGGGGCGGGGCACTCCCGCGACGAGGGGGGAACAAAAGCCACCATATATTTCGCTTTTGTTCCCCGGCCTTGCTGCTGAGGGGACGTACCGCGGCCGGCCTTCGAGCAGCGTTCAGCGACGGGAGGGGCGGCGCGGCGGCATCAGGTCCGTGATCGACCCCTCGGCCATCTCCGCGGCGAACGCCACGGTCTCGCTCAGCGTGGGGTGGGGGTGGATCGTCAGCGCGATGTCCTCGGCGTTGGCCCCCATCTCGAGCGCGTGAACCGTCTCGGCGATCAGGTCGCCGGCGTTCACACCGACGATCCCGGCGCCGAGGATCCGGCGGGTCTCCGGCTCGACGAGCAGCTTGGTCATCCCGTCCTCGCGTCCCAAGGACAGCGCCCGGCCTGACGCCGCCCACGGGAACACGACCTTCTCGTACTCGACGCCTTCGTCCTTGGCCGCCGTCTCGGTGAGGCCCATCCACGCCACCTCCGGGTCGGTGTAGGCGACCGACGGGACGGTCAGGGCGTCGAATTGGACGTCCTGACCCGCGATCACCTCGGCTGCCACCTTGCCCTCGTGCGTGGCCTTGTGCGCGAGCATCGGGCCGGGCACGGTGTCGCCGATCGCGTAGATCCAGGGGACGTTGGTGCGCATCTGCTTGTCCACGGGGATGAAGCCGGCGTCGTCAACCTCGACTCCGGCCGCGTCGGCGTCGATCGCCGCGCCGTTCGGCTTGCGCCCGACCGCCACCAGCACCCGATCGAACGAAGGCGTCTCACCGTTCGAGAGCTCCACCTTCAGCCCGTCCTTCTGCGCCTCCACCGACACCACCCGCATCCCCAGGTGGATCGCGTCGTAGCGTGCGGCGATCCGCTTCTGGAGTGGCTTGACCAGGTCGGGATCGCAGCCCGGGATGAGCTGGTCGAGCAGCTCGACCACCGTCACGTCGGACCCCAGCGCGTCGTAGACGGTGGCCATCTCCAGACCGATGATCCCGCCCCCGACGACGAGCAGCCGCTTGGGCACGTCAGCCACCTCGAGCGCGTCGGTGGAGTCCATCACCCGGGGGTCGTCGGGCAATCCGGGGATCGAGGCGGCCTGCGAGCCCGCGGCGATGATGCAGTGATCGAACGAGATCGACCGATCGCCGACCGACACGGTGTGCGGCCCGGTCAGCTTCGCCACGCCGTGCACGACCTCGACCTTGCGCTGCTTGGCCAGCCCGCCCAGGCCGCCGGTCAGCCGCCCGACGACCGATTCCTTCCACTCCCGCAGCGCGTCGGGATCGATCTCGGGCCGGCCGTACTTGATCCCGTGGGAGGACATCTCCTCGGCTTCGGCCACCACCCGGGCCGCATGCAGGAGCGACTTCGAGGGGATGCACCCCACGTTCAGGCACACGCCGCCCAGCCGCTCGTAGCGCTCGATCAGCACCGTCTTCAGCCCCAGGTCGGCGGCGCGGAAGGCCGCGGTGTAGCCGCCCGGCCCCGACCCGATCACCACCACCTGCGCGTCGTGCTCGCCCTCGCCGTCCTCCGAATCCGGCGGCGGGGGAGCCTCGCGCTCCACCGACGGGCCGCCGTCCGAAGACGGCGCCGCTCCGTCGGAATCGAGCGAGAGCAGCACGCTGCCCTCTGACACCCGGTCGCCGATCTTGACGCAGAGCTGCTTGACCGTTCCGGCCTGCGGCGCGGGCACGTCCATCGTGGCCTTGTCGGACTCGAGCGTGACGAGCGGGTCCTCGGTCGCCACCTCGTCGCCGGTCGACACGTGGATCTCGATGATCGGCACGTCGGTGAAGTCCCCGATGTCAGGGACCCGGACTTCCACCGCTTCGCTCACAGCAGCGCCCGCCGGAGATCCGACAACACTCGCACCAGATGGACCACGAACCGGGCCGCCGCCGCGCCGTCGATCACCCGGTGGTCATACGACAGGGACAGCGGCAGCATCAGCCGCGGCTCGAAGGACTCAGTCCGCCCGTCCCAAACCGGTTTCATCGCCGAGCGCGTCGCGCCCAGGATCGCCACCTCGGGCGCGTTGATGATCGGGGTGAACGAGGTTCCTCCGATCCCTCCGAGCGAGGAGATGGTGAACGTGGCGCCCTGCATGTCGCTCGGTCCGAGCTTGCCCTCCCGGGCTTTGCCCGATAGCTCGGTGAGCTCCCGCGCGATGTCGAGCAGACCCTTCTGGTCGGCGTTCTTGATGACCGGCACGACCAGGCCCCCGGGCGTATCGGCTGCGAAGCCGATGTTGTAGTAGCGCTTGAGGATCAGGTCCTCGCCGTCGAGGGATGAGTTGAAGTTGGGGAACTCCTTCAGTGCGGCCACCGACGCGACGATCAGGAACGAGACCATCGTCACCTTCGCTTCGCTCTGCTCGGCGTTGAGCTGCTTGCGCCACGCCTCGAGCTCGGTGATGTCGGCCTCGTCGTTGTGGGTGACATGCGGGATCATCACCCAGTTACGGGCCAGCACGGGGCCCGAGATCCGCTGGATCCGCGAGCGCTGGACGCGCTCGGTCTCGCCGAACTTCGAGAAGTCGATCGAAGGCCAGGCTGGTAAGCCCTCGATCCCGACGCCGGGCGCGCCCGACGGTGCGCCCGCGGGCTCCGCCGGGGCACCGCCGCTCTCCTTGAACTTCTGCACGTCCTCCTTGGTGATCCGGCCCTTGCGGCCGCTGCCCTTGACCTGGGCGAGATCGATCCCGAGCTCGCGCGCGATCCGCCGGATGGAAGGGCTGGCGTAGACCGGGCCGCCGCCGTTGCCCTCGGGCCCCTGCGGGCTCTCGGTCTCTTCACGCTCCGCAGCGCCCTGCGCCTCGTCACCCCGATCGTCGCCCTCCGGCGCGTCGCCCTCCTCGGCCTCCGCGGCGCTGCCGATCGCATCGGGGGCGCCGGCCTCGGCCGGCGCGCCCTGCGAGGCGGCCGCGGCGGCGTCGGTCCCCGTCGGCGCGTCCCCGTCGGAGGAGCTGCTCGCCATCTTGAGCAGCTGCGTCCCCTGAGAGACCTTGTCGCCGACCTTGACCAGGACCTCCTTGACCGTGCCGGCGAACGGCGCCGGCACATCCATGGTGGCCTTGTCGGACTCGAGCGTCAGCAGTGGATCGTCCGCCGAGACTTCGTCCCCCTCCGAGACCAGGATCTCAATGATCGGGACATCCTCGAAATCCCCGATGTCGGGGACCTCGACCGGGACCGCCTCGCCGGTGGCGCTCATACCGTCGTCGGCATCGGCGCCTGCGGATCGATCTCGTAGCGCTCGATCGCCTCCTGCACGCGCTTGGCGTCGATCGCTCCCTCGTCGGCCAGCTCCTTCAAGGCGGCCACGACCACGTAGTGGCGGTCGACCTCGAAGAACCGCCGGAGGGCGCTCCGGTAGTCGCTGCGCCCGAACCCGTCCGTCCCGAGCACCCGGTAGCGGCCGGGCACCCACTGGCGGATCTGGTCCGCCACGGCGCGCACGTAGTCGGTCGAGGCGACCACCGGCCCGCCGTCCTCGGAGAGGCATTCCGACACGTACGCGGAGCGCGCGTCCTCGGTCGGGTGCAGCATGTTCCAGCGCTCGACCTCGATCCCGTTCCGGCGCAGCTCGCTGAACGAGGTGACGCTCCACACGTCGGCGGCCACCTCGAACTCCTCCTCGAGCAGCTCGGCCGCCGCCAGAACCTCGTTCAGGATCGTCCCCGAGCCCAGCAGCCGCACGCGCGGACGACCCTCGTCCGAACCCCCCGAGCGCAGCCGGTACATCCCGCGCAGGATCCCCTCCTCGGCCCCAGAAGGCATCGCCGGGTGGTGGTAGTTCTCGTTCATCAGCGTGATGTAGTAGAAGACGTCCTCCTGCTCGGCCACCATCCGCCGCAGGCCGTCCTGGACGATCACCGCGACCTCGTAGCCGAACGCCGGGTCGTACGCGCGGCAGGTGGGGACGACCGAGAAAAGCAGGTGGCTGTGGCCGTCCTCGTGCTGTAGCCCCTCGCCGTTCAGCGTGGTGCGCCCGGCCGTGCCGCCGAGCATGAACCCGCGGGTGCGGCTGTCCGCCGCCGCCCACACCAGGTCGCCGACCCGCTGGTAGCCGAACATCGAGTAGTAGATGTAGAACGGGATCATCTGCACGCCGTGGGCGCTGTAGGAGGTGCCGGCGGCGATGAACGAGGACGTCGAGCCCGCCTCGGTGATCCCCTCCTCGAGGATCTGGCCGTGCTGGTCCTCCTTGTAGAACATCAGCTGCTCTGAGTCCTGGGGCTGGTAGAGCTGGCCCATCGGCGAGTAGATCCCGATCTGGCGGAACATGCCCTCCATCCCGAACGTGCGCGACTCGTCGGGGACTATCGGGACGATGTGCTTGGCGAGCTTCTTGTCGCGCAGGAGCGCCGCGAGCACGCGCACGAACGCCATCGTGGTCGAGACCTCGCGCTCCCCGGTGCCCTCGAGCTGGCCCTTGAACGTCTCGAGCGCCGGCACCTCGAGCGGCTCCGCCCGCCGCCTGCGCATGGGCAGGCTCCCACCGAGCGCGGCGCGGCACTCGCTCAGGTACTCCATCTCCGGGGCGTCGTCGGGCGGCTTGTAGTACTCGGCCGCCTTGACCTGCTCGTCCGACAGGGGCAGCTCGAACCGGTCGCGGAAGGCCAGCAGGGCCTCCTCGGTCATCTTCTTGGCCTGGTGGGTGATCATCTGGCCCTCGCCCGATACACCCATCCCGTAGCCCTTGATCGTCTTGGCCAGGATCACCGTGGGCTGGCCCGTGTGGCGGACGGCCTCGTTGTAGGCCGCGTACACCTTCTGCTGATCCAGGCCGCCGCGGTTGAGCAGCCAGATCTCCTGGTCTGACATGTCCTTCACCCGCTCGAGCAGGACCGGGTCGCGGCCGAAGAACTGCTCGCGCACGTACGCCCCGTCGCGTGACTTGAACGTCTGGTACTCGCCGTCGACGCACTCCTCCATGACCCGCACCAGCCGTCCGTCGGTGTCCTCGGCCAGCAGGGGATCCCACTTCGACCCCCAGATCACCTTGATCACGTTCCAGCCCGCCCCGCGGAAGTCCGACTCGAGCTCCTGGATGATCTTGCCGTTGCCGCGCACCGGCCCGTCGAGCCGCTGGAGGTTGCAGTTGACCACCCAAATCAGGTTGTCCAGCTGCTCGCGGCCGGCAAAGCCGATCGCGCCCATGCTCTCGGGCTCGTCCATCTCTCCGTCGCCGAGGAAGGCCCACACCTTCCGCCCGGACGTCTCGGAGATGCCTCGCGCGTCCAAGTACTTCATGAACCGCGCCTGGTAGGCCGAGGTGATCCCGCCGATCCCCAGCGACACGGTGGGGAACTGCCAGAACTCCGGCATCAGCCACGGATGCGGATACGAGCTCAACCCGCCCGGCTTGGACACCTCCTGACGGAATCCGTCCAGCTGCTCCGCGCTCAGCCGACCCTCCAGGAACGCGCGGGCGTAGTTGCCGGGCGAGGAGTGCCCCTGGAAGTACACGAGGTCGCCACCGTGCTCATCCGAGGCGGCATGCCAGAAGTGGTTGAAGCCGACCTCGTACAGGGTGGCCAGCGACTGGTAGCTCGCGATGTGCCCGCCGATCTCCGAGGAGGCCTTGTTGGCGCGCACGACCATCGCGATCGCGTTCCAGCGGATGATCGAGCGCAGCCGCCGCTCGACCGCGGGGTCGCCGGGCAGCTTGGCCTCGCGCTCAGCCGGGATCGTGTTCACGTACGGCGTGTTGAGGGACGCGATCGGACCCGTGCCCGAGTGCTGGGCCCGCTCAACGACCCGGGTCAGGATCTCGCGGGCGCGGTCGGGCCCGTCGTGCTCGACGACCGCGTCTACCGCTTCGAGCCACTCGCCCGTCTCGACCGCATCGATGTCCGCCGAAGCGCCGTTGGAGCTCGGTGTCTGGACTCGATCGGTCACCGGTTCGACTATACCTCCGGCAATGAGCACGATTGCGGACGCAGAGCTCGTCCTCCGAGGCCCCGGAGCCCTGGCCGAGCTGGTCCGTTCGGGCGAGGTCCATCCGCGTGAGCTGGTCGAGCTCTGCCTGCGGCGGATCGAGTCGCTCGACCCGGCGCTGAACGCGTTTCGCGTCACGCTCGCCGAGCAGGCGCTGGCCGAGGCTGAGACCGTCGACCGAGACGGGCTGCTGGCCGGCGTGCCGGTGGCGATCAAGGACGACCTGCCCGTGGCGGGCCAGACGACGACGCGGGGCTCGAGGACCTTCGGCCCGCCCGCGACCGCCGACGCCGAAGTGGTCCGCCGCCTGCGCGCCGCCGGGGCGATCCCGATCGGGATCACCAACACCCCCGAGCTGCTGATCTGGCCGTGGACCGCGACCGACGCGAACGGGACCACGCGCAACCCATGGGACATCACGCGCACCCCCGGCGGCTCCTCGGGCGGCTCGGCGGCCGCGGTGGCCTCAGGGATGGTGCCGCTGGCCACCGCGTCCGACGGCGGCGGCTCGATCCGGATTCCCGCCGCCTGCTGCGGCCTGGTCGGGATGAAGCCGACCCGCGGGCGCGTGTCGCTGCTGCCCGCCCGCCGCGGGTGGCTTGGGCTGAGCGTCGTCGGCGGCCTGGCCCGAACGGTCGCCGACAGCGCGCTCATGCTGGACGCGATCCACGGCGCCACCGAACACGACGCCGATCAGGCTCCGCCGTTCGGCGGGAGCTACGCCGAGGCGGCCGCCCGCGCTCCCAGCGCCCTGCGCGTGGCCGTGTCGCGGAAGATCCCGACCGGCCTGATCGCGAGGCTCTCGGACGAGCAGCGGGGGGCCTGGGAGCGGACCGGGAAGCTGCTCGAGGAGCTCGGTCACCACGTGATCGAGCGCGATCCGGCCTACGGAATGGCCGCCCTCGAGTTCACCCAGCTGTGGATCCGCGGCATCTACGAGGACACCCTCGAGGTGCCCGAGCCCCAGCGGCTCGAGCGCTCGACCCGGCAGCTCGCGGCCGCCGGGCGGACTCTCGTGCCCCCGCGCCGCCGCGATCGCCTGCTGGCCAAGCGCGATGTGACCGCGGCCCGGGTCGAGAGCCTGTGGGACGAGGTGGACGTCCTGCTCATGCCGGCGCTGACCATCACCCCGTTCGGCGCCGAGGGCGCCCACGGCCGCGCCGCCCCGGCCGCCGTCGACCGGGCGTCGCGGCTCGCGGCGTACACGGGCCTGTTCAACCTCACCGGGCAGCCCGCGGTCAGCCTGCCCGCCGGGCTCAGCCCCGATGGGCTGCCGCTGAGCGTGCAGCTGGTCGGCCGGCGCGGCGCCGAGGACATGCTGTACTCGCTGGCCGGGCAGATCGAAACGGCCAGCCCGTGGGCGGCCGAGCGCCCGGGGGTGGCCTGACGAGTGCCCCTATACGACTTTCGCTGCCGGAGCTGCGACGAGCGCTTCGAGGAGTTCGCGCCCCCGGCTCAGACCGCTCCCTGCCCAGCCTGCGGCTCCTCGGACGTAGAGCGGATGCTGAGCGGATTCGCCGGCCCGTTCACGACCGCCCCGCGCGGGCTGGCCGCCCGGCGCTCGAACGCCCAGCGCCGCGTCCGCGAGGAGCTGCGCGCCGAGCGCAAGGCGGAGCGGCAGGCGCGCCGGAAAGACCAGCTGTAGACGCGCTACCGGAGCGCCCGCCTACTTCGCCGTAACGCTGTGGATGTTCTCCTCGCCCTTGCGAACGGCCTCCTCGTCGGCTGTCGGGCTGTGGGGCGCAGGGTTTTCGGCGGGGTTGGTAGCGGTCCGGCGGTCGTCTTGTCCACGCTTCGGGTATGACTGTTTCTCGCTCATTCGCCTGAGTATGACCATGCTGGTGAGGCTGAAACATTTTGTGGGTAAGCGCTCGGCATGCACGAGATCTTCCCCGGCGTCTTCCACTGGAGCACCTACCACGAGCCGATCCGCACACGGGTGAGCTCCTACTACGTGCAGCCCGCGGGGATCGTGATCGACCCCAAGGTCCCGGAAGAGGGCTTCGAGGCGCTGCCCGGCAAGCCCCAGCAGGTCGTGCTGACGATCGGCCTGCATCACCGCGACGCGCAGCGCTTCGCCGAGCAGTTCGGGATCCCGATTCGCGTCTCGCGCGAGGCGGCGAACCGCCTCGCGGGGCGACTCGAGGTCGAGGAGTTCACCGACGGCGACGAGGTGGCGCCCGGGGTGACCGCGATCCACATCGGCAAGATCGCCGATGACGAGGGCGCGCTCCACATCGACGTGGGGGCGGGCGCGATCGCCTTCGCCGACGGTCTGATCCGCTACGGCGGCGCGCTCGGGTTCGTGCCCGACGAGCTGATCGGCGGCGATCCGAACAGCGTCAAGCAGGGTCTCAAGGACGCCTTCCGCGGCCTCTTGACCCGCGACTTCGACCATCTGCTGTTCGCCCACGGCGATCCGCTGATCGGTGGTGGCAAGGCTGCGCTGCGCGAGTTCACGGACAGTCCCGTCGGGCACGAGGACTACGGACAGGTTTTGTAAGGGCTGCTTTGCGCAGCGTCGACGGGGCGTTCTCGCGGCCGTGTCAGCTCAAACGCGCCGCCACCTGCGCCAGCAGCGCCACGCCATCGGCGTCCTCGTGCAGCAGGTACTGGCACATCACCCGCGCGACGCCGGCCTCGGCGAGCGCACTGCACCGCTCGGCCGCCTGCTCGACCGTCCCCACGATCCAGGGCGGCGGCGGATCCGAGACCAGCGCCTCGCCGTCGGCCCCGACCTTTTCGCCCACGCGCCGCGCCCGGTCGCGCACCTCAGCGTCGTCTGAGCCGACGATCACGCAGGTCATCACCGAGAAGGGGATGACCTCGCGGCCAGCGGATTCGCACGCCTGCGCGATCCCCGCCCGCCGCTCGTGCACCTGCTCGAGCGTGGGGAAGGGGGTGTTGTACTCGTCGGCGAACCGGGCGGCCAGGCGCGCGCTCCGTGGCCCAGCGTTGCCGCCCATGATCAGCGGCGGGTGGGGCCGCTGCAAGGGCTTGGGCTGGGCATCCAGCCGGTCCAGCCTGTAGTGCGAGCCGTGGAAAGAGAACTCCTCCTCGCCCCAGCTCCCGAACACGACCTCGAGCTGCTCCTCGAGCACGTCCATCCGCTCGCGCATCGCGGCGAACGGGAAGCCGTGGGCCTCGTGCTCGCGCTCGTGCCAGCCCGCGCCGAGCCCCAGCTCGACCCGGCCACCGGAGATCTGATCCGCGGTCGCCACGAGCTTGGCCAGGTTCGACGGATGGCGGAACGTGGCCGGTGAGACCAACGTGCCCAGACGGAGGGTCTCGGTCACCGCCGCCAGCGCGCACAGCGTGCCCCAGGCGTCGAGCGAGCCGCGCTCGGGGTGCTGGCCGTCGAGGTTCATGTAGTGATCGGAGCGAAACAGCGCCGGGATGCCGTGCGCCTCGCAGGCCTTCGCCAGCGCGACCCAGTGCGCCCATTCCACGCCCTCCTGGCCCTCGATCATCAGGCACAGATCCATGGCGCGATCCTAATCCCCCGAGGTTCTCGGGGCTCCCCGTGACATGTGGGGTCCACCGCGCGGGCGATCGGGATCTCGGCGGCGGTCGGGGAGCCCCCCGACCCGTCCGTCGGGTGGGGTCAGAGCGTGTGCTGATCGCGGAGGGCCTGCGCCCGCGCCCACAACTCGGCCGACACCGCCGCCGGCGCCACCGCCCAGCGCGCGCTCACCGCGTCCACGAGCGCTTGCCTGGCCTGCCCGGCGCTCACCCCCTCGAGCCCGGCCAGGGTCTCCGGTCGCCAGCTCAGCCCCAGCGCGCGATGGACGCTGTCGAGCGAGGCCCGCAGCGACTCCGCGCCCGCCACGACCAGGACCGCCTCGGCCCATGCGCCGCCGCGAATGACTCGCTGCGCGAGTCCGGCGACCTTGCCCTGGCCCACGAGCACGCTCCACGTCCCCGCGCACCACTCGCCGGGCAGCTCGCCCACCCGCGCCTGGAGTCCCAGCCGCTCGAGCGCGTCGAGGAGCGTCGCCGCCAGCGCCTCGTAGCGCTCCTGGGTTCCCGCCATCGGCGTCGCCGCCGTGGCCCAGCCGAGGCAGACGGTCCCGGGGCCGATTGCCGCTGCGCGCCCCCCGGCCAGCCGGCGAACTGGCTCCAGGCCGGCCCGCCGCGCCGCCGAGGCGGCGTGCGAGTGACCTTCGGCGAGCAGATCGAGGCGCCCAAAGGACACCGCCGGCGGCGCGCTCCAGATCCGGAACGCCTCGCCGGCGCCGGACGCCGCCTCTCGCAGCAGCGCGTGCGAGAGCGCGACGTCCAGCGCCGGGTCGGGCGGGCTTTCCGTGTAGAGGGGAGCGCTCAGCCCAGCTTGATCGCCTTCTCCACCGCCTGGGCCAGCAGGGCCTGGCCCGCGTAGCTCGGATGGATTCCGCACCCGCCGCCGGAGAGCTGGGTGAGCAGCCCGGCGGTGCAGTTATTGCCACCTGAGTGCGCGGCGGCGGTCGCGAATTCGCCGTAGCCGTCGGCGATCTTCACGTGAAATGGCTTGGTTGCCGCATCCACGACTCCCTCGAGGTGGATCGTGATCGCGTTGAGCACGGGCGCCGGCGAGTAGTAGTTGACGAACACGATCTGGCCTAGGTATTGGCCCTTGGTGCGGATCGCGGACAGGATCGTGTGGAGGTTCTTGGTCAGCGTCGCCGCCAGGGTCGCCTGCTCGGACGAGCTCTGGCAAAGGTCCTTGGTCGTCGCCGCGCACAGCCGGAAGTCGTCGCCCCCGATCATCAGCGTGATCAGGCGGACGTCGTGGTGGCCGTGCAGGTAGGCCAGCGCGTAGGCGAGCTGCGATCCCTTGTAGCTCACGTGCAACGGGTACAGCGAACGGTAGTTCTGCGCGGTTTTCTGCGCGTTGTTCTCGCATCCGTTGCTCGGCGCGGCCGGATTGATGAAGCTCGATGTGGTCTCGCCGGAGCACGCGGCGTTCGCGACCTTCAGCCGCAGCTCGGCGGCGAGCATCTCCGGATAGCCGACGAAGCTGGCAGGGTTGTGGTAGTTGGGCGCCGGCACCACCGTCGACTCCATGTAGCCGAAGGGCACCGAGTCCCCCAGCGCCAGGTACTGACTACCGGGAACCACAGGCAGGTTGACGACGACCGGCTTCTTCGGCTTCTTGGCCGCGGCCGGCCCGGTGAGCACGGCGAAGGCCGCCACCGCGCAGGCCATCAACGCTACGACGACGTAGGGACGCTTCATCTTCTCCTCCTCGAAGGGCTCATGCGCGCCGGCCCGCGCGTATGACGCGCCATATCGTACCCCGCTGTTTCTAGCGCGCCTCGATCAGCTCGAGCCGGTTCCCCCACGGATCGCGCGTGTAGAACCGCCGCAGCCCCGGGATCTCGGCGCCCCAGCTGACCTCGGCGCCGGCTTGGGCGAGCCGCTGCGCGACCGCGTCGAGCTCGCCGGGCGACACCCGGAGGGCCGGATGCGCCTTGCGCGCCGGCGCGAACTCCTGCTCGACGCCCACGTGCAACTGCTGCCCCGAGCCGAGCGAGAACCACACGCCGCCCCGCGCGCGCAGCGCCACCGGCTTCTCCGCCTCCTCGAGCCCGAGGACCCCACCGAAGAACCGCCGGGCCTGCTCCTCACACCCAGGCGGGGCGGCCAGCTGGACGTGATCCAGGCCCCTGACGGCGCCGTTCACGCCGTGCCCCCGCGCAGCACGTCGCGCTGGTCGATCACCTCCTGGGCGATCTCGGGCAAGCGCGCGTTGCGGTTGCGCGCCGCGCGCTGCAGGCGCGCGAACGCCTCCTCCTCGGACAGGCCCAGAGCATCCATCAAGAGGCCCTTGGCCCGGTCGAGGAGCTTGCGCTCGGCCAGCGACTGGCGGGCGCGCTGGACCTCCGCCTGCAGCTCGAGCAGCTCGTCGTGGCGCGCCGCGGCGACGCGGATGGCCGCGTCGAGCTGGCGGTCGTCGATCGGCTTGGTCAGGTAGGCCGAGACACCGCTCGACACCGACCGCTCGACCAGGCCCGGGTCCTCCACCCCCGTGAGCACGACCACCGGCCGGCGCAGGCCCTCGTCGGCCAGCGCCTGGGCCGCCCGCAATCCATCCAGCCGCGGCATGTCGATGTCGAACAGGTAGAGATCCGGCTGGTGCTCACGCGCGGCCTGCATCGCTTCGATGCCATCGCGCGCCGGCCCGATCGGGTCGTGCCCCAGGCTCCGCAGCCGCTGGGCCAGGGCCAGCGCGATGATCGGCTCGTCCTCGGCGATCAGGATGCGCATGCGTCGTCTCCCTCGGGCCTCAAAATGCGCTCCGCTCGGCGTCGAACAGCACCCGAGCGCGAGTCCCGTCGAGCCCGCCGCCGGAGAGCGTGAAGCTCCCCATCAGTCCCCACTCCACGATCTGGCGTACGAGCTGGAGCCCGAGGCGCTCATCGTCGCCGTTGGGGCCGTCGCCAGCATCGCTCACCTCGAGCACGATCGGTTTCGAACCCCGCAGCTGCACCCGGATCGGCGGCCGTCCGTGCTGGGCGGCGTTCGAGATCAGCTCGTTCGCGACGATGCCCAGCTGCTGCGCGCAGGCCGGCGCGAGCTGGTGGGGCTCGATGTCGAGCCGTGCGTCGACGGCCGCGGCGCCGGCCACGGCCGCCAGCAGCTCGGGGGCGCTCACCGCCTCGCCACCCCGGTCCGCGAGCAGGCGATGCACTGCGGCGATCGAGCGGATGCGCGCCGCGGTCTCGTCGAAGCGCTCAGCGCCGGCTCCGTCGGGCCGTCCCAGCATCAGGATGTCGGCCACCGTCTGGAGGCTGTTCTTGACCCGGTGGTGGGACTCGGCCAGGAGCGCGTGCTCGAGCTCCGCGCGCTGGTTGGCCCGCGCCCGAGCCGTCGCCTCGCGCCCGACCATCCAGGCGAGGGCGAGGGCCAGGGCCGTGGCCGCCACGAGCAGGGCCAGGCGCATCGCCACCTCGGCCGCCTGGATCGGCGCCGGCGCAAGCGCCATCACGGTCGGATAGCACGCCGACGCCACCGCCAGCCAGGCCACCCGGCGCCACGAGCGGTGCACGGTGGCCAGGAACGGCGCGATCAGGAACAGCAGGAGGTCGAAGTTGGCGCGGGCGCCGGCGATCACGACCAGCAGGCAGACGAACGCGATCAGCCCGCCCGACCACAGGTCGAGCAGGAGGCGCCCGCGTGCCGCGGCCAGCCATCGCCGCCACGGCACCAGCGTCACCGCCGTGTTCGCGACCGACGCGGCCGCGGTCAGGGCCAGCAGCACGTCTGGGTGGCGCGTGTGCATGCCCAGTGCGAGCGCGGCGACCACGGCCGCGATCGAGAGCCAGCCGAGCCAGAACCCGGCCCGCAGCGCGCCCAGTCGCGCCTCGAGCTCGGCCGAACGTTCGCCACTCATGCTCAGGAGCGTACGCCAGTGATAACGTCCAGCTGCGGCGTTCTCGCTCGACGCCCCCGAGGTCACGGTCGCCTCTCCTGTTGTCCTGCCTTCTGAGGAGATTCCGACCGAGTCGACCATGGCGCGCCGATGGTCCACAACCGAGGACCGCATCCTGTCGAGCCTGTACCCGCAGGGCGTCCCGATTCGCGCGCTCGCGCGCCAACTCGAGCGCTCCGAGGACGCGGTGTCAGAGCGCCGGCGCGCGCTGGGGCTGCCCGCCCGCCCGCGCTCCCGGCCCTGGACCCGGCGCGAGGACGACCTGCTGCGCGCGTCGGCGGCGGCCGGGGTCCCGGCTGCCGCGCTCGCCGCCCGCCTGGGGCGCGACGCCGAGCAGGTGCGCCGCCGCCGCCGAGCCCTGCTGGGCAGCACGATCCGCCCGCGGCCGTACACCCCAGCCGACGACGAGGCGATCCGCGCCTGCTGGCGCGCCGGCGGCGAGGTGCAGCGCCTCGCCCGGGAGCTCGGCCGCTCGCCGGGATCGATCCGGCTGCGGGCGCAGGCTCTGGGCGTCCATCAGCCCTCGCCCCGCCGGCGGTGGAGCGACGATGAGGACACGGCGGTGCGAGACGGCTATGCCCGCGGGCTGACCTGCCGCGAGATCGCCGTCGAGCTGCCCGGCCGCAGCGGCGCCGCGGTAGCCGCGCGGGCGGCAAAGTTGGGCCTGGCCACGTACGGCCGGGCGTGGAGCGCCCGCGATGACCGCAGCCTGCGCACACTGGTGGCCGAGGGAATCGAGCTCGAGCGCGCCGCACAGATCCTGGCTCGCACGCCCGACGCGTTGCGCGCCCGGGCACGCAAGCTCACGCTGGACGTGCCGCGCTCACACCGGGCGCAGCACAGCGGGCGCCGCTGGACGCATGCCGAGGACGACCAGCTCCGGCTGCACGCCGGCCTCAACCCGGCCACGCTCGCGGACCTGCTCGAGCGTTCGCCGGAAGCGATCACCCAGCGCCTGCGCCGGATCGGGTTGCGCGAATCGCGAGAGCGCTCGCCCCACCATCCCGTCCCCACCCGCAACGGGCTCACGCCCGGCGAACGGCTGACCGTGGTGCGCGAGCTGCGGGGCGCGGGGCCGCGCCGCCAGCTCGCGCTGGCGCGCCGGCTCGGGCGCGCGCCAGGCGAGATCAGGGCCCTCGCCGCGCGCTACCGTGACGGGCCCCCGTGACCCAGTCCCGCTCGCCACGACCAACCCGGCTGGACGCTCGACCAGGACGTCGAGGCGCTGCGGTGAGCGACCCCGCGCCCCCGCCCGACGGCTTCCGGATCGGCCACTGGAGCGATCCCGATGGGCGAACCGGCTGCACGGTCGTGCTCGCGCCGCCGGGGAGCCGGGGCGGCGTCGACGTGCGCGGCGGGGGCACCGGCACGCGCGAGCTCGAGGGCCTGGCGCCGCTGGCCAACGCCGAGGGTCCTTCGGCGGTCCTGCTCACCGGCGGCAGCGCGTTCGGCCTGGCTGCGGCCGACGGCGTGGTTCGGTGGCTCGAGGAGCGCGGGATCGGCCGCCCGACCCCGGCCGGCCCGGTGCCCCTGGTGTCCACGGCGGTGGTGTTCGACCTGGTGGAGGCCCGCGCCGCGCGGCCCGGCCCGGAGGCCGGCTACGAGGCGTGCGAGCGCGCCGCCGGCGCCGCGCCGGCGCGCGGACGCGTGGGCGCCGGCACCGGTGCCGCCGTGGGCAAGGCGCTGGGGCGCGAGCATGCCAGCCCCGGTGGGGTCGGCTACGCCGCCGCCACCCTGCGCGACGGGGTGACCGTGGCGGTGATCGCAGTCGCCAACTCGTTCGGCGACGTGATCGACCAGGACGGCGCCCTGCTGGGCGCCCCTCGCCGCGAGGCCGGCGAGTCCCTCCGCACGGCGCGGCTGCTCCAGGAGATGCTCGAGCCGCCGTTCGTGGCTCTGCGCGGCGACGCCAACACCACGCTCGCCTGCGTGTGCACCGATGCGCCGCTAGACAAGCGGGGTTGCGGGATCGTCGCGCGGATTGCCAGCGGGGGGATCGGCCGGGCCGTCGATCCCGCCTTCACGCCGATTGATGGCGATGTGGCGTTCTGCGTCGCGTCGGGGTCGGGTCCGCCGCCGGCGCCCGGTCCCGCGGCTTCCTGGCGGCTGACCGTGCTCGGGGCGCTCGCCGCCGACCTGGTCGCAGCGGCGATCCGGGACGCGGTCCGTCAGGGCTCGGCCTGATCGACGACCGCGAGCTCTACCCGCGCCCACGCGCAGTTCACGTAGCCCTTGGGGTTCCACAGGTGCGCGGGATCCTCGGGCTGGGTGCTGCCGGCGCTGTCCCAGGCCCGGGCCGCGATGCGCGCCCGGCCCGGGGGTAGCTCGAGCCTGGCCTGCCAGCGCCGCCAGGCCCAGGGCCCGGCGTCTGCGAGGAGCTCGGCCTGGCGCCACGAGGCGCCGCCGTCGGTTGACACGTCGACGCGGACGATCCGGCGGTCATCGCCGGCGTACGCGTAGCCGTGCAGCTCCAACGGGCCGGCAGGCACGGTGGCACCGTCCGCGGGCTCGAGGATGTCAGCGGTGAGCGGCGCGGTACCGAGCGCGACCCCGCTGCCGGGCGGAGCGGACTCGGGATCGGACTCGGCCGGCAGCAGCCGGTAGCTGCGGGCCTGGAAGTGGTTGCCCGATGGCTCGGCGAGCGCGAGCACGCGCTCGAGCCACTTGACGCTGCGGGCTCCGATGTGGCCGGGCACGAGCGCGCGCACGGGGCCGCCGTGGACCGCCGGCAGCGGCTCGCCGTTCATCTCCCAGACCAGGAGAACCTCGGGCGCGAGCGCCTTGCGCAGCGGGATCGAACCCCCGAAGCGCTGGGGCGGCTCGGCCTCGCGCGAGGTGTCGGCGCCGAGGAAGGCCACGTGCTCGGCCTCCGGGCGAGGCCCCGCCGCGAGCAGCACGTCGGCCAGCGCCACCCCGTGCCATCGGGCGGTGCCGATCGCGCCCGGGCCCCACGGCGCCTCGCCCGGGATCTCGCGCACCGCCAGCAGGCCGGCGCGCCGGTTGCCGGCGCACACGAGCGTGGCCACGATCTCGTGCGCCTCGAAGCGCTCTCTCAGGTCGGTCAGCGAGAGCTCGAGCTCGCGCTCGACGAGGCCCTCGACGCGCAATCGCCACCGCTGCGGGTCGAGCTCGGGGACTGCGCCGTGATTGCGCACGTAGAACGCATCGAGCGGCGTGAGGTCGTGGCGTGCCAGCGCTCCGGCCGGCGCCTCGGCGTTGAGCGGACGGCGGTCGTGCACGATCATGTCCTCGCGCTTACCGGCCGGCGCCATCGCCGGCGCAGTCTACGGCCGGCGGGCGGGCCAGGCCGCGGCGGCGCAGCGCGCGCCCCCGCCCGTGGAACACTTGCCGGCGTGTCGGCGTCCATGACCACCGCCCGCCCGGCTGGCGACGAGCGCGTCGTTCCTCGCTCGCCGATCTCGGTTGGGCCGATGATCGTGGTCGGCGCTCTATGCCTGGCGGTGGCCACCGCGCTGAACGCCGTGTTGATCCACCAGGTCGGGACCTCGGGCGATGAGCCGTACTACTCGCGGATCGCCGCGCACCCCGCCGGGCCGCACAACTTCCCCTATGCGTTCCGGGTCGGCCTGCCCTACCTGGTCCACGTGCTGCCGTTCTCCGAGGCGTTCTCGTGGGAGCTGCTGGCGCTGCTGTGCGCGGGCGCGGCCGGCGGGGCCCTGTTCGCGCTGCTGGAGGAGTTCGAGATCGAACGGCGCCTGGCGGCGGCGCTCGCGGTGGCGTTCACGATCTCCCCGCCGATGCTGGTGGTGTTGCTGCGCAACGGCCGCGAGGTCGACGTCGCGGCGATCCTCGTGCTCACGCTCGGCTGCCTGTTCATCGTCCGCCGGCAGCGACTCGCGCTGGCGATCACGCTGCTCGTGGCCACCACGATCCACGAGTCGTGCCTGTTCCTGATCCCGCTCGCCTACGCGGTGTGGGCCGAGCGGATCGTCGACCGCGACGCGCTGCGCGATCTCGCGCTGGTGGCGGCGATCCCGGCGATCTTCTACGTCTACCTGCGCAGCTCGATCGTGGCGGTGGGGGAGAGCTATCAGCCGGGCTACGGCGGGGCGTTCCTGACCGAGCGAGTCGACGTGATCCGCGCCGCTCTGAGGGGCGACGGGTGGGTTACCGAGCTGCGGCGCATGGCGATCGTGTACGGGCCGCTGTGGCTCGCCGCGCCCTTCGCGCTGAAGCGATTGCGCTTCGCGCGCCGCGGGCTCGTCCTGGTCGCGCTGTGCGTCGGCTCGATGACGTTCGCGTTCGACTGGGGCCGGATGATCTTCTTCGCCGCTCCGGTGTTCTACGTGGCCGCGGCGTACGCGCTGCGCGATCGGCGGCGGCTGGCCATCGCCGCGGTCGCAGCGCTGCTGGCGCTCGACGTCGGCTATGCCATCTACATGCAGGCGCACGGCGTCAAGCACGGCCTGGACAGCACCGCGCCCCCGGCTCGCGGGCCGGTGGCCTAGCGCTCGAGCGTGAGCACGAACGGACCGATCGCGCTCCGACTCCCGGATACCAACCGCACGGTCCCGCCCGGCACGCGGCTGTCGTCGATGACCAGGCACGGGCGGGTGCAGGTTCCCGCGCGGCCGGGGCCGAGGTTGTAGGGGCGGTCGAGGACCGGGCGCAGGCCGCGAACGTAGTACAGGACGAGCGGGGTGTTGGTCAGCACGGTCCGCGGGTGCGCCGCGGCGGCGGCGACGCGGACGGGCGCCAGGTCGGGCTGCCACTCCCCGCCGTAACGGCGGACCACCTCCACGACCCCGACCGCAACCAGCAGGACCGCGGCCAGCGCCGGCACCCACGCTCGGCCGCCGCGCGCGGGCGCCAGCGCCGCGGCGACCGGCGCTGCGACGAGCGGGACGAGGATGGTCAGGTACCGGGGCGTGAACACGTTCAGGCCGACCGCGCCCGCGAGAGCGAAGCCGGCCAGCGTGAGCAACCCACACGCCGCGAGGAGCCGGATCGTGCTGCGCTCGGCCTCCGCGCGCCGAGCCCAGCCGCGCCGCAGGACGAGCGCCACCGCGGCCAGGGCTCCGAGCAGGACGGCCACCTCGAGCCAGCGCAGCGCGGGGGAGTGCGCACCCCCGCTCTCGCCGAGCGTCAGCGAGACCAGGATCTCGCGCAACCCGGTCAGCGAGCTCAGCGCGTTCATCGGCTCGAACTTGGTCACTCCGACCTGGTCTTGGCCGCGGACGATCTCGGGAATCCAGGGGAGGATCGCCGCCAGCGTGAGCGCTCCGGCGAGCAGCGTCGGGCCGCGCCGCGGCCGCCCGATCCAGACGGCGGCCAGCACCAGCGCGACCAGGCAGATGGCCGAGCTGTACTCGGTGTAGAGCGCCACCACGCCGGCCAGCCAGAACACCGCCCACTTCCCGCGCGACTCGGCCTCGCTGAGGCTGAGCAGGGCCCAGATGGCGACCAGCAGCGCCAGGTCCGCCAGCATGAAGCCGCGCGCCAGATTCGAGTAGGTGACCAGGTACGGGCTCACCCCGGCGGCCAGGCCGGCGAGCAGCGCGGCGCGGTCGCCCAGGCGCGGGCGCAGCGCGGCGAACAGCACGACGCTCATCAGGATCCCGGAGACAGTCGCGGGCGCGCGCAGCCACGCCGGCGAGCTGCCGGGCATCAGCATCACGAGCACGTAGAACAGCGGCGGCGTGTTCTCGCTGGCCGCGAGGCGGTGCAGGAACACATGGGCACTCCCGGACGAGGCAACCAGCCACGTGTAGGCCTCGTCCACGGTCAGGCGCGATCCGATGCCGACCAGTCGGGCCGCGATCGCCAGCGCCAGGGCCCCCGCCAGCACGACCCGGCCGTCGATGCGAACGCGCGAGGCGGGCGCGATTCCTGCCAGAGTTGAGCTCACCATGGCCCAGCTTACGTTCCTCGGATCCGGCGACGCATTTGCCGGCGGGGGGCGGTTCAACGCCTGCCTGCACCTCGACGGGGGCGAGGAGCCGATGCTGCTCGACTGCGGCGCCACCGCGCTGGTGGCGCTCAAGCGGACGGGAATCGACCCGGCGTCGATCGGTTGGGTCGCGCTCAGCCACCTGCACGGCGACCACTTTGCCGGGCTGCCGTGGCTGATCTTGGACGGGCAGTTCGCCGGGCGCACCAAGCCGCTGGTGATCGCCGGGCCTCCCGGGACCGAGGAGCGGCTCCACAGCGCCTTCGAGGCGCTCTATCCGGGCGCGGCCGGCGCCGACCGGGTGTTCGAGACGCGCGTGCTCGAGCTGGCCGAGCGCCAGGCCTGCCGGCTCGGACCGGCGGTCGTCACTCCGTTCGAGGTGCGCCACGGAGGCGGGGGTCCGGCGTACGCGCTGCGCGTCGAGTACGCGGACCGGGTGATCGCGTACTCGGGCGACACCGAGTGGACCGATGTGCTGCTCGAGGTGGCCCGCGGGGCGGACCTGTTCGTGTGCGAATGCAACTTCTTCGACAAGGACGTGCCGGGGCACCTGAGCCACCGGACGCTGGCCGAGAAGCGAGTGCAGCTCGAGTGCGAGCGGCTGGTGATCACCCACATGAGCGAGGACATGCTCTCGCGGCTCGACGCCAGCCCGTTCGACGCGGCCTCGGACGGAGCCGTGTTCGCTCTCTGACCTTCGGCGCGGAGATCGTCGTAGAACGTCATGGAGCGTCCTTCAGGGCATTCCAGGCCGCCTCGCTCAGCAACTCGGCGACGCTCGACGGCGAGCGGCGGCGGGCAGCGTCGAGCCAGGCGCGGGTGTACTCGTGCGCCGGCCCGAGCCAGAGCGCGTGCACCAGGTCGAGCGGCAGCGGGCGAAGCGCGCCGTAGTGGACGTGCACGTCCCACCATCCCCGCACCGCGCCGAGGAACTGGCGGTTCAGCCGGCGCAGCGCGGGGCTGTCAGGCCGGTGGCCGAGGAGCAATCGCGCGCCGGCGCGGTTCCGGGTGACCCAGCGCAGGTAGAAGCGCACGCCGGTCCTGATCCCCTGCTCGGCTGTGGGCTCGGCGCGGATCGCCGCGAGGAAGCCCGCTTGGAAGCGAGCGGTCAGCTGTGCGTAGAGCTCCTCGATCAAGTCGGCCTTGTCGGCGAAGTGGTGGTAGAGCGCGCCGGCGCTGACGCCGGCGTCGAGCCGCACATCCTCCAGCCGCACCGCCACCGGGTCCTCGACGGCAAAGCGCGCCAGCGCGGCCCGCAGTAGGCGCTCCCGCGCCGGGGCGGAAGGCCGATCGAGTTGGCCGATGCCGCTCACTGAGAAAACATCTTCTCACACCGAGAAAATCTCTGTAAGCTCGTTGTTGGTGCGGTACGACGACATCGGGCACGGGTACGCACAGACCCGGCGCGAGGACCCGCGCTTCGCCGCGCGTATCCACGCCGCCCTCGGCGACGCGCGCAAGGTGGTGAACGTGGGAGCCGGGACCGGCTCGTATGAGCCTCGCGACCGCTACGTCCTGGCGATTGAGCCGAGCGAGGTGATGGCGTCCCAGCGTCCGCCGGAGCTGGCGCCGGCGATTCGCGCCGGCGCCGACGAGCTGCCGCTCCGCGACCGAAGCGTCGATGCCGCGATGGCCATCCTTTCCGTCCACCACTGGAACGGCGAGCAGGAACGTGGGGTGCGAGAGCTCCGGCGCGTCAGCCGCGGGGCCGTGGTCATCCTCACCTACGACGCCGAGGTCAGCTCTCGGATGTGGCTGATCGAGGAATACCTGCCGGAGGTGGCCGAGCTCGACCAGTCGATATTCCCGTCGCTCGGGACGCTCGCCGGGTGGCTGGGCGGCAGGACCCGCGCCGAGACGCTGGCGATCCCCCGAGACACGCCGGACCGGATGCTGGGGTCGTTCTGGGCACACCCGGAGCGCGTCCTGGACGCGACCGCGCGCGCGGCCACCTCGGGATTTGCCCGCATGCCGCCGGAGGTCGGCCGCCGGGTCGCCGAGGCGGTAGGGCGCGACCTGCGAAGCGGTGATTGGGACCGGCGCCACGGCCGCCTGCGAGAGCTCGAGAGCTTCGACGCGGGGCTCAGGCTGCTTGTCAACACGCCTTCGTAGGGCAACATCGTCGCCATCGTCGCGTCTCTTCGCACATGAGCGAGCTCGCCGCCCTGCTCGTGCTCGCCGCCAGCCTGGCCGCGGCGGTCGCCCGGCCGCGCCGGGCGCCCGACTGGGCGGTGGCCGCGATCGGTGCCGCCCTGCTGGTGGCGCTGGGCGTCCTCACTCCGGACGACGTCCGCCACGTGGCAGCTCGCTTCGGTCCGACGATCGGCTTCCTCGCCGCGCTGCTCGTGCTCGGCGATGGGTGCCGGCGCGCGGGCCTGTTCAACGCGCTCGGCGCGGTCATGGCGCGGGGATCCAGCGGATCGCCGAGGCGCCTGCTGGCGATGGTGTTCCTGGTCGCCGCCGGGACCACGGCGACCCTCAGCCTCGACGCGACAATCGTGCTGCTCACGCCGATCGTGTTCGCCACGGCCGCCCGCCTGCGCACGCCGGCGCGCCCTCACGTCTATGCGTGCACGCATTTGGCCAACAGCGCGTCGCTCCTGCTGCCGGTGTCGAACCTCACGAACCTGCTGGCGTTCCAGGCCAGCGGGTTGGCCTTCGCGCGCTTCGGCGCGCTCATGCTCGTGCCGTGGCTGCTCGCGTTGGCGCTGGAGTGGCTCGTGCTCAGCCGCGCATTCTCGGCCGACCTGGCGCGTGCGCCGTTCGCCGCGCCGCGCCGCGAGCCGGACGTGAGGCTGCCGCCGTTCGCGCTCGCGGTGGTCGGGACGGCGCTGGTCGCCTTCGGGCTGAGCTCGCTGATCGGGCTCGCGCCCGCGTGGATCGCCGCGGCCGCCGCGCTGGTGATGGCGGCGCGCGAGCGGCCGCCCGCGCTCGAGCTGGTGCGCGCGGCCGAGCCGACGTTTCTGGTGTTCGTGCTCGCGCTGGCCATCATCGTGCAGGGGGCCGGCGAGCACGGGCTGTCCTCGGCTGTCGCTTCGCTCCTTCCCGCCGGCGCAGGGCTGCCGGCGCTTCTGGGCGTGGCCGGGGTGAGCGCCGTGCTGGCCAACCTGGTGAACAACCTGCCCGCGACCTTGATCGTCCTGCCGGTGGTGGCCGCGAGCGGTCCGGGGGCTGTCCTCGCGATGTTGATAGGCGTGGGCGTCGGACCCAACCTGACCTACGCCGGGTCGCTGGCCACGCTGCTCTGGCGGCGGATCGTGCACGCGCACGAGCAGCCGCTCGAGATCGGGGAGTTCGTTCGGCTGGGGCTCTTGACCGTCCCCCCGGTGCTGCTCGCGTCGACGACCGGGCTGTGGTTGGCTCTGCACGTGATCTGATGCGCGCTGCCGTGGGGATCACACCGAACACGTGGGGCGTGACGTCGTGAGCGGGCACGAGATCCATCATCTGGTGGAGCAGTACGGCGGCCTGGTCGTTTTCGCGGCGGCCGCCCTGCAGGCGCTCGGCGCCCCGCTGCCGGGCACAACCGTGCTGGTCGCGGCCGCCCTGTATGCCGCCACCGCGCACGGCCTGCCGATCGCGTGGGTGATCGCCGCGGGGGCGCTCGGCGCCCTGGCGGGGACGAGTGCCGGCTTCGCCGTGGGGCGGCTCGCCGGCGAGAGCGTGCTCCGGTGGGCCGCCGCCCGCGTGCGCCACGGCCCCGAGCGGGTGGAGCGCCTTCGGGCCGAGTTCGCCGAGCACGGCGGGCCGTGGCTGTTCGTGGGGCGGTTCGTCACCGGGCTGCGCAACGTCACCGGGCTGCTGGCCGGGGCGAGCGGGATGCCGCTGCGCCGCTTCCTGGCGCTGAGCGCCGCCGCCGCGCTGCTGTGGGCGCTGGTCAACGGGCTCGAGTACTACTGGTTCGGCCGCGCCCTGCTCGCCGCCAGCACCTGGGTGCAGGTCCTGCTCGTGGCCGCGGGCCTGCTCTGGATGGTGATCTCGCTGCGGCTTCTGCGCCGGCGGGCGATGCGTCGACTGCGCCGGGTAGGCTGACGCGCCACCGCGCAAATGTTCGACCTCGAGATCGACATCGAGAATACCCCCGGGGCTCTGGCCACCGTGGCGGCCGCAATCAGCGATGCCGGGGTGAACATCGCCGCCGCCACCTGCATGGCGGGCGGAGAGCAGGTGGAGCTGCACATCCTGGTCCCGCACGTGGAAGCGGCCAAGCACCTGCTGGCCATCTCGCACCTGGCGGTGACGCGCGAGCGCGAGGTGGTCGTGGTTGACGTGGAGGACCGGCCGGGGGTTCTGGCCGACCTGACGCGCCGGATCGCCAAGGCCGGGATCAACCTCGACCTGGTGTACGTCGCCACGCGCAACCGCGTGGTGTTCGGCTCGGAGGACCTGGCGGCGCTCCAGGGCGCGCTTGGCCCCTGACCCGCCCGACGAGCGGCGGGTGCTCGCGCGCGAACCGGAGCGCTTAAGTGTCGTCTCATAGAAGCCGAATACGCGGGTATGACTTCTACTACCGCTGGAGGATCCGCCGTGCTGTCTCGGCTCGGCGTCACCGCCAAGCTCGCCGGCATGGCCGCCGTGATCGGCGCCGTCGCCGTTGCCTGTCTCGCCGTGGCGATCATCGGGCTCAGCTCGACCCGATCCAAATCGCACAGCTCGCAGTCGACGTTCAACGTGTTCCGCGCCGAGCGCGACGCGTACGAGGGCTGGCTCACCGACGACGACCAGTCGAACATGCTCGCCGCGCTTGCCGCCCTTCAGGACCGCGGCCAGCTGCCGCTGATGCGTACGACCGCCCAGCAGGTGACCCAGGGCTACCAGCAGGCCGTCAGCAATCTGAGCGCGCTCGCCGCGAACAGCACCATCCCGGCGATCCAGACCGCCGCCAAGAACACCCTGGCCGACGTCCAGACCTACAACGGCTTCACCCGGCAGGTGGTGGCCGCCTCGATGGCGGTCCAGGCGAAGAGGGCCGTCCAGCTGATGACGGTGGGCAACGTCAACATCTCCAACCAGACCCAGGCCGATTTCAACGGCATGGGGCGCCTGATCACCGCTCGCGCCTCGGCGATCACCGCCTCGGTTGGCACCACGGTCAGCAGCGCGATCAATCTGGTCCTCGTGATCGTCGCGATCGGCTTGCTGATCGCGATCGCGGCGACCCTGCTTGTGCTGCGCTCGATCAAGCGCCCGCTGGCCGAGGTCACGCGCGCGGCCGAGCGGCTGGCCAAGGGCGACGTGGACGTCGTCGTTGACGTCCAGAGCGAGGACGAGTTCGGCCGCATGGCGCACGCCTTCGGAGACTCTGTGGCCTACCTCCAGCGGATGGCGACCGCCGCCGGCGAGATCGCCCGCGGCAACCTCGCGGTCGAGGTCCAGCCCGAGTCCGAGCACGACGCTCTCGGCAAGGCATTCGCCGAGATGCGGATGCGCATCGCCAGCGTGGTGGGCGAGATCTCCGCCAGCTCCCAGAGCGTGGGCGCCGCCTCCGAGCAGATGGCCCGTAGCGGCGAGCAGGCCGGGCTCGCGGTGGGCGAGATCGCCGGAGCGATCAGCTCGGTGGCCGAAGGCGCCGAGAATCAGGTTCAGTCCCTGGGCCAGGCCCGGGCGCTGACCCGGGAGGTCACCTCGAGCTCGCACGCCTCGGCCGACGAGGTCCGCGAGACCGCCAGCGCCGCGCGCGAGACCCGCGATCTGGCCAAGGAGGGCGCCGAGGCCGTGACCCGCGCCACCGAGGTGATGCAGGCCGTGCAGGCCTCGAGCCAGGAGATCTCGACCACGATCGAGCAGCTCGGCAGCATGAGCAACGAGATCGGCGGGATCGTCGACACCATCACCGCGATCACCGAGCAGACGAACCTGCTCGCCCTGAACGCGGCGATCGAGGCCGCTCGCGCCGGCGAGCAGGGCCGCGGGTTCGCGGTCGTGGCCGAGGAGGTGCGCAAGCTCGCCGAGGAGTCACAGAAGGCTGCCGCCTCGATCGGCTCGCTGATCTCCCAGATCCAGAACGGGACGACCCGCGCGGTCGAGGTGGTCGCGGCCGGGGCCGAGCGGGCCGAGCAGGGCGTGGAGACGGTCGAGCGGGCTCGCGACGCCTTCCTGCGCATCGACGAGGGCGTCGAGAGCATCAGCGACCGGGTCGAGCGCATCAGCGCCGCGGTCGCGCAGATCGCCGAGGCGGGCCAGCGCGTCCAGACGAGCATCGACGAGGTCCTGGCCGTAGCCGAGCATTCCTCCGCCTCGGCGGAGCAGGTGTCAGCGACCACGCAGGAGACCAGTGCCTCAACCCAGGAGATCGCGGCCTCGGCCGGCGACCTTCACCGGACGGCCGAGCAGCTCCAGACGCTGGTCGGTCAGTTCACCCTCGGGTCGGGGTCCTAGACCTATAGGCCGGGCCGCCGGCCCCTGAAGCCGCCCCGAGCGCGCGCTCAGGAGGGCACGAGCTCGCGCACCAGCTCCGCGGCCGGACGGAGCTCATCGATCCGCGCCACCGTCTCCCCCGCGTAGAGCGGCGTCACGTCGACGATCTCCTCCGGCGAGCCGACCAGCGCGGCAGACGGGCCGAACAGCGGAAGGCCCACCTTCTGGGCGCCGGATAGCCGCGCGGCCGCGGCGAGCGGCAAACGCCGGACGAGCGGCGCGGTGAGGCGGTGCGCCGTGCGGACCAACTCGGGCGCGTGCTCTCCGGCTCGGACCCAGCGCTCGGTGGCGGCGTTTGCCACCACGCGGTGCCTGCCCGGCCATCCGAGCCCGAACAGATCCGTGAGCAAGGTCCGCTCGGCGCTCAGCAGCCGGCGCTTGTACTCGGGGTGGGCACGGGACTCGTCGCTGAGCAGAAACCGGGTGCCGGCGAGCACCGCGGTCGCTCCGGCGTCGAGCGCTCGGCGCGTGTCCTCCGGGCCCGCGACCCCTCCGGCCAAGATCACCGGGTAGCCGGGAAGGGCCGCCCGGACGCGCTCCAGCAGCTCGAGTCCCGGCTGCGCGCCGCGAACGTGGCCGCCGGCCTCGACTCCCTGCGCCACGATCGCGTCCGCGCCCGCGGCGTGGGCCGCCCGGGCCTCGCTCACGTCGCCGCACTGGTGGATCCAGACTCCGGGCGTGCGGCGCGCCGGCCGTCCCCAGAACGTGATGACGGCGTCGGCCTGTGCGGCCACCTCGAAGTGGGCATCCCGCGCGAACGGCAACAGCAGGTTGATCGCCACCGGCTTTCCGGTGAGCTGGCGTGCCAGCCTCAGCTCCTCGCGCAGCCTCGCCGGATCCAGCGTGCCGATCGTCCCCAGGCCTCCTGCCTCGGACACGGCTGCAGCGAGCTCGTGGCCGTCGATCCCGCCACCCATCCCGGCCTGGAGGATCGGAAACTCGAGGCCGACCGTCTCGAGCAGCGCGCGCACCGGCCTCAGCCTACTGCCGGTGAGAGCGCGCGCGGGCGGAGGCGCTCGCGTCGGCCTGTAGCCTGTGCGGATCATGGGGCTCCGGAGGCGCTGATGGGCGATGACGAGCGCGACGATTCCGAGGCGTCCGCCGCCGCCGCGGAGCGCTGGCCGTTCTGGCTGCCGGCCGTCGTGCTCGTGGTCGGGCTACTCGTCACCGGCGTCCTGAGCTGGATCTCCGCCGACCTCCAATCGCGCAACGAGAAGCGGTTGCTCAAACTGCGCGGTCGCGATGTCAGCACGGTCTTGACCGCTTCCCTGCCGAGTCTCCAGACGCCGCTGGCGTCGGCCGCGGCGCTCGCCGACGTGAGCGGCGGTGACGTCAGCAAGTTCGAGCGGTTCGTCGCCCCATACGTCGGGCAAGGCGGGCGCGCGCCATTCGTGTCGCTGTCGCTGTGGCGGGTCGACGCGCCGCAGCGGGGTCCGGTCGCGGTGATCGGCATACCGCCGAAGCTGAGCCGCGAGATGGCGCGGAGCCGCGCGTTCTTCACGCAGGCATCTGCTGCGTCCAGCCTTGCCGTAATCGGCTTTTTGCACTCGGCGCCGTTGCGGCTCGGATATGCCTCCACAGCCGGCGTTCGCGGGCCGTATGCGGCCTACGGTGAGAGCGCCGTGCCGAGCGGTCGCTACGCGCCCGTGCAGAACAACTCCTCGTTCTCGGACCTCGATTACGCGCTGTACCTCGGCTCGTCGCTCAACTCGCGCAGCCTCGTGCTCGCGAGCGTGCGGCGGCTGCCCCTGAGCGGCCGGCTCACCACGGTGCGGGTGCCCTTCGGCAACTCGTCCTTCACGATCGTCGTCGCCGCGCGGGGCCCGCTCGCGGGCTCGCTGCCGCAGCGGCTGCCGTGGGTGATCGCGATCGTCGGCACCCTGCTCACGCTCGCCGCCGTCCTGCTGACCGTGCGGCTGATCGAGCGGCGCAGGGGTGCCGAGCGCCTGGCGGGCCGGCTCGAGGAGGTGGCCGAGGAGAACCGGCGGCTGTACGCGGAGCAGCGCGGGATTGCCCAGACCCTCCAGCACGCGCTGCTTCCGGATCGGCTGCCCCAGCTCGACGGCCTCCAAGCGAGCGCGCGCTACGAGCCAGGGGTCGAGGGCGTCGACGTCGGCGGCGACTGGTATGACCTGATCGCGCTCGACGCGCGCACGCTGCTGCTGGTGGTGGGCGATGTTTCGGGCAAGGGCCTGCGCGCCGCGACGACGATGGCTGCGCTGCGCTACGGAATCCACGCCTACGCCGCGCAGGGCGATCCCCCGGCCTCGATCCTCACCAAGCTCTCGAAGCTGATCGACGTCGGCACCGCGGGGCAGCTCGCCACCGTGCTGTGCGCGCTGATCGACGTGCGGACGCGCCGCGTGAGCGTGACCAGCGCCGGACACCTTCCGCCGCTGATGATCACCGACGGACACGGCGAGTTCGTTCGCACCGACGTAGGGCTGCCGATCGGCGTCGACCCCGCCGCCTCGTACGCTTCGACCGCGGTCACGGCTCCGCCCGGGGCCACGTTGCTCGCCTTCACCGACGGGCTCGTGGAGCGCCGGGGCGAGGGCATCGACGACGGACTCGAGCGGCTCCGCTCCCAGGCGAGCGGCAATCACACTTCGCTCGAGGAGCTGCTCACGCGCGTGGTCGGCGGCCTGCGCGACGATTCGGCCGGCGATGACACGGCGATCGCGGGGGTGCGGTGGGTGAGCTAGACGGACCCGATGGCTCGGCGATGACGTTCGAGCTGGACAGCACCAGCGACGGCACGGCGCTGGTCAGGATCGCGGGCGAGCTCGACATGAACAACGTCGACGCGCTCGCGGCGGCGGTGGACCCGATCGTCAGCCGCAGGCCGGAGCGGCTGGTGGTCGACCTGAGCGGGCTGCGCTTCGCCGACAGCTCAGCCATCGCGCTGTGGGTGCGGTGGGCCAACCAGGTCAGACACGTCGAGATCCGCGAGCCGTCGCTGCTGCTGCGCAGGGTGATCAGCCGAATGGGACTGGCCGACCGACTGCGAATCACGCCATGAGAGCCTCCCGCAACTTCGACCACCTGCCCGAGTCCGTGCCCGCGTCGCGGAGGTTCGCCGTCCAGACGCTGCGCGGCCTCCCGGCGGACACGGTCGAGGCGGTCGAGCTGATGGTCTCCGAGCTGGCCACCAACTGCATCCGGCACACCGAGGGCGGGTTCGAGCTCGCGGTCATCCAGAGCGCGCACGAGCTGCGGGTCGAAGCGACCGATCGCGGAGTCGAAGAACCCCAACCGCGCATGCCCGATCCGAGCGATCCGAGCGGTCGGGGACTTCAGATCATCGACATGCTCTCGGATGCGTGGGGGTACGAGCCGCGATCACCGGCGGGCAAGACGGTGTGGTTCACGCTCGCCCTGGGAGCGCGGTCCGCGCTCGGGCGCGCCTGCGCCTGACGCGCGCGTCCGTCATCCGTCCACGGCCGCTCTAGATGTACGCAGTTTCCGCCGATTCTGGATGCGATGTCTGGGTCTCGCCATCTTGAGGAAGTGCTGCGCCGAAGCGGCGGTCGCCTGCGTGGAGAAACGGCGCTCGAGCTCGCCGAGCGGCCGCTGCGCATCCTGTTCCTGACTTCCGCTCACAACAGCCTGAGCCAGCGCGCCTACATCGCGCTGAGCGAGATGGGACACGAGGTCACGGTCGCCGTCGTCGACTCGAGCGAGGCGATGGAGGCGGCGGTGACGCGCGAGCAGCCTGAGCTGATCGTCTGCCCGATGCTCAAGAAGTTCATCCCGGAGTCGGTCTGGCGCAACCACCGCTGCCTGGTCGTCCATCCGGGTCCGCGCGGTGACCGCGGTCCCTCTTCGCTCGATTGGGCGATCGAGCTCGGAGCGTCCGAGTGGGGCGCGACGGTCCTCCAGGCGGACGCCGAGGCGGACGCCGGCGATATCTGGGAGACACGCAACTTCCCGATGCGCGAAGTCGGCAAGAGCAGCTTGTACCGCCACGAGGTCCGGCGCGTGGCCGTGGACATGCTGGTCGAGGCGGTCAAGAATGCCGCCGACGAGCGCTACGCGCCCGAGCCCCTCGATTACGATGACCCGCGTGTCACCGGCCGGCTGCGGCCGCTGATCAAGCAGCCCGACAGGGCGATCGACTGGGCGGGCGATCCGACCGCCACGGTGATCCGCAAGATCCACGCAGCCGAGGGCCACCCCGGCGTGCTCGACACGGTCGCCGGCGTGGAGGCCCACGCCTTCGGCGCTCACCGCGAGGCGACTCTGCGCGGGCGTCCCGGCCAGATCATCGCCACCCGCCACGGCGCGATCTGCCGCGCCACCGTCGACGGCGCGGTGTGGATCACCCACCTGAAGCTGCGCGACGGCGACGGCCCCGCTCCGTTCAAGCTCCCCGCCACGCGCGCGCTCGAGCTGGCCGGATGCGAGCTCGACGCCCCCGAGGTGCTGGCCCCTCTCCACGCCCCGATCCCCCCGGGACACACCTACCGCGAGATCTCCTACGAGGAGCGCGGCGGCGTCGGCTACCTGAACTTCAACTTCTACAACGGCGCGATGAGCACGGAGCAGTGCCGGCGCCTGCGCGATGCCTACCAGTATGCGCTCGCACGCCGCCAGACCAAGGTGATCGTGCTCGCCGGCGGCTCGGACTTCTTCTCCAACGGAATCCACCTCAACGTGATCGAGGCGGCCGAGGATCAGGCCGAGGAGTCCTGGTACAACCTGCACGCGATCGACGACGTCGTCCGCGACGTCATCGAGACCGATTCGCACCTGGTCATCTCCGCCCTGTCGGGCGACGCTGCCGCCGGCGGAGTGCCGTTCGCGATGGCCGCCGACCACGTGGTGGCGCGCGAAGACGTGGTGCTCAACCCGTACTACAAGCACATGGGCGGCCTGTACGGGTCGGAGTACTGGACCTACCTGCTGCCGCGCCGAGTCGGCCACGAGCTCACCGCCGAGCTGACCGAGGCTCCGTTCGATCCGATCGGCACCCGCCGCGCGGTCGAGATCGGGCTGCTCGACGCCGCCTTCGGCGAGACCGCGACCAGCTTCCGTACCCAGGTGCGCGGCCTGGCCGAGCGCCTGGCTCGCCATCCCGACATGGCTCACTGGCTCGAGGAGAAGCGCCGCCGCCGCGCCCGGGACGAGCAGGTCAAGCCGCTCAGCACCTACCGCACCGAGGAGCTGGCCAAGTCGCATGAGTGCTTCTTCGGGGCCAACCGCAGCTACCACGAGGCCCGCCGGCGGTTCGTCTTCAAGCTCGGCGCGCCCTGCGCGGTGCCGGTGCCTGCGCTGCCCGCCCTGCCGGCGGTGCGCCCCGCCGCGCGGATGACCCGTGCCGCCGTCGGGAGTGCGAGCTGATGAGCGCGCTGAGCGACGCGGCGGGCCGAGTCGAGCGGACGCGGCGCCGTCGCGGGCCTTCGGCGTGGCTGGTTGACCGCTGCGTCGCGCTCAAGCACGCCCTTCCGCAGGGCCAGCTCCTGCCCGACCACGTGCTCCGGCGCCGCCACCGCGGGATCGTCCTGCTGCTGTGGTTCCACGTGCCCGCCCTGCTTGCCTTCGGCCTTCTCATGCACCATTCGCCCGCGCACGTGGCGGGCGACGTGGCCCTGATCGTGGCGTGCGGGGTGGGCGCGAGCTGGGAGCGCTTCAACATGAAGGCCCGGGTGATCGCCGCCTCGTTCGGGCTGATCAGCTGCTCGGCCGTCCTGGTCGACCTGTGGAACGGGATCACCGAGGCGCACTTCCACTTCTTCGTGATGATCGGAGTGCTCACGCTGTACCAGGACTGGACCCCGTTCCTGGTCGCGATCGGCTACGTGGTGGTCCACCACGGCCTGGGCGGCATCATCTCGCCCCAGTCGGTCTATGGCGACAACACGCAGGCGGTCCAGCACCCCTGGGAGTGGGCACTTATCCACGGCGGCTTCGTGCTCGCGGCGAGCGTCGCTCACATCGTCGCCTGGCGCACCAACGAGAACCAGCTCCTGCGCGATCCGCTCACCGGCCTGCCAAGCCGGGTGCTGTACCTGAACAACCTGAAGCTGGCACTCGACCGCGCATCCCGGTCGCCGGGTCGATCGGTCGCGGTGCTTTTCCTCGACCTCGACCGGTTCAAGGTGATCAACGACAGCCTTGGGCACGGCGCCGGCGACGCGCTGCTGATCGCGGTGGCCGAGCGGATCGGCCATACGCTGCGCCGGTACGAGACCCTGGCCCGGTTCGGCGGCGACGAGTTCGTGATCCTGTGCGAGGACATCCTCGACGAGGAGGATGCAGTCGCGGTGGCCGAGCGGGTGCTGAAGTCGTTCAGCCTTCCCTTCCACATCGAGCACGGCGAGGCGTCGGCCGGCGCCAGCGTGGGCATCGCGTTCAGCGCGGACTCGCTGCACGATCCCGAGGACCTGATCCGCGACGCCGACGCCGCGATGTACCGCGCCAAGGCGGCCGGCGGCGGCCGCGTGGTGCTGTTCGACGAGCTCACCCGTGAGCGTGCGGTGGCGCGCCTGGAGGTCGAGAACGCGCTGCGCAAGGCGCTCGAGCGCGAGGAGTTCCGAGTGTTCTTCCAGCCCGAGGTCTCGATCCAGGGCGACCGGATCAAGGGCGTCGAGGCGCTGGTGCGCTGGCAGCACCCGGAGCGCGGGCTGCTCGGCCCGGGAGAGTTCATCTCGCTGGCCGAGGAGACCGGCCTGATCATCCCGATCGGGGCCTGGGTTCTGCGCGAGTCCTGCCGACACGTGATCCAGTGGCAGATGCGTCATCCGGGCAGCCACCAGGTCATCCTGCGGGTGAACGTCTCGGCGCGCCAGCTCGGCGAGGACAATCTGCCGGAGACCGTGGCCGCGATCCTGCTGGAGACCGGGCTCGACCCGGCGCGACTGTGCCTGGAGGTGACCGAGAGCCTCCTGATCGAGGATCCCGAGGCTTCGATCCACACGCTCAGCCGGCTCAAGCAGCTCGGGGTGAAGATCGCCATCGACGACTTCGGCACCGGCTACTCGTCGCTCGAGTACCTGCGGCGCCTACCGGTCGACTGCGTCAAGATCGACCGCTCGTTCGTGCGCGGGCTGCCCGACAACGGAGAGGACGCCGCGATCGTCAACGCCGTGGTCGACCTCGGGCACGCGCTCAGCCTGTCGGTGACCGCGGAGGGCGTGGAGACGCGCGAGCAGCTCGGAAATCTCCAAGCCGCCGGCTGCGACACCGCCCAGGGCTTCCTGTTCTGGCGGCCCGAGCCGCCCGACGTGGTCGAGGCGCTGTTCTCGGGCACCGGCGAGCCGGTGCACGAGTCGCCGGCGGAGGCTCCGGTCCGCGTCGTGGCCGCGCCCGAGCCGGCCCGGGCCCAGCCGACCGCGGTGCAGAGGTGGCTGGCCGCCGGCAGCGAACCGGGTAGCCGGCGCCGCCGCGCCCGGAGCTCGGTCCAGGCGGGCGTCCGTGCGGCGGCCCAGGCCTGGACCGGCGGGAGCGGGTCATGATCACTGTCGCGCAGCGCCGGACGCGAGCGCTCGCGATGCTGACCTTCGCGGCGCTGCTCGAGGTCGTCCTGATCCTGCCATTCGTCGATCACCTGGCCGACGCGCACCCGATGATCCACTTCACCCAGCATGGCTTCATCTTCCTCGGCGGGGTGCTCATGGGGATTGCGCTGCGCGACGCCTATCTGCTGTCGCGTTGACGAAGCTGCTCCTCACGCACGCCGGACACATCGTGTTCGTCATCGGGGGCGTCGTAGCGTTCTTCCTGGCGGCGTACCGCAAGCCCTCGCAGCCGGCCGCCCCCGGGGTGTTGCCCCCGGCGCCGGAGGCACCGACCCCGGCACTCGTGCGAGCGTCGGTCCCGGTGGCCCGGCGCGCTCTCCTCGCCCTCGGCCCGCTGCTCGCCGCGCTCGGCACCGGCGCGGTGCTGTATGGCATGAACGTGGGGGGCGGTGCGGTGTCGGGCGCGCTGGTTTGGGGGCACGTGGGAGTCTCGGTGCTCGCGTTGCTGCTGGTCGGCTACAAGCTCGCGAGCATGCGCGGCCGCCGGATCGTTCGGCGCGCGCTGACGCGCGGGCGCCTGGCTGAGCTGGCCTCGCTCGCTCTCGGCGCGCTGTTCGTACCGATCGTTATCAGCGGGATCGCGCTGGTGGTGGCGCCGAGCGGCGGCTCGTTCGCCGCCTACTCGCATCTGGTGGCGAGCGCCTGGTGGACCGGCCTGCTGCTCTGGCACCTGCGGCGCTACGTCGGCCCGGCGCTGCGTGCGGTGGCGGGGCGGCCGGTCGAGCCGGCGCCGGCGGTGGCGCCGGCGCAGGCAGTGGCGCCTGCGCCCGCGCCCTCGGCGGCGCCCGCGTTGCCTCACGCATAATCAACGGGCGCACCGGCGGGCGACGTCGCCGCGCCGGCGCTCCTACGTGCGCCTTATCCGATTCTCACGCCTCTCCGAGGTCGCTCGCCGATCCTCTCGTCACCCCAACGGAACCGAGGTGACGATGACTTCCGAGAACTACGCCGCGAGCCCTCCGCGGCCCGTGCGTGCGCCTGACGGGCGCCCGCGGCCCGATCTTGCGCAGGTGGCGGCCGAGCGGCTGGGAGCGCACCGGCGCCGGATGAGCTCGATCCGCAAGCGCGTGATTGCCACGACGCTGGTCGTCTTCGCGCTGGTGTGGGTGGTGCTGTTCGTCCAGCTGGTCACCGGGCAGGACCCGGCGCTGTCCAAGCAGACCGCGGTCTCGAGCACCGGCACAGGCTCCACCTCCGGTACCGGCTCCGCGTCCGGCACAGGCTCCACCTCCGGCACGAGCGCCTCGTCCGGCGGCACCAGCTCCGTGACCACGAGCCAGTCATGACCAGCGCGCTGACGTTCACCATCGAGGGCGACCGGCTGACGCCGGTGCCCGTCGCGGCGCCCCCGGCGCCGGAGGCGATCGAGATGTTCGCGTGCTTCGGCTCGATGTGCACGGTCATCGTGGCCGGGCCGGGGCCCGCCGGCGCCGCGACCCAGGGCGCGCGGTGGGCCAGGCGGCGGCTGCTCGAGTGGCACCGGCGCTTCTCACGGTTCGAGCCCGACAGCGAGCTCTCGCGCCTGAACCGTGACCCCCGCGAGACCGTTCCGGTGAGCCCGGCCATGGCCGCGTTCGTCGGGGCGGCGCTCGAGGTCGCGGCGTTGACCGGTGGCCTGGTCGACCCGACGCTGGTCGGCGAGCTAGAGCGGGCGGGTTACGCCGGCCACTTCGACGCCCACCCGGTGCCGTTGCGCGAGGCTCTCTCGCTGGCGCCTGAGCGCGCGCCGGGCGCCCCGCACCCGGCCGCCCGGTGGCGCGAGGTCGCCGTGGACCCGGTGGCGGGAACGGTGTCCCGGCCGCCCGGGGTGCGCCTGGACAGCGGCGGCGCGGCCAAGGGATGGTTCGCCGACGTGCTCGCCGGCGTGTTGGGCGGCCACGAGAGCTTCGTGGTCGACGCCGCCGGGGATCTGCGCTTCGGCGGCGACGCTCGCCGGGCGCGGGAGATCCGGGTGGCGAGCCCGTTCGATGGCACGACCCTGCACACGTTCGAGCTCCCGCGCGGCGCGGCAGCTACGAGCGGGATCGGCAAGCGCAGCTGGATCGGCGCCGAGGGGAGGCCCGCTCACCATCTGCTCGATCCCGGTACCGGGCGCCCGGCGTTCACCGGGATCGTCCAGACCACGGCCCTGGCGCCCACGGCGCTCGAGGCGGAAGCGCGTGCCAAGGCGGCGCTGCTCAGCGGCCCCGCCGGCGCCGCGCGCTGGCTGCCCCACGGCGGCCTGATCGTCTACGACGACGCGTCGTGGTCGACATTGTGCGCTGTGCGCACAATATCGACCACAAAGCGCGGAGAGTGTCGCCCATGACCGACCCGACCCCGCACCTGTTCTGGCTCACCAGCCGGGCCGCTGGCACCACTGCGATGGTGCTGGCCAGCGCCACCGTGGGCTTCGGGCTGGTTATGGCCGGCCGGCTCGTGAAGGGCGGCGGCGCCGAGCGCCGCACGCTCCACGAGGTCCTGGCCCTGTCCACGATGGTCGCCATCGCCGTACACGCGCTCGCGCTGATCGGCGACGGCTACCTGCACCCGAGCCTGCTCGACGTGACCGTCCCGTTCCTCTCCTCCTACAAGACGCTCCCCACGTCGATAGGGATCGTCTCGGGCTGGGGGCTGATCGTGCTCGGGCTCTCGTACTACCTGCGCCGGCGCATCGGCCACGCCCGCTGGAAGCTGATCCACCGCTTCACCGTCCTGGTGTGGCTGGGCGGCCTCGTGCACACGTTCACCGAGGGCACCGACTCCGGGCAGCTCTGGTTCATCGCCCTGATCCTGCTCACCGCGGCGCCCGCGCTCGTGCTGCTGGTCGTCCGGGTGGCCCGCCGCCAGGTCCGCCTGCCGCCGGGGAATGCGATGATTCCTCCATGGAGGAAGAGCTCGAGCAGCGGATCGCCGGCAACGAAGCGGTGTTCCGCGAGGTCAACGAGGCGCTCAAGGCCGGCCAGTGGCCGGGCGACGACGACCCGATCGCGTTTCGCTGCGAGTGCGGCCAGCTCGGGTGCAGCCGCCTGATCGAACTGGGCATGGCCGAGTACGAGCGCGTGCGAGCACACGCGCGCCGCTTCATGATGGCGCCCGACCACGAGATTCCGGAAGCCGAGAGCGTGATCGAGTCTCACCACGGCTACATCGTGGTCGAGAAGACCGGCGAGGCGGGCCGGATGGCCCGCGCGACAGATCCTCGAAGCTGAACCTGGCCGCGAGCGACGCGGGGCCGGCGCGGCGCGACTTAGCTCTTCGCGCCCGGCGCGAGGACGAATCGCAGCCGGAGCTCAGTGCCGCCGGTAGAGCGCTGCACCACCGAGAAGCCGTCGGCCACCTGCGAGATCAGCGCCAGTCCCAGCCCGAGGCCGGCGCTTTCGGATCCGGCGCGAATACCACAGCCGCTGTCAGAGATCAGGACCCAGAACTCGCCGCCGGCGGCTCTCGCGGTGACGTAGATGTGCCCGGTGTGCGCGCGGTACGCGTACTGAACGACGTTCGTCAGCGCTTCGGAGCTGGCAAGCCGGATCGCCTCCAGTTGCTCCCCGCGAGCGCCCGCTTCGGCGGCACACTCGGCGATCGCCAGGCGCGCGGCCGGGACCGAGCTCGGAATCGCAGGGTAGGACTCGCGCAGGCGCGCACGATCCGTACCGGCCGAGCCCTGCCGTTGCTCATCTTCGCGATCGGTCCGCACGAGGCTCATCGCTGCGGGGACTGTACCCACGGGGGCGGCCAAGATAACCGGCTGAACGCGAGCCGGCATTCGACACGCTCACCCGCCGGCGTAGGACACGATCAGGTCGGTCGCCACTCCGACGAGGAAACCGGCGGCCAGCAGGTAGAGCCCGAGCGTCCGGTATCCATACCGCCGCACACCGTTCCAGATCTCGCCGACCACGTAGATGATCGCGCCGCCGGCCAGCGCGTAGAAGCACAGCTCGAGCGGATTGGAATGGACCTGGTAGCCGGCCAGCGTGCCCAGGAACGTCGGACCGCCGCCGACGAGCCCGGCGAGGGCGAGCCAGCGCCACGACGGGCGCAGGCCGCCGAGCGGTCCCACGATCCCAAAGCCCTCTGTCGCGTTGTGCAGCGCGAACCCGATGATCAGTACGGTGGCCAGTCCGATCGCGCCCGTCTTCGCCGAGACACCGATCGCCAGGCCCTCGGCGAAGTTGTGCAGGCCGATCGCCCCGGCGATCGTCATCCCCGTGCGCAGGGCACGGCGGCGTGCCTCGAGCTCCTGGGCGGCCAGCTCGTCCGGGCCGAATGCCGCGCTCACCGCTCCGCCGGCGATCGGGGCCGCGGGACGCCCACCCCGCGCCGGGCGACCGAGCAGCGAGATCCCGGCGCAACCTGCGGTGAACCCCCCGGCGAGCAGGGCGAACAGCCCCAGAACGTGCAGCAGTCCGGTGTGTCCGTTCTTGAAGGCCTGCATCGTCCCGGCGACGATCGCCTCGGCGTGGTTGGAGACGTCCACGAAGATGAAGGCCAGGATCCCGACCGAGAACATCGCGAGCGCGACTCGCATGCGGTCGTCGATCCGCCCGACGCGTCCGAGCGGCAGTCCCAGATAGATCGTCAACCCGGCTATCGCGCCCAGAAGGGCGGTCTCGGCGAAACCCAAATCACCAACCTCAACGTTCGGGGGCGGCCTTAGGGTACCCTAATCGCGCCGCGCCAAGCCGGCCACCGACCGCGAGCTTGTATCGCGTCTGGCGCGGGAGTACGTTCTCGGCGTGAGCGATTTCGCCGCCACCGAGTACCGGAACCTGCTGCTGGACGCGGGCGGGCCCGCGGCGCGGATCGTGTTGAACCGCCCCGAGAGGCGCAACGCGCTGTCGCTCGAGCTGATCGAGGAGCTGATCGCGGCGCTGGGCGAAGTCTCGGGGAGGAGCGCACGGGCGATCGTGATCGAGGGGGCCGGACCGGCCTTCTCGGCCGGCCACGACCTGGCCGAGATGATCGAGACCGACGAGGGCTTCCTGGCCGAGTTGTTCGATCGCTGCACCGTGATGATGGAGATGATCCACGACCTGCCCCAGCCGGTGATCGCCAAGGTGCACGGGATCGCCACCGCCGCCGGCTGCCAGCTGGTGGCCTCGTGCGACCTGGCGATTGCCGCGGAGGGCACGCGCTTCGCTACGCCCGGAGTCAAGATCGGCCTGTTCTGCTCGACTCCGATGGTCCCGGTCTCGCGGGCCGTGGGACGCAAGCGCGCCTTGCAGATGCTGCTCACCGGTGAGCCGATCGACGCGCAGACGGCGCTCGACTGGGGCCTGGTCAACGACGTGGTGCCCGCCGAGCATCTCGAGCCGACGGTGCAGGGGCTGGTGGAAGCGATCGCCCGCTCGAGCGCGTACACGGTCGCCACAGGTAAGCAGGCCTTCTACGCCCAGGTCGACCGAGCCGAGACCGAGGCCTACGCGCACTGCAAGCGGGTGATGACCGAGAACGCGCTGGCCGGCGACGCGCAGGAGGGGATGAGCGCCTTCCTGCAGAAGCGCGACCCGGTCTGGCGGGGCGGATAGCGATCGCCGGCATGGCCGAGGCAGCCCAGGGCGCGCCGGTGATCGCCGTGTGGAGCGATTACATATGACCCTTCTGCTACGTCGCCCTCGAGCGCGCGGCGTGGCTCGAGCGTCGGTTCGGCGCCCGCATCGAGTGGCAGCCGTTCGATCTGCACCCTGAGTACCCGCCCGAGGGCATCCCGCGGACCGAGCTCGAGCGCCGCTACGGGAAGGGCTTCGGCGAGAGGCTGGGCGAGATGTTCGAACAGTCCGGATTGCCGCACGCGGACACGCTCGAGAAGGTGCCGAACTCGCGCCGGGCGCTGATGCTGGCCGAGCTGGCCCGGGAGCGCGGCGTGCTCGAGGCGCTGCACCCGCGGCTGTTCGACGCCTACTGGGCACGGGCGCGTGACATCGGCGACGAGCAGGTGCTGGTGGAGGAGGGAGGCGCGGTCGGGCTGGTGGAAGACGAGATCGTCGAAGCGCTGAGCGATGACCGTTACCTGGAGCGGATCGAGGCGCAGACGCGCGCGGTGCTCGAGATGGGCGCCGGGGGCGTCCCGGCCTGGCTGATCGACCAGCGGCTGCTCGTGCCCGGCGCGCAGCCGCACGAGGTGTTCGAGCGCGTCCTCGAGCGCCTGGGCCACGGCGCGCGCGATTAGGGACGCCCTAAAAAACGTGAGCTACTACGCGCTATCGGGTACCGTGAGCGCTTGACGTGGCGGGGCGCTCTCACCACCGGAGCCTCAACGAGTCGGCGCACAAGCTCGGGTACCGGGCTGATGAGCCCCGAGCGGCGAGCGCCCGCGAGCTCGAATCGGAAGCTGCGCAGCGGCGCTTCGAGGCCCTGGCCGACTCCAAGCGCGACGTCATCGCGGACGGGAGCCGCGCCGCGCTCGCGCTGGGGGCGCTCGGCGTGGTCTACGGGGACATCGGCACCAGCCCGCTGTACACCGAGCAGGCGATCTTCAGCTCGTATCGCGCCACCACGCACATAACGCCGGCAGCGGTCTACGGCGTCGCGTCGCTGATCTTCTGGGCGCTGATGGTGGTGGTGTCGATCAAGTACGCCGGGTTCATCATGCGCGCGCACAATCGGGGCGACGGCGGGATCATGGCGCTGACCGCGCTGCTCCAGCGCAACCGGCGGGCCCTGAGCGGCGTGCTGGTGACGCTCGGCATCTTCGGCGCGGCCCTGTTCTTCGGCGACGGCATCATCACCCCCTCGATCTCGGTGCTGGGCGCCGTCCAGGGGGTGGGGGTGGCCACGCCCGCGCTGGTCCACCTGGTCGTTCCCCTCTCTGTGGGCATCCTCGTGGCGCTGTTCGTGCTCCAGCGCTTCGGGTCCGGGACGATCGGATGGCTGTTCGGCCCGATCCTCATGGTCTGGTTCGTGGTGATCGCGGTGCTGGGCGTGCGCCAGGTGGTGCACGATCCGGCGGTCTTCCAGGGTCTCTCGCCGAGCTGGGCCGTTCGGTTCATGATCACGCACGGCGCGGCGGGCTATCTGGTCCTGGGCGGCGTGGTGCTGGCGGTCACGGGCGCCGAGGCGCTGTATGCCGATCGCGGGCATTTCGGCGCGGCTCCGATCCGCCTGGGCTGGTTCGGCCTCGCCCTGCCGGCGCTGGTGCTCAACTATCTGGGCCAGGCCGTGTTCATCCTCCACCACCCGGCCCTGGCCCGCGACGCCAACACGTTCAACCCCTTCTACCAGATGGCGCCGCGCTCGCTGCTCTGGCCGCTGGTCGTGCTCGCTGCGGTGGCCACGGTGATCGCCTCCCAGGCCGTGATCTCGGGCACGTTCTCGGTGGCTAAGCAGGCGGTCCAGCTCGGCTTCATGCCGCGCCTCAGGGTGCTGCACACCTCGCCCGTGGAGGGTCAGATCTACGTTCCCGTGATCAACTGGGCGCTGTGCGTGGGCGTGATCGCGCTGACGCTCGTGTTCCGCTCCTCGAACAAGCTGGGTGACATCTACGGCGTTGCCGTGACCGGGACGTTCATCCTCAACACGTTGCTGTTCATGGCGGTGGCCCGTCTGCTGTGGGGCACCTCGAAGTGGAAGCTGATCCCGCTCGCGGCGCTGTTCTTGACCGTCGAGGTGGCGTTCTTCAGCTCGAACGTGGCCAAGGTCGAACACGGCGCCTGGCTGCCCCTGGTGGTCGGCTTGCTCATGTCGATCGTGATGACGAACTGGCGACGGGGCCAGGAGATCGTCACCCGCAACCGCATGGACCAGGAGGGCCTGCTGGACGAGTTCCTCGACGGGCTGGCCGACCGCAAGCCGCCGGTGGTGCGGGTGCCGGGCGTCGCGGTGTTCCTCAGCCGCGACATCGACACCACGCCGCTGGCCCTGCGCGCGGAGATCGAGCACACCCACGCGCTGCACGAGAAGGTCGTGATCGTCACGGTCGACACGGTCAGCATCCCGCACGTCGACGGGGCCGGCCGGTTCATGTCCGAGATGCGGGGCCGGGGTCTGTACAAGGTGTTCCACATCACCATGCGAGTCGGCTACCACGACCGGCTAGACGTTCCCCAGGCGCTTGCGCTGGCGCGCAAGGATGGGCTGCTGGAGCGCAACCTCGACCTCGAGCATGCCTCCTACTTCGTCTCGCGGATCACGATCGCGTCGACCAAGACCCCGGGGATGGCCCCCTGGCGCAAGAAGCTGTTCATCGGAATGGCCCGGAACGCCCCCAGCCCGGTGGATCACTTCGGGCTGCCGGCGCAGCGCACGGTGCTGATGGGCTCCCAGGTCCCGCTGTAAGCCGTACACCTCCGGCGCGATCGGCGCCCTCGGTCCTCCGGAGGCTCTCGTACTCTCTCGGGGGTGCTCGGGATGCTGTTGCTCACCGCTGCGCTCGTGGCCGGCTGCGCCTCGATTGGCCAGGGGGTGCTCGCGCTCTGCGGGGCGCGGCGCTGGCGCTGGTGGGCGCCCACACTCGGGTTCGCTGTGCTCTTGAGCTTCGGCGGGCAGGTGCTCCGCATCCCGAACCACGAGACGGCGATGGTGGTGGTCATGCTGCTCGCCGCGGTCGCGGCCCCGGCGTTTCCGCGGGTCCGTCGTGCCCTCGTGGCGGCGGCCCCCGACGCCGTGCTGTTCGGGATCGGATTGATCCTGCTGGCGGCGATTCCGTTCTTCGCCACCGGCCACACCGGGGTGCTGGGAGCGAGCGTGTCGAACGACATGAGCCAGCATTTGTCCGCCGCGTTTTACCTCCGGACGGGCGAGGGCATGCGTCCGGCGGCGGCATTCGGGGGCAACCTCATCACCACCGGCTACCCGCTCGGGGCACACGGCCTGGCAGCGCTCTTGACCCGGTCGACCGGGCTGGGCGAGGAGCAGACCTTCTCGGCAATCACGCTGGCGGTCCCGGTTCTCACCGCGTTCGCGGCGCTCGGAATCGTGCCCTCGGCTCCGCGCGCGGCCCGGTGGGGGCTGGGGACCGCGGTGGGCCTCGGGTATCTGCTCGCCGCGTACCTGGCGCAGGGCTCCTTCAAGGAGATGATCGAGGCGATGCTCGTCCTGGTTGGCGCGCTCGCGCTCGGCGACATGACCCGCGGACGCGAGGCAGCGGGGGTGGGGTGGCGCCGTGGCGTGCCACTCGGGCTGCTCGCGGCGGGCGCGATCTACAACTACTCATACGGCGGCGCGATCTGGATCGCCGCCACCGCCGGTGTGCTGTTCGTGGCGGAGGCGGCGCGGCGCCCGCGCGCGGCCGTGTCGATCCTGCGGAGCGCGGTGCTGCCCGCTCTGGTCGCGGTGGCGGTGGCGGCGATCGTGCTGGCGCCGGAGATCAGCCGGATCGAGGAGTTCACGAAGTCGGTCTTCGGTGTGGAGCCGACGACGCAGCACGGGAACCTGGTCAACGCGGTCAGCCCTCTCGAGACGGTGGGGATGTGGTTCAGCGGCGACTTTCGGTTCAACCCGAGCCCTGAGTGGCCGACGCTGCTGTTCAGCTGGGTCGGCGTGGCTGCGCTCCTCGGGAGCGCGGTGTGGTGGTGGCGACAGCGCGCGCTCGTCCTGCCGGCGGCCCTGGTGGCCTCAATCGCGATCTGGGCCGAGCTTGCCGTGTCGCGAAACACCTACAACGCGGCCAAGGGGCTGGTGGTGATGGCGCCGTTGGTCATGGCCTGCATCGGCGCGCCGCTGGCGGTCGCGTGGGGCGAGCGCAGCCGCGTCCTGCGCACCCGCCGTCTGCTGCGGGCTGGGCGCGTGGTGGGCGTGGTGCTCTTTGCGGCGGCGATCGTGGCGACGCTCGGCGTGCTGCGCTCGACCCCGGTCGGCCTCGGCTCGCACGAGCGCGAGCTGGCGGCGATGCGCCCGATCGTCCGGGGCAAGCCGGTCCTGTTCCTGTCGAACGACCACTTCGCACAGTGGGAGCTCCGCGGAGCACGCCTGTACGTGACCGCGCCGCTGTATGCACCCGCGTCGCTTCCGGGGCACCAGGAGAAGCCGGAGGGGCCGCCGGGGGCCCCGGTCGACGTCGACAACTTCGATTCGAACGAACTCGACCAGGTCGACTTCATCCTCACGCCCGGCGGGCGATATCGAAGCGAGATCCCGCCGAACTTCCAGCTGGTCAGGCGAAGCGCGTCCTACGAGCTGTACCGGCGGATGGGCCCGACGCCGGTGCGCGAGCCCTACGAGCCGGTCGATCAGCCCGGCGCCGTGCTCAACTGCGCGCGTCCGCCCGCGGGGTACTTCCTCGGCCACTATCAGTGGGCGGGGGTGTTGCCAACGCCCGTCGTCAGCACCGCGTGGGAGGGCTCGATCGGGGTCCCGGGCCACACCGCTCGCCTCGAGGTCTCGCTGCCGCCCGGACGCTGGGATGTCTCGCTGCAGTACCTGAGCTTCACCAGTGTGGTGGTGCGCGCGCCGCAGCTCCGCGAGGTGATCGCGCCGAACTTCGGCTTGATCGACCAGTACTGGCCGGCGGGGACGCTGACCAGCGACGGGCAGCCGTTGACGCTCAAGCTGACCTCAGAGAACCGGTCGTGGCTTGGGCGCCTGCTCGGGTCGATGCGATCGGTGCGCACCGCTGACGACCCCGGCATGACCCCGCTGTGGCACGTGGCGTTCACCGTCCACGGCGCGACGCCGCAGCGGGTGCCCGTCCGCCAGGCCTGCGGGCGCTACGTGGACTGGTTCGCGCCGTCGGCGTCGACCATGCACTGACGCACGGGCCGGGCCGAGCCCTCGGCTTACGCAACCACCGGGGTCACGAGGGTCTGCGCGCGAACAGGCTGGGCCGCCTGCCCTGCCCGGGCAGCGGCTCGAACCGGCTCGCGAAATACCGTCGCAGGGAGGGTGTCCAGGGCACTCGGCGGCTGGTCAGGCACTGCGGCCGCGTCCACGGCGGGCACTGGAGCCACACGTACTGCGCCGCCGCGAAGGCCGAGCGCCACAGCGCCGCGACCGCCGGCGTGCGCCCGGCGCCCGTGACGCCGTTGTGGCCGTGGGCCAGGGAGTAGCTGGTGCCGATCGGGTCGACGAGCGAAGAGCAGCCGGGGACTCGTGAGACGAACCGGTCCGAGAGGATCGTGACCGGAGGAAGGTCGGTGAGCACGCACGCGCCGGCGGGGGTCTCCCGGCGCACCAGGGGCGTCGGGTCGCCGGAGCGCAGCCCGCCCAGCTGGTGGAACTGCTCGGCGCCGACGGCCGCGGCCACGGTCACGGCCACGGCGAGGGCCGCCACCGTGATGAGCGCGGCGCCCGTGAAGGCGGCGCAGAGGCGAGCCACCGCCAGCCCCAGCGCCAGCGCCAGGAACGGCGCGAAGAACCACGCGTAGTGCGGGTAGTAGTCCGGCGGCCACATGAGCGCGGCGAGCACGACGGCGGCGCTCACCAGCGCGAACACCTCGAGCGGGGAGGGGCGCCAGCGCGTGCGCAGCCAGGCGGCGAAGGCGCAGCCCGCCGTTATCGCCAGCAGCGCGATCCCGACGAGCACCACCGTGGCGTGCGCGGCCGGCCGCAGCACGCTGAGGCCGACGAGGCTTTGGAGCCGGGTCCATGCCGACGCCCGCGTCACGTCGATCCGCGAGAGCTGCGCCACCACGACATCCCGGTAGAAGGCGCTCGGAGCGAGGACGAAGAACGGCAGCGCGGGCACGCCGAAGCCGGCGAGGAGTCCTGCCAGGTACCGCACGAGTCCGGGGCGCGCACGGGTCCTGGCGTAGAGCAGCGCCACGATCAGCGCCGGCAACACCGCCCACAGCTTGATCGCGGCGGCGAAGCCGAACGCCACCCCCGCGCCCACCATCCGTAGCGGGCGGTCGGCGAGGTGCTGTTGCTCTGCGTCGAACGCCGCCAGGATTCCGGCGAGGCAGAACAGAACCAACCACGGCTCGAGCAGGAGCGTGTGTGCCGCCTCGATCCCTGCGGGGTACACGGCCAGGAGCCCGCAGACGATGGCCACTGCGACCGGGCCCCGGCGGCGGACCAGCCACCCTGCGAGCGGCACGCAAGCCGCGCTCGCGCACGCCGTCAGCACCCGCGCGGCGGCGAAGGCGGCGGCGCTCCCGGTGGCCTTGGCCAGCAAGGCCAGCGGCGCCATCAGCAGCACGACGCCGGGTGGCTGGACGAGCACGAAATCCCGGTAGGGCACGGCGCCATGGACCAGCCTGAGCGCGCTTCCGAAGTACACGCCGTCGTCGTACTCGGTCACACCGAGCAGGTAGCCGGGACGCGAGAGCTGGTAGGCGCGCAGGGCCAGGCCCAGCGCGGTGAACGCGAGCAGGATCGGAGTCACGGTGCGCGAGCGGGGGCGAGGAGTCGACCAGGGACCCCGCCGGGGCGCGGTCCGAGCTTCGTCCGATGTCGCGATCCCGGTCAGGCTGGGACGATCATACGAGGGCCGGGGGCGGGTCGCGCGCGGCCGGCGCGAAGCGCGCCCCGGGTCGCTCAGCCGGCGCGGTCGCTCACGCCCTGCACCCCCGCCTCGGCCGCACAGTGGGCGCAGCAGAACATGCGGCCGTCGGCTTCATGGCCATGGCCGACGATCGTGCAGCCGCAGTGCTCGCAGCGCGGCGCGAGATGGTGGATCGCGCACTCAAACGAGTCGAAGGTATGCGTTTGGCCCTGAACGGTGATCTCCAGGGGCTTGTCGTACTCGTTGCCGCAGACGTCGCAGGTCGCCATCGCTCCTCCTGTCGGATTGCGCAGTCGGTTTGGAGCTACCCGTCCGGGAGCGTGCTACGCCGCCCGAGGGGGCGGGCGCGCAGGCTCGCGGTCCACGACGCCGCGACCAGGATCGCCCCGACCGCGAATGCCACCCACGGCAGCGCGTTCCCGCCCCCGCCGGCGCCGCCTGCACCCGCGCCCGTGCTGGGCAGCGCTATCGGGTGGCCCGCGGCCACGGCCAGGCTGCGGACGGCGCTCACCGCCGCGCTGCCCAGGCCGGCGGACGGATTCGTTCCGGACACCGCGACGCGGCCCGCGCGCGGGACGTTGTACAGCCCGAGTCCATTCGGCATGACCACGAGCAAGGGCCCGCGGTACGCAAACGCCAGCTCCTGGCCGAGGAACAGCGCATAGCTCTGCGGCTGGCGCCAGAGCTCGGTTACCGAGCCGAGATCGGTCGCCGAGGCGATCAGGGCCACGCGGAGCGAATAGCCGGCGCGCGCGGCCTCCTCGAGCACGGCGGCGAGCTGGGTCTGCTGCGCGGGCGGGATGGCGGCGTCCTGGGGAAGGAACAGCTTTTGGGTGGCGAGGACGTCCGAGGCCGGATCGCCGTCAGCGAGCGCCGGCGGGGGCGTCGCGGCCCGCCCGGCCGCGAGTGCCAACATGACGAGCAGTGCGACCGCGTGCAGCAACAGCCGTCGAGGTTCGTGAGCGCGCGCCGAGGCCACGGCTATGGATGTTGGCACTCGCGCTGGGAACCGCGCTGGCAGCCGCGGGCAGCTTTGCCGGCGCCGCGCAGGCGCACGGTCCCGTTGCGCCGGTGGCGCTCGATTATCAGGCACGGGTGGGTGCAGCGCCGGCAGGCCTCGACGCGAAGGTGGTGGACGGCGACCAGCGGATGTGGCTGCGCGCGCCGGCCGGCGCGAACGTGATCGTCCGCGATTACCGTGGCGCCCCGTATCTGCGGTTCTCGGCCGCTGGGGTCTCGGTCAACCGGAACTCGGCCATGTACTACCTGAACCAGACGCCGGTGGCGCTGACGCCGCCCGCGAACCTGGGCCCGAGGACGCCCCCGCGGTGGGACCGAGTCACCAGCGGGCACGCCTACAGCTGGCACGACGGGCGCCTGCACGCCCTGGCCGCCGTTGCGCTGCCACCCGGCGTCTCGTTCGTCGGCCGGTGGACGGTCCCGATCCTGGTCGACGGCCGTCCGGCCGCGATCTCGGGCGGCCTGTGGCACGCCCCTGCGCCCTCGGTGGCGTGGTTCTGGCCGATCGCCGTGCTCGTGCTGTGTGTGCTCGCGGCGTGGCGGGTCAGGCTAGCGGCGCTCGACCAGCGGACGGCCCGCCTTCTCGCTCTCGGCGCGCTGTGCGCGGTGGCGGTCTCGGCCGTCGGTCGTGGCCTCCACGGACGGCCGACCGTGCCGGTCTTCCAGCTGCTCGAGATGGGCGTCATCCTGGCTTACGTGCTGTGGGCCGCCGTTCGGGTGTTCCTCCAGCGGCCCGGCTTCTTCACCTACTTCGTGATCGCGATCGCGGCGCTGTGGGAAGGCCTCGAGCTGGTGCCGACACTGGTCGACGGCTATGTGCTGATCGCGCTGCCGGCGTTCGTGGCGCGCGTGGCCACGGTCCTCGCCCTGGGGTGTGGGGCGTCTCTGCTGCTGATGGTGTTCCGCCTGGCCGCTCAGCGCGCCGACTCCTCGGAGGGGCGAGCCCGGGCCGCGGACTCCTTCGAGGCCGAGGATGACGCGGACTGGGAGCTGGCCTGACCGGTGCGGTCCGCGGCAGGCGCGGCGCGGCGCCGGCGCGATGGGCCGCCATTGCACTGGGGATGGCGTTGCTCGCCGGGTGCGGATCCGGCCGCCCGAGCGCGTCAGCCCCGGCCCGCACCGCCCCGCCGTCACCGATTCCCCCGCAGCTCCTGGCCGAGGCGCGGCCGATCGGCACCGGGCCGCGCTTTCAGCCGCCCGCCAGCGGGCCGGTGATCGGCCCGTGCCGGCGCAATCTCGGCCGGAGGCTCGGCGTCCACGTGGAGGTGTTCGGCGCAAACCGCGTGGTGATCGTGCCGGCCGGGATCGGAACCCGGCCCCCGATCTCGTTCTCGGGCGGCCGCATCGCCTCTGCCGGCTGCTACGGCGAGCTGGTGACGATCGACCCAACCGGCCTCGTGCTGGTCCGTCCCGGGCGCGCGATGTCACTGGCCGCTGTGTTTCGGTCCTGGGGGCAGCCGCTCTCACGCCGGCGGCTGGCATCGTTCGCCGGGCCGGTCGCGGTGTTCGTGGACGGCCGGCGCTGGCTGGGCGACCCGGGAGCGGTGCCGCTGGCCCGGCACGCGGAGATCGTCGCCGAGACCGGGCCGTACGTACCGCCGCACTCCGCGTACACCTTCCCGGCGGATACCTGAGCGCTGGACCGCCGTCCGCGCCGCCGGGACGGCGGTATCTTCCAATCGGATGGCGCCAGGTTCACAGCCGAGGATCTCCATCCGGGCGCTCGCGCCGCTCGCGCTGATGCCCGCGGCGTCGTTCGCGGTCCATCAGCTGCGCTACTGGCTGGCCTTCGGGGGACGCGCGGGGGCACAGCTTCAGGCCCAGGGGCATGCGTATCTGCACTCCGCGGTCCCGTGGATCGTGGCGCTGATCGGCGTCTCGCTCGGAGTCTTCCTGCGGCGCGTCGGCCGCGCGCTGGGCGGATGGTCCTCGCTGCCGCGCTATACGGTGTCGTTCGCCGGGCTCTGGGCGTTGTGCGCGGCGTGCCTGGTCGTGATCTACGCCTCTCAGGAGCTGCTCGAGGGACTGTTCGCCGCCGGGCATCCGGGTGGCATCGTCGGCGTCTTCGGGACGGGCGGATGGTGGTCGATCCCCGCCGCGCTGGCCGTCGGACTCGTTCTGGCCGCTGTCTTGCACGGTGCCCGGTGGGTGCTGTGCGAGATCGCCCGCCGGCATCGCTCCGACCGGCCAACCGCGGCGCGCGCGGTGGCGCAGCCTGCCCCGCGCGGCGCTCCGCTGCTGCGCCCGGCGCCTCTGGCCGGCGGCTGGTCGGGCCGCGGTCCTCCTCGCTGAGCATCGGCGTCACGCTTGACGCCCTCTGGGTGGGGGCGAGCTCGCGACCTTCAAACGAGGAGATACACCATGAACCTGAAACTCCGCATGCGGCGAGCCGTGCTCGCTGACGTCTTGGCCATCGCCATAGCCTGCCTGATCCCCGCGCTTGCATACGCGCACGCCCGGGTCAGCCCGCCGGTGTCGGTGGCCGGAAAGCTCCAGCTCTACAGCCTGGCCGTCCCGACCGAGAAGGCCGGCCTGACCACCACGAAGATCGTGATGACCGTGCCCGCCGGGTTCGGCATCGACTCGTTCGTCCCGCCGCCCGCCGGGTGGAGCCAGCAGTTGCAGCAGACCGGCTCCGGCGACAGCGCGGTGATCACACGCGTTACCTGGAGCGGCGGGCGCACGCCGACTGGAGAGGACTCGCTGTTTCAGTTCCTCGCCCAGCCGGCCTCCGCCAAGACGTACACCTTCCAGGTTCAGCAGACCTACTCCGACGGCTCGATCGTCGACTGGTCCGGTCCGGAATCCTCGGCCGCGCCGGCGCCGACCATCCAGGCCGCCAGCTCGCTCGGCGGCGGTGGGACATCGGCGCTGACGATCGTCGCGCTCGTGCTGGGAGCTTTGGGCCTGCTGGCGGCCGGATTCGCCCTGGTCGGCGGCGCGCAGGAGCGAACGCTGGCGTGAGCGTGCGCCGCTGCATCGCCTGCGCGTTCGCCGCCCTCGCCATCTGGCTGACGGCGGCGAGCATGGCCTCGGCCCACGCGTACCTGGTCAAGACCGTGCCGGCGGCCAGCGAGGAGCTCGACACCTCGCCCGCGACGATCCAGCTGACCTACGACGAGGCGGTGGAGCCCCGATTCGCGATCATCTCGGTCACCAACGCGGCGGGCCAGCAGCAGACGAGCGGGACGGTCCAGCGGTCGGCGGGGGATCCGGATACCCTCGTCATCCCGCTGCGGCCCCGCCTGCCGGAGGGCTGGTATCTCATCTACTGGCGGGCCATCTCGGTCGACGGCCATCCGGTGCAGGGGGCCTTCACCTACGCGGTCGGGCCGAATCCCGGGCCGGCCCCGCAGTTCCAGGTGCCGAGCATCGCCTCGACCGCGACCGCGCCGCAGCTGCTGATCACGCGGTGGTTGATGTTCCTGTCGGTGATGGTGTCGATCGGGTTATTCGCGTTCCGAGTCCTGATCGCCCGTCCCGTGGTCAGACGGGTCCCGGGAGTGAGCCTTCGGGCGATCTCGCGCGCGTTCGTGGTCTGCTCGGTGCTCGGGCTGATCGCGATCCCCGTGTACCTGGACTTCGCCACCGCGAACGACTCGCTGCGGTCGGTGTTCGACGTCACCGCCCTGGTGCCGCTGTTCGGCGTGACAGCGTTCGGGCGGGCCATCCTCGATCTGGAGCTGTGCTTCGCCATGTTCTGCGTGGCCGCGTGGGTGGCCTTGTGGATCGACCATCCCGAACGCGAGCGCCGCTCGCTGGCGGAGCTCGGCGCGGTCCTTGGAGCCGCGCTCGCGGCGGTGGCCGTGCTCGTAGTGCCCGGCGCGTCGGGTCATGCCGCGCAGACCTCGCCGCGCGGTCTCACCCTCGCGTTCGACTGGCTGCACATGGCCGCGGGCTCGGTGTGGCTTGGCGGTCTCGTCGGGCTGCTCGTGCTGTGGGTCTCCCTCCCGGCGCGCCAGCGGGTGCCAGCGCTTTCGGTGAGCGTGCCGCGGTTCTCCGCCGTGGCGCTTGGCTCGGTGCTGGCGCTCGGCGCCAGCGGCATCGGCGAGGCCGTCGACCACCTGCCGACGCTCGACGCGCTGTGGCGCACCGGGTACGGCGAGGCCATCCTGGTCAAGACCGGGCTGCTGGCGCTGGCGCTGACGATCGCGTCCGGGAACCTGCTGCGCACGCGACCGGCGCTCGTCGCCGCGCTGGGGCGGGCACAGCGCGGCGAGCCGGCGGCGCGTCTCCTGCGTCGGCTGGCCAGCGGCGAGATCGTCGTGGTCGCCGGCATCGTGTTCGCCGCCGCGGTCCTCTCGAGCCTCGCCCCGCCGCCTCCCGCGTTCGCCCTCCAGAGCTCGGCGCTCGCCCGCGTAGGCCCCGGCACCGTGGCGCGCACGGTGACGCGCGCCGGCTACCGGCTCGAGCTCCTGGTCACCCCAAACCAGGCCGCTGCCCCCGATTCGTTCGCGCTGCGCATCACCAGGAACGGTCAACCCGTGCGCGGAGCCGACGTCACGCTGACGTTTGCGATGACCACGATGCAGATGCCGGAGCAGGAGTACCAACTGGCCGAGACCCAGCCTGGCGTGTACGCGCGCAGCGCGCCGGCGCTCGTAATGGTCGGCGAATGGGGCCTAACGTTTCAGATCACGCCGGCGAACGGCAGTCCGTTCACCGCGCTGATCGTCGATCAGGCAAATGGCTGAGAAGCGATCGAGGAGGAAACCGACATGAACCATGTTCGACGTGGATACGCCCGGGCCACGAGGGTGATGCTGGTGACGCTGGTGGCTGCGCTCGTCGTCGCGGGCTGCGGCAGCTCGAGTGGGGGGAGCGTGAGCGTGCCCCACGTCGCGCCGGCGCGGACGTACAGCCTCCAGGGCTTCCAGCCCGCAGCGCCGGTTCTCCCCGGGCGAGCGACGCTGTTGTCGTTCAAGATCCAGCAACCGTCCGGCCAGACGCTCACGAGCTATCGGACCTGTTGCGAGCCGCACGACGGGGTCGACTTGATCGTCGTGCGCGCGGACGACAGCCACGTGCAATACGACGATTCCGACATCGCCGCGAACGGTCGCGTCTCCCAGCCCGTGGTGTTTCCCACGCCCGGCCGGTACCGCGTGGTGATCGACGCCTATCCCGCGCACACGGCGCCTGAGGAGCCGATCAACTTCCAGCTGTTCACGTGGGTGACCGTCCAGGGCGCCTATAAGCCGCAGCCGGTCTCACCGTACACGTCAACTCAGCTCGCCGACGGTTACCGCTTCCAGATCGAGGGCCGGCCACAGGTCAAGGCGATCCAGGCCACGTTCCTCACGATCAAGGTGACGGGCCCCGACGGACGACCCGCCGTATTCGGCACCTGGCGGGGTGCGCTGGCGCACGCGATCTTCATCCATCAGGGCTCGCTTGACTACTTCCACACCCACGTATGCAGTCCCGGAGCCGTGTACTGCACGTCGGTGCTCGGCGCCGCCCGCGTCACCGGCAGCTCTACCGCACCCGGCTTGCTCCACGTTGGCGTGCTGCTGCCCGAGCCGGGTACCTGGCGGCTGTTCCTGCTGACCTACATCGACAGCCGGTACCTCACCGTTCCGTTCACCCTCAACGCCAGCCCATGATGCGTTCGGTGCGTGTCCGCCTGCTCGCCTCGGTGCTCGCGTTGACCGCCGGGGCGGCGGCAATCGTGGTGGCGATCCTGCTCGTACGCAGCGTCCTCTCGTGAGGGTCCTCCTCGCCGCGCTGGTTCTCGCCTTGGCGCTCATGTGCTCGCGCGCTCTCGGCGACGCGGATCCGGCCAGCGACGTGTTGATCGGCGAGAACGTCTTCTATCCCTACAGCCCGCTCGTGTCGGCGGACCTGCAGAAGGCGCTCAACGGGGAAACGGCCGCGGCCGCCCGAGCGCACTTTCCGATCAAGGTGGCGCTGATCTTCTCGCCGCCCGACCTCGGGGCGCTCACGCAGCTGTTCGGCCGGCCCCAGCAGTACGCCGCGTTTCTCGACCAGGAGTTCGGCTTTCTCTCCAACCCGCACCCGCCGCTGCTCGTCGTGATGGCCCGCGGGTACGGCGTCGCCGGCCTTCCGGCGGCCTCCACCGCCGCCGCGCGAGCCTTGCCTGCGCCTGGCGGCAACCACGTGGACGCGTTGGCGCGGGCCGCGATCGCGGCGGTGCAAAAGCTCGCTGCCGCGGCCGGCCACCCACTTCCGCGCGTGTCCACGGCTGGCTCCGGGGCGGGGGGGAGCCGCGCGCTCGTCATCGTTGCGGTGGCGGCGGCCGCTCTCTGTGGCGCGGGCGCGGTGATCGCGGGGCGGCGGGTCGGCGGCCGCGCGCGGTGGAAGTGACCGGGGGTCGGCGGCCGCGCGCCGTGGAAGTGACCGGTGGGCGGCGCCCTACCGCGACTCGGTCACCGGGGGCGCACGTACCCGGCGAGCATCTTGCCGACCTCGAACTCGGCCGTGCCGGTCGTGACCACCGGGTCGGCGGCGGCGAACGCGCGCAGCTCGTCCTCATCCTCGGCTTCGACGACGGCCAGCCCAAATGAGCCCGTGGCCTCGAGGACCGGCCCGAACACCACCATCTGACCCGAGTCGAGGTAAGGCTGCCAGTGCGCTGCGTGCTGGCCCATGATCTCCCGCTCCGCATCGGTCATGTCGAGGGCGAAGGTGGCGCGTGGGGCCTTGAGCCGGAGGACGAACGTGCTCACGCGGACGGAGTCTAAGGATCTGCCGGCGCCCGGCGCTCGGCGCTCGCGCCGGGAACCGAAACAATCACGCGCCCGACGTGTTCAGCGACGTGTGGCCCTTCGCCGGCCACCTAAAGCTCGAATGAGGAGGCGTCTTGAAGAAGCTCACCGCAATCCTCGTGGGTCTCGCCGTGTTCGCGCCCGCAGCGCTGGCCGCGTCGTCGTCCCACTTCTTGAAGGTCTCGCCGGGTAAGACCAATCCGGGCAAGACCATCACCCTGTCAGGCTCCGTCGGCCATGGCTGCCAGATCGACCGCAAGGGCGACGCCGCCACGCTCACCTCGAAGGCGTTCGCCGGCGCGACCAAGTCCAAGTTCGCCGGGGTCCCGTCGGTGTCCGCCTCGTTGGCCAAGAGCAAGAACGGCGCGTTCTTGGTCAAGGTCAAGCTGAGCAAGACGCTCAAGGCCGGGACCTACTCGATCGGCGGCCGTTGCGGGGGCGGCAAGTTCGGCTCGGCCACGCTGAAGGTCACGCAGGTGTCAGAGCAGCAGCCGCCGGTCCAGTTCTACACCTAGGCAGGGAACGATCCGCCCGTCAGCGCGCCGCGTAGCGCTGGCGGGCGGACGTGATCGCCGCGCTCTCGGTGTTCAGCTAAACCGCACGCCACGCGGACTGGGAAAAGCGAAGCGCCCGACAGCGCGCGCCGGGCCCGCGGAAGCGGGCCAGCTCGCGTCCGTCGGATAGGCACACCGCCCAGCCGCCGAGGATTGGCTTCAGGATTATCGTGAGCGCGTCTGTCATCCGGATCTCCGAAGACGAGCATGGCTCTCGGGATGAAGAAGCGGCTTAGTGTTTACGAAGAAACCCACGAGCGCTCGCGAGCGTCCGGGTTGGAAAGCGCCTCGAGCGCACGGTCGATATCGGCTTCGTCGTTGTACATGTGGCAGCTCAGCCGCACGCGCCCGGCCCGGACCGACGCCTTGACCCCGGCGCGCTCGAGGTTCCTTGCCGCAGCATCGGTGGCCGCGAGCGACACGATCGCCGAGTCGCCAGGCTCGAGTCCAAGCCCGGCACGCAGGCGGTTGGCGAGCGCGAGGTCATGCCGGTGGACCTGCTCGATTCCCACACCAACGCCATCGCGCCGTCGGTCGCCGCGAGCTCCGAGCGCAACGCCGGGTGCTGGCCGAGCAGCCTCAGCGCACCCGTACGGTCCCCACGCAAGCCCGCGTAGCGCAGGCGATCGAGCGGTGTCGTGCGTCGCGGGCACCATGGCGAGCGAGCATCTCCACCAGATCGCTCCTGTCCTTCGCCATTGCCAGGGCGTACGGGGAGCGCCCGCCCTCGCCGGCCTGGTTCGGGTCGGCGCCATGCGCGAGAAGCAGCTCGATGATCTCGACGCTGGAGCCGCCGGCGACGGCGGCGGAGACGACGCCGATGGGCCCACGAAGAGATCGCGACGATCCAGTATCGAAACGGCAGAGGTGGACTCAGTCCTTCCCGCGGACCCGGAAGCGCCCTCCGGCGCGAGCAGATTCTATCGCCCGCGCCGGTTCGGTTCTCGAGGTTCTGCTGCCAGTCAGGCGGCCTGGCCGGCCGGCTCGGGGGAGCTGACCCACTGCCCGACCCACTCGCCGGTGACCTGCCGGGTGGCTGCGTTGATGCGGTTCCAGGCGTTGATCGACGCGATCGCGACGACCAGCGCCGCGAGCTGTGACTCGTCGTAGTGGCGAGCCGCCTCATCCCATACCTCGTCGGGGACGGGGTCCGACCGGTCGGCGAGTCGCGTCACGGCCTCGGTGAGGGCCAGGGCAGCACGCTCGGCTTCGCTGAAGTAGGGAGCCTCCCGCCAGGCGGCGATCATGAAAATGCGCTCGTCGGGCTCGCCCGCGGCTTTCAGCTCACGCGTGTGCATGTCGAGGCATACGCTGCAGCCGTTGATCTGGCTGGCTCGCGCTTCCACCAGATACAACGTGCTGGCGGTCAAGCCGCCTCGCCGGGCGGCGACACCGAGCTTCTGCAGCGCCCCCATCGCCCCGGGCAGCGTCATCGCGGGGTTCGTGATTCGTGGTTGCATGTTGTTGCTCCTCAAGTTGCGCCGCGGTCACATCAACCGATTACCGCGGGTCTACCTCTATGACACGCGACGACGGAGGAACGTGACATGACCGATCAGGATTGGCTTGCCGAGCGGTTCGAGGAGCACCGTTCTCGCCTGCGGGCGGTGGCCTACCGGATGCTGGGTTCCCTGAGCGAGGCCGACGACGCGGTGCAGGACGCCTGGCTACGCGTCAGCCGCGCCGACACCGGCTCGGTCGAAAATCTCGGCGCCTGGCTGACCACTGTGGTCGCCCGCACCGCCCTGAACATGCTGCGCTCGCGCAACACTCGCCGCGAGCAGCCGCTGGACGTCCACTTGCCCGATCCGGTGGTCGAGCCGGCCGACGCCACCAACCCGGAGCACGAAGTGCTGCTGGCCGACTCGGTCGGCCTGGCGCTGCTGGTGGTGCTGGAGACGCTGAGCCCGGCGGAGCGCCTGGCGTTTGTCCTTCACGACATGTTCGCGGTGCCGTTCGAGCAGATCGCACCGATCGTCGAGCGCTCTCCCGAGGCGACCCGCCAGCTGGCGAGCCGGGCGCGCCGGCGCGTGCGCGGGACCGCTCCGGTCCCCGACGCTCCGCTCGACGAGCAATGGAAGGTGGTGGACGCGTTCTTGGCGGCGGCGCGCAACGGCGATTTCGAGGCGCTTGTCGCGGTGCTCGACCCGGACGTCGTGCTGAGGGCCGACGGCGGTCTCACCGGCCTCTCGCACAGCGCGCGGGGCGCCGAGGCGGTCGCGAGTCAGGCGACCAGGTGGGCGCGAACCGGCCTCATCGTCCGGCGAGCGCTGGTCAACGGCGCCGCCGGGCTCGTTTCGGAGCTCCGCGGCAAGCCGTTCTCGGTAGGCGCGTTCACGATCCAGGAGGGGAAGATCGTCGAGTGCGACTTCCTGATCGATCCTGACCGGCTGGCCCGGCTCGATCTCAAGGTTCTCGACCCCTGATGCCTCGTCCTCTGGGGATGGGATGGTATTTTCGCCTGCCTTGTGGCAGGGCACGACTACGACTGGATAGTCATCGGCTCCGGGTTCGGGGGCAGCGTCGGCGCCCTCCGGCTCGCCGAGAAGGGATACCGCGTGGCGGTGCTGGAGTGTGGTCGGCGCTTCGAGGACGACGATTACGCGCGCTCCACCTGGAACTGGCGCCGCTTTTTGTGGCTCCCGCGGCTTGGCTTGCGCGGCATCTTGAGGATCTCGCTCTTCAAGGACGTGACGATCCTCTCCGGCGTGGGTGTCGGCGGCGGCAGCCTGGTCTACGCGAACACGCTGTACCGGCCTCCACGGCGCTTCTTCGAGGATGCGCAGTGGCAGGAGCTGGCCGATTGGGAAGACGAGCTGGGACCTCACTACGAGACAGCCGAGCGGATGCTCGGCGCTGCGCGCATCCCGTATGACGACCGCGGCGACGAGGTGCTGAGGGAGATCGCCGAGGAATGGGGCGTCGAGGAGACGCACCTGAAGCCGAACGTCGGCGTCTTCTTCGGCGAGCCCGGGGTGACGGTCGATGACCCCTTCTTCGACGGCGAGGGCCCGCGCCGCGCCGGCTGCGTGCGCTGCGGCGCGTGCATGGTCGGGTGCCGCTTCAACGCCAAGAACACGCTCGCGAAGAATTACCTCTACCTCGCCGAGCGCCGCGGCGCGCAGATCCACGCGGAGCGGCTCGTGACCGATGTCCGGCCCATCGGCGCAGAGGACGGCTCGGACGGTTACGAGGTCGTGGCGCACCGCCCCGGAACGCTGCTGATACGGCGACGAGAGAAGCTGACCGCCGGCGGCGTCGTGATGGCGGCAGGCGCGGTCGGGACGAACAAGCTGCTTAGACGGTGCAAGGACACGGGCGCGCTCGGGCGCCTCTCGGAGTGCCTCGGCGAGAAGGTCCGCACGAACAGCGAGGCAATCCTCGCGGTCACCACCCGCGACAAGGAAGCCGACTTCTCCAAGCGCGTGGCGATCACCGGAAGCATGTATCCCGACGAGGACACGCACATCGAAACCGTCACCTACGGCAAGGCGGGCAACTCGATGCGGCTGCTGTTCACGCTGCTCGTCGGAGAGGGCAGCCGCCTGGGCCGGCCGCTGAAGCTGCTGCGCAACCTCGTCACGCAGCCCGGGGGCGTGGCAGCCGCGCTCGCGCCCGGCTCGTGGGCCCGTCGGACCCTGATCCTGCTCGTGATGCAGACGCTCGATAACTCGATGAGCTTCCGCGCGCGTCGCTTGCCGCTACGCCGTGCGGGCATCACGACCCAGCAGGATCCCGAAAAGCCGAACCCAACGTTCCTCCCGGTCGCCAACGAGGCGGCCAAGCGCTTCGCCGAGCACCTCGACGGCGTGGCGCAGAGCTCGCTGCTGGAGGCGCTGGCGGGAGTTCCGGTGACCGCACACATCCTCGGTGGCGCGGTGATCGGCGCCGACCCGGACTGCGGGGTCATCGACGACCGTTGCCGGGTCTTCGGCTACCGCAACCTCATCGTGTGCGACGGGTCGGCGGTGCCCGCGAACCCGGGCGTAAACCCAAGCCTGACGATCACCGCATTGGCCGAGCACGCTATGAGCCACGTCGAGGCCGGCCCCCACGCGGGTCGCGTTGAGCCGGTGCGGGCGGTGCACGAGCCCCCGGACGCGCCAGTGCCTGCGCCGGGAACCGCGGGATGACGCTGATCCGCAGCTGAGAAGGCTGCGCCCCGCGCCGCGTACAGCCCAGCGGGCCAAGTCGGCTACGGCCTGTGATGCCGGAGGAGGGACTCGAACTTCCGACCCGCGGATTATGTTTCCAGGGGCCGAACGGCGCCACGGCCAGTTATACATGGCAGTTTGGGGCTGTCGAAGGCGCCGTTGCCAACACCGTTGCCAACATTTGAACGGCCTAGCGAAGCTCAGCGGGGAGCCAGTGGGCCCAGTGGCCGGGCTCCTGATGGGTGCTCGCCCATCGTTTTAGGGCGTCCGCGAGTTTCGGGGCAAGCGATTCGGGGGGCCACCAGGCCTTTCGCACGAGCAGCACCGGGCAGGTGGTGACGGCGGCGAAGTCGCTCGCGTTCTCGGTCACGATCACCCGCTCCTCGGCGACGGCCAGGGCAATGAGCGTGTCGTCGGAAAGGTTGTGCGCGCCGAGCTGCGCGGGCGTCGTCGCGTGATGTCCTCCGGCCGCGAGCAGCTCGACCGTCCGCGGCGGCAGCATCGAGTCGATCAGGAACCTCAAGCCAACAGGCGCTCACGCTCGGCGGCGAGCCTCTCGGCGTCCGCCAGCGCGCGCTCGTTCGCCTCGACCCGTGCGTCGATCTCGTCGCGGTGGGCAGCGGCATAGGCGAGCGCGATCCCGACCTGGCGCTCGTGGATCCCGAATTGCTCGGCAAGCGCGGCAACTCGCTCGACTTCGGTGCCGTGGGTGTGCCGGACCGCGGCAACGATCTCCCACACGTCCGGGCCGCCGGCCAGCGCCGCGCGCCGTCCCGCCGGCCCGGGCTTGAACACGATCCCCGGGTGCGCCGCGCAGGCGAGCCCCTCGCGCACGAACCGCTCGATCAGCTCAGTCACGTTGGTGTTCTCGGTGGCCGCCAGCCCGGCGAGCTGGTGGCGCAGTTCGTCGTCTAGACGGATGCTGGTGGTGGATCGAGGCATGGATACTCCCATCGCAATACAGCGCAATCCATCATATTACACCACTAGGCGTCGAACTCCGGCAGGAGCTCGACTTCACGCGCGCACCAAGGCGGCGCCCCGTTCCGCGGCCCATCGCGTTACGCAACCTGCCTGCTGGGTGGTGTCGTGTTCGTGCGCGTTGGGAGAGAGCAGCAGCGCCGGGCGCTTGCTGAGCTCGCGGCGGCCGCCGATCTGCAAGCGGTTCCGCGCCTCGGCTACGGCGGAGAAAGCGCTGTCTCCACGGCTGCCGACGCGACGACTGCCCTACGCCACCTGTAGGCGCGCTGTCAGCGCGCGAACCTGCGGTTGCCGCGGGCGAGGTTTCGGTCCTGGAAGCTCAGCGCGGTGACCGTGACCGTGAACGGGCGCTTTGCGGTAGGCAGCGTGACCCGAGCAGCAATGGTGCTGATGTTGGTTGTCGTGGCCCCGTGAGCGATCTTCACGGCATAGCTGGAGGCTCCGCACGTGGCGCCCCATGACAGCGTGGTCCCGTTTAGCCTCAGGCCGGACAGCCTCTCGCTGCCGTTGGCGCCGGCGTTGGCGAAGGTGCCAAGGGTCTGGATGCCGACCGGTGTCGAGCCACGCATGAAGTACGCGATCAGCGTCCCGCGGCCCTTCAAGCCAGGGAGCATCGGCAGCCTTATGCGTCCTGAACGGCGGCTGAGATAGCCGAGGTTCTCGGTGAATGAGCCCTCCCGAGCGTAGACGAGCACGCGCTCGCCGGCCGCGGGGCTGAGTCGATAGGCCAGAGAGTCGCTGCATCCGGCGCGCGCCACGCGGACGCGTGTGACGCGGGCGCTGGGGAGCGGATTGGACTCGAACACGCGCGCGATCGCGGACGAGCCGGGGAGGGTGGTAACCGAATATGTGCCGGCGGCGGCGCCGGGCAGCGCCACGTATGTTCGGCGCGACGCGCGATCGATGAAGAACCAGCCACGCCGCGTGAACTCGGGCCTGTCTGCGCGCGGCGTGATCGCGCTGAATCCGGGACCCGAGAGCCTGAACCGAGGCGCGTCCTTCGCCCCTTGGAAGATGAACACGGTCATCGGCAACGCCTTGCTTAGCCGGACGCGAACCCGGTGTAGGTCGGCTGTGTCCGCGGACACCCGCGAGCCCGTCGCCTGGGGAAGGATGAGCGGATGGAAGAACCCGCTCATGTTGCAGCCGAGCTGGGGTGAGAGGCTGACGAAGTCGATCGTGAAGCCCATACTCACCGCCTTGCCGGCCGCTGTAGTCGTGAAGCAGTCGGCCAATCGCGCGGGAGGGTAGTTCGAAGGCAGGATTTGAAACGGGTTGAGCGGCACGAAGGACGCGTTCAGAAGCACGTCGTTGGTGCCGACGAAGCTCCCGACCTTGAGCGTGGTCGTTCCCTCGAATGCCACACCATGCCCAGCCTGCGAGTACGTCCCAGCCGGAGGCGTGTCCGAGCTGCCGCGCACATCGAGGCTGAGGCCTCCGATCACCGGTATCGACGTCCGGCCGATGTGGAACAGGAAGCTGGCGATCGGCGTGGTGGCGTCATCGAGATATGTGACCGATGCGTTGCCGAGCTGAAACTCCCACGGTGTGAGCCGTCCGAGCGTCCCGGCCCCGGCCAGCTGGTAGACCCAGTCGTCCCCCGGCTTGCCCGTGTTCTGCGGTGGCTGGATCTCCACCTTGCCGTCGATCCGGATCAGGTTGACTGCTTCACCGGCGACGTCGAGCTCGGGGCCAATGCTGAACCCGGCCGTGCCGTTGAGGCTCGAGACCTTGCCGGTGGCCAGGTTGTTCTTAAAGCCGCCCCCCAGGCTCTGCAGGTAGACGCCACCGCCGACGGGAATGCCCGACGCCTTGACCTCGCTGGCGGTCGCGGCCGACCCTCCCGGCACCGTGCCGGTGAGGTTGAAGCTCTTGGAGTTGAGGTGGTCGAACTGCACCTGTACGGCCTGCACCTGGTATCCCTGGAGCTGACCGGTTGCCGCCGACGCGGCGTTCTGGAAGGTGACCGTCGCATAGATGTCACCAGCCAGCCGCTGGATCGCGCTCGGCGTCTCCCACATCCCGCTGACGGTCCACTGCGTCGGGTTGCGCGCCGGCGTCCAGCAACCCTGGAGAGCCGCGAGCTTGCCCACCACTCCGTCGAACGGCTCGAGATCGTTGATCGACGCGCACGGTTGGCCGACCAGGCCGTTGCGGTCGCTGAACGTGAGCTGGCCGCCGAGGCCGATCGAGGGCACATCCGAACCGTCGATCGCCTTGAACTTGCCCTCCAGCGTGTCCCATTCACCCCGGGTGAAGAACGGCAGCGTGAACTGCGCGCCGAGGTTGACTACGGTCTGACCAGTAGATTCGACGAACGGCAGCCCATAGCCGAAAGGACCCCCGGTGCCGAGGCTGATCGGTAGCCCGAACAGGCTGAATCCGAGCGGCCCGGTTCCCGCGCCGAGGTCGCCGATCGACAACCCGGCTCCGGCCGGGTTGACCCCGTTCTGGTAGGTGAACGTGATCGGCACCATGCGCGTGAGCGGGTAGCCGTCTGCGAACACCTGGGCCGGCCCGTTGCTGGTGACGGTCGGACCCGAGGTGTCGAGCGTGAACGTCGTTCCCGACCCCGGGTTGACGTCGATCCCGTCGAGCCGGATCGGCTGCTTGCTCGTGAAGATGGTCGCGGTCGTCGCGGTCCCGTTCTGCGGGATCCAGCAGCCCACCGCCTCCAGCGGCTGCTTGATCACCGCGCCCGGGATCGGGTCCGGCGTGCCGGCGGGCAGCGGCGAGCCGTCCGGGTTGGGCACGAGGCATGGGGAGAAGGCGATGTTGCGGTCGCGATCCAACGTCACTCGGCAGTTGAGGTTGGCGGGCACGCAGTCGGGGTTCGTACCGCCGCTTGGAACCGGGTAATACTGCGTCCCGTCCGGCCCCACGGCTGATACCAGCGCTGTTCCCGGAGCAAGCTCCAGCCCCAACGACGCGGCGCCGGCGGACGCGGCGATCTGCCCCTGCGCGTTGGTGGTCGCGGTGATCAGCTTCGTCAGGCCGCTCTGATCGACCTCGGTGAGCGAGATCGTGGCACCCGCGACCCCGCTGCCGTCGACGGCGCTGACCGTCCCGGTCAACGTGAACGCCGCCGTGAAGTTGGCGGCGGCGCTCTGGTTTGCAGCGATCGCGATGTTCTGGCAAGCTGCCTGCGGCTTCGCCACCGCCGTTCCCGGACACGAGGTCGCCGTGTACTCGTCGCTCCCCGCCGAGCTCGCCGGGCTCGGTGTGACCGTGTACGTCCCCGGATCGACGTTGAAGATGTAGTTGCCGGTCTGATCGGTCGTCGCCGTCTGGCTCTCGCTACCCGATAGCTGGACCGTCGCCCCGGCAAGCCCGTCACCGAACGGCGTCGTGATCTGCCCAGAGATCTGCTGCGGCGAACTCGGGATGTATGACGCGCCGCCGCCGCCGCCACCACCGCCGCCGTCGCCGGCGACATCCATGTAGCCCGTGCCGTCGGATCCGCCGCCGCCGCCCCCACCGCCACCGCCGTAGTATCCCCCGCCGCCCCCGCCGCCGAGCCCCCCGGTGTACTGCGTGTCATCGCCGCCGGCGTTTCCACCATCGCCGCCGACGGACGTACTCGTGGTTCCACCGACGCTGCCGCCCTGATGGCCGCCGCCGCCCCCGCCTCCCGATGAGCAGACGCCGCACGGTTGGATCCCGCCTCCGTACCCGAAGAAGCCGCCGTAGTGCTTGCCGGCGGGGCCATTGCCATCGAAGCCATTGGCGCCAGCCGGGCCGCCCCCACCCCCCGGGCTATCGGGGGCACAGTTGTTCTCCCCCGGCCCGCCGGCGCCGCCGCCGCCGGCGGCCCCGATCAGCCAGTGATCGGTGGCGCCGTTGTCCCCCTGGTTTGAGATCTCCTGCACGTCGCTGGCTCCCCCGCCCCCGCCGCCGGTCATGAACCCGGGCGGCCAGCCGATGTAGTGGTCGAAGCTGCCGCCGCCTCCGTTGAATCCGCCGGTCGCGCCCACGTCCCCACTAGCTGCTGGACACGCCTCGAATCCGTCCTGCCCCCGACCGCCGACGTACACGTACAGCGTGCGGTTGGGGGTCACGGCGATGGTGCCGCTGACGCTGGCGCCGATGCCGCCGTTGACCCCGCCGGCGTTGCCCCCGTTGGCCCCGATCGCTTGCACGCGGAGGCTCGACACACCGGCGGGCACCACGAACTGCTGTACCGCACCGGTGTAGTTGAATACCTGCGAACCGTTCGTGCCCCAGGTGATCTGGATGATCCCGTTGCCGTTGCCAGGGGGACTCAGCGCCAGCGCCGGCGCAGTCATCGGCGCGAGCGCACATAGCGCGACCACGATCGCGCACGTCCGCACGATGCGAACGACCGACCACACTGCGCCCCGGGCCACATCGAGAACCTAACAGAGCGCGGGCGCCTCGGGGAAAAACGACCGACCGGCCTTCGGCGCCGGTGCGGCGTCTCGGCACCAGTGCGATGTTGGGCCGGACGGTCTCCATCGAAGAGGCGCTCGGCCCGCAGGCACCAGCCAGCCTCGACAGCGGCGACCGGCGTGCCGGCGGAGGTCAGGAGCGGCTGCGCTGGCTGCTGCGAGCTTCAAGTATCCGGCGGCCGAAAGCGACAAGTCCGACGTCGACCGCTCAGCCGCTTGCCGCGCAAGTGCAATCGCCAAGAACCCAGGTGACGCGGAAGCCAGCGCCGCAGACGACCTGCTCGCAGCGACGCGGTACCCACGACCGCCGGACGTTCACCTGCCGGATCGCGCTCGTATCAATGGCCCGGACCGCAGTGCCCGCGGGTGGAAGCGCGCCCGCCAAGAGCGGGCTGCGGCTTCATGGCGGCCCCGCGCGCCCAAACAGGAGCTCGAGGAGCACGACTGGCGCCAGCAGATGGCCTCTCCCGCTCGCGCATCTCGAACCACCTCGCAGTCGTGCGCGCGATCTATGCGTGGGTTTGCCGGCTGACCCGCCGCGACCTACCAGCGAATCCGACGGTCGGCGTCGAGCTCCCGCCCGTCGACGAGGTCAAGCGCGATCGCCCGGCCACCGCCGAGGAAGCCGAGGCGCTTTTGGCGCCGCTATCCCCCGAGGACGTGGGTTGCCCTTCGTTGCGCTCAGCGACCCCCGAAGGCCAACCGCGGGAACCGCCCGAAAACACTGGCGATCCGCGCAAACACAGCGATGCCGGCGGAGGTGCCGGAGGAGGGACTCGAACCCCCGACACGCGGATTATGATTCCGCTGCTCTAACCGACTGAGCTACTCCGGCGGGTCGGGGTGAGTCTAGCCGCGGGCGCCGAGGCTTGACCCTCACGTGGCGTGAGGCTCTACGGTGGCGCCATGCGGACGATTGGCGAGGTCGCGGAGCTGGCGGGCGTGAGCGTACGAACGCTGCGCCACTACGACGAGATCGGCCTGCTGGTGCCGAGCGCAAGGACCCAGGCGGGATACCGCCTGTACGAGCGCACCGACCTCGAGCGCCTCCAGGAGATCCTGGTCTGGCGCCAGCTCGGGTTCGCGCTGGCGGAGATCCAGACGATGCTTGCCACGCCCGATCACGATCGCGTCGCAGCCATCCGGCGCCAGCGCGCCCTGGCCGAGCGCGAGCGCGAGCGACTGGGCGCCCTGATCCGCGCTCTCGACGCCGCGCTGGCCGCCCAACAGAACGGAACCGAGCTCGAGGAGGCGAAGATGTTCGACGGATTCGATCACGCGGAGTTCGAGGCGGAGGCGCGCGAGCGCTGGGGCCACACCGAGGCCTATGCCGAGTCGGCTCGCCGCACGGCGGCCTACGGCGAGCAGCAATGGGACGCCATCCGGGAGCAGAACGAGCAGATCGTGCGCGACTTCGCCGAGCTGCTCGGCGGCGGCGAGCCCGCGGACGGCCCGGAGGCGCGCGCCGCGGCAGAGCGCCACCGCCAGCACATCACCACGTGGTTCTACGAGTGCTCGCCGGCCATGCACCGCGGGCTGGGGGAGATGTACGCGGCGGACGAGCGGTTCGCTCGCAACTATGACCAGGTTGCCCCGGGTTTGGCCGCTTACGTGCGCGACGCGATCACGGCCAACGCGTCCGGGCAGAACGTGAGCTGAGCGCGGACCGGTCCGGCGAGCGGCGCCATATGATCCGCCGCTCAGATGCCCGAGCTCGCTCCCGCTGTCAGCACCGTGGTTAGCCGCTGCCTGGCGGTTCGGCCGGGGGAGAACGTGCTGGTGGTGGCCGACGCCGGAACCCGAGCCATCGGGGAGGCCCTCCGGGACGCGGCGGCGGGCGCGGGCGCCGACGCCATCCTCACGCTGATGGACCCCCGCGCCAACGACGGCACGGAGCCCCCGGGGCCGGTGGCGGCGGCGCTGGCGGCCTCAGATGTGTTCATCGCGCCCACGAGCCGGTCGCTCAGCCACACCATGGCGCGCAAGCGGGCCAGCGACGCCGGCGCGCGCGGAGCCACGCTTCCTGGCGTCACGGAGGACATGCTGGCCCGGGTGATGGCCGTCGACTTCGAGACGATGTCCGCCCGCTCCCGCGCGGTGGCGGCTTTGCTCGACGCGGGCGCCAGCGCGCTCATCACTTGTCCGCGCGGCTCGGAGCTCACCCTGGACCTGAGCGGCCGCACCGGGATCCCCGACGATGGTCAGCTGACCGAGCCGGGCGCGTTCGGGAACCTCCCGTGCGGCGAGGCGTTCATCGCGCCGCTCACCGGATTCGGGACGATCGTGGCGTCGAGCCTGGCCCCCCTGGGCCTGAGCAGTGAGCCGGCCACGCTGACCGTGGAGGAGGGACGGGTGGTGGCAGCGAGCGGCGGCCTCGGTCCGGAGTACCTGGGTCGGCTCGCGGTGCACGGCGAGCTCGCCACCAACCTGGCCGAGCTCGGCGTGGGGACCAACGACCAGGCCCGCTTGACCGGCAACGTGCTCGAGGACGAGAAGATCCTCGGCACGGTTCACGTGGCGTTCGGCGCGAGCGCGGGGATCGGCGGCACCGTCTCGGTCCCGATCCACCTCGACGTCGTGGTCCTCGACGCGAGCCTCGAGATCGACGGCCGGCCAGTCCTCGATGCCGGCCGGTACGTCCTCGACGGCGGGTGAGCCCACGCCCGCTGCTCGCCGTTCCGAACGTCTCGGAGGGGCGCGACCGCGACAAGATCGGGCAGATCGCCCGCGCGTTCGACGCGCGGCTGCTCGACGTGCACTCCGACGCCGACCACCACCGCAGCGTGTTCACGCTGGCCGCCACGCCCGGCCGGCTCGCCCACGCCGTTCGAACCGGCGCGGGCGAGGCGATCAGGAGAATCGACCTGAACCACCACCGGGGCGCCCATCCGCGCATCGGCGCGGTCGACGTGGCCCCCGTCGTGTACCTGGACGACGATGACCGGGGCGCGGCCTGTGCCGAGGCTCTCCTCCTGGCCGACCTGCTCGCGGACGAGCTCGGACTCCCGGTGTTCCTGTACGGGACTCTGAGCCCCGGCGGCCGGACCCGAGCCGAGCTCAGAAAGGGAGGCCCGGCCGCGCTCGCCAAGAAGCTCGCCGACCACGAGATCCGCCCGGACTTCGGGCCCGCCGCGCTGCACCCCACCGCCGGCGCCGTCCTGGTCGCGGCCCGCCCGCCGCTGATCGCCTTCAACGTCGAGCTCGCGCCCCCCGCGACGCTCGAGGACGCAAGAAACGTGGCGGCCCAGATCCGCGAGTCGGCTCCCGAAGGCCTCGCCGGACTCCGCGCGATCGGGGTCTGGCTGGCCGAGCGCGCCACCGCCCAGGTCTCGACGAACGTCGAGGACTACCGCGCGACCCCGCTGAGCGCGGTCATCGACGCGATCGCCCGGCACGCCGAGCCAGCCAGAGCAGAGCTCGTGGGCCTCGCGCCAAAGCGGGCATTCGACGGCTTCCCGGTGCACGTGCCGGTGGCCAACCGGCGCTTCATCGAAGATGCCATCGCCGAACACCCCGGCACCGCGTAAGCTCCTTTGAACAATGGCTCAGACGAAGCGCAAGCGGCGCACCAAGCATCGCGGAACTCCCGCCGGGACGATCCAGACACGCGGACGTACCGGCCGGCCGCTCACCGCCGACGAGCGCAAGAAGCAGGCGCGCACGGATGCCCGGGAACGGCGCCTCAACACCCCGCCGACGTGGAAGGGCTCCTTCCAGCGCGCGGCCCTCGCCTCAGCGGTCATGTTCCTGTTCCTGCTGCTCGTGACCAAGAAGGACCGGGTGGTGGTGGCGGCCAGCTTCGCGATCTTTGCGCTGGTGCTCTACGTGCCCGCCGGCTACTACATGGAGATGTTCCTGTTCCGCCGCCGGCAGCGCAACAAGGCGCCGCAGGGGAGGGCCAAGTGATCGACGTTCGGATGTTCACGGTCGGCCCGGTGCAGGAGAACTGCTTCGTGGTCCGGCGCAGGGACGCCGAGAACGCGCTGATCGTCGATCCGGGAGATGAGCCGGACAAGCTGCTGGGCGCGCTCGAGAACCTGGGCGTGCAGCGCGTCGAGGCGATCCTCATCACCCACACCCACTTCGACCACGTCGGCGCTGTCGCGCCCGTAGCCAAGGCAACCCAGGCGCCGGTGTACTGCCCCGAGCTCGAGAAGGAAGTCCTGGCGAACATCATGGACTACGTCCCGTGGCCGGGCTTCGGGCCGTTCGAGAGCTACGAAGCGGACTTCACCGTCTCGGGCGGCGAGAAGCTGGAGCTGGCCGGGCTGACGCTCGAGGTTCTGTTCACCCCGGGGCACAGCCCGGGTCACGTCACCTACGCGATCGCTGACAGCGACGCGCTGTTCTCCGGCGACGTGCTCTTCCAGGGCTCGGTGGGCAGGGTCGACCTGCCGGGCGGCGACTGGGCCACGTTGCTCGGCTCGATCGAGTCGCTCGTCACGGCGTTTCCCGCGGAGACGACCGTGTATCCGGGCCACATGGGGACCACCACGCTCGGGCGGGAGCGCGCGACAAATCCGTTCCTGCGCGAGCTGGCGCAGCGCTCGTGATCCAAGCCCCCAAGGGCACATTCGACATCCTGCCGGAGGACGCGGCCCGACGCGAGGAGCTGGCGCAGCGCGCCACGGCGATCCTGGGCGCGGCCGGCTACCGGCGGATCGAGACGCCGTCGTTCGAAGCGACCGAGCTGTTCTCGCGCGGGGTAGGGGAGGCCACTGACATCGTCCAGAAGGAGATGTACACGTTCGACGACGGCGCCGGGCGCTCGCTCACGCTGCGCCCCGAGGGAACCGCGCCGGTGTGCCGGGCCTACATCGAGAACGGGATGCACAAGCTCGCGCAGCCGGTGAAGCTGTGGTACCTGTCGAGCTTCTACCGCTCCGAGGCCCCGCAACGCGGCCGCTACCGCCAGTTCTGGCAAGTCGGAGCTGAGGCAATCGGGTCGGCCGCGCCCGAGACCGACGCGGAGCTGATCGTCCTGCTCGCGGACCTGATGGAGGCGCTGGGGGTCAAGGGCACGCGCCTGCGGCTGTCGAGCCTGGGCGTCGCGGAGACGCGCGCCGAGTACAGGGAGGCGCTCAGGCACTATCTCCGCGCACACGAGGACGAGCTCGCGACCGACGTGCGCAACCGGATCGACCTCAACCCGATGCGGGCGTTCGACTCGAGCGACCCGGGCACGAGACGCGTCATGAGCAACGCCCCGATTCTGCTGGACCGGCTCGCTCCCGAGGACGCGGAGCATTTCGCGGAGGTCCGCGCGCTGCTCGACGAGGCGGGAATCGGCTACGAGCTCGACCCGACGCTCGTGCGCGGGCTCGACTACTACACGCGCACCGTGTTCGAGTTCAGCAGTGACGCGCTCGGCGCGCAGTCGGGCGTGGGTGGCGGCGGGCGCTACGACGGCCTGATCGAGCAGCTCGACGGCCCGCGCACGCCGGCCTCGGGCTGGGCCGCCGGGGTGGAGCGGATGCTCCTGGCCGGGAGCCTCCCGAGCGCTCCGCCCCTCACCGACCTGTTCGTCGCCATGGCCAAGCCGGATGGCACCCGCGCCGCGTTCGGGCTGGCCCGCGAGGCGCGAAGGGCGGGGCTCCAGGCCCAGGTCGAGCTCGCCGGCCGCTCGCTCAAGGGGCAGCTGAAGCACGCGGATCGCATCGGCGCCCGCTACGTGGCGATCGTCGGCAACGGCGTCACGAGCCTCAAGGACATGCAATCGGGCGAGCAGCAGGACACCACGCTGGGCGAGGTGATCCCCAGGATCCTCCGCGGCGGTCAGCTTCCGTGAAGCGGGCCGTCGCTCCGTAGCCGAGCCGGCGCCGCAGACGGCGTCTGGACAACCGGACCGGGCGTCCAGGAGCGTCCAAATCGCTCAGGTTCGGCGGTCAGCTGCCGAACATTGGAGCGATGTCGCAAGTCTCCAAGCCCATCCTCGGCCTCCTCCTCTCCGCTGTCGTGCTGTTCGCGATGGTGATGTTCGTGTTCAAGGGGAGCTCCAGCCCCTCGGGCTCCAGCCAGAGCTCGGGCGTCTACCAGTCCGCGATCAGCCAGGCCCACCAGGCGGTGAGCACTTCGAACGCCGCCAACGCCCGGCTCGGCGCCCCCACGGCCACCACGCCCGCCAAGGCAGCCGCTCACGGCGCCGGCGCGGTCCGCCCCGGCTCGGTCCCGGCCGCCAAGGCCAAGACCGCGACGGAGGCCAAGGCCAAGGACGCGGCCTCCGGCGCGCCGTCCAGCTCCGGCACCAGCGTGCAGGCGCAGGTCAACGAGGTCGAGCAGGCGATCGAGCAGCACAAGGTCGTCGGTCTGCTGTTCTACAACCCGCTGGCCAGCGACGACGTCGCGGTCAAGGGCGAGCTCGCCGCCGCGGCCACCGCGCCCGGGATCGTCAAGGTTGCGGTGCCGGTCAACAACATCGCGAGCTTCAAGATGATCACCGACGAGGTGCCGGTCAGCAGCTCGCCGACCCTGATCGTGATCGATCGCACCGGGAGCGCCTCGACGATCACCGGCTTCGCGGATCGGCTCGAGATCGCTCAGCGCCTGAACGACGCGCGCTCGGCCAAGTAGCCGGCGGAAACGCGCTGACACCGCGGCACATCGCCGCACTATCCTGGCCGGCTGTGGACGTGCTGGCCTTCGAGCACCATCTGACCTCGCCCGACGGTCAGGGCCGGGTTCCAGCCGAGGCGTTCACGGTGACCACGGCCGGCGGCGCGTGCTGCGATGAGGTCCGCTTCAGCCTCGCCACAGACGGGGAGCGGATCCTCGATGCCGGGTTCGACGCCCGCGGCTGCGGTGCCTCCACGGCCGCGGCCAGCGCCGCCGTCTCCCTGGTCCGCGGCCGGTCCGTGCTCGACGCGGCGAGGATCGGGGCGGCGCAGATCGCCGACGAGCTGGGCGGGCTCAGCCCGGGCAAGGTCCACGCCGCCGACTTGGCCGCAGACGCCCTCCACCGCGCCCTCGGGGAAGCCGTCAGGGCCCGAGGCGATGTGAAGCGCCCACCGGGCGGGCGCACGCTGGTGGCGATGAGCGGTGGCGTCGACAGCGCGGTGGCCGCACTGATCTGCGCGCGCGGCGGCCGCGGGGCCGTGGCCGTGACGCTAGAGCTGTGGGCCGATCCCGAGAACGACGCCCAGCGCAGCTGCTGCTCGGCCTCGGCGGTCGCCCAGGCACGCTCGCTGGCCCATCGCATGGGCCTGCCCCATTTCACCGTCGACCTCCGACGCGAGTTCCGCGCCGGCGTGGTCGAGCCGTTCATCGACGGCTATGCCGGCGGGGAGACCCCCAACCCGTGCGTGATGTGCAACGGGAACGTGCGCCTGGACGCGATGCTGGCCCTGGCCGATCGGCTCGGTTGCGATCGGCTCGCAACCGGGCACTACGCGCGCACCGTCGAGGACGACGACCCCGCCGGACCCCTGCTCAGAGCCGCGGCCGATCCCGCGAAGGATCAGACGTACATGCTGGCGGCGCTCTCGCCCGACTCCCTGAGGCGGATGCGGTTCCCCCTGGGCGAGCTGAGCAAGACACAGACGCGCGCCATCGCCGCCGAGGCCGGGCTCCCGGTGGCAAGCAAGGCCGACTCGCAGGATCTGTGCTTCCTCGCCGGCACCGGCCGCGCTCGGTTCCTGGCCCGTCACGGCGGGCTGCGCGACCGCCCCGGCTCGATCGTCGACCGCGCCGGCGCTGTCCTCGCCCAGCACGACGGCCATCACCGCTTCACGATCGGGCAGCGCAAGGGCATCGGCCTCCAGGCGCCCGAGCCGCTGTACGTGCTCGACAAGGACGCGGCCACGAACCGGGTCATCGTCGGCCGCCGGGCGGCCCTGGCCACCACCCGCGTCCTGGTTCGCGACGCCCGCCTGCACCGCCCGGCAGCCCGGGTCGACCGGGTCAAGCTCCGGTACCGGTCGCGGAGCGCCGGCGCATCGGTCTCGGGGAACCCCGGGCCCGGGTGCCATGGGACGCTGACCCTCCAGCTCGACGAGCCGGTGTACGGCGCCGCTCCCGGCCAGCTCGCCTGCCTGATGGACGGCGAGGTCGTGATCGGCTGGGGCACGATCGCCCGAGGAGACCAACCCCGGTGAGAGTGCGGGCCGCGCGGGGCGCCGGCGGATGGTGATCCGCCGAAGTGGAGCGGCTGCGCTCCTTGCGGCCGTTCTGTTCGTCGTGGGCATCGGCATCGACGTGTCCGCCGGCTCCGGGTCGACGCGTCCGGCGCGCCTGGCCTACGTCACCGCCGCTGCCTCGGCGGCGCCGCAGGTGTGGCTGGCCAGCCTCCGCGGCGGCGCGAAGCACCGAGTCGGGCCGGGCCAGTATCCCGCGCTGTCGCCCGACGGCGCCGTGGTCGCGGCCTCCACGCCCGAGCGCACGGGGCCGGCCTTGATCCTCTACAGGGCCGGCGGAAGCGTGCTTCGGCGCCTGTTCGACGCGGCCCGCGCCACCGCTACGGCTGAGGCCTGGTCTCCCGATTCGCGCTACCTGGCCGTCGTGCTGTCGAGCCGCGACCCGGCCAGTGCCGCCAACTCGGGGCTGATCGTGCTCGATGTCGACACGATGACCTGGTCGCTCGTGGCCCGCGGCGCCATCTACGGCGCAAGCTTCGCACCGGGTGGGTCAGACCGGCTCGTCTACGCCGCCGCACCCTCGTCCTCGCTGACGGCGCCGGTCGACATCTTCACGGTCGGCGCCGACGACTCGGGCACGCAGCGGCTCACGCAGGACGGGCTGAGCCTGTATCCGGTATGGGGCAGAGCCGGGATCGCCTTCGACCGCGAGCAGCTGCGCCTCGAGGCCGCTCCTGCGTATGAGCTCTGGATGATGAACGCCGACGGATCGCACCCCGTCCAGCTCACCCGCATGCCGCTCCCTCCGCTGATGGACGGGCTCGTGCCGATCGCCTTCGCCGGGGATGACGGCGGATGGCTGCTGGCGCAGTACGAGGGGCTGAACACGAGCCAGGCCTGGGCGGTCGCGCCTGCCACCGGCCAGGCGCGCCGGCTCGAGATCGCCGGCGCAGGCGTTACCGCGGCCGCGCTGTCGCGCTCTGGCGCCACCGCGCTGGTCGATCTCGGGGGGTTCCTGCGCCCGCCCGACCACGGGACCGTGGAGGAGCTGCCTCTCGGCGGCGGCGCGCCGATCAAGCTCGCGCTGCATGCCTCCGAGCCGAGCTGGAACCAGTGATCCAACGCGAGTGCTCGCCTGCGTCGACGTCTCGCCCCACGCACTAGACTGCGGCCCGCGATGAGGTTCAGGGTGACGGGAATCTCCGTCGCGCTCGCGGTGCTCGGGCTTGCGCTCACGCAGGCGCCGGCGGGGGCGGCAAGGCGACCGCACCGGCACCACGGCGCCGCGGTCAGCGCGACAGGCCGGCGGGACCGCATCGCGGTCCGCGCGCCCCGCCAGATCCCGAGCCCAGCCCAGATCGGCACCTGGGGGCCCGGGTCGTGGTGCTGGTTCGGCGACCCGCGGGCGGTCACCGTCTCCGGCCAGTACGACGAGACGTTCGTGGGCTGGATCGACTGGCGCGGCGCCGTCCACGTCGGCGCCTTCGACGGCGCCTTCGGCATGATCGAGCAGCAGACCCTCGGCTCCGCCTACCACGACGACCACTCGAGCCCGTCCATCCTGGTCGAGCCCGACCAGCGGCTCACCGTGTTCTGGTCGGCCCACAACGGCCGGACCATGAACTACCGGACGACGCTGCGGCCCGAGGACATAAGCGCCTGGGGTCCGCTCGAGCACCTGGCGGCCAACGTGCCCGGGGGCCTCGGGTTCACCTATCCCAACCCGGTGCTCGTCCCCGACGAGGGCAACAAGCTCTACCTGTTCTGGCGCGGAGCCAACTGGAGCGCCGACTACGCGACCCGCGCGCCCTCAGGCCACTGGAGCCCCGCCCGCCAGCTCATCCGCGTGACCCGCGAGCGGCCGTATCTCAAGGTCGACGGCAACGGCACCGACAAGGTCGCGCTCGCCTTCACCGACGGGCATCCGCGCAACCTCCGCACGAGCGTCTACTACGCCGCCTACCGCGCCGGATGGTTGTGGACGGCGGGCGGGCGGCGGATCGCACGCATGGGCCGCGGGCCGATCGGCCCAAGACAGGCCGACGTGGTCTATGACGCGCGCAAGACAGGCGTGGGCAGCTGGGTGTGGGACGTGGCCCTGGCGCCCGACGGGCAGCCGGTCATCCTCTACGCCACGTTCCCCTCCGCCCACAACCACGCCTACTGGTACGCGCGCTTCGACGGTCGGCGCTGGGTCTCGCACTTCCTGACCTACGCCGGCGGGACGATCACCAACACCGCGTTCGAGTCCGAGTATTCCGGCGGAATCACCCTGGACCACAGCGATCCGTCGATCGTCTACCTCTCGCGAGAGGTCGGCGGCTCATTCCAGATCGAGCGTTGGGTCACCTCCGACCGTGGGACGCGCTGGCGCCACAGCGTGGTGGTGCGCGGCGGCGCCGTTGACAACGTCCGGCCCGTGGTTCCGCGCGGCTCGCACGGGGGACCCATGAGCCTCCTGTGGCTGCGCGGCACCTACAACGACTACCGCACCTACCGGACCGAGATCGCGTATCTCCGGTAGCGTCGGCGACGTCGCGCCGTCGCCGCTGCCGTCGAGCATGGCCGGAGCGCGGCCCGCGAACGCATTGCATCGACGTAAAGTTGGGAAGGAGGACCCGCCTACTACGCTCGGAGTGAGCTGCTCGAGCGTTCGGTTTGCCGCCGCACATGAAGAGAATCCCTGCAAATGACGTCTGACGAGATCCGTCGGACGTTCCTGGAGTTCTTCGTCGAGCGCGATCACAAGCGTCTCGCGTCGGCGTCCCTGATCCCGGCCGAGCACGATCCTTCAGCGTTGTTCACGATCGCCGGGATGCACCCGCTCAAGCCCTACTTCCAGGGCCGCGAACGCCCGCCCCACCCGCGCGTGACGACCTGCCAGAAGACGTTCCGGACGGTCGACATCGAGATCATCGGCACGACGACGCGACACCTGACGTTCTTCGAGATGCTGGGCAACTTCTCATTCGGCGACTACTTCAAGCGCGAGGCCGCGCGCTACGCCTGGGAGCTCTCAACCGACGGGTTCGGTTTCCCCGCCGAGGACATCTGGATCACCGTGTTCGGGGGCGACGAGGAGCTAGGCGTCGGCCCCGACGAGGAGGCGATCGAGGCGTGGCTCGAGATCGGCGTGCCCCGCGAGCGCATCGTGGAGTGCCCGCGCTCGGAAAACTTCTGGCAGGCTGGGCCGACCGGACCCTGCGGTCCCTGCTCGGAGCTCTACCTCGACCGCGGCCTCGAGATGGGCGACCCGGACGATCTTCCGGGGGGCGAGAACGAGCGCTTCCTCGAGTACTGGAACCTGGTGTTCATGCAGCTCGACCAGAACCCGGAAGGCACGCTCACCCCGCTCCCGGCCAACAACATCGACACCGGCCTCGGCCTGAACCGTCTCGCCGCGATCCTCCAGGGCAAGACCTCGGTGTTCGAGACCGACCAGTTCGCGCCCCTGGTCGCGCTGGGCGAGGAGCTGTCGGGCCGGCGCTACGGCGAGGAGCCCGCCGCTGACCGGGCGCTGCGGGTCCTGGCCGACCACGGGCGCGCCATGACCTTCCTGATCGCCGACGGCGTGGTCCCGTCCAACGAGGACCGCGGCTACGTGCTGCGGCGGATCATGCGCCGGGCCATCCAGCACGGTCGAGCCCTCGGTCTCGACGCTGGCTTCCTGGGCCGGTACGCGGACCTCGTCACCGAGCTGATGGGCGGCGAGTACCCGGACCTGGCCCAGCAGCGCGAGCCCGTCCACAGCTGGCTCGCCTCGGAGGAGGAGAGCTTCGGCCGCACGCTCGAGCAGGGCACCCGGCTGCTCGACGAGCTGATCGCGCGGGCCGCTAGCGAGGGCGCCGAGGGCATCTCGGCCGCCGATGCGTTCATGCTGCACGACACGTTCGGCTTTCCGATCGACCTGACCCTCGAGCTGGTGGCCGAGCACGGCTTGGGCGTGGACGAGGAGGGGTTCGAGGGGCTCATGGAGGATCAGCGCGAGCGGGCCCGGCGCGGCGCGGGTCGTGCCCACGGCCGGGCCGACGAGCTCAGGCAGCGGGCGATGGCGCTGGCCGGCCAGGCCGGGTTCGCAACCGACTTCGTCGGATATGAGACGACCGAGCGAGAGACCACGGTCGGAGCCGTGCAGCCCGACAACGGCCGGGTCCTGGCCAAGCTCGTGGAGTCTCCGTTCTACGCCACCGGCGGCGGCCAGGTGGCCGACTCGGGCTACGTCGAGTGCTTCGACGGCGACTGCCTGGCCCGGGTCGAGGACGTCCTGCGCCTCGGCGATGACCAGGTGGTAGCGCTCGTGCCCGAGCGCGGCGAGTTGCGTCCGGGCGAGCGCGTGCGAGCGTACGTCGACCGCGACACCAGGCACGCCACCGAGTGCAACCACACCGCCACCCACCTGCTCCATGCGGCGCTCCGGGCGCGCCTGGGACCTCAGGTCCGGCAGGCCGGATCCTACGTCGGCCCGGACAAGCTGCGCTTCGACTTCACCTACGGCAAGGCGCTGACCGACGAGGAGCGGCGCCACGTCGAGGACCAGGTCAACGCCTGGATCCTCGAGAGCCAGCCGGTGCGCGCCCTAACGACCACTCTGCGCGAGGCACGCCGGCTGGGCGCGATGGCCCTGTTCGGCGAGAAATACGGCGACGTGGTGCGGATGGTCGAGGTGGGGGACGGCTCGTTCTCGCGCGAGCTGTGCGGGGGCACCCACGTGCACGACACGGCCGAGATCGGGATGTTCAAGCTGGTGAGTGAGACCTCGAGCGCAGCCAACGTGCGGCGGATCGAAGCGCTGACCGGCCCGGAGGCGGTGAACCTCCTGCGCGAGCACGACCGGGCCCTGACCGCCACGGCGGAGCTGCTGCGCGTCATACCCGAGCGCGTGCCCGACGCCGCGGATGAGCTCCGGACCCGGATACGCGAGCTCGAGCGGGAGATCCGCAGCGGCGGCCCGGGTGGCGGTGTCGACGTGGACGAACTGGTCAGCGCCGCGGATGAGCTCGACGGTGCCCGGGTCCTGACCGCCACGGTGCCGGCGGCCGACGGCAAGGCCCTGCTCGAGGTGGCCGATCGCGTCAGGAACAAGCTCGGCGACGCCGTGATCGTGCTCGGGAGCGCCGGTGAGAACAAGGTCGATCTGATCGCCACCGTCTCGCCCGCGCTGGTCGAGCGGGGGCTGCGGGCCGGGGAGATCGTCCGGACAGCCGCGGCCGTGGTCGGTGGCGGCGGTGGGGGCCGCGACACCATGGCCCGGGCCGGCGGGCGCGACCCGGACAAGCTCCCCGAGGCCATCGAGGCGGCGCGGGCGTTGATCGACTCGGCTCTCGGAGTGGGTGAGCCGTGATGCGAGTGCTCGCTCTCGACTATGGCAAGGCGCGCTGCGGCTGCGCGGTCAGCGATCCCACCGGCGTGCTCGCCACGCCGCTCGAAGCGGTCCTCCAGCCGGGCACGCGCCGGGGGCTGGCGCGACTGCGAGCGCTGGTGCGGGAGCTGGGGGCCGAGCGGGTAGTGGTGGGACTGCCGCTGACGCTGGCCGGCCGCGACTCCGCCCAGACAGCCGAGACACGCGAGTTCGCGGCCAAGCTCGAGGCGCAGCTCCCGGTACCGGTGGAGCTCTACGACGAGCGCCTCACTACCCGGCTGGCCGAGCGGACCGGCGGGCGCGCGAGCGAGGACTCGCGAGCGGCTGCGCATCTGCTCGAGGGCTGGCTGGCCGGCCAGCCAGCCCCAGGAGGCACTCCGGCGCAGGGGCGCGAGGTGGCGCATGGCTGAGGGTGGGCGCTCGGCGGAGGAGCGGGAGGCGGCGCGGCTGGAGCGCGAGCGCCGGCGAACCGAAGAGCCCCTCGATCCCATCGACGGCGACGGGTTCGATGGCGAGCACCTTGACGACGGGTTCGACGGCGACCACGGCGACGAGCTCGAGGAGCCGATCGGGATTCGCCGCGTGGCGCGGCGCGAGCGCATCTCGGCCGGCCGAAAGCCGGGCCGCTCCGGCCCGCCGCCACCGCCGCGCAGCCGCCGGCTGGCCCGGACCGAACCCCGCTTCGGCCGGCGCCGCTCGGTGCTGGGCGGCCTGGTCATGGCCCTGGCCGTCGTGCCCGTGGTGGTCGTGATCTGGTTCGCGGTCGAGCTGTTCCAGCCGTTCGGCGTCTCTCCCCACGGCCGCGTGACGGTGATCGTCCCCCCGCACACCGGCGCGCGCCAGGTCGGCGACCTGCTCGCCCGCCGCGGCGTAATCCCGTCCGGGTTCTTCTTCGACATCCGCGCGATGCTCGCCGGCGACCGGGGAAAGCTACGCGCGGGGACCTACACCCTAAAGCTCGACATGAGCTATAGCCAGGCCCTCAAGGTCCTGATCACCCCGCCTCCGGCGGCCAAGGTCAGCGACCTGACGATCGTCGAGGGCCGGACCCGCAAGCAGATCGACGCGCTCCTGCACGGCGAGGGCATCGGCAGCGGCTACTACGCCGCCACCGCGCACTCCCCGCTGGTCGACCCGGCGGCGTACGGCGCGCCGCGCGGCACGGACTCGCTCGAAGGCTTCCTGTTCCCCTCCACCTACCAGTTGCGCGACCCGATCCGGATCTCGGCCCTCGTCGCCGACCAGCTGAAGGCGTTCAAGCAGCAGTTCTCGAAGATCGACCTCTCCTATGCGCGGTCGAAGGGGATATCTGCGTACGACGTGCTGATCATCGCCTCGATCATCGAGAAGGAAGCGGGGACCACCCACGACTTCCCGCTGGTCGCCTCGGTGATCTACAACCGCCTGGCCATGCACCTCCCGCTGGGGATGGACTCGACGACGCGCTACGAGTTCAACGACTACGACAAGCCGCTCACCCAGTCCCAGCTCGCGGTGAACTCGCCCTACAACACCCGGCTCAACGCCGGCCTGACCCCCACCCCGATCGACAACCCGGGGCTGACGGCAATCCAGGCGGCGGCCCACCCGGCCCAGACGAACTACGTGTACTTCGTGGTGAAGCCGTGCGGGAACGGCGCGAGCGTGTTCACCTCGAGCTACTCGCAGTTCCTGCAGTTCCAGCAGCAGTACTACTCGGCGCGCTCTGCCCACGGCGGGAACTCGCCCACCCACTGCTGACGTGCGACTCGGCGTGCTGGGCTGGCCGGTGGGGCACAGCCGCTCGCCGGCCATGCACAACGCGGCGCTCCGTGCGATGGGCCTCGCGGGCTGGCGCTACCAGCTCCTGCCGGTCCCGTCCGAGCTGTTCGCGCAGACCGTCACAGCTCTCCCGCAAGCCGGCTTCCGCGGCGCCAACGTCACGATTCCCCACAAGGAGGCCGCCCTACGCCTGGCCGACTCGCCCAGCGATCGGGCGCGGGCGATCGGCGCCGCCAACACGCTGATCTTCGAGGAAACCGGGGAGATCCGGGCCGAGAACACCGACGCCCCGGCGCTGATCGCCGCCCTCCCGTTCCCGGCGCAGGACAAGACCGCCCTCGTCCTCGGAGCCGGCGGCAGCGCCCGGGCCGCGGTCTGGGCCTTGCTGGACGCCGGCGCCGCCGAAGTGATGATCTGGAACCGGACCCCGGCCCGGGCCACCGCCCTGGCCGCCGACCTCGGCGCCCGCCCGACGCAGCGCGGGGAGCCCGCCAACTTCCTGGTCAATTGCACGTCCATCGGCCTGGACGACCCGGACGAGACCTTCAAGCATCTGCCCGTGCCGGCCGATTGCCTGAACAGTTACGACTGTGTCGTCGATCTCGTGTACAGAGCAACGGAAACCCGGCTGGCTTCGGCCGCTCGGGCTAGGTTGGTCCCTGTCGTCGAGGGGATCGAGATCCTCGTAGGACAGGGAGCCCTCAGCTTCGAGCTATTCACCGGCGCACGCGCGCCGGTGAAGGTCATGCGCGCCGCGGTGCAGCCGCAATGAGCGAGGGCTCCGCGAAGCTTCGGGCCGTCGATTCGGGCACGGTCATCGAGCAGCCGCCCGAGGGCCCGGTCGGCGTCACCCCGCCGCGTCGGCGGGGCGGCTCTGGCCGCTTCCTCACCGACGTGCTGGTCGACCTCGGCTTCGCCACCCAGGAGCGGGTCGACCAGGCCGTCGAGGAGGCGCGATCGCTGGGCGTGCAGCCCGAGAAGGTGCTGCTCGACGAGAACGCGATCACCGCCGACCAGCTCGCGCGTGCGATCGCCGAGCGCTACGGGCTCGACCACCTCGACCTCGGGGTGTTCAACGTCGACATGGGGGCGGCCAACCTCCTGAACGCCACCGCGGCCAAGCGCTACGGCGCCGTCCCCGTGGCCTACGTCGACGAGAAGACCCTCCTGGTGGCGATGTCGGACCCGGCCAACGTGCTCGCGGTCGACGACATCGCGCTGATGACCCACCTGGACGTCAAGCCGGCGGTGGCCGCCGCCGAGGACCTCGACGCGCTGATCTCGCGGATGAACCGCTTCGAGGAGGCGGTGCAGGAGGTGTTCGACGAGGCCGAGGACGAGGCCGGCCCCGAGGTCGTCGACCTGCGCGAGTCCGCCGACGACGCGCCGGTGATCAAGCTCGTGCACTCGATCATCGCCCAGGCGGCGGAGCGCGGCGCCTCCGACATCCACTTCGAGCCTCAGGCCGACTCCCAGGGCCGCTCCGGGCGGGAGATGCGGGTGCGGATGCGGATCGACGGCGTGCTGGTCGAGGCCACCACCGTGCCCAAGCGGATGGTCGGCGGCGTGGTCTCCCGCATCAAGATCATGGCCGACCTCGACATCTCCGAGCGCCGCATCCCTCAGGACGGCCGCGTGGGCCTCACCGTCGAGGGGCGCCACATCGACGTCCGCGTGGTCACCGTGCCGAGCGTGCACGGCGAGTCGGTCGTGCTGCGCATCCTCGACAAGAACAAGCTCTCGTTCGAGCTCGACAAGCTCGGCATGCAGGAGCACGAGATCAACCGCTACCGCCGCTCCTTCCAGCAGTCCTACGGCGCGGTCCTGGTCACCGGCCCCACCGGCTCGGGTAAGTCGACCTCGCTGTATGCCGCCCTGACCGAGCTGAACACGCCGGAGAAGAACATCATCACGATCGAGGATCCGGTCGAGTACCAGATCGGCGGCATCACCCAGGTCCAGGTCAACAACAAGGCCGGGCTGAGCTTCTCCAGCGGGTTGCGCTCGATGATGCGCGCCGACCCGGACATCCTGATGGTGGGCGAGATCCGGGATCGCGAGACCGCGCAGATCGCGATCGAGGGCGCCCTCACCGGACACCTCGTGCTCTCGACGCTGCACACCAACGACGCCGCGTCGGCGATCACCCGCCTGGTCGAGATGAAGATCGAACCGTTCCTGGTCGCCTCGGCAATCGACTGCGTGGTCGCCCAGCGGCTGGCCCGTCAGCTCTGCCCGCACTGCAAGAAGCGCACGATCGTCTCGGCCGATGTGCTGCGCGACCACGGCTTCAAGGCCCAGTTCGACATCGAGGCCTACGAGCCGGTCGGCTGCGTGCGCTGTGGCGGCATGGGCTACCGCGGCCGGGTCGGGCTCTACGAGGTGATGCTGATGTCAGAGGCGATCCGCGAGCTCACCCTCCAGCGCGCCTCGGCCGACCAGATCTCCGCCGTGGCCGTGCGCGAGGGAATGCGTAAGCTCCGCGACGACGGCCTGGACAAGGTCAAGGCTGGCCTCACGTCCATGGCCGAGGTGGCCCGCGTAACAGGAACCGGCTGAGCTGCCGATAACACGGGCGATTCCCCCCGCACGGACCCGCCCAAAGGAGCACTAGCGACAATGGAGTTCGATTTCGCAGAGGTACTGCTCGAGGTCATCGACCGTCGAGCGTCCGACCTGCACATCACGGCCGGTGCGCCGCCGATGGTGCGCGTCCGCGGCCGGCTGAGCCCGATCGACGGCTATCCGCCGCTGTCGCCGACCGACACGCGCGAGATCGTCTACTCGATCCTCTCGAACGCCCAGCGACAGAAGTTCGAGAACAACTGGCAGCTCGACTTCGCCTATCAGATTCCGGGCCGGGCCCGCTTCCGCGTCAATGCCTACTTCCAGCGCGCCGCGATCGGCGCGGCGTTCCGCCTGATCCCGTTCGATGTCGTCCCGCTCGAGACGCTGGGGCTCCCGAAGGTGGTGGCGCAGTTCGCTGACAAGCCGCGCGGCCTGGTGCTGGTCACCGGGCCGACCGGCTCCGGTAAGTCGACCACGCTGGCCTCGCTGCTCGACGTGATCAACGAGAGCCGCGAAGAGCACATCATGACGATCGAGGACCCGATCGAGTTCCTGCACCAGCACAAGAAGTGCATCGTCAACCAGCGCGAGCTCGGCTCCGATGCCCCGTCGTTCGCCGATGCGCTGAAGGCCGCGCTGCGTCAGGACCCCGATGTGATCCTGGTCGGCGAAATGCGCGACCTCGAGACGATCGGCACCGCTCTGACCGCGGCGGAGACCGGCCACCTGGTGTTCGCCACGTTGCACACCCAGGACACGGCGCAGACGATCGACCGCATCATCGACGTGTTCCCGCCCGAGCAGCAGGGTCAGGTCCGCGCGCAGCTGTCGGTGGCGATCCAGGGGATCATGACCCAGATGCTGCTGCCAACCGCCGACGGCGCCGGCCGGGCCGTGGCCGCGGAGGTGCTGGTGCCCACCCCGGCGGTTCGCAACCTGATCCGCGAGGGCAAGACCCACCAGATCTACTCGGTGCTCCAGACCGGCGGCCAGCACGGCATGCAGACGATGGACGCCGCGCTCGTGGAGCTCGTCCGCGCTGGCAAGGTCAACCGACAGCTCGCCGAGTCCCGGGCCCACGCGCCCGAGGAGCTGCGCCGACTGCTCGGCGGCATGGGCGCCGGCAACTACCAGATGGCGGCCTAGACCATGGCGACTTACACATTCAAGGCGATGGATCTGGCGGGCATGCCCGCCAAGGGCGAGGTCGAGGCCGAGTCCAAGCAGCACGTCGCGGCGCAGCTCAAGGAGCGCGGGCTGATCGTCGTCGACATCGCCCACAAGTACCGCTCCAAGGAGCTCAGCATCGAGCTGTTCAGCCGGGTCAACCCGAAGGACCTGGCGGTGGCCTCGCGCCAGCTGGCCACGATGGTCAGCTCGGGCATGGCGATCATGCGCGCGCTGCACGTGCTCGAGACGCAGACCGAGTCCAAGGTGCTGCGCGAGACGATCGGCGCGGTGCGCAAGGACGTCGAGGCCGGACTGCTTCTGTCCGACGCCCTGGCCCGCCACCCCAAGGTGTTCGGCCCGCTCTACACCTCGATGGTCCGCGCCGGCGAGACCGGCGGTGTGCTCGAGGAATGCCTGATCCGCGTCGCCGACCAGCTCGAGAAGGACGCCGCGCTGCGCCGGCAGGTTCGCGCCGCGATGATCTACCCCTCGGTGATCATCACGTTCGCCGTGATCGTGCTGCTGGCCCTCGTGGCCTTCCTGATCCCGGTGTTCGTGGGAGTGTTCAAGCAGTTCCCGGGCAAGCTGCCGGCGCTGACCGCGTTCATGGTCAAGTTCTCGCACGTCGTGACCCACCAGTGGTGGCTGATGTTCGGCGTGTTCTTCGGCGCCGTGTTCGGGTTCATCAAGTTGAAGAAGTCGAAGTGGGGGCGTCCCAAGTGGGATGCGTTCAAGCTGCGCATCCCAATGAAGATCGGTGACGTGGTCCAGAAGGTGGCGATCGCGCGCTGGTCGCGCACGCTGTCCTCGCTGACCGCCGCCGGCGTGCCGATCATCCAGGCCATCGAGATCACGGGCAAGACCGCCGGCAACGCGGTGATCGAGAACTCGATGGGCAACGTGATCGACTCGATCAAGGGCGGCGGCACGATCTCCGCGCCGCTGCGCGAGGCCGGCGCGTTCCCGCCCATGGTGGCGCAGATGGTCGGGGTCGGCGAGGAGACCGGCGCGCTCGACACCATGCTGTCCAAGATCGCCGACTTCTACGACTCGGAGGTCGAGGCCGCGGTCAAGGCCCTGACCTCGATCATGGAGCCCGTGATGATCATCGTCGTCGGCGGCATCGTCGGCGTGATCGTCATCTCCATGTACCTCCCGCTGTTCTCGATCTACAACAGCATCAAATAAGAGGGGTTTGGGCCGCGCGCTTCGCGCGCGTCGTCCATGGGGCCATTGCGCCGGGCATCCGTGCCCGGCGCCCCCGTTTCAGCGGCCCCGGCTACCCTGAGGCGTTGTGGCGGGCGATGCCGAGAACGCCCGGGGCGTGTGCACTGCCTGCCGGGGCACCGGCAGGCTGCTTTCGTCGCTGGGCGGAGCGCAGCACGAGGTCACGTGCCCGTGGTGCGGCGGGACCGGGGAGTTCCAGCCGGGCCGGGACGCCCAGGAGAAGCCGGCCGAGACGGCCGGACCTTAGGGTCCAGCGCTTAAGACAAACGTCCAAAGTGGTCAGGCTCACCGCGGCGGGTGTCGATACAGCGACCACCAGAGCCACGAAGGTGCCAAAGGCAAACCGCTCGCGAGAGCGGGACGCAAAGCCACGGACCTCGCAGTAGAAGAGGGAGTCGGGCTGCCACCAGGCTGATTTTTTGTGAGGTGGGCCATGGATGGCGGTGGACCGTTGGATCTGGTGCACAGACCCAATCAACCGATCCTAGGAGGATCAATGCTTCACAAGCTGCGCACCCGCGCACAGGACGAGAAGGGCTTCACCCTGATCGAGCTCCTGGTCGTGATCCTGATCATCGGCATCCTCGCCGCGATCGCCATCCCGACGTTCCTCAACCAGAAGAGCAAGGCCAACGACGCCTCGGCTCAGTCCCTGGCTCGTAACGCCGCCACCGCGATGGAGACCTACGCCACCAACAACAACGGTAGCTACGCCAACTCCAGCGCTTCGGCTCTGAACCAGATCACGCCCGCGCTCAACCTGAGCACGAGCAACGGTCAGGCTTACCTGGCTTCCGCCACCGGTGACCTGAGCAGCTACACCATCAGCGCCGTGTCCCCGACCGACACGGAGACGTTCTCGCTGACCAACAGCAACGGCACCGAGTCGTTCGGCTGCTCGCCGGCTGGCAAGGGCGCCTGCAACAACGGCGGCTCCTGGTAGTCGACCCGCAACACCCTGTTGTTTGACCGAGGCGGCCTCCGGGCCGCCTCGGTTCGTTTAATCGGGCGCCCTAAAGGCCACACCGGGACCCGCCGATGACAGAAACATGCGGCGGTCGCTCCTCGCGGTTCTCTCCCTGATGGCTCTGCTGTGCGCGATCGCGCCGGCCACCGCCAGCGCCGCCAGCGGACCGCCACCGGACGTCGAGCCGCCGATGTTCCAGGCCCAGAACCTGAACCGGCTCCCGCTCGGCTTCGTGATCACCCCGCAGCAGGCGGTGGCGATCGCCAAGACCGCGCCCAAGCTCGAGGCGATCCACCGCGCGCACCACCCGCTGCACTGGAACGTCTACATCTGGGCCGAGAACCACTACGAGATCTACTTCCGCTTCCAGGGCAGGCTGATCGCCGATCAGATCGTGTGGCCGGACGGCCATCTCGGAGCTACCTACACGGGTGGGCTGATCCTCGGCCTGTACGCCCGCGGGAACTACGGCCAGACGTTTGACTCGCCCTGGATCATCGTGCCGTTCACGCTGATGTTCCTGCTTCCGCTGGCGCTCCTGCGTCGCCGCTCGTGGTGGGACCGGCTGGACATCGCGGTGTTCCTGGCCTTCGGCGCCTCCTATGCGCTGTTCGACACCGGCCACCTCGAGCCCGCGGTGTGGCTGATCTACCCGCCCCTCGTCTACCTGCTCGTCCGAATGCTGCTTCGCGGAGCGCGGGCGCGGTCCGAGGGCCGGCGCCTGGAGATCCGCATGCCCACCGCGCTGCTGGCGATCGGCGTGCTGGCGCTCGTCGCCGGCCGGATCGCCGTGTCGCTGATCCCGCACGACGTGGTCGACGTCGGCACGGCCTCGGCGCTCGGCGCCTACCGGATCCTGCACGGCCAGAGCCTCTACTACTACTCGCTCGGCCACCCGGACACCTACGGTCCGCTGGCCTACCTGGCCTACGTCCCGTTCGTGGCCATTCCGCAGGGCTCGTGGCACTACCTGGCCGCGGCGCGCGAGGCCGCGATCGCCTTCGACCTGCTGACGATCGGCGCGCTGGTCGCGCTCGGACGCCGGCTGCGGCGCGGGCGCGAAGGCTGGCGTCTGGGACTCCTGCTGGCCTGGCTGTTCGCGGCATGCCCATTCAGCGTGCTCGGCATGGAGAAGAACACCAACGACGGGCTTGTGGCGCTGATCGTCGTGCTCGCCATGCTCGCGCTGAGCAGCCCGATCAAGCGGGGCATCCTGATCGGCCTCGGCGCCGCGTCCAAGTTCTTCCCGGCGATCCTGCTGCCCCTGGTCGCGATCGGCCCCGGCGACGAGGAGCGCAGCGCGACCCGCAAGGTGCTGGCCGGCTTCGTGGTCGCCGCCGGCGTGTCCGTCGCCATCTTCCTGCCCTCGGGCGGGGTCAGGGAGCTGTGGGATCACACGATCGGCTATCAGCTCACCCGCTCGGACGTGTTCTCGATCTGGGCCCTGCATCCGGCGCTCGCGCCGCTCAAGGACCTCGTGACGCTCGGCGCGGTGGCGCTGGCTGTGCTCGTTGCCTTCCGCCCCCGCGGTCCGCGCACGCTGGCTCAGGTCAGCGCGCTCGCCGCGGCGGTGACGATCGCTGTGCAGCTCCCCGCCCTGCACTGGTTCTACCTGTACATCCCGTGGTTCTTGCCGCTCGTCCTGATCGCCGTGCTCGGCGCAGGCGCGCCGGCCCCGCCGGCCCCGGTGGCGCTCGAGGCGCTGGCTGAGCCGGAGCCCACGGAGGAGCCGGCCGCGCTTGCAGCGGCGGCCTGAGGAGGCACCGGAATGCCCATCGCCTTTGCAGCAGCAGTGGCCGGCGCCCTCGGCGCCACCGTCGGCTCGTTTTTGAACGTCGTCGCCTACCGCCTCCCGCGCCACGAGTCGCTGGTGAAGCCCGGCTCGCGCTGCCCCGGCTGCGGCACCGCGATCAAGCCCTACGACAACCTTCCGGTGCTCGGCTGGCTGATGCTGCGGGGGCGCTGCCGGAGCTGCAAGGTGGGGATCTCGCCCCGCTATCCGCTCGTCGAGGCGGCGAGCGCGCTGCTCGCGGTCAGCGTGGTGCTGGTCAAGCACTCCACCGCTGACGTCGCGCTCGGGCTGACGCTCGTCGGGATCCTCGTCCCGGTCGCCCTGATCGATCTCGAGCATCGCATCATCCCGAACAAGATCACGCTCCCCGCAGCGGTCGTGGCGGTGGCCATCGGGCTGGCGCTCAAGCCCGCGGGGGTGCCCGAGCAGCTGATCGCGGGCGTCGCGGCGGGCGGTTTCCTGTTCGTGTTCGTGCTCGCCTACCCGAAGGGCATGGGCATGGGCGACGTCAAGCTCGCCGCCGTGCTCGGTCTGTTCCTGGGCCGCTCGGTGGGTGTGGCGATCCTCGCCGCGGTGCTGATCGGCACGGCGGTCGGCGCGATCGTGATGGCCCGCCTCGGAGTGCAGCAGGGGCGTAAGACCGCCGTCCCGTTCGGGCCCTTCCTGGCCCTGGGCGGCGTCATCGCGCTCCTCGCCGGCCCCGCCATCGTCCACTGGTACCTGCACGCCGGCATCTGATGTTCGCGCCGCGGGGCCGCCGGCGGCCGCTCATGCCGCTCGCGGCCGGCATCGTCGTCGCGCTCCTCGCCGCCGTCGCGCTCTCGAGCACGCACCGGACGCTGCGGCCGGTCCTGGCGCCGCGCCTGGCGATCCGCGCGGCACTGCACGACGCGCGGATGCAGCGGGCGCTGGCGGGCACGCACTGGACGCGCGTGGAGACCAACCCGATCGACGCCCAGCTCGAGCGGGTGAGCTTCTGGTCGCACAGTCAGATCGTGGCCGAGGCCGCGGTCGAGCACGACGGCCGGGTGGCCGCCGGCGCCAACGACCACGCCACCCCCGTGCCCTACGGAGACTGGGTTGCCTATAAGCCGGCCCTGCTCGCGGGCTTCGGCCTCGTGTTTCTGCTCGTCACGATGGTCACGCCGTGGCGGCGCTTGCGCAACCTCGACGCGCTCGCCTCGCTCTCGCTGCTCGTTTCGATCGTGCTGTTCCAGCGCCGCTCCCTCGACCCGAGCCTGGTCTGCGCCGCGCCCGGCCTCGGCTACCTGATGGCGCGGTGCGCGTGGCGGGGGCTCGGACCCGAGCGTCCCGGCGCCACCTCGACGCCGCTGTTGACCGCGCTCACGCCCCAGCTGTCCGCCGACCGGCGGGCGCGCTGGCTGCGCGTGGCGCTCGTCGTGGTCGCCCTGATCTTCGCGATGGTCGGCGTGAGCTCGCCCGACGCGGTCGACGTGGCCTACGCCGTGATGGAGGGGGCGACCAACCTCGTCCACGGGCTCCTGCCCTACGGCCACATGCCGCCCGGGATCATCCACGGCGACACCTACCCCATCCTCAGCTACGCGCTGTACACCCCGCTGGCTCTGCTGGAGCCCGTGCGCTCCATGTGGGACTCGGTCGACGGCGCCCTGGTTGTGGCCGTGCTCGCCGCGCTCGGCGCGGCATGGGCCGCACTGCGATCTGCCGCTCGCCCGGCTGGCGCGGCGAAGGCGGAGGCGGAGGCGGAGGAGGCAGGTCTGCGGGCGGCCCTGGCCGTGCTCTCGTTCCCGGCGTTCTTGATCACGGCCTCCACCGGGACCACCGACGTGCTGATGGCGGCGATGCTCGCCGCGGCGCTCGTGCTGTGGCGCCGGCCGGGCGCGGGCGCGGGGATGCTGGCGGTGGCGGGCTGGTTCAAGCTGGCCCCGTTCGCGCTCGTACCCCTGTTCCTGGCGCCGCTGCGCGGCCGGCGGCTGGTCGGCTCGATCGCCGTGATCGCGCTCGTGTCGCTCGCCATGATCGCGCTGGTGGTCGGGGTGGGGGGGCCCGGCGGCGTTGCCGCGATGCTCCACGCGGTCTCCTATCAGTTCACCCGCGGCTCGCTGCAGTCGATCTGGAGCGCGCTCGGGATCGAGGCGGTGCAGCCGCTCGCGCAGGCGGGCGTGCTCGGCCTGATCGCGTGCGGGACGGTGAAGCTGTGGCGCGAGCCGCAGCTCGCGCGCGATCGCGCGCGGATGGCCGCGCTGAGCGCGGCGATCCTGATCGGGCTGCAGCTCGCCGCCGACTACTGGGCCTTCCTGTACGTCGTGTGGGTCGTGCCGCTGGTCTGCATGTCGCTGTTCGCCGCCGAGCGCCAGCCGGCGCGCGCTTCGGCGCCGGTTCGCGACGCCGCCGCGAGACCGGTCACCGACGCCCTGGCCGCGTGAGCGCGCGGCCCTCGCTCTGGACGCCTCCGCGCGGCGGCCAGAAGTGTCCAATCAACTGGACAGGGCTCAACTTGCCGGGGCGGTCGGCCGATCACTGCAACTGAGTCCGTATGGGTTATTCATCTGCCAAGAAAACTGTCGTCGGCCTCGACATCCAGCCTGGATACGTCGCGGCCGTTGAGGGGCGCGCCGGCCAGGTTGCCGTCGAGCGTGCCGCCACCACTCCGCTGGCCCCCGGCGTCGTTCGCGACGGCGAGGTGGTCGACGTGGACACGCTGGCCACCGCGCTCAAGCAGCTGTTCGCCGAGCACAAGCTCGGCAAGCGCGTCCGGCTCGGTGTGGCCAACCACCGCATCGTGATGCGCACGGTTGACCTTCCGCCGATGAAGGGCGCCAAGGAGATCGCCTCCGCCGTCCGCTTCCAGGCGCAGGATCACATCCCGATGCCGCTCGAGCAGGCGGTGCTGGAGCACATCTCGCTCGGCGAGGTGGAGACCGCCGAGGGCCCCCGCACGCGGGTGGTGCTCGTGGCCGCCCGCCGCGACATGATCGAGCGGCTGCTTCAGGCCACCCGCAAGGCGGGCCTGCGTCCGCAGGGCATCGACCTCTCGGCCTTCGCGATGGTCCGCGCGCTGCACCGCTCCGGCGCGACCGAGCCCACTCTGTACATCGGCGTTGGCGGGATCACCAACCTGGCCGTCGCCGTGGGGCCGACCTGCGTGTTCACGCGCGTCGTGGCCCAGGGCACCGAGTCGATTGCCGGCGAGCTCGCCGAGCGCCGCGGGCTGACGCTCGAGCACGCGCACGGCTGGCTCAAGCACGTTGGCCTCGAGGCCCCCCTCGACCAGATCGAGGGCGACGAGATGATCGTCTCGGAGGCCCGCGATGTGCTCGAGGACGGCGTCCGGCGCATCGCCGACGAGGTCCGCAACTCCCTGGACTTCCATGCCATGCAGGCCGGCACGACCAACGTCGAGCGCGCCGTGCTGACCGGCCCGGCGGTCGCGATCGCAGGGTTCCCCGAGCGACTGGGTGAGCTGGCGGGCATGCCGCTCGAGCCCGGGATCGTCGAGGAGGGTCGCGCCGGCGCGTTCGGCGGGATCGACGCCGGCCGGCTGGCCGTGGCCGCCGGCCTCACGATCGAGGAGGTCGGGCCGTGAAGGCTGTCAACCTGATCCCGGCCGACGCGCGCAAGAACCGCGGCGGCTCCCCGAGCGCGCTGCGCATTCCGACCTATGCGCTCCTCGGCGTGCTGGCGGCGGCCCTCGCGCTCGTCACCGTGTACGTCCTGACGGGCAACACCATCAGCGAGCGCACAGCGCAGCTGAGCACGCTTCAGACTCAGGTCTCCCAGGCCCAGGCCCAGGCCTCGCGCCTGGGCACCTACGGCCGGTTCGCGCAGGTCGCGCAGACCCGGCTTCAGACCGTGTCCGGGATCGCCGCAACCCGCTTCGACTGGCACACCGCGCTGGCCGATCTCGCGCAGGTCGTGCCCGCCAACACCTCGCTTCAGTCCCTGTCGGGCACGGTCGCTCCGGGCGCCGGCTCGGGCGGCGGTGGCGGCTCGGGCAGCGCCGGGAACCTCCGCGGCGATGAGCAGGTGCCCGCGCTCGAGCTCGTCGGCTGCACGCACAGCCAGGACGACGTGGCGCGGCTGATGTCCCGCCTGCGCTTGGTCGACGGCGTCACCCGCGTGAGCCTCGGCTCGAGCCAGAAGACCACTACCGCGGTCGTCAGCCCCACCGGCGGCACCGAGGGCTGTGGCAGCGGCTCCGCGAACTTCGACATGGTCGTGTTCTTCAACGCGCTGCCGGGCGCGGGCCCCAACGGCGCGACTTCGATCTCGAACGTCACTACGACGACACCCAGGAGGATCCTCGTGACCGGACGCGACCGAATCGTGCTGATGGTTGTAGTCGCCGTCGCCGCGGTCGCCGCCGCCTGGATGCTCGTCATCCAGCCCCGGCGTTCGGACGCGTCGAAGCTCGGCACTCAGGTGAGCGCCGAGCAGACGCAGCTCGACAGCGCCCGTGCGCAGGTCTCGCAGGGCGAGCAGGCGCGCAACCAGTTCCCGACCAACTACGCCGAGCTGGTGCGCCTGGGCGAGGCCGTGCCCGGCGACGACGACATCCCGTCGTTGATCTTCCAGCTCCAGGGCGCCGCCAATAGCGCGCACGTCGACTTCCGCACCCTTCAGGTGACCTCTGCCGCGGGCGCCTCGACTCCCCCGCCGTCCTCGAGCTCGTCCTCGTCCGGCTCGTCCGGCTCGTCCGGCTCGTCCGGCTCGTCCGGCGCGGCCGGCTCGGCGGGCTCGCAGGCCGGCTCGCAGGCCGCGGCGAGCGCACTCCCGCCCGGCGTGGCCGTCGGTCAGGCCGGCTTCCCGGCGGAGCAGTTCACCTTCTCGCTCCAGGGCAACTTCTTCAACCTGTCCAGCTTCTTCAACCGCCTCCAGAAGTTCGTGGTGGCGGGTAAGAACGAGATCTCGATCAGCGGGCGCCTGATGACCGTCAACGGCATCAGCTTCTCGGCCTCGCCGCAGGGCTTCCCGCAGATCACGGCAACCGTCTCGGCTACCACGTACCTCGAGCAGCCCGGGCAGGGCGTGCTCGCGGGTGCGACGTCCGCGGGGCCGACCGCACCGTCGACCACTACGACGGGCGGCGCACACTCGACCACGTCGACCCCGGCGGCAGCGGCGGCCGTCGCCCCGGTGATCCGATGAACATCCTCAAAGGCATAGTCACTGAGCTCCGTGAGCGCCGGCTGTGGCCGGTCGCGGTGGCCCTCCTCATCGGGCTCGTCGCCGTGCCCGTTCTGCTGACCAAGTCGCCGAGCTCGGCGCCGGCGGCGCAGGGCGCGGGTGACGGATCTGTGGCGAGCGGACGTTCCGTCTCGGTAAAGCTGACCGCGAGCACGCCGCAGGGCCGGCTGAGCGGCGCCTCGCGCAGCCCGTTCACCCAGCAGGGTGGCGCGGCGCCGCGCGCTCTCACCGGCACCGGCACCCCGTCGCTCGCCGGGAGCGCAACGCTCGGCGCTTCGACGGCCAGCGCCTCGATTGGCGCGGGCTCGACGAGCGCCTCCTCTAGCACCGGCTCCTCCGCCGGCAGCAAGAGCAGCGGCGCCGGCTCCAGCGCGACCAGCGGCGGCGGAAGCTCCTACTCGGCTCCCGCGCCGGGCGCTCCCGTGGCCACGCCGGCGCGCCAGGCGGCGCCTGCCCCGGCCGGCCTGAGCGCGACCCAGACCTATGACGTGGCGATCCAGATCAGCAACGCCTCGGGTGGGCTGAATCTGATCGACCCGGTGCAGCGCCTGAGCACGATCCCGAGCGCGAGCCAGCCGTTGCTGGTCGAGCTGGGAGTCGAGCAGGGCGGCAGCCGCGTGCTGTTCGCGGTGCAGCCCGGCACCGTGGTGACCGGTCCCGGTGCCTGCACCCCCGGTCCGATCGACTGCGAGATCCTGTCGCTCGCGCCCGACCAAGGCGAGAACGTCTCCACGCAGAGCGCCGGCGGCGCGACCATCGCGCAGTTCGCCGTCACGGACATCTACGCCCAGGATCACGGGTCGGCCGGTGCGGCCAGCCAGGCTCGCAACGCCGTGTCCGCGCAGGGAGCGAGGCTCCTCTCGAACTCTCCGCTCTCCGCCCTGTCGCTGTTCCAGTACGAGCCCAGCGTCGGCGCCATCGTCGACATGCGCAACCTGACCGTTGGAGGTAACTGATGCGCCGCCTGATGTTCACCACTCGACGCACGCGCGAGACTTCGCGCCGCGCCACCATGCGCGCGGGCGGCGCCGCGCTGGCGCTGACCTTCGCCCTGTCGCTGGGCCTCACCACGGGCGCGGCTCAGGCGCTCGTGCTCACCGACGCGGGCACCGAGGCCGGCGTCTCGCTCATCCCGAGCGTCCGCGGGAATCCGCTGCCGAGCGGCGTCTCCGCAAACAACACATCGGATCCGTGCACGGACCCGTTCCTGGCCACCGACCTGGGCGGCCCGGTCATGCCGAGCTCCGGCCTGTGCTATCGCGGCGGCGAGGTGATGCACAAGAACGAATCGTTCGCCCTGACGTGGGACGCGCCGTTCCCTCCGCCCTATGGCGGGCAGCGCAACTACTGGACGCAGACGCGCGGTTTCGTGGAGCAGTTCCTGCGCGACGTCGCCGACTCCAGCGGGACGCTCGGCTCGCCGTACGCGGTGACCTCTCAGTACCAGGACGAGATCACCCTGCCCGACGGCGGCGGCCGCGCCCAGAACCAGTCGCTGTTCGGCGGCGGCTGCATCGACTACGGCTCGGTCGGCGGCTCGTCCTGTGAGTACGGCAACCCGACCGGGGTCGGCCACGACCTTCCGGCCAACAACTGCACCCCAGGCGGCGACTCGTTCATCGGAATGGACTCCATCGACGTCAACACGGTCTGCCTGACCGACGATCAGCTCCAGGCCGAGGTGGCCACGATGGTTGCTCAGACCGGGATCCTGGGCCGGACCCAGGCGGGCTACACGCCGGTCGTCACGCTGCTGCTGCCCCCGGGCGTGGAGTCGTGCCTGGACCACTCCGGTCCGAACAACACGGGCGTGCTCTGCTCGGCCAACGGCTTCCTGACCCCGCCCCCGCCGTCGATCTCGTCGAGCACGACCGGGGGGACCATCGCCGCCGGCACCTACCACATTGCGGTCACGTACGTCACGACCGGCGGGCAGGAGCTCCCGCCCAGCGGCTCGCAGACGATCACGACCAGCGGAGACACCTCGACGATCACGATCCAGTCGCCTCCGGCGGCGCAAGGAGTCTCGACCTGGAACGCCTACGTCACCGATCCGGAGGGCTTCACGTTCAAGGTCCAGTCGACCAAGGCGATCGGGACCGCCTCGACGCTGAGCACGCTCAACCCGGGCGGTGCTCCGCCGTCGCAGCCGGCCTTCTGCTCCTACCACTCGCAGGTGAACGTCGGCGGCACCGAGGTCGCGTACGTCGTGCAGCCGTGGACGGCGGGGACCTCGTGCGACGAGCCCGACGTCCCGACGATCCCGAACAACCCGCCTCCCCAGGTGCTCTCGACGGCGATCGGCCAGCGCCTGGTCAGCCCGCTCAGCCAGTCTCACATCGCCTCGATCGTGAACCCCGGCCTGAACGGATGGGTTGCCCAGGACGGCTCGGAGATCGATGACAACCACATCTACGGCCAGGTGTGCACGCCGCTGCCGAATGACCTGGACCAGGTCAACGTCGGGAGCAGCTCGCAGAACCCCTACTACCTGCAGCGCGAGTTCGACAACGGCGCGGCGCTCGCGTTCGATCCGTTCACGTACTTCGGCTGCGCTCCCGATGTGGTCCTCACGCCGACGTTCGTGATCCCGAGCGCGGTGGACGAGGGCGACGTGGTGCAGCTCGACGGCTCCTCGACCGCGTCCACTCTGATCGTCCCGAACGGGGGCTATTCGTGGAACTTCGGCGATGGCACCACCGCCACCGGGCCGAGCGTCGTGCACACGTTCACCAAGGCCGGCGTCTACACCGTGACTCTGACGGTGACCGATCGCGGTAACAACAAGGCCACGCTCAGCCAGTCGATCACGGTCCTCGGACCGGCGGGCCAGACCCCGGCGCCTCCGAGCACGCAGCCGGGCGGCCCCGGCTCGGGCCCGAGCCCGGCGCTGAGCGTGCACCTGCAGCTCTCGCCGCGGAGCCTGAAGTCGGTGCTGCGCTACGGCCTCGCGCTCCAGGTCAAGTCCAATAAGGTCGCCAACGGGATCCTGACCATCTCGATCTCCCGGGCCGAGGCCAAGCGGGCACACATCAAGGTGGGCCGCGGAAGCACCGTGGTGATCGCGCGCGGCACGACCGCCGGGATCCGCAACGGCGTCTCGTTCCTGAGCCTGCGCCTTCCGGGCGCCGTTGCGGCCAAGCTGGGCAAGCTCCGCCACGCGACGTTCACGGTCCGGCTGTCGCTGGTCGCCGCCGGCGGCGGGCAGCTCGGGATCGACGCCGCAGGCCGCTACTAGGCCTCGACGAGCGGCCGCGGGCCGCCAGGTCCCGGCGCTACGTAACCTAAGCGCCCGTGGCGCTTAGGTTGATCACCGCCGGCGAGTCGCACGGCCCCGGCCTGACCTGCATCGTCGAGGGCCTGCCCGCCGGGCTGGCCCTCGACCGCGAGGAGATCGACCGCGACCTCCAGCGCCGCCAGCTCGGCCACGGCCGGGGCGGGCGGATGAAGATCGAGTCAGACCGGGCTCAGGTGACCGGCGGCGTCCGGCACGGCCATACGCTGGGCGGCCCGATCGCCCTGAGCGTGGTCAATCGCGACTACGCCAACTGGGAGGAGCGGATGAACCCCTGGCCGGTGGACGGCCAGGTCGCCGAGGTGCACCTGCCGCGTCCGGGGCATGCCGACCTGGTGGGAACCCAGAAGTACGGCGTGGGCGACGTCCGGAACATCCTGGAGCGAGCGAGCGCGCGCGAGACGGCGGCCCGGGTCGCCGGGGGCGCGGTGGCCAAGACCTTCCTGCGCGCCCTCGGCGTCGAGGTGTTCTCGCACGTGATCCAGATCACCGGGGTGAGCGCACCGCGGCGCGAGGACCTGACGCCGGCCGATTTCGCGGGCGTCGACGAGTCGCCCGTGCGCTGCCTGGACGCGGAGGCGACGCGGGCGATGGTGGCCGAGATCGATCGCCTGCGCAAGGCCAACGAGTCGCTGGGCGGCGTGTTCGAGGTCCGCGCGTTCGGGCTGGTCCCGGGTCTCGGCTCGCACGTCTCCTGGGAGGAGCGGCTCGACGGCCGACTCGGTCAGGCCATCCTCTCGATCCAGGCGATCAAGGCGGTGTCGATCGGCGACGGCATCGAGGTGGCGGGGCTGCCGGGCTCGCAGGCCCACGACGAGATCTTCTACGACGAGGGGCGGGGCTACTTCCGGGAGACCAACCGGGCGGGCGGCCTCGAGGGCGGGATGACCACCGGCGAGCCGCTGGTCGTGCGCGGCTCGATGAAGCCGCTGCCCACGCTGACCAAGCCACTGCGCTCGGTCGACATCGCCACCCACGAGCCGGCGAACGCGCTGCGGGAGCGCACCGACTCGTGCACCGTGCCGGCGGCCGGAGTGGTGGGGGAGGCGATGGTGGCATTCGTGCTCGCCGACGCCTACCGGCGCAAGTTCGGCGGCGATCACATCGACGACGTGCGCGCCGCGCTCGACGCTTACCGGGAGCGGATCGCGTGGACGCGCCGCTGACCGTCTGCATCGGCTTCATGGGCGCGGGCAAGTCGACCGCCGCGATGTCGGCCGCCCGAGCGCTGGGGACCGAGGCGCTCGACGTGGACCGGATCGTCGAGGAGCGGCTGGGCAAGCCGATCGCGCAGGTGTTCGCGCAGGACGGGGAGGCGGCGTTTCGCGCCGCCGAGGAGCAGGTGACGCTCGAGTTGCTGGCGGCGGCCGGAGACTGGGTGCTCGCGCTGGGCGGGGGCGCGGTCACCCACGCCTCGGTGCGCGAGGCCCTCGGGCGCCACCGCGTGATTTGGCTCGACATCGGCGTCGAGGCGGCTTGGAGCCGGTGCGCCGCGAGCGACCGGCCGCTGGCCCGCGACCGGGCCGCGTTCGAGCGGCTCTACGCGGAGCGCGAGCCGCTGTACGGGAGCCTGGCCGACGCGATCGTCCCGTCCGAGCGCTCGCGCGCGATGGCCGAGGTCCTGGAGGCGCTCGCCGACCTGCCGCCGGGGGCGAAGATGCTGTGGGCGGCGAGCCGGTCGGGCGACTACCCGGCGTACATCGGAGAGGGCCTGCTCGGGCGATTCTGGCCGCGGTTCGTGGCGGGGCGGCGCTTCCTGATCAGCGACGGCAACGTCGCGCGCCTTTACCAGGACGCGGTGGCGCCGCTCGCCGGGCGCGTGACGATCATGGCGGGCGAGCAGTCGAAGACGATCGCTCATGCCGAGATCGTCTGGACCGAGCTGGTCCGCGCCGGCATGACCCGGCAGGACCTGGTGGTGGCGCTCGGCGGTGGTGTGGTCGGCGATTTGGCGGGCTTCTGCGCTGCCACCTACCAGCGGGGCGTCCGCCACGTGCAGGTGCCGACCAGCCTCGTGGCGCAGGTCGACTCGGCCTACGGCGGCAAGACCGGCGTGGATCTGCCCGAGGCGAAGAACTACGTGGGCGCCTACCACCAGCCCTCCGCGGTGATCGCCGACCCGCTCGCGCTGCGCACGCTGCCCGAGGGCGAGCTGGCCGCCGGGTACGCGGAGGTGCTGAAGACCGCGCTTATCGCCGGTGGGTCGCTGTGGGAGCGCCTTCGCGCCGGCGCCGATCCGACCGCGCCCGACGTGATCGCGGCGTGCGCCGCGACCAAGCTGCGAATCGTCGCCCAGGACGAGCGCGACGCCGGCCTGCGCCAGGTCCTGAACCTCGGGCACACCGTCGCTCACGCGATCGAGACCGTCACCGGCTACGCCCGCTACCGCCACGGCGAAGCGGTGGCGCTTGGCCTGCTCGCCGCGTTGCGGCTGTCCGAGCGCCGCGAGCTGCGCGACGAGGTGCGGGAGCTGCTGCGCGCCAACGGCCTCCCGACCACGCTGGCCGACGTCGACCCCGACGCAGTGGTGATGGCCACCGCGCGCGACAAGAAGCGCCTGGGCCCGGGCCCGGTCCCGTTCGTGCTGCTGGAGGCTCCCGGCGCCGCTCGTCCAGGGTGTGCGGTGCCCGAGCGCGCGCTCATTGCCGCCGTGCGAGAGTTGGCCGCGTGAGCGCGGTTCGCAACCGGATCGAGGTGATGCACGGGGTCAACCTCGACCAGCTCGGCCGGCGCGATCCCGCGCACTACGGCGGCGGGACGCTCGAGCAGCTGCAGACGCGGATCTCACAGGCCGCCGGCGATCTGGGGCTCGAGGCGCGCTTCTTCCAGAGCAATCACGAGGGCCAGTTCGTGGAGCATCTGCACCGGCTGGAGGGCCTGGCGGACGGGATCGTGCTCAACCCCGGAGCGTGGACGCACTACTCCTACGCGATCCGCGATGCGCTCGAGCTGACCGGTCTGCCCGCGGTCGAGGTTCACCTCTCCGACGTCGACGGGCGTGAACCTTGGCGGCGTGAGTCGGTGATCGGCGACCTCGTCATCGCCCGCGTCGCCGGCAAGGGCGCTGACGGCTATCGCGAGGCGCTCGAGCGGCTGCGCACCGAGCTCGCCGGATGAGCGAGCGGGCGCGGCGCCTGAGCGAGCTGCTGGAGGGCGCCGGCGTCGAGATCATGCTCGTCTCGAACCTGGTCAACGTCCGCTATCTGACCAGCTTCACCGGGAGCAACGGCCTGGCCCTGGTGGGGCCGGACACCCGGCGGTTCGTGACCGATTCCCGCTACGTCACCCAGGCGGCCGGCGAGGTGGATCCCACCTTCGAGCGGATGAAGCCCACCCGGGACCTGCTCGGCGCCCTGCCCGAGCTTCTGCCGGCGGGGGTCACTCGCGTGGGCTTCGAGGACGACTCCGTGTCGGTCCGCGAGCACGCCCGGCTTGCTGAGATGCTCGGCGAGGAGGTGGAGCTCGTGCCTCGGCACGGGCTGGTCGAGCAACTGCGGGCGGTGAAGGACCCGACCGAGGTGGCGAGCATCCGCGGCGCCAACGAGCTCGCCGACGCCGCGTTCGAGGCGGTCCTCGCCGGGGGACTGGTCGGGCGGAGCGAGCGGGAGCTCGCGCTGACCCTCGAGTTCGAGATGCGCCGGCGCGGGGCCGACCGCGCCGGCTTCGACACGATCGTGGCGGCCGGAGCCAACGGCGCGCTGCCCCATGCCCAGCCGCGCGATGCAGAGGTCGGCCCCGGCGAGCTGGTGGTGTTCGACTGGGGCGCCGAGCTCGACGGCTACCGCTCGGACTGCACGCGCACGGTGGCGGCGGGCGCCTCTCCGAGCGCCGAGGCGGCGGCGATCTACGAGCTCGTGCTGGAGGCCCAGCTCACCGGTGTGCGCGCCGTGCGCGCCGGAGCGGTGTGCCGGGACCTCGACGCGGCCGTGCGCGCGGTGATCGACACGCGGGGGCACCGCGAGCACTTCGGCCACGGGCTTGGCCACGGCGTCGGGCTCGACATCCACGAGGCGCCCCGGCTCTCGCAGAAGGCCGAGGGCGAGCTGGCGGCCGGAAACGTGGTCACGGTCGAGCCGGGGGTGTACCTGCCCGGGGCGTTCGGGGTGCGGATCGAAGACCTGGTGCTGGTGACCGAGGACGGGTGCGAGATCCTGGGCGCGCTGCCCAAGGAGCTGCGGGTCGTCGATTGACCCGGGAGCCGGCAGTCGTCGGCCGACCCCGGCACGGCCCGAGAAACACCCCCCTCTACACTCGCCACCGATGATCTCGACCAACCAGTTCCGCAACGGGTCTCACATCGACGTGGACGGCACCATCTTCAAGATCCTCGAGTTCCAGCACGTCAAGCCGGGCAAGGGCGGGGCGTTCGTGCGCACGCGCCTGCGGCGGGCGAGCGACGGGGCGGTGATCGACCGGACGTTCCGCGCGGGGGAGAAGTTTCGCCCGGTGCGGACCGAGGTGCGACGGATGCAGTTCCTCTACAGCGACGGCGAGGACGCGCACTTCATGGACTCCGAGAGCTACGAGCAGCTGACGATCCCGGTCGGTGCGCTATCCGATCCGCTGCGCTGGATGAAGGAATCGGACGAGGTCGAGGTGCTGTACATCGACGATGCCCCGGCCGACGTCCAGCTGCCCAGCGCCATCGAACTGGCCGTGGCCGAGACCGAGCCCGGCGTGCGCGGCGACACCGCATCGGGCGGGGGGACCAAGCCGGCGGTGCTCGAAACCGGCGCCCGCGTCCAGGTCCCGCTGTTCATCGACGTCGGCGACGTGGTGCGGGTGGACACGCGCTCGGGTGAGTACGTGTCTCGTGCGTAGGACCGAGCAGCGCCGCGCGGCGATCTGGGCGCTGTATCAGAGCGACCTGCTCGGCCGCCCGCTCGAGGACACCTTTCCGCGCGACACGCACCCGTTCACCCGCGCGCTGGCCCAACTGGTGCGCGACCATCAGCCCGCGCTCGACGAGCTGATCCGCGGGCACGCCACCGGCTGGTCGCTCGAGCGGATCGCGCCGCTCGAGCGCTCGATCCTGCGCGTCGGCCTGGCCGAGATGCTCCATCCGGAGGAGCTCCCCGGCGAGCAGGCGATCCCTCCCGAGGGCGCGATCGACGAGGCCGTGGAGACGGCCAAGCGCTTCTGTGGCGCCGAGGCGCCCGCGTTCATCAACGGCATCCTCGGCGCGGTGCTGCGGGTAAGGCAAACGTAGGAATCCCTGCGTGGCGGCCGCCTGAGCGGCGACAATCAGGGCCATGAGATTGCTCGTGGTCGATGACGATCGCGGCCTGCGGGACGTTCTGCGCCGCGCCTTGACGCTCGCCGGCTACGAGGTGCGGCTGGCCGAGAGCGGGTCGCAGGCCCTCTCCGAGGTGACCGGCGGCGCGCCGGACGCGGTCGTGCTCGATATCGGCCTGCCCGACATCGACGGGCTCGAGGTGTGCCGCCTGCTCCGGCGCGAGGGCAACCGGGTCCCGGTGCTGATGCTGACCGCGCGCGACGCGGTCACCGACCGGATCGACGGCCTCGACGCGGGCGCCGACGACTACCTGGTCAAGCCGTTCGACGTGGACGAGCTGAAGGCGCGCGTGCGGGCCCTGCTGCGCCGGGCGGGCGGTGAGACGACCGCGGACGGCGCGCTCTCGTTCGGTGAGCTGCGGCTCGACTCCTACCGCCACGGCGTGTGGGTGGGCGAGCAGATGGTCGAGCTCACGCGGACCGAGTACCAGCTGCTCGAGCTGTTCATGGTCAACCCGCGGCGGGTGCTGCCCCACAGCCTGATCTATGACCGGGTGTGGGGGTACGACTTCGGGCCCACCTCGAACGCGCTGCGGGTCTACATCGGGTATCTGCGGCGCAAGCTCGAGGACGCCGGGTCGCGCTCGCTGATCCACACCGTGCGGGGTGTGGGCTACGCGCTTCGGGAGCCGGAGCGGTGAGCCTGCGGGCGCGCATGGGCCTGGCCGCCGGGGTGGCGGTGGCGGTGGCAGTGATCGCGGTGGCGGTGTCGGCCTACGCGGGCACGCGCAGCGAGCTGCTCGGCCAGGTCGACAGCTCGCTGAGCCGGCTCTCCGGTCAGGTGCTGCACCGTCCCGCGGGTCGGCCCGACGGCGGTGGCGGCGGCGGGCCACCCCAGGGCCGGGGCGCGCCGGGCGTGTTCCAGCCCCAGGTCGGGGAGCCGCTGGGCGACCGAGACGAAGGGCTCGGACTCGACGAGATCCGGGGGCCGGCGTTCGGCGGCACCGGCACGTTCCTGTTGGTCTACGCCGACGGCGGCACGTACTCGCCGCCCGGCCAACGCAACCAGATCCCGGTCGACGCGCGGATGAAGGCGCTCGCCCGGACCGGCCACGGGCAGTACTTCGCGGATGAGACGGTGAACGGCACGCGCATCCGCGTCCTGGTCACCGGCATCGGCGCGCGGGGAGCGCTGGCGGTGGCGCAGTCGCTGACCGACGTCGACAAGGCGCTGTCCAACCAGCTTCTGCTCCTCGGTCTGATCGCGGCCGGCGGGATCGCGCTCGCCGCCGCACTGGCCGTGCTGGTGGCGCGGGCCGCGGTGGCGCCGATCGAGCGCTTCACGCGGCAGACCGAGTCGATCGGCGCGCAGCCCGAGCGAATCGAGCACGAGCGCCTCGAAGTCGTGGGCAGCGACGAGCTGGCTCGGCTGGCGCGGACCTTCAATCGGACCCTGGACGCGCTCGAGCGCTCGGTCCAGGCGCAGCGCAACCTGGTGGCGGACGCCTCGCACGAGCTGCGCACGCCGATCGCCACGATCCGCGCCAACCTCCAGCTGATGCGCGACGAGGCGCTGCTCTCGCCCGAGGATCGGGACGCCCTGCGCGCCGACGTGATCGAGGAGCTAGACGAGCTGACCGCGCTGGTCGCCGACGTCGTCGAGCTGGCCCGCGGCAGCCGGCCCGGGGCCGAGGCCGGCGACGTCCGCCTCGACGCGATCGTGCTCGACGCGCTCGAGCGGGCGCGCCGGCGCGCGCCGGGCCTGCAGTTCCGGGTCGAGCTCCAGCCGACGCTGGTCCGCGGCGAGGGCGACCGGATCGCCCGCGCTGTGATCAACCTGCTGGAGAATGCGAGCAAGTGGAGCCCCGACGGCGGTGAGGTCGAGGTGACCCTGCGCGACGGTGCCCTGACCGTGCGCGACCACGGTCCGGGGTTCGACGAGCAGGACCTCCCGCACGTGTTCGATCGCTTCTACCGTGCCCGTCGAGCCCGTTCGAAGCCCGGCTCCGGCCTCGGCCTCGCCATCGTCCGGCAGGCGGCCGAGGCGCACGGGGGGTTCGTCGAAGCCGGTAGCGCGCCGGGAGGCGGCGCGGTGCTGCGGATCGGCTTCGGAACGCCGGTGGCGCTCGAGGACCCGGCGTCGAGCGGGGTGGCGTCGGCTTAGCCCTCAGCGGGCGAGCAGCGGGGCCAGCGAAGGCGTGCACGCGCACGCGGCGCCGCGCAGGCGCGGCAGGCCGAGCACGTCCTCGATCGTCTGGAGCACCGAGTAGTGGTCGACCGGGGTGCCCAGCCGCGCTCCGGCCCTGGCCCCTGGGCCGGCGAGGATCGTGACGATGTGCCCGCCCGAGGCCAGGCGGCAGCAGCCGTCGTCGCTCGTCCCCTCGTCCCAGGTGAGCACGAGCAATCCGTGGCGGCCCAGCGCCGCGAGCAGCGGCGGGACGAGCTTCGAGAGGAACCGGTCGCCCGTGGGCGGATCGCAGTCGTGCATGTCATGGCAGAGGTTGGGCGTGATCCACACGAACCTCGGCAGGCCGCGGTCGCGCTCGTCCGCGTACAGTCGCGCCAGCGGCACGACGTGCCCGCACCGGGCGCGGTCACCCGCGATCTTCGTGAAATAGGCGAACGGGTCGTGCTTCTTCGCGTACTCGCCCGCGCCGGCGCCGCTGAAGCAGGGGCGGGGGAGCCCCTCCATGTACGCCCGCCAGGAAATGCCGGCGCGCTCGAGCTGGTCGACCAGGCTCGTCGCGCGCACCGTGCAATCGGTGCAGTCGCTGCTGATCCGGAACGTCGAGCCGCCGGTCAGCGCGAGGTAGTTGGGCAGCGAGGGGTGGGTGATGGCGTACATCTGGCTCGCCAGCGCGTAGCGGCGGGCCAGGCGGTCGATGAACGGGGTGGAGCGCGAGCCGAAGATGTCGCCGTACTCCTCGTTCTCCATCAGGATCACCGCGATGTGCGTGGGCGGGCCGCCGGCCAGCGCGGCGCGCGGGGCGGGGTGCTTCTGGACCGGGAGGGGCGCGCTCGCCCGGGCGCACGCGGAGAGCGCGACTCCGGCGATCAGCGAGCAGACCGCCAGGCGGCGCAGCATGTGGCGCAGGGTAGCGGCGGGGTGCGCAAGTAACCTCGGGTCGCTCGTGGCCCTCACGGTTTGCATCGCCGCGGACGCGCTCGGCTATCCGACGGGCGCGGGCCACCTCTGGGCCTACCTCAACTGGGCACTGGGGCTGCGAAGCGCCGGCTGTGAGGTGATCTGGATGGAGCCGAGCGATGGGGAGCTCGACCAGGGCGCGCTCGATCTTCTGGCCGGGCGCCTCGACGCGTTCGGGATCGATCGGATCTGCCTGTACGGGGCCCCCGCGGGCCCGGCGGCGGCGGGCACGACGCTCGTGCCGCTCGAGGAGGCGAGCGGCGCCGACCTGCTGCTCAACCTCTCCTACGAGCTCCCGCCGCCTCTCCTGCGACGCTTCCGGCGCACCGCGCTGCTCGACATCGATCCCGGGATGAGCCAGACGTGGTTCGCCGGCGGTGACATCGAGCTCGCCGACTACGACGTCTACCTGACGATCGGCGAAGGGATCGCCACCGGCACCGCGCAGGCACCGGACTGCGGGGTGCGCTGGACCTACACCCCTCCGTGCGTCGCGCTCGACGCGTGGCCCATGAGCGCGCCGCCCACCGGCGGCGGATACACCACGCTCACGCACTGGTGGGAGCGAGGGTTCGTCCTGCCGGACGGCGAAGTCATCGACAACTCGAAGCGGGCCGGGTTCCTCCCCTACGTGGACCTCCCGCGCCGCGCGGGCATCGAGATGGGCCTCGCGAGCTCAGCCGACGACCTCGAGGACGACGCCGAGCTGTTGCGCCGGCATGGCTGGTCGATCAGCGACCCCGAACAGGTGGCCGGAACGCCGGAGCGCTATCGCGAGTTCATCCGGCGCTCGCGCGGCGAGTTCAGCTGCGCCAAGCCGGCGTACGTCGCGATGCACACGGGCTGGGTCAGCGACCGTACCGTCTGCTACCTGGCCACCGGGCGGCCGGCGGTCGTGCAGCACACCGGCGCGTGCCGCGCGCTCGACAAGGCCGAGGGCCAGGGGGTGTTCCGCTTCCGCGACCCGGAGGGCGCCGTCGACGCGCTGTCGCGCCTCGAGCAAGACCACGCCCGTCAGTGCGCACTGGCCCGGCGCCTGGCGGAGGACGCATTCGACGCGCGCCGCGTGTCCACTCGCCTGCTCGAGCTCTGCCTCTAGCGCGCCGCGAAGACCTCGGCGTACGGTCCGCCCGGCCAGCTGTGCATCTCGCCGCGATATCGGGCCAGGCCTTCGAAGGCGTCGTCGAAGCGCAGGACCGCGCACTGGCTGCGGTAGGCGCGAATGGCCCGCAGCTTGTCCTCGATCACCTCGGAGATGTCCACCAGGTGCTCGATGTCCTCGATCGGGGACCAGATCTCGAAATGCCTCAGCTCGACGGGCCGGTTCGCGGCCAGGGAGGCCGCGCTGGCGAGGCGCGCGGCGGCACGGTGATCGGGATGATCGTCGCGGGCGTGCGGGGCGTAGAGGACGGAGGGCTTCCGCCGGCGAATCTCCTCCGCCAGCCGGGCGATGAGCGCACGCCGGGCGCGGAGCGCCCCGTCCGGCTCGCGCCAGAACTGAAGCTCGCCAATGCCGAGCACCTGCGCCGCCTCCGCCGCCTCGGCTTCCCGAACCTCGCCCGGGCGGTCGATCCCGTGGCCGCCGGCCTCGCCCGAGGTCAGGAACACCGCGCTCACTTCGTCTCCCTCCAGGACGTGGCGCCGCAGCGTCCCGCCGCAGCCCACGGCCTCGTCATCGGGATGCGCCGCGAGCACCAGGACCGACGTCATCGACTGCTCTCGGCACGCGCGTAGGTGGCATAGCTCTCCAGGCGGATGCCCAGCTCGTCGATCGTGGCCCGGATCCGCGGGTCGGTGAGCGTGCGGATCTCCGCCTCCCGTTCGGTCGCGTACATCGAGCGGTAGTCGGGCGTCATGTAGCCGGGATGGCACGAGACCTCGGTCCAGCCCTCGCTCACCTCGTCGCGCAGGATGCCCTGCAGCGCCTCCACGCTCACGTGCTCGAGCTCGGTCACGCCCCACTCCCACTGGGCATAGAACCCGCCGATGAAGTGAACCCGGCCATCCCCTCGCAGCGGCACCCCGAGCGGCGCGGCGAGCTCGCGGAACAGATCGCGCACGTCGTCGTCCAGATGCGTGTGGCGGTGCGAGTCCACGTGGGTGGGGAGGCGACCCATCAGCGTCCGGAACCGCGCGAGCTGGTCGGCGAACTCGGCGCGCACGGCGTCATTGTCGGCGAGGTCGAACTCGCGCTCGTCCTCGCCCACCACGTCCCAGTGCAGGCCGACCGCCAGGTCGGGGTTCTCGCGGCTGAGCGCGACCGCCTGCTCGGCGGCGGCGCCGGTCACCATCAGGCTGGTGCTGGTGAGCACCCCTTCCCGGTGACACTCGATGATCCCGCGGTTGACGCCCGTGGAGGCGCCGAAGTCGTCTGCGTTGACGATCAGCCGGCGCGTCATCGCTCGATCCCGATCGCGCTCAGCAGGCGGCGCGCCACCGCCTTGGCCTCGAAGCACTCCGCCGCGATCGCGCGGGCTGCGTCGCAGTTGGCGCGGTAGTCGGCATTGATCCGCTCGACCGCGTCCGCCGCCTCATCCACGCCACTCACCGCGTACAGGCCGGATCCGGTGGGCAGCACGTTGGCGAAGCCCGTGTCCTGCGTGACCACCGGCTTGCCCGAGGCCAGGTAGCAGACTGCGCGCTCGCTGAACCAGCCGCTGCGCAGCCGCACGTTCTGGTCCTTGGCCACGGTGAACTCACCGCGCGAGGACCGGATGAAGCGAGGGTATGCCCCGAGCACGTCGAGCGACATCTGAAGCGGTGCCACCAGCCGCCAACCCGCGGCGAGCAGCCGCTCCCGGTCGGCCTCGGCGTCGGGCATCATCGCGAGCTCGAACGGCTGGCTGGTCCGGCGGGGCAACTCGAGGAACCTCTCCCATTCGTGGTGCTTGCTCCAGTGGTAGACGGACCCCTGCCACTCCACGTCGCCGCCCTCCTGCCGGTAGTTGCCGATCGTCGTGAAGTACCTCGCGCCGGGGTCGAAGGCCATCGGCCACAGCTCCAGATCGACCGGCTGGCGCGTGGGGATGTACGTGAGCCCGTTCAGGGGGACGCCGCAGTCCGGGGCGCCGTAGTTCTCTCCGTAGGTGGCGATCACGTGGTGGTTGGCGAACGCCTCCGCCGTATGCACGTCCCCGCCGGCCAGCCGCAGCTCCGCGGTCACCGGATCGGTCTCGACGTACACGCGCAGCGGCGCGAGCAGATGGTCCTCGCGCAGATCGGTGGCGCCGACGACGTTGAGGAGCGCGTCGCAGCCTCGGAACAGCTCGCGGAGCCCGGCGTCGCTCATGCCCCAGGACGCGCCGGTCCGATCCGCCAGCCGAAAGGCCCACTTTCCGGACAGCCCGATGGCGTCCATGCTCCGCTGCAAGTGGCGCACCGCGTAAGTGCAGTCGTCCGTGACCGTGTTGGCCACCGGGTCGTAGGGCCACACCGTGTCGTCCTCGACGTAGTACACGTCGTGGCCCAGCCCGCTGAGCCCGCGCAGCCAGTTCAGATACAGCCAGGTCTGGCCCCCGAACGGAACCCGGCCCATCATTCCGAGCACCACCAGCCGGGCCATGCTCACCAGGTGACGACGGACGCTCGCCGCCGTTCGATCGCTCGCTCGTACGCCTCGGCTACGCGCTGCGCGTAGCGCTCGGCGGTGAACCGCTTCTGCACGTGCGTCCGGGCCGCCCGTCCCATCCGCCGGCGGAGCACCGGGTCCGCGATGAGCTTCTCGATCGCGGCCGCCGTCCCGCGTGCATCGGCGTGATCGAGCAGGAGCCCGGTCTCCTGGTCGACGATGGCCTCGGCGGCGCCTCCCGTCGCCGCGGCGACCACGGGCAAGCCGCTCGCCATCGCCTCGAGGTACACCATGCCCAACCCCCCCTCGTACTGGGAGGGCGCGGCCAGCAGGTCGGCGGAGCGATACAGCGCGGGCAGATCCGCGTGCTCGACGAACCCGAGCATCTGGAGGCGGTCAGCCAGTCCGGCGCGTGCGGCCTCCTCGATGAGGCGCTCGGCGATCTCCTCATCGCCGGTGCCGGCCACGACGAGCGAGAGCCCGGGATGGGCGGGCGCGAGCCGGAGGAAGGCCTCGAACACCGCGAGGACTCCCTTGTTGGCGGCGATGCTCCCGACGAACAGCAGGCGCACCCGGTCCTCCGCTCGCGAGACCCCGGTCGCGGCGGGGGAGAACGCCACGGTGTCGACCGCTCCCTCGACGATGTCGATCTCGTCGGCCGGGATGCCGATCCGAGCGTTGATGAACGCCGCGATGCTGGCGCTGGCCGCAAGCAGCCGATCCGCAGCGCCGATCGACAACGCCTCCATCGTGGTGCCGAGCCGGTGCAGGGGATCGTTCGGCTCTGGCCATCCGATCTGCTCGGCGAACATGCTGAGCGACCCGTGGAGGTGCACCACCACCGCGGTGGGGTCGTCCTCGAGCCGGTCGAGCTGGAAGGCGAGCCCTTCGGCCGAGTAGTCGGGAAAGTCGATGACGTCGAACAGACGGGTCTCGCTCAGGGCGCGGAGCGCTCCAAGCACCGCCCAGGTGTAGCCCAGCCAGTACGTCTCGGTCCGGTAGACGGCAAACTCGCCGCCCGGCGTGCGGACTTCGTGGACGCGCACCGGCCCGTCTTCGAAGGTGAGGACCGGCGGTCCGTCGTCGTCGCCGGCCGTCAGCACCTCGACCTCGTGGCCGCGCGCCGCCAGCCCGTGCGCCTTGACCCGGCTCTGGGTGCCGATTCCCCCGACGTAGCCCGGTGGGTACTCCTGCGAGACGATGCACACGCGCATCGCGGTTCAGGTCCCTCGCGGGGGATAGATCAGCACGTCCGGGGTCTCGGCCAGGACCGTGCGGCGCCGCAGGCTCGCAGCCAGGCTCGGGAACTCCTCGAGCCACCAGAAGGCCGGGAACGCAACCACCGCGTAATGGAGGCCATCGGCGTCGGCACGCTTGAACAGTTCGAGCGCCTTGTCGTCGTCGGCTGGGGACCCGGCGAACGCCCCGCCAACCTGGGGGAACGGGATTGCGAGGCGCCCGCGCAGGTCGGCCTCGATCCCGAGTGCACCGCCGTCGATCAAGAGGAACCGCTCGCCCACCGGGACCGACGCCTCGATGGCTCGTGTCACGCGGCCCGCGCGGAGCCACCAGGCCGCAGCGCTCCACGACTCACGATCGTGCTCGTGACCGGCGCGGGAGAGCGCGTCGGAGGCGACCTGGGCGACGAGGGCGTGGTGGCGTTCCTGGAAGCTCAGCATCCGCTCGAACGACCAGCCGGCGTGGTCGTTCTGGCCGTGGAGGCGGTAGAGCGACTGCGGGGGCAGCCGGACGATGCGCCCGAACGCCGGCGCCAGCGCGAACAGGTACTCGTCCGCGGCCGTGCGATAGGGCTCCTCGGGGATCGGCATGACGCGCTCGAGGAACGCCCGAGCAAACGCGTTGCCGGACATCGGAGGGTTCGGCATGGTCGCGTCGCTCAGCGGCCCGTCCGCGAGCACGTCGGCGCGCAGGTCGCCCTCGGCCAGCTCCGGATCCTGGGTCGCGCCGGTCGGGGTGCCCATTGCGTCGATGACCGGCATCGACCAGTGGGCCTTGGCCACGTCCTGGTCTAACAGCGCGTCGGCGACGGCGCCCGCCGCCGCGGGCAGGAGCACGTCGTCGGCGTCCAGGAAGATCACCGCAGCGCCGTGGCTGGCCCGGAAGCCGGCGTTGATCGCGGAGGCTTGGCCGCCGTTGGGCTTTTCGAGCTGCACGACGCGCTCGCCGAACGCGGCGATTGCGGCGCGAGAGCCGTCCTGCGAGCCATCATCGACCGCGATCACCTCGGTGTTCGGGTGCTCCTGGGAGAGCGCGCTCGCGATCGCCTCGCCCACAAACCGTTCGTAGTTGAAGCACGTGATGACGATGCTGACCCGCGCGGCGCTCACGGGTAGAGCGACCAGTTGGCCACCTCGGCGACCCCGCTGGCGTAGTGAAGCTTGTACTCCTCATCTCCGAGCCCGTAGTCGAAGCAGCGAGCGCCTTCTTCGGCCGCCCGGGCGATCACGTGGCGTTCGAGGATCCGGCCCGGCGAGTAGCCCCGGATCGAGGCGTCGCGCGAGACCAGGTAGGACAGGTGGCGGCCCCCGTGCGCGAGCGTGATGTCGAACGCCGCCGACCGACCTCGCCACTCGAGCATGGTGAAGCGAAGCCAGCCCGCCCGGTGGCCGGCGTGCACCACCGCGCGGTAGAACGCGCGCGCGTCGTCGCGTTCGATGCCCTCCTCGCCGGCGGCGGTCCACCGTGCGGTGTGCTGCGATAAGAACACCTCGAGCCACGGGTCGAGGTCCTCCTGTTGTGCGGTGCGCACGACCAGCGGCCCGGCGTTGCGCATCCGCGCCTCTTCCTTTCGCAGCTTCCGCCGAGCGGTGGCGGCCTGTACGCGCTCAGCCGCGGTCAGGTCCAGATACGGCGCGGCCATTCCGCCTTCGCGCACCAGCTCGAGGTCGAGCCGCTCGGCGACGCCCTCCAGCAGCGTCGTCGTCTTCGACGCGAGCGGCACGTGGAACAGCGTGATGCCCTCGAACTCGGGGAGCTCACGGCGAGCCGTATCCAGCATCGCGGCCAGGGTCGCTTCGTCCATCGAGCCGATGAAGTCGAGATAGTCCGAGCCGCCCGAGCCGACCAGGAACAGCATGTCGTCCATGGCGAACAGGGGCGCGATCGCGGTCGGCGCTTTCTCCCCGCCGGCCAGGACGACGAGCAGGCGGTCCGCGCTGAAGGCGCGCCACCACTCGCGCTGCCACGCGAAGGTGAGGAACACTGCGTTGGTGGATCCGGAGGCGAGCAGGCGGTCCCACGTCCCGCCGTCGAGCCGAGGGTCGTCGAAGTCCTCGACGAGCGTGAGCCGGAGCTTCGTCTCAGCGCTCATCGTCGTCGGGCCCGCCCACCGCAACGACCGCGCCCACGTCGTGGTCGGCCAGCTGCATCTGCTGGCGGTACAGCGAGGAGTACAGGCCGCCCGACTCCATCAGCTTCGCGTGCGACCCGCGCTCCACGATGCGCCCGCCGTCGATCGTCACGATCTCGTCCGCACCGCGAATCGTCGACAGCCGGTGGGCGATCACGAACGTGATCCGGCCCTCCATCAGCCGCTCGAGCGCTCCCAGCAACAGGCTCTCGGTCCGCGCGTCGAGCGCCGAGGTGGGCTCGTCCAGGATCAGCACCGGCGCGTCCTTGAGGAACGCACGCGCGATCGACAGCCGCTGCTTCTCACCGCCGGAGAGCGTCGCCCCCCGCTCGCCCACGACGGTGTCGTAGCCCTTCGGCAGCCGCTCGATGAACTGGTGGGCATTGGCAGCCTCGGCCGCGGCGATGACCTCTTCGCGAGCGGCCTCCGGGCGGCCGAACGCGATGTTCTCGGCGATCGTCGTGGGAAAGATGTAGGGATCCTGGAGCACCAGCCCGATCTGGCTGCGCAACGACTGCACCGTGAACTCGCGGATGTCGGTCCCGCCGATCGTGAGCCGGCCCTTCCACGGGTCGAAGAACCGGACGAGCAGGCTGACCAGGGTGGTCTTGCCGGCGCCCGTCGGCCCCACGATCGCGAGGACCTCGCCCGGGTCGACCGACAGCGAAACGTCGTGGAGAACCGGACGACCGGAGTCGTAGCCGAAGGTGACCGCCTCGTAGCGGATCCCCCCGCTCACGGGCATCTCACGGGCGTCCGGCGCATCGTGTACCGCCGGCTCGATCTCGAGGATCTCCATCACGCGATCGGTCTCCGCCGCGGCGTTCTGCACGGTCTGCGCCGTCTCGGACAGCGAGTCGATGGGGTCGTACAACGATGCGAGATAGGAGATGAACACCACGATCGTTCCCGCTGTGAGCTTCCCCTCGAGCGCCAGCGTCCCGCCGACGTAGATCACCGCCGCCGTGCCCAGCGTGGTGGCCAGACCGGTGAACAGCTGAAACCACATCCCGGCGAACGTGGAGCGGACGTAGGCGCGAACGGTCTCGTTGGCGTGGTGGCGGAAGCGGAGCTCCTGCGTGCGCTCCCGGGTGAACGCCTGGACCGCCGGCATCGCGTTCAGCGTTTGCTCCACCACTGCGGTCATCCGCCCCTCCGAGTCGCGCTGCTCGCGTGAGCGTTCCTTCATCGGCCGCCCGAAGTAGCGGACGGTGACCACGATGAACGGCACCACCGCGACGGCGAGCAGTGTCAGCCGCCATTCGAGCGCCCACATGATCGCGAACACCGCGGCCAGCATGATCAGCGCTTGGAGCACCGGAAGGACCGCGCCGGTGGCCAGCGTGTCGATCGAGTAGCAGTCGTCGGTCACTCGCTCGATCAGGTCGCCCACCTCGCGTTTGGTGTGGAACAGCAGCGACAGTCGCTGAAGGTGGCGAAAGAGGTCCGCGGCCAGCGACCAGGTCATCTGCTGGCCGAGTTTGAGCGAGGTGAAGTCGCTGGCCATGCTCGCGAGGGTGCCGGCCAGGAAGATCACGATCTCGCTCGCCATCACCCATACCAGCAGACCGTGCCGCGTGTCCGCGCCGGGGATCTGAGCGACCCAGTGCGGGATCGGATGATGGCCGATCACGTTGTCGATCAGCAACTTGAGCGGCCACGGTCGCGCCAGGTTCAGGACGATGTCGAACAGCATCGCCCCGCTCATCAGGGACAGCCCCCGCCAGTGGGGCCGGGCATAGGTGAGCAGGCGCAGCTGGCGTCGATACGACCCGCGCTCGGCGGGAACCTCTTGGGCGATGTTGTATTCGGCCGACGCCGCCGGCCCTGCCCCGGACGTCCCGCCCGCCGGGTCGTTCTGCTGAGCGCTCGGCATCGGCCTAGTCGACGCTGACGCCGAGCGGGAGCGCCTCCAGGTTGCCGGAGGTCATCGCAGGCTCACTTCGTCGGAGTTCGTCCATGGGCGGAGCTTCCACGGGGCGCGGCCGCGTGAGCGCGCGCTTGATGGCAACGGTAGCGGCTGCGCACTCGTAGATCGTGCGCAGCACCAGGGCCGCGGCCGCGCCGCCAAGCGTGATCGTGATCGCGTCCGCGTCGCTCAGCACGGCGAAGACGGCTACGAGTGTTGCCAGCAGGCCGAGGACGAGCGTGGGGAGGGGGGCGTAGGGCCAGGACCGGACGCGCACGAGCTGGCGGCCGGATCCATGCTCCTCGATGGCCATCCGCAGTCTCGCTGCACCGAGCATCCCGCCTCGAACCTGCAGGTCCCAGCTGTCCCAGTCACCGCCGGAGCGGACGACCGTCCCCTGACCGACCAGCGCCTGCATGGTGGCGTGCACGCGCTCCTCGGTTCCTTGCCATCGCTCGCTCCAGAACAGAAGCGTCCGGGGCAACGGCAGACCGACTGCGCGAGGACCGCGGTGCCGCCACGGCGTCAGGCCGTACGAGACGCGGCCATAGAGCCGCGCCATGGGCTGCAGGAGGTACAGCAGGCCGGTTAGCAGGCGGAGGCGCATGTGGCCCCGCTCGAGCGAGAACCGGGCTCGGGCGGCGCCCAAAGCGGCATCCACGAGCAGCGCCGCGACAGCGGCGCCGAGCAGCGGCGACGCGAGCAGCAGCGGCGTCCAGAACACGCCGGCGGCCGAGAGCAGGCCGAGCATGAGGATCGCGATGTACCACTCGGGCATCAGGGGCAGTGACTCGAGCAGCCCGCTCCGCGGCCCATAGAGCGACTGGTAGAAGGCCGTGCCCCATCCGCCGTAGTACACCCGCCAACGCCAGCCGCCCCGGTGCTGGGCTGCTCCGTTGCCATACAGGCGACCCGCCCAGTCCACGTGCCCGGCGGCGCTGTACTTCTCCGGGTGCTTGCGCTCGAGCAGGGCTTCGGCCCGGCCGTAGCCGCGCTGCTGGCGCAGATAGCCGCGGATGGACCGGCGGCGGTGATGCCACACCACCGCGCCCGGGCTGAAGGCGATGCGCCGGCCCGAGTCGAGCAGCCGCCAGCAGATGTCGACGTCGTCGCCGGCGGTGCGGAACTGCGGATCGAAGCCGCCGAGCTGCTCGAGGTCGGCCTTGCGGATCGCCATGTTGCACCCGGGCACGTGCTCGGCCTCCCGGTCGGAGACGAGTACATGGGTGGGGCCGCCGGGGGCGTTGGCCACGCACTGGGCGACCGCCCCCGAACCGTCGGGCAGCACGTTGGGTCCGCCCACCGCGGCATACGGGCCGCCGGCGAAGGCGGCCGCCACATGAGTAAGCCAGTCCGGATCCGGTATCGCGTCGTCGTCGATGTACGCGACGATCTCGCCGCTCGCCGCCTCCAGGCCGGTATTCCGCGCCGCAGAAAGGCCGCGCTGGGGCGTCTCGATCACCCTGACGCCCTCGTACTCGCCCGCGATCCGCGGTGACTCGTCGGTCGAGCCGTCTGAGACCACGATCACCTCGTAATTCGGATAGTGGAGGGTCAGGGCGCCCTCCAAGCAGTCGCGCAGCGTCGCCGACCCGTTGTAGGTGCAGATCACGACCGAGATGCGCGGCGAGCTACCGATCCAAGGGTTCGGGGCGAACGCTCGCCCGACCGCCTCGAGCGCCGGCTTCGGGTCGCGCTCGCGGGTGGTGAGCCCGAAGTCCCAGTCGAGGATGTCGTGGCCGCCGCGGTGCCATTCGTCGGTCCAGGCGAACACGAACAGCCCGGCGCAGCCGGCACCGAGCGCCGACTCGATCTGCCACTGAAGCTTCTCAGCCTGCTCCTGCTCACCGTTGCGTCGGCTGTCAAGACCGATCTCGGCCAGCATCAGCGGCCGGTCGTCGGCCAGGTTCTGAAGCCTCGCCAGGTAGCGCTCGAGCAGCTCGCGACGCTCGAGGTACACGTTGAAGGCCAGGAAGTCGCAGCAGGGCAGCCGCAGGTACTCGGTCGACGGATAGTTCACGTAGGTGACGAGCGCGCCGGGATCCTCCTCCTTGACGATCCGGCACAGTCGCGCGATGAAGCGCTCGATCCGCCGGCGGCCGTGCCAGCGGACGATCGAAGACGGGATCTCGTTGCCGACCGCGAAGCACAGCAGGGCCGGATGGCCGGCGCAGGATCTGACCGCGTCGCGGACGGTCTGCTCGATGTGGCCGGCGCGATCGGAGTCGAGGAACGCGATGTGCTGCTCCCAGGGGATCCCCACCATCACGAGCAGCCCGCGAGCGTGGGCAAGGTCCAGCAGCCAGCGCGGGGGCGGCGTGTAGAGGCGAATCGCGTTGATGCCGGCGCCGGCCATCTGCGCGAAGTCGGCGGCCGCCATATCGGGCTCGAAGCCGCCGTCCGGCTCGGAGCTGAACGGCCCGTAGGTGACGCCCTTGACCGTGAGCTTGCGCTCACCCACGAACAGGGACTTCCCACGCACTCGCGGCCGGGCTGCCGCCGGCGCGGTTGACACTTCGGTATCAATTACGGAGCCGACCATCTCGCGTTCTCGATGCTCTGATCGCGCAGCCTGCGTCACTCCCCACGGCTGCGCTTCGAGGTCAAAGGAGGCGGTAAACGCCCCCGAAGATCAACACCGGGCCGGACAGTTAGTTGTGACGGCCGGGCGTTCTTAACCGAACGCAAATGTGCCCGGGGGGCGAATGGCCGCGGGCTACGCTTGCCCGCGTGTCGTTCGCGTTCAGCGCGGCGCACCGAGGTGGCTCCGGTCCGCCGATGGTGTGCCTACACGGGTTCACGGATACCTGGCGCACGTGGGAGCTCGTGCTGCCGGCGCTCGAGCGCCACCACGAGGTGCTGGCGCCAACGCTGCTCGGACACGCGGGCGGTCCTCCGGTGAACGGGCGGCAGATCCGCGAAGCTGAGCTCGTGGATGCCGTCGAGCAGGCCATGGACGCGGCCGGGTTCGACACGGCGCACGTGGTCGGCAACTCGCTGGGTGGCTACATCGCGCTCCAGCTCGCGGCGCGCGGACGGGCACGGTCGGTGGTGGCGCTCGCCCCCGCCGGCGGCTGGGACGTCCGCGATGAGTCATACATGGAGACGCTGTCCTACTTCAGGACGCTGCACGCCGGGGCGGTCGCCTCGGCCCCTCACGCCGATGCCATCGCCGCCACGGTCGGCGGACGGCGCGCCGTGACGCGGCTCATAACCTCGGACTTCGAGCACATCCCCGCGCCGCTCGTCTCGCACATGATCTGTGGAGTCGCCGCGTGCCGCGCGGTGGGGCCGTTTATCGAGCTGGTATTGCGCGACGGCTGGACGCTCGACGCCGAGCGGATCACATGCCCCGTGCGGGTGGCGTGGGGAACCGCCGATCAGGTCCTGGCGTGGCCGTCGAGCGCCGCGCGTTACCGGAATGAGTGGCTGCCCCACGCCGACTGGGTCGAGCTCGAGGGCGTGGGCCACTGTCCGCAGCTCGACGTCCCGTTGGAGACGGCTCAGCTGATCCTCGGCTTCACCACGCGGCGCTAGGTCAGAGCGGCCGCGCCCGCCGCGATGCTCGCCGCGCCGGCGCACACGACAACGGTGGCCAGCAGCGCCTCGAACCACCGTTTGTCGACGCGCGCGAACGCCCGGCGGCCGAGCGCGTGACCTCCCACCACGCAAACCATGGCCGGCGCCACCAACGCCGGATCGATGTGCGCGCGCGCCACCACAGGTATGAGCGCGACGCACGCGATCAATCCGATGGCCAGGAAGGTTGCACTCAGCGAGTCGCGCACCTCTCCGGGGGACAGGTCGGTTCTGGTCAGCCACAGTGCGATCGGCGGCCCGCTGACCCCCGCTGAGGTGGTCAGTACCCCGGTGGTCAAGCCGATGGCGAGGCGGATGGCGACGCTGTCGGACTTGGTCGCGGAGGCGCGGATGCGGCCGACCAGTACTCCGCTCAGCAACACGACGCCGACGCCGACCTGGAGCACCGGCTTGGAAAGGCTGCGCAGCAGCAGCATGCCCCCCACCGCCCCGGGCGCAACCGCGACCAGGATGGGCAGGACCTCGCGCCAGGCGACGCGGGGACGCCGGTGCTCGCCGAGGAGCACGAGCAGGTTGAGCAACAGTCCCAGCCCGGTGACGGTGATGATCGCGGCGGCCGGAGAAAGCACCGCGAACACCACGGGGGAGAGCACCAGCGCGAATCCCAGGCCCGTGGTTGCCTGGACGCATGCCGCTGCCATGACCACCACGCCGATCAGCGCCACGGTCGTGGTCATGGCAACAACGCCTCGAGCCGCACGAACCTCATGCTCCAAATGTACGTAAGACGGCGCAGAGTCCGACACGCAGGTTTCCGCGGCCGATGGGCGAACTAATATCGGTCTCGGAAACCGCAATGTCGTCCGCCGCTTTCGATGGTGAATAATCCAGGTGGGCCCCAGTGGCCCGTGCATCGGGATCGGTATTCCACGCGACCTCCGTCGCGTGATTTCTCAAGCTATTCAGACGAGAGGTGAAGCGTGCCTGAATTCGTTGACAGCGCGGTCAAGGAGATCGACGACCGCATTCGTGCCCTCAAGGACGAGGCTTCGCGCCTGGAAGCGGCGCGCGCGGCGCTGATCGGTACTCGTAAGAGGAGCGGTCGCTCCGCCCGCGTTGGCAGGCCCCGAGCGCAGAGAAGCTCGGTGGGCCGGCGCAATGGCCGGTCCGCCGGCGCCCAGCCGCGTCGCGGCGGTAACACGCGCGCCACCGAAGCGCTCGAGCTGGTTCGTAAGCAACCCGGCATAACCATTCCGGAGATCGCCGCGGCGATGAGCATCAAGCCGAACTACCTGTATCGCGTGTTGCCGCAACTGGCCTCGCGCGGTGAAGTCAGTCGTGAGGGTCAGGGATGGCACCCTGGGTCCTCATCGACCGCGGCAGGTGCGAGGCGCGGCGGCAGGGCGAGCACGCGCCGGCGCTCCGGCCGCGCGAAGCCTGCCTCGAGCGCGTCGGCTACGCGCTCCGCTCGGTCTGCGCCGAACGCCTCCGCGACGCGTCCCGGCCGGACGCGGCGAAACAACAGCGCTGGTGCGGGGTCAGGCGGCCGGACCGCGCGTGGCGCGACCAAGGCCTCCGTGCTCGCTGCGCTCGCGGGCGGTAAGGCGATGACCGCAGGTGAGGTCGCGACCAAGGCCGGCCTGGCCCGCCCGACCGTGTCGACCACGCTGTCCAAGCTGGCCCGCAGCGGCGAGGTGCAGAAGGCCGACCGGGGTTACCGGCTGGCCGCCGGATAGCCCGCCAGGGTGGTGTTCGCGCCCTAACGGCGCCGGCTTGCCGCCGCCCGCCGCGGGTACGGCGGGCGGTAGTGGACGGCGCGCGCGCACACATCTTCCTCCGCCCGATCGGCTCACCGCTCACCCTCGGCATGTCGGGTCTGGCGATCGCGTCGCTGGTGCAGAGCGGGTACGACCTCCACTGGCTGGCCAAGTCTCAGACCCGTCAGGTGGGGCTGATCCTGCTCGCGGCCCCGTTCGTGCTCCAGCTCCTGGCGTGCGTGTTCGCCTACCTCGCGCGTGACGGCGCGGCGGGGGCAGCGCTCGGGGTGCTGTCGACGAGCTGGGCGGCGATCGGCGCGACCCATCTGCTTGCGTCGCCGGGCGGCCGAAGCGGGCCGATCGGGCTCCTGCTCGTCGCCGCGGGCGGGCTGCTCGCGCTGAGCACGTTGGCGATCGCGACGAGCAAGCCGCTTCCGGCCCTGGTCTTCGGCCTGGCTGCGACGCGGTTCGTGCTCGGCGGGGTCTATCAGCTCGGCGGTCCCGGCCCGTGGCGCGATGCGAGCGGGCTGCTCGGGCTCGTCGTGCTCGGCTTGGCCGCCTACTGCGTGCTCGCGTTCGAGCTCGAGGGGCAGCAGCGCGCGCCGGTCCTGCCGACCTTCCGTCGAGGGCTGGGCAGGCTGGCCACCGCCGCGGCGCTGGGCACGGAGACGGACGGGGTGGCGCGGGAGCCCGGCGTGCGCGAGACCACATGAGAGCCGAGCCGGACCGGTGAGCGAACTGTTGGCGGAGAGCTGCGCCGCCACGCTGCGGCGCAACTGGCGCGAGGGCGAGCGCGACGGCGTGCGCTATGGCTACACCGCACCGAGCAGCGGCCGCTATCCGTGGCAGTGGTACTGGGACTCGTGCTTCACGGCGATTGCGTGGCGGCGGCTGGACCCGGCCCGGGCGCGCATGGAGCTGGAAAGCCTGCTCGCCGCGGCCGCAGACGACGGCTTCATCGGTCACACGATCTTCTGGGCGGCGCCGGTGAGCCCGCTTCGCTCGCTGTTCTACAACATCAAGTCGCGGTCGGACTTCATGACCGCCACCATCCAGCCCCCACTGCTGGCCTGGGCGTGGCGGGTCGCGATCGGCGATCCCGCCACGGTGCCCGAGATCGTCCGCCATCAGGACTGGGTCGAGCACGAGCGCGGGATCGACGACGACGGCCTGATCTGGATCATCCAGCCGGACGAGTCCGGGCTGGACGCCTCTCCGAAGTTCGACTCCGCGTTCGGCTGGCACGCCGACGGGATGCCGGGCTTTCCCCTCCTGGTCAGGCGCAATCGCCGGCTCGACTTCGCGGTCCGGCGCGTCGCGGCCGCCGGCGGGCCGCTTGTGTGCGGGACGGCGACCAACGTCCTGCATGGACTGTCACGGTTGGCGCTCGGGCGCCCGTCGATCACGCCACGGATCCTCGAGCGGCTCTACGACGAGCGGACCGGTCTGTTTCACCAGATCGTCCGGAAGAATCGGCACCGGGCCGCTGAGCGCCACCCGGTGGTCACGTGGGCGGCGCTCTCGCCGCTCGCGCTTCCCGATCTTCCGGAGGAGGTCGGCCGGCGGCTGGTCGAGGAGCACCTGCTCGACCAGCGGCGCTTCTGGCTGCCCGTGCCGCCCCCGTCGGTGTCGGCCGAAGAGCCGCGCTTTTCCCGCCGCGACCATCTGCTGTTCCTCCGGCGCTACTGGCGCGGCCCGACCTGGGTGAACGCAGCCTGGCTGCTGTGGCTTGGCCTGGTCAGGCTCGGATACGCGCAGGAGGCCGAGGAGCTGGGGCGGCGGGTTTCGCGCGCGGTGGCCGGCGCCGGGCTGCGCGAGTACTACGATCCGTTCACCGGCCGGGGGATGGGCGCCGAGGACTTCTCGTGGTCCGCGCTCGTGATGGAGCTGGTCGAGCCGGACCCGCTCGCCGGTTCGAGTCACGTCGACCTGCAGGTCGGCCAGACGCGCCGGTAAGGCCGGGGGCTCGAATGGCCCCGGCGCGTCGGACACGAGCGTGATCTTGACACTGTCACCCGGCGAACATCGGTTGGCATCGGTGCTGTCAGCGCCCTAACCGCTGCCCCGGAGGTGACATCCGTGGCGGGTATCAGCTGTTTCGTGAGCGCTATTTGGCGACACACACCGAGAATTTCAACCGCCCGCTAGGAGGTGGCATAAATGAATACAGGAACGCAACCCGTGGCGCGAGGTGCCGGTAATGGCCTCGCGACCGAGTTGAACGAATGGCGCAACCACGCGCGCGTATTTCTCCAGCCGATCGCCGCGCCCTCGATTTTGGGGTTGTTCGGCTTTGCCTGCGCGACCTTTATGGTCACGGCGCATCTCGTCGGTTGGTACGGGAACGCCAAGTCGCCGCTTTTGATCTTCCCGTTCGCCACCGCGGCGGGCGGGCTCGCCCAGGGCGCAGCCGCCCTGTGGGCCTACAAGGCCCGCGACGGCCTGGCCACGGCAATCCACGGGATCTGGGCCGCGTTCTGGCTCGGCTATGGGTTTCTCAACTTCATGGTCGCGCTGAAGCTGATTCCCGCGGCGGGGCCGCATGCCGCGGTTCCGGAGCTCGGTTACTGGTTCTTCGTACTGGCCGCAGTCACGCTGGCCGGGATGATCGCCTCGCTGGGTGAGAGCCTGGCTCTCACCTCGGTGCTGGCGCCGCTGTGGGTGGGCGCCGCGCTGCTTGGCATCTTCTACACGGTCGGCGGCACCGGTTGGGAGAAAGCCGGAGGCTACGTGACCATGGCCTCCGCGTTCACCGCGTTCTACGCAGCGAGTGCGATGATGCTGGCGAGCACCTTCGGCCGCGTGCTGTTCCCGCTGGGCAAGTACCGGCGGTCAGCCAACGCGCCCGGCGCCGTGCCCACTTATCCGATCCAGTTCGAGCTCGGAGAGCCCGGGGTCAAGCAGGGGCAGTAGTCACGCGTCGTCCCAAGGTCTGGTGGCAGCCCGGAAGGCCGTCGCCAGACCGCTGGGGCGCTCGTCTTCGCCCTTGCTCGGTACGCGGCTCATCGCGTATTCGGCCATCGCCGTGATCGTGAGGCTGGGGTTGACGCCGAGGTTTGCCGGGATGACCGAGCCGTCGCAGACGAGCAGGTTCTCGTAGCCGAACACGCGGTGCTCGGCGTCGATCACGCCCGTCTGCGGCGAGTCGCCCATCACCGCGCCGCCCATGATGTGGGCGGTCGTGGGCGTGTTGAAGAGCGCCTCGGTCGTGCCGATGCGAGCGATCCCGCGCAGCTTCTCGGCCGCGCGCTGGGCCACGAACCCCGCCACGTCGATGTAGACCGGGTTGGGGCTCTCCGGATCCTGCTCGGTGGTCAGGCCGGGGTTGCCCCGGCCGAGCAGGCTCCGCTTCGGCCGCAGGCGCATCTTGTTATCGAGCGTCTGCATGACGAGCAGGATCACCGTGCGACGCGAGAACTTGACCGGCCAGAGAACGCGGGCGAACTGGAGTGGGTGGGCGAGGGCGCGGCCCAGCGCCTTCAGCGGCCGGGTCAGCCGGTTGCCCGGCCCCACGAACAGCGTCGACCACAGGATGTTCATCGAGTCGGCGCCCCGACCGTACGTGACGTTCTCGATGTGCGTGTCCGCGTCCGGGTGAATCGAGGACGAGATCGCCACCGAACGGGTGAAGTCCCGCGAATCGTCGGTGATGGTGACCGCCGGGATGGACTCGCTGTTGGTGCGTACCGTGTAACCGAGCTGGTCGGAGATACCCGCGAGCGAACCCCTGAGCTTGCACCTGAACAGCAGCTGATTGGTGCCCAGCGGTCCCGCGGCCACCACGACGCCACGCGCGCGCTGGCTGCGCCGGTCCTTGCGAACCCATGCGCCCGAGCGTTCGGAGACGACCTCGTAGCCATCGCTGCCGTCGCCGGCGCCGAGCGGCCGGATGTCGACGACCATCCGCTCTGGCTCGATCCGCACTCCCTTGCGTTCCGCGAACCACAGGTAGTTCTTCATCAGCGTGTTCTTGGCGTTGTAACGACAGCCGGGCATGCACGCGCCGCAATGGATGCAGCCGGTGCGCGCCGGTCCCTCGCCGCCGAAGTACGGGTCCGGGACGGTCTTGCCCGGTTCACCCAGGAACACGCCGACCCGCGTCGGGGTGTAGCTGTCGGGGACGCCGAGCTCTTCCGCCAGCTCCTTGAGCAGCTCATCGCCCGGGCCCCGCCTCGTGTACTCGGTGACCCCGAGCATCCGCTCCGCCTCTTCGAAGTGCGGCCTGAGCGTTGACTCCCAGTCCTCGTTCAGGTGCGCCCACTGCGGGTCGCGGAAGAAGCGCTCCCGAGGCCGGTACAGCGTGTTCGCATAGCCCAGGCTGCCGCCGCCCACTCCGCAGCCGGACGCGACGAACACGTCCTTGAACAGGGTCAGCCGGAGGATCCCCTTGAGGCCGAGCTTCGGCGCCCAGAAGTAGCTACGAAGGTTCCAGGTCGTCTTGACGAAGTCCTCGTCCTCGAACCGCCGTCCGCATTCGAGCACTCCGACCGAGTAGCCCTTCTCGGCCAGCCGCAGCGCCGAGACGCTGCCGCCGAACCCGGAGCCGATCACCAGCCAATCGAAATCAAACTCGCCGTCCACGCGCTGGAACCCTCCTCGTTTCGGATTCTCCGCGGACACTAGCGCCACATCACCGCCCCGAACCGCCTGGGACGCGGGTTACCTAGAGGTTTCACGCCGAGCGAGCCCCGGCCGTATCGCTCTACCGGCTGGCGCGGGCGAGGGAGCTGCAAGGCGCCGCCGCCGGTACCTCGCCATCGCTATCGATTGACCGTGGCGGCAAGCTGACCACCGTGACGGACGCCGGCGATGTGTTGACGGCGCAGGTCCGCGCCGCGAGCATGTGCGGCGGGGACTTGCTGATGCCTCTGACCTGTCTCACCTGCGGGCACGCGAACAGGGAAGCCGCGCGCTTCTGCTCCGTTTGCGGCGCATCGCTATCGGCCGCCTGCCGGGCCTGCGGGGCCGACCTGGTCGCGGGGGCTCGTTTTTGCGATGCCTGCGGGGCACCAGTCAGCGCGGAGGCCGCAGAGTCGCGCAAGGTGCTGACGGTCGTGTTCGCGGACCTCGTGGGATCGACGGCGCTGCAGGAGCGGTTCGACGCGGAGTCGATCCGGCGGGTGATGAGTCGCTTCTATGATCGGATGCGGGAGGTGCTCGAGTCCCATGAGGGCCAGCTCGAGAAGCTCGCCGGCGACGCCGTGGTTGGGGCATTTGGGAAGCCCGGCGTTCGGGAGGACGATGCCCTGCGAGGGGTTCGCGCGGCTGCGGCGATGGTCAATGCCCTCGGCGAGCTCAACGGCTCGCTCGAGCAAGGCTGGGGCGTGCGCCTGCGCGTGCGGGTGGGCGTCAATACCGGCGAGCTGGTCGTCGGCGAGCAGGGCGAGCTGGTGGGAGACACGATGAACACCGCCGCTCGGCTGGAGCAGGCGGCCCAACCCGGCGAGGTCCTGATCGGGGAGGCGACCTGGCGGCTCGTTCATCACGCCGTCGAGCTCGAGCCCGTCGAGCCGCTTAAGCTGAAAGGCAAGGCCATTCCCGTCAACGCCTGGCGACTCGTGTCCGCCTGGGGCACAGATCGCCGCCAGACCCCGGCGGTCCAGACCCCGCTGGTCGGCCGCGCCGCCGAGCTCGAGCGACTTCGCACCGTGTTCGAGCAGGTTTGCGACCGGCACGAGTGCCGGCTGGTGACCGTGATCGGCTTCCCAGGCCTGGGCAAGAGCCGACTGGCGCGCGAGTTCGGCGCGGCGCTGGCGGAGTCGGCGACGGTCGTCTACGGCCACTGCGAGCCGACCGGCGAAGGCATCACGTTCCTGCCTGTGGCGGAGATCGTCCGGGTCGTGGCGGGCATCGGCGAGGCCGACCCGGCAGACGTCGTGCGCGAGAAGCTGGGCATGATCGTGGCCGCCGACGATCCCGAGCGCGACCGCGTCGTCGAGGTGACGGCAGGCGTCCTCGGAGTGAGCGAGCCGGCGTCCGCCCAGGAGACGTTCTGGGCGCTTCGGCGCGGACTGGAGATGCTCGCCCACGACCGGCCGTTGATCCTGGTCCTCGACGACTTGCACTGGGCCGAGCCGATGCTGCTGGACCTGGTCGAGCACCTCATCGAGTGGGTGCGGGATGCGCCTGTGCTGCTCGTCGCACTGGCGCGTCCGGAGCTGCGCGAGGCACGCGCGGCGCTCCTCGCCGGCCGCCGAGCCGCCGACGTGATCGAGCTCGAGCCCTTGGACCAGCACGAGAGCCTCGCGCTCGTGACTGGGCTCCTCGGCGACCTGCGCGTCCCCGAGGCGCTGCGTGACCGCATCCTTGAGACGACCGAAGGAAACCCCCTGTTCCTGGGAGAGACGCTGCGGATGCTGATCGACGAGGGAGTGCTGCGGCGCGAAGGTGATGCGTGGGTCACGGCTGGGGACTCAGCCGCGATTGAGGTGCCGCCGACGATCCAGGCTCTGCTGGCAGCTCGGATCGAGCGCCTCCGGAGCGAAGAGCGCGCCGTCGTGGAGCGCGCGTCGGTGATCGGCAAGCAGTTCTATCGCGGAGCTGTGGCCGAGCTGGTGACGCCGCCAGTGCGCGCCGAGCTTGACACGCACCTCGAGGCGCTCCGGCGCAAGGAGATGGTCGAGCCTGAGAGTACGTACTGGATCGACGAGCCGGTCTACCGCTTCCACCACGTGCTGATCCGCGATGCCGCATATCGGTCGCTGCTCAAGGAGGCCCGGGCGGAGCTGCACGAGCGGTTCGCCGACTGGCTCGAGACCAAAGCCGGTGAGCTGGTTGGTGAGCACGAGGAGGTGATCGCCTTCCACCTCGAGCAGGCGCACGAGTACCGCCGCGAGCTCAGCCCGCTGGATGACCGCGGGCACCATCTGGGGGCTCGCGCTGCGCAGCGCCTGCATTCCGCTGGCCGGCGGGCGCTCGCGCGCGAGGACCTCGCCGCTGCGGCGAACCTGCTCGGGCGAGCGCTCGCGCGGGCAGCGGACCGTGAGGACGAGGTGCTGTGGGACCTATGCGAGGCGGTCCTGAGCGCCGGCGACACCTCGACGGCGGCGGGACTTGTCGAGCGTTACTCCGACACCGCGGCCGCGGCCGCGGCCGCGGCCGCGGACTCGCGACTGCGAGCGCGGGCGGCGGTACTCCAAGGTCAGCTTGCGAACCTGACCGGGACCGGAAGCCTCGAGGCGACCGCGACCTCCACGGTCGCGGCGGCGCGCGAGCTCGGGGATCTCGGCGATCCGGCCGGGGAGGCGAAGGCCTACCAGGTCGCGGCACAGGCGTACGCGCGCCTCGGTCAGGTGGCCGCCGTCGAGGACGCGCTCGACCGGGCGCTTGCGGCGGCTCGGGCCGCCGGGGATCGCCGTCGCACGACAGCGGTCCTTGCCGCGGCGCCCCGGGCCGCGCTGTGGGGACCCTCACCGGTGGTGCGCGCGAGCGGACGCTGCCTCGACGTGGTGCGGATCCTCCGGATGACCCCTGGCAACCGCCACGTCGAGGCGGTCGCGCTGCGCTGCCAGGCGGTGCTGGAGGCGATGCGCGGCCGTGGCGATGCCGCCCGCGACATTCTCGCCTCCGGCCGGGCCACGTTGCAGGAGCTCGGCCTGGCGTTCGAGTTGAACGAGACGGCGGTGCACGCGGGGATCGTCGAGCTGCTGTGCGGCAATCCCGGTGCCGCCTGCGAGCAGCTACGCACGGCGCGCGCCGGGTTTGAGGCACTCGGCGTCGCGTCAGGCGCGGCGCAGGCGGCGGCGCTGCTGGCGCGAGCGCTGGTGGCGCTCGGGGGTGAGGAGGCTGATGCCGAGGCGGTCGCGCAAAGCGCTTTCGCCGAGCAGCATAGTGGCGAGGATCTGAAGACGGTGATCACGCTGACGAGCGCCCGGGCCCAGGCGCTCGCCCGGAGCGGGTCCGTCGACGACGCGCTGGCGATGGCCCGCCGCGCGATGGCGCTGGCCGAGCCGACGGACGCGCTGGCCGATAAGGCCGACGCCGCGATCGCGCTCTCGCAGGTGCTGATGGCAGCAGGGCTCGGGGAGGAGGCCCGCGAGGTCGCCCGCACGGCGGTGGTGTGGTACGAGGCCAAGGGTCACAGGGTGGGAGCCGAGCGCGCCACGCAGCTGGCGGGCGAGGCGGGCGCCTCAGGAGGTACTGCGGCAGCCGGTTATGGGGCTAAGGTGCTCGGCAGTCGGCCGCCGGAGAGCTGGTTCGCCGAGTACGAGCGGCGCGTCGCCGCGCACGACATCGATGCCCTCGTCGACCTCTACGCCGAGGACTGGGTGCTCCGCGATCACCGCTCGATCGGATGGCAGCAACACGACGGGCGGAGTGGCGCCCGACTGCTTAACGACTCCGTATTCAAGGCATCTCCCGATACTCGGGCCGAGGTCAGCGAGGTGCTTGCGTGCGATGACCGGGTGATCGCGGTGCGGATCCGGTATTACGGCCAGGGGAAGCGGGCGGGTGCGTGGGAGTTCCGCGTCGGCCAGGTAGCCGTGGTCGAGAACGGCCGCAATATGAGCCTGGACCAGTACGACTACGACGACACCGAGGCGATGCTCGACCGCTTTGCCGAGCTGAGCCTAAAAGCGCCGCAGCGATTCCGGCAGGAGTTCAAGCGACGTTTCGATGCACACGATGTGGATGGCTGCGTCGAGTTGACAGCCGAGGACTGGGTTCAGATAGACCATCGCAAGGTCGGGTGGGGGCGGTCCACCGGCCGGGAGCGGGCGCGCGAGCTGCTGCAGAGCGTGTACGAGGACCTCGCCGCCGACCTCACGATCGAGACCGACGCGGTCTTGGCCTGCGATGACCACGTGATCGCCGAGCTGGGCAGATGGCGCGGCACGACCAGAGAGGGGGGCGGGGAGTTCGAGGTGCCGTTCGGGGCGGTCGTCGTAATCGTGGACGGCAGGCGCGTGAGCGAGGACATCTACGAGCCCGAGAGCCTGCGGGCGATGATCGCCCGCTACGTCGAGCTGGGCGGGGGGCTCGGCCCCCTGGGCGACCGTCCGCCCGAGCGCTGGCTGACGCGCCTGGCCAGCGTCACCGCGAACCGGGACGCCGAACAGCTGCCCTTGCTGTACGTCGAGAACTTCGAGTTCTTCGATCACCGCCACCTGGGGTGGGAGCCGTCGAGCACCCGCCGGGCAGCGGTCGAGCGCGTCACCTCGACCTGGACGGGCAGCACCGACAGTCATCTCGAGGTCTACGAGGTGCTGGCCTGCGACGAGCGGGCGGTCGCCGTGCAGATGACCTGGGAGGGTGGTGTCGAGGCCGACGTCGGCGCCGGTCGGTTCGCGTTCCCGCTGTGCGTAGTTGTGGTTGTGGACGGCGATCGGGCGGTGCGCTACGAGCAGTTCGAGCCCGAGGATCGCGAGGCAGCGCTGACGCGCTTTGCGGAGCTGACTGGACAGGCCAGCGTTCTCGGAAACCGCGCACCCGAACGCCGCCACGCCGAGTGGATACGCCGCTGGGACGCTCGCGACCTCGACCGGCTGATGGATCTCTATGCGGAAGACTGGGTGCTGCGTGAGCATCGTGCGCTGGGAACGACCGAGGGCTTTCACGGACGGGCGGAGCTCCAAGCCCAGCTCGAGTCGATCCTGTCCGGCGCGCCCGATACTCGCTTCGAGATCGACGAGGTGCTGGCCTGCGACGAGCAGGTGATCGCATACCGCATGGCTTGGCGGGGCACAGCACTCGACGGCGGCGGCAGGTTCGAATCCCCGGTCGGATTCGTCTGCGTGATCGAGGACGGCAACGAGCGCAGCGCGGATCTGTACGACCCCGAGGACGGCCAAGGGATGATCGCCCGCTACGCGGAGCTCGGCGGGGGCTACGGACCGCTCGGGGACCGACCGCCCGAGCGGTATCTCAAGGCGTGGATCCGGACGCACGCGGCGCGCGACGCGGATGGTCTTCGCGCGCTAGCGGCCGAGAGGTTCAAGCTCGTAGATCACCGTCGGATCGGGTGGGGTGAGCTCGACATCGACGCCGCACAGACTGCCGTCACCTCGGGCTGGGAGTCGAGCAAGTTCCTGCACGAAGAGGTGGAGGAGGTGCTGGCGTGCAGCGATTCGGTCATCGCGGTGCGTCTCGTAGGACACGGCTCGATGCGGGATGGCGGCGGCGTCTATGAGATCCCAGAGTTGGTGGTGGTGGCGGTCGAGGATGGTCGCGCCGTCACCTGGGACCAGTACGCGCCCGACGATCGCGATGCAGTGCTCGCGCGCTTCGCCGAGCTTGCGGGGACGCACTCGGCCGTGCTGGGGGACCGTCCGCCGGAGCGCGTCTTTGCCGAGTACAAACGGCGCTTCGACGCGCACGATCTCGACGGCCTGCTTGAGCTGATGGATGAGAAGCGGGTGCTGATCGACCACCGGCGACTGGGGTGGGAGGACGCGTACGGACTCGGCGAAACCCACGCTGGGCTCGCCGCTGCCTTCTCGGTATCGCCCGACGTCCGTTTCGAGATCGACGAGGTGCTCGCCTGCGACGACGACGTGGTCGCCCTACGCGCCAGGTATATCGGTCATGCGGCGGCGGGGTCAGGCGAGTTCGAGAACCCCGTCGGAGTTGTGAGCGTGATCTCGGACGGCCGCGTTGTCCGCACCGAGCGATATGAGCCGGATGCCACCCAGGCGATGATCGCGCGTTACGCCGAGCTGGGGGGCGGCCAGGGACCGCTGGGGGATAGGCCGCCCGAGAGGTTCTGGGCCGAGTTCTGCCGACGCCGGGCAACCAGGGACGTGGACTGGATGGCCGAGCTATACGGCGAGGACTGCGTGGCAGTCGAGCATCGGAAGCTGGGGTGGGACGAGATGCGAGGACGCGAGGCCGCGCGCGAACATTTGCGCTCTGTCGTCGCCGCGTTTGAACCCTTCTGGCTCGAGGTCGACGAGGTGCTGGCGTGCAATGAACGCGTGATCGCGCTTACTGCCACTGCACATGGCTTCGCCGATCACGCAGACGGCGGAGGGGCCGGCGAGGTCAGCTTCGGCTATGTGACGGTCATCGAGGATGGCGTGATGGCCCGCCTCGAGCGCTATGAGCCGAACAATCGTCAGACGCTACTCGCCCGCTTTACGGAGCTGACCACGGCGGCGGGGCGCTCATAGGTCATCCTGGTGGTGCCTCAACCGCCGCCGGCGCCTTCGTGACGCGATGGCTCACCCGGACCAGGGCACGAGCGTCGGTCGCCGCCCTGGGTGGCGACCGCGAGCCGGTCCGCCAGTTCACCGGGCCGCGCGAGCATCGGAACGTGCCCGCCAGGCATCTCCTCTCCGCTCGTGAGCCAGACCACGTGCCCCGGGATCGTGCATCCTGTGAGCCGGCATGAGGATCGCTGTCGTTGGCGGGACCGGAACAGTCGGGCGTCGTATTATCGCGGCCCTCTCGCGCGACGGCCACGAGGTTCGCGCGCTCAGCCGCAGCGCCGCGCAATACCCCGTGGACCTGACCACCGGAGCCGGGCTGGAAGCCGCGCTGGCCGGCTGTGCGGTTGTCATCGATGCGAGCAATGGACCGCCATCACGCAAGGGCCGCGCCGTGCTGGTCGACGGATCGCGTCGGCTGCTGAAGATCGCAGAGGGCGCCGGGGTTGGGCACCACGTGTGCGTGTCGATCGTGGGAATCGACGCCGTGCCGATGGCTTACTACCGCGTGAAGCTCGAGCAGGAGCGCGTCATCGAACGCGCTGGTCTGCCGTGGACGATCGTGCGTTCGACCCAATTTCACGACCTGCTGGGCTCGCTGCTGTCGGCGGCCGGACGCCGTCATGTCCTGCCGGCGGCGCGGGCGAAGCTTCAGCCGGTCGGTGTGGATGAGGCGGCGGATGCCATAGCCGCTGTCGCGACTGACACGCCAGGCTTGGCGCGGGTGACCGTCGCCGGGCCGGAGGTCCATGATCTGCGCTCGCTTGGTCGCCTCTGGCGCGAGGCGACCGGCCGACGCGCGATCGAGATTCCTGTCCCACTGATAGGTCACCTCGGCCGCGCCCTGCGGGAGGGGCGACTCACGTGCGAGGACCCCGACGTGCGTGGCAGCCAGACGTTCGCGGCGTGGCTGCAGATGAACGTCTGCAGCTTGCCGGATTGAACGCGCAGCCGCCTGCTCAGCGACACCTCTTTCTTCCGCGCGAAGCGTGTCGCTCGTCGAGAACGCCGAACCGGTTCGACCACATCCATGACGGCTTCACTGCCCCCCAGGGCGTTTGCCCCCCGGCACCACGAGCGCGCGCGTTAAGCACAAGCTCAATGGGACCGGGGATGCTTTTGGCGCGAGCTGGGGAGCTCGCAAGCCTTGAGGATGTGCTTGGGCGGGACGCACGCGCAGATGTGCGTTCTGTCAGCGCGCGGCGGCCTTCTGGAGCTCGCCTTTCCCTTCGGCGTGATTCGCCAGCCTGTCAATGGCCATCAAGTTCTCCCCAACCGCGGCCACGAATTTCCCCACTGGTGGCCATCCGGGGAGGAGCGCCGGGCGGATCATGGGGACCTTCGGGGACATGCTCGTCGCGGAGGTCACGACGGGGGACGTGAGCGCATTCCTGCGGCGGCTCGACGACGAGGGACTTACCCCGCGTAACGTCAACAAGCACCGCCAGGCGCTGCAGGCGATGTTCGCCTACGCGTGTCGCAGCGACACCCTGGAGCTCGACCGCAACCCGGTCGAGCGCACCGACAAGCGACGCGAGCCCCCGCCGGCGGCGCTCGACTATTACGAGGTCGAGGAGGTCGAGGCGCTCGCCCGCGTCTGCGAGGCCAGCGGACATCGCCGGACCTGGGGAGTGGGGGAGACCGAGCGTGCCGCACGCGTTGCGGAGGATCGCCAGGACGCCGACGCCTTTCGGGTTCTCTTCTACACGGGGATTTGCGTGGGCGAGCTGCTCGCACTGCGGTGGTCTGACGTCGACCTCGACGGTTGTTCGCTGCTCGTTCGCCGCAACGTATCGGCCGGCGTCGAGACGCTGCCGAAGGGCGGGCGCAGCCGTGTCGTCCCATTGTCCGATCCGGCGCGAGCCGCGCTCGCACGTCTTGGATCGCGTACGGATTTCGTGGGTGAGGACGACTACGTCGTCTGCAACCGGCTCGGACGCCAGCTCGACGCGTCGGCGCTTCGTCGCCGCTACAAGCTCGCGACCGAGGCCGCCGGCCTGCGACCCGTCAAGCTGCATGGCCTCCGGCACGCGGCTGGCAGCATCCTCGCTCGTGTCGCCGATCCGGTGTTCGTGCGGGACTACCTCGGCCACGCGGAAGTTGAGCACGACCGACTGGTACGTCAGCGCCAAACATCGCCCGGAGGGACCTCGAGCGCCTCAACCGGGCATTCGCCATCGGGCCGGTCTCAGCGTTGCCCGCGATGGAGACCCCGTCGGAGCCGTGACCGTCTCCCCGCTTGGCGGCGGTCGTGAGACGTGAGACCACGCCGTCAGCGGCTCGTCTCCTCTTGGTCGCATTCAATCGGATGGCGAGGCTGGTCGCGATCTACATCCCAGGTGAGCCCGCGTCATCCCCGCTTAAGCCGTCCCGAGGCGGGGACGGCTTGGGACGTCTTGGACGTTCGCACCTAGTGCGTAGAGTGTATGTCTCTGCTGGTGGGGCGCTGAAGCGGTTTGGGAGCGGAGGGCAGGATCGACGATGCCGGTCCGGTGGCGGACGTTGGTAGCCGGCGACGGGCTGTCCGGCCACTGAGAACGATTGCTCAGCTCAGGCGCGGGCCATTCGGCCGCGAGCAGGATCAGAGCTTCGATGTGAGCGGGTACCGCTCGGGGTGCTCGATCGACTCGAGCGCGAGGTCGACGTCGAGGTCAGGCCAGCGCAGGTGCTCTGGTGCCGGGCGCTCGAGCCGCAGGATCGCCGCTACGGTGGCCTCCTTGAACCAGGGGAACTGTTCGAAGGGAAGGAACAGCTCGCGACCGTCGATGAGCATCCAGAAGCCGTGCTTTGAAATGTTGGTGACCTCAGCGGCCGAAGTGGCGGTGCCAGGCATCTCTGATCTCCTGCTCGTGCTCGACGATCAACTCTAGGACGCGGCTCAAGTCTTGAGGGCTGAGCTGGTAATTGCGCGCGAGCTCGATCTCCGGCTCGATCCAGAACTTGGCCTCGCCGTCGGCAGATTGGACGTGGATTTGGAGTCGCTCCTCTTCGCGCGAGAAGAAGAAGAAGCGGAATGGACCATGGCGAAATACAGGCGGGCTCATCCCTCGACGACGATGCCAGACACCGAGGTCGATCAAGCCCGGACGGCCTCCTCTTCCGAAGATCGCATCCGGGTGAAAGCCTTCGCCCGGAGCCGGCAGGTCTGGGCACGCCTACGTCGCCTAAGCGCAAGCCGGCTCGGGACGGTCACCGCGATCGAAGCGATCGATCGTCCGCCAGGACGACCGCCGTCCGTCGAATGGAGCCACGGGAGGCGGCCGGCCATCGCTGCTGCTCGACGCCTTGACAAGGAGCCACGGCGACATCGTGGCCGCTTCGCACCAATAGCGACCACGCCGATGGTGCGAGAGGCGTGACTGCCGTTGGGCGATAGGAGCAAGCCCGCCATTCGCCGGCCGGTGACGTTCGTCGCCGCCTTGGGAGCGGTATCGACAGGCCCGCGCCGGCTACTGCTCCGGCTAGGGCGCTTGCACGGATGCTGCAGGCCCCAATGCTCGTGTGGGGCGGACGGCGGGGCTGCGACCGGCCGGCGCGCCTCAGTCCCTGCTTCGCGATTTCGCAAGTATGGCGGTTGGTACCCGAGGGCCGTGGGCGATCGCAGCCGGTGGCCAAGCGAAGGCCGAGCCCGAGAGGCTCCGGTGAGCAAAGCAAGTGTCGGCTGGCCGCCGGTGCTTGCCAGCCGAACGGCCCGGCGCGGCAGCGGCTTCAGCCAGATGCTTGCCGCCATCGCGACGCGTCGCGATATATCAACACCTGTTTATACGATGATGAGTCAGGGGTCAGAGCCGGATCTAGCGTTTGTGTCGCCCGAGACCGCGGGGTCGGTTGCGGCGAGGATGCAGGCGCTCGCAACTCCGAGCCGGGTGGGTGCCGCTAGCGCTAGCCCCCGACGCCTGGAAGGACCGGATGGCAGACGGGTGCTACGGCCTGTGCGGGGTCGAGCGCGTTGAGCATGTCCCGCAAGGAGATCGAGTCGTATTGGGAGGCCAGGTGATCGACGGCGTCCAGCGAGCACTGGTTCTGGAGCAGGATGTTGTCGACGTGAGGACCGGAGAGGAACTGTGACTGATAGGGGGTGATGATTTCGTCGTAGCGGGTCCCGATCACGGTGTACGCGACGCCGGCCACGGTGTCGCCATCGCCGTTCAGTTTCCGCATGAAGCTCGAGCCAGCGGTCTGCTCGGCGCACGGCGCACAGATCGAACTCTCGGGCTGCGTGAGTCCGCTTTCCTCTGCCAGAGTCCCGATGCCGTAAGCAGTGGTTCCGTGGTTGAGCGGGGAGATCTGTACAAGGTCATGCGTCTTGGCCGCTCCTCCGAGGAATTCTAGGTAGTAGCGGGCGATGACTCCGCCTTCTGAGTGGCTCACCAGGTCGGCCGTGTTCGATCCGGTCGCCGCTATCACCTGATTGACGAAACTGGAGAGGCCAGCTGCGGCGGGTTCGATCGCTTCATTGCCTTGAGAGCTGAAGTCGTATGCGAAGACGCAGTAGCCGTTGTTGGCCAGCAACGGCGCGGCCGCCTGCCAGTCCCGCGCCATGCTCCCGGTCAGTCCCGGCACGAGCACCACCGGCTGGGGATGCTGCGTCGTCGGACGGCAGCTCCAGATGTTCGCGCCCTGCGGCGTTGGGTAGACGACCGACTCGGCCAGTCCCGCGGGGAAGTTGTAGATGACCGGATAATCGCTGGCCTGAGCCGCCGCGCTTCCCGCGAGCGAGACCGCACAGCCGATGATCAACGCCGCTGCGGAGCGTCCAACGAGGCCCATTAGCCTGGTGGCTATGCGTCCATCTCGCATGTTCGTCCTCTCTGTATGCACGCCTGCGGCGCGCTGGGGTCAACTGTCGGCGATGTTGGAGCCAGCGGGTCCCGAGAAGCACCCGTGATGGCTAGCGCGAGTGGAGGCTTACCCACCTGCCGTGACTGTGGCGTGACCGCGGAGTAACCCGCGTCGCTGGCCGTAGCGTCGAAGCCGGATCTGCGGCGGTCTTGGGCCAGCGCCCGGGGTACGCTCGGGGTGATGCTGGCGGTTAGGGTGCTCGGTGAGTTGGAGCTCGTGCTGGATGGCGAGCGCGTCGATCTGCCGGCCCGAAAGTCCGGCCGTCTGCTTCTTGGCTATCTCGCTCTGCATCGCGGTCTGCATGCGCGGGGTGACCTGGCGTCGGCACTGTGGCCGGATGTCCTTGAGAGGAGTGCGCGGGCGAGTCTGCGCAGTGCGATTGCGGCCCTTCGCCGCGCCCTTGGACGCGACGCAGACCGCTACGTTTTGCGCGTCGGGGACACGATCGGCCTCGCTGGCGCGGACGCCGGGGTAGCGGTGGATGCGGAGCGGTTTGACTCGCTGCTTGAGACCGGGGACCGCGAGGCAGCGGTGGAGCTCTCATCTGGCCCGCTGCTCCAAGGTCTGGACGCGGAGTGGGTACGGCAGGCTCGGGTCGAGCATGTGGAGCGTGTGTCGGAGTTGTTGGGCGCGCTGGCCGCCGAGGCCGAACGTGGCAGCTCGCTCGACACCGCGATCCGATACTCGCGCCGGCAGGTCGCGCTCTCGCCGCTGACGGAGCCGGCAAACCGGGAACTGATCAGGCGCCTGACGGCAGCTGGTGATCGCGCCTCTGCGCTAGCGGTCTACAGCGAGCTTGCCGAGCGGTTCAGACTCGAGTTACACACCGTGCCCTCGGCCGAGACCCGGCGGCTGGCCGAGGAGGCTCGGAGCGGCCCAGCGACCGATGGCGAAACATTCGCTCCGCTGCCGCTCCCGGCAACGCTGAGTACCGCCGCCCGGGAGCCTTTCGTGAACCGCCTGCGGGAGCTGTCGGCGCTCTCCGCAGCGCTCGAGGATGCGAGCGGCGGCGTTCAGCAGAGCGTCCTGGTCGCCGGAGAACCCGCAATCGGCAAGTCGATGTTGTTGGCCAACTTCGCGGCGGGTGTCGTCCCTTCGGCGACCGTCTTGCTTGGCCGCTGTCGGCGGCCGGCGTCGACCGCATTCGAGCCGTTCGTCGAGGCGCTTCGGTACTACGTCTCTAACGCGCCGGAGGAGCGACTCGAGCGGTTGCTGCCTGCAGGGGCCAGCGAGCTGACCGGGCTCGTGCCGGGAGTCGCAGAGCGCTTGATCGGGACCCCGTTGCCGCCCGATCTTCTCGAGGATGGCAGCCGGGTTTCGCGGGCAATCGTGGAGACGCTGTTGGCCGTGTCCCGCGACCAGCCGTTGGTGCTCCTGATTGAGGATTTGCACGAGGCGGACTCGCCTACCCTTGAGCTCGCCGGGCGCCTGCTCGCCGCGCCAGGGCGTGCGCGACTCCTGGTCATCTTCACGCTCCGCGACACCGAGCTCGCTCGCACGCCGGCGCTTCAGCGCCTGACCCGGGAGGCGCGCGCGCAGCCGAGCGCACGCTATCTGGTGCTTGATCCCCTCGACGCGTCCTCAGTCGCGGAGCTCGCGCGGACCCTCCACAGGGACGACCTTTCCGAGGAGGATTTGCGCGGTCTCCATGCTCGTACCGCGGGGAACCCGATGTTCGCTGCCGAGCTGCTTCGCAGTGGTTATCCGTTCGTGTCCTCGCTGCTGCCCGGACGGGTGCAGGACCTGGTTTCTGACGCGCTCGCGCATCTCAGTCCGGAAGCTCATGCTTGTCTGGCTGTCGCTTCGGCCATTGGCGTCGAGTTCGATCTCAGCACGGTGATCAGCGTTGGCGACTTCACCGAAGCTCACGCCTTGGACGGCCTCGATGAGGCGGTCGGCTCACACGTCGTTCGCGAGCTCCCAAGGACAGTGGGACGCTACGAATTCCGACACGAGCTGATACGCGAGAGCATTTACGGGGCGCTTACGGCCACCCGCCGCGCCTACCTTCACCGGCGCGTGGCCGAGGCTCTGAAAGAGCAACACGCCGAGACGGGTGATGTTCCGCCATGGCGGACGGTGGTCGAGCACCTGCGGCGAGCGCGCAACCTCGTGCAGCCAGCCGAGCTGGCCGAGCACATCGTCGCGGCTGCGAGTTCCGCAAGCGCCGCGCGGACATACGCGGACGCTGCTGCGTTGTACAGCGAAGCGGTCAGCCTGCTCACCGATCGACCGGGCGATCTCGAACGACGCTGTCATCTCCTGATCGCGCTCGCGCACGCCGGGCGAAGAGCGGCGCAGGGCGAACGTGTCTCGGTGGCCTTCCTGGAAGCCGGCGAACTAGCCCAGCGACTTGGCCGCCAGGACCTGATGACCTCGGCCGCGCTCGGCCTGTGCTCCGTTCCGTTCTTCGCCGGGGATCGCCCTGCCGACCCGGCCGCGACGGCGCTGCTGGAGCATGCACTGCGGGCACTACCGGACTCCGAGGACGCGACGCGCGGACGCTTGCTCGCGCGCCTCGTCTCTGAGTATTACTACGACCCTGCACACCCACGACCCGACGAGCTCGCGCAGGAGGCAGTGGCAGTTGCTCGTCGCACCCGCGACCCGGCCGCCTTCTCGGCCGCCCTCGATGTCGCACATCTGGTTTTTCGAGGCGAGCGCGGTCCCGCGCAACGACTCGAGCTCGCGACCGAGCTGGTCGACCTAGCAAGAGAACTTGGCGACACAGAAACGCTGGTGCCCGCTTTCGTGCGTCAGACGGTTGACCAAGCCCAGCTCGGCGAGCTGAGCGCACTGGAGACCAACGCGAATGTCCTGGCCGAACTTGCCGCTGAGCTACGCCAGCCGGCGTACACGTGGTGGGCGCACCTGTGGCGGGCCACCTCGGCGATCATCGCCGGCAGACTCGAGCACGGAGCCGAGCTAGCCAGGCGCGCGTTCGAGGCGGGCAGCCCCGGCTTCGGGGAATCCGCCGAGCTGGAGCTCCGTGCGCAGCTCGCGTGGCTCCGACTCGAGCAAGACCAACTGGATGAGCTGGCGGTCTTTCTGCCAGCACTCGAGGGAGCGTTCTCATTGCTCCCGGTCTGGGGATCCCTAAAAGCGCGGGTGCTAGCAGACGTAGGGCGGCAAGAAGAAGCAGCTAAAACGGTCGCACAGCTCACATCAGAAGGCATGGCGCGGCTCGAGCGCGACACGAACTGGCTGATCAGCGCCTCGCTCCTCGCCGAGACGTTCACCCGCACCAAGGACATCCCGGCCGCCCAGCAGCTGCGCGCTTCACTCGAGCCGCGCGCCGCACACTGGGTCGTGAGCGCGCGCGCAACCGTCTGCTTCGGTCCCGTCGCAGGATCTCTCGCGTTGCTCAACGCCGTCGAAGGCCGCGACCAGCCCGCCCAGCGCTACTACGAAATGGCACAACAGCAATGCCGAACGGCGGGAGCCACGCAGGCCGCCAAACGGCTCGAGCGCGAATACCACTATGCGCTCGACCGCAGTACACGACGCGGGTAAGGCAACCTGTGGACCCTTCCGCGCGGAGCAGGCCCTCGTCTGGGACGGCGCCGGACGGCCGTGCCGGCACGAAACTAGGTCGTGCCGTGGGCGCCGCCGCATCGCCGGCGGCGTTTCTCCGGGACTGCTTCTCGGTCGGGTTGCGAGAGCGTGCATCGGACTGCTCGTTGTCGTCCGCGGGCGCGGTCTCCGTGGCGTGGCTGGGTTGGTCCAAGTGGGTACTCGTCGCGGTGTTCGTACCGGCGTTCGCTGGGGGCCCGAGCTGTTACTCGACGAGACGCAGCAGGCGCCAACTGCCCGGCACACCCTTGAGGGTTTGGCTGCCGTGCTCCTCGAAGCTGAGCCCCGAGCCGATGACGAGTTCCGACACGGTGCTCGAGACCAGGACCTCGCCTGGTCCCGCCAGCGCCCCGATACGCGCAGCGATGTGTACGGCGAGGCCATGCACGTCGCCGGCTTTCGTTGCACCTCGCCGATGTGAACTCCGGCGCGCGTCGAGATGTCGATCGTTCAAGTTCGCGTTCGATCTCCTGCGCACACCGGATCGCCCGCGCGGGTCCGTCGAACGTCGCCAGGAAGCCGTCGCCGAGCGTCTTCACCTCCTCGCCGCGATATCGCCTGAGCCCGTTACGGACGATACGGTTATGAGCAGCCAGCAGGTCGCTCCAGTCGCGGTCGCCGAGTTCGGCGGCGCGGTGTGTCGAATCGACGATGTCGGTGAACAGGACGGTCGCCAGGACCGTGTCGGTATCGGCGGCGCCACGCTCGCCGGTGAGGAACTCCTCGATCTCGTCAAGCACGGCGTCACTGTCGCCCGCAATCATGCTGTTGTCGCGGCCGTCGAGCTCGACGAAGCGCGCGCCGTCGATGCTGGCCGCCAGATGCCTGCCCTGCTCGACCGGGATCAGCGTGTCGTCTCGCCGGTGGATCACGAGCGTCGGCGCTTGGACCGAGGGCAGCAGGTCGCGAACGTCGATCCCCACCGCGATATGGGCGAGACGCCGCGCCACGGCGGGGCTCGCGGCATTGCGTTCAAACCTCCCCAGCCAACGGCGGATACGTGGGTCCTCAGCCAACGAGGGGGTATACAACGCGGCGTAGCGTCCGGTGCCCCAGCCCGCTGCGATGAGCCGCTCGAACTCCGCTAGCCGCGCTGGATCCCAATAACGGCTCCCGGTCACCGACGATCCGAACAGCACCAGCGCGGAGATTCGCTCGGGATGGGTCGCCGCGGTGAACACTGCCAGCCGACCCGCGGCGGCCCCGCCGACGAACGCCGGGCGCTCAAACCCGACCGCGTCAAGCACGGCAAGCAGATCGTCTCGCTGCTGCTCCAGCGTGAGGATCTCACCGGCCGGGTCAGAGAGCCCCGTGCCGCGCGGGTCGAACAGAACGACCCGAGCGAACCGGGCCAGCCGTTCGTAGATGCGCACAACCCGAGGCTCCCCCCATAGCACCTCCAGATGCGATGCGACATCGGTCAGCATCAACACTAGCTCGACCTCGCCCGACCCGAACTGCTGGTAGGCGATACAAGACCCGCTGCTGTCCACATAGCGGGCGTCCGGCGGCTCCATCGCCCGAGGCTAACCCAGCTTCGACCGCATCGACAAGCGTTTAGCTCGGCGGAGCACGCGGTCCCTGCTCCCCGCGCGTTGCGAGACTCGCGCGGCACTGTCGCGGAATGCCCGTCGCGGTGCTAAGGCAGGTTCCCGAGATCGGGCAGAGCGGCAGCCGATCCATGGCGTTCACTGAGATCCCGTAGCGACCTCTCCTCCCGAGCGTGCTGATCGTCCAGCGGACGGGCTGGCGACGAGGGAATCGGCCGCGGGCATAGGTATGCCATCGAGGCGGCGCCCGCGGCGCGTGCAGCCGACTCGGAAAGCGTCGGGCTGGTCGCCGAGTGGGGGCGGGCACAGCCCGCCTCAGCCAACGGGGATTATCTGGCGACTGATCGGATCCGTCCGATGCCCGTCGTCGCCGCACAACTCGAGCGTCAGCTCGGCGATCACGAAGCCGATTGCTTCACGGCCGGCGGGCCGGAGCTTGTCGCGTCTGATCGCGCCGTGTAGGATGCTGCCGTCGCCTGGCTGAGGGGGAAGACCCGAGCGTGAGGTCGTGTCAGCGTATGTTCGCCAGGCCTAGATACATCGGCGTGCGCGGTCGGTTCTCAGCGGTCGGCGTCTTTGCCGTCTGCGTGTTCGTCATGTGCTCCGCGCGTGCGGTGGCGGACACGAGCGCGGCCACGACGCTGGCGGACCGGTACTCGCCGGTGATCGGTCTGGAGCCCCAGCCCAAGCTGTGCGGACCCGGTAACGCGTACCGCCCGACTACCGTCGAGATCCTCCTCGGGAACCCCGAGGTAGTCCTTCGCAATTCGGATCGCCGGATCGTCAAACGAGGACCAACCGCGCAGGAGTTGTCCGATGCGCCCGCCGGCGATTACCTCGACTTCGGGGGAAACGCGCTCAGGCCCGGGTGCTTCTACGAGGAGCAGTTCAAGCGTTGGTTCGGCGACCGCAAGCCGACCGTCTATGCGCACGTGGCGACCGACTCCGAGCATCCCGGAAAGCTGGCCGTGCAGTACTGGTTCTTCTGGACGTTTAACGACTTCACCAACAAGCACGAGGGCGACTGGGAGATGGCGCAGGTCAATTTCGATGCCGCCACCCCGGAGCAGGCGCTGAAGGCCGGTCCCTACCAGGTCGATTACGCCCAGCATTCCGGGGGCGAGCGCACGCCGTGGGAGGGCGATCCGAAGTTGACCAAGGACGGCACCCATCCGGTCGAGTACATCGTTACGGGCGCCAACGCCGGCTTCTTCCAGCGCAAGCTGTATCTCGGCAAGGGTGGCACCGCCGTCTTCGGCTGCGAGGACACCAGGAGCGCGACCGAGCGGTTCCCGCTGCAGACGGTGGTTCTGCCGGATACCCCGGTTCCGGCGGACTCGCAGTTTGCCTGGATGAACTTCCAGGGCCGTTGGGGCCAGCTGCAGCCGAGCGTCAACAACGGGCCTTTGGGGCCGGCGAACGCGGACCGGGAGGTGTGGGCACATCCGATCACCTGGTCCGAGGGGCTCCGCACCAGCAGCATGACTGTGCCTGGGGGGCGGGTGCTCGGCCTGCGCGTGACGAGCTTCTTCTGCGGCGCCGTGAACCACGCCTCGACCGCGCTGATCTGGGCTCTGATCCACCCGGCCCCATTCTTCGTCCTGGTCGGGCTGGTCGTGGTGGCCGGGGTCGGCACGGCTCGGCGGAGCCGGTGGCGGCCAGTCGACCCGCGTCCGATCCGGCGCACCCGCGGAGGCGGCCAGATCCTCGGGGCGGCGCGGCGTCTATACCGGGGGAACGCATGGACGTTCATCGGCATTGGCGCGGTGTTCATCCCCGTGGCGGTCCTGGCCAGTGCGGTTCAATGGGTCCTGTTCCACCTCACCGGTCTGTCGGACTTCGTCGCGCTCGACGGCCGGGCGGGAGCGGTCACGGCCCTACTGGCCCTACTCATCGGTGACATCGGCGGGGCGTTCGCGGCCGCCGCGGTCACCGGGGCGGTATCCGCGACGCTGAACGAGCTCGACGCCGGCCGGCCGGTCACCGCGCGCCGCGCGTACACCCTGGCGGGCCGAAACGGTCGGGCGCTGGCCGGCGCCACCGCCCTGCAATTCGTGTTGATCCTGGTGCTTGTTGCGACCGTGGTCGGGATCCCGTTCGCGGTGTACTACTTCATCCGAACCTCCCTGTTCGCTCAGAAATGCGTGCTCGAGGACCAGAGCGCGGTCGGCTCATTGCGGGCCAGCGCACGGCTGACCCGCCGGCACTGGTGGCGGACATTCGCCTTCACCACCCTGGTCAACGTCATCGCGATCCTCTCCGGCCCGTTACTCGGCGTGCTGATTCTGCTGCTCACCGCTCAGTCGCTGACGTTCATCGACATCACCGGCTCGATCGTCTACACGCTGGTCGTCCCCTACGCGGCCGTCGCGCTCACGCTGTACTACTTCGACCTGCAGATGCGTCCGGCGGCAGGACGAGACGAGTCGACCCAGACCGTGTCGAGCTAATGGGCATCCCGCCGAAATGCCGTCAGTTCCGGTCCAGACCTCGCGACCGAAATGTCACTCCGCCGGCACTTCATCGCGACCCGCTCGAGCCAGTACCGATGCCAGGAGGCATAGCGGACGCTCGGCTGAGCGCCGGCGGAGGTGACGAGCCGGCAGCGGTAACGCCGACGCCTGGAAACACGGTCGGCGCGCGTCCCCGCGGCCACGGCGACGACACCCGCCATGACCGTAGGAAACGATGAACGGCCCCCGACGACGGAGGCGGCGAAGCTAGGCGAACCGTGAGCTGCGTCATGACTTTCTGCTCAGGCTACGATTGCGGTCGTGCGTACGCAGAAGGCCATGATTCCCACGGCAGGGAGCACGGCGCTCGGTGCTGACCGATCATTCAAGCCAGTGTTGGAATCTGGCGGCTCGCTGCATACCGAGTTGATCGAGCTGCGACGCGACCTGCATGCCCATCCGGAGCTCGGATTCAAAGAGGTTCGGACCGCCGAGGTGGTGGCCCGCAGCCTCCGCAAGTGGGGGGTGGAGGTGACCGAGGGGGTAGGCGGCACCGGGGTCGTCGGCACGATCCGCGGCGCCCGTCCTGGCGAACGCACGATCGGAATTCGGGCCGACATGGACGCGCTATCGATGACTGAGCAAAGTCAACTTTCCTACGCGTCAAAGGCGCCGGGAGTAATGCACGCGTGCGGTCACGACGGACATACCACAGTTCTGCTCGGCGCAGCGCGACACCTGGCTGAGGATCCCGACTTTGCCGGCACCGTTCATCTGATCTTTCAGCCCGCCGAGGAAGGTCTGGGCGGCGCCCCAGCGATGATCGCCGACGGCCTGTTCGAACGCTTCCCCTGCGATGCGGTCTATGGCATGCACACCGCGCCGGGACTCCCGGTCAGCACGATCGCCACCACCGCAGGGCCGGTCATGGCGGCCGCAGGGACCTTCGAGGTCACCTTCACCGGGCCCGGCGGCCACGGCGGCCAAGGAGCCCATCTGACAGCCGACCTGATCGTCGTGCAGGCGACCTACGTGATGGCGTTGCAGACCATCGTGGCTCGAAACGTACCGGCCGCCGAGTCGGCGGTGATAACAGTCGGTCACGTCAGCGGCGGCAGCGCTGACGCACCAAACGTGATGCCCGCCGAAGTGACCCTGACCGGCACCATGCGCTGCTTCAGCGACGACGTCCAAGCGCTGCTCAGCCAGCGCATCGAGCAGCTCGCCGAAGCAACGGCCGCCGCCTACGGCGCCATCGGCGCAGCGCGCGTTACCTGGATCACACCAGCCCTGATCAATCCTCCCGAACAGACAGAGATCGTCATCGTCGCCGCAGCGGCCACCGTCGGCCGAGAGCAGGTGATCACCGAGATGCCCCCGATCACAGGCGGCGAGGATTTTGCCTACATGATGCGGGCCAAGCCGGGAGCGTTCGTGTTCCTCGGTAACGGGACGACCGAGGACGGACCAGTCCATAACGTCCACACGCCGACCTATGACTTCAACGACGACGCCATTCCAACCGGAGTGGCGTTCTGGGCAAGGCTCGTCGAGTCCCAGCTGGGCCCCGCGACGTCCTGACCTCAGAGCTAGCGGACGACCCGTCGTTCGTACTGCGACGATTATCTCGACGCCGAGAGCGCCGGTCGCGGGCGTAACGCCGCACCCTGAGGCCGAGCCGAGCCAGGCCCGAGGTCGGTCCGTTGATCACGCAGAGCAGCGCTCCGATCGGAAGCTGTCGGCGGATCTCGAGCCAAGCGTCGAGCTGTTCCCAAGCCCAGCGGTCCATCCCGACCTCGCGACGCTTGCCACCCTTCCCACGCCGGACAAGGACCGCGCCGCGAGATCGATCAAGGTCACTCTCGTGAAGGGCAAGTGCTTCGCTGATCCGCAGGCCAGCGCGCCAGAGCAGCACGATCAGCGCTCTAAGACGGTGGCCATCGGCTCGCTCGCTGAGGGTGCGCATAACGGCCACGATCTCCTCGACCGTCGGCGGGTCGGCCGGATACTGTTCGCCCTGTTACGGGGTGGGCGGCCTCGGTGATAGCCGGGCATGGTCGCGGGCGAGCGCCGGTGGCCGGTGGCGTCCAGCAGCACGGATTCCATGAAGCCTCCCTTGGGGGATAGGTTGACGATGCGCTGCTATCTGAACCGAATGGGCGCGAACGGCTCAGCTCAGCCGCGGTCGTCTACGTCAGCGCAAACCTCGTGTCCGCGCAAAGGGGGACTGTGCACGACGACCGAGAGATGCCGCCGTGTTGTCAAAGTGCGAGCCTAGGCTCCGCTCGGCGTTGAGCTGCGGGCTTCGGTCTACGTCGTTACGCGAGGCGGGGGAGGCTGCCGTCCGGCTGGTACGGCTCTGCGGGCTTTCTCTTGACATCAGTCACTTGGTCGAGTCTTTGTCGGGGGGCCTGGACTGACGAGGCGGCTCTCATATGCGAGGACAACGGCTTGGACACGGTCGCGAACGCCGAGCTTCATCAGGATGCGGGTGACGTGCGTCTTGACGGTGGTCTCGCCGATGATGAGCTCGGCGGCGATCTCGCCGTTTGTCTTGCCGGTCGCGACCAGCCGGAACACCTCGAGTTCTCGCGGGCTGAGCTCATCGAGGCCGGGCGCGGGAGCTGTGGGGGCGCGGGAGGCGGAGAACTCCTCGATCAGACGGCGCGTGATGCTGGGTGACAGCAGTGCGTCGCCCTCCCCGACTGTGCGGATGGCGGCGACGAGCTGGCGGGCGGGCACGTCCTTGAGCAGGAACCCACTCGCTCCGGCACGCAGCCCGTCGTAGACGTACTCGTCGCGATCGAAGGTGGTAAGAATCAGCACGTTCGTCTTGGGATCGTGGTTCTGCGCGAGGATCCGGCGGGTGGCTTCGATCCCGTCGAGTTCGGGCATGCGGATGTCCATCAGCACGACGTCCGGTTGCAGCTCTCGCGCCAGGGAGACGGCTTCGGCGCCGTTGCTCGCCTCGCCCACGATCTCGATATCTGTGGCGGTTGCCAGGATCATCCGGAAGCCGTCACGGATCAGCTGCTGGTCATCGGCGATCAGGACGCGCACGCTCAAGTGAGTGCTCCTTGCAGGCCGCGCGGCAGTCGGGCGACGAGCTGCCAGCCAGGCTCGCCGAAGACCTTGTCGTCAACTGCGCCGTCGCATAGCGCGATCCGCTCGCGCATCGCGTCGGTGGGCCATGCGTTCGGTCCGGGGCAGCGGGCGGTGAGCCGTAGCTCGAGATCCTCCTCGCCAAACCGCAGCGTGACACCCACGGGGGGTGCTGGGGGGCGGCGAGCGCTCTCCAGGGCGTCCTCGAGGATCCGGTAGAGACCGAGGTCGACTCCGGCCGCCAACGTTCCCGGCTCACCGTCCACCCGCAGTTCGATCGGCTGACCACGCTCGCGCGCGCGTTGGATCAATGCGTAGACCTGAGCGACACCCGGTTGCGGTTCGCGCCCTGGTGGATCATCGCCGTGGCGCAAGACTCCGAGGAGGCGGCGCATCTCTGTGAGCGTCTGGCGGCCGGTGTCCTCGATCGCGCCCATCGCGACGTCAGCTCGCTCGGGGTCGTCGGCGAGCATGCTGCGGGCACCCTCGGCCTGAACGACCATCCCCGCGACGCCGCGCGCCACGATCGCATGCAGCTCGCTCGCAATGCGCGAACGCTCGCCGGCGACGGCCAGCTGCACCCGGTCCTCGCGTTCGGCCGCCAGCCACGCGGAGGTGCGCTGAAGCTCCGAAGTCAGCGACCTGCGCGCGCCGATCGCGCCGCCGGCGGCCCACGCCGCGCTGATCGTGAAGGCCGCGCCGGCAAGGTTGCCGACCGGCTGGTGGCGCACGATCAGCACGCTGATCGCTGCGCTCCCGAGCAAGAATGCGAGCACGAGTACGGCCTGGAGTCGGGGCAGCCAAGCCGCGACCGTGTATGCCGGGACGAGTAGGAAATACGCAGCCAGCAGCGGCGAGTGGTCAACCGGCGTGAGGTATACGTTCATCACCGCGGCGAGCGCCCCGACGACGAGGGCGAACCCCAGCGGTGAGCGTCGGCGCCACACCGCCGCCAGCGCGACGGCCGCCACGGCCAGGATGTTCAGCGCGATCGGACCGTGGCGGCGCTCACCGATCAGCACGCCGATCTCGAGCGCCACCAGGAACACTCCGGCGCACACCGGGTCAAGCCAACGCCAGCGCAGGCCGCGATCGGGCCCGACCGGCAGGCGGTCGCGGCTGGCCGGCGAGGTGAGCGGGTGGGGCGCAGGCCCGATGCCATCAATTGGAATGCGCGCGCGGACCTCAAAGCCGTGCCCCTCGGTACGCCCCCCGGCGTACAGCTCCCCGCCGTACAACCCGACGCGCTCATTCATACCGACGAGCCCGTGCCCGGCTTCTCGGTGGTTGTTGCGGTCGGGCGCGGGGCCGTGCCCGGTGTCGGAGACCTCCAGCTCGAGGAAACCGGCGATGACGGCCACGTTCACGCATGCGCGCGCGGGGCCAGCGTGCTTGATCGCGTTCGTCAGCGCCTCCTGCACGACACGGTAAGCGACCAGATCCAGGCCGGGCGATAGCGCCTGCAGCCGACCGTCGACGCGCACGTCCACCGGCAGCCCGGCGGCGTGCGCGCGCTCGACGAGCGCATCCAGCTGCGAGAGACCGGGTGCAGCCGAGCCCGCCAGCGCGCCGTTGCCGCGGTGCAGCACGCCGACGATCCGCCGCAGCTCCACCAGCGCGTCACGGCCCGCGCCCTCGACGACCCGCATCGCATGCCGCGCCCTTTCGATATCGACGCTCGCGACGCCGCGGGCGCCGCTGCTCTGAAGCACCATCACGCTGACGTCGTGCGCGATCACGTCGTGCAGCTCGCGAGCCATCCGATTTCGCTCCTCGGCCGCGGCGCGGCCCGCGCGGGCTTCCTGGGCCTCCGCCAGCCGAGCCATGCTCGCCTCGAGCTCGTCCGTGAGCCCTCGGCGCGTCTCGAGCGTCCGTCCGAGCGCGAACGGCAAGCCACCCAGCAACGCCCAGGCCCCGAGCACGGCGCCGACCGAACCGCCGGGCTGAGAGTAAGAGATCACCACGACTCCGACCAGCCAGTAGGCGAACACCACCGCCGCTCCGAACATGCGCTCGCGGCCCCGCGCACGGCGGCCGAGCAGATAAAAGTTCAAAGCGATCGCCACCACCTCGAACGCGCCGCCCCCGGTATAACCGCTGGCCAGCTGAAATGCCATGAACGCGGTGACCGCGAGCACCGTCGTCAGCCACGGGTTCAGCCGCCGCCAGGCAACGCTGCCCGTGAGCAGAACGAGCGGCACAATCGCCAGCTCGCCCGGTCCTCGGTGAAGCTGCGAGGAGGCATCCGCAAGCGCCCCGGCGGCGAGCAGCACCGCCAGCACCACGTCGATCACACGCAGATCGACCGTTCGTGCCCGCGCGATCAAGCTGCGTCCAGTGTCCACACGCGCACGCTAGCGCCACAGTCAGCACCGCGCATCCGACCAGGCGACGACTCGGGTCCTACTCGAGTAGGACCCGAGCCCCGTCAAATCACCGCCCAGCCCACACAGGTCCTACCGCCGGCCGACGACAGCAGCGCCACCAACTGAAACGCTGGCGCCAACCAATCAGGAGGCCAACATGTCGAACACCGCAGATTCGCTGACAGCCCTCAGCCGCCGGACCTGGATCAGCCTGGTCCTGGCCGACGTGGCGCTGTTTGCCCTCGCCAACCTCACCGCCAAGAACAGCAGCCACCCCGGCACCGCAAGCAACGTGTTCTTCGCTGCGTTCGTGATCGGCGTCGTGCTGCTGATCGCGCTGGCGATCGCCAGCATGGTCAAGTCGCGACGGGGAGCGTCGCGATGAACCCGATCGGTAGAGCGGTAGCCATCCTCGGCGCGGTCGCATCGATCTTTGCTCTCGGCATCACGTCCGTGACCAGCGCCGCCAGCTCGGGACTGCCGACGCTGACGCTCACTCTGAACGGTCGGTCGGTTGCTGTCAGCGGTGCGCTCCAGTCCGGGGCGGTGAACGTCGTCTCCAGCGTGAGCGTCAAGCACACCGAACCGGTGCTGATCCGCCTCAACCCGGGAGTACCGTTCTCGGCCTTTGCCCAGGCCGGGGCGGCGATCAACGCCCACCACGGAGACCTGAACTACATCGACCCGTACGGCTCTATCGTGTTCGATGTCAGCGCCGACAAGGGAACCACGAGCGCACAGACGACCATCCAGCCCGGCAACTACCTGGCGGTCGACCTAAATAGCAGCAATCCCGACCCCCCGCACACCACGTTCGTGATCAGCCAAGCGCCGCAGCCCGCCTCGCTTCCCAAGCCGGGCGCGACAATCAACGCGATCGACTTCGCATTCCGCGGCCCGAGCAAGCTTCACGACGGCGAACTCGTGCGATTCCAGAACAGCGGCTTCCTCGTACACCCGATCCAGGGGATCGGCGTCAAGAACGCAAGAAACGCCCGACGGCTTACCGCCCTCCTGCGTGCCGCCAACGACAAGGAGGCCCCAAAGCTCGGGGTAAGTTTCCCGGAGTTCGCCGGACCGCTTTCACCCGGCGGCTTCCAACAGGAGCTGATCAACGAGCGACCGGGCCTATACGTCCTCGCCTGCATCCTGCGCACCCAAGACGGCCGCGAACAGACCCAACTCGGCATGGAACGCACGATCCGGATCGTCAGGTAGCCGTCGCCCTGATCTTGCCTGGCTAGGGGTACCGACCGTAACACTCGAGCTGAGTACCGCGTTCACTACAGAGCGGGTGCCGGGTCCACGGCGATCCGGCACCCGCTGTTCGCCAATCTCGCGACCGAGCGCCGCGCCTCCCGCGTCGCCAATCCGATTGTTCGCTGAGAGGAGGCCGCGGCACGAAAAAGACCGTCCGCGCCCCTGACCTGGATCGTGTCCATGGAGTGGCGGCGACCGCGCGTCTCGGAACGCGCCGCGGAACCGCGCTTCGCTTGCTAGCGCCGACGGGATCCCGATCGGCTCCTGGCGGTAGATCGCCGCGCCGGTCGGCGACGCGCGCTCAAGGAAGCCGCGGCTCATAGTCTGCGCCCGGGAACACTGAGCCATTTAGCCTCACCGGCTCTGTCTTGTCGGACTTCGACTCTGCGTCTTCCGCCGATCGGAGCAGCAGCGCGCGGGTTGCCGGCCAGTTTGAATGGAGTGATCGGATCGAACTGCAACCCGAGGTCCTTCTGAGCATCCGTTCGGCCGCGCTGCACCCGCTGCCGGTGGGCGCCGCGGACGCCGCGACAATGCGCAGGCCAAGCCCAGAGGAATTACGACTCAACTCCTAGTGCGACTCGGCTTCGATCCTGCTCTCGCCCCAGTCGCCCACCGCGAGCGCCTGCGGCGAGATCCGGAACTGGATGTTGCCCCCGTCGGCGTACTCGAGGCCGAGTGCCTCGTCCCAGGAGAGGTGGAGCAGCAGCATCGTGTTGGGATCGGGCCAGATGGCCTGAACACCCGTGACGGCGCCCAGCACCCAGTGGTCCGGGTCCTCGTGGGACGGTCCTTGCTCGCCGTAGCGCAGCCATTCCGCAACCGCGGTGTAGGCGTCCTCCTCGGCGGGGTCGAGCCCCAGGTGTCGGCCTGCGTCCCAGGCGTCCGGGAGCGTCAGCTGTGGCTCGAAGCGCACACGGCGCTCCAAGAGCACGTACTGGAGCGCCTCCGGTGGCGTCGCCTGGACGGGCTCTGTGCCGGTTGCCAGGGCGAGCAGTCGTGCGGGCGCGCCGGGCTCATTGCTGGCCTCGTCGACGAGGCCATCCCCCTCGCCGATGTCGATGTCGGCGAAGAACAGCAGCCAGCCGGCGGGCGGCAGCGGCCCGGGCTCGGGCAGCTCGGCCAGCGAAATGCCGGCTAGGAACGTGAGCGGACGATCGCCGTCCCCGCGCGGCCATGACGCTCCCGGCGACAGCAGGCCGGGGCCCCCCAAACGGCTGGCCGCCTGGTCGGCGGCCCGGAGCCGGAGCGCCGGCTTGGCGACGTCGTACGCCAGCCGGTGAGCGTGCCGGGCGAGCCCGCGCTCGGCGAGCAGCCACTCGAGCGCCGCTCGATCATGTCGCGCTGCCGCGGCTGGAGTGGCGGGCTTGGCGGCGGACTGGATCGAGGCCCTGAACCTCGCGACGCGGTCGGTGCCGACTACTTCGGCGGCGAGGGCGTAGGGGTCGAGCTGGCCGTAGGTCGCGCCGATGTGCACGAGCGCCAAAAACGGCTCAGCGGGATCCGGCCACGAGCGCTGGTTGAGGCGTGCCACGAGCTCGCGGCCGACCCGTTCGAGCACGTCACTTGCCCGCTGCTGCTCGTCCCCGCTCAGGTCGCTCATTGGCTCGGTCGCGGCCGTCAGCTCACGACAGAGCCTCGCCGCGTCGTCGTCGAGCCAGTCGAGCAGCTCAAATCGGGCGCCGTCGGGCGGCTTGGCCCGAGACAGCGACTCGATCGCCGCGTCCGGCTCGGGGCTCACCGCGACCATGCGGTCCCGGAAGCGCTCGCCGGCAAGCCGCCCGAATGGGCGGAACACAGCAAACGGGCCAGGGCGAACCTCGACCACGAACGGCCGGGGGACCCCCGCGGCCGCCACTCCGGCCACCGTGGCCCGCTCCAGCGCACCAGGCAGCACGCTCAGCAGCTCCTGATTCGGTGACAATCGCGGCTCGTAGCGATGAGCGCGCGCGTCGTAGACCACATCGTCGGCCGTGAGCGTCGCCGCCTGAGCCAGCAACCGGTCGAGGAACCGCTCCTCTTCCTCCTCCCCCCGGGTCTCCGGGTGGTAGCCGCGGGATAGGAACTCGAGTCGGCCATCATCGCCAACCTTTGCGACGTATACCTCCGCGGCTCCCCAGTCGGGGCCCAGCGACGCAATTTCTCCCCGCACCGGTACATCGCCGGCCCAGGTCCAGCGCTCGACCGTCACGACCCCCTCATCGTCGCTGACCACCGCGATCGCACGATCACCGTCGAGCACGACTCGCCGCCCACCCTCCTGCAACGCGTAGACATCAATCACGTTCTCGGCGTGAAACCACACCTCAAGCGTCTCCGCGGGATCGGGCTCCCCGAACATTCCTCGGCGCAGTTCGCTGAGCACCGGCCGCCCGTGCGCATCAAGCCCGACCCACTCGCCGTCCGCATCGACCGAGCGCGTGCGCCAAACCGGATCCTTCCCGCCCCGCTCGCTCGCCCACGGCTGCGGATCGTGCGGCCGGCCACCGAACGGCTGCCGCCAGACGCGGACCTCCGCGCGGCGCCCGGCCGCGAGCTCCTCGACGTCGAGGCGCACAATTTCGCGCACCGCAGCTATCGCCTCGCGCAGTGCCTCGTCCATGGACGCAATTATCCTCGGGCGAGCTGGTGTCCGATGGCCGCCCGCGGATGACACCAGCGGCGTGCCGCGAGTGCAGCGACCTTTAGCGCGACGGAGCTGCCGGCATTTCCAGGGCAAGCTGATCCTCGCCCCCGACCGCGAAACAGCGGGCTGAGCGTCGAGTCGCAGGCCGCGTTGGATCCGATCGTCGCGCTCGGCCGATGCCAAACCCAGCCTGGATTGGAGCACTACGGCGCGCGACCACCGCGGAGGAGGACTCCTAATCGCCGAGATCCGAGCGTGAGGACGCCGGGGCTCGCTCGATTGCTTTTGTTGTTGCGCCGGCGCGGCCGTCTTCGCGATGACGCTTCTCGACGGCTCGTTCGGGCGCAGAAGGTTGCGGACGGCCGCGCCCATGTTCACGCGCGCGTGAACGTCGAATCTGATGCCCAATGTTGATGCCCAATCCGAAAATCGGGCGGTCCATAGACGTCCGAGACAACAAAAAACCCCGCGGTTTGCGGGGCTTCTGCAAGAGCGGCTGAAGGGACTCGAACCCTCGACCTTCTGCATGGCAAGCAGACGCTCTAGCCAACTGAGCTACAGCCGCGAGAGACGGTCAGTATAGCCCCGCCACGTGGGGGCGCCTGGGACCCCGGCCGCTACTCTTGTCAGCCGCGGCGACGTGGCGGAGTGGCTACGCAGCGGCCTGCAAAGCCGTCTACACCGGTTCGATTCCGGTCGTCGCCTCTCGCGTTCGCTCGCGCGCGCGGCGCAGCGGTCGCGACGTCGCTCGAGGGGCTCCGGGGTCCTGGCAGAGTGCGTTGCAAAAGCGTACCCTGGGGGATGGAGAGCCTGAGAAAGGAGCGAGAATGGTGCAGATGCTGATCGCCGGAGAGCGCGAGGCAGCGCGCTCCGGCGAAGAGATCGAGGTCCTCAATCCGGCCACGGAGGAGGTCCTCGAGTCGGTTCCGAGTGCCGGCGCCGACGACGTCGATCGGGCCGTGAAGGCGGCGGAGCGAGCGTTCAAGGAGTGGCGCGAGACCGACGCCGAGGAGCGTGCCGCGAAGCTCCGCGCGTTTGCCGAGCTGGTCAAGGCGAATCGCAAGGAGCTCGGCGAGACGCTGACCCAGGAGCAGGGCAAGCCCACGATGGAGGCCGCCGGAGAGGTCCAGCACTTCGTGCACGGCCTCGAGTACTACGCCGACCTTGCCACCAAGGTGCGCGGCGTCTACCAGCCGCTTCCCTCCACCCTGGGCCGCAGTTACGGAATGGTCGTCCGCCGGCCGATCGGGGTGTGCGTCGGCATCGTCCCCTCGAACTTCCCGCTGACCCTGACCGGCACGAAGCTCGGGCCGGCGCTGGCCTCCGGCAACACCATCGTCCTGAAGCCCTCCGAAGACACGCCACTGACGATGCTGCGCCTGGCTGAGCTGCTGATCGAGTCCGAGATACCGCCCGGCGTGGTCAACGTGGTCACAGGCGGGGCCGAGACGGGCGAGGCGCTCGTCAAGCACCCGTTGGTCAGGCGGATCGCCTTCACGGGCTCGACCGCCACGGGCCGTAGGATCATGGAGCTCGCGGCGCCCGAGATGAAGCGTGTGACGCTCGAGCTCGGCGGCTCTGACCCGGTGATCGTGTGTCCGGACGCCGATCTGAAGGGGGCCGTCAAGACCGCGATCATCGCTCGGTTCTGGAACGCCGGGCAGGGCTGTCTCGCCGGCAAGCGGCTGTTCGTATTCGACGAGGTCTACGACGAGTTCATGGATGGGCTCCTGAAGGGGGTCGAGCGCTACGAGCCGGGACCGGGATGGAACAAGCCCGAGAAGCCCAAGATCAGGATCGGGCCGCTCACGACCGACCGGCAGCGCCAGCTCGTGATGGAGCAGCTACAGGACGCGGTCGACGGGGGCGGCGAGCTGCTCTACGGGGGTGACCCGCCGGAGCAGCCTGAGAAGGGCTTCTTCCTCACGCCGACCGTGGTGCAGAATCCGCCGCCCGACTCGCGCGTGGCGACCGAAGAGGTCTTCGGGCCGGTACTTCCGGTGTGGCGGGTCAGCTCGCTGGACGAGGCGATCGAGCGGGCCAACGACACGCCCTACGGGCTCGGCTCCTCGGTCTGGACCCACGACGTGCGGATCATCAACCGCATCGCGCAGGAGCTCGACGCAGGCATGACCTGGGTCAACCAGAACCACTTCGGCTACGACGAGCTGCCCTTCGGCGGGGTCAAGCAGAGCGGGTACGGCAAGGAGCACGGGATCGAGGCGATGGACTACTACTTCGAGGACAAGTCCGTGGTCGTCGGCGGTCTCTAGAGAGGAGCAGCCATGGTCAGCTATCACTCCGAGGACGGGATCGGCTTCATCACGCTCGATAACCCGCCCGCGAACTCCTACGACCAGTCGTTCATGGAGGAGTTGGGCAAGGCGATCGTCGACGCAGCAGACGATGAGGGAGGCAAGGTCATCGTGCTGCGCTCCTCGAGCCCGAAGTTCTTCTCCGCCGGCGCGGACGTGAAGAGGTTCGCCAAGCAGGAGGCCGAGGACAGCGTGGCAATGATCGAGGTCGCCCACCAAGCGCTCGGGCGGATCGCGTCGATCCCGAAGGTCTTCATCGCGCTGCTCCAGGGGCACGCGCTCGGCGGCGGGCTCGAGATGGCGCTCGCCTGCGACCTGCGGTTCGGCGCGCGCGGGTCGTACAAGCTGGGGACCCCCGAGGTCACGCTGGGCCTGCTTCCCGGCAACGGCGGCACGCAGCGTCTCCCGCGCTTGATCGGGCTGAGCCGGGCCCTTGACCTGATGATCACCGGTCGCCGCATCTCCCCGGGGCAGGCGCACGCGCTCGGGATCCTCGATCGCCTCTTCCCGGCGGCGGAGGCTGAGGCGATGACGCTCGAGTATGCCCGGCGGCTTGCCGGTGGGGCCGTCGAGGCCATCGGCGCGATCAAGCAGGCGGCGGTAGGCGGGATCGAGCTCCCGCTCGACGACGGGCTGGCCCGCGAGCGCGAGCTCATCGGGGGGCTGTTCCGCTCGCGCGACGCCAAGGAGGGTCTGACCGCGTTCATGGAGAAGCGCGAGCCGGTGTTCGGACAGGCTTAGTCTCATCTCATCGTGGCCGAGCGAGTAGTCGACTTCCTGATCATCGGCGGCGGTCACGCCGGATACGCCTGTGCCCGAGCGCTCCGCGAGAGTGGCGCCGATGACTCGATCGTGCTTGTCACGCGCGAGCCGGATCCACCCTACGACCGCACGGCGTGCTCGAAGGGCTACCTGGCAGGCGGCTCCTCCCGCGACGATGTCCTGCTGCGCTCGCCCGGGTGGTGGGAGGAGCAGAACATCGAGCTGCTGACGAAGACGAGCGTGCTCAAGCTGGCCGCGGACGACCGGCGCGCCGCGCTGTCGAACAAGGACATCATTAGCTTCGGGTCCGCTCTGCTCGCGACGGGGGCGATGGTCAGGCGCCTGCGCGTCGACGGCGGAGCGCTGGGCGGCATTCACTACCTGCGCGCGCTCGGCAACGCCGATGGGATACGCAGGGACGTCGAGGAGGCCGAGGAGGTCGTCCTGATCGGCGGCTCGTACATCGGGACGGAGGTCGCGGCCACACTGACCGCACTCGGCAAGCGGTGCACGATCGTGATGCAGGAGGACGTCGTGCTCGAGCGGACATTCGGCCCGGAGGTGGGCCGCGCGATCCAGGACCTGCTCGAGAGCAAGGGCATCGCCGTGCACGGCCATGACGAGGTTGAGGCCTTCACCGGAAGCGACGATCGCGTGACGACCGTCCGGACCAAGGGAGGGCTCGAGCTGAGCGCGCAGGCCGTGGTGGTGGGCGCCGGCGTGATACCGGATGTGCAGCTTGCCCGCGGCGCCGGGCTCGAGCTCGGCGAGTCCGGCGGAGTCAAGGTCGACGCACGGCTCGCCACCTCCGCGCCGGGCATCTTCGCGGCCGGCGATGTCGCGGAGTTCGACTCAGAGATACACCCGGCGGGGAAGCTGCGGGTCGAGCACTGGGAGGTGGCCGGGGCGCAGGGACGACGCGCCGCGGCGGCGATGCGCGGCGGCGAGCTTCCGGCGGAGGAGATTCCCTACTTCTTCTCCGACCTGCACGACTGGCTGTCCTACGAGTACATCGGGCCCGCCAAGCGCTGGGACCGAGTCGTCCTCAACGGCGCGATCGACAAGGGCGATTTCAGCGCGTGGTATCTCGATGGCGGTGCCGTCGCCGCCGTCCTGGCCGCGGGCCGCCCTGCCGAGCTCGACCGGGGGCGGCGCCTGTTCGGAAAGACCGTCGATCCCGACGAGCTGACTTCTCAGCCCGCGCGAGAACCGGCGGCATGAGCCCGCGGCGCTGGCAGCAAGCCGATCGCTGCCAGCCGCCGACCATGCTGCGCCAGCACGCGCGCGCGGATCTCTTCGGGCACGAGGGGACCCCACGCCTCTACGGCGGTCCGAGCCTCGCCCAGGAGCGCCGCGACCATCGCCGGTTCGGCTCGCGACGCCAGCATGCAGCGAAGGCCGAATCCAACGTGCCAGCGCTCGTCCCGCTCCACCAGTTCGATGGCGCGCCGCAGCTCAGGCATCGCCGCTTCGGCCAGCTCGGCCAACAGAGCATGCTGCCCGGCGCTCAGCACGACGCCCTCGAGGATCAGGTGGTAGAGCGCGACCCCGTCGGCCAATCCAATGCGCCCCAAGGACAACGCGAACGCGGTCTCCGGCAGCCGGCGCTCGAACAGCTCCAGCAGCGGCTCCGGAGCGAGCGGACGCACCCATTCGCGCCGGGCTACCGGATCGCCGCCTGGTGCGCAGAGGATCAACTCGGCGATGCGGTCAAACAACCGCGCGTGCCGGCACTCGTCGGCTCGCTGCGCCGCGAAGGTCGCTGCCAGCGCGGGATCGCCCGCGGCAGGCTCAAACGGCGCGAGCTCGTCGGCCACGCGATATTCGGCCACGCAGAAGCCGGCGAGCAACCTGGTCATCCGCGCGCGGCGGGCGCCGTCCAGAGCCGGCCACGCTTTGGCGTCGGAGGCGAGATCGAGACTCTCCGGATCCCAGCGCAGGCGGCCGGCCAGCGCGGCGTAATAGCGCGGGCCGGCGATCATCTAGAGCGCGACGTCGTCCTGGGGGGAGAAATCGTCCTTGCTCGCCCCGCACACCGGGCAGGTCCAGTCATCCGGGATGTCCTCGAACTTCATTCCGGGCTTCACCCCGCCGTCCGCGTCGCCCTCGGCGGGATCGTAGACGTACCCGCACAGCTCGCAGATCCACAGCTGCGTCTCCGCCACCGAGCCGGAGCGTATCAAAGGAGTACCGAGCGGGAGGCTGCGCCCCGCTGGCTGAGATATGACATAATTCTGCCGGTAGGCAGAGCAGCGTCAAACGTAGAGGAGAGGGAGGATGACCGAGGAAGAACTGCTTGAGCGCATCGAGGCGGGCAAGCTGATCGAAGGGCCCGAGTACGCCACTGACAAGTACATCGAGGGCCTGAAGCGCACGCTGGTGGTCTCCGGTGACACCGAGCTGATCTCGGCACCGGCGTACATGCGGGCGGCTCAGAACGCGCCGAAGATCAACTCGTACATCTCGGTGGCAGGCATCGCGCAGGACGAGCTCGGTCACGCTCACATCGCCTATCGCCTGCTGCGCGACCTCGGGGTCGACGTGGAGGCGCTGGTCTACGAGCGAGATCCCAAGGACTTCCGGCATCCGTACGCCTTCGACGTGCCGCTTGACACATGGGCGGAGATGGTGGTCGCGAACGGGTTCTATGACCGGGCCGGGTTCTGCCTGCTCGACGACATCTTTCAAAACTCGAGTTACGGGCCGTGGAAGCGAGCGCTGGTCAAGGTCGAGCGCGAGGAGAACTTCCACCTGCGCCACGGCGAGCGCTGGATGGCCACGATGGCGGCCGACCCCGAGCAGAAGAAGGAGCTCCAGGCCGCGGTCGACTGGATGTTCATGATGACGCTCGAGTGGTTCGGGCTGCCCGACAACATGAAGCGCCATGGCGAGCAGATCGCCTATGGCATGAAGGGATCGACCAACGACGAGCTCCGCCAGACGTGGATGTCCACAGCGGTGCCGCTGTGCGAGCAGCACGAAATCGAGGTGCCCGCGCACTACGACGAGGCATCGGAGACGTGGGTGATCGACGCACCGTTCCCGTGCGCGTTCGACGAGGATGAGAAGCGCTGGGACTTCGACGGCGGTGAGATCTCCTGGGATCAGGTGATGGAGCGCTGGAAGCGACGCGGACCGGCCAACGAGGAGCTCGTGGAGCAGATACAGCGGGGTTACAAGCAGCTTTCGAGATCCTTGGAGGTGCCGGCGTGAAGGCAACTGCTGCCGATCTCGAGGCGGCTCTCCGGGATGTGCACGACCCCGAGTATCCGATCTCGGTGCTCGACATGGGCCTGATCCGCGGGCTCCGGGTGGACGGTGCCACCGCGCAGGTCAAGCTCACCTACACCTCGATGGGATGCCCCTGCAAGGAGATGATCGCCGACGACGTACGCGATGCCCTCCTTGCTGTGGAGGGCATCGAGCATGTGGAGGTCGAGGAGGTCTTCGAGCCGTGGACGCATCGTGACCTGAGTCGTGGCGCCACGCGGACGCTACGCGAGCTGGGGGTGACGTAATGAAGGCCGAGCGCGACCAGGAGTACTACGACGTGTTCGCGCGGCGCAAGGCCGACGAGCCGCTCGAGCACATCGGAACCGTGGGGGCCAGCGAGCCCTCGGACGCGGAGGTGTTCGCGTTCAAGCTGTATGACCAGTGGAAGTGGACCGAGCAGTTCGTCGCGCGCCGCGCCGACATCATCGAGGTGGTGCACACGCCATGAGGTACTTCGTCTTCGCCCGCCGGGAGTACGACAAGCCGGTTGCACGCCAGGCGGTGATCGAGGCCGACGAGGCAGATGCCGCGTGCACGCAGGCGCGTGAGCGCTTCGGCGACTGGCTCGAGGTTCGCCTCGTCCCCGAAGAGAGCGTGCAGTGGATCGTGGGTCCGCTGCCGGCCGAGAAGCTCCCCGAGTCAGAGCGCGAGGAGGCGGTGGCGTGACCCCGTCCGAGTCAGAGCTCGATCAGGTCGTCCCCGAGGAGTGGGCGCTTACCGACGACGACGCCGCGCTGGCCGCGCTGGTCAACCTCGTGGTGGTCCTGGCCGACAACAAGTTCTTCCTCGGCCGTCGCTTCTCGGAGTGGCTCTCGGGCGGGCCGTCGCTCGAGAGCTCGGTGGCCCTGGCGGCTATCGCCCAGGAGGAGCTCGGGCACGCCCGTGCGCTGTACCCGTTGCTCGAGGAGATGCCGCTGGTCGACACGCCGGGGCCGCTCCAGCGGGGGGCCGAGCGGGAGCGCAAGTACTGCATGAGCTGCCTGAGCGAGCCGTGGGAATGGTGGGCGGACGTGGTGGCCGCCCTGATCCTCGTCGATCCCGCGCTCACCGTCCTCTTCCGGGCACTCGAGAGCTCCCGCTACGACGATCTGCGCCAGCGCGCGGGCCGTGTGCCCTCGGAGGAGATCTTCCATCGCAAGTACGCCGACGGGCGCGTGCGCGACCTGGCCCGCACCGACCAGGGTCGCGAGACGCTGCAGCGCCGGGTCGACTCGATGTTGCCCGAGGTGCTGATGTGGTTCGGCCCATCCGACGAGCCCGGAGTCACGGCGCTGAAGCGCCAAGGGCTGGTCAAGCTCGACAACGACGGGATGCGCGAGGCTTTCCGCAGCGACGTCTTTCCGATCCTCGAGGAGAACGGGCTGCGCGTCGAGGTCGCCGAGGAGCCGTGGGATCGATGGAACAGCCTGCAGCGGCGACTGGACTGAGCTCCGAAGACGGGCGCACCTGCCCGTGGTGCGGTTCCCGAGAGACCGAGCAGATCGGCGAATGGGGACCGCAGCTGCTCACCGAGCAGTGGGTGTGCCGGGCGTGTCGCACGCCGTTCGAGCGGATCCGCAGAGACGCGTGAGCGCCGGTCCGCTTCGAAGCGAGCTGGACGACGCCGGCGTCCTGCTGCTCACGCTGGACCGCCCGGAGGCTCGCAACGCACTCGACGACGAGCTGACCGAGGCGTTGAGCGACGCGCTCGATACGGCCGCGGGGGATGCGCAGACCCGGGCGATCATCATCACCGGCGCCGGCGAGTCGTTCTGTGCCGGCGGCGATCTCGCCCGCTTCGAGCGTGAGTGGACGCCGAGCGCGTTCCGCCTGCACTCGCACCGGCTCACCGCGGTGATCGCGTCGATCGAGCAGCTCGAGAAACCTGTGATCGCGGCGGTCAACGGCGCCGTCACCGGAGCCGGCACGCAACTGGCCCTGGCCTGTGACATCAGGCTCGTCGCCCCGGGCGCCCGGATCATCTTTCGCGAGGGGCGCCTGGGGATAATCCCCAGCCACGGTGGCGTGACGCGGCTGGTCAAGCTCGTCGGTCTCGCCCGCGCCCGCGACGTCCTCCTTGGGGGCGAGGAGCTCGAGGCGGCCGCCGCCGAGCGGCTGGGCCTGATCACCGCCCTCGTACCGGACGGGGATGTCGTGGCGGCGGCGCGCCGGCGCGCGGAGACGGCGCTGAAACGCTCGCCCGAGGCGTACGGCGCGGCAAAACGACTGCTGGCCGTGGCCGCCGATGCCTCGCTTCAGGCGGGCATGGCGGCCGAGGCCCTCACGCAGACCTCGCTGATCGCGACGGCCGAGCATCGCGACGCGGTGGCTCGCGTCCGGGCCCGGCGGGAAGGCAGCTGAGGTGGCAACGCTGGTCGAGTTCGGCGGCGTGCGCCCCCGGGTCTCGGTAGAGGCTTGGTTGGCGCCCACGGCGACGCTGATCGGCGACGTCGAAGTGGCTGCGGGCGCAAGCGTGTGGTTCGGGACGGTGCTCCGCGGCGACTTCGGAAGCATCAGAGTCGGGCGCGGCGCGTGCGTGCAGGACAACGCGGTCATCCACTGTGCGTCCGAGCTCCCGACCGTGATCGGCGAGAACGTCACCGTCGGGCACATGGCGATGCTCGAGGGCTGTGTGATCGGGGACGGTGCCCTGGTCGGCATGGGGGCGATCGTGCTCCAGCGCGCGAGCGTCGGGGCGGGCGCGATGGTGGCCGCCGGCTCGGTGGTGAGCGAAGGAGGCGAAGTCCCGGCGGGTTCGCTGGCCGCGGGTGCCCCGGCGCGGGTCAAGAAGGAGCTCGGCGGCTCGTCGGCTCGCTGGGTGCAGAGCGCGGCGCGCGAGTACCAGGAGCTGGCGGAGCGCTACCGGACGGGCGCCCGCTTCCTCGAGCCATGAGCGGCTACGAACCGCGTCACCGCCGTCAGCGTCTCCTCGGGGGCTTGGACGTGCGGCGCGTGCCGGCAGGACAGCACAACGCGCTCGGCCGGGCCACGCACCCTGCTTGCCACCGAGTTGATCTGGGCCAGCGTGCCGTAGGGGTCCTCGTCACCCTGGATCAACAGCACGGGGGCGGTGATCTCCGGAAGCAGCCCCTCGATATTCCAGGCCTTGAACTCGGGGTTCAGCCACACGTCGTTCCAGCCGTAGAAGGCGGCATCGACGTTTCTGTGGTGAGCGGCCATGCGCTCGCGGCGCCCTTCCCGTTCGTAGAGCGCCTTGGCTCGTCTGATCTCGACCAGGCACTTCTCCTCGACGAATACGTGGGGCGCCAGGCAAGCGAGCGCGACGACCGGATGCTCTGCGGCATAGATGAGCGCGATCGAAGCCCCGTCGCTGTGGCCCACCAAAATCGGGCACTCCACGTCCCAGGCGGCGAGGAGGCGGGGGAGGACGTCGCGTGCCTCCTGGTGCATGAACGCGGGGGTGCGCTCAGCCGGCGGCGGATCCGAATCTCCGTGGCCGAATCGCGAGTACACGAGCGCCCGCCGTCCGGTGGCGGTGGCGACCCGAGCGGGAAAGTCTTGCCACAGACCGGCCGAGCCGAGCCCCTCGTGGAGGAACACCAGGGCGGGCTGAGATGAGTCGCCCGGGACTTCTTCGTATTCGATCCGCCGTTGCTCGATCTCTACGACCGCCACGGGAAGTTGGCCTACCCTTGGGCCTTAGTTTCATATCGATACCGTCAAGTTGGACTGCTGGGAGGACGCCGTGAGCACAACCGAGACCTCCGTAGACCTGGGCCCGTTCATCTCCGGCAAGGCCGAGCCGCTGGGGGAGTCGGTCCACGAGATTCACGATCCGGCTACGCAGCGCCTGGTTGGCAGAGTCAACGCCTCGAGCGCCGAAGACGCCGACCGCGCGGTTCGCGCGGCCAAGTCCGCCTTTGCCGAGTGGTCCGGACGCGGGGTGGCGGAGCGCGGGGAGATCGTCGCGGGCGCCGCCCATGCGATCCGGGCGGCCATCGACGAGCTCGCGCCGCTGCTGACCGCGGAGCAGGGCAAGCCGCTGCGCGAGGCGCGCATCGAGCTGAACAAGGCCGCCGAGACGCTCGAGCACTACGCCGGTCTAGCCAAGCAGCTGCGCGGCGCTTTCGTGCTCGGGCTCGATCCGGGCGTCAGCGGACAGGTGCTGCGCCGGCCGCTCGGCGTGGTGGCGGCGATCGTCCCGTGGAACTTCCCCACGACGCTGCTCTCCAACAAGCTCGGGCCGGCCCTGGTGGCGGGAAACACCGTCGTCGCGAAGCCGGCCGACTCCACGCCGCTGACGACGCTTCGCCTGGCTGCGGTGATGCACGAGGCCGGTCTGCCCGCGGGCACGTTCAACGTCATCACGGGCCGCGGCGCCGAGGCGGGCGAGGCGCTCGTAACCCACCCGCTCGTGCGCAAGGTCGCCTTCACGGGCTCGACGCCAACCGGGCGGCGCATCATGTCGCTGGCCGCGAACGACACGAAGCGTCTGACGCTCGAGCTCGGCGGCTCGGACCCGATGATCATCCTCGAGGACGCCGACCTTCGCCGGGCGGCGAGCGCCGCGTCGATGGGACGCTTCTTCAATTGCGGGCAGGCCTGCCTGGCCGTCAAGCGCTTGTTCGTGGCCGAGTCGGTGGCCGACGAGGTCGTCGAGGCTGTCGTCCAGAAAGCTCGCCGCCTCACGGTCGGGCCGGGCACCGAGGACGGTGTGCAGCTCGGGCCGCTGCACTCAGAGAGACAACGCGACCTGCTCGAGGACCAGCTGCGCCGGACGCTGGAGGCGGGCGGGGAGGCTCTGGCCGGGGGCGGGCGGCCGGATCGCGAGGAGCTGCGCGACGGCTGGTTCCACGAGCCGACGATCGTGCTCGAGCCGCCGCACGACTCGCCGATGGCCACCGAGGAGGTGTTCGGACCCGCCCTCCCGATCTGGCGCGTGCGCGACCTCGACGAGGCGATCGAGCGCGCCAACACCTCGCCGTTCGGGCTCGGGTCCTCGGTGTGGACTTCGAATCTGGATGCGGCGGCCGAGGCGGCGGAACGTCTGGAGTGCGGCTACACGTGGATCAACTCGCCGACCAAGGTCTACGACGAGCTGCCGTTCGGGGGGGTCAAGGCAAGTGGCTTCGGCAAGGAGCACGGGTCGGAGGCGTTCGACTACTACACCGATCAGAAGGCGGTCGTCATTCGCAGGCGCGCCCGCGAATAGCCGCGGCCGCGCGACCGGCGCACTCCGCCCGTACGTGCCCGGCACCGGTGGAGGTCCGGGTGGGCGTGCCGGTACGCTCAGGGCGGTACAACCTCGTACTCGATGATGAGCCCTCCGGCCAGCCAAGAAGGCAAACCTCAGGCGGAGCCTGCTCCGCGCGCCGCGACGATGAAGCACGAGTGCCTGAACGAGGTCTACTGCTCGCTCGCGCGGACCTGGGCGGTCATCGGCGAGCGGTGGACGATGCTGATCATTCGCGAGGCGTTCCGCGGGACGCGGCGCTTCGATGCCTTCCAGCAGCGCCTGGGCGTCGGACGCAACGTCCTGTCGAACCGCCTCGGACGCCTCACCGACGAGGGCATCTTCGAGCGGGCTCGCTACCAAGAGGCTCCCGTCCGCTACGAATACCGGCTCACACAGAAGGGGATGGACCTGTACCCGGTGCTGCTCACGCTGATGCGGTGGGGCGACTCCTACAAGGTCGACGAGCCGCCGGTCCGCCTGTATCACAAGGAATGCGGCGCCCTGGCGACGCCCGAGCTTCACTGCGGTCAGTGCGGCGAGCCGGTCGACTTCGAGTCGCTGCGCGCCGAGTACGCGCCGGACGCCTGGTGAGTGCGTAGCCCTGCGCTGCACCGCGTCGCGCTGCGCTGCGCCGTGCTGGGTGGGTCACAAATTGATATCGTCGGCGGAGCGGCCGAGGGTCCGGCAAGGGAGGCTTCTGTGGCCGAGATGTTCATCGCCGGCGAGTTCACCGGGTCCGAACGAGAGCGAACGACGGTAGCCAGCCCCGCCGGGGGTGAGCCGGTCGACACCGTGCCCGTAGCCACGGCGTCCGACGTTGAGGCCGCCGTGGACGCCGCGGCCGGCGCATTGACGGCCTGGTCGAACACGCGGGCCAGTCGCCGCGGCGAGCTACTGCATCGTGGCGCTCGACAGGTGCTGGCCCACCGCGACGAGCTGGCGCGACTGCTGACGGCCGAGCACGGCAAGACGCTGCGCGAGGCCGGGCTCGAGATCCACCGCTTCGTCACGACGCTCGAGCACTTCGCCGGACTGGCGCGGGACCTTCGGGGTAGTCACGTGCCCGACCTCGAGCACAACACCTACGGCCTGGTCGTCCGCCGCCCGCTCGGCGTCGTGGCGGCTGTGGTGGCGTGGAACTTCCCGACGCTCCTGCTCGCCAACAAGATCGCCCCAGCGCTCGTGGCCGGAAACACCGTAGTGGCGAAGCCCGCTCCGACTACCCCGCTCACGACACTGCGGATCGCCGAGTTGCTGCACGAGGCAGGTTTGCCCGCAGGCGTGCTCAACGTCATCTGTGGCGGTTCGCAGGCGGGTGAGGCACTGGTCCGCAGTCCCGCCGTCCGCAAGGTGGCGTTCACCGGAACGACCGCGACGGGCGAGCGCGTCGCCGCCGCTGCGGCCGCCGGGGCCAAGCGGGTCGCGCTCGAGCTCAGCGGGTCGGACCCCTTCATCGTGTGCGAAGACGCGGACCTCGACGCCGCCGCCAGCGCGGCCAGCGTGGGGCGATTCTTCAACGCCGGCCAATCCTGCCTGGCCGTGAAGCGGGTGTATTGCGTCGAAGAGGCTCGCGAGACGTTCCTCGAGCGGCTTCTCGACCGCGTGGCGCAACTGAAGGTCGGTCCTCCCACGATGGGCGGGACGGTTCTCGGGCCCCTCCACACGGAGGCCATCCGGGACCGGCTCGAAGCGCAGCTCGCCGACGGGATCGAATCCGGCGGTGAGGTGCTCACCGGCGGTGGGCGCCCTGAAGCCGATGAGCTCGCCGGCGGCTGGTACTTCGAGCCCACGGTCATAACCGCACCCGAGCATCAGTCGAGGCTGGCCACCGAGGAGGTGTTGGGACCGGTATTACCGGTCTGGTCGGTGTCCGACCTCGACGAGGCCATCGAGCGCGCGAACGCGTCGCCGTTCGGACTCGGCTCGTCGATCTGGACTCGGGACCTCGACGCCGCCACCCATGCCGCCGGGCGCCTTGAGTCCGGTTATACCTGGATCAACTGCCCCCAGCGTCTCTACGACGAGCTGCCGTTCGGAGGTGTCGGCGCAAGCGGCTATGGCAAGGAGCATGGTCGCGAAGCCCTGGAGCAGTACACGGAGGCAAAGTCCGTGGTCGTGCGGCATCGCGCGCCGCGCCCGGCGAGGTAAAGGAGACGAAGATGGCTACCGCGACCCTGGAAGAGGTGCCCGAGCGCTACAACGCCTGCGAGGTCCTCGACCACAATCTCGAGGCCGGGCGCGGCGAGAAGGTTGTAATCCACTGCGGCTCGGACACGGTCACCTACGCCGAGCTGGTCGCACGGACGCATGCATTTGCGGCTGCCCTGCGCGAGGCCGGCGTGCGACGGGAGGAGCGCGTCCTTCTGATCCTCGATGACACTCCGGCCTGGCCGACCGCCTTCCTCGGGGCGATGCGGATCGGCGCTGTCCCCGTGCCGGTGTCGTTTCTGGATAACCCCCAGAACTTCGCTCACTACCTGCGCGACTCGTATGCCGAAGTAGTGGTCGTCGAGACCACGGTCGGCGAGAAGCTCGCCGAGGCGCTGCGCGAGGTCCCCGCCCGTCCAAGGATCTGGTCGGCCAACGGCGAGAGCGACGGGGCGGTCCCACTGGACGAGGTGCTGGCCGAGCACAAGGGCGCAGAAGTGGAGACGCTCGAGACGCATCGCGACGACGTCGCGTTCTGGCTCTACTCCTCGGGTTCGACCGGGAAGCCGAAGGGAGTGGTGCACCTCCAGCACGACATCCCCTACACGTGCCAGACATACGCTCGCCACATCCTCGAGATCGAGGAATCGGACACCACCCTGTCGACCACCAAGCTGTACCACGCCTACGGCATGGGTAACAGCCTCTCGTTCCCTTACTCCGCCGGCGCGACGACGGTGCTTATGCCTGGGCGCGCCAACCCCCGGGGCGCTCTCGAAACGACGGCGAGGCTGCACCCCACGCTGTTCTTTTCGGTCCCGACGCTCTACAACGCGATGCTCAACCTTCCCGACGCCCGCGACTACGACCTGTCGAGCGTGCGTCGCTGCGCCTCCGCCGCCGAGCCGCTGTCGCCGACGGTGCTACGACGGTGGAGGGAGACGTTCGGCCTGGAGATCCTCGACGGAATCGGCTCCACCGAGATGTTGCACATCTACTGCTCGAACCGGCCCGGCCACATCGCGCCTGGCACCAGCGGCGAGCCGGTGCCCGGCTACGAGGTCAAGCTGCTCGACGAGGACGGCCGCGAGGTGCCTGAGGGAGAGGTTGGCAACCTCCACGTTAGGGGTGATTCAGCGCATGCCTTCTACTGGCACCAGCACGAGAAGACCAAGACGACGGTGAAGGGCGACTGGTTCTTCACGGGTGACCGCTATCGACGCGCCGAGGAGGGCGGCTACGTCTACGAGGGACGTGCCGACGACATGATCAAGGTCGGGGGCCTGTGGGTTTCACCGATCGAGGTCGAGAACACGCTCGCCGAGCACCCGCTCGTCATCGAGGCCGCCGCCGTAGGCGTGCAGGTGGAGGAGACCACGCGCGTGAAGGCCTACGTCGTCTGTCGCGAGCACGACCGGGCGCAGGAGGAGTTGGAATCGGAGCTGCAGGAGTGGTGCAAGGAGCGGCTGCGCCGCTACGAATATCCTCATTTCTTCGACTTCGTCGAGGACCTCCCGAAGACCTTGACCGGCAAGATCCAGCGCTACAAGCTGCGCGACGCGGATCAGTAACCACGCCGCAGACCGCCCGCGATCAACCGCGATCTCGCCGAAGCTCCTCGGGCGCCGCGAGCCTGATCTCGCGACGTGTGTTCGCGTCTTCGTGGCGCCGTCTCTCTTCCGGTGAGACCGGGACGAGCTGCGGAACCGCGGTCGGCCGCCCCTCCTCGTCGAGCGCCACCAACGTCAGGTACGCGGAGCACACATGCGTGAGGAGCCCGGTGGAGACGTTCTCTGCCTGCACGTGAACCCCGACCTCCATCGAGGTCCTCCAGGCGGCATTCACGGCCGCGCGCAGCGTGATCACATCGCCCACCTGAACCGCGGAGCGGAACTTCAAGCTGTCGACGGTGGCCGTCACGACCCGGCGACGCGCGAGTCGCGTGGCCGCGATGACCGCGACGTCGTCACAGAGCTTCATGATCCAGCCGCCGTGGACGTTGCCGGCGACGTTCGCGTCCTGCACGGCGGTTCGATACGTCAGGACCGAGGCGGTATCGGCAGGCCGCCTCGTCGTCTCTGGTTCGCCCGTCACTGGGCCCTCCTTTCGCGGACTATGCTCCGTTGCGGTGAACGATCCCCTGCGAAGACGGTCGGTCGGGGCTCCGGCTGCCCGTTCCGCGCTGCTCACCGTACTCGGAGAGTACGTTCTGCCGACATCCGGGAGTGCGTGGCAGGAGACGCTGATCGGCGCGCTCGGTGGGCTCGACTACAAGCCGCAGGCCGCTCGCCAAGCGCTTGCGCGCAGCATCGCGGATGGATGGCTCCGCACGGAGCGACACGGGCGCCGCTCGCGTGTCCATCTCACCCCGGGGACGGCGGCGATACTCACCTCCGGCGCCGAGCGGATCTACAGCTTCGGCCAGCCATGGGAGTGGGATGGCCAGTGGCTGCTCGTCGTTCTACGGGTGCCCGAGGAGTCCCGGCACATCCGTCACCAGCTCCGAACCCAGCTGGCCTGGGCCGGATTCGGCTCGCTCGGGGGCGGCGTGTACGTCTCTCCGCACGTCGAGCGCGAAGCGGAGCTACGGACCATGGCCGACGGCAATGCGGCGGCGGAGGTTCAATCCTTTCATGCCCGGTTCGGTGAAGTTGGGCGGGTGGAGGAGGTCGTTGCCAACGGGTGGGACCTCGACGCGGTAGCTGGCACCTACCGCGAGTTCATCTCGCGATTCCAGCACCTGCGGCCGAAGACGCCTGAAGCGGTGTTCGAAGCGCAGACGCGGCTGGTCCACGCGTGGCGCAAGTTCCCGTTTCTCGATCCCGATCTGCCCGAGACGATGCTCCCGCGCGGTTGGCCACGCTCGAAGGCGCATGACCTGTTCGAGGCCAAGCACGCGAGCTGGCACGACACGGCGCTCGACTACTTCACCTCGCTGGAGGGCGTCGCCGAGCCAACGACTGCCCGCCGGCTTCGCGCCGCCTGAGATCCACGCGTGCCGCGCGTGGCCGACCGTGCGTAGCGGTCCGGCGCGGCTGCGAACTTGCGCCGGCAGTGCTCCGAGCAGAACGAGAACGTGTGGCCGGCAAAGCTCGCGTTGTGCGCCTTTTCGCGATCGACCTTCATCCCGCAGACCGGGTCGGTTGCGCCGCGCCGGACCGTGAGCCAGAACAGAGTGGCGAAGATGACGATCCCCACGACGTTCAAGACGAGCTCGTAGTTGACGGAGATCGAGCCGAAGACGTCGGCGCCGGTAGGGCGCGGGCCGGATGGTATGAGCCCGGAGGCGCCGAACACAACGTTGATGATCAGCGCAGCCAGGACCATCGTGGTGAACATGAGCGCCGTGATGCGAAGCGCATAGCTCAGGCCGTAGTACTTGCGGTAAGCCGCAAGCACGGGCAGCACGATCAGGTCGGCGAAGATGAATGCGATCACACCGGCGAAGCTGATCCCGCCGCTCCACAGGACGGCGGCGAGCGGAACGTTGCCGACCGAGCACACGAAGCTGACAATGGCGATGACGGGACCGATGAACGCACCCCACACCGTTTGCACGATGTGGGGCGAGCCGACCAGGAACAGCCCGTTGAAGAAGTTGTTACCGAGCTGAGTGACAAAGCCGGCGAGCAGGAAGCCACCCGTGACTTCCTTCCAGAGCATCTTCCAGTCCCCGCGGAAGTTGTGCGCCACGTCGGACCAGGCCGATGCGCTCACCAGCCGCTCGCGCCAGGCGGCGTGCGACTGTGCGGCGCGGTGCTGGTGACCGGTAGCGGCCGCGCGGGCGTGCTCCCGCGCCTGATCCTCCGAGCGGCGCGAGACGAAGACGCGCAGGAGCCCCGCCATCAGGGCGATCATCACGAAGCCGCCGAGGTACTCAGCCAGGGCGAACTGCCAGCCGATGAGCACCCAAAGCACCAGCCCCAGCTCCCACACGAGGTTGGTCGAGGCGAACTGGAAGGCAAGCGAAGAGGCGGCCGACGCGCCCTTCTGGAACAGGCTCTTGCCGATCGCGATCGCCGCGTAGGAGCACGAGGAGGAGGCTGCGCCGAGCCCGGTGGCGGTGGCGAGGGGCCTCAGGCCACGGCCGGCGAGCGTGCGTTCGACGCGCTCACGCGGTACCCAGGCCTGGACGATCGCCGAGATGAAGAAGCCGAGCACCAGCGCCCACCACACCTCCCAGGCCATCAGGAACGCGTCACGAAGGCCGTGCCAGACGAAGTCGATTACCGGGGTCACCAAGTCGCTCCGCTAGCCATGTCAGAGAGCCTATCAGATACCCCCAGAGGGTATATGGTAACCTCCCGGCATGACGCCTCCAACCACCCCGCCGCGCGGGTACGCGGCTTCCAAGGAACAGCTCATCAAGCGCCTACGGCGTATCGCGGGACAGGTGGGCGGGATCGAGCGGATGGTCGAAGACGATCGCTACTGCATCGACGTGCTCACCCAGATCTCGGCCGTACAGGCAGCCCTCGACAAGGTCGCGCTGGGGCTGCTCGACGACCACGCTCATCACTGCGTCGTCGGAGCCGAAGGCCGCGAACGGGACGCCAAGACCGAAGAGTTGATGGCCGCCGTCGGACGGTTGATGCGCCGCGGCTAGGGCCGGCGAGCTAGTCGACGGTGCACGAGCCGCCGCCCTGTGCGCCGGGAAGGCGGGCCAGGAGCGAGGCCAGCTGGTCGATCTCCTCGGGCGTGAAGTGCTCGAGGAACAACCGGCGGATGCTCGCCACGTGCGTGCATCCGGCCTGACGCAATCTCTCGTATCCCTCGTCGGTCAGCTGCGCGTAGGAGATCCGCGCGTCGCTCGGACACGACGCTCGCTCGATCAGTCCGGACGCTACGAGGCCGTCGACCAGGCGCGTGATTCCCGAGCGGGTGAGCATCGTCCGCTCGGCCAGCGCCGACATCGGCAGCCTTCGGTCTGGAGCCTGGGCGAGATAGAGCAGGACCTCGTAATCGCGCGTGGTCATGCCATGCTGCGCCGCCAGCTCGGCGTCGAGTATGCGCAAGATCGACGCGTGGCTTCGCAGGTAGCTGCGCCATGCATCCAGGGCCACGCCGTCCAGGCGGTTTGCTGCGATCGTCTCCATGGAGGTCATTGTAGTTGACGGGTCAATCTCTGTGCTTGAAATGGCCGCGACCGGTCCGGGAGCGAACCCGGAACCAGGGCCACATTACGTTGGTTTACAACCCAGCGGTCCGGGAACTCCCAAAGTGTGTCTGAGAGTGCCTCAGATCTCAGGCTCGAGCTTCCCTGCGATCGAATGGCTCCCGCGGCGGTCCGGCACGCGCTGGCCGACCGCGGCGACGACCAATGGGTCATCGGCGACGTGATGCTCGTGGCCAGCGAGCTCGTGAGCAACGCCGTCATGCACTCCGGTTGCATTCAGGGAGACATGATCTCGGTCGAGCTGCAGATTGGGCCCGAGGCGGTGGTCTGCTCGGTCTCCGACCCCCACAGGACCCCTCAATGCGCCGAGCCGGCGACCGATGGCCAGGTCATCGGCGGGTTCGGCCTGCGCGTGGTGGAGAACGTGTCGGCGTGCTGGGGAACCGAGCGGGAGCGCGACGGCCGCTACCGCGTGTGGGCTGAGGTGGCGCGAGGGCCTGTGCGCCACGGTTGAGCGCGAGGGCGTGCGCGCCACGGTTGACCGCGGCCGCTCGTGCATGGCTGTGTGCAGCCCTTCACGATGCGAGCTCAGCGGCCGATCTATGTAGGTGATCGTCATGCATTACTCGATCTTCGATACCGGCACGCTGGTCGCCTCCTTTGAGAGTGAGAGCGACGCAATCAACGCGCTCGTAACGCTCGCCGCGGACGAGCCCGCGCGGGCCGGCACCTTGGTCTTCGTGGCGTTCGACGACGAGGGGCGCCGGATCGGCGCGCCGGTGTTCGGCTCCTACGTCTGCCCCGAGTAGCTCTTCGGATCGACGCCTCGCCGGCTATCGCGCGATGACCGCTTGGGCCTGCGTCGTCTGCGCGACCAGCTTTCCGCCCTGGTCCTGAAGCTCGGTCTGAACCACGATCACGCTCCGCCCGACCCGGAGCGGCCGAGCCCGACCGCTGACGCGACCCTTTCGCACCGCGCGCAAGAGGTTCGTCGACGAGGAGATCGTGGCGGTTCCGGCGCCACTCGGAAGGTTGAGGTATGCGCACAGCCCGCCGAGGCTGTCGGCCAGCGACATCAACGCGCCCCCGTGCAGCAATCCCTCGGTGGTGCAGAGATCCTCACGCCAGCTCAGGCCGCCGACGACCTGGCTGGGGTCCGTGACCTCGAGCTCGATACCGAGCAGGACGGCGAACGGCATCATCGCCAGGAGATCCTGGCGCGGCTGATTGGGTTCGCGATCTGGTGCCGCCATCCATTCGACCCGGGCGTCCGGCGCCTGACTCGCCACTATAGGTCGGCCAGCATCTGGCGCGTCACCGTCGTCCAGTCGTGCGCCGCGGCCCGCTCGAGGGCTGCGCTGGCGAGCGGCGCTGCGACCGCCGGATCGGTGAGCCGGATCATCGCCGCGGCGAGGCCGTCCACGTCACGTGGATCGACGACCACGCCGGCCTCGCCGACAACGTAGCGGCTTCCGCCTTCCGCGCTGACGATGACGGGAAGCCCGGCGCTCATCGCCTCGAGGTAGCTCACGCCGGAGGGTTCGCACAGCGACGGCAAGACGAAGCAGGTGGCGGTGTCGTACAGGCTCTCCATGCGCCGGCGATCTTGCTCCCGGCTGAAGTACAGATTGCCATGGGATCTCACGCCGGGCGGCTCAGGCGCTGCCGCGGGCCCCACGATGTCCAGCTCGGCGTGGGGGAGGTGCTCGCGCACCCGCGCGAACGCCTCGAGCAGGCCAGGACCGTTCTTGCGCTCCCAGTCGCGGCCGACGAACAGGTATCGCGCCCGGCGCCAGTCACGCGTGGTTCGCGCCTCCGGGCGGTAGTTGCGCCCGACCCCGACCACCCTCACCTTGCTCGGATCCACGCCGAAGTCCTCGACGATGGACGAGGCCGGCCATTCCGTGGTCGCACAGCAGCGGGTGGTGCGCGCATACACCATCCCTTGGTGTCGGATCCGGCGATCGAGCGCCCGGCGAGGCAGCTGGCCGACCGGCCAGTAGGGGTATCTCGCCGCCTGCACGCTGGTCATGTCCTCGTAGGTCACCATTCGCCCCCCGGCCGGGGGAAGGAACGTGGTGCCGTACTGCACCAGCACGTCGGCGCGAACGGCGCGAGCGCGCCACACTCGCGCGAGCTGGCGCGAGGACAGCCGGCAGTACTCGGCCGTCGTCAACGCCAGCGTCTGCAGGGCGTCGAACGAGGCCGAGCCTCTGAGCTCCAGCAGCAGGCGGCCCGCGATCACCCGCCGCACGAGCCGGTTTGCGGCAGCCGGGACCTCGACCTCGACGGGCACGACCTCGTGACCGCAGCTCTCAAAGCCCCGCGCGAGCGCCGCCGGGGTCCCGGAGTGCTGCTCCGGCGAGAGCTCGCCTGCAACGATCAGCGCTATCCGCACGGCACCGGGCGCCATTGTGGCACCGCCCACGCGTGGCGAAGGATGCCGCCGGCGCAGGCACCGCTGACATACTGCACGCCGGTGCGCGGCTTGAGGGCGATGCGGGAGACGGCCGACGCGCTGCTCTACTGGCTTCCGCGGTTTCGCAGGCTGGCCCGGCAGGCGGCGTCTCGGCGGGAGCGGATCCGCCAGACCATGCTGTTCCTGACGTGCTTTCTCGGCGACCGCTGGGGATGGCGGCCGCGGCGCAGCTTCGTGATGAGGGGGAGCTACGGCGAGCTCGCCGTGCGCGACTACAGCGAGATGCTGGTCATCCTCGAGGTCCTGGTCGACGAGTCATACGACGATCCCCAGCTCCCTGCTGACCCTGACCTGATCCTTGACCTGGGGGCCAACATCGGCGCGACTGCCCTGTGGTTCGCGCGCCGGTATCCGCAAGCGCGGATCGTGGCGGTCGAAGCCGATCCCGCCACGACTGAGGTGGCCCGCCGCAACTTGCGGGGGCACGAGAGCATCGAGATCGTCAACGCGGCAGTGAGCGATCGTCCGGGGGAGACGACGCTGTGGATCGCGCGTCAATCCTGGGCGTCGAGCACGGCGCTCGCGGCCGGGGAAGGGATCCGGGTCCCGGCGGTCACCCTCGATGATCTGATAGCCCGCGGCGGCCCGCGGAAGATCGTCAAGCTGGATGTCGAGGGCGCCGAGCACGCAGCGCTGCGGGCGTGCTCGCGACTCGACGAGATCGAGTTCATCACCGGCGAGTACCACCCGGTCGAGGGCGCTTCGTGGAGGCAGCTCGTGAGCCTGCTAGACGGCTTTACCGTGCAGCCAGGCGCCGACGCCCGCGACGAGCGCCGCACGTTCACCGCCAGCCGGGTTCAGCCTCCCGACGGCGGGCGGAGCATCAGGCGCAGTGGCTCGGCTCCCCCGTAGTGCAGCTCGTCGATCACGCGAAAGCCAAGCCGCTCATACAGCCTGACGTTGCCCGCGCACGTTCCCTCGAGATAGGCCGGAAGCCCTTCGTGGTCGGCGCGCTCGAGCGTGGGCCGCATCACTGCGGTGCCGAGCCCCCGTCCCTGCCGCTCGGGGGCGACGCCGACGAAGGGGAGGTAATGATGCCCCCGCCGTGGGTGGCGTGCCTCCAGCCGGGCGAGCAGCAGCGTGGCCTTGGGCAGGCGCAGGCCGAACGCGCCCCAGTAGGACCGCCCGAGCCGGATCTGGGTCGTCCACGGGAGCCGCCACCTTCCAGGCGGCGTGGACACGGCGGCGCCGGACAGATCGTCTGTGGTCCAGACCTCGCCGCGGGCGAGGCCGACGTGGTGCAGCTCGATCTCGAAGAAGCGGCGTAGCTGCTGAGCGCGCCGCCGGGCGTTCGGCATCATCCAGACGAACGGCGGGTCCTCGAAGAACGCGGCGGCGAGCATCGCGCTGAGCGGCGCGATATCGGCCGGCGTGGCCCGGCGCAGCGGGGGCTGATCGTGCGGCTCTGCCATGGGTCGGGTGGTGTCCGGTCTGGCTGCCATGATGTTATACGACGTATAATACATTGTTCAAAATCGTGTCGTCTACCACCCGCGCCACCCATCGCACGAAGCTGCTCGCCGCCGCGCTGCGGCTTCTCCGCGAGCGCGACTACGGGAACATCACCGCGCGCGACCTCGTGGCCGCCTCGGGCACGAACCTCGGATCGATCGGCTACCACTTCGGCTCCAAGGAAGGCCTGCTGAACGAAGCGATCGGGCTGGCGCTCGAAGAATGGGCGCAGGAGATCATCGCCACGGCGCCCCCCGAGCCTGGCACGGGCGCGCTCCCGATGCTGAGCTCACTCGCCGCCGTGCTCGACCGGGCCGCGGAGATCCGGCCCTACTACCAGGCGTTCATCGAAGCCCTGGCCCGGAGCGCCCGCGCGCCGCAGCTCCGGGCGCAGCTCGCCGGTCACTACGACAGGCAGCGCGCCCGCCTCGCCGGCTGGCTCAGCGAAGCCGCGGTGGCGCACTGCCCAGCCGAGGACGCACGCCTTCTGGCAGCGGTGATGATCGCGACGGTCGACGGATTGCTGATCCAGACGTTCGTGGATCCCGAGGCTGCGCTCGGCGGCCAGGATCTGATGGGCGCCGCCGCGCGGGTCGGGGGCTCGGCAAGGCCGCCGAGCCAGTAGTTAGTACCAATGAGCTCAGCCGGGGTTTTCCCGTGGCCAGGATGCGGAGAACCTGCGGTCGAATTCGTTGGCGCTCCCGCCGATGGGAACGCATGGACGAAAGCGCCCCTAGCTCGTCGCGGCCTGGCCTGCCCCCCTCGGCCCGCCGCACCCGGGCGTGGGCGCTGACCGTGGCCGGCGTGGTGGGCGGCGCCGGAAGCCTCGCTCTTGCCCTGCAGGGCAATGACGCCGCGGCGCTGGTGAATTGCGTGACGGTCGTCGTCATCGGGGCGCTGCTCGCCTACGGCCCGCGCCGCCACGATCCGCTGCGCCGGACCAGGCGTCTGCTCCTGGCTGCCCTGGGGGCTGCGTTCACCTCGGGCGTGATGGCCGTGGTGTACGAGCTCGTGGCGGGGCACGCCCCGGCTCATCCCTGGGCCGCCGACGGCGTGGCGCTCGTCTATGCGCCGTTCACGATCGCCGGCCTGATGTTGGTTCCGGCCGGGTCTCAGCGCACGGGTTACCGCGTTCGAGCGATCGCCGACGGGTTGTTCGCAGTCGCCTCGCTGTGGTACCTGGTCGCCGGATTGGCGGGTCAGCATGTCGGCCTCCGTCTCGGCCAGGGAGGGGGCGGCGAGACGATGGCGCTGATCACCGCCGCGGGTGACGTGTGCGTCGTTGCCACGGCGCTCACCGTCCTGTCGCGCTGCTCGGCGTCGGTGGTGATCACGGTGGGCGGGATCGCCGGCGGTTTGACGGCGATTGCCGCGGGGGACACCTGGCTGCTGCTCTCCGGGCGCTCACCGTACAGCGCGACATCGGTGCTGCTGGACCAGAGCGGGCTGCTGTTGCTGGTCCTCGCCACCGCACTGCCGGCGCTGCGCGGACAGCGCACCCTCGCTCGACTCGAGCGCATTCGCTGGGGGGTGGGCGCCGCGCCGTTCTTGCCGCTTCTCGTCTGCATCGGGATGACCGTGGTGATCATCGTTCGCGGCCAGGGAATGCCGTCCCAGCAGGTCTTACCGGCGCTGCTGGTTGCGATCACGCTGATGGCTCGGCAGTACGCGAGCTCGCGCGACAAGCAGCGGCTGGTCAATGGGCTGCGCGAGCGGGAGACGAGGCTCGAGTCGGCCCTTCGCCGCGACGCCCTTACCGGACTCGCGAACCGCCTGGCGCTGATGGAGCGACTGACCACGGTGCTCCCCGATCGCCGCCAATGGCCGGTTGCCGTCGCCCTGCTCGATCTCAACGACTTCAAGCTGATCAACGACAATCATGGCCACGCGGTCGGCGACGAGATACTGCGCCAGGCGGCGGCGCGGCTGGCGGGCACGGTACGCGGGGACGACCTCGTTGTCCGGCTCGGCGGCGACGAGTTCGCGGTGGTCGCCACCGGGTTCAGCGAGGCCTACCGCGAGGCGTTCGTCGGGCGCCTGCTCAGCGCGTTCGACGCGCCGCTCGAGGCGGGCGGCGAGCGGTACACGGTCGCGGCCAGCGTCGGCATCGTGTTGGCCGAGCCCTCGCAGACGGCGGGTGCCCTTCTCGCCCACGCCGACGCCGCCATGTACCGCGCCAAAGAGGACAAGCAGACGACGACCGGCGTCACGATCCTTCAGGACGCCGAGCGGTTGGAGGTCATCCGGTACCTCAACATCCGCGAGCAGATCGCCAGCCCGGATCTGAGCCAGTTCCAGGTCCACTACCAACCGATCGTCGACCTCGCGGAGGGTCGGACGCGAGGCTTCGAAGCGCTGCTCCGGTGGACCCATCCGGAGCTCGGCGCGATCTCGCCGGAGGTGTTCATCCCGTTGGCCGAGCAGGCGGGCAGCATCTCGCTGCTCGGGCAGTACGTGCTGACCACCGCCGCCGCCGACCTCTCCCGGCTCGCGTGGTCTCACCGCAAGGATCGCCTGTTCGTCAGCGTCAACGTCTCGCCTCGCCAGCTCACGCGCGACGGATTCGCCGAGGAGGTCTTGGCCGACATCGCCGCGTGCGGCCTTGCTCCCCATCAACTCACGCTGGAGATCACCGAGCACTCGTTCGCGAGCAACCTGACCCCGGTCGAGGACACGGTGGCCCAGCTCACCGAAGCCGGCATCGCGATCGCCATCGACGACTTCGGGATGGGTTACTCGACGTTGCGCTACCTCCAGCGCCTGCGGCCGAAGGTCCTGAAGGTGGACCGCGGCTTCATCGCCGGCCTGGCGGACGATCCGGATGCCCGCCGCCTCGTCTCGGCCGTCCACACGATGGCGCAAACGCTCGGCCTGCGCGTCGTCGCCGAGGGCATCGAGACCGCCGACCAGCTCGACTTCCTGCGTGCCATCGACTGCGAGCTCGGACAGGGTTACCTGTTCAGCGCGGCCGTGCCCGCGTCCGAGCTTTCGCCGCTCGTGCAGCGCAGCCACCTCCAGCAGCGGGGCAAGGTTTCGCGGATCGGCAGGTAGGCGGGGCGCCGACTAGCCTTGCCGGGCATGCTCGACTTCGGCGCCTACCTCGAGCGGATCGGACTCGGCGAAGCCGACCCGGTGACGCTCCACAGCGTGCATCGGGCGCATGCGACGTCGATCCCGTTCGAGAACCTCGACCCGCATCGGGGAATCCCGGTCTCGCTGGCCCAGGAGGACCTCGAGCGCAAGCTCGTGCGCGAGCGCCGCGGCGGCTACTGCTTCGAGCACAACCTGCTGCTCGCCTCGGCGCTGGAGCATGTCGGGCTAAGGGTCGAGCGGATGCTCGCGCGCGTGCGCGCCGGCGCGCCGCCGGGCGCTGTGCGCCCCCGAGCGCATCTGGTGCTGCGGGTGACCGACGACGCCGGACACGTGTGGCACGCCGACGTCGGCTTCGGCCTCGGGACGCTCCTTGACCCGATCCCGTTCGGTCCCGACTCCGGCGCGCGCCACGAGCAATCCGGGTGGAGCTTCCGCGTGGTCGAGGAGGGCCCGGAGCTCGTCCTGCAAACGCGCGCGAACGGGAACTGGTCCGACGTCTACGCGTTCGTCCCGCAGCCCGTCCCGGAGGTCGACATAGAGACCAGTAACTGGTGGGTGTGCACGAACCCCGGCTCGCCGTTCGTGTTCGGGCTGATTGCGTCCGTCCACCACTCGGACGGCGTCCGTGAGTTGATCAGCGACTGGAGCGGCCCGCTTCAGCTCACGTTGCAGTCGCCCGGACGTCGGACCGAGGTCTCCGAGCGGCCGCGCGAGGCCATTCCCGAGCTGCTGGCCTCGCGGTTTCACCTACGCGGGTTCGAGCTCGGCCCCGACGGACGCGTGAGCTGACGGTGATCGAGCGGCTGAGGCTCTGGTAAGCCCCGTCTGCAAAGGGGACCTGGTTCGCGTTTTGCGAACGGAGCGCCGGAAAGCGCGGTTTCGCGCGTGAGGTGTGCGCAAAATCTGCGCAGCTCCCTGGCTGGCCTGTATCGATCGGTCCGACGGTTTCGCCGCCGAGTCCACTCGTATCGCCGGGCTGCCGATGCCGATCTTCCGGTTGCAGCTGTCTCACGATGCGGACGAGCTCGTCGAGTTCGAGGTCCGCGGACGTCCTGCGACTGTCTTCCGCTACTCGGTTGTCCTCCGCCACCTTGATCCAGCGGGCAGCGCGACGGCGGTTCGGGTCTTCGACAACTCCCACGCGCCGCCTGACCACCACATGCACCGGTGCGACCGCGACGGAAGGAGACGCCAACCCCCAGAACTCTTCCATGAGGGCGAGCCGTTTGACGCTCTTATGGAGGCGCGTAATCTTGTCGAGAACGGCTTTGAAGAGATGATCGCAGGATGGCGACCGTAGACAGCCCAAGAACCAACACTTTCGCCGCGGCGTCGCGCGCGCTCGATCGCGCCATCGAAGCTGCAGTCAGCGGAACCCCCAGTCATCCCTCGGGGACCACGTTTGTCCCGGCGGATCTGGCTGGAAGCGGCCGAGTGCCTGCGTATCGCCGGCTCGGTCCCGTGAGCATCATCGATGCCGATGGCAACGAAACGCGCCTGCCGCAAGACCATTTCTGGGAGATCGCGGTGGTCGCGGTGATCGCCGGCATCTTCCTGTGGGCGCTGGCACGCCGATCTCGCGTCGCGGTTTAGCTCGCGTTCCAATTCCGCCGGCGTCCGTGGCCGTCGGGCGAGCCCCTCGCGCGGGCACTCTGCTCCGCCAACAGCACGATCGATAGCGAGAGAGCGGGAGGGTTGAACCCGCAGCGGACCGTCGACCTCTCGGTACCGAAGCAGGTCTGGCCAGGCTGCCCCTATTAGCCCGAAGCAGCACTGAGCCTGTTGTGCCGCGTCGGCGACAAAACTGGAAGCGACTAGGTGACGCGCTGAGGCAGCACCATCTGTGCAGACCGCGAATGGCTCGAGCTCCATACTGAGGATGAGCGGGTGGCCGAGCCCGCGCCATGTCGGCCGGGGGGAGCTCGTCAGCATCCGGCCATCGCCCGCGCATATAACACTCAAGCGGGCTCGGGCGCTGCTCTCGGACAGCCGCAGCATCCTGCGCAAGTTTCCAAGTTTCGCCTGGGCCACGCGTGCCGTCTGCCCAGGCCTGCTAGAGCTGCGGAGTGCTATTTCGTCCGACGTAGCCTGCGCAGGATCCGTTTGATGAGCGAGGGACGGTTGGATCGCTTAGAGGCACGCGCCTCACGCCGCTGAGCGGCCTGAACCTCGGCTTCGTGAGTCAGGCGTTGCGACTCCTCTCCCGCCTGCCCTCCTGGTACGAAAGCACCCATAAGGACAGCGTACCCCAGTGTCTTCAAGAGCCCGCTGTCAGCTGCTCCGTCCGAGGGCCAACGGCGAGAGTGCCTCTTTGATCGATTTCCGACAGCCGCGCCAACGCACCGGCAGGGCTCAGGCGCTCGCTGTTGGGTCGCGTTACGCGGCTTTGCGTTTGGCCCTGCCGGTGGTGGGGTCGGCCGGTTGGTGGTCGTGCAGGAGCTCTGGGGAGGGGTCCAGACCGTTGGGCCAGATGATCGTGCGGGACTCCTCGTCCACGCGAACCTGTCGGAAGTAGTTGGGGTCGCGGAGCGGCTCGCCGAGCGTTCCGTGCATCAGGAACCGGCAGTCGATCTCCCTGATGACGCCGTCGTTGAAGTGCACGCGCAGGTGGGAGTCGTCCAGCAGTTCAACGTGAGTAACGCGAAGCATTGGCTTCATGCTAGGGAAGTGGGTCGATCGGGGCCAGCGGCTCGAGCGCTTGAGCGAGGTCCCAGTTCTCGGCCAGCTCGCTCTGGTGCAGGGCTGCCCATTCGCGAACCAGCCGGAGTGCTCGCGCGGGGAGCGAGCCGTTCAGTATCTCGAAAGTGTCGAGCGTGATCTGGGCGATGTGCTCGCCGTATTGGGCGTGGAAGTGCGGAGGCGGGTGGTCGGGACGGTACATGTAAATCACGATCCCGTAGAAAGCGCTAAGCCTCGGCACCGCCTCATCGTGTCGAGATGCCCGGACGCGAATCGACTCGATCTCGTAACCGGGCCGGTGTAGGGTGCCGGGCATGGGCGCGACGGACGAGCAGAGCCCGACGCTCGAGGTCACGAACGAGCGAGGGGAGGCGCAGCCGCGGGGCCGGCGGCGTGCTGACGGGCCCGTGGTGATCTCGCCGCTCAAAGCCTGGACGTGCGCCTCATGTGGCTCAGGCGGCGCGTTACTGACCATGGATGACGCTGGCCCGATGTGTATGACCTGCGCCGAACTCGACCACCTCGTCTTCCTGCCCCCGGGCGACGCCGCATTGACGCGGCGGGCCAGACGAGCCAGCCGCCTGTCGGCCGTCGTGGTGCGCTTCAGTCGCGCCCGCGGCCGCTACGAGCGCCAGGGTGTGCTGGTTGAGGAACCAGCGCTCGAGCAAGCCGAGGCCGCATGCTTAGCCGACGCCGAGCTGAGAGCGCGCCGGCGCGAGCGCGACGCGATCAGGCGCCAGAACGAGGACATAGAGCTTCACGCCCGGATGGCGGCGAGGATCGCCTCCCTGTTTCCCGGCTGCCCGCGCGAGCGAACGGAGGAAATCGCGCGGCACGCCGCGGCGCGCGGGAGCGGCCGCGTCGGACGCTCCGCGGCCGGACGCCAGCTCGAGGACTGGGTGCTCGAGCTCGCGGTCACAGCATCCGTGCGCCACCGCGACACCGCCTACGACGCAGTGCTCATGGCCGGTCTGGATCGCCGCGAAGCGCGCGAGCAGGTCCGCGACGACGTGGCAGGGATCCTCCACACCTGGCGTACGCGGTAAGGTGCTCGCCTCAGCGCTGTTGCATGTCGATCGAAGCGACAGCGCCTGGGTCAGCGACCATGTTCATCGAGCTCGCGGCGGCGTTCCCAAAACTCGGCCGGACTTGCGGTCTTGTGACGGAAACGGGCTTGCCACACGAGGGACAGGGATCATCATCCTCCGGGCGCTCTTCACCGCACCAAGCGCATCGAGGCGGACGCGTTCTTCCTCTCGTCCTTCCGGCATGGTCCGGCTCGGTCATTTCACGTCCATCCGAGCGAACCAGACCCCGCCCTCGTTGATCACGTTGAAAACGTCGTGCGCGACCCCGAGGTCCGAGACCAGGTCGTTCCGAGCAATTGCGGGATCCTCCGATGCCGACACCTCAACGACCACCCCATCCTCCGCGGCCTGATGGACGAGACGCAGGATGAAGCGGCTGCGCCCGTCCCACGCTAGAGGCAGATAGCTCGTAGGGCCCCAGCCGTCTTCGATCACTTCGTCCCACGTCCAGCCGCGCCGTTCGGCGAGCGACTGACAAGTCGCCGTGTCAAGCGCTCCGATGACGAGCGGCTTCCGCCAGCCATCCCATTCTTCGACGCTCTGCAAGGCCAATCGCGAGATCACGAGATCATGCCTGACGCGGTTGTCCCGCAGGTCATCCTTCACTTCCGGATCGGGCTAGCAGCGCCCCGCCGTCGCGTCGAGCTGCTCCTACGGGTCCACGGAAGCGTGCTCGATCTCGATCGAAAGAGCACCCGTGTTCACGTAACCGAGCCGATACGGGGCGGCCGACGGGAAGCGAGACCGGCCCGAAGCCAATTGCTGCGCGCTACGCTCCCGATTCTGGTGAGCTGATGTCGGCTATTGGAGTCATCCTCATTTCCGTTGTCGCCGCGTATGTGGTCGGCTTCCTCGTACACCGCTGGTGGGTGCTTGTCCCTCTGGGGCTTGTTTGGCTGGTGCTCATAGGCCTTTCGCTGGCGCGCCCCGGCTTGCCATCCGAAGCTCGCGCGACCAATTACTTCGTATTTGTTGTCTTGGAAGTGCCCACGCTCATCCTCGCGGCCGCGGGGGTCGCGCACGGCCGCCCTACCGCGCGGTCACGCCACCGAAAGCGCAAGTCGTCCTGGAACCCGCAGGTCTGATCCAACCGCAGAGTGCTGCTTTGGGCTAATAGGAGAAGCCACGGGCGGGATCCGGACAGGGCCCTGGAGGTGCGGATGGCCGGTCGTTGCGGTGCTCGCGGGGCAGTTCCGTCCGTACCCATAGCGCAGGCCATCCGTGGCCGCCGGGCGACACCCTCGCGCAGGCACACTCCGTCCCGTGAAGCACGAGTACGTCGCGCCTAGCGCGCGTCGCCTAGCACCGTGTCCTGCTGCACCTCCGAGCCGCAGCTGAACCCGGCGTCCGTCTCGTCGACGCCGGCACCCCGGAGCGCTCGCCGAGCCTCGGCCACGAAGGCATACCTGCCGCTCGCTCCGCTCGCAGCACACAGTTTCACTCCCTTCGGAGTGACCGCGCTCAGGCGGCCCCGACCCGTTTTCTGTCCGACCCGTGCGATCAGGAACGGCGAGCTGCGGGCGTCGCTGATCGGCGGGCGATGGATCGTCAAGGACAGCTCCGTGGAGGAGTGGATAGAGGCGTGCGCGAATGACCGCTGCTCACCAATAGCTCCGGCGTCCGTCCGGCGACCTCCGCCCAAACGTGCGCAATCGGCATCGCGGCCTGGGAGCGTCTCGGACCTGGAGGCGATCCGAGAGAGAATGCTGAGCCAGTGAGCATCCAGAAGCGCGGCAGCCACTACGTCGTCCGCTGGCGGGAGAGAGGACGGCAGCTCGCGCGGTCGTTCACCAAGCGAGGCGATGCTGCGGCGTTCGAGGTCGACCTCAAGCGCCGGCGCCAGCTCGGTGCGCTTGCGCCCGGCGTGATCCAGTCGCGGATGACGCTCGCCGAGTTCGTGCGCGAAGACTGGTGGCCGCGGCACGTCGTGGCGACGCTGAAGCCTTCGACCCAACGGCGCTACCTGGAGGTGTGGGGGACCCATCTCCTGCCACACCTCGGCGATTACGAGCTCCGGGCGATCACGCCGTCCTCGTGGAGGACCTACGGGCGCGATTCGACCAGGACCGTGTCGGCGTCCCGAGTCAGCGGAAGGCACTGATGGTGCTTCAGGGGAATCCTGCGTCGGGCGGTAGTCCGCGGCCTGATCCCCGCGAATCCTGTGACGGTGGTCGGTAAGCCGCGCCAAGCGCCTACCAGGCGGCCAGAGCCGCTGTCGCCCCTGACGATCGAGCGCATTCGGGCCCAGATCTCTCAGCGCGAGGCGACGCTGATCAGCCTAATGGCCTACGCCGGCCTCCGACCGGACGAGGCCACGAAGCCCGCTGGGGAGACCTCGGCGAGCGGGCGCTCCACGTCCACGCCTCAAAGACGGAGCGCTCGCGCGTGATCGACGTTCTGGCGCCGCTCGCCCAGGACCTGACCGAGTGGCGGATGGCGTGCGGCCGTCCACCAGACGAGAAGCTCATCTGTCCCACTCACGACGGCGACGCATGGCGCCTTCACGACAGACAGAACTGGCGCCGGGCGCGTCTACCAGCCCGCAGCGAAGGCGGCAGGCGCGAAGGGCGACCTCCGTGTCTACCGCCTCCGCGGCTCCGTCGTCTCGCTGCTCCTGTGGGAGGGTCACAGCCTCACCTACGTCGCCGAGCAAGCCGGGCACAGCGTCGCGACGCTCGCAAACCACTACGCAGGCATGCTCAAGGAGCTCGAGGACGAGCCGCGAATCCGCGCCGCTGACGCGATCAGAAACGCCCGCGCCGAAATCAAGTGTGCGCAGATTGTGCGCACCCCCGAGACCACCGACACCGCGACGCCCCGCGAATCCCCTGCAACCGTCGGAGTGGGCGATACTGGGCTCGAACCAGTGACCTCCGCCTTGTCGAGGCGGCGCTCTCCCAGCTGAGCTAATCGCCCGGGAGGCCGTAAATGTAGCGTGCGCGAGCGGCCGGCACCGAGATAAGGCGGCCGGCGGTTACGGCCGCGAGGGGCCCTCGGCGAGCGCCGCGCGTGGAGGGCGCCCCCGGACCGCGGCGAGCAGCGGGGGTGAGTACCAGGCGCCCCCCTCACCGTCCATGAACCGTTCGAGGTCCGGGACCTGCGGGCGCGCCCCGCCCAGCACGTAGAGCAAGACGGCGAGGACTGCGCCGCCGGCCGCGAGCCCGACGCCGATCCACAGCGCGATGCCGGTGCCCGCTCGCAGGCCGCCCCCGACGGTGGCCGCGAAGTGCGCAAACACCGGGGCGATCATGAACGCCGCCACCGCGCGGAACAGCTCGATGATCGCGAACACGCGCTGCAGGTTCATCGACGGCAGGGACAGCCCGGCGACGAACAAGGCCGGCGCGACCGTTGCCCCGAGCCCGATCCCGGTCAGGCCGGACCCAAGCAAGGCGAGCGCGTCGGTCGGGGGAAGCTGGATCCGGAAGACCGCGATCCCGCCGGCGAGGAAGATCATCCCGACCAAGGGGAGGTAGTGGATCTGGCGCTTGTCGATCAGGTGGCCGAGCGCGTACGCAGTCAGCACCGCCCCGCCGAGCTCGGGCAGATAGAGCAGCCCCACGTGAAGCGGCCCTGCGCGTTCGGCGAGTAGGGCGGCGGTCAGCCCCGTGGCCGACACCGAGGCGGCGGCGGCGAATAGCGCCACCACTATCCCGGCCACCGGCATCGTGCTGGCCAGCCCGCGGATCGTCAACAGGGCGCGTCGCGAGCGGAACTGGTAGACGACCAGCACGACGATCAGTGCCAACCCGCCGAACAGCGGCACGATCGTGGAGGCATCCAGGAACGGGTGCGTGAGCAGCTGAGAAGCGCCGAAGAAGGCCGCCAGCGAGCCCGCCGCCGCCAGCCCGATCGCGGCCGGATCCCACGGAGCGGTTCGATCGAACGGCGGTACGTCCTCGAAGGTCAACAACGCCAGGACCAGCGCCGCGGCCGAGATAGCCGCAACGATCCAGAACAGCGGGCGCCAACCGTGCGAGTTGGCTTGGATACCGCCCATCGTCGGGCCGAGCGCCACCGCTCCGAAGATGCAGAGGTTCATGATCATCGCGGTCTCGCGAAACCTCGACGTGCCGTAGCCGAGAGCCAGCGGCGGCACGGCCGCGATCAGCAGGAGACTCGTGCACAGCCCCTGCAGCACGTGCCCGACGATGAACATCGTCGGGTTGCGCGCCGATGCCGTCAGCACCGATCCGACGACCAGCAGCGCGGCATAGACGACCATCATCCGTCTCTGGGGCAGGTGCTGGGCTAGCGCCACCGCCAGCACCGTGCCCACGGCATAACCGGCGTTCGCCAGGCCCGACGCCAGGCTCATCGTCTGCAGGCTCATGTGCAGGCTGCGCGCGATGATCGGCGTGATCGGCTCGAGCGCCGCGGACAGCGCCAGATACGGGACGAGGGCGAAGATCACCATCGCCGCCGCGGCGGGGTAGCGCCCGGCCAGCCGTCCCGGTCGTGTCAGCGTGGGCATCGAGCGATCATTGCGAAGGCAACCATCTCTCTGAGCCTAGCGTTCTCGCGCGGACCCCACTGGTGCGGCCACGTCTAGCATGCGCCCCACCATGGAGCTAGAGCTTCCCGACGGCAAGACGCTGACCCTGCCCGAGGGCTCCACGGGCGCCGACGCGGCCGCCGCGATCGGTCCCGGGCTGGCGAGGGCAGCCCTGGCGATCAAGGTGGACGGGGAGGTGCGCGACCTGGCCCGCCCGCTCGCGGACGGGAACGGCGATGGCATGCCGAAGCGGATCGAGATCCTGACCGACCGCAGCGGCGAGGAGGCGCTCAGCCTGATCCGCCACGACGCGGCGCACGTGCTCGCGGCGGCGGTGATGGAGCTCTATCCAGGGGTGAAGATCTCGATCGGCCCGCCCATCGACCAGGGCTTCTACTACGACTTCGACTTCCCCGATGGCGTCACGCTGAACGAGGCCGACTTCGAACGCATCGAGGCGAAGATGCGCGAGCACATCGAGGCCGACGAGCTGTTCGTGCGCGAGGACGTCACCCCGGGTGCAGCGCTGGAGCGCTTCGTCAGGGAGGGTCAGGACTACAAGGTCGAGCTGATCGAGGACCTGGTCCGCGATCAGGGCGTGGACACCGTCTCGCTGTACACCAACGGACCGTTCACCGATCTCTGCCGCGGCCCGCACGCGCCGTCGACGAAGCGGATCAAGGCGTTCAAGCTCCAGTCGGTGGCGGGCGCGTACTGGCGGGGCGACGCGAGCAACCCGATGCTGACCCGGGTCTACGGGACGGCGTTCTTCTCGACCAAGGACCTGGAGGAGCACCTGGAGCGGCTCGAGCGCGCACGGGCGAACGATCACCGCCGGCTCGGGCCGCAGCTTGGCCTGTTCACCTTCTCTGAGGTCTCACCCGGCGCGGCGTTCTGGCTGCCGGCGGGCACGCAGGTGTTCAACGAGCTGGTCGCGCTCAGCCGCAAGATGGGGCACGAGCGTGGCTACCAGGAAGTCAAGACGCCGCAGATCTACGACAGCTCGCTCTGGAAGACCTCCGGCCACTGGGACAAGTACCGGGAGAACATGTTCGTCACCGAGTACGAAGAGCGCCAGATGGCCGTGAAGCCGATGAATTGCCCGGGCCACTGTCAGCTGTACTCGCTGCGCCCGCACTCGTATCGGGACCTGCCGGTGCGCTATTGGGAACCTGGGCTGCTGCACCGGCGCGAGCCCGGCGGCGTGCTCCACGGCCTGTTGCGGGTGCGCCACTTCGCGCAGGACGACAGCCACATCTTCTGCACCGAGGACCAGATCCAGGATGAGGTGGCCGGCGTGCTCGACTTCGCCTTCGCCACCTATGGGGTGTTCGGGCTCGACGTGCGGCTCGAGCTCTCCACCCGCCCCGACCAGCGGATCGGCTCCGAGGAGCTGTGGGATCGGAGCGAGGCCGCGCTCATGCAGGCTCTCGACGACGCGGGTCTCGCCTACGAGATCCGGGCGGGGGACGGCGCGTTCTACGGACCCAAGATCGACATGCACATGACCGACTCGCTCGGCCGCTCCTGGCAGCTCGGAACGTGCCAGCTCGACTACAACTTCCCCGCGCGATTCGATCTCACCTACACCGGGGCCGACAACGCCGAACACCGCCCGGTCATGATCCACCGCGCCCTGATGGGCTCGTACGAGCGCTTCATCGGGATCTTGCTCGAGCATCTGGGGGGCGAGCTTCCTCCCTGGCTCGCGCCGGTCCAGGCGATCGTCCTGCCGATCGCCGACCGGCACGTCGACTACGCGGGAGCGGTGGCGAGCTGGATCGACGCCGCGGGCCTGCGGGCCGAGCAGGACGCGCGCACCGAATCGGTAGGCCGGAAGATCCGCGACGCCGAGCTGCTCAAGATTCCCTACATGCTCGTGGTGGGTGACCGCGAGCAGGAATCGGAACAGGTGGCCGTACGCGAGCACCGCCGGGGCGACGTCGGAACCATGCCGGTGGGGGACTTCATCGCGCACCTGCAGGAACAGGTGCAAACCCGCCCCAGCCTGTAGGTGCGCCGCTATACTTGGCCTCGTTGATCCAAGTGCTTCATCACATACGGCGCGGCTCCGCTTGACGCCACGCCGCCACCGCAGCTAGTGCCGGTCCCGAGGAAATTCGACCGGCGCCCGCCCGAGCGGGACCAGACTCGGATCAACGACCGGATTCGCGTGCCGGAGGTTCGCCTGGTCGGCGAGGACGGAAAGCAGATCGGCGTGATCAAGACCTCCGAGGCGCTCTCGTATGCCCAGGAGCGCGATCTCGACCTGGTCGAGGTCGCCCCCGAGGCTCGGCCGCCGGTGTGCCGCGTGCTCGACTACTCCAAGTACAAGTACGAGCAGGCACAGAAGCAGAAGGCGGCGCGGCGCCACCAGCAGCAGATCACGGTCCGCGAGATCAAGTTCCGGCCCAAGATCGCCCAGAACGACTACGACACCAAGAAGGGCCACGTGAGCCGCTTCCTTCTGGGCAAGGACAAGGTCAAGATCACGATCATGTTCCGGGGCCGCGAGGTGACGCATCCCGAGCGTGGGACGGCGCTGCTGGAGCGCCTGGCCGGGGAGCTGTCGGACATCGCGGTGGTGGAGCAAACACCCCTGCAGGACGGGCGGAACATGACGATGCTGCTGGCTCCCTCCAAGGCCGTGCTGGCCGGCGAGCACGACAAGCCGGTGGATGCAGAGGGGGAGGACGGCGTCGGCCCGGACGGCCAGCGCCACCGTTCCACCCGACGCACGCGCGCACGCGACGCCGCTGCCTCCTGAGCCCCGCCCGCGGTCTGCTTTACTAAGCGGCTGCCATGCCCAAGATGAAGACCCACTCCGGGACCAAGAAGCGCTTCCGCGTGACCGCGGGCGGCAAGGTGCGCGGGCGCAGCGCTTTCTCGACCCACATCTTGGAGAAGAAGTCGCCCAAGCGTAAGCGCCAGCACGGCCGTCCCGCGGTGATCGCCAAGCAGGACGCCAGGCGCGTCAAGGAACTACTGCGGGTCAAGTGATGACTCGGGTCAAGCGCTCGATCCATGCCCGCAAGAAGCGCCGCGCCACGCTGGCGATGGCGAAGGGCTACCGCGGCGACGCCAGCCGCCACTACCGCGTGGCCAAGGAGGCCGTGCTCAAGGCCGACCAGTACCGCTACCGCGACCGGCGCAACCGCAAGCGCGACTTCCGCCGGCTGTGGATCACCCGGATCAACGCGGCCGCGCGGCAGAACGGCATGTCCTACTCGCAGTTCATCCACGGCCTGCAGCAGGCCGGGGTGGAGCTCGACCGAAAGATCCTGGCTGACATCGCCGTGCGAGACGCCGAGACGTTCCGACGCTTTGCCGACCGCGCCCGCGAGGCGCTGGCGGCCGGCTGACCCACGCCGAACCACCAGCACCGCCAACCGGGCGCCGCTCCTCCAGGGACGGCGCCTTTTTTTAGTTCACGATCGATGACCATCACCAGCCACCACAACCAAAAGCTCAAAGAGATCCGCAAGCTCCGCCAGCGCCGGCGGTGGCGCGAGCGCTCCGGGCGCTTCGTGGCCGAGGGCGAAGACCTGCTCGCCGCGGCTGATGCGGCCGGATGGCCAGCGGTGGAGCGCTACTGCGCGGCCGGGAGCGGGTTGCCCGGGGTCGAGGTCGAGCTTGACGCGCTCGCGGCCGCGTCCGGGCTGGGGTCAGGGACGCGAACGCTGGCTGTGTACGAGGAGCGCTGGGCGCCGGCGGCGATCGGGCCGCTGTGCGTCTACCTGCACGGCGTACACGACCCGGGCAACGTCGGGGCGGTGCTGCGGAGCGCCGCCGCGTTCAGGGCGTCGTGCTTGGCTGTCGGGCCGGGCACGGCGGACCCGTTCGGGCTCAAGGCGGTCCGGGCGAGCATGGGCGCGGTGTTCAGCGTGCCGGTGGCGCGGGTCGACGCCGTCGCCGACCTGCCCGGCGTCAAGGTCGCGCTAGCCGCTCGCCGAGGGATGCCCCTCCCACGACTGAAGCCATTTGCAATCGCTGAGCGACTGCAAATGGTCACAATCATGATCGGGGCGGAGCGCACCGGGCTGCCCGAGGACGTCGTCGTCGCCGCCGACCTCGCCGCCCACATCCCGATCGCCACCGACTCGCTCAACGCGGCGATGGCGGCCACGATCGCCCTCTATGAGGTAACTAGGATGCGCTCGGACCAGCCATGACCGACCGGATCGAGCAGATCAAGGCCGAGGCGCTCCAGGCGATCGAAGCCGCGCCCGACACGACGGCGCTCGAGGAGGCCCGGATCCGCTACCTCGGCCGCAAGGCGGAGCTTCCGAACCTGCTCCGGAACGTCGCCCAGCTCGAGCCGCGCGAGCGCGCCGCCACCGGCAAGGCCGCCAACGAAGCCCGTCGCGGACTGGAGGAGGCGATCGAGCGAAGGACGCACGAGCTGGCCGTGCGCGAGCTCGAGCAGAAGCTGATCGAGGACCGAGTCGACGTCACCCTGCCGGCCGATCCGCGCGCGGCCATCGGGCGGCTCCACCTCCTAACCCAGACGCGGCGCGAGATCGAGGACGTGTTCATCGGCCTCGGCTTCAACATCGCCGAAGGGCCCGAAGTGGAGACCGTCTACTACAACTTCGACGCGCTCAACCACGCACCGACGCATCCGGCGCGAGGCCGCAGCGACACGTTCTACGTGACCGAGGACATGGTGTTGCGCACGCACACCTCGCCGGTTCAGGTCCGCGCGATGGAGCGCCAGCCGCCGCCGATCTACATCATCGCGCCGGGGCGCACGTATCGCCCCGACTCCGACGCCACCCACACGCCCCAGTTCCACCAGATCGAAGGACTGGCCGTCGACACCGACATCACCCTCGCCGACCTGAAGGGGACGCTACTGGCGTTCGCGCGGGCCATCTTCGGCGAGCAGCGCGAGATCCGCCTGCGCCCGCACTTCTTCCCGTTCACCGAGCCGAGCGTCGAGGTCGACGTCTCGTGCTTCAACTGCACGGACGGGATCACCAGCGAGGGCGAGCGGTGCAGCCTGTGCAAGGGGACGGCGTGGATCGAGATCCTCGGCTCCGGGATGGTCGACCCGAACGTATTCGAGTACGTGCGCGAGTACGGCTATGACCCCGAGCAGGTGCAGGGATTCGCATTCGGGATGGGGATCGAGCGGATCGCCATGCTCAAGCATCGCGTTCCCGACCTGCGCCTGCTCTACGACAACGACATCCGCTTCCTGGGGCAGTTCGGCTGATGCGCGTCCCCCTGGAATGGCTGCACGACTACGTCGAGCCGGGCCTCGACGTGCACAAGCTCGCCGAGCGCTTGGCCATGACCGGCACCGAGGTTGAGCGCGTCGAGCGCCACGGCGTGGCCGCGCTCGAGAACTTCGTCGTCGGTCGCGTACTGGAAGCGGAGCAGCATCCCAACGCCGATCGCCTGCGCGTTTGCCTGGTCGAGATCGGCGGCGATGCCCCGTCGCAGATCGTGTGCGGCGCGCCCAACGTGGCCGCCGGACAGACGGTGGCGGTGGCCAAGCCCGGCGCCGTCATGCCCGACGGCACCAGGCTGGGCAAGGCGAAGCTGCGCGGCGTCGAGTCAGCCGGGATGATCCTGGCCGAGGACGAGCTGGCGATCGGAACCGAGCACGCCGGGATCATGGTCCTCAACGCGCGAGACGGCGACGCGCCGGCGCCGGGGACACCGCTGCAAACGCTTCTTCCGGGGATCGCCACCGACGTCCTGGTGCTCGAGATCACGCCCAACCGGCCCGACTGCCTGGCCATCTACGGCGTCGCGCGCGAGGTGCATGCCGCAACCGGCGCGCCGCTTGCGGATCCGCCGTGGGCCGACGATCCGGGTTCAAGCGAGCGCGAGCCGGACGGCATCCGCATCACGGTGGAGTGCCCCGAGCTCTGCCCGCGCTTCACCGCCCGCGTATTCGAGGACGTGAGCATCGGGCCGAGCCCGCCCTGGCTCAAGGCGCGGCTGATGGCGGCCGGCCAGCGTCCGATCTCGAACGTCGTCGACATCACCAACTACGTGATGCTGCTCACCGGCCAGCCGCTCCACGCGTTCGACCTCGACCGCGTGGCGGGCGCGGAGCTGACCGTGCGGACGGCCACACACAACGAGAATCTCGACACGCTCGACGGGCAGACGCGCACGCTCGACGAGCAGATGGTGCTGATCGCCGACGCAGACGGGCCGACGTCGATCGCCGGCGTGATGGGCGGCGCCCGCTCCGAAGTGCAAGCCGATACTACGCGGGTACTGATGGAGGCCGCGAACTGGTACGGCCCCAACATCCACCGCACCTCGTTGAAGCTCGGGCTGCGCAGCGAGGCGTCCGGCCGTTTCGAGAAGCAGCTCCAGCCCGAACAGGCGATGGAGGCGCAGGCGATCGCCGCGAAGCTGATGATCGAGCTGTGCAGCGCACGTCTGCTCCCGGGGACGGTCGATGTCGGCGGACCCGGGCCGGCACCGGCAACGGTCCGCCTGCGCGATGCGCGGTTGGCGAGCCTGCTGGGCGCACCGGTCGCGCGCGAGCGCAGCCGCGAGATCCTGAACGCGCTCGAGCTCGCCACCGCCGAGGCCGAGGACGGGCTCGATGTCACCGTGCCGCCCTTCCGCCGCGCCGACGTGACACGCGAGGCTGACCTGATCGAAGAGGTGGCGCGCCTCGACGGGCTCGAGAAGCTCCCCGCCACGCTCCCGTCCCGCCACGGCGCCTATGGCCGTCTCACCCGACGGCAAAAGCTCCGGCGGGCCGCGGCCGACGCGCTCATCGCGCAGGGGTGCAGCGAGATCCTCGGCTGGAGCTTCACCGGTCCCGACGTCCTACAGCGCCTCGGTCTGACCGACCGTAGTGCGATCGAGCTCGAGAACCCGATGTCGACCGAGCAGTCGCATCTGCGCACGACGCTGCTCGGTTCGCTGCTCGACGTGGCGCGCCACAACCGCAGTCGCGGCGCCGACGCGATGCGGTTGTTCGACGCGGGCGCGGTCTACATTCCGCGCGGGAACGGCGATCTGCCACACGAGCCCTACCACCTCGGCGCGGTGCTGATCGGCTCGGTGCGGGCCGCCGGCTGGCGCGAGCCCGCTCCGCCGACGGCCGACTTCTTTGCCGCCAAGGGTGTGGTGGAGGGCGTGCTCGAAGCGCTGCGCTCAACGTGGAGCGTGCGCGCGCCGGAGCATCCCGAGCCGTTCTTGCATCCGGGTCGCGCCGCGACGATCCTCGTCGATGGCGCGCCCGCAGGCTGGCTCGGTGAGATCCACCCGCTGGTCGCGGCCGAGTGGGACCTGCGCGACACGGTCGCCGCGTTCGAGCTCGACCTCGACGCGGTGCCGGTGCCGCCGGTTGCCACCTACCGCGACGTGACGAGCTTCCCCGAGGTGCGCGAGGACCTGGCGGTGGTCGTCTCGGCTGACGTCACGGCGGCGCAGGTGCTCGAGTGCGTCCGTGGCGCCGGCACGCCGCTGCTCACCGACGCCGGCGTATTCGACGTGTACAGGGACGCGGAGCGGCTCGGAGAGGGCAACGTGTCGCTGCTGTTGCGCCTGACCTACCGCGCGCCCGACCGGACGCTGACCGACGAGGACGTGGCCGAGCGGCGAGCGGCGATCGCCAAGGCCCTGGCCGACGAGCTCGATGGGAGGATCCGTGACTCATAGCGCCGCGGTGTTCGGCGCCGCGGGGTTCACCGGCGCGCTCAGTGCGCGGCTGCTTCACCAGCACCCTTCGTTCGATCTACGCACGGTCACGGCGCGCGCCGACGTGGGCCGCCGCCTGGACGAGATCTATCCCCATCACCGTGTACCGCTCATGCTCGAGGAGCTCGACCTCGACCGCCACGCGCAAGTCGAGGCGGCAATCGTGGCGTATCCCCACGGGGCCTCGGCCGCGCTGGTGCGCGACCTACGAGCTCGCGGCGTCAGAGTCGTCGACCTCAGCGCCGACTTCCGCCTGCGCGACCCGCAGGTCTACGAGCTGTGGTACCGCGAGCATCCAGTGCCGAGCATGATCGACGAGGCCGTGTACGGGCTACCCGAGCGCTACCGCGAGGAGATTCGCGAGGCCAACCTGGTCGCGAATCCCGGCTGCTATCCGACCGCGGCGCTGATCGCGCTCGCGCCGCTGGCGCGGGCCGGCTTGATCGACGACGTGGTGATCGACGCGAAGTCGGGCGTGTCGGGGGCGGGACGCGCCGCCACCGAGAAGACCCATTTCGTCGCCGTGGACGAGAACGTGAGCGCGTACGGCGTCCCGCGCCACCGTCATACCCCCGAGATCGAGCAGGAGCTGGCGGCGCTCGGAGCGGAGGTGAGGATCACGTTCACCCCGCACCTGTTGCCCCTCGACCAGGGCGAGCTCGTCTCCTGCTACGTCACGTCGTCGAACGGCGGCGCGGATCTGATCCAGCTCTACGAGGACGCCTACGACGCCGAGCCGTTCGTGGAGCTCGCCGAAGCGCCACCGGGTGTGCGCGACGTCCGCGAGACCAACGTGTGCCGCGTCTCGGTCCACGAGGACGCCCGCACCGGTCGCGTGATCGTGTTCTCCGTACTCGACAACCTATGGAAGGGCGCCGCCTCGCAGGCCGTGCAGAACCTCAACCTGATGTTCGGACTGCCCGAAGGCGAAGGGATCTCGAGGTGAGCGCCGCGCAGACGTTCTTCCGCTCGCGCTGGATCGAGGTGCCGGCCCACGTGACCGAGCTTCCCCACGGTCTGCCCAAGGCCTTCGAGGCCAGCGGCGTCGCCGCCGGCATCAAACCGAGCGGCGATCTCGACGTGGGGCTGATGGTCTCGCGGGCCCCCGGCACGACGAGTGCTGCGCGCTTCACGCGCTCCGGAACTCAGTCGGCACCCGTGCTCCTCTGCCGCGAGCGCTGCGACCTCTCCGGCATCCGCACGGTGGTGGTCAACGCGGGCAACGCCAACGCCGCGACCGGCCGTCGCGGCTTCGAGGACGCGATCAAGATGCAGGGCGCGGCGGCGATCGTCACCGGGGCCGGATCGGAAACGGCCGTGGCGGTCGCCTCGACGGGCGTGATCGGGGTGCCGCTGCCGATGGACGCGGTCACGAGCGGCATCCTCGCGGCTTCGCATCGGCTCCGCCCCGACGGCGAGGCCGACTTCGCGCAGGCGATCCGCACGACTGACGTTCTGCCCAAGCACGCAGCCCTGGACGTGGAGCTCGAAGGCGGGACCGTTCGGCTGAGCGCACAGGCCAAGGGCGCCGGCATGATCTCGCCCGGCTTCGCCACGCTGCTGTGCTTCGTGCAGACCGACGCTGCGCTCGCGCCCGCCACGGCGGAACTACTACTCGACGTAATGGTCAAGCGCTCGTTCGAGCGGGTCAGCGTGGACGGGCAGCTCTCGACCAGCGACACCGCGATCCTGCAGTGCAGCGGCGAGTCGGGCATCGAGATACGACCCGACACCGAGGGCGAGCTCCGCTTCGGCGAGGCGCTCGACGCGATGCTGCGTCAGCTCGCGCTGCTCATGGTGCGCGACGGCGAAGGGGCTCGCCGCGTCGGGCGGATCGTCGTACGCGGGGGCGATACGGACCATGTCGAGCGCGTGGCGCGCGCGATAGCCGACTCGCCCCTGGTCAAGACCGCGTTATACGGCGGCGATCCAAACTGGGGCCGTATCGTGCAGGCCGTCGGGATGGCGATGCCGGGAACCGCGCCGCTGCCCGTCGACGTAGCGATAGAGGGGGTCCAGGTGTGCGCGCGCGGCGGCTTCGTGCCGCACGACCGTGAGTCTCTGGCGGTGGCCGTGCAGCGCGAGGAGGTCGAGTACGAGGTCGGCCTTCCCGGCGAGGGCACCGAGGCCGAGCTGTTCTTCTCCGACCTCGGGCATGAATACGTCACGCTCAACGCGGACTACACGACGTGAGGGATGTCGCCACCCTCCTGGAGGCGCTTCCGTACATCCGCGAGTTCTACGGCAAGACGGTGGTGATCAAGTACGGCGGGGCGGCGATGGCCGACGCGGAGCTCAAGGAGGAGTTCGCGCGCGACGTCGTGCTCCTCAAGTACGTCGGCCTGAACCCGGTGGTCGTGCACGGCGGCGGCCCGGAGATCACCAGCTACATGCAGCGGCTCGATCTGCCCGTCCATTTCGTAGACGGTTTGCGCGTATCCGATCCGGCCACCGTCGAGGTGGCGAAGATGGTGTTGGTCGGAAAGGTCAACAAGGACATCGTGCTCCGGCTGGGCCGACACGGGCAACCCGCGGTCGGGTTGTGCGGCGACGACGGGTTGCTGTTCCGGGCCACGCGCCTGGCCGCCCCGAGCGGCCAGGACATCGGCTTCGTGGGACGGATCGAACGCGTCGACGTTGATGTGCTCACGCACGTGGCGCTCGACTACATCCCCGTGGTGGCCAGCGTGGGCGCCGACCGTGAGGGCAACTCCTACAACATCAACGCCGACGAGGCGGCCGGCGCGGTGGCGCGAGCGCTGGGTGCCTACAAGCTCATGTTCCTGACCGACGTGGCCGGATGGCTGCGCGACCCGAACGACCCGTCGACGCTCGTCTCCGAGGCGACGGCGGTCGAGGTCACAGCTGCGCTCGGCGAGGTGACCGGCGGGATGCGCCCCAAGCTCGCTGCGTGCCTCCAGGCGATCGAAGGCGGCGTCTCCGCGGCGCACATCGTCGACGGGCGCGTGCCGCACTCGCTGCTGCTCGAGCTGTTCACCGACGCCGGGCAAGGCACCAAGATCGGAGCCGCCTGACCATGCCGCTGGCCGAGCTCCAGGCGCTCGAGCGCGACTACGCGATCGGGACCTACGCCCGCAACCCGGTCGAGTTCGTGCGCGGCTCGGCCTGCACGCTGTGGGACGACGAGGGCAACGAGTACCTCGACTTCCTGGCCGGGATCTCGGTGCTCAACGTCGGCCATTGTCACCCGCGAGTCGTCGAGACGGTGCGCACGCAGGTCGCTTGCCTGACCCACGCCACGAACCTGTACTACACCGAGCCCGCGATGCGACTGTCCGCGGCGCTGGCCCGAAGCTCGCTGCACGGCAAGGTGTTCTTGACCAACTCCGGCACGGAGGCGATCGAGGCGGCGATCAAGCTGGTCAGGCGCGCGCGCCCCGGCGGGAAGATCGTGGTCCTCGAGGGGGCGTTTCACGGGCGCACCTACGGCGCGCTGTCCGCGACCCCCCAGGAGTCCAAGCAGGCGCCGTTCGCGCCGCTGGTCCCGGGTTTCGTGGTCGTCCCCAAGGACGCGGACGCGCTCCACGATGCGGTAGACGAGGACACCGCGGCCGTGCTGCTCGAGCCGATCCAGGGCGAGACGGGCATCAACGTGCTGAGCGATGAGCTGCTGGAAGCCGCGCGAGCGGCCTGCGACCGCACCGGCGCCGCGCTCGTGTTCGACGAGATCCAGTGCGGGATGGGTCGCACCGGGACCCTGTGGGCCTACGAGCAGACTCCGGTGATCCCCGACGCTATGACCAGCGCCAAGGCGCTCGGCGGGGGCTTGCCGATCGGTGCCCTGATCACCGGTGAGCGGCTGGCCGACGCCTTCCACGTGGGCGACCACGGCTCGACGTTCGCCGGCGGTCCACTCGTTGCGTCCGCGGCGCTGGTGGCACTCGAGATCTGCTCGGACGCGCTGCTCCTCGAAGGGGTGCGCGTCCTCGGGGAGCGGCTGTCGGCGGGACTCCAGGCACTGCCCTATGTCGCGCGCACGCGCGGGCGCGGGCTGATGCGCGCGATCGACCTGGTGGACGGCGTCGACGCGCCTGACCTCGTCCGCCGCGCGCTGCTCGAGCAGCGGCTCGTGCTCAACGCGACCGGCCCGGGCACGGTCCGGTTGGAGCCGCCACTCGTCGTCACCGCCGAGGAGATCGACGACGCGGTGGCGCGCCTGGAACGACTGGCCGGATGAGCGAGTACCTGCCGCCGGCGGGGATGAGCCTGGCGGCGGCCGCAGACACGCTGGCGCAGCATCTCCCGGTGAACGACGGACGCAGCGGGCACGAGTGGGACCGCTCGTTCTACGACACGTTCGACGGGCTTCTGCACCGTGCGGGCCTCACGCTGGTGCTCGAGGAGGGCGAGCTTCGCCTGCTCGAGCGAGGGACGGGTTCGGAACGCGCGCGGCTTTCCACCGTCGGCGTGCCGGAGCGCTGGTTCGCGTTCGAGCTGGCGGGCGGACCGCTGCGCGACGCGCTCACCGCGCTCGTCGAGGTGCGCGCCCTGCTGCCGCTGGCGCGCGTACGCAGCCGCGAGCGCACTCTCGACGTACTCGACGACGAGCGCAGGACCGTGGTGCGGATCGCGCTCGAGCAGCCGATGCTGGTGGCGTCGGCGCGCCGTCGCGTGGCGCTGCGCCCGCGGGTTCGCGTCTCGGCCGGGCGCGGCCAAGACGCCCAGCTCGACCTCGAGCGTGTGCGAGGGCTCATTGCGGGCGAGCTCGAGTTCAGCGCCGCCGAGCAGCCGCTGGTGGACGAGGCCGTGCACGCCGCCGGCGGCACCGTGGGCGGGGTCTCCTCCAAGCCCGACGTCAAGCTCGAGCCCGGCGAACGCGCGAGCGCAGCCGCCGCCACCGTGCTCCGCGCGCTGCTGCGCGTGATCGAGGCCAACTACGAGGGCACGATCGCCGACGTGGACAGCGAGTTCCTGCATGACCTGAGGGTGGCCGTGCGGCGCACGCGCGCGGTCCAGCGAGAGCTGCGCAGCGTGTTCCCCCCGGCTGCGCTGGGGCGCTTTCGCACCGAGTTCCGGTGGCTGCAACAGGCGACAGGCGACGCGCGCGACCTCGACGTGTACGTGCTCGAGTTCGACCGCTTCCGCGAGCTCGTGACGCCGGACATGCGCGGTGATCTCGACCCCGTGCTCGAGGTTTTGCGCGAGCGGCGGTGCGACGCCCGCGAAGCGATGACCCGGGCCCTGCGCTCCAGGCGCGCGCGACCGCCTGCGCGCCGAGTGGTCCGCGTTCCTGGACTCGCTCGACGGGCCGGCCCCGCCGATCGGCGAGCTCGCCGGCGAACGGATCCGCAAGGTCCATCGCCGGATGGTCCGGATGGGCGACGAGATCGACGCCGACAGCCCCGCAGAGCGCTATCACGAGCTGCGCAAGAAGGGAAAGGAGCTTCGCTACCTGCTCGAGCTGTTCGGCGCGCCGCTGTACCCGCCCGGGGTCGTGAGGCCGATGGTCAAGGCGCTCAAGGGGCTCCAGGACGTGCTCGGGCGCCACCAGGACCGCGAGGTCCAGGTCGGCATGCTCAGCTCGCTGCGCGACGAGGTCCTGGCGCGGCCCCGTGGCGCCGGAGCGTTGATGGCCATGGGGGCGCTAGTGGCGCGCCTCGAGCAGGACGAGCGGGCGGCGCGCGGCGAGTTCGCGCGGCGGTTCGGCGAGTTCGCCTCCGAGGACCAGCGCCGGCTCGTCGAGGAGACGTTCGCATGACCTCGCCGCCGTGCGCGGAAGTCCTACAGCGCCTGAACACTTAGTCTTCCGCGACGCATGCCGGCACCCCACGAATACCAGCCCAGCACCTCCTATATAGCCGAGCCCTACGAGGTGCACCGGGTCCTGCTGCTCTACAGCGGCGGCCTGGACACCAGCGTGATGCTCAAGTGGATCCAGGACCAGTACGAGGCCGAGGTGGTGGCGCTCACCGTGAACCTGGGGCAGCCCGGCGAGGACTACGAGGTGATTCGCGGCAAGGCACTGCACCTGGGGGCGGTCGACTGCCACGTGGTCGACGCGCGCGAGGAGTTCGCCGCCGAGTACGTGGCGCGCGCGATCAAGGCCAATGCCATCTACGGACTCGGCTACCCGCTGTTCACCGCGCTCGGGCGCCCGCTGATCGCCAAGCTAGCGGTCGACTACGCACGCGCTTCCGCGTGCGACACGATCGCCCACGGGTGCACGGGCAAGGGCAACGACCAGGTGCGGATCGAGGCCACGATCACCACGCTCGCCCCGGAGCTGAAGGTGATCGCGCCGGTGCGCACCTGGCGCATGGGCCGCGACGAGGAGGTCGCGTACGCGCGCGCACACGGTATCCCGGTCAAGGGCGGCACCGAGACCGCCCCCTACTCGATCGACGACAACCTGTGGGGCCGCTCCAGCGAGGGCCGCTGGATCGAGGACCTGGCGCGCGCCCCCGAGGACGACGTGTTCTCGCTGGTGACGCGCCCGGAGGAGGCGCCGGACGAGCCGGAGATCGTGACCGTGGAGTTCGAGCGCGGCCTGCCGGTGGGATGGAACGGCACGCCAATGGGCCTCGTGGAGCTGATCGAGCGAGCCGGTGCCGCGGGCGCCCGGCACGGCGTGGGCATCGTCGACCACATCGAGGACCGGATCGTCGGGCTCAAGGTCCGGGACATCTACGAGGTTCCGGCCGCCGCGATACTGCTCCTGGCCCACGCCGAGCTCGAGAAGCTCGTCGGCACCATCCACCAGAACCAGATGAAGCCGGGGCTCGACCAGAAGTGGGCCTACCTGGTGTACGCGGGGCTGTGGTGGGAGCCGCTGCGAGAGGACCTCGACGCCTACATGGACGCGGTCAACCAGCAGGTCACGGGGTCCGTCGGAGTGAAGCTGTACAAGGGCTCGGCGCGGGTCGTCACGCGGGAGTCCCCGAACGCGGTGTACGACGCCCAGCTGGCGAGCTTCGCCGAATCGGGCGGGCTGTTCTCCCAGGCCGCCTCGCCCGGGTTCATCGAGCTTTGGTCGCTCCAGTCGCGCCTGGCCTGGCGTGTCAGGCACGAACGCGGGTAGTCTCCGTCCATGGGATACAAGCTTCTTGGCTTCGTCGTCTGGCAGGGCGCCAAGCTGTACCTGCGCAAGCGCTTCCCGCACGCACAGCGCAACCTCGCGATCGCCGGGCTGAGCGGCCTGCTGCTCGCCGGGGTGGCCGTGGGCGTGCAGCGCCAGCGTTCCTCGGACTGACTGGGCGCCGCCCGGGCACGGAGGTCCGGCGGGCCGCAGGGATGACGGCACCGTAGGCGCCGGCCCATAACCTGCGTCGGCAGCCAGGCGCCCCGCGCTACGTTTTATTGCTGTGAGCTGGCAAGGAAGCCGCCATCTGTCCGCCCCTGGCCTTACCGTCGTGCGCCGATGAGCGAGCCGCCCGGACTGCCGTCCGCGCTCGGGATCGAGTCGGTCGAGACCATTCCCGAGGGCGGCAACCTGACCGTCCGGGTGACCGGCCGGTGGCGCCGGCGCCGCCCCGAGTGGCGCGGCCCCGCCATCCTCGTGGTCGAGGCTCAGGGCACGCGCTACCGCTTCCCCGCCATGCCCGAGCCGCCGTCGGTGACCGGCACGATGCCGGGGACATGGCGGATGACCTTCTCCGTGGCGCGCGAGCTGGGGCCGCACCTGGCGGGGCGCTCGTGGCTTCAGCTCGGAACGCTGATCGCGCCGTTGCCGGTGTTCGCCGAGTCGAAGGTGGGCGGGGCCCCCGAGGAGACGGCGCCGGTCGGCGACGAGCCCCAGTCCGAGCCCGAGCCACCGCCGCCCGTTCGCCGCCCACCGGGCGAGCTGGCGATCGACACCGCGCGCCGGCGCGCCGACGAGGCGGAGGCGCTGGCGGCGGAGCTCGCCCTCCGGGTCGACCAGCTCGAGCGCGCCCTCGAGGAGGCCCGCGCGCATCCGGCTCGGCTGGAGCGAGCCCGCCGCGCCGCCGAGCAGAGCGCTCACGCCGAAGCGGCGCGCCGGGCCGAACTCGAGGAGCAGCTGGCCGACCAGGAGCGGGCGCTGGAGGACGCGCGGGCGCGCGCGGCGGCGCTGGCCCGGCGCGTCGAGGAGCTCGAGCAGGAGCTCCGCCGCCTGCGGCGGACCGCCGACGAAGCCGTGCATCTGGCCGCCGGCGAGCGCGCCGCGCGCGAGCGCGCGGAGCGGCTTGCCCAGGAGCGGCCCGCCCCCCAGCCCCAGCCGGTCCAGGTGGACGTGGTGGCGGAGCGTCTTCGCGAGGAGCGCACGCGGACGCTCAAGGCCGAGGAGACCGCCGCGAGGAGCGCGATCGACAGGGCGCCGGCGAGCCTGCCGGTGCGAGCGCCGGCGGCCGTCTCGGGCCCCGAGGCGCGGGCCGCCGAGGGCGAGATGCGGATGCGGGCCCGGCGGGCCGGCCGGTCGATCGAGGCGGAGACGCTGATGCTCGTCGTCGAACGGGAGCGGGCTCAGAGGGCCCATGCCGAGCAGCGGGCGGCCGCGCTCGAGCGAACCCTGGCTGAGCGGACCGATCGATGGACCCGTGCGTACGCGGAGATCGATTTGATCCGTGACGAGATCGGCGAGCTACGCCGGGTGTTCGCGCGGATCGAGGCCGGAGCCGCGCAGGCGCCCGATCCGGCCGGGCCGGTGCAGCCGGACCGGCTGGGCGACGCGCTCGCCCGGCTGCGAGAGCGGGCGGAGGCGGCCGAGGCGCCGACGGGTGAGGCGCCGGCGGGCGCGGCCGCGCCGGCGGGCGAGCCGGCGGCGGGCGGGGCGGCCGCGCCGGGGCCGGAACCGCCGGCGCCGCCGGGGCCCGCGGACGCGCCGGAGCCCCTCCACGTCCCGCCGGCAAGCAGCCCGCGCGACCGCTACACCCCGCTTCTCGGCTCCACCGGAGCGAGCTCGGTCCCGCCACCGGGTGCCGGGCCCGCGTCCGAGCCGATCCCGCCGGCGCAGTCGGTCCAGCCGGCTCCCGCGCCGGCCCGGTCCGTACCCCCACCGGCGCCGGCCGCCGCGCCCGCCGCCGGGCCCTGGCTGTGGCCGATCTTCAGGGCCCTGACACGCGAGGACCCGGTGCGGGCCGGGCAGCTGCTGCTGCATCTCCTGCCGGCCTGGCACGCGGTGAATCCGCTGCCTGTGGCCTGCGATCTGATCCTGGGAGACCGGGCGTGCGTGCAGGTCACGATGGGCGCGGGCAAGGTCGAAGTGGTTCACGCCGAGGCGCCGCGGCGCCCGGAGGACGTCCACTTCCAGGCGCGGGGGGACCTCGCGCGCCTGGCGCGCACGGTGGCGGCGGGACGCCTGGGCCGGCGCGTCCGGCGGCGGATGTCCCGCGTAAGCGGCGACCATGAGGCGTTCGCCCGGCTTGGCCTGCTCGTGCGTGCGTCGCTCAGCGTCGGCGAGCTGCACGCGGCCGGCGTCCGGCTCGATCCGGCGTTCGCGTTCGACCTCATCACACGGATGATCGAGCCCGCCTGGACCGTCGGCGAGCGCTTCACGATCGCCCACCGCCCGGACGACGCCACGACAGCCGATGCCCACCTCGACGTCCGGGACGGTGCGCCCTCGTCGGCCGCCGAGGGGGCCCCGGCGGGCCCCGCGGACGCCACGGTGGTCTGCTCAACCGAAGCCTTCCTGACCGCGCTCACCCGCCGGCCGGCGCGGGAGGTCTCGGTGGAGGGGCGGCGGGAGCCGCTGGCGCGCCTGGTCGACTGGCTCGAGCGCGCACAGAGCGGCTGAAAGGTCACGCCGAAGCCGCTCTCGTCCGCGGCGGAGCCTATGCTCGTGAGAGCGCTCCAAGCCGACGCCGCCCAAGCCGAACCAAGAGTCCCAACCCTCGAGTGACCTCCTCCGCCTGCGCTCATCTCCACGTCCATTCCGAGTACTCGTTGCTCGACGGGGCGTGCAAGATCGATGCACTCGCGGCCCGGGCGGCGGAGTTCGGCCAGCCCGCGCTCGGGCTCACCGACCATGGCGTGATGAACGGCGCGGTCGAGCTCTCGGCGGCGTGCCGCAAGCACGGCATCAAACCGATCCTGGGCTGCGAGGTGTACGTGGTCGACGACCACGCCAAGCGCGCCCCCGGTCGGCTCGAGCGCTTCCATCTCACGCTTCTGGCCGCCACGCCGGCCGGGTACCGCAACCTGGTCAAGCTGTCCTCGCTCGGGTTCCTCGAGGGCTACCAGCGCGGCAAGCCCTCCGTCGACCTCGGGCAGATCGCCGCGCACGCCGACGGGGTGATCGCGCTAACCGGTTGTCTTCAGTCGAAGTTCTGCCAGCACCTGCTCGCCGGCCGGGCCAAGCAGGCGAAGGGCCACGCGGAGGAGCTCCTGAGCGCGTTCGGCTCCGACAACGTGTACTTCGAGGTCCAGAAGAACGGGCTCGCGGAGCAGGACAGGGCCAACGAGGGAATCGTCCGGATCGCGCGGGAGCTGCGGCGGCCCCTCGTCGGCACGGGCGACGTCCACTACCTGCGCCGCGAGGACTACCACAACCACGCGGCGCTGCTGTGCGTGCAGACCAAGTCGACGCTCAGCCAGCCCAAGATCAGCTTCGAGACCAACGAGTTCTACCTGCGCTCGTCCGAGGAGATGGCCGGCGCGTTCAAGGAGTGGCCCGAGGCGATCACCACCACGCTGGAGATCGCCGAGCGCTGCGACGTCGAGCTCGAGCTGGGACGTCAGCTGATTCCCCGCTACCCGACGCCGGACGCGATGACGGAGCCCGAGTACCTGCGCGCGCTCGTACTGGAGGGCCTCGCCAGGCGCTACGGCGGCCCGCCGCCGTCCGAGGCGCTCGAGCGGGCCGACTACGAGCTGTCGGTGATCGACCGGATGGGGTTCAGCGGCTACTTCCTGATCGTGTGGGACTTCGTCAAGTACGCCAAGGACGCGGGCATCGCGGTCGGCCCGGGGCGCGGTTCGGCGGCCGGGTCGATCGTGGCCTATGCGCTGCAGATCACCGACCTCGATCCGCTGCGCTATGACCTGCTGTTCGAGCGGTTCCTCAATCCGGAGCGGGTGTCGATGCCGGACATCGACATCGACTTCTCGGTGCGCGGCCGCGAGCGGGTGATCCGCTACGTGACCGACAAGTACGGCAAGGAGTCGGTGGCGCAGATCGTCACCTTCGGCAAGATGTTCCCGCGCGCCGCCACGCGCGACGCCGCGCGCGTGCTCGGTCACGACTACGGCGCCGGGGACCGGCTGGCCAAGCTGATCCCGGACCCGATCATGGGCCGGCCGCCCAGCTTCGAGGACTGTCTCAAGCAGGGCCAGCCGCTGCGCGCCGAGGTCGACCGCGACCCGACCGCCCGGCAGATCATCGAGGTCGCACAGGGCCTCGAGGGCATCGTCCGCAACTCCTCGATCCACGCCGCCGCGGTGGTGATCGCCGACCGGCCGCTCACCGACATCGTCCCGCTTCAGATCGCCGACGCCGGCAGCGACGAGAACGGGGAGCGGGTGTTCCGCACGGTCACCCAGTTCACGATGAAGCCGATCGAGCAGATCGGCCTGCTCAAGATGGACTTCCTCGGCCTGCGCAACCTCGACGTGATCGAGGACGCGCTCGACATCATCGAGCGCTCCACCGGCGAGCGGCCGGACATGGCCACGCTCCCGCTCGACGATGCCAAGACCTACGAGATGATGGCCCGGGGCGACTCGGTAGGCGTGTTCCAGTTCGAGTCCGAGGGGATGCGCGAGACGCTCAAGAAGGTGGGGCCGAGCGAGCTCGAGCACCTGATCGCGCTCAACGCCCTCTACCGGCCCGGGCCGATGGAGCAGATCCCGACCTACACCCGCGGCAAGCACAACCCCGAGGCGGTGACCTACCCCGACGAGCGCCTGCGCCCGATCCTCGAGGCGACCAACGGAGTGGTCGTCTACCAGGAGCAGGCGATGCAGATCTCCAAGTCGATCGCGGGCTTCTCGGGTGCCAAGGCCGACGACCTGCGAAAGGCGATCGGCAAGAAGAACCGCGAGGCGATGGCCAAGCTCAAGCCCGAGTTCGTCGCGGGCTGCCGCGCGTCGGGCACGAGCGAGCAGGTGACGGAGTGGCTGTGGACGGCCAACGAGCGCTCGGCTGACTACTCGTTTAACAAATCGCACTCTGCTTGTTACGCGCTGATCGCTTATCGGACGGCTTGGCTGAAGGCCAACTATCCGGCCGAGTACATGGCGGCGCTGATCTCCTCGGTGATGGACACCAAGGACAAGGTCCCGTTCTTCGTCTCGCAGGCCGAGCAGATGGGGATCTCGATCCTGCCGCCCGACGTCAACCTCTCAGATCATGAGTTCGTGGTCGTGGACTGCAACATCCGGTTTGGCCTCGACGCGGTCAAGGGAGTTGGGTATCAGGCCGTCGAGGCAATCAAGCGGGCCCGCGAGGAGGGCGGACCCTTCCGGGACCTGTGGGATTTCTGCGCGCGCGTCGACAACCGGGCGGTCAACAAGAAGGCGATCGAGGGGCTGATCAAGTGCGGCGCGTTCGGGTCGACGGGCGCGACGCGCAAGGGCATGCTGACCGTGCTCGAGCAGGCTCAGGGCGCCGGGCAGAAGGCCCAGCAGGACGCGCTGATCGGCCAGGGCTCGATCTTCGACCTCGGGCCGGAGCTCGCCCCCGGCCAGTCGGCGGCCAGCGGGATCGCGGCGGGCTTTGCCACGCCGAGCCACGCGCCGATCCCGACGATCGAGTTCGACCGCAACGAGTTGCTGGCGGCCGAGAAGGAGGCGATCGGGCTGTTCATCTCCGAGCACCCGCTCAAGGAGGTGGGGCCGGCGCTCCGGGTCAAGGTCGACTGCACGCTGTCCGAGCTGCCGGGCAAGCGCGACGGCGACTGGGTCACAGTCGGCGGGATGATCACCCAGAGCAAGCGGATCCGGACCAAGAAGGGCGATCCGATGATGTTCGCCACGCTGGACGATCTGGATGCTGCGGTCGAGGTGATCGTGTTCGGCAAGGCGCTCCAGACCAACGAGGAGGCGCTCATCCCCGACTCGATCGTTCTGGTCCGGGGCCGGGTCGACCACAAGGACCGCGACAAGACGTGCATCGTCGTCCAGGAGGTAGAGCGCTTCGAGCCCAGCGCCGACGAGGTGCGCGAGGCCACCGCGCAGGCGGCCAAGCTATCGGTCGCCCCGAGCGCGCTGCGGCTGCGGCTCGACGCGGCCGCGCTTCCCGCATCCGCGCTCGGGGAGCTCAAGGACCTGCTCGTCGGGTTCCCGGGCGAGGCCGAGGTGGTGATCGAGCTGAGCACGTCGGTGGGGCGGCGGCGGCTGAAGCTGGGACCGGACTTCCGCGTCGCGCACAGCGCCGCGCTACACGCCGAGCTCGCCGGCCTGTTCGGCGAGGCGATCGTCGCCGCCGCCGCGCCGGACGAAGTCGCGGGTGCCGAGGACGGGGCGACGGTCGCTGCGGGCGCCGCGTAGGCCGCGACCGCTGCGGGCGGTTCCGCCTTTTTTCGTCCTGGCCAGGCCGTCCGAGCGGGTGTACGTTACCCGCGAAAGTCTGCGCGCGTTGGGAGCGGAAGCGCAGCGGATCGGAACGGGGTTCACCCGTATGTGGGCTGAGGAGGTCAGCATGGACGAGAGGCAGAATGAATCGCTCGAGCAAGCCGAGCCCTATGAGGTGCCCGCGGTAACCGATTACGGCACCTTGCAGGCGCTCACGCTGGGGAGTGGGTCCGCGCCGTTGTCGGACAACTTCGGCGCGAGCGGCGCCGGCGGCGGCTCCTGAGCGCCGGCTGAGCAGGAACTGGGGACGCCCTCGTCCTCGCCCGGCACGCCGGGGGAGGACGGGGGCGTTTGTCGTGAACGCTCGCAACCGGCCACTCGCCTCCAGCGCAAGCGGGGGGCGGGCGCCGGCGTTGGTCTCAGGGATGACCGGGCGCTGGGACGAGACGCGGCAGAGCGGCTTCACCGCGGACGAGATCGCGGCTGGGATGCCGTTCGGCCTCGCTCCGGTCCGCCCGCGCGCGTCCGTCGAGCGTTCTCCCCGCGCCGCGCTCGAGCAGATGCTCATCCACGCGCTGCGGCATGCGCCATGCCTGATCGCCTTCTCGGGCGGGCGGGACTCATCGGCGCTCCTCGCGGTGGCGGTTGATGTTGCCCGGCGCAACGATCTCTCGCCGCCCGTCCCGGTAACCCTGCGCTTCAAAACCGCGGCGGCCGAGGAAAGCGACTGGCAGGAGCTCGTGCTGCGTCACCTGGGCCTCGAGGACTGGGTGCGCCTGGAGATCGGCGACGAGCTCGACATGCTCGGTCCCGTCGCGACGCGCGGCTTGGAGCGCCACGGCCTGATGTATCCGGCCAACGCACATCTGATCGTCCCGATGGCCAAAGCCGCAGCCGGCGGCACGATCCTCACTGGCGTGGGCGGGGACGATGCGTTCGGTGAGTGGCCCTGGCACGACGTGGCAAGTCTGCTGGCCCGACGACGCGCTCCCCGCGCCGCGGACGCCAGACGCCTCGTCCACTGGGCGGCTCCGCGCGCTCTCCACACGGAGATCATCCTGCGCAGAGAACCGCTGCGCCTCCCCTGGATCGTCCCGTCCGAGCGCGGGCGGCTGGCCCGGCTCGTAGCACAGGAGCTGGCCAGCCAGCCGCGGACCTGGAAGGCACGCGCGCTCTGGCCCGCCCGGTGGCAGCTCTGGCGCCAGATGATCGTGGCGATGGACCAGCTCGCCCGAGACGAAGGCGCATCATTGGGCTCGCCGTTCTTGGAGGAGCGCTTTCTGGCCGCCCTCGGGGTGGCCGGGCAGCGGTGGGGGTGGGGCAACCGCTCAGCCACGATGCGAGCGTTGTTCGGAGATCTGCTCCCTGAGGTCGTGATCACCCGTCGCAGCAAGGCCGAGTTCAGCCAGTCCCTGTTCGGGCCGTACACCAAGGCCTTTGCCGCCGGCTGGGGCGGCCGCGCCGGGGCTGCCTCACACCTGGTCGATCCGCAGGTTCTGCGCAACGTGTGGCTGACCGACCGGCCTCACTTCCACTCGGCCATGCTCCTCCAGGCGGCCTGGCTGGCGGAAAACGCCGTCCCGGCCGAGTCCGCCGCCCGGGCCGAGGTAGCGGTCGCCCTGTAGTCCCCGCCGCCCGGGCCGAGGTAGCGCTCGCCCTCTAGCGCCGGAGTCCCCGCCGGGCGCGGTGCTATACAGAGCAGGGTGAAGCCGAGGGGTCAAGATTCGGCTGCGCCCGCGGTTGCTGTCACAGACGGCGCGGTCGTCATGGCACGCGACATACGCCGCCGCTACGGCCAGGACTCGACCGCGGTGGACGCGCTCCGCGGAGTCTCGTTGGATGTGCGCCGCGGGGACCTCGTGGCGGTGATGGGGCCGTCGGGCTCGGGCAAGTCGACGCTGATGCACATCCTGGCCGGACTCGATCAGCCCACCAGCGGGACCGTGACGATCGCCGGCACCGAGATCACCGGCCTGGACGACGCGCGGATGACCCGGCTGCGCCGCGACCACATCGGCTTCGTATTCCAGTTCTTCAACCTGCTGCCGATGCTGAGCGCCGAGGAGAACGTGCTCCTGCCCGAGTCGATCGCGGGCCGGCGCCCCGACCGCGAGTGGCTCGAGCAGCTGCTCGAGCGGACCGGACTGGCGGAGCGGCGCACTCACCGCCCGTCCGAGCTCTCAGGCGGACAGCAACAGCGGGTCGCGATCGCCCGGGCCCTGGTCACCCGGCCGACGATCGTGTTCGCGGACGAGCCGACCGGCAACCTCGATTCCAAGACGGGTGGTGAGATACTGGAGCTGCTCCGCTCCTCCGCGCACGACTACGGCCAGACGATCGTGATGGTCACGCACGAGGGCCGCGCCGCATCGATCGCCGATCGGATCCTGTTCCTCGCCGACGGGCTGATCGTCAAGGAGCTCACCGAGGCCAGCCCGGGCGACGTGCTCGAAGTGATGAGCACGCTCCAGTCGTGACCTCGGTCGCGCTCAAGGGCCTGATGGGCCGCAAGGTCCGTGCGGTGCTGACCGCGCTGGCGATCGTGCTCGGCGTGGCGATGGTGAGTGGCACGTACGTCCTCACCGACACGATCAAGGCGGCATTCACGAGCGTGTTCACGCAGGCGTACAAGAACGCTGACGCTGTGGTCACCGGCAAGAGCGCGATCGGCAGCGACAACAACAACGGGGGGAACGCGGCGCCGTCGCTTCCCGCGTCGGTCCTGACCCGGATCCAGGCGCTGCCCCAGGTGGCGCTGGCCACCGGCGCGATCAGCGATACCGCGCAGCTGATCGGGCGCAACGGCAAGACGATCTCGAGGGGAGGCGCGCCGGGACTCGGGTTCAGCTACTCCCGCGCCAACCAGCGCTTCAGCCCGCTCACGCTGGAGCGCGGAGCGTGGCCGACGCAGCCCGGTCAGGTCGACATCGACGACGCCACGGCCAGCAAGCAGGGGTTCTCCGTCGGGCAGACGGTTGGCGTGATTGCCCGCGGCCCGGTCCGGCGGTTCACGATCGCCGGCACGGTCAGCTTCTCCGGCGTGTCCTCGCTGGGTGGGGCGACGCTGGCCATCTTCACGCTTCCCACCGCCCAGCGGATCTTCGACAAGCAGGGCCGTTACGACCAGATCAACATCGCCAGCCGGTCCGGCGTCTCGCACGCTTCGCTGCTCTCGGCGATCCGCTCCTTGCTCCCGGCCGACGCCCAGGTCAAGACGGGAACTCAGCAGGCTCAGCAGGCGACCAAGGACACCAGCGGCTTTCTCAGCATCTTCCAGGACTTCCTGCTCGCGTTCGGTGGCGTGGCCCTGTTCGTGGGCAGCTTCGTGATCGCCAACACGCTCTCCATCACCGTAGCCCAGCGCACGCGCGAGCTGGCCACGCTGCGGACGCTCGGCGCCACCCGCCGGCAGGTGCTCGCCTCGGTGCTGCTCGAGGCGTTCGCGATCGGGTTGCTCGCGTCGGTGGTCGGGCTGTTCCTGGGCCTGGCGCTGGCCAAGGGACTGAACGCGCTGTTCGTCTCGTTCGGGATCAACCTCCCGCAGACCGGCACCGTGTTCAAGGCCCGTACGGTCGTGGTCTCGCTGCTCGTCGGCGTGATCATCACGATGCTCGCGGCGATCCGGCCAGCGCTTCGCTCAACCCGGGTGGCCCCGATCGCGGCGGTCCGCGAGGGCTCGGTGCTGCCCCCCTCACGCTTCGCGCGCTTCGGCACCGCGGCGGCGCTGGGCACGGTGGGCCTGGCCGTGGTGCTGATGCTGGTCGGCCTGCTGGTCTCGAGCCTCTCGACGGGCCTGCGCCTGGTGGCAGTGGGAGGGGGAGCGGTGGCGCTCTTCCTCGGGGTCGCGATGCTTGCGCCGATGCTCGTGCCCCCCATCGCGCGCGTGCTCGGGTGGCCGGCCACCCGAATCGGCGGCAGCGCCGGACGCCTCGCCCGCGGCAACTCTGTGCGCAACCCGGCACGCACCGCCTCGACCGCCTCGGCCCTGATGATCGGGTTGGCCCTGGTCACGCTGGTCGGCGTATTGGCCGCCGGCCTGCGCTCGCGCTTCGAAGGCTCGGTCAACCAGGTGTTCGTGGCCGACTACGCGGTCACTTCGCAGAACAACTTCCTGCCCATCGGCGTCGCCTCGGAGCGGGCGTTGACGCGCGTCCCGGGTGTCAGCGTCGTGTCAGGCCTGCGCGCCGGACGCGGCCGTGCCTTCGGGTCGAACATCAACGTTTCGGGCGCCGAGCCGCAGGTGAGCCAGGTGATCTCAGTCGACTGGAAGGCGGGCGGGCCGCAGACGCCGGCGCGCCTGGGCGGCGCCGGCGCGTTCGTCAACACCGCCTACGCCCAGGCGCAGCACATCCACGTCGGGTCTCCGATCACGGTGGAGACCCCCAGCGGGACCATGCTCCACCTCACCCTGCTGGGGATCACCAATCCGCCAAAGGGGGGCTCGCCCTACGGAGACGTGACGATCTCGGCGGCACTATTCGATCGCGTGTACCAGAACCCGCAGAACCTGTACACGTTCGTGAACATCCGCGGCGGCGTCACCCCGGCCAACACACACCTGCTGAACAGCGCGCTCGGAACCTTCCCCGACGCCAAGCTTCAGACCAAGGCGCAGTTCACCTCGAACCAGCTTTCCGGCCTGACCACCCTGCTCAACCTGCTCTACGTGCTGCTCTCCCTGTCGATCATCGTCAGCCTGTTCGGGATCGTCAACACGCTAGTGCTGACCGTGTTCGAGCGCACCCGGGAGCTGGGAATGCTCCGAGCGGTGGGGATGAGCCGGCGGCAGGTGCGCCGGATGATCCGGCACGAGAGCGTGATCACGGCGCTCTTGGGGGCGACCTTCGGGATCCCGCTGGGCGTCGTGCTGGCCCTGATGGTCGGCGTGGCGATCAAGTACGCGGCGTTCACGATCCCGGTCGGGACGCTGATCGTTTTCGTGATCGCGGCGATCCTGGCCGGGCTGCTGGCCGCGATCGTCCCGGCCCGCCGCGCCGGGCGCCTGAACGTCCTTCAGGCGCTGCAATACGAGTAACCGGGCTCAGCTCGACAGCCAGGGCGGGCGCCACCCGCCGAACCCGGCTGCGACCCGCTCTGCCTCCTTGGGGCCCCAACTGCCCTTGGCGTACGGGTGGACCTCCGGCGGAGCATCGAGAAGCGGCTGGATCACCCGCCAGGTCTCCTCGACCCCGTCCTGACGGGTGAAGTGGGTGCTGTCCCCAACGAGCGCGTCGTGCAGCAGCACCTCGTACGGCGTCGCGGCCTCGCCACCCTCCTTCGCGAACTCCATGTCGAGCTCGATCGCCGCCGGCCCTGGGTGGTCGGCCCGGTGCGCATCGAGGACGATGCGGATCCCGGTGTGGGGGTCGATCTTGACCACGATCTGGCTGGGCTCCGGCCGCCGGCCTCGCGACTGGCCGAAGTGCAACGGTGGGGGATGGCGGAACACGAGCCGCAGCTCAGTCTCGGTGGCCGCCAGCTCCTTACCGGTGCGGATCAAGAACGGCACTCCGGCCCAGCGCCAGTTCTCGACCTCGAGCCGCAGCGCGACGTACGTCTCGGTGGTGGAATCGGAGGCGACGCCGTCGATCTCGCGGTAGCCCTCGTACTGACCTCGAACGTAGTGCTCGGGCTTGGCGTCGGCCATCGCCTTGAACACCGAGATTTTCGCGTCCTTGATGCTGTCCGGGTCGGCGGCCGCGGGCGGCTCCATCGCGGCCGTGCCGAGCGTCTGGAGCAGGTGGTTGACCACCACGTCACGAAGAGCGCCCACGGGGTCGTAGAAGTGTCCGCGGTCCTCCACGCCGAAGTTCTCGGCCATCGTGATCTGCACCGAGGCCACGTGCTGGCGGTTCCACACCGGCTCCAGCATCGAGTTCGCGAAGCGCAGGTACAGGAACTCGTCGAGCCCCATCTTGCCCAGGAAGTGATCGATCCGGTAGAGCTGGGGCTCCTGAAGGTACTTGTGCAGGTCGGAGGCCAGCTCGCGCGCCGAGGCCAGATCGTGGCCGAACGGCTTTTCGACCACGACTCGCTGCCCGTTTGACACGAGTTCCGCCTGCGCCAGTCCCTTCACCACCGTCCCGAACAACGACGGAGGTATCTCCAGGTAGAAGGTCGGGTTGCGCGCGTCGCTCAACGCCTGCTTGACGCGCCCGTACGTGTCGTCGCTACCGAAATCGCCTTGGACGTAGGACAGGCGTCCGGCGAACCGCTTGAAAACCTCCTCGTCGAGCTGCTCTCCCGTCTGCTCGATCGACTCGCGCGCGCGCTGCCGTAGCTTGTCCTCGTCGAAGTCGTCTACCGCAACGCCGATGACGGGCAGCTCGAGCAGCTTGCGTCGCTCGAGCCGGTAGAGCGAGCGGAACGTCATCTTGCGTGCCAGGTCCCCCGTGATCCCGAAGATCACGAGCGCGTCGGCGGACTGGGTGGTGGCGCTCACCGCTTGGCCTTCGCCTTGCCGGAGGAGCGCTTTCGCGCGCTCAGCCCCTGTTTGCGCAGCGCGAATGCCGACTCGATGTCCTCCGGCGTCACCGCTCCCTTGTCGCGGCCGGTCTCGAGCACGCAGGGGAGACGCTCGAAGCGGGGCTCGGACAGGAACGTGGCGCAGCCGCGCTCGCCCAGCTCGCCCTGGCCGAGGATGGCGTGGCGGTCGCGGTTGGAGCCGAGCGGAGTCATCGAGTCGTTCAGGTGCAGGGATCCCAGGCGCTCGAGTCCGACGACCCGGTCGAACTCATCCACGATTTCGGTCAGCCCCGCCGGGGTGCGGATGTCGTATCCCGAGGCCAGGAGATGGCAGGAATCCAAACACACTCCGAGCCGACGCGACTCTCCCGCCGCCTCCAGGAGCTCGGCCAGCTCCTCGAACGAGCGCCCGAGCGTCCCGCCCGCGCCGGCCGTGTCCTCTAGGTGCAGCGCACATCCCTCGGTCTCGGCCAGCGCCTCCTTGATCACCTGACCGGCGCGCGCGATGGCCTGAGCGACGTTCCCTTGCTTGGCCGACCCGGGGTGCAGCACCACGCCGACGGCGCCGATGCCCTGACCTACTCGCAGCGACTGGATCAGCGAGGTGAGCGACTTCTCGCGGATCTCCGAGTCCTCCGAAGCGCAGTTGAGGAGGTACACGGCGTGGATCAGCACCGCCTCGATCGGGCTGCCGGCCATCGCCTCGCGGAACGCCTCGAAGTCCTCCTCGCCGTACGCAGTCGGACGCCACATGCGCGGGGACTGGTTGAAGATCTGAATCGCCTCACAGCCGCGGTCGACCCCGCGCTGCACGGCGCGTGCGAGCGAACCTGCAGGGGATACGTGTGCGCCGATTAGCATTGGTCAGGGTTTGTCATGCGTGGACCGAGAACGCGACCGGGTCGGACGCGAGAATTCCTAAATAGACGTAGTACATCTGCCGATAGAAGGCACTGGGCGGGTAGCCAACTAAATGGAACCACCTTCCGCTCCTCCTAACTCTCCGCCCGACGCTCCTGAACGTCCGAACCCGAGCGAGTCCCCTTTGGCCACGGTAGCTGCACCCACTCCCCTTCCCCTCCCGACCCCGAGCACCACGGATCCTTACGCGCCGCGCGAGCGCCGGCACAACGAGGGCCACGGGCGTCGCCTCACCGCTGCCTTCGAGGCGCTTGAGGCGTTCCCGATGCTCGCCGAGTCGCGCAACCGCGTGATGGCGCTGTTCGAGGCCGGTGAGCCTTCGACCGCCGATGTGGTGGCCGCGGTCGAGGGCGACGTGTCGCTGGCCGTGACCGTGCTGCGTCTGGCCAACCAGGTCGAGGGGAAGACCAAGGGGCGGGTCGAGAGCGCGGTCACAGGCGTCGAGGTCCTCTCCGCGCGCACCGTGCACACGATCGCCTCCCGCGCCCGGACGTTCGATTTCTTCGAGCGCTCTACCGTGTGGCAGGGCATCCCCGAGCGCTTCCGTCTGCACGCCGTCGCCACCCAGCGCGCCGCCGATCGCCTGGCCCGCGAGCTCAACTACGAGTCGCGCGACCGGCTGATGGTCACCTCGCTGCTGCACGACATCGGCAAGCTCGTGCTGGTCCATGCCTATCCCGGCTACCCGCGCCAGATCCACGCCGAGGCCCGTACCCCCGAGGACCGCATCCAGTCAGAGCGCCGCGAGCTGGGCGTCGACCACGCTCTGGTCGGCGGCGTGCTCGCCCGCCGTTGGGGGCTGCCCAAGTCCGTGGCGAGCGTGATCGAGCGCCACCACTCCGAGCAGTGCGAGGGCGAGGCCGCGCTGGTCCGCCTGGCCGACATGCTCGCCCACTACGTGGTCGGTGGCGCGGTGGCGCCGTCGGAGCTTCTGAGCGTCGCCCGGATCGTCGGAATCAAGCCGGCCCAGCTCCGCACGGTGATGTACGACCTTCCTCTGCCCAGCACCGGCAACCGGCCGCGCCAGATCGATCCTTGCCCGATGTCCTCGCGCGAGGTCGACGTCCTGCGCCGGCTGGCCAAGGGCATGGTCTACAAGCAGATCGCCTCCGAGCTCGGCCTGTCCACGAGCACGGTCCGCACCCACCTGCACAACGTGTACGGCAAGCTCGGCGCCATGGACCGCGCCCAGGCCGTCCTCATCGCCACCGAGCGCGGCTGGATCTAGTCACCCCGGCCGGGGCCGCCGCCCCGGGGGCGGGGCGATCACCCCGATGTTGGTCGCGATTATCGCGACCTTTGTCGGTGGCATCGCGGCCGGGCCCCATGCGATCATCGGTGGACCCCGGATGATCTCGATCACGACGAAGTCCCCGTACGCGCTGAGCGCGCTGGTCGAGCTGCACCGGCGCGGTGACGCCGGCCCCGTGCCGATCGCCGAGCTGGCCCGGCGGCGCGAGATCCCGGTCCAGTTCCTGGAGCAGCTGTTCGCCACCCTGCGCCGCGCCGGCGTCCTGCGCTCCCAGCGTGGCGTCAAGGGTGGGTACACGTTCGCCCGGCCGGCGGCCGACATCACAGTGCTGGAGCTGGTTGAGCTGCTCGACGGGCCGGTCGGTCGCGGCGCCACCGGCGTGTTCGCCAACGCCGCCCGCGCCGCCCGCTCGGTGCTCGCCGAGTCGACGGTGGCGGACGTGGCCGAGGCCGAGACCCGCGCCGCCGGCGCGCCGATGTACCACATCTGAGCGCGTCCGCCGGCGGGCCTCGCCAGTACGCTGCGCGAGGCAATGGCCCCAATCCCGACCAACATTGCCGACCACGTCGGCCGGACGCCGATGGTCAGGCTCACGCGCATCGCGCCCGAGCTCGACGTCGAGATCTTCGCCAAGCTCGAAGCGTTCAACCCCGGCGGGAGCGTCAAGGACCGGATCGGCGTGTCGATGATCGAGGCGGCCGAGCGGGAGGGAAGGATCGCTCCGGGCGCCACCACGATCGTCGAAGCGACGAGCGGAAACACCGGAATCGCACTGGCGTTCGTGTGCGCGGCCAAGGGATACGACCTCGTGCTCACGCTGCCGCAGGGCATGAGCCGCGAGCGCGAGGGCCTGCTGCGCCTGTACGGCGCGCGGGTCGAGGTGACCGAGTCGATGGGGGGGATGACCGAGGCGGTCCAGGCCGCCCGGGCGCTGGCCACCCGGGAGGACGTGTTCCTGCCCGACCAGTTCTCGAACCCGGCCAACCCGGAGATCCACCGCCGCACCACCGGGCCCGAGATCTGGGAGGCCCTGGACGGGCGGATCGACGTGTTCGTGGCCGGGGTGGGCACTGGCGGGACGATCACCGGTGCCGGCGAGGTGCTGAAGTCACGCAACCCGGATTGCCGGCTGGTGGCGGTCGAGCCGCGCGCTTCGGCGGTCCTGTCCGGCGGGCGCCCGGGACCGCACAAGATCCAGGGCATCGGTGCCGGCTTCGTTCCCGAGGTGCTCGACCGCGACCTGCTCGACGAGGTGATTCCGGTGGACGACGAGGACGCGATCGAGACGGCGCGCCTACTGGCCCGCCGGGAGGGCGTGCTCGCCGGCATCTCGGGCGGCGCGGCGGTGTGGGCCGCGCTCGATGTCGCGCGACGGCCGGAGTCTCGCGGGCAGCGGGTGGTGGCGATCCTGCCCGATTCGGGCGAGCGTTACGTTTCCACGCCGTTCTTCGCCCCGTGAGGGCCGGGACCGCGGGGTAGCTACGCTTTTGCACCTATGGGGCTCATAGGCCGTACCGCGACGGAGATCCGGCGCGACATCGCCACCGCCCGGAGTCGTGACCCGGCGGCGAGCGGAGTGGCCAGGTTCGAGATCCTGGCCACCTGGCCGGGGGTTCACGCGCTCCTGGCCCACCGTGTCGCGCACGCCCTCCACGGCGTGGGGGCGCCGCTGCTGCCGCGACTGATCGCAGCGGTCAGCCGCTCGATCACGGGGATCGAGATCCACCCGGCGGCGAAGATCGGCGACGGCTTCTTCATCGACCACGGGATGGGCGTGGTGATCGGCGAGACGGCCGAGATCGGCAACGACGTGACCCTCTACCAGGGCGTCACGCTCGGAGGCACCGGGTTCGCCACCGGCAAGCGCCACCCGACCGTCGAGGACAACGTGACGATCGGCTCCGGCGCCAAGCTGCTCGGCCCGATCACGGTCGGTCACGGCTCGAAGATCGGGGCCAACAGCGTGGTCATCCACGATGTCCCGCCCAACTCAACGGTGGTCGGGAACCCGGGCCACCCGGTGCGCGTGGAGGGTCGCCGGCCCGAGGGCCCCGACGCCGACTGGGTCCATCTCCCCGACCCGATCGCCGACGCGATCAAGGTCCTGGCCGGGCGGATCACGGCGCTCGAGCAGGACGCCGGTCACGGCAACGGCGACGCGCCCGATCCGGAGCACTCCCGCACCCGGGCAGCCCGCTCCGTGGGCCCTAACCCGGCCGGCGGCTAGGCGTCTACAGACGCTGCTCGGGAAGGCGCTCGCGCTCTGCGGTGACCGGCGGCAGCGGCGACTCCGGCGTGCGCATCTCGCTCATGTTCATCCGCGCCTTGACCAGGTAGAGCGGTCGGTCCTTGACCTCGTCGTAGATGCGCCCGACGTACTCGCCGATGATCCCGATCGCGATCAGCTGAATCCCGCCGAGCAGCAGTACGGCGATCGTGATCGACCCGAAGCCGGGCAGGTAGGACCCCAGGATCCGCAGCACCACGACCACCGGGATCGCGATGAAGGCCAGCGTCGAGATCAGGAACCCGAGCAGCGTCGCGAGCTGGAGCGGGCGGTGCGAGAAGGATGAGATCGCGTCGAGCGAGAAGCGCAGCATCTTCGAGATCGTGTACTTGGTCTCGCCCGCGTAGCGCGGATCGCGCCGGTAGGGCACGGCGGCCTGGCGGAAGCCCACCCACACGGTCATCCCGCGCAGGAAGCGGTTGCGCTCGCGCATCGAAAGCAGCGAGTCGAGCGCGTGCCGGTCGAGCAGCCGGAAGTCGCCGGAGTTGTGATGAAGCTCCACCTGGGCGAGCTTGTCGAACAGGCGGTAGAACCAGTGCGCGGTGGCCAGCTTGAACCGCGATTCGCCCTCCCGCTGCTCTCGCACCGCGTAGACCACGTCGCAGCCGGCGCGCCAGTGATCGAGCATCCGCACGATCAGCTCCGGGGGGTCCTGGAGATCCGCGTCGAGCATCACCACGGCGTCTCCGCGAGCGTGATCGAGTCCGGCGGTCAGCGCCGTCTGGTGGCCGAAGTTGCGCGACAGGAACACGACGCGCACGCGGGGGTCCGACGTCGCGATGTGGTCCAGGGCAATCGGCGATCCGTCGGTCGATCCATCGTCGACCAGCACCAGCTCGAACGGCAGCCCCTCGAGCGCGGCGCACACGCGCGTGTAGAACTCCTGGATCGTCGCCTCCTCGTTGTACACCGGCGCAACGACGCTCAGCAGCTCGAGCGGGCGCGAGCCGCTGTCGTCGTAGTGGAGGGGGGTGCTCACAGGTTCAGGAAGGACGTGCCGTGCGGAATGTAGCCGAGCAGCTGAATGAACTGCACCGCGCCGGTGACCACGATCGCCACCCGGAACAGCCGGCGGTCGTGCGCGAGCGCGACCAGCGGCATCAGCCAGGCCACGTACCACGGCAGGAGCGAGCCCGCGGTTACGAGCATCGCCACCGTCGCCCAGGCCGCACCGGCAATCCAGTCGAGCTCCCCGCGCCACACCCGCCGCACGAGCCAGGCAGTGACGCCGACGAACACAATCTCGAGAACGTCGCCGGTGATGCGCCCCACGGTGCCGAGACCCAGCCGGGTCGAGACGAATCCCGGAATGCTGTGCCAGTCACCCATGCTCTGGCTCTGGTGGACGATCACAGGCAGGTGCAGGACACCGGTGCCGAACACGCCCAGCGACAGGGCCGCCACGGCCGCCGCCGCCAGGCCGGCGCCGATCAGGCTCTCGCGCCGGCGCAGCCTCGCGAGCGGGCTTCCGGTGGCGGCGAGCGCGAATGGGAGCAGCAGCCCGGCGGTCAGCTTGATCCCGGTGGCGAGCACGAGCGAGCTGGCGCCGGCGCGGTCGCGGTGCTGGAGGACGAGCACGATCCCCGCAACGAGCACGGCGAGCATCAGGATGTCGTTGTGGCCGCCGCCCACCCCGTACACGACCAGCAGCGGATTCAGGCCCACCAGGGCCGCGCCCTTGACGGGGTCGAGACCCCGCAGCCGCGCGCCGTTCCAGACCAGGGCGACCGTCGCCAGGCTGGCCACTGCGGCGATCCCCTTGTATGCGAACGCGCTGGCCACGATCGACAGCGGCGCCAGCAGATAGCCGAGCAGCGTGAACACCGGGCCGTAGGCCGACGGGATCGTCACCCACTTGGCGCCGATGAACGGGTAGACCGGGTCGAGTGCGATGGCGTGCGGCCCGTTCAGATACGGGTTGGCGTTGTAAACGTCCCCGATGCGCGCGTACGCCTGATAGCTGAACACGTCGGTGGACAGGAGCGGCGGCGCGAGCAGGACGAGCGCGTGGAAGCCGGCGATGCACATCAGGACCGTGCGCGCCGATAGCTGGTCGGTGCTCTTCACCGCGACCGTGTAGCAGCCGAACATCGCGACCAGGACGAGCACGGCGCCGGCCACGTGGAGATCGATCCCGGTATGGGCGAACGGGCCGGCGAGCCAGCTCGGCATGGGCCGCACCGACTCGGGCAGCAGGCTGTCGGTGTTGGCGGCGGAGACCGTTACGAGCGCCGCGCTGATGAGCAGGCCGCCCAACGCGAACGGCCCGGAGCGTCCACGCGAGCGCGCGCCGTCGACATCGAGCGCCCCGCTGGAGAGCTCGAAGGTGCCGCTTTGAGTCGCCCCGAGCGGGCCTTGAAGACTCATTCTCTGAAGCATGCCCGCACCGCCGGCGGATGCGGGTGGATCGATATTGGCATCACGTTAGGGGAGATTTGTGTCGAATCAACCTTCACGCAGCGTTAAGGCGCGCTCCTTCGACGCTCCCCGCGCCTCACCGCCAGGGCGGCGCTGCGGCGTAGTCGCGGGACGAGCCACATCGCCTCAGCCGCGATGCGCGCGGACATCTTGCTCGTACCCGCGGTGCGGTCGCGGAAAATGATGGGTACCTCGCGAACGCGGAACCCGGCCAGCAGAGCGCGGTAGGTGATCTCGATTTGGAATACGTATCCCTCCGCTCGGACGCTCTCCAGCTCGATCGCCTCCAGCACCTCCCGTCGGATGCACTTGAACCCACCGGTCAGGTCGTGGATGCCGACGCCGAGCACCGCCCGGGCGTAGACGCCGCCGCCGTAGCTGATCGCGCGCCGGATCATCCCCCAGTCCGCGACCCCTCCGCCCCGCACGTACCGGGACCCGAGCACCAGGTCAGCCGTCTCGGCCGCCTTCAGCATGTGCCCGATGTAGCTCGGGTGGTGCGAGAAGTCGGCGTCCATCTCGAACACGAACTCCGCCCCGTCGTCCAGTGCTCGCGCAAAGCCGGCCAGATATGCCTGTCCGAGGCCGGCCTTCCCCTGCCGGTGGAGGACCTCGAGCGCAGGCAGCTCCTGCGCCAGGCCATCTGCGAGCTCTCCGGTGCCGTCCGGAGAGTTGTCGTCGACGACCAGGATGCGGTGGTCGTCGGGCGCCAGTGCCTCGAGCTCGCGTCGCGTGGCGCGGACGATCGCCTCGACGTTGGCGGCCTCGTTGTAGGTGGGAATGATGACCCAGACCCGCGCGCTCATGGCGCGCAGAGACTAGAGATGAGCAGATCGGCACCGGCGTTCGGGTGGGGCGGCGCCAGGCCCCGGGCGGGTTGCGGACGTTCGGCGGCTCAGCGCCGCACGTAGGCGACCCGGTTCCAGCTCGGCTCCGGCGCGAGCTCGATCCGCTCACCGCCGCGCTCGGGCTGGATGTACACGAAGGAACCCGCCTCCTCGTCGAAGCAGAAGTCGAGCTCGCCCTCCTTGACCCGCTGGTCGAGCCAGGCGCCGCGGAAGATCAGCCGGCGCAGCCAGTGCACCAGCGAGCGGTCCGACGGGCCCACGAGCTCCGGCCAGCAGTCGTTGACGTGCTCGCCTAGGGCGGACGCCGGCTCGGCCACTTCGCCGTTCACGACGAGGTTGATCAGGTCCTCCGCCTCGTCCTCCTCGACCGCGCCGCCGAGCAGGAACCCGAGCTTGCGCGCCGCCTGCTCGCAGCGCTCCCGGAAGTCCCGTTCGTTGAAGGTGAACCGCAACTCTCCGTATTCGAGCACGAAGTCGTGGCCAGAGCTGTAGTTCCCGCGCCGGTACATGAGGCGTCGGCATGATATGGCCGATTCCTGCGCCCCCGCAGCCATTGAACGCGATGTTGCAGGCGAGCGCGCAGGCGTGGGCGCCGAAGCGGCTGAAACCGGGTTTTTCGCGCCGCCGGGGGGAGAATTCGCGCCCGCCAAGGCTATCTCAGGCATGGAGCCTATGAGAGCCACGATTCTGGTCGTCGAGGACAACCGCGTCACGCGTACCTTCCTGGCCGACAACCTGTCCGCCGACGGACACGATGTGCTCGAGGCGGAGTCGATGGTCGACGCCCGCCGGCTGATGGAGACCGCGTATCCCGATGCCGCGATCATCGACTTGGGATTGCCCGACGGGGACGGACTGGAGCTGCTGCGCGACGTGCGGGAAGCCGATCGCGTCGCCGGCGCGCTCGATCCCGACCTCCCCCTGCTCGTGGTCTCCGGCCGCGCGGCCGACCTCGATCGCCTGCGCGCCTTCAGTCGAGGGTGCGACGACTATGTGGTGAAGCCGTTCAGCTACCAGGAGCTGCACGCGCGCGTGCTCGCGCTGCTGCGGCGCTCGCGTCGGCGGCCGGGCATGGGCCGGCTCCGGATCGGTGCGCTCGAGATCGACACCGTGGCCCGCCACGTTCGGCTGCACGGCGAGACGGTCGAGCTCTCGAAGAAGGAGTTCGCCCTGCTCCGTGCCCTGGCCGCGGACCCGACTCGCGTGTTCACGCGCGAGGAGCTGCTGAGAAACGTCTGGGGGTTCAGGACGATGTGCGCGACGCGGACTTTGGACTCGCATGCCTTCCGGCTGCGGCGCAAGCTCGGCGCCGCCGGCGACCGCTTCGTGGTGAACGTGTGGGGCGTCGGCTACCGCCTGCTCGACGGGAGCGGGGAGCGATGATGCTGATCTGCGGGTGGGCCTGTGCGTTCCTCGCCGCCGCATTCGCGCTGAGGACGTGGCGTCGCCTCGAGGGCAGCAACGAGCTGATCGCGCGAGCGTGCCACGAGCTCCGTGGGCCGCTCAGTGCGGTCCGCCTCGGCCTCGACCTGTGCGCGCGGTCCGGCGAGCTACCGCCGGCCCGGCTGAGAGCGATCGATCTCGAGCTCGGGCGCGCGGCGCTCATGCTGGAGGACTTGACCCTCGGCGGCGCCGGCTTCCGATGCGAGCAGGTGGACGTTGAACAGCTGCTGGTCGACTCGGTCGAGGCGTGGCGCGCGAGCGCGGCCTCTCGCGGCGTCGCGCTCGAGCTCGACTGGAACGGAGAGCCCGCGTTCGTGGAAGGCGAGCGCCTGCGCCTGGCCCAGTCCACCGGCAACCTAATCGCGAATGCGCTCGAGCACGGGGGAGGGGAGGTGCTCGTGCGCGGCCGGGTCGAACGCGGGACGGTTCGCATCGAGGTGTTCGACGGCGGGCCGGGCCTGCCGGCGCCCGTGGCCGAGCTGGCGCGCCGGCCGCACGGCGGCCGGGGCCGGCGCGGACGCGGGATCGCCATCGCCCTCGCGGTGGCTCAGGCGCATGGTGGCCGGCTGGCGTCCGCGCCGAGCGATTGCGGGGCGCGGCTCGTGCTCGAGCTTCCGGTCAGCGGGGCTGCGCCGGCGCAGGCGCCGGTGGCCGGGTAGGGCCGCGCCGGCGCCTGATCGGGCGACCGCGCTTCCTTCGCCCGCGGGCGCGCGGGTCCGAGCGGGCACCGGCCTCGACGCCCCAGCACACCCCGCGGACGGAATCGCCCCGAAGGCGCAACGCGGCGCCCATCTCGCGTGGCTGCACGGAGCCGTGCAGTGCCGGCGGGTCCCACCGGCGCGCTGGAACCGGAGGCGCCACGGGCCAAACAGCGCTTCGGGGGCGATGCGAGCAGCGATGTGTGGGAAAAGGTTTGCAATGTGGGGATTGGTGGGATAAAGTGGGGGTTGCGTTGCAAGTGGGACCCGGGTGGCAGGGCTCCTCCCACCCAGCCACCCGGGTCAGAAATTCGGTTAGCCGAATGAGATCCCTTGACCTTCCGCGGAACCTTCGAACACGCGCTCGACGCGAAGCACCGCCTGACGGTGCCGGCGAAGTTCCGCCCCGCCCTCGCCGGCGGCGTCGTCCTAGCGGCGTCACACGAAGTGACGCCGGGCTCGCCGCGGTCGGTGTCGATCTGGACGCCCGAGAGCTACGACGCGTTCACGACCCAGACGCTCAGCGGCCTGAACCCCTCCTCGCCGAAGGCGCGGGAGCTGAAGCGGTTCTTCTTCAACTCGTCGTTCGACACCGAGCTCGACTCGGCCAACCGGCTGATGATCCCGCCGACGCTGATGCGATACGCCGAGCTGGACAAAGACGTCGTCGTGACCGGCTCGGGCGAATGCATCGAGGTCTGGGATCGGCGGTCCTACGACGGCTATCGCGACGACATCCTCACCCGAGTCCCCGACATCGCAGCGAGCCTTGGCCACACTCCTTGACATGACGCAGACCCATGTCCCGGTGCTCGCGGGCGAGCTGATCGACTTGGTCGATCCGCAGCCGGGCGAGACCGCGGTGGACTGCACGTTCGGCGGGGGCGGCCACGCCCGCGTGATCGCCGGCCGGATCGGGCCCGCCGGGACGCTGATCGGGATCGATCGCGACCCAGCCGCGGAGGAGCGCTTCGGCGAGGTCTCGGCCGAGCTGACCTGTCAGACCCGCTTCATCCGCGCGGACTTCGCGAGCGGCCTGCAGCAGCTGCGTGACGAGGGGGTCCAAGCCGACCTGGTCTACCTCGACCTGGGCATGTCCTCGATGCAGGTCGACACGTGGGAGCGTGGCTTCTCGTACTCATACGACGCGCCGCTGGACATGCGGATGGACCCCGAGCAGGAGCTCACCGCGGCCGAGATCGTCAACGGCTGGGACGAGCGCCGGCTCGTCCGGCTGCTGCGCGATTACGGCGAGGAGCGCTTCGCCTCGCAGATCGCCCGGCATCTCGTGCGCGCCCGGCGTCGCGACGAGCTCGTCTCGACCCACCAGCTGGTGGCGGTGATCAAAGCCGCGGTACCGGTGCCGGCGCACTTCGCCGGCGGGCACCCCGCGCGCCGCACCTTCCAGGCGCTGCGAATCGCGGTGAACGACGAGCTGGCGCAGCTCGACGCCGCCCTGCCGATGGCGTGGGACGTCCTGCGGACGGGCGGCCGCTTCGCCGCGATCTCGTTCCATTCGCTCGAGGATCGGCGCGTCAAGCGCTTCCTGGCCGCGCTGGCTCGTGGCTGCGTGTGCCCGCCGGAAATTCCCGTCTGCGTGTGCGGTCATCATCCCGAGGCGGAGTTGTTAACGCGGCGCGCGGTGGCCCCGAGCCGTGGCGAGGTCGAGTCGAATCCCCGGTCGAAGTCGGCGCATCTCAGGGCCGCTCGAAAGCTGGAGGCAGAGGAATGAGATTGACCGCGATCACCCCCGCCGGCCGAACGCAGGCGAGGGAGCGGGTGGGAGCCCGGCCCGGCCTCGGCGCCCGCGCCGCCGCCGGCGGACGCGCTCCGGTCACGACTCAACCGCGTGCCGCCCGCCCCGGTACCCGCGCCGCCGCGAGCGCCACTGTTGCCCGCGCCGCCGCGAGCGCCACCGTCGCCCGCCCTCCGGCGAGGACCCCCGCGCGTGCCACCGACCGCCCGGCCCGCGCCAGCGACCGCCCCGGCCGCGCCACCAGTGCCGCAGCGGCCGGCCACCGCCATCAGGTCCGCGCCAAGCCGGCGCCGGCCGCACCACGGAGGGTCTCGGGTCCGATCCGGCGCGACCGCTCAGCCGCCCCCGCCAACCCGGCGCCGCGCGCAGCCACGCCGGTCGCTCAGCGGGCAGCGGCGTTTCTGCGCTCGCTTCCCGATCACGTTCTGGTCGATCGCCTGGTCCGCGGCCGGGCGTGGATCCCGGTGCTCGGCGTGATGCTGGCCGGGATCGTCGCGATGCAGGTCGAGGTGCTGAAGCTGGGTGCCAGCGTCGGTCGCTCGATCGAGCGCGGCTCGGCTCTGCAAACGCGGAACGAGCTGCTCCGGGCGAGCGTGGCGTCGCTGAGCGACGACGGGCGAATCGAGCGGCTCGCCGCCGGGATGGGCATGATCATGCCGCCTCCCGGGTCGTCCGGCTTCCTCTCGGGATCAACGAACGCCCAGCTGCAGCAGGCCTTGGCGAACATCCACGCTCCCGACCCGACGACGTTCCTGAACTCGACGGCATCGAACGGGATGGTCGCCACCACGAGCATCATGTCCAGCGGCGACGGCACGATCCTCGCCGACCCGTCCTCTCCGGGCGTCGCCGGCACGGCGACAAGCGCGGCCACGACCAGCAGCTCCGCGGCCTCGGCCACGACGGCCCCGGCCACGGCGACGCAGCAGGCCACGGCGACGCAGCAGGCCACGGCGACGCAGCAGACCCCGGCGTCACAGGCGGCCCCGGTCTCGGCCACGACGCAGCAGGCCGTGGCGCCACAGACGGCCCCGCAGCAGGCCGCGCCCGTGTCCTCGCAGCAGTCGGGCACCACCACCGGGGGTTAGCGCCGGATGGCGCTGATGGATCGCCGCATCGGCTTCCTGTTCGTGGCCTTCGTGGCGCTGCTGTCGATCGCCGCACTCCGCGCGACCTACCTCGGCGCGATCCAGGCCGGCTCGCTCAAGCACGACGCCGCCAGCCAGCAGGTGACGACCACGGTGATTCCCGCGCCTCGCGGCATGATCACCGACCGCAACGGCGTCGAGCTGGCGATCGGCGAGTCCGCGGACGACGTCGTTGTGGACCCGTACCTGATCAAGAACCCGGTGGGCGACGCGCAGCGGCTGGCGCCGCTGCTCGGCAAGCCTCTGCTGAGCGTGATCGCGACGCTGACGACGCCTCACACCGGTTTCGTGTACCTGGCGCACCTGTTGCCGGCCGCCCAGGCGGATGAGATCTCAAAGCTCAACATCCCGGGGATATCGCTGACCCCGGAGACCACCCGTACGTATCCGCGCTCGGACACGGCTGCTCAGGTCCTGGGCGAGGTCGGCTGGGGCGACCGCGGACTGAGCGGGATCGAATACCTCTACAACAGCGCGCTTCGGGGTCAGGACGGGCTGCGCAAGGTGGTCAGCGACGCCAAGGGCCAGCCGATCTCGATCAGCGATCCGCGTGCCACGGACCCCGGCAAGACCGTGCAGCTGACGATCGACGCCGGACTGCAGGACGAGGTCGAGCAGGTCCTGGCCGGCGTCGGGCAGACCTACTCGCCCAAGGGCGCCACCGCGATCGTGATGGACCCGAACGACGGGAACATCCTCGCGCTGGCCAATTGGCCGGCGGTCAACGCCAATGACCCTTCGGCGGAGTCAGCCGGCGCCGACCAGGATCGAGCGGTTGCCTTCAACTACGAGCCCGGCTCGACGTTCAAGGCGATCACGGTGGCGGGCGCGCTGCAGGATCAGCTCGTCACCCCGAACACGACGTTCGACGTCCCGCCGGTGCTCCAGGTGGCCGACCGCCAGATCCACGACGCCGAGGATCACGGCTACGAGACGCTCTCGGTGGCGCAGATCCTCAAGTACTCGAGCAACATCGGGGCGGACGAGATCGGCATGAGAGTCGGGGGCAGGCGCTTCGACTACTGGGTGCACCAGTTCGGGTTCGGCGCGCCCACGGGCGTCGACCTGCCCGGCGAGCAGCGCGGGATCGTCCTGCACTGGTGGCAGTACTCGGGCTCCTCCATGGGCAACCTGCCGATCGGACAGGGCGAGTCCGTGACCCCGATGCAGATGGCCGCGGCCTATTCGGCGATCGCGAACGGCGGGGTCCTGCGAGCGCCCCGGATCGTCAAGTCGATCGGCGGCAAGGCGACGCCGCTGGCCCCCGGCCGCCGCGTCATCTCGCCGTCCACCGCGGCAGAGCTGCGCGACATGCTCCGGGGCGTGCTGGCCGACGGAGGCACCGCCTCGGGCGCAGCGATCCCGGGCTACGACCTGTCCGGAAAGACGGGCACGGCCAGCGTTGTCGTGAATGGCCGCTACTCGAACTCCCAGTACATCGCCTCGTTCATCGGCTTCGTACCGGCCAACGCCCCGAAGCTCGTGGTGGCCGTGATGGTCGACGAGCCCCAGGGCTCGATCTACGGCGGCTCCGTGGCCGCTCCGGCGTTCCAGAAGATCGTCGGCTGGGCGGTGCCCTACCTGGGCATCTCTCCGCGCTGAGCCGGGCGAGTTCGTTCGCCGGCGCTCCGCCTCGGCGCATCGCCGAACGTGCGCCCGAGTGCGGCGAGCCGCTCGTCCCACTGTCCGCCGACCTCGGCCATCCAGGAGACGGCGTCGGAGAGCGGGGCGGGGGTGACGCGGTAGCGCACCTCCCGGCCAGCCGCCACCCGTTCGAGCAGGCCGGCTTCGCTCAGGGTGCCGAGGTGCTTGACCACGGCCTGCCGGGAGATCGGCAACTGGCTGGCCAGCTCGGTTGCCGTCGTGGCGGGGTGCTCGGCGATCGTCGCGAGCAGGTCCCGGCGCGTCGGATCAGATAGCGCGCCGAATACGGCGCCGGCCGGATCGTGCGGCTGGCTCACCGGCATCCCGCCAGGAGCGCGGGGCCGAACGACGGCCCGGAGGTGCCCGGCAGTGGAACTCCGACGAGGTCCAGCAGCTCGAGCGGCCTGGTCTCGACGATCCGCAGCCGAGTCGCCTCTTGACGCTCCTCGAGCGTCAGCTCGACCCGGCTCGCCGGCTCGCCGTCGCACGCCCACCAGAAGGCCAGCCGCGCGCGGTCGGACCCGGCAGCGCCGCCCGGCACGAGCACCTCCTCGATCCACCCGGTCTTTACGCCGGAGGGCAGCCCGAAGTAAGCCTCGCCGCCCGCGCGCAGGTCGAGCCGGACCTCGTCGGCGAGCCATCCGTCGCCCGTGACCGCCTCCCATACGTCCTCAACCGATGCCGGGAGCAGCACCTCCCGCTTGATGCGCGCGCTCATCTCACGGCCTCCAAGTCGTGCGCAACCGTACGGTTGCACGTCTGCTATGTTGGTGCGCAACCACCGGGTTGCACCTTATCAGCTTCGGAAGGAGGCACCGAATGACCCTCGTACCCATGGTCGTCGAGCAGACCGCCCGCGGCGAGCGATCGTTCGACATCTACTCACGACTCCTCAACGATCGCGTCGTGTTCCTGGGCGGCCAGGTCGACGAGGACTCGGCCAACCTGATCGTGGCGCAGCTCGTGCACCTCGAGTCAGACGACCCCGACAAGGACATCCACCTGTACATCAACTCGCCCGGCGGCGTGATCTACGCGGGGCTGGCGATCTACGACACGATGCAGTTCATCCGGCCCGATGTGCAGACGATCTGCTACGGGATCGCGATGTCGATGGGGTCGATGCTGCTGGCGGGTGGTGCGCCGGGCAAGCGGATGGCGCTGCCCAACAGCCGGATCCTGATCCATCAGCCCTCGGGCGGCTTCCAGGGCCAGTCGACGGACATCGAGATCCACGCCCGCGAGGTGCTCGCCCTGCGCGCCCGCGTCGACGAGATCTACGCCAAGCACACCGGTCAGTCGGTGGAGCGTGTGCACGCCGACATGGAGCGCGATCGCTTCTTCACCGGCGAGGAGGCGGTGGCGTACGGGCTCGTGGACCGGGTGCTCGATCACCGCGAGCCGAGCCGCAACGGGCGCGGCTTCGGGCGAAGCTGAGCGGATCACGCCGCGGCGTCGTCTTCGATCAGCTTGGTGAGCTCGCCCCGGGAGGCGATGTCGAGCTTCTGGTAGATGTGGCGCAGGTGGAACTCCACCGTCTTCGGGCTCACGAACAGGGTCTCGGCGATCTGGCGGGTGGTGAGCCCCTTGGCCGCCACCTCGGCCACCCGTCGCTCGCTGGGTGTCAGCGACTCGAGCCCGCTCAGCATCGCCCGGCGCGGCCGCGCGCCGGCGGCCGCCAGCTCCGCTCGCGCCCGCTGCTCGACCGCGCTGGCGCCGCCGCGGTGGCTGAGCTCGAGCGCGCGCCGCAGCGGCTCCCGCGCGGCCGTGCGCCGGTTGGCCCGCCGTAGCGCCGCGCCGAGGTCGACCAGCGCCCGGATGTGCTCTAGACGCCTGGGATAGGCGTCGCCGGTCTGGACCGCCTGCTCAAGCAGCTCCAGCCCCCGAGGGCCGCGCTCGGCCAGCCCGAGGACCCGGAGGTCCCGGATCACGACCCGAGTGACGTCGGCGGCACGGGCATACTCGAGCTCCTCGGCCGCGAGCATGCGCGCGCCGGGGCCATCGCCCAAGGCGAGCTGCGCCAGCGCCGCCGTGGAGCGCCAGGCCACCACTCCCGGGCTGATCGGGCCGAACCGACGCTCGAGCTGGGCCCCGGACTCGAGAGCATCCTCGAGCGCATCCCCAGGCCGCAGCTGCGCGAGCCGAAGCTGCGCGCGTACGTCGAGCAGGAACCCGAGCTCGGCGCTGTCGCGCACGTCCGGATGGTCGATGATCGAAAGCGCGGTCTCCGCCTGCTCGTGCTGGCCGGCCTGGACATGACAGCAGGCGATCGCGCCGTAGGCGGTGCGCACGTAGTTGTGCCAGGGCGGACCTTTGCCGTCGAGCGCGGCCTGGGCCGCGGTGGCCGCTTCGAGGACACGGCCGCAGTCGTACAGCGGCCAGGCGCGGCAGAAGCAGGCGAGCGCCTGGGCGGACGGCGATCCCTCGAGACGAGCCAACTCGAGAGCTGCCTCGCAGATCTCGAGCGCCCGCTCGAGCTCGTCGACGAACAGCAGGGCCCCCGTGAGCAGGGGCCAGGCGTGGAGGTCGAGCGGCTGCGGCTCGAGCGCCGCTCCACGCCACGCCAGCTCGATCAACCGGAGCACCTCGGCCCGCCCGCCGCCCTGCAGCCCCGTGTGAAGGGCGAGGTGCGCGAGGGTGTAGCGCTCGGCGGGATCAGGTTGCTCGCCGATCCGTCGCTGGAGGCCCTGGGCGCGCCGGCGCGCGTCCTCGCCGCGCTCGGGGACGAACAGGGCCGCGGCGATGTAGGTGGCCTCGACCTCGTCGGCCAGGTCGGCATCCGCATCCTGAAGCGCCGCCGAGAGCACCTCCGCGGCGTCGGCGAATCGCTGCTGGGCGTGAAGCGCGCGACCTTGGGCCAGCGCCAGCTCGGCCCGGCGCGGCGCTTCGTCGATCACGCTGATGGCGTCCTGAAGGCGGTGCACCGCGTCCGGTAGGCCTGCCGCGGATTCGGCCTCGGCCAGCTCGGCGAGGACGTCGGGGTAGACATCGTCTGCGGGCCGCTCCTCCAGCGCGCGGCGCAGCAGCCGCACGCTGCTCTCGGCCGCCCCGCGCGCGAGCGCGGTACGGGCCGCCGCGCGCAGCGACTGAACGGCGCGCTGGTCCGATTCGGGCGGTGCGGCGAGCAGATGCACGGCGACCTGCTCCTCGGGAGCTCCGACCGAGGTGAGGATCATCGCCGCGCGTCGGTGCGTGGCGGCGCGCTCCATCGGGGACATCGAAGCTCTCACCGAAGCCGCGATCAGCGGGTGCACGAAAGCGAGCGGGGCCCCGGGATAGAACAGGTGCCGGGCCGCCAGCGCGTCGGCCCCTCGAGAGGTCTGTCGCATCGTCAGTCCGCTGAGCTGCGCCACCTGCTCCACCGGGGCACCGTCCCCGAGCACCGAGACGGCGCGTGCCACGCCGCGCGCCTCATCGGCCAGCGCGGCGAGCCGCCCCAGGACCGCGTTCAGCACCGACTCGGGAGCGAGCTCCTCGAGCCGCGCCGCCGTGGTCTCGTCCGGCGGCTGCTCTTCCACCTCGACCTGGCCCAGCAGCTCGGTGAGCAGGAAGGCGTTGCCGTTGGTCACCCGGAAGCACGCCCGGCAGAAGGCGTCCTGGGCGCCGGGAAATCGCGAGCGGACTACCGCGGCCACACCGCCTGGGCTGAGCGAGCCCGGCCGAAGGACAGCATCGCCGGCGGCTTCCCGCACGGCGGTGAGCGCCTGGGGATCGGCGTTCGCCTCGCCGGAGCGGACCGCGACCACCAAGCCGATGGGCAGGGTCGTGATCCGCTTGGCCAGATACGCCAGGAAGCGCAGCGACGGCCCGTCTGCACAGTGCGCGTCGTCGACCAGCATCAGCAGCGGACGCCCGTCCGGCATGTCCGGGCTCTCCAGCGCGAGGTTGCGGGCGATCCAAAGGAGCCCTTGCATCATCGCCTGGCCGCGGTCGGCCGGGACCGGCGCGGGATCCGCGGCTCGCCCGCTCAGCAGCTCGGCCGCACGCTCGCCCGGACCGTTGGCCAGCCGCTTGCGCTCCTCGGCCGCGGCCGCCATCCACCGCGGCTCGAACAGCTGGATCGCCACCCCGAAGGGAAAGTCTCGCTCGAGCTCGCTGCCCTGCGCGCCGAGCACCTGGATGTCCGCTTCGCGCGCCATGTCGCCGGCTGCGGTGAGCAGGCGAGACTTGCCCATGCCGGCGGGCGCCTCGATCAGGATCACGCTGCCCTCGCCGTCCTTGATCGCGCTCAGGCGTTGCTCCACAAGGGTCAGTTCCTCGTCTCGCTCGACGAGGACACCGCGCAAGCCCAGGCCGCGCCCTCTCCTGCGTAATTGCACTCGTGCCACCGCCGGCTCCCGATCCACCACTTACCCGAGTTTAGGAGTAGCTAAGCGAGGACCTGTCAGCAATGGCCAGGTTTGAGTAGGTTCCCGGCCGTGCGTGCGTCGTACGCCGGCGACCGGCCTCGACACTAGACTCGCGGCCGATGCGCCTGCAGCAAGTGATCCCAGGCGTGCCGCCGGCCGCGGAGAACGTGGAGATCTCCAGCCTCGCGTACGACACCAGGCAGGTCTCGCCCGGTGCGCTGTTCTTCTGCGTGCCCGGATTCAGCCGCGACGGCCACGACTTCGCCGCGGACGCCGTCGAGCGGGGCGCGGCCGCGCTGGTTCTCGAGCGGCCCCTGCATCTGGGCGTCCCGGAAGTCACCGTGACGAGCGCGCGGGCGGCCATGGCGCCCGCCGCCGCCGCTTTCTACGGCGACCCCACCGCCGAGCTGAGGCTGGTGGGGGTTACCGGCACCAACGGCAAGACCACCACCGCCTTCCTGATCCGCGCCCTGCTCGAGGCCGACGGCCGCCGGACCGGGCTGCTGGGGACCGTCACGAGCGTGATCGGCGGCGAGGAGCGCCCGGTACAGCGCACCACGCCCGAGGCGATCGATCTTCAGCGCACGTTTCGCGAGATGCTCACCCGCGGCGACGTCGCATGCGCAATGGAGGTCTCCTCGCATGCGCTGGCGCTCAATCGCGTCGACGCAATGCACTTCGCCGGGGCACTGTTCACCAACCTCACCCAGGACCACCTCGACTTCCACCACACGATGGAGGAGTACTTCCAGGCCAAGCGGAGGCTGTTCGAGGCAAGGCCGGCCATCGCGGTGGTGAACGTCGACGATCCGTACGGCGCGCGTCTGGCGGATCAGCTGCCGGGGGCGATCACGTTCGCGCTCGAGCGCGACGCCGCATTCCGCGCCACCGATGTCCGCACCGACCTCGGGGGCTCGCGCTTCATCGTGGGCGGTCCCGCCGGCGATCAAGAGCTCCACTCGCCCCTGCGCGGGCGCTTCAACGTCTACAACGTGCTCGGCGCGTTCGCGATGGCGCGGGCGCTCGGGGTCAGCGCGGACACGTGTGCGTCAGCGATCGAGCGCGCTGGCCAGGTGCCGGGGCGCTTCCAGACGGTCGACGAGGGCCAGGACTTTGCCGTGCTCGTCGACTATGCGCACACGCCGGACTCCCTCGAGAACGTCCTGAGCGCGGCGCGGGGCCTGACCGACGGACGCCTTCACGTGGTGTTCGGCTGTGGCGGCGACCGGGACCGGGGAAAGCGGCCGCTCATGGGCGAGATCGCCAGGCGGCTGGCCGACCGCGTGATCGTCACCTCGGACAACCCGCGCTCGGAGGATCCGGAGGCGATCATCGCCGAGATCCTCGCCGGCGCCGGACCGAACGTGGAGCACAACCCCGAGCGCCGCGAGGCGATCGCGGAGGCGGTCGCCGGCGCCGCGCCCGGCGACGTGGTGGTGATCGCCGGCAAGGGCCATGAGCAGGGCCAGGAGTTCGAGGACGGCCGCAAGCTCCCGTTCGACGACGTGGCGGTGGCACGGGAGGCGCTCCGCGGCCTGGCCCTGATCGGATGAAGGGCTGGAGCCCCGACCGAGTCGCACAGGCCGCCGGGGCGCGCCTGGTGGCGTCCTCGCCGGACGCGGGTGGCCCCGAGAGAGCCACCGTCGACTCCCGCGATGCCGGTCCCGAAGCGCTGTTCGTCGGCCTGCGCGGCCAGCGTGTGGACGGCGGGAGCTTCGCCGAGCAGGCGCTCGCGAACGGGGCCTGGGGAGTGCTGGTCAGCCCGGACCACGTCGAGAGCCTCGCGCGCGGCGCTTCGACCGGCGCGATCCTGGCCGCGGAAGATCCACTCGCAGCGCTCCAGCGCCTGGCGAGCGCCTGGCGCCACGCGCTCGGCGCGCAGGTGATCGGGATCACCGGCTCGACGGGCAAGACCTCGACCAAGGATCTGCTCCTCGGCGTGCTGGCGCCCCACCGGCGCACGGTTGCCTCGCGGGCCAACTTCAACACCGAGATCGGGCTGCCGCTCGAGATCCTCCGCGCGCCCGCGGGGACCGAGGTGCTGGTGCTCGAGATGGCGATGCGGGCGAGCGGCCAGATCGCGGAGCTGGCCGCTATCGCCGAGCCCGACGTGGGGGTGATCGTCAGCATTGGTCCCGTCCACCTGGAGCTGCTCGGGACAATCGAGGCGATCGCCGCGGCCAAGGCCGAGCTGATCGCGGCGCTTGCCCCGGCGGCTACGGCGATCGTCCCGGCCGGCGAGCCGCTGCTGGCGCCGCACCTCCGCGACGAGCTGCGCATCGTCACCTTCGGCGAGGGCGGCGACGTCCGTCTCGTGGAGAGCGGGGAGGAGCGCGTCACGATCGACCTGCAAGGCGAGAACGTGGAGCTCGAGGTGTCGTTCACGCCGGCGCATCTGCGGCGCAACCTGCTCGCCGCCGTGGCTGCCGCACGCGCGGTTGGGGTGCGAGCGTCCGGCCGTGTCGAGTTCGTCCTCAGCCCGGGGCGCGGGCAGCTCGCGACGCTGCCCGGAGGGATCGCGCTGCTCGACGATTGCTACAACGCCAACCCGGTATCGATGCGCGCGGCGCTCGACGAGCTGGCCGCCGTCGCGGCGCGACGGCGCGCGTCGCGGCGAGTCGCGGTGCTCGGCGACATGCTCGAGCTTGGCCCGACCGAGCGCGCCTTCCACGTGGAGATCGGGGGCTACGCGCGGCGCAGCGGAGTCGACCTGCTGGTCGCGGTGGGACGCCTCGCCAGCGCGATCGCGGAGGGCTTCGGTGGCGAGGCGCGCTTGGCCCGGGATGCCGCCGAGGCGGCCGCGCTCGTCCCGGCGCTCGCCGAGCCGGGCGACGTGGTGCTGGTCAAGGCGTCGAACGGAGTCGGTCTGGAGCTCGTCTGCCGCGCGCTCCGAGCGAGCGCCGAGCGGGGCGAGGGCCGGTCAGCCGGAGCTCCGGTTCAGGCCGGCACCTGATTCCGCGACCGTCCGAGCAGCGTGCGGAGCTTGCGCAGCGCGCGCGAGGTGATCTGCTGGACGTTCGCGACGGTGAGGCCGAGCACGTGCGCGATCTCGGCTCCGCTCAGATCACCGCCGAAGCGGAGCGCTAGCACCTCGCGCTCGCGCTCGGTCAGCTCGGACAGCGCCTCGGCGAGCTCCGGGGAGCCGAGCATGCGCTCTTCGGGCCCGGCCGCGGGAGCCAGCCACCGGTCATCGATCGCCTCGACCAGCACCGAGCGCTCGCGCCGGCAGTAATCGATCAGCAGGTTGGTGGCGATGCTGAGCAGCCAGGTCCGCTCCGAGGCGCGCCGGGGGTCGAACCGGGGCCACGCGCGCAGCGCGCGCTCGAACGTGGCCTGCGTGAGATCCTCGACCGCGCCGCGGTCGGCGAGGCGATAGGCCAGGAAGCCGTAGACGCGCCACACGTGCACCTCGTAGACGCGTGTAAAGCTGGGTCTTGCACGGTTGGTGTCGATGCCTCGCCCCTTGCACTCCGGCTGCGGCAAAGGCTAGCGAGTGCTACGGCGAGAAGCGCCTCTATCGACAGCTTTCGCGCACCTAACTTGAGTTTCGGCAAGCACGCAGACGAATTGACAGAAAGCGGTAGCCTAATCTGGTAAAATTCCTGCGCAGAGGGCGCAAACCGTCTGGGCCGTGGCGGGCGCGAGGTGCTCAGCAACATAATGCGACGCAGGGAGGGAGCACGCGTGTTGACAGGGGTTGGGGATAGCCGTCCGGCACGGAGGCGGATCATTCCCCGAGTTGCCGTCGTCGGCCTGGGCTACTGGGGGCCAAACCTGCTTCGGGTGCTGATCGAGCGCACCGACGTGGACGTGCGGTGGATGTGCGACCTGGAGCAGACCCGGATCGATCGCCTGGGCCGGCGCTACCCGAGCGTGATGAGCACGTGCAACATCGACGACGTGCTCGAGGATCCGCTGGTCGACGGGGTGGTCCTCGCGACCCCGGTGCACAGTCACTACGACCTCGCCCGGCGGTGCATGGAGGCGGGCAAGCACACGTTCGTCGAGAAGCCGCTGGCCTCCTCCACCAGCCTGGCCAGCGAGCTGGTCGACTATGCCTCCCAGCGCGAGCTCGTGCTGATGTGCGGTCACACGTTCCTCTACAGCCCGCCGGTGCGCGCCGTCCGGGAGCTGATCGAGCAGGGTGAGCTTGGGGACATCTACTTCGTCTCCTCCAGCCGGGTCAACCTGGGCCTGCACCAGCGGGACGTCAGCGTGGTGTGGGACCTCGGCCCGCACGACTTCTCGATCCTGCTCTACTGGCTGGGCAGCCCGCCGTCCGGGATCCGCGCCACCGGGCGCGATTCGATCGTTCCGGGCATCACCGACGTCGCCTTCGTCACGATGGAGTTCCCCTCGGGCCTGATCGCCAACGTAGAGCTGAGCTGGCTGGCTCCGAGCAAGCTCCGGCGGACCGTGATCGTCGGCTCGAAGAAGATGGTCGTCTACGAGGACGGCACCGCCGAGGCGATCAAGATCTACGACCGGGGGGTGGACTACAAGGACCCCCAGACCTTCGGCGAGTGGCATCTGTCGTATCGCAGCGGCGACATCCTGTCGCCCAACCTCCCCAACCAGGAGCCCCTGTCGTTGCAGGTAGGGGCATTCGCCCGTGCGATGAGCACCGGCGAGCGGCCCGAGTACCCGCTCGAGCTCGCGCTCCAGGTGGTGCGCCTGGCCGAGGCGGCCGAGAGCTCGCTGACCAGCGGCGGGTTCCCGGTCGAGCTCAGCCCGTCGCTCCTCAGCCTCACAGCGTGAGCGCTTAGACTCGCCGCGTGGCAGCGCGGACGCCGGATCTCGTCGTCGTGGGGGCGGGGATCCTCGGCCTGGCCACCGCGCGCGAGCTCCTGCGCCGCGATCCCGGCCTCCGCGTGGTCGTCGTCGACCGCGAGCACGAGGTCGGCGCGCACCAGACCGCTCACAACAGTGGGGTCATCCACGCCGGTATCTACTACGCGCCGGGCTCGCTCAAGGCGCGGCTCTGCGTGGAGGGGGCGGCGCGCATGTACGAGTACTGCGAGGCGAACGGAATCGCGGTGGAGCGGTGCGGCAAGGTGATCGTGGCCTCCTCGGCGGCCGAGCGCCCGGCGCTGGACGAGCTCGAGCGCCGAGGAACGGCCAACGGGGTCCCGGGCCTGCGCCGGATCGGCGCAGCCGAGCTGGCCGAGATCGAGCCGCACTGCACTGGAGTGGAGGCGCTGCACTCTCCGAACACCGGGATCGTCGACTTCGCGGCGGTGGCGCGGCGCCTGGCGCAGGACGTCGCCGAGGCGGGCGCGGACCTCCGGCTCGGGCTCGAGGTGACCGATGTGCGCCTCCGCGCCGGAGGGGTCGAGCTGGCCCATCCCGGGGGCGCTGTCCGAGCCGCGCGCGCGGTGTTCTGCGCGGGGGGCTGGTCAGATCGGCTGGCCGAGCGGGCGGGCGTGGAGCTCGACCTGCGGATCGTGCCGTTCCGGGGCCAGTACCTGAGCCTCAGGCCGAGCGCCCGGCACCTCGTGCGGGGACTCATCTATCCGGTGCCCGACGCGGCGCTCCCGTTCCTGGGCGTCCATCTGACCCGCCACATCTCGGGTGAGGTGCTCCTCGGGCCGAGCGCGCTGCTGGTAGGAGCCCGCGACGGCTACGCGCTGCGAACCGTCAGAAGCGCCGACGTCAAGAGCTCCATCGCTTGGCCGGGTACCTGGCGGATGGCCCGCCGGTTCTGGCGCGCCGGCCTGTCCGAGATCACGCTCGCCTCCAGCCGGAGGGCTTTCGTGCGCGCCTGCGCCCGGTACGTTCCCGAGCTCCGGGTCGCTGACGTGGAGCCCGGTCCCGCCGGCGTCCGGGCCCAGGCCGTGCGCCGGGATGGGCGACTGGTGGAGGATTTCGTGTTCGCCGGTGACGGACGGGCCCTGCACGTGCTGAACGCGCCCTCGCCGGCCGCCACCTCCTCGCTGTCGATCGCCTCGGTGATCGCCGACCGAGCGGCCGAGGCCCTCGACCTCGGCGCGTCCTCGCTCAGCCGGTCTTGAGCAGGATCAACGCGGTGGTCGGGCCCAGCGAGACCGACTGCACGTTCATCAGGCCACTGCCCGAGTAGCTGCCCCCGCCGAGCGAGAAGCTCGGCACCGAGCTCCCGGTCGGGTTCACCAGGACGATGCCGTTGGCGAAGGCGCGCTCGTACACCCCGTTGGCGAGGATCGTGTACGGCCCGGTCGGCGCCCCCAGCTGCTGGGCGGTGCCGTACTCCGGCCACCACGTCTCGTCGGCGTTGTTGGCGTTGGAGACCGAGTAGCTGGCGTAGCCGTTGGCGGCCAGAAGCATCGCGGCCAGCCCGAACGTGTCGGGCGTCTCCCCGGCGTTGAAGGAGTGGAGGATCTCGTACTTCTGGTGGGCCGCGGTCCAGGAGAGCTCGGCCAGCTTCTGCTGGAAATAGGGGATCTGCTGGGCCAGGCCGAGGCCTCCGTCGGTCCAGGACTCCTCTTCGACGCCGTCGTTGTAGCCCGCCCACTGCTCCCAGGTGGCCTGATCGATGCTGGAGATGTTGGCGATCGAGAGCAGGCCGGCGGCGTGCATGGCCGCGCCGAGGTAGGCCAGCGCGGAGCCCATCGCGGCCTGCCAGGAGGCCTGGGTTGGGTACTCGGGCACGGACACGCCGGAGCCCAGGAAGTCACCCAGGTTGCCGTCGGCCGTGTCCCAGAAGATCCCGTCGAACCCGTACTGCTTGGCCAGGTTGATCGCGTTGGTGGCGCAGGTCTGCTGGTAGGCCGGGTTGCCCAGGTCGGTCATGTAGAACGTGCCGTACCCGCGGGCGATCACCGTGTTGCCGTTCTGGTCGTGCTGCAACCACGAGGGGTGGTTGGCGACGTCATCGGCGTAAGCGGTGCAGCCGGTGACCGTCTGCATCCACGAGTAGTCGTTGCTGTTGGTGAACGAGATGGCCTGGTAGACGAGGAACTTGAGGTTCGGGTTGTAGGCCTTGAGGATCGGGATCTCCCGGTAGTCGCTGCCCTGGAGCACGATGTACTGGTAGCGCCCCGCCTCCACCGAATCGGGCAGGTTCTTCACATAGCCGTAGGCGGTGCGGTTGAACAAGGCGACCGATGGGCCCGGCGTGCCCGGCGTCGGGGGGGTGACCGTGACGGGCGGGTTTCCGCTGCCCGTGCTCGGCGTCTTGCCCGCGCCGGAGCTCGGCGTCTTGCCGGCGCTCGAGCTCTTGCCGGTGCCCGTGCGCGTACCGGCCGGGTTCGCGCTCGCGCGATGAGCCTGTGCGCCGGCGGGCGTACGGTTGTGCACGACGATCGTCTTGCCGACCGAGAGGGTGCGCCGGCGCCTGAAGGTGACCCGCACCACGAGGACGTGCCTTCCGTTCCCCAGTCGCCTGGTGTCGATCGCCGTGGTGTGTCGCAGGCGGGGGGAGCGGCGGCCGACGCTCCAGACCAGCCGGCCGTCGATCGAGAACATCACGCGCAGCGCGGACGGGTTGATCCCGCGTACGGACAGGAAGATGGTTCCCGACACGTGCGTGTAGTAGGGGCGCACGATCTCCAGGCGCGGCTGCGGCTGACGGTGCACGGCGAGTGCGGACGCGGACGCGACGCCGGCGGTCGTGCCCGCGGCGGCGATGACGGCACAGATGATTCGGACGCTGCGACGGCGCAGCGCAGAGACGGACATCGGGCGATCCCCTGCTCAATGGGACTCCGAGACGCGTCCAGCCGCGGCCGTCGGAGAACCGACCCGGCGGGCCGGCTATGTCCGATGTCGTGCGCGCCCGCGCGGAAGCTGAGCCGCGGCGCGCTGGACTAATACGATCGGCCAGACGCTCCGTACCGGGGCCCGGGGGTCAGGCGAGCCCGGGTGGGTCTTCCGGGGCCGGTGCGGATGCGGGTGCGGGTGCGCGTGCGGGTGCGGGTGCGGGTGCGCCGAGGCTCCGGTAGCACTCGAGCGTCCTGGCAGTCGCCACCGCGGCGCGCAGCGGGGCGATTCGCTCCCGGCCGTTGCTCCGGCGCCCCTGGCGCAGGATGCACACGAGCGCGGCCGCCAGCGCCTGGGGGTCGGCGGCGCAGAGCGCCGAGGGCTCCACCCCTTCGAGCACCTCAGCGATGTCCCCGGCCTCCGTGGCCACCACCGGCAGGTTGCAGGCCAGCGCCTCCTTGATCGCGTTGGGCGAGCCCTCGGCGGCGGCGGTGTGCAGGAGCACGTCCGCGGCGTTGTAGTAGAGCGGCATGTCCTCGGGCGGGACGCCGGTGACCAGGCGCCAGCGCAGGTCGGGGATCTCCCGTGCCGCGAGCTCGGCGGCCTCCTCGGCGAGCCACACCCGCTTCTCGGGCGAGCGGCGGCTGACCGTGATGACGACATGGTCCTCGGGCGCCCAGGCCAGTGCGGACCGCGCCTCGAGCCGGTCGGCCGGGACGAACTGTGCGTCGTCGATGCCGTCTGGGATGACCCAGTTGCGCCGGCGCGCCCGCTTCGGGAGCACTCGTTCCATCTCGCGCGTCTTGGTCGTCGTGGCGCTCATCAGCGGGGCCTGGAGGCGCATCAGCCGGCTCGTGAGGAGGAACTTCAGCCGCGTGGCGCGCCCGCCCACGGCCGGCCCCAGCAGGTCGACACCCCAATAGGTGCCGAGCACGGGCGCTGCCCAGAAGCAGCGCGCCGCGATCGCCGTCTCGCCGCCGTGGCTGTGGACCAGCCGGTACTTGCCCCGGCGCGTGAGTGGGAGCAGCGCCATGGCCACGCACGCCATCAGGTAGACGTGCTGGCCCTTGTAGCCCCGGATGTACACCAGGTCGCTGTTGACACCGGCGTCGGCCAGCCGGTCGACGGTGACGCGGATGAACGGGGCGTAGGACGGCCAGTCGGAGTCCGGCCACGCGTTGGTCACGGTCAGGACGTCGGCCTCGGACGAGGTCCGCTCCCAGGTGACCCAGCGCCGGCGGTCCAGGTAGCGCAGGAACGCCGAGGCGAGTGCCGCGCCGCGCGGCTCGGGAGCCTGTGCCGCGCCGCGTGGCTCGGGAGCCTGTGCCGCACCGCCCGCCTCGAAAGCCAGCTCGCTCTGCCTCGCGGGCCGGCGCGTGGCGGCGGACCGAGCCCGCTCGAGCACGTCCAGGTACGAGTCGATCATCCGCTCGGCGCCCCAGCGCTCGACGCACCGGCGATGTCCGGCGCAGCCCATCTCGCACCGCCGGTCCGGGTCGCCCGCCAGCGCCACGAGCTCGTCGGCGAGCGCGTCCGGGTTGGCCGGCGGCACGAGCACCCCGGTCTCGCCGTCCACGACCAGGTCGGAGATCTGGTTGACCTCGGTGGCGAGGACGGGGAGCCCCGCCGCCATCGCCTCGAGCATCGCCATCGGCATGGCCTCCGTCGCGCTGGTGTTGACGAGCATGTCGGCGGCCTCGAGGATCCGCGGGACGTCGTCGCGCTCTCCGAGCAGGTGGATCGCCGGATCTCCGTCGGCGGCGCGCTCGACGGCCGACCGCTCCGCGCCATCGCCGACTATCACGCCGATCAGCTCGGGCCGGCGCTCGCGCGCCTTGCGCACCGCGCGAACGAAGTCCGGGACTCGCTTGGCCGGGCGAAGTGAGCTCACCGCCACGGCCACCACCGCCGTGTCCGGGAGCCCCAGCTCGCGCCTGACCTCGGCCCGCGCCCCGGAAGCCGAGCGAGCCTCCACGCCGTTCGGGATGAGCACGATCTGCTCGCTCGAGGCGCCACGTTCGAGCCACACCGGCCGCTGGTCCTCGGACACGATGACCACCGACTGAAAGCGCGGCGCGAGGAGGCGGAGCATCGCCACGCGCCGGGGCACCTGTGGCACGCCGACCGGGATGTGGTCGTTGAACACGTGGCCGGCGCCGCGCCACCGGGCGATCAGATGCCCGACGTAGGCGCCGCTGACGCTGCGGCTGAGGATCACCTCCGGGGCGAACGCGCGCACGATCGGCGAGCGAGCCAGCGGAGCGAGATCGAGCTGGTGGCGCATGCCCAGCACCTCGAGCGGCACGCCCGCTTCGCGCAGAGGGGCTACGAACGGCCCGCCGAAGTCGAGCGCGAGGAGCCGCGCGTCGATGCCACGCCGGCGCAGGCCGGGCAGGAGGATCGCGGTCTGGCTCTCCTCGCCGCCCGCGCGAAGGCTCGGGGTGACGCACAGGACCCTCATTGCGGGCTGGTTCATCCGGGCCGCAGCAGGGTCCCGTACAGCTCCAGCAGGCTGGCTCCCACGGAGTCCCAGCTACGCGGCGAGGCGACCTCGTCGAGCACGCGGCGACGAACGTCAGGCCCGTCGTCGATGTGGTCCAGGATCGCGGCGGCCAGGCTGGCCGGATCGCCGGGTTCGCACAGATAGCTGCGGTCGAGCGTCAGGTCGGCCAGGCCGCCGGTGGCGCTCGCCACGACGGGAACGCCGTAGCCGACCGCGACGCTGCCCGCCCCGGTCTGGGTCGCCTGGGTGTACGGGAGCACGGCCAACGAGCTCCGCGCGAAGAAGTTGCCAACCTCGGCCTCGGGCAGGTAGCCACGGTCGAAGTGCACTCTCGGATCCTCGAGTCCCAAGTCGGATTCGCCCCACCCGGCGACGCGGAGCTGCACATCCGGGCACGCGCTCCACACGCGCGGCATCGCGCGCCCCAGCACCTCGAGCCCCTTGTACGGAGCCAGGCGCCCGAAGAAGGCGATGGTGCGCTGCGGCGGCGGGGGAAGCGGCCGCGGCTGGATGTCCAGGCCGTGCGGGATCACCGCGCAGCGCTGGCCACGACGAAGCGGTACGTCAGCGCGCAGCCGCTCGCTGTGCACGACGATCGCCGACGCCCGGGCTCGCCACGCGTCGCGCGAGCGGTCATAGATCCAGCCCTTGCCTCCGGTGGCCACGGGTTGACCCGGGTGAAGGACCGGATCGTGAATCGTCAGCACGGTGGGCCGGCGCGGCAGCAGCGCAAGCGCCCGGGGGTCGACGCCTTCCTGGATGTGCACCACGTCGGCTCCGAACCGGGCCAACCGGGCGCGAATGCGCGCCAACGCGGGCAGGGCCCGCGGATCCGACACTCGTCCGGGGAGCTCGATCACCTCCACCCCGTCGCGCCGCGCGCCCTCGAGGACCTCGCTCCGCTCGCGCTGATCCTCGCCGAACTCCAACGCGTGGGTTCGGCACAGCAGGGCGACGTCCGCACCCTGGCGCGCCAGGCCGCCGCACTGGCTCGCGCTGTACTTCAGCAGCCAGTCGCAGGCGACGACTACGCGCACACTACGGCCCCGTCCGCGCGCGCCGGCTCGCCCCGCGCGGGCGGAGCGTCCACGCGTAGCCCGGTAGCCAGCACGAAGCCGCAGGCGAACCCGAAGGTCAGCATCGTGTCGGGGAACTGGAGGTAGGTGCCGACGGTGGCGCTCATCAGTACCGCCACAAGGGTGCCCACGCCGGCCGCGACCATCGCCCGGTCCTGCGGCGTGCGTGCGCGCCGAGCTTGACGGACGCCGTACACGAGGAGCACTCCGGGCACGAGCAGGAACAGCACCGCGACCGGGATCCCCAGGTCGGTGGCCAGGTACAGGTACCAGTCCTCGACATCGAGCAGGGGCGTGTCGGTCAGGTCGGACCCGTACTGCTGATACCAGCCGACGCCGGCCCACGGATGCCGCGAGATCGAGGTGAGCGCGGCTGAGAACTCCACCTCGCGCGTCTGGATCGAGCTGGACGACAGGACCTGGGCCGGCGTGAGCACGGTCTCCGCGCGCGAGGCGACCTGCGAGGTCACCGCGGGCACCACCGTGGACTGGGCCACGATTGCAAGGATCGCCGCGATCGTGACGATCACGACCACGAAGCGGTAGCGAAGCCGGGTTCCCCCGAGCAGCAAGGTGACCAGGACGCCCGCCGCAGCGCCGAGGTACATGTTCCGGTTGAGGCTGACTGCGATCGCGGCGAGCATGGTGATCAGCGCGGCGATCCTGGCGGGGCGCCACTTGTCGTTGACCATGAACACCATGACCAGCGTCGGGATCGCCATGGCGTATACGAACAGGAGGCCGGTGAGGCGTATTCGCGCGGTCGAACCGATCACGTCGGTGGAGACGGCCTGGAAGTCGAGGGTGGTGAGGAAGCCCTGGAGACCCCCCGAGGCCGCCGCGGCCAGCGACAGGAGTGAGACGATCACGGCGAGCACGATCGCCCCGGTGAGAAGTGGCTGCCACAGCTTCCCGGACAGCTCGAGCGCGATCGTTATCGCCACGCCGATGTACAGCAGGTCCTTGAATCCGTCGAGGGCCTGCCGCGCCTGGTCGTGGCCTTGCATTCCGAACAGCACCGCCGGGATCAGGGACACCAGCACCAGCAGGCCGAGCGCGAGCGAGAAGCTCTTGACCGGCGCGGGCCAGGTTCGCCACGGCCGGCGCCAGATCGTGGCCCCGACCACCGCCACCAGCAGGACATCTGCGAGGTTGAGCGGGGGGTGGCCCGGCAGGTTCACGCGGGGCACGGTGGTGTAGGACACAACCGAGCAGAGCAGCACGAGGAGGAGCATGCAGCCGGCGTACGGGCGAGGTACGACATAGGCCAGGAGCGGGATAGCGATCAGGGCCTCGACGGCGGCGGGACCGTAATGCGAGATCGCGACGCGCCCCGAAGCGATCCCCAGAAGCGCGACGCCACACGCGAGGGCCAGCGTGCGCGCCAGCACGCCAACGTTGAACCTGCCGGACGTCAGCGTTGTCATCGGATCAGAGTCGTCCCTGCTCGTACCGTAGCCTGCCCCAGGCCACCCATGATACCGATTGATCGTACCGGAAGAACCGCACGGTGAGCGCCTCCGAGCCTGGTTCGGCGGCGCCGGCGACGACGATCGCCGACCTGGCCGTGGTGATCGTTCTCTACAACTCGGCCGCGGTGATCGAGGGGTGCCTGCGCTCGCTGCCCGACGGCGTTCAGCCCGTGGTGGTCGACAATGCCTCGGTCGACGATGGGCTCGACCGCGCGCGGGCCGTGCGACCGGATGCGATCGCGATTCGCTCGGAGCGCAACCTCGGCTTCGGCGGCGGGTGCAATGTCGGCTGGCGAGCCTCGACGGCGCCCTACGTGGCGTTCATGAACCCCGACGTCCGCGTCCGGGGCGAGACCCTGCCGATTCTGCTGGAGCGCCTGAGCGCGGAAGAGCACGCGATGGTCGGGCCGGCGCTGCTCGAGGACTCCGGGCGCCCGCGCCCCGGCAAGCGGGCCCCGTCCGCGTGGCTGGACGTCCTGGGGGTGTTGCCGGGCGCGGGCCGGTGGGCGCCGGAGGGCTGGCACGGCAGGCTCGATCACGCTGACCCCGTCCACCGGAGCGGCGGCCGGGTGCCGGCCCTCGAGGGCGCGTGCTTCCTGATCCGCCGCGCCGACCTGGAGGCGATCGGCGGCTTCGACGAAGACTTCTTCCTGTACTTCGAGGAGGAGAGCCTGGCGCTTCGGCTGGCCGGGCTGGGCGGCGGGCCCGTGTACGAGCCTCGCGCCATCGTCGAGCACTCCGGCGCCGACTCGACCGCGCAGGTCCGGCCACTGGCCACGCGCCACTTTCAGCGCAGCCGCGTGGTGTTCTTCCGCAAGCGGGATGGCGAGCTGCGGGGGGTGCTGGTTGCGCTGGCGCTGGCGATGGCGCTACTGGTGGCGGGCGCCGGTGCGGTCCTCAATGCGCTGATGGGACGGCGGCGAGGGCGGGGCGAGGGCGTGTCGTACGTTTGGCACGCGCTGTGCGGCGTGCTCGCGGGGGCGACCGCGCGGCTCCACACCGGCGTTCGGTACAGCGGAGAGAGCCTCAGATGAACCACGGGAAGAAGCCCTTCCCGCGCTCATAGGTCAGCTCCCGCGAGCGCTCACCGATCACGCTCGCGGGGACGCCGCCGACGATCGCGTAGGCCGGCACGTCCTTGGTCACGACCGCGCCCGTGGCCACCACCGCGCCTTCCCCGACCGTGACACCGGGCAGCACCGTGCACCGGAAGCTCAGCCATGCGCGATCGCCGATCGCGACCGGGGCGCCTCGAACGTGGAACTGGGGGTCACGGTGGTCGTGCTGAACGGTCCAGATGGCGACGCTGCTGGACAGGTTCACATACCGTCCGATTTCGATGCCCGCTCTGCCGTCGAGGATCGCGTCAAAGCCGACGACGCTGCCCTCGCCGATGCGCACGTTGCGGGCCGCGCGCAGCTCGAGGCCGCGATGGATGCACGCGCCGGGAGCGATCTGCATCCCCATCCGCCGGTAGAGCCGGTGGCGGACCCGCCGCGCGGGTAGGTGCCCGATCCAGAGGCCGGCCTGGAGCTGCGCTCCCTCCCGGGCCGCGTACGCGGACGCCTTCAGGAGCTTGAGCTCCTGCTCGACGCCGAGCGCGGCGGCGAGCTGCTTGGCGCGCTCGGGGGTGGGCTTGTCCAGCATGCTCAAATAGGATGCCGGGTCACGGCCAGGGGCGAAGGATGCCGCGTCACCGCCAGGGGCGAAGGATGCCGCGTCACCGCCAGGGGCGAAGGATGCCGCGTCACCGCCAGGGGCGAACGATGCCGCCTCACGGCGAGGTGCGCAGAAATCCCAGCCGGGGGAGGCGGCTTGTCACGGCGGCAGGTAGGCGCCCCGCGCGCACGGCCCAGGCCCCACAGGCGCCCAGGTAGGCGAGCGACAGCAGCACGAACAGCAATGCCGCCGCGCCGCGGCTGTGGGCCAGGTGCGTGTAGGAGATTGCCGCGACCGGCGCGGCAAGGAGCGCGTAGATGCGAAGGGGCGGACGGATTGCGGCGACATAGGAGGACAGCGGCCAGGAGAAGCGGCGATGGACCATGATCATCTGGACAACGGCACCCGCGCTAAGAGCCAGAACCGTTCCTGCGAGCACGCCCCAGATGCCGAACAGCGGCGCCAGCGAGGCGGTGAGGACGATGTTCGCGACCGCCGCGGCGACCGCGACCTTGGCGACGATGCCCGGCTCGCCGGCGGCAACGACGACGGCATAACCCACCCCCGTGGAGACGGACAAGAGGTACGCGCCCGATAGCGCGACGAGCACGGCGACGGAGTTCGGCGGAACGTGTGCGAGCCACGCCGCGAACAGCAGCGGCGCCGTGGCCATCGCCAACAGCACCGGCGGGAACGAGAGCGTCGCGGTGACCTCGTTGAGCCGCTCATACCGGGGACGCACCCGGTCCAAGCCCGACCGCGTGAAGATCGAGGTCAGCTCGACGACCACGGCGGAGGTGACGTAGATGCCGACCTGACGCACCGCGATGGCAACGCGGTTGGCGAGCTCGTAAGCGCCGGCGGCGCTGGGCCCGACCGAGAACGCAATCACGATCTTGTCGGTCTGGTAATTGACCAGGTTCGTGACTATCACGAGCTGGGATTTGACCGAGAATGCGAAGAAGCCCCGGACCCGGCTTCGCTGGGGGATGGCGAACGGGGGCAGGCCTTCGCTTCCCAGCACGATCGCGGCGAGCAGCACCAGGGAGAGAATTCCGGCGCCGGCATTGGCCAGCGCGTAACCGGGGAGCTTGGCGCCCAGGGCGATCGACCCGACGCTCGCCACGAAGTTGACCGCGCTGCCGATCGCGAGGCCCACGTTGGGCGCGACCATCCGCCGGCGGCCTATCGGGAACGAGATGATTACCCCGCTCAGCATCGAGGTCCCCAGCAGGACGACGCTCGAGTAGAGCACGATCCGCATGTGCGCCACCGATATCCCGTGCAGCACGTGGGCGAGCGGCGCGGCGCCGACGAACGCGACTGCGGCCAGCAGCGCGGTGACCAGAGCCGTCGTCAGCCAGCCGATGGTCAGATACTCGCCGCACAGGCGGCGGTCGTCGTGGTGCGCTGCAACATACCGTGCGAGCGATACCCCGACTCCGAAGTCGAGTAGAGAGCCGTACTGGACCAGGGCGCCGGTGAGCGCCCAGATGCCGAAGTTCCTGAGCCCCAGGCCGGCCAGGATGATCGGCGCGGAGATGAAGCTGAAGACGTACCCGCCGAGCGACCCTCCGGTCTGGGCGATCGTGTTGCGAACGAGCGACCCGGGCCGGCGGCGAGATTCGCTCACCGGCGTGGAGGTGCGCCGCGAGGATCCTCAGCGGGTGCGGGCGATGCGCTGGCGCGTGCGCAGTCCGCGCCTACCTGTGCCATCGGACTCCGGTCGCATGTAGTGGTAGTAGCCGTAGTCGCCTTCGTCGGGCGCACGGAAGGAGTTCACCACCACGCCGAGGATGTGGCCGTTGAGGCTGGCGAACCGCTTCATCAGCCGCAGCGCGTGATCGCGACGGCTCACGCCCATGCGGTTGATCACGAGCAGGCCGTCCACCTGGTGCACGAGGGGGATCGCGTCGCTGACCACGCCGATCGGCGGGGTGTCGATGATCACGATGTCGTAGATCCCGTCGGCGGCTTCGAGCAGCGCCTCCATCCGCCGGCTGTCCAGCAGCTCGGCCGGGTTGGGCGGGGTGGCGCCGGCGAGCAGGACGTCGAGCCGCATCGCATGATCGGTCTGCGGCATCTGGTCGGGCGTGACCACGAGCTCGCGCAGCCCCGTCTCGAGGTCCTGGGAGTGGCTGAGCAACTCGGCCAGCCCGGCCACCCCGTTGCGGCCGATCAGCTTGTTCAGGCTGGGGCGGCGCAGGTCCGCTTCGATGAGCAGGGCGCGACTGTTGTCCGTGCGCGCAGCGGCCCGGGCCAGGTTCAGCGAGATCATGGACTTGCCTTCGCCCGTGTCGGCCGAGGTGACCATCACGCGCTGGATGTGGCGGTCCACGTCGAAGTAGCGAAGCTGCGCGCGGATCATGAGGAAGGCCTCTTCCTCGCGCGGCGTGCCGGAGCCGCCGGCGCGCAGCGCGCCCGACTCAGGGATGGTCCCGATGACGGGCACGCCGTAGAGGGCCTCGACCTCCTCGATCGTCTTGATCCGGCGATCGCGCCGCTCGAGCACTGCCACCAGCCCGGCCCCCAGCAGCAACCCGAGGAGCAGCCCCAGGACCGCGTCGAGCTTCGGGTTCGGGGAGGACGGCGAGTGGGGGACCGCGGCTGTCTCCACCATCTCGGCGTCGCCCGTCTGGGCGCTCTTGAGCAGGTCGAGCTCGTTGCGGTCGCCGATGAGCGCCTGTGCTACCGGGCCGCCCTGCTCGGAGGCCGGGATCGCCGCAAGCTTGGAGTCGACCAGGTTCTCCGCCGTGGTCAGCTGGGCGATCTCGGCGCTCTTGCGGAACTGGATGTACTGCTCGACGTAGGCGTTGGCGATGCGCGCGGCCATCGCGGGCTTCGAGTCGGTGACGGTCACGTTCATCACGTCGGAGGTCGCGTCGGAGCTGAAGGCGACCTCTGAGTGGACCACGCCGACCGGGATGCCGAGCTGGGCCGCGACCATCCGGGAGACCGTGAGGAGCTCGACCAGCGATTGATTGGTGGCGGCTTGGCGGACGGGGTCCTCAGCGGCGGTGTTGACGACCTGCTTGCCCGTGAGCTCCTGGTCCAGCGTGGAGTTCAAGAACAGCAGCGCCGCGCCCGCCTTGTACTGCTTGGTCTGGCGTCCGGCCAGGACGTACGCCGCGGCGGCGCCGATCACCGCGGCCAGCACTATCACCCACCAGCGCCGGCGTAGCGCGGTGACGATCCAGGACCCGTCACGCTCCCCTGCGAGCCGGTCGAACATGCAGCCTTCTCCCTTAAAGTCCGTTCACTGGTGTTGCGTTCGCCGTGCGGCCCTATGCCAGGCCCTGCCCCACGAAGTGTGCGCATGATACATCCTCGATGTGCAGCAGGGTGCAACCTGTCATGTATGAGCCGCGGCCATGAGGCTGCCGGCGGGTGAGCTGCACATCTGGCGGGCGTCGCTCGACCGCTCGCCCGAGGTGACGGCCCGGCTTGGGGCGGTGCTCGCGGCCGATGAGCGCGAGCGCGCCGGCCGGTTCTACCGGCCGCAGCTGGGTGCGCGCTACGTGGTCGGCCGAGGGCTGCTCCGGGTGCTGCTGGCCGGCTATCTGGGGGCTCGCCCGGAGGAGATCGAGTTCACCTATGGCGAGCACGGAAAGCCGCTGCTTGCGCGGCCCGGGCCCTGGTTCAACCTCGCGCACTCCGGCGCCGTGGCCCTGCTCGCGTTCAGCTCGAGCGCGGAGGTTGGCGTCGACGTGGAGCTCGCCGACCCCGAGCGCACCCACATGAGGGTGGCGGAGCGGTTCTTCGCCCCGGGGGAGGTGGCGAGCCTGCGCTCGTTGCCCCCGGCGCTCCAGCCGCGTGCGTTCCTCTACGGCTGGACGCGCAAGGAGGCTTTCATGAAGGCCCGCGGCGACGGGCTGAGCTTGCCTCTGGGCAGCTTCGAGGTCGCGCTCGCCCCCGGCGAGCCGCCGGCGGTGTTGAGCACCGCCTGGTCGGTGAGCGAGCCCGCGGAGTGGAGCGTCGTCGACCTGAGCGAGCCCGACCAAGGCGTGATCGCGGCGGCGGCCGGCCGCCGGCGCGGATGGCGCGTGGTCACCCGGTCCGCCGACGCCCTGGCGTGAGCTCGGAGCTCGCCTGACCGAGCCGCCGGCCGGTGACGGGGGGCTGTACGGTTGCCACTGGCGCAGCGGCAGGAACTCCAGTAGCCTTGCGAAAACTGGGGCCATGGAACGAGCCACAAACGGGGGGTCGAGGTGAGATACCAGCGCGTACAGCTCAAGCTGACCGCGGGGCGCAACGGCGCGCGAGATCTCATGGCTGTCGAAGCGCTCCTGGGCGGCGCGGGGGCGCTGCCCGAGGCCGAGGAGCGCCCCGACGCGAGCGCACCGGCTGCTGCCCGCCGCGCGCGGGACTCCGGTAGCCAGCGCCTGCTCGTGGCCGGCGACCTGCTGGCCCTCCTGGTCGGCATCGCCACGTGGTCGCTGCTGGCCGGCCGCAGCGGCGCCCACCACGAGCTCTGGGCGCTGCTCACGCTGCCAGTGTGGATCGGGCTGTTCCGCGCCTACGGCTTGTACGCCGCCGCCTCGCGCCGGCTGGGTCACGCCACGGTTGACGACATCCCGGACCTGGCCCACGCGTTCCTGGTGGGAACCGTCGCGATGTGGCTGTTCTTCGATGTGATCTCGGCCGGAAGGCTGCGGACGACGGAGATCGTCTCGTTCGCATGCGTGGCGTTCGTGCTCGCGCTGTGCTTCCGGGTGGTGGCACGCAAGCTCGCACTGCGCATGTTCGGGCCGGAACGGGTCCTGTTCGTGGGCAGCGGCCAGATGACTCCGATCGTGGCGCGGCAGATTCTGCGCCAGCCGCGCTACGGGCTGACGCCGGTCGCGGCGCTGACCCGCCCCGAGAACGAGCGTTGGCCGCTGCCGCTGGCCGACGCCGGCTCGCTGGCCGACGTCGATGCGAGCAAGTACATCACCGAGCACGGAATCGGGCGCGTGATCGTTTCTGCGGAAGGGATCGACGACGAGGCGCTTGCCGAGCTGATCAACGTCTGCCGGCGGCTCGGCGTCAAGGTAAGCGCGCTGCCGTCGCTGGCCTCGATGATGGGTCCGGCCGCGACCGTGGACCACCTGGAGGGCATCACGCTGATCGGCATCAACACGCCGTCGCTCGCGCGCTCGAATCGCGTCCTCAAGCGGAGCATCGACATCGCCGGGGCGTCACTGGCACTCGCGATCACCGCGCCTTTCTGGATCGCGGTGGCGATCGCGATCAAGCTCGAATCCGGAGGGCCGATCCTGTTTCACCAGACCAGGATCGGACGCGGCGGCAGGCCGTTCCGGGTGGTCAAGTTCCGGACGATGGTGCGCGACGCGGAGGCGCGGCGCCACGAGTTGCTGGCGCAGAGCCGGCAGCAGGAGTGGCTCGACCTCGAGCACGACCCCCGGGTCACGCGCGTCGGCCGGCTACTGCGCATGACCAGCCTCGACGAGCTCCCGCAGCTGTGGAACGTGCTGCGCGGCCAGATGAGCCTGGTCGGCCCGCGACCGCTGATCGCCGAGGAGGACCGCAACGTCAACGGGTGGGCCCGGGGCCGGCTCGACCTCACTCCGGGAATCACCGGCGTGTGGCAGGTGATGGGGCGTACCCACATCCCGTTCGAGCAGATGATCATGCTCGACTACCTGTACGTGGCGAACTGGTCGGTGTGGACTGACGTCAAGCTGATGCTCCAGACGGTCCCGGTTGTGCTGACGCGCCGCGGGGCCAACTAGCGCAGCGATGGCCCGGATCTGCGTCGTCCGCCAGGCCAACGCGCTCCAGGATCCGAGGGTTCGCCGGGAGATCGATGCCCTGATCGGGGCGGGGCACGAGGTCGACGTCATCTGCATGCGGGCGCCCGGTGAGGCGCGCTTCGAACGCGCGGCAGGGCTCGCGGTGCATCGCCTCCCGATGAGCCACCGGCGGACCAGCTTCGCGCGCTACCTGTTCGAGTACATCGCGTTTCCGCTGATGGCCATGGCCTATGTCGCTTGGCTGGACCGCCGCCGGAGCTTCGACCTGGTGCAGGTCAACACGGTCCCGGACTGGCTCGTCGTGGCCGGGCTCGCCCCGCGTCTGCGTGGCGTCCCCATCCTGCTCGACCTGCACGAGTGCGTGCCCGAGTTCTTCGCCTCCAAGGTCGGAACGAGCATGAGCCACCCGCTGGTGTGGATGCTCAGCCGACTCGAGCAGGCGAGCATTCGCTTTGCCACTCGAGCAATCACCTGTACCGCGCACATGCGCGATGCGTTCGTGTCACGCGGCGCCGCGCCCGAGCGGATCGGCGTGGTGATCAACGGCGCCGACGAGTCGGTGTTCGACCCGAGCCGAGTCTCGCCCGGCGCCCGTAGCGAGGAGAGCTTCTCGCTGATCTCGCACGGCACGATCGAGGAGCGATACGGACTGGGCACGATCGTCGCGGCGGTGGCGCAGCTACGCGAGCGTATGCCCGGACTTCGGCTGGAGGTATACGGCGCCGGCTCCTACGAGGATGAGCTACGGCGGATGGTCTGCGAGCTCGGCGTGGGCGACGAGGTCGCCCTACATGGCTTCGTCTCGACCGAGGAGCTCCTGCAGGCGATCGCCGATGCCGACGCCGGCGTCGTCGCGATGAAGCGCGACCGCTTCCGCGACCTCACGCACTGCAACAAGATGTTCGAGCTGATCGCGATGCGCAAGCCGGTGATTTGCTCGCGTACGAAGTCGGTGATGAGGTACTTTCCGAACGGGTCGCTGAAGTACTTCGAGTCGGGCGACGTAGCCGACCTGGCGCGGGCGATCGAAGAGCTCCACGGCGATCCCGACCAGGCCCGGCGGCTGGTGCAGAGCGCGTCCGCCCAGAACGAGCCTTACCGGTGGTCGCACCAGCGGGCGTTCTACGTGGCGCTAATCGAGGAGATCTTGGGCGAGCGCGCCGGCGCGGGCTCCAGGTAGCGCCGCTCCGGCCTGTCTCGATCCCACCCGGCGCCGCGGTGGGTCTAGGGTATGCGGGGCGTGGTGGCCGGGATCGAGGGCGAGTTCGAGGAGCGCTTCAGCGGCGTGGCCGATGCGCTTGCGCGGAACCTGGAGCAGGGGCTGGACGTGGGTGCGTCGGTCGCCGTGGTGCTCGACGGCGAGCCCGTCGTCGACATCTGGGGCGGATACCGCGACGCGGCGCGCTCCGAGCGTTGGGAACGGGACACGGTCGTCAACGTTTTCTCGACCACCAAGACGATGACCGCGCTGTGTGCGCTGATTCTGGCCGATCGCGGCGAGCTCGACCTGCGAGCGCCGGTGGTTCGCTACTGGCCCGAGTTCGGTAAGGCCGGCAAGGGCCACGTAGAGGTCCGCCACCTGCTCGGCCACACCTCGGGCCTGTCCGGCTGGACGGAGCGGATGAAGCTCGAGGACCTCGCCGACTGGGAGCGGTGCACGTCGCTACTCGCCGCCCAGGAGCCGTGGTGGGAGCCTGGGACGGCGTCCGGGTATCACGCGGTGACCCAGGGCTTCCTGGTGGGCGAGGTCGTGCGGCGGATCACCGGCAGCTCGCTCGGGCAGTTCTTCAAGGAGACGGTGGCCGACCCGCTCGCGGCCGACTTCCACATCGGGCTGGCGCCCGAGGCGGATGGGCGGGTGGCTCCGCTGATCCCGCCGCCGCCCGCCGAGTTGCGTGCGCTCGAGCTGCCGGAGCTAGGCGTCCGAACCTTGTCCAACCCGCCGATCACGGGGGAGACCAGCGCGCTTGAGTGGTGGCGACGCGCCGAGATCCCCGCGGCCAACGGCCACGGAAACGCCCGCTCGGTTGCCGCGGTCCAGTCCATCGTCTCTTGCGGTGGCGAGGCGGCCGGGAACCGCATCATCTCGCGCGCCGGCGTCGCTGCGATCTTCGAGGAGCAGTCCAACGGGCGGGACCTGGTGCTGGGGGTGCCGCTGCGCTTCGGGCTCGGCTTCGGGCTGTCGAGCGAGACGATGCCGATGGGACCCCGCTCGTGCGCATGGGGCGGGTACGGCGGTTCGCTCGTGCTGAACGACCTCGACGCCCGGATCACCGTCGCCTACGTGATGAACCGGATGGAGCCGGGCGTCCTCAGCGACGCCCGCGGCGCCTCGATCATCACCGCGGCCGTGCTCGCGATGTCCAAGCGCTGAGCGCTGTCAGCTTTTCGCCCGCTCGCACGTATCTAGGGGGCATGAGAGCAACGATCGTGGCCGCGCTCGTGGCACTGGCCGTTCCCGCGACGGCAACGGCCTCGGGCCAAACCCAGTACTACATCCCGCCCGGGAATTCGAGCGGTAACCAATACGTGGAGAGCATCCCGACCGCGGGCGGTAACAGCTCGACGGGCAACCTCAGCCATGGAGGCACCTCGGGCGCCGGCCACGGAGCGCTCCCGCCTGGCGTCCGATCCGCCCTGCTCGGGCAGGGCCGCGACGGCGCGCAAACGGCGGCGTTCGTCAACGCGACCGCGCCGCAGACCGGCGCCGGGTCGTCCGGCGGGGGCTCTCGAGGCCAGAGCGGGTCCTCGCAGCATGGCGGCTCAGGCGTGGGCGGCTCCGGTGGGTCCGGTGGGTCCGGTGGGTCCGACGGCGGCTCCGGCGGGTCCGCGGGCGGGTCCGGAGGGTCCGGCGGCGCGGGATCGTCCCCGGTGGCCTCGGTCGCGCGCTCGGTGACCGGCCTCGGGGGTCACGACGGCCTCGGATGGGTGCCGTTCGTTCTGATCGCCGTGATCCTCGGCCTCGGTGGTATCGCTCTGCGGCGCCGGTTCGCGAGCTGAGCCCGGCGGGCTGATGGAAGCCGCGCTCTCCCGCGCCGCAGCTGCCCCGCGACTGCGTCTGCCCGCGCGCATCGAAGGCCGCGCCGCGTGGATCTGGGCGCTGTGCGGCGGGCTGGTGCTGTACCTCGGGCTGAACGGGGGAGGCTACGACCCGGTGATCCGCTCCGAGGCCGGCGTGGTCGTGTGGTGGATCGTCCTGGTCGGAGCCGCGTTCGGCGTGCTGCCGGCGGCCCGGTTCTCACGGGCCGCGTGGGCGGCCGTGGCGCTGTTCGCCGCCTTCCTGGCCTGGAGCGCGATCGCTTCGACCTCGTCGATCAGCTCGGACGACAGCGTCCAGGAGATCTCGCGGCTGGCTGCGTACCTGGGCGTGCTGGTCGTGGCGCTCGTGACCTATGGCGATCGCCGGCGGGCACTCGCGCATGTGGCGGGCGCGGTGGCCACGGCAATCGTGGTGATCGCCGCCTTGGCGCTCCTCTCGCGGCTAAGGCCCGGGACGTTCGCCGGCGCCGGCACCACGGACTCGCTGCTGCCGGGAGCGCAGGGACGGTTGAGCTGGCCGCTCAACTACTGGAACGCGATGGCCGCGATGGTGGCCCTGGGGCTCCCGCTGCTCCTCTCGCTCGCCACCTCCGCCCGCACGCTGCTGGCCTCGGGGGCCGCGGCGGCCGCGATCCCCCTGACCGCGCTGTGCGGTTACTTGACCTTCTCGCGCGGCGGGGCGATCGCCACCGCGGTGGCGCTGGTCATGTTCATCGCGCTCGCGCCGGAGCGGATTCCCAAGCTGGCCACGATGCTCGTGGGAGCGGCCGGGAGCGCGGCGCTGATCGCCGGCGCAGTCCACCGCCATGCCGTCGAGCAGGGCCTCACCGCACCGGTCGCGCGCCACCAGGGGTCGACGCTGCTGCTCGCGGTGATACTGGTGTGCGCGGGCGTCGGGCTCGCGCAGGTCGGCATCGCGCTTGCCGTGCGCCACGGCAGGCCCCTGCGCCTGCTCGTGATCTCGCCGGGGCGGGCCCGCGCGCTGCTCGCGATCTGCGTCGCCGCGGCCGTGGTGGTCGGGGTGGTGGTGCACGCGCCGTCGCGGCTCGACCACGCCTGGCAGCAGTTCAAGCGGCCCGGAACGGCCGCCCTGGAGCAGACCGCGCTCGGCCGCTACGGCGCCCTGAGCGGCAACGGGCGCTACACGTATTGGAAGGTCGGAGTCAAGGCGATGCCGGGGCACCTGGCACACGGTTTCGGGCCCGGCACGTTCCAACTCGTGTGGCTGCCTCGCGCGCCGTTCGCCAACTACGTTCGCAACGCGCACTCGCTGTACGTCGAGACGCTCACCGACGTGGGGATCGTCGGTCTGCTGCTGCTGGCAGCCTTCCTGCTGGCGGTGGCCGGCGTCGCGGTGGCGCGCGTGATCGCGGCCCGCTTCGAGGCTCGCACGCAGGCGGCCGGGGCGGCGGCGGTGATCTTCGCGTTCATCACCTCGGCGGCGTTCGACTGGGTGTGGCAGGAGCCCGTGCTCCCGGTGGCGTTCCTGTTGGTGGCCGCCGCGCTGCTGGTGCCGGCGCCGGCGCAGCACGCGCCCGGCGGCCTGCGGGCGCGTCGCGCTCGGGGCGGGCTGCTGGCGCGTCGCGCGCCGGGCGGCCCGCAGACCCAAACACCCCTGCGCCGCGTGCTGGGTGGGCGGGGCGTCTGGGCGATGCGCGCAGGCCTGGTGGCGGTTGCCGCGGCGTGCCTGCTCGCGATCGGGGTGCCGCTCGCGGCCACCGATGCGCTGCGCCAGAGCCAGGCCGCGGCCCAGGCGCGCCACGACGCCACCGCGCTCGCCGACGCGCGCTCGGCGATCGCGATCGAGCCCGGGGCGGCGGCGCACCTTCAGGCCGCGCTCGTCCTGGAGCAGGAGGGCCGAGTCGCAAGCGCCGTGATCGACGCGCGCGCTGCCACCACAGACGAGCCGGCGAACTGGCAGACTTGGCTCGTCCGGTCCCGCCTGGAAGCCGAGGCCGGTCATCCGAGCCTGGCCGTGGCCGCGTTCCGCCACGCTCGCGCGCTCAACCCGCAATCAACGATCTTCCGTACGTGACCGAGTTCGATATCAGGCACGCCGCATGACGAACCCAGACGAGCTTCACCACACGAGCGACGCACAGCTCGATGCCGATCTCGATCCCACCGAGCGGGAGGCGGCGGCGCAGCTGGTGTCGGCGCGAGCCGTGCCGGCGGCCGAGTTCCGCGGCGCCCTGGGCCGTCACCTCGTGGCTCGGGATCCAGGCTACGGACCGCGCCCAGAGCGCCTGCGCCCCCTCGTGTCGCTGTATCTCGGCGCCGGCGCCGCACTCCTCGGCCTAGGCGCGCTGCTGGCCACGGGTGTGCTGTAGGTGAGCGCACAGGCTTCGCTTGTCCGGCCCCGGCGCGGGCCCCGGCGCGGGCGCTTCGCTACGGCGCTCGTGGCCGCGACACTGGCCGCCGTGGTCGCCCTGGCCGCCGCGGGCCCGGCTCGCGCCGCGCTCCCCGGTCCGAGCAGCCTGGGACTGGGGTTCGTCGACTACCCGATGTTCCAGTGGTCGTCCCCGTCAGTGCAGGCGCTGTGGTTGAGCCGCGCCGACGACATCGGCTCGCGCTGGGTGCGGCTCGCCGCGAACTGGCGTGACATCGCGCCGTACACGCTTCCTCGCCGGTTCGACGGCGCCAACCCTGGGGCGCGCGGTTACAACTGGACTTCGCTGGACGAGGACGTCGAGGCCGCCGAGGCGCATCACCAGAACGTTTATCTGATGGCGTTGGAGGCGCCGAGCTGGGCGACCGGGCGCAACGTGCCCGCCGGCGTGGGACTCGGGGCGTGGTTCCCGAACGCGGCTTCCTTCGGCGCCTTCGGACACGCCCTGGCCGAGCGGTACTCGGGGCGCTTTCCCGACCCGCTGCACCGCCACCACAACCTACCTCGCGTGCGCATCCTTCAGGCCTGGAACGAGCCCAACCTGCCCGCTTACATCATGCCGCAGTGGGGTCGCTCGGGGAAGGGACCGTGGCAGCCGGTGGGCGCGGAGATCTACCGGTCGCTGCTGAACGCGTTCTACGCAGGGGTCAAGTCGGCGCAGCCCGACGACGTCGTGATGGCCGCCGGCACCTCGCCCTATGGCGACCCGCCCGGCACGGCCGGAGGTCGCATGCGCCCGGTCACCTTCTACAAGGCCTTCTTCTGCCTGACTCCGGGGCTCCGGCCGGCGCGATGCTCCAACCCCCCTCACTTCGACCTCCTCGACCACCATCCGTACGCGGCGGGGCCCACCATCCCCGCCCACAACCCCGGCGATATCAGCGTCCCCGACCTTGGCAAGATCTGGACGATCCTCCACGTGGCGCAGCATTTCGGGCGCGCCCTGCCCGCGGGGCCGAAGTCGCTGTGGGTCACCGAGGTCGACTGGGCCTCGACGCCACCCTCCAGCCCCGAGCTGCAGGAGGAATACGTGCCGCTCGCGCTCTACGTGATGTGGCGCGAAGGCGTCACCCACGTGCTCTGGTACGTCCTCGCGGACTCTCCGGCCGACATCAACTTCCGCTATGCAGGGGTGTTCGACGGCAACGGCAACGCCAAGCCGGCAGCGGCCGCATTCTGGTTCCCGTTCACGGCCGTGCAGCTCGCGCACACCCGCCATCACGCGAGGGCGTTGTGGGGAAAGGCGCCCGTCCCCGGCACCGTCTCGATCCAGAGGCTGTCCGGCACCCAGTGGCGGACAATCGCCCGTCTCCGGACCACGCGGGGCGGGATCTTCTACACGGTGCGCCACCTCAGGGCGGGCATATCGCTGCGGGCAGTGATCGGGCGAGACGTGAGCCCGGTGTGCGTGACCGGGTTCCTGACCGGGTGAGGCGCGGGGCACGCTGAGTGGTGTGACGCCGGGGGCGCGCCAGCCTCCGCCGGACCTGCGGTTACACTCCCGCGCCAATGCTGCGCCGGCGCCGCTCGCGCCGGCCACCTTGCCCCCGATCCACTGCGGCTGACGTTGATCGATCACATCCACGACGCCGAGCCTGCCGCCGCCCCGCGCGCCGGCGCGCGCCGGCGCCCCGCCGCCGGCTGATGGGCTCGATTTCCGGGAAGGTGCTGATCGCCGGGACGGCGTCGATGCTGATCTGCCTGTTCCTCAGCCCGAAGTTCATCGGGTTCCTGCGCCGGCGCGCATTCGGCCAGAACATCCGCGAGGAGGGTCCGCAGGGCCACCAGGTCAAGGCGGGGACGCCGACCATGGGCGGGATCATCATCCTCGCCGCCTTCGCGGTTCCCTTCCTGATCCTCTCGAGCCGTGACTCGAAGTCGTTGGCGGTGTTCGGCGCCGCGTTGGGCTGCGCCCTGCTCGGCTTCGCCGACGACTACACGAAGATCGTCAAGCGGCGCTCGCTCGGGCTGCGGGCCCGAACCAAGCTGGTGGTCACCGTCGCTATCTCGGTTGGGCTGTGGTGGGTGGCCACGCAGGACGCGCATTTGTCGACGACGCTGCCCGTCCGGTTCGTCGACGTCGGGATCAACCTCGGGCCGCTGTATCCGGTGTTCATCTACCTGGTGGTGGCGGGGACGACCAGCGCGGTCAACCTGACCGACGGCCTCGACGGGCTCGCCGCCGGCTGCGCGGCGATCGTGCTGCTCGCCTACATCGGGATCGGCTTCATCTCCGGCCAGACCGACCTCACGCTGCTCGCCGCCTGCCTGGTCGGCGCCTGCATCGGCTTTCTTTGGTTCAACAGCTTCCCGGCCAGCATCTTCATGGGAGACACCGGATCTCTGATGCTGGGCGGCGCCATCTCTGGGCTGGCGATCATGACCCGGACCGAGATGCTGCTGATCCTGCTCGGCGGGATCTTCGTGATCGAGGCCCTGTCGGTCCTCATCCAGGTCTTCTCGTTCCAGATGTTCCGCAAGCGCGTGTTCCTGATGGCCCCGATCCACCACCACTTCGAGCTCCAGGCGTGGTCGGAGACGAAGATCATCCTGCGCTTCTGGATCGTCGCCGTCGCCTGCGCAGCGATTGCCTTCACGGTGTACCGGCTGAGCATCCAGGGATAGTGGGCGCCGGCGCGGCGAGGCGCGGGAGCGGTGGCGCCGCGGCGCGCGGGGGAGGTTCCCGTGTCGCGATGGCCCTCGGGCCGCGGGGCGGGTCACCTGTCGCGTCGGCCCTCGGGCGCCGGGCCTGGACGCTTGGCGCAACGGCCCGCTCGGCTCGGCCCGCTCGGCATCCAGCCTCGCCGGTATCGGCCGGCCGCCCGTCATCAAGCTGGACGGCGGGCCGCACGGCCGACCCCAAAGCGGCAAGAACCTCGGCAGAACGAGCCGACGCGCGATCCGGCCGACGTTATTCCCGCTCAGCGGGAAGAAGTTCGGCAGAACGAGCCGACGCGCGATTCGGCCGATCTTTTTCCCGGGGAGCCCGACGTTGAAGCCGCGCCCGCCCCTCCCGCCCGGTCCGTACCTGGTCGTCGGTCTGGCCCGTTCCGGCGTGGCGGCGGCCCTCGCCCTGCGCGATCGCAACGAGCGCGTGATCGGCCTCGACGCCGGCTCGGCCCGCTCCGCGCCCCTCCAAGAGGCCGCCGGAAGGCTTTCGGAAGCCGGCGTCGAAGTGCATCTCGATGCGTCAGGCGACGCCACTGCCGCCGTCCGCGAAGCTGGGACGCTCATCAAGAGCCCTGGCGTGCCCCAGGACGCCCCCGCGGTGCGCGCGGCGCGCGACCGAGGCCTCACCGTGCTCGGCGAGCTCGAGCTGGCGTGGCGCCTCATCCCGAATGAGTTCGTCGCGGTGACCGGCACCAACGGGAAGACGACCACGACCGAGTGGATCGGGCACGTCCACCGGGAGGCGGGGCTGCCCGTGGCGGTGGCGGGAAACGTCGGGACCGCGGCCTCGTCGTTCGCGGCGCGGCTTCCCCCCGACACGACGGTGGTCTGCGAGGCCTCGTCGTTCCAGCTCGAGGACACGCTCCACTTCGCCCCCGAAGCGGCCGTGCTGCTCAACCTGGCCCCGGACCATCTCGACCGCCACGGCAGCTACGACGCCTACGTCCAGGCCAAGCTGCGGATCTTCGCCAACCAGGGCAACGACGACGTCGCGGTGGCGCCGCTCGACCTCGGCGTCGAGGACCTGGGCGGGTGCGCCAGGCGCGTGCACTTCGGCGCCGAGCCGCAGGCCGAGCTCTCCGAGCGCGCCGGTCAGCTGTGGTGGGATGAGCAGCCGCTGCTCGCCACGGGCGAGATCAGCCTCCCGGGCGAGCACAACCGCCAGAACGCGATGGCCGCCGCCGCGGTGTGCCTGGCCCGCGGAATCGCCCCGGAGGCCGTGGCCGGCGCCTTGAGGACCTTCACCGGCGTGGCCCACCGGCTCGAGCTGATCGCGGTCCACGACGGCGTGTCGTGGATCAACGACTCCAAGGCGACGAATGTCGCCAGCACGCTCGTCGCGCTCAAGGCCCTCAACGCCGGAATCCACCTGATCGCCGGCGGGCGGGGCAAGCAGCAGGACTTCTCGCCACTGGCGCCGCTCGTCAGCGAGCGCTGCCGGGTCGTGTACCTGATCGGCGAGGCGGCACCCGACCTCGCGGCCGCACTCGGCGCCACCGGCATCCAGCTGCACGATGCGGGCACCCTCGACCACGCCGTCGAGTCCGCCCGCGCGGCGGCGCGCGCCGGCGAGGCGGTGTTGCTCTCCCCGGCGTGCGCGAGCTTTGACCAGTTCGCCGACTTCGAGGCCCGCGGCGAGCACTTCCGCGCGCTCGTGGAGGCCCTCTAGAGCATGGCCACGACCGCACGAGCTCCGGCAGAGCCGCGAGGCCGCGGCGACCAAGCTCGGACCCGAGGCTCGCGTCGCCGCGTCCCCCCACCGCTCGAGCACCGGATCCTGGTCAGCGTCACCCTGTGCCTGCTGGCGTTCGGTGCGGTGATGGTCTACAGCGCATCCTCGCCGCTCGGTGTGCTCAGCGCCGGCGGCGGCACCGGCACCGGCGAGTTCTTCCGCTACCTGCTGTTCGGGGCGATCGGACTGGGCGCCTTGCACGTGCTCTCGCGCCGCGGGCTCGAGCTCCTGAACACCCGGATCGTGAAGGCGCTCCTGCTCGGCTCCTTCGCGCTGCTCCTGCTGGTGCTCGTGCCCGGGTTCGGCGTCCAGGTCAATGGCGCACGCCGCTGGTTTGCCGCGGGGCCGATCCAGTTCCAGCCTTCTGAGCTGATGAAGCTCGCGCTCGTCCTCTACGTGGCGCGCCACCTGGCCGACCATCCGAGGCGGTTGCGAAAATCGTTTCGCCAGGCGGTGGCGCCCATCGCCGTGGTCGCGGCGCCGGCCTGCGCGCTGATCGTGGTGGAGCCCGACCTGGGGACCACGCTGGTCGTCGCGTTCACGATCGGCACGCTGCTGGTGGCGGCCGGCATGTCGATGCGCCACCTGGGAATGCTGGCTGGGATCGCCGCGGCGTTGGTGGTGATGTTCGCGATCGCGCAGCCCTACCAGCGCGCCCGCCTGACCTCGTTCCTGCACCCGTGGGCGGCGGAGACCCGCTCCGCCGCCGGCTATCAGGCGGTCCAGGGACAGATCGCGCTCGGCTCGGGCGGTCTGCTCGGGGTCGGCCTCGGCCGCTCGGTGCAGAAGATCTACTACCTCCCGGAGGCCCAGACCGACTTCATCCTGGCCGTGATCGGCGAGGAGCTGGGAGTCGTCGGGGTGCTTGGGGTGGTGTTCCTGTACGGAATGCTCGCGTACGCCGGGCTGCGTACTGCAAGGCGGGCCACCGGCCGGTATGCCAAGCTGCTGGCCACAGGGCTGACGTCGCTCGTTCTTTGCCAGGGAACCCTCAACATCTTCGTGGTGCTCGGGATCGCGCCGCTGACCGGCGTGCCGCTGCCGTTCATCTCCTACGCGCCGAGCAACCTGTGCATCATGCTCGCCGCGGTCGGGCTGCTGCTCAACATCGCCGCACCGGGCACCCGTCGGCTGGCGGTCGTCGCACCGCCGAAGGGTGTCGATGACGCGGATCGTGATCGGCGCCGGCGGGACCGCCGGGCACGTCGTGCCCGCGCTGGCGGTAGCGGACGCGCTGCGGGCTGAGGGCGCCGATGTCGTGTTCGTGGGCGGCGAGCGCGCGGAGCTCCAGCTCGTGCCCGAGGCCGGCTACGAGTTGCGGACGCTGCGCGTCGTCCCGTTGCCACGGCGGCGCCCCGTCCGGGCGGCGCGGGCCGCGCTGATCGACGCGCGTGCGGTAACGCGGGCGGGCGCGCTGCTCGGCGACCTCCGGCCGGCCGCGGTGATGGGCGCCGGCGGGTACGTCGCCGGCCCGGTGGGGCTCGCGGCAGTGCTCCGCCGCGTGCCGCTCGTGCTGAGCGAGGCCGATTCCCACCTGGGGCTCACCAACCGGCTGCTCGCGCCGTTTGCCCGCCGCCTTTGCCTGGCCTTTCCGGTGCCCGGGCGGGAGGGTCGCCGCTATCGCGTCACCGGCCGGCCCGTTCCGCCGCCCGCCACCGACCGGGCGGCCGCGCGAGAGCGCTTCGGAATCGCGGAAGACGAGACGTGCGTGCTCGTGTGCGGCGGCTCCCAGGGCGCGCGCTCGATCAACCACGCCGCGGTCGAGGCATTCGCCGGGGCGCGGTTTCGCGTCCTGCACGCAGCCGGCGAGCGAGACCTCCCCGGTCTGCAAGCGCCGGGAGCGCATTACGACCTGCGCGGGTTCATCTCGGGCTTCGGCGAGGCCCTGCTGGCCAGCGACCTCGTCGTCTCACGTGCCGGCGGGTCGATCTTCGAGATCGCCGCCCACGGGCGGCCGGCGATCCTGATCCCCTATCCGTACGCAACCGCCGATCATCAGACCGCCAACGCGCACTACATGGCGCAGGCCGGCGCGGCGGTCGTGATCGCGGACAGCGAGCTCACGCCCGCGCGGCTGGCCCAGGAGGCGGGCCGGCTCCTGGCCGATCCCTCGCGGCTGGCCGCCATGGCACGAGCCTCGGCCGCCATGGCGCGGCCGAGCGCCGCGCGGGACATCGCGCACGAGGTGCTGGCCGCGGCGCGCGGATAGCCCGGCCGAGCCTGCGGTGAATCACAACCGTCACTACCACAGCGTGGTGCTGAGCGCCGTACCGGCCGGGTGTGAACGGGCACTCGACGTCGGCTGCGGGCTGGGGGAGCTCACGCGTGCGCTCAGTGACCGTGTGGCGCGAGTGACCGGAATCGACCGTGATGAGCGGAGTATCGAGATCGCTCGTAAACGTAGCGAGAGTCACTCCGAACGCGTGCAGTACATAGCCGGTGACTTTCTCACGGTGCCATTCGAGCCGGAGTCGTTCGACGTGGTCACAGCGGTGGCGTCACTTCACCACATGGATACGACCCCTGCGGTGACACGTATGCGCGATCTGCTGCGACCGGGCGGGGTGCTCGCGGTTATCGGGCTGGCATCCCGCGGCTCCCCGCTCGACCTCGCAGTCGAGGTGCCGGCGATCGTCGCCAACCGCCTTCACCAGTTAAGCGGCGCAGCCACCTACGAGGCATACCGCCCGCCGGTCATGGCGCCACTGCGGTGCAGTTACCAACAGATGAGAGCTCTCCTCTGCCGGATGCTTCCCGGCGCACGCTACCGCCGCCACCTGTACTGGCGCTACTCGCTGGTGTGGACCAAGCCCAGCCGGGCGCTCCCAGGTCAATAGGGCTTGCTCCGCGAGTGCGGACCGACCTGCGCGTTCGCATTGCGCGACTCGACCAGGCTGTTGGCGAGCCAGAAGGTGCCGGAGGCGGTGCCCCCGTTGCAGGGTCCGGCGCTCTCGCCCGGTACGTGGACCCACAGGAACGCATCCACGCTGGCGAAGCCGGTGTGCGCGGTCGGACGTGGCCCGGACCCTCGATTCGGGGGATTGCACAGATCCTCGATCCCCTGATGCACCGGGTCGGGGTTGAGCACGGGGCCGCGGCCGTTGTCCGAGGTGTTGACGATGAAGTGCGTGCCGCCGACCAGGCGCGCGACCTTCCAGCCCCACCGAAGCTCGTTCATGGTCCAGTTGAAGTGGGTGTCGTTGGTGTAGAAGCCACGGACGTGCTTGATGCCCACGGCCTTCAGCGCCTGCGCCGTGTACTGCGCGCTCTCGGCGTCCGAATAGCCGGCCTCGATGTAGACCACGGTGTGGGGAAGCGAGGCGAACCTGTTCACCTCGTAGCGGATGTCGTCCTCCCAGTACGGGAGCGCACCAGTGCGCTGCATGCAGCTCGAGGAGCCGATCGCGTCCATCTCCACCAGGATCACGGTGGGCCGGCGATCGATGGCCGCGGCCATCTCTGACACCTGGCGCTCGAACGTGCCGCGATGCGCGAGGATCTCCCGCGTGCTCTCGCAGTAGCCGGCCTGATAGAGGAAGAAGGTGTTGAACACGGGGATCGATCCGCGATCCTCACTGGTGAGGCCGCAATAGAGCTTCTGCGTCTCGTCGTACAGGGCGCCCGGACCGCCGCCTTCGGACCACATGCTCATCCGTTGGGTCTCGGGCTGGCTGGCGATCGTCTCGAGCAGGTGGACCGCGTAGGCGAGGGAGGGGTCGCCCCGCAGCCTGCCGTGCAGCGGCCCCCGGTCGAGGTTGCGCTCGAATGCCGCCCACGAGTAGTTCTCGGGAAAGCTCCACGGGTTGATGCCGAGCAAGCGCGAGAGCCCGCCGGCCACCTCGCCGTATCTGGGGCCAGGGACGGAGAGGCGCGCGCCGTCCAGCGGGTTCGAGCCCGGGCTGTGCGGCAGCGCCAAGGGATTCGAGACGTTGCGACGCGAGGAGAACGGCTCGGGGCACAGTTGCTGCCCAGGAGAGACCACGAAGGCCCGCGGGCCGCGGGTGCTGCCCGTCTTCGAAGCGGACGCCACCCCCACGGTCCCCGCCACGGCGAGCCCGAGCAGCAGCACGCCCAGCATCAGCCGTCGTGATGTTCCAGTGGACATCAGACTTCCTCCCGTCGTCGTGGGGCACGAGACGTGCCGCCCGTTTGGGGCAGGTCAGCGCCGGCGCTCTAAAGGGCGTTCATGCGCGGCTGACCTGGTCCGCCTCTTAGGATTTACAAGCCGGAGCGCGCCTTTGGGCGACTTGCGTCTATTGAATGGGTTTGCCGTGGATTTGTGGTGCGCTTTCCGGTTCAAGCCCCACGGCCGCTGCGCTGAGTGCCTCAGCTAGCCTCGCGCTCCATGGCAAGCCCCGATTGGAGCTCGCGCCGGCTGCACTTCGTCGGCATCGGAGGCGCCGGGATGAGCGGTCTGGCGATGATCGCGCGGGCCCTCGGCGCTCAGGTCACCGGCTCGGATCGTGCCGAGTCGAGCTATTCCGAGCGCCTGCGCGCTCACGGTATCGAGCCTGTGATCGGGCACGACGCGCGCAACGTCCCGGCCGGCGCCGAGGTCGTTTATTCGACCGCCGTCCCACCGGCGAACCCCGAGCGCCGGGCTGCCCAGGGCCGCGAGCTTCACCGAGCCGACCTGCTCGCCCAGATCGCGCAGCTGCGCCGCTGCATCGCCGTCACGGGGACCCACGGCAAGACCACGACGAGCGCGATGATCGTCCACGCCCTGGCCGGCTGCGGACTCGACCCGGCCTACGTGGTGGGCGGCGAGCTCCGGGCGACCGACTCCAACGCCGGATGGGGCGAGGGAGAGTGGATCGTGATCGAGGCCGACGAGTCTGACCGCTCGCTGCTCAAGCTCCACCCGGAGATCGCCTTGCTCACCAACGCCGAGCTCGACCACCACTCGACCTACGGCTCCCGCCTCGACCTCGAGACCACGTTTCGGGAGTTCATGTCCCGCGCCAGCACCGCGGCGGTCGTGTGGAACCGGCACGAGCTGCTCGGACTGGCCGGAGACGGCGCGATCCCCTACGACGCCCCCGAGCCGGTCCTCTCGCCCGCGGGCGCCCGCTTCCAGTGGCGCGGGATCGAGGTGCGCCTGGCCGTTCCGGGCGCCCACAACGCGATCAACGCCGCCGGCGCCCTCACCGCGGCGACGCTGGCCGGAGCCGACCCAGCCGCCGCGGCCGCCGCGCTGGCCGACTTTCGGGGGGCTCGTCGCCGGTTCGAGCGGGCGGGGGAGACCCCGACCGGGGCGGACGTGTACGACGACTACGCCCACCATCCGACCGAGGTGGCGGCGGTGATCGCCGCGGCGCGGACGCTCGAGCCGGCGCGCGTGGTGGCCGTGTTCCAGCCGCACCTCTACTCGCGCACGCGCTCTCTGGCCCGCGAGTTCGGGGCCGCGCTGGCCGCTGCGGACCTCGTCGCGGTGCTGCCCGTATACCCCGCCCGCGAGCGCGCGGAGGACTTCCCGGGCGTGGAGGGCAACGTGATCGCCGGCGCGGCCGCGGATCACGCGCGGGGGCGGACGGTCGCGTGGCTGCCCGGGTTCGAGGACGCGCGTCGCTTTCTCGCCCAAACGCTGCGAGCCGGGGACCTCTGCCTGACCATGGGGGCGGGCAACGTCGACGAGCTCGCCCGCTCGCTCATCAAGCGAGCGTCCGCGCCGGCGTGATGGCCGAGCGGCCATCTACCCTGCGGCGGATGGATCTCCCGCCCGAGGTGCAGCACGGTTACCCCTTGGCGCGCCTCACCACCGTGCGCACAGGCGGGTCGGCGGAGTTCTTCGCCCGCCCCGCTTCGGTGCCCGAGCTGGAGCGCTTGCTCTCCTGGGCGGCGGCCGAGGGAATCGAGGTAGGGGTCGTGGGGTCCGGGTCGAACCTCCTGGTAGCGGACGCGGGCGTCCGCGGATTGATCGTGAAGCTGGATAAGGACCTCAGCAAGATCGAGCTCGACGGGACGCGGGTGCGCTGCGGCGGAGGCGCACGACTTCCCGCGGTCTCGGCCCGGGCAGCCCAGGCCGGCCTCGCCGGCATCGAGTTCGGGGTCAACATCCCGGGCACCGTGGGCGGGGCGGTGCGGATGAACGCCAATGCCTACGGCGGGGAGCTGGCGCGGGTGCTCGAGTGGGTCGACGTGGCGGGGCCCGAGGGCACCACGCGCCGCACTCCTGCCGAGCTCGGGTTCACCTATCGCCGCTCGAACCTGGTGCGCGGCGAGGTCGTCGCGGGAGCCTCGTTCGCGCTGGCGCCGGCGGCCCCGGAGGCCGTCAAGGCGACGCTCGCCGATATGCGCGCCCGCCGCAAGGCGGCGCAACCCTCCGGGATCAAGACCTTCGGCTCGACGTTCAAGAACCCAGACGATCCCCGCGCCGAGGGGCGCACGGCGGGGCAGCTCCTGGACGCGGCGGGTTGCCGCGGGCTGCGGATCGGCGGCGCCGGCTTCTCCGAGAAGCACGCGAACTTCATCGAAAACCACGGCGAGGCCACCACGGCCGACGTCGTCGCGGTCATGGCCGAGGGGCGCCGGCGGGTCAGAGAGCGCTTCGGCATCGAGCTCGAGCCCGAGGTCCAGGCCCTGGGGCCGGTGGAAGTACCGGGCGATTGGGCCGCGGCATGATCGCCGAAGGCCTTTTGGTCAGGCGTCGCCTGCGCGCCCGGCCGTCCGCGCGCGGGGTGTGGGCATCGAAGCGAGCCCGCCGCACGGTGCTCGCCCTGGTGGCGCTCGTCGCGCTGCTGGTCGGCGGGTGGCTGTGGCTGCGAGACTCCTCGCTGGTCGCGGTGAAGCACGTCAGCGTCAGCGGCGACGGCGGCCCCGACGCTCCGCAGATCCGCGACGCTCTGGTCGCGGCTGCCCGGACCATGACCACGCTCGACGTTCGCGTCGACCGGCTGCGGACGGCCGTCGCTCCCTACCCGGTCGTCCGGGACGTGCACGTGAGCACCCAGTTCCCTCACGGCATGCGAATCCACGTCATCGAGGAGACCCCTGTCGCCGTTCTGATGGCGAACGGGAGGGCAATTCCGGTGGCCGGCGACGGCGTCCTCCTGCACGATGCCGGCCCAACCGGGACGTTGCCGGTGCTCCAACTGTCGGCACCGCCCGGAGGTTCCCGGCTGACCGAACCCGACGCCCTGAGCGCCGTACGGCTGCTCGCGGCGGCTCCGTACCCGATGCTGGCGAAGGTCAGCCAGGTTGCCCGCACCGGCGGGCACGGGCTGGTGGCGCAGCTTCGAGGCGGCCCGGCGATCTACTTCGGGGACGCGACCGAGCTGAGCGCCAAGTGGCGGGCGGCGGTCGCGGTGCTCGCCGACCCGGGTTCGGCGGGCGCCGCGTACATCGACGTGACCGAGCCGCGGCGTCCCGCTGCCGGCGCGGGCGGGGCTGGCTCGAGCACCGCTTCGGCCACCGGGACGTCGAGCGCCACCGCCTCGAGCACGGCTTCGGGCACCGCGTCGTCGAGCGCCACCGGCTCAAGCACGGACTCCGGCTCCGGGGCGTCGAGCGCCCCCGCCTCGAGTGCCCCCACGAGCACCGCCACAACCGCGGGCTCATCGGCCTCGAACGGAGCCACCACGGGGGGCTAACCCTCAACCTGAGCTTTACCCCTCCGAAAATCCAACCCTGCGGTCCCTGTTGAGAATTCCGGGTTCTGCAACGAGCGTTGCGGCGGATCGGATCCGTTGACTTCCCACAACTTCAGGGCATAACGTGCAAAACTCCCGGAACAGCGCTCCTCTGGGAAAACTCTCAACGCTAACTCGAGGGTCGGATGGAAAGCAGTTATCTGGCAGTCATCAAAGTGGTTGGAGTCGGTGGCGGCGGTACGAACGCGGTCAACCGGATGGTCGACGCCGGCCTTCGGGGGGTCGAGTTCATCGCGTGCAACACCGATGCCCAGGCGCTCGCGATGTGCGATGCGGACATCAAGCTGAACATCGGCCACGAGCTGACCAAGGGCCTCGGCGCCGGCGCCAACCCGGAGATCGGTCAGGGCGCGGCGGCCGAGTCGCGCGATGAGATCAAGGAGGCCCTGAAGGGGGCCGACATGGTGTTCGTGACCGCGGGCGAGGGCGGGGGCACGGGCACCGGCGCAGCACCGGTGATCGCCGACATCGCCAAGAACGAGATCGGCGCGCTGACCGTGGGCTGCGTGACGCGGCCGTTCGCGTTCGAGGGGACTCAGCGGGCCCGCCAGGCCCAGGAGGGCATCCAGCGGCTGCGCGAGCACGTGGACACCCTGATCGTGATCCCCAACGAGAAGCTGCTGGCGATCGTCGAGCGCCGGACCACGATCCTCGACGCGTTCCGCGCGGCCGACAACGTGCTCCGCCAGGGGGTTCAAGGCATCACCGACCTGATCACGATCCCCGGCCTGATCAACCTCGACTTCGCCGACGTGCGCACGATCATGCACGACGCCGGAACCGCGCTGATGGGCATCGGCAGCGCCAACGGCGAGAACCGCTCGGCCGAGGCGGCCAAGGTGGCGATCTCCTCGCCGCTGCTCGAGGAGTCGGTCGAGGGGGCCACCGGGATCCTGCTCAACATCACCGGCGGCCACGACCTCGGCCTGTTCGAGGTCAACGAGGCGGCGGAGATCGTCCAGAGCGCGGCGGACCAGAACTCCAACATCATCTTCGGCGCCGTGATCGACGACGCCATGGGCGAGGACGTCCGGGTGACCGTGATCGCCACCGGCTTCGACCACGGCCGCGTCCCAGCCAGCGCCGTCCGCGAGAGCACCCGCCGGTCCCGCCGCGACGTCACGATGGACGACCGCCAGCGCTCCTCGCTCGAGATCCGCGACGACGAGATCGACATCCCGTCGTTCCTCAAGGACCGGTAGCCGGTTTACGGGCCGCCTTCTCCGCGCGCGCGAGGCCGCGGCCGCTCCGCCCGCTAGCCTGCTCTGAAGTGTCCTCGGCCGCAAGCTCCCTCCGCCACACCCCGCTCTACGACCGCCACGCCGCGGCCGGCGCCAAGCTGGTCCCGTTCGCCGGCTGGGAGATGCCGATCCAGTACGCCGGGATCCGCTCCGAGCACGTGGCGGTGCGCCGGCACGCCGGGATGTTCGACGTCTCGCACATGGGCCAGATCGAGACGCGCGGGCCGGACGCGCCTCGCTTCCTGCAAATGCTGCTCTCCAACGACGTCCGGAAGATCCCGATCCGGGGCGCCCAGTACAGCGTGCTGTGCCGGGAGGACGGCGGCGTGCTCGATGACCTCTTCACCTACCGGCTCGCCGACTGCGAGTTTCTCACGGTGACCAACGCCTCGAACCACGAGAAGGACCTGCGCTGGTTCCGCGAGCACGCCAGTGATTACGACGTCGACGTGATCGACGCCGCCGAGCGCTTCGCGATGCTGGCCGTCCAGGGCCCCGAGGCCCGGGGCATGGTCAGGGACCTGGCCGATGGCGAGCTGCCGCCGCGGATGCACTGCTGCGAGCGCAGGGTGGCGGGGGCGTCCGCGCTCGTTTGTGGCACCGGGTACACCGGGGAGGACGGGGTGGAGCTTCTGCTCGACCCGCGGGACGCGCCGGGCGCGTGGGACGCGCTCGTGAATAAAGGCGCCACCCCGGTCGGCCTCGGGGCCCGCGACACGCTGCGGATCGAGGTGTGCTTTCACCTCTACGGCAACGACCTGAGCGAGGAGCGCAACCCGATCGAGGCCGGCCTCGGCTGGTGCTGCAAGGAGGAGACCGGCTTCATCGGCTCGGAGGTTGTGGCCGCCGCCCGTGCTGAGGGGCCGCCGGAGAAGCTCGTGCCGTTCGCGATCGACGGTCCAGGGATCGCCCGCGCCGGCAACCCGGTGATCGGCGGCGGGGAGGTGACGAGCGGGACGTACTCTCCGTGTCTCGAACGCGGCATCGGGATGGCGTACGTTTCCGCGCAGCGTGCCGAGCCGGGCACGCAGATCGAGATCGACGTACGCGGAACCGCCCGCGCCGCGATCATCGAGCGGAAGCCCCTCTACCGAAAGGGATCTTGAACATGGCGGCCGAAGCGAGCTACCCCGAGGACCTGCTCTACCACCCCGAGCACGACTGGGCTCGAATCGATCCCGCCCACCCAGACGAGGCGACGTTCGGAGTCACCTGGTACGCGCAGGACTCGCTGGGGGAGATCGTGTTCTTCGACGCGCCCGATGTCGGCGCCCAGCTGTCCAAGGACCAGCCGTACACGGAGGTCGAGTCGGTCAAGGCGGTCTCGGATGTGTTCGCCCCGCTGTCCGGAGAGGTGGTGGCGGTCAACGGCGCGCTCGAGGCGAACCCCGAGAAGATCAACGACGACCCCTACGGCGACGGGTGGCTGGTCCGGGTCAAGCTCTCGGACACCTCCGAGCAGGAATCGCTCATGGACTCCGCGGCCTACCAGGCGAGCCTCGAATGAGCCGCTACACCTCAGCCACCGATCAGGACCGCCGCGAGATGCTGGCGGCAATCGGCGTGGACTCGATCGAGGACCTGTTCGCCGACATCCCGGCCGGGCTCCGGATGACCGAGCCGCTGAAGGTGGACTCCGGACGCTCCGAGCAGGAGGTGTTCGAGGAGCTGCGAGCGCTGGCGGCCAAGAACGTCTCCACCCAGGACGAGACCTCGTTCCTCGGCGCCGGGATGTACGACCAATACGTCCCGGCGATCGTCGAGTCGATCATCGAGCGCTCGGAGTTCCTGACCCCCTACACCCCCTACCAGCCGGAGATCTCCCAGGGCGGCCTCCAGGTCATGTTCGAGTACCAGACCGCGATCTCCGAGCTGACCGCGCTCCCCGTCTCGAACGCCTCGGTGTACGAGGGTCCGAGCGCGGTCGGGGCCGCCGGCTACGTGGCGAAGCTGGCCAACGGCCGCGGTCGCTTCGTGGTCTCGCGCGGGGTGCACCCACACTCGCGCGAGGTCCTGCGCACACAGGCCCACGCCTGGGGGGTGGAGGTCGTCGAGGCCCCGCTGAACGACGGCGCCACCGAGCTGCCCGAGCTCGACGACGACGTCAGCGCGGTCATCCTCCAGCAGCCGAACTTCCTGGGCGCGGTCGAGGACATCGCGGCGCTGGCCGACCAAACGCGAAAAAATGGCGCGCTCGTCATCTGCGCGTGCGACCCGCTGCCGCTCGCCGTGATCAAGCCGCCGGGCGAGTGCGGCGTGGACATCGCCGTGGGGGAGGGCCAGAGCCTGGGCAACCGCCTCGACTTCGGCGGCCCGTCGTTCGGCTTCTTCGCGGCCACCGAGGCGCTGCTCCGTCGGATGCCCGGACGGATCGCGGGGGAGACCCGCGACCTGGACGGCAAGCGCGGCTTCGTGCTCACCCTCCAGACCCGAGAGCAGCACATCCGCCGGGAACGGGCCACCTCGAACATCTGCACCGCCCAGGCCCTGAACGCGCTGGCCGGCGTGATCTACCTGAGCTGGCTGGGCCGGCGCGGAGTCGTCGAGCTGGCCGAGCTGATGCTCCAGCGCACCGCCTACGCGCGCGAGCGCCTGGCGGGCATCGACGGCGTCAGGCTGGTGCACGAGCAGCCGGTGGTGCGGGAGTTCGCGGTCGAGCTGGCCGCGCCTGTAGAAGCGGTGATCGAGCGCTGCCGCGAGCAGGGGATCAACCCCGGCTACCCGCTCGGCCGCGAATACCCGGAGCTCGAGAACGGGCTGCTGATCGCGATCACCGAGAAGCGCACCAAGGCCGACATCGATCGTCTCGCCGAAGCGCTCGAGGCGGCGCTGATCGCCGAGCGCAAGCCCGCGGAGGCCGTACGGTGATCCGCGAAGCCGACGACCAGCTCACGATCTACGAGCGCTCGAAGCCGGGCCGCCGCGCGTTCACGGCGCCGGCGCTCGACGTCCCAGAGCGGCCGCTCGAGGAGCTGATCCCCGCGCAGCTGCGCCGAGACGAGGGGCCGCGGCTTCCCGAGGTGGCCGAGCCCGAGATCGTCCGGCACTACAACCGGCTCTCCAAGCGCAACTTCGACCTCGACACCGGCTTCTATCCGCTCGGTTCGTGCACGATGAAGCACAACCCCAAGCTGCACGAGCGGATCGCCGCGCTGCCGGGGCACGCGAGCCTGCATCCCCTCCAGGACCCGCGTTACGCCCAGGGCGCGCTCGAGCTGATGTTCGGCCTCCAGGAGGCGCTGGGGGAGATCGCCGGCCTCCCCCATGTCTCGCTCCAGCCCAGCGCCGGATCCCACGGCGAACTGGCCGGCGTGCTGCTCACGCGCGCCTTCCACGAGGACCGAGGCGAGCAGCGGACCAAGGTCCTGACGCCCGATACCGCGCACGGCACCAACCCGGCGACGGTGACGATGGCGGGCTACGAGGTGGTCAAGGTCGGCACCGACGAGCAGGGCAACGTGAACCTCGACGACCTCCGGGCCAAGGCCGACGGCGACGTGGCCTGCCTGATGCTGACCAACCCCTCGACGCTCGGCCTGTTCGAGCCGGGAATCGAGGAGATCGCTCGGATCGTCCACGGAGTGGGCGCCACGCTCTACTACGACGGAGCCAACCTGAACGCGATCATGGGCATCTGCCGGCCCGGGGACATGGGGTTCGACATCGTCCACTTCAACCTCCACAAGACGTTCACCCAGCCGCATGGCGGGGGCGGCCCGGGCGCCGGGCCGATCGCGGTGTCGGACCGGATCGAGCCGTACCTGCCCCGCCCCCAGGTGGTGCGCCGCGAGAGCACCTCGAACGGTTCGCAGCCCCACTTCGATCTCGACTACGAGCGGCCCAAGTCGATCGGGCGTCTGCGCGGCTTCCAGGGCAACTACGGCGTGTTCGTCCGCTCCTACGCGTACATCCGATCGCTCGGCGCAGCGGGCCTGCGGGATGTCTCGGAGGTCGCGGTGCTGAACGCGAACTACCTGCTGGCGCGGCTGCGCGCCGAGGGCGTGCTCGAGCACCTGCCCGCGGCGTACGACCGGTTGTGCATGCACGAGTTCGTGCTCTCCGGCGGCCCGATGAAGCGCCAGCTCAAGATCAAGACGCTCGATCTGGCCAAGCGCCTGCTCGACCACGGCGTGCACCCGCCGACCGTGTACTTCCCGCTGATCGTGGACGAGGCACTGCTCGTCGAGCCGACCGAGACCGAGACCAAGGAGACGCTCGACCGCTTCGCGAGCACCGTGGCGGAGGTCCTGCGGGAGGCCGGAGAGGATCCGGAGATCGCTCGAGGCGCCCCCTACACGACTCCCGTCCGGCGCCTGGACGAGGCTGCGGCTGCCAAGCGGCCGGTGATCAGACAGCCGCTGTAGTCGATGCGCTTCGTCGTCTTCGGCGCGGGTGCGATCGGGGGAGTCCTCGGCGCGCGCCTGCACCAGGCGGGCTTCGAGGTCACCGTGATCGCCCGGGGGGCGCACTTCGGCGCCATCCGCGACCGGGGCCTCGTGCTCGAGACGCCCGAGGAGCGCGTGACGCTGGCGATACCGGCCGTCGATCGGCCGGACGCGATCGAGTGGCGCGGCGACGAGGTCGTGCTGCTGGCGACCAAGACGCAGGACAGCGCGGGCGCGCTGGCAACCCTCCGCGCCGCGGCCCCGCCAGGGATCGCCGTGGTGTGCGCGCAGAACGGGGTCGAGAACGAGCGGCTCGCGGGGCGGCTGTTCGCCGAGGTCTACGGCGCGGTGGTGATGTCGCCCACCGCTCACATGGAGCCCGGGGTGGTCCAATGCTACGGCGCCCGTCTGAGCGGGACGATTGACCTCGGGCGTTACCCCGACGGCGCCGACGATCGCGCCCGCGCGGTCGCGGAGGCGATCGCCTCCTCGAACTACGACTCGCAGGCGCGCCCGGACGTCATGCGCTTCAAGTACGCGAAGCTGATCCTCAACCTCGGCAACACGCCGAGCGCGATCTGCCAGCCAGGTCGCGCGCGCGAGGAGCTGGAGGAGCGCGTCGAGCACGAGGGTAGGGAGGTCCTCGACGCCGCCGGGATCGACCGCGCGGCCGGGGACGTCGACGACGTGCTCGGCCGGTGGCGGCGCTACGGGGTCGCCGACATCGCCGGCCGGCCCCGCGCCGGCTCCTCGACGTGGCAGAGCATCGCGCGCGGCACCCCCGGGATCGAGACCGACTACCTGAACGGCGAGATTGTCCTGATCGGGCGCCTGCACGGTATGCCGGCGCCGCTCAACCAGGCCCTGTGCGAGCTGGCCGACCGACATCTGCGCGAACGGCGGGCACCGGAGACGCTGCCCGCCGAACGGGTACTCGAACACGCGGGCGCGGCATGGAGCCGCTGATCGAGCGCCAAGCGGCGAAGATCGCCGCCCGGGCCGAGCGCGAGCTCGAAGCGCTGGTGGCGATCTCCTCGCCCTCGGGCGATCACGATGGGGCGGAGGAGGCGGTGGCGCTGTGCGCGGCACTGCTGCCGACCGAATTCCAGACCGAGCGCGTGCCCTGCTCGACCGAGAGCAGCGCCCCGGACTTCATCGCCCGGCTCGCCGGTACCGGCTCCAGGCGCATCCTGCTCCTGGGCCATATCGACACGGTCGTCGCGCATCGCGCGCACGCCCCCCTACGGCGCGACGGGGAGCGGCTGTTCGGTCCCGGCACCGCCGACATGAAGGGCGGGGTGATCCTGTCGCTCGGCGTCGCGCGGGAGCTCGCCCAGCGTCCCGAGTCGTTTGCGGAGCTGTCGGTGCTGCTGGTCACCGACGAGGAGTGGCGGGTTTCGCCGTTCGCCCACGTCGAACGATTCGCCGGCTACGACGCGTGCCTCTGCTTCGAGGCGGGGGAACGCGGGCCGGACGGGCTCGAGGGGGTGGTGGTCCGGCGCAAGGCGGCCGGGACGCTGAGGGTGATCGCATCGGGACGCGCCGCTCACTCCGGCAGCGCACCCGACCAGGGCCGGAACGCGTTGCTCGCGCTCGCCCATGCGGCGATCGAGGCGGCCCGGCTGCACGACCCCCAGGGCCCTGACCGGCTGAGCGTGGTGCCGACGATCGTGCGCTCCGGCGAGGCGTTCAACGTCGTCCCGGCCGCGGGTGAGCTGATCTTCGACATGCGCTCGGATCGGGTTGGGGCGTTCGACTCCGTGGCCGGCGCCGTTCCGGATGAGTACGCCGGGGTCACGCTCGAGCCGAGGATGGAGCGGGTGTGGCCTTCGATGGACTCGCGCGAGCGCACCGCCCCCCTGCTCGAGCGGGCGAGCGAGCTGGCCGGCCGGCGTGTGGTGGGGGTACGGCGGGGAGGCGCCAGCGACGCCAGCCACTTCGCCGCCAGCATCCCCTTGACCGTGGACGGCCTCGGGCCGCGGGGCGGCGGAGCGCACACGCCCGAGGAGTTCGTGCTCGCGAGCTCGCTGCGCGAGCGGGCCGAGGTGGCACTGGCCGTGGCCGCCTCAGCGCTGGAGTAGCCTTCGCAACATGACCACGACCGTCCCCACGCGTCCGCGCCCGGCCGCGCCGGTGCGCCGCGGACAGCAGCAGCGCGGGGGCATCACGCTGCTCGTCGGGATAGTGCTCGTGATGTGGATCGTCGAGGTGATCAACACGCTCGACTCGAACCGCCTGGACGGCGACGGGATCTGGGCTCGTAACCTCGACCGGCTGTGGGGCGTCCTGACCGCGCCGTTCATCCACGCCAGCTTCGCCCACCTAATCGGCAACACGATCCCGTTCGTGTTCATGGGACTGATCATCGCCCTGGCCGGCGCCGCACGCCTGGCGCTGGTCACCGCGATCGTGATCGTCATCGGCGGGATCGGCACCTGGCTCATCTCGCCGAGTGGGGTGTCCACGATCGGCGCCAGCGGCGTCGTGTTTGGCTACGCCACTTATCTGTTGACCCGCGGCTTCTTCAACCGCAGCGCGCTCGAGCTCTTTACCGGGCTGATCGTGGGGGCGATCTGGGGGACGGCGCTCCTGGCGAGCATCGTGCCGCACCAGAACGTCTCCTGGCAGGGCCACGTGTGCGGCGCGGTCGCGGGCGTCGTGGCGGCGTCACTGCTCAAGCGCGATCGAGTCCGCGCCGGAGCGCCGGCGGCCGGCGCTCCGACCGTCGGTCGGACGCTCGTCTAGCCCCCAAGCTCGGCTAACCTCGCGCCGATGCGGATCTTCTCGGGCATCCAGCCGACGGGTCGCAAGCACCTGGGCAACTACATCGGCGCGATAACCCAGTACGTCGCCGGCCAGGACCGAGGCGAGGCGCTCTACTGCATCGTCGACCTGCACGCCCTGACGGTCTCCTACGACCCGGCCGAGCTGCGCACCGCGGGCTACGACACGGCGGCGATCCTGCTGGCCGCCGGGCTCGAGGCCGACCGGTGCATCTTCTTTCGCCAGAGCGACGTCCCCGAGCACACCGAGCTGACCTGGCTGCTCTCGGCGGTCACGTCCTACGGCGAGTTGAATCGGATGACCCAGTTCAAGGACAAGTCGGGCTCGCAGCGGGACCTCGTGTCGGCGGGACTCTTCTTCTATCCGGTGCTGATGGCCGCCGACGTGCTGGCGTACCGCGCCAACGAGGTCCCGGTGGGTGACGACCAGCGCCAGCACGTCGAGCTGATGCGCGACGTCGCCGAACGCTTCAACTCTCGCTTCGGCGAGCTCCTGGTGGTTCCCGAGGTGCGCATCCCTCGGGTGGGTGCACGCATCATGGACCTTCAGTTTCCCGAGCGAAAGATGTCGACTACGGGCGGAAGCCTCCAAGGCACCGTGTACGTCACCGACGAGCCGAGCGCGATCAACAAGAAGATTCGCTCCGCCGTAACCGACTCCGGCACCGAGGTGCGGCGCGGTCCGGACAAGGCGGGCGTGTCGAACCTCATCGACATCCTGGCCGCCGTCCGAGGCATATCGCCGGAGGACGTCGAGCGAGAATTCGAGGGCTCCGGCTACGGCAAGTTCAAGCAGGCCGTCGCCGACGCGGTGATCGAGTACCTGGCGCCCGTGCGCGAGCGCTACGAGGAGATACGGGGCGACGAGGGCGAGATGGAGGGGATCTTCGCGGCCGGCGCCGAGAAGGCACAATCGATCGCGGTCGAGACGCTGGCCGACGTGCGCGAGGCGATGGGCGTCGGACCGGTCCGGGTCCGGCGCTAGCCTGACCCGCGTGCGCCTCGTCGACCTCGAGCTCGACCTCGACGTATTTGCGGGCCCGTTCGACCTGCTGCTGACGCTGGTCCTGCGCGAGGAGGTCGACCTGCTGGAGGTCGACCTGGCCGAGATCGTCATCGCCTACATCGACCATCTGGAGCAGCGCGGCGAGCTCGAGCTCGAGGCCGCCACCGAGTTCCTGGTCCTGATCGCCGCCCTCCTCGAGCTCAAATCGAAGCTGCTGTTGCCCGGCGAGGAGCAGGAGCTGATCGAGCTCGACCCGGGGGAGGCGGCCGAGGAGCTCCTGGCCCGCCTGCTCGACGCGCATCGGTATCGAGGCGCCGCCGAGTCCCTGCGCGGACGGCTCGCGGCGCAGGAGGGCCACCGGTTCCGCTCGGCTCCCCGGCCGGCGTGGCTGCGCCGCTCGTCGCTCGACGCGGCCGGGGCGGTCTACGACCCGGCGATCCTGGCCCGCGCGGTCGGGGACCTGCTGCGGATGCCCGAGCCGGTCGACGTCCGCCACATGGGAACGCCCAAGGTCACGGTCGCCGAGCGCCTGGCCCATCTCCGCGCGCTGCTGCGCGCCGGCAGCTTCAAGTTCGACGACGCGGTCGAGCGGGCCGATCGGGTGACCGTGGCCGTCACGCTGTTCGCGCTGCTCGAGCTCTACAAGCAGGGCGAGCTCACCTGGAGCCAGGACGAGCCGTTCGGGGAGATCACGATCGAGCCGGCCGGCGCCTCGGCGCAGCCTCGGTTGGCCGCGGCCGCCGCCGCGTCGGTTGGAGGGGCGGCGTGAGCGATTCGTTGGAACGCACCGTCGAGTCGCTGCTCTTCCTGAGCAGCGAACCCGTCGACGCCGACGCGCTCGCGGACGCCTGCCAGGCCGAGCTGCACGAGGTGGTGACCGCGCTCGAGCGCCTGCGCGAGCACTACGAGTTCGAGCGCCGCGGCCTCGTGCTGCGCGAGCTCGCCGGCGGCTGGGTCCTGTCCACGCATCCAGACGCCGAGCCGGCGGCGCGGCGCCTGCTGGCCCGGCCCCGCACGCCACCGCTGACGCCGGCGCAGGCCGAGACGCTGGCCATCATCGCCTACCTCCAGCCCGTGTCGCGGCCCGAGATCGCGCGGATCAGGGGCGTAAACGCCGAATCGGCCGCGACGACCCTGCTCGAGCGAGGGATCATCGAGGAGGCCGGGCGCTCCCAGTTCGGCGCGGTGCTGTACCGCACGAGCGAACTGTTCCTGAAGCTGTTCGGGCTGAGCGCGCTGGACGAGCTGCCGGAGGTGAGCGAGTTCGATCCCTCCCCCGAGCTCGAGGAGGAGCTGCGCGAGCGGCTCCTGCGCGCCGGTGAGGCGCGGACGGGGGGATGAGCAAGCAGCTAGCGCCACCGGTCGGCGGCGGCCGGTCAATGGGAGAACTCCTTACGATGGGCTAGCGTGCGCGCGATGATCGGCGGCACGGTGGCGGAGGGCTTCGAACCAGTCCGCGCGGAGTTCGAGGCCAACTTCAGCCGGCGTGGCGAGCTCGGTGCGGCGTGTGCGGCCTACTACCGGGGCTCGCCGGTCGTGGACCTGTGGGGCGGTCATCGAGACACCGCCCGGACGCGGCCCTGGGAGGAGGACACCCTCGTGCTGGTGTACTCGACCTCCAAGGGCCTGGCCGCGATCACGGTGGCGCTCGCCCGTTCCCGGGGGCTGCTCGAGTTCGACGCTCCCGTGTCGACGTACTGGCCGGAGTTCGCGCAGAACGGCAAGGAGCGCGTCACCGTGCGCCAGCTGCTGGCCCATCAGGCGGGCCTGTGCGCGATCGACGAGCCGGTGAGCGCGGCCACGCTGGCCGACCTGGACGGGCTGGCCGGCGTGCTGGCGCGCCAGCGGCCGGCGTGGGAGCCGGGAACCCGGCAGGGCTACCACGCCCTCAGCCTGGGCTGGTACGAGGGCGAGCTGATCCGGCGCGTCGACCCGCAGCACCGGTCGCTCGGGCGCTTCTTCGCCGAGGAGGTGGCGGAGCCGCTGGGGCTCGAGTTCTACTTCGGCCTCCCTCCGGGCATCCCGAGCGAGCGGGTGGCCGCGATCAAGGGTGGCGGCGTGATCGACGCGCTCCTGCACCCGCTCGGGATGCCGGCCGCGATGCTGGCCGCCTTCCTGAGCCGCTCCTCGCTGACCTCGCGCGTGTTCGCCAACCCCAAGCTGCGCAGCACCGCCGGTCTCGACACGCCGGAGTACCGGGCGGTGGAGAATCCCGCAGGCGGTGGCATCGGCCTGGTTCGCAGCGTGGCCAAGGCGTACAGCGAGCTGGCCACCGGCGGGGTCACGCTCGGGCTCTCCGCCGACACCCTGGCCGAGCTGAGCGCGCCGCCGCGGCCTCCGACCGTGGTGACTCGCGACCAGGTGCTGCTGACCGACGCCTCGTTCGCGCTCGGCTTCGCCCGGCCGGGTCCCGGCTTCTCGTTCGGTTCGAGCCCGCGCGCCTTCGGCCATCCGGGCGCCGGGGGCTCGTTCGCGTTCGCCGACCCCGACGTCGGGCTGAGCTTCGCCTACGCACCGAACCGGCTGGGCCATCACTTGCGCGACGATCCCCGGGAGAAGGCCCTGCGAGAAGCGGTCTACCGCTGTGTCGAGCGCGGCTACGCGCCGTCGACTCAGCACGAGAGCGCTTCCGCGCAAGCGTCGCCGGCGCGGCTCGAATAGCCGCACCGCCCCGAGGCCGCCGGGGTCACGCGCGACAGGAATAGCCCCACGGGCGGCGAACCGAGCCGCGAACCGAGATGGCCACCACCACCGGTCGCATAGGAGAGCCTGCGGTCAGGCCGCCGAGAGCGCGGATCCCCGCCTTGGCCATCTTCGCGTTCGCCGCGATCGTGCTCGGGGCGATCCTGCCGGCCGCCGTCGACAGCGCCGCTGCGCCCCGCCTCCGGAGCCGCGCGGTCAAGCGGCACGACACTCGAGCGACGATAGGGCGCTCGCGCGCCGGGGTCGAGCGTCTCGCACCGGGCGCCGGCGGCTCGCCGGCCTCCACGTTGCCGTTCCCGCCGAATCCGCTCGATCGGAGGCCCGCGCCGGGAGAGGTGCCCTCGCTCTACGCCGACGGCGAGGAATGCTCGGTGGGGTGCCGGCCGTACGGGGCGCAGCCGGGATGGCCGCTGGCGCCGTTTCACCAGCAGCACCCGATCCGGGCGGGCCTCAACGAGCTGCGCCCGGAGTCGCTTCACGTGGGTTTGGATATCCAGGCGCCCAACGGCGCCCCGGTGTATGCGGTTCAGCCAGGGGTGGCGGAGGTGCTCGCCGGCTCCGGACCCGACGCGCGCGTCCAGGTGGGGAACTACATCTACTGGCACATCTGGCCGCGGGTGAAGACCGGCGAGGCGGTAGTCCCGTTCCAGACGGTGCTCGGAAACGTGATGTACGACTACGGTCACATGGCGTTCTCCGAGGTCAATGGCGCCGGCGACTACGTGAACCCCCTGCGGCCGGTCGGGAGCGTCCTCGAGCCCTACGCCGACGGCGCGCCCCCGGTGATCGGAGCGCCCGCCGTGTCGGCCGGGGGGCAGGTGGTGGTGGCCGCCTACGACCCGCAGACATTCGTGCGCAGGACGACGTACCTGACCCCGGTGCTCGCCCCGGCCGGGCTCGCCTACCGGCTCTACGACGCAAACGGCACTCCGGTCACTCCGCTCGAGTGGGCGTTCCGGGGAACCCACCTGCTCCCGTTCGCGGAACGCTCCCTGATCTTCGCCCCCGGCGCCCACGCTCCGGGCTACACCTGCTTTGCCACCCAACCGACCTGCATACCTGAATGGAGCTTCCGGGTCGCCGGTGGCGAGGCGCCGCCCTTACCTCCGACGCTGGCGCCCGGCCGCTATCGCCTGACGATCTACGCCTGGGACTGGGCCGACAACCAAACCGCCCTCGACACGACGGTGACGGTCACCGCCCAGGGCTGGAAGCCGCTCGGGCGCTTCCCCACGGTGCTCTTCCGCATCCCGGGGTACTTCGAGCGCGCGCTTCTCTATCCGCCGCCACCCGAGCTCTGGCGCCCCGTCCACCGCCTCGTCTCAGCGGCGGCGTCGCCAGTTCTCGGGGCCGGCTCTAGCCGGTGAAGCTCGGCCGCGATCGCGACCGGGACGACGGCGAGCGCGCGCCCCGGCGCCGGCGGGCGGGCCGCTTGGCCGCGCCCGGCTTGGTCTTGTGGCTCGGCCGGGTGGCGCCGATCCGGCACGACGCGAACACGTAGCACTTCAGCGGCGGCTCGGCGCTCACCTGCGGCGCCTCCTGCTCGGCCTGACCGATGGCGTTCAGGTAGCCCAGCCAGTCGGTGGGGAAGGTGCTCGGGTTCACCCCCGGCTGGAACGGCTCCGCGCACACGGTGGGGGCAATCCGGCCCGGATCGGCCAGGCTCTCATGCGAGAGGGCGTCGACCGCCAACGCGTAGCCGACGGCGTCGTAGCTGCCCATGGCCAGATGCTCGGAGGTGTCAGCAGGGCAGATCTGCTGCACGGCGATGTTGGCGATGTGGCCGGCGCCGGTGTGCAGGCTCGAGCTGCTCGCCGGGTCCAGGTTCGGGAACACGATCTCGTCGGTGCGGCTGAAGATCACCGTGTAGTAGATCCCGGCGAACGTCTCGGTGTAACTGTTCAATGCGGCAATGAAGTGCGCATCGGCGGCCTGCTGCCAGTCGGCCGGCGCGCATTGCTTCTGGCAGGCGGCGTTCGCATCGAGCGTTCCGTGGTTCGACGGGTCGAGCGCGACGTACGTGTGCACGAGCCGGCGGGTGTCCGGCCAGAAGCGCAGCGCCCAGCGCGGGAGCATTCCGCCCTGGCTGTAACCGAGGATGTCCACCTGACGCCGGGCCGTGGCTGCCATGGTGCGCAGCGCGTAGACAACGTACTCGCCGGCGGTCTGGACATCTCCCATCGTGTGGTAGGGGAGAGTGACGGTGCAATACGACCAGTGCAGCGCCGCGAACGCCCGCTCGTAGTTCCACGAGTAGTTAGAGCTGGGATCGAGATTCGTTCCGGGGACGAGCAGGATCGGATCCCGCTGATCACCCGCGATGCCCGGAGTGCAGCTGAGCGCGGACTTCAGCTTGGCCGCCGGAACCGACAGCGCCGGACCAGGCCGGTTCAGCGGCGCAAACGGGCCGCCCTGAGCGAGCGCTGTACCGTCCCCCAAGGCGAAGAACACCAGCGCCAGTAGCGCTACCCGCCGCCATCTCATCCCGGCCGACCCTACCCGTCCGGATTCCAGATCATGCGGCCTCGGGTTGCCCGGAGAACCGGGTCAGCGCGCGCCGGCCAGCGCGCCGAGCCGGGTCAGCGCGCGCCGGCCAGCGCGGCGGGCGCTGACCGCGCACGCGCCGCGAGCTGTCCGCACGCGGCGTCGATGTCGCGCCCGCGGGTCAGACGCACGGTGACGTCGAGCCCGTGCCGCTCGAGCTCGGCGCGGAAGGCGGCGATCGCCTTGGGGCTCGAGCCGGCGTAGGAGGAGTCGGTCGGGTTGTAGGGGATCAGGTTGACCTTGAACTTGCGCGGGTCCAGCAGCGAAGCCAAGCCGGTGGCCTGGGCGTGGCTGTCGTTGACGGCGGCCAGCATCACGTACTCGACGAATACCTTGCGCCGCTTGCGCTCGTAGTAGGCCTCGCACGCGGCCAGCACGTCGGCCAGCGGATAGCGATCGTTGACGGGCATGAGCTGGGAGCGCAGCGCGGGATCGGCCGCATGCAGCGAGAGGGCGAGCCGGATCGGCATCGGGCTCGCCGCCAGCCTCTCGATTCCCGGGATCCAGCCGACGGTGGAAACCGCGGTCCGGCGGTGGCCGATGCCGAGGTCGGGGAGCCGCGCGCAGGCGCCGAGCACCGCGTCGATGTTCATCATCGGCTCACCCATGCCCATGAACACGGCGTGGTCGACCGGGCCGCTCCGGCGGAAGTGGAGCGCCTGGTCGAGGATCTCCCACTGCGTGAGGTTCCGTCCGAACCGCATCTGCCCGGTGGCGCAGAACGTGCAGGTCAGGGGGCATCCGGATTGGGAGGACAGGCACAGCGACCTGCGCCTGTCGCGGTAGACCATGAGCACGGCCTCGACCGGGCGCCCGTCGGCGGTGCGAAACAGCGTCTTGACCGTGCCGTCGAGCGCGGTGGCCTCGCGCTCCACCGCCAGCGTCGAGAACGGAACCATCTCCTCGAGCGCCGCGCGCAGCGACACGGGCAGGTCGGTCATCGCGCCGAACCCCGGCGCGCCCTGGGACGCGCCCCGCCAGACCTGTCGGAGCCGGTATCCCGGCTGCCCGAGCTCGCCGAGCCTCGTCTCCAGCACATCGAGGTCCATAGGAGACCTATGGTGGCAGCATGCGCCTGGCCAAGTACCTCGCCGGCGCCGGCGTCGCCTCCCGCCGGGCCTCCGAGCACATCGTGCGCGCCGGCCGGGTTACGGTCGACGGCGCGCCGGTCACCGACCCGGCCACCGACGTCGGCCCCGCCGCGGACGTGGCCGTGGACGGGCGCCCGGTCGGCCTCGTCACGGAGCTGGTCGTATACGCGGTGAACAAGCCGGCGGGGGTGGTCTCGACCGCGCGCGATCCCCAAGGGCGACCGACCGTGACCTCGCTCGTCCGAGCCGCGGCCAGGCTCTATCCGGTGGGGCGACTCGACATCGACACCACCGGCCTGATCCTCCTCACCAACGACGGCGAGCTGGCCCACCGCCTGACCCACCCGCGCTTCGAGGTGCCCAAGAGCTACCGGGCCGTGGTGGCGCACGCACCGGTGCGGGCGCGGGCGCTCGACGCGCTGCGCCGCGGCGTGGAGCTCGAGGACGGCATGACGGCCCCGGCGGACGTCCGGCGACTTGCGCAGGACACTCTCGAGCTGACCATTCACGAGGGCCGCAAGCGCCAGGTCAAGCGGATGTGCGAGGCGGTCGGCCACCCGGTCAGGCGCCTGGAGCGGGTCCGCTTCGGGTCGCTAGAGCTGGGTCACCTGAAGCCGGGCGCGTACCGACGGCTCTCGCAGGCGGAGCTCACAGCCCTCGCGAGCGCCGGCTCGGAAGCTCCCCGAGACCCCGGAAAGCCCCGCAGCTCCGGGGGATTCGCGCCCTCGGCTTAACCGGATCCCAACCCCCCGAACGGGCACGTTTTATGAGGGACGGGCACTATTCGCCCGATGCAGGCCGACGGCTCACCGGTGAAGCGCGGGGTCGCGCTCGCCTCGGCGCCGGTCGCCGGGGCCACCGCGGGTCAGGCGCAGCCGCCGCTCACGCTCGGCGCGCTCGGGGTGCGCCGGCGCCTTCCGCGCCTGCCTCTGGCTCGCGTCGCGGCGCGGCCGAACGCGGCCCGCGCGGCGCTGGCGCTGATGGTCCTCGGCACGTTCGTGGTGGTGGCGTTCGCCACCGGTCGCCAGAACACGCTCGTGCCGAGCAGCTACCTGGCCTACCCGCGCTGGGAGTCGGGCCCTCTGCACGGCATCACGCGCTACCTGCCCGCCGGCTACCTGACGCTCAGCATCGGCTTCAGCGTGATCGTGCTGGCGATGTTGGTCGCCTACGCCGTGGTGCTCACCGCGATCCGCACGCTGTCGCTGCGGACGATCGTCCTGTGCATCGTCGTGCTGCATGCGATCGTGCTCATGAGCCCGCCCCAGCAGCTGACCGACGTTTTCAACTACTTGGGGTACGCGCGCCTGGGTGGGCTGCATGGGCTGAACCCGTACACGCACGTGATTCATGCGGAGCTGCACGATCCCGTCTTCCGCTTCACGAGCTGGCACAACCTACCCAGCCCCTACGGCCCGCTGTTCTCCGCGCTCACATACCCGCTGGCATGGCTGTCGGTGCCGCTGTCGTATTGGATCGTCAAGACGGCGACGCTGCTGGCCAGCCTCGCCCTTATCGCGATCGTCTGGCAGTGCGCGCGCCAGCTCGGGCGCGATCCGCGCTTCGCGGTCGCCTTCGTCGCGCTCAACCCGATCTACGTCATGTACGCAATGTCGGGCTTCCACAACGACTTCTTCATGCTGGTCCCGATGATCGGGTCGATCTCGCTGCTGTTGGCCCGACGCGATCGCATGGCCGGCGCGACGCTGATGCTCGCGGTGGCGGTCAAGTTCAGCGCGCTGCTGCTGCTCCCGTTCCTGCTCGTCGCGGTGCGCCAATCGCGGCGGCGGCGCGACATCGCGGTCGGCTCGGTGCTCGCGGCGATCCCGCTCGCGGCGATGAGCCTGGCCCTGTTCGGCTTCTCGCACCCCAACCTGTCGGGCCAGACGGAGCTGCTCACCACGTTCAGCATCCCGAACCTGGCCGGGCTGGCGATCGGCGTCGGAGGGGGCGGCCCGGACCTGCTGCGGGCGGCCGGGATCGGCTTCGTGCTGACGGTGGCCTACCTGGTCCGCCGGCGCGAAAACTGGCTCTCGGATGCCGGGTGGGCGACCGTGGCGCTTCTGGCCAGCCTGGCCTGGCTGATGCCCTGGTACGTGATCTGGGTGCTCCCGCTCGCGGCGTTCGGGACGAGCCTCAGGCTCCGCAAGGCGGCCGCCGCGCTCAGCGTGTTCCTGGTCGTGACGTTCATCCCGACCACCCCGATCATGTTCGGCCTGCTGCATCTGAACCCGATGAACTCGCCGGTCGGGCAGGCCTCGCTCACGCATCAGCGCAAGCTCGCGCAGTAGCCTCACCATTTTCTAAAAACCTATTTACGCTGCGATTATTAGGGTCGTGTTAGCGTCGCGAGGGTCATGCGCGTAGAGTTCGACGTCGGCGAGGGCGGTGGAGCACCCCGGGGAGAGGACCTCCCCAGGTTCGATGCCGCACGCCCGCGGCCCCGGCCGCGGCGGCGGCTCGACAGGTTCGAGCTCACCGTGCTGGCGATCTTCGGGCTCGTGTCGCTCTGGGTCGTCGCGGCCGACCTCTGGCAGGTGATCGCCCACGGCCGGGTGTGGACCGGAACCGACGGTGTCTACATCGTCGACCAGATGCAGTACCTGGCGTGGATCCGGGACGCCTCGCATCACCTCCTGAGCTCGAATCTGTTCGTGGTCCAGCCCACGGCGACGGACTACTTCCAGCCCGGGGTGACGATCTCGGCGGCGCTGGTCGCGCTGGGGATCTCGCCGTGGGTGGCGCTCCTGCTGTGGAAGCCCGTCGCGGTCATCGCCGCGTTCTTCGCGGCGCGGGCGTACGTTCGCGCGAATCTGACCGGCCTCTGGGCTCGGCGCGCGGCGCTCGTGCTGGCGCTCTTCTTCGGATTCTTCAGCGTCGTATACGGCGACTTCAGCGTGGTCGGAGACCTGTTCCTGGGATTCCTGTCCTGGGGGTACACGTTCGGGCTGCTGGCGGTGGCGCTCGTCGTGTTCGCCCTGCTGGCCTACGAGCATGCACGGCGCACCGGCCGCAGGATCTGGCTGGCCGGGCTGCTGGGCGCGCTCTCGGGACTCATGCACCCATGGCAGGGCGAGATGATGATTGTGATCGTGGTGTGTGCCGAGCTGCTGATGTGGCGCAGCACGGGCCGGCGTCCGCGAATCTCCGCGCTGGTCGTCCTGACCATCGCGCTCACGCTCGCCCCGCTTCTCTACTACCAGGTGCTGGGGCATGTGGATCCGTCCTGGTCGCTCGGCCGGGACGCCAGCAAGCATGGGTTCTCGCTGTGGACGATCTTGCTCGCGCTGGTCCCGCTGCTGGTGCCGGCGGCGTTCGGCTACCGGGGCCGCACGGAAACCTTCCGCCAGGCGGTGACGCGCGCCTGGCCGCTCGCCGCGCTCGTGGTGTGGGCGCTGTCGGCCTCCTCGGTGAGCGCCACGCCGCTGCACGCGTTCGACGGGATCGCCATCCCGTTGTCGATCCTCGCCATCCAGGGGGTCCGCCGGATGCCCGTGAGGGTGCGCCTGCCGCGGCCGCGCCTCGCCGGCGCCGTGACCGTCGCCGCTCTCACCGTCCCGGCCACGGTCTTCCTGATGCACCAGGCGGTGGTCCTGGCCGCGCCCACGCCCGGGAACCCCAACTTCATCAACAAGGACGAGCGCAGCGCGCTCCGCTACCTGGCTCGCGAACCGCAGAAGGGCGCTGTGGTCACGCGGTTCTACCTGGGCAGCGTGGTTCCCGAGGCGACCGGGCGCAGCACGTACGTCGGGGACTGCCTGTGGTCTGAGCCGGAATGCCTGTCCCGCGCGTACCAGGTCCAGACGATGTTCAACCGGGAGATGTCGCCCACCGAGGCGCAGAGATTCATGCGCTCGACCGGAGCCAAGTTCTTCCTGGCCGACTGCAGCACGCCGGCGCTCGTGCGCCAAGAGCTGGCGCCGGTCACGGTGTCCGTCACCCGGTTCGGGTGCGCCGCGGTGTATGAGCTCGATGCCCCCGGACCCCCGATGTACCCTCTGACCGATGGCCGCGGGTATGCGCCTGTTCGCGCTTCGGGGAGCCAATAGCGTCGAGGCGAACGAGGCCGCGGCGATCCTCGATGCCACCGCGACGTTGATGCGCGAGCTGATGCGCCGCAACGAGCTGGCTCCCGAGGCGATGGTCAGCTGCATCTTCACCTTGACCGAGGACCTCGATGCCGAGTTCCCCGCGGTGGCCGCGCGCAACCTCGGCCTGCACAGGGTTCCGCTGATGTGCGCCCGGGAGGTGCCCGTGCCGGGATCGCTGCCCCGTGTGATCCGGACGCTCGTGCATTACTACGCCGGCGAGGGTCACGAGCCCCGCCACGTCTACCTGGGCGAGGCCAGCAAGCTCCGCGCCGATCTGGAATCGGCACAATAGCCCCGAGCGTGCCCCTCGAATTCGCCCAGAGGATCCGGCGCATCCCCGCCTATCCCGTCGCCTCCGGCTACGACCTAGGCACCGATGTGGCCATGCTCGCGTCGAACGAGTCCGTGTTCGCGCCGCTCTCGAAGGTGGTCGAGGCGGCCCAAGCTGTCCTCGCCGGGTCCAACCGCTACCCCGATCCTTCCTACCGGCCGCTGCGCAAGGCGCTGGCCGACCGCTACGGCGTCGCGCCGCAGCGGATCGCGCTCGGCAACGGCTCCTGCGACATCCTGCTCAGCGCCGGCGAGGCTCTGCTCGAGCCGGGGGCCGAGGTGGTCTACGCCTGGCCCGCGTTCAGCGTGTACCCGCACCTTGCGGCGGCCTCGGGAGCGCGTGCGATCGAGGTCCCGCTCGACGACCAGGAGCGCCACGACCTCGACGCGATGGCCGCCGAGATCACCGTGGCGACCCGGCTCGTCCTGATCTGCAACCCCAACAACCCGACCTCCACGGCGATCGGGCTCGACGCGATCGAGGCCTTCCTCGACCGCGTGCCGCGCCACGTCTGCGTGATCCTGGACGAGGCCTACTGCGAGTTCGCGCTCGCGCTCGGCGATCCGTACGCCTCGGTCGAGCTGCTGCGCCGGCACCTCAACCTGGTGCTGCTGCGAACGTTCTCGAAGGTGTACGGCCTCGCCTCGCTCCGGGTCGGATACGCGCTGTGCGGGAGCGAGGACTTCCGCATCGCCGTCGACCAGGTCCGCCAGCCGTTCTACCTGAACGCGGCGGCGCACGCGGCGGCGGTCGAGGCGATCAAGCACCAGGACGAGGTCGACCGGCGAGTGGAGCGCACGCTGGCGGGGCGAATCGACCTCGAGGAGGAGTTGCGCGGCCTCGGGCTGTGGGTGGCCGAGTCGGAGGCCAACTTCGTGTGGACGCTCCTGCCCGAGGACACAGACGACGGCGAGGTCGTGCGCGGCCTGCTCGAGCGCGGCGTGCTCGTGCGCGGCGGGGGGGCGTTGGGGCGCGCCGGAGCATTGCGCATCACGGTCGGCGCCGAGGAGGAGCACGCCCGTCTCGTGAGCGCGCTCCGCGAGCTGATCTGAGTCAGGGCCGGGGCGACCGGCCCTCCCCACGCGCCGGAGGATTTACACTTGGCCGATGGAAAGGGTCCAGCGAAGGATCGGTGGGTCGGCAAGGGAGGGGCGATGCAGTCGAAGAGCACTGAGCTCGCTACCGGGCATCCGGGCGCTCGGCTGAACGGCGGCGCCCCGGAGAGCCCGTCCGCGCAGATCGCGGCGGCGCCGATCACCGAGCTCGAGCACGCGCTGGCCGAGATCTGGCAGCGGCTTCTGCGGGTGGACGAGGTCGGGCTGGACGACGACTTCTTCGACCTCGGCGGCCACTCGCTGCTCGGGGTCGAGCTGGCCTACGAGGTCGAAGAGCAGCTGGACCGCGTCTGCACGCTCACCATGCTGTTCCGCAACCCGACGATTCGCAGCCTCGCGGCGGAGCTGCACGCCGGCGGGGCCGGCGCGACCGAGCCGGTCGTGCTGGAGCTGGTCGAGGGTCGCGACCCGCCCGTGTTCTGCATCTGCGGCGTCCACGTCTACCAGGAGCTGGCCGAGGAGCTGGCGCCGGGGCCTTCGCTGTACGGCGTGTTCCTGCCGGTCGAGCAGGAGCTGTTCGCGGGCCGGCGAGGCAACCTCTCGGTCGAGAGCATCGCCCGGCGCTATCTGGCTGCCGTGCGCGAGCGCCAGCCCCACGGCCCGTACCTGCTGCTTGGTTTCTGCTTCGGGGGGATCCTGGCCTACGAGATGGCTCAGCAGCTGAGCGCCGCCGGCGAGGCGATCAGCCTGCTCGTGATGCTCGATTCGACGGTCGACTCCGGCATGCCGAGCTACCGGGAGCGGCTCGCGGTTCGCGTCCGGCAGATGGCCATTCACCAGGGCGACCTGCTGCCGACGGCGCTCCAGCGGCGGCTCCTCGGCCAGGACTGGGTGAGCGAGGCCAACCGGCTGGAGCGGGCTCGCACCCGGATCTACCTGCGCGCTATGCGCAAGTACCAGGTCGGGCCGTACCCGGGGCCGGCCGTGCTGATCAAGCCGCAGGCGTCGGCCGAGGTCAGAGTCGACAAGCCCGACCCGGCCTGGGGCTGGGGCCCGCACATCGACGAGCTTGAGGTGTGCGAGGTGCCCGGCACGCACAGGACGCACCTCCAGCGCGGCAACGCGCACGTGGTCGCGGGCGTGCTGCGCCCGCACCTCGATCGCGCGGTCAAGGCCACGCGCCGGGTGTAGGACGCCCGGGCGCCGGGCTGGATGCCCGGCGGCGGGTCGGCGCTGGAGGCAAGGGGGGCCCGGCCCCACGGACGCCGCGCGCGCAGCGCGCGGCCCCACCCACCCTTCCCTAGAGTTTCCAGCCCGAGAAAGGACCAGCAGACGATGATCGCGACAGAACCTTGAGAACGGCGGTGGACCAGCTCCGCGATCAGCGGATCGAGCGCATCGAGCCGCTCCTCGCGCCGCTCGCGCTGTTCGACGAGCTCGCGCTGAACGACGCGCAGACCGAGGTCGTCGTGCACGGGCGCACCGAGATCCACGCCATCCTCGACCGCCTCGACGATCGGCTGCTCGTGGTGGTCGGCCCGTGCAGCGTCCACGACGTCGACGCCACGCTCGACTACGCGCGCCGGCTCGCCGCGGAGGCGGCTCGGCACCGCGCGGACCTGTGCGTGGCGATGCGCGTCTACTTCGAGAAGCCGCGCACGACGACAGGATGGAAGGGGCTGATCAACGACCCGCACCTGAACGGCTCGGGCGATGTCAGCACCGGGTTGCGGATGGCGCGCGGGCTGCTGCTCAAGGTGCTCGAGCTGGGGCTTCCGGTGGGTTGCGAATTCCTCGACCCGATCACCCCGCAATACATCTCCGACGCCGTGTCGTGGGGGGCGATCGGGGCGCGGACGACCGAGAGCCAGATCCACCGCCAGCTCGGGTCTGGACTGTCGATGCCGGTTGGCTTCAAGAACCGGACCGACGGCAACGTCCAGGTGGCGGTCGACGCGGTGCGGGCCGCCGCCGTGCCCCACGCGTTCGCCGGCATCGACTTCGATGGCACGCCGGCCATCCACCACACGCGCGGCAATCGCGACTGCCACATCATCCTGCGCGGCGGCGCCGACGCGCCCAACTACGGCCCGGAGCCGGTGGCGGCCGCGCTCGGGCTCCTCCGCTCGGCCCGGTTGCCGGAGCGACTGGTCATCGACCTCTCACACGACAACAGCGGCAAGGACGCGCGGCGCCAGCCGGGGGTGGCGGCGGAGGTGGCCGAGCAGATCGCCGCCGGCTCGCGGGCGATAACCGGCGTGATGCTCGAGTCCTTCCTCCTCGCCGGACGCCAGCAGCTCGCGGAGCCGGGCCGGCTCACCTACGGCCAGTCGATCACCGACGCCTGCATCGACTGGGCGACCACGGTCGAGGTGCTCGACGGCCTGGCCGGTGCGGTCCGGGCCCGGCGGGCGGCGGACCCCGACGCCGGCGCGGGCCCCGGCGGGGGCCGAGGCGAGGAGCCAGGCCCCGCCGCCGCGGACCCCGGCCGCCGGTAGCCGGTGCGCCTGGCGATCGTCGGGGTCGGGTTGATCGGCGGGTCGGTGGGTCTGGCCGCGCGCGAGCGCCTCGGCGCCGAGGTGCGCGGCTACGACAGCTCGCCGGACGCGCTGGGCGCCGCGCTCGAGCGAGGTGCCCTCGATGCGGCGGCCACCAGCGTGGAGGAGGCGGTGGGGAGCGCCGAGGCGGTGTTCGTGGCGGTCCCGGTGGGCGCGCTGGCCTCGACGCTGGCCGCGGCGCTCGCGGCCGCGCCCGAGACCTGCGTCGTCACCGACGTGGGCTCGACCAAGCGCGCGGTGGTGGCCGCGGCGGGGGACCCTCGATTCGTGGGCGGCCACCCTCTGGCCGGCGCCGAGACCTCGGGGCTGGGGCACGCGCGGCCCGACCTGTTCGAGGGGGCGACCTGGTACCTCACGCCGAGCGCCACCACCTCCGGGATGCTCTACGAACGGCTTCACCGGCTGCTGCGGGGGCTGGGGGCACGGCCGGTGGCGATCGACGCCGACACGCACGACCGGATCCTGGCCACCGTCTCGCACCTGCCGCACGTGCTGGCCAACGTGCTCGTGGCGCAGGCCGCGAACGCCCTGGCCGCCGGCGACGAGCGGCTGCCCGCCACCGGTCCGAGCTTTCGCGACGCCACCCGGGTCGCCGGAGCGTCGAGTCGCGTGTGGCGCGACATCTACCTGTCCAACCGGGATGTCCTGGCGGACGAGATCGCGGACACGATAGCCCGCCTCCAGGGCGTCCAGGAGGCGCTGCGAAGTGCCGACGGCGAGCGAATCACCTCGTGGAACGATGCCGCCGCGGCGGACCGGCGGCGCCTGCTCGAGGCGCAACTGGCCGGTGGGTCACTGGCCGAGCTGCGCGTGTCGGTGCCGAACCGACCCGGGGTGATCGCGCAGCTCGCGCTCGAGCTGGGGCGTGCCGGCGTGAACATCGCCGACCTTGCCCTGTACCCGGCCCCGGACATGAGCGAGGGCGTGGTGGCGCTGTGGGTGGCCGGGGAGGAGGCGGCGGACCGGGCCCAGCAGCTGGTCGAGCATCTGGGCTTTCCGGTGGCGCGCCCGTGAACGTCCGGTTCGAGCCGAGCGGGCCATTGCGAGGGGCGATGCGCGTGCCGGCCGACAAGTCGATCTCCCATCGCGCGGCGCTGATCGGGGCGATGGCCTCAGAGCCGGTCCGGATCCGCAACTACCTCACGGCCGCCGACACCAGCTCGACCCTGGCGGCGATTCGCGAGCTGGGGGCACTGGTCGAGGTCCGCCCCGGCGAGCTGGTGATCCGCGGCTGCGGCATGCGCAACGCCACCAGCCCGGTCCGGATCGACGTCGGCAACGCGGGGACGCTGATGCGGCTCCTCCCCGGCTGGCTGGCCTTCCAGCCCGGGGGGCGCTTCGAGATCGACGGGGACGAGTCGATTCGCCGGCGGCCGGTGGACCGGGTGGCGGCGCCGCTCTCGCTGATGGGCGCCCGGATCGAGGTCACCCACGGCCGGTATCCGCCGTTCACGGTCCACGGGGGGGCCCTACGGGGGATCGAATACGAGCTCCCGGTGGCGAGCGCCCAGGTCAAGTCGTGCCTGCTGCTCGCCGGCCTCGCCACAGCCGGGACCACGGTGACCGAGCCGTCGCCCGCGCGTGACCACACCGAGCGGATGCTGCTGCGGGCCGGGGCCCCGGTCACGCGGGATCCAGTCGCCGCCGGCTCCCGCGGGCGGCCCGGATATCGCACGACGGTGGGCAACGCGGACGAGCTCGAGCTCGAGGAGATCGTCGTCCCGGGCGACCTCTCCTCGGCCGCGTTCCTGATCGCGGCCGGGATCCTGGTCAAGGGCTCGCGACTGGTGCTCGCGGAGGTCGGCGTCAACTGGACCCGGACGGGCTTCCTGCGGATCCTCGAGCGGATGGGGGCGATCGTGCTCGGCGAGCTCGAGCCCCCCGGTGCGTTCTCTGCGGCCGAGCCGGTGGCCGAGCTCGACGTACGAAACGCTCCGATCGTGGCGACCGAGGTCGGGCCCGACGAGGTGCCGCTGGCGATCGACGAGCTGCCGCTGGTGGCGCTGCTGGGGGTGTTCGCCGAAGGAGAAACGGTGGTGCGCGGCGCGGCCGAGCTCCGCCTCAAGGAGTCCGACCGGATCGCCACCGTGGTGGATGGGCTCCGCGGGCTCGGCGCATCGATCGAGGCGCTCGAGGACGGGTTCGCCGTGCACGGCACGGGTCGGCTCCGGGGCGGGCGGATCGACGCTCACGGCGACCACCGGCTGGCGCTTCTCGGAGCGGTGGCGGGACTGGCCTCGGAGGAGGGCGTCGAGGTCGTGGGGATGGAGGCCGCGGCCGTGTCCTACCCGGGGTTCACAGCCGACCTGGCGGCGCTCGCACAGTGACCGTGGTGGCGATCGACGGCCCCGCCGGGGCGGGGAAGTCGACCGTGGCGCGCGCGGTCGCGCAGCGGCTCGGCTTCACCTACCTCGACTCCGGGGCCATGTACCGGGCGGTGGCGCTGGGGGCGCTGCGGAGCGGCGCAGATGCGGCGACGCTGGCGCGGGAAGTGGCGATCGAGCTCGGCGAGCGGGTGCTGCTCGACGGCGAGGACGTCACCGCGGCGATCCGGGAGCCGTCCGTGTCCGAGGCCGCCTCCCGGGTGGCGGCCGACCCCGAGGTGCGCGAGGCGGTGGTGGACAAGCAGCGGCGGATGCTCTCCGAAGGCGACTGGGTGGCCGAGGGGCGGGACATCGGCACGGTCGTCGCTCCCGCAGCCGAGGTGAAGGTGTTCCTGACCGCCTCGCCGGAGGAGCGGGCGCGCCGGCGCGCGCGGGAGCTGAACGTCGACGCCGAGACAGTGCTGGCCGAGCAGGCGATCCGCGACGAGCGCGACCGTACCCGGGAGCATTCTCCGCTCGCGCCGGCCCCCGGAGCGACGATCCTCGACAGCACCGGGCTCAGCCTGGACGAGGTCGTCGAGCGCGTCGCGAAACTCATCGGCTGATTTTTCGCAAGTTTTTATCCGGTGGACCGTTTTGGGGGGCAGGCTCATGGAAGGTCCTGCAATCACGTTCATGAAACTTGCCCTGGCAGGGGCTGACACAAAGAAGGGTTCCGCATGACCAAACGCCTTCTCCGAGGGGTCGGGGCGCCGCTGGCGCTCGCCGTCGCCGGCCTTCTCACCTGCGGCGCGCTGTCCGCGTCCGCGAAACCGATCCTGATGCCCACCTTGCAGAAGGAGCTCCAGGCCCAGCACGCGATCTGGCAGGGCCACGTCTTCGCACCGGTGGGCTCGCTCCAGCCGCCGGCGCCGCCGTGCCCGGAGAACGGGCTGCTGCCCTCGCCCTTCTCGGCCTGCGGGCTACCCGAGTTCCCCGCCACCACGCTCCCATACCCGGGGAACATGGCCTACTACGGCGGCCAGGTGCACACCAGCCCGAAGATCTACCTCGTCTATTGGGGTTGGGGCGAATCCGGGGCGTTCCCATCGAATCAGACGTGCAGCTCGGAGGCCCTCACCGAGGGGTCGGTGAGCGCCACGCTGGCTTGCGACCCGGACGGCGCCGGCAAGCGCATGGCCGACTTCGCCTACCAGCTCGGCGGCACGCAGTGGGCCGGTGTGCAGACGCAGTACTACCAGGGCGGGTCCTCCAAGACGTTCATCTCCAACCCGAGCGACCAGCTCGCGGGCATCTGGGTCGATGACACCAATTCGATCACCGGGCTGCCCAAGACCTCGGCCACCAACCCGGCCGGCTCGACCAACACCTACACGGACCTGGCCCAGGAGGCCGCAAGGGCGGTGGCCCACTTCGGCAACGTCGACCTGGCCAACTCCGACATCGTGATCGCCCAGCCGCCGAACTACAGCGACCCCAACGCGGTGGCATCCGGCTATTGCGCGTTCCACGACTACACCTATCCGGGCGTCGAGGCCGGGATCTACAACGGGATCCAGCAGGGCATTGCGTACACGAACATGCCCTACCAGCTCGCCATCAACTCGAACGGCGCCAACGATTGCGGCGAGAACGCGGTCAACAGCGGCGCCGCGGGCAAGCTCGACGGGTTCTCGATCGTCCTCGGGCACGAGCTCGAGGAGAGCAACACCGATCCGGGCGCGGAGGACGTGATCGGGAGCGGCACCAGCGCGCAGCAGATCGGCGGCTGGTACGACACGGTCGACGCGAACGAGAACGGCGACAAGTGCGCCTGGGTGGGCGAGAACCTGCTGACCGGCCAGGGCCCGCCGGAGCCGATCTACGGCGCCATGGGCGACATCACCGGCAACGCCGGCGGGACGTTCGCCGTCCAGTCCCTGTGGAGCAACGACTCCGCGGGCGGCGCCGGCTACTGCGCCGGAGCCAACACGGATCTGCCGACCGGATAACGATCTACACCTGGCGGACCCGGGGCTCACGCTAGCCTCGGGTCCGCCATGAAGGTCGCGGTCGTCGGCTATCCGAACGTCGGGAAGTCCTCGCTGGTCAACCGCCTCACCGAGTCCCGGGAGGCGGTTGTGCACGAGCTTCCCGGGGTCACGCGCGACCGCAAGGAGCTCCAGACGGACTGGAACGGCCGGCCGCTCACGCTGATCGACACCGGCGGGGTCGACCTGGAGGACCGGGCCGAGCTGGCGGGCGAGATCCGCTCCCAGGCGCGGGCTGCGCTGGCCGACGCGGACGTGGCCGTGCTGGTGGTCGATGCTCGGGCCGGTCTGCGCTCCGGGGACCAGGACATGGCCGATCTGCTCCGGCGCGCTCCGGTGCCCGTGGTGGTCGCGGCCAACAAGGTCGACACCGCGCGCGAGATTCCGCTGGCGGCCGAGTTCCACGCCCTGGGCCTGGGGGAGCCGGTGGCGGTGTCAGCCGCGCAGGGCCTCGGCACCGGCGACCTGCTCGACCGGATCGTGGCGGCGGCTCCGGCCGTGCCGGAGGCCGAGTACGCGGGCGGCGCCGGGTCCGGCTCCGGGCCGGGGGAGGCGGTTCGCCTGGCCGTGATTGGACGGCCGAACGTGGGCAAGTCCTCCCTGGTCAATCGGTTCGCCGGGACCGAGCGGGTGATCGTCTCTCCGGTCGCGGGGACCACGCGCGACGCGATCGACCTTCCGCTGCGTTTCGAGGACCGCGAGCTCGTCCTGGTCGACACCGCGGGGCTGCGCCGCCAGGCCAAGGTGGGGGAGGCGATCGAGTACTACACGGCGCTGCGCTCTCGCCGGGCGGCCGAGCGATCGGACGTGGCACTGGTGGTGTGCGACGCGGTCGAGGGGATTACCGCGCAGGATCTGCGCGTGGCCGAACTGGCCATGCGCAGCGGCTGCGCGACCGCGGTGGTGCTCAACAAGTGGGACCTCGCCTCCGATGGGGTGGACCTCGACCACGAGCGGGCTCGCGCGCATCGGAAGCTCCGCCTGCGCCCGCGGGTGCTGACCGCCAGCGCCAAGACGGGCCGGCATGTCGAGCGCCTGCTCGTCGAGGCGGTGGCGCTGGCCGACCGCCGGAGCACCCGGATCCCCACCCCGCAGCTCAACCGCTTCCTGTCCGAGGTGGTGGCGGCGCGGCAGCCGCCCTCGGGAGTTGGGCCCCGGTCCCATCGCCTGAAGCTCCTGTTCATGGCCCAGACGGGGGTGGGTCCGCCGCGGTTCTCGGTGCAGGTCAACTCCCGCAGCCGGGTTACCCGCGATTACGCCTATTTCCTCGAGAACCGGCTGCGCGAGCGCTACCGACTCGAGGGCATCCCCCTGATCATCGACTTCGTCGAGCGCAGCGAGCGGCGGTCGCAGGGGCGGCGCGGCGTGGCGGCGTAGCGCCGGCGTCGCGTCGCGGCCCAGCGCGGCGCGGCGTAGCGCCGGCGTCGCGTCACGTCGCGGCCCAGCGCGGCGCGGCGTGGCCGCGTGGAGCCGGCGCGCGGCGTGCCGGGGCTTGCTTTATTGGCTGCGTGGCCACGGCTTTTGAGGTGAGATCTTCCCGCGCGCGGCCGTGGGTGGCGGCGGCGGCCACCGCGCTCGTGGTGGCGATCGCCTTGCTGATCGTGTTGCTCTCCCGGAGCGCCGGGGCGACGCCGCCGGCCAGCGGCGCGGCGTCGCTGGTCCCGGCCGACGCGCTCTTCTACGTGCACGTGTCCACCGACCCAAAGCGCGGGGCCGTACGGAGCGCCCGGCGGCTGGCCGCGCGGTTCCCCGATTACCCGCTGCTCGAGGATGCGGTCACCGGCCGCCTCAGCACGATGCTGGGTGGCGGCGTCCCGCTCGACTTCGCCCGCCAGATCCGCCCATGGCTGGGTCCCGAGGCGGCCTTCGCGGTGCTGAACAACGCCGGGGCGAGTGCGGGCTCGCTGATCATCCTCCAGGCGGCCCGCACCGGGCCGTTGTTCGACACCGGCGCCACGGCGGTTGGCAGCTATCGCGGCGTGCGCCTGTACCGCAACCAGGGAGGCGCCGAGCTCGCGTTCATCGGCCGGTACCTGACCGTGGGCCAGGACGCCAGCGTGCGCGCCGCGATCGACGTGGCGCGGGGGCGGGCACCCTCGCTCGCGGGCCGGGCGGCCTACCGAGCCGCTGCGGCGGACGAGCCGGCAGGCCGGGTGATCGACGCGTACGTCTCGCCCGCCGGCGTCGAGCGCGTGCTGGCGCCGCGCGGCGGGCTCGCCGGCGCGCTCGCGGTGCTCCTCGGCGATCAACCTGGCTTCAGGGGGGCCACGGCGTCGCTGTCGCCGGCGCGGGGCGGTGCCTCGCTCGTTGTGCACAGCGCGCTGGCAGCGGGCGCCGCGCCGGTCGCGCCGGCGAGCTTTGCGCCCACGCTGGCGCGGGAGGCGCCGGCCGGGGTGCCGCTGATGCTCGACGTGGGCGACGTCGCCCAGGCGGCGCCGACGGTCCTGCGCGCGAGCGCCGAGCTCGGCCTGGCGCCGGGCCTCGGGTCGCTGCTCGGGCGGCTGGGAGCCGCGCTTTCCGCCCAGGGAGTGGACGTGGGTCAGACCATCTCGATCTTCCACCACCAAGGCGCCGTGATCGTCAGCGCGGGTGCCGGGGCCCCTGCCGTGAGCTTGGTCGTGCGCGCGCCCAACCCGAGCTCGACGCGCGTGGCGCTCGCGGGACTCGAGGCGCCGCTGGCCCAGGTCTTCGCCCCCGTCGGCAGCCTCGCCGGCCAGATGCCCGAGTGGAGCGATCAGCAGGCCGGGGCGGTGAGCGCGCGACAGTTCGCGCTCTCGCCCGGGCTCCAGCTCGACTACGCGACGTTCGACGGGCTCGTCGTCGTCTCGACCAGCCTGAACGCGATCGCCGAGATCGCGCGCGGCGGCCGGTCGCTGGCGGGCAACCTCGCGTTTCGGCGGGCGTTCCCGAAACCCCCGGTGCGCGTCAGGTCGCTAATCTTTCTCGACTTCAGCCAGCTCCTCAGCCTCGGCGAGCAGACAGGGCTACTACGAAGCTCGCTCCTGCGCCGGCTGGCCCCGGACCTCGACCAGATCAGGGCCGTCGGTGCGAGTTCGACGAGCGGGGAGGCCGACACGACCGTGGAGCTGTTCCTCCAGATCTCATGACGACGCTATCCGACAACGAGTTCCTGTTCACGTCCGAGTCCGTCACCGAGGGGCACCCGGACAAGATCGCCGATCAGATCTCCGACGGCGTGCTCGACGCCGTGCTGAGGGACGATCCCTCCGGGCGAGTCGCCTGTGAGACGCTCGTGAACACCGGCCTGGTCGTGGTCTCGGGCGAGATCACAACCTCGACCTACGTGGACATCCAGGAGGTGGCGCGCGAGACGATCAAGCGGATCGGCTACGTCGACGCCGAGTACGGCTTCGACTACCACACCTGCGCGGTGATCAACGCGATCGACAAGCAGTCGCCCGACATCGCCCAGGGCGTGGACAAGGCGTGGGAGGCCCGGACGGACCCGGGGGACGATGACGAGCTCGATCAGGCCGGCGCGGGCGACCAGGGAATGATGTTCGGCTACGCCACCCGTGAGACCGACGAGCTGATGCCGCTGCCGATCTCCCTCGCCCACCGGCTGGCCAAGCGGCTGGCCGACGTGCGCAAGGCCGAGATCCTGCCCTACCTGCGCCCCGACGGGAAGACCCAGGTCACGATCCGCTACGTCGACGGCCGACCGGCCGAGATCGAGAAGCTCCTGATCTCCACCCAGCATCGGGATGGGGCGGAGTCGCTCCTCAAGGAGGACCTTTGGGAGCACGTGGTCGAGCCGGTGCTGCCCGAGGGGCTATACGACGCGCGCAAGCTGAACAAGGGCTTCCTGGTCAACCCCACCGGGCGGTTTGTGATCGGCGGGCCCATGGGCGACTGCGGGCTGACCGGGCGCAAGATCATCGTCGACACCTACGGCGGCATGGCCCGCCACGGCGGCGGCGCGTTCAGCGGCAAGGATCCCTCGAAGGTGGACCGCTCGGCGGCGTACGCGGCACGCTACGTGGCCAAGAACGTGGTGGCCGCCGGCCTGGCCGACCGCGCAGAGGTGCAGGTGGCCTACGCGATCGGGGTGGCCCATCCGGTGTCGGTGATGATCGAGACGTTCGGGACCGAGAAGATCGGGCGCGCGCGGATCCTGGAGCTGATCGCCGAGCACTTCGACCTGCGGCCGGGCGCGTTCCGCCACTACCTGAAGCTCCACCGTCCGATCTTCCAGAAGACGGCCGCCTACGGTCACTTCGGCCGCGAGGACCACGACTTCACCTGGGAGCGGACCGACAAGGCGGATGCGCTTCGCGAGGCGGCGGGCTTGGACGCCGCGGTGTCACCAGCGCGGTAGCGCCCCGCGGTCTGCCGCGCTTCGGCCGGCGCGGCCAACCGGGGCGGCGCGGCCGGCCGGGGCGACTGGGGCGACCGGGGCGGGCTCCTGCCGCGCCCGATCCACGATCCGCGCGATCCGGCGCGGGTGCTCGACGCCGGTGAAGCTGAAGTCGAATCCGGCGCCCCCCGCCGTATCGAAGTCGACCGTGCCGATGCCGAGCAGCCGCTCGAGCAGGCTCTGGCGAGCCGCCACGTTCTGCACCCGGTCGAGCGCCGCCTCGTGAAGGTCGCGTGAGAAGAGGCCGTACTGGATGGTGAGGCGCCGGTCGGTGATCGTGTACGTCGTCCGAGCCCGTCTGAGCATGCCGCGCGTCAGCCCGGCCACGAACACGACCAGCACCGCCGCGATCACCCAGGGCGCGCGCACCTTGTCGTCAGCCCCGGCGCTGGCCAAACCCACCAGCGCGCCGAGGAGCACGGCCGCCGCCAGGCCCTTCAGATAGAAGGCGAGCATCGACCGCCACGAGGGATGGCCATGGAAGAAGACGTGCTCGGCGGGGTCCGGTGCCATCGGCGCCTCAGGGTAAACCTCCGGGCGCCTCTTGCAAACGCCTGCCCGTCAGGTGAGGAGGCCGACGACCACGCATACCAGCGCCAGCGTCGCCATCATGGCCGCCAGCGGCGCCGCCTCGGTCGGGATGTCACCCGGTCCCGACATGCGGCCCGGGCGCCGCGGGCGAGGCCACACCAGCGCGGCCGCCACCACTGCCGGCGAGCCCGCGATCGCGCACGCCCAGACCCACCCGGTCTTCCCGACGCGCTCGGAGTCGAGCGTGCCGAGCACGCGGGCACACGCATCGAACGCGATCCCCAAACCGAGCACCAGGCGCCCAGAGTCGAGCCCGACCACGATCACCGCGATCACCAGCTCCGCGCCACAGATCACGGCCAGGGCCAGCCCGAACACCACCGCCACGGCAACGCTCTCCGAGCCGTGCGCGGTCCGGCCACGGCTCGAGGGGGCCCCACGCGGCGCGAGACGCGCCTTCGCGGGCGCCGCCACGAGCCGCGGCGCCGGTCCACGGCCCGGCTCGTGCGGGAGCGTCCTCGGGGCGGGCGCCGTCGCCGCGGCCGGGGTGCTCGCCCCACGCCGTGACCCGCCGATCCCGGCCAGGCTCGGCAGGGAGACCGACGGAAGCCCGCGGTTGCGGTCGCGCTCGCGTGGTCGCGCGGTGTCCCGCGGCGCGGACTCTTCCGCCTCCGGACTGCGCCTCCGCGGGGCCGGGACCCGGATGGGCCGCGCCCGGGGCTCGACCCGCTCGGGTGCAACCACGGGCGGCAGGCGGGCGATCTTACGGCGGAGCAGCTGCTCGGCCACGGCGGGGTCCGCTCCCAGCGCCGCGGGCGCGAACTCGAGCAGGCGCAGGCCGTGCTGGGGTATCAGCTGGGCGAACAGGTGGTCGTACGGAGTGGGTTCGGCGTGACAGATCACGACCAGACGGTGGCGCGGGTAATAGGCCTCGACGGGCAGCCATGCGTCGGCTACCTGGCCGGGCGCGCGCAGCCAGGCGAAGCGGTGACTGCGGCGCCCCACCTCGCCCAGCACCTTGTCGCACAGCGCCAGAATCGCCCCGGTCGGTAACTCGTCCGCGAGCCCATCGCCCGTCATCCTGGGCGCACTCTACCCTGCGTTCCCCCATGAACGCGCTGGAAGAGCACCTGGCGCCGGCGATCGCGCGAGTCGAGCCGCTGACCACGACGCGCGCCATCCACGGGCCGTTCGACTACCGCTTGGCGCCCGACCAGATGGCCGTGGAGGTCGGATCGTTGCTGCGCATCCCGTTCGGCACCCGCACCACCCTCGGCGTGGTCACGGAGCTCGCCGAGGACTCGGAGGTGGCGCCCGAGCGGCTGGTCGAGCCCGAGGCGGTTCTGCCCGGGGCGATACCGGGCGACCTGGTGGCGCTGGCCGAGTGGATGGCGCGCGAATACTGCTCGACGGCGGCGCGCGCCCTCGGCCTCGTGCTGGCGCCGGGAGCGGGGCGGCGCGTCCGGGCCCGCACGGTGCTCGTGGCGGAGCTGACCGAGGACGGACGGGCGGCGCTGAGCGAGGGGACCGCGCCCGGTGAGCGCCGGCTCACCGAACGCCAGGTCGCGATCCTGCGTGCGCTGGAGCGCGACGGCGCCACCGCGGCCAGCGCGCTGGGCACCGAGACCCTGCGCCGGCTCGAGCGGCGCGGCCTGGCCGCGCTCCGCGCGACGGCGCAGCGGCGAGCGGGCTCGGGTCACGGGGTCGGCGCGCGCCCGCCGGCGCTGAGCGCCGAGCAGTGGCGGGCGCTCGCCTCGATCGAGGACGCCCTGTCCGCGGGCCGGCATCGGCGCTTCCTGCTCCACGGGGTCACTGGTTCGGGCAAGACCGAGGTTTACCTGCGGGCGGTCCAGACGGTGCTCGAGGCCGGCCGCAGCGCAATCGTGCTGGTCCCCGAGATCGCGCTCACCCCGCAGGTGGTGGGACGGTTTCGCGCACGCTTTGGCGACGTCGTCGCGGTGCTCCACTCGGCCCTGAGCGAGGGGGAGCGCCAGGACGAGTGGACGGCCCTGCGCCGCGGCGAGGCGCGAGTGTGCGTGGGGCCGCGCTCGGCCGTGTTCGCCCCGCTCTCCGACATCGGGCTGATCGTGATCGACGAGGAGCACGACGGCTCCTACAAGCACGAGGGAGACCCGCGCTACGACGCTCGCTCGGTGGCCCGGCGGCGGGCCGAGCAGCACGACGCGGTGCTGCTGGCCGGCAGCGCGACCCCGCGCCCCGAGAGCGTGGTCGCGCTCGAGCGGCTGCGGCTCCCGGAACGCATCGACCGCCGGCCGCTGCCCCCGGTTGAGGTGCTCGACATGCGCGGCCACCACCATCCGCTCCACCCTCGGACCCGGATTGCGCTGGCGGACGTGCGCCGCGCCGCAGGCAAGGCAATCGTGCTGCTGAACCGGCGCGGGTGGTCGAACTTCGTATCCTGCCGCGCCTGCGGGCAGGTCTGGATGTGCCCGAACTGCGACGTCGCCCTGGTCCTGCACCGCGCCTCCGGGCGCGTCGCGTGCCACCACTGCGGCCACCGGGCGCGGGTGCCCGAACGCTGCAGCGCATGCTCCTCGGTGGCGCTCGCCCGCCACGGCGCCGGCACCGAGCGCCTTCAGGACGAGCTGCGTCATGCGCTCGGGGGCGGCTCGTTTCCGATCTTCCGTCTCGACGCCGACGCCACCAGCGGCCGGGACCGCCTCGAGGCGACCCTCGAGGAGTTCCGGGCCGCGCCGGCGGGCGTGCTGGTGGGCACCCAGATGGTGGCCAAGGGACACGACTTTCCCGATGTCACGCTCGGCGTGGTCATGGACGCCGATCAGACGCTTCGCTTCCCGGACTTCCGGGCCGAAGAGCGGACCTTCGCGCTCGTCACGCAGCTCGCGGGACGAGCGGGCCGCGGCGTCGGCGGTACCGTCCTGGTCCAGACCCTCGCCCCGGAGGCCCGCTCGATCCGGTACGCCTCCGGCCACGACTCCGACGGGTTCCTGGACGACGAGCTGAAGCGGCGGCGGGCCCTGCGCTACCCGCCGTTCGCCACCCTGATCCGGGTGATCTGCTCCGCCGGCGAGCCGGCGCGGGCCCTCGCTGCCGCCGTCGAGCTGCGCGCCGCCATCGAGGCGCCCGGCGCGATCGTGCTCGGGCCGGCCCCGCTGTTTCGCCTGCGCGGCCGTGCCCGCGTTCAGCTCGTGGTCAAGACGGGCGAGCGCGCCGCGGCCATCTCGGCGATCGGAGCGGCCGTCGCGCGGGTAGCTCCCAAGGCAGCGCAGGATGGGGTAAGCGTGAGCGTCGACGTGGACCCCCAATAGCACCGCCTCCTAAACTCCGACCCGTGGCTGAGCAGGCAACCGACCATCCCGAGCTCGAGGACGAGCTAGAGGTCGAGGCCGAGCCCGAGCCCGACGAAGAGCTCGACCCGGAGGCCGCCGCGCGCCGCAGCGCGGCGCTGGCGAAGATCCGCCAGTTCGGCGATCCGGTGCTGCGCTCGAAGGCCCGGCAGATCGCGCGCTTCGACGACGAGCTGCGCGACGAGGTCGAGCGGATGGGCCGGCTCATGGACGACGCCATCGGCGTTGGGCTCGCCGCCACGCAGGTGGGCGTCCTGCACCGCCTGCTCGTGTACCGCACCCAGCTGCACGGGCCGCTGGCCGCTCTCGTCAATCCCGAGATCGAGTGGTCCGGCAAGGAGACCGAGGAGATGCAGGAAGGCTGCCTCAGCCTCGCCTCGGTGCTCGTCGACGTCGACCGGCCGATCCACGTCCGGGTGGTCGCTCACGACGAGCATGGCGAGGAGATCCTGATCGAGGCCTCGGGTCTCGAGGCCCGGGTGATCCAGCACGAGGTCGACCACCTCGACGGGGTGCTGATCCTCGATCGCACCACGCGCGAGCAGCGCAAGGAGGCGATGCGGGTGCTGCGCGAGGCCGAGCAGGCCGCCTGAGCCCCACCACTTGCGCACCGTCTACCTCGGGACCTCGGAGTTCGCGGCGACGGTCCTGCGTCGCCTGGCCGACTCGCCGCACCGCCCGGGGCTGGTCGTCACCCGGCCCGATCGGCCACGGGGTCGCGGGCGCCGCCTGGCCTCACCGCCCGTGGCCGAGGCGGCGCGAGAGCTCGGGATCGATGTGGACCAGCCCGAGTCGGTCAACGACGAGCCCGCGCGCACCCGGATCGCCGACGCCCATCCGGAGGTGGTCTGCGTGTGCGCGTTCGGCGCGCTGATCCAGGAGCCGCTGCTGGCGTCGCACCGCATGCTTAACGTGCACCCGTCCCTGCTGCCGCGGTGGCGCGGCGCGGCTCCGATCGAGCGCGCGATGATGGCCGGCGACGAGCAGACAGGCGTGTCGATCATGGAGGTGACCGCCGGGCTCGACAGCGGGCCGGTGTGCATGCAGGAGAGCGAGTCGATCGGCCCGCAGGACACCTACGCGACGCTGGCCGACCGGCTCGCGCGGCGGGGCGGCGATCTGCTCGTGCGCGCGCTCGACCAGGACCCACCGTGCGTGGACCAGGACGACGAGCGGGCCACCTACGCGGAGAAGCTCGGGCCGGAGGACCGCAGGCTCGACCCCGAGCGGCCGGCGGTCGAGCTCGAACGCGTGGTGCGGGCGCTCACCCCGCACATTGGGGCGTTCGTCGAGCTCGGCGAGGAGCGACTCGGCGTGCTCGATGCGCGGGCTGTGGACGACGGCGCCAGCCCGGCGCCCGGGAAGCTCTCGCTCGAGCGGGGGCGGCCGATCCTCGGCTGCGCGCTCGGCGCGCTCGAGCTGGTCGTCGTCCAACCTCCGGGGCGGCGGGCCATGGCCGGCGAGGACTACGTGCGGGGCCTGCATGGCCGTGCGGGCTAGGCCGGGCGCCGCCGGCGGCGCTCGGGGCTGCGCGCTGCGCGTGGTCCGGCGGGCCTTCGAGCAGGGGGCCTACGCTGACCGGGCGTTCGCCGCGGAGTCCTCGGCGCTCGATCCGCGCGAGCGGGGGCTGGCGATGGCGCTGGCGTACGCCACGATCCAGCGCCGCCGCACGCTGGATCACTTCGCCGAGCGACTGTCGACGCGTCCGTTGAAGCGGCTCGAGCCGGCGGTGCTGGCCGGCCTGCGACTGGGCCTGTGCCAACTCATGTACCTGGGCGGAGTGGCCGACCACGCGGCGGTCAACGAGACCGTCGCGCTCGTCAAGCGAGCCAGCCCCGGGGGAGCGCGGTACGTCAACGCGCTGCTGCGCCGCGCGGCGGCCGAGCGCGAGGAGCTGCTGGGCGAGCTTCACGACCGCACTTCCGAGGCGGCGGCGGTCATGCACTCGGTTCCCGAGTGGATGGCCGCGCGCTGGTGGGACGAGCTCGGCGCGTCCGAGACCCGGCAGCTGCTCGCGGCGATCAACACGCCCGCGGAGTCCGCGATCCGGGTCAACACGCTGGTCGCCTCGGTGGAGGAGGTGCTGGCGGGATTGCCGGTGGCGGCGCGGGCCGCGGGGTCCTTGCCGGCGCCGGCGGGACCGCGGACCGCGCCGGCGGACCTGCCCGAGGGCCTCGTGCTGGAGGCGCCGTTCGATGCCCACGGCTCGGCGCTGTGGCGATCCGGCGCGATCATGCCCCAGTCCCGGGGCTCGATGCTCGTGGCCCGCGCCGTGTCCCCGGCCGCCGGCGCCCGGGTGCTCGACCTGTGCGCCGCCCCCGGTGGCAAGACCACCCACCTCGCGGCCCTGATGGGCGACGAAGGCGAGGTTGTGGCCGTCGAGCGACACGCTGGGCGGGCGCGCGCGCTCACCGACACCTGCTCGCGCATGCGCGCGAGCAGCGTTCGCGTCGACCGGGCGGACGCCGAGATCCCCCGCCTCGACGGCCCGTTCGACTGTGTGCTGATCGATCCGCCCTGCAGCGGCCTGGGGACGCTGCAGTCCCGACCCGACCTGCGCTGGCGGGTGACGCAGGAAGCGATCGGCGAGCTCGCGGCGCTCCAGGCGCGGATCCTTGCCGCCGGCGCCTCGGCCACCCGCGCCGGCGGGGTCCTCGTGTACTCAGTGTGCACGATCTCGAAGGCCGAGGGAGAGGCGCAGATCGCCCGATTCCTCGAGGACCAGCCGGATTTCACGCCCGAAGGCGCGGGCGTCCAGCTCCTCCCACACCGCCACGCCACGGACGGATTCTTCATCGCGCGCCTGCGCCGCGGCGGCGCCTCCCCAGGCGCCCGCGCCGCCGAGTCTTCTACAGTGCCATGGTCGTGAACGACCCTGTTCTGAAGCTCGGACCGGACTGCCCGGGGTGCGGGGAACCGTGGTTGCGGCCCACGGCGGTGCCCGGGCGCTACCGCTGCCTGTACTGCTTGCACCGGTACGAGCTCGTGTCGGTATGCCCCAACTGCGGTGAGCACTCCACGATCGTCCGGATGTCGAGCACGGCGATAGTCGCTTGCAACCACTGCCAGGGCAGCATGCTGCGAGCGGTCTGAGCCCCGTGCCCGGGAGCATCCTGCGCGAGCTGCGCGTCGCGCCCTCGATCCTCTCGGCCGACTTCGCCCGGCTCGGCGCGCAGGTCGAGGAAGTCCTCGCCGCCGGTGCGCGGGTCATCCATGTCGACGTCATGGACGGCCACTTCGTACCACCGATCACGTTCGGCCCGCTCATCGTGAGCGCCATCGCCGACCGGGTCCACGCCGCCGGCGGGCTGGTCGATGTCCACCTGATGATCGAGCGGCCGGAGGGCCAGGTGGCGGACGTGGCGCGCGCCGGCGCAGACAGCATCACCGTCCACGCCGAGGCCACCCCGCACCTGCACTACGTCCTGGGCGCCATCCGCGAGCACGGGTGCACTGCAGGCGCCGCGATCTGCCCTTCGACTCCGGCCGACAGCCTGACCGAGGTGGCGCAGGACTCGCTGGACCTGGCGCTGTGCATGAGCGTCAACCCGGGCTGGGGCGGCCAGGGCTTCATCCCCGCCTCGCTCGACAAGCTGGCCCGGATGCGCGCTGCCCTCCCCGCCCATGTGGCGCTCGAGGTCGATGGAGGTGTGCATGAGGAAACCGTTGGCCCGTGCGTGGAGGCGGGCGCGAATCTGCTGGTCACGGGGTCGGCCGTGTTCGGCGCTGAGGACCCGGCGGCCGCCTACCGGGCGATCGCGGACGCCTCGGGAGCCGCGTGAGGGCCCGGCTCGGGGCGCTCGCCGCGCTGCTGGCGCTCGCCGCCTGCGGATCGTCGAATTCGCATCCTGGCGTGGTCAGCGCGGACACCTACATGCAGTCTGTCTGCAGCGCGCTGGGCCCGTGGGAGATCGATCTGCGCGCTCGCAGTGCCGCCCTGCAGCCGGCGCCCAGCGCCACCGCGCCCGAGCGCAAGCACGCCGTCCAGGTGTTCCTCAGCGCGGTCATCGGCGACACCGGCGCGGCGCTGACCCGCCTCCGACAGGCGCGCACGCCCAACATCCCCGGAGGACGCAACGTGGCCGGCGGCCTCGTGACCGCGTTCACGCAGCTCCAGGCCACCTACCAGCGCGCCGCCCGGCAGTCCCGAACGCTTCCCACCCGGAGCGTGTCGCAGCTCCAGGCCGCGATCCTGGGCATCGCCACCACGGTCGACAGCTCACTGTCGACGATCGGGACGCGGCTCCAGGCGCTCCAGACGCCGGCGCTCAAGCAGGCCGCGGCCAAGGCGCCGGCGTGCCGGAAGATCAGCGGTTAGCCCGGCCCGCCACCGCCTCGCGCGCCGGCCCCCTCCGGTACACCGCCCACAGCAGCCCGCAGAGCACGAGCGCGCCGGTGAAGTAGCCGACCTCCACGCGAGTGACCTCGTTGCTGATCGTCGGCTCAGCCACCAGCACCACGAACAGCGCTGCGGAGACGAGCCATGCCGCGGCCGCTGCCGTCGCGCGGCCCCGGGCCAGCGCCGCCTGGTTGAGCGTTCCACCGATCAGGTGGAGCCCCATGCCGAGTCCGACCACGGCCAGCCCGAGGCGGGCGTAGTGGAAGCCCTTGTCGCCGAGCAGTGCCTTCATCACCAACGGGCCGATCGCCAGCAGCCCGATCGACACCGCCACGGCGAAGGCCACGATCACCAGCACCGTCAGCCGGATCGCCTTGTGGAACTCCTCGCTCGACTCCCGGGCGTGCAGGCCCGTCAGATGGGGGAGGATCGAGGTCTGGACCGCCTGGAAGAGCTGGAGCGGCGCGCGGACGATCAGCAACACGTTGAACACGAACCCGGTCAGGCCGAGGGTGAGGTTGAACGAGGAGTTGGCGGCCACGACCAGCACGCCCGCGTTCATCAGCGTCTGCTCGGAGAACATGATCGCGACGACGGCGACCGCGAAGCTGGTCCCGTGCATGAGCGAGAGGTCGGTTGTGGCCGCCTCGAGCTGGGCGTGCGCCGGACCTTCGCGGGCGGCATCTGCAACCTCGACCTCGCGCGTTGCCTCACTAGCGGCCGGGGCCTCCGAGCCACCCGGCTGCGCGCCGCCGCGCCGGCTCATCCGCCGGAACGCGAACGGGATCACGCTGAGCGAGACGAACGGCGCCGCTGCCATCCCCAGCCCCACGGCGCCCTGGCCCGAACCGATCCCCACCGCCACGGCCAGGGCGAACAGGAAGCGGCTGGTCGATTCGAGGAACACCAGCCCGCCGTACAGCGCGAAGCGCCTGTGCCCGGCCAGCCACCCCCGCGCGAAGTAGCTCGCCGCGTACGCCAGGACGCCGACGACGAGGATCCAGTACAGCGCGCTCGAGCCCGTGAACAGGTGGCGCTCGATCGGGTGGCGCAGCGGCAGCGCCACGGCTAGGAACAGGAGCGCGAACGACACCTGGATGATGGCGGGCGCTCGCAGGATGTGACCGCGGGCGCCGCGGGCCTGCCGGTCGGCGATCGTGCGCGAGAGCAGCTGCTCGATCGGCCGGTAGATCACCGACAGGATCACGAACATGATCGCCCAGCACACCGAGATCTGGCTGTAGGCGCCCGGGGGCAGCACGTGACTGGCCGTGGCCAGGTATGCGAAGGTGAAGACGCCGGTCGAGACGATCCCGATCGACAGGATGCGCGCGCCCGACGCGTAGCCCTCGCCGGCGCCGCCAGGGCTCGGCGGACCGCCGTTGGCGTGCGCGGCGCCGCGATCGGGTTGCGCTCGCAGGGTCTCGAGCTCGCCGGCCATCAACCTATGCGAACGAGCAGCATCGTCCAAGGTAACGGCGATCGCACCTCGACGACCGCGCCGTGGCGCGCCGCCAGGGCCGCGAAGCCCCGCTTGGAGAAGTGGTTGACGTGCCCGGGGGTGTTGCCGAGCTCCCGCAGATAGGCGCCGCGGGCGAGGTTCAGCGCCCGCCACAGAGGCTCCCGTGGCACCGAGACGAGCAGGTGGCGCCTGGCGACCCGGGCCATCTCGCCCAGCGTGCTCGCCGGGTCCGGGACGTGCTCGAGCACCTCGATCGCCGCCACCAGGTCGAACTCGCCGTCGGCAAATGGAAGCGCCCCGCCCGCGGTCGCGCGGAACTCGAGGTTCGCGCGCCGGCGCGCCTCCCACTCGGCGGCCAGCTTCGGGTCCTCGAGGTCGACCCCCACCACGCGGCCGGAGCCCAGGCGCTCGGCCCACCGCGCGGTGAGGACCCCCTCGCCGCACCCCACGTCGAGCAGCGACTCGAGGCCGGCCCGCTCGGCTAGCGCGAACAGCTCATCCAGGTCCGCTTCGAAGCGCGCCATCAGCCGGCGGACCACCGGGTTGGTGGAGCCGTACTTGTCGAAGGTGTTGCCGGTCGGGACCGCCTGACCGGTGACGCTCATACCTCGAGCGCCTCGCGGTCCGGAGCGCTGCCATCCGGCGGCCCCGCCGACCCCGAGCCCGCCCCCGCCGACCCCGACGCCGCCGACCCCGAGCCCGCCGAGATGCGATCCCCCGCCGGATGCGGCCGGGCCGGCGCCGCGGGTTCGTAGTGGGAGGGCTCGACGCCGAGCTGGAGCTCGATCCGCCGCACGCGCTCGAACGTGCGCTGGGAGAGCGTGCGCTGCGCGTCGAGCAGGTCGCCGATCACCCCAAGCGATCCGAGCAGCATCGCCCCGATGAACAGCACCGCGCCGGCGATCAGCGACTGAATGTGGCCGGTTGCGGTGTGCGGATCGCCGAGGAAGTACACGACGAAGCGGATGAACAGGGCGAGCGCCGGCACGCCCATGAGCGCCGCGCCGGTCCAGAACACCTTCAGCGGTTGGTACTGGGAGTAGACGCGGAAGATCGAGAGCGCGTTGCGCCGCACGTAGGCCGCCGTCGACGGGAACAGCCGCGACTCCCGGGTCTTCGGGTTCGTGCGGACCGGGACGTGATCCACGGCCACGAGCAGCTTGCCGGCCTGGATGATCGTCTCGAGCGTGTAGGTGAACCGGGACACGGCCTGCATCTGGAGCGCCGCCTCGCGGTTGTAGGCGCGGAAGCCCGAGGTGGTGTCGGGGATCTCGGTCGCGGAGGCCTGGCGGACGACCCACGAGCCGAGCCGCTGGAGCAGCTTCTTGAACGCGGAGAAGTCCTCGACCGTCTGCACGCGGCGGTCGCCCACCACCATGTCCGCCTCGCCGCGCACGATCGGCTCAACCAGCTTGGGGATGTCAGCGCCCTCGTACTGGTTGTCGGCGTCGGTGTTGACGATCACGTCCGCCCCGAGCTTCAGCCCGGCGTCGAGCCCGGCCTGAAAGGCGGCAGCCAGGCCCTTGTGGTTGGTCAGCCTGACCACGTGATCGACCCCCGCGGCTCGGGCGACCTCCACGGTGTCGTCGGTCGAGCCGTCGTCGATCACCAGCCACTCGACGACGTCGAACCCCGGCACGTCGCGCGGCAAGCCGCCCAGCGTGGTGGGAAGCTGGGACTGCTCGTTGAAACAGGGGATCTGGATGATCAGTTTCATTGACCGGCCTGGATCGGGGCCCGGGGCCCGCGCGCAGCGCAGATCGGCTGGCGAGTGAGCGACACACGGTAGCGGGATACTCGTCGGAAGCAGATGGAAACGGCCACCGTCACGCCAGCGGGCCCCGAGGCGCCTTCGGCCGCCGTCACGCCGCCGACCGGGCCGATGCGCCGCCGCCTCGGCGGCGTCTTCGAGCGCTCCCGCAGACTCGATCTCCTCCTCCCGGCGCTCATCGTGCTCCTGGCCGCGACCCTGGCGCTGCGCCTCTGGGGGGTCAAGACCGGCCTGCCCTACAGCTACAACTCCGACGAGGCCACGCACTTTGTCCCCCGGGCGGTCGGGTTCTTCTCGCACGACCTGAACCCGCACTACTTCCTCAACCCGCCGGGCTACACGTACCTGCTCTACATCGTGTTCGAGCTGTGGTTCGGCAGCGCCGACGCGGTGATGCGGACCTACGCCGCCAATCCCACCGAGGTCTACGTGGTGGCGCGGGTGGTGGTTGCGGTGTTGGGAACCCTGTCGGTATGGCTGACCTACCTGGCGGGCAGCCGGTTCTTCAACCGGAGCGTGGGACTGCTCGCCGCGGCGATCTTCGGGCTGGCCTTCCTACCGATCTTCTACAGCCACCTGGCGCTCAACGACGTGCCCACCCTGGCGCCCGTGGCGCTGGCCCTGTACGCGTCCGCCGGCGTCATGCGCCGCGGGCGCCGGCGCGACTACGTGCTTGCCGGGGTCGCGGTGGGCCTGGCCGCGGCCACGAAGTACACCGGCGCATTCACGGCGTTCTGCCTGTGCGTCGCGGCCTTCTGCGACGCCACCGACGGCTCGATCGGCCCCGCCGCGCGCCGGCTCGGCCTCGCCGTCGCGGCCGGTGGGGCCGCGTTCGTGCTCGCAAACCCGTACGCGGTGCTGCACTTCTCCGCCTTCGCCTCCGGGGTATCCCAGCAGGCCTCGCTGGCGGCGGGCTCGGATCCCGTGAAGCTGGGCACGCGGGCCGGGAACGGGATCGTCTACTACCTGTGGACGTTCACCTGGGGGCTCGGGTGGGGGCCGGCCCTGGCGGCGATCGCCGGGGCGGTGCTGCTCGTGGTGCGCCGTCGGATCGGGCTTGCGCTGTGCCTGATCCCGGTCTGCATCGCGTTCATCGTGTTCATGGGCGACCAGCAGCGCTACTTCGGGCGCTGGCTGATGCCGATCTTCCCGATCGTCGCGCTGCTGGCGGCGTACGCGGGAGTCGAGGCGGTGCGGTGGCTGGCCCGGGCGTGGGCGGTGCCGGCGGTGGTCGGTGGCGCGGTGGCCGCGGTCCTCTTGCTCGGGCAGAGCCTGGTCGCGGTCATCCACAACGACGCGGCGCTTTCGCGAGCGGACACCCGCAACCTGGCCCGGGCGTGGATGGTGGCGCACGTGCCCGCGGGGTCCCGAGTGGTGATCGAGCCGCTCGTCCCCGATAGCTGGGCCAACGACGTGGGCCGTTCGCTGAGCGCCACGTACACGGGCGAGCGCTGGCTGCGGTATCCGACCTGGTTGACCGACGTGGACTCGCGCCTGCAACCGCTGCCGGCCGGCGAGGTCCGCTATGTGGTCGTCGACCAGTACGAGCGCGTTCTGCGCCCGCAGCTTCTGAACGAGTACGTGGCGGGCGACTTCTGCTGGGTCGTGCTGGGCTCGCTCCAGGCCGGGCGCGCGTTCGCGCAACCCCAGGACGCGCCCGAGGCGGTCGCCTACTACAACGACCTGGCCGAGCGTGCGCGCCTGGTCTACCACGTCAGCCCGTTCGGGCCCGGCGGCCACCCCGTCCCGTTCAGCTTCGACTGGTCGATCGACTACTACCCCCGCCAGTACCGCCGACCGGGCCCCGAGATGAGCGTGTACCACCTGCGAGGCGGCCGCTGCGGGCGCTGAGACACGGACTGCTCGCGACCAGGCGCGGGCCCTATGCTCCATGGCCCAGCGATGACCCCCACCACGGATAGCGATCGCCGCCACCTCGCCCGCGCGATCGAACTGGCCCAGCAGGGACGCGGCCGCGTCAGCCCAAACCCGATGGTCGGCGCGGTGATCGGCCGCCAGGACGAGGTGATCGCGGAGGGATTCCACGGGCAACTCGGCGGGCCGCACGCCGAGGTCGAGGCGATCTCGGCGGCCGGCGACCGCGACCTCGCCGGCGCGACGCTGTACGTGTCGCTCGAGCCCTGCTGCCACCACGGCCGCACCCCGCCGTGCACCGACGCCATCCGTCGCGCCGGCATCCGGAGGGTGGTCGTCGCCTCCGACGATCCCAGCGAGCACGCCGCGGGTCGCGGGCTGGGGATCCTGCGCGACGAGGGGGTCGAGGTCGTGATGGGCGACGGAGAGCTCGCCTCGCGGGCGCGCCTGCTGAACCAGCCGTTCCGCAAGCGATCGCGCACCGGGTGCCCGTGGGTGCTGTTCAAGTCGGCGATGACGCTCGACGGGAAGGTCGCGACCGGCAGCGGCGACTCGAAGTGGATCTCCTGCGAGGCGAGCCGGCGCCTAGCCCACCAGTGGCGCTCGGAATGCGACGCGGTCGCCGTGGGGGTGGGAACCGCGCTGGCCGATGACCCACTGCTCACCGCTCGGCTCGACGACGCGCCTCGTCAGCCCCGCCGGATCGTGTTCGACTCGCTGGCGCGCCTGCCGCTCGACTCGCAGCTCATAGCCACCGCGCGCGAGGTACCGCTGATCGTCGTCGTCTCGCGCGCCGCGCCCCGTGCCGCCACCGACGCGCTCGAGGCGCACGGCGCCGAGGTGATCGTGGCCACCGGGGAGCACGAGCCGGCGCGCGTGCGCTCGGCGCTCCAGCAGCTCGGCGCGGCCGACATCAACTCGATCCTGCTCGAAGGCGGTCCCCACCTGGCCGGCGGCGTTCTTCGACGCCGGTGAGATCGACGAGGTGCGGCTGTTCCTGGCCCCGATGGTGCTGGGCGGCCGGACCGCGCGCGATCCGCTCGAAGGCGAGGGCGTGGAGGCGATCGCCGAGGCGGTGCGGGCGCTCACGCTGAACTGCGAGCGGATCGGCGAGGACCTGCTGATCTCGGCGCGCATGAAGGAGTGGTAGGGCTGTTCACGGGGTTGGTTCAGCGCCTCGGGACCGTCTCCGCGGTCGAGCGCTCGGAGCGCGGCGCGGTCCTGAGGATCGACACCCCGCTGGCCGCGGAGCTCAGCCCCGGCGACTCCGTCGCGGTCAACGGCGTGTGCCTGACCGCCACCGGCACGGGGCCGGAGGCCTTTTCGGTCGAGGTCATGAACGAGACGCTCGCGCGCACGTCGCTCGGCGTCCTGCACGACGGCACCGCGGTCAACCTCGAGCTCCCTTTGCGCGCCACCGACCGGCTCGGCGGCCACGTGGTCCAGGGCCACGTCGACGGTCTGGGAACGATCGTGGCCGCGCGCGAGGACGGGTTCGCGCGGCGGGTAGAAATCGAGGCCCCGGCCGAGCTGCTGCGCTACATCGTCCACAAGGGCTCGGTGGCGGTCGACGGCGTCTCGCTGACCGTGGCCGAGCTCGGCGGCGGCTCGTTCGTCGTATCGTTGATCCCGGAGACGCTCGAGCGGACCACCCTGGGGCGAGCGGAGCTCGGAAGGCAAGTGAACCTGGAGGTCGATGTGCTGGCGAAATACGTGGAGCGCCTGATCAGGAGCGCCGCATGACCCCGGTCAAGGCGCCGTTCGCCACGATCGAGGACGCCATCGAGGACCTCCGCCAGGGCAAGATGATCGTCGTCTGCGACGACGAGAATCGGGAGAACGAGGGCGATTTGACGATGGCCGCCCAGTTCGTCACCCCCGAGGCGATCAACTTCATGCGCAAGGAGGGGGGAGGGCTGATCTGCCTGACCCTCACTCCCGATCGCTGCGACGAGCTCGGGCTCGACCTGATGGCGGCCAAGAACGAGTCCGCGTTCGAGACCGCCTTCACGGTGTCGATCGAGGCCCGCTCCGGGGTCAGCACCGGCATCTCCGCCGCCGACCGCGCCCACACCATCCAGGTGGCGATCGACCCGGAGACGAGCCCGCGCGAGCTCGTCCAGCCCGGTCACGTGTTCCCGCTGAAGGCGCGGGCGGGGGGCGTCCTGGAGCGCGTGGGGCAGACCGAGGCCGCGGTCGACCTGGCCCGGGCCGCCGGGTTGAATCCGGCCGGGGTGATCTGCGAGATCATGAACGACGACGGCACCATGGCCCGCGTGCCCGACCTCCAGGTGTACTGCGAGCGCCACGGGCTGAAGATGATCACGGTGGCCGACCTGGTCGCCTACCGCCGGCGGACCGAGAAGCTCGTCGAGCGCGTGGTGTCGACCGCGCTGCCCACCGCGTTCGGGGATTTCGCGGCGGTCGGCTACCGCTCGCTGGTCGACAACAAGCACCACGTCGCGCTGGTCAAGGGCGAGGTCGAGGGGGCGCGGGACGTGCTCGTCCGGGTGCACTCGGAGTGCCTGACCGGCGACGTGTTCCACTCGCTGCGCTGCGACTGCGGCGAGCAGCTCGAGTCGGCGCTGTCGATGATCGAGCACGAGGGGCGGGGGGTGCTCCTCTATCTGAGCCAGGAGGGCCGGGGGATCGGGCTGCTCAACAAGCTCCGGGCCTACAAGCTCCAGGAGGAGGGCCTTGACACGGTCGACGCGAATTTGAGGCTCGGGCTGCCTGCCGACCTGCGCGACTACGGGATCGGCGCTCAGATCCTCGTCGACCTCGGCCTGAGCAGCATCCGCATCCTCACCAACAACCCGAAGAAGATCTCCGGGCTGGCCGGCTACGGCCTATCGGTCAGCGATCAGATCCCGATCCAGCACGTGCCCAACCCGCACAACCAGGCCTACCTGCGGGCCAAGCGCGACAAGCTCGGCCACACCCTCCACCACCAGGGCCTGGCGCTCGACGAGGAGCTGCTCCACGCCGAGCAGGAGCACGACCGGCGCCGGTCCCAGGCCGAATGACCACGCCGCGGGTGGCGCTGTGCGTGGCCACGTTCTACGAAGAGCTGGCCGCGAAGCTCGAGAGCGGCGCGCGCGAGGCCCTGGCCTCCTGGGATGCTGAGGTCGCCCGGTTTGAGGTTCCGGGCGCCTTCGAGCTGCCCCTCGCCGCGGCCTACGCGGCTCGCTCCGGGCGCTACGACGCGGTGGTGTGCCTCGGCGCGGTGATCCGCGGCGAGACCGACCACTACGATTACGTGTGCTCGGAGGCGGCGCGGGGAATCCAGCGCGTCCAGCTCGACACCGGCGTGCCCTGCGGGTTCGGGGTGCTCACGGTCGACACGATGGAGCAGGCCCTGGACCGGGTCGCCGGCGGCTCCAAGCGCGACACCGGCCGCCACGCGGCCGAGGCGGCGCTGGCGGCGCTGGAGATCAAGGCTCGGCTGGCGACCGCGTCCGACCCGGCGTAGCCCTCGGAGACGACCTAGTCTCCCTGCCCCTGGCTGCCGGCGTCCGCGCTCAGCCCCGGCCGTGGTCCGTGCCCGCGGCCGGACGCCGCCCGCGCGCCACCGTTGCCGCCCGCCTGCTGACCCAGCTCCTGCAGGGCAAGTTGCAGCTCGGTCCGCACCACGCCGGTCTGGTTGGGAATCTGCATCCGCTGCCACAGCACCTGGACCGCCTGGCGTGGGTCGCCGGCGAGACGCAGGGAATGGCCGAGGTCGAACAGGGCGTAGGCGTAGGTCAGGCTGCTCGGGTCCGCCGCGGCCAGCGCCTGGCGCAGTACCGGGATGGCGCGCTGGTAGCTGCCCGCCACCATCAGCGCATGGCCCTGGGCCTCGAGCGCGTCGGCGCTGGTCGTCGACGGCGCCGGAGTGGTGGTGCTCGACGTGGTGGCGCTGTTGGACGCCGCTGTTGACGCTGTCGCAGGCGCCGCGCCGTGGGCCGCCGGCTTGTTGGCCGGCTTGACCGGCTTGGCCGGCCCTGTGTGCTCCGCCGGACGGGCCGCCAGCGCCGTCGAATGCGAGGCGAGATGCGAACGGCTGCCTGACGAAGCTTCTATCGCGGCGAACGCGGCCACCGCCACGGCGCCTGCGGCGAGCGCCGCCAGCGCCAGCGCGCGGGGGCGCCGTCTCCCGTGGACCACGTAGTCGGGGGCCGGCTCGGCCCCGGCAGCGGCCCGGCCCGGCGTCGCGGCCCGGCCCGGTGCCGCGGCTCGTCCGGGCGCGGCCGTCGCCGACCGCCCCGGCGCCGTGGATGGTGCTGCTGCCGCCCGCGCCGGGGTCGCCGCTGCCGCCGGCGCCGGCGCGCCGGCGAGGCCCGGCAGCGCGGCAAGTCCCGGTACGGCGGCCAGCCCGGTCACCGCCGTCCGCGGCGCCCGCTGCAGGGCCTCCTCGATCGCCTGGGCGAACGCGCACGCGGTCGGCCAGCGGTCCTCGGGCGCCTTGGCCATGCCGCGCGCCAGCACGGAATCGACGCTTCGAGGAAGGTCGGGGTTGCGCCGGCTGACCCGCGGCGGCTCCTCCTCGAGATGCTGGCGGGCCTGGGCGGTGAAGGACTCGGCCGTGAACGGACGCTCCCCGGCCAGCAGCTCGAATGCCGCCACCGCCAGGGCGTAGCGGTCGCTCGCCTCGGTCGCGTCGCGCCCCACGACGCGCTCGGGGGCCAGGTAGCCGGCCGTGCCGAACACCTGGTCTGAGCGCGTGATCGTTTCGTCCGTGCCGATCCGGGCGATCCCGAAGTCGGCCACGTGCAGGACCCGGTCGCAGTCGAGCAGGAGGTTGCCGGGCTTGATGTCGCGGTGGATCACGCCGCGGCCGTGGGCGTAGTCGAGGGCGGACGCCGCCTCGCAGATCCAGCGGACCGCCTCCTCGCGGCCCACCTCGCCCACCCGGAGCGCGTCGGCCACGGTTCCGCCGGGCAGGTACTCCATGACGATGAAGGCGCGGCCGTCGGAGGCGCGGCCCACGTCGTAGATCGTGACCACGTGGCGGTGGCCCGACAGGCGCGCGGCCACCCGGGCCTCGCGCTGGAAGCGCCGCACGGCGGTGCTGTCGTGCACGTAGGGCTCGGACAGCACCTTGATCGCGACCCGGCGGCCCAGGACCTGGTCCTCGGCGCACCAGACCGAGGCCATACCGCCGTTGGCTATCCGGCGGACGAGCTGGTAGCGCTCAGGCAGCTGCATGCGCTCGAGCACGCTAGCGCCCCGCTCGGCTCTTCTGCCCATTGGGATCACTCAATACCCCACCTCCGGCAATTGAACCCCTGTGGTTATACTCGCCCACCGATGGCGAAGGTGTGTTATGTGTGCAATAAGGGTCCCGCGTTCGGCCACAGCCGCAGCCACTCCATGGTCGCGACCAAGCGACGCTTCAACCCGAATCTCCAGCGAGTGCGGATCGACGATTCGGGCACGCCACGCCGGGTCTATGTCTGCACCCGCTGCCTGAAAGCCGGCAAGGTCCTCAAGGCGCGCTAGGCGGGCGCCGGGACGGGTGTCCGACCCAAGCATCGTCCGCTTCCGGGCCATCGTGCAGGCCGGGCTCGCCGAGCTCGAGGCCCGGCGCGAGGAGGTCAACGACCTGAACGTGTTCCCGGTCGCCGACGGCGATACGGGCGACAACATGGTCCTCACGCTGAGAGCGGTCTTGCAGGAGCTCGATCGCCTGTCCGGCGCCTCCGAGGATCGCACGATCGACGACATCGGGCGCGAGGAGATCGTGGCCTCCGTGGCCCGCGCCGCGCTGCTCGGGGCCCGCGGCAACTCGGGCGTGATCCTTTCCCAGCTCATCCGCGGCGCCGCCGAGGAGCTGGCGAGCCGTCCGGGCGAGCTGGTCGACCCGGTGCTGATCAGCGCGGCGCTGGCCCGCGCCTCCGATCAGGCCTACGGCTCGGTGCGCGACCCGGCCGAGGGCACGATCCTCACCGTCGTGCGCGAGATGGCCGTCCGGGTGGCCTCGGAGCTCGCGCACATGCCCGACGGCCGGCTCGGGCAGGACGCGACCGACGAGCAACAGAACGCCCTGATCGCGAAGATCATCGAGAGCGCGATCGAGGCCGGCCAGGACTCGGTCAAGCGCGGCCCGGACCTGCTGCCCGTGCTGCGCGAATCGGGGGTGGTCGACGCCGGCGGCTATGGCCTGACGGTGCTGCTGGCCGGGATCGTGGGCGCGCTCAGGGGCTCGGAGGCGCCCGCGCTCGAGCACCACGCACCCGCGCGGGTCACGCACCCGCAGCACTCTTCGAGCACCTACCGGTACTGCACGAACTTCGCGGTGACCGGCACCGGGCTCGAGCAGCGGCGCTTCGTCCCTGCCCTCGAGCGCCTGGGCGATTCGGTCCTGGTCGTGGGCGACCAGACGACCCTGAAGGTCCACGTGCACACCGACGACCCGAACGCTGCCACGGCGATCTTCGCCGAGGTCGGGACGGTTTCGCACCTGGACGTGGCCGACATGCACGCCCAGATTCGCCAGCGGGACACTCGGCTGGCCCCAGAGGGACCCGGTGCGCCGGCGGTGTGCGGCGCGCTCGCCGTCGTGGTGGGGGCGGGGATGCGCTCGCTGTTCGAGAGCCTCGGCGTGCGCACGCTCGACGGCGGCCCGACCCTGAATCCCTCGACGTACGACCTGCTCGCGGCGATCCACGGGATCCCGGCCGAGGAGGTCGTTGTGCTGCCCAACAGCGCCAACGTGTTCATGGCCGCCGAGCGCGCGGCCGACCTGTCGGACAAGGCCGTGCACGTCGTGCCGTCGCGCTCGCCGCAGGCGGGGCTGGCCGCCGCCGTGAGCCTGGATCCCTCGCACGGCGCCGCTGAGAACGCCGCCGCTATGAGCCAGACGCTCGAGCGCGTGCGCACCGGCGCGGTTGCCCCGGCAGCCCGCGACGACGCTCAGGGCCGGTTCCGCGAGGGCGACGCCGTCGGCTTCCTCGACGAGCAGATCATCGTCTGGGGCCGCCCGCGCGAGGCGCTGCGCGGCGTGCTCGAGCGGCTGGCCGAGAACGCCGAGCTGATCACCTGCCTACGCGGCTCCGAGGCGCCGTTGGACGATGAGGCCGTCCACGCGCTGGCCGCGGGCGAGGTCGAGTTCGAGCTCTCCGACGGCGGGCAGCCGAGCTACTGGTGGCTGTTGTCCGCCGAGTAGGACGCCATCATGTTCGGGCGTGGTCCCCACCGCGTTCGCCAGCCGTGAAGCACTCGATTGCGACGACGCGTCCGGGGTTCACTACCCACGCCCTTCGCGCCTCGCCACGGCGCTGATCCTGCCCGGCGGGCGCAAGGCCGAGCACGCAGCTTCGATGCTCGGGCTGCACACCGTGGGCGATCTGCTCGAGCATCTCCCGCGCGACCGGCGCGAGTCGCGGACGGTGGCGGATCTCGTCGCCGGGGAGGCCGCCACGGTGCTCGTCGAGGTGCGGAGCATCTCGACGCGGTCGGTGCGCCGGCGCGGCATGCGCCCGCTCGTCGAGGCCACGGTGGCCGACGAGACCGGCGCGATGAAGGCCACGTTCTTCAACCAGCCGTGGCTGGTCGAGCGCTACCCGCGCGGCACCCGCTTGGTCCTGCACGGGCGCTACCAGGCCCGCAACCGGTTCGCGGTGCAGGCCCACGCGCCGACCGCCGAGGCGGTGGCAAGCGGCGACGCGGTGGCGCACTACCCGGCGAGCGAGGGGCTCACCTCGACCCAGATCCTGGCCATGGTTCAAGCCAACACCGCCGCGCTGCGCGACGTGACCGAACCGCTGCCGGCGCGCCTCCGCCTCGCCGAGCGCATCCCGGATCGCCCCGCGGCCCTCGCCGCGTGCCATTTCGCGCGCGGGGAGGGGGAGTTCGATCTGGGGCGCCGGCGGCTGGCCTTCGACGAGCTGCTGCTCGCCCAGCTCGCGCTCCTGCGCCGCCGCGCCACGCGCCGGGAGGCGAGCGCCGCTCCGGTCCTCGACGGCGGGCGGGACCTCACCGCGCGGTGGCTCGGCGGGATGCTGCCGTTCGAGTTGACCGGCGATCAGCGCGCCGCCCTCGACGCGATCGACCGCGATCTGGCGGCGGCCCGGCCGATGCAGCGGCTGCTGATGGGTGAGGTCGGATCGGGCAAGACCGTGGTGGCGCTGTACGTGCTGCTGCGGGCGGTGGAGCACGGCTACCAGGGCGCCCTGATGGCCCCGACCGAGACGCTGGCCGACCAGCACTTCGCCACGATCCAGGCCCTGATGCCTGGGGAGGCCGTGCCCCTGGGGCTCTTGACCGGTTCCACCCCGGGGCGCCGGCGGACCGACCTGCTCGCCAAGCTCGCCACGGGGGAGCTGTCGCTGGTGGTGGGCACCCACGCGCTGATCGAGGACGCGGTCGCCTTCGCCCGCCTGGGAGTGGCGGTGGTCGACGAGCAGCATCGCTTCGGGGTGCGCCAGCGGGCCGCGCTCGACGCCAAGGGCGCCGCCGGCGAGAGCCCGCACGTCCTGCACATGACCGCCACACCGATCCCACGTACGCTGGCGCTCGCGCAGTACGGGGACCTCGACCAGACCACGCTGCGCGAGCTCCCCCGGGGGCGCCAGCCGATCTCGACCTTCGTGTGCGCCACGGAGGCCGAGCGGGCTCGCGCCTACGAGCGGCTGCGAGAAACGCTGCGCGCCGGCCGCCAGGCGTTCGTGGTCTGCCCGCTGGTCGAGGAGTCCGAGCTCCTGCAGGCCCGCGCGGCCACGGCCGAGTTCGAGCGGCTGCGCGCAGGTGAACTGCGGGACTTCCGCGTGGTGCTCATGCACGGGCAGCTCACGCCGGCGGCCAAGCAGGCGGCGATGGCGTCCTTTGCCGCCGGGGAGGCCGACGTGCTCGTGGCCACGTCGGTGATCGAGGTCGGGATCGACGTGCCCAACGCGACGGTGATGCTCGTCGAGGACGCCGAGCGCTACGGGATCTCGCAGCTGCACCAGCTGCGGGGGCGGATCGGGCGGGGTCCGCACGCGTCGCTGTGCCTGCTGTTCGGCGGTAAGGACTCGGCGCGGCTGCGTGCGCTGTCCTCGCACACGGACGGGTTCGAGTTGGCCGAGATCGATCTCGAGCTGCGCGGGCAGGGGGAGCTGGTGGGGACCCGGCAGCACGGGACGGCGCAGTTCAAGGTCGCCGAGCTGCCGCGCGACGCCGAGCTCCAGGAACGGGCGCGGTTGTGGGCGGATCGGCTGCTCGGCGGCGACCCCGGGCTCGAGGCGGCCGAGCACGCGTTGCTCGGGGACGCGCTGGTCCGGGCTTACGGGGCCGAAGCCCGCGCCCCGATCCGGGCGTGAGGGTCGTCGCGGGGCGACTCGGCGGGCGCACGCTGGCGGCGCCTCGCGGCAACGCCACTCGGCCCACGCCGGAGCGCGTCCGCGAGGCGATCTTCAGCATCCTCGGCTCCGTCGAAGGCGACCGCGTCCTCGACCTGTTCGCCGGCTCGGGCGCGCTGGCGATCGAGGCGCTGTCCCGAGGGGCCGCGGAAGCCACCCTGGTCGACTCCTCAGAGGCGGCCATCGCCACCATCCGGCGTAACCTGGCCGCCCTCGGCATCGCCGCCGAGGTCCGCCGCCAGCGCGCCCTGGCCTTCCTCGAGGCCGCACGCTCCGGCGCGCGTCAATACGATCTGGTCTTCCTCGACCCCCCATACCGCCACTCGAGCGCCTTGGATCGGGAGCTCTCGGTGGCGCTGGCGCCGGCCCTCGCGTCCGGCGCCCGCGTCGTGGCCGAAAGCGACCGGCGAGCTCCGCTGGAGCTCGAGGCGCTGGCCCTGCACCAGGAGCGGCGCTACGGCGACACCCTCATCCGAATCTATGGCTCCCGATAATCGCTTCGCAGTCTGTCCGGGCACATTCGACCCGGTGACGCTCGGTCACCTGGACGTGATCGCGCGGGCGTCGGCCATGTACGACAAGGTGATCGTGGCGGTGGTCAACCATCCGTGGCGCAAGGGCAAGACGATGTTCTCGGCCGAGGAGCGGATCGCCTTCATCGCGGAGGCCACACGGCAGCTCGGGAACATCGAGGTCGAGCCGTTCAGCTCACTCCTGGTCGATTACGCCCGGGACCGGGGAGCGATGGCGATCGTCAAGGGACTGCGCGCGATCTCCGATTTCGAGTACGAGCTGGAGATGAACCAGCTCAACCGCACCCAGGCCCCGGACGTGGAGTCGGTGTACCTGATGGCCTCGGCCAAGTACAGTTTCCTCAGCTCGAGCGGTGTCAAAGAGCTGGCCACGTTCGGCGGCGACATCAGCGAGCTGGTACCAGACGACGTGGCCAAGGCGCTGCAGGAACGTCTTAGCCGCTGACGAAACAGAGGTTCTTGAGATGGACGTCCTCGTACTGATCGACAAGCTCGACGATCTCATCCACAACGCCAAGCCGTTCCCGCTGACCGATCAGGTGCGCGTGGACAAGGAGGAGATCTACGACATCCTCGACCAGATGCGGGCCACGATCCCCGAGGAGATCAAGCAGGCCCGCTGGATCGTCAAGGAGCGTCAGGAGATGCTCCACGAGGCCAAGCGCGAGGCCGAGCGCATCGTCCACGACGCCCAGGAGCGCCAGGCGCGGATGATCTCCGAGGAGGAGATCACCAAGCAGGCCGAGCGCGCGGCCGAGGAGATCATCGAGGACGCCCGCGCGCGCGAGCGCGAGATCCGGCTGGGCGCCGAGGACTACGCCGACGAGATCCTCAACACGCTCGAGGTGAACCTGTCGAAGTTCATCGCCGCCGTGCGGCGCGGGCGGGAACGGCTGGCGGGCAAGGAAGAGGAGCCGGCCGAGGTTTCGTAGCGGGGTTCGGGCCGGTCGCGCGCTCGGTCGCTGCGGGCCGTCTCAGTTCCACCGCTCGGTCGGTGCCCGTCGTCCTAGTCCCACCGCCCGGGGCCCTCTGGGATCAAATGGCCGCTTTCCGGCTGAAATATCCCAACCGCCCATGATCGAGGTCCTCGAAGCCGACATCACGACGCTCGAGGTCGACGCGATCGCCAACGCGGCCAACACGCGTCTGATGCATGGTGGCGGGGTGGCGGGCGCCATCTCGCGCGCCGGTGGCCCGGACGTGCAGCGCGAGTCCGACGAGCGGGCGCCGATCGGCCTGGGGGAGGCGGTGGAGACCACGGGCGGCCAGATGCCGTGCCGGTGGGTCATCCACGCCGCCACCATGCACCTCGGGGGCCCCACCTCGGCCGAGATCATCCGCGACGCCACGGCCAGCACGCTGCGCAAGGCCGACGCGCTGGGCGCTCGGTCGCTGGCCCTGGTGGCGTTCGGGACAGGCGTCGGCGGGTTCCCGGTCGAGGAGGCCGCGCGGATCGAGGTCGAGGAGGTCCGCCGGCACCTGGAGCGCGGGAGCGGACTGGAGCACGTGGTGTTCGCCGTGCGCGGCTCGGAGGCCCGCCAGGCCTTCGAAGCTGCCCTGAAGCTCTAGAAGTTCGAGTAATATCCCGCCCCGGAAGTCGTTCTCGCGAACGCCAGTCCAACCACGCATCCGGGAGGCAGTCGGTATGCAGCGCACGTCCTCGCGCACGCTCCTTGGCGTGTGCCTCGCAGCGATTCTCGCGCTGGGCGTCGCCAGCGCCCAGGCGAAGCCGGCCCACTCCTCCGGCCGCGTGTGGTTCCCGCACAACATCCTTGCCATCGGCTACGCGACCAAGCTAGGCGCGGCACGCCCGTCGCAGGTCATGCAGATCGGGATCGGCCTGAAGGATTCGCACGCGGCGGCCGAGCAGGCGCTGCTGGCCGCGCTCGAGAACCCGAGCAGCCCGCAGTACCAGCACTTCCTCACGCCCGCGCAGTTCGACGCGCGCTTCGGAGTCTCGAAGGCCACGCTCGCGCGGGTGCTCAGATGGCTGCGCGCGGGCGGAGCGCACGTCCGAGACACCGCCGGGGCGCGGAACTTCGTCGAGTTCTCCGCCACGGTCAAGCAGGTCGACCGGCTGTTCCAGACGAGGATCAACCGCTACTCGGCTCGCGGCATCCAGTTCCTCGCGAACGCCTCGCCGCCCAGTGTTCCCCGTGGCCTGGACGTCCTGGCGATCATGGGCCTGAACACGCTCGACCATCCGACCACGCCGCTGGCCGGAGCCACCCGCGCGAACCGCGCGCCCGGCTCCACTGCGCTCGGGCGCTCCACGGCTCCGGCCTCGCTCCCCTCGATCCCGAACGAGGGCCAGCTCCTGGGATCGCTGCCCGGCGGCCTCGGCTCCAAGGTCGGCTCGACCATCATCCAGACCGCGGCGGGCGCGCCGGTGATCCCGGCCGTGCTCACCCCCCAGGACATGTGGTCGATCTACGACATGCCCTCGAACAACGTGGGCCAGGGCCAGGCGGTCGCGGTCATGGGCTCCGGCGACTCGAGCACCACGGTCAAGGACCTGGCCGTGTTCGAGCACGAGCACGGGCTGCCCAAGGTCCCGGTCAAGGTGACCGACATCCCGCCCGACGGCAACTTCTCCGACACCGGCGGCAACATCGAGTGGGAGCTCGACACCCAGTCCTCGACCGGCGTGGCACCGGGCGTCGGGCAGGTGCATCTCTACTTCGCCGAGCACCTGATCGACCCGGATATCGAGGAGGACTTCGCCAAGTGGGTTGATGACCCGAACGGGCCCAAGCAGGCCAACGCCTCGTTCGGGGAGTGCGAGACGACCCCGGCCAACGCGACGCTCGAGAGCACGATCCCGCCGCAGTTCAACAACAACGAGGACTACTACGCCACCTACGGAACGGGCGCCCCGAACAACCTGGAGCCCGTCGCCGAGCAGACGCTCCGGCAGGGCGTGCTCGAGGGCCGGACACTGTTCGCGGCCACCGGCGACACCGGGTCCTCGTGCCCGGTGCTCGTGCTCGGCCCGGCCGGCGCCGGCAACGGCGTGGCCAACCAGGGCGTGCCGATCATCAACTACCCCGCGGCAAGCCCGTACGTGGTGGCGGTCGGCGGCACGGTTCTGTACCCCGACAGCAGCAACCCGCCCCAGCGGGCGCTCGAGTACCCGTGGCCCTTCACCGGCGGCGGCCAGAGCTTCTTCCTGCCCGAGCCGGCCTACCAGAAGGGCGACCCGGCCGTGAACCGCCCGTGCCTGTCCGACCTGAACGGCAATCCCAACACCTCCGGGACGATCTGCCGGGGCATCCCGGACGTGGCCGACGAGTCGGGCGACATCGCCACCAGCTCGTATGACATCTACAGCGACGAGCTGGGCGGCGACTCCAGCGAGGGCGGCACGAGCCTGGCCTCGCCCCTGATGGTCGGGATGTGGACGCGCATCCAGGCCGCCTCGAGCCGCGGCACCGGGTTTGCCAACCCTGACATCTACGCGATCGCCGAGAACGCCGCCAACTACCCCCGCGACTTCAACGACTACCGGGTCGGCACCAACGGCGCCTACCAGGCCGCGCCGGCCTGGGACTACGTCTCGGGCTGGGGGACGCCGGTCCTGACGGCGTTGATGAAGGACGTCGACCGCGGGCGGACCGCGCCCGTGAAGTAGTCAGCGAACTTCGAAGGAGCTCAGCCCCTCGGGGTCCTCCTCGGCGACCTCGACGTCCTCCACGTCGGCGCGCGACGGCCCCTCCCGGAGGAACTGAAGCACGCGCTCGACCGCATCGGACGGTCCCTCGAGCACCGCCTCGACGCCGCCGTCCGAGCGATTGCTGACCCAGCCGTTCACGCCCTGTTTCTCGGCCTCCTCGCGCGCGGAGTCGCGGAAGAAGACCCCCTGCACGTTCCCCTGGATGACGGCGCGGCGACGGATCGTTTCCTCGGACATCGGCTGGATTCTTGCAAGTTGCGGCCCATTCCGTCCGCCGCGCCCGGCATCCTCGGGTACGACATGACTGCGCTCTGGCTGCTCATCGGCTTGCTGGCCGGCACCGCAGCGGCGGTGCTCGCGCTGCGGCCCCGGCTGCGCTCTCTGAGCGCCGTGGCCGCTCGGGTCCCCGAGCTGGAAAGGGACCTGGCGTTGGGGCAGACCGCGCTCCAGCACGAGCGCGAGCGCGCGCAGGCCGAGCTGGAGCACGAGCGCGCCTGCGCCCAGGAGCGCGTCGCAGCGATAACCGACGCCCAGGAGCGCCTGTCGGCCTCGTTCAAGGCGCTGAGCGCCGAGGCGCTCCAGTCGAGCATGGCCCAGCTCTCCGAGCTGGCCCGGGCCCAGCTCAAGGCCGCCCAGGCCGAGGCCAAAGGGGATCTCGACCAGCGCCGCCAGGCCGTCGAGCAGCTGGTCACGCCGCTCAAGGACCAGCTCCAGCGGGTGGACACGCAGCTCATGCGCCTGGACCAGGAGCGCCGGGAGTCCCGCGGCCGGCTCGAGGCGCAGCTGAAGACGCTGGCCGAGACCGGCGAGAAGCTCCGCAGCGAGACGGGCGCGCTGGTGACCGCGTTGCGCAAGCCCAACGCGCGCGGGCAGTGGGGCCAGATGCAGCTGCGCAACGTGGTCGAGCTCGCGGGGATGGTCCGCCACTGCGACTTCGCCGAGCAGTCCTCGATCGCCGGCGAGGAGAGCGTCCTGCGCCCCGACCTGGTCGTCAACCTCCCGGGCGGCAAGCAGGTCGTGGTCGACGCCAAGGCTCCGCTCCAGGGCGTGCTCGATGCCTACGAGGCGCGCGACGAGGAGGAGCGTCAGCGCCACCTGCGCGATCACGCTCGCCTGCTCCGCAAGCACGTCAAGGCGCTGGCCGAGAAGGCGTACTGGACGGGGCTGGACACGGCGCCCGACCTCGTGGTGATGTTCCTGCCCGGCGAGCACCTGTACGGCGCCGCGCTCGAGTCCGATCCCGCGCTGATCGAGGACGCCATGGCCCGGCGCGTGCTGATCGCGACCCCCACCACCCTGCTGGCCATGCTCCGAGCCGTCGCCTACGGATGGCAGCAGGAGCGGGTGGCGGAGTCCGCCCAGGCGATCTCCGACCTGGGGCGCGAGTTGCACGGGCGGCTGGTGAAGCTCTCGAGCCTGCTCGGCACGCTCGGCTCGCGGCTGAACAGCGCCGTGCGCGCCTACAACGAGACGGTCGGCTCCTACGAGTCCCGGGTCCTGCCGTCGGCCCGCCGGTTTGTCGACCACGGAGCGGTGGCCGAGGGCCGCGAGCTGCCCGCGCTCGAACCGGTCACGGTCAGCGCCCGCAGCGTCCACGCCACCGAGCTTCTCACCGACGACGGAGATCGCGCGGCCCGCCTCGAGCCGGCGGCCGAGCAGCTCCAGCTGCCTGCGCGTCGCCTCCGCGCCGCCGAGCAGTAGCCCCGCGCTCGACCCGCCGGCGATCGCGCCACGGGGGACCCCGGCCCATCGGCGCCCGGTTACGGTTGCTTCAGCGTCTCTCGCGCCCGGCGCTCCTGCCACCACCGGCGCAGGTCCTCGCGCTGGTGCGGCAGGGGGTCGGCCGACGGCTTGCGCACCCGCACGTGCGCCAGGGCATCGTCCACGTCGCGTCCCTGCCGGACGGCTATCACGGCGGCCGCCACCGCAGCCGACCGCTGCCAGCCCGCCCGGCAGTGCACGTAGGTCCGAAGACCCTCGTCAAGCCACCCGCTGACGTCCTTCACCGCCGCCTCCAGCACCGCCGCCGGCAGGGCCCCGAAGTCGGGCAGGCTGAGGCGCCGCTCCTCGATGCCGGCGCTCGCCAGAGCCTCTACCACCATTGGTCGCTCTCCTCGCCGGTACTCCTGATCCTCGGCCAGGTTCAGGACGCGCTTGACGCCGATCATGCCGAGCATGGCGACGTCGGCGGCATCGAGGGGATAGGCCCCGATGAGCAGGTCGTCGTAGACGTCCGCGAAGCCGTATGTGCGAAACCAGTTCGACATCCGTCAAGAAATGATGGCCGGTCGTTCCCCGATGGTCTCAATGATGGCCGGTCGTTCCCCGATGCTTCCCGATTCCCTGCATGGAAGCGCAAACTCTCGCCCGCAAGCCTCTAAGCTCGCTCTCATGCCCCTTCGATCTGACTCATACGATCTTGGGGGCCTCCGTCTCAGCGCGGGGGAGGGTCGCCGGCTCGACCTGTACGTGTCGATCGAGCCGTTCAGCCTCGGCGGCGAGACCTATCCGGTGGCGCCGGAGCTCGTGCCGGTGCGGCTGGATGTCTCCCGGACCACCGGCGCCGGGTTCGCGCTCCGGCTGCGCTTCGAGGCGACGCTGACGGGGCCATGCATGCGCTGTCTGGAGCCGGCGAACCCGACGTTCGCGGTCGACGCGCGCGAGGTCTCGCAGCCCGGCGAGAGCGAGGAGCTCTCCTCGCCGTACGTGGAGGGGTCGGTCATCGACCTGCACGGATGGGCCCGCGACGCGCTCGCCCTCTCACTGCCGACCACCCTGCTCTGCCAGCCGGATTGCGCCGGTCTGTGCCCCGTCTGCGGCGAGAACCTGAACCAGGCCGGGCCCGAGCATCACCACGAGCGCGAGCCGGACCCGCGCTGGGCCAAGCTGTCCGAGCTTCGGCTCGAGTAGCCACGCCGGCGTCCGCCCGCGGACTGGACCGGCGGTCGCGGCTGGATCGGCGGTCGCGGCTGGATCGGCGGTCGCGGCTGGATCGGCGGTCGCGGCTGATCGGCGGTCTGGGCTGGATCGGCGGCCGAGGGCTACACTGCGGGCACATGGCCGTCCCCAAGCAGAAGCAGTCCCACGCCCGCACCTCTCAGCGCCGGGCGCAGCACAAGGTCAGCGCGCCGAGCCACAACGCTTGCCCGCACTGCCATAGCCCGCGGATTCCGCATCGCGTCTGCCCGGTGTGTGGCTACTACAAGGGCCGCGAGGTCGTGACGCCCGGCGCGACCGACCACGCAGCCTGACCGCCGGTCCATGATCACGGTCGCCGTCGATGCGGGCGGGGCGGACCTCGGCCCCGCAGAGGTCGCCGCGGGCGCCGTGCAGGCGGCCGCCGCGGGGATCGGCGTGCTGCTGTTCGGCCCCGCCGACGAGATCGGGCCCGTCCCCGCCGGCGTGGAGGTGATCGACGCTCCGGTCTCGATCGCCAAGGCCACCGATCCCGCGTTCGCCGTGCGGTCCACGCCCGAGGCGTCGATCGTGCAGGCGGCGCGCGCGGTCGCCGACGGTCGCGCCCAAGCGCTCGTCTCAGGCGGCTCGACCGGCTCGGCCCTCGCGGCCGGCTTGTTCAACCTGAAGCGCGACCGGGGCATCTACCGGCCGGCGCTCGCGCTTCCGATCCCGATGCCAGGCGCCCCGCCGATCCTGCTCCTCGACGTCGGCGCCAACGTCACCTGCCGCCCCGAGCACCTGGTCCAGTTCGCGTACATGGGCTCCGGGTTTGCCGCCGCTGTGATGGGGATCGAGTCGCCGCGCGTGGCCCTGCTCTCGAACGGTGAGGAGGCGGCCAAAGGAACGCCCGAGCTCGTCACGGTGCACGAGCAGCTGACACGCCGGCGCGATGGAGGCCTCAACTTCGTCGGCAACATCGAGGGCACGCAGGTGACCGAGGGAGTCGCGGACGTCGTCGTGATGGACGGCTTCATCGGGAACATCACGCTCAAGCTGATCGAGGGCGTCTCCACCAGGACCATGCGCGCCATCCGCGACGCCGCGATGAGCTCGTGGCGCACGAAGCTCGGCGGCCTGCTGCTCGCGCCGGCGGTGCGTGAGCTCCGCCAGCAGATCGATCCCGAAGCCCCGGGTGGCGCTTACATGCTCGGCCTGCGCCAGCTCGGCGTGGTGGCACACGGCCGTTTCACCCGGCGCGGCTTCGCCCGGGCGATCGAGGTGGCGGCTCGCGGGGTACAGGAAGACGTCATCGGCCGCACGCGCGAAGCGCTCGTCCAGGCCGACGCCCTGCGCCCGCCTCCAGGACAGGGCGGCCCGGCCGGCCCCGCCGAAGCAGTCGGCGAGCGTCCGGCCGGCGCCGGCGACCCGGCCCCCGCCGGCGAAGCCCAACCGGACGGCCCGTCCGAGCATCCGGCTACGGTGTCGAGACGATGAACCGGGAGCAGGTATTCACGCTCATCCGCGACCATTTGGCCGCGGAGCTCGAGGTCGATCCCGGGATCATCGGCGAATCGACGCGGTTCAAAGAGGATCTGGAAGCCGATTCGCTCGATCTATACACGCTCGTGCAGGAGCTCGAGGATTCCTATGGCGTCAGGGTCTCGGATGAGGAGGCGGCCAAGATCCTGAGCGTGGGCCAGGCGGTGGACTTCGTGCTCGCCAGCGGCGCCGCCGGCACTCCCCCCTCGGCGGCCACGAGCCCGGGCGCAGACGCTGAGTGAGCGCCGGCCGTCGACCGCCCTCGCCCGGGCGCGCCGGCGCCGGCCGCCGACCGGCCGCTCGCCCCAGGCGCGTTGCGGGTAGTGGAGCCTCCAAGCTGAGGAACGCAGCCGGAGGTCGATCAATCTCATCCGAACACGCTCCCCAACAGGAACGCAAGCGCGAACAACGGGACGCTCTCGAGCCGCCCGCCGAGCTCCGGAACCTGCTCGACCAGCTGGACGATGAGCTGGCCACGCGCGTGTTCACCCACGCCTCGTGGACGCCGCGCCGCTCCGACTCCTACGAACGGCTGGCGTTCCTCGGCGACAGCGTGCTCGCGCTGGCGGTGACCGCCCACCTGTACCCCCGGTTGGAGGCCGACCGGTTCGGCGCCGGCAGGTTGACCAAGATCCGCGCGCAGGCGGTGTCCGGGCGCTCCTGCCGGGACGTGGCCGAGCGGATCGGAGTGCCCGAGCGGCTCCGCGCCGCCGCGCCGGCCGCCGCCGGATCCAACGTCAACGCGCTGATCGGGACCGAGCGCGTGCTCGCCTCGGCGATCGAAGCCGTCATCGGGGCGTGCTATCTCGAGTTCGGCTATGAACGCACCGCCGAGGCAGTGGTCGAGGCCTTCGCGCCCGAGATCAAGGACGCGCTCGAGCACCCGGTCGACTTCAAGTCCGCGCTACAGGAGCGCCTGGCCCGGCGCGGCGAGCTGGTCACCTACGACGTCGTCGACGAGCAGGGCCCCCCGCACGACCGGATCTACTCGATCAGCGCCACCATCGACGGCGTGGAGGTCGGCCGCGGGACCGGACGCAGCAAGAAGGACGCCGAGCAGGAGGCCGCCCAGGCGGCGCTCGACGCGCTGGACTGACGCACCCGCGCCATGTACCTGAAGTCGATCACGCTCAAGGGGTTCAAGTCGTTTCCCGATCGCACCAGGCTCGAGTTCGGGCCGGGCGTCAGCGTGGTCGTCGGACCCAACGGCTCGGGTAAGTCGAACGTCACCGACGCCGTCCTGTGGGCGCTGGGGGAGCAGTCACCGATCGCGGTCCGCGGCCAATCCATGCAGGACGTGATCTTCGGCGGGGCGCCGGGCCGCCAGGCCGCTCGCGCCGCGGAGGTCGAGCTCGTGCTCGACGACAGCGAGGGCGCGCTCGGGCTCGCCACGCCCGAGGTCTCGATCGTGCGGCGGCTCGACCGGGGCGGCGACGGGGAGTACCGCCTGGCCGGGGCCCGCTGCCGGCTCGTCGACGTGATCGAGGTCCTGTCCGACACCGGCTTGGGCAAGGAGATGCACTCGGTGATCTCGCAGGGCCGGGTCGAGTCGCTGGTGACCTCCAAGCCGCGAGACCGGCGGCTGCTGATCGAGGAGGCCGCAGGGCTGGGCAAGCATCGAAAGCGCCGGCGCCGAGCTCAGTTGAAGCTCGCTCGGACCCAGGACAACCTCGACCGGGCGCTCGACGTGGAGCGAGAGGCGCGGTCGCGCCTGCGTCCGCTCAAGCGCCAGGCCGAGGCGGCCGAGCTTCATGCCCGCCTGGAGCGCCAGACGCTCGAGGCGCGCTGGGAGCTAGTGCGAGACGACGCGCGGGCCGAGCTGCGGGCCCGCGAGGCCGCTCAGTCCGAGGCGGCCGCGGCACGCGAGCGGAGGACGCGCGTCGAGCAGCGCCTCCAGGACGTCTCCAACCGTCGCGAAGCCGCCGAGGAGGCCCTCGCCGCCCGGAGCGCCCAGCACGAGGAGCTCTCCCGGCGGACCTTCCGCGCGCAGGCCGCGGCCGAACGCGTCGGGTATCGCGGCGAAACCGTCCGCGCGGCACAGCGAACGCTCGAGACGCGGCTGAAGCGAAACCGCGAGCTGCTGGAGGTGCTCGAGGCGAGCGCGCCGGACGCCCTGGAGGGCGATCCGCAGGCGCACGAGCGCATCGCGGCACTCGAGGCCGCACTGGCCGCGCTCCAGGAGGACCGTCAGGCCGAGCTTGCGCGCGAGCTCGCCGGCCTGGAGTCCCAGCTCGCCGGCGCCGAGGAAGCGCTTCGAGCACGCCAGGACGCGGTCGAGCAGCGCGACCAGGCGCGCGAGCAGGCCGAGGGCGAGGTCGAGCGTGCGCGGACACAGGTCCGGGAGGCGGAACGATCGCTCGAGGCCGCTCGACGTGAGACGGCACGGGTGGGAGGCGAGCTCTCTGCGGTCAACCAGTTCCTTCGCAGCCAGAGCGCCCCGCTGCGCGGCGCCCCGACGCTCGCCGACCAGCTCGAGGTCGATCCCGGATACGAGCTGGCGCTGGCGGCCGCGCTCGACGGGCGCCTGGGAGCCGCGGTGGCGACCGATCGGGGGCAGGCCGCGGCGCTGCTGGACCGCGCGGGGCGCGACGGCGGGCGAGCGCTCATCGCGCCGGACGCCGGCGGCGCCACCGACGCTCGCGCCACCGACGCCCGCGCTACCGACGCCACCGCCGCCCACGGCGGCACCACCCCGGCGGGACCCGGCGCCGGGCCACTACTCGCCCACGTGCGCGGCCCCGGCGAGGCGCTCGCCCTCGCGCGCGTGCTGCTCGACGACGTCTGGATCGTCGAAGCGTTCGACGCGCTTCCCGACTCTTTCGCCGGAATCGCCGTCACGCCGGCCGGCCGTGTCTGGTCGCCCGGCGCTCGCGAGCTGCGCCAGGCGCCGGCGGCCGGAGAGGAACGCGTCCTCGCGCAGCGAAACCGCCGCCAGGAGCTCACCCGCGCGACCGAGACCGCCGTCCAGGCCGAGCACGCCGCCACCGCCGCGCTCGAGCGCCGGGCCGAGGACGCGGCCCGCGCCGAGACCGAGCGTGACGGCGTCCTTGCCGCCTACCGGCAGGCGGTGCGCGAGCGCGATGAGGCAGGCGAGGAGCGCCGGCGGCTACAGGCGTCGATCGAGCGCCGGCGGGCCGCTCCCGACGACGGGCCGGCGGCGGCCCGGGCGCTTCAGCTCGAGGCCGAGCTCGCCACCGAGCGCTCCAGGCTCGAGCGGGCCGAGCGCGAGCGGGCGGAGCGGCTCGCCAGGGTCGAGCGGCTCCGTCAGGCGATCGACCGCGACGGGCGCGCGGCGCCCGCGGTGGGCGAGCTGATCGCGGGGCTCGACTCGGTCGCCGCGGCGATCTCCGAGCGCCGCGAGCACTTCGAGGCCGCGCTGAGCGCGGACCGCCAAGCCGGTGAGCACCTGGCCGCCGAGCTACGTTCCTGCGCTCAGCAGGAGGCCGCGCTCCACGCCGAGCTCCACCGCGAGAACGAGGCGCTCACCGCGGTCGAGGTGCGCCTCCAGCGGATCACCGATCGCGCCGCGGACATCCAGGAGCAGCTCCGCGAGCTGGCCGCCCGGCTCGAGCTCCAGGCCGAGCCCGCCACCGAGGAGCTGAGCGCCGAGGCGCGAGATGGGCTGCGAGTGCGGCTCGAGCGCCTGGCCCGCCGGCGCGAGCAGCTCGGCCCGGTCAACCCGCTGGCCCAGCAGGAGTACGCCGATGCGGTGGAGCACGTCGAGGAGCTCGAGCATCAGCGCGGGGATCTCGAGACCGCGCTCCGGGAGCTCGAGAAGCTGATCGCCGACACCGATCGGCAGATCCGGGAGACCTTCGAGCAAACCTTCCAGGCCGCGGCCCGGAACTTCGAGGAGGTCTCGGCTCAGCTGTTCCCGGGCGGCCGGGGCCGCCTGCGGCTGGTGGCCGAGCGCGACGGGCCGGCCCCGGTCCTCGGAGGCGCGGCCGCTCCGGCCGGCGAGGAGGCCTCCGACGACGACGCGCTGGAGGGGGGCGCCGGGGCGGAGCTTGTTCCCGAGGAGGAGCTGCTCGGCGTCGAGATCGAGATCACGCCGGCGGGCAAGGACATGAAACGGCTCTCGCTTCTGTCCGGGGGCGAGAAGTCGATGACGGCGCTGGCCTTCCTGTTCGCGGTCTTCCTCGCCCGACCCTGCCCGTTCTACATCCTCGACGAGGTCGAGGCTGCGCTCGACGATCTCAACATCGACCGCTTTCTGCACCTGTTGCGCAGCTATTCCCGGCACGCACAGTTCATCGTGGTCACGCACCAGAAGCGGACGATGGAGGCGGCCGACTCGCTGTACGGCGTGTCGATGGGAGGCGACGGCATCTCGAAGGTGATCTCGCGCCGCCTGCCGCCGCAGGAGCAGGCCGCGTAGGTGGCGCGCGACTGGAGGGATCTGTTCATCGTCGACGGCGCTCTCCCGGCGCCGGACTCCGACGAGCCCGCCACCGAGGAGCGCCGGCGCGGCATGTTCCGCCGGCTGCGCGAGAACATGCGCAAGACCCGCCAGGCGCTCACGAGCGAGATCCAGGCCACGCTGTTCGAGGACCTGAGCGACGAGACCTGGGAGCGGCTCGAGGAGGCCCTGATCTATGCGGACGTGGGAGCGCGGACCACCGCTCAGGTGGTCGAGCAGCTCGAACGCGAGGCCACGGGCGGGACGATCACCGGCGGTGAGGCGCTGACCAACCGGTTGATCGAGCTGCTGGCCGATATCGCCCGCACGGGCGATGACCACATCGACCTGCGTCCGAGCCCCACGGTGATCCTGGTCGCCGGGGTGAACGGCACGGGCAAGACCACCACCGTCGGCAAGCTCGCCTGGCATCTGAGCAAGGAGCTGCGCCAGCGCGTGGTGCTCGGCGCCGCCGACACGTTCCGCGCCGCGGGCGTGGAGCAGCTCGAGCTGTGGGCACAGCGCGCCGGCGTGGGATTCGTCAAGGGGCCGGCAGATGCCGATCCCGGTTCGGTGGCCTACGACACGATCGCCTCCGGGCGGCGCGACGGCGCGGATGTGGTCATCATCGACACCGCCGGCCGGCTGCATACCCAGGACGATCTGATGGCCGAGCTGGCCAAGGTCCGCCGGGTGATCGGGAAGCAGATCCCCGAGGCCCCCCACGAGACGCTCCTCACCGTCGACGCCACCACCGGACAGAACGGCCTGCGCCAGGCCCGGCTGTTCTCGGAAGCCGTCGACGTCAGCGGGCTCGTGCTGACCAAGCTCGACGGCACGGCCAAGGGCGGGATCGCGCTGGCCATCGCCCACGAGCTCGGGATCCCGGTCAAGCTGATCGGGGTGGGGGAGAAGCTCGAGGACCTGCGTCCGTTCGACGCCGGCGAGTTCGCCCGCGCGCTCGTTACCTAGCCGGCGGCGGTGAGCTGGCGGTGGCGGTAGTAGCGCTGCTGACCGTGCCGGTGCTGACCGTGCCGGTCGCTCCGGCGGACCGTGACTGCCCGGGGCGTGCACCCGGCGGAGTCACTCCGGGCGAGAGCAGCGTTATCGCCTGGGACACGTCCAGCGCGGGTGGGAAGCCGAGCGCCAGGGAGGGTTGCTGCTTTCCGGCGATTCTGATGTCCTGGAATACCCCGCAAGTCGGGTTGAGCGTCGCCGTCGCGACGGGGTTTCGCTCGCCAGCTCGATAGAAGCGATACGTGACGGCGTGCTGCCCCGGCGGTCCGCAGGCAGGCCGCTGCCCGGGCTGTTGCAGCAACATTGCGTTGAACGTCCGCACAAGCGACTTGACTGCCGGCGGCATCGTGACAAACGTGCGCGTCCGCTCATGGGTGCCGTTCGCCCAGATCACCACCCGGTCGATGCCCGGGAGGCGCTCGCTGGCGGGACGCGGAATCAGCGGTCCGGCTTGCGCGTCGGCGCGGAGGAAGGTGCCGCCGCCGGCGACACGATCGGCTTGGAGCGTGAGCTCGCGCCACGACATGGAATGGGGGCCTACGCGGAACGTCAGATCCTCGCTCCAGCTGGTCAGCGTGTCCTCCGAGGCTGCCGCACTGCCGGACGACTGCTCGGCCCCGGGTGGCCGATGCGCGTCGATAAATCGCTGAAGTTTCTCGAGCGTCCCGGGGATGCGCCACACCGCGTGTAGATCGATCCGATGGGCCACCGCCACCGGGTCGACCGGCGACCACAGGTCTGCCGGGACTCCGGGGCGCAGTCCCGTACGCACGGCGCCCCCGGGCACGATCACTTCGCTCAGGAGCTTTTGGGCGGACGCGCGCGGGTCGGTGAGGGGGGAGGGGCGGCGGCCTGCCATGCCCCCGGAGCTCGCGCGATGGTGTGGGAGGGCCAGCGCCACGATCGCCACCACCACCGCCGCGACGGCGCCGAGCAGGGCCCCCACCCCGCCGAGGCTGGGCCTTGGCCACCCCCGCCGCCGGGGGATCCCGGGATGGCGGCGGCGTTCGGCCGCCTCGAGAAGCGAATCTCTCAGCTGCGGCAGGTAGGTCATCGTGTCTGCTCCAGTCGTCGTCTCAGCGCCCGCAACCCACGGCTGACCCGCTGGCGCACCACGCTCTCCGAGCAGCGCAGCGCGCTCGCCAGCTCCCCGTAGTCGCGTTCCTCGAGGATCCGGCCCTCGATCGCCAGGCGCTGGTCGCCCGGGAGGGCCTTCAGCAGCTCCAGCGACTGCTCGTCATCGAGCTCCTCGATTCGCTCGATCCGCTCGTCGCTCAGCGCCATCGGCGCCAACCCGAGCCGCCGGCGGGCGCGATCCTCGACTCGTCCGCGCTCCCACAGGTCGGCCAGCTCGTGGCGGGCGATCCCGAACAGCCATGCCCGGGCGCTCCCGAGCTGCGGGTCGAATGCGCCCGATGACTCGAGCGCGGCCGCGAACACCTCGGCCGTGAGGTCCGCCGCGATGTCGGCGCGGCCCGTGGCCCGGTAGAAATAGCCGAGCACGTCGCGCTCGAACCGGTCGTAGAACTCGCCGAACGCCTGCGGGTCCTCGCCCGTCCGGCGCACCAGCTCGCCGTCGCTGTAGCGCCGATAGCGGACCTCTCGCATCTCAGAACTCATATTCCGGGACGGCACGCCGGTTGTGACAGGAACTGTTGCGCAGCGCAGTAGCCTGAAGGCGCACATGTTCGATTCGCTCGCCGAGAAGCTCCAAGCCACGCTGGCCGACGTCCGCGGGCGGGGCACCCTGACCGAGGCCGACATCTCCGCCACCATGCGCGAGATACGGCTGGCCCTGCTCGAGGCCGACGTCAACTTCAAGGTGGTCAAGGGCTTCACGAACGCGATCAAGGAGCGCGCGCTCGGGGCCGACATCATCGGACAGCTCAACCCGGGCCAGCAGGTGATCAAGATCGTCTCCGATGAGCTGACGGAGCTCATGGGTGGGGCCTCGCACGAGCTGTCGTTCTCCCCCCGGCCACCCACGGTGATCGTGATGGCGGGCCTCCAGGGCTCGGGCAAGACCACGGCCACGGCCAAGCTCGCCCGCTACCTGCGCGAGCAGCACGGCTCCTCGGTGGCGGTGGCGGCGTGCGACGTATACCGGCCGGCCGCGGTCGACCAGCTGATCAAGGTGGGGACCCAGGCCGGTGCGGCTGTGTACGAACAGGGGACCGACCGCGATCCGGTCAAGATCGCCGCATGGGCGCGCGACCGCGCGATCTCGGAGGGCAAGGACGTGCTGATCGTCGACACGAGCGGCCGCCTGCACGTCGACGAGGCGCTGATGGCCGAGCTGGCCAACATCAAGAAGGCGGTCACCCCCCACGACATCCTGCTCGTCGTCGACGCCATGACCGGCCAGGACGCCGTCCACGTGGCCGAGCAGTTCGCCGAGGTCGTGCAGTTCGACGGCGTGGTCATGACCAAGCTCGACGGCGACGCCCGCGGTGGCGCCGCGCTGTCGGTCAAGGCGATCACCGGCAAGCCGATCCTGTTCGCCTCCACCGGCGAGAAGCTCGATCAGTTCGAGCGCTTCCACCCCGATCGGATGTCCCAGCGAATCCTCGGGATGGGCGACGTGATGACCCTGATCGAGAAGGCCCAGGACGCCTACGACGAGCAACAGGCGGCCGAGCTCGAGCGCAAGTTCCGCAAGCAGGAGTTCGATCTCGAGGACTTCCTGGATCAGCTCAAGCAGGTGCGTCGCCTGGGCCCGCTCCAGTCGCTGCTCGGGATGATCCCCGGCATGGGCAAGGAGCTGCGCGGGGTCAAGGTCGACGAGCGCGAGTTCGACCGCATCCAGGCCATCATCCTGTCGATGACGCGGGAGGAGCGCCGGCACCCCGAGCTGATCAAGGGCTCACGCCGGCTGCGCATCGCCAAGGGCTCGGGCACCAACGTCCAGGCGGTCAAGCAGCTGATCAAGCAGTTCGAGCAGATGCGCAAGATCATGCGCCAGGTGGCGCAGGGCCGGATGCCGGACCTGGGCGCGCTGATGCGCCAGGCTCGTTGAGGGCGTTCCAACGCATGCGCCTGCCGCCCGCTCGGCATCCAGCCTCGCCCAATGGGCGGCGCGCATGTCATCCGGCTGCACGCTAACCTCGTCCCCCGCAATGGCGGTACGTCTGAGGCTCACCCGCATCGGCGGGCGCAAGAATCCCATCTGGCGCGTGGTCGTGGCCGACCAGCGCTCCAAGCGAGACGGGCGCGTGATCGAGACCGTCGGGCACTACAACGCCCAGACCGACCCCTCGACGATCGTGCTTGACGAGGAGCGCGTCCGGGACTGGCTGGCGCGTGGCGCGCAGCCGAGCGACAGCGTCCGCAAGCTCCTGCGCATCCAGGGCATCCAGTAGCGGTTCGTGAAGGAGCTGCTCGAGTATCTGGCGCGCGGGCTGGTTGAGCAGCCCGACCGGGTGAGCGTCAACCAGGTGGACGAAGACGACGGCGCCACCGTGCTCGAGCTGTCGGTGGCCGACGACGACTACGGCAACGTGATCGGGCGCGGCGGGCGCACTGCTTCGGCGCTGCGCACGGTGGTCAAGACCGCAGCGGTGCGGCACAGGCGTCGCGTGTTCGTGGATATCGTCGACTCCTGATGAACGCGCCCGCTTGGCTGCGGGCCGGAGTCGTGGGGCGACCGCACGGGCTCGACGGAAGCTTCTACGTAGCCGAGTGCGCTCCCGAGCTGCTCACCCTGGGCGCCCGCGTTGTCGTGGCCGACCGCGAGCTCCGGATCACGCGCCGGGCCGGAACCGACGTGCGGCCGATCGTGCGGCTCGAGGGGCACGAGGATCGTTCGGCGGCCGAGGGCCTTCGCGGGGCCGAGCTCCGTGTCGCCCGAACCGCCGCGCCGGAGCTCGGGCCCGACGAGTGGTGGGCGGCCGACCTCGAGGGATGCCGGGTGCATGACTCCGGACGAGCGGTGGGCACCGTGCAGAAGCTGCTCGCGCTGCCCTCGTGCGAGGTGCTCGAGGTGGCGCGCGACGCCGGTGGCGATCCGCTGCTGGTCCCCCTCGTGGCCGATGCCGTGCGCGAGGTGGACCTCGACGGGAGGGCCATCGACATCGACCTTCGCTTCCTGGGCGAAGGCTGATGGAGATCGATGTATTCACGCTGTTCCCCGAAGCGTTCGGGTGGTTCGAGCGCCAGCGCCACGTGGCCAACGCGCTCGCGACGGGCCACCGGCTGGCCTACGTGAACTACCGAGAGCACACACCGCTCACGGCGGGCCAGGTCGACGACATGCCGATGGGCGGTGGCGCCGGCATGGTGCTGCGCGTGGACGTGGTGGAGTCGGCGCTGCGCGCGCGATACGGCGTCGATCCGGTCGAGCTCCCGGCGCGGCGGCGGGTGATCGCGCTCACGCCGGCGGGCCGCCTGCTCGACGAGGAGCTCGTCGACGAGCTCTCCGAGCTGTCGGCCGTGACGCTGCTGTGCGGGCGCTACGAAGGCTTCGACCAGCGCGTGATCGACCACTTCGCCAGCGATGAGGTCTCGATCGGCCGCTACGTCCTGGCCGGGGGCGAGTTGCCTGCGATGGTCGTATGCGACGCGGTGATGCGCAAGCTCCCGGGCGCGCTCGGCCACGCCGAGTCCGCGGTGGAGGAATCGTTCAGCCGCGCGCTCGGAGGCGCGCCCGAATACCCCCACTACACCCGGCCGGCGGAGTATCGGGGCTGGCGCGTGCCGGAGGTGCTGCTGTCCGGTCACCACGCGCGCATCCGTGAGTGGCGCCTCGAGCAGAGCCGGGCGCGTGCACGGGGTACGGGGGGCGGTCCGCTACCATAGCCACCCGCGTGGACAGGGCCGCCGCGCCGACGCTCCGGCCCCGGCAGCGCACACGCCGGTCCTGCCGGCGCCAGGACCCAAATCCCCCTTCATGAGCAGCGTCATCGACAGCTTGGAGCGCGCTCAGCTCCGCCGGGTACCGACGTTCGACGCCGGCGATCGGCTGCGCGTGCACTTCCAGGTGATCGAGGGCACCCGGCGGCGCACGCAGGTGTTCGAGGGGATCGTGATCAAGCGTCAGGGCCACGGCGCCCGGGAAACGTTCACGGTACGCAAGCAATCTTTCGGCGTCGGGGTCGAGCGGACGTTTCCGCTCCACTCCCCGAAGATCGAGCGGATCGAGGTGGCCGCGCGTGGTGACGTGCGGCGCGCCAAGCTGTACTACCTGCGCGGCCGCGTCGGCAAGCGCGCGCGGGTCCGTGAGCGCCGCAACACCGGACCGGAGGAGGCGGTTCAGCGCGAGCTGCTCTTCGGGCCGGAGCCTGAGGAGACGCCGGAGGAGGCGGAGAGCGCCGAAGCCTCATCGGACGCGCAGGATGCGGCGGCTGGGGAGTCCGGTCAGGGAGATTCCCCGACGGCGTCCGCGGGCGCCAGCACGGCGGAGGCGGAAGGCTCCGCCGGTGCCGAGCAGGAGTGACGGAAACCCGGAAGTCGCTCGCGCGCTCGCTCGTCGAGCTCGTGCTCATCGTCGCCATCGCGCTGGGGTTGGCGCTGATCATCCAGGCCTTCGTGGTCAAGCCCTACCGGATCCCGAGCGGCTCGATGCTTCCCACCCTGCACATCAACCAGCGCGTGCTGGTGGACCGGATCGGCGATCACTTCTATACGCCGCACGTGGGCGACATCATCGTGTTCCACCCACCCAAGAACTACAGCAGCTGCGCCGATCCCGATCAGGGCGAGAACGATGCGGGCGAGGACGGCGCCAGCCCGTGCGACGTCCAGCAGTCAAAGGCCTCCTCAGTGACGTTCATCAAGCGCGTGGTTGGTCTCCCCGGTGACCACCTCTCGATCCGAAACGGGCAGGTCATCCGCAACGGCGTACCCGAGAGCGACCCCTACGCGGTCCCCTGCGATGGCCTCGGTTCGTGCTCCTTCCCTGAGGCGATCACCGTCCCGCGCGGGGACTACTACATGATGGGCGACAACCGGCCGAACTCGGAGGACAGTCGCTACTGGGGCCCGGTCCCCCGGAAGTGGATCATCGGCAAGGCGTTCTTCACCTACTGGCCCCCGGACCGAGTCGGCTTCCTGTAGGGGCTTGCGATGAAGGGTCTGATCGAGCTGGTCCTGACGGTGGCCGTCGCGGTCGCGCTCGCGCTGCTCATCCAGGCGTTCATCGTCAAGCCGTACCGGATTCCCAGCCCGTCGATGGTTCCCACGCTCGCGGTGGGTCAGCGCGTGCTCACCAACCGACTGAATACCGGCCCCGGCGTGGGGGACGTCGTGGTCTTCCACCCGCCGGCCGGCGCCGATCCGCAGCCGGCGATCTGCGCCAACGGCAGCCAGGGGCACCTGAACGGCGGTCAAGCTTGCGACACGTCCACGCGCGCCGAATCGACCCAGACGTTCATCAAGCGGGTGGTCGGCATCGCCGGGGACATGATCTACATCAAGAACGGCCATGTGATCCGGAACGGAGTGGCGGAGAAGGACTCCTACACCGAGCCCTGCGACGGTGGTGAAGGGTGCAATTTCCTCACTCCGATCAAGATTCCGCCCGGCGACTACTTCATGATGGGCGACAACCGTGGAGAGTCCGATGACAGCCGCTTCTGGGGCCCGGTCCCCGGCAAATGGATCATCGGCGTCGCCTTCTTCACCTACTGGCCGCCGGACCGGATCGGCTTCCTTTAAGACCCCGCGCAAGCGGCCCGGGCGGAGCGCGCGCGGGCGCCGCCTGTTCGCGTTCGACCGCGGGCTGGGAGTTCGGTTCGTCGCCGGAGCGGACGAAGCCGGACGCGGCTGTCTCGCCGGCCCGCTGGTTGCCGCGGCCGTGCTGTTCGACCTCGAGCGAATCGGAGTGGGCGAGGTGCGCGCGCTACGCGCGCTGAACGACTCCAAGCAGCACACGCCCGAGGGCCGGGCCGAGCTGTTCCCGATGATCCTCCGGATCGCCGCGCGCGTGGCGATCGTGACGCGGTGCGCGCCGGGCATCGACGCCCGAGGCCTACATGTCACCAATTTGGCGGCGCTGCGCACCGCGCTTGCGCGGGTGGCCTGCCCGGACTGCATCTGCCTGAGCGACGGCTTCCCGGTCGCGTCACTGCAGTACGAGCAGCGCGCCGTCATCGGCGGCGACGCCAAGAGCGCGGCAATCGCCGCGGCGTCCGTGATCGCCAAGGAGACGCGCGATCGGTACATGCGTCGCGCCGACGCCGCGCATCCCGGATGGGACTTCGCGCAGCACGTCGGCTACGCGACGCCCGAGCACCGCGACGCGATCGAGCGCCTCGGTGTCTCGCCACTGCACCGGCTGTCGTTTCAGTCGGCGGCCTATCAGCAGTTGAGCTTGTAGCCGAGCCGTCAGAAAGCGCCCTCGAGGTGCTCGAGGCTGACCAGCCGGCACTGACCGTCGACGATCACGCCGATCGCGTCGAAGCGGAGCTGCGTGGCATACGGTCGCTCGGTCCGCTCGCTCAGCCACTGGCCCGCCATCTTGCGCACCTGTGAGCGCTTGTGGGTGTGCACCGCATCGAGCGGAACCGCTCCGCACCCTCCGGTGCTCGCGCGACGCGTCTTAACCTCACAGAACGCGAGCACGCGGCCGTCGAACGCCACGATGTCGAGCTCGCCCCACCGGGTGCGGTAGTTGCGCTCGACGATCGCAAACCCACGCCTGACCATGTGCTCGGCCGCGATCCGCTCACCGAGCCGGCCGAGGTGTTGACGCACGTCGCTGCTCACCGCTCTGACGCTACGCGCGAGCTGGTGACAGGTGGGTGACGGTGTGTGCCAACTCTGCGCACGCCGCCCGTCCGGCGCTGCGCCGAATTGTTGCTGCGCGCGACCCACCTGTCACACGACCCGGCGTAGCGTCAAGCCATGCTCGCGCGCATCGCCACGTTCGCCATCGACGGCGTCGATCCGCGGAAGGTTCTGGTGGAGGTGGACATCCGCAGCGGCTTGCCGAGCTTCACGGTCGTCGGCCTGGGCGATGTCGCTGTGCGAGAGTCGCGCGACCGCATCCGCTCGGCAATCCTCAACTCCGGGTTCGAGTTCCCGTCGAAGCGGATCACGGCGAACCTCGCTCCGGCCTTCCTGCGCAAGGCAGGCCCCGGCTTCGACGCCTCGCTCGCGCTGGCCGTGCTCGTGGCCAGCGAGCAGATCCCGCCACGGGCGGCGCCCGCGTATGCGGTGTTCGGCGAGCTCTCGCTCGGTGGAGAGCTTCGGGCCGCTCCGGGGGCGCTCGCGGTAGCGGAGGGTGCTCGCCGGTCGGGGTTTCCACGCTTGATCGTCCCGCGTGAGCTGGCGCGGGAGGCGTCGATCGTCCAAGGCGTGGAGGTGGCAGGGGTAGCGAGCCTGCGCGAGGCGGCGGAGCTGCTGCGGGGCGCCGATCTCCCGCCGCTGCCAGAGGCGGCGCCGGCGCCGCGGACGACCGCCGCTCCGCTCGACCTGGCCGACGTGCGTGGCCAGGGGGCGGCCGTGCTCGCGCTTCAGATCGCCGCCGCCGGCGGTCACAACCTTCTGATGGAAGGCCCGCCGGGAACCGGGAAGACGATGCTCGCCCGCCGGCTCCCCTCGATCCTGCCCGCGATGACCCAGGCCGAGGCGGTCGAGGTGACCCGCCTGCACAGCGTGGCCGGGCTGCATACCGGCGGGCTCATCGCGACGCGCCCGTTTCGCGCGCCGCACCACACGGTCTCGCCCTCGGGGCTGGTGGGTGGCGGGGTCCCCCCGCACCCCGGGGAGGCCACGCTCGCCCACCACGGCGTCCTGTTCCTCGACGAGCTCTCGGAGTTCCAGCGATCCTCGCTCGACGCGCTTCGCCAGCCGCTCGAGGACGGGTACGTGACGATCGTGCGCGGTCAGCGCGCGCTGAGCTTCCCCACCCGGTTCATGCTCGTGGCCGCCACAAATCCCTGCCCGTGCGGGTTTGCCGGGGTGGGAGATCGCTGCCAGTGCGTCGACGTCGACCTGCGCCGCCACCGCCGGCGGCTCAGCGGGCCGCTGCTCGACCGAATGGACCTGCTGGTGGGCGTGACGCGCCCGACCGAGCAGGAGCTGCGGACGGCGCCCGTCGCGGACTCAGCCGCCGCGCGAGACCGCGTCGCCGAGGCGCGCGAGCGCCAGCGGCGCCGGTTCGGCGGGGTGCGGTGCAACGGCGAGATGGACACGCGGGAGGTGCGCCGGCACGCTGCGCTCGAGCCGGCGGCCTCGGAGGCGCTGGCCCGCGCCTATGCCGTGGGCGCGCTCAGCGCGCGGGGCCGGCACCGCATCCTGCGCGTGGCTCGGACGATCGCCGACCTCGCCCATCACGACCGGGTGACGCACGAGGACCTGATGGCGGCACTCAGCCTGCGCCAGCGCGGGCATGACGACGCGGCTCTCGCCGCATGACCCGGGCCTGCGCGCGGTGCCTGCGCCGCGCGTGGCTGGTGGCGCGGCTGGGCGGAAACCTCGAGCGCGCCCGGACACGGCTCGAGGAGGTGCTCGCGCTCGACGACGAGAGCCTCATCGCCGCGGTCGGCGGCCGCCGGCGGGTGGAGCTCGGCCGTGAGCTGGCCCGGCTCGACGTCGAGTCGCTGCGCGCTCGAGCGGCGGCGGCCGAGGTCGAGCTGATCTGCCGCTGCGATCCGGAATATCCAATCGGGCTGCGCGATCTGCAGAGCCCGCCGGCGGTCCTGCACGTGGCCGGCGGCCTCCAGCGCCTGCTCGCGCTCCTGGCCGAGGACCCGGTCGCGATCGTCGGGGCGCGCCAGGCCTCCGCGTACGGCCTCGACATCGCCCACTCGCTGGGGCGCGGGCTGGCGCGCGCCGGCCTGACCGTGGTGAGCGGGATGGCGCACGGAATCGACTCTGCCGCACACGCCGGCGCGCTCGAGGCGCCGGCCGGGACCGTCGCCGTGATCCCGGAGCCGGCCGGAACCGTTGCCGTGCTCCCGGGCCCGGCGGAGCGTCCGTATCCGGCGCGGAGCCGCCGGCTGCACCGGCAGATCCTCGCGGCCGGGGCCGCCGTCTCGGAGCTCCCGTGCGGGTCGGGCGTGTGGCGCTGGACGTTCCGCGCCCGCAACCGGATCATCGCCGCGCTCGCTGCCAGCACCGTGGTCGTCGAGGCGGGAGAGCGTTCGGGCTCGCTCGTGACCGCCCGATTCGCCGGGGGATTGGGCCGCCAGGTGGGCGCGGTGCCGGGACCTGTGACCTCGCCGGCCTCGGCGGGGCCGAACGGGTTGCTCGCCGACGGCGCGTACGTGGTCCGTGGTCCGCGGGACGTGGTCGACCAGCTGTTCGGCGCCGACGCCGGCGCGCGCGTCGCGGCGGTCGACTCGCGCCCGCCGCTGGAGGGCGAGCTGCGGCGCCTGCTCGACGCGATCGCTCGTGGCGACGACACGGACCGCGCGTTCGGTCGGGTCGGGTTCGGCGCCCAGCGGGGCCTGAGCGCGCTCGCCGAGCTCGAGCTCGCCGGATACGTGGCGCGCGGTGCGGGCGGGCGCTGGCGCGCCCTGCCATAGAGGGTCTTGGTTGATCTTGGCCGCCAGCGAGCCGAGATCTCCCAAACCCGGTCGCGCGACTAAGCTCGGCCAATGCCCGAGCGCCGGCATATCCGCTGCGTCCTCACCATCGCCGGCTCGGACTCCGGCGGAGGCGCCGGGATCCAGGCCGACCTCAAGGCGTTCGCCGCCTGTGGCGTCCACGGCACCGCCGCGGTCACGGCCATCACCGCGCAGAACACGGTCGGGGTGACGGCGGTGCACGCGATCCCGCCCGAGATCATCATCGCCCAGGTCAAGGCGGTGCACGACGACATCGGCGTCGACGCGGTGAAGATCGGGATGCTGGGGACTGTGGCGACGATCGACGCGGTCGACGCGGCGCTGGACGAGCTCGCCTCCGGGACGCCGATCGTGCTCGACCCGGTGATGGTCGCGGAATCGGGTGCCGCGTTGCTGGCCCACGACGCGCGAGCCCGCCTGATCGAGCGGCTCCTGCCGCGCGCCACGGTGGCCACGCCGAACGTGCCCGAAGCCCGCGCCCTGACCGGCTGCCTCGAAGAGGATGTGGAGGAGCTGGCGCGGGCGGTCATGGCGCTCGGACCCGCTGCCGTGGTGGTCACCGGCGGCCATCGCGAGCACACCACGGACACCTTCTTCGACGGACAGCGGCTCGTCGCTCTACCGGGAGAGCGATTCGCGGGCGGTGCGGCCCATGGCTCGGGCTGCACGCACTCCTCGGTGCTCGCGGCGCGGCTCGCGCTCGGCGACGACCCGCTCGCGGCGGCAACGGTGGCCAAGGACCTCGCGGCGGGGGCGGTGAGGGACGGCCTGCGAGACGTGGGCGCCGGCGCCGGGCCCGTCGACGTGCTCGGGATCGGCGCCCGCGCCGGTGCCGAGACCGCGCCGGTTGACCGCTCGCCGCGAGTCGAGCCGGCGCTCTGACCGGCCCTGTCGTCCCGCCCGGGTCTGACATAATCACCGGGGTGCGCTTCCTACGGATGAAGCCCGGGCATGGCGAGGTGTTGATCGCCGAGGGCGACGTTGAGCGCGTGGAGGACGAGCAGCGCATGATCGAGGAGTTCAGGCGCCAACTGGACGCCGGCCTGTGGGCCGCGGTGCCGTTCACCGGTCCAAAGGGACGTCGTGATTCGATGATGGTCCGCTCGTTCGAGGACATACCTCGGGACGCCGACCGCGTGATCTTCTTTCCGCGGGCGGCGGGCGGACGCTAGGCCGCCGGCCGGGTGGTCCTCGCGCTTGCCGCCACCGCGCTCGTGGCAATCGCGCTGCTGTCGGACCTGATCATTCCCCGCCTGGAGGACGGCTGGTCGCGCCACCGGGCACGCCGCAGGCGCGCCCCCTCCGTGCCCTATGACCCGGGCCGGGAGCGGCGGGCCGAGCAGAAGGCCAGGGCCCTGCTGCGCTCGTGCGTAAACGAGGAGGAGTGGGCCATGTACCGCGATCTGGGCTTCCTCCGGGTGTGGGGGACCCAGGCCGAGGGCCCCGACGAGCGGGGCGGTACCGGCGGCGCGGCTTACGCCTACCTGATCTATCCGCACCGGCCGATCGTGGCCTTCCTGGCCCAGACGCACCGGCTGCTCGGCGAATACTGCGTCGAGTTCCTGGACGAGAGCCGCCCCTACGGGAGCGCGCGGCTGCCCGACTCAGACGATGTGCTGGCCAAGTGGATGGCCCTCACCGGCGATGAACGGCGGTTGCTCTCGAGCGCGAACATGCACCTTCCGGGTCGGCAGATCGACCCGGCCCAGGTCACCCGCGACCTGTGGCGCCTCCGGCAATGGGAGCGCGCGCGCATGCGCGAGGCAGCCACGCGCGCGCCCTTCCCGCAGTAGCGCGCCGCTACAGTTCGCGCCCCCCATGCCCCCGCCTCTGGACCCCAAGCACCGCAGCCGCGCGCTGACCGAGGGCCCCGAGCGCGCCGCGGCCCGCGCCTTCCTGAAGGGCATCGGCTACGACGAGGAGGCCCTGAGCAAGCCGATCGTCGGCGTGGCCAACACCTGGATCGAGACCATGCCGTGCAACTTCCACCTGCGCGCCCTGGCCGCGAAGGTCAAGGACGGGATCCGCGCGGCCGGCGGGACGCCGATGGAGCTCAACACGGTCGCGATTTCCGACGGGATCACCATGGGCACGGCGGGCATGCGCGCTTCGCTGGTCAGCCGGGAGGTGATCGCCGACTCGATCGAGCTCGTATGCGACGCCCACCGGTTCGACGCGGTGATCGCGATAAGCGGCTGTGACAAGACCATCCCGGGCACGGTGATGGCGCTGTGCCGGCTGAACGTCCCGAGCCTGATGCTGTACGGCGGCTCGATCTACCCGGGCCACTACAACGGCCGTCAGATCACTATCCAGGAGGTGTTCGAGGCGGTCGGCGCGCACGCCGCGGGGCGCATCGACGACGAGGAGCTGACCGCGATCGAGAACGCCGCCTCTCCCGGCGCGGGCGCATGCGGAGGCCAGTTCACCGCCAACACGATGGCGATGGCGTTCGAGGTCCTCGGCATCTCGCCGGCCGGCTTCAGCATGGTGCCGGCCATGGACCCCCGCAAGGCCGACGTCGCCGCCGAGGCCGGCCGCCTCGTCATGGACGTCCTGGGACGCGGCCAGCGCCCCGCCGACATCATCACGCGCGCATCACTCGAGAATGCGATCGCGGCGATCGCCTGCTCCGGCGGCTCGACCAACGGCGTCCTGCACCTGCTGGCAGTGGCCCAGGAGATGGGGGTCGAGCTGGACATCAACGACTTCGACCGCATCAGCGAGCAAACCCCTTTGCTGTGCGACCTGAAGCCGGGCGGCCAGTACGTCGCCCCCGACCTGTACGCAGCTGGGGGGGTCCCGCTCGTCCTCAAGCGCCTGAAGGAGGCGGGGTTGCTGCACGCCGATGTCCCGACCGTCACCGGGCGGACGATCGGGGAGATCGCGGACAGCGCCACGGAGAGCGAGGGGCAGGACGTGGTCCGCCCGCTGAGCAACCCGATCAAGAAGACCGGCGGCCTGGCGATCCTCCGCGGCAACCTGGCCCCCGACGGGTGCGTGGTCAAGCTTGCGGGCCACGAGCGGCGAAAGCACACCGGCCCGGCGAAGGTGTTCGAGTCCGAGGAAGACGCCATGGCCGCGGTGACCAGGAGCGCGATCGAGGCCGGCGACGTGGTGGTGATACGCAACGAGGGTCCGGCCGGCGGTCCTGGGATGCGCGAGATGCTCGCGGTGACGGCGGCGCTGGTCGGCGAGGGGCTGGGCGAACACGTCGCCCTGATCACCGACGGGCGCTTCTCGGGCGCCACCCACGGGCTGATGGTCGGCCACGTCGCGCCGGAATCGGTCGCTGGAGGGCCCATCGGCCTGGTGAGAGACGGCGAGGAGATCACGCTCGACGTGGACGAGCGCCGCCTCGACGTCGCCCTCTCGGACGAAGAGCTGGGCCGGCGCTCCGGCGACTACCGGCCACCCGAGCGGCCCCACCCGGGGCCGGCGCTGTCCAAATACGCCCGGCTGGTTTCGAGCGCCTCCGAGGGCGCCGTCACGCGCTAGGGTCGACCCGGTGCCAGACGCCGCCGGTGACAGCGAGCCGAGCGCCGGAACCGACCTGGAACCGGCTGTTACCGGGGAGGCGCTGCGCCGCTACCTCCCGGGCCTCGAGCCCGACCGCCACGTCGACGACTGGGGGCGCTCCGAGCGCGTCGAGGCGCTGGTCGATCGCACCCTGTACGAGTTCCTCTACCACTACTGGTTCCGCGTCGCGGTGGAGGGCGTCGAGAACGTTCCGCCTGAGGGCGGGGCCCTGCTCGTGGCCAACCACGCCGGCGCGCTGCCGCCCGACGCCGCGATGATCGCCAAGGCCGTCCGCGAGGAGCACCCCAATCCCCGCCCCGTCACGTTCGTGACCGACCAGAAGCTCGCCGACGTGCCCGGCGTCGGGATGCTCGTGACGAAGATCGGCGGGGTCGCCGACCATCCAGCCAACCTTCACCGGCTGCTGTTCGACGAGGGCCAGCTCGTGCTGATCTTCCCGGAGGGAACGTCCGGACCAGCGAAGCCGCTCAAGGAGCGCTACCGCCTGCGGCCGTTCGAGCACGGGAACTTCGTGCACGCCGCCGTCAGCGCGCAGGTCCCGATCGTTCCCGTCGCGGTGGTCGGCGCCGAGGAGGCCGTACCCGTCCTGGCGCCGCTGTCGTTCCTGCCGCGCCTGACCCGCCTGCCGCGCGTGCGCCTGGCGCCGCTCATCCCGCTTCCCGCCAAGTTCACCATCCGCTTCCTCGAGCCTGTGCACGTCGAGGCCGAGCGGCCCGGCGCGGACGCCTTGGCCGAGGACATCCGCGCCCTGATCCAGGAGAACCTGCTCGAGATGGTCTCCCATCGGCGCAGCGCGTGGCTTGGTTGATACGTGGCGGGGCGGTCGCTGGGTAGTACCTGGCGGTGGAGTCACGCCGCATCCTGATCACCGGGCTGTCCTCGTACGTGGGCGGCCGGCTGGCCCAGGCGCTCGAGCGCCAGCCCGAGGTCGAGGCCCTGATCGGCGTGGATCTCGAGGACCCCAAGCACGAGCTGCAGCGCACCGAGTTCGTTCGCGTGGACGTCGAGCATCGGCTGCTGCGCCGGATACTCCGGGCCGCCGCGATCGACACCGTGGTCGACATCCGCCTGATCGCGGACCCCATGCTCGCGCCGCTCGGCCGAGCCCACGAGGTCAACGTGACCGGCACCCACAGCGTGCTCGCCGCCTGCGCGGACGCCGGGCCCACCCTGCGCAAGCTCGTGTTCAAGTCATCGGCTCAGTACTACGGCTACGGCTCCGATGCGCCGGCCTTCATCCCCGAGGAGCTGCCCCGCCGCGGGCCACCGCGCAGCGAGATCGAGCGCGACGTCGTCGAGGCGGAGCGCGCGATCAACCAGTTCGCGGCGCGCCACCGCGATCGCACGGTGACGGTGATCCGCCTGGCCGACGAGATCGGGACCGAGCAACGGGGATCTCACCTCGCCCTGCTCGGGCTCCCAGTGGTGCCGGCGGTGCTGGGCTTCGACCCCCGGTTCCAATTCATCCACGAGGACGACGCTGTGGGTGCCCTCGCCCACGCCGCGCGCCATGACCTCCCCGGCTGCTACAACGCCGCGGGCGACGGGATCCTGCCTTTGTCCGAGGTGGTATCGCTGCTCGGCAAGGCGATGCTTCCCGTGCTCCCGCCTTGGGGCGCAGGCTTCGCGGCGGCGCAGCTGCGCCGCCTCGGCCTGCAGATCCCGGTGGAGGTCATCCGGCAACTGCGCTACGGCCGCGGACTCGACAACCGCCGGCTGAAGGCCACCGGCTACGCGTACCGGTTCACCAGCCGCGAGGCCGTGCTGCGTCTGCGCGCGCAGCAGCGCCTGCGCCCTCTGCTGCGCAGCGGCGGCCAGGAATACCGCTACGAGCCCGACCTCGAGGAGTTCCTGCGCTGGAGCCCGAGCGTCCAGTCGGCCGCCACCCGCACGGCCCCGGAGCGCGCCCCCGGCGACGCCGCGCCCTCCGGCTACGACCGGCTCACCCCGGCGGAGCTGCTCGACCTCATCCCCTCCTTGGCGCCGGATGCGCTCGAGGCGCTCCGCCGCTACGAGCTCGCCCATCAGGCCCGTCCGGACGTCCTCGACGCGCTCGAACGCGCGCTCGCTCGCCCTCGCTCCTGAGGCGCTTCCGTGAAAGACACGTTGCACATCCTGCCTCCCTGCTTGATTGTGCGCCCGGCTTCACAGGTACCATTCGCCTGAAGTGGCGCCCGTCTCATACCTACGTCCGTCAGTCAGCGAGCGGGGGCGGCCCCGCCGATCTGGCCGCGGCGTGACCGCCAGGCCGCGCCACGGCGGTAGTGGCCGGTACGTGGTCGGGGGCCTCTTCGTGCTCGTGATCGTTGGGGTGGCGGCCGCCGTGATCGCGCTGACCACCTCCAGGGCAAGCCTTTCGAGTGACTCGGCCGCGCTCGCCAAGGTCGACCTACCGCTCGGCGGCGGGCGGATCGAGAACTTCAGCGCAACCGCCGGACGCGACAGGCACAGCCTGCCCGTCACGCTCAAGGGGCAGCAGATCTGGCCCGCGCATCTGGTGACGGCGGGCGAGCAGGTCACCGTGTACGCCACCGTGAAGCGCGCCGGGTCGGTCGCCTGGCTTGGCGGCGCCACCGAGCGCCTGAGCCTCACGCTCACCACCCCGAGCGCTCATCCCACCGAGCAGTACCTGACGTTGGCCGGCGCGACGCCGCTGCGCATCCGGTTCAACGCGCCGGTGTCGGAGATCACCGCGGGCGCCCTGGGTCACCTCCAGCGGAGGGTCCTGGCCGCTCCTCAGTCCTCCGTCACGCTCGACCGGACCTCGCCGGCGGGCTCGGTCTGGGTAGGTGGCGCGCCGCGGTCGTGGGAGGTAGTGCCGCCGACCCTGATCAGCTGGTTCCCCGCCGGGGCCAAGGCCGCGGCGGTCGCTTATCCGCCGCCCGGATCGACCATCGGACCAGCCACGCCGATCACCCTCACCTTCTCGAAGCCGATCGCCCAGGCGCTCGGCAGCTCGCGCCCGCCGGTCGTTCCGGGCACCACCGGCGCGTGGCACCAGGTCAACAGCCACGCGATCGAGTTCCAGCCCCAAGGCTACGGCTACGGGCTGGGGACCAGCGTCAACATCCCGCTTCCTGCCGGCGTTCAGCTGGCCGGCGCGGCGAATGGCTCGACTGGAACCTGGAACGTCCCCGCCGGCTCGACCCTGCGCCTCCAGCAGCTGCTCGCCCAGCTCGGCTACCTCCCGCTCCAGTGGGGCGGGGCGCCCGCGGCGGGCACGCCCGCGGCGCAGGAAGCCGCCGCGATCAACCCGCCGCACGGGTCGTTCACCTGGCGCTGGGGCAACGTGCCATCGGCCCTGACTTCCATGTGGCAGCCCGGCACAGCGGGCGAGATGACCAAGGGTGCAGTGATGGCGTTCGAGAACGACCGGGGCATGACCGCCGACGGCGTCGCCGGCGCCGCCGTCTGGAAGGCTCTGATCGGCGCCGCGATCGCCGGCCACGACTCCTCGTTCGGTTATACGTTCGTGCAGGTGAGCGAGGCCAGCCCGGAGAGCATCGACGTGTGGCACAGCGGCAAGACCGTAGTCACCGGGCCCGCCAATACGGGAATCGCGTCGGCGCCGACCGCGCAGGGAGTCTTCGCGGTGTTCGAGCACGCACCATCGGTGACGATGAGCGGCACGAACCCGGACGGCAGCCACTACGACGACCCCGGTGTCCCATGGGTCAGCTACTTCAACGGCGGAGACGCCCTCCACGGGTTCCTCCGCGCCTCATACGGGTCCGCGCAGAGCCTCGGCTGCGTCGAGATGCCCTACTCCGAGGCGCACGCGGTCTACCCGTATACACCGATCGGGACGCTCGTCGACGTCAGCTAGTGGCGACCCTGGGACCTGCCTGGCAGGACGCAATCGAGGCGTTCGAGCAGGATCTCCGCCGGCGCGCGGTGGCGGAGAAGACCCGCGCCGCGTATGGCATCGACTCGCTCCAGTTCGGGCGCTGGGCTACCGCCAACGGACTCGATCCCGCCACCGCGGAGGTCCGCGCGCTGCGCCGCTACGCCGCCAGCCTGTCCGCTCGCGGGAACGCGCCCACGACCGTCGCCCGGAAGCTGGCCGCGCTGCGGGGGCTGTTCCGGGTCCAGGTGGAGATCGGGGCCCGCCGCGAGAACCCGGCCGAGCTGCTCTCCTCGCCCAGGCGCGCCGCTCACCTGCCCCGGGTGCTCAAGCCCTCGGAGCTCGCCGACCTACTCGACCGGATCCCCGCCGGAAGCCCGCTCGAGCTGCGCGACCGGGCGATGTTCGAGCTCGCCTACGCCTGCGGCCTGCGGGCGGAGGAGCTCGTGACGCTCGAGCTCTCCTCCGTCGACTTCGACTCCGAGAGCGTTCGGGTGGAGGGCAAGGGCGACAAGACGCGCGTGGTGCCGGCGGGCGAGCACGCGCTGCGCGCGCTCGAGCGCTACCTGACACGAGGGCGGCCGGCCCTCGACACCGGCGACTCCACGGCGGTGTTCCTGTCGAAGAGCGGCCGGCGCCTGTCCACCTCGGATGTGCGCCGGCGCCTGCGCACGTGGGCTCGCCAGGCCGCCGCCGTCGACGTCCATCCCCACGCCCTCCGTCACTCGTTCGCAACCCATCTGCTGGAGGGCGGCGCGGACCTGCGCGCGATCCAGGAATTGCTGGGCCACGCGGCCATTTCCACCACGCAGGTCTACACTCGCGTCGAGGCGTCGCGGTTGCGGTCTGCCTACGCACGCGCTCATCCTCGAGCCTGACCACCGGAGGGGAGAACTGGAAACGAACGTCAAGGCGATCGAGCTGCAGGACTTGTGGAGGCGTTACAAGGCCACCGGTGATGACCGGGCGCGCGAGCGGCTCGTGGTGGCCTACTCGCCCCTCGTGAAGTACGTCGCGGGCCGTATGAGCTCGGGGCTTCCCGCCCACGTTGAGGAGGCCGATCTCATCTCCTACGGTCTGGGCGGCCTGATCTCCGCCATCGAGCGCTTCGATCTCACGAGGGAGATCAAGTTCGAGACCTACGCGATCACCCGCATCCGAGGCGCGATCATCGACGAGCTCCGCACCCTCGACTGGGTGCCCCGGTCGGTGCGGGCGCGGGCGCGGGAATTCGAGCGGGCCAACCAGAAGCTCGAGGCCCGCCTCCAGCGCGCCCCGTCCGACGAGGAGATGGCCACGGAGCTCGAGATCAGCGTGTCCGACTTCCAAGACGCCCTGCTTCAGATCTCCAACTCCACGATCGTTGCCCTGGACGAGCTCTGGAGCGTGTCGGACTCCACCGGCGACCAGGTCTCGCTGCTCGACACTCTGGCCGACCGCGGCGCCCCCGATCCCCAGCACCTGGTCGACCAGTCCGAGCTGCGCGACCGGATCGCCGATTCGATCGCCGCCTTGCCCGAGCGCGAAAAGCTCGTCGTCGCGCTCTATTACTACGAGAACCTGACGCTCCGAGAGATCGGCGAGGTGCTCGGGGTGACCGAGTCGCGGGTGTCGCAGCTGCACACCAAGGCCGTGCTCCGCCTTCGCTCGAAGCTCGCGGGAGAGCTGGATTAGCGGCCGGCGGGCATTGAGCCCGCCTCCCCGGCCCCACGGATGCCGAGCGCAGCGAGGCCCGGTATCTTCGCGCTAAGGCACCCGAGCGAGAGGAGATGAGATGCACAAGGCCGCGGATCGCATCCGCAACGTGGCCCTCGTCGGCCACCGCGGCACTGGCAAGACGTCGCTACACGAGGCGTTGCTGTTCCAGGCGGGCCAGATCAACCGGATGGGCTCGGTCACCGACGGCACCACCGCTTCGGACTCCGATCCCGACGAGAAGGCGCGCCAGATGTCGATCTCGGCCGTGCTCTCCACCTTCGAGTGGCAGGACCGCAAGGTCAACCTGATCGACACGCCCGGGGACTCGAGCTTCATCGCCGACGCGCTGGGTGCGCTGAGAGTGTGCGAGTCGGCCGTGTTCGTGGTCAATGCGGTGATGGGCGTCGAGGTGCACACCACCCGCCTGTGGCAGCGCGCGGCCGAGCTCGACCTGGCGCGCCTTTTGTTCGTGAACATGCTCGACCGCGAACGCGCCGACTTCTTCCGCGCGCTCGACTCGCTGAAGTCGGCCTTCGGCCAGCACGTGGTGGCGACCGAGATCCCGATCGGCTCAGAGCAGGAGGTCTCGGGCGTGATCGACCTGGTCGACATGAAGGCCTACGAGTACACCGGCGCCGGCCGCGAGAACTGCAAGGCGATCCCGATCCCCGACGAGCTGGCCGATCAGGCCCAGGAGTACCGCGAGAAGCTGATGGACGAGGTCTCGGAGTCCTCCGATGCGTTGATGGAGCGCTACCTCGAGGGGGAGGAGATCTCCCATGAGGAGATCGTCGCCGCCTTGAAGGACGGGACCAACCACGGGAGCATGTTCCCGGTCACCTGCGGGGTGGCCACGCGCAACCTGGCCACCAACCGCCTGCTCGACGCGATCGTCGAGGACCTCCCGTCGCCGGTCAAGCACGGCGGCCTGGACGTGGGTGAGGTCACGCTCGATCCGGTCGAGGACAAGGAGCTGTTTGCGTACGTGTTCAAGACCCGCGCGGACCCGTTCGCCGGACGGATCAACCTGTTCCGCGTCTACCAGGGCACGATGAAGCAGGACTCGCAGGTGCTGAACACGCGCACCCACACCAAGGAGCGCGTAGGAACGCTCGTGACCTTCGAGGGCGCCCACACCGGGCATGCCACCGAGTTCGGCCCGGGCGACATCGGCGCGGTGGCCAAGCTCAAGGAGACGAAGGCCGGCGACTGGCTCGCCGCGCGCGACGAGCCGATCTCGATGCCTTCGATCAAGCTACCGGCGCCGGTCATGGCGTTCTCGGTCGAGCCCAAGAGCAAGGGCGACGAGGAGAAGGTGTTCACCGCGCTGCGCCGGTTGCAGGAGGAGGACCCGACGATCGACCTGCACCGCGACGCGCAGACCGGCGAGCAGATCGTGGCCGGGCTCTCCCAGGTCCACGTCGAGGTGATCGTGGAGCGGCTGAAGTCTCGCTTCGGGGCCGAGGTCAACCTAAAGCCGCCCCGGGTGCCTTACCAGGAGACGATCAGAAAGCCCGCCAAGGCGCACGGCCGGCACAAGAAGCAGACTGGCGGCCGTGGGCAGTTCGGCGACGTGCACATCGAGATCGAGCCGCTCCATGCCGGAGAATTCGAGTTCGTCGACGCGATCAAGGGCGGCGTCGTGCCCTCCGGGTTCATTCCCGCGGTCGAGAAGGGAGTGCTCGAGGCCATGCAGGAGGGCGTGGTGGCCGGCTACCCGACCAAGGGCGTACGGGTCCGGCTCTACGACGGCTCCTACCACACGGTCGACTCCTCCGAGATGGCGTTCAAGCTGGCCGGATCGCTGGCCATGAGGCAGGCGCTGGAGCAGGCCGGGGCGGTACTGCTCGAGCCGATCATGCTGGTCACGGTCAACGTGCCCGAAGACGCCGTGGGCGACGTGATCGGGGACCTCAACTCCCGGCGCGGTCGCCCGCTCGGCATGGAGCCCGTGGGCGCCGGCATGACCGAGGTCAAGGCCGAGGTCCCGATGTCCGAGATGCTCTCCTACGCGCCCGACCTGCGCTCGATCACCGGCGGCCAGGGCGAGTTCACGATGGAATTCCTCCGCTACGAGGAGGTCCCCGGACACCTCGCGAGCAAGGTCGTCGACGAGGCGCGCGCAGAGAAGGAAGCCGTCAAGGCTTGAGGCCGAGCCCGCCGCGCGAAGCGGTACAGTCGACGGGCGTGGCTACCAGGGACATTCGCCCCTCCACCGCCTACACCACCTGCGAGGTGTGCGGTCGTACCCTCCTGCGCGGGGAGCGGGCCCAGGTGTACCTGGACGGCTCGGCGCGGCGCTCCGTGTGCGAGCTGTGCACGACCCGGGCGGTCCAGGAGGGCTGGATCCGCGAGGGGACGCTGCCCCGGATCGACGACCGCGGCAGCGGCTCGGATCGCCGCCGCTCGCTGATTGGCCGGCTTCGCCGGCGACGCGAGCGCCGGCCGGCGGCCGAGCCGCAGGTCGAGCGATTCCTGGCGGAGGACGAATGGGCTCCGGCGTCTCGGGAAGCGCCCGCGCCCCCAGAGACCCCGGCGCGACGTCCGGAGACCCCGGTACGTCCGGAGACCCCGGTACGTCCGGAGACCCCGGCGCCCACGGCAGCGCAAGCGCCGGCGCCGGACCCGGTTCCCGCCCCGCCCCCGAGGCGGATGCGCGACCGCTTCCGCGAGGAGCCGCGGGGGCGGGAGCGCCCGCGTGAGCCCCGGCGGGTGCACGCGGTTCCGACCAGCGACGAGCACAAGATCGCCTCGGCGGTCGAGGTGTTCAACGGCTCCGAGCACCGCAGGACGGTCGCCGGGGTGGCGCGATCGCTCGGCGCACCGGACGTCTCCGTCCGCCCGGCCCCGACTCAGCCGAGCGTGGTGAACGTGGTCGTCGGATGGGAGCTCTGCTGGTACCGATACGAGATCGACCTGCGCGACGACGTGCCCACCGTCCGCGTGGCCGACCAGGGCATCGAGCTCGACGAGCTGGAGCCCGAGGAGCGCCAGCCGAACGCCGTTTCGGACGAAAACGGCTCGCTCGCCTTGGACATCTGACCCCGTCAGTATCCCGACGCGCTGGACGAACGTCGGATGGCGGACGGGTGGGAGCGTTGTCTACCATCGCGCCGATGATCTACTGCGTCGTCCCGGAGGCTCTGTCGGATGAGCTGTTCGAGAAGCTCGAGCGCTACTACGCCGACGATCCGAACGTGACCGTGATCGTGGACCGGCGCCACGGCTCCCGGCGCGATCGCAGCTCTTCCGGGGGCGGCAACCGATCTCTGCGGGACCGCCGCCGCCATCGCGTGACCGGCGAGCTCCCGCAACTCGCGACGGATTGACCCCGGCCCCGGGTGCCCTCGAAGCTCGTCCTGCACGTCGACGGTGGCGCTCGCGGCAACCCGGGTCCCGCCGCGATCGGAGTGGTGATAACAAGCGCCGCCGGGGAGTTGGTGGACGAGCTCGCCGAGACCATCGGCGTGGCCACCAACAACGTGGCGGAGTACCGCGCGGTGCTGCGCGGGCTCGAACAGGCTCGGTCGCTGGGGGCGCGCGAGGTGGAGCTTGTAAACGACTCCGAGCTGGTGGCGCGCCAGCTGACCGGCGTCTACAAGGTCAAGCATCCCGCGATGAGGCCCCTGTACGAGCAGGCGATGGGCGCCCTGCGAGGGTTCGACCAGTGGAGCATCAGGTCGGTGCCCCGGGCCCAGAACGCCCGCGCGGATGCCCTGGTCAACGCGGCGCTCGATGCCGCGGCGTAAGCGGCGGTGGCGCGGCGTGAGCGGCGGTGGCGCCCCGTGGCGCATCGGGAGCCCCGGTACGGCATCATGGGTGGTCGTAGGGAAGCAATCGAGGGCGTTGGGGGTGCAGTGAGACACTTGGATTGGAGGCTCGGGCTCGCGACTTGGGGCGCGGTGGCGGGGCTGTGGGCGGCCGGCGCGGCGCCGGCATCGGCCGCCGTGACCAGCTCGAGCATCGCCGTGACCTCGCCGGCGGGCACGCCGTACCTGATCGACAACCAGGTGATACCGAACGGCGAGGCGATCACCGTGGGGGGGACCACCAACGGGCACCAGGGCGACAAGGTCGACGTCGAACTGCTACGCCGGCACCGGCGGGCCGGGCGCCGGATCGCAGCAGCTGGCCAGCAACGTCCCCGTCGCCGCCGACGGCTCGTTCTCGGTCAGCGGGTCGCTGGCCGCGATCGCGCGCGAGACGTGCGTGCTGCGAGCCGTTCCGGCCGGCGACAGCACCGACTATGCGCCCGGCAGCCCCTCGCCGTACGCCGGCCCGGTCCTCGACATCGGCCAGAACTACAACGTCGCGGTGCCGAGCGGCCGCAACTCCGGCAAGTACGAGTACTACTACCTGTGGGTGTCCCAGGCGGCGGGGGCGTTCGACTACGCGTCGCTGGGCGGCTGCTCGATCGGCCAGTCCTACAGCTACGACCCGGTGACCTTTGGGGGCGCCGCGTCGGCGCTCGCCCCGAGCGAGTCCCTCGACTACTGCAACGCCTGGTTCTCGAACGCCAACGGCGGCGCGGGCAGCACGATCACGCCGACTCGCTCGGAGCTTCAGGTCGACGGCGTCGACGGGTTCCTCGCGGGCAACGCCTGGTCGCTCATGGGCAACACCGGCGCCGGCAAGCCCGGCTTCCCCTCACTCACCTATTCGTACTCGATCGACCCGGCCACGGGCGACCTGACCCTGAACGAGACCGATCAGGTGGTGCGCTGCAGCCCCGGCGGCCTGTACCCGCCGACCGCGGCGAGCTGCACGAGCTTCGCCCCGACCGGCGTGCAGGTGACGATGCACATCATGCAGGACCACGCCGGCCGCGTCGCGAGCGTCGTCCAGACCTTCTCCAGCACCGATGGCGCGGCACACCGGGTCGATCTGCTCGAGGACAACGACTTCTTCCATCGCAACTCGGATGGGGAGCTGAACTTCCCGTGGACCGGCGCGGGCATGACCCCGTACACGATCGCCGGCCAGACGTTGCCGGGACCGTCGAGTCCCGGCCCGGGCTCGTTCTTCGTCAAGGGGTCGGCCTCGACCCCAGACGGCGGCGAGGCGACGCCCCAGGGAGCCGTCACCTTCTCGAACCCGCCGACGAGCGAGACGATCGTCGCCACGACCAACAACAGCAATCACCTCAGCTGGGTCGAGCTCCACTACGTCCTCACGATCCCGGGGAGCGGGTCGGTGCCGCTCGCCTTCACCTACTCCGACGGCTATCTCGCCGGTCAGGTGGCGGCGGAAGCCGGCGCAGCCGAGCGAGCGTGGAGCCCCACGATCTCGATCACGGCGCCGCGCGCCGGGATCGACACTGCGCAGCGGAGCGTGACGGCATCGGGCGTGGCGGCTGACGAGACCGGGCTGAGCGCCGTCACGATCAACGGCCAGGGGGTGCCGGTCGGGACGGGGGGGTCGTGGAGCGCCCCCGTGAGCCTGAACCCGGGCGCCAACACGATCACCGCCGTGGCGAAGAACGTGTTCGGTAGCACCTCGCAGGCGCAGACCACCGTCATCTACGTCCCGCCGCCCGCGCTCAGCTCGGCGCGCCAGGCGTACCGTCGCTGGCGCGAGCCGGCCCGGCGGCGCGGCCACGGGCCCGGCGGCCGCGGGCCCGGCGGCCGGCCCGGGCCCCCGGGGCCGGTCGGGACGGCGTTCGCCTACACGCTGAACGAGCCCGCGCAGGTCCGGTTCGTTTTCACCGAGCAGGTCCCGGGCCGCAGGTCCGGCCGTTCGTGCGTGGCGCCGAACCGGCGCAACCGCGGTCATCGGGGCTGCTTGCGCACGGTCACGCTGGGCAGCCAAGTGTCCTGGGGAGGCTCGGGCACGAACCGCTCGGCGTTCCGCGGAGTGCTGGCGAACGGACACCGGCTGCCCCCAGGCCGCTACACGGTCACGATCAGCGCAACGACGCCGAGCACCGGCGTACAGTCGCCCCCGGTGCGGCTGCGCTTCACGATCCTGCCGTAGTGCGCTTCTCGTGCACCGGTTACTCGGGCATGGGCCCCGGGTAGGCGGGGCTGCGTGAGTACGGTCGAGCAAGCGGCCCGGCGGCTGGTGGACCGGAGACCCGCCCACCCGCGCCACCGTGTGATCAGCCTGTACCTCGATCTCGATCCCGAGCGCTTCGCCACCGCCCCCGCTCGCGCCTCGCAGATCCGATCGCTGATCGACGGGGCCGCCCGCGAGGTGGACCGGATGTCCGAGCTCGAGCACGACGAGCTGATCGCGCTGCGCGAGGACCTCGAGCGCGTTCGGGACTACCTGTTCTCGCGCGAGCCGCCGTTCAAGGGAGCGCGGGCGCTGGCGGTGTTCTGCTCGAGCCGCGACGAGCTGTTCGAGACCGTTCAGCTGCCCCGCCCGGTGGAGGGGCGGGTGGTGATCGAGCACAGCCCCTACGTCGAGCCGATGGTCGCGGCGACCGGCCAGCGGCGCTGGTGCGCGCTGCTCGTCAGCCGGCGAGACGCCCGGATGTTCACCGGTCCGGCCGACGCGCTCGAGGAGCGCCGGAGCTTCCACGACGACGTCCACGGCCAGCACGACCAGGGCGGCCTGTCCCAGCCGCGCTACGAGCGCAGCGTCGAGAAGGAGGTCGACGATCACCTGCGCCGCGTGGCCGAGCTGCTCGACCGCAGCTGCCGGCGCGACCGGTTCGACCGCCTGGCGCTCGGCGGACCGCCGGAGATCGTGCCGCGACTGCAGGGCATGCTCTCAGACGAGGTGCGGGGATCGCTGGCGGACGGACGGGTCGAGGTCGACGTCGCGAGCGCGAACGCCGCTCAGGTACAGGCGGCGCTGGCTCCACTCGCCGAGCAGGACGACAAGCGCCTGGAGAGCGAGGCGCTCGATCGGTTGCGGGCCGGGGTCGGCGGGAGCGGCCGCGGGGTGGGCGGCCCCGAAGACACGCTTCAGGCGCTGAACGAGCGGCGCGTGGAGAAGCTGCTGCTCGCGCCGGATTTCGACGGACACGGGCATCGCTGCCCGGCGTGCGGGCTGCTCACGGTGGAGGTCTCCGACGGGCGCTGCCCGGCCGACGGGAGCGAGCTCGAGGACGTGGAGCATCTGCGCGAGGCGGCCGTCGAGGCCGCCCTGGCCCAGGACGCCGAGGTCATGGTCGTGCGCCACCATCCGGATCTCGGGCCGTTTCGCGGCATCGGCGCGCTGCTGCGCTTCTGAGCGCGGACTTCGGCTTCAGTACGGCGAGGCGGCGCCGAACATCTCGGGCAAGCGGGCGGCCAGCGCGAGATCGCCCTCGAACTGGGCCCGGTTCTCGAGAATCGGCGTGGCCGGGTCCAGCGTCCCGGCCGCCATCCGCATGAAGTCGGCCAGCGCGTAGCGAACGGTCAGGCTCGGGTCCGGCGGGGCGCCGCGGCGTGCCGAGGCGCTGCCGTTCGCGATCTGGATCGTCCAGGTCAGCGGGGCACGCCCGGTGGCTGGGCGCGTCAGCTCGCAGACCAGGCTTCCCTGAAAGCCGCCCGCGGCGCTGGGATCGAACGCGCGCGCCATCGCCTCGAACATCATCCGCTGGACGACGAAGGAGCCAAAGCGCCGCTCGATCTGGGCGTCGCCGGCGCCACCGATCAGGCTCGCCAGCAGCTTGAGCGTCCCGGCGCGCAGCGCGGCGCGGGCCTGGGCGGTGGCGAGGTCGGCGACCGCCTGCGCGCTCGCGGGTCGGCGGTTGCCGCTGTCGGCGCCACTGCGGCGCTGGCGGCGCCGAGCCCGCTCCAGCTCCGTCTCCTCGTCGATCAGGTAGGGCGAGCGAAGGCCCCTCGGGGGCTCTCGCCGGGCCAGCGCGGCGTCGATGGCGCCGTGGAGCGCGTCCGCCTTGGCTGCCTCCCGCTCCTCGCGGTGCTCGGCGAAGCGCGGCATGACCTCTGAGGCGAACAGCTCGAGCGACTCGCAGATGTGCTCGTGGCGGTTGCGGCCGGCCTGGAGGACGAAGATCACCTGATCAACGCCGGCCTGTTCGTAGGCCTCTAGGAGCTCGGTCACCTGCGCCGGCGTGCCCACCGCTCCGCGCAGCGACCCCAGGCCGGCCTGCATGAGCCGGACGGCCAGGGGGGCCTGCTCGGGCCGGACGATGTCGCGAGCGAATCCCGCCTCCTCGCGGCGCTGCTCGAACTCGCCGTAGACGTCGGTCACGCCGGCGGCGTGTTGGGCCATGCCGTAGTAGTGCCCCAGCGAATAGCCGAAGAAGTGGGCTCCGTCGATCCCCCGCTCGATCGCCTCGGACTCCTCCCGGGCCATCATCATCGGCAGGACGATCGCGACGTTGGGGTTGACGCTGAAGCCCGCCGGGACGCACTCCTCCGACGCGATGATCTCGTAGTACTCGCGCACCCACTTGCCGGCGTCGGAGGGCTCGACGAACGAGAACGAGAGCGCTCCGATCCCGCACCGCGCGGCCAGGTGAATCGTCTCCCGCCGGCTGCACGCCACCCACATCGGAGGGTGGGGGAGCTGGAGCGGCTTGGGGACCACGTTGCGCGGCGGCATCGACAGGTGCTCGGTGTCGACCCCCGCGAACGGTGTCTCCACGAACATCCTGGCGATCGCGTCGAGCGATTCGCGCCACATCTCGCGCTTGCGCTCGCGGGGGATGAGAAAGCCGCCCAGCTCGGCGGCCGAGCTCGACTCGCCGGTGCCGAACTCCACCCGCCCGTCCGAGATCAGGTCCAGCGTGGCCACCCTCTCTGCCACCCGCGCCGGGTGGTTGACGGACGGCATCACGTTGACGATCCCGTGGCCGAGGCGGATCCGCTTCGTCCGCTGCGAGACTGCGCCGAGGAACACCTCGGGCGCCGAGCTGTGCGAGTACTCCTCCAGGAAGTGGTGCTCGACCTCCCACGCGTAGTCGAATCCCAGACGGTCCGCCAGCTCGATCTGCTCGAGCGCGTCGCGCAACAGTTGCGCCTCGCTGTCGGGTGCCCACGGCCGCGGCAGCTGGTGCTCGTAGAAGATCCCGAAGCGCAAGGCGCTCCGAGGATAGTGCGCCGTCCGACCCTGAACCGGGCCTGGTCGGGAGGGCGGGGAACAAAACCCACGATATTTCGCGCTTTCGTTCCCCGCCTCCGTGTGAATCCGGCTTCACGCCGCCCACCCGCCCGCCGTCCTTGTAACCTCCGCATTTGTGACCGACGCCCTGACCGAGCTCAGCGAGCGACTCCACGACGCGGCTCAGCGGCTGCGCGCCGGAGACCTCGATCCGGACGCCACCCTGACCCTGATCGAGGAGTGCTCGAACCTGGCCGCCGAGGCGAGCGCCCAGGTCGACGAGCACATGCGCGCCGCACTCGAGCCGCTCCCCGACCTGCCTGGCCAGCTGCCGCTGCCGGCCTCCTAGTGCGCGGAGCGCCGGCCGCGCCCGCCTACCCCGAGCACCTCCGCGCCGAGGTTGACGCCTACCTGGAGTCGCTGCGTTTCTCCACGGAGCCCGCCACGACCGGCCTGGAGGAGGCGATGCGCTACTCGCTGCTGGCGGGCGGCAAGCGGATCCGGCCGGTGCTGGCGCTCGGCACCGCCCAGGCGCTGGAAAAGCCGCGCCAGTGGGTGCTCCCGCTGGCCGGCGCGCTCGAGCTGATCCACACCTACTCGCTCATCCACGACGACTTGCCGGCGATGGACGACGACGATCTGCGCCGCGGCAAGCCCACCTGCCACCGGGCGTTCGGCGAGGAGGTGGCGATCCTGGCCGGGGATGGCCTGTACGCGGAGGCCTTCTCCCTGCTGCTCACCGAGCAGCAGGCCGAGCCGGTGCACCTGCTGGCCGCGGCGCGTCAATTGGCCGGCGCCACCGGGGTACGGGGCATGGTCGGCGGCCAGTACATCGACGTGGCCGGGCGGGCGCCGGAGGGCGCGGACGGGTTGCGCCGCTTACACGAGCTCAAGACGGGACGGCTGATCGCGGCTAGCATCGAGTGCGTGCTACTCCTCGCCGGGTCCGTCGAAGCTGGAAGAATGTCGAGCTTCAGAACCTTCGCGGGCGAGCTGGGCGTGCTCTTCCAGATCGTGGATGACATCCTCGATGTGACCGGATCCCCCCAGGCGCTCGGCAAACAGCGAGGTAGCGACGAACGGTTGGGGAAACGTACTTACGTGACCGAGTTTGGACTCGAAGGGGCTCGCGAGCTGGCGGAGCAGTCGCACGACCGGGCGCGCGCCGCGCTCACCCAGGCAGCTCCCGGTACCGCGCTCGAGCTAGAGACGATCACCGACTTCATCGCCACCCGAACCTTCTAGAAACCCTCGTGTAGCCAAGGTCCCGGATGCCCAACCTTCTTCAGCGGATAGACAAGCCCCAGGACCTGCATGGCCTGAGCGACGACGAGCTCCAAGCCGTCGCCCAGGAGGTGCGGGAGCACATCATCAACACCGTCGGCGAGATCGGTGGCCACTTCGGGGCGAATCTCGGGACCTGCGAGATTGCCGTGGCCCTCCACTCCGTACTGGACTCCCCGCGCGACAAGATCCTGTGGGACGTCGGCCACCAGGCCTATCCGCACAAGATCCTGACCGGCCGGCGCGATCACCTGCAGACGATCCGCAAGTACGAGGGGCTGGCCCCGTTCTGCGCCATCCACGAGTCCGAGCACGACATCATGGGCGCCGGCCACGCCTCGACGTCGATCGGCTATGCGGTGGGCCTCAAGGAAGCGATGCGACGGGGCCACGGCGAGGACGCCCATGTGGTGGCTGTCGTCGGCGACGGCGCGATGACGGGCGGCGTGGCGTTTGAGGCCGTTCACCAGGCGGGCGGTCTGGGAACTCCGCTCGTCGTCCTCCTCAACGACAACGGGATGTCGATCGCGCCCAACGTCGGCGCGCTGTCGCGCTACTTCAACCGGGTGCGCCTGAACCCGAAGCTGTGGCATGCCCGCGAGGAGGTCGAGGAGGGGCTGACCAAGCTTCCCGCCGGGATCGGGGCGGCTTTCGAGCGCTTCGGCCCCCACCTCAAGGAGTCGCTGAAGGCCTTCTGGGCCCCGGACATGTGGTGGGAGGAGCTCGACTTCGCCTACATCGGGGTGATCGACGGCCACGACGTGCGCGCGGTCCGCCGCGCCCTGCGCGAGGCCCTCACCGCCGAGCGTCCCGTGGTCATCCACTGCGCCACCGTCAAGGGCAAGGGCTTCGCGCCGGCCGAGGAGGGCGGGCTGGAGGGGATGGAGAAGTGGCACGCGGCCAAGCCCAAGTCGATCTGCAACGGGGCGCCGGCCGTCCCGGCCCGCAAGCCCACGTTCGGCAAGCCGGTTCCCCCTCAGTACACCCAGGTGTTCGGCAACGCCCTGGTCTGCGAGTGCCAGCGTGACGCCCGCATCCTCGGCATCACGGCCGCGATGAACTCCGGCACCGGCCTGAACATCCTCCAGCACGAGCTCCCGGATCGCTACTTCGACGTGGGCATCGCCGAGCAGCAGGCGGTGCTGCTCGCGTCCGGGCTGGCCCTCCAGGGCTGCAAGCCGGTCGCCGCGATCTACTCGACGTTCCTCCAGCGCGCCTACGACCAGATCGTCCACGACGTCTGCCTGCAGAAGCTGAACGTGGTGTTCGCGATGGACCGGGCCGGACTCGTCGGCGACGACGGCCCCACCCACCACGGCGCCTTCGACATCGCCTACCTGCGCTGCCTGCCCAACATCGTGCTGATGGCGCCGCGGGACGAGGCGATGCTGGTCCACATGCTGCACACGGCGCTCGAATACGACGACGGGCCCGTGGCGCTGCGCTACCCGCGCGGCGAGGGGATCGGCGTGCCCCTGCCCGAGGAGCCAGTCGGGCTCGAGATCGGATCCGGCGAGATCCTCCGCGAAGGCGAGCGCGTGGCGCTGCTCGGATATGGCACCGGCGTCGGAAAAGCTCTGGAGGCGGCGGACATCCTGGCCGACCACGGCCTGTTCGTGACCGTCGCCGACGCCCGGTTTGCCAAGCCCATCGACGTGGGTCTGGCCGCCCAACTGGCCGCCGAGCACGACCTCCTGGTCACGGTCGAGGAGGGGGTTCTGGCCGGCGGATTCGGCTCAGCGGTGTGGGAGGCGCTCTCCGACGCCGGGCTCGGGGCGGGCGGGACGCCAATCCTGCGGGTCGGGCTGCCCGACCGCTACGTGACCCACGGTGCGCCGAAGCTGCTCCACCAGGAGGTCGGCTTCACCGGCCAGCGCATCGCCGAGCGGATCGAGGCCGCGGTGGCGGAGTACAGCGGGCTGACCAGCGCCTGACCCCGGCCCCGGCCGCGGCCGCGGCCGGGCGGGATCCGGGCTGGATCCGGCGGGCGGGACAGCGGCCGGCGGCTCAAATACGCGTCTATACAGCCCCGGGCATGTCAGGTTTTGCACGGGCTTGCCGACATCGCGTCTGATGTCCGTACAGTCGGTCAAGAGCGAGTCCGAGGCGTCCCAGCCGCGTGAGGTGTTCATCTCACGCCAGCCGGTGGTCGACCGCGAGATGCGCGTCACCGGCTACCGGGTCTCGTATGCCAGCGCCTATCCGCGAAAGGACGACGAGCCCTCGGCCACCCGCCTGTTCGGTGATGTGCTCAGCGTGGTGGGGCTCGAGGAGCTGGTGGGAGCGAGCCTCGCGCATCTGCCTGTCTCACGTGAGCTCCTGCTGACGCTGGGAATCCCTCCCGTTCGTCCGGACCGCGTGATGCTGCGCGTCTCCTATGAGACGGCCACCGATCCCGAGCTGCGCGACGTCCTTGAGGGCCTGGCCAGCCGCGGCTATGCGCTCGCGCTCTACGACCTCCCCAGCCCCGACGTCGACCCGGCGCTCCTGGAGCTGTTCGGGACGGTCGAGGTGGACCTGTCGACCTGGAAGCAGACCGACGCGAGCCGCGCGGTCAAGGCGATCCTGGCGGGACAGGCGAGCCCGCTGGCCGTGGGCGTACCCGATCACGAGGCCTACGAGGTCGCCAAGGGCGTCGGCTTCGTGCTGTTCACCGGAAAGTTCTTCAACACCCCTAAGGTGGAGGCAGTGCGCGACGTGCCGGTCGCCGGCATGAGCACGCTGGTATCGCTCGTCCGCCTCCAGGGGGACAGGGCCAGCATCGAGGAGCTCGAGCGGGTGATCGACCACGACGTCGGCCTGAGCGTCAAGCTCCTGCGCTACATCAACTCCGCGTACTTCGGGCTGCGCAGCAACATCGCGTCGATCAAGCAGGCCGTGATGATGCTCGGCGCCCGCGGCGTCTCTCGCTGGGCGCTGATGATCGCGCTGACCGGCGGCCCGAGCACCCCGCGCGAGCTGTCCGTCACCGCTTTGACCCGGGCCCGGATGTGCGAGCTGCTCGGAACCAGCCGAGGCGACGTGGGACCGGACGCGCTGTTCACAGTCGGGCTGCTTTCGGTGGCCGACGCGCTTCTGGACCGTCCGCTCGAGATGATCATGGCCGAGCTCCCGCTCGCCGACGAGCTGGGCGCCGCCCTCCTGCGCCGCGAGGGTCCCGCCGGCGCGATCCTCCAGGCCGTGATCGACTACGAGGTGGCCAACTTCGGTACCGAGAGCGTCCAGGCCCATCGCGCGGCCGTAGGGATCGCCTACATGGACGCGCTGCGCTGGGCGCAGGAGACGATCTCCGCCGCCATCTGAGCGCCGCGCCGCTTAGGCCGGCCTCCCCCGAAAGCGGAACGGCCCGCTGCGAGGCGGGCCGTTCCAGGGAGGAGAGATATGTCTGCTTGTGAAGGTTCGGGGGAGGTTTCGGCTCCGCCGCGTCCAGCGGCGCCCCGAACTCGTCCCGTATGGTCGCGCCCGTGCCGCGCGTGCACTGTGACGTTTGTCACGGTCGCGCCGTTGCCGCGGTCGTGCCCGGGCCGCGCTTGACGTACCGTTCCCGGCCGATGAAGCGCGTCCGCCTCGACAACCTGCTCTCCCAGCGGGGCGTATATCCCTCGCGGGCCCGGGCCGCGGCCTCGGTGCTGGCCGGGGACGTGGTGCTCCTGCCCGGGCGCACGCGGGCCGAGAAGCCGGGCCAGCTCGTGCCCGAGGACGTCCAGATCGAGGTGACCCGCGCGCCCCAGTTCGCCTCGCGCGGCGGGATCAAGCTGGCCAACGCGCTCGACGCGCTGGGGCTGCCGGTGGCGGGACGACACGCCCTGGACGTCGGGGCCTCGACGGGCGGCTTCACCGACTGCCTGCTCCAGCGCGGGGCCACGCATGTGGTCGCGGTGGATGTGGCCTATGGCGAGCTCGACTGGCGGCTGCGCTCGGATCCGCGGGTGACCGTGATCGAGCGCCGCAACGCCCGGTCGCTCCACCCCGACGAGCTCCCGTACGCGCCCGATCTGATCGTGATCGACGTGTCGTTCATCTCGTTGAGCAAGGTTCTGCCGGCTGTGCTGTCGTGCGCGGCCGAGCGCTTCGATTGCCTGGCTCTGATCAAGCCGCAGTTCGAGGTGGGGCGCGAGCAGGTGGGCAAGGGCGGCGTGGTGCGCGAGGCGGCCGTGCGCCGCCGGGCGCTGGTTTCCGTGGGCGAGGCCGCCGCGAGCCTCCGCGTGAACGTGCTCGGGTACGCGAGCTCGGGGCTTCCAGGGCCGAAGGGAAACCGCGAGTCGTTCGCATGGCTTGCCGAGGCCGGACGCCCCGGCGCAGTTGACGATCTGGAGGCGGCGGCGGCGGAGATCGAGCCGTGAAGCCGGTGCGTACCGCCACCGTGCTCACCCATCGGCGGCCGGCGGAGACCGGGCCCGCGCTGCGCATGCTGCTCGAGCTCGCGCGCGAAGCGGGCGCGGTGCTGCGCCTCGATCCGGGCGAGACCCGCAAGCACGAGCTCGATCCGGCCCCCGGCCTGGAGCTCGACGCTCCCGTGCGGGCCGATGTCGACATCTGCTTCGCCCTCGGCGGCGACGGCACCGTGCTGACCGGGCTGCGGACATACGCCGGCACCGGAGTGCCGGTGTTCGGGGTCAACTACGGCGAGATCGGATTTCTCGCCACCGTCGACCGGGAGGCCGCGCCGCGCGGGTTCAAGCTGGCGTTCGCGGGGGACTTCGAAGTGCTGTCCCTGCCCGGCATCGGGATCTCGGGAAGCGCCGGCGAGTGGCTCGCGATCAACGACGTGTCGATGCACCGCCAGCAGGGCAGCCGGGTGGCCGACCTCGCGTATGCGGTCGGACCGGATGAGGTCGGCCGGGTCCGCTGCGACGGCCTGGCCGTCGCCACGCCGGCCGGGTCCACGGGCTACAACCTGGCCAACGGCGGCCCGGTGATGGCTTGGGGGGTCGAGGGCTTCGTGGTCTCGTTCATCGCGCCTCACTCGCTTACCGCGCGGGCGCTGGTGGTGGCGCCGACCGACGTGCTCGCCGTGCACAACCGCTCGCGCGAGGAGCCTGTCGACGTCACGGTCGACGGGAGGCCGGTGTGCGTGCTGCCACCGGGCGAGAAGGTCGAGGCCCGGTTCGTGCAGCGCCAGGGCTCACTGGCTCAGGTAGCTGGCGCCACGTTCTACCAGCGCCTGCGGGCGAGGTTCGGGCGGCTGGCGAGCACCCGGTAGGCCGGTACGGGGGCCGCGCGGGCCGTTGCGCCACCGCCCCTCCCGATCCGTCACCCCCGCCTGGTACACCCCGGCCATGCTCCACGAGCTGCGCGTCGAGAACCTCCTGCTGCTCGATCGGGCCGAGCTCCGGTTGGCCCCGGGTCTGAACGTCCTCACGGGCGAGACAGGCGCGGGCAAGACATTGCTCGCCCACGCGCTCGACCTGCTCCTGGGCGGCCGAACGCGAAAAAGCGGGATCGTCCGCGCCGGCGCAGCCGAAGCGTACGTGGAGGGTACGTTCTCGCTCCCCGCGGGCATGGCGCGCCCCGAGCTGCTCCCGGCCGAGGCCGAGGAGGTGGTCCTGGCCCGCCGGGTGTGGCCAGACGGACGCACGCGCGCGTACGTGTGCGGGCGCTCGGCCACGGTGGCGGACCTTCGTGACCTGGGGGGCCGGCTGCTCGCCTTCTACGGGCAGCACGAGCACCGGCGGCTGATGCTCTCGACCGCGCAGCTCGACACCCTCGATGCTCACTGCGGCCCTGGGCAGGCGGCCCTGCGCGCGCGCATGGCCGAGGGCTACGAGCGCGTCCGCGAGCTCGAGGCCCGTGCCGCGGAGCTCGGCCGGCTGGCCGGAGCGCGGGAGCGCGAGCTCGACCTGGTCGCGTTCGAGCTCTCGGAGATCGAGGCGGTCGCGCCGAGCCGGGAGGAGGCGGATGCGCTCACCTCCGAGCTCGACCGGCTGCGCAATCTGGAGACGCTGCGCGCGGCGGTGGCGGGCGGCGTGGACGCCCTCAGCCCCGAGCACGAAGGCCCCGCCGGCGTCTGCGAGCTGCTGGCCCTCGCGGGACGCCCGCTCGAGGCGGCCGGCGCGATCGACCCGCAGCTGCAGTCGCTGTCCGCCCGGCTCACCGAACTGCGCTACGAGGCCCAGGATTTGGCGGGCGAGCTCCGGGCGCGGCTGGCGGCCCTGGAGGGCTCGCCGGAGCGCCTGGAGCAGGTCGAGGAGCGCCTGGCCCAGTTCGCCCGCCTGGAGCGCAAGCACGGGGGAACGATCTCCGAGGTGCTGGCCCACGCCGAGCGCTGCCGGCACCGGCAGGAGGAGCTCGCCGGAGCCGACGAGGCGCTCGAAACCGCGCAGGAGGAGCTGGTGCGGGCCCGCGGTGAGCTTGAGGAGCTGGCCGGCGCGGCTCGGGCCGCGCGCGAGCGCGCCGCGCCCGAACTGGCTGAGGCGGTCCGGGAGCGCCTGGCGGAGCTGGCGATGCCCGATGCGCGCTTCGAGGTCGCGCTCGCCCCGCGCACCGAGGGATGCGGGCCCCGGGGCGCCGATACGGTCGAGCTGCTGATCTCGACCGGCGCCGGCCTCGAGCCGGGGCCCCTGCGGGAGATCGCCTCCGGCGGCGAGCTCTCGCGCGTGATGCTGGCCCTGCTCAGCGTCGCCCACAGCGGCGCCGGTGCCGGCAGCGGCAGCGGCAGCGGCGCCGGCGCGGGCGGCGGCGCCGGCGCGGGCAGCGGCGCGGGCGCGGGCGCGGGAGACCACGCGATGCTCGTGTTCGACGAGATCGACGCCGGCATCGGGGGCCACACCGCCCGGGCCGTGGGCGAGCATCTGCGCGCCCTGGCTCAGGGCCGACAGGTCCTCTGCATCACCCACCTGCCACAGGTGGCCTCCCTGGCCGAACGGCACTTCACGATCAGCAAGGACTCGGCCACGGTGCCCCCGACCACCCGGGTGAGCGAGCTTGCCGGCGAGGCCGTGGTGGCCGAGCTGGTCCGGATGCTCGGCGCCGGCGAAGGCGACCGCGCCGCGAGCCGCCACGCTCGCGAGCTCCTGCGGGCCGCGTAAAACCCGCACGGTCCGCCCGCGGTTCGTCCGCCTCGGCCGCTACCTTGCGAGAGGCAACTACACTCGAGGTCGATCGATGACTCCAGGCGAGACGCGGTTCATCTTCATAACTGGCGGAGTCGTCTCCTCACTCGGCAAGGGGATCGCGGCGGCATCGATCGGGCGACTGTTGGTGGCGCGGGGTCTCGACGTCCAACTGCAGAAGTTCGACCCCTACATCAACGTGGACCCGGGGACCATGTCGCCCTACCAGCACGGCGAGGTGTTCGTCACCGAGGACGGCGCCGAGACGGACCTTGACCTCGGCCACTACGAGCGGTTCACCTCGGCCAACACCAATCGGGCCTCGAACGTCACGGCCGGCGGGATCTACAACAGCGTGATCCGGCGTGAGCGCCGCGGCGATTACCTCGGCGCCACCGTCCAGGTCGTGCCGCACATCACGGACGAGATAAAGCACCGGATCAAGCTGATGGCCGAGTCGAGCGACGTCGACTTCGTGATCACCGAGATCGGCGGGACGGTGGGCGACATCGAGTCGCTGCCGTTCCTCGAGGCGATCCGCCAGTTCCCGGTCGACGCGGGCCGGCGCCGGTGCATGTTCATCCACCTCACGCTGGTCCCGTACGTGGGCCACGCGGGCGAGCTCAAGACCAAGCCCACGCAGCACTCGGTCAACGAGCTGCGGCGCATCGGTATCGCGCCGGACATGGTGCTGTGCCGCTCGGAGTCGGTGCTCTCGCCGGACATCCGCCGCAAGATCGCCCTGTTCGCAAGCCTCCCGGTGGAAGCCGTCGCCTCCGGCCACGACGTCCCCGACATCTACCAGGTGCCGCTCGTCTTCCACCGCGAGGGCGTCGACGACTTCATCCTGCGCGAGCACTTCGGGATCGAGGCGCCCGCGCCCGACCTGAGCGGGTGGGAGTCGATCACCCGCCGGGCCAGCGAGGCCGCCGAGCAGGTGCGCATCGCCCTGGTGGGCAAGTACGTCCGGCTCGAGGACGCTTACCTGTCGGTCGCCGAGTCGCTGCGCCACGCCGGGGTGCACTACGGCTGCAAGGTCGAGATCGACTGGATCGACTCGGAGTCGGTGGGAGATCCCGCCGTCGCGAAGGCGCTCGAGGATGCCGACGGCGTCCTTATCCCCGGCGGCTTCGGGGGGCGCGGGATCGAGGGCAAGATCCGGGCCGCGCAGATCGCGCGGGAACGCGGGATCCCTTACCTGGGCATCTGCCTGGGGATGCAGATCGCCGTGTGCGAGTTCGCGCGCCACGTGGCGGGCATGGACGGCGCGAACTCGACCGAGTTCGATCTCGAGACCCCCTTCCCGGTGATCGACCTGCTCCCCGAGCAGAAGGAGATCGCCGACATGGGCGGCACGATGCGGCTCGGCGCCGACCCCGTGAAGCTCCACGACGGAACGTTGATCCGCGCTCTGTACGACGAGCCGGTCGTGTACGAGCGCCATCGCCACCGCTACGAGGTGAACAACCACCTGCGCAAGCGGCTCGAGGCGGCGGGGCTGGTGTTCTCGGGTACCTCACCGGATGAGCGGCTCGTCGAGGTGGTCGAGCTCCGGCGGGAAGACCATCCGTTCTTCGTCGCCTCGCAGTACCACCCGGAATTCAAGTCGCGTCCGGAGCGGCCGGCGCCGCTGTTCCGCGAGTTCGTGGGCGCCGTCCGCGCCCACGCCGAACGGGGCCGCACCCACGTCGAACCGGGCCGCGCCCACGCCGAACGGGGCGGGGCCCACGCCGAACGGGGCGGCGAGCGCGCCGAGGCCACGCCCGCCGACGGCGCCGCGCCCTCACGCGCCGGCGTGACGTGAGGCGCGCGAGCGAGGCCTCGCGCCAGCGCCTGAACGAGACGTTCGCGACGCTCTGCCGGATCGCCAGCCCGTCCGGGCACGAGCGGGAGTGCGCGGACTGGGTCACGGCCGAGCTGAACGAGATGGGACTGGAGGTCGAGGAGGACGCGGCCGGACGGGCCGTCGGCTCGGACGCCGGAAACCTGCTCGCGCGGTTGCCCGGCACCGGCCCGGACAGCATCCTGCTGTGCTCCCATCTGGACACGGTCCCGCTGATGGCGCCGGTCGAGCCCGTGGTGGTCGACGGTGGATGGGAAAACGCCAACGACGCGATCCTGGGCGCCGACAACAAGGCGGCCGTGGCCGTGATGCTCGAGCTCGTCCGCTCTCTTTCGTCGCGCTCGTCGCCGTCTGCGGTCGGCCTCGAGCTCGTCCTCACCGTGTGCGAGGAGACGGCGCTGGCCGGGGCCAAGGAGTTCGACGTGGCCCGCCTGCGAAGCCGCTTCGGCTACGTGTTCGACCACGCGTCTCCGGTGGGGGAGATCGTGCTCGCGTCTCCCAGCCACTACCGGATCGTCGCCGACTTCCACGGCCGAGCCGCCCACGCGGGACTGCACCCGGAGAACGGGCGCAGCGCGGTCCTCGCCGCATCCCGTGGCGTCGCGGCGATGGAGCTGGGACGGCTCGATGCGGAGACCACCGCGAATGTCGGCCGGATCGACGGCGGAACGGCGATCAACGTCGTCCCGGAGCGCTGCCGCGTCCAGGCAGAGGCGCGCAGCCTCGACGACAGCCGGGTAGAGCAGGTGGCGACCCAGATGGTCGATCACCTCCAGGATGCCGCCAATGCGACCGAATGCGATCTCGACGTGACCGTCGAGCACCTGTTCCAGGGCTACCGCACACGGGCGCGAGCGCCGCACATCGAGGTGGCCGAGCGCGCGCTCAGAGCCTGCGGCTACGAGCCCCGGCACATCGTCACGGGTGGCGGATCTGATGCCAACGCGTTCCAAGCCGGCGGCTTTGAGTGCGCGAACCTTGCCAACGGCACCGAACGCAATCACGAGCCCACCGAGCGCGTAAGCATCGACGCGCTCGAGGGCATGCTCGAAGTGGCGTTCGCGATCATGGAGGAGGCGGCGGCGTGAGCTCGGAGTTCGAGCTGATCGGCGAGGAGACCAAGTGGGAGGGCAAGATCTTCCGCGCCGGCATCGAGCACTTCCGCCACGCCGACGGCAAGGAGGTGGCCCGCGACAAGGTGTGGCACTCGGGCGCGGTCGGCATCGTGCCGGTCGACGGCTCGCACGTCTGGCTGACCCGTCAGCCGCGCGAGGCGATCGGCTCACCCGACTCGCTTGAGATCCCCGCCGGCAAGCTCGACGTGGAAGGGGAGGCTCCCCTCGAGACGGCCAAGCGGGAGCTCGGCGAGGAGATCGGCAAGCAGGCCGGGCGCTGGGAGGAGATCATGGACTACTACTCGAGCCCGGGCTTCACCGACGAGCGCGTCTGGCTGTACTTCGCCACCGACCTGGCCGACGCCGAGGAGCCCGGCGAGGCCGAGGAGGACGAGCGGATCGACATCGTCCGCTGGCCGCTGGATCGCCTGGACGACGCGATCGCCGATTGCGAGGACGCCAAGTCGCTGATCGGCCTGCTCTGGCTGGCCCGGCGCTTGGCCCGCTGAACGCCCGGCAGGACCCGCGATCTACAGCACGAATACGCGGGGATGGCCACCACAGAGGCCCCGCACAGCCCACCCCGGCTGATCGACCTCGCGCTCGATTTCCTCGCCCATCTCGAGCTCGAACGTGGCCTGTCGCGCAACACGCTCGAGGCCTACCGCTCGGACCTTCAGCAGTACGGGGAGTTCCTCGAGCGCCGCGGGCTCGATCCGCTCACGATCTCGCCGCCCGAGCTCAGCGAGTTCCTCACCGAGCTGGCCAGCGGCGCGGCCGAGCGTCGACCGGTGGCGCCGGCGACCCTCCAGCGCAAGGTCGCGTGCCTGCGCTCGTTCTACCGGCACCTGCGCCGCGAGCAGCTGATCGACCACGACCCGACGAGTGAGCTGCGGGGCCCTCGCTCCCGGGGTCGCCTGCCCAAGGTCCTCAGTCGCGACGAGGTGGGTCGCTTGCTGGCCCAGCCGCGCGGGACCTCGGCGGCCGCGCTTCGAGACCGCGCGCTGCTCGAGACGATGTATGCCTGCGGCCTCAGGGCCTCTGAGGCGGTGAGCCTCGAGTTGCCGGCGCTGGATCTCGAGGACGGCATCCTGCGCGCACGGGGGAAGGGGTCGAAGGAGCGCATCGTTCCGATCGGGGGCAAGGCGATCGAGTCGCTCGAGGCGTACGTGCGGGTGGGCCGACCGCGGCTCGTCGGTCTGCGCGACGAGCCCCGTGTGTTCGTGAATCTCCGAGGCTCGCCGTTGACGAGACAGGGGCTGTACAAGATCGTCAAGCGGCACGCCCGCAGCGCGGGACTGGAGCACCGGATGAGTCCGCACACGCTGCGGCACACGTTCGCCACCCACCTCCTGGCCGGCGGGTGCGACTTGCGCTCGGTGCAGGAGATGCTCGGTCACGCCGATATCGGCACGACCCAGATCTACACGCACCTGTCGGCCGAGCGGCTGCGCGACGTGTATTTCGAGGCGCACCCGCGCGCCCAGATCGAGCGCACCTAGAATCGCCCGGCGTGCCCGGTGCGCGCCGCCCAGACCGGCCCGATCGACGCGCCTTCGTCGTCGTCCTCGATGCCTGTGGCGTGGGCGCCCTTCCCGATGCCGCCGACTACGGCGACGCCGGCACGAACACGCTCGGGCACCTCGCACACGCGGCCGGGGGCCTGGAGCTGCCCACGTTGGGCCGGCTGGGCCTCGGCTCGGCCGCCCCGCTGGAGGGCGTCCCGGCAGCCGCGAGCCCGGTGCTCCACGGGCGCCTCCATGCGCTGGGGTTCGGCAAGGACTCCACCGCCGGGCACTGGGAGCTGATGGGGGTCGTCAGCCGGCGGCCGTCTCCGACCTATCCGAGCGGGTTCCCGCCCGAGGTGATCGAGATCGTCACCGGGGCGAGCGGGCGCGACGTCCTGTGCAACCGGCCCTGTAACGGAATCGAGGCGATCGAGCAGTACGGAGCCGCGCACTTCGATTCCGGCGCGCTGATCGTGTACACGAGCCAGGACTCGGTGCTCCAGATCGCCGCTCACGTCGAGCGGGTCGGCGCGGAGGAGCTGTACCGGGTGTGCGGCGAGGTCCGCAGCCGGCTGACCGGTGAGCACGCCGTCGGGCGCGTGATCGCCCGCCCGTTCACCGGTGCGGCGCCGAACTTCAAGCGCACGGACGGGCGGCGCGACTTCGCGCTCCCCCCGCCGGCGCCCAGCTACCTCGAGGCGCTCCAGGCAACCGGCGTCGAGGTGCACAGCGTGGGCAAGGTCGGCCAGTTGTTCGCGGGAATCGGGATCGACGTCCAGCATCCCGGCGCGACCAACGCCCGGGCACTCGCCGAGACGACCGAGCTGATCCGGTCGCTGGAGCGCGGGTTCGTGTTCACCAACCTCGTCGAGACCGATCAGGTCTACGGCCACCGCCACGACGTCGACGGCTTCCACGCGGCTCTGCGCGAGATCGACGCCACCGTGGCGCAGTGGCTCGATCTGCTGCGCGACGGGGACCTGCTCGTGCTGACCGCCGACCACGGATGCGACCCGACCTCGCCGCGGACCGATCACACGCGCGAGCACGTGCCGCTGCTGGCAAGCTTCCCGGGGCATCGCTCGCGCCGGCACGACGGGCCACTGGCCGACGTGGGCGCCAGCGTTCTGGCCTGGTTGACGGGCGGCGGGGCGTCCGAGCTTCCGGGCCGGTCGTTCATCTAGCCTGAAGGCGCCGTGCCCGAGCTCCCCGAAGTCGAGACGATCCGCCGCCAGCTCGCGCCCCATCTGGAAGGCCGGACGATCGATTCATCCGAGATCCTCGACCCACGCTGGACGCGTCCGGGTCCGCCCGAGCCGGTGCAGGCGGAGCTCGACGGAGCGCTCGTCGAGCGGATCGGCCGGCGTGGCAAGTACCTGGTGTGGGGGCTCTCGGGAGAGCGCTACTTGCTGATGCACCTGCGGATGACCGGCACGCTGCTGCTCGACCCGGCAGTCGACCCGCCCCACACCCGGGTGCGGCTCGAGCTCGACGACGGTCACCGGCTGGTGTACGTCGATCCACGCCGGTTCGGGACCGGCCATCTGGTGCACGGCGCCGTGGCACGCGACGCGTACCTGGACGCGCGGATCGGCGTCGAGCCGCTCACGGCGCAGTTCACACCGGCGCATCTGCGTTCGCTGGCCCGGGGACGGATCGCTCCCGTGAAGGCGTTCGTGCTCGACCAGCGCCGGATCGCCGGCGTCGGCAACATCTATGCCGACGAGGCGCTGTTCCGAGCGGGAGTGCATCCCCTTCGCCCGGCCGGGCGCCTGAGCGGCGCCGACTGGGCCCGGGTGCACGAGGGGATCGAGGCGGCGCTGCGCGAGGGGATCGAGGCCAAGGGCGCATCGATCGACGACTTTCGCCACGTGGACGGCGCACGCGGCTCCTTCCAGGATCGGTTCTTGGTCCACCTCCGGGCGGGGCAGCCGTGCCCGCGTTGCGGCAGTCCGATCCGGAAGATCGTGGTCGGCGGGCGGGGGACGTACGTGTGCGAGCGCTGCCAGCCTCGGCCGCGTCAGGGCGCTCCGGCGCGCGCGACTCCGGGGCGCGCGGCACCGCCCGGCCGCGCCGCGGCCCGTGCCGGCGCCCCGACTGCGCGGGCCGCTACCCCGCTCGGCGCGTAGCTACGCCGCCAGCAGCTGCTGGAGGCGCCCGTCGCGATCGGCTGCGCGCAACTCCTCGAACCCGCCGATCGTCTGCCCATCGATCACGATCTGCGGAAAGGTGATCATCCCGGTGCGCCGGGCCAGCTCATCGCGACCGTCCGGGTCTCTTGCCAGATTTATCTCTTCGTAGGCAATGCCGCGCCGGGCCAAGAGCGTCTTGGCACCGGTGCAGAGCGGGCAGGCCTCGGTGGTGTACAGGATGACGGATCTCATAGCTTCATTTAGTGTAGCGGCGGTTTGGGCGACCGCGCGGCGGTCGCACGGTGAGACCTGCGCGGGGCGATGCCGGCCCCGCTGAAGACCGAAGCAATCGTGCTGCGCTCGATCCGCTACGGCGAGGCCGACCGGATCGTGCACGTGTACACCCCGGGGCACGGGCGCGTGAGCGCGATCGCCAAGGGGGCCCGGCGCGCCCGCAGCCGGTTCGGCGCCCGGCTCGAGCCGTTCTTCCGCATCCGGATGGTGCTGCACGTGGGCCGGGGAGACCTCCACACGGTCACGAGCGTCGACACGCTGGCCGCTCATCCAGGGCTTCGCGAGCACGCCGCGACGCTCGATGCCGCCGCGCGGGCCTGCGATGCCGTGTCGCGGCTGTTCGAGACGCCGGAGCCTCATCCCGAGGTGTTTCGCCTGCTCGAGAACGAGCTGGGTCTGCTCGAATCGAATCCAGCCCAAGCGCGTGCGGCCAACGGCCTGGCCTTCCGCTTGAAGCTGCTGCTCGCGGCGGGGATCCTCCCGCAGCTCGGCTCGTGCGCGGCGTGCGGCGAGCCCCAGCATCTGCGTGGCTTCTCGGCCGCCGCCGGCGGCGTCGTCTGCAGCGCCTGCGAGGCGGCATCATTCCCGCTGGGGCAGGAGGGCTACACGTTCCTGGTCGACGCCGTCGGCCGGTCGCTCGCGGATGCGCCCGACGCGTCCGAGCTGGCCCTTCGTCAGGCCGAGCGTGCGATCGCCGAGACCGCTGAGCATCACGCGCACGTGCGGCTGCGTCCGCTCCTGTATGCGTGACGACTTTGGCACGCCGGCACGCCTCGCCCGGCCCGCGCTGTCAGAATCGAGCCGTGGGCGAGGATCTCCTGGTGGCCGGATACGAGCACCCGGCGGGCGCGGTGGCGGCCGCCTTCGCCGAGCGGATCCGGGTCCGCGAGGAGCGTGACCTCTCGCCGCTGGCCACCCGGTCCTATCCAGCGCAGCGGGGCCGGCCCGAGGCCGAATGCGGCCTGCGAACTCCGTTTCAGCGCGACCGAGATCGGATCGTCCACTGCAAGGCGTTTCGCCGTCTGAAGCACAAGACCCAGGTGTTCGTGTCGCCCAGCGGCGATCACTACCGCACGCGCCTGACCCACACGCTCGAGGTGACGCAGGTCTCGCGCACGGTGGCGCGGGCGCTCGCACTGAACGAGGACCTGGTCGAGGCGATCGGGCTGGGACACGACCTCGGGCACCCGCCTTTCGGGCACATCGGCGAGGCGGCGCTCGATCGCTGCCTGTCGGAGCGCTTCGGGTCCTCGTTCCTGCACCACGAGCACTCGCTGCGGGTGGTCGACACGCTCGAGCGCGACGGCCGCGGCCTGAACCTGACCATGCCGGTGCGCGACGGGATCGTCCATCACTCGGGTCGCGCCGAGGAGCCGGCCACCCTCGAGGGCAAGATCGTCCGGCTGGTCGACCGGGTGGCCTACATCAACCACGACATCGACGATGCCGTCCGGGCCGGGGTGATCTCATCGGCCGATCTTCCGAGCGGGGCGATCGAGATCCTCGGCGACACCGGACAGCGCCGGATCGACGCGCTCGTGCACGACCTGGTCGAGCAGTCCGACGCGGCGGGCGACATCGTCCAGGGCGACGTCGTGGGCGCGGCCATGATGGAGTTGCGCTCGTTCATGTTCGAGCGCGTCTACCTCGGCCCGGAGGCCACGCGCGAGCACGCCAAGATCGACCTGGTCGTGCGGACGCTGTTCGAGCACTACTGCGCCCATCCAGACGAGATCCCCGAGTCGATCCCACCCGCCGAGGAGGCCCGCCGAGTGACCGACTACCTGGCCGGCATGACCGACCGCTTCTGCATCCGCCAGTTCGAGCAGCTGACCGTGCCGGTGGCGTTCGCTCCGTGACGCGCTACACCGCCGATTCCCGCGACCGCGTACGCGACGCCGCCGACATGCTGGCGGTCGTCGGGGCCCGCACTGAGCTCCGACGGGCCGGCGTCAACAGCTACTTCGGAGCGTGCCCGTTCCACGACGAGCGCACGGGCTCCTTCCATGTCACTCCGGATGACAAGCTCTACCACTGCTTCGGCTGCCAGGCCTCGGGAGACGTGTTCAACTTCGTGATGGAGACCGAAGGCCTCGATTTCACCGGCGCGCTGGAGGCGTTGGCGGACCGCTTCGGCGTCCAGCTCCAGACCGTCGAGGAGGATCCGCGGGCGGCCTCGCGCCGGCAACGCCGGGACCGGCTGCACTCGCTGCTCGGGCGCGCCGCCGCCTACTACGCCCGCTACCTGTGGGAGGCCCGAGAAGCCGGGCCGGCGCGCGACTACCTGCTCGGCCGGGGCCTCACCGAGGACACCCTGCGCGAGTTCCGCGTCGGCTACGCCCCGAGCGCCTGGGACCGCCTCCTCGCTGTCTCGCGCCGCGCCGCCTTCAGCGACGACGAGCTGCTGGCGGCGGGGCTGGTCCAGCGCTCGAAGTCGCGTCCCGGGCAGGTCTACGATCGCTTCCGCGAACGCATCATGTTCCCGGCTGCCGACGCCCGCGGTCGCGTCGTGGGCTTCGGCGCCCGCGCCATGCGCGCCAACCAGCAGCCGAAGTACCTCAACACCTCCGACGGCGAGCTCTACCACAAGCGAGAGCAGCTGTTCGGGATCGACTTGGCTCGCGCCGCGGCCGCTCGCACCGGCCGGATGATCCTGGTCGAGGGCTATACGGACGTCCTGGCGCTCCACCAGGCCGGGCTGCGCAACGCGGTCGGGATCATGGGCACCGCGCTGACCGAGGAGCAGGTGCGCGAGCTCGAGCGCGTGGCCCGGGTGCTCGAGCTGTGCCTCGACGCCGACCGCGCCGGCCAGGACGCGATGCTGCGGGCCGCTCGGCTGGCCTCCGGCCGCAAGCTCGAGCTGCGGGTGGTGCCGCTCCCCGAGGGGACCGACCCGGCCGAGCTGATCGAGCGCGACGGCGCGGGCGCGCTACGCGAGCGGGTGGAGGCGTCGGCGCCGTTCATCGCGTTCCACGTCGAGCGGATACTCGAGCGTGCGGACACGCGGAGCGCCGAGGGCCGTGCCAGAGCGTTCGAGGAGCTTCAACCCGTGCTGACGGAACTACCGCGCGACGAGTTGGGCCAGGACCTTCTGAGGCGGGTGGCGAGCCGGCTCGAGCTGACCGAGACGCGCGTGGCGGCGCTCGTGGCCGGCGCCGGCGGGCCGTCGGCCGCGGCGACTCACGAGCCGGGCGGGGGCGGCGCACCGCCGATCCGCGTGATCGACCAGAGCGTCCGGGCCGAGCGGACGTTCTTGGCCCTGTGCATCGCGCTCCCCGATCGGGGTGAGGCGACGCTCGCCCAGATCGACCCGGAAGAGCTCCTCACCAGTCAGCTGATGCGCCGCGCCGCCCAGCATCTGGCGACGCGGACGCGCACGCCGATGGCCGATCTCCCGCACGATGACGAGGATCTGGCCCGGGCGATCGCCGGTCTGGTCGAGCGCGCCGGCCGCGCCGGCGCGGTCAGCGCCGAGCGCCTCGAGCATGCGCTGCTGGTGCTCGAGCGCTCGCGGCTCGACCGAGCCATCCGCCGGGCCCGCGCCACCGGCGGGAGCGGGGGGATCGCGGCGCTCGCCCGAGAGCGCGAGCACGTGCTCGAGGCGATCCACAAGGTCGTGGCGCAGCTCGAGCGGGCGGTGTGAGCGGCGGCTCCTGAGCGGAAGAGGGCGGGCGCACTTCTGAGCGGAGAGGGCGGGCGCGCTCCTGAGCGGAAGAGGACGGGTGCGCTTCTGAGCGGAAGAGGGCGGGCGCGCGTTAGAAGATGCTGTTGATCAGGTCTTCGCCGAGCCCGATGCCGGCGCCCATCTCCATGGCGCGACCGAAGCCGCTGTTCAGGAAGCCGCCGAGCATCCCGCCCCGGCCACCACCGCCGCCCCCGAACATCCCGACCGGCATCTGCTGAGCCATCTGGGGCGGCATCTGCTGGTACTGCTGCTGGTACTGCTGATGCGTGTTGTCGACGAACCCGTGAATGGCCTGGAGCAGCCCGTTCACCTGGACCTGCTCGTCCTTGACGTCGAGCGCGATCTGCTTGAGGTCGAGCAGCCATTCCCTGGCATTCGCATCCCCGGTCTGAGCCGCTGCTTGCAGCTTCTGCGCCAGTCCCTGAATCGAGTTCGCCACGTCCTGAAACTCCCCTTGGAGCTGCTGATACGCCTGATCGATGCTTGTGGTGTCCATCCCGTCATCCTCGCAGTTCGGCCCGGCTCCTAGTGGCTGACCAGTGGTCCACGACGAGCCGGCGCTCGCGCCTGCTCACCCGGCACGCAGCAGGTTGTTGCGGAATTGTGGCTATTTCCAGCGGCTTTCCGTCCGGTCTATTCGCAAACATACGTTCGACTACATGAGAGAGCGAACGTGGACAAGGAATCACTGAAGCTGCTGCTCGCGCAAGGCGAGAGCATCGAGAAGATCGCGCGCAGGTTTGGGAAGGACGCTGCGACGATCGCGTACTGGGTCCGGAAGCACGGCCTCGAGTCGCCCTACCGCGAGACGCACGCGGCGCAGGGCGGGATCGACCAAGAGAGGTTGAACACGCTCGTGGATGGCGGCGCGACGATTGCCGAGATCGCCGCGGGCCTGGGGTTCAGCAAGGCGACCGTTCGATACTGGCTGAAGCGGTACGGACTTCGCACGAAAAGGACGGGCGGGCGGCGTGCTGCCGACGAGGCAGCCTGCGCGAAGGAGGCGGGGTTGCTCGTGGCGAGGATGCGGTGTCGCCATCACGGAACGACGGACTTCTTCCTGGAAGGGCGCGGGTACTACCGCTGCGTCAAGTGCCGCTCGGACGCCGTCTCGCGTCGCCGGCGAAAGGTGAAGGAGATCCTCGTGCACGAGGCCGGCGGATGCTGTGCGATCTGCGGATACCACCGCTGCCTTGGCGCGCTCGAGTTCCACCACCTCGACCCCAGCCAGAAGCGGCTCGAGGTCAACGCCAAAGGAGTGTCGCTCGCACTCGACACGCTGCGAGCTGAGGCGGCGAAGTGCGTACTCCTCTGCGCGAACTGTCACGTCGAAGTCGAGCGAGGCGTCGTGACGCTTCCCGCTACAGTTCGCGGCAGTCCGGACGAATACCCTTAGTACCAGCCTTCTCGGCAGGCGAACTCAATACACCTTAATCCGGGGTAACTCAACTGGCAGAGTGCGCGGCTGTTAACCGCGATGTTGTGGGTTCGAGTCCCACCCCCGGAGCTTGGCGGGTAGAGTCGAGACGTGAAGCTCTACATCTGCTATGGCACCTGGAAGCCCGCGCCTCGGCCGGGAGGGCATCCCTGCGGCACTGCGTACCACGCGCTCGTGGACGCCGGGCATGAGCCGCAGGTGATCCGGACGTACGGCCTCGGCCTGCTGCCCGGAATCTTCAACTGGACTCCTGGTCGGCGGGAGGTCAAGCGGCTCACCGGCAACTACTGGGTGCCGGTGCTCGTGACCGACGAGGGGGCCGTGATCCAGGGCTCGAGAGAGATCGCCGAATGGGCGTCGGCGAACGCGCCGGCGGGCGCGGCCGCGAAATGACCGGCGCCGCGGATGACAAGACGCCGCCGCGCGCCGCACGGAGCGAGATCACCGTGGCCGAGCTCGAGCGATGGACAGACCACGGCGCCATGTGGCGGGCGCTGGAGATCTCGGCCGATCACGCCGTGCTCGAGCTATGCACGTGCTACGGCGAGCCCGTGGACGTGCGCGAGGGCTCTGCGGCCGAGCTCATCGACTATGTGCGCTCGCACCGCGCCGACTGACCGCGAGCCGCTCGACCAGCTCCGCCGCCCGCACCGCTCCGTCGTTGACCGCCGCCCACGCGGCCAGCTCGCGCGCTCGGGACGCCAGCCGCCGGTCCGCCACCGCACGCCGGACCGCCAGTCGCAGCGTCCCGGGACCGAGTAGGCGCCACGGCAGCCGCACTCCGACGCCGGCCCAATCGGCCCGCGCGGCGTTCTCGGCCATGTCGCCGGCGTGTGGCACGCATAGCACCGGCGCGCCCGAAGCCAGGGAGCGGACCATCGTGCCGTGGCCGGCGTGGCAGATCACAAGCGCGCACTCGGGCATCGTCTTCGAGTAGGAGATCCACTCGACCAGCCGCGTGTTGGCCGCCACGGCCTCCGGGCCGGGGAGCGGCCGGCGGTTCCACGTTGCCAGCACGCGGACGGACTCGCCGCCCAATCCGGCCAGCGCCGCGCGCAGCAGCCGATGCTCGGGGTCCTGGGCCGTCGAGGGCGCGACCAGGACGAGCGGCGCGTCGCCGGAAGGCGGCTCGACCGGGCCGAACGGCGGCTCCCACATGATCGGCCCCACCACGTGCGTCCCCGGCGGCCACGACCTCGGGTATTCGAGCTGCGGAAACGTGGCCACCAGGCAGAGCGCCTGACTCAATCCGCCGTGCAGCCGAGAGATCGGCGGCAGCCCAAGCGCGCCGCGGGTCGCGTTGAGCTCTTCCCGTCCCTGGCGGAGACCCTTCTCCATCCAACCCTGCATCGAGGACCAAATCCGTCGCCCCGCCGGGGTGCGGGGCAGGCGTGCGCCGATCGCGTAGGGCGGGAAGCCGGTCTCGCCGGCCGGGTGCACGTGCGGGATCAACGTCGCGACCGGACATCCCTCGAGCTCGCCCGCGAGCGCGGGGGCCACGGTCAGGATGTCGTGCACCACCGCGTGGGGCGCGACCTCGGCGACTGTCCGCCGGGTCTCACGCGCGGCCAGGACCACCTCGTCGTCCTCGGTCATCGGCGGCCCCCAGGGTCTGGCGACCGGATGCTCGGGCGCGGGCACGAAGTGCATTCCCTCCGCCTCGACGTAGTCGCGCCACCGATGCCAGGTCTCGTACACAACCTCATGTCCCCGCGCCACCAGCCGCGAGCCCAGCGCGAGCATCGGGAAGGCATGACCCGGCTCACCGAAGGCAGCGATGAAGAAGCGAAGGCGCTCCGTCACCGCATCCCGTTCTGCAAGGTTCCTAACACGCCCAGGTGATCGCTTGTCGGCTCCGACGGCGCCGGGTACAGTGGCGCGGCCTGGACACCAGGCGGGGAACCCTATGCGAACGCGGCGCCGAGCGAGCATCGAGGACCTGCGGCTGGCAATCGATTGCCTGCCCACTCGAACCAAGGCCGCGATGCTGGACGGCATCGCCACCAACCCGGTCATCGTTGGCGCCTACAGCACCCGCGAAGGGATCTGCCCGATGCTCGCCGCTCACCGCGCCGGCGGCCGGACCGACCTGATCGCGTTTGCGCACGCCTGGGACCGATTCGCGATGGGTGGCGCCCGCCGCCTCAAGACGCGGCGCGCGACGGAGCGAGAGCTCCTCATCCTGCGCAGCCACCTCGAGGCCAGCCTGCTCGAGTTCAACGATCGGGGGCCGCTGGGGGCCGCGATCGCGGAGCACCGGGCGCTGCGCGAAGCGCGCCGCAACACGCCCGCAACCCGCCCCCGCCCCGGCGACCCGGACCGCAGCCCCGAGGTTCGCGACCGGCCAGGCTGGGCCTGGACCCGCCTGTTCCGCCGCTACGACGACTACGAGCAGGCACTCGAGCAGCTCGCGGGCCGGGACGCGGCCGAGGCCGGCCCCCGCCGGCGCCCCGAGGCCGAACCCCGCCGGCGCGCCACCGCCTGACCGAACACCGCCCGCAATACTGGGAGGCATGCCCGACGCGCCCCCGCTGACGCCCAAGCCGCCGGCGATCGAGCCCGTCGCCGCCCCCGAGGACACAGCCGGCTCGTGGCGGGAGACCCGCCGGACTGGCCCGGTCGAGCTGCTCTGGGACCTGGTGTTTGTGTTCGCGGTGACCCAGGTCACGACGCTGCTCTCGGGCAACCTCACCTGGGCCGGGTTCGGCCGCGCGATGCTCATCCTCGCGCTCATCTGGTGGGCATGGTCGGCGTTCGTGTGGGCGACCAACGCGGCAGATCCCGACTCGGGGACGATGCGCGCCTGTCTGCTGCTGGCCACGGTATTCATCTTCGTCGCCGGGCTGGCCGTCCCGCGCGCCTTCGAGTCCGCGGGCACGCTCTTCGCCGTCTGCTACACGGTCGTGCGTCTCCTTCACCTCGCGCTGTACGCGGACGCTTCGCGCCAGGGCAATGCGTCGTGGTCGGCGATCGCCGGCTTCGCGATCACCGTGCTCATCGGGATGGCGCTCCTGATCGGCGGATCGCTCGTCGATGGCACGCCGCGAATCGTCCTCTGGGCGATCGCGGTGGCGATCGACTACGCCGGCCCCGCATGGCTGACCCGCGAGCGCCTCCGCGGCCTTCAGCAGGTGGCGGTGGCGCACTTCGCCGAGCGCTACGGGCTGTTCGTGATCATCTGCTTGGGCGAGTCGATCGTCGCCGTCGGGGTGGGAGCCCGTGGCCACGCCCTCGACGCCACGCTCGTGGCCGCGGTGGCGCTCGGGCTGCTGATCACCGTGGGCATGTGGTGGACGTACTTCGACCGCTTCGCCGCGCTGGCCGAGGAGCGGTTGCGCAGTCACGCGGATCCGGTGCTCGCCGCCGCCGACGGCTACAGCTACCTGCATCTCGTGATCGTCGCAGGAATCATCACGTTCGCCGTGGGGATCAAGTTCCTGGCCCACGGCAGCGTGGGCACATCGCTGAGCGCGGCGCCGCGTCTGGCTCTGTGCGGCGGCATCGCCCTCTACCTCCTCGGGACGGAGGCCTTTCGGCTGAGAATGCTCGGCGCGCACGGCTACCTCAAGCTGTCGGCCGCGGTCGCGCTGCTGCTCATCGGCGGCCTCGGCGCCCACCTGCCGGCGTGGACGATCGAGGCCGGCGCGATGATCATCCTCGGCGCGCTTTGCGCGACCGAAACCCTCACAGAGTCTCGTTAACCCGCGGTTACGCGACGCGCGGCGCGGGAAGGCTCTCCCTCGCACTGATGCTGGGATCTGCACGAAAGCTCGTCGGCCACCTGCCCGCGATGATCGATGGCGCGGCCGCAATCGGCAAGAACGCGCTATCGGAGGTGGCCGGTCTTCGGTACGGCTTCGCCGAGGGCAACATCGACGAGTGGAACCCGAAGTACATCCGGCGGGCGATGGCGGTGATGGGGCCGCTGTTCCGCTACTACTTCCGCGGCGAGGTCCGGGGCCTCGAGAAGATCCCGGCCGAGGGGCCGGTCCTGATCGTGGGAAACCACTCGGGCGGACTGATGATCGCCGACACGATGGTGTTCACGATGGCCTTCTACGACCATTTCGGGGTCGAGCGCCGCTTCCACCAGCTCGCGCACGACCTCGCCGTGAAGTGGCCGGGCGCCGGCATCCGCCCGTTCGGCACGGTGAACGCCTCGCACGAGAACGCGAAGGAGGCGTTCGAGCAGGGCGCCGCCGTGCTCGTCTACCCCGGCGGAGACTTCGAGACGTTCCGGCCGTCCTGGCACTCGGACCAGATCGAGTTCGGAGGCCGCCAGGGCTTCATCAAGCTCGCGCTCGAGAACGATGTCCCGATCGTGCCGCTGGTGTCGATCGGCGGCCAGGAGTCGGGTCTGTTCCTCACCCGCGGCGAGCGTGTCGCCCGCGCGCTCAAGCTGGACAAGCGGGCGCGCCTGAAGGTGCTGCCAATCTCGGTCGGCCCACCCTTCGGCCTGAACATCCTCGACGCGCCGATGAGGTTCCCGCTACCGGCCAAGATAACGATCGAGGTGCTGGAGGCGGTCGACCTGAAGCAGCAGTTCGGGCCCGACCCGGATCCGGACGAGGTGTACGAGCAGCTGACGTCGGACATGCAGGACGCGCTGAGCTCGCTTTCCGACGAGCGCACCCTGCCCGTCCTCGGCTGATCGATGAAGAGCCTCGAGCTCACGGGATATAGCCGTCCCGGGTTCGAAGAGGTCCTGACCGCCGACGCGCTCGAGTTCGTCTCCGAGCTCCAGCGCGAGTTCGGCCCGCGCCGCAAAGAGCTCCTCGAGGCGCGCGAGGAGCGCCGCGAGCGTCTGCGCTCCGGCGACGAGGAGCTCGACTTCCTGGAGGGCACCCGCAAGGTTCGCGAGGGCAAGTGGAAGGTCAAGGCGGTGCCCGACGACCTCCAGCAGCGGTGGGTCGAGATCACCGGCCCGACCGACCGCAAGATGACCATCAACGCCTTGAACTCGGGCGCCGACGGATTCATGGCCGACTTCGAGGATGCCAACGCCCCGACCTGGCGCAACATGGTCTCCGGCCACATCAACCTGCGCGACGCGATCGACGGCACGATCACCTACGCCGGCTCTGACGGCCGGCGCTATCACCTCGAGGAGGACCCGGCCACCCTGCTGGTCAGGCCGCGCGGCTGGCACCTACCCGAGCGCCATCTGCTGGTCGACGAGGAGCCGATCGCAGGCGCGCTGTTCGACTTCGGGCTGTACATGTTCCACTGCGCCCACCGGCTGCTGGAAAACGGCTCCGGGCCCTACTTCTACCTGCCCAAGATGGAGTCGCACCTGGAGGCACGGCTGTGGAACGACGTGTTCAACTTCACCCAGGACGCGCTCGAAATCGACCGGGGCACGGTCAAGGCCACCGTGCTGATCGAGACGCTGCCGGCCGCGTTCGAGATGGACGAGATCCTGTACGAGCTCCGCGACCACTCGGCCGGCCTCAACGCGGGCCGCTGGGACTACATCTTCTCCGCGATCAAGTGCTTCCCGGAGAACCCGGACATGATCCTCCCCGACCGCGGGGACGTGACCATGACCGTTCCGTTCATGCATGCCTACACCGAGCTGCTCGCCGCCACCTGCCACAAGCGCGGCGCCCAGGCCATGGGCGGGATGGCCGCGCTGATCCCCAGCCGCAAAGGCAGCGAGGAGGCCAACGAGAAGGCGCTGGCGGGCGTGCGCGAGGACAAGGCTCGCGAGGTCGGACAGGGCTATGACGGCACCTGGGTGGCCCATCCCGACCTCGTGCCGGTCGCCCGCGAGGTGTTCGAGAAGGGCCTCGAGGGCAAGCCGAACCAGCTGAAGAAGCAGCGCGACGACGTCGACGTGAGCGCCAAGGACCTACTCAGCCTCCTCGCCACGCCCGGCAGCATCACCGAGGACGGGCTGCGCACCGACGTCAACGTCGGCTTCCAGTACGTGTCGTTCTGGCTCGGCGGTCGCGGTGCGGCGGCGATCAACTCGCTCATGGAGGACGCGGCCACCGCCGAGATCTCCCGCACGCAGATCTGGCAGTGGGTGCGACACGGAGTGAAGCTCTCCGATGGTCGCGAGGTCACCGCCGACCTCGTGCGCGAGATGCTCGACGAGGAGACCGCCAAGATCCGCAAGAGCGTGGGGGAGGAGACCTGGTGCGCCGGGCGCCCGGCGGAGACGCGCGAGATCTTCGAGCGCGTGGCCCTCGGCCGCGAGCTCCTCGAGTTCCTCACCCTGCCCGCGTACGAGTACCTCGATTAGCCGGGATTAGCGCGGCTGGATCCCGGGTGGTGGGGAGCGCCGCGCGGGCGAACGGCTACGGGACCATGAACGACAGCGCCCCGGACTGCAGCAGCACGAGCACGGCCATCAGCAGCACGAGCGCCACGCTCCACCCGATCACCTTTCGGAAGATGTCCCCTTCCTTGCCCGCCAGCCCGACGGCCGCTGCGCCGATCGCGAGGTTCTGCGGCGAGACCATCTTGGCCAGCACCCCGCCCGAGCTGTTCGCACCGGCCAGCAGGACCGGGGAGAGCGACGCCTTGTGCGCCGCCGCCACCTGGAGCGCCCCGAACAGCGAGTTGGTCGAGGTGTCCGACCCGGTCACCGCGGTGCCGAACCACCCGACGAGCGGCGAGAGGAAGGCGAAGAAGCTGCCGGCGCCGGCGGCCCACGTGCCGAGCGTGATCGTCTGGCCCGACAGGTTCATCACGTAGGCCACGGCGAGCACCGCGCACACCGTCAGGATTGCCCACTTGATCTCGTCCAGCGTGCGGACGTAGGTGCGCAGCGCGACCGCGGGCCGGACCCGGAGGACCAAAGCGGTCAGGACGCCGGAGACGAACAGCCAGGTGCCGGCCGCGGTCAGCCAGGTCAGCTTGAACGTCTCGCTGGTCGGCGCCTTGCCCTTGGAGTTCAGCACGTGCAACCCCGCCCACAGGAAGACGCTGGTGGCCTTGTCGAGCTCCTTCATCACCGAGGTGATGCTCGTGATCCCGAGCGCGGCGATGATGATCAGGTACGGCATGAAGGCCATGACTACGTCGCGGCGCGGCATTGGCTGCCCTTTCTCGGCCCGCATCCGCCGCTCGAGCGCCGGGTCCGCGGCCGCGCCGCCGGCGATCGCCGGACGCGGACCGACCACGGGAGCCGCCGTCTGGGGTGCGCGAGGCGACCACACGCGCATCAGCGCCACGACCGCGCCGGCCGCCCCGAGCGCGGCGATGATGTCGGTGAGCTGGGTCGAGACGTAGTTGGAGATCGCGAACTGGAGGACCGCGAACACCAGACCCGCCGCGAGCGCCGCCGGCCACGCCTCGCGCAGCGCGCGCCGGCCGTCGACCATGAAGATGAGCACGAACGGCACGATCAACGACAGGAAAGGCGTCTGGCGACCGACCATCTGGCTCAGGTGGTGGACCGGCAGCCCGGTCACCTGCGCGAGCGTGGTGATCGGGATCGCGATCGCGCCGAAGGCCACCGGGGCCGTGTCGGCCACCAGAGCCACAGCGGCGGCTCGCACCGGACTCAGCCCCAGCCCGAGCAGCATGATCCCGCAGATTGCCGGCGGCGTCCCGAACCCGGCGAGGGCCTCGAGCAGCGCGCCGAAGCAGAACGCGATCATCACGACCTGCACCCGGATGTCGTCGGAGACCGAGCCAAACGCGCGCTTGAGCACCGCGAAGTACCCCGTGACCTCGGTCATGTTGTAGATCCACAGGGCGTTGACGACGATCCACATGATCGGCCACAGCCCGAACGCCGCCCCCTCGGCGGCCGAGTCGAAGGCCTGGCCGGCGGGCATGGAGTAGACGGCCAAGGCGACGATGATCGCCACCCCCAGGGTGATCAGCGAGGCCAGCCACGCCTTCATCCGGATCACGCCCAGGAGGATGAACAGCGTGAGCAGCGGCAGCACCGCGAAGATCGAGGTGACCCCCAGCGAGTGCGAGACCGGATCGAGAACCTGCTTATACATGTTGTTACCTCCCTCCTGGGCGAGGGTCCTACCCGCGGCGCGAGCCGCGCAAGCCGAGCGCGAGCACCTGCGCGCTGTGCAGCGCGCGGCGCTCCGTCGCACTGGTGATCTGGGTGCGGCACGAGAATCCGTCAGCCACCACCAGCGCGTCCTCTGAGGCGCTCCGCACGGCCGGCAAGAGCACGCGCTCGCCGGCCCGCACCGATACCTCGTAAGGCTCGCCGGCCAGGTATCCGAACGATCCGGCCATGCCGCAGCAGCCGGAGTTCAGCACCTCCACATCGAGCCCCGCGCGGCTCAAGAGCTCGCGTTCGCCGTCGATGCCCATCAGCGCCTCCTGGTGGCAATGGCCGTGCACCAGCGCCCGCCGTTCCAAGCGCGGCGGCGCCCAATCGGAGGCATAACGGGCCAGGAGCTCGTCGAGCAGGAACGTCTGGGAGACCAATCGCTTCGCGTGCTCGTCCCGGGGCATCAGCTTGGGCAGCTCGTCGCGCAGCACCGACGCGCAACTCGGTTCGAGCACGACGACGGGAGCGCCTGCCACGATCGGCTCGGACATCGCGTCGAGCAGCTTGCGCAATGCGCGCTTCGCGGGACCGAGCATGCCGAAGTCGTACAGCGGCCGGCCGCAGCACAGACCCGCCGGTGGCAGCTCCACCGCGAAGCCGGCGGCATCGAGCACCTCCACCGCCGCCTTGCCGACATCGGGCTCGAACAGGTTGGTGAACGTGTCAGGCCACAGGACGACTCGCTGTCCGCCGTCCGCCGGCGCGCTTTGCCGGGCCTCGAACCAGGCCCTGAACGTCTGAGGAGCGAACCGCGGCGCATCGCGCTCGACCGCAAGCCCGAGCCGGCGCTTGCCGGCCGGGGCCAGCCCGGGCGCGTGGCTGATCGCGTTGGCCAGCCGCGGCGTTCGGGACGCGAGCCGACCCCACCAAGGCATTCCGGCGAGCAGGTAGTGGTGCAGCGGCCGGCGCCGGCGCGCGTAGTAGTGCGAGAGGAACTCCGCCTTGTAGGTCGGCATGTCCACCTGCACGGGGCAGTCGCCGGTGCAGCCCTTGCAAGATAGGCACAGGTCGAGTGACTCCTTTATCTCCTCCGCGCGCCACCCATCGCTCACCGGGTCGCCCTGGAGCATCTCCTGCAGCAGGCGCGCCCGGCCTCGGGTGCTGTGACGCTCCTCGCGCGTGACCTGGAAGCTCGGGCACATCGTCAGGCTGCCGAGGTTGCGGCACTTGCCCATCCCGAAGCACCGCTCCACCGCGGCGGCGAACGAGCCGCGATCCTCGGGGAAGGCAAAGTGCGTGCTCAGCTCAGGCGGGCGGTAATCCGGCCCGAAGCGGACGCCTTCGTCGAGCTTGACGTCCCCGATCAGCCGGTTGGGGTTCATCTTCCAGTCCGGGTCCCAGATCCGCTTGAACTCGTGGAAGGCGTCCATCAGCTCCGGGCCGAACATCTTGGGCAGCAGCTCGGCACGGCCATGGCCCTCGCCGTACTCGCCCGCCAGCGAGCCGCCGTAGGACACCACCAGGTCCGCCGCCTTCTCCATGAACGAGCGAAACGTCCGCAACCCACCCGCGGTCTTGAACTCGAAGTCGATACGCGTGTGCACGCACCCCTGGCCGAAGTGGCCGTAGTAGACGCACCGGTAGCCGTGGTCGTCGAGCAAACGCGAAAAGTCGCGCAGATACGCGCCGAGCTTTTCGGGGTGCACCGCGGCGTCCTCCCACGCGCCTTCTGACTCGAGAAAGCCGGGGGCGCGACTGTCGCCAACCGCGCTCTCACGCACTCGCCACGCCTGTGCCTGCTCAGCCCGATCGACCAGCAGCCTCGACGCGAGGTGCGGACCCCGCTCGCCGAGCGACTGGAGCGCCCGCTCGGCCTTGGCGGTCGCCTCGGCTGGGTCGTCGTCGCCGAACTCCGCCAGCAGCCACGCGCCTCCCTCGGGCAGGGCGGCGCGCTCGACTCTCAGCCGACCTTTGAACTCCATGCTCTCGGTCAGCTGCCTGTCGAAGCCCTCGAGGCCGATCGGGCCCGTGGCCATCAGCTCAGGCACGTGGTCGGCGGCCTCGAACACGTCGCGGTAGGAGAAGATAACCGTTCGCCGGTGCTGGGGGCTCGGCACCAGGCGCACCGTCGCCTCGAGCACGTTGGCGCAGGTTCCCTCGGATCCGACCAGCGCCCGCGCCACATGGAAGCTGTGCTCCGGCAGCAGCTCATCCAGATTGAATCCAGAGACCCGGCGGGGAATGTCGGGGTATTCGGCCCGCACGCGCTCCGCCACCCGATCGCGCAGCTCGCGCAGCGCGCGGTAGATCTCTCCCCGGCGCCCGCCCCCCTCGATGATCCGCTCGAGCTCGTCGTCGCTGGTCTCGCCCACCGTGAGGCGAGTGCCGTCGTACAGGATCACGTCCAGCTCGATTACGTTCTCGGACGTCTTGCCCGCCATGATCGAGTGCGTCCCGCACGAGTTGTTGCCGAGCATGCCCCCGAACGTGCAGTACTCGTGCGTGGCCGGGTCCGGCCCGTAGGTGAGGTGGTGGCGCTCGGCGGCGTCGCGGAGCTGATCACAGATCACCCCGGGCTGCACCCGCGCCCGCCGGCGCACTGGATCGAGCTCGACGATCTCGTTCATGTACTTCGAGTAGTCGAAGACCACCGCGACATTCGTGCTCTGGCCGCTCGGCGCGGTGCCGCAGCCCCGCGGCAAGACCGGCGCACCGTGCTCACGGCATGCGGCGATTCCCGCGATCACGTCCTCTCCGTCCCGCGGTACGACCACGCCGATGGGCACGGACCGGTAGATCGAGAAATCGTTGGCGTACAGGGCCCGCGACCCGGCATCGAAGCGGACCTCGCCGCGGATCGAGCGCCGCAGCGCGCGCTTCAGGCTTGAGACATCGACATCGGACGCGCCCGAGGGCGGCAGACGGCGATCACCGACTCGTCCCGGTGCGGTGGTGCTGGCGGCTATGGATTCTCTCCTCCACTCGCGGAGCGGCCTGGCGGGACGATACCCGGCGCCGACACGCTCAGCTGAGGTTCATGTCAGACGTATGACCGTCCCCGTCTTCGCGTCGGTCCGCGCCTGTGCCAGGTCGCACAGCTGGTTGACCATCCACAGGCCGAGGCCTCCGTCGACGCTGAGCGTGGGCAGGTACCGGCCGGCCAGGGGGTCGGCGATGTGTCCCGGATCCTCGAGCTGGCAGACGACCTCGGTCGCCGTGGTCCACAGACGCACCAGCCCGGCCGCGCCGGCATGCTTGATCGCGTTCGTCGCCACCTCGTTGACCGCAAGCACCAGGTCTGCAGTGCGCTGCTGGGACAGGCCTCCCACCGTTCCGTGGTGCCCGGCGAGCGAGCGCACCGCCGGGAGATCGTCGAGCTCGAAGCGCAAGCGCGTAGCCGAGGCCGGCGGCTCGGGAAGCGCCGCAGGCCTTCGACGTAGTCGTCGTCGTCCCGGTAGAAGAGCGCGTGGTGGGCCAGCGCGTCTGTCGGAGGTTCGGCGTGGACGACTTCGGGCATCGGACTAAAGCGCTTCAGCGTTCGGCCCCAGCCCGCAGGCGAACCTGCGGGAGCATCGCCCTGAGCAACCCAGGCAGACACGTACGCTCGGGGGTTACCCCGGCGCCGGGAAGTTTGAACCCGGGTCAGCCGCCGTGCTTCTTGGGGCCCTTTCCGGGCTTGCCGCCGTGCCCTGGCGGGGTGCCACCCTGACCCGGCGGCCCCGGGCCGGGGGGCGGAGCGCTCGCCGGCGTCGTCGACGTCGTGGAGGACGGCGCGGTCACGGTTACGGTGGCGGTGGGCGTCGTAGTGCTGGTCGTGTGAGTGGGAGTGCTCCGCGTGGTCGTAGTGGAGCTGCTCGAGTGCCCACCGGCGGCGGTGGAGCGCGTCGTCTGCCTGCCCGACTGCTGCTTGGGCGCGGACCCGGCGCCGAGCGCAAGTGCCGTGACCAGCGCCACGATGGCGATGGCCACAACCCCGGCCAGGAGCCGGATCAATCGGTCATCGCGGCGACCGCGCGGGGGTGGGGGTGGGGGGACGCCGCCGGCCGCACCCCGGGTGAAGTCCGTTAGCGGCCGCGTCGCCGCGGTCGCCTCGAGCGGCGTGGCCGCGGCCGCCTCGAGCGGCGTGGCCGCGGCCGCCTCGAGCGGCGCGGTGGCGGCGGTCAGAGGCCCGAGCGCCGCGGCTTGGTTCGGCGCCGGGGCGGGAGCGCCGCGCAGCCGGTCGCGTACCTCCGCCGCCGACTGCGGGCGCTCGCCGGGCGACTTGGCGAGCATCTGAAGCACGAGCGCGTCGAGCCCTCGGCCGACGCGGGGATTTGCTTCGCTGGGTGGGCGCGGGATCGCGTTGACTTGCTGGTGGAGGACGGCCGCGGCATGGTCTCCGCGGAATGGCGGATCGGCCGTGAGCATCGCGTAGAGCACGCAACCCAGCGAGTACACGTCCGAGCGGAAGTCGACGGGCGATCCGAGGGCGTGCTCGGGCGCCATGTACGCCGCGGTCCCCAGCAGCGTCGCCGTCCTGGTGATCGAGCCGGCATCGGCCATCCGGGCGATCCCGAAGTCGAGGACCTTGGTTGAGCCGTCGCGCGCGATCATCACGTTGCCCGGCTTGACGTCACGGTGAACGAGGCCCGCGCGGTGGGCGGCCTCGAGCGCGTCGGCGATCTGCGCGGCGATCTCGCTGGCCCGGCCGGGCTCGAGCGGCGCCTCGCGGGCGATGATCGTGGCGAGGCTCTCGCCGTCCACGTATTCCATCGCGATAAAGCGCCGGTCGTCGTCGACGCCGGTGTCGTACACGGTCACGATCCCGGGATGGACCAGGGACGCAGCCGCGCGCGCCTCGCGCTCGAACCGCGCCACGTGGGTCGGGTCGTCCTCCGCGAGCGCGGCGGACATCACCTTGACGGCCACCGTCCGTTGCAGGATGGTGTCGGTCGCCCGGTAGACCGTGCTCATCCCGCCCCGGCCGATGACGTCCTCGAGCCGGTAGCGGCCCGCCAGCGTGGCCATGCCCCCCATTGTGCCCGGGGCGCCCCGGGAACGCTCGCCGGCAGGCTCAGCTGGCGGCTGCGACCGGAAGCTCGACCAGGTCGTCCGCGTCGAGGTTGAGGAAGGCCTGGACCACGGCGGGGTCGAACTGTCGCCCGGCCAGGCGGCAGATCTCGGCCACGGCCTCGTCGCCCGACCAGGCGAGCTTGTACGGCCGGGTGTGGGTGAGGGCGTCGAATACGTCCGCCAGGGCCACGATGCGCCCGCTCAGCGGAATCTCGTGGCCCTTCAGGCCCGCCGGATAGCCGCTGCCGTCCCACCACTCGTGGTGGCTCAGCGCGATCTCCTCAGCCAGGCGCAGCACGCTCGATGCGCTTCCGCCCAAAATCGCGGCGCCGGTGGCTGGATGGCGCTTGACCTCCTCGTACTCCGAGACGGTGAGCCTGGTTCGTTTCATCAGGATCGAGTCGGGGAGCGAGAGCTTGCCGAGGTCGTGCAGCGGCGCCGCTTGGCGAATCAGGTCGGCCTGAGAATCTGAGAGCCCTAGCTGCTGGGCGATCAGGAACGACGTGCGGGCGACCCGATCGGTGTGCTGATGGGTGCCGTCGTCGCGGTATTCCCCCGCGACGGCCAGCCGGCGCAGCGTCTCCAGGCGCGAGTCGCAGAGCTCCTTGTAGGCCATGACATTGGCGATCGCCACCGCGCTGGAGTCAGCCAGCGCCTGGAGCACCTCGACCTCCTCGTGGGTCGGGCGGTGCTGGTAGCCCCAGTAGGCGCCGATCGCTCCGAGCGGATCGAGCCTCCGGATAGCGACCATCGCGAGGCTCTTGACGAACGTCGGCCGGTACACCTCCTGGGGGACCCGCTCGTCGCTGTAGATGTCGGGGATGATCGCGGGCTCGCCGTGGAGCATCACCCACCCGCTGACGCAGCTCTCCATCGGGAACCGCAGCCCCTTCCACAGGGGAGCGATCGAGTCCTCGTCGGCGTAGAAGCACTGGTTGCCGTCGCGCAGCACGAACGTGGCGCCGTCGGCGCGGATGAGCCGGCGCGCCGCCGCCCCGACGATTCGCTGGATCTCGGGGAGTGAGCGCGCGAGCGAAAGGCGCTGAACGACGCCTACCAGCTCACCTGCGTGGTCCAGCTGGGCTCGTGCGGTGAAGGTCAGCGCACGCCGCGCATCGCGGCTACTGCGCTCCGGCGCAACCGTCGTAGTAGAGGTGTTTGTCATGGCGGCAGTCGAGTCTCGGTCGGTCACGGGCAAGTCTCGCCTTAAAACGCGGACTTTCCGCGGAAATGGCGACAACCGCCGAAAGTTGGTGCTCGCGTCGCAAAAAGGTGACAAAAAGCGAACATCTGCCCCACGCCCGTTTAGCCGATGCGGTTACTGTCCCGCCCCGCAACGTGGACTGCCCCACCACAACCGGCTTGGGGGAACGCCGGGAGCGCACGCGTGCGCTCCGCGGACCCCACAGAGCCCGGGCGTGCCGCTGCACGCTCGCGCTGATCGTCGCCGCCTGCGCGATGGGCCTGCTGGCGAGCGCGCCCGCCTACGCCGGCGTGGCCAATGCCGGCATCCCCGGGGCGTCGAGGACGAATCCGCTCGCCGGCCTGCCGTGGGGCGTATATACCGGGCCCGACGACGATGTCTATCCGAGCTATCGGGAGGCGCGGGGCCGGGCCAAGCGGCTCCTCGCCATGATCGCCAGACGTCCCCGCGTCCAGTGGGAGGGGGTCTGGTGGCCGAATGACCAGGCGGAGTCGGTCGCCCAGGAGTACATCGCCGACACCACCCACGGCAACCCGAACGTGCTCTCCCAGGTGGCCATCTTCCGCCTTAACCCGTGGGAGGCGGATGCCTGCCAAAGCCTCCCCTCAGCCGCCGACCAAGCCAGCTACGTGCAGTGGATCAACGCGTTCGCGGCCGGCATCGGGAACTCGCGCGTCGCGCTGATCCTTCAGCCCGACGTGCCGTTCCAGCTGTGCGTACCCGACCACTCGCAGGTCTCGATGCGACTCCTGAACTGGGCCGCCCAGCGGTTCAGCGCGCTGCCGCACACCACCGTCTACATCGACGTCGGGTCCGCCGACTGGGTCTCGGTGCGCCAGGCCGTATCGCTTCTCCTGGGCGCCGGCGTGCGCTACGTCCGCGGCTTTGCGCTCAACGCCACCCACTACGACAGCACGCAGTCGGAGGTCCTGTTCGGAGCGCGCGTGGTTCGGGCGCTGGGCCGCGCCGGCGTGCGCGGCCGCCGCTTCGTCGTCAACACCGCGGACAACGGCCGGCCGTTCACCTACCAGCAGTTCCATCGCGTGTTCCCGTACGTCAGCTGGGGGCAGCCGCCGGTGTGCCGCACCCGCCGCTCGCGGCTCTGCGTGACCCTGGGCATCCCGCCCACGACCAATGTCGCCAGTCGCCGCTGGGGCCTCTCCCGCGCCGCGCGCAGGGCCGCCGCGCGATGGGTGGACGGCTACGTGTGGCTCGGGCGTCCGTGGCTCGACTACCAGGCGAGTCCGTTCGACCTCCAGCGATCGCTCGCGATCGCCCGCACCAGCCCGTTTTGATCAGCGCTTGACGTAGAGCGAGGCGCGCACCGGCACACCGGTGTAATTCGATTCGGCGGTCGAGACAGCCAGGAGCTTGAGCGCGGGATCGTGGTACATCACGCTCGACCACGCGTTGCTGTTGAGGTTGATCAGGTGCAGGTACAGCGGCGTACTCAGCAACCCGCTCGTCACGAGCAGGACGCGCTGCCCCGGGCGGAGCCGATCCAGCATCGGCATCAGGACGGTGCGCACGGACGATCGCTCGAGCCGGACCAGCGCACTGCGCCAGTCGACGACTCCGGGGTCGGGAACCGGCCCCATCGGCGTGCCGAAGTGCTTGACCGCCGGCAGGTAGTAGGCCAGCGTTGGCACCTGCTCGGGTTGCGTGGCGAGGACCAGCGGGTCCGAACCCAGATGGCCACGAACCTGGGACGCCACGGCGCCGACGTTGCTCTTGGTCTGGCGCCGGGTGGCCACCGGGTCGACGATCCACCAGCACGCGACGAGCAGGAGCGCCACGAGGCCGAGCCGCCCGGCGCGCGCCAGGCCGAGCCCGAACAGGAGGATGAGCGGCGCGACGACGACCGCGAAGTAGCGGTATGCCCACGCCGGCGTGTGCTTCGAGTACGCCCACGCGATCAGGAGCGTGCCGAACCCGAGCACGGCGAGCGCCTTCGCGGCCACGAGCAGTCGCTCATTTGCCGTGCCGGGCTGCCGGAACGCCCAAAGCCCCGCACCGCCCGCGAGCAGGAGCGCGGTCGCTCCGCCCCTGCCGCCCACGGTTGCGTAGAGGTTCTGCGTGAGCGACCAGACGACGGGGGGCTGATCCCACGGGGCGCCGGTGTAGCGCGCCTGGTAGACGAGCGTGGGCAGCCACGGCGCGTACAGCACCGCAACACCGGCGAACGCGATCAACCCGTCGCGCCACAGCCCGCGCCTGAGCTCCCGTGGGGACTCGCGCACGCACAGCAGGAACGCCGCCGCGGCGGCCACGGCCAGGAACAGGGCCCAGTTGTGCGTGTAAAGCGATGCGGTCAGCGAGACCACGAACAGCGGCAGGTAGCGCCGGTCTCGGCGCACGAAGGCGTGGACGAACGAGGCGCTCGCAACCAGAGCAAGGAAGGTCAGGAGCGCGTACATGCGCGTCTCCTGGGCGTACTGGTTGAGGTACGGAAGCCCCGCGGCGATCGCGGCGCACATCAGGCCCGCACGGCGACTGAAGAACGCGCTACCCGCCCAGTAAGCGGCGGGGATCGACAGGAGCGCGAAGAGCAGCGAGAACTCGTGGGTGGCGATCTCGCCCCGCCCGCGGACGGCCATCCACACGTGCAGGAGCATGTAGTAGAGGGGCGGCGACCCGTCCTGCCCCAGCAGCGAGGGGATGTGCGTGAGCGGATGCGAGGCGATGCCCACCGACAGCCCCTCGTCCACCCAGTAGTACTCGCGGATTCCGCGCGTGCGCAGCCAGAGCGATATGGCCACGAGGATCGTCAGCGCGACCAGGACGTGCCAACGGGTCAGCTCGAGCTCGTTCAGGCGGAGCAGGATCCGTTCGCGCAGGCTCGACCCGGAGGCCTCAGCCGAGGGCCCCGGAGGGGTCAGCACGGGCATGGTATCTGTGGACATGAAGGCTCGGGTGGGCTACCGGGACAGGGTCAAGCCGGAGGCGTGCGCGCCGCTCCGAGAGCCCTCTTACTCCCGGAGCAACTAACAATATGCCGCATCCGGCGGCGAACTGCCTGAGGACGCGGCGGGCCGAAATTCCGAGCCGTGCGGCTAAGGCGGCGATTACCGGCACGTTAGGGCACGATTAAGGCCCCGGCGGGCCCGCCCTGAGGTGGCCGCCGGCGGCCCCGGTGAGCGCGCGCGGGGCAACGCCGGGCGGGCAGTCCGCGCCCGCCTGGAACCGGCAAATGTGGATTCACACATGCTCAGGCGAGGCCGCTACCTTGCGCCGGAGGCTGTGTTAGGACTAGCCGAGTGAAGCGTGGACGCACTCATCCCTCCGTGGGTGTGGCAGGGGTCATGCTGACGGTTGTGTTCGTCGCGGCGGCGATCGCGGCTCAGCCGGCGCTGGCTGCGCTCGGCGCGCGAACCGTGCGCTACCACGGCTACGTGGTGACCGTCCCACCGTCGTGGCCGGTGTACGACCTGTCCGCCAACCCACGGTTGTGCGTGCGCTTCGATCGGCACGCGCTGTATCTGGGCGCACCCGGACCCGCGCAGAGCTGTCCTGCGCACGCCGCCGGACGCACGGAGGCGATTCTGCTCGAGCCGCTGCCGGCGGACGCGCCCCGCGCCGCCGCTCGTCCACATGCGCCGCTTCCGGGTCTCGGCCGTCACGCGACGAGCTTCGAGGCCGCGGGCGTGCTCGTGACCGCCACGTGGGCCAGCGGCGAGGCCGTCGTCGCTCGCGCCCTCCACCGGCGCACCCTCCCGTCGGCTCCGCGCGCGCTGCCGCGCCCGCGGCGCGCGGTGCGGGCCGCACATTCCTCAGCCACGATCTTCAACGGCCTCGGGTTCGACGCCTGCGCCGCGCCGTCGCAGACTCAGATGTCGGCGTGGGGATCCTCGCCCTACCGCGCGATCGGCGTCTACATCGGCGGCGCCAACGAAGCCTGCGCCCAGTCGAACCTGACGAGCAGCTGGGTGAGCACGGAGGTCACCGCCGGCTGGCATCTGATTCCCACCTACGTCGGGCTGCAGGCGCCGAGCAACGATTGCGGCTGCGCCGGCATCACGCCGAGTCAGGCGACCTCGCAGGGAGCGGCCGCGGCGAACGACGCCGTGGCCGAGGCGGCCGCGATCGGCCTGCCCGCCGGCAACCCGATCTATGACGACATGGAGGGATACTCGCGCACGAGCGCCAACACGCAGGCGGTGATGTCGTTCCTCTCGGCCTGGACCTCGCAGCTCCACGCCGACGGCTACGCATCGGGCGTGTACAGCAGCGGCGGTTCCGGCATCGCCGACCTGGCCAGCCGGTATGGCACCGCCTACGTCGAGCCCGACGACATCTGGATCGCCGACTGGAACGGGCAGCAGACGACCAACGACTCGTACGTGCCTGCGTCGGATTGGAGCAACCAACAGCGCCTGCACCAGTACCGAGGCTCACACAACGAGACCTACGGCGGAGTCACCATCAACATCGACAACGACTACCTCGACGGCGACACCGCCGACACCTCGAGCGGCACGGTGAACACACAGCAGCTGCCGTCCACGCCGCCGGCGTTCACGCTTACGCCGCTCGCCAACGGCACGACCGACGTCGATGCGAGCTGGAACGGGGCGTTTGGCGTGAGCGCGTGGCGAGTGCTGGCCGGATTCGGCGCCACGGGCAGCCCGTTCTCCGTGGTCGGGCAGGCCCCGGCGAAGAGCGGAACGACGCAGATGGCGGTTCGCAACGGCGCGCCCTACTTCGAGGTCCAGGCGCTCGGCTCGAGCGGACAGGTGCTCGGCACCTCACAGCGGGCCGCCACCCCGCCGCATCTCGCGCTCCTGGGGCCGGCGACGTTCGTGTCGGCCTCCGGCGGGTTCGGCACGCTCCCGGCTGCGTGCTTCACCGGCCAGATGTGTCAGGTCACACTGGCTCTGCGCGCCGGCCGCGCGCTCGTCGCGAGCACGGGGACCGAATCCCTTGGTCCAAACGGCGGCCTCCTTCGCTTCCGCCTCAGCTCGAGAGGGCGCGCCCTGCTGGCGCGCGCGCGGGGCAACCGCCTGCCCGTCCAGGCGACGGTGCGCGCCTCATCCGGCGTCGCGGCGACGCTCAAGGTGAACGTGATCGCGGTGTCGACCAGCGGCCGGGGCCCGGTCCGCCGCACCGCCCAGTCGTCCACCGTGAAGCTGGTGAACGCGGTCGACTATGTGTCATACCATGGCGCAGGAGGGATCCTCGCCGCGTGTCACAACGCGCCGATGTGTCAGATCCGCACGACGATCAAGGTTGGTCGTCTCACCGTCGCTCACACCGGCCCCGAGTACCTCGGAGCCAACGAGCTCGGATATCTGATCTTCTCGCTCACCTCGCGCGGGCGAGCGCTTCTGCGAAACGCGCGGGGTAACCAGCTCGGGGCGCAATTGACACTGACCAGCCCAGCTGGGAGCGTGACCACTCCGATCGTGCTGGTGACGTTCTTCTGAGGGCCGGTCGGTCGCGGTGGCAAGCGGCGTCGCTTCGCACGTAGGCTGACCCGACATGGCCGGGATCCTGATCCAGTCGCTCGCGAAGTCCTACCGCGTGCCCCACGATGTCGTGCCGCGCGTGGCCGCGCTCGCTCGCGACGCCCGCTCGGGTCAGTCGCTCAGATCGATGCGAATCACGACGTGCTCGGTCCCGACGGCCCGCACCAGAGCGTCGTTCGCGCGCCGGCGCAGGATGCGCATCCGCTCGTATGGGTCCTCCTCGGGGAGGATCTGAGCGGTGCCGGCGCGCCAGCGACGGCCCACCTTCACCCGAACGTGCGGATCGCGCTGGATGTTCTTGACGTAGTCGGCGCTCCATCCATGCTCGGTCACGACCCAGAACGTGCGCCCGCGCAGCCCGTTGCCGACGGGCACCCGGCGGGGCAGTCCGCTGCGACGCCCCCGCGTCTCGAGCAGGGCCGCACCGGTTCCGGGCATGCCCCACTCGAGCATCCGGCGCACGACCGGGTTGACCAGCCGCACGGTCACGGCCTTGCTCACGCGGCGCTTGCCCGCCCGCGCCGCCATTCCCCTCAGCCGCCCCTCATGTCCACGGCATACACGTTGACCGGCTCGAGCGTGATCTTCACCCGCGTCTCTCCTGGCCCGTCGTGCTGCGAGAGGTCGGCGTCGTACTTGGCCCCGACCTGGCGCGCGAACGCGTAGTCGTCGTCGGGCTCGATCGCCGCACGGCCGCGCACCTCGAGGTAGCGGTACGGGTTGGCCAGGTCGAGGATCAGCAGGCTGCACTGCGGACGCTTCATGCTCATACGGGGATTCTGCCCCTAGGCGCTGACCAAGCCGCTCTGGTAGGCGATCACCACGAGCTGGGCCCGGTCGCGGGCGCCGAGCTTGAGCATCGCCCGGCTGACGTGGGTCTTGACCGTGAGTGGGCTCAGGTGGAGCTCGGCGGCGATCTCGTCGTTGCTCAGCCCGGTGGCCACGAGCGCCATGATCTCCCGCTCCCGGTCGGTCAGCTCCGAGAGCGAGGGATCGGGATCACGCGGCGATCGCCCACGCGCCACGACGTCCGCGATCAGCCGCCGGGTGATGGCCGGCGAGAGCAGCGCGTCGCCGCGCGCGATCACTCGCACCGCGTGGAGCAGGTCGCTCGCCTCGATGTCCTTGAGGACGAAGCCGCTGGCCCCGGCCTGGAGCGCCTGGTAGACGTACTCGTCGCTCTCGAAGGTGGTGAGGACCAGCACCTTGACTGCGGCCAGGCTCTCGTCGCGCCCGATCCGCCGCGTGGCCTCGAGCCCGTCCATCTCGGGCATTCGGATGTCCATCAACACCACGTCCGGTCGGTGGCGTCGGGCCTGGGCGACGGCCTGGACGCCGTCGGCCGCCTCGGCCACCACCTCGATGTCCTCCGCGGAGGTCAACAGCACCCGGAAGCCCGCGCGGATCAACGTCTGGTCATCGGCGAGCAGGACGCGGATCACGAACCGGCCCGGAGGGGGAGACGAGCCTTTACGCCGAACCCGCCACCCGGACGCGGCCCTGCCTCGAGCGTGCCGCCGGTGGCCTCGGCCCGCTCGCGCATCCCGGCGATGCCATGCCCCCCGCCCTGCGCGACCTCTCCCTCGGCCAACCCACGACCGGAGTCGACGACCTCCACGCCCAGCGCGTCGTCGAGGTAGGAGAGGGTGACGACGGCGCTGGTCGGCCCGGCGTATCGCAGGGCATTGGTCAAGGACTCCTGGACGATTCTGTAGGCGGCAAGGTCTACGGTCGGCGGGAGCGGCCGCACCTGGCCGTTGACGATCACGGTGGTGGGCAGGCCGGCCCGCCTGGTGCCTTCGATCAGCCCGTCGAGCTGCGCCAGGCGCGGCGCGGGCGCGGTGGGATCGCGCTCGTCCGCCTGGCGCAGGACGTTGAGGATGCCGCGTAGCTCACGCATCGCCTCGCCGCTGGCTGCCTTGATCGCGCTCAGGGCCTCCCGAGCCTGATCGGGCTGCTGGTCGATCACGTGCGCGGCCACGCCGGCCTGGACGTTGATCGTGGCCATCGTGTGCGCGACCACGTCGTGCAGCTCCCGGGCGATGCGCAGCCGCTCCGCGTCCACCGCCCGCCGCGCCTGCTCCTCGTTCTCACGCCGGCTGTAGGCGCGCCGGCTGGCCACCCACAGCCCCAGGAACAGCGCCGCGGCCACCTCTAGGGGGATCAGGAAGAACCCGCCGCTGGTGGCGCCCAGCGGATCGAACGCTGCACTCGAGGCCATCAAGGCGACTGCGGTGAGGATCGACAGCTCGACCGCCCGCCGGGTTGGGACCGCCACCGCCACCGCCACCGCGTACAACGCGAGCATCGGGTTGAGCAGCGCGGCGCCGTTGACGTATCCCAGGCAGGTGTACGCGACCACGCAGGCCACGGATACGGCCAGCACCGGCACCGGGTGGCGACGGCGCCAGATCAGCGCCAGTGCGCTCACGACGACGAGCAGGTAAGCCGCCGCGGGCGCGGCGGGAACGTGTTGGCCGGTCCCCACGAACTGCTTGCTTGGATGGCTCTCGGCCAGCGACGCGGCCAACGTGATCACGGCCATCGCGACGGCCAGGAACACGTCGAACAGAAGCGATGAGCGGCGGGTCAACGAGCTCCCGCCCCGCCGGCCGCGCCGGCGCACGGCTTCGACGGTGACAGGCGCCGCGTTCATCGTGCGCGGAGGGTAGAGCCTGTCCCGGCCCCTGTCGTCATCCGCGAGGAGGCCGGCAACTACCTCGAATGGAGTAGCCGGCGCCGCAGCGGCCTCCCGATTGCGTAGGCCAATTGCCTCCCCCGCGCTGACGACAGATGGCGCCCCACGGCCGATGCTTTCGCCATCACCACCGCACCTCGAGGAGGAGGCTGATCGTGCAAAGGCTCACCCGGTTCGTTCTCACCCACAAGCTCCTGATCGTCGGCTGCTGGCTGCTTGTCGCCGTGGCGGGCGCGATGACCGCCGGCGCCACGACCAAGCGGCTGACCAGCAGCTTCTCGATGCCCGGAAGCGCGTTCACGACGGATGCCAGGATCCAGGCGCTGTACCGTCACGACGGCGCCGAGGACCCGATCGTGCCGACGATCACCCTCCCGGCCGGGGCCACCGTTCGTTCGAGCGGCGTGGCGTCACAACTCCAGCGCGCCTTCGAGGCGGCGCGCCGCGTCGTGCCCACCGCACGGGTCATCGACTACGGCTCGACCCACGACAGCGCGTTCGCCACCGTCAGCGGGCGCAGCACCTACGCGCTCGTGTTCCCCCCGGCGAGTGACCCGATGTCGGGCAACACGCTCGGCACGCGGATCCAGGACGCCGTGCAGGCGGCCGCGCCGCCGTCCTGGCACGTGAGCGTAACCGGGATCCAGCCGCTCACCGACAGCCAGCCCGCGCGCGGGGCCGGCGTGCTTGCCGAGTCGCTGCTGGGCGGACTGGGCGCGCTCGCCGTGCTGGCCTTCGTGTTCGCAAGCTTTTTGGCCTTCGTCCCGCTGCTCATGGCCGGAGTGTCGATCCTCACCACATTCCTGGCCCTGGGCGGGCTGACCGAGCTGACGTCCGTGAGCCAGATCGTCGAGTTCCTGATCGCGCTCATCGGCCTGGGCGTGGCGATCGACTACTCGCTGCTCATCGTCACCCGCTGGCGCGAGGAGCGGGCGCACGGACGCACCGGCGCCGAGGCGGTCGAGGCGGCGATGGCATCGGCCGGACGCGCCGTCGTGTTCTCTGGGATGACCGTGGCCATCGGACTGCTCGCCCTGGTGGTCCTGCCCGTCCCGTTCCTGCGCAGTGCCGGCATCGGCGGCGTGCTCATACCGCTGATCTCGGTCGCCGTCGCGCTGACCCTGCTTCCCGTCCTCCTGGCCACGGTCGGCCATCGGATGGACTGGCCGCGAGTCCGCACCGACAGCAAGCCGAGCCGGGCCTGGAGTGCGTTCGCCCGCTTCACCGTCCGCCACCGCGGTCTCGCCGCCCTAGCCGGCATTGCCACGCTGGCCGCGCTGATCATCCCGTCGTTCTCGATCCGCCTGGGCGAGCCGAGCACCGCGGCCCTCGCCCAGACCGGGCCGGCGCACACCGCCCTGGTCGGACTCGAGAACGGCGGTGTGCCCTCCGGCTCGCTCACCCCGATCGACGTGCTGACCCGCGCCGGCGCCGCCAAGACCGTCGCCCAGCGCCTCACCGTGGTGCCGGGAGTCCACGCCGCAGTTGCCGCCAAGACGCCAGACTTCCAGCGCCACGGAACCGCGCTGGTCACCGTCCTGCCGACGGCCGAGACGAACGGCGGCGCCGGTCAGGCCACGGTTCGCCGGGTTCGCGACGCGATCGCCCACGACGCCGGCGCGCTCGGCGTGGCCGGGTCAGGCGCGTCGATGATCGACTTCTCGAGCGACGTGTACGGAAGCTTCCCGCTGATGCTCGCGCTGATCGCGCTGGCCACGTTCGTGCTCCTGGCCCGGGCCTTCCGCTCGCTGCTGCTGCCGCTCAAGGCGGTGGTGATGAACCTGGCCTCGCTGGCCGCCGCCTACGGTGTGATGGTCTGGATCTGGCAGGATGGCCACGCCAGCCACGTGCTCTGGTCCATCCCAGCGACCGGCGCGATCACGATGTGGGTGCCGGTGATGGTGTTCGCCTTCCTGTTCGGCCTCTCGATGGACTACGAGGTCTTCATTTTGGCCCGCATGCGCGAGGCCTACGATCGCACGGGCGACACCGGCGCGGCGGTGGTCGAGGGCATCGGGCGGACCGGGCGCCTCGTCTCGAGCGCGGCGCTCATCCTGGTCCTCTCGTTCCTGGCCATGTCGACCGGGCCGATGACCGACCTCAAGGTGCTCGCCACCGGGCTCGGAGCCGGCATCCTGGTCGACGCCACGCTGATCCGCTGCCTGCTCGTGCCGGCGCTGGTCAGCCTGTTCGGCGCCTACAACTGGTGGCTGCCGGCGTGGGCGGCCCGGCTGCTGCGAGTGGAGCCCTCGCCGCTCCACGCTTCCTCGCATCGGCCGCGGCCGAGCACCGAGCTCGCCTCGGCCCGCGCCTGATCAGCCGCTCCCCGGCCTACGTGATCGCGATCAGCACCCCGACGAACGCCAGGTAGGCGCAGATGATCAGCATCCCGTGCCCGCGCCTCAGTCCGCCCGCGAGATACGCGCCACCGAGGGCGAACGTGGTCAGCCCCACGTACCACGCGGCCACCAGCGTCGCCGGGCCCGAGCGCGGGCTCAGCCCGAGGATCGTGGCCGGCAACAGCAGCCCGACCACCACATTGAGCGCGTTGCTGTTCATCGCCGTGCTGAGCGTCGCGGCGCCCCGGCCCCGCAGCGCCAGGTAGACCGCCGCGACGGCGTTCGGCAGGCTCGTGACGGCGGCGAGGACGAGGCCGCCGATCACGATCTCGGGTACCCGGTGGCGGGTCCCGAAGGTGGCCGCGCTTCGCTCCATGGCGATGCTGCCACCGACGACGACCAGCGTGGCGAGTGCCGCCAGCACGGCGTCCCGGCGATCGCCCGGCGGCGGCAGGACCGCGGCCTCGATCTCGAGCTCCTCCTCGGCCACCGCCCGGCTCAGCCACGCCGTCCAGCCCGGGGGAAGCGGCAGCCGGGCGATCTGGTCCCGCCGCAGTCCCAGCAGCGTGAGATACGGGACCAGCACGACGGCGGTCAGCGCCAGGCCGGCCGGAGCCCTCAGGCCGACCACGACGGCCAGGCACAGTGCCGCGATCGGCAGTGCGACCGCCGCCTCGAGGGCGATCACCCGGCGATGCAGCGCGATGCTCCTCGCCAGCACGGCCGAGAGTCCGAGCAGCGCGGCCAGGTTGAAGACGTTCGAGCCGATCACGACGCCGGCCCCGGTCCGCGACTGATGCGCGGCCATCGCGCTCACCGCAGCGGTGATCTCCGGCGCGTCGGCGGCGAGCGCAGCCACCATCCCGAGCAGCGCCTCGTGCAAGCCCAAGCGCGCCGCCACCCGCTCCAGGCGCGAGACCAGCACCCAGCTCGCGGCCAGGCTGACGGCCGCGCCCGCGACGAACACCACTCCGAGCAGCGCGTCAGACATGGTCTTCGATCCGGGTCACGTCGGCCTCCCTCGTAGGGCACGCCGACCAGGCTTCCCGGCACTCCGCCGCTCAGGATACCTCGGCCAGGCGCCGCTCGAGGAAGCGGCGCTCGGGCTCGGAGGCGGTCAGCTCGAGCGCGCGCCGGTAGGCCGCCCGCGCATCGTCGGGGCGCTCGAGCCGGCGCAGCAACTCGGCCCGGGTGGAGTGCAGGTAGCGATACTCGCCCAGCCCCTCGAGCTGCTCGACGATCGAGAGCGCTGTGGCCGGCTCGCCCGCCTCAGCGACCGCCACCGCGCGGTTCAGCTCGACCACCGCCGACCGGGTCAACTCCGCCAGCTGCTCGTAGAGCGCCGCGACCTGATCCCAGTCGATCCGATCCTCGGCCTGGAGCGAGGCGATCGCCGCCTGGAGCACGTACGGCCCGCGCCCGCGCAGCGCGATCGCCCGATCGAGCGCGGCGCGTCCGGCGCCGATCTCCGTCCGGTCCCAGAGCGAGCGATCCTGGTCGGCGAGCAGGACGAGGTCCTGGCCGCTGAACCGGGCCCGGCGCCGGGCATGGTGGATCAGCATCAGCGCGAGCAGCCCGTGCACCTCCGGCTCGTCGGGCAATAGCTCGGCCAGCACCCGTCCCAGCCGGACCGCCTCCGCGGCCAGGTCGATCCGGCCGCTGTAGCCCTCGTTGAAGATCAGGTAGACCACGGCCAGAACGGCGCCGAGGCGGTCGGGCAGCAGGTGGTCGGCGGGCACCGTGAACGGGATCCCGCTCAGCTTGATCTTCGCCTTGGCCCGCGACAGCCGCCGCTTCATCGTCTCCTCGGCGACCAGGAACGCCCGCGCGATTTCCTCCGTGCTCAGACCGCCGAGCGCCCGCAGGGTGAGAGCGACCTGCGCCTCGCCGGCCAGCGCGGGATGGCAGCAGGTGAAGATCAGCTCGAGCCGCTCGTCCTCTATCACCGTGTCCTCGAGCTCATCCACGACCGCCTCCGGCACGTCGAGCTGTCGAGTCTTCGCGGCCAGCGTGCGCTCGCGGCGGATCCGGTCGATCGCCCGGTGGCGCGCAGTGGCCACCAGCCAGCCGGCCGGGTTGGCCGGGATCCCGTCTCGCGGCCAGCGCTCGGCGGCGATCGTGAACGCCTGCTGAGCGGCATCCTCGGCGAGGTCGAAGTCGCCGAGGAAGCCGATCAGCGAGGCCAGCACGCGGCCCCATTGCTCGCGGAAGATCTCGTCCAGCAGGGCTGCTCCAATCAGGGCTAATACCCCACGATCGGGCGGACTTCCACCGAACCGCCCATCCGCGCGGCCGGGACCCTGGCCGCGACCTCGAGCGCGTCGTCCAGGTTGCCGAGCTCGAACACGTAGTAGCCGGCGAACACCTCCTTGGTATCCGCGAACGGGCCGTCGGTCGTCAGCGTGCGGCCATCCTGCACGCGGACGGTGGTGGCGGTCTCGACCGGCTGGAGCTGCGCTCCGTCCACGCAGCCGGGATGGTCGCGGATCGCGAAGTACTCGCGCGAGGTCGACTCGCGCTCCTCGGGATCCAGCGATTCGAACTCGCCCGGCTTGGTGTAGATCAGGACTGCGTACTTCATGGTGCGACCTCCTGCTGTTGTGGGTTCGGACACCCCCAAGACGAACGAGCGCCCCGCGAGGGGACAGCCACCGTGGATTCAACTAATCCGCTCGCGCCCGCGCCGGACCACGCTTTCAGCCGGAATTGCCGCTAGCTTTTGCTCGTCGTGAACGCCGCTCCGGTACTCGAGGCGCCGCGCGTGCCCCTGGGCACGGCGCGTTCCGTCGCGCGCGTCCCGAGGTCGATCGCGCTGATCCTGGGTGGGATCGTGCTCGCCGCGACGGTGCTGCGGTTCTGGGGCCTCGGGCATCAGAGCTTCTGGTACGACGAAGGCCTCACGGTGATGGAGATTCACCACTCGCTGGGCCGGATGCTCGGCGTGCTGCCCCACATCGAGAGCAATCCGCCCGTGTACTACACGCTGGCGTGGGGCTGGGCCCGCATCTTCGGCTTCGGCGAGGCCGGGCTGCGCTCGCTGTCCGCGGTGGCCGGCGTGGCCACCATCCCCGTCCTCTACGGCGCCGGCGCGAAGCTCCTCTCGCGCCGGGCGGGTCTCGTGGCCGCGGCGCTCGGGGCGTTCAACCCGTTGCTCATCTGGTACTCGCAGGAGGCGCGTTCGTATTCGCTGGCCGTGCTGTTCGCCGGCCTGGCCTGGCTGGCCTTCGCCTACGCACGCCTGCCGGGTGCCTCGACAGCGTGGTACGTCGCCTGGGGCGTGGCAGCGGCGCTCACGATGGGGACCCATTACTACGGCGTGCTGGCGATCGCGCCACAGGCGGCCTGGCTCCTCGTCACTCAGCGGCGGGATCGCAGGACGTGGCTGGCCGTGGCGGGCGTTGGGGCGGTCGGCGCCGCGCTCGTACCGCTCGTGGTCTCCCAGGAGAAGCTCGGCAACTGGATCTCGACCTATCCCTTCGACCGGCGCCTCGCCCAGTTGGCGCCCCAGGCCGTCCTCGGCACCGGCGCCCCGGCGCGAGATGCGCTGAAGATCATCGCCGCGGTGGCTCTCGCCGTTGCCGCGGCGATCCTGGCGATGCGAGCGGATCCGCGAGAGCGGCGCGGCGCCCTGCTGGCGGGAGCGATGGCCCTGGGCGGGTTCGTGCTCGCCCTCCTGCTGGTGGTGGCCGGCATCGACGACCTGCTCACGCGCAACGTGATCGTGTTGCTGATCCCGCTGATCCTGCTCGTGGCGGGCGGTCTCGGCGCCCGCCGCGCCGCGCCGCTCGGACTGGCGGGCGCAGCCGCCCTCTGCGTGATCGGCCTGGTGGCGATCGCCGGCATCCACTCGGACTGGGTGTTTCAGAAGCCCAACTGGCGAGGACTGGCCCGGGCGCTCAACTCGCACGTGGTACCGGGCGCCGGCCGCGCCGTGCTCGTGCAGGCGGACGCAGGTCTGTACCCGCTGGCGCTGTACCTCCCCGGCCTCACTTTCGTCAAGCGCACAGGCCTACCGTTGCGGGAGCTCGACGTGCTTGCGCCCGGTCCGGGCGGGCCGGACGGGGCATGGTTCTGCTGGTGGGGCTCGTCGTGCAACATGGTCCCCACGCCGCTCGACACCTCGATTCATCTGCGGGGATTCCATCCCGACGGAGTACTGCACGTGTCGCAGTTCTGGGTCCTTCGCATGGTCGCGCCGACCACGGTGCGCGTGACGCCGACGACGATCAAGCGCGCGGTGCGTAAGACATGGCTGCGGAGCTATTGGGTGTACGCGCAGCCGCGCGCATGAGGCACATAGGTCAAGGGGGTCCACGGATGCAAGCACGTCGTCTACGTCTTCCGGCGGGCGCGCTGGCGATCGCGCTCACCCTGATGCTCCTGTCTGCGCTGCCCGCGGCGGCGAGGGTCAGGCTCACCCCGCACTCGGAGGCCGCGGCCTTCCTCCGCTGGATCTCGGCTCGCTATCCGCACCATCACGGCTATTGGGTCTGTCCGCAGGGCCAGATCTTCGGCAACAGCGGCGTTTGCCTGGCCGAGATGAAGGTCGGGCGACAGTTCCACTCGCTCCATGCGTCGCCCACCATCCAGCACGGACACGTCGTCCTGCTCTACGAGTACGACACGGCATGGACGCGGCAGTTCTCGCCCTTCACCAAACGGGTCATCGCGGGCTTTCACACCCCCGGCACCGCGTCGGTCAACAGCCCCGCGTACGACTGGGCGTGGCTCGCGGGCGGGGCGCACTACGACTGGAGCCACGGCCAGCGCGTGTTCTCGGTGCTCGACTACGACGGCGACAGCAGCGGGTTCGACTACCTGTTCACGTTCCACTGCCGAACGCACGGACCAACCATCGTCTGCCGAAACCCGCTGGGCGACGCGATCCGCTACCGCCCGCACGGCTGAGCGCCTCATCCGGCGCAGCGCGCCGTGTCATCAGCGCCGCCCTCCCAAGGGGTAGGAGTTTTGGCCGATTCGCGCATGGCCGTGTTGACGCACGGCGCGCGGACGGGTTGAATCGCGCGCCGGGGACCGGGCTGCGCGTGTTCGAAAGGTGCTAATCAGGATGAGCAAGGCTGGCGCTGAACTGATGACGACTACTTCTGCCGCATCTGCGGTCCAGCGCGCCAGCGCCCTGGCTTGATGCGCCGACTACGGACCTGGCCGCGCCCGGGCGGTTCGTTGGCCTGGCGCAGGTTGGCCCTTGCCGTGGTCGTGGTGGCCGTCGGACAACTCGCGATGGCGGCATCCGCGTTTGGTGTCACCCCCGGAACGTGGCCTGGCTCGGCCGGACCTGTCGCCGCCAATCAGCAATACGGCTATCCATATCCGGGCGCTCCCGACTGCAATGAGAACACGGGTGCCAACTGCGTGGCCGACACCTGGAGGTTCTACCAAGGCCAATGCACATCATGGGTCGCCTATCGTCTCAACCAGCTGAACGGCTTCTCCTTTGCCAACTCCTATGGCGGACGCGGGCTTTGGGGCGATGCGTCGAACTGGGGACCGCACGCCGGTATCGTCGGCATCGCCGTCAACGGTGCGCCCGCCGTCGGAGCCGTCGCGTGGTACTCCTCCGGTCACGTTGCCTACGTCGAGGCCGTGAACTCACCGACGTCCGTCGTGATCAGCGAGATGAATTACGACGACCACAATGGATTCCGTGTGGAGACGATTTCACCGGGAAACCATTGGCCAAGCGGATTCATCCACATTCACGACATCTCGTCCCCGCCTCCGCCTCCGCCCCCGCTGGGCGCACCGTCGTTCTTGCCGCCGGGCGCGATCAACCGCTATTACAACTCGCAGACCGGAGACCATTGGGTGACCTCGGGAGGAGCTCCTGGTGCGGGCTACGGATTCGAGTCGACGCTCGGGTTTGCCGCTCTAGACCCGGCGCCCAACGAGCGGACGCTCTATAGCTGCCTGTACGGCGGCGACCAGTTCGTCTCACCGGACCCGGCCTGCGAAGGACAGCGGGTGGTAGGTCCGATCGGCGCGGTCTACACGCAGCCGCCGCCCACCGGGCTTCAGGTAGTGGGGCTGTTTCGCTGCACTGTCAATGGCAGCGGAGAGCACTTCGTTTCAACGCGCTCCGATTGCGAGGGGCAGCATCTGGAATCGCTACTGGGTTACGTGACGGCCTCTCAGGATCGGTTCAACCGGTATGTGATCGCCGGGGATCACGTCGATACGGCCCGTGGTGCGCCGGCCGGCGCGACGCTCGAGTCCACGTTGGGGTTCGTGCTACCGAACGGCGGCCAGGGCCTCACGGCGCTCTACAGCTGTACCACGGGCGGCGACCAGTTCACGAGTATCGATCCTGGTTGCGAGGGACGGACGGTGCTGGGCCTCGAGGGATGGGTGTACGCGTCGCCGAGCAAAGGATGGCCGCAGACAAGCGCGATCTACCGCTGCACGGTCAACGGCAGTGGCGAGCATTTCGTGTCGCTCGATCCAAACTGTGAGGGACAGCACGTCGAATCTCTGCTGGGGTATCTGGCGCAGACCCACGCCGCCCTGGACCGGTTCTTCAATCCCGCTACCGGTGATCACTGGGTCACCGCACGGGCGGTGCCCGGCGGCTATCAGTTCGAGAGCAGGCTGGGCTACGTGCTCCAGTCCGGCGGCCCAGGGCGCCATGCGCTCTACAGCTGCCTGTTCGGGGGCGACCAATTCACCAGCCTCGATCCCAACTGCGAGGGGCAGCGCGTGGCTGGCCAGGATGGTTGGGTGTATGACAGCCCGCCGTCAGGCCAGTCGGTGGTGGCGATCTACCGATGCACCGTGAACGGGAGTGGTGAGCACTTCGTTTCAACGCGCTCCGATTGCGAAGGGCAGCATCTCGAGTCGCGGCTGGGCTACATTGCCGCCACGCCCGGCGGCGCGCTCGCGCCCCCGCCGCCTACCGGCGTATCTGGCCCTTCGATCTCCGGTGCCGCGGCGGATGGCCAGACGCTGCACGAGGGACATGGCGGCTGGGCCAACGCGCCCACCAGCTGGAGCTATCAGTGGACCCGCTGTGATGCCTCAGGAAACTCTTGCGTGCTTATTTCGGGCGCGACCTCCCAGGCCTACACGCTCGCCGCGAGCGACATCGGCCACACGATCCGCGTGCAGGAGTGGGCGACGAACGCGAGCGGAACCGGAGGTCCGGCTACCTCATCTCCGACAGCGGTGGTCACTGCCGTCTTATCCCGCCAGAAGGGCGGAACCGGGCCACATGCAGCGTGCGTCGTGCCCCGGCTGCACCACATGACAGCCGCTGGTGCCACGCAGGCGCTCCAACGTGCGCACTGCCGCCTCGGCTCGGTCCACAAGCCGCGCCGCGTGCCACGCCATCGCGTGCTCCGCGTGATCAGGCAATCGGCAGCCGCGGGAAGCCGGCACCAGCCGGGGTACAAGGTCACGATCAGCCTCCGGTGAGGCGCCAGATCGACTCAATCCGCGTAGTAGGCGGATTCGGCGATGACCGGCTCGGGCGGCGGGACGTCGTTACGCCCCGCCCGCCGGCGAGCCGAGAACATCGTCCCCCGCGCCGGCTGCGGGGGCGCTAACCGAGCCAGCCCTCGGGGTGAGCAGACGTCGTCGTAGATCGCGTCGACGCCTCCCCTCATGAAGTAAGCCTCGTGCCAGAAGCCGGTCCCGCCCGAATCCTTGAGGAACTGCTTCCACCACATGCGATGCGGCTCAGAGCGCGTCCAACGCTCCAGGCTCTCGAGGTCACGCCAGTACTGGCGCATCCCCAGGTGTGGCGGAAACAGCGACCAGATCAGGTTCTCGTGAAGAAGAAGGCCGTCCGGTCGCGCCCGCCACGATCTGTCGATCTGCGGGCCCAGACCAAGCAGGCGCAACAGACCTCGCGGACGCTTGACCACCATGCCGAGATATACGACCACGAGGTCCGGATATGCGCTCAGATCAACGGTCTGGCGCTCAATTCGAGGGCCGCCCACGCTCCGCATCGTGGCGTATCCCGTGCGCGATGGCAAATGGAGCGGGCAGGCTGATGGAGAAGCCGTCGTCGTAGGCCCCCGATGGCCCGGCTGGGACTCGAACCCAGGACCGACGGATTATGAGTCCGCTGCTCTGACCGACTGAGCTACCGGGCCGTGATGGGGCGACGCTAGCAGCGGGACCCGCGGCACGGGTCGACCGGCGGTGCGGTCAGGTAGTCTCCCCGGCAGATGTCGATCCCGTTCGCTGACGCCGCCCTCGGTCAGACGCTCGCGCTGATCGCCACTTTCGGAGGGATCGGCGTATTCGTCAACCTCCTGATCTTCTACATCATCGCCCAGGTGCTGGGCGAGCGCAAGGAGAATCAGGAATACCACCAGGGCGGCGGCGAACTGAGGTAGGGAGCGTGCGTCGAACGCTGGCCGGGAGTCTGGAGCTCGACGACGACCGCGACCGCATCGACGCCGATGCCGTCCATTGCTATCTGAGCGAGGAGTCCTACTGGGCGCGCGGGTGCTCGCTGGATGCCGTGACCCGGAGCGTGCGCGACGCGGCCCGCGTGATCGGCCTGTACGACGGGCCCCGCCAGATCGGCTTTGCCCGGGTGCTGTCGGACGGGCTCAGGATCTCGCATCTGTGCGATGTCTACGTGCTCCCGGAGTACCGCGGGCGGGGCTTGGGCATCGAGCTCGTGCGCGAGGCGGTGGACCACGGCCCGTACGCAAAGCTGGCCTGGACGCTCAAGACCAAGGACGCTCATGGGCTCTACGAGCGCTTCGGCTTCCGCGCGCCGGGGGACGGAATCATGGAGCGACGCGCCTCCGGCTGAAGGAACGGCGTGGGCGGGCGTCGAAACAGACGCTGCCCATGAAGCCATCAGCAAGCTCGACCGCACCCCCGGAGCCACCGCACGGCCACCTGGCTCTGTCGACCTACATCCGCTCTCGATTCGACGACTTCTCCCGCTCCCAGAAGGACGTCGCGCAGTACATCGTCGACCATCTCGACGAGGCGGCGTTCCAGACTGCTGAGGAGCTCGCCCGCCGCGCCAGCACCTCCTCTAGCACCGTCGTGCGCTTCTCCCAAGCCCTCGGCTTCGAGGGCTTCCCGGAGCTCCAGCAGGCCGCGCGCGACGAATACCGGCGCCGGCCGCCAGGCGGGACCGAGACCCTGGCCGCCGCTGCTCCGCTGTTCTCGCTCGACCACACCGAGTTCGAGGCGGCGCTCGCGGCCGACCACGTCAACGTCGAGGACACCGCGCACAAGCTCGCGCGCGGCGACGTCGAGTCGGCGATCGATGCGATCGTCTCGGCCGAGAAGGTGCTGATCGCGGGCACCGACCAGATGGCGTTCTTCGCCAGCTACCTGCGCCACCTGCTGATGCTGCTCGACCTGCGCGCGGAGATCGTGGCTAGCCCCTCTCAGGAGGCGCTGGGGCGGCTCAGCCGGATCGACGAGCGCACGCTGGTGATCGGCCTCTCGGCCGGACGGCCGCACCCGCTCATCACCCGGACGATGAAGCTCGCCCGCCACCGCAAGGCCACCACGCTGGCGGTCACCGACGCCACGCTGTCGGAGGTCGCCCGGCTGGCGCGGATCCGCCTGTATTACTCGTCCAACACCCCGGCGTTCGTTCGCTCGCACACCGCGCTGCTGTCGCTGATCCAGGCTCTGGCATACGGCGTGTATGCCCGTGACGCCCAGCAGTACGACGTCCGGATCAAAGCGTTTCGATTGAAGTAGTGCCCCTCGTCCACCACGAGCTGTGCTTCGGCTGTGGGCGGACGAACCTGTTCGGGCTACTACTGGAGGTTGAGCCGGCGGGGCCCGGTGCGGTCAAGGGGCGCTGCTTCATCAAGCAGGACCATCAGGGCGCCCGGCGCGCGACCGCTCACGACGGAATCCTCGCCGCAGCGCTGACCGAGGCCATGGCCTTTGCCTGCGGGCCGGGCGCCACCGCCCACACGCTCGAGGTCACCCTGCTGGAGCCGGTGGCGGTCGGCGCGTTCGTGGACGTGGAGGCCCAGGCGCACGAGGGCGAGGAGGGCCGGCAGGGGGCGATCGCCACCGCCTCGGCCGACGGAGTGCATGTGGCGCTCGCCAGGGGTACCTTCAGCTCGTGAGGCCCACGACGAGGAGAGACGCCCGATGCCGCTCAACCTGACCGCCCAGATCCTGAAGGAGCATCTCGCCGAGGGTGAGCTCAAGCCTGGCCGACCGATCTCGATTCGGATGGACCAGGCGCTGCTCCAGGACGCGACCGGCACGATGGCGCTGATGCAGTTCGAGGAGCTCGGCGTTGCGCGCGTGAAGGTCGATCGCGCGGTCCAGTACGTCGACCACAACGTCGTCCAGCTCGACTACAAGAACCCGGACGACCATCGGATGCTCCAGGCGCTGGCCCGCAAGTACGGCCTGCACTTCTCCCGTCCGGGCAACGGGATCAGCCACTACATCCACATGGAGCGCTTCGGCAAGCCGGGCCAGACGATGCTCGGCGCCGACTCGCACACCGTCCAGGCGGGGTGCATGGGCATGATCGCGATCGGGGCCGGCGGCCTGGACGTGGCCGTCGTCCTGGGCGGGCATCCGTACGAGATCGCCTGCCCGGAGGTGGTCGAGGTTCATCTCGACGGCGAGCTGAGCCGTCCGTGGGTGCAGGCCAAGGACATCATCCTCGAGCTGCTCCGGCGTCTGAGCGCGAGCGGTGGCAAGAACAAGGTCTTCGAGTTCACCGGGCCCGGCACCGCCGATCTGAGCATCCCCGAGCGGGCCACCATCGCCAACATGATCGCCGAGCTCGGCGCCACCGCAGCCGTGTTCCCGCCCGACGAGACCACCAAGGATTGGCTGAAGCGCCAGGACCGCGAGGACGACTTCGCCGACGTGGGCCCCGAGGACGGCGCCGAGTACGACGATCGAGTCGAGATCGATTTGAACGAGCTGGGGCCGCTCGTGGCCAAGCCGCACAACCCGGACAACGTGGTCGGAGTCGAGGAGGTTGCGGGTACCGAGATCGCGCAGGTCTGCATCGGCTCGTCGGTCAACTCGGGCTTTAACGACCTCGCTCTCGCCGGGGCGATCCTGGCCGACAAGGACGGGCAGATCGTCCACCCCTCGATCTCCGCCACCGCCACTCCCGGGTCGCGCCAGATCCTGGCCGCGATCGCCGAGTCCGGCGTGTACCGCCAGCTCTCCGACGGCGGAGTGCGCATGCTGGAGCCGGTGTGCGGGCCCTGCGTCGGCATGGGCCAGGCCCCACCATCGGACTCCAACTCGCTGCGCACGTTCAACCGCAACTTCCCAGGCCGCTCGGGCACGGCCGAGGACTCGGTGTTCCTGTGCTCGCCGGCGGTGGCCGCCGTGTCGCTGTTGCACGGGAAGATCACCGATCCGCGCGAGTACGGCGACGCGCCGGAGCTGCTGCCGATGCCCGAGCTGCGCCCGTATGTGGACGACGTCCACATCTTCGCGCCGGCCGACGAGGACGAGGCCGAGAAGATCGAGATCCCGCGCGGCCCGAACATCAAGCGCCCCCCCGAGCACAAGCCCATGGGCGACTCGCTGGAGGCCTGCATCGCCACCGTGCAGCCGGACGACATCTCGACCGGCGACCTGGCGCCGGACGGAGTGGAGGTGATGTCCTACCGCTCGAACGTCCCCGCGATCGCCGAGTTCACCTTCCGCCACCGCGACCCGGAGTTCCGCAAGCGCATGAAGGAGTGGGGTAGCGGTTTCATCGTGGCCGGGGACAACTACGGCCAGGGCTCCTCGCGCGAGCACGCCGCGCTGGCGCCCCTGCATCTGGGGGTCAAGGCGGTGATCGCCAAGTCGTTCGCCCGGATCCACCGGCGCAACCTGATCTCCCAGGGGATCGTCGCCCTCACGTTCAAGGACGAATCCGACTACGACAAGGCCGAAGTGGAGCAGAAGTGGTCGCTGCCCAACCTGCGCGAGGAGCTCGAGGAGGGCTCGGAGGACATCACCGCCAAGATCGGCGATGACGACGAGATCACGCTCACGCACGACTTCTCCGATAGCGAGCGCCAGATCCTGCTCGCCGGCGGGCTGCTGTCCTATCTACGCGAACAGGACAGCGAGAACGGAGGCTCCGACGGCGACGGTGGTTGAGCCTCCCAGGAGGATGCGCACGCCGCGGGCAGCTTCAGCGGGGCGTCACCAGCAGCGCCTGCGTCGCGCGTCCGATCCGGCCGCGCTCGTCGAATAGGACGCTCTCGGCCGTTCCGACGCCGTGGGCGGCAAGCATCGTCCGGGACTTCAGGCAGACCCATTCGCCGGCCGGCGGGCGCTCTATATAGAGCGTCAGGTCCGGGTTGATGAACACGTAGTCGTCCCAGGACAGCTCGGCGCTGATGCCGTTGCCGAAGTCGCCCGCCGCGGCGAGCCGCTGGAGCGGCGAGGGCGGCTCGCCTGCCACCACAGGATGGCGCAGGCGAAACCAGGCTGTAGAGGGACCACCGCCGAACGTCCCCGAGACGAATCGGATCTCGATTGCGCCCTGCGCGAACATCGGCAGCCCGTGTGGCGCGGCGAGCTCGGGCGGGAGGCCGTGCTCTGGCCCGGGCGGGGGCGGGGTAGCCTGGGTCGTCGTGCCGCCGGCGTCGGCGGAGGCGATCCGCAGGGCCCGCGCCCTCACGACCTCGACCCCGCCCGCGGCCGAGATCGACCCGTCGAGCAGCTGCACGCGGCGCCCGGGACGACTCACCAAGGCCTGCACTGACAGCTCCCCGAGTGGCACCGGACGGACGAACTCATAGGTCACTCGAGCGATCGCCAGGCCCTCGCCGCCGTCCAGTTGCTCGAAGGCGCGCATCAGCAGGGCAGCCGGAGCGCCCCCGTGCTGGGCGTTCGGATCCCAAGGACCGCGGGCGAGCTCGCTCGCCACAAAACGTCCGTCCTGACGCGCAAATACCGCCGGCTCGGCCATCGCGGCACACGGTATCGCCCGGCTACACTCAGCCGCACATGAGCGATCCGATACCCCGCGACGAAGCCACTTTCACGGTCAAGGCCGGACTCGCCGAGATGCTCAAGGGCGGCGTGATCATGGACGTGGTCACGCCTGAGCAGGCGAAGATCGCCGAGGAGGCTGGTGCGGCCGCCGTGATGGCGCTGGAGCGCGTTCCGGCCGACATCCGCCGGGACGGCGGCGTGGCCCGCATGTCGGACCCCTCGATGATTCAGGGCATCCAGGAGGCGGTGTCGATTCCGGTGATGGCCAAGGCCCGGATCGGGCACTTCGCGGAGGCGCAGGTGCTCGAGGCGCTCGAGGTCGACTACATCGACGAGTCGGAGGTGCTCACGCCTGCCGACGAGGCCAACCACATCGACAAGTGGGCGTTCAGGGTCCCGTTCGTATGCGGCGCCACCAACCTCGGGGAAGCGCTGCGGCGGATCGGCGAGGGCGCGGCGATGATCCGCTCCAAGGGCGAGGCGGGAACCGGCGACATCGTGGAGGCGGTGCGCCACCTGCGCCTGATTGGACGCGAGCTCCGGAGGTTGGGGACGCTCGACGCAGACGAGCTTCCGAGCGCCGCGAAGGAGCTTCAGGCGCCGCTCGAGCTGGTACGTCAGGTGGCGGGGGATGGACGGCTTCCCGTGGTGCTGTTCTGCGCCGGCGGGATCGCCACGCCGGCCGATGCGTCGCTGGTGATGCAGCTCGGTGCGGAGGGCGTGTTCGTCGGCTCCGGCATCTTCAAGTCCGCCGATCCCGAGCGGCGGGCGCGGGCGATCGTCGAGGCGACCACCCATTACGAGGATCCGGCGCGGGTGGCGGCTGCGTCGACCGGGCTCGGGCAGCCGATGGCCAGCCTCGAGACCTCGAAGCTCGAGACCGAGCAGCTGCTGGCGCCTCGCGGCTGGTAGGGCGATGGCGAAGGTGGTCGGGATCCTGGCCCTTCAGGGCGGGTTCGAGGCGCACGCCAAGATCGTGCGCGCGCTCGGGGCCGAGCCGCGCGAGGTGCGGGTGGCCGGCGACCTCGACGGGCTCGACGCGCTGATCATCCCGGGCGGCGAGTCGACCGTGATGACGCTCGGGATCGAGCGCGAGGGCCTGGCCGAGCCCCTGCGCGAGCTCGCGCACAGCGGCACTCCCGTGCTCGGCACCTGCGCCGGGATGATCATGCTCGACCGCGACCACCTGGACGTGCTCGATATCCGCACCGAACGCAACGCCTTCGGGCGTCAGCTGCACTCGTTCGAGGCGACGCTCGAGCTCGCCGGCGTCGAGGGAGCCCCGATCCACGCGGTATTCATCCGGGCGCCGTGGGTGACGGAGGTGGGACCCGATGTCGAGGTGCTCAGCCAGGTGGACGAGCACCCGGTGGCGATCAGGCAGGGCAACGTCCTGGCGGTCGCCTTCCATCCGGAACTGGCCGGGGAGACCCGGCTGCACGAGCTGTTGCTGGCGATGAACGGAGCGACCGCGCGGAGCTAGTGGTGCGCGAGGTCGCGCTCGCGCCGACGATCCGTATACGCGCGGAACCCGGACTCGAACGCCGCCCAGTCGAACTCCGGCTCACCATCCGGCGCGGCGGGCGGGCCCGGATCGATCGGCTCCTCAGGCGGGCTCGGGGGATCCTCGGGGGTGCTGCCGCGCGATAGCCACGCGGCGAGCGTGGCCACGGCGGTGGCGCCGGCGCACGTCACCGCGGCCAGCGCCCGGTGGTGGGCCAGCCACGCCAGCGCACCGCCGCCGTAGAGGATGAGGGCCGACAGGACCACCCGGTGCAGCTGGCTGCGGGACAGCGACGTGCGCGGCGCCCGCGCGAACAGGCTGAACAGGATCGCGCTCCCGAGCACCAGGGCCAGAGCCAGCTTCCACGCGTCTGACGAATGCACAACCATTCGGCTACCCGATTAACGGCAACCAGGTCGTACCTTTCAAGGCATCCGGGGAAATTCAGACGACCAGGCCGTGGCGCATGGTGTTCTCGGTTACCGCGCGGGGCTCGACGAAGTGGCGCAGGTAGTCCGGCCCACCGGCCTTGCTCCCGGTCCCCGACAACCGGTTGCCGCCGAACGGCTGGCGGCCCACCATCGCGCCGGTGATCGCGCGGTTCACATATAGGTTGCCTACCGGGCTCCTGCGCGCCACGTAGCGCACGGTCGCCGGATCGCGCGCGAACAGCCCGCCGGTCAGGGCGTACGCGAGCCCGTCGACGATGTCGCAGGCCCGCTCCACGTCCCGGACGCGCTCGATCGCGAGCAGCGGTCCGAAGATCTCCTCCTCGAGCACGGGCGATCCGGCCGGCAAATCGACCGCCACCGTCGGGGGGCAGAACCAGCCCCGCTCGGGCACCGGCTCGAGCTCGGCGGCGATTCGTCCCGAGGAGGCGGCGAGCTCGCGGTAGCGCCGCACGCGCTCCTGGGCGGCGCGCTCGATCACGGGAGGGACCTCGCTGGCCAGTTCCTCGGCCTGTCCCACGACCAGCACTCCGACGGCGCCGGCAACGCGATCGATGAGCGTGTCGGCCACCGCCTCGTGAACGAGCACCCGCGCCACCGCGGAGCACTTCTGCCCGGCGTAGCCGAACGCCGAGGAGACGATCGCGGGGACGGCCTCGTCCAGGTCGGCATCGGCGTCGACGATCAGGCAGTTCTTGCCTCCAAGCTCGGCTACCACGCGCTTGATGTGCCGCTGCCCGCTGCGCATCTCGGCGGCCGCCTTGACGATCTCCAACCCCACCGGTTGCGAACCGGTGAAGGCGATCGTGGCGACGCTCGGGTGGCCGACCAGCGCCGCGCCTACCTCGCCCTCGCCCGGCAGGAAGGCCAGCGCCTCCTCAGGGACTCCGCCGGCGCGCAGAGCCCGTACGACCTGCAGGCCGCACCCCGGCGACTGCTCGGCCGGCTTGAGGATTGCCGTGTTGCCCGTGGCCAGAGCGGCCGCGGTCATCCCGCAGGGGATCGCGATCGGAAAGTTCCAGGGGGCGATCACGGCGGCCACGCCGCGGGGCGCGTAACGCATTTCGTTGCGCTCGCCCGGGACCTGGAGCAGCTCCGGGCCGCGATCGAGCCGGATCGCCTCGCGCGCGTAGTACTCGAGGAAGTCGATCGCCTCGCACACGTCGGCGTCGGCCTCGCGCCAGGGCTTCGCGCACTCCCGGACCTCGAGCGCCGCCAGCTCGAGTCGCCGCTCGCGCATCCATGCGGCCGCCCCGAGCAGGGCGCGCGCACGCTCCTGCGCCGTCGTCGCGCTCCAGGCGCGGAAGGCATCCCGAGCCTTGTCCACGGCCGCCGTGACTTCGCTCTCGGTCGCACCAGCCGCCTGCGCCACGACGCGGTCCGGGTTGCCGGGATCGGTCGAGATCAGCTCGTCGGCCGGGCGGTCCTCGGAGGCGATCAGCACCGGCACCCGGAGCGGCAGCCGAGCATCGAGCTCGGCCAACGCGTCGCTCAGCTGTGCGCGCACGGTGGCGCGGCGCAGCTCCAGGATCGGCTCGTTCGCGAACGACGCCAGCGTGGCCACGGGGCTCGACGCTAACAGCCGAGCCCAGGCTTGGCCTACGGCGCCGCGAGCAGCTCCTCGACCGGCACGCCGCGCGCCTGCTCGTGCAGGAAGCTCTCGTTGCTCGTGTTCTCGAGCAGCCGCCGAACCAGGTAGGCCATCCCGGCCACGAGGTCGCCGATCGGGCAGTACGCGCGCACCCGGAACCCGCGGAAGGCGAGCGCCTCCTGGAGCTCGTCACCCAGCCCCCGCAGGACCTGGAGCTCCAGATCGCCGTCATCGCCGCCGAGGGACCGGTTGAAGGCAATCGCGTGTGCCACCGAGCGGAGGTTGTGCGAGGCGACGGCGACCCGCACGGCGGGCCGGGCCTCGAGCAGCCGGCGGGTCAGCTCCTCGAAGTTGCGGTCGCACTCCGCCTTGACCTCGAACACCGGCACCGACCAGCCGTGCTGGCGCGCCTCCACCAGCTCGTGATCCCAGTAGGCGCCCTTGACCAGCCTCACCTGCAACGGCACCGTGCGCTCCGACGTCCGCGCCCAGTCGAGGATCGTCGAGAGCGTCTCGGGTGAGTCGCGCAGGTAGGCCTGAAGCACGAGCCCGGCGGACGGCCCCTCGCGGAACTCAGGCTCGGACAGGAGCTCGAGCACGAGCTCGAGCACGGCCTCGCGCGTGTCGAGCGACTCCATGTCGATGTGGACGTGAGCGCCGAGCTCGCGGGCGTGCCTCAACAACGGACGCAGGCGGGGCGCGGCGTCCCGTTGCCCCAGTTCGGGAGCGTCCGGGCGCAGGCGCGGGGTCAGTGCGGACACCTTGACCGACACGTTCGCCCGCGGGATCGAGCCGGCGGAGTCTTCCTCGAGCACCGGCCGGCTAGGCCAGCGTCGCGCCGCCACGGCGAGCTCTCGCAAGGCATCCTCGCATCGAGCCGCGTAGCGCTCGCCTTCGGCCTCGGTCACTGTGGCCTCGCCGAGCAGGTCGACCGAGCTGGCCACGCCGCGCTCCCACAGCGCGCGCAGCCCGCTGAGCGCCGCCGACGGGCTCTCGGCCACGATGAAGCGGTGGGCCATGTGCTTGACCCCGGCGGCTGCGGCTGCGCCTAGGGCCGTGCGGCCCGCTCGTGTGTGAGCGATCCGCATCGCCGCGGCGATCGGCGCGGGCCGCTCGCGAACCTCCTCGAGGAAGTCGCGCAGGTGGGCGGCCAGATCGTCGAGCGATCGGCACGCCGGGGTCACGTCGACGAAGCGGAAGAGAGCCGCACGGAGCTCGCCGTCGCTCGAGGCGAGGTCCATCGCGCGAGCATCGAGCGCCCGCAGTGGATGGCGGGTAGTGGAAGGGAAGGCGGCGGCCAGGTCGGCGCCGATCCGGCGGATGTCGTTCTCGAGGCCGGGATCGGTGGGCGGGTCAGCGTCCTCGGCCGACGGGCTCACGGCGCCGGCGCGCGGACCGTGCCGCCCGCCTCGGGCATCACCGGCTCGGCTGCCGCGGGCGGCGTCGCGCGCTCGATCGCCTCCCAGTTCATGTCCTGCGCGCGCAGGCGCTCATCCGCCGCGCCGCCGCCCCGCAACCCGAACAGGCGCTTTGCGAACAGCAAATAGATCACGATGGCCAGGTTGATCAGGGTGCCGACGACCTTGAGCACGGTCCCCTTGTGCACGATCTCGTACACCTCGGGGACGAGCAGGATCGAGGTGGCGATGAAGGTCAGATACTCCGCCCAGCGCTTGGCCAGCCACAGCCCCACGGCCTCCACCCCCTCGAGCAGTGCGTAGGCGATCAGCGCAATCCCCACGGTATGGAGCGTCCCCGAGCGCAGCGAGAACAGCTTGTTGAGCTCGCCGACGAAGCCGCCGCGCGCGGTGTACTGAACAGGTCCGCCGGCGGCGCCCGCCAGGTCGGTCACCACCCGATAGAACTCCCGGCGCAGCGTGCCCTCGTTGGCCGCGACCGCGAGCACGGCGATCCCCAGCAGGCCGAGGATCAGGAAATGGAACAGGCGGTCGATCGCGATCAGCCGCAGCACGACCTTGTCGCGCAGCGCCTTGCCCCGGCGCGGCACCTCGATGTCCGCTCGTTCGGGGAGATGCTCGCGGGTCGGCTCGACCGGGAGCGGGAGCGCCACCCAGGCGTCGCAGCGCAGGCAGCGATGCCAGCGCAGCAGGCTCGCGTCGCGGGCGAACATCGAGTCCTCCGGACGCAGCTCGGCCACGTCGGTGCCGAGCAGCGTGTGGCCCCCGAAGCCGCACGCCACCAGCTCCCAGTCGATCTTGTGCCAGGACCGAGCGGTCTCCGTGCCGGGCGGGGTCCTCATCGAGCCAACGTTACCCGTCAGCTGAGGATGTTCACGGCACGCGCCACGACCAACCCGACCGTGACCAGCGCGGTCAGCGACTGGGCGCTCATCAGCCACTTCGCGGCCGGCGTCAGCGGCATGGTGTCGGTGGGGCTGAAAGCGGTGGCGTTGGTGAACGACGTGTAGAGGTAATCCACGAGCCTGGGCTGCCACTCCTCGGGCGCGTGCTCGGGATTGCTCATCTGCACAAACAGGAAATCGGGCGCCGTCGTCTCACCGGTGCGCCGGGCCAACGGGCCGCCTCGGTCAAGCTCCCAGTACCAGAGGCTGAATAGAAGCACGTTGGTCAGCCACAGGACCGCGCCCGAGTAGATCAGCTCGCGACCAGACTCGTGGCCGCCATGCACGAGATAGTGGACCAGCAGCACCAGCGAGACGATGTTGGTGGCGCTGACCAGCCCGACCAGGCCCATGGCGATGTTCCGGCGCACCGGGTTGTGGCGCCAGCGTGGGTGCGGGCTCGCCGCCGCCAGAGCGACCAGCAGCACACCCTCGAGCGCCGGTAGCAGCCAGTACGGCCCGATCGTGAGCTTCTCCGGAAGGGCCAGGTCGAGCAGGATCGCCGCGAGGACCACGAGTTGCGGCCCCCAGTAGGGCAGCCGATGGTCGAGCGCGGCGATCAGGGCCGGCGTCGGGCGCTTGCGGGGGCGTGTGGTGGGGAGGCTGGACACGGCGGGGAGCACATGCTCCCATGTCGCCTATCCCTGACCGGCCGCCAGTCGCGAGCCGCCCTGCAGCATCTCTGCGATGCGCGCCGGAGGCACGGGCCGCGAGAAGTAGTACCCCTGAGCCACACGGCACCCCAACTCCAGCAGCGCCTCGGCCTGCGCCTGCGTCTCCACGCCCTCGGCGATCACCTCGAGCGACAGCGCTCGGGACATGGCGATGATCGCGTCGGTGATCGCGGTGTCGCGCCCGTCGGTGCCCAGGCCGTCGATGAACGAGCGATCGACCTTGAGAGCGTCGAGCGGTAGGCGGGTCAGGTAGGTGAGCGACGAGTAGCCCATGCCGAAGTCGTCGAGCACCAGGCGCACGCCGATCGCCTTCAACGACTCGAGCGCGTCGTGCAGCGCCGCGAAGTCCCCGAGCATCGCGCTCTCCTTGATTTCGAGGCTGAGGCAGCCGGCGTCCAGGCCGCTGGCGCGCAGCGATGAGACGACCAACTCGGGCAGCTCGGGCCGCGCGATCTGGAGTGCGGAAAGGTTCACCGAGATCCCCACCGGCGCCTCGTCGGGGCGCGCGGCGTACCAGCCGCCGGCCTGACGGCAGGCCTGCTCGAGCACCCAGCGCCCGATCGGCTCGATCAGGCCGTTGCCCTCGGCAATCGGAAGGAACTCCGCAGGCATCACGCGCCCGTGCTGGGGGTGCTCCCAGCGCACCAGCGCCTCGACGCTCCGGATCGAGGCATCGATCAGCGCGACCATCGGCTGGTATTCGAGCCTGAGCTCGTCACGCTCGAGCGCCCGGCGCAGATCGTTCTCGATCCGCAGACGGGCGATCGCGCGGCTGCGCATCACCTCGTCGAAGAGCTCATAGCGCGCCCGGCCACGCTCCTTGGCCCGGTACATGGCGGCGTCGGCGTCGCGAATCAGCTCCTCGGGCAACTCGCCGCCGCGGGCCACCGCGATCCCGATGCTGGCGCTGACGAAGTGCTCGCTCCCGGCCAGCACGAACGGACGGGAGAACGCAGACGCCACGCGCTCGGCCATCAGGACGGCGTCGCGCTCATCCGGGATCGCCTCGAGCAGGATTCCGAACTCGTCGCCGCCGAAGCGCGCCACGGTGTCGCTGGCCCGCACCGCCTGCTTGAGCCGGGGCGCCGCTGCGGTAAGCAGCTCGTCGCCCACGTGATGGCCGAGGCTGTCGTTGACCAGCTTGAAGTGGTCGAGGTCGAGGAACAGGATCGCCGCGAGCCCGCCGCGGCGCCGGAGCGCCGCCAGCGTGTGCTCGAGCCGGTCGAGGAACAGCGTACGGTTGGGAAGCCCGGTCAGCTGGTCGTGCAGGGCCCGGTGGCGGATGTCGTCCTCGATCGCCTGGCGCTCCATCGCGTCGGCCAGCACGTTGGCGAGCGACTGAAGGAAGTCGATGTCGCCGGCGTCGTACTCGCGCGCCCGCGTCGAGTGCACGCCGAGCAGCCCAAACGCCCCGCGACTGCCTTCGATCAGCACGGTCGCCCCGCTGCGGATCCCAAGCGCGCGCCACGCCGGCGACTGCTCGAACGGGACCGGATGCCCGACCGCGTCCTCAGGCCAGCCGTGTCCGCAGCGGAGGACCAGCGCCCCGCCGTCGGCGAGGCGCTCGGCCACGCCCGTCAGCTCCACCCCGAGCGTGTCGGCGGCCAGGGTGACCGCCCGCTGCATCAGCTCCGAGGTGGTGGCTCCCTCGAGCGCGTGCTCGCCGAACTTGGCCACCGCTGCCTGCTGCGCGGCCCGGCGCTCGAGCTCGGCCTCGACGCGCTTGCGCTCGGTGACGTCGGAGAGGACCCCGTGCCAGCGCAGCGAGGTGCCTTCCTCGACCAGTGCGGCGTCGTCGCGGATCCACACCACCCACCCGTCGCGATGGAGCATGCGGTACTCGATCGCGGTGGTCTGAGGCGCGTCGGCGGGCGCCGCCTCGCCGGCAAGAACCCAGTCGCGGTCCTCGGGGTGAAGCCGCTTCGCCCACAGCTCCGGGTCCGCGAGCCACTCCTCGGTGGAAAAGCCGAGAATCGTCTCGATCTGCGGGCTCACGTAGTGCCAGTGCCCGGCTGGTCCAGCGTCAGCGATGTAGACGATCGCGGGGAGGCGCTGGAGCAACTCGGGATGCTCTGGGAGCATAGTCGGGTCGTATCGGCAACGCCCTCAAACGCCATGAGCGCTTGATCAGCCAGCGGACGTAGCTTCGAAACGGACCTTGGGGCCGTCTTCGCGCTCGTGGACCTCCCCGGCCGCCGACAGCAGATCGAGATGGCCCAGGACCTCCGAGAGCGTCAGGTACGCCTGGGTCACCGCCACGTTTCCCCACATCGAGACCGCGAGCTCGTAGGCGGTCAGGGGCTCCTTCTCGAGCAGGCGGCGGATCTTGCGCGCGCGACGCTGGTGCATGCGCAGGCGCTCGTCGATCAGCGTGCCGTGATCGAGGATCGGAGGGCCGTGGCCGGGCAGGACCAGCGCCGCCGGCATCTCGCGGGTGGCGCGCATCGATTCGATGTACTGGACGAGCGCCTTCGGGCGCGCGCCCGGGTCGGCACCATCGTTGAGGGGCCGCGAGATCAGCGGATTCGAGGAGACGTGCGCGAGGAGATGGTCGCCGCCGATCAGGATCCCGCGCCGCTCGTCCCAGAACAGCGTGTCGGAAGGGCTGTGGCCTGGGCGGTGAAGGACCTGGAGCGTGCGATCGCGCAGCTGGAGGTGGTCCCCGTCGCGCAGCGGCCGGCTCACCTGGCCGCTCGAGCCGAACGAGCGGAACGCTGCCGCGGTGGCGCCGAGCGCTGTGGCCAGGTCCTCGGGGATGCCGTGGCGGCGCATGATCGCCTGGGCGAACGCGTCGTCGGCCACCGCGCTGTCGCGGAAGCTCCGCAGATAGGGCCCGAGCAGGTAGAGCGCCGCCACTTCGGCGCCCGATCTCCGTGCCAGGATCTCGAGGAGTCCGAGGTGATCCATGTGCTGGTGGGTGAGCACGATCAGCTCGAGGTCCTCGATCCGCCGACCGAGCCGAGCCAGCGCCTGCTCGAGCTCGTCGAGGGACTTCCCCGAGTTCGGGCCGGTGTCGATCAGCGTCAGAGGGTCGTCCTCGATCAGGTAGCAGTTGACCCGCCCGACCAGGAACGGCGTCGGGACCGAGAGCAGGTGGATTCCCGCCCGCGCCGTCCGCGCGAGTGCCTCGTCCGCGCTATCGGACGCGTTCACGAGCGGATCAGGGAGAGCACTTCATCGCGCCGGCGCTCCATGTCCTCGCGCGAGCGCAGCGACTCCAGGCACAGCCTCAACAGCGGCTCGGTGTTCGAAGGCCGCACGTTGAAGTGCCAGTCGTCGTACTCCACCGACAGTCCGTCGAGCCGGTACTGGTGCCCGTCCTCGTACTTGGAGGCGAGCTCCTCGAGCTTGGCGTCCTGGCCATCGACCTCGGAGTTGATCTCACCCGAGATGAAATAGCGCGACCGGTAGGGCTCGAGCAGCTCGGACATCTTCGCGTCGCGCTGCGAGAGCAGCTCGAGGATGAGCAGCGCCGGCAGCGTCCCGGAGTCGGCGTTGTAGAAGTCGTGGAAGTAGTAGTGGCCCGAGACCTCGCCGCCGAACATCGCATGCTCCTCGCGCATCCGGGTCTTGAAGAAGGCATGCCCGACGCGGTTCATCAGCGCGCGCCCGCCCGCCTTCTCGACCACGTCGGCGACCGCCCGGCTGGCTCTGACGTCGTAGAGGATCGTGGCCTCGGGGTGCTTTTCCAGAATCGACTCGGCCAGGAGCGCGGTGAGGAAGTCCCCATCGACGAACTGGCCCTGATCGTCGATGAAGAAGCAGCGGTCGGCGTCGCCGTCCCACGCGATCCCCAGGTCGGCCTGCTTGCCGGCCACCTCGCGCATGATGAACTCGCGGTTCTCGGGCAGGAGGGGGTTGGGCTCATGGTCGGGGAAGTTGCCGTCGGGCTTCCAGTAGGTCTCGACCAGGTCGAGCCCCAGCTTCTCGAGCAGCGGGCCGACCATCGGCCCGGCCATCCCGTTGCCGCCGTCCACCACTACGCGCAACGGCTTGACAGAGCCCGCGTCGATGACCTTCAGCGCGTGCTCGTGGAACTCGTCGAACACATCGACCCCTTCGAGCTTCCCGCCGCCAGGTCCATCGCCGAGGCCGTCCTGCACCTTGGCCTTCACCTCGCCGATCCCGGCATCGCCCGACAGCGCGATGGCTCCGCGCCTGACCAGCTTCGCGCCGGTGTACTTCTTCGGGTTGTGCGAGGCGGTGCACATCAAGCCGCCGTCGAGGTCGCGCGAGCCCACCAGGTAGTAGAGCATCTCGGTGCCCACCTGGCCGGCGTCGAGCACCGTCGCGCCCTCGGCGCACATCCCGCGGCGGTAGGCCTCGGCGAGCTCCGGCGCGCTCAACCGCATGTCGCGCCCCAGGCCGAGCCGGAGCTCGGTCGTCGGCTTGTCCTCGAGCTCGCCGATCACCTGAGCGAACGCGCGCCCGATCTGCTCGGCCGTACCCGCGTCGATGTCGTCGCCGTAGACGCCGCGGATGTCGTAGGCCTTGAAGATCTCGGGATTGGTGGCCGCGCCCATCGGGCCTGATGCTACCCGGGGACTCGTGGATAATCCGCCGCCGTGGCCAGCGCGAGACCAACCGTCGCGATCCTGTGCGGCGGGCGCGGGACGCGCCTTCAGGGGCACGCCCCGTCGCTGCCCAAGCCGCTCGTCGAGATCGGCCGGCGCCCGATCCTCTGGCACGTCATGCAGATCTACCTGGCCCAGGGGTTCCGCAGCTTCCTGCTGCTGACCGGCTACCGGGGCGAGGAGATCGAGGCGTTCGTGACGGGTGAGTCGTGGCCGGACGACGCGGACATCCGCTGCCTTGCGACGGGTCTCGACACCCCTACCGGGGGCCGGATCCACCGTGCCGCCGAGGTGCTCGACGGCACTGGGTTCTGTGCCACCTACGCGGACGGTCTGGCCGACATCGACCTCGGCGAGCTGATCGCCTACCACCACACCCACGGGCGCGCCGCCACCATGACCGTGGTCCGGCCCCGGCTCCAGTTCGGGGTGGCGGAGATGAACGGCGATGGGGTGGTGCGGGGGTTCGTGGAGAAGCCCCGCAGCGAGCATTGGGTCAACGGAGGGTTCTTCTGCTTCGAGCCTGCGGCGACGGCGCTGCTCGCACCCGACAGCGTGCTCGAGCACAAGCCGCTCCAGCGCCTCGCCCAGGCCGGCGAGCTGCGCGCGTTTCGCCACGAGGGGTTCTGGGAGTGCATGGACACCTACAAGGACGCGGTCGAGCTCGGAGACCTGTGGGCGCAGGGGCGGGCCCCCTGGAAGCTGTGGACGTGAGCCCGTCGCGGCCGGTGCTCGTGACCGGCGCCTTCGGGCTGATCGGGGCCTGGCTGGTGCGCGCGCTGCTCGGGCGGGGGGTGCCCGTGGTGGCGCTCAGGCGCGACGAGCCGGCGCGGAGCTCGCTGGAACTGCTCGGGCTGGCCAGCCGAGTCGACGTAGTGCACGGCGACATCTGCGCCGAGGGCGTGGTGGCCCGGGCGCTGGCCGAGTACGAGGTGGGGAGCGTGTTTCACCTGGCCGCCCAGACCCTGGTGGGGCCGGCTGCGCGGGCGCCGGCGTCGACCTTCGAGAGCAACATCCGCGGGACCTGGCGGGTGCTCGAGGCGTGCCGGGCCGCCGGCGTGGAGCGAGTGGTGGTGGCCTCGAGCGACAAGGCCTACGGGCGCCATGCCGAGCTCCCCTACACCGAGGCGCACGCCCTGCAGCCGGTGTATCCGTACGACGTGTCCAAGGCCGCTGCCGACCTGCTGGCGCGCTCCTATTGGCATTCGTTCGGGCTCCCGGTGGCGGTCACGCGGCTGGCCAACGTGTACGGGGGCGGGGACACAAACGGCTCGCGGCTGATCCCGGAGGCCGTCTGCGCCGCGTTGGAGGGGCGGGCTCCGGTGCTGCGCTCGGACGGCTCGCCGGAGCGCGACTTCCTCTACGTCGAGGACGCCGCCGCGGCGTATCTGGCGGTCTGGGACGCTCTGGGGCAGGGGCTCGGGCGCGGCGAGGCGTTCAATGCCGGCGGGGGAGAGCCGTGGCGCGTGGGGGACGTGGTGGCGCTGGTATGCCGGCTGGCGGGCAGCGACGTGGCGCCGGACGTCCGCGGCGCCGGCACTCCGGACGGCGAGATCGACCGCCAATGGCTCGACTCCTCGAAGCTCCGGGCGCTCACGGGGTGGGAGCCGCGCGTGGATCTCGAGGAGGGTCTCAGACGCACGATCCAGTGGTACCGCGACGCGCGGCCGGCATGGATGCGGGCCGCAACCGGCCCCATGGATGCCGAGCGCAGCGAGGCCCATTACTAGACTGGAACCCCATGTCCGGGCATTCCAAGTGGCACTCGATCAAGCACAAGAAGGCCGTGGTCGACGCGCGCCGCGGCCAGCACTTCACCAAGCTGGCGCGCGCGATCACCGTCGCGGCGCGTGAGGGCGGGGGGGATCCCGACGGCAACCCGTCGCTGGCACTGGCCGTCCAGAAGGCCCGCGACGCCTCGATGCCCAAGGACAACATCGAGCGGGCGATCGCCAAGGGCACGGGCGAGGGCGTGGACATGGACAACATCGAGGCCGTGCTCTACGAGGGCTACGGCCCGGGCGGGGTGGCGCTCCTGATCGAGGCGCTCACCGACAATCGCAACCGCACGAGTGCGGACGTCCGCCACGCCTTCAACAAGCACGGGGGGAACCTGGGGGAGCCGGGGTCGGTGGCCTACCTGTTCGACAAGCGGGGCGTGATCGTGGTCGATGCGTCGCGGTATGACGAGGAGGACCTGATTCCGGCGATCGACGCTGGGGCGGAGGACATCGCGCTGGACGAGGACGTGTTCGAGGTGATCACCGAGCCGGGGGGCCTCCCCGGCGTGCGGGACGCGCTGGCCGGGGCCGGGGTGGAGATCGAGAGCGCCGACATCACCCAGCGTCCCAAGTCGCGCGTTCCCGTGGACGAGGGGGATGCGGCCAAGCTGCTGAAGCTGATCGACGCGCTCGAGGAATCCGACGACGTGGGCGCCGTGCACGCCAACTTCGACGTGGACGCATCCGTGCTCGAGCGGATCGCCTCCTGACGCGGGCCGCTAGCCTCAGGCGACGTGATCAAGCTGAACGTTCTCGGGCTGCTCGCCGCAGCGACGCTCGCGCTGGCGGCCTGCGGAAGCGCCCCCAAGGCCCCGGGCGTGGTCCAGGCGCCGTCCGCCGGCTCCACCACGGCCGCCCAAGTGACCCCGCCTCCCACCACGCCGACCACCGCCACCACGTCGGTCAAGCCGCCGCCCCAGCTGGCCACCGAGCCGACCGTCAGCGTCCCCTCGGCCCCCGCGCCCAGCCATCTCGTGGTCAAGGACCTGATCAAGGGCACGGGCAAGGCGGCTAGCTCCGGATCGACGATCACCGTCAACTACGTCGGCGTGCTCTACAAGACCGGAAAGCAGTTCGACGCGTCGTGGAACCGGCACACCACGTTCACCACCGCGCTCAGCAACGGACAGGTGATCCCGGGCTGGGTGCAGGGCATCTCCGGAATGAAGGTGGGGGGCCGGCGCGAGCTGATCATCCCGCCGGCGCTTGGCTACGGGGCCTCGGGCCAGGGATCGACGATCCCGCCTAACTCGACTCTCGTCTTCGTCGTCGATCTGCTTTCCGTTTCGTAGCCCCGTCCTGCTCGGGAGCGTGAAGCGCCCGCGCGCGGAACAGCGGCACGCTTCCGTCGACCCCCTTCAGCTTGCGCTTGCCGGCGCTCGACCAGTCGAAGTCCTCGGGCGCGGCGTCGCGGACCTCCTCGGTGCACAGGACGCTGTCGGGGCGCGCGACCCCGGTGACCCGGCTCGCCATATTCACCGCATGGCCGTAGAAGTCGCCGGCGCGCTGGAGCGCCGGGCCGCATGCGATCCCGGCCCGCAGGCTGGGGAGGCCGTTGTCCTCGGCGCCCTCGACCAGGTTCAGGGCCGCCGCGACCATCGCCTTCGGGTCGGGGCTGACGAACATCGCCGCGTCGCCGATCGTCTTGACCAGGCGGACGCGCCCCTCGGCCACCTCGGCCGCCACCTCGGCCAGCCGGCCGGCCACGCCACCCAGTTGGGTTGCGTCGACCTCGCCGCCGAGGCGAGTGAACCCGACCAGGTCGGCGAAGCAGACCGTCATCTCCTGGGCGCCCGCGATCGACCCGTGCTCACGCTCGACGCGGCCGATCATCCCGCGGCGCACGCTCTCGCGCAGGTGGGCCATGTAGGCGGCGACGAGGAACGGGCTGATCGCCTCGCTCAGCCGCTCGGCCAGCTCGGGGAATCGGGTGGCGATGTCCTGCTCGGTGTCGCCCGGCTTCAGGAATGCGCTCACGAACACAGCGCCCGTTGTGGCGGCCAGGCGCGCCATGCCCTCGCCGAGCACGCGGGTGACCTCGGCGATTGCATCGTCTCCGAGCCCGGCGTCCAGGAACACCTTGGCCGAGTCGGCGGCCACCAGGTCCTCCTCGCGGAACACGCGATCGTCGGCCGAGGCTTCGGACAGGCCGAGCAGGCGGCGGACCCGCAGCATGGTTTCCGCGGGTAGCCCGGTGCGCTCCTCGATCTCCTTGGCGCTGAGCTCTCCTTGGAGCGCGCGGTCCACGGGGAGCAGAGCGAGCCGGTCCTCGGCCACGGCGTCCTGAAGCTCGGCCTGCGAGAACCCGGCGTCGGCCAGCTGCTGGAGGAGCCGCTCGCGCGCCTCGCGCTCCTCGCCCTCGAGGCCATCGAGCAATCCGGCGGCGGCGAAGTCCATACCTGGATCCTCTCGTTAATTCGCGCGTCGGGGCTATCGGCTAGCATCGTCGGTCCTCGCGGGCTCCTTTCCGGCCGTTCCTGGTGGCGGCGACGGCGGCCCCGCCTCAGTTAGCTCTCGACGAACCCAACCGGTTAGATGCTCTCGATCCTCATGCCTGTCTACAACGAGCGCGAGCGCGTCGAGCGGGCGATCTCGGAGGTGCTGGCAACCGAGCTGCCCAGTGACTTCGAGGTCATCGTCGTGGATGACGGATCCACCGACGGGTCGCGCGAGATCCTTCGATCAGGCGGGGATTGGGACGGCCGGGTGCGGCTGTTCGAGCATCCGGTCAACCAGGGCAAGGGGGCGGCGGTCCAGACCGCGCTGCGTGAGGCGCGGGGCGAGTTCGCGGCGATCTTCGATGCGGACCTGGAGTACGACCCTTCCGATCTCGGCCTGCTCATGCCGCCGCTGCTCGATGGCCGATCGAACGCGTGCTTCGGGGTGCGAGCCTTCGACGGGTACACCAGTCACTCGTTCCTGTATGTGCTCGGGAACAAGGGCGTCACGTTCGCGTGCAACGTGCTGTTCAACGTGTACCTGCACGACATCATGACCATGCACAAGATGATCCGGACCGACCTGTTCCGTTCGCTGGCGCTGCGCTCGCCCGGGTTCGCGATCGAGCCGGAGATCGCGGCGCGCCTCGTGCAGCGGGGCGAGCGGATCTTCGAGGTCCCCGTGCACTACCGCGCTCGCTCCACCGCGGAGGGCAAGAAGCTGAACTCGACGGACGGCTTCCGGGTGCTGGCTACGCTGCTCCGCTGCCGCTTCTCGAGGGGTTGAGGGATGGCCGGGCGGACGGCTGTCGAGACGCCGGTCCAATCGTCGCCCCCGCGGGCGAGCGGCGGGGTGCCGGCGGACGGCGGGGGGTGGCGCGCGTGGGCCTTGGAGCCGTTCGTGCTGGCGGCGGTGGGATGTGCGGCGGTGGCGGCCCTGTCGGCCGCGGTACTGCCGACGGTCCCCAGCTATGACCCCTGGTCGTGGATCGTGTGGGGGCGGGAGGTGGTCGACCCCCACCTGAGCTTCGCCGTCTCCGGCGGCCCGTCGTGGAAGCCGCTGCCGTTCATGTTCACGACGGTGTTCGCGCTGTTCGGCGGGGCGGCGCCGACGCTGTGGGTGATCGCGGCGCGGGCCGGCGGGCTACTCGGGCTGGTCGGGGCCTACCGGCTGGCTTCGCGGCTGGTCGCGCGCTCGGCTCCGGGAGCGGCGGATCCTGCGCCGGCTCTGGAGGCGGGTTCCGTGCCGGGTGCGGACTTGGCGCCGGCTTGGGCGGGCCCGGTCGCGGGTGTGCTCGCGGCGGGCGCCCTGTTGCTGACTCAGGACTGGTTCTACTACATGTTCCGCGGGACGTCCGAGCCGATGCTGATCGGCCTGTCGCTGTGGGCGATCGACCGGGGTCTGGCGCGGCGCTTCGGCCTGGCGTTCGTGCTCGGCGTAGGGGCGTCCTTGATCCGGCCCGAGGCGTGGCCGTTCATCCTGGCCTACGCGGCGTGGCTGGGGTGGCGCGATCGGCGACCGTGGGTGTGGGGGGCACTCGCGGTCGGGTTGTTCGCGATCCCGTTCTTCTGGTTCGTCCCGCCCTGGGTCGGCTCCGGCAGCCCATTCCTGGCCGCCCAGCACGCCAAGGCCTACAACGGTCACCTGGGGGCGCATCCGTTCCTTACCGTCCTTCGCCGGGGCGCGGACCTCCAGACAGTCCCGGTTCTGGTGCTGGCTCTGCTGGAGGTCGGCTTGGCCTGGGTCCGGCAGCGAGACCGGGTGGTATTGGGGCTGGCGGGGGCCGCGCTCGGGTGGTGGGTGCTCGTGGTGGCGATGACGCTCGACGGCTATCCCGGACTTGAGCGCTTCTACCTGCCCGCGGCGGCCGTGGCATGCGTCCTGGCCGGAGCGGGCGTGGCGCGGGTCGCCATGCTGCTCGCCGAGCTGGCGAGCCGGGCGGTTGCCGGCCGGGTGCGCGGGCCCGGGCTGGGTCTGGCGCTGGGCGGCGCGGCAGTCGTCGCGGCGACTGCGGTCGTCGTCGGCCTCTCGAGCGCTCGGGTCGACACGGCCCGGGCCCAGCGGTCGATCGCCGCCCGTGCCGTGACGCGTCTCGACCAGCTGTCCGTGGCCGTCGCGGTCTTGGGCGGGCACCGGGGGGTGTATCCGTGCCATTCGAGCTTCGCCGCGGTCAACCACTCGGTGCAGACCGCCCTGGCCTGGAAGCTCCACGTGACCCTGGGGCGGGTCGGTACCTCGATGACCCATCCCGGGCTGATGTTCATCGGGCCTCACGACACGATCGACGGAGGCACACCAGGGGTGTCCCGGCGTTTGCGGGTGGGGCGGGTGATCGCCCGAGCCGGGGTCTGGCGGGTCTACCGCGTCACCGAACCGGGGCGCTCCTCCCGCTGCGTCGGCTCCTGACCCCGGCGTGGGATCTTGATCCCGGCTGCTTCACCCGGGTGGGCGGGTTACGAAAGCCACCATATATTTCGCTTTTGTACCGGGCCGCCTGGAGGCGTCCGGGTCGCCGCGCAGAATCAAGCTCGTATGGTCGTCCTCGGCATCGACCCCGGCACCGCGTCGACCGGCTTCGGCGTGGTGGAGAGCGCCGCATCGCGACTTCGCGCGCTGGCCCACGGAGTGATTCGCACGCCGGCAGGCATCCCTCTGGAGCGCCGGCTGATCGACATCCACCGCCGGGCGATCGAGCTGCTGGAGGGTTTTGCGCCCGACGCGGTGGCGATCGAGGAGCTCTACTTCGGCGCGAATGCCCGGACCGCGTTCGCGGTGGGCCAGGCCCGAGGCGTGGTCCTGCTGGCCGCCGGCCAGCGCAGCGTGCCGTCCTTCGCCTACACGCCGCAGCAGGTCAAGGGCGCCGTGTGCGGGCACGGCCGCGCCGGCAAGGACCAGGTGGCGCGAATGGTGGCCCGGCTCCTGGGCCTTCCATCCCCGCCGGCGCCCGACCATGCCGCGGACGCGCTGGCCGTGGCGATCTGCGCCGTCAACCGGGCGCCCCTCGCCCGTGCGCTCGCGGAGGCCGCGCCGGCGTGATCGCGCTGGTTTCCGGCCCCGTCGCGGTCAGGCGCGGCGATCACGTGGTCGTCGACTGCGGTGGCGTGGGATACCGGCTGAGCGTTTCCGCCGAGACGCTCCGCCGGGTTCCGGCGGTGGGACAGCCGGTGGTCCTCCACACGCACATGGCCGTGCGCGACGACGCGCTGCTGCTGTACGGCTTCGCCACCGAGGAGGAGCGCGAGCTCTTCCTGATGCTGCTCGGAGTGCAGTCGATCGGACCGAAGGTGGCGCTTGCGGTGCTCTCGGGCGGGCCGCCGCGCGAGCTCCTGAAGGCGCTCGCCGCCGGCGACGCGGCCCGCTTTCAGGCCGTGCCCGGGATCGGCAAGCGCACCGCCGAGCGGATCATCGTGGAGCTGCGCGAGAAGGTCGGCGTGGCGCTGCCCGAGCAGGCGATCAGCGTGGCTCGCACCGACGACCCACGCGCCCTGGCCCGCGACGGCCTCCTCGAGCTCGGCTACAGCGCCGCCGAAGCCGACGAGCTGCTGGACGGCGCCTCCGGAGACCGGCCCGAGGACCTGATCGCCCACGCGCTCAAGGCGGCCCGCCGGTGACCGGGGCCCGGGATCACGCGCTCGAGGCGGCGGGCGGCCCCCCGATGACCGATTTGGGCGCCCGACGCATTCACGATCCCGAGGCGCTGCCCGACGAGGACCTCGACCGCTCGCTGCGTCCCCGCCGGCTCGAGGACTTCGTCGGTCAGGAGGCCCTGAAGGACCAGCTTGCGGTTTCCATCTCGGCCGCCGCGAGCCGGGGGGAGGCGCTCGACCACGTGCTGCTGGCCGGCCCGCCCGGGCTCGGGAAGACCTCCCTGGCCCAGATCGTGGCGGCCGAGCTGGGCGTGACGTTCGTGCAGACGGCGGGCCCCGCCCTCGAGCGCAAGGGCGACGTGGCCGCCTTTCTGACCGCGCTCGAGCCCCGTTCGGTTTTCTTCGTCGACGAGATCCACCGGCTGCCGCGGGCGCTGGAGGAGACGTTCTATCCGGCGATGGAGGACGGATGCCTTCCGATCACGGTGGGCCAGGGCGCCGGCGCGCGCGTGGTCACGCTCGACCTCCCGCCGTTCACGCTGATCGGCGCCACCACTCGCGCCGGCCTCTTGACCACTCCGCTGCGCGACCGCTTCGGCATCCAGCACCGGCTCGAGCACTACGCCCCCGACGAGTTGGCCAGGATCGTCCGCCGGTCCGCCCGGCTGCTGGACGTGGCGATCGAGGACGGCGGCGCCCGGGCCATCGCCGAGCGCAGCCGAGGCACTCCCCGGGTGGCCAACCGGCTCTTGAAACGGGTACGCGATTACGCCGAGGTCCGCGGCGGCGGCGTGGTCACAGGCGAGGTGGCGGCCGCCGCGCTCGACCTGCTCGAGGTCGACCACGAGGGGCTCGATCGCCTCGATCGCGAGATCCTGCGGGCCATCTGCGAGAAGTTCGGGGGCGGCCCGGTGGGGTTATCGACGCTCGCGGTCGCCGTAGGAGAGGAGCAGGACACGATCGAGGACGTGTACGAGCCGTATCTGCTCCAGCGAGGGTTCATCGAGCGCACCCCGCGCGGGCGGGCGGCGACCCGGCGCGGGTTCGAGCACCTGGGCCTGGGCGGCCCGGCCGGAGCTTCGATAACCCTTATTTAGGCGAAGGTATCCTCAGTCGGCGATGGCCCGTGAGCACTACTTCATCTGCCCGCACTGTGGCCACCGCTCGATGGGCACCGACCGCAACGCCGGCTTCCGCCGCGAGGCGCGCGGCTGCGACAAGTGCGGGTTCGCCTACCTGTTCGAGCTGCTCGACGACTACTACCCGGCCCCGAACGCCGCGTTCTTCGCCTGCGATGCGGGCGGGCGGATCGTCGACTGCGGTCGCGGCTCATTCGAGCTCACCGGGCTGAAGACCGAGCAGGTCATCGGCCGCCCGATCCAGGACGTCCTCGGGCTGCGCTTCGAGGATGGGGGCGACCACCTCCAGACAGCGCTCGAGTGGCAGGTCCGGGTTCAGGGCAAGCAGGTCGAGGTCAACGCCGAGCGCGACCTGCCCGCTCACGCGGTCGCCGACATCTTTCCCGCCTACGATGACGACGAGGGCGGGTTGATGCTGGTCCTGACCCCCAGCAACCACCGCTGACGCAGGGGGCTAGCATCCACCCGAGCGATGACTGACCGCCAGCGCAACGGCTTCATCCTCGTCCTGGTGGCGGCGCTGATCCTGGCCTCCCTGGTCGTGGTGGCCGGGATCCCCGGCGCGGTCAAGCCCAAGAAGACCCAGCTCGGCCTCGACCTGCGTGGCGGTGTGGAGCTGATCTACCAGGGCCTCCCGACGCCGCAGACGCCCGTGGTCACGCAGGATGCACTGGCCCGGGCGGTCGACATCATGCGCAACCGCGTCGACCAGCTCGGCGTCGCCGAACCCCAGATCCAGACCTCCGGCGGCAATCAGATCACCGCCGACCTCCCCGCGGTGACCGACGTCGGCCGCGCCGAGAGGCTGGTCGGCACCACGGCCCGGTTGGAGTTCTACGACTGGGAGACCAACGCCATCACCGCCAACGGCAAGTCGGTGGCCAGTCAGCTGGAGACCCAGGATCCCACGGCGATCTCGATCAGCCAGGGCACGGGCGGGGTCGCACCGGGCGATCCGGGGGCCGGGGGCGTGTCGCTTTACCAGGCGGTTCTGCTCGCCTCCAAGCAACGGGCCCAGGTCAGCCACGACAACTCGCGCGAGGGCCCGCAGTACTTCATCTTCGGCAACCCGGGCAGCGCGGCATGCGCCACCGCGGCACGCGACAACCACACCACGGTCCAGGTCGGGCAGCACTGCCTGCTCTCCGGGCCCGACGACAACCTGCAGGACCTGGACTCGGGGCTCCCCGCCGGAGTGAGCGCATCGCAGGGCCACCTCCTCACCGTTCCCCAGGGCACGGTGGTCCTCCAGGCGGCCAACCCCACGGCGGGCAAGACCATCTCGTTCGACTCCCCGACCGCGCAGTTCTACGTGCTGAAGGACCACGTCGCGCTGTTCGGTAACGACATCACCAATCCCCAGCAGTCGACCGACCAGAGCGGCCAGCCGGACGTGACGTTCGGCTTCACCTCCAACGGCGGGCAGGCGTTCCAGAGCGTAACTGCGCAGATCGCCCGCCGCGGCGACCTGGTCAGCGGGTTCAATCAGACGCTCGACCAGCACTTCGCGGTGGCGCTGGACAACCAGCTCATCACCGTCCCGTCGATCGACTTCAAGCAGTATCCGACCGGGATCCCCGGCGACAACGGCGCCGACATCACCGGCGGCTTCACGATCACCTCCGCCCAGGACCTGGCCACCCAGCTGCGCTTGGGCGCGCTTCCGATCTCGCTGAAGCTGATCTCCGAGTCCCAGGTCTCGGCCACGCTGGGCAAGCAGGCCCTGCACCAGGGCCTGATCGCGGGCGGAGCGGGCCTCGCGATCGTGATCATCTTCCTGATCGCCTACTACCGGGTGCTCGGGGTGATCGCCACCGCCGGCCTGGTCGTGTACGGCCTGTACTTCTACGCGCTGATCAAGCTGATCCCGATCACGCTGACGCTGCCCGGGATCGCCGGCCTGATCCTAACCATCGGCGTCGCCGCCGACGCCAACATCGTGATCTTCGAGCGCGTGAAGGAGGAGATCCGTGGCGGGCGCTCGATCCGCCAGGGCATCATCACCGGCTACCGCAAGGGCCTGACCGCGATCATCGACGCCAACGTGGTCACGATCATGACCGCGTTCATCCTGTTCGTGCTCGCCACCGCCGACGTCAAGGGATTCGCGTTCACGCTCGGCATCGGCACGATCGTGTCGCTGTTCACGGCGGTCATGGCCACCCAGGCGATCCTGATGACGATGGGAGGCGCGCGCGTGATCTCCCGTCCCTCGGCGCTGGGCGCCGGCGGCAAGAAGCACGTGTGGCGCATGGACTTCATGGGCGCCTCGAAGTACTTCTTCTCGATGTCGGGCGTGATCCTGCTCGTGGGTGCGCTGGCCATCGGAGGCCGCGGGCTCCACCTCGGGATCGACTTCACCTCCGGCACCCGGATCACCACCAGCCTGGTGAGGCCCGCCACCGAGGCCCAGGTCCGTTCCGTGATGACGGCCGAGGGCGTGTCGGATCCGACCGTCCAGAAGATCACCAACAGGGCGCTCGGCAACAGCGTGTTCCAGATCTCCACGAAGATCTCGCCATCCAAGGTTCCCCTCCTACGCAGCGCGCTCGATACCCGGTTCGGGCTGCGCTCGTTCGACTCGACCTCGGTCGGGCCCACCTTCGGGCACACTGTCGCCAACAGCGCCGTGGTCGCGATCATCGCCTCGCTGCTGGTGATCTCGGTCTACATCGCGCTGCGGTTCGAGTGGAAGTTCGCGGTCCCGGTGCTGATCGCGCTGATGCACGACCTGCTGATCACGAGCGGCGTGTACGCGCTCACCGGGCGCCAGGTCACCACCGCGACCGTCGCCGCCCTGCTCACGATCCTCGGCTACTCGCTCTACGACACGATCATCGTGTTCGACCGAGTGCGCGAGAACGTGCCGCGGATGCCGAGAGCCGCCTTTTCGCAGATCGTCAACCGATCCATGTCCGAGGTGCTGACGCGCTCGCTGGCCACCACCTCGTGCACGCTGCTGCCCATCCTGGCGCTGCTGCTCTTCGGCGGCTCGACGCTCCAGGACTTCGCGTTCGCCCTGCTGATCGGCGTGGCATCCGGCGCCTACTCGTCGATCTTCATTGCCTCGCCGGTGCTCACGCATTGGAAGGAGCGCGAGGCCGTGTACCGCAGCCGGCGGCTTCGGATCGAGGGCGAGCTCGGGCACGTGCCCGCATTCGCGGGGACGGGCGCCGACGTAGAGCCGGTGCGCAAGCGCCCGCGCCAGACCGGACGGCTGACGGCGCCTCAGCCCGACGCCGTGTCCGCGGCCGAGTTCGAGCAGATGAAGCGCGACCTCGAGGTGGAGCGGCCGGCCGCCGGCCCGCAGACCTCGACCCGGTCGATGACCAAGCGGCTGCCCCAGGCCCAGGAGGCGGACGCGGCGCCGGCGCCGGCGCCTCCGCGGGTTGGGCGGCGCGGCAACGGGTTGGGAGACGGGAGCGGCGGCGACGGTGCCGGCTCCGGCGGGGACGGCGGGGGCGCCGGTGACGGCGGCGCAGTGGAGCGAGCGCCGGACATCGCCGAGAACGAGGGCGTGGCACCGACGCCGAAGCCCAAGCGACCGCCGAAGTCCCGGCAGCGCAACCGCCGACACGGGAGGCGCCGGTGACCGGCCGCGAGGAGGACCGCTGAATGGGCATGCTCGCGTGGGTCATGATGGGCCTCGCCCTGTGGCACTTCACGATCTGGCTGCCCGACCGCCACTGGGGTGGGATCGTCGGAGCGTTCATCGGGGCCCTCATCGGAGCTGCGGCGTTCGGCTGGATCGTCAACGGATTCGCCATCCCGGGCCGTCACGCCACGCACCTGACGACCGCGCTTGAAGCGATTCCGGGAGCGCTGATCGGGATGGCGGTGGTGTACGCGGTGGGCATCCGGCACGAACGCGCTGCCGGGGCCGTCGACGGCGCCGGCGCGTGATCGCGCCAACTTCGTAACGCCGCGCAACAACTCTGACGCGGTGGCCCGCCGAGCGCGGGGGATCCGTCGGGGGCGCCGCTTAGGCTGCCCGCGATGGTCGAGGCCGCAGCTCTCCCGCTTCCCGCTCCCGCCCCCGCTCCCGACCTACATGTCGTACCGGGGGGCCCGGAGGCACCGATCGCGCGTCCGCCCGCCGTGCCCCGGCTCGAGATCGCGCCCTACGACCTCGCGTCCGCCCTCGCGCTCGAGCGCGAGCTGGGCGTCGGCCACACCTTCGCCCAGATCCTGGTGCGCCGGGGCCTGTCCGACCCTGTCGCCGCGCGTGAGTTCCTCGAGCCGACCGAGACGTACGGCCCCGAGCGGTTCAACGGGATCGACCGCGCCCTCGAGCTCATCGAGCGCCACATCGCCCGCGGCAGCCGGATCACCGTCCACGGTGACTACGACGTCGACGGCGTGTGCGCCACCGCGGTGCTCGTGCGCGCGCTACGAGATGCCGGCGCCGACGTGGGGTGGTTCCTGCCCTCCCGGATCGACGACGGGTACGGTCTGGCCCTCGATACGGTCCGGCGGCTGGCCGCGCGGGGGACGGACCTGCTGATCACCGTCGACTGCGCGATCACCGCCGTGAGCGAGGTGGCAGCCGCGCGCGCCGCGGGGATGGACGTCGTGGTGAGCGATCACCACGCTCCCCGCGCCGACGGAGCGTTGCCGGACTGCCCGATCGTTCACCCTGCCGTGTGCGGCTATCCGTGCGAGGAGCTGTGCGGTACGGGCGTGGCATACAAGCTGGCCCACGCCCTGGGCGCCCGCACCGCGGCCGAGGACCTGGAGCTCGTCGCGCTCGCGACGGTGGCCGACCTGATGCCGCTGCGCGGGGAGAACCGCCGGCTCGTCCGCGAAGGGCTGCACGCGCTCGCGAACACGGCCAAGCCTGGCCTGCGGGCGCTGATGGCGGTCTCGCGTGCCGATCCGAGCGGGATCGATGCGGGCGCGGTCGCCTTCCGGCTCGCGCCACGGATCAACGCGGCCGGGCGGCTACGGCGAGCCGACGCGGGGTTGGAGCTGCTGCTGACCGAGGATTCCGGCCGCGCGGCCGAGGTCGCCGCCGAGCTCGACGCGGTAAACGTCGAGCGGCGCTCGGTCGAGCGGCGGATCACCTGGGAGGCCGAGGCACAGGCGGCCGAGCTCGGTGAGCGCAGCGCATTCGTACTGGCCGCCGAGGAGTGGCATCCCGGCGTGATCGGGATCGTCGCCTCCCGGATCGTCGAGCGCCACCACCGTCCGACGATCCTCGTCTCGCTGGAGGGAGGCGTGGGGACGGGCTCGGGCCGGAGCATCCCCGGCTTCGACCTGCTCGGGGCTCTCCACGCCGCCTCCGAGCACCTGGAGCGTTACGGCGGGCACCGGGCGGCGGCCGGATTGACCCTGCGGCGCGACGAGCTCGAGCGATTCCGCGCCGCGGTCGAGCGCCACGCCGAGGCCGTGCTCACGCCGGATCTGCTCGAGCCGGCCGAGCGAGTCGACGCGATCGTCGGTGGCGCGCAGCTCGGGCTCGACCTGGCCGAGGAGCTTGGACGGCTCGAGCCGTGCGGAATGGGGAACCCGCGCAGCACGCTGCTCGTGCCCGGCGCGCGCTTCGCCGACGTGAGGACGATGGGGGACGGCCGGCACGCTCGCTTCGCGGTCGCCTCGGGGGGCGCTCGGGCGAGGGCGGTGGCGTTCGGATGTGACGGGCGCCTGGGGGTCGAGCCGGGCGAGCCCGCCGACGCCACCTTCCGGCTCGAGCGCAATGTCTGGAACGGCGCCGTCGAGCCACGCCTGGTCCTCCGCCACGCATGGTGCTGCGTCCCGGAGCCGATCGCCGTCCTCGGAGTATCCGAGGGCTACGTCGGCTCGGCGTTCGAGGAGCTGGATATCGAGCTTGAGGCGCTTGCCGGCGCCTGCACCCCCGGGTCCGCCGGCCCTGGCATCGCCGGCCCGTTCACCGCCGGCCCTGGCATCGCCGGCCCGTCCACCGCCGGCGCCGGCATCGCCGGGCGCCACCGGCTCGACCGCCGCGGGGAGAGCCCACTGGCCGTGCTCCACGATGCCCGGGCCGCTGGCGGGCCGGTGCTCGCCGTGTGCGCGGAGGTCTCCCGGCGCCTCGAGGGCATGAGAAGCCGCGCCGGGGGCTTCACCCTGGCCTCCTATCACGAGCTCCATCGCCAGCCGGAGATCCTGGAGCGATTTCCACAGGTCGTGGCGCTCGATCCGCCGGCGCGACCCGAGGACGCCGCCCTGCTCGAGCTCGGCGGCGGGTTCACCCATCGGGTATGGGGTGAGGCTGAGCTACGCTTTGCTCAGCAGATGAACGAGCTGGAGTACGGTCTTCGCGCTTCGCTCGCGTCTCTCTACCGGGCCCTTCGGGCTCGGCGGAGGGTAACCGGCGAGGAGCTCGAGCCCTTGCTCCGTGGCGATTCCCAGCCCAGTCGGCCGGCACGTCTGGCAGGCCGGCTGATCAGGGTCCTCACGGAGCTCGAGCTCGTCAGCCTCGACCGGAGTCTGCCGGCCCTGGCAATCGCCGGCACAGCGCCCACCGAGCTGGAGCGCTCGCCGTCGTACAGGGTCTACACCCAACGACTTGAGGACGGACGGCGATACCTGACCAGCCCAAATCTCAGACTCAGCCGCTGAGCCCAGCGGCTCGAGACGTCGAGCGCGCGGCTGAGCCGACCGTCGGGGGCGGCGCCGGCGCAGGCAACGGCGCGCGCGAACGAGGCGGCAACGGCAAGCGCAAGCGCGGAGCGGGCGCCGGCACGCGCGAACGCGACGGAGGCAACGGAGCCCGGGCGCGGTCGGGGCTGATCTCGCGTCCACCGGTGGACCGGATCGAGCAGGATGCCGCCCATCCCCCGGTCGATCGGTCCGAGCTGACGCCGGAGGAACGGCGGCTCCTGAGCGACCTGTTCGCGATCGTCGAGGAGCACACGCACCAGGCCGCGGTCACCGTCGATCGCAGCCGGGTGGAGGACGCGTTCGTCTACGCCTGCGAGCATCACGCCGACCAGCGGCGCAAGTCCGGAGAGGACTTCATCATCCACCCGGTCGGGGTGGCCAAGATCTGCGCCGGCATGCGGCTCGACACCGAGACGCTGTGCGCCGCGCTGCTGCATGACACGGTCGAGGACACCTCCGCTTCGCTCGGGGAGGTCCGCGAGGCATTCGGCGAGGAGGTGGCGAGCCTGGTCGACGGCGTCACCAAGCTCACCGGGCTGACCTTCCAGTCGCGCGACGAGGCGCAGGCCGAGAACTACCGCAAGATGATGGTGGCGATGGCCTCGGACATCCGGGTCATCCTGATCAAGCTCGCCGATCGCCTGCACAACATGCGCACGATCGGCTCGATGCCCAAGCAGAAGCAGATCGAGAAGGCGCGCGAGACGCTCGACATCTACGCGCCGATCGCCCACCGTCTCGGTATCCACGCGATCAAGTGGGAGCTCGAGGACCTCGCCTTCCAGACGCTCCACCCGCGCAAGTACAACGAGATCAAGGGCCTCGTGGCTCAGCAGCGCGCGGAGCGCGAGCGCTACATCAATCAGGCCGGGGACTACCTGTCGAAAGAGCTCGACGAGCTGGGCATCGAGGCCGAGATCTCCGGTCGCGCCAAGCACTTCTATTCGATCTACTCGAAGATGACCAAGAAGGGGCGCGAGTTCAACGAGATCTACGACCTCACCGCGATGCGGGTGATCGTCGGCTCGGTTAAGGACACCTACGGCGCGGTGGGCGTGATCCACTCGCTGTGGAAGCCGCTGCCGGGCCGCTTCAAGGACTTCATCGCGATGCCCAAGTTCAACATGTACCAGTCGCTGCACACGACTGTGATCGGGCCCGAGGGCAGGCCGCTCGAGATCCAGATCCGCACCCGCGAGATGCACGACCTGGCCGAATACGGGATCGCGGCCCACTGGATGTACAAGGAGGGCGTGCGCGGCGGCTCGGCGACCGACTCGGACGGCAAGCTCAAGTGGCTGCGCTCGCTCCTGGACTGGCAGCAGGAGGAGGCCGACCCGCGCGAGTTCATGGAGACGCTCAAGGTCGACCTGTTCGAGGACGAGGTCTTCGTCTTCACGCCCAAGGGGGAGGTGAAGTCGCTGGCGGCCGGGGCAACCCCGCTCGACTTCGCCTACGAGATCCACACCGACGTCGGACACCGCTGCGTTGGGGCCAAGGTCAACGGGAAGATCGTGCCGCTGTCCTACCAGTTGCGCTCGGGCGACATCGTCGAGGTCCTCACCTCCAAGCGCGAGCGCGGCCCGTCCAGGGACTGGCTGGCGCTGGTCCGGACCACCCGCGCGCGCAACAAGATCAAGGCGTGGTTCAAGGCGGAGTCGCGCAAGGACACCGAGCACACCGGGCGCGAGCTTCTCCAGGACCACCTCAAGAAGCAGGGTTTGCCCGCGCAGAAGATCGTCGGCTCCACGCTGCTCGCCGACGTGATCCGGGAGATGGGCTTCCGCAAGGCGGAGGACTTCTACATCGCGCTCGGCGGGGCGAAGATCTCGGCCAAGGTCGTGGTCAACAAGGTGATGCAGCGCCTGAAGCAGGGCGAGGCGGCCGAGGAAGAGCCCACTGCCGCGGCCGACCTGCTCCACACCCGCCGGCGGCGCTCCCGACCCACCACCTCCTCCTCCCGGTACGGGATCTCGGTGGAAGGAATCGACGAGGTCATGCTCCGCATGGCCAAGTGCTGCCGTCCGGTCCCCGGGGACCCGATCGTCGGCTACATCTCGCTCGGGCGCGGGATCACGATCCACCGCGAGGACTGCCCCAACGTCGCCGTGCTCAAGCGCGACCCCGATCGCTTCACCCAGGTGAGCTGGGACGGCGACGCGGAGACCTCGTTCCGGGTCGAGATCGAAGTCGACGGCTGGGACCGCCACCGCCTGCTCGAGGACATGTCGCGCACGTTTGCCGAGGCCGGGATCAACATCCTCGAGGCGCGCTGCACCGTCAGCCACCCGATGGTCAAGAACCGGTTTGTGGTCGAGGTGGGGGACACCCGGACGCTGGATCAGACGATCAACCGGCTGCGCAACATCGACGCGGTGTTCGACGCCTACCGGGTGACCCCCGGCGCCGGCTAGCGCTAGCCGAGCTCCGGGCCGCGAGCGCTGGGCGGACGGGACACGCGCGCCCGCGCCCGCTCATCCCGCACGGCCGGGGTCAGAGCGTCCCGCGCGCCCGGCGAGCGATCGTTCCGCTCCTCCGGCGCCCGCTCGTTCAGCCCGGCCGGCGGACCCTGGCGGACGCGCGCCGCACGCGGGGTGGCGGGCGCGGCCGCCGGGTGCGCTCCAGCCGCCCTCTCCGCGGCGCCAGCCGGCCGGCCGTGCCGCTCCGGCGGCGACACGTGCGTGATCCGTACGCTCGCCACCGGATCCTTGGCGATGACTACGGCCTGGCCGCGGGGCAGCGTCATGATCGTGTTCGGGTGCACGAGGGAACGCTCAACTTGCCGGCGCGTCCCGCGCCCGGTGTCGAAGCCGAACGGGGTGCCGGTGTAGCGCGTCTCCTCCCACACCCGCTCAGTGCCGATCATCTGCGCCACCATGAGCGCGGACGCGGGCACGTCCTGGCGATGCACGAGCTTCAGCGCGGTGTTGCCGACGACCTGGTCTCGGAGCCCGCGGCCGGCGCGCTCGAGGTCGACGAGCTCCTGGGTGGCGACGAGTACGCAGACACCGGCCCCGCGCCCCCGCGCGAACAGCGCCGCCATCTGGTCTCCGCCCAGGGCCGAGAACTCGTCGACCCCGACGATGGCCGGCGGTGGTTGACCCGCCCGGTCGCTCAGCCGCCCGCCGGTGGCCGCCACGAGATCCTGGATCGCCAGCGTCCCGATCTGCGCCGCCAGGCCGCCGTAGCTGCTCGAGTTCAGGCTGAATAGAACGACGTCGGGACCCGCGAGCGCGGCGCGCAGGTCGATCGTCCTCGCCGGATCGCCCGGCATCAGATAGCCGCCCACGTGCGACTCGGTCACCACGGCCAGCCGCGTTCCGAGCCCCCGGATCGCGCTCAGCTGATCGGGCGTCAGTCCGGCCACGTAGTCCAGGACCCTCGTCGCAAGCGGTCGGGGCACAGCCCGGAGCACGGCGGTCATGCGCCGCGGGTCCATCAGCCGCACCACCTCCTCGAGCGTCGGAGCGCGCTCCGGGTGTGCGTGCTGGAGGACCTGGAGCACGGTTTGCACGTAGCGCTCGGCGGCTCGCTGGTAATGGGGCTCGCTGAACCGCTCGGTGGCGATCAGCTTGTCCTTGAGCTCGGTTGCATTGCCGTGCTGAAGCGGATTCCAGTGGGATGGCCCGTCAGGACTCCAGAGCCGGAACGGCCGTCCGGCTGCCGCCGCCGCCTCCGCGAGCGTGCGCGCAAATTCCGGCGAGCCCTTTAGGTCGATCGCCACGACCGGTCCGCCGCGCCGGATCTGCTCGGTGAGGATGCGGAGCATGGTCGTCGACTTGCCCGACCCGCTGGCGCCGAGGATCAACCCGTGTGCGGACAGCTGCTCGCGCGAGAGCGCGACCGCGCGGCCGGCGGGATCGACGCCCAGCCCCAGCGCGTGGGAAGAGACGCGCTCAGCACGAGCGCGCAGTCGGCGCGCCACCGCGCCGCGCGTGACTCGTAGCGCTGCCGCTGCGGTCAGCATCGCGATCAACGCCGGCGTCGAGCCGGCGAGCGGCAGCATCATCAGGAGCGCGAATACGGGCAGCAGCCAGTACGGACGCCGGCGCGGGGGCCGGGCGCGGGGATTCACAGCGCCCGCTCCGTGGAAGCGTGGGCCGGGCGCGTCACAGTGCGCGCTCCGTCCGGCGATCCGGCGCCTGTGGTGCTCGCCCGAGAGCTGACCCGTGTGCACGCTCGAGCGCTCGCCCGGCAGCGCGGGGCTCCGCGCGGGACTCGTCGCGCACGAACTGGACCTGGACCAGCCCGGCGATTCCGACCCGCTCGGCCGCCGCGAGCACCGCCTTGCCGATCGTGCGGTTCGGGACCAGGTAGAGGACTGTGTCGATGCGCGGGTCGGCGCCGTAGCCGGCAAGGATGCCTTCGAGGCGGGTGCGGCCCTTCGAGGTCAGCTCGAGCTCAACCGCGACCCGGCGCCCGTCCTGCCTGTCCACCACCAGGTCGGGGTAGTGCAGTCGCTCGCGGCCGCCGGGCCCGAATCCGCCGAGCTTGACCGCCAGCGGCGGATCGACGCGATCCGGTGCCTCGTCGTGCGAGCGCAGCTCTCGCTCCGCAAACACCTCGTGCGGCGGTCCGAAAATGCCGTCGTGCGCGGCCAGCCAGAGCCAGGCCACCCCGACGTCATGCTCGTAGGAGCGAAGGTCGACGCCCGGCGGGGGCAGATGGCTGCCGATGACCGCGAGGCCCTTGGGCTTGATCCGATAGCAGGCGGGCTGCTGGTCGAACACCGTCTGCCGCTCGACGTACCCACCCCCCGCCAGGCGAGTCAGCACGTCGCCCGCCCGCTTCATCGTGAGTCCGAGGAGCGCGCCGACGTGGCCCGCGTTGACCAGGCGGTGGCGGCCCATGAACCCGAGCAGCACCAGGTCGCGGTCGGTGATCCTGACCGCGGGCCGGCGCCGGCGAGCTCTCGGCTCCACTCTTGCTAAGAGCCGCCAGCGTCCGAATCCCCACCCCCGTCGCGCCACACGCGGACTGTTGGGCTAGCTATCTCAGCTGGGATGAGGCAGCGAGCTCGTGTCGACTACTTCGAAGTCGCTGCCGTGCAGCCGGTCGAGCAGGTGCAGCGCGGCGTTGTTCCAGCCACGATTGGGCGCGCCGGAGATGTACCAGGGCGAGCCGTTGTCGGCCAGGATCAGCCCGTAGCGCTTCAAGGCCAACGCGACGATCCGCGCCTGGTAGGGGAGACCGGCGATGTTCACGCTCGCCTTCAGGCGGACCCGGAGGCCCATCGGCGGCGAGACCCCGCCCGGACAGGGCGTCGCCGCCTGGTGGCGCGCCGGGTAGACGTAGCGCGCTGCCGTGCAGGGCGCGGTGAAGCGCAGCGCGTGGTCGATCGAGCCGCTCCTAACCTCGTCGTAGCGGGCCAGCCCGGGTAGGATCGGCAGCCCGGCGGCGTCAGCCGAGGTCCAGCCGGCGGGCCGCAGGTGGTTCGAGCGCAGGTTGAAGATCGCCCCCGATCCGGCGTGCCAGCTGCGACCGCGGCTCAGGGGGTAGGCGTGGAAGAGCTCGTAGTCCAGGCACGACGAGCGATCGACCACGATCACGTGCCGGTCGCCGCTCGCCTGACGGCCACCCTCGAGCGGAACGTTCGGCGGGATCGGGTACGGACCCTTGTCGGACTCCGAGGCGTAATCGAACGTGACGCGGACCCGGCGCGTGCGATTCGAGACGACCGTGTACGGGATGCCGATCGGCTCTCCTTGGTACAGACCCGAGCCGAAGTCGGGATGGACGGCCGAGCTCAGGCCGATGCTGGCGATGAGCCTGGCCGAGCCCCTGGCCGCGGGTAGCCGGTCGACCCGCTGGTTCCACGGGTTGTTGGCGGGGAAGACCGGGCAGTTCCGCGCTGCCGGAAGAGGGTGTGCGCCGACCAGCGAGGGAACCGCGGCGAGACCGCAGCAGGAGAGGAGGAAGGCCAGCCGGCGCACTCCCGGATACTAGGCAGCACTCGCGCCCGCTAAGCGACGACCGCAATACCGCGCGGGGTTACGCCGAAGACTGCCTCGTGAACCTCACCGATGTAGTCGCCGTCGACCTGCAGCGGCAGGGGACGCTCGTCCAGTGACTTGATCGTCAGGCTCGTCACGCCCCCGAACGGCTCGACCTGCCGGTGCTTGACCAGGCGCGCGCGCCGCGAGAGCGCGCGCCACACGATCGTCGGCACGTCGACCGGGCGCGCGCGCTTGAGCACGATCCCGGCGAGGTCGCCGCTGTCGAGCGCCGCGCCCTCGCCCGCTCCGACGGGGCGCTCGCCGAAGTACGTGTACGGCGCGGCGTTCTGGACGATCGCGGTCATGCCCTCGATCCGTCGCGCGCCGACCACAGCCTCGAGACGGACGGGGTTCATCAGGTAGCGGCGGTTGAACGTGCTCACGCCTATCCAGGCGTAGTACCACTCGCCGAGCCTGGCCTTGAGGCGGGGGTGCGCGTCCACGCGCTCGACCACGCTGGCGTCGAGGCCGGCGCCGGCCGAGAACAGGAACTTGCGGTCGTTGACGTAGCCGAGGTCGGCCCGGCGCGGGCGCCAGTCGTCGGCCAGCATCAGCAGGTGCTCAGTCGCGTCGACGACGTCGGTCGGAATGCCGAGCATGCGGCAGTACACGTTGGCGCGGCCGCCCGGCAGGCAGCTCAGCGGCGTGTTCGATCCGGCCAGTCCGTTCGCCGCCTCGTTGACGGTGCCGTCGCCGCCGAACGCCACCACGACGTCGTAGCCCTCGCGCGCGGCCTCTCGGGTCAGCTCGGTGGCGTGGTCGCGGGATTCGGTGTCGACGGCGTCGACCTCATAGCTGCCGCGCAGTGCGTACACGACGAGGTTCTTCAGCCGGTCGGAGACGGTCGTCGCGTACGGGTTGACGATGACCAGCATCCGCTTGCTCGGGGCCGTCCGCCCGACCCTCAGCACGGCCTCCAGGCGTGCGAGTGGGTCTGATGACGTGGCGGTCATGCGCTAAGGGTAAGAGCTGGCGCCGGCCCGCGCGACATTGCACGCACCCCGCCGCGCCCCGCAGGCGATCCGTCCAGCCCGCTCAAGCCGAGAAGGATAATGCCGACCTCTCCGGGTATACTGCTGGTCACATAGTTGTACGCATCCAGAGGGGTGGAGGGATATGGCCCTGCGAAGCCCCGGCAACCTCCCGTAAGGGAACGGTGCCAATTCCATCAGGCTCCAACTACAAAGGCCTGGGAGATGTGGAAATGGCGGTTTCACGGACCTCCGACCACAGACCCCGGCGGAGGTTTTTTCACATATGCCGCCAGAGTCTCTTCGCTGCAAGGAATGTAGGACCACCTATCCGCTCGAGGCGAGGTACGTCTGCGAGCGCTGCTTCGGCCCGCTCGAGGTCGCCTACGCCCCGCCCGCGCAGGACGTCGACCCGTTCGAGCTACGCCGGCGCATTCAGGCCGGCCCACACTCGCTGTGGCGTTACACCGACTTCCTTCCCGTGCAGGCGCCACCGAAAGGAACGCTGCCCGCCGGCTGGACGCCGCTGCTGAAGGCCGATCGCCTGGCCGAGCAGCTCGGCCTGCGCGAGGTGTGGATCAAGAACGACGCGGCCAATCCGACCCACTCGTTCAAGGATCGGGTGGTCTCGGTGGCGCTGGCGCGGGCACGCGAGCTCGGCTTCGAGACCATCGCCTGCGCCTCGACGGGCAACCTGGCCAACGCCGTGGCCGCTCACGCCGCGGCGGCCGGCCTCGAGTCCTACGTGTTCATCCCGCACGATCTCGAAGAGCAGAAGATTCTCGCCACCGGGGTCTACGGCGGCAACCTCGTCTCCGTGCGCGGCAACTACGACGACGTCAACCGGCTGTGCACCGAGCTGTCGGGCGAGCATCCGTGGGCGTTCGTCAACATCAACATGCGGCCGTACTACTCCGAGGGCTCGAAGACGCTCGCCTTCGAGACGGTGGAGCAGCTCGGGTTCGAGCTGCCCGACCGGGTCGTGGCGCCGATCGCGAGCGGGTCGCTGTTCACCAAGATCGCCCGGGGCTACGAGGAGTGGCTCGAGCTGGGGCTGGTCGAGGGAACCCTGCCCACGTTCAACGGCGCGCAGGCCACAGGTTGCTCGCCGGTGGCGAGCGCGTTCGCGGCCGGCCATGACGTGTGCCGGCCCGTCCGCCCGGACACGATCGCCAAGTCCCTGGCCATCGGCAACCCGGCCGACGGTCCCTACGCGCTCGACCTGGCGCGCCGGACCGGCGGGTCAATCGACTCGGTCTCAGACGAGGAGATCCGCGAGGGGATCCGCCTGCTGGCGCAGACCACGGGCATCTTCACCGAGACCGCCGGCGGGGTCACGACCGCGGTGCTGAGCAAGCTCGCGCGCCGGGGGGAGATCGATCCCGACGAGCGCGTGGTCGCCTACATCACGGGCGAGGGCCTCAAGACCCTCGACTGCGCCCGGGGGACGTTCGAGACCTGGGAGATCGAGCCGACGCTCGAGTCCTTCACGGCGGCGACGGAGCGGGTCGCGACCGTGGCCTGATTTAGACTGCGCGCGAATGGCAATCACGGTCAAGATTCCGACTCAGCTTCGCGCCGCCACCGACGGCGATTCGACGGCGAACGTCGCCGGGTCGACCGTCGGGGAGGTGCTCGACTCGCTGTACGACCGCTACGGCGAGCTGCGCAGCCGCATCGCGGAGGACGGCGGGCTGCGCCGCTTCGTCAACGTATACGTCGGCGGCGAGGACATCCGCTTCCTCGACGGCCTCGACACGCCGGTCTCAGACGGCGACGAGGTGACGATCCTGCCGGCGGTCGCGGGCGGTTAGTCCGCCGGCGCCGCCCACGGTCGCGGGCGGTTAGTCCGCCGGCGCCGCCCACGGTCGCGGGCGGTTAGTCCACCGGCGCCGCAGCTCCCACGCCGACCGGGCAGGCCACGCCGGTCCCGCCGATCCCGCAGTACCCCCATGGGTTCTTGTGCAGGTACTGCTGGTGGTAGTCCTCGGCGTAGTAGAACGGGGCGCCCGCGGCGATCTCGGTCGTGACCTCGCGGTAGCCGGCCGACCGCAGTCGCTCCGCATAGGCGGCGCGCGAGGACTCCGCCAAGGCGCGCTGCTCGTCTGAGGCGACCATGATCAGCGAGCGGTATTGCGTCCCGACGTCGTTGCCCTGCCGCATCCCCTGGGTGGGGTCGTGGTTCTCCCAGAACAGCTTGAGGATCTCGGCGTATGACGTCTTGGCCGGATCGAACACGACCAGCACGACCTCGGAGTGACCGGTGCGGCCGCTGCACACCTCTTCGTAGGTGGGATTGGGAGTGAACCCGCCGGCATAGCCGACGGCGGTGGTGTACACGCCGGGAGCCTCCCAGAACACGCGCTCGGCGCCCCAGAAGCAACCCATGCCGACGACCGCCTGCTGAAGGCCCGCCGGGAACGGCGGCTTCATCGGCGTGCCGAGCACTGCATGGCGCGCCGGCACAGGCATCTCCCGCTCGCGCCCCGGGAGCGCCCGGTCGGGATCGATCATCGTGGTCTTGGCTTGCAGTCCGAACATACCTACAGAGTAGCTGTCGTTAGCCCCCGCCAACCTCGGGTAACAAATCTATGAGACCCCGAAGATGGAGGACGAGACATGGCAGATGAGCTGAAGGGAAAGAGGATCGCGTTCCTGTTCACCGAGGGCGCGGAGCAGGTCGAGGTGAAGAAGCCGCTCGAGGCCGTCAAGGACGCGGGCGCCGAAGTCGACATCGTCTCGCTCGAGAAGGGCGAGATCGAGATGTGGGAGCACTTCGACAAGGGCGAGAAGATCAACGCCGACAAGGCGGTGTCCGACGCCGACGCGTCCGACTACGATGGGCTGGTCCTGCCCGGTGGCGTGGCCAACCCCGACCAGCTACGCGCCGACGAGGGCGCGGTCAAGTTCGTGCGGTCGTTCTTCGAGCAGGACAAGCCGGTCGGCGTGATCTGCCATGGCCCCTGGCTGCTGGTCGAGGCCGGCGTGGCGAAGGGACGCAAGGTCACCTCGTTCCCGAGCGTCAAGACCGATCTGGAGAACGCCGGCGCCGAGTGGGTCGACGAGGAGGTCGTTGTCGACAACGGCCTGGTCACGAGCCGCAACCCCGACGACCTGCCCGCGTTCTGCGCCAAGATCGTCGAGGAGTTCGCCGAGGGCAAGCACGAGCAGAAGGTCGCCGCCTGAGCCGCTGACCTACTAGAGCGCCGGGCACGGATGCCCGGCGCCCTCAGCCGAACAGCGGCAACCGCCGCCGGCGCGCCAGCACATCCATCCCGTTCTGGATGCTGTCGCACACCTCGAGGTACTTGCTCTCGACGTAGTCGTCGTCCTCGGCCCGATCGGGGTCGGCATCGAGTTCGACCGGGTCCTGGAACGCGGTACGGATCTTCGTCGGCAGCGGGATCTCCGGCAGCAGCGCGGGGGAGATCCCCCAGGGAGCTTGCAAGGCGATCGGGAGCAGCTTCAGGCGCGCGACCTTGTCGAGCTGGAGCACCTTGGCGAGCCGGCGGCCGCTGGTCAGCACGGGCATCGAGTCAGGACCGCCGACCGTGGCGATCGGCACGATCGGGACCGCGCACCGGATGGCCAGCTTGACGAAGCCCCTCCGCCCAGCCAGGACCGCGTCGTCGCGCTTGGACCAGGGGCGCAGCGAATCTCGCTCGCCGCCCGGCCACAGGGCGACGTCACGCCCCGCCGCGAGCGCCGACATGATGCTGTCCGGCGCGGCGGGAAGCACGCCCATCTTGCGGAAGTAGGCACCGATCACCGGAAACGCCATCAGCATGTCGTGGGCGGTGCCGTGCAGCGGGCGCTCGGACCCGAAGTGGCGCCACCACTGTGCACCGACCGTCCAGGCATCCCACACGAACGGCGCGCCCGAGTGGATTCCGATCAGGAGCGCGGGCGGGTCAGGAAGCTTCTCCCAGCCCTCCATCTCCATCCGGAACCAGTAGTCCATGAGCGGGTTGTAGAGATACTTCTGCCGCTCGAAGAAGCGCCAATCCGGCCCCTCCAGGTCCCATTGCGAAGCGCGGCCGGCGATCCAGCCGGCCAGGCCGGACTGGTCTTCGCGCTTCTCCTTGATCTTCTCCTGCGCAGCCTCGGCGAACTTCTCGGCCTGCTCCTGCCGCGGGCGATCGCCGTTGCCGTTCTGACTGCGCTGCTGCGTGCGTTGCGTCTCGGTGTCGCTCACTGATGCCTCCCTCGCGGCGTGGGCGTTAACCCGGGTGCTACCCATGCCCCCTGATTACAACCGCCGGGCTTGGGGCAACTGCAAGCGCAAATGAAGATCGGGTACTTCCTCTCGTGCGAGGAGTGGGGACCGCGTGACCTGATCGCTCAGGCGCTCGAAGCCAAGGAGGCCGGCTTCGAGGCGTATGGAGAGACGGTCCTGCCCCGGATCAGATGATCAAGAAGGCCTGGATCGTCACGCTGGGCACGCTGATCGGCGGCGGGTTCTATCTCCTGCTGATCGACACGCCGAGCCTGCCCGAGCTGTACGTGCTGGCTGGTGTGGCGCTGGTGTGCGGACTGCTGTTCCTTCTCTCGCGGGAACAGGGCTTCGCCGAAGCGCGGGTCAGCCCGATGACGCTGTCAAACGCGTGGCGCCTGGTGTTCAAGATCCCGCTCGACATCGTCTTGGTGTGCCGGGAGGCACTGGCCCAGCTGGTGCGTCCCCAGCCGGTACGCGGGTCCTTCCGGGCGGTCCGGTTCGGCGCCGTGGCGGTGACCGAGGCGGAAACGGGCCGACGCGCGGTGGCCGAGGCGCTCGGCTCGGTGACGCCGAACACGATCGTGATCGGGGTCGATTCGGAGCGCGGCCTGCTGCTCGTGCACCAGTTGCACCGGCAGGGACCGCCCGAGGACCTGGACGTGCTGAGGCTCGGATGAACGAGTGGGAGATCGCGGCCCTGGTGTTGTCGGCTGCGATCGTGCCATGCCTCGCGGTGGCCCTGATGAGCCGGCATGCCCGCGCGGCGCTCGCCGCGCTCGAGCTGTCCGGGACGCTCTTGACCAGCTCGCTCATGGCCCTGTGCGAGGGCTTTCATCGCCAGCCGTTCATCGACCTCGCGCTGCTGTTCGCGTTCCTCTCGATGATCGGCGCGATGGCGTTCGCCCGGCTGATGGAGCGCGACATATGAGCGCCAGCCACATCATCGCCACAGTCCTCTTGGTGTTCGGGGCTGTGCTCGAGGTCTTCGCCGTGCTGGGGATGGTCGTCATGCGCGACGTCTACGACCGCCTGCACTACGTGGGACTGGCGGGCTACGGTGCGCTGGCGATCGGGATCGCGATCCTGGTCCAGGAGTCGTTCTCGCTGATCGGCGACAAGGCGCTCGCTACCGGCCTGGTGCTCTTGCTCGTCGGGCCGGTGCTCGTCCACACCACCGCGCGCAGCTTCCGCACGCGCGAGCTCGGCGACTGGAGCGAGGGGATCGAGTCGAAGGTCGAGGATCAGTGACCGCGCTGCAGGTCGTAGCTCTGATCGCGGTGGCGCTGGGCGGCACCGCGGTCGTGTTCACGGGCGAGGCGCTGCGCCAGACGATCGTGCTGGGTATCTACGGGATCGCGCTGACGCTCCTGTTCTTCATCTTCCAGGCGCCCGACGTCGCGCTGTCGGAGATCGTCGTCACGGGCGTTGGCTTGCCGATCATCATCCTGGCCGCGCTGCGCAAGATCCGCCAGCAGGCGGAGCGCGCGCAGGAGGAGGACGGTGGCGAATGACCCGCCGGGCCCGGCTCACCCTGTTCCTGATCGCCGGCGCCGGCCTCCTCGCGGTGCTCGTGATCGGCTTCCGCGGCCTGCCGTCGTTCGGTCACGCCCAAGAGCTGTACGGAGCCGTGGTCAACCGCACCGAGCCGACGCTCCGTCACGCCACCGACATCGTCACCGCGCTGAACTTCGACATCCGGGCGTTCGACACGCTGGGCGAGGAGTTCATCTTGTTCGCGTCGGTCACCGGCGTCATGCTGCTGCTGCGCATGCTCCGCGGCGAGGACGAGCGCGACCAGCCGGCGACCGGAATCGAGGAGCACCGCTTCGCCGGGGCCAGCGACGGGCTCAAGCTCGTCTCGCTGATCCTGATCCCGCTGCTCGTCGCGTTCGGCGCCTACCTGGTCTTCCACGGCCAGCTGACCCCGGGCGGCGGGTTCCAGGGCGGGGTCGTGCTCGCGGCCGGACCGATCGCGATCCTGCTGGCGGGGCGCTACCTGTCGATGAAGCGCGTCGCGCCCAAGCGGCTGGCCGAGAGCGCCGACGCGATCGGCGCGACGGCATACGCGCTGGTCGGGCTGGGCGGGCTGATCATCGCGGGCGTGTACCTGAAGGACTTCCTGCCGCTCGGCAGCTCCGGGAAGCTTCTTTCCTCGGGGATCATGCCGCTCAACAGCATCGCGGTCGGGCTCGAGGTCACCGGGGCCTTCCTGATCACCTGGAGCGAGTTCCTTGACCAGACCATGATCGCCCCACCGAGCGGCTGACGATGCGCTTTCTCCCGTATGCCGTGGCCGCGTGGCTGTTCGTCGTGGGCCTGTGGGGCGTGGTTTCGAGCCGCGACCTGGTCCGGACCGTGCTCAGCCTCACCGTCGTGCAGTCCTCCACGTATCTGCTGCTGCTCGGCGTCGGCTACCGCCACGGCGGCAAGGCGCCGATCGTGGCCGACATCCCCGCCACCTCGAGGCTGGTCGATCCGGTGGTGCAGGTGCTGGTGCTGACCGACGTCGTGATCGAGGCCACCGTCACAGCGCTCCTGCTCGCATTGGTGGTGCAGGCGCACAAGCGCTTCGGGAGCGTCGATCCCTCGGACCTGCGCCCCCTGCGCGACTGATGACGCACCTGTCCACGCTTCCCGTGGTGGTCCCGTTCGTGGCGGGTCCCCTGCTCGTGGCGGTCGGCTTTTTCGCGCCGCGCTGGTTCGAGGACACGGTCGGCACGCTGAGCGCGATCGCCGTGGCCGCGCTGTGCGTTCTCCTGGCCGTGCACGCCTGGCCGCACCCGTTCGCCTATTGGGTGGGCGGCTGGGCGCCGGCGCACGGGGTGACGGTCGGCATCTCGCTCTCGATCGACGGGTTCGGCGCCGGCATGGCGGCGCTCGCCGCGGTGCTGGTCAGCGCCGCGCTCATGTACTCGCTGCGCTACTTCGACGCGATCGAGGGCCTGTTCCACGGCCTGATGCTGCTGTTCATGGCCGGCATGGTGGGGTTCGCGTTGACCGGGGACCTGTTCAACCTGATCGTGTTCTTCGAGGTGATGAGCGCCAGCGCCTACGCGCTCACCGCCTACCGGATCGAGGAGCAGGCCCCGATCCAGGGCGCGATCAACTTCGCCATCACCAACAGCATCGCCGGATACGGCATGTTCCTGGGCGTCGCGATGCTCTATGCGCGCACCGGGGCGTTGAACCTGGCGCAGATCGGGGCCGTGCTCAATGGGCACCACGCCGATCCGCTGGTGATCGTGGCGATGGTGATCCTGTTCGTCGGCTTCCTGACCAAGGCGGCCGCGGTGCCGCTTCACTTCTGGCTGGCCGACGCGCACGCTGTGGCGCCGATACCGGTGTGCGCGCTGTTCTCCGGCGTGATGGTGGAACTGGGCGTGTACGCCGTGGTCCGGCTCTACTGGGTGGTGTTCGCGGGGCCGATGCAGGGGCACGCCGCGGCGGTGCGGGCGATCTTCGTCGCGCTCGGGACGGTCACCGCGCTGCTCGGCGCGACCATGTGCTTCCTCCAGCGCCACGTCAAGCGGCTGCTCGCGTTCTCGACGATCAGCCACGTCGGCATGTTCATCACGGGCTTCGCCCTGCTCACGGGCAAGGGCCTGGCCGGCGTGGCCGTGTACGTGGTCGGGCACGGCCTCACCAAGGCGGCGCTGTTCATGTGCGTCGGCGTGCTGCTGCACCGCTTCGCCACCATCGACGAGTTCGACTTGCACGGACGCGGCCGCCAGGTACCGGTCGTCGGGGTGCTGATGGCGGTGGGGGCGCTGCTGCTCGCCGGGCTGCCGCCGTTCACGACGTTCATGGGCAAGTCGCTGCTCGACGCGAGTGCCTCGGGGGTGGGCGGCTACGGCTGGCTGGTCGCGCTGTACGTGTTCGTCTCCGCGGTGACCGGTGGCGCGGTGCTGCGCGTCGCCGGGCGAGTGTTCCTCGGCTGGGGCCCCGCGGAGGGACCGCATCCCGAGCAGGCCCGGGCCGCCGAAGAGCGCACCGACGAGACCCTCGGGGTCCGCGAGCACACCCCGACCTTGATGGTGGTGGTTCCGGCGCTTTTGCTTCTCGCCGCGCTCGTGCTGGGGCTCATCCCCGGCGCGGTGCCGGGAGCGGAACGCCTCGCCGCGCAGTTCGTGGCCCACCACGACTATCCCGGCTGGGTGCTGCACGGGGCGCGCGTGGCCCTGCCGGTTCCCAAGCCCAGCCACATCAGCGCCTCCGACTACCTGTACGGCGCGATCTCGGTGGGAGGCGCGCTGCTGGCCGCCGGCCTGGGGTTGTTCGGCCGCGGACTGCGCGAGTCGCTGCCCCATGTGATCCGGGATCCGAACCGCGGCGCGGTGGCGGTGCTGCGCGGGCTGCACGACGGGCACATCGGCGACTACATCGCGTGGTGGAGCGCGGGCGTGAGCCTGATCGGCGGCGTCTGCCTGGCGGCCCTCCGATGAAAGCCCGCCGAGAGCGCCTCGCGCTGGCCGGGCCGCTCCTGGCCGGCCTAGTCCTGGCCGCCGGCTGCGCGCAGCCGGGCACACCGCTCGCGACCAGCGAGGCGGCAAAGGTCGGTGTCGCCACCAGCAGCCTCTCGACCGCATGCGGTTACGCGTGGGAGCTCACCGCGTTCGGCGGCCGTCGCCCGGGTGGGCTGGCCGCCCAGGAATCGACCGCGCTCGCCGCAGCGCACAAGCTTGCTGGCGTGTACGCGAGCAGCCCGAGCGACATCTACCAGGGCGAGAGCGTCGGGTCGATCGTGAGCGACACGATCACGCTGCTCGACGAATGCCGGCTGCCCGGCGCTCAGGGGGTCCTGAAGCAGGCGCTGGCGAAACGCCACTGAGCGTCGTTTGCCGGCGCGCTACCCGCGGGTAGGTTCTCAGCGCAAACGAGTACCAGGAGGGACCGAAGCGATGTCCGGACTCACCGACAGGATCAGCGGCAGAGTCAAGAAGGCGGCCGGCGACCTGGTCGACGACCCCGGCCTGCGCGAGCAGGGGGTCAAGGAGGAGCAGAAGGCGGCGGCCAAGGAAGAGCTCGCGCGAGCCCAGCGCGAGGCCGACGAGCGCGCCGAGGAGGTGGCGCGACTCGAGCGCGAGGGCGCGCGCACGCGTTCCGGGCGCCATCGAGCCGGAGATACGCCGGATCCGGGGGGCCAGTCGCAGCCCTAGAGCTCGCGGCGCAGGCCTAGGCGTGGGCCTAGGCCTGCCGGCCGGAGGCCACCGCGGCCACGATCTGCGCGGCGCGGCCGTTGGAATCGGCCATCATGGCTGGCAGCTGGTCCTCGAGGCTTCCGTGGAGGTGCCACTCGTCGCCTTGGCCGGTGACCAGCCCGGTGTGGGAGAGCCGGGCGAGCGCGTGGGACACCGACGGCCGTTCGGCGCCGACGAGCTGTCCCAGGAGTTGATGGGTGAGGGGCAGCGGCAGGCGGATGCCGCCGCGCTCGACCTTTCCCCACCGGCCGGCCAGGTGCCAGAGGAGTAGCGCGAGCCGGACCTCGAGCCGCGGCTGGGCCGCGATCGCCCGCTGCACGTTCAGGTTGATCACCCGGCGCCCGGCACGCCGGAGCAGGCCGTACCCGATTTGAGGCCAGAACCGGACCCGCTTGGCGAAGCCGGCGTCGAGCAGCGCAAAGCGAACCGGAAGCAGCGCCCGCCAGCTCGTCTCGCACGGCAGCAGCTGATCGGCTTCGCCCCCCCAGTGCGGCTGGAGCAACTCGCCGGAGCCGACGAGCTCCGCGGTGACGCGCTCGTCGACGCGCACGGTCAGGGCCATCACTCCATCGAGGATCAGCAGCCCCGGCCCGCCGGCCACGGCCATGAACCAGTCGTCGAGCTCGGCGCGCCCGGTGCCGAGCTCGAATGTCATCGCGGTGGCCGCCGCGCGCGCGGGCCGGCGAATCTCGGGCTCGAGCTCGTCCGCGAGGTCGGCGTCGAGGTCGAGCAGGCACCGCAGCGAGCCTGCCCGCCTCCAGCTCGATCTGGACAGCTCGCCGCGGCCGGGTCTTGAGTTGAAATTCCACTCCTGGGCCACTGCCGACTCCTCTCCACGACGGCATCGGGTCCCCGGCCCGACGAGTCTATGGGGAACCATCGCACTCACGCAAATAGCGCGGTCGGGCCCCTCCGGCCAGGGTAAGCGGGATTACCGTCAGCCCGGTTACGGCCCTGATCGGCGCCCGCGCGGCCGGTGCTATACCGCCCTGGCGAGAGGCGAAGAGGAGAGGTTTCCGGATGTGCTTGGCGATTCCCGGTCAGATCGTCGAGTTGATCGACACTGCCAACCAGATCGCCAAGGTCGACGTGGTCGGCGTGCGGCGAAATGTCAACGTCAGCCTGCTCGCTGACGAGCCGGGCGGCGTGCGGCCTGGCGATTGGGTCCTGATCCACGTGGGCTTCGCGATCTCCCGCGTGGACGAGGAAGAGGCGCGCGCCACCCGCGAGCTGCTCGAGCAGATGGGTCAGGAGTACGAGCAGGAGCTCGAGGAGCTGAAGGCGAGCGTGATCGAGTGAGCTGCTCGGATCCGCACCACTGCGTCACCTGCGGGGACGACGGGGTGGAGATGACCGTGCTCCGGGTCGACCGGGAGCGCGGGCTGGCGCTGTGCGCGGCTAGCGATGAGGAGCGGGCGACGATCGAGACGGCGCTCGTGGATCCGGTAGCGCCCGGTGACGCACTGCTCGTGCACGCGGGCACGGCGATCGCGCGGGTGAGCGCGTGAAGTACGTCGACGAGTTCCGCGACGCCGAGCTGGGCCGCGCCGTGGCCGCCGAGATCCTCTCGCTCGTCGAGCCGGGCCGCCACTACAAGTTCATGGAGGTCTGCGGCGGGCACACCCACTCGATCTACAAGTACGGAGTCGACGACCTGCTGCCGGCGAACGTGGAGCTGGTCCACGGCCCCGGATGCCCGGTGTGCGTGATACCGATGGGACGGGTCGACGACGGCATCGCGCTGGCTCACCGCGACGGAGTGATCTTCACCTGCTTCGGCGACATGATGCGCGTCCCCGGATCGAACGGCAGCCTGCTCGACGCCAAGGCCGCAGGAGCAGACGTGCGGATGGTGTACTCGCCGCTCGACGCGCTGCGAATCGCCAAGCAGAACCCCGACCGCGAGGTGGTCTTCTTCGCGATCGGGTTCGAGACGACCGCGCCGTCAACCGCGCTGACGCTGAAGCGGGCCAGGGCCGAACGCGTCCAGAACTTCAGCTGCATGTGCAGCCACGTGACGATCGTGCCGCCGGTGCGCGCCCTGCTCGAGTCGCCCGACCTCCGGCTCGACGGGTTCATCGGGCCCGGCCATGTATCGACGATCGTCGGAGCACGCCCGTTTCAGTTCATCCCCTCCGATTACGGCAGGCCGGTGGTGATCGCAGGATTCGAGCCGCTGGACATCCTCCAGGCGATCGCGATGATCCTCCTCCAGCTGCGCACCGGGCGCTGCGAGGTGGAGAACCAGTACGCCCGGGTGGTCCCCTACGAGGGAAACCTGCGCGCGCTCGCGGTGATGGCCGAGGTGTTCGAGCTGCGTCCCCATTTTGAGTGGCGAGGCCTCGGCTTCATCTCGCACAGCGGCCTGAAGTTGTCCGAGGCCTACGCCGACCTCGACGCCGAGCAGCGCTTCGGCGTGCCGGGGATACGCGTGGCCGACCCGAAGGCATGCCAGTGCGGCGAGGTGCTCAAGGGCGTGATCAAGCCATGGGAATGCAAGGTGTTCGGCACCGCGTGCACCCCTGAGCGCCCGATCGGCACGTGCATGGTCTCCTCGGAGGGGGCGTGCGCCGCCTACTACAACTTCGGCCGGTTCGCCCGGGAGCGGGAGGTGGTCTGACTGGGAGCCATCTCCGAGCGCGAGCAGAAGATCCTCGGGATCATCGAGACCGCGCGGGGCAAGCGCGCGAGGTTCCGCGACGAGCACATCAACATGGCCCACGGGGCCGGGGGCAAGGCCACCCAGAGCCTGATCGAGGGCATGTTCGTGCCGGCGCTCGGAGGCGCTGCGCTCGAGCAGATGGCCGACGCCGGTGCGTTCGAGCTCGGCGGCCTGCCGGTGGCCCTGACCACCGATTCCTACGTGGTCAGGCCGCTGCGCTTCCCAGGCGGGTCGATCGGCGAGCTCGCCGTGAACGGAACGGTCAACGACCTGGCCGTGTCCGGCGCGCGGCCGGCCGCGCTCAGCCTGTCGCTGATCCTGGAGGAGGGACTGCCGGCGCAGGTGCTGCGCGACGAGGTCGAGGCGATCGCCGGAGCCGCCCGGGCCGCCGACGTCGAGGTGGTGACCGGCGACACCAAGGTGGTGGAGCGCGGGCGCGCCGACGGGATGTACATCTGCACGGCGGGCGTGGGGGTGCGCGACGCCCGCGCGGCCCTCTCCCCGGGGAGCCTCGCCCCCGGGGACCGGATCCTCCTGTCCGGGCCGATCGGCGAGCACGGCACCGCTATCATGCTCGCCCGCGGGGAGTTCGAGCTCGACGCGGAGGTCGAGTCCGACACGCGGTCGCTGTGGCCCGCGGTTGATGCGCTGCTCGAGACCGCGGGCCCGGAGCTGCGCTGCCTGAGAGATGCCACGCGCGGCGGCGTCGCGTCGGTGCTCAACGAGCTGGCCCGGTCCTCCGGGGTCGCGATGCTCGTGCGCGAGGCAGCGATTCCGGTCAGGCCCGCTGTGGCGGGGGCGGCCGAGCTGCTCGGAATCGATCCCATGTACATGGCCAATGAGGGCAAGCTGGTTGCGTTCGTGGCGCCGGCCGCAGCCGAGCGAGCGCTCGCCGCGCTGCGGGCCCTCCCCGGCTGCGAGGAGGCGGTCGAGATCGGCGAGGTGCGGACCGAGCCGCCGGGGATGGTGCTGGTCGAGACGAGCTTCGGGGGGCGCCGGGTGATGGACCAGCTGGTGGGCGACCCACTGCCGAGGATCTGCTGAGCGGGATGCACGAGCTCTCGATCGCGGACGCAGTGGCTCAGGTGAGCATGCGGCATGCGGCGGGACGCAGGGTGACCAGGGTGGAGGTCAGGGTCGGACACCTCAGGCAGGTGGTGCCGAGCGCGCTCGAGTTCGCCTGGCAGCTGGTCACCGACGCGACGCCGCTCGAGGGGGCGGAGCTGGCGATCGAAGAGGTGCCCGCCCGTGGGCGCTGCCGGGCCCGCGCGTGCCGGGCAGAGACGACGATGGAGAGCTTTCCGCTGCAGTGCGGACGCTGCGGCAGCTTGGACATGGAGCTCGTGGCCGGCGAGGAGCTGCTGGTCGACGCGCTCGAACTCGAAGACGACCCGGTGACGATGGGAGGAGTGGCCCATGGCGGTTGAGCAGCAGACTGGCTCCGGTGTGGAGGAAGTGCACATCCTGTGGATCTCGGAGGGCATGAGCTGCGACGGCGACTCGGTCTCGGTCACCGCGGCGGGCCAGCCGAGCCTCGAGGACGTCCTGCTCGGCGCCATACCCGGGCTTCCCAAGGTCCATCTGCACAACAAGGTCCTGTCGCCGACGCTCGGCGGCGAGGAGTTCCTGAAGCCCTTCCGGCAGGCGGCCCGCGGCGAGCTCGACGCTCCGTTCGTACTCGTGATCGAGGGCTCGATCCCGAACGAGAAGATCAACGGCGAGGGCTACTGGAGCTCGTTCGGCAACGACGAGGCGACCGGCGAGCCGCTCACCCTCAACTGGTGGCTCGACCGGCTGGCGCCCAAGGCGTGGGGCGTGGTGGCGATCGGGACGTGCGCCACGTACGGGGGCATCCACGCGATGGCGGGCAACCCGACCGGCTGCATGGGACTGGCCGACTACCTGGGCTGGGACTTCCGATCGGCCGGCGGGCTGCCGATCGTCAACGTCCCCGGCTGTCCGGTTCAGCCGGAGAACTTCATGGAGACGCTGACCTGGCTGCTCTACCAGGCCGCCGGCCTCGCTCCCACGATCCCGCTCGACAAGGCCCTGCGCCCGCAATGGATCTTCGGCAAGACCGTGCACGAGGGATGCGACCGCGCCGGTTACTACGAGCAGGGCGATTTCGCGCAGGACTACAACTCGCCCAAGTGCCTGGTCAAGTTGGGCTGCTGGGGGCCGGTGGTCAACTGCAACGTGCCCAAGCGCGGATGGATGGCCGGGATCGGCGGCTGTCCCAACGTCGGCGGCATCTGCATCGGCTGCACGATGCCCGGCTTCCCCGACAAGTTCATGCCGTTCATGGATGCGCCCCCGGGAAGCAAGGTCTCGTCCGCGCTCACGGGCGCTTACGGCCCGATGATCCGCAAGCTGCGGGGGCTGACCAACAAGGAGATGAATAAGGAGACGCGCTGGCGCCACAACCGGGGCGAGCTCACGACCGGCTACCAACCCCGCTGGGGCAACTGACAGGAGGCCGCAATGGCAGCAACGCGAGAGAGGATCAGGCCCGAGGCCGGCAAGCTCGTGGACATGGCGTGGGACCCGATCACGCGAATCGTCGGCAACCTCGGCATCTACACCAAGATCGACTTCGACAACCGCGAGGTGGTCTCGTGCAAGAGCACCTCGTCTCTGTTCCGCGGCTACAGCGTGTTCATGAAGGGCAAAGACCCCCGGGACGCGCACTTCATCACCAGCCGCATCTGCGGCATCTGCGGTGACAACCACGCCGTCTGCTCGTGCTACGCCCAGCAGATGGCCTACGGAGTCAAGCCACCGCCGCTGGCCGAGTGGATCGTCAACCTGGGCGAGGCGGCCGAGTACATCTTCGACCACATCATCTTCCAGGACAACCTGGTGTTCGTGGACTTCTGCGAGCAGATGGTCAGGGAGACCAACCCGAGCCTGTGGTCGAAGGCCGAGAGCAGCGAGGCGCGGCACGCCGACCTGCACGGCTACCGCACGGTCGGCGACATCATGCGCTCCTACAACCCGTTCACGGGCGAGACGTACAAGGAAGCGCTGCACATGAGCCGGATCGGCCGGGAGATGATCTGCCTGATGGAGGGCCGGCACGTGCATCCCTCCACCATCTATCCCGGCGGCGTGGGGACTGTGGCCACGCCGACGCTCCTGACCGACTACGTGAGCCGGCTGCTGCGCTGCCTGGACTTCATCAAGAAGGCCGTGGCGATGAACGACGACGTGTTCGACTTCTTCTACGAGGCACTGCCCGGCTACGAAGAGGTGGGCCGCCGGCGGATCCTGCTCGGCTGCTGGGGTGCGTTCAACAACCCGCAGCACGCGACCTACGACTACCGGACGATGAACGACTGGGGCAACGAGATGTTCGTCACCCCGGGCGTGGTCGTGGACGGGGAGCTGGTCACCACCGACCTGGTCGACATCAACCTGGGGATCCGGATCCTGCTCGGCTCCTCCTATTACGAGGACTGGACGAGCGAGGAGATGTTCGTTCCCAAGGATCCGCTCGGCAACCCGGTCGACCGGCGCCACCCCTGGAACCAGACCACGATCCCCAAGCCCCAGAAGCGCGACCTCGAGGGCGGGAACTATTCGTGGGTGATGAGCCCGCGCTGGTATGACCAGCGCACCGGCGAGCACCTCGCGCTCGACACCGGCGGCGGCGCCCTGGCCCGCCTGTGGGCCACCGCGCTGGCGGGCAAGGTCAAGACGCCGTTCGTGCAAGCGACCGGGAACTCGGTGCTGATCAATCTCCCCCAGACGCCGAACACGGCCGAGCAGACGCTCGAGTGGAAGGTTCCTCAGTGGTCGAACGCGATCGAGCGCGACCGGGCCCGGATCTACTTCGTCGCCTACTCGGCGGCGATGGCGCTGTACTTCGTCGATCAGGCGTTCAACGAGATCCGCGCCGGGCGGACCAAGGTGTTCGAGGACTTCGATGTCCCCGACGAGGCGATCGGCTGCGGCTTCCACGAGGCGGTGCGGGGCGTGCTCTCGCACCACCTGGTGATCCGCGACGGCAAGATCGCCAACTACCACCCGTATCCGCCGACCCCGTGGAACGGCAGTCCCACGGACTCCTACGGCACTCCGGGTCCGTACGAAGACGCTGTGATGGGGCAGCCCATCTTCGAGGAGAACGACCAAGACAGCTTCCGCGGGATCGACATCATGCGGGCGGTCCGCTCGTTCGACCCGTGCCTGCCCTGCGGGGTGCACATGTACCTCGGGAAGGGGAAGACGCTGAGAACGGTGCACCAGCCGATGTTCGGCGAGCACGGCTGAGGCGGTGATGGAGCCACAGGAGCTCGTAGCCGAGGTCGAGCGGCTGCTCGAGGACGCCGAGTCGCTGCTCGACCCGGTGGCCCGGCAGACCGCGACCGGGGTCGTGCAGGCCTTGCTCGAGCTGTACGGCGCCGGCCTCGAGCGGATCGTGGACGCGGTCGCCGCGTCCGTGGATGCCGACTCGCTGGCGCGGGAGTTCGCGGATGACGAGCTGGTCTCGCACCTGCTGCTCCTGCACGGACTGCATCCGCTCCCGCTGGAGGACCGGGTGCTCGCCGCGCTCGGCGAGGTACGACCGTACCTGGAGTCGCACGGAGGCAACGTCGAGCTCATCGGCATCGAAGGGTCCTCGGTGCGGCTGCGCATGAACGGGAGCTGCAGCGGGTGCCCTTCGTCGGCCGTGACGCTGAAGCTGGCTATCGAGAACGCGGTCCAGAAGGCCGCGCCCGAGATCGAGGCGGTGGTGGCCGAAGAGGAGCAGGCCGCCCCGCTCCTGCAGATCGAGGTCTCGCCCGCGCTGAATGGCACGTGGACCACGATCGGCAGCCTCCCGGAGCTGTCCTGTAGCGCGCTGGTGGTCAAGGAGATCGAGGGGACGGCGCTTGCCCTTCTGCGGGTCGGCTCGCGCCGGTATGCGTACCGCTCCCGCTGTCCGGCGTGCGCAGCGGGGCTCGAGGAGGCGAGCGTCCGCGGCTCGGAGCTCGCGTGCGCCGGGTGCGGCAACCGCTTCGACACGCTCCGCGCCGGCCGCGGCCTCGATCTGCCTGACCTCCACCTCGAGCCGGTGCCGCTGCTCGAGGGCGAAGACGGACTGGTGCGGGTTGCCCTCCCCGTCCTCGCCTAGCCGCCTGGCCTCGCCGCGCCTGCGCCGGCTGGCCGGCGGGCCGGCGGGCGATCGTGGGGCTCCGGACGCGCCCGGCCAGGAGCACTGCGAGCTGTGCGGCCGTCCGGTGCCGAGCGAGCATCGCCACGTGCTCGACCTCGAGACCCGCGCGGTGCTGTGCGCGTGCCGCCCCTGCTCGCTCCTGTTCGAGCGCGACGCGGCGGGGGGCGGGCACTACCGGCTGATCGGGGAGCGCCGAGAGCGCCTCGACGACCTCGAGATATCCGACCTCGAGTGGGAGCAGCTCCAGATCCCGGTCGACATGGCGTTCCTTGTCCGTAGCTCCGCCGAGAGCCGGGTGCTGGCGTTCTATCCGAGCCCGATGGGCGTGACCGAGTCGCAGCTCGAGCTCAGCGGCTGGGAGGACGTGCTGGCTGCGCTCGAGCCCGACGTGGAGGCGCTGCTGGTCAACCGCGCCCGCGGCGCGCGGCGCCAGTGGCTCGTGCCGATCGACGACTGCTACCGGCTGGTGGCGGTGATTCGGACGCGGTGGCGCGGGTTCACCGGAGGCAAGGAGGTCTGGCAGGAGCTCGAGCGCTTCTTCGACGAACTCGACCGGCGATCCCGATCGCCCACGACCGAAAGGAGATCTGATGGCGCTGTTCTCTAAGAAGGGCCCGGTGCCGATCGATCTGCCCTCGCACACCAAGGGCATCAACCAGGGCAACGCCACGGGCAACTACGAGAAGATGGACGGCCACAAGCCCGACGGGCGCTCGACCGCGGCTCGGTCGACCGGCGTGAACGCCGAGTTCCAGGAACCGATCGACCCGAGCATGCCGAACCTGTCGCCGGGCTAGTGGCGGCGATCGACGACATCGCCGGGGCGGTGGCGCCCCAGCTCCGGTTCGAGGTCGAGCGGTGCGCGCCGCTCGACTACGCCGCGGTGCCCACGCTGGTGTTCACGCTGCGAATCGAGGCGCCCGGCGCGCAGGCGATCCGCTCGGTGCTGCTCGACGTGCAGATCCAGATCGCCGCGCGCCGGCGGCGCTACGGGCCGGCGGAGGGCGAGCGGCTGCTCGAGCTGTTCGGCACGCCCGAGCGGTGGGCGAGCACGCTGCGCACGCTGCCCTGGATGCGGAGCACCCTAGTCGTTCCGGCGTTCACGGGCGAGACGGCCATCGACATGCGGGTGCCCTGCACGTACGACCTGGAGGTCACGGCCGCGCGCTACCTAGCCGCGCTCGAGGACGGCGAGGTGCCGCTCGAGCTGCTGTTCAGCGGGTCGGTGTTCTTCTCGGGGGCCGACGGGCGGCTCCAGACCGCGCGGATCGCCTGGGACAGCGATGTCGAGTTTCGCATGCCGGTGAGCGCATGGCGCGAGGCCATGGACCGCCACTTCCCGGACGCGGCCTGGCTCAGGCTCGGCCGGGAGACATTTGACCGGCTGAGCGCCTACAAGGCCAGCCAGGCGTTCACGAGCTGGGACACGGCCATTGACTCGCTCCTGGAGGGGCGATGAGCAGCGCCGACCCCATCCGGGCGATTGCCGATGCCGTGCTCTACGAGGGCTACGTCCTGTGGCCCTATCGCCGCACGGCGATTAAGAACCAGCGCCGGTTCACGTTCGGCGGGGTGTATCCGCCCGCGCACTCGGACGCCCATCCGGACGACCCGTCCACGATGCGGGCCGAGGTGCTGGTGAGCGGCGAGGCCGAGGTCGAGGTCACCGTGCGCTTCCTGCATGTCGTGCAGCGCACCGTCCTCGATGCCGCCGGAGAGCCGGTCGACGAGATCGTGGCCGCCGGCGAGCGTTACTGCACGTGGGAGGAGGCCGTCGAGCGCGAGCTCGTGGCGCCCGGGCCGATCGCGATCCAGGCGGGTCACGAGCGCGAAGACCTCGGAGGGGCCACGCTGCTGCGGACGTGGGAGGCCCTCGAGGGCGCCGTCGAGGTCAGCTCCGAACGGGCCGGCCCCGGGGTGTGGCGCGTGGGCGTCAGGGTGAGCAACCTGACTTCATTCCCGGTCGGCGGCGCACGGCAGGAGGCGCTCAAGCGGACCTTCTGCTCCACCCACATCCTGTTGCGGGCGCCAGGGGGCGCCTTCGTCTCGTTGACCGATCCGCCCCCGGAGCTGGCCGGGGCGGCCGCGGCGTGCCGCAACCTCGGCACCTGGCCGGTGCTGGTGGGCGAGCCCGGACGCCGCGACACCATGCTGTCCTCCCCGATCATCCTCGAGGACCATCCGCGCGTGGCGCCGGAGAGCCCCGGCGACATGTTCGACGGGGGCGAGATCGATCAGCTGCTGATCTTGAACATCCTCGCCCTGACCGACGAGGAGAAGGCGGAGATGGCCGCGAGCGACCCGCGCTCGCGCGAGATCCTCGAGCGGGTGCAGGCCCTCACCCCCGACCAGCTCATGGCGCTCCACGGGACGCTCCGATGAGCTGGGAAGAGCTCGAGCGCCCCGGTCCCGACTCGGTGACCGTGAACGGTCAAGTGCTGCGCGCCGGCAGCCGGGTGAGGCTCCACCCCAAGCGCGGAGGAGACATCTGGGACCTCACGTTGGAGGGGCGCGCGGCGGTGGTGGAGGCGATCGAGCAGGACATGGAGGACCGGATCACGCTCGCGGTCGTCGTCGAGGACGATCCAGGACGGGAGCTCGGCTTCGCCCGGCAGCCGGGACATCGCTTCTTCTTCTCAGTCGAGGAGGTCGAGCCCCTCCCGCCCGTGGAGGCCGCGGCCGGCAAGCGGATCCTCCTGGCCGGAATCGGCAACGTGTTCCTGGGCGACGACGGCTTCGGCGTGGCCCTGGCCGACCGGCTGGCCTGCGGCGCGCTCCCGGATGGCGTGGACGTCCGGGACTTCGGCATCCGCGGCATGGACTTGGCCTTCGCCATGCTGGACGGCTACGACGCGGTCGTGCTGCTCGACGCCAGCCCCCGGGGCAAGACCCCCGGGACGCTGTACGTGATCGAGGTCGATCCGGCCGAGGGCGGGCCCGCGATCGACACGCACGGCATGGACCCGGTCAAGGTGCTCGGCCTCGTGCGGGCGCTCGGCGCCTCGCCGCCGCCCACCTTCGTGGTCGGCTGTGAGCCCCAGACCCGGATGACGGGCGAGGAGGAGGAGATCGTGGCGCAGCTGTCCGCGCCGGTGCGCGCGGCACTCGGCCCGGCGGTTGAGCTGGTCGAGTCGCTCCTAAACGAAATAGGCAACCCAGAGGAGGTACCGACGTCATGAGTGAGATCCGGATCCCCGTCCCGGTGGCGCTGCTGGTGATCCTGGCGCTGATCGTCGCCGCCGTGGTCGGCCAGCTGCCCGAGATCCAGCGCTACTTGAAGGTCAAGGCGATGTAGCCGTGCACCGGACCAGGGTCAGGATCGTCGAGGATGCTCTCGACGCCAACAACACGATTGCCCGGGCCAACCGCGAGGACTTCGACCGCCACGGCGTGACCGTGGTCAACCTGATGAGCGCGCCGGGCGCCGGCAAGACAACACTGCTCGAGCGGCTCGTCACCGATTCCACGTCCGGGCTGCGAATCGGCGTGCTGGAGGGCGACGTGCACGGCTCGCTCGACGCCGACCGGCTCGCCGGCCTGCACGTGCCGGTCGTCCAGCTCAACACCGACGCCGGATTCGGGGGCGAGTGCCATCTCGACGCGAACATGGTCCGCTCCGCGCTCCCGGCGCTCGCGCTCGAGGAGATCGACCTGCTCGTGATCGAGAACGTCGGCAACCTGGTCTGCCCGGCCGAGTTCCGGGTAGGGGAGCACGTGCGCGTGATGGTCTCCTCGGTCACCGAGGGCGAGGACAAGCCGCTCAAGTACCCGCTGATGTTCCGCGCGTGCGAGCTCGTGCTGATCAACAAGATCGACCTGCTCGAGCACATCGACTTCGACCTGGACAAGTTCCTCTACCACCTGGACCAGGTGCACCAGGGCGCGGCACGGATCCTGCTCAGCGCGCGCACGGGGGAGGGCGTAGAGACCTGGCGGGATTGGGTGGCGGGCGTGGACCGGCGGGAGCGGGCGCTGGCATGAGCGCGTCCGCGCCGGCCAGCTCGACCGCGCGCCTCCAGGAGCTCCTCGTCGAGCGCACCGAGGCCAACCGCGCGTTCTTCGCGGCCGAGGCCGAGCGGCTGGCCCGCCTGTGCCACCGGATGGCCGAGCGCTTCGCCCGGGGCGGGCGGCTGATCGCGCTCGGGCGCTCGCCGGCCGCGCGCTCGGACGCGCGCCACGTCGCGGTCGAGTTCGTCCACCCGGTGATCGTCGGCAAGCGGGCCCTTCCCGCGATCGGCCTGGCCGGGGAAGGGGGAGACCTGGAGGCGCAGGTCCGGCCGCTGGCCCGGCCCGATGACATGGTGATGGCGTTCGGCGCGGAGGAGAACGGGGGAGAGGCCCAGCGGGCGCTCGCGGTTGCGGGCGCCCGCGGGTGCCTCACCGTGGCGTTTGCGCCGGCGGGAGCCGAGTGGGAGCTGGAGCCGCCGACGGCCGACCCGTTCGTCCGCCAGGAGCTGGTCGAGACCCTCTACCACGTGCTGTGGGAGCTCGTGCACGTGTTCTTCGAGCATCGCGGCCTGCTCGAGGGGCGCCAGGCGCGCCGGCGCCACGACGCCGGAGCATCCAGCTTTCTGTATCCGTTCCTGTCCGAGGACGAGGACAACCTCGACCGGGTGCTGGACGATGTGCGGTGCTCGGTGCTGATGAAGGCCGAGGAAGTCGGGGAGCTGCGCGCCCGGACGCTCACCGACAACGCCGAGCCGCTCCTCGACGCGGCCTTGTCCCTGAAGGGCCGCCTGGCGCAAGGCGGTGCCCTGCTCGCCCTCGGCAACGGCGGCTCGGCGACCGACGCGATGGACGTGGTGGCCGACTTCCGCGCCGGCGGCTGGGCCGCGATCGACCTGACCGAGGACCCGGCGATCCTGACTGCGATCGCCAACGACATCGGCCCCGAGGCGATCTTCGCGCGCCAGGTCATCGCCTACGGGTCGGAGGCCGACTCGTTGCTGGCGCTGTCCACGTCGGGCAACTCGGTCAACGTGATCGAGGCGCTGGCGGAGGGCCGCCGGCGGGGCCTTCACACGATCGCCATGGTCGGCTACGACGGCGGCCGGATCGCGGGCCAGGGCCTGGCCGACCACGTGATCGTGACGCGCTCGGAGCACATCCCCCGCATCCAGGAGGCTCAGGCGAGCGCCTACCACGCGCTGACGGAGCTGGTTGGTTGAGCGCGACCGCGGAGCACACGCTGCGCCGCATCCGGGTGCGGATCGACGGGACGGTCCAGGGCGTCGGCTTCCGCCCGCACGTCTACCGGGTGGCGCGCGAGCTCGAGCTGGCCGGCTACGTGTGCAACGACTCGAGTGGCGTGCTGGTCGAGGCCGAGGGCTCAGCGGCGGCGATCGAAGCCTTCATGCACCGCCTGGCACGCGAGGTGCCGCCGCTGGCCATCGTGGAGCGCATGGTCCGCGAGGACCTGCCCGCGCTCGGCGCCGATCGCTTCGAGATCGCCCCCAGCCGGGGCGGCGGTCCGCCGCGCGCCCCCGTCACGCCCGACAGCGCCACTTGCCCGGCGTGTCTGCTCGAGCTTCGCGACCCCGCCAACCGCCGCTTCCGCTACCCGTTCATCAACTGCACCAACTGCGGCCCTCGTTTCACGATCGTCCGCGGGGTCCCGTACGACCGGCCGCTCACCACCATGGCCGGCTTCACCATGTGCGAGGAGTGCCGGCGCGAGTACGAGGATCCCGCCGACCGCCGCTTCCACGCCCAGCCCAACGCGTGCCCGCGCTGCGGCCCGTCGGTGGCGCTGCTGGCGTGCGACGGGACGCCGGTCGATCCCCGGCCGCACGCGGATCCTGTCGCCGCCGCCGCCCGGGCGCTCCGGGACGGGGCGATCCTCGCGCTCAAGGGCATCGGGGGCTACCACCTGGCATGCTGCGCCGATGACGAGCGGGCGGTCGCGGCGCTGCGCGCGCGCAAGCACCGCGAGGACAAGCCGTTTGCCCTGATGGCGTGGGACCCGGACGCCGTCGCGACCCTGATCGAGCTCGACGACGCCGCCCGAGCGCTGCTGCTCGGCCCCCAGCGCCCGATCGTCCTCGCCCCGCGCCGGCCCGGCGCGCCGGTGGCCGGCGCGGTGGCTCCGGGCGCGCCCGAGCTGGGCGTGATGCTGCCCTACTCGCCGCTTCACCACCTGCTCCTGGGCGACGCCGGGGCGCCGCTCGTGATGACGAGCGGCAACGTCTCCGACGAGCCGATCGCCTACCGGGACGAGGACGCCCTGGCGCGGCTGCGCTCGATCGCCGATCTGTTCCTGGTCCACGACAGGCCGATCGAGACCCGCACCGACGATTCGGTCCTCCGCGCGCGCGGCCCGCTGTTCCTGCGCCGCTCCCGCGGTTACGTCCCGGCCAGCCTCCCGCTCCCGGCCCCGGGCACTCCGAAGCCCCTGTTGGCCTGCGGCGCCGAGCTGAAGTCGACCTTCTGTCTGGCCAAGGACACGCGGGCGTGGGTCTCGCACCACATCGGCGATCTCGAGAACTACGAGACCCTCCGGTCGTTCACCGAGGGGATCGAGCACTTCACGCGGCTGTTCGACGTGCGGCCCGAGGTCGTGGCGCACGATCTTCACCCGGAGTACCTGTCGACCAAGTACGCCCTGGACCGCGAGGAGGGCGTCGAGCTGATCGGCGTGCAGCATCACCACGCGCACCTGGCCGCCTGTCTGGCCGAGCATGGGGAGGCCGGGCCCGCGATCGGGGCGATCTTCGACGGCACCGGCTACGGCCGCGACGGGACAGTCTGGGGCGGCGAGATCCTCCATGGCTCGATCCGCGAGTGCACCCGCGTCGGTCACCTGTTGCCAGTCGCGCTGCCGGGCGGCGCCCAGGCCATCCGCGAGCCGTGGCGCATGGCGTGCTCGTGGCTCGTGGCCAGCGGCATCGAGCCGCCGGAGGACTGGCGGCAGGTCGCCGAGCTCGCCCGCTCAGGCCTCGCCTCGCCGCCCACCACGAGCATGGGTCGGCTGTTCGACGCCGTGGCCGCGCTCGCCGGCATCAGGACGCGGGTCAACTACGAGGGGCAGGCCGCGATCGAGCTCGAGGCGCGCTGCGATCCATCCGAGCGCGGGCGCTACCCGATCGGTCTCGAGCGCGGATTGATCGACCCGCGCCCGACGATCGCCGCGATCGCCGCGGACGTGCGCCGGGGTCTCGCCGCCGCCGTCGTCGCTACGCGCTTTCACGGCGCGATCGCCCACGCCACGGTGCAGGCGTGCGCGTTCGCAGCCTCAGATCACGCCACCGATCTGGTCGTCCTCTCCGGCGGCGTGTTCGCCAACCGCCGCCTGCTCGAGGGGGTCCTCGCTGGCCTGCGCGCCGCTGGCTTGCGCGCGCTCGTGCCGCGGCGGCTTCCCGTGAACGACGGTGGAATCTCCTACGGCCAGGCGGCCGTTGCCGCGGCAAGGACGGCGAGCTAGATGTGGCGCGCGCTCGACCGCAGCCAGCGCCGCTCCCTCGGCGCGATGGCCGGCGCGGTGCTCGGCCTCCACGCGCTCGGATTCTTCCTGCTGATCGCGCTCGTGGCACCGCACCACCACGCGCTCGGGCGCTCGGGCGCGTTCGTGATCGGCACCGGATTCACCGCCTACACGCTGGGACTGCGCCACGCTTTCGACGCCGACCACATCGCGGCGATCGACAACACGACGCGCAAGCTCATGGCCGAGGGCAAGCGGCCCATGAGCGTGGGCTTCTGGTTCTCGCTCGGGCACTCGACTGTGGTGTTCGTGCTGGCCTTCCTGCTCGCGGTCGGGATCAGGTCGCTGAGCGGGCCGGTGCGCGACGGCGGCTCGCGCCTGCACGAGGTCACCGGCGTGATCGGGACGAGCGTATCCGGCGTCTTCCTGTTCGTGATCGCAGGCCTGAACCTCGTCGCCCTTTGGGGGATCCTCCAGCTCCTGCGCGACACCCGGCGCGGGGCCTACGACGAAGCTCGCCTGGAGGAGCGGCTCCGGGCGCGCGGGCTGATGAACCGGGTGTTCGCCCGGCCGGCACGGATGATCAGCCGGCCGTGGCAGATGTATCCGGTGGGAGTGCTGTTCGGGCTCGGGTTCGACACCGCGACCGAGGTCGCGTTGCTGTTCCTGGCCGCGGGCGCCGCCGGCGCGGGGCTGCCGTTCTACGCGATCCTGTGCCTGCCGATCCTGTTCGCAGCGGGCATGTCGCTGCTCGACACGATCGACGGGTCGTTCATGAACTTCGCCTACGGCTGGGCGTTCTCAAAGCCGGTGCGAAAGCTCTTCTACAACATCGTCATCACGGCGCTCTCGGTGGCGGTGGCGCTGGTGATCGGAACCGTGGAGCTCGGTGGCCTGCTGGCTCAGAAGCTCGGCGCCCACGGCTCGTTCTGGGCCTGGCTCGAGAACATCGACATCGGCTCGCTCGGCGTGATCATCGTCGTGATGTTCGTGGGCACGTGGGCGCTCGCGCTGTCGGTCTGGCACTTCGGCCGGCTCGAGGAGCGCTATGCCCTGCCGGCGGCGGGGGGTGATCAGGCCAGCGGCGTCTGATCGAGCTTCGAGCACAGCTCCGCGACCGACTCGAACACCTCGATCGCCCCCGCATCCCGCAGCTCGTCGTCGCCGAACCCACCGGTGCGCACGGTCAGCGTCTTCACTCCGGCGTTCTCCGCCGCCCGGACGTCCCAGGGCGTATCGCCGACCATCGTCGCCTCCTCGGCCGACCCACCCGAGCATTCCAGGGCGGCGTTGACCAGGTCCGGCTGGGGCTTGGTCTCCTTGACGTCGGCCGAGGTGGTCCACCCGTCGGCGAGGTCGCGTGCGTCCAGCAGGTCGAGGTAGTGATCGACCTCGTCGTCCTTGGCCGAGCTGGCCAGGACCACGGTGTGGCCGCGGCGCTTGAGGTCCTCGATCAGCTCCCGCGAGCCCTCCATCGGCTGGACCTCGTCGATCAGCTCGAAGTACAGGGTCTTCTCGGCGGCCCGGATCTCATCGCCCTTCTCGCGCTCCGTTTCCTCATCGGTCAGCGCCTCGACCAGCTGATCGCCGCCCATCCCGATGTGGCGGTGGATCCGCCAGATCGGCAGCACGATCCCGCTCTGCCGGAAAGCCCGGTACCACGCAAGCGCGTGTTGGTAGTTGGTGTCGACGAGCGTTCCGTCGATGTCAAGCACGGCGACGGCCATGACGGCGGTGTTTCTACCCGGCCGCCCGGCTCTAAACCGCCGCGCACCGGGTACCCGCGCTACGGCGCCCGCGACTCGGCCCGCTCCGATCCGGGCAGCCTTCAGGCAGATGCAGGAATCGCGAATCACTCCCGGCGTGCTCTACCGCACCGTGCTGCTCGCGTTCGGGCTGGTCGTGCTCGGGTTGATCTTCCGGCAGCTGATCACGCTCGTGCTGGCCGTGCTGATCGTCGTGATCATCGCCACGCCGCTGTCGTCGTTCGCCACCCTGCTCCAGCGGGCTCGGATCCCGCGCGGCGTGGGCGCGCCGCTCGGGCTGCTGATCGGACTGGCCGCGCTCGCCGGCCTCGTCTACTCCGTCGTACCGGTGTTCTCGCACGAGGTCAACGAGTTCTCCAAGTCGCTGCCCACGATCGTGGCCGAGGTGGGACACCGGCTCGGCCGCTTGACCGGCACCTCGCAGAGCCATCTCGGCCAGCAGATCCAGAAGTTCGTCAACGGCTACACCCAGCATCCGACGAAGCTGCTCGGCCCGCTCGAGTCGATCGGCGCCAGCGTCGCGGGTGTGGTGGCGGCCATCATCGTGGTGCTGCTGACCGCGCTCTACACGGCGATCAAGCCCGATCCGCTGTTGGGCGGCATCCTGCGCGTCGTCCCCCCGCCCCGGCGCGCCGAGGCCAAGCACATCCTCGGCCGCCTGCGGATCGCCTACATTGGCTGGCTACGCGGCCTCGTCATCGGGATGCTCGTGCTCGGCGGCCTCACCTACCTTGGGCTGCGCCTGATCGGCATCGGCTTCGCCGAGTTCTTCGCGGTGTTCACCGCGATCGCGATGATCGTGCCCTACTTCGGTGCGCTGGCCAGCATGATCCCGCCGGTCCTGTACGCGCTCACGTTCTCGCCCGGAAAGGCGATCCTCGTGGCGGCCATGTACATCGTCACCCACCAGATCGAGAGCAACATGATCCAGCCGCTGGTGGTGGCGCGGGTGGTCGAGCTGCACCCGGCGGTGGTGGCGATCGGGGTTGTGGCCGTGGACACCCTGTTCGGTTTCGTCGGGCTGATTGTGGCCGTCCCGATCCTCGTCACCTTCAAGATCCTGATCGAGGAGCTGTGGGTCAAGCGGGTCGAGGGCGCCGGTCTGGAGGTCGCTACTCAGTCGGCGAGCCACTCCGGCGAGGTTCCCACCGTGCCCGCCCGGCTGCTGCGATTACGGCGTCACTGACGGCTCGGGCTGGACGCCCGAGGAGCAATCGGCTTCCTGCTCAGCTTCGCATCTCGGCCAACGTCCGCTCGAGTGCCTCCATCAGGTCAGGGATCGCCTCGGGCTCTTCCTCGCGCTTGGGCGCCTTGATCGTCTGGCCCTTGCGCTTGCGCGCCACCACCTTCTGCAAGCGCTCACGGTAGCGGTCCTGGTAGCGCTCGGGCTCCCAATCGGCCGAGAGCTCCTCGATGACCGCCACCGCCGCGTCGAGTTGCTCGGCCGTCGGCTTGTGTGACTTCTGGTGGGCGTTCCCGACGTCCTTTGTCGGCCGCACCTCATCCGCGAGCAGCATCGTTGTCAGCGCCAGCACCCCGTCCCTGACGCGAACGATCGCCAGATACTCCTTGGCCCGCATCACGAAGCGTCCGAGCGCGGCGCGATCGGTCTGGCCCATTACCTCGCTCAGCAACCTGTAGGCGCGGGTCGCGCCGTCGTCCTCGGAGGCTGGGAGCAGGAAGTAGGGATGGTCGAAGTAGATCGGGTCGACGTCCGAGAGGTCCACGAACTGCTCGATGTCGATCGTCCGGGTCCGCTTCGGCTCCACCGCCTCGAGCTCCTCGTCGGAGACGATCACCTCGCTGCCGTCCTCGAGCTCGTAGCTGTGGGTGATCTCCTCGTAGGGGACCTCCTCGTCCTCCTTCTCGCAGATGCGATGGACCTCGATCGGTGCGCCGTCGGGCTCGTGCAGCTGGGTGAAGTGCAGGTCCTGGTCGCGCACGGCGCTGACCAGCACCACCGGCACGTTCACCAGTCCGAAGCTGAGCGAGCCTGTCCACAGCCTGCGCGCCATCCGCCTAGCCCTTCTTCCCGCGCTTGCCGCCCAGGCTGGCCTCGAGCGCGGCGGCCAGATCGTCGCTCTCCTCGGGTTCCTCATCCTCGGGGAGCTCGATCTGCTCGCCCTTCGCCTTGCGCTTGATCATCTCGAGCACGCGCTCGCGGTAGGCGTCCTTGAACGCCGCCGGCTTGAAGCTCCCGTGCAGCGACTCGACGAGCTGGCCCGCCATCTCGACCTCGCGCTTGGTGGGCGCGCGGCCCGGCTCGGGTACCTCGAGCTCGCCGGGATCCACCAGCTCGTCGGCGAACCGCACTGTGTGTAGGCCCAGCGCCCCGTTCACGGGCCGTACGGCCGCCAGGTACTCGCGATTGTGAAACACCCAGCGTCCGAGGCCGGCCCGCTCGCTGCGCTCGAGCGCGTCGTGCAGCAGCCGATAGGCATCCTCGCCACCATCCCCGGCGCCGAGGTAGTAGGTGCGGTTGTAGAGGACCGGGTCGATGTGCGCGCTGCACACGAACTCCTCGAGCTCGATCAGCTTCGAGCGCTCGCCCGCGGCCGCATCGATCTCGTCCTGGCTCAGCATCACGTACTCCCCCTCGCGCACCTCGTACCCCTTGGCCACCTCCTTGTAGGGGACCTCCTTGCCCTCCTTGGAGCAGACTCGCTTCTGGCGGATCCGCGCGCCGTCCTTGTCGTGGACCTGGTGGAAGTGCACGCTCTTGTCCTCCGTCGCGGAGTGAACCTTGATCGGGACCGCGAGCAGGCCGAACGTGATCGTCCCGTTCCAGATCGAGCGGGGCATGGATGCCCGCTACCCCCGGCCGCCGCCGTTTACCCGGGGCCGTGTGCGGTATCGGGAAGGGAAGCAACCGAAGTCTTGGAGACGACCATGGCCCCGAATGACATCGACGAGCAAGTCATCAAGTATCTGACCGACGCCCATTCGATCGAGCACCAGGCGCTGGAGCAGATGAAGCGCGCGCCCGGCATCGCCGGCGATGCCACCATCTCGCAGCAGTTCTCCCAGCACCTGATCGAGACCGAGCAGCACGAGCGCCAGGTCCGCGAGCGCCTGGAAGCGCTCGGCGCCGGTCCGTCGAAGCTCAAGGACCTCGCCGGCAAGGTGACCGGCATCGGGTTCGCGCTGTTCGCGAAGTTCAACCCCGACACGCCCGGCAAGCTCGTCGCCCACGCGTACTCCTACGAGCACATGGAGCTGGCCGCCTACGACCTGCTGAGCCGGGTGGCCGACCGCGCCGGGGACGTCCAGACGGCCGCAATGGCCCGCCAGATCGGCGAAGAGGAGCGCACGATGGGCGAGCGCCTAGAGCAGGACTTCGACCTCGCGGTCGAGGCGGCGCTGAGCGAGCTTTCGCCCGGCGACGTCGGCAAGCAGCTCGACAAGTACCTGGCCGACGCCCACGCGATCGAAGCTCAGGCGATCCAGCTGCTCGACAAGGGCGCCTCGATCGCCGGGACACCCGAGCTCTCCGCCGTCTACGAGGAGCACCTGGCCGAGACCCGCGAGCACGAGAGCCTGATCAAGGGACGCCTCGAGGCCCGCGGTGAGAGCACCTCGAAGCTCAAGGATGCCGTGCTCTCGCTCGGCGCGCTCAACTGGGGCGGGTTCTTCGGCGCCCAACCCGACACGCCGGCCAAGCTGGCCGGCTTCTCCTACGCCTTCGAGCACCTGGAGATCGCCTCCTACGAGCTCCTGCGCCGGGTCGCCCAGCGCGCGGGCGACACCGAGACAGTCGCGATCGCCGAACAGGTCCTGGCTCAGGAGCGGGCCGCCGCGCAGAAGGTCCACTCGCTGTTCGAGCCGGCGCTCGAAGCGGCGCTCGGCGCGCAGGAAGTGGGGGCGGGACGATGAAGGCCGTCACCTTCCACGGAAAGCGCGACGTCCGCGTCGACCAGGTTCCCGATCCGCGGATCGAGCAGCCCACTGACGCGATCGTGCGCATCACCTCGAGCGGCATCTGCGGGTCTGACCTGCACCTGTACGAGGTACTGGGCCCGTTCATGGGTGAGGGCAACATCCTCGGCCACGAGCCGATGGGGATCGTCGAGGAGGTGGGGCCCGAGGTCACCCACATCAGCGCCGGCGATCGGGTGGTGATCCCGTTCAACATCTCGTGCGGCCACTGCTACATGTGCGACCAGAAGCTCTTCTCGCAGTGCGAGACGACCCAGGTCCGCGACCAGGGCAAGGGCGCATCGCTGCTCGGATACACGAAGCTGTACGGCGAGGTGCCGGGCGGCCAGGCCGAGTTCCTGCGCGTCCCCCAGGCGCACTTCGGTCCGATCAAGGTCCCCGAGGGACCGCCCGACGACCGCTTCGTGTATCTCTCCGACGTGCTCCCGACCGCCTGGCAGGCGGTGGAGTACGCGGCGATTCCGGGCGTGGACGGCACCACGGCGCTGGGCCCCGTGCCGCAGCCCGGGACGGTGGCGGTCTTCGGCCTCGGGCCGATCGGCCAGATGTGCTGCCGGATCGCGCTTCATCGCGGCGCCGGCACGGTGTTCGGGATCGACTTGGTCGACGAGCGCCTGACCATGGCCCAGGCGCATGGCGTGCACACGGTCGATGCGCGGGAGCACGGCGACATCGGCGGAGCGCTACGCGAGCTGACCGACGGCCGCGGACCTGACGCGGTCATCGACGCCGTGGGGATGGAGGCGCACGGAGCGCCGATGGGCAAGCTCGCCCATCAGATCGCCGGGTTCCTGCCCGACGCGCTCGCCGCGCAGGTGATCAAGAAGGGCGGGGTGGACCGAATGAGCGTGCTCCACGCGGCGATCGACACCGTGCGGCGGGGCGGCACCATCTCCCTGAGCGGCGTGTACGGCGGGATGGTCGACCCGATGCCGATGATGGACCTGTTCGACAAGCAGATCCAGCTCCGCATGGGTCAGGCCAACGTCAAGCGCTGGATCGACGATCTCATGCCGCTGGTCACCGCCGACGACGATCCGCTCGACGTGCAGGGTCTGGCCACGCACAAGCTCCCGCTCGAGCAGGCTCCGCACGCCTACGAGATCTTCCAGAAGAAGCAGGACGGCGCGATCAAGATTCTGCTCCAGCCGTAAAGAAGGGCCGGCTGGACGCCGGCGCGTAGCCGGACGCGTTTACTGCCCTTACTGCCTGGCACCGATCCCGGTCAGGAGCTCCCGCAGGCGCGCCGGAGCGGTCGTCCGGCGCGCCAGCGGCGGCGTATCCAGGTCGCTTCCCGCCCGCATCCCGGCCAGCAGCTCGGCCAGGGTGTCGGTGGCGGCGTGCCGCGGCGTCCACTCCAGCTCTCGGCGTGCCCGGCCGCAGTCCATCAGCGGCACGCCGAGGCCCATGTCGAGCCAGCCCGGCTCGGTCGGCTGCAGGCGCAGTGCGTAGGTGGCGGCGGCGCCGGCGCGAAGCAGTGCCGCCGGCAGCCTTACTGGGCGGGCGCGGAGGATCCCCCCGAGCTCGCTCGGGCCGATCACCGGGTCCGCGGCCACGTTGTACGCGCCGCGCGCGTCCGGGTTGACCAACGCCCGGCGGTAGGCGTCGCCCACGTCGAGCGAGTGCACGACCTGGAAGCGCAGACGGGGGAGGGCGGGCACGATCGGGATCAGCTCCGGGCGCAGCAGCCCGCCCGGGAGGAACGGCCCGGCGAACAGGCGGCGGATCTCGGTGGCCGCGTCGCGCTTGAAGATCAGCCCAGGCCGGAGCCTCACGATCCGCAGCTGCGGCTGCTCGCGTTCGAGCCGGTCCAGCTGCCGCTCCACCGCCGCCTTGTGGCGGGAGTAGAACGAGGTGCGGATCCCCTCGGTCGGCCACGACTCGTCGACGAGCCGGTCCTTCGGACCCGGCGAGTAGGCGCCGACCGAGGACGCGTAGACGAGGGCGGGCACGCCTGCCTCGACCGTGGCGCGCAGCACCCGCTCCGAGCCGATCACGTTGACGCGGTGGGTGGTTGCCTCGTCGCGCCCCGGTTGGATCAGCCAGGCCAGATGGACGACGGCGTCGGCGCCGCGCAGGATCGGGACCAGGTCGTCCCGCGTGATGTCGGCCGCCTCGAAGCGTGTGCGCGGATAGGCGCGGCTCGGAGGCCGGCGCGCCACCGCGACGATCTCCTCGACCGCGGGCTCGGGGACGAGCGCGTCGAGGACGCTCGTCCCGACGTTTCCGGTGGCCCCGATCACCACTACTCGCATGGTGCCTCGGTACCCGCGCGCGGCGGCGGGAAGCTCCGCGGGCATGAAGCGCTGGCCGTGATACGGACTGCCCGAGCGCGGGTCGGGCCCGCCATGCGTTTGGGCGCCCAGCGTTTGAGCGCCCCGCCCCCGGGAAGCCTCGTCGCAAGATGAGCACAGAAGAGAAACCGCCCACCGGCTTCCCGGAGCCACCCGGACGCGATCCCGCCGACATCTCGCAGGATCGGGACCCTCACCACGCCCTGAACACGCCGGTCGGCGAGCCGGACCCGACCGAATGGCCGGACCCCTACGACCGGCGGGAGGATCCGCGCGACCCGCACGATCCCGACGGCGCGCCGTTCGGTGCCGAGCCCCATCCGCCGACCGGGAGCACCAGCACGAGCGAGCCCAATCCCAAGCAGGACATCGAGGCGCAGCCGTGGGCCGAGGGGCCCAAACGGGACAAGCTTGACGAGTAGCTGGGGGTGCCGACGTCAGCGGTCGGACTCTTTAGCGTCACTTGACAATCTCGTCGGCAGTTTCGGCTAACCTGAGTAGGAGAGATTCGGGTAGACGCCCAAGGGACGCGACTCGGAACGCGTCACCGGGAAACCCCAGGTAGGGACGGACACGATGCCCCTAGAAGCGGCAGGTGGACGGACCTCACGTCAACGAATATGAGACGGAGGCCCACACTTGTCCGCGACCAGCGTTTTACATGGGCGCACGAGCCAGCCCAGCGATGAGGAGCTGTTCAGCGCTTATCACGAGGAGGGAGACGCCGGCGCCCGAGAGGCGTTGATCGAGCGCTTCCTGCCCTTTGCTCGGAAGCTCGCGCTCCGCTACAGCTACACCGACGAGCCGATCGACGACCTGGTCCAGGTGGCGTCGCTGGGGCTGCTGGGGGCGATCGAGCGGTTCGAGCCCGGGAGGGGCAACAAGTTCACGAGCTTTGCTGCCCCGACCATCCTGGGCGAGCTCAAGCGTCACTTCCGGGACAAGGGCTGGACCCTGCACGTCCCGCGCGACCTCCAGGAACGAGCGCTCGCGCTGAGCCGAGCCAACGAGCGCCTGTCGCACGATCTCGGCCGCTCGCCCACGATGGAGGAGCTGGCCGGCGCACTCATGTGCACCATTGAGCAGGCGCTCGAGGCCAGCGAGGTGGCGCACAGCTACACGCCCGCCTCGCTCGATGCGCCGGTCTCGCGGGAGGGCGAGGAGTCGGCCGCGCTCGTCGAGCTGATCGGCGGCGAGGACGACGGATTCAGGCTGGCCGAGAGCCGCGACGCGATTGCGTCCACCTGGCGCTCACTCTCGGCCCTCGAGCGGGAAGTGGTGGCGCTGCGGTTCGCCCACGGCCTCACCCAGCGCGAGATCGGCCAGCGGATCGGCTACTCGCAGATGCACGTCTCTCGGCTGCTGCGCCGGTCGCTCAACAAGCTGATCTCGGCGCCGTCGGAGACGTAAGTCAGGCCAGGCGCGCCGGCATCCGGCTCTGAACCAGCGACGCCTCGAGCTCGGCCGGCAACCGCTCCAGATCGCCGCCGGCGGCCAGCCACCGTTCGAGCCGCGCCTGGAGCGTGCTCCTCACCCTCGGGTCGGAGCCGGGTAGGACCGCCAACCCGCGCGTGCGCCAGGTCGTACGCGGGGCGCATCGCTGCCGGACCGACTCGTAGCGTTCTCCCAGGGCCCCCTGCCACCACTGCTCGTCGGCTTCCCGCAGTCCCTCGACGATCAGCTCGGCCCACCGAGCCGCGGCCAGTCGCTGGAGCCTCGGGCCCAGCCACTGCGCGCCGCGGCCGTCGAGCGGCGCGCAGGCGCAGGCCACGAGCAGCTGCGCGCGCGAGCGCTCGGCCTCGTCCCAAGCGGGCGGCGGACTGCGGAACCCGAGCCACTGCCACAGTCGCGCGCCGGCGCCTGCGGCGGTGCGCTCCGCCTCCCCGGCGGCGAGGGAGACGAGCCGCTCGAAGTCCGGTAGCTGCGCGAACAGCCTTCGCACCTCCTCGAGCTCGGGCGCCGCGCCCGCACGATCCCCGCGCAGGCTCGCCACCGCGGCGGCCGCGGCGACGAACGCCTCGTCGAGCGCGGCCGGCGAGCCGGCGGCCTCGAACCGGAGCATGGCCGCCCGGAGTACCGCGGCGTAGCGCGTCGGCTCGAGCGGCTCGAAGCTCTCCTCCTCCAGCGGTGTGCTCACCGCGGTTACGCTAGCGCCTGGCGACGGCGCGTCGGCCGGATTGCCCCGCTCGATCGTACTGGAGGGATGAGTTACGACGGCGCGCTGGCGAAGTACGTGGCGCTCATGTCCTCATCGCCGTGCTCCTCGGCCGCCCGGGACATCTGCTTGCGGATCACCCCGAACAGCGGGACCTCGACGCCGTGCGCGCTCGCCGACTCCTCGACCAGCCGGGCGTCCTTGGCCGCCAGCTTGAGGCGGAACATCGGCTCGAAGTTTCGCTCGAGGATCGCCTTGCCCTTCATCCGCAGGTAGGGCAGGTCGAGCGTCCCGCCTTCGATCGCGTCGAACACGTGCGCGGGATCGACGTCCAGCGCCTGAGCCAGCGCGATCATCTCGGCCGTCCCCTCGGTGACTGTCAGCACCCAGCTATTGCACACGACCTTCAGTCGCGTTCCGGCACCGGCCTCGCCGATCCACAGCGTCTTCTGTCCGATCGCATCGAAGATCGGACGGACCCGGTCGGCCAGCTCCTCGCGGCCCGACGCCAGCACGACCAGCTTGGCTTCCTCCGCGGGTTGCTTGGTACCCAGCACGGGGGCGTCGACGAAGGCGATGCCCCGCTCGCGGGCGAGCTCGATACAGCGCTCGGTGCCGGCCTCACCGAGGGTGCTCATCTGGAGCCACAGCCCGTCCTGGCCGAGCCGCTCGAGCGCGTCCGAGACCGAGTCGATCACGGCATCGGTGTCCGCGAGCATCGTCAGCAGCACATCGGCGCCCTCGACCGCCTCGGCCGCCGTCTGGCAGACCGTGACGCCGTCGTCGGCGAGCGGCTGAGCCTTCTCCGTGGAGCGATTCCAGGCGCGCACCGCGAACCCGGCGCCCGCGATGTGGCCGGCCATCGGCCGTCCCATGGTTCCGCCGGCGCCGAGCACCGCCACCGTCTGTTCCGCGCTCATGAGCCGTGTCCTTTCGAGGAGATGTGGTCGAGCTCAGCCTTACCCCCGCGTACCGAGCGCTAACTCTGGACGCGACGAGGCCGCGCCTCAGGCTCGCGCGACCGACCGGCAGGTCGTAGAGTCCGGCACCCCCGCCGGACGCCGGATGAGTCCTCGATCGTCCGAGCGGAGGAGATGACGGGGATTCGCGACCACCCACTCAGCGAGAGCTTCCCGGCCCACGGCGTGTTCGTCGCGTCTCGGGATGCCGTGGTCGTCACGGGCCGGGACGGGATCGTGCGCGACTGGAATCCCGCTGCTGAGCAGACGTTCGGATATACCCGCGCGGAGGCGGTCGGCCGCGAGGTGGCCGAGCTCGCCGGCGCCTCGGCCCCCGCTGCGGAAAAGCCGAACAGCGTCCAGCAATCCGAGGCAGCTGCGGCTCGTTTGACCTGCAGGCATCCGAGCCGCGGAGATTGCCTCAGAGGGTGTCTTCGGCCTTCTTGTAGGCGATCTGGAGGACGTCGGCGCCGAAGAAGATCGTCAGCACCGAGGCCACCCAGCGGGTGAAGCGCGGGGCGACGAGCAGCGCGGCGGTGAAGAAGGCGCTGGTCCACATTCCGAGGCAGTACGGGCACACCAGCAGCTCGCCCACCACGCGCCGGAGCCCGCGCCCGCGCGGCTCCTCGGAGACCTCGCCCGGGCCGGCGTCGCCCTGGTAGCGCGCGAACGGGGCGCGGATCGCGCTGGTCACCTTGTCCTTGGAGATCGTCCGTGCCGCCTTGTGGCTGGCCACCGTGAGCAGGAACAGATCGCGCCCGTCGATGCGGTCGGGGAGCGTCCGCCCGGACCGCCGAAACCAGCCGGCGAACGCGGTGGCGAGCGCCATGAACACGCTCATCAGCACGCCATAGCTGACGAGCGGCTTTTCCTGCTCGGGCGCGTAGCCCGCGAACGGGTCGTTGTCGATTTTCGTCTCGGTCGCTGTGCTCATCCGCCCTCAGGTTACTCGGGCCGCTCGTCGAGGCCCGGATCGGCCAGCAGATCACGAAGCTGAGCGGCGTTGCGCACCGAGTAGTCGCGGTAGCAGTTGTTCATCAGCAGGTGCGTCTCGCGCGCCTGCCCGGCCAGCTCGCGGATCGGGGCGGCCAGCTCCTGGAGCTCTTCGCGCGAATACAGGTAGCGAAAGCGCTCCGCGGCCGACCCCGAGAAATCTGACCAGGTGCTGTCCGAGCGGCCGTGGAAGCGCATCACGAGCAGCTCGGCGTTGGTCAGGGCCATGAGCCGCGGTAGCTTCGAGACCTCCGGCGCGTCGACGCACACGAACACCAGCCCGTGCTCCTCGAGCATCCCCAGCGTGCGTTCCCGGTCGCGTTCCTCGGCCAGCCACATCGGCGAGCGAAACTCGACCGAGAGCCTGTAATCGGGCAGCCGCTCGCGGAGCGACTGGACCTCCGCGCGGTTCTCGCGGCGCGGGACGAACCACGGCGGGTACTGGAACAGGACCGCGCCGAGCTTTCCCGCGTCGTGGAGCGGGCGCAGGGCCGCGCCGAAGCGCTGCCAAGCCTCCTCGAGCGCGTCCGGGGTGAGGTGCTTGGAGTACACGTTGCGCTTCTCAGCGGCCTCCCGGGGCAGCGACTCGCGGATGTCGCGCCACAGCGTGCGCGGGCGGGTGGGATGGCCGGTGAGCAGCGAGTAGGCCTTCACGTCGAAGCGAAACCCATCCGGGGTGCGCTCCGCCCACAGTCGCGCCTGCTGCTCTGACGGAGGCGCGTAGTAGGTCGAGTCGATCTCGGTGAGCGGGAAGCGCCCGGCGTAGAAGCGCAGGCGCTCCTCCGCGCTCATCGACCGGCGCGGGTACCAGTCGGCGTCCTGGACCAGCGTGCGGTCCGTCCACGAGCAGCTTCCGGTCAACACGGTGTGGCCTCCGACGGAGATACCTCTACCAACCTTCTGCGCTTCCCCGCCCATGAATTTCAAAGTGTGGCGCAGGGGTAATAGCGCCCTATGGTGCTCCTGGTTCCGATGCTCGCGGTCATGCTCGCGGTCGCGATCCGGCTCGCGCTGCCGTGGCTGCGCCGGGTGCGGATGCACCTCGAGCTGCGGCGCGACTGGTGGACCGGGTTCGAGCGCGAGTTCCGGGCCTACGCGAGCCACGGCTGGGAGGCCGCACGCGAGGCTGAGCGCCGGCGCTAGCTGCAGCCGGCGGCGCGCAGGGCCGCGTGTGGGGCGGCGCGCCCCGGGGTAACTCCGCCGGTATGTCATCCGAGCCCGATCCTGCCGAGCTGGAGAAGGAGGGCCAGCGAGAGGCCGACAAGCTCGAGGAGCCAAGCAAGAAGCTCTCCCAACAGGTCGAGGACGTCAGCCAGGACTGGAAGAGCAAGCGTTCCGACGAGGGCGTTCCCGGCGCCCCGATGCCCGAGGACGACGAGTCAGGCGACGACGAAGACGAGGACGAGTCAGGCCGAGACGAAGGCGACGAGGACTCCGACTCGGAGGACGAGGACACCGACTCGGAGGACGAGGACTCCGACGACGACGAGGACAGCAAGTCGAAAGACGACCAGGAGTCCGACGACGACCAGGACTCCGGCGAGAAGAACGAAGACGAGGGTTAGCCGCTGCTCGGGATCGCGGCGTCGGAGCGCTCCGCCGTCGGGTTCTGGCGTTCGGTGATCCACTCGCCACTCGGGCTCCTGCGGATCGCCGCCACGCGCGCGCCGGTCTCGTCGTGCACGCCGCCGCCGTCGTCGACCTCGAGCTTGGCCTGGCCACCGAGCGATTCGGTCACGACCTCCTGAACCCGGTCGGCGTCGAACTCCTCGAGCTTCTGATCGTTGAGGGTTGCGGTGATGGTGGCGAGCGCGCGCTCGATTTCGACGTCGGATGACATGCCCGGGTCGTACCCCGCCGGGCCCGGCCGGCACCGGCGCCGTGTTCGACCGCGAACGCTGGCGAGGTTTTCCCAACCCGCGCCCGGGTACCGTGCGCGAGCGATGCCAAGCCCGCGCCGCCTGGTACCACCCTTCGCCCGGCAGCTCGCCGGCGACCGGCTTGGCCTCGGCCGCGCCGCGCAGTCGGCTCACTCGGAGCGGCTGACCCCCCGGACGAAGACGGCCGACAAGGTCGTCCAGTCGATCTGCCCCTATTGCGCCGTCGGGTGCGGACAGAAGGTCTACGTCAAGGACGAGAAGGTCATCCAGGTCGAGGGAGATCCCGACTCGCCGATCTCGCGCGGACGGCTCTGCCCCAAGGGCTCGGCGACGGAGGCACTGGTCAACTCGCAGATGCGCGAGACCAAGGTCAAGTACCGCCGGCCTGGCGCCACCGAGTGGGAGTCCCTGTCGCTCGAGCAGGCCACCGACATGATCGCCGAGCGCCTGATTCGCGCCCGAGAGGAGACCTGGGAAGAGGAGACCGACGACGGCGAGCCGCTCAAGCGCACGCTCGGGATCCATTTCCTCGGCGGCGCCACGCTCGACAGCGAAGAGAACTACCTGATCAAGAAGTTCTTCACCGCCGCCGGCGCAGTCTCGATCGAGAACCAGGCCCGGATATGACATAGCTCGACGGTCCCCGGTCTGGGGACCTCGTTCGGGCGCGGTGGCGCCACCACCTTCCAGCAGGACCTGCAGAACTCCGACTGCATCCTGATCATGGGCTCGAACATGGCCGAGCAACACCCGGTGGGATTTCAGTGGGTGATCGAGGCCAAGGAGCGCGGCGCCAAGGTGATCCACGTGGACCCGCGGTTCACCCGGACGAGCGCGATGGCCGACATGCACGTGCCGATCCGCCCCGGCAGCGACATCGCCTTCCTGGGCGGGATCATCAACTACATCCTCGAGCACGACGCCTGGTTCGAGGAGTACGTGCGCGCCTTCACCAACGGCCCGGTGATCATCAAGCCCGAGTACCAGGACCCCGAGGACGCGAGCGGGTTCTTCTCGGGCTGGAACCCGGAGGAGAGCGCGTACGGCATCGACACCTGGGGCTACAACGACACGTCGGGTGAGGCGACCGCCGGAAAATCCGTGCAGACGGCCGACGTCTCGGGCGAACAGGCACACGGCGCCCACGGCATGCAGCTCGCCCGCGGCGAGCCGCCGGACTACGACGACAGCATGCAGGACGAGCGCTGCGTGCTCCAGATCCTCAAGCGGCACTTCGCCCGCTACACCCCCGAGCTCGTCTCGGATATGTGCGGGTGCTCGGAGCAGCAGTTCCTCCAGGTCGCCCGCGCGTTGTGCGAGAACTCGGGACGCGAGCGCACCTCCTCAATCGCGTACGCGGTCGGCTGGACGCAGCACACGGTCGGGGTGCAGATCATCCGCGCCGCCTCGATCATCCAGCTCCTGCTCGGGAACATCGGCCGCCCCGGCGGCGGAATCCTGGCCCTGCGCGGCCACGCCAACATCCAGGGCTCGACTGACATCCCGACCCTCTACAACATCCTGCCCGGGTACATCCCGATGCCCCACCCCCAGTCGCACCCGTCGCTGGACAAGTTCGTGGAGCTGAACGGGCCCGATACCGGGGCCTGGGGCGACCTGCGCCCGTACATGGTCTCGCTGCTCAAGGCGTGGTGGGGCGAGGCGGCCACCGAGGAGAACGAGTTCTGCTTCCACCACCTGCCGCGCATCAACGGCGATCACTCGCACTACGCGATGATGCTGAAGGCGCTCGACGGGGACGTGAAGGGGATGTTCTGCGTGGGCCAGAACCCCACCGTCGGCTCGGCCAATTCGAAGCTGATCCGCCAGGCCCTGTCCAAGCTCGACTGGTTGGTGGTCCGCGACTTCCAGCCGACCGAATCCGCGCTCTTCTGGAAGGACTCGCCCGAGCACGAGTCCGGGGAGGTGCGCGCCCAGGACATCCAGACCGAGGTGTTCTTCCTCCCCGCGGCCGCGCACACCGAGAAGGACGGGAACTTCACGAACACCCAGCGTCTGCTCCAGTGGCATTGGAAGGCGTGCGAGCCTCCCGGCGACGCCCGCTCCGAGCTGCACTGGATCTATCACCTGGGCAAGGCGGTACGGGCCAAGCTCGCGGACTCCACCGACCCGCGGGACCGCGCGATCCTCGAGCTCACCTGGGACTACCCGGTAAAGGGACCCCAGCAGGAGCCGGACGCCGAGCGCGTGCTCCAGGAGATCTCGGGACGCGGGGCCGACGGCTCGTTCCTCGAGAGCTACGACAGCCTGGAGGGAGATGGCTCGACCACGTGCGGGTCGTGGATCCATTGCGGGATCTACAAGGATGGGGTGAACCAGTCTGCACGCAAGAAGCCCCATACCGAGCAGAACTGGATCGCGCACGAGTGGGGTTGGGCCTGGCCGAAGGACACCCGGATCATCTACAACCGTGCATCGGCCGACCCCGAAGGCAAGCCGTGGTCGGAGCGCAAGCGCTACGTGTGGTGGGACGCCGAGGAGGAGCAGTGGACCAGCCTCGGCGACTCGCCCGACTTCCCGCCCACCAAGGCACCCGACTACCAGCCGCCCGAGGACGCCAAGAAGATGGAGGGGATCCGCGGAGACAAGCCGTTCATCCTGCACCCGGATGGGCGGGGCTGGATCTACGCGCCGACCGGCCTGGTCGACGGCCCGCTTCCCACCCACTACGAGCCGCAGGAATCGCCGGTCTCGAACCCGCTCTACGCCCAGCAGCAGAACCCCACTCGTCAGGTCTTCCACCGGCCCGAGAACCTCTACCACCCGACCGCCGGCGAGGCGGGCTCGGAGGTGTTCCCGTTCGTGCTCACGACCTACCGGCTGACCGAGCACCACACGGCCGGAGGCATGTCGCGCACGGTCCCGTACCTGGCCGAGCTACAGCCCGAGTTCTTCTGCGAGATCTCGCCGCAGCTTGCGGCCGAGCGGGGGCTCGAGCACGGCGGCTGGGCGACGATCGTCACCGCGCGCCAGGCCGTGGAAGCTCGCGTGATGGTGACCGAGCGCGTCAGGCCGCTGAAGATCCGCGGGCGCACCGTGCACACGGTCGGAACGCCCTACCACTGGGGCGGCGTCGGGATCGTCCGGGGCGACTCGGCCAACGAGCTGCTGCCGCTGGTTCTCGACAACAACGTCCACATCAACGAGTACAAGGTCGCCACCTGCGACATCCGTCCCGGCCGGCGGCCTCGCGGTCGCGAGCGCCTGCAACTCGTCGAGGAGTACCGCCGGCGCGCGGGTCTGACGTGGCCGAACGGCGGAGCGGTCTCCGGGACTCAAGGAGCGGAGCTGTGAGGCCGGGAGCGAGCGAAGCGAGCGGTCTCGACACCGTCGCCTGGCCTGACACCTACGGCGAGCAGGCCAAGCCGCGCATGGGCTTCTTCACCGACACCTCGGTGTGCATCGGTTGCAAGGCGTGCGAGGTCGCCTGCAAGGAATGGAACAAGATCCCGATGTCGATTCAGGGCTTCACCGGCAAGTCCTACGACAACACGGTCGACCTCGGGGCGAACACCTGGCGCCACGTGGCGTTCATCGAGCAGAAGGTGCCGGCCACCGTCCACGACGGTGCGTCGTTGGTCGAGGCCGCCGAACGGGCAGCCGCGATCGACTCAGGCCTTCAGACCTATCAAGAGGGCGACGGCGTGCGCTGGCTGATGGCCTCCGACGTGTGCAAGCACTGCACCGACGCGGCGTGCCTCGACGTGTGCCCGACCGGCGCGCTGTTCCGCACGGAATTCGGGACGGTCGTCGTGCAGGAGGACGTGTGCAACGGCTGCGGCTACTGCGTCCCGGCATGTCCGTTCGGGGTCCTCGACCAGCGCGAGGACGACGGGCGAGTGTGGAAGTGCACGCTCTGCTACGACCGGCTCAAAGACGACAAGGAGCCGGCCTGCGCGCAGGCCTGCCCGACCAACTCGATCCAGTTCGGCGAGCTGTCCGAGCTGCACGAGCGCGCCGAGCACAGGCTGGCCGCGCTCCAGGCGGCCGGGCAGGAGAAGGCCCAGCTGTACCTGGCCGACGACGACGACGGCATCCAAGGCGCCGGCGCGTTCTTCCTGCTGCTCGACGAGCCCGAGGTGTACGGCCTGCCCCCGGATCCCGTGGACACCCGCCGCGACCTGGACGAGATCTGGGCCGCCGCCGGTGCGGCCGCCCTCGCGCTCGGCGCCGGCCTCGCGGCGGCCGTGTTCGGAGGCCGCCCGTGACCCAGTCCTATTACCAGCAGCCGGTGATCAAGGAGCCGGTGTGGACGTGGGAGATCCCGATGTACTTCTTCACCGGCGGGGCGGCCGGCGCCAGTGCGGGGCTGGCGTACCTGTCCGAGCTGCGCGGCAACGACGTGCTCGCCCGCCGGGCCTGGGCCACCGCCCTGGCCGGCGTCACGCTGAGCCCGGCGCTGCTCACCTCCGACCTCGGCAAGCCGATGCGCTTCTTGAACATGCTGCGGATGTTCAAGGTGACCTCGCCGATGAGCGTCGGGTCGTGGGTCCTGTCCGCCAGCGGCGCCGCCACCGCGCTGGCCGCGGCCGACGCATGGACCGGCCTGTTTCCGAGAGCCGGACGCGTGGCGCGTCCTGCCGCGGCGGTGCTCGGGCTGCCGCTGGCCACCTACACGGCCGCTCTCGTGTCGAACACGGCCGTGCCGGCCTGGCATGAGGCTCGCAGGACGCTGCCCTTCGTGTTTGCGTCGGGCGCGGCGCTCACCGCGGGCGCCGCCGCCGTCGCGGTCACGCCGCTCGAGTACGCCCGGCCGGCGCGCCGCCTCGCCCTGGCCGCCGCGATCGCCGACGCCACCTTCAAGGAGCTGATGGTCGAGCAGTTGGGCGACCTGGGGGAGGCCTACAAGCGCGGAGCTCCCAACATCTTCCGCCAGGCCACGCGTGGCTTGATCGGCGCGGGCGCGGCGCTCCTGCTCGCCAGAGGAGGCAGCTCGCGGCCGGCCGCGGTGGCCGCAGGCGCGCTGCTCGGCGCCGGAGCATTGAGCGCGCGCTGGAGCACGTTCAAGGCGGGCTTCCAGTCCGTCGCCGATCCGAAGTACGTGGTCGGGCCGCAGCGCGCGGCGATCGAACGGGGCGAGCGGCGGGGAGCGGCGCGGCGTCAGCCGAAGGTCGCGGACGGAGACCACGCGCTCGGCTCACCGGCCAGCACGGTCAGAGACCACGCGCTCGGCTCACCAGCCAGCACGGTCAGAGACCACGCGCTCGGCTCACCAACCAGCACGGTCAGGGCCGACGGGAGCGCACCCCCCGGCACGGCTGCCTCGTCTGTCCCGTAGCCTACGCGCGATGAGCCTCGGGCATTGGCAGGCCCAGCCGGCGCAGGTCCTGCCCGTCCTGGCGCTCGCCCTGGCCTACTGGCTGCGAACGCGAGAACTGGCGCTCAAGGGGCGGCCGCTGCGCCGAGCTCGCCTGGGCGCGTTCTACGCCGGGATCGGCCTGGCGCTCGTGGCGCTCGTCTCGCCGCTCGACTGGTACGGCGAGAACCGGCTGCTGTGGGCCCACATGATCCAGCACCTGCTGCTCGGCGATCTGGCGCCCCTGCTGATCGTGCTCGGCCTGACCGGCGCCGTGCTCCGGCCGCTCCTGGCGATCCGAGCGATCCAGAAGCTGCGGGGCTTGGCCCACCCGCTCCTCGCCCTGCCGCTGTGGATCGTGAACTTGTACGTGTGGCACGTCCCCGCGCTCTACCAGGCCGCCCTCCGCCACGACGCCGTCCACGCGCTCCAGCATCTCTGCTTCTTCACGTTCGGGGCGCTGATGTGGGCGGCCGTGGTCGAGCCGCTACCGGGTCCGGCCTGGTTCGGCAACGGGTTCAAGGCGCTTTACACGCTGGGCGTGCGCACCGCCGGCATGGTGCTGGCGTTCGTGCTGATCTGGATCAACCATCCGCTCTACACCTACTACGTCGCCGTGCAGCGGGGGACCGGCGTCTCCGCTCTCTCCGACCAGCGTGCCGCGGGCGCGATCATGTTCATCGAAGGCAGCGTGGTCACGCTCGTGGCGTTCGCGTGGCTGTTCATCCGCTTCATCCGCGAACTCGAGATCCGCCAGCGGCTGGTCGAGCAGGATCTCGACGAGGCGGCGGCGGCGCGGGCGGCGCGCTACGGCCGGTCGGCCCGGGTTCGGGATCTCGCGCAGTAATCGCTAGGGCGCCGGCTGCGCCCGCGCCGCCAATGTTCGCTGGTGCGCCTCGGCCTCCTCCTCGGCCCGCTCGCGCGTCTCCTCGAGATGGTCTGCGAACTGGAGCTCGCGGCACAGCCGGCGCACCCCGAAGAACAGCACCAAGGGGACGATCCACATCGCGATGCGGAAGACATAGAGCTGGGTGTCGTAGTTGAAGCCCCACAGCACGAACACGCGGTCCGCCGCGCCGAACACGAAGATCATGAAGACCCAGCTCAGGAAGGCCACGCCGAACGCGGTGCGGTTGGGCTTGTCCCGCGGCCGGTCGGCCAGGTTGTGCACCCCATAGTCTCCGGTCAGCCGGCGCTCGATCCACGGGAAAGTCGCCAGCACGCCGAGGACGAGCAACGGGAACAGGGCTCCGCCCCAGAACGGGTTGGGCACGAGCGTGAAGTGCCCGATCGTCACGTCGAAGCTCGGCATCAGCCTCAGCGCCCCGATCAGCCAGCCCAGATACCAGTCGGGCTGCGCGCCGTTGGTGCCCAGCCACGGCTCGAACGGGCCCCACTGCCAGATCGGGTTGATCTGGACCAGGCCGCCGAGGAGGAAGAGGATGGCCGTGACCCAGAACATCAGGGCGAGGGAGCGCGGCGTCTGCCCGGGGAACAGCGGCACGCCAATGATGCGCCGGTTGGTGTGCCGGCGGCTCTCGCGGAACTGGGTGTGGTGGCGCGCCGCGATCAACATCAGGTGGATGCCGATCAACCCGGCGAGCAGCAGCGGGAGCAACAGCACATGGGTGATGTACATACGCGACCAGAACTCCGGCGTTCCCGGGAACGGCGCGCCGAAGATGGCCAGGATCATCGGCCCGCCGATCACAGGGATCGAGAGGCCGACGCCGTAGGCGATCGCGATACCCATCCCGGAGAGCAGGTCGTCGCCGAGCGAGTAGCCGAGGAACCCCTCCAGGAAGCTCGTAAAGAGGAGGAGGAGTCCGATGATCCAAGTCAGCTCGCGTGGCTTGCGGTACGCCCCGGTGAAGAACACCCGCATCAGGTGTATGACCATCGTGGCGACGAACACGTCGGCGGCCCAGTGGTGGGTCTGTCGCATCAGCAGGCCGGCCTTGACCGTGAACGAGAGGTCGAGGACCGACTTGTAGGCCGCGCTCATCATCTGCCCGTCGAGCGGGGTGTAGGGGCCGTGGTAGACGGTCTTGGCCGTGCTGTCGTCGAAGAACAGGGTCAGGTAGATCCCGGTGGCGATCAGGATGATGAACGAGTAGAGCGCCACCTCGCCGAGCAGGAACGACCAGTGGTCGGGAAACAGGTAGCGCATGACCTTGCGCAGCAGCGGCGCACTCGCCGTGCGCTCGTCGATGAAGCGGACGGGATCGGCGATCGGGTCCGGGCTCATGCGTGGCGCTCCCGCATCACGTGGGCCGTTCCCGCACGTTCCACCACGACGGCCCGATCCGGCCCGAGAAGTTACCCGCCGCACGCAGGTAGCCGGCGCTGTCGATCATCAGCGGCAACTCGGGCAGCGAGCGGCCGGCCGGGCCGTAGATCACCGTCCCGCCGGTGAACGGGTCAAAGGTCGAGTAGTGGCAGGGGCACACGAGCGCTGGCTCGGGCTCGAGCGGCGCGAACGTGGGCTTGCGGTAAAGCGCCACCGCGCAACCGGCGTGCGTGCAGATCTTCGAGTACGCCATGATCCCCTGCGGGGCCCAGTTCGCGCGTTCGGGCGGCAGCTTCAGCTTGGCCGGATCGAGGCGGACGACGACGACCGGGGAGCCGAGGTCCTCCATCTTGGCCCCCTCGGGAAAGGCCGTGTAGAACGACCGCTCGTCGATGTCGGAGGCGAGCATCGGCGCGCCGGTCTCGTCCACGAGCCGGATCCCGTTGCGCCAAGGCGTTTCGTCCAGCGGCGACGTGTCCCAGATCGGCCCGAGCGAGATCGCCGGCGTTAGCGCCGCGGCGCCGAGCGCCGCTCCGGTCGCCGCGCTCGCCCCGAGGAGCAGCCGCTTGCGCGTGAACCGGCTGCCGCTCTCGCGCATGATCTCCGCGATCTCCGCCTGCTGCTCGGGATGGTCCTCGGGGTACTCGCCCTCGATCTCCTCGGTCACCACCAGGAACTTCGCCACCACGGTGAGCGCGGCGGCGATCGAGGCCAGGCACATCCCCAGGCACAGGCCGAGCAGCTCGTTCGGGAGCTCGACCGGGCTCCACTCGGCGTAGGTGACGATGAACCCCAGCGCCCACAGGATCGCCATACCGAGCAGCACCAGCACAACGGTCTCCGCCCGGCGCTGCGGGGTCCCGGGCGGCACGATCCGGGCTGCCTCATGCTCGACCTGTCTCGCCCCCCGCTGCCGACGAGCGCGCCGGCCGAACAGCAGCGTCGCCACCGCCACCGGCCAGCGCCAGAAGCTGGCCAGCAGCGTCAGCAGCCCGATCAGCCATCGCCCGATCCGCCTCATTCGCGCCGGAACCTCCTGCCCACCAGCATGCACGCGACGATCACGAGCGGGATGCCGATCCACCAGGTGACCAGGCCCTCGGGGATCGGCCCGATGTTGCCGATCCGCCAGCCGCCGCGATTCTCCCCCGGCGTTGAGAGCACATACCTGATGATCGAGTTGAGTTGGGCATCGGTGATCTGGCGCTTGGAGAAGCGCGGCATCAGATACGGCCCGACCCGGACGGCCTCGGCGATCTGCGTGGCCGGGATGTCCTGCAGCGGCGGCACGCGGGCCCCGGTGACGTAGCCGCCCTCGGCGTCCTCCTGGTGACAGCCTGAGCAGTGCGTCGTAAATAGGTGCACGCCCTCGGCGATGCTGCCGGAGGCCGGAGCGGGAGTGGGGATGGCCGGACCCGAGCCAAGCGAGGCCACGTAGCTGACCAGCGATTGGATCTCCTTCTCGGAGAACAGCACGGGCTCCTTCTGAGGCTCGCTGTAGATGTTGGGCAGCGGCATGAAGCCCTGGCGCAGATACAGATCGACGGCAAGGGCTCCGACGCCCCGCAGCGGCGGGCCTGCGCCGGGGATCCCCCCGGCGCCCGGACGGGGGGTGTTGATCCCCGAGCCGTCGATGCCGTGGCAGCTCGCGCAGTTGCCGGCATACAGCTCCGCGCCGAGCTGTCGGCTCGGCGTCGGGGATTCGGTGCTGGGACGGACGATCCCGGACTGGGGCTCGGCCGCCGCCAGCCCCACCGTGCACAGCACGAAGACCAACGCGAGCAGCGGGATGCAGCGCGCCCGGCTCATGCTTGCCGGCACACCGATAGGAGGGGCGCGCCGATGCCGGTCATGATCATGATGGCCAGGGCCAGGAAGTTGACGGTCAGGCCCACGACCGACAGGAAGTTGATCCGGCCCGTGGGCGGCGGCGTGCCCTCGCCGCGCCGCTCCGCCGTCGCGACATGCTTGAACTGGTACGTATACAGATACAGCCAGAGAGCGACGCCAATCGATACGACGCCGATGGCGATCGCCACGGCCGATATCGCGATCGAGATGCCGTGCACCGGGACGTGAAAACGGCCCGGCGGTGCGTTGCACTGCGCCCAGGTCAGGCTGAGGTTGGCCGCGAACTGCACCACCCACGCGATTCCGCCGCCCAGCACGGCGAACCACACCAAACGCGTGGAGGGGGGAAGCCTCACAGCGAGGGCGAGAGCTGGGTGAACACCACGAGAACGGTTATCGCGTTGACCACGTACCAGTACAGGGCAAGGCCGCGCACCCCGATCAGCCAGTAGTTCGTCAGTCCGCGATAGGCCACGAACCACACCACGGTCAGGTTGAGAAGGACGCCGAACAGGACGTGGGCGTGATCGGCGGCGAGCAGCGTGAAGTAGATCGATCCGTACGCGCTGCCCTGCGGGCTGAAGTCGTGCAGGTCGTGACGGAAGAGCAGGATCTGAAGCGCCAGATAGCAGAGCTGGACGATCGTGGCGAACAGGATCAGCCAGATCGTCTCCCGGCGCCGGCCGGCGCGTGCTGTGCGGGCTGAGAGCCACATCGGCACAGTCAGCGCCACCAGCACTCCGGTGGCTACGAACGGCAGTACCACGCTCGGCGCCTTGACTCCCGCCGGCGGCCAACGGTGCGCGTCGAAGTCGAGGTAGAAGTAGCTGGAGATCAGCGTGCCGAACAGCGTCACCTCAGCGCACAAAAACAGCGCCATGCCCCACCATCCGCTCGGCTGGGCCATGCGCTGGCGGGCGACGCGGCCTGCGGCGGAGGCCGAGAACGCGGACGAGCTTCGCGTGACCGGATTGGGCGGCTGGCTCATACGTGCACGCCCCTGTAATGCCATCCGATCAGCGTGAGCCCCCCAAGGACGCCGAAGCCGAGCGCGATCCAGTAGTGCCCGAGCAGCAGCATCGCGAACACGCTGGCTAGCGTGAGCGCCGACACCGGCGGCCAGATCGAGTGTGAGGGCATCTTGAGGATCTCGTCCAGAATCGCGTCCTGCGCCGTGGTCGCCGGCGTCTGGTGGCCAAGCTCGAGGAGGCCCTCGCCTCGGTCGAGGCGTTGGTTGTCGGCCTCGCGGTCGTCCTTGTCCCACATCGGATACGGGCTCGACACCGTCGGGATCACGGCGTAGTTGTAGGGCGGCGGGGGAGAGGTGGTGGACCACTCGAGCGTGTCGCCCTCGAACGGGTTCTCGCCCGCCACCTCCCCGCGGAACAGGCTGACCGCCAGGTTGACCACGATCAGGACCAGGCCTACGGCGAGGATGTACGCGCCGATCGTCTCGGCCAGGTTCCACCCGGTCCATCCCAGCCCCGGCGGATAGGTGTAGTTGCGCCGGGGCATGCCGAGGATGCCGACGATGTGCATCGGGAAGAACACGATGAACGTCCCGACGAAGGTCAGCCAGAAGCTGATCTTGCCGATGCCCTCGTGGTAGAGCCGTCCGGTGACCTTGGGGAACCAGAAGTACATGCCGCCCAGGATCGGGAACACGGCCGCGCCGAAGATCACGAAGTGGAAGTGCGCGATCACGAAGTAGCTGTCGTGCACCTGCTGATCGAATGGGATCGCGGCGAGCATGATCCCGGTGAGCCCGCCGATGATGAAGTACACGATGAAGCCGACGATGAACAACAGCGGCGTCTTGAACACGGGCGTGCCGGTGACGATCGTGGCGATCCACGAGAACAGCTGGATCGCGCTAGGGATCGTGATGATCAGGCTGGCCGCGGCGAAGTAGACATATGTGATCGTCGCGAACCCGACGGTGAACATGTGGTGCACCCACACCCCGAAGCCGAGGAACGCGACCAGGATCTCGCCCAGCGCGACGAGCGGGAAGAACACCATCCGCCGGTGCGAGAAGGCAGGGATGATCGAGGTCGCGATCCCGAACGCGGGCAGGATGATGATGTAGACCTCCGGGTGGCCGAAGATCCAGAACAGGTTCTGCCACAGCAGCGGATCGCCCCCGCTCGCGGCGTCGTAGAAGTGGAATCCGAGCTGGCGGTCGAGCTCGAGGAACAGCGTGGCCACGGTCAGCGACGGCAGCGCGAACAGCAGCGCGAACGCCACGGCCAGGAACGCGAAGCAGAACAGCGGCATCCGGTTCAGCGACATCCCGGGCGCGCGCAGCTTGAAGATCGTGACGATGAAGTTGATCGAGGCGGCCGTGCTCGAGATCCCGTTGAAGATCAGGCCCCACCCGTAGAAGTCGATGCCGAGCCCGGGGGAGTAGGTCTTCGAGGCGAGTGGGACGTAGTCGAACCAGCCTGCGTTCGGGGCGTGCCCGGAGGCCAGCCCGACGTACATGAAGATCCCGGAGAACAGATAGATCCAGTAGGACACGGCGTTCATCCGCGGGAAGGCCATGTCCCTCGCCCCGATCATCAGCGGGAGCAGGTAGTTCCCGAACGCCCCCGTGGTCATCGGGATCACGAACAGGAAGATCATCGTGATCCCGTGCATCGTGAACACCTGGTCGAACACCTGAGGCGAGAGCACGTGCTGGTGGGGCCCGATCAGCTGGGTGCGGATCAGGAGCGCCTCCACGCCGCCAGCGCCGAAGAAGGCCAGCGCGGTGAAGAAGTACATGATCCCGATCCGCTTGTGATCGGTGGTGGTGAGCCAACCGAGCAGGCCTTCGCGCTCGCCCCAGATCCGCTCCAGGCGATCGACGTGGCGGGCGCCGCGCTTCGAGACGGTGGTGGCCATCAGTGCAGGGTCTCCAGGTAGGCGACGAGGCTGGCGACCTGGGCGCGGGACAGGCCGAGGTCGGGCATCCGGGTGCCGGGCTTGATCGCCTGTGGGTTGGTGATCCAGGCCGCGAGCTGTCCCGGTGTGTTGGGGATCGTAAGCGAGGCGAGCGTGGTCCGGCTGGCCACATGCGTCAGGTCGGGGCCGACGGTGCCCTGGGCGGCGGTTCCCGCGATCCGGTGGCAACTCGCGCACTGACTGCTCATGAACAGCGTCTTGCCGGTCGCCGCTCCGCTGCCGGCCGCGAGAGCCGACGCCGGCGCCTCCGCACCGGCCAGCCAGGCCTGGTAGGCGGCCGGACGCTGGGCGAACACGTACAGCGACATGTTCGCGTGCTGGAAGCCGCAAAACTGTGAGCACTGACCGCGGTAGGTGCCGGGGTAGGAGGTGTAGAGCAGGACCCGGTTCTGGCGGCCGGGAATCATGTCGACCTTGCGGTTGAGCGCCGGCACCCAGAAGCTGTGGATCACGTCCGCCGTCGTCGCGACCACGTTCACGCGAGTGTTCACCGGTATGTGGATCTCGTTCGCCGTGACCGCGGCGGTGCCCGGATAGCGGACCTCCCACCACCACTGGTGACCGATCACGTCGATCGTCAACTGGGTGCTGCGCGGGTTCGGGGGCGAGGTCTGCTTGACGAGGTATACGTCCGAGACTCCGAACAGCGCCACCAATACCACGATCGGGATCGCGATCCCGAACACCAGCACGAGGCTCTCGGTCAGGCTCTCGCGCTCGCCCACGAACGGCAGCCCGGCCACGCCGCGCTTGAACCACGCGACGGCCAGCATCGCCACCGCGCCGAGGAACACGATCACCGCGGCGGCGAGCATCCACCACCACAGCAGCGTGATGTTGTGGGCCTGGGGGCTCCGGCTCGAGATGATCGACTGCTTGCCGCAGCCGGCCAGCGACACGACGAGGATCGAGGCTCCCAGCGCCCGGACCGCGACGCGGCGCCGCGACTCCGTACGGGTGTGATCGCGTGGCTCGTCGGACACGGGGAGGGTGCTACGGGCTACCGGGGGCGCGAACGGCGCAACCCTATAGCGCGCCTCGCGCGAATGACAAATCGCTATCGCGCCGTGGTTAGCCGGATGACCGCCACCCGCGTAGACGACCGATCGCGGGGTACCAAGTCCAGTCCGCCTGACCCGCCCGGCGAACCGAACGCCCGGCGCTCAGCGCATGATCCCGGTGTGCCCCAGCGAGTAACGCCCGGGCTGCGGCCACACACACAGCCCATGCGGCCCCTGGCCCACCGGGATCCGGGCCCGGAGCCGCCCGGACCGGGTGTCGATCGCGTACACCTCGGCGTCGTAGCGGCCGCTCAGCCACAGCGTTGACCCGTCGGCCGACACCCCGCCCATGTCCGGGCTCGCGGGCAGCGGGATCTGCCAGGTGGCCACGATCTGCCTGGTCGCGAAGCTGACCACCGAGATCGTGCCCGCTGAGCGGTTCGAGACGTACATCGTGCGAGCGTCGCGGCTCGGGTAGAGCCCGTGCGCGCCCGCGCCGGTGCGCAGGAAGCCGATCACGCGGAACGTGCTCGGGTCGATCTCCCACAGCCCGCCGACGATCTGGTCGGCGCTGTACAGCGTGCGCCCGTCGGGCGAGAGCTTGACGTCCTGGGGCGAGGCGTCGCTGTTCGGGAGCGCGAGCGTGCGAACCACCCTCTGCGCGCGCAGGTCGACCTCAATCATCCGCGCGCCGAACTCGCAGCTGGCGAACATGTAGCGCCCGTCGAGCGAGAAGTCGGCGTGGTCGATCCCAGGGCAATCAACCGGCAACGAGTGCACCAGCTGCATGGTCTGCGGGTCGCGGAAGTCCAGCCGCTGCAGGCGCTCGGCCACGACGATCGCGTAACGCCCATCGGGCGTGAAGTACAGGTTGTATGGGTCTTCGACCCGGATCGGGGTCCCGGGCCGCCCGGTGACGGGGTCGACCGGCGTGAGCGAGTTGCCGTCGTCGTTGTCGACATACAGCGTCTTCAGGTTCCAGGCCGGCGTCACGTGCTGCGGCAGAGCGCCGGTGTCGAACTGCGAGACGATCTTCAACGTGCGCTGGCTGATCACCGTGACGGTGTTGCTCATGCTGTTCGGCACGTAGACGAGCGCCGGGTCGTTTCGCACCGCCGCGGCGAGGTCGCCGGCGCCGTCGGCGGCGTAAGCGTTCACCTCCTGAGCGCCACCACCCTGAGGCAGGTTCAGCCCGCTCGGCGCCGTCTGCGCCGCTTGGACGCCCGCCGGGCCGGCGGCGCTGCGATGCTCGTTCGAGCCGCAGGCGGCGCACACGAGCGCAGTAACGCCCAGGGTCAGGATGGTCCGGCGCACGGGAGGCGAGAGTTCGGGGGCACGGTGAAACGAGCGTAAGGGACGGGTGAGAATTCGCTCAGGCTCCCTACCCGCGCCGGACGCGATCGCGCATCTTTGGCTACGCTCGCCGCCATCCGCCGCCCGGCCTCAATCGTCCCGCTCGTGCTCGCCCTGCTGTGCGTGGGGTGCGGCTCGAGCTCCACCAGCAGCACCGCCCCCACCACCAAGGCGCGGACGCGCGCACCCGCGCACGCCGCCAAGCCGCCCGCGCTCCAGTCGCCGGCCACGCTGTCCTACCGGCCGCTGTTCACGCTGCCCGCAGCCGTCCAGGACCCGGCGACCGCGGCGCTCTCGGCCGGCCGGTTCGTGCTGCTCGGCGGCATCACCCCGGCCGTCACCTCTACCGCCGCGATCACGGTGGCGAGCACCCATGGCCCGGTGGCCGCGGCCAGCCTGCCCGGCGCTCAGCACGATGCCCAGGCCGCTCAGCTCGGCGGAGCGGTGTACGTGTTCGGCGGCGGTGAGTTCACCCAGTACGACCACATCCTGCGCTTCGACCCGGTCGCGAACGCGGTGTCCCAGGTCGGAACGCTCCCCACCGCAGAGTCGGACGTGGCCGTGGCCGCGCTCGGCGGGACCGCCTACGTCGTCGGCGGCTTCGACGGCTCGAGTGCGCTCAACACCATCGTCGCCTGGAGCCCCGGCACGCAGGCCCACACCGTCGCGCACCTGCCCGTCGCGCTCCGCTACGCCGCGGTTGCCGCCGTGCCGGGATCCCTGCTGATCATCGGGGGCTCCACCCCGAACGGTGCCAGCGACGCGATCTACCGCTTTCAGCCCGGCGCCGCCTCGGTGCAGCAGATCGGGCGCCTTTCGCAGCCCGTCACCCACGGCGGAGCCGCCGCGCTGGGCTCGACCGTGTACCTGGTCGGCGGGCGAGGTGACAGCACCACCGCCCAAACCGATGGAATCTGGGCCATCAACCCGGCCAGCGGCGCCGTGCGCGCGGCCGGGCACCTGCCCCAGCCCCTCTCCGATGCCGGCGTGCTAGCGGTGCAAGGAGGGATCGTCGTGGCCGGCGGCCACTCGCCCGCCGGCACCCAGGGCGCGGTCGGCGAGCTCGTCCCGGCGGGCTGATCATCGAGGGCCGGCGCGCTGCTCCAGAGCGAACACATAGTCGACGACCGCGTTCAGCTGCGCGGGGGTGAGCCGGTGGCGAACCGGCATCTCTCGCGTGAACTCGAGCAGCTGGGCCCGGGTGATCCGGTAGCCGAGCAGGTCTCCGCCCTGCCGGTGCAGCGATTCATTGCCGACCAGCGAGTGGCAGGCCGCACAGTCTCCTGCGAACACCGCAGCGCCCGAGAGCCTGGACGGCCCAGAGCAGCCGACGGCCGCCCCGGCGAGCGCCAGCAGCGCCAATCCACTTGCTCCGCGCATCGGCCGCAGAGTACGCGTCCACGGTCCCGATCGTGGGTATGTCAACCCTTCCGAATCGAACAAGGAGAAGCACAGATGTCCAGTCCGAACAACCCGGAGCGCGTGTCCGGAGGGCTTGTCGGCAAGGCCGTCGGCAAGATCAAGGAAGCCGTGGGCGGCGCTACCGGCAAGGACGAGCTGGCCCGCGAGGGGCGCCTTCAGGAGGCCCAGGCGGAGACCGCGCAGCAGGCGCGCAAGGACGCCGCAGAGGCGGCCCGGACCGAGCAGGAGGCCAGTCTGGAGCGTCAGCAGACCGAGACCGAGGCCGAGCGCGAGCGCCTCCAGGCCCAGGTCGCCGCACAGCAACGTGAAAAGCAGATCGAGCAGGAGCGCGCACAGGCCGAGGAGCAGGCGCGAGCCGAGGCGCAGCGAGAGCAGGCCCAGGCCGAGCGCCAGCGCCAGGCCGAGGAGACCGCGGCCGCGCACACCGACCGCGCGGCCGAGCAGGCTCGCGTGGACGCCGCCAAGGACGCGCTCGCACTCGACCGCGAAGCCCGAGAGGCGGAGCAGCGCGCCGCCCAGATCGACCCCGAGGAGCAACGATGAACCTCCGCACGATTCCCAGAACCGCCTTCAACAGCTACCTCCGCGTGGTCCGCATGCCGGTCGACGCCGCGATCCGGGTCCTCCCGGGCAACCGCCAGGCACGCACGGTGTCGGCCGACCGCGCGGACGCCACGGCCCGCTCGGTCGCCGGCACGCTTTTCGGCGACGCCGAGCTGCGCGAGGACGGGCGGCGCCGGCGCACCGCCGCCGATGAGCGCTCGCGGGCACAGAAGCTGCGCGCCGAGGCCCAGCGCCGGGACAAGCAGGGCGAGACCGTGGCCGAGGAGCGCCAGGAGCAGGCGGAGCGCCGGCGCCAGCAGGCCGGCGAGCGAGCCAAGGCGCGGCGCCAGAACGCGACCCAGGCTCAGCAGCAGAAGGCCCGCCGGGCCCAGGAGGCCGAGCGCAAGCGCACGCAGACCGTGCGCAAGGCCGAGGCCCGCGCCAAGGAGCGGATCGAGGAGCAGGCCAACGAGCAGCGGCTCGGTGCGGTCGAGAGCCAGGCCGAGGCCGAGCGCGAGCGCGCAGAGGCGCTGGTCGAGAGCTCCGAGGCGCAGCGCCTCGGCGAGGCGGCCGGCCGGGTGAAGGCAGAGCGCAAGGACAACGGCGACTCGTAAGGTCGGTGATGTGATCGACGCGGGCCCGCCTGCCCAGAGCGGGCGGGCCGGCGTCCCCGGGGCGGGCGGGCCGGCGTCCTCGCCTCGGCGCCGGTCGCGCTCTTAGCTACTTGCCGTTTCGCACTGCCGCGGCTGCGGCGGCGCCGGCGCCCACCGCCGCCGCCCCGAGCCCGGCCAGCACGAGCCCGCGGCGCTTGGCCAGCTCATACTGCGGGCTGACGCTGTGGGCCTGGTCGTCGAACGGCCCGTGAGCGCCCCGGTCCTCGTCCACCGGCTCGAACAGGTTGTCGTGGCCGGCGGGGTCGAGGTCGTGATCGGTCATCTGCTTGGTGTAGCCGACCTTGGCCAGGTAGCGGTCGAGGAACCACGGGGCGACGCGCTCGCCGAGGATGTTCATGACCGTCGGATAGCCGACGTAGATCTGGCGGCGCTTGTGGTGGGCGGCGTGGTGGATGGCGTCGGCCGCCACCTCGGGCTGGTAAATCGGCGGCACCGGCATGGTCTGCTTGGGGAGCTTGGTGCGCCCCCAGGTGAACTGGGGCGTGTTCAGCCCCGGCAGCTGGATCATCGACACGTGCACGCGGGACTTGTGGTGGATCAGCTCGGTGAGGATGCTCTCGGTGAACCCCTTGCAGGCCGCCTTGGCCCCGCAGTAGGGGGACTGGAGCGGGATCCCCCGGTAGGACATGGCCGAGCACACCTGCACGATTGAGCCCCGGTCGCGCGGGACCATCCGCTTTAGCGCCGCCCGCGTGCCCCACACCATCCCCAGGTAGGTGACCTCGGTGGCGCGCTTGAACTCCTCGGGCTCGATGTCCAGGAACTCGGCATACACGGTGACCATCGCGTCGTTGACCCAGATGTCGATCGGCCCGAAGGCGTCCTCGACCCTGCTCGCCGCGTCCTCCACCTGACCGGCGTCGGCCACGTCGACGGGGAGCACCAGCGCCTCGCCGCCCGCCTGCTCGACCTCGCGCGCGGTCGCCTCGAGGCCACGGCGGCCCCGGGCGATTAGGCCGATCCGGGCGCCGTCGGCGGCGAAGCGCCGGGCGGCGGCCCGTCCCACGCCGCCGGAGGCGCCGGTCAGGACCACGACATCGCGTTGGCTTGGCATGGGACACCGCTACCCGGCTCGTCGACTGCAAACGCGCGTCGGGTGAAGCCTTCAACTCGCTTGAGCGATCTCAAATGGATTCAGACGGCGAGTGGGCGTAGGCCGCGGGCCCCGGCCCGGGCATGAAAAAGCGCCCGGTCCGTCCGCGGTCTCGAGGCGGACGCACCGGGCGCCGGATCCGGCTGGAGTGCAGACGGCTAGTTGGTCTTGCGCTCCAGGTTGGCGACCTCCTCGGCCTTCGCGTCCGCGCGCTCCTGCTGGCGCGCCAGCTCCTCCTTGGCCTCGCCCTTGCGCTCCTCCTGCTTGCCTTCGCGGCGCAGGGAGGCGTTGTCAGCCAGATCGCCCGCGGCCTCTTTTACGCGGCCCGTGACCTTGTCGGTGAGTCCCATGGGATCTCCTTTCGTCGTCGGTTACCGACCCGGAGCTACCCGTGGGTAGCAAACCGGGAAACGGTGGCTACTGCTCGGCCCGCCGGGCGTCGGCCAGCCGCTCGGGCGAGCTCGGCGCGCGGCCGCTGTCCTCTCGGAAGCTGTGCGGGAGCGGGCGGTTGGTGGACGGATGGGCGTCGACATCCGCGCCGGAGGCGCCCTGCGATGCGCGGCTCCACATCGAGAAGACGAACGCCGAGCCGGCGATGATGAACGCGATCGGGACGAGCACGATCGTGAAGATCCCGCCCCCTGCGATCCCGCCGACCAGGCCGACCATCAGCAGTACGAGCGCGAACATATAAAGCCACATACACTCGAAGCTGTACCCGTGGCGCGCGCTGGATAACCGTCTGCGGGGTAGTCCTCAGGCCGTGCCGAGCGCCGACTCCTACCCCCCGATAGCCGACTACGCCCTGATCGGCGACTGTCACAGCGCGGCGTTGATATCCCGCGAGGCTTCGGTCGAGTGGTGCTGCCTGCCCCGGTTCGATTCCGGCAGCGCTTTCGGGCGGATGCTCGACCGCGAGCACGGAGGCCACTGTTCGATTGCCCCCGTCCACGCATCCGGCTGGGAGTACAGCCGGCGCTACCTGGACGACACGCTGGTCCTGGAGACGGTCCTGCGCGGGCCGGGCGGCGAGGCGCGGATCCTCGACCTGTTCAGCGTGCGCGAAAGCGCCCGGTCCACACCGAGCCGGCAGATCATCCGGATCATCGACGGTGGCCGGGGGTCGGTCGAGTTCGAGGTCAGGGTGGCCCCGCGATTCGACTACGGCCAGGTCAAGCCGTGGATCCGCCGGCACGGCCACCAGCTGCACTCGGCGATCGGCGGCAACGATGCTCTGCTCATATGGTGCGAGCGCGAGCTCACGGAGGACCCCGACCACGAGCTCGTCGGCACGGTCACCGTCGGCGCGGGCGATCGCCTGCGCGTGTCGCTCACCTACTGCCCGCCCGAGCTCGTCGACGCCCACGCCTACGAGGAGCCGACCGCGCAGTGGATCGACGAATGCGTCGAGGCGACCGAGCGGTGGTGGCGGGAGTGGGCCTCCGGACTCACGCTGGGCACGCGCGACGAGCCGGGGGCCCGGCGGTCGGGGATCACGCTCAAGGCGCTGACCCACGTGCCGACCGGGGCGATCGTGGCGGCGCCCACCACCTCGCTGCCCGAGGTGATGGGGGGCGAGCGCAACTGGGACTACCGCTACGCCTGGGTCAGGGACGCCAGCTTCAGCTCCCGCGCGTTCGCCGAGCTGGGGGCGGTGGGGGAGGCGGACGCATTCCGGGCCTTCATGATGCGTTCGGCGGCCGGCCACGCCGAGGATCTCCAGGTTCTTTACGGCGCCGGCGGAGAGCGGCGGCTCGCGGCCCGCGAGCTCGAAGGCCTCGAGGGTTACCGGCGCTCCGCCCCGGCCCGGTCCGGCAACGACGCCACCAATCAGCGCCAGCTCGACGCCTACGGTGAGCTGGTCAACCTGACCTGGCGCTGGCACCGCCGCGGGCACGCTCCGAGCGACGACGACTGGCGCTTCCTCGTCTCGCTGATCGACCTGGCCTCCGAGCAGTGGAAGCAGCCCGACTTCGGCCTGTGGGAGTGGCCGGGCGAGCCCGACCACTTCGTGCACTCGAAGGCGATGTGCTGGGCGGCGCTCGACCGGGGGATCCGCCTAGCCGATGAGTGCATGCGCCGGGCCCCCACCCGACGCTGGAAGCGGGCGCGCGACGAGCTGCGCAAGACGATCGAGAAGCGCGGCTATGACTCCAAGCGCGGCGTCTACGTCCAGGCCTACGACCGGTCAGAGCTCGACTCGGCGCTGCTGCTGCTGCCCACGGTCGAGTTCATCGATTGGCGCGACGAGCGGATGCTGCGCACGGTGGAAGCCGTGCGCGAGGAGCTCGACGCGGGCGGAGGGCTGCTCTACCGCTACACGCGTGAGGATGGGCTGCCCGGCCGCGAGGGCGCGTTCCTGTGCTGCTCGTTCTGGCTGGTCGAGTGCCTGGCCCGAGGCGGCGAGCTGCACGAGGCGCGGAGCGTGTTCGACAAGGCCATGGCCCGCGCTAACGACCTCGGCCTGTTCTCGGAGGAGATCGATCCGAAGAGCGGCGAGCTGCTCGGGAACTACCCGCAGGGCCTCACGCATCTGGCCCACATCGACGCCGCGGTCACGCTGGCCGAGCTCGAGCGCGAGTTGTAGGCGTCCGGACGGCGCCGAGTTAGCGCGCGTCGCCCCATGGGTACGGGCATGGTCGTACGAGCGATGAAAGGAACGCGATGAGCCTGACCGTCGGCGACTACCTCCTCGAGCGCCTCAGCCTATGGGGCGTCAAGCGCATATACGGCTATCCCGGCGACGGCATCAACGGGATCTTGGGCGCCTTCGCGCGCTCGAGCGACGGCCAGCGCCCGGAGTTCATCCAGGTCCGGCACGAGGAGATGGCCGCGTTCATGGCCTGCGCCCACGCCAAGTTCACCGGTGAGATCGGCGTCTGCCTGGCCACCTCGGGTCCCGGCGCCGTGCATCTGCTCAACGGCCTGTACGACGCCAAGCTCGACCACCATCCGGTGGTGGCGATCGTGGGCCAGCAGGCGCGGGCGGGGCTAGGAGGCAACTACCAACAGGAGATCGATCTGGTCTCGCTGTTCAAGGACGTCGCCCACGAGTACGTCGAGATGGCCATGGCCCCAGCGCAGATCCGCCACCTGGTCGACCGGGCGATCCGGATCGCGCTGTCCGAGCGCACCGTGACGGCGATCATCATCCCCAACGATGTGCAGGAGGCCGACGCGGTGCCGACGCCCCCGCACGCGCACGGCACCGTGCATTCGGGCCCCGGGTATCAGCCCCCGCGCATCATTCCCTCCGACGCCGACCTCGACCGCGCCGCAGAGGTCCTCAATGCCGGCAAGAAGGTCGCCATGCTTGTGGGCGCGGGTGCGCTGCACGCTGCCGACGAGGTGATCGAGGTGGCGGACAAGCTCGGCGCCGGCGTGGCCAAGGCGCTGCTCGGCAAGGCCGCGCTCCCCGACGACCTGCCGTTCGTGACCGGATCGATCGGGCTGCTCGGGACCAAGCCGAGCTGGACGCTGATGATGGAGTGCGACACGCTGCTGATGGTCGGCTCGAGCTTCCCCTACTCGGAGTTCTTGCCCGAGGAGGGCAACGCTCGTGGCGTGCAGATCGACCACGACGGCAAGATGATCGGGATCCGCTACCCGATGGAGGTCAACCTGATCGGCGACAGCGCCGAGACCCTGCGCGCGCTGAGCGGCCGCCTCCAGCGCAAGGAGGACCGCTCGTGGCGGGAGAAGATCGAGGGCGAGGTCGGCGAGTGGTGGAAGCTGATCGAGAAGCGCGCCCAGCTCGAGGCCAGCCCGATCAACCCGCAGCTGGTCTTTCACGAGCTGTCCAAGCGTTTGCCCGACGGGGCGATCCTCAGCTCGGACTCCGGCTCGTCAGCGAATTGGTATGCCCGCGACATCAAGCTGCGCAAGGGCATGATGGCCTCTCTGTCGGGCACGCTGGCCACGATGGGGCCGGGCGTCCCGTATGCGATCGCGGCCAAGTTCGCCTACCCGAACCGGCCCGTGTTCGCGCTCGTGGGTGACGGGGCGATGCAGATGAACGGGATCAACGAGCTGATCACGATCGCCAAGTACCGCCACCAGTGGGCCGATCAGCGGCTGGTCATCCTCGTCCTGAACAACCGCGACCTCAACCAGGTCACGTGGGAGCAGCGGGCGATGGAGGGCGATCCGAAGTTCGAGGGCTCCCAGGACCTGCCCGACTTCCCGTACGCCCGGTACGCCGAGCTGCTCGGGCTCAAGGGGATCCGAGTCGATTCGCCGGACCGGATCGGCCCCGCCTGGGACGAGGCGCTGTCCTCCGATCGGCCCGTGGTCTACGAGGCGGTCACCGACCCCGAGGTCCCGCCGCTGCCACCGCACATCACGATCGAGCAGGCCAAGGCGCTGACCTCGGCGCTTCTGAAGGGCGATCCCGCCTCAGGGGAGATCATCAAGCAGTCGTTCAAGCAGAAGGTCGAGGAATTCCTTCCAGGCCGATGAGCGGCGCCCTGGCCTCAGCGGTGCACGCTCCGGTCGAGGAGGTGGAGGTCGGTGCGTACACGGTCCCCACCGATGCTCCGGAGGCCGACGGGACGCTGTCCTGGGAGGCCACGACGATCGTGGTCGTCCACGCCTCGGCGGCCGGGGAGACCGGACTCGGCTACACCTACGCCGACACCTCGACGGCCGAGCTGGTCCAGTCGAAGCTAAAGGGCGTGGTGACCGGGCGTGACGCGTTCGCCCCCCAGGCGGCCTGGGAGGCGATGGTCGAGGTGATTCGCAACCTCGGCCGCCCCGGCATCAGCTCGATGGCGATCGCGGCGGTCGACCTGGCCCTGTGGGACCTCAAGGCGCGCCTGCTCGGGCTGCCGCTGTGCAAGCTGATCGGGATGGCCCACGACCGGGTGCCGATCTATGGCTCGGGCGGGTTCACGGCATATTCGATCGACCGCCTGTGCGAGCAGCTGGCGGGATGGGCGCAGCAGGGGATCCCGCGGGTCAAGATGAAGGTGGGGTCGAGGCCGGACGAGGACCCGGATCGGGTGCGCGCTGCGCGGGAGGCGATCGGCACGGAGACCGAGCTGTTCGTGGACGCCAACGGCGCCTATACGCGCAAGCAGGCGCTCGAGCTTGCCGAGCGCTTCCGGACCGAGGCTCAGGTGAGCTGGTTCGAGGAGCCGGTGTCATCCGACGACCTGCACGGCCTGCGCCTGATCCGCGACCGGGCCCCGGCCGGAATGGAGATCGCTGCCGGCGAATACGGCTACGACGCGCCGTACTTCCGGCGGATGCTCGAGGCCGGCGCCGTCGATGTCCTCCAGGCCGACGTGACCCGGTGCGCCGGCATCACCGAGTTGCTGCGCGTGGAGGGGCTGTCCCGCGCCCACTGCCTGCCTCTCTCGCTGCACTGTGGCCCCTCCATCCACCTGCACCCCGCGCTCGCGCTCGATCAGCTGGCCCACCTCGAGTACTTCCATGATCACGTCCGGATCGAGCACCTGCTGTTCGACGGGGTGGTGGAGCCGCGCGAGGGCGCGCTGTTCCCGGACCTGGACCGGCCCGGGATCGGGCTCGAGCTCAAGCGATCGGAGGCGGAGCGCTATGCGGCCTAGCCTGCTGCCCGTGCGGCGGACCACCAAGCCCGAGCGGGGCGCCGCACGATGGTGGCGGAACGTCCGCTCCGGCCGGATGCAGCGCACCCTGGCGGGCGCCACCGCTTTCAGCGCGCTGCCGCTCGGCCTCGAGATCTACTTCGAGCATTTCCGCGGCTCCTTCGGCGACAAGTGGATGTGGACCCCGATCGTCCTCTCCCCGGCGCTGACCGCCGCCGGCGTGGCCGGGGTCCGCTCCGAGCGGGCGGCCAAGACCTGGCTGCCGGCGCTGTCGGCGCTGTACTGCCTGGACGGCGCGATCGGCGTGATCACCCACGTGCGCGGCGTGTCGCGCAAGCCGGGCGGGTTCAAGGAGCCGCTGTTCAACATCGTGATGGGGCCGCCGCTGCTCGCGCCGGGATCGCTGGCCCTGGTCGGCGGGATGGGCCTGGCCGCCGCGGCGTTCGGGCGCGAGCACTGATGGACTTCCGCCAGGCGGCGCACCTGCCGAACCTCCGCGCGGACAATCGGCCTCCCTCGCCCGACGACCTCCCCCGGCAGCGCAACGGGATCACCCCCCAGATGCACGGCCGCTATCCCGACTACAACGTCCTCGACGAGGCCGGCCACTGGGACGAGGCGACGCGCGCCCTGGTCATGGAGCGCGTCGAGGAGGTTCCGCCGCTCCGCTTCTTCACCGCTCCCGAGGTGGTGACGCTTGGGCGCTTCTGCGACCTGGTCCTGGCCCAGGACCGGGAGCCCAAGATCCCGGTGCTGAACATGGTCGATGCCAAGCTGTTCGAGGGCCAGCTCGACGGCTTCCAGTACGCCGACATGCCCGACGATCGCGAGACCTGGCGCCGCGTGGCCGTGGGCCTCGACGCGGCGGCCCGTCAGCATGGCGCTCCCGACTTCACCACAGCCTCGATCGAGGTGCAGCACGACGTGATCGACGCGCTCGCCCACGGCTCCCTGCACGGCGAGGTGTGGGACGAGCTGCCGCCGTCCAAGGCCTGGAAGGTGGTGACCCGGGCGATTCTCAGCTCCTACTACTCCCATCCGTGGGCCTGGAACGAGATTGGATTCGGCGGCCCGGCCTATCCGCGCGGGTACTCCAGGTTCGGCGTGGGACAGCGGGAGTGGTGGGAGGGGGCCGAGGCGTTCGAGCGCGACCCGGTCGAGGACGTGGGCGCTTGAGCCGCGCGCACGAGCTGCGGACGATGCTCCGGGGCGCGCTCCGTCCGCCCGAGAACGACTCCGCCTTCCTGCTCGACGTGCACCGGCGCGCGGTCCCGCGCGAGCGGATGGCCCACTACGACGACTCCTATGCGGTCGACCTGGCGATCGTCGGCGCGGGCGCCGGCGGCGCCACGCTGGCCCAGCGCCTGGCCCGTCGCGGGTGGAAGATCGTGGTGCTGGAGTCCGGGCCGTTCTGGGACCCCGACGAGGACTGGGTGTCAGACGAGGCCGGGTCGCACCGGCTCTACTGGACCTCCAAGCGCATCATCGGCGGCAACGACCCGGTCGAGCTCGGCAAGAACAACTCGGGCCACGGAGTGGGGGGCTCGATGGTCCACTACGCCGGCTACTGCCCGCGCTTTCATCCCTCCGACTTCGAGGTCCACACCCGAGACGGGGTCGCCGAGGACTGGCCGATCTCCTACTGGGACCTGAAGCGTCACTACGAGCGCCTGGAGCTCGAGCTCCCAGTGGCGGGCGACCACTGGCCCTGGGGCGACCCGCACCGCTACCCGCACTCGCCCCACCCGATCGCCGGAGGAGCGGAGGCGGCGGTTGCCGGCGCGCGCAAGCTCGGAATCGAGATGCGAGTCGGCCCGGTGGGGATCACCAACGGCGCGTTCGGCAACCGCCCCCACTGCATCTACCGGGGCTTCTGCCTCCAGGGATGCAAGGTGAACGCCAAGGCCTCCCCGCTGGTCACCCACGTCCCCGACGCGATCGAGCACGGGGCCGAGATCCGGGCCGATTGCATGGTCAGCGGGATAGACCTGGACGAGTCCACCGGGCGCGTGACCGGCGTCCGCTACTTCCACGACGGCACTGAGCGGTTTCAGCGCGCCGAGGCGGTGGCGGTGGCGGGCTACTCGATCGAGACCCCCCGTCTGCTGCTCAACTCGACCAGCCGGCGCTTCCCGCACGGCCTGGCCAACGACAACGACCAGGTCGGCCGCTGCGTGATGGTGCAGGGGGCGCCGCAGGTGGCGGCGCGCTTCGCCGACGAGGCGCGGATGTACAAGATGCCGCCGCCCGAGATCTGCTCCGAGCAGTTCTACGAGACCGACCCCACACGGGGCTTCGCGCGCGGCTTCGCGATCCAGACCGTGGGTCCGCTCCCGATAGAGCATGCCCAGCACGTGCTCGGCCACGGGCACTGGGGCGCCGCGCTGCGCGAGTACATGCGCGACTACAACCACTGGTACACGCTCGGGGTCCTGTGCGAGCTGCTCCCGCTGCCCGAGAACCGGGTCACGGTGGCCGGGGAGGTCACCGACCAGTACGGGCTCCCGGTGGCGCGGATGGACTACTCGCAGTGCGAGAACGACCGCAAGAACATCGCGTTCGCCAAGCAGACGCTGAAGGACGTCTTCGAGGCGGCGGGGGCGCAGGACACGCTCGTCATCGACCGCTACGCCCACCTGGTGGGCGGGTGCCGGATGGGCTCGGACCCCGAGCGCAGCGTGGTCGACTCAGACCACCGCGCCTGGGAGGTCCCGAACCTGTTCATCGCCGACGGCAGCGTGATGCCGACCCAGGGCTCGGCCAACCCGGCCCTGACGATCATGGCGCTGGCCTCGCGCCTGGCCGAGCGGCTCGACGCTAAGCGGCTTGACGCTCGCTCAGCCAGTGCGCCACGTTCGTCAGGTCGTCGACAAACTGGTCCATCGCCGCCTTCCGATCCTCATCCTCCGCGCGCAGGATCGCGGACGGATGGGTCGTGATCGTCACGAGCTCGGCCAGGTCCGATTCAAACGGCCGTCCTCGGTCGCGCCCGATCCGCACCGAGGAGCCGAGCAGCGCCTGAGCGGCGGTGGCGCCCAGGCACACCAGGACCACCGGCTCGACCACGTCGAGCTCGGCGTGCAGCCAGGGCAGGCAAGCCTGGATCTGCCAGCGGTCGGGCTTCTGGTGGATCCGGCGCTTGCCGCGGGCCTTGTAGCGGAAGTGTTTGACCACGTTGGTGATGTACACGTCGTCGCGGGGGATCCCGGCGCGCTCGAGGCCGCTGTCGAGCACGCCGCCGGCCGGACCCACGAATGGGTGGCCCTCGATGTCCTCGCGGTCGCCGGGCTGCTCGCCCACGAACATCACCTCGGCGTGGCCGGCGCCCTCGCCCATCACCGCCTGCGTGGCGGGCTCCCACAGATCGCAGGCCCGGCATTCGTGCACCGCCTTGAGCAGGCTGGCCCGGGTCGGCTTCGTCGGGACCGGAGCGGGGGGATAGTCCATCGGCCTCCCGAATCCATACCCCTGCCATGAAGCAGGTACGCATCGGCTGCTCGGGGTGGATGTACGACGACTGGCGGGGGCGCCTTTACCCGCAGAAGGAGCCCAAGCGGCGCTGGCTCGAGCTGTACGCCTCGGAGTTCGACACGGTCGAGGTCAACAACACCTTCTACCGGCTGACCACGCGCCAGGCCGTGTCGGGCTGGGTCGCCCAGACGCCGCCTGAGTTCGAGTTCGCGGTAAAGGCCAGCCGCTACCTGACCCACATAAAGCGCCTGGTCGACATCCACGAGGGCATCGCGCGGTTCTACGAGCCTTTGCAACCCTTGGTCGAAGCGGGTCGCCTGGGTCCGGTCCTCTGGCAGCTTCCCGAGAACTTCCACCGCGACGACGCGCGGCTCCACGGGTGGCTCGACGAGCTGCCGCCGGGACGCCACACGATCGAGTTCCGCCACGAGTCGTGGTTCGCGCCGGCCGTGATGGACGCGCTGCGCCAGCGCGGCGTGGCCCTGACCATCGGCGATCACCCCTCGCGGCCGTTTCAATCCCACGAGGCCACGGCGGACTGGCGCTTCGTCCGCTTCCACTACGGCCATCGAGGCCGGAACGGCAACTACTCGGCCACCGAGATCGACACCTGGGGCCGCCGGGTCGCCCAGTGGCGCCGCGAGACCGAGGTCTATACCTACTTCAACAACGACTGGCAGGGCTTCGCGCCGGCCAACGCCAAGGCGCTCGCGCGTCGCCTACGCGACAGGTGAAGCCATTTTTGCCCGGTCACCGGGCAAAAATGGCGTCAGTCAGTGGGGGGCGCGGTCGACCGGCACGCCGAAACGTTCGTGAACCTCGGCCTCGTCGATCGCGCCACGGTAGGCGTCCTCGTCGCTGAACAGCAGGATGCGCTCGGCCGGGAAGGTGTTGAGCGCGTCCTGGATGGCCAGCATCGGGTCTGACTCGCCGGTGTCGCCGGTGGCCTCGATGCCCTCCGCGCCCAGCTTCTCGATGCTCTCCCGGCGGACCTCCTCAGCCCGGGCGATCGCCTCGTCCGCGTCGGAGAGCCAGAACTTGATCGGGTTCTCCTGAACCGCCGGCGCCACCACCATCACCTCGGCGTCCGCGGGGTCCACCTCGCCGGGCAGCGCATCTCGCAGCTGCGAGGCGGTGATCGGCTCGCTGGTCACGACGAGCAGCTTCATCGAGGCTGCAGACTACCCCAGACCCTGCTTGGTGCACGCTGCGCTCGGGTACCGCACACCCATCGTGCCCATGCGCCAGCCGCCCATCGGCCCGCCAACCCCGGCGCCACCAAATCCCGGGCCGCCCGTGCCCGGCCCCACGCCCGGGCCGGCTCCGCCGGCACCCGACCCCCAGCCTCCGACGCCCGGGCCCCAGCCCGGCCCGCCGCCGGCGCCCGACCCCAACCCGCCGTCGATCTAGCCGCCCGCCGGCACGACCCGCACCCGGCTCGGGCCCGACCCGTGCGCGGGCGCCGCCCTCGGCGCCACGCCGAGCTCCTCGACCAGCGTCATGAACGCCTTCGCATATGGGGATCCGGCGGACCTCGCGCGCAGCTGGACCCAGTCGATCTGCTCGCGCAGCGAGCGGGCGATCGCGACCAGGCCTCCGTAGTCCAGGCAGTGCTCGTCCAGGGCGTAGAGCATCGTCACCAGCATGTCCTCGATCGCCATCACCGGCGTGGCCACCGACATCACGGGAATCGTGTCCGCCCGCGCCAGCACCTCGTCGGTCAGCTCCACCCCCGAGGGCCCGAAGATGAGGTCGATCAGCACGCCGTCGTTCCAGGCCTTGTACAGCCACTCCTCCGGGGGCCGTGCGGTCTCCATCCCGGCGTCGGCCAGCACCTGGAGCGCGCGCTCGGCGTCGCCGCGCTTGATCATCAGGTCGAGGTCCTTGGTCGGCTCGGGCCCGCCGCGCGCCCACGCGGCCACGCTCCCGCCGAGCATGAACGGGACGTTCTGTTCGCGCAGGGCGGCCACTGTCAACTTGAGCGTGTCGATCAGCCGCTGGAACTCGGCGGAATGCTGCATGCCCCTATGGAACTACCCGGTAGTGGGTAGCTGACGCTCATGCGCGAGGACGACAAGCGCTGCCTGCGAATCGCTGCCGCGGGCGACCTGCATTACAACGAGCAGCGCCGCTCGGAAGCCCTCGAGACCGTCGCCGGGCTGGACGAGCGAGCCGACCTCCTCCTGCTGGCCGGCGATTTGACTACCCACGGCGAGCCCGAGCAAGCGGCGGTGCTGGCCGAAGCATGCGCGCCCCTCGCGATACCGGTGTTCGCCGTGCTCGGCAACCACGACTGGCACGCCAACCGGCGCGACGAGCTGGTCGCCGCCCTCACCGAAGGCGGCATTCGCGTGCTCGACCGCGACTGGGCCACCTGTGAGACCGCGGGCGTCGAGGTGGGAATCGTCGGGGTCAAGGGCTTCGTCGGCGGGTTCCCGGGATCGCATCTGCCCGATTTCGGCGAGCCCTCGCTGCGCTCGATTTACCGGGAGACCGGATGCGAAGTCGAGGCGCTCGACCAGGGACTGCGCGAGATCGCTCTGTGTCCGACCCGGATCGTGCTGCTGCACTATGCGCCCACGGAGGCGACGATCGTCGGTGAGCCGGCCGGGATCTGGGGCTACCTCGGCACCGACCGCCTGGCCGCGCCGATCGCCGAGCACGAGCCGGACTTGGTGCTACACGGCCATGCGCACTCGGGCACGTTCGAGGGCGCGATCGGGAACGTTCCGGTCTACAACGTGTCGGTGCCGGTGATCGGCCGCGACTTCTGGCTGTTTGAGCTGGACGTGTCCGCGCGGGCACGGACACCAATCCATTAACGCGCGTACATCGACTCGAACAGGTCCGCGTAGCGGTCGTAGATCACGTTGCGCTTGACCTTCAGCGTCGGCGTCAGCTCGCCCGAGTCGACCGAGAAGTCGTGGTCGAGCACGACGAACTTCTTGACCTGCTCGACCTGGGCGTAGTTGGAGTTTGCGCGGTCGAGCTCCTTCTGCACCATCTCGCGGATCTCGTCGGACTGGGCGAGCTCGCCCAGGTTCTCGGGCAGGCCGCGCTCGCGTGCCCAGGGGATGATCTCCTCCGGGTCGAGCGTGATCAGCGCCACCGGGAAGGGCTTGCGATCGCCGTACATCACGGCCTGCGAGATGAAGCCCGCTTGCTTGAGGTCGTTCTCGAGGTTCGATGGCGTCAGGTTCTTGCCGCCGGCCGTGATGATGATGTCCTTCTTGCGCCCGGTGATCTTGAGGAAGCCTTCGTCGTCCAGCTCGCCCACGTCACCGGTGTGCAGCCAGCCGTCGAGGAGCGTCTCGCGCGTTGCCTCCTCGTTTCGCCAGTACTGGCCGAACACGTTGGGGCCGCGCATCAGGATCTCCCCGTCCTCCTCGGCAATCCGGATCTCCACGCCCGGCATCGCCGGGCCGACCGTGCCGAACTTGAAGTGCTCAGGCCGGTTGACCGTTCCCACCGCGGCGGTCTCGGTCATTCCCCACCCTTCGAGGATGAGCACGCCGCAGGCGTAGAAGAACTCGAGGATCTCGGGCGCGATCGGGGCCGCGCCGGTGACCGCCTGGCGCACCTCGCCGCCGAACAGCTCGCGCACGCGGCGGAAGATGCGCGCGTCGGCCATGTCGAACTTCCGCTGGAGGTTCGCCGGGACATCCTCGCCCCGCATCTGAAGCCGGCGCACTTCCACGCCGACCTTGACCGCCTCGCGGAAGCGCTTTTGGTCTTCCTCGCTCGCCTGCTCCTGCATCTTCATCGCCGCGCCGTAGAGCTTCTCGTAGATGCGCGGGACCGATGGGATGTACGTCGGCTTGGTCTCGACGATCTCGTTCAGGATCGCCTTGGTGTCGCGCCCGTAGTAGAAGATCGTCGTGCCCTGGTCGAATGAGCTCAGCTGTGAGGTCAGCGCGAAGGCATGGGCGAGCGGGAGGTACAGGTAGGTCTTCTCATCCGGGTTGACGATCCCCAGCTCCTCGACCATCTGGCACACCGACATCGCGTTGGCATGGGTGAGCACCACGCCCTTGGGCGGCCCGGTGGTCCCCGAGGTGTAGATGATCGTGTACGGGTCCCCGGGGCTCACGTCGTGCTGGCGCTGGGAGAGCTCCGAGCGGTCGCGCCCGCGGCCGCGCTCGCGCAGCTCGTCCAGCGTGAGCTCGCCGCCGCCATCCTCGATCGCGATCACATGCTCGAGGTCCGACAGCTCGTCGCGCACCTGATCGATCTTCGCCCGCTGGGACTCGTTCTCGCAGATCGCGGCGCGCGCGCCGGAGTTGCCCGCCACCCACTTGCACTCGTTCGGCGAGTTGGTCGGATAGATCGGGACCACGACCGCCCCGGCGGCCGAGATCCCGTAGCTCGCCAGCGTCCACTCAACGCGCGTGTCGGCGAGCAGGCATACCCGGTCGCCCACCGCGATGCCCAGCTCGATCAGGCCGAGCGCGATCTCGTCGATGGCCGAGCTGGCCTCTTCGTAGGTCATCTCGCGCCAGTCCTCGCCCACCTTGAACCGCGCCGCCACATTCGCCCCGAAGCGCTCGGCCGCGGATGCGGGCAGCGAGGACACCGTCGACGCAATCACACTCGAGTCGGCCATCCTGTCCCTCTCCTCTCTCAACCCAGAGCCATCGCGGCCCGAACCGGCCGCACGCTCATCATTCCCGATAGCGGCACGATACGCCACCGGAACGCGCCGAAGGCCGGCATCCCTGCCGGCCCGCACGTGCTTTCGCCCCAAAGCCCCCTTTGGTGCCCCGAACGACCCCCTTGAGTGCCGAGTGAGAGACCGCCCGGCCCGCCCCTGGCAGGCGGTGCACTCACTTCGTGATCGGAAGAGAACCACACGCGCGCACCGTCCGCACCAGGGGGGGTCCCTGGACTTTGCGTGGCCCCCGGGCGAGAACGAAAACGGCGGCACCACGAGAGCTCTGCGTGCCCCCCGCGGAGTCGTGGTACCGCCTCGATCCCTTTTCGGCGCGCAGCGCCCTCGCCTTGAGTCGATGCTCGTGTCCACCTCCGCAAACGTGCTGGTTCCGATCGAGACCGTGCAAAACCGCTGCACATCCGTCCAGATCCGGTGAGCCCGCCTAGAATCGGGTAGATCAGGTACGGGAGCGGCGCCGATGTCTCCCAGGCAGGGTTGAACGGGCGGCGCGCTCTCGGGCAAACGCACGGATTGCGAAATCTCAGTGACCGCTGATCGACGCTCGGACAACGAAAAGGCGTCTGCGCTCCGCCGTGAGCGCCGCGACGCACGCGCAGAGTCGTGGGAGGCGCCGGTGCGCGCCCTGCTCGACTCCTCGCTCGACGCGGTGATCGTGATCGACATGGACGGCTGCGTGGTGGAATGGAGCAGCGCCGCCGAGCGCACCTTCGGCCGCTCGCGCGAGGAGGCCCTGGGCCGCGATCTGGCCGAGTTGATAATCCCGGAGCCGCTGCGCGCGGCGCATCGCGAAGGCCTCAGGCGCTTCCTCGAGACGGGGCGCGGCAAGTTCTTCGGCAACCGGGTCGAGCTTCAGGCGTTGCGCTCCGACGGCAGCGTGTTTCCGATCGAGCTGGCGATCAGCTCCATCGGCACTCGTGATCGCCTTGCCTTTGTGGGCTATGCGCGGGACATCACCGACGAGGTCGACGCGCGGGCCGCCCGCGAGCTGCTCAGCAACGTGGTCGACTGCTCCGACGACGCGATCATGACCAAGTCGGCCGACGGGACGATCACCAGCTGGAACCAGGGCGCGGAGCGGCTCTACGGCTACTCGGCCGAGGAGGTGCTGGGGCACTCGATCGCGTTCCTCGAGCCGCCCCACCGGGCGGGTGAGGAGCAGGACATCCTGGCCAGGGTGTTCGCCGGGGAGTCGATCGTCCGCTTCGAGACCGAGCGAGTGCGCAAGGGAGGCGCGATCATCACGGTTTCGCTGACCATCTCGCCGGTGCGCGACAGGCGTGGCCAGATCGTGTCGGCCGCGGCGGTCGGACGCGACATCACCGACCGCAAGCGCTACGAGGAGCGTCTGCGCCACCTGGCCGACCACGACCAGCTCACCGGCCTGTTCAACCGGCGCCGCTTCGACCAGGAGCTCAAGCGGGAGCTGGCGCGGGCGGGCCGCTACTCCTCCCATGGCGCGGTCCTAAGCATCGACCTCGACAACTTCAAGCCAATCAACGACGCCGCCGGTCACGCCGCCGGCGACGTCGTGCTGTGCGAGGTGGCGCACGTGCTGCGCGAGAACACCCGGCCCACCGACGTGGTGGCGCGGCTGGGCGGCGACGAGTTCGCGGTGCTCCTGTCCTCGGTCGAGCCGCGCGAGGCGCGCGCGGCGGCCGAGCATCTGCTGGGGGAGATCCACGGCCGGCGCGTGATGTACGGAGGCAAGTCGTTCCGGATCACGGCCAGCGTCGGAGTCGGCGCGTTCGAGACAGACGATGCGACCGCGGGCGAGGTGTTGGTCAACGCCGACCTGGCCATGTACGCGGCCAAGCGATCGGGGCGCGATCGCGTGGTCCTTTATACGGCTTCGGAGGCGCGGCGGGCGCGGGCCATGGCCAAGCTGACCTGGTCGCAGCGGATCACCGACGCGCTCGAGCGCGATCGGTTCGTGCTCCACATGCAGCCGATCCTCGAGCTGGCCAGCGGCAACGTCAGCCACGGCGAGCTGCTCCTGCGGATGAAGGACAACCGGGGCAAGCTGATCGCCCCGGGGGCCTTCCTGCCCGCGGCCGAGCGATTCGGCCTGATCCACGCAATCGACCGCTGGGTGGTCCGACAGGCGATCCGGCTAATCGCCGAGAACGATCCGACGCAGCTCCCACGCGTGGGGGTCAACCTCTCGGGCGAGTCGGTGGTCGGCGACGCGCGCCTGCTCGCGATGATCGAGGAGGAGCTCGAGAACATGGCGGTCGACCCGGCCCGGCTGATCTTCGAGGTCACCGAGACTGCCGCGATCGCCAACATGCCCGAGGCCACCTCGTTCGCGAAGGGCCTCACCAACATGGGCTGCAGCCTGGCCCTCGACGACTTCGGCACCGGCTTCGGCTCGTTTTACTACCTCAAGCATCTCCCGGTCGGCTTCCTGAAGATGGACGGCGAGTTCATTCAGAACCTGCCTCGCAGCCACGTCGACGAGCACATGGTCAAGGCGATCGTGGGCGTGGCCCAGGGCCTCGGGATCAAGACCGTGGCCGAGTCGGTGGCCGACGACGAGACGATCCGGCTGCTCCAGGAGCACGGTGTGGACTACGCCCAGGGCTTCCACGTGGGGCGGCCCGCGCCGATCGCGGTGGCGGCCTGATGGCTGACTCACCGGCCGCCTACACGCGCACCCTCGCCGACGGCACCGAGATGCCGGCGCTCGGCCTCGGCGTGTGGCAGGTCCCGAACGGGCCCGAGACCGAGAACGCGGTCCGGTGGGCGCTCGAGCTCGGCTACCGCCACATCGACACCGCCCAGGCCTACGGCAACGAGGAGAGCGTCGGCCGAGCGCTGCACGACAGCGGCGTCCCGCGCGAGCAGGTGTTCATCACGACCAAGTTCTATCCGCGGGCGCGGAGCGGCGACCCGGCGGCCGAGCTCGAGCGGACCCTGCGCCGGCTGGGGGTCGACCAGGTCGACCTGTACATCATCCACTGGCCGCAGCGCGGCCCGACGTGGGCGTGGCCGGGGATGGAGCAGGCTCTCGAGAACGGCCACACGCGCACCATCGGCGTTTCCAACTTCAGCGTGGAGGAGCTCGAGCAGGTGCTCGAGGCCGGGTCGGTCGCGCCCGTGGTGAACCAGGTCCAGTTCAGCCCGTTCGAGTACCGCCGCGCACTGCTCGGCTACGCCGGCGAGCACGGCGTCGCGCTCGAGGCCTACAGCCCGCTCGGTACCGGGCGCCACCTCGACCAGCGCGAGGTCACCGAGGTGGCCGAGCGCGCCGATCGCACCCCGGCCCAGGTCCTGATCCGGTGGTGCCTGCAGCGCGAGACGATCGTGATCCCCAAGTCGACCCACCGCGAGCGGATCGAGGAGAACGCGCAGGTGTTCGACTTCGCCCTGTCCGAGGAGGACATGGCCGCGCTCGACGCGCTCGATCAGACCGGCGGCACCGACCAGGCGCGCGAGAGCAAGTGGTGGTGACCCCGCGGCTGGGGCTCAGTCGGTGTGCAGCTCGCGCGGGTGGATCGATCCGCTCGTCTGCGCCAGGCGCTGTCCCGGGCGCCCGGTGCGCAGCGCGATGATCTCGGCGAAGATCGACACGGCGGTCTCGGCCGGCGTGCGCGCGCCGATGTCCAGGCCGCACGGGGCTGAGATCCGCGCCAGGTCGGCCTCAGAAGCGCCCGCCTCCCGCAGCCGCGCCACCCGCTCCCGATGGGTGCGCCGGCTCCCCAGCGCCCCGATGTAGCCCGCCCCGCTGCGCAGCGCGGCCAGCAGGGCCGGCTCGTCGAACTTGGGGTCGTGGGTGAACACCAGCACCACATCTCGGGTTCCCAGCTCCCGCGTTGCCATGTGCCGGTCGGGCCAGTCGACCACCACCTCGGCCACGTCGGAGAACCGCGCGCTCTGGGCGAACGGGGGACGGGCATCGCAGATCGTCACCGCGTAGCCGAGCTCCCGGGCCAGCCGCCCGACCGCGGCCGAGAAGTCGATCGCGCCGAAGATGACCATCTGGGGCGAGGAGGCGAAGCCCTGGATGTAGACCCGCAGCTCCGAGCCCATCACCTCGCCCTCCGCGCTGTAGCGCCGGACGGTCGAGATTCCCTGGTCCAGATAGCCGAGCGCGTCGCGCGCCACCGACGCGTCGAGCAGTTCGATCTCGCCCAGGCTCCCGACCGCGCCCTCTTCGCTGACCGCGAGCTTGGCACCGGCGCTGGGGCCGTCCAGCAGCGTGGCCAGCGCGATCGGCCGCCCCGCGGCCACGGCGTCTCGCACCGCGGCGAGCGGCGCCCGTCCCGCAGCCGTCAGCTCGTGCACGAACAGCCGGACGGTCCCGCCGCACATCAACCCGACATCGGCAGCCTGGTTGTCGCTGATCCCGTACTGGACGACCTGGGCCGGCGCCCCGTCCAGGATCTCCCGGGCCGCCTCGACCAGAGCCCCCTCCACGCACCCGCCGGTCACCGAGCCCTCGATCCGGCCGGTGTCGTCGACGAGCATCTCCGCGCCGGGGTCGAGCGGGGCGGAGCCGACGGTCTCGATCAGCGAGGCGACGATGAGCCGGCGGCCCTGCTCGAGCCACTCCAGCGCCACCTCCTGGTGCGAGTGTGAGAGCGAGGTGCCCGTAGCTTGCATGCCCCTGCCCAGGATACCGGCGAGCGGAAAGCGCTCAGCGAGGCGGCCGGCGCCGGACCGGCTCGCGTCCCGGCGGCTGGGTTGGCGCCTCGCGCGCGGGCGGCGCCGGGATCGGGCACACCACAGGCTCGTTCGAGGAGCCGACCGTGACCGGATCGCCGTGATGGGAGATCTCGGTGGGCCGCCCCTCGAGCAGCGTGTAGGTGGCCTGTCCGTGCAGCACCTCGACCCGCAGCTTGCGCCTGCGAAAGCGCACGTTGAAGGCCAGTCGAGTCAGAGCGCCGGGCAGGCGCGGGGTGAAGCTGAGCGCACCCCCGTGGTCGCGGATTCCGCCGAAGCCGACCACGGCCGCGACCCAGCTCCCGGCCAGCGACGCGATGTGCACGCCGTCGCGGGTGTTGTGCTCGAGGTCGTCCAGATCCATCAGCGCCGCCTCGGTGAAGTAGTCGTAGGCCAGCTCGAGGTGGCCGACCTCGGCGGCCACGACGGACTGGACACCTGCCGAGAGCGAGGAGTCGCGCACGGTCAAGCGCTCGTAGTAGGCGAAGTTGCGCGCCTTCTCCTCGTCGCTGAACGCGTCGCCGCACATGAGGAGCGCGAGCACCAGGTCGGCCTGCTTGACCACCTGCTTGCGGTACAGGTCGAAGTAGGGGAAGTGCAGCAACAGCGGATATTGGTCAGGCGTGGTGGCCGCGAAGTCCCACACCTCGTGCTCGGTGAAGCCCTCCGCCTGGGGATGCACGCCAAGCGACTTGTCGTAGGGGATCAACATCGCCTGCGCGGCGTCGCGCCAGCTCGCCGCTTCCTCCGCGTCCACGCCGAGCTGCGCCGCCCGCTCGGGCTGGCGCTCCACCGCGTCGGCCGCCGCGCACAGGTTGCGCTGGGCCATCAGGTTCGTGTAGACGTTGTTGTCGGCGACGGCGCTGTACTCATCCGGCCCGGTCACGCCGTCGATACGGAACCGCCCGGCGCCGTCGTGGTGGCCGAGCGAGCGCCACATCCGGGCCGTCTCCACCAGCAGCTCGACCCCGACGTCGCGATCGAAGCCCTCGTCCTCGGTGGCGTTGAAGTAGCGCGTCACCGCCTCGGCGACCGCGGCGTTGATGTGGAACGCCGCCGTGCCGGCCGGCCAGTAGCCCGAGCATTCCTCGCCGTTGATCGTGCGCCAAGGGAAGGCCGCACCTCGAAGCCCCAGCGACGAAGCGCGAGCTCGGGCCAGCCCGAGCGTGCGGTGGCGCCAGCGCAGCGCGTCGCGGGCGGCTCGCGGCGCTGTGTAGGTCAGCACCGGCAGCACGAACGACTCGGTGTCCCAGAACGTATGCCCGTCGTAGCCCGGCCCGGTCAGGCCCTTGGCCGGGATCGGCCGCTGCTCGCCGCGCGCGCCCGCTTGGAGCGTGTGAAACAGCGCGAACCGCACGGCCTGCTGAAGCTCGGCGTCGCCGTCGATCTCGACGTCGGAGTCCTCCCAGTAGCGGTCCAGATAGGACCGCTGGTCGGCCAGCAGCCCGGCCCAGCCGGCGTGCTTGGCACCCGCCAGCGCCGCCGCGACCTGGTCCTGGACCGCGGGAACCGAGCGCTGGCTCGACCATCCGTAGGCGATGAACTTGACGATCTGCAGGGGCGTTCCGGGCCGGGCCACGGCCGTCACGGTCAGCCGGGCGACGTCGTCGAAGTGCTCGATCGCGGTCTCGGTGTCGGGCGGACCGTCGATGACGTGGTCCATGGCGGCGCCCACGGTGAGCGCGCTGGCCTTGGTCGCATGGACCAGGATCGCCCGCTGCGCGCGCCCGCCCGCCGCCTGGGCCCGGAGTGGCGAGGCGAGCGCGGCGGCGGCGCGCGGATCCTCGTCCCCCCCGGGGAGGACTTCGTTGGCCACGAGCTCCGATTGCACGACCACCGCCGTCTCGCCGTCGAGCGGCTCGACCTCGTACAGGATCGCCGCGGCGGCACGCTGGGTGAAGGAGACCAGTCGCGTGCTCCGGACACGGATCGCGCGCCCGGTCGGCGAGACCCACTCGGCGGTTCGGCGCAGGCTGCCGGCGCGGAGGTCGAGCACCCGCTCGTGATGGCGCAGCTCGCCGTATCGGACATCGAACGGCTCGTCCTCCACCAGCAGCCGGATGATCTTCCCGTTGGTCACGTTGACCACCGTCTGGCCGGATTCCGGATATCCGTAGCCGGCCTCGGCGTACGGCAGCGGGCGCACCTCGTAGAACCCGCCCAGGTACGTGCCCGGCAGGCCGAACGGCTCGCCCTCGTCGAGGTTGGCCCGCAGCCCCAGGTGCCCGTTGCCAAGCGCGAACACGGACTCGGTCTGGGCCAGCTTGCCAAGGTCGAGCTCGGTCTCGCGGACCGACCACGGCTCTACGGGAAACGCGGGGTGGGCGATCAACGCTGCTCGAGCAGCTCGGCCAGGTCGTCCACGACCACGTCGGCCCCGTGCTCGCGCAGCGCGTCGGCCTGGCCGGTGCGGTTGACGCCCACCACGTGCCCGAAGTTGCCGGCGCGACCGGCCTCCACGCCGGCGAGCGCGTCCTCGAACACGGCCGCCGCGCGCGGCTCGACGCCCAGCGCCCGCGCCCCGGCCAGGAACGTGTCGGGAGCCGGCTTGCCCTTCAGATGCTCGCGCTCGGCCACGGCGCCGTCGATCACCGTGTCGAAGCACTCGGCGATGCCGGCGGCGTGCAGCACGTCGTGCGCGTTCGTGCTCGAGGAGACGACCGCACGCCGCAGACCCGCCTCGCGCACCGCGTGGACGTAGCGCACCGACCCGTCGTAGGGCTGCACGCCGTCATCGTGGATCAGCTTGAGCACGATCTCGTTCTTGCGGTTGCCCAGGCCATCGACGGTCTCCTTGTCCGGCGGATCGCCGGGATCGCCCCGGGGCAGGTCGATCCCGCGAGCGCTGAGGAACGACTGCACGCCCTCGTAGCGGGGCTTGCCGTCGACGTACTCGTCGTAGTCCTTCACCGGGTCGAACGGGACGAACTCCTCGCCCCGCTTGCGGGCCCGCTCCTGGAGGTAGGCGTCGAACATCTGCTTCCACGCCTTGGCATGGACCTTGGCGGTCTGGGTGAGCACCCCGTCGAGGTCGAACAGGCAGACCGTGACGCCATCGGGAAGGCCGAGCATCGCCGTAGAACCTACAGGTCAGTCGATCGCCCGGCGGTCGAAGGCGCGAGCGCCGATCGCTATCAGCGCCCCCAGGGCGCAGATCACCACCAGGATGCAGATCCGCCGCCAACTCCCGAACCGCTGCGCCTGGCTCCTTTCGCTCCTGTCTTACACAGACCTTGTGAGACTCCCTCGGAGAGCGTCCGCCTCGAAGTCTCCCAGCAAGACAGCGGTCGCAGCGGCCACGATGCCGTCTTCGAGGCACCATCGCCCGCGAAACTCGGACAGGCGCATACCGTCTACTACTGGTCCCGAAACGAGCAACCGTGCGCGGAACGTAGCGTCGCGGACGTCGATCGTGAGCTCGACGTCTTCGAACCCCAACCATCGATGAGTCAGCGGAAACCAGGCCTTGTAAACCGCCTCTTTCGCGCTGAAGAGGAGCGTGTCCAGGCAGACGCCAGCGCGACGGTCAGCCAGCATCGTGAGCTCTCGACCGAAGGCGATGTCCCCCAATACCCCCTCGGGAAGTGGCTGGTCGACCTCGGCATCGATCCCAATCGTCAACACGTCGTCGGCGTTTGCCACCGCGGACGCGCAGTAGCCGCGGCAATGCGTGATGCTGCCCACGACGCCGGTCGGCCATAGCGGCTCGCCGCGTTCTCCGCTGGGGATCGCGATCGGAGCGATACCCAGCCGTTGCAGGCTGAGCCGGGCACAGGCGCGACCGGTGACGAACTCTCGCCGACGCTTGTCTACGGCGTGGGCAACTGGCGCCCGCTCCTCCGGAAACAGCTCGATGTCCGGGAGTTCCTCGCGTGTCGATACGACAACGACGCTGTCCGGAACCAGCCGCTCGATCACTCGGCGACTCCTGCTGGGATGATGCGTCGCGGCACCGCGCGGCGATGGCGCCAGCGCCTCCGCTCGAGCGGGTAGCCGAGCGAGACCTCCTCGAAGCGCACGCCGTCGCGCACAGTGCTGCGAGGGATGTGCAGGTGCCCGTAGACGACCGCCTCGGCGCGGAAGCGCGTGTGCCAGCTTGCTGTGGCGACCGTGCCGCACCATTGGGCGAATTCCGGGTGAAAAAGCGGTTTCGTCAATTCGGAGAGCAAGGGGAAGTGATCGACGAGCACCGACGGCAGGCCCGCGGCGGCCATCGCAGTCAGTCTCTCTTCAGTCAGCTTGACGCGCTCATCGCACCACTGCTCTCTCGACGCGTTCGGGTCGGGGTGAAGGAGGAACTCGTCGGAGCACACCACGCCGGCCTCGTGAGCCCGAGCCAGAGCCTCCTGCTTCGTCGGCGCAACGTTCGTCCCGAAGCTGTAGTCGTAGAGGGTGAACAGAGGGGCAACGACAATCGGCCCGCCCGGGCCAGGCCAGACCGGATACGTGTCCTCCGGAGTCGCGATTCCGAGATCTTGGCAGTAGCGCACGAGGTACCGGTAGCGCGCCTCTCCACGTAGCTGTACCGGGTCTCCGGGACATGTCCATAGCTCGTGATTGCCGGGAACCCAGACCACCTTCTCAAAGCTCCGCGCAAGCGTGGCCAGCGCCCATTCGATGTCCTCCATGGTCTCGCCCACGTCGCCGCAGACGATCAGCCAATCCCGGTCGTGCGCGGGGTGCAGCCGCTCGACGAGTTGCCGATTCTCGACCGCTTCGACATGCAGATCGCCGATCGCCATCAGCGCTGGCTGCTCAGACCGGTCGCCGATCGTCATCAGCGCTGGCTGCTCGGCCGGTTGCTACGCACGCCTCGCTGGCGGTACGTCTTCGATCACAGCGACTTCTCGTACGCGCGAAAGGCGCGCGTGGCGAGCCACGCGCAGACAATCGCGAGCGCCACGAGATAGCCGCACCGGCTACCGACCAGGCTCCAGTCAACGTGCGAGCTGACGGCGCTGCGCGCCGCCTCCACCGCCCAGTTCACCGGATTGACACGCGCAAAAGCGCGAATCCACCCCGGAATCAGGCTGCTCTGCATGAACGCCGTCGACAGGAACGTCAATGGCAGGATGAGGAAGTTGACCACGCCGATCAGCGTCTCCTCTTTGCGCGCCACCAACGCGAGGCCGTGCGACGCGGCGCCGACCGCGAGTCCGAGCAGCAGCGCGCACACGACGAGCAGCACAACGCCGGCCGGGCCGCCGGGAAAGCTCGCGCCGATGGCGAGGGCGAGGGCGACGATGATCAGCTCCTGCAGCACGATCGTGGCCGAGACCGAAATCAACGGCCCGACGATCAGCGGCCAGCGTGGCAGTGGCGAGACGAGGAAACGGTCGAGGATCCCCCGGTCTTGGTCGCGGACCAACGGCATGCCGCTCCAGCCCGCCGTGAAGAGCGCGGTCATCACGACAATCCCGGGCGTCAGGTAGTCGATGTACGAGTTGGAGTGGAAGCCCGGGATGTCGACCACCTTCTTGAACAGCGGGCCGAACACGAGCAACCACAGCACCGGCTGCGCCAGGATCACCGCGAGGAACCACGGCTGGCGCCACAGCGCCCGCAACCTGCGGAGGCTCATCTGAGCAGGGGGCGCGATGAGCGTCCTCATGCCTTGACGGCCTCGGTGCGCCCGACGGCGCTGAACTCCCTGCCCGCGTAGCGCAGGTAGACGTCGTCGAGCGAGGGCTGCGCCACTCGCGCCGCGACCACGCGGACGCCCGCGCCCTCGAGCGCGGCCAGGACGTCTCGCAGCCCATCTGGACCGTGGTCCGCGCGCGCCCTCAGGGCACGCCCGTCGATCTCGATTGTGTGAACACCGGGCACGGTGTCAAGCGCACTGGTCGCCGCGCCGTCCACCCGCTCGGATAGCTCGACGTGGATCGTGTCGCCTTGGAGCTCGCTCTTGAGCTCGTCCGGCGTCCCGACCGCGACGATCCGGCCGCGGTCGACGATCGCGACCCGGCCCGCGAGGCGGTTGGCGTCCTCGAGGTAGTGCGTGGTCAGGAGGATCGTCAGCCCTTCGGCGGTAAGGCGCTCAATCTCGCGCCAGACCTCGGTCCGCGCCACCGGGTCCAGTCCGCTCGTCGGCTCGTCCAGGAACAGTACCTCAGGCCGGTGCACGAGTCCCATCGCCACGGCCAGCTTGCGTTGCATACCACCGGAATACGTCCCGGCCACGCGGTCGGCGGCATCGGCGAGCTCGAAGCGCTCGAGCAGTGCGGACACCTCCGACTCGAGGGCGGGGCCGCGCATGCCGTAGAGCTGGCCGGCGAGCCTCAGGTTCTCCCTGCCCGTGTCCTCGGGGTCGACGCCGGCCTTCTGGGCGACGACGCCGATTGTGCGCCGGACGTGGCCGGGATCGTCTCGCACATCGATCCCGAGTATGCGCGCCTGCCCGCGGTCCGGGCGCGCAAGCGTGGTCAGGATCCTGACCGTGGTCGACTTGCCTGCTCCATTGGGCCCCAACAGCCCAAAGATCGCGCCCGCCTCGACGGTGAAGCTCACGTCGTCGAGCGCTACCACGGACCCGGGGTAGGTCTTTCGCAGCCCGACCGCCTCTATCGCATAGGCATGCTCCACTAGCGGGCGGCTACTGTGGCAACGCGTATGCGACTACATAGCCTGGGGTGCCAGTCGAGAAGTAGGCGTATCCGCCAAACTCCGCGATCACCTTGTGCGCAGCGATCGCCACGCCGCTGCTCGTTCCGTTGAACACCGGCGCGCCCACGTCGGCGCTCAGCGGCCGCCGCGCCAGCGAACTCCCGTTGCTCGCGCTGAAGGCGTCGAGGAAGCCGTTCGCATCCTCGGTCCAGACGACGCCGTCGGCAACGCTAGTCGACAGGAAATCACTCCCATCGCCGACCGGGGCGAGCCAGTTCAGGGTGCCGGTGTCCTGCGCGAGCGAGAACTCCTCGCTGGTGGTGCTGCCTTTGCCGAGCACTGCAGTGCCGTCGAAGGCAGTCGAGTCGGCGTTGCAGATCTGGCACGGGGCGCCGACGGTCGCCGACCAGACCGTGGCCATCGTGTCCGCGCGCGCTACGTGGTAGACCCCCGACTTCTGTAGCTCGCCGACGACCTCCTGGCCGCTCGATGTTTCGAACAGGTTTGCCGATGCGCCGAAGTCGAGGTCGAGCTGTCCGCACGGGGTATTGCCGAATGGGTAGGACACGCCCGGGCCGGTCGAGACCTGACACACCGGCGTCTGGCTGAGCGGCTGAAGCAAATTCACGTACTGGTCAGTGTTGCCCTCGTAAGCCCCCACGATCTCCCCGAACGTCGAGCGCCGGCGGTCGAGGTCGATTTTCAGGATCGCGTCTGTGGTCGGATATTGATTTGTGCTGTACGGGTTGCCAGAGCCCCAGTACAGGTAGCGCGTGGCCCGGTCATATGCGGGCGTGCTCCACAACCCTCCACCCGCGTAACCTGCCGCCCGGGCATCGTCCGGGATCGTCGGCGTGACCTTTACGAGCTTGCCGGTGCTGGCATTGACCAGCGCAAAGCCACCCGAGCACGTGTCGTTGCCCGAGGGGCACGAGTAGCCGCCGATGACCAGGCCATTGGCCACCACGGCGCTGGCGTCGGTGTAGTAGCCGGACTGGAGGCCGCTGCTAACCGAGCCGCTTTGAAAGACCGGCGAGCGCCACAGCATCGCGCCGGTTGAGCGGTCGAGCTTCACGGCGTACGGGCCCTGGGCGCCGTTCACGAGGAACACCACGCCGTCGCCGGTGATCGCCGGAGAGCCGACCAGTGCCCCGCCGGCCGCCTGGGCGGGGCCCGAGCTGGAGTCGTCGAGCTTGCTCTGCCAGATGACGTGGCCGTCCGAGGCGTCGAGCGCGTAGGCGAAGCCCCCGGCCGAGCCGACGAAGACGCAGCCGCCGTCAACGATTGGCGTGGCGTTGAAGCCTGACCCGTCCTGGGTCGAGGTCGTCGAGAAGACCCAGTCAACCGTCAGCTTTGACACCGCCGCCGGCCCGATCGCATGCTCGTCGGGCTGGCTTCGAGTGTTCGCATGGTCGTGGCCGTAGGAGGGCCAACTGCCGCCGGCGTCGCGCCCCGTGCACGGTGACGTGGCCGCCGCCGCGTCGGTCGCCGTGAGGAGCGTGAGAAGGATCCCGGCGAGAACGATGGCCGCCGCCATCATCAAGCGAGTGTCGACGCGGCTGCGCATGCTATCCGGACTCTTCACACCCCGTGCCGACGCACTCAGGGCAGGGGCAGTGCGAGCAGCCCTCGTCGTGGAGCCGCATGGGGGCGGGCGCGACCGTGTCGCAGATCAGGCAGGTCATGTCACCGATAGGGCTGATGACCTCCTCGTAGTCGACCAGAGCCATCCGATCGTGGGAGTCGACCGCCTTGTGCGGGCTACCGGCAGCGAGGATCACGTGGTCGGTGATCGCGCCGACCGCATGCGGCACCTGCCCCTCGATCAGGTAGATCTGCCCGGCGCTGGTGGGATACACGACACCGTTATAGGTGATCGTGCCCTTGCCAGCCAACACGATCAGGACGTGGTGTCCGGGATGGGTATGGGGGGCGAAGCCGCCGCCGGCGCTCAGGCGGATGATGTCACCGCCGATCTTTCCGTTGGTCACGAGTGCCTGACCGGTCGCGTCGCGCGCGCCGTGCATCGCGACCGGTCGCTCGCCGTGGTCGATGCGCAGGAGGGTCGAGTTGCCCTCGACGTGGGCCTCCGCCCAATTGACTATCGTCAGCTCGGCTTGCTCGGCCTGTGCGCTGATGTGTTCAGCGACGTACAACCGCCCTGGCATCTCCGGTCCCTTTCTCAGCAGATCTCGCTCGCCCGTACCTGGCTAGCTCTCGACCTGCGAAGCGCAGGTCCCGCGCACGGAGGCGGCCTCCCATGGACGCAGACGTACCCGAAGCGTCTTACTACAAAACCGTGATTCCAGCGCCGACGGCTTAGATCATGGGGATAAGAAATTGATGATCGCGGCCTCCGTTTCCTTGGGGGCTTCCCAGAGTGAGTTGTGCCCGTTCGGCACGACGCTGACTGTGAGCTTGGAGCCAAGCGCGTCGCGATAGCGGCGGTCCTGGGCGCGACCGTCGATGAACGACGCCGCCGGGCGCACGAGCAGTGTTCGCACCTCCGCGATCGGCGGGGGCGGCCGCGTCGCCTCGTTCCAGATGACGACCGCGGTGCTGTGGAGGAACCCAAAATGCAGCAGGCCATCCGGGCCTCGGCGAAGATCGTCTTTCACGAACGCCTCGACCGTCTCCCGCGGGGCCGCCGCGATGCGGTCGGAGGACAGGAGGGCGTTAACCGCACCCTCGGTGGTGCTGAAGCTCCAGTCCAAGCGGTCGATCTCGGCATAGGTGAGCGCCTGCTCGGGCGGGAGACCGAGGCCCGGGTCGAGCAGCGCGAGCCGCTCCACCCGCTCCGGGGCGCTCGCCGCAAGTGCGGCCGCTACGAGTCCCCCAAAGCTGTGACCTACGAACTTCGCGCGGCCGATGCCGGCGCCGTCAAGCGTCTCGATCACGTCCTCCACCTGCGTCTGCGTGTCCCAGGGCGGAAGGCGGCCGGACTTGCCGTGGCCGCGGAGATCCGGCGCCACGACGAGGTGTTCCGCCGCGGTGAGCTTGCGCGCTAGCGGCTCCCAGATCCCGCCGTGCTGCGCCGCGCCGTGGAGGCACACGACCGTGCTGTCTCGCTGGAAGCCCCAGCGCCTGGTGTGGAGGATCATCGGCGGCCGCATGCTACGCGCAGTACGCGGTGCGCCGCGCTACTCTCGCACCGCGTGAATCCAGTTCACGCGCGCGCGCATGTCTACCAGGGCAGGCAGTTCTCCGGGCCGCCGTCCACGGTGCTCTCATTCGTGCGCGAGCACGCCCGCAGCCGCGGTGAGGCGCCCTACCTCACAGCCGTGTCGCGCAGTGGCGAGGTCGAGCAGCTCACCTATGCGGCGCTGGACGTGCTGAACGCCAAGGTCGCGGGCTGGGCCGAGCGCGAGCTCGGGAGCGTTCGAACGGTGGCGTTCCTGCCGGCCAACGACATCCCCTCGGTGCTGGCGATCCTCGGCCTGATGCGATCGCGGCGGCCGGTCCTGCTCGTGAACCCCGCCGACCCGCCCGGGCGCGTGCGCGAGCAGGCGGCGACACTCGACGCGACGCTGCTGCGCGCGGCCACGATCGATCCGGCGCTGCACCCGGATGCCGTCGGGATCCCCGACCCGCGCATCCTGCCCGACGACGACGCACCGTTCGCCGAGCCGGAGATCGAGGCGAGCGAAGATGCGCTCTTCTTCGGCACGTCGGGCTCCACCGCAAGCTCGAAGCTCGTGGCCCAGACGCACGCGAACACGGTGGCGAACGCGCTCGGGGTCGGCCGCCACCACCGGCTGCGCCCCGGTGAGCGGATACTCGGCTGCCTGCCAATCCACCACGTCAACGGCCTGCACTTCACGATTCTCGCGACGCTTGTGGCGGGCGCGCACGCGGTGCTCGCGCCCGGCTTCGAGGCCATTACCTATCCCGATCTCGTGCGCCGCTTCCGGCCGCGGGTCGCGAGCGTGGTGCCGACCATCCTGGAGGTCCTCGTGGGCACATGGCGCGGCGAGCCGCCGCCGCGTGAGCTGGAGTACTTCCTCTCCGCCGCCGCGCCGCTGACGGCTCGGACGGCCCGCGCCGTGGTCGACGGCCTGGGGGTGCGGGTCGTGCAGGGCTACGGCCTCACGGAGACGACGAACCTATCGACCACGCTCCCGATCGACCTGCCGGACGCGGCGTACCGGCGGCTCATGCTTGACGCCGCCATCCCATCTGTGGGCGTCGCGCTTCCGGGCAACGAGGTCGCGGTGCTCGATGCCGGCGGCGAGGCGGTGCCGCCCGGCGAGCGCGGCGAGATCTGCATGCGCGGCCATAACGTCATGGCCCGCTATGCATCCAATGAGGGGGCCACCGAGGAGGCGTTCGCTGGGGGCTGGTTTCACTCCGGCGACATTGGCTTCTCGATCGAGGACGCGGGCGGCACAGTCTTCATGCTCACCGGGCGGCGCAAGAACATCGCGAAGGTGCGCGGCGAGTCCGTCTCGCTCGATGAGATGGATCGCGTGCTGCGCGCCGTGCCGGAGGTCCGCGACGCAGCCTGCGTGGCAATCCCGCACCGCCTGCTGGGCGAGGAGATCGTGGCCGTGGTGGTCGTCGCCGACGGTACGCGCGGCACCGATCTGCGGGCTCGCCTCGGCGCGACGTTTGCCCAGACGGTGCTGCCGCGACGGATCGTCGAGGTCGCCTCGCTGCCGCGGACGCCGACCGGCAAAGTCCGCCGGGGTGAGCTCGCCGCGAGCATCGCGTCGAAGCTCGCGCATGGTGAGCTTTAGCAAACGTTTAGGTTAGGTCGGGGAAGGGGAGTGGAATCCTCAGTCCACTCTCCGGTTGAGTTTCGTCCAGTCTGCCCATAGGAGATCCATTGCAGGGCAGGAGAAGTCACGGCTAGCCTTGCGGCGCGCGGCGGATTCGCCGGCGGCGCGGCGCGTGTGCGCCTCAGATCAGCCGCTGCAATCTCCCCGGCTCCTAAGAGGCTGAGCCGAGGTCGCAGCAGTGGATGACGAGGGACTGTACCCGGAGCACGACCTGGAGCTAATCCACGCGGCGAGCTTCGACGAGGCGGGCCGTGGCGGGAGCGGGGAGGAGGACCTGCTCGAGGTGCTCCTAACGGAGGTCCGGTCGGTGCTGGGCGACAGGGCGCCAGGGTCGATCGATCTCGAGCAGCCGTTCAAGGAGCTGGGGTTCGACTCGCTCGCCGCGGTCGAGGTCGCGGACCGAGTCAGTCGGGCGACCGGGTTGGCGCTCCCGGACACGTTGCTGTTCGACCACCCGACCCCGGCGCAGGTGGTGGAGTTCCTGCGCGGGGTTGCGGAGGGCGTGGAGCGGGCGAGGCTGCCGGTGCGCCGCGGCCGCCAGCGGACGGAGGAGCCGGTGGCGATCGTGTCGATGGCGTGCCGGTTTCCGGGTGGGGTGCGCTCTCCGGAGGATTTGTGGGAGCTGGTGGCCGGCGGTGGCGACGCGGTGGGCGGCTTTCCCGAGGATCGGGGTTGGGATCTGGAGCGGTTGTATGACCCGGATCCGGATCATCCCGGGACCTCGTACACGCGGGAGGGGGGGTTTCTGTATGACGCGGGCGAGTTCGACGCGGGGTTCTTCGGGATCGGTCCGCGCGAGGCGCTGGGGATGGATCCGCAGCAGCGGTTGTTGTTGGAGACGGCGTGGGAGGTGCTCGAGCGCGCGGGGATCGATCCGAGCTCGTTGCGCGGCAGCGATACGGGCGTGTTCGCCGGCGCCAGCACCTGGGACTATCCGGCGCGCACCGCACAGGGGCTCGACGGCTACCGCCTGACGGGCACCGCCGTGAGCGTGGCGTCGGGGCGGGTGGCGTATGCGCTGGGGTTGGAGGGGCCGGCGGTCACGGTGGATACGGCGTGCTCGTCGTCGTTGGTGGCGTTGCATCTGGCGTGTCAGGCGTTGCGGGGTGGGGAGTGTTCGCTGGCGCTGGCCGGCGGGGTCACGGTTCTGTCGACGCCGTTCGTGTTCGTCGAGTTCAGCCGGCAGCGCGCCCTGTCGCCGGATGGTCGGTGTAAGTCGTTTTCGGGTGCGGCGGATGGGGTGGGTTGGTCTGAGGGGGCGGGGTTGGTGCTGTTGGAGCGCCTCTCGGACGCGGAGCGCTTGGGGCATGAGGTGTTGGCGCTGGTGGGCGGTTCGGCGGTCAATCAGGATGGTGCGTCGAATGGGTTGACGGCGCCGAATGGTCCCTCGCAGGAGCGGGTGATTGCGCAGGCGCTGGCGTCGGCGGGGGTGGCGCCGGCGGAGGTTGATGTGGTGGAGGGGCATGGGACGGGGACGAAGCTGGGGGATCCGATTGAGGCGCAGGCGTTGCTGGCGACGTATGGGCGTGAGCGTGGTGGTGAGCCGTTGTGGTTGGGGTCGGTCAAGTCGAACATTGGGCATGCGCAGGCGGCGGCGGGGGCGGCCGGGGTGATCAAGATGGTGATGGCGTTGCGCCACGGGCTGCTGCCGCGGACGCTGCATGCCGATGAGCCTTCGCCGCATGTGGACTGGGAGTCGGGCGCGGTTGAGCTTTTGCGCGAGGCGCGGGCGTGGGAGGTGGATGGCGGGCGGCGTCGGCGGGCGGGGATCTCGTCGTTTGGGGTGAGTGGGACGAATGCGCATGTGATCTTGGAGGAGGCGCCGGCGCCCGAGCGCCGGGCCGTCAACGGGCTTCCTGTGGCGGCGCCGTGGGTGTTGTCGGCTAGGAGCGAGGCGGCGGTGGGGGAGTTGGTCGAGCGGGTGCGAGGTGTGGATGGGCCGGGGTTGGATGTGGCGTACACGTTGGCGCGGGGGCGCGCGCGGTTTGAGTGGCGTGCGGCGCTGGTGGAGGGGGAGCTGGTGGGTCCGCAGCGGAGTGTGGGGGGCAAGACGGCGTTGGTGTTCTCGGGTCAGGGGGCGCAGCGGGCGGGGATGGGCGCGGAGCTGGCCGAGCTTTTCCCCGCGTTCGGTGGGGCGTTCGGTGGGTTGCCCGGGGGGGATATCGATCGGACCGAGAACGCGCAGCCGGCGTTGTTCGAGTTCGAGGTCGCGCTGTACCGGCTGTTGGAGTCCTTCGGCGTCGAGCCGGACTTTCTGGTCGGCCACTCGATCGGGGAGCTGGCGGCGGCGCATGTGGCGGGGGTGCTCTCGTTGGAGGATGCGCGGGCGTTGGTGGAGGCGCGGGGTCGGTTGATGGGTGGGCTGCCCGATGGTGGGGGGATGCTCGCGGTCGAGGCGAGCGAGGATGAGGTCCGGGCGGTCCTGGATGATGGGCTCTCGGTGGCGGCGGTGAACGGTCCGCGCGCGGTGGTGGTGGCCGGCCCGGACAAGATCCTCGACGGGTGGGCGAAGAAGTTCGAGCGCTCCCGGCGGTTGCGGGTCAGCCACGCGTTCCATTCGCGGTTGATGGAGCCGATGCTCGAGGAGTTCCGCCAAGTCGCCCGAACGCTGACGTTCAGCGAGCCGCGGATCCCGATCATCGCCGGCGGGGATGTCACTGATCCGGAGTATTGGGTGCGTCAGGTCCGTGACACGGTCCGCTTCGCCGACGCGATCGCGCGGGCGCGTGAGGCCGGGGTCTCCCATTTCCTCGAGCTCGGGCCCGACGCGGCGTTGAGCGCGCTGGTCGGGGACGGCGCGGTGGCGCTTCAGCGCAAGGAACGCCCGGAGGCCAAGGCGCTGGTGCGCGGGCTCGCCCACGCGCACGTCCAGGGGGTGGACGTCGATTGGTCACCGCTGATCGAGGGCGGCCGGACGGTGGATTTGCCGACCTATCCGTTCCAGCGCCAGCGGTTCTGGCTCGCCGCGGGCGGGTCCTCGAGTGATCGTTGGGCGCATCCGTTGGTCGCTGAGGCGGTGCAGGTCGCGGAGCGTGATGAGTGGGTGCTCCCCGGCCGCGTCTCGACGGTCGACCTGCCGTGGCTGGCTGATCACGCGGTGCTCGGCTCGGTGCTGTTACCGGGTACCGCGTTTGTCGAGCTGGCATTGCGCGCCGGCGCCGAGGTCGGCTGCGAGGTGGTGGAGGAGTTGACGCTCCAGGCGCCGCTGATCCTCCCCGAGCAGGGGGGCCTTGAGATTCAGGTCACAGTGTGCGAGCGGGACGGCGCGGGCGCACGCGAGCTCACAATCTACTCGCGGGCCGCCTGCGAGTGCGGCGACTGGCTGCGGCACGCAACCGGCCGGCTCGCCCCCGCCTCTGAAGCGGGCGAGTCCGTCTTTGCCGCGGAGGCCTGGCCGCCGGCGGGCGCCGAGGCGCTGCCGGTCGACTCCGCGTACGACGCATTCGCCGAGCAGGGCTTCGCCTATGGCCCGGCGTTCCGCGGATTGCGAGCGGCCTGGCGCCGCGGCGACGAGCTGTTCGCCGAGGTTGCGCTGGATGACGCGCAGGCCGCGGACGCCGAGCGCTTCGGGCTGCACCCGGCGCTGTTCGACATCGCGCTGCACGCGCAGCTCCTCGAGAGCGAGGCGGACGAGCCGTGGCTGCCGTTCTCCTGGAGCGGTGTGCGGCTGCACACCGGCGGTGCATCGTCGCTGCGCGTGCGGATCGCGCCCGCCGTCGATGGCGGCTTCGTGGTGGATGCGGCCGATGCCGCGGGGGCGACCGTGCTCACGATCGAGCGGCTGGTCGGCCGGACCGTCGATGGGCGCCAGCTCGGAACGCCCGCACGCGACCGGGCGCTCTACCGCGTGGATTGGTTCGGCGTGCCGGCGGTGCAGGCGGATGGCGAGCCGCCGGAGGTCATCCACGTCGACGGCGCACGCTCGGACTGCGCGCGTGTGCTCGAGATCCTGAAGGAGCGGCTGGCGGGCGGGCAGCGGGTGGTCTTCGTCACCCGCGGCGCCGTCTTGGTCGACGACCCGAATCCGTGGGCCGCCGCGGTGTGGGGGCTAGTGCGCAGCGCGCAGACGGAGCATCCCGGACGCTTCCAGCTCGTCGATGCCGACTCGGAGGTGCCGGCGGAGGCACTCGCGAGCGAGGAGCCGCAGCTCGCCGTGCGCGACGGGAAGCTCCTCGCGCCGCGGCTTGTGCGCGCCGACGCAGCGCCGGACGTGGAGTTCGACTTCGGCGAAGGAACCGTGCTCGTCACGGGGGGGACTGGCGCGCTCGGGACGGTGATTGCGAGCCACCTCCGCGAACGCTACGGCGTCCGCGACGTGATGCTCGTCGGCCGCGCCGTGTGCGATCTCACCGACCGCGAGGCGGTCACGGCGCTGATCGAGTCGATCCCGCACCTGACTGCGGTGATCCACGCGGCCGGGGTCATCGACGACGGCGCGCTCGAGTCCCTCGACGAGGAGCGCCTCGACCGCGTGATGCGCCCGAAGGCCGATGCCGCGCTGCTGCTGGACGAGCTGACGCGAGACGGCGACCTGCGGGCCTTCGTGCTCTTTTCATCCGCGGCCGCCACGTTTGGCGCTCCGGGCCAGGCCAACTACGCTGCGGCGAACGCTGTCCTCGACGCGCTCGCCGAGAAGCGCCGGGCGAGTGGTCTGCCCGCCGCGACGATCGCCTGGGGCCCGTGGGAGCCCTCGGGCGGTATGACGGCCTCGCTCGGCCAGGTCGACCGTGAGCGGCTGCGCCGGCTCGGCTTCGACCCGCTGCCTGTCGAGCGCGGGCTCGAGCTGTTCGACGCTGCACTGGCCGCCGACGCGGCGCATTCGGTGGGGGCGCAGCTCGACTTCGCCGCCCTGCGCGCCCAGGCGCGCGCCGGCCTGCTCGCGCCGCTCATGCACGCGCTCCTAGGCCCGCCCGCGCGGCGCGCCGCGGAGCGAGACGGGTTGCTCGCGCGGCGGCTTGCCGAAACGCCGGAGGAGCGGCGCGACGCCGTCGTGCTCGACCTCGTTCGCGCCGACGTCGCCTCCGTGCTCGGTCACGCGACGCCGGACGCCGTCGACGTCGAGCTCGCGTTCAAGGAGCTGGGGTTCGATTCGCTGGCGGCGGTGGAGCTGCGCAACCGCCTGGGCCAGGCGAGCGGCCTGCGGCTGCCGGCGACGCTCGTGTTCGACTACCCGACGCCGGTCGCGGTGGCGCGCTTCCTGCGCGAGCAGGCCGAGGGCGTGGAGCGTGACCGACTGCCAGTGCGGCGCACCAGCACGCCCACGGACGAGCCGATCGCGATCGTGTCGATGTCGTGCCGGTTCCCGGGCGGGGTGCATTCGCCCGAGGAGCTCTGGGAACTCGTGGCCAGCGGCACCGACGCAGTCGGCGGCTTCCCCGACGATCGCGGCTGGGACCTCGAGCGGCTGTACGACCCGGACCCCGACCACGCTGGCACCTCATACGCGCGCGAGGGCGGCTTCCTGTATGACGCCGGTGAGTTCGACGCGGGGTTCTTCGGCATCCGTCCGCTGGAGGCGCTCGCGCTCGATCCGCAGCAGCGGTTGTTGCTGGAGACGGCGTGGGAGGCGTTTGAGCGGGCGGGGATCGATCCGAGCTCGTTGCGCGGCAGCGATACGGGCGTGTTCGCCGGCGTGATGTATCAGGACTATGCGGTCGGGGCACGTGCGCCGGCGGAACTGGAGGGCTATCTCGGCACGGGCGGCGTAGGCGGCGGTGTGGTGTCGGGGCGGGTGGCGTACACGTTCGGACTCGAGGGACCGGCGGTCACGGTGGATACGGCGTGCTCGTCGTCGTTGGTGGCTTTGCATCTGGCGTGTCAGGCGTTGCGGAGCGGCGAGTGCTCGCTGGCGCTGGCCGGCGGGGTTACCGTCCTCCCGACCCCGTTTGTGTTCATCGGCTTCAGCCGCCAGCGCGCGCTCGCGCCGGACGGCCGTTGCAAGTCGTTCGCTGCCGCCGCCGATGGCACTGGGTGGGGCGAGGGTGCGGGACTGGTGCTCGTCGAGCGGTTGTCGGACGCTCGCCGCTTGGGGCACGAGGTGCTCGCCGTCGTGCGCGGGAGCGCGACCAATCAGGATGGTGCGTCGAATGGCCTGCGCGCGCCGAACGGCCCGTCGCAGGAGCGGGTGATTGCGCAGGCGCTGGCGTCGGCCGGCCTTTCCGCGGCGGAGGTTGATGTGGTGGAGGGGCATGGGACGGGCACGAAGCTGGGGGATCCGATTGAGGCGCAGGCGTTGCTGGCGACGTATGGGCGTGAGCGTGGTGGTGAGCCGTTGTGGTTGGGGTCGGTCAAGTCGAACATTGGGCATACGCAGGCGGCGGCCGGGGCGGCCGGGGTGATCAAGATGGTGATGGCGTTGCGCCACGGGCTGCTGCCGCGGACGCTGCATGCCGATGAGCCTTCGCCGCATGTGGACTGGGAGTCGGGCGCGGTTGAGCTTTTGCGCGAGGCGCGGGCGTGGGAGGTGGATGGCGGGCGGCGTCGGCGGGCGGGGATCTCGTCGTTTGGGGTGAGTGGGACGAATGCGCATGTGATCTTGGAGGAGGCGCCGGCGCCCGAGCGCCGGGCCGTCAACGGGCTTCCTGTGGCGGCGCCGTGGGTGTTGTCGGCCAAGAGCGAGGCGGCGGTGGGGGAGTTGGTCGAGCGGGTGCAAGGTGTGGATGGGCCGGGGTTGGATGTGGCGTACACGTTGGCGCGGGGGCGCGCGCGGTTTGAGTGGCGTGCGGCGCTGGTGGACGGGGAGCTGGTGGGTCCGCAGCGGAGTGTGGCGGGCAAGACGGCGTTGGTGTTCTCCGGTCAGGGGGCGCAGCGGGCCGGCATGGGCGCGGAGCTGGCCGAGCTCTTCCCCGCGTTCGGTGGGGCGTTCGGCGGGTTGCCCGGGGGGGATATCGATCGGACCGAGAACGCGCAGCCGGCGTTGTTCGAGTTCGAGGTCGCGCTGTACCGGCTGTTGGAGTCCTTCGGCGTGCGGCCGGACTTTCTGGTCGGCCACTCGATCGGGGAGCTGGCGGCGGCGCATGTGGCGGGGGTGCTCTCGTTGGAGGATGCGCGGGCGTTGGTGGAGGCGCGGGGTCGGTTGATGGGCGGGCTGCCCGATGGTGGGGGGATGCTCGCGGTCGAGGCCTCCGAGGATGAGGTCCGGGCGGTCCTGGATGATGGGCTCTCGGTGGCGGCGGTGAACGGGCCGCGCGCGGTGGTGGTGGCCGGCCCGGACAAGATCCTCGACGGGTGGGCAGGGCAGTTCGAGCGTTTCCGGCGGTTGCGGGTCAGCCACGCGTTCCACTCGCGGTTGATGGAGCCGATGCTCGAGGAGTTCCGCCAAGTCGCCCGAACGCTGACGTTCAGCGAGCCGCGGATCCCGATCATCGCGGGCGGGGATGTCACTGATCCGGAGTATTGGGTGCGCCAGGTCCGTGACACGGTCCGCTTCGCCGACGCGATCGAGCGGGCGCGCGAGGCGGGGGTCTCCCATTTCCTCGAGCTCGGGCCCGACGCGGCGTTGAGCGCGCTGGTCGGGGACGGGCGCGGTGGCGCTTCAGCGCAAGGATCGCCCGGAGGCACAGGCGCTCGTGCGCGGCCTCGCCCACGCGCACATCCAGGGGGTGCAGGTCGATTGGTCACCGCTGATCGAGGGCGGCCGGACGGTGGATTTGCCGACCTATCCGTTCCAGCGTCAGCGGTTCTGGCTGCCGGCGGGCACCGTCGCGGACGCGAGTGAGCACCCGCTCGTCGACAGCGCTGTGCCGGTCGCCGGCGATCGCGACGAATGGCTTTTCACCGGGCAGCTGTCGCTCGATGCCCTGCCGTGGCTGGCCGACCATTCGGTGCTCGAGACGGTGCTTTTGCCGGGCACGGCGTTTGTTGAGCTGGCGTTGCGGGCGGGCGCGGAGGTGGGGTGTGAGGTCGTGGAGGAGTTGGCGCTCGAGGCGCCGCTGGTGCTGCCGCGGCGAGGTGCGGTGCAGCTCCAGGTGACCGTCGGTGGTGTGGATGACGGCGGTCGTCGTGAGATCGCGATCTACTCGCGGCCCGAGGGTGAGCAGGGGGAGTGGACGCGCCACGGCACCGGGGTGCTGGGGATCGCGCGGAGCGCCACGGCAGAGAATGCGCTCGAGCGGTTCACGGCCGAGGCGTGGCCGCCCGAGGGGGCCGAGCCAGTCGACTTGGAGCCCGTGTACGACGACCTGGCGGAGCAGGGGTTCGGCTATGGCCCGGCGTTCCAGAATCTGCGCCGGGCGTGGCGGCGGGGGGATGAGGTGTTCGCCGAAGTCACGCTCGACGAGGCACAGGCGGCGGAGGCCGAGCGCTTCGGGCTGCACCCGGCGCTGTTCGACGCCGCGCTGCACGCGATCTCACTCGATGTGGCCGACCGCGGCACGCCGGCCCTGCCGTTCTCGTGGAATGGCGTGCGATTGCACGCTGCGTGCGCGAGGTCGCTGCGGGTGCGGATCGCGCCGGCGCCGGGGGAGCGGGCGACGAGTGTTACCGCGGTTGATCAGTCGGGCGCGCCGGTGCTCGGGGTGGAGCGGCTGGTGGCGCGGACGATCGATGCTGGGCAGTTGGCCGGCGCGCGTGGCGCGGGGGAGGGTGCGCTTTATCGGGTGGAGTGGGTTGAGGTGCCGGGGGGCGAGTCGGTGGACGGCGAGGTCGTGCAGGTCGAGCGTGGGGGCGGCCGGTCGGGGTGCGTGAGGGTGCTTGGGGCGTTGAAGGAGGCGGTGGCGGGGGATTCGCGGCTGGTGGTGGTGACGCGGGGGGCGGTGGCGGCCCCGGATCCGGATCCGTGGGGGGCGGCGGTGTGGGGGTTGGTGCGCAGTGCGCAGGCGGAGCATCCGGGGCGGTTTGTGCTGGTTGATGTGGAGGGCGGTGCGCTTCCGGAGGAGCTTGCGGTTGATGAGCCGCAGTTGGCGGTGCGTGATGGGAGGCTGTTGGCGCCGCGGTTGGTTCGCGCGGAGGCGGGGGGCGAGGCTGAGCTCGATTTCGGGGTCGGCACGGTGCTGGTCACTGGCGGCACGGGTGGCCTGGGGGCGGTGGTGGCGCGTCATTTGCGTGAGCGCCATGGTGTCCGGGATCTTGTGCTGGTGAGCCGCCGCGGCCCGCAGGCGCCCGGCGCCGCCGAGCTGGCGGCCGAGCTCGGCTGCCGGGTCGAGGCCTGCGATGTGGCCGATCGCGGCGCGTTGGCGGCGCTGCTCGATTCGATTGCTGACCTGACGGCGGTGGTGCACACCGCTGGGGTGATGGACGACGGGACCTTGGAGTCGTTGGACGACGAGCGGCTCGAGGAGGTCTTGCGTCCGAAGGCCGATGGTGCTTGGAACCTGCACGAGTTGACGCGCGAGCGGGGGCTGTCGGCGTTTGTGATGTTCTCCTCGGCGATCACGGTTCTGGGTGGCGCGGGGCAGGGCAACTACGCGGCGGCGAACTCGTTCTTGGATGCGCTCGCGGCGCACCGGCTGGCGGAGGGGCTGCCTGCCACGTCGCTCGCGTGGGGGCTGTGGGGTCAGGCGAGCGGCATGGGCGGGGAGCTGAGCGAGACCGAGCGCGAGCGTCGCGGCGAGCAGATCCACGCCCGGATGGGGATGCTGCCGCTCGATACCGATCGCGGTCTTGAGCTCTTTGATCTCGCGTGCGCGCTCGGTGATGCGGCGCTCGTGCCGGTACAGCTCGACTTCGCGGTGCTGCGAGCGCAAGCGCGCTCGGAGCTGCTCGCGCCGATGCTTCGTGCCCTCGTGCGCGTGCCGGCGCGGCGTGCGGCGGCCGGCGGGTCGCTGGCGCGGCGGTTGGCGGAGACGCCCGAGGCCGAGCGCGAGGGGGTTGTGCTGGATCTCGTGCGCGCGCAGGTGGCTGCGGTGTTGGGTGATTCCGGTCCGGAGGCGGTGGAGCCGGAGCGCGCGTTCAAGGAGCTGGGGTTCGATTCGCTGGCGGCGGTCGAGCTGCGCAACCGGCTGGGCCAGGCGAGTGGGCTGCGACTGCCGGCGACGCTCGTCTTCGACCACCCCACCTCGGTCGCGGTGGCGCGGTTCGTGCACGAGCAGGCGGAGGGGGTGGAGCGCGAGCGGCTGCCGGTGCGCCGGCGTGCCTCGCGGACCGAGGAGCCGGTGGCGATCGTGTCGATGGCGTGCCGCTACCCCGGCGGGGTGCGCTCGCCGGAGGACCTCTGGGAGCTGGTGGCCAGTGGTGGCGACGCGGTGGGCGGCTTCCCCGAGGATCGGGGTTGGGATCTGGAGCGGTTGTATGACCCGGATCCGGATCATCCCGGGACCTCGTACACGCGGGAGGGCGGGTTCCTGTATGACGCGGGCGAGTTCGACGCGGGGTTCTTCGGGATCGGTCCGCGGGAGGCGCTGGGGATGGATCCGCAGCAGCGGTTGTTGTTGGAGACGGCGTGGGAGGCGTTTGAGCGGGCGGGGATCGATCCGAGCTCGTTGCGTGGCAGCGACACGGGCGTGTTCGCCGGGGTGATGTACCAGGACTACGGGCTCGGCGCACGCCTGCCCGCGGAGCTCGAGGGCTACCTCGGGACCTCCGGCGTCACGCCGAGCGTGGTGTCGGGGCGGGTGGCGTACACGTTCGGCCTCGAGGGACCGGCGGTCACGGTGGATACGGCGTGCTCGTCGTCGTTGGTCGCGTTGCATCTGGCGTGTCAGGCGCTGCGGGGTGGCGAGTGCTCGCTGGCGCTCGCGGGTGGGGTCACGGTGCTGGCCACGCCATTGCTCTTCCTCGGCTTCAGCCGCCAGCGCGCCCTGTCGCCGGATGGTCGGTGCAAGTCGTTCTCCGGTGCGGCGGATGGGGTGGGTTGGTCTGAGGGGGCGGGGTTGGTGCTGCTCGAGCGCCTCTCCGACGCGGAGCGCTTGGGGCATGAGGTGCTGGCGGTGATGGGCGGTTCAGCGGTCAATCAGGATGGCGCGTCGAACGGGTTGACGGCGCCGAACGGCCCGTCGCAGGAGCGGGTGATCGCGCAGGCGCTGGCCTCGGCCGGCCTTTCCGCGGCGGAGGTTGATGTGGTGGAGGCGCACGGGACGGGCACTCCGCTGGGCGATCCGATTGAGGCGCAGGCGTTGCTGGCGACGTATGGGCGTGAGCGTGATGGTGAGCCGCTGTGGATTGGGTCGGTCAAGTCGAACATCGGTCACGCGCAGGCGGCGGCCGGGGTGGCGGGCGTGATCAAGATGGTGATGGCGTTGCGCCACGGGCTGCTGCCCAGGAGCCTGTATGCCGAGGATCCGACGCCGCACGTGGACTGGGAGTCAGGCGCGGTTGAGCTTTTGCGCGAGGCGCGGGCGTGGGAGGTGGATGGCGGGCGGCGCCGGCGGGCGGGGATCTCGTCGTTTGGGGTGAGTGGGACGAATGCGCATGTGATCTTGGAGGAGGCGCCGGCGCCCGAGCGCCGGGCCGTCAACGGGCTTCCTGTGGCGGCGCCGTGGGTGTTGTCGGCCAAGAGCGAGGCGGCGGTGGGGGAGCTGGTCGAGCGGGTGCAAGGTGTGGATGGGCCGGGGTTGGATGTGGCGTACACGTTGGCGCGGGGGCGCGCGCGGTTTGAGTGGCGTGCCGCGCTGGTGGACGGGGAGCTGGTGGGTCCGCAGCGGAGTGTGGCGGGCAAGACGGCGTTGGTGTTCTCCGGCCAGGGGGCGCAGCGGGCCGGCATGGGCGCGGAGCTGGCCGAGCTCTTCCCCGCGTTCGGTGGGGCGTTCGGTGGGTTGCCCGGGGGGGATATCGATCGGACCGAGAAGGCGCAGCCGGCGTTGTTCGAGTTCGAGGTCGCGCTCTACCGGCTGTTGGAGTCCTTCGGGGTCAAGCCGGAGTTCTTGGTCGGCCACTCGATCGGGGAGCTGGCGGCGGCGCATGTGGCGGGGGTGCTCTCGTTGGAGGATGCGCGGGCGTTGGTGGAGGCGCGGGGTCGGTTGATGGGCGGGCTGCCCGATGGTGGGGGGATGCTCGCGGTCGAGGCCTCCGAGGATGAGGTCCGCGGGGTCCTGGATGATGGGCTCTCGGTGGCGGCGGTGAACGGGCCGCGCGCGGTGGTGGTGGCCGGCCCGGACAAGATCCTCGACGGGTGGGCGAAGAAGTTCGAGCGGACCCGGCGGTTGCGGGTCAGCCACGCGTTCCACTCGCGGTTGATGGAGCCGATGCTCGAGGAATTCCGCCAAGTCGCCCGAACGCTGACGTTCAACGAGCCGCGGATCCCGATCATCGCCGGCGGGGATGTCACTGATCCGGAGTATTGGGTGCGCCAGGTCCGTGACACGGTCCGCTTCGCCGACGCGATCGAGCGGGCGCGCGAGGCCGGGGTCTCCCATTTCCTCGAGCTCGGGCCCGACGCGGCGTTGAGCGCCCTGGTCGGCGAGGGCGCGGTGGCGCTTCAGCGCAAGGAACGCCCGGAGGCACAGGCGCTCGTGCGCGGCCTCGCCCACGCGCACATCCAGGGGGTCGAGGTCGACTGGTCACCGCTGATCGAGGGCGGCCGGACGGTGGAGCTGCCGACCTATCCCTTCCAGCGTCAGCGGTTCTGGCTGCCGGCGGGCACCGTCGCGGACGCGAGTGAGCACCCGCTCGTCGACAGCGCTGTGCCAGTCGCCGGCGATCGCGACGAATGGCTTTTCACCGGGCAGCTGTCGCTCGATGCCCTGCCGTGGCTGGCCGACCATGCGGTGCTCGAGACGGTGCTTTTGCCGGGCACGGCGTTTGTTGAGCTGGCGTTGCGGGCGGGCGCCGAGGTGGGGTGTGAGGTCGTGGAGGAGTTGGCGCTCGAGGCGCCGCTGGTGCTGCCGCGGCGAGGTGCGGTGCAGCTCCAGGTGACCGTCGGTGGTGTGGATGACGGCGGTCGTCGTGAGATCGCGATCTACTCGCGGCCCGAGGGTGAGCAGGGGGAGTGGATTCGACACGCGGGTGGGATGCTGACCTGCGAGGGCGGGGACGGCGATCGGGACTTTGAGCGGCTTGCGGCCGAGGCGTGGCCGCCCGAGGGGGCCGAACCACTGGCGGCGGAGCTCGCCTATGACCGGCTCGCGGAGCAGGGGTTCGGCTATGGCCCGGCGTTCCAGAATCTGCGCCGGGCGTGGCGGCGGGGGGATGAGGTGTTCGCCGAGGTCGCACTCGATGAGGCGCAGGCCGCCGCGGGGGACGCCGAGCGCTTCGGGCTGCACCCGGCGCTTCTCGACGCATCGTTCCACGCCGGGCTGCTCGCCGCCGGCGAATCGACGCCGCGGCTCCCGTTCTCGTGGCGTGGCGTGCGGTTACATGCGGAGGGGGTGTCGTGGCTGCGGGTGCGGATCGCGCCGGCGCCGGGGGAGCGGGCGACGAGTGTTACCGCGGTTGATCAGTCGGGCGCGCCGGTGCTCGGGGTGGAGCGGCTGGTGGCGCGGACGATCGATGCTGGGCAGTTGGCCGGCGCGCGTGGCGCGGGGGAGGGTGCGCTTTATCGGGTGGAGTGGGTTGAGGTGCCGGGGGGCGAGTCGGTGGACGGCGAGGTCGTGCAGGTCGAGCGTGGGGGCGGCCGGTCGGGGTGCGTGAGGGTGCTTGGGGCGTTGAAGGAGGCGGTGGCGGGGGATTCGCGGCTGGTGGTGGTGACGCGGGGGGCGGTGGCGGCCCCGGATCCGGATCCGTGGGGGGCGGCGGTGTGGGGGTTGGTGCGCAGTGCGCAGGCGGAGCATCCGGGGCGGTTTGTGCTGGTTGATGTGGAGGGCGGTGCGCTTCCGGAGGAGCTTGCGGTTGATGAGCCGCAGTTGGCGGTGCGTGATGGGAGGCTGTTGGCGCCGCGGTTGGTTCGCGCGGAGGCGGGGGGCGAGGCTGAGCTCGATTTCGGGGTCGGCACGGTGCTGGTCACTGGCGGCACGGGTGGCCTGGGGGCGGTGGTGGCGCGTCATTTGCGTGAGCGCCATGGTGTCCGGGATCTTGTGCTGGTGAGCCGCCGCGGCCCGCAGGCGCCCGGCGCCGCCGAGCTGGCGGCCGAGCTCGGCTGCCGGGTCGAGGCCTGCGATGTGGCCGATCGCGGCGCGTTGGCGGCGCTGCTCGATTCGATTGCTGACCTGACGGCGGTGGTGCACACCGCTGGGGTGATGGACGACGGGACCTTGGAGTCGTTGGACGACGAGCGGCTCGAGGAGGTCTTGCGTCCGAAGGCCGATGGTGCTTGGAACCTGCACGAGTTGACGCGCGAGCGGGGGCTGTCGGCGTTTGTGATGTTCTCCTCGGCGATCACGGTTCTGGGTGGCGCGGGGCAGGGCAACTACGCGGCGGCGAACTCGTTCTTGGATGCGCTCGCGGCGCACCGGCTGGCGGAGGGGCTGCCTGCCACGTCGCTCGCGTGGGGGCTGTGGGGTCGGGCGACCGGCATGGGCGGGGCTACATCCGCCGCCGAGCGTGAGCGCCGGGGCGAGCAGATCCACGCCCGGATGGGGATGCTGCCGCTCGATACCGATCGCGGTCTTGAGCTCTTCGATCTCGCGTGCGCGTCGGCCGAGGCGCATCTCGTGCCGGTGCGGCTCGATCTTGCTGCGCTGCGCGCACAGGCACGGGACGGGCTGATGGCGCCGATGCTGCGTGGTCTGGTGCGCGTGCCGGCGCGGCGTGCGGCGGCCGGCGGGTCGCTGGCGCGGCGGTTGGCGGAGACGCCCGAGGCCGAGCGCGAGGGGGTTGTGCTGGATCTCGTGCGCGCGCAGGTGGCTGCGGTGTTGGGTGATTCCGGTCCGGAGGCGGTGGAGCCGGAGCGCGCGTTCAAGGAGCTGGGGTTCGATTCGCTGGCGGCGGTCGAGCTGCGCAACCGGCTGGGCCAGGCGAGTGGGTTGCGGTTGCCGGCGACGCTCGTCTTCGACTATCCGACCCGGTCGCGGTGGCGCGGTTCGTGCACGAGCAGGCGGAGGGGGTGGAGCGCGAGCGGCATGCCGGTGCGCCGGCGTGCCTCGCGGACCGAGGAGCCGGTGGCGATCGTGTCGATGGCGTGCCGGTACCCGGGCGGGGTGCGCTCGCCGGAGGACCTCTGGGAGCTGGTGGCCAGTGGTGGCGACGCGGTGGGCGGCTTTCCCGAGGATCGGGGTTGGGATCTGGAGCGGTTGTATGACCCGGATCCGGATCATCCCGGGACCTCGTACACGCGGGAGGGCGGGTTCCTGTATGACGCCGGCGAATTTGACGCCGCGTTCTTCGGGATCGGTCCGCGGGAGGCGCTGGGGATGGATCCGCAGCAGCGGTTGTTGTTGGAGACGGCGTGGGAGGCGTTTGAGCGGGCGGGGATCGATCCGAGCTCGTTGCGTGGCAGCGACACGGGCGTGTTCGCCGGGGTGATGTACCAGGATTACGGGCTCGGGGCGCCTCTCCCGGCGGAGCTCGAGGGCTATCTCGGCGCGGGCGTCCACGGCAGCGTCGTGTCGGGGCGGGTGGCGTACGCGTTCGGACTCGAGGGACCGGCAGTCACGGTGGATACGGCGTGCTCCTCGTCGTTGGTGGCGTTGCATTTGGCGTGTCAGGCGTTGCGGGGTGGGGAGTGTTCGCTGGCGCTGGCGGGTGGGGTGACGGTGCTGGCGAGTCCCGGCGCGTTCGTGGGCTTCAGTCGTCAGCGGGGGTTGTCGCGGGATGGTCGGTGTAAGTCGTTTTCGGGTGCGGCGGATGGGGTGGGTTGGTCTGAGGGGGCGGGGTTGGTGCTGTTGGAGCGCCTGTCGGACGCGGAGCGCTTGGGGCATGGGGTGTTGGCGGTGGTGCGGGGTTCGGCGGTCAATCAGGATGGCGCGTCGAACGGGTTGACGGCGCCGAACGGCCCGTCGCAGGAGCGGGTGATCGCGCAGGCGCTCGCGTCGGCCGGCCTTTCCGCGGCGGAGGTTGATGTGGTGGAGGGGCATGGGACGGGGACGAAGCTGGGGGATCCGATTGAGGCGCAGGCGTTGCTGGCGACGTATGGGCGTGAGCGTGGTGGTGAGCCGTTGTGGTTGGGGTCGGTCAAGTCGAACATTGGTCATGCGCAGGCGGCGGCGGGCGTGGCGGGGGTGATCAAGATGGTGATGGCGTTGCGTCACGGCGTGCTGCCCAGGAGCCTGTATGCCGAGGATCCTTCGCCGCACGTGGATTGGGAGTCGGGCGCGGTTGAGCTTTTGCGCGAGGCGCGGGCGTGGGAGGTGGATGGCGGGCGGCGTCGGCGGGCTGGCGTTTCGTCGTTTGGGGTGAGTGGGACGAATGCGCATGTGGTCTTGGAGGAGGCGCCGGTGGTGGAGCGCCCGCCGACCGAGGGTCCGCGGTCGCCGGTGTCGGCGCCGTGGGTGCTGTCGGCTAGGAGCGAGGCGGCGGTGGGGGAGTTGGTCGAGCGGGTGCAAGGTGTGGATGGGCCGGGGTTGGATGTGGCGTACACGTTGGCGCGGGGGCGCGCGCGGTTTGAGTGGCGTGCGGCGCTGGTGGAGGGGGAGCTGGTGGGTCCGCAGCGGAGTGTGGGGGGCAAGACGGCGTTTGTGTTCTCGGGTCAGGGGGCGCAGCGGGCGGGGATGGGCGCGGAGCTGGCCGAGCTTTTCCCCGCGTTCGGTGGGGCGTTCGGTGGGTTGCCCGGGGGGGATATCGATCGGACCGAGAACGCGCAGCCGGCGTTGTTCGAGTTCGAGGTCGCGCTGTACCGGCTGTTGGAGTCCTTCGGCGTGCGGCCGGAGTTTCTGGTCGGTCATTCGATCGGGGAGCTGGCGGCGGCGCATGTGGCGGGGGTGCTCTCGTTGGAGGATGCGCGGGCGTTGGTGGAGGCGCGGGGTCGGTTGATGGGTGGGCTGCCCGATGGTGGGGGGATGCTCGCGGTCGAGGCGAGCGAGGATGAGGTCCGGGCGGTCCTGGATGATGGGCTCTCGGTGGCGGCGGTGAACGGGCCGCGCGCGGTGGTGGTGGCCGGCCCGGACAAGATCCTCGACGGGTGGGCGAAGCAGTTCGAGCGTTCCCGGCGGTTGCGGGTCAGCCACGCGTTCCACTCGCGGTTGATGGAGCCGATGCTCGAGGAGTTCCGCCAAGTCGCCCGAACGCTGACGTTCAGCGAGCCGCGGATCCCGATCATCGCCGGCGGGGATGTCACTGATCCGGAGTATTGGGTGCGCCAGGTCCGTGACACGGTCCGCTTCGCCGACGCGATCGCGCGGGCGCGTGAGGCCGGGGTCTCCCATTTCCTCGAGCTCGGGCCCGACGCGGCGTTGAGCGCGCTGGTCGGGGACGGGGCGGTGGCGCTTCAGCGCAAGGATCGCCCGGAGGCCCAGGCGCTGGTGCGCGGGCTGGCGCAGGCGCACGTCGAGGGGGTGCAGGTCGATTGGTCGCCGCTGATCGAGGGCGGCCGGCTGGTGGATTTGCCGACCTATCCGTTCCAGCGCCAGCGGTTCTGGCTGGCCGCGGGCGGGTCCTCGAGTGATCGTTGGGCGCATCCGTTGGTGGCCGAGGTGGTCCAGCTCGCCGAACGCGATGAGTGGGTGCTGAGCGGCCGCATCTCGCTGAGCGATCAGCCGTGGCTGGCCGATCATGCGGTGCTCGACTCGGTGCTGTTACCGGGTACCGGGTTTGTCGAGCTGGCGTTGCGCGCGGGCGCCGAGGTCGGCTGCGAGCTGGTGGAGGAGTTGACGCTCCAGGCGCCGCTCGTCCTCCCCGAGCACGGCGCCCTGGAGCTCCAGGTCACCGTGGCTGCGCCGGATGGCTCGGGCGCGCGCGAGCTCGCGATCCACTCCCGACTGGAGGGTGAGCAGGGTGAGTGGACTCGCCATGCCGGCGGCACGCTGGCCCCGGACGTCCACGACATTCAGGAGGAGTTTGCCGAGGCGTGGCCGCCGCAGGAGGCCGAAGAGCTCGAGCTGGAGTTTGCCTATGACCGGCTCGCTGAGCAGGGGTTTGGCTACGGTCCGGCGTTTCAGAACCTCCGGCGGGCGTGGCGCCGCGGCGATGAGCTGTTCGCCGAGATCGCGCTCGAGGAGACCCAGACGGTGGAGGCTGAGCGCTTCGGAGTGCACCCGGCGCTGCTCGACGCGGCGTTCCACGCCGGGCTGCTCGCCGCCGGCGAGCCGGAGCCACGGCTGCCATTCTCCTGGAGCGGCGTGCGGTTGCACGCGCAGGGCGCGAGGCTGCTGCGAGTGCGGATCGTCCCCAGCCAGGACAGCGGATCGCTGTCGCTCGCGGCGCGAGATGAGTCTGGAGCGCCCGTGCTCTCGGTGGAGCGGCTGATCACGCGGACGCTGGACGCCGGTCAGCTCGGCGGCGCGCGCCGAGCGCGCGACGTGTATCGCGTCGAGTGGCGTGAGATCGCAGCGCCGGCGACCAATGGGTCGCCGCCGCGGGAGGCCGAGGTCGTGCACGTCCGCAGCGAGCGCTTGGCGTGCGCGCGCGTGCTGAACGCGATGAAGAACGCAATCGCCGGGGACGAGCCACTCGTAGTGGTCACGCGGAAGGCGATGGCCGTCGACGATCCCGATCCGTGGGCGGCGGCGGTGTGGGGGCTCGTGCGCAGTGCACAGGCCGAGCACCCTGGACGCTTCCAGCTCGTGGACGTCGACGGCGACGACGATTCCTGGAAGGCGGCGCTAGTGAGTGAGGAGCCGCAGCTCGCCGTACGCGGCGGCAAGCTGCGCGTGCCCCGACTCGTTCGCGCGCAGGCGACGCAACGCGCCACCTTCGACTTCGGCGACGGCACGGTGTTGATCACGGGCGGCACCGGTGGTCTCGGTGCGCTCGTCGCGCGTCACCTGCGTGATCGGCACGGGATACACGACCTCGTGCTCGTGAGCCGCCGCGGCCCGCAGGCGCCCGGCGCCGCCGAGCTCGCGGCCAAGCTAGGCTGCCGCATCGAGGCCTGCGACGTGGCCGATCGCGACGCGCTCGCGCGACTGCTCGGCACGATCCCGAATCTCACCGCCGTCATCCATACCGCCGGCGTGATGGACGACGCGACGCTCGAGGCGCTCGAGGCCGAGCAGCTGGAGCGAGTCTGGCGCCCGAAGGCCGACGCGGCGTTGAATCTGCACGAGCTGACACGCGAGCGCGAGCTGTCAGCGTTCGTGATGTTCTCCTCGGCGATCACCGTTCTCGGCGGCGCCGGACAGGCGAACTACTCGGCGGCGAACGTCTTTCTCGATGCGCTGGCCGAGCACCGCCGCGCGAACGGGCTGGCCGCCACATCGCTCGCGTGGGGGCTGTGGGGCGAGGTCACTGGCATGGGCAGCAATGGCAGCGCTTCGGAGCGCAAGCACCGCGGCGAGCAGATCCACGCGCGGATGGGGATGCTGCCGCTCGATACCGAGCGCGGCCTTGAGCTGTTCGATCTCACGTGCGCGTCTGGCGAGGCGCACCTCGTGCCGGTGCGGCTCGATCTCGGCGTGCTGCGAGCGCAGGCGCGCTCGGGGCTGATCGCGCCGATGCTGCACGGCCTCGTGCCGGTGCCAGCGAAGCGCCCCGGGGCGTTCGCCTCGGACGCGCGCCGTATCGCCGAGACACCGGAGGGCGAGCGCGAGGCGGTCGTCCTCGAGCTCGTCCGCACCCACGTCGCGGCCGTGCTCGGTCATCCCGGCCCGGACGCGGTCGACCCGCAACGAGCGTTCAAGGAGCTTGGGTTCGACTCGCTCGCGGCGGTCGAGTTGCGCAACCGCCTCGGCAAGGCAACCGGGCTGCGCCTACCCGCGACGCTCGTCTTCGACCACCCGACCGCCGCGGCAGTGGCCCGGTTTGTCTGCGAGCAGCTCGGAGATGCCCGGCAGGTGCAGCCGCGCGTGGAGGAGCAGCTCGACCAGCTCGACTCGCTCGTCGCCGCGATCACCGCAGACGGCGGCGATCGCCACCGGGTCGGCGCTCGACTGCGCGCGATCAATGCGCGGCTACAGTCGTACCTCCTCAACGGGTCGAAGCACGGCTCGGCCGACGGAGGCGGCACCGATGATCTCGAGGCGGCGTCCGTCGGCGAGATCTTCGAGATCATCGAAGAGGAGTTGGGCGCTTGACGGGGTCCGAGCCGCGGCCCGGGGACGGCCGGCAAGCGGCCGAAGGGGAGAAGGTCGTCGGCTACCTGAGACGGGTGACGAGCGAGCTGCGCCAGGCCCGCCGGCGCATCCTCGAGCTCGAGCAGCGCGTCGATGAGCCGATCGCAATCGTGTCGACGGCGTGTCGTTACCCGGGGGGCGTTCGCTCGCCAGAAGATCTGTGGGAGCTCGTGGCCTCGGGTCGGGATGCGATCTCAGGCTTCCCGACGAACCGCGGCTGGGACCTCGAGCGCCTCTACGACCCTGACCCCGACCACCCCGGGACCTCGTATACGCGCGAGGGCGGATTCCTGCACGACGCGGGCGAGTTCGACGCCGCGTTCTTCGGGATCGCGCCACGCGAGGCACTCGCGATGGATCCCCAGCAGCGACTGCTGCTCGAGGCAGCGTGGGAGGCGTTCGAGCGCGCGGGACTTGGCCCAAGCCTGTTGCGCGGCAGCGACACGGGCGTTTTCGCCGGCGTGATGTACCAGGACTACGGCCAGGGCGGGACGCCCCCGCCCGAGCTCGAAGGCTACCTCGGCACCTCCGGTGTCACGCCCAGCGTGGTATCGGGGCGGCTTGCCTACACGTTGGGCCTCGAGGGGCCAGCGGTCACGGTGGACACGGCGTGTTCATCGTCATTGGTCGCGTTGCATCTGGCGTGTCAGGCGCTACGCCACGGCGAGTGCTCGCTCGCGCTCGCCGGCGGCGTGTCCGTGCTCGCGTCGCCGAGCGTGTTCATCAGCTTCAGCCGGCAGCGCGCGCTGTCGCCGGACGGCCGCTGCAAGTCGTTCTCCGGCGCGGCGGATGGGGTGGGTTGGTCGGAGGGGGCGGGGCTGGTGCTGCTCGAGCGCCTTTCCGACGCGGAGCGCTTGGGGCATGGGGTGTTGGCGGTGGTGCGGGGTTCGGCGGTCAATCAGGATGGTGCGTCGAATGGGTTGACGGCGCCGAACGGCCCGTCGCAGGAGCGGGTGATCCGCGCCGCGCTGGCCTCGGCGGGGCTCTCAGCCTCCGACATCGACGCCGTCGAGGCGCACGGGACGGGTACGGAGCTCGGCGACCCGATTGAGGCGCAGGCGTTGCTGGCGACGTATGGGCGTGAGCGTGGTGGTGAGCCGTTGTGGTTGGGGTCGGTCAAGTCGAACATTGGTCATGCGCAGGCGGCGGCGGGCGTGGCCGGGGTGATCAAGATGGTGATGGCGTTGCGCCACGGCGTGCTGCCCAGGAGCCTGTATGCCGAGGAGCCTTCGCCGCATGTGGACTGGGAGTCGGGCGCGGTTGAGCTTTTGCGCGAGGCGCGGGCGTGGGAGGTGGATGGCGGGCGGCGTCGGCGGGCGGGGGTCTCGTCGTTTGGGGTGAGTGGGACGAATGCGCATGTGATCTTGGAGGAGGCGCCGGCGCCCGAGCGCCGGGCCGTCAACGGGTCGCGGCTGTCCTGTGGCGGCGCCGTGGGTGCTGTCGGCTAGGAGCGAGGCGGCGGTGGGGGAGTTGGTCGAGCGGGTGCAGGGTGTGGATGGGCCGGGGTTGGATGTGGCGTACACGTTGGCGCGGGGGCGCGCGCGGTTTGAGTGGCGTGCGGCGCTGGTGGAGGGGGAGCTGGTGGGTCCGCAGCGGAGTGTGGGGGGCAAGACGGCGTTTGTGTTCTCGGGTCAGGGGGCGCAGCGGGCGGGGATGGGCGCGGAGCTGGCCGAGCTTTTCCCCGCGTTCGGTGGGGTGTTCGGTGGGTTGCCCGGGGGGGATATCGATCGGACCGAGAATGCGCAGCCGGCGTTGTTCGAGTTCGAGGTCGCGCTCTACCGGCTGTTGGAGTCCTTCGGGGTGCGGCCGGAGTTTCTTGGTCGGTCATTCGATCGGGGAGCTGGCGGCGGCGCATGTGGCGGGGGTGCTCTCGTTGGAGGATGCGCGGGCGTTGGTGGAGGCGCGGGGTCGGTTGATGGGTGGGCTGCCCGATGGTGGGGGGATGCTCGCGGTCGAGGCGAGCGAGGATGAGGTCCGCGGGGTCCTGGATGATGGGCTCTCGGTGGCGGCGGTGAACGGTCCGCGCGCGGTGGTGGTGGCCGGCCCGGACAAGATCCTCGACGGGTGGGCGAAGCGGTTTGAGCGTTCCCGGCGGTTGCGGGTCAGCCACGCGTTCCACTCGCGGTTGATGGAGCCGATGCTCGAGGAGTTCCGCCAAGTCGCCCGAACGCTGACGTTCAGCGAGCCGCGGATCCCGATCATCGCCGGCGGGGATGTCACTGATCCTGAGTATTGGGTGCGCCAGGTGCGTGACACGGTCCGCTTCGCCGACGCGATCGCGCGGGCGCGTGAGGCCGGGGTCTCCCATTTCCTCGAGCTCGGGCCCGACGCGGGGTTGAGCGCGCTGGTCGGCGACGGGCGCGGTGGCGCTTCAGCGCAAGGATCGCCCGGAGGCCCAGGCGCTCGTGCGCGGCCTCGCCCACGCGCACATCCAGGGGGTCGAGGTCGATTGGTCACCGCTGATCGAGGGCGGCCGGACGGTGGATTTGCCGACCTATCCGTTCCAGCGCGAGTGGTACTGGCTCGCCGCCGGCACGGGCGCGCGCGACCCAGCCGACCACCCGCTGCTCGAGGCGACCGTCTCGGTAGCGGGCCGCGACGAGCGGCTGCTGACCGGACGTCTGCGGCTCGGCGCTCAACCGTGGCTCGACACCCCGCTCGTGCCCGCGGCCGCGTTCATCGAGTTCGCGCTCCGGGCGGGCGCGGAGGTCGGCTGCGAGGTGATCGACGAGCTCGTGATCGAGACGCCGCTCGTTCTCCCGGAGCGCGCCCCGCTAGAGGTGCAGGTGCTCGTGGCCAGCGCGGACGATGACGGAGGGCGTGATGTCTCGATTCATGCACGCGCAGAGGGCGAGGACCAGGAGTGGGTGCGCCACGCGCGCGGACGCCTCATCCCCGGCGCGCCGGAGGCTCCGTTTGTCGCCCCCGAAGGCCAACCGTCGGCAGACGTAGCGCTGCCCGATTCGCAAGCGGCCGAGGCCGGGCGCTTCAGCCTCCACCCGGCGCTGCTCGACGACGCACTGCGCACGGTGGCCGAGGATGGATTTGCGTCGGAGTGGTCCGGCGTGCGGCACTACAGCCCCGGTGCCGTCTCGCTGCGGGCGCACATCACGCCCGCGGGCGGCGAGGGTGCGTGGCGGCTCACCGCCCTCGACGAATCCGGTGCTCCGGTGCTGTCGGTGGAACGCGTGCGCACCGAGCCGCTCGACGCCCAGACGCTCCGCGCGGCGCGCAGGGTGCCGCTGTACGGCGTCGAGTGGGTCGAGGTGCAGCCCGCGGCGCCGGCGGACGACGAGCCGTACGAGGTCGTCCGCGTCGACGGCGAACGCTCGGAGTGCGCGCGCGTCCTCGCCCTCCTGAAGGAGCGCCTGGCCGGCGACGAACGGCTGGTATTCGTCACACGCGGCGCGGTAGCCGTCGACGATCCCGATCCGTGGGCGGCGGCAGTGTGGGGGTTGGTGCGCAGCGCGCAGGCGGAGCATCCTGGGCGGTTCGTGCTGGTCGACGCCGACAGAGATGCGCTCCCCAACCAGCTTGCGCTCGGTGAGCCGCAGCTGGCCGTGCGCGAAGGGAAGCTGCTCGCGCCGCGACTCGCGCGCATCAAGGGGGCGAGCGAGGCCCCCGCCTTCGGCGACGGGACGGTTCTGATCACCGGCGGCACCGGTGCCCTGGGTAGGCTGATCGCGCGCCACTTGCGCGAGCACCACGGCGTGCGCGACATTGTCCTGGTCAGCCGTCGTGGCGGCGAGCCGGAGGTGGGGTGTCGCGTCGAGCGATGCGACATCGGCGACCGCGAGGCGCTCGCGGCGCTGATCGAATCGATCCCGGAGCTCACGGCGGTGATCCACGCTGCCGGAGCGATCGACGACGGCACGCTCGAATCGCTCGACGAGGACCACCTCGACCACGTGCTGCGTCCAAAGGCGGACGCGGCGCTCCACCTCCACGAGCTGACGCAGGGCCTCGACCTCGCCACGTTCGTGCTCTTCTCCTCGGTAGCGGCGATCCTTGGCTCGGCGGGCCAGGCGAACTACGCGGCGGCGAACGCGTTCCTGGATGCGCTCGCGGAGCACCGGCGGGCGCGGGGATTGCCGGCGACGTCGCTCGCCTGGGGGCCCTGGGAGCACACCGCCGGCATGGCCGCAGGGCTGGGCAGCGCCGACCGCGCGCGGATGCGCCAGGGCGGGATCGCGCCGCTCGAGCTCGAGCGCGCGCTCGAGCTGTTCGACGACGCGTGCGGTCGAGCCGACGCGCAACTCGTACCCGTCGAGATCGATTTTTCGGCGCTGCGCTCGCAAGCTCGTACTGGATCGGTTTCGTCGTTGCTTCGGGGTCTCGTGCGCGTGCCGGCGCGGCGTGCGGCGGCCGATGGGTCGCTGGCGCGGCGGTTGGCGGAGGCGCCTGAGGCAGAGCGTGATGCAGTCGTCCTGGAACTGGTGCGCACCCACGTTGCGGGGGTGCTGGGTCATCCGGAGGTGGAGGCGGTCGAGCCGGAGCGCGCGTTCAAGGAGTTGGGGTTCGACTCGCTGGCGGCAGTCGAGCTGCGCAACCGGCTCACGCAGGTGACTGGGCTGCGGTTGCCGGCGACACTCCTGTTCGACCACCCCACGCCGGTCGCGGTGGCGGTGTATCTGCGCGGGAAGGCGGAGGGGGTGGAGCGCGAGCGGCTGCCGGTGCGCCGGCGTGCCCCGCGGACGGAGGAGCCGGTGGCGATCGTGTCGTTGGCGTGTCGGTTCCCGGGTGGGGTGCGTTCGCCGGAGGGTTTGTGGGAGCTGGTGGTGTCGGGCACAGATGCGATCTCGGGGTTCCCGGCCGATCGGGGTTGGGATCTCGAGCGGTTGTATGACCCGGATCCGGATCATCCCGGCACGACTTACGTGCGGGAGGGCGGCTTCCTGTATGACGCGGGCGAGTTCGACCCGGGGTTCTTCGGGATCGGTCCCCGCGAGGCACTCGCGATGGATCCGCAGCAGCGGTTGTTGTTGGAGACGGCGTGGGAGGCGTTCGAGCGGGCGGGGATCGATCCGAGCTCGTTGCGCGGCAGCGATACGGGCGTGTTCGCGGGCGTGAGCGTCGCCGACTACGGCTTCGGCGGGCTTGGCTCGGTGGAGCTGGAGGGCTACGCCGTGTCGAGCGTGGGGGGTAGCGTCGTATCCGGCCGCGTGGCGTACACGTTGGGGTTGGAGGGACCGGCGGTGAGCGTGGATACGGCGTGCTCCTCGTCGTTGGTGGCGTTGCATTTGGCGTGTCAGGCGTTGCGGGGTGGGGAGTGTTCGCTGGCGCTGGCGGGTGGGGTGACGGTGCTGGCGAGTCCCGGCGCGTTCGTGGGCTTCAGTCGTCAGCGGGGGTTGTCGCGGGATGGTCGGTGTAAGTCGTTTTCGGGTGCGGCGGATGGGGTGGGTTGGTCGGAGGGGGCGGGGCTGGTGCTGCTCGAGCGCCTTTCCGACGCGGAGCGCTTGGGGCATGGGGTGTTGGCGGTGGTGCGGGGTTCGGCGGTCAATCAGGATGGCGCGTCGAACGGGTTGACGGCGCCGAACGGCCCGTCGCAGGAGCGGGTGATCCGCGCCGCGCTGGCCTCGGCGGGGCTCTCAGCCTCCGACATCGACGCCGTCGAGGCGCACGGGACGGGTACGGCGCTCGGCGACCCGATCGAGGCGCAAGCGTTGCTCGCGACGTATGGGCGTGAGCGTGGTGGTGAGCCGTTGTGGTTGGGGTCGGTCAAGTCGAACATTGGTCATGCGCAGGCGGCGGCGGGCGTGGCGGGGGTGATCAAGATGGTGATGGCGTTGCGTCACGGCGTGCTGCCCAGGAGCCTGTATGCCGAGGATCCTTCGCCGCACGTGGATTGGGAGTCGGGCGCGGTTGAGCTTTTGCGCGAGGCGCGGGCGTGGGAGGTGGATGGCGGGCGGCGCCGGCGGGCTGGCGTTTCGTCGTTTGGGGTGAGTGGGACGAATGCGCATGTGGTCGTGGAGGAGGCGCCGGCGCCCGAGCGCCGGGCCGTCAACGGGCTTCCTGTGGCGGGGCCGTGGGTGCCGGTGTCGGCGCCGTGGGTGTTGTCGGCTAGGAGCGAGGCGGCGGTGGGGGAGCTGGTCGAGCGGGTGCAAGGTGTGGATGGGCCGGGGTTGGATGTGGCGTACACGTTGGCGCGGGGGCGCGCGCGGTTTGAGTGGCGTGCGGCGCTGGTGGAGGGGGAGCTGGTGGGTCCGCAGCGGAGTGTGGGGGGCAAGACGGCGTTGGTGTTCTCGGGTCAGGGGGCGCAGCGGGCGGGGATGGGCGCGGAGCTGGCCGAGCTTTTCCCCGCGTTCGGTGGGGCGTTCGGTGGGTTGCCCGGGGGGGATATCGATCGGACCGAGAACGCGCAGCCGGCGTTGTTCGAGTTCGAGGTCGCGCTGTACCGGCTGTTGGAGTCCTTCGGCGTGCGGCCGGAGTTCTTGGTCGGTCATTCGATCGGGGAGCTGGCGGCGGCGCATGTGGCGGGGGTGCTCTCGTTGGAGGATGCGCGGGCGTTGGTGGAGGCGCGGGGTCGGTTGATGGGTGGGCTGCCCGATGGTGGGGGGATGCTCGCGGTCGAGGCGAGCGAGGATGAGGTCCGCGCGGTCCTGGATGATGGGCTCTCGGTGGCGGCGGTGAACGGTCCGCGCGCGGTGGTGGTGGCCGGCCCGGACAAGATCCTCGACGGGTGGGCGAAGCAGTTCGAGCGGACCCGGCGGTTGCGGGTCAGCCACGCGTTCCACTCGCGGTTGATGGAGCCGATGCTCGAGGAGTTCCGCCAAGTCGCCCGAACGCTGACGTTCAGCGAGCCGCGGATCCCGATCATCGCCGGCGGGGATGTCACTGATCCGGAGTATTGGGTGCGCCAGGTGCGTGACACGGTCCGCTTCGCCGACGCGATCGCGCGGGCGCGTGAGGCCGGGGTCTCCCATTTCCTCGAGCTCGGGCCCGACGCGGCGTTGAGCGCGCTGGTCGGGGACGGGGCGGTGGCGCTTCAGCGCAAGGATCGCCCGGAGGCCCAGGCGCTGGTGCGCGGGCTGGCGCAGGCGCACGTCGAGGGGGTGCAGGTCGATTGGTCGCCGCTGATCGAGGGCGGCCGGCTGGTGGATTTGCCGACCTATCCGTTCCAGCGCCAGCGGTTCTGGCTGGCCGCGGGCGGGTCCTCGAGTGATCGTTGGGCGCATCCGTTGGTGGCTGAGGTGGTCCAGCTCGCCGAACGCGATGAGTGGGTGCTGAGCGGCCGCATCTCGCTGAGCGATCAGCCGTGGCTGGCCGATCACGCGGTGCTCGACTCGGTGCTGTTACCGGGTACCGGGTTTGTCGAGCTGGCGTTGCGCGCGGGCGCCGAGGTCGGCTGCGAGCTGGTGGAGGAGTTGACGCTCCAGGCGCCGCTCGTCCTCCCCGAGCACGGCGCCCTGGAGCTCCAGGTCACCGTGGCTGCGCCGGATGGCTCGGGCGCGCGCGAGCTCGCGATCCACTCCCGACTGGAGGGTGAGCAGGGTGAGTGGACTCGCCATGCCGGCGGCACGCTGGCCCCGGACGTCCACGACATTCAGGAGGAGTTTGCCGAGGCGTGGCCGCCGCAGGAGGCCGAAGAGCTCGAGCTGGAGTTTGCCTATGACCGGCTCGCTGAGCAGGGGTTTGGCTACGGTCCGGCGTTTCAGAATCTCCGGCGGGCGTGGCGCCGCGGCGATGAGCTGTTCGCCGAGATCGCGCTCGAGGAGACCCAGACGGTGGAGGCTGAGCGCTTCGGAGTGCACCCGGCGCTGCTCGACGCGGCGTTCCACGCCGGGCTGCTCGCCGCCGGCGAGCCGGAGCCACGGCTGCCATTCTCCTGGAGCGGCGTGCGGTTGCACGCGCAGGGCGCGAGGTCGCTGCGGATGCGGATCGTCGCGGGCGACGGTGGCGGATCCCTCCGGATAGATGCGCGCGATCCGACCGGCCACCCGGTGGCATCGATAGAGCGGGTGGCGGTCAGGCCGGTCGACGCTGCGGCTCTCGGGGACAGGCGCCGTCCCGACGAGGGCTTCCTGTATCGAGTGGAGTGGGTTGAGGTGCCGGCGGGCGGCCCGGTGGACGGCGATGTGGTGCGAGTCGCGGAGGGCCGCTCGGAGTGCGCCCGCGTGCTCGGGCTCCTGAAGGACGCGGTCGCGGCTGACTTACGGCTGGTGGTAGTGACGCGGGGGGCCGTGGCGCTCGAGGGCCCCGATCCGTGGGCGGCGGCGGTGTGGGGGTTGGTTCGCAGCGCGCAAACCGAGCATCCCGGCCGCTTCCAGCTCGTCGACGTGGAAGGTGATGCGCTCCCGGAGGAGCTGGCGGTGGGCGAGCCGCAGTTGGCGGTGCGCGATGGGAAGCTGTTGGCGCCGCGGCTGGTACGCGCGGAGCCGGGGGGCGACGCCGAGCCTGAATTCGGCGGCGGGACGGTGCTGATCACCGGCGGCACGGGGGCGTTGGGCCGGCTGCTCGCGCGGCATTTGCGCGAGCGCCACGGCGTGGGCGACGTCGTGCTCGTCAGTCGTGGTGGCGGTGAGCCGGAGCCCGGCTGCCGGGTCGAGCGCTGCGATGTGGCCGATCGTGAGGCGCTGGCGCGCTGCTCGATTCGATCCCCGACCTGACCGCGGTCGTGCACGCGGCCGGGGTGCTCGACGATGCGACGATCGAATCGCTCGATGAGGAGCGGCTCGAGCGGGTGCTGCCTCCGAAGGCCGACGGGGCTTCGAACCTGCACGAGCTGACCAAGGACCGCGATCTCGCGGCGTTTGTCCTGTTCTCGTCCTCGGCGGGTTTGTTGGGTGCGCCCGGGCAGGGCAACTATGCTGCCGCCAACGCGTTTGTGGATGCGCTCGCGCATCACCGCCGCGGACAGGGCCTACCCGCCATCGCGTTGGCCTGGGGGCCGTGGGAGCCGGTGGGTGGGATGACGGCGGGCCTGGGTGACGTGGATCGGGCGCGGCTCGAGCGGGCTGGTGTCGCACCGCTTGCCGTGGAGC